>NZ_CP037864.1 GCF_004353845.1 Citrobacter arsenatis
GTTTCCGAGAATAGGCAGTGTAGGACGTCCACCCAGCGGGCCGCTGACCTGCTGAAGCGGTTTTAATAAATGTTCACGTTCAACGGTAAATTTCATAGCGTCACGAAGATAATGTTCTGATTAAATTGGAGAAATCTTCTTTAATATCATGGCTTTCTTCACGCAACTGCTCAATCTTGCGGCAGGCATGAAGCACGGTAGTATGGTCACGCCCACCAAACGCGTCGCCAATTTCCGGCAGACTGTGGTTAGTGAGCTCTTTTGCCAGCGCCATCGCCATCTGACGCGGACGAGCTACCGAGCGAGATCGACGCTTAGAAAGCAGATCCGCAATTTTGATTTTGTAATACTCCGCCACCGTCTTCTGAATATTGTCGATGGTGACCAGTTTTTCCTGCAAAGCCAGTAGATCGCGCAGCGCCTCGCGCACGAAATCGATAGTAATAGCCCGGCCGGTAAAATTAGCGTTGGCGATCACACGGTTCAGTGCACCTTCCAGCTCACGCACGTTAGAGCGTAGACGCTTGGCAATAAAGAACGCCACTTCCCCCGGCAGACGAATGTCGTTTTCGTCGGCTTTTTTCATCAGGATCGCGACGCGCGTTTCCAGTTCAGGTGGTTCGATCGCAACAGTCAGTCCCCAGCCGAAGCGGGATTTCAGACGATCTTCAACGCCGTTGATCTCCTTCGGATAGCGATCCGAGGTCAGGATGATCTGCTGATTGCCTTCCAGCAGGGCGTTAAAGGTGTGGAAAAACTCTTCCTGGGATCGTTCTTTATTAGCGAAGAATTGGATATCGTCAATCAGCAGCGCATCAACGGAACGGTAATAGCGTTTAAACTCTTCGATCGCGTTGTTTTGCAGGGCTTTAACCATGTCCTGCACAAAACGCTCGGAGTGCATATACACCACTTTCGCGTTTGGCTTACGCGCCATAATGCCGTTACCGACAGCATGCAGCAGGTGAGTTTTACCCAGACCCGTACCGCCATAAAGGAATAACGGATTGTAGGCGCCGCCAGGATTGTCCGCCACCTGACGTGCCGCCGCGCGCGCCAGTTGGTTAGATTTACCTTCAACGAAGTTATCAAACGTATGTTTGACGTTGACGTTAGAACGATAGGTAGGTTCTGCAGGGGCCGGGACGTTATCCCAGCCAGGGCGCGCTGCCGGAGCGGCACGTTGCGGTTGTACTTGCTGGGCCACGTGAGCGGGCGCAACAACGTTGTTCACCGGCGTTTTCAGCGTTTGCGTGACGGGTTTAGTACCGACTTCAAAGCGCAGCTGTGGGGCATCCGCTCCACAGAAGTTATTGAGTAATCCATTAATATTATTAAGGTATTTATCCCTTACCCAATCGAGCACAAAACGGTTTGGCGCATACAAAGCCAGCGTGTTATCGCTCAGTTCCGCCTGCAACGGGCGTATCCACATACTGAACTCTGTGGCTGGTAACTCATCCTGCAATCGGGCAAGACACTGCTGCCAAAGCGAAAGTGACACGGCGGACTCCACTCGAACAAAAGTCGATAAATGACAAAGGCTGAAACATTCATGATTGTTGACGCACATCGACAAGACCCTATGCAAAGGGTGACGTGCGAATTGCTATCTGCAATTTTTCCCCGATCAGGATCCATTGAAACGATCGGGACCGCGGATCATAGCGTAAACTGAGAAAGAGATCTTCTGTTTCTCACAGATTCTTCCCGATTTATCCACAGGATGATCCAGAATCGGCTAAGTGTAAACGATCCTGGAGAAGTGCTGCAGGTTTTAGCGCGCATATTGAAAAAATTAATGAGTAAAGATGCTTTACTGCTTAAACGATCTAATAAAGATCCCGAGCGATCCTTGCGCTTTATCCACCAGCCCGTATAATTCTTACCCCCAGCGAGTAACGGTCGCCTTACGGCGTCAACGCTGCCTGTTTTTTACGCGAAACCGTGCGGAAAAAAGCGGGAAATAAGGAAAGAGAATTGACTCCGGAGTGTACAATTATTACAATCCGGCCTCTTTAATCACCCACACTGTGGCGTAAGTCGTTCGAAATTCGTTCGGGTATACGCAAAAGTCAGTGAATTTATTCAAGTTTAGGTAGAAATCGCCATGAAACGCACTTTTCAACCGTCTGTACTGAAGCGCAACCGTTCTCACGGCTTCCGTGCTCGTATGGCTAATAAAAATGGTCGTCAGGTTCTGGCACGTCGTCGTGCTAAAGGCCGTTCTCGTCTGACCGTTTCTAAGTAATAAAAGCTAGCCCCTGAGTGGTTAAGCTCGCATTTCCCAGGGAGTTACGTTTGTTAACTCCCACTCATTTCACATTCGTCTTCCAGCAGCCACAACGGGCTGGCACGCCGCAAATCACCATCCTCGGCCGCCTGAATTCGCTGGGGCATCCCCGTATCGGTCTTACTGTCGCCAAGAAAAATGTCAAACGTGCGCATGAACGCAATCGGATTAAACGTCTGACGCGTGAAAGCTTCCGTTTACGTCAGCACGAGCTTCCAGCAATGGATTTCGTGGTGGTGGCAAAAAAAGGGGTTGCTGACCTCGATAACCGTGCTCTCTCGGAAGCGTTGGAAAAATTATGGCGTCGCCATTGTCGCCTGGCTCGCGGGTCCTGATAGCCCTCATTCGGGTCTATCAACGCCTGATCAGTCCGCTGCTTGGGCCGCATTGCCGTTTCACTCCAACCTGTTCGAGCTACGGAATTGAGGCATTGCGCAGGTTTGGAGTGATAAAAGGCAGTTGGTTGACGGTGAAACGCGTATTAAAATGCCACCCTTTACACCCTGGTGGTGACGATCCCGTCCCGCCCGGACCATTTGATACCAGAGAACACTAACGATGGATTCGCAACGCAATCTTTTAGTCATCGCTTTGCTGTTCGTGTCTTTCATGATCTGGCAAGCCTGGGAGCAGGATAAAAACCCGCAACCTCAGGCTCAACAGACCACGCAGACAACGACCACCGCAGCGGGTAGCGCCGCAGACCAGGGCGTACCGGCCAGTGGCCAGGGGAAACTGATTACGGTTAAAACTGACGTGCTTGATCTGACCATCAACACCCGTGGTGGTGATGTGGAACAGGCTTCACTGCCAGCTTACCCGAAAGAACTCGGTTCTACCGAACCGTTCCAGTTACTGGAAACCACGCCACAGTTCATCTACCAGGCTCAGAGTGGCCTGACAGGTCGTGACGGCCCGGATAACCCAGCTAACGGCCCGCGTCCGCTGTACAACGTCGAAAAAGACGCGTTTGTACTGGCTGACGGTCAGAACGAACTGCAGATCCCGATGACCTATACTGACGCAGCGGGTAACACATTCACTAAAACGTTTGTCCTCAAGCGTGGTGAATATGCTGTCAACGTTAACTACAGCGTGCAGAACACCGGCGAAAAACCGCTGGAAGTCTCCACCTTTGGTCAGCTGAAGCAATCCATCAATCTGCCATCTCATCGCGACACCGGTAGCAGCAACTTTGCGCTGCACACCTTCCGTGGCGCGGCGTACTCCACGCCGGATGAGAAGTATGAGAAATACAAATTCGACACCATTGCTGAAAACGAAAACCTGAACGTCAATGCTAAAGACGGCTGGGTCGCAATGCTGCAACAGTATTTCGCAACGGCATGGGTTCCGCGTAACGACGGCACCAACAACTTCTATACCGCTAACCTGGGTAACGGCATTGCCGCTATCGGCTATAAATCACAGCCGGTACTGGTTCAGCCAGGCCAGACTGGCGCGATGACCAGCACCCTGTGGGTCGGCCCGGAAATTCAGGATAAAATGGCGGCCGTTGCACCGCATCTGGATCTGACAGTGGATTACGGCTGGCTGTGGTTCATCTCTCAGCCGCTGTTTAAACTGCTGAAGTGGATCCATAGCTTCCTGGGTAACTGGGGCTTCTCCATCATCGTTATCACCTTTATCGTTCGTGGTATCATGTACCCGCTGACCAAAGCGCAGTACACCTCCATGGCGAAGATGCGTATGCTGCAGCCGAAGATTCAGGCTATGCGTGAGCGTCTGGGCGATGACAAACAGCGTCAGAGCCAGGAAATGATGGCCCTGTACAAAGCTGAGAAGGTTAACCCGCTGGGCGGCTGCTTCCCGCTGATCATCCAGATGCCAATCTTCCTGGCGTTGTACTACATGCTGATGGGCTCCATTGAACTGCGTCATGCGCCGTTTGCACTGTGGATCCATGACCTGTCTGCACAGGACCCGTACTACATCCTGCCGATTCTGATGGGCGTGACGATGTTCTTCATTCAGAAGATGTCTCCGACCACCGTGACCGACCCGATGCAGCAGAAGATCATGACCTTTATGCCGGTCATCTTCACCGTGTTCTTCCTGTGGTTCCCGTCAGGTCTGGTGCTGTACTATATCGTCAGCAACCTGGTAACCATTATTCAGCAGCAGCTGATTTACCGTGGTCTGGAGAAGCGTGGGCTGCATAGCCGCGAGAAGAAAAACTCCTGATTCGGTGTAGGCCGGATTAGGCGAAGCCGCCATCCGGCAAACGGAACATAAAGTAAAGGGCGGTCATTTTAGACCGCCTTTTTTATTGTATTAAGAAGAGACAAACCATGAGCCATAACGACACCATCGTCGCTCAGGCCACCCCTCCGGGACGTGGTGGCGTGGGTATCCTGCGTATCTCCGGCCTGAAGGCACGTGAAGTCGCAGAAACCGTACTGGGGAAACTGCCAAAACCGCGTTATGCCGACTATCTGCCGTTTAAAGACGCGGATGGCAGCGCGCTGGATCAGGGGATTGCCCTGTGGTTCCCCGGCCCGAACTCCTTTACCGGCGAAGACGTTTTAGAGCTTCAGGGCCACGGTGGTCCGGTGATTCTTGATCTGCTGCTCAAACGTATTCTGACCATTCCCGGTCTGCGCATCGCCAGACCGGGTGAATTCTCCGAGCGCGCGTTTCTCAATGATAAGCTCGATTTAGCCCAGGCAGAGGCGATTGCCGACCTGATCGATGCCAGCTCAGAGCAAGCCGCTCGCTCGGCGCTGAACTCGTTGCAGGGCGCCTTTTCCGCTCGGGTAAATCATCTTGTGGAAGCACTCACTCACCTGCGCATCTACGTGGAAGCAGCGATCGACTTCCCGGATGAAGAAATCGACTTCCTGTCTGATGGCAAGATTGAAGCGCAGCTCAACAGCGTTATCAGCGATCTTGATGCCGTACGCGCCGAAGCGCGTCAGGGCAGCCTGCTGCGCGAAGGGATGAAGGTGGTGATTGCCGGTCGCCCGAACGCCGGGAAATCAAGCCTGTTAAACGCGCTGGCGGGCCGTGAGGCGGCCATTGTCACCGACATCGCCGGGACCACCCGCGACGTACTGCGTGAGCATATCCATATCGACGGTATGCCGCTGCACATCATCGACACCGCCGGTCTGCGCGACGCCAGCGATGAAGTTGAACGCATTGGTATCGAACGTGCCTGGCAGGAAATCGAACAGGCCGACCGCGTACTGTTTATGGTTGATGGTACCACTACCGACGCCGTAGACCCGGCGGACATTTGGCCCGACTTTATTGCCCGTCTGCCAGCTAAACTGCCGATCACCGTGGTGCGTAACAAAGCAGATATTACCGGCGAGACGCTGGGTCTTAGCGAAGTAAATGGCCACTCACTGGTTCGCCTCTCCGCGCGTACCGGGGAAGGTGTTGACGTGCTGCGTAACCATCTCAAACAGAGCATGGGCTTTGAAACCAATATGGAAGGCGGCTTCCTGGCGCGTCGTCGTCACCTGCAGGCGCTGGCAGAAGCGGCAGAGCACCTCGAGCAGGGTAAAGCTCAGTTGCTCGGAGCATGGGCCGGAGAGCTGCTGGCAGAGGAGCTACGTCTGGCGCAGCAGAACCTCAGTGAAATCACCGGGGAATTTACCTCTGACGATCTCTTGGGACGGATTTTCTCCAGCTTCTGTATTGGTAAGTAACATTGTGTTGCCCGGTGGCGCGATGCTTGCCGGGCCTACAGGCCCCGTAGGCTGGATAAGGCGTTTACGCCGCCATCCGGCAACAACAATTTCCCATGGGGAAATCACTGTTGTCCAAATGGCAACTCGTGCAGTTGACTCTCTGACCGTATGCTTAGCGCCACATTCCTCATGAGGTCGCTATGACACGCTTTCTAATCTGCAGTTTCGCCCTGGTGTTACTCTATCCCGCCGGTATTGATATGTATCTGGTGGGGCTGCCCCGTATTGCTGCCGATTTACAGGCCAGCGAGGCACAACTGCATATCGCGTTTTCGGTTTATCTGGCGGGAATGGCGACGGCGATGCTGTTCGCCGGAAAAATTGCCGATCGATCAGGACGCAAACCTGTCGCTATTGTCGGCGCCCTCATCTTTATTTTCGCCTCTGCGCTGTGTTCATTCGCCGAAAGCGGTACGCCGTTTCTTATTGGCCGCTTTGTTCAGGGCACAGGCGCAGGTTGCTGCTACGTGGTGGCTTTCGCCATTCTGCGCGATACGCTCGACGATCGCCGCAGGGCAAAGGTACTGTCGCTGTTGAACGGTATAACCTGTATCGTACCGGTACTGGCTCCGGTGATGGGGCATCTGATTATGCTTAAATACCCGTGGCAGAGCCTGTTCTACACGATGATCGGGATGGGTGTGGTCGTTTGCCTGCTGTCGGTGTTTATCCTGCGAGAATCGCGCCCAGCGATGCTCTCGACCTCAACGCAGAGCGATCATCGCGCAGAGTCGCTGATTAATCGCTTTTTCTTAAGCCGCCTGGCCATTACTACCCTCAGCGTGTCGGTGATCCTGACCTTCGTGAATACGTCTCCGGTGCTGCTGATGGAAGTGATGGGCTTCGACCGTGGTGAGTATGCCACCACGATGGCCATGACCGCAGGCATCAGTATGGCGGTCTCTTTCTCTACGCCATTTGCTCTGAGCGTATTTAAGCCTCGCGTTCTGATGCTGACCTCACAGGTGCTGTTTCTGTCTGCCGGCGTAGTGTTAACCCTTGCCAGCTCGCACATGGTGACGCTGTTTGGGCTGACCTTAATCTGTGCCGGGTTCTCCGTCGGCTTCGGTGTCGCCATGAGCCAGGCGCTGGGGCCGTTCTCGTTGCGCGCGGGCGTTGCCAGCTCGGCGTTAGGTATTGCACAGGTTTGCGGTTCCTCGCTGTGGATTTGGCTGGCGGCGGTGCTCGGTCTTGATGCGCTGAATATGCTGATCGGGATTCTGATTGGCTGTAGCATAGTGAGTATCATGCTGATTATCACTGTTGCACCTAACCGGTCCGCGCCAACTCATGAAGAAATCCCTCAGCAGTCTCGATCTTAATTTATTGCTCTGCCTGCAGCTGTTAATGCAGGAACGCAGCGTCACCAAAACCGCCAAACGGATGAACGTCACGCCGTCGGCGGTGAGTAAGTCATTGTCGAAGTTGAGGACCTGGTTTGACGATCCGCTGTTTGTAAACACCCCACTGGGACTAACGCCAACGCCGCTGATGGTCAGCATGGAACAGAACCTGGCAGAGTGGATGCAAATGAGCAACCAGTTGCTGGATAAGCCACACCATGAAGCGCCGCGCGGGCTAAAGTTTGATCTGGTAGCCGAAACGCCGCTGGTGATGATCATGTTCAACGCGCTTTCCCGGCAGATTTATCAACGCTATCCTCAGGCGACGATCAAAATACGCAACTGGGACTATGATTCGCTGGATGCGATTATTCGCGGCGAAGTGGATATCGGCTTTACCGGGCGCGAAAGCCATCCGCGCTCGCGTGAACTATTAAGTTTGCTGCCGCTGTCGATCGACCATGAAGTGCTGTTTTCCGATCTCCCTTGCGTCTGGCTACGTGAAGATCACCCGGCATTACAGGAAGAGTGGAATCTGGACACTTTTCTGCGCTATCCGCACATCAGCATTAGCTGGGAGCAAAGCGATACATGGGCGCTGGATGAAGTCCTGCAAGAGATGGGCCGCGCACGCAATATCGCGTTATGTTTACCTGGGTTTGAGCAGTCGCTGTTTATGGCCGCCCAGCCGGATCACTCGCTGATAGCCACCGCACCAGTTTATTGCCAGCGTTATAACCAACTCCACCAGCTTCCACTGGTGGCACGCCCTATGCCTTTTGATGCCGCGCAGCTGGAAAAAATGCGCGTACCGTTCACCCTTCTTTGGCATAAACGTAACAGTCATAATCCTAAGATCGTCTGGTTGAAGGACACGATCAAGGCGCTTTATCGCGATATGTCCTGACGATCCGCCGCCACGTTGTTGCTGAATCGACCATTCTGGCAACAGAAATGTAAATATCGCGTAATGTATTCCATTTCAGCTTACTTTTTGGGCAGCAAAGCCTGCCTGGAAGCCGCGTAAATGTTACTCTGGTAATTATCACGGACCATTACTCACGGAGCGACAAATGGCGACACATTTTGCCAGAGGGATTCTTACGGAGGGACACCTGGTTTCAGCTCGCCTCCCTTCTCCATGTCATATCGAAGCAAGAAATTTACCCGCTCATCGCCGGACACGCTTCCTGGCTTCCAGAAGTCTTCTCGCTGAACTGATGTTTATGCTTTACGGCACCAGTACGCTACCTGAGATTGTTACTCAGGCCAAAGGAAAGCCCGTTTTTCGCGATAAGAACCTGCCGGGGTTTTCGATTTCTTATGCCGGGAATATCGTCGGCGTTGCGCTAACGACGGAAGGAACTTGCGGCCTGGATTTGGAACTTCAGCGGGCTACCCGCGGCTTTCACAATCCAAATTCAGCGGAAACCTGGCGCTTCTCCAGCAACGAAAATCTGTGGATCAATAACCAAAACGACCCCAACGAAGCACGTGCGCAGCTCATTACCTTGCGCCAGAGCGTACTCAAACTCACCGGCGATGTGTGCAATGACGACCCGCGTGAACTCCAGCTTTTACCCGGTGCAGGACGTCTGAAATGTGCCCATGTTGCGCAGGTCGAAGCCATTTGCGATGCGGAAGATGTGCTGGTGTGGTCGGTTGCGGTTACGCCAACCATTGAAAAACTCAAGGTTTGGGAGTTTGATGGTAAACAGGACTGGAAAAGTTTGCCTGATATCCAGACACGCGCCAATGAGCCTACAGGTCGTCTGATCCGGTTCTCTCAATTATGCGCAGCGAAGAGCCATACGCTTTGATTTAACCTTTATGATGAAACAGGAGTCACCATGTCTGAAACATTGAATGTTGTTACGTTACTGGGAAGTCTGCGCAAAGGTTCGTTTAATGGAATGGTTGCCCGTACGCTGCCCAAGATTGCTCCAGCGGGCATGGAAGTGAACGCGTTGCCATCAATTGGTGATATCCCGCTGTACGATGCCGATCTCCAGCAGGAAGAAGGTTTTCCGGCAAGTGTAGAAGCGCTGGCAGAGCAAATCAGGAAGGCTGATGGTGTCGTCATCGTGACGCCGGAATATAACTATTCAGTGCCCGGCGGACTGAAGAACGCTATCGACTGGCTGTCTCGTCTGCCGGATCAGCCATTATCGGGCAAACCGGTGCTGATCCAGACCAGCTCCATGGGCGCCATTGGCGGTGCGCGCTGCCAGTACCATCTGCGCCAAATCCTGGTGTTCCTCGACGCTATGGTAATGAACAAGCCGGAATTTATGGGCGGCGTGATTCAGAACAAAGTGGACCCGCAGACGGGTGAAGTGATCGACCAAAGCACGCTGGACCATCTGACCGGCCAGTTAACCGCATTTGGTGACTACATCCAGCGCGTGAAAGCATAAAAGAAAAAGCCCGGCGATATGCCGGGCTTGTTTTTCTACGGTCAAATAAACAGCGATTAGTGCGCGTCGATAAACACAATCTTCAGCACAAACAGCAGTGCAACAACGATGACGCACGGGCTGAGGTCGCGGAAACGACCGGTACCGATCTTCATCACGCAGTAAGAGATAAAGCCCAGCGCGATACCTTCGGTAATCGAGAAGCTAAACGGCATCATCACGGCGGTAATAAACGCCGGAACCGCTTCTGTCAGGTCATCCCACTTCACGCGCGACAGACTTGATGTCATCAGCACACCAACGTAAATCAGCGCACCTGCAGCCGCATAGCCCGGCACCATTCCCGCCAGCGGCGACAGGAAGATAACCAGCAGGAACAGCAGGCCAACAACGACCGCGGTCAGGCCGGTACGTCCGCCGACAGAAACCCCGGAAGAAGACTCAATATACGCGGTAACGGAAGACGTCCCGATAAACGCGCCGGTAACAGACGACACGCTATCCACATACAACGCCTGCTTCATGCGCGGGAACTTGCCCTTCGCATCTGCCAGACCGGCTTTGTCCGTAACGCCAATCAGCGTACCGGAGGAATCGAACAGGTTGACCAGCATGAATGAGAAAATCACGCCCGCCAGGCCAATATTAAACGAACCGGCCAGATCGACATGCCCGATAACAGACATGACGCTCGGCGGTGCGGAGACGATGCCGTTATAATGGACATCGCCCAGCATCCAGCCCAGCAGCGTGGTCACAATGATGGAGATCAGCACCGCCGCATGAATGTTACGTGACGCCAGAATCGCGATGATAAAGAAGCCCAGAATACCGAGCAGTACGCTGTGGGAGGTCAGGTTGCCAATCGACACCAGCGTGTCTTTGTTGGCAACGATAACGCCGGCGTTTTTCAGCCCCATCATGCCGATGAACAGACCAATACCGCTGGTGATCCCCACGCGCAGGCTAACCGGGATATTGGCAATCATCCAGTAACGTACGCGGAAAATCGTCAGCAACAGCAGACCTACCGCACCCCAGAAGATAGCCCCCATACCGATCTGCCATGACAGGCCCATCGCGCCGACGACCACGAAAGCGAAGAATGCGTTCAGGCCCATAGCAGGCGCAAGTGCGACCGGCAGGTTAGCAAATAGCCCCATCAGGATGCTACCAAAGGCAGCAATAAGGCAGGTGGTAACAAAGACGGCGCTGGTATCCATGCCAGCCACGCCAAGAATTTGCGGGTTAACAAAAACGATATACACCATCGTCAGGAAGGTGGTTAAACCGGCGATCACTTCGGTCCGTGCCGTCGTGCCATGTTCGCGCAGTTTGAACACGCGTTCCAGCATCCCCTGGCCAGAAGCCTGGGTTGTGTGTTGTTGACTCATTATCAATTTCCGAACAAGGAGGGAAAATTCGTCGCTATCCTATACCAAAATGCGACAATAGGGTTGGGTTATGAGCAACTTTTTTCATTGATTTTGCTTATACGGCAACGATTGCGTCGCCCAATAATGCATTACGAAAACGTTAAACTTGTTAAAACGGAAATGACATGTCCCAGATAGAAGCCGTATTTTTTGACTGTGACGGTACCCTTGTCGACAGTGAAGTGATTTGTTCGCGCGCGTATGTCAGCATGTTCCAGGCATTCGGCATTACGCTCGATCTTGAAGAAATTTTCAAACGCTTCAAGGGGGTAAAGCTGTACGAGATCATCGACATTATCAACGAAGAGCACGGTGTCGAACTGGCAAAAGCCGATTTAGAACCGGTTTACCGCGCTGAGGTCGCACGTCTGTTCGATACGGAACTGGAGGTGATTGCCGGTGCCAATGCGCTGCTGGACAGCATGGCCGTACCAATGAGCGTGGTGTCTAACGGTCCGGTCAGCAAAATGCAGCATTCGCTGGGTAAGCTGGGCATGTTGCACCATTTCCCTGATTTACTGTTCAGCGGCTACGATATCCAACGCTGGAAGCCCGATCCGGCCCTAATGTTCCATGCGGCGAAAGCGATGGACGTTAACGTTGAGAACTGCATTTTGGTTGATGATTCCAGCGCAGGCGCGCAGGCGGGGATTGCGGCGGGGATGGAAGTGTTCTACTTCTGTGCCGATCCGCATAACAAACCGATCGATCATCCAAAAGTCACGACGTTTACCGATCTGGCACAGTTGCCGGAATTGTGGAAGGCGCGGGGTTGGGATATTACCCGTTAATTTTTTGTAGGCCCGGTAAGCTTGCGCCACCGGGCAATTGCCGGATGGCGCTGACGCTTATCCGGCCTACTTTCTGGATTTTTATCACTCTTTCGGATCTTTGCCCGCCAGCAGCTTATCCAGCTCATCGCCGCCCACGTGACGGAAGTCTTGTCCCTTCACGAAGTAGAAGATGTATTCGCAGATATTCTGGCAACGGTCGCCGATACGCTCGATAGAACGCGCGCAGAACAGCGCGGTCAGCACGCTTGGAATGGTACGCGGGTCTTCCATCATATAGGTCATCAGCTGACGCACGATGCCTTCATATTCCTGGTCAACTTTCTTATCTTCGCGATAAATACGTACCGCTTCGTCGAGATCCATACGCGCAAACGCATCCAGCACGTCATGCAGCATTTGTACGGTGTGGCGGCCCAGTGATTCCAGACTTACCAGCAGCGGCTGATGCTGTTGGGAGAATTTCTCCAGCGCGGTGCGGCAGATTTTATCCGCCACGTCGCCAATACGTTCCAGCTCTGCGATGGTTTTGATAATCGCCATCACCAGGCGCAGGTCGCTGGCGGTTGGCTGACGCTTGGCGATGATACGCACACAGGCTTCATCAATCGCCACTTCCATCATGTTGACGTTCTTATCGCCTTCAATGACGCGCTTCGCCAGCTCGCTGTCCTGGTTATGCATGGCGGTAATCGCATCAGAAAGCTGCTGCTCGACCATGCCGCCCATGGTCATCACCTGGGTACGGATGCTTTCCAGCTCTGCATTGAACTGGCCGGAAATATGTTTATTAAGGTTAAGGTTATCCACAACAAGCTCCTGAATCAGCCGTAACGACCGGTGATGTAGTCTTCAGTTTGTTTCTTCGCGGGCTTGGTGAACAGATCGTCCGTGTTGCTGAACTCAATCAACTCGCCCAGGTACATAAACGCCGTGTGATCGGAACAACGCGCAGCCTGCTGCATGTTGTGGGTTACGATAACAACGGTGTAATCCTCTTTCAGCTCGGTGATCAGCTCTTCGATACGCCCGGTAGAAATGGGGTCGAGCGCTGAACACGGCTCATCAAGCAGCAGCACTTCCGGACGAATGGCGATACCACGCGCAATACACAGACGCTGCTGCTGACCACCGGAGAGAGAGTACCCGCTCTGGTGTAATTTATCTTTGGTTTCGTTCCACAGTGCGGCCTTGGTCAATGCCCACTGCACACGTTCGTCCATATCGGCACGCGAGAGTTTCTCAAACAGACGCACACCAAAAGCGATGTTGTCGTAGATGGACATCGGGAACGGCGTCGGCTTCTGGAATACCATGCCCACTTTGGCACGCAGCAGAGCGATATCCTGGGTGTTGGTGAGAATATTGTCGCCATCCAGCAGAATTTCGCCTTCCGCACGCTGTTCCGGGTACAGTTCAAACATTTTGTTGAACGTACGCAACAGCGTCGATTTACCACAGCCTGACGGCCCGATAAACGCCGTTACCTGATTTTTAGCAATATCCAGGTTGATGTTCTTCAGGGCATGGAATTTGCCATAGTAGAAGTTCAAATCACGAACCTGAATCTTACCCGGAGCAGTATCAACCATACTCATCTCAATCTATTCCTTATCATGCCTGATGGCGCGCAGCTTATCAGGCCTACAAATATGTTCGACCGTAGGCCGGATAAGGCATTTACGCCGCCATCCGGCAACTCGTCTTAACCGTGTTTCTTCTTCGCGAAAATAACGCGCGCCAGAATGTTCAGCAGCAATACGCACAGAGTAATAATCAGCACCCCGGCCCAGGCCAGTTGCTGCCACTCAGCAAACGGACTCATCGCAAACTTAAAGATAGTGACCGGCAGGTTGGCGATAGGCTGCATCATGTCGGTGCTCCAGAACTGGTTGGAGAGCGACGTAAACAGCAGTGGAGCTGTTTCACCTGCGATACGCGCAATAGCCAGCAGAACGCCTGTAATGATGCCCGAGACAGACGCCTTCAGGGTGATCGCAGAAATCATCTTCCACTTCGGCGTACCCAGCGCATAGGCGGCTTCACGCAGGCTATCCGGCACCAGCTTGAGCATGTTCTCCGTGGTACGAATAACAATGGGCACCTGCAGCAGCGCCAGCGCGATAACGCCCGCCCAGCCGGAGAAGTGCTCCATTTTTGCTACCACGATGGTGTAAACGAACAGGCCAACTACGATTGATGGCGCAGACAACAGAATGTCGTTGATAAAGCGGATGACCTCAGCCAGCCAGGACTTACGTCCATACTCTGCCAGGTAGATGCCCGCCATAATACCAAGCGGTGTACCAAACACGGTTGCCCACAGAATTAACAGTCCGCTACCTGCCAGGGCGTTAGCCAGACCACCACCAGCCGTATTCGGCGGAGGTGTCATTTCGGTGAACAGCGCCAGCGACATACCGTCAATACCGCGGGTGATGGTGGACATCAGGATCCAGATCAGCCAGAACAGACCGAACGCCATGGTTGCCATGGAGAGCGTCAGCGCGATACGGTTCTTCAGGCGACGACGCGCCTGCATTTTACGGCGGGATTCCGCAAGCGCAGCGGTGTTTTGCATTTCAAGCGTAGCCATTAGCGTGCCCCCTCGTTCTTCGCAAGGCGCATGATCATGAACTTAGACGCCGCCAGCACGATGAAGGTGATCACAAACAGAATCAGACCCAGTTCCATCAACGCGGCAACGTGCAGCCCTGATTCCGCTTCGGCAAATTCATTCGCCAGCGCAGAGGTAATACTGTTGCCAGGCATGTACAGCGAGGCACTGTCGAGCTGGTAGGTGTTACCGATGATAAAGGTCACCGCCATGGTTTCACCCAGCGCGCGCCCCAAACCAAGCATCACACCGCCAATCACACCGTTTTTAGTGAACGGCAGGACGATGCGCCAGATAACTTCCCAGGTAGTACAACCGATACCGTAGGCTGACTCTTTCATCAGCACCGGCGTTTGTTCGAACACATCGCGCATAACCGCCGCAATGTACGGGATGATCATGATAGCGAGAATTACGCCAGCCGCCAGAATACCGATACCAAACGCCGGACCAGCAAACAGCGCGCCAACAAACGGAATGTTGGAAAGGATGTTCCCTACCGGTTCCTGGAAATACGTCGCAAACAGCGGAGCAAAGATAAACAGGCCCCACATGCCGTACACGATACTCGGAATTGCCGCCAGCAGTTCAATAGCGATACCCAGTGGGCGACGCAGCCAACCAGGTGCAAGTTCCGTCAGGAATAAAGCAATGCCGAAACTCACCGGAACGGCGATCAGCAGCGCGATGAGCGAGGTGACCAGCGTACCGTAAATCGGTACTAATGCACCGTAGATATCGTTTGGCGCATCCCATTCTTTTGTCCATAGAAAGGAGAAGCCAAATTTCTGAATGCTTGGCCAGGAGGAGATAACCAGAGAGACAATAATGCCACCCAACATCAATAGCACAATCAGCGCAGCCAGTTTTACCAGCGCGCTGAATATCATGTCACCCTTTTTACCCGGTGGGTTAAAAGCAGGCTTGGTTGCAGCCATAAATCACTCTTTAAGTTAAACGCGTTTACGAAGTTGCCCTGCCGGATGGAGCTAGGCTTATCCGGCCTACGAATCGGGCCTACAGGATGAACCGTAGGGCGGGTAAGCCTAGCGCCACCCGCCATCTTCGTCAAAAATATCCTGTTAGTACAGCGCTTTACCGCTGCTATCTTTCACGTTGGTCTTCCATGCAGCACGAACCTGCTCAACCACGCTATCCGGCAGGCTGGCGTAATCCAGGTCATTAGCCTGTTTGCCACCATTTTTGTACGCCCAGTCGAAGAACTTCAGCACTTCAGTACCCTGCTCAGGTTTCTTCTGCTCTTTGTGCACCAGGATGAAGGTAGTAGAAGTGATTGGCCACGCATCGTCACCTTTCTGGTTAGTCAGATCCTGAGCGAAGGTTTTGCTCCAGTCAGCGCCTTTTGCAGCGTTAGCGAAGCTCTCTTCGGTCGGGCTTACCGGTTTGCCATCAGCAGAGACCAGCTTGGTGTACGCCAGGTTGTTCTGCTTAGCGTAAGCATACTCAACGTAGCCGATAGAACCCGGCAGACGCTGTACGAACGCGGCGATACCGTCGTTACCTTTACCGCCCAGACCGGTCGGCCAGTTAACGGTAGAGCCGGAACCAATTTTAGATTTCCACTCTTCGTTCACTTTCGCCAGGTAGCTGGTGAAGACGAAAGAAGTACCGGAACCGTCAGCACGACGCACAACGGCGATATTCTGAGAAGGCAGCTTCAGACCCGGGTTCAGTTTGGTGATGGCTTCATCATCCCACTTCTTAATTTTACCGAGGTAGATATCGCCCAGCGTTTTACCGTCCAGCACCAGCTCGCCGGATTTCAGGCCAGGGATGTTCACAGCCAGCACCACACCACCGATAACGGTTGGGAACTGGAACAGGCCTTCCTGATTGAGTTTTTCATCAGACAGCGGCGCATCTGAAGCACCGAAATCAACGGTATTCGCAGTGATTTGTTTTACACCACCGGAGGAGCCGATACCCTGGTAGTTTACTTTGCTACCAGTCTCTTTCTGATAGGTATCTGCCCATTTGGCATACACTGGCGCAGGGAAGGTTGCACCTGCACCTGTCAGGCTCGCTGCTGCAAACGCAGAGAACGCGCTCATGGATAAGGTCGCGGCGACAACAGTTGCGACAGTGGTACGCATAACTTTCATAATGTCTCCTGCACGGTTTTCGTAAATCGTTGTTTGAGTTGCTACTGTGAGCAAAATAGGACAAACAGGTGACAGTTAAATGTACGAAATATGACAGTTTTATGACAACGAAAAACACGAGAAGTTTTTTATGTAAAAACATATTTAAAACAAAATCTTAGCCACTATCATGACAATAGCATTTCGCTAAAATTTTCTTTTTATGACACTGGAAACAGTAGCTGAAGATGACGGTTTGTCACATAAAACAGGCGGAATAATTGATTAAAAACAGAACAAGTTTAAAAAAATGCCCCGCTTATAGCAGGGCATTTTCAGTTCAGTTAGGTCTGGATTACTCCACGGTAACCGACTTCGCCAGGTTACGCGGCTGGTCGACGTCGGTGCCTTTAATCAGCGCAACGTGGTAAGCCAGTAACTGCAGCGGTACGGTGTAGAAGATCGGCGCAATCACCTCTTCCACATGCGGCATCTCAATGATGTGCATGTTTTCGCTGCTGGTAAAGCCTGCATCCTGGTCAGCAAAGACGTACAGCTGACCGCCACGGGCACGAACTTCTTCAATGTTGGATTTCAGTTTTTCCAGCAGTTCGTTGTTCGGCGCGACCACGATAACCGGCATATCGGCATCAATCAGCGCCAGCGGACCGTGTTTCAGTTCACCTGCGGCATAAGCTTCAGCGTGAATGTAGGAGATTTCTTTCAGCTTCAGCGCGCCTTCCAGCGCAATCGGGTACTGATCGCCACGCCCCAGGAACAACGCATGGTGCTTGTCAGAGAAACCTTCGGCCAGGGCGGCAATGCGTTTGTCCTGCGACAGCATCTGCTCAATACGGCTCGGCAGCGCCTGCAGTCCGTGAACGATTTCCTGCTCAATAGACGCATCCAGGCCTTTCAGACGAGACAGTTTCGCCACCAGCATCAGCAGAACGGTCAGCTGTGTGGTAAAGGCTTTCGTGGAGGCCACACCGATTTCGGTACCGGCATTGGTCATCATTGCCAGGTCAGATTCACGCACCAGAGAGGACCCCGGTACGTTACAGATAGCCAGCGAGCCCAGATAACCCAGCTCTTTAGATAAGCGCAGACCCGCCAGGGTATCCGCCGTTTCACCAGACTGGGAAAGGGTGATCATCAGGCTGTTACGACGCACGGCAGATTTGCGATAGCGGAACTCGGAAGCGATTTCGACATCACAAGGAATACCCGCCAGCGATTCAAACCAGTAACGGGACACCATACCGGAGTTGTATGATGTACCGCAGGCGATAATCTGGATATGCTCAACCTGAGACAGCAGCTCGTTGGCACGTGAACCCAGTTCGCTTAAATCCACTTCACCGTGGCTAATGCGCCCGGTCAGGGTATTTTTAATCGCGTTCGGCTGTTCGTAGATCTCTTTCTGCATGTAGTGGCGATAAATACCTTTCTCGCCCGCGTCATACTGCAGATTCGATTCGATATCCTGACGTTTAACTTCCGCGCCAGACTTGTCAAAAATGGTAACCGAACGACGGGTCACTTCCGCGATGTCGCCCTCTTCCAGGAAGATGAAGCGACGGGTTACCGGCAGCAGCGCCAGCTGATCGGAAGCGATAAAGTTCTCCCCCATACCCAGACCAATCACCAGCGGGCTACCAGAACGTGCCGCCAGCAGGGTTTCCGGGTTACGGGTATCCATGATCACTGTGCCGTAGGCACCGCGCAGCTGCGGAATAGTACGCAGTACCGCTTCACGCAGCGTACCACCCTGTTCCAGCTCCCAGTGCACCAGGTGAGCAATCACTTCGGTGTCGGTTTCAGAAACAAAGGTGTAACCACGGGTTTTCAGCAGTTCACGCAGCGGTTCATGGTTTTCTATGATGCCGTTATGCACCACAACAATGTGTTCAGAAACATGGGGATGCGCGTTCGCTTCTGAAGGTTCGCCGTGTGTCGCCCAACGGGTATGAGCGATACCTGTACCACCATGCAGCGGATGTTCTTCCGCAGCAGCAGTCAGCATCTGCACTTTACCCAGACGACGCAGACGGGTCATGTTGCCTTCAGCATCGACAACGGCCAGACCAGCAGAGTCATAACCACGATATTCCAGACGACGTAAACCTTCGAGAAGGATTTCAGCTACATCACGCTGCGCGATAGCGCCAACAATTCCACACATATTTTTTGATTCCGAATTTAGGCATTTTGCCTGTCGTTGTCGGTCAACCTGTTTCCCCTTCGTTTTTCACTCCGTAGCTACGTTGGCTACGCTTGCTCACTACGGTCACTTACTTTAGTAAGCTCCCGTAGATTCCCAAGCTTGCCGCCTTGCTACAGCGCGAAATACTTTGGGTAATACCCGTATTCCGGGCGCCCCGAGCCTTGTAGAGAGTGGGGTTATTTTTATAGGTACTGCTTGTTGAGCGGAGGATTATATTATCCCCTCATCTCTTGTCTGCCTGATGGCGCTCACGCTTATCAGGCCTACAGAACGTCACCGCACGTAGGCCGCCATCCGGCAAAAATAAACTATTTCTTCTTCACCGGACGCTGCCAGCCCTGTTTATGGACCTGAGGCACACGGCTTAATACCAGTTCGTTATCGGCAACATCGCGAGTTACGGTCGTCCCCGCCGCGATAGTAGCGCCTTTACCCACGGTGACAGGTGCCACCAGTTGAGTGTCGGAACCGACAAACACATCATCGCCAATAATGGTTTTAAATTTATTGGCGCCATCGTAGTTGCAAGTGATCGTACCCGCACCGATGTTCACGTTATCGCCAATTTCCGCATCGCCCAGATAGGTCAGGTGACCGGCTTTAGAGCCTTTACCCAGACGCGCTTTTTTCATTTCGACGAAGTTACCCACGTGCGCGCCTTCCTGCAGCTCTGCGCCCGGGCGCAGACGCGCGAAAGGACCGATGGTGCAAGCGGCTTCCAGATGGGCATCTTCCACCACACTGTAGGGGCTAAGCTCACAACCATCACCAATTACGCTGTTTTTGATGATGCAGCCGGTGCCAATCTTGACGCGATCCCCAACGGTTACGTTACCTTCAATGATAACGTTAGTATCAATTTCAACATCGCGCCCGTGAATAAGCGTACCGCGAAGATCAAAACGTGCAAGATCGCGCAGCATCACGCCCGCCAGCAGCAGTTTTTCTGCCTGCTCGGACTGATAAATACGCTCAAGACGGGAGAGCTGCAGGCGGTTATTCACACCGTCAGTTTCGCTAATACGTGCCGGGTGAACCGCAGCAATTTCGCGCCCTTCCTGATACGCCATCGCGATGATATCGGTGATGTAGTATTCACCCTGCACATTGTTGTTGGTCAGTTTGGACAGCCAGCGCTTCATGTCTGCGCCGTTGGCAATCAGGATGCCGGTGTTAATTTCCTGGATTTGACGCTGCTCGTCAGTGGCATCTTTGTGTTCAACAATACCTGTGACGTTACCATTCTCACGCGTGATACGCCCATAGCCGGATGGATCGTCCAGTTTTACCGTTAACAAACCAATGCCGCCCTGCGGTTTGGCTTCACGCAGGCGACGCAAGGTATCGGTAGAGATCAGCGGCACATCGCCATAGAGCATTAAAATGTCTTCGTCATCACCAAAGAACGGCGCCGCCTGCTGCATAGCATGGCCGGTACCCAACTGCTCTGCCTGCAGAACCCAGTTCAGGTTGCCATCTTGTAGCGTCTGCTTAAGCAAATCACCGCCGTGTCCATAGACCAGATGTACGTGAGTCGCACCTAATTCATTAGCGGCATCAATGACATGCTGAACCATCGGTTTTCCTGCGAGGGTATGCAGCACTTTAGGGAGATCGGAATACATACGCGTGCCTTTGCCTGCGGCAAGGATCACGACGCTCATAGCATTATTCAACATACACGTCCTGACTATAATTTGAGAACGAATTTATACCGTTTCACATTGAAAATACTACATTTTTTTCATCGTGAAATGGACCGAAGATAAAACGTTCAATAGGGAAAATCCCCCCACCAGATAAGCCTCTATTTTCGTCTATATCGGCGGCTTTTGTCTCCCAAAAACCAGGAGTCTGCTCTTATTAAAGCCTTAGGTTAATGTTTTTGCTATTTTTTTACTGCATGAATAAAGAGATACAAAAGAAAATACAATTTTATTGATGCGATTCAGTGAGAAGCAGAAAAAGTACACAAGAAAACAGAGGGAGTATGGAGAGCGAGCTAATAACAAAAAGGGGGAAGAGGGGAATTATTAACAGATGGCGCGAGCTGATAACTGTATGAAGCATCGCGCCACAGAGCAGTTCGGGGAAGACTAAACTTCCATGCTGCTGAAAAGTGCGATGATTTTGTTAATCAGTTTCATGTTGGTATCCTGTTTTTATCCGGATTAATTATGTGACATACACCACAAAAAGAAGTCTACGCCTCATTTTTTAACCGATCAAGATTTTTGTGATGTACGTCACAAAATAATAAAACAGCTTTTTAGTTCCACTTTTACTGAAACAAAACCATAAAAAAAGCCAGCCTGGAAACCAGACTGGCTTTTGTGCTTTTCAAGCCGGTGTTACATCGCTTTTTTGGTCAACTCGATAACGCGCAGTTTCGCGATCGCTTTGGCCAGTTCCGCAGATGCCTGAGCGTAATCCACGTCACCATGAGAGCTCTTGATGTGCTCTTCAGCCTTACGCTTCGCTTCCAGGGCTCTCGCTTCATCGAGATCCTGTCCGCGAATCGCGGTATCAGCCAGGACGGTCACGCTGCCAGGCTGCACTTCGAGAATGCCGCCGGACAAATAGATAAACTCTTCATGACCGAACTGTTTAACGATGCGGATCATACCAGGCTTAATGGCGGTGAGCAGCGGTGCGTGACCCGGGAAAATACCCAGTTCACCTTCACTACCCGTTACCTGGATTTTCTCGACCAGACCAGAGAACATTTGTTGCTCTGCGCTGACGACGTCCAGGTGGTAAGTCATTGCCATATCACCCTCCGATTAAGGCGTTAAAGTTTTTTGGCTTTTTCTACGGCTTCGTCGATAGAACCAACCATGTAGAACGCCTGCTCTGGCAGGTGGTCGTATTCGCCTTCCATGATGCCTTTAAAGCCACGGATGGTGTCTTTCAGGGATACGTATTTACCCGGAGAACCGGTGAATACTTCCGCAACGAAGAACGGCTGGGACAGGAAGCGCTGGATCTTACGCGCACGTGCTACCACCAGTTTATCTTCTTCAGACAGTTCATCCATACCCAGGATGGCGATGATGTCTTTCAGTTCCTGATAACGCTGCAGCAGGGACTGTACGCCACGCGCGGTGTCGTAGTGTTCCTGACCAACAACCAGCGGATCCAGCTGACGGCTGGTGGAGTCCAGCGGGTCAACTGCCGGGTAGATACCCAGAGATGCGATCTGACGGCTCAGTACTACGGTTGCATCTAAGTGAGCAAAGGTAGTTGCTGGGGATGGGTCAGTTAAGTCATCCGCAGGTACGTATACCGCCTGTACGGAGGTGATAGAACCGGTCTTGGTGGAGGTGATACGTTCCTGCAGAACGCCCATCTCTTCCGCCAGGGTCGGCTGGTAGCCTACCGCTGATGGCATACGACCCAACAGAGCGGATACTTCTGTACCGGCCAGGGTGTAACGATAGATGTTATCAACGAACAGCAGAACGTCACGACCTTCGTCACGGAACTTCTCAGCCATGGTCAGACCGGTCAGAGCAACGCGCAGACGGTTTCCCGGCGGCTCGTTCATCTGGCCATATACCAGGGATACTTTGTCCAGAACGTTGGAGTCGGTCATTTCGTGGTAGAAGTCGTTACCCTCACGAGTACGTTCACCTACGCCCGCAAACACGGAGTAACCGGAGTGCTCGATCGCGATGTTACGGATCAGCTCCATCATGTTTACAGTTTTACCTACACCCGCACCACCGAACAGACCAACTTTACCGCCCTTAGCGAACGGACACATCAGGTCGATAACTTTGATGCCGGTTTCCAGCAGTTCCTGAGAGCTGGACAGCTCTTCGTAGGAAGGTGCTGCGCGGTGGATAGCCCAACGCTCTTCTTCACCGATATCGCCTTTCATGTCGATCGGGTGACCCAGGACGTTCATGATACGACCCAGAGTTGCTTTACCTACCGGGACTTCGATCGGGTGCTCGAGGTCTTTAACTTCCAGACCACGACGCAGACCGTCAGAAGAACCCATGGCGATGGTACGTACGATACCGCCGCCGAGCTGCTGCTGAACTTCCAGCACCAGGCTCTCTTTACCATTCTGTACCTCAAGAGCATCGTACACGCGCGGTACGGCATCCTGAGGGAATTCGACGTCAACCACGGCGCCGATTACCTGGACAATTTTTCCAGTAGCCATCTTGAATCCTCTACGAATTAACCTGGTTATACCGCGGATGCACCACCGACGATCTCGGTGAGTTCCTGAGTAATGCTGGCCTGACGAGCTTTGTTGTATACCAACTGCAGCTCTTTAATCAGGCTGCCGCCATTGTCGGTCGCGGCTTTCATCGCCACCATACGTGCGGCCTGCTCGCTGGCCAGGTTTTCTACCACGCCCTGATAAACCTGAGACTCGACATAACGACGCAGCAGGGTATCCAGCAGCGCTTTCGGGTCTGGCTCATACAGGTAATCCCAGGATTTACGCTTCAATTCATCATCATCTGATGCCGGCAGAGGCAGCAGTTGGGTGATGGTTGGCGTCTGAGACATGGTGTTAATAAATTTGTTGCTGACAACGTACAGTCTGTCCAGACGACCTTCATCGTAGGCCTGCAGCATCACTTTAACCGGACCGATCAGTTCGGACAGGGAAGGGTTATCCCCCATACCGGTTACCTGAGCAATCACATTACCGCCAACGGAGTTAAAGAAAGACACGCCCTTAGAGCCGATCATTGCGATATCGCACTGAACGCCTTTATCGGACCATGTTTTCATATCCGCCAGCAGCTTTTTGAACAGGTTAATGTTCAAGCCACCGCACAGACCACGGTCGGTCGACACCACCAGGTAGCCCACGCGTTTAACGTCGCGTTCTTCCAGGTAAGGGTGCTTATATTCCAGATTACCATTCGCAAGGTGACCAATCACTTTGCGCATGGTCTCTGCATAAGGACGGCTGGCCGCCATGCGATCCTGCGATTTACGCATTTTGGAAGCGGCGACCATCTCCATCGCTTTAGTGATCTTCTGCGTGTTCTGGACGCTTGCGATCTTACTACGTATCTCTTTTGCGCCGGCCATGAGCTTCTCCTCAATGCCTTGCGGTCCGCCCTAAAGCAGACCGCCAGACGTTACCAGGACTGGGTTGCCTTGAAGGAATCGAGGATAGCTTTCAGCTTGCCTTCGATTTCATCGTTATAGCCACCGGACTGGTTGATCTCTTGCATCAGCGGAGCGTGGTCACGGTCAACGTAAGCCAGCAGAGCGGCTTCGAAGCTACCGATTTTCGCCAGTTCCACATCTTCGAGGTAACCGCGTTCAGCCGCAAACAGCACCACACCCTGCTGTGCTACAGACATTGGGGCATACTGTTTCTGCTTCAGCAGTTCAGTTACTTTCTGACCGTGGCTCAGCTGCTTACGCGTAGCTTCATCCAGGTCGGAAGCGAACTGAGAAAACGCTGCCAGTTCACGATACTGCGCCAGTGCGGTACGAATACCACCGGACAGTTTCTTGATGATCTTGGTCTGCGCTGCGCCACCTACACGAGATACGGAGATACCCGGGTTAACTGCCGGACGAATACCGGAGTTGAACAGGTTGGTTTCCAGGAAGATCTGACCATCGGTAATGGAGATTACGTTGGTCGGAACGAACGCAGAAACGTCACCCGCCTGGGTTTCGATAATCGGCAGAGCGGTCAGGGAGCCGGTTTTACCTTTAACTTCACCATTGGTGAACTTCTCAACGTATTCCGCGTTTACGCGGGATGCGCGTTCCAGCAGACGGGAGTGGAGGTAAAATACGTCGCCCGGGAATGCTTCACGTCCTGGCGGACGACGGAGCAGCAGGGAAACCTGACGGTAAGCAACAGCCTGTTTAGACAGGTCATCGTAAACGATCAGCGCATCTTCACCGCGGTCACGGAAGTATTCGCCCATTGCGCAACCGGCATATGGTGCCAGATATTGCAGTGCAGCAGATTCAGACGCGGTCGCCACCACAACGATAGTGTTGGACAGTGCGCCGTGTTCTTCCAGTTTACGAACCACGTTAGAAATGGTGGACGCTTTCTGGCCGATAGCCACGTACACACATTTAATGCCGGAGTCACGCTGGTTGATGATGGCGTCGATTGCCATCGCAGTTTTACCTGTCTGACGGTCACCGATGATCAGCTCACGCTGGCCACGACCGATTGGGATCATGGCATCAACAGATTTATAACCGGTCTGTACTGGCTGGTCGACGGACTGACGTTCGATTACGCCTGGTGCGATAACTTCGATTGGCGAGAAGCCATCGTTATCAACCGGACCTTTACCGTCGATCGGGGAACCCAGAGTGTTCACCACACGACCCAGCAGGCCACGGCCAACCGGAACTTCAAGAATACGACCCGTACACTTAACCTTCATGCCTTCGGCGAGGTCAGCGTATGGACCCATAACAACAGCACCTACGGAGTCGCGCTCCAGGTTCAGTGCGATTGCGTAACGGTTACCCGGCAGGGAAATCATCTCACCCTGCATACAATCGGCCAGGCCGTGAATGCGGATAACACCGTCACTTACAGAAACAATAGTACCTTCGTTATGAGCTTCGCTCACAACATTGAACTGAGCAATGCGCTGCTTGATCAGTTCGCTGATTTCGGTGGAATTCAGTTGCATGCTCCAGTCCCCTTAAGACTGCAAGACGTCTGCAAGGCGCTCAAGACGGCCGCGTACGCTGCCATCAATGACCATATCACCCGCTCGGATGATTACGCCTGCCATTACAGACTTATCGATTTTGCAATTCAGCTTAACTTTGCGTGACAGACGTTTTTCCATCGCTGCACTAATCTTCGTAAGCTGTTCATCACTCAGTGCATTGGCAGAAGTGACTTCTACCTCAGAGATAGCCTCACTGGCTGCACGCAGGTGAATAAACTGCTCAAGAACATCCGGGAGCGCATTCAGACGGTTATTTTCAGCCATCACCCTAATCAGGTTCTGGCCGCTTTCGTCCAACTGCTCACCGCACACGGCGATAAACGACTCAGCGAGCGTTTCCGGCGCCAGCGCGCCAGAAAGAAGCTCTGCCATTTGTTCGTTTTTAGTCACCTCAGCGGCAAACGTCAGCATATCCTGCCAACGGTCAACGCTTTGGTGCTCAACGGCAAAGTCAAAAGCTGCTTTGGCGTAGGGGCGAGCTACCGTAATAAATTCAGACATCAGCCCCTCCCTCCTTACAGTTCAGCGACAAGTTTGTCCACGATGTCGCTATTAGCAGCTTCATCCACGGAACGTTCGATGATCTTCTCGGCGCCAGCAACAGCCAGGATAGCAACTTGCTTACGCAGCTCTTCGCGAGCACGTTTACGCTCGGCGTCAATTTCCGCCTGCGCTTGTGCCACGATTTTAGTACGTTCCTGCTCTGCTTCAGTTTTAGCTTCGTCCAGGATCTGAGCGCGACGTTTGTTCGCCTGCTCGATGATTACCTGAGCTTCCGCCTTCGCTTTTTTCAGCTGGTCGGTCGCGCTGGCCTTTGCAAGGTCAAGATCCTTATGTGCTCGTTCTGCAGAAGCAAGGCCGTCAGCAATTTCTTTTTGACGTTTTTCGATGGCAGCCATTAACGGCGGCCATACGTACTTCATGCAGAACAGAACGAACAGGACAAACGCGATGGCCTGGCCGAGGATTGTTGCGTTAAGATTCACAGCACAATGCCTCTATCTAGTTAACGTTCTGATATTGCTCTTAATTCAAGCAACGCTTACTACGCGACAGCAAACATCACGTACAGACCCAGACCTACAGCGATCATTGGGATTGCATCCACCAGACCCATAACGATAAAGAACTGAGTACGCAGCAGAGGAATCAGATCCGGTTGACGCGCAGCGCCTTCCAGGAATTTACCCCCGAGGATGCCGATACCGATCGCAGCACCGATTGCCGCCAGACCCATCATCACAGCGGCAGCAATGTACAGCAGATCCATATTCAGGTTTTCCATGACAGTCTCCAGTTTGTTTCAGTTAAAACGTAGTAGTGTTGGTAAATTAATGCTCTTCAGATGCCATCGACAGATAGACAATCGTCAGAACCATAAATATGAAGGCTTGCAGCGTGATAATCAGTATGTGGAAAATGGCCCAAGGCACATTCAGGATCCACTGTGACCACCACGGCAACAGACCAGCAATCAGAATGAAAATCAGCTCACCGGCATACATGTTGCCGAACAGTCGCAGACCAAGAGAAATTGGTTTGGACAGCAGGCTTACCCCTTCAAGGATTAAGTTGACAGGGATGAACGCCCAGTGATTGAACGGCTGCAGCGTCAACTCTTTCGCGAAGCCACCGATGCCTTTCATTTTGATGCTGTAGAACAGAATGAGGATAAATACGCCCAGAGCCATCGACAGAGTGATGTTCACGTCAGCAGACGGAACCACACGCAGAGCCGGCAGGCCAAAGATATGCTCACCGATGTACGGCAGCAGGTCGATAGGCAGTAAATCCATCAAGTTCATCAGGAATACCCAGACGAAAATCGTCAGGGCCAGCGGAGCAATCAGCTTGCTTTTGCCATGGTACATGTCTTTCACGCTACCATGCACAAAGCCGATTACCAGCTCAATCGCGGTCTGAAATTTACCTGGTACGCCGCTGGTCGCCTTTTTAGCAACGCTACGGAACATAAGCAGGAACAACAGACCCAGAACCACCGAGAAGAAAATGGAGTCAATATTGAGCGTCCAGAAGGTGGCTGGGGGGTTGTGCGGATCCACCAGCGAGAATGTACGTAGGTCCAACTGAAGGTTATTCAGATGGTGTCCTATGTAATCCTGCGGCGTCATATTTTCTGAAGCCATGATGCCTTTACCCTTTGTTGTTAATTACAGCCGGCGCCAGTATCTGAACCACCAGCACCAAAACCCACGTAACGATCAGCGGCATGAATACCGCTTTCAAAACAGCCAACGCCACCACCAGCAAAACCAGCATCGCTAACACCTTGAAGGCTTCGCCGAAAGCGAACGTCCAGGCTACTCGACCTTTAGCTGGTGTATGCGCCTGGTGACGCCAGGCAAATATCATAAACAACACATTAGGCAGTAACACTGCCAATCCACCGCACAACGCGGAGATGCCCCAGAAAGGGTCTTTGAGGCTAAACAGCAATCCACTTGCTATTACCGCCAGAAGCTGTGTGAGCAAAAGCTTACGAGCAACGTTTCGACTCAAGAGCGACATAGACATCACGTTTTTACTCCTGCTCCCTTCGAGGTATGCCGCGTGTCGTATAAAACGTTCTTTATGGCTTAGAGTCAAGCATCAAAAAGCGGTCAAATTATACGGTGCGCCTTCGTGATTTCAAACAATAAGTAGCTAAAAAGTGAATAAATGTTTAAATATTTTTCGCCACCCCACATTTATCACTTTTAGGCAAACTGTGAACGATCATGCAAAACTGCAAATGCCGCGTAAACACTGGCGGTAAAGCGTGCACCAGATCACATATTGAACATATTCACCTTCGCATAATTTATTTACGTGGCAAATGATGCCTTTTCATCTTTTTGATATTTAAGCGTAAAAATACCCACTATTTCAAAAACAACACCTAACAACAAAAAAACCACTCATTGACATTTATAATAAAAAATTAACACAAAGGGTGATTCTTCGGTTCTATTTTTAGCAGACTGATATTTTCACAACTGACTTGTTTCGTTTTTAACAAAAAACGGTACGTTATAGTTATGATGCAAAACCGTAAGGTACTGGTGAAATGTAACGGCTTTTAACCACACTATTCCCTATGACTTTTAACACCTGAATAGCCGTTTTTTTTCTAATTTATTTGATAAAAATTAAATTTTGTTTGGCTTAATAACCACCAAATGACGTTCACCATCCAGTTGCGGAACGCGTAATTTTTCGACTGACTCGACGCTAAATTCTATAGGTAATGCATCAATTTCATCTGCAGGCAACTGCCCTTTTAGCGCATAAAAACGCCCATCCTGGCCCGGCAAATGATGACACCAGCTCACCATATCATTGAGTGACGCGAAAGCACGGCTAATAACCCCATCGAACGGTGGCTCTGAAGGGAATTCTTCGACGCGGCTTTGCACTGGAGTAATGTTAGTCAGCGCAAGCTCATGCTGCACCTGACGCAAGAAACGGACACGTTTTCCCAGGCTATCCAGCAGTGTGAAATGGGCTTCAGGGCGCACGATAGAGAGCGGAATGCCCGGCAGGCCCGGTCCCGTCCCCACGTCAATAAAACGCTCCCCCTTCAGATACGGCGCAACGACAATGCTGTCCAGAATATGGCGCACCAGCATTTCGTTAGGATCCCGTACCGAAGTCAGGTTGTACGCTTTATTCCATTTGTGCAGCATATCGACATACGCAATCAGCTGATTTTTCTGGTGATCGGTAAGAGAAATACCGGCATCAGCCAGCAGACGAGAGAGTTTATTGAGCACGGTAAATACCTGTTGAGATGCTTACTGGCGGGTGGCGCTTTGCTTACCCGCCCTACGGGGTTCTGTAGGCCCGGTAAGCGCAGCGCCACCGGGCGATGTTCAAATGTTACGCGCTGCGGCGCAGCATACCTTGTTTTTTCAGCCATACCAGCAGAATGGAGATGGCGGCAGGCGTAATACCGGAAATGCGCGA
The DNA here is from genome assembly GCF_004353845.1 of Citrobacter arsenatis. Taxonomy (GTDB): domain Bacteria; phylum Pseudomonadota; class Gammaproteobacteria; order Enterobacterales; family Enterobacteriaceae; genus Citrobacter; species Citrobacter arsenatis. The sequence continues at coordinate 29,613 of NZ_CP037864.1, forward strand.
TGCCTGACCGATCGATACCGGTTTGTGATCGTTCAGTTTGGCGATAACTTCATTCGACAAGCCAGAGACCTGGCGATAATCCAGCGTTGCAGGCAACAGGGTATTTTCATTACGCTGCTGTCTTTCGATTTCTTCCTGCTGGCGAGCGATATACCCTTCGTATTTCACCTGAATCTCAACCTGTTCCGCGGCCTGAGCATCATCAAGCGCAGGTGCAAACGCAGATAAAGAGGTCAACTGAGCATAGGTCATATCCGGGCGGCGCAGCAGATCTTCACCGCTGGCTTCACGTGACAGAGGTTTTGCCAGGTGAGCGTTCACTTCAGCTGCAGATTCCGCTAACGGGTTTACCCAGGTTGATTTGAGACGCTGGCGTTCTTGTTCGATGCGCTCCAGCTTCTCGTTGAAGCGAGCCCAACGCTCATCGTCCACCAGACCCAGTTCACGGCCAATTTCAGTCAGACGCAGGTCAGCGTTATCTTCACGTAGCATCAAACGGTATTCTGCGCGTGAGGTAAACATACGGTACGGCTCTTTAGTACCCAGCGTGCACAGGTCGTCCACCAGTACGCCAAGATAAGCCTGATCGCGTCGCGGCGCCCAGCCCTCTTTCTCAGCAGACAAGCGTGCGGCGTTCAGACCCGCCAGCATGCCTTGTGCGGCAGCTTCTTCGTATCCGGTTGTACCGTTAATCTGGCCCGCAAAGAACAGACCCTGGATAAATTTGCTTTCCAGAGTAGGTTTCAGGTCACGCGGATCGAAGAAATCGTACTCAATGGCGTAGCCTGGACGAACGATTTTCGCGTTTTCCATGCCCTGCATTGAACGCACAATCTGCATCTGCACATCGAACGGTAGGCTGGTGGAGATACCGTTCGGGTAAATTTCGTTAGAGGTCAGTCCTTCAGGCTCGAGGAAGATCTGGTGCTGGTTACGATCGGCAAAGCGCATCACTTTGTCTTCGATCGACGGGCAGTAACGTGGACCAATCCCTTCGATCACGCCTGCGTACATTGGGCTACGATCGAGGTTATTGCGGATCACGTCATGGGTTTTCTCATTGGTATGCGTGATGTAACACGGCATCTGGCGCGGGTGTTGAGAAGCATTGCCCAGGAATGAGAAGACCGGCATCGGGTTATCGCTGTTTTGCTGGCCAAGCACGCTGAAATCAATAGTGCGCGCATCGATACGTGGCGGTGTACCGGTTTTCAGGCGGCTGACGCGTAGCGGCAGTTCACGCAGACGACGTGACAGCGGGATAGACGGCGGATCGCCAGCACGGCCACCGCTGTAGTTATCCAGACCAATATGAATTTTACCGTCGAGGAAAGTTCCTACGGTTAATACAACCGCTTTGGCGCGGAACTTCAGTCCCATTTGGGTCACTGCGCCCACGACACGATCGTTTTCAACAATCAGATCTTCAACCGCCTGTTGGAAGATCATCAAGTTGGGTTGATTCTCCAGTGCGGTGCGTACCGCCTGGCGATAGAGCACACGATCGGCCTGAGCTCGGGTAGCGCGAACGGCTGGCCCTTTGCTTGCGTTTAGTATCCTAAACTGGATACCCGCATGGTCGATCGCTTTTGCCATTAACCCACCAAGCGCATCCACTTCTTTTACCAGGTGTCCCTTCCCAATACCGCCGATCGCCGGATTGCAGCTCATCTGCCCCAGAGTGTCGATATTGTGTGTCAAAAGCAGAGTCTGCTGACCCATTCGCGCCGCGGCCATTGCGGCCTCGGTGCCTGCATGACCCCCGCCAATGATGATGACGTCAAAAGGATCCTGATAAAACATGGTAATTGCCTCGCATAACGCGGTGTGAAAATGGATTGAAGCCCGGGCCGTGGATTCTACTCAACTTTAGTCGATGGAGAAAGACCTGGGATCCTGGGTATTAAAAAGAAGATCTTTTTATTTAGAGATCTGTTTTATTGTGATCTCTTATTAGGATCGCGAGTTTCTGTGGATAAGGGCGATCCTTTGAATAAGATCAACAGGTTGCTGAGGATCATTAGCTGTGAATGATCGGTGATCCTGGTCCGTATAAGCTGGGATCAGAATGAAGGGTTATACACAACTCAAAAACTGAACAACGGTTGTTCTTGGGATAACTACCGGTTGATCCAAGCTTTTAACCAGAGTTATCCACATAAAAAAGTACGATCTTTACAAAACTCTGAGCAATGGATGCCACGATCCCAGCCAAATTTCAGCCGGATCTTCCGGAATTTCATGTTCCAGTACGTTGATCCTGAGCGTTTCGCCGACCTGTTTTGCCCCACAGGCCTTCAGTTCGGTTTCCAGCTTGTCGATTGCGCCGCAAAAAGTGTCATATTCACGACTGCCGATCCCGATTGCGCCAAAACGCACTTGTGACAAGTCCGGTTTTTGCTCACGTAACGCATCATATAAAGGCTGTAGGTTGTCAGGAATGTCTCCTGCACCGTGCGTAGAGCTAATAATCAGCCAGATCCCGTCAGTCGGAACCTCTTCAGGCATTGGCCCATGCAGTATTTCGCTGGAAAAACCGGCGTCGTCCAGCTTTTCAGCCAGATGCTCTGCTACATATTCCGCACTGCCAAGCGTACTACCGCTGATAAGAGTGATGTCTGCCATGATCGCCCACCTTTATAAAGAGGGCGTATTGTACGCTGTGAGCGAGCTGGGATCTACCTGTGGAAAACCAGGGTATTAAAAAAAGCGATCATGGTTTGATGGTACGCATGATCGGGTTTTGCAGGACGATCAGGGTTTCCGTGGACTGAATTTCATCAATTGTTTGGATCTTGTTGATAAGTACCTGCTGCAATGCGTCAATTGACTTGCACATCACCTTAATAAAGATGCTGTAGTGCCCGGTGGTGTAATACGCTTCGGTCACTTCATCGAGGCTTTCCAGTCTCGCCAGCGCTGACGGATAGTCCTTCGCACTTTTCAGAATGATGCCGATAAAGCAGCCGACGTCATAGCCCAACTGTTTGGGACTAACATCAATCCGCGCGCCGGTAATGATCCCGGCCTGCTTCATCTTTTCTACACGTACGTGAATTGTCCCTGGGCTGACGCCGAACTGTTTGGCTAATTCAGCGTAGGCAGTACGGGCATTTTCCATTAAGGCGTCAAGAATGCCGCGGTCCAGATTGTCGATCTGATAATTTTCCATAGGTTTTTCTTATGTAGATTAATGATTCCCTCTATTTTAGACGTTAATTTTAACGAATCAAAATCGAAGTCGGCTTTTTGTTTGTTGATTATTGAATATTACCTCCATTCTGTTGCTTAATCATAGGCAACAGGACACAGGAGTACACATAATGAAAACCGCTTACATTGCCAAACAACGTCAAATTAGCTTCGTAAAATCTCATTTTTCTCGTCAGCTGGAAGATCGTTTAGGCCTGATCGAAGTTCAGGCTCCGATCCTCAGCCGCGTTGGAGATGGCACGCAGGATAACTTGTCGGGCTGTGAAAAAGCGGTGCAGGTAAAGGTTAAAGCATTACCAGACGCTCAATTCGAAGTGGTTCATTCACTGGCGAAGTGGAAGCGTCAAACGTTAGGACAACACGACTTTAGCGCAGGCGAAGGGCTGTACACGCACATGAAGGCCCTGCGTCCCGATGAAGATCGACTCTCTCCGCTGCACTCAGTGTATGTAGATCAGTGGGACTGGGAGCGCGTGATGGGCGACGGTGAGCGTCAATTCTCCACTCTGAAAAGCACGGTAGAGGCTATCTGGGCGGGAATTAAGGCTACTGAAGCTGCGGTTAGCAAAGAGTTTGGTCTGGCACCGTTCCTGCCAGAACAGATCCACTTTGTTCATAGCCAGGAGCTGTTATCTCGTTATCCGGATCTTGATGCAAAAGGTCGTGAACGTGCGATCGCTAAAGAGCTGGGCGCGGTATTCCTGGTGGGGATCGGCGGCAAGCTCAGTGACGGTCACCGTCATGATGTACGTGCGCCGGATTATGATGACTGGAGTTCAGCGTCCGAGCTGGGTCATGCCGGTCTGAACGGTGATATTCTGGTCTGGAACCCGGTACTGGAAGATGCGTTTGAACTGTCTTCTATGGGGATCCGCGTGGATGCTGACGCCCTGAAACACCAACTGTCTCTGACCGGTGATGAAGATCGCCTGAGTCTGGAATGGCACCAGGCGCTGCTGCGTGGAGAAATGCCGCAGACTATTGGCGGCGGGATTGGGCAGTCGCGTCTGACTATGTTGCTGCTGCAATTACCGCACATTGGTCAGGTTCAGTGTGGCGTATGGCCGGCACAGGTACGTGAAAGCGTCGGCTCTCTGCTGTAAGAATTAACGCCGCCAGCGTCTGAGCAGGCGGCTTCGCATCCCGGTATCAAAGCGCCAGATATGATCGAAAATGCGCATGATGCCGGGTTTGCCGTGTGCTGACATCGCCACCGCATGAAAACGATGCTGGTGCACCCGCTGTAATTCACCCACTTTATTGACGACCTCATCGGGCAATCGTTGAGCGATAAAATCAGAGATAACCACCGCATCGGCATCAAACCATTCCCGGCCCTGCATGCGCTCAATAATGGTGCGAAAACAGCTGGCAATATCGGTACCGCCGCGAAAGCGCTGACTTAAAAAACGAATCGCCTGTTCGATACCCTCCGGGCCGGACAGCTCATAGCGCACCACTTCTGTTGAAAACAGCATGATGAAACAGCGCCGGTTATCGGCAAGGGCGACGCGCATTAGCGCCAGGCAAAAGGCTTTCGCACACTGCTCATTGAACCCGCCCATCGACCCTGAAGTATCAACACAGACGATAAAAGGCCCGCGCGGCTGCTCGTCAAAATCCTGATGTACGACTGGACGTTCCGTGACTTTCTCACGCCATGCTTCGCCGTGCAGACGATAGGTCAACAGTTGTTTTTCCACCAGCCGACGATAGAACTCGTATTCCAGTTCGGTAATGCCCAGCGTAGCCAGTTCTGGCGGCAGCAGGCGCAGGATATCGTCACTTTGCTGGATGCCGTCTACCTGCTCCGGGACGGTTGCCGGTTCGCGTACCAGTGTACGGAAGGTTTCCATTGGCGCATCTTTACGCGGCACGGATTTCGCTTCTCTGGAACGACCTAACTGCTCAGCCAGACGCTGAAGTTCGGGCTGTTGCGTCAGGAATTCGCCATATTTAACCAGCAACTGATAATCACCGCGCTTGATTTGACCCGCGCTCATATCCCACAACCGGCCTGCGGCGTTGTCATTTTCTGCCAGTACGGGTTCCAGTTGTCCGCTAAGGGTCATCCGTTCCTGTACTTCACTGAGCAAATGTTCTCGCTCTTCTTCCAGCAGTTGCTGATTCAGGGAAGTGGTTTGCAGCACCAGGCTCAGGCGCCAGCGCTGGAGAAAAAGCGTATGTAGGGCAGGCGTAAACGTGCTGTTGTCATTGACCAACTGCTGCGCTTGCCCGGCCCACGGTGAATGTAGGCGATGCAATAGAGACAATATTTGCGGTAGCTGGACGATAAACTGCGCATGCGAGAGGAGCTGACTTTGTTGATAACAAATGACCTCTTCCGCCAACTCCGGCGGCACATGGGTATCTTTAAGGCGGCTACGCAAAGATTCACGCCAGCGCGGTATATCTTCGGCGATCGCTTTTTTGAGGCGGGGAAATTTTTTGAAAAAAACCACCATCTTTGGAGAAGCCAGTAGGGCGACGATCATCTCTTCGATCATCGCCTCTTCGCTGACTGCCAGCATGATGTTGAGCGTATCAAGGGTCAGCATTGTTGTGCCTGGCGGATCTGCGCCCCTACATCCTGCAGGCTGGCCTCAATGCGGCCTAACCAGTCGCTATGAATAAACAGACATTTTTGCTGCTCGCTAAATGCACTATGCTGCTGGTGCCACTCGTTATCGAGCGCTTCAAGCTCTTGTTTTATCTCTGTGGGCATACTCTCTTGTGAAGAACCGGGCAATGCGAGTCGAGAGCCTTGTAAACTGACATCGCGCACGACCAGGTGCTGCGCGCTATCCACTTCCATGTTCAGCGTCTGGGCAAAACCGATCCCGTTTAATTTTCCTCGGATCTCACCACCTTTGGTGAGCCACAACTCCAGCGCGCTACGTTCGAAAGCAATATGGATAACTTCCATATCATGCAGCTTTAAGGGCTTTTGCAGCAGTAATGTCACGACTGAAGCCGTGGCTTCCGGCGGTAAATCATAATGAGGGCGACGACTGAACATGCCACCCTGGCGGATCACCGTGAACGCCGTTTTGTCGCTTTGCTGCTGCTGGAGTTGAATGCGGCGCTGCACAATACTGCCCAGTCGTGTCAGCATGGCTTGCTGCTGCCATGCGTGTCCGGTCATCAATATTTCCAGCTGTTGTTGCATCAGATTCAGGCTTTGTGCGTCGTACCACAGGCAATCTTTCAGCAGGATCAGGTCGATAGGCACTACAGCATCACGTCCGCTGAAGAAAGCGCTGGCCTGGAGCAAGCGGATGGCTTTTTTCCAGCGACGATCGGACACGTAGGGGGCATTCGGTAGCGTGTCCAGTTGCTGGCGCAACGTGAAAATAAGCTCAAACACCCGATCGGGAAGTTTGATGGCGCCAATGTCTTTTTGCCACTGGTAATACTCTTCATCCGTCACCTGTAATGAGGCCGGGACCGGATTGTCGCTTTCATCCTGCTGACTTAACAGCATTGAGCGGAAGTTGGCTTTGTCCTGAACTTTATCCAGCCACAGACGAATCAGCATACGGTCGTACAGTGCTTCCAGGCTGCTGTCTGCTTCTGGCAGTTCGTTGGAGGCTGCCACCAGCAGGCGCATTGGGATTTTCTCTTCATGTGCGCCGTTGCGAAAGTGGCGTTCGTTGATGGCGGTCAGCAAGGTGTTAAGAATCGCCGGACCCGCCTTCCAGATTTCGTCGAGAAAGACGATTTCAGCTTCAGGAAGATAGCCTGCCGTTAAACGTTCATAGCGACCTTCATCTTTAAGGGCCTGAATGGACAGCGGACCGAAAACCTCTTCCGGCGTAGAGAAGCGTGTCATCAGGTATTCGAAGGCGCGAGCATTTTGAAAAGCAAATTTCAGTCGACGGGCAATTAAGCTTTTCGCGATCCCGGGAGGACCTAATAAGAAAACGCTCTCGCCGCTGAGCGCAGCCAGCAGACACAGGCGAATGGCGTGGCTACGTTCATAAAGTCCCTTTTCCAGCGCATTGCTCAGACGGGAAATTCTTTCCGCTAATAAATGTGGGTGAGCCATAATGAAGTGGCGTCCTTTCGCCAAATGTACTGCATAAACTGCGAGTATAGATGCTTCACACCAGTGCAGTAATAGACTGAAGGTGCGCTTATTTTTCTTTGAGCCAGATTAATCTGGTCTCATTTAGGGGTACGATTTTGCGATTAATCGTGCATACTGTGCGCCTTTTTGTGGGCCAAGGGACGACGCACACATTTCTTATATATACACCAAATCAATCAATCTACACCAAGGTGGCAATGGAGTTTTCTCCTGGGATGGGGAAATAACGAATGCAGCCCAGACGGAGTGGCGTGAAAGATGAGGTGTATAAACGAAAGACGAGTCTATGAGCACTGATAATAAACAATCATTGTCTGCGATTACCCTTGCGGCCATTGGGGTTGTCTACGGTGATATTGGTACCAGCCCACTTTATACGCTTCGTGAATGTTTATCCGGCCAGTTTGGTTTTGGCGTTGAACGTGATGCTGTATTTGGTTTTCTCTCGCTAATTTTCTGGCTGTTGATCTTTGTTGTTTCCATTAAATACCTGACGTTTGTCATGCGCGCGGATAACGCCGGAGAAGGTGGGATCCTGACGCTGATGTCATTAGCCGGGCGCAATACCTCGGCGCGAACCACCTCCATGCTGGTGATTATGGGGTTGATTGGCGGCAGCTTCTTTTATGGGGAAGTGGTGATAACGCCGGCCATTTCGGTGATGTCGGCGATTGAAGGTCTGGAGATCGTTGCCCCGCAACTGGATACCTGGATTGTTCCGCTCTCGATAATCGTGCTGACCCTGCTGTTTATGATTCAAAAACACGGTACCGGCATGGTCGGTAAGCTGTTTGCGCCGATTATGTTGCTGTGGTTCCTGACGCTCGCGGTATTAGGCGTGCGCAGTATTATTGGCAATCCGGAAGTACTGCAGGCGCTAAATCCGTATTGGGCGGTGCATTTCTTCCTCGAATTCAAAACGTTATCCTTTATAGCGCTGGGCGCGGTGGTGCTGTCGATTACCGGTGTTGAAGCGCTGTATGCGGATATGGGCCACTTCGGTAAGTTGCCGATTCGCCTGGCATGGTTCTCCGTGGTATTGCCTTCGCTGGTACTGAACTATTTTGGTCAGGGGGCTTTACTGTTAAAGCATCCTGAAGCGATCAAAAACCCGTTCTTCCTGCTGGCGCCTGACTGGGCGTTGATACCACTCCTGATCCTTGCCGCGCTGGCAACGGTCATCGCTTCACAGGCGGTTATCTCCGGCGTCTTCTCGCTGACGCGTCAGGCTGTGCGTCTGGGGTATTTGTCGCCGATGCGTATCATCCATACCTCTGAAATGGAATCGGGCCAGATCTACATTCCTTTCGTTAACTGGATGCTCTATTTTGCGGTGGTTATCGTGATTGTGAGCTTTGAGCACTCCAGTAATCTGGCTGCGGCATACGGGATTGCGGTAACGGGGACGATGGTGCTGACCTCAATTTTGTCGACCACCGTGGCGCGCAAAAACTGGCACTGGAATAAATACTTCGTCTTCCTGATTCTGGTGGCGTTCTTATGTGTCGATGTCCCGCTGTTCTCCGCGAACCTCGATAAACTGATTTCCGGCGGTTGGCTGCCTCTGACGCTGGGTCTGGTGATGTTCACCATCATGACCACCTGGAAAAGCGAGCGTTTCCGTCTGCTGCGTCGCATGCATGAACACGGTAACTCTCTGGAGGCGATGATTGCTTCTCTGGAGAAATCTCCGCCGGTACGCGTGCTGGGAACGGCGGTGTATATGTCTCGTGCATTGAACGTCATCCCGTTTGCACTTCTGCATAACCTCAAACATAACAAGGTGCTGCATGAGCGCGTTATTCTGCTGACGCTGCGCACGGAAGATGCGCCATATGTTCACAACGTGCGTAGGGTGCAGATTGAGCAGTTATCGCCCACCTTCTGGCGCGTGGTGGCCAGTTATGGCTGGCGCGAAACGCCGAACGTTGAGGAAGTGTTCCATCGCTGCGGTCTGGAAGGCTTAAGCTGCCGGATGATGGAAACCTCCTTCTTCATGTCGCACGAGTCGTTGATTGTCGGCAAGCGGCCATGGTATTTGCGTCTGCGCGGCAAGTTGTATTTGTTGCTACAGCGTAACGCGCTGCGCGCGCCGGACCAGTTTGAAATCCCACCGAATCGGGTTATTGAACTCGGTACTCAGGTCGAGATTTAATCTTATCGATGCCCTCTTTCATCGCGAAAGGGGGCGTTTTGTTTTGTCCCTCCCAGTTTTCATTTCATTAAATGATAATCCTTGCGAAACGTTTCGATGACGATCACATTTTCGTAACGTCGCGGTGGTTTTCTGTCCACTCTTCGCACTACACTTATCTTCAGCGAAACGTTTCGCTAGTGGGGAAAGAAAATGAAGAAAGGCACGGTACTCAACTCTGAAATTTCATCGGTGATCTCCCGTCTGGGGCATACCGATACGCTGGTGGTGTGTGATGCGGGTTTACCCATCCCGAACAGTACAACGCGTATTGATATGGCATTAACCCAGGGCGTACCTTCTTTTATGCAGGTACTGGATGTGGTTACACGTGAAATGCAGGTCGAGGCGGCCATTCTCGCGTCGGAAATTAAACAACATAATCCGCAACTCCACGAAACGTTGCTTAAGTTTATTGAGCAACTGCAACAACACCAGGGAAACACCATTGAAATTCGTTACACCACGCATGAACAATTCAAAAAACAAACCGCAGACAGTCAGGCGGTAATTCGCAGCGGAGAGTGTTCTCCGTATGCGAATATCATTCTCTGTGCTGGCGTCACGTTCTGAGGCCATCATGAACGCATTACTGCAACTTAAAGGGATCGATAAAGCGTTCCCGGGCGTAAAAGCGCTATCCGGCGCTGCGCTGAATGTCTATCCGGGCCGCGTAATGGCGCTGGTGGGCGAAAACGGCGCGGGCAAATCCACCATGATGAAAGTGCTGACCGGGATCTATACCCGTGATGCCGGCTCTTTATTATGGCTGGGGAAAGAGACCACCTTTAACGGCCCAAAATCCTCCCAGGAAGCCGGAATCGGTATCATCCACCAGGAGCTAAACCTGATCCCGCAACTCACTATCGCCGAGAACATTTTTCTTGGCCGTGAGTTTGTTAATCGCTTTGGCAAAATTGACTGGAAAAAGATGTACGCCGAAGCCGATTTGCTGCTCGCCAAACTCAATCTGCGCTTTAAAAGCGACAGGCTGGTCGGTGAGCTGTCGATTGGCGATCAGCAGATGGTCGAAATTGCCAAAGTGCTGAGCTTTGAATCGAAGGTCATCATTATGGATGAACCGACGGATGCCCTCACCGATACCGAAACCGAGTCCCTGTTCCGCGTCATTCGCGAACTGAAATCCCAGGGACGCGGCATTGTCTATATTTCTCACCGCATGAAAGAGATCTTCGAGATTTGCGACGACGTAACCGTCTTCCGCGACGGGCAGTTTATTGCCGAGCGTGAAGTCGCCTCGCTTACCGAAGACTCGCTGATTGAAATGATGGTGGGACGTAAGCTTGAAGATCAGTACCCGCGCCTGGAAAAAGCGCCGGGTGATATTCGCCTGAAGGTCGATAACCTGTGCGGTCCTGGCGTAAACGATGTTTCGTTTACGCTGCGTAAAGGGGAGATCCTTGGCGTATCAGGGTTGATGGGAGCCGGACGTACCGAGCTGATGAAAGTGTTGTACGGCGCATTGCCACGCACCAGCGGCTACGTCACGCTTGATGGCCATGAAGTTGTTACCCGTTCGCCGCAGGATGGACTGGCTAACGGCATCGTCTATATTTCTGAAGACCGTAAACGCGATGGTTTAGTGCTGGGCATGTCGGTGAAAGAGAACATGTCATTGACCGCGCTGCGCTATTTCAGCCGCGCCGGTGGAGGTCTGAAGCATAAAGATGAGCAGCAGGCTGTAGGTGATTTTATTCGTCTGTTCAATGTTAAAACGCCATCGATGGAACAGGCTATCGGTCTGCTCTCCGGTGGTAACCAGCAAAAAGTGGCGATTGCGCGCGGTCTGATGACCCGACCAAAAGTCCTGATCCTCGATGAACCAACGCGCGGTGTTGATGTTGGGGCCAAGAAAGAAATCTATCAGCTTATCAACCAGTTTAAAGCTGATGGGCTGAGTATCATTCTGGTCTCCTCTGAGATGCCAGAAGTATTGGGCATGAGCGATCGAATTATCGTTATGCATGAAGGGCATCTCGGCGGCGAGTTCACTCGCGAGCAGGCCACTCAGGAAGTATTAATGGCTGCCGCTGTGGGCAAGCTTAATCGCGTGAATCAGGAGTAAAAAAGATGACTACCCAGGCTGTTTCTGGTCGCCGTTATTTCACTAAAGCATGGCTGCTGGAGCAAAAGTCGCTCATCGCTCTGTTAGTGCTGATCGCGATTGTTTCCACCATGAGCCCTAACTTTTTTACCGTTAATAACCTGTTCAACATTCTCCAGCAAACGTCGGTGAACGCCATCATGGCCGTCGGCATGACGCTGGTTATCCTGACGTCCGGTATCGATCTGTCCGTCGGTTCCTTGTTGGCGCTTACCGGCGCGGTTGCGGCTTCGATTGTAGGGATTGAAGTCAATGCGCTGGTGGCTGTTGCAGCGGCCCTGGCGCTCGGCGCTGCCATTGGCGCAGTAACCGGAGTGATTGTTGCGAAAGGTCGTGTGCAGGCGTTTATCGCGACCCTGGTGATGATGCTGTTGCTGCGCGGTGTAACCATGGTCTACACCAATGGCAGTCCGGTTAATACCGGGTTTACTGATAATGCAGATCTGTTTGGCTGGTTTGGTATTGGTCGTCCGTTAGGCGTCCCTACGCCTGTGTGGATCATGGGGATTGTCTTCCTCGCGGCGTGGTACATGCTGCACCATACTCGTCTGGGTCGTTATATCTATGCGCTGGGCGGTAACGAAGCGGCAACGCGTCTGTCCGGTATCAGCGTCAGTAAAATCAAAATTATCGTTTACTCACTGTGCGGTCTGCTGGCATCGCTGGCAGGCATCATTGAAGTAGCGCGCCTCTCCTCTGCGCAACCGACGGCAGGCACTGGCTATGAGCTGGATGCTATCGCAGCGGTAGTGTTAGGCGGTACCAGCCTGGCGGGTGGTAAAGGACGTATTGTTGGGACGCTGATCGGCGCATTGATTCTTGGTTTCCTCAATAATGGTTTGAATTTGTTAGGTGTATCCTCCTATTACCAGATGATCGTTAAAGCGGTGGTGATTTTGCTGGCGGTACTGGTAGACAACAAAAAGCAGTAACAACGATTACAGGACATCTTAAATATGAACATGAAAAAACTGGCTACCCTGGTTTCTGCTGTTGCGCTAAGCGCCACCGTGAGCGCGAATGCGATGGCGAAAGATACCATTGCGCTGGTGGTCTCCACCCTCAACAACCCATTCTTTGTTTCTCTGAAGGATGGGGCACAAAAAGAGGCGGATAAGCTGGGCTACAACCTGGTGATTCTGGACTCACAGAACAACCCGGCGAAAGAGCTGGCTAACGTTCAGGACTTAACGGTTCGCGGGACTAAAATTCTGCTGATCAACCCGACCGACTCTGATGCCGTTGGTAACGCTGTGAAGATGGCTAACCAGGCGAAAATTCCGGTTATCACTCTTGACCGCGTTGCGTCCAAAGGCGAAGTGGTAAGCCACATTGCGTCTGATAACGTGCTGGGCGGCAAAATTGCGGGTGATTACATCGCGAAGAAAGCCGGTGAAGGCGCAAAAGTTATCGAACTGCAGGGTATTGCCGGTACTTCAGCGGCGCGTGAGCGTGGCGAAGGTTTCCAGCAGGCCGTTGCGGCACACAAATTTAACGTACTGGCCAGCCAGCCGGCAGACTTCGACCGCACTAAAGGTCTGAACGTCATGCAGAACCTGCTGACCGCGCATCCTGACGTGCAGGCCGTATTTGCCCAGAACGATGAAATGGCGTTGGGTGCGCTGCGCGCACTGCAAACTGCGGGTAAATCTGATGTGATGGTGGTTGGATTTGACGGCACTCCAGATGGCGAAAAAGCAGTGAATGATGGCAAACTGGCTGCGACCATTGCTCAGTTGCCGGATCAGATCGGCGCGAAAGGCGTTGAGACTGCGGATAAGGTCCTGAAAGGCGAGAAGGTTCAGGCTAAATATCCGGTTGACCTGAAGCTGGTCATCAAGCAGTAATACCGATTCAGGTCGCTCGCGGCCTGATGGAGACATAAATACGCCATCCCTGGACCTGATTCTGAGGATGAAAGCGTAAAAAGAAAAGCAGGGCACGCGCCACCCTAACCCGGTGGCGCACTTTGACTTGGAACACCAAATATGAAAACCGCAGGCAACCTCGTTGTTCTTGGCAGCATCAATGCCGATCACATCCTCAACCTTAACTCTTTCCCAACACCTGGTGAAACCGTAACCGGTAGCCATTATCAGGTCGCATTCGGTGGTAAAGGCGCAAACCAGGCTGTTGCTGCGGGCCGTAGTGGCGCGAATATCGCATTTATTGCCTGTACAGGTGATGATGATATTGGCGAAAGTGTGCGTAAACAGTTAGCCAAAGATAATATCGATATTGCGCCGATTAGCGTAATCTCGGGTGAATCGACCGGTGTGGCGTTGATTTTTGTGAATGGTGAAGGCGAGAACGTCATCGGCATTCATGCTGGTGCGAACGCAGCGCTTTCTCCTGCGCTGGTGGAAGCACAGCACGACCGCATTGCGCAGGCGTCTGCCTTACTGATGCAGTTAGAATCGCCGATCGAAAGCGTACTGGCTGCGGCAAAGATTGCACATCAAAATAAGACTACGGTTGCCCTGAACCCGGCTCCGGCACGTGAACTCTCTGACGAACTGCTGGCGCTGGTGGATATTATTACCCCGAATGAAACCGAGGCTGAAAAGCTTACGGGGATCCGAGTCGAAAACGATGAAGACGCGGCCAAAGCGGCGCAGGCATTGCACGCCAAGGGGATCCATACTGTACTGATTACCTTAGGTAGTCGCGGAGTATGGGCCAGCGTTAATGGTGACGGTCAGCGTGTGCCTGGGTTTAAAGTGGATGCCGTTGATACCATTGCCGCTGGGGACACCTTTAACGGCGCGTTAATTACAGCATTACTGGAAGAGACTCCGCTGCCTGAAGCGATCCGTTTTGCACATGCCGCTGCGGCGATTGCGGTCACCCGTAAAGGTGCGCAGCCTTCCGTTCCATGGCGCGAAGAAATAGAAGCGTTTTTAAGTCAACAGAGGTAACGCTTGGCTACAATGAAGGACGTCGCCCGCCTGGCGGGAGTTTCCACATCGACGGTTTCTCACGTCATCAATAAAGATCGCTTTGTCAGTGAGTCAGTCACTGACAAAGTGGAAGCGGCGATTAAAGAGCTTAACTACGCGCCTTCCGCGCTGGCGCGTAGTCTCAAGTTAAACCAGACCCACACTATTGGCATGTTAATCACTGCCAGTACCAATCCCTTCTATTCCGAACTGGTGCGCGGCGTTGAACGTAGCTGTTTTGAACGTGGTTACAGTCTTGTGCTGTGCAATACCGAAGGCGATGAGCAGCGCATGAACCGTAATCTGGAAACGCTGATGCAAAAGCGCGTGGACGGCTTGTTGCTGCTCTGCACGGAAACACATCAGCCTTCCAGAGAGATAATGCAGCGTTATCCTTCTATACCGACCGTGATGATGGACTGGTCGCCCTTTGATGGTGAGAGCGATCTGATTCAGGATAACTCCCTGTTGGGCGGAGATTTAGCCACGCAACATCTTATCGAAAAAGGTTTTACGCGCATTGCCTGCATCACCGGACCGCTGGATAAAACCCCGGCGCGTTTGCGTCTGGAAGGATATCGGGCGGCAATGAAGCGGGCGGGTTTGCCTGTCCCGGAAGGTTACGAGATTACCGGTGACTTTGAGTTCGGCGGTGGCTTTGAAGCTATGCAAGTGTTGCTATCGCATAAACAGCGACCGCAGGCGGTTTTTACCGGCAATGATGCAATGGCGGTCGGCGCGTATCAGGCTCTGTACCAGTCGGGATTGCGTATTCCGCAGGATATGGCGGTGGTGGGTTATGATGATATCGAGCTGGCGCGCTATATGACGCCACCCCTGACGACCATCCACCAACCAAAAGATGAGTTGGGCGAACTGGCCATCGATGTGTTAATTCATCGCATGGCGCAGCCCGCACTGCAACAGCAGCGCCTGCAACTTACTCCTGTTTTGATGGAGCGGGGGTCGGTTTAGGCTTATGTCGCTCTTTAATCAGGTTGCGTCCATCTTTGGCTTTTAGCAGCATGAACATCAGCGCAGACACGACCGTGATAGCGCCCATCGTTATAAAGGTGTAGTGGAACTGCTCGACCGTATTGGTTCCTTCCATACCTTCATAGATTCGCAAAACGGCGGCGCTGATGGCGACCCCTAAACTGATTGATAACTGCTGAGTGACGGCCAGCACGCTGTTGCCGCTACTGGCGTTTTCATCGGTCAGATCCGCTAAAGTGATAGTATTCATTGAGGTAAACTGGGTGGACATCGCCATACCTAAAATGAACAACGGTAGGATCAACATCCAGACCGGCATGGCGGGAGATTGCAGCGCGAACTGCGCAATCATCAGGCCGATAAACACCGTAACGCCTACCAGTGTGGTTCTGTAGCCGAGGCGGCGCAGCACCTGCGTCACCATTGATTTCGCCAGTATTGATCCCAGCGCCGTGGGCGCCATCATGCAACCGGCTATCAGCGCCGGGTAACCAAAGCCTACCTGCAACATCAGCGGCATTAAGAAAGGTACGCACCCGGTACCCAGACGAGTGGCGAGGTTTCCAGCGATCCCTACAGAAAAGGTTCGGGTTTTAAATATAGGAAGCGATATCAGCGGTGTTGGATGGCGACGCGCGTGGCGAATGTAGGCGAGCAGTAATAAAACGCTGGTAAGAATAATGCTAAGCGCTATCCAGGTTGCGACAAGCTTCTCACCGAAAAGCTCTACCCCGCTGGAAAACAACACCAGGCTCAAACCAAACAGAAAGAAACCGGTCATATCAAAGCTGCGGCGCGGCGTGGTGAAGTTCGGCATATATTTGCGTGCGTAGAAGATACCCGCCACGCCAATTGGAATATTAATCAAGAAGATCCAGTGCCAACTGGCCCATGTGACCAGTACTCCGCCCAATACCGGGCCTAAAATCGGCCCTACAAGTCCAGGCATGGTGACGAAGTTAAGCACGGGAAGCAGTTCACTGCGGGGGTAAGCTCGCAATAGTGCCAGACGGGCAACGGGCATCATCATGGCGCCGCCGATGCCCTGAATGATGCGGAAAATCACCAGTTCGCTTAGGGAGCTGGACAGTGCACAAGCCAGCGAACCCAACGTAAACAGGCTAACGGCAATCATAAAGACGCGCCGGGTGCCGAACCTGTCTGCCAGCCATCCACTCACCGGGATAAGCATCGCCACCGTCAGGGTGTAGCTGATAATAGCCGACTGCATGGCGAGCGGAGAGCGGTTAAGACTGTGTGCTATTGCGGGTAAGGCGGTATTGAGGATAGTGGCGTCTAGTGCTTGCATAAAAAAGGCCATGGCGGCTATCCACGGCAGCCCGGCCATACTGCGAGATTTCTTTTCTGACATATTATTTATCCGGTAGCACGTTTGGTGCTATCAGCAATGCCTGACAGGCAGTGAAAGCGCGATCGCCATCGCTATCATCTATTGCATCGACAATGGCCTGGTGCAAATCCAGTTTAACTACATCGTTATAGGTAATAGAAGTAAAGTAGGTCTGGTAAACGGAATGGAACAGTGATGCAAAGGAGATAAGGAACGGGTTCGCACTCATTTCATAGATGTGTTCATGCCAGGCGATATCAACTTCAATCCAGCGTTCACGTCTGAAGTTTCTTTTCAGCTCGACCATCTCTTCCATCAGCGTGTTGAGATGCGCTTTCTGTTCTGCCGTACCTATGGTTGCCGCCAGTAAACACGCCTGAGGCTCCAGACTGATACGCATCACCAGAAAATGTTTAATGACCTGTGGAAAATTATCTTCCGTCATCCACCAGGTGAGCAGCTCCTGGTCGAGGAAGTTCCAGTTTGCTTGCGGCATGACGCGTGTACCAATACGTGGGCGCGGTAATACCATACCTTTTGCCGTTAATGTTTTTACCGCCTCTCTTACTGCGGTGCGACTCACACCAAACTGATCGCCCAGCTCTATTTCACCAGGCAATATCGCGCCCGGCGCGTATTCACCTTTTAATATTCGCTGAGCCAGCTTTTCGGCCAGAACGTAGGACAAGTTTTTCTGTGCGGCTAGCTGTTGGGCATTTAAAGGCATGAATATTCTTCCTTACTCTTTTTCTTATTCATTAGTATGCCACCTGGAAGTGTGATTGCGGCTGCAAAAACGGCAATTTGCTTATTTTATGGCATGTTAATGGTGGTTTTGGTGAAAAAATACGCACTCGGAAAGTTATTTTAAATTTCCCCTTGTCAGCCTGAAATAACTCCCTATAATGCGCCTCCACTGACACGGAACAACGGGCTACAAGCCGCCGGGTCAGCGGAGTTCCACTGAGAACTTCGGCGAAGGAAGCGAAAATAAACGCTTGACTTCGAAGCGGGATGGCGTATTATGCACACCCCGCGCCGCTGAGAAAAAGCGAAGCGGCACTGCTCTTTAACAATTTATCAGACAATCTGTGTGGGCACTCGAAGATACGGATTCTTAACGTCGCAAGACGAAAAATGAATACCAAGTCTCTGAGTGAACATACGTAATTCATTACGAAGTTTAATTCACGAGCATCAAACTTAAATTGAAGAGTTTGATCATGGCTCAGATTGAACGCTGGCGGCAGGCCTAACACATGCAAGTCGAACGGTAGCACAGAGAGCTTGCTCTCGGGTGACGAGTGGCGGACGGGTGAGTAATGTCTGGGAAACTGCCCGATGGAGGGGGATAACTACTGGAAACGGTAGCTAATACCGCATAACGTCGCAAGACCAAAGAGGGGGACCTTCGGGCCTCTTGCCATCGGATGTGCCCAGATGGGATTAGCTAGTAGGTGGGGTAACGGCTCACCTAGGCGACGATCCCTAGCTGGTCTGAGAGGATGACCAGCCACACTGGAACTGAGACACGGTCCAGACTCCTACGGGAGGCAGCAGTGGGGAATATTGCACAATGGGCGCAAGCCTGATGCAGCCATGCCGCGTGTATGAAGAAGGCCTTCGGGTTGTAAAGTACTTTCAGCGAGGAGGAAGGCATTAAGGTTAATAACCTTGGTGATTGACGTTACTCGCAGAAGAAGCACCGGCTAACTCCGTGCCAGCAGCCGCGGTAATACGGAGGGTGCAAGCGTTAATCGGAATTACTGGGCGTAAAGCGCACGCAGGCGGTCTGTCAAGTCGGATGTGAAATCCCCGGGCTCAACCTGGGAACTGCATCCGAAACTGGCAGGCTAGAGTCTTGTAGAGGGGGGTAGAATTCCAGGTGTAGCGGTGAAATGCGTAGAGATCTGGAGGAATACCGGTGGCGAAGGCGGCCCCCTGGACAAAGACTGACGCTCAGGTGCGAAAGCGTGGGGAGCAAACAGGATTAGATACCCTGGTAGTCCACGCCGTAAACGATGTCGACTTGGAGGTTGTGCCCTTGAGGCGTGGCTTCCGGAGCTAACGCGTTAAGTCGACCGCCTGGGGAGTACGGCCGCAAGGTTAAAACTCAAATGAATTGACGGGGGCCCGCACAAGCGGTGGAGCATGTGGTTTAATTCGATGCAACGCGAAGAACCTTACCTACTCTTGACATCCAGAGAACTTAGCAGAGATGCTTTGGTGCCTTCGGGAACTCTGAGACAGGTGCTGCATGGCTGTCGTCAGCTCGTGTTGTGAAATGTTGGGTTAAGTCCCGCAACGAGCGCAACCCTTATCCTTTGTTGCCAGCGATTCGGTCGGGAACTCAAAGGAGACTGCCAGTGATAAACTGGAGGAAGGTGGGGATGACGTCAAGTCATCATGGCCCTTACGAGTAGGGCTACACACGTGCTACAATGGCGTATACAAAGAGAAGCGACCTCGCGAGAGCAAGCGGACCTCATAAAGTACGTCGTAGTCCGGATTGGAGTCTGCAACTCGACTCCATGAAGTCGGAATCGCTAGTAATCGTGGATCAGAATGCCACGGTGAATACGTTCCCGGGCCTTGTACACACCGCCCGTCACACCATGGGAGTGGGTTGCAAAAGAAGTAGGTAGCTTAACCTTCGGGAGGGCGCTTACCACTTTGTGATTCATGACTGGGGTGAAGTCGTAACAAGGTAACCGTAGGGGAACCTGCGGTTGGATCACCTCCTTACCTTAAAGAAACGTTCTTTGTAGTGCTCACACAGATTGTCTGATGAAAAGTAAATAGCAAGGCGTCTTGCGATTGAGACTTCAGTGTCCCCTTCGTCTAGAGGCCCAGGACACCGCCCTTTCACGGCGGTAACAGGGGTTCGAATCCCCTAGGGGACGCCACTTGCTGGTATGTGTGAGTGAAAGTCGCCGACCTTAATATCTCAAAACTTACCTTCGGGTGACGTTTGAGATATTTGCTCTTTAAAAATCTGGATCAAGCTGAAAATTGAAACGACACACTGTTTCATTTCTCCGTAAACAAGAAATGAAAAATGGTGTGTTCGAGTCTCTCAAATTTTTGCAAGTCGATGATGAATCGAAAGAAACATCTTCGGGTTGTGAGGTTAAGCGACTAAGCGTACACGGTGGATGCCCTGGCAGTCAGAGGCGATGAAGGACGTGCTAATCTGCGATAAGCGTCGGTAAGGTGATATGAACCGTTATAACCGGCGATTTCCGAATGGGGAAACCCAGTGTGATTCGTCACACTATCATTATGTGAATACATAGCGTAATGAAGCGAACCGGGGGAACTGAAACATCTAAGTACCCCGAGGAAAAGAAATCAACCGAGATTCCCCCAGTAGCGGCGAGCGAACGGGGAGCAGCCCAGAGTCTGAATCAGCATGTGTGTTAGTGGAACGGTCTGGAAAGTCCGACGGTACAGGGTGATAGTCCCGTACACAAAAGTGCATATGTTGTGAACTCGAAGAGTAGGGCGGGACACGTGGTATCCTGTCTGAATATGGGGGGACCATCCTCCAAGGCTAAATACTCCTGACTGACCGATAGTGAACCAGTACCGTGAGGGAAAGGCGAAAAGAACCCCGGCGAGGGGAGTGAAAAAGAACCTGAAACCGTGTACGTACAAGCAGTGGGAGCCTCTTTATGGGGTGACTGCGTACCTTTTGTATAATGGGTCAGCGACTTATATTCTGTAGCAAGGTTAACCGAATAGGGGAGCCGAAGGGAAACCGAGTCTTAACTGGGCGTTAAGTTGCAGGGTATAGACCCGAAACCCGGTGATCTAGCCATGGGCAGGTTGAAGGTTGGGTAACACTAACTGGAGGACCGAACCGACTAATGTTGAAAAATTAGCGGATGACTTGTGGCTGGGGGTGAAAGGCCAATCAAACCGGGAGATAGCTGGTTCTCCCCGAAAGCTATTTAGGTAGCGCCTCGTGAACTCATCTTCGGGGGTAGAGCACTGTTTCGGCTAGGGGGTCATCCCGACTTACCAACCCGATGCAAACTGCGAATACCGAAGAATGTTATCACGGGAGACACACGGCGGGTGCTAACGTCCGTCGTGAAGAGGGAAACAACCCAGACCGCCAGCTAAGGTCCCAAAGTCATGGTTAAGTGGGAAACGATGTGGGAAGGCACAGACAGCCAGGATGTTGGCTTAGAAGCAGCCATCATTTAAAGAAAGCGTAATAGCTCACTGGTCGAGTCGGCCTGCGCGGAAGATGTAACGGGGCTAAACCATGCACCGAAGCTGCGGCAGCGACACTATGTGTTGTTGGGTAGGGGAGCGTTCTGTAAGCCGTTGAAGGTGGCCTGTGAGGGTTGCTGGAGGTATCAGAAGTGCGAATGCTGACATAAGTAACGATAATGCGGGTGAAAAACCCGCACGCCGGAAGACCAAGGGTTCCTGTCCAACGTTAATCGGGGCAGGGTGAGTCGACCCCTAAGGCGAGGCCGAAAGGCGTAGTCGATGGGAAACAGGTTAATATTCCTGTACTTGGTGTTACTGCGAAGGGGGGACGGAGAAGGCTATGTTAGCCGGGCGACGGTTGTCCCGGTTTAAGCATGTAGGCGGAGGTTCCAGGTAAATCCGGTACCTTATTAACGCTGAGGTGTGATGACGAGGCACTACGGTGCTGAAGTAACAAATGCCCTGCTTCCAGGAAAAGCCTCTAAGCATCAGGTAACACAAAATCGTACCCCAAACCGACACAGGTGGTCAGGTAGAGAATACCAAGGCGCTTGAGAGAACTCGGGTGAAGGAACTAGGCAAAATGGTGCCGTAACTTCGGGAGAAGGCACGCTGATATGTAGGTGAAGTGATTTACTCATGGAGCTGAAATCAGTCGAAGATACCAGCTGGCTGCAACTGTTTATTAAAAACACAGCACTGTGCAAACACGAAAGTGGACGTATACGGTGTGACGCCTGCCCGGTGCCGGAAGGTTAATTGATGGGGTTATCCGTAAGGAGAAGCTCTTGATCGAAGCCCCGGTAAACGGCGGCCGTAACTATAACGGTCCTAAGGTAGCGAAATTCCTTGTCGGGTAAGTTCCGACCTGCACGAATGGCGTAATGATGGCCAGGCTGTCTCCACCCGAGACTCAGTGAAATTGAACTCGCTGTGAAGATGCAGTGTACCCGCGGCAAGACGGAAAGACCCCGTGAACCTTTACTATAGCTTGACACTGAACACTGGTCCTTGATGTGTAGGATAGGTGGGAGGCTTTGAAGCGTGGACGCCAGTCTGCGTGGAGCCAACCTTGAAATACCACCCTTTAATGGCTGGTGTTCTAACGTAGACCCGTGATCCGGGTTGCGGACAGTGTCTGGTGGGTAGTTTGACTGGGGCGGTCTCCTCCTAAAGAGTAACGGAGGAGCACGAAGGTTAGCTAATCCTGGTCGGACATCAGGAGGTTAGTGCAAAGGCATAAGCTAGCTTGACTGCGAGAGTGACGGCTCGAGCAGGTGCGAAAGCAGGTCTTAGTGATCCGGTGGTTCTGAATGGAAGGGCCATCGCTCAACGGATAAAAGGTACTCCGGGGATAACAGGCTGATACCGCCCAAGAGTTCATATCGACGGCGGTGTTTGGCACCTCGATGTCGGCTCATCACATCCTGGGGCTGAAGTAGGTCCCAAGGGTATGGCTGTTCGCCATTTAAAGTGGTACGCGAGCTGGGTTTAGAACGTCGTGAGACAGTTCGGTCCCTATCTGCCGTGGGCGCTGGAGAATTGAGGGGGGCTGCTCCTAGTACGAGAGGACCGGAGTGGACGCATCACTGGTGTTCGGGTTGTCATGCCAATGGCATTGCCCGGTAGCTAAATGCGGAAGAGATAAGTGCTGAAAGCATCTAAGCACGAAACTTGCCCCGAGATGAGTTCTCCCTGAGACTTTAAGTCTCCTGAAGGAACGTTGAAGACGACGACGTTGATAGGTCGGGTGTGTAAGTGTAGCGATACATTGAGCTAACCGATACTAATGAACCGTGAGGCTTAACCTTACAACGCCGAAGATGTTTTGGCGAAAGAGACGCAAGATTCAGCTTGATTACAGATTAAATCGACAGACCAAAAAGGTGTGTTGATAAACAGAATTTGCCTGGCGGCTGTAGCGCGGTGGTCCCACCTGACCCCATGCCGAACTCAGAAGTGAAACGCCGTAGCGCCGATGGTAGTGTGGGGTCTCCCCATGCGAGAGTAGGGAACTGCCAGGCATCAAATTGCAGTAAACCGGGATGAATAATCCGGGTAGTGACAAAGAAATTCGGTGGAGCGGTAGTTCAGTTGGTTAGAATACCTGCCTGTCACGCAGGGGGTCGCGGGTTCGAGTCCCGTCCGTTCCGCCACTTATTAGAAAATTAAGCCTGCTACCAAGCAGGCTTAATGATAAGAAAATTTAGGGGCGTAGCTCAGTTGGTAGAGCACCGGTCTCCAAAACCGGGTGTCGCGAGTTCGAGTCTCTCCGCCCCTGCCAGAAACAATCCTTAGCATTTTTGCTAAGGATTTTTTTTTACCTGCAATTTGCGCTGTGCCTTCCTGCTGTTTTATTCCCGGCATCCTTGCCCGTATTTTCTTTAGTCTTCTTCCAGAACATTCGTTCTCAGCAGATCGCAAATTAGTGCATGTTTATCGCTATTTTGCAGCCAAACTGCATATAAAGGACGTGAAAGCGTTGTACTGTCGTTAACCGCATGGAGATCGCTTTTGGCTTTGGCCCAGTTGACGGGAAGCCAGCTAAAACCCCTAATCACAGAAAGTTGCTGCCTGGCCAGTTCTGCCGAGCTCGTGGTGAGTACCGGCACTTCATCTCCTGCAATCAATCCCGCTTCGTGTTGTTGGAAATCGGGGCCCCACTCAAGGCGTAGGTAATTCAATTCATCTTTGGTTTGTGAAGGAGAGCTGCAATAGAGCGCCAGCGTGAAATATCCCAACAGTTGGCTGCTAAATTCATCCATTTTTGGTGTTTCGGTAGTAATCAGTAGATCAAGCTGTCGTTCATGAAGCTGCTTTACTAACGACTGGCGCTGAGCGATTCTCGCTTCAAACTGCAGGCTAGATTGTGGCTCTTGAGATTGATACAAACGCCTCAACCAGTCATTAAGCATGCACTCCCATAGAGAGGCGCTGGCGCCAATAGAAAACTCATTATGCCGCGAGGTATTCGCGACTTCCTTACGTGCGGCTTGCCACGTATTCATCAATGTTTCAGCGTAAGGCAGTAATTTTTCACCCGCGGCGGTTAAACGGATATTGTTTCTGTGTCGGGTGAACAGGTTTACACCCAATTGATTTTCCAGTTGTCTGATCCGAAAACTAACTGCTGATTGAGTCAAATAGAGCGCTTCAGCAGCCCTGCCAAAGTGGCGTGTCCGGCTAACTTCCAGGAAAGTTTTTAACAATTCCGTATCCACAACTCGCTCCATAAAATAATTTGTCGTTATGATTTAAATCTTTTGTTTGACGCTCTGTCAAGCGTAACTAATACTCCGCGCCATAAATAGCTCGGCCAAAGAATTAGGAGCGTGCAGGATGGCGGAAAGCTTTACGACGACTAATCGATATTTCGATAATAAATATTATCCCCGCGGATTCTCCCGTCATGGTGATTTCACCATTAAAGAAGCACAACTGCTTGAGCGTCACGGTTATGCTTTCAACGAGCTGGATCTGGGCAAACGTGAGCCGGTAACTGAAGAAGAAAAACTGTTTGTTGCGGTATGCCGTGGTGAACGTGAGCCGGTTACCGAAGCTGAACGTGTGTGGTCTAAATACATGACGCGTATTAAGCGTCCAAAACGCTTCCACACGCTGTCTGGTGGGAAACCTCAGGTGGAAGGTGCAGAAGATTACACCGA
The DNA here is from genome assembly GCF_004353845.1 of Citrobacter arsenatis. Classification (GTDB taxonomy): domain Bacteria; phylum Pseudomonadota; class Gammaproteobacteria; order Enterobacterales; family Enterobacteriaceae; genus Citrobacter; species Citrobacter arsenatis. The sequence continues at coordinate 54,410 of NZ_CP037864.1, forward strand.
ATCTGATGATTAAGAAAAAAGGGCGAAAGCCCTTTTTTTATGCCAGCAGTTTTTGCAAATGAATGAGTAACCTGTCTATCGCCCGGTACCCAACGGCTTCCTGTAAGTGTTGGCGAGAGATGTGATCACACTGTTCGATATCCGCAATTGTTCGCGCGACCTTTATCAGGCGCAACCAGGCGCGGATAGACAATCCGAGATGCGCGAGCGTTTCTTCAAGCCACTGTGCATCGTCGCTGCGCAGTACGCAGTATTTATGAATATCCTGACTGTCCAGGTACGCGTTTAACTTATTTTGCCGCTGATACTGACGCTCTCGTGCTGCCATAACGCGTTGCTTCACCGTGGCGCTATCTTCCCCTTTCACCGCGCTCTGACTGAGTATGCCTGGTGGCGGTAAAGGGACTTCAAGGGAGAGATCGAAACGGTCGAGAAATGGGCCTGACAATCGATTGAGGTAGCGCAGCGTCTGTTCTGGGGTACAACGGTTATGGTTCCCCTGATAATGGCCTGTCGGGCTTGGATTCATTGCCGCTATGAGTTGAAAGCGTGCGGGATAGGTTATTTTTGCTCTGGTACGGGACAGATGTATCTGTCCGGACTCAATGGGTTCGCGCAGTGCATCCAGCGTGCGTCGCTCGAATTCGGGGAGTTCATCCAGGAACAGTATGCCGTTATGCGCCAGAGATATCTCGCCTGGCGCAGGAATCGAGCCTCCACCGACCATGGCGGTTAATGAAGCACTGTGATGCGGCGAACGAAAAGGGCGTTGCTTCCACTGTTTTTGTATTCTGTCGGAATTGACCAGACTGAGTATCGCGGCACTTTCCAGCGCTTCATCGTTGTTTAGTGGCGGGAGCAGTCCCCTTAGGCGACTGGCCAGCATGGTTTTGCCCGTACCCGGCGGGCCAATGAGCAAGAGGTTGTGACCGCCAGCGGCGGTAAGCTCCAGCCCGCGTTTACCCTGTTCCTGGCCGATAACATCACTTAGGTCATCGGCTAATGCGTTGGGTGTAAAATCTGCGGATGATGGCCTGTCTAAATCATGCTTACCTTCAAGAAATGCGCATACGGCCTGCAGGTGATCGGCTATCAGGCACCCATCGCCGTGTATCAGTCCAACTTCAGCGGCATTCTCTTTTGCGACAATAATTCTCCTGCCTACTCGAATGGCCTCGGTTGCGCTTGATATCGCGCCGGGAACGCCACGTAACGCGCCTGTAAGCGCTAATTCACCTACCAGCTCATAAGTATCGAGGTTATGGGTTGTAAGCTGCTCAGACGCTGCCAGAAGCGCAACTGCAATAGGTAAATCATATCGCCCCCCTTCTTTTGGGAGATCGGCCGGCGCGAGGTTTATGGTTATCTTTTTTGCCGGGTATTCATAACCGCTATTAATTATCGCACTACGTACCCGATCGCGTGCCTCTTTCACCGTCGTTTCAGGCAGCCCCACCATGGTTAAGCCAGGCAATCCGTTGCTGATATGTACCTCGACGGTTATAGCTGGCGCATTGACGCCCAGTGCGGCGCGTGTGTGAACAATCGATAGTGACATAACCCCTCCTTATGAACGCATTATGTCGCAATATATCGTGGCAAGATTTAACGTAATTGCGTTTTTTAGACACTGATTCCCGTATTTTCGTGTGATTTATTACTGCTTGCATGTAGCCTGGAATAACGCTCGCAAACGCTTTTGAATGACGTTTTTATTGGGGAGGGGGTTACCGCGAATCACCTGAAACGTGAAATATTTTCATTTTTGATTTTTTGTATAAAAAACAAAGGTATTTATCGAAACCGTTAACAACGTCAGAAAAACGAATAAAAAAATATCTTGTGTAAATTGCAAATTCTATGGTAACTCTTTAGGTATTCCTTCGAACAAGATGCAAGAAAATACAAAAATGACAGCCCTTCTACGAGTGATTAGCCTGGTCGTGATTAGCGTGGTGGTGATTATTATCCCACCGTGCGGGGCTGCACTTGGACGAGGAAAGGCTTAAAAAACAAGCCTTAACGAACTAAGACCCCCGCACCGAAAGGTCCGGGGGTTTTTTTTGACCTTAAAAACATACACGAGGAGCAGAAAGTGAATGGCAGCATAAAATTCTGTTTCTCAAGATTTACGGCGGGGATGTAACTATGAATGGGGCACAGTGGGTGGTACATGCGTTGCGCGCACAAGGGGTTCAAACCGTCTTTGGTTATCCCGGTGGCGCAATTATGCCGGTTTACGATGCGTTGTATGACGGCGGCGTAGAACACCTGTTGTGTCGGCACGAGCAGGGCGCGGCAATGGCTGCAATTGGCTATGCCCGTGCGACCGGTAAAACCGGTGTTTGTATCGCGACTTCAGGCCCTGGTGCGACCAACCTGATCACAGGCCTTGCCGATGCGCTGTTAGATTCTGTTCCTGTGGTAGCAATCACCGGCCAGGTAGCATCACCTTTCATCGGAACGGATGCGTTCCAGGAAGTGGACGTTCTCGGTATGTCTCTGTCCTGCACCAAACACAGTTTCCTGGTGCAGTCACTGGAAGAGCTGCCGCGCATCATGGCTGAGGCTTTCGCCGTGGCGAATTCCGGTCGTCCGGGTCCGGTTCTGGTTGATATCCCAAAAGACATCCAGTTAGCCAGCGGTACGCTGGAACCGTATTTTACGACCGTCGAAAACGTAGAGGCTTTCCCGCACGCTGACGTTGAGCAGGCGTGTAAAATGCTGGCGCAGGCGCAGAAACCGATCCTGTACGTAGGTGGTGGCGTTGGTATGGCGCAAGCGGTCCCGGCCCTGCGTGAGTTTATCGCAGTAACCCAAATGCCAGTCGCCTGCACGCTGAAAGGTCTTGGCGCAGTAGATGCGGACTACCCGTACTATTTGGGCATGTTGGGAATGCACGGCACTAAAGCGGCAAATTTCGCGGTGCAAGAGTGTGATTTACTGTTAGCAGTGGGCGCGCGTTTTGATGACCGGGTGACCGGCAAGCTGAATACTTTCGCACCGAACGCCAGCGTAATCCACATGGATATCGACCCCGCGGAAATGAACAAACTGCGTCAGGCACACGTGGCGCTGCAAGGTGATTTAAATTCTCTGCTGCCGGCATTACAGCAATCGCTGAAGATTGACGCATGGCGTCAGCACAGTGCAGAACTGCGCACAGAACATACCTGGCGCTACGATCATCCGGGTGAGGCTATCTATGCGCCGCTGCTGTTAAAGCAGTTGTCCGATCGCAAACCTGCGGACAGCGTAGTGACAACGGATGTTGGGCAGCATCAGATGTGGTCGGCGCAGCATATGACCTACACCCGTCCGGAAAATTTCATCACCTCGAGCGGGCTGGGTACGATGGGCTTTGGCCTGCCAGCGGCGGTTGGCGCGCAGGTTGCTCGCCCAAACGATACGGTAATCTGTATCTCCGGTGACGGTTCCTTCATGATGAATGTACAGGAACTGGGCACCGTAAAACGCAAGCAGTTGCCGCTGAAGATAGTCTTACTCGACAACCAGCGGTTAGGCATGGTGCGACAATGGCAGCAGCTGTTTTTCCAGGAACGTTATAGCGAAACCACCCTTACCGATAACCCCGATTTCCTCATGTTGGCCAGCGCCTTCGGCATACCTGGTCAACACATCACCCGTAAAGACCAGGTTGAAGCGGCACTCGACACCATGCTGAACAGCGAGGGGCCATACCTGCTTCATGTCTCAATCGACGAACTTGAGAATGTCTGGCCTCTGGTGCCGCCTGGCGCCAGCAACTCAGAAATGCTGGAGAAATTATCATGATGCAACATCAGGTCGCCGTTGAGGCTCGCTTCAATCCGGAAACGTTAGAGCGCGTTTTACGCGTGGTACGCCATCGTGGTTTTCAGGTGTGCTCCATGAATATGGAAGCCGCCAGCGATGCGCAGAATATAAATATCGAATTGACCGTTGCCAGCCCCCGGTCGGTCGACTTACTGTTTAGTCAGTTAAGTAAACTGGTAGACGTTGCACATGTTGCTATCTGCCAGAGCACAACCACATCACAACAAATCCGCGCCTGAGCGCAAAAGGAAGAAAAATGACGACGAAAAAAGCTGATTACATTTGGTCTAATGGCGAGATGATTCGTTGGGAAGACGCGAAGGTCCACGTGATGTCCCACGCGCTGCATTACGGTACTTCTGTATTTGAAGGCATCCGTTGCTACGATTCTCACAAAGGGCCGGTGGTGTTCCGTCATCGCGAACATATGCAGCGTCTGCGTGATTCAGCCAAGATCTATCGTTTTCCGGTTTCTCAAAGCGTTGACGAGCTGATGGAAGCTTGCCGTGAGGTGATTCGTAAAAATAACCTGACCAGTGCCTATATCCGTCCGCTGGTGTTTGTTGGCGACGTGGGGATGGGCGTTAACCCGCCTGCGGGATACACCACCGATGTGATTATCGCCGCGTTCCCGTGGGGAGCTTACCTCGGTGCTGAAGCGCTGGAGCAGGGGATCGACGCAATGGTTTCTTCCTGGAACCGTGTTGCGCCGAACACCATCCCTACCGCTGCTAAAGCTGGTGGTAACTACCTGTCTTCACTGCTGGTAGGTAGCGAAGCGCGTCGTCATGGCTATCAGGAAGGCATTGCGCTGGATGTGAATGGCTACATCTCCGAAGGCGCAGGCGAAAACCTGTTTGAAGTAAAAGACGGCATTCTGTTTACCCCGCCGTTCACCTCTTCCGCGCTGCCGGGTATCACTCGTGATGCGATCATTAAGCTGGCGAAAGATCTCGATATCGAAGTGCGTGAGCAGGTGCTGTCTCGTGAATCGCTGTACCTGGCCGACGAAGTGTTCATGTCCGGTACCGCGGCCGAAATCACCCCAGTACGCAGCGTCGATGGTATCCAGGTGGGCGAAGGCCGCTGTGGCCCGGTCACCAAACGCATCCAGCAGGCCTTCTTTGGCCTCTTTACCGGCGAAACGGAAGATAAATACGGCTGGTTGGATCAGGTTAATCAATAAACATAAATTTGGGACGGCACGCACCGTCCCAATTATTAGACAGACGGGAGTTAATCAAGCATGCCTAAGTATCGTTCTGCCACCACCACCCACGGCCGCAACATGGCGGGTGCCCGCGCACTGTGGCGCGCCACCGGGATGACCGATGATGACTTCGGTAAACCGATTATCGCAGTGGTGAACTCCTTTACCCAGTTTGTGCCGGGTCACGTCCACCTGCGCGATCTTGGTAAGCTGGTTGCCGAACAAATCGAAGCCTCCGGCGGCGTTGCCAAAGAGTTCAACACCATTGCGGTGGATGATGGTATCGCGATGGGCCACGGAGGCATGCTTTACTCACTGCCGTCGCGTGAGCTGATCGCTGACTCCGTTGAGTACATGGTTAACGCCCACTGCGCCGATGCGATGGTCTGCATCTCCAACTGCGACAAAATCACCCCCGGGATGTTAATGGCCTCTTTGCGCCTGAACATTCCGGTGATCTTCGTTTCCGGCGGCCCGATGGAAGCCGGGAAAACCAAGCTCTCTGACAAAATCATCAAGCTTGATCTGGTTGATGCGATGATTCAGGGCGCAGACCCAAAAGTGTCGGATTCGCAGAGCGAGCAGGTTGAACGTTCCGCCTGTCCGACCTGCGGCTCCTGTTCCGGTATGTTCACCGCCAACTCGATGAATTGCCTGACCGAAGCGCTGGGCCTGTCGCAGCCGGGTAACGGTTCACTGCTTGCAACTCACGCCGACCGTAAAGAACTGTTCCTCAACGCAGGTAAACGCATCGTCGAGCTGACCAAACGCTACTACGAGCAGGATGACGCTTCCGCGCTGCCGCGTAACATTGCCAGCAAGGCGGCGTTTGAGAACGCCATGACGCTGGATATCGCCATGGGCGGCTCCACAAACACCGTTCTGCACCTGCTGGCGGCCGCTCAGGAAGCGGAAATCGACTTCACCATGAGTGATATCGATAAGCTGTCCCGCAAAGTCCCGCAACTGTGTAAGGTTGCGCCGAGTACGCAGAAATACCATATGGAAGACGTGCATCGCGCGGGCGGCGTACTGGGTATTTTAGGCGAACTGGACAGAGCCGGGCTGCTGAACCGCGATGTAAAAAACGTGCTGGGGCTGACTCTGCCGCAAACGCTCGATCGGTATGACGTGATGCTGACCAAAGACGATGCGGTGAAAAAAATGTTCCGCGCAGGCCCTGCCGGCATTCGTACCACCCAGGCATTCTCACAGGATTGCCGCTGGGACACGCTGGATGACGATCGCGCTGAAGGTTGTATCCGCTCACTGGAGCACGCTTACAGCAAAGACGGCGGTCTGGCAGTACTGTACGGTAACTTTGCGGAAAACGGCTGTATCGTAAAAACCGCAGGTGTGGATGACAGCATCCTGAAGTTCACCGGCCCGGCAAAAGTGTATGAAAGCCAGGACGAGGCGGTTGAGGCCATCCTCGGCGGCAAAGTGGTTGCAGGCGACGTAGTAGTGATTCGCTACGAAGGGCCGAAAGGCGGGCCGGGCATGCAGGAAATGCTCTACCCAACCACCTTCCTGAAATCGATGGGTCTCGGCAAGGCCTGTGCGCTGATTACCGATGGTCGTTTCTCCGGCGGTACTTCGGGGCTTTCTATTGGTCACGTTTCTCCGGAAGCGGCCAGCGGCGGCAATATCGCGATCATCGAAGATGGTGACATGATTGCTATCGACATCCCGAACCGTGGCATTCAGCTGCAGTTGAGCGATGCAGAAATTGCTGCGCGTCGTGAAGCGCAGGAAGCACGCGGTGACAAAGCCTGGACGCCAAAAGATCGTCAGCGTCAGGTCTCCTTTGCCCTTCGCGCCTATGCCAGCCTGGCAACCAGTGCCGACAAAGGTGCGGTGCGCGATAAATCGAAGCTGGGAGGCTAATCTTCATGGCGGATTCACAACCTCTATCCGGCGCTCCTGAGGGCGCCGAGTATCTCAGAGCGGTACTGCGTGCGCCGGTATACGAAGCGGCGCAGGTAACGCCGCTACAGAAAATGGAAAAACTCTCTTCACGGCTCGATAACGTGATTCTGGTGAAGCGTGAAGACCGTCAACCCGTTCACAGCTTCAAGCTGCGCGGAGCCTATGCCATGATGGCGGGCCTGACCGAAGAGCAAAAAGCGCATGGCGTCATCACCGCATCGGCTGGTAATCATGCCCAGGGCGTTGCGTTCTCTTCTGCGCGATTAGGCGTGAAGGCGCTGATTGTCATGCCAACGGCTACCGCCGACATCAAAGTGGATGCAGTGCGTGGCTTCGGCGGTGAAGTGCTGCTGCACGGCGCGAACTTTGATGAGGCCAAAGCCAAAGCGATTGAACTGGCGCAGCAGCAAGGGTTCACCTGGGTTCCGCCGTTCGATCATCCGATGGTGATTGCCGGTCAAGGCACGCTGGCGCTGGAGTTACTGCAGCAGGATGCGCACCTTGACCGCGTGTTTGTGCCGGTTGGCGGCGGTGGTCTGGCGGCGGGTGTAGCTGTGCTGATTAAACAGCTGATGCCGCAAATCAAAGTGATTGCGGTAGAAGCCGAAGATTCTGCCTGCCTGAAAGCGGCGCTGGATGCCGGCCATCCGGTTGACCTGCCGCGCGTGGGTCTCTTTGCTGAAGGCGTGGCGGTGAAGCGCATCGGTGATGAAACCTTCCGCCTGTGCCAGGAATATCTCGACGATATCGTCACCGTGGATAGCGATGCTATCTGCGCGGCGATGAAAGACCTGTTCGAAGATGTACGTGCGGTGGCGGAGCCTTCCGGGGCGCTGGCGCTGGCGGGCATGAAAAAATACATCGCCCAGCACAACATTCGCGGTGAACGTCTGGCGCACGTGCTCTCCGGCGCGAACGTTAACTTCCACGGCCTGCGCTACGTCTCCGAACGCTGCGAGCTGGGGGAACAGCGTGAAGCGCTACTGGCGGTGACGATTCCAGAAGAGAAGGGCAGCTTCCTGAAGTTCTGCCAACTGCTGGGTGGGCGATCGGTCACCGAGTTCAACTACCGTTTTGCCGACGCGAAAGATGCCTGCATTTTTGTTGGCGTTCGCTTGAGCCGGGGTCTGGAAGAGCGCAAAGAGATTTTGCAGTTGCTCAACGAGGGCGGTTACAGTGTGGTTGATCTGTCCGACGATGAAATGGCGAAGCTGCACGTGCGCTATATGGTCGGTGGACGTCCTTCTAAGCCGCTACAGGAGCGTCTCTACAGCTTCGAGTTCCCAGAATCACCGGGTGCGCTGCTGAAATTCCTGCACACCTTAGGCACGCACTGGAATATCTCTCTGTTCCACTATCGCAGTCACGGCACCGATTATGGTCGCGTACTGGCGGCGTTTGAGTTGGGCGAACATGAGCCTGATTTTGAAACGCGGCTCAATGAGCTGGGCTACGATTGTCACGACGAGACGAATAACCCGGCGTTCCGCTTCTTCCTGGCGGGCTAACGGCAACCATTAAAAAAGGGTTCATGTTTTCACATGAACCCTTTTTTTATCGCGTTATCCGCTAATTACAGCGTGATCACGTCGAATTCAACTTCGGTGTTCACGTCTGCATCGTAGTCCACGCCGTCGAGGGCAAAACCGAACAGGTTCAGGAATTCCTGCTTGTAGCCTGCATAGTCGGTTTCTTGCGCCAGGTTTTCGGTGGTGATCAGCGGCCACAGATCGCGACACGCCTGCTGAATGTCGTCACGCAGTTCCCAGTCATCCATACGGATACGCTGGTTGTCATCAAGCGCCACTTTATCGCCGTACAGGCTGGTGGTCATCAGACGATTGATCTGCTCGATACAACCTTCGTGAATCCCCTGTGCTTTCATCAGCTTGAAGACCATGGAGATGTACAGCGGCATCACTGGAATAGCGGAAGATGCCTGGGTGATGACGGACTTCAGTACGGCAACGTTAGCGGAACCGTTCAGCGGTGCCAGTTGGTTACGCAGTTCACCCGCCGCGCGATCGAGGTCTTCTTTCGCTTTACCCAGCGCGCCGTGCCAGTAGATTGGCCAGGTCAGGTCGGTACCGATGTAGGAGTAGGCTACGGTTTTCACGCCTTCAGTCAGCACGCCAGCTTCGCTCAGCGCGCCCATCCACAGTTCCCAGTCTTCGCCGCCCATTACGGTAACGGTGTTCTGAACTTCTTCTTCGGTTGCCGGCTCAATGCTGGCGGTGATGATCTGATCTTTGTTGGTATCAATCGCTTTAGAGGTGTAAACCTCGCCGATTGGCTTCAGCGCAGAACGAACAATTTCACCGGTTTTCGGCATTTTACGCACCGGGGAAGCCAGTGAGTAAACCACCAGGTCAATCTGACCCAGGTCTTCTTTGATCAATTTGATCACTTCATCGCGGCACTCGTCGGAGAACGCGTCGCCGTTGATGCTTTTGGAATACAGACCTTCGCGTTTTGCGGCTTCATCAAAAGCCGCCGAGTTATACCAGCCCGCGGAACCTGGTTTGGTATCCGTACCCGGTTTTTCGAAAAATACGCCGATAGTGGCGGCACCGCTGCCGAACGCGGCGGAAATTCTGGAAGCAAGGCCGTAACCGGTGGAAGCACCGATGACCAGCACGCGGGAAGGGCCGTTAGCGATTTTCCCGTTTTTCTTCACATAATCGATCTGTTTTTCCACATTGACTTTGCAGCCAGTCGGATGGGTCGTTGTACAGATGAATCCACGAATTTTGGGTTTGATTATCATAATGATGGCTAATTAAGTTTGTATTTTCGCTGTCAAGTGCGCAATGACACCGTCTGTTCTGGCTTGCTAAACGTGATGGTTAACAAGCCCCCCACATCTATTATGGCACGGGACATTATACAGAAAAGGAGTGCCAATACTGAATCTACCACTGATTTTAGGCCTGACGCTGGCGCTACTCGGCGGATTTACGTTCCAGAACAATCTTCCAGAACGCATCGATCAGCGGTTCATGCAGCCGCTTTTTCGGCGCGCAGACGCCCAGCTCGAACGGTGTTTTTTCGTCACTGCGCTCTAAAATCATCACGCGATTACGTACCGGCTCCGGGCTATTTTCCAGCACCACTTCCGGCAGCAGCGCTACGCCGCAGCCCAGCGCCACCATTGAAACCATCGCTTCGTGGCCACCCACAGTGGCGTAAATCGATGGGTTGCTGATTTTGTGACGACGGAACCACAGCTCGATGCGGCGGCGTACCGGACCCTGATCGGCCATGATAAACGGCACCGTCGACCAGTCCGGCTTTTCGACCGAAACCTGATTACGTACTGGGCAGGGTAGCGCAGGGGCGATCAGCACCACCGTCAGATTCTCCAGCATCGAAAACGCCACCGCGCCGGGCAGCGTTTCGGGCTTACCAGCAATCGCCAGATCGGCCTCACCGGTGACCACTTTGTCCATCGCATCGGCGGCGTCGCCGGTGGTGAGCTTAATTTCCACCGACGGGTGCTCGGCGCGGAAACGGTCAAGAATCGGCGGCAGGTGGCTGTAGGCAGCGGTCACCGAGCAGAAAATATGCAGTTCGCCCGACAGCGACGGTCCCTGCTGATCGAGGGTGTGGCGCAACTGCTGATACTGCAACAGCGTCTGTTGGGCAAATACCCGCAGCTCTTCACCCGCTTCGGTCAGCGTGACGGTACGGTTATCGCGTACAAAAAGCGGCTGTCCGAGATCTTCTTCCAGGCGCTGAATCTGCCTGGAGAGCGTGGAGGGACTGACGTGCATCGCCCGCGCGCTGCGGCCAAAGTGGCAGCTTTCCGCCAGATGCAGGAACATTTTCAGATCGCGTAAATCCACCGGCGAACCTCTTTATTTTGACGTTGCAGATATTGCAATGTGACGTTGTGAATATATCAATTTCCGCAATAAATTTCCTGTTGTAATGTGGGTTCATTCTCGCAAAAGCGAACCGAATAATAAGCACCACAACACAACATCACGGAGTACACCATCATGGCTAACTACTTTAATACACTGAATCTGCGCCAGCAGCTGGCACAGCTGGGTAAATGTCGCTTTATGGGCCGCGACGAATTCGCCGATGGCGCGAGCTACCTTCAGGGTAAAAAAGTGGTCATCGTCGGCTGTGGTGCCCAGGGTTTGAACCAGGGTCTGAACATGCGTGACTCCGGTCTGGATATCTCCTACGCACTGCGTAAAGAAGCGATCGCTGAGAAACGTGCTTCATGGCGTAAAGCGACCGAAAACGGCTTTAAAGTAGGTACCTACGAAGAGCTGATCCCGCAGGCTGACCTGGTAGTTAACCTGACGCCAGACAAGCAGCACTCCGACGTTGTTCGTTCCGTACAGCCGCTGATGAAAGACGGCGCGGCGCTGGGTTATTCCCACGGTTTCAACATCGTTGAAGTGGGCGAGCAGATCCGTAAAGACATTACCGTAGTGATGGTGGCACCGAAGTGTCCGGGTACCGAAGTGCGTGAAGAGTACAAACGTGGTTTCGGCGTACCGACGCTGATCGCGGTTCACCCGGAAAACGATCCAAAAGGCGAAGGCATGGCCATCGCTAAAGCCTGGGCAGCGGCAACTGGCGGTCACCGTGCTGGCGTACTGGAATCCTCCTTCGTGGCAGAAGTGAAATCTGACCTGATGGGCGAACAGACTATCCTGTGCGGTATGCTGCAGGCCGGTTCTCTGCTGTGCTTCGACAAGCTGGTGGCAGAAGGTACCGACCCGGCTTACGCAGAAAAACTGATTCAGTTTGGCTGGGAAACCATCACCGAAGCGCTGAAGCAGGGCGGCATCACCCTGATGATGGACCGTTTGTCTAACCCGGCGAAACTGCGTGCTTATGCACTGTCCGAACAGCTGAAAGAGATCATGGCGCCGCTGTTCCAGAAACACATGGACGACATCATCTCCGGTGAATTCTCTTCCGGCATGATGGCTGACTGGGCGAATGACGATAAGAAACTGCTGACCTGGCGTGAAGAGACCGGTAAAACCGCGTTCGAAACCGCACCGCAGTTTGAAGGTAAAATCGGCGAGCAGGAGTACTTCGATAAAGGCGTTCTGATGATTGCGATGGTGAAAGCGGGCGTTGAGCTGGCGTTCGAAACCATGGTGGATTCCGGCATCATCGAAGAGTCTGCTTACTACGAATCACTGCACGAACTGCCGCTGATCGCCAACACCATCGCCCGTAAGCGTCTGTACGAAATGAACGTGGTTATCTCCGATACCGCAGAATACGGTAACTATCTGTTCTCTTACGCTTGCGTACCGCTGCTGAAAGAGTTCATGACTGAAATCCAACCGGGTGACCTGGGCACAGCGATTGCCGAAGGCGCAGTAGACAACGCGCAACTGCGCGACGTGAACGATGCGATTCGTGGTCATGCTATCGAAAAAGTGGGCCAGAAACTGCGTGGCTATATGACCGATATGAAGCGTATTGCGGTCGCAGGCTAATAAATCTTGTCGGGTGGCGCTTCGCTTACCCGACCTACAAAATCGTAAAATGTAGGCCGGGTAAGGCGTAGCCGCCACCCGGCTTTTTTAGTTGCGGTACAGCACTTTAATGATGTGGTAGCCGAACTGAGTGTGCAGCGGGCCGGTTGGCTCCAGCACTGGGCAGGAGAAGACCACTTTGTCGAACGCCGGAACCATCTGGCCCTGACGGAATTCTCCTAAATCACCGCCGCGTTTGCCCGACGGGCAGATGGAGTGTTTCTTCGCCAGCTTGCCGAAGTCGGCGCCGTTTTTAATCTGTTCCAGAAGATCCAGTGCCAGTTTCTCTTCTTTAACAAGGATATGCACTGCTGCTGCTGTTTTTGCCATGATCGTGCCTTGAGTGGGGTGGTTAAGGCTGGCTATACTACCACGCTGTTATTCTCCCCTCCCGACTTTCATGAGTGACCCTTTATGCGTTTGAACCCCGGACAACAACAAGCCGTCGAATTCGTCACCGGACCCTGCCTGGTGCTGGCGGGTGCGGGTTCCGGCAAAACGCGTGTTATCACTAACAAAATTGCCCATCTGATCCGTGAATGTGGCTATCAGGCACGACATATTGCAGCCGTAACCTTTACCAATAAGGCTGCGCGTGAGATGAAGGAGCGCGTGGCGCAAACGCTGGGTCGTAAAGAAGCTCGTGGGTTGATGATCTCCACTTTCCACACACTGGGGCTGGATGTCATTAAGCGTGAGTATGCGGCGCTGGGGATGAAGTCGAACTTCTCGCTGTTTGATGATACCGATCAGGTGGCCCTGCTTAAGGAGCTGACCGAAGGGCTAATTGAAGACGATAAACTTATCCTTCAACAGCTGATCTCGACGATCTCCAACTGGAAAAACGATCTGATGACCCCGGCGCAGGCTGCGGCCAGCGCAAAGGGTGAGCGCGATCGTATTTTTGCCCACTGCTATGGTCTGTATGACGCGCATATGAAGGCGTGTAACGTCCTTGATTTTGACGATCTGATTCTTCTCCCCACGCTGTTATTGCAGCGTAATGAAGAAGTGCGTGAGCGCTGGCAAAATCGAATCCGCTACCTGCTGGTGGATGAATATCAGGATACCAACACCAGCCAGTACGAGCTGGTGAAGTTGCTGGTGGGGAAACGTGCGCGCTTTACCGTCGTGGGTGATGACGATCAGTCGATCTACTCCTGGCGCGGTGCGCGTCCGCAGAACCTGGTGCTGCTAAGCAAAGATTTTCCGGCGCTGCAGGTGGTGAAACTGGAGCAAAACTATCGTTCATCAGGGCGTATCCTGAAGGCGGCGAACATCCTCATTGCGAATAACCCGCACGTCTTTGAAAAGCGCCTGTTCTCTGAACTGGGCTACGGCGCTGAGCTGAAGGTGCTGAGCGCGAATAATGAAGAACACGAAGCGGAACGCGTGACCGGGGAATTAATTGCTCATCACTTTGTGAACAAGACGCAATATAAAGACTACGCCATCCTCTATCGTGGCAACCATCAGTCGCGCGTGTTCGAAAAGTTTCTGATGCAGAACCGCATCCCGTACAAAATTTCCGGCGGCACGTCGTTCTTCTCGCGTCCGGAGATTAAAGATCTGCTGGCCTACCTGCGCGTGCTGAGCAACCCGGATGATGACAGCGCATTTTTGCGCATCGTAAACACGCCAAAGCGTGAAATCGGTCCAGCCACGCTGCAAAAGCTGGGGGAATGGGCGATGACGCGTAATAAAAGCCTGTTTACCGCCAGCTTTGATATGGGGCTTAGCCAGACGCTGACCGGGCGCGGGTATGATTCACTGACCCGCTTTACCCACTGGTTGGGTGAAATTCAACGCCTGGCGGAGCGCGAACCAGTTGCCGCCGTACGCGATCTGATCCATGGCATTGATTACGAATCCTGGCTGTATGAAACCTCGCCGAGTCCGAAAGCGGCTGAAATGCGTATGAAAAACGTCAACACGCTGTTCAGCTGGATGACGGAGATGCTGGAAGGCAGTGAACTGGAAGAGCCAATGACCCTGACTCAGGTCGTTACCCGCTTTACCCTGCGCGACATGATGGAGCGCGGAGAGAGCGAAGAAGAGCTGGATCAGGTACAGTTGATGACGCTGCACGCTTCAAAAGGGCTGGAGTTTCCTTACGTGTTTATGGTGGGAATGGAAGAAGGATTTTTGCCGCACCAGAGCAGTATTGATGAAGACAATATCGATGAAGAGCGCCGCCTGGCTTACGTCGGGATTACGCGTGCGCAGAAAGAACTTATCTTCACGTTGTGTAAAGAGCGCCGCCAGTACGGTGAGCTGGTGCGACCAGAACCGAGCCGTTTCCTGTTGGAACTGCCACAGGATGACGTCATCTGGGAACAGGAGCGTAAAGTGGTGAGCGCCGAGGAGCGGATGCAAAAAGGGCAGGCCAGCATCGCTAATATTCGGGCTATGATGGCGAAAGCCAAAGAGAAGTAATATTTGGTAGGCTGGATAAACGCTATCCGGCAGCCAGCATCTAACGCACTTCCAGCGGCCAGTGGACATAGCTTTGCCACTGGATTTCCTGATCGATCAACTCTGTACCTAATGGATGATGTTCCAGCCAGCCTTCCGGCAGCGTTAGCGTCAGATTCTCATCCTGAGCTTGCAGGGTGATATGCGGCACTAAATCATCGCGACGGCGAGCGGCGAAGATGATTGCCAGGCGCAGTAAACGGCAAAGGTGCTCCGCGATGCGCGGGGGCACAGCGTTTTGCTGGTGGAGCGAAGAGAGATCGACCGGATTGGTCTGGTTGAGCAACAGCGTGGCTAACAGTTTTTTCTGCGCGGGAGTAAAGCCCGGGAGATCGAGATTACGTACCAGCCAGGCGGCATGCAACGGTGCCTGCTTATACTCTACGCTCAGCCCAATTTCATGCAGCTGACAGGCACTTTGCAGCAGTTCACGGCTAATGGCTTCAAGATGCCACTCATCTTTCACCTGATCGAATAAATGTACAGCCAACTGTGCGACGCGGTTTGCCTGATCGGTGTCGACCATAAAACGACGCTGAATATTACGCAGCGTACGGCTGCGAATGTCCTGATCAACCGGCAGGTGCAGCATGCCGTAGACCAGACCTTCGCGCAGTGCGCCGCCTGCCAGGGTCATGCATTGAATATTCAGTTCGGTGAAAATGGCGAGCAGAATGGCCAATCCACTGGGGAAAACCAGCGCTCGCTCCAGCGTTAACCCTTCGATTTCCAGTTCTTCCAGACGACCACAGTGAATGGCGCGCTGCTTAAGCTGCTGAAGTTTTGCCAGCGTAATGCGCTCATCCATGCCCTGTGCCATCATGATTTCCTGCAACGCCTGGACGGTACCTGAGGCACCAACGCAAACTTTCCAGCCATGAAAACGCAGTTTGTCGGCAACCGGGCGCAGAACTTCGCGAGCCGCTTTCTCAGCTTCGTCAAAGTTTTCCTGTGCCAGATTACGATCGGTGAAATAGCGTTCGAGCCAGGTGACGCAGCCCATTGACAGGCTAAACAGAGAGGTGGTTTGCGCACCGGAACCGGTAACCAGTTCAGTGCTGGCCCCGCCAATGTCGACGACCAGACGCTGATCGGCACCGCCGGTGGTGTGGGCAACACCTTGATAAATCAGACGCGCTTCTTCTTCACCGCTAATGACCTGGACAGGGCAGCCGAGGATCTCTTGCGCTTTGGCGATAAACTCATTGGCGTTTACCGCGATGCGTAATGTTGCAGTTGCAACCACACGGATTTGCGGCTGAGGGATATCCTGCAGACGTTCAGCAAACAGACGCAGACATTGCCAGCCGCGCTCCATAGCCTCAGCGGAAAGAACGTTGTCGCCGTTGAGGCCAGCGGCCAGACGCACCTTGCGTTTAATACGCGTAAGCGTCTGAATGCTACCCGCCACCTCGCGTACAACCAGCATATGAAAACTATTCGAGCCTAAATCGATTGCGGCGTACAGCGAAGTGGTTGTGAGCATATCTTACGTTAACCTGAACGACGACGATTACGCGGAGCACCACCGGTACGGCGTGGGCCATTGCCTGTGCGTGGACGCGTTAAGCGTAACGGCTTCGGCAGATCGGTCATCAGCGCATCCGGGTTGTACTTGCTGACCGGGATTGAGTGGCCGATATAGGTCTCGATTGCGGGTAAATTCAGCGCGTATTCTTCACAGGCAAGGCTGATAGAGTGACCGCTTGCACCTGCGCGTCCGGTACGACCGATACGGTGAACGTAATCTTCACAATCATCCGGCAGGTCATAGTTAAATACGTGCGTTACGGCTGGGATATGTAGACCACGTGCGGCGACATCCGTCGCAACGAGAATGTCGAGATCGCCACGGGTGAATTCATCCAGAATACGCAGACGTTTTTTCTGCGCCACGTCACCGGTCAGCAGACCGACGCGATGACCGTCAGCGGCAAGGTTGCCCCAGATATCTTCACAACGATGCTTGGTGTTAGCAAAGACGATGGCGCGATCTGGCCACTCTTCTTCAATCAGCGTTTGCAGCAAACGCATTTTCTCTTCGTTGGAAGGATAGAAGAGTTCTTCTTTAATACGGTGACCTGTCTTCTGTTCCGGTTCAACTTCTACATACTCGGCGTTGTTCATCTGTTCGAACGCCAGTTCGCGAACGCGGTAAGAGAGGGTTGCAGAAAACAACATGTTCAGACGTTGTGTGGTTGGCGGCATACGACGGAACAGCCAACGGATATCTTTAATAAAGCCCAGATCGTACATACGATCGGCTTCATCCAGCACCACGACCTGAATCGCGCCCAGGTTAATGTGGTTCTGTTTTGCATAGTCGATGAGACGACCAGTTGTGCCGATAAGAATATCGACGCCGCTTTCCAGCACTTTCAGCTGTTTGTCATAACCGTCGCCGCCATAAGCCAGGCCTAATTTCAGACCGGTAGTCTGTGCCAGCGGCTCGGCGTCGGCGTGGATCTGCACGGCTAACTCACGCGTTGGCGCCATAATTAACGCACGCGGTTGGTTCACCTTGCGATCGGCAATCGCGGGATGAGAGAGAAGATAATGAAACGTTGACGTAAGGAACGCCATCGTTTTTCCGGTACCGGTTTGCGCCTGCCCTGCAACATCACGACCTGCCAGCGTTAGCGGCAGCGCGAGGGCCTGAATGGGCGTGCAGTTATGAAAGCCTTTATTTTCAAGGGCTTCTATCACCTTTGGGTGCAGGGCGAAGTCGGAAAACTTCTGTTCTGTTAAATGTGTTTTGCTCATAGTGTGGTAGAATATCAGCTTACTATTGCTTTACGAAAGCGTATCCGGTGAAATAAAGTCAACCTTTAGTTGGTTAATGCTACATCAACACGTCGTTGATTAAGGGTACACCAACGCACCAGGCTTATTCCTGTGGAGTTAATATGAGCGATAAAATTATTCACCTGACTGACGACAGTTTTGACACGGATGTACTCAAAGCGGACGGAGCTATCCTCGTTGATTTCTGGGCAGAGTGGTGCGGTCCGTGCAAAATGATCGCTCCGATTCTGGATGAAATCGCTGACGAATATCAGGGCAAATTGACGGTTGCTAAACTGAATATTGACCAAAACCCAGGCACCGCGCCGAAGTATGGTATCCGTGGCATCCCGACCCTGCTGCTGTTTAAAAACGGCGAAGTTGCGGCGACTAAAGTCGGCGCGCTGTCCAAAGGTCAGTTGAAAGAATTCCTCGACGCTAATTTAGCGTAAGGAAGTCTCATGATCGGGCGACCATAGTTCGAAATTATTCGGATGACTGGACGCCCGACTTGAGTCGTGCTAAGTTAGTGTTGACTTCGTATTAAACATACCTTATTAAGTTTGAATCTAGTTATATCCAATACTTCCCGTAGTTTCTCGCGCGAGAAGTGGACAGATTTCTGGCTTATCATTCAATCCGTCTTGTCGTTTCAGTTCTGCGTACTTTCCCGTGACCAGACAGCGAACAGACATGAGTTGATGGCCGTAAACAGGCATGGATGACCCTGCCATACCATTCACAACATTAAGTTCGAGATTTACCCCAAGTTTAAGAACTCACACCATTATGAATCTTACCGAATTAAAGAATACGCCGGTTTCTGAGCTGATCACTCTCGGCGAAAATATGGGCCTTGAAAACCTGGCTCGTATGCGCAAGCAGGACATTATTTTTGCCATCCTGAAGCAGCACGCAAAGAGTGGCGAAGATATCTTTGGTGACGGTGTGCTGGAGATATTGCAGGATGGATTTGGTTTCCTCCGCTCTGCAGACAGCTCCTACCTCGCCGGTCCTGATGACATCTACGTTTCTCCCAGCCAAATCCGCCGTTTCAACCTCCGCACTGGTGATACCATCTCTGGTAAGATTCGCCCGCCGAAAGAAGGTGAACGCTACTTTGCGCTGTTGAAAGTTAACGAAGTTAACTACGACAAACCGGAAAATGCCCGTAACAAAATCCTCTTTGAGAACTTAACCCCGCTGCACGCAAACTCTCGTCTGCGTATGGAACGTGGTAATGGTTCTACAGAAGACTTAACGGCGCGTGTACTGGATCTGGCATCGCCGATCGGTCGTGGCCAACGTGGTCTGATTGTTGCTCCGCCGAAAGCGGGTAAAACCATGCTGCTGCAGAACATTGCGCAGAGCATTGCTTACAACCATCCGGACTGCGTGCTGATGGTGCTGCTGATTGACGAACGTCCGGAAGAAGTTACCGAGATGCAGCGTCTGGTGAAAGGTGAAGTGGTTGCTTCTACCTTTGACGAACCAGCCTCCCGCCACGTTCAGGTTGCTGAAATGGTTATCGAGAAGGCGAAACGTCTGGTTGAACACAAGAAAGACGTTATCATCCTGCTTGACTCCATCACTCGTCTGGCGCGTGCTTACAACACCGTAGTACCGGCTTCCGGTAAAGTTCTGACCGGTGGTGTGGATGCTAACGCCCTGCATCGTCCGAAGCGTTTCTTCGGTGCTGCGCGTAACGTGGAAGAAGGCGGTAGCCTGACCATCATCGCAACTGCGCTGATCGATACCGGCTCTAAAATGGATGAAGTTATCTACGAAGAGTTTAAAGGTACCGGCAACATGGAACTGCATCTCTCTCGTAAGATTGCTGAAAAACGCGTCTTCCCGGCTATCGACTACAACCGTTCCGGTACCCGTAAAGAAGAGCTGCTCACCACTCAGGAAGAGCTGCAGAAAATGTGGATCCTGCGCAAAATCATCCATCCGATGGGTGAAATCGACGCCATGGAATTCCTCATTAACAAGCTGGCGATGACCAAGACCAATGACGACTTCTTCGATATGATGAAGCGTTCCTGATCCGAGCATCATCTGAAAACGCCACGTTTTTACGTGGCGTTTTGCTTTTATGGATGTAATCTTAACGACACAATAATAATAATACGGTATGACATACCGCCAGGCGAAGAAGGGTTCTAAATCGCATTTTGTGGTTAATAATCATACAGAACCACCTGATATGGAATCGGGTTTCTCTTCTGAATATGCGCCTCGATGGTTATACTTCATATATTGATATTCTTTGAGAGCATGTATAGTGAATTTACTGACAGCAAGTACTGATCTCATCAGTATTTTTTTATTCACAACGCTGTTTCTTTTCTTTGCCCGCAAGGTTGCGAAAAAGATAGGATTGGTGGATAAACCCAACTTCCGCAAACGTCATCAGGGACTGATTCCGCTGGTTGGAGGGATTTCGGTTTACGCAGGCATTTGCTTTACATTCCTCATCGCCGATTATTACATCCCGCATGCTACTCTCTACCTGGCCTGTGCCGGGGTATTGGTATTTATCGGTGCCCTGGATGACCGTTTTGATATCAGTGTAAAAATTCGCGCGACCGTCCAGGCCATTATCGGCATTATTATGATGGCTGTTGGTAAGCTCTATCTGTTAAGCCTTGGGTATATTTTTGGTCCCTGGGAGATGGTGCTCGGTCCCTTTGGTTATTTCCTTACCCTTTTTGCCGTCTGGGCGGCGATTAACGCCTTTAATATGGTGGATGGGATCGATGGCCTGTTAGGTGGGTTATCCAGCGTTTCATTTGGAGCGATGGGCCTTATCCTGTGGTTTGACGGACAGACGAGCCTGGCTATCTGGTGTTTTGCCATGATCGCCGCCATTTTGCCTTATATCATGTTGAACCTGGGTATTCTCGGACGCCGCTATAAAGTCTTTATGGGCGATGCGGGCAGTACACTGATTGGCTTCACTGTAATTTGGATCCTGCTGGAGACCACTCAAGGAAAAACGCATCCTATTAGCCCGGTCACCGCTCTGTGGATTATCGCCATTCCGCTAATGGATATGGTGGCGATTATGTATCGTCGTTTACGTAAAGGTATGAGTCCTTTCTCCCCAGATCGCCAACATATTCATCACTTAATCATGCGCGCCGGGTTTACTTCCCGACAGGCTTTTGTCCTGATTACGTTGGCTGCCGCGATTCTGGCTGCAATCGGCGTACTGGCTGAATATTCCCGGATCGTTCCGGAATGGGTGATGCTGGTGCTCTTTTTACTGGCATTTGTTTTATACGACTATTGTATTAAACGAGCCTGGAAGGTAGCGAGATTTATCAAACGCGTGAAGCGCAAGCTGCGTAGAAACCGTGAAAGTAAACCAAACTTAACCAAATAAATTGAGGGTACGATGACACAACCATTACCGGGGGAACACGCCATGAGCGCTGAAAATGAACTGGATATCCGTGGGTTGTTTCGTACCTTGTGGGCAGGGAAGGTGTGGATCGTCGGTGTAGCGCTCGCCTTCGCGATAGTCGCTCTCGCCTATACGTTTTTTGCTCGTCAAGAGTGGAGCGCGACGGCGATTTCAGACAGGCCAACGGTCAATATGTTGGGCGGTTATTACTCTCAGCAGCAGTTTTTGCGTAACCTGGATATCAAGGCCAGTCTTGCATCTGCGGACCAGCCGTCGGTGATGGATGAAGCCTATAAAGAATTCATTATGCAACTTGCCTCCTGGGATACACGCCGTGAATTCTGGCAGCAGACTGATTACTATAAGCAACGTATGGTGGGTAACAGTAAAGCCGATGCGGCGATGCTGGATGAACTGATCAATAACATTCAGTTTATGCCTGGCGATGCGTTACGTAATACCAATGACAGCGTGAAGCTGATTGCCGAGACGGCACCAGATGCCAACAATCTGCTGCGTCAGTACGTCGCGTTTGCCAGCCAGCGCGCAGCGCGTCATTTGAATGACGAGTTAAAGGGAGCCTGGGCTGCGCGCACTGTTCAGATGAAGGCGCAGGTTAAACGTCAGGAAGAAGTGGCGAAGTCGATATTCTCTCGCCGAGTTCACAACATTGAGCAGGCGCTCAAAATTGCTGAACAGCATAATATTTCTCGTAATTCCACAGATGTTCCGGCCGAAGAATTACCTGATTCTGAACTGTTTTTGCTTGGACGTCCGATGCTGCAAGCGAGACTCGAAAATTTGCAGTCCGTTGGTCCTGACTTCGATCTGGACTACTTCCAAAACCGAGCCATGCTTAACACTCTGAACGTTGGGCCGACTCTGGATCCGCGTTTTCAGACCTATCGTTATTTGCGTACGCCGGAGGAGCCGGTAAAACGTGACAGCCCTCGTCGTGCCTTCCTGATGATTATGTGGGGCATCGTAGGGGCTCTGATCGGTGCTGGTGTCGCGTTAACCCGTCGCCGCGCGATTTAGCCATACCGTTGCAGTGAGGGGCTGGGCCCTCACTGCCAATCCGAAGAGAATCGATGTGAAAGTACTGACTGTATTTGGCACGCGACCGGAGGCCATCAAAATGGCTCCTCTGGTTCATGCGTTGGCAAAAGATCCTGATTTTGAGGCAAAAGTTTGCGTCACGGCGCAGCATCGGGAGATGCTCGATCAGGTGTTGAACCTCTTTTCCATTGTACCTGACTACGATCTCAATATTATGCAGCCAGGTCAGGGACTCACAGAAATTACCTGCCGAATACTGGAAGGCTTAAAGCCAATTCTGGCTGATTTTAAACCTGATGTGGTGTTGGTTCACGGCGATACCACGACCACCATCGCCACCAGTCTGGCTGCATTCTATCAGCGCATTCCTGTAGGGCATGTCGAGGCTGGTTTACGTACCGGCGATCTCTACTCTCCCTGGCCGGAAGAGGCGAACCGTACGCTGACCGGGCACCTGGCGATGTATCATTTTGCGCCAACAGAAAACTCGCGGCAAAATCTGTTACGGGAAAATATTCCCGAAAATCGTATTTTCGTCACGGGCAATACGGTTATTGATGCGTTGATCTGGGTTCGTGACCGTGTGCTAGCGAGCGATGCATTGCGGGCGGAACTGGCTGAGCATTATCCTTTCCTAAGTTCAGATAAAAAGATGATACTGGTGACCGGTCATCGTCGGGAAAGCTTCGGCCGCGGCTTTGAAAACATCTGCCACGCGCTGGCGGAAATTGCTGCGGCTAATCAAAATGTGCAGATTGTCTATCCGGTACACCTGAACCCTAACGTCAGCGAGCCGGTCAATCGCATCCTGGGCCACGTTGAAAATGTGATTCTGATTGAACCGCAGGACTACATGCCATTCGTCTGGCTGATGAACCACGCCTGGCTGATCCTTACAGATTCTGGCGGGATTCAGGAAGAAGCCCCATCGCTGGGGAAACCCGTGCTGGTGATGCGCGAAACAACTGAGCGTCCGGAAGCCATTACTGCAGGTACGGTACGTCTGGTGGGGACAGACCCGCAGCGTATTGTCGAAGAAGTCACGCGTTTGCTGCATGACGACAATGAATATCAAACCATGAGCCGCGCCCATAACCCGTATGGTGACGGGCAGGCATGTGATCGCATTTTACACGCGTTAAAAAATAATCGGATATCGCTATGAGTTTTACGACTATTTCTGTCATTGGGCTGGGATATATCGGACTGCCAACGGCGGCTGCGTTTGCTTCCCGTCAAAAACATGTGATTGGCGTAGATGTAAACCAACATGCGGTGGATACTATTAATCGCGGTGAAATTCACATTGTCGAGCCGGATCTGGGTGCGGTGGTGAAAACGGCGGTTGAAAATGGATTTCTGCGTGCGACCACGGCACCTGTAGATGCTGATGCCTATCTGATTGCTGTGCCCACTCCGTTTAAGGGCGATCATGAACCCGATATGGTGTATGTAGAAGCCGCGGCGAAATCTATTGCGCCAGTGCTGAAAAAAGGTGCGTTGGTGATTCTGGAATCAACGTCACCCGTTGGGGCAACTGAACAGATGGCCGCATGGCTTGCAGAAATGCGCTCCGATCTGACTTTCCCGCAGCAGGTCGGTGAACAGGCTGACGTTAACATTGCTTATTGCCCAGAGCGTGTGCTGCCGGGACAGGTCATGGTTGAGCTGATCAAAAACGATCGCGTAATTGGCGGAATGACCACCGTCTGCTCCGCACGCGCCAGCGAGCTGTACAACATCTTCCTTGAGGGTGAATGTGTGGTGACCAACGCCCGCACCGCGGAAATGTGCAAGCTGACTGAGAACAGCTTCCGTGACGTTAATATCGCCTTCGCCAATGAGCTGTCGCTAATTTGTGCCGATCAGGGGATTAACGTTTGGGAACTGATTCGTCTGGCAAATCGTCATCCGCGTGTAAATATTCTGCAACCGGGGCCGGGCGTGGGTGGACACTGTATCGCTGTCGATCCGTGGTTTATCGTGGCGCAAAATCCGCAGCAGGCGAAATTGATCCGCACTGCGCGAGAGGTAAACGATGGTAAGCCTCATTGGGTGGTCGATCGGGTAAAGGCCGCTGTAGCCGACTGTCTGGCTGACACCAACAAACGGGCCAGCGATGTGAAAATTGCCTGTTTTGGTCTGGCATTCAAACCGAATATTGACGATTTACGAGAAAGCCCGGCGATGGGCATTGCGCAAAGTATCGCGCAATGGCACAAAGGCGAAACGCTGGTGGTGGAACCGAACATCCATCAACTGCCGAAAAAACTGGACGGCATTTGCCGACTGGCGACACTGGGCGACGCGCTGGCAAGTGCCGATGTGCTGGTTATGCTGGTCGACCATAATGAGTTTAAAGCCATTAAAGGCGATGCGGTTCAACAGCAGTACATTGTTGATACCAAAGGGGTTTGGCGCTAATGAGACGAATTCTGGTTACCGGTGGAGCGGGATTCATCGGCTCGGCGGTTGTACGGCATATCATTCAGGAGACCCAGGATGCGGTAGTGGTGGTCGATAAGCTGACCTACGCCGGAAACCTGATGTCGCTGGAGCCGGTTGCACAGAATCCCCGTTTTTCCTTTGAGAAAGTCGATATCTGCGATCGGACATCGCTCGACAGGGTATTTCAACAATACCAGCCAGACTGCGTGATGCATCTGGCGGCAGAAAGCCATGTCGATCGCTCTATCGACGGCCCGGCTGCCTTTATCGAAACCAACATAGTGGGGACCTACACGCTGTTGGAAGCAGCGCGCGCTTACTGGAGTGCATTAGCCGGCGATAAAAAATCAGCGTTTCGTTTTCATCATATCTCGACTGACGAGGTGTATGGCGATCTCCATTCCACTGATGATTTCTTTACCGAAACCACGCCGTATGCGCCGAGCAGCCCTTATTCCGCGTCGAAAGCCAGCAGCGACCATCTGGTTCGCGCATGGTTGCGTACCTATGGTCTGCCAACGCTCATTACCAACTGTTCTAACAACTATGGTCCCTACCATTTCCCGGAAAAACTGATTCCTCTAATGATCCTCAACGCATTGGCGGGAAAACCGCTGCCGGTGTACGGCAATGGGCAACAGATCCGTGACTGGCTGTATGTAGAAGATCACGCCAGGGCGCTCTATTGCGTGGCGACAACGGGTGCGGTTGGGGAAACCTATAATATTGGTGGTCATAACGAGCGTAAAAACCTGGATGTTGTCGAAACGGTTTGCAGCCTGTTGGAAGAGCTGGCACCGCAAAAACCGCAGGGCACTGCGCGGTACCGCGACTTGATCACTTTTGTGGACGATCGCCCAGGACATGATTTGCGTTACGCCATTGATGCGTCGAAAATTGCGCGTGAACTGGGCTGGGTGCCTCAGGAAACGTTTGAAAGCGGAATGCGCAAAACCGTGCAGTGGTATCTGGATAATCAGGCATGGTGGAAGCCCGTGCAGGATGGCAGTTACCAGGGTGAACGTTTAGGTCTGAAGGGCTAATTGCCTGGTTTTGGCTCCCGGAGGAGACAACGCATGAAAGGTATCATTCTGGCGGGTGGCTCAGGTACTCGCCTGTATCCCATTACGCGTGGTGTATCGAAGCAGCTATTGCCCATTTACGATAAGCCGATGATTTACTACCCGCTATCGGTACTGATGCTGGCAGGAATTCGTGAAATCCTGATTATCACCACACCGGAAGATCAAGGCTATTTCCAGCGCTTGCTGGGCGATGGGTCTGAGTTCGGCATTGAATTGCACTATGCTGAGCAACCGAGCCCGGATGGATTAGCGCAGGCGTTTATTATCGGTGAATCGTTCCTTAACGGTGAGCCGTCATGTCTGGTGTTAGGGGATAATATCTTCTTTGGTCAGGGCTTCAGTCCAAAATTACGCCACGTAGCCGCCCGGACGCAAGGCGCGACGGTGTTTGGTTATCAGGTGATGGATCCTGAGCGATTTGGTGTTGTGGAGTTTGATGACAATTTTCGCGCAGTTTCTCTGGAAGAGAAGCCGAAAACGCCAAAATCTAACTGGGCGGTAACAGGTCTCTATTTCTATGACAGCAAAGTGGTGGAATACGCAAAACGCGTGAAACCTTCTGAGCGTGGGGAACTGGAGATTACGTCTATCAACCAGATGTATCTTGAGGACGGGCATCTTACGGTCGAATTGCTTGGGCGTGGCTTTGCCTGGCTGGATACCGGTACGCATGACAGTTTGATTGAAGCGAGCACGTTTGTGCAGACGGTGGAAAAACGCCAGGGCTTTAAAATAGCCTGTCTGGAAGAAATCGCCTGGCGTAACGGCTGGCTGGATGACGAAGGCGTGAAGCGTGCCGCTAGTTCACTGGCCAAAACGGGTTATGGCCAATACCTGCTGGAGCTGCTCCGTGCTCGTCCGCGCCAGTATTGAGCCGCTTAGCTGGGAAAATACGTTCTTTGGCGTGAATAGCGCCATTGTCCGTGTTGACCAACGCGCGCCGGTTCTGACCACGGATGCGTTGCAGCCCTGGTCGCGAGTACAGGCAAAAATACCTGCCGCCAATACCCAAGAATTGGATGCCCTGCAGCAGTTGGGGTTCTCACTGGTCGAAGGTGAAGTGGATTTTGTACTGCCGGTGACGTATGCCAGCGGCGATCCTGGTGCGCAGATCGCTCAAACTGCGGATATCCCGGCATTACGCCGCCTGGCGGAACAAGCGTTCGCGCAAAGCCGTTTTCGCGCCCCGTGGTATGCCGCCGATGCCAGTTCGCGTTTTTATGCGCAGTGGATTGAAAACGCGGTGCTGGGGACGTTCGATCACCAATGCCTCGTTTTACGCGCATCGACAGGGGATATTCGTGGTTATGTCTCGCTGCGCGAACTGAATACGACCGAGGCGCGAATAGGCCTGCTGGCTGGGCATGGTGCGGGCGCGGAACTGATGCAGGCAGCGCTTTGCTGGTCGCAGGCTCGCGGTAAAAAAATAGTGCGCGTGGCGACCCAAATGGGCAACACAGCCGCGCTTAAACGTTATATACACAGTGGTGCGAATGTGGAAAGCACCGCGTATTGGTTATACAGGTGACATGATGATTCCATTTAACGCACCGCCGGTGGTGGGAACTGAACTCGATTACATGCAGTCCGCGATGAACAGCGGCAAACTGTGTGGTGACGGTGGCTTTACCCGCCGCTGTCAGCAGTGGCTGGAGCAGCATTTTGGCAGCGAGAAAGTGCTGCTGACGCCCTCCTGTACCGCATCGCTTGAGATGGCGGCATTGCTGCTGGATATTCAGCCTGGTGATGAAGTCATTATGCCGAGCTACACGTTTGTCTCCACGGCCAATGCCTTCGTGCTGCGCGGGGCGAAAATCGTCTTTGTTGATATCCGCCCGGATACCATGAACATTGATGAAACGCTGATTGAAGCGGCGATCACCGATAAAACCCGCGCGATTGTGCCGGTACATTACGCGGGCGTGGCCTGCGAAATGGATACCATTATGGCGCTGGCTACTAAACATAACCTGTATGTGGTGGAAGATGCGGCTCAGGGCGTGATGTCGACTTATAAAGGTCGGGCGCTGGGGACGATTGGTCATATTGGCTGCTTTAGCTTCCATGAGACCAAAAACTACACCGCAGGCGGTGAAGGTGGCGCGACGCTGATTAATGATAAAAAATTAGTCGAACGAGCAGAGATCATCCGCGAAAAAGGGACAAACCGCAGCCAGTTTTTCCGTGGTCAGGTAGACAAATATACCTGGCGTGATATCGGCTCCAGCTATCTGATGTCCGATCTACAGGCCGCTTATTTGTGGGCGCAACTGGAAGCGGCTGACCGTATTAACCAGCAGCGTCTGGCGCTGTGGCAGAATTACTATGATGCCCTCGAACCGCTGGCGCGTGCCGGACGTATTGAGCTGCCTGCTGTCCCGGAAAACTGCGTGCAGAATGCCCATATGTTTTATATCAAGCTGCGCGATATCGACGATCGCACCGCGTTGATTAACTTCCTCAAAGAAGCCGAAATTATGGCGGTGTTCCACTATATCCCGCTGCATGATTGCCCGGCTGGCGATAAATTTGGCAAGTTTGCCGGTGTTGATCGTTACACCACCAAAGAGAGCGAGCGTCTGCTGCGTTTACCGCTGTTCTATAACCTGTCGCCGGTTAACCAGCGAACGGTAATCTCGACCTTACTCAATTACTTCTCCTGATATGTCGCTTGCAAAAGCGTCCTTATGGACGGCAGCCAGTACGCTGGTAAAAATTGGTGCGGGTTTGCTGGTTGTGAAGCTGCTGGCGGTGTCATTTGGCCCGGCAGGTGTGGGGCAGGCGGGTAACTTCCGCCAGATGGTCACCGTGCTTGGCGTGCTGGCAGGAGCCGGCATTTTCAACGGCGTTACGAAATACGTTGCGCAGCACCATGACGATCCGACCCAACTCCGAAAGGTGGTCGGGACATCTTCCGCGATGGTGCTGGGATTCTCTACGCTGATGGCGGTGATTTTCCTGCTGGCAGCCGCGCCAATCAGTCAGGGATTATTTGGTCATACTCATTATCAGGGGCTGGTTCGACTGGTTGCGCTGGTGCAGATGGGCATTGCCTGGGCGAACCTGTTACTGGCGTTGATGAAGGGCTTTCGCGATGCGGCGGGAAATGCGCTGTCGCTGATTGTAGGTAGCCTGGTGGGCGTTGTGGCTTATTATGGCTGTTATCGCCTGGGAGGATATGAAGGTGCCTTGCTGGGGCTGGCGCTGGTACCTGCACTGGTCGTTATCCCTGCCGCTATTATGCTGATTAAGCGCGGGGCGATCCCCCTGCATTACCTGAAGCCCTCGTGGGACAACGGTCTGGCAGGGCAGTTGAGCAAGTTTACGTTAATGGCGCTGATTACCTCCGTAACGTTGCCTGTAGCATACGTGATGATGCGAAACCTGCTGGCGGCGCAGTACAGCTGGGATGATGTGGGGATCTGGCAGGGGGTGAGCAGTATCTCTGATGCTTATCTGCAATTTATTACCGCCTCATTCAGCGTTTACTTGCTGCCGACGTTATCGCGACTGACCGAAAAGCGCGACATTACGCGCGAGGTGGTTAAGTCGCTGAAGTTCGTGTTGCCGGCGGTTGCCGCCGCGAGCTTTACCGTTTGGCTACTGCGTGATTTTGCTATCTGGCTGCTTTTCTCCGCTAAATTCACCGCGATGCGCGATCTGTTTGCCTGGCAACTGGTCGGTGATGTACTGAAAGTAGGGGCGTATGTCTTTGGGTATCTGGTGATCGCGAAAGCGTCACTGCGGTTTTATATTTTGGCTGAAATTAGCCAGTTCATGTTATTGACGGCGTTTGCTCACTGGTTGATCCCTGCTCATGGTGCGTTGGGAGCGGCACAGGCCTATATGGCAACGTATATCGTCTATTTTTCTCTTTGTTGTGGCGTATTTTTACTCTGGCGTAGGCGGGCATGACTGTACTGATTCACGTTCTGGGATCGGATATCCCTCACCATAACCAAACCGTGCTGCGGTTTTTCAACGACTCGCTGGCCGCGACGAGCGAGCACGCGCGCACGTTTATGGTCGCAGGTCAGGATGCGGGATTCAGTGAGAGCTGCCCGGCGTTATCGCTGAGTTTCTATAGTGGGAAAAAGGCGTTGGCCGACGCGGTTATTGCAAAGGCGAAAGCGGATCGCCAACAGCGATTCTTCTTCCACGGTCAGTTCAACACCAGTCTGTGGCTGGCGCTGCTGAGCGGGGGGATTAAACCGGTGCAGTTTTACTGGCATATCTGGGGGGCCGATTTATACGAAGTCTCCAGTGGGCTGAAATTCCGCCTGTTTTACCCGATTCGCCGTATGGCGCAGAACCGTGTGGGCTGCGTATTTGCCACGCGGGGTGATTTGCGCTATTTCGCCGAGCAACACCCGCGTGTGCGCGGTGAGTTGCTTTATTTCCCGACGCGGATGGATCCCTCGCTTAATAATATGAGCAGCGAGCGTCAGCGCAGCGGCAAGATGACGGTGCTGGTTGGCAACTCTGGCGATCGCAGCAATGAACATATTGCCGCATTGCGTGCCGTCCATCAGCAGTTCGGTGACACGGTGAATGTGATTGTGCCGATGGGGTATCCCGCCAATAATACGGCCTATATCGACAAGGTTCGTCAGGCGGGTCTGGCATTATTTAGCACTGATAATCTGCAAATTTTAAGTGAAAAACTGGAATTTGATGCCTATCTGAGGTTATTGCGGCAGTGTGATTTGGGTTACTTTATTTTTGCCCGTCAGCAAGGGATCGGCACCTTATGTTTGCTGATTCAGGCAGGTATTCCGTGCGTGCTCAACCGTGAAAATCCCTTCTGGCAGGATATGGTGGAACAGAATCTCCCAGTGTTATTTACTTCTGATGAGCTCAATGAAGGTGTCGTACGCGAAGCGCAGCGCCAGTTGGCATCGGTAGATAAAAAGACAATCACCTTCTTTAGCCCGAATTATCTGCTGCCGTGGCACAACGCACTGCGCATTGCTTCAGGAGAAACCGCATGAGCCTGATGCAATTCAGCGGTCTGCTGGTGGTCTGGTTGCTCTCCACCTTGTTTATCGCCACGCTGACCTGGTTTGAATTCCGTCGCGTACGTTTTAACTTCAATGTTTTCTTCTCGTTGCTTTTTTTACTGACGTTCTTCTTTGGGTTCCCGCTGACCAGCATCCTGGTGTTCCGCTTTGATGTGGCAGTCGCTCCGCCTGAAATCCTGCTGCAGGCCTTGCTGTCAGCCGCCTGTTTCTATGCCGTCTACTACGTGACGTATAAAACGCGCCTGCGCAAGCGAGTAGAAGATAAGCCGCGCAGGCCGCTGTTTACCATTAATCGCGTTGAGGCCCATTTGACCTGGGTTATCCTGATGGCGATCGCGTTGGTAAGCGTGGGCATCTTCTTTATGCACAACGGATTCCTGCTATTCAGACTGCAATCCTACAGCCAGATTTTTTCCAGTGAAGTCTCTGGGGTCGCTCTGAAGCGTTTCTTCTACTTCTTCATTCCGGCAATGCTGGTGATCTATTTCCTGCGTCAGGACAGCAAAGCGTGGTTGTTCTTCCTGGTGAGCACCGTCGCGTTTGGATTACTGACCTATATGATTGTTGGCGGGACGCGCGCCAATATCATCATTGCGTTTGCCATTTTCCTGTTTATCGGCATTATTCGCGGCTGGATTTCGCTGTGGATGCTGGCCGCCGCGGGCGTGTTGGGTATTGTCGGCATGTTCTGGCTGGCGCTGAAGCGCTACGGGATGAACGTTAGCGGTGACGAGGCCTTTTATACTTTCCTGTATCTTACGCGAGACACCTTCTCGCCGTGGGAGAATCTGGCGCTGTTGCTGCAGAACTATAACAATATTGAGTTCCAGGGGCTGGCGCCGATTGTCCGTGACTTCTACGTCTTTATCCCCTCCTGGCTGTGGCCTGGGCGGCCGAGTATCGTTCTCAACTCAGCGAACTACTTTACCTGGGAAGTATTGAACAACCACTCGGGGCTGGCGATTTCTCCGACGTTGATTGGTTCACTGGTGGTGATGGGCGGGGCGCTGTTTATACCGTTAGGCGCGATTGTCGTCGGATTAATCATTAAGTGGTTCGACTGGCTGTATGAGCTTGGCAATCGGGAAACTAATCGCTATAAGGCGGCGATTTTGCACAGTTTCTGTTTTGGCGCCATTTTCAATATGATCGTTTTGGCACGTGAAGGGCTGGATTCGTTTGTTTCTCGAGTGGTCTTTTTCCTCGTGATTTTCGGCGTTTGTCTGCTGGTGGCAAAACTGCTGTTCTGGCTTTTCGATAGCGCGGGACTCATCCATAAACGAATCAAATCGCTGCCCCGGACACAGATTGAAGGATCGTAATGACAGATAACACAACTGCGCCACTCTATTCGCTGCGCGGATTACAACTAATTGGCTGGCGCGATATGCAGCATGCGCTGAATTACCTGTTTGCCGAGGGATACCTCAGGACTGGAACGCTGGTCGCTATCAACGCCGAGAAAATGCTGACGGCAGAAGATAACCCTGAAGTGCGGGATCTGATTAACGCCGCTGAGTTCAAATATGCGGATGGGATTAGCGTGGTGCGTTCGGTGCGCAAAAAATTCCCGCAGGCGCAGATTTCACGTGTGGCTGGCGCTGACCTATGGGAAGCGCTTATGGCGCGAGCAGGGCAGGAAGGAACGCCTGTCTTTTTGATTGGCGGCAAGCCTGACGTTCTGGCACAAACGGAAGCCAAACTGCGTGCACAGTGGCGCGTGAACATTGTAGGTAGCCAGGACGGTTATTTTACCCCGGAGCAGCGGCAGGCTTTGTTTGAGCGCATTCATGCCAGCGGTGCGCAAATTGTGACGGTGGCGATGGGCTCGCCGAAACAAGAGATCTTTATGCGTGATTGCCGCAAGACTCACCCTGAAGCACTGTATATGGGCGTGGGTGGCACCTACGATGTCTTTACCGGTCATGTTAAGCGTGCGCCTAAAATCTGGCAGAATCTGGGGCTGGAGTGGCTGTACCGTTTATTGTCGCAGCCAAGCCGTATCACTCGTCAGCTTCGCTTACTACGCTATCTCCGCTGGCACTACACCGGCAACCTCTGACGTCCTCTCTCCTCTGATAAGTAGCGTGATCTGCTAATTACGCTACTTATTCACAACATTATCGCTGCTTTCTCACACAATCTATTCATTTTTTGAATGCTTTAATTGCCATTTAAGCGATTTTAGGAAACCATTCGCAACAATCATTACAGTGCCGTGGTGTTTTTAGCGCCAACCGTTAAGCGGTCGGTGCCGTATGGCCTGTTATGGCATAACAAGATGTACCCATAACGAGAACCGGTAATACCGGACAGCATGCAAACACAACAAGAGGATTTATGGCCGAAAACAAACCTGAGCTACAGCGTGGGCTGGAGGCTCGTCACATCGAATTAATTGCCCTTGGGGGCACTATTGGCGTTGGACTGTTTATGGGGGCTGCCAGTACCCTGAAATGGGCGGGTCCTTCGGTTCTGCTGGCTTACATCGTCGCCGGGCTGTTCGTCTTTTTCATCATGCGTTCCATGGGGGAGATGTTGTTCCTCGAGCCGGTTGCCGGTTCATTCGCTGTTTACGCCCATCGTTATATGAGCCCCTTCTTTGGCTATCTCACCGCCTGGTCATACTGGTTTATGTGGATGGCGGTGGGGATATCAGAGATTACCGCTATCGGGGTGTACGTTCAGTTCTGGTTCCCGGAAATGGCGCAATGGATACCCGCACTGATTGCGGTCGGATTGGTGGCGCTGGCTAACCTCGCCGCAGTTCGTCTGTATGGCGAAATTGAATTCTGGTTTGCCATGATCAAAGTGACAACCATCATTGTGATGATCGTCATTGGGTTAGGGGTGATTTTCTTCGGCTTTGGCAACGGTGGCCAGGCGATCGGTTTTAGCAACCTGACCGAGCACGGCGGCTTCTTTGCCGGCGGCTGGAAGGGCTTCCTGACGGCATTGTGTATTGTTGTGGCGTCTTACCAGGGCGTAGAGCTGATCGGCATTACTGCGGGTGAAGCGAAGAATCCACAGGTCACGCTGCGTAGCGCGGTGGGCAAAGTGCTCTGGCGTATTCTGATTTTCTACGTTGGTGCGATCTTTGTTATCGTCACTATTTTCCCGTGGAATGAGATTGGCAGCAACGGTAGCCCGTTTGTTCTCACCTTTGCCAAGATCGGTATTACCGCCGCGGCAGGGATTATTAACTTTGTGGTGCTGACGGCGGCGCTATCTGGCTGTAACAGCGGCATGTACAGCTGTGGGCGGATGCTCTACGCGCTGGCAAAGAATCGGCAGCTACCATCCGTTGTAGGAAAAGTATCTCGTCATGGCGTGCCGGTTGCTGGTGTGGCTATTTCTATCGCGATCCTGCTTATTGGTTCGTGCCTGAACTACATCATTCCCAACCCGCAGCGCGTGTTCGTTTATGTCTATAGCGCCAGCGTGCTGCCGGGCATGGTGCCGTGGTTTGTGATCCTGATAAGCCAGCTGCGTTTCCGTCAGGCGCATAAAGCGGCGATTGCCAGTCATCCTTTCCGCTCGATTTTGTTCCCATGGGCGAATTATTTGACGATGGCGTTCCTGATTTGCGTATTAATCGGCATGTATTTTAATGAAGATACCCGAATGTCGCTGTTTGTTGGCATTATCTTCTTACTGGCCGTGACGCTCATTTATAAGGTTTTTGGTCTGAATCGTCATGGCACAGCCCATAAATTGCGGGAATAAGCGACAAAACGCACAAACCATGACCAAACGATAATTTATTTTAAAAAAGCACTAGACAGAAGACCGAGACCTCCGTAATATCCAGCCCCGCAACGGCGCTAAGCGCCCGTAGCTCAGCTGGATAGAGCGCTGCCCTCCGGAGGCAGAGGTCTCAGGTTCGAATCCTGTCGGGCGCACCATTTAGTAAGGTGCCGGAGCTGCGGTGGTTTTAATACCGCGTAAAAGATTTGCAGTGGTGGCTATAGCTCAGTTGGTAGAGCCCTGGATTGTGATTCCAGTTGTCGTGGGTTCGAATCCCATTAGCCACCCCATTAATTTAAAGTTGTGAAATGCGAAGGTGGCGGAATTGGTAGACGCGCTAGCTTCAGGTGTTAGTGTCCTTAGGATGTGGGGGTTCGAGTCCCCCCCCTCGCACCACGACTTAAAGAATTGAACTAAAAATTCAAAAAGCAGTAAAACGGCGAGTAGCGCAGCTTGGTAGCGCAACTGGTTTGGGACCAGTGGGTCGGAGGTTCGAATCCTCTCTCGCCGACCAATTTTGAACCCCGCTTCGGCGGGGTTTTTTGTTTTCTGATTTTCCCTCCTCAGCCCTTATTCCCGCGAATTACCTCAAGTCTTAAAAAGTTCGAATCCATAGTTTTTGCAGTGCAATCGTGGCATGCGTTGTGCAATAATATACGGGTAGATGCTCATTCCATCTCTTATGTTCGCCATCTGGCCTCATAAACTCAGGAATGATGCAGAGCCGTTTACGGTGCTTATCGTCCACAGACAGATGTCGTATTTTATATGCTAAATCATTCATGATGTGTCGAGACGGCCAGCACGGGAATCCCCCGGAGCTTACAAAGGTAAGTGACAGGGGTGAGCGTGCGCAGCCAGCGAAGAGACAGCGTGAAGGATGAAGCATATAGCCTCATCAAACACCATGGACATAACGTTGAGTGAAGCACCCATTATGTTGTCATACAGACCTGTTTAACGCCTGCTCCTTACCGAGCGGGCGTTTTTTTATGCATATACACGTCATCCTTCAAGCTGCTTCCCGAATGATTTTTGTATACGATTGAAAAATATGTAGGCCCGGTAAGCGAAGCGCCACCGGGCAAAAGGGAATTACTGCGGGGGATTGTTATTCTGCAGGGTCAACATCAGGCCATCACGACGCATTGTTGCGGCCTCTTCCGGCTGATGCAGCCTGTCCAGCGCGTCAGCAAGCCAGGCGTAATCATAGGCATCCGGGCGCTGCTTGAGGGCAGCACGGAAGGCGAGGGTGGCTTCCTGCCATTCGCCGTGCTTCATTAACGATTGCCCCAGCGTGCTCCACAGCAACGGACGATCGCCGACGGCTTTAATCTGCTGGCGCAGCACTTTTTCTATCTGTTCCGGGTTATTGGTTTTCAAACGCGGAATCGGCAGCACCAGACGGTCGTCATACTGGCGTTTCAGACCATCAATGATGACCTGCTGCGCCGTGTCATGATCGTCACACTCAATCAGATGTTCAGCCATCGCCACCTGTAGGGCAACCTGGTGACGGGTTTTACGGTTCTGGTTTTTCCACCAGGCGCGTAGCCCCTCGCTGCCCTGATCGGCGCGAACCTGATCCATCAGACCAACCCATGCCTGCTGTTCCAGCATAGCGCGGTGCTCGTCATCACCCACGTGCGCTTTTGCCATAGATGGAATGATATCCAGTAACGAACTCCATGCGCCGGTGCGAATATAGGCCTGTTCAGCCAGACGTAGCACCTCCGGATGACGTGGCGTCACTTCCAGCAGTTTATCTACGCTGTGGCGTGCGGCATGATTTTCATTACGCGCCAGCTGCAGGCGAACGCGAGCGATTTCTACCGGGATCGTATCATTCCCGGCCAGTTCAGCGGCACGCTCAAGGTGTTGGTTGGCACGCGCTTCATCGCCACGTTGCTGAGCCGCTTCTGCCGCCAGCAGGTAATTCACTACCGGCTGTTCTGCATGATCGGCGTTTTTCGACATCAGTTTTTCAACCTGCTGATAATCGCCTTCTGCCAGCTTGAGCAGCGCCTGCTCGGTCTGCTTACGGGCGCGACGACGCTTCCGACCAACAAACCATCCGCGGGTATGCGCGCCTGTACGGAAAATTCGGCGCAGCAGCCATTCAATCGCAAACAGGACGACCATGGCGACGATCAGGATGATCACCAGGCCCGTCACGCTGGTTTCGATATTGTAATTATCCGTCTGGATCAGCACGTAGCCCTGATGACCGGCAATCATCGGGCCAACAACGATCCCGGCGATCAACAGCACAAAGAGCAATAATACTTTTAGCATCATTATTCTCCTTGCGGCGCAGTTGCCGGAGCGTCTGTTGCCGGTGCCGGTGCCGGTGCCGGTACAGGAACGGCGGTGACCGGCGCTGTGGCAGGTTGCGCCAGTAAATTACGGACGCGGGTCTGCATTAGTTTGTCGAGAAGAGCCTGACTTTGCAGCGTTTCCGGTACGTCCATGCTGATGCTTTGTTGGCTCAGCTGGTCTACCTCGTCAAGGAAAGCTTTGGTCGTTGCATCGTCGGTGTCGTAGTAGGCGCGCACCCAGGTCGAGACGTTTTCCAGCGCCTGGCGGTATGTTTCTTCCTGATGACGCGGCACAGCCTGGGCGGCCACTAACAGGCGGGAACGGATGTTTTCACGTAAGTAAACGTCCTGGTTCGGTGCCAGTAGCGGGACGGCGGTTTCATCACGACGGCGCACGGTGATAAAGCTGTCCATAAAGTTCTGCCAGCTTTTTTGCAGATTGACGCGCCATTCGCTGATCGAGCTGGAAAGCTCGCTGCTGTCGGAATCCATCGGCGAATCGTCGGTGTCGTTGTCGGCCAGACGCAGGTTATCGATCTGATTAGAGAGCTGATTTACTTTCAGGATAATGCCGTCATAGTCGACCTGAGTCACCGCGGAGAGGCTCGCGATATCGTCGGTAATCGCGCGACGCGCGGTAATCAGGCTCGGGTCGTTCATATCCGCCAGGCTGGCGTCAGCGCTTTTCAGCAGCGCCGCGGCGGTAGTCACGTCCTGATCGCTCCATAATTTGCGACCGGCCAGTTTCACCAGGAAATCAGCCTGCGCCAGCAGCCATGTCCCGGCATCGCTGCCGGAGATAGTAGCGACTTTTTGCTGTACTTCATCAAGCTGTTTTACCAGCAACGCCTGCTGGCGAGTGGCTTCATCCAGCTGCGTTGCCTGCTGTTTTATAATGCCTTCCAGCTCAGCTTTTTGGCTTTCCTGCGCTTTTTGCAGTGCCGTCAGCTGGTTCGCCAGCGCATCGCTGGTTGCCGTTTGTGTTGTTGCCTGTTGTTTCCCCCAGCCGTATAGCCCAACGCCTGCTGCCAGAGCAATAGCAATCGCCACAGCGCTCAGAATCAGCGCCGTGCTGTTCTTACTCTTTTTTTCAGTATTAACTGGCTGTGACGTGGTTTCCACGGCCTCCCTGGTCTCTTCAACCACGGCGGAGGATTTTTCTTGTTCCGTCATTATGGCATCCCATTATGAGAGTTATTGTAATGCGCGTAGTAGCGCATCGTTGTCGGCGTTATCAGCGACCTTAATATCTTGCCAGCCCAGTTCCCGGGCGAGGTGCGCCAGACGCTCACTGACGACCAGCAGCCGACAGCGTAGTAACCAGTGCTCACGATACCACTGCGGAATGAGCGTCCAGAGCTGTTGTAGCATCTCTCCGCTGGTGACAACCACCGTGGTCACGCCACGGGATTGCCAGCGCATCGCTTCTTCCGCACCATCGTAATGTTTTGCACTGCGTTGATAACATTCACAAAAATCGACATCAGCTCCGCGTGCCGTCAGGGTTTCACCTATCAGCTCACGGCCACCGTTGCCGCGTAATATAAGCGCGCGTTTTCCCGCAATATTTTGTAATTCAGGTAATTGTAGCAAGACTTCGCTGATTTCCCGATCCAGAGGGTAGCGAATATTGAAACCGCTAACGGTATGCAGCGCCAGCGCCGTAGTGCGACCAATGGCAAAATAACCTGGAAGGGAGGGCCAGCTTTTCCCTTGCTGCTGAAGTTCGGCATCTGCAAAGGTGACGGCGTGCTGCGAAAGGACAAAAACCAGATCGTTCTCCGTCAGCGCCGACAGTCGGGAAGCAAGCGTTGCCAGTTCCCGACCCGGTGAAAACTCAATGAGCGGAAAACTCCAGGCCACCTGCCCCAGTGTGCGCAGACGGCTCACTAACTCTTCCCCTGCGGGAGACGGGCGGGTGACCAGAATACTCATGCGGGGGCTTCTCCGTTGTAAACTTCAGCCAGAATGGCGCGCGCACCGTTCTCTAATAGCTCTTCTGCCAGAGAGATACCCATCTGTTCGGCATCCTGCGCAGCGCCGCGACGTTCTCCGCATACCATCTGCGAACCATCAGGTGCGCCTACCAGCGCCCGCAGCCAAATCTCACCGTTGATGAGTTCTGCATAACTGCCGATAGGGACCTGACATCCCCCTTCAAGGCGGGTGTTCATGGCGCGTTCGGCTTTGACACGTAGCGCGGTTTCTTCATGGTTGAGCGGCGCTAACAGCGCCTGAGTGCGCATATCATCCAGTCGACATTCTATGCCTACGGCACCTTGCCCGACAGCGGGCAGGGAGACTTCCGGCGGCAGAGCGGTACGGACTCGCGACTCAAGACCTAAACGTTTTAATCCGGCGACCGCCAGGATAATGGCGTCATAATCGCCGTTATCCAATTTACTGAGACGCGTGCCCACGTTGCCGCGCAACGAACGGATGACGAGGTCCGGGCGCTGTTTTGCCAACTGGCACTGGCGACGTAAACTGGATGTCCCGACGATGCTGCCTGCGGGGAGTTCATCCAGCGTGTTGTACTTATTTGAGACGAAAGCATCACGCGGATCCTCTCGCTCGCAAATAGTGACCAGTCCAAGACCGTCAGGGAATTCAACCGGCACATCCTTCATGGAGTGCACGGCGATATCGGCGCGTTTTTCCAGCAGCGCGACTTCCAGCTCTTTAACAAACAGCCCTTTCCCCCCGACCTTCGCCAGCGGGGTATCAAGGATCACATCGCCACGGGTTACCATCGGAACCAGTTCCACGATCAGACCGGGGTGGTTTGCCATTAAGGCGTCTTTGACATAATGTGCCTGCCAGAGCGCAAGGGGGCTTTGGCGTGTGGCAATTCTCAAAACATTGTCTAACATGCTTGTTACCGTCATTATCAATCATTGACCATCCTAACATCCTTATCAAAGGGATGTCAGCGTTACGCTCAAACGTAAGTGAGAGGAAAAAGGCGCTGCATCGTCACTGGCAGTGAATAATGACGAGAAACCTCCCGACCGTATGAAGGAATTTACACGTAACGAACGGTGCTACACTTGTATGTAGCGCATCTTTCTTTACGGTCAATGAGCAAGGTGTTAAATTGATCACGTTTTAGACCATTTTTTCGGCTGTACAGCATAAAAAAATATGGCCGAAAAACAGGTAACGGTTATTTTTGACATACGGTTTATCCGAATTGATGACGATTAATGTGCGCGCTTGCGCCGCAGCAATCGCCAATATGACGGATAGCAACATCAGGCGATACGTCTTGTACCTCTATATTGAGACTCTGAAACAGAGACTGGATGCCATAAATCAACTGCGTGTGGATCGCGCGCTTGCTGCCATGGGACCTGCCTTCCAGCAGGTATACAGTCTGCTGCCGACATTATTGCACTACCACCATCCACTGATGCCGGGTTACCTCGATGGTAACGTTCCCAAAGGCATTTGCTTTTACACGCCTGATGAAACCCAACGCCACTACCTGAACGAACTGGAACTGTACCGCGGCATGTCGCCGCAGGATCCTCCCAAGGGCGAATTGCCGATTACCGGCGTTTACTCAATGGGTAGCACCTCTTCGGTAGGGCAAAGCTGTTCCTCTGACCTTGATATCTGGGTCTGCCATCAATCCTGGCTGGATAGCGAAGAGCGCCAACTGCTGCAGCGTAAATGTAGCCTGCTTGAAAGCTGGGCCGCTT
Organism: Citrobacter arsenatis; assembly: GCF_004353845.1. Taxonomy (GTDB): domain Bacteria; phylum Pseudomonadota; class Gammaproteobacteria; order Enterobacterales; family Enterobacteriaceae; genus Citrobacter; species Citrobacter arsenatis. The sequence continues at coordinate 94,934 of NZ_CP037864.1, forward strand.
CGCTGGGCGTAGAAGTCAGTTTCTTCCTGATTGATGAAAACCGTTTCCGTCATAATGAAAGCGGCAGTCTCGGTGGTGAAGACTGTGGCTCGACGCAGCATATCCTGTTGCTTGATGAATTCTATCGTACCGCTGTGCGCCTCGCGGGGAAACGTATTCTGTGGAATATGGTGCCGGGCGACGAAGAAGAGCATTACGACGATTACGTCATGACGCTCTACGCACAGGGGGTGTTAACGCCAAACGAATGGCTGGATCTCGGCGGGCTCAGTTCGCTCTCCGCCGAAGAGTACTTTGGCGCCAGCCTGTGGCAGCTGTACAAGAGTATCGACTCCCCGTACAAAGCGGTGCTGAAAACGCTGCTGCTGGAAGCCTATTCCTGGGAATATCCCAATCCACGCCTGTTGGCGAAAGATATAAAACAGCGCCTGCACGATGGCGAGATCGTCTCTTTTGGTCTCGACCCTTACTGCATGATGCTTGAGCGCGTTACCGAGTACCTGACGGCGATCGAAGATCCGACGCGCCTGGATTTAGTGCGTCGATGTTTCTACTTAAAAGTGTGTGAGAAACTGAGCCGCGAGCGCGCCTGCGTGGGTTGGCGTCGTGAAGTCTTAAGTCAGTTAGTGAAAGAGTGGGGCTGGGATGATGCCCGTCTGACCATGCTGGATAACCGCGCTAACTGGAAGATTGACCAGGTACGCGAAGCGCATAACGAGCTGCTCGATGCGATGATGCAGAGCTATCGTAATCTGATCCGCTTTGCGCGGCGCAATAACCTCAGCGTCAGCGCCAGCCCGCAGGATATCGGCGTGCTGACCCGTAAGCTGTATGCCGCGTTTGAAGCGTTACCCGGTAAAGTCACGCTGGTGAACCCGCAGATATCTCCGGACCTCTCAGAACCGAATCTGACCTTTATCCATGTGCCGCCGGGCCGTGCCAACCGTTCAGGTTGGTATCTCTATAACCGCGCGCCTAACATGGACTCGATCATCAGCCATCAGCCGCTGGAATATAACCGCTATCTCAATAAGCTGGTGGCGTGGGCCTGGTTCAACGGCCTGCTGACCTCGCGTACCCACTTGTTTATTAAGGGCAACGGCATTGTTGATTTGCCGAAGCTGCAGGAAATGGTCGCCGACGTGTCGCACCACTTCCCGCTGCGACTGCCCGCGCCAACGCCGAAAGCGCTCTATAGCCCGTGTGAAATTCGCCATCTGGCGATTATTGTTAACCTTGAATATGACCCGACGGCGGCGTTTCGCAATCAGGTGGTGCATTTTGATTTCCGTAAGCTGGACGTCTTCAGCTTTGGCGAAGAACAAAATTGCCTGGTGGGTAGCGTCGACCTGCTGTACCGCAACTCGTGGAATGAAGTGCGTACACTGCACTTCAACGGCGAGCAGGCGATGATTGAAGCGTTAAAAACGATTCTGGGCAAAATGCACCAGGATGCCGCGCCGCCGGATAGCGTCGAGGTCTTCTGCTATAGCCAGCATCTGCGTGGATTAATTCGCACCCGCGTGCAGCAACTGGTGTCTGAGTGCATCGAATTACGTCTCTCCAGCACCCGTCAGGAAACCGGCCGCTTCAAAGCGCTGCGCGTTTCCGGGCAGACGTGGGGACTGTTTTTCGAGCGCCTGAACGTTTCGGTACAGAAGCTGGAAAATGCAATTGAATTCTATGGCGCGATTTCACATAACAAACTGCATGGGCTTTCCGTCCAGGTTGAGACCAACCATGTGAAACTACCGTCGGTGGTAGACGGTTTTGCCAGCGAAGGGATCATTCAGTTCTTTTTCGAAGAAACGGGTGATGAGCAGGGCTTTAACATCTACATTCTGGACGAAAGTAATCGGGCCGAGGTGTATCACCACTGCGAAGGAAGCAAAGAGGAACTGGTACGCGATGTCAGCCGCTTCTACTCGTCGTCGCACGATCGCTTTACCTACGGCTCCAGCTTCATCAACTTTAACCTGCCGCAGTTCTATCAGATTGTGAAAACCGACGGGCGCGCGCAGGTGATCCCGTTCCGTACCCAACCAATTAGCGCCGTTCCGCCAGCCAGTCAGGACAATGACGCGCCGCTGTTACAGCAGTATTTCTCGTGAGTTAATTTGCCCGGTGGCGCGACGCTTACCGGGCAAACTGTAGGCCGGATAAGCAAAGCGCATCCGGCAAATAAATCAACGAAAGCTTACCTCTTCCCCCGCCTGCTGCGTTGCCGCCTGTTCCAGCAGAGCCCAGAACGTTTCGCCGCTACGATCGCAGATCCACTCGTCGCCTTTCAGGTCAAAGTGGTAGCCGCCCTGTTTGGTCGCCAGCCACACCTGGTGCAGCGGCTCCTGACGGTTAATAATAATTTTGCTGCCGTTTTCGAAGCTAATGGTCAGCACGCCGCCGTTGATCTCACAATCGATATCGCTGTCGCCATCCCAGTCGTCCAGACGCTCTTCAATGGTCATCCACAGGGTGTCAGCAAGGCGATGAAATTCACTGTCGTTCATTTTCTTATCCTGTTTTTCGTGATGACGGCAGTATAACCTGAAACAAAACGCGTTGCAGATTACAGGCAAACTCTTGCTTTTACGCCTTCTCCTGCGATGATAGAAAACAGAAAGCATGAACTTTACAGGCAATCGATAATGAAAAACGTGTTAAAGCCACTCGCTGTCATTTTTACTCTGTTCAGCCTGACGGGCTGTGGGCTAAAAGGCCCGCTCTATTTCCCGCCAGCAGATAAAACCGCGCCGCCTCCGACCAAGAGCGTTCAGCCGCAATCGCAATCCACCACGCCTGAGAAAAACGATCGTGGGATTAGCGACGGACCTTCTCAGGTGAATTACTGACGGCAGGAATAGATTTACATTTCTGTACCCGCGTGAACGGAGTGAATGATGCAATTCTCTAAAATGCATGGCCTTGGCAACGATTTTATGGTCGTCGACGCGGTAACGCAGAATGTCTTTTTCTCACCAGAGCTGATCCGTCGCCTGGCCGACAGGCATCTCGGCGTTGGATTTGATCAACTGCTGGTGGTTGAACCTCCGTACGATCCGGAGCTGGATTTCCACTACCGTATTTTTAATGCTGACGGCAGTGAAGTGTCACAGTGTGGCAATGGTGCCCGTTGTTTTGCCCGCTTTGTTCGCCTGAAAGGGCTGACCAATAAGCGTGATATTCGCGTCAGTACCGCGAATGGTCGTATGGTATTAACCGTAACCGACGACGAGTTGGTACGGGTGAACATGGGTGAACCCAACTTTGAACCCTCGCAGGTTCCGTTTCGCGCCAACAAAGCAGAGAAGACCTATATTATGCGCGCAGCTGAACAGACAGTATTGTGCGGCGTGGTTTCAATGGGGAACCCGCACTGCGTGATTCAGGTTGATGATGTTGATACGGCCACGGTAGAAACACTGGGGCCGGTTCTGGAAAGCCACGAACGCTTCCCTGAACGCGCCAACATCGGGTTTATGCAGGTGGTAAAACGCGAGCATATCCGGCTACGCGTCTATGAGCGCGGCGCGGGTGAAACACAGGCCTGCGGCAGCGGTGCGTGCGCCGCTGTTGCGGTCGGTATCCAGCAGGGTCTGCTGGCAGAAGAAGTGAAGGTGGAATTACCGGGTGGTCGACTTGATATCGCCTGGAAAGGTCCGGGTCATCCGCTGTATATGACTGGCCCGGCGGCACATGTCTACGACGGATTTATTCACTTATGAAGCAACCAGGGGAAGAACTACAGGAAACGCTCATGGAGCTGGACGACCGGGCGGTCGTCGATTACCTGCAACGTAATCCTGAGTTTTTTATCCGTAATGCCCAGGCCGTTGAAGCGATGCGTGTTCCTCATCCGGTGCGGGGCTCGGTCTCTTTAGTGGAATGGCATATGGCGCGGGCGCGTAATCATATTAACGTGCTGGAAGAGAACATGGCGTTGTTGATGGAACAAGCCAACGCCAATGAAAGCCTGTTCTATCGTCTGTTAAATCTGCAAGGACGGCTGGTGTCGGCCAGCAGTCTTGACGACATGCTGATGCGATTTCATCGCTGGGCGCGTGAGTTAGGGCTGGCCGGGGCGACGGTTCGTCTGTTCCCGGATCGCTGGCGACTTGGCGCGCCATCAAAATTCACCCATCTGGCATTAAGCCGTCAGGCCTTTGAACCGCTGCGTATTCAGCGTCTGGGCCAGTCGCAGCACTATCTTGGTCCGCTCAATGGTCCGGAACTGCTGGTCATGATGCCGGAGGCAAAAGCGATAGGCTCGGTGGCTATGTCGATGTTGGGGCAAGATGGATCCCTGGGCGTGATGTTGTTCAGCAGCCGTGACGTAAATCATTACCAGCAGGGACAAGGAACGCAATTATTGCAGGAAATCTCGCTGATGTTGCCGGAACTGCTGGAGCGCTGGATTGAACGCGTATGACCGATTCACCTCTTTCTCAGGATGTGGCGCGCTTTTTGCGCTATCTGGGCGTTGAGCGCCAGCTTAGCCCGATCACATTGCTAAATTATCAGCGTCAGCTTGATGCCATCATTGCGTTAGCCGGAGAAACCGGGCTGCAAAGCTGGCAACAATGTGATGCGCTCATGGTACGCAGCTTTGCCGTGCGCAGCCGCCGTAAAGGGCTGGGACCGGCGAGTCTGGCGCTGCGTCTCTCCGCGTTGCGCAGTTTCTTTGACTGGCTGGTTAATCAGGGCGAGTTGAAAGCCAACCCGGCAAAAAGCGTTTCCGCGCCGAAAGCCCCGCGTCATTTACCGAAAAACATCGATGTCGACGATGTTAATCGCCTGCTGGATATCGATCTCAACGATCCCCTCGCCGTGCGCGACCGGGCAATGCTGGAAGTGATGTACGGCGCAGGGTTGCGTTTATCTGAACTGGTTGGGCTGGATATTAAACATCTCGATCTCGACACCGGCGAAGTGTGGGTGATGGGCAAGGGCAGTAAAGAGCGGCGTCTGCCAATTGGCCGCAATGCGGTGGCGTGGATTGAGCACTGGCTGGATCTGCGCGGGCTATTTGGCAGCGATGACGATGCGTTATTCCTGTCAAAACTGGGCAAACGCATCTCTGCGCGGAACGTGCAGAAACGCTTTGCGGAATGGGGTATCAAGCAGGGGCTGAACAGCCACGTACATCCCCACAAATTGCGCCACTCTTTTGCGACGCATATGCTGGAGTCGAGCGGCGATCTGCGCGGAGTGCAGGAGTTATTGGGCCATGCCAATCTCTCCACTACCCAAATCTATACCCATCTTGATTTTCAACACCTGGCTTCAGTGTACGATGCGGCGCATCCGCGCGCCAAACGGGGGAAATAATGCGTTTTTACCGGCCTTTGGGGCGCATTTCTGCGCTCACCTTTGACCTTGATGATACCCTTTACGATAACCGTCCCGTTATCACACGCACCGAGCAGGAAGCGCTCGCGTTTGTACAGAACTACCATCCGGCGTTGAATTCGCTGCAAAATAGCGACCTACAGCGCTTACGACAGGCCGTTCGCGACGCCGAGCCGGAAATCTACCACGATGTTACCCAATGGCGTCACCGCGCCGTAGAGCGCGCTATGCTGGAGGCGGGGTTGTCAGAGGCAGAAGCCAGAATGGGGGCGAACGCGGCGATGATGAATTTTGCCAAATGGCGTAGCCGTATTGATGTCCCGCAGGCAACGCATGACACGCTGAAGGCGCTGGCCCGCAAATGGCCGCTGGTGGCGATCACCAACGGTAATGCGCAGCCGGAACTGTTCGGTCTGGGCGATTATTTTGAGTTTGTGCTGCGCGCCGGTCCCGACGGACGCTCAAAACCGTTCAGCGACATGTACGCGCTGGCGGCGGAAAAACTGAAAATGCCCGTGGGGGAGATCCTGCACGTGGGCGACGACCTGACGACAGACGTGGCGGGGGCTATCCGTTGCGGTATGCAGGCCTGCTGGATCAAACCGGAAAATGCCGACCTGATGCAAACCGCAGACAGCCGTTTGCTGCCGCATATCGAAATTTCACAGTTGGCATCTCTGACCTCGCTGATATAATCACCAGCAGAACTCTGTATATATACCCAGCTTTTTGGCGGATAGCGCGACGCTTATCCGCCTTACCTACTTTTATGCGGCGGTGCCAATGGACGTTTCTTACCTGCTCGATAGCCTCAATGATGAACAGCGCCAGGCTGTGGCCGCGCCACGCAGCAACATGCTGGTTCTGGCAGGCGCGGGGAGTGGTAAAACTCGCGTGCTGGTGCACCGTATCGCCTGGTTACTGACGGTTGAGAACAACTCACCGTACTCCATTATGGCGGTGACCTTTACCAACAAAGCGGCGGCGGAAATGCGCCACCGTATTGGTCAGATCATGGGAACCAGCCAGGGCGGTATGTGGGTGGGCACATTCCACGGTCTGGCGCACCGCCTGCTGCGCGCGCACCATATGGATGCAAACTTGCCGCAGGATTTCCAGATCCTCGACAGCGAAGATCAACTGCGTTTGCTTAAGCGTCTGATCAAGGCGATGAACCTTGATGAGAAGCAATGGCCGCCGCGTCAGGCGATGTGGTTCATCAATAGCCAGAAAGACGAAGGGCTGCGTCCGCATCATCTGCAAAGTTACGGCAACCCGGTTGAGCAAACCTGGCAGAAAGTGTATCAGGCTTACCAGGAAGCGTGTGACCGTGCGGGACTGGTGGATTTCGCCGAGCTGCTGCTGCGCGCCCATGAACTGTGGCTCAACAAGCCGCATATCCTGCAGCACTACCGCGAACGCTTTACCAATATCCTGGTGGACGAATTCCAGGATACCAACAACATTCAGTACGCCTGGATCCGCCTGCTGGCGGGCGATACCGGCAAAGTGATGATCGTGGGTGATGACGATCAGTCGATCTACGGCTGGCGCGGCGCGCAGGTGGAGAACATCCAGCGCTTCCTCACGGATTTCCCCGGTGCAGAAACCATTCGCCTGGAGCAGAACTACCGCTCGACCAACAATATCCTCAGCGCGGCCAACGCCCTGATTGAAAACAACAACGGGCGTCTGGGTAAAAAGCTGTGGACCGACGGCGTTGATGGGGAACCGATCTCGCTGTACTGCGCGTTCAACGAACTTGATGAAGCGCGCTTTGTGGTCAATCGCATCAAGAGCTGGCAGGACAACGGCGGAGCACTGGAACAGTGCGCCATTCTTTATCGCAGTAACGCCCAGTCGCGCGTACTGGAAGAGGCGTTGTTACAAGCCAGCATGCCGTATCGGATCTATGGCGGGATGCGCTTCTTCGAACGCCAGGAAATCAAAGATGCGCTCTCCTACCTGCGCCTGATCGCTAACCGCAATGACGACGCTGCGTTTGAACGCGTGGTGAATACGCCAACCCGCGGGATTGGCGATCGTACTTTAGATGTGGTGCGTCAGACCTCCCGCGACCGCCAGCTAACGCTGTGGCAGGCCTGTCGTGAGCTGTTGCAGGAAAAAGCCCTCGCCGGGCGCGCCGCAAGCGCCTTACAGCGCTTTATGGAGCTGATTGACGCACTGGCGCAAGAGACCACGGATATGCCGCTGCACGTGCAAACTGACCGGGTGATTAAAGACTCCGGCCTGCGCATGATGTACGAGCAGGAGAAAGGCGAGAAGGGCCAGACGCGTATCGAAAACTTAGACGAACTGGTGACGGCAACGCGCCAGTTCAGCTACAACGAAGAAGACGAAGACTTAATGCCGCTGCAGGCGTTTCTGTCTCACGCCGCGCTGGAAGCGGGCGAAGGGCAGGCGGATACCTGGCAGGACGCGGTACAGCTGATGACCCTGCACTCGGCGAAGGGCCTGGAATTCCCGCAGGTGTTTATCGTGGGGATGGAAGAAGGCATGTTCCCCAGCCAGATGTCGCTGGACGAAGGCGGTCGCCTTGAAGAAGAGCGCCGCCTGGCTTACGTCGGCGTGACCCGAGCGATGCAAAAGCTGACGCTGACCTACGCCGAAACGCGTCGTCTGTACGGCAAAGAGGTTTACCATCGTCCGTCGCGCTTTATCGGCGAACTGCCGGAAGCGTGCGTTGAAGAGGTTCGCCTGCGCGCTACGGTCAGCCGTCCGGTGAGCCATCAGCGGATGGGCACGCCAATGGCGGAAAATGATACCGGCTACAAACTCGGCCAGCGCGTGCGCCATGCTAAATTTGGCGAGGGCACCATCGTCAACCTGGAAGGAAGCGGTGAGCACAGTCGTTTGCAGGTCGCGTTCCAGGGGCAGGGGATTAAATGGCTGGTGGCGGCCTACGCCCGACTGGAAACGGTTTAACCGGTTTGGCTTTGCCGGATGGCGACGCTGGCGCGCCTTATCCGGCCTACACACTGGGTAACATTTTGATTTGTAGGCCGGTTAAAGCAAAGCCACCATCCGGCTATCTGTCGGTTAATATTCTGAAATCATAGATAAATAATTCCCCTCTGCTAACCTTTCTGTATAAGGGGAAATTATTACTTTTTCGCCATCCGTTGCGTGTTGACGTCAAAATTTTGCTGGCGTAACATGCGCGCACGATTACGCTAAGAGGACATTCGCCTTGGACACACCCAGTAGATACTGGCTCATTATCCTGTCATCCAGGATCAACTCCTAAGGCTATCCCTTTTTGCTGATAGCCTTCGCGGTTGTCAGCGACCTTCTGTTTTTTCCCGTCGCGCTGAGTCAGGCTGTTTAATGGTCTGAAACCCAATTTGTTTCTGTGTGCCCTCCGAACTGTCCGATAATTTTTTGCATTGGGAGTCCCGGTCATGCTGAGCGCATTTCAACTGGAAAACAATCGTTTAACTCGCCTTGAGGCAGACGAGATCGAGCACCTGGCCAGTTCGGTTTGGGTCGATTTAGTCGAGCCGGATGACGAAGAACGAAACCGTGTGCAAAAGGACTTGGGCCAGAATCTGGCTACGCGCCCTGAACTGGAAGACATCGAAGCATCCGCACGTTTTTTTGAAGACGAAGACGGTTTGCACATTCACTCCTTCTTCTTTTATGAAGATGCCGACGATCACGCGGGTAACTCAACCGTCGCATTTACCATTCGCGAAGGCCGCCTGTTTACCCTGCGCGAGCGCGAACTGCCGGCCTTTCGCCTGTACCGCATGCGTGCGCGTAATCAGGCGATGGTGGATGGCAACGCCTACGAGCTGCTGCTTGACCTGTTTGAAACCAAAATTGAACAGCTGGCGGATGAGATCGAAAACATCTACAGCGACCTGGAAAAACTCAGCCGAGTGATCATGGAAGGGCGTCAGGGCGATGAATATGACGAAGCGTTGTCGACGCTGGCGGAACTGGAAGATATCGGCTGGAAGGTTCGTCTGTGTCTGATGGATACCCAGCGCGCACTGAACTTTCTGGTGCGTAAAGCGCGTTTGCCGGGCAGTCAGCTGGAGCAGGCGCGTGAGATCCTGCGCGATATCGAATCCCTGCTTCCGCACAACGAATCGCTGTTCCAGAAGGTTAACTTCCTGATGCAGGCGGCGATGGGCTTTATCAATATCGAGCAGAACCGCATCATTAAGATCTTCTCGGTGGTATCTGTGGTATTCCTGCCGCCGACGCTGGTAGCTTCCAGCTATGGGATGAACTTTGAATTCATGCCGGAACTGCACTGGAGCTTCGGTTACCCTGGGGCGATTGTCTTTATGATGCTTGCGGGGCTGGCGCCGTATCTGTACTTTAAGCGCAAGAACTGGCTGTAATTGCTGTGACTTATCCGACCTACGGTGATGTGCTTTTGTAGGCCGGATAAGCGAAGCGCCATCCGGCAATCTTCTAGCTTCGACGAACCCGTCGTTGCGTATAAATCGCATCCATCACGAAAATCGCCAGCGCTACCCAGATAAATGCAAACGTGACCATTTTATCCGCCCCCGGAACTTCACCGTAAAAGGTGACGGCCAGCAGGAACATCAGTGTAGGTCCGATATACTGGAAGAATCCTATCGTGGACAGACGCAGACGGGTTGCCGCGCCGGTAAAGCACAGCAGCGGAATGGTGGTCACGACACCTGCGGCAATCAGCAGCAGATTAAGCGACATGGGGTTTTGCCCCATATGGCTGGTTGGGCTGTCTGCAATACCAAACAGATAGATGGCTGCAATGGGTAAAAGCCACAGAGTTTCGATCAGCATACCGGTTTGCGCTTCGACGGCGATCTTCTTGCGCACCAGACCATAGAAAGCAAAGCTGAAGGCCAGTCCCAACGCGATTATTGGCAGCGATCCAAAGGTCCATAGCTGTACCAGGACGCCGCAGGCGGCTAACAGTACCGCCAGCCATTGCATGCGACGAAAGCGCTCGCCAAGAAATAACATTCCCAGCACAATATTCACCAACGGGTTAATAAAATAGCCGAGGCTGGCTTCCAGCATATGGTGATTATTGACCGCCCAAATAAACAACAGCCAGTTTCCGCCGATGAGCACTGCAGAGAGCGCCAGCAGGAAGATCTTCTTTGGCGTTTGTAGCAGCGTTTTGACGCCTGACCACTGGCGGCTGATGCTCATCAGCACCACCATAAAGAAAAATGACCAGATGACGCGGTGCGTCAGGATCTCATCCGCCGGGACATAGTAAATCAGCTTGAAGTAGGCAGGAGCGATACCCCAAATAAAATAAGCAGCAAGAGCGAGTAACACGCCCTGCCGCGTTTGTTTAGCATCCATCGGGAAAACTCATTTCAGAAATGTAACAGCAGTTTACCTGTTTTTGGGCACTTACCCCACCATATAAGTGGCGGTTGCGCTGGCAATGTAAAGCTGTTCTTCGTTATGCAGTTCCACGCGCGCAACGGCGACTTTATTACCCGCCCGCAGCAGGCTACTGGTGGCGGTAAAGCGATTCCCTCTCCCCGGACGCAGGTAATCAACGCGCAAATCGATTGTTCCCATGCGTGACATCCGCTGACGCAGTTCGTCCTCGCTGATCGTCTCATGGCGGGTCAGCGTACTGCCAACGCACACCAGCCCGGCGGCGACATCCAGCGCCGAGGCGATCACGCCGCCATGCAGAATGCTTTGCGCCCAGTTGCCGACCATCATCGGTTGGTTATTAAAGGCTAATTGAGCAAATTCTTTCTCATAGCGTTCAAGCTCCAGTCCCAGCGCCCGGTTAAACGGCATATGATAGACAAACATTTCACCCACTAACTTCAGCGCTTCCTCAGCAGTAAGTACGGCAGACATACGATCCCTACATCTCAATGGTTAATGAAATGTTGATATTATGCTTATTATTTGTTGTTTTCTACTTTGGGACGGGATGACTAACGAGGAAATCGCTAAGTATGTATACCCGTCATACTTCAAGTTGCATGTGCGTTGGCAGCGTCTGCTCACCCCAGTCACTTACTTTAGTAAGCTCCTGGGGGTTACAGACTTGCCGCCTTCCTGCAATTTGAATTATTTAGGGTATAGAATACTTGCCAGATAATTATACAATTCATCAATATTTTGGTTCAGGAGAACATTACCGATGCGGGCGATTCTGGGATGGTTACTACCAGCAGTCATGCTGCCGTTGACCGCGTATGCGCAGGAAGCGACAGTGAAAGAGATCCATGATGCACCGGCAGTTCGCGGCAGTATTATCGCCAACATGCTGCAGGAACATGACAACCCTTTCACGCTTTATCCTTATGACACCAACTATCTCATCTACACCAATACCAGCGACATGAACAAAGAAGCGATCAGCAGCTATAGCTGGTCCGAGAATGCGCGCAAGGATGAGGTTAAGTTTCAGCTAAGCCTGGCGTTTCCGCTCTGGCGCGGGATATTAGGGCCGAATTCGGTACTCGGCGGCTCCTATACCCAGAAATCCTGGTGGCAGCTTTCGAACAGTGAAGAGTCTTCACCGTTTCGCGAAACCAACTACGAACCGCAATTGTTCCTCGGTTTTGCCACCGACTATCGCTTCGCCGGTTGGACGCTCCGTGATGTCGAAATGGGCTATAACCATGACTCCAACGGTCGGTCCGACCCTACGTCACGCAGTTGGAACCGTCTTTATACCCGTCTGATGGCTGAAAACGGTAACTGGCTGGTGGAAGTTAAGCCGTGGTACGTTATTGGCAGCACCGATGATAACCCTGATATCACCAAATATATGGGCTACTATCAGTTGAAAATGGGCTATCACTTGGGTGATGCGGTCATCAGTGTGAAAGGCCAGTACAACTGGAATACCGGCTACGGCGGCGCCGAGCTGGGGGCCAGTTACCCCATCACGAAGCATGTACGTCTTTACACCCAGGTGTACAGCGGTTACGGCGAATCGCTGATTGACTACAACTTCAATCAGACCCGTGTTGGCGTGGGTGTGATGCTCAACGATATCTTCTGACAGATATTGAGAGTATTTTAATCATTGCAGTTTCTCTCTCAGGCGCTGAAAATAGCGCCTGTTTTTATTTCAGGCTAATGGGGTTAATGTGGCGCAGGCGGAAGTGTTGAATCTGGAAATGGGCGCTAAACAGGTTTTGCAGGAAACCTTTGGCTACCAACAGTTTCGCCCCGGTCAGGAAGAAATCATTGATACCGTGATCTCTGGTCGTGACTGCCTGGTCGTTATGCCGACCGGTGGCGGTAAATCCCTGTGCTATCAAATTCCCGCATTATTGCTTAACGGACTCACCGTTGTCGTTTCGCCGCTGATTTCCCTGATGAAAGATCAGGTCGATCAACTGCTGGCCAACGGCGTGGCGGCTGCGTGTCTGAACTCCACCCAAAGTCGTGAGCAGCAGCTTGAGGTCATGGCAGGCTGTCGCAGTGGGCAGATTCGCTTACTGTACATTGCGCCCGAACGCCTGATGCTGGATAACTTCCTTGAGCATCTGGCGCACTGGAATCCGGTGCTGCTGGCGGTTGATGAAGCGCACTGTATCTCGCAGTGGGGGCATGATTTCCGCCCGGAATATGCCGCGCTGGGACAATTGCGTCAGCGTTTCCCAACCCTGCCGTTTGTGGCGCTGACCGCTACCGCGGATGAAACCACCCGGCTGGATATTGTGCGTCTGCTGGGACTCAATGACCCGTTAATTCAGATCAGCAGCTTTGATCGTCCGAATATTCGCTACATGCTGATGGAGAAATTTAAGCCGCTCGATCAGCTGATGCGCTACGTGCAAGAGCAGCGCGGTAAGTCCGGTATTATCTACTGTAACAGCCGCGCCAAAGTCGAAGACACCGCCGCGCGTCTGCAAAGCCGTGGCATCAGCGCTGGGGCTTACCATGCCGGGCTGGAAAACGCCGTACGCGCTGAAGTGCAGGAGAAATTCCAGCGCGATGACCTGCAAATCGTGGTGGCGACCGTGGCATTTGGGATGGGAATCAACAAACCTAACGTACGCTTCGTGGTGCATTTCGACATTCCGCGCAACATCGAATCCTACTACCAGGAAACAGGCCGTGCCGGACGTGACGGCCTGCCGGCGGAAGCAATGCTGTTTTACGATCCGGCTGATATGGCATGGCTGCGCCGTTGCCTCGAAGAGAAACCTGCCGGACAGCTTCTGGATATCGAACGGCATAAGCTCAATGCGATGGGGGCGTTTGCTGAGGCGCAAACCTGTCGTCGTCTGGTGCTGCTGAACTATTTTGGCGAAGGGCGCCAGGAGCCGTGTGGTAACTGCGACATCTGCCTCGATCCGCCAAAACAGTACGACGGACTCATGGATGCGCGCAAAGCGCTGTCGACTATCTACCGAGTGAATCAACGCTTTGGTATGGGTTACGTCGTGGAGGTTCTGCGCGGAGCGAATAACCAGCGTATTCGCGAACTGGCCCATGACAAGCTGCCGGTCTATGGCATTGGCCGCGAGCAAAGCCACGAACATTGGGTTAGCGTTATTCGCCAGCTTATTCATCTTGGTCTGGTGACGCAGAATATTGCTCATCACTCTGCGTTACAGCTAACCGAAGCCGCGCGCCCGGTGCTGCGTGGTGACGTTCCACTACAGCTTGCGGTACCGCGTATTGTGGCGCTGAAACCGCGGGTGATGCAGAAATCCTTCGGTGGCAACTATGACCGCAAACTGTTCGCCAAATTGCGTAAGCTGCGTAAAGCCATTGCCGATGAAGAGAATATCCCGCCGTACGTGGTGTTCAACGACGCGACGCTGATTGAAATGGCCGAGCAGATGCCGGTTTCAGCGAGCGAAATGCTGAGCGTCAACGGCGTAGGGATGCGTAAACTTGAGCGTTTTGGCAAAGAGTTTATGGCGCTTATTCGCGCGCACGTTGATGGTGACGACGAAGAGTAGTCAGCCGGGCAAAAAAGTGCCAGGATGGTGACTCACTGAACTATTCCCCCGCGAGTCATTTTTTATGTTAACGCTATTTTTCACCGTTGCATTGGTGCATATCGTTGCGCTGATGAGCCCTGGCCCCGATTTCTTCTTTGTTTCTCAAACCGCGGTTAGCCGTTCGCGCAAAGAAGCTATGATGGGCGTGCTGGGTATTACCTGTGGCGTCATGGTCTGGGCTGGCGTGGCGTTGCTTGGTTTGCATCTGATTATCGAAAAAATGGCCTGGCTGCACACCATTATTATGGTGGGCGGGGGGCTGTATCTGTGCTGGATGGGTTATCAGATGCTGCGCGGTGCGTTTAAAAAACAGGATGTTGCGGCTCCCACTCCGCAGGTGGAGCTGGCGCAGAGCGGACGCAGCTTTTTGAAAGGTCTGTTGACCAACCTGGCGAACCCTAAAGCCATTATCTACTTTGGCTCCGTGTTCTCATTGTTCGTTGGCGATAACGTGGGAACGGGCGCGCGTTGGGGGATCTTTGCCCTGATCATCGTGGAAACGCTGGCGTGGTTTACCGTGGTTGCCAGCTTGTTTGCACTCCCGAAAATGCGTCGTGGTTATCAGCGTCTGGCGAAGTGGATTGATGGTTTTGCCGGCGCGCTGTTCGCAGGCTTCGGTATCCACCTGATTATTTCGCGCTAAGATTGTTACCCGCCTGGGCGTCCCAGGCGGTATGCGGCTTATTGCGCAAGCTTCTGTAGCTCATCCTTCGAAAGGCCGGTCATTTCCATAATCGCGTCGGTATCAAGACCTCGCTTGAGCATCGCTTTTGCTACATCAGTAAGGGCAATGCGCTTCCCTTCTTCACGGCCTATCTGCTTTAGTTGATCCGCCATTGTCATCAGTTTTTCTCCATGCTGCGGCACCCGCTGTGCCAGCTTATACAATAATGTCTGAACATCTTGTGTATTCCCTGCTTGCACCATGTAGTTTACCAGCACGGTTATTTGTTGTCCGCTCATCTTCTCCAGCATAAACAGGCGGGTAAGTTTATCCAGCAACTGCGCCATGTCGCGCTGGCGAATGTGTTTTTGTACTAATGTCAGTGCCGCCATGCTGCGATGCTGCATGATCTCATCATCTGGAATAACCGTCACATCCACCAACGGAAATGGTGTGCTGTAAAGTTGAAGGGCGGTTCCAGAATCCTCAAAGTGATCCAGCCAGTTCATTGAGCCTTGCCATGGGCTTTGCTTGCCATGGTAAAAGAGCACTGGAATAACCAGCGGCAGAGTGTCGTTTCCAGCCTCAAGATGACGCTGCATCGCTGCGATAGCGTAGCGCATCAGGCGAAATGACATGTGCTTATCCGGTGAGCTTTGATGCTCAATGAGCACATGTACATAGCCATGTCCGCTGGTGGTTTCCAGTGAGTAGAGAATATCGCTGAAATAGGGGCGCAGATCGTCCTCCACAAAACTGCCTGATTCCAGACGGAGCGTTTCCAGTTTGCATATTTTGATTAACGAGGGAGGAAGATGAAGTTCGATAAAGTCCCGCGCGGTTTCCACGCGGGAGAGGAAGGTTTTAAATACTGCGTCATGTGGTGTTGTTACTTCCGCCATCGTTAATCATCCGTGAGTGGTGAATATGGCAGCATTCTGGCATTAGCAATCAACGTCTAACAGTACAGGATAAAAGGCTTTTCTCCCTTTGCGGCGAAGTACGAAAAGCCATGTTCAGAGGCTCTTACAGATAGCATTTCATTGCGAGCGACGTTCCATTTGCTAGGCATGCCTTGCCGATGCCAGCAGGGCGCCTATCAGCATAAACAGCGAGCCAAACACTTTGTTGAGCGCCTTCATTTGCTTTGGCCCTTTAATCCAGCCAGCAATGCGCGTGGCCAGCGTCGCGTAACCGATCATCACAATGATATCGACCACGATGGTCGTGACGCCAAGTACCACGTACTGCATCAACTGCGGTTCCTGCGGCAGGATGAACTGCGGGAACAGAGCGGCAAGAAAAACTATGCTCTTGGGATTGGTCAGATTAACAAAGACCGCGCGTTTGAACAGCCGGCTGCGCGATTGCGTATTCGCCATGGTATTCAGATCGATAGCACCCGCCGCGCGCCATTGCTGAATACCCAGCCAAATCAGATAGGCCGCTCCCGCCCACTTCAGCACCTCAAATGCGATCACCGAACGTGAAAATAGCGTTCCCAGTCCTACGCCAACCAGAACGATATGAATACCCAAGCCGGTCTGCAAACCCGCAATCGACGCGCTGGCACCGCGATATCCGTGGCTGATGGCGGTGGTCATGGTATTGATTGCGCCAGAGCCTGGGGACAAGCTCAAAATAATAGAGGTCAGCAGGTAGGCGAACCACCATTCAAAGGTCATGAGAAACTCCCGGATTGTCTATTTTTATGCCACAATACGCTACTGCCGTTAGGTTGTGTCAGTGACGGCGAAAAAAACGATTTTACTTGGTCAGCGAGGCTGGATACCCGATGTTTCAGCAGCAAAAAGACTGGGAAACAAGAGAAAACGCGTTTGCTGCTTTTTCCATGGGGCCACTGACAGATTTCTGGCGTCAGCGGGAAGAAGCGGAATTTACGGGCGTGGATGATATTCCCGTACATTTTGTTCGTTTTCATGCAGAAAAAAACGATCGCGTCATCGTCGTCTGTCCTGGACGCATTGAAAGCTA
Organism: Citrobacter arsenatis; assembly: GCF_004353845.1. GTDB lineage: Bacteria > Pseudomonadota > Gammaproteobacteria > Enterobacterales > Enterobacteriaceae > Citrobacter > Citrobacter arsenatis. Next base: position 111,917 of record NZ_CP037864.1, read on the forward strand.
CGTGAAATACGCTGAACTGGCGTATGACCTGTTTCATTCTGGTTTTGACGTTCTCATTATCGATCACCGTGGCCAGGGGCGTTCCGGGCGTATGCTTTCGGATCCGCATCGCGGTCATGTCGATAACTTTAATGATTATGTCGACGATCTAACCGCCTTCTGGCAGCAGGAAGTGCTACCCGGCCCGTGGAGAAAACGCTATATCCTGGCGCATTCAATGGGCGGGGCGATTGCGACGTTATTCCTGCAACGCCACCCGAATCAGTGTGATGCCATCGCGCTTTGCGCACCGATGTTTGGTATTGTGATGCGCTTTCCCGACTGGATGGTGCGCCATATACTGGACTGGGCCGAAGGGCATCCGCGGATCCGCGAAGGCTATGCGATGGGAACCGGGCGCTGGCGGGCGCTGCCGTTCGGTATGAATGCGTTAACCCATAGTCGACAGCGCTATCGGCGCAATCTACGTTTTTATGCAGATGAGCCGCGGCTACGCGTAGGCGGCCCCACTTACCACTGGGTACGTGAAGGAATTCTGGCAGGCGAACAGGTTCTGGCTGGAGCAGGAGACGACGCGACGCCGACGCTGCTGATTCAGGCCGAAGAAGAGCAGGTGGTCGATAACCGCATGCACGATCGTTTTTGTGAACTTCGCGCCGCAGCGGGCCATCCTGTAGAAGGGGGTAAGCCGCTTGTCATCAAAGGCGCGTACCATGAGATCCTTTTTGAAAAGGACGAAATGCGCTCAGTCGCGCTTAACGCTATTGTCGAATTTTTCGACAAGCATAACTCATCCAGCGGAAACCGCTTTGCCTAGAGGTTGAATTTTCTTATGTATCAGGTTGTTGCGTCTGATTTAGACGGTACGCTGCTTTCTCCCGACCATACTTTGTCCCCTTATGCCAAAGAGACGCTGAAGTTATTGACCGCTCGTGGCGTTAACTTCGTGTTTGCGACTGGCCGCCATCATGTTGATGTGGGGCAAATTCGCGATAACCTCGGCATTAAAACCTACATGATCACGTCCAACGGCGCGCGCGTGCATGATTCTGATGGAAATCTGGTGTTTTCGCATAATCTGGATCGCGACATTGCCAGCGACCTGTTTGGCGTAGTGAATGCAAACCCGGACATCGTGACTAACGTTTATCGCGATGACGAGTGGTTTATGAATCGCCATCGTCCGGACGAAATGCGCTTCTTCAAAGAAGCGGTGTTTAACTATTCACTGTTTGAACCTGCGTTACTGGAGCCGGAAGGCGTCAGCAAAGTGTTTTTCACCACCGATTCTCACGAAAGGTTGCTGCCGCTGGAGCAGGCGATTAACGCCCGTTGGGGCGATCGCGTCAACGTCAGCTTCTCTACGCTTACCTGTCTGGAAGTCATGGCTGGCGGCGTATCGAAAGGTCATGCACTGGAAGCGGTAGCGAAAGCGATGGGCTACAGCCTGAAAGACTGCATTGCATTTGGCGACGGGATGAATGATGCGGAAATGCTCTCCATGGCGGGTAAAGGCTGCATTATGGGCAATGCGCACCAACGCCTGAAGGATCTGCATCCGGAACTGGAAGTCATCGGTCTTAATGCTGATGATGCCGTGCCGCACTATCTGCGTGAGCTGTTTTTGCAGTAATGTCATTGTTCGTTAGTTGACCAGTTGTCAACTAAAAACTTCGCTACAATGGGTGTACCTTTTGTTAAGAGACATCCATTGTGGCGTTACTCATCATTACCACAATTCTGTGGGCCTTTTCCTTTAGCCTGTTTGGCGAGTACCTTGCTGGTCATGTCGATAGCTATTTTGCGGTGCTGGTGCGCGTTGGGCTGGCGGCGCTGGTTTTCCTGCCGTTTCTACGTACCCGCGGACACAGCGTAAAAACGATCGCGCTGTATATGTTGGTGGGCGCCATGCAGCTTGGCATTATGTATATGCTGAGTTTTCACGCCTATCTGTACCTGACGGTTTCAGAATTGCTGCTCTTTACCGTGCTGACGCCGCTCTACATTACGCTGATTTATGACTTGATGAGTGGACGTCGTTTGCGCTGGAGCTATGCCTTCAGTGCGTTGCTGGCGGTGATTGGCGCGGGGATTATTCGTTATGATCAGGTGACCAGTCACTTCTGGACCGGCCTGCTGCTGGTGCAGTTGTCCAATATCAGCTTTGCCATTGGTATGGTGGGCTATAAACGTCTGATGGAAACGCGACCAATGCCGCAGCACAATGCCTTTGCCTGGTTTTACATGGGGGCCTTTATAGTGGCAATAGTTGCCTGGTTCATGCTGGGTAATGCGCAGAAAATGCCTGCAACCACGCTACAGTGGAGTATCCTGGTCTTTCTTGGCGTGGCAGCATCTGGTATTGGTTACTTTATGTGGAACTACGGCGCGACTCAGGTGGATGCGGGCACGCTGGGCATCATGAACAATATGCATGTGCCGGCCGGGCTGCTGGTTAACCTGGCTATCTGGCATCAACAGCCTCATTGGCCAAGCTTCATCATTGGTGCGGCTGTGATAGTGGCCTCACTGTGGGTACATCGAAAGTGGGTCGTTCCGCACTCCGTACAAACGGCAGGTGATCGCAGGCGTGATTCCGCGCTGAGTGAATAAACGCTTCCGTGACCGGCTGTCGCTGCTCGCCATCACGCACGGCGGCGTACAGTCGACTCCACAATCCATCACCCAGGGTTTTGGTCACCACCAGGCCCTGGCGTTCAAAACTCTCCACCACCCAGTGTGGTAAAGCCGCAATACCCATTCTGGCTGCAACCATCTGAATCAGCAGTAAGGTGTTATCCACGCTCTTCAGCGACGGACTAACGCCTGCGGGCTGCAGGAAATGTCGCCAGACGTCCAGTCGACTGCGTTGCACCGGGTAAATCAGCAGCGTCTCGCTGGCTAAATCCTCCGGCGTGATTTGCGTTTTGCTGGCCAGCGGATGGTCAGGCGCCAGCACCAGGCGGACTTCAAAATCAAACATCGGCGAGTAGTGCAATCCGCTGCGCGGCAGAATATCGGAGGTTAACACCAGATCCAGCTCATCCTGTTGTAGTGCCGGTTGCGGATCGAACGTCACGCCGGATTTAAAGTCCATCTCCACCTGCGGCCAGTTGGCACGAAAATTCTCCAGCGCGGGCGTCAGCCACTGGATACAGCTGTGGCATTCAATCGCGATTCGCAGCCGGGTTTGCTGTGGTTCGTTGCATGCCTGTAGCGCACGACCAATTTGCGGCAACACCTGATTGGCTAACTGCAGCAGGATTTCTCCCTGCGGCGTAAAGCGCAGAGGCTGGCTTTTACGGATAAAAAGTCGAAAGCCAAGGCGCTGCTCCAGATCGCTGAACTGGTGAGAAAGGGCGGATTGGGTCTGATGCAACGTCGCCGCTGCGGCTGCCAGCGAACCACTATTCCGCAACGCCTGTAGCGTTTTCAGATGTTTAATCTCGATCATGAAAGTCCTTCACTTCGGCATGAACAAATTGCGCTTGAGGAATATACAGTAACCGCCAATTATGGATGTGTAAACATCTGGACGTCCAAAACTCGTCATATTTCGACTTGCAGATGCGTTGGCTTCCTCGCTTACCCCAGTCACTTACTTTAGTAAGCTCCTGGGGATGCGCTGTGTCGCCGCCTTCCTGCAAACCGAACTATTTAGAGTTTTTGCTTCAGATTCAATAAAATAAGAGAGGAAGAAAAATGACAATATTGAATCACACCCTCGGTTTCCCTCGCGTTGGCCTGCGTCGCGAGTTGAAGAAAGCGCAAGAAAGCTACTGGGCGGGAAATTCCTCCCGTGAAGATTTGCTGACCGTTGGCCGTGAGCTGCGTGCCCGCCACTGGGATCAGCAGAAGCAAGCGGGCGTTGACCTGCTGCCGGTAGGCGATTTTGCCTGGTACGATCACGTCCTGACCACCAGTCTGTTGCTCGGCAACGTTCCGGCTCGTCACCAGAATAAAGACGGCTCCGTCGATATAGACACCTTATTCCGTATTGGCCGTGGCCGCGCACCAACGGGTGAACCCGCGGCGGCGGCAGAAATGACCAAATGGTTTAACACCAACTATCACTATATGGTGCCAGAGTTCACCAAAGGTCAGCAGTTCAAACTGACCTGGACTCAACTGCTGGATGAAGTGGACGAAGCGCTGGCGCTTGGTCACAAGGTCAAGCCTGTGCTGCTGGGACCGGTAACTTATCTGTGGCTGGGGAAAGTGAAGGGCGAACAGTTTGATCGCCTGAGCCTGTTGAACGATATTCTGCCAGTTTACCAGCAGGTGCTGGCGGAGCTGGCAAAACGCGGTATCGAGTGGGTACAAATCGACGAACCCGCGCTGGTGCTGGAGCTGCCGCAAGCGTGGCTGAACGCCTTTCAACCGGCTTATGACGCCCTGCAGGGCCAGGTGAAACTACTGCTTACCACCTACTTCGAAGGCGTAACGCCAAATCTGGATACCATTACCGCGTTGCCGGTGCAGGGGCTGCACGTTGACTTCGTGCACGGCAAAGATGATGTCGCCGAGCTGCACAAGCGTCTGCCTGCCGACTGGCTGTTGTCAGCGGGTTTGGTGAACGGTCGCAACGTCTGGCGTGCCGATCTCAGCGAAAAATATGCGCAAATTAAAGATATCGTCGGGAAACGTAACCTGTGGGTAGCTTCTTCCTGTTCGCTGCTGCACAGCCCAATCGATCTCAGTGTGGAAACCCGCCTTGATGCAGAAGTGAAGAGCTGGTTTGCCTTCGCGCTGCAAAAATGTGGCGAGCTGGCTCTGCTGCGCGATGCGTTGAACAGCGGTGATACGGCGGCAATTGTGGAATGGAGCGCACCGATTCAGGCGCGTCGTCACTCTACCCGCGTACACAACGCTGCAGTGGAAAAACGTCTGGCGGCGATCACCGCGCAGGACAGTCAGCGCGCCAACGCTTACCCGGTTCGTGCCGAGGCGCAACGTGCGCGCTTTAATCTGCCGGCATGGCCGACCACCACCATCGGTTCATTCCCGCAAACTACCGAAATTCGCGGCCTGCGTCTGGACTTCAAAAAGGGCAACCTGGATGCCGGTAATTATCGCACCGGTATTGCGGAACATATCAAACAGGCGATCGTTGAACAAGAACGTCTGGGGCTCGATGTGCTGGTGCACGGTGAAGCCGAACGTAACGACATGGTGGAATATTTTGGCGAACACCTGGACGGTTTCGTCTTTACCCAAAACGGTTGGGTGCAGAGCTACGGTTCTCGCTGTGTGAAGCCGCCGGTGGTAATTGGCGATGTCAGCCGCCCGGAAGCGATCACCGTGGAGTGGGCGAAGTATGCCCAGTCGCTGACCGACAAACCGGTAAAAGGCATGCTGACGGGTCCGGTGACCATTCTCTGCTGGTCATTCCCGCGTGAAGACGTGACCCGTGAAACCATCGCTAAGCAGATTGCGCTGGCGCTGCGTGACGAGGTGGCCGATCTGGAAGCTGCGGGTATTGGCATCATCCAGATTGATGAACCAGCGCTGCGCGAAGGTCTGCCGCTGCGCCGCAGCGACTGGGCGGCGTATCTGGAGTGGGGCGTGGAAGCCTTCCGTATTAACGCGGCGGTGGCGAAGGATGAAACCCAGATCCACACCCACATGTGTTACTGCGAGTTCAATGACATCATGGACTCCATTGCGGCGCTGGATGCGGACGTGATCACCATTGAGACATCACGTTCTGATATGGAACTGCTGGAATCGTTTGAAGAGTTCGACTATCCGAACGAAATCGGGCCGGGCGTCTACGATATTCACTCACCGAACGTCCCGAGCGTGGAGTGGATTGAAGCCCTGCTGAAGAAAGCTGAGCAGCGTATTCCGGCTGAGCGTCTGTGGGTGAACCCGGACTGTGGCCTGAAAACGCGCGGCTGGCCGGAAACGCGTGCGGCGCTGGCGAACATGGTCAAAGCGGCGCAGAATCTGCGTCAGGCGTAACTCGCTGCCCGGGAAGCGCTGGCGCTTGCCCGGGTTATTGGAAATCGCAACAGTGGTAGGCCCGGTAAGGTGTTGCCGCCACCGGGCAATTAATGTTTATTTCTTCCCGCTGTATTGCGCGAACCACTCCAGCATCCTCTGCCAGCCATCTTTCGCGGACTCTTCGTGGTAGCTCGGGCGATAATCGGCGTTGAACGCATGTCCGGCATCGGGATAGACCACAATTTCCGCTTTTGCATTGGCGGCGCGCAGCGCCTGACGCATTGTTTCCACGGTATCTTGCGGAATACTGGTGTCCTGTCCGCCATACAGTCCCAGAACGGGGGCGTTGAGATCGGTCGCGATATCAACGGGATGTTTCGGCGAATTGAGGGTTTTATCGCCCACCAGTTTGCCATACCACGCTACTGCCGCTTTTAACTGCGGATTATGAGCGGCATAGAGCCAGGTAATGCGTCCACCCCAGCAAAATCCGGTGATCATCAACTGGTGAGCATCTCCTCCGTTGCGGGAGGCCCAGCTGGCGACGTGGTCGAGATCGGCCAGTACCTGAGAGTCAGGCACTTTGGCGACAAGACCGCTGAGCAGCGTAGGGATATCGGCAAAGTCATTGGGATCGCCTTCGCGAAAATAGAGTTCCGGTGCGATAGCCAGATACCCTTCCAGAGCCAGACGGCGGCAAACGTCACGAATGTGTTCATGAATGCCAAAAATCTCCTGCACGACAATGACCACTGGCAGCGAGCCATCGGACTGTTTTGGTCGTGCGTGATACGCCGGCATATCATCGCCTTGTGAAGGTATGGACGTTACTCCGGAGATAATGGCGTTATCTGAAGTGTGGACCGTGGTAGACGTCGGTGGAGATACAGCAGGTGCAAAGCCAGATTGTCGTGTTGTCATGGTATTCTCCGTACCCTTAAATATTCAGCCAAAAAGCGCATTGTTAACTATAGACACATGCAACGAACCACATTGCCTTAAACGGTCTATCTTTTGTGCAGGGCTTCCTTACATCGCATCGTTTATGTGATTTGCATCACTATTTAATGGTAATTGAATGCAATTGATTTACATCATAGTGATGACTGTCACGAAAATATGTTTATGCCTTCGGTAAAGTGTGTTTTTGCTTCTTCTGACAAAACCGATTCACAGAGGAGTTTTTATGTCTAAGTCTGATGTTTTTCATCTCGGCCTCACTAAGAACGATTTACAAGGGGCTACGCTTGCTATCGTCCCTGGCGACCCGGAGCGTGTGGAAAAGATCGCCGCGCTGATGGATAAGCCGGTTAAGCTGGCATCCCATCGCGAGTTCACGACCTGGCGTGCTGAGCTGGATGGTAAAGCCGTGATCGTGTGCTCTACCGGTATCGGTGGCCCGTCCACCTCTATTGCCGTAGAAGAACTGGCACAACTGGGCATTCGTACCTTCCTGCGTATCGGTACGACTGGCGCAATTCAGCCTCATATCAACGTGGGTGATGTACTGGTTACCACGGCATCCGTTCGTCTGGACGGTGCAAGCCTGCACTTCGCGCCAATGGAGTTCCCGGCCGTTGCGGACTTCGAGTGCACCACCGCGCTGGTGGAAGCAGCGAAATCTATCGGTGCCACTACTCATGTGGGCGTTACCGCATCTTCTGACACCTTCTACCCGGGCCAGGAGCGTTATGACACCTTCTCTGGTCGCGTCGTGAGCCGTTTCAAAGGCTCAATGGAAGAATGGCAGTCTATGGGCGTCATGAACTATGAAATGGAATCTGCGACGCTACTGACCATGTGTGCAAGCCAGGGTCTGCGTGCCGGTATGGTCGCGGGTGTTATCGTGAACCGTACTCAGCAAGAGATCCCTAATGCGGAAACGATGAAACAAACGGAAAGCCACGCGGTGAAAATCGTGGTGGAAGCCGCGCGCCGTTTACTGTAATTCTCCCGTCTATTCAAAAAGGCCGACGCGTTCGGCCTTTTTATTTTGCGTAGTGCCTCGCAGGAATTCCTTTTAAACTGGACGTTTATACAGCACAATTCTATTTTGTGCAGGTAAGTCGTTGCTGTAAGGGGGGCGTTGTGGATATTTCAATTATGATGAGTGCCGTGCTGGCGTTAGCTGCAGGGCTGCTGGTGGGGTGGCTGGCAACTAAAGCGCATGCCGACCGGATCCGTGCCGACCTCATCGAAGAGCGACGTGAACTGGATATTGCGCTAAGCGCCGCCCGCCAGCAGCTCTCTCAGGAAGCTCACTGGCGTGATGAGTGCGAACTACTCAATAACGAATTGCGCAGCCTGCACAGCATCAACACCTCTCTCGAAGCCGATCTCCGCGAAGTCACTACCCGGCTGGAAGCAACGCAGCAGCATGCGGAAGATAAAATCCGCCAGATGATCAACAGCGAACAGCGCCTGAGCGAACAGTTTGAAAATTTGGCGAACCGTATTTTTGAGCACAGCAACCGCCGTGTAGATGAGCAAAATCGCCAGAGTCTGAACAGCCTGCTGGCACCGCTTCGCGAACAACTGGACGGTTTTCGTCGCCAGGTTCAGGATAGCTTTGGTAAAGAGGCGCAAGAGCGCCATACCCTGGCGCATGAAATTCGTAATCTCCAGCAACTGAACGCGCAGATGGCGCAGGAAGCGGTAAACCTGACGCGGGCTTTAAAAGGCGATAACAAAACGCAGGGCAACTGGGGGGAGGTCGTACTCACGCGGGTGCTTGAGGCTTCCGGTCTGCGCGAAGGCTATGAATACGAAACTCAGGTCAGCATCGAGAACGACGCCCGTTCGCGGATGCAGCCCGATGTCATCGTCCGGCTACCGCAGGGTAAAGATGTGGTGATCGACGCGAAAATGACGCTGGTCGCCTATGAACGCTATTTTAACGCTGAAGATGAATACACCCGCGAGAGCGCGTTACAGGAGCACATTGCCTCGGTGCGAAACCATATCCGTCTGCTGGGGCGCAAAGACTATCAACAGCTTCCGGGGCTGCGCACACTTGACTATGTGCTGATGTTTATCCCCGTTGAGCCTGCTTTTTTACTGGCGCTCGACAGGCAGCCCGAACTGATTACCGAAGCGCTTAGAAATAACATTATGTTGGTGAGTCCTACCACGCTGTTGGTGGCGTTGCGCACGATCGCCAACCTGTGGCGCTACGAGCATCAGAGCCGTAATGCGCAACAAATTGCCGATCGGGCCAGCAAACTTTATGACAAGATGCGGCTGTTTGTGGATGATATGTCGGCAATTGGTCAAAGCCTGGATAAAGCCCAGGATAACTACCGACAGGCAATGAAAAAACTTTCCTCAGGTCGTGGGAATGTCTTGTCGCAGGCAGAAGCATTTCGCAGTTTAGGAGTGGAAATTAAACGCGAGATTAATCCTGAGCTGGCTGAACAAGCCACTACGCAGGATGAAGAGTACCGCTTGCGCTCGGTCCCTGAGACGCAACAGGATGAGCCTTACCCTGATGATGAAGCGGTAAATCAGCAATCAAACTAGTCCGTTTGGGGTAGTTGAACCGGGCAGAAGGGTAGGGCAAATTGGCCCAATCTGTTACACTTCTCGAACATTTTTTGGATGAGCAGGCACTGAGATGGTGGATAATTCACAAGAAACGACGCACTTTGGCTTTCAGACCGTCGCTAAAGAGCAGAAAGCTGACATGGTGGCCCACGTTTTTCATTCTGTGGCGTCTAAATATGACGTTATGAATGACTTAATGTCATTTGGCATTCATCGTTTGTGGAAGCGCTTCACCATTGACTGTAGTGGCGTGCGTCGCGGGCAAACCGTTCTCGATTTGGCGGGGGGTACGGGCGATCTGACGGCGAAATTCTCTCGCATGGTAGGCGAAACCGGCAAAGTTGTGCTGGCGGATATCAATGACTCAATGCTCAAAATGGGTCGCGAAAAGCTGCGTAATATCGGCGTAGTGGGTAACGTTGAGTACGTTCAAGCGAACGCGGAAGCACTCCCTTTCCCTGACAACACGTTTGACTGCATCACCATCTCTTTCGGTCTGCGCAACGTAACGGATAAAGACAAAGCATTACGCTCCATGTATCGCGTATTGAAGCCGGGCGGACGTTTACTGGTGCTGGAGTTCTCCAAACCGATTATCGAACCGCTGAGCAAAGCCTACGACGCATACTCTTTCCACGTTCTGCCGCGCATTGGTTCTATGGTGGCAAGTGACGCAGACAGTTATCGCTATTTGGCGGAGTCCATCCGCATGCATCCCGATCAGGACACTTTAAAAGCAATGATGCAAGATGCCGGGTTCGAAAGCGTTGATTACTACAACCTGACGGCAGGTGTCGTTGCGCTGCATCGTGGTTACAAGTTCTGACAGGAGATTGGGGATGCCTTTAAAACCCTTAGTGACCGCCGGCGTTGAAAATTTGCTCAACAGCTTTCTGTATCGTTCTCCTGCGCTCAAGTCAGCCAGAACGCGCTTACAGGGCAAAGTGCTGCGTGTTGAGCTCAAAGGATTTTCAACACCGTTAGTGCTGGTGTTTAGTGAGCGCCAGGTCGATGTGCTGGGGGCATGGGAAGGCGAAGCCGATTGCACCGTAATCACACATGCCAGCGTGTTACCGAAATTACGCGACCGGCAGCAACTTACCACGCTTATCCGCAGCGGTGAGCTGGAAGTTCAGGGCGATATCCAGGTTGTGCAGAACTTTGTCGCGCTGGCCGATCTGGCGGAGTTTGATCCCGCAGAACTGTTAGCGCCCTATACCGGCGATATCGTTGCGGAAGGGGTTAGCAAAGTATTGCGTAGTGGAGCGAAGTTCCTGTGCCACAACATTCAGCGCCAGCAGCGCTATGTTGCCGAAGCGATCACCGAAGAGTGGCGTATGGCTCCGGGTCCGCTTGAGGTTGCATGGTTTGCAGAAGAAACGGCAGCCGTTGAGCGTGCGGCCGAATCCCTGGCCAAACGGCTGGAAAAACTGGAGGCCAAATGACGCCAGGTGAAGTACGGCGCCTTTATTTCATCATTCGCACTTTTTTAAGCTACGGTCTTGATGAACTCATCCCCAAAATGCGTATCACGCTGCCGCTTCGGTTGTGGCGTTATTCGTTGTTCTGGATGCCCAATCGACATAAAGACAAACCGCTGGGAGAAAGGCTGAGACTAGCTTTACAAGAACTCGGCCCGGTGTGGATCAAGTTTGGGCAAATGCTCTCTACCCGTCGTGACCTTTTCCCTCCGCACATCGCCGATCAGCTCGCGCTATTACAGGATCGGGTTGCCCCATTTGATGGGCAAAGAGCGAAAGAACAAATCGAAGAGGCAATGGGTGGGCTACCCGTCGAGGAATGGTTTGATGATTTTGAGATCACGCCACTGGCATCTGCGTCTATTGCTCAGGTTCACACCGCGCGACTGAAATCGAATGGTAAAGAGGTGGTGATCAAAGTTATTCGCCCGGACATACTGCCGGTAATTAAAGCGGATTTAAAACTGATCTACCGTCTTGCTCGTTGGGTTCCTCGTCTGCTGCCAGACGGCCGTCGCCTGCGACCAACAGAAGTGGTTCGTGAATATGAAAAAACGTTGATTGATGAGCTGAATCTGCTGCGCGAGTCGGCGAACGCCATTCAGCTGCGACGTAATTTTGAAGACAGCCCAATGCTGTACATCCCGGAAGTGTACTCCGACTATTGCAGTCAGAACATGATGGTGATGGAGCGTATTTACGGTATTCCCGTTTCAGATGTCACCACGCTTGAGAAGAATGGCACCAATATGAAGCTGCTGGCTGAACGTGGTGTTCAGGTCTTCTTTACTCAGGTATTTCGCGACAGCTTTTTCCATGCGGACATGCACCCTGGGAACATTTTCGTGAGTTATGAGCACCCTGAAAACCCGAAATACATTGGTATTGATTGTGGGATTGTGGGGTCTCTAAACAAAGAAGATAAGCGCTATCTGGCCGAAAACTTCATCGCATTTTTTAACCGTGACTACCGCAAGGTTGCTGAACTGCACGTGGATTCTGGCTGGGTTCCGCCGGATACCAACGTAGAAGAGTTTGAATTCGCCATTCGTACCGTGTGCGAACCGATTTTTGAAAAACCGCTGGCGGAGATTTCCTTTGGTCATGTGCTGTTGAATCTGTTCAACACCGCGCGCCGATTCAATATGGAAGTTCAACCGCAACTGGTATTACTACAGAAGACGTTGCTGTACGTTGAAGGTGTCGGGCGACAGCTCTACCCGCAGTTAGATCTGTGGAAAACGGCCAAGCCTTTCCTCGAGTCCTGGATCAAAGATCAGGTTGGTATTCCGGCACTTGTCAGGGCATTTAAAGAAAAAGCACCGTTCTGGGTCGAAAAAATGCCAGAAATACCTGAACTGGTGTATGACAGTTTGCGCCAGGGCAAATATTTACAGCACAGTGTTGATAAGATTGCCCGCGAGCTTCACGCGAATCATGTACGCCAGGGACAATCCCGTTATTTATTGGGCATTGGCGCAACATTGTTGCTAAGTGGAACATTCCTGCTGGTAAGTCGTCCTGAGTGGGGGCTTATGCCGGGCTGGTTAATGGCAGGCGGTGTCTTAGCCTGGTTGATCGGTTGGCGCAAAATGCGCTGAATTTTTCATCGCCCAAGGCAGGTCGTGTAACGTATACTACGGCCTTATTAATTCATCATCTATGACAGAGGAACATGTATGGGTGGTATCAGTATTTGGCAGTTGTTGATCATTGCCGTCATCGTTGTACTGCTATTTGGCACCAAGAAACTCGGCTCCATCGGTTCCGATCTTGGCGCGTCGATTAAAGGCTTCAAAAAAGCGATGGGTGATGATGAGCCTAAGCAAGATAAAACCAGCCAGGATGCTGATTTTACTGCTAAATCCATCACCGATAAGCAGGGCGAAGTGAAAAAGGAAGACGCCAAAAGCCAAGATAAAGAGCAGGTGTAATCCGTGTTTGATATCGGTTTTAGCGAACTGTTATTGGTGTTCGTTATCGGCCTCATCGTCCTGGGGCCGCAACGACTACCCGTAGCGGTAAAAACGGTTGCTGGCTGGGTTCGTGCTTTACGTTCCCTGGCGACTACTGTTCAGAATGAACTGACCCAGGAGCTTAAGCTTCAGGAGTTTCAGGACAGCCTGAAAAAAGTAGAGAAAGCGAGCCTGACAAATCTGACCCCGGAGCTGAAAGCTTCAATGGATGAGCTGCGTGAAGCGGCGGAGTCGATGAAGCGTTCTTACAGCGTGCACGATCCTGAGAAAGCGAGCGATGAAGCGCACACTATCCATAATCCGGTGGTGAAAGAAGGTGACGCGCAGCGTGAAGGGGTCACCCCTGCCGCCGCTGAAAACCAGGCCAGTTCGCCGGAGCAAAAACCGGAATCCACGGGTGCTAAAACGCCAGAGCCGACGGAAAACACTTCCGCCACGTTGATGGATGCAGAAAAGAAAGCTGCCGCACCTGTTGTCGAATCCTCCCCCTCGTCGAGTGATAAACCGTAAACATGGCTGTAGAAGATACCCAACCGCTCATCACGCATCTTATTGAGCTGCGTAAGCGACTCCTGAACTGCATCATTGCGGTAATCGCGATCTTTCTGGCGTTGGTTTACTTTGCCAACGACATTTACCATATGGTTGCGGCGCCGCTGATTAAACAGATGCCGCAGGGTGCAACGATGATCGCTACCGATGTGGCCTCACCGTTCTTTACCCCGATCAAGTTGACCTTCATGGTGTCGCTGATTCTGTCAGCGCCAGTGATCCTCTACCAGGTGTGGGCATTTATTGCGCCTGCTTTGTATAAACATGAACGTCGCCTGGTTGTGCCGCTGCTGGTCTCCAGTTCGTTGTTGTTCTACATCGGCATGGCATTCGCCTATTTCGTCGTCTTTCCGCTGGCGTTTGGTTTTCTGGCCAACACGGCTCCGCAAGGCGTGCAGGTCTCGACGGATATTGCCAGCTATCTCAGTTTCGTAATGGCGCTGTTTATGGCTTTTGGTGTCTCTTTTGAGGTTCCGGTCGCCATCGTGCTGCTATGCTGGATGGGTATTACGACGCCCGATGATTTGCGCAAGAAACGCCCTTACGTTGTGGTGGGTGCATTTGTCGTCGGGATGCTACTGACTCCGCCAGATGTCTTCTCGCAAACGCTGTTGGCGATACCAATGTACTGCCTATTCGAGGTGGGTGTCTTCTTCTCTCGTTTCTATGTCGGTAAGCGACGTACGCGAGATGAGGACAACGAGGCTGAAGAAGCAAAAGAAGCCGAAGCCACTGAGAAAACTGAAGAATAAACTCAACCGCCCGTCAGGGCGGTTGTCATATGGGAGGAAGCATGTTTGACATTGGCGTTAATTTAACCAGTTCACAATTTGCGAAAGACCGGGATGAGGTCGTGGCGCGCGCCTTTGCTGCGGGCGTAAACGGTATGCTTCTGACCGGAACAAACCTGCACGAAAGTCAGCAGGCTTTAAAGTTGGCACAGCATTATCCGCATTGCTGGTCCACGGCTGGCGTGCACCCGCATGACAGCAGCCAATGGCAATCCTCAACGGAAGACGAGATTATCGCGCTGGCAAACCAGTCGAAGGTAGTCGCTATTGGTGAGTGCGGCCTGGATTTCAATCGCAATTTCTCCACGCCACACGAGCAGGAACGTGCTTTTGAGGCGCAACTGCGTATTGCTGCTGAACTGCAGATGCCGATTTTCATGCACTGTCGGGATGCCCATGAGCGTTTTCTGACGTTGCTGGAACCGTGGCTGGACAGCCTGCCTGGCGCGGTGCTGCACTGTTTTACCGGCTCGCGCCAGGAAATGCAGGACTGCGTGGATCGGGGGCTTTATATCGGCATAACCGGGTGGGTCTGCGATGAGCGCCGGGGGATGGAACTGCGGGAGCTGCTGCCGTTTATTCCGGTAGAAAGACTGCTGATAGAAACCGATGCGCCTTACCTGCTCCCTCGCGACTTAACGCCTAAACCGACGTCACGGCGCAATGAACCAGCACACCTGCCGCATATTCTTGAGCGTATTGCCCACTGGCGTGGGGAAGATCCGCAATGGCTGTCAGCAGCCATTGATGCCAACGTCAGAACGCTATTCGAAGTTAGCTTCTAAACGCCTTATATTTTTCGAAAACCGGTATTTTTCACGCTCTGCTTAATCTCTTTATTCAACAGGTTAAGCAGCAGCATGGAACGCGCTTCGCCATCCGGTTCGGTGAAGATTGCCTTTAGCCCCTCAAACGCCCCTTCGGTGATAATCACACTGTCCCCTGGCTGAGGGGTTTGTGGGTCAACAATACCTTCAGGCTTGTAGATAGAAAGCTGGTGAATAACGGGAGAAGGGACGGTTGCAGGCGTCGCGCCAAAACGGACGAAATGGCTGACCCCACGCGTGGCGTTGATGGTGGTGGTGTGGATCACTTCCGGGTCGAACTCGACAAACATGTAATTAGGGAATAGTGGTTCACTGACTGTGGTACGTTTACCGCGCACTATTTTTTCCAGGGTGATCATAGGCGTCAGGCAGTTCACCGCCTGTCTTTCCAGGTGTTCCTGGGCTCGCTGAAGTTGCCCACGTTTGCAGTACAGTAAATACCAGGATTGCATAATAACTCTTATCCGCTTGTTCTGAGCGCCAGCATAGCAAAAGCCATGAGTTAAGTTAATTATACCCGCCTCAAAGAAGGCTGAAACCCAATGGATATATACTGCCAGCGCTTATATGTATCGCCAGAGTTCACGCTAATTTAACAAAAATACAGCATCACAATGATGAACGCCGTATAATGAAGCGCTTACGAAGAGGCCACAATGGACGCCATGAAATATCACGATTTACGCGACTTCCTGACGCTGCTTGAACAGCAGGGCGAGCTCAAACGCATTTCGCTTGAGGTGGATCCCCACCTGGAAATTACTGAAATTGCCGATCGCACCCTGCGTGCCGGTGGGCCTGCGTTACTGTTTGAGAATCCTAAAGGCTATTCAATGCCGGTGCTGTGTAACCTGTTTGGTACACCAAAGCGTGTGGCGATGGGGATGGGGCAAGAAGATGTCTCGGCGCTACGGGAAGTCGGTAAACTGTTGGCATTTTTGAAAGAGCCAGAGCCACCGAAAGGATTCCGCGATCTGTTTGATAAGCTGCCGCAGTTTAAGCAGGTGTTGAACATGCCGACTAAGCGGTTGCGCGGTGCGCCTTGCCAGCAAAAAATTTACTCAGGCGATGACGTCGATTTAAACCGCATTCCTATTATGACCTGCTGGCCGGAAGATGCCGCGCCGCTGATTACCTGGGGGCTAACCGTAACGCGTGGCCCGCATAAAGAGCGGCAGAATCTGGGCATCTATCGTCAGCAGTTGATTGGCAAAAACAAGCTCATTATGCGCTGGTTGTCCCATCGCGGCGGCGCGCTCGATTATCAGGAGTGGTGTGCGGCGCATCCGGGTGAACGTTTCCCGGTTTCTGTAGCGTTAGGGGCAGATCCTGCGACCATTCTGGGGGCCGTGACGCCGGTTCCTGACACATTATCCGAGTACGCCTTTGCCGGGCTGTTGCGCGGCACTAAGACCGAAGTGGTCAAATGTATTTCCAACGATCTGGAAGTGCCTGCCAGCGCTGAAATCGTGCTGGAAGGGTATATCGAACCGGGTGAGTTGGCCCCGGAAGGGCCGTATGGCGATCATACCGGCTACTACAACGAAGTAGATAGCTTTCCGGTCTTTACCGTTACGCATATTACCCAGCGTGAAGATGCGATTTATCACTCTACCTATACCGGACGCCCACCTGATGAGCCCGCGGTACTCGGTGTGGCGCTGAATGAAGTTTTCGTGCCTATTCTGCAAAAGCAGTTTCCGGAAATCGTCGATTTTTATCTGCCTCCGGAAGGCTGTTCATATCGTCTGGCCGTAGTGACGATGAAAAAACAGTACGCTGGTCATGCCAAACGCGTCATGATGGGTGTCTGGTCGTTTTTGCGCCAGTTTATGTACACCAAATTTGTTATTGTCTGCGATGATGACGTTAACGCACGCGACTGGAATGATGTGATTTGGGCAATTACTACCCGTATGGACCCGGCCCGGGATACGGTACTGGTAGAGAATACGCCAATTGATTACCTGGACTTTGCCTCGCCGGTTTCCGGTCTTGGTTCAAAAATGGGGCTGGATGCCACAAATAAATGGCCGGGCGAAACCCAGCGCGAATGGGGACGTCCTATTAAAAAAGATCCTGAAGTAACTGCGCGCATTGACGCAATTTGGGATGAACTGGCCATCTTTAATGACGGCAAAAGCGCCTGAGGCGCGATCGTTTTGCCTATTGATCCGACAGAGAGAGCGCATGACAACCTTAAGCTGTAAAGTGACCTCGGTAGAAGCTATCACTGACACCGTATATCGCGTTCGTTTAGTGCCAGACGCGGCGTTTTCCTTTCGTGCTGGCCAGTATTTAATGGTCGTGATGGACGAAAGGGATAAGCGTCCGTTCTCCATGGCATCAACGCCGGACGAGCAAGGATTCATTGAGCTGCACGTTGGCGCCTCTGAGCTAAATCTTTATGCCATGGCCGTGATGGACCGCATTCTGAAAGACCGGGAAATCAAGGTCGACATTCCGCATGGCGAAGCCTGGCTGCGCGATGAAGACGATCGCCCGCTGATCCTGATTGCCGGTGGTACAGGGTTCTCTTACGTGCGTTCTATTCTGCTTACCGCGCTGGCGCGCAATCCAAACCGCGATATCACCATTTACTGGGGCGGGCGCGAAGAGAAGCATCTCTACGATCTCTCAGAGCTGGAAGCGCTGTCAGTGAACCACCCGAATCTGCGCGTTGAGCCAGTGGTGGAACAGCCTGAAGACGGCTGGCGTGGTCGTACGGGAACCGTGTTAACGGCAGTATTGCAGGATTACGGCACCCTGGCGGAGCATGATATCTACATTGCCGGTCGTTTTGAAATGGCCAAAATCGCGCGCGACCTGTTCTGTAATGAGCGCAGTGCGCGTGAAGATCGCCTGTTTGGCGACGCTTTCGCGTTCATTTAAGCGCTGTGCGCCGGAGCCCTTCCGGCGCATCCATTACCAACCTTACTTCTTCTGACAGGGTGCAAGCCCGGTCTCACTGTCCCTCTTTTTTCAACACATTTTTTAGTAAACATGTTTTTCCTATCTATTAATCATAAAACTTAGCTTTTGTGACAAGTCTCTTTTTGTTTAGTAAACAAAGTTGGCAAACTACACAGCATCATATTGCGAGGCGCAAACGGGGGAAAACCATGAGGCTCGGACTGGATATCGGCGGGACTAAAATTGAAGCGGTGGTGATTGATACTGCGGGTGAAATTGTTTACCGCGAGCGATGCGCGACGCCAAAGCAGAGTTACGGTAATTTTTTCCAGGCCGTGACGGAGATGGTTGCTAAGGCAAGGCTGGCCGTTAATCAGCCTTTGTCGGTGGGTATCGGGGTGCCTGGTGCGGTGGATAGCGAAGGTTTGATTAAGAATTCGAACATCCTGGTGCTCAATCAACAGGCCTTTGCGCAAGACCTTGAGCGAGCATTAGGAATGCCGGTGCCGGTTACCAATGATGCCAACTGCTTTACCCTGTCAGAAGCAATGGACGGTAGTGGGCGTGGGCATAGCGTGGTATTTGGCGTGATCCTCGGTACCGGATGCGGTGGCGGAGTATGCATCGATAACCGATTGATTTCCGGCCCTAACGCCTGCGCAGGCGAGTGGGGGCATAATGCATTGCCGCGCTACCACGAATCTCGGGACGGGGCTGGAGTGGCATGCTATTGCGGACAGTTGAACTGTATTGAGAGCTTTATTTCCGGTAGCGGCCTGGAACGCCAGTATTTGAATCACACCGCGCAACATGCGGGTGTGCCACTAATTATGCAGCGAGTAGAATCGGGTGATGCAGACGCCTGTCTGTTATGGGAACGCTATTGCGATCAACTGGCGCGCGCGTTGGCAAGCATTGTGAATACGCTCGATCCCGATGTTATCGTGCTGGGTGGTGGAGTATCCAATATCGATTTACTGTACTCAGGCTTGCAGGGGCGAGTGGCGCAGTACGTATTTGGTAAACAGTGCCGCACGCCGATCGTTCGGGCCCGCCACGGCGACAGCAGCGGGGTACGCGGCGCGGCCTGGCTGGGGGCACAACAAGCCAGCGTAAATCAATGAGAGTGAAATGACGAAACCTATACGTATCAGAGATATTGCCGAAGCTTGTGGGGTTTCGGTTGGTGCTGTTTCTCGCGCCCTGAAAGGGCAGCCGGGGCTGCGTGAAGATACCCGGTTGCGCATTATTTCAGTGGCGCAGCAGCGGGGTTATGATTTTTCTCGCCTGCGCGCTGACAAAATCAAACGCGTCCTGTTTTTACTGCATCGTCAGCACAATATCAGCCGGGCTTTACCGTTTTACTCTCAACTGTTGCTGGGCATAGAAGATGGTTGTCGCGAAAACGGGATTGCGCTGAGTTTTCTCTCAGTTGGCCCAGGTGATGCAGTAAGCGAGCAGGTACTGCTGCATCAGCCTGATGCGCTGATCTGCGCGGGATTTTTTGAGCCTGAGTTGCTTGGGCTGTTACAACAGATGAAATTGCCATTGGTGCTGGTGGACCTTTGGGCGCCAGGCTTGCCCTGTGTGAATCCGGACAATACCCAGGGCGGTTATCTGGCCACGCAACATCTGATTGCGCAAGGGCGCAGCCGCATTGCTTTTCTTGCCAGTACGCTCGCGCACTACAGCATCCGTCAGCGCGAGAAGGGTTACCGTCAGGCATTGTATGAGGCCCGTTTGCTGATGCCGCCAGAGTATGAAGCCATTGCGCCGCCGCTGCTGGATACCGAGCAATCTTTGGTGGAGGCGGTGAATGAATTGCTCAGTCTGCCAGAGCCGCCCGACGCTATTTTTGCCTATAACGATGCGGCAGCGCTGGTTGTTCAACGGGTGTGTGCGCAGCAGGGTATACGTATCCCGGAAGATCTTGCGCTGGTTGGGTTTGATGATATCGATGCTGCGGCCTGGTCACATCCACCACTCACCACCATTGCGGTTGATAAACAACAATTGGGGCGTGAAGCGCTGCGTTTATTGCTGGAAGAAAATCAGGAAGAGAATCTGCTGTTGCCGGTGCAGTTAGTGGTACGTGGTAGTTCGGGAAAATAAAAAACCCGCCCCTGACAGGCGGGAAGAACGGCAACTAAATTGTTATACAATGGCATTTGTGTTGTAGGCCGGATAAGACGCATCAGCGTCGCCATCCGGCATAGTCGCCGGGGGCGCTTCGCTTGCCCGGCCTACAATAAGTCACATGCTTTGATTAAACTCGCTCAAATACCGTCGCGATGCCCTGGCCTAACCCGATACACATCGTCGCCAGGCCAAACTGTACGTCTTTGCGTTCCATCAGGTTGAGCAGGGTGGTGCTGATACGTGCCCCGGAACAGCCCAGCGGGTGACCCAAAGCGATCGCCCCACCGTTGAGGTTGATCTTTTCGTCGATCTGCTCCATCAGCCCCAGATCTTTAATGCACGGCAGGATCTGGGCGGCAAAGGCTTCGTTCATCTCAAACAAACCGATGTCGCTGGTGGAGAGTCCCGCTTTTTTCAGCGCCAGTTTTGAGGCCGGAACCGGACCGTAACCCATGATTGACGGGTCGCAACCCACAACAGCCATCGAACGAATACGGGCACGCGGCGTCAGACCCAGCTCACGGGCGCGGCTTTCGCTCATGACCAGCATCGCCGCTGCACCGTCGGAGAGTGCAGAGGAGGTGCCTGCAGTGACCGTTCCGTTAACCGGATCGAACGCCGGGCGCAGGGTGGAGAGCGCTTCAACGGTTGTCTCAGGGCGGATAACCTCATCGTAGTTAAACTGCTTCAGCACGCCGTCGGCATCATGACCGCCGGTCGGAATGATTTCGTTTTTAAACGCGCCAGACTGCGTTGCAGCCCAGGCTCGGGCGTGTGAACGCGCGGCGAAGGCATCCTGCATTTCACGGCTGATACCGTGCATACGGGAGAGCATTTCCGCAGTCAGACCCATCATACCCGCAGCTTTTGCTACGTTACGGCTCATGCCCGGGTGGAAATCAACGCCGTGGCTCATTGGTACATGGCCCATATGCTCCACGCCGCCAATCAGGCACGCCTGAGCATCGCCGGTCATGATCATGCGTGCCGCATCATGCAACGCCTGCATGGACGAACCGCACAGGCGGTTGACCGTAACGGCCGGAACGGAGTGCGGAACTTCAGCCAGCAGCGCGGCGTTACGGGCGATGTTGAAACCCTGCTCCAGCGTTTGCTGCACACAGCCCCAGTAAATATCATCAAGCGCGGCTGGCTCCAGCGCCGGATTACGCGCCAGCAGGCTACGCATTAAATGTGCGGAGAGATCTTCTGCCCGCACGTTACGAAACGCGCCCCCTTTCGAACGGCCCATCGGGGTACGGATCGCATCAACAATTACAACCTGTTCCATTGTGACTCCTTAAGCCGTTTTCAGGCTGCCAACCGGGCGGGCAGGCTCAACCTGGGGATAATACGGTTCGTTATGGCGCGCTTTGTCACGCAGACCGGCCGGAACTTCATACAGCGGGCCAAGGTGCTGATACTGCTGAGCCATATCGAGATACTTCGCGCTGCCGAGCGTATCCAGCCAGCGGAACGCGCCGCCGTGGAACGGAGGGAAACCCAGGCCATACACCAGCGCCATATCGGCTTCTGCCGGGCTGGCGATAATGCCTTCTTCCAGACAACGCACTACTTCGTTGACCATTGGGATCATCATGCGGGCGATAATCTCTTCATCGCTGAAGTCGCGTTTCGGCTGACTGACCTCAGCCAGCAGACCGTCAACGGTGGCATCTTCTTCTTTCTTCGGCTTGCCCTTGTTGTCTTCTTTATAGCGCCAGAATCCGAGGCCATTTTTCTGTCCGAAACGGTTAGCATCAAACAGTGCGTCTATCGCATCGCGATAATCTTTCTGCATACGCTGAGGGAAGCCTGCGGACATCACCGCCTGAGCGTGATGCGCGGTATCAATCCCCACCACGTCCAGCAGATAAGCCGGGCCCATCGGCCAGCCAAACTGTTTTTCCATTACTTTGTCGACTTTGCGGAAATCCGCGCCGTCGCGCAGCAACTGGCTGAAACCGGCAAAATAGGGGAACAGTACACGGTTAACGAAGAAACCGGGGCAGTCATTAACCACAATCGGCGTTTTGCCCATCTGGCTTGCCCAGGCGACTACCTTAGCGATGGTTTCATCCGAGCTTTTCTCGCCGCGAATGATCTCAACCAGCGGCATACGGTGTACCGGGTTAAAGAAGTGCATCCCACAGAAGTTTTCCGGGCGCTTAAGCGCGCTGGCCAGCTCGTTGATAGGGATGGTGGAAGTATTCGACGCCAGTACGGTGTCCGGGCGTACCTGATCTTCGGTTTCCGCCAGTACCGCTTTTTTCACTTTTGGGTTTTCCACGACCGCTTCAACCACCACGTCCACACGCTCAAAACCGCTATAGTCGAGAGTTGGATGAATAGTGGAAATCACGCCCGCCATTTTCAACCCGTCAATTTTGCCGCGCTCAAGCTGTTTGTTCAGCAGCTTGGCCGCTTCGGTCATGCCCAGCGTTAATGATTTGTCGTTGATATCTTTCATGACAACTGGCACGCCTTTCCAGGCTGACTGGTAAGCAATGCCGCCGCCCATAATGCCTGCCCCCAGCACTGCCGCTTGCTTTGGTGCTTCAATATTTTTGGTGAGCTTTTTGGCTTTGGCTTTCACGAACTGATCGTTAAGGAAGATGCCAACCAGCGCGCGGGCTTCACTGGTGTGCGCCAGTGGAACAAAGCTTTTATTTTCCAAATTCAGCGCTTCTTCACGAGCAAAACGGGCCGCTGCTTCAATGGTTTTTACCGCGGTGATCGGTGCGGGGTAATGTTTACCCGCCGTCTGCGCTACCATGCCTTTGGCGATGGTAAAGCTCATAGCCGCTTCAATTTTACTGAGTTTCAACGGCTCCAGCTTCGGCTGGCGTTTGGCTTTCCAGTCGAGGTCGCCGTTAATCGCCTGACGTAATACCGCGATCGCGCCATCAAGCAGTTTGTCTTGTTTCACTACGCCATCGACCAGACCGATTTTTAGTGCCTGCTCAGCACCAACATCTTTACCTGCAGCAATAATTTCCAGCGCACTGTCCGCACCCAGCATGCGTGGCATACGCACGGAACCGCCAAAGCCCGGCATAATGCCCAGCTTAGTTTCTGGCAGGCCGATGCGCAGGTCCGGCGTTGCCAGACGATAATCGGTCGCCAAAACACACTCGCAACCACCGCCCAGAGCATAACCGTTTACCGCTGAGAGAGTCGGAACAGGGAGATCTTCCAGGCGATTAAAGACGCTGTTGGCAAAATGCAGCCACTGGCTCAGTTGCTCTTCAGGCACGAGGAACAGTGAAAGGAATTCAGTGATATCGGCACCAACAATAAAGGCTGCTTTGTTAGAACGCAGCAGCAGCCCTTTTAAATTCGGTTGTTTTTCCAGCACATCAAGCGCATGGCCCAGGCTGGCAACGGTGGCCGTGTCGAGTTTATTGACCGAGCCTGGGGCATCGAACACCAGTTCGGCGATGCCATCTTCCAGCCAGTCGAGGTACAGGGTGTCGCCTTTGTAAAGCATGTCAGTCTCCTGAATCCGCAAGGTGATCTGGTCATACCAGATGAATCGAAGTGTGTGTTTTATGTTAATAAAATGCAAATGAATGATTAAAGAAATGACGATTCGATCACGCTCGGCAGAAATCACGCACTCGCAAAGCGATGTGCTAAGATGCGGAGACTTGAGGTAAAAAAACAGAAGGATAGAAAATGGAATCGCTGGCCGCACTCTATAAAAATCATATCGTTACCTTACAAGAACGGACGCGCGACGCGCTGGAACGCTTCAAGCTGGATGCGTTACTTATTCACTCAGGCGAACTTGTTAACGTCTTTCTCGACGATCATCCGTACCCGTTTAAGGTCAATCCGCAATTCAAAGCTTGGGTGCCTGTAACGCAGGTTCCTAACTGCTGGTTGCTGGTGGATGGTGTGAACAAGCCGAAACTGTGGTTCTACCTGCCGGTCGATTACTGGCACAACGTTGAGCCGCTGCCGACCTCCTTCTGGACGGAAGAAATTGAGATCATCGCGCTGCCAAAAGCGGATGGTATCGGTAGCCAACTGCCTGCTGCTCGCGGCAATATCGGTTACATCGGACCGGTTCCGGAACGCGCGCTGCAACTGGACATCGCGGCCAGCAACATCAACCCAAAAGGGGTGATCGACTACCTGCATTATTACCGTGCTTATAAAACGGATTACGAACTGGCCTGTATGCGCGAAGCGCAGAAAATGGCGGTGAATGGGCACCGTGCCGCAGAAGAAGCGTTTCGTTCCGGGATGAGCGAGTTTGACATCAACCTCGCTTACCTGACTGCGACCGGCCACCGCGATACCGACGTGCCGTACAGCAACATCGTGGCGCTTAACGAGCATGCTTCGGTTCTTCATTACACCAAACTGGATCATCAGGCGCCGTCTGAAATCCGCAGCTTCCTGCTGGACGCTGGTGCGGAATACAACGGCTATGCGGCAGACCTGACGCGTACCTGGTCGGCGAAAAGCGACAACGACTATGCGCATCTGGTGAAAGACGTTAACGACGAAGAGCTGGCGCTGATTGCCACCATGAAAGCGGGCACCAGCTACGTGGATTATCACATTCAGTTCCATCAGCGTATCGCGAAGCTGCTGCGTAAGCATCAAATCATCACCGATATGAGTGAAGAGGCGATGGTGGAAAACGATCTTACCGGGCCGTTTATGCCGCACGGCATTGGTCACCCGCTGGGCCTGCAGGTACACGATGTCGCCGGCTTTATGCAGGACGACAGCGGTACCCATCTGGCCGCGCCGTCGAAGTATCCTTACCTGCGTTGCACCCGCGTACTGCAACCGGGCATGGTTCTGACCATCGAACCGGGTATTTACTTCATTGAATCTCTGCTGGCGCCGTGGCGTGAAGGGCAGTTCAGCAAACACTTCAACTGGCAGAAAATTGAAGCCCTGAAACCGTTCGGTGGTATTCGTATTGAAGACAACGTGGTGGTCCACGAAAACAATATCGAAAACATGACGCGGGATCTGAAACTGGCGTAATGGACAGTTGGTTAATCCCTGCGGCGCCGGTTAGCGTCGTCGAAGAGATCAAAAAAAGCCGCTTCATTACGCTGCTTGCCCATACGGACGGCGTAGAAGCGGCAAAGGCGTTTGTTGAGTCAGTCAAAGCGGAACACCCGGATGCTCGTCACCATTGTGTGGCATGGGTGGCGGGTGCGCCTAATGACTCGCAGCAACTGGGATTTTCAGACGATGGCGAACCGGCGGGTACGGCAGGCAAACCGATGCTCGCACAGCTGATGGGGAGCGGCGTTGGTGAGATTACCGCGGTGGTGGTGCGTTACTACGGCGGTATCCTTCTCGGTACGGGTGGGCTGGTAAAAGCCTACGGTGGCGGTGTGAATCAGGCGTTGCGCCAGTTAACGACACAGCGCAAGACGCCATTAACCGAATATACTTTGCAGTGTGAGTACGGTCAGTTGGCAGGCATTGAAGCTTTGCTGGGGCAGTTTGACGGTAAAGTCGTTGCCAGTGATTACCAGGCTTTTGTTCGGCTCAGGGTGGCGCTTCCTTATGCCAAAGTGGATGAATTCTCGGCAAAACTGGCGGATTTTAGTCGTGGTTCATTGCAATTGTTAGCGATTGAAGAATAATCCCCACCTCATTTTAAAGAACTAAGGAAGCGGCAGAGATGCATTTTCGCGCCATCACCCGAATCGTTGGACTACTGGTCATCTTATTCTCGGGAACAATGATTATCCCCGGACTGGTAGCGCTCATCTACCGCGATGGGGCAGGGCGTGCATTTACCCAAACTTTCTTCGTTGCTCTGGCGATCGGCTCCATGCTGTGGTGGCCAAACCGTAAAGAAAAGGGCGAGCTGAAGTCGCGCGAAGGGTTTCTGATTGTCGTCTTGTTCTGGACCGTGTTGGGCAGCGTGGGTGCGCTACCGTTCATCTTTGCGGAAAGCCCTAACCTGACGATAACCGACGCTTTTTTTGAATCCTTTTCCGGTTTAACCACCACCGGTGCGACAACGCTGGTGGGGCTGGATTCATTACCACACGCGATTCTCTTTTATCGTCAGATGCTGCAATGGTTCGGCGGGATGGGGATCATCGTGCTGGCGGTGGCTATTCTACCTATTCTTGGCGTAGGTGGCATGCAGCTCTATCGAGCAGAAATGCCCGGACCGTTGAAAGACAATAAGATGCGCCCGCGTATT
Organism: Citrobacter arsenatis; assembly: GCF_004353845.1. Taxonomy (GTDB): domain Bacteria; phylum Pseudomonadota; class Gammaproteobacteria; order Enterobacterales; family Enterobacteriaceae; genus Citrobacter; species Citrobacter arsenatis. Next base: position 138,281 of record NZ_CP037864.1, read on the forward strand.
GCCGAAACGGCGAAAACGCTTTGGCTTATCTATGTATTACTGACGGTGGCGTGCGCGCTGGCGCTATGGTTTGCCGGGATGCCTGCTTTTGACGCTATTGGGCATAGCTTTGCAACGATTGCCATCGGCGGCTTTTCCACACACGATGCCAGCGTGGGGTATTTCGATAGTCCCACGATTAACACCATTATTGCTATCTTCTTGCTGATCTCTGGTTGTAACTATGGTCTGCACTTCTCTTTATTAAGTGGACGCAGTTTGAAGGTCTACTGGCGCGATCCGGAATTCCGCATGTTTATCGGCGTGCAGCTGACGCTGGTGGTTGTCTGTACGCTGGTGCTATGGATACACAATACCTATGGATCGGCGCTCACGACGATCAACCAGGCCTTTTTCCAGGTGGTGTCAATGGCGACGACCGCCGGATTTACCACGGACAGTATTGCCCGTTGGCCGCTGTTCCTTCCGGTGCTGTTGCTGTGTTCTGCTTTTATCGGCGGCTGTGCCGGGTCGACGGGTGGTGGCTTGAAGGTGATTCGTATCCTGTTGCTGTTTAAACAGGGTAACCGCGAATTGAAACGACTGGTCCACCCGAATGCGGTTTACAGTATCAAACTGGGTAACCGTGCGTTGCCGGAGCGAATTCTTGAAGCCGTGTGGGGATTTTTCTCCGCCTATGCGCTGGTCTTTATTATCAGTATGCTGGCGATTATTGCGACCGGTGTTGATGACTTCTCCGCGTTTGCCTCCGTTGTGGCGACGCTGAATAACCTGGGGCCAGGGCTGGGCGTTGTCGCAGACAACTTTGCCAGCATGAACCCCGTGGCGAAGTGGATCCTGATTGCCAATATGCTGTTTGGTCGTCTGGAGGTCTTTACTCTGCTGGTGCTCTTTACCCCTACCTTCTGGCGTGAATAATGGAGTAACACGTGAAAACACTGATTCTTTTTTCTTCCCGGGACGGACAAACGCGTGAAATCGCCGAGTATCTTGCTTCTGAACTCAAAGAGCTGGGTGTTTGGGCGGATGTCGTTAATTTGCATCGTACCGCGGAGCCTGACTGGCAAAATTATGACAGCGTGGTGATTGGCGCTTCGATTCGCTATGGCCATTATCATGCTGCATTTCAGGAATTTGTGAAAAAGCATGCCACGCGCCTGAATGCGATGCCGAGTGCGTTCTACTCCGTTAACCTGGTTGCGCGTAAGCCGGAGAAACGTACGCCGCAAACCAACAGCTATGCGCGTAAATTCCTGATGAGTTCGCCGTGGCGGCCAGACCGCAGCGCAGTGATTGCTGGCGCTTTGCTGTATCCCCGCTATCGCTGGTATGACCGCGTGATGATCCAATTGATAATGAAGATGTCTGGCGGGGAAACGGATACGAATAAAGAAGTGGTGTATACCGATTGGGAGCAGGTCGCGGGTTTCGCGCGGGAAATTGCCCAATTAACCCACAAAACGTTGGCAAAATAAGCGTAAAGAATAAAAAGTACGCACTTGGAAGATTATTTTAAATTTCCCCTTGTCAGCCTGAAATAACTCCCTATAATGCGCCTCCACTGACACGGAACAACGGATTACACGCCGCCGGGTCAGCGGGGTTCCACTGAGAATCTCGTAGAGAAAAGCAAAAATAAATGCTTGACTCTGAATGAGGAAAACGTAATATACGGGACCTCGCGACAGAGCGCTAAAGCGCGTCGCAACTGCTCTTTAACAATTTATCAGACAATCTGTGTGGGCACTCGAAGATACGGATTCTTAACGTCGCAAGACGAAAAATGAATACCAAGTCTCTGAGTGAACATACGTAATTCATTACGAAGTTTAATTCACGAGCATCAAACTTAAATTGAAGAGTTTGATCATGGCTCAGATTGAACGCTGGCGGCAGGCCTAACACATGCAAGTCGAACGGTAGCACAGAGAGCTTGCTCTCGGGTGACGAGTGGCGGACGGGTGAGTAATGTCTGGGAAACTGCCCGATGGAGGGGGATAACTACTGGAAACGGTAGCTAATACCGCATAACGTCGCAAGACCAAAGAGGGGGACCTTCGGGCCTCTTGCCATCGGATGTGCCCAGATGGGATTAGCTAGTAGGTGGGGTAACGGCTCACCTAGGCGACGATCCCTAGCTGGTCTGAGAGGATGACCAGCCACACTGGAACTGAGACACGGTCCAGACTCCTACGGGAGGCAGCAGTGGGGAATATTGCACAATGGGCGCAAGCCTGATGCAGCCATGCCGCGTGTATGAAGAAGGCCTTCGGGTTGTAAAGTACTTTCAGCGAGGAGGAAGGCATTAAGGTTAATAACCTTGGTGATTGACGTTACTCGCAGAAGAAGCACCGGCTAACTCCGTGCCAGCAGCCGCGGTAATACGGAGGGTGCAAGCGTTAATCGGAATTACTGGGCGTAAAGCGCACGCAGGCGGTCTGTCAAGTCGGATGTGAAATCCCCGGGCTCAACCTGGGAACTGCATCCGAAACTGGCAGGCTAGAGTCTTGTAGAGGGGGGTAGAATTCCAGGTGTAGCGGTGAAATGCGTAGAGATCTGGAGGAATACCGGTGGCGAAGGCGGCCCCCTGGACAAAGACTGACGCTCAGGTGCGAAAGCGTGGGGAGCAAACAGGATTAGATACCCTGGTAGTCCACGCCGTAAACGATGTCGACTTGGAGGTTGTGCCCTTGAGGCGTGGCTTCCGGAGCTAACGCGTTAAGTCGACCGCCTGGGGAGTACGGCCGCAAGGTTAAAACTCAAATGAATTGACGGGGGCCCGCACAAGCGGTGGAGCATGTGGTTTAATTCGATGCAACGCGAAGAACCTTACCTACTCTTGACATCCAGAGAACTTAGCAGAGATGCTTTGGTGCCTTCGGGAACTCTGAGACAGGTGCTGCATGGCTGTCGTCAGCTCGTGTTGTGAAATGTTGGGTTAAGTCCCGCAACGAGCGCAACCCTTATCCTTTGTTGCCAGCGATTCGGTCGGGAACTCAAAGGAGACTGCCAGTGATAAACTGGAGGAAGGTGGGGATGACGTCAAGTCATCATGGCCCTTACGAGTAGGGCTACACACGTGCTACAATGGCGTATACAAAGAGAAGCGACCTCGCGAGAGCAAGCGGACCTCATAAAGTACGTCGTAGTCCGGATTGGAGTCTGCAACTCGACTCCATGAAGTCGGAATCGCTAGTAATCGTGGATCAGAATGCCACGGTGAATACGTTCCCGGGCCTTGTACACACCGCCCGTCACACCATGGGAGTGGGTTGCAAAAGAAGTAGGTAGCTTAACCTTCGGGAGGGCGCTTACCACTTTGTGATTCATGACTGGGGTGAAGTCGTAACAAGGTAACCGTAGGGGAACCTGCGGTTGGATCACCTCCTTACCTTAAAGAAACGTTCTTTGTAGTGCTCACACAGATTGTCTGATGAAAATTAGCAGTAAGAAAATCTCTGCAGGCTTGTAGCTCAGGTGGTTAGAGCGCACCCCTGATAAGGGTGAGGTCGGTGGTTCAAGTCCACTCAGGCCTACCAAATTCGCCTCCGTGCTGTGTTACGGCGATGCTCGCATACTTCAGTATGCTTCGCACCACCGCGCCTTGCCCGGAAACGAATTAGGGTACAGAGATTAGCATTTACGATGGGGTTATAGCTCAGCTGGGAGAGCGCCTGCCTTGCACGCAGGAGGTCTGCGGTTCGATCCCGCATAGCTCCACCATCCTTTACTTACTGCAACAACACAAGAAAACTTCAGAGTGTACCTGAAAAGGTTCACTGCGAAGTTTTGCTCTTTAAAAATCTGGATCAAGCTGAAAATTGAAACGACACACTGTTTCATTTCTCCGTAAACAAGAAATGAAAAATGGTGTGTTCGAGTCTCTCAAATTTTTGCAAGTCGATGATGAATCGAAAGAAACATCTTCGGGTTGTGAGGTTAAGCGACTAAGCGTACACGGTGGATGCCCTGGCAGTCAGAGGCGATGAAGGACGTGCTAATCTGCGATAAGCGTCGGTAAGGTGATATGAACCGTTATAACCGGCGATTTCCGAATGGGGAAACCCAGTGTGATTCGTCACACTATCATTATGTGAATACATAGCGTAATGAAGCGAACCGGGGGAACTGAAACATCTAAGTACCCCGAGGAAAAGAAATCAACCGAGATTCCCCCAGTAGCGGCGAGCGAACGGGGAGCAGCCCAGAGTCTGAATCAGCATGTGTGTTAGTGGAACGGTCTGGAAAGTCCGACGGTACAGGGTGATAGTCCCGTACACAAAAGTGCATATGTTGTGAACTCGAAGAGTAGGGCGGGACACGTGGTATCCTGTCTGAATATGGGGGGACCATCCTCCAAGGCTAAATACTCCTGACTGACCGATAGTGAACCAGTACCGTGAGGGAAAGGCGAAAAGAACCCCGGCGAGGGGAGTGAAAAAGAACCTGAAACCGTGTACGTACAAGCAGTGGGAGCCTCTTTATGGGGTGACTGCGTACCTTTTGTATAATGGGTCAGCGACTTATATTCTGTAGCAAGGTTAACCGAATAGGGGAGCCGAAGGGAAACCGAGTCTTAACTGGGCGTTAAGTTGCAGGGTATAGACCCGAAACCCGGTGATCTAGCCATGGGCAGGTTGAAGGTTGGGTAACACTAACTGGAGGACCGAACCGACTAATGTTGAAAAATTAGCGGATGACTTGTGGCTGGGGGTGAAAGGCCAATCAAACCGGGAGATAGCTGGTTCTCCCCGAAAGCTATTTAGGTAGCGCCTCGTGAACTCATCTTCGGGGGTAGAGCACTGTTTCGGCTAGGGGGTCATCCCGACTTACCAACCCGATGCAAACTGCGAATACCGAAGAATGTTATCACGGGAGACACACGGCGGGTGCTAACGTCCGTCGTGAAGAGGGAAACAACCCAGACCGCCAGCTAAGGTCCCAAAGTCATGGTTAAGTGGGAAACGATGTGGGAAGGCACAGACAGCCAGGATGTTGGCTTAGAAGCAGCCATCATTTAAAGAAAGCGTAATAGCTCACTGGTCGAGTCGGCCTGCGCGGAAGATGTAACGGGGCTAAACCATGCACCGAAGCTGCGGCAGCGACACTATGTGTTGTTGGGTAGGGGAGCGTTCTGTAAGCCGTTGAAGGTGGCCTGTGAGGGTTGCTGGAGGTATCAGAAGTGCGAATGCTGACATAAGTAACGATAATGCGGGTGAAAAACCCGCACGCCGGAAGACCAAGGGTTCCTGTCCAACGTTAATCGGGGCAGGGTGAGTCGACCCCTAAGGCGAGGCCGAAAGGCGTAGTCGATGGGAAACAGGTTAATATTCCTGTACTTGGTGTTACTGCGAAGGGGGGACGGAGAAGGCTATGTTAGCCGGGCGACGGTTGTCCCGGTTTAAGCATGTAGGCGGAGGTTCCAGGTAAATCCGGTACCTTATTAACGCTGAGGTGTGATGACGAGGCACTACGGTGCTGAAGTAACAAATGCCCTGCTTCCAGGAAAAGCCTCTAAGCATCAGGTAACACAAAATCGTACCCCAAACCGACACAGGTGGTCAGGTAGAGAATACCAAGGCGCTTGAGAGAACTCGGGTGAAGGAACTAGGCAAAATGGTGCCGTAACTTCGGGAGAAGGCACGCTGATATGTAGGTGAAGTGATTTACTCATGGAGCTGAAATCAGTCGAAGATACCAGCTGGCTGCAACTGTTTATTAAAAACACAGCACTGTGCAAACACGAAAGTGGACGTATACGGTGTGACGCCTGCCCGGTGCCGGAAGGTTAATTGATGGGGTTATCCGTAAGGAGAAGCTCTTGATCGAAGCCCCGGTAAACGGCGGCCGTAACTATAACGGTCCTAAGGTAGCGAAATTCCTTGTCGGGTAAGTTCCGACCTGCACGAATGGCGTAATGATGGCCAGGCTGTCTCCACCCGAGACTCAGTGAAATTGAACTCGCTGTGAAGATGCAGTGTACCCGCGGCAAGACGGAAAGACCCCGTGAACCTTTACTATAGCTTGACACTGAACACTGGTCCTTGATGTGTAGGATAGGTGGGAGGCTTTGAAGCGTGGACGCCAGTCTGCGTGGAGCCAACCTTGAAATACCACCCTTTAATGGCTGGTGTTCTAACGTAGACCCGTGATCCGGGTTGCGGACAGTGTCTGGTGGGTAGTTTGACTGGGGCGGTCTCCTCCTAAAGAGTAACGGAGGAGCACGAAGGTTAGCTAATCCTGGTCGGACATCAGGAGGTTAGTGCAAAGGCATAAGCTAGCTTGACTGCGAGAGTGACGGCTCGAGCAGGTGCGAAAGCAGGTCTTAGTGATCCGGTGGTTCTGAATGGAAGGGCCATCGCTCAACGGATAAAAGGTACTCCGGGGATAACAGGCTGATACCGCCCAAGAGTTCATATCGACGGCGGTGTTTGGCACCTCGATGTCGGCTCATCACATCCTGGGGCTGAAGTAGGTCCCAAGGGTATGGCTGTTCGCCATTTAAAGTGGTACGCGAGCTGGGTTTAGAACGTCGTGAGACAGTTCGGTCCCTATCTGCCGTGGGCGCTGGAGAATTGAGGGGGGCTGCTCCTAGTACGAGAGGACCGGAGTGGACGCATCACTGGTGTTCGGGTTGTCATGCCAATGGCATTGCCCGGTAGCTAAATGCGGAAGAGATAAGTGCTGAAAGCATCTAAGCACGAAACTTGCCCCGAGATGAGTTCTCCCTGAGACTTTAAGTCTCCTGAAGGAACGTTGAAGACGACGACGTTGATAGGTCGGGTGTGTAAGTGTAGCGATACATTGAGCTAACCGATACTAATGAACCGTGAGGCTTAACCTTACAACGCCGAAGATGTTTTGGCGAAAGAGACGCAAGATTCAGCTTGATTACAGATTAAATCGACAGACCAAAAAGGTGTGTTGATAAACAGAATTTGCCTGGCGGCTGTAGCGCGGTGGTCCCACCTGACCCCATGCCGAACTCAGAAGTGAAACGCCGTAGCGCCGATGGTAGTGTGGGGTCTCCCCATGCGAGAGTAGGGAACTGCCAGGCATCAAATAAAAGCGAAAGGCTCAGTCGAAAGACTGGGCCTTTTGTTTTATCTGTGGTCTGTCGGTGAGCGCTCTCCTGTGAAGAAGCCCATCCTGCCGGATGGGCTTTTTTGCGTCTGTGCGGGGTGAACACTGCCGGAAGCGGCGTGCGGCCTTATCCGGCCAACAACGGCACCACCAGGTAGGCCTGATAAGCGCAGCGCATCAGGCAAGCAGGTAATACCACTGTTACTGTCTTACCCATTGCGTAACAAAATCAGCAAGTTTCTGTATATCGTTGATATCTAACAATGGAACATCCACCGTCAGCGGAACATCACTGGCAACCGCGATAACATATTCGTCCATCGCCAACGCCTCAGGGCTATGCCCACAGCCCTCGCGAAAAAGTAGGATCTTAGCGACAGGTTCATGCTTAAATCCCTCAACCAACACCATATCCAATGTTGAAGCATCCATCCGGCTTACCAGATACGCTAAATCCAGTTCAGGCTCTTCCGGTGTTTCTACCATTAACGCCCAACGTTGCTGGCTGGCGACCAGCGTTTGTGTTGCACCGGCTTTGCGTAACTCATAGCTATCTTTGCCGGGCGTATCGACATCCATATTGTGATGGGTATGCTTAATCAATCCGGGACGAATACCTCTGGCACGCAGCTCCGGGATCAATTTTTTGAGCAGCGTGGTTTTCCCCGTTCCGCTCCATGCTGCAATAGCGAGTAAGGGGATCATGATTTGTCCTGCCATTTTGCGAGCTCTTCAGGGGTATTCACGTTCACGAAGGCATCTTTGCGATCGCTGAAATCCACAGCATGACCGCCAGCCTGACGCATAAAGACCATGACACGTCTTTCACCGGACTGAAGATAATCCTGTAACAAGGGCTGCATCGAGCGATGCATCAGCGCAATGGTCGGATGATCTCTCTCCCCATCGTGCACCCAGACAACCGATGCTGCTTTGCGTTGGTCCTTCAAGCGTGCGACCAGATCGTGAGGAATATAGGGCATGTCGCACGGGCAGAACATAAACCAGTCCCCCGATTGCTGCAGGAATACTGATAGCATCCCGGCCAGTGGGCCTGGGAAATCGGCCAACGCATCGGGGATAACTTTCAGGCCGCTTTGCTGGTAAATATCCCGGTGGCGATTGGCATTAACCACCACGGTTTCGACCTGCAAAGCGAGGATATCGGCCACATGCCGCCAAAGAGGTTTACCGTCGAGCTCAAGCAGACCTTTATCGGTTCCGCCCATTCGTCTGGCCTTACCGCCAGCCAGCACAACCCCTGTTATTGCACTATCCAGAATCACTGATATCGCCTCTTTTAATGTGGGATTGACCCTGCTAACGTATCTGTATTGAGCCTAAGGAGCACAACCATGAAATGTAAACGTCTGAATGAAGTTATTGAACTCCTCCAGCCGGCCTGGCAGAAGGAACCCGAGCTTAATCTGATGCAATTTTTACAGAAACTGGCGCAAGAGTCAGGTTTTGACGGCGAACTGGCGGATTTAACTGATGACATTCTGATCTATCACCTGAAAATGCGTGACTCGGCGAAAGACGCTGTCATCCCAGGGATTCAGAAAGATTATGAAGAAGATTTTAAAACCGCACTACTCCGCGCTCGTGGCGTAATTAAAGAGTAAAAGCTTGTAATCGCCACCACCGAAAGCGCTGCGAAATGATATCCTGAATCATTCGTAGTATTTTCCGGATGATGGGATGAACGACAACGCTTTTAATTTCCAGACGCTACACCCGGATACCATCATGGATGCACTGTTTGAGCAGGGGATCCGGGTGGACTCCGGGCTTACCCCGCTTAACAGCTATGAAAACCGTGTCTATCAATTCCAGGACGAAGAGCGTCGACGATTTGTCGTTAAGTTTTATCGCCCTGAACGTTGGTCTGTCGATCAAATCCAGGAAGAGCACCAGTTTGCTCTGGAACTGGTAAGCGATGAAGTCCCGGTAGCTGCACCGCTGGTACTGAACGGCCAAACACTTTTAAGCCATCAGGGTTTCCATTATGCGATCTTCCCCAGCGTCGGAGGACGTCAGTTTGAAGCCGACAACATCGATCAGATGGAGGCGGTGGGTCGCTATCTGGGTCGTATGCACCAGACCGGATGCAAGCGTACTTTTTCCTTTCGCCCGACGATCGGTCTTGAAGAATACCTGACTGAGCCGCGTAAAGTTTTTGAGCACGCACAGCTGATCCCATCAGGGCAAAAAGCGGCTTTCCTGAAGGCAACGGATGCGCTTATCGCGATCGTTACCGAACGCTGGCATACACGTTTTACCACATTACGCCTGCACGGTGATTGTCATGCCGGTAATATCCTGTGGCGCGATGGTCCGATGTTTGTTGATTTAGATGATGCCCGCAATGGTCCGGCTATTCAGGATTTATGGATGCTTCTCAATGGCGATAAAGCTGAACAACGCATGCAGCTGGAAACCATTATCGAGGCTTATGAAGAGTTTAGTGAGTTCGACACGGCTGAAATCGGACTGATAGAACCTTTACGCGCTATGCGTTTAGTTTATTATCTTGCCTGGCTAATTCGACGTTGGGCTGACCCTGCGTTTCCAAAAAACTTCCCGTGGTTAACCGGGGAAGATTACTGGCATCGTCAGACCGCGACCTTTATTGAGCAGGCAAAAATTCTGCAAGAGCCCCCCTTACAATTAACGCCAATGTATTAATCGGAGAAACTTGAACATGAAAAAAATATGGCTGGCGCTGGCTGGTATGGTCTTAGCTTTTAGCGCATCTGCAGCGCAGTTCCAGGATGGTAAACAATACATCACTCTGGAAAAGCCTGTTGCGGGTGAACCGCAAGTGTTGGAGTTCTTCTCCTTCTACTGCCCGCACTGCTATCAGTTTGAAGAAGTGCTTCACGTGTCTGATAACGTGAAGAAGAAACTGCCGGAAGGCACCAAGATGACTAAATACCACGTCGAGTTTCTGGGGCCTTTGGGCAAAGATCTGACGCAGGCATGGGCCGTTGCTATGGCGCTGGGCGTTGAAGATCAAGTCACCGTTCCGCTGTTTGAAGGCGTTCAGAAAACCCAGACCGTTCAGTCAGTAGCGGATATCCGTAAAGTGTTTGTCGACGCGGGTATTAAAGGCGAAGACTATGATGCGGCATGGAACAGCTTTGTGGTGAAATCACTCGTAGCACAGCAGGAAAAAGCGGCGGCTGATTTACAGCTGCAGGGCGTTCCGGCAATGTTCGTGAATGGCAAATATCAGGTAAATCCGCAGGGCATGGATACCAGCAGCATGGATATCTTTGTACAACAGTATGCGGATACCGTGAAGTACCTGGTTGGTCAGAAGTAAAAGTAAAAAAGCCGGTCATTGACCGGCTTTTTTATTTGAGGCTTTAATCGCGTCGAGCTGCGCGTCTTTCTCACTCCACAGCGTATTCAACCATAGCTGAAACCGACGCTTGAATCCCTTATCGTTCACGTAATCACCGTGCAACTCTTCATGAATTGGCTCCAGATTCACCCGTACGACAATCCGCGTTAACTTACCGCTCAGCATATCGTAGAATGGTCGGCTACTGTTTTCCGGATAGCACAACGTGACGTTCAACATTTTATCGAACTGTGACCCCAGGACATTCAATGCCATCGCAATACCGGCTGCCTTGGGTGGGAGCAGGTTTTGATAAGGAGAGCGAGTTTGTTCGCGTTTCTCTTTGGTAAAGCGTGAACCTTCGACAAAATTCACAATGGTTGTCGGGTGTACACGAAATTTCTCACAGGAACGACGTGTTGTTTCGACATCTTTCCCGCGCCGTTCCGGATGGCGAAGCAGGTAGCCACGCGAATAGCGTTTCATAAACGGCATATCCAACGCCCAGCAGGCCAGGCCAATAAAGGGCACCCAGGCCAGTTGTTGCTTGAGGAAATATTTATTCATTGGGATGTGTTTACGGAACAGAACGCAAAGCACAACGATATCGGCCCAGCTGTAGTGGTTACAAATGAGCAGATACCAGTTTTTCTTGCTAAGACCTTCCAGTCCTTCGATATCCCATTTCAGTCGCGGATTGAGGTGCAGCAGTAGCGCCAGACCTTCACACCAGCAATACATCATGAAATTGCAGAACACAGAAACCTTGCGCCAGACGACAGGAACAGGCAAAAGGAGTTTCACAACCCCGGCAAGGATGATCGGCACAGAACAAAAAATCGTGACCAATATGGTCAATACGATACTCAGCAACAGCGTTATCGCAGCGAGTATTCTCGTCATAATTAAATTATTCAAAAGGTTAGCCATAGACAGTGCGCTAAAGAGGCGCAAGGGGCTGATTTTATCAGAAAACGAACCAAATGATGGATCTTCCCTGAATAGAAAAAAGAGGAATATCTATCCACATCAGGATATGAGCCGATAAAATGGCATAAAATGCTGTGTGTTTATTTAATTTGTTGAAATGTATATGAAAATATCATGAGGCATGAATTTCTTTGCTATATTTAAAGAGCTGAAAATTATTTATTCACAAAGTTATCCACAGCCGTGTTTGCGAGCGAAGCAGAAGAACTGCAAAAGTTTTTCGACAAATGCGGCGAAAAACTCATGTTTTCATCCTGTCTGTGGCATCCTTTACCCATAATCTGATAAACAGGCACGGACATTATGGTTCAGATCCCAGAAAACCCACTTATCCTTGTAGATGGCTCATCTTACCTGTATCGCGCATACCACGCGTTTCCGCCGCTGACTAACAGCGCAGGAGAACCTACTGGCGCGATGTACGGTGTCCTCAACATGCTGCGTAGCTTGATTCTGCAATATCAGCCGACCCATGCTGCGGTGGTATTCGACGCAAAGGGTAAAACCTTCCGTGATGAGTTATTCGAACACTACAAGTCGCACCGCCCACCCATGCCGGACGATCTGCGTGCGCAGATTGAACCTCTGCATGCGATGGTAAAAGCGATGGGGTTGCCACTATTGGCCGTATCAGGCGTGGAGGCGGACGATGTCATCGGTACGCTAGCGCGGGAAGCAGAGAAAGTGGGCCGTCCGGTGCTGATTAGCACCGGTGATAAAGATATGGCTCAGCTGGTGACGCCGAATATTACCCTGATCAACACCATGACTAATACGATCCTCGGCCCGGATGAAGTGGTGAATAAATACGGCGTCCCGCCGGAACTGATCATTGATTTCCTGGCGTTGATGGGGGACTCCTCAGATAACATTCCAGGCGTTCCAGGCGTAGGTGAAAAAACCGCGCAGGCGCTGCTACAGGGGCTGGGTGGGCTGGATACCCTCTATGCTGAATCAGACAAAATTGCGGGGCTGACTTTCCGTGGTGCGAAAACCATGGCGGGTAAGCTTGAGCAGAATAAAGAGGTGGCGTACCTCTCTTATCAATTGGCTACCATCAAAACGGATGTTGAACTGGAGTTGACCTGCGAGCAGTTGGAAGTCCGTCAGCCAGCAGCAGAAGAACTACTTGGCCTGTTTAAACAGTATGAATTCAAACGTTGGGTTATCGACGTTGAAACGGGTAAATGGCTACAGGCGAAAGGAACGAAGCCAACAGCAAAACCGCAGGAAACACTCGTTGTCGATGAAACGCCTGAGAAGCCGGCCACGGTTCTCTCGTATGATAACTATGTGACGATTCTGGACGAAGCGACGCTGGAAGAGTGGATTGCTAAGCTGAAAAAAGCGCCAGTCTTTGCCTTCGATACAGAAACTGACAGCCTGGACAACATCTCCGCGAATCTGGTTGGCCTGTCTTTTGCCATTGAACCGGGTGTGGCTGCATATGTTCCTGTTGCCCACGATTACCTGGACGCCCCCGATCAAATCGCTCGCGATCGTGCGCTGGCGCTGCTGAAGCCGCTGCTGGAAGATGAGAACGCGCATAAAGTCGGGCAAAACCTGAAGTACGATCGCGGTATCCTTGCAAATTATGGCATCGAGTTGCGCGGTATCACCTTTGACACCATGCTCGAATCCTACATTCTTAACAGCGTCGCTGGCCGACACGATATGGACAGCCTGTCGGACCGCTGGCTGAAGCATAAAACCATCACTTTTGAAGAGATCGCCGGAAAGGGCAAAAACCAGCTGACCTTTAACCAGATAGCGCTGGAAGAAGCAGGTCGTTACGCTGCGGAAGATGCCGACGTTACGCTACAGCTGCATCTGAAGATGTGGCCGGAATTGCAGCAGCATAAAGGGCCGCTGAACGTCTTTGAAAATATCGATATGCCGCTGGTGCCGGTTTTGTCTCGTGTTGAGCGCAACGGTGTGAAAATCGATCCGGCTGTTTTGCACAAACATTCAGAAGAGCTGACGCTGCGTTTGAACGAGCTGGAGCAAAAAGCACACGAGATCGCCGGAGAAGCGTTTAACCTATCTTCCACCAAGCAACTGCAAACTATCCTGTTTGAAAAGCAGGGTATTAAGCCGTTGAAGAAAACGCCTGGCGGCGCGCCATCAACGTCGGAAGAGGTACTGGAAGAGCTCGCGCTGGATTACCCGTTGCCGAAAGTGATCCTGGAATATCGCGGCTTAGCAAAACTGAAGTCGACGTATACGGATAAGCTTCCGTTGATGATTAACAAGAAAACCGGGCGCGTGCACACCTCTTATCATCAGGCGGTTACCGCTACCGGGCGCTTGTCTTCAACGGACCCAAATTTGCAGAACATCCCGGTACGTAATGATGAAGGTCGTCGTATTCGTCAGGCGTTCATTGCGCCAGAAGACTACGTGATTGTCTCCGCGGACTACTCGCAGATTGAACTGCGCATCATGGCGCATCTCTCGCGTGATAAAGGTCTGCTTACCGCGTTTGCCGAAGGGAAAGATATTCACCGCGCAACGGCGGCGGAAGTCTTTGGCTTACCGCTGGATTCCGTGACCGGCGAACAACGCCGCAGCGCGAAAGCCATTAACTTCGGTCTGATCTACGGGATGAGCGCCTTCGGTCTGGCGCGCCAGTTGAATATTCCACGTAAAGAAGCGCAAAAGTACATGGACCTTTACTTTGAACGCTACCCTGGCGTGTTGGAATATATGGAACGTACCCGCGCACAGGCGAAAGAGCAAGGTTATGTAGAAACGCTGGAAGGGCGTCGTCTTTATTTACCGGATATTAAATCCAGTAATGGCGCTCGTCGCGCAGGTGCAGAGCGCGCGGCAATTAACGCCCCGATGCAGGGTACTGCCGCAGACATTATCAAACGAGCCATGATAGCGGTGGACGGATGGCTGCAAACCGAGCAACCACGCGTGCGCATGATCATGCAGGTACATGATGAACTGGTGTTTGAAGTACATAAAGATGACCTGGAAAGCGTCTCTAAAAAGATCCACCAACTGATGGAAAACGAAACCCAGATTGACGTGCCGTTGCTGGTGGAAGTCGGTAGTGGTGAAAACTGGGATCAGGCGCACTAAGGGTTTACTGAATAACGCCCGTTTTTCGTAACTAAGCAACATAAGATAGAACTTTTTGTGATGTTCATTAGAATTCCCTATGTAAGGAATGAAAAAAAATTACAAAAAGTGCTTTCTGAGCTGCTCAAAAAAGAGTAAAGTTATTCACGTAGGGTACAGAGGTAAGATGTTCTATCTTTCAGACCTTTTACTTCACGTAATCGGATTTGGCTGAATATTTTAGCCGCCCCAGTCAGTAATGACTGGGGCGTTTTTTATTGTGCGAAAGAAAGATTTTGCACAAGCTGTAGGCCGGATAAGACGCGCAGCGGCGCCATCCGGCATATCGGGGGGTTATTCCCCGTCCTGCATCTCTTCAACCGGTGCCAGTTCACTAAACCAGCTATCCAGCTTCTGCCGTAGTTTGTCCACACCCAGCTTTTTCAGTGATGAAAATGCTTCTACCTGCACATCACCATTAAATGCCAGTACGGCTTCACGCACCATATTCAATTGGGCTTTGCGCGCGCCGCTGGCCAGCTTGTCTGCTTTAGTCAGCAGTACCAGAACCTGAACGTTGCTCTCAACCGCCCACAGGATCATCTGCTGATCGAGATCTTTTAGCGGGTGACGAATATCCATCAGTACCACCAGACCTTGCAGGCTCTGGCGTTTTTCCAGATATTCAGCCAGCGCGCGCTGCCATTTGCGCTTCATTTCTTCCGGAACTTCGGCATAACCGTATCCAGGCAAATCGACCAGACGTTTGCCGTCAACGACTTCAAACAGATTGATGAGCTGAGTACGACCCGGCGTTTTAGATGTACGCGCCAGACTCTTTTGATTCGTAAGGGTATTTAGCGCACTGGATTTGCCTGCGTTGGAACGGCCAGCAAAAGCCACTTCGATACCGGTATCGGAAGGTAAGTGGCGAATATCAGGCGCACTCATCACAAAGTGCGTCTGTTGATAATTCAAGTTAGTCAAAGCGGTCCTCTCCATCATTCAGGGCTTTGCGGCGATTATACCTGAACACCAGCAAAAGGCTGGTTTTTCGACGAGTGGGCTGTGTAAGTAAAAACCTCGCACTTTGTGAGACATTGCCGATAGTTTCTATACGAGAAAACAGAGAGATAAATAATATTAACCAAATAAATCATTATATTACGTTTGGGCAGAATTCCGAAAAGTTGAAATTGTTACCTAGGTTACTTGTACGTTTAAGCCAAAAAGGTAAAGTAGCGTCCATAGCGAGGAAGCTGACAGGATAGTCGACTCAGGATGAGGGTCAGGAGCGCCAGGAGGCGAAGACACAGGATTGTCAGGAAGACAAACGTCCGGAGACGTTAGTAAAGGGAAATGGAAACAACACGGAATGTTTCAGGCTAAGGGAAAAACAGGGTGTGTTGATAGCCAACAGGGAATGTAGAGCCCGTAAGGGTTGAGAGTCAGGAAAAAAGGCGACAGATTACTCTGTCGCCTTTTTTCTTTATTTCTGCTAGATTCCGGCGCAATTATATACTGAATAAAAACAGCCAAAGACGAATCATGATGAAACCAACTTCTACACCACGCGGTAAAGGTCCTGCAAAAGCGCGTCGTAAAACACGTGAAGAAATTAACCAGGAAGCTCGCGACCGTAAGCGCCAGAAAAAACACCGTGGTCATGCGGCAGGTAGCCGTGCATCCGGTAGCGAAGGCGCATCTGGTGGCGGAAACCAAAATAAGCAAAAAGATCCTCGTATTGGCAGCAAAAACCCCATTCCATTGGGCGTGACCGAAAAAGTCACCAAACAGCACAAACCGAAGAGTGAGAAACCTATGCTTTCACCACAGGCTGAGTTGGATTTACTGGAAACGGATGAGCGCCTGGATGCGCTGCTGGAGCGTCTTGAAGCGGGAGAAACCCTGAGCGCGGAAGATCAGTCCTGGGTTGATGCCAAGCTGGACCGTATTGATGAACTGATGCAAAAGTTGGGTCTTTCTTATGATGATGAGGAAGAAGAGGAAGAAGAAGACAAGCAGGAAGACATGATGCGCCTGCTGAAAGGCGGCAACTAACGGTTTTACACCGTGGGTCTTCCCGTCCTGCTTATAACCCTTCCGGTTATATGTTATCTGGTGTGGTTATTCGTTAAACTACAGCGGTTGTCGCGGCGACAGAAGTGGCTGCGCAACCGGCTTATCACCGGTACTGGGGTTAAGCCGGTACGCCGTACCCGCCAGAGACGCCATCGGAAGGAGTGAGCATGTCAGAGCAGCTAATAGACTGGGACCTGGCCCTGATCCAGAAATATAACTATTCCGGGCCACGATATACCTCGTACCCGACCGCGCTGGAGTTTTCTGAAGACTACGGTGCTGAGGCGTTTTCACAGGCGGTGGCGCGTTATCCTGAGCGTCCACTCTCGCTGTACGTTCACATCCCGTTCTGCCATAAACTGTGTTATTTCTGCGGCTGCAACAAGGTTGTGACGCGCCAGCAGCATAAAGCCGATCAATACCTCGATGTCCTGGAACAAGAAATCATTCATCGCGCGCCGCTGTTTGCCGGACGCCATGTCAGCCAACTGCACTGGGGCGGCGGCACGCCAACGTATCTGAATAAAGCGCAAATCAGCCGTTTGATGTCGCTGCTGCGTGGCAACTTCAACTTTAATGATGATGCCGAAATCTCGATCGAAGTGGATCCGCGTGAAATTGAGCTGGATGTGCTCGATCATTTACGCTCTGAAGGTTTTAACCGCCTGAGCATGGGGGTGCAAGACTTCAACAAAGAAGTTCAGCACCTGGTAAACCGTGAGCAGGATGAAGAGTTTATCTTTGCGTTGCTGAATCATGCGCGGGAGATTGGTTTTACCTCAACAAATATCGATCTGATTTATGGTCTGCCAAAACAGACGCCGGAAAGCTTCGCTTTCACCCTCAAACGCGTGGCTGAGCTGAATCCAGACCGTCTGAGCGTCTTTAACTATGCGCACCTGCCGACGCTGTTTGCCGCTCAGCGCAAGATTAAAGATGCCGACCTGCCCAGCGCGCAGCAGAAACTGGATATCCTGCAGGAGACCATCTCGTCACTGACCGCAACCGGCTATCAGTTTATAGGCATGGATCACTTTGCCCGCCCGGATGACGAACTGGCCATTGCTCAACGCAAAGGTGTACTGCATCGCAATTTCCAGGGGTATACCACTCAGGGCGATACCGATTTACTGGGGATGGGCGTATCGGCCATCAGCATGATTGGCGACAACTACGCGCAGAACCAGAAAGAGCTGAAGCACTATTACCAGCAGGTAGACGAGCAGGGGAACGCGCTGTGGCGCGGAATTGCCCTGACCCGCGACGACTGCATTCGTCGGGATGTTATTAAGCTGCTAATCTGCAATTTCCGCCTCGACTATGCTGCCGTGGAACAGCAATGGGATCTGAACTTTGCTGACTATTTTGTCGAAGACCTGAAACTGCTGACGCCGCTGGCGAAAGATGGGCTGGTGGATGTGAATGAGAAGGGGATTCAGGTCACGCCGAAGGGCCGCCTGCTGATCCGTAATATCTGCATGTGCTTCGATGCATATTTGCGCCAGAAAGCGCGAATGCAGCAGTTCTCGCGCGTCATTTAGCCGGGTTGCCCGGTGGCGCTGCGCTTGCCGGGCCTACACGTTGCGATAACCTGTAGGCCGGACAAGCGTTAGCGCCATCCGGCACATTGTCAACTGAACAGCCCAACCAACGCCGCACACAGCACAGCGGCAACCGCAGTTTGTGGCGTATGGCTTTCGAGCGCACCGCTCGACAGCAGATTAATCATTGATTCCAGCATGATGACTTCCCCCGTTTGCCGGGCACGATCATACTTAACTCATCGGAACAGTAAAGCGCAAAATAGCAGCAATTTGCGCTCAATTATCAATCTTTACACAGTGACGATTTGTCACTCCATTCCGAGCTCTTTTAACTTCCGCGTCAAGGTATTACGCCCCCAGCCCAGCAGCCGTGCCGCTTCCTGTTTGTGCCCCTGAGTATGTCGTAGCGCGGTAGTCAACAGCGTGCGTTCCATCTCCGGCTGCGCCTCAGAAAGCAGGTTTTGATGACCGGAACGTAAAGCCCGGTCCGCCCACTGCGCTAACAGGGTTGCCCAGCTGTCTGGTTGCATATGGGACGGTGCGTCAGGCACGGTGGTTTCAAACAGTTCGGCCGGTAAGTCCTGGATGAGTACTTCCTGCCCGGCGGCCATTACGGTTAACCAGCGACAGGTGTTCTCAAGCTGACGCACGTTGCCTGGCCAGGCCAGACGCGTCAGTGCGGCTTCGGTTTCGGGGTGTAATTGCTTGGCTTCTACACCCAGTTCTCGGGCAGCTTCCTGCAGGAAATGACGTGCCAGGCGTGGAATATCTTCCCGACGTTCGCGCAGCGGCGGTAGATGCACGCGGATGACGTTCAGACGATGGAATAAGTCCTCACGGAATTTGCCTTCCTGCACGCGCAGTTCCAGATTCTGATGCGTGGCGGCGATAATGCGCACATCCACTTTCACCGGCGCATAACCGCCAACGCGGTAAAACTGTCCATCGGCTAATACGCGCAATAAACGCGTCTGCACGTCCAGCGGCATATCACCAATTTCATCAAGGAACAGCGTGCCGCCGTCTGCCTGTTCAAAGCGACCCTGACGAATGGTATTCGCCCCGGTAAACGCGCCTTTCTCGTGACCAAACAGCTCAGACTCGATCAAATCTTTCGGAATAGCCGCCATGTTCAGCGCGATAAACGGCGCTTTGACACGCGGGCTGTGGCGATGCAACGCATGGGCGACCAGCTCTTTACCGGTCCCGGACTCTCCGTTAATCAATACGCTGATTGAAGACCGGGACAGGCGACCAATAATGCGAAAGACATCCTGCATTGCCGGTGCTTCGCCGATGATGTCGGTTGTTGGGCCGTTGATCTGAACATTACGCGGCTGCTGCTGTTCCTGATAATGGCTGATGGCGCGCTCAACCAGCGCCACGGCTTCATCAATATCAAAAGGTTTGGGCAGATAATCAAACGCCCCTTGCTGATAGGCGCTGACGGCGGCATCCAGATCGGAGTGTGCGGTCATTATGATGACCGGAAGCATCGGATGCCGCTGTTTGATCTGTTTTAACAGCGTCAGACCGTCCATACCCGGCATGCGAATATCCGACAGCAGCACGTCCGGCGTTTTGCTGGCCAGCGCGTCCAGCACCTCTTTACCGCTTTCAAATGTAGTGCAGCTTAGTCCTGCCCCTGCGAGCGCACGTTCAAGCACCCAACGGATGGAACTATCGTCATCAACTACCCAGACTATTCCTCGTTGCATAAACGTCACCTTTATTTCCTGATAGGCAGATAAACCGAGAACTCGGTATGACCCGGCCAGCTGGTAAATTCAATTTTGCCGGAATGTTGATCAATCAAATTACGGGCGATAGATAATCCAAGGCCGGTACCGCCTTCGCGACCGCTGACCATTGGGTAGAACAGCGTGTCCTGCAAATGCGAGGGAATACCCGGACCGTTATCCTCAACATCAATTCGCGCCGCCAGGCGATAACGCATGCCGTGCAGCGTGAGTTGAAACGCGGTACGGGTACGTAGAATGATCTCGCCGCCCTCCGGTCCCAGCGCCTGCAAAGCATTACGCACGATGTTTAACAGAACCTGCTCGATCTGGTCCGGATCGTGCAGTAATTCAGGCAGACTTGGGTCGTAATCCCGGATTAGCGTGACGTTTTCCGGCAGCTCCATCGAGACCAGCGCCACCACGCGCTCTGCCACTTTGTGAATGCTTTCCGTGACGTGCATGCCCGGCTGTTGCGGCCCCAGCAGACGGTCGACCAGATTACGCAGGCGGTCGGCCTGCTCAATAATGACTTTGGTATATTCGGTCAGCGCCGGGTCCGGAAGCGCTTTACTGAGAAGCTGCGCCGCGCCGCGTAATCCACCCAGCGGGTTTTTAATTTCGTGCGCCAGGCCGCGGACCAGGTCGCGAGCAGCAATCTGTTGGGCGTGCTGGAGCTGTTCCTGACTCAGACGGCGTTGGTTATCCATTGGCGCCATCTCCAGCAGGATAAGGCCATCAGGCAGCCTCTGAGCGGTCACAGAGAGGATATGCGAGTGGCTGTCTATCACCAGCGTCACTTCGTTATCCGTAAAGCCCTGGCCTGCTTCCAGACTCTCTCGCATCAGCCCGATGTTCAAAGAGAAATAACTCAACAGATCGGGAAGCGGAGTACCAAACAGTTTGCGGGAGCTTTGGGCGAGCAGCTGTTGCGCCGCAGGGTTGGCGTAATGTACCGCCAGCTCATCGTCGACGAGTAAGATGCTATTGATTAAAGAATTGAGGATCTGCCCAGCATCGGGCAGCGTGCCGGTTGCCATTCAGCAGTCTCCTGAAAAGTATTGCACCAATTTAGTGCATTATAGCTTTTTACATCAAAAAAGCGCGAAAAAGCAGGTTGTTAGTGGAGAAAAAAGCCCATCCAGAGATGGGCTAAAAGTTCCACGGCAACTAAAACCTTCGTCTTTCTCCCTACAGCTGTGTTGGCTGCTTTCGCTCACCCCAGTCACTTACTTATGTAAGCTCCCGGGGATTCACTCAATTGCTGCCTTGCTGTAGCAAGAAATCCATTGGTTATTACATCCTCTGCACGTCTTTATGTGAGAGTGTAAAAGTTAAATTAAACGCTGTAGTACAGCTCAAACTCTACCGGGTGCGGAGTCATACGCACACGGTCATCTTCTTCGCGACGCAGCGTAATGTACGCATCGATCGCTTCATTGGTGAACACGCCGCCTGCAGTCAGGAACTCACGGTCCAGATCCAGTTCTTTCAGTGCTTCTTCCAGAGAACCAGCAACCTGTGGGATCTCTTTCGCTTCTTCCGGCGGCAGGTCGTACAGGTTTTTGTCCATCGCTTCGCCCGGGTGGATCTTGTTCTTAATACCGTCAAGGCCAGCCATCAGCAGCGCTGCGAAGCACAGGTACGGGTTAGCAGCCGGGTCCGGGAAACGCACTTCGATACGACGCGCTTTCGGAGAAGCAACTACCGGAATACGGATAGAAGCAGAACGGTTACGGGCAGAGTAAGCCAGCATTACCGGCGCTTCGTAGCCTGGGACCAGACGCTTGTAGGAGTTAGTGGTCGGGTTAGCCAGGGCGTTGATCGCTTTAGCGTGTTTGATTACGCCGCCGATGTAGAACAGTGCCTGCTCAGACAGACCTGCATATTTGTCGCCGGAGAACAGGTTTACGCCGTTCTTGGACAGGGACATGTGGCAGTGCATACCGGAACCGTTATCGCCAAACATTGGTTTTGGCATAAAGGTCGCGGTTTTACCGAAACGGTGAGCGACGTTATGAACAACATATTTGTAGATCTGAATCTCATCCGCTTTTTTGGTCATGGTGTTGAAGCGGGTTGCGATTTCGTTCTGGCCAGCGGTCGCCACTTCGTGGTGATGCGCTTCAACGACCAGGCCCATCTCTTCCATGATCAGACACATGGTAGAACGGATGTCCTGAGAAGAATCTACCGGAGGAACCGGGAAGTAACCGCCTTTCACGCCTGGACGGTGGCCTTTGTTGCCACCTTCGTATTTGGTAGAAGAGTTCCATGCGCCTTCGATGTCATCGATAGCCACGTGGGAACCGGAAATGGACGCGCCGAAACGGATGTCGTCAAACAGGAAGAATTCTGGCTCTGGCCCGAACAGAACGGTGTCTGCGATGCCGGTAGAACGCAGATACTCTTCAGCGCGTTTAGCAATGGAGCGCGGGTCGCGGTCGTAACCCTGCAGCGTACCTGGTTCCAGGATATCGCAACGGATGATCAGCGTAGACTCTTCATAAAACGGGTCGATGAGTGCAGTAGACGCATCTGGCATCAGAACCATGTCTGATTCGTTAATGCCTTTCCAGCCACCGATTGAGGAGCCGTCAAACATTTTGCCTTCTTCAAAGAATTCGGCATTTACCTGATGAGCAGGAATAGTGACGTGCTGTTCTTTACCTTTAGTATCAGTGAAGCGTAAATCAACAAACTTCACTTCGTGTTCGTTCAGCATCGTCAAAACGTGTTCAGCGGACATACTTACTCTCCCGGATTGGTCATGGTCGTCGTGGTAACGAAGTCTTCAATTCTGCAAAAAATTGGCCGTGTCGCCGTAAAAAATATAAAGCGAAATCTGTGCCAACTTTTAAATTGCCCCTAAAAGGCGTTATCATGCGCACTATCGTGCAAAGGGGCTGCACCATGAAGGTTGTATTGCACCATTATAGTGCTTTAATGTGAACATTAAGCACCATATTGGTGCAAAGCATGTCAGATTACCCCTTTTAACGCTCCGTGAATGTGATCACAAAGAAACTCTGCAATACTTGTTTGCGGAGGATGTTTGTGATCCTGTTTTGTACTGCGATTAATCCGTGTACAATAACGCGCTATTTCTAAAATGCCTGAGGCAAAGTTGTGATCGAAAATTTGCGTAACATCGCCATCATCGCGCACGTAGACCATGGTAAAACGACCCTGGTAGACAAGCTGCTCCAACAATCCGGTACGTTCGATGCACGTGCTGAAACCCAAGAGCGCGTGATGGACTCCAACGATTTGGAGAAAGAGCGTGGGATTACCATCCTCGCTAAAAACACCGCTATCAAATGGAATGACTACCGTATCAACATCGTTGATACCCCGGGGCACGCCGACTTCGGTGGTGAAGTTGAACGTGTAATGTCCATGGTCGACTCCGTGCTGCTGGTGGTGGATGCAATGGACGGTCCGATGCCGCAGACGCGCTTCGTGACCAAAAAAGCCTTTGCCCATGGCCTGAAGCCAATTGTTGTTATCAACAAAGTTGACCGTCCTGGCGCGCGTCCTGACTGGGTTGTTGATCAGGTATTCGACCTGTTCGTTAACCTCGACGCTACCGACGAGCAGCTGGACTTCCCGATCGTTTACGCTTCCGCGCTGAACGGTATCGCAGGTCTGGATCACGAAGACATGGCTGAAGACATGACTCCGCTGTATCAGACCATCGTTGATCGCGTACCGGCTCCGAACGTAGACCTTGATGGCCCGCTGCAGATGCAAATCTCCCAGCTGGACTACAACAACTACGTTGGCGTAATCGGTATCGGCCGCATCAAACGCGGTAAAGTTAAACCGAACCAGCAGATCACTATCATTGATAGCGAAGGCAAAACCCGTAACGGTAAAGTCGGTAAAGTTCTGACCCATCTGGGTCTGGAACGTATCGAGAGTGATATTGCCGAAGCAGGCGATATCATCGCGATCACCGGTCTGGGCGAACTGAACATCTCCGACACTATCTGCGACCCGCAGAATGTCGAAGCGTTGCCGGCTCTGTCCGTTGATGAGCCGACCGTAACCATGTTCTTCTGCGTAAACACCTCTCCGTTCTGTGGTAAAGAAGGTAAATATGTTACCTCTCGTCAGATCCTTGACCGCCTGAACAAAGAGCTGGTGCACAACGTTGCGTTGCGCGTTGAAGAAACCGAAGATGCGGATGCGTTCCGTGTATCCGGTCGTGGTGAGCTGCACCTGTCTGTTCTGATCGAAAACATGCGTCGTGAAGGTTTCGAAATGGCGGTTTCCCGTCCGAAAGTAATCTTCCGCGAAATCGATGGCCGTAAACAAGAGCCGTTCGAAAACGTAACGCTGGACGTCGAAGAGCAGCACCAGGGTTCTGTGATGCAGGCTCTGGGTGAGCGTAAAGGCGACCTGAAAAACATGAATCCAGACGGAAAAGGCCGCGTACGTCTTGACTACGTGATCCCAAGCCGTGGTCTGATCGGCTTCCGTTCAGAATTCATGACCATGACTTCCGGTACTGGTCTGCTGTACTCCACCTTCAGCCACTACGACGACGTTCGTGCGGGTGATGTGGGTCAGCGTCAGAACGGCGTTCTGATCTCCAACGGCCAGGGTAAAGCAGTTGCGTTCGCACTGTTCAGCCTGCAGGACCGCGGTAAGCTGTTCCTGGGTCACGGTGCTGAAGTTTACGAAGGCCAGATCATCGGTATTCACAGCCGCTCTAACGACCTGACTGTAAACTGCCTGACCGGTAAGAAACTGACCAACATGCGTGCGTCCGGTACTGACGAAGCAACGGTTCTGGTTCCGCCGGTTAAGATGACTCTGGAGCAGGCTCTGGAATTCATCGATGACGACGAACTGGTAGAAGTGACTCCAACCTCTATCCGTATCCGTAAGCGTCACCTGACTGAAAACGATCGTCGCCGTGCAATGCGTGGCGCGAAAGAAGAGTAATTAACGCTCTTTTTCAGGTAAGCACAAAAAAGCCGCTGATTTCAGCGGCTTTTTTTATCTAAAAGATCAGGTTGTTTCCTGTTCTGCAATGACTAGCTCAATATTTTCTAAATCAAGCAATTGCTTGAATGAATTAGGAGGTTGGGAATCGGTAAAAAATGCCCGAATTTTACGCATATTACCGATGGATACAGCGGCTGAGGCAGTAAACTTAGTATGATCAGCAACTAACAGCGTATTACGTGCATGCTTAATCATCGTTTTGGCGACAAGAGCTTCGTTAACGTCAAATTCCAATAGTGTGCCGTCTTCCTCAATGGCACCAATACTGGTAATCAAATAGTCGGCTCTAAATCCTTCAATAAAGTTCACTGCTCCTGGGCCAACAATACCTCCATTATGAGCACGTAACGTTCCACCAGGCACCATGACCTCAAGATCTTGATTCTTATATAAGATCTGCGCAACACGAAGACTGTTAGTAATGATGCGAAGATCCCGGCGGTTCAGTAAAGCTCGTGCGACGGCTTCCACCGTTGTACCAATGGTAATAAATACCGTACAGCGCTCAGGAAGATAATCAGCAACCGCTTCCGCTATCGCTTCTTTTTCCTGGGTAAGGGACAACTCTCGCTGTTCAAAGGCGGTATTCATGACGCTGGATACACGTCCGGCTCCACCATGATGTCTGGTGATCAAGCCCTGTTCGCTTAACTTACGAATATCCCGGCGCACGGTTTGCGTGGACACGTCCAGCAATTGTGCGAGCTCTTCGATATTCATATAGCCGCGTTCTGTAATGTAATGAACAAGTTGATCGTGTCGCGGATTACCGGTGACTTCAATGATGCTCATGAATACTCCTGGACTTCTTCCCCGTAATTGTTGGCTATTTTACGCATAAAGTGACAAAAATGATTCGGTTTGCGCACGATTAGGAATTCCGGCTCGTCCACCCGCCTGAGTGCATTTCATCGCCGCCACCGCACTTGCGAAGCGAATCGCCTGGTCAGTCGGCATTTGCTCTGCAAGAGCTGCTGCCATTGCACCATGGAAAACATCACCTGCACCGGTTGTATCCACAACATTGACAGAAAATGCAGTCTGTTGACACATATGACCATTTTCGATCCATAGTGACCCTTCGCCACCAAGCGTAACGTACACTTTACCATTGGTTTGCTCAGCGGCCAGTTTAAGTGCCTGTTGTGCATCATCTTGCCCGGTCATTCTCTTCAGACCTGGAGTTGAAAAAACGGCATGATCTGCCAGCGCCACCAATGGGGTTATATCTTGTGGTGTCATATCGGCATCCAACAGCGTTGGAACTCCGGCGGCACGTGCCAGTTCGAAGGATTTCAACGTCCCTTCATGCCAACGTACATCGGCCAGAACGATGTCATACCGGGAAAAATCAATCGACTCCAGCCACCTTGCATCCGTATCGAGATCCGGGCTTGGATAGTTCACGATAATGCGTTCGCCATGCTGGTCGACTAAAATTGCGGACTGGGATGAACGGGAGTTCGGGTATTGCCGGCAGAACGCCGTATTGACCCCCCAGCTCTGAAGCTCGTTAAGCAAGGTATTCCCACAACTGTCATCGCCTACACGGCCTATAAAATCAACGTCAATACCAAGCTGGGCAATGGCGACAGCTGCTGTTGCCGCCGGGCCGCCACCTGTCTCCAGATATTGATTTGACTGATATTTCCCCCCGCCATCGGGCAGGTTGTTCAGAGAATAAATACGGTCCTGAACGGTGATTCCAACACATGCAATTCTGGTCATATTTGGTTAGTCCTGTGTGATCTTGTCTTCTTTTGTTCATTTTAATGACATAAATGATCAAATTAGTGACACGCGTCTTGTTTTTAGTCATAAATTACAAATATGCTCAAAAACAGACGAAAACGAGTTTTTAATTGTAATTATTTTGTCAACCTGAGACAGGAGAGCATTCATGACAACCGTTGCATTTTTGGGCTTGGGCCAGATGGGCAGCCCAATGGCTAATAATCTGTTGCAAAAGGGACATGCTTTGCGTGTGTTCGACGTAAACCAACAGGCAGTCAATGAATTAGTACAAAAAGGTGCGACTGCTGCTCAAACCCCTGCTGAGGCCGCTAAAGGTGCCGAATTCATAATCACTATGCTGCCAAATGGCGATATCGTTCGGCAAGTTCTGCTGGGTAAAGATGGCGTCAGCGAAGGCCAGTCCCCCAATGCATTGGTTATTGACATGTCCACGATTCATCCATTGCAGACCGATGAGTTGATTCATGAGATGAAAGAGAAAGGCATCAGCATGATGGATGCTCCTGTGGGCAGGACGTCAGTTAACGCGATTGACGGCACGCTGCTGATTCTTGCTGGTGGAACGCCTGAACAGGTTGAACGTGCTCGCCCTGTGCTGATGTGTATGGGGAATGAGCTGGTGGAAGCTGGCGGTCCCGGTATGGGGATCCGCGTAAAGCTCATCAATAACTATATGAGTATTGCGCTGAACGCCTTGTCAGCGGAAGCCGCTGTTCTTTGCGAGTCATTGGGTTTGAGCCTTGATGTGGCCATTAAGGTCATGAGCGGTACTGCCGCAGGCAAGGGGCACTTTACGACAACCTGGCCTGGCAAGGTACTTAAAGGAGACCTTTCTCCGGCATTCATGGTGGACCTCGCGTTGAAAGACCTGCGTATTGCCGTCGATGTCGC
Organism: Citrobacter arsenatis; assembly: GCF_004353845.1. Taxonomy (GTDB): domain Bacteria; phylum Pseudomonadota; class Gammaproteobacteria; order Enterobacterales; family Enterobacteriaceae; genus Citrobacter; species Citrobacter arsenatis. The sequence goes on from NZ_CP037864.1 coordinate 165,799, forward strand.
TAGTCAGACCGGTACGCCGCTCAATATGGGCATTGCAGCAGAAACCTATTACACCCGTGCCAGCGAAAACGGTCGAGGCCGTCAGGACTGGAGTGCGCTGTTATCTCAGGTTCGTCAGCAGGCTGGCCGACCAGATTCACTCTAAATTTTAAACAGTTACAGGAGTTATTATGTCTTCCCACAATACCCCATACACGCTGAAAGATATTTCTCGCCCTGGCGGTGGATTTGCCATGCTGGCCGTTGATCAGCGTGAAGCAATGCGTCTGATGTTTGCAGCGTCTGGACATCCTAAACCTGTTGCCGACAGCGTATTGACTGATTTTAAAGTTGCAGCAACACAAATTCTGTCTCCCTACGCTTCAGCGGTTCTGGCAGATAAACAATTTTGTCTCGATCAGATTGTCTCTCAAGGTGCAGTCGCTGATTCATGTGGGCTGATTGTGGCGGCTGACCATTTTGTTCCGGGTAATGGTATTCCGGTTGATAGTGTCGAAATTGACAGAGCAATTGATCCGCATAAAGCCCGCGAAATGGGTGCGAAAGCCATGAAGTTGTTAGTGCTGTGGCGTGAAGATGAACCCGCAGAAGAACGTTTGGCTATGGTGGCTGAGTTTGTTCAACGCTGTCGTAGCGCAGGGCTGGTCAGCATCATTGAGCCGGTCGTCCGACCTCCTCGTCGTGGCTGGGAATTTGACCGGGAAAGCGCCATCGTTGCCGCAGCGGCTGAACTCGGCTGCACCGATGCTGACCTCTATAAAGCTGAAATGCCATTAGGCGGCAAAGGTGATGAACAGACCCTACTTGCTGCGTGTCAAAAGTTGCATGAACAAATGAAAATGCCGTGGGTCATTCTTTCTTCTGGTGTTGATGCGGATATTTTTGGCCGCGCGGTCCGTATCGCCATGAAGGGTGGAGCTTCCGGATTCCTGGCAGGGCGTGCCGTTTGGGCATCGGTTGTTGGTGCTCAAGATCCGCAAACAATGTTGCGTGATGTGTCGGTTCCACGCTTACAACGCCTGGCAGAAATCGTCGATGAAGGGATTTCTCAGCGTTAATCACCCATTTTAACGAATCTGGAGAAGAACCATGGATAAGATTACCCAAGTTCTATTTTCTGATATTGGGAAGGTGACCACCCAGTATGTTGAGCTGCCGCACCAGGAACTTAAACCGCAAGAAGTCCGCATTGCTCCGGTGTTTTACGGAATATGTGGCTCTGACCTGCATGTACTGAAAGGAGGACACCCATTTGCAAAACCTCCGGTTGTGCCTGGACATGAAATTGCGGCACGCGTAACTGAAGTGGGCAGTGAAGTAACGAATGTTAAGCTGGGCGATCATGTCGTAGTCGACCCAATTATGGCCTGCATGGAGTGTCGTGCTTGTAAAGCGGGTCGCTTTAATCTGTGTGAGCCGCCACAGGTTGCTGGCTTCCGGGCGCCGGGTTTTGCCCGCTCGCAGCACATTGTACCTGCACGAAACTGCCATGTTGCACCTGCTTCGTTACCACTAAAAGCACTGGCTTTCGCTGAGCCAGCAGCCTGTGCGCGTCATTGCGTAAGCCGTATGCCGAAAGCGTCATTGGAAAGTGTACTTGTGATTGGTGCAGGGACAATTGGTTTATCCATCGTTCAAGCATTGCGCATCATGGGTGCGGGAAAGATCACAGTCATAGAGCCTGATGCCGCCAAGCGCGCGTTGTCCTTAAAGCTAGGTGCCACGGAAGTCTGGGCTCCGGGGGAATTGGATGCACAGGTCCGTTTTACGGGGGCAATTGATGTTGTTGCCGCCCAGGCCACGCTGAATGATGCATTTACCCACGTTTATGCTGGCGGAACGGTAGTGTGCATGGGGGTACCGAGTGGCCCACGTGAAATTCCTCTGCCGATGATGCAGCGCTTCGAACGCGATTTGTTGAATTCCGGCATGTATATCCCGGAAGACTTCGATGCCGTGATTGAATGGCTTGCGGATGGACGGTTTGACACCAGCGAACTGGTGACCGATCTCTTCCCTGTCGAAGATGCGGCTAAGGCGTTTGAACGTGCGCAGCAAAATGACTCTATAAAAGTCATGCTGCAATTTGCTGAGGTTTGATGCTGTAACCCTCTGTCTGGTGCTGCTTAAGGGTAGCGCCATCCTACAACAATGAAAAAGGATGCTGCGATGAGTCACATCACCAGTCCTACACCTTACTCGATCGGTCGTCCCCAGGACGTGATTGATATTGTTAATAAACATTCAGCAGTAAACACCAGTGTCGGCGTCATTTTTATCGCTCTTGGTGGCATTCTAATTGATGCCTATCAGGCGGCGATGGTGGGTTTTGGTAATAAATATATCGCATTGCAATTTGGTATTTCACCGGGGCTGGCGGCGACGGTTAACGCCTCTGTTTTAGTCGCCGCCCTGATTGGTGGATTACTGGCAAACCGTGTGATTAACCGCTTTGGTCAAAAGCGCGCTTTTATCATCGGAATGGGCCTGTGCACAATAGGTGCCGCAGCTGTCGCGATAGCCCCGAACATCTGGTGGGTGCTGGTGTGTCGCGTAATCATGGGATTTGGCTTGGGTATTGATTTCCCGCTGGCAACAAATGCGGTGGCAGAACTACGCGGCTCAACATCTAAGAAAACCGGTTCGTCAGTTAATCTCTGGCAAATGGCCTGGTATGTATCAACGACGGTCGTCTATCTTGTGCTGCTTCCACTGTTGTTGTCGGGTATCGCGGAAGAGCAATTATGGCGCTATGGTATTTTCATTGGTGCTATTTTTGCCGTCATTATCATGATTCTGCGTTATTTCTTCATCGGTGAGTCTGCGATGTGGGCCGCACGAGTCGGACGTTATGATAAAGCCTGCGATATTCTGGCTAAACGCTATGGTGTTCATGCCCGCGTTGCTGCCAAACCAAAAAACGATGATTTTTCTGCTGAAAAAACAGAAAGTAAGTTTCATGGCGGCTATGGAATTTTATTTAACTCACGGTATCGCAAACGTACTATTCTCGGCTGCGTTGTGGCGACGATGCAAGCCTGGCAATATAACGCCGTGGGTGTTTATTTACCGCTGACTTTGGCGGGAATCCTGAGTGGCGGATTAACCGGGGCTCTTAGCGGTTCAGCGGTAGTGAATGCCCTGTGTGGCATTACAGGGGGATTGATTGGTTCACTTATCCTCCAGCGTTTGGGAACTCGCCTTCAGTCGATGTATGGTTTCGCCGTCGTAACGGTTGCATTACTGGCTTTAGGTGCATTAGCAACCACCAACCCATGGCTTTCTTTAGGTTTGTTGGGCGCAATCATTTTCTTCCATTCAGCGGGCCCGGGCGGCCTGGGAATGACCATTGCCACACTTTCTTATCCGCCATCTATTCGCCCGACAGGCGTAGGATTTGCTCGTGCAATTATGCGTACTGGGGCGATTGCCGGACTTATTTTCTGGCCTATGTTGTGGGGTGCATTAAAGACAGAAGCGTTCTATTGGCTGGCAATTGTTCCTTTTCTCGGCTTCCTGACATGCGTGTTGATTAAGTGGGAACCACTTGGTGCAAACGTTGACGCTGAAGACGCTGAGGTACTGGCTGAGCTGGATAAATAACAAGCAAGCGCGTCGCAATATGTCGACGCGCTTTTTCGTATAAATCCGCCGCTTTTTTAGTGATTTTATTGCGCAGATTTCTCGCCGACCCGGAGAGGAAAATTATGGCTGAAATAGAACATGTACCAGGGAAAGAGCTATCCGGCAAAGCCATGAGACGCGTTGTCATGGGCAGTTTCGCTGGCGCGTTGATGGAATGGTACGATTTTTTTATTTTCGGAACGGCGGCAGGGCTAGTCTTTGCTCCCCTGTTTTTCCCTGATAGAGATCCTTTTATTGGTTTAATCGCCGCATTCGCCACCTTTGGTGTGGGTTTTCTGTCACGTCCGCTTGGAGGCATTGTTTTTGGCCACTTTGGCGATAAAGTCGGTCGCAAAATAACGTTGATTTGGACGTTAGCGATAGTTGGTTCCTCAACGTTTTTAATCGGTTTCATTCCAACATACCAGGATATTGGGATCTGGGCCCCGATTATATTAATGGTTCTGCGCCTGGTTCAGGGATTCGGTCTGGGTGGGGAATATGGCGGGGCTGCATTGATGACTATTGAATCTGCGCCTGAGGCGAAGCGTGGGTTTTTAGGTTCGCTCCCACAAACAGCAGCCTCAGTGGGGATTATGCTGGCGACAGGGGTGTTTGCATTATGCAATCACTTCCTGACCCAGGAAGAGTTTCTGGCTTGGGGATGGCGTATCCCTTTTTGGCTATCTGCCATCATGTTAATTGTTGGGATGTTCATACGGTTACATACTGAAGAAACACTGGATTTTAAAAAACAAAAAACGGCTGTCTCACAGGAACAATCAGCACCACCGTTGTTTGAACTTTTCCGTAAGCATCCACGGAATATTCTGTTGGCTCTAGGGGCCAGGCTGGCGGAGAGCGTTTCGTCGAACATCATTAATGCCTTTGGTATTGTCTATATTTCCAGCCAGTTGGCATTATCAAGGGATATTCCACTCAACGGCATGCTAATCGCCTCAGCAATTGGCATTGTGTGTTGTCCATTAATTGGTTGGATCTCTGACCGCGTTGGGCAACGGAAGATGTATTTATTTGGCGCTGGTTTTTGCATCCTTTTTGCATTCCCATTCTTCCTGCTGCTGGATACGAAAAGCACACTTATCATCTGGTGCTGCATGATTCTTGGCTATAACCTGGGGCCAACGATGATGTTTGCAGTACAGCCCACCTTATTTACCCGTATGTTCGGAACACGAGTGCGCTATACGGGTCTTTCCTTTGCATATCAGTTCTCAGCAATTCTGGGTGGGTTGAGCCCGCTCATTGCCTCCAGTTTGTTGGCGCTGGGAGGCGGGAAACCGTGGTATGTAGCACTGTTTCTGTTTGTTATCTCAATACTTTCATTCATTTGCGTCTGGCTTATCGAGCCACATTCAGACAATAAAAATGGCGCTAATAACATTTAACTTCTTACCGAAATATCAGAGAGTAATTTCATGAACAATGAATTGAATACTGAGCATTATCAAGCATTACAACGTGCTTTTGATACCGCCTGGCCGGGACCGATCGGCCAACCCATTTTTCTGGAAAAAGGACATCTACGTCTGCAAATTTTTCCGCGCGATGGTGCCAGAATCACCTCGCTTCAGGCGTTTGGTTTTGAAGTGTTGCGTCAATGGGAGCCACAGCGTAAAGCATTTCAGTATGGCTGCTTTCCTATGGTTCCTTGGGCTGGCCGCCTTGGCGATGCAACATTGACCGTGGGGGAGAAACAGTACGTATTACCTGCTAACAAACCGCCTCATGCTCTACATGGTATGGCCTGTTATTCATCATGGGAAATTGTCGAACATCAAACGGATACCTTGAAACTGCGCATGCTACTGGGCGCTCCTTGGCCCTGGCAAGGAGAGGTCCTGCAGACGCTGACTCTTGAAGACGATGCGTTAATTCTGCGACTTGAAATTCACACCATGTCTGAAACTTTTCCGGCATCTGCTGGATGGCACCCCTGGTTTGAAAAACAACTGGGCCAGCAGAATGAAGAAGATGAATTACTGGTATGTTTTAAGGCCGACTGGCAGGAAGAAGCAGGGAATAATGAGTTACCAACAGGTAATAAAATCCCTCCACAATCAGGTCCGTGGGATGACTGCTTTGGTTTTAATGACGGTCTCAATGTCAGATTACAGTGGCCAGGTAAGCTGAGTATGACGATGACATCGAGTGCGCAAAGCCTGGTCGTTTTTGACAAACAGCCCGACGCAACATGTGTCAACCCGCTTACTCAGGCGCCAAATGCGATAAATAGGACACCCCAGTTTGTCAGTGCAGGTCTTCCGTTGGTGATTGAGTCGCGCTGGCAATTTACACAGGAATTCTGATGGCTTAGCCAATAATCCCGACAGGGACGCATAGTCAAACTTCTCCTTTCCCGCTACAGTTATTCATCCACGGCGAATAAGGAGAAGGGCATGCTCTATATCTTTGATTTGGGTAATGTGATTGTCGATATCGACTTCAATCGCGTGTTAGGCACATGGAGCGATCTGAGCCGTGTACCGCTGGCCTCGCTAAAGCAAAGTTTCACCATGGGAGAGGCTTTTCACCAGCACGAACGAGGTGAAATAACGGATGAAGCCTTTGCCGAGGCGCTATGTCATGACATGGCGCTGCCGCTAAGCTATGAGCAGTTCTCCCACGGCTGGCAGGCCGTTTTTGTTGCCTTGCGTCCTGAAGTCATCGACATCATGCATAAGCTGCGTGAGCAGGGGCATCGGGTGGTTGTCTTGTCGAATACTAACCGTCTGCACACGACGTTTTGGCCGGACGAATACCCCGAAATCCGTCAGGCTGCTGACCATATTTATCTTTCCCAGGATTTGGGCATGCGTAAACCGGAAGCCCGGATTTACCAGCACGTCCTGCAGTCTGAAGGTTTTTCTGCGCACGATGCGGTCTTTTTTGACGACAACGCCGATAATATTGAAGGGGCTAATCGGTTAGGGATTACCAGCATCCAGGTTGTCGATAAAACGACCATTCCGGACTATTTCGCGAAGTTGTTATGCTAAAAAATGTTCAGCAACAAGCCTGGCACCATACGCGTCCTGTACGGGCCTGGCTGAAGCTACTATGGCAGCGGATTGATGAGGACAACATGACGACGCTGGCAGGGAATCTTGCCTACGTTTCATTGCTCTCATTAGTGCCGCTTATTGCCGTAGTGTTTGCTCTTTTCGCCGCATTTCCGATGTTTTCCGACGTCAGTGTCCAGCTACGGCATTTTATTTTCGCAAACTTTATCCCGGCGACGGGAGATGTCATTCAGCGTTATATCGAACAGTTTGTCGCCAACTCGAACAAAATGACGGCCGTCGGGGCATGCGGGCTGATTGTCACAGCGTTATTGCTGATGTATGCCATTGATAATGCTCTAAATACTATCTGGCGCAGTAAGCGTACTCGCCCTAAAGTTTACTCTTTCGCCGTCTACTGGATGATTTTAACGCTGGGGCCGCTGCTGGCGGGGGCCAGTCTGGCGATCAGCTCTTATCTGTTGTCATTGCGCTGGGCCAGCGATCTCAACACGGTGATTGATAACGTCCTGCGTATATTTCCGCTGGTGCTTTCCTGGCTCTCGTTCTGGCTGCTTTACAGCATCGTACCGACTACGCGTGTACCCAATCGTGATGCGGTTATTGGGGCCTTTGTGGCCGCCGTGTTGTTCGAAGCCGGAAAGAAAGGATTTGCGCTCTACATCACGATGTTCCCGTCGTATCAGCTCATTTACGGTGTCCTGGCGGTGATCCCCATTTTATTTGTCTGGGTATACTGGACGTGGTGTATCGTCTTGCTAGGTGCGGAAATAACTGTCACTCTCGGGGAATACCGCAAACTTAAACAAGCCGCAGAACAAGAAGAAGCAGAGCAACCATGATTGCATTAATTCAGCGCGTAACCCGTGCCAGCGTCACCGTGGAGGGCGAGGTGACGGGTGAAATTGGCCCAGGACTTTTGGTCCTGTTAGGTGTCGAAAGGGATGATGACGAACAAAAAGCGAACCGCCTGTGCGAGCGCGTACTCGGCTATCGAATCTTTAGCGATGCCGAAGGCAAAATGAACCTCAACGTGCAGCAATCAGGGGGGAGTGTGCTGGTGGTTTCACAGTTCACGCTGGCGGCTGATACCGAGCGCGGCATGCGCCCGGGGTTTTCGAAAGGCGCAGCGCCCGAGCGGGCAGAAGCGCTGTATGAGTACTTTGTTGAGCGTTGCCGCCAGCAGGAAATGAATACGCAAACCGGTCGATTCGCTGCGGATATGCAGGTTTCACTGGTTAATGATGGTCCCGTGACGTTCTGGTTACAAGTATGAACCAGTTACCGGTGTGGCCGCGGGCAACAAGAGAGAATACGACTATGTATCACCTTCGAGTACCGCAAACAGAAGAAGAGTTAGAGCGTTACTACCAGTTTCGCTGGGAGATGCTGCGTAAACCTTTGCATCAACCAAAAGGCTCCGAACGGGATGCCTGGGATGCGATGGCGCATCATCAGATGGTGGTGGACGAAGAGGGGAATCTGGTTGCGGTAGGACGTTTGTATATCAATGCGGATAACGAAGCCTCCATACGCTTTATGGCCGTTGACCCCTCAGTGCAGGAGAAAGGGTTGGGCACGCTGATGGCGATGACCCTGGAGTCTGTGGCGCGTCAGGAAGGGGTAAAGCGCGTAACCTGTAGCGCCCGGGAAGATGCGGTCGAATTTTTCGCCAAGCTCGGGTTTGTGAGTCAGGGAGAAATCACCACGCCGCAAACCACGCCGGTGCGCCACTTTTTGATGATTAAACCCATCGCGACGCTGGACGACATTCTCCATCGTGGGGATTGGTGCGGACAGCTACAGCAAGCCTGGTACGAACATATTCCATTGAGTGAGAAAATGGGCGTGCGCATTCAGCAGTACACCGGGCAGAAATTTATTACCACGATGCCCGAGACGGGCAATCAGAACCCGCACCACACGCTGTTTGCCGGAAGCCTGTTTTCACTGGCAACGCTAACGGGCTGGGGGCTTATCTGGTTAATGCTGCGCGAGCGTCATCTGGGCGGGACCATAATCCTCGCCGATGCGCATATCCGATACAGCAGGCCGATCACCGGGAAACCTACCGCTATCGCCGATCTGGGCTCGCTGAGCGGTGACCTGGACCGTCTGGCAAGAGGTCGCAAGGCGCGCGTTCAGATGCAGGTCGGGGTATTTGGCGATGACACGCCGGGCGTTGTGTTCGAAGGCACCTACATTGTGCTACCCGCAAAACCTTTTGGCGCATATGAAGAAGGTGGGAACGAGGAAGAGTAGATCCTCTGGCTGAAATGTAATATTGGGTTCATTTGCTGATGCAAAATGCGGATTATGAAAATGCCATAATCCGCATTTTGATAAAAAATCGCATGCTGTCGATGATTGTATTGACGGGTACCTTTCTTAATCGCATAGCAGTTGCGTCCCATCAAAGCGTTTTCTCGAACAGTAAAAATAGCTGTTCCATCTCAGTCGTGTATTTATCCGCCTGCTGATAACCGAATTTTCTCCAGGTGTATTCATAGATAGATTCAAAGTCTTCGACTGCCTGATTAGAGAGTTTATTCATTCAGACTGCGCTTTTTCCTGTGCGCGACCTCCTGTAGAGTCAGGTCGCTTGTGCCGCTGTGTATCCCATCCTCCAGCGCGTCGCGTAATGCGTTGTTTCGCAATTCTTGTTCTTCCAGTAAACGTAATGCCGAACGGACAACTTCGCTGGTGGAACCATAGCGCCCACTTTCAATCATTTCGTTAATAAAACGATCGAGATGCTCGCCAATCGTAATGCTGGTAGTTCTGGGCATAGGTTTGTCCTTTGTGTTATCTATTCACACAAATAGCACCCGTGGACGAAAACATGAACAACCTTACTGACCTAGCCGCCAGGCCACATCCCGCATAACGCTTCGTGCCGCCTGGCTCACCCCAGCCAACTGGAAAAATCCGTGGATAACGCCGAGATAGCGTTGGCTAGTGCACTCCACTCCCTGTTCCTGGAACCGTTGATACAGGGCCTCGCCTTCATCTCGCAGTGGGTCGAATTCAGCTGTAATGATGTGCGTGGGCGGCAAACCGTTGAAGTCTTCACGCCAGAGCGGGCTGACTTCGGGATGCAGTGGATCGGTTTGCGGTATATACATCTCGTAGCCCGACAGTAGCGTGTCGCGGGTGATAATGTAATCCTGTCCATTATGGTCATAGCTCGCAAACCTGGCGGTTGCGTCCAGCATCGGGTAGATCAGCATAAGCTGCGCAGGTTGCCATTGTCCGCCAGCTTTCAGGCGTAGTGCGGTGACCAGCGCCAGATGCCCGCCCGCGCTGTCACCGGCAAGCGTAATTTTGTTGCGGTCGACTCCCAGTTTTTGGGCATACTTCCAGATAATATTAGCCCCTGTTTCAGCATCGTTATGTGCAGCCGGGAAGGTGTGCTCTGGCGCGAGGCGATATTGCACCGCAATGACCCGACAGCCGCTGTACCACGCGAGCTGCCTTAGCTGGTTATCATGGGTGGCGAATCCGCCGCTGACAAAGCAGCCGCCGTGATAATAGATAACGCAGGGTAGAATTCCCGTGCCGCCCCGCGGCGAAACAACGCGAAACGTCATGGCATCGAGTTCAATATCTTCAACCTGTACGCGGGTTTCAGTTTTTCCTGCCAGTGCTGTGCTGGCGATGTAGCCTGCTCTCCGGTCATCAATATTCTGTTGGCGTGAAGAAGGGCGTCCCGCCGCGATAAATGCCTCAACCAGCTGTGCAATCCCGCTTTCCAGTACCATTTTCTATTTTCCTTATCTGTATGGATATACAGGTTTATAACCTGGATACCTACGAAAGCAAATGGGAAAAAAGGGGGCGGGTATGATTCTGGAAAGCGGCTCGCAAAAATAAAAATCGTTCGCGTGAGGGCTACTTTCCCACTTTTCTCAAGTGTATCTTGTGTGGAAATTAATCGCCGATGATATACTGGAGGTATATGTGAGTATGATGGCTGGGATGGATATGGGCAGAATTTTACTCGATTTATCAGATGAGGTGATTAAACGTCTTGATGATCTCAAGGTTCAGCGCAACCTGCCGCGAGCAGAACTCTTACGGGAGGCTGTTGAACAGTACCTGGAGAGGCAGGATCAGGCTGAAACAACAATTTCACGTGCGCTTGGGCTGTGGCAAGGCTGTGAGGAAGATGGTGTTGAATATCAGCGTAAACTCCGTGAGGAATGGTAATGGTCAAAGGATCAGCGCTTTTTGATACCAACATCCTCATCGACCTGTTTAGCGGGAGAAATGAAGCAAAACTAGCGATAGAAACATGGCCGCCACAGAACTCAATCAGTCTCATTACATGGATGGAAGTGATGGTGGGCGCAAAAAAATACCATCAGGAAGCCCGTACTCGCGTTGCGCTAGGCGCTTTTAACGTGATCGGCGTTTCACAGGATATTGCTGAACGAAGCGTAAGTATCAGACAGAAACATGGGATGAAATTGCCGGATGCCATTATTTTGGCCACAGCGCAGATTCATCGTCTTACGCTGATTACGCGTAATACCAAGGATTTTGCAGGCATATCAGGCGTGGTCACGCCGTATACGTTATAACCCGGGCGACCCACGCCGCCCGGTGGTGCGGAGAACCTACTCCCCTTCACCCGGGAACAGGAACGGGTTGATGGAGCTGCGGGCGAAGCCTTCTTGCTCCATGTGCGCGTCCAGCATCAGTGAAGCGAGATCGTCGGCTACTGCCTCAACTTTCGGGTCTTTTTCCTGATAGAGAATCTTCAGGTAAGTCCCACAGTCGCCGCAGCTTTCAGCTTTAATTGCCGCCTGTTCGTTATCCAGCGACCAGTAGTTCAAATCACGGCTCTGCTCGCAGTTGCTGCACTTCACGCGCACCACGTGCCACTCGGTTTCGCACAGGTTGCAGTGCAGATAGCGCAGCCCCTGAGTGGTCCCGATTTGCACTATGCTGGAGACCGGCATTGAACCACATACCGGGCAGTACTGACGCTGTTCACCGTATTCCGCACGGGCTTTGCCGGGGATCAGGCTTGCCATCTGCGCCCAGTAGAGCGACAGGGCAGCCCAAATGAACGGCGCTTTGTCGCTGCTGACGGAGGCGAAATCAGAGGCAAACAGCGCGCTGGCCATCAGCTCCAGTTCCTGCTCTGAGGCTTTTTCCAGATTCTCGATCACGGCTAGCGCAGGGCCGCTCATTTCTGGCTTTAGCTCAGCAATTAACGATTGCAGCAATTTTTGCCAGTGTTTGTCGCGTGGCAGAACGTGGATATCCAGCGGCGGTTTGCCCTGATCGTTCGCTTCTTTGATGCGAGCGGTCAGATCGATCTGCAGCGGATGGTCGTACAACACCACTTCCTGCGCGTGGGCGATCAGCGCGGCAAAGCGCAGGTAATCGCCCAGCGGGTTGTTCTCGGCCAGCTCGCGCAGTCGCTCAGCGCGGCGGTTATACAAATTTTTGAGTCTGGGGAATAACAACGGCGGAATCATATCCGCCGTGCGTTTCTCGCTCGAACCCAGCTCATCTTGCGGGATTATGCGAATACTCATTCAGTTTTTTTTTCCGTTGTCTTGCGGACTTCACGGTACCAGCGCGGGTGATGTTTCTTCGCCCATGAGCTGGTAACCCATCCTTCCACCATCGCGGTAATGGTGCCTTTCACCCAAAGGGCGGCGTAAATGTGCACCATGATAACCACAATTAACGCTACTGCGGCAAATGAATGCAGCATTAACGCGAATCGGATCACCGGGATTGAGAAAGCAGGCGCAAAATACGGACGCCAGATGACCACTCCACTCACCAGCAACAGGACCAGGAAGATAATCGCCGCCCAGAATACGCATTTCTGGCCGAAGTTATAACGTCCCGTGTCACCTACTTCCTCGTTGACGACAATCTTACGAATATTCTTCGCCCAAAAGATATCATCCCGATTGATTAGATTGTGGTGCCAGTAACGGAAAAACATGATGATAAACGAGGCAAACATGACAACGCCGACAAACGGGTGCACAATTCGCGCCAGTTGCGGAGTGCCCATGATGTGCATCAGCCAGTTAAAAGACGGGAAGAGAAAGCCCATCCCGCTCACTGCCGCCAGAATGAAGCAGAAGGCGGTGATCCAGTGGTTGATGCGTTCCGGCGCCGTGTAGCGCACGATGGTGTCACGTCGTTTCATTTGCGCACCTCGTCTTTTTCTTCATGCAGATTGTCTTCTTCCTCTTCCGCACGATTCGGGCCTACGCCGACGTAGTGGAAGATACTGGCCGCAAATGTCGCTGCAAAGCCGACTGCTGCGAGAGGTTTCCAGATGCCTTTCCAGAATTTCACGGTCGCGCTGATTTCCGGGTTCTCCGGCAGACCGTGGTACAGATTCGGCTTGTCGGCATGGTGCAATACGTACATTACGTGCGTACCACCTACGCCTGCCGGATCGTACAGACCCGCATTTTCGTAACCACGCGTTTTCAGTTCCGCTACGCGCTCGCCGGCCAGCGTCTTCATCGACTCCTTCGTGCCGAAATGGATGGCGCCGGTTGGACAGGTTTTCACGCAGGCCGGTTCTTGCCCAACCACCACACGGTCAACGCACAGCGTACATTTGTAGACGCGGTTGTCTTCCGGGTTGAGGCGTGGCACATCGAACGGGCAGCCAGCAATGCAGTAGCCGCAGCCGATGCACTGCTCGGACTGAAAGTCGACGATGCCGTTGGCATACTGAATGATCGCGCCTTCAGCCGGGCACGCCTTCAGGCAGCCCGGATCGGCGCAGTGCATACAGCCATCCTTGCGGATCAGCCACTCAAGTTTGTCGTTCTGTTCCACTTCCGAGAAGCGCATCACCGTCCAGGATTTGGCGGTCAAATCCGCCGGGTTGTCATACACCCCAACGTTGTTGCCCACTTCATCACGGATGTCGTTCCACTCGGAACATGCCACCTGACAGGCTTTACAGCCGATGCAGGTAGTGACGTCGATAAGTTTCGCCACCTCTTCCTGGTGATCCCGCGCCTGAGGCGCGGGGGTGAAACCGTTAGTGGCGGATCGACGAATGATGTCTTGCGATTGATAAGCCATAGGTCGTCTCCGTTACACCTTTTCCACGTTCACGAGGAAAGACTTAAATTCCGGCGTCTGCGTGTTCGCATCACCGACGAATGGCGTTAACGTGTTAGCGATAAAGCCTTTTTTCGCCACACCTTCGTAGCCCCAGTGAATCGGAATACCGATAGTGTCGATATCCTTACCGTTAGCCTTCAGTGTGCGAATACGTTTAGTCACCACCGCTTTGGCCTTAATGTAGCCGCGATTAGAGGAGACTTTGACGGTGTCGCCATGGGAGATACCGAGCTTATTCGCCAGCTTCTCGCCAATTTCCACAAACTGTTCCGGCTGAGCGATGGCGTTCAGCAGCGCGTGCTTGGTCCAGTAGTGGAAGTGCTCGGTCAGACGGTAGGTCGTACCGACGTACGGGAACTTATCTGCTTTACCCAGAGCTTCCGCGTCACCTTTAAAGATACGTGCGGCAGGGTTAGAGACAACGTTCGGGTGCAGCGGGTTAGTCCCAAGCGGCGTTTCAAACGGCTCGTAGTGTTCCGGGAACGGACCTTCCGCCATCTTATCGATAGCAAACAGGCGTCCCATCCCTTCCGGCTGCATGATGAACGGCCCAACGTTGCTGCCCGGTGCGGCGGCGCTGTAGTCCGGAATATCCATCCCGCTCCATTTCGCTCCGTCCCATTTCAGGATCTGACGTTTTGGATCCCACGGATTCCCCTGCGGGTCAGCGGAAGCGCGGTTATACAGAATGCGTCGGTTGAGCGGCCACGCCCATGCCCAGCCCAGCGTATTGCCAAGGCCTGACGGGTCGGCGTTATCGCGACGCGCCATCTGGTTGCCTTCCGGCGTCCAGCTACCGGCAAAAATCCAGCAGCCGCTGGAGGTGGTGCCGTCGTCACGCAGTTGGGCGAACGAGCTGAGCTGTTGGCCTTTCTTGACGATAACCGCGCCGGTGGCCGGGTCGGTAATGTCGGCCAGCGCTTTACCGTTACTCTCCATCGCCACTTCTTCCGAAGCCGGTTCGTGCGGGGTGGAGTAGTTCCAGGTCATGCTCAGCACCTGTTCCGGGTTCGCTCCGCCTTGTTCGGCATACATCTTGCGCAGACGCAGGAAGATACCGGCAAGGATTTCGCCATCGGTAACGGCAATCCCCGGGGCATCCGCGCCTTTCCAGTGCCACTGCAGCCAGCGACCGGAGTTGACGATAGAACCGTTTTCTTCGGCGAAGCAGGTGGACGGCAGACGGAATACTTCGGTCTGGATTTTTGACGGGTCAACATCGTTCGACTCACCGTGGTTCTGCCAGAAGGTGGAGGTCTCGGTGTTGAGCGGATCGATAGTGATCAGATACTTCAGTTTGGACAGTGAAGCCACAACTTTGTTTTTATTCGGGAATGATGCGACCGGGTTAAAGCCCTGGCAGATATAGCCATTCACTTTGCCCTGGTTCATCATCTCGAAGTACTGCAGCACGTCGTACCCTTTGTCCCACTTCGGCAACCAGTCAAAGCCCCAGCTGTTTTCCGCTGTCGCTTTATCGCCAAAGAAGGCTTTCATCATCGAAACGAAGAATTTCGGGTAGTTGCCCCAGTAGTTCACCTGACCTTCCAGCAATGGTTTTGGCGTGTTAGCGGCAAGGTAGGTTTGCAGGTCGGTCTGTTTTTCGCTCGGCAGCGTCATATAGCCCGGCAGGCTTTGTGACAGTAGGCCTAAATCGGTCAAGCCCTGAATGTTGGAGTGACCGCGCAGGGCGTTAACGCCGCCGCCTGCCATCCCCATGTTGCCAAGCAGCAACTGGATCATTGCCATAGTACGGATGTTCTGTGCACCCACGGAGTGTTGCGTCCAGCCCAGGGCGTACAGGAACGATGCGGTTTTATCTTTGGCGCTGGTTTCTGCGATGTATTCACAGACCTTCAGGAAGTCGGCCTTTGGCGTCCCACAGATGTTTTCGACAACGTCCGGCGTGTAGCGGGAGACGTGCTGTTTCAGCAGGTTCCACACGCAGCGCGGATGTTGCAAGGTGACGTCGCGTTTGGCGAAGCCTTTTTCATCCAGTTCGTAGTTCCAACTGGTTTTGTCATACTTGCGTTTGTCCGCGTCGTAGCCGGTGAACAGGCCATCTTCGAAACCGTAATCCTCACGCACGATCAAGCTGGCGTTGGTGTAGGCTTCAGTGTATTCGCGGTTGAATTTTTCGTTGTTCAGCAGGTACAGCAAAACGCCTGACAGGAAAGCAATGTCAGTACCGGAACGAATCGGAGCATAGAAATCAGCCACCGCAGCGGTTCGCGTAAAGCGCGGATCGATCACAATCAGCTTCGCGCCGTTGTGAATCTTGGCTTCCATCGCCCAGCGGAACCCGACCGGGTGAGCTTCAGCGGCGTTACCGCCCATCACCACGACGAGGTTGGCGTTTTTAATGTCGACCCAGTGGTTGGTCATCGCACCGCGACCAAATGTTGGAGCAAGACTTGCTACCGTTGGTCCGTGTCAGACGCGTGCCTGGTTGTCGACCGCGAGCATACCGAGCGCGCGGGAGAATTTTTGCGTTAAATAGCCGGTTTCGTTACTGGAAGCGGAAGCACACAGCATCCCGGTGGAAAGCCAGCGGTTAACGGTTACGCCTTCGGCGTTTTGTGCCACATAGTTAGCGTCACGGTCTTCTTTCATCAGCTTAGCGATGCGGTCAAATGCCTCATCCCAGCTAATCTGTTGCCACTTATCAGAGCCTGGTGCGCGGTATTCCGGGAATTTCAGGCGGCTTTCGGAGTGGATGAAGTCCACAAGTCCAGCCCCTTTCGGGCACAGCGCGCCACGGTTCACCGGGTGATCCGGGTCCCCTTCGATATGGAAGATGGATGCTTTGGCGTTTTTAGCTCCGTCACCGAGGCTGTACATTAACAGTCCACAGCCAACGGAACAGTAAGTGCAGGTGTTACGGGTTTCACGGGTGCGCAGCAGTTTATATTGCCGTGTTTCCGCGAGCGCTACGCCGGGTGCAAAGCCCAGTGCCGCTGCCGTGGTGCCTGCCATACCGCCAGCGCAGATCTTAAAGAACTGCCTTCTGCTGACCTGCATGGTTCGCTCCTTGTTTCGACATTGTCACGTTCCCTTCGCTTTTCTATAACGCGAACGCGAGGGAAGTGGTTGTTATTTTTCTTTGCGGACGGGACCGCAAAGGTCCAGAATTGGGTGAATTTCCCTCCGTCCAGGAGGGGTTTGTAAAGAATACCACAATGTTGGTATGCGTGTTCCAATATGGTTAAAAGAAAGTGAATAAGATTATTCAAGAAAACATCAAGAATGTGACATCTCCGACAGGATCTCGTCAGTTGACCCTCTGGAAGCGTGAGGATTTGCAACAGCCTCAGCCTGATGAGGTAGCTGAAGAAGTGCCTGTGGCGCTGGTATATAACGGGATTTCACACGTGGTGATGATGGCATCACCGAAAGATCTTGAGCACTTCGCGATGGGCTTTTCACTTTCTGAAGGCATTATTGAGTCCCCGCAGGATATTTACGCGATGGACGTAGTGCCTTCCTGCAACGGATTAGAAGTGCAGGTTGAGCTGTCCAGCCGCCGCTTTATGGGGCTGAAAGAGCGTCGTCGCGCACTGGCCGGGCGCACCGGCTGCGGTGTTTGTGGTGTGGAACAGCTTAATGATATAGGTAAACCGGTGCAGCCACTGCCGTTTACCCAGACATTCGATCTGGCGCATCTCGATAACGCTTTACGGCATCTCCCTGATTTCCAACCTGTTGGGCAACTGACAGGCTGTACGCATGCGGCTGCCTGGGTTCAGCCGTCAGGTCATCTGGCGGGTGGGCATGAAGATGTAGGTCGTCATGTTGCGCTGGATAAACTGCTGGGACGACGTGCAATCGAAGGTGAGACCTGGCAGCAGGGCGCGGTATTAGTCTCCAGCCGCGCCAGCTACGAGATGGTGCAGAAGTCGGCGATGTGCGGCGTGGAAATTCTGTTTGCCGTCTCTGCGGCGACAACGCTTGCTGTGGAAGTTGCTGAACGCTGTAATCTGACGCTGGTGGGTTTTTGCAAACCGGGCAGAGCAACAATCTATACGCATCCGCAACGTTTGATCGCTCTGTGACGCCACCAGGCGGCCAAAATACTGCCTGAAAATGCCAGTTCCATGATTACAGCGACTGGCGAGCCGACAATCACATTGTTCAGTAGCCAACACAGGCTGCCGCACAATGTGTATCCCCGTAATCTTCCGCTGCGTTTTTGAAACGACGCAAAGGTCATCAGCAGGCTTCCCATCAGCGGCAAAATACTCGACAAATTTTGCCAAAGATAAACGCTACACAGCAGCGATCCCAGCATAAATCCCCCCATCGCCCAGCGGTGAAACGTGACAATGGCCGTCGCGTAGCGGCATGCGGCAATGATCATTAACCCAGCCGCAGCGTGTTGATCTAAAAGATAGAAGTGGATAGCCAACAGGGAAGTGGAGCTGGTGAGCAGAAATAAGGTGATGGCCCGGCGTTGGAAATGAAAAGCGGAAATATCCAGCAAAAAGCTGATGCCAGCCAGCATCTGAGAGAGGAGAAATGCGTTCATAATGTGCGCCAACAGTTAATGAGTGACGGGACAATAATCGACGCATCAACGTAAGGCGTTAACCTTTGTTAAGACGCTGGCGAATACGAGACAGGCTAACGGGAGTGATGCCGATATAGTTGGCGAGATCGCGCTGAGTGAGCTGCGACTCCCAGTCCGGGAAGTGTGTTTGTACGTACTGGTAGCGTTGCTCTGGGGTATTGAGCAGCAGCATTTGCTCTTTTTTCTCTTTGTAGATCAACTGCTGAACCAGTAGCTGGGTCTTAAGATCCTGATTTTCCGGCGCATCCAGCAACGCCAGCGGTATTTCACTGGTTTCGCCAGCGGTGATCATCTGCAGACTGTAATCGGCAGGCGTGTTGGTTAGCCAGTTCAGATACAGAAAGCAGTACTCCCCAGGGAAGTAGAATTCTTTAACCTTTTCAACGCCGTTGTCTGCGTGATACACCGCACGTACAACGCCATGATGTAAAAGATGGATTTTACTTTGCGGTTCACCCTGACGTAGTAACCAACTACCCGCCGGTTGCGCTTTCCTTCGGCTGCCTGCAAGCCATTGTGATTCCCGATTACGTGCCATCTTATCTCTCAAATAATTTGAATAAGACTGGCAAATCCTTCCGCTTTCAGTTGTGTGATGAGATGGCTATTATTTATCACATCAAGGCACGGTGCCTTATTCAAACAACTTAGTTAAAGGGTTTATATCATGAAAAGCATCAAAACTTTTGTCGCAGTTATCGCTCTGGCTACTTCTTTCGGTTCTTTCGCTGCTCAGACAGTGACCGCAACCGGTTCTACGCTGGAAAGCGCTGAAGCAAAAATTGCCGCTCAGGCTGAACGTGCAGGCGCCAGCGATTATAAAATCACTCAGGCTTACACCGGCAACCGCGTGCACATGACCGCTGAACTGCTGAAATAAGATACCTTAGTACTGTCGAAAGAGCGCCCTTGAGGCGCTTTTTTAGTTTATACCCGCCATTCTTAACAGCGCAGTTACCACCGCGGCAGCGACGATCACCACAATCAGCGGCAGCTTGCGCCAGGCGAGAAATACCGCAAAAGCCACGCCCAGCACGCGCGCCATGCCGGCAAAATGTTCCCCTTCGTAAAAGGTGGTCGCCAGCGCAACGGAGAACAGTAATACTGTTGCGGCGTCGGAAAGCAGTGCCTGCGAGCGTTCTGAGAACGCTAAACGGCTGCCAAGCTTCGCTCCTCCTAAACGCATTAAATACGTTCCCAGAGATAAGATGGCGATACCGACGATAAACAGCGTCATGTTGCCCATTATTTTTTCCTCGTCAGTAAGCCAAACAGTGAAAGCAGGACCGGTAAACCGACCGGTGCAAAGGGGATGGCGGCAAGCGACAGCCCGGCGCCGCTACAGGCACGGATCAGCGTGGTGCGGTTTTTGAATGCTGGGACAACCAAAGCCAGCAGAATGGCGGGGAAGACGGCATCCAGACCGATAGTCTCCGGGGCGGGGAGCAGTTTGCCGACACCCGCGCCGATCAGCGTGCCTACAGGCCAGAAAATGGCGACGCCCAGACCGCACAGCCAGTAGGCGGCTTTTCGTTGTTCGGGCGTTTTTTGCGACAGGCCAAAGACCACGCTTTCGTCGTTCATGATATGGCAGCCGAGGAAGCTGGCGGCCCGGCTACCCACCAGATCGCGCACCGTGACGCCAAACGGCACGTGTCGGGCGTTGACCAGTAAACCGGCAGCCGCAGCCGCCAGTGGATTACCACCGCTGGCGACGATGCCGATAAACATAAACTCGGACGCGCCCGCCAGCACGGTAATAGAGAGCACAAACGGTACCCACAGCGGGAAGCCGTAGGCCATCGCCAGCGAGCCGTATGACATGCCGACGACGCCGACGGCCAGACAGACTAAAAATATTGCTTTTATCGTGTCGCTTTTGAGACTGGAAAAATAATGTTTCATACCGTTTTAGCCATATCGAACGAATTTCCATTATAATGAACGGGACCAGTTAACTTTACAAGTCGAACGATTCGTTCGATATAAAAAACGTGGAGTCGTGAATGACCCAGCCCATCAGTATGATTGCGAAAAGCCTGGTGCGTGAACGTCAGCGCACCGGTTTGTCGCTGGCGGAGATTGCCCGTCGCGCGGGGATTGCAAAATCGACACTCTCGCAATTGGAAGCGGGCAATGGCAATCCTAGCCTGGAAACGCTCTGGTCGCTGTGTGTGGCGTTAGATATTCCCTTTGCTCGCCTGCTGGAGCCGCAGGAACAAAAAACGCAGGTGATTCGCCGCGGCGAAGGGACAAAGGTGGTGGCTGAGCAGGCCCACTATCAGGCCATTTTACTGGCCGCCTGCCCACCGGGGGCGCGGCGGGATATCTATCTGCTGCTGACGCAGCCGGGCGCGGATCGGATTTCACAGCCCCATCCGCCGGGATCGGTAGAACACATCATTGTGACGCAGGGTAAGGCGATGGTGGGATTGACGGAAGCGCCGGAGGAGTTAGGCGAGGGCGACTATATTTGTTACCCCGCAGATCGGGCGCATATCTTTAAAGCGCTGGAGCCTGACACCCAGGCGATTCTGGTTTCTGAGCAGAACTAACTGTTCTGTTGCGTTGTGCCGGATGCGGCGCGTTAGCGCCTTATCCGGCCTACAAGTCTATTGCAGATAAAACACTTCTTTTAGCTCTGCGCTAACCGGGCTGTTGTCCGGGTTGGCCGGCATGACGTCACGCATATGCTTCCACCAACGCTGGCAAACGTCGGTGCTGGCGACAGCATTCCAGCGCGCTTCGGACTCAATCTCAACGGTAGCAAACAGCAGGTTGCGCTCCTGATCGAGATAAATCGCGTAGTGATGGGCGCCGTGTTTTTTCAGCACTGCTTCCAGTTCTGGCCAGATGGGATTGTGTCGATGTTGATACTCAACGTGCGCGTCGGCATTCACCTGCATCACAAAGGCCTTGCGGATCATAACGCCTCCAGATACAGCTCGCGGACTTCGTCGCGGCTGGCGGTGCGCGGGTTGCACGGCGCACACGGATCGGCCAACGCTTTATCCAGCCAGCCTTCAATATCCTCTTTGGTCACGCCAAGGGAACTAAAACCCGCAGGAATACCAACACGCTTGCTGAGCGCACGAATCGCGTTGATAGCCTCCATGCTTGCCACTTCATCGCTCATACCACGGGTATCGACACCCATCGCCTGCGCCACGCGGGCAAAGCGCGCCACGGCGTTCGGGCGATTAAAGTTTTCAATTACCGGCAGCAGGATGGCGTTGCAGACGCCGTGCGGCAGATTATGGGTTGCGCCCGGCTGGTGAGCCAGCGCATGCACCAGCCCCAGACCAGCGCTGTTGAATGCCATACCCGCCAGATACTGACCAAACGCCATTTGCTCGCGGGCTTCAAGGTTATGGCCATCGTCGACCGCTTTCGGTAGCCACAGGTTGATTAAGCGAATTGCTTCCAGCGCGTTGGCGTCGGTGAGCGGATGCGCGCCAACGGAAACATAGGCTTCCACCGCGTGGGTCAGGGCGTCCATACCGGTTGCGGCGGTGACGGAGGCCGGGATTTCCAGCATCACGCTGGCGTCATCCACGGCAATATCCGGAATGATATTCGGGTCGATGATCACCTCTTTGACCTTGCGGGCAGAGTCGATAATGACCGCGTTGCTGGTCATCTCTGCTGCCGTACCGGCGGTGGTATTGATGGCGACCAGCGGTACACCCGCATTTTTCACTTTGCCTACGCCGGAGTAAGCGGTAGAAGGGCCGGGGTTGGCGGTCAGGATCTTCACCGCTTTAGCGGTATCGATCGGGCTGCCGCCGCCGAAGGCAATAATGTAGTCACATTCTGCGCTTTGATATGCCACAAAACCTTGCTGCACCAGCTCTTCTGTCGGGTTTGGGAACACCTCATCAAACAGGTGGTAAGACATTTGATGTTCATCCAGCGCGGCAAACAGGCTGTCCAGCAGGCCCAGCTTCACCAGTTGACCATCAGTGACGATCAGCGCTTTGCCCCATTGCTTATTCGCCACAAGATTCACCATATCGGCAATCGCGCCGGCGCCATGCAGGCTAATTTTTGGCAGTGCCAACATAAAGCTCATGAATATTCTCCTTAATAATAGTAAGCCTTTGTAGGCCGGATCAGGCGAAGCCGCCATCCGGCGCCGTGTTATTGCCCGATGACGCTGCGCTTATCGGGCCTACGGGAAAGGAGCCGCCATCCGGCATTGGGTTGGGGGTGGTATCAGTACAGCGCTATGGCGCTTGCCAGTGGCGTCACACCAAAACGTTTGCCAAGCGCAATCAGTTCTTCGCGCGTGATGGTCTGCTTCATACCGCCCATCGAATAAATTTTGACCAGAACCTCGGCGGATTTCTCTGCGGTATCTATCAAACCGAACGCCTCGTCGAGAGTCGGTCCGCTACCGAACACGCCGTGGAACGGCCACAGTACCAGCGAATGTTTCTGCATTTCCTCGGCGGTCGCCTGGCCGATTTCATCAGTACCCGGCACTATCCACGGCAGAATGCCGACGCCATCCGGGAATACCACCAGGCACTCGGTGCTGCCTTCCCACAGTTTGCGGGTGATCAGCGCGGTGTTGTTTTCCAGCACGTAGGTCAGGGCGATCAGGTTAGTGGCATGGCAGTGCATGATCACGCGGTCTTTGCCGTTCGTCGCCTTAATGCGTTCGCAGTGGGAGAGGAAGTGCGCAGGCAACTCGGAAGTTGGTACCGCTTCGTGGGTCAGTCCCCAGAGGATGTGGTAGCCCGCGCCGTCGCTGTCTACTTTCACCACGCCCAAATTGGCTGCCGGATCGAGCTGAACGTTGCGGAAAAATTTGCCGGAACCGGTGACGATAAACGGCGTGTTCGCCAGCAGTGGCATCGGCTGACTTAGCGCGATATAGCGCGGTTTTTCATGGAAATCGGCGCTAAATGGTGCAATGTCTGCCTCATCCAGACGCAGCGTCAGGTTACCGCCGTTACGCTCGTCCCAGCCTTTCAACCACGCATCGGAAGTGGCTTTGATCATGCCCTGGACGAACCAGGAAGTAGTAATGTTTTGCATCTTCGGTGTTCCTGTTTATTGCCCGAACGTTATCGGGTCTTACGTAGGCCGGATAAGCGAAGCGCCATCCGGCAATCGTGTTTCATTCATTGCCGGATGGCGACGCGGGGCGTCTTATCCGGCCTACAAGTCTGGCGTCACGGTTAGCTACGTTTGCTTAAAATCTCTTTTTCATAGGCGCGCACGCTTTCCAGCCACTGGCTGCCCGCTGGCGTGTCGTGGCGCTTGCAATACATCTCCCAGACGGCCTGCCACGGCAGCGATTTTTGCTCTTCCAGCAGCGCCAGACGTGCGGTGTAGTCGCCGCTGGCTTCGAGCTGACGCAGTTGTTCGGTCGGTTCTAACAGCGCGCGCAGCAGCGCTTTTTTCATGTTGCGGGTGCCAATCACCCACGCGGCGATGCGGTTAATGGAAGCGTCGAAGAAGTCGAGTCCAATGTGTACGCGGTCGAACAGGTTGTGGCGGACGATCTCGCTGGCAATCGCCTGAGTTTCATCATCCAGCAGCACGACGTGGTCGCTGTCCCAACGCACCGGACGGCTGACGTGCAGCAGCAGGCGCGGTACGTACAGCATGGCGGCGGAGATTTTGTCGGAAATCACTTCGGTCGGGTGGAAGTGACCCGCATCAAGGCATAGCGCGGTTTGACGGCTGGTGGCGTAACCCATGTAGAATTCGTTGGAGCCCACGGTGTAGCTTTCAGCGCCGATGCCAAACAGTTTGCTCTCGACGGCGTCGATATGGTGCGCCGGGTCGAGTTTCTCGCTGATCACGTCGTCCAGTGCTTCCAGCAGGCGCTGGCGCGGCGCTAAACGGTCAACGGTGATGTCTTTCATGCCATCTGGGATCCAGATGTTCATCACCGACGGCGTGCCCAACTGCTCGCCGAAGTACGCCGAGACGCGACGGCTGGCTTTGCAGTGATCGATCCAGAACTGGCGAATGGTGTCGTCAGCATGCGCCAGCGTGAAGCCGTCGGCGCTCAGCGGGTGTGAGAAGCAGGACGGGTTGAAATCCAGCCCTAACTGGTTCGCTTTTGCCCACTCAACCCAGTTTTTGAAATGTTCAGGTTTGATTTGGTCGCGGGCAACCGGCGTATCCGATTCCAGATAGATCGCGTGCAAATTCAGGCGTTTTGGCCCTGGGATCAGGCGTAGCGCCTGCTCCAGATCGGCCCGCAGTTCGCTGGCGTTACGCGCTTTGCCCGGATAGTTGCCGGTAGCCTGAATACCGCCAGTGAGCGAGCCTTCCGGATTCTCGAAACCGGCGACATCATCGCCCTGCCAGCAGTGCATGGAGACCGGCAGACGATCGAGCTGGCGTAAGGCCGCCTCGACATCAATACCTACCGCGGCGAAACGCAGTTTTGCCAGTTCCCAGGCTTGTTCAAGTTGAGTGGTCATGCGCAAAGCTCCTTTGTCTGTCGTAGTGATTGAAACTGCGCCTGGTAGCGGGCAATTTCACTTTCAGGATTTGGAATGAAGGTGGTCAGGTCGTAGTTGGCGCGCACAACCTGACGGAAATCATCGACGTTGCTAAGCTCGTCCAGCGTCATTAACTGGATGCCAATATTGCCGAGCGTGGAGGCCTCAATTGGCCCGGACATCACGCGAATACCGCAGGCATCCGCGCACAGTTGGTTCAGTAAGGCGTTCTGGCAGCCGCCACCGACGATGTGCAGTTGGCTAAACGCTGCGCCACGCAGGAGTGCCAGCTCTTGCAGGATGTCGGCATACAGCAACGCCAGGCTGTCGAAGATACAGCGCGCCAGTTCGGCGTTTTGCAGGGGAACAGGTTGACCCGATTCACGGCATGCCGCCTGAATTTCCGCGCTCATGTCGTCGGGATTGATAAAGCGATCGTCGTTCGGGTTTATCAGGAACTGGCAGGCCGGCAGCGCTTGCGTTTCGGTGATAAGCGTTGGCAGGTCGGTAATCTGGCGCTCTTTTAAAACGCGCTGGAGCAGCCATAACCCCATAATATTTTTCAGTACACGGTAGCGCCCTTCCGCGCCTCCTTCGTTGGTGATGTTTGCCGCCAGCGCCGCATCATTGGTATACGGCGTTCTGCTCTCAAAACCCATCAGTGACCAGGTACCAGAAGAGAGATACGCGCTGTTTTGATCGGCCAGCGGCGAAGCAATAACCGCGCTGGCGGTGTCGTGACTGGCGACGGCCACGACCGGAATGTGATTTTTCTGCGGGCAAATCCAGTAGCCAATGACGTTCCCTGGATGCGTCGGGCGACCAAACCAGGCTTTGTCTGCCCCGGTCCACGCCAGCAGCGTGTCATCCCAGTCGTCAGTATTGATATTGACGAGCTGCGTGGTGGTGGCGTTGGTGTATTCCCAGTTCATTTCGCCGGTCAGGCGAAAGCTAAAGTAGTCGGGGATCAGCAGGGCATGGGCCACCTGCGGGAGCAGCTCTGGCTGCTGTTCAACCAGCGCACGCAACTGATACAGGGTATTAAAGGGCAGAAACTGAATACCGCTACGGCGGTAAATTTCACTTTTACCCGGTTGCGCCATCGCCTGCGACATGATGCCAGTCGTGCGGCTGTCACGGTAAGAGACCGGCAGACCTACACGTTGACCGGCGTTATCGATCAGGACGTAATCCACGCCCCAGGTATCGATGCCGATGCTGTCGATCCGAATGCCTGCATCGCAGACTTTCTTCAGACCAAGACGAATGTCGTTTTCCAGGCTGTCGATGTCCCAGGTGTCGAAACCGTCTGTTTTTTGCAGACAGTTAACGAAACGGTGGATTTCACGCAGCGTCAGGGTGCGGTGTTCACTGTCGTAACGCGCCAGCATTACGCGCCCACTGGATGCGCCGAGATCGACAGCGACACAATGGCGAAAAGTCATAGCGAGGTCCTTCTGAGTTTTATTGCACTCAGTCTAAGAACCCCGGGAAAAGCGTACCTTCTTGACAGTGACAGCCCCAATTAGCGGCTGGCAACACGGCAAAGGTGAACGTGATGCTGTTCACAGTTTCCACTAATAGCGTGGATTTTGGCGGATGTGACGTCTTCCGCATTTCCCGATCTTTCCCGCCATTTCTTGAAGAATTAACCGTGTTTACGCACTTTGGCGTCAAAAATTTAAGGTGAGGGTAGTAACCCTTAATTACTATTCAGCCATATTCGTTAATCAGGGGGAGCTGTCATGACCGTACTGCATTGCGTGGATTTTTTTCCGACAGGTAAAGCACCAGTGGCTATCGAACCACGCCTTCCTCAACCCGCGTTTCCTGAGCATCACCATGATTTTCATGAAATTGTGGTGGTCGAGCATGGAACGGGGATCCATGTATTCAACGGACAGCCTTACACCATCAGCGGCGGTACGGTGTGTTTCGTGCGCGATCATGACAGGCATTTATACGAACATACTGACAATCTGTGTCTGACCAATGTTCTGTATCGCTCCCCGGATGCGTTTCAATTTCTGGCCGGGCTGAATCAGCTTTTGCCTCAGGAACAAAATGGGCAGTATCCCTCCCACTGGCGTGTAAACCAGGGCGTATTGCAGCAGGTTCGGCACCTGGTAGGGCAGATGGAAACGCTCGGCGAGGGGATGGATACGCCGACGGCGGCAAATCGCGAGATCCTGTTCATGCAGTTGCTGGTGCTGCTGCGTAAAAGCAGCCTGATGGAAGCGGCCACTGATAACGATGCGCGTCTTAACCTTTTGATGGCGTGGCTGGAAGATAACTTTGCCGACGATGTGTGCTGGGAGGCGTTGGCCGAGAAGTTTTCGCTCTCTTTACGCACTTTGCACCGCCAGCTTAAACAGCAAACAGGGCTGACGCCGCAGCGCTACCTTAATCGTCTGCGGCTGATTAAAGCCAGGCATCTGCTTCGTCACAGTGATGACAGCGTGACAGAGATCGCCTATCTCTGCGGTTTTGGCGACAGTAACCACTTTTCGACGCTTTTTCGCCGTGAGTTCAAGTGGTCACCACGCGATATTCGTCAGGGGCGCGATCTCGTTGTGGCAAGCAGCCTCCAGTAACGCGAAAGCTATCAACGTTTTTTACCGCCGAATCTCAGATAATCATGTCCCTTAACGCCGGATGGCGGCTACGCCTTATCCGGCCTACGTGTCACGTAATCTGTAGGTCGGATAAGGCGTAGCCGCCATCCGACAGGGAATATTGTGATGGCGAACCATCTGGTCCTTCTGAAATCAGACTTTTTTGCGCATGAGCAGCAGGCTGTCGCCGTGGCCGATCGTTATCCGCAGGATGTCTTTGCTGAGCATACCCATGAGTTTTGCGAGCTGGTGTTGGTCTGGCGCGGTAATGGTCTGCATGTCCTTAACGATCGCCCGTACCGGGTAACCCGTGGCGATCTGTTTTACATTCGTGCCGAAGATAAACACTCCTACACTTCCGTTAACGACCTGGTGTTACAAAATATCATCTACTGTCCGGAACGATTGACGCTGAACGTTGACTGGCAAGGGGCGATCCCCGGATTTGACGGTACGCCGAGGCAGCCGCACTGGCGACTCGGCAGTGTTGGCATGACCCAGGCCCGGCAGGTGATAAGCCAGCTTGAGCATGAAAGTAATCAACGTGATGCGCAGGCTTTCACCATGGCTGAGCTGCTGTTCGGGCAACTGGTGACCCATCTTAAACGCCATCGTTACGCCACGGATACGCTTCCGGCGACCTCGAGTGAAACGCTGCTGGATAAACTGATCACCGCGCTAGCCGGTAGCCATGAACATGCGTTCGAACTGGATAAGTTTTGTGAGGGTGAACGGTGCAGCGAGCGCGTTTTGCGCCAGCAGTTTCGCAGCCAGACCGGGATGACCATCAACCAGTACCTGCGCCAGGTGCGGGTCTGCCATGCCCAGTATCTGCTCAAACATAGTCGGTTGATGATTAGTGAGATTTCCATGCGTTGCGGCTTTGAGGACAGTAACTACTTTTCGGTGGTGTTCACGCGCGAAACCGGGATGACGCCAAGCCAGTGGCGTCATCTCAGCACCCAGCCCGCTTAGCTGGCCATTCCCAGACCCACAATGTTTGCCGCGACAATGATCACCACGCAGCCAAGGCTTAGCACACTGACCGGACGTCGTCCTGCATTGCTCCACTCTTTCATGATCAGGCCTACGATACCACCGCACAGGACGTAGAAGCTCATGTGCAGCATCCAGCTCATATAGTCATATTGCGCCGGAATTTTGGCATGGCCCCAGGCGTAAAAGAAGAACTGGAGATACCACATCAGACCAGCAAGCGCCGAGAACAGGATGTTGCTGATAATCAGCGGCTTGGCTAACGAGAAGTCGGCTTTTACTGACAGATTTTTCATTTTTGCCAGACGAATGAAGCAGTATCCCAGATTGATTACCGCACCGCCGCCCATGATGACGACGTAGCTTGGCAGGGCGACATACAGCGGATCGATACCGAGTGCTGCAGCGGCTTCATGCATGGGTTTAGCCGCATCCATCGCAAAGGACATCCCCGCGGAGAAAAAGCCGCACATCACCGCCAGAATCAGACCTTTTTTCAGATTGAACTCTTCGGCTTTGATGCCCATCTTGCGCTCTTTTAACTGTCCGGCACGGGTGACAATCGCCACGCCGATCAGGGCGACCAGCACGCCGAGCAGGGTCATACGCCCACCAGGCGTGCCGATGAGCACGTCAAATTTACCGGCAATGATTGGCGTCATTAAGGTGCCAACAATCAGCGTAATGCCGATAGCGATCCCGATCCCCATCGACATACCGAGGTAACGCATGGTCAGACCATAGTTGATGTTACCAATCCCCCACATGGCACCGAATAAAAATACCGGCAGCAGTGTGGACGCGCTAAATGAACTGTAATAGGTCCAGAAGTCCGGCAGCAGGATCGCGCTGACGAGCCAGGGAAGGATCAGCCATGAAACAAAGCCACCGATGGACCACATGGTTTCCCAGGACCAGTGTTGTACCTTTTTAAAGGGGGCATAGAAACAAGCGGCACTAGCGGCACCGATAAGATGCCATATTATCCCCATCGTAATTGCGTTACCCATTCTGTTTCCTTTTGAATTATCGATTTGGCAGGATGAAAATCACCCGTTTTGATATTCAAAAGTCTAAAGAGTGAGCAATAAATTAACCTTCAGTATGCTGCCGCGTGATGAGTAATGCTGGCAAAATTCAGGGGATGAAAGGGATGTTGATCACAAATGCGGCTCCGCCCCTCTTTTTGTGAAGGGCGGAAATATTGAGGATTAGCAGATTCTTACTGCCTGAATACCCAGTAACCAGGCGAGTTTTTCCAGTACCTCACCATGATGCCCCAGGCCAATACTGCAATGATGGGCTGGGCCGCCCATGCACCATTGCGTGGTAAACTCGCGAGCCGATAACGGGAAGTGATAGCGGCTGTTGGTGTTGCCGATATCCAGAACTTCACCCGCCACCGCTTCACCTTCGGCATACTGTAAACGCACCCCGTTTTCGGCATCTTCAATTACCGAAAGAAAGGTTACCGGGCCAGCTTTCACGGTCATCTGAATAGACACACCTTTACCGGGTTTGCCATGATAAACCGGCAACGGCACCAGATTTACCGGACCATCCGCCATCAACGGGTGTGCCGGACCATCATGCCCCCATAAAACAACATCATCGGTAAATTCAATACCATAGGGTTCTGAAAATGAACCTCCAGCCCCTAAAAGTTGCTGAATTTTCATCGCCAGCACATTCTTGATTTCATATTCTCCCGCTACGGGAATACCACGGTGTGTAAGCAGCGTATTGCCGAGAATTATTGAGGTGATGATATTCTCATAAGCGTTACCGTTACGACCCTCATAGTAATAGGCGAGTGCGCCGAGCTTATTCCGGGCAATCAGTTTATCCATGGCACAGGCTGTGGTGAGTGCGCGGTCAAGCTCTGCAGGCTCGCAGGCGGCATCCAACTGAAGTACACGGTGCATTTCCTGCTGTTTAGCATGGAGCTCTGTCTCGCTGACCTGCTCGCGATATTCTGCCAGTTCACACATTTCCAGAGGCTTAAAGCGAACGCCCATTTTGGCGGACAAGTTCGTCATATTGCTGTAAACGTCCACCATGCCGTCATAGTAGTGTCCGAGGACGCCGACCTGACAATTTGCCAACATTTGTCGAGCGTTAAGGGCTTGTAGCCACTGCGCCGTTTGTTGCCAGACGTACTCATCGCCCTGTAATGCGCCAACGATCAATTGAAAGCGGATATTCGCACGGTTAAACACGTTTGCCAGTTCGGGGGCGCTGCAGGCCTGACAGTGCGCCAGCCACTCTCCAGTACGCCCGCCCCGATCGGGAATTTGACGGATAGTTGAATAGGGCAGTCCTGGCTCTGGCTGTAGGGCCAGAATAATGACCGGTTTATTGATGCTTTGCACAAGGGGGAGCACCGTTGAGCTGAGCGCGTAGGTGCTGATGTAAAGGCAGACCGCATCGACTGACTGCTGTTGCAACCGCTTGATAAGGGCATCGGCTTTATCGACGTTATCAATCAGGCCGCCATTAATCACGGTGGCTTGTTGTGCCGTCAGACGCTCATCAATTGTTTGCAGGTAGCCCTGAAGACGTGACTCCAGGCCTGTAAACTGGGGCCAGTATGTGTCGAGGCCGATACCAAAAAGGGCAATGTTGACAGACATAGCAATATTTCCTTGTGAGATAATTCTCAGACTATGTCGTGCTTTATCTCCCATGTCCTTCATGTCGCTGCCTGTTTTCTACACAGGTTGGCAAAATTCACCTGATTTTCCCAGTGATGCTCACACTTTTGCCGCATAATAGCCCTGTAAAAAGTACGGCATTGATAATCATTTTCAATATCATTTAATTAACTATAATGACCCAACTGCTTACGCGGCGTTAACACTGGCCGCCCGACAATACTGGAGATGATTATGAGTTATACACTGCCATCCCTGCCGTACGCTTATGATGCCCTTGAACCGCACTTCGATAAGCAGACGATGGAAATCCACCATACCAAACACCACCAGGCTTACGTAAACAACGCGAACGCTGCGCTGGAAAGCCTGCCTGAATTCGCTAGCCTGTCTGCTGAAGAACTGATCGCTAAACTGGATCAACTGCCAGCTGACAAGAAAACCGTACTGCGCAACAACGCGGGCGGCCACGCTAACCACAGCCTGTTCTGGAAAGGTCTGAAAACCGGTACTACGCTGCAGGGCGACCTGAAAGCAGCTATTGAACGTGACTTCGGTTCCGTCGACAACTTCAAAGCTGAATTTGAAAAAGCTGCGGCAACCCGTTTTGGCTCCGGCTGGGCGTGGCTGGTTCTGAAAGGTGACAAGCTGGCTGTTGTTTCCACCGCTAACCAGGATTCCCCGCTGATGGGTGAAGCTATCTCTGGCGCTTCCGGCTTCCCGATCGTGGGCCTGGACGTTTGGGAACACGCTTACTACCTGAAATTCCAGAACCGTCGTCCAGACTACATCAAAGAGTTCTGGAACGTGGTGAACTGGGACGAAGCTACCGCGCGTTTCGCAGCAAAAAAATAAGTTCTACGCGTTAACGAAACCCCTGCAAGCGATGCTTGTGGGGGTTTTTTTGTGATCAGGCTCAATATAAAAACAATGATCCATTTAAATTGAAACAAGGTTTTATTATGCGAGTGGGATCACTTTTATAGTCTCTATGAATGTCTATCTTCTTTTCATCAAGACGGGCGCATCTCAAAAGCAAGATGCAATCGCCCATAAAAATTGCCCCATTTTTATGTCTACAGGTGATGGAAATGCAGATCAAACGAACGATAGAGAAAATCCCAGGCGGCATGATGCTGGTGCCGCTTTTCCTGGGCGCGTTGTGTCACACCTTTTCCCCCGGCGCCGGGAAATACTTCGGCTCCTTTACCAACGGTATGATCACCGGTACGGTACCTATCCTGGCGGTCTGGTTCTTTTGTATGGGGGCGTCGATTAAGCTAAGCGCCACCGGTACCGTACTGCGTAAGTCGGGCACGTTAGTCATCACCAAGATTTTGGTGGCGTGGGTGGTCGCGGCGATTGCTTCACGCATTCTGCCGGAACATGGTGTGGAGGTCGGATTCTTCGCCGGGCTATCTACGCTGGCGCTGGTGGCCGCCATGGATATGACCAACGGCGGGCTGTATGCCTCGATTATGCAGCAGTACGGCACCAAAGAAGAGGCCGGGGCGTTTGTCCTGATGTCGCTGGAGTCTGGCCCACTGATGACCATGGTGATACTGGGAACCGCCGGGATCGCATCGTTTGAACCGCACGTGTTTGTAGGGGCCGTATTACCGTTCCTGATTGGCTTTGCGCTGGGGAATCTGGACCCTGAGCTGCGCGAGTTCTTCAGCAAAGCGGTGCAGACGCTGATCCCTTTCTTTGCTTTCGCATTAGGTAACACCATTGATTTGAGCGTGATTGCGCAGACTGGCGTACTGGGTATTCTGCTGGGTGTCGCGGTGATTATCATCACCGGTATCCCCTTGATTATTGCCGATAAACTGATTGGCGGCGGCGATGGTACGGCGGGGATTGCGGCCTCCAGCTCCGCAGGTGCGGCGGTTGCCACGCCGGTGCTGATTGCGGAAATGGTTCCGGCATTTAAACCGATGGCACCGGCAGCAACTTCCCTCGTCGCCACGTCGGTGATTGTGACCTCAATTCTGGTGCCGATTATCACCTCCATCTGGTCGAAAAGGGTTAAAGCCAGGGCGGCGGAAATTGATATTCGCGGTACCGTGAAATAAGTCTCTTTTGCCGGATGGTCTGTACCATCCGGCTTAACGAGTTAACCTTCTACAACAAAGACTTCATCGATAGTTCGACATTCGCTCTCGTTCAACTCTCCCCCGGCATTGCGTGACACGCCGGTGCAATAGCCAAACTTACGCGACACCACGGTTTTGATGGTGGTGACAAAATCTTCGCCGATGGCATAGATGGACATGTAGGTGCCAATTTGGTCCTGAATATCGCGAAGCGCTGCCAGGTCGCCCTGCTTAAACGCTTCCCGCGCGCTGACAAACAGTTCCGGCATGACGTTGTTTAATCCTGAAATAATCCCCGCGCCGCCTGCCAGCAGGTTAGGAATGTAGTATTCGTCATAGCCGGACAGCACGGCAAAATCCTCCCGTACGGCGCGGGTGGTCTGAATCATACTGCGGGTATGGGACTGGCAGTCGACGGTATCTTTAATGCCAGCAAAATTCGGGAACTCGGCGGCGAGGGTGGCAACCAGCTCGGGCGTTAAATCGCAGCCGGTGCGTGCCGGAAAGTTATAGGCAAACCATTTACCGCTAAGTTTCTGCCCCAACTGACGGAAGTAGCTCAGCAGCTGTTTTGCCGTTTGCCCGTAGTAGTAAGGTGGCAGGATCATGACGGCGTCGTAACCGACGCGATACGCTTCCTGCGCCATCAACAGCACATCATTCTGGCAGGTGGATGAGACGTTGGCGACCATCTTCAGCGAGCTCATGGCGCGGGCTTCGCGGATCAGCAGCAGCCTTTCTTCGAGCGTAAAGGAGGCAAATTCTCCGATGCTGCCCATCAGCAAAATCACGTCGATTTTGGCCTCGGTTAGGCGTTTGAGATGCTGGCTCAGACCGTTAAGATCGATCTTGCCATCATTGTCCATTGGCGTAATGGAAGGACACCAGACGCCAGCAAATTGCGATTGACCAGTCACGTTGTCGACTCCTTATTTGAAATGATGTTTCAAAACCAGATTACATTGATAACATGTGTCCCTAACTTTCATGTGAACCGTGCTCTCATTTTGAGCGACTGGGGTAAAATAAATGTGGTGTAATGGGGGAAATTTATCGGGAGAGGGAACAGATGCGATATCCGGTCGATGTTTTTACTGGCAAGGTTCGGGACTACGCGGGAAGCCGTCCCAGCGCGATTGCTAAGGTCCAGGTTGACGGTGAGTTGATGCTGACCGAACTGGGGCTGACGGGTGATGAGCAGGCGGAAACAAAAATTCACGGCGGGCCGGATCGCGCGTTGTGCCATTATCCGCGTGAACACTATCAGCACTGGAGACAAGCGTTTTTGCAGCAGGCGGAGCAATTTGTCGCGCCCGCGTTTGGTGAGAATCTCTCTACGGAGGGGTTAACGGAAGAGAATGTCTTTATTGGCGATATTTTCCAGTGGGGAGACGCGCTGATTCAGGTTACGCAGCCGCGCTCGCCGTGCTTTAAGCTGAATTTCCATTTTGGCATCAGCGATATGGCCAGCCAGATGCAGGATGCAGGCAAGACAGGCTGGCTATGCAGCGTCATCGCTCCCGGTCAGGTGTCGGCAGACGCACCGTTGATCCTGGCGTCACGCGTCAGTGACGTCAGCGTGCGGGAGGCGATTGCGATTGCCTGGCATATGCCGTTTGATGACTCGCAGTATCATCGTCTACTGTCTGCTGCCGGGTTATCGAAAAGCTGGACCAGAACGATGCAAAAGCGTCGTTTAAGCGGCAAGATCGAAGACAATTCCCGCCGTTTGTGGGGAAAATAAA
This sequence comes from Citrobacter arsenatis, assembly GCF_004353845.1. Taxonomy (GTDB): domain Bacteria; phylum Pseudomonadota; class Gammaproteobacteria; order Enterobacterales; family Enterobacteriaceae; genus Citrobacter; species Citrobacter arsenatis. The sequence continues at coordinate 200,729 of NZ_CP037864.1, forward strand.
CCCACCTTTATCTTGCAATTAAATCAGGTGGCAACACCTGATTTGCCTCTCTTGTGGTTGTTATCGCGGTGTACTAAAGCGTGTAAAAAACCTGCCTGTCCCGTCATGTTTTCAGGTCATTCTTGATACCTGGTCCACAAAAAGAAACTCTGCGTTGAAAAAAAACTTGAGTATTTCCGGCACTCAAATATCTTAGCTTCAAATTGGTTTAAACCAGATGGGCGAGATGAAAAAGAAAAACAATGTTGATGTGCTCAGGGAGCGCTTTGAAAACTGGTTAAACGAGAATAATTTGCCAGCCGGCTCCAAATTGCCTTCTGAGAGAGAGTTATGTGAGCTACTGGATGCCAAGCGCATGACCTTACGGCAGGTTCTGATTGAGCTTGAGATTGATGCGCGTATTTTCCGAAAGAACCGCAGTGGTTGGTTTATTTCATCGAAGCGATTTATTTATAACCCTAAATCACTTTCCAGCTTCAATGCCGAAGCCTGTGCTCAGGGGCGTAAACCTTTTTGGGATTATTTGACCAAAGAAACGATTGAGACGGTTCCACACCATGTTGATGATGTTTTTCTCTCCTCCGGCGATCGCTATTTAGTTACCGGCTGGTGTGGCCTTGATTCACATAAAGTGTTTTACCATGAGTCCTATATTGATGCTGATGTTGCACCAGGATTCATAAACAAACTTGGCAATCAGTCTTTTGCCAGCGTCTGGGAAGATGCGTTCGGTCATGTTTTAAATATCAAAGAAATGATTTTTAAACCGATCAATATGCCGGAAGTGGCCTGCAAAGAACTGGGCGTGGCGCCTAATACATATGGAATTTTAGTAGAAAAACATCGGGCTACCCGAGATAAAAAAGTGGTTCAGGTTGACTTTGAATACTGGCGACTTGAATCAGTGGAACTTGTTATTCGTGATGAATGAGAAAACTATGGGAAAATGTAACCAAGAACTTCTCGCTGAACGTGCGAGAAATATACCACTGTACCTACATGCTTATGCCTTTCATCTGAATATGCGCTATGAGAGAGTCTTGCCGGGCGATCTTCTGGATATTGCGCATCAGCAGCAATTGAAGGGTGTGAAAATACATGTTGAGGATGGTGAATCCCAATCACTGCAAAAACTTAACGATCGGCAGTTACACGATTTTAAAGAGAAGGCTCAAAAATATAACCTGGATGTGCACATTGAAACGAGCGCATCGGACCAGGCGACATTGACCGATGCGATCCGTATTGCTGTGGCAACTGGCGCAACGTCAGTTCGGTTCTACCCGCGTTATGAAGGGCATCTGAACGATGTTATGGCGAAGATTGCCAATGATATTGCATGGCTGTCTCAGTATGACGATTGCGGATTAAGTTTTACTATCGAACAGCATGAAGATCTGCAAGGTCATGAGCTGGTGACGCTGGTGAATAATAGTAGGATGAAGAATCTCTCTATTTTGTTTGATTTTGGCAACATGATTAACGCTAATGAGCAGCCGCTTTCTGCGTTAGAGGTCATGTCTTCTTTGATCACTCAGGTGCATATCAAAGACGCAAAAATTATTAAAGAAGGTAAAGGCTGGGGGCATGAAGCTTGTCGTTCAGGATACGGCGACTTACCTATGGAAGAGATGCTCAAAGCACTATTACTCTTAGGTGAAGATAAGCCGCAAGTACATGCTTTTGGTCTGGAAGAAGAAGTTGAATATTATGCTCCGGCATTTCGTTTCGACGATGAGGGCGATAATCCATGGATCCCGTGGCGCGATGCAAGCTATACGCCGCTGCCCGACGCTGACATGATTGATGCGCGATTGGCGCAGGAAAAAGAACATGCTCTGGCTCAAATACAATACATTCGTGACTTGTGTAAAAAATTTACAGATTACCAATAAGTTTCTTTAAATATATTAAATGTGAAAGAGTTATGAAAAATAACTCTCTGAATTTATTGTCTATATAATTTAATTTAAATATTTCTCTCAACAAGCAATGAGGGGTTACTCATGTTCATGAATAAATGGGCAAGGCTCTGTTTTTTGATTTTAGGCGGCGGCACAATATTTAAACTTTCAAGTATGAAAGATGTTTTTTATGTGCCAATGCAAAGTGACTGGGGTTTAACTAATACACAAATTGGCTTGAGTTTTACTGTTTATACGATTGTTCAAACAACCGGGCTTTTTCTTTCGCTCTATATCGCAGACCGTTACTCCAAGAAAATATTATTACCATTCGGTCTGATTGGGGTAGGACTTTGCGGTTTATATCTGGCAACGCTACCGTCATTTACTGGTTATCTCATTTGCTTTGCCGCAATGGCGTTCTTTGCCGATGTGGTTTACTGGCCGGTATTGCTGAAAGCCGTGCGTCTGCTGGGTACGAAAGAAGAACAAGGCCGCATGTTCGGCTTTTTAGAAGCTGGACGCGGCGTGGTGGATGTCATCGTGGCCTCTGGCGCTCTGTTTGTCTTCGTCCAGTTTGGTGAAGGTAAGGCGGGGATGCAGGCGGGTCTGCTGTTTTATACGGTCATCACGCTTGCGGCGGGCATTGTGACGTACTTTATTGTCGATGATGACAAAGTGAAAGGCGGCGAGAAAACCAGCGCCAACATGGAAGTGTTAAAAGGTATCAAACATGTGTTGTCTTGCCCTAACGTCTGGCTGGCTTCTTTAGGGATTTTCTTCGTTTACGCCGCATATTGTGGGCTGACTTACTTCATTCCGTTCTTAAAAGACATCTACATGCTGCCGGTAGCACTCGTCGGGGCGTACGGCATCATCAACCAGTATGCGTTGAAAATGGTGGGAGGACCGATTGGGGGGCTATTGGCGGATAAGGTGGCTAAATCGCCGACGGTATACCTGAAGTGGACGTTTTTGATCTCCGCCGTTGCGATGCTTGTTTTCATGCAGTTACCGCATCAAACAATGAACGTATATATCGGTATGGTGGCGACTTTAGGGTTTGGGGCGATTATCTTCTCTCAGCGCGCCATTTTCTTCGCGCCGATGGATGAGATCGGGACCCCGCGTGAGTATGCCGGTTCGGCAATGGCATTTGGCTGTATCATCGGTTATATGCCCGCCATGTTTGCATATACGTTATACGGCTATTTACTCGATACCAATAGCGGCATCACGGGCTACAACTATGTCTTTAGCGTGATGATTGCGTTCAGCTTAATGGGCTTTATCTGTTCAACAATTCTGGTGAAGCGGATTAAAAAGCAAAAGCTGGCGGCTGAAACGGCGACAGCATAAGGTGAGTGCTTCCCCGGTGCGATGTGACCGGGGAAGCCAGTTAAGCGCGTTTATACAGTGGCAACCAAATCACCAGCCGTAAACCACCCAGTGGGCTGTCTTCGGCCTTTACCCAGCCACGATGCTGCTGGATTGCGGTTTCAACAATCGCCAGACCCAGACCCGTTCCGCCGGACTCGCGATCGCGCGCCTCATCGGTACGATAGAACGGACGGAAAATCTGTTCCCGGTCTTCAGGGCTAACGCCCGGACCATCGTCATCCACGGTGATGGTAATCCCGTCGATATCCACCGCGAAGCCAACTTCAATCTTCGTGTGTGAGTAACGCAGGGCATTGCGCACAATGTTTTCCAGCGCACTTTCCAGCGCATTTGGGTTGCCGTACAGCGGCCACGGACCCGGCGGGAAATTCACCGTGAGCGATTTACCCATCTGCTCGGCTTCAAAGGCGGCGTTATCCAGCACTTCGCCCCACAGCTGATTGGCTTTCACCGTTTCACTGACCAGCGCGTTTTTCTGCTGATTACGTGACATCACTAGCAGGTCGTTGATCATGCTGTCCAGCCGATGCGCTTCAGTTTCAATACGCTCCAGCTCTTTGCTCTCACCGCTACGACGGCGCAGCAGCGCGGTGCCCAGCTGTAGACGCGTCAGCGGCGTTCTCAACTCGTGAGAGATGTCCGACAGCAGGCGTTGCTGCGTGGTCATCATTCGCTCCAGCGCCGTCACCATCTGGTTAAAGCTGGCGCCTGCCGCCAGAAACTCCTGCGGGCCGGCTTCCAGCTCCGGATGCTGACGCAGGTTGCCCTGAGCCACTTCATCCGCCGCGTTTTTCAACTTACGCGCTGGTTTCGCCAGACTCCAGGCAAGCCAGAGCAATAGCGGAGAGCTGACTAACATGGTGACGATCAGCAACAACAGCGGTCGGTCGAACAGCAGGTTGATAAAGTCAGATTGTGAGCTGCTGGCAGGTCGAATGAGATACAGCTGGTAGTTATCTTCACCGTCTCTGACGGAGAAAGGCCCGACCATCTCAACGCGACCGTATTTTTTCTTTTGCGGATGGTCGGCGTTATCGGCCTGACCAATAAAGTTACGAATGATCTGCATTTCGTTGCGTTCTGCGCCGATCACGCGTCCTTCTGTCGTAACAAGTAATAACCGCTGTCCCGGCGGTGCCCACTTGTCTATCGCCCGAAACAAGCGACGCCACCACATCAAATCGTTGGGTGGATCGTTCGCCAGTTCAGCTTCTACGTGTTGCTCAATCATCAACCCCTGGCGCTGCTCGCTGTCCAGTAGCTCGGTCATCTGGCGTGAATCGAGCTTGGGTAACATCAGTACCAACATCAACACCAGTGCCAGCGTCAACCAGAAGATGGCAAAGATGCGCGCGGTTAAGCTCCCTATCATGAAGCGGAGACCATCAGGTAGCCGCGACCGCGCAGGGTTTTAAACCACGGGTGACCGTCTTTACGCTCTGGCAGCTTACGACGCAGGTTCGAGATATGCATATCGATCGCGCGATCGAAAGGCGTCAGGCGTTTGCCCAGCACTTCCTGGCTCAGGTGTTCACGCGAAACCACCTGACCGAGATGCTGTGCCAGCAAATAGAGCAGGGTGAATTCGGTGCCGGTTAACTCCAGGGTTTGCCCGTCAAAGCTGGCTTCCTGGCGACCTGGGTTAAGGCTTAACGCATCCACTTCCAGCGTCGGCGAGCCGTTGTCGCTATTCTGCTGCTGTTCGCTCCAGTGTGAGCGACGCAGAATAGCGCGGATGCGCGCGACCAGTTCACGGTCGTTAAACGGTTTGGGTAAATAGTCGTCCGCGCCCAGCTCAAGGCCAAGTACGCGATCCAATTCGCTGCCGCGAGCGGTCAGCATGATTACGGGTGTCTGGTGTGTCTGACGAAGTGCTTTCAGCGTATCAATGCCATTTTTCTTTGGCATCATGACGTCGAGCAAAAGTAAATCGATGCTGTCATCCAGAAGCTCAAGCGCCTGTTCCCCATCATAGGCAACCAGCACATCGAAACCTTCCATTTCGAGCAACTCCTTTAACAGGGAAGTCAGCTCTCGGTCATCATCAACTAACAGGATTTTATTCATTGTTTACGTACCTCCGAGGCAGAAATTACGTCATCAGGCGTCGCTAATCTATGACTTTACGTTGTTTTACACCCCCTGACGCATGTTTGCAGCCCGAATCGTAAACTGTCTCTCGTTGAATCGCGACAGAAAAGATTTTGGGAGCAAGTGATGGGCAAAGTTACCGCTGCCGTCATGGCCTCAACGCTGGCATTCAGTACTTTAAGCCATGCAGCTGAAGTCGTCACAGGCGATCACTGGCACCTGGGTGAAGGCTCCGCGCAACGCAGCGTTCAGAGCCACATGTTTGACGGTATCAGTTTAACCGAACATCAACGTCAACAGATGCGAGATTTAATGCAGCAGGCAAGACACGAACAGCCTCCTGTTAATGTTAGCGAAATGGAGACAATGCATCGCCTTGTCACCGCAGAGAAATTTGATGAAAGCGCTGTGCGCGCTCAGGCAGAAAGAATGGCGCAAGAACAGGTTGCCCGCCAGGTTGAAATAGCCAAGGTCCGCAACCAGATGTATCGCCTGTTAACGCCCGAGCAGCAAGCGGTTTTAAATGAGAAACATGAACAACGAATGGAGCAACTGCGCGACGTAGCGCACTGGAAAAATAGCTCATCGTTGAATTTATTGAGTAGTAGCAACTCACGTTCCCAGTAGTACCCCTGTTTTCCTTGCCATAGACACCATCCCTGTCTTCCCCCACATGATGTGGGGGTTTTTTTTGCCCAAAATTTGTCACTCGGTTATTGCCTGACTGTTTTACTTCATCCGTTATACTAGCGGCATATCCTGGCAGGAGTGTTTATGAATCAAACCTATGGGCGGCTGGTTAGCCGGGCGGCAATCGCGGCGACCGTGATGGCATCGCTGTTACTTTTGATCAAAATTTTTGCGTGGTGGTACACCGGATCGGTCAGTATTCTGGCTGCGCTGGTGGATTCTCTGGTGGACATTGCGGCGTCGTTAACCAACCTGTTGGTGGTGCGCTATTCTTTGCAACCGGCCGATGATGAACATACGTTCGGACACGGAAAAGCGGAATCGCTGGCGGCGCTGGCGCAAAGCATGTTTATTTCCGGTTCGGCGCTGTTTTTATTCCTGACCGGGATTCAGCATCTTATCCAACCCACGCCGATGAAAGATCCTGGCGTTGGGGTGGTGGTCACCATCATTGCATTAGTGTGTACAATCATTCTGGTCTCGTTTCAGCGCTGGGTGGTGAAGCGTACGCAAAGTCAGGCCGTTAGGGCGGATATGCTTCATTATCAGTCTGATGTTATGATGAACGGTGCGATTCTCGTTGCGCTTGGTCTGGCATGGTATGGCTGGCATCGCGCAGATGCCTTGTTTGCGCTCGGGATTGGCATCTATATTTTATATAGCGCATTACGCATGGGGTATGAGGCGGTGCAGTCTTTATTGGATCGCGCTTTACCCGATGAGGAACGTCAGGAAATTATTGATATCGTGACGTCATGGCCTGGCGTCAGCGGCGCTCACGATCTTCGCACGCGGCAGTCAGGGCCGACCCGCTTTATTCAGATTCATTTGGAAATGGAAGATAATCTGCCGCTCGTTCAGGCGCATTTAGTGGCTGAACAGGTTGAGCAGGCAATTTTACGGCGTTTCCCGGGATCGGATGTCATCATTCATCAGGATCCCTGTTCTGTCGTACCCAAGGAAGGCAAGATGTTTGAGCTTTCATAATTCGTTGTAAAAAAAGTGAACCAGGCCAGCATTTTGTGTATAAATTACCACCATTTGGCCTGACCTGAATCAATTCAGCAGGAAGTGATTGTTATACTATCTGCATATTCGTTGGATCGTTTCGATATGCGGAATCGACTTCCGGCAGCAGATTTCATTTTGCATTCCAAAGTTCAGAGGTAGTCATGATTAAGAAAATCGGTGTGTTGACAAGCGGCGGTGATGCGCCGGGCATGAACGCAGCAATCCGTGGTGTTGTACGTGCAGCGTTGACGGAAGGGCTGGAAGTCATGGGGATCCATGATGGCTACCTGGGTTTGTATGAAGACCGAATGGTTCAACTTGACCGCTACAGCGTGTCCGACATGATCAACCGTGGCGGTACTTTCCTCGGTTCAGCCCGCTTCCCGGAATTCCGCGACGAAAACGTACGCGCGGTAGCTATCGAAAACCTGAAAAAGCGTGGCATTGATGCGCTGGTTGTTATCGGTGGTGACGGTTCCTATTTGGGTGCAAAACGCCTGACTGAAATGGGCTTCCCATGCATTGGTCTGCCGGGCACTATCGACAACGATATCAAAGGTACCGACTACACTATCGGTTACTTCACCGCTCTGGGTACCGTAGTTGAAGCGATTGACCGTCTGCGTGATACCTCTTCTTCTCACCAGCGTATTTCCATCGTTGAAGTGATGGGTCGCTACTGTGGCGATCTGACCCTGGCGGCTGCCATTGCCGGTGGCTGTGAGTTCGTGGTGGTTCCTGAAGTGGAATTCAGCCGTGACGATCTGGTTGCTGAAATCAAAGCAGGTATCGCGAAGGGTAAAAAACACGCAATCGTAGCGATCACCGAGCACATGTGTGACGTTGACGAACTGGCGCATTACATCGAGAAAGAAACGGGCCGCGAAACGCGTTCAACCGTGCTGGGTCACATTCAGCGTGGTGGTTCCCCGGTTCCTTACGACCGTATCCTGGCATCCCGCATGGGCGCCTATGCTATTGAACTTCTGCTGGAAGGTCACGGCGGTCGCTGTGTCGGTATTCAGAACGAGCAGTTGGTTCACCACGACATCATCGATGCTATCGAAAACATGAAGCGTCCGTTCAAAGGTGACTGGCTGGACTGCGCGAAAAAACTGTATTAATTGCAATTGCCGGATGGCGGCTTGCGCCTTATCCGGCCTACATGATGCAAATCGTAGGCCTGATAAGCGTAGCGCCATCAGGCAAAAAACCGACTCCATATATTCCCCTAAGTTATAGCAAATCTTTTTTTATTCTTTAATGTTTGGATGCCTTTCTGGCACGCTTTGCTCATCACAACACGACATAAGAGAGCTGGGCGATGAACAAATGGGGCGTAGGGTTAACATTATTGCTGGCATCGACCAGCGTTCTGGCAAAGGATATTCAGTTACTTAACGTATCGTACGATCCAACGCGGGAACTGTACGAGCAGTACAATAAGGCCTTCAGCGCGCACTGGAAGCAGCAAACGGGCGACAACGTTGTGATCCGCCAGTCACACGGCGGTTCGGGTAAACAGGCGACCTCCGTCATCAACGGCATTGAAGCCGATGTCGTGACGCTGGCGCTGGCTTACGACGTGGATGCCATTGCTGAACGGGGTCGTATCGATAAAAACTGGATTAAACGCCTGCCGGATAACTCTGCGCCGTACGCCTCCACCATCGTGTTCCTGGTCCGTAAAGGCAACCCCAAACAAATTCATGACTGGAACGATCTGATAAAACCTGGCGTGTCGGTTATTACACCCAATCCGAAAAGCTCCGGCGGGGCTCGCTGGAACTATCTGGCGGCATGGGGCTACGCCTTACACCACAACAATAACGATCAGGCCAAAGCACAGGACTTTGTGAAGGCTCTGTATAAGAACGTTGAAGTGCTGGATTCTGGTGCGCGTGGCTCAACCAATACCTTCGTTGAACGTGGTATCGGTGATGTGCTGATCGCCTGGGAAAACGAAGCGCTGTTGGCAACGAACGAGCTGGGTAAAGACAAATTCGAGATTGTGACGCCAAGTGAATCTATCCTCGCGGAGCCGACCGTTTCCGTCGTCGATAAAGTGGTGGAAAAGAAAGACACCAAGGCGGTAGCGGAAGCCTATCTGAAGTATCTCTACTCCCCGGAAGGCCAGGAAATTGCAGCGAAAAACTACTATCGTCCACGTGATGCAGACGTTGCGAAGAAATACGAAAACACATTTCCGAAGCTGAAGTTGTTCACCATCGACGAAGAGTTTGGCGGCTGGACGAAAGCGCAGAAAGAGCATTTCTCTAACGGTGGTACGTTCGACCAGATCAGCAAACGATAAATCAGTCTGTGATTTACCAACCCGGTGGCTTAACGCGACCGGGTTTTTTATTTGTCATGGTTTTGCGTTACTCTTGCCCTTCAATGGGATACAGGGAACGCGTAATGAAAAAAGCAGGCTATCTTTTACTGGCGGTGATTGTGGTCGCCGCCGCTGCAGGTATCGGATACTGGAAATACACCGGCAACCCGGACGCATTACGCCAGATTGTTCTTCAGCAATGCCTGCCGCACCAGCTGCAGCAGCAGGATCCTGCACCATGCGCAGAAGTAAAGCCAGATGCCGGATATGTGGTATTCAAAGACCGTAACGGGCCACTGCAATATCTGTTGATGCCTACCTGGCGGATCAACGGTACGGAAAGCCCGCTGTTGTTGAAATCAGGCACGCCGAACTTTTTCTGGCTGGCCTGGCAGGCGCGCAGCTTTATGAGCCAAAAATACGGCCAGGAGATCCCTGACAAAGCGGTTTCTCTGACCATTAACTCGCGTAGTGGGCGTACGCAAAATCACCTGCACATTCATATCTCCTGCCTGCGCACTGATGTCAGAAAGCAACTGGATGACAATCTGGCGAAAATCAGCACCCGCTGGCTGCCTTTACCTGGTGGGCTGCGCGGTCATGAATATCTGGCACGCCGCGTTACGGAAAACGAACTGGCACAACGCAGCCCGTTTATGATGCTGGCAGAAGAGGTGCCGGATGCGCGTGAGCATATGGGCAGCTATGCGCTGGCGATGGTGCGCCAGAGCGATGAGTCCTTTGTCCTGCTGGCGACTCAGCGTAATCTGTTGGCGCTGAATCTCGCCTCTGCTGAGGAAATTCAGGATCATCAATGTGATATTCTGCGTTAAACCCACCTAATCTGGCGTTTACTCCGCATGCCTGTCCCCGTATTCTTGTTGAAAAAAACAACAGGAGACAGGCATGTCGCTCTGGCTTACACACCCTCTGTTTATCCCCTCTCTGGTGGTTGGCATTACCATCCTGCTCTGGGCCACGTCGCTGCTGCCGGAGTTTATAACGGCGCTGCTGTTCTTTGCCGTGGCGATGGTGGCCAAAATCGCGCCTGCGGATGTGATTTTTGGTGGCTTTGCGTCGTCGGCGTTCTGGCTGGTCTTCAGTGGCTTTGTGCTGGGGATCGCGATTCGTAAAACGGGGCTGGCGGACAGGGCGGCGAGGGCGCTGTCATCGCGATTGACCGACTCTTGGCCGTTAATGGTGGCGAGCGTAGTGCTGCTGAGTTACGCGCTGGCGTTTGTGATGCCATCCAACATGGGCCGCATTGCGCTGCTGATGCCAATTGTCGCGGCAATGGCGAAACGGGCCGGAATTAACGACGGTACGCGCGCCTGGTATGGACTGGCGCTGGCTGTAGGATTTGGTACGTTCCAGCTTTCCGCGACCATTTTACCCGCTAACGTACCGAATCTGGTGATGAGCGGCGCGGCGGAAGGCTCTTACGGCATCCACCTCAATTATCTTCCCTATCTGCTGCTGCATACGCCGGTTCTGGGCTGGCTTAAGGGGGCTGTGCTCATCGTGCTTATCTGCTGGCTGTTCCCTGGTAAGCCTCATGCGCCGCGCGATCTCACGCCGCCTGAGCCAATGAACCGGGATGAAAAACGTCTGGCCTGGATGCTGGCAGTGGTGCTGCTGTTGTGGGTAAGCGAAAGCTGGCATGGTATTGGTCCTGCGTGGACCGGGCTGGCGGCGGCGGTGATCACGCTGTTACCACGGGTTGGTTTTATCAATGGCGAGGAGTTTTCCTCTGGGGTCAATATTCGGACCTGTATTTACGTAGCGGGTATTCTCGGGTTGGCGATCACCGTTACCCAGACCGGCATTGGCAGTGCTGTGGGCGAGGCGCTGCTGCAGGTGATGCCGCTGGATGCGGAAAAACCGTTCACCAGCTTTCTCGCGCTGACCGGCATTACCACCGCGCTCAATTTTATTATGACGGCGAACGGCGTTCCGGCACTGTATACCACGCTGGCGCAAAGTTTTGCCGATGCAACGGGGTTCCCGCTGTTGTCGGTAATTATGATTCAGGTATTGGGATATTCCACACCGCTGCTGCCGTATCAGGCTTCGCCGATTGTGGTGGCGATGGCGCTTGGGAAAGTCCCTGCGAGGGCGGGGATGTTGCTGTGTATCGCGCTGGCGGCGGCAACGTATCTGCTTCTTCTGCCGTTGGATTATGCCTGGTTTAACGTGCTGGGTAAGTTGTAAAAAAAGCCCGGCGGCGCTAACGCTTACCGGGCCTACAGTCTTATAGGGCGGGACAGCGAAGCGCCGCCCGCCGCAACAGCATTATGCCTGTTTTGCGGCTTCTGCTGCTTTAACGATGACAGCGAAGGCGTCTGCTTTCAGAGAAGCACCGCCAACCAGCGCGCCGTCGATGTCCGGCTGAGCGAACAGTTCTGCCGCGTTAGCTGCGTTTACGGAACCGCCGTACTGGATGATAACTTGTTCAGCGATTTTCGCGTCAGCTTTAGCAATGTGGTCACGAATGAATTTGTGAACAGCCTGAGCCTGGGCAGGAGTTGCAGATTTACCGGTACCGATAGCCCATACTGGTTCGTAAGCGATAACCACGCCTTCGAATGCTGCTGCGCCCTGAGTTTTCAGAACGGCGTCGATCTGACGTGCACAAACTTCTTCAGTTTTGCCCGCTTCGTTTTCTGCTTCGGTTTCACCGATGCACAGAACCGGAGTCAGACCCTGCTCTTTCAGCACGGCGAATTTCTTCGCGATCAGCTCGTCAGACTCTTTGTGGTAAGTACGACGCTCAGAGTGACCGATAATGATGTACTGCGCGCCGATATCTTTCAGCATTTCAGCGCTTGTTTCACCAGTGAATGCGCCAGACAGGTTCAGGTCAACGTTCTGCGCGCCCAGAATGATGTGGCTACCGGCAGCGGCGTGTTTCGCCAGGTCGATATACATTTCCGGCGGAGCAATCGCTACTGCACAGCCAGCAACGCCAGCCAGTTCTTTACGCAGATTAGCAACCAGTTCGTTTACCATGTGGCGGCTGCCGTTCAGTTTCCAGTTACCCATCACTAAAGGATGTCGCATTTCATTTCTCCACGCTTGTCAGCGAATTAAGGAATATGGCCACCCGTCAGGGCAGCATGGTCTGTGAAACAGTATAGAGATTCGTCTGCTGAAAGGCTTTGCTTTTTATCATTTCCCCGTCATTCTGCACGTTGCAGGTGCGTTGGCTGTACTCTCTCACCCCTGTCACTTACTGATGTAAGCTCCAGGGGATTCGTTGCGTCGCCGCCTTCCTGAAACGTGAATAATTTAGGGGGAATTCGCCTTCTCAAGACTTTCTGATAGTGCCAGCTTAATCGGTTCAACAGCGAAGGTCAGCCCCTTTTCGCCGTTATCTGCAACAACATAGCGAATTGCGCCTTCCGTTTCGGCGTAATAGTGCTTCCCTTTGCCGGCTGCGAGCAGTTTTTGCAGCTTTTTCTGGCTCTGTTCTTTCGTCAGCAGCGGCGCGACGGTGCGAATGACGGCGCTCATGTATTCCAGCGCTTTCGTTTTGGCTGCCTTTTGTTCTGGCCCCTGAATCGGCAGCCAGGTTATCTGCATGCTTTTGATTTTTAAAGTGCCGCGCTCAAGGGCGGAAGACGCATACAGATTTTCATTGATTTTACTGGCCGCGCGGGTGAGATTTGCCCGATCGCGACTGCTGTCGATGGCGCGGAACTCATTCAGGATAAGCTTCGGATTCTGCGTATTAAAGTTTTCGCGAAACTGGCTAATCGACAGGTCAAAGGTCGGCGCACCCGCCAGTAAATAGGGGGCTGTGGTTGCCGTCGACGGTTCTTCTGCCAGTGCCGCAGTGCTTGCAGTTAAGGCTGAAAACAATAATAAAAACAGTGTAAATCCTTGCTTCATCAATCGTACCTTTCATTCTCACTGCTCACGATTAAAACGGTAACCGTCGAGCTTGTCAAAAGGGTAAACTGTTCTGGAAGGTAATAATAAAGGAACTTACATGACCATACAGCAGTGGTTATTCTCATTTAAAGGGCGCCTCGGGCGCCGTGATTTCTGGATTTGGATAGGCCTGTGGATCGTCGGTATGTTGGTTTTGTTCTCACTGGCGGGCAAGCAATTACTCGATATTCAGACCGCGGCATTTTGTCTGGTGTGTCTGCTATGGCCGACGGCGGCAGTGACGGTAAAACGCCTGCACGATCGGGGTCGTTCCGGGGCGTGGGCGCTGCTGATGATTCTGGCCTGGATGCTACTGGCCGGAAATTGGGCGATGTTACCCGGCGTCTGGCAATGGGCGGTAGGCCGCTTTGTTCCGACGCTGATTCTGGTCGGTATGCTCATCGATCTGGGCGCGTTCGTTGGCACCCAGGACGCAAATAAATACGGTAAGGACACGCAGGACGTAAAATACAGAGCTGACTCGTAGGTCGGATAAGACGCGTCAGCGTCGCCATCCGGTAAAATGCCCGGGAGCTTACCGGGCAGAGAAACGTGCTTACCAGTAGTGCTCAGCAGTCATATGGCCCGGTCGACGGCGCAGGTGTTTGGTCATCTGCCGGGTTTCTTTCAGCAGTTGCTGCGTATCGCGTACCATTTGTGGATTTCCGCACAGCATCACATGGCTGGTTTCTTTATCCATTGGTAGCCCTACCGCTTTTTCCAGTTCACCGCTTTCAATCAGCGCCGGTACACGTCCGGTCAGCGAATCTGCAACTGTTTCCCGGCTGACAACCGTTTGAATGCGTAATTTACCTTCATAGCGCTTTTCCAGCGCCTGCATCAACGGCAGGTAGCTCAAATCGGCTGCATAGCGCGCGGCGTGGACCAGCACCAGATTTTTAAAGCGATCCAGGTCTTTACCTAACTGCAGAATCGACAGATACGGGCCGATAGCCGTGCCGGTTGCCAGCATCCATAGCGTTTCGCAATCGGGGACTTCATCCAGCACGAAGAAACCTGCGGCTTCACTCACCACCTGGACTTCATCACCAGGTTTGAGCGCCGCCAGTCGAGGGCTGAGTTTGCCGTCAGGAACCGTCACCAGATAAAATTCTAAGTCGGGGTTGTCAGGCGCATTGACATAGGAATAGGCGCGCTGGACGCGCTCGCCGTCGATCTCAAGACCAAGCTTGGTGAACTGACCAGCAGTGAAAGGAAGAACCGGAGCTCGCACGGTCAAACTAAACAAGGCATCGGTCCAGTTCTGCACCTTTGTGACTTTGCCTGTTACCCATTCTGCCATGGTTTTCTCCTGTCTGCTTTGATTGCCTTATCTTCGTTCGTTGGAGGAAAGATTTCCAGCCCGGATGGGCTGGAAGGCTCTATTGATCAAATCAATTACAGGATGTGCGCCTGCACATCGGGATCTTTGCGATCGAGGTAGTGAATCGACTGAATGCGGCGGATCGTGCGTGATTTGCCACGGATCAGCAGCGTTTCGGTGGTCGCAATATTGCCTTTGCGGCTAATTCCTTCCAGCAGATCGCCTTTGGTGATTCCGGTGGCGGAGAAAATGACGTTGTCGCTGCGCGCCATTTCATCCAGATGCAGCGCTTTGCCTGCTTCAATGCCCATGGCGGTGCAGCGGGCCAGTTCCTGTTCACCAATACGACGGTTCTCTTCGCTGTCGCCCTTGACGTAATGACGAGCCAACAGGCGGCCCTGCATATCGCCGTCCAGCGCGCGGATCACGGCTGCAGAAACCACGCCTTCCGGTGCGCCGCCAATGCCGTACAGCACGTCAACTTCACTGTCTGGCATGCAGGTCAGAATCGAGGCCGCAACGTCGCCGTCAGGAATGGCGAAAACGCGCACGCCTAGTTTCGTCATCTCTGCAATAACCTCGTCATGGCGCGGTTTTGCCAGGATGGTGACGGTCAGGTCACTCAGCGGTTTGTTCATCGCGGCTGCAATGTTTCGCAGGTTGGTTTCCAGCGACAGGTTCAGGTCGATGGACCCTTTTGCGCCTGGGCCGACAATCAGCTTTTCCATGTACATGTCCGGCGCGTTCAGGAAACAGCCTTTATCGCCCACTGCCAGCACCGCCAGCGCATTCGCCTGGCCCATGGCCGTCATGCGTGTGCCTTCGATAGGATCGACGGCGATGTCGACCGCATCACCGTGACCGGTTCCGACTTTCTCACCGATAAACAGCATCGGCGCTTCATCAATCTCACCCTCGCCAATCACGATGGTGCCGTCGATGTTGACCTGGTTGAGCATAATACGCATGGCGTTCACCGCCGCGCCGTCAGCGGTATTTTTATCGCCGCGGCCCAGCCATTTATAGCCAGCCAGCGCGGCCGCTTCGGTCACGCGTGAAAATTCAATGGCAAGTTCTCGTCTCATTGCAAACTCGTAGCTGAAAGGAATGGCGCGAAGTGTAGCACAGGGGAGGGGGCGAGATTATTGATGTGTGTGCGGGGTTGCCCCCGCACGAAGATATTGCCGGATAAGGCACAGTTGCCATCCGGCTATGACGTATTACTCGTCGTGATCTTCCCACGCCATGGCGCGTTTGACCGCTTTTTTCCAGCCGCTGTAACGGAAGTTACGCTCGGTAGTTTCAATGCCAGGGCGGAATTCACGCTCGATGACCGCTTTCTCCTGTAGCTCGTCCAGATTCTGCCAGAAGCCTACTGCCAGACCAGCCAGGTATGCCGCACCCAATGCGGTGACTTCGCGGACTTCCGGGCGCTCAACGCGCGTGCCGAGAATGTCGGACTGGAACTGCATCAGGAAGTTGTTGGCGACCGCACCGCCATCAACACGCAGGGCGTGCAGGCGAATACCGGAGTCAGCCTGCATCGCTTCCAGAACATCACGAGTCTGGTAAGCGATAGACTCAAGCGTGGCGCGGATGATGTGGTTGGAGTTTACCCCACGGGTCAGACCAAAGATGGCGCCGCGTGCATACGGGTCCCAGTACGGTGCGCCAAGGCCGGTGAATGCCGGAACGACGTACACGCCGTTGGTATCTTTCACTTTGGTAGCGAAATATTCGGAGTCGAATGCATCGCTGATGAGTTTCATTTCATCACGCAGCCACTGGATGGAGGCGCCAGCCATAAATACCGCACCTTCCAGCGCGTAGTTCACTTCTCCGGTCGGTCCGCAGGCGATGGTGGTCAGCAGCCCGTTTTCGGATTTAACGGCTTTCTCGCCGGTGTTCATCAGCATGAAGCAGCCGGTACCGTAAGTGTTTTTCGCCATCCCTTCCTTCACGCACAGTTGGCCGAACAGCGCCGCCTGCTGGTCACCGGCAATACCGGAGATAGGAATACGAATGCCACCTTTACCACCGATGTTGGTTTGACCATAGACTTCAGAAGAACGGCGAACTTCTGGCAGCATTGCACGCGGAATATCCAGCGCATCCAGCATCGTGTCATCCCAGTCCAGGGAGTGGATATTGAACAGCATGGTACGCGAGGCGTTGGTGTAATCCGTTACGTGTACGCGTCCCTGCGTCATTTTCCAGATAAGCCAGGTGTCTACGGTACCGAACAGCAGTTCGCCGCGACGAGCGCGCTCACGCGAGCCTTCTACGTGGTCGAGGATCCACTTCACTTTGGTACCGGAGAAGTACGGGTCAATGACCAGACCGGTGTTATTACGGATGTACTCTTCCATACCGTCGCGCTTAAGCTTTTCGCAGATATCCGCGGTACGACGGCACTGCCACACAATGGCGTTATAGATTGGTTTACCGGTTTCGCGTTCCCAGACGATGGTGGTTTCACGCTGGTTGGTAATACCGATCGCGGCAATTTCATCGGAACTGATATCGGCTTTCGCCAGAACTTCTACCAGCGTGGAGCTTTGGGTCGCCCAAATTTCCATTGGGTCGTGTTCTACCCAGCCTGCTTTCGGGTAGATTTGCTCGAATTCGCGCTGTGAAACGGCAACGATATTCGCATCGTGGTCCATTACGACCGCGCGGGAGCTGGTGGTGCCCTGGTCGAGCGCAACGATATATTTTTTTTCAGTCATAATTTTTTGTCCCGTAGTCACATTACTGCGAAGCTTTTTGTTGAGTGTTGGCCGCAACGTCTTTCTCTTCAATCGCGCAGACATCGCACGGCAAATGACGACCAATCAGTTTGCGATAGGCCCATGCGCCCAAAATCGCGCCGGTAATCGGGCCAAACACTGGTACCAGGAAGTAAGGGATATCACGACCACCTGTGAAGGCAATCTCACCCCATCCGGCCATCCAGGCGAAGAGTTTCGGTCCGAAGTCACGTGCCGGGTTCATCGCAAAACCTGTCAGCGGACCCATGGAAGCACCAATAACGGCAATCAACAAGCCGATCAACAGCGGTGCCAGCGGACCACGAGGTACACCGTTACCATCGTCGGTCAGTGCCAGAATCAGCCCCATTAGAATAGCGGTAATGACCATTTCAACCGCGAAGGCCTGCACAAAATTGATATGCGGGTTCGGATAAGTGGAGAAAGTACCTGCCAGACCCAGGCTCTCGGTACTGCCGCGCACGATATGGTTAGTTTGTTCGAAATCGAGGAAAAGATTGTAATAAAGCCCGTAAACCAGTGCCGCTGCGCAAAAGGCGCCGGCAATTTGCGAAATAATA
Organism: Citrobacter arsenatis; assembly: GCF_004353845.1. Lineage (GTDB taxonomy): Bacteria > Pseudomonadota > Gammaproteobacteria > Enterobacterales > Enterobacteriaceae > Citrobacter > Citrobacter arsenatis. Next base: position 218,749 of record NZ_CP037864.1, read on the forward strand.
AAAGGGACAACTTTGCGTTTATCAAAACAGGCGAACAGCCAGAGTGCGATGGTTACCGCGGGATTCAGGTGTGCACCAGAAACGCCTGCGGTCAGATAGATAGCCATCGCTACCCCCAGACCCCAGATGATGCTGATTTCCCACTGACCAAAAGTAGCGCCAGCTACTTTGAGTGCAGCGACACAGCCCACACCGAAGAAAATCAACAACCCGGTACCGAGGAATTCAGCAATGCACTGGCCTTTTAAGGTTGAGGTTTGACTCATAATCGGATCCTGAAGAGAGTTTAATGTTTATTGTGTGCGAGAAGGTCACTGACATCCCCGGAGCCGGTAGGCACACTGTTAATTTATCGTTAACGCGCAAAAACGAGAAATATCGAAATTAAAATGTGTGTGCTCCATCAACAAAATGAGCGTTTTCGCGCCATTGTGAGGTGTTTGTTATAAAAAAATAGTGTGAGCTGAATCATTTCACTGAACAATCTGTTAACACTTAAGAGTTATGACAGTAATGTCACCAGGAGAAAGACTAAAAGTGTTGCAAACCGCAATCTGCGCGGGATGCCGCTGGACAGGGATGACGCGGCTTCATACAATCGGTGTTAAGTAGAGTGCGCTCGTTTTTATTAAGGCGTCGCCGGTTATCGGGACGAGGATTTTTATCCATCAACGCCTTGCAATTCAGGAGAGGTATGACGATGTCATTAGAAGTGTTTGAGAAACTGGAAGCAAAAGTACAGCAGGCGATTGATACCATCACGCTGTTGCAGATGGAAATCGAAGAGCTGAAAGAAAAGAACAACTCACTGTCGCAGGAAGTTCAGTCTGCACAGCAGCAGCGTGAAGAGCTGGAGCGTGAGAACAACAACCTGAAAGAACAGCAGAACGGCTGGCAGGATCGTCTGCATGCCCTGCTGGGTCGTATGGAAGAAGTCTAATTCTGATTTCTTCAAAAAGGCATCCATAATGGATGCCTTTTTGCTATGTAGAGATTAGGATATCGTATTTTTTAAATATCAAAGAATACGATATGACAAAAAGAAACGATATTATTGATGATTCGGATCGACTTATCACCAGAGATATTAGATATGGTCTTATCTATACAGAGAATTTAGGATGGATTGATTTAGGCCATGCTAATCCGGCAGGGGCTGTAAAATTATGGTTTGAAATGACAAGGCCTCGTGGTGGTGATAGTGAGTTTTATGAAGTAAATTATCATCAAAGTATGTCCAAAAACATTCATGGCATAAATATCAATACTGGTATATATCGTAGGTTTATGGTGCGCCGAGGATTGCAGGAGCGAACCTTACAAGGTATTGCTTTATCAATATTCTTAGGTACGTCACATCGCTTTGAGTCCTTACAGGACTTTTGGCCTTATGTTTATTTAACGGATAGTGGTTATAGTGCTGAAGATTTGGTCTCAAATCTATTTGGTTTTTACCAAGCGGTAAATTATGCAGATTACACCTCTTACCTTCAGATATGCTCGAAAGAAAATGCTTATCGAATCTGGGACTTCTATGGCCCAGTTGGTGAGTTTAAGAATAAAAGTGTTATTCCGTTACTGTTTCCTGACCCTATCAATAAAAATAAGAGACATGAACCCTATTCGGGTGAATTACCTTTATTTATGGATGTAATAAGACCTATTGCTAATCCTGATTATGTTCGGGAACTCCACATATGAAATCCAGGAGATCAGGTTTTATTATTGTGTTTATGCTTTTTATTGCGCTAATTTATTGTCATTTTATGGTGAGCATCTATACAGAAAAACTCTACACACAACAGAATTTATTATTTTATCATCTGCTAACACCGAAACCTCTTAAACAGGTTCCAAGGATATCTAACGACTGGTTTTTTGTAAGCTATGCAGATGATGGTAGTCATCTTCAACGCAGTGAGATAATTTTTACCGGGATACAAAAGAGTGGCATTCAGATAGCTGAGGATAAATTAAATGCTTATATCGAAACTTATCCTGTCAGTCGTGAAACGATGAGTATCGTTGTCGAAGAAAAATATGAAAAGTATGATATTAAAGTCATTCATTACGAATCAAATGAATGAAAAAAAGGCCATCAAATTTGCTGATGGCCTTTTTTGATTACTCGATATCGAGCGGGTCTTCGGAGAGGATTATCCCGGTGTTGTCAGCGTACAGGTGGTCGCCGGAGAAGAATGTTACGCCGCCAAAGTTGACGCGCACATCGCTTTCCCCGATACCTTCTCCTGAAGCACCTACCGGAATGGCGGCAATCGCCTGAATGCCGATATCCAGTTCTTCCAGATCGTCTACCTGGCGGACTGAGCCGTAGATAACCAGACCTTCCCATTCATTCTGTACGGCCAGTCGTGCCAGTTCGGCATCGACCAGCGCACGACGGACGGAACCGCCGCCATCGACCAGCAGAATGCGACCACGGCCGTTTTGTTCGAGCAGATCGTACAGCAACCCGTTGTCCTCGAAACATTTTACCGTGATGATTTGTCCGCCAAACGACGACCGTCCTCCAAAGTTAGAGAACAGCGGTTCCACGACGTTGACATCTTCCTGATAGATGTCACAAAGCTCGGATGTATCGTATTTCATAGGCTTAACGTTCAGTTGCTGCGAGAATTTTTAGTATATCGCGCTATGTGTACTGTTGGCAAAATCATCAATTGTTAATTGATATTTGTCAGTTAAAGAGACCACTGACTTAAGAAAATCCCAACAACAAACAGTAAGTTAGTTAATAGCGCCGCTTTTACGGTGCGCTCCAGCATTGGACGCATTGCCGCCGGGTCCATCTCGCGCATCACGTAACGCGCCTGTTTGATTAGCAGCGGAGCGGCGAGGATAAACAGCCATCCCCACAAACTTTGCAGCGAAAACAGGTTAAACAGCGCCAGGCAGACCAGTGTCCCCATCAGCAGGCAGGCATGGTAGCGGCGGGCATTGACGGCACCTAAACGCACGACCAGCGTGTTTTTGCCGTTCTCTCTGTCGCTGTTGATATCGCGCAGGTTATTGACGTTGAGCACGGCGGTTGCCAGCAGGCCGCAGGCGGTGGCAGGCAGAATCAGCGCCGGAATCAGCGTATGTGCCTGTAAATACCAGCTCCCCATCACGCTGAGCCAGCCAAAGAATACCAGCACGGAAATATCACCCAGACCAATGTATCCGTAGGGGCGATTACCCACGGTGTAAGTGATCGCAGCGATAATCGACAGGCCGCCGAGCACCAGGAAACCGACAAAATCCGCCAACGTGTGACAGGCCACAGCAACCAGGGCCAGACCGGACAGACAGATCAACACCACGGTGACGATCAGCGCGCGCTTCATCTGCTGTTGGGTGATAACCCCTTTTTGCATCCCACGCAGCGGTCCAATGCGGTCGGGCTTGTCGCTGCCTTTGACGGCATCGCCATAGTCGTTAGCAAGATTGGACAGAATTTGTAGCAGTCCTGCCGTAATTAATGCCAGCAGAGCAACCAGCGGATCAAAGTATCCTTGCCACCATGCTAATGCCGTACCGACGATGATCGCCGCGAAGGCGAGCGGTAAGGTCTTAGGTCGTAAACTTTCCAGCCAGGCTTGTGAGCGGCTAATTTGTTGTTGTTCAGTCATATTTAGCGCCAATAAAAATGGGGCTTTATCAGCCCCATCAACAGTGATGAAAATGCATTGAACGCGATTATAGGATAAAACGGCTCAGATCTTCATCTGCGACCAGCGCATCCAGATGTTTGCTCACATATTCGGCATCAATTGTGATGCTTTGGCCGTTTAAATCGCTCGCATCATAGGAAATATCTTCCATCAGACGCTCGAGAACGGTATGCAGACGACGTGCACCGATGTTTTCGGTGGTTTCGTTGACCTGCCAGGCCGCTTCGGCAATGCGTTTAATGCCCGATTCGGTGAAGTTGATGTCCACACCTTCGGTCGCCATCAGCGCTTTGTACTGAACGGTGATGGAGGCATTCGGTTCGGTAAGGATACGCTCAAAATCGCCGGTGGTCAGCGCCTGCAGCTCAACACGAATCGGCAGACGACCCTGCAGTTCTGGGATCAGGTCAGACGGTTTCGCGACCTGGAATGCGCCAGAGGCGATAAACAGAATGTGATCTGTTTTCACCATACCGTGTTTGGTGGAAACTGTGCAGCCTTCTACCAGCGGCAGCAGGTCGCGCTGTACGCCTTCACGGGACACGTCCGGGCCGGAGGATTCGCCGCGCTTACAGATTTTGTCGATTTCGTCGATAAACACGATCCCGTGCTGCTCAACGGCGTCGATAGCTTCCTGTTTCAGCTCTTCCGGGTTTACCAGTTTGGCCGCTTCTTCTTCAATCAGCAGCTTCATCGCGTCTTTGATTTTCAGCTTACGCGGTTTTTGCTTCTGACCGCCCAGGTTCTGGAACATGGACTGCAGCTGGCTGGTCATCTCTTCCATTCCCGGAGGCGCCATAATTTCAACGCCCATCGGTGCGGCCGCGAGATCGATCTCGATCTCTTTATCATCCAACTGGCCTTCACGCAGTTTTTTACGGAACGCCTGACGCGCAGCAGAAGGTTCCTGCGGCTGCTCTGACTGTCCCCAGTTATTTTTAGCCGGTGGGATTAGCACGTCGAGAATGCGCTCTTCCGCCATCTCTTCGGCACGGAAGCGGTTTTTCTCGATTGCCTGAACGCGGACCATTTTGATGGCTGCATCGGTCAGATCGCGGATGATGGAATCTACTTCTTTACCAACATAGCCGACTTCGGTGAATTTTGTTGCTTCAACTTTGATGAACGGCGCGTTGGCCAGTTTTGCCAGACGACGGGCGATTTCGGTTTTACCGACGCCGGTCGGGCCAATCATCAGAATGTTTTTCGGCGTAACTTCATGGCGCAGCTCTTCGTTAAGCTGCATGCGGCGCCAGCGGTTACGCAGAGCAATCGCCACGGAGCGCTTAGCGTTATCCTGGCCGATGATGTGTTTGTTCAGTTCGCTGACAATTTCGCGTGGGGTCATTTCAGACATGGGGGATCCTTACGCTTTGGAGTTCAATTCTTCGATGGTATGGAAGTGGTTGGTATAAATGCAGATATCCCCTGCAATATCCAACGCTTTCTCAGCAATTTCGCGTGCGCCAAGCTCGGTGTTTTCCAGCAGAGCGCGAGCAGCAGCCTGGGCGTAAGGGCCGCCGGAGCCGATGGCAATCAGATCGTTTTCTGGCTGAATGACGTCGCCGTTACCGGTGATGATGAGCGATGCAGTTTCATCTGCGACGGCCAGCAGCGCTTCGAGTTTGCGCAGCATACGGTCGGTACGCCAGTCTTTTGCCAGTTCAACGGCAGCTTTTACCAGGTGACCCTGGTGCATTTCCAGCTTGCGTTCGAACAGTTCGAACAGCGTGAATGCATCCGCAGTACCGCCCGCAAAGCCCGCAATGACTTTGTCGTTGTACAGACGGCGGACTTTCTTCACGTTGCCTTTCATTACGGTGTTACCCAGTGTGGCCTGACCATCACCGGCGATTACCACATGGCCGTTACGGCGTACGCTTACTATTGTTGTCACGAGCAGACCCCTTGGTTACAAATGCAATGTACAGGCCCCGCACAGTGTGCGGGGCGTAATGCAAGTATAGATGGGGGGGATTTTGGGGGTTTCAACCCCCAGTGGCGAGTCGAATGCAGTTTGTGTGACCAGCTACCTTCAGGCGGCTGATGGTGTTGTCGGCATTCTCTTTGCCTTTGACCGGACCAATGACCACGCGATTCCAGCCGTTATTGGTGGTAATACGTGAGTTGAAGCCTTCAAAGGCCAGCTGCGCGCGCACGGTTTCTGCCTGCTCAGCGCCTTTAAATGAGCCACACTGTACCATCCAGCGGCGTTCATCTTTTTTCTCCGCCGTCTGTTTTGGCGGCTGCGTTTCATTCGTTATTGGCGCGGCCTGCTGTGTTTTCGGCTGAGCAGCAGCGGTATGCGCAGGCGTTTGCAGCAGATCCTGATACGGCTGCTGGGCCGCCGGTTTTGGCTGCGCTTTCGGCTGCTGTACCGGGGCGGCTTGCGCAGTACGCGTTTGCGGCTGCTGGTACGGCTGCTCCGCAGCCCGCTGGCGTGGCTGTTGAGCCTGCTGCTGGGCGTTGTTCCACTGCTGCTGTTGCACCTGACGCTGACGCTGCAGCGTTTGCTGGCGCTGTTCAGGCGTTTGTTCGTTCCACGGTACTTCGTTGAGCTGCGTTGGCTGTTGACGCATATCAGCCTGCATTTGCGCCAACAGCTGGCGCTGTTCATTGGTAAGCTGATCGGCGTTCAGCACCTCGCCGCCTGCAGACGGTTCGGTAGGCGCGCGTACGCCAGGCTGACGACTTTCCAGCTCCTTGATGTATCGCCAGCGCTCTTCCGGTTTTGGTGGAATGCCATTACCGGTGACTTTCTGGTTTTGCAGCGTTTCGGACTCTTCTTTCTTGTGATGCGTAATGAAGTACAGACCACCGATAAAGGTCACGAGTACGGCTGCAGCAATAGCAACCATAGCGGGCGATACCGCAGGCGTATTGCGTTGTTTTTTCCGTGATGTGCTCTTCTTGCGCCGCGAAGGTGCCGGTTGGCCGCGACGTACATAATCTCGTTGTGCCACTATCGTTTCGCTGTATTTATTCGTTCGTCAGCCCGCCATGTTACTTAAGCGGCGGGCCTTTGACCAGACAGGGGAGTCCGAAAGCACTTTACTTTACGTCAGTGCCCGGGTAGTACCCCGAATAATAAGCTCGCAGTCGAGTAAACGTGAGCCACTGCTGACGTTCTGCCCTTGTAATTGATCGAGCAGTAACAGCATAGCTTCGCGTCCGATATCGAAACGCGGCTGCGCGACGGTTGTCAGGGGTGGATCACAAAATTCCGTGAGCGAAATGTTATCAAAGCCAATGATGGATAAATCGTCAGGCACCTTCAGACCCTGACGTTTGGCGTAAGAGAGGGCGCCCAGCGCCATGACATCGCTGTGGCAAAAGACCGCGGTAGGCGGATGTGGAAGCTCAAGGAGCTGCTTCAGCGCATTGGCTCCCGCTTCATAGGTAAAGTCACCACGCGCGATAAAATGCGGATCGACCGTAATTCCGCTGCGGCGTAATGCCTGAACGTAACCTTGCAGACGGTAATGGCACAGCGGCATGTCCTCTGGGCCGGCGATACAGCCAATGCGTTTATGCCCAAGTTCCAGCAGATAATTCATCGCGTTGAAGGCGGCGGTGAGGTTATCAATGTGCACGGTGGGGAGTTCCAGCTCTGGCGCGAACTCGTTGGACATGACCATTGGCGGCAGGTTGCGCTGCTCTTCCACACTGGCATCAAACGGTAGGCGCGAGCTGAGCAGTACCATGCCATCGATCTGCTTGGTGATAATGAGGTTAAGGAAGGTCTTTTCCTGCTGATTCTGATGCGCGCAATCGCCAATAAGCACCAGGTATCCCTGTTCTGCGGCGGTCACTTCTATGCCGCGAATCACTTCGCTAAAAAATGGATCGCAGATATCCGGCACTATCACCAGAATGGTACGTGATTCATTACGCTTAACGTTGCGTCCCATTGATTGGGGTAAATATCCCACTTCCAGCGCTGCCTGCTCAACCTTGTTACGGGTCGCCTGCGAGACTTTGTCCGGGTTCATTAATGCGCGGGATACGGTTGCCGTTGAGACTTTCGCCTTCAGAGCAACATCTTTCATCGTAGCGGCGGCAACCTGCTTAGTCGGTTTCACTCTTTCTCCTCGCCAGAGGGCTGCTGGCACAGACTCGTCCCTGGGTAACCTTCATCTGAAACATTTTTATCAGATAGTTAATGGAAGCGGTTACAGAATTTTCATAAAAAGTGTGATGGATGTTTAATTTTACGATCCGCCTCGCATCATGAGGGGTTATCCCTCGATGGGATCGACATCCAGCACCCATTTAACCTTACGTGCATCGGGTAACGTATTGATCAGCGCCAGCGTGCCGCTGATGATATGTTGCAGGCGAATTCGCGACGGGTGCTGCAACAAAATTTGCCAGCGATAGCGACCACCGCGTTTAGGTGCCAGGGCGGGAACCGGCCCGAGTACCCAGAGCTTATCATCGGCCAGTGGGCTGGCCTGAATCAGATTTCGCAACTGTTGTAAGAACATTGGCGCATGCTGGTTGTTGTGATCTTCTGCCCGCACGATCGCATGGCTGGTCCACGGTGGAAGCTGGAGCGTTTGTCGCTCGGCCAGCGCCTGCTCGGCAAATGCGTCATAACCTTTATACAGCAAGGTTTGCAGCAGTGGATGCTCAGGATGGTGCGTTTGCAGCACCACTTCGCCCTGTTTCCCGGCGCGTCCTGCTCGCCCGGAAACCTGCGTGTAGAGCTGGGCGAAGCGTTCCGCTGACCGGAAATCTGCAGAGAACAGCGCGCCGTCGACGTCCAGCAGCGCCACCAGGGTGACGTCCGGGAAGTGGTGGCCTTTGGCCAGCATTTGCGTACCGATCAGAATTCGTGCGCCGCCGCGATGCACTTCCGCCAGATGCTGCTCCAGCGACCCTTTACGGCTGGTGGTGTCGCGATCGATGCGTGAGATTGGCACGCCGGGGAAAAAAGGTGCCAGAGCCTGCTCAAGCTGTTCGGTGCCGAGCCCAACCGGAACCATATGCGTTGAGCCACAGGAAGGACATTGGCGCGGTATCGGGCGCTGGCTGTCGCAGTGGTGACAGCGTAAATGGTGCTGTGCCTGATGCAGAGTGTAATAGTGATCGCAGCGCGGACATTCGGCAATCCAGCCGCAATCGTGGCACAGTAGGGCAGGCGCAAAGCCCCGGCGGTTCAAAAACAGGATCACCTGGTTATCTGCTTGCAGGTGCTGACGCATACGGGTGATAAGCGCAGGGGCGAGTCCGGCTTGCACCTGCTGACCTTTGAGGTCCAGCACGTGCTGAGTCGCTGGGCGCGCATTTCCAGCGCGGCGCGTCAGGCGCAGCATGCGATATTTGTTCTGTCGCACGTTACACAGTGTTTCCAGCGCCGGGGTGGCTGAGCCGAGAATAATGGGAATTTGTTCGCTATGGGCGCGATAAACCGCAAGGTCGCGGGCATGGTAACGCCAGCCTTCCTGCTGTTTATAAGAACTGTCGTGCTCTTCGTCGATGACAATCACGCCAAGATTTTTAAAAGGCGTAAACAGCGACGAGCGCGTGCCGATAACAATCGCCGCTTCGCCATTTTTTGCCTTCAGCCATGCCGAAAGACGTTCGCTGTCGTTCAAGCCAGAGTGCAGGACTTCGACCGGTGCATTGAAGCGTTCGCGAAAACGGGCAATAGTTTGTGGCGTCAGGCCAATCTCAGGCACCATCACCAGCGCCTGTTTGCCCTGGGCAAGAACATTTTCCAGCACGCTTAGATAGACCTCTGTTTTGCCGGAACCCGTTACGCCCGCGAGCAACCAGGCGCTAAAACTGTCCGAGGCGCTGTGAATCGCCCCGACGGCGGTGGCTTGCTCGGTGTTCAGCCGCAGACGCTCACCGGAAACTGCATAGTGCGTACGCCAGTCGCTAAAGCTTGGCGTTTCGCTCGCCAGGGAGCACAGCCCTTTTTTCCGCAGCGCCTGTAATGCGGCGTCATTAAATTCCAGTTCAGCCACCTGGTCGCGCCAAATTTTGCCCTGGCGTAACGCGGCCAGCGCCTGCTGCTGCTTGGGAGAGCGCTTAAGGCTGTTGAGATCAATAACCTGACCTTCTTCAGTGGCAAACCAGTACCACATGGGCGCGTTAGTCGCCGGGCGTCCCTGGCGCAGTAAAATTGGCAGGGCATGAAACAGCACGTCGCCAATAGGATGATGATAATAATCAGCCGCCCACAACAACAGACGCCAGACGGAGGTCGAATAAACCGGTTCGCTGTCCAGCACTTCAAGAACGGCTTTCAATTCGTTTAGCGGCAGTTCGCTGTGCTCGCTGACGGAAAGGACGATGCCTACGCGCTCCTGCTGCTTGCCAAAGGGCACGCGTACACGACACCCGGCTTTGACACTCATGCCTTCCGGCAGAAGGTAGTCAAAGGTACGAGGAAGCGGAACGGGTAAGGCAACGTGCGCAACGGGCATTGAATCATCCTGACTTGAAATCTGGCGGGTTAGTATACACATTAGTGAAGGGTAGAATGCGGATCAGTTTGCATGAGCAGGTTAATTTCTGTATGATTCGCCGCCTTTGATACAAATTTGTATCACTGACCTATACTATTAACATCGCGTGGTGTCTGGCGTTAGGGCTGGAAGAGCGACGCGGCCTTAAACCGAGGTTTTCCCATGAAAAAAGATATTCACCCGAAATACGAAGAAATTACTGCAAACTGCTCTTGCGGTAACGTCATGAAAATCCGCTCTACCGTCGGTCACGATCTGAACCTGGACGTGTGCGGTCAGTGCCACCCGTTCTATACTGGCAAGCAGCGTGATGTTGCTACCGGTGGCCGTGTTGATCGCTTCAACAAGCGTTTCAGCATCCCAGGCAGCAAGTAAGTTTAAGCTGTCAGAAAAAAGCGCCTTATGGCGCTTTTTTTGTTTCTGTGCCTGCAGACTGAAATTCGTATTGATGTATCGAATAGTGTCTTTTCTTTAATAAATAAAACAGCGTTTTTATTTTTAAGATAAAATGTTTCAACTGGTGATCTGCGTCCTTTTTATCTTCTGATTTTTGCCACTTATCCATTTTTTTGGCAAAATACCAAAGGTTTCTGCCTTCTTTCTAAAATACACTTTCGTGGAAATATAAAATTATTCTTATTCCTTCATTGTTCCCTTATTTATTGATGGAACAAGATGGACAATTTCCTTGATACAGTATGAAGAGGGATGGTCATGAAATTTAAATCCGCGTTATTACTGATTCCATTATTCTCTGCGGCCGCGCAAGCGGGTTATGTTGATTATCGACATGAATATTATGATGACGGTCGTAATTACGACCGTGTTTATATGTCTCACCGTTTTGCTACCGGTTTTGGTGTAGCAGTAGAAGCCATTTCACGTTCCGAAGATACGCAATCTAATGATGCGTGGAATAATATGGAAAGCAATGGCAACGAGTATACGGCAAGCTACCAGTTCACCTGGCAGGGGCTTATCTGGCAGCCGGGTATTGCCATCGAAACGGGTGATAATATCGCGATATACAAGCCTTATATTCGCGTACAGTATAATATCAACGACAACTGGTGGACCGCGTTCCGTTATCGCCAAGAGTACATGCGCAGAAACTCTGACGGCAAGGATGACCGCATGGTCTATCGTCCGGAAGCATGGCTCGGTTATAACATCAATGACTGGATGTTTGAGCTAAACGGTATTTATAAAATTGCCGATAGCGAAGATTTATATAACAACCGAAAAGACGATTACGAATATAACTTCCGTGTGGCTTATAAGATTGGTTCCTGGGTTCCATTTGTTGAGGTTGGTAACGTTTCCTCGGGATATAATACTACCACCACAGACGATCGTCAGACTCGTTATCGCGTCGGTCTCGGTTATAACTTCTGACCGTTAATACGCTCCGTATAAATTTATTACGTTGAGCATCGGTATATACGCATAATTTGCGTGAATAATGTGTCTAAGGAGTTAGCATCATGTCTAATGATGGAACTATGATCGGAAGTAATCAAAATATTACCGTCAGACCTTTCGGGTTAAGAGATAAATTCGGTTATTTGTGTGGCGACCTCGGAACCTGTTTTATTCTAGGACTGGTAAATAGTTTTTTAATGATTTATTACACCAACGTCCTCGGTATTTCCGGCGTCATTGTGGGTTCACTCTATTTTGTGACCAAACTCTTTGATGCGTTTGTCGACGTTGGCGTAGGGCGCTTATGTGATACCTCTAAACTGACGATACATGGGCGATTTAACCCCTGGGTGCGCCGCATGAAGTATCCGTTCTGTATCATTGCGGTCGTCCTGTTCCTGCCATTTGTGAATGATTTTTCTTATACGGCGAAAATTATCTACATCTGCTGTTCCTATTTTATCTACGGTTCGCTGTTATCAACGGTGAGTATTCCGTATGGCGCCATGTCTGCGGCCATTAGCTCGAACCCGGAGGATCGCGTATCGCTGTCAACCTGGCGCAGCGTTGGGTCTGCCATCGGCGGCGGGACAACCGGCTTTTTTATTCCGATCCTGATGTACACCACCCTCGTGGATGGAAGCCAGGTGATTTCCGGGCAGCATTTCTTCTGGATTGCCATTGGATGTTCAGTGCTGGGCTTTATCTTTTTAACGCTGACCTGTCAGTTAACGACGGAACGTGTGCGCGTTGAAAGAAAAGAGAGCATGCCTGTTTCTGTGCTGCTGAAGGGGTTGTTACGCAATAAGGCGCTGATTGTTTTAGTGGTTGTGGACTTGCTGATCGTAATTAATCAGGGGTTGTCTGGTACTAACATGACTTACCTGTTTAACGACTATTTCCATAACAAAGAGGCTATGTCCGTTGCATTGCTGTTTACCTTTGGCTCTCTGGTTTTGCTGGCGCCATCGGCATCCTGGCTCACAAGACGCTTTGGGAAGAAAGAAGCCAGCGTCGGCGCGTTGCTCTTTGCGGTAGCCATGTATCTGCTGATGTACTTCACCCACATTACCGACGCGAAGGTCTATTTGGTTTTCCTGTTCCTGGCAACGCTGGGGGCAGGATTATTCAATCTGATGATTTGGGCGTTTATGACCGATGTTTGTGATTATCACCAGTATGTCACCGGCGATCGTGAGGATGGAACGGTCTATGGCGTGAACTTCTTTGCCCGTAAAGTTGGTCAGGCGTGTGCAGGGGCGATTGGCGGCTTTATGCTGGCCATCATTGGTTATCAATCTTCGTCAACGGGCGGCGCTGTGCAAACCAGCATCGTGCAGGAAAACATCTATACGATGGCGAATCTCTTACCGGCTTTATGCCTGTTTTTGGCGGCGGTCATTCTGATTTATTTCTATCCATTAAACCGTAAAGAAACGCTCAAAATGGAAGAGACTTTGAATAAGATCAATGGTATCAGTAAGTAACGTATTGAGAAGCGGCGGGAGTGATCCCGCCTTTTCTCATCTGTCTTCAACAATCAGTATTCCCACGTTTCCGGGTTGATACCCAGTTCACGCATGATTACCTTTGCTTCTTCCGGGATTTCATCACTGCGTTCTTTACGCAGGTCGTCATCGTTGGGTAAGGGTTGCCCGGTAAAAGCATGCAGAAACGCTTCACACAGCAGTTCGCTGTTGGTGGCGTGACGCAGGTTGTTAACCTGACGACGCGTGCGTTCATCGGTAAGGATTTTTAACACCTTCAGAGGAATGGAAACCGTAATTTTTTTGACTTGCTCACTCTTCTTACCGTGCTCAGCGTATGGGCTGATATATTCGCCGCTCCATTCAGCCATGAGATACCTAATCCTCTTTGTCATTAATATTGAGGCCAGAACCTGAGCCCGGACCATAATTGCGCGTAGTTTATCGTAGTGGCGTGGCCCTGACACGAAGTAAGCCGACGCAGATGTACGCTAATGCATATAATTTTAACGGCTATTTCCAGTTTGCTCAATCTATACGCAAAGAAGTTTAGATGTCCAGATGTATTGACGGCTATCGTAACTATGATTACTCTGGTGTCTGACTTTTCACCGACTCAGCCAGGATCTCCTCAATATGACGCGTAAACAGGCCACCATCGCAGTGCGTAGCGGATTAAATGACGACGAACAGTACGGTTGCGTTGTCCCGCCGATTCACCTCTCCAGCACCTATAACTTTACCGGTTTTAATGAGCCTCGCGCCCATGACTATTCGCGCCGCGGTAACCCGACGCGTGATGTCGTTCAGCGTGCGCTGGCGGAACTGGAAGGTGGGGCGGGGGCTGTACTGACCAATACCGGCATGTCGGCAATTCATCTGGTGACCACGGTATTTCTCAAGCCTGGCGATCTGCTGGTCGCACCGCACGACTGCTACGGCGGGAGCTATCGTCTGTTTGACAGCCTGGCAAAGCGTGGCTGTTATCGCGTCCTGTTTGTCGATCAAGGCGATGAGCTGGCGTTGCAGGCGGCACTGGCGGAAAAACCGAAACTGGTGCTGGTAGAAAGCCCCAGCAACCCGCTGCTGCGCGTGGTGGATATTGCGAAAATCTGCCAGCAGGCGCGTGAAGCTGGTGCGGTCAGCGTGGTGGACAACACTTTTTTAAGCCCGGCCCTGCAAAATCCTCTGGCATTAGGCGCCGATCTGGTGTTGCATTCATGCACGAAATATTTAAACGGTCACTCCGACGTGGTGGCCGGTGTAGTGATCGCAAAAGATCCGGAACAGGTCACTGAACTGGCATGGTGGGCGAATAATATTGGTGTGACCGGCGGCGCGTTTGATAGTTATCTGCTGTTGCGCGGCCTGCGTACTCTGTCACCTCGCATGGAGGTGGCGCAACGTAATGCTCAGGCGATTGTGGATTATCTGCAAACTCAGCCGCTGGTGAAAAAATTGTATCACCCGTCATTGCCGGAAAATCAGGGGCATGAGATTGCCGCGCGTCAGCAAAAAGGGTTTGGCGCGATGTTGAGTTTTGAGCTGGATGGCGATGAGCAAACGCTGCGTCGCTTCCTTGGCGGGTTGTCATTGTTTACGCTGGCGGAATCATTAGGGGGCGTTGAAAGTCTGATCTCCCACGCCGCAACCATGACTCACGCGGGTATGGCGCCAGAAGCGCGTGCTGCTGCCGGAATTTCGGAAACGCTACTGCGTATCTCCACCGGTATTGAAGATGGCGAAGATTTAATTGCCGACCTGGAAAATGGCTTCCGGGCTGCAAACAAGGGGTAAACATGAGTGTGATTGCGCAGGCAGGGGCGAAGGGTCGTCAACTGCACAAATTTGGTGGTAGTAGTCTGGCTGATGTGAAATGTTATCTGCGTGTCGCAGGCATTATGGCGGAATACTCACAGCCTGATGACATGATGGTTGTTTCAGCCGCAGGCAGTACCACTAACCAGTTGATTAGCTGGCTGAAATTAAGCCAGACCGATCGTCTTTCTGCGCATCAGGTTCAACAGGCTTTACGTCGCTATCAAAGCGAGCTTATCAGCGGTTTGTTACCTCCCGAAGTGGCGGATGGACTGATCGGCGCGTTTATTCACGACCTGGAGCGCCTGGCCGGATTACTCGACAGCGGTGTGAACGATGCCGTCTATGCCGAAGTTGTCGGGCATGGCGAGGTATGGTCGGCGCGTTTGATGTCCGCCGTCCTTAACCAACAGGGGCTGGAGTCGGCCTGGTTGGATGCCCGCGATTTTTTACGTGCTGAACGCGGTGCTCAGCCGCAGGTCGATGAAGGTCTTTCTTACCCACTGCTGCAACAACTGCTGGCGCAGCATCCGGGTAAACGTCTGGTCGTTACCGGCTTTATTAGCCGCAGCAACGCCGGTGAAACGGTACTGCTGGGACGCAACGGTTCCGACTACTCAGCAACGCAGGTTGGCGCGCTGGCGGGCGTTTCCCGCGTAACTATCTGGAGCGATGTCGCCGGGGTTTACAGCGCGGATCCGCGTAAAGTAAAAGATGCCTGTCTGCTGCCGCTGCTGCGTTTGGATGAAGCCAGCGAGCTGGCGCGTCTGGCGGCGCCGGTTCTCCATGCCCGTACCCTACAGCCGGTTTCCGGCAGCGATATCGATCTCCAACTGCGTTGTAGCTATACGCCGGAGCAAGGTTCAACGCGTATTGAACGCGTGCTGGCTTCCGGTACCGGGGCGCGTATTGTGACCAGCCATGACGACGTGTGCCTGATTGAGTTTCAGGTTCCTGGCGGCCAGGATTTTAAACTGGCCTACAAAGAGATAGATCAGATTTTAAAACGCACTCAGGTGCGTCCGCTGGCAGTCGGTGTGCATCCTGACCGCCAACTGCTGCAATTTTGCTATACCTCCGAAGTCGCTGACGGTGCCCTGAAAATTCTGGATGAAGCTGCCCTGCCGGGCGAGCTGCGTCTGCGCCAGGGGCTGGCGCTGGTGGCGATGGTTGGGGCGGGCGTCACCCGTAACCCACTGCACTGCCATCGTTTCTGGCAACAACTGAAAGGTCAGCCGGTTGAATTTACCTGGCAGTCGGAAGAGGGCATCAGCCTGGTTGCGGTACTGCGCACCGGCCCGACGGAGAGCCTGATTCAGGGTCTGCACCAGTCAATCTTCCGCGCGGAAAAACGCATTGGTCTGGTGCTGTTCGGCAAAGGTAACATTGGCTCGCGCTGGCTGGAGCTGTTTGCCCGTGAGCAGAGCACGCTCTCGGCGCGTACCGGATTAGAGTTCGTGCTGGCAGGTGTGGTTGACAGCCGTCGTAGTCTGTTGAATTACGAAGGGCTGGATGCCAGCCGCGCGTTGGCCTTCTTTGATGACGAAGCGGTAGAACAAGATGAAGAGTCGTTGTTCCTGTGGATGCGTGCCCACCCGTATGATGATTTAGTGGTGTTGGATGTTACAGCCAGTGAGCAACTGGCGGATCAGTATCTGGATTTCGCCAGCCATGGTTTCCACGTCATCAGCGCCAACAAGCTGGCAGGGGCGAGCAGCAGTAATAATTACCGTCAGATCCATGACGCCTTTGAAAAAACGGGTCGCCACTGGCTGTATAACGCCACCGTAGGCGCGGGCTTGCCGATCAACCATACCGTACGCGATCTGATTGATAGCGGGGATACCATTTTGTCGATCAGTGGGATCTTCTCCGGTACGTTGTCGTGGTTGTTCCTGCAATTTGATGGCACGGTCCCATTTACCGATCTGGTGGATCAGGCGTGGCAGCAGGGGCTGACTGAACCTGACCCGCGCGTGGATCTTTCCGGCAAAGATGTGATGCGTAAGCTGGTGATTCTGGCGCGTGAAGCGGGTTACGACATCGAACCGGACCAGGTACGCGTGGAGTCGTTGGTGCCTGCGCACTGTGAAGAAGGTTCCATTGATCATTTCTTTGAAAATGGCGATGAGCTGAATGAGCAAATGGTGCAGCGCCTGGAAGCGGCACGTGAAATGGGACTGGTGCTGCGCTATGTAGCGCGTTTTGATGCTAACGGTAAAGCGCGCGTTGGTGTTGAGGCGGTTCGTCCTGAACACCCGCTGGCGGCGCTGTTGCCGTGCGATAACGTCTTCGCCATTGAAAGCCGCTGGTATCGCGATAACCCGCTGGTGATCCGTGGACCAGGCGCAGGCCGTGACGTCACCGCCGGAGCGATTCAGTCAGACATTAACCGCCTGGCGCAGTTGCTGTAGTTTGCGTTGCCGGATGGCGCTTGCGCTTATCCGGCCTACATATGACACGAACCGTAGGCCCGGTAAGCGGCAGCGCCACTGGGCAAATCTCTCCGCTGGTCTGTTGTTTTAGCCTTTGTGAGAGGCAAACACCTCTTTTGCGGCGAACAAGCCATTGAGTGCCGCAGGGAAGCCTGCATATACGGCCATCTGCATAATCACTTCAACGATCTCCTTCTGCGTTAAACCTACGTGTAATGCCGCGCCAATATGTACCTTTAGCTGCGGTGCGGCGTTACCCAGCGCAGTTAATGCCGCGACGGTAGCGATTTCTCTGCTGCGTAAATCTAGCCCCGGTCTTGAATAGATATCGCCAAAAGGAAATTCAATCAGGTATTGGGCGAAGTCTGGCGCAATATCTTGCAGACTTGCAATAACCGCATCGCCGCCTTTTCCATCCACTTTTTGCAACATCTCCTGACCGGTAACAAAGCGTTCTGAAGGCATCATTTCTTCCTCTCTTGTGTTTGTCTGTGGTGTGAGGATAGAGCGTGCGGAATGATTGGGATAATACCGTTTCCGTGATACCTTTTTGGTATGACAATATCGTCTTTGCACTCTCTGGACATTCGCCTGCTGCGTTACTTTGCCGTAGTAGCGGAGGAGAACAATATGAGCCGGGCGGCGCAGCGTTTGTTTATGTCGCAGCCGCCGCTGAGTCGCCACATTCGCCAGCTTGAAGACCGCCTGGGGGTAACACTTTTTGTCCGCCATACCCGTGGGCTAACGCTGACGGAGGACGGCCAACGCGTACTTGAAATCGTGCGCCCGCTATTGGTGCTACAGGATAAAACCTGGGCGGCGCTGAGTCAGTTAGCGAAAACGGGGGAACAATCTCTGCGCTTAGGGCTAAGTACGGCGTTTGAGCAGGGCGTTTTTGCGGCGCTTGAGTCGCAGCTTAATAAACGCGTACAGAAACTGCATATTGTTCGTCATGGTTCGCCTGAACTGGCGCGGCAGGTGCGTCGGGGAAAACTGGATGCAGCACTGGTGGCGCTACCGCTTGAAACTTCAGGGCTTAGCGTCATGTCGCTTAGCTGGCAAGAATCGATGATTGCCGCCTTACCCGCGCTATGGTCAGAGGTGAGGCTGTCATCGCTCTCGTTAACGGCGCTGAACCACCGACCATTATTTTGGTTCAAACGCGAACGTAACCCAGCCTTTTTTGATTACACCCGACATATTTTTCGTCGTGCGGGTTACTCACCTGTCTGTATTGAAGAGCCGCTGGAACATGACGTGCTGCTGGCTCGGATCGCACAGGGTGACGGTCTGAGCCTGATTCCGGCCTCTTTTTCCGCGATCCAGCGTCAGGGTGTGATCTTCCTTCCACTTACTGATACCGAATTGCGTATTAGCATGGGGTTGCTGTTGCTGCCAGAGAACGTAACAAAATTAGAGTGGTTGCAGACGCTCGTGACGCAATCTCTCATCATTTCAGGCTGATGTGAATTTTTTTCACGTTGGCTGAGTATTCCTCACCTTTAACGATGATTTTTGTGTTGACGCCAGCGTGCTTTTCCGTCATTTTTACATCTAGACGTCTAAACGTATAGCAGTTCACAACACAACATATAACGACAAAAGATTGATGAGGTAAGGTATGAGCTTTTTTCACGCCAACCAGCGGGAAGCCCTGAATCAGAGCCTGGCAGAAGTACAGGGTCAGATTAACGTTTCGTTTGAGTTTTTCCCGCCGCGCACCAGTGAAATGGAGCAAACCCTGTGGAACTCCATCGATCGCCTGAGCAGCCTGAAGCCGAAGTTTGTTTCAGTCACTTACGGCGCAAACTCTGGTGAGCGCGACCGTACGCACAGCATTATCAAAGGTATTAAGGATCGCACGGGTCTTGAAGCGGCTCCGCACCTGACCTGTATTGATGCGACCCGCGATGAGCTGCGCACCATTGCTCAGGATTACTGGAATAACGGTATTCGTCATATTGTTGCCCTGCGCGGTGACCTGCCGCCGGGAAGCGGTAAACCGGATATGTACGCCTCTGACCTGGTGACTCTGCTGAAAGACGTTGCGGACTTTGATATCTCCGTTGCGGCTTACCCGGAAGTACACCCGGAAGCGAAGAGCGCTCAGGCCGATTTGCTGAACCTGAAGCGTAAGGTTGATGCCGGTGCAAACCGCGCGATTACCCAATTTTTCTTCGATGTAGAAAGCTATCTGCGTTTTCGCGATCGCTGTGTGTCTGCGGGAATCGATGTGGAAATTATTCCAGGCATCCTGCCGGTATCTAACTTTAAACAGGCGAAAAAATTTGCCGACATGACCAACGTCCGCATTCCGGCGTGGATGTCGACTATGTTCGATGGCCTTGATGACGATGCGGAAACCCGCAAGCTGGTGGGGGCAAACATCGCCATGGACATGGTGAAAATTCTCAGTCGCGAAGGGGTGAAAGATTTTCATTTCTATACCCTAAATCGCGCAGAAATGAGCTACGCAATTTGTCACACGCTGGGGGTAAGACCAGCATAATCAGTACGTCAGCCCTCTTCGGAGGGTTTTTTATTGATCATTTTGATCTACATCTCTGTAACTTTAAATATAAAAGGAATTAGCTATCGAATCTGTGGGTTTTTTCGACTATATCTTATCTCTGGTGGTGTATATCGTAGTCAGAACACTGTAAAGGGAGCATATAGATGAGCATGTCCGACGATAGCCAGAACGCATCAACTGCCGGTAAGTGTCCTTTCCATCAGGGCGGGCCGGATCACAGCGCGGGTGCAGGAAGAAATAACCGCGACTGGTGGCCTAATCAACTCCGCGTTGATCTTTTAAACCAACATTCCAATCGTTCGAACCCGCTGGGTGAGGACTTCGACTACCGCAAAGAATTTAGCAAACTTGACTACTCTGCCCTGAAAGGGGATCTCAGAGCCCTTCTGTCCGAATCTCAACCGTGGTGGCCTGCTGACTGGGGCTCTTATGCCGGTTTGTTTATCCGTATGGCATGGCACGGTGCAGGGACCTATCGCTCTATCGATGGACGCGGTGGCGCGGGTCGCGGACAGCAGCGTTTTGCACCATTGAACTCCTGGCCGGACAACGTCAGCCTGGATAAAGCGCGTCGCCTGCTGTGGCCAATCAAGCAGAAATATGGTCAGAAAATTTCCTGGGCCGACCTGTTTATCCTCGCGGGGAACGTGGCGCTGGAAAACTCCGGCTTCCGTACCTTCGGCTTTGGCGCCGGTCGTGAAGACGTCTGGGAACCAGACCTCGACGTCAACTGGGGTGATGAAAAAGCCTGGCTGACCCACCGTCATCCGGAAGAGCTGGCAAAAGCGCCGCTGGGCGCAACCGAAATGGGCCTGATCTATGTGAACCCGGAAGGACCGGACCATAGCGGCGAACCGCTTTCTGCGGCAGCGGCTATTCGCGCGACCTTCGGTAACATGGGGATGAACGACGAAGAAACCGTGGCGCTGATTGGCGGCGGTCATACGTTGGGCAAAACTCACGGTGCAGCACCGGCATCGCACGTTGGGGCCGATCCAGAATCCGCTCCGATCGAAGCACAGGGCCTGGGCTGGGCGAGCAGCTACGGCAGCGGCGCGGGCGCAGACGCAATTACTTCCGGTCTGGAAGTTGTGTGGACGCAGACGCCAACCCAATGGAGCAACTATTTCTTCGAGAACCTGTTCAAATACGAGTGGGTACAAACTCGCAGTCCGGCAGGTGCAATTCAGTTTGAAGCGGTTGACGCGCCAGAAATTATCCCCGATCCGTTTGATCCGTCGAAGAAACGTAAGCCGACAATGCTGGTTACCGACCTGACGCTGCGTTTCGATCCTGAGTTCGAAAAGATCTCCCGCCGTTTCCTGAACGATCCACAGGCGTTCAACGAAGCGTTTGCCCGCGCGTGGTTTAAACTGACGCACCGTGATATGGGGCCAAAAGCGCGTTACATCGGACCGGAAGTGCCAAAAGAAGATCTGATTTGGCAAGACCCGCTGCCGCATGCGTTTTTCAACCCAAGCGAAGAAGATATCCTGAAGCTGAAGGCGACCATCGCTGATTCCGGCCTGTCCGTGGGCGAACTGGTATCGGTGGCGTGGGCTTCGGCATCGACTTTCCGCGGTGGTGATAAACGTGGCGGCGCTAACGGCGCGCGTCTGGCGCTGGATCCACAGCGCGGCTGGGATGTGAATGCCACCGCGGCACGCGTTCTGCCTGTGCTGGAA
The DNA here is from genome assembly GCF_004353845.1 of Citrobacter arsenatis. Lineage (GTDB taxonomy): Bacteria > Pseudomonadota > Gammaproteobacteria > Enterobacterales > Enterobacteriaceae > Citrobacter > Citrobacter arsenatis. The sequence goes on from NZ_CP037864.1 coordinate 240,282, forward strand.
GGTATTTATAAGTCTGCCCATACCGCCTCGTTGGCCGATATTATCGTGCTGGCAGGGGTTGTTGGTATAGAGCAGGCGGCCAGCGCTGCGGGTGTCAGTATCAAGGTACCTTTTGCGCCGGGCCGTGTGGATGCGCGTCAGGATCAAACGGATATTGAGATGTTTGAACTGCTCGAGCCGATTGCTGATGGTTTCCGTAACTACCGCGCTCGTCCTGACGTGTCGACCACCGAGTCGCTGCTGATCGATAAAGCGCAACAGCTGACGCTAACCGCACCGGAAATGACCGTGCTGGTGGGCGGTATGCGCGTACTGGGCACTAACTTCGATGGTAGCCAGCACGGCGTCTTTACCGATCGCCCAGGCGTGCTCAGCACTGACTTCTTCGTCAATCTGCTGGATATGCGTAATGAGTGGAAGGCGGTTGATGAGTCGCAAGAGCTATTCGAAGGTCGTGACCGTCTGAGCGGCGAAGTAAAATACACCGCAACCCGCGCCGATCTGGTGTTTGGTTCTAACTCTGTACTGCGCGCAGTGGCTGAAGTTTATGCCTGCAGCGATGCCCACGAGAAATTCGTGAGAGATTTCGTGGCCGCATGGGTGAAAGTGATGAACCTGGATCGTTTCGATCTGCTGTAAACAAAACGCCGGATGGCGCTGACGCTTATCCGGCCTACAGTATCGGTACAATGTTGCCGTTTGTAGGCCGGATCAGGCGAAGCCGCCATCCGGCATTCTAACGTTATTCCCACTCTTGCAGATAACGCTGACCGTACTGGTCAGCCACCAGCAGGGCGGCATACACCTGGTCCGGCGTTGCACCGCCAGGCATGTTGTGGATGGTTTCGCCTTCGGCGCAGGCTGCCTCAGCCACAATGCGCATTTTCGCCGGGATATCCTGTTTGATGTCCAGTTGCGCCAGGGTAATCGGCAGGCCAACGGAATGACACAGCGCGGCAACGGTTTCAATTTCATCAACCGGTGCGTTTTCCAGCACCAGCTGCGTCAGCGTGCCGAAAGCCACTTTCTCGCCGTGGTAGTAATGATGCGCATCCGGGATTGCGGTCAGACCGTTATGAATGGCGTGAGCCGCTGCCAGACCACCGCTTTCAAAACCGACGCCGCTCAGATAGGTGTTGGCTTCAATAACGCGATCCAGCGCAGGCGTTACCACGTGCTGCTCTGCTGCCAGCATCGCTTTTTCACCTTCTTCGATCAGCGTATTAAAGCACAGCTCAGCGAGCGCCAGTGCCGCCTGAGTACACTGACCACCGGCCATGGTAGTTGCGCCGCTGCGTGAACAGGCGCGCGCTTCGAACCAGGTCGCCAGCGCATCGCCAATACCCGCAGCTAACAGACGCGCCGGTGCGCCCGCGACAATTTTGGTATCCACAATCACCCTGTCCGGGTTATTGGGCAGCAGCAGATAGCGATCGAATTCACCCGCATCGGTGTAAATGACGGACAGCGCGCTGCACGGCGCATCGGTAGAGGCGATGGTTGGGGCAATGGCGACAGGCACGGCCATAAAGTGCGCCAGCGCTTTGGCAGTATCCAGCGTTTTACCGCCGCCAATACCGAGTACCGCGCCACACTGCGCTTTTTCTGCCACGCCGCGCAGACGGTCGATCTCGTTTTGTGAACATTCGCCGCCAAACGGCGCAATCTCCAGCGCCAATCCGGCATCCTGGAAGCTTTTTTCCAGTGCGCCCTGGGCAAAGCCTAATACAAACTTGTCCCCAACGACCAGCCAGCGTTCTGCCAGTGGTTTGAGGTAGCTGCCAAGACGGGTAATAACATCGGCACCCTGGATGTACTTACCAGGTGATTGAATAATGCGATCCATACTTTATTTCCCTCACAGGTTGATGTGACCAAATGCGTTGTTCCAGTCCTGCTCAAATTTCTCTATTGCTGACTCTACCGCAGGGGTATTGAGCATTTGTTGCGCTACGTCTAAGGGCAGAGTGATTGCTTCGCATCCTGCCAGTAAGCAATCCAGCGCCTGACGCGGGGTTTTAAAGCTGGCGGCCAGTACCATGCTGTTCGGCGCATGCAGTTCCAGTAACGTTTGCAGTTCCTGTACTGTGCGAATCCCGTCGCCACCCTGTGCGTCGATACGGTTAACGTAAGGCGCGATATATTTGGCTCCTGCCAGCGCGGCAAGCAACCCCTGAGAGGCGCTGTACACGGCGGTTCCCAGCGTGGTGATGCCCTCTTTTTTTAGCATTTTGATCGCGGCCAGACCTTCGGATGTCACCGGGATTTTTACCACCAGACCGGGGACCGCATTACTCAGACGCTTGGCTTCATCCACCATGCCCTGCGCGTCGCGGCTCATGGTCTGGGCAAACAGAATGCCCTCTTCACCAATGGCGTTTTGCAAACGCGGCAGCACGTCCCAGATGGATTCTTTGCTTGCTGCCACAATGCTTGGGTTGGTGGTGACCCCCGCGATAGGGAAGATGCGTGCCAGACGTTCGACTTCCGCGACGTTGGCGGTATCAAGGTAAAGTTCCATACAAAAGCACCCTTTTTAAAGTTCAAGTTCATGTTGCAACAGACTGGCGATAGCGTCGGCTGAGGCGGCGCTAACCAGTGCGTTACGGAATTCTTCATGCATAATGCGACGTGCCAGACGCGAGAAAATACGCATATGCTGGTCGCCAGCGGCGTGTTTGTTGAGCGTCAGCATAATAATGAACTGCGCATCATCATCCCCCCAACGTACCGGCGCTTGCAGGCGCGCTACGCTGATGGTGGATTGCTCAATATGTTCGGACTTGCTGTGCGGAATGGCGAAGCTAAAACCTAATCCGGTAGAGAAGACGGCTTCGCGCGCCCACAGATCGGCCTCCAGTTTACGTGGATAGCGGCAGCGACCTGCCAACAACAGATTGTCGGTCATCCCTTTGATGACCTCCTCTTTACTACGCCAGTCGCTATCCAGCGTGATGCACTCGGCGGTAACCAGAGGCGTATCCTGTTGGGTCATGCGGAACTGGGCCAGCAGATGTTCTACCTCCAGCGAAGTTCGACAGGCCATTGCTTGATTCAGCAACTGACGGCAGGCGCGGCTGTCGAGCTGTGCCATCCGTGCTTTAGCGGCGGGAATGGAGGGGGCACTCATGCTGATCTCGTCCAGACCCAGTCCCACCAGCAGCGGCAGCACCGAACCTTTGGCACCCAGTTCGCCGCACAGGCCAATCCATTTCCCCTGACGATGTACTGCCTGCACGGCGTAATCCAGTGCGCGCAGGAAGGCCGGATTCAGGCTGTTGTAATGGCGGGTAACTTTGGCGTTGTCGCGGTCGACTGCCAGCAGATATTGCGTCAGGTCATTGCTGCCAATACTAAAGAAATCAATTTCTTCACAGCATTGATCGATGATGAACATCACCGACGGAACCTCCAGCATAATACCGAGCTGGATCTTTTCATCAAATGGGATGTGTTCACTGCGCAACTGCTGTTTGGCTTCAGCCAGCTTCTCTTTGACCCACAGGATCTCTTCCATAGAGGAGATCATTGGGATCATGATTTTCAGGTTACCGTGTGCTGATGCGCGCAGGATCGAACGCAACTGGGTGGTAAACAACGCGGCGTATTCTTCATAGATACGCACCGCGCGATAGCCGAGGAACGGGTTGGTTTCGGCAGGAATATTCAGGTAATCAACGGGTTTATCACCGCCGATATCCATGGTGCGCACAATGATGCTGCGTCCCTGTGCAGGCTCCAACGCCTGGCAGAAAATGTTGTATAGCTCGTTCTCATCCGGGGCGCTGGTACGGTCCATATACAGCATTTCCGTACGGAACAGGCCAACTGCTTCCGCGCCGTTGCCAAAAGCTGCCTGCGCTTCCACGGAATGGGCGATGTTGGCGGCCACTTCCATGCGGATGCCATCAGCCGTGCGCGCCTCCTGGGTCAGCCAGATACGTTGCTGTTCTCGAAGGGCATCCTGAATACGGGCTTCCTGCTGGTAGTAACGCACCACGGATTCCTCAGGGGCAACGACGACCGCTCCTGCGTTACCATCAATATAAACCGTTTGCTGCAGCCATGGCGTCAAAGAGTCAATATCCACGCCAACCAGCGTAGGGATGTTGAATGACCGGGCGAGAATCACCGTGTGTGAAGTGGTGCCGCCGCTTTTTAACAGCAGGCCTTTCAGCAGTGTTTTGTCCAGTTCGAGGAACTGGCTCGGTGTTAGCTCATCCGCCATACAGATCGTAGGCTGAGTTAATTTTCCCGGTGCAGGGAAACGCTGCTCTCCATAAATTTGCTGCAGAAGCTGGAAGCAGACATCGCGCACATCCAGCGCGCGTTCCTGTAAATAGCTGCTGCTGGAACGCGCGAATTCATCACAAAAATGTTCGGCACTTTCGACAACCGCCTGAGCGCAGCTTAACCCGCGAGATACGCCGGCGAGCAGGTGCTGACGCAGTGAGAGATCGCCTGCCAGCGAGCGGTGTGCTTCCAGAATCGCACTGGTTGCGCCGTCGCTGTCGAGTAATCGAAACTCAATATTCTTCATCAACAGTGTTAAACCGTTATCCAGGGCTGCTTGCTCGGTTTCACTATCTTGAGCGGATGGGAGGTTACTGAGTGCGTTGAGATCCAGCGAAGAGAGCAGGCTCAGAACGCCTCCCGCACTGCCGCTGCAGACGGTGCGAGCGCGGAAAAGCTGTGGATTTAAATGGGTGAGGGATGCCGGAAGTGGCTCCAGCTCGTTGTTTTTGGTTTCCGCTAGCGGTGCATCGCAGTGCGGAAATTCATTACGTAACCATTGGCTCAGATGCTGGTGGGCTGCCTGTTCATCTGTACCTGAAATCAGCAACTGGCAACTATCCCCCGCCAGAGTATCGGTGCCAATTAGCGACAGCGCGCTCTTGGCGTTGCCCTTACGTTCGGTACGCAGGTTATGCCACTCAATGTGCGAGGTAAATGTGTTGCACTGCGTTTCTATGTGGCTTGCCGGACGCGCATGTACGCCATTAGGCAGCTCACAGGTAAATTCCACAATCAGGGCCATAGCCTCATCTCCCATAACGATTTCTCGCTACAGGATAAAAGGGCAACGCCTGAGCCTGCCATGTGACAAATCTGCCAAAAGCTGGATAAATGTAATGTAACCATCAAAGTGAGATATCCCTCACAAGTCAGCGAGTCCCTTATAAATTCCGAGAAACTGCAAGTTATGAGGCGGATCGCATTTTTGTACTGACATTACAAAAGTCCAGCAAATGGCCTTTTTATCCACTGTTTGCGTCGCGTCGGATTGCCTATTGTTTTCCGCAACAAGTTTATGGATATGGGCTTTAGGCAGCCCGGGAGCGACTTATGAAAGAGTTGGTACAAATCCTGAAAAATACTCGTCAGCACCTGATGACCGGTGTTTCGCATATGATCCCCTTCGTAGTAGCGGGCGGTATTTTGCTTGCTGTCTCCGTCATGCTGTATGGCAAGGGCGCGGTACCTGACGCTGCGACCGATCCTAATCTCAAAAAGCTGTTTGATATCGGTGTGGCCGGACTGACGTTGATGGTGCCATTTCTTGCCGCTTATATCGGCTATTCCATCGCTGAACGTTCTGCTCTGGCCCCTTGTGCGATTGGCGCATGGGTGGGAAACAGCTTTGGCGCAGGTTTTTTCGGCGCATTAATTGCCGGGATTATTGGCGGTATCGTCGTCCATTATCTGAAGAAGATCCCGGTACATAAGGTGTTGCGCTCGGTAATGCCTATCTTCGTTATTCCTATCGTCGGCACCTTTATCACTGCAGGCATCATGATGTGGGGCCTGGGAGAACCCGTTGGCGCGTTAACCACTAGCCTGACCGAGTGGCTGCAGGGTATGCAGCAGGGCAGCATCGTGTTGTTGGCAGTAATCATGGGACTGATGTTGGCCTTCGATATGGGAGGGCCGATTAACAAAGTTGCCTACGCCTTCATGCTGATTTGCGTGGCGCAGGGGGTTTATACCGTAGTGGCGATTGCCGCGGTAGGGATCTGCGTGCCGCCGCTGGGTTTAGGTCTGGCGACGCTGATTGGTCGTAAGAATTTCTCTTCTGAAGAACGTGAAGCCGGTAAAGCCGCGCTGGTAATGGGCTGCGTCGGGGTAACGGAAGGCGCAATTCCCTTTGCTGCCGCCGATCCGCTGCGCGTTATTCCATCGATTATGGTTGGCTCGGCCTGCGGCACGGTAACCGCCGCGCTGTTTGGTGCGCAGTGTTATGCCGGTTGGGGCGGGCTGATTGTTCTACCCGTTGTAGAAGGAAAACTGGGTTATATCGCGGCGGTTGCCGTTGGCGCTGTAGTGACCGCAGTGTGCGTTAACGTACTGAAAAATCTGGCGCGGAAAAAAGTGTCTCAGGTCGACCAGAAAGAAGACGACCTGGATTTAGATTTTGAAATGAATTAAGTGAGGAATGAGTCATGACCAAGATTATCGCAGTAACCGCATGTCCTTCTGGTGTCGCCCACACCTATATGGCAGCCGAAGCGCTGGAAAGCGCCGCTAAAGCCAAAGGTTGGCAAGTAAAGGTTGAGACTCAGGGGTCGATCGGTCTGGAAAACGAACTGACCGCGGCGGACGTGGCGGAAGCCGACATGGTCATTCTGACCAAGGACATTGGCATTAAATTTGAAGAGCGTTTTGCGGGCAAAACTATCGTTCGCGTCAACATCAGCGATGCGGTGAAACGTGCCGACGCCATCATGAACAAGATTGGCGCACACCTTGCGCAAACCGCTTAACCGTTTGCTTGCCGGATGGTGGCTTCGCCTTATCCGGCCTACAGATGCGTAGGCCTGATAAGCGTAGCGCCATCAGACAACTATTCCCGCAGGAGTTCCCCATGACTAACCGTATCCAACGTTTAAAAACCGCTCTGTTTCAGAACAACCGTGAAATTTCGCTTGAGCGTGCGCTGCTATATACCGCCAGCCACCAGCAGACGGAAGGAGAGCCGGTTATTCTGCGTCGGGCGAAAGCCACCGCATATATTCTTGAGCATGTTGAGATTTCGATTCGTGATGAGGAACTGATTGCCGGGAACCGTAGTGTTAAACCGCGCGCGGGCATTATGTCGCCGGAAATGGACCCGTACTGGCTGCTTAAAGAGCTGGAGCAGTTTCCAACCCGTCCGCAGGACCGTTTTGACATCAGCGAAGAGGATAAACATCTCTATCGCGACGTTTTGTATCCGTACTGGGAAAAGCGGTCGATGAAAGACTTCATCAACGGTCAGATGACCGATGAGGTAAAAGCCGCCGTCAGTACTCAGATTTTTAGCGTTAACCAGACGGACAAAGGGCAGGGACATATCATTATTGATTATCCACGCCTGTTGAATCACGGGCTTGGCGAGCTGGTCACACAGATGCGGGCACACAGTCGACAGCAGCCGGATAATCACTTTTATCAGGCTGCGCTGCTGCTGCTTGAGGCTTCGCAAAGCCACATTCTGCGTTACGCTATGCTGGCAGAGAAGATGGCGGAAGGCTGCCCGGATACGCAGCGACGCCAGGAATTGCTGAAGATTGCTGAAAACTCCCGGCATAACGCCCAGCACAAACCGCAAACCTTCTGGCAGGCATGTCAGCTGTTCTGGTACATGAACATTATTTTGCAATATGAATCCAACGCCAGTTCGCTCTCACTCGGACGCTTCGACCAGTATATGCTGCCGTTTTATCAGGCCTCGCTGACGCAGGGGGAAGACTCTGCATTCTTACAAGAGATCCTCGAATCACTATGGGTGAAATGTAATGACATCGTACTGCTGCGATCCACCAGCAGCGCGCGCTATTTCGCTGGCTTCCCAACGGGTTATACCGCACTGCTCGGAGGATTGACGGAGAGTGGTCGTAGTGCGGTAAACGTACTGTCGTTCCTCTGCCTGGATGCGTATCAGAGCGTACAGCTGCCGCAACCAAACCTCGGTGTACGCACGAATGCGCTGATCGACACGCCGTTCCTGATGAAAACGGCACAGACAATTCGCCTCGGGACCGGTATCCCGCAAATCTTTAATGATGAAGTGGTGGTACCTGCATTTCTTAACCGTGGCGTCTCGCTGGAAGATGCGCGGGATTATGCGGTTGTAGGTTGTGTCGAGCTGTCTATTCCAGGCAGAACATACGGTTTGCACGATATCGCCATGTTTAATCTGCTGAAAGTCATGGAAATCAGCCTGTATGAGAATGAAGGCAACCCCGCCCTGACGTACGAAACTCTCCTGGCGCATATTCGTGCCAAAATCAGCCACTACATCACGCTGATGGTTGAGGGCAGTAATATCTGCGATATCGGTCACCGTGACTGGGCACCGGTGCCGCTGCTCTCCTCGTTTATTAGCGATTGTCTGGATAAAGGGTGTGACATTACCGATGGCGGTGCTCGCTATAACTTCTCCGGTGTACAGGGGATCGGCATTGCGAACCTGAGTGATTCGCTGCATGCGCTCAATGGACTGGTATTTGAACAACAGCGCTTATCTTTTGACGAGCTTCTGTCGGTGCTAAAAGACAACTTTGCTACTCCGGAAGGCGAGAAAATTCGCGCCAGGCTGATTAACCGTTTCGAGAAATACGGTAACGATATTGATGATGTAGATAACATCAGCGCCGAACTGCTGCGTCATTACTGTAAAGAGGTCGAGAAGTACCAGAATCCACGCGGCGGCCAATTTACGCCGGGTTCGTATACCGTCTCTGCGCACGTGCCGCTGGGTTCGGTCGTTGGGGCGACGCCGGATGGCCGCTTCGCCGGGGAACAGTTGGCGGATGGAGGCCTGTCGCCGATGCTGGGGCAAGATATGCAAGGACCAACGGCAGTCTTGAAATCGGTCAGCAAGCTGGATAACACGCTGCTTTCCAATGGGACGTTGCTGAACGTGAAGTTTACGCCAGCCACACTGGAAGGTGAGGCCGGTTTACGCAAGCTGGCGGATTTTCTGCGGGCATTTACCCAGCTCAAGCTCCAGCACATTCAGTTTAACGTGGTGAACGCCGACACATTGCGCGAAGCGCAGCTGCGCCCGCAGGATTTCGCCGGACTGGTGGTGCGCGTGGCTGGCTATAGCGCCTTCTTTGTCGAACTGTCGAAGGAGATCCAGGATGACATCATTCGCCGCACCGCGCATCAGCTGTGAGATTATTGAGCCGCGTAGCGAGGACGTTGCGCGTATATTCAATATTCAGCGTTACTCATTGAATGATGGGCAGGGTATTCGTACGGTGGTCTTTTTTAAAGGCTGTCCGCATTCTTGCCCGTGGTGCGCCAACCCTGAATCTCTCTCCCCACGCATTGAAACGGTGCGTCGGGAGAGTAAATGCCTGCACTGTACACCCTGTCTGCGTGATGCTGACGAGTGTCCTTCCGGTGCGTTTGAGCGTATTGGTCGTGATATCTCGCTGGACGACCTGGAACGTGAAGTGATGAAAGATGATATTTTCTTTCGCACTTCAGGTGGGGGGGTGACGCTTTCCGGCGGTGAAGTGCTGATGCAAGCCCCCTTTGCCGTACGATTCCTGCAACGTCTGCGGCGCTGGGATGTGCACTGTGCAATTGAAACGGCTGGCGATGCACCAGCCAGCCGTTTGTTATCGCTGGCAAAAGAGTGTGATGAGGTGCTATTCGACCTCAAAATTATGGATGTACGCTTGGCCCGTGAGATCATTAACATGAACCTGCCGCGCGTGTTGGCGAATTTACGATTATTGGTGGAGCAAGGGATTAATGTCATACCCCGCCTGCCGCTGATTCCGGGCTTTACGATGAATGTAGATAACACGCAGTATGCGTTGGTGTTGTTGTCTTCATTAGGTATAAAGCAGATACACCTGCTACCGTTTCATCAATATGGCGAACCGAAATACAACCTGCTCGGCTTGCCCTGGTCGATGAAAGACGTGGCCGTCCCGTCGTCACAAGAGGTTGATACCGTGCGTAAGATGGCGGAATGCGCCGGATTTAAGGTAACAGTAGGAGGATAGTATGACCATCGCACCTGTACGATATCTGGTTGCTGTCACCGCATGCGTAAGCGGCGTGGCCCATACCTATATGGCTGCTGAACGGCTGGAGAAACTCTGCCAGCAGGAGAAATGGAGCATCAAGATAGAAACTCAGGGCGCGTTGGGTACCGAAAATCGCCTGACGGAAGAGGACATTAATCGCGCTGATGCGGTGTTGCTTATTACCGATATTGAACTGGCAGGGGCGGAACGCTTTACGCAGAGTCGTTACGTTCAGTCGGGGATTAGCATTTTTTTACGTGAGCCGCAGCGGGTGATGAGCGCTGTGCGGAAACTGCTTTCAGCGCCACAGCACACGCATCTTACTCTGGATTAGCTGTTATCTCTGTCAGCTGGCTGTGATATTGCCGACGATATTCTGATGGCGAACGTTCGGTATTTTTGCGAAACAGGCGGCAGAAGTAGTTGCTGTCAACAAACCCACAGGTGTGCGCCACCTCTTTGATCTTCAGCTCATAACCCTTCAACAGCGTTTTTGCGTGTTCCAGTCGCGTGTGGTTCAGGTATTCGTTAAAACCGATAGCGCCCGTTTTTTGAAAAAGATGGGAGAGGTAATTGGGTGAAATATAGAACGCCTGCGCGACGGATTCTCGGGTGAGCGGCGAAGCGTAGCGCTCATCAATATAGTCGCGAATGGCTTCGAAAAGCGCCTGACTGCGTGATGCGGTCTGGATCTGGCTGCCGAGCAGATCGCGGCAATGGCTCAGTAAGCTCGCGACGATTAGCCTGGCGGTTTGCTGCTCCTGCGGCTGCATCTGCATTTCATTGAGCGTTTGCAGCAGGAAAGAGCCAATTCGTGGCCCACGCCGCGCAACGTGCTGGCGGGTAACATTTTGATATTGCTTGCCATCCCACTGCACTATGCTGAAACCCAGTTGCTGTTTGCCGAACAGGATGCTGAGTGTTGTGACCGGTGTTACCCACTGCGGAAAGTTCCAGCCGCCAGCCGGAACGAATAACACATCGCAAGGCAGTAACGTTGCGGATGCGCCAGCGACGCCGTTATCGGTGAACTCACCTTCCAGCACAATTTCCAGCCGGGGAAAATCGACCTGATACGCCAGCTCCGGTGTTGAGCTACTGGTGCTGGCAAAATACACCTGGCGTAGCGGCGTGGGGCCGTTAATCAGGCGGGAGAGAAGATGGCTGACGTCGTGATACATGTTAATCCCTTGCAGGCAGCAGACAGGGAAACAGTATCCTTGAAAACAACAGCCCTCAAGTGATTATTGCCGGATGGCGGCTTATGCCTTATCCGGCCTACAAGCCTTTGCGAGCTGTAGGCCGGATAAGCGTAGTGCATCCGGCAACCTGTTATTGATTACCGATTTGATCGCCGTAAGGCAAAGTATCGTAATCAATCAGGGCATTTTTCTTGTATGGATTGCCAATCCAGCGGGTCGTCTCTTTGAACTGCGGGCTGGTAATGGCACGCGTTGGATCAAAACCGTCGTAGGTGAAGCCCGCTAAATCAGACCAGGTATGGATAAGCTCTGAGCTGCTGTATTTACGATTCACATCCTGAGAGAAGTCCCGTGGATGCGCGGCCTGCCATTTTTCCGAAGTCCACAGCAGGAACGGTACCGTATACATATGGCGCGTAGGGTTGTCTTCATTACGACCTTGCGTCTTATGCGGTGGCGTATCGTAGACCTCTTCCCCGTGATCGGAGAAGTACAGCAGGAAGCCGTTCGGATCGGTCGCTTTATAGTCTTTGATCAGGCTGGCAATGATATGATCATTGTAGACATTCGCGCTGTCGTAATCGTTGTAAGCTTCCAGTTCATCGTTTCCCAGTCCGGCGGGAACATTGTCGATATTGTTGTCGAATTTACCCTGCCCATCCGGATAGCGGAATTTGTACTTAATATGCGTTCCCAACAGGTGCACGATGATGAACTTTTTCGGTGCCGGGTCTGCCAGTACTTCTTTAAATGGCGCCAGCACGTTGCTGTCATATTCGCGCGCGCTTTGCGTACGCTGCTGGTTCATATAGAACTGCTTATCCGTCTGCTTCGAGAACACGGTCAGCATGGTGTTGCGGGCTGTCATCGTCTGCTGGTTGGTGATCCAGAAGGTTTTATAACCTGCCTGTTTCATCATGTTCATCAGCGACGGCTGAGTCAGATACAGGTCCGGGTTCTTCTCGTTGGCGAAAGTCAGCGCCTGCTGCAGGATTTCAATGGTGTACGGACGTGAGGTCACGACATTATTGAACACGGTGAAGTTAGGATCGGATTTATGCAGCGCATCCAGTTCTGGCGTCGTTTCACGCGGGTAACCATACAGACTCATGCGGCCACGTTGCGTCGATTCGCCAATCACCAGCACCAACGTACGCGGCGCGTCACCTGAGCTGTCTTTAAAGTTGGCCAGCGGCGGCAGGGCATTGTTCTCATTCAGCAGGCTATTAAGCGAGGTTAACTGCTGACGATATTGATAATACCCAGAGATGAACTGCCACGGTGCGGCAGGCTCCATACGTGAGGCAAGACCATCCAACGTTTTTTCAAACGGTTTATGTTTGATGAGCGTGTTAACGGTTATCGGGTGCAGAATCAAACCGTATAACAACGCAAACGACACCAGATAGCGCCAGGGCGATGGAATATGCACAGGGCGCAGACGTGTCCACAGCAGAATAGCCACAGCCGTATAGGCCAGGGCAATAAGAACAATCTTCAGGCTGAAATACTGACTGAGATATTCGCTGGCTTCGTTCGCATTGGTTTCAAACATTACGTACAGAACGCTTTGCGAAAACTCTTGTCCGTAGATGACGTAATAGCTCAGAGCAGCCAGCGAGGCTGCCCATAACACCACGCCTATCACGGCAGCAATAATGCGGATACGGTTTGGAAATAAAAATACCGGGATCAACCACAGCGAACTGAACAACAAGGAGTCGCGTAAACCGGTAGATCCGCTGTAGCCACTAAAATAGATAACGGCCTGCAGTAATGAGGAAAAAAACCAAAAATAGAGGAGCGCCCAACCCAGGGCTTTCCAGCTAAAGGCGGGTTTAGACTGGAGTTGTAAGGATTGCATAATGTGAGCCTGTCTTTAATCGTAGCGCCAAGAGTAGCGACTAAACATTAAGAGGAACTGAAGCATCACGATCTCAGGATCGTGTTTTGTTGTTGATATATTCACGGGGTGAATATATTCAGGCGGGAATATATTGAAAAAGAAGCGGTTATGACAGCAGTTTTTGCCGTCGCCTTCATACAATAGCACGAAGGCGACGAGAGGGGATGTTAGCCAGTATTACGCATACCAGCGGCGACACCAGCGATGGTCACCATCAACGCTTGCTCAACGCGCGGATCCGGTGCATTGCCTTGCTCTTCCGCCAGGCGTGAGCGGTGTAACAGCTCTGCCTGCAATACGTTCAGCGGATCGGTATAAATATTTCTTAACTGAATGGACTCGGCAATCCAAGGCAGGTCGGCCATCAAATGTGAGTCGTTGGCAATCGCCAGTACGACATCGATATCGGCTTCCAGGCGCTGACGCAGCTCTTCACCCAGCGGCCACAGCTCTTTTTTGACCAGGCGTTGATCGTAGTATTCTGCCAGCCACAGGTCTGCTTTGGCGAAAACCATTTCCAGCATACCAAGACGCGTGGAGAAGAATGGCCAGTCGCGGCACATGGCTTCGAGTTCGCTTTGCTTACCGTCTTCCACCACTTTTTGCAGCGCGGTACCTGCGCCCAGCCATGCCGGGAGCATCAGGCGGTTCTGCGTCCAGGCGAAGATCCACGGAATAGCGCGCAGAGACTCTACCCCACCGGTTGGGCGGCGTTTTGCCGGACGTGAACCGAGCGGCAGTTTACCCAGTTCCTGCTCCGGCGTCGCGGAGCGGAAGTAGGGAACGAAGTCTTTGTTTTCACGCACATATCCACGGTATAGCTCGCAGGAAATATCGGAAAGCTCATCCATGATATGACGCCAGTTATCCTTCGGCTCTGGCGGCGGTAACAGGTTGGCTTCCAGGATGGCTGCGGTATACAGCGACAGACTGCTGATGGTCACTTCCGGTAGGCCGTACTTAAAGCGGATCATCTCACCTTGTTCTGTCACGCGCAGACCGCCTTTCAGGCTGCCTGGCGGTTGTGAGAGCAGCGCCGCATGTGCAGGCGCGCCGCCGCGACCAATGGAGCCGCCGCGACCATGGAACAGCGTCAGTTCGATACCGGCTTTTTCGCAGGTTTTGATCAGTGCGTCCTGTGCCTGGTATTGCGCCCAGGAGGCCGCCATCACACCTGCGTCTTTGGCGGAATCAGAGTAGCCAATCATGACCATCTGTTTGCCCTGAATAAAGCCGCGGTACCAGTCGATATTCAAGAGCTGGGACATGACGTCATCAGCATTGTTGAGGTCGTCCAGCGTTTCAAACAGCGGCGCAACCGGCATAGCAAAACCGATCCCGGCTTCTTTCAGCAGCAGATGTACGGCCAGCACATCCGATGGCGTTTTCGCCATCGAGATAACATAGGCGGCAATGGAGCCATACGGGGCTTCGGCAATGACCTGACAGGTGTCGAGCACTTCGCGGGTGTCGTTGCTCGGTTCCCAGTTACGCGGCAGCAGCGGACGCTTGGAGTTCAGTTCGCGGATCAGGAAAGCCTGTTTATCCGCTTCCGACCAGTTTTCGTAGTCGCCAATGCCCAGATAACGGGTCAGTTCGCCCAGGGCTTCAGTATGACGGGTGCTTTCCTGGCGAATATCAATACGTACCAGCGGCACGCCGAAACACTTCACGCGTCTAAGGGTGTCGAGCAATTCGCCATTGGCGATAATACCCATGCCACAGGCCTGCAGTGACTGGTAGCACGCATATAGCGGGTCCCAGAGCTGTTCGTTTTGCGTGAGAAGCCCCGCCGGTTTCGGTAATTTCTCGCCTTTAAGACGGGCTTCCAGCCAGGCCTGGGTTGCCATCAGACGAGAACGCAGGGTTTTCATCAGATAGCGGTAAGGTTCCGCTGCGCCTTCTTCGCCCACCAGCGCCAGCAGTTCCGGCGTGGCATCCACCATCGACAGTTCAGAAATCAGAAACTGGATGTCTTTCAGGAACAGGTCAGTGGCTTTCCAGCGACTGAGCAGCAGTACGTGACGGGTGATATCTGCCGTTACGTTCGGGTTACCGTCGCGGTCACCGCCCATCCAGGAGGTAAAGCGAACCGGGACAAAATCAACCGGCAGCTTATAGCCCAGGTGTTCTTCCAACTGTTCGTTCAGCTCGCGCAGATAGTTTGGTACGCCTTCCCACAGGCTATTTTCAACCACCGCAAAGCCCCATTTGGCTTCATCAACCGGGCTTGGGCGCAGCTTACGGATTTCATCCGTATGCCAGGATTGGGCAATGAGCTGGCGCAGACGGCGCATCAGCTGATGGCGCTCGTAATCGACGAGGTCTTTGTTATCAAGCTGCTTAAGACAGGCGTTTACTTCGCCCATTTTATGGATCAGCGTACGGCGGGTAATCTCGGTCGGGTGGGCGGTGAGAACCAGCTCCAGAGAGAGAGATTCCACGGCTTTCTTGATGGTGGCTTCATCGAGGTTGGGCTGATCTTTCAGTTTACGCAGAGTGCGAGCAATCACTTCCGGGTTGCTGGCTGCTTCGCCTTTTGGCGAAATGCTGTGGTACTGCTCGGCGGTGTTGGCCAGATTCAGGAACTGGCTAAACGCGCGGGCAACCGGCAGCAGCTCGTCGTTAGACAGGTTTTGCAGCGTAGTGAGCAGCTCCTGGCGGTTGACTTCATTGCCAGCGCGGGATGATTTGGACAGCTTACGGATTGTTTCTACGCGGTCGAGAATGTTCTCCCCCAGCGCATCCTTGATGGTTTCTCCCAGCACTTTGCCGAGCATACTGACATTACTACGCAACGCGGAATATTGTTCGTTCATATTAACCCAGACACCCCATCTTTAATTTATGCGTCCTGTATCTTTCGGACTTTGTGTGTTCGCCGTCTTTTATAAAGCCACGTAAAACTCGTGACGTCAATTGCTGCGAAATCGGTTCAGCAAACGAAAAAATGGCGGGAATTTACGTTATTTAATTCACATCGAATCAAATAAGCTGTGCTTATGGAAATGTTAATAAATCACCTCGATTACCACTAAAGGGTTAACGAGGTGATTGACGGTTAATGCCAGCAGAAGTGGTGCACAACCTGGGTAATTAACTCCCGCGTCGGCTTAATAAAACGCGTTTCCAGATATTCATCTGGCTGATGTGCCTGATTAATAGAACCGGGTCCTAACACCAGCGTTGGGCAAAGCGTCTGGATAAACGGCGCCTCAGTGCAGTAGTTCACCACTTCCGTTTGCGCTCCCAGTAGTTTCTCAACCACTTGTACCAGTTGATGATCCGGCGGGCATTCATAGCCCGGAATTGGCGGATGCAGTTCTGAGACCGTCAGGCGACCCGGCCAGCGCTCGCAGACAGGGGCCAGCGCGTCGTTAAGTAAACCATTGAGATCGTTGAGCGTCATGCCGGGCAATGGGCGAATATCCATATGCAGTTCGCAACAGGCACAAATTCGGTTGGCGGCGTCGCCGCCGTGGATGTGACCCAAATTTAACGTCGGATACGGGACGGTAAAGGCGTCATGGTGATAACGCTCTTTCAGGTCATCGCGCAGATTCATGATATGGCCGATGGCGTCATGCATCAGTTCAATCGCATTAACGCCACGCGCGGGATCGCTTGAGTGACCCGATTGTCCCAAAATACGAATCGCATTAGAGATGTGACCCTTATGCGCGCGCACTGGTTGCAGGGATGTAGGTTCGCCAATGATTGCGCAGTCCGGGCGCAGAGCGGTGGTTTCAGAGAAATAGCGCGCTCCCGCCATGCTGGTTTCTTCGTCGGCAGTGGCCAGAATGTACAGGGGCTTTTTCAGCTTTGTGACGTCGACATCACGCAACGCGTCGAGGATAAAGGCGAAGAAGCCTTTCATATCCGCCGTACCCAACCCGTAGAGCTTGTTGTCATGCTCGGTCAGGGTGAACGGATCGCGCGTCCAGCGTCCATCGTCAAACGGCACGGTATCGGTATGCCCCGCCAACAACAGACCGCCAGCTCCCTGTCCAATGCTCGCCAGCATATTGAATTTATTTCGCGTGTCGGGAACCGGCTGGACCTCGACATTGAAGCCTAAATCTTTGAACCAGTCCGCCAGTAGAGTGATTAAACCTGCATTGCTTTGATCGAGCGCTTCCTCGGTGGCGCTAATCGACGGCGTGGCAATCAGAGCGCGGTAAATCTCGATAAATGGCGGTAAATTGTTTTTCATTGTTGACACACCTCGGGTCATGATAGTATCAATATTCATGCAGTATTTGTGAATAAAAATACATTAACGTTGAGCGTAATAAAACCCACCAAGTGTAAGGTGAGGTGATAAAGGCTTATACCTGGCAACAGAATCTAAGAAGGTGAGCAGCCCCGATGTTGAATACGCTGATTGTGGGCGCCAGTGGCTATGCCGGCGCAGAGCTTGTGACCTATGTAAATCGCCATCCTGATATGACCATAACCGCTTTGACCGTCTCAGCGCAAAGCAATGATGCAGGAAAATTAATCTCCGATTTGCATCCGCAGTTGAAAGGTATTGTCGATTTACCGTTGCAGCCGATGTCAGATATCAGCGAGTTTAGCGCAGGGGTAGACGTTGTGTTCCTCGCAACGGCTCATGAGGTGAGTCATGACCTGGCGCCGCAGTTTTTGCAGGCTGGTTCCGTGGTGTTTGACCTCTCGGGCGCGTTTCGCGTAAACGACGGCGCGTTCTATGAAAAATATTATGGTTTTACTCATCAGCACCCTGAGCTGCTGGAGCAGGCGGTTTATGGGCTGGCGGAGTGGAGCGAAGACCAACTGAAAGACGCGAATCTGATTGCCGTACCGGGTTGTTACCCAACGGCGGCGCAGCTTTCGCTGAAACCACTGATTGACGCCGGACTGCTGGATCTCAGCCAGTGGCCGGTGATTAATGCTACCAGCGGCGTGAGCGGTGCGGGCCGTAAAGCGGCCATCTCCAACAGTTTTTGTGAGGTGAGCCTGCAGCCGTATGGCGTGTTTACCCATCGTCATCAGCCGGAAATCGCTACTCACCTCGGCGCACAGGTGATCTTCACTCCGCATTTGGGCAATTTCCCACGCGGAATTCTGGAAACCATTACCTGCCGTTTGCAGGCGGGCGTAACTCATGCGCAGGTGGCCCAGACGTTGCAGCAGGCGTATGGCGATAAGCCACTGGTGCGTCTGTATGACAAAGGCGTTCCGGCGCTGAAGAATGTGGTTGGCTTACCGTTCTGTGATATTGGGTTTGCCGTGCAGGGTGAGCACCTGATCGTGGTGGCGGCGGAAGACAACTTATTGAAAGGCGCGGCGGCACAGGCGATGCAGTGCGCAAATATTCGTTTTGGCTTTGCCCAAACGCAGTCTCTTATTTAAGGGTGCAACAATGAATCCATTAATTATCAAGCTGGGCGGCGTTTTACTGGATAGCGAAGAGGCGCTGGAGCGTCTGTTTACCGCACTGGTGAATTATCGTGAGTCGCACCAGCGTCCGCTGGTCATTGTGCACGGCGGCGGCTGCGTGGTCGACGAGCTGATGAAGCAACTGAATCTGCCGGTGAAAAAGAAAAATGGTCTGCGCGTCACGCCTGCCGATCAAATTGACATTATTACCGGCGCCCTGGCGGGAACAGCGAATAAAACCTTACTGGCCTGGGCAAAAAAGCATCACATCGCATCTGTAGGTCTGTATCTTGGTGATGGTGACAGCGTAAAAGTGACGCCGCTCAATAAAGATCTGGGTCACGTTGGACTGGCGCAGCCGGGTTCGCCTAAGCTAATTAACACGCTGTTGGAAAGCGGTTTTCTGCCGGTAGTGAGTTCCATTGGTGTTACTGAAGACGGACTGCTGATGAACGTGAATGCCGATCAGGCGGCAACGGCCCTGGCGGCAACGCTGGGTGCGGACCTGATCCTGCTCTCTGACGTAAGCGGTATTCTGGATGGTAAAGGTCAGCGTATTGCCGAAATGACCGCCGCGAAAGCGGAACAGCTGATTGAACAAGGCATTATTACCGACGGTATGATCGTGAAGGTCAATGCGGCGCTGGATGCCGCGCGTACGCTGGGCCGTCCGGTGGATATTGCCTCCTGGCGCCATGCCGAGCAATTGCCGGCGCTGTTTAACGGTACGCCGATCGGTACGCGTATTCTGGCTTAACCATTAATGTGCCGGATGGCGCTTTGCTTATCCGGCTTACGTGAACCGAACCTGTAGGCCGGATAAGGCGAAGCCGCCATCCGGCATTGAAATTCAAGATATTAAGGAAGAATGTTATGGCACTTTGGGGTGGGCGTTTTACACAGGCAGCAGATCAGCGGTTCAAACAGTTCAACGATTCGTTACGTTTTGACTACCGCCTGGCGGAACAGGATATTGTTGGCTCTGTGGCCTGGTCCAAAGCGTTGGTAACGGTCGGTGTACTGACTGCCGATGAACAGCTGCAATTGGAAGAAGCGCTGAATAATCTGCTGGAAGAAGTACGCCTGGATCCGCAGCAAATCCTTCAGAGCGATGCCGAAGATATTCACAGTTGGGTGGAAGGTAAGCTGATTGATAAAGTCGGTCAGCTTGGTAAAAAACTGCATACCGGACGTAGCCGTAATGACCAGGTCGCGACCGATCTTAAACTGTGGTGTAAAGACACGGTTATCGAATTACTGTCGGCCAACCGTCAGTTGCAAAGTGCGCTGGTGGTGACGGCAGAGAATAACCAGGATGCCGTGATGCCGGGCTACACCCACCTGCAACGTGCGCAGCCGGTGACGTTTGCCCACTGGTGTCTGGCTTATGTCGAAATGCTGGCGCGTGACGAGAGTCGTCTGCAGGATGCACTCAAGCGTCTGGACGTGAGTCCGTTAGGCTGTGGCGCGCTGGCGGGTACGGCGTATGAAATCGATCGCGAGCAGTTGGCCGGTTGGTTGGGCTTTGCCTCAGCGACGCGTAACAGTCTGGACAGCGTTTCTGACCGTGACCACGTGCTGGAGTTACTCTCCGACGCCTCTATCGGCATGGTGCACCTGTCGCGTTTTGCTGAAGACCTGATTTTCTTTAACACCGGCGAGGCGGGCTTTGTCGAACTGTCTGACCGTGTGACTTCCGGTTCATCTCTGATGCCGCAGAAGAAAAACCCGGATGCGCTGGAGTTAATCCGTGGCAAATGCGGTCGCGTACAGGGTGCGCTGACCGGCATGATGATGACCTTAAAAGGCCTCCCGCTGGCGTACAACAAAGATATGCAGGAAGACAAGGAAGGGGTGTTTGACGCGCTTGACACCTGGCTGGACTGCCTGCATATGGCCGCGCTGGTGCTGGATGGCATTCAGGTGAAACGTCCGCGTTGTCAGGAAGCTGCGCAGCAGGGCTATGCTAACGCCACTGAGCTGGCGGATTATCTGGTGGCTAAAGGTGTTCCGTTCCGCGAAGCGCATCATATCGTGGGTGAAACGGTCGTCGAGGCGATTCGTCAGGGCAAACCGCTGGAAGCGTTGTCGCTTGCCGACTTACAAAAGTTTAGCCAGGTGATTGGCGATGACGTTTACCCGATTCTCTCGTTGCAATCGTGTCTGGATAAACGTGCGGCGAAAGGTGGCGTGTCGCCGCAACAGGTGGCGCAGGCTATCGACTACGCGAAGGCGCGTCTCGCGTTGTAGACCTGATCAGTCTTTGTAGGACTGATAAGCGTAGCGCCATCAGGCAGATCGGCGCACATTGCCGGATGGCGGCTTCGCCTTATCCGGCCTACGCGTGATGTAGCCCGGCCGAGCGCAGCGACGCCGGGTTTTTTATGCAAAAAAAATGCGGACGCAAGGTCCGCAAAAGTTCACGTTGGCTTTAGTTATTTCGAGTATGAGAGAAACTCTCAAAACGGACAGTAGCTTCAAGGGTTAAAGGGGTACCGTTCCGTTTCTGTGGTGCATTATTAAACAGAAAGCTTGATAGGGATAATCGTTCGTTGCTATGCTACCTATCGCTACGAACTATCGTGGCGATGGAGGATGAATAATGAATATTCGTGATCTTGAATACCTGGTGGCGCTAGCCGAACATCGTCACTTCCGACGTGCGGCAGACTCTTGTCACGTGAGCCAGCCAACGCTGAGCGGACAGATCCGCAAGCTGGAAGATGAGCTGGGCGTTATGCTGCTGGAGCGTACGAGTCGCAAGGTGCTGTTCACTCAGGCAGGCTTACTGCTGGTGGATCAGGCGCGCACCGTGCTGCGCGAGGTCAAAGTGCTCAAGGAGATGGCAAGCCAACAGGGCGAGACAATGTCTGGCCCGCTGCATATTGGTTTGATCCCAACGGTGGGGCCATACCTGCTGCCGCATATTATCCCTATGTTGCACCAGACTTTCCCAAAACTGGAAATGTATCTTCATGAGGCGCAGACGCACCAGCTGTTGGCGCAACTGGACAGCGGTAAGCTCGACTGCGTCATTCTGGCGCTGGTGAAAGAGAGTGAGGCGTTCATCGAAGTACCGTTATTTGATGAGCCTATGCTGCTGGCGATCTATGAAGATCACCCATGGGCAAACCGTGAATGTGTACCGATGTCCGATCTGGCGGGTGAAAAACTGCTGATGCTGGAGGATGGTCACTGTCTGCGCGATCAGGCGATGGGCTTCTGCTTTGAAGCGGGTGCGGATGAAGATACCCATTTCCGGGCAACCAGTCTTGAAACGCTGCGCAACATGGTGGCGGCAGGTAGTGGTATTACCTTACTGCCCGCGCTGGCCGTTCCGCCGGAGCGTAAGCGTGATGGCGTCGTCTATCTGCCCTGCATCAAGCCTGAACCGCGTCGTACGATTGGCCTGGTGTATCGTCCAGGTTCACCGCTGCGCAGTCGTTATGAACAACTGGCAGAGGCCATCCGTGGGTCAATGGATGGCCATTTCGACAGTGCGTTAAAACAGGCGGTTTAAGCCATTTAGCGCCGCTACCCGATAGGCTTCCGCCATGGTTGGGTAGTTAAAGGTGGTGTTAACGAAGTATTCGATGGTGTTACCACCACCTTTTTGCTCCATTATCGCCTGACCGATGTGAATAATTTCGGCCGCGCGTTCCCCAAAGCAGTGGATCCCCAAAATCTCTTTCGTTTCGCGATGGAACAGGATCTTTAATGTTCCGACACTCATACCCACGATTTGCGCACGTGCCAGATGTTTAAACTGGGCGCGGCCAACCTCGTAAGGAACTTTCATTGCCGTGAGCTGCTGTTCGGTTTTACCAACGGAGCTGATTTCAGGAATGGTATAAATCCCGGTCGGGATATCTTCGATCAGATGCGCGGTCGCTTCACCTTTTACCAGCGCCTGGGCGGCAATGCGTCCCTGATCATAGGCCGCCGATGCCAGGCTCGGATAGCCGATCACATCGCCTACGGCATACACGTGCGGCAGCGCCGTCTGGTACATGCTGTTGACCTTCAACTGCCCGCGGCTGTCGGTTTTCAGACCAATGTTTTCCAGCGCCAGCGAATCGGTATTACCGGTACGGCCATTGGCGTACAACAGGCAGTCGGCCTTCAGTTTCTTGCCGGATTTCAGGTGCATGATGACGCCGTCATCGCAACCTTCAATCTTCTCGTACTCTTCGTTGTGGCGAATGACCACACCGCTGTTCCAGAAGTGATAAGAGAGCGAATCGGACATCTCTTGATCGAGAAACGCCAGCAGACGATCGCGGGTGTTGATTAAATCGACTTTGACGTCCATTCCACGGAAGATCGACGCATATTCGCAGCCAATTACCCCCGCGCCATAAATCAAAACATGGCGGGGTTCGTGGTGCAGGCTCAGGATAGAGTCGCTGTCATACACCCGGGGATGGGAAAAATCGACGTCAACCGGGTGATATGGGCGTGAACCACAGGCGATAACGAACTTGTCTGCGGTCAGCGTTTCCACCGTGCCGTCGTGGCATTCCAGGGCGATTGTGTGTTCATCTACAAAACGGGCATTTCCCTGCAAAATTTCACAGTGGTTACGCTCGTAAAATCCTTGCCGCATACGCGTTTGCTGATTAATAACGTTATCAGCGTGGTTGAGAATATCGGCGAAGGAAGAACGAAGGAGTCGGGAGTGGTCGCTATAAAGTGGGTTCTGATTGAATTCAATTATACGGCTGACGGCGTGGCGGAGGGCTTTCGACGGGATGGTGCCCCAATGGGTACAGCCCCCGCCGACGTTATGATAGCGCTCAATCACCGCGACGCGCGCTCCTTGCTTAACCAGACCCATTGCAGCGCCTTCGCCGCCGGGACCGGAGCCTATTACTATTGCATCGTAATCGTAGGAATGTGACATGGTCAGGCTTACCTGTTCTTATACATAAAAGCAACAGAATAGTAACATCGTTGTCGTGATAACCCAATTATCGTTGTGCTTTTTTGCGAAGTCGAAGCACAAACTGCGCGTAAACAATCATTCACAAAGCCATGCCAACCGCCTAATCTCTGGTATAGTGCCAGCAAGGTATGTGGGAAGGATTCAGACATCGTGATGGGCGTTAGAGCGCAACAAAAAGAAAAAACCCGGCGTTCGCTGGTAGAAGCCGCATTTAGTCAACTGAGCGCTGAGCGTAGTTTTGCCAGTCTTAGTTTACGTGAAGTTGCTCGTGAAGCGGGCATTGCGCCAACCTCGTTTTATCGCCATTTCCGCGATGTGGATGAACTCGGCCTGACGATGGTGGACGAGAGCGGTTTGATGCTGCGTCAGTTGATGCGCCAGGCGCGTCAGCGTATCGCTAAGGGCGGGAGTGTGATCCGCACCTCGGTCTCGACATTTATGGAGTTCATCGGCAACAATCCCAACGCCTTCCGTTTATTATTGCGCGAGCGTTCGGGTACCTCCGCGGCGTTTCGTGCAGCGGTCGCACGTGAAATTCAGCACTTCATTGCGGAACTTGCGGACTATCTGGAACTCGAAAACCATATGCCTCGTGCGTTTACTGAAGCGCAAGCCGAAGCCATGGTAACCATTGTGTTCAGCGCCGGGGCTGAAGCACTGGATGTTGGCGCCGAACAGCGTCGACAGCTGGAAGAGCGGCTGGTATTGCAACTGCGCATGATCGCCAAAGGCGCATTTTATTGGTACCGCCGTGAACAAGAGAAGATGACGCACCACTCCGAGTAACGAGAAGGACAAGCAATGAAACAGTCAGGTCAAGATAAAGGTACGCTGCTGCTGGCGCTGGTTGCTGGCTTATCGATCAATGGTACATTTGCGGCGCTGTTTAGCTCCATTGTGCCATTCTCCGTATTCCCGATTATTTCGCTGGTGCTGACGGTTTATTGTCTGCATCAACGCTATCAGAACCGCACCATGCCTGTGGGATTACCGGGCCTGGCCGCCGCCTGTTTTATTCTTGGTGTTTTGTTGTACAGCACCGTGGTTCGCGCTGAATATCCGGATATTGGTTCTAACTTCTTCCCGGCGGTACTGTCGGTGATTCTGGTGTTCTGGATCGGTTTTAAGGTGCGTAACCGTAAGCAGGAAATAGCGGAGTAACAGTTGTAACTGTAGGCCGGATAAGGCAAAGCCGCCATCCGGCAATCTGAACCGGTAGTGCTTATCCGGGCTACGTTCAGTCTTACTTCTTCGTTAACAGCACTCCGCACTCCATATGGTGCGTATACGGGAACTGATCGAACAGCGCCAGACGTGAAACATTGTGCGTCTGGCTTAACGTTTCCAGGTTCTTACACAACGTCTCCGGATTGCAGGAGATGTACAAAATACGTGGATACGCCTGCACCATTTTCTCCGTTTCGTAGTCCAGACCGCTGCGCGGCGGGTCAACGAAAATGGTTTCACACTGGTAACTCTTCAGATCGATTCCCTGCAAGCGGTTAAATTCGCGAACCCCGTTCATCGCCTGAGTAAACTCTTCGGCCGCCATGCGGATAATTTGTACGTTATCAATATGGTTAGCCGCAATGTTGTACTGTGCAGCCGCTACGGATGGCTTGGCGATTTCAGTGGCCAGTACGCGGTTGAAGTTTTGTGCCAGGGCTAACGAGAAATTGCCATTGCCGCAGTACAGCTCAAGCAGGTCGCCTTTTGATCCTCTGGTGACATCTATCGCCCATTCCAGCATCTGAATATTCATCGCGGCATTGGGCTGGGTGAAGCTGTTTTCTACCTGGCGGTAAATAATCTCTTTTCCGGCAACCGGCAAACGTTCGTCAATATAGTCCTGGTCCAGCTCGATTTTGGTCTTGGTTGCCCGGCCAATCAGATGCACGTTCAGGTTTTGCGCACGCAACGCGTCCCGTAGTGCTTCGGCTTCCTGACGCCATTCATCATCCAGCTTTTTATGGTACAGCATCGAGACGACCGCTTGATCGCTCAGGGTGGTGAGGTAATCAATCTGGAACAGTTTGTGGCGCAGGATGTGGTTATTGCGAACGCCGTCGATCATTGCCGTCATCAGCGTGTTGATAAGCTCGCTGGCCGCCGGGAAACTGTCGACACGAATGCGGTTTTTGGTCTGGCTGTCGAACATGATGTGGTACAAATCGTCACCGTCATGCCACAGACGAAATTCGGCACGCATACGGTAGTGGCTGACCGGTGAGCGAAACACTTCCGGAGCCTGTGCATAAAATGGCGTCATTAAGCTCTGCAGACGCACTACTTTCTCAGCTAACTGGGCGTCGTACTGTTCTGTCGGAAGGTGTTCGGGGGTCATGATGCGTCCTGAAAAATAAAAGTACGCGGGGATTGTAGGGATTGCTCAACAGATGTCCAGTCATTGATGATTTCCGATATTGTGATACGTGGTCTGGACAGTGGGTTGTAACAAACTGTAGCATCCGTTTTCCGGTCCTGTGAGTTAAAAGGGAATCCAGTGTGAATCTGGAGCTGACGCGCAGCGGTAAGGAAGGTAGGAGATGAGCGCACCTGGTGCAGACACTGCGGCTTGCCGTGGGAAGTTATCGTCTCTTTAAGTTGCCTCCAAGCCCGAAGACCTGCCGGCTAACGTCGCATCTGGTTTTCATCATCGCGTACTATCGGTGGGACCTGCGGCATCCTTCTTATATTGTGGATGCTTTACAATGATTAAAAAATCGTTGCTGTGCACGGCGCTATCCGTCACGGCATTTTCTGGTTGGGCGCAGGATGCTAGCCCCGATACTCTCGTCGTCACTGCCAACCGTTTTCAGCAGCCTCGTAGCGCAGTACTTGCTCCTATCACCATTGTTACGCGCCAGGATATCGATCGCTGGCAATCCACCTCCGTGAATGATGTGCTTCGTCGCCTGCCGGGCGTCGATATCGCCCAATACGGTGGTACGGGACAAAATTCGTCTATTTCTATTCGCGGCACCAACGCCAGCCATGTTCTGGTGCTGATTGACGGTGTGCGTCTGAACCTGGCAGGGGTTAGCGGTGCAGCCGATCTTAGCCAGTTCCCTGTCTCGTTAGTACAACGTATCGAATACATTCGCGGGCCGCGTTCGGCAGTTTATGGTTCTGATGCGATTGGCGGTGTGGTGAATATCATTACCACACGCGATAAGCCAGGGACGGAACTGACTGCCGGCGTGGGTAGCAATGGGTATCAGAATTACGATGTCTCAACCCAACAACAGCTTGGCGAAAATACGCGCGTCACGTTGATGGGCGATTATGCCTATACCAAAGGCTTTGATGTTGTCGCCTACGGTAGTACTGGTGAGCAAGCGCAGCCCGACAAGGACGGTTTTTTAAGTAAGACGCTGTACGGCGCGCTGGAACATAACTTTTCCGATACATGGAGCGGGTTTGTCCGCGGCTACGGTTACGATAACCGAACAGATTATGACGCGTATTATTATCCGGGGACGCCGTTAGTGGATACCCGTCAGCTCTACAGTCAAAGCTGGGATGCCGGGCTGCGCTTTAATGGCGAGCTGATCCAGTCGCAACTGGTTTCCAGCTATAGCCATAGTAAAGATTACAACTATGATCCGGATTATGGCCGCTATGACTCCTCGGCCACACTGGATGAAATGAAGCAATATAACGTTCAGTGGTCCAACAGTATGGTGCTTGGTCACGGTAACGTAGGCGCAGGCGTAGACTGGCAAAAGCAAACTACGGAGCCTGGTACCGGATATGTTACCGATGGCTACGACCAGCGGAATACCGGTCTTTATTTGACAGGATTGCAGCAACTGGGTGATTTCACCTTCGAAGGCGCGGCACGTAGTGATGACAATTCCCAATTTGGTCGCCATGGTACATGGCAAACCAGCGCCGGATGGGAGTTTGTCGAAGGTTATCGCTTTATCGCCTCCTACGGTACTTCTTATAAGGCACCTAATCTGGGACAACTTTATGGAATGTACGGGAATTCCAACCTGGATCCTGAAGAGAGCAAACAGTGGGAAGGGGCATTTGAAGGGCTAACTGCGGATGTGAATTGGCGTTTGTCAGGGTATCGCAACGATATTGATGACATGATCGATTACAACCCCCACACCAAAAAATACTACAACGAAGGCAAGGTACGTATTAAAGGTGTTGAGGCTACTGCAAACTTCGATACCGGGCCATTAGCACACACCCTGAGCTACGATTACGTTGATGCACGTAATGCGATTACCGATAAGCCGCTCGCTCGTCGTTCAAAGCAGCAGGTGAAGTATCAACTTGACTGGCAGATTTATGATTTTGACTGGGGCTTAACGTATCAGTATCTGGGAACGCGATACGACAAGGATTTCGTCACTAATCAGCCGGTAAAAATGGGTGGGATAAGCCTGTGGGATCTGACTGTGGCATATCCAATCACCTCACAGCTAACTGTTCGTGGTAAAATAGCCAACCTGTTCGATAAAGATTACGAGACAGTTTATGGCTACGCAACTGCAGGGCGGGAATACACCTTGTCTGGCAGCTACACCTTCTGATCCACGCCCCACCGTGCTGGTGTTTGATTCCGGCGTCGGTGGGTTGTCGGTCTATGATGAGATTCGGCGTCTTCTGCCGGATCTCCACTATATTTATGCCTTCGACAACGTCGCCTTTCCTTATGGAGAGAAGAGCGAGGAGTTTATTGTCGAGCGTGTTGTTGAGATTGTAACTGCGGTCCAGCAGCGCTATCCCCTCTCTCTTGCGGTCATCGCGTGTAACACAGCAAGCACAGTGTCGCTCCCTGCGTTACGTGAGAAATTCGCCTTCCCCGTTGTGGGCGTGGTGCCTGCTATTAAGCCGGCGGCGCGACTCACGGCCAATGGCGTTGTGGGTCTGCTGGCTACGCGTGCAACGGTGAAACGCTCTTATACCCATGAGTTGATTGCGCGGTTTGCTAACGAGTGTCAGATAGCGATGTTGGGTTCCGCCGAGCTGGTGGAACTGGCGGAAGCGAAGCTGCATGGTGAAACGGTTTCTCTGGAAGAGCTGCGACGTATTCTACGTCCATGGCTGCGGATGTCGGAACCACCCGACACGGTGGTACTAGGATGCACCCATTTCCCTCTATTACAGGAAGAGCTTTTACAGGTCCTGCCAGAGGGGACGCGACTGGTGGATTCTGGTGCTGCGATTGCGCGTCGCACGGCCTGGTTATTAGAACACGAAGCGCCAGACGCGAAATCAACCGACGAGAATGTCGCATTCTGTATGGCAATGACGACAGAAGCCGAACAATTATTGCCCGTGCTACAGCGTTATGGCTTCAAAACGCTCGAAAAACTGGCTGTTTAGATGGTTTTGGTGAAAAAATACGCACTCGGAAGATTATTTTAAATTTCCCCTTGTCAGCCTGAAATAACTCCCTATAATGCGCCTCCACTGACACGGAACAACGGATTACACGCCGCCGGGTCAGCGGAGTTCCACTGAGAACTTCGGCGAAGGAAGCGAAAATAAACGCTTGACTTCGAAGCGGGATAGCGTATTATGCACACCCCGCGCCGCCGAGAAAAAGCGAAGCGGCACTGCTCTTTAACAATTTATCAGACAATCTGTGTGGGCACTCGAAGATACGGATTCTTAACGTCGCAAGACGAAAAATGAATACCAAGTCTCTTGAGTGAACATACGTAATTCATTACGAAGTTTAATTCACGAGCATCAAACTTAAATTGAAGAGTTTGATCATGGCTCAGATTGAACGCTGGCGGCAGGCCTAACACATGCAAGTCGAACGGTAGCACAGAGGAGCTTGCTCCTTGGGTGACGAGTGGCGGACGGGTGAGTAATGTCTGGGAAACTGCCCGATGGAGGGGGATAACTACTGGAAACGGTAGCTAATACCGCATAACGTCGCAAGACCAAAGAGGGGGACCTTCGGGCCTCTTGCCATCGGATGTGCCCAGATGGGATTAGCTAGTAGGTGGGGTAACGGCTCACCTAGGCGACGATCCCTAGCTGGTCTGAGAGGATGACCAGCCACACTGGAACTGAGACACGGTCCAGACTCCTACGGGAGGCAGCAGTGGGGAATATTGCACAATGGGCGCAAGCCTGATGCAGCCATGCCGCGTGTATGAAGAAGGCCTTCGGGTTGTAAAGTACTTTCAGCGAGGAGGAAGGCGTTGTGGTTAATAACCGCAGCGATTGACGTTACTCGCAGAAGAAGCACCGGCTAACTCCGTGCCAGCAGCCGCGGTAATACGGAGGGTGCAAGCGTTAATCGGAATTACTGGGCGTAAAGCGCACGCAGGCGGTCTGTCAAGTCGGATGTGAAATCCCCGGGCTCAACCTGGGAACTGCATCCGAAACTGGCAGGCTAGAGTCTTGTAGAGGGGGGTAGAATTCCAGGTGTAGCGGTGAAATGCGTAGAGATCTGGAGGAATACCGGTGGCGAAGGCGGCCCCCTGGACAAAGACTGACGCTCAGGTGCGAAAGCGTGGGGAGCAAACAGGATTAGATACCCTGGTAGTCCACGCCGTAAACGATGTCGACTTGGAGGTTGTGCCCTTGAGGCGTGGCTTCCGGAGCTAACGCGTTAAGTCGACCGCCTGGGGAGTACGGCCGCAAGGTTAAAACTCAAATGAATTGACGGGGGCCCGCACAAGCGGTGGAGCATGTGGTTTAATTCGATGCAACGCGAAGAACCTTACCTACTCTTGACATCCAGAGAACTTAGCAGAGATGCTTTGGTGCCTTCGGGAACTCTGAGACAGGTGCTGCATGGCTGTCGTCAGCTCGTGTTGTGAAATGTTGGGTTAAGTCCCGCAACGAGCGCAACCCTTATCCTTTGTTGCCAGCGGTTAGGCCGGGAACTCAAAGGAGACTGCCAGTGATAAACTGGAGGAAGGTGGGGATGACGTCAAGTCATCATGGCCCTTACGAGTAGGGCTACACACGTGCTACAATGGCGTATACAAAGAGAAGCGACCTCGCGAGAGCAAGCGGACCTCATAAAGTACGTCGTAGTCCGGATTGGAGTCTGCAACTCGACTCCATGAAGTCGGAATCGCTAGTAATCGTGGATCAGAATGCCACGGTGAATACGTTCCCGGGCCTTGTACACACCGCCCGTCACACCATGGGAGTGGGTTGCAAAAGAAGTAGGTAGCTTAACCTTCGGGAGGGCGCTTACCACTTTGTGATTCATGACTGGGGTGAAGTCGTAACAAGGTAACCGTAGGGGAACCTGCGGTTGGATCACCTCCTTACCTTAAAGAAACGTTCTTTGAAGTGCTCACACAGATTGTCTGATGAAAATTAGCAGTAAGAAAATCTCTGCAGGCTTGTAGCTCAGGTGGTTAGAGCGCACCCCTGATAAGGGTGAGGTCGGTGGTTCAAGTCCACTCAGGCCTACCAAATTCTTTCTGATACCGCGTTGTGAAACGACTCGTACCGGCAAGAATTAAGGTGAATGAGATAACTACGATGGGGCTATAGCTCAGCTGGGAGAGCGCCTGCCTTGCACGCAGGAGGTCTGCGGTTCGATCCCGCATAGCTCCACCATCCTTTACTTACTGCAACAACACAAGAAAACTTCAGAGTGTACCTGAAAAGGTTCACTGCGAAGTTTTGCTCTTTAAAAATCTGGATCAAGCTGAAAATTGAAACGACACACTGTTTCATTTCTCCGTAAACAAGAAATGAAAAATGGTGTGTTCGAGTCTCTCAAATTTTTGCAAGTCGATGATGAATCGAAAGAAACATCTTCGGGTTGTGAGGTTAAGCGACTAAGCGTACACGGTGGATGCCCTGGCAGTCAGAGGCGATGAAGGACGTGCTAATCTGCGATAAGCGTCGGTAAGGTGATATGAACCGTTATAACCGGCGATTTCCGAATGGGGAAACCCAGTGTGATTCGTCACACTATCATTACGTGAATACATAGCGTAATGAAGCGAACCGGGGGAACTGAAACATCTAAGTACCCCGAGGAAAAGAAATCAACCGAGATTCCCCCAGTAGCGGCGAGCGAACGGGGAGCAGCCCAGAGTCTGAATCAGCATGTGTGTTAGTGGAACGGTCTGGAAAGTCCGACGGTACAGGGTGATAGTCCCGTACACAAAAGTGCATATGTTGTGAACTCGAAGAGTAGGGCGGGACACGTGGTATCCTGTCTGAATATGGGGGGACCATCCTCCAAGGCTAAATACTCCTGACTGACCGATAGTGAACCAGTACCGTGAGGGAAAGGCGAAAAGAACCCCGGCGAGGGGAGTGAAAAAGAACCTGAAACCGTGTACGTACAAGCAGTGGGAGCCTCTTTATGGGGTGACTGCGTACCTTTTGTATAATGGGTCAGCGACTTATATTCTGTAGCAAGGTTAACCGAATAGGGGAGCCGAAGGGAAACCGAGTCTTAACTGGGCTTTAAGTTGCAGGGTATAGACCCGAAACCCGGTGATCTAGCCATGGGCAGGTTGAAGGTTGGGTAACACTAACTGGAGGACCGAACCGACTAATGTTGAAAAATTAGCGGATGACTTGTGGCTGGGGGTGAAAGGCCAATCAAACCGGGAGATAGCTGGTTCTCCCCGAAAGCTATTTAGGTAGCGCCTCGTGAATTCATCTTCGGGGGTAGAGCACTGTTTCGGCTAGGGGGTCATCCCGACTTACCAACCCGATGCAAACTGCGAATACCGAAGAATGTTATCACGGGAGACACACGGCGGGTGCTAACGTCCGTCGTGAAGAGGGAAACAACCCAGACCGCCAGCTAAGGTCCCAAAGTCATGGTTAAGTGGGAAACGATGTGGGAAGGCACAGACAGCCAGGATGTTGGCTTAGAAGCAGCCATCATTTAAAGAAAGCGTAATAGCTCACTGGTCGAGTCGGCCTGCGCGGAAGATGTAACGGGGCTAAACCATGCACCGAAGCTGCGGCAGCGACACTATGTGTTGTTGGGTAGGGGAGCGTTCTGTAAGCCGTTGAAGGTGTGCTGTGAGGCATGCTGGAGGTATCAGAAGTGCGAATGCTGACATAAGTAACGATAATGCGGGTGAAAAACCCGCACGCCGGAAGACCAAGGGTTCCTGTCCAACGTTAATCGGGGCAGGGTGAGTCGACCCCTAAGGCGAGGCCGAAAGGCGTAGTCGATGGGAAACAGGTTAATATTCCTGTACTTGGTGTTACTGCGAAGGGGGGACGGAGAAGGCTATGTTAGCCGGGCGACGGTTGTCCCGGTTTAAGCATGTAGGCGGAGGTTCCAGGTAAATCCGGTACCTTATTAACGCTGAGGTGTGATGACGAGGCACTACGGTGCTGAAGTAACAAATGCCCTGCTTCCAGGAAAAGCCTCTAAGCATCAGGTAACACAAAATCGTACCCCAAACCGACACAGGTGGTCAGGTAGAGAATACCAAGGCGCTTGAGAGAACTCGGGTGAAGGAACTAGGCAAAATGGTGCCGTAACTTCGGGAGAAGGCACGCTGATATGTAGGTGAAGTGATTTACTCATGGAGCTGAAATCAGTCGAAGATACCAGCTGGCTGCAACTGTTTATTAAAAACACAGCACTGTGCAAACACGAAAGTGGACGTATACGGTGTGACGCCTGCCCGGTGCCGGAAGGTTAATTGATGGGGTTATCCGTAAGGAGAAGCTCTTGATCGAAGCCCCGGTAAACGGCGGCCGTAACTATAACGGTCCTAAGGTAGCGAAATTCCTTGTCGGGTAAGTTCCGACCTGCACGAATGGCGTAATGATGGCCAGGCTGTCTCCACCCGAGACTCAGTGAAATTGAACTCGCTGTGAAGATGCAGTGTACCCGCGGCAAGACGGAAAGACCCCGTGAACCTTTACTATAGCTTGACACTGAACACTGGTCCTTGATGTGTAGGATAGGTGGGAGGCTTTGAAGCGTGGACGCCAGTCTGCGTGGAGCCAACCTTGAAATACCACCCTTTAATGGCTGGTGTTCTAACGTAGACCCGTAATCCGGGTTGCGGACAGTGTCTGGTGGGTAGTTTGACTGGGGCGGTCTCCTCCTAAAGAGTAACGGAGGAGCACGAAGGTTAGCTAATCCTGGTCGGACATCAGGAGGTTAGTGCAAAGGCATAAGCTAGCTTGACTGCGAGAGTGACGGCTCGAGCAGGTGCGAAAGCAGGTCTTAGTGATCCGGTGGTTCTGAATGGAAGGGCCATCGCTCAACGGATAAAAGGTACTCCGGGGATAACAGGCTGATACCGCCCAAGAGTTCATATCGACGGCGGTGTTTGGCACCTCGATGTCGGCTCATCACATCCTGGGGCTGAAGTAGGTCCCAAGGGTATGGCTGTTCGCCATTTAAAGTGGTACGCGAGCTGGGTTTAGAACGTCGTGAGACAGTTCGGTCCCTATCTGCCGTGGGCGCTGGAGAATTGAGGGGGGCTGCTCCTAGTACGAGAGGACCGGAGTGGACGCATCACTGGTGTTCGGGTTGTCATGCCAATGGCATTGCCCGGTAGCTAAATGCGGAAGAGATAAGTGCTGAAAGCATCTAAGCACGAAACTTGCCCCGAGATGAGTTCTCCCTGAGACTTTAAGTCTCCTGAAGGAACGTTGAAGACGACGACGTTGATAGGTCGGGTGTGTAAGTGTAGCGATACATTGAGCTAACCGATACTAATGAACCGTGAGGCTTAACCTTACAACGCCGAAGATGTTTTGGCGAAGAGACGCAAGATTCAGCTTGATTACAGATGACATCAACAGACCAAAAAGGTGTGTTGATAACAGAATTTGCCTGGCGGCTGTAGCGCGGTGGTCCCACCTGACCCCATGCCGAACTCAGAAGTGAAACGCCGTAGCGCCGATGGTAGTGTGGGGTCTCCCCATGCGAGAGTAGGGAACTGCCAGGCATCAAATAAAAACAAAAGGCTCAGTCGAAAGACTGGGCCTTTTGTTTTAAATTAGTGAAGAAGCCCATCCTGCCGGATGGGCTTTTTTGCGTCTGTGCGGGGTGAACACTGCCGGAAGCGGCATACCGCCTTATCCGGCCAACAACAGCACCACCAGGTAGGCCTGATAAGCGCAGCGCATCAGGCACATCGCGGCACCATTGAGTGCAAAGCAACATCCTGAGCCTCCATAACACAAGCCATCCTGCGGCATATGCGGTAAACTAAGCGCGATTTTGCATCAGGAAAGCGTCTATGAATCACTCCCTTAAAGCCTGGAACACCTTCGGTATCGATCAACAAGCTAATGAGCTTGTCTGCGCGGAAAACGAGCAACAACTACTGAATGCCTGGCAATCAGCCAATGCATCACATCATCCAGTACTGATCCTGGGCGAGGGGAGTAACGTCCTGTTTCTTGAGACCTTCCATGGAACGGTGATCGTCAATCGTATCAAGGGTATTAAAATTACCGAACAACCTGACGCGTGGCATTTACACGTAGGCGCGGGTGAAAACTGGCATCAGTTGGTGCGCTATGCGCTGGAGCACGGCATGCCTGGGCTGGAAAATCTGGCGCTCATTCCCGGTTGCGTGGGCTCATCGCCAATCCAGAATATTGGTGCCTATGGTGTAGAGTTGCAGCGCGTCTGCGAATACGTAGACTGCGTAGAGCTTTCGACCGGCAAACATCTGCGCGTTAGCGCCGCAGAATGCCGATTTGGTTACCGTGACAGCATCTTCAAACATGAGTACCAGGATCGTTTCGCGATTGTAGCCGTTGGTCTGCGCTTACCTAAACAGTGGCAGCCCGTTTTGACTTACGGTGACCTGACGCGTCTGGATCCTGCCACCGTGACGCCTCAGCAGGTTTTTGATTCTGTTTGCCATATGCGCACCACAAAGCTGCCCGATCCGAAAATAAACGGTAATGCGGGAAGCTTTTTTAAAAATCCGGTTGTCACCGAAGATATTGCGCAGGAACTCCTGGCAAAATTCCCCACAGCGCCTCATTACCCGCAGGCTGATGGTTCTGTGAAACTGGCTGCTGGCTGGCTTATCGATCAGTGCCAGCTAAAAGGTATGCGCATTGGTGGCGCAGCGGTACATCAGCAGCAGGCGCTGGTGCTGATCAATGCAGATCATGCGACGAGTCAGGATGTAGTGCAACTTGCACATCACGTACGCCAAAAAGTCGGTGAGAAATTCAATGTCTGGCTCGAACCAGAAGTCCGCTTTATTGGCCCGCAGGGGGAAGTAAATGCCGTGGAGACCGTTGCATGAAGGATAATACCGTCCCCCTGACGCTTATTTCATTATTGGCCGATGGCGAATTTCACTCCGGTCAGCAACTCGGTGAAAAGCTGGGAATGAGCCGGGCGGCAATCAATAAGCATGTCCAGACGCTACGTGACTGGGGTGTTGATGTATTTACTGTTCCTGGCAAAGGATACAGCTTACCTGAGCCTATCCAGCTATTAGATTCAGCACTTATTCATTCTCAGTTGGATGGTGGGAATATCACGGTCCTGCCGGTTATCGACTCAACCAATCAGTATCTGATGGACCGAATTGGTCAGTTGGAGTCAGGAGATGCCTGCGTCGCTGAATATCAGCAGGCTGGGCGTGGTCGCCGTGGACGCAAATGGTTTTCTCCATTTGGCGCTAACCTATACCTTTCAATGTTCTGGAGATTGGAACAGGGTCCGGCCGCTGCGATTGGCCTGAGCCTGGTGATTGGTATTGTCATGGCCGAGGTTTTACGCGATCTGGGTGCGGATAAAGTTCGTGTTAAATGGCCCAACGATCTCTATTTACTTGACCGCAAACTGGCAGGGATACTGGTTGAACTTACCGGTAAGACGGGCGATGCCGCGCAAATTGTTATTGGCGCGGGTATTAATATGTCCATGCGTCGGGTTGAAGAGAATGTGGTTAATCAAGGCTGGATTAACCTGCAGGAAGCGGGTATCAACATTGACCGCAATACTCTGGCGGCCCGACTGATCCGTGAGCTGCGTGCTGCGCTGATACTGTTTGAGCATGAGGGCTTAGCGCCTTACCTGTCCCGCTGGAAGACGCTGGATAACTTTATCGACCGTCCTGTGAAACTCATTATTGGCGATAAAGAAATATTTGGCGTATCTCGCGGAATAGATGCGCAAGGTGCATTATTGCTTGAACAAAATGGTGTGATCAAACCCTGGATGGGTGGGGAAATATCGCTTAGAAGCGCTGAATAATAAGAAGGGGAGCTGCGGCTCCCCTTTTTTATTTATTTACGCAGCCTGACTTGCTCAACGGCATGATTGGCGCTTTTGGTCATGATCAAGCTGGCCCGCTCACGCGTTGGGAGTATATTTTGTTTTAAATTCAACCAGTTAATCTCTTTCCATAGCGATGTGGCCGTGTTGATGGCCTCATCTTCCGACAATTTCGCATAGTTATGAAAATAAGAGTCTGGGTTGGTAAATGCCCCTTCGCGGAATTTCAGGAAACGGTTGATATACCACGTCTGGAGTAATTCTTCTGGCGCATCAACATAAATAGAAAAGTCGACAAAGTCAGAAACAAATACATGATGTGGATCGTGAGGATAGTCCATCCCGCTTTGTAATACATTGAGCCCTTCGAGTATTAATAT
The DNA here is from genome assembly GCF_004353845.1 of Citrobacter arsenatis. Lineage (GTDB taxonomy): Bacteria > Pseudomonadota > Gammaproteobacteria > Enterobacterales > Enterobacteriaceae > Citrobacter > Citrobacter arsenatis. Next base: position 277,338 of record NZ_CP037864.1, read on the forward strand.
ATCGGGCTGGGCAACGGTTTTGTCGCCATCAGGGATCACATCATAGATCAGATGAGAATAGACCGGTGCCGTAACGTTGGGGACGCCAGACTTAAGATCGGAAACGAATTTAACCAGACGGTGCATATCATAGGACTGAGGGAAGCCTTTCTTCTTCATGAGTCCACGTTCTTTCAACACCTGGTTGGGATGAAGAAAACCGTCGGTAGTGATTAGCTCAACCTTACGATGTTCGGGCCAGCGACTTAGCAATGCCTGCAACACACGCGCAGTCGTACTTTTGCCGACGGCGACACTGCCAGCAATGCTAATAATATAAGGTATACGCTCGCCGTTGGTGCCTAAAAATTGCTCCAGCACAGCCTGACGCCGCAGGTTCGAACTGATGTAAAAATTAAGCAAACGCGATAGGGGCAAATAAATTTCGGCAACTTCTTCCAGCGATAAGTCTTCGTTAATGCCTTTCAGACGAGCAATCTCTTCCTCGGTCAGGGTCATCGGCACGGAATCACGAAGCGCAGCCCACTGGTTGCGATCAAACTGTAGGTAAGGCGACGTTAACGCTTGCTCTTTTATACTCATACGCATGGTCTGGCTGTCATTGCTATCTCAGGTCTGCGGTAAAAAACGAAATCATCCCCGGTACGCAATGGCACGCACATTTCAGTTAATTTGGACAATGGGCAGGAGGGTAACACCAGATGAGAGGGAATAATAAGAAAAAATCATCCCCTGAAACGCAATGTGACGGCTATTCCAGATGTATAAAGATGCACTTTCTCTCTATTGATAACGATAAGCCGGAGCAAAATGCCTCCAGGGTACGCGGCTGACGTTGGAAATTTGTCCATTTTAAAGAGGAAATAGATTATTTATCGGTCGTATAGTGCAAAATGTGAGCGATAGAACATTTTATGCAATTTTTTAGTTGCATGAGTGCGCATGTCTCCATAAAATGCGCGCTACTTGATGCCGACTTAGCTCAGTAGGTAGAGCAACTGACTTGTAATCAGTAGGTCACCAGTTCGATTCCGGTAGTCGGCACCATCAAGTCCGGTGGGGTTCCCGAGCGGCCAAAGGGAGCAGACTGTAAATCTGCCGTCACAGACTTCGAAGGTTCGAATCCTTCCCCCACCACCACTTTCTGGCAGCGTTATCGCCGCCTGAGTTGGTTAAAAAATTAATCAGCTCGAACAGAAAAGAGAGAAATCTCTTTTTTGTTACAGAAAGAACTGGGTAGCCGAGTTTCAGGATGCGGGCATCGTATAATGGCTATTACCTCAGCCTTCCAAGCTGATGATGCGGGTTCGATTCCCGCTGCCCGCTCCAGACGTGCTGATATGGCTCAGTTGGTAGAGCGCACCCTTGGTAAGGGTGAGGTCCCCAGTTCGACTCTGGGTATCAGCACCACTTCACTTCTCCTTCCCGTTTCTCTCTGTTTACTTTTAAAAGCATTCAACAGCTCAGGCGTATTGCCTGGTTGATGTGGTGATATCACCGATTTATCCGTGTCTTAGAGGGACAATCGATGTCTAAAGAAAAATTTGAACGTACTAAACCGCACGTTAACGTCGGTACTATCGGCCACGTTGACCATGGTAAAACAACGCTGACCGCTGCAATCACTACCGTACTGGCTAAAACCTACGGCGGTGCTGCTCGTGCATTCGACCAGATCGATAACGCGCCGGAAGAAAAAGCTCGTGGTATCACCATCAACACTTCTCACGTTGAATATGACACCCCGACTCGCCACTACGCACACGTAGACTGCCCGGGCCACGCCGACTATGTTAAAAACATGATCACCGGTGCTGCGCAGATGGACGGCGCGATCCTGGTTGTTGCTGCGACTGACGGCCCGATGCCGCAGACTCGTGAGCACATCCTGCTGGGTCGTCAGGTAGGCGTTCCGTACATCATCGTGTTCCTGAACAAATGCGACATGGTTGATGACGAAGAGCTGCTGGAACTGGTAGAAATGGAAGTTCGTGAACTTCTGTCTCAGTACGATTTCCCGGGCGACGACACTCCGATCGTTCGTGGTTCTGCTCTGAAAGCGCTGGAAGGCGAAGCAGAGTGGGAAGCGAAAATCATCGAACTGGCTGGCTTCCTGGATTCTTACATCCCAGAACCAGAGCGTGCGATTGACAAGCCGTTCCTGCTGCCTATCGAAGACGTATTCTCCATCTCCGGTCGTGGTACCGTTGTTACCGGTCGTGTAGAGCGCGGTATCATCAAAGTTGGTGAAGAAGTTGAAATCGTTGGTATCAAGGACACTGCTAAGTCTACCTGTACCGGCGTTGAAATGTTCCGCAAACTGCTGGACGAAGGCCGTGCTGGTGAGAACGTTGGTGTTCTGCTGCGTGGTATCAAACGTGAAGAAATCGAACGTGGTCAGGTACTGGCTAAGCCGGGTTCTATCAAGCCGCACACCAAATTCGAATCTGAAGTGTACATTCTGTCCAAAGACGAAGGCGGCCGTCATACTCCGTTCTTCAAAGGCTACCGTCCGCAGTTCTACTTCCGTACTACTGACGTGACTGGTACCATCGAACTGCCGGAAGGCGTAGAGATGGTAATGCCGGGCGACAACATCAAAATGGTTGTTACCCTGATCCACCCAATCGCGATGGACGACGGTCTGCGTTTCGCAATCCGTGAAGGCGGTCGTACTGTTGGTGCGGGCGTTGTTGCCAAAGTAATGAGCTAATTGCCGAATAACATTTGACGCAATGCGCAATAAAAGGGCATCATTTGATGCCCTTTTTGCACGCTTTCACACCAGAACCTGGCTCATCAGTGATTTTTTTTGTCATAATCATTGCTGAGACAGGCTCTGAAGAGGGCGTTTAGTCCGAAACGCACCAGAGCATTTCGGTTTGGATCGCCTCGCTTACGCGGGGTGAAAATGTTTGTAGAATACTTCTGACAGGTTGGTTTATGAGTGCGAATACCGAAGCTCAAGGAAGCGGGCGCGGCCTGGAAGCGATGAAGTGGGTTGTTGTCGCTGTATTGCTGCTTGTAGCTATCGTTGGCAACTACCTCTATCGTGACATGATGCTGCCGCTGCGTGCGCTGGCCGTAGTGATTCTGATTGCCGCAGCGGGTGGTGTCGCGCTGTTGACAACAAAAGGTAAAGCGACCGTTGCTTTTGCCCGTGAAGCGAGAACCGAAGTCCGTAAGGTCATTTGGCCAACTCGCCAGGAAACATTGCACACCACATTAATTGTGGCTGCGGTTACCGCAGTAATGTCACTGATCCTGTGGGGACTGGATGGTATTCTGGTTCGCCTGGTATCCTTTATCACTGGCCTGAGGTTCTAAGATGTCTGAAGCCCCTAAAAAGCGCTGGTACGTCGTTCAGGCGTTTTCCGGTTTTGAAGGCCGCGTAGCCACGTCGCTGCGCGAATATATCAAGTTACAAAATATGGAAGAGCTGTTTGGCGAAGTCATGGTGCCGACCGAAGAAGTAGTCGAAATCCGTGGTGGCCAGCGTCGTAAGAGCGAGCGTAAGTTCTTCCCGGGCTATGTACTGGTCCAGATGGTGATGAATGATGCAAGCTGGCACCTGGTGCGCAGCGTGCCGCGTGTGATGGGCTTTATCGGCGGTACATCCGACCGTCCGGCGCCGATCAGCGACAAAGAAGTTGATGCGATCATGAACCGTCTGCAGCAGGTTGGTGATAAGCCGCGTCCGAAAACGATGTTTGAACCAGGTGAAATGGTTCGCGTTAGTGACGGTCCGTTCGCTGACTTTAACGGCGTGGTTGAAGAAGTGGACTACGAGAAGTCTCGTCTGAAAGTTTCCGTATCTATCTTCGGTCGTGCGACTCCGGTTGAACTGGACTTCGCTCAGGTTGAAAAAGCCTAACACGCCGATCAAAAAAGCGACGATTTAATCGTTGCACAAGGCGCGAGATTGGAATACAATTTCGCGCCTTTTGTTTTTATGGATCCTATCCGTAAAACGAACTTAATCACGGGGAGCCTCCTTGAGGCGCTATAACCCAATCAGAGGAATTTAGAATGGCTAAGAAAGTCCAAGCCTATGTCAAGCTGCAGGTTGCAGCTGGTATGGCTAACCCGAGTCCGCCGGTAGGTCCAGCACTGGGTCAACAAGGCGTGAACATCATGGAATTCTGCAAAGCGTTCAACGCTAAAACTGATTCCATGGAAAAAGGTCTGCCGATCCCGGTTGTTATCACCGTTTACGCTGACCGTTCTTTCACTTTCGTTACCAAAACGCCTCCAGCAGCAGTTCTGCTGAAGAAAGCGGCTGGTATCAAGTCTGGTTCCGGCAAGCCGAACAAAGACAAAGTGGGTAAAATTTCCCGCGCTCAGCTGCAGGAAATCGCGCAGACCAAAGCTGCCGACATGACTGGTTCCGACATTGAAGCGATGACTCGCTCCATTGAAGGTACTGCACGTTCCATGGGCCTGGTAGTGGAGGACTAAGAAATGGCTAAACTGACCAAGCGCATGTCCGTGATCCGTGACAAAGTTGATGCTACTAAGCAGTACGACATCAACGAAGCTATCGCTCTGCTGAAAGAGCTGGCCACTGCTAAATTCGTAGAAAGCGTGGACGTTGCTGTTAACCTCGGCATCGACGCTCGTAAATCTGACCAGAACGTACGTGGTGCAACTGTACTGCCGCACGGTACTGGCCGTTCCGTTCGCGTAGCTGTATTTACCCAGGGCGCAAACGCTGAAGCTGCTAAAGCTGCAGGCGCTGAGCTGGTAGGTATGGAAGATCTGGCTGAACAGATCAAGAAAGGCGAAATGAACTTTGACGTTGTTATTGCTTCCCCGGATGCAATGCGCGTTGTTGGCCAGCTGGGTCAGGTTCTGGGTCCGCGCGGCCTGATGCCAAACCCGAAAGTTGGTACTGTAACTCCTAACGTTGCTGAAGCTGTTAAGAACGCTAAAGCGGGTCAGGTTCGTTACCGTAACGACAAAAACGGCATCATCCACACCACCATCGGTAAAGTGGATTTTGACGCTGACAAACTGAAAGAAAACCTGGAAGCTCTGCTGGTTGCGCTGAAAAAAGCAAAACCGACTCAGGCAAAAGGCGTGTACATCAAGAAAGTTAGCATCTCCACCACCATGGGTGCTGGTGTTGCCGTTGATCAGTCCGGTCTGACTGCGACTGTAGCGAACTAATATTCGCCTTTACGTGGGCGGTGATTTTGTCTACAATCTTACCCCCACGTTTCTGTTGAAATAAACAGAACTCTATGCGAGTCATTTGAATTGTAGCAAGGCAGCAATTGAGTGAATCGCCGGGAGTGTAGTTAACTACATGACCGGTGTGAACGAGAGCAGCTAACACGGCTACGGTTCAAAGGGCGAAGTCATAGACAAGATTTGTTCGTTGGAGCCTGGCCTATCCAGGCCTCCGTCGAAGACCGCAGGTGTTTCGTAAGAAACTTAATGCCCTGCGTAGACGGTGACAGAACGCTAAGATTATTTCTGATACTCTGGCTTGTTTCTGCTCACCGTATTTAGACGCTCTCTCCGTTGGGGGGAGTGAAGTGAGTTCCGGAACATGAGTTCCGGCAAACATCCAGGAGCAAAGCTAATGGCTTTAAATCTTCAAGACAAACAAGCGATTGTTGCTGAAGTCAGCGAAGTAGCCAAAGGCGCGCTGTCTGCAGTAGTTGCGGATTCCCGTGGCGTAACTGTAGATAAAATGACTGAACTGCGTAAAGCAGGTCGTGAAGCTGGCGTATACATGCGTGTTGTTCGTAACACCCTGCTGCGCCGCGTCGTTGAAGGTACTCAGTTCGAGTGCCTGAAAGACACGTTTGTTGGTCCGACCCTGATTGCATACTCTATGGAACACCCGGGCGCTGCTGCTCGTCTGTTCAAAGAGTTCGCGAAAGCGAATGCAAAATTTGAGGTCAAAGCCGCAGCCTTTGAAGGTGAGTTGATTACGGCATCGAATATCGATCGCCTGGCAACTCTGCCGACCTACGAAGAAGCAATTGCACGCCTGATGGCAACCATGAAAGAAGCTTCGGCTGGCAAACTGGTTCGTACTCTGGCTGCTGTACGCGATGCGAAAGAAGCTGCTTAATCGCAGTTATCTTTCTCAAGCATCTGCTTACGTATAAACTTATTCTGATTTTCAGGAACAATTTAAATGTCTATCACTAAAGATCAAATCATTGAAGCAGTATCCGCTATGTCCGTAATGGACGTTGTAGAACTGATTTCTGCAATGGAAGAAAAATTCGGTGTTTCCGCTGCTGCTGCTGTAGCTGTAGCTGCTGGCCCGGCTGAAGCTGCTGAAGAAAAAACTGAATTCGACGTAATTCTGAAAGCTGCTGGCGCTAACAAAGTTGCTGTTATCAAAGCAGTACGTGGCGCAACTGGCCTGGGTCTGAAAGAAGCTAAAGACCTGGTAGAATCTGCACCGGCTGCGCTGAAAGAAGGCGTGAGCAAAGACGACGCAGAAGCACTGAAAAAATCTCTGGAAGAAGCTGGCGCTGAAGTTGAAGTTAAATAAGCCAACTTTTCTGGTTGCAGCCTAAGAAATTAGGCTGATGGCTGGTGACTTTTTAGTCACCAGCCTTTTTGCGCTGTAAGGCGCCAGTAGCATTTCACACTGTTTGACTACTGCTGTGCCTTTCAATGCTTGTTTCTATCGACGTCTTAATATACTGCGACAGAGCGCCAGTTCTGTGTAAATCGCAATGAAATGGTTTAAGCGTGATAGCAACAGGCATTGCGGAAAGTATTCGATTTTCCGGTCAACAAAATAGTGTTGCACAAACTGTCCCTTCGTCGGACAGATGGGTCGACTTGTCAGCGAGCTGAGGAACCCTAATGGTTTACTCCTATACCGAGAAAAAACGTATTCGTAAGGATTTTGGTAAACGTCCACAAGTGTTGGACATACCTTATCTCCTTTCTATCCAGCTTGACTCGTTTCAGAAGTTCATCGAGCAAGATCCTGAAGGGCAGTATGGTCTGGAAGCAGCTTTCCGTTCCGTTTTCCCGATTCAGAGCTACAGCGGTAATTCCGAGCTGCAATACGTCAGCTACCGCCTTGGCGAACCGGTGTTTGACGTTCAGGAATGTCAGATCCGTGGCGTGACCTATTCCGCACCGCTGCGCGTAAAACTGCGTCTGGTGATCTACGAGCGCGAAGCGCCGGAAGGCACCGTAAAAGATATTAAAGAACAAGAAGTCTACATGGGCGAAATTCCGCTCATGACTGACAACGGTACCTTTGTTATCAACGGTACTGAGCGTGTTATCGTTTCTCAGCTGCACCGTAGTCCTGGCGTCTTCTTTGACTCCGACAAAGGTAAAACCCACTCTTCGGGTAAAGTGCTGTATAACGCGCGCATCATCCCTTACCGTGGTTCCTGGCTGGACTTCGAATTCGATCCGAAGGACAACCTGTTCGTACGTATTGACCGTCGCCGCAAACTGCCTGCGACCATTATTCTGCGTGCGCTGAACTACACCACTGAGCAGATCCTTGACCTGTTCTTTGAGAAAGTTGTTTTCGAAATTCGTGACAACAAGCTGCAGATGGAACTGGTGCCGGAACGCCTGCGTGGTGAAACCGCCTCCTTTGACATCGAAGCTAACGGCAAAGTCTACGTCGAAAAAGGCCGTCGCATCACTGCACGCCACATTCGCCAGCTGGAAAAAGACGATATCAAACATATCGAAGTTCCGGTTGAATACATTGCTGGTAAAGTTGCCGCTAAAGACTACGTTGACGAATCTACTGGCGAGCTGATCTGCGCAGCTAACATGGAGCTGAGCCTGGATCTGCTGGCTAAGCTGAGCCAGTCTGGCCACAAACGTATCGAAACGCTGTTCACGAACGATCTGGACCACGGTCCGTACATTTCTGAAACTGTACGCGTCGACCCAACCAACGATCGCCTGAGCGCGCTGGTAGAAATCTACCGCATGATGCGCCCTGGTGAGCCGCCGACCCGTGAAGCAGCTGAAAGCCTGTTTGAGAACCTGTTCTTCTCCGAAGACCGCTATGATCTGTCTGCGGTTGGTCGTATGAAGTTCAACCGTTCTCTGCTGCGCGACGAAATCGAAGGTTCCGGTATCCTGAGCAAAGACGACATCATTGAAGTGATGAAGAAGCTCATCGATATCCGTAACGGTAAAGGCGAAGTCGATGATATCGACCACCTCGGCAACCGTCGTATCCGTTCCGTAGGCGAAATGGCGGAAAACCAGTTCCGCGTTGGCCTGGTACGTGTTGAGCGTGCGGTGAAAGAGCGTCTGTCTCTGGGCGATCTGGATACCCTGATGCCTCAGGATATGATCAACGCCAAGCCGATTTCTGCAGCAGTGAAAGAGTTCTTTGGTTCCAGCCAGCTGTCTCAGTTTATGGACCAGAACAACCCGCTGTCTGAGATTACGCACAAACGTCGTATCTCTGCACTCGGCCCAGGCGGTTTGACCCGTGAACGCGCAGGCTTCGAAGTTCGAGACGTACACCCGACTCACTATGGTCGCGTATGTCCAATCGAAACGCCTGAAGGTCCGAACATCGGTCTGATCAACTCCCTGTCCGTGTATGCACAGACTAACGAATACGGTTTCCTCGAGACGCCGTACCGTAAAGTGACTGACGGTGTTGTAACTGACGAAATTCATTACCTGTCTGCTATCGAAGAAGGCAACTACGTTATCGCTCAGGCGAACTCCAACCTGGATGACGAAGGCCACTTTGTAGAAGATCTGGTTACCTGCCGTAGCAAAGGCGAATCCAGCTTGTTCAGCCGCGACCAGGTTGACTACATGGACGTATCCACCCAGCAGGTGGTATCCGTCGGTGCGTCCCTGATCCCGTTCCTGGAACACGATGACGCCAACCGTGCATTGATGGGTGCGAACATGCAACGTCAGGCGGTTCCGACTCTGCGTGCTGATAAGCCGCTGGTTGGTACCGGTATGGAACGTGCTGTTGCCGTTGACTCCGGTGTTACTGCAGTTGCTAAACGTGGCGGTACTGTTCAGTACGTGGATGCTTCCCGTATCGTTATCAAAGTTAACGAAGACGAGATGTACCCGGGCGAAGCAGGTATCGACATTTATAACCTGACCAAATACACCCGTTCTAACCAGAACACCTGTATCAACCAGATGCCTTGCGTATCTCTGGGCGAGCCGGTTGAACGTGGTGATGTGCTGGCAGACGGTCCGTCCACCGACCTCGGTGAACTGGCGCTGGGTCAGAACATGCGCGTGGCATTCATGCCATGGAATGGTTACAACTTCGAAGACTCCATCCTCGTATCCGAGCGTGTTGTCCAGGAAGACCGTTTCACCACCATCCACATTCAGGAACTGGCATGTGTGTCCCGTGACACCAAGCTGGGGCCGGAAGAGATCACCGCTGACATCCCGAACGTGGGTGAAGCTGCGCTCTCGAAACTGGATGAATCCGGTATCGTTTATATCGGTGCGGAAGTGACCGGTGGCGATATTCTGGTTGGTAAGGTAACGCCGAAAGGTGAAACCCAGCTGACGCCAGAAGAGAAACTGCTGCGTGCGATCTTCGGTGAGAAAGCGTCTGACGTTAAAGACTCTTCTCTGCGCGTGCCAAACGGTGTTTCCGGTACGATTATCGACGTTCAGGTCTTTACTCGCGATGGCGTAGAAAAAGACAAACGTGCGCTGGAAATCGAAGAGATGCAGCTGAAGCAGGCGAAAAAAGACCTGTCTGAAGAACTGCAGATCCTCGAAGCTGGCCTGTTCAGCCGTATCTACGCTGTGCTGGTTTCCGGTGGTGTTGAAGCTGAGAAGCTGGACAAACTGCCTCGCGACCGCTGGTTAGAACTCGGCCTGACCGACGAAGAGAAACAAAATCAGCTGGAACAACTGGCTGAGCAGTACGACGAACTGAAACACGAGTTCGAGAAAAAACTCGAAGCGAAACGCCGTAAAATCACTCAGGGCGACGATCTGGCACCGGGCGTGCTGAAGATTGTTAAGGTTTATCTGGCGGTTAAACGTCGGATCCAGCCTGGTGATAAGATGGCAGGTCGTCACGGTAACAAGGGTGTAATCTCTAAGATCAACCCGATCGAAGATATGCCACACGATGCTAACGGTACGCCGGTAGATATCGTACTGAACCCGCTGGGCGTACCATCGCGTATGAACATCGGTCAGATCCTTGAAACCCACCTGGGTATGGCTGCAAAAGGTATCGGCGATAAGATCAACGCTATGCTGAAACAGCAGCAAGAAGTCGCGAAACTGCGCGAATTCATCCAGCGTGCTTACGATCTGGGTTCAGATGTTCGTCAGAAAGTTGACCTGAATACCTTCAGCGATGAAGAAGTTCTGCGTCTGGCTGAAAACCTGAAAAAAGGTATGCCGATCGCAACGCCGGTATTCGACGGTGCGAAAGAGTCTGAAATCAAGGAACTGTTACAGCTGGGTGGCCTGCCGACTTCCGGTCAGATCACACTGTTCGACGGTCGTACCGGTGAGCAGTTCGAGCGCCAGGTTACCGTTGGCTACATGTACATGCTGAAACTGAACCACCTGGTTGATGACAAGATGCATGCGCGTTCTACCGGTTCTTACAGCCTGGTTACTCAGCAGCCGCTGGGTGGTAAGGCTCAGTTCGGTGGTCAGCGCTTCGGGGAGATGGAAGTGTGGGCGCTTGAAGCATACGGCGCGGCATACACCCTGCAGGAAATGCTCACCGTTAAGTCTGATGACGTGAACGGTCGTACTAAGATGTATAAAAACATCGTGGACGGCAACCATCAGATGGAACCAGGCATGCCGGAATCCTTCAACGTACTGTTGAAAGAGATTCGTTCGCTGGGTATCAACATCGAGCTGGAAGACGAGTAACTCTCGATCAAACAGGTCACTGGTGCTGGCGTAACAGCCAGCGCCAGATTGTGCTAACTCCGACGGGAGCAAATCCGTGAAAGATTTATTAAAGTTTCTGAAAGCGCAGACTAAAACCGAAGAGTTTGATGCGATCAAAATTGCTCTGGCCTCGCCAGACATGATCCGTTCATGGTCTTTCGGTGAAGTTAAGAAGCCGGAAACCATCAACTACCGTACGTTCAAACCTGAACGTGACGGCCTTTTCTGCGCCCGTATCTTTGGGCCGGTAAAAGACTATGAGTGCCTGTGCGGTAAGTACAAGCGCCTGAAACACCGTGGTGTGATCTGTGAGAAGTGCGGCGTTGAAGTGACCCAAACTAAAGTACGCCGTGAGCGTATGGGCCACATCGAGCTGGCGTCTCCGACCGCTCACATTTGGTTCCTGAAATCTCTGCCGTCCCGTATCGGTTTGCTGCTCGATATGCCGCTGCGTGATATCGAACGCGTACTGTACTTCGAATCTTATGTTGTTATCGAAGGCGGTATGACTAACCTGGAACGTCAACAGATCCTGACTGAAGAGCAGTATCTGGACGCGCTGGAAGAGTTCGGTGACGAATTCGACGCGAAGATGGGTGCGGAAGCCATTCAGGCCCTGCTGAAAAGCATGGATCTGGAGCAAGAGTGTGAAACTCTGCGCGAAGAGCTGAACGAAACCAACTCCGAAACCAAGCGTAAGAAGCTGACCAAGCGTATCAAACTGCTGGAAGCCTTCGTACAGTCTGGCAACAAGCCAGAGTGGATGATCCTGACCGTTCTGCCGGTTCTGCCGCCAGATCTGCGTCCGCTGGTTCCGCTGGATGGTGGTCGTTTCGCAACATCGGATCTGAACGATCTGTATCGCCGCGTTATCAACCGTAACAACCGTCTGAAACGTCTGCTGGATCTGGCTGCGCCGGATATCATCGTACGCAACGAAAAACGTATGCTGCAGGAAGCGGTTGACGCCCTGCTGGATAACGGTCGTCGCGGTCGTGCGATCACGGGTTCTAACAAACGTCCTCTGAAATCTTTGGCTGACATGATCAAAGGTAAACAGGGTCGTTTCCGTCAGAACCTGCTCGGTAAGCGTGTTGACTACTCCGGTCGTTCTGTAATCACCGTAGGTCCATACCTGCGTCTGCATCAGTGCGGTCTGCCGAAGAAAATGGCACTGGAGCTGTTCAAACCGTTCATCTACGGCAAACTGGAACTGCGTGGCCTGGCCACCACCATCAAAGCCGCTAAGAAAATGGTTGAGCGTGAAGAAGCTGTCGTTTGGGATATCCTGGACGAAGTTATCCGCGAACACCCGGTACTGCTGAACCGTGCACCAACCCTGCACCGTCTGGGTATCCAGGCATTTGAACCGGTACTGATCGAAGGTAAAGCTATCCAGCTGCACCCGCTGGTTTGTGCGGCATATAACGCCGACTTCGATGGTGACCAGATGGCTGTTCACGTACCGCTGACGCTGGAAGCCCAGCTCGAAGCGCGTGCGCTGATGATGTCTACCAACAACATCCTGTCTCCGGCGAACGGCGAACCTATCATCGTTCCGTCTCAGGACGTTGTATTGGGTCTGTACTACATGACCCGTGACTGTGTTAACGCCAAAGGCGAAGGCATGGTGCTGACTGGCCCGAAAGAAGCTGAGCGTATCTATCGCGCAGGTCTGGCCTCTCTGCATGCGCGCGTTAAAGTGCGTATCACTGAGTATGAAAAAGATGAAAACGGCGAATTCGTTGCGCACACCAGCCTGAAAGACACGACCGTTGGTCGCGCCATTCTGTGGATGATCGTACCGAAAGGTCTGCCTTTCTCCATCGTCAACCAGGCGCTGGGCAAGAAAGCAATCTCCAAAATGCTGAACACCTGTTACCGCATTCTGGGTCTGAAGCCGACCGTTATCTTCGCTGACCAGACAATGTACACCGGCTTTGCTTATGCAGCGCGTTCAGGTGCATCTGTTGGTATTGATGACATGGTCATCCCAGAGAAGAAACACGAGATCATCTCTGAAGCGGAAGCTGAAGTTGCTGAGATCCAGGAGCAGTTCCAGTCTGGTCTGGTAACCGCGGGCGAACGCTATAACAAAGTTATCGATATCTGGGCTGCGGCGAACGATCGTGTATCCAAAGCGATGATGGATAACCTGCAAACCGAAACCGTTATTAACCGTGACGGCGTAGAAGAGCAGCAGGTTTCCTTCAACAGCATCTACATGATGGCCGACTCCGGTGCGCGTGGTTCTGCAGCACAGATTCGTCAGTTGGCCGGTATGCGTGGTCTGATGGCGAAGCCAGACGGCTCCATCATCGAAACGCCAATCACCGCGAACTTCCGTGAAGGTCTGAACGTACTCCAGTACTTCATCTCTACTCACGGTGCGCGTAAAGGTCTGGCGGATACCGCACTGAAAACAGCGAACTCCGGTTATCTGACTCGTCGTCTGGTTGACGTCGCGCAGGATCTGGTAGTAACTGAAGACGATTGCGGCACTCTGGAAGGCATCACCATGACCCCGGTTATCGAGGGTGGTGACGTTAAAGAGCCGCTGCGCGATCGCGTTCTGGGTCGTGTGACTGCTGAAGATGTTCTGAAGCCGGGTACGGCGGACATTCTGGTTCCACGCAACACGTTGCTGCACGAACAGTGGTGTGACCTGCTGGAAGAGAACTCCGTTGACTCCGTCAAGGTTCGTTCCGTTGTATCCTGTGACACCGACTTTGGTGTATGTGCGCACTGCTATGGTCGTGACCTGGCGCGTGGCCACATCATCAACAAAGGTGAAGCAATTGGCGTTATCGCGGCACAGTCCATCGGTGAACCGGGTACACAGCTGACGATGCGTACGTTCCACATCGGTGGTGCGGCATCTCGTGCGGCTGCTGAATCCAGCATCCAGGTGAAAAACAAAGGTAGCATCCGTCTGAGCAACGCGAAGTCGGTTGTTAACTCCAGCGGTAAACTGGTTATCACCTCACGTAACACCGAACTGAAACTGATCGACGAATTCGGCCGTACCAAAGAAAGCTATAAAGTGCCTTACGGCTCCGTTATGGCGAAAGGTGATGGCGAACAGGTTGCTGGCGGCGAAACCGTAGCGAACTGGGATCCGCACACCATGCCGGTTATCACCGAAGTAAGTGGTTTCGTCCGCTTCACTGACATGATCGACGGCCAGACCATTACTCGTCAGACCGACGAACTGACCGGTCTGTCTTCTCTGGTGGTTCTGGATTCCGCAGAGCGTACTGCGGGTGGTAAAGACCTGCGTCCGGCACTGAAAATTGTTGATGCTCAGGGCAACGACGTTCTGATCCCAGGCACCGATATGCCTGCTCAGTACTTCCTGCCGGGTAAAGCGATTGTTCAGCTGGAAGATGGCGTACAGATCAGCTCTGGTGACACCCTGGCGCGTGTTCCGCAGGAATCCGGCGGTACCAAGGACATCACCGGTGGTCTGCCGCGCGTTGCAGACCTGTTCGAAGCACGTCGTCCGAAAGAGCCGGCAATCCTGGCTGAAATCAGCGGCATCATTTCCTTCGGTAAAGAAACCAAAGGTAAACGTCGTCTGGTTATCACCCCGGTAGACGGTAGCGAACCGTATGAAGAGATGATTCCGAAATGGCGTCAGCTCAACGTGTTCGAAGGTGAACGTGTAGAACGTGGTGACGTTGTTTCCGACGGTCCGGAAGCGCCGCACGACATCCTGCGTCTGCGTGGTGTGCATGCTGTAACTCGTTACATTGTTAACGAAGTTCAGGACGTATACCGTCTGCAGGGCGTTAAGATTAACGATAAACACATCGAAGTTATCGTTCGTCAGATGCTGCGTAAAGCCACCATCGAAAGCGCTGGTAGCTCCGACTTCCTGGAAGGCGAGCAGGTTGAATACTCTCGCGTCAAGATTGCCAACCGCGATCTGGAAGCGAACGGCAAAGTGGGTGCAACGTTCTCCCGCGATCTGCTGGGTATCACCAAAGCGTCTCTGGCAACCGAGTCCTTCATCTCTGCAGCATCGTTCCAGGAAACCACGCGTGTCCTGACCGAAGCCGCTGTTGCAGGTAAACGTGATGAACTGCGCGGTCTGAAAGAGAACGTAATCGTGGGTCGTCTGATCCCGGCAGGTACCGGTTACGCGTACCACCAGGATCGTATGCGCCGTCGCGCAGCGGGCGAACTGCCAGCTGCTCCGCAGGTGACTGCTGAAGATGCGTCTGCCAGCCTGGCAGAACTGCTGAACGCAGGCCTGGGCGGTTCTGATAACGATTAATCGTTCATGCTAGTGCGATAAGTTGAAAAGGCCAGTCTTCGGACTGGCCTTTTTTATGGCTGCTTTGTAGGCCGGATAAGGCGAAGCTGCCATCCGGCACTCTTTGGTGATGCGCCTGATGGCGCTACGCTTATCAGGCCTACAGATATTGTTGTTATTTGTATGCCGGATAAGGCGTTCACGCCGCCATCCGGCAAAACTCACGCTATTTTTACATCGGTTAATTCACCGACGGTAACCGCCGATAAAGCTCAATCATATCGCCTGCCAGATCCTGAATCACCATCGCGTTCATCAGATGGTCCTGCGAATGGACGGTGATGAGATTAACCGGTAGCTTGCCGGTACCTTCGTCAATTCCGATTAGCTGGGTCTGGATTTTATGCGCTTGTTTAACGTACTCGCGTGATTCTGTCATCGCTTGTTCTGCGCCGGCGAAATCACCTTTACGCGCCAGTTGCAGCGCCGTCAGGGCCTGACTGCGTGCCGCACCAGCGTTTACCAATAATTCCATGATGATCGTTTCTAACTCTTCCATGCCATCACTCCAGTAGTTTCAGCGCTTTATCCAGTACAGCATCGCCTTTCATCATCCCGTAATCCATCATATCGATAACGGCAACCTTTTTGCCTAGCGGGTCGGCGAGTGCCTGCAGCTTAGCCTGCTCATACTTAACCTGTGGACCGAGCAACACGATGTCCGCGGTGGCGATGTTCTCTTCAAACTCAGCCACCGGGACCGCTTTGATAGTGACATCGACCCCTTTTTTCTGAGCGGCATCTTTCATCCTTTGCACCAGCATGCTGGTGGACATTCCGGCGGCACAGCATAAAACGATGTTTTTCATAAGCAGTCTCGATCAACATGTGTGGGTTGATAATTATCGCGAGCCAGCTGCAGCAACAACTGCTTTGCAACGATTGTGTGCAAGGCATCACAAAGAAAACCACTTTTTCTGAAACCGGTTACAAAAAGAGGAAAAACCCGACGATCTGGGGCGGGGTTGGCAGATGTTGAGTCGCTTATCACTTGCGGGAATATATAATTACTGTCAATAAAAACATGTTATAAAAAACAGTATTGACAGCATTTTTTAAACCCGTATGTTAATACTTAACAGCGGAGAAATTGTAGTTTGCTGTTAACGTAGTAAGTGTTAGTAAAGCTTGATTGGGGTTTGCGATAAAGGCCACGAAGTATTTTTTGTATGGGATAGTCGATGCTGAAAACGCTATTTTTCACTTCGACAATGCTTTCAGGCCACGTAGTTGATTTATCTGATCGCAAAAAGCTAGTAAAACGCGACGATGTAACGCCATGATTTAATAGTGAATGTTTGCGGTTTCTGTTTTTCTGGTTATCGCAAGGGAAATAAGGCAACGCATCAAAGAGTATATGTCGCGAGGGGAAGTGTACTTGTTTAGGTCACCAGCCTTGAGTTCTATTATCAAGCGGGTGGAATATGTTTAACGGTAAATAGAGGAAGGTTTTAGTTAGTATCAATATCCAATATTATCTGTAGTAAACGTGTACATTTTAAAGCAGTACCATCAGCAGTATTAACTCGTTAAGTTTATTAATGTTAAATTTGAAGTGTGTAGTAACTTAAAGCCCTGACTGCAATAGTCGGGGCTTTTGTTCATTGTAGCTCAAGCTGTGGTCCGAGATGCGCTACCGGGATGGTTTAACATTTCACCACTCCGTGAGTATTAAAAAAATTAATGCTTGCGTAATGATTAGAAGTGGGCCTACTATAGCGGCATCGGTTTGGAACACAGACCTTATGTAAGCAGTTTTAGTAAAGCAGTTCTCAGTTCAAGCGTTATCCTCAGATACTCTTCTTCATGAGCCTCCTCCCTAAGTGCCCCATAAGTTAATTTCTGCAAAACAGGCCATCTTCGCTGCATAAGCGGCTCAAAAACATGAAAGGAAGTATCTATGTCT
Source organism: Citrobacter arsenatis (assembly GCF_004353845.1). GTDB lineage: Bacteria > Pseudomonadota > Gammaproteobacteria > Enterobacterales > Enterobacteriaceae > Citrobacter > Citrobacter arsenatis. The sequence continues at coordinate 294,449 of NZ_CP037864.1, forward strand.
AACAAAATGACTGGTTTAGTAAAATGGTTTAACTCTGAGAAAGGCTTCGGCTTTATCACTCCTCAGGATGGTAGCAAGGATGTGTTTGTGCATTTCTCCGCTATCCAGAGTAACGATTTTAAAACGTTAGACGAAGGTCAAAAGGTGGAGTTCTCCGTGGAGAATGGCGCTAAAGGCCCGTCTGCTGTTAACGTTGTCGCGCTGTAATCGCCGATAATTTCACGAACGCTTACGATAGCGATGAAGGCCAGAGCCTGAGCAGTTAAGTGCCAGTGAAGAAAAAACCCGCGCAAGCGGGTTTTTTTGTTTACGCGATAGCGTTGGACTTAGGGTATCTGCGCAACGCGGCCCAGATAACTGTCCCAGTCTTTCCACACGGGCTGTAATCCCTGCGCCATGAGTGCTTCAGCCACGGCTTCCGGACGACGATCGTCGTGCGGGGCGAACTGTTCCAGTTCGGGGTGGTTATCGGCATAACCGCCAGGCTGGGTTTTTGAGAAGGCGCTGACGTTGTTGATCGCCAGTGGGATCACATGGTCGCGAAACCATGGCGATTCGCGGGTAGAAAGCGACAGCTCAATTTCTGGTGCCAGTAAACGAAATGCGCAAATGGTCTGGACCAACTGCCGCTCATCCATGATCGATGCTGGCTCAACACCTCCGGTACATGGGCGCAGGCGAGGAAAGGAGATGGAGTAGCGGCTCTGCCAGTAATGCTGCTGCATCCACAGCAGATGTTCAGCCACCATATAGCAATCAACCCGCCAACTGTCGGACAAACCAATTAACGCGCCAAGACCGATTTTGTCGATCCCTGCGCGGCCCAGTCGGTCCGGCGTTTCCAGTCGCCAGAAGAAATCCTGCTTTTTCCCCTTCAGATGGTGGCGGGCGTAAATCGCCTCATGATAGCTCTCCTGATACACCATCACGCCATCCAGCCCCAGCGTCTTCAGCTCCGCATATTCAGCCTCTGACAGCGGCTGTACTTCCATCTGTAATGAGGCAAACTGGCGGCGAATAGCGGGAAAATGGCGACGAAAGTAATCCATTCCCACTTTTGCCTGATGCTCACCGGTGACCAACAGCAGATGCTCAAAACCCAGCTCACGGATAGCCGCACACTCCCGTTGTATCTCATCTTCGTCCAGCGTTTTGCGTTTGATACGGTTGCTCATCGAAAAGCCGCAGTAGGTGCAGTCGTTGGCGCAAAGATTAGAAAGATAGAGCGGGACGTAAAAACTAACGGTGTTGCCGAAACGCTGGCGGGTGAGCTTCTGCGCCCGCTGCGCCAGCGGCTCCAGATAATCAGCGGCGGCGGGGGAAAGCAGCGCCATCAAATCATCGCGACTAAGTTGTGAAACGTTGAGGGCGCGCTCCACGTCAGCGGCGGTTTTACCGTTGATGCGCAGGCGGATGTCGTCCCAGTCTAATTGCCGCCAGCGGTCGCTGAACGTTTTCATGCGAAGGCCTCCAGGAATCCGGTTAATGGGCTGGTGGCGTTTGCCTGCGAGCTTTTGCTTCCGGGTACCGCCTGGCGAGCCAGCAAGCCTGCTTCAACCGCCAGACGAAAGGCGGTTGCCATCATCACTGGGCTGTCGGCCACCGCGATTGCCGTGTTGACCAGCACCGCATCGGCGCCCATTTCCAGCGCCTGCGTGGCGTGGCTGGGGACGCCGATGCCTGCATCAACCACCACCGGCACGGTCGCCTGCTGGATAATAATTTCCAGCATCGACTTGGTTTCCAGCCCCTGATTAGAGCCGATAGGCGCGCCGAGCGGCATCACCGCTGCACAGCCAACTTCTTCCAGCCGTTTGCACAGCACCGGATCTGCACCGCAGTAAGGCAATACCACGAAGCCCTGCTTAACCAGTGCTTCTGCGGCTTTTAGCGTTTCGATCGGATCCGGCAATAGCCAGCGAGCATCGGGGTGGATTTCTAATTTCAGCCAGTGGGTGCCCAGCGCTTCACGCGCCAGTTGGGCGGCAAAAATTGCCTCTTCAGCGGTTTTCGCCCCAGATGTGTTGGGCAGTAGCGTAACGCCAGCTGCGATGAGCGGCGCCAGGATAGCGTCGTTGTGCTGGCGCAAATCCACCCGCTTCATTGCCAGCGTCACCAGTTGGCTGCCAGAGGCGCGAATTGCCTCGACCATCAGCTGCGATGAAGCAAATTTTCCGGTGCCGGTGAACAGATGTGAATCAAACGTTTTGTCGGCAATACGTAACATATCAACCCCCTGCAATAACCTGAAAAAGCAGGATCTGGTCGCCTTCCTGCACGATTTGCTGCTCCCACTGCTCGCGCGGCAGGATTTGCTGATTGAGCGCCAGCGCCGCGCCCGGTTTAAGCTGATTAAGCGCAGTGAGCAGCCCGCTGACGGTTTGTCCTTCGGCACACTGCATCGGCTCATCATTGAACTGAATCTGCATGTTGCCCTCCGCATACCGGACAGCCGCTGGCACGTCGCAGCGCGAGGCTGCGCCACTGGCTGGTTTTACCGTCAAACAAGCGTAGCTCTCCGTTGGGCGTCTCAATACCGCTGAGTAATTTAATCGCTTCCAGCGCCTGCAAGGTTCCCATCACGCCGACAACCGGTCCGACGATACCGGCGGTACGGCAGTTGCGTTCAGGCTCTACATCATCCGGCCACAGGCAGCGATAACAGCCTTGTTCCCACGGGGGCATCAGCACCATCAGTTGCCCGCCAAAGCCGACGGCGCTGGCGGTGATGAGCGGGGTATTGAGCGTTACGCAGGCGGCGTTAATTTCCTGGCGCGTGGCCATGTTATCGGTACAGTCGAGCACCACATCGGCACGCGCTACCGCATGCCGGAGCGCATCGCCTTTCAGCCGTTGCTGGAGCGATACCAGTTCGATATCCGGGTTGAGCCGCGTCAGGCGTTGCTGGGCAACCTGCGATTTAGAACGTGCGATATCATCAGTGGAAAAAAGGATCTGGCGCTGCAGGTTGCTCAGATGAATGTCGTCATCGTCTACCAGCGTCAGTTTGCCAATGCCTGCTCCCGCCAGATACAGCGCGGCAGGCGAACCTAACCCACCTAAACCGATAATCAGCACATGGCTATCGAGCAGCTTTTGCTGGCCTTCGATGGCGATATCGCCGAGCAGGATCTGGCGGCTGTAACGCATAAAGTCGCGGTCATTCATCGCCCACTCCCGCGATATCCAGCAGTTGGGCAGTGGCGACCTGCCAGTCAGCCGCCTGAGTTATCGCGCTGACCACGGCAATGCTGCCGACGCCGGTCGCCAGCACCGCCGGGGCGCGTTCAAGGCTGATGCCGCCAATGGCGACGGTCGGGTAATCCGCCAGGCGCGCAATATGGCTTGCCAGCTGTGTCAGGCCCTGCGGAGCGGAAGGCATCTGCTTGGTTTGCGTGGGGAAGACATGACCCAGTGCGATATAAGAAGGCTTAGCGGCGAGCGCGACGTCTATCTCCATATCATCGTGAGTGGAAACACCCAGACGTAGGCCTGCGGCCTGAATCGCTTTCAGGTCAGTGGTTTCCAGATCCTCCTGGCCCAGATGCACGCCGTAAGCGCGGTGCTTAATTGCCAGACGCCAGTAGTCGTTGATGAACAGGCGGGCGTCATAGCGACGCCCCAGGTCAATGGCAGCTATGACGTCGGCTTCGACTTCTTCATCACGCTTATCTTTAATGCGCAGTTGGAGAGTGCGCACGCCTGCCTGCAGCAGATGTTCAATCCACTGTACGCTGTCCACCACCGGGTAAAGCCCGAGGCGGAACGGCACGGTCGGGAAATTAGGCTGGTACATTACGCCTCCTCTTTTTTGAGGTAGATTTCGCCGCCTTTGGCGCGGAAGTTCTCCGACATATCCGCCATGCCCACTTCAATCGTCTGGGCGGCGGCGTAGTCGCGGACCTCCTGGCTGATTTTCATCGAGCAGAATTTCGGCCCGCACATGGAGCAGAAGTGGGCAACCTTACCGGATTCCTGCGGCAGGGTTTCATCGTGGTAGGCGCGGGCGGTAAACGGGTCGAGCGCGAGGTTAAACTGGTCTTCCCAGCGGAATTCGAAGCGCGCTTTCGACATCGCGTTATCGCGGATCTGCGCGCCCGGATGTCCTTTCGCTAAGTCAGCGGCGTGGGCGGCAATCTTGTAGGTAATTAGCCCTTGCTTCACATCTTCTTTGTTCGGCAGGCCGAGGTGCTCTTTCGGTGTGACGTAGCACAGCATCGCGCAGCCAAACCAGCCGATCATTGCTGCACCGATCCCGGAAGTGAAGTGGTCATAGCCTGGCGCGATATCGGTGGTCAACGGCCCTAAGGTGTAGAACGGCGCTTCATGGCAGCTCTCCAACTCTTCGGTCATGTTGCGCTGAATCATATGCATCGGCACGTGGCCCGGGCCTTCAATCATCACCTGCACGTCGTATTCCCAGGCTATTTTGGTCAGCTCGCCAAGCGTATGCAGTTCGGAGAACTGCGCTTCGTCGTTAGCATCCTGAATCGAACCCGGACGCAGGCCGTCACCCAGCGACAAGGAGACGTCGTAGGCGGCGCAGATTTCGCAAATCTCGCGGAAATGTTCGTACAGGAAGTTCTCTTGGTGATGAGAAAGGCACCATTTCGCCATGATTGAACCGCCGCGCGAGACAATACCGGTCAGGCGTTTGGCGGTCATTGGCACGTAGCGCAGCAGCACGCCCGCGTGAATAGTGAAGTAGTCGACGCCCTGTTCGGCCTGCTCCAGCAGCGTGTCGCGGAACGCTTCCCAGGTGAGATCTTCGGCAATCCCGTTAACCTTCTCCAGCGCCTGATAGATCGGTACGGTACCGATCGGCACCGGGCTGTTACGCAGGATCCACTCGCGGGTTTCGTGAATATAGCGGCCGGTGGAGAGGTCCATCACCGTATCCGCGCCCCAGCGCGTCGACCACACCAGTTTTTCCACCTCTTCTTCGATGGAGGAGGTGACCGCCGAGTTACCGATGTTGGCATTCACCTTCACCAGGAAGTTGCGGCCGATGATCATCGGCTCGGATTCTGGGTGGTTGATGTTGGCAGGAATAATCGCGCGACCAGCTGCCACTTCATCACGCACGAATTCTGGCGTGATATTTTCCGGCAGGCGCGCGCCAAAGTTCATGCCCGGATGCTGGTGGCGCAGCACTTCACTGCGAATGCGCTCGCGGCCCATGTTTTCACGGATGGCGATAAATTCCATCTCCGGGGTCACTATCCCCTGGCGGGCGTAGTGCAGTTGGGTGACTCGTTTACCGGCTTTGGCACGCTTTGGCGTCAGCAGGCCGGTGAAACGCAGCTCGTCCAGACCATCATCAGCCAGACGTTCTTTGGTATAAGCGGAACTACGGTCGTCTAATTCTTCGCTATCGTTACGCGCGGCAATCCACGGTTGGCGCAGTTTTGCCAGACCCTGTTGGACGTTAATCGCCACCTCAGGATCGCCATACGGCCCAGAGGTGTCGTACACCGGTACAGCTTCGTTCTCTTCGAACTGCGGATTGTCTTTGCTTCCACCAATCAGCGTCGGGCTGAGCTGAATTTCGCGCATCGGGATGCGGATATCCGGCTGCGAACCAGTGATATAAATGCGTTTTGAGTTTGGAAAGGCGGTCCCTTCCAGGGTATCGATAAAGCGTTGGGCTTGAGCGCGCTGTTCGCGGCGTGATGGTTTAGTAGTGGCAGACATAGCTCATTCCAAATAAAAGTAAGGATATGGCTTGTCAGACGACGGATGAAGCAAGAGAGAAGCTCGCCCGGGGGCGATGCTATTGCAGATTGACTCTTGTTCCCTTCGCAGGTTTTAACCTGATCAGGTTCCGCGGATCCCGAATTAACGGTCTCAGCCTTTTCCACTTATGCTGTTGTGGAAAATAAGCACTCCGACAAGAAGTAACCTCAGTAAAGAGGTAATGAATGTAAACTACGCGTTAATGCCGCAAATCTCAAGCATGACGTTTGATAGTGCTACTCTCGTGCATCGCGTCAAATACCAGCATGATCAGCTTATCTTCCAGCACGAAACGGGCTTCCAGCGCCTCGCCGAGATCCGATAAAACCTGTTGGAATTCAAGGAAGTTATCATGATCAATCGCCGTTTCCAGACTGGTATCATAGTAGTTCATGATCTGTTGCGTATTGGCTTCCAGCAGCGGCCAGATTTTTGTGGCTTTTAAAAGCTGCCCGTTCCCTTCCAATTTATGGAGAATACGTTCATAAATACTGAAGTGTCCGGTGGAGAGGTAATCGACCAGGCTTTGACAAAAATCATCCAGCGCTTTTTCATTGAGTCGCATGTACGATTCTTTGCCAGGCTTAATGCCAACCAGATTGTAGTAAGCCACGAGCAGGTGCTTACGTACATGTAGCCAGCGATCAACCAGTTTATTACTTCCTCCGACGTGCTCCGTCAGGCTTTCCAGCTGGTTTAGCATGATTGACTCCGCAAGATGGTGTTTAGGAACTGCTCACCCGTAAATGTAAAAATAATGTAAACAACATGCCTGTGAAGCAAAGGTTGCGCAAGAGATATGGATCGTATAATTGAAAAATGTGATAGCGGCTGGTGGATTGTCAGTCATGAGCAAAAGTTATGGTTGCCTCATGGCGAACTGCCTTACGGCGATGCAGCCCGTTTTGATCTGACCGGGCAGCGCGCACTTCCAATAGGCGAATGGGAAGGGGAGACGGTCTGGCTGGTGCAGCAGCAGCGTCGACACGATATGGGGTCGGTGCGTCAGGTCATTGACCAGGATGTTGGCCTGTTTCAACTGGCCGGACGCGGCGTACAGCTGGCCGAGTTTTATCGCTCGCATAAATTCTGCGGTTACTGTGGTCATCCCATGCACCCGAGTAAAACGGAATGGGCGATGCTGTGTAGCCACTGTCGCGAACGCTACTACCCGCAAATAGCCCCCTGCATTATCGTCGCCATTCGCCGTGATGACTCTATCCTGCTCGCCCAGCATGTTCGCCATCGTAACGGTGTGCATACCGTGTTGGCCGGTTTTGTCGAAGTGGGAGAGACCCTGGAACAGGCGGTGGCGCGTGAAGTCATGGAAGAGAGCGGCATTAAGGTGAAAAACCTGCGCTACGTCACTTCTCAGCCATGGCCGTTCCCACAGTCTTTGATGACCGCATTTATGGCGGAGTATGATAGCGGCGAAATTGTTATTGACCCGAAAGAACTGCTGGAAGCGAACTGGTATCGCTATGACGACTTACCGCTTTTACCCCCGCCGGGCACCGTCGCGCGTCGATTGATTGAAGACACTGTGGCAATGTGTCGGGCTGAGTACGAGTAAAGAACGAGTGGTGATACACTGATGGACTGACGCAATAAGGAACTGCAAAAATGACCGAACTGAAGAACGATCGTTATCTGCGTGCGCTGCTGCGCCAGCCCGTTGATGTCACTCCGGTATGGATGATGCGCCAGGCAGGCCGCTATCTACCGGAATATAAAGCCACGCGCGCCGAGGCGGGCGATTTTATGGCGCTGTGCAAAAATGCCGAGCTGGCCTGCGAAGTCACGCTGCAGCCGCTGCGTCGCTATAAACTTGATGCGGCGATCCTCTTCTCGGATATCCTGACGATCCCCGATGCGATGGGACTTGGGCTGTATTTTGAAGCCGGAGAAGGCCCACGCTTTACCTCGCCGATCGCCAGCAAAGCTGATGTTGACAAACTGCCGATCCCGGACCCGGAAGATGGGCTGGGTTACGTGATGAACGCGGTGCGCACTATTCGTCGTGAACTGAAAGGCGAAGTCCCGCTGATCGGCTTCTCCGGTAGTCCGTGGACGCTGGCGACCTATATGGTTGAAGGCGGCAGCAGCAAGGCCTTCACCGTGATTAAAAAGATGATGTACGCCGATCCAAAAGCGCTGCATCTGCTGCTTGATAAGCTGGCGAAGAGCGTCACCCTGTACCTGAACGCGCAGATCAAAGCGGGCGCGCAGTCGGTGATGATTTTCGATACCTGGGGCGGCGTGCTGACCGGTCGCGACTATCAGCAGTTCTCCCTGTACTACATGCACAAAATCGTCGATGGCCTGCTGCGTGAGAACGAAGGTCGTCGCGTACCGGTGACACTGTTTACCAAAGGTGGCGGTCAGTGGCTGGAAGCGATGGCGGAAACCGGCTGTGATGCGTTAGGTCTCGACTGGACCACTGACATTGCCGATGCGCGTCGTCGTGTTGGTCATAAAGTGGCGCTTCAGGGCAATATGGATCCGTCCATGCTGTATGCGCCGCCAGCCCGCATTGAAGAAGAGGTCGCGACGATTCTGGCCGGATTCGGTCAGGGTGAAGGTCATGTCTTTAACCTGGGCCACGGCATTCATCAGGACGTACCGCCAGAACATGCGGGCGTCTTTGTCGAGGCGGTACATCACCTGTCTACGCAGTACCACCGCTAATGGATCTCGCGTCGCTGCGCGCGCAGCAGCTTGAACTGGCCTCTTCGGTGATCCGTGAGGATCGCCTGAAGAACGATCCGCCGGATCTGATCGGTGGAGCGGACGTTGGGTTTGAGCAGGGCGGCGAAGTGACGCGAGCCGCGATGGTCTTACTGAAGTATCCCTCGTTGGAACTGGTTGAATACAAGGTGGCGCGAATCGCCACCACCATGCCCTACATTCCTGGCTTTCTCTCCTTTCGCGAAACCCCCGCGCTGATGGCCGCCTGGCAGTTGCTCTCGCACAAGCCCGATCTGCTATTTGTTGACGGCCATGGTATCTCTCATCCGCGCCGTCTGGGTGTGGCCAGCCATTTTGGCCTGCTGGTGGATGTCCCGACGATCGGCGTGGCGAAAAAGCGGCTGTGCGGCAAATTTGATCCGCTTGCCGCCGAACCCGGAGCATTAGCGCCGTTGCTGGATAAAGGCGAACAGCTGGCATGGGTCTGGCGCAGCAAAGCACGTTGTAACCCGCTGTTTATCTCTACGGGTCATCGCGTAAGTATGGATAGCGCGCTGGCATGGGTACAACGCTGTATGAACGGCTATCGTCTGCCGGAACCAACACGCTGGGCAGATGCGGTGGCATCCGCACGCCCGGCTTTTACGCGGCTTGCAGCAAAAATGCCCCATATCGGGTAAACTGCCGCTAATTTCCGTATTTGAGAACTCATCATGTTACAAAATCCGATTCACCTGCGTCTGGAGAAGCTGGAAAGCTGGCAGCACGTCACGTTTATGGCCTGTCTGTGCGAACGTATGTACCCAAACTACGCCATGTTCTGTAAGCAAACTGAATTTGGCGATGGACAGATTTACCGCCGAATTTTGGATCTGATTTGGGAAGCGCTGACGGTTAAAGACGCGAAAATCAATTTCGATAGCCAACTGGAAAAGTTTGAAGAGGCCATTCCTTCTGCGGATGATTACGATCTGTACGGCGTTTACCCGGCGATTGATGCTTGTGTGGCATTAAGCGAACTGATGCATTCGCGTCTTAGTGGTGAAACGCTGGAACATGCCATTGAAGTGAGTAAGGCTTCAATTACGACGGTTGCGATGCTGGAAATGACCCAGGCTGGTCGAGAAATGACCGATGAAGAGCTGAAAGAGAACCCTGCCGTTGAGCAAGAATGGGATATTCAGTGGGAAATTTTCCGACTTTTAGCCGACTGTGAAGAACGCGATATTGAGCTGATAAAAGGGCTTCGTGCAGACCTGCGCGAGGCTGGTGAGAGCAATATTGGTATAAATTTTCAGCAATGACACCATAAAACGTGATTTAACGCCTGATTTGTCGTGCCTGAAGGCTTCCCATCCGCCCCCGGTCTGGTCTACATTTGGGGGGCGAAAAAAAGTGGCTATCGGTGCGTGTATGCAGGAGAGTGCTTTTCTGGCATTTCCGTCGCACTCGATGCTTAGCAAGCGATAAACACATTGTAAGGATAACTTATGAACAAGACTCAACTGATTGATGTAATTGCAGACAAAGCAGAACTGTCTAAAACACAGGCTAAAGCTGCTCTGGAATCCACTCTGGCTGCTATTACTGAGTCTCTGAAAGAAGGCGATGCTGTACAACTGGTTGGTTTCGGTACCTTCAAAGTGAACCACCGTGCTGAGCGCACTGGCCGCAACCCGCAGACCGGTAAAGAAATCAAAATTGCCGCAGCTAACGTACCGGCATTTGTTTCTGGTAAAGCACTGAAAGACGCGGTTAAGTAATTCGCGTGGCAGTGAACAGTTTTATCGAAGGGGCGGTTTCGCCCCTTTTGTCCATCTGGCGTCATTCGCTGTGGCTTTCAGGTGTTCTGTTACTGTCTGCCTGCAGTCGCCATTCTGAGCTTCCTCCCTTCACGGCCAGCGGCTATGTTGGCGATCAGGGGGCGGTACGCATTTGGCGTAAAGATTCCAGCGACGATGTTCACTTGCTCTCGGTATTTAGTCCGTGGCGTAAAGGCGATACCACCACCAGTGAATACCGCTGGCAGGGTGATTCGCTCTCTCTGATAGAACTCAATGTTTACAGTAAACCGTCGGAACATGTCCGTATACGCTTCGATGACCGGGGCGAACTGAGCTTCATGCAGCGTGAGGTCGACGGGCAAAAACAACAGCTTTCCAGCGATCAAATCGCGCTTTACCGCTATCGCGCCGATCAAATCCGCCAGACCAGCGATGCGTTGCGTCAGGGACGGGTGATATTGCGCCAGGGACGCTGGCATGCGAATAACACCGTCACAACCTGTGAAGGTGAGACGCTGAAGCCCGATCTGGAATCATGGGCGATAAACCATATTGAGCGCCGCCAGAGCCATTCATCCGTAGAGGTGAGCGTGGCATGGCTGGAAGCGCCCGAAGGGTCGCAGCTCCTGCTGGTTGCCAACGAAGACTTTTGTCACTGGCAACCGAAAGAGAAAACATTTTAACGCCGGATTAGCGTAGCGCCATCAGGCACTAAGTCCTTTACCAGTGGCCCATCCCCATATGGCCGCCGCCGCGATGGTAACCGCCACCGCCGCATCCACCGTAACCCATTCCTGCTCCGCGAGGTATGCCTGCCTGCGCCATTGCGACATCGCGTTTAACGCGTTGCTCATCAAGGGACTGACTCAATGCCTCCATCTCTTTTGCCACGGCATTAATTTTTGCTGTGTCCGGCGAGCTGGCTGTTAGCAACGCGTTGTACTCATAACGTTTGGAGGTCAACTGTTGGCGTAACGCGCTGGTTTGTGAGTAGTAATCATCATAGATTTTCTGCGCGGTAGCCTGCTGTTCAGTCGTCATTGGCGTACCGCCCCGTTGCTGCATTCCATCACCATATCCCCAGTGATTCTGCGCCAGCGCCGGGGTGGAGGCCAGAGCGATAAGAGAGAGTGCAATCAGCGCCAGTTTGTTGTTCCGTTTCATGGATCGTTCTCCTGTTGGTTAGCTTACATTCCCTGTTGCATCTTCCGTGCCAAAGCGGCAATCCCGGGCCTGCGGGCGTTTTACTCGTCGTCTCTGTAGGGAAGCGAGTAAAAATGACTCGGCAGAATGCGCTAACGGGTCATTTTTACCCGCTACTTGCAGCTGTTTGTGTCTGAGGGCAGGGTTCTCAAGGAGAAAAAATGGCATGATTTCTGCTGTATACCGGCAACGATGAAAGGAACAGGTGGGTAAAGGGAGAGCGTATGCGTCTTTATAAGGACACGGCGGCCAGGTGGGCGAGCCGACTCTTGCTGGCGTCGATCCTGATTTTGGTCGGCTGGTTTTCGATTATGACCATTCGGGACTATGGGCGGGAAAGCGGTGCCGCACGGCAAACGCTACTGGAAAAAGGCAGCGTGCTGATCCGCGCTCTGGAGTCTGGTACGCGCGTAGGCATGGGGATGCGCATGCATCATGCTCAACAGCAGACGCTATTGGAGGAAATGGCCGTACAACCCGGCGTGCTATGGTTTGCCGTCGTTGATGAGCATGGCGTTATTATGACTCACAGCAATTCTGTGATGGTCGGTAAAACGCTTTATTCACCGGATGTCCTGCGACAGCTAAATCCAGGGGAACAAGAAAGCTGGCGAAATATTGACACTCCAGCGGGGGACGGCGAAAAAACGCCAGCCCTGGAAATTTATCGCCAGTTCCAGCCGATGTATGTTCCCGGACGCCATGGCATGGCGCGCTGCGCCAGCAATGACGGAAAGCTTATCACTCCTGCACAAACCATATTTATCGCCTTTGATGCCAGCGATTTGGCTGCGACTCAGGCAAGAGAGTGGCGTAACACGCTTATAGTCCTCTCTGCGCTGGCGGCCGTGCTGCTGGCCACCGTGCTGACGTTCTTCTGGTATCAGCGCTATCAGCGCTCGTACAAAGAGCTGCAGGACGCGATGAAGCGTAAAGAAAAACTGATGGCGCTCGGGCATCTGGCGGCTGGGGTTGCACATGAGATTCGTAACCCGCTGTCATCCATCAAAGGCTTAGCGAAGTATTTTGCCGAACGAACCCCGGCAGGAGGCGAGTCGCACGAATTGGCTCAGGTGATGGCGAAAGAGGCGGATCGTTTAAATCGGGTAGTGAGCGAACTGCTGGAGCTGGTGAAACCTGCGCATCTGGCGTTGCAACAAGTTAATCTTAATGAGGTCATCACACATTCATTACACCTGGTGAGTCAGGATGCGGCAAGCCGTGAAATCCAGCTGCAGTATTCGGCCAGTTCCACGCTACCAGCTATTCAGGCCGATCCCGACCGGCTGACGCAAGTTTTGTTGAATCTGTACCTGAACGCCATTCATGCCATTGGGCGTCAGGGCACGATTACGGTTGAAGCAAGTGAAAGCAGCGTCGATCGCGTTAAAATCGTGGTAACCGATAGCGGGAAAGGGATTGCAGCGGAACAGCTGGAGGCGATTTTTACACCTTATTTCACGACTAAAGCTGACGGAACCGGTCTCGGGCTGGCGGTAGTGCAGAACATAATTGAACAGCATGGCGGTACCATTCAAGTGGCAAGCGTTGAGGGCAAAGGCGCGACCTTTACCCTTTGGCTACCGACCAAAGCGAAACAACAGGATTAACAAGGATGACGCGCGGAACAATCACTATTCTGGTGGTCGATGACGATATCAGCCACTGCACTATTTTACAGGCGCTGCTGCGCGGCTGGGGTTATGAGGTCGCGTTAGCCTATAGCGGGCGAGCGGCGCTGGAACAGGTGCGCGAACGCGTATTCGATCTGGTGCTGTGCGATGTACGCATGGCGGAAATGGACGGCATCGCAACGCTGAAAGAGATCAAAGCGCTGAATCCGGCGATTCCGGTGTTGATTATGACAGCGTTCTCCAGCGTGGAGACCGCCGTTGAGGCGCTAAAAACGGGAGCGTTGGATTACTTAATCAAGCCGCTGGATTTTGACCGTCTGCAGGAGACGCTGGAAAAGGCGCTGGCGCATACGCGTGAAACGGGCGTTGAACTGCCATCGGCGTCGGCTGCGCAGTTTGGCATGATTGGCAGTAGTCCGGCGATGCAGCAGTTGCTCAACGAAATCGCGATGGTAGCCCCCTCTGATGCAACGGTGCTCATTCACGGAGACTCCGGCACGGGGAAAGAGCTGGTGGCCCGGGCGTTACACGCCAGCAGCGCCCGTAGCGATAAGCCGCTGGTGACGCTCAACTGCGCGGCGCTTAATGAATCGCTGCTGGAGTCCGAACTATTTGGCCACGAGAAAGGCGCGTTTACCGGGGCGGATAAACGGCGGGAAGGGCGCTTTGTGGAAGCCGATGGCGGTACGTTATTTCTTGATGAAATTGGCGATATCTCACCGCTGATGCAGGTGCGTCTGCTGCGGGCTATCCAGGAGCGCGAAGTGCAGCGGGTTGGCAGCAACCAGACTATTGCGGTGAATGTCAGGCTGATCGCCGCGACGCATCGCGATCTAGCAGAGGAAGTCAGCGCCGGGCGCTTTCGTCAGGATCTCTACTATCGCCTGAATGTCGTCACCATTGAAATGCCAGCCCTGTGCCAGCGTCGGGAAGATATTCCGCTGCTGGCCGAACATTTTCTCCAGCGCTTTGCTGCACGTAACCGAAAAGCGGTGAAAGGTTTTACTCCGCAGGCGATGGATCTGCTGATCCACTACGACTGGCCGGGTAATATTCGTGAGCTGGAAAATGCGATTGAGCGGTCAGTGGTGTTGTTAACGGGGGAATATATTTCCGAACGTGAGCTGCCGATGGCGATTGCCGCAACGCCGATAAAAACGGAATACAGTGGCGAAATCCAACCGCTGGTGGATGTGGAAAAAGAGGTGATTCTGGCGGCGCTGGAAAAAACGGGTGGCAACAAAACCGAAGCCGCCCGTCAGTTAGGTATTACGCGCAAAACGCTACTGGCAAAGCTCAGCCGTTAGTTTTGCTCACGCTCGATGGCGCGCCAGCCGATGTCGTTACGGCTAAAACTGCCGTTCCAGCGGATGTCGGTCATCAGGGCGTAAGCGCGTTGCTGCGCTTCAGCCACGGTATGACCCAGGGCGGTGGCGCACAGCACGCGACCGCCGCTGGTCAGCACACGGTCGTCGTCAGCGAGTTTGGTGCCAGCGTGGAAGACCTTACCATCCGTTGAAGATTCCAGCGGCAGGCCGTGGATCTCATCGCCGGTGTTGTAGTTGCCCGGATAACCTCCGGCGGCAATGACCACACCCAGCGAAGCGCGCTCGTCCCACTCGGAGGTTTTCTCATCCAGCTTACCGTCGCAGGCGGCCAGGCAAAGATCCACCAGATCCGACTTCATGCGCAGCATGATCGGCTGAGTTTCCGGATCGCCGAAGCGGCAGTTGAACTCGATAACCTTCGGGTTGCCTTGCTTGTCGATCATCAGACCCGCGTACAGGAAACCGGTGTAGGTATTTCCTTCCGCCGCCATGCCTTTTACGGTCGGCCAAATGATCCGTTCCATGGTGCGCTGGTGGACTTCATCGGTCACTACCGGTGCCGGAGAGTAAGCCCCCATGCCGCCGGTGTTCGGGCCGGTATCGCCGTTACCTACGCGTTTATGGTCCTGACTGGTGGCCATCGGCAGCACGTGCTCGCCGTCGACCATCACGATAAAGCTTGCCTCTTCGCCGTCGAGGAACTCTTCGATAACGATACGATGTCCCGCATCGCCAAAAGCGTTACCCGCCAGCATGTCGTGAACGGCGGCTTCGGCTTCTTCCTGCGTCATCGCCACGATAACGCCTTTACCGGCAGCCAGACCGTCAGCTTTGATGACGATCGGCGCGCCTTTCTCACGCAGATAGGCCAGCGCAGGCTCAATCTCGGTGAAATTCTGATATTCCGCGGTCGGGATGTTATGACGCGCGAGGAAGTCTTTGGTGAAGGCTTTGGAGCCTTCCAGTTGTGCAGCACCTTCGGTTGGGCCGAAGATCTTCAGGCCAGCGGCGCGGAATGCATCGACCACGCCAATCACCAGCGGCGCTTCCGGACCGACGATAGTCAGATCAATCTTCTCGTTTTGGGCAAAGCTCAGTAGCGCCGGAATATCGGTTACCGCGATTGCCACGTTTTGCAGCGCGGGTTCCAGCGCGGTGCCTGCGTTACCCGGCGCAACAAAAACGGTATCCACCAGCGGCGACTGCGCCGCTTTCCAGGCCAGCGCGTGCTCGCGCCCGCCGTTGCCAATTACTAATACTTTCATCGTCTGCTCCGTGGATTAATGGCGGAAGTGGCGCATGTCGGTAAAGATCATCGCGATACCGTGTTCATCGGCAGCGGCAATGACTTCGTCATCACGGATAGAACCACCAGGCTGGATAACGCAGCTCACGCCAACGGCGGCGGCAGCATCAATACCATCGCGGAACGGGAAGAACGCGTCGGAAGCCATCGCGGAGCCTTTCACTTCCAGACCCTCATCACCGGCTTTAATCCCGGCGATTTTCGCAGAGTACACGCGGCTCATCTGGCCTGCGCCTATGCCGATGGTCATGTTCTCTTTGGCATAAACAATGGCGTTGGACTTCACGAACTTGGCTACTTTCCAGCAGAACAGCGCATCGCGCAGCTCTTGTTCGGTCGGCTGACGTTTGGACACTACGCGCAGTTCGCCTTCGGTCACCATACCCAGGTCACGGTCCTGAACCAGCAGGCCGCCGTTCACGCGTTTAAAGTCGAGACCCGGTACGCGCTGTGCCCACTGGCCGCAGGTCAGAACGCGAACGTTCTGCTTAGCAGCGGTGATCTTCAGTGCTTCTTCGGTCGCAGATGGGGCGATAATTACTTCCACGAACTGGCGGGAGATGATGGCCTGCGCGGTTTCGGCATCCAGCTCGCGGTTAAAGGCGATGATGCCGCCGAACGCGGAGGTTGGGTCGGTTTTATAAGCACGATCGTAAGCGTCAAGAATAGAGGTGCTTACCGCGACGCCGCATGGGTTAGCGTGCTTGACGATCACACAGGCTGGCTCGTTGAACTCTTTCACGCACTCCAGCGCCGCATCGGTATCAGCGATGTTGTTGTAGGAAAGCGCTTTGCCCTGCACCTGCTGCGCGGTGGCAACGGACGCTTCTTTAACATTCTCTTCTATATAGAAGGCAGCCTGCTGGTGGCTGTTCTCACCGTAGCGCATATCCTGCTTCTTAATGAAATTCAGGTTCAGCGTACGCGGGAAACGGCCAGCGGCCTCTTTGCTTTCGCCGTGATAAGCTGGAACCATGCTGCCGAAGTAGTTGGCAATCATGCTGTCGTAGGCGGCGGTGTGTTCGAAGGCTTTAATCGCCAAATCGAAACGAGTGTCGAGGGTCAGAGAGCCTTCGTTAGCATCCATCTCTTTAATAATGGCGTCGTAGTCGCTGCTCTTCACCACGATAGCCACATCTTTATGGTTCTTCGCGGCGGAGCGAACCATGGTTGGGCCACCGATATCGATGTTCTCTACTGCATCTTCCAGCGAGCAGCCAACGCGTGCCACGGTCTCGGCGAACGGGTACAGGTTAACGACCACCATATCGATAGGCGCGATACCGTGTTGTTCCATAATTCCGTCGTCCTGACCGCGACGACCAAGAATACCGCCGTGGACTTTGGGATGCAGGGTCTTCACGCGTCCATCCATCATTTCCGGGAAGCCGGTGTAATCGGAAACTTCGGTCACTGGCAGACCTTTCTCCGCTAGCAGGCGTGCGGTGCCGCCTGTAGACAGCAGCTCCACACCGCGTGCGGAAAGTGCCTGAGCGAATTCGATGATACCGGCCTTGTCAGAAACACTGAGCAGAGCGCGGCGGACTGGACGACGTTGTTGCATGGTAAATCCCCTGGATTTGACTATTACAGAGAGCGTTAGGTGAATTCTTGGCTAAAAACTCAGCTAACGCCCCTTACGGGGCATCCTTGTTGTGCGGGGGCATTGTAACGAAAACGTTTGCGCAACGCTCGCGAATTTTTAATTTTCGATTTTGCCCCCTTCTTTTTCTATTGAAGGATGCGCGTATAAAGAAAGGATCGCAGAAACGATCGTGTGGTTTGTGGATAACTCTGTGTGTAAAAGGGTATAAGGCAGGGTTTTGCTGTGGAATGCAGCAGTCAGTCATTTTTCTGTCATTTAAGGGTTGCGGGCCACAGGAAACTCCCTATAATGCGCCTCCATCGACACGGCGGATGTGAATCACTTCACACAAACAGCCGGTCCGGTTGAAGAGAAAAACCTGAAAATGAGGGTTGACTCTGAAAGAGGAAAGCGTAATATACGCCACCTCGCGACAGAGCGCTAAAGCGCGTCGCAACTGCTCTTTAACAATTTATCAGACAATCTGTGTGGGCACTCGAAGATACGGATTCTTAACGTCGCAAGACGAAAAATGAATACCAAGTCTCTGAGTGAACATACGTAATTCATTACGAAGTTTAATTCACGAGCATCAAACTTAAATTGAAGAGTTTGATCATGGCTCAGATTGAACGCTGGCGGCAGGCCTAACACATGCAAGTCGAACGGTAGCACAGAGAGCTTGCTCTCGGGTGACGAGTGGCGGACGGGTGAGTAATGTCTGGGAAACTGCCCGATGGAGGGGGATAACTACTGGAAACGGTAGCTAATACCGCATAACGTCGCAAGACCAAAGAGGGGGACTTTCGGGCCTCTTGCCATCGGATGTGCCCAGATGGGATTAGCTAGTAGGTGGGGTAACGGCTCACCTAGGCGACGATCCCTAGCTGGTCTGAGAGGATGACCAGCCACACTGGAACTGAGACACGGTCCAGACTCCTACGGGAGGCAGCAGTGGGGAATATTGCACAATGGGCGCAAGCCTGATGCAGCCATGCCGCGTGTATGAAGAAGGCCTTCGGGTTGTAAAGTACTTTCAGCGAGGAGGAAGGCATTAAGGTTAATAACCTTGGTGATTGACGTTACTCGCAGAAGAAGCACCGGCTAACTCCGTGCCAGCAGCCGCGGTAATACGGAGGGTGCAAGCGTTAATCGGAATTACTGGGCGTAAAGCGCACGCAGGCGGTCTGTCAAGTCGGATGTGAAATCCCCGGGCTCAACCTGGGAACTGCATCCGAAACTGGCAGGCTAGAGTCTTGTAGAGGGGGGTAGAATTCCAGGTGTAGCGGTGAAATGCGTAGAGATCTGGAGGAATACCGGTGGCGAAGGCGGCCCCCTGGACAAAGACTGACGCTCAGGTGCGAAAGCGTGGGGAGCAAACAGGATTAGATACCCTGGTAGTCCACGCCGTAAACGATGTCGACTTGGAGGTTGTGCCCTTGAGGCGTGGCTTCCGGAGCTAACGCGTTAAGTCGACCGCCTGGGGAGTACGGCCGCAAGGTTAAAACTCAAATGAATTGACGGGGGCCCGCACAAGCGGTGGAGCATGTGGTTTAATTCGATGCAACGCGAAGAACCTTACCTACTCTTGACATCCAGAGAACTTAGCAGAGATGCTTTGGTGCCTTCGGGAACTCTGAGACAGGTGCTGCATGGCTGTCGTCAGCTCGTGTTGTGAAATGTTGGGTTAAGTCCCGCAACGAGCGCAACCCTTATCCTTTGTTGCCAGCGATTCGGTCGGGAACTCAAAGGAGACTGCCAGTGATAAACTGGAGGAAGGTGGGGATGACGTCAAGTCATCATGGCCCTTACGAGTAGGGCTACACACGTGCTACAATGGCATATACAAAGAGAAGCGACCTCGCGAGAGCAAGCGGACCTCATAAAGTATGTCGTAGTCCGGATTGGAGTCTGCAACTCGACTCCATGAAGTCGGAATCGCTAGTAATCGTGGATCAGAATGCCACGGTGAATACGTTCCCGGGCCTTGTACACACCGCCCGTCACACCATGGGAGTGGGTTGCAAAAGAAGTAGGTAGCTTAACCTTCGGGAGGGCGCTTACCACTTTGTGATTCATGACTGGGGTGAAGTCGTAACAAGGTAACCGTAGGGGAACCTGCGGTTGGATCACCTCCTTACCTTAAAGAACCTGCCTTTGAAGTGCTCACACAGATTGTCTGATGAAAAGTAAATAGCAAGGCGTCTTGCGATTGAGACTTCAGTGTCCCCTTCGTCTAGAGGCCCAGGACACCGCCCTTTCACGGCGGTAACAGGGGTTCGAATCCCCTAGGGGACGCCACTTGCTGGTATGTGTGAGTGAAAGTCGCCGACCTTAATATCTCAAAACTTACCTTCGGGTGACGTTTGAGATATTTGCTCTTTAAAAATCTGGATCAAGCTGAAAATTGAAACGACACACTGTTTCATTTCTCCGTAAACAAGAAATGAAAAATGGTGTGTTCGAGTCTCTCAAATTTTTGCAAGTCGATGATGAATCGAAAGAAACATCTTCGGGTTGTGAGGTTAAGCGACTAAGCGTACACGGTGGATGCCCTGGCAGTCAGAGGCGATGAAGGACGTGCTAATCTGCGATAAGCGTCGGTAAGGTGATATGAACCGTTATAACCGGCGATTTCCGAATGGGGAAACCCAGTGTGATTCGTCACACTATCATTATGTGAATACATAGCGTAATGAAGCGAACCGGGGGAACTGAAACATCTAAGTACCCCGAGGAAAAGAAATCAACCGAGATTCCCCCAGTAGCGGCGAGCGAACGGGGAGCAGCCCAGAGTCTGAATCAGCATGTGTGTTAGTGGAACGGTCTGGAAAGTCCGACGGTACAGGGTGATAGTCCCGTACACAAAAGTGCATATGTTGTGAACTCGAAGAGTAGGGCGGGACACGTGGTATCCTGTCTGAATATGGGGGGACCATCCTCCAAGGCTAAATACTCCTGACTGACCGATAGTGAACCAGTACCGTGAGGGAAAGGCGAAAAGAACCCCGGCGAGGGGAGTGAAAAAGAACCTGAAACCGTGTACGTACAAGCAGTGGGAGCCTCTTTATGGGGTGACTGCGTACCTTTTGTATAATGGGTCAGCGACTTATATTCTGTAGCAAGGTTAACCGAATAGGGGAGCCGAAGGGAAACCGAGTCTTAACTGGGCGTTAAGTTGCAGGGTATAGACCCGAAACCCGGTGATCTAGCCATGGGCAGGTTGAAGGTTGGGTAACACTAACTGGAGGACCGAACCGACTAATGTTGAAAAATTAGCGGATGACTTGTGGCTGGGGGTGAAAGGCCAATCAAACCGGGAGATAGCTGGTTCTCCCCGAAAGCTATTTAGGTAGCGCCTCGTGAACTCATCTTCGGGGGTAGAGCACTGTTTCGGCTAGGGGGTCATCCCGACTTACCAACCCGATGCAAACTGCGAATACCGAAGAATGTTATCACGGGAGACACACGGCGGGTGCTAACGTCCGTCGTGAAGAGGGAAACAACCCAGACCGCCAGCTAAGGTCCCAAAGTCATGGTTAAGTGGGAAACGATGTGGGAAGGCACAGACAGCCAGGATGTTGGCTTAGAAGCAGCCATCATTTAAAGAAAGCGTAATAGCTCACTGGTCGAGTCGGCCTGCGCGGAAGATGTAACGGGGCTAAACCATGCACCGAAGCTGCGGCAGCGACACTATGTGTTGTTGGGTAGGGGAGCGTTCTGTAAGCCGTTGAAGGTGGCCTGTGAGGGTTGCTGGAGGTATCAGAAGTGCGAATGCTGACATAAGTAACGATAATGCGGGTGAAAAACCCGCACGCCGGAAGACCAAGGGTTCCTGTCCAACGTTAATCGGGGCAGGGTGAGTCGACCCCTAAGGCGAGGCCGAAAGGCGTAGTCGATGGGAAACAGGTTAATATTCCTGTACTTGGTGTTACTGCGAAGGGGGGACGGAGAAGGCTATGTTAGCCGGGCGACGGTTGTCCCGGTTTAAGCATGTAGGCGGAGGTTCCAGGTAAATCCGGTACCTTATTAACGCTGAGGTGTGATGACGAGGCACTACGGTGCTGAAGTAACAAATGCCCTGCTTCCAGGAAAAGCCTCTAAGCATCAGGTAACACAAAATCGTACCCCAAACCGACACAGGTGGTCAGGTAGAGAATACCAAGGCGCTTGAGAGAACTCGGGTGAAGGAACTAGGCAAAATGGTGCCGTAACTTCGGGAGAAGGCACGCTGATATGTAGGTGAAGTGATTTACTCATGGAGCTGAAATCAGTCGAAGATACCAGCTGGCTGCAACTGTTTATTAAAAACACAGCACTGTGCAAACACGAAAGTGGACGTATACGGTGTGACGCCTGCCCGGTGCCGGAAGGTTAATTGATGGGGTTATCCGTAAGGAGAAGCTCTTGATCGAAGCCCCGGTAAACGGCGGCCGTAACTATAACGGTCCTAAGGTAGCGAAATTCCTTGTCGGGTAAGTTCCGACCTGCACGAATGGCGTAATGATGGCCAGGCTGTCTCCACCCGAGACTCAGTGAAATTGAACTCGCTGTGAAGATGCAGTGTACCCGCGGCAAGACGGAAAGACCCCGTGAACCTTTACTATAGCTTGACACTGAACACTGGTCCTTGATGTGTAGGATAGGTGGGAGGCTTTGAAGCGTGGACGCCAGTCTGCGTGGAGCCAACCTTGAAATACCACCCTTTAATGGCTGGTGTTCTAACGTAGACCCGTAATCCGGGTTGCGGACAGTGTCTGGTGGGTAGTTTGACTGGGGCGGTCTCCTCCTAAAGAGTAACGGAGGAGCACGAAGGTTAGCTAATCCTGGTCGGACATCAGGAGGTTAGTGCAAAGGCATAAGCTAGCTTGACTGCGAGAGTGACGGCTCGAGCAGGTGCGAAAGCAGGTCTTAGTGATCCGGTGGTTCTGAATGGAAGGGCCATCGCTCAACGGATAAAAGGTACTCCGGGGATAACAGGCTGATACCGCCCAAGAGTTCATATCGACGGCGGTGTTTGGCACCTCGATGTCGGCTCATCACATCCTGGGGCTGAAGTAGGTCCCAAGGGTATGGCTGTTCGCCATTTAAAGTGGTACGCGAGCTGGGTTTAGAACGTCGTGAGACAGTTCGGTCCCTATCTGCCGTGGGCGCTGGAGAATTGAGGGGGGCTGCTCCTAGTACGAGAGGACCGGAGTGGACGCATCACTGGTGTTCGGGTTGTCATGCCAATGGCATTGCCCGGTAGCTAAATGCGGAAGAGATAAGTGCTGAAAGCATCTAAGCACGAAACTTGCCCCGAGATGAGTTCTCCCTGAGACTTTAAGTCTCCTGAAGGAACGTTGAAGACGACGACGTTGATAGGTCGGGTGTGTAAGTGTAGCGATACATTGAGCTAACCGATACTAATGAACCGTGAGGCTTAACCTTACAACGCCGAAGATGTTTTGGCGAAAGAGATACGATATTCAGCTTGATTACAGATTAAATCGACAGACCAAAAAGGTGTGTTGATAAACAGAATTTGCCTGGCGGCTGTAGCGCGGTGGTCCCACCTGACCCCATGCCGAACTCAGAAGTGAAACGCCGTAGCGCCGATGGTAGTGTGGGGTCTCCCCATGCGAGAGTAGGGAACTGCCAGGCATCAAATAAAAGCGAAAGGCTCAGTCGAAAGACTGGGCCTTTTGTTTTAAATTAGTGAAGAAGCCCATCCTGCCGGATGGGCTTTTTTGCGTCTGTGCGGGGTGAACACTGCCGGAAGCGGCGTGCGGCCTTATCCGGCCAACAACGGCACCACCAGGTAGGCCTGATAAGCGCAGCGCATCAGGCACATCGCGGCTTATCCGGCCTACAACAGTCTACATCATTACCCGAGCACCAGTTTCAGTAGCGGATACGGTCGTCCGAGATCGTCCACCTCTGTACGTCCCGTCACTTTAAAGCCCATCTTCTTATAAAACCCCACCGCTTGATCATTTTGTTCGTTAACGTCAGTTGTCAGTGTCGATGTTAACGATAAAGCATGTTCGATCAGCAGCTTACCAACGCCACTACCACGCACATCTGGATCGACAAACAATGCATCTATGTGCTTGTCGGTCAGCAGCATAAAGGCGACTGGCTCATCCTTTTCCGTTACCGCAACCCAGAGCGGAGCTTCTGGCAAAAATGAACGTACCAGCTCCTCCAGCTCAATCCGATAATCAGCAGAGAGGAAATGGTGCGTGGCATCCACCGAGCGACACCAAATAGAAACTAACTTATCTCCTTCGTCCTGACGCGAACGACGAATGGTAAGGGTCATAGCATTCTCCTTTTTTCTTTACTGCACTATTCTACAGCAAGGAGCCGTGAAACTTTCTCAACTTGAGGATGCAGGCTCGACATTCGCACGATTCCTGGGTATCTTCAGCTATCTGGATGTCTAAACGTTTAAACGTATGTTGTGAGGTTATCAGGTTATGCCAATTCGCGTGCAGGACGAGCTACCCGCCGTCAATTTCTTGCGTGAGGAAAACGTCTTTGTGATGACGACATCCCGCGCTTCCGGTCAGGAAATTCGTCCACTGAAGGTGCTCATCCTCAACCTGATGCCCAAGAAGATTGAAACGGAAAACCAGTTCTTGCGTTTACTCTCTAACTCACCGCTACAGGTAGATGTTCAGCTATTGCGCATCGATGCCCGCGAGTCACGCAACACCCCAACGGAGCATCTGAATAATTTCTACTGTAATTTCGAGGATATCTGCGATCAGAACTTTGACGGATTGATCGTGACCGGCGCACCGTTGGGCCTGGTTGAATTTAATGATGTGGCTTACTGGCCACAGATTAAGCAAGTGCTTGAATGGGCGAAAGATCATGTTACCTCGACGCTATTTGTCTGCTGGGCGGTGCAAGCCGCGTTGAATATCCTGTACGGAATTCCCAAGCAAACCCGCACGGACAAACTCTCCGGCGTCTATGAGCACCATATTCTGCACCCTCATGCACTGCTGACGCGTGGATTCGATGATGCGTTCCTGGCCCCGCATTCACGCTATGCTGATTTCCCAGCCGCGCTTATCCGCGACTATACCGATCTCGAGATTTTTGCCGAAACGGAAGAGGGCGATGCCTACCTGTTCGCCAGTAAAGATAAACGCATTGCCTTTGTGACGGGTCATCCAGAGTATGACGCGCACACGCTTGGTAGCGAATATTTTCGTGACGTCGAAGCGGGCTTAACGCCGGAAGTACCCTATAACTATTTCCCGAAAGATGATCCGCAAAACAAACCACGGGCAACCTGGCGTAGCCACGGCAATTTGTTGTTTACCAACTGGCTTAACTATTACGTCTACCAGATCACGCCATATGATCTGCGTCACATGAATCCAACGCTGGATTAATCTTCTGTAGCAGACGATCCTTAAGCGTTTCAGCATGTTGAATCAGGCACCTTCGGGTGCCTTTTTTATTTCCGAAATGCAGCTCATCGTGTAATTAAATTTAATTCACATTGTTATCAATAGGTTAATTGATAATTAAATTAAAAATGGAAATTGTTTTTGATTTTGAAATTTAAATGAGTAGTCTTAGTTGTGCTGAACGAAAACCGCACAACGATCCTTCGTTCGCATTGGGGATGTGTTTGGATCAATGACGAGGAACTACGCAATGAATCAACAGGCAACGACAACCGATGAACTGGTCTTCACCAAGCCGCGTGGCGAACAGGAACAGCAAATTCTGACCGCTGAAGCGGTGGAGTTTCTGACTGAACTGGTGACAAGATTTACGCCAAAGCGGAATAAACTTCTGGCTGCACGTATCCAGCAGCAGCAGGATATTGATGACGGTAAGTTGCCTGGTTTTATTTCGGAAACGGCTTCCATTCGTGAAGGTGACTGGAAAATTCGCGGAATTCCTGATGACTTACTGGATCGCCGCGTAGAGATTACCGGGCCGGTTGAGCGCAAGATGGTCATCAACGCGCTTAACGCGAACGTCAAAGTCTTTATGGCTGATTTTGAAGATTCGCTGGCTCCTGAGTGGAGCAAAGTTATCGACGGGCAGATCAACCTGCGCGATGCGATCAATGGCACCATTAGCTACACCAATGAAGCGGGTAAAATTTATCAGCTCAAACCTAACCCGGCCCTGTTGGTATGTCGCGTTCGTGGTCTGCACCTGCCGGAAAAACACGTCACCTGGCGTGGCGAATCTATCCCAGGCAGTCTGTTCGACTTTGCCCTCTATTTCTTCCACAACTACAAAACGTTGCTGGCAAAAGGCAGCGGCCCTTATTTCTATCTGCCCAAAACGCAGGCCTGGCAAGAAGCGGCATGGTGGAGCGAAGTGTTCAGCTATGCAGAGGACCGTTTTAACCTGCCGCGTGGCACCATTAAAGCGACCTTGTTGATTGAAACGCTGCCGGCCGTTTTCCAGATGGACGAAATCCTGCACGCACTGCGCGACCACATTGTTGGCCTGAACTGTGGCCGCTGGGACTACATTTTCAGCTATATCAAAACGCTGAAGAACCATCCGGATCGCGTGCTGCCGGACCGTCAGGTGGTGACGATGGATAAGCCATTCCTGAGCGCCTACTCACGTCTGCTGATTAAAACCTGTCATAAACGCGGCGCGTTCGCGATGGGCGGTATGGCGGCGTTCATTCCCAGCAAAGATGCGGAACGTAACAACCAGGTTCTGACCAAGGTAAAAGCGGACAAAGCGCTGGAAGCGAATAACGGTCATGACGGCACATGGATTGCCCATCCTGGACTGGCAGATACCGCTATGGCGGTGTTCAACGACGTACTCGGTGAAAACAAAAATCAGCTGTTCGTAACCCGTGAAGATGATGCGCCGATTACCGCGGAACAACTGCTGGCACCTTGTGAAGGTGAGCGTACTGAAGAAGGTATGCGCGCCAACATCCGTGTCGCGGTGCAGTACATCGAAGCGTGGATCTCCGGTAACGGCTGCGTACCGATTTACGGTCTGATGGAAGATGCAGCCACCGCCGAAATCTCCCGTACCTCCATCTGGCAGTGGATCCATCACCAGAAGACGCTCAGCAACGGCAAGCCGGTTACCAAGCCGCTGTTCCGTCAGATGCTGGCCGAAGAGATGCTGGTGATTCAGGACGAGCTGGGCGAGCACCGCTACAGCAGCGGGCGTTTTGACGATGCCGCACGCCTGATGGAGCAAATCACTACCTCTGATGAACTGATCGATTTCTTGACCCTGCCAGGCTACCGCCTGCTGGCGTAATCCACCACATAACAATATGGAGCATCTGCATATGAAAAACCGTACTCAACAAATCGAAGAATTACAGAAAGAATGGACTCAACCGCGCTGGGAAGGCATCACCCGTCCATATAGCGCGGAGGAAGTGGTGAAATTACGTGGCTCGGTTAACCCGGAATGCACGCTGGCTCAGCTTGGCGCGGCAAAAATGTGGCGTCTGCTGCACGGCGAATCGAAGAAAGGTTATATCAACAGCCTCGGCGCGCTGACCGGCGGTCAGGCGCTGCAGCAGGCGAAAGCCGGTATTGAAGCGGTCTACCTTTCAGGCTGGCAGGTGGCGGCAGATGCCAACCTGGCATCCAGCATGTACCCGGACCAGTCGCTGTATCCGGCGAACTCTGTCCCGGCGGTGGTGGACAGGATCAACAACACATTCCGTCGTGCCGATCAGATCCAGTGGTCAACCGGTATTGAGCCGAACGATCCGCGCTATGTAGATTATTTCCTGCCGATCGTTGCCGATGCCGAAGCGGGCTTTGGCGGGGTGCTGAACGCGTTTGAACTGATGAAATCGATGATTGAGGCCGGTGCAGCGGCCGTTCACTTCGAAGATCAGCTCGCATCGGTGAAAAAATGTGGTCACATGGGCGGCAAAGTGCTGGTGCCAACCCAGGAAGCTATCCAGAAATTGGTGGCAGCCCGTCTGGCTGCCGACGTGATGGGCGTCCCGACGTTGGTGATTGCGCGTACCGATGCTGACGCAGCCGATCTGATTACGTCTGATTGCGACCCATACGACAGCGCGTTCATCACCGGCGAACGTACCAGCGAAGGCTTCTACCGCACGCATGCGGGCATTGAGCAGGCGATCAGTCGTGGCCTGGCGTACGCACCGTATGCGGATCTGGTGTGGTGTGAAACCTCCACGCCGGACCTCGAACTGGCGAAGCGTTTTGCCGATGCGATTCACGCGAAATTCCCAGGCAAGCTGCTGGCCTACAACTGCTCGCCGTCGTTTAACTGGCAGAAAAACCTGGATGACAAAACCATTGCCAGCTTCCAGCAGCAGCTGTCGGATATGGGGTACAAATACCAGTTCATTACCCTGGCGGGTATCCACAGCATGTGGTTCAACATGTTCGACCTCGCGCACTCCTATGCGCAGGGTGAAGGCATGCGTCACTATGTTGAGAAGGTCCAGCAGCCAGAATTTGCGGCGGCTAAAGACGGTTACACCTTCGTATCTCATCAGCAGGAAGTGGGGACAGGCTACTTCGATAAAGTCACCACCATCATTCAGGGCGGTGCTTCTTCGGTGACCGCGCTTACCGGCTCGACCGAAGAATCGCAGTTTTGATGAATGCCCGGTGGCGCTGCGCTTACCGGGCCTACGAATCGATGTAGGCCGGATAAGCGAACGCGCCATCCGGCATGATGTTGTGCCGGATGGGAGAAATCGATGACGCGTGGCCTGGAATTACTGATTGCTCAGACTATCTTGCAAGGTTTTGACGCCCAGTACGGGCGTTTTCTGGAAGTCACCTCTGGCGCGCAGCAGCGTTTTGAACATGCCGACTGGCATGCGGTTCAGCAGGCGATGAAAAGCCGTATTCACCTTTACGATCATCACGTAGGTCTGGTGGTGGAGCAGTTGCGCTGCATTACTGACGGCAAAAGTACCAACGCGGATTTTTTACTTCGCGTGAAAGAGCATTACACCCGGCTTCTGCCGGATTACCCACGCTTCGAGATTGCGGAGAGTTTCTTTAACTCCGTTTACTGCCGGTTATTTGACCACCGCTCGCTGACTCCCGAGCGGCTGTTTATTTTCAGTTCCCAGCCAGAGCGCCGTTTTCGCACGATCCCACGCCCGCTGGCGAAAGACTTTTTTCCCGATACCGGCTGGGAGTGGTTGCTAACGCGCGTCCTCAGCGATCTGCCCCTGCGCCTGCCGTGGCAGAACAAACATCGTGATATCCACTACATCATTGAACACCTGACCGAAACCTTGGGAGCGGATGTACTTCCGGGCTGCCATTTACAGGTGGCGAACGAACTGTTTTATCGCAACAAGGCCGCCTGGCTGGTCGGGAAGCTGATTACCCCTTCCGGGACGCTGCCGTTTTTACTGCCAATCCACCGAACTGACGAAGGCGAATTGTTTGTCGATACCTGTCTGACCACGACAGCAGAGGCGAGTATTGTGTTTGGCTTTGCCCGCTCTTACTTTATGGTTTACGCTCCGCTGCCCGCGGCGTTAGTGGAGTGGCTGCGCGAGATCCTGCCCGGTAAAACCACCGCCGAATTGTATATGGCGATTGGCTGTCAGAAACACGCGAAGACCGAAAGTTACCGCGAGTATCTGCTCTATCTCGCCCATTGCGATGAGCAATTTATCGAAGCGCCGGGGATCCGCGGCATGGTGATGCTGGTGTTTACCCTGCCGGGCTTTGATCGGGTATTCAAAATTATCAAAGACAAATTTGCCCCGCAAAAAGAGATGTCTGCCGCCCACGTCCGCGCCTGTTATCAGCTGGTCAAAGAGCACGATCGTGTTGGACGGATGGCTGATACCCAGGAATTCGAGAACTTTGTGCTGGATAAACGGCAAATCGATCCGGCGCTGATGGCGCTGTTATTGCAGGAAGCCCCGGAAAAAATTACCGATCTTGGCGATCAGATTGTCATTCGCCATCTGTATATCGAACGACGGATGGTGCCGCTGAATATCTGGCTGGAGCAGGTTGAAGGTCAGCAACTGCGCGATGCCATTGAAGAGTACGGCAACGCTATTCGTCAGCTGGCCGCCGCCAATATTTTCCCCGGCGATATGCTGTTTAAGAACTTCGGCGTGACCCGTCACGGGCACGTGGTGTTCTACGATTACGATGAAATTTGCTACATGACGGAGGTGAATTTCCGCCATATCCCACCGCCACGCTACCCGGAAGATGAGATGAGCGCTGAGCCGTGGTACAGCGTATCGCCGGGGGATGTTTTCCCGGAAGAATTTCGTCACTGGCTTTGTGCTGACCCGCGTATCGGGCCGTTATTTGAAGAGATGCATGCCGACCTGTTCAGCGCCGACTACTGGCGGAGTCTGCAAACGCGGATCCGTGAAGGGCACGTGGAAGACGTTTACGCCTACCGTCGTCGGCAGCGGTTCAGCGTGCGTTATGAAACTGACCGTAGACCGGATAAGGCGCTTGCTCCGCCATCCGGCAATGTACGCCGTGCCTGATCGCTGCGCTTATCAGGCCTACCGAAAATGCCCCTTTGGGGCATTTTGCTTAGCGAAAACCGCCGTAAGCCAGCGTCACTTCTTTCGCCGCTTTGATCGCCATGGCACCAAACTCGGTCACGCGATCGTCGGTAATGCGCGAAATCGGCCCTGAAATGGAGATGGCGGCGAACGGCTCGCGGTGCTCGTCATAAATGCACGACGCCACACAGCGCAGGCCCAGCGCATGTTCCTCATCATCAAAGGAATAGCCGCGCTTGCGCGTCTGGGCTAAATCCTCTTTCAGATGCACTGGCGACACCAGTGTGGCGTGTGTATAAGCATGTAGGCCTTTGCGGTGCAGCAGGCCAGTCACTTGTTCTTCGCTCAACTGGGATAAAAACGCCTTACCCGCGCCGGAGGCGTGCATCGGCAGTTTGCCGCCGATAGGCGCGGACATGCGCATCAGTTGGGTGCACTGCACCTGGTCGATAATAATGGCCTGATGGTCGCTTTGATCCAGCACGGCCAGGTTTACCGTCTCACCGGAGTCTTCCATCAGCTTGCGCAGAATCGGATGAACAATCGCCAGCAAATTACGGCTTTGTAAAAAGCTGCTGCCGACGATGAACGCATGTGCGCCCACGGCCCAGTGGCCTAATTCGCCCACCTGACGGACAAAACCCTGCTGCTGCATGGTGGTCAACAAACGGTGAGTTGTGGAGTTTGGCAGGCCGGCCTGCTGCGCCAGCTCGGTTAGCGCCACGCTGCCGTTGGATTCCGCAATCCACTCCAATAGCTTCAGGCCGCGGGTCAGAGACTGAACTTGCCCGGTTGCAGGCGCAGTAGCAGCGGCGGGTTTTCTACCGCGTTTCGCGGGGATTGTGGCAACCATGGCAGACTCCTTTTCTGTATCGTGGAAATCATTTTCGTTTTATTCAATTATAATGCAAGAATTCCTGTACTGATCGGATGAGTGAAGCTGAACATGTCTCATGTTGGTCGTTGCTCTCTTTTCCGCCTCTCAGGTTTGTGCCAGTATGGCCTGTTGAGTTTTTTTCGGTCTGGTTGAGCGTTGTCGGGAGCGAGTGTGAGCAGCAAAGTAGAACAATTACGTCAGCAGTTAAATGAACGTATTCTGGTGCTGGACGGCGGTATGGGCACCATGATCCAAGGATATCGCCTGAGCGAAGAGGATTTCCGCGGCGAACGCTTTGCCGACTGGCCGTGCGATCTGAAAGGCAACAACGACCTGTTGGTGCTCAGCAAACCGGAGGTGATCGCCGCCATTCATAACGCCTACTTTGAGGCGGGCGCGGATATCATCGAAACCAACACCTTTAACTCCACGACTATCGCCATGGCGGATTACCAGATGGAATCCCTGTCGGCGGAAATCAACTTTACGGCGGCCAAGCTGGCGCGTGCGGCGGCAGACGAATGGACGGCGCGCACGCCGGAAAAACCGCGCTACGTCGCGGGCGTGCTCGGCCCAACCAACCGTACGGCGTCTATCTCTCCTGACGTTAACGATCCGGCTTACCGCAACATTACCTTTGATCAGCTGGTGGCCGCCTACCGTGAATCCACCAAAGCGCTGGTGGAAGGCGGCAGTGATCTTATTCTGATTGAAACCGTCTTCGATACCCTGAATGCTAAAGCCGCTATTTTCGCGGTTAAAACCGAATTCGAAGCGCTGGGCGTTGAGCTACCGATTATGCTCTCCGGCACCATCACCGATGCTTCCGGGCGTACGCTCTCTGGGCAGACTACCGAAGCGTTCTACAACTCCCTGCGCCACGCCGATGCGCTGACCTTCGGTCTGAACTGTGCCTTAGGTCCGGACGAGCTGCGCCAGTACGTGCAGGAGCTGTCGCGCATTGCCGAATGCTACGTCACCGCGCACCCGAACGCCGGGCTGCCGAACGCCTTCGGTGAGTACGATCTCGATGCCGACACCATGGCGGCGCAGATTCGCGAGTGGGCTGAGGCCGGTTTCCTGAATATCGTCGGCGGCTGCTGCGGCACCACTCCGGAACACATCGCCGCCATGAGCCGCGCGGTGGATGGCTTGCCGCCGCGCCGCTTGCCGGAAATCCCGGTTGCCTGCCGCCTGTCCGGCCTTGAGCCGCTGAATATTGGCGACGACAGCCTGTTTGTGAACGTCGGCGAGCGTACCAACGTCACCGGTTCGGCGAAATTTAAGCGCCTGATCAAAGAAGAGAAATACAGCGAAGCGCTGGATGTCGCCCGCCAGCAGGTGGAAAGCGGCGCGCAGATTATTGATATCAACATGGATGAAGGGATGCTCGACGCCGAAGCGGCAATGGTGCGTTTCCTCAACCTGATCGCCGGTGAGCCGGATATCGCCCGCGTACCGATTATGATCGACTCCTCGAAATGGGAGGTTATCGAAAAAGGGCTGAAGTGCATTCAGGGTAAAGGCATCGTTAACTCCATCTCGATGAAAGAGGGTGTTGAGATCTTTATCCATCACGCGAAGCTGCTGCGCCGCTACGGTGCCGCCGTGGTGGTGATGGCTTTTGACGAGCAGGGGCAGGCCGACACTCGCGCGCGTAAAATCGAGATTTGCCGTCGCGCCTACAAGATTCTAACTGAAGAGGTGGGCTTCCCGCCGGAAGACATCATCTTCGATCCGAACATCTTTGCCGTCGCAACCGGTATTGATGAACACAACAACTACGCACAGGACTTTATCGGCGCCTGTGAAGACATCAAACGCGAACTGCCGCATGCGCTGATCTCCGGCGGCGTCTCTAACGTTTCATTCTCATTCCGTGGTAACGACCCGGTACGTGAAGCCATTCACGCGGTATTCCTCTACTACGCCATTCGCAACGGCATGGACATGGGGATCGTCAACGCCGGACAGCTGGCAATTTACGACGACCTGCCCGCCGAGCTGCGAGATGCGGTTGAAGATGTGATCCTTAACCGCCGTGACGATGGCACTGAACGACTGCTGGAGCTGGCTGAGAAATATCGCGGCAGTAAAACCGACGACACGGCGAATGCCCAGATGGCAGAGTGGCGCACCTGGGACGTGAAAAAGCGCCTCGAATACTCGCTGGTGAAAGGTATTACCGAGTTTATTGAGCTGGATACCGAAGAGGCGCGCCAGCAGGCTACGCGCCCGATCGAGGTTATTGAAGGACCGCTGATGGACGGCATGAACGTGGTCGGCGACCTGTTCGGTGAGGGCAAAATGTTCCTGCCGCAGGTGGTGAAATCCGCCCGCGTGATGAAGCAGGCGGTGGCGTACCTCGAACCCTACATTGAGGCCAGCAAAGAGAAAGGCTCCAGCAATGGCAAGATGGTCATCGCGACCGTGAAGGGCGATGTGCACGATATCGGCAAAAACATCGTCGGCGTGGTGCTGCAATGCAACAACTACGAAATCGTCGATCTTGGCGTGATGGTGCCCGCGGAGAAAATCCTCAGAACGGCGCGTGAAGTGAATGCCGACTTGATCGGTCTTTCCGGGCTGATTACCCCGTCGCTGGACGAAATGGTCAACGTGGCGAAAGAGATGGAGCGTCAGGGCTTCACTATTCCACTGCTGATTGGCGGCGCGACCACCTCAAAAGCGCACACCGCGGTGAAAATTGAGCAGAACTACAGCGGTCCGACGGTTTACGTGCAGAACGCCTCGCGTACCGTTGGCGTCGTGGCTGCGCTGCTCTCTGACACCCAGCGTGATGACTTTGTCGCCCGTACGCGTAAAGAGTATGAAACCGTACGTATCCAGCATGCGCGCAAGAAACCGCGTACCCCGCCGGTGACGCTGGCCGCCGCGCGTGAAAACGATCTGGCCTTCGACTGGGAAAACTACACGCCGCCGGTGGCGCACCGACTGGGCGTGCAGGAAGTTGAAGCCAGCATCGAAACGCTGCGCAACTACATTGACTGGACGCCGTTCTTTATGACCTGGTCGCTGGCCGGGAAATATCCACGCATTCTTGAAGATGAGGTGGTAGGAGAAGAGGCGAAGCGCCTGTTCAAAGACGCCAACGACATGCTGGATAAACTCAGCGCTGAGAAGACCCTGAACCCGCGCGGCGTGGTGGGTTTATTCCCGGCCAACCGCGTGGGTGATGACATCGAGATTTACCGTGACGAGACGCGTACGCACGTCATCAACGTGAGTCATCACCTGCGCCAGCAGACGGAAAAAGTCGGTTTCGCCAACTACTGCCTGTCTGACTTTGTTGCGCCGAAACTGAGCGGCAAAGCGGATTACATCGGTGCCTTTGCGGTTACCGGCGGTCTGGAGGAAGATGCGCTGGCGGACGCCTTCGAAGCCCAGCACGACGACTACAACAAGATTATGGTGAAAGCGATAGCCGATCGTCTGGCGGAAGCGTTCGCGGAATATCTGCACGAGCGCGTGCGTAAAGTTTACTGGGGCTATGCGGCGAATGAGAATCTCAGTAACGAGGAGCTGATCCGCGAAAACTACCAAGGAATCCGCCCAGCGCCGGGCTATCCGGCGTGCCCGGAACACACTGAAAAGGCCACCATCTGGGAGCTGCTGGACGTAGAGGCGCACACCGGGATGAAGCTCACCGAATCCTTCGCCATGTGGCCAGGCGCGTCGGTCTCTGGCTGGTATTTCAGTCATCCGGACAGCAAGTACTACGCCGTGGCGCAAATCCAGCGCGATCAGGTTGAAGATTATGCCTTACGTAAAGGCATGAGCGTGGCGGAAGTCGAACGTTGGTTAGCGCCAAACCTCGGCTACGACGCTGACTAATTCACAAAACTGTCATCTTTATTTACAACAAACAGGGCACTCAATGAGTGCCCTGTCTCTTTATTACGTTTAAACCCTTATACTGAAAGAACGTTCATCGGTAGTGCTTGCCGGATGGCACATTTTTGTAGGCCTGATAAGCGTAGCGCCATCAGGCGGTATGTCATTGCTATGAACCTCAGGAACATATAACGATAAGGAGAACCTGATTCCGTGTTAACTCTGTTACACCTGCTTTCTGCCGTCGCGATGCTGGTTTGGGGTACGCATATTGTGCGTACCGGCGTGATGCGTGTCTTCGGCGCCCGCTTGCGTACCGTTCTCAGCCGTAGCGTTGAAAAGAAGCCGCTCGCCTTTTGTGCGGGTATCGGCGTGACGGCGCTGGTACAAAGCAGCAACGCCACCACCATGCTGGTCACTTCGTTTGTCGCACAAGATCTCGTGGCGCTTACCCCTGCGCTGGTGATTGTACTCGGCGCCGACGTGGGGACCGCGCTGATGGCGCGTATCCTGACCTTCGATCTCTCCTGGCTGTCGCCACTGCTGATTTTTATCGGCGTGATCTTCTTTCTCGGTCGCAAACAGTCTCGCGTGGGGCAACTGGGGCGGGTTGGCATTGGGCTGGGGTTGATTTTACTGGCGCTGGAGTTGATTGTGCAGGCGGTAACGCCGATCACCCAGGCGAACGGCGTACAGGTTATTTTCGCCTCGCTGACCGGCGATATCATGCTCGATGCGCTGATTGGCGCGATGTTTGCGATTATCAGTTACTCCAGCCTGGCGGCGGTGCTGCTGACGGCCACGCTGACTGCCGCGGGGATTATTTCGTTCCCGGTGGCGTTGTGTCTGGTGATTGGTGCCAACCTTGGCTCCGGCCTGCTGGCGATGCTTAATAACAGCGCCGCTAACGCCGCCGCCCGTCGTGTGGCGCTCGGTAGCCTGCTTTTTAAGCTGGTGGGCAGCCTGATTATCCTGCCGTTCGTTCATCCGCTGGCCAATCTGATGGATGAACTGCCGCTGCCAAAATCGGAACTGGTTATCTACTTCCACGTTTTCTACAACCTGGTGCGCTGCGTAGCGATGGTACCGTTCGCCGAACCGATGGCGCGTTTTTGTAAGCGCATCATCCGCGATGAGCCGGAGCTTGATGGACATCTGAAACCCAAACATCTGGACGTCAGCGCGCTGGATACGCCAACGCTCGCTCTGGCCAATGCCGCCCGTGAAGCTTTGCGCATTGGCGACGCGATGGAGCAGATGATGGACGGGCTGAAGAAGGTGATGCACGGCGAGCCGCGTGAAGAGAAAGAGCTGCGCAGGATGGCGGACGACATCAACGTGCTGTATACCGCAATTAAGCTCTATCTGGCGCGGATGCCAAAGGATGAGCTGGCGGAAGAGGAATCACGCCGTTGGGCGGAGATTATCGAAATGTCGCTCAACCTCGAGCAAGCTTCCGATATTGTCGAACGTATGGGCAGCGAGATAGCCGATAAGTCGCTGGCCGCCCGCCGGGCATTCTCGGTAGAAGGGCTGAAAGAGCTGGATGCGCTCTACGATCAGTTGCTCAGCAATCTGCAACTGGCGATGTCGGTGTTCTTCTCCGGAGATGTGACCAGCGCCCGTCGTCTGCGCCGCAGCAAGCACCGATTCCGTATTCTCAACCGCCGTTATTCGCATGCGCACGTTGACCGTCTGCATCAGCAGAACGTACAGAGCATCGAGACCAGCTCCTTGCACCTGGCGCTGCTGGGTGACATGCAGCGTCTGAACTCGCTGTTTTGCTCTGTGGCTTACAGCGTGCTGGAACAGCCGGATGAAGACGATGAGCGGGATGATTACTAACGAGGACAGGTGAAATGTTGCCCGGTGGCGCTGATGCTTTCCGGGCCTACGGATAACCGTCAATGTTGTCGTCAGCCTTGTAGGCCGGATAAGGCGTTTACGCCGCCATCCGGCATCAGACAACAAATCAACTAAAAGCAGTGGCCTGCTTCAACGGCAACCGCCTCTTCACCCGCTTTAAAGATATATGTGGTGTTCGGGCCGCCGAGCACGGATTGACCGTTACTCACCTTAATCCAGTTACCTTCCGGCAAGCCTATTACTGTCAGCTCTGGCGCCACCACCAGCAGTTCGCGAATACGCTGTTCACGCGTTTCGCCTTTATGGCCTTCCGGCAGCGCGTTGGTGAAGTGCGGGTTAATCTGCAGCGGGAAAAGACCCAGCGCATCAAAGCCTTTTGGATCGACAATCGGCATGTCGTTGGTGGTGCGGATGGTCTGGCAGGCAAGGTTAGAGCCCGCGCTCCAGCCGATATACAGTGCACCGCGTTTGACGACATCCACAATCGGTGCCAGCAGTCCGCGCTCGCGGCTTTCTTTCAGCAACTGGAAGGTGTTACCCCCGCCGACAATCACCAGCTCTGCGTTTTCAATGGCGGTAATCGGATCGGCAACGGAATGAATGCCCGTAACGTTTACACCCATTGGTGCAAAGATGGCTGCCGTTTTCGCCGTGTACTCATCCCAGGTTTGCGTCACGCCAGCGAACGGAATAAACACCGCCGTGCGGCGACCATTCAATTGCTCTGCGATCAGTGGCAGCGCATGTTCCATCCAGCCTTTGCCCGGCAGCGTCGAGTTACTTAATAAAAGCAGTTCCATCATTTCTCCATGTAATCAGAAAATTACAAACCGCGCTAATGCTACCACTATCAGCCTAACGCCTTACTGATATGGCTCACGATGTTGGAGATGAGGCCTGGAAAGCGCCTCGCAATAATACGTAGTGGGCCTGCATGCTACAGTGGTGAAAAGCGGAACGGGTTAATCACAACCCCATGTCGGAAAAGCCCGTTCAGACTTAACAACGATCAAGCTATTGAAACAGCGTCCTTTTGCGTCGTGGCAAACGCCAGTCCTTCGTCCTCCCAGCCTTTAATACCACCAATCATTATTTTCACCGGTCGACCTAGCTGCGCCAACTTCAGCGCCGCGCGATCGGCCCCGTTACAGTGTGGGCCAGCGCAATAGACGACAAACAGTGTGTCGTGGGACCATTTGTTTAGGGACTCCGTATTTATCAGACGATGAGGAAGATGAATCGCGCCAGGAATATGGCAAAGGGAAAAACTCTCTGCGCTACCCACCACATGTAGCAGTACAAAATCTTTGTCGCCAGCAGCCATTGCGCAATGTACGTCAGAACAATCCGTCTCCATACTCAGACGTTGCTGGAAATGGGCTATGGCTTGTGCAGGTGAAGCGGCTGGAATATCTGTTACGGTACTCATAGTGTTGTTTTCTCTTGTGGTGAAATCAGTTGTTGTGTTACCTCTTATCTCATCAAAAATTTAACCTCGAAACACCCTCTGACCATGACAGATTCCGCCAGGATCATGACAACATCTTCTCGCCCGTTGGTCGTTGCACTCGCTTATGACGGGCTATGTACTTTTGAGTTTGGCGTCGCAGTGGAAGTTTTTGGGCTTCCGCGACCTGAGTTGGGCGATCGTTGGTATCGTTTTGCCGTAGCTTCCGTTGATCAAGGTGAATTAAGGGCAACTGGCGGGGTTCGTATCGTTGTTGATGGTGGGTATGAATTGCTTCAGGAAGCGGACACTATCGTCATTCCTGGCTGGCGTGACGTGAGCTCGCCAGTTCCGGAAGCATTATGCGTTGCACTTCGCGCTGCACATCAACGCGGTTGCCGAGTCATCTCTATCTGTTCTGGTGTATTTGTTCTGGCTGCGGCAGGTTTGCTGGATGGTCGTAAGGCGACAACACACTGGCGTTACGTCAGCGAACTCCAGCGACGCTTTCCTGCAATCAGCGTCGTGGAAGATGTCCTGTATGTCGGTGAACATGACGTACTCACTTCGGCAGGCAGCGCGGCAGGAATTGATTTATGTTTGCATGTGGTGCGTAGTGATTTTGGACTTGATATTGCCAATAACGTGGCCCGTCGCCTGGTGCTGCAACCCCACAGGGATGGCAGCCAGACTCAGCAACAACTGCGTCCTGTGGCCCGTAGTCGGGAAAGCCAGCGTTTTGGTCTTTTACTTGACTGGTTACATAACAATATCGCCCAGAAGCACACCCTTGACGCTCTGGCCAGCCAGGTTGGTATGAGTCCCCGAACGCTGATGCGGCGATTTCAGGAGTCAACGGGGCTTACACCGGCACGTTGGCTGATGAATGAACGGCTAAACCGTGCGCAGCAGGCGCTCAGTACGTCCCATATCAGTATTGAGCAAATAGCGCAGCAAACCGGGTTCGGTAGCGCAAACTCTTTGCGTTACCACTTTCAAAAACGATTTGGTATCAGCCCGCAGGCATTACGTAATCAGATGCGATAGTACATTTAAACGCTCTGCTTTTTTATCGCCCGCAAGGTAGGGTATATTTCGCTTTTAATACACAAGATCATTCAAGTTGTATCAAGGCGGCAAGGGAGCGAATCCTTGGGAGCATAGAGTGCTATGTGACCAGGGGGAGTGAGGGCAGCCAACGCAGAGACAGCTTGAAGGATGAAGTGTATACAGGAGAAACTATGCTGCCCGACTCATCCATCCGATTAAATAAATACATCAGTGAAAGTGGAATCTGCTCGCGTCGCGAGGCGGATCGCTTTATCGAACAAGGAAATGTCTTCCTGAATGGCAAACGTGCCACCATTGGCGATCAGGTGATGCCTGGCGACGTCGTAAAAGTAAATGGTCGGTTGATTGAGCCGCGTGAAGCGGAAGATCTGGTTTTTATCGCGCTGAACAAGCCGGTAGGGATTGTCAGCACCACCGAAGATAGCGAACGCGACAACATTGTTGATTTCGTCAATCACAGCAAGCGCGTATTCCCAATCGGTCGTCTGGACAAAGATTCTCAGGGACTCATCTTTCTGACCAACCACGGCGACCTGGTGAATAAAATCCTGCGTGCCGGTAACGATCACGAAAAAGAGTATCTGGTGACGGTAGATAAGCCGGTTACTGATGACTTTATCCGCGGGATGGGGGCCGGTGTGCCAATCCTCGGCACCGTTACCAAAAAATGTAAGGTAAAGAAAGAAGCGCCATTTGTGTTTCGCATTACGCTGATTCAAGGGCTGAACCGCCAGATCCGTCGTATGTGCGAGCACTTTGGCTATGAAGTTACCAAACTTGAGCGTACGCGTATCATGAACGTTGGTTTGTCCGGCCTGCCGCTTGGTGAATGGCGCGACCTGACGGATGACGAACTGATCGATCTGTTCAAGCTGATTGAGAACTCGTCCTCAGAAGCCAAAC
This sequence comes from Citrobacter arsenatis, assembly GCF_004353845.1. Taxonomy (GTDB): domain Bacteria; phylum Pseudomonadota; class Gammaproteobacteria; order Enterobacterales; family Enterobacteriaceae; genus Citrobacter; species Citrobacter arsenatis. Next base: position 334,234 of record NZ_CP037864.1, read on the forward strand.
CGAAGGCGAAAGCGAAGCCCAAAACCGCAGGCATTAAGCGCCCGGTGGTGAAAATCGAAAAATCGGCAGAGAAAGAGAAATCGCGCCCGGCGACAAACGGTAAGCGTTTTACCTCGCCGGGGCGTAAGAAGAAAGGACGTTAACGTCTGCCGCGCGTTGGCGTATTCGCTGACCAGGAAAACGATGCTTCCGCATCCGGTTTATAAGCCTGCTTTTTCTTCAACTGGCGGGCTTTTTTAGCTTCTGCTTCGCGCAAAGCCATCAGTTTATCGATGTACTCTTTCTTGATGCTGTTAGTCTCAGCGTTGGTCAGCAGTCGGCCATGCGCAATGCGCGCGCGGTCGAGCAACGTTTTCAGTTCACGCTGTTCGCGCTCGGTCATCTCTTTTTGGGTAATGCGGGGGAGTGCCATATGGGTGCCCTCTGTAAGCCGATATCCTCAGTGTACGGCAAAGTGCAGAGGCTGGGTAGGCCGGATAAGGCGTTAGCCGCCATCCGGCGACGTGCTCGCATTGTGCCTGATAGCGCTACACTTATCAGGCCTACAGCAGACAATTAGCGGCGTTTTTTCTCTGTGATCGGCTTACCGGACCAGTAGCCTGCCAGCAGAGAACCGGAAAGGTTGTGCCAGACGGAGAACAGCGCGCCGGGCAGGGCGGCGAGCGGGCCAAAGTAGATCTTGCCCAGCGCAGCGGCAAGTCCTGAATTCTGCATGCCCACTTCGATAGCCAACGTACGGCAGGTTGACTCGTCGAAACCAAACAGTTTTCCGCCCCAGTAGCCGCCGAGCAGGCCAATGGTGTTATGCAGGATCACGGCGATAATCACCACAAAGCCGACGGACGCAATGTGCGAGGCGGAACCCGCCACGACGGCGCTGATGATAGCCAGAATGCACACCATAGAAAATGCGGGCAGATACGGTTCCACAGCTTTTACCATGCGTGGGAACAGGTGATGAATGACCAGTCCCAAAGCAATCGGAATGACCACGATCTGCAGGATACTCAGCAACATACCCATCACATCCACCTGGATATGCGCGTCGACATACAGCCGCGTCAGCAGCGGGGTGGCGACCACGCCGACCAGCGTTGAAACCGATGAAATAGTCACAGAGAGCGCCACATCGCCTTTTGCCAGATAGATCATGACGTTTGATGCCGTTCCGCTGGCGACGTTACCGACCAGCACCATCCCTGCGGATAATTCCGGCGGCATGTTAAATGCCAGCGCTAAAATCCATGCGGCGAGCGGCATCACCAGATAGTGCAGGAAAATACCCGCTGCGACTGGTGCAGGACGTGAGAGTACGCGTTTAAAGTCGTCCACCTTCAGGTGAACGCCCATGCCGAACATAATCAGCATCAGTAATGACGGCACAAATGGTCCGACGGGCGTAAAGGTGGCGGGCGTGTAATACGCAATAACAGAGAGCAGCAGCGCCCATAACGGGAACAGCCGCGTGAGAGTAGCGAGCATGTTATATTCCTTGCGATTGAAATGTGTTGTGTTGTTATAAAAAAGCCGGGTTCGAGCCCGGCTATAGTTATTGTTTATCGCGTGATGGAATATTATTCAAACAAATTATGTTTATGTTCCGCTGCGAACGCTTTCCCAGCTAAGTCCGAAGCGGGCGAGATATTTGCGCAGGCGGTCTGCATCGTTAGGATTGGCTTTCTTCTGCCGTGAGACGGCAAACAGTTCGCGTCCCGCTTCCGACAGCGACGCGCTGCGGCGGCACACTTCCAGTACTGTTTCTAACTGACGGCGATCGAACAGATCAATATCCATTTTCAGTTCAGGTTGCGAAGCGGCAATCTGCCAACCCTCCTTTAACAGCGCAATTTCCTCTTCGACAAGGGATAAGGTGATGCGTCCCTGTTCGGCAAGCGTTGCCATTCGCGCGATAGATGAACTTAGTTCGCGAAAATTGCCGCGCCACTGGGCCTGTGGGGAACAGGCAAATGCCAGATAGCAAACGCGTGCCTCTTTGTCGAAACGGATCTGCATCTGTTTGCGGCTGGAAAAACGGTGTAGCTCATACTCGACGTTCGGGGCGATATCTTCCCGCCGCTGCGACAAACCGGGCAGGGCGAAGCTCCACATGTTGATACGAGCGTAGAGATCTTCGCGAAAACGGCCCTCTGCGACCCATTGCTGCATATCACGATGGGTTCCGGCAATCAGTTGAAAATCGCTGTGTACCTCTTTGTCCGATCCAAACGGGAAAAAGGTTTTTTCTTCAATAGCTTTTAGCAGCATGGCCTGCTCGTCCAATCCCAGTTCGGCTATCTCATCGAGAAACAGCACGCCGCCATCCGCTTCACGCAGCAGTCCGCTGCGCGCCGTGAGGGCGCCGGTAAACGCCCCTTTCACATGTCCGAACAACGTAGACATCGCATTGTCGCCACGCAGGGTTGCGCAGTTGACCGCAACCAGTTTTCCCGCCACCAAGTGCCGCGACTGGCGTAGCTGAAAAATACGTTTCGCCAGGAAGGATTTACCCGCGCCGGTGGGGCCAGTGAGCAGGATCGGGTCGGTCGAACGTAATGCCACACGCTCGATGCGATCGATCAGTTTATTGAAGGTAGCGTTGCGCGTATCAATCCCGTCCTTCAGAAAGGAGACCGACTGCTGCTGTTCGCGCTGAAAACGACTGGTGAGCGTGGCATAGCGGCTCAAATCGAGATCAATAACCGAGCAGACGCCAGCGGCGACGGCCTCGTCCGATGAACCGGTTGGTGCCGGGCTGGTTTGTAGCAGGCTGGCGGGCAGGTAGCGGGCTTCCGTCAGCAGAAACCAGCAGATTTGTGAGACATGCGTCCCGGTGGTGATGTGCACCAGATACTCTTCGTTTTCCGTATCAAAGCTGTAGTGGGTGGCGAAGTCGAGGAAGGCGGCGTAGACCTCTTCAAAATCCCAGGGGTCGTTAATGGTCACGGCATGCGGGCGTACTTCGGTATCAGGTGAGAGCAGCGCGACGTCTTCAATCAACCTTTGCGCCATGCTCTCGTCGCGTGGCTGGTGCAGCAGTTCCAGCCTGTCGACAGGGAAATCAGGCTGTTGGCACAATCCAACCGTCGGTCGCCACTTTTTAAACCGATTAGCTCGTTTACCGCGTTTGTCCAGCACCGTGCCCAATACGCCAATCACTACCCGCCGCTTTTTCATGGGTTATACCAAAAGATAAATATCGATATAAAAAGATAAAAAAATATCTTCGCTACGGCAATCTTAAATCTACGCGTGAAAAATAAAATGAAAATTAATCAATGAGTTAAAAATTTAATCGCCGTATTTTTCTTTTTGGCACGCTTCTGGCAATAACTTCTACGTCAATCACGCTGAAAACGCAGGGGGTTAAACCCCGCCGGCACGTCAGGAACGGCACTGGCTGTTTTCCGGAAGTGTTCCGTCAGCCGATGACACACAGTGGGTTCGATTCCCAATTTCATCCTCCGAATGAAAACTGGTTGTTAATCATAGAACTAAAACGGAGCGGTGCGCAGTTAGCATCCTCCAGAACAGGCTGCCGGTAAAGATGCCGTGCGACAGGCAAAAGGGAATTCCCCTGCCGCTTCGCACCTGCACCCGCGCCTGAACGACGTTAAGGAATAATAAAATGGCTAAGAAAATCACGATACAAAAAGGGCAGTTAGGTCTTTTATCCCTCGAGGGCGATTACTATCAGACGCTGGAGTCTGGGCAGCACCGTTTACCGTGGTTTAACGCCCCCGAAGTGCTGATTGTTAATATGGATGGTAGCGAAGTACCGCAAGCGCTGGCGGAGTATTTACGCCGATTCCAGCCTGCATGGGTGGAGCGTTACTGCCTGGTTGCTGATACGACGGATACTGAAGCTGGAGCGTTGTATGTCAACGGTGTTTTACAGGAGATCTGTCCGCCAGCCACACGCCGTCTTTACTGGCGCGCAGAGGAAGCGCTGACGCTGGTTCGCATGGATACTCGTCAGGTTTTGGTACCGGTTGAGGTGATGAATGCGGTATTACAGCCACGACGTAACGGTACGGTGAAAGGTCGTGAAGCCATCTTAACGGTGCAAGTTCCTGCGTGGCACGTTGGTGTGCTGAAAATTGATGGCGAAACCCAGGCGCTGTTACCGCCGGGTTTGACCGCATACTGGAAGATAAACCATCTGATTGAAGCTGAAGTTGTTGATACCCGTTTACAGGTGCTGGAGGTCGGCGGGCAAGAGATCCTGACCAAAGATAAGGTCAATCTGCGATTAAATCTGGCCGCAAACTGGCGTTATAGCGATGTGTTGCAGGCTTTTGGTCAACTGACCAAACCGCTGGACCACCTTTACCGCGAGTTACAGTTTGCGCTGCGTGAAGCGGTGGGAACGCGCACGCTGGACGAGCTGCTGGAAGATAAGCAGGTGATCGATGAGGTGGTGAGCGCACAGGTGAAAGCCCGAATGACGCCGTTTGGTATTGAGGTGGCTTCGCTCGGCGTGAAAGATATTGTCCTGCCGGGAGATATGAAAGCCATTTTGTCCCAACTGGTTGAAGCTGAGAAATCCGCTCAGGCCAACGTTATCCGCCGTCGTGAAGAGACTGCCGCGACGCGATCGCTGTTGAATACTGCGAAAGTAATGGAAAACAACCCGGTGGCGCTGCGCTTAAAAGAGCTGGAAACCCTCGAAAGAGTCGCTGAACGTATCGATAAAATCTCGGTGTTTGGTGGCCTCGACCAGGTACTGCACGGCCTTGTGAACATAAAAGGATAAGAATAATGAGCTACAACACAGTGGACGGCGCGATGCGCGAAAGGGTATTGCGCCAGCTAAAAGAGGTAGAGCAGCGCTATGGCGTCAGGGTGCTGTATGCCTGTGAATCCGGCAGCCGCGGTTGGGGATTTGCCTCGCCGGACAGCGACTACGACGTGCGATTTCTCTATGTTCATCCACCCGAGTGGTATCTGCGGGTCGAGGCGCCACGAGATGTTATCGAGTTGCCGATAGATGATGAGCTGGACGTATGCGGCTGGGAATGGCGCAAGGCGCTGGGGCTGCTCAAAGGCGCAAACCCAACGCTCATCGAGTGGCTGGATTCTCCAATGGTCTATCAGCAGGATGAAGCAACCGTGTCAGCGCTGAAGGCATTGATGCCCAAATGGTTTTCCCCGCTACGTGCCCGCTGGCACTACTACTCGATGGCGCGGAAAAACTTCCGTGGCTATCTGCAGGGGGACGACGTACGGCTGAAAAAATACTTCTATGTCCTGCGCCCGCTGCTGGCGGTGCGTTGGGTAGAAGCGGGGAAAGGCGTGCCGCCGATGCGTTTTGCCGAGCTGCTGGCGGGGAGCGAACTGGATGCGCCGTTGCGTCAGGAAATTGATGAGCTGCTGGAACGTAAGAAGTGTGCGGGTGAGGCGGAATATGGTCCGCGCCGTCCACTGTTGCATGCGTTTATCCGCGCCGAACTGGAAAGAGGAGAGATTCCGCCGACGTTACCGGATAGTCAGGAAGGGGATGTCAGGGAACTGGACAGACTGTTATACGAGACAGTGATGTCATGACCGTGTTGCCCGATGACGCTGCCGCTTATCTGGCCTACAAATTCCCCGTAGGCCGGATAAGGCATTTTGCCGCATCCGGCATCAGGCTGATATCACTCAAACAAATTATGATGCAGTTTCTGTACGACCTGCTCGGCTTCAGTACCGGGCACCAGGAAACACAGGTTGTGGCTGGATGCGCCGTAGCAAATCATGCGGATGTTGAACGGCTCCAGTACGCCGAACACCTCTTTACCCACGCCGCAGGCTTTGGACAGATCGTTGCCAATCAATGCCACCAGCGCCAGACCTTCTTCCACTTCAACCCGACACAGGGCAGACAGTTCCATCAGCAGAGACTGTGTTAACAGTGTATCCCCGGTGGAAGTTGAACCGGTGGTATCCAGCGTCAGCGCCACGCTGACTTCGGATGTGGTGATTAAATCTACCGAGATGTTGTGGCGTGCCAGGATGCCGAACACTTCCGCTAAAAAGCCGCGAGAGTGCAGCATATTCAGGCTATGCAGCGTTAGCAGCGTTTGTTTACGGCGTAGCGCCAGCGCACGGAACAGCGGTGGATTCTTGGTTTTATTGCATACCAGCGTCCCGCCTGCTTTTGGATCCTTACTGGAACCCACAAACACCGGGATATCGCTACGAACGGCAGGTAACAAGGTTGCCGGGTGCAGCACTTTCGCGCCAAAGGTCGCCATTTCCGCGGCTTCTTCAAAGGCGATTTCATCAATACGCTGCGCAGCCGGAACAACGCGCGGATCGGTCGTGTAAATGCCAGGAACATCGGTCCAGATATCAACGCGTGTTGCGTGCAGCGCTTCGGCCAGCAGGGCGGCCGTGTAATCGCTGCCGCCGCGTCCTAACGTGGTGGTGCGGCCTTTGCTTTCGCTACCGATAAAGCCCTGAGTAATCACTAGACCTTCACTCAGACGCGGGGCCAACTGGAGCGTTGCCAGTTCGGCCAGCGCCGCGACGTCAGGTTCTGCGCGGCCAAAACGATCGTTGGTACGCATCACTTTACGCACGTCAAACCACTGCGCCTGCACGTTGCGTTCACGCAGGATTTCGACGAACAGCAGGGTAGACATCAGTTCACCGTGGCTGACCAGTTCGTCAGTCAGCGCGGTAGAGGTCGCCAGTGACGCCGCTTCTGCCAGCGTGGTGATGTTTTCCAGCAGACGCTCGATCTCTTCTCGAATCACGTTTGGATAACGCAGGCGTTCCAGAATATTGAACTGGATTTGACGAATGGCGTCGAGTTTTTCGAAGCGCTCGGTTGGCTCCAGCCCTTCAGCCAGTGCGACCAGCAGGTTGGTAATCCCCGCGGAAGCGGAAAGTACCACTACACGGACGTTAGCATCAGAAAGCACTACATCAGCGCTGCGATTCATGGCATCAAAATCCGCCACGCTGGTACCGCCAAATTTGGAGACAACTACATCAGTCATAACTACCTCGTGTCAGGGAATGAATAGAGCGACCATGGCACATAAGGCAGAACGGAAACCGGTGCAGGCGCAAATACCGTATTACATTTCGTCCTTCAATCTGCCTCTTCGTTGGCTGCACCTGCTCACCACAGTCACTTACTTCAGTAAGCTTCTGTGGATTCTCAGGTTTGCCGCCGTGACGCATATCGAATGACTTTATGTATATAAATAAAAGGCATGGCCTGTACTGTCAACGCTGGGATTATGCGGATTTTTTATGCTGCAACTGCGTTGAGTAACGGTACTAATAACTACGCTGATAACCGCTATACTTTTTAGCCTCGTTTGGCGGACGCCCTGGCAATGGCATTAAAACAATCACACTTTTCTGTGACTGGCGTTACAATCGATCTCAGTCACAATTCTCAAAATCAGAAGAGTATTGCTAATGAAAAACATCAATCCAACGCAGACCTCAGCCTGGCAGGCACTACAAAAACACTTTGAAGAAATGAAAGACGTTACTATCGCGGATCTGTTCGCGAAAGATAGCGATCGCTTCACTAAGTTTTCCGCGACGTTTGACGATCTGATGCTGGTGGATTTCTCCAAAAACCGCATCACTGAAGAGACGCTGGCTAAACTGCAGGACCTGGCGAAAGAGACCGATTTGGCAGGTGCCATCAATTCCATGTTCTCCGGTGAGAAAATCAACCGTACTGAAGACCGTGCCGTGCTGCACGTGGCGCTGCGTAACCGTAGCAATACGCCAATCATCGTTGACGGCAAAGATGTGATGCCGGAAGTAAATGCGGTGCTGGAGAAGATGAAATCCTTCTCTGAAGCGATCATCTCCGGAAGCTGGAAAGGCTATACCGGTAAAGCCATTACTGATGTAGTGAACATCGGTATCGGCGGCTCCGACCTCGGCCCGTTCATGGTGACCGAAGCGCTGCGCCCGTACAAAAATCACCTGAACATGCACTTTGTTTCTAACGTCGATGGTACGCACATTGCCGAAGTGCTGAAGAAAGTGAACCCGGAAACCACGCTGTTCCTGGTCGCTTCCAAAACCTTCACTACCCAGGAAACCATGACCAACGCCCACAGCGCGCGCGACTGGTTCCTGGCGACCGCAGGCGACAACAAGCACGTTGCCAAACACTTCGCTGCGCTCTCCACTAACGGTAAAGCGGTTGGCGAGTTCGGTATTGATACCGCCAATATGTTCGAGTTCTGGGACTGGGTTGGCGGTCGTTACTCCCTGTGGTCAGCGATTGGTCTGTCGATCATCCTGTCCGTAGGCTTCGACAACTTTGTTGAGCTGCTCTCCGGCGCCCACGCCATGGACAAACACTTCTCCACCACTCCGGCTGAGAAAAACCTGCCGGTGCTGCTGGCGTTGATCGGTATCTGGTACAACAACTTCTTCGGTGCCGAAACCGAAGCGATTCTGCCGTATGACCAGTATATGCACCGCTTCGCGGCCTACTTCCAGCAGGGCAACATGGAATCCAACGGTAAATACGTTGACCGTAACGGCAATGCAGTGGATTACCAGACGGGCCCAATCATCTGGGGTGAGCCGGGTACTAACGGCCAGCATGCGTTCTACCAGTTGATCCACCAGGGTACTAAAATGGTACCGTGCGATTTTATCGCCCCGGCGATTACCCACAACCCGCTGTCCGATCACCATCCGAAGCTGCTGTCTAACTTCTTTGCGCAGACCGAAGCGCTGGCGTTCGGTAAATCCCGCGAAGTGGTTGAGCAGGAATATCGCGATCAGGGTAAAGATCCGGCAACGCTGGACCACGTGGTGCCGTTCAAAGTGTTCGAAGGCAACCGTCCGACCAACTCCATCCTGCTGCGCGAAATCACGCCGTTCAGCCTGGGTGCGCTGATTGCCCTGTACGAGCACAAAATCTTCACTCAGGGCGCCATCCTGAACATCTTCACCTTCGACCAGTGGGGCGTTGAGCTGGGCAAACAGCTGGCGAACCGCATTCTGCCAGAGCTGAAAGATGGTTCCGAAGTGAGCAGCCACGACAGTTCTACCAACGGTTTGATTAACCGTTATAAGTCCTGGCGTTAATCTGCTTCTTCCTTCGAACCGCAGCGGTGTTGGCTGCGTTCGTTAACCCCGGTCACATAGCTATCTATGCTCCCGGGGCTTAACGATCTTGCCGCCTTGCTGCAATTCGAATGAATTTGCAGATTACTTATAAAAAAAGCCGATATTAATATCGGCTTTTTTATAAGATTGCTCCAGGATATCTACGTTTTTGCTTCACACCTTAATTGAGCTTAATCCTAAAATAATTAACTCAACGGAATTTAATTTCTGTCGTTTTCAGAATTTACGGATATTGTGTTTTCTGTGCATATAATTTAACTAATTGATTTTAGTATTTAATATTATTGATTAATAATAGCGATCTACTTTCTTTTCTCATTATCCTAAATTCCCGTCAGGAGTAATTTGCACACTTTGGCTTGTGTATACTCGATCTCGCCCGAAATTCTTTTGGGTAAATCTCCATTCATACAATGAAGGGAATTTGTAATGAAAAAAGTTCTGTATGGCCTGTGGGCTATATCTGCGCTTGCGGCGACCTCTGTCTATGCCGCCCCCGTTCAGGTGGGTGAGGCTGCAGGGTCGGCTGCCGCGTCGGTTTCGGCAGGAAGTTCCTCCGCAACCAGCGTGAGCACCGTAAGTTCTGCGGTAGGGGTTGCCCTGGCGGCGACCGGTGGCGGCGATGGTTCTAATACCGGAACCACTACCACCACAACCACCAGTACCCAGTAATAAAGGTACGCTTAATTCTAACCACACTTCGGTGTGGTTATTTTGAATTGCCAAAAGCCTGTGGGATTTGTAGGCCGGGTAAGCGTCGCGCCACCCGGCAATAATGCGGAGAAACGTCGTGAAGCGACCAGCGCTCATAATGGTTTGCCTGCTACTGCAGGCTTGCTCAGCCTCTACCGAAGGGCTGGGTCATTCGCTGTGGGATAGCGTGTTTGGTACTCCCGGCGTACAGATGACGGACGATGAAATCCAAAACATGCCCTACGCCAGCCAGTATATGCAGCTTAACGGCGGTCCCCAGCTGTTTGTGGTACTCGCGTTTGCAGAAAATGGACAGCAGAAATGGGTGACTCAGGATCGGGCTATTCTCGTCACGCAGCATGGGCGCATTGTGAAAACGCACCTTGGCGGAGATAACCTGCTCGAGGTGAATAATCTGGCTGCAGACCCGCTCATCAAACCCAATCAGATAGTCGACGGCGCAACGTGGACCCGCACGATGGGCTGGACTGAACATCAGCAGATACGCTATGCCACCGCCCGATCGGTTTTCAGATGGGATGGCACAGACACCATCAAGGTCGGCAGTGATAACACGCCGGTACGGATCCTCGATGAAGAGGTCACCACCGATCAAACGCGCTGGCATAACCGCTACTGGATCGACAGTGAAGGGCAGATTCGCCAGTCGGAACAGTCTCTTGGCGCACGTTACTTCCCGGTGAAAACCACGCTGATTAAGGCGGCAAAATCATGATCAAACGAGTTGTTATGGCGCTGCTGTTGAGCCTGAACGCCGCGTCTGTTTTTGCTGCGGGTAGCGTTAAGGTCTTTACCTCCACCGGCGCAGAGCCGAAAACGCTGACCGGGGCCGAACATCTGCTCGACCTGGTTGGACAGCCGCGATTGAGTAATAGCTGGTGGCCAGGCGCGGTTATCAGCGAAGAGCGGGCAACGACGGAGGCAGAGCGTCAGCAGCAGGCATTACTGGCTCGTCTGGCAGCGCTGGGTGCTGAAGAAAACGGTGTTGATGCCGCGGCTATCAACACGCTGCGCCAGCAAATTCACGCGCTGAAGGTGACCGGCAGACAGAAAATTAACCTTGACCCGGATGTGGTGCGCGTCAGCGAGCGAGGCAACCCGCCGTTGCAGGGCAATTACACGCTGTGGGTCGGACCGCAGCCAACGGATATCACGCTGTTTGGCCTGCTAAGCCGTCCGGGTAAACAACCGTTTGTGCCCGGGCGTGATGTTGCCAGCTATCTCGATGGGCAAAGTCGGCTTAGCGGTGCGGATCGTAGCTTCGCCTGGGTCATCTATCCCGACGGGCGCACGCAGAAAGTACCGATTGCTTACTGGAACAAACGTCACGTTGAGCCGATGCCCGGCAGCATCATTTTTGTCGGACTCTCTGATGCTGTCTGGAGCAGCACCCCGGATGAAATCAATGCTGATATTCTTCGCACCCTGACCCAGCGGATACCTGAATAATGAGAAAAACTTACCTGCTCAGCTTACTGGCGCTGGGCGTAAGCGTTGCCTGCCACGGTGAAACCTGGCCCGCGCCCATTGGGCCTTCGCAGTCCGATTTTGGCGGTGTGGGGCTGCTGCAAACGCCAACCGCACGCATGGCGCGCGAGGGCGAAATGAGCCTCAACTACCGCGATAACGATCAGTACCGCTACTACTCTGCGTCGGTGCAACTGTTCCCGTGGCTGGAAACCACGCTGCGCTATACCGATGTGCGTACCAAAAAATACAGCAGCGTCGAGTCGTTTTCAGGCGATCAGACATACAAGGATAAGGCGTTTGACCTCAAACTGCGGCTGTGGGAAGAGAGCTACTGGATGCCGCAGCTGGCCGTTGGCGCGCGCGATATCGGCGGAACTGGCCTGTTTGATGCGGAGTATATTGTGGCGAATAAAGCCTGGGGGCCGTTTGATTTCTCGCTTGGCCTGGGCTGGGGATATCTTGGCACCAGCGGTAACGTCAGTAATCCGTTTTGCTCATACAGCGATAAATTCTGTCATCGCGATAACAGCTACAAGCAGGCTGGTTCTATTGACGGCAGTCAGATGTTTCATGGTCCGGCATCATTGTTTGGCGGCGTGGAATATCAGACACCCTGGCAGCCGCTGCGCCTGAAACTGGAGTATGAAGGCAATAATTACCAGCAGGATTTTGCGGGCAAGCTGGATCAAAAGAGCAAGTTTAACGTCGGCGCTATCTATCGCGTCACCGATTGGGCCGACGTTAACCTCAGCTATGAGCGCAGGAACACCTTTATGTTTGGGTTCACGCTGCGGACTAACTTCAACGACTTGCGACCAAACTATAACGATAACACCCGTCCGAAGTATCAACCACAGCCGCAGGATGCGATTCTGCAACATTCGGTAGTGGCGAATCAGTTAACGCTGCTGAAATATAACGCCGGGCTGGCGGATCCCAAAATCCAGGTGCAGGGCGATACGCTGTATGTGACCGGCGAACAGGTGAAATATCGTGATTCGCGAGAAGGGATCGAACGCGCCAATCGGATCGTGATGAACTCCCTTCCCGACGGGATCCGCACGATCCGTATTACCGAAAATCGCCTTAACTTGCCGCAGGTTACGACCGAAACGGATGTTTCCAGCCTTAAGCGACACCTGGAAGGTGAGCCGTTGGGTCATGAAACCCCGCTGGCGCAAAAACGCGTTGAGCCTGTGGTGCCGAAAACGACCGAGCAGGGTTGGTATATTGATAAGTCTCGCTTTGATTTTCATATTGATCCGGTGCTCAATCAGTCGGTGGGCGGCCCGGAAAACTTCTATATGTACCAGTTGGGCGTGATGGGAACGGCGGATTGGTGGGTGACCGATCATCTGCTGACCACCGGGAGTTTGTTCGCCAACCTCGCCAATAACTATGACAAATTTAACTACACTAACCCGCCGCAGGATTCGCATTTACCACGCGTGCGTACCCATGTGCGCGAGTATGTGCAAAACGATGTCTACGTGAATAACCTGCAGGCCAACTACTTTCAGTCACTCGGAAACGGGTTCTATGGACAGGTTTACGCTGGTTACCTGGAGACCATGTACGGCGGGGCGGGGGCAGAAGTGCTGTATCGTCCGTTAGACAGCAACTGGGCGTTTGGCATTGACGCCAACTATGTGAAACAGCGTGACTGGCGTAGCGCGCAGGATATGATGAAATTCACCGACTACAGCGTGAAGACCGGGCATTTGACGGCTTACTGGAATCCTTCATTCGCCCAGGATGTACTGGTGAAAGCCAGCGTAGGCCAGTATCTGGCGGGAGATAAGGGGGGAACGCTGGAAATTGCCAAACGCTTCGACAGCGGAGTGGTGGTGGGCGGCTATGCGACCATCACCGACGCCTCGCCGGATGAGTACGGAGAGGGCGATTTTACCAAAGGGGTGTACGTTTCCGTACCGTTGGATCTGTTCTCGTCAGGCCCGACCCGCAGCCGTGCGGCGATTGGCTGGACGCCGTTGACGCGTGACGGTGGGCAGCAGCTTGGACGTAAGTTTGGTCTGTATGATATGACCAGCGATCGCAGCGTGAATTTCCGTTGATCGAGCCGTTTGCCAGCCGGATGGCGCTGCGCTTATCCGGCCTACAAACTACCTATATTGTCGGTTGGAGAAGGCATTTATGCCGCCATCCGGCAGCTTACAAACGACGCAATAATTTTGCCGGGTTGCCCGCGTACACGCCTTTCTCGGTAATCGATTTTGTCACCACGCTTCCCGCGCCGATGACTGCGCCATCGCAGATTGTGACTGCCAGAATGGTCGCCCCACTGCCGATCGAGACATCATTGCCAATCGTAATTCTTCCCCAACTGGTGCGGTCGGCATTGGGTTTTCCTTGCCGAAACATATCGTTGGCGAACATCACGCCATGCCCGATAAAACAGCGGGAACCGATGGTGACATATTCGCAGATGAAGGTGTGCGACTGAACTTTGCTGTCTGCGCCAATCTGCGTGTTGCCCTGGATTTCTACAAATGGTCCGACAAAAACGTTGTCTTCCAGTATGCAGTCATAGAGATTGGCGGGTTCATAAATCACCACGTTCTCACCGCAGGTAACGTTGCGGACAGCGGATTGTCGTAGCTGCATAATTCATCCTGTGAAATGTGTCGTGACATTCATCATTCCTCGCTGACCTTTCTTGCACAAAACATAAACAAAAAATGTAGATCTCTGTCACATTTTTGCGTTATACAGGAACCTCGTCACTGAGTAAGAGGTGCTGTTATGACGTCGCTATCTCGTCCGCGCGTGGAGTTTATCTCCACCATCTTACAGACCGTGTTGAATCTGGGGCTGCTGAGTCTGGGCCTGATCCTGGTTGTATTCCTTGGGAAAGAAACGCTGCATCTGGCGGATGTACTGTTCGCGCCGGAACAAACCAGCAAGTATGAGCTGGTGGAAGGGCTGGTGGTTTACTTTCTCTACTTTGAATTTATCGCGCTGATTGTGAAATACTTTCAGTCTGGGTTTCACTTTCCGCTGCGCTACTTTGTCTATATCGGGATCACCGCGATTGTGCGATTGATCATTGTCGATCATAAAGCGCCGATGGATGTGCTGATCTATTCTGCGGCGATCCTGCTGCTGGTGATCACCCTGTGGCTGTGTAATTCCAAACGGCTGAAGCGGGAGTAAAAGATAACACGCCGCATTCGGGCTGCGGCGTGTTGCGGGTCAGAATTACTGCATTATTGCACAGAGGCTTGCTGGGTTTTTTCTGCGGCGGGTTCCCATAGCTCTTCAAGTTCCTCCAGCGTTTTGCCTTTGGTTTCCGGCACGAACTTCCACATAAACAGCGCCGCCAGAATACCCATACAACCGTAAATCCAGTAGGAGAAACCGTTGTGGAAATGGGAAACCAGCCACGAATTTTTGTCCATCATCGGGAAGGTCCATGAGACGAAGTAGTTCGCCAGCCATTGAGCGGCAACCGCAATGGCGAGCGCTTTGCCACGAATCGCGTTCGGGAAGATTTCGGCCAGCAGTACCCAACAAACTGGTCCCCAGGACATGGCGAATGCGGCAACGTAAAACAGCATCGACAGTAACGCAACCAGCCCGGAAGCCTGGGTATAAAACGCGGTACCGAGGCTGAACATACCGATGGCCATGCCTAATGCGCCAATAATCTGCAGCGGTTTGCGCCCAAATTTATCCACCGTCATGATCGCCAGCACAGTGAAGCTCAGGTTGATCACGCCAACAATAATGGTCTGCAACAGCGCCACGTCAGTGCTGGCACCCAACGTTTTAAACACTTCCGGGGCGTAGTAGAGTACGACGTTAATACCGACGAATTGCTGGAAGATAGACAGCATTACGCCGATGACAATAACGCCCACACCAAACATCAGCAGGCGACCGCCGGTTTTACGACCATGTTCCAGTGACTGATTGATCTCCTGCATGGCCTGGGTCGCGAGGGTACTGCCCATAATTTTGCGCAGAATGCTTTCCGCCTGTTCGTGTCTGCCACGCGCCATCAGCCAGCGCGGGCTTTCTGGTACGGTGTACAGCAGCAGTAAAAACAGTAGGGCGGGAATACTTTCGGACGCGAACATATATCGCCAACCATCGGTATTCAGCCAGTTAGCGTCGCCTGAACGTGCGATAAAATAGTTAACGCAATACACTAACAGTTGACCAAAAATAATGGCGAACTGGTTAAATGACACCAGTTTCCCACGAATGTGCGCGGGTGCCAGTTCAGCAATATACATTGGTGAAAGCATTGATGCCAAACCGACACCTATACCACCAATGATACGATAAATAACAAATTCGGGCACGTATCCAGCTAAATAAACGGGTACGGCGTTATCCGGATTAATCGTCGTAAAACCTAATTCCGGCCAGGCGGAACCAATGCCGGAAATAAAGAACAGCAGAGCCGCGATTTTCAGCGAGTCCCGACGACCAAAGCGGTTACTGCAATAGCCGCCCAGCGCACCGCCGATGATGCAGCCAATCAACGCACTGGCGACGCAAAAGCCCAAGAGCGAGTTGGCGGCGGATTCACTTAAGTGTTGTGGGGCGACAAACACGGTATTTAAGGACTCTACCGTTCCGGATATGACTGCTGTGTCGTAGCCGAATAATAGCCCTCCCAATGTTGCGACTAATGTAATCGAAAAAATATAACTGGAATTATATTGAGTGTTCATTCAGACCTGCCTTATAGGGTACAGCTCTTTTGATCAGTGCGCTGATGGTGAATTTAACAGGCAGGGAAGACAATTATCATTTTTTACATTGCAATTACGTTTTGTCTTTTCTGTGATCTTAATTCTGTTTAATTTGATTGTGTTCGGGCGAAAAATAGAATTGCAGTGATGTGGAGCACGAAAGGAAATAATCGTAAGCGTAATGCAAAATAACATAAAAAAAGGGCGCTCCGTAGAGCGCCGAATTACAGTCACAGGTTGGGATAACATAAGTTGAGGGTTGCAGTGGCATTGCCCGTTGCCGGGCAGTTACTTCGGTAAAACTTAACCTTTCACACCACCCGCCGTCAGTCCGTTGACCAGCCAACGCTGTGCCAGCAGGAACACCAGAGTGATAGGAATGGCTGAAAGTACAGCTGCGGCGGCAAAGTCGCCCCACAAATAGTTCTGTGGATTGAGGTACTGCTGCATACCTACCGCAAGGGTATAGCTGTTCACATCACGCAGCAGCAGTGACGCGACCGGTACTTCGGTAATAGCGGCAATGAAAGACAGAATAAACACAACCGCCAGAATCGGAACGGAAAGCGGTAGCAGCACCAGGCGGAATGCCTGCCACGGCGTTGCGCCATCCAGCGAGGCCGCTTCTTCCAGCGAACCGTCGATGGTTTCGAAATAACCCTTAATCGTCCATACATGCAGTGCAATACCGCCAAGATAGGCGAAGATCACGCCGCCGTGAGTGTTCAAACCAATAAACGGAATGTACTGGCCCAGGCGGTCAAACAAGGCATACAGCGCGACCAGAGACAGCACCGCCGGGAACATCTGGAAAATCAGCATCCCTTTCAGCAGGGTTGCTTTGCCCGGGAAACGCATGCGGGCAAAGGCGTAAGCACAAGTAGTGGAAAGCGTCACGATACCGATCGCGGTAATGGTGGCCACTTTCACCGAGTTCCACAGCCATAACAGCACTGGGAATGGTGGCGGGGTCACGCGGCCATCCGCGTGCTCAACGCTAAAGCCCAGCGCCAGCTTCCAGTGCTCCCAGGAGATGTTTTCTGGGATCAGGCTACCGGTGGCAAAGTTACCTTCGCGCAGCGAGATAGCGATAACCATCAGCAGTGGGAACATGATCGCCGCGATAAAAATCAGCAGTCCTAAGTGTGTGATCAGAAGGCGGAGCTTTTGAGATTTCGGTTGTACCATAGCCATGTTCGTTGTCTCCCTTAATCAAACTTCATACGTGTGGCTTTCAGGTTCACAATCGCCAGCGCGCCGACCAGCAGGAAGATAAGCGTGGCAATCGCCGCCGCCAGACCGAAGTCCTGACCACCGCCGCCTTCGAACGCGATACGGTAGGTGTAGCTCACGAGCAGGTCGGTGTAGCCTGCTGGTGTGGTGGTGCCGAGACGGTCCGGTCCACCGTTAGTCAACAGTTGAATCAGCACGAAGTTGTTAAAGTTAAAGGCGAAGCTGGCGATCATCAGCGGCGTCAGCGGCTTAATCAGCAGCGGTAGCGTAATCTTAAAGAAGTTTTGGAACGGGCCTGCGCCATCCATTGCCGAGGCTTCGTACAGATCGTCAGGAATCGCTTTCAGCAGGCCCATGCACAGGATCATCATGTACGGATAGCCGAGCCAGGTGTTGACGATAATAATCATCGAACGCGCGGTGGTTGGGTCGCTGAACCAGGCCGGTTTGATGCCAAACAGCGCGCTTAGCATCATGTTGATTTCACCAAAGCTCTGGTTGAACAGCCCTTTGAAGATCAGAATCGAGATGAACGACGGCACGGCATACGGCAGAATCAACAACACGCGGTAAATCGCTTTGCCCTTCAGGGATTCCCACTGCACCAGACAGGCCAGTACCATGCCCACGGCAACGGTCAAAATAACGGTCAGTACCGAGAAGACCACGGTCCAGACAAAGATGGCGAAGAACGGCTTCTGGATACCTTCGTCGGTAAACACGCGAGTGAAGTTATCCCAGCCAATAGTAACGGTGTAGCCCGGACTGAGTTTGTCATCGCCCCAGTTACCGTCTGCATTCACCGACTGATAGAAACCAATGTCGTTGTTCGGACGATATTTTACACCGCTCTGGCTGTTGGTGAGCGTACCGTCATCAGCGAGTGTATAGAGTGGCTGCGTGCCGGAAAACTGGCGCAGAGAACTCATAATCACTTTGCTTTCATCCGGCAGGATGGCGGTCAGTTGGGTTAGTGCCTGGCGATTTTGCGTGATGATGCGCAGCGTCGCCCGCTCGCCCGCTGGCAGTGCTTCGGCGTCTTTCAACTGCAGTTTCTGTTCGCCGCCAAACTTAAAGGCGTCGGAGAGATAATTCTTGCCGGTTTCACCGTCGGTAAGGGCCAGTTGCCACTCATCACCCGCCGGATACAGGCCAAAATTGTAGGTTTTACCCGCCTGATAAGAACGATCCATCAGGACTTCCTGAGCGCGTTCAAAGGTCAGTTGGTTGGTACTGCTGTAGTTGGTAAAAGCAATGGCGATAGTACAAATCAGCGGAAACAGGACAAACAGCCCCATACCGGCCACGCCAGGATAAACATAGCGCCAGGCATAGGTTTTACGGTTAGCGAAAATATACAGGCCAGCAGAGCTTAAAATCAGCGTCATGATGGCAAACAGATACTCCCCCTGAGCGTACATCAAAACAACAAGGTAACCGACCAGCAGACCAAGCAGACCCATCACTGACCACTTCAGCGCGTCGCTTTGCCACCAGTGTTTCTTTTTAATGACATCCATGGGGATCTTCCTCTACAACGGTGGAAACTTATCGTCAGGTGGCGCTGCGCTTACCTGACCTACGGATCGTGCCGTAGTCGTAGGGCGGGTAAGCGCACGCGCCACCCGCCGTTTTTCAGACTTACTTAGTAATACGACCCTGAGCATCTTTCAGCGCGGCATCGACGGTCTGACGACCGCTGGCTGCGTTGATCACTGCGGTACGAACGGCATACCAGAATGCGGACATCTGTGGGATGTTCGGCATGATTTCGCCTTTCTGGGCGTTATCCATGGTGGCTGCGATACGTGGGTCTTTTGCTAACTGATCCTGGAAGGATTTCAGCGCAACGGCACCCAGAGGTTTGTCCTTGTTCACTTCATCCAGACCCTGATCGGTCAGCAGGTAGTTTTCGAGGAACTCTTTCGCCAGCTCTTTGTTCGGGCTGGCGGCGTTGATACCGGCGCTCAGCACGCCAACAAACGGTTTAGACGGCTTGCCTTTGAAGGTTGGCAGCAGCGTCACGCCGTAGTTGATTTTGCTCTTGTCGATGTTGGACCACGCCCACGGGCCGTTGATGGTCATCGCGGTATCGCCTTTGTTAAAGGCCGCTTCGGCGATGGAGTAATCGGTATCCGCGTTCATGTGTTTGTTCTTGATAAGGTCAACCAGGAAGGTCAGACCTGCTTTCGCGCCAGCGTTATCCACGCCCACGTCTTTCACGTCGTACTTGCCGTTTTCAAACTTGAACGCGTAACCGCCGTCGGCGGCAATCAGCGGCCAGGTGAAGTACGGTTCTTGCAGGTTGAACATCAGCGCGGATTTACCTTTCGCCTTCAGCTCTTTATCCAGCGCAGGAATTTCTTCCCAGGTTTTCGGTGGGTTTGGCACGAGGTCTTTGTTGTAAATCAGCGACAGCGCTTCAACCGCGATCGGGTAGGCAATCAGTTTGCCGTTATAGCGTACGGCATCCCAGGTAAACGGATAGAGCTTGTCCTGGAACGCTTTGTCAGGGGTGATTTCAGCCAGCAGACCAGACTGCGCGTAGCCGCCAAAACGGTCATGTGCCCAGAAGATGATGTCCGGGCCGTCGCCGGTCGCGGCAACCTGCGGGAATTTCTCTTCCAGTTTGTCCGGGTGCTCAATGGTGACTTTGATACCGGTGTCTTTCTCGAATTTTTTGCCCACTTCAGCGAGGCCGTTATAGCCTTTGTCGCCGTTAATCCAGATAACCAGCTTACCTTCTTCAATCTTGGCGAGAGCCGAGGCGGAAAACATCATCGTCGTTAATGCAGACAATGCGAGGATGCGTGCGCCAGTTTTGATTTTCATAGTTCCCATCCTGTTTGGTGATTTTGCAGAGGTGGCTTAACGGTTACTAGTTTCTTTATACGACAACCTCTTTCCATCCTCCTTACCCCTACGCCCCACCCGCTCTTTATGTGATCTGTGTTACATAAATGTGAGTATTGCGTACTGGCGCACATAAAAACCCACCGATTTTTGCAGGCTGCATCACGAAATTCCTCTGAGGCCGGTGGCCCGGGTCTCAGACGCTGCTCTCTCATCCTCCCGCCTCCTCCCCCATAAAAAAGCCGGGGGGTGGAGGATTCACGCAGTAAAGGGATCGCGCATAGTCAGCCCATCATGAATGTTGCTGTCGATGACAGGTTGTAACGAAGGGAGAAGGGCATGGCGAGCGTACAGCTACGAAATGTAACGAAAGCCTGGGGTGACGTGGTGGTATCGAAAGATATCAATCTCGACATTCACGAAGGGGAGTTCGTGGTGTTTGTCGGACCGTCAGGCTGCGGTAAGTCGACCTTGCTGCGTATGATCGCCGGACTTGAAACCATCACCAGTGGTGACCTGTTTATCGGGGAGACCCGGATGAACGACATCCCGCCCGCCGAACGCGGCGTGGGCATGGTCTTTCAGTCCTACGCGTTGTATCCCCATTTGTCCGTCGCGGAAAACATGTCGTTCGGCCTCAAACTGGCCGGGGCGAAAAAAGAGGTGATGAACCAGCGCGTGAACCAGGTCGCGGAAGTTCTGCAACTGGCGCATCTGTTGGAACGTAAACCGAAAGCGCTTTCCGGCGGACAGCGTCAGCGTGTGGCGATTGGCCGTACGCTGGTCGCCGAACCGCGCGTATTCCTGTTGGATGAACCCCTGTCGAACCTTGACGCCGCGCTGCGCGTGCAAATGCGTATTGAAATTTCCCGCCTGCACAAACGTCTTGGCCGCACGATGATTTACGTCACCCACGATCAGGTCGAAGCGATGACGCTGGCCGACAAAATTGTGGTGTTGGATGCCGGTCGCGTGGCGCAGGTCGGTAAGCCCCTGGAACTGTATCACTACCCGGCTGACCGCTTTGTGGCGGGCTTCATTGGCTCGCCGAAGATGAACTTCCTGCCGGTAAAAGTTACGGGGACGGCCATCGATCAGGTGCAGGTTGAGTTGCCCAACCGCCAGCAAATATGGCTCCCGGTGGACAGCCATGCGGTACAGGTTGGCGCCAACATGTCTTTAGGTATTCGCCCGGAACATCTGCTGCCCAGCGATATCGCCGATGTCACCCTCGAAGGCGAAGTGCAGGTGGTCGAGCAGCTTGGTCACGAGACACAAATTCATATCCAGATCCCCGCCATCCGTCAAAACCTGGTTTACCGCCAGAACGACGTGGTGTTGGTAGAAGAGGGTGCCACATTCGCTATCGGCCTGCCGCCAGAGCGTTGCCATCTGTTCCGTGAGGATGGCACTGCATGTCGTCGGTTGCACCAGGAGCCGGGCGTTTAAGGTCCCCATAAAAAAACGAAACGCAAAACCATTCGCAGTTTTAGAAGGTGGCAGCGTTTAAAGAAAAGCAATGATCTCAGGAGATAGAACGATGATTACTCTGCGCAAACTTCCTCTGGCGGTTGCTGTGGCAGCAGGCATTATGTCTGTTCAGGCAATGGCTGTGGATTTCCATGGTTATGCTCGTTCCGGTATCGGCTGGACGGGTAGTGGCGGCGAACAACAATGTTTCCAGGCAACAGGTGCACAAAGTAAATACCGTCTTGGTAACGAATGTGAAACCTATGCGGAAATCAAATTAGGTCAGGAAGTGTGGAAAGAAGGCGATAAGAGCTTCTACTTCGACACCAACGTCGCCTACTCCGTAGCACAGCAGAATGACTGGGAAGGAACTGATCCAGCCTTCCGTGAAGCCAACGTGCAGGGTAAAAACCTGATTGAATGGCTGCCAGGCTCTACAATCTGGGCCGGTAAGCGCTTCTATCAGCGTCATGACGTCCACATGATCGACTTCTACTACTGGGATATTTCAGGTCCTGGTGCTGGTCTGGAAAACATCGATGTAGGCTTCGGTAAACTGTCTCTGGCTGCAACCCGTTCTTCTGAAGCGGGCGGTTCTTCCTCCTTCGCCAGCAACAGCATTTATGATTACACCACCCGTACCGCGAACGACGTGTTTGACGTTCGTTTAGCGCAGATGGAAATTAACCCAGGCGGTACGCTGGAACTGGGCGTTGACTACGGTCGTGCAAACCCGCGCGATGATTATCGCTTGGTTGACGGTGCATCTAAAGATGGCTGGATGTTCACCGCTGAACACACCCAAAGCATGCTGAAAGGCTATAACAAGTTTGTGGTTCAGTACGCTACCGACTCCATGACCTCTCAGGGTAAAGGCCTGTCTCAGGGCTCTGGCGTGGGCATTGATAGTAATTCCAACTTTGCTTACGACATTAACAACAACGGTAGCCTGCTGCGTATCCTCGACCACGGCGCAATCTCCTTGGGCGATCGTTGGGACCTGATGTACGTCGGTATGTATCAGGATATCGACTGGGATAACAACAACGGCACTAAGTGGTGGACCGTGGGCGTTCGTCCAATGTTCAAATGGACGCCAATCATGAGCACCTTGTTAGAAGTGGGCTACGACAACGTCAAATCCCAGGAAACTGGCGATACCAACAACCAGTATAAAATTACTCTGGCACAACAGTGGCAGGCTGGCGACAGCATCTGGTCTCGTCCGGCTATCCGCGTCTTCGCAACCTATGCTAAGTGGGATGAGAAGTGGGGCTACGACTACAACGGTAACCCATCGAATAACGCGAACTTCGGTAAAGCAGTTAAAGATGGCTTTAATGGAGGCTCCTTTGGCCGTGGCGACAGCGATGAGTGGACCTTCGGTGCCCAGATGGAAATCTGGTGGTAATCCAGCACTAACCTGACGTAAAGACCGAAAGAGGGGCGCAAGCCCCTCTTGATTACGGTTTAGCGCGCTATTGCCTGGCCACCGCTGAACCCATGCTATCTGAGGTGATAACAATGAAAATGAAGAAAAGTCTCGTTGCCCTTTGTTTATCTGCAGGGTTATTTGCCAGCGCGCCTGGCATCAGCCTGGCCGATGTTAATATTGTTCCGCAGAACACTACCGCGGCCCCAACTATTCCCACTGCGGCGCTGCAACAGTTGACCTGGACGCCGGTTGATCAATCCAAAACCCAATCGACACAACTTGCGACAGCGGGCCAGCGTCTGGATATTGCTGGTATTACCGGCCCTGTAGCGGCCTATAGCGTACCGGCGAATATCGGCGAGCTGACCCTGACGCTGTCCAGTGAAGTTAACAAACAAACCAGCGTATTTGCGCCAAACGTCTTAATTCTTGACCAGAACATGACGCCATCTGCGTTCTTCCCCAGCAGCTATTTCACCTACCAGGAGCCCGGCGTGATGAGTGCCGATCGCCTGGAAGGGGTCATGCGTCTGACGCCAGCGCTGGGCCAGCAAAAACTCTATGTTCTGGTCTTTACTACCGATAACGATCTCCAGCAGACCACAACCCTGCTTGACCCGGCAAAAGCCTATGCCAAGGGTGTTGGTAACGCTGTTCCGGATATTCCAGACCCGATTGCCCGCCATACTACCGATGGTCTGGTGAAGCTACAGGTGAAAACGAACAGCACCTCCAGTGTTCTTGTCGGACCGCTTTTTGGTTCTTCTGGCCCTGGTCCTGTCACGGTGGGTAATACCGCCGCACCAGCGGTGGCCTATACGGCTCCGGCTGCAGCAGTCGCTGCTCCTGCGCCGCAGCCGGTGAAGAAAAGTGAACCGATGCTGAATGACACCGAGAGCTATTTTAACCAGGGCATTAAGGATGCCGTTGCGAAGGGCGATGTCGATAAAGCGCTGAAGCTGCTTGATGAAGCTGAACGTTTGGGATCCAAATCTGCCCGATCCACCTTTATCAGCAGTGTAAAAGGCAAGGGGTAAACACTCCCCACATTGTTGATTTTGCAACAACTGGTGCGTCTCCTGGCGCACCTTTTTTTATCCTTCGGTGCTAATTGTTACACTTATGTTGCCCTACCGATCACTTAATTGTGTTTGCTCACCCCGTAATGCCTTTTCTGCGATACAATGCCTTCAGGTTATAAATCGGAGAGTAAGGCATGCCACACCCTGCGTTAACGCAACTGCGTGCGCTGCGTTATTTTGATGCGATCCCAGAGCTGGACGCCCAGCTGCTCGACTGGTTGTTACTGGAAGACTCCATGACCAAACGTTTTGAGCAGCAGGGGAAAAAGGTCACCGTAACGTTGATTCGCGAAGAATTCGTTGGGCAAAATGAGGTGGCTGAAGAACTGACGCTGCTGCCTAAAGAGTCTCGCTATTGGTTACGCGAAATCCTGTTATGTGCGGATGGTGAACCCTGGCTTGCCGGACGGACCGTGGTGCCTGAATCAACCTTGTGCGGCCCTGAACTGGCCTTACAGAATCTGGGGAAAACCCCGCTCGGACGCTACCTGTTTACGTCATCGACATTGACCCGAGATTTTATTGAGATTGGCCGCGATGCAGCGCTGTGGGGGCGACGTTCCCGCCTACGGCTGAGCGGTAAGCCGCTGATGCTTACCGAGCTTTTTCTGCCTGCATCGCCGTTGTACTGAGAGGAAGATAAAGATGGAGTGGAGTCTGACGCAGAATAAGCTGCTGGCGTTTCACCGCTTGATGCGTACGGATAAGCCAATCGGCGCCTTACTGCTGCTCTGGCCAACGCTGTGGGCATTGTGGGTAGCGACCCCAGGCATGCCGCAACTGTGGATCCTGGCGGTTTTTGTCGCCGGCGTTTGGTTAATGCGCGCCGCCGGATGCGTGGTGAATGATTATGCCGACAGGAAATTTGACGGACACGTTAAACGCACCGCGAATCGACCGCTGCCGAGCGGGGCCGTGACCGAGAAAGAAGCCCGAACGCTGTTTGTCGTACTGGTATTACTGGCCTTCCTGCTGGTTTTGACCCTCAATACAATGACCATTTTGCTATCCGTTGCGGCGTTAGCGCTGGCGTGGGTTTACCCATTTATGAAGCGCTATACGCATCTGCCGCAGGTGGTGCTGGGGGCGGCGTTTGGCTGGTCGATTCCGATGGCATTCGCCGCCGTGAGCGAGTCGGTACCGCTGAGCTGCTGGTTGATGTTCCTCGCCAATATCCTCTGGGCGGTGGCCTATGATACGCAGTACGCCATGGTTGACCGGGATGATGACCTGAAGATCGGCATCAAATCGACCGCGATTCTGTTCGGTAAGAACGACAAGCTGATTATTGGTATTCTGCAGGTTGGCGTGCTGGTGTTGATGGCGCTGGTGGGCTGGCTAAACGGGTTAGGGCTGGGTTATTACTGGTCTCTGCTGGTGGCGGGCGCGCTGTTTGTCTATCAGCAGAAACTGATCGTCAATCGCGAACGGGACGCCTGCTTTAAAGCGTTTATGAACAATAACTACGTCGGTCTGGTGCTGTTCTTAGGCCTGGCAATGAGCTACTGGCATTTTTGATAACAAAAATAAAAAAGCGGCTCATCTGAAATGACCCGCTTTGAGGCTGATGACAAACTCTGTAATGCCTGATGGCGCTACGCTTATCAGGCCTACGGAATTGCTTATCTCATTGATATTACTGTGAGTCGTAGGCCGGGTTCGTCAGCAGTCTGAAGCGGGTTATCTGAAGTGACCCGCTTTTTTTACCCTTACTCGCCTTGTGTAGCGCTCTCGATGGTCAGACGTACATCTGACGTGACCAGTTCGGCCAGCATCTGATAGATCTTCATCGTCTCTTCCGGTTCGGCATCTCCGGTATCGCTAATGAACCCCTCGTCACGCAGCGTCAGCACCAGAGAGCTGAACACGGCTTTATCGAAGAATTCCGGCGCGTTAATGCCGTGCAGCACGGAGAGGCGTTGCGCCACGGTGCGGCTCTCTTTCTCCAGCGTACCACGGTTGATCGACGGGTTGGCGCTCAGCAGCCAGAAGGTAATGGCATAGCGTTGCAGCGTCTCGCGAGCACCCGCCGCCAGCAGTTGTAGCGTACGAGAGTGGGCCGGATTGATATGCAGTTCGTCATCGCTCAGGGTAATGAGTCCCTGGCGCTGCATTTCGCTGGCTAGTTCGTCAATCACACCGGCAAGTTGATCACGCTCCCAGCGTAAGAACAGCTCCGCTTTCAGCATCGGATACAGCGCATCAATATGCTGCTGTAGCGCGGCGCGTGAAATACGACGATGCTGAGTCACGATGGCTGCCATCAACGAAGGCAGAACCAGCATATGCGCAATGTTGTTGCGATAGTACGTCATCAATACCGCCTGCTCGCGCGGCAGAATGATGATGTCACCGATGGTGTCTTTCTCGACCTCAAACTTGTTCATCTGCAAGGCGTGATCGATCAATTCACTGGCGCTCTGGACAGGAACCGTAGCATCCGCCGCGTACGGCACATTGCGCAGCAAGCTCAGGTAGCAATCGAGCTGCTCGGTCAGCTGTTCACGGGTCAGAGAGCGCTGGCGGGAAGCCAGTAGCGCGGTACAGCACAGGTTCATGGCGTTGGCCGCACCTGCGTTGTTAATGCGCACCATCAGATCGGCGGCAATGTTATTCACCGTCGGCGTCAGCCAGGCCGGGCGGATAGACTCGATAGGGTCAATAGATTCACGCCACTCCGGCACATGCTGGTTGAGGTAGGTCATCAGCGGCATCGGTTCACCAAAGTTGACGTAGCCCTGGCCCAGATTACGCAGCTTACTTAAGCCACGCAGCATTTGCGGCAGACTCTCTTTTTCTTTCGTTGCGCCACGCAGCTCTTTTGCGTAGGTGCCCACTTCCATTACGTGCTCATAGCCGATGTAGATCGGTACGAGGGTAATCGGACGCGTACCGCCGCGCAGCATCGCCTGAATGGTCATCGACAGCGTGCCGGTTTTCGGGTCGAGCAGGCGACCGGTACGTGAACGGCCACCTTCGACAAAATACTCAACCGAATAGCCGCGGCTGAACAACTCGCCCAGGTATTCGCGGAAAACGGTGGAGTAGAGCTTATTGCCCTTGAAGGTACGACGAATAAAGAACGCGCCCAGACGGCGGAAAATCGGCCCCGCTGGCCAGAAGTTCAGGTTGATACCGGCAGCGATGTGCGGCGGAACCAGACCCTGGTGGTACAGAACGTACGACAGCAGCATATAGTCCATATGGCTGCGGTGGCACGGAACATACACGATTTCGTGCCCATCGTGCGCCAGTTGACGCACACGCTCGGCATTGTGAACGTTAATCCCCTGATACAGACGGTTCCAGGTAAAGCCCAGAATACGGTCCGTCAGACGGATCATCTCGTAGGAGAAGTTGGCGGCAATCTCTTCCATCAGCGCAATAGCATTTTGCTGCGCTTTTTCGTGGGAGATTTTTTTACTGCGCGCTTCATCTTCTACCGCGCGAGCGATCGCTTTTGAAGCCAGCAGCTTATTAAACAGGTCCTGGCGGGCAGGGAGACGCGGACCGACGGCGGCCAGACGCTGACGAGCAAAGTGCATGCGCGCCACGCGTGCCAGCTTCTGAGCGATGATCTTATCCGTACCGTGTTCATCTGCCATGCGACGCAGGGAGACTGACGGGGAGAAACGGACAAAACTGTCGCGCCCCAGCCAGGACACAGCAAAGAATTTCTGTACGCCGTTCAGCATGCGCAGCGGCGGATTGACCTCGCCTTTTTCACGCCCCGGCGCACGGCCAAACATCACCGAAACCGGCACCATCTGCACATCCAGGTCGGGATTGCTGCGATGCAAGTCGAGATAGTTATGGAACAGCTTGATGGACTCTTCTTTTGGCGTGTAATAGGTGAACACGCGCGGGCCGCCGTGAATAAACACGTAGCGCGGCAGCAGAGTTCCGTCTATCTCCAGCGGTTCCAGGGGATCGGGGAGATCGTGCACCAGACATTGGGCACGCAGCGTCAGCAGGTCTGCTTTTGAATTGTACGGTAGGACGTACATAATGGGACGCGAAGTATCGAGCCCCAATTCCGGGGCAGGTTCTGCCGGAATAGACTTGCTTTTTACCAGGACGCTTAATGGTAAATTCAGTAATTTGTAGTAAATTCGTGGCCAGCCGGACATAAACGATGTAAAGCCTCTGGTTAATAATGCAAATGCGCTGCAAGGATATCAGAAAGTTTAGTGAATTTCTGTGGTATCCCGTCATACTTCGCGCTGCTTTGCCACACCCTGAAACAAACGGGGTAACGTTACAATGACATTGACGCTAATAATGTAAAAAGGTTCTTTTTGATGGCCAATAATACCACTGGATTCACCCGAATTATCAAAGCAGCAGGCTATTCCTGGAAAGGTTTTCGCGCCGCATGGATCAATGAGGCGGCATTTCGCCAGGAAAGCGTTGCCGTACTGCTGGGCGTAGCTATCGCCTGCTGGCTGGATGTTGATGCCATTACCCGCGTGCTGCTGATTGGTTCCGTGATGCTGGTGATGATCGTTGAAATCCTCAACAGTGCGATTGAGGCAGTGGTTGACCGTATTGGTTCTGAGTATCACGAACTTTCTGGTCGAGCGAAGGACATGGGTTCGGCGGCGGTATTGCTGTCTATTTTTGTCGCTCTGATCACCTGGGGCATTCTGTTGTGGTCGCATTTGCGATAAGGATTCCACAACTGCATAAATCTCCTGTTTTTTGTGCAGTTTGCGGTTCCAAAATCACCTTTAGCTGTATATACTCACAGCATAACTGTATATACACCCAGGGGGCGGAATGAAAGCGTTAACGGCCAGGCAGCAAGAGGTGTTTGATCTCATTAGGGATCACATCAGCCAGACAGGTATGCCACCGACGCGTGCGGAGATCGCGCAGCGTTTGGGGTTCCGTTCCCCAAACGCAGCTGAAGAACATCTGAAAGCGCTGGCGCGTAAAGGTGTACTGGAAATAGTCTCCGGTGCATCGCGCGGTATTCGACTGCTGCAGGAAGAAGAAGAAGGATTACCGCTTGTCGGTCGCGTTGCGGCAGGTGAACCTCTTCTGGCGCAGCAGCACATCGAAGGCCACTATCAGGTCGATCCTTCACTGTTTAAACCGAACGCCGATTTTTTGTTGCGCGTCAGCGGTATGTCGATGAAAGATATCGGGATTATGGACGGCGATCTGCTGGCGGTGCATAAGACTCAGGACGTGCGTAACGGCCAGGTCGTTGTTGCCCGTATCGATGACGAAGTCACGGTTAAGCGTCTGAAAAAGCAAGGCAATAAGGTTGAACTCCTGCCAGAAAACAGCGAATTCAAACCTATCGTTGTCGACCTGCGCGAGCAAAACTTCACTATTGAAGGGCTAGCGGTAGGCGTCATTCGTAACGGTGAATGGCTGTAATATTCTCTTGAGTCCCTGTAGGCCGGATAAGACGTTTGCGTCGCCATCCGGCAACTCGCCCGGTGGCGCTGCGCTTACCGGGCCTGGGCAACATTTTTTTCAGTACCTCTAACTTCTTCTCAGGCTCTCCTGTATGCCTTTCTTTACCTCTTCTGATAAAGCACTCTGGCACCTCGCCTTACCGATGATCTTCTCCAATATCACCGTTCCCCTGCTGGGACTGGTGGATACCGCGGTGATTGGTCATCTGGATAGCCCGGTCTATCTTGGCGGCGTTGCGGTTGGCGCCACGGCGACCAGCTTTCTCTTTATGCTGCTGCTTTTCTTGCGCATGAGCACTACCGGCCTGACCGCGCAGGCATTTGGCGCGAAAAATCCGCAAGCGCTCGCACGCGCGCTGGTGCAGCCTCTAATGCTGGCGCTGGGAGCGGGTCTGCTTATCGCACTGTTTCGTACGCCGATTATCGATCTGGCTCTGCATATTGTCGGGGGAAATGAAGCGGTACTGGATCAGGCCCGGCGTTTCCTTGAAATCCGTTGGTTAAGCGCGCCCGCGTCGCTGGCAAATCTGGTGCTGCTCGGCTGGCTGCTTGGTGTTCAGTATGCGCGAGCGCCAGTTATTCTGTTGATTGTCGGCAATATTCTCAACATTGTGCTCGATTTATGGCTGGTGATGGGCCTGCATATGAACGTGCAGGGAGCGGCACTGGCAACGGTGATTGCCGAATATGCCACCTTGCTGATTGGCCTGATGATGGTGCGTAAAGTCCTGCATATGCGCGGGATTTCGCTGGTCATGCTGAAGCAGGCTTGGCGTGGCAACTTCCGTCGTTTGCTGGCACTGAACCGCGACATCATGCTGCGTTCGCTGCTGTTACAGCTCTGCTTTGGGGCCATTACGGTGCTGGGCGCGCGTCTGGGAGGCGATATCATTGCGGTTAACGCCGTGTTGATGACCCTGCTGACCTTTACCGCCTACGCGCTGGACGGATTTGCCTATGCCGTGGAAGCGCATTCGGGCCAGGCTTATGGGGCGCGGGATGGCAGCCAGTTGCTGGACGTCTGGCGGGCGGCCTGTCGACAGTCCGGTATAGTGGCCATCCTGTTCTCGCTGGTTTATGCCCTGTTTGGCGAGCAGATTGTGGCGCTGCTGACTTCGCTGGTGCAGATCCAACAGCTGGCCGATCGCTATCTTTTCTGGCAGGTGGTTTTACCGTTGGTGGGGGTGTGGTGTTATCTGCTCGACGGGATGTTTATTGGCGCGACGCGGGCTGCAGAAATGCGTAACAGTATGGCCGTTGCCGCCGCGGGGTTCGCATTAACGTTACTGGTTTTACCGTGGCTTGGAAATCATGGTTTATGGCTGGCATTAACCGTTTTCCTTGCGCTGCGAGGGCTTTCACTGGCCTTTATCTGGCGTCGTCACTGGCGTAATGGCACCTGGTTTGCCTGAGCTGGATGGTTAAAAATTCCGAATAGTAAATAAAACCCAGAATCACTGACTACACTTATTCTCACGTCCAGCAAAAACAGCATGTGTCTGGACATGGCACTCTCGCTATTCACAACCTAACGATGAGGACTTGATGATGAATAAAGACGAAGTCAGCGGCAACTGGAAGCAGTTCAAAGGTAAAGTGAAAGAGCAATGGGGCAAACTGACCGATGATGATATGACGGTCATCGAAGGTAAACGTGACCAGCTGGTCGGTAAAGTCCAGGAGCGTTACGGTTACGCGAAAGATCAGGCGGAGAAAGAAGTTACGGATTGGGAAAAACGTAATGATTACCGCTGGTAATTAACCCCTCCCTCCTGAGAGTACAAGGATGTACGCTCTTCCGCTTACCTAGCGCCCAACTTTTTTCTTCACCTGAATCGTATGGTCATGCTGGCACTCGCCAGGATGGCGGCATGATTCAACTTCCACACAGGCCGGACACAGCCCGTGGGCTTCAATAACGTTATGTCGCAGTGCAAAGCCCATTTTTGCCGCCAGCGTATGCATGATGTCTTCCACGCCTTCCGCACACTCTTCTTTTACCACGCCACAGCGGTCGCAAATGAACATGGCGGAACTGTGGGTTGGCTGATCGAACAGATGGCAAAGCACATAGCTGTTGGTGGATTCCACCTTGTGCACAAATCCTTGTTCCAGCAGAAAATCGAGCGCACGATACACGGTCGGCGGCTTGGCCTGCGGTTCGGTTTCCCGCAACAGATCAAGGAGGTCATAGGCGCTGATTGCGCCTTCCTGCAGGCTCATCAGGCGCAGCACTTCGAGGCGTTGTGGCGTAAGCCGCACGTTGCGTTGCGCACAGAGTTTTTCAGCTTGAGCCAATAACTCCTGCGTAGTGGTTTTGTCCATTTGGCGCCTCGATTTGCGTGGAAGGTTAATCCCTTACTTTAACATGTTCTGCTTAAAACGCCGAGATCCGCCGTGGTGTGCTATACCTGACGCATCGCAATACTGGAAAAAAACATGAAAAGACCCGATTGTATTCGCCACTGGCGTGAAGTTGAGGGGGCTGATGACTCCACGTATCCCGACAGCGATGAGCTGTTTGCCATTGGTGCGCCGCTTGCCCGCAGGCTGGGGTTAGGGCGGCTCGGCATTCATCATGAACGTCTGCCGCCGGGTCGACGCACGTCGTACCCACACGCTGAAAGCGATGAGGAAGAGTTTATCTACGTGCTGGAAGGCTATCCTGAGGCCTGGATTAATGGGTATTTGTGGAAGCTGGAACCAGGCGACAGCGTTGGTTTTCCGGCGGGCACCGGCGTGTGTCACACCTTTATCAATAACACCAGTGAAGAGGTACGTCTGCTGGTCGTCGGTGAAGCCAATAAAAAACATAACCGCATTTATTACCCGCTTAACCCGGTTTATGCGGCTACACGCGAGGATCGCTGGGTCGACCATCCACCGCAGTTTTTTGGCTCTCATGACGGAAAACCAGGGCGTAAATAGCGCGAGTGGGGGCCACGAATGGATAACCACGAGGATGTGGCTCACTATCGTATCGGTCTATGCTATAGTAGCGCCCCTTTTTTAACCGGATGCTTGAATATTCGCCATGCTGCCTGAATCTCAGTCTACCGCTTTTCCCGCTCATCGTTTTTCTATCGCGCCGATGCTCGACTGGACGGACAGACACTGCCGCTACTTTTTGCGCTTACTGTCCAGCCAGACGCTGCTCTATACGGAGATGGTAACCACTGGGGCAATCATTCATGGTAAAGGCGATTATCTGGCGTATAGCGAAGAAGAACATCCGGTTGCATTACAACTGGGCGGGAGCGATCCGGCTGCGCTGGCACACTGTGCGAAGCTCGCTGAACAGCGGGGCTACGACGAAATTAACCTCAATGTGGGTTGTCCTTCCGACCGCGTCCAGAATGGCATGTTTGGCGCCTGTCTGATGGGGAATGCGCAACTGGTCGCCGATTGCGTCAAAGCGATGCGCGATGTGGTGTCGATCCCTGTAACGGTGAAAACACGTATCGGCATTGATGACCAGGACAGCTACGAATTCCTGTGTGATTTCATCAACACGGTATCGGGCAACGGCGAATGTGAGATGTTTATCATCCACGCCCGCAAGGCCTGGCTGTCCGGATTAAGCCCGAAAGAAAACCGCGAGATCCCACCGCTGGACTATGACCGTGTTTATCAGCTCAAGCGTGATTTCCCGCATCTGACGATGTCGATCAACGGCGGCATTAAATCGTTGGAAGAGGCGAAAATTCATCTGCAACATATGGATGGCGTGATGGTGGGGCGTGAAGCTTATCAAAACCCCGGTATTCTGGCGTCCGTTGACCGCGAAATTTTTGCTGCCACCACCGAAGATGCCGATCCGGTTGCCGTGGTGCGCGCCATGTACCCGTATATTGAGCGTGAACTGAGTAAGGGAACCTATCTGGGGCATGTGACGCGCCATATGTTGGGGCTGTTTCAGGGGATCCCAGGTGCCCGTCAGTGGCGTCGCTATCTGAGCGAGAATGCGCATAAAGCCGGGGCAGATATTAACGTTCTGGAACACGCGCTGAAGCTGGTCGCTGATAAGCGTTAAGTTTTCACCAAAAGTTAGTTAATTTCACCATGCCCTGCGCTTTATCGCGGGGCATTTTCTTTATAAATCAATGTATTATTTTTGGCGTGTTTCTTGTTAGGCAATGGAGAGAATTTCATTTCGGGAGAGAACCATGCTGGAACTACTTTTTGTGATTGGATTTTTTATCATGCTGATGGTCACCGGCATATCTTTGCTGGGCGTGTTGGCCGCATTGGTGGTAGCTACTGCAGTGATGTTTGTAGGCGGACTATTTGCCTTGATGATAAAACTGCTACCCTGGCTGCTACTGGCCGTTGCCGTGGTGTGGGTTATCAAGGCGATAAAAGCGCCAAAAGTCCCACAGTATCAGCGCAATAACCGCCGATTTTACTAAGGTATTGAGCGGTGCGTCACAACCTGCAACATTGCCTTTAGAACCAAATAGGAATTGATTATCAAATCTGTCACTATTGCCAGGTTAACGAATTCATCGAGCTGTACCCTACATACAGCCGAACATAAAAAAAGAAAGGGCTTCCTGCGGGAAGCCCTAATTCTTTCTTTCCCCGTCATAATTCAAACTCCGGGTGTGTTGGCTGCTTGAATGCGGGAGGGGAATTCAAGCTACGGGATCAGCAAACTCGAGCCCTGCGTGGCCCGGCTTTCCAGTACCTCATGAGCATGCTGTGCGTCGTGCAGTGCGAACGTCTGACCCGGTGCAACATCCACCTTGATCACTCCGCTGGCAATTAGCGAGAATAGTTCATTGCTGGCTTCGGTTAATTCGTGGTGGTTGGTGATGTAACCCTGGAGTGAAGGACGGGTCACGTACAACGAACCTTTCTGGTTCAGAATGCCTAAATTCACACCGGTCACCGGCCCGGAAGCATTACCAAAGCTGACCATCAATCCCCGGCGCTGTAAACAATCCAACGAGGCTTCCCAGGTATCTTTGCCCACCGAGTCGTACACCACCCGCACTTTTTTACCGCCGGTTACCTCTTTCACTCGCTCAACAATGCTTTCTTCACGATAGTTAATCACCTGCCATGCGCCGGCCTGCAGCGCAATTTGCGCCTTTTGCGCACTACCGACGGTACCTATCAGCTTCGCACCCAATGCTTTTGCCCACTGACAGGCAATCATACCGACGCCGCCCGCAGCCGCATGGAACAAAAACGGCTCATCAGGCTGAATTTCATAGGTTTTACGTAACAGATAAAAAACGGTCAGTCCTTTAAGAAACGAGGCGGCAGCTTGTTCAAACGAGATAGCGTTGGGCAAAATAGCGGCTTTATCAGCCGGGACATTATGCATTGAGCTGTAGGCGCCCAGGCTAGACTGAGCGTAAACCACGCGATCGCCGGCTTTAATGTGCGTCACTTTGCTACCGACTTTACTGACCACACCTGCGGCTTCGGTACCCAGCCCGCTGGGCAGAGAAGGCGGCGGATAAAGGCCACTACGGATGTAGGTGTCGATATAGTTGATCCCAATCGCTTTGTTCTCGACCTGGATTTCGTTTTCCGCCGGGTCTACGGGCGTAAACTCCACTGCCTTGAGTACATCAGGGCCACCATGCTTGTGAAATTCAATACGTGTTGCCATGCTTCCTCCAAAAGAAATGTGGTAATCTTTCGACCCAATCATTATCTCGGTAACTCCATTCACTATGGCAGGAAATAAACCCTTCAACAAACAACAGACTGATGCTCGTGAGCGCGATCCCCAGGTCGCCGGGCTGAAAGTACCGCCGCACTCGATTGAAGCGGAACAGTCGGTGTTGGGCGGTTTAATGCTGGATAACGAACGCTGGGACGATGTAGCCGAGCGTGTGGTGGCGGAAGATTTTTATACCCGTCCACACCGGCATATCTTCACGGAAATGCATCGCCTGCAGGAGATGGGAAAACCCATCGATCTGATCACGCTCGCTGAATCGCTGGAGGTGCAGGGGCAACTGGACAGCGTCGGCGGTTTTGCTTATCTGGCTGAGTTATCTAAAAACACGCCAAGTGCGGCGAATATTAGCGCTTATGCGGATATCGTCCGCGAACGTGCCGTTGTTCGCGACATGATTTCGGTTGCAAACGAAATCGCGGAAGCCGGGTTTGATCCGCAAGGACGTTCCAGTGAAGATCTGCTGGATCTTGCTGAGTCCCGCGTCTTTAAAATCGCTGAAAGCCGCGCCAATAAAGACGAAGGCCCGAAAAACATCACCGATGTGCTCGACGCAACCGTCGCGCGTATCGAGCAGTTGTTCCAGCAGCCGCACGACGGCGTCACCGGAGTGAACACCGGTTATGACGACCTCAACAAAAAGACTGCCGGTTTGCAGCCGTCAGACTTAATTATCGTTGCCGCGCGTCCGTCGATGGGTAAAACGACATTTGCAATGAACCTCGTCGAAAATGCGGCGATGTTGCAGGATAAGCCGGTGCTTATCTTCAGTCTTGAAATGCCCTCAGAACAGATCATGATGCGTTCTCTGGCCTCGCTTTCACGCGTGGACCAAACCAAAATCCGTACCGGTCAACTTGATGATGAAGACTGGGCGCGAATTTCCGGAACAATGGGTATTTTGCTGGAGAAACGAAACATCTATATTGATGACTCCTCCGGCCTGACGCCAACGGAAGTGCGCTCGCGTGCCCGCCGTATCGCCCGTGAACATGGCGGTATCGGGCTTATCATGATCGACTACCTGCAGCTGATGCGCGTGCCGTCGCTCTCCGACAACCGTACGCTGGAAATTGCAGAAATCTCCCGCTCGCTGAAAGCGCTAGCGAAAGAGCTGCATGTGCCGGTGGTGGCGCTGTCGCAGCTTAACCGCTCTCTGGAACAACGCGCGGACAAGCGTCCGGTCAACTCGGATCTGCGTGAATCCGGCTCCATCGAGCAGGATGCCGACTTAATCATGTTTATCTATCGTGATGAGGTTTATCACGAAAACAGCGACCTGAAAGGGATCGCAGAAATCATTATTGGTAAGCAACGTAACGGTCCGATCGGTACGGTGCGCCTGACGTTTAACGGTCAGTGGTCGCGCTTCGATAACTATGCGGGCCCACAATACGACGACGAATAAATCTCCGTCATCCTTCATGCTGCAGATGTGTTGACTACGCCCGTTCACCCCGCTCACTTAGTTTACTAAGCTTCCGGGGATTCTCAGGCTTGTCAACTTTCTGCAACACGAATGATTTAGGTGATTCTTTTATTAAGGAATACAAATGCAAGCGGCAACTGTAGTCATTAACCGCCGCGCTCTGCGACACAACCTGCAACGTCTGCGTGAACTGGCTCCAGCCAGTAAACTGGTTGCGGTCGTGAAAGCGAACGCCTACGGCCATGGTCTGTTAGAGACCGCGCGAACGCTCCCTGATGCGGACGCTTTTGGTGTCGCTCGTCTTGAAGAAGCCCTGCGGTTGCGAGGGGGAGGGATCACGCAGCCCATCCTGCTGCTGGAGGGATTTTTTGATGCCTCCGATCTACCGACAATCTCCGCGCAGCGTCTGCATACTGCCGTCCACAACCAGGAGCAACTTGAAGCCCTGGAAGCCGCAAAACTGGCTGAACCGGTCACCGTCTGGATGAAGCTCGACACGGGAATGCACCGCCTGGGCGTGCGTCCTGAGCAGGCCGAGGCGTTTTATCAACGCTTAACGCAATGTGAAAACGTGCGCCAGCCGGTCAATATCGTCAGCCACTTTGCACGCGCGGACGAGCCTGAGTGCGGCGCGACCGAAAAACAGCTCGATATCTTCAATAGTTTTTGCGCAGGCAAACCGGGGCAGCGTTCGATTGCCGCGTCGGGTGGTATTCTGCTGTGGCCGCAGTCCCACTTCGACTGGGCGCGTCCGGGGCTGATTCTGTATGGCGTATCGCCGTTGGAAAATCACTCTATTGGCGCCGATTTTGGCTGCCAGCCGGTGATGTCGCTGACCTCCAGCCTGATTGCGGTGCGTGAGCACAAAGCGGGCGAGCCGGTTGGCTATGGTGGAACCTGGCTGAGCGAGCGCGACACGCGTCTGGGCGTGGTGGCGATGGGCTATGGCGATGGTTATCCGCGCGCAGCGCCATCTGGGACACCAGTATTGGTTAATGGCCGTGAAGTACCGATCGTCGGTCGCGTCGCGATGGATATGATCTGCGTCGATTTAGGCCCCGAAGCACAGGACAAAGCGGGCGATTCGGTGATTCTGTGGGGCGAGGGCCTGCCTGTTGAACGTATTGCTGAAATGACGAAAGTAAGTGCTTACGAACTTATTACGCGCCTGACATCAAGGGTAGCGATGAAGTATATCGATTAACAGTATGAAGTGCCGGACAGGCGGTGACGCCGCCGTCCGGCAATATTCCTCTCAACATCCTCTCGATCTTCTCCCGCTTCCGGTTTATTGTGTTCTTAACCCCTGCCTGTAAACCTGGAGAACCACACGTGTTTCAAAAAGTTGACGCCTACGCTGGCGACCCGATTTTATCGCTCATGGAGCGTTTCAAAGAAGATTCACGTCGCGACAAAGTGAACCTCAGCATCGGCCTGTACTACAACGAAGACGGCATTATTCCTCAGCTTAAAGCGGTGGCGGAAGCGGAATCCCGACTTAATGCCAAACCGCATGGCGCTTCACTGTATCTGCCGATGGAAGGTCTGAACACCTATCGCCATACTATTGCACCGCTGTTGTTTGGCGCAGAGCATCCGGTTCTCCAGCAGCAGCGCGTCGCAACCATTCAAACGCTGGGCGGCTCCGGTGCGCTAAAGGTTGGCGCCGACTTTCTGAAACGCTATTTCCCTGATTCTGGCGTGTGGGTCAGCGATCCGACCTGGGAAAACCACATCGCGATTTTTGAAGGTGCTGGATTCGAAGTAAGTACTTACCCATGGTATGACGACACGACCAACGGCGTGCGTTTCAACGACCTGCTGGCCACGCTGAATACCTTACCGGCGCGCAGCATCGTACTGCTGCATCCGTGCTGCCATAACCCGACGGGCGCGGATTTAACTCCCGCGCAGTGGGATGGCGTTATTGAGATCCTGAAAGCTCGCGATCTAATCCCGTTCCTGGATATTGCTTACCAGGGTTTCGGCGGAGGAATGGAGGACGATGCCTACGCGATCCGCGCCATCGCCAGCGCCGGATTGCCTGCCCTGGTCAGCAACTCATTCTCGAAGATTTTCTCTTTGTACGGTGAGCGCGTCGGCGGACTGTCTGTGGTATGTGAAGACGCTGATGCCGCTAGCCGCGTGCTGGGGCAGCTAAAAGCGACGGTGCGTCGTAACTACTCCAGCCCGCCAAATTTTGGTGCGCAGGTGGTTGCCGCGGTGTTGGGTGATGACGCACTGAAAGCCAGCTGGCTGGCGGAAGTCGAAGAGATGCGTACCCGCATTCTGGCGATGCGCCAAGAGCTGGTTAACGTATTGAATGCGGAGATCCCTGGTCGTAACTTTGATTACCTGCTGCAACAGCGCGGGATGTTCAGCTATACCGGGCTTAGCGCCGCTCAGGTCGATCGCCTGCGCGATGAGTTCGGAGTGTACCTGATAGCCAGCGGTCGTATGTGCGTGGCCGGGTTGAATCACGGTAACGTGCAGCGCGTGGCGAAGGCATTTGCCGCCGTCATGTAATCGACTTTGTGTGTTGCCGGATGGCGGCGTAAACGCCTTATCCGGCCTACAAGGGGATATGGATTTTCGTTTGTAGGCCGATAACCGTAGCGCCATCAGGCACGCATTCCTGTGTGATCGTGCTCCTTTTCCAGGACAAAACCAGAGAAAATCCTTCCTTTCCCTTTCCCTAAGGGGTAAGGTCAGATAGTTTTTTGACCAGTTGTTAATAAAAAAATGATAACTAACTGACTACTTAGGGAAAAATATGCGCAAGTTTACGTTGGCACTGAGTGCCGTTTGTTTATTATTCACGTTAAATCAGCCAGCCCAGGCGTTAGTTTCCTCTCCTTCTCAGCTTAATCCTGGCACCAACGTTGCAAAACTCGCTGAGCAGGCCCCCATTCATTGGGTCTCTGTGGCACAAATTGAAAATAGCCTGACCGGACGTCCGCCGATGGCCGTCGGGTTTGATATCGATGACACCGTCCTCTTTTCCAGCCCGGGCTTCTGGCGCGGTAAAAAAACGTATTCCCCGGACAGTGAGGATTACCTGAAGAATCCGGCCTTCTGGGAAAAAATGAACAATGGCTGGGACGAATTCAGCATTCCAAAAGAAGTGGCGCGTCAGCTGATTGATATGCACGTGCGTCGCGGCGACAGTATCTTTTTCGTGACCGGGCGCAGCCAGACGAAGACCGAAACGGTGTCGAAAACGTTGTCTGATAACTTTCACATCCCGGCCGGCAATATGAATCCGGTCATTTTTGCCGGTGATAAGCCGGGTCAGAACACCAAAACGCAGTGGCTGCAGGATAAAAATGTCCGCATGTTCTACGGTGACTCTGATAACGACATCACCGCCGCTCGCGACGTGGGCATCCGTGGTATTCGTATTTTGCGCGCCTCTAACTCCACTTATAAACCGCTGCCGCAGGCCGGTGCGTTTGGTGAAGAGGTGATCGTCAACTCAGAGTATTAAGGACGCTGGCTGCGGGGTGCTGTTTTTTTAAACAAATTTGCATTGCTGGCTTTTACCTTTTGCGGACTTGCTGCACACTGAATAAAAGATGTTCTCATTAGGCAACATGCTGGTAAGGGGAATAAAGATGACGAATTCGGAGTTGCTGCAATACTGCATGGCAAAAACGGGCGCGGAGCAGAGCGTTCACAGCGACTGGAAGGCCACACAAATCAAAGTCGAAGATGTGCTCTTTGCCATGGTAAAAGAGGTGGAAGAACGCCCGGCGGTGTCTCTGAAAACCAGCCCGGAGCTGGCAGAGCTGTTACGTCAGCAGCATAGCGATGTACGGCCAAGCCGGCATCTCAATAAGGCGCACTGGAGTACGGTGTATCTGGACGGCTCGCTGCCGGATTCACAGATTTATTATCTGGTAGACGCTTCATATCAGCAGGCTGTAAACACGCTGCCGGAAGATAAACGCCGGACACTTGCGCAGCCCTGATCCGTTTCGCCGGATGCGGCGCAAGCCCTTATCCGGCCTACAAGCTTTATGCCTGGTCTGTCGTTTCGTAGGCCTGATAAGCGCAGCGCCATCAGGATAACTACTGCCGGATGCGGCGCAAGCGCCTTATCCGGCCTACAAGCTTTATGTCTGTCTGTCGTTTCGTAGGCCTGATAAGCGCAGCGCCATCAGGATAACTACTGCCGGATGCGGTGCAAGCGCCTTATCCGGCCTACAAGCTTTATGCCTGGTCTGTCGTTTCGTAGGCCTGATAAGCGCAGCGCCATCAGGATAACTCCTGCCGAATGCGGCGCAAGCGCCTTATCTGACCTACAAGCAATTATGCATATTCTGTAGGCCAGACAAGTGTTGCGCAATTACAACAGCGGCTTGAGGAAACGGGCCGTGTGTGAGGCTTCACATTCAGCGACCGTTTCTGGCGTACCGGAGACCAGTATTTCCCCGCCGCCGCTGCCGCCTTCCGGACCAAGGTCGACAATCCAGTCCGCCGTTTTAATCACGTCCAGATTGTGTTCAATCACCACGATGGTGTTGCCCTGATCGCGCAACTGATGCAACACGTCCAGCAACTGCTGAATATCCGCAAAATGCAGGCCGGTGGTCGGCTCATCGAGAATATATAGCGTTTGCCCGGTACCGCGTTTTGACAGCTCGCGCGCCAGCTTCACACGCTGCGCCTCACCGCCCGAGAGCGTGGTAGCGGACTGACCCAGTCGAATGTACGTCAGGCCAACGTCCATCAGCGTTTGCAGCTTACGCGCCAGCGCCGGAACGGCATCGAAGAATTCACGCGCTTCTTCAATCGTCATATCCAGCACTTCGTGGATGGTCTTGCCCTTGTATTTAATCTCCAGCGTTTCGCGGTTATATCGCTTGCCTTTACACTGATCGCACGGCACGTAGATATCCGGCAGGAAGTGCATTTCGACTTTAATCACACCGTCGCCCT
Organism: Citrobacter arsenatis; assembly: GCF_004353845.1. Lineage (GTDB taxonomy): Bacteria > Pseudomonadota > Gammaproteobacteria > Enterobacterales > Enterobacteriaceae > Citrobacter > Citrobacter arsenatis. The sequence goes on from NZ_CP037864.1 coordinate 375,814, forward strand.
GACAGGCTTCGCAGCGCCCACCACGGACATTAAAGCTGAAACGCCCCGGAGTGTAACCGCGAGCACGCGATTCCGGCACACCGGCAAACAGTTCGCGCACTGGCGTAAACACGCCGGTGTAGGTTGCCGGGTTAGAGCGCGGCGTACGGCCAATCGGGCTTTGGTCAATGTCGATCACTTTGTCGAAATGTTCCAGGCCCTGAACATCGCGATACGGCGCAGGTTCAGCCAGCGTGGCGCCGTTCAGCGCCGTCTGCGCAATCGGGAACAGCGTGTCGTTAATCAGCGTTGATTTACCCGAGCCGGAAACACCGGTAATGCAGGTAAACAAGCCAACCGGCAGCGTCAGGGTGACATCTTTCAGGTTATTGCCGTGCGCGCCGGTGAGCTTCAGCACTTTCTCTGGGTCAGCCGCCACGCGCTGTTTCGGCACTTCAATCTTGCGCTTCCCGCTCATGTACTGGCCGGTCAGTGACTCAGGCACCGCCATGATATCTTTGAGCGTACCTTCGGCAACCACCTGACCGCCGTGAACGCCAGCGCCGGGGCCGATATCGATAACGTGGTCGGCAGCGCGGATCGCATCTTCATCGTGCTCAACCACAATAACGGTATTACCCAGATTACGCAGGTGGATAAGCGTACCCAGCAGACGCTCGTTATCGCGCTGATGCAGACCGATAGACGGTTCATCCAGTACGTACATAACGCCGACCAGACCGGCGCCGATCTGGCTTGCCAGACGGATACGCTGAGCTTCACCGCCGGAGAGCGTTTCTGCCGAACGCGACAGCGTCAGGTAGTTGAGGCCGACGTTGACCAGGAACTTCAGACGATCGCCAATCTCTTTGAGAATTTTCTCTGCAATCTTCGCGCGCTGGCCCGCAAGCTTCAGGTTGTTAAAGAAATCCATCGCATGACCGATGCTCATATCGGAAATCGCGGGCAGCGGCGTATTTTCAACAAATACGTGGCGGGCTTCCCGCCGTAACCGCGTCCCTTCACAGCTGGCGCATGGTCGGTTGCTGATGAATTTGGCAAGTTCTTCACGTACCGCGCTGGATTCCGTCTCTTTATAACGGCGCTCCATATTGTGCAACACGCCTTCGAACGGATGGCGACGTACGGAGGTATCACCGCGATCGTTCATATATTTAAATTCGATATTCTCTTTACCTGAACCGTACAGCACCACTTTATGCACGGTAGGGTTCAGGCTGGCCCATGGGGCTTCGACATCGAACTTATAGTGTTCCGCCAGTGACTTAAGCATCTGGAAGTAATAGAAGTTGCGGCGATCCCAGCCGCGAATAGCGCCGCCAGCTAGCGAGAGTTCCGGGTTTTGGATCACCCGATCAGGATCGAAATACTGCTGCACGCCGAGGCCGTCGCAGGTTGGGCACGCGCCTGCTGGGTTGTTAAACGAGAACAGACGTGGTTCCAGCTCGCGCATACTGTAGCCGCAGATTGGGCAGGCGAAGTTGGCGGAGAACAGCAGTTCTTCCGCTTTCGGGTCGTCCATATCGGCGACCACAGCCGTACCGCCGGACAGTTCCAGCGCGGTTTCAAAGGATTCGGCCAGTCGCTGGGTGAGGTCGTCGCGTACTTTAAAGCGGTCAATCACCACTTCGATGGTGTGTTTCTTTTGCAGTTCAAGCTTGGGCGGATCGGAAAGGTCGCATACTTCACCGTCGATACGGGCGCGGATATAACCCTGGCCCGCCAGGTTTTCCAGCGTTTTGGTGTGCTCGCCTTTTCGCTCTTTAATTACCGGTGCCAGCAGCATCAGACGCTTGCCTTCCGGTTGCGACAGAACGTTGTCCACCATCTGGCTAACGGTCTGTGCCGCCAGGGGAACGTCGTGATCCGGGCAGCGTGGCTCGCCAACGCGGGCAAACAGCAGACGCAGATAGTCGTGAATTTCGGTAATCGTACCTACCGTGGATCGCGGGTTGTGGGACGTCGATTTTTGTTCAATTGAGATGGCGGGAGACAGCCCCTCAATGTGGTCGACATCCGGCTTTTCCATCAGCGACAGAAACTGACGCGCGTACGCGGAAAGGGATTCAACGTAACGACGCTGCCCTTCGGCATACAAGGTGTCGAAAGCGAGCGAAGATTTGCCTGAGCCCGAAAGCCCGGTGACGACAATCAGCTTGTCGCGCGGGATGACGAGGTTGATGTTTTTGAGATTATGGGTGCGGGCGCCCCGAACTTCGATCTTATCCATTCATCTTTCCCGGATTAAACGCTTTTTTGCCTGGCTGCATGGTGCTACCGGCGATCACAAACGGTTAATTATGACACAACCTAACCTGAATGGATATACAGTATTGGAATGCAAAACGCATGTGCTTGTGCAACAATGTTTGTCGGGGGTTGTTTACTGGAATCGATCTCGCAACGTAGTAAAAGCGCTATTGGAAATGCTACAATCCCGCGCTTACACTTATTCAGTAACGTTTTTCAGGAGACACGATCATGGCCAGCAGAGGCGTAAACAAGGTGATTCTCGTCGGTAATCTGGGCCAGGACCCGGAAGTACGCTATATGCCGAATGGTGGCGCAGTTGCCAACATTACGCTGGCTACTTCCGAATCCTGGCGTGATAAAGCGACCGGCGAAATGAAAGAGCAGACTGAATGGCACCGCGTTGTGCTGTTTGGCAAACTGGCGGAAGTGGCCAGCGAATATCTGCGTAAAGGTTCCCAGGTCTATATCGAAGGTCAACTGCGTACCCGCAAATGGACCGATCAGTCTGGCGTAGAAAAATACACCACTGAAGTTGTGGTTAACGTTGGCGGCACCATGCAAATGCTGGGCGGTCGTCAGGGTGGTGGTGCTCCGGCAGGTGGCGGCCAGCAGCAGGGTGGTTGGGGTCAGCCTCAGCAGCCGCAGGGTGGCAATCAGTTCAGCGGCGGCGCGCAGTCTCGCCCGCAGCAGTCAGCTCCGGCAGCGCCGTCTAACGAGCCGCCGATGGATTTCGACGACGATATTCCGTTCTAATCCCTCTGCTCTTCGCTGAAAATTATGGCTACCTCAGGTTTGGGGTAGCCATATTCAATTCTGTTATCAGTTCAACACCATCGGCCAGTCTGGCGGTGTGTGGCTCATCACTTCAACCATCACTGTTTCAATATTCTTCCAGATTGCGGACATATCCACCAGGGTTATGCCGAGTAATCCGGTCGCAAACCAGCAGGCAAAAACCAGCCCTAAACCGCTGCTAATGACGGCCAGGCCAATATAATCTGATTTACGAAAACGGATATTGAGCGTACTGGCTAAAAACATCAGCACCGCACTGAGTAATTGCCACCGCAGAAGAACCACGCCAGTTGTTATCGTTGCCATTAAAAACGTCCTCAGAAAGTCTGGATGCCCAGGACAGCGCGGGGGTGTTCACCGAGGGTGTAGTACTCTGGCTATCGACGGGCAATAACATGAATGAAACATTGTTTCTGTTACATGATTTTTGTGAACTATATCACATATGCTCGTTTGTTCACCAGTAGTGGCCGTAATTTTTGCAGGGTGATAACCATGATTTTTGTGTGGCTATATTCAAAGAAGCAATGATACTAAATAATCAATCTCAAAGGTGCATTTACGCTACTTGTTTAATTTATCCTAAATTAATCGTTAAAAAAATTTAATGAATTTCTTAAACACAACCAGGATAGTGCTCATAAAAAATTACTTCTTGGGGATAATAACGTTATGAAATAAGCATAACTTTAAGTTTGCCTTACGTAAAAATAATATCATCATCAACTATTATCAGATTTTTACATAGAGAAGTCTGTTGCTAATACTGGTAGATTCATGCAACTTAATCAGTCGGTGTTTATAGCATCCTGCCTTAATGGGTTCTGGCATATACGAAACAGGGAAATAGGGCTGACATGAATCACAGTACACGACGCAAGATGCTGAAGTTCCTCGGAACATTCATGGTGGTATTGCTCCCCGTGGTGCTGGCGTTATGGTTTGCTCAAATCCGTGCAATGTCCGAAACCCGTAATCAACTTCGCTCCTTTGCTCAACTGGTGTTAAATAAAACTGAATTGGTGATCCAACAAGCCGATTTAGCGCGTGATATGGCCCAATTGTATCAGGGTAAGATGTGTACCCCGGCACATCAGAAAAGTATGTTAAATATTATTCGTGGCCGTTTATATATCAGCGAGCTAATTTATGCGCAGGGCGATCATTTTTTGTGCTCTACGTCGATGGTACCGCCTGCCACCTATATTATGCCGACTGCCGACTATAAACGTACGCCAGACATCTCCATCTATTACTATCGTGATACTCCCTTTTTCGCTGGTTACCGAATGACGTATATGCAACGGGGAAACTACGTTGTCGTCATTAACCCATTATCTTACAGCGAAGTGATGTCAGATGATCCGGATCTGTCCTGGGGCGTGTACGACACGGTAACGGATACCTTTTTCTCTGCCAGCGAAGGTGCGCCTATTGCGCAATTATTGTCGTTGGTGCGAGGTGAAGCTTCGACTTTCCAGTTGGACGAGCGCTTCTATACCATAGTGCATTCAGAAAAACGCCCGATTGCGATTATTGTGTCGACTTCAGGCGAGCGCGTAAGTCAGATTTTTTATCACGAGGCGGTATTAACGATTCCTTTCGGGATTATCTGCAGCATCCTGATACTGCTAATGTGGTGGCGCACGCGTCAGGAATACTTATCTCCTCGCCGCTTGTTAAAACGCGCAATCAAAAAACGTCAACTGCGTCTGCACTACCAGCCGATCATTGATATCAAAAACGGTCAGTGCGTTGGGGCTGAGGCTCTGCTGCGCTGGCCGGGCTGTAATGGTGAAGTGATGAGCCCGACCGAGTTTATTCCGCTGGCTGAAAAAGAGGGAATGATTGAGCGCATCACGGATTATGTCGTTGAAGAGGTGTTCAACGATTTAGGCTATTTTCTGTCGGCGCATCCTCAACTTTATATCTCGATAAACCTGTCTGCTTCTGATTTTCATTCATCCCGGCTCATTGCGCTGATTACCGACAAAAACCGTGAGTGCTCGGTGGCGGCCCAGCAAATTAAAGTCGAGGTAACGGAGCGTGGGTTTATTGATATAGATAAAATGACCCCGGTAATCCAGGCGTTTCGCCAGGCGGGTTATGAAGTGGCGTTTGATGATTTTGGCACGGGATATTCCAATCTACATAATTTGTCCGCGTTGAATATTGATATCCTGAAGATCGACAAATCGTTTATCAGCACTTTGTCCAGTAACAGCACCAGTCACCTGATTGCCGAACATATCATCGAAATGGCGCAAAGCTTACACCTGAAGACGATTGCAGAAGGGGTGGAAACGATCGAGCAAATCGAGTGGCTACGCGAACGTGGTGTACAGTATTGTCAGGGCTGGTATTTTGCGAAGGCGCTACCGCCGCAGGAGTTCATACACTGGGTACAACGGTCGCCCGCCATACTGACGCAAAGCGGGCAATAATCTTACAGGCGGTGGCGGTAGTCGCTGGGGGTACGGTCAAACTCGCGGCGAAACACGCGCGAGAAGGTTTGTTGCGATACATAACCAAGATCCATCGCGATATCGAAAATAGGTCGCTCAGTCGTTCGCAGTTCAACGGCGGCCAGTAAAAGTCGACGCTGGCGGATATAGTCTCCCAACGTCTGGCGCATCACCGTGCGGAACATTCTCTGTAAATACCACTTCGAGTAACCTGATTTTTTCGCCACCGCCTCAATGTTCAGTGGCTGATCGATATGGTCGTCAATCCATTCAATAAGGGTCTGAATAATCTGCTGATGGGACATAGGGCTGCCTCTTTCTCAGTATTCGATTCGTCGTTTTGTCTGCGGGCGAGTATAATTCCTCAAGTTAACTTGAGGTAAAGCGATTTATGGAAAAGAAATTACCCCGGATAAAAGCGTTGCTCACGCCAGGTGAAGTCGCCAGGCGTAGCGGCGTGGCGGTATCAACCCTGCATTTCTATGAAAGCAAAGGGTTAATCAGCAGTATGCGCAACAGCGGCAATCAGCGCCGATATAAACGAGATGTGTTGCGTTACGTGGCGATTATAAAAATTGCTCAACGTATCGGGATCCCGCTGTCCACGATCGGTGACGCGCTCGGTGTATTACCTGAAGGACATTCCCTCAGTGCTAAAGAGTGGAAACAGCTCTCTTCGCAATGGCGTGAAGAGTTGGACCGACGCATTCATACTCTGGTGGCGCTACGCGATGAACTGGATGGATGTATTGGTTGCGGTTGTTTGTCGCGCAGCGATTGCCCGTTGCGTAACCCTGGCGATCAGCTTGGCGAGCAGGGGACCGGGGCGCGCCTGCTGGAAGATGATTGATTGGTATAAAACTAAAGCGCCACAGAGGGCGCTTTAGTTTGGTTCCGGTCTTTGTCTTTCACTCTATCCCGCTGGTTCACGGGAGGGTTTCCCCCGACATCAACACCCCTCAGTCGAGCACATTAGGGGAGGTTCCGGCCTGTGTTGATAATGTAAGTGTAAGCCACCTCTCTCCATTTGCCAGTGAAATGATGATTTTTTAGCCAAAAAATTTCCCGCATCTTCACCTGTTTTCTTGCGCGAGTTGCGCGAAATAGGCACTCCGATGTTGTAATAACTCCGCGAAATTTGTTGCCAAATTGCGCATTGACGATAACGTTTGCGCATCGACTGATTATTTATTGCGCGTTATAAGAAGAAATGAGTAAAAAGCGGCAAAGTTCGGTTGAAAACCAGCGTAAGATCGCTGGATAATCGTTTGCTTTTTTTACCACCCGTTTTTTATGCGCGGAGCTAAACGTTTGCTTTTTTGCGACACCCCTATTGACGCAAACCTGGCACATGGAGAAAACGTTTAGCAGGCAGTGGATTGTCCAGCACGCATAATGACGAAAAAATAAACTCTCAGGGGATGTTTTCTATGTCTACGCCTTCAGCGCGTACCGGCGGCTCACTCGACGCCTGGTTTAAAATTTCGCTCCGCGGCAGTACCGTTCGTCAGGAAGTCGTTGCCGGATTAACGACCTTCCTGGCCATGGTCTACTCCGTTATCGTAGTTCCGGGGATGCTGGGGAAAGCTGGTTTCCCGCCTGCCGCTGTATTTGTGGCGACCTGTCTGGTCGCGGGCGTCGGTTCTATTGTGATGGGGCTGTGGGCAAATCTGCCGCTGGCGATTGGCTGTGCCATTTCTCTGACCGCGTTTACCGCATTCAGTCTGGTACTGGGCCAACATATCAGCGTGCCCGTTGCTCTCGGCGCAGTATTCCTGATGGGTGTCCTGTTTACCATCATCTCCGCGACTGGTATTCGTAGCTGGATCCTGCGCAATCTACCGCAGGGAGTTGCGCACGGTACGGGGATTGGTATCGGCCTGTTCCTGCTGCTGATTGCGGCAAACGGCGTTGGTCTGGTGATTAAAAACCCGCTGGACGGCCTGCCGGTTGCGCTGGGCGACTTCGATACCTTCCCGGTGATCATGTCGCTGATTGGTCTGGCGGTGATTATTGGTCTCGAAAAACTGAAAGTACCGGGCGGCATCCTGCTGACCATTATCGGTATTTCCATCGTCGGCCTGATTTTTGACCCAGCCGTACATTTCTCCGGTATTTTTGCCATGCCGTCGCTGAGTGACGAGAATGGTAACTCGCTGATTGGCAGCCTGGATATTATGGGCGCGCTGAATCCGATCGTACTGCCGAGCGTGCTGGCGCTGGTCATGACCGCTGTCTTCGATGCGACCGGAACCATCCGCGCGGTGGCCGGACAGGCGAACCTGCTGGATAAAGACGGACAGATTATTGACGGTGGCAAAGCGCTGACCACCGACTCACTGAGCAGCGTGTTCTCTGGTCTGGTGGGGGCTGCTCCGGCGGCAGTTTATATTGAATCCGCAGCGGGTACGGCGGCAGGCGGTAAAACCGGTCTGACGGCGATCACCGTTGGCGTACTGTTCCTGCTGATCCTGTTCCTTTCTCCGCTCTCTTATCTTGTTCCTGTGTACGCAACGGCGCCTGCGCTGATGTATGTGGGTCTGTTGATGCTGAGCAACGTCGCGAAAATCGACTTTGCTGACTTTGTCGACGCTATGGCGGGACTGGTAACGGCCGTATTTATCGTGCTGACCTGTAACATCGTTACCGGCATTATGATTGGCTTTGCTACCCTGGTGATTGGCCGTATCGTCTCTGGCGAATGGCGCAAATTGAACATCGGTACGGTGGTCATTGCCATCGCGCTGGTGGCCTTCTACGCTGGTGGTTGGGCTATCTGATCCTCATCCGCTGAAGATCCTTAAAACGGGTGGCTTTGGCCGCCCGTTTTTATTTTCAGAACACACTCGTTGTCTTTTGCGTTACTCTCAAGTAGATAGAATTGAGGCACGACGCCTCTCATTAGCAATCATAAGAAACATCGCAAACAGGGAACGCATGGAAATCTTTTTCACCATACTCATCATGACCCTTGTGGTCTCGCTGTCGGGGGTATTTACTCGCGTATTGCCCTTCCAACTCCCTTTACCCCTTATGCAGATCGCCATCGGCGCCTTGCTGGCGTGGCCGACGTTTGGTTTGCATGTGGAATTCGATCCTGAGCTGTTTCTGGTTCTCTTCATCCCGCCACTGCTCTTTGCCGATGGTTGGAAGACGCCAACACGTGAGTTTCTCGAGCACGGGCGAGAGATCTTCGGCCTTGCGCTGGCGCTGGTGCTGGTCACGGTGGTCGGGATTGGCTTTATGATTTACTGGCTGGTGCCGGGGATCCCTCTCATCCCGGCCTTTGCGCTGGCCGCCGTCCTGTCACCAACCGATGCCGTGGCGCTTTCCGGCATTGTGGGGGAGGGACGCATACCGAAGAAAATTATGGGTATTCTGCAGGGCGAAGCGTTGATGAACGATGCCTCCGGCCTGGTGTCATTAAAATTTGCCGTCGCCGTGGCGATGGGCACGATGGTGTTTACCGTTGGTGGCGCAACGCTTGAATTCTTCAAGGTTGCGATTGGCGGTATCCTGGCCGGTTTTGTCGTCAGTTGGTTGTACGGGCGCTCCCTGCGTTTTCTCAGCCGCTGGGGTGGCGATGAACCGGCAACGCAAATCGTTCTGCTGTTCCTGCTGCCGTTTGCGTCTTACCTGATTGCGGAACACATTGGTGTCTCCGGCATCCTCGCGGCGGTCGCTGCCGGGATGACGATTACCCGTTCCGGGGTGATGCGTCGCGCGCCGCTGGCGATGCGTTTGCGTGCTAACAGTACCTGGGCGATGCTGGAGTTTGTGTTTAACGGTATGGTGTTCTTGCTGTTAGGGCTGCAGTTGCCGGGCATTCTGGAGTCTTCTTTGGCAGCGGCAGAAGCTGACCCGAATGTTGAAATCTGGATGCTGTTTACCGATATCGTGCTGATTTACGTGGCGCTGATGCTGGTACGTTTTGGCTGGTTGTGGACCATGAAGAAGTTCAGCCTGCGCTTCCTGAAGAAAAAACCGATGGAGTTTGGATCCTGGACGACGCGTGAAATCCTGATTGCCTCGTTTGCGGGCGTGCGTGGGGCGATTACCCTCGCCGGTGTGCTCTCCATTCCGCTGTTGCTACCGGATGGTAGCGGCTTCCCGGCGCGATATGAGCTGATCTTCCTGGCCGCGGGCGTGATTCTGTTCTCGCTGTTTGTTGGCGTGGTGATGTTGCCGATTCTGCTACAGCATCTGGAAGTGGCAGACCATTCGCAGCAGCAGAAAGAGGAACGTATTGCCCGCGCAGCTACGGCGGAAGTGGCGATTGTCGCCATCCAGAAAATGGAGGAGCGTCTGGCTGCGGACAGCGAAGAGAACATCGATAACCAGTTGCTCACCGAGGTGAGTTCACGTGTCATCGGTAACCTGCGTCGACGCGCCGACGGACGCAACGACGTGGAAAGCTCGATGCAGGAAGAAAACCTCGAGCGACGTTTCCGTCTGGCAGCGCTGCGCTCAGAGCGCGCGGAGCTTTATCACCTGCGCGCCACGCGGGAAATCAGCAATGAGACGCTGCAAAAGCTGCTGCACGATCTGGATTTGCTGGAAGCGTTGTTGATCGAGAACCAATAAACGGGTGTGCCTGATGGCGCGCAGCCGCTGCAAAAAATTATTCATCGTGTAATTTGCGAGCGGCTTTCCTGAATGAATCCATCTCTCTTGTCGATTCCCTCTTTTCTCCATACGGTTGAGGAAAGGGGGGAAACATGTCCAACTATCGACGAAATTATATCAATGGGGGAACCTGGTTTTTTACGGTGAACCTACAGGACCGTCGAAGCCATCTTCTGACAGCCAACATTCACGCGCTTCGTTGTGCAATCGCTGCGGTCAAAACGGCTAGACCATTTCGGATCAATGCGTGGGTCGTATTACCGGAGCATATGCATTGTATATGGACGTTACCTGACAATGATGCGGATTTTTCCTCTCGCTGGCGGGACATTAAGAAGCATTTCACCCACTCATTGTCTGCACGACATATCTGGCAATCTCGCTTTTGGGAGCACACCATCCGTGATGAGCACGATTATCGCCAGCATGTTGATTATATTTACATTAACCCGGTGAAGCACTGTTGGGTTAAACAGGTACATGCCTGGCCATTTTCAACATTTCATCGCGACGTGAGGCGTGGTTTGTACCCGCAAAATTGGGCCGGTGAAATAATGGATTTTAATGTGGGAGAACGTGCCTGATGCGCTACGCTTATCAGGCCTACAAAACCGGTAATAGCGATGTAGGCCGGATAAGGCGTTAGCCGCATCCGGCGAAGATTGTACCTGATGCGCTACGCTTATCAGGCCTACAAAATCGGTAATCGCGATGTAGGCCGGATAAGGCGTTAGCCGCATCCGGCATTTTATGACTCTTGCGTTAGCCAAAATCCTTCACAACATTTGAGCCACGCCTGGGCGCTGTGCGACAGATATACGCCATCACGCCAAATCATTCCTAACTGCCAGCGTAAATCGCTCTCCAGGGGGATCCAGCGCAGCGTTTGCTTATCCAGGCGCTGGCAAATAGGTTCCGGTAAAATGGCGATCCCGACTCCGGCTTGCACCATTGCCGCCAGAAAATCCCACTGCCCGCTGCGTACCGCGATGCGGGGCTTAACGTTGTGCTGGCTAAAAAGCTCAAGCAATTGGCGGCTCAACGCGAAATCTTCGTTATAGATAAGCAGCGGATGTTCCGCTAAAGCCTCAGGGGAAATGGAGTCGCATGTTGTCCATTGACCGGAGCGGGGGACCAGCACGCACAGCGGATGGCTAAAAAGCGGTAAGGTTGCCAGACCGCTCTCTTCTTCAACCGGCAGCGCGGTCATCGCGACATCCAGATCGCCATTCATCACCGCCTGCTGGACGGTTAAGCCGCCAAATTCAGATACCTTCAGCTCAACGCCAGGATAGCGCTGGCGAAACAGGCTGATAGGCCCGGCCATCAACATACCGACCATGGGCGGGATACCGAGGCGCAGCACGCCCTTGTTGAGGTGATTAATGTCGCTGAGTTCTGCTTCGAGCTGGCGAAACTCGGCAAGGATCGCCAGACCACGTTCGAAAACGACCTGCCCGGTATCGGTTAACAACAGCCGCCGACCGTCGCGGATTAACAGCGTGCAGTTAAGCTCGTCTTCAAGGTTCTTCAACATCTTGCTGATGGTGGGTTGGGTGACAAAAAGCTTCTCCGCTGCGCGGGTAAAGCTCTGCTGACGAACTACCTCAACAAAATAGCGCAGCGTTCTGATATCCATGATTATTCCTTAAGACTATGCCTGCAATGAGTTTAATTCATTTCAGTCCTGCATGGTGGCTCTCTATACTTGCTCTCTCTATTTTTTAAGGACATACCCTCATGGCTGTGGCGATAAGCCGCGTGACGCCTGCCGTTATTCATCGACTTCAGATACCCGTTCAGGTTCTGTTGTACGCAGGTCTATTTGTATTTGCTCAATATCTTGTCTCCTGGCTGCATCTGCCGCTTCCTGCCAACCTGGTCGGGATGGTGCTGATGTTGGCGTTGATTGTCTGTCGGGTTATCCCGCTGAACTGGATCCGCGCTGGCGCTCGCTGGTTACTGGCTGAAATGCTGCTGTTTTTTGTCCCGGCGGTGGTTGCAGTCGTCAACTACACGCAGCTGTTGTTGGTCGATGGCTGGCGCATATTTTCCGTCATTGCGCTAAGTACGCTGATGGTGCTTGGCGCAACGGCGTGGGTGGTAGATAAAGTGTATCGCTATGAAATGAGCAGGCTAAACCGTGAGTAATTTTCAGCTAAGCGTGCTGTGTCTGGTGATTACGCTGGGCATCTATTTTGCCAATAAGCGCCTGTATCGCCGTTTTCGTAAATTACCATTGATGCCGTTAGTGCTCACTCCGGCGCTATTGGTGCTGATGCTGGTCTTTGGGCATATCTCCTGGCAAAACTATATTGGTGAATCACACTGGCTGCTGTGGTTGTTAGGACCTGCGACCATCGCCTTTGCCGTTCCGGTTTATGACAATCTCGCCGTGATTAAGCGCCACTGGATGTCGTTGACGGCGGGCGTGGTGACGGCAACGCTGGTAGCCGTCACCAGTTCCGTATGGCTGGCGCGTCTGTTTATGTTGCCTGATGAAATCCAACGCAGTCTGGCGGTACGCTCTGTCACTACGCCGTTTGCGCTGGCGGCGGCAGAGCCGTTGGGCGGGCAGCCGGACCTGGTGGCATTGTTCGTGGTGGTGACCGGTGTATTTGGTATGGCGGTTGGCGATGTGCTGTTTTTACGACTTTCCATTCGCGAAGGAATGGCGAAAGGCGCGGGTTTTGGCGCAGCATCGCATGGCGCAGGCACGGCGCGCTCTTATGAGCTGGGTCAGCAGGAGGGCGTGGTCGCCAGTCTGGTGATGATGCTTTCCGGCGTGGTGATGGTGCTGGTAGCGCCGCTGGTGGCGAGACTGATGTTCTGAGAAAGGCAGTAATCCTCCGGCCCGGAAGCCGGAGGAGAGGGAAGATTAGTGCGCGCGACCTTGTTCTACGCCGTACCCGGTCTGGGAACGGATGAACTGAGCACGGAACTGCTCGCGTTCGCGATTGCCTTCTTCTGAGTTGTCGGTAGCAGAGAAGAACCAAATCCCGAGGAATGCTACGCTAATGGAGAACAGCGCCGGATACTCATACGGGAAAATGGCTTTTTCGTGGCCGAGGATCTGCACCCAAATCGTCGGGCCAAGCACCATCAGCACCACCGCCGTTAGCAGACCTAACCAGCCGCCCATCATCGCGCCACGCGTGGTCAGTTTTGACCAGTACATGGAGAGCAGAATGATGGGGAAGTTGCAGCTGGCCGCGATAGCAAATGCCAGGCCGACCATGAAGGCGATGTTCTGGTTCTCAAACAGCACGCCGAGCAGAATAGCAATCACGCCCAGCACCAGTACGGTGATTTTCGAGACTCGCAGCTCTTCACGTTCGGTTGCGCCTTTGCGGAACACGTTGGCGTACAGGTCATGAGAAACTGCCGATGCACCCGCCAGCGTCAGGCCGGCAACCACCGCCAGAATGGTGGCAAAGGCCACTGCTGAGATGAAGCCGAGGAACAGGTTACCGCCCACCGCGTTCGCCAGGTGAACCGCCGCCATGTTGTTACCGCCGATCAACGCGCCAGCAGCGTCTTTGTAGGCCGGATTAGCCCCTACCAGCATGATTGCGCCAAAGCCGATGATAAAGGTCAGGATGTAGAAATAACCCATAAAACCGGTGGCATAGAACACGCTCTTACGCGCTTCGCGGGCATCGCTGACCGTGAAGAAACGCATCAGGATGTGCGGCAAGCCTGCCGTACCAAACATCAGACCAAGACCTAACGACAGCGCGGAGATCGGGTCTTTAACCAGCCCGCCCGGACTCATAATGGCTGAACCTTTCGGGTGTACCGCCATCGCTTCGGTGAACAGGTTGTTGAAGCTAAAGCCAACGTGCTTCATCACCATGAAGGCCATAAAGCTGGCGCCGAACAGCAACAGAACGGCTTTGATGATCTGTACCCAGGTGGTCGCCAACATGCCGCCAAACAGAACGTACATCATCATCAGCACGCCAACCAGTACGACGGCGATGTGATAGTTCAGACCAAATAGCAGCTCAATCAGCTTACCTGCGCCGACCATCTGGGCGATCAGGTACAGCGCGACCACCACCAGGGAACCACAGGCCGAGAGAATACGGATTGGCCCTTGCTTCAGGCGATAAGAAGCCACGTCTGCAAAGGTGTAACGACCCAGGTTACGCAAACGCTCAGCAATCAGGAACAGGATAATTGGCCAGCCGACCAGGAAGCCGAGCGAGTAAATCAGCCCGTCATAACCGGAGGTAAAGACCAGCGCGGAAATCCCGAGGAACGATGCAGCAGACATATAGTCGCCCGCAATCGCCAGCCCGTTCTGGAAACCGGTGATGTTACCGCCAGCGGTGTAGTAGTCATTCCGCGAACGCACGCGTTTAGACGCCCAGTAGGTAATGCCGAGCGTAAAAATGACGAAAATCAGGAACATAACAATCGCCTGCCAGTTGGTTGGCTGGCGTTGGACTGCTCCGCTAATAGCATCCGCCGCGTTTGCGGCGAAGGGCAGCGTGGCGGCAAGCGCCGTCAGGACTCTCTTCATGATGCTTTAACCTCGTGCAGAACCGCATTGTTCAGGCGATCGAATTCACCGTTTGCCCGCCAGATGTAGATCCCGGTCAGGATAAAGGAAATAAGGATCACACCGACCCCAATTGGAATACCGCGGGTGACGCTGGTTCCCGCGTGTAGCGGAGTACCCAGCCAGCCCGGCGCAAAGGCAATTAATAAAATAAAGCTGATATAAACTGCCAGCATGATGATGGACAGAATGGTGGCAAACCGTTGCCGTTTTTCAACTAACTCCCTGAAACGCGCACTGTCTTCTATCCGCTGATAAATAGAGTCATTCATCACAGAGTCTCCAGAGATATCCCCTTCGTCTTTCGTGCTACAGGTTCGTTGGCCGCACTCGCCCACCCCAGTCACATAGTTGCCTATGCTCCTGGGGATGTGCTCGCTTGCCGCCTTCCTGTAACACGAAATCCTTTGGGGGAGGGTTTTTATATTTCCCCCCCGATAAAGAGAGGGTAGGGTCAAATTTGTAGGCCGGATAAGACGCTTCCGCGTCGGCATCCGGCATTTTCAGGACTTTGTTATGATGGCATCGCGATGGCCTGCTTCTCTTCGAGCAGTTTCTCTACCACGCCTGGGTCGGCGAGGGTTGAGGTATCGCCCAGATTGCTGGTATCGCCCGCCGCGATTTTACGCAGAATACGGCGCATGATTTTGCCGGAGCGGGTTTTCGGCAGTGAGTCGGTCCAGTGCAGCACGTCTGGCGTTGCTAACGGACCAATTTCTTTACGCACCCAGTTGCGAACCTCGGCGTACAATTCAGGTGATGGCTCTTCACCGTGATTCAGCGTGACGTAGGCGTAGATCGCCTGACCTTTAATGTTATGCGGGATACCGACCACTGCGGCTTCAGCAATCTTCGGATGCGACACCAGCGCCGATTCGATTTCTGCCGTTCCCAGACGGTGACCGGAGACGTTCAGCACATCGTCCACACGACCAGTGATCCAGTAATAGCCATCTTCGTCACGACGCGCACCGTCGCCGCTGAAGTACATATTCTTGAAGGTAGAGAAGTAGGTTTGCTCAAAGCGTTCGTGATCGCCAAACAGCGTTCTCGCCTGGCCCGGCCACGAGTCGATAATCACCAGGTTGCCTTCGGTCGCGCCTTCCAGCGGATTACCTTCGTTATCGACAATCGCAGGCTGTACGCCAAAGAACGGACGGGTTGCGGAACCTGCTTTCAGCTCGGTAGCGCCCGGCAGCGGGGTGATCATGAATCCCCCGGTTTCGGTCTGCCACCAGGTATCGACGACCGGGCATTTTTCGTTGCCGATCTTCTTCCAGTACCACTCCCATGCTTCCGGGTTGATCGGCTCGCCAACGGAACCCAGGATACGCAGCGACGAACGGTCAGTACCTTCAATCGCTTTGTCGCCTTCAGCCATCAGGGCGCGGATGGCGGTCGGTGCGGTGTACAGAATATTGACCTGGTGCTTGTCCACAACCTGCGACATACGCGCAGGCGTTGGCCAGTTTGGCACGCCTTCAAACATCAGCGTGGTTGCGCCGCAGGCCAGCGGACCGTACAGCAGGTAGCTGTGTCCGGTTACCCAACCTACGTCAGCGGTACACCAATAGATATCGCCCTGATGGTAATCAAACACGTACTTAAAGGTGGTTGCGGCGTAGACCAGATACCCGCCGGTGGTGTGCAGCACGCCTTTCGGTTTACCCGTTGAACCGGAGGTATACAGGATAAACAGCGGATCTTCCGCGTTCATCTCTTCCGGCTGATGTTCCGGGCTGGCTTTCTCGATAAGATCGGACCACCACAGGTCACGGCCTTCCTGCCACTCCGTTTTGCCACCGGTACGTTTGAGGACGACCACATGCTCAACGGTTTTCACGTTTGGATTTTTCAGCGCATCATCGACGTTCTTTTTCAGTGGGATAGCGCGTCCGGCGCGCACGCCTTCGTCGGCTGTAATCACCAGGCGTGAATTGGAGTCGATAATACGTCCGGCGACGGCTTCCGGTGAGAATCCACCGAAAATGACCGAATGCACCGCGCCAATACGGGCGCAGGCCAGCATGGCAACCGCAGCTTCCGGCACCATCGGCATATAAATGGCCACCACGTCACCTTTTTTAATGCCTAAATTCAGTAACGTATTGGCGAAACGACAAACATCGCGATGCAGTTCGCGATAGGTAATGTTTTTGCTTTGGGTGGCGTCATCGCCTTCCCAGATGATGGCGGTACGATCGCCGTTTTCCTGTAGGTGGCGATCAAGGCAGTTTGCTGCCAGATTCAGCGTGCCGTCTTCATACCATTTAATAGACACGTTGCCTGGCGCAAACGAGGTGTTCTTCACCTGGCTGTACGGCTTGATCCAATCAAGAATCTTTCCCTGCTCGCCCCAAAATGTGTCGGGTTCGTTAACAGACTGCTGGTACTTCTCTGCGTACTGCTCCGGATTTATCAGGCAACGATCCGCAATGTTTGCGGGAATAGCGTGTTTATGTATTTGGCTCATGGCTTTTGTTCTCCTTGTAGGATGTTAATAATATGTCGCATAAACGTTAAATGTAGGGGCTTTGAGAGTTTTGTTTAGTATTTGGGCGGCAGATCACGCAATAAACGAATTGTGCAAATTAGCGACAAACTGAATTTTGAAGGGAGCTAGCAAAAATTGATTAATTCTCGCGATAACATGGGGTTATCTAAAAGATTATTGAAAAGGTGATCTGTCTCTTAATTAGGCCAAAGAGTGAGAGATTTGAGGGGGGTTATAACTCTAAAGTGGTATTTTACATACACTTACAATTGATTAAAGACAACATTTTCAGTGTGGTTTCTTGTTACAAATAGGGTGGAGCAATGTCATGACAGTATTCGTGTGGTTGCTGTTATGGAAAACAATAAAAGAACCGCCATTGCAGATAATGGCGTCATCTGGATGAGACCCCTATGGCAAGGATAAAATCACGCGTACGCCGTTTCTTCAGCCTGTTATTACCTTTATTATTTATCTCTGCTGTTCACGCTGAACAAACTCCTGTACCCGCAAAAACCGTCACCGTTGAAGCGAAGAATGAAACCTTCGCTCCTCAGCATCCCGATCAATATCTCTCCTGGAAAGCCACGTCTGAGCAATCAGCCCGTGAAGATGCGCTGGCAGAAGATCCGCGTCTGGTGATTCTGTGGGCGGGATATCCCTTCTCGCGCGATTACAACAAACCGCGTGGACACGCATATGCCGTGACCGATGTGCGTGAAACCTTACGTACCGGCGCACCAAAAACGGCTGAAGATGGTCCGCTGCCGATGGCCTGCTGGAGCTGCAAAAGCCCGGACGTAGCGCGTCTTATCCAGAAAGACGGTGAAGATGGCTACTTCCACGGAAAATGGGCGCGCGGCGGTCCGGAAATTGTTAACAACCTCGGTTGTGCAGATTGCCATAACACCGCATCGGCGGACTTCGCCAAAGGCAAGCCAGAACTGACGCTGTCGCGTCCTTATGCAGAACGCGCGATGGAAGCGATCGGCAAACCGTTTGAGAAAGCCGGTCGCTTTGACCAGCAATCCATGGTCTGCGGCCAGTGCCACGTGGAATACTACTTCGACGGTAAAAACAAAGCCGTTAAATTCCCGTGGGACGACGGCATGAAAGTCGAGAACATGGAGAAATACTACGACACCATCGCCTTCTCTGACTGGACCAACTCCCTGTCTAAAACGCCGATGCTGAAAGCGCAGCACCCGGAATATGAAACCTGGAGCGCAGGTATCCACGGCAAAAACAACGTGACCTGTATCGACTGTCACATGCCGAAAGTGCAAAACGCGGAAGGCAAGATCTACACCGACCATAAGATTGGCAACCCGTTCGATAACTTCGCTCAGACCTGCGCGAACTGCCACACCCAGGACAAAGCGTCCCTGCAAAAAGTGGTCGCCGAGCGTAAACAGGCCATCCATGACCTGAAAATCAAGGTTGAAGATCAGCTGGTACATGCGCACTTCGAAGCGAAAGCCGCGTGGGATGCGGGCGCGACCGAAGCGGAAATGAAGCCGATTCTGGAAGATATCCGTCACGCGCAATGGCGTTGGGACCTGTCTATCGCCTCACACGGCATTCACATGCACGCCCCAGAAGAAGGACTGCGGATGCTGGGTAGCGCAATGGATAAAGCCGCCGATGCGCGTACCAAACTGGTCCGTCTGCTGGCGACCAAAGGCATCACCCATGAAATCCCGTTACCGGATATCTCTACTAAAGAGAAAGCCCAGGCGGCGATTGGTCTGAACATGCAGCAAATCAACGCTGAGAAGCAGGACTTCATCAAAACGGTGATTCCGCAGTGGGAAGATCAGGCGCGTAAAAACGGTCTGTTAAGCCAATAACCCCATTTCGCCCCGCAAGGGGCGAATAACTCAACGGAGTGAATATGAGCGTATTACGTTCGTTATTAACTGCTGGGGTGCTGGCGTCAGGCTTGTTATGGAGCCTGAGTGGAATTACTGCCACGCCAACGCCGCAGGAGCCGGATCAACGCTGGACGGTTACCCAACAGCGTAATCCGGATGCCGCCTGTCTGGACTGTCACAAGCCGGATACCGAAGGCATGCATGGTAAGCATGCGGAAGTCATCAACCCGAATAACAAACTGCCGGTCACCTGCACCAACTGCCACGGCCAGCCGTCACCAAACCACCGTGAAGGGGTCAAGGATGTGATGCGCTTTAATGAGCCGATGTACAACGTGGAGCAGCAGAACAGCGTCTGTATGTCTTGTCACCTGCCTGAGCAGTTGCAAAAAGCGTTCTGGCCGCACGATGTCCACGTAACCAAAGTGGCGTGTGCCAGCTGTCACTCACTGCATCCGAAGCAAGACACGATGCAGACGCTAAGTGATAAAGGACGGATCAAAATTTGCGTCGATTGCCACAGCGATCAGCGTAACAATCCGAACTTTAACCCAGCGTCGGTACCGTTGCTTAAGGAGCATCCATGAGTTGCTCTCGTCGCCAGTTTATCACCGGCGTCGGCGCGCTGGTGGCAGTGAGCGGGACGGCGGGACGCGTTGTGGCGAAAACGCTGAACATCAACGGCGTGCGTTACGGTATGGTACATGATGAGTCATTATGCATCGGCTGTACGGCCTGCATGGATGCTTGTCGGGAAGTCAACAACGTGCCGGAAGGCGTATCGCGACTGACGATTATTCGCAGCGAGCCGCAGGGGACGTTTCCTGATGTGAAGTATCGTTTCTTCCGTCACTCGTGCCAGCACTGCGACCACGCTCCCTGCGTTGACGTCTGTCCGACGGGGGCATCGTATCGTGATGCCGCCAACGGCATTGTGGATGTGAATCCAGACCTTTGCGTTGGCTGCCAGTACTGCATCGCCGCGTGTCCTTATCGCGTGCGCTTTATCCATCCGGTGAGCAAAACGGCGGATAAATGCGATTTCTGCCGGAAAACCAACCTGAAAGCGGGCAAACAGCCCGCCTGCGTGGAGTCATGCCCGACGAAGGCGCTGACGTTTGGTAATCTGGACGATCCTAACAGCGATATCTCTCGTTTGTTGCAGCAGAAAACCACCTACCGTTACAAGCTGGCGTTAGGCACAAAACCGAAGGTCTACCGCGTTCCCTTTAAATTTGGGGAGGTGAGCCAATGACATCCGCTTCTGCATTTCATTTTGAATCACTGGTATGGGACTGGCCCATTGCCATCTATCTGTTCCTGATTGGCATCTCCGCCGGACTGGTCACGCTGGCGATTCTACTGCGTCGTTTCCATCCGGAGGCGGGCGGTTCGGACAGCACGCTGCTGCGCACCACGCTGGTGTTAGGGCCGGGGGCGATTATCTTCGGCCTGTTAATTCTGGTGTTCCACCTGACGCGTCCATGGACCTTCTGGAAACTGATGTTCCACTACAGCTTCACTTCGGTGATGTCGATGGGGGTCATGCTGTTCCAGTTGTACATGGTGGTGTTAGTGCTGTGGCTGGCAAAAATCTTTGAAAAAGAGGTGATTGCCCTGCAACAGCGCTGGCTGCCACGGTTAGGAATAGTGCAGAAAGCGCTGACGCTGATAACGCCGTTCCATCGTGCGCTTGAGACGTTAATGCTGGTGCTGGCGGTCCTGCTCGGGGCGTACACCGGGTTCTTGCTGTCGGCGCTGAAATCCTACCCGTTCCTGAATAACCCGATCCTGCCGGTGCTGTTCCTGTTCTCCGGAATCTCCTCCGGCGCGGCGGTGGCGCTGATCGCCATGGCGTTACGCCATCGTAGCAACCCGCACAGCACTGAAGCGCACTTTGTGCATCGCATGGAGGTCCCGGTGGTATGGCTGGAGATCTTCCTGCTGGCGGCGTTCTTTGTTGGTCTGGCGCTGGGCGATGACGGAAAAATGCGTGCGCTGGCGGCGGCTCTGGGCGGCGGATTCTGGACCTGGTGGTTCTGGCTTGGCGTGGCAGGACTTGGATTGGTATTGCCGATGCTGCTAAAACCCTGGGCCAACCGCAGTTCGACGTTTCATGGCGTGCTGGCAGTGTGTGGCGCCAGTCTGACCGGCGTGCTGTTGCTGCGCTTTTTTATACTCTATGCGGGTCAGCTAACCGTTGCGTAAGGTGATATCTGGACGTTCTCCTTCCTGAAGCCGGTTTTCTGGCGCTGTTATTAAGCCTCGGGGTCAATGTGTTGACCCCGCTTGCTGTGTTGGTGGGTGTCCGCCAGCGCTGGCAAGGCGTGATGCGTCTGGCAAGCGTGGGCGCATGGGTGCAATTTACTCTGCTGCTGCTGGCTTTTGCCATTCTGGTATTTAGCTTTTTGACCAGCGACTTTTCGGTGGTTTACGTTGCTCAACACAGCTACAGCCTGCTGCCGTGGGGATTAAAACTGGCGGCGGTGTGGGGCGGGCATGAAGGATCGCTGCTGCTGTGGGTGCTGTTTCTTTCCGGCTGGAGCGCGCTGTTCGCTTTTCGCTATCGGCATGATTCCGACGCGCTGTTTCCACTGACGCTCAGCGTCCTTTCCATGATAACGGCCCTGCTGCTGCTGTTTGTGGTGGTATGGTCCGATCCGTTCGTGCGTATCTTCCCGCCAGCCATTGAAGGGCGCGACCTTAATCCGATGCTGCAACATCTCGGGTTAATCCTCCACCCGCCGCTGCTATACCTGGGTTACGGTGGCCTGATGGTGGCGGCAGGTGTGGCGCTGGCCTCGTTGCTACGTGGTGACTTTAATGCGCAAAGCGCCTGGGTGTGCTGGCGCTGGGCGCTGCCTGGCTGGTGCGCGCTGACGCTGGGGATTATCCTCGGCTCCTGGTGGGCCTACTGCGAGCTGGGCTGGGGCGGCTGGTGGTTCTGGGACCCGGTTGAAAACGCTTCTTTATTACCCTGGCTTTCCGCCAGCGCGCTGTTGCATAGCCTGTACATCACATGCCAGCGCGGGATCTTCCGCCACTGGTCGCTGCTGTTGGCGATCGTCACGCTGATTTTATCGCTGCTCGGGACGCTGATTGTGCGTTCCGGCATTCTCGTTTCGGTGCACGCTTTCGCGCTGGATAACGTTCGCGCCGCACCGCTGTTTGCGCTGTTTAGCGTATTGAGCCTGGCGTCGCTCGCGCTGTACGCCTGGCGAGGCCAACAAATTCGCCAGAGTGCGCGTTTTAGCGGCTGGTCACGCGAGATGCTGATTCTGGTCGCGTTATTACTTTTTTGCGCGGTGCTGCTGATCGTGCTGATTGGCACCCTCTATCCGATGATTTACGGGTTGTTCGGCTGGGGTCGGCTCTCTGTGGGCGCTCCGTATTTTAACCGCGCCACGCTGCCCTTTGGCCTGTTAATGCTGCTGGTTATTGTGCTGGCAACGGTCAGAAGTCGCAAAGTACCTGTTCGTTGTCAGCTTCCGGCACTGCTGGCGCATGCCGGGGTGCTGGTGTTTGCGGCGGGGATCGTTTTCTCCAGCGGCAGTCGTCAGGAGATAAGCCTGAATCTGAGTCCTGGGCAGCAGGTGGAACTAGCGGGATACACTTTCCGTTTTGAGCGTCTCGACCTGGAAGCAAAAGGTAACTACACCAGTGAAAAAGCGCAGATCACGCTGTGGCAGGATGAGAAACGCATTGGCAGCCTGCAACCTGAAAGACGCTTCTATGCTGCGCGTCGTCAGCAGATGATGGAGCCGGGGATCCGCTGGGACCTGATGCATGACTGGTACGCGGTAATAGGCGAAAAAACCGGAGCGGACCGTTATGCCATGCGCTTGTACGTGCAGACCGGCGTGCGCTGGATTTGGGGCGGGGGGCTGTTAATGGTCTTTGGCGCGCTGCTGAGCGCATGGCGAGGGAGGAAGCGTGATGCGTAAATTAATCACAGCGTTGCCGGATGGCGGCGTAAACGCCTTATCCAGCCTACAAGGTGCGCAAACCGTAGGCCGGATAAGCGCAGCGCCATCCGGCAGAAAGTTTTTACTCTTAACGCTCGTCCTGTTTTTCATTACTTTCGCCACCCATGCCCAGGTTGTGGATACCTGGCGCTTTGACAATCCGCAGCAGCAGGAGAAAGCGCTGTCTATTGCCAGTCAGCTACGCTGTCCGCAGTGTCAGAACCAGAACTTGCTGGAATCCAATGCGCCCGTGGCAGTCAGTATGCGCCATCAGGTTTACAGCATGGTTGCCGAAGGCAAAAGCGAAGCGGAAATCACCGCCTGGATGACCGAGCGTTACGGTGATTTCGTGCGCTACAATCCGCCGTTGAATGAGCAAACGCTGCTGCTGTGGGCGCTACCATGCCTGCTGTTATTACTGGTGGGCGTGGTGGTCTGGCGGGTGAGAAGGCGTCAATGCGCAGAGGAGGGGGAGCAATGAACCAGGGCGAACGCTCCACTGTGCCGTTACGTCCAATGCCCGTGAAGTGGCTGACCGCTGCGACGGTGCTGATGGTTGCGGCTTGCGTTGGAGGCTATCTGTTGACGCCCAAATGGCAGGCGGTTCGTCAGGAGCAGGCGCGACTGGCGGATCCTTTACATGCGTTCTCAGATGAAAACGTTCAGGAAAAACAGCTGCTTCTGCTGCAATCGCAAATTCGCGCCAATCCACGGGACGGTGTGAAATGGGCGCAACTTGGTGAGTACTATCTTTGGCAAAACGCGTATCATAATGCGCTGTTGGCCTACGAGCAGGCGCTGCGTGTCGGCGGTGAAAATGCTGAGATCTATTCGGCGATGGCAACGGTATTGTATTACCAGGCCGGACAACATATGACGCCGCCTACCCGTGAGCTAATTGATAAGGCCCTGGCGTTGGACCCGGCAGAGGTCACCGCGCTGATGCTGTTAGCCTCAGATGCGTTTATGCAGGCAGACTACGCCCAGGCTATCTCAGTGTGGCAAAAGGTTATGGATTTAAACTCGCCGAGGGTGAACCGGGCACAGCTCGTTGACTCTATTAATATGGCGAAGTTATTGCAGAATCGGCAAAAATAAATTTGTTTTTTTTGTGATTTGTATCATTTGGCCTGTTTGAAAAATAGGCGAACGAACAAATGAGCAAAAAAAACTCTCGCCATGACTTCTTCATTTTTGAACATATTAAAATTCTTTTATAACAAAAAGTTATTCATTATTACCGCAATAAAATTGCATTTTTATGCATAAATTCAGCGAAAGGCTCTGTTCCTGGAGGGTTGCGCGAGGCATCGCGCAAGTGATAATGATAATAAGCGTTAAAAAACTCCATAAACGAACGCAACACAAATCATACCCTTTCAGTATGTACTATTCCCACACGCCGCATGTGGAATAGCGCTCCATCGAGGAAGTCCGTTGTTATGAAAAATTTGAAAGTCAGCCTGGCATGGCAGATTCTAATCGCTATGGTGCTGGGTATTCTGCTAGGGAGTTACCTGCATTACCACAGTGACAGCCGTGAGTGGCTGGTTGTAAACCTGCTGTCACCGGCGGGCGATATCTTTATCCATCTGATCAAAATGATCGTTGTGCCCATTGTCATCTCTACGCTGGTTGTCGGTATCGCCGGGGTTGGTGATGCAAAACAGCTGGGCCGCATTGGCGCCAAAACTATTCTCTATTTCGAAGTGATCACCACCGTGGCGATTATCCTTGGTATTACGCTGGCGAATGTGTTCCAGCCGGGTGCCGGGATTGATATGTCGCAACTGGCGACCGTGGATATTTCGAAATATCAAAGCACGACCGCAGAAGTACAGAGTCACGCGCATGGCCTGATGGGTACGATTTTGTCACTGGTACCGACCAACATCGTCGCATCGATGGCAAAAGGCGATATGCTGCCGATTATCTTCTTCTCGGTGCTGTTCGGTTTAGGTTTGTCTTCTCTGCCGGCAACTCACCGCGAGCCGTTGGTTACCGTGTTCCGCTCTATTTCCGAAACCATGTTTAAAGTGACGCACATGGTTATGCGCTATGCGCCGGTCGGTGTTTTCGCGCTGATTGCCGTTACCGTCGCGAACTTTGGTTTTGCCTCCCTGTGGCCGCTGGCGAAGCTGGTGTTGTTGGTGCATTTCGCCATCCTGTTCTTCGCGCTGGTGGTGCTGGGAATTGTCGCGCGTATCTGCGGTTTGAGCATCTGGATCCTGATCCGCATTCTGAAAGACGAGCTGATTCTGGCCTACTCTACCGCCAGCTCCGAAAGCGTACTGCCGCGAATTATCGAGAAGATGGAAGCCTATGGCGCGCCAGCTTCAATCACCAGCTTTGTGGTGCCGACCGGCTACTCATTCAACCTTGATGGTTCAACGCTGTACCAGAGTATCGCCGCCATTTTCATCGCGCAGCTGTACGGTATCGACTTGTCGCTGTGGCAGGAAATCGTGCTGGTGCTGACGCTGATGGTGACCTCAAAAGGGATTGCGGGCGTGCCGGGCGTATCATTCGTGGTGCTGCTGGCAACGCTTGGCAGCGTGGGAATTCCGCTGGAAGGGCTGGCGTTTATCGCCGGTGTTGACCGTATCCTCGACATGGCGCGTACCGCGCTGAACGTGGTGGGTAATGCGCTGGCGGTGCTGGTTATCGCCAAGTGGGAACACAAATTTGACCGCAAGAAAGCGCTGGCCTATGAGCGCGAAATGCTGGGTAAATTTGATAAGACTGCTTTGTAGGCCGGATAAGGCAACGCCGCCATCCGGCAACCTGCTCCGGGTTGCCTGATGGCACTACGCTTATCAGGCCTACAACTTCGCTTAATCGCCCTACATTCCTTTTGCAGGCCTGATAAGACGTGGTAGCGTCGCCCTCAGGCAATCTACCCTCGCTATCCGTTGGTTAGTTTTTCAAACTCTTCGCAGCCGGTATCAAACCCTTCCATACAGCTCAGATTCAACCAGTGCAGCGCCTTCTGTTTATTCTTCACGATAAAACCCTGTTCACCGTTTAAGAACATCATCCCAGCCCAATATTCGGAATAACCGGTGCGGGAAATGGCTGAGCTACGCTTGAAATACCACGTTGCTTTCTCATCATCTGCGGGAATGCCCACGCCGTTGGCGTAAATCAGTCCGAGCAGCATTTGCGCGTCGACGGCGGAGTCATTTTCCAGGTCTTCGGAGGCGTTTTGCAGCAAGGTAATGGCTTTAGGATAATCGGTGTGTCCTGCCTGGGTGTTAACCAGAATCCGTGCCAGAGTAAGTTCTCCCGCTTTACTGCCCGCTTTGGCTGCCTTTTCCGCCAGCGTTTTGGCCTGGGGGTAATCCAGACTGACCGGATTTGTAATTTTGATTTGCGCCAGTAGCGCGCAGGCGTCGGCATCGCCGTTGTCGGCGGCTTTTTGCGCCCAATACTCGGCTTTGCTTAAATCGCCCGAACTGAACCAGCTATCGGCAAGAAAGTACTGTGCGCGACGGTCCCCTGCCTCAGCGGCCTGTAAGTACTGGCTTCCTGGCTCAGTATCACTGGCATGGGCAAAGAATGTCATAAAGAACATCAATGCAATGAGTTGTTTCATTTTGAGTTTTATTTAGGGTACGGAATGAACAGTATAAAGAGATCGTATGGATAAAAAAACAGCCTCCGGGCGGAGGCTGTTGCAGAACAGGTACGTAAACGGACTAACCCATCGCGCTTTCGCGCAGGCTGGCTTTCAGCTTAGTGTACTCATCAATGACATACTGCTCGGCAGCGCGCTGATCGGCAATGCGTTCAACGTTAACGGCACAGTACTTGTACTCCGGCGTTTTGGTAATCGGGCTTAAGTTCTCGGTTACCAGCTCATTACATGCGCCAATCCACCACTGGTAGGTCATGTAAATCGCGCCTTTGTTTGGACGATCGCTGACTGCCGCACGGGTAATGACCCGGCCTTTACGCGAGTTAACCCACACCAGCTCTTCATCCTGGATGCCCAGGCGTTCTGCGTCGGCGGTGTTGATCTGGGCATAGCCCGGTTCATCCGCCAGCGCGGCCAGCGCCGCACAGTTACCGGTCATCGAACGGCAAGAGTAGTGGCCGACTTCACGCACCGTAGACAGTACCATCGGGTACTCCTCGGTGAGTTTGTCGATAGGCGCTACCCAATCGCAGGTGAAGAACTGCGCCAGGCCATTCGGGGTGTCAAACTTCTCTTTGAAGAGGTAAGACGTACCCTGATCGGCTTCTGAAGTGTCGCGGCAAGGCCACTGGATATAACCCAGTTCGCCCATTTTCTCGTAGGTGGCACCGTAGAAATCCGGGCACAGATGACGCAACTCATCCCAGATTTCCTGGGTGTTGTTGTAATGCATCGGGTAGCCCATACGGGTGGCGATTTCACTGATAATCTGCCAGTCCGTTTTCAGATCCCACTTCGGCTCAACGGCTTTAAAGAAGCGCTGGAAGCCACGGTCAGCCGCGGAGAAGACGCCTTCATGCTCGCCCCATGACGTAGACGGTAAAATAACGTCTGCGGCAGCGGCAGTTTTGGTCATGAAGATATCCTGCACGATGACCAGTTCCAGATCCTCAAAGCCTTTGCGCACTGCAGAGAGTTCAGCATCGGTTTGTAATGGATCCTCACCCATAATGTACGCCGCGCGTACTTCGCCATGCGCCGCACGGTGCGGCAGTTCGCTGATGCGATAGCCGGTATGTGCAGGCAGACTTTCCACGCCCCAGGCTTTAGCGAATTTCTCGCGGTTTTCCGGGAGCTTAACATACTGATAGCCCGGATAGGTATCCGGCAGCGCGCCCATGTCGCATGCGCCCTGAACGTTGTTCTGGCCACGAACCGGGTTAACGCCCACGCTTGGCTTACCGAGGTTGCCGGTCAGCATGGCGAGGCTGGTCAGTGAACGCACGGTTTCCACGCCCTGATAGAACTGGGTAACACCCATGCCCCACAGGATGGCCGCGCTTTTCGCCGTGGCGTACATACGAGCAGCCTGACGAATATCCTGTGCGCTAACGCCAGTGATATCTTCGACGGACTCCGGCGTGTAGCCTTCGACAATCTTGCTGTACTCTTCGAATCCTTCCGTACGGGAGGCGACGAACGCCTGGTCGTACAGTTTTTCTTCGATAATGACATGACCCATGGCGTTGAGCAGCGCGATGTTCGAGCCGTTTTTCAACGCGATGTGCATGTCGGCAATACGCGCGGTTTCAATTTTGCGCGGATCGCAGACGATGATTTTCGCCCCGTTACGTTTAGCGTTGATCACGTGATTCGCCACGATCGGGTGGGAATCCGCCGGGTTGTACCCGAAGATGAACACTAAATCTGTGTTATCAATTTCATTGATAGCATTACTCATTGCGCCGTTACCGACCGATTGGTGCAGACCTGCAACCGATGGGCCGTGTCAGACGCGAGCGCAGCAGTCGACGTTATTGGTACCAATAACGGCGCGCGCGAATTTTTGCATTACATAGTTGGTTTCGTTACCCGTACCGCGAGATGAACCGGTCGTCTGAATAGCGTCCGGGCCATACTTCGCTTTAATGGCGCTCAGACGAGTAGCGACGTAATCAAGCGCTTCATCCCAGGAAACGGATTCCAGTTTGCCGCCACGCTGGCGACGGATCATTGGGGTTTTCAGACGAGGGGTCAGGATCTGGGTATCGTTGATAAAATCCCAGCCATAGTAGCCCTTCAGACACAGGGTACCCTGGTTGGTTTTCCCCTGCGCCGCTTCAGCCCGGACGATTTTGCCGTTATCGACCACCAGGTTGATTTTGCAACCTGATGCGCAATATGGGCAAACCGTGACGACTTTTTTCATCGGTCTCGCTCCAGTTAATCAAATCGCGCATACGCGCTTGTCGCTTTAGTTATGCATCTTTTATGCCATGTTTTTATCAGGGGCATTAGTTGATATTACGGGCGAATTTTGCGCAAAACCCTGACGAAAAACAGGCTGTCGTCATATTTGACGTGACGAATCTCC
Source organism: Citrobacter arsenatis (assembly GCF_004353845.1). GTDB lineage: Bacteria > Pseudomonadota > Gammaproteobacteria > Enterobacterales > Enterobacteriaceae > Citrobacter > Citrobacter arsenatis. Next base: position 404,864 of record NZ_CP037864.1, read on the forward strand.
AATACGTGACGGCCCGGCAGTGTGACCGAGGTTATGTTTCCCACACATCCTTATGCCTTATCGCTGTCACTCTGTGCAGAATCAATCACACTCATTTAAGTTGGCCAGAAATGGGGAAAAACAATGAAGCCAGCCATATTGGTTGTGGATGATGACGTCGCTGTCTGCACGCTTTTACAAGATGTGCTAAGCGAACACGTCTTTGCGGTGACCGCTTGCCACACCGGGCAGGAGGCGCTGCGCTGCATTGAGACTCAGCCGGAAATCGCTCTGGTATTGCTGGACATGATGTTGCCTGATATTAACGGTCTGATGGTGCTGCAGCAGGTGCAAAAGATGAGACCCGGATTACCGGTGGTGATGCTGACGGGGCTTGGCAGCGAGTCGGATGTGGTTGTCGGGCTGGAGATGGGCGCTGACGACTACATTGGTAAACCGTTCAATGCGCGGGTGCTGGTGGCGCGGGTAAAGGCTGTGCTCAGACGCGTCGGCGTGTTAATGGCAGAAAGCGGCGGCCCGCAAACTTCGGGGCTTTCTTTTAACGGTTGGCATCTCGATACTGCCGGTTGCCAACTGCATAACCCCCAGCAATTGAAGGTGGAGTTGACGCAGGGGGAATACAGCCTGCTGCTGGCGCTGGCCCAAAATGCCCGCCGGGTGCTGAGTCGGGAACAACTGCTGGAACTGACGCGTAGCGACAGCATCGAGGTGTTTGACCGCACCATTGATGTGTTAATCATGCGGCTGCGGCGAAAAATAGAGATCAACCCGCACCAGCCAATGTTGATCAAAACCCTGCGCGGGCTGGGCTATGTGTTTGCCGCCGACGTGCAGCATCACGATAAGGCGGCGTAAACGCCTTATCCGGCCTACAAAAGTGATAACGACCCCGTAGGCCTGATAAGCGCAGCGCATCAGGCATCCGCAGTAGCCGGATGCTGCAAAAATGCCTTATCCGGCCTACAAAAGCGATAACGACTCCGTAGGCCTGATAAGCGCAGCGCATCAGGCATCCGCAGTAGCCGGATGCGGCGTAAACGCCTTATCCGGCCTACAAAAGCGATAACGACCCGTAGGCCTGATAAGCGCAGCGCATCAGGCATCCGCAGTAGCCGGATGCGGCGTAAACGCCTTATCCGGCCTACAAAAGCGATAACGACTCCGCAGGCCTGATAAACGCAGCGCATCAGGCATCCGCAGTAGCCGGATGCTGCAAAAATGCCTTATCCGGCCTACAAAAGCGATAACGACTCCGTAGGCCTGATAAGCGCAGCGCATCAGGCATCCGCAGTAGCCGGATGCGGCGTAAACACCTTATCCGGCCTACAAAAGCGATAACGACCCCGCAGGCCTGATAAGCGCAGCGCATCAGGCATCCGCAGTAGCCGGATGCGGCGTAAACGCCTTATCCGGCCTACAAAAGCGATAACGACCCCGCAGGCCTGATAAGCGCAGCGCATCAGGCATCCGCAGTAGCCGGATGCGGCGTAAACGCCTTATCCGGCCTACAAAAGCGATAACGACCCGTAGGCCTGATAAGCGCAGCGCATCAGGCATCTGCCATACCGGCTTTTAACTCATCCAGCGTTTTCGCGCCGTCTATCGCGTTGGCGCACAGCAAACTGGCCCGCGCGCAGGCGTGCGCCAGCCTGATGCTGTCGGTCAGCGACCAGCGCTCATGGCAGCCATATAAGAATCCGGCGCAAAACGCATCTCCCGCGCCAACGCTACCGACTATCTCCTCCTGCGCCAGATACTGTGACGGGATCCAGACGCCCGGCAGGTCCGGCGCCTCACCCCAGGCGCCTTCCGGACAGTGAATAACCACCCGCTGGCGGACGCCTGCATTCAACAGCTCGCGCGCAGCGGTGGCGATATGGGGAATATGCAGCTCGCCGCTGGGCTGGCGGATCTCCAGCCCGCTGAACTCCCCAGCTTCCAGCTCGTTAATCACCAGATAGTCGAGATGGCGCAACGCTGGCATCACCAGCGGCTGGTAACGCGGGTCGCCCTTGCGTGAGACCAGATCCAGCGACGTTTCAAAGCCGTTATCGCGCATTTGTGCCAGCAGTCGGGCGCTACGCGTCCCGTACTCCTCATCCGGCATGTCCAGACTGTCGAGCAGCAGCAGATACCCCAGATGGAAGATTTTCATCGAGGTATCCAGTTGCTCAAAAGCGGGCAGATCCAGCAGTCGGTTGGCGCCGGGCGAGTGGAAAAAGGTGCGCTGACCGCTGGGATCGGTCATTACCTGCGACATCGACGTGGGGGCGAATGTCGTGCGCTGCACGTGTTGGCGATTAACGTGATACTGCTCCAGCATCGCCATGATGTAGTCGCCGTCGCTGTCCTGACCGATTAACCCCACCGCCTGTAGCGGCAGTCCGGCGTGCATTTTCGCCAGCGTCAGTAGCACGTTGAGCGGCGCACCGCCCGTGGCGCGTTCGCTACGGGTGATTTCCGCCAGCCAGCCGCGTTCCGGCCATTGCACAATTTGATGTACATGATCGACCAGCATGTTGCCTGCGGCGATAACGCCTTTGCGTTCCATCAGACCCGTCCCGCGCTGCCAAAAATGCGCATCTGTTCTGAAACGGTATCAGTAATGGCTTCTTCAATACCGAGCAGCAGTTCGGCGAATTCGTCGTACAGCGGCTGACGATTCGCCATCCTCGTCTCTACTGCCGACAGTGCCGCCTGCGACATGCCGGTATAGAAGTTGATTTTATGAATGCCGAGTTCAATTGCGCGCTTGAAATCATCGTCGCTGATGCCGGAACCGCCGTGCAGTACCAGCGGGATCGCCGCCTGCTGGCGAATAGCGTCCAGGCGCGGGAAGTCGAGCACCGGTTCGCCTTTATATTTGCCGTGGGCATTGCCAATGGCGACCGCCAGCGCGTCAATCCCGGTTCTGTCGACGAAATCACGCGCCATCATCGGGTCGGTAAATAGCGACTCGTCGGCATGACCGTACAGCGCGCCGCCCTCATCACCGCCCACCGCGCCCAATTCGGCTTCCACCGACACGCCGACGGCGTGACACATCTTCACCACTTCGCGGGTCTGGCGGATATTTTCTTCATACTCCAGCGTGGAGCCATCAAACATCACTGAACTGAAACCTAAGCGCAGCGCCCGAACCACCGACTCAAAGTGCAGGCCGTGGTCAAGGTTCAGCACCACCGGAATGTCATGCCGCGCGGCTTCGAATTTGACCGCTTCGACCAGAGAATCCAGAGAGATATATTTAAAATGCACCTCGGCGATGTTGATAATAAACGGCGAACGTTCCTGCTTTGCCGCGGCAAACAGGGCGCGCAGGAAGTGGGAGTCCAGAACGTTAAACGCGCCTAATGCATAGCGGTGCTCGCGGGCATGGGCAAGGCCATCTGCGAGAGATATCAACGGCATAATGCGCTCCTTGGTTAGCGGAACAGGCGATACTCGTTACACAGCACCAGCTGCGCAGGTTCGTCTTCTTCAATGTCGTTATAGCGGGAGATCGGTTGCAGAAAGTGGTTATCGTGGTCGTCGTCATTAACAGACGAAACCTCGCCAACCAGCACGTCACCAAAACCTTCTTCCGCCCAGAAGCTGTGATACAGGCCCGGCGGCAGGCAGATGCTTTCACCCGGCGTCAGGCGCAACTGACTGCCCGCGGCATGGGTTTGCCGACAGCCGTCAATCACCACGCTCACGTTGGTCTGCTCCGTTTGCTCCCGGATCCCCGCATTCCACAGTTCCACAATTAAATTGCCGCCGCCGCGATTGATGATGTCTTCGCGTTTGCGCCAGTGAAAATGCATCGGCGTGACCTGTGCATCGCGAACATGCATGATTTTCTCGGCGTAGCATTTTTCATAAGGCATACCTTTTGGCGAGCCGTTACGCAGGGTGAACAGCGTTAACCCTTGCGCGGCGAAATTGTTGCCGCCAAACGCGGTGACATCCCAACCGAGCTTAAGGTCGAACACTTCGCTCCAGGCGGCGGCATCAAGCTTGCGCCATTGGGTCGGGGGAAAGCTGGCAAAAGGGGGGAGATGCACGTCGTGCTGAGAGAAAAACTGGCGCGTGTGGCCAAGGATCTCGTTTATTGCGGAGCGTTTCATTGATTCTCCTGTGGCTGATAAGATGACCTTTATGCGGCCCTCTCTCAAAGGGAGAGGGAGAAAACCAAAATCTTCCTGGGAACACATGGGCATAATCCAGTTACCTCTCCCCTCACAGCAGAATAGGGAATAGTTATATTTTATTGTGTTTTTTTATGGGAGGATGTGATTTATTCAATAAAAAAATAAATAAAAAGAATATTTCTATAAATGTTATTGTAAATCACTGGGTTAATGCTTTGTCTTTTTAGTTCCCTCTCAGTTTTTGGAACCATTTGGATGTGACTGCATTCGTTTTTCCTCATGGTGAAAAAACGAATGCAGCGTAATATAAATCGTTTTGTTAAAAAATTATTTCATTGAATATAAAATCGTGCCAGTTAATCGTTTATTTATATGTTGGGATTATATTAAGCGTTTGGTTAATAATGATTACTTCACTTTCCAGATTTGTTTCCAGTAAAAAAATAACCTTTTTTTTATTATTGTTGATATGCTGACTGGACTTTATTTCTTATGTATTACTTTCTTTTGGTAAAGGATGCGATAATGAAAAAAGGTTCGGGTTTCTATAATCTTGAAGGTATAGTTTCAGAGGAGAGTATCAATAAGTATTTATTCTCCGTAAGGGGCGAGAGTAAGTTAGGGTTGCTTGATGTTGAAACAATTGAAGGTCATGAAAATTTAAGTAAACCATATAGTTATAAAATCACATTCACATCAAAACTAAAAAGCATCCCTCCTGATTCACTTCTAAATATTGAAGGCTCGCTACAAATCAGAGCACCTAATCATAAATGGAATAAATATATTCAGGGTTCTGAGATGTGGCTATATGAACGGCAAATTGAAGGCGTCATTACGTCATTTTCGCTTATTAGCACATCAGCAGATGAATCACTGTACGAAATCAGGCTGGAGCACAAGCTGGCATTACTCTCACGACGCAAGCGATCGGCTATTTACCTGAACATAAATGTGCCGAAACTGGTCACGCAGATCCTCAAAGAACATGCTTTTGCCGATTATGAAATCGACTTTGATAATCTTATTTGCATGTATCCCAACCGGGAAATGATTGTTCAGTGGGAGGAGTCAGATTTAGCGTTTATCAGCCGCATCCTGTCAGAAGTTGGGATCTGGTTCAGGATCGCAAATCATCATGCTGTTTCGCACATTATGGTGGTTATCTTCAGTGATTCACAATGCCAGTACATTTTTGATCAAAAGATTATGCACTCTTCCCACGCCGGGCTGACATCAAATGATTATTCGATCGATAACTTGGTATCAAAGCACAATGTTGTCTCGGCAGACGTTAGGGCGAAGAACTTTGATTACAGGCTGGCAAACTCGCTGATGCTAAATGCTGACGCCGATGTGTCTGCGGAAAGGGCTACGACATATGGCACAGAGTATCGCTATGCGGATATCCATCATCAGCCGGGATCGCAATTTGCCGAGGCGCAGCCAGGTGAATCCAGCTGGTTTTACGCCAAACTGCATCACGAAATTATTCTTAATAATCAGTCCATTTTAAACGGTGTGACCACCAGTCCGTCGATCGTGCCGGGGATGGTGCTGGAAATTGACGGTACCATTCCACATGCTTTCGCCTCTGGATTTGTGGTAACGGCAATGCGGGTGACGGGGAGGCGCGATGCAGCGCTCCAGTCCCGGCTTATCGGTATTCCCTATAGCCAGAACGTCTGTTTTCGACCTCAGCCGCTACCCCGGCCACGTATTGCGGGTACTGTTCCCGCTATCGTTTCATCATCAATAGACCATGACAAATATGCTCACATCGATGTGCAGGGGCGTTATTGGGTGAAGTTTGATTTTGACCTCGACCAGCACAGGCAAGGTTATGAAAGCATGCCCGTTCGTCTGGCGCGGGTTTATGCCGGTGATACTTATGGTCATCACTTTCCGCTCATCCAGGGCACAGAGGTCGCCATTGCATTTGAAGGCGGCGATCCGGAAAGACCTTTCATTGCGCATGCCTTGCATCATGCTCCAAAGCCTGACCCCGTCACCAGCCGCAACAATACCCGCAACGTCATCCGCACTGCGGGTCTTAATAAGCTGCGGATGGAGGATCGGCGCGGGCAGGAACACGTCAAACTGAGTACCGAGTACGGTAAAACGCAGTTGAATATGGGCCATCTTGTTGATGCTGGTGGTAAACCGCGCGGCGAAGGCGCAGAACTGCGCACCGATGACCGGGCGGTCCTGAGGGCGGCAAAGGGGATATTACTCACGACCGAGGCGCAGCCAAAAGCCCAGGGTAAACAGCTTGATATGAGCGCGGTTGTTCAGCAGCTTCAGGACGCGCTTACGCTGGCCACGTCGCTTCAGCAGAGCGCGCTGACGGCGCAGGCGTTAAATGTCGAAATGGGGTCGCAGCAGCAGCTTAACACCGCGCTTGAACAGCTCACCCGCTCGGGGCTGGTGGCCTATGCCGATCACGGTATGGCCCTGCTTACGCCACAAACGATGGCAATATCAGCAGACAAAGATTTGTCGCTAAACGCCGCCAGCAACGGCAGTTTTAACGTCTTTAAAAAACTCTCAATGGCCGTTGGTCAGGGCCTGTCACTTTTCAGCAGAGCTATCGGAATCAAAATCATCGCCGCAAAAGATGATATTTCCGTCCAGGCGCAGCGCGGCGAAATGGGCCTGCTTTCTGATAAGCATTTTCATATTCAGAGTATGAACGGCAACGTAACCATCAGCGCCAGGAAGAATATCCAGCTTTTGTGCGGTGGTGGCGGTATCAGAATAAATGAAGACGGCTCTGTAAAAATATTCTCCCCCGCAAAAGTGCAGTTGAAAGGCACCACTCTTGACTGGAGCGGACCGGAGTCGGCGAAAGATAAAACCCCTGTCTTTCAGGAAGAGCAGTTTCATCGCCGTATTAAATTACATGGCTCTGGCAACCCGGACGATGTTCTGAAAAAGACAAAATTCAGACTGACTAAGGCATCAGGCGAAACCATTGAAGGCGTCACAGACGATGAAGGAATGACGCCGTTATTGGATATGACTGAAATGGACGAAATGAAAATGGAGATTTTGCCAAATGAGTAACAGTCCCTTTAATCCGCGGGTGGTGGCGACCGGTGTACAGGGTGTGCCTAAATCAACGGGCGGAAAAATGGCGGTCTGCGACGTGCCCGTTAAGTATTCCATGCCCTGCATTGTGATCCTTGTGCACGGCGTCAACGATGTGGGCGAGGCCTATCAGAATCAGGAGCAGGGTATTATCGCTGGCCTGAATGAACGTATGGGCCGCACGGATATGTATCCGCATGAATGGCAGAAGTACAAAATGGATACGGGCGATGGTGAGCAGCAGAATGTAAAAATGCCCGGACGCAGCCCGGTAATTCCATTTTATTGGGGGTATAAACCCGTCGATCATGCGACGTATACAGAAGACCAGCGGCGTTATCGCGAAGAACGGGCAAAATCAGGAGACGCCGCAAAACTGCCTTACAACGCCTATCAGGAGGATGACCACGCAAAGCTGGAAAAGCTGGGGCATATTCCCCAAACCACGTTGAAATATCAGAATGATAATTTCGGCAACGTGCTGGACGATGTGTACGCCAAAGGCGGTGGTACCTTTGCCAATGCGACAACTACTATTCCGGATATGTTAGGCCCGGGCTCCGGCGGCCTGGCGAACGGTGCGGCAGGATTTGCATCACTGTATATGAATGCCGGGGATTTTACGCACCCTATTTATGACAATCCGCACCGTATTTATCAGTTTTTTGCCGCGCAGCGGCTGGCTGATTTAATCCTGATGATTCGAAGAGAACCAGCAACAAAATTCGATCCCATTAATATCATTGCGCACTCCCAGGGAACGATTATTACCATGCTGGCCAATATGCTGGTGATGCAGGCTAATGAGAAACCCGCTGACTGCGTGATTCTCAACCATTCTCCCTACGCACTGGAAAAAACGGCTGCTGAAGGTATGACGCCCGGACATCATCAAACGGATCGCGCCCGGCAGCAGACGTTCCGCAATTTCTGCCAGTTGATGGCGACCAATGCCAGATATGGCAAGGGGGAATATCACACGCAGGCCGAGATCGATGAATTAGAAGGCGCGTTGTGCCTGAGTAAAACCAATTCACAGTGGCGCAAGAATAAACTTTATACCCGTAATAACTTTGGCAAGGTATATAACTATTTTTGCCCCAATGACAGTGTGGTTTCATTACTTAACGTCCAGGGATTGGGCTGGCGGGGAGTCCCCCATAATATTGCCAGCGGCATAGACAATCTGCGCCAGCGGGTTTTCTGTGAAAATGGTCCGGAAATAGGCGGCAGCCCGCTGAGCGTCCCTTTTGAAATGCCGGCGTTACAAAAGGATTGTTTTGATCAGGATACGGGCGCGACCAGACAATATACGTTTGCGGATGTTGTTGTGAATGGTGAGCAGCTCCCCGTTACCTTCAGACACCAGTTACAAGGCGTGGGAAGTCAGTATAAATATTCGATAGCGCCAGATTCACCCGATCAGGACATCTCATTTTCTGCAAAAGCCACGGTTATTGCGCGTACTGAGACAGATTTCAAAAATCTCAGCGGCGCAGGTTTCGATTATTTACAGCCGGGCCAGGCATTAACGCCTACTGAACTTGCGATGTTCGCCAAAAAATATGGCAAGCCTTATACCAAAGGCGTTGTTCTGGGCGGGGGATACAATAAGGCCGTTAAGTTGATTTATGAAAAAACGCCGGATGAGCTGCAAAAAGAATGGATGCAATCAGAGCAGGTTGGTTACAGCCAGCATTCCTCTATTGTGATGTCGAAAGATGCCCCCGCGAAAGCGATGGCCTTCGATCTGGCGGTGGGAATATGCAGGGCATTTGATCACCGCTGCGGAGAATTCTGGACCGAGCTACTCCTGCGCGGAGACTGGCGTATGAAGCGTAATGGTTTCCAGAAAGCAGTTGATTATTATAGTACTGGAAAGTTGAACAAAGACCAGACGAAAGATTTCATGAACAGGCCGGATGATATTTTACCGAAAGGGAAGTTTGGCGTGGTTAATGAATATTGTCATTCAACAATGGTTAAACCTGCCAGAAATAATGAAATATACAATACCGAGACTCCCAATCTGCAATGGGATATGCCCAAACCGCTTAACGTTTAAGGATGAGTTATGATAATGGGAAATGTGGTAAGAGTAATTGTCGCAGCAATTTCACTATGTGCTATCGCTGCCTGTACAAAAAAAACACCCTCACAGGTTATTTATCGTTATGATGATAATCGTTATCTGGAGTTAAAAGGCTATAATTGTGAGGGAGCGCTTTGGTATCATGATACCAGGCGGAATATACATAAAGAATTAGTAAATGGCATTTATTCAACGTATCAGATATTTTCCGGAGTATATATTCACCCATCAGATAAGTATATTCTTATACCGCGATGGGAACCTGGGGCATATAAAATATCTAAAGATTACGGACAAACGTGGCAGGTCGCAACATATATGGCTTCCTTCCCGGCGCTGGAGAAAAACTCAGATGGTATTATGCGTGACAGCCCTGAAGGAAAAGAAATAAAAAGGGTGGTGGTGGTTGATAATCAGGCATTTATTTCCACTGCACAAGGACATTTGTATATGAGCTCATACCCTTTTGACGACCCGCGCTTAGCGCCGGGTGGACCGGGTATAGATTATCAATACTTTGATGACACCTATTATCTCTACAGGCCAGGCAAGCATAAATCCGGTGGCGAGTATGTGAACGGCCATACCAGTCCTGAGTTTCCAGGTGCTGCGTGGGGAACGGTGGTGTTTATGAAAGCATCTTTAGCCCATTTAACGGAAGGTTATAAGGCCAACTATCAAAACCTGCCGGACAAAGAGCCGGAGGTGGTGGGCTATAAGGGCTGGACCCGGATGTACTGCAATATGGATGCAGGGAAATAATCTGCAATGGGATATGCCTAAGCCGCTTAACGTTTAAGGATAAATTATGAAACTGGGAAATACGGTAGGAATAATAATCGGCGCAGTTTTACTATGCGCTATCACTGCCTGTACAAAAAAAATACCATCACAGGTAATTTACCGGTTTGATGATAATCGCTACCTGGAGTTGATCGGTTATGATTGTGAAGGATATGTTGTTTACCATGACATAAAAAGAAAGATCCACAAATCAATTTATGGCAATCCAATCTATAGGGTTTTCTCGGGTGAGTTTATCCATCCCTCAGAACAGTACATACTTGTGCCTGAGTGGGAGCCAGGGGCATATAAAATATCTAAAGATTACGGACAAACATGGCAGGTCGCAAAATATATGGCCTCTTTCCCGGCGCTGGAGAGAAACTCAGATGGTATTATGCGCGACTATCCTGAAGGAAAAGAAATAAAAAGAGTAGTGGTGGTCAATAACCAGGCGTTTATTTCCACAGCGCAGGACCATTTGTATATGAGTTCATATCCTTTTGAAGACCCGCGTCTGGCGCCGGGTGGTCCGGGTATAGATTATCAATACTTTGATGACACCTATTATCTCTACAGACCTGGCAAGCATAAATCCGGTGGCGAGTATGTGAACGGCCATATAAGACCTGAATCTCCAGGTGATGCCTGGGGAACGGTAGTGTTTATGAAAGCATCTTTAGCCAATTTAACGGAAGGTTATAAGGCTAACTATCAAAACCTGCCGGACAAAGAACCGGAGGTGGTGGGCTATAAGGGCTGGACCCGGATGTACTGCGATATGGATGCAGGGAGATAATATGAAAGGTGTAATCAGGCTAAACGATCCGCTGGAAAATGGCGGATATGTTAATAAAGCTTCTGGTAGCAAGTTTATGGGAATTCCTGTCGCTTTACAGGGGGATACTGTCGTTTGTATACCGCACAAAGGAATCTTTCCCATACTTGATTTTGAGCCTGACTGGACAATGGATGGCAAAGGCGTTGTTGTGGATGGTTGTAGGGCCGCATGTGGTTGCGCAATTAAAACCACTCTGCCAACGGCGGGGACAAGCAAATGAGGAAATGGAAGATACCAAACAAAAATCCCTATCAGGAACCAGAAAAATTCCCGCTTAATATTATGCTGATCATTAGCTGTGCTATATTTCTGTTTTTTATAACGTACAATATATTCAGCTGGTTGCAGGACAAGAAAGTTCCTGATGATCTGATATGGAATGCAATAGGTATCCCGTCGCTAATAGTGTTAGCAATCTGGTGTGTGGTGGTAATCACTTACGGTGTTATATCTTTTCCATGTTACTATGCGGGTTATCTTGAGCAGTATGGTATGAACCAGTGGAAAAACTGGGCAATACGGGCATTGCCTCTTTTAGACTATTCATCCATTCTCCCGGTGCCTGAACTGGCATTAAAAATTCAGAAACTAGAGGGTGAAGCGCCAGCAGGTTCTGCAACGCCGCTACGCATTGATATTGAAGTTGACTCAATGGATGACACCAGAGTTGATAAAGTACTAAGGCAGTTGATAGAGCCCCTCAAATGTTCTCTTGTCAGGGATTATCGGCCTTTTACTACCTGGCTGTACGTTAAGGGGGCGGATGACACTATCGGCAATAGTTTCAAGGAGGTGCTGGCAAGTCTGAGCATCCCCAACGATAAGGTCGGAAAAATTAATATTCTTCATAAATGTCCTGATTATTTTTTAATAAATGACTGGGTTGATTTAAACATCTCTGAAAATAACCTGGTTATTACCGTTGAATTGCATGATGAAAATAATTCTGATTTTTTTGAAAGTGCTAATGCCTTTATTTTTACCAATACACAACTGCTTAAAGATAAAGACACACCTTTATATTTATTACGCATGATGGACAGTACCCCTTACTATCTTGATGAAATCGTAAGTACATATCTTTCTGCACAGCAAGTTGATGTCAGTAAAATTAAAAAACTATGGTTCAACTCACTGGATAAGCAGTCAAAGTTCGTATTATTTAGTGGGATAGAAAACGCAAAAACGAGCATTTTGGCCGATAGTCGATATGAACTGGAGGCCGTCACTGGGCAAAGCACAGAGGTTCAGCGCTGGGTTGTATTAGCGATGGCTGCGGATGCTGCAAAATATGGTCAAGGCCATCAGTTATTCGCCAGTACATCCGCAGATACTATTCAATCCGGCATAATAGCTGCTAAATATCCAGGATCTTATCCGGCACTTGATAAGCTGGATTTCCATGATTATTGGAGAGTCATAAAATTGTGCGCAATTATTTTATGGTGTATGGGATTTGTAAGTCTCGTACCACTGGAACTGTTCCAAAGTCACCCATGGTATACGTTTACACCTTTGGTTATTGGTATTCCGGTTATTTACACGGCGGTTATGATTTTTTCTTTTATGCTGAGTCATAATATAGAGGAGGAAATGAATATTTATTACTCTCAGTTTTTATGAGGTAAGCGCCCTGACGGGCGCTCTTGCTTCTTTGACTCTCTTTGTGACAGGAGAGCATTAGTCGGTTCAGGATTTATTTAACCGTCCAACCCTTATAACTGCCGACGTTGTTTTTATCGATCATCGTCACCGGGATCAGTACGGGTTCTTTCGGGGCGGGTTTCCCCTGCAATATGTCATAGCCGATTTCGACCGCTTTGGCAGCCATCACCTGCGGATCTTGTGCCGGAGTCGCCACAAATAATGAGTTTTCGCGCTTCAGCGCCTCTTCACCGTCTGGCGATCCATCTACGCCGACAATAAAGAATTCGCTACGCTGCGCCTGTTTTGCCGCCAGATCGGCACCGATCGCAGTCGGATCGTTAATAGCGAATACGCCGTCGATCTTCGGATTCGCTGCCAGCAGCGCGGTCATGATCTCCAGCCCGCCTTCGCGACTGCCTTTGGCGTTTTGGTTATGCGACAGCACCTTGATGTCCGGGTGACGTTTAAACTCGGTCTGGCAGCCTTCCACGCGGTTTTGAACGGCGGAAACCGGCGGCCCGTTGATGATGACAACGTTGCCTTTGCCTTTCAGGCGGTCGGTGATGTATTTACAGGCCATTTCACCGGCCTGGGTGTTATCGGAGGTAATGGTGGCGTCAGCACCTTCCGCCGCCACGTCAACGGCAACCACCACGATCCCGGCATCTTTCGCGCGTTTTACCGCCGGGCCGATGCCTTTGGAGTCGGCGGCGTTAAGGATAATCATGTCGACTTTAGCGGCAATAAAGTTGTCGATTTGCGACACCTGTTGCCCCAGATCGTAGCCGCTGGAAACCAGCGTCACTTTAACGCTATCCCCCGCCAGTTTGCGTGCTTCCAGCTCCGCGCCTTTGGTTATCTGCACGAAGAACGGGTTGGCCAGATCGCCCACCGTAACGCCGATCGATTTCAGTTCTTTTGCCTGCACAAACGGAGCTGCAGCAAGCAGTGCGCCAGCACAGAGCGCGGTAACTAATGGCTTCAAACGCATACTCGTTTCCTCACGTAGGGTATTGTTGTTATAAGCCGGGTAAGGCGATTGCGCCGCCATCCGGCAAGTTTGTCTATGCACTTTGATGGTGTCGGGTACGGTATTTGTCGATCAGCACCGCTATGATGATCACCGCCCCTTTGATCACCAGTTGCCAGAAATAGGAGACGCCCATCAGCGTCATGCCGTTATTGAGCGTGGCAATAATCAATGCCCCTACCAGCGTGCCGGTGATGGTGCCGATCCCGCCAACAAAACTGGTGCCGCCGAGGATCACCGCCGCGATGGCGTCCAGCTCATAGCCCATGCCTAAGTTGCCGTTGGCGCTGTACAGCCGCGAGGCGCTCATCACTCCGCCAAGACCTGAAAGCAAACCGCTCATGCCGTAGACGAACAGTAGCACCAGCCACACTTTGATCCCGGTTAAGCGAGCAGCCTGCATATTGCCGCCGACCGCGTAAATATGAACGCCGAGCGTGGTACGGCGCAGAATGAACCAACACACCACCACCACCGCCAGCGCAATGACCACCAGCCACGGAACCGGACCGAGATAGTTGTTACCGATCCACTCAAAGCTGATATTGGAATTAATCACCGTCGTGCCGTCGGCCAGCAGGTAGGCCGCGCCGCGCAGCGCCGTATACGTTCCAAGTGTGACGATAAACGGCGGTAGTCCGGCAAAAGCGACCAGTGCGCCGTTAAACAACCCCAGCACCAGGCCGAGCATCAGCGCCGCCGGAATCGACAGCATGGCAAACTCAGGAATAAGAGAAACGACCATGGCTGCTACGGCGGTGGTGCCGAGGATCGAACCAACCGAGAGGTCGATCCCGCCGGTCAGAATGATGAAGGTCATGCCAGCCGCCAGCACGATGTTGATCGACGCCTGACGGGTAATATTCAGCAGATTGCTTTCGGTAAAAAAGTTTGGCGCGATAAAGCCAAATACCGCCACAATCAGGATGAGAATCGGTAAGATGCCGACCGTTTGCATCAGATCGCTCATCAGCATTTTTTTCGCGGAGGCGGATTTCGCCACCTGCTGGGGAGTGGTTGGATTATTCATGGGGCACCGCCTGATGGTGGGAGTCGTTCACGCCGGTTGCCAGCGTCATAATGTTTTCCTGGGTAATACTTTGCCCGTTCAGCTCGCCGGCAATACTGCCTTCCCGCATGACGTACACGCGATCGCTCATACCGACAACTTCCGGCAGTTCGCTGGAGATCATCAGGATCGCCACGCCTTTGCGCGCCATATCGTTCATGATCCGGTAGATCTCGCTTTTGGCACCGACGTCCACGCCGCGTGTGGGCTCATCGAGGATCAAAATACGTGGGCCGATCGCGACCCAGCGTGAAATCAGCAGTTTTTGCTGATTGCCGCCGGACAGTCCGCCTGCGCGCACCTGCGCGTGCGGAACGCGGATGTTGAGCAATTTGATGGCGTCATCGGAAATAGCCTGCGCCTTTTTGCGATCGAGCATGCCCCAGTTAGCATCACGCTCCAGCGTCGCCATGGTGATGTTTTCTGCTGCCGCCAGCTCTAAAAACAATCCCTGTTCTTTGCGGTTTTCCGTCAGAAAGCCAATGCCATGGTCAATCGCCTCACGCGGGGAGTGGATCACCACCGGCTCACCGTCTACTTCAATCATGCCGCCGATGGCTTTACGCACGCCAAAAATCAGCTGAGCCAATTCAGAGCGCCCGGCGCCGACTAACCCGGCCAGGCCGACGATCTCCCCGGAGCGCACCAGTAAACTGCACGGCTGAACTTTATGCCCGTCGGTCAGGTGATGAACGTTGAGACGCGCTTTACCTAAAGGAATATCGCGCTCTTTGTTGAACAGATCGCTTAACGGGCGGCCCACCATCATGCGCACCAGCTCCGAAGCGTTGAGCTTGTCGCGGGTCAGGCTGCCAACGTATTGCCCGTCACGTAGGACGCTAACGCGGTCCGAGAGCTCATATACCTCCGCCATGCGGTGGCTGATGTAGATAATCGCCATCCCCTCATCGCGCAGGCGCATGATCAGTTCAAACAGGCGATGGGTTTCACGTGAGGAGAGGGCGGCGGTGGGTTCATCCATCACCAGAATGCGGCTGTTACGGTGCAGGGCGCGGGCGATTTCCACCTGCTGCTGTTCGGCGATGGTCAACGTCATCACACGGTCGCTAGCCTTAAACTGGGCGCCGAGTCGGTCGATGACTTTCTGCGACTGCATCACCATCTCTTTACGCTGGACCAGACCGCCGCGCGACAGCTCGCTGCCAAGAAAGATATTTTCCGCCACCGTCAGGTTCGGCGCGAGCTGCATCTCCTGGTAAATCAGCGTGATGCCCGCGCTGAGCGCATCTTTTGGCCCACGAATGTGGAACGGCTGACCGTCAATCAGGATCTCACCGCTGGTGGCGGTATAGGCGCCTGCGAGGATCTTCATCAGGGTGCTTTTCCCCGCGCCGTTCTCGCCCATCAGCGCATGAATCTCACCTGGCCAGACCGTTAAATCGACCCCTTTTAGCGCGTAAAATTTGCCAAACGCTTTAGCAATATTGCGCATCTCCAGAACCGGTGTCCTGCTCATGGCGGATCTCCTGTGGGGTGGCCGATATCAGCAGTCCATCACAGGAATGTAAATGCAAAATGTCAGAAGCCGTTCATATTTGTCATATTGCGATTTTTCTTCATGGAGCGTGATATGCCGCAACCGGGACGTCACTTTTTCGCCAGTGCGCGTGGACGATTGCTGTTCTTCAATCTGCTGGTGGTGGCGGTCACGCTGATGGTGAGCGGCGTGGCGGTGCTGGGGTTTCAGCACGCCAGCCAGATCCAGGAGCAGGTGCAGCAGCAAACCGTTGACGACATGACAGGCAGCATGAACCTGGCGCGTGATACGGCGAACGTGGCAACGGCGGCGGTGCGGCTTTCGCAGGTGGTCGGCGCGCTGGAATACAAAGGTGAAGCGGAGCGGCTGCAGGAGACGCAACGGGCGCTGAAGCAATCGCTGGAACAACTGGCAGCCGCGCCGCTGGCGCAGCAGGAACCGGCGCTGGTTGAGCGTATTATCCAGCGTAGCCAGGAGCTACAAAGCAGCGTGGAAGGTATGCTGCAGCGCGGGCAGCAGCGGCATCTGGAACGTAACGCGCTGCTCAGTTCACTGTATCAGAATCAAAGTTATTTACGTCATCTGCAAAAGCTCACCGGCGCGCAGGATGACGTGCTGCTGGGACAAATAGACCGCTTAATTATCGCCGCCATTGAAACACCCACGCCGCGTTCGGTGGTGAAGCAACTGGATGGCGTGATGCCCGCGCTGCCTCTGCAAGCCAACAATCCGCTGATCACCAACATCCTCAACGACTTCAACCTGGAACTGCATAAGCTGGAGCCGCTCTCTTCCGCGCTGGAGCAGAGCGATTTGGCGATCAACTGGTACATGTTTCATATCAAAGCGTTGGTGGCGATCCTCAACAGCGATATCAATCAGTATGCCTCGCAGGTGGCGTTGATCTCCGAACAGCGGGTGGCACAAAGCCATCAGGAACTGCAATCCGGCGCGTTGTTTATTTTGGCGTTTGCGCTGCTGGCGGTGGTGATCACCGGTTTTGCCGGGTGGTATATCTACCGTAACCTCGGTTCCAACCTGACGGCCATTTCACGGGCGATGACCCGGCTGGCGCACGGTGAATCGGACGTTAGCGTACCGGCCCTGCAGCGTCGCGATGAGCTGGGCGAACTGGCCCGCGCCTTTAGCGTTTTTGCCCGTAATACGGCGTCGCTGGAGCACACCACCCGATTGCTAAAAGAAAAAACCAGCCAGATGGAAATCGACCGCACCGAGCGCCAGGGACTGGAAGAAGCGTTGTTGCACAGCCAAAAGCTGAAGGCGGTGGGGCAACTGACGGGCGGATTAGCGCATGATTTCAATAACCTGCTGGCGGTGATTATTGGCAGCCTGGATTTGGTTGATCCGGATTCTCCCGACGCGCCGCGGGTCAATCGGGCGCTAAAAGCCGCCGAGCGCGGGGCGCTGCTTACCCAGCGGCTGCTGGCCTTTTCGCGCAAACAGTCATTGCATCCCCATGCGGTGGAGCTGAAAACGCTGCTGGAAAACCTGGGCGAACTGATGCGCCACTCTCTTCCGGCCACGTTGACGCTGGAGATTGAAGCCCAGTCTCCCGCCTGGCCCGCGTGGATTGACGTCAGCCAACTGGAAAACGCCATTATCAATCTGGTGATGAACGCCCGTGACGCCATGGACGGGCAGGCGGGCACGATTAAAATCCGTACCTGGAATCAGCGGGTCACGCGCAGCGATGGGCGTAAGCAGGATATGGTGATGCTGGAGGTTGCCGACCAGGGAAACGGGATGTCGCAGGAGGTGAAAGCACAGGTTTTCGAGCCGTTTTTTACCACCAAACAGACCGGCAGCGGCAGCGGGCTGGGGCTATCGATGGTCTACGGTTTTGTGCGCCAGTCCGGAGGCCGGGTGGAGATCGAAAGCGCGCCCGGACAGGGAACAACGGTCAGATTGCAGCTTCCTCGCGCCGTTGTGCCAGTGCAGGCTCAGGCAGAACCTGTGGCGGTACATGCGGCGAACAGCGGTGAAAAACTGGTACTGGTGCTTGAAGATGAAGCCGATGTGCGCCAGACGTTATGTGAGCAGTTACACCTGCTGGGCTACCTGACGTTAGAGGCCGCCAACGGCGAACAGGCGATGCATATGCTGGCGGCTTCATCCGAGATTGATATTTTAATCAGCGACTTAATGCTACCAGGAGGGTTGAGTGGCGTGGATGTGGTGAATCATGCGCTGGCACATTATCCCCAGTTGAGCATCCTGCTGATTAGCGGTCAGGATTTACGCCCGGCGCATAACCCGGCGCTGCCGGATGTGGCGTTGTTGCGAAAGCCCTTCACCCGGGGAGAACTGGCGCAGGCGCTGCGGCATTCGCGTAATTGAGATTCCTCCGCTACCCGCGCAAATACGCTTTGATTACCGTGGGACGAGTTTCTTGATGAGGCTGGTTTTATGCAACGCTCCGCGACATTCCTTCTTTTTAGTTTGCTGATGCTGACCACCGTATCGGCGCAGGCGGATATTATCGATGACGCCATTGGTAATATTCAGCAGGCGATTAACGACGCATACAAACCGGATAACGGGCGGGATTATGATGACTCCCGTGATGAAAGCTGGCAGCGCCAGATGAGTGACGACCGGCGCAGGCAATATGACAATCGCCGCCGCCAGTTTGAAGATCGACGTCGCCAACTGGATGACCGTCAGCGCCAGCTCGATCAGGAACGGCGTCAGTTAGAGGACGAAGAGCGCAGAATGGAAGAAGATTACGATCGTTAGCTATAACTATTTAAATTTAAGAGTATTTTATCCCCTGTAAGGGATTTAGCTTTCAGCTAAACATCTCGCCATTTTATGTTAATGTATGCACTTGAGCACAGTGCATGTATGCATTACAATCTCTTTATGCTTATGGAAAAGGAGCGGGCAATGGAATGTCTAAATCATTAAATATCAGAAATTTTCGGGATACATGGCTTGAAGATTTTTTTGAACGGGCGACACCGCACAGAAAAATACCCGCGGATATTCACACTGCATTAGCCAGAAAGCTAGATATCATTAATGCGGCTGTTTCGCATCGGGATTTGCGCTCGCCACCCGGTAACAGATATGAAGAGTTAACTGGAAAATTACAGGAATATTCTTCAATCAGAGTAAACAAGCAGTACCGATTAATATTTAAATGGATTAACGGTAAGGCCGAAGATGTGTACTTAGATCCACACATCTACTAGAACTAGAGAAAATCTAAGGTAACGATATGAAACAGGCAACCAGAAAACCAACGACTGTGGGTGATATCCTGCAATATGAATACCTGGAGCCGCTCGAGCTGAAAATTAATGATCTGGCTGAAATACTGCATGTTCATCGCAATACGGTGAGCGCACTGGTCAACAATAATCGCAAATTAACAACGGATATGGCGTTTCGTTTGGCCAAAGCGTTCGATACTTCCGTTGATTTCTGGCGTAACTTACAGGCGGCGGTTGACCTGTGGGAAGTTGAAAATGACATGCGGGCGCAAGAAGAACTGAACCGCATTGTTTCGGTTAAAGATTTTATTGCTCAGCGAAATGGCGAGTCTAAAAAAGTCGCCTGAATGTCAGCTTGTAGGCCGGATAAGATGTTTTTATCGCATCCGGCAAATTTCTTTACTCCAGCACAATCTCCATGCCGTCATACCCCGCCTCAAATCCTGCCGGCAGCGGATTTTCCATCATCCACAGGTCGAACTGATGGCTGATATGCGTCAGGATCACCCGTGGGCAGCGGATAACCGCGTTCAAGGCGATAACGGTATTTACATCGCAGTGATTGCGCGGTGGCTCGGCGCGCGGGGCGTGGCTGCAGTCGATGATAATCACCTGAGGTTGGTTATTGTGGAGAAACTTCAGCGTCTTGTCGGGAAGTCCGGCGGTATCGGAGAGCCACGCCACGCGGCTGTGTGCGGACTCAAGCAGATAGCCAAACGTCAGCTTTGAATGGTTGAGCGGCAGCGGTGTGACCTGCAATCCTTGCAGGTCAAACACCACGAATGGCGCGACGGTATGGCTAAAATCGAGAATGCCGGGGTGCTTAAACAGATCGTCGCAACCCTGCTCATCCGGCGGTCCGTACACCGGGATAGTCGCCCCCACGCCCCAACGCAGTGGAAACAGCCCCTGCACGTGATCCATATGATAGTGGGTCAGTAGAAACTGCTGGAAGCAGCCCGCTGGCCAGTCGTCCATCAGATGCGGGATCCCCGCGTCCAGCAGGGTCACCGCATCATTAAATTTGACCACCCCGCTACATGGGCGTCGACGGTATTGCGCCTGTAAGCGTGCTCGTTGGCAGGCTGCACAGTCGCAGCCAAATGTCGGCACCAGCTGTGCGCCGCCCGTTCCCGTTAGCGTAATGGTCAGACTCATGGCTCCCCCTATAACGGTTTGGTGAAGCGAAAATGGCTCATGGTATAGCCTTCGCGCTGGTAAAAACGGTGCGCGTCAAGGCGTTGGGTGCTGGTGGAAAGCTCGGTGACTTCTGCGCCTGCTTCGCGCGCGGCGGCTTCGGCCCAGGCCAGTAGCTGGCTGCCGACCCTTAACCCTCGCGCCTGCGGCATCACCACCAGTTCCTGGATTTCGCCAATCCAGTTGGCGTGGTGCAGATGAAACTGCAGGTGCAGACCGATCAAGCCGACGACCTGCCCGTCGATCAGCGCCAGCTGGTAGTGCATATTGGCATCTTGCAGATTAGCGGCGTAACCAGCGCTAAAAGCCTGCAGGTCAAATTGACCCTGTTTCAACTCGCAGATCAGCGCGTAAACCGCATCGGTATCGTAGAGCGTGGCGCGGCGTAATTCACAGACAGACATGTTTCTTCTCCTTGCGTCCCATCAGTGCGAGCAGTGTATCGACAGACTGTAGCAAACTACCATCGTTATTCAGGACGTGGCAGTCATACGGCGCGTAGCGCGCCGCGCGTTCGAGGCGGGCAGCGATTTCAGTTTCGCTCTCCCGCCCACGCGCCTGCAGGCGCTGGCGGAGAATTGCCGGAGAAACCTGTAAGCAAATGGGAAGCAAAGAAGCGCCATAACGGGCCTGCGCCTGGGGCAGATGCGCACGCGAGCCGTTGACCACCACATCAAAACCAGCATGCAGCCAGAGGTCTATCTCCACGCCGACGCCGTAGTAGAAGCCGTTGGCGTGCCAGCTCAGCGCCAGCAGGTTCTGCCCGGCGCGGGTAAAAAACTCTGGTTCACTTAGCGCAATATGATTTTCATTCCCGGCGTTGGCGGCGCGGGTGATGTAACGATGCGCCACCAGCAGTTGCGTCGGTTCCTGCTGGCGCAATTCTGCCAGCAGGCTGTCCTTACCGGAGCCGGACGGCCCCATCAGCCAGATCAGTTTACCCATAGTCAGAATACCCTTTTGCCCTGACGCCAGACGTGGTCGATATGGATGTTGCCGCCTTTGCGGTGCGCCAGCACCAGATCCGCGCGTTTACCTTCGGCAACAACGCCACGATCGTCGAGATTTAATGCCCGCGCCGGATTGCGGGTCACCAGGCGAATCGCCTGCGGCAGCGTAAAGCCGTTGGCGTTATCGTCCGCCACGCGAAATGCCGCATCAAGCAGGCTGGCGGGGTAGTAGTCGGAGGAGAGAATATCCAGCAGCCCCAGCTCAGCCAGCTTATGCGCCGCCACGTTGCCGGAGTGAGAGCCGCCGCGCACGATGTTGGGCGCGCCCATCAGCACGTTCATGCCATGCTGGCGTGAGGCTTCGGCGGCTGCGAAAGTTGTGGGAAATTCGGCGATCACGCTGCCAAGTTGATGCGATTCCAGCACATGATCGTGGGTGGCGTCGTCATGGCTGGCCAGCGCAATCTGGCGCTCACGGCACATCTGGGCGATCGCCGTGCGGTTGGGCTGTGACCAACGCGCCGCCAGCGCTAACTGTTCTTCTTCATAGCGGGCCATCTGCTCGTCGGTGAGTGAATACTTGCCCTGATAATACTCGCGGTACTTCTCGCGATTGGCGAACTGACGCTGGCCTGGCGAGTGATCCATCAGCGATACCAGCGTTACCGGCTCGCGACCGACCAGTTTTTCAAACAGCGGCAGAGTAGTGTGATGCGGCAGCTCGCAGCGCAAATGCAGGCGGTGCTCGGCGCGATTGACCCCGCGCTTTTGCGTCTCTTCCACCGCGTTGATCATCTTCTCCAGATTTTCCAGACGGTCGCCGCCGTCGCGCACATCGCCAATCGCCACCGCGTCCAGCACGGTGGTAATACCGCTGGCGACCATTAGCGCGTCGTGGCTGCTCATCGCCGAGTGGGCGGGCCAGTCGACCTTCGGGCGCGGGGTGAAGAATTTATCCAGATTATCGGTATGCAGCTCAATCAACCCTGGCAGCAGCCAGCCGCCTTCGCCGTCTAAAGCCTCTGGCAGACGGCTCTGGGTTTCGGCAAATGCGCGAATAACCCCTCCCTCAATTTCCAGCGATCCTTGCACCACTTCATCTTCCAGAACCAGCTTTACGTTATTGATAATCATGCTGTTGTTCCCATCAGGTGCAGACGATCCGCCACGCGGTCGCGCACGGTTTGATCGTGAAAAATGCCGACAATGGCCGCGCCGCGGGCTTTCGCTTCTTCAATTAATGCGACAACGGCGGCGCTGTTTTTGGCGTCCAGCGAGGCGGTAGGCTCATCGAGTAGCAGAATCGGGTAATCGACGATAAACCCACGGGCGATGTTGACGCGCTGCTGTTCACCACCGGAAAAGGTCGATGGCGCGAGGTGCCACAGGCGTTCCGGTACGTTGAGACGCGTTAACAGGCTGGCGGCTTTCGCGGCGCATTCTTCACGGGATACGCCGAGATCCAGCAGCGGCTGCATCACCACATCCAGTGCGGAAATCCTCGGGATCACGCGCAGGAACTGGCTCACCCAGCCGATGGTTGAACGACGAACTTCCAGCACTTTACGCGCCGGAGCCTGCACCAGATCGACCCATTCATCGCTGTGGCGGATGTGGATGTGGCCTTCATCCGGCAAATAGTTGGCGTACAGCGAACGCAGCAGCGTGGATTTGCCGCTGCCTGAATGACCGTGCAGTACCACGCATTCGCCATTTTTAACGTCCAGCGTGGCGTTTTGCAGCACCGGCAGACGCACGCCGTTTTGCTGATGCAGGACAAAAGTTTTACTGACATTTTCAACGCGGATCGCGTTCATTTTTAGCCTCTTTAAGCGTTTTTTCGTTTGATTGCCTGATGGCGCTTCGCTTATCAGGCCTACAGCCAATGCCGCCATCCGGCACAAGCGATGCCGCTCCGTAGGCCGGATAAGGCGTAGCCGCCATCCGGCACAAGCGATGCCGCTCCGTAGGCCGGATAAGGCGTAGCCGCCATCCGGCACAAGCAATGCCGCTCCGTAGGCCGGATAAGGCATAGCCGCCATCCGGCACAACAAAAAAATCAGTTCTGCAACACCGACGACACCAGCAGCTGGGTATACGGATGATGCGGGTCGTCGAGCACGCGGTCGGTTAACCCACTTTCCACCACCTGACCCTGCTTCATCACCAGCAAACGGTCCGCCAGCAGACGCGCCACGCCCAGATCGTGGGTGACAATCACCACTGCCAGATCCAGTTCCACCACCAGGCCGCGCAGCAGGTCCAGCAGTTTGGCCTGTACGGAAACGTCCAGCCCGCCGGTGGGTTCGTCCATAAACACCAGTTTGGGATGAGTGACCAGGTTGCGGGCGATCTGCAGGCGCTGCTGCATGCCGCCGGAAAAGGTGGTGGGCAGATCGTCGATACGCGAGGCGGGGATTTCTACCTCCTCCAGCCAACGCTGCGCGGTGGCGCGGATGTCGCCGTAGTGGCGCGCCCCGGTGGCCATCAGGCGTTCGCCGATATTGCCGCCTGCGGAGACCTGACGGCGCAGCCCATCCAGCGGATGCTGGTGCACCACGCCCCATTCGGTACGCAGCAGGCGGCGACGGTCGGCCTCGTTCATGCCGTACAGCGAACGGTTCTGATACAAAATCTCACCGCTCTGCGGCGTCAGCCGTGATGAGATTGATTTCAGCAACGTGGTTTTGCCGGAACCAGACTCGCCGACGATACCCAGCACTTCGCCAGGCCACAGGTCAAACGAAACGTCGCTGAAGCCTTTGCCCGGCGCGTAGAGATGGGTCAGGTGGTTGACTGAAAGCAGCGGTTGCGTCATTTGCTGAGGGCCTCGCTCTGTTGGCGGCAGTAGTCGGTGTCGGAGCAGACAAACATGCGTTTGCCGGTGTCATCGAGCACCACTTCATCGAGATAGCTGTGGGTCGAGCCGCAGATGGCGCAAGGCTCATCCCAGCTCTGCACCGTAAACGGGTGATCGTCGAAATCGAGGCTTTCCACCCGGGTGTAAGGTGGAACGGCATAGATGCGCTTTTCGCGGCCTGCACCAAACAGTTGCAGGGCCGGCATCATGTCCATCTTCGGATTGTCGAATTTCGGGATGGGCGACGGGTCCATGACGTAGCGGTCGTTGACCTTCACCGGATAAGCGTAAGTGGTGGCGATATGGCCGAAGCGGGCGATATCTTCATACAGTTTCACCTGCATGATGCCGTACTCTTCCAGCGCGTGCATGGTGCGGGTTTCCGTTTCACGCGGTTCGATAAAGCGCAGCGGCTCAGGGATCGGTACCTGAAAGATAATGATTTGATCTTCCGCCAGCGGCGTTTCCGGGATGCGGTGGCGGGTCTGGATCAAGGTCGCGTCTTCCGTGCGCTCGGTGGTATTCACCCCGGTAACGCGTTTGAAGAAGTTACGAATCGACACGGCGTTGGTGGTGTCATCCGCGCCCTGGTCAATCACCTTCAAGACGTCCGGCTCGCCAATCACGCTGGCGGTGAGCTGAATGCCGCCGGTTCCCCAGCCGTAGGGCATCGGCATTTCACGTCCGCCAAAGGGGACCTGGTAACCGGGGATGGCCACCGCTTTCAGAATGGCGCGGCGGATCATGCGCTTGGTCTGTTCATCAAGATACGCAAAGTTGTAGCCGGAGAGGTTAGTGGTCACGGGTGGCCTCCTGTTGCAGGCGTTTGAGCAGTTCCAGCTCGGCCTGGAAATCGACGTAATGGGGAAGTTTGAGGTGCGAAACAAAACCCGCCGCCTCGACGTTATCCGCATGCGCCAGCACGAACTCTTCGTCCTGCGCCGGTCCCGTGACCGCTTCATCGTATTCGGCTGCCTGTAGGGCGCGGTCTACCAGCGCCATCGCCATCGCTTTACGTTCGCTCATGCCGAAAACCAGCCCGTAGCCGCGGGTAAAATGGGGTGATTCGTTTTCTGGTGCGACAAAACCATTGACCATTTCACACTCAGTCATCAGCAGTTCACCGACGTTCACCGCAAATCCCAGCTCTTCCGGCACCGTTTCCAGCGCTACGTAGCCGCTGCGGATCTCGGCGGCAAACGGGTGATTGCGTCCGTAACCGCGCTGGGTGGAGTAGGCCAGCGCCAGCAGATAGCCTTCGTCACCGCGCATAAGCTGTTGCAGGCGTGAAGCACGTGAACAGGGGTAAACCGGTGGTGTGCGGGTGACGTCGTCGGGCGTGGCGCCATTATCCTCTTCACGCTTTGCCAGTCCCTGGTTGGCCAGCAGGGAAAAGACGTGCGGGGAGGCATCCTGCGCGCCGTCTGCGCTGCGCAGAGGCGGCGTTTCGCCATTGGCCAGCAGGGTAAAATCCAGCAGGCGATGGGTGTAGTCATAGGTCGGTCCCAACAGCTGTCCGCCGGGAATATCCTTGTAGACCGCCGATATTCGGCGCTCAAGGCGCATTTCGGCGCTGTTAACCGGCTCACTGACCGCTACCTTTGCCAGCGTCGTGCGGTAGGCGCGGAGCAAAAAGATGGCTTCGACGTTATCGCCGCTGGCCTGCTTCAGCGCCAGTGCCGCCAGTTCGCGGTCGGCGATGCCGCCTTCGGTCATCACCCGGTCAACGGCCAGGTTCATCTGCTGTTCGATTTGCGCCACGCTCAGTTCAGCAATGGCCTCATCGCCCCGGCGTCGGTTTTCTTGCAGGGCATGGGCGTTGGCTATCGCCTTTTCGCCCCCTTTGACGGCGACGTACATCAGCACACCTCCACATGGGTGGTTCGCGGAATAGCCAGCAGGCGTTCGCCGCAGGTGAGGATCAAATC
Organism: Citrobacter arsenatis; assembly: GCF_004353845.1. Classification (GTDB taxonomy): domain Bacteria; phylum Pseudomonadota; class Gammaproteobacteria; order Enterobacterales; family Enterobacteriaceae; genus Citrobacter; species Citrobacter arsenatis. The sequence goes on from NZ_CP037864.1 coordinate 431,218, forward strand.
AACCCCCAGCGGGAACGGGTGCGGGCGTTCGGTGAGTTCGTGAATCAGGCATTCCGGCAGCTGTGGCGCGATCATGCGCTCTTCGGCAATACCCGCGCCGGTCAGACGCAGCATGCGTCCGCCGCTTAAGCCTGCGACCTGCACAATCAGCGTGGCGCTGGTCTCTGGCGCGACGGCGGAACCGGCGGAGAGAGCGTTCAACTGTTCGCTGCTGATACGTTCGTCGGCGACGGCAAAGGCCGCCAGCTGCGGCTGATCCACCAGCGGCGCGTTGGTGTGAAAACGCAGGTTCTGCCGGGCGATATCGTTATCCATCGACGGCGCCAGCCAGACCGGCGTGTCGCCGTCGACCAGGGTCAGCAGCACGCTGGTGGTTGCCAGACCCAGCGGCTGCCAGCCGTGTTTCAGTTGATGCAGAGCGACGATTACGCCCGGCTCGCTCATGGCCTTCAGCAGGCGACGAAAGCTCTGCTGAGCATCCTGAACGGGTAAATTAAATGCGGTCTGTAAGGTCATGCGTTATCTCCGCGTACCAGCGTGAAGAAGTCGACCCGGCTGGCGTTGACTTCGGCACGGCGTGCGCTAATCAGCGCATCGCGTTCCGCTTCCAGCGGGGCAATTAAGGTTTCCATTAGGTTCTGGAAATGCGTTTGTTCCTGCAGCATCGCGTCAATCACCGCGCACTGCTCAGCATGGTGTTTGTTGCGTCCCAGCAGGTAGCTGTAACCCAGCGTGCCGCTCTTCAGGCGCACCACTGCGCGGGTAAGCGTAGTGTCGCCGGCAAAGAAGCGGTTGCCGGTACCGCCCATACGGGCCTGGATCTGCATCAGTCCGCTTTCCGGTGCGCGGATAAGTTCATAGTCCGGCGTCAGTTTGAGTGCGCAGATGCGGGCGTTCAGGGCATCGGCATTGCTGTAGGCCAGCGCGCGCATCCAGCGCTGGCGGGTGGCGGTATCGAAATGCATTCAGTGCTCCATAGTGAATTCGATCATGTCGGCGCGGGTCAGGCTGACGGAGTATTCCGCCGCGTGTTCTTCGCCTTCACGGTGGTTCAGGGTGCGCACGCACAGCAGCGGCGCCATATTGGGGATTTCCAGCACCTTGCTCTCTTTGGCCTGTGCGCGGCGGGCGCTGATGCGGGTTTGCGTGCGCAGCAGCGTCAGACCGGACTGTTCGCGCAGGTAGTCGTGCAGCGAACCGCTGTTAAAGCCCTGCAGCAGCGGCCACAGCGTGAGGTCGGAAAAATAGTGGTCGATCTGGCACAGTGCGATACCGTTAACCCGACGCAGGGTGCGCAGGTGAATCACGTTATCGCCCTCGTTAATGCTGAGCGCGTCGGCAATGTGGCTGGAGGCCGGGCGCAGCACCGCCAGCAGTTTTTCGCTGGTGGGGTGGCTGCCCTGGTCCAGCAGGTTCTGACTAAAGCGCGCCTGGGCATTCAGCGGGTAATCGAACGGGCGCATCAGCACCAGCACGCCGACGCCCTGACGACGTTGCACCCAACCGCGCTCAACCAACTGGTCAATGGCGCGGCGCAGGGTATGGCGATTTACCTCGTAGCGCGCGGCAAGCTGATGCTCGGCGGGCAGATAGTCACCGCAGCGATAATGTTGACGAAGCTCCTGCTCAAGTCTCGCGGCAATTTCCTGATAACGCGTTGGATAACTGGTCGGATGTGTAGACAAGTGCATAGCAATCAATGCCTCGCTAGTCAGATAAAGTGCTTACGCAAACGCTGGGAAAGGAAATCCAGCAGGCTGACGGTGACGATGATTAACACCATCAGGGCGCAGGTTTGCTGGAACTGAAAGCCGCGAATCGCCTCCCATAAGGTCACGCCAATACCGCCTGCGCCCACCATTCCGACCACCGTGGCCGAGCGAACGTTGGATTCAAAGCGATACAGCGAATAGGAGATAAGCAGCGGCATGACCTGTGGCAGAACGCCGTAGAGGATCTCTTCAATCTTGTTAGCCCCGGTGGCGCGAATGCCTTCTACCGGACCCGGCTCAATGGCTTCTACCGCTTCGGAAAGCAGCTTGGAGAGCACCCCGGTGGTGTGGATAAACAGCGCCATCACCCCGGCGAACGGACCTAAACCGACGGCGACCACGAACAGCATGGCGAAGACCATTTCATTGATGGCGCGACAGGCGTCCATCAGGCGACGCATCGGCTGGTAAATCCACCATGGCACGAGGTTATCGGCGCACATCAGGCCGAAGGGAATCGACAGCACCACGGCGAGGGCGGTACCCCAGACGGCAATTTGTAGGGTAACGGCCATTTCACCGAGATAGTCCTGCCACTGGCTGAAGTCCGGCGGGAAGAAGTCGGCGGCGAAGGTCGCCATATTGCCGGAATCCTGGATCAGCGTGAGCGGAGCCATTTCGGCACCTTTCCACGAGACCACCAGTACGGCGAGAAGAATGGCCCAGCTCAGCAACGAGAACCAGCTACGTTTGGGCGGGGCGACGGTGATGGTTTGCATGTTTAGCTCCGTTGGCACGTGTGTTTGCGTTGTAGGCCGGATAAGGTGCTGGCACCGCCATCCGGCATGGAATCCCTTGCATTGCCTGATGGCGCTGCGCTTATCAGGCCTACAATTTGGGCACCAGGTTTACTGCACCGCTTTGCTGACGCTGGTCATAGCGCCCAGTGCGGCGGTCAGACGGTCCAGGTCGTCGAGCTGTGCTTTCAGCGCCGAGGTTTTGCTGGTTTTCTCTTCCTCGTTCAGCCCTTTGTTGTCCTTCACGCCCTGCATCTCTTTAAACAGTGCCAGTTGACGAATGGGGACCAGTTGTAGGTCGCTGGAGGCACGGAACGGCGCCCAGCCCAGACGCTCCAGTACGGTTTTCTGCTCCGGCGTTTTGCCGTAATTCATAAAGAAGTCGTACACCTTGTCCTTGGTGGCTTCGGAGAGATTTTTGCGCCAGACGATCGGATCGCCCGGGATCAGCGGTGACTTCCAGATAACCTTCAGCTCTTTCAGCTTGTCCGGTGCGGAAGTTTTCAGCTTGTCGAGGTTTTCGGTGTTGTTGGTGGCGACATCGACCTGTTTGTTGGCGACGGCCAGCGCGTTGGTTTCGTGTCCGGCGTTAACGGTGCGTTTGAAGTCGCTGGCGGAGATGTTGTTTTTGGCGAAGACGTAGTAGCCGGGGACGAGGAAGCCTGAAGTGGAGTTGGGATCGCCGTTGCCGAAGGTCAGATCCTTGCGTTTGGCGATCAGATCGTTCAGGTTGTTGATCGGACTGTCTTTGTTAACGATCAACACGCTCCAGTAACCCGGGGATCCGTCGGCGGCGACGGTCTGGGCAAACACTTGTCCGTTAGCGCGATCCACCGCTTCCATTGCCGAGAGGTTGCCGTACCAGGCGATATCGACTTTGTTAAAGCGCATGCCCTGGATGATCCCGGCGTAGTCCGGGGCGAAGAAGGCGTTTACTTTCACGCCCAGCGATTTTTCCATGTCCTTCAGGAACGGTTCCCACTGTGGCTTCAGGTTTTGCTGTGATTCGGTCGAAATAATGCCAAAGTTCAGCGCTTTCTCTTGTTCTTCGGCATGCGCCGGGCTTAACAAGGTGCTGATGCTGAACATGCTGGTAAACGCCAGCGCGGCAACGGCCTTGTAATTCATGTTTATTCCTCAGTTCGGGCAAAGTTAAGCAGCCTGTGCGTTCTGTTCGACGCGATTCATGCTGCGGTAGAGATGGTCAAAACGATCGTTATCAAAATGCTGGCTGCTGCCGTCAAAGAAGACGTTGCCCTGGCGCAGCGCGACAATGCGTTCGCAGTAGCGTAGGGCGTAATCCACCTGATGCAGCGTGACGACCACGGTGATGCCGTCGGTCTGGTTAATGTCGCGCAGGGTATCCATTACGATGCGCGCGGATTCCGGGTCCAGCGAGGCTATCGGCTCGTCGGCAAGGATCACTTTGGCCTGCTGCATCAGCGCGCGGGCAATAGCGACGCGCTGCTGCTGCCCGCCTGAAAGCGTGGAAACGCGCTGGTATGCAAAGTGCGCCATGCCAACGCGGGTCAGCGCCTGTAATGCGCGCTGTTTCTGTTCCTGGCTAAACCAGCTAAAACAGGTGCGCCAGAATGGCGTGCTGCCGAGTGCGCCAATCAGGACGTTCTCCAGCACCGTCAGGCGGTTTACCAGATTGAACTGCTGGAAGATGTAGCCGGTGTGGGCGCGGCTTTTGCGGATATCGCGCGCCAGGCGACCTTCATGTTGAACGGTGCGACCCAGCAGCTCGACGTGGCTACCGGGTGATTTATCTCCGGTGATCAAACCGCTTAAATGACGTAAAAGGGTGGATTTGCCGGAGCCAGACGGCCCAAGCAGAGCTACCATCTCACCAGAACAGATGTTCAGATCAACCGCATTGAGCGCCTGATGTTGATTGAAGGACTTGGAGAGTTTTTCGACGCGAATAATCGTTTGCATGATGCGGCCTCCCTAAAAAAGTGGCCCCATCGTGGCGGATCAATGTGACGTTTTCGTTAAGGGATGGTTACTCAGTGATGAAGAGTTGAGCGATTTTTGATGACAGTACGGGAGGGCGGGCCTCCCGTTGGATTACTCTGTAGGTTGCTGCTGTTTGACGACGTTGATCATCCATGGCACGCCGTACTGGTCGCTTACTTTGCCGAAACCGTGGGCCCAGAAGGTTTCCTGCCAGTCCATTTCGATTTTTCCGTTTGCTGCCAGGTTATCAAACCAGCGCTTGCCTTCGTCGACGTTTTGCGTGTCGAGTACCAGCGTAAAGCCAGAGTAGTGAGCCTTTCCGTCGGGGGCGCTATCGCTCATCATGATGTCGCTGCCCGCCACGCGCAGATTGGCGTGAGCAATGGCGGTGTCGGGGAATTTCATGCCTGAAGGGCAACCTTCTTCGCTGTCCTGCGCCGATTTGGGCATTTCACCGAAGTTGATTTTGTAGAGTAGCTCAGCGCCTAACGTTTTTTGATAGTAGGCGATAGCGTCAGCGCAGTTGCCTGCAAAGGAGATGTAGGGACTTAACGGCATAATCTGTACCTCAGGTAAAAGAAGCCAGTTAAGTGTAGTTATGGTCTGCACAAATAAACCAGGCGGGAAGTATGAGCTTCCCGCCTGACAGATGAGCTGGCACAAGCCTGATTAGCGTAGCGCCATCAGGCAATTTGCATCAGTTCTTTTTCACAAACTCAGATTTCAGCTTCATTGGGCCAAAGCCATCGATTTTGCAATCGATGTTATGGTCGCCTTCAACCAGACGAATGTTTTTGACTTTGGTACCGATCTTCAGCATGGAAGAGCTACCTTTTACCTTCAGGTCTTTCACTACGGTAACGCTGTCGCCGTCAGCCAGCAGGTTGCCGTTGGCATCTTTAACGATCAGTTCGTCGCTGTCCTGCGCCGGTTCAGCATCGTTCCATTCGTGAGCGCATTCCGGGCAGATGAACATGCCGTTATCTTCGTAAGTGTATTCGGAGTTGCATTGTGGGCAGTGTGGTAATGACATGTGGATTTCCTCAAAAGTCAGCAGGGGCAAATGCGCCCAAAAAATGGCAGATTGCCGAAAAAGGCCGCAATTATACATAAAATCCCTGCATTTGTCGGGACTACTGCGCGATTACGCAAAATGATCTGCTGTAAAGAACCATTGCTTTCACCTCAATGAAAGTATGGAGGAATATTTTTTAAGGGAAATTGCTACGCTAAGTTATTTAAGATAAGGTGAGGCGAAATATCTGATATTCATAGGTAACGTTGCTTACGGATGCCTAAGTCATTGTGATTGAATATCACTAACCCCCTTAATTTTAGTAGGGGAATTACGCTGGCATTTTTTAAAACTGAACTACGCTGTTTATTTTTCTTACTTATTACATAAGTGAGAGGCATCAGGCCAGCAGTTATGCGCCAAATTTATTTTAATAATATCAACTGGTTGTTTTGATTTTAATTATTTCCACACGTAATTATAAAAGCCAAAAAATCTATAAATAAAACGATTGGGCTAAATAAAAGCAATGCCATTTGCGTTAAGGAAAGATTTTCCATGCACACACAGACAATATATGAATTAAGTCAGGAAGCGGAACGCTTGCTGATGCTCTCGCTTGAACATCTCAGGCAATTGCAAAAATTGCCTATGACGTCGTTGGATGATGTCGCGCTAAAACAAGGAGAGCATAGCAGTCAGGTTGTTCAGCCCCTGCATTTCAGCGCGCGTGGCATGGATGTCCAGCAAGCAACGCTCAATAATGAGTTGCGCAAGATTACCCGTCTGGAAATGGTGCTGGCGATTGTCGGCACCATGAAAGCGGGAAAATCGACGACGATTAACGCGATTGTGGGAACAGAAGTGTTACCTAACCGTAATCGCCCGATGACGGCGTTACCGACGCTAATTCGCCATACGCCGGGACAGAAAGAGCCGGTCCTGCATTTCTCACATGTTGCGCCGATCGATGCCTTAATGAAGGTTTTACAGCAGCGCGTGCGCGAGTGCGATCGCCAGCGTCTTACGCAGACGCTGGAAATTGATAAGGATATGAATGTCCTGCTGCAGCATATTGAAAACGGTGTGGCATTTGAACGGTATTATCTTGGCGCCCAGCCTATTTTCCATTGCCTTAAAAGCCTGAACGACCTGGTACGCCTGTCAAAAGCATTGGATGTTGATTTTCCTTTTGCCGCCTATGCCGCGATTGAGCATATTCCGGTTATTGAGGTTGAGTTTGTCCATTTAGCCGGACAGGCGAGCTATCCGGGGCAATTAACGTTGTTGGATACGCCGGGGCCAAATGAGGCCGGGCAACCGCACTTACAAAAGATGCTGAATGAACAGCTGGCGCGGGCCTCTGCAGTGCTGGCGGTGATGGATTACACCCAACTGAAGTCAATTTCCGATGAAGAAGTGCGTCAGGCGATTATGGCGGTCGGTAAGTCAGTGCCGTTATACGCGCTGGTGAACAAGTTCGATCAGAAAGACCGCAACAGTGATGATGAAGAACAGGTACGGGCGTTAATTTCCGGCACGCTGATGCAAGGTGGCATTGCCCCGGAGCGAATTTATCCGGTTTCCTCTATGTGGGGGTATCTGGCGAACAGGGCGCGTCATGAGCTGACGACCCGCGGGCGGTTGCCTGACCATCAGGTGCAACGCTGGGTACAGGATTTTGCCGAAGCGGCGCTTGGTAGACGCTGGCGCACCACCGATCTTGACGATACGGAACACATCCGCCATGCCGCCGATCTGTTGTGGGAAGATTCGCTGTTTGAGCAGCCGATCCAGAAAGTGATTCATGCCGCTTACGCCAATGCTTCACTGTATGCGCTGCGTTCGGCATCGCATAAATTATTAAACTATGCGCAAAGCGCGCACGAATATCTGGAGTTTCGCGCCCACGGGTTAACGGTCGCCTATGAAAAACTGCGGCTGAACATCACGCATATTGAAGACGATATGCAGCAGTTAGAAGTGAGCCAGGGGCGGGTGAGTGATGAAGTCAGCCATGAGGTAGAGCTGGCGCTGGATGCTGCTGCGGTTTATCTCAATGAGCAACAGACTGAGATTCTGTGCGGCATCAACACGTTTTTTGTTAAAGAAAACGTCCTGATGATGTCACAACATGGTCTGGGGGCTGGCGTTTCCTCGGCAGAAATGGCCGGAGAAATGCTGGTGCTGCACGATGAAGGGCAAGCGAAAATCGTGCTGGATAAAATGCGATCGTCCTGTGAGGTCGTCTTGCTGGCGGCGCAGGAAAGCATCAGCCGGGATTTAGCACTGCGCTTTGAACAGCTGGAGTCGACGCTGTCCCGGGCGCTTAATGACGCCATGCGCCCCATTGAACAGCGGGTGAAAGAGGAGCTGAACCACGCCGGGTTTCGTGCGCGGATCCGTTTTCCTGCGTTTCATGCGGCGATGTTTAACTTCAATACCCGCCAGTTGTTCAACGAGGCCATTGAGCAGGATATTCCGGCAGAAAACGCGCCGTCTACTGGCGGTGTGGTGCGTGACACTTTCTCCCGTTGGCTGAACCAACCCAACTGGGGATGGAATGATTACGTCGAAACAAAAACGCGTTATCTCATTGATATGGGCGCACTGCATAAGAACCTCGTGCACTACGTCACCCAGTTTTGCCAACAAATTCGTAAAGCTTTAGCTGCTCAGGTCGATATTTCCGTTACGGCAGGCATGGCCACATTTTTTGCTGATTTCTCACTGTGTTTGACGCAATTACAGGCAAGCCTGCGTGAGAGCCTGACCCTGCGCCAGCAAAATGAATCTGCGGTGAATGCCTTGAACGAACAGCTGCAGCACCGCATTACGACTGCGGCATGGCTTTATGAAGATTCCCGCTTGCTGCGCGACGATATCAATACCCTTTTTGCAACCGAGCACACATGACTAACGTGTTACTGGAAGGCCCCGGGCGGACGCTGGAGTGCGTCTACCCGAAGTTTATGGTCGATCTGGTTCAGGGAGATGAAACCAAACGTTCCGGCGGTTTTCTGCAACAGCAGCAGCGGCTGCGCGCGCGCCTGACGCAGGAGGTGTTATCCCAGACGCAACTGCGTGCGTGGGTGATGGCGGGAGTGTCCAGCGAGCATCTGGTGATGCGTCTCAAGCTGGTGGAGAAGCTGGCGGGTATGATTGACCCAGGCCATTTAGCGCTGGTGCGTATTGCCGAAGGGTTGATGCTTTTACAGCAAACCGAACACCCACGTGGACTCTCCACGCCCGGTCTGATGCAGCAGGTGAGTGCGCTCACCGACTGGTTTACCCAGCGTGGCGCTTATAAAGAGAAAGCCGTGACACAACGCGGCCTGACGGTGCAAGCTGGCGAACACAGCGAGCAAATTTTTACCCGCTGGCGGGCTGGCGCGTATGACGGTTGGTCGTTGCCCGGACGCTGTTTTGTTGCGCTGGAGGAACTGCGCTGGGGAGCCTTCGGTGACGCTTGCCGGTTAGCGAATGCCGATGTGGTGTCAATGCTAACAGATAACCTGCGCACCATGGCCGCTCAGGCGCTGGCGGACAGCGTAAATGCAGCACCTGCCACGCGCCATTACTATCATCATTGGCTCAGCACGCCTGCTGTTGGCGGCTCGGGCGAGCATAACGATATGTTGAGCTGGCTGGGGGACTGGTGCGATGCGCAGCGTCATCCGGTGAGCTGGTCGGTGACGCAGCGTTGGCAAAATGTGGCGCTGGGAATGCCGCGATTGTGTTCGGCGAAACGGCTGGTTGATGCGATGGTTGAGGAGATTTTTGCACCGCCCCTGCTCGTCAATTGAGCAAGGGCGGTGAGTAGGATAAAGGCAGGCTTAGTGGTGCAGGGAGTCTGCCGGGGTGGCCACCGCTTCGTTGGCGACCAGGTTCTTATTAAAACGTTTGGCATACAGCGCGGTGATAATCGGCACCAGAATAGCGGTGACAATCACGCTGGCGGCAACCAGCGCCGTAGCGGATGCGGCAACCGGTTCGAACGCTGGGTTAATCTGGGCGATAATCACCGGGTTTGCTACCGCAGCGCCTGCTGCAGAAGAGGCTGCCACGCCCGCCGTACCGTTCCCGCCGCCGATAACGCGGTCAGCAATAATCAGCGGGATCCCAGTGATGACGATAACCGCGACACCCAGCAGGATACCCAGCAGACCGGTATCAACGATCACGCTCAGGTTAATGGTGTTACCCAACGCGAAACCGAAGAACGGAATCAGCACCGGTGTGGCTTTGCTGAAGAAAGAACGCAGGTCGTGATCCAGGTTACCCAATGTAAAACCAATCAGGAACGGTAATACTGCGCCGATAAAATGGTGTGGCTCAAAGGAGGCCAGACCCGCGGAGCCGAGGATCACCATGGTCATTAACGGACCGGATTCCAGAGACATCAACACGAATGCGCCGGACTCTTCTTTCGTGCCGTACTGGTTCATCAGGCTGGCGTACAGACCACCGTTAGTCATGTCCATAGCTGAAACAATTGCCAGCACGGAAAGACCGGCAAAGAACCCGGTTTGAATACCGGTATCAGGAATAAATGAAGCAGCAATCATTGCCACTACCCACGCCACGGCTATTTTGGTTATTACCAACGTACCGGACTTGCGTAATACCGTGCCGGTAGCTCGCAAATCAATAGATGCGCCGATACAAAAAAACCACACTGCCAGAATCGGTACCGTTCCGCTGATCATTCCTTTGGTAAACGAACCGAAATACGCACCGGTATCCGGAGCTAACGTATTTAACACTGCGCCTAATAACAGAGGAATCAACATCATTCCGCCGGGGATGCGTTCAATCGTGGCTTTAATTTTCATAAACGTCCTCATGTCTTGTCGCTGCTAATACTCGCGCAAGAAGGTAAAGATTAATAAATTCAAATGGTTACTGGTATCTCTTAACAAAGAGAATCGCTATCTCATTGTTTTATAAAATCTAACGCGGCATACGTTGAGCGTGTTGCTGCTCCCAGGGATATTGCGTCTGGAATTAGTTTGCATTCATAGGAACATTGATTCAATCAAAATAAAACGATGTTTTAGTTATCTTCATCACATATTCCGAGCAAAACTTCTCAGGTGCTCTGATTATTAAAAAAGCTGTGATCTTTTTGTGAAGGGATTAGGTGTTTTTTTGGCTAGCAGAATAATAGTGACTGCTGTGATTGTTGGTGCAATAAAGCGATTTATTCTTGTATTTAATTGTCAGTAAATCGCAAGCATGACATGTAAAAAAGTTGACTCAGAATGACCTGATTTACGCATGTTGACGAAATGAAAAGCTATATGTGAAGTTGATCACAAATTTAAACACTGTTAGGGTAAAGAGGTCATTAACCGCCCAATCAGGCGTCAACAGGTTCGGTTGTACTGCACGTTTCTCGTCAGTGTAAGTAAACCTGCTACGCTTGTTACAGGGAATGCGCCTGTGCGTTCCCCGCTCGGTGATGACCTTGACGCATGTGGCGTTGGGGGACTCGAACTGTAGCGTGACAGGGCTAAGTCTATGAGGACGAGTATGCTAAAAAGGAAAAAAATAAAACCAATAACGCTGCGCGACGTTACCATCATTGATGACGGTAAATTGCGAAAAGCCATTACCGCAGCGTCGTTAGGTAATGCGATGGAGTGGTTTGATTTTGGTGTTTATGGGTTTGTTGCTTACGCATTAGGTAAAGTGTTCTTCCCGGGGGCTGACCCCAGCGTGCAGATGGTTGCCGCACTCGCTACTTTCTCTGTTCCCTTTCTGATTCGACCGCTTGGCGGATTGTTCTTCGGTATGCTCGGCGATAAATATGGTCGCCAGAAGATCCTCGCTATCACCATAGTGATTATGTCGATCAGTACCTTCTGTATCGGTCTTATTCCCTCGTATGCCTCGATTGGTATCTGGGCACCGATTCTGCTGTTGCTGTGTAAGATGGCGCAGGGATTCTCGGTCGGCGGAGAGTACACCGGGGCGTCGATTTTTGTCGCAGAGTACTCGCCAGACCGTAAGCGCGGATTTATGGGCAGCTGGCTGGACTTCGGCTCAATTGCCGGGTTTGTGCTGGGTGCGGGCGTGGTGGTCCTGATCTCAACTATCGTCGGCGAGGATAACTTCCTTGAGTGGGGCTGGCGTATTCCGTTCTTCCTGGCGCTACCGTTAGGGCTGATTGGTCTGTACCTGCGCCATGCGCTGGAAGAGACACCGGCGTTCCAGCAGCACGTGGATAAACTGGAGCAGGGCGATCGTCAGGGTCTGCAGGAAGGTCCTAAAGTCTCGTTTAAAGAGATTGCGACCAAGCACTGGCGCAGCCTGTTGGCATGTGTTGGTCTGGTGATTTCCACCAACGTCACCTACTACATGCTGCTCACTTATATGCCGAGCTATCTATCGCATAACCTGCATTACTCTGAAGACCACGGCGTGTTGATTATTATCGCCATCATGATTGGGATGCTGTTTGTGCAGCCGATTATGGGTTTGCTCAGCGACCGTTTCGGGCGCCGTCCGTTTGTGATCATGGGCAGTATTGCGCTGTTTGTGCTGGCGATTCCGGCATTTATTCTGATTAACAGTAACGTTATCGGCCTGATTTTCGCCGGGTTGCTGATGCTGGCGGTGATCCTCAACTGCTTTACCGGGGTGATGGCGTCAACGTTACCGGCGATGTTCCCGACGCATATTCGCTACAGTGCGCTGGCCGCCGCGTTTAATATCTCGGTATTGATCGCCGGTCTGACTCCGACATTGGCCGCATGGCTGGTGGAAAGCTCGCAGAATCTGATGATGCCTGCTTATTATCTGATGGTGATTGCGGTGATTGGTTTAATTACTGGCGTGACCATGAAAGAGACCGCCAATCAGCCGCTGAAAGGGGCCACGCCTGCCGCTTCGGATATTCAGGAAGCGAAAGAGATCCTCGGCGAGCACTACGATAATATCGAGCAGAAAATCGAAGATATCGATCAGGAAATTGCTGAGCTGCAGCTCAAGCGTACGCGCCTGGTGCAGCAGCATCCGCGTATCGATGAGTAATCGTGCCATTGCCTGATGGCACTACGTTTATCAGGCCTACGGGTAGCGTTGTACTTAAGTAGGCCGGATAAGGCGTCAGCCGTCATCCGTCGTATAGCCAGAGTTGCCTGTGGCACTGCGTTTATCAGGCCTACGGGCAGTGTTGTACTCTGTAGGCCGGATAAGGCGTCAGCCGTCATCCGGCGTATAGCCAGAGTTGCCTGTGGCACTACGTTTATCAGGCCTACGGGCAGTGTTGTACTCTGTAGGCCGGATAAGGCGTCAGCCGTCATCCGGCGTATAGCCAGAGTTGCCTGTGGCACTGCGTTTATCAGGCCTACGGGCAGTGTTGTACTCTGTAGGCCGGATAAGGCGTCAGCCGTCATCCGGCGCATAGCCAGAGTTGCCTGATGGCACTACGTTTATCAGGCCTACGGGCAGCGTTGTACTCTGTAGGCCGGATAAGGCGTCAGCCGTCATCCGGCGCATAGCCAGAGTTGCCTGATGGCACTGCGTTTATCAGGCCTACGGGCAGCGTTGTACTCTGTAGGCCGGATAAGGCGTCAGCCGTCATCCGGCGCATAGCCAGAGTTGCCTGATGGCACTGCGTTTATCAGGCCTACGGGCAGCGTTGTACTCTGTAGGCCGGATAAGGCGTCAGCCGTCATCCGGCGCATAGCCAGAGTTGCCTGATGGCACTGCGTTTATCAGGCCTACGGGCAGCGTTGTACTCTGTAGGCCGGATAAGGCGTCAGCCGTCATCCGGCGCATAGCCAGAGTTGCCTGATGGCACTACGTTTATCAGGCCTACGGGCAGTGTTGTACTCTGTAGGCCGGATAAGGCGTCAGCCGTCATCCGGCGTTTAGCCAGACTTACCTGATGGCACTGCGTTTATCAGGCCTACGGGCAGTGTTGTACTCTGTAGGCCGGATAAGGCGTCTTATGATATCGACTTAAGGTTGGCTTAATCTGTGTCAGGCAAACTCTCCTCCATAGTTTCGGAGGAGAGTGTCATGAAAACCCGCATTTATGAAAGTTTGACCACCGTGTGCAGCCTGCTGATCGTCAGCAGCTTTTTGTACGTGTGGGTGAGTTCTTACTGAGCTTTCGCTAATTCCACCCAGGCGCGAGTACCGCCGGTTCCCTGACGATTTTGCAAATAGAAATGCCCGAGATGTAACTGGGTGATACGACTGACAATGCTCAGCCCCAGCCCAATCCCGCCAAAACGGCTGTCCATACGCACAAACGCTTTGCTCAGTTCCCCGCATTTACTTTCATCAATGCCTGGCCCTTCATCTTCGACGGTCAGGACGGCATCATGCTCGGTATCCAGGCTAATCGTAATATTAGTGCCTTCCGGGCTGTAACGATGCGCATTCTCCACCAGGTTTCGCAGCAGCATTCGCAATAGCGTAGCATCGCCACGTACGACAACATCCGCCGCGCTTTGCGGCAGGAGCAGCGTCTGCTGGCGCTGGTCCAGCATGGTGCTGAGTTCGTCATAAGAGGGCAGAATAACGTCCTCCAGCAGTTTGACGTGCTGGTAGCTCCCGGCAGAAAACGACTGTCCGACGCGGGCGAGTTGCAGCAGTTGCGACACGCTGTCCATCATTTGATCAAGGCGGGCAATTAGCGGCGAAACGTCGACCTTATGGGTTTTTGACAGTAATTCCAGATGCAGGCGAACGCCTGACAACGGTGTGCGCAGTTCGTGGGCGACATCGGCGGTAAATAAGCGTTCGTTTTCGATAGTGGTGGTGAGCCGCGTCACCAACTCGTTGAGCGCCGAGACGACCGCCTGGATCTCAACGGTGGAACTGTGAATTTCAATTGGGGCCAGGTTATCGGCTGCTCGTGCTTCTAACTCTTTTTGCAGAACGGCCAGCGGACGAGTTATGCGCCGCACCGCCTGGTAGCAAATCAGCAGCGTCAGGCTGACCATAAAGATGCCGGGGACGATCAGGCTGGCGATGGCCTCGCGGATCTCATGCATGATGTGGCGATCGTTGTTACGATTTTCGCGTAACGCCTGCTCGAATAACTGTATTTGCTCGGTACTTTCGTGCCACAGCCAAAAGGTGCTAATCAATTGAAAGACCAGCAGAATAAGACCAATCGTCAGCATCAGGCGATGACGAAGGGGGAGCGGTTGTTTTAGATATCGCAGCAGCTTCACTTAGCTTTCCTCAGTGGCAACCAGCATATAGCCAAATCCCCTGACCGTGCGGATGCGTGATTTCCCGACTTTATCGCGTAGGTTATGAATGTGCACTTCCAGCGTATTGGTCGACGGTTCGTTATCCCAGTTGTAGATGTCGTTATACAGGATTTCCCGGTGTACCGGGCTGCCTGCTTTGAGCATCAGGCGTGACAGAAGCGCGTATTCTTTCGGCGTTAAAACGACTTCTTGTCCATCCATCCACACCTGGCGACGACCGATATTTAGCGTCAGGTTGCTGACAATTAACTCATTTTCACCCTGATTGTTATGACGACGCAGCAGCGCCCGGATGCGGGCGTGCAATTCTTCCAGCGCGAACGGTTTAACCAGATAGTCATCAGCACCCACGTCCAGTCCGCTGACCCGGTCTTTCACCGTGTCGCGTGCGGTGAGGATAAGTACCGGCACGGTGTATTTTTTCTGTCGGATCCGGTTCAGGAAATGCAGGCCGTCTTCATCCGGTAAACCCAGGTCCAGAACCACCAGACTGTAATGTCCGGTCTCCAGGCATTGCTCTGCTGCACGGGCCGTTGATACGCCGTCGCAGGCATAACCTTCTGTTTGCGCGGCGAGTATCAGTCCCTGTAATAACAACGTATCGTCTTCAACAATCAGGATTTTCATTCGTTTAGCCTCCCCGGCAGGGTTGCAGAATATCATCTGCCGCCTGATATTTCTGTGTTTGCACGCCCGTTAATCCCAGCAGGGTGGAGAAGAGATTATCCTGTGAGAAATCTTCTGAGCTTGCCCGTTTTTGCAAACATGTCTGAGAGACCTGATAACGTTGCTGATAATCCTCTGAGAGCCACAGCAGCATCGGCACATGTTTTTGCGTATCTGGCGCAATCGAATACGGCAGGCCGTGCAAATAGACGCCATTTTCCCCTAAGGATTCGCCGTGATCGGAAAGATACACCAGGCTGGTGGTGAAATTATCCTGATGCGCTTTTAGTATATTGATTGCTTTATCAACAATATAGTCAACGTAAAGAATGGTGTTGTCGTAAGTATTCACCAGTTGTTGCTGCGAACAGGTCTGGATTTCGTTGGTGTCGCAGGTTGGCGTAAATTTCTTGAACTGCGCAGGATAGCGGTTGTAATAGGTCGGACCGTGGCTGCCGATAGTATGCAGCACAATCACGCCGTCGCCTTGCAGGTTATTGATGTACTCTTTCAGCCCGTGGAACAGCACGTCGTCGTAGCATTCACCGTCAATACACTGTCCTGGCAGGTTAAGCTGAGTCATATTCTGGTGCGGCACTCGATCGCAGGCTCCTTTACATCCACCGTCGTTATCATTCCACAGCACGTTAATTCCCGCCCGCTGGATGATGTCGAGTACGCCTTCCTGATGCTGCGCCAGTTCTTCATCGTAGTGCGCGCGCGGCATATCGGAGAACATACAGGGCACGGATACTGCCGTGGCCGTACCGCAGGACGTGGTGCGAGGGAAATAGACCACATCATCTTTTTCCAGCAGCGGGTTGGTCTGGCGCGAATAGCCGGACAGCGAGAAGTTGTCGCCGCGTGAGGTCTCGCCAAGAACTACAATCGTCAGATTCTTACGCTTTTCTTTCACCATCATCGGATTACGATGTGCATCTTCGCCAATGCGCACCAGCGGAAGATGGGCCAATCTCTGGTGCGAATACCAGGACGACGTCGCCACAATGCTGTTGGATGGACTGAGGGATTTCACCAGTTCTTTGTTGTTGCGAAACAGTGAGGCGTAATCTTTATAGAAGAACGCGGCGACCAGCACGATCAGCAGCGCGGAGACCAGAATGTTCGCGCCACGGAACAGCACGCTGCGCAGCGCCGGAGTAATGGGGTTGATTCTTACCCAGCAGGCAATGAGCGCGGCCAGAATACCGCTCACCCCGATCGTGATGAGCATTTGCGGCGTCAGCAAAGCAAAGGTTTCGGCGGGCGTGGTGTCCATCATATTGGCGATCATCGAGCGGTCGATGATGATGCCGTAGGTCATGATGAAATATTGGGCCGAGGCGCCAACCAGAATGAAAATGCAGGCCACCAGGCGATTAAGCCACAGGAATGAGGCCAGCGTCAGTACGATGTTCATGACGCTAAACGCAACCACCGGCATCGACAAAAACACCAGTACGTTACGCATGGAATCCAGAGGCAGGTCTTGCAGCACTTGTTTATAGAACGCAATGTTCAGAAAGGTTGCAAGATAAAATGAGATCAGCAGAAGCCAGCTGATGAGCCCGAGAGCAGGCCTTTTAAACAGGAGCTTTAACATTAAGGGGGTTCCATCGACTAAGTGGCGCAAATCCTCTCAAAGTAAAGTTAAGCCAACCTTAAGTTCTTAATGTTGATTTCAAGAATAGCAGTGGGAGAACGTCTGCCCGATGAACTAACGCCATCGGGCAACGATGATTGCCGGCGTTAATTATTGTTTACCGGGGCATCCAGTGGATACGGGTTTTTATGGATCCGATTGTAGTTAAGTGCATACAGCGCGGTGATGATCATCAGCGTGACGAACGACCACATTACCTCTTTGGCACCAGAACCGACAACCGCCCAGATGCAGTAGACAAAGGCGATAAAGGTTACCAGTAGGTACATCGGGCGCGCTTTACCAAAGTGACCATGGCCGAGCAGCAGCAGCGCGGCGCAGGTATACAGATATGGCACCAGGGTGAAGATAACGGAGACCGAAGAGACCAGACCAAACTCTTTCGCGGCGTTCGGCGACATGCTGCTGAACTGGAAGATGGTCATCAGGATGCCGACGATAATTAACCCAGCTACCGGCGTACCGGCTTTGTTAACGCGGGCAAAAATCGGTGGGAACAGACCGTCATCGGCTGCTGCTTTGGCGGTTTGCCCGGCAAGCAGCGTCCAGCCGCCCAGAGAACCAAGACACCCGGCAGCGGCACAGAAGGAGACAATCGCCCCTGCGGTGTCACCCAGCGCCATGCGTGCGGCATCGCCGAACGGAGAGGCTGAAACGCGCAGCGCGGCGTTAGGGATCATACCCATAATCGCTGTGGTGGAGAGCACATAGCAAACGGCGGCAATCAGCACGCCGCCCATAGTGGCGATAGGCACGTTACGTTTGGGATTTTTAACCACGCCTGCCGCGACGGAAGCGCTTTCTACCCCGATAAATGACCACAAGGTGACGTTCAGAGTGCTTTGAATCGCGCCAAAGGTGTTCATGCCGCTGACGTTCCATGCCGCCATGTAGGTTTCACCGCGGAACCAGAACCAGCCGAAGACGGCAATACCTACAATTGGCACCAGCGCCAGTACCGTTGCGACGGCCTGTACACGGGTGATCATTTTCGGCCCGACAATGTTCAGCAATACGAAGATCCACAGTACGACGACGCAGGTCAGCGTCAGGACCAGCGGATCTTTTAAGATGGGGAAGAAGTAGCTCAGGTATCCGACGCCAATGACCACCATGGCGATGTTACCAATCCAGCACGCCAGCCAGTACAGCACGTTGGTCTGATAGCCCAGGAAAGGACCGAAACAGCGGCGGGCATAAGCGTAAGAACCACCGGGACTGGAGTCTAAGGACGACATTTTTGCATACACCATCGACAGCGCTAAAGCACCGATAATAGTGACCAACCATCCGTAGATTGCAATCCCGCCAGTTGACGCAAGGTTTGCGGGTAGCAGGAATACACCGGAACCCATAATATTCCCCGACACCATAAGGGTGACGGGGATTAAGCCCACTTTGTGAGCATCAGCATCCGTCGACATATTTTTTAACTCCTGATAAGGATAAATGACGCCTAATCATACCTCTTCAGAAGACTATTTTATGGTGACGGACTGGGGGTATCGCTAATGCTGATATTATTATGGCTTATCGCTATCTGATTAAAAATCAGGCAGCGGATGGCTCCCTATGTTGACTGACATAATGCAGAGGCGTCATCCCGTAGAACTCTTTGAATACAGAAATAAAGTATGAAGTACTGTTATATCCGCACAGTTGAGAGACCTGGGAAATGTTCTTGCCGTCCATCAATAATTGATTGACAGCATAACGCATGCGACACGTGGTAATTATTTGGCTATAACTTGTATTTTCACTTTTGAGCTTTTTCTTTAACAAACTGGGACTCAGGCATAAGCAACTGGCGACCATGCTTAAATTCCAGTCTTTATGTATATCGCTCTCAATAATGTGATAGACGCTGTCGCTGATACAACTGCGTAGTATATGCATGAGCAGAGAAATAAACTTTTTGCTGCCGAGAAAGCGTGATAATACCGTGAACAGTAGCGAGCGCGTACGCTCACTTTCACCTTCGTCCACTGTGTCCATAACGCTATGCTGGGCGGCCACCCGGAAGACATCCGGCGTCAGACACGCGGCGGTCATCACTGGGTTGGCACTCCGTTGCCAGATTGGGATCTGTGAAAGGTCTTTATTCAAAAAACGTAGATAGTCTTTAATGATATCGCGACTGATATGTACGACCAGTGCGTTATTAAGCGATGAGAAATCGATAATATTATTATCACACGCTACCAGTGCCATATGATTAGCTTTTAAGCTGATGGCTTCTTTACCGTTAATCCTTAACCAAACATCCTTCTCCGTTAATACAACAACACAAGCTGCTCTGCTGCAAACCCTCATACCCAAACTCCAGGAATATGAACATAAAACACCGTAGCCCATCATCAGATGAACCATATCGGCTAAATTGAAATTGTATGATGAAACCAGGACTGCAATAAAATAACGTGTCTGAAATTAATTACAATGGTTGCGGGATTTTTCTTATGTACACAATTTTGTACGCAAGTGGAAACGTGCTATTTGCGTATAAAAAAAGCGCGGGGTGGTCCCGCGCAAAAAGGTATGACAATGTTATTGTTTTGCAGCAATACTCAGGAATTACTCAAGCATGACATGTCTACCCTAAACATCGGACTATCTATAAAACGACATTATGCTTTCACGCACATGACGTGATACACACCGTCAATAATTTCCGTTCCTTCGGTTTCATGTTCAAATCCAGGGAAGTGATGGTCCCAGGACTGCAACGAACGTAGATAACTAATCTGCGGGCTATTGGCATCGCCAAAGTTTTCCCCGGACAGCAGCATTGGAATTCCTGGTGGGTAAGGAATCACGGAATTCGCCGCTATACGACCCGGCAGATTTTCAATGGCCACCATCTCAACGTTATCGCTGACGATCGCGTTATAGGCTTCACGCGGGGTGATTTCAGCAACAGGCAGGCCGGAGTAGGCCGCGTTGAGTCGGGCGCCTGGGTTGTTCTCTTTTAGCCAGGCGAACATGGTGTCGCCCAGATCGTGAATGCCCATGTTGGCGTAAGTGTCAGGATGTTCCTCAACCAGTTCTGGCATCACCTGCGCCAGCGGTGTATTGGCATCGTAATGGTGTTTGAATGAGCACAAGGTGTTGATTAGCGTGCCCCATTTCCCACGGGTAATCCCCATTGAGAACAGGAACATAATCTGGAAATCGGTGGTACGGGTCGGCACGATACCGTGGCGGCCAAGCCAGGCGGTGACCAGTGCTGCCGGTACGCCGCTCTCTTCCAGTTCGCCATCGTCGCCCATCCCCGGCGCCAGAATACTGACTTTGATCGGGTCCAGCATGCTCCAGTTATCCGGCAGGTCTTTAAACCCGTGCCAGGATTCACCCGGACGCATCACCCAGCAGTTCTGGTCAGTGGTCAGGAGTTGGGTTGGCGCATCGGCAAAGTCATAGGTTTTGCCGGTCTGCGGATCGGTTACCACTTCTTTGTTCCACGGTTTGAAGAACCAGTCGCCTTCGGCGGTGAATTCTTTATACAACCGTGCCATGGCCTGACGGAAATCGACCGCTTCGTCGATCACTTCCTGAGTCAGCGACAGACCGCTGTTGCCGTCCATCATGGAGACCGCCACGTCGTTTGATGCGCAGATGGCATACAGCGGAGAGGTGGTGGCGTGCATCATGTACGCCTGGTTAAAGCGGGAGAAGTTCACAGCCCCACGACCTTCACGGACGTGAATGTAAGATGCCTGAGAGAGCGCATTCAGCAGTTTGTGGGTCGAGTGGGTGGCAAACACGGTAGGACCGTTATGATCGCCCGGCGCGCCACGCATGGCATAGTGATCGGCATAAATTGGATTGAAGCGGGCATAGCCGTACCAGGCCTCATCGAAGTGGATGCGATCGCTGGTTTGCGCGAGCAGATCCTGGGCCTCTTTGGCGTTATAGCAGACACCGTCGTAGGTGCAGTTGGTCACCACGCTGTAAGACGGTTTTTGCCCGGCTTTGCCTTTGGTTAGCGGGCTTTCGCTGATTTTTTTCTGTAACGTTTCAGGCTGCATTTCCTGCGGGTAGATAGGCCCGATAATGCCGTACCGGTTGCGGCTTGGCACCATGTATACCGGTTTTGCCCCGGTAAGGATCAGCCCCTGCTCAATAGATTTGTGGCAGTTACGATCCAGCACCACGACGTCGTTGTCGGTCATGCAAGCCTGCATAATGGTGCGGTTAGAGCCGGAAGTCCCGACCACTACGGACCATGAACGATCAGCGCCAAACACGCGGGCGGCATATTTTTCGCTCTCGCCAAACGCGCCAGTGTGATCCAGCAGCGAGCCGAGCGATGCGCGTTCGATACCCATGTCGCTACGGAATAAGTTTTCGCCGTAGTAATCATGGTAAAAACGGCCAGCCGGTGTTTTAGTGAATCCGACGCCGCCCTGGTGGCCTGGTGCGGCCCAGGAGTATTCATGGATGTCGCCGTACTTCATCAGCGCGCTAAACAGCGGCGGCAGAAGCTGCTGGCGGTAACGGGTCATCGCCGCAACGGCACGCCCGGCGATAAAGTCTGCGGTATCTTCCAGAATCCAGGCGAATTCATCGACAAGCTCCAGCAGGTCGCGATCCAGCGATGCGGTGGCTTTTTCGCGATCGCCCAGCAGGAAAACGGGAACATTTTGCTGGCGCTCGTGGAGCTTGCCGATCAATTGCCTGACGTTCAGGTGTTCGTCTTGTTGTTCCATTTGATAGCTGAACATCAGGCAATCAATGGCTTCATTGGCGGCGAGGATTGCGTAACCATCGTCGAATGAGGTGGACTTAATGACGGTAACATTTTGGCGGCTTAATGCGTCAGCCAGACGTTCGACAGCGCTACCGACCCAGGTGTCCTGATGCAGAAACTCACTTTCAACAATTAATACTTTCATCATCTTTTACCCGGTTGTGGAAAGGTTGCAATTTATGGATTGCAGACACACCGTATGAATGTGACGCAGGCAAGTATTATCCTGACAAAATGCGCTGTAAAGCGGGTGAAAAATAGACTGATTTGTGTTTAATTTGTTTTTAAACAAAGGGTTGGGTTTGCTTGTTGGCGGTTTTTCACCGCCGTTTATCGACAGGGGGAATATTTTTTTGGCTGATACTGATATTGGCGAATGCTATTCAACCAGCCATTGTCTGCCGACGCTGCTGGCTCAGTTTACGGTACTGCTGCGGTGACATACCGACAAATTTGCTGAAGGTGTCATAAAAACGGCTGCTGGATCGGAACCCGGCGGTCAACGCGACGTCGAGAATGGTTTTATCGGTATCGCTAAGCAACGCACGGACGTGGTTGATCCGCATTGCAGTGATGTACTGCTTCATGGTGAGTTGCATCACGCGCTGGAAAATCCCCATCGCGTAGTTGGCATTGAGCTTCACGTGCTCCGCGACGTCGTTGATCGTGAGCGCCTGATCGTAGTTATCAGCAATAAAACTCAGCATTTGGCTGACGTAAAACTGGGCGTGCCGTGACACGCTGTTTTTGTGCGTCCACGACGTTTTATTGACCAGGATAGGCTGCCAGCCGGAAAGGCTAAAGCGCTTGAGCATCAGACCAATTTCATCAATGGCGAGCTGGCGGATTTGTTCGTTCGGGTTGCTCAACTCCTGCTGCCAGCGCTGAACTTCAAAAGTGCTCAACTGCTGTGACGCCAGCGATTTGATGACCATGCCATGGGTAACGTGATTGATCAGTTCGCGATCCAGCGGCCAGGAGAGGAAAAGGTGCATCGGTAAATTGAAGATAGCCATGCTTTGGCAACTGCCAGGACGCGTGAGCTGATGCGGTGTACAGGCCCAGAATAGCGTGATGTGTCCCTGTTTTATTTGCACCACTTCGTTGTTGATTAGGTACTCAACGTCGCCATCGAACGGCACATTGATCTCCACCTGCCCATGCCAGTGACTGGTAGACATAGCATGCGGTGATCGCAGCTCGATATCCATCCGTTGATATTCTGAGTACAGCGATAATGGGCTGCGGGTTTGCTCTTCATCGCTACTGCACATGTGCGGATCGGGGGGAAGAGGTGATGTCGGTGATGTACTCATGGTTGCTCCATTTCCTGAATTATCAGAATCATGTCATTTGCTGCGCATTACGGCTGAGAATCAGGACACAAATCGGACCGATATCATTGAGCATAGCGAGATTTTGCGGCCGCATACTCTGCTTTTGGGCAATTTTGTCCCATAAACTCAGATCCACTAGCAGGTAAAGAGGCGATCTGAGTTTATGGGAATGCTCACCAGGGAAGTCGGAAGTTTTCAGCTATACGCTGTGCCACCATGACTGTGTTCACTAATGTTCTGGAGAGTCATGATGTCTGCACCCAAAATTACCTTTATCGGCGCCGGTTCTACGATTTTCGTCAAAAATATTCTCGGGGACGTTTTTCATCGCGATGCGCTGAAATCTGCCCATATCGCCCTGATGGACGTCAATCCTACGCGGCTGGAAGAGTCACACATTGTCGTGCGTAAGTTGATGGACTCAGCGGGCGCGTCCGGGCGTATCACCTGCTACACCGATCAAAAAGCGGCATTACAGGATGCCGATTTTGTGGTGGTTGCTTTCCAGATTGGCGGTTATGAGCCTTGTACCGTCACCGATTTTGCGGTGTGTAAACGTCATGGTCTGGAGCAGACGATTGCCGACACGTTAGGGCCTGGCGGCATTATGCGCGCGCTGCGCACCATCCCGCATTTATGGCAGATTTGTGAGGACATGACCGAAGTCTGTCCGCAGGCCACTATGCTTAACTACGTTAACCCGATGGCGATGAATACCTGGGCAATGTATGCACGCTATCCGCATATTAAGCAAGTTGGGCTGTGTCACTCGGTGCAGGGAACCGCGGAGGAGCTGGCTCGCGATTTGAATATCGACCCGGCCTCATTGCGTTATCGTAGCGCCGGGATCAACCATATGGCGTTTTATCTGGAACTCGAGCGCCAAACGGCTGACGGCGCATACGTAAATCTCTATCCGGAGCTGCTGGCGGCCTATGAATCCGGTCAGGCGCCGAAACCAAATATTCACGGTAATACCCGGTGTCAGAACATTGTGCGCTATGAAATGTTCAAAAAGCTCGGCTATTTCGTCACCGAATCGTCGGAGCACTTTGCGGAATATACGCCGTGGTTTATCAAGCCAGGGCGTGAGGATCTGATTGAGCGCTATAAGGTTCCTCTGGATGAGTACCCAAAACGCTGTGTGGAGCAGTTGGCGAACTGGAATAAAGAGCTGGAGGAGTACAAAACGGCGGCGCGAATCGATATTAAACCGTCGCGCGAATATGCCAGCACTATCATGAACGCTATCTGGACCGGTGAACCGAGCGTGGTGTATGGCAACGTTCGTAATGACCATCTGATCGATAACCTGCCGCAAGGCTGTTGCGTGGAGGTGGCTTGCCTGGTCGATGCGAATGGTATCCAGCCCACGAAGGTGGGGACTCTTCCGTCACATTTGGCGGCCATGATGCAAACCAATATCAATGTTCAGACTCTGCTGACGGAAGCTATCCTCACGGAAAATCGCGATCGCGTTTATCATGCGGCGATGATGGATCCGCATACCGCCGCGGTATTGGGGATTGAGGAGATTTATGCGCTGGTGGACGACCTGATCGCGTCTCATGGCGACTGGTTGCCGGCCTGGTTACATCGTTAACACACAATCACGCCGGGCAGAGCATCCGGCGTTTAACCTCTGACGTTTCCTCTTACAGAAGGCGGGCGCTGGTAACAGCGACCCGATACCCTATGAGCATCTCTCTGACAACAAAACTCAGTTATGGATTTGGAGCGTTTGGTAAGGATTTCGCCATCGGTATTGTGTACATGTACCTGATGTATTACTACACCGACGTGGTGGGATTATCGGTGGGGCTGGTCGGAACGTTGTTCCTGGCGGCAAGGATCTGGGATGCGGTTAACGATCCCATCATGGGCTGGATTGTGAACGCCACCCGGTCGCGGTGGGGAAAATTTAAACCCTGGATCTTACTCGGTACGCTGGCGAACTCATTGGTGCTGTTTTTGCTTTTTAGTGCACATCTGTTTGAGGGAACTGCGCAAGTCGTATTTGTCTGCGTGACATATATATTATGGGGAATGACCTACACCATTATGGATATTCCATTCTGGTCGCTGGTGCCAACCATTACGCTGGATAAACGCGAGCGTGAACAACTGGTGCCGTTCCCCCGTTTCTTCGCCAGCCTTGCTGGATTTGTCACCGCAGGTGTAACGCTGCCCTTTGTGAGCTATGTTGGCGGAGCCGATCGCGGCTTTGGTTTTCAGATGTTTACGTTGGTGCTGATTGCATTCTTTATCGTTTCCACCGTGGTTACGCTGCGTAATGTGCATGAGGTTTATTCGTCAGATAATGATGCAACGGCGAACAGCAGTCGTCTTGGGCTGAAAGCTATCGTTGGGCTTATCTATAAAAATGACCAGTTATCCTGCCTGCTGGGCATGGCGCTGGCTTACAACATTGCTGCCAACATTATTGCTGGTTTTGCCATTTACTATTTTACCTATGTGATTGGTGATGCAAGCCTCTTCCCGTACTACATGTCTTACGCAGGTGCGGCAAACCTGTTAACGCTGATTTTCTTTCCTCGACTGGTAAAAGCGTTGTCACGACGGATCTTGTGGGCCGGGGCATCAGTACTGCCGGTACTCAGCTGTGTCGTGCTGCTGGTGATGGCATTAGCCGGTTTCCATAATATCTCCCTCATTGTGATTGCTGGTGTATTACTCAATATTGGTTCAGCGCTTTTCTGGGTGTTGCAGGTCATTATGGTGGCGGATACCGTTGATTACGGCGAATACAAACTTAACGTACGTTGTGAAAGTATCGCTTATTCGGTACAGACGATGGTGGTAAAAGGAGGGTCAGCATTTGCCGCTTTCTTTATTGCGGTGATACTCGGGGTGATAAATTACGCGCCGAATGTCGCGCAGTCCGCAGAAACGATTGTTGGCATGCAATTCATTATGATTGCACTACCCGCACTCTTTTTTGTGGTGACCTTGGTCCTGTATTTCCGCTTCTATCGACTGAACGGCGACACGCTGCGCAGGATCCAGATCCATTTGTTGGATAAGTACCGTAAGGTGCCGCAGCACCATGAGCAACCGGATATCCCGGCGATTGCGGTAGTGGCCTCAGGTGATATTAAGGCGTAGCTATGGAATGGCATTCGTGGATTGGGTATTTGGCGGCTAGCCTGACGACGCTCTCTTTCTTACCGCAAGCGATTAAGGTCATTACCACCCGTAACACGCAGGGTATCTCTGGTTTAATGTACCTGATGTTTGTGAGCGGGCTGGTTTTGTGGCTGATTTATGGCTTATTGATTGAGGATACTGCCGTCAGCATGGCGAACTTTTTGACACTGTTGTTCGCCTTGCCGATTCTGGTTATCAAATCTCGTAATGGGTAGGGCAGACTGCCGGATAAGCGTGAGCGCTATCCGGCAGTCTTTAACTGTCTGTTGTGCCAGCCCGCCAATACCAGCACCGTTGTCAATGCGCCGAGCAGGGCGCAAAACATATCCGACTGGGTATCCCACGGGTCGCCTTGCGTACCGAGAAAATCATCCGCTCCCTGACCCATTGCCAGCGCCGCCCACCATTCGATCAGTTCATACATTGCGCTAATTGCCAGCGCCACGCAGCAGACCAAAAATGCCAGCATCTTGCGACCACGAACAATATTGCCGCGCACTAAAATTTCTCTTGCCGTCAGAGCAGGCACCAGCCCCTGGAAGAAGTGACCCAGTTTGTCATAGGGGTTACGACTGAGATCCAGCCATTCCTGAACCTGAAAACCGACGGGGACTTTGGCGTAGGTATACATACCGCCGACCATCAGAATGATGGCGTGCAAGAAAATGAGCGTGTAGAGCAATGGCGTCAGCGGATAGCGCTTCATGGTTGCCAGCAACAGCGGGACGACAATAATGACCGGCGTGACTTCCATCAGCCAGGTGATTTTCTCCGAGGCAGAGATTCCGGTGTAGATAAGGATCAGCGCCAGCAGCAGCGCGCCAGAGTACAAAATGGTGGAGTTCAGTGTGCGGAGCATTGCGAATTCACAAGTCATGGAAAAGGTTACTATTCCCTGTGAGCGGCAAAAATTCAACGCCAGTAAATGGGGGGATAAAGATGGCCCGGGGGGATCACTGGACTGACGCCAAAAAACAGGTGTCAGACCAGTGCCGGGCCGAATGGGTTACTTCGCGCAGTTAGCGCATTGTTTGCTGACGATTTGCTGGAAGAAATCGTTGCCTTTGTCATCGACCAGAATGAAAGCCGGGAAATCTTCTACTTCGATTTTCCAGATAGCTTCCATACCCAGCTCCGGGTATTCCACGCATTCCAGATGTTTAATGCTCTGCTGCGCCAGTACCGCTGCCGGACCGCCAATGCTGCCTAAATAGAAACCGCCGTGTTTGTGGCAGGCGTCAGTCACCTGCTGGCTACGGTTACCTTTTGCCAACATGATCATGCTGCCGCCGTGAGACTGCAGCAGGTCAACATAGGAGTCCATACGACCCGCGGTGGTTGGCCCTAAAGAGCCGGACGGATAACCCGCAGGCGTTTTGGCCGGACCCGCGTAGTAGATCGGATGATCTTTTACGTACTGCGGCAGACCTTCGCCGGACTCAATACGTTCTTTTAGCTTCGCGTGGGCAATATCGCGACCAACAATGATGGTGCCGCTCAGCGACAGACGGGTTGAAACCGGGTACTGAGAGAGCTGGGCGAGGATCTCTTTCATTGGGCGGTTAAGGTCAACTTTAACCACTTCACCTTCACCCGCCTGGCGCAGGGATTCCGGAATGTACTGAGCTGGGTTATGTTCCAGTTTTTCGATCCAGATCCCTTCGCGGTTAATTTTGGCCTTGATGTTACGGTCTGCGGAGCAAGAGACGCCCATACCAACTGGGCAGGACGCGCCGTGGCGAGGCAGGCGGATCACGCGGATATCGTGTGCGAAGTATTTCCCGCCGAACTGAGCGCCGAGGCCGAGTTTTTGCGCTTCTTCCAGCAGTTCCTGTTCCAGTTGCAGATCGCGGAACGCCTGGCCGTGAGCATTACCTTCAGTAGGCAGTGCGTCATAGTAGTGCGTGCTGGCCAGCTTCACCGTTTTAAGGGTGCTTTCTGCTGAAGTGCCGCCAATGACGAATGCGATGTGGTACGGCGGGCAAGCTGCGGTACCCAGCGTACGCATTTTCTCAACCAGGAAGTTTTTCAGTTTGCCGGGAGTCAGCAGCGCTTTGGTTTCCTGATACAGGTAGGTTTTGTTCGCTGAACCGCCGCCTTTGGCCACGCACAGGAATTTGTATTCGTCACCGTCCACGCTGTACAGATCGATTTGCGCGGGCAGGTTGGTGCCGGTATTCACTTCTTTGTACATATCCAGCGCCGCGTTTTGCGAGTAGCGCAGGTTATCTTCAATATAGGTATTAAATACGCCTTTGGAGAGGGCAGCTTCGTCGCCGCCACCGGTCCAAACGCGTTGACCTTTTTTACCCATGATAATTGCCGTACCGGTGTCCTGGCAGGTTGGCAACACGCCTTTAGCGGCGATTTCGGAGTTTCTCAGGAACTGCAGCGCCACGTACTTGTCGTTTTCGCTGGCTTCGGGATCATGGAGAATTGAGGCGACTTGCTGTTGGTGTTCTGGGCGGAGCATGAAGGAGGCATCGTGGAAGGCTTGCTGGGCCAGTAGCGTAAGTGCTTCAGGGGCTACTTTCAGGATTGTTTCGCCTTCAAACTCGCCGACGCTGACGTGATCGGATGTCAGCAGGTAGTACTCAGTTTTGTCTTCCCCCAGTGGGAAAGCTGCCTGGTAAGTGAATTCAACTTTTGACATTTGCTTCCAGCCTTTTCATTTTTCTCAGGAATTTTAAAATTCTCTGTGTCTTAACGGTGGCGTGCCGTACCAACGTGGACGGCACGCGAACTGTAATTACAAGAAACCGTACATGGCGGCGAAGATCCAACCAAAGACACAGGATACGCTTACGCCGATCAAACCAGGCAGAATGAAGCTGTGGTTGATAACGAAGCGGCCGATGTGGGTGGTGCCAGAGCGGTCAAACTGAATAGCCGCCAGGTCGCTCGGGTAGGTCGGCAGAATGTAGTAACCGTAACATGCCGGAGCGGAAGCCACGATGTACGCAGGATCAACCCCGATTGCCAGCGCGACCGGAACAATCGCTGCCAGCGCCGCTGCCTGTGAGTTTACAAATTTGGAAACCAGCAGCAGAACAATTGCATAGGC
This sequence comes from Citrobacter arsenatis, assembly GCF_004353845.1. Classification (GTDB taxonomy): domain Bacteria; phylum Pseudomonadota; class Gammaproteobacteria; order Enterobacterales; family Enterobacteriaceae; genus Citrobacter; species Citrobacter arsenatis. Next base: position 460,591 of record NZ_CP037864.1, read on the forward strand.
CCACGGATACTCTTTCACCATATTGCCCAGCACACCTTCGATTTCTGTCATGTGCGCGCCGAACATTGTTTCGGCCATCCAGGCAATACCGTACACCGCCACAATCGCGATCATACCGGAACGGAAGACTTCGTTTTTAGATATTGAAGCGGGATTGGTCTTCGTCAGGATAATAATCAGCGCACCGGTCAGCAGCATGAACATCTGGATGACCAGTACCATTGACAGCGGTTTGCCGCTGAAGGTAGGACGCAGCTCAGAGAACGCACCAAGTACGGCAACAACGGCGATAGCGGCAAGGAAGATCCACATAGCCAGCCAGTTGCTTTTCGGCAGTTTTTTGTCTAACAGCGTGGCGGTATCGCCATATACATAGTTGTGGTTTTCAGGTACGGAAATGAACTTCTGGAACTCTTCATCTTTATCCAGATCTTTACCGCGGAACCAACTGAAGATACCAATCGCCAGGATACCCAACAGGGTAGACGGGATAGTGATGCTGAGCAGATCGAGGAATTCGAGATGCTTGCCTTCAAACGTTACGTTACCCAGCATTGCCACCAGTGACACAACGGCTACGGAAACCGGGCTGGCGATAATCCCCATCTGCGCACCGATAGAACTCGCCGCCATCGGACGTTCCGGGCGAATATTGTTCTTAATGGCAACGTCATAAATAATTGGCAGGATGGTGTATACCACGTGGCCTGTACCGCAGAGAATCGTCAGGGTGCAGGTAACAAACGGGGCGACGATGGAAACGTATTTTGGGTTACGGCGCAGCAGCTTTTCAGCGATTTGCAGCATAACGTCAAGGCCGCCGGAGGCTTGCAAGGTTGCCGATGCGGCCACCACGGCGATAATAACCAGCATGACATCTACAGGTGGTTTACCCGGCTGGAGATGGAAAACGAAAACCAGAATGACCAGGCCAATACCGCCTAATAAACCCAGCGCGATACCGCCCTTTCTGGCACCATAAAACAAACATATTAATATTATGAGAAGTTGTATACTAAATAACATTTTATTTACCCTCGCGAAAAACCCAGTCAATTTTTGAAAAATGGATCTGTGCCACATTCTTTTTTGCCAGAATAGGCATCAAAAAATGGTCAGTATTCGATATGTCCGTATTTGCGATTAATGTTCAAATGTCTTGCTAGAGTGTTTTTTTAAAGTTATGGCGATATTTAGCTTTTTTCTGTGGCTTTGATCAGAGGAGAGAATCCTCAGGCGATGGGAAGCAGAGCTTGACGTGGAGAGCTGCGGTTGACGCTGTAATTTATCTTTTTTGCGTTGCCCGCTATTACATGAGCCATCGACAGAATGGGTGAGTGGTTTATTTATGTGATCACGCTCACGCCATTTCATGATGTGATGAGATTGGCGTGCGGATACTTTTATTTGCTCACAAAAATGTACGGTGTCCATGGTATGTAGCATGGTCTCCATTGCTACCAGTCTAGATTTTGTATGTCTGGTTAATTTCAGACTAATCCTTTATGGGTAAAAATACACACTCTGCGAGTTAGATAATACTTAATTAACTTTTGTTAGCGATTTTGAAATTAAAAACAGTGTGACGTTAATCAATATTAAAATAATACATTTAACATGCCGGATACAAATATATTTGATCTAACGCAAATTTATAATTCTGCAGCATGAGCCAACAAAATAGGGATTTTTCATTATTTTAATAATTGTTACTTTCAAATAACAAATAATCCCCAGTTGTTTTTATTGACAATATTGTTTAAGCAATGAGTAATGTTCCGCCTGAACGCGGTAACGATAAACCGGTCGACCTGTTACGCCATAATGGATGCTGGTAAATAAGATGTGACAATTGACGAGCCAGATAAGATATTTACGGCAAGAGACGCGCGAGATATTGACCTCATTGGCCAGTTCATCGGTGGAGAACTCCTGATCCTGATGCTCATCAATCCACTGGCACAACGTGCGTAACGTTTGTGGCGTTAATCCTTTGGGTAAACGCCGCGCTTCCTGCTCGTTAGAGGAGCTACCGTGAATCAACTGGTCAAGCTCAGACTGTTCATAGTACTGATGCTTTTCCATCTCGGTTTTCTTCTGCAGCCAGCCAGTCAGCGCCTCTTCAAAGCGGGAAGCCTGGAAAGGTTTGATCAAATAGTCAACGACACCATAGTGTAGGGAGTCTTTGATGGTGGTCGCGTCAGCGGCGGAAGAGATAACAATAACATCGCACTTGCAACCTTCGCTGTGCAGAACAGGCAACAGATCCAGACCGTTTTCTTTTTGCATATAAATATCAAGCAAAATCAGATCGATATGATGGCCGCTATGAAAGATTATCTCTTTTGCTTTCTCCAGCGTGGAGGCTGTGCCGCAGCAATGAAAACCGGAGAGTTGCGCGACATAACGGCGGTTTAATTCCGCTACCATTGCATCGTCATCGACAATTAACACATTGATCATCTGCTGGCCCTCTCACCATTCCACGGTAACTGTACAAAAAATTGGGTGAAGATCCCTGGTTCAGACTCGACGGAAATATTGCCGCCAACGTTTTCAACCTGTTGTTTAACAAGCGCTAAACCAACGCCCCGTTCGGTTCCTTTTGACGAAACGCCCTTCTCAAAGATGTGCTCAATGTGTTCGGGGGCGATCCCCGGACCATCGTCATTCACTTCGCAATGCAACCAGCCGTGTCGATAATGCAAGGATACGCTGATCTCACCACCGGGTTCTTGACCTAGCGCCTCCAGGGCGTTTTCAATCAGATTCCCCAGTACGGTAATCAGCACCGCCACCTGATCTTCGTTGCTGTTTTCCGGCAACTGGCTTTCATTGCTGATTACCAGGCTATGGCCTAAATCCGATGTGCGATTAATCTTACTGAGTAAAAATCCTGCGATCACCGGGGATTTTATTTTTCCCAACAGTGAGCCAATCTCTTCCTGATAATTGTTCGCGGTCTTCAGGATGTAATTTTCAAGCTGCTTATAACTTTTCAGATGCAATAATCCCAGAATCACGTGCAATTTATTCATGAATTCGTGGGATCGTTCACGAAGTGCGTCAGCATAGTTGACCATACCATCCAGACGTTGCATCAGTTTCCGTACTTCGGTCTTATCTCTGAACGTTGAAATGGCTCCGATGATTTTACCGTTGCTGAGTACCGGAACCGTGTTAATTAAGAGTAGTCGATCCTTCACCATGATCTCTTCATCGCGGCGCGGCGTTCCATCATTGAGTACCTGTGAAAAATCGACCACCTGCGACCACGCATGGCTGAGCGTGGAGAGCTGAGCATCGTCTTGCGATTTGTGGTAATCGAGCAACTCCTGCGCTGCCTGGTTTATTAGCGTCACTTCACCGCACTCGTCAACGGCAATGACGCCTTCTTTTATAGAGTGCAGCATCGCCTGGCGTTGTTCGAACAGATTGGAGATTTCATAAGGCTCCAGGCCAAACAGAATGCGCTTGAGGACTTTGACAAATACCCATGTGCCGAGTAGCCCAACCAGCACGCCAAATAAGATGGACCAGATGATGCTGCCGCGACTGTTATTGATTTGCTCAGTCACCCGGCTTAGTTCAAGGCCGATCGACACTACGCCAATCTGCTGGTGATGTTCATCATAGATAGGGGTGAACACCCGCAGGGCTTTAGCCAGAAATCCGCGATTAATGGCGACATTCTCTTTACCTTGCAGGGCCAGCAATATGTCATCGCCTTTAAACGGCTGACCGATTCGCTGCGCTTCGGGATGGGAGTAACGAATGCTTTGCATATCGGTGACGACGATGAACAAAAAATCGTTGCTCTTATTCACCGCCTGAGCGATCGCCTGAATGCCGCTTTCCGCGGGCTTTTTCATTAGTCCCTGGCGGATCTCTGGAGAGTTTGCCAACGTTCGCGCGACCGCAAGCGCTTTACCCGCTAACGCATCGCGCGTCATGTTGCTGATTTGAGAAAAGTAAATCAGATGAACGACAAGCAGCACGGAGAAGAGTACCGCACTGACCATGAGGATCACGGTGGTGCCAAGCTTCATTGGGCGTTTGCGTATAGCAGTACGTTGCAGAGAGTGTCTCATCACGGTCCTGGAATCACGGTTTGTACGGGTATTATCGCTTGATGGGCTGCGTAATTCAAAGGTGGTAGGGATGATGGGGCATGGGCTGCCCATACTTTTCTTCTTTATATAAGGGAGAGCGAACTTCTTTCTTTATAGAGGTTTCCTTATCTCTTTTCTCCACTTTTCAGTGACGCTGGTCGGTAATTTTCTTACGGTTGTGGATAACTCTGTGTGTAAATTGGTATAAGGCGGGGTTTTGCTGTGGAATGCAGCAGTCAGTCATTTTTCTGTCATTTAAGGGTTGCGGGCCACAGGAAACTCCCTATAATGCGCCTCCATCGACACGGCGGATGTGAATCACTTCACACAAACAGCCGGTCCGGTTGAAGAGAAAAACCTGAAAATGAGGGTTGACTCTGAAAGAGGAAAGCGTAATATACGCCACCTCGCGACAGAGCGCTAAAGCGCGTCGCAACTGCTCTTTAACAATTTATCAGACAATCTGTGTGGGCACTCGAAGATACGGATTCTTAACGTCGCAAGACGAAAAATGAATACCAAGTCTCTGAGTGAACATACGTAATTCATTACGAAGTTTAATTCACGAGCATCAAACTTAAATTGAAGAGTTTGATCATGGCTCAGATTGAACGCTGGCGGCAGGCCTAACACATGCAAGTCGAACGGTAGCACAGAGAGCTTGCTCTCGGGTGACGAGTGGCGGACGGGTGAGTAATGTCTGGGAAACTGCCCGATGGAGGGGGATAACTACTGGAAACGGTAGCTAATACCGCATAACGTCGCAAGACCAAAGAGGGGGACCTTCGGGCCTCTTGCCATCGGATGTGCCCAGATGGGATTAGCTAGTAGGTGGGGTAACGGCTCACCTAGGCGACGATCCCTAGCTGGTCTGAGAGGATGACCAGCCACACTGGAACTGAGACACGGTCCAGACTCCTACGGGAGGCAGCAGTGGGGAATATTGCACAATGGGCGCAAGCCTGATGCAGCCATGCCGCGTGTATGAAGAAGGCCTTCGGGTTGTAAAGTACTTTCAGCGAGGAGGAAGGCATTAAGGTTAATAACCTTGGTGATTGACGTTACTCGCAGAAGAAGCACCGGCTAACTCCGTGCCAGCAGCCGCGGTAATACGGAGGGTGCAAGCGTTAATCGGAATTACTGGGCGTAAAGCGCACGCAGGCGGTCTGTCAAGTCGGATGTGAAATCCCCGGGCTCAACCTGGGAACTGCATCCGAAACTGGCAGGCTAGAGTCTTGTAGAGGGGGGTAGAATTCCAGGTGTAGCGGTGAAATGCGTAGAGATCTGGAGGAATACCGGTGGCGAAGGCGGCCCCCTGGACAAAGACTGACGCTCAGGTGCGAAAGCGTGGGGAGCAAACAGGATTAGATACCCTGGTAGTCCACGCCGTAAACGATGTCGACTTGGAGGTTGTGCCCTTGAGGCGTGGCTTCCGGAGCTAACGCGTTAAGTCGACCGCCTGGGGAGTACGGCCGCAAGGTTAAAACTCAAATGAATTGACGGGGGCCCGCACAAGCGGTGGAGCATGTGGTTTAATTCGATGCAACGCGAAGAACCTTACCTACTCTTGACATCCAGAGAACTTAGCAGAGATGCTTTGGTGCCTTCGGGAACTCTGAGACAGGTGCTGCATGGCTGTCGTCAGCTCGTGTTGTGAAATGTTGGGTTAAGTCCCGCAACGAGCGCAACCCTTATCCTTTGTTGCCAGCGATTCGGTCGGGAACTCAAAGGAGACTGCCAGTGATAAACTGGAGGAAGGTGGGGATGACGTCAAGTCATCATGGCCCTTACGAGTAGGGCTACACACGTGCTACAATGGCGTATACAAAGAGAAGCGACCTCGCGAGAGCAAGCGGACCTCATAAAGTACGTCGTAGTCCGGATTGGAGTCTGCAACTCGACTCCATGAAGTCGGAATCGCTAGTAATCGTGGATCAGAATGCCACGGTGAATACGTTCCCGGGCCTTGTACACACCGCCCGTCACACCATGGGAGTGGGTTGCAAAAGAAGTAGGTAGCTTAACCTTCGGGAGGGCGCTTACCACTTTGTGATTCATGACTGGGGTGAAGTCGTAACAAGGTAACCGTAGGGGAACCTGCGGTTGGATCACCTCCTTACCTTAAAGAAACGTTCTTTGTAGTGCTCACACAGATTGTCTGATGAATGATGAACTTCTGAATGTACTTTCGAGTGCATTAAGAAGTTTTGCTCTTTAAAAATCTGGATCAAGCTGAAAATTGAAACGACACACTGTTTCATTTCTCCGTAATAAGAAATGAAAAATGGTGTGTTCGAGTCTCTCAAATTTTTGCAAGTCGATGATGAATCGAAAGAAACATCTTCGGGTTGTGAGGTTAAGCGACTAAGCGTACACGGTGGATGCCCTGGCAGTCAGAGGCGATGAAGGACGTGCTAATCTGCGATAAGCGTCGGTAAGGTGATATGAACCGTTATAACCGGCGATTTCCGAATGGGGAAACCCAGTGTGATTCGTCACACTATCATTACGTGAATACATAGCGTAATGAAGCGAACCGGGGGAACTGAAACATCTAAGTACCCCGAGGAAAAGAAATCAACCGAGATTCCCCCAGTAGCGGCGAGCGAACGGGGAGCAGCCCAGAGTCTGAATCAGCATGTGTGTTAGTGGAACGGTCTGGAAAGTCCGACGGTACAGGGTGATAGTCCCGTACACAAAAGTGCATATGTTGTGAACTCGAAGAGTAGGGCGGGACACGTGGTATCCTGTCTGAATATGGGGGACCATCCTCCAAGGCTAAATACTCCTGACTGACCGATAGTGAACCAGTACCGTGAGGGAAAGGCGAAAAGAACCCCGGCGAGGGGAGTGAAAAAGAACCTGAAACCGTGTACGTACAAGCAGTGGGAGCCTCTTTATGGGGTGACTGCGTACCTTTTGTATAATGGGTCAGCGACTTATATTCTGTAGCAAGGTTAACCGAATAGGGGAGCCGAAGGGAAACCGAGTCTTAACTGGGCGTTAAGTTGCAGGGTATAGACCCGAAACCCGGTGATCTAGCCATGGGCAGGTTGAAGGTTGGGTAACACTAACTGGAGGACCGAACCGACTAATGTTGAAAAATTAGCGGATGACTTGTGGCTGGGGGTGAAAGGCCAATCAAACCGGGAGATAGCTGGTTCTCCCCGAAAGCTATTTAGGTAGCGCCTCGTGAATTCATCTTCGGGGGTAGAGCACTGTTTCGGCTAGGGGGTCATCCCGACTTACCAACCCGATGCAAACTGCGAATACCGAAGAATGTTATCACGGGAGACACACGGCGGGTGCTAACGTCCGTCGTGAAGAGGGAAACAACCCAGACCGCCAGCTAAGGTCCCAAAGTCATGGTTAAGTGGGAAACGATGTGGGAAGGCACAGACAGCCAGGATGTTGGCTTAGAAGCAGCCATCATTTAAAGAAAGCGTAATAGCTCACTGGTCGAGTCGGCCTGCGCGGAAGATGTAACGGGGCTAAACCATGCACCGAAGCTGCGGCAGCGACACTATGTGTTGTTGGGTAGGGGAGCGTTCTGTAAGCCGTTGAAGGTGGCCTGTGAGGGTTGCTGGAGGTATCAGAAGTGCGAATGCTGACATAAGTAACGATAATGCGGGTGAAAAACCCGCACGCCGGAAGACCAAGGGTTCCTGTCCAACGTTAATCGGGGCAGGGTGAGTCGACCCCTAAGGCGAGGCCGAAAGGCGTAGTCGATGGGAAACAGGTTAATATTCCTGTACTTGGTGTTACTGCGAAGGGGGGACGGAGAAGGCTATGTTAGCCGGGCGACGGTTGTCCCGGTTTAAGCATGTAGGCGGAGGTTCCAGGTAAATCCGGTACCTTATTAACGCTGAGGTGTGATGACGAGGCACTACGGTGCTGAAGTAACAAATGCCCTGCTTCCAGGAAAAGCCTCTAAGCATCAGGTAACACAAAATCGTACCCCAAACCGACACAGGTGGTCAGGTAGAGAATACCAAGGCGCTTGAGAGAACTCGGGTGAAGGAACTAGGCAAAATGGTGCCGTAACTTCGGGAGAAGGCACGCTGATATGTAGGTGAAGTGATTTACTCATGGAGCTGAAATCAGTCGAAGATACCAGCTGGCTGCAACTGTTTATTAAAAACACAGCACTGTGCAAACACGAAAGTGGACGTATACGGTGTGACGCCTGCCCGGTGCCGGAAGGTTAATTGATGGGGTTATCCGTAAGGAGAAGCTCTTGATCGAAGCCCCGGTAAACGGCGGCCGTAACTATAACGGTCCTAAGGTAGCGAAATTCCTTGTCGGGTAAGTTCCGACCTGCACGAATGGCGTAATGATGGCCAGGCTGTCTCCACCCGAGACTCAGTGAAATTGAACTCGCTGTGAAGATGCAGTGTACCCGCGGCAAGACGGAAAGACCCCGTGAACCTTTACTATAGCTTGACACTGAACACTGGTCCTTGATGTGTAGGATAGGTGGGAGGCTTTGAAGCGTGGACGCCAGTCTGCGTGGAGCCAACCTTGAAATACCACCCTTTAATGGCTGGTGTTCTAACGTAGACCCGTAATCCGGGTTGCGGACAGTGTCTGGTGGGTAGTTTGACTGGGGCGGTCTCCTCCTAAAGAGTAACGGAGGAGCACGAAGGTTAGCTAATCCTGGTCGGACATCAGGAGGTTAGTGCAAAGGCATAAGCTAGCTTGACTGCGAGAGTGACGGCTCGAGCAGGTGCGAAAGCAGGTCTTAGTGATCCGGTGGTTCTGAATGGAAGGGCCATCGCTCAACGGATAAAAGGTACTCCGGGGATAACAGGCTGATACCGCCCAAGAGTTCATATCGACGGCGGTGTTTGGCACCTCGATGTCGGCTCATCACATCCTGGGGCTGAAGTAGGTCCCAAGGGTATGGCTGTTCGCCATTTAAAGTGGTACGCGAGCTGGGTTTAGAACGTCGTGAGACAGTTCGGTCCCTATCTGCCGTGGGCGCTGGAGAATTGAGGGGGGCTGCTCCTAGTACGAGAGGACCGGAGTGGACGCATCACTGGTGTTCGGGTTGTCATGCCAATGGCATTGCCCGGTAGCTAAATGCGGAAGAGATAAGTGCTGAAAGCATCTAAGCACGAAACTTGCCCCGAGATGAGTTCTCCCTGAGACTTTAAGTCTCCTGAAGGAACGTTGAAGACGACGACGTTGATAGGTCGGGTGTGTAAGTGTAGCGATACATTGAGCTAACCGATACTAATGAACCGTGAGGCTTAACCTTACAACGCCGAAGATGTTTTGGCGAAAGAGATACGATATTCAGCTTGATTACAGATTAAATCGACAGACCGGAAAGGTGTGTTGATAACAGAATTTGCCTGGCGGCTGTAGCGCGGTGGTCCCACCTGACCCCATGCCGAACTCAGAAGTGAAACGCCGTAGCGCCGATGGTAGTGTGGGGTCTCCCCATGCGAGAGTAGGGAACTGCCAGGCATCAAATAAAAACAAAAGGCTCAGTCGAAAGACTGGGCCTTTTGTTTTATCTGTGGTCTGTCGGTGAGCGCTCTCCTGTGAAGAAGCCCATCCTGCCGGATGGGCTTTTTTGCGTCTGTGCGGGGTGAACACTGCCGGATGCGGCGTGCGGCCTTATCCGGCCTACAACGGCACCACCAGGTAGGCCTGATAAGCGCAGCGCATCAGGCACATCGCGGCTTATCCGGCCTACAACAGTCCACATCATTACCCGAGCACCAGTTTCAGTAGCGGATACGGTCGTCCGAGATCGTCCACCTCTGTACGTCCCGTCACTTTAAAGCCCATCTTCTTATAGAGCCCAGATGTCTTCTTGTTAACAGGCATGGCTATCTTATATATGGATTGTGTGCGGGGAAACTCTGTAAGGATATTGAGAGATGAGCGGTTGGAAAGTATCAGAAACTATAAAAGCAAAAACCCGCCTCTGGGGCGGGTTTTTTAAATAGTGGTGCCCGGACTCGGAATCGAACCAAGGACACGGGGATTTTCAATCCCCTGCTCTACCGACTGAGCTATCCGGGCAACGGGGCGCATTAAACCGTAATCCGGACACCTCGTCAACCAAATTTCTCGCTTTTTCGGTCGGTTGCTTAACTATGCAGCGATTTCGCTGTTTTCTCGAGGATTTTGCTCAAAATTACAGCCCGCCGTTATCGCCTTCACGGGGAATCCAGTCACTTTTAATGGATGTTACATGGCGTGTGCCGGTAACTGAATACTCTCCAGCAATATCCTGATCTTTTGGCGAAACGAGAGTGATGAATTCCCCTCTACCAAAATAACTCTCGACAGAACCGACAAGGCACTTCCCATTTACCCAGACAGGAATGGTTGCGACAGGTTCAGACGTATAATTTCCTGCAATCCCTGAACTGTAATTGTCCGCCTCTTCCGGCAACGTACCGGCAGGGATTGGGCAGATTGGGGAAACGCCGTCGCTTGCCTGTTGGTTTTGTAAAAGCATGCTTTGCATTTTGTTCAGTTCGGTAATGAGTTTTGTTTTGTCTTTGGTATTCAATTTCGGGAGTAGGGGTTGCCCTTCTTCCCGTGGTTCGATTGAATTCATATCGTATTCATAGCGATAATAGACGGCTACTACGGGAACCTTCTCGTCTGGGCTAAATGGACGCAGCAGATAAAGCTTCTCTTCATTATATAAGCCGTTGTACCAGAGAGCGTAAACCTTACCGTTGATGCGCACCCATTGGCTCCATTGGTTGGCGCCGCGCCCATTCTCCGAAAATAGCGCACCGGGTACGCCAAAGTCATCGTCATCCGGTTTACCATTAACGGCGAAGAAGGCCTTATCACCGCGTTTGAGTACACCGGTGTAGCTGAATAATCCTGTGCCACCAACGTAGCTGTTGATGATGAGATCGCGTTTACCGTCGTCATCCAGATCAATGAGCGTAAAGTTCACGCCTCCATTTTCCGAATCGATACTAAACGTTGTGCGGGAAAATGCCTGCCACTCATCATCACTAATCTCAGGGGAGGGCTTTGCGGTTGGTTTCGTTGAATCTTCAGCGTAAGAGATCCTGAAATCAGTGATTTGACCGGTTAATGGAAACTGACTGGCGATTTTGCTCAATTCTAAGTTCAGAGCGCTTTTTTGCATAGTCTCTACGGCGCTACGTAGCGTTTTTAGGGCCGTGTTATCCGTGTCTACATCAGACTGAGAACGTACGCTGCTGACGAACGTAGGGAGCGTCCAGACACCGCCGACAGAAAGGTTTCCTTGTCCGCCGCTGTGGTATTCGTCGCGCAAGGTGAAGTTGTTACCCTCCCAGACCCAGCGCTGAACGGGGCCGCTGAAACGGGCTATCTCACCGTTCTCATATTCACTGGCATCACTCGTGATCAGTTTAGGCAAAGCAGTTAGTTCAGTATTGGTCAGCCAGAGGATGGTTCGTGAGCTATCGAAGCATTCGGTTTGAATGAGTACATGTTGTTTATCCACCGGAATGCGGTAATAAATGCGTTCCTGACCCTCTTCTGGTTCGCGGCAATTCATCTCGGGAGTGACCCTGATTTGGGACTCTATTTTTTGTCGCTGCGCGGCCGTTAACGGTTTCCCGTCCGGCGTGCCGATGACGGGTTGGGTGATGATGAGTGGGGCAAGCTCAGCGTTAAGCACATTATTACTGTTTTTATCTCCTGGATGCAGCAGAGCGCTTTGGGTATTGATGCGTTTCTGGAATTCATCCATTTTCAGCAGCACAGCACTCGAGCCTGCATTAGAAAGCGGTAATCGTTCCCCATCTGCTGCAAACTCGATGGTATTGTCCTGACGTAAGGCGTCCAGAAATACCTTTCGCTGTTGATAATCGAGTTTAAAATATCCCTCTGAGGAAAACGTTAGCGCGCCTTGCTTTTGACCATCAATAAAAAGCGTGGCGTCTTTCAGAGAGGGTTGATTCGCCGTACGCTGTGCAAAAGCAACCTCAACATACACGCTGGTGTCGGGACCAGCCGCACGTGTGAGGAGTACGCTTAGCGCATGGTCACTATAACCTGCCGCTCGACAGGTACCCGTATTATCACACGCAACCTCCCAGTCTTTATGTGCAAACGAAAAACCGTTTAATGGATTGGCATACAGGGGGGCAGAGATAAAACCTGCGAGGAGAATGCAGTGCACGAGACGCATATAATTCCTTTTAATATGGCAGTGTTGCCGAAATTATATGCGGTTCACAAATGTTACGAAATCCGAATTAAGTCAGTGCCCCGCCCATACGGCACTGAGCAAAGCGCAGGATATCTTCAGCAAGGCGGTGTGCCGTTTCAACGTCAGCATGGCTACGATTCACCAGCATGCGGCTCAGGCAGCCCTCCAGCACCAGTTCCATCTGCTTGGCGACCATTGCCGGGTCGTCGACTTCCAGCGTGGTCAGCAGCTCATGGGTGAAGTCATGAGCCGCCTTTTTTTGCTGATCGGCTAACTGATGGATCGGATGCCCAGGATCCGGGTAAAACGTACAGGCAGCGATGAACAGGCAGCCTGGATAGCGATTATTGCTCACGCATTCGGACAGCGCGGTATAGCGTGCCAGTAATTTCTGCTCGGCGCTCAAAGTGTCATCCAGCAAAAGCTGACGCCGCCAGATATCCACCCGCTGGCTGAGGTAACGTAGCGCATCGTACAGAATGGCCTCTTTATCGGGCCAAAAGCGCTGCAGTTCATCAAGAGGATAATCGATTCGCTCGGCCACCATTTCCAGCGTAGTATTGGCTATCCCTTGAACCTCAAGTAATTTCAGGGCTTCTCCCAGGACATCTTCACGTTGCACGGTATTCTCCTCCGTATTTCCTGTTGCAAGTGTCGCTCACGGTTGGCGATCGCGCAAATGTGCGCTGAAGGTCGCGGCATCCATAAAGCCCGTCACCCGAGCGTCCGGATGCTCATTCCCCTCGGCATCAAAGAACAAAATCGTCGGCAAACCCAGAACCTGTAGATGTTTCAGCAGAGCGACATCCTGGGCATTGTTTGCAGTCACATCAGCCTGCAAAAGTACCGTGTCGCCTAGCGCTTGCTGAACCTGCGGGTTGCTGAACGTATACTTCTCGAACTCCTTACAGGCCACGCACCAGTCGGCATACAGATCCAACATCACGGGCTTGCCTTTGGCTTGTGCCAGCGCCTGATTTAGCGCATCCACTGAAGTCACCGGCGTAAAGTTAAGGTGTGTCTGGGTTTGAGCATGCGGCGTACCGAACGCCCAGTCCTGCATTGGCCGTACGCTTACCAGCGCTGCAGCCAGCAGGATAATCTGTACGATGCGCATCCAGGCGTGCTTTGCCTGCAGGCTGGTGATGAATGCCCAGCTAAAGAATGTGACACCCAACAGTGACCACAGGCGTACACCCCATTCGTCGCCAATGATGCGTTCAAGTAAGAAGACGGGAAGCGCCAGAATGACAAAGCCAAAAGCGGTTTTGACATGTTCCATCCATGGGCCGCTTTTGGGCAGCAGGCGGTTGCCGAAGACGGTAATCAGCATCAGAGGTAATCCCATTCCCAGTGCGTACAGATACAGCGTGCCGCCTCCCAGCCACATGTTCCCGCTCTGAGCGATGTACAGCAAAATTGCGCTTAGCGGGGCTGTGGTACAAGGAGAACAGATGAGGCCGGCGATCGCCCCCATCGCAAAGACGCTGCCGGGAGAGCCGCCTTGCTGGCGGTTACTCATTAGCGTGAGACGGGTTTGCAGCGATGAAGGCAGTTGCAGCGTGAACAGGCCAAACATCGACAGGGCCAGCAGCGTAAAGACGACGGCAAGGCCAATCAGGACGTAGGGATGCTGAAGCGCGGCCTGGAACTGCAAACCGGCGGCTGCAACAACCAGACCCAGCGCGGTATAGGTGAGCGCCATCCCCTGGACGTAGATAAACGTCAGCAGCAGTGCCCGTCCGGTTGATAAGCGTTGTTTGCCGCCCAACACGATGCCAGAAATCAGCGGATACATCGGCAATACGCAAGGCGTAAATGCGATGCCAATCCCGATCAGCAATGCCCATAGTGCGGAAAAGGGAAGCTGGGCTGGGGGCTGCGGTTTCTCTTGCGGATCTGTGGTGGCTGGAGCAGGCGCAGTTGCCGCCGTGGAACCGGCAGACACTTCACTTAATGGCACTGTTTTTGTTTCTGGTGGATAGCAAAATCCGGCGTCGGCGCAGCCCTGGTATGTGACCGTTAATGTTGCGCCAGATTTCGCCAGATTGACCGTGACAGGGATGGTTAGCTGTTTACGGTAAATCTCACTTTTGCCGTAAAACTCATCTTCATGCCAGACGCCTGGCGGTAGCTTTACCTCGGCGATATCGGCCTGAGATGGCGTAATGCTTATCTGTTTGCGATACAGATAGTAGCCATCTTTAACTTGCCATGTGAGGTTGAGATCGTGTTGGTTTTGCTGGAAATCAAAAACAAACGCCCGATCGGCAGGTACAAACTGCGAGCGGCCAGGCGCGTCAAATAATCCGGCAAAGGTAGATGTGCTGCACAGCAGCAGGATCAGCGTAAGGATGCGTTGAGCCATGAGCGGTAATCAAAGTCTCCGTGAGTGACGGGTAAAACCAGAAGTTCAGGCGTTTGATATGGATGATGTGACTTCAGGCAATCGAGAAGGGCTTGCTGGTGTGTGACGGTGGTTTTTAAAATCATCTGGACTTCATATTCCTGCTCAAGTTTACCTTCCCAATAATAAAGGGAGGTAGCTCCTGGCAGTAGCGTCACACAGGCAGCCAGTTTTTCTGCCAGCACTTTGGCGGCCAGATCCTGGGCGGTTGCTTCATCCGGCGCGGTACAGAGCACCACAACGGTATCGGGGATGGAAATATCCTGACTCTTAACATCAAGCATAAACACCTCGAAAGAACAGAGTAACCAGCTAAAGAATGGTCACTATACAACGGACGAGGGAAGGATGTTAGCTAAAGCGGGGTGATGAAGCGGAGGAACTGCAGGGTGCGGAGGCACCCTGCAGGAAAAACTTACAGCATGAAGCTGCCCAGCAAGAAGCCGAAGCAGACAGCCAGAACCACACCCAGAGTACCAGGGATGAAGAACGGATGGTTAAAGACGAATTTACCGATGCGAGTTGTACCGGTGTCATCCATCTGAACCGCCGCAACCAGAGTTGGGTAGGTTGGCAGAATGAACAGGCCAGAAACAGCTGCGAAAGACGCAACAGCAGTCAGTGGGGAAACGTTCAGAGCCAGAGCCATCGGCATCAGTGCTTTAGCGGTTGCAGCCTGAGAGTACAGCAGCGCAGAAGCAAAGAAGAAGATGACTGCCAGCAGCCACGGATGACCCTGAATTACGCTACCTGCAGTATCTTTGATCCAGTCAATGTTGTGAGATACGAAGGTATCACCCAGCCATGCAACACCCAGGATACAAATACAGGCGCTCATACCGGCTTTGAAGGTGCTGGAGTTCAGGATGGAGTCAGTTTCAACGCGGCAGACGATGGTCGTCAGCGTCGCGACGCTCAGCATGATGATCAGAATTGCGTTGGTGGTGTTCATCAGCGGTTTAGCGACCAGGCCAAGGCTTGGGCTGTTGATGATGGCGTATACAACGACGCAAACCACGCCCAGCAGGAACAACCAAACGGAGGTTTTCGCGCCAGCTTTGATTTCAACTTGTCTTTCACCGCGCAGTTCAACCAGGCCTTCTTCCAGACGCTTACGATAAATCGGGTCGTCAGACAGTTTGGAGTTGAACAGTGCAGTGATCAGGAAGGACATGACCAGAACAGCCAGCAGAGTGGACGGAATGACCACGGACAGCAGGTGAATGTAGCTGATGCCATGACCTTCCATTACGGAAGACATATAAACCACGGCTGCGGAGATTGGAGAAGCCGTAATCGCAATCTGTGCAGAAACCACTGCAGTAGAGAGCGGGCGGCAAGGTTTGATCCCTTGTTCCTTCGCAACTTCGGCGATAACTGGCAGCGTTGCCAGAGAGATGTTGCCGGTACCTGCGAAGATAGTCAGGAAATAGGTCACGATAGGTGCAAGGATCGTGATGTATTTCGGGTTTTTACGCAGCAGTTTTTCAGTTTGATGAACCAGATAGTCCAGGCCACCTGCAATCTGCATAGCTGAAATGGCAGCGATAACCGCCATGATGATGGAAATAACATCGAACGGGATATTACCGGGTTTTACGCCGATAGCGGCGAGAACCAGAACACCCAGCCCACCTGCAAATCCAATACCGATACCCCCAAGTCTGGCACCTAAAAAGATTGCCAGCAAAACGATGATAAGTTCTAAAACTATCATATTAGCCTTCCTTGTTGTTTAACAAGTTGATATTAAATTGTTGTTTTTAAGTAACTTCGAGTAAGAAAAAAGGCACGTCATCATGACGTGCCCTCTCCGGTACTACCCTACACGATTACTGTTCGCTTTCATCAGTATAACGTTTTGCTTTATAAGCAGGGTGCATCAGGTTCTGTGCAGAGAAGATATCGTCCAGTTCAGACTCGGTCAACAGACCGCGTTCCAGGACAACTTCACGTACGCTCTTACCGGTTTCGGCACAAATTTTACCGACGATGTCGCCGTTGTGGTGACCGATGAACGGGTTGAGGTAAGTAACGATGCCGATGGAGTTGAATACAAACGCTTCACAGACTTCTTTGTTAGCAGTGATACCACTAACGCATTTTTCCAGCAGGTTGTAGCAAGCATTGCTCAGAATGTGAATGGATTCAAACATTGCCTGACCAATGACCGGCTCCATTACGTTCAGCTGCAGCTGACCAGCTTCAGACGCCATGGTAACAGTGATGTCGTTGCCGATGACTTTGAAGCACACCTGGTTTACGACTTCCGGAACAACCGGGTTCACTTTTGCTGGCATGATAGAAGAACCGGCCTGCAGTTCTGGCAGGTTGATCTCGTTCAGACCAGCACGCGGACCAGAGGAGAGTAAACGCAGGTCGTTACAGATTTTGGACATCTTAACAGCCAGACGTTTCAGTGCGCCGTGCACCATTACGTATGCGCCGCAGTCAGAGGTCGCTTCAATCAGGTCTTCTGCAGGAACACAAGCGAAGCCAGTGACTTCAGCCAGTTTCTGCACTGCCAGCGGAGAGTACTCTTTCGGCGTGTTCAGGCCCGTACCGATTGCAGTTGCGCCGAGGTTAACTTCCAGCAGCAGTTCTGCGGTACGACTAATGTTTTTCACTTCTTCTTTCAACAGTACGCTGAAAGCATGGAATTCCTGACCGAGGGTCATCGGTACAGCATCCTGCAGCTGGGTACGACCCATTTTCAGGATGTCCTGGAATTCAACAGCCTTTTGCTCGAAGCCTTCACGCAGTTGGCTCAGAGCATCAATCAGTTTGATGATGGATGCGTATACCGCGATACGGAAGCCAGTTGGGTAAGCGTCGTTGGTAGACTGACATTTGTTAACGTGGTCGTTCGGGTTCAGGTACTGATATTCACCTTTCTGGTGACCCATCAGTTCCAGACCGATATTGGCCAGCACTTCGTTGGTGTTCATGTTGACGGAGGTACCCGCACCACCCTGGTAAACGTCTACCGGGAATTGATCCATGCATTTTCCGTTATTCAGGACTTCATCACACGCCGCGATGATGGCATTTGCCACACTCTTAGGAATGGTTTGCAGCTCTTTGTTGGCCATTGCCGCTGCCTTTTTAACCATTACCATACCGCGAACAAATTCAGGGATGTCGCTGATTTTGTTATTGCTAATGTAGAAGTTTTCAATCGCTCTCAGAGTGTGAACACCGTAGTAAGCGTCCGCTGGAACTTCCCTGGTACCCAACAAGTCTTCTTCGATACGAATGTTGTTTAACATGTGAACCTTCTTTTTCAAGCTGCCAATGATTTGACTAAACACACAGGATATATGTGATTTCGATTGTTTCTCGACCGACGATTATCCCCTGCATCGGTCTGATACTCGAGATCATATGCTGGTTCAGGATTTCTACCGTAATCTGGATCACTTAAAGCGTGGAATTTACCCCTTATTTATTATTCTGTGAAATGGATCACCCCTTTGTGATTAACCCCAAATATTAGTGTACAAGCCACTTGAAATTTTGCTAACCACCACAATATCAAATCGATGCGATTAACATAATTTTTCGAACAGATGTTGAACAAAACGGCTGTTATTAACAGGAGATCCCTTTGCGCTGGATACCATTGCTTGCCATTTTTCTCTATGTTTACATAGAGATATCTATTTTTATTCAGGTTGCCCATGTGATGGGCGTCCTGATGACGTTGATTTTGGTTATTTTTACGTCGGTTATCGGTATGTCTCTTGTTCGTAATCAGGGATTTAAGAACTTTTTACTGATGCAACAAAAAATGGCGGCTGGTGAAAGTCCGGCTGCAGAAATGATCAAAAGTGTATCGCTGATTATTGCCGGCCTGCTGTTGGTGCTGCCTGGTTTTTTCACCGATTTCCTCGGTCTTCTTCTTTTATTACCCCCGGTACAAAAGCATCTGACGATGAAACTGCTGCCGCATTTGCGTTTTTCGCGTATGCCGGGCGGTGGTTTTAGCGCCGGAACCGGTGGCGGTGAGACCTTTGACGGCGAATTTCAGCGCAAGGATGACGATCGTAACCGCCTTGATCATAAAGATGACGATCGCCGCGACTAACCCAGTAAGCCAGATCAGTATGTAGGCCGGATAAGCGTTAGTGCCATCCGTCAAAAGTGTTTATATGCCGGATGATGGCGTCAACGTTGCCTTATCCGGCCTGCGGGGTAAAAACAGCCACAGTCCTGCCAGCATAATCAGCGCATACAGGCTCTTCCAGCCAACCATCGTCAACAGCAGCAGACACAGCAGACCGCCAATGACCGCCAGTGCGCGATAATGCCCTTTCAGTAATCGACATCCCGCCAGCATGCACAGCAGATAAATCATAATAAAGATGCCGTTGGCGTAGACGATTAACGCATCGAGATTGATTTGCAGCATATAGATGCACAAGGTGCTGACTACACAGCAGCCCAGTACGGCATTTAGCGCATTGCGCGGAAGGTGGCGGGGAGACAGACGTGCCAGATAACTCTCCGGCTTATATTGCGCCTGCGACCAGACCAGCCGGGCGAAACTTTGAATATAAATGTTGAGGCTGGCAAAACAGGCCAGATAACCAATGATGCAGGCGACCCACAGTGCCTGCACGCCAAACAGTTGAACGACGATCTCTGGCAGTGATGCCGCCGCCGCCATTTGCTCGCCGTAGGCGCCAAAATGAAGCACCACGACGGTGCATGCCCAATAAACAGACCCTGCCAGCAGCAGGCCAATCATCAGCGCGCGCGGGAAGTCCCGCTCCGGGTTTTTAAATTCAGATGCCAGATGCGCGAACGCTTCAAGGCCGACAAAACACCAAAACATCACCGACAGCGCGGCGAACAGTCCGGGGAGTTCAATCTCGCTAATCGCAGGGAAGGGGATCTCGGCAGGTTTTAGATCGCCCGCCCACCAGATGGCGACAATGAGAGCAACAATCAGTCCGGCAATGACCGTTTGCAGATTCGCACTGGAGCTTGCGCCGCGGGAGCCAATATACCAAACCAACGCCAGCGTACCGAGCTCTGCTAACAGAAGCTGTTCATCATGCCAGCCAAACATCGCCTGACCGAAGCCGGCGGCGATATGTAATGCCGCGGGTAAGCCGACGGGAATCACCGACAAAAACAGCCATCCGGTGACGCGCTCCATGCGTGAGCCAAAGGCCATGCCGACAAAGTGCGCCACGCCGCCCGCGCTGGGAAAATGACGACCCAGTACGGCAAAGACAATCGCCACGGGAAAAACGAGAACAATCAGCACCGGCCAGGCCCACAAGCTGTTGTTGCCGGCCACTAGCGCAGCCAGCGCAGGGACAGCGAAAACGCCTGTACCTAACAATGATGTCGACAACAGGCCAACGCCCTGAGCCAGCCCCAGCTCTTGTTTCAGTCCGCTCATAAGTTGTTATCCGGTTAGGCCCAATGACGGGCTACAGCGCAGATTTTTGATGGTATCACAATCGGATTTGCTTATGACGACACGACTGAAATCGTTATGAAATGTGAGGTGTGTCGGCGTTTTGGCGGGATTTTCTGCTGATAAAAAATTTTTTTCGCTTGCCCCCTTGAAGGCGTAAAACCCCATCCCCATCTCTCTGGTCACTAGCCGGGAAACCGTTTACGGGCCGGCGTCACCCATAACTGATAAAGACTTTCTCAAAGGAGAGCTATCAATGAGTATTCGTCCGTTACATGATCGTGTGATCGTCAAACGTAAAGAAGTTGAATCTAAATCTGCTGGCGGCATCGTACTGACCGGTTCCGCAGCAGGTAAATCAACTCGTGGCGAAATCATCGCTGTCGGTAAGGGTCGCATCCTGGACAACGGTACCGTACAGCCGCTGGACGTGAAAGTCGGCGATATCGTTATTTTCAACGATGGCTACGGTGTTAAATCTGAGAAGATCGACAATGAAGAAGTGTTGATCATGTCTGAAAGCGACATCCTGGCAATTGTTGAAGCCTAATCCGCGAACGACACTGAACATACGAATTTAAGGGAAAGAGAAAATGGCAGCTAAAGACGTAAAATTCGGTAACGACGCTCGTGTGAAAATGCTGCGCGGCGTAAACGTACTGGCAGATGCAGTGAAAGTTACCCTCGGTCCAAAAGGCCGTAACGTAGTTCTGGATAAATCTTTCGGTGCACCGACCATCACTAAAGATGGTGTTTCCGTAGCTCGTGAAATCGAACTGGAAGACAAGTTCGAAAACATGGGTGCGCAGATGGTGAAAGAAGTTGCCTCTAAAGCGAATGACGCTGCAGGCGACGGTACCACCACTGCAACCGTACTGGCTCAGTCCATCATTACTGAAGGTCTGAAAGCCGTTGCTGCGGGTATGAACCCGATGGATCTGAAACGTGGTATCGACAAAGCTGTCGCTGCTGCTGTTGAAGAACTGAAAGCACTGTCCGTACCGTGCTCCGACTCTAAAGCTATTGCTCAGGTTGGTACCATCTCCGCTAACTCCGACGAAACCGTAGGTAAACTGATCGCTGAAGCGATGGACAAAGTCGGTAAAGAAGGCGTGATCACCGTTGAAGACGGTACCGGTCTGCAGGACGAACTGGACGTGGTTGAAGGTATGCAATTCGACCGTGGCTACCTGTCTCCTTACTTCATCAACAAGCCGGAAACTGGCGCAGTAGAACTGGAAAGTCCGTTCATCCTGCTGGCTGACAAGAAAATCTCCAACATCCGCGAAATGCTGCCGGTTCTGGAAGCTGTAGCGAAAGCAGGTAAACCGCTGCTGATCATCGCTGAAGATGTTGAAGGCGAAGCGCTGGCAACTCTGGTGGTTAACACCATGCGCGGTATTGTGAAAGTCGCTGCTGTTAAAGCACCTGGCTTCGGTGACCGTCGTAAAGCAATGCTGCAGGATATCGCTACCCTGACCGGTGGTACCGTTATCTCTGAAGAGATCGGTATGGAGCTGGAAAAAGCAACTCTGGAAGATCTGGGCCAGGCGAAACGTGTTGTTATCAACAAAGACACCACCACCATCATCGATGGCGTGGGCGACGAAGCTGCAATCCAGGGTCGTGTGACTCAGATTCGTCAGCAGATCGAAGAAGCAACTTCCGACTACGACCGTGAAAAACTGCAGGAGCGCGTAGCGAAACTGGCAGGCGGCGTAGCAGTTATCAAAGTTGGTGCTGCGACTGAAGTTGAAATGAAAGAGAAGAAAGCCCGCGTTGAAGATGCCCTGCACGCGACCCGTGCTGCGGTAGAGGAAGGCGTGGTTGCTGGTGGTGGTGTTGCGCTGATTCGCGTAGCGTCTAAAATTGCCGGCCTGAAAGGTCAGAACGAAGACCAGAACGTAGGTATCAAAGTTGCGCTGCGCGCAATGGAATCCCCGCTGCGTCAAATCGTACTGAACTGCGGTGAAGAGCCGTCTGTAGTGGCTAACACCGTGAAAGCGGGTGACGGTAACTACGGTTACAACGCTGCAACTGAAGAATACGGCAACATGATCGACATGGGTATCCTGGATCCAACCAAAGTAACCCGTTCTGCTCTGCAGTACGCGGCTTCTGTTGCGGGTCTGATGATCACCACCGAGTGCATGGTGACCGATCTGCCGAAAGGCGATGCGCCTGACTTAGGTGCTGCTGGTGGTATGGGCGGTATGGGTGGTATGGGCGGCATGATGTAATTTAATCTTCATACTTCAAGCCGCAGGTTCGTTGGCTGCGTTCGTTCACCCCAGTCACTTACTTATGTAAGTGACTGGGGATTCATGAACTTGTCGCCAGCCTGCAACTTGAATTATTTGATTAAATACGCATCTCGCGAAAAATGAGAAACCCTCGGGCAGAAATGTCCGGGGGTTTTTCTTTTGGTCATCTTTTTAGTATATGATTCAGCTACGGACATAAGGTCCAACTAATTGATTATGGGGAATGACATGCACGTGAAATATTTAGCAGGGATCGTTGGTGCCGCGCTACTGATGGCGGGTTGTAGCTCCAGCAACGAACTGAGTTCAGCCGGACAAAGCGTACGCTTTGTCGAAGACAAGCCTGGTACAGAGTGTCAACTGATTGGCACCGCAACCGGTACGCAAAGCAACTGGCTTTCTGGCCAGCACGGCGAAGAAGGTGGCTCTATGCGTGGCGCAGCAAACGATCTGCGTAACCAGGCTGCGGCAATGGGTGGTAACGTGATTTATGGCGTCAGCAGCCCATCACAGGGAATGCTGTCCAGCTTTGTTCCTACCGCCAGTGAGATGATTGGACAGGTTTATAAGTGCCCTAACTGATTACACTTCATCCTTCAACCTGCCTCTTTGTTGGCTGCGCTGTGAAACCCCAGTCACATAGTTATCTATGCTCCTGGGGATTTTCTTCGCTTGCCGCCGCGATGCAGATTGAATGATTTTGTGTAATAAAGTGGGCTGGACAGGCTCATGCAATCGTAGGCCTGATAAGCGCAGCGCCATCAGGCATTCTGAGCTTTATGCGCAGACTGAATGCGTAAATGGTGCAGCGCACGCAGACATTGATCCTGATTGAGTTTTTGCGCCTTATCACCTGTTAACGTTCTGACAAAGACCTGGCATGGTACACCGGCAAGTTTTTTCAGCCGCGGGCTGAAGTCGAGAAGACGGCGAGTAATGGCTTCGGCTTCTTTGCTACCGGAAGGGGCACGAGTTTTTACTACGGAACCACAGAACTGGGTTTTCCCTTTATCATCCGTATAGCGGTAAATAATCGCCAGATAATGATTAAACAGGTTATGTTTCCATTCTGGTTGAGTATAAGAGTCGTATTCAAGATTTTCATTTTGCTGGCAATCAACATCGTACAGCGGCAGGAAATCCAGCAATGATGTAATTCGTAGCGCTAAATCCCGCATGCCAGCATTATTTATTGCATGAATAATTGCCTGGGCCAGCACCTGAATCTGCAGTTCATTAATCAGTAATTCGTGCGTTTGTCCGTCATGTAGTGTCAGAGCAAATGTTAAGTTTTCCCCTTTATCATCCACCAACATCAGCGAATTTATACGGCGGTTAATATCCGCATGCTTTAGCTCATCTTCCTGAATTAGTGGAATGTTTTCGTGCATTTTTTTGCTGGCTTTATCGCATGCTTTCTCATATTGCAAGCGAGCGTCTTCGCTAAGCTGATGTTTGGCGGATAGCCTACATTCCAGCGCGGTAAGCAGGTCTCTTAATCCAAGCGGAGAAAGGAAAAACAATGACTCTTTATTTCTGGGTTCTTTTATTTTTAATGCTAATGCAAGAAATTCATTCTTTTGGCGAATAACTCCGCTATTAATGCCTTTAATACTTATAGCCATAACAGGTTCTCCCTAACCATATATTTATTAATATTCTGGATTTTGAATTATTTATACAGTTTACAAATAATTGATGTTGTAGCGCTAATTAAAATAGCACATATTAAAAGCGTGGCTCCACTTGTGTAGATTCAAATAATAAGGATTCGAGGTGAGTGTCCGAAATCGGACACTCAATAATGACTATTGTTGGCGTAGCTGCAGGTCCAACGGCGTTTTACTTGGCTCTCCGCCAATTTCACGCGCCAGTTTGGGGACCATATAGCCGGAAACCAGCGTCAGCAGCTCACGCATAATACGACGCGCTTCATCGTCGCTGACCATAAAGTGGGCGGCACCCTGCACTTTGTCCAGTACGTGCAGGTAATAGGGCATCACACACGCATCAAACAACGCGTTGCTAAGATTTGCCAGCGTTTGCGCGTTATCGTTCACGCCACGCAGCAAAACGCTTTGGTTGAGTAGCGTAACGCCTGCGGTACGCAGTCTCACCATGGCCTGGCGAAATGTCTCATCGACCTCATTGGCGTGGTTAATGTGATTGACCAGCAGAATCTGCAAGGAGGAGCGCGCAAAGCGCTGGACCAGTCCCTCTGTAATACGAGCAGGGATAACAATCGGCAAGCGGCTGTGAATACGCAGACGCTTAATGTGCGGGATGGCTTCCAGTTGCGTGAGCAGCCAGTCCAGTTCGTGGTCCTTGGCCATTAACGGATCGCCACCGGAGAAGATTATCTCATCCAGCTCTGGATGCGCGCTAATGTAGTCCAGGGCGACCTGCCAGTTGCGCTTATTGCCCTGGTTTTCAGCATACGGGAAGTGTCGACGGAAGCAGTAGCGACAATTTACCGCACAACCGCCTTTGACCAGCAGCAGTGCCCGGTTACGATATTTATGCAGCAGACCGGGAACCACGCTGTGCTGTTCTTCCAGCGGATCGGTCGAGTAGCCTGGTGCGGCAACAAACTCTTCCTGGGAAGTAAGTACCTGACGCAAAAGCGGATCGTCCGGATTGCCTTTTTCCATGCGGGCAATAAATGCGCGCGGAACGCGCAGGGCGAAAAGTCGTCTCGCGTCGCGTCCGGCCAACAGTTTTTCATCTGCGTCTATATTCAAAAGATGCAGAAGTTCATCAGGATCGGTCACAACATCGGCAAGTTGCGATAACCAATCTTCTCTGGATGGGGTATTTAGGGTTACAATATGCGCCATTTTGTGGCTTAGCTACCAGTTAACAATTTTCAGAGGGCCTTATGGCAACGTACTATAGCAACGATTTTCGTGCTGGTCTTAAAATCATGTTGGACGGCGAACCTTATGCGGTTGAAGCCAGCGAATTCGTTAAACCAGGTAAAGGCCAGGCTTTTGCGCGCGTTAAGCTGCGTCGCCTGCTGACCGGTACTCGCGTAGAGAAAACCTTCAAGTCTACTGACTCCGCTGAAGGCGCAGACGTAGCCGACATGAACCTGACCTTCCTGTATAGCGACGGTGAGTTCTGGCACTTTATGAATAACACCACTTTCGAACAGCTGGCTGCAGACGAGAAAGCGGTAGGCGATAACGCTAAATGGCTGCTGGACCAGGCGGAATGCATCGTGACCCTGTGGAACGGTCAGCCGATCTCCGTGACTCCGCCGAACTTCGTTGAGCTGGAAGTTGTTGAAACCGACCCAGGTCTGAAAGGCGATACCGCTGGTACTGGCGGCAAACCGGCTACCCTGTCTACCGGCGCAGTCGTTAAAGTTCCGCTGTTCGTACAGATCGGCGAAGTGATCAAAGTGGATACTCGCTCCGGCGAATACGTATCTCGCGTAAAATAAGACTTCCATTTGATCTTATGGCGCAGGTTGCTGCGCCATACTTTTTCCAGGGCAGGAATGATGAAACGTCTTCTCGGTCTTGTAATGCTCATCCTATTTACCAGCACCCTGCTGACGGGTTGTAATACCGCGCGCGGATTTGGTGAAGACATCAAACATCTTGGCAATTCAATCTCACACGCCGCCAGCTAATCCTCTCTCATAGTCTTAAAAACGGTTGTTTATCCATCACACTTGCAGATCTTGTCTATTATTAAGTAGCTATACACAAACAATATTGGCTAGAAAAGGAAGACGTTATGGTTAAGAAGACAATTGCTGCGATCTTTTCTGTGTTGGTACTTTCTTCCGTATTAACCGCGTGTAATACCACGCGAGGCGTAGGGCAAGATATTTCTGAAGGTGGTAGCGCCATTTCTGGTGCAGCGACAAAAGCTCAGCAATAGCGATGAACGGTACGACGCCGTGTCGTACCGTTAATTCCTCTCCCCAGGTAGCGAGAGAAACGGTGAGTAGCGGTTCCCCAGGTGCAGTTTAATGCGGATATTCCGTTTATAGGTGTAGACCGTCTTGCCATGAATGCTGAGTGCGGCGGCGATCGCATTGTTACTTATCCCATCCATCCACATCGACAATACTTTCTCCTCTTGCGGCGTAAGCAGCGGAGTCGCGTTTTCGGTTATTTCTAATGTGGGGCGAAGTTGTAGCACCTCCTGAATCGTGTGTGAGAGTGCGTTCAGCGTGGTGTGCTTGGTTAAGACCGAATGGGCGACGGATTGAGGGGGAGTCGTTGAAGTGTGCTGTCTTTCTACTGATTGCAATAAAATCAGCGGGATGACACCGCAGCTCATAAAAAAGGGCTTAATGGACGGACTGGAGTGCGTCTCGCTTATAAAACCGTATAAATCCGCGATCACCAGATGCGGTTTCCACTGCAAAATATGCTCTTTTGCTAGCAGGAGATTATTGATCCCTGATACCAGAAATGAGGAACTGAACCTGCCAGAATGATTAAGCAAGGCCTCAATCCCCGTGCGGGTAAAGTGGCACCGGTCAATCACTAAAATTTTAAGCATAACCTTTTCGCATTCAGAAGAGAGACAATCGACTTTCTGGATTCAGAAAGCCCTTCATCATAGAGAACTCCGATGAGTGCCAAATGCGGGAACTGCGCCGCTAATTATGCTTAATTCTTGCTTTTAGCAGGCAGAGAATAAAAAGGTTGAAATTCATTTTCTTCCGGGCAAAAATGCCATTTCACACATCAGCTTTGCAGGACGACCTGCAAACGCTTCTTTCACCGGGGACGGCCCCATTGTTCTGGAGCCTGATATGTCCTGGATCGTTTTATTAATTGCAGGTCTGCTTGAAGTTGTCTGGGCGATTGGCCTGAAATATACCCATGGTTTTACGCGTTTGACGCCAAGCATCATTACTATTGCGGCGATGATCGTCAGTATCGCCATGCTCTCATGGGCAATGCGTACGTTACCTGTAGGAACCGCCTATGCCGTATGGACCGGTATCGGTGCCGTAGGGGCGGCCATTACAGGGATTTTGCTGCTGGGTGAATCTGCCAGCCCGGCGCGATTGCTAAGCCTCGGGCTGATTGTTGCCGGCATTATCGGTCTGAAGCTGAGCACTCACTAAGCGCCGGGCTGTTTTACCCAAATCAGCTTATTCACCTCAAACCCTTCCCGGGTCGCGATGGCCAGCATTTGCTGTTTCATTTCATCTGAAATAGTCGGGGTCCGTGAAAGGATCCACAGGTAGTCGCGATCCGGCCCGCAAACTAGCGCGTGACGATATTCCCGATCGAGGGCAATCACGTTATACCCACCATAGAAAGGGCCAAAGAATGAAACCTTGAGCGCCGCACGGTTTGGCTCGCCGGTGAAGTAGGCTTTTCCCTCCGTTTTCTGCCACATTCCCCTGTCCGGGTTATAGCCCTTGTTGATAACGTTGATACCGCCGTCGTCGCGCAGACTGTAGGTTGCGGTCACTTTTTCCAGTCCACGTTCAAATCGATGGTCGAAACGCGCAATTTCATACCAGGTGCCCAGGTAGCGTTTGGCATCAAAGTTATTTACCACGGCCACGCCTTTCGGCGGTGTAGGGGAACTGCAAGCGACAACCAGAAATGCAGCCGTAACTGCAGCAACGACGGGCAGAATGCGCATGGGATTTTCCTTGCTGTATTTTTGTTAAGTGTAGATGACAGCAGGAAAAAGAGGGAAAGAAAGGAGACCCGATATCCCGGGCCTCCTTGTCCATTACTGCAGTTTTTCCAGAATGCGCCAGGCGGCCTCGACGCGAGCCGGGTTTGGATAGCTCTTGTTTGCCAGCATCACGATGCCAAGGTTTTTTTCTGGAACGAAAGCAACGTAGCTACCGAATCCGCCAGTGGATCCCGTTTTATGCACCCATGATGCTTTCACAGCAGGTGCGGGCGGGTTTACCTCAACGGCGGGAAGTGCAGCCAGCGCCACTTTGCTGTCGCTGCCGTTAATTATTGAGTCGGCTTTAACCGGCCAGTTCAGCATCTCCCAGCCTAAGCCCTGGTACATATCGCCAATACGCCAGTAACGTGACTGCGCAAGCTCGATGCCCTGCTGAAGCGTTTTCTCCTGCACCAGGCTGGCATCCATGTTGGCCTGAACCCAGCGGGTCATATCGACAACACTCGATTTTACCCCATAGGCTTCAGCATCAAGTTGGCCAGGGGATACATGCACAGGCTTTCCTTCGCGATAGCCCCAGGCATAATCTTTTTGTTCGCTCTGTGGAACCGTGATCCAGGTATGTGCCAGTTTTAATGGCTGCAGGACGCGTTTGGTCATCGCCTCTTCGTAGCTCATACCTGAAGGTTTCACCGCCAGTTCGCCAAACAGACCAATGCTGGAGTTAGCGTAAAGACGTTTAGCGCCAGGGGCCCATTGCGGCTGCCAGTTTTGATAAAAGCGTAGTAAGGCGGCTTTATCCGTAACGTCGTCGGGAATCTGAAGCGGCAGGCCGCCTGCCGTATAGGTGGCTAAGTGCAGCAGGCTAATACCCTGCCACTGTTTACCCATCAGTTCAGGCCAGTATTGCGCGACCGGATCGCTGAGCTTGATTTCGCCGCGGGCAATGGCATCTCCACCCAGCACGCCGTTGAACGTCTTACTGACTGAGCCGAGCTCAAACAGTGTTTGCTCAGTGACTGGACGGTTATTGGCGATATCGGCTTTACCCCAGGTAAAGTAATAAGGTTTCCCCTGGTAGATAACCGCAACGGCCATACCCGGAATAGCCTGCTTTTGCATCAGTGGTGTGATGGTGCGGTTAACGATATCGGCAATTTGTTGTTCTGTTTTAGCGGCGGCAAACGTGGAGAAAGAGGCTGTCAGCAGCAGCGCGCAGCATATCGATTTTTTCATCATGAAATCAGTTCCGTAATTGAAAGCGAAAGAGTGTCCGGGCCCGTCAGACGCAATCAGTGTGTTTGATTTGTACCGTATTGACAAACGGTTAAATTTAGCAGCAGATATAAGTTTTTCTAACAGGCCAGATGATGACGCGTAGCTATATCCCTCTTAACTCGCTGCGGGCTTTTGAAGCAGCGGCCAGACATCTCAGCTTTACCCGCGCGGCGATTGAGCTCAATGTGACGCATTCTGCAATAAGCCAGCATGTCAAATCGCTGGAACAGCAGCTGAATTGTCAGCTTTTTGTGCGCGGTTCTCGTGGGTTAATGTTGACAACTGAAGGGGAAAGTCTGTTACCTGTACTTAATGACTCTTTCGATCGTATGGCCGGGATGCTGGATCGTTTTGCCACGAAACAGACTCAGGAAAAACTTAAAATTGGCGTAGTGGGGACTTTTGCTATCGGCTGCCTTTTTCCTCTGCTGAGCGATTTTAAGCGCAACTACCCGCATATTGATTTACATATTTCCACTCACAATAACCGTGTGGATCCCGCCGCTGAAGGGCTGGATTATACCATCCGCTACGGAGGGGGAGCCTGGCACGATACCGATGCGCAATATTTATGTAGCGCGCTGATGTCTCCGCTGTGTTCGCCAGCATTGGCCTCGCAGATTAAAGCACCTGCGGATATCCTGAAATTTCCGCTATTGCGATCGTATCGACGTGATGAATGGACGCTTTGGATGCAGGCCGCCGGAGAAGCGCCTCCGTCACCGACGCACAACGTGGTAGTGTTTGACTCGTCCGTAACCATGCTGGAAGCCGCGCAGGCGGGGATCGGTGTGGCAATTGCACCGGTAAGAATGTTCACGCATCTGCTCGGCAGTGAGCGTATCGTGCAGCCTTTTTTAACGCAGATTGATTTGGGGAGCTATTGGATAACGCGTTTGCAATCTCGCCCGGAGACGTCAGCGATGCGCGAGTTTTCCCGTTGGTTGACTGGGGTGTTGCACAAATAAAAAGGCCCGCCAATGGCGGGCCTGATAATTAACGCATGCGTTTAGATGGTCAGGATACCAATAGCCGTTACAACGGTCAGGATAGCTGCCAGTCCGTAGAATACCCATTTGCCAGCAGGCACGTGGATTTTCAGGTCATGCATCGCGTGGTGCATACGGTGTAAACCGCACCACAGCGGCAGAACGATCATCAGGAACAGAAATGCACGTCCGATGAAGCTCTGAGCGAATGCCAGTACGCGTTCGTAGGTGAAAGCATCAGGAACAAAGCCCAGCGGCAGCATAATGCCTACCAGCAGGATCATCACCGGCGCAATGATTGCGCTCCACATACCGCCTGCACCAAACAGGCCCCAGAATACGGGTTCGTCAGAGCGTTTTGGATTTGGATTAATCATTATTCCGGACTCCTTACCAGAACAGGGCAACAAACAGTATTACTACTGTCGCAACCACAGTAACTGCCCAGAGACCTTTGATAATCGGCTCTGGCCCCATTTTTTCGTCTTTCACGATGATGTTGGCGGCTTTTGGCGCCAGCTCAAACCAGGTTTTGGTATGCAGCAGTGCTGCAGCCAGGGCGATAATGTTAAGGATTACCACCACCGGGTTTTGCAAAAAGGCGACAAAGCCCATCCAGGACTCTGCACCATGCTTGAGTGCAAACAGGCCGATAATCAGTTCAATGCTGAACCAGACTGCCGGAACTGCCGTGCCTTCACGCAGCATGTAAAAACGATAAAATGGCAGCTTTTTCCACCAGGTGGACGTCATTGGCCGCACATAGGCTTTGCGTTTA
The DNA here is from genome assembly GCF_004353845.1 of Citrobacter arsenatis. GTDB lineage: Bacteria > Pseudomonadota > Gammaproteobacteria > Enterobacterales > Enterobacteriaceae > Citrobacter > Citrobacter arsenatis. Next base: position 491,660 of record NZ_CP037864.1, read on the forward strand.
GTCGTCATCGTGCACTCCTTAGCGTGGTTTCAGGGTAGCGATAAGAAAGTCTTTTGAACTTTCAACTTTACCCTGCTGAATGGCCGCAGCCGGATCGACGTGTTTCGGGCAGACTTCGGAGCAGTAGCCCACGAAAGTACAGGTCCAGACGCCGTTCGGGCTGTTCAACTGAGCCATACGCTCCTTCTTACCGTGGTCGCGGCTATCTTCGTTGTAACGATGCGCCAGCGTAATCGCAGCCGGTCCAATGAACTCAGGGTTCAGGCCGAACTGCGGGCACGCGGCGTAGCACAGACCACAGTTGATGCAACCGGAGAACTGATGATACTTCGCCATCTGCGCCGGAGTCTGGGTGTTTGGACCCTGATCCGGTGTACGCGGGTTACCGATGATGTACGGTTTGATCGCTTCCAGGCTTTCGATAAAGTGCGTCATGTCGACGACCAGATCGCGCTCAATCGGGAAGTTGCCCAGCGCTTCAACCTTCATCCCGTTGGTGTAATCACGCAGGAAGGTTTTGCACGCCAGTTTCGGTACATTGTTAACCATCATGCCGCAAGAGCCGCAGATTGCCATACGGCAGGACCAGCGGTAGCTCAGGTCCGGTGCCAGGTTATCCTTGATATAGCCCAGCGCATCCAGCAGAGACGTGGTTTCATCATAAGGAACTTCGTAGAAAGCACTGTGCGGCGCGGTATCGGTTTCCGGGTTATAGCGCACCACCTCAACTTTCAGGTTTTTCATCTCAGCCATTCGCCTTCTCCTTCTTATCGGCTGCTTCCGCTTCGCCACCGTAAACACGTTTAGCCGGTGGCAGAGTGGTGATTTTCACGTCGCTGTATTCCAGGCGAGTCGTGCCGTCAGCATCGCGGAAGGCGAGGGTGTGTTTGAGGAAGTTCACATCGTCACGCTCGGTGCAGCCTTCATCCAGACGCTGGTGCGCGCCGCGGGATTCTTTACGCGCCAGAGCAGAGTGAGCCATACATTCTGCAACGTTCAGACCGTGACCCAGCTCGATGGTGTACAGCAGGTCGGTGTTGAAAACGCTGGAGGTATCAGTGATACGCACGCGCTTGAAGCGTTCCTGCAGTTCCGCCAGCTTATCAACGGTTTTCTGCATGAGTTCCGGTGTACGGTAGATACCGCAACCTTCTTCCATGGACAGACCCATTTCGTCACGGATCTTAGACCAGTTTTCGTTACCTTCCTGGTTAACCAGATCTTTCAGACGTTTTTCAACGCCAGCAACCTGTGCATCAAGAGCGGCACTGTTTGCAGCGCCAGCCGTTGCAGCGCGTTCTGCAGCCTGCTCACCGGCCATACGACCGAAGACAACCAGTTCTGCCAGGGAGTTAGAACCCAGACGGTTTGCGCCATGCAGACCAACAGAGGAACATTCGCCGACAGCGAACAGACCTTTAATGCGGGTTTCACAGTGCTGATCGGTTTCGATACCGCCCATGGTGTAGTGCGCGGTCGGACGTACCGGGATCGGTTCTTTAACCGGATCGACACCCACGTAGGCTTTCGCCAGTTCGCAGATGAACGGTAAACGTTCGAGCAGTTTTTTCTCGCCGAGGTGACGCAGGTCGAGGTGAACCACATCGCCACGCGGAGTGGAAATGGTGTTGCCTTTGCGCCATTCGTGCCAGAAAGCCTGAGATACTTTGTCGCGCGGACCGAGTTCCATGTATTTGTTTTTCGGCTCGCCCAGCGGAGTTTCCGGACCCATACCGTAGTCTTGCAAATAACGGTAGCCGTTTTTGTTAACCAGAATACCGCCTTCACCACGGCAGCCTTCGGTCATCAGGATACCGGAACCTGGCAGACCTGTCGGGTGATACTGAACGAACTCCATATCACGCAGCGGAACGCCGTGGCTCAGCGCCATGCCCATACCGTCGCCGGTTACGATGCCGCCGTTGGTGTTGTAACGGTAAACACGACCTGCGCCGCCCGTTGCCATCACGACTGCGTTAGCACGGATTTGCACCAGCGTGCCTTCCATCATGTTCATGGCAACCAGGCCGCGAGCATGACCATCGTCAACCAGGATATCCAGAACGAAGTGTTCGTCAAAACGCTGAATCTGCGGGAACTGCAAAGATGTCTGGAACAGCGTATGCAGCATGTGGAAGCCGGTTTTATCCGCGGCAAACCAGGTACGCTCGATTTTCATACCGCCGAAGCGACGTACGTTGACGCTACCGTCTTCACGACGGCTCCATGGGCAACCCCATTGTTCCAGTTGCGTCATTTCAGTTGGGCAGTGGTGGACAAAGTAATCCACGACATCCTGCTCACACAGCCAGTCTCCGCCTGCTACCGTATCGTGAAAATGGTAGTCAAAGCTGTCATGATCCTGCGCGACAGCAGCAGAGCCGCCTTCGGCAGCAACGGTATGGCTGCGCATTGGGTACACTTTTGAGATCAGTGCGATTTTAGCGTTGGGATTTGCTTGTGCGGCAGCAATTGCAGCACGTAATCCCGCGCCACCGGCGCCTATAATGGCAAGATCGGCTTGAAAGGTTTGCACGACATTCCTCCAGATTGTTGTTATTTCATGCCTGCCTGAAATCAGATGCTTCATCGGCTTCAAACAGGTTATGAACGCGTTTCCACTGCTCCTTTATAGGTACAATAGTATAGTCGTAGGGATGTGTGGGAAATTTGACGTGTTCGATTTTTTTAGCGTGTCACAGGGGGGAATTATCATTGAATTTGATTAATTTAATTACTAAACCACCCCATGTCGCTTTTTTTATCCAATTGCCAGTGCTGATTACCGGTGCGCGAAATTTGTCTCGTTAACGCGATACGAGTAGACTTCGTGCCCTTGTCTTAAATCGGAGAAACAACCATGAGCGAAACGGCAACCTGGCAGCCGAGCGCGTCCATCCCCAATCTGTTGAAACGTGCAGCAATTATAGCGGAGATTCGCCGCTTTTTTGCCGATCGTGGCGTGCTTGAGGTTGAGACCCCTTGTATGAGTCAGGCAACGGTAACGGACATCCATCTGTTCCCGTTCGAAACGCGTTTCGTCGGCCCTGGGCACTCCCAGGGAATGAATCTCTATTTAATGACCAGCCCTGAATACCATATGAAGCGCCTGCTGGTGGCTGGGTGCGGCCCGGTATATCAGCTGTGCCGCAGCTTCCGTAATGAAGAGATGGGGCGTCATCATAATCCTGAATTCACCATGCTTGAGTGGTATCGTCCGCACTACGATATGTATCGCCTGATGAATGAAGTGGATGACTTGCTCCAGCAGGTGCTGGACTGCTCGCCTGCGGAAAGCCTCTCATATCAGCAAGCCTTCCAGCGTCATCTGGAGATAGACCCGCTGTCTGCTGATAAAACTCAGCTGCGGGAAGTGGCGGCGAAGCTGGATCTCAGCAATATCGCCGATACCGAAGAAGATCGGGACACCTTGCTGCAACTGCTGTTTACGATGGGCGTTGAGCCGCATATTGGCAAAGACAAACCGACGTTTGTGTATCATTTCCCGGCAAGCCAGGCATCACTGGCACAAATCAGCACCGAAGATCACCGCGTGGCTGAACGTTTCGAGGTTTACTACAAAGGTATTGAGCTGGCGAATGGTTTCCATGAATTGACCGACGCGCGCGAACAACAGCAGCGCTTTGAACAGGATAACCGCAAACGTGCCGCACGTGGCTTGCCGCAGCAGCCTATCGACACCAACCTGCTTGAAGCGTTAAAAGTGGGCATGCCGGATTGCTCTGGCGTGGCGCTGGGCGTTGACCGTCTGGTGATGCTGGCGCTGGGCGCAGAGAGCCTGGCCGAGGTTATCGCCTTTACCGTTGATCGTGCATAACATACTCTTCTGTAATACAAAGTGGCGGTAAAATCGCCACTTTGTAGCATATTTTTTCATTTACCCTCTAATAGCCACAATTTACTCCTGGATATTTGATATCGTTCAGGTATCAATTCTGTGTTGATTTTTCTATCGCTGAACTCTGTAAAGAGAGCAGTGCCAATCGGTGAGCGGCGTTTGTTAAACGCTTGCCTGAGTAAGGGATGGTTTAATGACCCAAACAATAAAAAAGATGAGCCTGATAGGTCTCATCCTCATGATATTTACGTCTGTTTTCGGTTTTGCTAATAGCCCCTCCGCGTTCTATTTAATGGGGTATAGCGCGATTCCGTGGTATATATTTTCTGCATTATTATTCTTTATCCCATTTGCTTTAATGATGGCGGAAATGGGATCTGCCTATCGTAAAGAAGAGGGCGGAATCTATTCGTGGATGAATAATAGCGTTGGACCACGCTATGCGTTTATCGGCACGTTTATGTGGTTTTCTTCCTATGTAATATGGATGGTAAGCACCGCGGCGAAAGTCTGGGTACCTTTTTCAACCTTCTTATTTGGTGCAGACATGACGCAGCACTGGCGTATCGCGGGGCTTGAGCCTACTCAGGTCGTAGGGCTGCTGGCCGTAGGCTGGATGATTCTGGTGACCTGCGTAGCCTCTCGGGGGATTAATAAAATTGCCCGTATTACGGCTGTAGGCGGAATTGCTGTAATGTGTCTTAATTTGGTTCTGTTGTTAGTGAGTGTCGCTATTTTGTTATTAACAGGTGGCCACTTTGCACAGGATATTAATTTTATCTCCTCGCCTAATCCAGGATATCAGTCCGGTCTGGCAATGTTGTCATTTGTTGTATTTGCCATTTTTGCTTACGGTGGAATAGAAGCCGTGGGTGGATTAGTTGATAAAACAGAAAAGCCAGAGAAGAACTTTGCGAAAGGTATTGTCTTTGCCGCGATTGTCATTTCTGTTGGTTATTCACTGGCCATCTTTTTATGGGGCGTTAGCACCAACTGGCAACAAGTATTAAGCAATAGCTCGGTTAACCTCGGGAATATTACCTATATCCTGATGAAAAGCCTCGGGATGACGTTAGGTAACGCGCTGCATCTTTCCCCTGAAACCGCGATGGCGATGGGGGTGTGGTTCGCGCGTATCACCGGACTTTCGATGTTCCTTGCCTATACCGGTGCTTTTTTCACGCTCAGCTACTCGCCGCTGAAAGCGATTATTCAGGGAACGCCGAAGGCATTGTGGCCCGCGCCGATGACCAAACTGAATGCGGTGGGGATGCCAACGACGGCAATGTGGTTGCAGTGCCTGCTGGTGAGCCTCTTTATCCTGCTGGTTTCGTTTGGCGGTGATACAGCTTCAGCGTTCTATAACAAACTGACCCTGATGGCGAACGTCTCGATGACGCTGCCGTATCTGTTCCTCGCGCTGGCGTTTCCGTTCTTTAAAGCCCGCACGGGTCTGGAAAGACCGTTTGTGGTCTTTAAAACCCGGACCGCGACGTTACTGGCAACCGGCGTGGTCGTACTGGTGGTGACGTTTGCCAACGTGTTCACCATCATCCAGCCGGTGATTGAAGCCGGGGACTGGAACAGCGCATTGTGGATGACCGGCGGCCCGATCTTCTTCTCGCTGCTGGCGATGGCGATTTATCAGAACTACAGCCGCCGCATGGCCAACGAGCCTGAGTGGGCGGTGGAATAAACAACCCGCCTAATCCGGCCTACAAAGGAGCATCTCCGTAGGCCGGATTAGACCCAATGGGTCGTCATCCGGCATTTCTTGCTGGGCTCATGCGCTACAAACTTCCCGCCGGGCGACTGCCTCTGCCTGCAGAACTTAACGTTCTCCCCGTTTGCTTACCGCCGAGGCTTTCCAGACGCATCTGGAACGGTGGGAACGGCATATCAATACCGTGCTCGCGGAAGCCTGCCAGAATCAACTGATGGATCTCGTGGCGTAGCGGCATACGATGCCCCATCTCAGCAGCATAAATACGCAGTTCGAAGATTTGAATCCCCTGCTGCAGGTCAACCAGGAAGACTTCTGGCGCCGGGTTATCGATAACCAACGAGCAGCGGTGCGCGGCAGTCAGCAGGATTTGTGTAACCTCCTCGCTGTTAGCCTCCGATGGTGCCGGGATGGTTAACACCACACGGGTGACCGAATCGGACAGCGACCAGTTGATAAACTGTTCGGTGATAAAGGCCTTATTGGGCACGATGATCTCTTTGCGGTCCCAGTCGCTAATGGTGGTGGCGCGGGTATTAATTTTCGTCACGCTACCGGTAAGATCGCGAATCGTTACCGTGTCGCCAATGCGGATTGGTTTTTCAAACAGGATAATCAGACCGGAAATAAAGTTGGCGAAGATCTCCTGCAAGCCAAAGCCCAGACCAACACCGAGAGCCGCTACCAGCCATTGCAGTTTGGACCACTCAATCCCGATCATCGAGAAGCCAACCAGACCGCCAATCAGCATCAGAAGATACTTGGTGATGGTGGTGATGGCGTAACCGGTTCCGGGGGTTAAATCCAGATGTTGCAGCAGCGCCAGTTCCAGCAACGCGGGCAGGTTGCGTACTAACTGGGTGGTAATGATAAACACCAGAATTGCGATGAGCACCGCGCCCAGCGTTATTGGCTCTAAGCTTTCCACGCCCTGTACCGTGGAGGTCACATCCCATAGCGAGATGTTTTCCAGGAAGCCGAAAGCGGAATGAATTTCTGACCACAACACAATGACCGAGAGCAGGGCGATAAGCATCAGGATAGAGCGCACCAGGCGCAACGATTGCGCGCTGATAGCATCCAGATCCACTTCGCTTTCATCAACATCAATTGCGCCTTCAAGACTGGTGGAATGCGGCGGTTCTTCTTCGCCCCGCGCGCGCTGCGCCAGCATTTCGGCGCGTCGATGCTTGGCGCGGTCAAACGCCAGACGGCGGCGCTGAATCAGCATCCAACGGCGGATAACGTGATACACCACCAGTAATAAGAACCAAATCGCCACGGACGTTTCCAGACGCGCCAGCAAGGCTTGTGACGTAGCAAGATAACCCACAGCTGCGGCGAGAATAGCAATCAGCGGCGCGCCCATCAGCATATTCCACAACATGCTGTTGACCATGTTATCGCTGTTGCCTTCTTTATCGAGGTACAGCGGTATCCCGGCGCGTTTCAGGCTCAGGGTCACGACCGCCAGCGCACCGCAAATCAGAATAAAGCACAGACGTCCCAATGAGGCGGAGAATTCCCGGTCATTGAGGTTATCAAACATAATCACCGCCATGATCAGCGGGACAATCAGCCCGATGCTCATCAGGTAATAATGCATGGCTTTCGCAACGCGATTCCGCGGCCAGCCAAAGTGGGCAATGAACAGACCGTTGGGGCGTGCAAAGGTGGCGCAAATCATTACCGCCCACAGCATGGGCACCGTGGCGGTAACGCCATCACCGATAGCGACAGCCAACGGATAAGGCCAGGCTTCCTGAAGTCCGTAACCGAGCGTTGCCCACAGCACCGGTAACGGCGAAGCCACGAGTATTGACCAGAATACCGTACGTATTGTCAGCCAGAAATGGTCTTGGGTGACTTTCCCTACCCGTGCTGATGAACGCTCCAGAAAACGGGTGAAGTGTTTGCGTGACGAGAGGCTAAAGCCAACCAGTACCAATGCCGCGAAAAGCGGCAGCAGCGTTTCTTTGCTGGTCAGCATCATGATGCTGGCTTTGCCCAACTGATTAAACGTATCTAATGAGATCAGTCGCCGCAGATCCTGAACGATGTCGACAGGCCAGGAGAGCGAGATAGGGCTAACGTCTGACGTCCAGAACAGATAGCGGTGCGTTGCTTCGTTGACCTCTTTTAGCGCATCCTCCAGTTGGCTGTTGGAGACTTTGAGCTTGGTCAGCTCAAGAATCAGCGTATCGCCGCCCTGTAATAAAGAGTTCAGCAGTTCGCGTTGGGTGCGTAGCTGGGCGTTGAGAATGCTGCTCTGTTCAGCGGTCAGCGGCTGTCCATCAACCTGATGAATCTGACGCAGTTGCGGCTGTTTGTTGAGGAGATCCTCATAGCGCATGCGGTGCACGCGAAGCTGCGCCATTTCGGTATCCAACTGCTGAGGCTTGGGCATTTCAGGTAGGCGGGATACCTGTGCTCGCAGCGCTTCTCCCAGCATATTCGAGACCCCAAGCCACTGAGACTGCTCTCGCAGCGTATTCAATGCCTGACGAACCTGCAGCGTTTGGCTGGCGGCCTGACGCTGTTGCGAGGCGACCAGGTCCATACGTTGCGCCTGCTGGTTTAAGGCCTGAGACAGCTCGCGGTTAACCTTGAACTGGTCGACAATACCTTCCGGCAGTCCCGCACTGTTTTCCGCCAGCAGTTCGGTGCTCTCCAGCGCTCGCTCCGCTTCACGCTGGCGCTGACTGTTGAGTTGGTTGCGTAATGCCTGCAGGTAAGCGTCGAGTTGTTGGCTCTGTTTTTCCGCCAGTTCGGAGCGCATACGCGCCAGTTCCTGGCGGTTATTGGCGGAAAGCTGCGCCAGCTCCAGCTCATCGACCTGGGCTTTAAGCTTGGCTGATTCAGCCTGCATCGCCTGATTTTGTGCGGAGTTGCCGTTGGCGGTACCAATACGACGCTCAAGCTCATTTAGCTGGCGGCGGGCATCGGTTTGCTGTTGAGGAAGCTGGCTTAACGAGTCGGCGATTTCCCGGGCGCGATCCTGCTCCTGCTGGGCCTGACGGCTTTTTTCCAACAGTTGGCTGCTGACCTGGAGGATCTCCTGGTTTAACGCATCGGTAGTGAGCCCGGTTGGCACATTGCGCGGTTCATCGCGCAGGTTGCTAAGCTGCGCGCGTAATGTTGCGGACAGCTTGGGGAAGTTATCAATAACCTGCTGATATTGTTGGGCGCGCTCAAGAGAGCCTTTACGCTCCTCAAGGGCATTTAGCGCGGACTGGAGCGCCTCGACGGTTTCTGGCTGAGCGGGTTTTGCCGCTTTCGCTTGCTCCAGTTCCTGGGTGAGTTGTTTGGCATCGGGGGCCGTCGCAGCGTACGCCCCCAGGCTGAGGCACCAGGCCATCAGAAAAGTGATAATCAGGCGCACAGCAGCGATTCCTATGTTTAACTTTCGTCTTTTTTGTCGTCAACCAACGGGCTGGCGTCGTGTTCAGCTTCGATCTCTTCTTTCGCCAGCGGGGCCGGTTCTGCCTCTGGCGTCACGAAAGTCTCGGTCGAGATGGCCATTGGCTGGCCGATTTTGGTCACCGAAAGATCCTGCAACTGCTCAACCAGGTTAACTTTGTCAGGCGCGAACAGGTTGATAACAGTGGAACCGAGCTTAAAGCGGCCCATTTCCTGACCTTTCAGCAGCGCCACCGACCCTTCGCTTTCGCCTTCCGGCCAGGTCCAGCGTTTGATGACGCCTTCACGCGGTGGGGTAATGGTGCCAGCCCAAGCGGTTTCAATACTACCGACGATAGTCGCGCCGACCAGAATCTGTACCATCGGGCCAAATTCGGTATCAAACAGGCAGATTACGCGTTCGTTTCGTGCAAACAGGTTCGGAACGTTTTGCGCAGTCAGGATGTTTACAGAGAAAAGATCGCCTGGTACGTACATCATCTCACGCAGGATACCGTTACACGGCATATGTACACGGTGGTAATCGCGTGGAGACAAGTAAGTGGTCACAAACGTACCATTGCGGAATTTGTCCGCCATCTGGTAGTTGCCAGCCAGCAGCGCTTCAAGCGTATAGCTGTGCCCTTTAGCCTGCAGCAGCTTGTCTTCTTCGATGTTGCCTAACTGGTTAATCACGCCGTCAGCAGGCATTACCAGTACGTTTGGATCGGTGTTAATCGGGCGCGCGTCGTCGCGCAGTGGGCGAACAAAGAAATCGTTAAAGGTGCGATAGCTTGCAGTGTCCGGCTTTTGCGCCTCTTTCATATCGACCTTGTAGTATTTCACGAACAGATCGATAACCAGTTTAGTCAGCCATCCCGCTCGTTTGCTCGCACCCCAGCCCGCCAGGCGAGTGAGCCATAGTTTCGGCAGAATGTATTGTAGCGAAAGCTTAAATGAGTTTAACAAGGTAGCCTCCAGGCCATAATTTGTTCCCGATCCGGCATACGGGCCGGATCCTGAAAAAAGGGGGACGATTCTAGCGATGCTTAGCTTAGTTGTCAGTTGTCTGTATCAGAAAAGTTTTTACGCGTTTTTACCTGCGCCATGCTTTCCAGGATGCGGTGATAGTTTTCAAACCGGGTTTCGGCTATGGCCCCTTTTTCAACAGCCTCACGGATAGCGCAGCCTGGATCGGTATCATGCTTGCAGTCGCGGTATTTGCAATGGCCCAGGTAGTCATGGAATTCGACAAAGCCATGCGTGATTTGTTCCGGCTCCAAATGCCATAGCCCGAACTCACGTACGCCAGGGGAGTCGATAACGTCGCCGCCGTGCGGGAAGTGATACAAACGAGAAGCCGTGGTAGTGTGCTGCCCAAGTCCGGAGTTATCGGAGACATCGTTAGTCAGGATCTCTTCCTGCAGGCCGAGAAGATTATTGAGCAGGCTGGATTTTCCTACGCCAGACTGACCGGCGAAAATGCTGATGCGATCGGTTAATGCTTCTTCAAGCGGCTTCAGGCCGTCTTTAGTGCGGCTTGATACCATCAACACGCGATAGCCAATGTTGCGATAGATATCCATCTGTTCGTTAACGAAGGCCATGCCTTCTTCATCCAGCAGATCGATCTTATTCAGTACGATAATCGGTTCGACGTGTAGCGTTTCGCAGGCTACCAGATACCGGTCGATAATATTGAGTGACAGCTCGGGTAAGATGGCTGAGACAATAACGATCTGGTTGATGTTGGCGGCAATGGGCTTTACCCCGTCGTAAAAGTCGGGACGCGTTAGTACCGAGGTACGCTCGTGTACCGCCTCAACGATGCCTTTGACATTCACGCCTTCTGCTGCCGCTTTACCCGGACGCCAGACCACGCGATCGCCGGTAACCAGCGAGCGAATTGTACGGCGGATGTTGCAGCGGTGAATCTCACCGTCAGCAGATTCCACGTCGGCATGCATGCCAAAACGGCTGATAACGATGCCTTCAGCGGTTTCGCCAAACAGGTTGTCGTCGTAGTCTGGCTTCTCCGCGGACGTTTTCAGACGACGCTGGTGATTGGCGTTCACACGGCGCTGTTGGCCTTTGGAGAGTTTATTCTTACTCAATCGGACTGGCTCCTGGTCGCCCATAATGGGCAAAACATTTATGATACACACAATTTTAGAACAATGTAGTCACACTGAATGTGACGCTGAAGGGTGGAAAATAGCATGAGTGCCAATGAAAACAACCTGATTTGGATCGATCTGGAGATGACAGGTCTGGATCCCGAGCGCGATCGCATTATTGAGATCGCCACGCTGGTGACGGATGCCAACCTGAATATTCTGGCTGAAGGACCGACAATTGCGGTGCACCAGTCCGACGAACAACTGGCATTAATGGATGACTGGAATGTACGTACGCATACCGGTAGCGGGCTGGTGGATCGCGTGAAGGCGAGCAACATGGGCGATCGCGAAGCTGAAATGGCCACGCTGGCTTTTTTGAAAGAGTGGGTTCCGGAAGGAAAATCACCTATCTGTGGCAACAGCATCGGTCAGGATCGTCGTTTCCTGTTTAAATACATGCCGGAATTGGAGGCGTATTTCCATTATCGCTATCTTGACGTCAGTACGCTCAAAGAATTGGCGCGTCGTTGGAAGCCGGAGATCCTGGCTGGCTTCACCAAGCAGGGGACGCATCAGGCGATGGACGACATTCGTGAATCTGTTGCTGAGCTTGCTTACTATCGCGAACATTTTATTAAGCTTTGATTTTGTGGATTGCCGGGTGGCGGCTGCGCCTTACCCGGCCTACGAAAATCGTTCCTGCGAGCTTGCACTAAGTCAGGATTGTCGCTAAATTAAACGACTTGCTGATAAATTCAGCACTTAAACGAAAAAACAAGAAAATCGCTTTTAGGGGGGTTGCAGCTAAACGGATTTCTCGTATAATGCGCCTCCCGTAACGACAGAGAATTACGCGTTACGGCAGCAACAAAAGCAGTACAGATTTGCGGGAATAGCTCAGTTGGTAGAGCACGACCTTGCCAAGGTCGGGGTCGCGAGTTCGAGTCTCGTTTCCCGCTCCAAAATTTGAAAATGCTTGTAAAGCACAGACCACCAATCGCAGGATTTCGAATTGCGACAAGGCGGCAACTGAATGAGTCCTTAGGAGCTTACTGTAGTAAGTGACTCAGGCGAATGAGGGCAGCCAACGCAGTAGCGGTTCGAAAGACGAAGATTAAGCGGGAATAGCTCAGTTGGTAGAGCACGACCTTGCCAAGGTCGGGGTCGCGAGTTCGAGTCTCGTTTCCCGCTCCAAAATTTGAAAGTGTTTGTTAAGCACAGACCACCAATCGCAGGATTTCGAATTGCGACAAGGCGGCAACTGAATGAGTCCTTAGGAGCTTACTGAAGTAAGTGAATCAGGTGAATGAAGGCAGCCAACGCAGTAGCGGTTCGAAAGACGAAGATTAAGCGGGAATAGCTCAGTTGGTAGAGCACGACCTTGCCAAGGTCGGGGTCGCGAGTTCGAGTCTCGTTTCCCGCTCCAAATTCTTACCCCAATAAAAAATATCCACAACGAATAAACGCGTTGGGGACGTTTTGTTTCGTCATTGACATACTCTTGTAAACAGACTTATCCACAGGTTCAGGTATTATTCCTGGAATGCAAAGAACTTCGCTGGGTGAATAGTATCAATTTAACCACTTGAAATTATTGGTTTAATTATCATTTCAAATTGTTAATGCGATCACTTGACGATTTTTTCCCTCTTGAATATCAATGTGTTTTTATTTTTATACACAAGCTGTGGATGACTTAAGCGTCGCGCGGCAGACCCTTTTCAATGACCCTGACCAAACGTTGTTTCTTTGGTAACTGCACCTCAACGACGCAGGCATTTCGCTTCTTGATTTGCTGAGCAACCGCCCAGTCTATGTGTTCGTCAAGAAGTGGGTACTCACCTCTGCGACTTTCCAGCGCGTGAATAACGGCTTCATCCCACGGGGCATTACCCAACGCAACGGCGATATTGCGTAGCCAACGCAGGTGGCCAATACGACGAATGGCAGACCCTTCCGTGACTTTTAAAAACCACGCTTCGCTCCAGCTAAACAGCTCTATTAACTCCGGAGCATGAAGCTGCTTGCGCGGGTTGAAGTCATCCTCTGTCGTCAACTGTGAATAGCGGTTCCACGGGCAAATAAGCTGGCAATCATCGCAGCCGTAAATTCGATTCCCCAACAGGGGGCGAAATTCTTCCGGGATCGCGCCTTCCAGTTCAATCGTGAGATAAGAGATACAGCGGCGCGCATCCACCGTGTAAGGCTCAACGATGGCTCCAGTGGGACAGATGGTCATACAGGCGACGCATTTCCCACATCCTTCTTCTACTGGTTGGTCGACCGGCAAGGGCAAGTCGATCAGCAATTCCCCGAGGAAGAAAAATGATCCGGCTTCTCGATTGAGGATAAGTGAGTGCTTACCTGTCCAGCCAAGCCCGGCTTTTTCCGCTAACGGACGCTCAAGAATGGGCGCAGAATCGACAAAAGGTCTAAAATTCAGCGAAACGCAGTGCTGTTGAATCATCTCCCCCAGCTTTTTTAAGCGGTTACGCAGCAGCTTGTGATAGTCGCGGCCAAGCGCGTAACGGCTGACGTAACCGAGCGAAGGGTTTTTCAACGTGCTGGCAAAGGCCGCTTTGGCTGGAAGATAGTTCATACGTACGCTGATGACTCGTAGCGTACCGGGCAATAATTCGTGAGGTCGGGCGCGCATCATGCCGTGACGGGCCATCCAGTCCATCTCGCCGTGATAGTGTTTATCCAGCCAGGCCTGCAGTTTGGGCTCCGCTTCGCTGAGGTCGGTATCGGCAATACCGACCTGCTGAAAGCCTAGCTCCAGCCCCCACTGCTTAATATTTTGCGCTAACTGATTGAGATCGAGGGGCTCTGACATGACGGACCATACAATGAAGAAAAACCCCGCAAGTATACCACACTCCATCTGGCACGCCGATGACATCAGGCGGATGGAGCGAGAGGCGGCAGACAGTTTAGGGCTGACGTTGTATGAACTGATGCAGCGGGCAGGAGAGGCGGCGTTTCAGGTAGCCCGCGAGGCATATCCGCACGCCCAGCACTGGCTGGTGCTATGTGGTCATGGCAACAACGGTGGTGATGGATACGTGGTGGCAAGGCTTGCTAAAGCGCAGGGGCTTGATGTTACGTTGCTGGCACAGGAGAGCGATAAACCGCTCCCCGAGGAAGCGCAGCAGGCGCACGACGCCTGGCTTAACGCCGGTGGCGTCATTCACGCTGCGGATATCAACTGGCCAGATAACGTGGGTGTCATTATTGATGCGCTGTCAGGCACCGGCTTAAAACATGCACCCCGCGAGCCCCTTTCGGCAATGATCGAGCGTGCCAATAGCCATCCTGCTCCTGTCGTGGCGGTAGACATTCCATCCGGCCTGCTGGCGCAAACAGGGGCGACGCCGGGGGCGGTCATCAATGCTGCGCACACCGTTACCTTTATTGCGCTCAAGCCGGGCTTGCTAACCGGTAAAGCGCGCGATGTCACCGGACGCCTGCATATTAACTCACTCGGGCTGGACGACTGGCTGGCGGGGCAGAACGCGCCGCTACAGCGTTTTGATGCTCAACAGCTTGCGCACTGGCTAACACCGCGTCGACCCACCTCGCACAAAGGCTCCCACGGGCGGCTGGTAATTATCGGCGGTGACCACGGTACGGCAGGCGCAATACGCATGGCCGGTGAAGCGGCGCTGCGTGCAGGAGCCGGGTTGGTCAAAGTGCTGACCCGCAGTGAAAATATCGCGCCTATTCTGACTGCCAGGCCAGAACTGATGGTCGATGCGCTGACGCCGCAGACTCTGGAAGAGAGCCTGGCATGGGCGGATGTTGTGGTGATAGGACCTGGGCTTGGTCAACAGGAGTGGGGTAAAAAAGCGCTGCAAAAGGTCGAGAATTTTCGCAAACCGATGCTCTGGGATGCGGATGCGCTGAACCTGCTGGCAATCAATCCCGATAAACGTCACAATCGCGTGATCACGCCGCATCCTGGCGAAGCCGCGCGACTGCTGGGCTGTTCCATTGCAGAAATTGAAGACGATCGCTTACTTTGTGCACAACGTCTGGTAAAACGGTACGGAGGCGTGGTAGTGCTGAAAGGCGCGGGTACGGTTGTTGCTGCTGAACAGGCTGAGTTGGGTATTATTGATACTGGCAATGCCGGGATGGCCAGCGGCGGAATGGGTGATGTGCTTTCCGGTATTATTGGCGCATTGCTCGGACAGAAGCTTACCCCGTATGATGCGGCATGTGCGGGATGTGTTGCGCACGGTGCGGCGGCGGATGTGCTGGCGGCGCGTTTTGGGACGCGCGGCATGCTGGCGACAGATCTCTTTACCACGCTACAGCGTATTGTTAACCCTGATGTGATTGACGTTTATCATGATGAATCGAGTAATTCCACTACCTGATGAGCAGGCGACTTTAGACCTGGGACTGCGGGTAGCCAAAGCCTGTGATGGCGCGACGGTAATTTATTTGTACGGCGACCTGGGGGCGGGTAAAACCACTTTCAGCCGGGGATTCCTGCAGGCGTTAGGTCACAAAGGAAATGTAAAAAGCCCTACCTACACGTTGGTTGAACCCTATTCGCTCGATAATTTGATGGTATATCACTTCGATTTGTACCGACTTGCGGACCCGGAGGAGCTGGAATTTATGGGGATCCGTGATTATTTTGCCAATGATGCCATCTGCCTGGTGGAATGGCCGCAACAAGGTAAAGGTGTACTGCCAGACCCGGACGTCGAAATACACATTGAATACCAGGCGCAAGGTCGAGAGGCGCGCGTAAGCGCAGTCTCCTCATCAGGTGATTTACTGCTGGCGCGTTTAGCCGATTAACCTCAAGGGTGGCGGGATGATTTTTCGCATCAGAAACTGGCTGATGGCAACCCTGGTCCTGCTGTGCGCGCAGGCAGGGGCCGCCAGCCTCTCCGATCTTCAGGTGTCCAACGGCGATCAACAGGCGCGGATTACGCTGAGCTTTATTGGCGATCCTGAATACGCCGTTTCGCAGGACGGGAAACGAACCGTCGCGCTGGATATTAAACAAACCGGTGTGATTCAGGGATTACCGCTGCTGTTTAGCGGTAATAATCTGGTGAAATCTATCCGTTCCGGCACGCCGAAAGA
Organism: Citrobacter arsenatis; assembly: GCF_004353845.1. Classification (GTDB taxonomy): domain Bacteria; phylum Pseudomonadota; class Gammaproteobacteria; order Enterobacterales; family Enterobacteriaceae; genus Citrobacter; species Citrobacter arsenatis. The sequence continues at coordinate 507,867 of NZ_CP037864.1, forward strand.
TGCGCAGTCTCTGCGCCTGGTGGTGGATTTAACCGAGAATGGCAAAGCCGATGCCGTAAAACGCCAGAACGGCGGTAATTATACCGTCGTGTTTACCATCAAGGCTGATGCGCCACCGCCGCCTCCACCCCCTCCAGTGGTTGCGAAGCGTGTCGAAGCGCCGGTTATCGCTCCGCGTCCTGCCGAGCCTGCGCGTAATCCGTTTAAAGCGGAAAACGATCGTACTACGGTGGTAACTAACAGTAATACCTCCACACGACCTGCTGCACGCGCCAGCACCGGTAGCGGCGAAAAAGTGGTTATCGCCATTGATGCCGGACACGGCGGACAGGATCCTGGCGCTATTGGTCCTGGCGGCACGCGTGAGAAAAACGTCACGATTGCCGTGGCGCGCAAGCTTCGCAGTTTGCTCAATGACGACCCGATGTTTAAAGGGGTACTCACCCGTGATGGCGATTACTTTATCTCGGTGATGGGGCGCTCAGACGTTGCGCGTAAACAAAACGCCAATTTTCTGGTCTCAATTCATGCGGATGCTGCGCCAAACCGGGATGCCACAGGCGCTTCCGTTTGGGTGCTGTCAAACCGTCGTGCGAACAGTGAAATGGCCGGCTGGCTGGAGCAACACGAGAAGCAATCGGAGCTGTTGGGCGGTGCGGGCGATGTGCTGGCAAACAGCCAGTCCGACCCTTATCTCAGCCAGGCGGTGCTGGATCTGCAGTTCGGTCATTCGCAACGCGTCGGGTATGATGTGGCGACCAGCATGATTGGCCAGTTAGAACGTATTGGCTCGATGCATAAGCGTCGCCCGGAACACGCCAGCCTTGGGGTATTACGTTCGCCTGATATCCCGTCAGTGCTGGTTGAAACCGGCTTTATCAGTAACAACAGCGAAGAGCGTCTGTTGGCGAGTGATGATTACCAGCAGCAACTGGCCGAGGCGATTTACAAAGGATTGCGTAACTATTTCCAGGCGCACCCGATGCAAACCGGGCCGCAGGGCGCACCGGCGCAAACCGCCAGTGCTGTAGCGCCTGGTAACACGTTGACAAACTAAGGATTAGCCATGCCGATTCAGGTTCTACCGCCACAGCTGGCGAACCAGATTGCCGCAGGTGAGGTGGTAGAACGGCCTGCGTCAGTGGTGAAAGAGCTGGTGGAAAATAGTATCGATGCCGGTGCGACGCGCATTGATATTGATATTGAGCGCGGCGGCGCGAAGCTTATCCGTATTCGTGACAACGGCTGCGGGATTAAAAAAGACGAGCTGGCGCTGGCTCTGGCGCGTCATGCCACCAGTAAAATAGCGTCGCTTGACGATCTCGAGGCCATCGTAAGCCTCGGCTTTCGCGGCGAAGCGCTGGCCAGTATCAGCTCCGTTTCTCGTTTAACTCTGACGTCGCGTACGCAAGAACAGCCCGAAGCCTGGCAAGCCTATGCCGAAGGGCGCGACATGGATGTGACGGTCAAACCTGCCGCGCATCCGGTGGGAACCACGCTGGAGGTGTTAGATCTGTTCTACAACACCCCGGCGCGGCGCAAATTTATGCGCACCGAGAAAACCGAATTTAATCATATCGACGAGATTATCCGCCGCATCGCGCTGGCGCGTTTTGATGTGACGATTAATTTGTCACACAACGGCAAAGTGGTGCGCCAGTATCGTGCCGTGGCTGCGGATGGACAGAAAGAACGCCGACTGGGCGCGATTTGCGGTACGCCGTTTCTGGAACATGCGCTGGCGATTGAATGGCAGCATGGCGATTTAACGCTGCGCGGTTGGGTGGCCGATCCTAACCACACGACGGCGGCGCTGGCGGAAATCCAGTACTGCTATGTAAATGGTCGGATGATGCGCGACCGACTGATCAACCATGCTATCCGCCAGGCTTGTGAAGATAAGCTGGGCGCCGATCAGCAGCCCGCTTTTGTGCTGTATCTGGAAATCGACCCGCATCAGGTGGATGTTAACGTACATCCTGCCAAACATGAGGTCCGTTTTCATCAGTCCCGCCTTGTGCACGATTTTATTTACCAGGGGGTGTTGAGCGTCCTGCAGCAGCAGCTTGAAACGTCGCTACCGTTGGCTGACGACGAACCCGCCCCAAGGCACATCCCGGAAAATCGCGTTGCTGCCGGACGTAACCATTTTGCCGAACCGGCTCCCGCGCGTGAACCTGCGACACCGCGGTACTCAGCATCTGCTGGCGCTGGAAGCGGCAGTAGTGGTGGTGGCCGTCAGGCAGGGGCCAGTTGGCCTCATGCCCAACCCGGATATCAAAAGCAGCAGGGTGAAATTTATCAGCAACTGCTGCAGACGCCGGTTCCGCCGCGTAAAACGGCGGTCTCTGAAACGCCATCGGCACCTCTGAGTGGTAATGCTCAGGGCTTTGGACGCGTGCTAACGATTGTCGGTGCGGACTGCGCGTTGCTTGAGTGCGATGGTCATATCCGGTTGCTGGCATTACCGGTGGCGGAACGTTGGCTGCGTCAGGCACAATTAACGCCGGGCGAGGGGGGCGTTTGCGCCCAGCCATTGCTGATCCCTTTACGTCTAAAAGTGACCGCCGATGAAAAAGCGGCGCTGCAAAAAGGGCAGGGCCAACTCGCTGAACTGGGCATTGAATTTCAACTGGATGCGCAGCATGTGACCATCCGGGCGGTGCCTTTACCCTTACGCCAACAAAATTTACAAATCTTGATTCCTGAACTGATAGGCTACCTGGCGCAGCAGTCCGTATTCGAACCGGGCAATATTGCACAGTGGATTGCACGTAACCTGATTAGCGAGCATCCGCAGTGGAGCATGGCTCAGGCGATTACGCTGTTAGCGGATGTTGAGCGGCTCTGCCCACAACTCGTGAAGGCGCCGCCGGGTGGTCTGTTACAACCTGTTGATTTACATTCGGTAATGAATGCCCTGAAACATGAGTGATACCCGTAAGGCGAGCCTGCCAAAGGCGATTTTTTTGATGGGGCCGACGGCCTCCGGTAAAACGGCACTCGCAATTGAATTGCGTAAAGTTTTGCCCATAGAGTTGATAAGCGTTGATTCCGCCCTTATTTACAAAGGGATGGATATCGGTACTGCCAAGCCTGATGCAGATGAATTACAGGCCGCACCGCACCGATTGCTGGATATCCGCGATCCGTCGCAAGCGTACTCTGCTGCTGATTTTCGCCGCGATGCGTTAGCCGAGATGGCCGATATCACCGCAGCAGGGCGCATTCCGCTGCTGGTGGGCGGTACAATGTTATATTTCAAAGCCTTGCTTGAAGGGCTGTCGCCGTTACCATCGGCGGACCCGGAAGTCAGGGCCAGAATTGAGCAGCAGGCAGCTGAGCTTGGATGGGACGTACTGCACCGACAGCTTCAGGAAATAGATCCGGTGGCTGCGGCGCGTATTCATCCAAATGATCCGCAAAGACTTTCCCGGGCACTGGAAGTTTTTTTCATTTCGGGTAAAACTTTAACGGAGCTGACGCAAACGTCAGGAGATGCTTTGCCGTATCAGGTGCATCAGTTTGCAATCGCCCCGGCGAGCCGTGAACTGCTCCATCAGCGAATTGAGCAGCGTTTTCATCAGATGTTAGCTTCAGGTTTTGAAGCAGAAGTCCGGGCGCTTTTTGCCCGTGGAGATTTGCATACGGATTTGCCTTCCATTCGTTGTGTAGGGTATCGCCAGATGTGGTCATACATTGAAGGCGAAATTTCATACGATGAAATGGTTTATAGAGGTGTTTGCGCCACGAGGCAGTTGGCGAAGCGACAGGTAACCTGGTTGCGTGGTTGGGAAGGGGTGCACTGGCTTGACAGTGAAAAGCCTGACCAGGCGCGAAACGAAGTATTACAGGTTGTTGGTGCTATCGCGAACTGAATGTGTACAATTGAAACGTATCGTGCGCAATTTTTCAGAATCGAAAGGTTCAAAGTACAAATAAGCATATAAGGAAAAGAGAGAATGGCTAAGGGGCAATCTTTACAAGATCCGTTCCTGAACGCACTGCGTCGGGAACGTGTTCCAGTTTCTATTTATTTGGTGAATGGTATTAAGCTGCAAGGTCAAATCGAGTCTTTTGATCAGTTCGTGATCCTGTTGAAAAACACGGTCAGCCAGATGGTTTATAAGCACGCGATTTCTACTGTTGTCCCGTCTCGCCCGGTTTCTCATCATAGCAATAATGCCACCGGCGGCACTGGCAGCAACTACCATCACGGTAGCAACGCGCAAGGTTCATCTGCGCAACAGGACAGCGAAGAAACCGAATAAGGTTGTTAGCTGTTTTACACACGGGGAGCCAGCGATCCTGCGTTCCCCGTTGATACATATTAAGGGGTTGACGCTTGTTTGACCGTTATGATGCCGGTGAGCAGGCGGTACTGGTACACATCTATTTTTCGCAAGACAAAGATATGGAAGACCTCCAGGAGTTTGAATCTCTGGTTTCTTCCGCCGGTGTCGAAGCAATGCAGGTGATTACCGGGAGCCGTAAAGCACCGCACCCGAAGTATTTTGTTGGTGAAGGTAAGGCAATCGAAATTGCCGAAGCCGTAAAAGCGACTGGCGCTGCGGTGGTGATTTTTGATCATGCTCTAAGCCCCGCCCAGGAACGTAACCTGGAACAGTTGTGCCAGTGTCTTGTTATCGACAGGACTGGTCTTATTTTAGATATTTTTGCCCAGCGTGCGCGTACCCATGAGGGTAAGTTGCAGGTTGAGCTGGCGCAGTTGCGCCATATGGCTACGCGTCTGGTCCGTGGCTGGACCCACCTTGAAAGGCAAAAGGGCGGGATTGGTTTGCGCGGTCCGGGTGAAACCCAGCTCGAAACCGACCGTCGTTTGCTGCGTAATCGCATTTTGCAAATACAGTCGCGCCTGGAAAAAGTTGAAAAGCAACGTGAGCAGGGGCGGCAGTCGCGCAAGAAAGCGGATGTCCCAACCGTATCACTGGTGGGATATACCAACGCCGGAAAATCCACCCTGTTCAACCAGATCACCGAAGCCCGGGTTTACGCAGCGGACCAGCTGTTTGCGACCCTGGATCCGACCCTGCGCCGAATAGACGTAGCGGACGTCGGTGAGACCGTGCTGGCGGATACCGTAGGGTTTATCCGCCATTTGCCGCACGACCTGGTAGCGGCATTTAAAGCCACGCTGCAGGAAACACGTCAGGCGACATTGCTGCTGCACGTTATTGATGCAGCAGATTTTCGTGTGCAGGAAAACATTGAGGCCGTTGATACGGTGCTTGAAGAGATCGATGCGCATGAGATCCCGACCCTGCTGGTGATGAATAAAATCGATATGCTGGATGATTTTGAACCGCGTATCGACAGAGATGAAGAGAATAAACCCATTCGCGTTTGGGTTTCAGCGCAAACGGGGATTGGCATACCACAGCTTTTTCAGGCTTTGACAGAGCGGCTTTCCGGTGAGGTTGCGCAACACACGTTGCGTTTGCCGCCGCAGGAAGGGCGTCTGAGAAGCCGGTTTTACCAACTTCAGGCAATAGAAAAAGAGTGGATGGAGGAAGACGGTAGCGTAGGTCTGCAAGTACGTATGCCGATCGTAGACTGGCGTCGCCTCTGTAAACAAGAACCGGCACTGGAAGACTATGTTGTCTGACCTGACGGATATGGCCTGAAGATTTTTTCGCCTCTATTCCTTGTGGTTTTGTGCGGCAGTAAGGCGGCAGGTTCTGAAATCTCCCGGAGCATAGTCAACTATGTGATGGGGGATGAAGGACATAGCCAACGCAACTGCAGCGTAAAAGGCGCAGGTATAGCATCGCATAACAAATATGGAGCACAAACATGGCGTGGAATCAGCCCGGTAATAACGGACAAGACCGCGACCCGTGGGGAAGCAGCAAACCTGGCGGCAACCCTGAGGGAAATGGAAACAAAGGCGGTCGCGATCAGGGACCTCCCGATCTGGATGATATCTTCCGCAAACTGAGTAAAAAACTCGGTGGTCTGGGGGGCGGTAAAGGTACGGGTTCTGGCGGCGGTAGTTCATCGCAAGGTCCGCGTCCGCAGTTGGGCGGCCGAGTCTTTACTATCGCAGCGGCAGCTATCGTCATTATCTGGGCGGCCAGCGGTTTCTACACCATTAAAGAAGCGGAGCGCGGCGTGGTAACACGCTTCGGTAAATTCAGCCATTTGGTTGAGCCGGGTCTGAACTGGAAACCGACCTTTGTCGACGAAGTGACTCCGGTTAACGTGGAAGCCGTGCGTGAACTTGCCGCTTCCGGCGTCATGCTGACCTCTGACGAAAACGTCGTGCGCGTTGAAATGAACGTGCAGTACCGCGTGACCGATCCGCAGCGTTACCTGTTTAGCGTAACCAGCGCGGATGACAGTCTGCGTCAGGCAACCGACAGCGCCCTGCGTGGGGTTATCGGCAAATACACAATGGACCGTATCCTGACCGAAGGGCGTACCGTTATTCGTAGCGATACCCAGCGTGAACTGGAAGAAACGATCCGTCCGTACAACATGGGTATCACCCTGCTGGACGTCAACTTCCAGGCTGCACGTCCGCCGGAAGAAGTAAAAGCCGCATTTGATGATGCCATTGCAGCACGTGAAAACGAGCAGCAGTACATTCGTGAAGCAGAAGCGTACACCAACGAAGTTCAGCCACGAGCTAACGGTCAGGCACAGCGTATTCTGGAAGAAGCGCGCGCTTACAAAACGCAAACCATCCTGGAAGCACAGGGTGAAGTGGCTCGCTTCGCAAAAATTCTGCCGGAATATAAAGCCGCACCGCAAATTACTCGCGAGCGTCTGTATATCGAAACCATGGAAAAAGTGCTGAGCAATACCCGCAAAGTCCTGGTTAACGATAAGGGCAGCAATCTGATGGTTCTGCCGCTGGATCAAATGCTGAAAGGCGGTAGTGCGCCAGCAGCAAAGAGTGACAGCAGTTCAAACCTGCTGCGTCTGCCGCCGGCAACCACTTCCAGCACTGGAGCAAGCAACACTTCGTCCACCAGTCAGGGCGATATTATGGACCAACGCCGCGCGAACGCGCAGCGTAACGACTACCAGCGTCAGGGGGAATAACGATGCGTAAGTCTGTTATTGCGATTATCATCATCGTTCTGGTAGTTCTGTTCATGTCCGTCTTTGTGGTCAAAGAAGGCGAGCGCGGGATTACTCTGCGCTTTGGTAAAGTTCTGCGTGACGATGAAAACAAGCCGCTGGTCGTTGCTCCAGGCCTGCACTTCAAGATTCCGTTTATTGAATCTGTGAAGATGCTGGATGCGCGTATTCAGACCATGGACAACCAGGCCGATCGCTTTGTTACCAAAGAGAAGAAAGACCTGATCGTTGACTCCTACATCAAGTGGCGCATCAGTGACTTTAGCCGTTACTACCTGGCAACGGGCGGTGGCGATGTTTCTCAGGCGGAAGTCCTGCTGAAACGTAAGTTCTCTGACCGTCTGCGTTCTGAAATTGGTCGTCTGGACGTGAAAGACATCGTTACCGATTCCCGCGGTCGTCTGACCCTGGAAGTGCGTGACGCGCTGAACTCCGGTTCTGCTGGCACGGAAGATGAAGTGGCGACTCCGGCTGCAGATAGCGCGATTGCCGAAGCGGCTGAGCGTGTCCAGGCTGAAACGAACGGTAAAGTACCTGTCATCAACCCGAACAGTATGGCGGCATTGGGTATCGAAGTAGTTGACGTGCGTATTAAGCAAATCAACCTGCCAGCTGAAGTGTCTGAGGCTATCTACAACCGTATGCGCGCTGAGCGTGAAGCGGTAGCGCGTCGCCATCGTTCACAAGGTCAGGAAGAAGCGGAAAAACTGCGTGCAACGGCGGACTATGAAGTGACTAAAACGCTGGCAGAATCTGAGCGCCAGGGGCGTATCATGCGCGGTGAAGGCGATGCAGAGGCGGCTAAACTGTTTGCCGATGCGTTCAGCCAGGACCCTGACTTCTACGCCTTCATCCGTAGCCTGCGTGCTTACGAGAAGAGCTTCGAAGGCAACCAGGACGTGATGGTCATGAGCCCGGACAGCGATTTCTTCCGCTACATGAAGACACCGAATACCGCAACACGCTAATAGCGTTCCAGCGGTTTTAAACCAGCAAAACCACCGGCATCCCCAGGGATGCGGTGGTTTTCTTTTTATTAAAGGACGATGGATGAACTCAACAATTTTGCTGGCGCTCGCGCTGGTTTTGGTGCTGGAAGGCCTGGGCCCGATGCTTTATCCCAGCGCGTGGAAGAAAATGATCTCCGCGATGGCACAACTTCCTGAAAATACTTTGCGTCGTTTTGGTGGAGGTCTTGTGGTTGCGGGCGTGGTGGTCTACTACATGTTGAGGAAAACGATTGGCTGATCAATAAGTAGCCTATTTTGCGGATTTTCGCATGCAAAAAGTGCTGTATATCTGAAAAAGCGGTGGTAGAATCCATTTTTAAGCAAACGGTGATTTTGAAAAATGGGTAACAACGTCGTCGTACTGGGCACCCAATGGGGTGACGAAGGTAAAGGGAAGATTGTTGATCTTCTGACTGAACGGGCTAAATATGTTGTGCGCTACCAGGGTGGTCACAACGCAGGCCATACTCTCGTAATCAACGGTGAAAAAACCGTCCTCCATCTTATTCCATCAGGTATTCTTCGTGAGAATGTCATCAGCATCATCGGTAACGGTGTTGTTCTGTCTCCGTCTGCGCTGATGAAAGAGATGAAAGGACTGGAAGATCGTGGTATCCCGGTTCGCGAGCGCCTGCTGTTGTCTGAAGCTTGTCCGCTGATCCTTGATTATCACGTTGCGTTGGATAACGCTCGTGAGAAAGCGCGTGGCGAAAAAGCGATCGGTACTACCGGTCGTGGTATCGGTCCGGCTTATGAAGACAAAGTAGCTCGTCGCGGTCTGCGCGTTGGCGATCTGTTTGATAAAGCAACCTTCGCTGAAAAACTGAAAGAAGTGATGGAATATCACAACTTCCAGCTGGTGAATTTCTATAAAGTTGAAGCAGTTGACTACCAGAAAGTGCTGGATGATGTGATGGCGATTGCCGACATCCTGACTGCTATGGTTGTTGACGTTTCCGATCTGCTGGACCAGGCGCGTAAGCGTGGCGATTTCGTCATGTTTGAAGGCGCTCAGGGTACGCTGCTGGATATCGACCACGGTACCTATCCGTACGTGACGTCTTCCAACACCACCGCAGGTGGCGTGGCGACCGGCTCTGGCCTGGGGCCACGTTATGTGGATTACGTTCTGGGTATCATCAAAGCTTACTCTACTCGTGTAGGTGCGGGTCCGTTCCCGACTGAGCTGTTTGATGACGTAGGCGAGTTCCTGTGCAAACAAGGTAACGAGTATGGCGCAACCACTGGTCGTCGTCGTCGTACCGGTTGGCTGGACTCCGTGGCTGTACGTCGTGCAGTACAGATTAACTCCCTGTCTGGCTTCTGCCTGACCAAACTGGACGTACTGGACGGTTTGAAAGAGGTGAAAATCTGTGTCGCTTACCGTATGCCGGATGGCCGCGAAGTAACGACTACTCCGCTGGCAGCTGACGACTGGAAAGGTATCGAGCCGATTTACGAAACCATGCCGGGCTGGTCTGAATCCACCTTTGGTGTGAAGGAGCGTAGCGGTCTGCCGCAGGCAGCACTGAACTACATCAAGCGTATTGAAGAACTGACCGGTGTGCCGATTGACATTATCTCAACTGGCCCAGACCGTACTGAAACCATGATCCTGCGCGACCCGTTCGACGCATAATTCTGGTTATAGCGTAGCGTCAAATGGCGCTGCGCTTGCACTAATTTAGGCCGGATGAGGCGCTTTGCATCAGAATCCGGCTTAAAATCACGTAGGTTCCTCGCTTTTTTCCTTCCCGAACTGAAATAAATTAGCGACCTGGCTGGTGGCTGGTTTATCATCAATGTAATTAATACTACCAGGTTTATCCGTTTTATCCCTTTTCCTGAGGTTGATGTGCAGTTAACAAGTTTCACCGATTACGGATTACGTGCGCTAATCTACATGGCGTCACTTCCCGAAGGACGTATGACCAGTATTTCTGAGGTGACAGAAGTCTACGGCGTGTCCCGTAATCATATGGTCAAAATAATCAATCAACTTAGCCGGGCGGGCTTTGTTACTGCTATTCGAGGAAAAAATGGCGGTATCCGCCTGGGTAAACCGGCTAAGGATATTGGTATTGGTGATGTGGTTCGCGAGCTGGAACCCTTATCGTTGGTCAATTGTAGCAGCGAGTTTTGCCACATTACCCCGGCCTGTCGACTCAAACAGGCGCTTTCTAAGGCAGTGCAAAGTTTTCTCACGGAACTGGACAACTACACACTTGCTGATTTGGTTGAAGAAAATCAACCGCTTTATAAATTATTGCTGGTGGAGTAACGACTCCCGCCAGCAGCGATGATGACGGAGGAACCGACATGTCACAAGATCCTTTCCAGGAACGCGAAGCTGAAAAATACGCGAACCCTATCCCGAGCCGGGAATTTATCCTCGAACATTTAACTAAACGTGAAAAACCGGCCAACCGCGATGAGCTGGCCGCTGAACTCAACATTGAAGGTGAAGAACAGCAAGAAGCGCTGCGTCGTCGCCTGCGCGCGATGGAGCGTGACGGGCAACTGGTCTTCACTCGTCGTCAGTGCTACGCGCTGCCGGAACGTCTTGACCTGCTGAAAGGTACCGTTATTGGCCACCGTGATGGCTACGGCTTTCTGCGCGTCGAAGGCCGCAAAGATGACCTGTACCTGTCCAGCGAGCAGATGAAAACCTGCATTCATGGCGATCAGGTGCTGGCGCAGCCGCTGGGTGCGGACCGTAAAGGTCGTCGCGAAGCGCGTATTGTGCGCGTGCTGGTGCCGAAAACCAGCCAGATTGTCGGCCGCTACTTTACCGACGCTGGCGTCGGGTTTGTGGTTCCTGACGACAGCCGCCTGAGCTTCGATATCCTGATCCCGCCGGAAGAGGTGATGGGCGCTCGCATGGGCTTTGTGGTCGTGGTTGAGCTGACTCAGCGTCCGACGCGTCGCACCAAAGCGGTGGGTAAAATTGTTGAAGTGCTGGGCGACAATATGGGAACCAGCATGGCCGTGGATATGGCCCTGCGTACCCATGAAATCCCGTACATCTGGCCTCAGGCGGTTGAAAAGCAGGTCGCCGGGCTGAAAGAAGAAGTGCCGGAAGAGGCGAAAGTCGGGCGTGTCGATCTGCGCTCCCTGCCGCTGGTTACTATTGATGGCGAAGATGCGCGTGACTTTGACGATGCGGTCTACTGCGAGAAGAAACGCGGCGGCGGCTGGCGTTTATGGGTGGCGATTGCTGATGTAAGCTATTACGTTCGTCCGCCGACTCCGCTGGACCAGGAAGCGCGTAGCCGTGGCACATCCGTTTACTTCCCGTCGCAGGTTGTTCCAATGCTGCCGGAAGTGCTGTCTAACGGATTGTGTTCGCTCAACCCGCAGGTGGACCGGTTGTGTATGGTCTGTGAAATGACCATTTCGTCGAAAGGCCGCTTAACTGGCTTTAAATTCTACGAAGCGGTAATGAGCTCCCATGCGCGTCTGACTTACACCAAAGTCTGGCATATGCTGCAAGGCGATCAGGAGCTGCGTGAACAGTACGCGCCGTTGGTTAAACACATTGAAGAGCTGCATAACCTCTACAAAGTACTGGATAAAGCCCGTGAAGAACGCGGCGGTATCTCGTTTGAGAGTGAAGAAGCGAAGTTTATCTTCAATGCTGAACGCCGTATTGAGCGTATTGAGCAGACGCAGCGTAACGACGCGCACAAGCTGATTGAAGAGTGCATGATCATGGCGAACATCTCTGCGGCACGATTCGTTGAGAAAGCCAAGGAGCCGGCGCTGTTCCGTATACACGATAAGCCGACGACCGAAGCGATTAACTCGTTCCGTTCGGTGCTGGCGGAACTGGGACTGGAGCTGCCTGGCGGTAATAAACCCGAGCCGCGTGATTACGCTGAACTGCTGGAGTCGATTGCTGACCGCCCTGACGCAGAAATGCTGCAGACTATGCTGCTGCGTTCGATGAAGCAGGCGATTTACGATCCGGAAAACCGCGGGCACTTTGGTCTGGCGCTGCAATCTTATGCACACTTTACCTCGCCGATCCGTCGTTATCCGGACCTCTCCTTGCACCGGGCGATTAAGTATCTGCTGGCTCAGGAGCAGGGTCATAAAGGTAACACCACGGAAACCGGTGGCTACCATTATTCGATGGAAGAGATGCTGCAATTGGGTCAGCACTGTTCGATGGCCGAGCGCCGTGCGGACGAAGCGACGCGCGACGTTTCTGACTGGCTGAAGTGTGACTTCATGCTGGATCAGGTAGGGAATGTCTTCAAAGGCGTGATCGCCAGCGTGACAGGGTTTGGCTTCTTTGTCCGTCTTGATGAGCTGTTTATCGACGGTCTGGTGCATGTCTCCTCGCTGGATAACGACTACTATCGTTTTGACCAGGTTGGGCAGCGCCTGACGGGTGAATCCAGTGGTCAAATGTATCGCCTCGGCGATCGCGTGGAAGTTCGCGTGGAAGCGGTCAACATGGACGAGCGTAAAATCGACTTCAGTTTGATCTCCAGCGAACGTGCGCCGCGCAATGAAGGTAAAACCGCGCGCGAAAAAGCGAAAAAAGGCGATGCGGGTAAAAATACCGGGAAACGTCGTCAGATGGGTAAAAAGGTGAATTTCGAGCCGGACAGCGCTTTCCGCGGCGAGAAGAAAGGCAGAGCCAAACCTCAGCCGGATAAGAATGCGGCTGAGAAGAAAGGCGATAAAAAAGCGAAAAAGCCATCGGCTAAAACGCTTAAAATCGCTGCCGCCACCAAAGCTAAACGTGCGGCGAAAAAGAAAGTCGCACAGTAACAGCCATAAACAGTAAGTCGGGCAACTTCGCGTTGCCCGCGTTACGCATAAACTATTAACGAGTACATTCATGAGTGAAATGATTTACGGCATCCATGCGGTGCAGGCTCTGCTGGAACGTGCGCCTGAGCGCTTCCAGGACGTCTTTATTCTCAAAGGTCGTGAAGATAAACGCCTGCTGCCGTTGATCCACGCACTGGAAGCGCAGGGTGTTGTCATTCAGTTGGCTAACCGCCAGTTCCTGGATGAGAAAAGTGAGGGTGCGGTACATCAGGGAATTATTGCTCGCGTGAAGCCGGGTCGTCAGTATCAGGAGAACGACCTGCCGGATCTGATTGCTACGCTCGATCAGCCGTTCTTTTTGATCCTCGATGGCGTTACCGATCCGCATAACCTGGGGGCATGCCTGCGTAGCGCCGATGCTGCCGGCGTACATGCGGTTATCGTACCGAAGGATCGCTCTGCACAGTTGAATGCGACGGCGAAAAAAGTGGCCTGCGGTGCAGCAGAAAGCGTACCGCTGATCCGCGTAACTAACCTGGCGCGCACGATGCGTATGTTGCAGGAAGAGAACATCTGGATCGTTGGCACCGCTGGCGAAGCCGACCATACTCTCTATCAGAGCAAAATGACCGGACGTCTGGCGCTGGTCATGGGGGCTGAAGGTGAAGGTATGCGTCGTCTGACCCGCGAACACTGTGACGAACTGATCAGCATTCCGATGGCAGGGAGCGTTTCGTCGCTAAACGTTTCAGTTGCGACGGGCATCTGCCTGTTTGAGGCTGTCCGACAACGCGGCTAAACTTATTTTTCAGATAAAGTCACCCGGATTCGGGTGGCTTTTTTTTATTTTAAACGAGTATGATAAAGGGTAGGGAATGATATTCATTTTATTTATTTCTAATTGAATAATATATGGAAAATATATGGCATGGACACCGCAGTTATTTGCTGAAGCACTACAAACTCTCCCTGAATTAAATATAGAGATTGAATATAACGAGCAATCATTAATCGTCAAAATGAATGATTATGGTGATTTACCGCTCAGTATTTTGTTTACTTCCCGTCAACTTATTATTGAAACAGTGATTTGTCCTGTCAGCAGTATTAATCAGCAGGATGAATTTAATATTTTCTTATTACGTAATCAGAAACTCCTTCCACTGTCTTCTGTGGGGATTTCCCGCGTTCAGCAGGATGAATATTACGTTGCATTTGGGGCGCTTTCGCTTAATTCATCGTTAAATGATGTGGTGCTGGAGATGACGACGCTTGCGGATAACGCGCTGGATCTGGCTGAAATCACTGAAGAATATACTCACGAATAACAAGGAACGCTATTTATGGGAATTTTAAAAAGCCTGTTTACCCTCGGCAAATCTGTGCTTTCACAGGCGGAAGAGTCAATTGAAGAAGCGCAGGGGGTCCGCATGCTGGAACAGCATATCCGTGATGCGAAAGGTGAGCTGGATAAAGCCGGAAAATCACGGGTAGATTTGCTGGCACGTGTGAAGTTGAGTCATGACAAGTTGAGCGATCTGCGCGAGCGTAAATCCAGTCTGGAAACGCGAGTGCTGGAAGCGTTGAGTAAAAACGCTAATCCGGCTCTTATTAACGAAGTTGCAGAAGAAATTGCTCGTCTGGAGAACGTTATTGCAGCTGAGGAGCGAGTGCTTACTAACCTTGAGGCGTCGCGGGATGGCGTTGAAAAAGCGGTTAGCGCGACCGCACAACGGATTGCACAGTTCGAGCAGCAGCTTGAAGTGGTAAAGGCTACGGAAGCGATGCAGCGTGCCCAACAGGCTGTGACTACCTCGACCGTCGGCGCGTCTTCCAGCGTGTCTACTGCCGCAGAGTCGCTCAAGCGTTTGCAAACGCGCCAGACAGAGCGTCAGGCCCGTCTGGATGCTGCCGCACAGTTGGAAAAGGTTGCGGATGGGCGTGATCTGGACGAGAAGCTGGCCGAAGCCGGCATTGGGGCGAGCAATAAAAGTTCGACTCAGGATGTTCTGGCACGTCTGCAGCGCCAGCAAGGCGAGTAAACGTCGGCGAAATACGTCAGCCTTGAAAGGAGGCTGGCGGGTCATTAAGGAAAATGATGATGAGTTTTTTCCAACGTTTATTTGGTAAAGCCGCTGCTGTTGCGCCAGATCGCGGGCCGTTGGGGTTACATCTGAATGCTGGTTTTACGCTTAACACGCTGGCATTTCGTCTGCTTGAAGACTCACTATTGATCGAATTGCCTGGTGAGGAGTACACCGTTGCAGCCGCCAGCCACATTGATTTAGGCGGCGGAAGCCAGATTTTTCGCTACTACACGTCCGGAGAAGAGTTTCTGCAAATCAATACCACGGGCGGCTCAGACATTGATGATATAGACGATATTAAATTCTTTGTTTATGCGGAAAGTTACGGGATTTCGCAGAAAAAACACTGGCAGTCTGCCATTAGCCCGTCCGTAATAGGGACGCCGACGCTGAGCTGGCAGGAAGAGCGCTGGCAACGCTTTTTTAACGATGAAGAGCCGGGGAACATTGAGCCGGTTTATATGCTGGAAAAAGTGGAAAATCATCAGCATGCCACATGGGATGTGCATAATTTTACCATGGGCTATCAGCGACAGGTTACAGATGATACCTGGGAATACCTGCTGTTGAACGGTGAAGAGTCGTTCAATGATCAGGGTGATCCTGAGTGGGTATTCTCGCGGGCGCTGGGTGTGGATATTCCATTAACATCACTTAATGTAATTGGTTAATTTCAGGGAAGGCTACACAATGCACATACTGGATTCATTACTGGCTTTTTGCGCCTATTTTTTTATTGGCACAGCCATGGTGATCGTTTTTCTTTTTATCTACTCAAAGATCACCCCACATAACGAATGGCAACTGATTAAAAATAATAATACGGCAGCATCACTGGCCTTTAGCGGCACATTGCTGGGTTACGTTATCCCGTTATCTAGCGCGGCAATTAATGCCGTTAGCATCCCGGATTATTTTGCCTGGGGCGGCATCGCGCTGGTGATACAACTCATCATTTACGGCGGCGTGCGTTTATATATGCCGGCACTGAGTGAAAAAATCATTAATCACAATACAGCAGCGGGATTATTTATGGGGACCGCTGCTCTGGCGGGGGGCATTTTTAACGCCGCCTGCATGACATGGTAATGGACGATCATGGCCAGAAAACGTAAATCCGGAAACAAAAACAGGGTGTCAGGGCATTCTTCCCTAACGCGAATTGGGCGCCCGGCGAACCCTTTTGTAAAAAAACGCAGCCGATACAGCGGAAAGTATTTGACGCTGGCCATTATGGGCGGAGCGGCATTTTTTGTTCTTAGAGGATGTGCTGACGACGGCAATACCGATAACGATGGCGACGGTACCTTTTACTCGGCGGTGAGTGAATGCATTGATGATGGCAATAGTGCCACAGTTTGTGCCGATGGCTGGAATAATGCGAAAACAGAGTTCTACTCCAACCTGCCAAAGCAAATGAACAAGCAGAGCTGTCAGACGCAGTTTGGCGACTGCTATCTCGATAGTACTGACCAAAGCTGGGTGCCGGTATTCACCGGTTTTTTACTCAGCCGCGTCATTCGCAAAGATCGCGACGAACAGTATGTTTACAGCAGCGGCGGTTCTTCCTATGCTTCGCGCCCGGTCTGGCGTACGACATCCGGGGATTACAGCTGGCGTTCCGGTAGTGGAAAAAATGATACCGCAACCAGTCATAGCTATACGACGAAGAAAGTCTCGACGGTTTCACGCGGCGGCTATGGACGTTCGTCCAGCGCGCGTGGGCACTGGGGAGGTTAACGATGCTGCGACATGATGTCCCTGTTCGCTCCGATCTGGACAGGATCGCTTACGATCACGGCTTCGATTTTCATATTATCGATAACGAAATCTACTGGGATGAGAGCCGGGCATACCGCTTCACGCTCCGGCAAGTGGAAGAGCAGATCGAAAAACCTACTGCGGAGCTGCACCAAATGTGTCTGGATGTCGTCGAACGAGCCGTTCACGACGAACAGATTATGCAGCAACTGGCGATCCCGCCGCTGTACTGGGATGTGATTGCCGAAAGCTGGCGCAATCGCGATCCCTCTCTGTATGGCCGCATGGATTTTGTCTGGTGTGGAAATAACGCCCCGGTCAAGTTGCTGGAGTACAACGCGGATACGCCAACGTCGCTCTATGAGTCAGCGTACTTCCAGTGGCTATGGCTGGAAGATGCGCGTCGCAGCGGGCTGATACCACGCGACGCCGACCAGTACAACGCCATTCAGGAGCGGCTTATCTCCCGTTTTGCTGAGCTTTATAGCCCGGATCCTTTCTATTTTTGCTGCTGCGAAGATACCGATGAAGATCGTACCACGGTGCTGTATTTACAGGATTGCGCACAGCAGGCCGGGCAAGAGTCACGGTTTATTTACGTCGAAGAGTTGGGGCTTGGTGTTGGCGGCGTTCTTACAGACCTGGACGATAACGTTATTCGTCGCGCTTTTAAGCTCTATCCCCTGGAGTGGATGATGCGAGATGAAAATGGCCCCTTGCTGCGCCATCGCCGCGAGCAGTGGGTTGAGCCATTGTGGAAGAGCGTGCTCAGCAATAAAGGGTTAATGCCTTTGCTGTGGCGATTTTTTCCCAACCATCCCAACCTGTTGCCCGCCTGGTTTGATGGAGAAACGCCACAAATTTCTGCTGGTGAAAGCTATGTACGCAAACCGATATTTTCCCGCGAGGGGGGAAATGTCACCATTTTTGATGGCCTGCAGCAGGTCGTTGAGCACGCTGAGGGCGACTACGCAGAAGAGCCAATGATTTATCAGGCATTTCAACCGTTACCGCGTTTTGGCGACAGCTACACGCTGATCGGTAGTTGGATCGTGGATGATGAAGCCTGTGGCATGGGGATCCGCGAAGATAATACACTGATCACTAAAGATACTTCTCGATTTATTCCTCACTATATTGCGGGCTAACCGTACTTTTGTGATCTTCCTCCGTCGCGAATAATGTGGTTCTGACCATACTTAAGGCGACGGCCATTGACGGAGGGAGACACAATGCACTGGCAAACGCATACCGTTTTTAACCAACCTGTACCGCTCAATAACAGTAACCTATATCTGTCCGACGGCGCGCTGTGCGAAGCGGTTATCCGTGAAGGCGCTGGATGGGACAGCGATCTTCTCGCCAGTATTGGTCAGCAGCTAGGGACTGCCGAGTCGCTCGAACTGGGCCGTCTGGCCAATGCTTTTCCACCCGAACTGTTGCGCTACGACCCGCAGGGGCAGCGGCTGGATGATGTGCGTTTTCATCCTGCCTGGCATTTGCTGATGCAGGGATTGTGCGCCAACCGTGTGCATAATCTTGCCTGGGAAGAAGACGCGCGGCAGGGATCATTTGTTGCCAGGGCGGCGCGTTTCATGCTGCATGCACAGGTGGAAGCGGGCACGTTGTGTCCGGTTACTATGACTTTTGCCGCCACGCCGCTGTTACTTCAGATGTTGCCTGCAACCTTTCACGACTGGTTGACGCCGCTGCTTAGCGACCGCTATGACTCGCATTTACTGCCCGGAGGGCAAAAGCGTGGCTTGCTTCTCGGCATGGGAATGACCGAGAAGCAAGGGGGGTCAGATGTGCTGAGTAATACCACTCAGGCAGAACGTCTTGCAGACGGCTCGTATCGTTTGGTAGGGCACAAGTGGTTTTTCTCCGTGCCGCAAAGCGATGCCCATTTGGTGCTGGCCCAGGCAAAGAGGGGATTATCCTGCTTTTTTGTACCGCGATTTTTACCCGACGGGCAGCGTAATGCTATCCGTCTTGAGCGACTGAAAGATAAGTTAGGCAACCGCTCCAACGCCAGCTGCGAGGTTGAATTCCACGATGCGATTGGCTGGTTATTGGGCGAGGAAGGGGAAGGTATACGTCATATCCTGAAAATGGGCGGGATGACGCGTTTTGACTGTGCGCTCGGCAGTCACGGCATGATGCGACGTGCTTTTTCCGTCGCGATTTACCATGCGCACCAGCGACAGGTATTTGGCAAGCCATTGATTGAACAGCCGATGATGCGCCAGGTATTAGGCCGTATGGCGCTCCAACTGGAAGGTCAGACGGCGTTATTGTTCCGGCTAGCGCGGGCCTGGGACCGTCGTGCAGATACCAAAGAAGCGCAGTGGGCCAGATTGTTCACACCAGCGGCGAAATTCTCCGTGTGCAAAAGCGGGATGCCGTTTGTTGCAGAGGCGATGGAAGTGCTGGGCGGAATTGGCTATTGCGAGGAGAGTGAGTTGCCGCGTTTGTATCGTGAGATGCCGGTAAACAGTATCTGGGAAGGCTCCGGCAACATCATGTGTCTCGATGTATTGCGGGTGCTGACAAAGCAGCCCGGCATATACGATATGCTCAACGAAGCCTTTGCGGAGGTAAAAGGGCAAGACCGGCATTACGATCGAATGGTTCGTCAGCTACAGCAGCGTTTACGCAAACCCAGCGAAGAGATGGGACGGGAGATTACGCAGCAGCTCTTCCTGCTCGGCTGTGGGGCGCAGATGTTGCGCTATGCTTCTCCGCCAGTGGCGCAGGCCTGGTGTCAAATGATGCTCGATACGCGCGGTGGACTACGATTGTCTGAACAGGTGCTGAACGATTTGCTCCTGCGGGCAACGGGGGGATTACGGTAATAATATGCCTGATGGCGACGCTGATGCGTTTATCATGCCTACGTTCAATGTAGGCCGGATAAGTTTACGCCATCCGGCAATTTGTTAAGCATAGAGTATGGCCTGTACGCGCCAGTTGTCGGGCTGCTGGTCTTCGTACATCTGAATGATACGGTACCATGAGGCACCTTGTTCATCCGCTTTTAATGCGACTACTCGTTCTACATCCTGCGGATTCCCTGCAATGTTACTGACAGATATCAGGCCAATTTCGTTCAGGCCCGTAACGCAGTCAGCACTGGCGAACTCGGCAGACTGCGCCGTAGTACCTACCAGTCCGGCAGAAAGCAGCAGTGAGGATAAGGCAAGTGATTGTTTCATCGTCAGCTCCATTATTCGTACCCCTACACACGGCAGGGCATTCCATCGCGATAATAAACCTCAAGCTTCCTGCTGTTGGTTTATTGTGCACAGGTAAACGCATAGGGGCGCAAAGCAATGTAAAGCTGACTAAATTTCAACCCAATGTTATTTACGATACAAAATAGCTTGTGAATACCATTGGCCTGTCACGATAGTCTCATCGACTAATAAGACCACGTAGTAATCAGCTTTAGCCGCGACGGCTTTGGCACGGATCTCTGCCAGCGCATCATCCGGAGAGCCTCTTACCAGCGAGCTAACCGTCCCTATTCGCTGTAACCCATTACTTTGGTCACGGCGGATTTCCTGCGGGTGGTCGGCCACGGGCGGTGCGGGTTGCGGCGTTCCCTGTAGCACACTACAGGCGCTTAAAAACATAACCAGCAATAAAGGGGCAAACCGACGCATAACTCTATCTCGTTTCCTGATAGCCATAGTGTAGTGCCTTATTAATTTCCCTTTAGGGGAATGTTCCCGAATTGTTATCTCTCACGCGATTTTCGAATGAAAATGTTGCGAAAACGTAACCCAGTTCTCAACATTATGAATCATTGCCGAACACATTCGCTTGCGTTAAGTATTGCTGCATGGCATACCAGAAAGAAAGAGGCGACAAATGATAGAAATTGAAACACGACAGTTGGCTGGCATCCCTGTCCTGCATGCCGTTCCGGCTGGCAAACGCGAATGTTCACTCCCTTGTATTATCTTCTATCACGGGTTTACATCTTCCAGTCTGGTTTACAGCTATTTTGCCGTTGCTCTGGCTCAGGCTGGATTCCGCGTCGTCATGCCTGATGCGCCCGACCATGGCGCGCGCTTCACGAGTGACGCCCAAGGGAGAATGTACCGCTTCTGGCATATTTTGCAGCAAAATATGCAGGAGTTTACGACGTTACGTGCGGCGCTGGTGGCTGAAAATTGGCTATCAGATGAACGACTTGCCGTCGGAGGGGCGTCGATGGGAGGAATGACGGCGTTGGGCATTATGGCCCGCCATCCCGAGGTTAAATGTGTAGCCAGCCTGATGGGTTCGGGTTATTTTACCCGTCTTGCGCAGACGCTTTTCCCGCCTTTACGGGTTCAGACCCCAGAGCAGCAGGCGGAGTTCGATGCCGTCATCACTCCACTGGCCGAATGGGACGTTACGCATCAACTGCCACGCCTGGCCGACAGACCGTTGCTGCTGTGGCATGGACAGGATGATGATGTGGTGCCGGCCATTGAAACCTTCCGCTTACAGCAGGCGCTGATTCAGGCTGGGCTGGACAACAATCTAACCTGCCTGTGGGAAGCGGGCGTACGCCACCGCATCACGCCAGAAGCGCTGGCTGCGACGGTAACGTTTTTCCGCCAGCACCTTTAAACGCGCATAATGCTTACGCCCTGAGCTTCAAGCTGTTGCAGAATCTCAGGGTTAGCGTTTTTACCGGTAATGAGCATATCGATTTGATCGGCGCGGCTGAACAACATCCCCGCACGTTCGCCGACTTTACTGCTATCGACCAGCACTACCAATTTACCTACCACGTTAAGCATCTTTTGCTCAGCCATCGCGGTCAGCATATCGGTTTTATACAGTCCGTCCGCGGTCAACCCTTTACCGCTGGTAAACATCCAGTGTCCGGCGTACAGGCTGTTTTCACTGCCTTGTGGGCTGAGCGTGATGGACTGGCTTTTGTTGTATTGCCCTCCCATGATAATCACGCTGTCATGCTCCTGATCGATAAGATAGTTCGCCAGCGGCAAATAATTAGTGATGATTTGCACTGGCTTGCCGCACATTTCGCGACCCAGCAGGAAAGCGGTCGATCCGCAGTTGATCACCACGCTTTCGCCCGCATTTACAAGCTGGGATGCCGCCTTGGCAATGCGAACTTTTTCATCATGGTTCTGCGCCTGGTGCAGATTCATTGGCGTCCAGCGCGGACGCTGCTGGGTAATAGCTTCTGCGCCGTTGCGGACTTTCTTGAGTTTGCCGCTTTCGTCGAGTTTGTTGATGTCCCGGCGTGCTGTGGCGGGTGAAATCCCCAGACGCTCAATTACGTTCTCAACGGTAACAAAGCCCAACTGCGCCAGCATATCCAGCAAAATTTGATGTCTTTGTGCTTCAGTCATGAGCTATTCCGATACAAATTGATTTGAAAAGATGATATTTGAAATAGCCTGGAAATACTAAAGTAAATGGGAAAAAAATGCCGGGACGATCCGGCATTTTATGTGGATCACAAGAAGGATTTAAACGGTAAATCCGGTTCAATTGTGAAGCAGTCGTCAAAGCCGCGCGGATAATGATACTCAAAGTTATCTTTGTCCAGCGGCCAGGTGAACTTGCCGCCTACCTGCCAGATAAACGGCTTAAAGCCATACTTCAGCCTATCTTTTTTCATCTCCCACAGTACGCGGATCTCCTGAGGATCGGCCTGGAAGTTTGACCAGATGTCATGATGGAAGGGGATCACTACTTTTGTATTCAGCGCTTCCGCCATACGCAGCATATCGGAGCTGGTCATTTTGTCGGTAATGCCACGTGGGTTCTCGCCATAAGATCCGAGCGCGACGTCGATCTGGTGCTCGTTACCATGCTTTGCATAGTAGTTGGAGTAGTGCGAATCTCCGCTGTGGTACAGCGTGCCTCCCGGTGTTTTGAACAGATAGTTCACCGCGCGAGCATCCATACCGTCCGGCAGCACGCCTGCTGCTTTTTGATCGGCCGGAAGCGTGATCAACGCGGTACGATCAAACGCATCAAGCGCGTGAATTTCAATATCTTTCACTTTTACCACATCGCCTGGTTTTACCACGATGCAGCGCTCTTTCGGTACACCCCAACCGACCCACAGATCCACACAGGTCTGTGGTCCAATAAACGGCACGTCGTCCGCGCAGTTCTGCATGACGGCTGCCGCAACATTCACATCGATATGATCGTTATGATCGTGCGTGGCCAGCACCGCATCGATCTGTCGAATTGCAAACGGATCAAGCACAAACGGCGTGGTGCGCAGGTTTGGTTGCAGTTTCTTCACGCCCGCCATGCGTTGCATCTGGTGACCGTTTTTCATCAGCGGGTTACCGTGACTCTGCTTACCCGTACCGCACCAGAAATCGACGCAGACGTTAGTTCCGCCTTCCGACTTCAGCCAGATTCCGGTACAGCCAAGCCACCACATAGCAAAGGTGCCGGGTGCGACCTGTTCCTGTTCGATCTCTTCATTCAGCCAGCTTCCCCACTCCGGGAATGTGCTTAGGATCCATGATTCACGCGTGATGCTTTTTACTTTACTCATCGCATTTACCTTCATGTTTGTTCAGATTGAATCAAATGATGATTTGTTTTGATTGATACTGACATCATTTTATCAAGAAGGCAATGCGTTGATTTTTCTTATTCAGCGGGTGAGTGTGAGAAAACGACTGCGTGACAGGATGTTTTTTAAGAAATGTATTTTTGTATTCTATTGTTTTAATGGGTTTTATTTTTTGTTTTTCGGATCAAAAGTAAAACCACGCTGCAAGTGAGCGAATTATTTGCGTACTACATCACATTTAATCAAATTCAATCTTGTTGTGATTACTTTTGAAAACTAGAGTGAGGGCACAACATCCTGGGCATCTGTAATGAATGTTCAGCAACTTCGTCTACTGGAGATCGTTATGGAGATCCTCTACAACATCTTTACCGTCTTTTTTAATCAGGTTATGACCAACGCGCCGTTGCTGTTGGGTATTGTGACCTGTCTCGGCTACATCCTGTTGCGTAAAAGCGTCAGCGTTATTATTAAAGGCACGATCAAAACGATTATCGGTTTTATGTTGCTGCAGGCGGGATCGGGCATTCTGACCAGCACCTTCAAACCGGTAGTGGCAAAGATGTCCGAGGTTTACGGTATCAATGGCGCAATTTCTGATACCTATGCCTCCATGATGGCAACCATCGAACGCATGGGTGATGCCTACAGTTGGGTAGGGTACGCCGTACTGTTGGCGCTGGCATTGAATATTTGTTACGTACTGCTACGGCGCATTACCGGCATTCGCACCATCATGCTGACTGGGCACATCATGTTCCAGCAGGCGGGCCTGATTGCCGTCTCTTTCTACATCTTCGGTTATCCGATGTGGACCACCATCATCTGCACCGCGGTGCTGGTGTCGCTCTACTGGGGCATTACCTCCAATATGATGTACAAACCGACACAGGAAGTGACCGACGGCTGCGGTTTTTCCATCGGTCACCAGCAGCAGTTTGCTTCCTGGATTGCTTACAAAGTCGCGCCTTATCTGGGTAAGAAAGAGGAGAGTGTGGAAGATCTCAAGCTGCCTGGCTGGCTAAATATCTTCCATGACAACATCGTTTCTACCGCAATTGTTATGACCATCTTTTTCGGCGCAATCCTGCTCTCTTTCGGCATTGATGTGGTTCAGGCGATGGCGGGTAAAACCCACTGGACGGTGTATATCCTGCAAACCGGTTTTTCGTTTGCAGTCGCTATATTCATCATCACTCAGGGCGTTCGTATGTTCGTTGCTGAGCTTTCAGAAGCGTTCAACGGTATCTCTCAACGTCTGATTCCGGGCGCGGTGCTGGCCATCGACTGTGCGGCAATATATAGCTTTGCTCCCAACGCGGTGGTCTGGGGCTTTATGTGGGGCACCATCGGTCAACTGATTGCGGTCGGCATCCTCGTGGGCTGCGGCTCTTCGATCCTGATTATCCCAGGTTTTATCCCGATGTTCTTCTCGAACGCCACTATCGGCGTATTTGCTAATCACTTTGGCGGCTGGCGCGCGGCGCTCAAGATTTGTTTGGTGATGGGGATGATTGAAATTTTTGGCTGCGTCTGGGCGGTAAAACTTACCGGTATGAGCGCCTGGATGGGCATGGCGGACTGGTCAATTTTGGCACCGCCGATGATGCAGGGCTTTGCCTCCATCGGCATCGTGTTTATGGCCGTCATTATTCTGATTGCACTGGCTTATATGTTTTTCGCAGGACGCACGTTGCGCGCTGAGGAAGACGCAGAAAAACAACTGGCAGAACACTCTGCTTAATAAGGAGTTCCGATTATGACCGTACGTATTCTGGCTGTGTGTGGCAATGGGCAGGGCAGTTCCATGATCATGAAGATGAAAGTGGATCAGTTTTTAACCCAGTCAAATATTGACCATACGGTGAACAGTTGCGCAGTAGGTGAATACAAAAGTGAGCTGAGCGGCGCGGATATCATCATCGCCTCTACGCATATCGCCGGTGAAATTACCGTATCTGGCAATAAATATGTTGTTGGCGTACGCAACATGCTGTCTCCCGCCGATTTTGGACCAAAACTGCTGGAAGTGATCAAAGCGCATTTCCCACAGGATGTGAAGTAAGGATACGGCATATGAAATTACGTGATTCGCTGGCAGACAATAATTCCATCCTTTTACAGGCCGAGGCCAGTACCTGGCAGGAAGCGGTGAAACTAAGCGTTGATCTGCTGGTTAAGGCTGATGTGGTTGAGCCACGCTACTACCAGGCCATCCTCGATGGCGTCGAACAGTTCGGCCCGTATTTTGTGATCGCGCCCGGCCTGGCGATGCCGCACGGTCGGCCAGAGGAAGGGGTGAAGAAAACGGGTTTTGCGCTGGTGACGCTGAAAACACCGCTGGTGTTTAACCACGAAGATAACGATCCGGTCGACATCCTGATAACGATGGCGGCAGTAGATGCTAACACGCACCAGGAAGTGGGCATTATGCAGATCGTGAATCTCTTTGACGACGAAGCCAATTTCGACCGTTTACGCGCCTGCCGTACAGCGCAGGAAGTGCTTGATTTAATTGATAACGCCACTGCGGCGGCTGTTTAAAAGGATACCAAAATGTCATTACCTATGTTGCAGGTTGCGCTGGATAACCAATCAATGTCTTCCGCGTATGAAACAACGCGTCTGATTGCCGAAGAGGTCGATATCATTGAGGTGGGCACTATTCTTTGCGTGGCAGAGGGAGTACGTGCCGTACGCGATCTGAAAGCGCTTTATCCGCATAAAATCGTGCTGGCGGATGCAAAAATTGCCGACGCGGGAAAAATCCTCTCCCGCATGTGTTTCGAAGCCAATGCTGATTGGGTCACCGTCATCTGCTGTGCGGATATCAACACCACCAAGGGTGCGCTGGAGGTGGCGAAAGAATTTAACGGCGACGTGCAGATTGAATTAACCGGTTACTGGACCTGGGAACAGGCGCAGGAGTGGCGTGACGCAGGCATTGGGCAAGTTGTATATCACCGCAGCCGTGATGCGCAGGCGGCGGGTGTGGCGTGGGGAGACGCGGATATCAGCGCAATCAAACGTCTGGCCGATATGGGCTTTAAAGTCACCGTCACCGGCGGTCTGGCGCTGGAGGATCTGCCGTTGTTCCAGGGGATCCCGATTCACGTCTTTATTGCTGGTCGCAGTATTCGCGATGCCGCTTCTCCGGTTGAGGCCGCGCGTCAGTTCAAACGTTCCATCGCCCAACTGTGGGGATAAGGAGCGACTATGCTGTCGAAACAGGTCCCGCTCGGTATTTATGAAAAAGCGCTCCCCAGCGGGGAGTGCTGGCTGGAACGGTTGCAGTTGGCGAAGGAACTGGGCTTTGACTTTGTCGAAATGTCAGTTGATGAAACCGACGATCGTCTTGCGCGCCTTGACTGGAGTCGCGAGCAGCGACTGGCACTGGTGGCCGCAATCGCCGAGACAGGGATACGGGTACCGTCCATGTGCCTGAGCGCTCATCGTCGTTTCCCGCTGGGCAGTGAAGATGATGCGGTGCGCGAACAGGGGCTGGAGATCATGCGTAAAGCCATTCAGTTTGCGCAGGATATCGGTATCCGTGTTATTCAACTGGCGGGTTACGACGTCTATTACCAGCAGGCCAATAACGAAACGCGTCGTCGGTTTCGCGATGGGCTGAAAGAGAGCGTAGAGATGGCGAGCCGTGCGCAGGTGACGCTGGCGATGGAAATCATGGATTATCCACTGATGAACTCGATCAGTAAGGCGCTTGGTTACGCCCACTATCTCAACAATCCGTGGTTCCAGCTGTATCCCGATATCGGCAATTTGTCGGCGTGGGATAACGACGTACAGATGGAGCTGCAGGCGGGAATGGGCCATATCGTCGCCGTACACGTGAAGGATACCAAACCCGGCGTATTCAAAAATGTGCCGTTTGGTGAAGGAGTCGTTGATTTTGAACGTTGTTTCGAAACGCTCAAACAGAGTGGGTATTGCGGGCCATACCTGATTGAGATGTGGAGTGAAACGTCGGACGACCCGGCACGTGAAGTGGCGAAGGCGCGCGACTGGGTGAAAGCGCGTATGGCCAGTGCGGGTCTGGTGGAGGCGGTGTAATGCAAAAACGTAAACAGCAGGTTTTTGAGGCCAACATGGATCTGCCGCGCTATGGGCTGGTGACGTTTACCTGGGGTAACGTCAGCGCCATCGACCGCGAACGCGGGCTGGTGGTAATTAAGCCCAGCGGCGTCGACTACCAAACAATGACAGTGGATGACATGGTGGTTGTGGATCTGGACGGCAACGTGGTGGAAGGACGCTATCGTCCTTCTTCCGATACCGCCACCCATCTGGCGCTGTATCGCCGCTATTCATCGCTCGGCGGCGTGGTGCACACCCACTCAACCCACGCGACGGCATGGGCGCAGGCGGGGCTGGCAATTCCCGCGCTCGGCACGACGCATGCGGATTACTTCTTTGGCGATATTCCCTGCACCAGGGCATTAACTGAAGCGGAAGTTCAGGACGAGTATGAGCTGAATACCGGCAGGGTGATTGTCGAAACGCTGGGGGAGGTCGAACCTTTGCATACGCCTGGCGTCGTCGTGTACCAACATGGCCCATTTGCCTGGGGCAAAGACGCTCACGACGCGGTACACAACGCCGTGGTGCTGGAAGAGGTGGCAAAAATGGCATGGATCGCGCGTGGTATTAATCCGGCCCTCAGCCCCATCGACGGCTATCTGATGAATAAGCACTTCATGCGTAAGCACGGTCCAAACGCCTATTACGGACAGAAGTAACGACTAAGTCCTGGAGCCAAATTATTCTGGGGATGTTATCGATCTGGCTTCAGGACTTTTTTTGCAGAAAAGCTCCCGGTGAAGGGGAATGCTGATCGGTTAAGGCGTTGAAGTCAGGCGCTGGAACGGTAGGCCGGATAAGGCGTTTATGCCGCCATCCGGCAATCTGCGCGGAGTCTGCCGGGTGGCGCTTTGCGTCTCCGGCCTACAACTATTTTGTTTGCAAAAAAAGCCCCCAGTGAAGGGGGCAAGTTAACTGTGGCAATGTTCTCGTTGGTTATTTGCGGGTAGCTAGCGATAAATATCTGCACTAGCGTGCATATTTCCGTTACTACCGGGTTCCCTGGTGAGGATCACGTGGTACCAGGTTGCGCCTTGCGCATCGGTCTCTTCATTCAGGGCCTGAATGGCTTCACTTTCGGTGGCGAAGTTATGATTTATGTAAATGACGCCTAAGCTCTGCACATCATCCATATTTCTGGCCTGATGATTGTCAATTTTGATGGCTGCCGTTGCATTTGCGCTGAGCAAAAGCACAGCCAGAAGGGTCAAAACACGGGCTCGCATATGTACCTCCTCGACTGCGGTCTCTGGTTGCCTCTCTCCTGTGAGTGATTAGCTTCTGATGTAATTTTAACCGCTGCCGGCGCAGTCGATAGCGACCATTTCTGATGCAGTTGTTCAAAAAATTACCGCATAGCCATCTTTTCTTTAATTAACAGTCCACTGGTGTATACCGCTGCGGTGAAAAAATACCTGCCATTCGCGCATAAGCTCTTACCAAATAGTCAATTTAATCGGCTGAGTACGCCGTTTATAGTGAGCCGGATAATTAATATAACTTTATGATAATAAGGCAAAAACTTATGGATACTTCATTCATGGATTTCAGCTACTTTGTGATTATGTTCATGGTCGCGCTGGTGGCTGGCTTTATTAACGTGGTGTCGGGCGGCGGCGGTTTTCTCTCTATTGGCGCACTCTTAATTTCTGGTTTACCCCCGGCTAATGCGCTGGCAACCAATAAAATTCAGGCGCTGGGCAGCTCGCTGACCTCCGGGATTTACTTTTTACGCCGGGGACATATCAACGTGCAGGAGCACAAGTATGTGTTTTTAGCTGCTTTTATCGGTTCTGCGCTGGGCACGACGCTCATTCAGTTCATTGAACCGGAGGTGTTGAAAAAACTGCTGCCAATCCTGATTATCGCGGTCGCTATTTACTTTATTTCCGCTCCCAATCTCAGCGAACCGAAAAGAAAGCAGCAGGTATCCCTGTTTTTCTTTTCTCTGATCTGCGGTGGCTGCATTGGCTTTTATGATGGATTTCTTGGCGCTGGTGCGGGTTCCTTTTATACGCTCTGCTATATCCTGTTGTGGGGATACAGTATCGATAAGGCGCAAATTCACTCGAATTTTATTAACCTGGCGTCGAACATTGCCTCGATTTTGTTCTTCATTTTCGGCGGTAAAATGATCTGGTCGCTGGGGCTGGTGATGTTTGCCGGGCAGTCCCTCGGCGCACGTCTTGGCGCGACGGTCGTACTGACGCGCGGCAAGAAAGTTATCCGACCCATGATTGTCATTGTCTCCATTTGTATCAGCGTCAAAATGCTGCTGGATATGTATTAATGGTGCCATGGCAAATAATCGTACAATCACCTTGAGTTTACCTGCTGACCCCAGTATTATGACGCGTCATTTTTCAGCCGACCTTTAACACGTTCCTTGCCTCCATGGGCCTCGGCTGACCCAGACAGGAGGCTGAATAATCCGTAAGGAGCAATTCGATGCGTCATTACGAAATCGTTTTTATGGTCCATCCTGACCAGAGCGAACAGGTTCCGGGTATGATCGAACGCTACACTGCTGCCATCACTGGCGCAGAAGGCACGATCCACCGTCTGGAAGACTGGGGTCGCCGTCAGCTGGCTTACCCGATCAACAAACTGCACAAAGCTCACTACGTTCTGCTGAACGTTGAAGCGCCGCAGGAAGTGATCGATGAGCTGGAAACTACCTTCCGCTTCAACGATGCCGTTATCCGCAGCATGGTTATGCGTACTAAACACGCTGTTACCGAAGCATCTCCGATGGTTAAAGCGAAAGACGAGCGCCGTGAGCGTCGCGATGATTTCGCTAACGAAACCGCAGATGATGCTGAAGCTGGGGATTCTGAAGAGTAATTTCTGATGACCAACCGTCTGGCGCTGTCCGGCACCGTGTGCAGGGCTCCCCTTCGAAAGGTCAGTCCATCAGGAATTCCTCATTGCCAGTTCGTGCTTGAGCATCGTTCTGTGCAGGAGGAAGCCGGGTTTCACCGGCAGGCGTGGTGCCAAATGCCCGTTATTATTAGCGGACATGAAAACCAGGCCATTACTCACAGTATAACGGTCGGTAGCGCAGTGACCGTTCAGGGGTTCATCTCTTGCCACAAGGCAAAGAACGGCCTGAGCAAAATGGTTCTGCATGCCGAGCAGATTGAATTGATAGATTCTGGAGACTAGCCATATGGCACGTTATTTCCGTCGTCGCAAGTTCTGCCGTTTCACCGCGGAAGGCGTTCAAGAGATCGACTATAAAGATATCGCTACGCTGAAAAACTACATCACCGAAAGCGGTAAGATTGTCCCAAGCCGTATCACCGGTACCCGTGCAAAATACCAGCGTCAGCTGGCTCGCGCTATCAAACGCGCTCGCTACCTGTCCCTGCTGCCGTACACTGATCGTCATCAGTAATCGGTCACGGTCCATTAATACGACTTTGAGAGGATAAGGTAATGCAAGTTATTCTGCTTGATAAAGTAGCAAACCTGGGTAGCCTGGGTGATCAGGTTAACGTTAAAGCGGGCTATGCTCGTAACTTCCTGGTACCACAGGGTAAAGCTGTTCCTGCTACCAAGAAAAACGTTGAATTTTTCGAAGCGCGTCGCGCTGAACTCGAAGCTAAACTGGCTGACGTTCTGTCCGCTGCTGAAGCTCGTGCTGAGAAAATCAACGCACTGGAAACCGTAACCATCGCGTCTAAAGCTGGCGACGAAGGTAAACTGTTCGGTTCCATCGGTACTCGCGACATCGCTGACGCTGTAACTGCAGCTGGCGTTGAAGTAGCTAAGAGCGAAGTTCGTCTGCCGAACGGCGTTCTGCGTACCACTGGTGAGCACGAAGTGAGCTTCCAGGTTCACAGCGAAGTGTTTGCTAAGCTGACTGTAAACGTAGTTGCAGAATAAGTTTTTATTCTGATGACCGCGTAAAAGCGCCGGCCCTGTGCCGGCGTTTTGCTTTTCTGTTCCCCGCTTTTCTCTCTGGCTATTCTTTATCCTTTTCGGGATAATCACAAAAATAAAACATTATTTCAAAGTGGTGATGGAATGGAACCAACGCACCAACCTCTGTTTGCGCGTAAAAATGTTGTCTACCTGAGCGCGGCGTTTTGCTGCCTGCTGTGGGGGAGCGCCTATCCGGCGATCAAAAGCGGATATGAGATCTTCCAGATTGCCACGGATGACATTCCCTCAAAAATTGTCTTTGCTGGCTATCGCTTCCTGTTTGCTGGATTGTTGCTGCTACTGCTGGCGGTGGCGCAGCGTAAACCGATTGGCCGATTAAGCCCGCGTCAATATGGTCAGCTCACGCTATTAGGGCTGACGCAAACCTCGCTGCAATACATCTTCTTCTACGTTGGCCTGGCGTTCACGACGGGGGTGAAAGGGTCCATCATGAACGCGACCGGGACCTTCTTCAGCGTGCTGCTGGCCCATTTTATCTACCATAATGACAAACTGAGCTACAACAAAGCGCTGGGCTGTATCCTCGGCTTTGCTGGCGTGATGGTAGTGAACTTTAGCAGCGGAATGGATTTTAGTTTCAGCCTGTTAGGCGACGGATCAGTAGTGATGGCGGCCTTTATTCTCTCTGCTGCCACGCTATATGGAAAACGTATTTCTCAGACGGTGGACCCGACGGTAATGACAGGGTACCAGTTGGGCGGTGGCGGTCTGGTGTTGGTTATCGGCGGTTACGCGTTTGGCGGGACGTTGACCGTACACGGCGCGTCTTCGGTGGCGATTCTGGGCTACCTGACGTTACTCTCTTCAGTCGCCTTTGCCTTGTGGAGTATTCTGCTCAAGCATAACCGCGTGGGAATGATTGCACCATTTAACTTCTTGATCCCCGTTTCTGGAGCGGTACTGTCGGCGATATTCCTCGGCGAAAACATTCTCGAATGGAAATATGCGCTGGCGCTGGTGCTGGTCTGTTCGGGGATCTGGTGGGTGAACAAGGTGAAACGTTGACGCTTCACCTTGATGCCTGATGGCGCTCGCTTATCAGGCCGACAATCGTGCTTAACGAGCGCGAATAAAACTGCCGTTAGGCTGGCGGGTAAACAGAACCTGCTGGCCATTTCCGGTATCAATGGTTAATCCCGTCACCACGCCGCTGGCATTCTGTCTGATCTGCACCATCTGACCGTCTTTCAGGTTGCTCAGCGGTTTTCCGGCGCCTTCAACCTGCGCCATCGCGTACACATCTGTTGGCGGGAGGTTATGGTCACGGAATACCTGAGCCAGCGTTTTGCCCGAGTCCACGCGATAGGAGCGCCACTGCTGGTCAATTCCGCTATCCTGCTGGAAAGGTTGCGTTTGTGGTTGAGATTGCTGGACCTGCGGCTGCGCGTCAGGTTCGCCTTCCTGGATCGGTTCCGGGGCAACCGGAGCGACCTGGCCTGGATCGTTTTGAGGCGGGACGAGCTGTGCCTGCAGTTGAGCCTCGGTCGGTGGCTGCGACTGTGACTGTAAATCCAGCTGGGCAGTACGCGTAACCACAGGGGCATCGCTGGTGTCACTGGAAGGGAGCAGGAAACCTATCACCAGCACGATAGCAGCAATAATAATGCCGCGGCGGTGCATAGGCGGTAGCGGATCCATAATGCGAAAATTGTCCGGTGCATGCCAGATTTTCGCCAGGGTTGGTTTTAATTCAAAGCGCCCGGGCATGGCTTTCCTCCTGCTCCGCGTCTCGTTCCTCGATCATAGAGTATAGATGGCTAACGCTATGATGTTCGTCATATTACCCGCTTTCGTGACGTCAACGCGGGATATTCCTATTGTTTATGTTTCCTCGCGATTTGTCATCTGTTCCCGAGACAAAGTTTTACCGGATGCGGCATGGCTGATATGCTGCCCGCTCTTTTACATCCGATGAAAGGAAATATGATGGCTAACCCGACTTTTGACACTATCGAAGCGCAAGCAAGCTATGGCATTGGTTTGCAGGTAGGACAACAGCTGAGCGAATCCGGACTGGAAGGACTGTTGCCTGAAGCGCTGGTAGCGGGTATCGCTGACGCGCTGGAAGGTAAGCACCCGGCAGTGCCGGTTGATGTTGTGCATCGCGCACTGCGTGAAATCCACGAACGCGCTGATGCAGTACGTCGCGAGCGTTTCCAGGCAATGGCGGCCGATGGCGTCAAATATCTGGAAGAAAACCGTGAGAAAGACGGTGTGAACAGCACTGAATCCGGTTTGCAGTTCCGTGTTCTGACCCAGGGCGAAGGCGCTATTCCGGCGCGTACTGACCGCGTTCGCGTGCACTACACCGGCAAACTGATCGACGGTACCGTGTTTGACAGCTCTGTCGCACGCGGCGAACCGGCTGAATTCCCGGTTAACGGCGTTATCCCTGGCTGGATTGAAGCCCTGACCCTGATGCCGGTAGGTTCTAAATGGGAACTGACTATTCCTCAGGAACTGGCTTACGGTGAACGTGGCGCTGGTGCGTCCATTCCTCCGTTCAGCACGCTGGTGTTCGACGTTGAGCTGCTTGAGATCCTGTAAGCAGTGACTTCTGTTCCCCCCGAGGCCGGGGGGAGCAAAAAAATAGCGTGAAAAGCTATAGTTACGTCGTTGTCGATATTTTATTTTGCAAATGCCTCATCAGCGTGTATTTTTGTGAGCTAATTCGCGCTATCAGAGTGATATGACACTCACTTTAAACATTAAATTAACATTAT
The DNA here is from genome assembly GCF_004353845.1 of Citrobacter arsenatis. Taxonomy (GTDB): domain Bacteria; phylum Pseudomonadota; class Gammaproteobacteria; order Enterobacterales; family Enterobacteriaceae; genus Citrobacter; species Citrobacter arsenatis. The sequence continues at coordinate 541,954 of NZ_CP037864.1, forward strand.
ATCTAAATCTTAGTATTCATCCCGCCAATTCTTACCTAATATCGATGAGTCCTGATAACAGGATCGTCGTATCATAGACACACTAAAGGCCGTAGAGCCTGAACAACACAGACAGGTACAGGAAGAAAAAACATGGTAGATCAGGTAAAAGTCGACGCCGCTGAAGAGGCTTCGTCTGAACAGTCGCTACGGCGCAATCTCACAAACCGTCATATCCAACTTATTGCCATTGGTGGTGCTATCGGTACCGGCCTGTTTATGGGCTCTGGTAAAACCATCAGTCTCGCCGGACCGTCGATCATCTTTGTGTATATGATCATCGGTTTTATGCTGTTTTTCGTGATGCGGGCAATGGGGGAATTGCTGCTTTCGAATCTGGAGTACAAGTCGTTTAGTGATTTTGCCTCCGACCTGCTCGGGCCATGGGCCGGGTACTTTACCGGCTGGACCTACTGGTTCTGCTGGGTCGTTACCGGGATGGCAGACGTTGTCGCCATTACCGCCTATGCGCAATTCTGGTTCCCTGAACTGTCAGACTGGGTCGCCTCGCTGGCGGTGATCGTGCTGCTGCTGAGCCTCAACCTTGCCACCGTAAAAATGTTCGGTGAGATGGAGTTCTGGTTTGCGATGATCAAAATCGTCGCTATCATTGGCCTGATTGTCGTCGGTCTGGTGATGGTGCTGACGCACTTCCAGTCGCCAACCGGCGTTCAGGCATCGTTCACGCATCTGTGGAATGACGGTGGCTGGTTCCCGAAAGGGCTAAGCGGCTTCTTTGCCGGCTTCCAGATTGCGGTGTTCGCGTTTGTAGGCATTGAACTGGTGGGGACAACCGCTGCGGAAACCAAGGATCCGGAGAAATCTCTGCCGCGCGCCATTAACTCGATTCCAATCCGTATCATCATGTTTTACGTGTTCGCGCTGATCGTGATTATGTCCGTCACGCCGTGGAGCTCGGTAGTGCCAACCAAGAGCCCATTCGTTGAACTGTTTGTGCTGGTCGGTCTGCCTGCTGCGGCGAGCCTGATCAACTTTGTGGTACTGACTTCAGCGGCCTCTTCTGCAAACAGCGGCGTGTTCTCTACCAGCCGTATGCTGTTCGGCCTGGCGCAGGAAGGCGTTGCGCCTAAAGCGTTTGCCAAACTCTCAAAACGCGCAGTTCCGGCGAAGGGGTTAACCTTCTCCTGTATCTGTCTGCTGGGCGGTGTGGTGATGCTGTACGTGAACCCGAGCGTGATTGGCGCATTCACCATGATCACCACCGTGTCGGCGATTTTGTTCATGTTCGTCTGGACCATCATTCTTTGCTCGTACCTGGTGTACCGCAAGCAGCGTCCGCACCTGCATGAAAAATCAATCTACAAGATGCCGCTCGGCAAGTTGATGTGCTGGGTATGTATGGCGTTCTTCGTCTTCGTACTGGTACTGCTGACGCTGGAAGATGATACCCGTCAGGCGCTGATCGTCACGCCGCTGTGGTTCATCGCGCTGGGTCTGGGCTGGTTGTTTATCGGTAAGAAACGTATGGCAGGCGTGCGTTAATCGCTAAGACGTGAGATGTAGGCCGGATAAGGCGTTTACGCCACATCCGGCAATATGCCGCCGGGATTGCGTGATGCGCTGCGCTTATCAGGCCTGCGTTCTGACACAAAAAAGGCCACATAAGCAGTGGCCGAATTCGGACTTCAGGAAGGCGCTCTCGGGCGCCTTTTTTTATTCACCTGCGAGGGCACGCGGGAACAACACATTATTTTCCAGACTGATGTGTTCCATCAGGTCGTCGATCATCTCGTTGATGCCGTTATACATGGCTTTCCAGGTGGTGCAGGCTTCTGGCGGCGGGGTCACGTTATGGGTGATGTGTTTGATCACTTCGACCAGTTCACCCGCATCGTCATGTTCGCTTTCCATCACGCTGATTGGCCCCATCGCCTGGCTACCCATGCCCTGTTTGATCATCGGGAACAGGATCTGCTCTTCTTTCATCATGTGGCTGGACAGTTCTTCATGCAACATGGTCAGATTTTTCGCCAGACCGCGCGGTACGTTCGGTTTGTCTGCGTGAACGCGTTCAACTTTAGTGGCCTGCAGGATCAGCTCCGGCAGCTGTTCGCGGTGTCTGTCGTGAAAACGCACGATGATATGGTCGATGATTTCAGCCAGCGCCACGGTACGCCAGTCTTTCTCCAACGGTTGTTCAGCCAGCTGCGCGAGCTGCGCCTCAATGACGTCTAAATCCAGCTCTTTACGCGCGGCAGCGCGTGCCAGCGTTTGCTTACCGCCGCAGCAGTAATCCATATCGTATTTACGAAACAGGGCTGAAGCGCGAGGAATAGAGAGCGCCAGTTCACCTAAAGGTTGATCGCGATAAGACATTGCCGTTACCTCATTCTCAATAATATAAGGTGTATTTTAAATGCAACTTATGGCGAAGGATATAACCCTTTCGGGGTGGGGTGTTTTGTGATGAACGTCACGAAAATTTCTTATTTCGTTAACGTGCTGAATCTTATTGAAAAGGGGAGAAATGGCGAAAAAAGCCGCGCGACAGGATTAAATAAGCGCACGCCGCTGCCGATAGTTAGACCTCAGACAATACCTGCATAATAAAAGGCTACAGATGTTCAAACGAATCAAAGTGATAACCTTACTTATCACCGTGTTACTCGCCCTGGGCGCAATGCAGCTCATCTCCGCGGGCGTCTTTATTGGCGCGCTCAATAACGATAAGCAAAACTTCAACGTCTCTCAGCTTTCCAGCCAGAATGTGGCTGAGTTTACCGATGCGTGGATTAGCCTGAACCAGGCTCGCGTCACGCTCAACCGGGGCATGCTGCGTTTACAGGGAACGATGGCCAGCGATATTAACGGCGGTCAGTTGAAGGAACTGGTGAACACGGCAAATCGCCTGTTGGCTGAATCGAAAGAGCATTACGATAAATACTACGCTCTGCCGGAAACGCCGGGGCTTGATGAGCATCTGGCCGATCGACTGGAGGAGCAGTACGGCATCTATTCTGCGACGCTGGCTAAAATGAACGCGCTGCTGGCTGAAGGAAAGCTGGAAGAGATGTTCAAGCAGAATGCGGAACAAAAGCAAACGGCCATGCAGGACGTTTATCGGCAATGGCGTAGTGCGCAAACGGCGCTGGCCACTGCCGGAGTGCAGGACAATGAGAGTGATTACCAGAAGATAATCTGGCTGCTGTCTGCGGTGATGCTGATTGTCGTCACCGTGATTATCGCCAGTTGGCTGGCGATGCAGCGAGTACTGCTCAAGCCGCTGCATGAGGTGATGGGACATATTCGCCATATTGCCGCAGGTGATTTGACGCATCGCATCAACGCCGATGGCAGTAATGAAATGGCGCTGCTGGCAGGCAACGTCCGCGATATGCAGCAGGCGCTGGCGAACACGGTCAGCGTGGTGCGTGACGGAGCTGATACCATCTATACCGGCGCGGGTGAAATTGCCGCTGGCAGTAACGATCTCTCGTCACGTACCGAACAGCAGGCCGCCTCTCTGGAAGAGACCGCTGCCAGCATGGAGCAGCTCACGGCGACCGTGAAGCAGAACGCGGATAACGCGCGTCAGGCGACCAGTCTGGCAAAAGACGCTTCACAGACGGCGCAGAAAGGTGGAACCGTGGTTGATGGTGTGGTGCGTACGATGGATGAAATCGCCACCAGTTCCAACAAAATCGCGCAAATTACTAACGTTATCGACGGTATTGCCTTCCAGACCAATATTCTGGCACTGAACGCGGCGGTAGAAGCAGCGCGTGCGGGCGAGCAGGGACGCGGGTTTGCCGTGGTTGCAGGCGAAGTTCGTACGCTGGCGCAGCGTAGCGCTCAGGCGGCGAAGGAGATTAAAGCGCTGATTGATGACTCGGGGAATCGGGTCAATGCCGGTACGGCGCTGGTGCATGAAGCGGGTGAAACGATGGCGGAAATTGTTAGCGCCGTGACTCGCGTGACCGACATCATGGGCGAGATTGCCTCGGCCTCTGATGAACAGAGTCGGGGTATCGATCAGGTAGGCCAGGCGGTTGCCGAGATGGATCGCGTGACGCAGCAAAACGCCTCGCTGGTGGAGGAGTCCGCATCCGCCGCCGCCGCGCTAGAAGAGCAGGCTGCGCGGTTGAACCAGACGGTGGCGGTATTTAAAATCTCCCGCCAGCAGTCGATGCAGAACGCGCCAGTGAAGAAAGCCTTCGTGCCAACGGCGAAAGCTGCGCCGCTCAACGAAGCGAACTGGGAAACCTTTTAGGTAACCGTTAGCATCTTGCCGGATGGCGGCGTAAACGCCTTATCCGGCCTACATGAGATCGTACAGTCCTTGTAGGCCTGATAAGCGCAGCGCCATCAGGCATCCCCCGAAACCGGCACTACCGCCGGTTTCTGCGGTTTTGACCGCACCGCAATCACCACGCCTATTACCAGCAGCGTAATTCCGCTCAGCGTCAACATCGGCGGCATCTCCTCGCGCAGTATAAAGGTGTACAGCAGGCCAGCCAGCGTTTCGAAGACAATCAGCGGGCCGAGGATCACCGTCGGCAGCTTCTGGCTGGCGACGTTCCAGCACAGTGCGCCAACCCACGAACACAATACCGCAATGGCTATCATCAGGCCGATAAACACGCCTGGACGCGGGCCGAAGGGCAGAGCGAAGTCCGGCGTTTGCACATTCAGCCAGAGGCAGGCGGCAATATAACCGAGCAGAGAAACGGGCAGCGTCACCAGCGCCTGGGCCGTCGCCCACATCATCGGGTGTTTATCCGGATTCTCGCGTAGCCAGCGGGCGTTACGCAGCGCATACCATGCCCAGCACACCACCGAGACCAGCGCCAGCACGATACCGGAACCATAACGCCAGCCGCTAAAGTCGGGTAACCCCTGATTCAGCTCCGAGATATTCACGCACAGCAGCCCCATGCCAATCAACACCAGCGCAGGCGCCAGACGCCACCAGGATAATTTTCCGTCACGCTGGCTGTAGAGCAGGTTGGCGAAAACCGGGATCACCACCGGCAATGTACCGATAATCATCGTTGAAACCGGCGCGCCGGTGCGCTGAATAGCGCTTGCCAGGCAGACGTAATAAATCAGATTACCCATCATCGTTAGCGCCAGTGCCGTTATCCAGTCTTTACGCGTCAACTGGCGCAGGCGCACACGCCCCAGCCAGGCGATCGGTAACGCTATCAGCCCCAGCGCCAGATAACGCCCCATCGACTGCAATACCGCCGGGTATTCCGGTACGATCAGCGGTCCAACAAAAATTAATCCCCACATCAGCCCGGCCAGCAGGGCATACAACACGCCGCTAATCATTTTTGACATCCACATCATTAAACATTGCGTGAGTGTAGGCAGGGAGAGCGCAGCCGTATTGTATGAGATTGCGCATTAGCGCGAATAAACCTGCTTCTGATAACGTACCGGCGTAATGCCGTAACGATGAGTAAACGCGCGGGTGAGATGCGACTGGTCGGTGAGACCCGTTGCGGCGGCGACTTCTGCGGCGGGCATACCGTGAGTGAGAAAACCTTTGGCTCGCCATAGGCGGATCGCCATCAGCATCTGGTGCGGCGTGACGTGGAAATGAGACTTAAACTGACGCTGAAAATGCCAGGGACTCAGCGATGCAACCCGCGCCAGTTCGTCGAGCGTGATCGGATGCATATAATTATCGTGCAGATACTCGCGCACCCGTTCAAAGCGATGAGCACCCTCCGGCAATACCGGCGCATGGCGGGCCAGCGGCTGGAACGTGTCGATCAGATCGAGCAATAATCCTTTTTGCGCCAGCGGATCCTCAGTGTTCCACAGGCCGTGGATCAGCGAGCAGATCTGGTGCGAGCGCTGCGGATCGTGACGCGTTACGTCATGAAACCACCAGTGGCGGATCCCGGTGACCTCTTCCAGAAGGTAGGGTTCAAGATAAATCATCCGATAGCGCCAGCCGTCGGCGGTTTCGGCTTCTCCGGTGTGCAGCTCATCGGGATTCATGGTGACGACGGAATGGGCGGGGGCCACGTATTGCGTGCCGCGATAGCGAAAACGTTCGGCTCCAGCTTCTATCGCGCCAATGCCAAACGCTTCATGGGTGTGCGGCTCAAAGGCGTAACGTGAAATGTGCGCATGATACAGCTCAACGCCCGGCACCTGCGCCAGATGGCGAAAGCGGGCGCTGTCTTTCTCATCAATAAACTGCTCAGGTACACCTTGCACGTTTTCTCTCCCCACGCATCATCCTGTCATTATCAGAGAGGATGCGCGGGGATGCCACCACAATTAACTAATTTTTAACACTTACACGATGCCTTTGACGCTGTCAGCCAACGAGGTGGTCGGGCGACCAATCAGTTTGCTCAGCGTATGGCTGTCGTCGAACAGGCCGCTTTTGGAGGCGCCAGTGTCTGAGTCAGCCAGCATGTCCGCCAGTCCGGCAGGCAGGCCCACACCTTTTAGCGCGGCGGCAAAATCAGCTTCGCTCAGGTTCTGATACACCACTTTTTTACCACTCTGGTTTGCCAGTTCGGCAGCCAGTTGACTCAGGGTCCAGCCTGCGTCGCCCGCCAGCTCATAGGTTTTACCGGCATGACCGTCTTCACTGATGACGCGCGCGGCGGCAGCGGCATAGTCAGCGCGGGTCGCGGAGGCGATTTTGCCTTCTCCCGCCGCGCCAATAAATACGCCATGTTCCAGTGCCGCTGGTGCGCTGGCGAGATAGTTTTCGGTGTACCAGCCGTTACGCAGCAGCGCGTAGGCGATACCGGATTCAGCCAGCATCTTCTCAGTCGCCACATGTTCATCAGCCAGCCCCAGCGGGGAAGTGTCGGCGTGTAGCAGGCTGGTGTAGGCGATAAATTTCACGTGGGCCGCCTGTGCCGCGTTAATCACGTTGCGATGCTGCGGGGCACGTTGTCCCACTTCGCTGGAAGAGATCAGCAGTAGCTTGTCGATACCCTGTAAGGCAGTCGTCAAGGCGGCTTCATCGCTGTAATCCGCCTGACGAACGGTAATACCCTGTTGGCTAAGCGTCGTCGCTTTCGCGGGATTACGCACAATAGCCACAATCTGGCTGGCAGGAACGGTTTTCAGCAGGGATTCAATAACGCGTTGGCCCAGTTGGCCGGTGGCGCCGGTAATCGCGATCATGGGTGACTCCTTGGTATTGGCTTGTGTTTAATCACGCTAACACCTAAACTTACTTTTAGTAAGTACGTACAAAAAGGTTAGTATGAAAATGACAGCTACGACGCTCTCCCAGCAGTTACGCGATGGCAATTTGTTTGCCGAACAGTGTCCTTCCCGCGAGGTGTTAAAACACGTCACCAGCCGCTGGGGGGTGTTGATTCTGGTGGCGCTGCGCGACGGTACGCACCGTTTCAGCGATTTGCGTCGTAAGATGGGCGGCGTCAGTGAAAAAATGTTGGCGCAATCCCTACAGGCGTTAGAGCATGACGGGTTTATCAATCGGGTGTCTTATCCGGTGGTGCCGCCACACGTGGAATATAGTCTGACGCCGTTGGGTGAGCAGGTGAGCGATAAAGTCGCCGCGCTGGCGGACTGGATTGAACAGAATTTGCCGCAGGTTTTGGCGCAGCGGGACGAACGGGCTGCGTAGTTTTGTAGGCCGGATAAGACGCTATTGCGTCGCATCCGGCGCGAAAGTTACTTACTCAAATCCAACTGATAAATCGCAAATCCGATATCATCGGTCGCGACTTTCTTCAGCGGATACTGGCCTTTCTCTTTGATAAACGCTGCGGCTTTATCAGACGGTGATGTTTCAAAGCGAATATCCAGCGGCGTATCGGTGTGAATCGGTGCCAGACGCCAGTTGTTATCTGCTGCCGGGTGAATTTCGCCGGCACTCTTCGTCTGTGCACCTATCCATGCCGCCAGCACCGAGCGGTTTTCATCTGGAGAGGCAAACGCGATGTGGCTGTCGCCGGTTCCGGCAAACTTACCGCCGTAGGCGCGATAGTTGTTGGTCGCGACGAGGAAGGTGGCATTTGGATCAATAGGCTTGCCGTTAAAGGTCAGGTTTTTGATACGCTCAGCTTTCGGGTTAATGGTCTGGCATTCCCCGTCATAGCGGGCGGGTTGTGAAACATCAATCTGATAATTCACGCCGTCAATCACGTCGAAGTTGTAGGTACGAAAGCCGTCCCAGTTAATCAACGACTGTGGTTTGCTGCTGTGGATATCAATCTGATTAAACTGCCCGGCGGAACATTCCAGCCACTCCTTCACCTCTTTGCCGCTGGCTTTCACTACTACCAGGGTGTTGGGATAAAGATACAAATCAGCGGCATTACGGAAGGTTAACTGGCCTTTTTCGACTTCTACGAAGCTAGCCGGATCGTTTTTGCGTCCACCGACTTTAAACGGCGCGGCGGCGGAAAGTACCGGCAGTTTTGCCAGGTCCGGATCGCCCTGGATAAAATGTTCCACATAGGCTTTCTGCGCGTTATTTACCACCTGTACGGTTGGGTCATCCTGAACCAGAGCCAGGTAGCTGTACATGTTGTCGGCGGATTTACCAATCGGCTTGCTGACAAACTCACGCGTGGCGTCATGATCGGCTTTCAGGATCTCAACGATTTTTTTATCTTCTGCTGCCAGTGATTTTTTGCCCGCGGCGTCATAAATTGGGCGCGCCTCGGCTTTCGCCTGGGTAACCTGCCATTTACCGCTGTCGTTATTCAGCACAAGATCCACCACGCCCAGATGATCGCCCCACATGCCCGGCATCACCGCCGGAACGCCATTGAGCGTACCTTTGGTGATATCTGCGCCTTTTATATTGGCAAAGTCTTTACCCGGGAAGACGGCGTGAGCGTGACCAAACATAATGGCATCCACGCCCGGTACTTCGCTGAGGTAATAAACGGAGTTTTCCGCCATCGTTTGATACGGGTCGGCAGAAAGCCCGGAGTGAGCAACCACCACCACGACATCGGCGCCTTTTTCCCGCATTTCGGGAACGTATTTCCGCGCGGTTTCGGTGATGTCGTTCACTGTTACTTTGCCGCTGAGATTGGCTTTATCCCAGGTCATAATCTGCGGTGGTACAAAGCCGATATAGCCAATCTTCAGCGTCTGCTTGTTCCCTTGCTGGTCGACTACCTCAGTGTCTTTGATCAGATAAGGCGTAAACAGCGGCTTTTTAGTCTTAACGTCGATGATATTAGCGTTAACGTAAGGGAACTTTGCCCCGGCCAGCGCGTTGTGCAGATACTCCAGACCGTAGTTGAATTCATGGTTGCCGAGATTACCCACCGCGTAATCCAGGGTGTTCAGCGCCTTATATACCGGGTGAGTCTCGCCCGCTTTCAGCCCTTTGGCTGCCATGTAATCACCAAGCGGGCTGCCCTGAATCAGATCGCCATTATCAACCAGCACGCTGTTTTTGACTTCATCACGCGCAGCGTTGATCAGACTTGCCGTACGTACCAGGCCGAATTTTTCAGTCGGTGTATCTTTGTAATAATCGAAATCCATCATATTGCTATGCAAATCAGTGGTTTCCATTATGCGCAGATCCACGGTCGCGGCATTGACGCTGGCTGCAATCAGCGTTGCCAGAAGCGTTGCACTAAACTTAATCATCAGGGGCATCCTTTTAAGATCTAAGCCACAAAAGAAAATGTATATAAATCTTCTTGCTTACAGAACTGTGAATCATGCCATGAATATAGCGTTTAAAACCGCAGACGCTATCACAGTTGGCGGATCCTCTGACGATCGGGTATAAGTAAAACAACGAGTTAACACCACTGACAGAAACGAGGTGGAGAATGCTAGAACATGTATGCCAGCTTGCACGGAACGCGGGCGATGCCATTATGCAGGTCTACGATGGAATCAAACCGATGGAGATTACCAGCAAGCAGGACGATTCTCCTGTCACGGCGGCGGATATCGCCGCGCATACGGTGATCCTTGAAGGATTACTGGCGCTGACGCCGGATATTCCGGTCCTGTCTGAAGAAGCGCCTCCTGGCTGGGATGTTCGTCAGCACTGGCAGCGCTATTGGCTGGTCGACCCGCTGGACGGTACCAAAGAGTTCATTAAGCGTAACGGTGAATTCACCGTTAATATTGCGCTGATCGAAAAGGGAAAGCCGGTACTGGGCGTGGTTTACGCGCCGGTGATGAAAGTGATGTACAGCGCGGCAGAAGGTAAAGCGTGGAAAGAAGAATGTGGCGTGCGCAAACAAATCCAGGTTCGTGACGCGCGTCCGCCGCTGGTGGTGATTAGCCGCTCGCATGCCGACAATGAGTTAACAGAGTATCTGCAACAGTTGGGGGAGCACCAAACCACCTCGATTGGCTCATCGCTGAAGTTCTGCCTGGTGGCGGAAGGACACGCGCAGCTATATCCGCGTTTTGGGCCAACTAACGTCTGGGATACCGCCGCAGGCCACGCCGTTGCCGCCGCAGCCGGAGCGCACGTTCACGACTGGCAGGGGAAACCACTGGATTACACCCCACGTGAATCGTTCCTCAACCCCGGCTTCCGCGTTTCTATTTACTGAGTAATTTGTGCAGCAGGGCAATTACCTGCTGCACCTCTTCCTGGGTTAACGCACCATCTTTTGCCCACTGAACGCGTCCGTCTTTGTCGAGTACGGCAATAGCGGAACTCTCTTCATCCAGTTGCCAGGTTTTACGCGCAATGCCATTGCTGTCGACAATAAATTGTGACCATGGGTAGAGCTTCTTGTTGCTCTCCAGACTGCTGCGCACAAACATACCGGAGCCGGGAATGGCGTCATCCGTGTTGACGATAGTGGTGGTCTGGTACTTGTCATGCGGCAGGTTGGCCGCCTTGATTGCCTCAATCAGCGTCGCGTTTTTCTCTTTGGCGGAGGTGCGTCCGGCAATGTGTTGCACAATTCGCACTTTCCCAGGCAACTGCGCGCTATTCCAGCTTTTGTAGCTAAACTTATCGTTATCGAGAATCAGTTCGCCGCGATCGGCGATCCCCACCGGCGGCACGCGCTGGTTAGTCTCAAACTTATGTGCGGAGGCAATCATCGGCAGCAGCAGGCACGACAGCGCCAGCAGTTTTTGTAAGGTCATAGGTTTTCCTTCTTTCTTTATTTTGCAGGTGATCCGACCACTTGGGTCTGGAATTTAATCATATGTGCGATTGATGCTTTTTCCCGCAAGCGCGATGCCAGTTTGCGGACGGGCGCACAAATCCTGCGAAAAATGAAGGCTTATACTGAAGACAGCGAAGCGTTGAAAAGATAATTCTGAATAATTGTAACTTGAAGGTAAATAAACTTATACACGCTGGAAACATTAACGAGATAGTCTATAGTCATAGGGCATTAAAATTTGCGCCTGAGGATTGTCGGACCGATTGTGGTACCGCAAAGGCGTAATGCTCAGCAGGAGACAACAATGAAAATTTTCCAACGATACAACCCGCTGCAGGTGGCGAAGTACGTGAAGATCCTGTTTCGTGGACGGTTATATATCAAGGATGTAGGCGCTTTTGAATTTGATAAGGGTAAGATTCTTATCCCAAAAGTGAAGGACAAGCTGCATTTTTCCGTGATGTCCGAAGTTAACCGTCAGGTCTTGCGTCTGCAAACTGAGATGGCTTGATCAAAGTGCTATGCGGTAGTTAAAAAAACGGCTCCTGATGGGAGCCGTTGATGTTTCTGTAAGACGTTAAGATGCCTTTGCCTCTTCTTTTGCATCCGGCAGCTTCGGTACCAGAACGGTAGGTTTGCTGTCCAGACGCGTCACCAGCAGTTGATCGATCTTGTAGTTATCGATATCCACCACTTCAAATTTGTAACCTGAATACTTCACCGAGTCGGTGCGTTTCGGGATTTTACGCAGCATGAACATCATAAAGCCGCCGATGGTTTCATAGTTGCCGGACTGCGGGAACTCGTCGATATCCAGGACGCGCATAACGTCATCAATCGGCGTACCGCCATCGACTAGCCATGAGTTTTCATCGCGTGCCACGATCTGCTCTTCCAGACCCTGGCCGACTAAATCGCCCATCAGCGTCGTCATGACGTCGTTGAGCGTGATAATTCCCACCACCAGCGCGTACTCGTTCATGATGACGGCAAAGTCTTCGCCTGCGGTTTTGAAGCTTTCCAGCGCTTCAGAGAGCGTCAGCGTATCCGGGACAATCAGCGTATTGCGGATCTGTACGCCGCTGTTCAGCGCCATGCTTTGGTTCGCCAGTACGCGGTTGAGGAGATCCTTTGAATCGACATAGCCAATGATGTGGTCGATATCTTCGTTACACACCAGAAATTTGGAGTGCGGATGCTGCGCCACTTTGTTCTTCAGGCTTTGCTCATCTTCGTGGAGATCGAACCAGATAATATTCTCGCGCGAGGTCATTGAAGACGGTACGGTACGGGATTCCAGTTCGAACACATTTTCAATCAGCTCATGTTCCTGCTTACGCAGAACACCCGCCAGCGCACCCGCTTCGACCACGGCGTAAATATCGTCCGAGGTGATGTCGTCTTTACGCACCATTGGGATCTTAAACAGACGGAAAATGTTATTTGCCAGACCGTTAAAGAACCATACCAGCGGGCGGAAGACCAGCAGGCAGAAGCGCATCGGGTTGATGATACGCAAAGCCACAGCTTCTGGCGCAATCATACCGATGCGTTTCGGGGTTAAATCCGCGAACAGGATGAACAGGCCAGTAACCAGCGAGAATGACAGAATAAAGCTTAACTGTTCGGACAGCTCTGGAGCGAAGTACTTTGAGAAAAGGCTGTAAAACGCCGGGGAGAATGCAGCATCCCCTACGATACCGCCGAGAATGGCGACCGCGTTAAGGCCAATTTGCACGACGGTAAAAAACATGCCGGGGTTTTCCTGCATCTTCAATACACGTTGTGCGTTTACGCTGCCTTCATCGGCAAGCAGTTTAAGTTTGATTTTGCGTGATGCAGCAAGCGAGATCTCGGATATCGAGAAAAACGCACTCACGGCGATCAGGCAGAGAATGACTAAAATACTGTTTAACATATCTTATCCGACCGTTAAGGCCAGATCCTCGGAAGGGAGTAATTGATAAATCCGTGTGAAAACCGGCCCGTGGAGTTGAGCCGGTAAATTCAGAAGCTAGTATAGCGTAAGGTACTGTAAAGTCGCCAGAGGAGCTTTTTTGGCCTTATTCTGCGGGGTTAAGTCTGCGCACCATCTGCATCTCTTTTTCGCTATAGGGCGAACCATCCGGCTTTAGCACATCATGAAACCATAGCTGCGCCGTCGTTTCGTCAAGCGGAATATCCGGCCACGGCAGCCAGGTTTGCGTTTTCCCTTGTACCAATCCCCAATGAAAGCTGGAAACGCGCTGGGCGCTAAATAACGGCAGTTGTTCTTCTATTCGGCTATCGACATGGCGTGCCAGCCACTCGGTACAAAAGAGCGGTCTGCCAAATTCGGCCAACTGTGACAGAAGAGACAACTGGCCAGGGGTATCAACATAGGCATGATAGCTAATCACGTCGGAAAGCCGCAGTGCGGCTATATCAATAGGATGCGTGAACGCATTCCCGCACGCAGCGCGATCGTCAATATGCCAGGCCGCTACGGTCAACGGTTGAGACGGTGACTCCTCTCGCGCCCAGCCAAACAGCTGGGTCATCAGGGTTAAGGCGTAAATTTCCAGCCTGTCGTCATAGCGGGCAAATTCGCCGGTATGACAAAATATCCCGCCGTTGCCTGGCTCATTATATAAATCCCAGACGCTGATGCGCGAGTCATGGCGAAAGTAACGGATGATATCTCTGACATAAGCTTCAATTTGCGGCCAACAGCGTCGGTCCAGCACGCAGGCGCGGCCTGGGCTACCCGCGGCCTGGCTGTTGTGAATCCCTGGAACCGGGGATTTCTGCGGACCGATAACGGGTTCATCACCGGAAAAAGCGCAGTCGTCGAGCAGCGTCAGCATCACTTTTATGCCGTGGCGGTGGGCAATGCTCAGGAAGAGTTCGATGCGTTCGAGCAGACCATCGCGGTCGTGCTGCCAGACGGTAAACGGTAAATTTGTTCGTAGCTGGTTATAACCATACCGGCTGGCCCAGCCGAGTTCCTGATCGATAGTGCTGCTATCGAAACTCTCTGCTTGCCACATTTCGAGCCAGTTAACTGCGGTGCGCGGCAAGTAGTTAAAACCACAGCCCCAGGCTTGCTGTTGATACCAGCTTTGCGCCCGTGCTTTGCTCCATGGGTTATACATGATATGCTCCTTATTCTGCATCTGAGAGACTGACGCGTCCCGTTGCACGCTGGGTAGCGCTGCCACCCCAAACCTCATCGTACTCGTAGCCGGTGAGCTGTTTGATCACCACCCGGGTTTCTTCATCGCAGTCGCGATAATTGCCACCCAGCTTGCGGCGGGCGATCTCTTTGAGCAGGACTTTGTGGGTTTCGCGGGTCAGTTTGAATTTGTAGGTGGTGTAGAAACTCACCGCCAGCAGCGCTGCGGTCGCAAAGATCATTAATCCGATAATGGCGTGGAGCGCGCTTTCCGGCTGCGCGCCGCTGCCTTTTACAAAGCCGGACTCTTCCAGCACCATGCCGATAAGCAAAATAGCGATGGCCACCGTACTTTTACGGGTGAGTACCATAACGCCGGCAAAAATCCCTTCGCGACGCTGCTGGGTCACCATCTCATCGATGTCAGGAATAAAGCTGTAGATATTCCATGGGATATAGTAAAGACCAGAACGCGCCATGCCGAGCAGAATAAAGATCGCAGAGAACAGAATATTGGATACCTGGGTTTCGGTATAATAAATAATAAATAAAAATACCAATACGCTAAATATACAGGTGTAAGAGAGGCGTAGTGCTGCTGACGGAGTTATATTGAGTTTGTTCAATAATAGCATAAATCCGTAGGTGCCAAAAACTGAAGCAAAAGCGGCAATGCTTAACCAGCCAGAAACGGAGGCGGCATCCTGGCTCAAACAATAAACCACGTAATAGGTAAATACTGAGCCGAATACATCCATAGCGGTAAATGAGAAAATATAAATAATGATATGCAGGCGAAATGCCCGGATCCTGAAAGAAGAGAGCAGATCGAGTATCAAATATTTAAGGTGATTCAGTATCCCGCTATTGCGCTGCAGGTCCGCCTGGAACGTCTCTTCCTGAACGTCTTTGGCCTCCCACGTGCAGCGCCAGGTTATGAACACTGCGATGCAGAACACGACGGAAAAGATCAGCCCGGTTAGCGTATAGGTAAACGGATTATCTTTGCCGGTAAACTGCATCAGGACGCCGGGTACCGATACGGCCAGAAATCCGCCCAGCTGCGAGCAGATCATGCGCACACCGGAGAGGCGGCTGCGCTCTTCGTAGCGGTTGGTCATTTCGGCGGCCAGGGTTTCCCACGGCACCAGCACCATCGCTGAAAGCAGTTCAATCGACAGATAGGTTCCCAGGTAGTACCAATAACCCATGTCGGTCAGCCACAGCAGGGCATAGAGAAACATTAAAGGAGAGCTGAGTAATAAAAAGAAGCGGCGACGGCCAAATCTGCGGCCCAGCCACGTGTCGCCAAAATTATCGGTGATATAACCCATAATTGGGCTAAGTACAGCATCAATCACGCGGGCAATGGCAAATATTGAGCCTGCTTCCAGCACGCTTAAACCGCAGTAGGTGGTGTAAAAAAATAAAAGCCATGTTCCGATAATGGCGAAAGCACCGCCGCCAAATAAGTCAGTAATGCCATAGCCGATCGCTACACCATAACTGACTCTGCGTTCAGTTGGTTTGACCATAATATTTTCCAGTATGTAGGGTATGCGTATTCCGGTATTATCCGGCTGGTGTTATTTAATTCTGCAACGCTAAATTAATATTAATTATTAATGGTTATCCATTGGCGAGTTTTAGATGAATGATAAATAGCATCGACTATCGCCAGTGATTTGCGGGCTTCATTAATATTGATATATTCTGTCTGACCTCCATGAGTAATCGCATGATAAAACTGACGAATAGCCTGCTGGTGGCCCAGGCCCCAGTAACTTTTGGCGTGACCGTCCGGTGAACCATCGCAGTCCAGCTTCAGGCGTCGGTCCGCCGTAACGCGCCACAGGGTATTATCCGTGAGCTGGAGCATGCCTTGCTCGCAATGGATCTCCAGCAGCAGCGGTGAATCGTGAGTGTTGCAGTTGCTGGCGTAAAACAGACCGCGAGCGCCGTTGGCAAAGTGCAGGGTCGCCATCGCGCTGTCTTCGGCTTCGGTGACGTCCGCCAGTTCACCGCTGTCCACCACGCCTTTCAATCGCGTCACGCCGCCGGCGAACCACTGCATCAGATCGAGGGTATGAATAGCCTGGTTGATCAGTAAACTGCCGCCTTCGCTGGCAAAACGCCCGCGCCACGGGCTTTCGCTGTAATAAGCCCTGGAGCGTGACCAGGTCAAAACCGCTTTAACGCTTAGCATTTTGCCAAGCGTATTTTTCGCCAGTTCATCGCGGATACGTAAACTGGTTGGATTAAGTCGGTTTTGATAGCACACACCCAGTAAGCCCAGGGCGGACGCCGCTGCGTTAGCGATGTCTGCCACCTCTGTGCAATTCAAACCCACCGGTTTTTCGCAAAACACATGTTTCCCGGCGGCCAGCGCGGCGGTAATCATGTTTTTGTGTTCGAAGTGAGGCGTGCAGATGTGGACGACGTCGATGTCATTATCCAGCAGCATTTCACGGTAATTCGGGTAATAGCGGCAGTTATAAGCCATCGCCTGTTGCAAACCGTTGGCGCTATCAATATCGACCAGCGCACGCAGCGTGACCCCCGGCAAAAGCCGGAGGGCGTTAACGTGACTGCGGTGAATAGCGCCCGCGCCGATGATGGCGGCATTTAGCGTTGTCATGTCACCTCCGGTTATGTGCGGGCATTCGCCAGCATTTGCGCCTTGACGCACAGTTCTGCGGCTTTAAAGGCATGGGCCTGTGTCATGGCGTTTTCCATGCGATTCAGACAATCGAGAATGAAGTCGCCGAAGAAAGGAAAACCGACTTTGCCCGCGACCGGGTAGCGGTATTCCCCGTCTTTATTCACCAGATACACCACGTCCTGTTCACCCCGGGTGATATCCACATACTTGCGGATCTCAATGTAACCTTCGGTACCCAGCAACGTCAGGCGTCCATCACCCCAGCTACTGAGCCCCTGCGGCGTGAACCAGTCGCAGCGGAAATAGCCGGTCGCCCCGTTGTCGCCCGCCAGCATGGCATCGCCAAAGTCTTCGAACAGCGGATACTGCGGATGATTGACGTTACGGACCTGGCTGGCGACGATATGCGCCTCGCTGTTGCCGGTATAAAACAGAAATTGTTCAATTTGATGGCTGCCGATGTCGCACAGAATGCCGCCAAAATAGCGTTTGTCATAAAACCAGTCCGGGCGCCCGTGGCCTTCGCGGTGCGGACCGGTGCCCAGGGTTTGCATCACGCGCCCAATTGCCCCTTGATGGACAAGCTGACCGGCATAAACGGCGCTTTCAACATGCAGACGCTCGCTGTAATAGACCGCGTATTTGCGCCCGGTTTTCGCCACCATCGCTTTGGCCTCTTCAAGCTGTGCGAGGGTGGTTAACGGAGCCTTGTCGGTGAAGTAGTCTTTACCGGCCGCCATGACCTTTAGCCCCAGCGGGCAGCGCTCGGAAGGAATTGCCGCCCCGGCAACCAGTCGGACCTCGCGATCGTTGAGGATTGTCTCGAGCGAATCGGCCACCTGCGCCTGCGGATACTGCTGCAGAAATTGATCGATTTTGTGCGGGTCGGGATCGTAAACCCATTTCAGCGTGGCGCCTGCTTCAATCAACCCGTTGCACATGCCGTAGATATGGCCATGATCGAGTGAGGACGCGGCAATGATAAACTCGCCAGGCTTCACGACCGGCTGAGGTTTTCCGGTAGGGGCGTAGTGCATTCCATCTTGCTTGTTCATTCTTTAGCTCCTGAATCTAAGTCTTTACCCAGAGGGATGGCGCCCACTTCCGTGAAATTGCTCACGGAGGCGGATTTCTCATAGAAATGCGGGGCGATTTCAATCAGGCCGCCGGTGCGATAAAACGCATCGGTGTGGTGAATAGGCAGCGTCACCACCGTGCGGGTGATGGCGGATTTATAGATAGCGGTAATCAACTCCAGCGAGCGCTTGCCCTGTTCGCCATCGACCAGGGGACGGATCTGTTGTTCGATGGCGTTGAGCAGGTTATCGATTTGCCCGGTGTGTAGCGTCCATTGCAGCGGTGGCGTAGCGCGAAAAAGTGTCTCCAGATGCTGTTCCAGTTCGCCGTTATTGTCAGTCTGCGGGAAACCGTTATCCGCCGACTGGCTGGCATGAACCTGCCACGGCGCGGAAATACGCGCTTTTTCGCCCTGAATGACAATCTTTTGATCTTCACCGTGATGCACCACGGAGGCGGTCAGTTGCGTCAGCGCCCTGTTCGGGTATTTGAAGATAGCCGCGCTAAGATCCTCGACTTCGGCGTTGTCATGGGCGACGTTGGTCATCATCGCCACGACTTCAGTTGGGAAACCCAGCATCCATTGAATGGCATCAATGTGGTGCACCGCGTGATTCAGCGTGCAGCCGCCGCCTTCTTTCTGCCACGTGCCGCGCCACCAGAGATCGTAATAGCAGTGTCCGCGCCACCAGAATGAATCCACCTGCGCATGGCAAATCTTGCCCGCCAGCCCGGAATCAACAACGGTTTTCAGCCGCCAGAAGGCATCGGTAAAGCGGTTTTGCGCAATGACCGATAAGGTTTTCCCACTGGCCTTTTGCGCGGCGATCATCGCATCGCACTCTTCAAGCGAGGCGGCCATCGGTTTTTCGCACAGCACATGTTTTCCGGCCTGCAGCGCATCAACGCTAATGGCTGCGTGCACGTACGGTGGCGTGCAGACATCCACCACATCGACCTCTATGTCCGCGTCCAGCATCGCCTGATGACTGCGGTAGACTCGCGCTTCGCTCAGGCCGTAGCGTGATTTCTTCTCTTCGGCTTTCTCTGGGTAGATATCAACCAGCGCGACAATCCGGCAACGATCGGCGAACTGTAAATACCCCTGAATGTGGTTGTGGGAGATATTCCCGGTACCGACAATGGCAATGTTGAGCATAATTTTCTCCTGCGCGTTACCAGCTACCGGAAGCGTCCAGCGTGCGGCTGGTCGTGGTTTTTTCTACTGAAGAGGCGATACGTTCCTGGAGCAACTGGAAGTAGCGCTGCTCATCGATCGGTAGCTCAACCCAGTCATCGGTCCAGGTAGAAAGGTGCATCGCATTGGAAAGCGTCAGGCCGCGAATGCCTTCCAGACCGGGAGCGATCAGCGGCTCGCCGTGCAGAATCGCGGCGGTGAAATTGCGGGTAATGACATAGTGCTCACTGCATTCTGGTTCGGTAGGGATGGTCACCTCCCAGCATTCAGGCTCACCAAAACCGTTTTGCCAGCGTGCGTTAAAGTCGGTTTCGGATTCCCGTAGTCTCCAGAAGCGCAGTCGGCCTTCTTCCACCACGACTTTTCCCCGACTGCCAACAATTTCCAGGCGATTTGTGCCGGGGGTTTCGGCGACGGTGGTGATAAACACGCCGGTCGCGCCGTTGGCGTATTCCGTGTAGGCCGTGACGTCATCTTCAACTTCAATCTGGCGGTGCTTGCCAAACTGGCAAAAGGCGCGCAAGCGTACCGGCATGCCGACCAGCCATTGCCATAAATCGAGTTGGTGTGGATCCTGATTAAGCAGCACGCCGCCGCCTTCACCTTTCCAGGTCGCGCGCCAGCCGCCGGAGTTGTAATAGCTCTGCGAACGATACCAGTTGGTAATGATCCAGTTAGAGCGACGCAGCTCGCCGAGTTCGCCGCTGTCGATCAGATCTTTAACTTTCTGATACAGCGGATTGGGGCGCTGGTTGTACATCATGCTGAACACCACATTACATTCGCGCGCGCAGGCGTTCATCTCTTGTACTTGCGCGGTATAGACCCCGGCAGGTTTTTCGCACAGCGTATGGAT
Source organism: Citrobacter arsenatis (assembly GCF_004353845.1). Taxonomy (GTDB): domain Bacteria; phylum Pseudomonadota; class Gammaproteobacteria; order Enterobacterales; family Enterobacteriaceae; genus Citrobacter; species Citrobacter arsenatis. The sequence goes on from NZ_CP037864.1 coordinate 562,024, forward strand.
GCCAAGACGCATGGCCATCATCGATAAACCCGGATGGTCATAGTGCGGAGTGGCGACGATAACGGCGTCAATAAGCCCACTTTCCAGCATCTCACGCGCGTCGCTGAATAATGTCACCTCTTCACCGACCAGCCGTTGGATAGCCGCATGTTTATCAGGATTGTTATCACACACTGCGGTGAGCACTGCTTCGTGTACCGTTCCGGCCAGCAGGTAGCGCGCGTGGACGGTACCAATGTTGCCAACCCCAATAATGCCAAAGCGTATTTTTTTCATGTCGTGCCTTTTTCATGAGAAATAAGGGATATGCGGAACATAAGAAACGCCTGGAATATCGACAATGTGATTTTGTGAGAACGGTTGCAGGATGAAAAAGAAGTTCATCCAGTCATTGAAAAAGTGTTTTAGAGTCAATGAACTACGTTTGCAAAAAATTGCAAAGATTGATTGCGAGTGAGGTCACAGAATGTCTGGCAAGCTAAAAATGGACGAAATTGCCGCCCTGACGGGGTACTCGGTGAGTACGGTGTCGAGGGTGCTTAGCGGAAAGTCATATACCAGCGATAAAGCGCGTGAGGCGATTGTCAGCTGCGCACGCAGGCTGGGCGTTCTGGACTCGCTGTCCAGTGGACGACTGTTGATTAACGGGATTGCCGTTTTCGCTCCGTTGCGCACTTTCACCGCCCGTGGCGATGCGTTTTACCTCGAAGTCACGCGCGGAATTGCTGAGGCGATAGCGCCGCATGATGTGTATCTGAGTTACTGCGGGCTGGATGAGCAACGTGCGGACATCAAAGTCTTTCAGGAAAAGGCCAACAACAAGAATATCAATGCCATTATTCTTATCGGCATTGATGACCCGACCGTGCATAAACTGGCGCAACTGCTGGATAAACCCTGCGTGTTGATTAACTCGCAGGACAAAGAAGGGTTACTGGATGCGGTATCCCCCGATCATCGGGCGATTGGCAACCGTGCTGTGCAATATCTTTTTGAACAGGGGCATCGGCGTATTCTTCATGTCACCAGCCTGCGCCGGGAAACGATGTACTGGCGTCTGGAGGGCATCAAGGAGGTGTACCGACAATATCAGATACCGTTTGATACCGGGCGCGATCTGCTGGTGACGGAAGGGTTTTCTGAGGATGAATCAGAGCGGGCGATAGGCAACTGGCTACGTGAGACGCCGCGTGAAGCGTGGCCTGAGGTGATTTTCTGCGCCGGGGCGTCAATGTCGACGGGCATTCGGCGAATACTGGAAAACGTTGGCGTGGAGATACCCGGTGAGCTGTCGCTGATGACGACGGATGTTCAGGAACTGGATGCGCACATCGTTGCTGCGGTAACCAGTATCACTATTCCCTGTCGGGCGCTGGGCGTGGAAGCGGTGCATTTGCTGCAAAATCGTCTTAATCGCCCCTCAGCGCCAGTGTTTAACCTGTTGCTGAAGGGAAAGGTGACAGATCGGGGAACCGTGACCCACGCTACGCGACATGCCGCGCGGGTGACGGTAGCTCGTTAATTGTGGATTAACGTTCTGGCGGCAGGCAAACGCCGATGCCACCGATTCCACAGTAGCCATATGGATTTTTGTGCAGATACTGCTGGTGATCGTCCTCGGCATAGTAGAACGGGGTTGCCGTAGTGATTTCCGTTGTAATGGTGCGCTCGTCGCCTGCGGCGGTCATTGCTGCCTGAAAACGCTCAAGGCTTGCCTGTGCCGCGGCGGTTTGCTCCGGCGTTAACGGGTAAATGGCGGAGCGATACTGCGTACCCTGGTCGTTCCCCTGGCGCATGCCCTGCGCCGGGTCGTGATTTTCCCAGAACACCTGCAGCAGTTGTTCGTAGCTGATAACATGCGGGTCATAGACGATGCGTACCGCTTCGGCGTGCCCGGTATCGCCGGAACAGACTTCCCGATAGGTTGGGTTTGGGGTGTAGCCGCCGGTGTATCCGGCTGCGGTACTGTACACGCCGGGTAATGACCAGAATAAACGTTCAACGCCCCAGAAGCATCCCATGGCGAAATACGCTATTTCCATACCGTCGGGCACATTGGTCATCGAATGTTGGTTAACCGCATGCAGCGTTGCCACTGGCATCGGGGTGTTGCGTCCAGGTAGGGCATCTGCTTGAGTAACAAGATGCTTTCTATCAAATAAACTCATGGCCGTTCTCCCGAAATCAGTCATTTGGGTTAAGGTTGTAACGAGACGCGTCTTTGCCCACAATAAACGGCGTGAATACGTCTAGAGTTAAACATAAGAAATATTTGGGTTGTCGTCTGTTTTTCAACTCTTATTGTTGATTTTTTGTTAAGCCGAGGAACGGCATAGTATTTTTTTCCAGGGGTGGGAAAAAAGGATATTCAGGAGAAAATGTGCCACATATCCGTCAGTTATGTTGGGTGGGATTACTGTGCTTAAGTGGCTCCGCCGCCGCCGCGAATGTTCGCTTACAGGTCGAAGGTTTATCAGGACCGCTGGAGAAAAACGTCCGTGCGCAGCTGTCCACGATTCAAAGTGATGAAGTCACTCCAGACCGACGCTTTCGTGCGCGCGTTGATGATGCCATCCGCGAAGGGCTAAAAGCGCTGGGCTACTTTGAGCCAACCATTGATTTTGAACTGCGTCCGCCGCCGGCGAAAGGACGCCAGGTACTGATCGCCAAGGTGACTCCCGGCGAGCCGGTGCTGATTGGCGGCACCGAGGTGATTCTGCGCGGTGGCGCGCGTACGGATAAAGATTACCTGGATCTGCTGAAAACGCGCCCGGCAATCGGCACCGTACTGAATCAGGGGGACTATGACAATTTCAAAAAGTCACTCACCAGCGTGGCCCTGCGCAAAGGCTATTTCGACAGTGAATTTAATAAAAGCCAGCTTGGAATAGCGCTTGAGCGCCGCCAGGCGTTTTGGGATATCGATTACAACAGCGGCGAACGTTATCGCTTTGGGCATGTCACCTTTGAAGGTTCGCAAATTCGCGATGAGTACCTGCAAAATCTGGTGCCTTTTAAAGAAGGTGAAGAGTACGAGTCGAAAGATCTGGGCGAACTGAACCGTCGTCTGTCGGCGACCGGATGGTTTAATTCCGTGGTTGTCGCCCCGGAATTTGATAAAGCCCGCAAAACCAAAGTGCTGCCGCTAAAAGGCGTGGTCTCGCCACGAACTGAAAACACTATCGAAACCGGGGTCGGTTATTCAACTGACGTTGGGCCACGGGTGAAGACCTCGTGGAAAAAGCCGTGGATGAACTCCTACGGCCACAGCCTGACGACCAGCGCCAGTATCTCGGCGCCAGAGCAGGTTCTTGATTTCAGCTATAAAATGCCGCTGTTAAAGAACCCGCTGGAGCAATATTACCTGGTGCAGGGCGGCTTTAAGCGTACCGATCTAAACGACACCGAGCAGGACTCCACGACGCTTGCGGTTTCCCGCTACTGGGATCTCTCCAGCGGCTGGCAGCGCGCGATTAACCTGCGCTGGAGCCTCGACCACTTTACCCAGGGTAATGTCACCAACACCACCATGCTGCTCTATCCAGGCGTAATGATTAGCCGGACGCGTTCGCGCGGCGGTCTGATGCCTGTGTGGGGCGATTCCCAGCGTTATTCTATTGATTACTCCAACACTGCCTGGGGTTCAGACGTTGATTTCTCCGTCTTCCAGGCGCAAAACGTCTGGATCCGCACGCTGTACGACAGGCATCGCTTTGTGATGCGCGGCAACCTCGGCTGGATTGAAACCGGCGACTTCGACAAAGTGCCGCCGGATCTGCGTTTCTTCGCCGGGGGCGATCGCAGCATTCGCGGCTACAAATACAAATCTATTTCGCCTGAAGGCAGCGACGGCAAGCTGAAAGGGGCCTCGAAGCTGGCGACCGGTTCGCTGGAATATCAGTACAACGTGACCGGAAAATGGTGGGGCGCAATGTTTGTTGATAGCGGCGAAGCGGTCAGCGATATCCGCAAAAGTGATTTCAAAACCGGTGCCGGGGTCGGTGTACGCTGGCAATCGCCGGTCGGTCCCATCAAGCTCGACTTTGCCGTTCCTGTCGGCGACAAAGATGAACATGGTTTACAGTTTTACATCGGTCTGGGGCCTGAATTATGAGTTTATGGAAGAAGATAAGCCTCGGCGTGCTGATTTTTATCCTGCTGCTGTTAGGCACGGTGGCGTTCCTTGTCGGCACTACTTCGGGCCTGCATCTGATCTTCAAAGCGGCAAATCGTTGGGTACCGGGGCTGGAGATTGGTCAGGTTACCGGCGGCTGGCGGGATCTATCGCTTAAAAATATTCGTTATGACCAGCCTGGCGTGGCGGTGAATGCCGGCGAAGTGCATCTGGCCGTCGGGCTTAACTGCCTGTGGGACAGCAGCCTGTGCGTCAACGATCTGGCGCTGAAAAACATCAACGTGGCGATCGACAGCAAAAAGATGCCGCCATCTGCGCCGGTTGAAGAAGAAGAGAGCGGTCCGCTCAACCTTTCCACGCCTTACCCAATTACGCTTTCGCGCGTGGCGCTTAACAACATCAACATCAAAATCGATGACACCACGGTTTCGGTGCTGGATTTTACCTCCGGCCTGAACTGGCAGGAGAAAACGCTGACCCTGAAGCCAACGTCATTACAGGGGCTGCTGATTGCTCTGCCTAAAGTGGCGGAAGTGGCGCAGGAAGAGGTCGTCGAACCGAAGATTCAAAATCCGCAGCCGGATGAAAAACCGCTCGGCGAAACGCTAAAAGATCTGTTCTCAAAGCCGGTGCTGCCGGAAATGACCGATGTCCATCTGCCGCTCAATCTCAACATTGAAGAGTTTCGCGGTGAGCAGCTACGCGTGACCGGAGATACGGATTTAACGGTACATAACATGCTGCTGAAAGTGAGCAGCATTGACGGCAATATGAAGCTCGATGCACTGGATATCGACTCGAATCAGGGCACCGTTAACGCCAGCGGCACGGCGCAGCTCACCGACACATGGCCGGTCGATATTACGTTAAACAGCACGCTCAACATCGACCCGTTGAAAGGTGAAAAGGTGAAGCTGAAGGTCGGCGGCGCGCTGCGTGAACAGCTGGAAGTCGGCGTCAATCTGTCTGGTCCGGTGGATATGGACCTGCGGGCGCAGACGCGTCTGGCAGAAGCCGGATTACCGCTCAACCTTGAGGTGGTGAGTAAGCAGGTTTACTGGCCGTTTACCGGTGACAAACAGTTCCAGGCTGATGACATCAAGCTCAAACTAACCGGCAAGATGACCGACTATACGCTGTCGATGCGTACCGCCGTGAAAGGGCAGGATATTCCACCGGCTACCATTACGCTGGACGCCAAAGGCAACGAACAGCAGATCAATCTCGACAAACTCAGCATTGCGGCGCTGGAAGGGAAAACCGAGCTGAAAGCGCTGGTGGACTGGCAGCAGGCGATCAGCTGGCGCGGGGAGCTTACGCTGGATGGTATCAACACCGCGAAAGCGATCCCGGACTGGCCGTCAAAGCTGAATGGTCTGGTGAAAACGCGCGGCAGTCTGTACGGCGGAAGCTGGCAGATGGAGGTTCCGGAGCTGAAGCTGACCGGCAACGTGAAGCAGAACAAGGTCAATGTAAACGGCTCGCTGAAGGGGAACAGCTACCTGCAGTGGACGATCCCTGGCCTGCATCTGGAGCTGGGACGCAACAGTGCTGACGTGAAAGGGGAACTGGGGGTTAAGGACCTCAATCTCGACGCGACGATTGATGCCCCAAGTCTGGATAACGCGCTGCCGGGACTGGGCGGTACGGCGAAAGGGCTGGTAAAAGTTCGCGGTACGGTTGAAGCGCCACAGCTGCTGGCGGATATCACCGCCCGCGGTCTGCGTTGGCAAGAGCTTTCCGTCGCTCAGGTACGTGTTGAAGGCGACGTGAAATCGGCCGAGCAAATCGCGGGTAATCTCAACGTTCGCGTAGAGCGGATTGTACAACCTGACGTGAATATTGGTTTGGTGACGCTCAACGCCAAAGGCAGTGAAAAGCAGCATGAGCTGCAGTTGCGCATTCAGGGTGAACCGGTTTCCGGTCAACTCGACCTTGCCGGGAGCTTTGATCGCAAAGAACAGCGCTGGAAAGGAGAGTTAAGCAATACCCGCTTCCAGACGCCGGTCGGTCCGTGGTCGCTCAATCGTGCTATCGCGTTGGATTACCGCAATCAGGAACAGAAAATCAGCATTGGGCCGCACTGCTGGAACAACCCGAATGCGGAACTGTGCGTACCACAAACCATTGATGCCGGTGCATCGGGACGCGCGGTGGTGAACCTTAACCGTTTCGATCTGGCGATGTTAAAACCGTTCATGCCGGATACGACCCAGGCCAGCGGCGTGTTCACCGGCAAAGCGGATGTGAGCTGGGACACCACCAAAGAGGGGCTGCCACAGGGGCAGGTCACGCTTTCCGGACGTAACGTGAAGGTCACGCAAAGCGTGAACGATGCGCCGCTGCCAGTGGCGTTTGAAACGCTGAATCTGACCGCCGACCTGCACAATAACCGTGCCGAGTTGGGCTGGCTGATTCGTCTAACCAACAACGGGCAGTTTGACGGACAGGTGCAGGTGACGGATCCACAAGGACGTCGTAATCTGGGCGGTAACGTCAATATTCGCAACTTCAATCTGGCGATGGTGAACCCCATCTTCTCGCGCGGTGAAAAAGCGGCAGGGATGATCAACGCCAACCTGCGGCTGGGCGGCGATGTGCAAAGTCCGCAGTTGCTCGGACAGCTGCAACTGAGCGGTCTGGATATTGACGGTAACTTTATGCCGTTTGACATGCAGCCAAGCCAGTTAGCCGTTAACTTCACCGGAACACGTTCAACGCTGGCGGGCGTGGTGCGTACGCAGCAGGGAGAAATCAACCTGAGCGGTGACGCCGACTGGAGTCAGATAGACAACTGGCGGGCGCGCGTCGCGGCTAAAGGCAGCAGGGTACGTATTACCGTGCCGCCGATGGTCCGCCTGGACGTATCGCCTGACGTGGTTTTTGAAGCCACGCCGAGCTTGTTTACCCTCGACGGCAACGTGGATGTGCCGTGGGCGCGAATCGTGGTACACGACCTGCCGGAAAGCGCGGTCGGGGTTTCCAGCGATATGGTCATGCTTAACAACAATCTGCAGCCGGAAAAACCGCAGACCGCCGGTATTCCGATCAACAGCAACCTGAACATCCATGTTGGTAACAACGTGCGTCTTGACGCTTTTGGACTGAAAGCGCGCCTGACGGGCGATCTGAAGGTGGTACAGGATAAGCAGGGGCTGGGGCTGAACGGACAGATTAATATTCCGAGCGGGCGTTTCCATGCCTATGGTCAGGATCTGATTGTGCGTAAGGGCGAGCTGTTGTTCTCCGGTCCGCCGGATCAACCGCTGCTCAATATCGAAGCAATTCGAAACCCGGATGCCACAGAAGACGACGTGATAGCCGGTGTTCGTGTCACCGGTACTGCCGATGAACCGAAGGCGGAGATCTTCTCCGACCCGGCAATGTCGCAGCAAATGGCGCTTTCCTACCTGCTACGCGGACAAGGACTCGATAGCGAACAGAGCGACAGCGCGGCGATGACCTCAATGCTTATTGGTCTGGGGGTTGCACAAAGTGGTCAGGTTGTGGGTAAAATCGGGGAGACATTTGGCGTAAGCAATCTGGCACTGGACACGCAAGGGGTGGGCGACTCATCTCAGGTGGTTGTCAGCGGATACGTACTGCCAGGTCTGCAGGTGAAATATGGTGTGGGTATATTTGACTCCTTAGCGACACTCACGCTACGTTATCGTCTGATGCCTAAGCTATATCTGGAAGCAGTGTCTGGCGTAGATCAGGCACTTGATTTGCTCTATCAGTTCGAGTTTTAGCAATGCGAATATTTGTCTACGGCAGTTTACGAACCAAACAAGGCAACAGCCACTGGATGACCAATGCCCTGTTGCTGGGAAATTTCAGTATCGACAACTACCAGTTGTACAGCCTGGGCCACTATCCAGGCGCCGTTCCGGGAAATGGAACAGTACACGGGGAAGTTTATCGTATTGATAACGCCACGCTGGCAGAGCTTGACGCTCTGCGTACCCGCGGCGGTGAATACGCACGCCAGTTAATTCAAACGCCGTACGGAAGTGCATGGATGTACGTGTACCAACGTCCGGTTGATGGCTTAACGCTGATTGAAAGCGGTAACTGGTTAGATAGAGACCAGTACTGATATGAACACGCCACCCTCGGGTGGCGTTGTTTATTCAGGATTTAAAACTCCACGCGCGCGCCGAGGTTATAGCGGCGGCCTTCCACCTGCGCGGACTCATTCCACGCGGTCGTCAGTTTCGGATCCTCATCCAGCACGTTGTAGACCCCTGCCATCAGCTGCGTATACTTATTGAGCTTATAACGTACGCCTACGTCGACCATCGTGTAGTCATCGTACTTATAGTTATTGCCGCTGTTGCGGTTACTGCTGCGATAATTCACCGTACTCCATACGTCCAGGCTCTGCGTTGCCGCCCAGTTCAGCGACAGGTTCGCCATATGGCGCGGATAATCGTTGAGCGCGTAGCCTTTGTTCACGCCGCTTTTCTGTTCGCTGTGGTTCCAGGTGTAGTTAGCATTGGCTTTTACATCGGCGCTAATCTGCCAGTCGGCATTAAGTTCTATACCGTACACGTCCGCCTTGCTGACGTTGAAGTATTTACTGACGGAATCGGCTTTGTAGCCATTCACGGAGCACTGATTCGTCGACGTGGTTTCGCAAATGGTTTGTTCAGCAATTTTGTCTTTGAACTGGGTGTAGAAGACGGTGCTATCCAGTGACAGCGCATTCCCCGTCCAGTAGAGGCCCAGCTCAGAGTTAACACTTTGTTCTGGTTTCAGATCGTCATTACCGACGGTCAGGAAGGGATAAGGTACGGTCGAACCGTATGGGGTGACAAAATCGCTGGATGTCGCACGCAGCTCTGGTTTTTTATAGCCTGCGGAAACGCCGCCTTTCAACGCCCAGTCATTGCTGAAGGCCCAGTTACCGTACATTTTCGGCGTGATATGCGTGCCAAAGTTATCATCCTGATCCATACGGGCTGAAGTGGTCAGGATGAAATCGTCAATGCTCCAGCCGTCTTCAGCAAACAATGCCCAACCGTTACGGCTGATTTTGGTCACGGGCTCAGATCCGGGCAGCGTTTTGTTGGCCACATCAAAGCGGTCATTCAGCTCTTCACGGGTAAAATTCGCCCCAACCGTCAGTTTATGGTTGTCGAGTGTGAAGGTGGTTTGCGAATTGGCGACGTAGTTCTCCATCTGCACATACTGCGGCGACTGTCCGTCATAAACGTACTTCGAACGGCCTTTTTCATAATTTATGTAGTTGGTCGTCGCGATGGTGTCGTCGGCATACCAGCCAGTATGCGTCAGGGTGGCGGCATTACGATCGAACAGCCATGACCACGGCGCGCCGCGTTTCTGAGTACGGTTTTTCTCCTGCTCACCGGTGACCACGTTGAGATCGAACAGGTTATTTTCGCTGGCGGCCAGGCCCAGCGTCATATCAACGGATTTACGGTTGTGTTTGCCGAAATAGTTATTGCGATCGTCATCGCGACGGTCGAGCCCGTCGGCCGCCACGCTAAGGCCCAGAACATCGGGCACAATCGGCCCCATGGTAAACAGGTTTATCTGGCTGGTATTGCCCAAATACTGGTGTTCCTGAAGCCAGGTATTGGCGGCGATTGCCGTCGTCCACTCTTTTGCGCCGTACGGCTTTTTGGTGATAACGTTGACCACACCGCCGATGGCATCTGAGCCGTACAGCGAGGACATTGGCCCGCGGATAACTTCGATACGTTCAATGGCCTCCATTGGCGGTAAGAAGTTAGCTTCAGTACCAATATCATGTCCGTAAGGGCGAGATTCACCGGTATTTTGTTTGACGCTGTTGACCATAAAAGCGGTATAGGACGGGTCCATGCCGCGGATCATAATGCTGCCAGCGTTCATGCCGCTGCTGTTAGTCACCGAAACGCCAGGAAGGTTTTTAATCGCTTCACCGACGTTACGGTCCGGCTGAATATCCAGCGTTTTACGATCGATAACTGAAATGGTGGCCGGCGCCTCGCGCTTTTGCTGCGAGAACCCGGATGCGGTGATCACCATTTCATCTTCACTATTGCGTGAGGTTTCGGTGAGTTCTTCTGCCTGAGTAGGGAAAATAACACCGCCGGAGAATGCAACGATCCCTGTCAGCGTAATAAGTTGACGCGTTTTCATAATATAAGACACCTGAAAAGTAAAAAAATAAAAGCATCACCTCGCAGCCCGGAAAAGCTGCAAGGTGTAAGAAGCATTTTTAATTATTAATATTTAGAGAGATCGATTTTCAGCACATAGTCGGGCTTCGCACCGGTCATTTTTTCCGGCTGTTTGACGCTGACATACAGGGTGTTGGCATCAGCCGAGAGCGCCAGGCTGTTAGGTAACTCAGTGGTTTCAATGCTTTGTTTAACCTGATAAGTCTTGCTGTCCACAATGCTGATGCGCTTTGCATTACGGTGGGTGATATAAACTTCCTGGCGTTTCTCGTTATACATCACCGCCAGCGAGTTGATAACCTTAATGGGTGCAATAACCTTACCGTTGTTAATATCAACAACCAGCACATCCGCTAAATCAGGATCGGTCAGGAATGCGCGATTATTTTTTGCATCCAAAGCAATATTCAGGAAAAAATGTTTTTTGCCTGGCTCAATGCTAAAGCGGCTAATAATTTGATGGTTGGTGGTATCCAGTGTAATAAGTTCGTTGCGGCCATTTACGACATACAGACGGTTTTTATTTGCATCCACGGCCATGCCGGTCGGGTACTGGCCCATGTTTTTAAGAGTGGCGACTTTTTCGCGCTTTTGCGTATCCACCACCCAGACAATGCCTTTTTCAGCCACGCCGGAAACGTACAAGCGGTGATGCTGTTTATCGAGCACCATTTCACGGGTATGGACAATATCTTTCGGGTTTTTGGCTTCGCTCAGTTGCAGTATCGCCAACTCTTTACCGCTACGGGTATCGATGAGCGTGACTGAGCCTTCCAGCGTGTTGCCCACGTACAGCACCTGATTTTCTTCATCCATGGCAGTGGCAAACGCACGACGACTGATTTCGATGACTTCAGTTGTCGTCAGTTTCTCCAGGTCGAGTTTGTAGATAAGCCCGCGGGTTTTATCTTTATCGAACGACGGCGACGAGGCGGCAAAAAGCGTATTCTGCTGGCTATCAACCGCCAGTTCATACACGCCGTTACCGACGTCGCGGGTCAGAAAATCTTTCTCAGGTAGCGTCTGTGCCACGCTGGACAGGCTGGTAAATAACAGTGCTGTGGCGAGCGCCACGCAGGAATAGCGTTTCAGGGACTTCACATTGTGGAGGTTCATTGACTTTTATTCACATTTATTTACATGCTGAGAATGATAATGAGATCTAATCTCATTCGCAATTGAGATAAGCAAAATGTGACTACCCAATCTGGTAGGTCAAAAAGAAAACAGCGAAGGGGAGGGGAAAAGAAAGTAGAAATTAAAAAACCCTTACTAACCAGGGGCTGGCGTTCAGGGCATTACGCTAACGCGAACTTACTTCTTCGCGCGCTCGAAGGAAGCAACGATTTCCGCTTTAGCAGCTTCAGCGTTGTCCCAACCGTCAACTTTTACCCATTTGCCCGCTTCGAGATCTTTGTAGTGTTCGAAGAAGTGGGTGATCTGCGCTTTCAGCAGTTCCGGCAGGTCGGTCACATCTTTGATGTGATCGTATTCTTTGCTCAGCTTGGTGTGCGGTACCGCAACCAGTTTCGCATCTTCACCGGATTCGTCGGTCATTTTCAGTACGCCAACCGGACGGCAGCGGATAACTGAACCTGGCTCCAGCGGGTACGGAGTCGGGACCAGAACGTCAACCGGGTCACCGTCCAGAGACAGGGTGTGGTTGATGTAACCGTAGTTGCACGGATAGAACATCGCGGTGGACATGAAGCGGTCAACGAACAGGGCGCCGCTCTCTTTGTCAACTTCGTATTTGATCGGATCTGCGTTGGCAGGGATCTCGATAACAACGTAGATATCTTCCGGCAGGTCTTTACCAGCAGGGACGTTGAGTAAGCTCATGTCTGTTTCCTTTAAATAAGCTATGGCAAACAAGTGGCGGGTATTATAGCCAACTCGCGCGGAATGTCTCCGCTTGTTTTCGCTTTCTCTGCGTCCATTTTCTTCTTTTTGTTCCTCCATGATGACAGAAAAATCCATATCTTCAGCCGCATTTTTCATAGTGATATGAAAGCGATTACAAACTTGTGATTAACGTTTTATTTACTTTTTTGAAGTGTGATGTAACGCAATCTGTTACATGCTCAATTGTCTATAGTTTTTTCGCGACGGTTTATTAACCAACAATAATCACCCTACGAGGACGCACTTATGTGGAAGCGCTTACTTTTAGTCACAGCAGTTTCGGCAGCCATGTCGTCTATGGCAATGGCAGCCCCTTTAACCGTAGGATTTTCGCAGGTTGGCTCTGAATCCGGCTGGCGCGCCGCAGAAACCAACGTTGCGAAAAGCGAGGCCGAAAAGCGTGGTATTACGCTGAAAATCGCTGACGGCCAGCAAAAGCAGGAAAACCAGATTAAAGCAGTTCGCTCATTTGTTGCGCAGGGCGTTGACGCGATCTTTATTGCGCCGGTCGTGGCAACGGGTTGGGAGCCGGTTTTAAAAGAAGCTAAAGATGCCGACATTCCGGTCTTTTTGCTCGATCGTTCCATCGATGTAAAAGACAAATCTCTCTATATGACCACCGTCACCGCCGACAACGTATTGGAAGGTAAATTGATCGGCGACTGGCTGATTAAACAAGTGGACGGCAAGCCGTGTAACGTCGTTGAGCTGCAAGGGACCGTCGGGGCCAGCGTGGCGATCGATCGTAAAAAAGGCTTTGCTGAAGCTATCGCTAACGCGCCAAACATCAAAATTATCCGCTCTCAGTCCGGCGACTTCACCCGCAGTAAAGGGAAAGAAGTGATGGAGAGCTTTATCAAAGCGGAAAACAACGGCAAGAACATCTGCATGGTTTACGCCCACAACGATGACATGGTGATCGGTGCGATTCAGGCGATCAAAGAAGCGGGCCTGAAACCTGGCAAAGATATCCTCACCGGTTCTATCGACGGCGTACCGGATATCTACAAAGCAATGATTGACGGTGAAGCCAACGCCAGCGTCGAACTGACGCCAAATATGGCCGGCCCGGCATTCGACGCGCTGGAGAAATTCAAAAAAGACGGCACGATGCCTGAGAAGCTGACCATTACCAAGTCGATCCTCTATCTGCCGGATACGGCGAAAGAAGAGTTAGAGAAGAAGAAAAACATGGGCTACTAGTTTTGCTGTCGGTCTTGCGTAGGCCGGATAAGGCGTTACGCCGCCATCCGGCATTTATTGCCTGATGGCGCTGCGCTTATCAGGCCTACGAAACGCCGTGATTTCGTAACGGAGGAATGCCATGACCACCGACCAACATCAGGAAATCCTCCGCACCGAAGGATTAAGCAAATTCTTTCCCGGCGTCAAAGCGTTGGATAACGTGGATTTCAGCTTGCGTCGTGGCGAGATTATGGCGCTGCTGGGAGAAAACGGGGCCGGCAAATCGACGCTTATCAAAGCGCTGACCGGCGTTTACCATGCCGACCGCGGCACTATCTGGCTCGAAGGCCAACCGATCTCCCCCAAAAATACCGCCCATGCCCAGCAACTGGGGATTGGCACCGTGTACCAGGAAGTGAACCTGCTGCCCAATATGTCGGTAGCGGATAACTTATTTATTGGCCGTGAACCGCGGCGTTTTGGTCTGCTCCAGCGCAAGCAAATGGAAAAACGCGCGACGGAGCTGATGGCGTCATACGGTTTTTCCCTCGATGTACGCGAGCCGCTGAACCGCTTTTCCGTGGCGATGCAGCAGATCGTCGCCATCTGTCGGGCGATCGATCTCTCCGCGAAAGTGTTGATCCTCGATGAACCTACCGCCAGTCTCGATACCCAGGAAGTTGAAATGCTGTTCGGCCTGATGCGGCATCTGCGCGATCGGGGCGTCAGTCTGATCTTCGTCACCCACTTCCTCGATCAGGTTTATCAGGTCAGCGATCGTATTACCGTTCTGCGTAACGGCGGCTTTGTTGGCTGCCGTGAAACCCGCGAGTTGCCTCAGATTGAACTGGTCAAAATGATGCTGGGCCGCGAACTTGATACCCATGCGCTACAGCGTGCGGGCCGCACCTTGCTGAGCGATAAACCGGTGGCGGCATTTAGCGGCTTTGGCAAGAAAGGCACCATCGCGCCGTTTGATTTGCAGGTGCGCCCTGGTGAGATCGTCGGTCTCGCTGGACTACTGGGATCCGGACGAACGGAAACGGCGGAGGTGATCTTCGGTATTAAACCCGCCGACAGCGGCACTGCGCTGATCAAAGGCAAACCGCAAACTTTGCGATCGCCGCATCAGGCTTCGTGTCTGGGGATCGGTTTCTGTCCGGAGGATCGCAAAACGGATGGCATTATCGCCGCCGCTTCGGTGCGGGAAAACATTATTCTGGCATTGCAGGCCCAGCGCGGCTGGCTGCGGCCTGTTTCGCGGAAAGAACAAAACGAGATTGCGGAGCGTTTTATTCGCCAGCTTGGTATTCGTACTCCTAACGCTGAACAGCCGATTGAATTTCTCTCCGGCGGCAATCAGCAAAAAGTATTGCTCTCACGCTGGTTACTGACCAAACCGCAGTTCCTGATCCTTGATGAACCCACGCGCGGGATCGACGTTGGTGCGCATGCGGAGATCATCCGCCTGATCGAAACGCTGTGCGCCGATGGTTTGGCCCTGCTGGTGATTTCATCCGAACTGGAAGAGTTAGTGGGCTATGCCGATCGGGTCATTATTATGCGCGATCGTAAACAGGTGGCCGAGATCCCACTGGCTGAACTGTCCGTACCGGCGATCATGAACGCCATTGCGGCCTAAGGAGACTATGGTGATGCCTCAATCTCTCCCTCAATCCAATCCGCCTAAACGGCGGTTCCGTTGGCCAAAGGGGATGCCACAGCTGGTGGCGTTGTTGCTGGTGCTGCTGGTGGATAGCCTGGTCGCGCCGCACTTCTACCAGGTGATTTTGCAGGATGGTCGGCTGTTCGGTAGCCCGATTGATATTCTCAACCGTGCCGCACCCGTGGCGCTGTTGGCGATAGGTATGACGCTGGTGATTGCCACCGGCGGCATCGACCTTTCCGTTGGCGCCGTTATGGCTATTGCTGGTGCCACCACCGCGGCGATGACGGTGGCTGGGCACAGTCTGCCGGTGGTGCTACTTGCCGCCTTAGGTTCCGGTATTCTGGCTGGGCTGTGGAACGGGATACTGGTGGCCATCCTTAAGATCCAACCGTTCGTCGCCACGCTTATCCTGATGGTGGCCGGGCGCGGGGTGGCGCAGCTAATCACCTCCGGGCAGATCGTCACCTTCAACTCGCCTGAACTGTCATGGTTTGGTAGCGGTTCGCTCCTACTGTTCCCCACACCAGTAATCATTGCACTGTTAACGCTGGTGGTGTTCTGGCTGCTGACGCGGAAAACGGCGCTGGGTATGTTTATCGAAGCGGTGGGTATCAACATTCGTGCGGCAAAAAACGCCGGGGTGAATACCCGCATTATCGTGATGCTCACCTATGTGCTAAGCGGCCTGTGCGCGGCTATCGCCGGCATTATCGTCACGGCGGATATTCGTGGGGCTGACGCCAATAACGCCGGGTTGTGGCTGGAGCTGGATGCC
Organism: Citrobacter arsenatis; assembly: GCF_004353845.1. Lineage (GTDB taxonomy): Bacteria > Pseudomonadota > Gammaproteobacteria > Enterobacterales > Enterobacteriaceae > Citrobacter > Citrobacter arsenatis. The sequence goes on from NZ_CP037864.1 coordinate 577,884, forward strand.
ATCCTGGCGGTGGTTATCGGCGGCGGCTCGCTGATGGGCGGGCGCTTTAACCTGCTGCTGTCGGTGGTAGGCGCATTGATTATTCAGGGCATGAACACCGGGATTTTACTGTCGGGCTTCCAGCCGGAACTGAATCAGGTGGTCAAAGCCGTGGTGGTGTTGTGTGTGCTGGTCGTGCAGTCACAACGCTTTATCAGCCTGATAAAAGGAGTGCGTGGTCATGATAAAACGTAATTTACCGCTGATGATCACCCTCGGTGTGTTTGTGCTGGGATATCTCTACTGCCTGACGCAGTTTCCCGCTTTTGCTTCCACCCGGGTAATCTGCAATATTCTGACCGATAACGCTTTTTTAGGCATTATCGCCGTCGGCATGACCTTCGTGATTCTCTCTGGCGGGATCGACCTTTCCGTTGGCTCGGTGATCGCGTTTACCGGCGTATTTCTGGCGAAAGCCATCGGCTACTGGGGGATTTCCCCGCTGCTGGCGTTTCCCCTTATCTTACTGATGGGCTGCGCGTTTGGCGCATTTATGGGGTTACTGATTGATGCGCTGAAGATCCCGGCATTCATCATTACCCTGGCGGGAATGTTTTTCCTGCGCGGCGTCAGCTATCTGGTCTCAGAGGAATCAATCCCGATTAACCATCCGGTTTATGACATGCTCTCAAGCCTGGCATGGAAAATTCCCGGCGGCGGTCGCCTGAGCGCGATGGGATTGCTGATGTTGGCGGTCGTCGTCATTGGCATATTCCTGGCGCACCGTACGCGCTTTGGTAATCAGGTTTACGCGATTGGCGGTAACGCCACCTCTGCCAACCTGATGGGCATCTCAACCCGCAGCACCACCATCCGTATCTATATGCTGTCTACCGGGCTTGCCACACTTGCCGGCATTGTTTTTTCCATTTACACCCAGGCGGGCTATGCGCTGGCGGGCGTTGGCGTCGAGCTGGATGCGATTGCCTCGGTGGTGATTGGTGGAACGCTGCTGAGCGGCGGAGTCGGGACGGTTTTAGGCACGTTGTTTGGCGTGGCGATTCAGGGACTGATTCAGACCTACATTAATTTTGATGGCACATTAAGTTCCTGGTGGACGAAGATCGCGATTGGCATTTTATTGTTTATTTTTATTGCCTTACAGCGTGGTCTGACGGTACTTTGGGAAAATCGTCAAAGCTCGCCAGTAACCCGAGTGGGTACGGCGGCAACACCAAAGTAACATCCTGATTTTGCACAAAACATTTAAATGCCTAAACTTTTTCCGGTTGTAGTCGATAGGTTCTGTACAGGTCTGTTTTAACCCTACAACCGGAAATATAACAATGCCAAAATCCCTTTCAATTCGATCAAGTTTGTTGGTGTTATTGTCTCTGCTGACGTTCCTTCTGTTACTGACCGGTGGTATGGGGCTATATGCCTCTACCCGCATCATTACTTCATTGATTTATCACAGTATTATGAGTGCAACGATGCTGACTGCTATCGCATTGCTGGCGGTTATTTGGTTTATGCTGCGAAATAAGTTTCTTAAACCGCTGGATAATATGGTTGAGCAACTGGAACGTCTGGCGACGGGGGATTTGTCACCGGTTGCCGCGTTGTCTGCCAGCGCCGAATTCGACCGCCTGAACGCGGCGATGGATGAAATGCGTCATGCGCTGGGCGACTCGGTACAACGCGTACGCGATGCCAGCTCGCAAATTGATATTGGCAGTCGTGAACTGACGGCCGGGAACCAGCATCTGGCGCAACGCACTGAATCAACAGCCACTTCGTTGGAGCAGACCGCCGCCAGCATGGAAGAACTCACGGCGACCGTGAAACAGAATGCGCAGAACGCGGAACAGGCGCACCAACTGGCAAAATCGGTGTCGGATACCGCCGATCGCGGTAGCGAAATGGTGTGTTATGTGATCGAAAAAATGCGCGATATTTCCGGCAGTTCCAGCCGAATCGCCGACATCCTCAGCGTAATCGATGGTATTGCTTTCCAGACCAATATCCTGGCACTCAATGCTTCTGTTGAAGCGGCGCGCGCTGGTGAGCAGGGGCGGGGCTTTGCGGTTGTGGCCGGTGAAGTGCGTAATCTGGCCAGCCGCAGCGCCGAGGCGGCCAAAGAGATCCGCACGTTAATCAGCGATTCGCACACCCACGTGGGGGAAGGCAGCGAGCTGGCACAGCAGGCAGGGGAAACCATGGATGAGATTGCTAATGAAGTGATGCGCATGACCAAACTGATGCGTGAAATTGCCAGCGCCTCTCAGGAACAGAGTCGCGGCATAGAGCAGGTCAATATTGCGGTGATCCAGATGGATGAAACGGCGCAGCAAAATGCGGCGCTGGTACAGCAGTCTTCTGCGGCTACCCGTTCGCTGGAAGAGCAGTCTTCAGCGCTAATCGAAGCCATGGCCGTATTTAAACTACAAACAGCCTAACCGAACGATGGATTTTGTAGGCCGGATAAAGGCGTTTACGCCGCCATCCGGCAATATCACCGCATCGTGCCGGATGACGTTTCGCTTATCCGGCCTACACCAGATTGTAGACCGGAATATGGCGTTTACGCGTCCGGGAACTCGCGGATAAAGCGTTCTACATCTTCAACCATATGGTCGTTACCCACGAAGAAGGAGCGGCGCTGGTGCAGGCTTTCCGGGGTGATATCCAGAATGCGTTCTTTACCATCGCTGGCTTTGCCGCCCGCCTGTTCGGCCAGGAAGGCCATCGGGTTGCATTCGTACAGCAGACGCAGCTTGCCATGCGGGTGGCTGGCAGTGCTTGGGTACAGGTAGATCCCACCTTTGAGCAGATTGCGATGGAAATCCGCAACCAGAGAGCCAATGTAGCGCGAGGTGTACGGGCGCTGGGTTGACTTATCTTCTTCCTGGCAGAATTTAATGTACTTCTTCACGCCGTTCGGGAATTTGATGTAGTTGCCTTCGTTAATGGAGTATGTGCTGCCTTTCGCCGGGAAGCGCATACGTTCCTGGCTGAGGCAGAATACGCCCAGAGAAGGATCGTAGGTGAAGGCGTGTACACCACAGCCGGTGGTATATACCAGCATGGTGGAAGAACCATAAACCACGTAGCCCGCAGCAACCTGCTTGTTGCCCGGCTGCAGGAAATCCTCTTCCGTGACCGGCGTGCCGACTGGAGTTACGCGGCGATAAATAGAGAAAATCGTACCGACAGAGACGTTAACATCGATGTTGGATGAGCCATCCAGCGGATCCATCAGCACAACATATTTTGCGTGTTCACAGCCTTCAAAGACGACGATTTCATCTTCTTCTTCCGAGGCAATGCCCGCCACAATGTCGCGCGCCTTCAGTGCAGCTTTCAGTTTTTCGTTCGCGAACAGATCGAGTTTTTGCTGAACCTCTCCCTGCACGTTCTCAGCACCGCTGGCACCCAGGATATCGACCAGACCGGCCTTGTTGATATCGCGGTGGATGATCTTGGCGCCCAGCTTTATTGCCGACAACAAAGCAGTGAGCTCACCGGTAGCATGAGAAAACTCGTGCTGCTTTTCGACAATAAATTCACCTAACGTTTTCATAACACTTTCCCTGCAATTTATGTGGAGTAAAGCGACCGCAACAATATTAACAAATATTTCCATTGTTGCGCTTAGGTGAATCGCGCCAGCAAACTACGGAATATCCTGAAATGCGTTTCTCACTTGCCGGACATGTGCGTAAAATGGCCCCCAGATTAAAAAAGGATAGTGACGTATGCGCATTCATATTTTGGGAATTTGTGGCACTTTCATGGGCGGTCTGGCGATGCTGGCGCGCTCGCTCGGTCATGAAGTAACCGGTTCGGACGCCAATGTGTATCCGCCGATGAGTACCTTACTTGAGAAGCAAGGCATTGATTTAATTCAGGGTTACGATGCCAGCCAGCTCGACCCTCAGCCGGACCTGGTGATCATCGGCAATGCCATGACCCGAGGCAATCCGTGCGTGGAAGCGGTGCTGGAAAAGAACATTCCGTACATGTCCGGCCCGCAGTGGCTGCATGACTTTGTATTGCGCGATCGCTGGGTACTGGCGGTTGCGGGTACGCACGGCAAAACCACCACCGCCGGAATGGCGACCTGGATCCTCGAAGCCTGCGGCTATAAGCCTGGCTTTGTGATCGGCGGCGTTCCGGGCAACTTTGAGGTTTCCGCGCGCCTCGGCGAGAGCGACTTCTTCGTGATTGAAGCGGATGAGTACGACTGCGCGTTCTTCGATAAGCGTTCTAAATTCGTGCATTACTGCCCGCGCACGCTGATCCTCAACAATCTTGAGTTTGATCACGCGGACATCTTTGACGATCTGAAAGCTATTCAGAAACAGTTCCACCACCTGGTGCGTATCGTGCCGGGCCAGGGACGCATCATCTACCCGGAAAACGACATCAATCTGAAACAGACGATGGCGATGGGCTGCTGGAGCGAACAAGAGCTGGTGGGCGAACAAGGCCACTGGCAGGCGAAAAAGCTCACTACCGATGCCTCCGAGTGGGAAGTGTGGCTGGACGGTGAAAAAGTCGGCGAGGTGAAGTGGGGCCTGGTGGGCGAGCACAACATGCACAACGGTCTGATGGCGATTGCAGCCGCGCGTCATGTTGGCGTCGTGCCTGCGGATGCGGCCAATGCGCTGGGCTCATTCATCAACGCCCGTCGTCGTCTTGAGCTGCGCGGCGAAGCCAATGGCGTGACGGTGTATGACGATTTTGCCCATCACCCGACGGCTATTCTGGCAACGCTTGCCGCACTGCGCGGTAAAGTGGGCGGCACGGCGCGCATCATCGCGGTGCTGGAACCTCGCTCGAACACCATGAAAATGGGCCTGTGCAAAGATGACCTCGCGCCGTCGTTAGGCCGTGCGGACGAAGTGTTCTTACTGCAACCGCCGCACATTCCGTGGCAGGTAGCGGAAGTCGCTGAAGCCTGCGTTCAGCCTGCGCACTGGAGTGGCGATGTGGATGCTCTGGCAGATATGGTGGTGAAAACCGCACAGCCAGGCGATCACATTCTGGTGATGAGCAACGGCGGATTTGGCGGCATCCATCAAAAACTGCTGGATGGTCTGGCGAAGAAAGCTCAGGCAGAAGAAGAGTAAAAAAATGCCCGGTGGCGCTACGCTTACCGGGCCTACAACGGATCGTAGGCCGGATAAGGTGTTTGCACCGCCATCCGGCACTTTCGGAAGACGACGAGGTTAGGCTTCGTTTTCCGCCAGTTCGCGCAGATACTGGAAGATCTGGCGGGAAGATTTTGGCGGCTTGTTGCCCGCTTTTTCTTTTCTGGCGTTACGCACCAGCGAACGCAGTTGCTGACGGTCGGCGTCAGGCCACAGGTTCATCACTTCTTCGATGGCTTCATCGCTACCGTCAACCATACGGTCACGCAGTTGCTCCAGCTTATGGAAGACAACGACCTGTTGGTTGTGACGGTTTTTCAGCTTGTCCAGCGCCTGACGGATAGGATCAACATCGCGCTGGCGCAACATTTTGCCAATCAGCTGTAGCTGACGGCGGCGACCTTCCATCTTAATTCGCTGGGCCAGCTCAATCGCGGCACGTAAATCCGCATCGAGCGGGATTTTATCCAGCGCGTTTTTCCCCAGTTTTACCAGTTCCACGCCCAGGTGTTTTAACTCCTCGGCGTCACGTTTTATTTCACTTTTACTGACCCAGATAATTTCATCGTCTTCGTCTTCGATGTCATCACCGGGAACGTCGTCGAGCCAGTCTTCGGGCTGCTTAGTCATGTCAGGCTCCTTAAAAAAAGAGGCTAATGTTACCAGTTAAGATGCGCACTGAAAAACGGTTCTCTGTTAGACTTCAGAGAAACTCTCTCTACATTATGGCATTTGCGATGAAAGTAATCTCACAAGTTGAAGCGCAGCGTAAGATTCTGGAAGAAGCGGTCTCGACGGCACTGGAATTAGCGTCAGGTAAGTCGGATGGCGCGGAAGTCGCTGTGAGCAAGACCACGGGTATTAGCGTCAGCACCCGTTATGGTGAAGTGGAGAACGTAGAATTCAATAGCGATGGCGCGTTGGGGATTACGGTTTATCACCAGAACCGTAAGGGCAGCGCATCGTCCACCGATTTAAGTCCGCAGGCGATTGCGCGTACCGTGCAGGCCGCGCTGGACATTGCACGTTACACTTCGCCGGACCCGTGCGCGGGCGTGGCAGATAAAGAACTGCTGGCCTTTGATGCGCCCGATTTGGACCTGTTCCACCCGGCGGAAGTGTCCCCTGACGAAGCTATCGAACTGGCTGCCCGCGCTGAACAGGCGGCGCTGCAGGCCGATAAGCGTATTACCAACACCGAAGGCGGCAGCTTTAACAGCCACTATGGCATCAAAGTGTTTGGCAACAGCCACGGTATGTTGCAGGGCTACTGCTCCACGCGCCATTCCCTTTCCAGCTGCGTGATCGCGGAAGAAAATGGCGATATGGAGCGTGATTACGCCTACACCATTGGCCGGGCGATGGGCGATCTGCAAACGCCGGAGTGGGTGGGGGCAGACTGTGCTCGCCGTACTTTATCGCGCCTGTCTCCGCGTAAGCTGTCCACCATGAAAGCGCCGGTGATTTTCGCCAATGAAGTGGCGACCGGACTGTTCGGACACCTGGTCGGCGCGATCGCCGGCGGTTCGGTGTACCGCAAATCCACCTTCCTGCTCGACTCGCTGGGCAAACAAATCCTGCCGGAATGGCTGACTATTGAAGAACATCCACACCTGCGCAAAGGGCTGGCGTCTTCACCGTTCGACAGCGAAGGCGTACGGACTGAACGCCGCGATATTATTAAAGACGGCGTGTTGACCCAATGGCTGCTGACCAACTATTCAGCACGTAAGCTGGGGTTGAAGAGCACCGGTCACGCGGGCGGGATCCACAACTGGCGAATTCCGGGACAGGGTCTAAGCTTCGAGCAGTTGCTTAAAGAGATGGGCACCGGCCTGGTGGTTACCGAGCTGATGGGGCAGGGCGTAAGCGGCATTACCGGCGATTACTCGCGCGGCGCGGCGGGCTTCTGGGTCGAAAACGGCGAAATTCAGTACCCGGTGAGTGAAATTACCATCGCCGGTAACTTAAAAGAGATGTGGCGCAATATTGTGACCGTGGGGAACGATATTGAAACGCGCAGTAATATCCAATGTGGTTCTGTCTTGTTACCGGAGATGAAAATCGCCGGGCAGTGATACTCGTCATACTTCAAGCTGTGCGTGAATTATTGAGGGTATCTGGCGTTTGTTTATTTTTTAATAATAAAAAAGGAAGTGAGCAATGCGTAAACACCTGTTAGCGATCGTCGCGGCTTCAACGCTGATTCTTGGTTCTTCTGCGTTTGCAGCCGATCTCGAAGATGACATGGGGATCCTCAACGATAACCTGAAGATCGTCGAAAAAACGGATAATGCGACTGAACTGAAAGACGCGTTAACCAAAATGCGCGCAGCCGCGCTGGACGCGCAAAAAGGCACGCCACCGAAGCTGGAAAACAAATCCCCGGACAGCCCGGAGATGAAGGATTTCCGCCACGGCTTTGACACGCTGATCGGCCAGATTGACGGCGCGCTGAAGCTGGCGAACGAAGGTAAAGTCAAAGAGGCGAAAGCCGTTGCTGAAGACCTGAAAACCACGCGCAACGAAAACCACAAGAAGTTCCGCTAACCTGCGCTTTCCGGCCTGCATAACCGTAGGCCGGACAAGACGCCACACCACCGTACCCCATAAGTAAACGCTATCCCCATCACATTTTTTCATTTTTATCGTCCATTCATTGTTCGTTTTTCCTTCCATTTTTCTGCTCACTCTTGCGATCTCAATCACATTCTTCCAGTGATAAATCGTGGTCACGGCCTTTTTTGCGGCACAGATCACTATCGCTGTGCGCCTTTCCACTTCGAAGTGGAAAACAACTCGCTACAAACTTTTAACCCCCACCGCTAATTTACCCTCAGAGCCATTAGTGGGGTAAGACGAGTGAATAACGGAGCTGTAATGAATGACATGGGGGAATCGGTGGAACTGGTCGACCGCATGCTGGCGCAGGTGTATGCCTTGCTGCGTGAACGCCACATTATTCCCAACGCCGTACAGGAACAGATGCTGACATCGCATGTTCGCGCCATGGCGCACCGCTCGGTAACGGGTGAACCCTTACCAGAAGTCGATGCCAGCTTGTTTGATGAAATTTCTGCCGAATCAATGGCGCTTGCCCGCGACGTGGTCGCCGAGTTTGGCAATCTTCCCGAGGAAGAAGCCTGGCTGCTGTCGGTGCATTTCGAAGTCGCGAAAGACAACCTTTAAGGAGCAAAAGATGGAACAGATTACCGTAGTGATTGGCGATCGTCTGGGTAAAGGCCAGAAAGTGGCGGCAGGCGTTGAGAAAGCGGGTGGCCGCGCGGTTGTGGTGCCGGGCGTTGCGGCGGATATGAAGCTGGGTGACGTGATGAAAGCGGAAAACGCCACCTTCGGTATCTCGTTTTGCGGCAGCGGTGGCGCGGGTGCGATTACCGCACAGACCAAATACGGCTACAAGGCGAAATACGGCATGCGTTCGGTCGATGAAGGGGTAACCGCCATTAACGAAGGCTGCAATGTGCTGGGGTTTGGCTTTATGGACAAAGAAGAGCTCGGTGAGCGCCTGGTGCAGGCGTGGCAAAAGAAACACGGCGCTTAAGTATGAAAGAACAATTCACCACCACGGTGAGAGTCACTGGCAAGGGCGAAGCTAAAGCGCGCGCCTTTGCCGATGCCCTGAACCACGTTCAGGCGGCGGTGATGAAAGCGTCACCGCATATCTTACTGCGTATTGAGCCACAGGATGTGCAGGTTGTTCAGGCGCGTGAATCGGTGCGCAAAGAGGCTTTTCTGTTCCTCTTTTTGCGCCGGGAAAGACGCACCTTCAGCGTGGAGCTGGACGTGACCGTCAACGTGACTGCCATCAATCTCGACAAGGTGGATTTCGTTACGCAACGCTGATTCTTTATTAAAAGGCATAATTATGTTCCTGATAATATTAATAAAATCGCTCATCATTGGCGGCCTGGTTGGCGTTGGTGTCGGCGCTGGGGCTGCACGCATGTTTCATGCGCCTACCACTCAAGGGATGGGCGCGTTTCGCACTCTGGGAGAACTGAATTCCTGCGAAGGGGATCCGGCTTCTCACTTCTCGTTCGGCCTGGGCTTCTTCTTTAACGCCTGGGCTTCCTCCGTTGCGGCAGGGGCGTTCACGCAGGACGTCGACCATCGCATTATCCCCAACTGGGGTGCCGCCGCGCTGATGATTAAAAATCGCAACGTCGGTGAAACGCTGCACGATCCTAAGCGTATGGCGATTGCCTGCGGCGTTATCGGGATGATTGTCGTGACCTTCCTGAACCTCACGGCGTCATCGGTACCGGAAGCGTTGCAAGTTACCGCCGTCAAGGTGCTGGTGCCCGCGGCTAACCTGCTGGTTAACACCGTGATGCCGGTGATCTTCTGGCTGGCGGCGATTGATGCGGGTAAGAAATCCGGCTTCTGGGCCACCGTCTTTGGCGGCGCGGCGCAGCTGATTATGGGCAACGCCGTCCCGGGGCTGGTCCTTGGCATTCTGATCGGTAAAGGCGTTGAAGAGAGCGGCTGGAACCACGTCACGAAAGTGATGATGGTGGCTATCGTCGCGCTGTTTGTCCTGAGCGGCTTCTTCCGCGGCTTCGACATGAAGATGATCGAATCCTTCCATCTGACCGTGCCTAACTGGCTCGAACTTATCCACAACTCGCTCAGCGGCAAATAACGGAGGCCATCATGGAACAGAATAAAGGTTTTTGGTTCGCTGACTGGTCGTTCCCGATCTTCGTTGGCCTGCTCTCATCCGGCGTATTTGCCGGAACACACATGTACTACCTGTACGGTATTGGCGCATTTAACGAAGTGGCTTTTGTGGCGATGCTGAAGGCGGGAATGGATACCGGCTCCTACGGGGCGGTGGCGGCATTTGGCGCAAGTTTCCTGTTTGCGCGCATCATTGAAGGTTCGCTGGTGGGGATTTTGGATATCGGCGGAGCGATTCAGACCGGGGTCGGGTTAGGTGTTCCGGCGCTGCTGTTGGGCGCGGGCATTATCTTCCCGGTCGCCAACTTCGCAGCCTCGCTGGTCACCGGTTTGGTGATTGGCCTGGCGATTGGCTACATCATCATTCTGGCGCGTAAGTTCACCATCAACCAGAGCGACTCAACCTACGGTGCGGACGTCATGATGGGGGCCGGTAACGCCTCCGGCCGCTTCCTTGGGCCATTGATTATCCTCAGCGCGATGACGGCTTCTATTCCTATCGGAATCGGTTCTCTGGCGGGCGCGTTGCTGTTTTACCTGTGGCAAAAACCGATTACCGGCGGGGCGATCCTCGGGGCAATGATCCTCGGTTCCCTCTTCCCAATTGCCATTAGCTAACTGTTGATTTGTAGGCCGGATAAGGCGGTTGCGCCGCCATCCGGCAAAGGAGAGAGCGATGTTTGATTTACTCCTGCGCCGTGCGCGCCTCGTTGACGATACGCTGAGCGATATTGCGCTCAAAGACGGCAAAATCGCGGCGTTGGGCGACGTTGATGGCCCGGCGCTGAAAACCATCGAGCTGGGCGGCGAGTGCTACGTCAGTGCAGGCTGGATTGATTCCCATGTTCATTGCTACCCGAAATCCCCGATTTACCACGACCAGCCGGACAGCGTCGGTATTGCTACCGGTGTGACCACGGTGGTGGATGCGGGCAGTACCGGGGCGGATGACATCGACGATTTTTACACCCTGACCCGGGAAGCAGCGACCGAAGTGTATGCGCTGCTGAACATCTCCCGCGTTGGGCTTATCGCCCAGAACGAGCTGGCCAACATGGCCAATATTGACGCCGATGCGGTGCGCCAGGCGGTGAAGCGCTACCCTGATTTTATCGTCGGCCTGAAGGCGCGCATGAGCAGCAGCGTAGTTGGTGAAAACGGCATCACGCCGCTGGAGCGTGCCAAAGCGATGCAAGCGCAGAACGGCGACCTACCGCTGATGGTGCATATCGGCAACAACCCGCCGGATCTGGATGAGATCGCCGAGCGCTTGAGCGCAGGCGACATCATTACCCACTGCTACAACGGTAAGCCGAATCGCATTCTGACGCCGCAAGGCGAGCTGCGGGCGTCAGTGACGCGGGCGATTTCACGTGGCGTGCGTCTGGACGTTGGGCATGGCACCGCCAGCCTGAGCTTTGCGGTGGCAAAACGCGCGATCGGCCTGGGCATTTTGCCGCACACCATCAGCTCCGATATTTATTGTCGCAACCGTATCAGCGGCCCGGTGCATTCCCTGGCGAATGTGATGTCAAAATTTCTCGCCATTGGGATGTCGCTTCCGCAGGTTATTGAGTGCGTTACCGCCAATGCCGCCGATAGTTTGCGCCTGAAACACAAGGGTCGACTGCAGGTCGGTCTGGATGCCGATTTAACCCTCTTTACGCTTAAGCGCCAGCCAACCGTGCTGGTAGATGCAGAAAACGACAGCCTGCAGGCTGAACAACTGCTGGTGCCGCTTGCCGCAATACGTGCGGGCAAGGGCTATATGACCGAACAAGGGAGCGCGGAACATGCCTTCGATCTTTGAGAAATACAACTTAAAACAGGTGATTAACACATCAGGCCGCATGACGGCGCTTGGCGTTTCCACGCCGCGACCAGAGGTGGTTGAGGCTGCAATGGCCGGGATGAATCAATACTTTGAGATGAAAGACCTGGTCAACAAAACCGGTGACTACATCGCGAAATTGCTGGAAGTGGAAGGGGCAACCGTCGTCTCCTGCGCCTCGGCCGGTATCGCCCTGTCGGTGGCTGGCGTGCTGGTTAAAGACAGCGACTGGCTGCTGGAGAATCTGCACGTTGCGCCCATCGAGAACAACGAAATCGTGTTGCCCAGAGGTCACAACGTCAACTTTGGCGCGCCGGTGGGCACCATGGTGGCGCTTGGCGGCGGCAAGTTAGTAGAAGCCGGTTACGCTAACGAATGTTCCGCGGCGCAACTGGCAGCGGCCATTACGCCGCGTACGGCGGCCATTCTGTATATCAAATCTCACCACTGCGTACAGAAAAGTATGCTTAGCGTGGAGCAGGCTGCGGTGGTGGCGCGCACGCATAACCTGCCGCTGATCGTTGATGCGGCAGCGGAAGAAGATTTGCAGTGCTACTACCGGGTTGGTGCAGATCTGGTGATTTATAGCGGCGCGAAGGCGATAGAAGGACCAACCAGCGGTCTGGTGATAGGTAAAACTCAGTACGTCGAGTGGGTGAAACGCCAGACGGCGGGAATTGGTCGGGCGATGAAGGTGGGCAAAGAGGGGATTCTTGGCCTGACCTGCGCCATCGAACTGTATCTGAACGCGCAGAAAGAGAGCGGCGCGGAGATGGTCGAGAAAATGACGCCGTTCATTAATGCGTTAAACCAGCTTCACGGCGTGAGCGCCCGCGTGGTGTGGGACAGCGCAGGACGTGACATTGCGCGCACAGAAATTAAGTTTGACGAAGCGGTAACCGGGATCGCCACCGGCGAACTGGTTGATGCGCTGAAGCAGGGGGAGTACGCGATTTACTTCCGTGGTTACAAAGCCAACGAAGGCATTATCGAAGCCGACGTGCGCAGCGTTGATCGCGCGCAACTGGAGATTGTGGCCCGTCGAATTGGCGAAGTGATTTCGCAGGAGAAAAACGCATGAAACTGACCCCTAACTTTTATCGCGATCGCGTCTGCCTGAACGTGCTGGCAGGCTCTAAAGAAAACGCCCGGGATATTTACGCGGCGGCGGAAGGACATGTGCTGGTTGGCGTGTTGTCAAAAAATTACCCGGATGTCGCAAGCGCGGTAGCGGATATGCGTGAATACGCGGCACTTATCGACAATGCGCTCTCCGTGGGGCTGGGGGCGGGCGATCCAAACCAGTCGGCGATGGTCAGTGAAATCTCCCGTCAGGTGCAGCCCCAGCATGTTAATCAGGTCTTTACCGGTGTGGCGACCAGTCGCGCGCTGTTGGGTCAGCAGGAGACGGTGGTCAACGGTCTGGTCTCACCAACCGGTACGCCGGGCAGGGTGAAAATCTCCACCGGTCCGCTAAGCAGCCAGACGCCGGACGGCATTGTACCGGTAGAAACCGCGATTGCGCTGCTCAAAGATATGGGCGGTAGTTCGATTAAATACTTCCCGATGGGCGGCCTGAAGTGCCGTGACGAGTATATCGCGGTCGCGCAGGCCTGTGCCCGTCATGACTTCTGGCTGGAGCCAACCGGTGGGATCGATCTGGATAATTTTACTGAAATCCTGCAAATCGCCCTTGATGCCGGAGTGAGCAAAATCATTCCTCACATCTATAGTTCGATTATTGATAAGGTGAGTGGTAACACCCGCCCGGACGACGTACGCCAACTGATGGCGATGACCCGGGCCTGCATAGGCTAACTGACTGATGAGGAAACTGACGTGCGATTCCCCAACCAACGTTTAGCGCAGCTGTTTGGCATGCTGCAAAACGAAGCGCTTCCACAGGACGAGCTGGCGCAGCGGTTGTCGGTTTCCACACGCACCGTACGGGCGGATATCACCGCGCTGAACGCGCTACTCACCCAGTACGGCGCGCAGTTTGTCCTCAGCCGGGGTAACGGTTATCAACTCAAAATTGACGACCCGGCAAGCTATCACGCCCTGCAAACGCAGCGGCCCGACGCGTTGCTGCGCATCCCACGCACCAGCCAGGAACGGGTACATTGGCTGGTGGTTCGTTTTCTGACGTCGGCCTTTTCGCTGAAGCTGGAAGATTTGGCTGATGAATGGTTTATCAGCCGTGCGACGCTGCAAAACGATATGGCTGAGGTGCGCGAGCATCTGCAACGTTATCATCTGACGCTGGAAACGCGCCCCCGTCACGGCATGAAGCTGTTCGGCAGCGAGATGGCGATCCGCGCCTGTTTGACCGACCTGCTATGGACGCTGGCGCAACAGGATCCGCAGCACCCGTTAGTGACGCAAGAAGCGTTGAATGCCGGGATCCCTGAACAGCTGCAGCCTGTTCTGCAGGACATTTTCGCCCGTTTTCATATTCGCCTGACCGATGAGGGCGAGCTGTTTTTACGCTTGTACTGTGCGGTGGCGGTACGGCGGATTAGCGAAGGGTATCCCCTTCCGGAGTTTGCCGCAGAAGAGGCCGATCAATCGGTGTGCCTGGCCACGCGGGAAATCGCGGCGGTATTGCACCGGATGGCGGACAAACCGCTTTCCGTTGCCGAAGAAAACTGGCTGCAGGTGCATATCGCTGCCCGCCAGGTACAAGAGATCGCGCCCAGTGCTATCAATGCGGATGATGATGAGGCGTTGGTCAATTACATCCTGCGGTTTATCAACAGCCAGTACAACTACAACCTGTTGAATGACAAACAGTTGCATGCTGATCTGCTGACGCATATTAAGACGATGATCACCCGGGTGCGTTACCAGATAATGATCCCCAATCCGCTGCTGGAAAATATTAAACAGCACTACCCCATGGCGTGGGACATGACGCTGGCCGCCGTCTCGGGATGGGGAAAATATACGCCGTACACCATCAGTGAAAATGAAATTGGCTTCCTCGTGCTGCATATCGGCGTTGGGCTTGAGCGTAGTTACAACATCGGTTACCAGAGGCAGCCGAAAGTTCTGCTGGTATGCGATGCCGGAAATGCGATGGCGCGGATGATTGAAGCTGTGCTGGCGCGTAAGTATCCACAGATAGAAATCGTCGATACCGTAACGCTGCGCGACTACGAACAGCGGGAGTGCATCAGCGAAGATTTTGTCATCTCTACAGCGCGGATTGGTGAAAAAGATAAGCCTGTGGTGATGATTGCGCCGTTCCCTACCGATTATCAACTAGAGCAAATTGGCAAACTGGTACTGGTCGACAGAACCCGTCCATGGATGCTGAACAAATTCTTCGATGCCGCCCATTTTCGTGTGATCGACGAGCCAATGGATCAACAGACGTTGTTCAACGTCTTATGTCGCCAGTTACAGGATGAAGGCTTTGTCGATGCGGAGTTTCTTGATTCGGTGGTTGAACGTGAGGCCATCGTCAGCACCATGCTGGGGGATAGCATTGCCCTGCCGCACGCCCTCGGTTTGCTGGCAAAGAAAACGGTGGTCTACACCATCCTCGCCCCGCAGGGTATCGCCTGGGGCGATGAAACCGCGCACGTGATCTTCTTGCTTGCTATCAGCAAAAGCGAATACGAAGAGGCGATGGCCATCTACGATATTTTCGTCACCTTCCTGCGCGAGCGCGCGATGACCCGACTCTGCGCGTGTCGGAATTTCACTGAGTTCAAAGCGGTTGCGATGGAGTGCGTGAGTCGTTTTTGAGAGGCGGAAAACAGAATGTTTACCGCCTGAAAGTTAACGCAAATGATGTACGACCTGGTTGCTGCTGCCGCGCCAGATCAGCGCCGGGTCTTTAAGATCCTGCACAAATTTGCCATCGACCAGTACGTTGATGAGATCCACCACCTGCATTTGCGCAGCGTTAAGTTCCTCAAGCTTGTAGCCGGTCCACACCCAGATATCTTTTCCCGGACACTCAGCGCGAATACGCTGTACCAGTTGCAGAATATCCGGCACGTTTTGCGGATGCAGCGGATCGCCGCCTGACAGCGAAATCCCCTGACGATGAATGCGCGTGTCGTTCAGATCGGCAACGATCTTGTCTTCCATCTCTTTGGTAAACGGCTGGCCAGAATTGAGTCGCCAGGTGCTTTTGTTATAGCAACCGGGGCATTCATGTACGCACCCGGAAACAAACAGGGTGCAGCGCGTGCCGGGGCCATTGACGATGTCGACGGGATAATATTGATGGTATTGCATAGAGGATGTCCAGAAAGAATGTAGGCCGGATAAGGTGCTTGCACCGCATCCGGCAACATTGTGATGCCTGATGGCGACGCGATTGCGTCTTATCAGGCCTACGGCCTTTGCAAACGGAAATTAACCTATCTGCCCATTACCTAAATGCTTAACGCGGCGCTTCACTTCTTCCTGCTTACCGGCGTTAAACGGACGCGCGTCCGGGCTGCCTAAATAACCGCATACACGGCGGGTGACCGACACGCGCGCGGCGTCGTGGTTACCACATTTCGGGCAGGTGAAGCCTTTGCTGGTGCACTCGAACTCACCGGTAAAGCCGCACTCGTAGCATTCATCGATTGGCGTGTTGGTTCCGTAATACGGCACGTGTTGATAGCTGTAATCCCAGACGTCTTCCAGCGCTTTCAGGTTGTGCTGAATATTTGGGTATTCGCCATAGCAAATGAAGCCTCCGCTTGCCAGCGGCGGGTACGGCGCTTCGAAATCGATCTTGTCGTACGGGTTAACCTTCTTCTCCACGTCGAGGTGGAAGCTGTTGGTGTAGTAACCTTTGTCGGTAACACCTGGCACCACGCCAAACTCGGCGGTATCCAGACGGCAGAAACGGTCGCACAGGTTTTCACTTGGCGTGCTGTACAGGCTAAAGCCATAGCCGGTCTCGTCTTTCCACTGATCGACCGCCTGACGCAGGCGTTCCACAATGGCGATACCTTTGGCACGAAGCTGCTCGCTGTCATAGACATGTTTGTCGCCAAACAGCGCGTTGATGGTCTCGTGAATACCGATGTAACCGAGAGAGATGGACGCACGACCGTTTTTAAAGATTTCAGACACGTCATCGTCCGCTTTCAGACGCACGCCGCAGGCACCTTCCATATACAGAATTGGCGCAACGCGGGCCTTCACGCCTTCCAGACGCGCAATGCGGGTCATCAGCGCTTTACGCGCCAGCACCAGACGATCGTCGAGTAGTTTCCAGAAGGTGGCTTCATCGCCATGGGCTTCCAGCGCGATACGCGGCAGGTTGAGGCTGATAACGCCGAGGTTGTTACGGCCATCGTGAACCTGTTCACCGTTCTCGTTTTCCCACACGCCGAGGAAGCTGCGACAGCCCATTGGCGTTTTGAACGAGCCGGTCACTTTAACCACCTGATCGTAGTTCAGGATATCCGGATACATACGCTTACTCGCGCACTCCAGCGCCAGCTGTTTGATGTCGTAGTTCGGATCGCCAAACTTGTGGTTCAGACCATCACGAATCGCGAATACCAGTTTCGGGAAGACCGCTGTTTTGCGATTTTTACCCAGGCCAGCAATGCGGTTACGCAGAATGGACTGCTGGATCAAACGCGATTCCCAGCTGGTTCCCAGACCAAAACCGAAGGTGACGAACGGCGTCTGACCGTTGGCGGTATGCAGGGTATTCACTTCATACTCGAGCGACTGGAATGCGTCGTAGCACTCTTTCTCGGTACGGGAATGCGCATAGCCGTCGGCATCTGGGATCTGCCACTCTTCAGCGGTTTTGCGATGCTTGTTAAAGCTCTCGGTCACGAACGGTGCGAGAACTTCGTCAATACGGTTAATGGTGGTGCCGCCATAAATATGGCTGGCAACCTGCGCGATGATTTGCGCGGTGACGGCGGTCGCGGTAGAGATGGATTTTGGCGGTTCAATCTCCGCGTTACCCATCTTAAAACCCTGCGTCAGCATGCCTTTCAGGTCGATCAGCATGCAGTTAAACATTGGGAAGAACGGAGAGTAGTCGAGGTCGTGATAGTGAATATCACCACGCTCGTGCGCCTGGACGACATCACGCGGCAGCAGGTGCTGACGTGCATAGTGTTTAGCAACGATACCGGCCAGCAGGTCGCGCTGTGTCGGGATCACTTTGCTGTCTTTGTTGGCGTTTTCATTCAGCAAAGCAGAGTTGGTTTGCTCAACCAGACCACGAATTTCCTGGTTCAGACGGCCACGTTTTTCACGCTGTATATCGCGGTCGTGGCGATATTCGATGTACGCACGGGCGAGTTGTTTATACGGGCCAGACATCAGCTGGTTTTCTACCGCTGTCTGGATCTCGTTGATATCGACCTTGCTGCGCTCATTCATCTGGCTACTAACGACTTCTGCGACGGTGGCACAGTAATCTGCGTCATCGACTCCCGCTGCTTTAGCTGCACGCAGAATGGCTTCTTTGATGCGCTCTGATTTAAACGGCACTTTACAGCCATCTCGTTTCATCACATGCGGTGTCATGATCACTCCATATTTATAAGAACAGGTTATCCACAGAGGTTGGGGAAGCGGCCATGGCTTTATTCATCTATCTGGCCAATGACTTCCCGCAATCCTGACCCACTTTATCCACAATTCCACCGTCAAGCGGTGTACTGTAGTTGTAGCAATTGTAGTCGATTAATACAACATATTGGGTCGGCGTGCATTTTAAGTTCTATATGTAGTGATTTGCATCAAGGATGTTT
This sequence comes from Citrobacter arsenatis, assembly GCF_004353845.1. Classification (GTDB taxonomy): domain Bacteria; phylum Pseudomonadota; class Gammaproteobacteria; order Enterobacterales; family Enterobacteriaceae; genus Citrobacter; species Citrobacter arsenatis. The sequence goes on from NZ_CP037864.1 coordinate 596,288, forward strand.
ACGATTTATTTGATGTAGCGCAAAGTAAAAATCGGAGCGTACAGATGACGGGCAGTACAGCGATTGTAAATTGTGGGCAGAAAATTCTGATTAATTATTCAACAAAAACAGGAAGGTAAGCTAAGCGTATGTAATAACGCCCGGTAGCGCTATGCGTACCGGGCCTAAACATCATTGCAAGCTATTTTTGCACCCACCAGACGGCTTCAAAAGGACGCAGCGCCATGTCACCAGGTTGGCTGGCGACCTCGGCATAGTTGTGCATTAGCACCTGCCAGTTTCCGTCGGTCTGGGTCGGCTGCCAGTTCTGGAAGGTATCGCTCAGATTCGCAATGACCAGCAGCCGCTGCCCTTGCCATTGGCGTTGATAGCACCACAGGTGCGGACTGTCCGGTAGCAGATCCTGGTAGTCGCCCCAGGTGATAACCGGCTCCGCTTTGCGCAAGGCGATTAGCTTCTGATAGGCATAGAACACCGAGTCGGTATCGCTCAGCGCTGCCGCCACGTTGATATCCGCCGTGTTGTCACACAGATTGATCCACGGCTCACCCGCGGTGAAGCCCGCGTGTTTGCTGGCATCCCACTGCATCGGCGTGCGGCTGTTATCACGGGATTTACTGGCGAGGATCGCCAGCAGCTCTTGCGCATCGCGCCCCTGGCCGTTCAGGGCGGCAAACATGTTATGGCTTTCCACATCGCGATAATCGGTAATCTGGCTAAAGTGCGGGTTGGTCATGCCGATCTCTTCGCCCTGGTAGATGTAGGGCGTGCCCTGCATGCCGTGCAGCACCATCGCCAGCATTTTGGCGGCCGGAACGCGGTATTTCCCTGCATCGCCAAAACGCGACACGATGCGCGGCTGGTCGTGGTTACACCAGAACAGCGCATTCCAGGCCTGATTGTGCATGCCCTGCTGCCAATGGCGGAACAGGGTTTTGAGCGCCACATAGTCGGGTTTTGCTAACGTCCACTTCTCACCGTTAGGGTAATCCACTTTCAGGTGGTGGAAATTAAAGGTCATCGACAGTTCGCTGCCATCGAGTGCGGCGTACTGCTGGCAGTTTTCCAGCGTTGTGGACGACATTTCGCCGACCGTCATCAGGCTGCGGGGCGTGAAGACGTCGCGGTTCATCTCGCGTAAGAACGCATGCGCGCGCGGGCCGTCGGTATAAAAACGCCGCCCATCACCGTCAGGATCGTTCGGGAAGTCCTGATCTTTAGAGATAAGATTCACCACGTCGAGACGCAGCCCGTCCACGCCGCGATCGGCCCAGAACTCGCACACTTTTTTAAGCTCGGCGCGGACCGCCGGATTCTCCCAGTTAAGATCGGCCTGCTCCGGAGCAAAGAGGTGCAGATAGTACTGCTCGCTTTCGGCGTGCCAGCCCCAGGCGCTGCCGCCAAATTTGGAGCGCCAGTTATTCGGCGGGGAGTCTGGCGTGCCGTCGCGCCAGAGATAAAACTGACGATACGGACTGTTTTTATCCAGCGCTTCCCGAAACCAGGCGTGCTGGGTTGAGGTGTGGTTAAACACCATATCGAGAATAATACGGATGCCGCGTGCTTTCGCCTGCGCCACCAGTTCGTCAAAGTCTGCAAGCGTACCGTAGGCCGGATCGACAGACATGTAATCCGCGACGTCGTAGCCGTTATCAACCTGCGGCGAAATATAGAACGGGGTTAACCAGATGGCATCGACCCCCAGTTTTTGCAGATAGTCGAGACGCTGCGTTACGCCGCGTAAATCGCCGGTGCCGCTGCCGGTGGTGTCCTGAAAACTCTTGGGGTAAACCTGATAGATAACGCCGTTTTGCCACCAGTGGGGAATATTCATGGTTGTTTCCTGGAAATACGTTGGGGCGCAACTGCGCCCCGAAGAAAAGTTAGACAATTTGTAATGTGCCCAGACGATGTTTGCGCTGGTAAACGAATGAGGTCAGTACCATTGGGATAACAATCGCAATGACCATCGCCATACCAAAGACCTGCCAGTAAGTCGGCTGGATGGAGAGGATGCCCGGCAAACCGCCGACGCCAATCCCATTCGCCAACACACCGTTCAGACCGCACAGCAGTCCGGCGAGACCGGAGCCGATCATTGCGCACAGCATCGGGAAGCGGTATTTCAGGTTGATCCCGTACATTGCCGGTTCAGTTACTCCGAGATAAGCGGAGATCGCGGCAGGAACGGAGATTTCTCGTTCGTTGTGTTTTCGACTGGAGATAATGATCCCGACTACCGCCGAGGCCTGGGCGATATTCGACAGTGCGATCAGTGGCCATACCGGCGTACCGCCCATGCTCTGAATCATCTGCATGTCGATGGCCAGCGTGGTCTGATGCACGCCGGTGATCACCAGCGGGGCGTACAAGAAGCCGAACAGCGCCGCGCCGATAGGGGCAAAGCTGCCGGTCAGCAGATGACGGACCGCAAACGCGACGCCGTCGCCGATCATGCGGCCAAACGGACCGATAAAGGCGTGCGCAAGGAACACTGCAAGGATCAGCGAACACACTGGGACTATCACCAGATACAGATAATCCGGGACGATGCGTTTCATGCGCGTTTCAATAAACCCGAGCGCCAGACCGGCCAGCAGTGCCGGAATAACCTGCGCCTGGTAGCCGACTTTCTCAATGCTGAACAGGCCGAAGTTCCACACTTCCGGCACCTGCTGACCGAGCAGATAGGCGTTCATTAACTGCGGTGAAACCAGGGTCACGCCCAGTACAATTCCGAGGATCGGCGTACCGCCCATTTTCTTCACCGCCGACCAGCAGATCCCGACCGGCAAATAGAAGAAGATCGCCTCGCCAATCAGCCACAGGAAGTCATAAAGGGTTTTCAGCGAAGGATGCATCTGCGCCAGCGTCTGCCCGTTACTCATGGGCAGATCGCCGATCACGTTACGAAAACCTAAGATCAGGCCGCCGCTAATCAGCGCTGGCAGCAGCGGGAAGAAGATCTCCGCAAAATGAGAAATGAGCTGCTCGTGCCATTTCATATTCTGCCGAGCGGCTTTTTTCGCCTGCTCTTTGTCGGCGCTGGCCTGGCCGGTTGTCGCCAGTAGCGCTTGATAGTAATCGCCCACCTCGGTGCCAATCACCACCTGAAACTGTCCGGCGTTGGTGAAGCAGCCTTTGACCATTGGCAACAATTCGATCTCTTTCGGCCTGGCGTTTGCTGGCTGATTCAGCACAAAACGCAGGCGAGTAATGCAGTGACTCACCGTGGCGATATTGTCGCGCCCGCCTACCAGCTCAATCAGCCGGTCGATGTCTGCTTGTTTTATTTTGCTCATGATGATGTGTGTTCCCCGTAGACCGGAAAAGATGCTGTAGCGTCGTCATTCGGCAACTCTCTCGTTGTTGGCGCCAGAGTATATCGCCGATGAATATTTAAAAATGGGAACGTTCCCGAAACACAGCGAAGATCACAAATTAACGCTCAGAAAGCGATCAGGAGAGGGTGGAAGGAATAATGATTTGTCGTGGTTCGCTACGGCCGTTGATCTGTTCGATCAGCTGCGAGGCCGCTTGTCGCCCGGCTTCGGCGTATCCTGGATCGACGGTGATAATTTCCGGATGGAGGAATTTCATCAGCGGCGTGCTGCCCACGCTCGCCAACTGCAGGTTCTCTATTCGCTGTTCCTGTAGATATTTACTGACCCCAAGGGCGAGGGTATCCGTTGCGCAGACTAAGGCGGTGGTTTCCGGGGTGATGACGTTGGCGGCCTGCTCATAGCCCTGCTTCATGGCCAGACCCGGCAGCGCGGCGACGGGGTGCAGTTTATGTTTCTTACAGAACGCCAGGTAGGCTTCATGGCGGCGCTTACCGGTGGTCACGTCGCTATGAGGAACGCCAAGAAAGCTAATCTGCCGATGCTCGCGATCGTATAAACGCTGCATCAGGGTGCGAATGGCGCCCTCATCGTCATAGCAGACGGAGGCAAAGCCTTTGGCATCTCTGGCCAGCAGCACCAGCGAATCCTGCCAGGAGGCGAGCATCGATTCGGTTATGCCGGTAAAACCAAACAGCACCACGCCGTCAATATTGCGGCGTCTGAGCATGCCGAGGTGCTCCTCAACCAGCTCGGGTGAGAACTGGCTTTCCATCATGATCGGGTCGTAACCCTGCTCATAAAAGGCGGGCAGCATGGTTTGCACGGCGAGATTTTCCGAAAGCGAGTCCAGACGCGTGACGATTATCGCCACCACCTTGTCGCTTTGCCCGCGCATGGCGCGTGCGGAGCGGGAAGGGGAAAAACCGTGCTGATTCATCACCGCTTCAACGCGTTCGCGGGTGCGTTCACTCACGCCGCTTTCATTGTTGAGCACACGGGAAACGGTTGATTTTCCCACACCGCTTAAGCGGGCGATGTCTTTAATTGTCAGCCGGTTTTGCATCCTGTTTTCCCGTGTCGCGTGTGAAGTTATGCCAAATAGAGAATAACTTTACTCAAGCGCGGCGCAATGGGCAAAGTCTGGTATACGTTTGGTTTAGTTTCCATGGTTTATCATAACGCCATAATTGCCACAAACCTTATGGTTTTCTGCGTATAATCCGCGGCGTTAATCATTCACTTACCGGAGGCTATATGGATCCCGATCCCACCCCTCTCCCGAGATGGAGAAACACCCCTTTCCGGTAAGCCTGTCTTTCACTGTCTTACCGGAACTGTAAGACAGTGACGTTCTGACGTCCCTGTTTTGATTTTAAAATTGCCATCAGGCAAGGCTTTGCCACGCCTGAATGATTTACTGCGCCTGTTGAGACTGGTGCAGAGGGACTGCCTATGTTCAAAAATATGACTCGCCAGCTGTTTGCCCGGCTAAACCGCCATTTACCGCATCGTCTGGTGCATCGCGATCCGTTGCCTAATGCTCAGACCGTTGCCAGCACGCCGATCCCGCCTTCGCTGAGCGAACACTGCCTGAAAATGGCGTTGATGGACGAAGCCGCGCTGTGGAAAACGTTCGGCGCGCATCCGGAAGGGTTGAACGCCGCGGAAGTCGAAAACGCTCGCGAATTACATGGTGAAAACCAACTGCCGGCGCAGAAGCCGTCGCCATGGTGGGTGCATCTGTGGGTCTGCTATCGCAACCCGTTTAATATTCTGCTGACCATCCTCGGTGCGATTTCCTATGCCACCGAAGACCTGTTTGCCGCTGGCGTCATCGCTCTGATGGTCGTCATCTCTACGCTGCTGAATTTTGTGCAGGAGGCGCGTTCCACCAAAGCGGCAGATGCGCTGAAAGCGATGGTCAGCAACACCGCCACGGTGCTGCGCGTTATCAACGAGAAAGGGGAGAACGGCTGGGTTGAACTACCGATCGACCAGTTGGTTCCCGGCGATATTATCAAGCTGGCGGCAGGGGATATGATCCCGGCCGACCTGCGCGTGTTGCAGGCGCGTGACCTGTTCGTGGCTCAGGCTTCGCTGACCGGTGAATCGCTGCCGGTGGAGAAAGTCGCAACCAGCCGCGACCCGCAGCAAAGCAACCCGCTGGAATGCGATACCCTGTGCTTTATGGGCACCAACGTGGTGAGCGGAACAGCGCAGGCCATCGTGATTTCAACCGGAGCCAATACCTGGTTCGGGCAACTGGCGGGCCGCGTCAGCGAGCAGGAAAGCGAGCAGAATGCCTTCCAGAAAGGGATTGGTCGCGTCAGCATGTTGCTGATCCGCTTTATGCTGGTGATGGCGCCCATTGTGCTTATCATTAACGGCTATACCAAAGGTGACTGGTGGGAAGCGGCGCTGTTCGCCCTGTCTGTGGCGGTGGGATTGACCCCGGAAATGCTGCCGATGATCGTCACCTCGACGCTGGCGCGCGGGGCGGTGAAGCTGTCAAAACAAAAGGTCATCGTCAAACACCTCGACGCCATCCAAAACTTTGGCGCGATGGATATCCTGTGTACCGATAAAACCGGCACCCTGACCCAGGATAAAATTGTGCTGGAGAATCATACCGATATCTCCGGTAAACCCAGCGAACACGTCCTGCATTCCGCGTGGCTGAACAGCCATTATCAGACCGGGCTGAAGAATCTGCTGGATACGGCGGTGCTGGAAGGCGTGGATGAAGAATCTGCCCGTCAGCTCTCTACCCGCTGGCAGAAAATTGATGAGATCCCGTTTGATTTTGAACGTCGCCGCATGTCGGTGGTGGTCGCGGAAGAAACCGATGTGCATCAACTGGTGTGCAAAGGCGCGCTACAGGAGATCCTCAGCGTCTGCACCCAGGTGCGCCACAACGGCGAGATTGTCCCATTGGATGAGGGCATGCTGCGTCGGGTGAAACGCGTTACCGATACGCTGAATCGTCAGGGGCTGCGCGTAGTGGCGGTGGCCACCAAGTACCTGCCTGCGCGTGAGGGCGATTACCAGCGTATTGATGAATCCGACCTGATCCTCGAAGGCTATATCGCGTTCCTCGATCCGCCGAAAGAGACCACCGCGCCGGCGCTCAAAGCGCTGAAAGCCAGCGGTATAACGGTGAAAATCCTCACCGGCGATAGCGAGCTGGTGGCGGCGAAAGTGTGTCATGAAGTGGGGCTGGATGCGGGCGATGTGGTTATCGGTAGCAGCATTGAAGGGTTAAGCGATGACGAACTGGCAACGCTTGCTCAGCGCACCACACTGTTTGCTCGCCTGACGCCAATGCACAAAGAGCGCATTGTCACGCTGCTCAAGCGCGAAGGCCATGTGGTTGGCTTTATGGGCGATGGCATCAACGACGCCCCGGCGCTGCGCGCTGCGGACATCGGTATCTCCGTTGACGGCGCGGTTGATATTGCACGTGAAGCCGCTGATATCATCCTGCTGGAAAAGAGCCTGATGGTGCTGGAAGAAGGGGTGATCGAAGGACGCCGCACCTTCTCGAACATGCTGAAATACATCAAAATGACGGCCAGTTCTAACTTCGGTAACGTGTTTAGCGTATTGGTGGCGAGCGCCTTCTTACCGTTCCTGCCGATGCTGCCGCTGCACTTACTGATCCAGAACCTGCTGTACGATGTATCCCAGGTGGCGATTCCGTTTGATAACGTCGACGAAGAGCAGATCAAAAAGCCGCAGCGCTGGAATCCCGCCGAGTTGGGCCGCTTTATGATCTTCTTTGGACCGATCAGCTCGATCTTCGACATTCTGACCTTTTGCCTGATGTGGTTCGTCTTCCATGCTAATACGCCAGAACATCAGACGTTGTTCCAGTCTGGCTGGTTCGTGGTGGGCCTGCTGTCGCAAACGCTGATTGTGCATATGATACGTACCCGTCGCGTGCCGTTCATCCAAAGCCGCGCCGCATGGCCGCTGATGCTAATGACGCTGGTGGTGATGGTGGTGGGCATTGCATTACCGTTCTCGCCGCTGGCCAGCTATCTGCAATTGCAGGCGCTGCCGCTGAGCTACTTCCCGTGGCTGATTGCGATTCTGGCGGGTTACATGACATTAACCCAGTTAGTGAAAGGTTTTTATAGCCGCCGCTACGGCTGGCAGTAATCCTCAATGTCTCTGCAGGATGGTGTTAATACCATCCTGCATTCTTTTTTTCATTCGAAAGATATTCTCCCGAAATATTGGTGTTTTATTTTTATTGAAATACTAACGCGGCTAATTAGTATAAAACCGCGTCTTTTGCGTTGCTTTTTTATCAGGAAAACGATCTGCGTTGCAAAAATGAAACAGCGTGCTAAAAATTATAGAGCTTGGTTTTTTTTTGTGAAGGCAGTCATCGAAATAAATTGTTACACCAGTTAGTCTGCGCAGGTAACGTCGTTAAGAAAGTTTCTCGCTGCCCATTTTTAATTCCGGCAGTCATTTGCTCTGCAAGCTATTCCTGTTAATGGATATTATGAACTTCTGGAGAAGGACAAATGAAACTGACAAAAAACCTGATAAGTCTGTGTATTGGTGCGTCTGTATTACTGGCGAGTCATGTAACGCTGGCACAGACCTTCCGCGCCGCAGACGTGCACCCGGCTGATTACCCGAACGTTGTTGCCGTCAAACATATGGGGGAAAAACTGAGCGCCGCGACCGACGGCCGTCTGGAGATTAAAACATTTCCCGGTGGCGTGTTAGGTGATGAAAAACAGATGATTGAACAAGCGCAATTAGGCGCTATCGATATTATTCGCGTCTCGATGACACCTGTCGCTGCTATCCTCCCTGAAATTAACGTATTTACCTTGCCCTATATTTTCCGTGATGAAGACCATATGCATAAGGTTCTCGACGGCATGATCGGTCAGGAAATTGGCGACCGCCTGACTGCCAACACCAAATCACGGCTGGTGTTTTTGGGTTGGATGGATGCGGGGACGCGTAATCTGATCACCAAGAATCCGGTGGTGAAACCGGAAGATTTACACGGTATGAAAATCCGCGTTCAAGGGAGCCCGATAGCGCTGGATACCCTGAAAGCGATGGGCGCTAACTCCGTTGTAATGGGCGTCAGTGAAGTCTTTAGCGGCATGCAGACCGGCGTTATTGATGGCACGGAAAATAACCCGCCAACGTTTGTTGCGCACAACTATTTGCCGGTCGTGAAAAACTATACCTGGAGCAAACACTTTATTATTCCTGAGCTTTTTTTGTTCTCGAAAGCTAAATGGGATAAGTTGAAAAAAGAAGACCAGGATCTCATTATTAAACTCGCTAAAGAAGCTCAGGTAGAGCAACGCAAACTTTGGCAGGATTATAATGCAAAATCGCTGGAAACTATGAAAACCAACGGCGTTCAGTTCCACGATATTGATACGGACTATTTCTATAAAGCCACGCAGTCAGTGCGGGATAATTACGGTAAAGACCACCAGGATTTGATCAAACGTATTCAGGATGTGAAGTAATTCATCAGGTGGAGGATATCAATCCTCCACCTGAATCTTTTGATTAATTCGAGGTGATGATTATGGGTGAATGCTATTCATCGGTAATGGATTTTCTTTATCGGGTGTCAATGTGGATTGCCGGTATCGCATTATTGGTCATGGTCGCCATTATCCCTATTGGCATATTCGCGCGTTATGTTCTGAATAACGCCCTGTCATGGCCTGAGCCAGTCGCTATTCTCTGTATGGTGACATTCACCTTTATTGGCGCGGCGGTGAGCTATCGCGCAGGTTCTCATATCGCGGTGAGCATGGTGACTGACCGTCTGGGTGATGCTTCCCGCCGTTATTGCTCGGTAATCGCAGACGTTATGTTAGTGGCGATAAGCCTGTTTATCCTCTGGTACGGAACCAATCTCTGTCTTGAACTGTGGGACCAGCCCGTGGCGGAATTCCCGCTTTTAAGCGCCGGGCAAAACTATCTTCCGTTGCCGATTGGCTCTGCCATAACGCTGTTGTTTATTGCGGAAAAGATTTTCCGTGGCCCGCAGTATCAACGTCCCGTTGTCATGCTGGGATCGACCAGCTAGTTACCGCCCCCATTTCAGAAAGGAAAGCAGATGGATGCATTTATTCTCGTCTTTACGCTCGGCATTATGCTGGCGATTGGGGTACCGGTAGCGTACGCGGTTGGCATTAGCGCCATCATTGGGGCCTGGTACATTGATATTCCGCTGGAAGCGGTAATGATCCAACTGACCAGCGGAGTGAATAAGTTTTCACTGCTGGCGATCCCGTTTTTTATTCTGGCTGGAGCGATCATGGCCGAAGGGGGAATTGCGCGGCGGTTGGTGAACTTTGCCTATATTTTTGTCGGTTTTATCCGCGGCGGGCTGTCGCTGGTGAACATTGTGGCGTCGACCTTTTTTGGCGCCATTTCCGGATCGTCCGTGGCAGATACCGCGTCTATCGGTTCGGTAATGATCCCGGAGATGGATAAAAAAGGTTATCCGCGCGACTTCGCCGCGGCGGTAACCGCCAGCGGCTCGGTGCAGGCGATCCTCACACCGCCCAGCCATAACTCGGTCATTTACTCGCTGGCAACGGGTGGGACAGTGTCGATTGCCGCGCTGTTCATCGCCGGGATCCTGCCGGGCCTGCTGTTAAGCTTCAGCCTGATGGTGATGTGCGTGGCGTTTGCCCACAAACGCGGTTATCCAAAAGGGGAGCGCGTACCGTTTCGCCAGGCGCTGAAGATTTTCGTCGATACGCTGTGGGGCTTGATGACGGTTGTGATCATCATGGGCGGGATCCTGTCAGGTATCTTTACCGCGACGGAGTCGGCGGCGATTGCCTGTCTGTGGGCTTTCTTTGTCACCATGTTTATCTATCGTGACTATAAATGGTCTGAGTTGCCGAAGCTGATGTTCCGCACGGTGAAAACGGTCACGATCGTCATGATCCTGATCGGCTTTGCCGCTGCGTTCGGTGCCGTCATGACCTATATGCAGTTGCCGATGCGTATCACCGAAGCCTTCACCAGCATCTCGGACAATAAATACGTCATCCTGATGTGCATTAACATCATGCTGCTGCTGATCGGTACGCTGATGGATATGGCGCCGCTGATCCTGATTTTGACACCGGTACTGCTGCCGGTGACCAACGCGCTCGGCATTGATCCGGTCCATTTTGGCATGATCATGTTGGTGAACTTAGGGATCGGCCTGATTACGCCGCCGGTAGGGTCGGTGCTGTTTGTGGCCAGTGCGGTGAGTAAGCAGAAAATAGAGCAGGTGGTGAAGGCAATGCTGCCATTCTATGCCGTGCTGTTCCTGGTGTTGATGCTCGTAACGTACATTCCGGCGATTTCGCTGTTCCTGCCGAAACTGTTTGGCGTGATGTGATAAATGCCCGGTGGCGCTCGCGCTTACCGGGCCTACAAACTACGCTTGTGTAGGCCGGATTACGCGAAGCCGCCATCCGGCACAAGGTGGTTTAGCGACGAACGGCGATCGCTTCAATCTCGATTTTCACGTCTTTCGGCAGACGGGCAACTTCCACACAAGAACGCGCCGGGAAAGTCGCGTTGTGCTCGGTGAAGAACGCTTCGTAGGTCGCGTTTACGGTTGCGAAATCGTTTAGATCTTTTACGAAGACGGTCGTTTTTACGATGTCGCCCACTTTCAGGCCTGCTGCTTCAACGATAGCTTTTACGTTTTCCAGCGACTGACGTGCCTGAGCGGACACGTCTTCCGATACGGCACCGGTTTTCGGATCGACCGGGATCTGACCGGAAGTAATTACCATGCTACCCAGGTCAACGCCCTGTACGTATGGGCCGATTGCTGCTGGTGCATTTTCCGTCGCGATAGTCTTGCTCATGATTTCTCCTGAATTACAGCGGTAATTGAATGTTCCTGGCCATTATAGAGAGGCCACATTTCATAACCAACCCCAATTAGTTGGCCAGCACCACATAATGCGAAAACTCTTTTTCACAGTATTTGCATTTGAGTGCGATGTCATCAGCGCGCTTTTTCACTGCAAAACTGGAGGAAACCGGCTCAGCATGACTGATACAGTTGCTGTTCGGGCAAACCAGTACATTGTCAATACGCTCAGGCAGGCTCGGACGTGATTTACCCACCACGTCGTAATCGTCAATGCGGTTTACCGTTGCCTGCGGGGCATACAGGGAGAGCTGGTTTACCTGCTCGTCGGTCAGGAACGTATTTTCGATTTTAATCAGATCCTTACGGCCCATCTCGCCAGACGGCAGGTTCAGACCGATGGTGATGCGCTGGTCGGTTTCCGTCAGTTTGAACAGCGTCAGCAGCTTAAAACCAACCTGTGCGGGAATATGGTCAATCACGGTGCCACGTTTGATGGCTTCAACCTGCAGTTTGTTATCGTGTGTCATCTCTTTTTCTCCCTTACAGTGCCAGTTCGCTATTCAGTACCAGTGCCAGTAACGCCTGGCGGGCGAAGATGCCGTTGCCAGCCTGCTGGAAATACCAGGCGTGCGGCGTCTTATCGACGTCGGTGGTGATTTCATCAATACGCGGCAGCGGATGCAGCACCTTCATATTCGCTCTGGCGCCGTTCAAATCGCTGGCGCGCAAAACAAACTGGGCTTTCACGTTGGCGTATTCGGACGGGTCCAGACGCTCTTTCTGTACGCGGGTCATGTAGAGGATATCGACCTCTGCCATTACCTCTTCAATAGTGCCGTGCAGGCTCCAGGCGATACCTTTTTCGTTCAGCATATCCAGAATGTATTGCGGCATGGCCAGCGCGTCTGGGGCGATGAAGTAGAAACGGTTACCTTCAAACTTCGCCAGCGCCTGGGTCAGGGAGTGGACGGTACGGCCATACTTCAGGTCACCCACCATGGCGATTTGCAGATTGTCCAGTCGGCCCTGAGTTTCCTGAATGGTAAACAGATCCAGCAGCGTTTGGGTGGGATGCTGGTTGGAGCCGTCGCCTGCGTTCAGTACCGGAACGTTGCCAGAGAACTCCGTTGCCAGTCGCGCAGCGCCTTCCTGCGGGTGGCGCATTACGATGGCGTCGACATAGGTGCTGATGACGGAAATGGTATCGGCCAGGGTTTCGCCTTTTTTGCCCAGCGACGTGTTGCTGCTGTCGGAGAAACCCACCACGCTGGCGCCCAGACGGTGCATGGAGGTTTCAAAGGATAAACGGGTGCGGGTTGACGCCTCAAAGAAGCAGCTGGCGATGACCTTATGCTTCAACAGCTCCGGCTGCGGGTTAGCTTTTAATTTCGCCGCCGTCGCGAGGACCAGATTGAGGTCATCGCGGCTGAGGTCGTTTATGGAAATGATGTGTTTTTGATAGAGCGGGTTAGCCATGTTTATCTCCTGACGCCTGGGCAAAAAAAAAGCCCCTCAATTGAGGGGCTCGGAATGGGTGATCAACGGAAAGAAAAACGGCAGGCCAGCGTCCTTTTTCAGACGCGGTAAGACAAAATGTCGTACACACTGAACCATACATCCTCCCGGCAAATTGTCCGCGATTATACTCAGCTCCGTTATGGGATCAAGCGAAAAATGCACAATTTATTCATCGCAAACGATTCTCATGAATATTCATTCACCCTGAACGCCAAACAGCAGTAATGCGATAAACATGCGTTGACGCAAAATATCGGCAAATAGCAGTGGTATGGCAGCGTGTTTTTTCGTATAACAACCAAAATGAAACGATGTTTTAATTAAGGGGTTTGAGATGATCGTCGGCAATATTTACAACCTGGATACCTGGCTGCCGGAAGAGCTGCGTCAGGCGATTGAACACATTAAAGCGCATGTGACGGATGCGACGGCAAAGGGTAAGCATGATATCGACGGCGATCGTCTGTTTTATCTGATTGCTGAAGATATGACCGAGCCGTTTGCACAGCGCCGCGCCGAATATCACGCCCGCTATCTGGATATTCAGATCCTGCTTAAAGGTCAGGAAGGTATGACCTTCAGCACGCAGCCTGCGGGCGCGCCGGAAACAGACTGGCTGGCGGACAAAGATATCGCCTTCGTGGCGGAAGGGGTACAGGAGAAAACGGTGGTACTGAACGAAGGTGACTTCGTGGTGTTCTATCCGGGCGAAGTGCATAAACCGCTGTGCGCGGTCGGTGCTCCAGCGATGGTACGCAAAGCGGTGGTTAAGTTGTTGGTTAAGTGATGGACCGTAGGCCTGATAAGCGTAGCGCCATCAGGCACAACGGTGCAGATTGCCGGGTGCGGCTTCGCCTTACCCGGCCTACAACCTCGCTCCCGTAGGCCGGGCGAAGTGCATAAACCGCTGTGCGCGGTCGGTGCTCCAGCGATGGTACGCAAAGCGGTGGTTAAGTTGTTGGTTAAGTGACGGACCGTAGGCCTGATAAGCGTAGCGCCATCAGGCACAACGGTGCAGATTGCCGGGTGCGGCTTCGCCTTACCCGGCCTACAACCTCGCTCCCGTAGGCCGGATAAGATGCTGAGCATCGCCATCCGGCATATGCCCTTACTTTGCCAATGTTGCCACCATTACCGCTTTGATGGTGTGCATCCGGTTTTCCGCCTGATCGAATACGATACTGGCGGGTGATTCAAAGACCTCATCGGTCACTTCCATCCCGCCGTGCAGACCATATTCCTGCGCCATTTGTTTACCAAGCGTGGTTTGATCGTCATGAAACGCGGGCAGGCAGTGCAGGAATTTCACCTGCGGATTGCCGGTCAACGCCATCATCGCGCTGTTAACCTGGTATTTACGCAGCAGCGCAATACGTTCGGCCCACTTCTCTTTCGCTTCGCCCATTGATACCCAGACGTCGGTATAGATGAAATCCGCGTCTTTCACGCCCGTAGCGACATCTTCGGTCAGCGTAATATTGCCGCCGTTTTTCAGCGCTTGCGCTTTGCACTCCGCAACCAGGCTTTCCTCCGGCCAGCAGGCCTGTGGCGCGACCAGGCGCAGATCCAGTCCGGTTAACGCCGCAGCTTCCAGCATGGAATTGCCCATGTTGTTGCGGGCATCACCGGTGTAGACCAGCGTCATCTCATTAAACGCTTTACCCGGCAGGTGTTCCTGCATCGTGAGTAAATCGGCCAGCAGTTGGGTAGGGTGAAACTCGTTGGTTAATCCATTCCATACCGGAACCCCGGCATATTCCGCCAGCGTCTCCACAATCTCCTGACCGTGGCCCCGATACTGAATACCGTCGTACATACGACCGAGCACGCGGGCGGTGTCTTTGATCGACTCTTTATGACCAATCTGGCTGCCGCTCGGCCCGAGATACGTCACGCGCGCGCCTTGATCGTATGCGGCAACTTCGAAAGAGCAACGGGTACGGGTTGAGTCTTTTTCGAAGATGAGCGCAATGTTTTTACCGCTGAGTTTAGCGACCTCAGTACCGTTTTTCTTATCTGCCTTCAGCTGTGCGGCGAGCTGGAGCAGTGACGTGAGTTCAGCAGAGGTGAAATCAAGCAGTTTCAAAAAATGTTTCTGATAAAACGCAGACATGGTTCCCTCACATGGCTTAGGCCATTTATTGAATTAAAATTCAATTTATATGGATGTTTATTCATTTGCAACCTTGTTTAACAAATCTTTCCTGGAAAGGTGGAGGCAATGACAACGGTATGTGACAATAAGAGTATCGGCAGGACATTATGAGGAACGAGCCATGGCAAACCCGGAACTACTGGAAGAACAGCGTGAAGAAACGCGCTTGATTATTGAAGAGTTACTCGAAGATGGCAGCGATCCCGACGCGCTGTACACCATCGAGCATCACCTTTCCGCGGACGACTTTGAAACCCTGGAAAAAGCGGCAGTAGAAGCCTTCAAGCTGGGTTATGAAGTGACCGAGCCGGAAGAGCTGGAAGTGGAAGAAGGCGACACGGTTATTTGCTGTGACATCCTGAGCGAATGCGCTCTGAATGCCGAGTTGATTGACGCTCAGGTTGAGCAACTGATGAACCTGGCGGAAAAATATGATGTGGAATACGACGGTTGGGGCACCTATTTTGAAGACCCGAACGGCGAAGAAGGTGAAGACGGCGACGATGAAGATCTCGTCGACGAAGATGATGACGGCGTGCGTCACTAAGTCATCTGCTGACCTACGGTGGCGTCTGCTGCCGTAGGCCAAGGACAACGTATGGATTACCTGCAAATACTCTCCCCGATCCACAACTTCCTGCACTGTAAAACGCCTCAGGCCTGGCTTGATAAAGCGCGAGAACCAGCGAATCTCCCACTGTTACTGACCGATCACCTCGTCTGTGAGCTGAAAGCGGCGCAAACGGCCATGCTGCTGGTGCGTAAGTATGTCGCAGATAAACAGGGCGCGCAGGCGCTACTGGACTGGCTGAAACCCTATGAGGCTTTTGCTTTCAGAGAAGGGGATGAACCGGATTTTATTGCACTGAATAAACAGATAAGCAAAAGCGTGATGCCACAAACCGACGACCCATGGGGACGCAGGCTTATCGACAGTATGGTTTTGCTGATCAAAGAAGAGCTGCACCACTTCTGGCAGGTGCGTGAGGCGATGATGAGCCGCAACATTCCCTATATCAAGATTACCGCCAGCCGTTACGCCAAAGGCATGCTCAAAGAGGTGCGAACCCACGAGCCATTAACGCTGATCGATAAACTGATTTGCGGGGCGTACATTGAGGCGCGTTCCTGCGAACGATTCGCCGCGCTGGCACCGTATCTGGATGACGATTTACAGGCGTTTTACCTGTCGCTGCTGCGATCCGAGGCGCGCCACTATCAGGATTACCTGGCGCTGGCGCAGCAGGTTTCTGCAGACGATATCAGTAGCCGGGTGCGGTTCTTTGGCGAAGTCGAAGCCGCGTTGATTACCTCTCCCGACGATGAATTCCGCTTCCACAGCGGCGTACCGGCTTAGCTCCCTTCTTTGACGCGTGGTACCTCTCGCCACGCGCTTTAATCCTTCCTGTTTTTGTTAGCAAAATCTGGTGGCTGGAAATCGCTCGCTGCTGCCGTAATAATCAAAACACGCGAAGGGGAAATATATCCCTATACAGAGACAATTTGGCATAAGGATGGTTAATGAACTGGGCACACGTATTGTTGGCGGGTTATATCGGGGCGGTGATTGCTATCGTTGTCGGCATGTTTCGTAAAAAAGGCTGGCTGGGCAAGATTTCCGGCGCGGTGGTTTTTGTGGTGGCAATTATCGCGTGGAATCTGTTTGATGTGCACTACCTGATCCCCCGTGAAAGCCCGGATTATGGGCTGACCGAAGAACAGCAGTTTGAAAAGGCGATGCTCTCCAATCCGGCGTTTCAGGTAATTAAGGAGCAGGAACCTGCGCTGACACAAAAAATTATCAGCCAGGCCGCGCAGATGAAGAGATCTGGTAGCAGTGAACAGCAGGTTATCGACGCGATACAGCCGCAAATTCTTCAGTTGCAAATGGCGAGATTGCAGCAGGCGCCAGATGCCAATGTCATTGAATATATGAAAATTAATCTTGAGCAGATTGCTGCAGTGGCCAAAATTGGTGATGACGAATGCTTCCGCTTTTTGTTTCCGGCGGTAAAAGGTGGGATTAACCCGGCACGTCTTGTTCCGCGTGAGATCATGGATCGTCGCATGGCGAGTGATATGAGCATGATGTATGCCTCTCACGGCCCGAAAAAACATACGGTCACGGCAGAGGAAAAGCAGCTGGCGTTGCAGGATCTGCAAGCAATAAGCCCAGGGCTGGTACAGCGCTACGGGGACGATATTCAGATTATGGCTGACCCGACTAAAGCAGTCGGCAAAGAGAAGATTGCCTGTGAGATAGTGCAGGACCTTTGGTCACAGGTACTGAAGTTGCCAACCGCTCGCGCGGCTGGCGTGATTCGCCTGATGCTTTCAGCTGAGATGCAGTAAAGCCGATATGGCCCCTCGGCATGATGTCAGAGGGGCTTTAACATCCGCACTTCGCAATCCACGTGCCCGGTACAGCCCAGCGCTTCGCTGATATGCTCAAAGCCTAAATGTTCATACAGGCGGATTGCCTCGGTCAGAAACGCCGTGGTTTCCAGATAGCACTGCTTAAAACCCTGCTCGCGGGCATGTGCGAGCGCCATCAGCGCCAGCTTTTTCGCCAGTCCCTGACCACGTGCGCTCGACAGGAAGTACATCTTCTGTAGTTCGCAAATGTCCGGTTCGCTACATCCTAACGGCGCAACGCCGCCGCCGCCCACGACTTCACCGTTTTGCTCAACCACCCAGTAGGCCGCGCCCGGCTGGCTGTAAACCTGGAAAAGTTCGTCCAGATTAGGGTCGGCAACGGTATAGCCTTTATCGGCGGTAAGCCCGTATTCAGCGGAAACTTTGCGGATCACAGCGGCGATGGCGGCGTTGTCTGGTTCGGTGATTCGACGCAGGGTTAGCGTGGATGGCAGCACAGCATTCATAATATGGCTCTATTCTAAAAATACAATTATATATTAATTTAATACCACTCTCTTCTGCCGGGTGCAAGACGTTACTGAATCAGAAAAAAATAAAATACATTAGATAATTAAAGATAGTATTGTAACCGAACCAGTAATTGAATATTGGTTTTTATTTTCTATATTAATGGAAAGCATGTTAGGGATATCATTCATGAATGAGTTTGTTGGTGGTCAGGAAAATCAACGCCACACGTTTATTTTTACCGGTAAAGGGTGGCAGTATTTTGTTCTTTGTCTTGTCAATGTTTTGTTGAGTTGTATTACCCTGGGTATTTATATGCCGTGGGCGATAGTGAAATGTCGCCGATATATTTATGAGAATATGACTCTTAATGGTCAGGCTTTTACCTATAAGGCGACAGGTGGCGCGATCTTTGTAAGCTTCCTGTTGATCATGGTAATTTATAGCGTCAGCGTGAATTTTATCGTGCACGGCAGTCATCTCATTGGATTTACTTTGATTGGCTTACTGGTAGCAGCTCTTCCATTAATGGCCATAAAAAGCCTGCAATATCAGGCGGCGATGACATCGCTTAACGGTGTCAGCTTTGGCTTTTCCTGCTCAAAATTACAGGCCTGGCTTTATATGCTAGTAGTGCCAGTGGTACTTTCTCTGGTTAACTGGGGTGTGGTTTATCTTCTGAGCCTGGCCACAGAATCGCTGGATGGCAGCACGGGAATGCTGATCAGAATAGTGTTTATTGCGCTGGTGGGCATTGTCGGTATGGGTATCACTTATGGTATTACCTATGCAAAATGGATGCAGTTAATTGGTAATGGCGGGAGTTTTGGTATTCACCGTTTTGCCATTGGCGTTAATATGAAAGCGTGCATCGTAGGTTGTATTAAAGCCGTGCTGGTACTGCTGCCATTTGTAGTCGTGATAGCCTGGCTGATTGCCCCTATTTTTCTGCAAATGGTGATGCTGGCCGTGTTAGGCGTGGCTGATGACGCGTTTATCGTGGAAAATTATAGCAGAATAATGGCTTGCTACTTTCTCTATTTCGTCGGGATTATTGTTACCGTAAGTTATTTATATGTCACGCTACGCAATCTGTTTATGAATAACCTGATACTGGCTGAAGGTAAAATTCGTTTTCATTCTTCAGTCACGGCGCATGGCCTGGTCTGGCGTTTTGTGCTGGTGATGTTTATTTCGGGTATAACGCTTGGGTTGGCTTATCCATGGATGAAAATGTGGCTTGTCAGCTGGCTGGCCAGTAATTCCCATGTACAGGGTGATTTGGATTCGCTGGAACTGACCAACGACGATAATACGTTGGAAACTGGCCCGGCGATGTGGCTTTCACGTGGAGTGATGGCCTACATTCCGTTCATCTGATACATAAAAGCCGGAGCACGCTCCGGCTTTTATCGTCTGCGGTGTCGGATGCGCTACGCTTATCCGACCTACAATGACGGTGCCTGTGTGCCGGATAAACGTAGCGCCATCCGGCAAACAGCTTTACAGCGCGGCGATGACCGCCTGCTGTTCAATCAGCTTCGCTTTGGCTTCTGCGTAACCGTCCAGCTTCTCACGCTCTTTCGCAATGACCGCTTCTGGCGCACGAGCAACGAAACCTTCGTTGGAGAGCTTGCCTTCGATACGGGCAATCTCGCCTTCGATTTTCGTCACTTCTTTTGCCAGACGCGCCAGCTCATCTTCTTTGTTGATGAGGCCCGCCATTGGGATCAGCAGTTCGGCGCCGTCGATGATTTTGGTCACGGAAACCGGACCTTTGTCATCGGCTGGCAGCACGGTAATGCTTTCCAGACGTGCCAGGTTCAGCAGGAAGCTGCGGTTGTCGTTCACACGACGCTCCGCATCTTTGCTGCAACCGCGCAGCAGCAGCTCCAGCGGTTTGCCAGGCGCGATGTTCATTTCCGCACGGATGTTACGTACGGCAACGATCGCCTGTTTCAGCCATTCGGTATCAGCAAGCGCGGCTTCATCAACCTGTGCGGCGTTATATTCCGGGAACGGCTGCAGCATGATGGTATCTGCGGTGTTGCCGCAAATGATTTTCACGCGCTGCCAGATGGTTTCGGTGATGAACGGAATAATCGGGTGCGCCAGGCGCAGCAGACCTTCCAGCACGGTAACCAGCGTATTGCGGGTGCCGCGCAGTTCAGACTCGGAACCCCCGGTCATCACCGGCTTGGTCAGCTCCAGATACCAGTCACAGAACTGGTTCCAGGTGAACTCGTACAGGATGCCCGCAGCGATATCGAAGCGGAAGTTATCCAGCGCTTCGCGGTACGCTTTAACGGTCTGGTTGAATTCAGCCAGGATCCAGCGGTCTGCCAGAGACAGGGTCATTTCGCCGCCGTTGAAGCCGCAATCCTGATCTTCAGTGTTCATCAGCACGAAGCGGCTGGCGTTCCACAGCTTGTTACAGAAGTTACGGTAACCTTCCAGACGCTTCATATCCCAGTTGATGTCGCGGCCGGTAGAGGCCAGCGCCGCCAGGGTGAAACGCAGGGCGTCGGTGCCGTGCGGCTCGATGCCGTCCGGGAACTGTTTCTCGGTACGTTTAGCAATTTTCTCAGCCAGCTGCGGCTGCATCATGTTGCCGGTACGTTTCTCCAGCAGGTCTGCCAGGGAGATACCGTCGACCATATCCAGCGGGTCGATTACGTTACCTTTGGACTTGGACATCTTCTGGCCTTCGTCGTCACGAATCAGACCGGTCATGTAGACGGTCTTGAACGGAACCTGCGGCTTGCCGTTTTCATCTTTGATGAAGTGCATGGTCATCATGATCATGCGGGCAATCCAGAAGAAGATGATGTCGAAGCCGGAAACCATCACGCTGGTTGGGTGGAACTGACGCAGCGCGTCGGTGTTTTCCGGCCAGCCAAGGGTAGAGAAGGTCCACAGCGCGGAGGAGAACCAGGTATCCAGAACGTCTTCGTCCTGACGAAGCTGGACGTCGGCGCTGAGGTTGTTTTCCTGACGCACTTCGTCTTCGGTACGGCCGACATAGACGTTGCCGTCGTTGTCATACCATGCCGGGATGCGATGACCCCACCACAGCTGACGAGAGATACACCAGTCCTGAATATCACGCATCCAGGAGAAGTACATGTTTTCGTACTGCTTCGGCACGAACTGAATGTCGCCATTCTCAACCGCTTCAACCGCCGGTTTCGCCAGCACGTCGGCACGGACGTACCACTGGTCGGTCAGCATTGGCTCGATAACCACGCCGCCACGGTCGCCGTAAGGAACGGTCAGATCGTGAGGTTTGATCTCTTCCAGTAGGCCCATCGCATCGATGGCAGCCACGATGGCTTTACGCGCGGCAAAACGTTCCAGCTTCTGGAATTCAGCCGGGATAGCATTGGAGTAAACGTCGGATTCTTCGCCCTTGGTGTCATAAACTTCCGCGGTTTCGCGGATGTCGCCATCAAAGGTCAGAATGTTGATCATTGGCAGGCCGTGACGTTTCCCGACTTCGTAGTCGTTAAAGTCGTGCGCAGGCGTGATCTTCACGCAGCCGGTGCCTTTTTCCATATCGGCATGTTCATCGCCCACGATCGGAATACGGCGGTCAACCAGCGGCAGAATAACGAACTTGCCGATCAGATCTTTATAACGCGGATCTTCCGGGTTCACGGCCACGCCGGTATCGCCCAGAATAGTTTCCGGACGGGTGGTGGCGACGACCAGGTAATCTTTACCGTCTGCGGTTTTCGCGCCGTCGGCCAGCGGATAGCGGATGTGCCACATCGAGCCTTTCGACTCGCGGTTTTCCACTTCCAGGTCAGAGATGGCGGTGCGCAGTTTCGGGTCCCAGTTTACCAGGCGCTTGCCACGGTAAATCAGATCTTCTTTGTACAGGCGAACGAAGACTTCTTTCACGGCATTGGAAAGACCTTCGTCCATGGTGAAGCGCTCGCGCTCCCAGTCAACCGAGTTGCCGAGACGGCGCATCTGACGGGTAATGGTGCCGCCGGATTCTGCTTTCCACTGCCAGATTTTGTCGATGAAGGCATCGCGACCGTAGTCGTGACGGGTTTTACCTTCTTCAGCGGCAATCTTACGCTCAACCACCATCTGGGTGGCGATACCCGCGTGGTCGGTACCGGCCTGCCACAGGGTGTTTTTGCCCTGCATGCGCTGGTAGCGAATCATGGTATCCATGATGGTTTGCTGGAAAGCATGACCCATATGCAAACTGCCGGTGACGTTCGGCGGCGGGATCATGATGCAGAAGGACTCTTTGCTTTCATCGCCGTTAGGTTTGAAATAGCCCTGCTTTTCCCAGTGCTCGTAAAGCGGCTGTTCGATATCTTGTGGGTTGTATGTCTTTTCCATTATTTCCAGGTTGCCGTATTCAGGTTAAAACCAGCCACGCGGTAAGCTTTGTAGCGATCGCGTGCCGATTGTTTCAAAGAATCTTCGTAAGGAACGAAGTCTATCACTTCTGTGAAAGCGGTGGCAAAATCTGCAAAGCCAACGCGCAAACTGATCAGCAGGTCGCGCGGGCTGCTGTTACGTTTCTCCGGCCAGGCAATTTCTACCGGCGCGCCGCCTCTGGGGCCTTCGCCCGCCAGATTATGCGGAACAAAGCTTTCTGCCGGTCTTGCCCACAGGGCTTCATCCAGTCGAAGAGCCTGCTTTTCGTTTTCGCAGGCGATCAGCACGCGCTTGCCAGCCCGCCAACGTTCTGCGGCAATTTCACACACCAGTTGCTCGACGGCGCTTAAGCCATCGACGGTGTTGTCATTGTCCAGAATATAGAACGTTGCGTTTCTCATAATATGGGGCTTCTTGTGGTGGATTTAAATGCGTTGCCATGATGCACACCGTAGGCCTGATAAGGCGCAATAGCGCCGCCATCAGGCGTTTTGCCGGATGGCGCTGCGCTTATCCGGCCTACGGGGCAATCTCAAACTTACTCTTCGCCGTTAAAACCTGCACGATTGAGCAGGAACTGCGACAGCAACGCGACCGGACGACCGGTTGCGCCTTTGGCTTTACCCGAACGCCATGCGGTACCGGCGATGTCCAGGTGTGCCCAGTTGTACTTACGGGTAAAGCGTGACAGGAAGCAGCCCGCAGTAATAGCCCCGCCAGGACGTCCGCCGATGTTCGCCATATCTGCAAAGTTGGACTCTAACTGCTCCTGGTATTCATCACCCAGCGGCAAACGCCACGCGCGGTCGCCAGCCTGCTCGGACGCACCGATCAGCTCATGCGCCAGCGGGTTGTGGTTCGACATCAGGCCGGTGATGTGATGGCCCAGCGCAATCACGCACGCGCCGGTCAGGGTCGCGACGTCAATCACCGCTTCCGGTTCAAAGCGCTCGACGTAGGTTAACACGTCGCACAGCACCAGGCGGCCTTCAGCGTCGGTATTGAGCACTTCAACGGTCTGCCCAGACATGGTGGTCAGCACGTCGCCCGGGCGATATGCGCGGCCACCCGGCATGTTTTCACAGCCCGCAAGCACGCCGACGACGTTGATGGGCAACTGAAGCTCAGCCACCATACGCATCACGCCGTATACTGCTGCCGCGCCGCACATGTCGTACTTCATCTCATCCATGCCTTCGGCTGGTTTGATGGAGATACCGCCGGAGTCAAAGGTTAACCCTTTACCGACCAGCACAATCGGACGCGCGTCTTCGGACGGATTGCCTTTGTACTCAATGACCGACATCAGCGACTCGTTTTGCGAACCGTGACCGACGGCCAGATAAGAGTGCATGCCCAGTTCTTTCATCTGCTGCTCACCGATCACCCGGGTCACAACATTTTTGCTGTAGCTGTCTGCCAACTGACGCGCCTGAGAGGCCAGATAAGCGGCGTTACAGATGTTCGGCGGCATGTTGCCAAGATCTTTTGCCGCTTTAATGCCGGCGGCGATCGCCAGACCGTGCTGGATAGCACGCTCACCGCTGGTCAGTTCACGGCGAGTTGGCACGTTGAAGACCATTTTACGCAGCGGGCGACGCGGCTCGCTTTTGTTAGTCTTCAGTTGATCAAAGCTGTACAGCGTTTCCTGTGCCGTTTCAACAGCCTGGCGCACTTTCCAGTAGTTATTGCGCCCTTTTACGTGCAGCTCAGTCAGGAAGCAGACGGCTTCCATTGAGCCAGTATCATTCAGCGTATTGATGGTTTTCTGAATGACTTGCTTGTACTGGCGCTCATCAAGTTCGCGCTCTTTGCCACACCCAATGAGGAGAATTCGCTCAGAAAGAACGTTAGGAACATGGTGCAGCAACAGGGTTTGACCCGGTTTGCCTTCCAGTTCGCCACGACGCAGCAGTGCGCTGATGTACCCGTCGCTGATCTTGTCGAGCTGCTCTGCAATCGGAGAGAGGCGGCGTGGTTCAAAGACTCCCACGACGATGCACGCACTCCGCTGTTTCTCCGGGCTACCGCTTTTTACACTGAACTCCATGCACTACGCTCCTGAATCTTAAAGACAACGGCGGTGGCTACGGATAGAATTGCAAGCTTTCGTAACTCATACCCGCTGTTGCGGTGACTTCGTGTTAATCTTAACGTTATTACGGCATTGGCACGTCAGAACAATTTCTGAGAGGTGGATCCGTTGAGTATAATGATCTTAGCGACGATTTCGACGACTCAAGAGAATAAATGACGTTTAAGCCATGAAACAAGCTAAATTCCGGCAAAAGACGGGTTTTTACGGGCGTATTTAAAGTGATAATCATAAGATATCTGGTTCGGGAAACGCTCAAAAGCCAACTGGCGATCCTATTCATTCTGCTTTTGATCTTCTTTTGTCAAAAGTTAGTCAGGATCCTTGGTGCGGCTGTTGACGGTGATATCCCGGCAAATCTGGTGCTCTCGCTGCTGGGGCTGGGCGTGCCAGAAATGGCGCAACTTATCTTGCCCTTAAGCCTGTTCCTCGGGCTGCTGATGACGCTGGGCAAACTGTATACCGAAAGTGAAATTACGGTCATGCACGCCTGCGGGCTGAGCAAGGCTGTGCTGGTGAAAGCGGCGATGGTGCTGGCGCTGTTCACCAGTATTATTGCCGCGGTCAACGTGATGTGGGCCGGACCGTGGTCCTCCAGACATCAGGACGAAGTCCTGGCGGAGGCGAAAGCGAACCCCGGAATGGCGGCGCTTGCTCAGGGGCAATTCCAGCAGGCGACGAACGGCAGTTCGGTACTGTTTATTGAAAGCGTTGACGGCAGTAACTTCAAAGATGTGTTTCTCGCGCAAATCCGCCCGAAAGGTAACGCCCGTCCTTCGGTGGTGGTAGCGGATTCTGGACATCTTACCCAGATGCGCGATGGCTCCCAGGTCGTGACGCTGAACCAGGGGACGCGCTTTGAAGGAACCGCGCTGCTGCGCGATTTCCGCATTACCGACTTCCAGGATTACCAGGCGATTATCGGTCACCAGGCCGTGGCGCTGGATCCAAACGATACTGACCAGATGAATATGCGTACGCTGTGGACGACCGACAACGATCGCGCCCGCGCGGAGCTGACCTGGCGTATCACGTTAGTCTTCACCGTATTTATGATGGCGCTGATGGTCGTACCGTTGAGCGTGGTGAACCCGCGTCAGGGTCGCGTACTGTCCATGCTGCCAGCAATGCTGCTCTATTTGCTGTTCTTCCTGGTGCAGACGTCGCTGAAGTCGAACGGTGGCAAAGGTAAGCTGGATCCGGTGTTCTGGATGTGGACGGTTAACCTGGCGTATCTGGCGCTGGCGATTGTGCTTAACCTCTGGGATACGGTGCCGATGCGCCGCTTGCGTGCCCGTTTTATGCGTAAAGGAGCGGTATAATGCAGCCTTTTGGTGTACTTGACCGCTATATCGGTAAAACCATTTTCACCACCATCATGATGACGTTGTTCATGCTGGTGTCGCTCTCCGGGATCATCAAGTTTGTCGACCAGCTGAAAAAAGCCGGGCAGGGGAGCTACGATGCGATGGGCGCCGGGCTGTATACCCTGCTCAGCGCGCCGAAAGATATCCAGATCTTCTTCCCGATGGCGGCGCTGCTGGGTGCTTTGCTGGGTCTGGGCATGCTGGCCCAGCGCAGCGAACTGGTGGTGATGCAGGCTTCCGGCTTTACCCGTATGCAGGTGGCGTTGTCGGTGATGAAAACCGCGATTCCGCTGGTGCTGCTGACGATGGCCATCGGTGAATGGGTGGCACCGCAGGGCGAACAGATGGCGCGTAACTACCGTGCGCAGCAGATGTACGGCGGCTCGTTGCTCTCAACGCAGCAGGGGTTATGGGCGAAAGATGGCGACAGCTTTGTCTACATCGAGCGGGTGAAAGGTGACGCCGAGTTAGGCGGGATTAGCATCTACTCCTTCAACGACAAACGCCGTCTGCAGTCTGTTCGCTATGCTGCAAGCGCGACGTTTGACCCGGAGCAGAAGGTCTGGCGTCTGGCGCAGGTGGATGAATCCAACCTGACCAATCCGAAGCAAATCACCGGCTCGCAAACGGTGAGCGGTACCTGGAAAACCAACCTTACGCCCGACAAGCTCGGCGTCGTGGCGTTGGATCCTGACGCGCTGTCGATTAGCGGTCTGCATAACTACGTGAAGTACCTGAAGTCGAGTGGCCAGGATGCCGGACGCTACCAGCTCAATATGTGGAGCAAAGTCTTCCAGCCGCTGTCTGTGGCGGTCATGATGCTGATGGCGCTGTCGTTTATCTTTGGTCCGCTGCGTAGCGTCCCGATGGGCGTGCGCGTGGTGACAGGGATTAGCTTTGGCTTTGTGTTCTATGTGCTGGACCAAATCTTTGGCCCGCTGACGCTGGTGTACGGCATTCCGCCGATTATCGGTGCGCTGCTGCCAAGTGCCAGTTTCTTCCTGATTAGCCTATGGCTGATGCTGCGTAAGTCGTAATCACTGGTCGCCATCAGGCAGTGCCTGATGGCGCTGCGCTTATCAGGCCTACCCAGGACCCGTAGGTCGGATAAGGCGTTTACGCCGCTATCCGGCACAGTACCACGCAGTGCCTGATGGCGCTGGGCTTATCAGGCCTACTCAGGGCCTGTAGGCCGGATAAGGCGTTTACGCCGCCATCCGGCAACGTACCACGCAGTGCCTGATGGCGCTGGGCTTATCAGACCTACCCAGGATCCGTAGGTCGGATAAGGCGTTTACGCCGCTATCCGGCACAGTACCACGCAGTGCCTGATGGCGCTGGGCTTATCAGGCCTACCCAGGACCCGTAGGTCGGATAAGGCGTTTACGCCGCCATCCGGCAACGTACCACGCAGTGCCTGATGGTGCTGGGCTTTTCAGGCCTAACCAGGGCCTGTAGGTCGGATAAGGCGTTTACGCCGTCATCCGGCACAGTACCACGCAGTGCCTGATGGCGCTGGGTTTATCAGGCCTACTCAGGGCCTGTAGGTCGGATAAGGCGTTTACGCCGCCATCCGGCAACGTAACAGGCAGTGCCTGATGGCGCTGGGCTTATCAGGTCTACTCAGGGCCTGAAGGTCGGATAAGGCGTTTACGCCGCCATCCGGCAACGTAACACGGGGACTAACGTTTTCTTCCGCCCATCAAACTCCCCAACATGCCGCGGATTATCTGATTGGTGACCTGTCGCGCCGCGCTTTTCGCCACGCTCTGTACCACGCCATCGCGCTTGCCGCCGCGTGGTCCGGTGCTGCCAAACAGAATATCCTTCAACCCACCGAGAATACCGCCGTCCACATCAATCGATTTACCGTTGGCGGGGGGCGTATTTTGCTGCTCGGTGCTGGCCTGCACGCCTTGCTGCAAACGTTCGTAGGCGGACTCTCGGTCGATCTCTTCCTCATATTTGCCGTACAGCGAGGAGTGATTAATCAGCCCGTTGCGCTCATCGTCCGTCACCGGCCCCATCCGTGAACACGGCGCAATGACCATCGCTCGCTCAACCACCGACGGGCTACCTTTGGCATCGAGAAACGAGATCAGCGCCTCGCCGGTGCCCAGCTCCTGAATGGCTTTCTCGGTATCAAACGCCGGATTGGCGCGCATGGTTTGCGCTGCTGTTTTCACCGCTTTCTGATCTTTCGGCGTAAAGGCGCGCAGGGCGTGCTGCACGCGGTTCCCCAACTGCCCGAGCACGTTGTCCGGAATATCGGACGGGTTTTGCGAAACGAACCACACGCCGACCCCTTTCGAGCGGATCAGGCGGATCACCTGTTCGATTTTATCCAGCAATACCTGCGGGGCGTCGTTGAACAGCAGGTGGGCTTCGTCGAAGAAAAATACCAGCTTCGGTTTTTCCAGATCGCCCGCTTCCGGCAGTTGTTCGTACAGTTCGGAGAGCATCCACAGCAGGCTGGCGGCGTATAGTTTGGGCATCTGGTAGAGCTTCTCGGCGCTGAGGATATTAATCATCCCTTTACCGCTGGCGTCGGTACGCATCCAGTCTTTGATATCCAGCATCGGCTCGCCAAAGAAGTGCGCCGCCCCTTGCTGTTCCAACGACAAAAGTCCGCGCTGGATAGCGCCGACCGAGGCGCTGCTGATGTTGCCGTACTGGTTCTGGAACGATTTAGCGTTGTCGCCGATGTACTGGGTGATGGCCCGCAGATCTTTGAAATCCAGCAGCAACAGACCCTGGTCATCGGCAATGCGGAAGATAATATCCAGTACGCCAGATTGCACGTCGTTGAGGTTTAGCAGACGCGCCAGCAGCAGCGGACCGAGA
The DNA here is from genome assembly GCF_004353845.1 of Citrobacter arsenatis. Classification (GTDB taxonomy): domain Bacteria; phylum Pseudomonadota; class Gammaproteobacteria; order Enterobacterales; family Enterobacteriaceae; genus Citrobacter; species Citrobacter arsenatis. Next base: position 624,789 of record NZ_CP037864.1, read on the forward strand.
TCAGAGACCGTGGCCCGCACAGGATGGCCTTTTTCGCCGAAGATATCCCACACCGTGACCGGATTAGCATGCGGTTGCCAGTCGGTAATGCCGATGTTTTTCAGGCGGGCGAGCAGCTTTTCAGAGGCTTGTCCTTCCTCGGCTACGCCGGTTAGGTCACCTTTCACATCGGCCATAAATACCGGCACGCCAATCTCGGACAGCGATTCGGCCAGCTTCTGTAGCGTGACGGTTTTACCGGTCCCGGTCGCGCCGGTAATCAGTCCGTGACGGTTGGCCATACCTGGCAGTAAAAACAGTTCGGTGTCCGGCGTGCGGGCAATTAGCAGGGGTGCGCTCATTGAGATTTCCTCCATTTATCCTGCCTGGAGTATAGGCAATGTCCATCAAAGAGAGTATGCGATGGCGAGAGAAAATGACTTAAAGCGTATTGCCGTGGTAAATCTGATACCCCAAATCCACAGTGTTGTGATTATGGTCGTTGTTCTTGATTTTGCTCAGCAACATCTGCGCCGCCATACGACCAATGTCGAAACGTGGGGTGATCACGCTGGCGAGGCTGGGGATCATCTGCCGGCCCATTTCCAGCCCGTGAAAACCAGCAATTGAGATCTGCTCCGGAACGGCCAGTTCGCGCTCGCGGCACAGCAGCAGCGCGCCCATCGCTATATCGTCGTTGGTGCAAAAGACCCCGTCTAAATCCGGATGCGCGGTGAGCGCGTCACGCATCATCTGGGTGCCGAGATGAATGGACGAAATAGAGCGCGGATTGACGCGTAGCGGCACCAGACCCCGACGCGTCATGGCATCGCAATAGCCGCGATAGCGCTGTTCATCGCGGACGTCGTCCTTCGAACCAAGGTAGAGGATTTTGCGGCGCTGGCGTTTATCCAGCATGGTGCTGACCATATCAAACGCCGCCTGACGGTTATCGAACCCTACTTCCATGTCCAGACGATCGCCCTGAATGTCCATTAGTTCCACCACCGGAATGTTGGCAGAGCGCAGAAATTTAACCGTGCGTAGAGTGTGATATTTTTCGGACAGGATAATGCCGTCGATATTATACGACAGCAGGTTGATCACCGACTCTTCCTCGGATTCCCGGTCGTAGTTGTAGTTAGCGATCAGCGTCTGATAGTTATGGTCCGAGGTGACCGACTCAATACCGGCCAGAATGTCAGCGAACAGCTGGTTTTGAAACGAGGGGATCAGCACGCCGAGCGTATAGCTTTGTGCATTCAACAGCATCGCGGGGGCGCGGTTAGGGATGTAATTAATCTCCTCCATAATCTGCGCAATGCGTTCACCGGTTTCCTTTGCGACCTTTTTCGGCGAGCGAATGTAGCGGCTCACCGTCATTTTGGTCACGCCCGCCAGCGTGGCGATGTCTTGCAAAGAAATTCTGTGGTTCCTCATTTTCTCTCCAGTACCGGGGAGCGCTGACCTGTGCTCCCCGGTGATGACCGTCTTAATGCAGGATGGCGTTCAGCGCCAGAACACCCAGCAGCCCCATAATAGAAATCAGCGTTTCCATCACCGTCCAGGTGCGCAACGTTTCCCCCACGCTGAGATTAAAATAGCCTTTAAACAGCCAAAATCCCGGATCGTTAACGTGGGAGGCAATCACGCTACCCGCGCCGGTAGCCAGTACCATCAGCGCCGGGTCGGCGTGGGTGACGTTAATAATCGGCAGTACCACGCCTGCGGTAGTGATCGCTGCCACGGTGGCTGAACCGAGCGCGATGCGCAGCAACGCGGCGACCGTCCAGCACATCAGCAGCGGAGAGAGCGACGTGCCGGTCATCAGGTGCGAGATATATTGCCCCACGCCGCTGTCGACCAGAACCTGCTTAAACGCGCCGCCCACGGCGATGATGAACACAATCATCGCGATCGCGCCGATAGAGTCGCCAATGATATCCATAATTTGCTCGATCGTCCGTCCGTTACGTCGACCAAGGGTAAAAATGGCGAGCACGATAGCGATAAACAACGCGACCGCAGGGTTACCGATAAACTCAAAGAACACCCGCACGCTGTTGGTTTTCGGCAGCGTAATTTCGCACACTGCGGCGATAGCCATCAGTATGACCGGGATAACTGCCGCAAAGATACTGTTCCAGAACGACGGCATCTCTTCTTCGGTGAACAGATGCGGGTTGAATAACCCCTCCGGCGGCGCTTTTTCAAAGCGGGTCAGCAGCTTAGAAAATAGCGGCCCGGCGACAATCACCGTCGGGATAGTAATAATAAAGCCGTACAGCAGGGTGGTGCCGAGATTAGCCTCGAAAATGGTGGCAATCGCGGTAGGCCCCGGATGCGGCGGCAGAAAACAGTGGGTCACGGACAATGCTGCGACCATCGGCACGCCAACATACAGCAGCGGCAGGCCGGAAGAGGCCACCACCGTAAACACCAGCGGTAGCAGCAGAACAAAGCCGACTTCGAAGAACATCGCCAGACCGACCACCAGACCGGTGATCACCAGCGCCCACTGCACGCGTTTTTTACCGAACGTGCCAATCAGCGTGGTGGCGATGCGCTGAGCCGCGCCGGTATCGGAAATCAGCTTGCCGAGCATGGCGCCGAACCCGAGGATCATCGCCAGCCCGCCGAGCGTCCCGCCGATCCCATTTTGTATAGAGTGTAAAACGGCCTGGGCGTCCATCCCTTCGGCAAAACCGACGACCGCCGCCACCAGGACCAGGGCAATAAAGCCGTTAACTTTAAAGCCAATCATCAGGACCAGGAGCAGCGCGACGCCTGCCGCAATTATTATTAATGGCATAATCGTTTCTCTTATATCCCCTTCATCCTTCAAGTTGCAGGTGTGTTGGCTGCAACTCGAATGATTTAGGGGGGAGCCAAAAATGCAGCGCCTGGGCGCTGCGTGATGTTGCGTTGTGTGGTATCAGACGGCGACCAGCATGCCGCCATCGACAAACAACAGGTGACCGTTTACAAAATCGGATGCTTTAGAAGAGAGGAATACCGCCGCGCCGATCAGCTCCTGCGGATCGCCCCAGCGCGCGGCAGGTGTACGTTTGCACAGCCAGGAGGTGAAGGCTTCATCCTCGACCAGCGCTTTGGTCATTTCGGTTTTGAAGTAGCCCGGCGCAATACCGTTGACCTGGATATTGTGGCGCGCCAGCTCAACGCACATTCCGCGGGTGAGCATTTTTACCGCGCCTTTGGAGGCGGCGTACGGCGTGATGGTGTCGCGGCCCAGTTCGCTCTGCATGGAACAGATGTTGATGACCTTCCCGGCCTGACGTTCCACCATACGACGCGTTACCGCCTGCGAGACCAGGAATACCGCCGTCTGGTTAACGGCAATCACATCGTTCCAGTCCTGTTCCGGGAACTCGGTAAACGGATGGCGACGCTGGATACCGGCGTTATTCACCAGCACATCAATTTGGCCAATGTCTTTTTCGATATGGTCGATGGCGGCATCAATGTCCTGTTTATGCGTAACATTGAACGGCGCAGCAACGGCGCGGATCCCTTCCTGCTGCAGTCTGGCGACGGCGGTTTCAGCACGCTCTGGCGTAATATCATTGACGATAATCTGCGCGCCATATTTTCCCAGCCCGGTCGCCAGTAAATAACCAATACCCTGAGCCGAACCGGTGATCAGAATGTTTTTGCCATCCAGTGAAAAAAGATCGTTCATCATGTTATTCCTTATTTGTTTCTGCAAAAACGAGCTGGACTTTCGCCGCCTGGGTTTTATCCCCGGCGAAGATCAGCGCTTGTTCAAGTTCGGTAAACGGATATTCGGCGCTGAGTAACGGCAGAGGGTCGATAACGTTATTCGCCAGCCACGACACCGCGGTGTTGAACTCGGTGGTAAAGCGGAACGAGCCTTTGAGCGCGATCTCTTTGCCGATCAGCATCATCATCGGGAAGTCCGGCACCGCGCCGCCCATGCCGACCTGCACCATCACGCCTTTTGCGCGGGTCACTTCCAGACAGGTGGTAATTGAGGACGGATGGCCGGAGACTTCGAAGCTAACGTCGAAGTAGCCTTTCTCTTTTTTCCACTCGTCGAGCGAGTCTTGCTGAGGGTTAATCAGCGTGTCGGCACCCATCTGCTGGGCCAGCGACAGCGAGCGCGGGCTGATATCAGCACAGACAATCTCTGCCGCGCCGAGCGTTTTCACCGCACTGACGATCAGACAGCCGATAGGACCGACGCCGGAGATAAATACGCGCTTGCCCTGCAGGTCGCCCGCTTCATGCGCGGCGTGGATCGCTACCGCCAGCGGTTCGGCAAAGGCCATGACTTTTTCATCAGCCTCTTGCGGGTAAGGGATGCACTGCGCGGTATCGACGCTTTTAAACCGGGTAAAACCACCGTCGACATGGGGAAAATACATGGCGCTGCCAAAAAAGCGCATTTCCGTGCACTGGTTTTCCTCGTGCTGCAAACAGTATTTACAGTGGCCGCAGGGCTTCGACGGATTAATCGCCACCGACTGACCTTCATGTAATTCTTTTGCGTCGCTGTGCACTACTTTACCAATAACTTCATGGCCTAAAATCATCGGCGCTTTAACGGTAAAATTACCGACTTTCCCTTCCTGATAATAATGTAAATCGGAACCGCAAATTCCCCCGCGGGTAATTTGTACCAGTGTTCCTTTATTATTCCATTCAATATTTTGGTCGGTTATGGCAACAGTTTTCTTACCCGCGACAACGCAGGATTGGGTTTTGACTTGCATAAATGCCTCACTGGTCAGGTAGTAACCTCGGCAGCATTTAAACGGTTTTAATTGTTATTATTTGTGACGCAGGTCACGCTGGAAAATTGTTACACTACAATGTTACGCATAACGTGATGCGCCTTGTAAATCTGTGCAGCCGCGGCGAAAAAAGGTGAATTCTACAATGTGGAAGGCGTAGTATCGCGCCATGGAATATGAATCTGGAGTTTTTTCGATGGCCGGGGAAAGTTATATTTTGATGGGCGTTTCGGGTAGCGGTAAATCTTTAATTGGCAGCAAAGTTGCCGCGGTATTATCGGCTAAATTTATTGATGGCGACGATCTCCATCCGGCTAAAAATATTGATAAAATGTCTGAAGGTATTCCATTAACCGATGAAGACAGGCTTCCCTGGTTAGCGCGATTAAATGACGCCTCATACAGTTTATATAAAAAGAATGAGACCGGGTTTATTGTTTGCTCGTCATTAAAAAAACAGTATCGCGATATATTGCGCCAGGGCAGCCCGAATGTACATTTCCTGTGGCTGGACGGCGACTACGAGACTATTCTGGCGCGCATGCAGCGTCGGGCAGGGCATTTTATGCCGGTGGGATTACTCAAAAGCCAGTTCGATGCGCTGGAGTGCCCGCAGGAGGATGAACGCGATATTGCCCGCATCGACGTGAACCATGACATCGAGCATGTGACGGAACAGTGCCGCCAGGCGGTGCTCGCGTTTCGTAACGGGCAATAGGCCCAGCCCCTTGCGGGACTGAGCCCGGCATCAGAAGTCGGCTTTCAGCACCACGCGGTAGCGGGCCTTGCCGTCACGCACGTGCTGGATAGCGTCGTTAATTTGCGACATCGGGTACAGCTCGGTGGTAGGCGACACCTTGCTGCGACCGGCAAACTTCATCAGCTTGCGCAGTTCGAATGGTGTACCGGTCGCCGAACCGGAGATGCTGCGATCGCCGGCGATTAAGGTAAACGCCGGCACCGGCAGCGGTTTCATCACCGCGCCGACGGTGTGGAAATTACCGCCGTAGGCCAGCGCTTCAAAATAGGGCTGCCAGTCGAGATCGACGTTAACCGTGTTAATAATGAGATCGAACTGGCCTGCCAGCGCTTTTAGCGCATCCGGATCGCGGCTGTTGACCACTTTATCCGCCCCCATCGCCAGCACTTCCTGCTCTTTCGCTGGATTGGAGCTGAACGCGGTGACTTCGCAACCCATCGCGTGTAACAGCTTAATGGCGATATGCCCCAGGCCGCCGATGCCGATCACCCCGACGCGGCTGGTGGCGGTAATATGGTGCATCAGCAGCGGTTTGAACACCGTGATGCCGCCGCACAGCAAGGGGCCAGCCGCCGCCAGGTCGATGCTCTCCGGCAGCGGGATCACCCACTGCCAGTCGGCCCGCAGCTTCTCGGCAAAGCCGCCGCGATTAAGAATGGTGGGCACGGACCCTTCCAGACAGTTGATCTGATTGCCGCTTATACAGGCGTCGCAGTGCCCGCAACTGCGCGCCGTCCAGCCGATGCCGACACGCTGACCAACCTTCAGACCCTTATCCTGCGCCGCGCTGCCGAGCGCCGCCACGCGACCAATCACCTCATGCCCGGCAACCAGTGGATACTGAGAGAATCCCCATTCGTTGTCGATCATCGACAAATCGGAATGGCAGATACCGCAGTAATCGACCTGGACTTCGACATCTTCCGGCTTAAGCTCGCCCGCATCATACTCATAGAGTTCGAGTTCGCTGCCCGCCGCTTTTGCAGCGTAGCTTTTTATCATCGACATCGTGTTCCCCTCAGTGTGGTGTTGAACTGGAAGTGTAGAGCATGGGGAAACGGGACGCTTCGCAGAAGGGGGGATTAAGGCCTTTTCTGCAATAATGCGTTGAGCCACATTTCGTCACGCTCGGGACGCTTATCACGCGTCGTCCAGCTGCTGATTAGCGTGATATCGCTCAGCGGCGCGAGCAGCTTTTCCAGACCTTGTTCAGTGAGATCGGTAAAGTGGCGACCGTCTTTCACTCTTTCTGTTTCGCCGTATTTGAAAGATACATACCAGGTACCGCCCGTTTTAAGCGCGCGGGCGAGTTTGCTCATTACGCCGGGTAACGCTTCGGCACTTACATGCAGCAACGACGCGCAGCACCAGATACCATCATAGTGTTCAGTGTTGGCGATATCGTTAAATGCCATCTGTCTGACGCACAGCCCGGCATGTTGGCTGGCAAGGTTAACCATTTCCGCAGAGGCATCGAACGCTTCGACTTGATAACCTTTTTCCAGGAAGGCTTTACTGTCACGACCGGAGCCGCAGCCTGCATCCAGAATACGTCCGCTCTGCGGGAGGTGTCGCAGGAAGGGGAGATAAAGCGATTCCATATCGACATTAACCGTCGAGCTAAAAAAATCCTGCGCGTGGCGCTGGTAATAATCGAGAGTCATCAGAATGTATCCGTTCCTTGTGCAATGGGTTCCCACTGGTGAAAGAGTATTTTAATAGCTTCGTTCCAGCTGTCGTTCAAAAATGTGTTTCTCAACGCCTGGGTTGTCCCCGTCTGGCGTATCAACGTTTCACGCAGCGGAAGATGGCTGTTAATAAAGTATTCATTTCGGTCCCGTAGCCGCTGGAGTAGCCTGGTCGAAGGAAGTTGGGCAAATTTACCTTTCCCACCACGGTTACACTCCTTGCAGGCGAGTACCAGATTCCAGACGCCATCGATATTCGCCACCTGTCCCCGCGCTTTCCACGGGATAAAATGATCAACATCAGCGAAGGTGTCGTCGCCAGCTTGCAGGCTGATGGGGGCAAAACAGTAGAAGCAGCGCCCCTTCTGATAGCCGTTCAGGCTGTCCCGACAGCTGGAGATTGCCACCCGTCGGTCACTGTTCCTGCTAAACAACATTTGGTCATCGTCGTCATATTCGACGTTAATCAGGTGGCTGGAGATATTCATTGCCCAGCCCTGCTCGACCAGGTTCCAGCGTGCATCCGTTTCAAAGCTGAAGTTTCGGTATTGCAGGCGTTCACCCAGATTGTAGAAGTTATCCGTCATCCGGATACCTTTATGCGTTTTACGCTCATCGATAAAAAAGCGTTTCTCAATCTCACCCTGATTCACATTGTGAAAGGCATCAATCACGTTGTTAAACCCCTGGCGGACGGTGATGGCGGTGAGTTCATCCCGAGTGATCTCGCCGCTATTAAATTGCGTACAGGCGGTAATAAACTGGCTGCTGCGTGAGGTAATCTGCTTTGGTGCGTGTTTTAGATGACGGCACAAATGGGTGCTGAACGGTACGGCCAGCTCCTCAAGCGCGATCAGATCGCTGCCGTCAGGTTTGAGATCGTACAACGCGTGGGCGAGGGCAAACTTGTAGGAAGCCACATTTTTGCCGAAAAGGATAATCCCGCGCCAGTAGTTCTCCAGCGTGGGTTCAACCTGATAGAAACGCATAATGGTGTCCTGAGCGTGGTGAGTAACCGCTATTACGGGATTCAGTAACGACATCTCATAGTAAACGGCAGCAAATGTAAACCGAGCGGGTCACGTTGCATTTTTTTGCGAAGCGGATTCCTAAAATAATCCGGTTCAGGGTGAGAAGCGCAGGGGCAAGCAGGGGAGTAGAGAGGCCGAACAGGAATGACGCTGTTTTTTTCGACACTTAGTGAGACTATCGCATGCTGGTGCTTGCATGGTGGCGCATGACAGGTATAATTCACAACGTTTTCCGCATCCCTTCCGTGCCGGAGTGGCGAAATCGGTAGACGCAGTTGATTCAAAATCAACCGTAGAAATACGTGCCGGTTCGAGTCCGGCCTTCGGCACCATTAGTACTTCCAAGACCATCCGAAAAAGCCCAATTATTTCTTAAAAATCAATATGTTGTGCGTTCCAGTGAGTTGCATTTCGCGCGTTGGGATGAGTTCGACTTCGATAAATCTCTCTGGCGAGTACCTGCAAAACGAGAAGAAATTAAAGGTGTGCGTTACTCGTACCGCGGCATGAAGATGAAAGAGGAGCACACCCGCACAGTGCGTTGGGATATCTCTTTCCGAGAGAATACCCGCGGCAGCGGGCATCGTTAATTTAAGCTACAAAAGCTGTCCGGAGATGGCGGGTCAAGAGCAGTCGGAAGGAAGATCTCTAAAAGTGAATGGTTCGTTTTGAAGGGATGCTTAGATTGGCAAAAAAGTGGTGAAGCCATCAGATCGGAAGTGGATGGCGCAGTATGCAGTCTAACAATGAGGAATATTGTGATAATGAAAAGGGTACGTATGTAGTGATGTGATTTACTGCCATAGCAAACGCAAACCGTGGCAGTATTACATTGGCTGCTTCAGTAAAGGAGGGGCATCACATCAAGACATTTTCTTCCACTGCAGGGTCATTAGCCTGTTGTTCGCTCCAGACTCTGGTTCTTACCAGCCAGTATTTCGGCTTTTTTCATAGTTTCGACCAACTGTTCCGAGACCGCACGGATGACATTCATGCAGACAGAGTTGCCAAATTGCTTGTAGATCTGGCCCTGTGAAACAGCATCGACGATGTAGTCGTCAGGGAATCCCTGTAGACGTGCACATTCCCGCGGAGTTAGCTTGCGCGGGTTCCTACCCAAATGTGACTGGTCAATCAGGATTTCGGAGCCGTCCTTGTAATAACGGGCACTGATGGTATTAGTGTATTCACTGTCCTTGTTGAAAAGAGAATAGCCGAAACCGTTTCCTTTCTTTTCGTGTTCCAGTTTTCGTTTCTGGTGACCCATCCACAGTCTATCCGAGATGGTATATCTGTCTTGTGACAGAGGCAGACGATCGAGGTCTTCCAGAATGTCACCAACACGGGTCGGAGTCATAGGAGGTACCGGCCATCTGAATACACTGTCAAAATCCACGCCCCTATAATAGTCACGGTCAAAACCAACGATGAAAATACGTTCACGGTTCTGAGGGGCACCGAAGTCACCTGCACGCAGTACACGGTAATCGACCCAGTAATTGAGTTTTTCGGACAGAGCATTGCGGGCATCCTCACTAATCGGGATATCGTCCGGAACGGAATGGGGTCCGTTGCCCCGCAGGATATCGAGAATGGTCTTCAGGGTACGACCCTTATCATGTCCCTGCAGTTGCTTGACATTTTCCAACATGAATGCCTTTGGACGCTTGGCTGTCATGATCCGCTGGATTTCGAAGAACATGGTTCCACGGGTATCGCTGAAACCTTTTTTCAAACCGGCCTGTGAAAAAGCCTGGCATGGAAATCCGCCAAGCAGTACATCGTGATTAGGAATGTCGGATGCCGGAATTCTAGTGATATCACCTTGGGGCATTTCGCCGAAATTCGTTAGATAGGTCTTCTGGGAGAACTTGTCCCATTCGGATGAGAATACACAGTGCCCTCCTTGCTGCTGATAAGGAAGACGAATACCGCCGATACCAGCAAACAGATCGATGAAGGTGAAATTGCATTCATTTGCAGGCTTCTGGCGGAAAGGTGCGTTTTCCAGATATTCAGTCATCTTCTTTTCCAAATCGAGAATGGCCTGCCATTTGACGGAAGACGGTTCATGTTCCTCTTCTTCCCATCCTCGGACCGTACGTTCTCCGGCTGCACCGAGTCCGAGAAGATTGGCAAATTCGGTGCGACCTATGCCTAATTTTTTTCTCATATTTTTGATATATTGGAATTTATTCTTACTGTCCATCCCATGCTCACCTTATCCGGTTTTATTCCCGGCGATAGTATCACTGTACGGATGATCAATCAATGAGGGGGTCTCATGTCTATCGACATTTCTAGGCATAGTCCGAATCTTTTCAGACTGTAAAAATTTCGCGGGTCAGTTCTACCAGCTTTTCTCCAGTTGAATACAGCCGAAGTAGTTCTAGGGGATCCTGGTAATGGCAATGAATCGGCGGATATTCGGACAGACAGTCAGCTTCCGTAACCAGAACCTTTCCCCTTTCCGCAACATGGACAGCCCTGAGTGGCTTTTCTGTTCCAGGAAAAATGAAATGGTTTGTGATGTGGGTACCGACCGGCACTAGGTAAGAAAGCGCCTTCTGGTAGAAAAACTGTTTTACCAGATCCGGCCAACCAGGAGCACTATCCGGTGTCTTCGCATCATAGTATTTGGCATCAATGATCGCGACGTGCGTTTTTTCTTCATTGTGGAGAACCGTATCCGTTCTCTGGTTCTTGTTGGCAACGGGAACAAACTTGTCACTGCCGGCCAGATACACGGGTATAGGCAATTTATTATTAACTCGGTATTTACCCACCAAGCATTCATCCAGCATGGCTTCCCACAGACTGTGAAACTTCCTGACACCGATAAGAACCCCGCCATTCCCCGTTCCTCTCCCTGTTTCAAGATACATGATCAGTCTGCGCAAAAGGAAAATATCCCTTTCGGAATAGCTGAACTGCAGTTCTCTTCTTAGGTGTACAACCCATGAGAAAACATTTCCCTCAGGACGCGGAACATTCTGCAGTTGTTCAGGAGTGCCCTGACTGCCTGTCCAGAGCATTCCGTATACCTGATAGAGCTCCCTCATTACAGAGGCATGAATCTTTGCTGTCTCGCTATCGGTGAGGTAGCGCGAACGTGTGGTTACAGTATCGATATATACAGGCCCAGATGGGCTAGGATAGGCAGTCCCTCGAGCAATAGTCTCCGGCCATACAACTTTTCCGGAGTTGGTTGTATCGACTCTAATCCGGCGGACATAGAGACCATTCGTCTGATAGTCGTCAATCAGTGCAGTTGCCAACGACAGGGATTCACCACCGATAAGTCCGGTTCCTGCATCCCCATCAAAAACACCGGTGTCTCTATCTCGGTAAAATTTCAGGAGTGAGCGGAGCAGATAATGTGCTGAAAGAGCCTGCGATTCACGAGAAGAACTGTTATTTCGTGGCAGAAATACAGCCAGACCTCCACTGAAAGATATGACTCCACAGAAATGGATTTTCTGCATGTCGGGGGCCAGCAGCCCCCTGTTTCTCAGCTCATCGAGCACGGTCACAGGAATACTGCGATCGGTGACAGGTGTCCTGTCTGAAAGATACAGAATATCAACTGGCAACATCTTGCGGATCTCTGTACATGTCAACAGGAGTGCCCACCCCTTCAAGTCTGTTCTCTACGGCAATAGAGAAAACAGCCATGTCATTGCGAAATGCTGCAGATAGGTTGCCGAAAGTCCTGAAGGTAGACGCAAATATTTTCTGGTGTCCGACATGTCTCAGCACATCATCCCACAAATAGATGAACAGTTTTCCGCCAAGGGCAGCTTTCGCTGCTTCCCCATTTTCCAATTCTTTAGAATCTAGGAAAAACGGGCCGACCAGACGATCCTCTGCTATTTCACATTCGACAAGGGTGTCATTAATAATTTGAGCAAAATCGCGCCAGAGTACCGAATATTTTCCTGAATTGGTGGTGAAAACGATTTCGGTTTGTGGGATCTCCGGTTTTGATAAATCGATTGGCAGATATTCGAAATTCCAGCGCCGTTTGAATGCAGTATCTAGCGGCATAACTGCCTGATCACTGCTGTTCATGGTAGCCAGTAGAGACATATTGGACGGGATCCGTAGGCTATCGACAGGAGTACATCCCATAGTACCTAGTTCCATATTAATATACTCGAGCATATCCGGATCAGTGGCATTGATACTGTAGGTACTCGTTCCATCAGGCTCCCTGTCTAGAAGCTGGAAAAGCTCGCCGAAGACAGCTGCAGCAGAAGCACGGTTGATTTCTTCGATAATGAGACAGACCTTTCTGTCTGGACGAGCAATGGCCAGTATGAGAGCGCAGGTAAAAGGGCCTGGTCTGAAACTGTAGGTTATGCTGCTTTCGCCCTGTTCATTCTTTTCCATTTTAGGCTTCAGGGCACCGACAAAATCGTTATGCTGAGTATCAGGATGGAAAACTGTGACAATCTTTTCTGCACCGTCACTCATTTCACCATGGACCCTGTAACTTTTTCCCGTACCGGGTGCCCCATAGAAGATTCTGTTCGTTCCACCGGTCACTCTAGGTCCGGATACTGAGGCTCTAGTCGATGACTCGAAAAAGAACTTGCCCTCTCTGTTCCGGATACTCATCCCCAGCCATAAACCGGAAACCAGAACCGATATTTTTTCAAGTGAATCGGGAGTATCCAAGAGACCCTTTCTGATGAAAATATATTTCTCCAGCGGAACAGAAAAATGGACGGGATTCTGGACATACAGCGCATTGCCGGGTTCCCTAGATGGGCGGAGAAGAAATGCCCTGTCTATATCATTCCATGAAACAAATTCGGCATCGGGGTCAGACCCCAGTAAAGGCTCAAACTGACCGGACCAGCCAATCGTTGTCATTATTCTGAACAGTAGTTCATCCCCTTCAGGAACACTGAACATATAAGGAAGACTGGGCATATATCTCCTTTGAAGGTAATCATATGTTTCTTGAGAACGCACCAGATCAAGAATCAGGGTACCGAGTGTTTCCGAGCTTACATTCGGGACCGGCAATGATGCCAGCAAGACCGATTTGACAAAATCATCGGATTGCCTATAACTCTTTTTCCCAGTTTTTGAGCTCGTGTTTATTAGATTTTTTGCCTCAAGTCTTGTTCTGGGATCTTTGAAAGCCCAGAAAAAGTTGCTGCGGCTGTAGATGTCCAGCGAAACGAGCGCCTGCTCGTTTGACGTTCCGCTTTCGATCATTGCTTCGAATTCTGCCGGAAACATATTTTTTTTGATTTCTTCGAATACAGAGATGTAGTTGTCCAGTAGTCTTACAAATGGCCCGATCTTTAGCATATACATCAGATACTGGCATGGTATATAACAGTGATACCCGCTTCCAGTTTCCATCCGTGCTGTATGGTCCAGCAATGTCAGTCCGGTTTTTGATAGAACCGTTCTTGTTTCATCATCGAATCCGATCTCATCGAATTGCCATGCCGATTCTGGTTCATTTTTGAACCAGTTCATTACCATATCCAGTTCTGAAAGCATACTTGTCCCGTCCTTGCATGAGAAAAACTAGTCATACTTGATCCAGAGATTTCTGGATATTGTCTGTCGCATGTTTTCAATAAATTTCTTGTTCTGGTCCGAAAACTGAGAGTTTTCATACTGCCCCATAAAAAACAGCAATTCGGCCAGTGCACAGCCTTGGTCTTTTGCCTGATTTTTCATCACGGGATGTTCAGTATTGATTGTTATGAAATGATCGTCCCCGTAACCTGGTTCCCACAATGAACCGTCGGCTGTTTTACCGAAACGAATATCGATGTCGTCAGGAGCAGTCATCATTACCCTAAATCTAGGCAGATTGCCGCTGTTTCCAGAAAACAGGAGCCTAAATTCGAGTAGGGCATTGAATATGATAGCCAAGGCATCACTGAAACCTGAACGGTAAATGTTATAACGGTCGGCAATGATATTACCGAACATGTCAGTATTGTCCTGCCCGATGGTGTCACATCCCTGAATGTTGTTCACCAGATCCTTTACCGGACTCGGCATGAATAGACGGGCATACTTTTTCCCTTGGTGAGCAAGCGATTTTGCGATCCTATCACCGGAAAACCTGAACTCTGAAAGGCCCAGAAGCTCCGCGATTTCATATATCATACGGACAATTCTGCAATTTTCAGGCAGATGTTCATCCACCCACGTGGACAGTGCTGGTATTTCCGCTTTAAGCTTGTCGGTTGGAAGATTTGTTACTTCCAGCCCGAAGGTACTCTCGAATGACTCTTTTTCGCTAAAAACGGCAGCGCTTGCTGCTACCTGATAGACAAAATCTGCAATTATCAGATCAGATTCATCGAATATTCGATTGAACAGGTCAATCGGCAGCGGAATCCTGTTCTGCCAGAAAATCAGTCCATCTACCCTGTAACTGTGGTTTTTGTCGTAAAGGTAACGTTTGAAATCGGCCAGATCGTATTCATAACTCATTCTGAATCCTCTTCCGGATCCGGCAGTTCAAGGCTGAGATAACGAAGACTCTCACTGACCTTCTGGCGGAATCCTTTCAGGGTGTATTTGTTCGCTTCTGAGTATTCACCATGTTCGGCATTTGCAAGGCTCCACAGAAGCATGTCGAGAGCTTTCATGGCTTCTACATTGTTCTTGCAGACATCATACATTTTCAGGAAGTATGGATGCGACTTCCCAAGTGTTACGCAGGTATTTCCATCTATGTCACATGACGGTTCCCAGAGATTGTCACCCAACAGGGAGTTTTCTTCGTGGACCCTGACAGTCTTGTCCTCGTAGACGCGTATATCGTTGATTACTGCAGGTTTGGGCTGGTTCTGGTTTCTGATGGTAACTGTTTCGCCATCAACCTTTATATCGGAGTTTTTTGTACGGTTTTTCTGCTTATCTATCGCATTATCAGCAGGACCATGTGCACGTGTCGAACCGGACTGTTCAGATTGATTTTTTGACGGAACGGAAAGTAGTGCCTGACGCCATGGAGCAATCAGCGACTGCAGTTTCCTACGGATTTCAACAGGGATTATCACTCGGCTTTTGCGGAAATCGATACTGAATACATCATCAAGTTCATGGGAGAAAACAAGCTCGACACGTAAACGGGTGATCTTACCTTCCTTCTTATACATTCGGTGAGGCCAGCCGTCATTCCATATCAACCGGTCTTCTCGATAGATATAGAACCCTTGGTTATCCAATCCGTATCTCACAGCCTCCTGCTCTTCCGCAGTCAGCTCATTCTGCGATGGAATCAGGCTTCCTCTGATTGTGAAAGAATAGCTGTTTCCATTGAACTCTACATGGATTTTCTTTTCTTTCAAGAGTTGGGGACGGGCCCCGCCACTGGTAACAAGTTCAGTAGACAGGGGATCCCATCCTTGGAGAAGGATTTCGGGTTCATCCGCAATTTTGAGTGAGATTTCTACGTTTCCGGAAGAAAGATATTTGAAAAAGACGGCACTCAGTTCGTCAACAAGTTCCTTGCCGAGGGTCCGGATCTGATCACGCATCTGTCTATCGCTGCCTGGCTTGATCAGACGATCAATTTTTTCCCAGACAATCATGGTGCCTGAATTTCCGGAGAAATCCTCAAGAACTTCGAAATCGTCGTAATAGTCGTTTTCATCTGGGGTCTCGAGTTCCCAGCGATCTTTTTCACTGATGGTATCGAGATCCCAGATACGGCCTACTGCAGTTCCTTCTTTCTGTGAAAGTACCACCAGTCTACGGCAGAATGCCGTAGACGCAGTTTTCAGCCCCATTCCGAATTTGCCCAGTGACTTCGGATTCGGCCGTTTTTCGGAACCGTACCGCATCGCATTCTTCAGCTCGGACTCAGTCATTCCATCACCGTTATCGGTAATGACTACTCGGAACTCACCCATCAGATATTGGAGCTCGATGGCAATTTTCGTAGCATTAGCTGCTATTGAATTGTCTACAATGTCAGCAAATGCCGCTTTTTCACTGTATCCCGTATCACGGAGGCTTTCGACCAGCCTCGCAGCAGAAGGGCGGAAATCATTTTCCTGTAATTCATTTTTATCTGTCATTTTTTTATCGATTCCAAATATTCCAGCATCAGCTGTTTGTCTGTTTCTTTATAGTCGGCCACTGCAATAACCTGCTCGCTAAGCTTCTGTTTCATTCGTATCCGTTCATCGATCATTTCTTCGACAGTATCCGCGTAATACATGTAATAAACACTAACCACAGATTTCTGTCCGTTTCTCCATGCTCTTGCCGTAGCCTGTGCCTCAAGGGCCGGATTCCACTGTCGGCAATAGTGGATTACATTGGTGGCAGCGGTGATATTTAGCCCCATACCGGCTGTTTTAGGGTGCAACAGTAGCAGATCGAATCCGGACGATTTGGAAAATCTGTCAATCAGCGGCTGCCGTTGTTCATTTGGAGTCCGTCCGTCAATCACTCCTGGGGTGATGCCATAACGTTCCCTAACTGCAGCACCTAGCAGATCGATTGCCTTCTGGAATGTGGCAAAGATGATGACTTTTTCTCCGGATTGTTCTATGCCGTCCAGTTCCATCATAAGTAGTTCGAATTTGGCGCTGTGGAGGCATAGGGATTTGACATCATGGGGTATGCTCGGATCTAAAAGAGCCGGATGTGCAGTAAACTGCTGTAGTTTGTTGATCAGGGGTAGCATACCTCCTCCTCCGTTTGCCGCATCCAGCTGCATCTCCTCAATGAGGGATTCATAGGTATTTCGTTCCTTTTCTCCTGCGGTAACAGCTCTGTGAATATCCATTTTTTCAGGCAGCTGCGTCAGGACATCTTTTTTCATACGTCGCAGGGTTATCTGCCGGAGACTGTTTTCAAGCCCGTGTAGATCCGTATTGAGCGTTTTGGACAGTTCGCGATGGACATAACGAGATCTGAAATCTTGCTCGTTTCCGAGAAAACCGGGGAAAACCAGGTCACAGAGAGCCCAAACGTCAAGAAGGCAGTTCTCGACAGGAGTTCCCGACATTGCAACGGAAGCAACAGAATCAAGACGTCTTGCTGCAAGAGATCTTCCCGACCGAGGATTTTTCAGCATACTGGCTTCATCATAAAGTACAAGGTCAAACGGGATTTCTTCCAGCATCGAAATATCGGAACTCAATACGGTATAGGGAGTAACAATTATATTGTGCTCGGAAAGATCTGAACTGAGACCGCTCCTGTTCTGCCCATAATGGAGAAAAGGTCTGAGTGAAGGAGCAAAAAAAGAAAATTCTCTGATCCAGTTGGCCAGCAGAGGATTGGGAACAACAATAAGGATCCTACCTTCAGGATTGTGTTCGAGAACATCGCAGCATAGGGCAATCACTTGAGCAGTCTTACCCAGACCCATATCATCGGCAAGGATGGTACCCACACCGTTGGCTGCACAGAAGGTCAGCCATGCAACCCCTTCATTCTGGTAGGGGTAGAGTTCCCTGACAAAGAGTTTATCGTGGAGTGATATTTTCTGCTGCTGTGCCCTAAGCTTCTCCATAAGGGATGATGGAAGAGCGTCAATAAGTCCATCACTGTATAGTTTGCGAAGTAGTTTGAGCAATCCGGGGAGTGACAGCTTGTTGCAGGCAGATACGGAGAAATCCTTAAGTCTGTCACTGACAAAATACACCCGTTTGCCATCAGCAATAAAATAACCGTATTCCACCAAAGAATTCACCTGATCAGGAGTAAGCTCTGCCTTCCTGAAAAACAATCTGAATGAAGGCGATGGTTCATGGCTGAACCGAAATTTCAGTTCAGCTGGGCGTTTTGAGATGACCAAAGTAGTTTCGCTGTCTCTATCATCAGCTACAAATTTGCCAAGTCTAAAAAGCAATTTGGGATCGATTGGATACCCGTCCTGCTCGACAATGCCGTTTTTTATCGAATAAACCATTCCATTTCCTGCAGTCAGCTCAGGTTCTAAACTGGTCTACCTTTTTCAGAACCAATTTTCAATTCTGAAATCTAGTTTACGAAATCAGATATGTTTGTAAATGCACTAAATCTACAGAAATTTTTGCTCAGATAATCGGCGTGTGAGATTGAGGAAAGATCTGATGTCCTCAGTGTCAGGATTGTTATTGATGTAGCCTCCTGAAACACCAGACAGTAGCTGTATCTCCAGATAAGAGATTGGCTTGAATATATGTCTAACACTAACGCCAATTTTGAGATGACTGGGATCCTGTTAGGGCAAGAAGTCCGTAAACGTAAAATTCTTTAGGAGAAGATCGCCATTATCCAGCAAACGATGGAGCAGGCATGAATGTTTCCCATGTGCCCGCCTGCACGGTATTCAGCCAGGCCTGCTGTTTATGTGGAAGAAGCAGTACTAGGAAGGCAGCCTTATCGCCGTTGCGGCCGTAGGGGAAGTCGTTCCCGCTTCTGAACTTACTGCTGCTCTGAAGCAGGTCCGGAAGCTTCAGCGCCTTCTGGGTAAGAAGACGATGGAATTTGAGATCCTGAAAGAAGCCGTGTAGTACGGCCAGTCGCGAAAATGGATAGCGCACGAGCCCTTGTTGCCAAAGGACGGGCGCTGTAACCGGCGTAATGACGAAGCAGACGCTGAAATACTGTCGGATACCGGCTACTTTCCTCTCAGTTCTGACTGCACCCGAATGAACGTTCTGCGCTGCAGTAGCTTTTGGTTCGCTCTTTAGCAAAATAGCTCAGACGGAAAGTGAGTTTATCGTAAATTGTATGTAGGAAAACGATTGCTATTTATTGCCGCAGGTCAATTCCCTTTTTGCTTGCGATCGCACATAATACGCACCCGGTTTGCACACCGGGAATCTAGGAGAGTTCATGTACTACCCCTTCGTTCGTAAAGCCCTTTTCCAGCTCGATCCTGAGCGCGCTCATGAATTGACATTCCAGCAGTTACGTCGCATTACCGGCACGCCGCTCGAAGCGCTTGTCCGCCAGAAAGTACCCGCAAAACCGGTTACCTGTATGGGGCTGACGTTTAAAAATCCGCTCGGGCTTGCTGCCGGACTGGATAAAGACGGGGAGTGCATTGATGCGCTCGGTGCGATGGGATTCGGTTCAATTGAGATTGGTACCGTGACGCCACGCCCCCAGCCCGGGAACGATAAACCACGTCTGTTCCGTCTGGTGGATGCGGAAGGTTTGATCAACCGCATGGGATTCAATAACCTGGGTGTTGATAACCTGGTGGAGAACGTTAAGAAAGCACATTTTGACGGCATTCTCGGCATTAATATTGGTAAGAATAAAGATACTCCGGTAGAAAACGGCAAAGATGACTATCTGATTTGTATGGAAAAAGTCTATGCTTATGCTGGTTATATTGCGATTAATATCTCTTCACCGAATACGCCGGGATTACGCACGCTACAATACGGCGAAGCGCTGGACGATCTGCTGGCGGCAATTAAAAATAAGCAAAATGATCTGCAAGCGATCCACCATAAATATGTTCCGGTGGCCGTAAAGATCGCGCCGGATCTTTCCGTCGAAGAACTGATCCAGGTCACCGACAGTTTAGTTCGCCATAATATTGATGGCGTAATTGCAACTAACACCACTCTCGATCGTTCTCTCGTACAGGGAATGAAAAATTGCGATCAAATGGGTGGCTTGAGTGGTCGTCCGTTACAATTAAAAAGTACAGAAATTATTCGCCAGTTGTCTCAGGAATTAAATGGTCAGTTGCCGATTATTGGCGTTGGCGGTATCGACTCGGTCATCGCCGCGCGTGAGAAAATAGCCGCTGGCGCTACCCTGGTACAGATTTATTCGGGCTTTATTTTTAAAGGTCCGCCATTGATTAAAGAAATCGTCAGCAATATTTGAATGCTACCTTAATCACAATCCAGGGCCTTATTTATGGCCCTAGTTTATTGTGCACAGAAAACCCCCAGCTAGGCTACAGGAATACATAAAGCACCAGCTTGAAGAGGATAAAATGGGAGAGCAGTTATCAATCTCCTATCTGGGAAGCCCGTTTACGGGCCGTAAGTAGCGAAGTCTGATGCAAATGTTAGATCGTATGCGCATGTTAGGGCGCGGCTGGTAAGAGAGCCTTATCGGCGCATCAGAAAAACCTCCGGCTATGCCGGAGGATATTTATTTAAATTCCCTTGCTGTTATCGGGTTCTGCCTTGAAGCGGTATTAGCAGCTGCCAGCTCTCACCCCTTCAACCCTTTCCCCGCAATCACCGCGATAAACTCCAGCACCTGCTTTTGTTTGCGTGCTGACAGCTTTTCTACTTTGCGCAGCGATTTCATCAGCGCTGACTCTTCGGGTTCGGCGGTGCGGGCGGTGAGTACGATGCAGCCTTGCATTACCCGCACATCGACGTCGGTGCCGGTGTCGAATCCGGCGGCTTTCAGCCACTGGCCCTTCATCACGATGGACGGAAACTGGACGTACTTCACCGGAATACGGCTGTAATCAGGATAACGGCTCGCATAACCCACCTTCAGGCAACGGTTATCTGCGGCGTGCACTTCTGGATCAAACGAAACTGCAATACAATGCGTATCAGTCATGGTGACTATTCCCTTTAATAGTTACTGTGATTAGCGATGCGCAGGTGTTGGCGCACCTTCGCATCGCGCTAATAAAACCCCTGTAAATTACGCCAGTAAATTGGGGAAAGTCCAGATGTAAATAAGATGAAATAAGCGCGAATAGCACGCTTTCGGAATAAATAGAAAACTCCGCCATCCCAATAAATCCGGTATTATTCATCGTATTTATTCATTATCTTTCACGCGCCTGAATATCCCCACGCTCCAGAAAACAACGCCTGTCGGCATCTGGCCAAAAATGCGATCTAACTCACTGAAGCAAATAGTAAACTCTGAAACAACGCTTATTTGTACACTTTGCTTTACACTTTTAGTGATGTGAATCACAAATATAAACCCGTGAAGTGATCCGACTCTCACAAAATGGGGTGTACTCGTTCAGCAATACATTATGAGCACAGCCTGGAAAGTTAAGTTTTCAGTATTTCCCCCCTCCATGGCCGCACTACCGCGAACAACAAATCAACACGCAAAAAAAAACTTGTTGAATATGAACGGGTAAAAAAATGACGTGTGATTTGCATCACTCACATTTACAGCTTTTAAAATTATTGCCAGTGATTAATGTTGACCGGACTATTTCCATAATCAATTAAATCTTGCATAGTGCCTCCACATTATTTCCCCCCCCTGGAGCAGGAGGCGAATAGTTATATTTCATCAGACTTTATTGATGAACCAGGTATGCTTTACTTCACATTAATACGCACATGACCACTGTTACTGGAGAAACAAAATGAATTATCCGGCAGAACCCTTCCGTATTAAAAGCGTTGAAACTGTATCTATGATCCCGCGTGACGAACGCCTTAAGAAAATGCAGGAAGCGGGTTACAATACTTTCCTGTTAAATTCGAAAGATATTTATATTGACCTGCTGACTGACAGTGGCACCAACGCAATGAGCGACAAGCAGTGGGCCGGAATGATGATGGGTGATGAAGCGTACGCGGGCAGCGAAAACTTCTATCATCTGGAAAGAACTGTTCAGGAACTGTTTGGCTTTAAACATATTGTTCCGACTCACCAGGGACGCGGCGCTGAAAACCTGTTATCGCAACTGGCAATTAAACCTGGGCAATATGTTGCCGGGAATATGTATTTCACTACCACCCGTTATCACCAGGAAAAAAATGGTGCGGTGTTTGTCGATATCGTGCGTGACGAAGCGCACGATGCCGGTCTGAATATTGCGTTTAAAGGTGATATCGATCTTAAAAAATTACAAAAGCTGATTGATGAAAAAGGCGCTGAGAATATTGCCTATATCTGCCTGGCGGTGACGGTTAACCTCGCGGGCGGACAGCCGGTCTCGATGGCAAACATGCGCGCGGTGAGTGAACTGACAAAAGCACACGGCATTAAAGTGTTCTATGACGCCACCCGCTGCGTAGAAAACGCCTACTTTATCAAAGAGCAAGAGCAGGGCTTTGAGAACAAGAGCATCGCCGAGATCGTGCATGAGATGTTCAGCTACGCCGACGGTTGTACCATGAGTGGTAAAAAAGACTGTC
This sequence comes from Citrobacter arsenatis, assembly GCF_004353845.1. Taxonomy (GTDB): domain Bacteria; phylum Pseudomonadota; class Gammaproteobacteria; order Enterobacterales; family Enterobacteriaceae; genus Citrobacter; species Citrobacter arsenatis. The sequence goes on from NZ_CP037864.1 coordinate 647,115, forward strand.
TGGTGAACATCGGCGGCTTCCTGTGCATGAACGATGACGAAATGTTCTCTGCTGCCAAAGAGTTAGTCGTGGTGTACGAAGGGATGCCATCCTACGGCGGCCTGGCCGGACGCGACATGGAAGCCATGGCGATTGGCCTGCGTGAAGCCATGCAGTATGAGTACATTGAGCACCGTGTGAAGCAGGTTCGCTACCTGGGCGACAAGCTCAAAGCCGCTGGCGTACCGATTGTTGAACCGGTAGGCGGTCATGCGGTATTCCTCGATGCGCGTCGCTTCTGCGAGCATCTGACGCAGGACGAGTTCCCGGCGCAAAGCCTGGCTGCCAGCATCTATGTGGAAACCGGCGTACGTAGTATGGAACGCGGAATTATCTCTGCAGGCCGTAATAACGTGACCGGTGAACACCACAGACCGAAACTGGAAACTGTGCGTCTGACTATTCCGCGCCGCGTTTATACTTATGCGCACATGGATGTGGTGGCTGATGGCATTATTAAACTTTATCAGCATAAAGAAGATATTCGCGGGCTGAAGTTTATTTACGAGCCGAAGCAACTGCGTTTCTTTACTGCACGCTTTGACTATATCTAAATAATCATTATGGCCCCATCTCAGGATGGGGCTTTTTTGTCTTTCTTTTCCATGAACAGGAAGCCTTTGCGGTGCCCGTTACCGTGACATAACTAAAAAAAGTATACCCTGACTCCGACATTTTTATTATCCGCATGATGTACAAATGACAGCTGTAATTATAACGAATAGTCTACAGGAACATTTATCATGGATATTAATGCCATTGAGCGACAGAGTAGTACCCCCGGACTAATTAGCGGAACCATGTTGGTTATCGCAACCGTAGTGGGTGGCGGGATGTTTTCCCTGCCGATTGCGATGGCCGGTGTATGGTTTCCCGGTGCGTCAGTTATTCTTCTCTTTATCGCCATTATGATGTTATTAACCGGTCTGATGCTGGTTGAAGTTAACCTGCATTATGGCGCTGGTGCCAGTTTTAATACCTTTACCCAGGATTTATTAGGCCGTAAGTGGAATATCGTGGTCGGTGTCGCTTTCGGCTTTGTGCTGTATATTCTGACCTATGCCTATATCTCCGGTTCGTCGGCGGTAATGGCGCAAACCGTGTTCAAATACAGTGGCGTACGTTTTCCGGCGAATATCTCGGTGATTATCGTCAGTATGCTGGTTGGGGCAATTGCCTGGTACAGCTCACTGCTGGTTGGACGTATCACTACCGTATTGATTATCGGTAAATTTATTGCATTTTTTGCCACCTTCTCCGGGCTGGTAGGCCATATTGAAGTGGCGAAACTCGTCGACAGCGTGGCGGTGGCGCTGCCCAATTCGCAGTATCTGCCTTACATCCTGATGACGCTGCCGTTCTGCATTATCTCGTTTGGTTTTCACGGTAACGTGCCGAGCCTGGTTAAGCTGTATGGCACGAGCGGGATCTCGAATATTACGCGGTCGATTATTATCGGCACGCTGTTTGCCCTGCTGCTGTATATCTTCTGGTTAGGCGTTACGATGGGCAACATTAGTCGTTCCTCGTTCCCGCCAATTATTGCTAAAGGTGGCAATATCGATGTGTTTGTCGAGGCCATCAGCGGGCTGTTCACCAGCCGGTATATGGATCTGATCCTCACCTTCTTCGGCAACTTCGCGGTCGCCAGTTCCCTGCTGGCGGCGACGCTTGGCCTGTTCGATTACATCGCCGACCTGTTTCACTTCCCGGATGACGGCATGGGCCGCCTGAAAACCGCGCTGGTGACCTACTTCCCGCCAGCCGCCGTGTGCTTCTTCTTCCCGAACGGTTTTGTACACGCGATTGGTTACGCCGGTCTGGCCTTTACCATCTGGAGCGTGATCCTGCCGCCGTTTTTGGTCAAAGCCGCACGGAAACGTTTTCCGACCGCCAGCTATACCGCGCCGTGTAACAACACCGTGCTCAACCTGGTGATTGTCTGCGGGGCGGTTGTCTATCTGACGGTTGTTCTGGACGTATTTGGTCTGCTGCCAACGTTTCGTTAGCACGGGGGCGTTATGTTTCTGACATTGCTGCGGCTTCAGCACCCTCTGGTCTACCGTTTTGCGTGGCTGCGTATTTGGGTGGTGATGTTAAGAGCGTGCGGGCTGCGTAAAAGAAAGGGGTGAGCATTTGCTGCTGTCGCTGCCGGATGCGGCTCGCGCCTTATCCGGCCTACAAATGAGCGTGAAACGCAGGCCTACAAATGAGTGTGAAACGTAGGCCTGATAAGCGAAGCGCCATCAGGCATAAGTGCCAGGTATTACACGCGGAAGTAGCGTGGTGGGATCAACGCGGAAAAGGCGTCGAACTTCTTCACCATCTTTTTCCAGAACAACATAACAACAATCCTCGATTTGAAACATCGGCGCTATTTTAGTCAGCGCCGACAAATCGTAAAGTCTGCCGCCTCGTTCCGTTCCCAGGGCGGTGTAAACCTTTTTGGTCACCGCGTCGTCAAATACGATTGCCGCGAATTTGACGGGGTTGACAATGGCTACGCCATAAACCAGTAATAAAAGAGGCCAACCTTTAAGCCGAGGATCACAATATAGGCGCAGCAGTATTTCATGGTGCCAGACATTATCTGGTTGGCCTGACCATCCATTTTGGTTGCTGAAACCGCAATGGCGATACTCTGCGGCGAAATCATTTTTCCGCCCGTTGCGCCAGAGGTGTTAGCCGCCGCCAGCCAGTTGGGATCGATATGCAGTTTACTGGCGGCAATGGTTTGCAGTTTGCCGAACAGAATGTTCGAGTTGGTATCGCTGCCGGTAACAAACGTGCCCAGCGCGCCAATCACCGGGGCGAGGAAGACATACGAGCTGCCGGTCAGATCGACAATCGACTGGGCCAGCGTGGAGATAATCCCGCTGAGATCCATTACCGTGGCCAGCGCGACGATCGCCATAATCGCCACAATGGAATTTTTAAGCTGGAAAATGGTTTTTACAAACACTTCCAGCATCCCGCGCGCGGACGCTCCCTGAATGAAACCGCCGATAATGGTCGCAAAGATGATCAGCATCCCCGGCGTGGTCACCCATTCAACTTTCAGCGCCATCGTTTTGCCGTCAGCCAACGTGAAATGCAGCACCGAGGCCAGTTGGGACGCTGCGCCTTTTATCGTCGGGAACAGCGGTGAGCACAGCAGGATAAAGATGAAAATAAACAGATAGATAGAGCCAACGCGGAACAACACTTTTGCCGAGCGCGGTGTGGTTTCGCGGGTATGGCTGACCTCAATGCGCCACTCGGGATCGGTTTTCCCTTTGCGCAGGCGGCTGACCATCGCCACGGCAAGCAGGCTGACCAGGCTCCCGGCGAAGGCAGGCAATTCCGCGCCAAGATGGATGGCGACAAAATATTGCGGAACCAGCGTGGTGATGCCGCACATCAGCGTGATCAGAAATACGCCGCGAATGGCTTTCAGGCCGCCGCCAATAATGCAGACAATCACAAACGGCAGCAGGATATTAAACAGCGCGAGCTGCAGAATAATGGTTCCGCCTAAGGTATAAACCGGCAGGTTAACCTGTTCGGCCAGAATAGAAACCGGGATCCCGACCGCGCCGAAAGCGGTGGGAACGGTATTCGCCACCAGAGAGGCGATCGCCGCCTTCAGCGGGTTGAATCCGAGCGCAATAAGAATGCCGATCGGAATGGCGACCGCCGTACCATAACCCGCAGCGGCTTCAAGAAATCCACCAAAGCACCATGAAATCAGCAACACCTGAATACGCTTATCTTCGCTAATGCTGGCGAGAATATCGCGCAGAATATCCAGCGCTTTGGTTGCCTGCATGACGTTATAACTGAAGATAGCGCCGAGGATCACAATCACAATCGGCCATAACCCCTTCAGTGCGCCATAGCCTATCGCGGCTTTCAGATTCTGTACGGGCATTTCCCAGAATATGGCCGACAGCGCGGCGGTGAATACTAAAGAGATCAGCACTGAATAATGGATGGGCATTTTTAGTTTCAATATTAAAAATACCATCAGTAGTAAAGGAGAGAGTGCCAGGGCAAACATAAAATATTCGTTCATTGCTATTCCCGATTGGTTCATTAAACCTGATTTATATTTATGGCGGGGAGGCTACATTGCTGCTCTAATAAAGTATGTAAACTGAATCGCTTCAGTGAATAAAGTAATTATGATTTGGGGTTTTGTAACTATTGTAATCTTTTTATTAAAATTCAATTCCAAATAAATATACTTAAGAGCAGTCCAGATACCTATAAGTAGTTATTTAACAACCTCTTTGATAATGGTAGTGACGAGAATGGTTATCTCCTGAAACTATTTTTAAGGTGTTAAAAATGCTGTGGTTTTCAATATAAAAATGTGAGCGATGCCGAAATAAATAAACCTAGCTATTGCATGTGCCAGACGATTAGAGGATTATTTTGTTTTGTCATACAAATGAAAATACAGACATTTGCGATTGTCCTGATATAAGAAGCGGAGAGTCGCCATCAAAGAAAAACGATCTGAGCACCACCATGAACCCGGCATTAGTAAAACGAGCAAACAGAACAACCGGGCGTGGAAGGCGATTGAACCTTTGCTTGATATAGCACTATCAAGCGCAATAAACAGAAATGAAGCAATGGAGTAGTTATTGTGAATGTAAATTTCTTTGTTACCTGCATTGGTGACGCACTGAAATCACGGATGGCACGAGACTCCGTATTGCTGCTGGAAAAACTGGGTTGTCGTGTGAATTTCCCCGAGAAGCAAGGGTGTTGCGGTCAGCCAGCCATCAACAGCGGTTACATCAAAGAAGCGATCCCGGGGATGAAAAACCTGATCGCCGCGCTGGAAGACAACGACGACCCGATTATCTCTCCGGCTGGCTCCTGTACCTATGCGGTAAAAAGCTACCCGACCTATCTGGTCGATGAACCGGAATGGGCGCTGCGTGCCGAGAAAGTCGCCGCGCGTATGCAGGATCTCACCTCTTTTATCGTCAACAAACTGGGCGTGGTGGACGTCGGTGCCAGCCTGCAGGGCCGCGCCGTGTATCACCCTTCCTGTAGCCTGACCCGCAAGCTGGGAGTGAAGGACGAGCCGCTTACGCTGCTGAAAAACGTGCGCGGGCTGGAGCTGCTGACGTTTGCCGACCAGGACACCTGCTGCGGTTTTGGCGGGACGTTTTCGGTCAAGATGGCTGAGATATCCGGCGAGATGGTGAAAGAGAAAGTCCTGCATCTGATGGATGCGAAGCCGGAATTTTTGATTGGTGCGGACGTCAGCTGCCTACTGAATATTGGCGGTCGACTGCAACGGGAAGGCCAGCCGGTCAAAGTGATGCATATTGCTGAAGTGCTGATGAGCCGCTGAGGGGAAAGAGATGTCGATAAAAACCAGCGATGTAGAATTTAAACTGCGCATCCGTCAGCAGATAGAAGATCCGATCATGCGTAAAGCCGTGGCCAATGCGCAGGAGCGTATCGGCGCGAACCGGCAAAAAATGGTCGATGAGTTGGGCCACTGGGAAGACTGGCGCGATCGTGCCAGTCAGATCCGCGATCACGTTCTGAGCAACCTCGACGCTTACCTGTATCAACTCTCCGAGAAAGTGACGGAAAACGGCGGGCACGTCTATTTCGCCAAAACCAAAGAAGAGGCCACCCGCTATATTCTGCAGGTCGCGCAGAGTAAAAATGCGAAGAAGGTGGTGAAGTCCAAGTCGATGGTGACGGAAGAGATCGGTGTCAACCATGTGCTGCAGGATGCCGGAATTCAGGTGATAGAAACCGATCTCGGCGAGTACATCCTGCAACTGGATCAGGATCCGCCTTCGCACGTCGTGGTCCCGGCTATTCATAAAGATCGCTACCAGATCCGCCGGGTGCTGAACGAACGTCTGGGCTACGACGGCCCGGAAACGCCGGAAGCCATGACCTTATTCATTCGCCAGAAGATCCGCGAGGATTTCCTCAGTGCTGAAATCGGCATTACCGGCTGCAACTTTGCCGTAGCGGAAACCGGTTCGGTGTGTCTGGTGACCAACGAAGGCAACGCGCGCATGTGCACTACGCTGCCGAAAACGCATATTGCGGTGATGGGCATGGAGCGTATTGCGCCGACGTTTGCCGAGGTGGATGTGCTGATCACCATGCTGGCGCGCAGCGCCGTGGGCGCACGTCTGACGGGCTACAACACCTGGCTGACCGGCCCGCGTGAGGCAGATAACGTTGACGGACCGGAAGAGTTTCATCTGGTGATTGTCGATAACGGTCGCTCGCAGGTGCTGGGCTCAGAGTTTCGCGATGTGCTGCGCTGCATCCGCTGCGGGGCCTGTATGAATACCTGTCCGGCGTATCGTCATATCGGCGGGCACGGCTATGGCTCTATCTATCCCGGCCCTATCGGCGCGGTGATTTCTCCGCTGCTCGGCGGCTATAAAGATTTCAAAGACCTGCCGTATGCCTGTTCACTCTGCACGGCCTGTGACAGCGTCTGTCCGGTGCGTATTCCGCTTTCAAAACTTATCCTGCGTCATCGCCGGGTGATGGCCGAGGAGGGCATTACGCCGAAAGCCGAGCGGCGGGCGATCAAAATGTTCGCCTATGCCAATAGCCATCCGGGGCTGTGGAAAGTCGGGATGATGGCGGGCGCGCATGCGGCGAGCTGGTTTATCAATGGCGGCAAAACGCCGCTCAAGGTTGGCGCGATTGGTGACTGGATGGAGGCGCGCGATCTGCCTGATGCTGACGGCGAAAGCTTCCGCAGCTGGTTTAAGAAACATCAGGCGCAGGAGAAAAAGAATGGATAACCGTACCGCGTTTTTAAACACCATCGCCCAGGCGCTGGGGCGTCCGCTGCGTTTCGAGCCGCAAGCAGATGCCGCGCCGGTTAACAACTATGCCAACGAGCGCCTGACCGAGCTTAGCCCGCAGCAGCGCTGCGAGGCGTTTATCCAGTTTGCCAGCGAGGTAATGCTGGCCCGCTGCGAACTGACCCGCGAGGACCAGGCCGCAGACGCAGCGCTCCGCCTGTGCGAAGAATTGGGTCAGCAGCCGGTGGTACTGAGCGGCGACAGCCGGCTGGTGGCGCTGGGCATCACCGAACGCTTACAGCAGGCATGCAACGCCGTGGTCTGGGATCCGGCGCGTGGTAGCGAAAATATTACCCAGGCCGAGCAGGCGAAAGTCGGTGTAGTGTATGCCGAATATGGCCTGACCGAGTCTGGCGGCGTGGTACTGTTTTCCGCACCGGAGCGCGGGCGTTCCCTGAGCCTGTTACCGGAGTCGTCGATTTTCGTGCTGCGTAAAAGCACCATCCTGCCGCGCGTGGCGCAGTTGGCAGAAAAACTGCATCAGAAAGCGCAGGCCGGTGAGCGGATGCCATCGTGCATTAACATCATCAGTGGACCCAGCTCGACGGCGGATATTGAGCTTATCAAGGTGGTTGGGGTGCATGGCCCGGTGAAGGCGGTGTATCTGATTATTGAGGATTGTTGAGGCAGGATGGAAAACCGCTCTGGCGCTATAGGCCAGAGCGGGACAGACTTTATGCAATCATGCTGATGATCAACACGATGACCAGGCCCACCACGGAGTTCACCAGCTCCAGCAGACCCCAGGTTTTCAGCGTATCCTTCACCGACAGGTCAAAGTAGCCTTTGAACAGCCAGAACGAGGCATCGTTGATATGAGTCAGGGTGTTGGAGCCTGCCGCCGTCGCCAGCACCAGTAACGCCGGATCGACGCCCACCAGTTGACCGGTTGCCGGATCGAGAATGGCGGCGCTGATAATCCCCGCCGCCGTCATGGCGGAGACCACGCCCTGACCGGTTGCCAGACGAATAAGCACGGTTATTAACCACGCCATGATGTACGGAGAAATATTGCCGTGCGACATCAGCATACCGATGGTATCGCCAATGCCGGTATCGATAATGGTCTGCTTCAGAACGCCGCCCGCGCCGATGATCAGGATCACCATGGCGATGCTTTTCACCGCGTTTTCAAAGGCATTCATCACCCACTGCATGTCGTGACCGCGTGCGGTACCAAACAGCACGAAGGCGACAACCATGGCGATAAACATCGCAATCGGCGAGGAACCTAAGAAGTTGACCACTTCCCATGCCTGCGTCCCTTTCACCAGCCAGATGTTGGCGATGGTGGTGGAGATCATGATGATCGCCGGGATCAGCGGCACCAGGATAGACACGCCGAAAGACGGCAGGTTGTTCTGGTCAACCGGTACGTCGGCCTTCATGAATGACGGCGTTGGGCGATCGAGGTTGCCGAGAAACTTCGGCAGGATTAGCCCGGCGCAGATCACGCTCGGAATGGTCACCAGAATACCGTAGATGTAGACCATGCCCATGTCTGCGCCGTAGGCGTTAACCAGCGCCACCGGACCCGGCTGCGGTGGGAATAGCGAGTGCGCGGTGGTGGCGGCGGCAACGGCGGGGATCGCCAGCTTGAGGAACGGGATCTTCGCTTCCGCGGCAATGACGATCACCAGCGGGGCCAGCATAATAAACGCTACTTCATAGAACATCGCCAGGCCGAAGATCAGACCAATAATAATCACCGACAGCTGAACATAGCGCAGGCCGAGTCGCGCCAGCAGCGTGTGGGCAATCTGGTGCGCCGCGCCGGAATCAACCATCAGCTTACCGATGACCGCCCCGAATACTACGATAATCGCCAGTTCACCCAGCGTGCTGCCAAAGCCGGATTTCATGGTGTGCAGCAGTTCCATTAAATCCATCCCCGCCAGCATGCCGACAGAGAGCGCCGCCAGCAGCAGGGCGACCATCGAGTTTATTTTGAATCTTAGATTGAGCACCAGCATCAGACCGATGCCGAATACGACCCACAGAATATTGAGAACGTGCATATAACGTCTACCTTAATTTGGTTGAACTATTATGATTTTGGTTGAGATGTTACATTTATTGGTTAACCATTGATGCGATGAATGTCACATTGCGTTACATGTTTACATTAATAGTGGGTTGTTTGGCCGTAATCTGGCGATCTAATCAGCAGATATCGTGATTTGGTTAACCAATTTTGCGCTTCAGGTTGACATGTAATACCAAAAGGAGGAATTTATGTGCCATATCGTCGAGTCCATAACGTAAACGAGGAATAAAACATGGAACAGACATGGCGCTGGTATGGTCCTAACGATCCGGTCACCTTAGCGGATGTTCGTCAGGCGGGTGCAACGGGCGTTGTTACCGCCTTGCACCATATCCCGAACGGGGAAGTGTGGACGGTTGATGAGATCCTCAAACGCAAGGCCATTATTGAGCAGGCGGGTCTGGTCTGGTCGGTTGTCGAAAGCGTGCCGATCCACGAAGACATTAAAACCCGTTCTGGCAACTATCAGCAGTGGATCGCCAATTACCAGCAAAGCCTGCGTAACCTGGCCCAGTGCGGTATTCGTACCGTGTGCTACAACTTTATGCCGGTTCTTGACTGGACCCGTACCGATCTGGAATACGTCCTGCCGGACGGCTCCAAAGCGCTGCGTTTTGACCAGATTGAATTTGCCGCCTTTGAGCTGCATATCCTCAAACGCCAGGGCGCGGAAGCGGATTACACAGCCGAAGAGATTGCGCAGGCAAATGAACGCTTCGTCACCATGAACGATGAAGACAAAGCGCGTCTGACCCGCAATATCATCGCCGGGCTGCCTGGCGCGGAAGAGGGCTACACGCTCGACCAGTTCCGCCAGCATCTGGCGCGCTATAAAGATATCGATAAAGCCGCGCTGCGCGAGAATTTTGCTGTCTTCCTGAAGGCGATTATTCCGGTGGCGGAAGAAGCAGGCGTACGTATGGCGGTACACCCGGACGATCCGCCGCGTCCGATCCTCGGCCTGCCGCGCATTGTTTCCACCGTGGAAGATATGCAGTGGATGGTCGAGACGGTCAACAGCATGGCGAACGGTTTCACCATGTGCACCGGCTCCTATGGCGTGCGGGCGGATAACGACCTGGTCGACATGATCAAACAGTTTGGCCCACGCATTTACTTCACCCATCTGCGCTCCACGCTGCGTGAAGATAACCCGAAAACTTTCCATGAAGCGGCGCATCTTAACGGCGACGTCGACATGTACGAAGTGGTGAAAGCGATCGTCGAAGAAGAGCAGCGCCGTAAAGCTGAGGGCAAAGAGGATCTGATCCCCATGCGACCGGATCATGGTCATCAGATGCTTGACGATCTGAAAAAGAAAACCAACCCAGGCTACTCCGCGATTGGTCGCCTGAAAGGGCTGGCGGAAGTGCGTGGCGTTGAGATGGCTATCCAGCGCGCTTTCTTTAGCCGCTAAAGCGAATTGCCGGTCACCTGTCTGGCCGGCCTTCTTCTTTTCTCTTCCGTTGGTCTTTCAACGGGTTCTGGAGTTCACGATGACAACGACAATTGCCAATAGCAACCTGCCGGTTGCGCGCCCAGCATGGGATAGCTCCCGTCTGCAATCCCGCATTGTTCACCTCGGATGCGGCGCTTTTCACCGCGCGCATCAGGCGCTGTACACCCATCATCTGCTGGAAACCACCGACAGCGACTGGGGTATCTGTGAAGTTAACCTGATGCCGGGTAATAACTGCGTGCTGATTGAAAATCTGCGCAAACAGCAACTGCTGTATACCGTGGCGGAAAAAGGCGCGGACAACACCGTGCTGAAAGTGATTGGCTCGATGAAAGAAGCGCTGCACCCGGATCTTGACGGCTGTGACGGTATTTTACAGGCCATGGCGCGCCCGCAGACGGCGATTGTCTCGCTGACGGTCACGGAAAAAGGCTACTGCACCGATGCCGCCAGCGGCCAGTTAGATCTCAATAACCCACTGATTAAGCACGATCTGGCGAACCCGACCGCGCCGAAATCGGCGATTGGCTATATCGTACAGGCGCTGCATCTGCGTCGTGAGCAGGGGCTGGCGGCCTTTACCGTGATGTCCTGCGATAACGTGCGGGAAAATGGTCATGTGGCGAAAGTCGCGGTGCTGGGACTGGCGCAGGCGCGTGACCCGCAGCTGGCGCAGTGGATTGAAGCGAACGCCACTTTCCCGTGCACCATGGTCGACCGCATTGTTCCGGCGGCAACGCCAGAAACGTTGCAGGAGATCGCCGACCAGTTGGGCGTTTATGACCCGTGCGCTATCGCCTGCGAGCCGTTCCGTCAGTGGGTGATTGAAGACAACTTTGTTAACGGTCGTCCTGACTGGGACAAAGTCGGCGCTCAGTTTGTTGCCGACGTGGTGCCGTTTGAAATGATGAAACTGCGCATGCTCAACGGTAGCCACTCATTCCTCGCGTATCTGGGCTATCTTGGCGGCTATGAAACTATCGCTGATACCATGACCAATCCGGCGTACCGCAAAGCGGCGTTCGCGCTGATGATGCAGGAGCAAGCGCCGACGCTGTCGATGCCGGAAGGCACCGATCTCAACGCCTATGCGACGCTGCTGATCGAGCGTTTTAGCAACCCCTCTTTGCGCCACCGCACCTGGCAGATTGCGATGGACGGCAGCCAGAAATTGCCGCAGCGCCTGCTGGATCCGGTGCGTTTGCACCTGCAAAACGCCAGCGGCTGGCGTCACCTGGCGCTGGGCGTGGCGGGCTGGATGCGCTACACCCATGGTGTGGATGAACAGGGGCAGGCCATTGATGTTGTCGACCCAATGCTGGCGGAATTTCAGCGCATTAACCAACACTATCAGGGAGCCGAACGCGTAACGGCGCTGCTGGGACTGAGCGGGATTTTTGGCCATGATTTGGCAGAAAATGGCGACTTTGTGGAGACGATTATCGCCATGTATCAACAACTCTGTGAGCTGGGCGCGCGTGAGTGTGTTGCGGCGCTAAGCGCTGACGTTTAATTCCCCGAACTATGACGGGTCAATCAAAATACTGATTTGGTTGACCCGTTTTCTGTTTTTGGCTTCCCGCAAATGCTATAGTTCGATACCTATTCACCGTATCTGATTACACGCATCTGACGGACATAACACGATGAAATCGAACACTTCTCAACAAAGACCCTACCAGGAAGTGGGTGCCATGATCCGCGATCTGATTGTCCAGACGCCCTATCAGCCCGGTGAGCGTTTGCCGCCGGAACGTGAAATTGCCGAGATGCTCAACGTCACTCGCACAGTGGTGCGCGAAGCATTAATCATGCTGGAAATTAAAGGTCTGGTGGACGTGCGCCGTGGTGCCGGGATCTACGTGCTCGACAATGCGGATGCGCAGACCATCGACAGTACGGATGTCAATCATTGCAATGATGCGGGTCCGTTTGAGCTGTTGCAGGCTCGACAACTGCTGGAGAGCAACATTGCCGAATTTGCCGCGCTGCAGGCTACCCGCGAAGATATCGTCAAAATGCGCCAGGCATTGCTACTGGAAGAACGTGAGCTGGCCTCCAGCGAACCAAACGGCTCTGAAAGCGGCGACATGCAGTTTCACCTCGCTATCGCTGAAGCTACGCACAACAGCATGCTGGTGGAGCTGTTTCGCCAGTCATGGCAGTGGCGTGAGAACAACCCGATGTGGATCCAACTCCATAGCCACCTCGACGATACCCACTACCGGAAAGAGTGGATGGGTGACCACAAGCAGATCCTGGCGGCATTAATCAAAAAGGATGCCCGCGCGGCCAAGCTGGCAATGTGGCAGCATCTGGAAAACGTCAAACAGCGGCTGCTGGAGTTTTCAAATGTTGATGACATCGATTTTGATGGCTATCTGTTTGATTCCTGGCCGCTGGATAAAGTTAACGCCTGATTTCCTTCTTCTCTCACGCGGGCTATAGCGGCCCGCGCAACGCTGCATAACCCTCTCTACTCACCTCTTAAACGTCACGTAAAATATTATTTCCATCGCCGCAGATGATGATTTTTCCGCCGTCTTTACATGGTGTAAATTGATTTATATCAATTAAAAACAACTTATTTTTGCATGCGAAAAAATGTGTTATTTACCTTATTTTTACCTTTTCGTGCTTATTTTTAGACAAAATGGGGTTGTGTTAAGTGAGAATCAAAGTGATTTCAGCTGTGGAATGGGCAGCGCAATCTGAAAAAACTGTGCATAAAAACAAGTGCTTCGCGTAAAAGTAGACATTAGTAACGGTATGTAACTTATTGGATGTAATGATGTTTTGGGTTTCTAATATGTTTTATATGAATGATTGTCTCATTCTTAATCAAACGAATAAAAATAAAATATGTAAAGTTAAAATTACACATTATTCTATAATCAAGTTATCTTTCATTTGAAATAGCGTTCCATTTCTCCGTTCTTTATTAACACTTTCATTACGATTGTGACTTTATTTTGCCGTTGACTTGTTTTTACACTGACTGCATATTTCATCGCCATAAGCGTGTTTGCGTTCAGGAGATGACTATGCCCTCTCGAGATTACCCCGATATTCGAAAAGCCAGGGGAACCCGATCAAAAGATATGGTTCTTTTAAGTGCCCGTGTCGATACCTCTCTGTGGGAATATGTTCGAACGCTGGCATTTGAAACCCGTAAAAGTAAACAAGATATTATTGCCGAAGCATTAATGTTGTATCGCTCTGTTAATGAGAGCGTAGACGAAGAATCCAAGTAATTACTCTCTGCTCGGGTTTTATTTAAAACCCTAAATGATATGTGTCTTGCCACTTTATTATTACCTTCATTGGTGTGTTAGAGGTTTTCCCCTTTTCCATAGGGGACTTTTTTATGCGGGTATTCTGCCTTCATAACAAAGTTGATAGCAAAATTCACAATTAAAAGTGAGTAATAACATGAAAAAGTCAGTAGTGGCATTAGCTGTAATGGCATTAGGGGTAACCTCCGTTCATGCAGCGGAAATTTATAATAAAGATGGCAACAAACTGGATCTGTACGGCAAAGTAAAAGCGGTCCATTCATGGACTGACGGCACTGATGCTGACGGTACCTACGCACGTCTGGGTTTTCGCGGTGAGACTCAAATCAACGATCAACTGACCGGTTACGGCCAATTTGAAAGTCAGTTTGATGCCTCTAAAGCAGAAGGTTCTCAGAATGGTGTTAATACACGTCTGGCGTTTGCTGGTCTGGATTATGGCCATGACGTTAGCTTTGACTATGGTCGTAACTACGGTATCGCTTACGACGTCGGAGCTTACACTGACACTCTTTCAGAGTTCGGCGGTGACTCCTATGAAAATACTGACCGCTTCCTTACTACACGCACTTCTGGCGTTGCAACACTCCGCACCAAAAATCTGTTTGGTGCCGTTGATGGCCTGAGCCTGGGCGCGCAGTATCAGGGTCAGGATGATACCGATAAGGATCCGACGAAACAGCACGGTAATGGCTACGGCTTCTCCCTGGGCTACGACAATATTGCCGATTCCGGCGTGTCTGCGATTGCGGCTTACACCACCAGTGCGGTGACTGCTCAGCAGAAACAGAATGGTTGGGATGGCGAAAACGCAGAGTTCTGGGGCGCTGGCCTGAAGTATGATGCTAATGCTATCTACGTAGCGACCATGTACGGCGAGTCCCACAACCTGATTCAGGATGCGGACAAAGCTGAGCACTTTGAAGCGATGGCTGCGTATGTGTTTGATTTCGGTCTGCGTCCGAACGTGGCTTACGTCCACGCGCGTGATAACAACAATAATGACCTGACCGAATACGTAGCGCTGGGTACAGACTACTACTTCAACAAAAACATCGTGGCTGATGTGGGTTACAAAATTAACCTGCTCGATGGCGCTGATGGCGACAACCAGGTTGTTGCGGGTCTGACCTATCAGTTCTAACTTTTTGTTCTGATTTGCAAAAGGCGTCTTAGTTAAGACGCCTTTTTTACTTCTGCCGGCGTTTAAATTGGCTGGCTCTCTTCCACCTGTACCCCGCTAAACAGCCATTGCCAGATGCCCACTTTTACCCATGCGACTACGCAGAGGAGCAGATAAAAAAGCGGATTATGCGTAATAGTAACGCGCATGACTTCCATTAAATCCACATGCAAATTTCCGGCAATGGCCATATTGATAACAAAAACAGAGGCTATCGCGCTGGCCAGTAAAATAAATATGGCCTGTAGCTTTGTTATCTCTGGTAACCTGCCAGAGGCCCATTGCCATAAGAAAGTCGTTGTTAACAGGAAGATAATAAACAATCCCAATGCGCCAAACAGGCCAAAGTCTTTATAATCCTTTAGCGTGCCAATTAAACCCGCCAAAATAATCAATCCCAGTAGTATTTTTTTAAACCACGACATGTACTTTTCCCGAAGATGGTGTTGCTGTTGAATTAATATGTCCATTTTTACGCATTTTAAATTGAGTTTATAAATGAACAGCCGGGGATTATAAATTGTCTGGTGGGTAATTGCCGATTATTTGTGACTTATTAAATGCTGACATTTAATTACGGACTAATCCGAATATATTTGTTTGTAAGGTGTCAATTATACCCTTTTGGGGGAGGCGAAACGCTGTTTGTATAATTGTGTGAGACTGATAAGCGCCGCAATAAACAACGCGACCGCGCCGCACAACGTGGCGTTAACGATCGCCTGAGCGCCGCTTCCCAGCAGGCTGGTTAATAGCGGCCCGAGTATTTGCCCAATGCCGTAAGTCAGAGTGACCAGGCCCAGCAGATTAATATTGCGCGGTACGCTAAGTTGACGGGCGAGCGGCATCACCAGCGAAGTGGTTCCCATAAACGTTGCGCCAAACCCCGCGCTGCTTATCACCAGCAGCGATAAGGAGTCACTGGCAAGCGTCATCACCACGCAGGCGCTTTGAATCAGCAAATTCGCCGTCAGGCATTGCAATACCCCCCAGCGTCGCGCGGCCCATAGCCAGGCGAAACAACCCGGAATAATCGATATGCCGACCAGCGACCAGAGATGGGCAGTTAGCAGCGGCGAACCGGCGCTTTTCGCCATGAGCGGCAGGTAGGTGGCGACAATGATGTAGCCAAATCCGGCCAGCCCGTACAGCAGCGCCAGCAGCCACCAGGACATCGGCTGATGCGCCGTTTTTACCGGGACTGCAGCGGGAAGTGCGTGATCGCGAGAGGGCAGGAGTATAACCAGTAGCACAAAGAACAACGCCGAGGCCGCTGCCGCGCCCAGCCAGAGGGTATGCGATGACAATGCAAAATGCAGACCGCTAATGACATATTCATTGCCCAGCAAAATGCCTGCGCCAACGCCGGAGAACAACGCCGCGATCACGAAGGGATGCCGGGTATGATGCAGGACGATCATCGAACCAAAGATCATCATACCGGCGCTGGCGACGCCCGCCAGAAAACGGATCAACATCACCAGCGCGGGCTGCGTAACGCTTGCCATCGCCAGAATCAACCCTGCGGTAGCGAGCGCGGACGTTAGCAACATCGGGCGTAAGCGTGAGGGAAGATGAAAGAGCCCGAAGGAGAAGAGCAGGCTTCCCGCCAGGTATCCGGCGTAGTTGGCGCTGGCAATCCAGGAAAGTTGGTCAAATGTGAACTGACCTTCCGACAGCAGCACCGGGAGCATTGGCGTATACAGAAAGCGTCCAATTCCCATGCCCAGCGTTAAGACCAGCATACCAAACAGCGCGACGCTGATGGCCTGACGATTTGAAGCTGGGCTTCCCTGGGACATACGGACTCTCATTTCACGCTGTTATCTGATAATTGTTATATTACATGTGTAAATGATAATGAAAAGTAAAATAAAACCAAGTCCTCTGGCACGTTCAGGAAGGGGGAAAAGTGGCAATGCAGCGCCAGTCTCCGTTTTCAAGACGGTAGATAGATTCGGTATGACCCGCAATTACCCACTCATTCTCCTCGCCAGCAACGCAGTCGATGTAAATACACAGCCCGCAGCCACCGCGTAGCTCGCGGGGAATATCGGCCACCCGAAAGCACATACCCGCAGCCTGTAGCGCTTTACGCGTTTTGATGACGCCGAGAGTAGTATGAAACAAGAACAGAGCTTCCTTCACTCACGTTTCCCCTGACGTTGACCAATTAACGCGGCCCCAATCGCTCCGGCAAACTGCGCGTCGGGATGCGTGTGCACGGGAATACCCACGTGGCCTTCAAGCATACGAGCGAAGGCGTGACAGTGGCTTACTCCCCCGGTAAATAATAGTGGAGCTTGCCCTGAAAGCCGCCCGATGAAGTTTGCGCTGCGTCTGGCCATCGCGTTGATTACGCCAGCTAAAATTGCCTCCGGCGCGACACCCGCAGAGCGCAGGCTGATGACCTCAGACTCGGCAAAAACCGTACACATGCTGGTGATGGCATGTGGTTCGATGCCAGCGGTAATCGCATCCAACTGCTCTACGCTGGCACCGAGCGTGCGTGAGATGACTTCCAGAAATCGTCCGGTCCCTGCCGCACATTTGTCGTTCATCAAGAAATCGCTGAGGTTGCCATCGTCATCTAACTGGATGACTTTACTGTCCTGACCGCCGATATCAATCACTGTGCGGGTACCGGGAGCCAGCAAGCGTGCCCCCAGCCCGTGGCAGGAAATTTCAGTGACCTGTTTGTCGGCATAATCCACGAGCTGCCGTCCGTAACCGGTGAGGGTTAAAAATGGTCTATCGTCCAGCCCCGCCTGCAGCGTGTCCCATGCCTGCGCGATCGCTTCGGCAGGGCGAAATGGCGTTGGGCAGAGGAAGCGACGTTTGATGACGTTGCTTTCCAGCAAAATACCTTTAGTCGCCGTGGATCCGGAATCGATCCCTATTGAGTATGCCATCCCTGTTCCTCACAACATTTCAATGAAGGCGGCGACACGGGTGCTAAGCTGGCCGATATCCGCGCTGGAGTAGTCGGTTTCAATAGCGATGTAAGGAATGTTGTGCTGTTGGCGGACGTGGCGTTTGATGGCGAGTGATTCAACGGCGTAAGTGTGGCAAGCCTGTAAAATGACATCGACGACGCCGTCAGCCTGGTATTCTTTAACCATTTGGCTGAGCATTTTCAGGCGTTGATCGTTAGGGGAAATACAAGAGCAGCCGATGGCGAGGTATTTATCGGTCAGTGCGTCGTAGACGTCGCCCGTTTCCGCCACGCACTGCTCAGTGGCTTTCGCGCCGGTGCAGTTTTCATAACCCACCACCCAACCGCCGTTTTCTTCAATGGCACGAACCACTTTTTCTGCCGCGCCGCCGATGGGGCAGCCGGTTATCAGTATGCGTGGACGCGACGCCAGACGTTTCCCGGCCTGCCATTCCTGATGTACCCGCTCGGCCATGCTATTAAGCTCGTCGATCAGTGCTTCTTTGTCAAAGCGGAAGGTTGCACCGTAGACGACTTTTAGAATGTCACTGCCGCTGAGTGCGGGGGGATTGAGTTGGCCAACGCGGTAAAAACTCGCCAGTGCACGACGTTCCTGATTTTTTAGAATGATGGCTTCACGTAGCGCGGCTTCGGTAATCGGGGTGCCAAAACGGGCTTCGACAGCTTGCTGCAGACGCAGGATCTCGGCTTTCCACAGCGCCCGCGAAGCCGCATCACTGGCACTGTTGGGCAGTTGCATCACATGTACCGCTTTAAATTCAGCCATGTACTCGTACATCTTCTTTTTACCATCGCAGGTGGTTTCGCCCACCACCAGGTCAGAGAAGTAGAAGTACGGACATTTATCAGTTTTACCAAACCCGTAGCTGCTTTTGATCAGCGGACACAGGTTACGCGGCAGATCTTTTTCTGCTTCTTCAATGGTTTCATCAGAGGTTGAGCATAGCGAAACGACGACCGCGCCTGCCGCCATCGCTATCTCCTGCGGCATAAAGGTGCAATAGGTCCCAACGAGCGGGATACCCTGCTCTTTAAGATCCATTACGGTGAGAAAACCTTTCTGACGGGCGTCGGAGAATTGATTAAAAATGGCGGGTAAATCGGTGATTAGCGACATGATTTTCCTTCCCCGTAACACGGGAGACAGTAAAAAGACGTCGCATTATAACCCTGCAATTTATCTGGCTTTATTGATGTGCAACAATTGTGCGCTTACAGATTACGACTGTAGACCCGTGAGACTTCCCCCCACGGATGATAGCCCGGCCCGTCAAAATAAAATCCCGCTTTCTCATATAAACCTTCCAGGTCAGTACACAAATGGAGCTGCATAAAGCCTAACTGTTTAGCCTGTTGCGCAATATGTTCAATCAGGCGAAATGCCAGACCGTGACCACGATAGCGAGGATCGACATAGAGCGCGCATAGCCACGGCCACAGTTCGCCGCGACTGATAAAATCATTAGTGATTAATCCGGCGCAGCCAACAATGCTGTCGCCGTCCTGCAGCCAGTACCACTGCGGTAGCGGGTTCTTTGCGCCAATACAACGATGCAGTGCATCCTCGTAAACTCTCATGGAGTCTTCCGAGGCCCATTGTTGCTGAAAGTAAGCGGTGACCTCGTGCAGTTTTTCCGGCGTCATGCGCAGGGAAAAAATGCGGATGTTCATTGTCATTGAATTTTTCTCCTTAAAAATTCACCAGCGTCAGCAGGGAAGGAATTTGCGACAACAGGTATAGCACCAGCCCAATAAAACCGCCGACTAACGTGCCGTTGACGCGGATAAACTGCAAATCTTTACCGATGTTCAGCTCAATTTGCTGCGACATATCGCGCGCATCCCAGCTTTTCACCGTGTCGCTAATGTGGCGCGTCAGGAAGGTGGCGAACTCTGGCGCTACTTTATGTGCGGCCTGCTCCAGGTGTCCGTTCAGTGAGGCGCGCAGGGCGCTGTCGGCAACCAGCGTTTCGCCGAACCACTGCCCGGCGCTGGCAATGCGCTGCTTCACGCGTGAATCGTCGGCGTTAATATCGGTTTTCACCCACTGGCGCAGGTCTGCCCATAGTTCGCCAAGATAACGGTTGAAGGCTTCGTCTCCCTTCAGATAGCTTTTCATGCTTTCGGCCCGCACGGCCATCTCCGGATCGTGTTTGAGCTTATCGATGAGCTTAAACGTAGCGCGATCGAAGGCGTGGCGGATCTGATGCGCCCGATCGTGGCTGATGTCATCCAGCAAGGAGTTAACGGCATCAGACACCAGTTCGGCGCTGTGCTCGCCCAGCCATTCGGTCGGCAGGATCTTCGCTTTCAGCGGATGTTCGGTTTCCAGCCAGTGCACGACCTGTCTGGCGATAAACGCCCGCGAGCTGTCGCGCTGGAGCAGGGCGATCAGTTGGGCGATCAGCGTGTCGAGTAGCACCTGATGGCGATTGTTTTTGGTCATGCTTTCCAGCATCAGCGCGCTGGTACCGGAGAGATCAACCTTGTCGATGGCCTTGTGCACCGCCCGCTTGATCAGCCGCTGAATGCGCGCGTCGTCGGTCAGTTCGAGAAAACCGCTCATAATTTGCAGCAGATGCTGGCCGATGCGCTGGGCGTTTTCCGGCTGACTGAACCAGTTACCGATCAACAACGCCGGTTCATGGCGGCGGATCAACGCGACCAGCGACTGGGTGTCGAGAAATTTTTCCTGCACAAACTGCCCGAGGTTTTCGCCGATCCTGTCCTTATTACGCGGGATAATTGCCGTATGTTGCGAGATAAACGGGATCGGCACCCGACGAAAAAGCGCCACCACGGCGAACCAGTCCGCCAGCGCGCCGACCATCGCCGCTTCGGCGATCGCTTTGATCCCCAGCACCCAGAAGTTAGGCGGCAGAAACAGCGTGATGACGAAGGTCGCGGCGGCAATCAGCAGCAATGAGAGCGCCAGCCGCTTGGCGCGTTTGAGTTCAGCAATTTTATTCATAGGCTTAAGGATAGAGCCAGACGGGGGGATCGCGCAAAAAATGTGGAGCGCCTCCCATTTTCAGATGGGCTGGGCTTACTCCGGGATCCAGTTGTCCCAGGCGGGCAAGGGGCCGAGTTCCGCCACCAGAAAATCGATAAACGATCGCACCTTCGGGTTGCTGTACTTGCTGGGAAAGTACAGCGCATACAGGGCGTGAGTTTCGCAGGTAATGGTGCCGTCGAGCATCAGCGGCGTTATCTCCTCTTTTTGAATATGATCGCCAATCAGATAGGTGGGCAAATATGCCACCCCCTGATCTTCTAACACCGACTTCAGCAACACCAGGCTGCTGTTGGCCTGGATCGGCATATGCAGTTTTAACTGGTGCAAACGATCCTGTTCATCTGCCACCTTCAGTACCGGCGTAAGGCCCGGGTATACCAGACAATCATGATTGACCAGATCGCTTCGACGCTGGGGCATGCCTTTTTTGGCAAGGTAGCCGGGCGAGGCGCAGTATGCCCAGCGAACAGGCACCAGCTTGCGCATCGCATAGTTTTGCGGCGGCGCGGTGGAGATGCGCAGAGCGATGTCGAAATCCGTTTCGTTCAGATTCACGAAGTTATCGTTGAGATCGATATACAGATTCACATCTGGGAACTGGGAGCGATATTTATCCACCAGGTTCACCAGTCGGGAATAACCAAACGCAATTGAGCAGGTTATGCGTAATTCACCCTGCGGGCTGTGGTAATAACCGGAAGTGGTATTCAGCGTTTCATCGAATTCTTTCAAAAGCTTATTAGCACGGTTGAAGAGATATTGCCCGGCGTCGGTCAGGGTAATACTGCGAGTAGTACGTTTAATTAATGTCGTGCCCAGCGTGTCTTCCATCGCGGCCAGGCTTTTGCTGACCGCAGAAGGCGATACGTTGAGCTGCGCCGCGGCTTCTGACAATCCCCCGCAGTCGACGATTTTAGTAAAAAACTCCAGATGCTTGAGTGAAATCGGCGTACTCATAGTTTCCTTTTATTCACAAGTGATTTGCAAAAACGGTACGAATAGGCCGTTACATTCGCCTTTTAAACATGCAACTATTGAATCACAGGAAACAACTTGCTGGCAAAATGAAAAAATAACAACTTAGGTGAGTTACGTCACAAAATAAAAGGAGGCGAAACGGAAACTCATCACATTGTGAATTTAATCTCATTAATTATTATTCTAAAGGTACCGATTATGTGGTCACGACTCGAACCCTACAGATCGTCGATTATTTTATTAGTTGCTCTGGTGATTGGCGGCTTATTAGGTATTTATGCCCCGTCGTTTGCAAGTAAACTCCAGCCAATAGGTCAGATATTCCTGAACCTGTTATTTATGATTATTGTGCCGCTGGTGGGGATCAGCGTCATGTCGTCGATCGCCAGTATGACCGACCTGAAAAGGTTGGGGCGCATTATGGCGATTATCTTTATTGTTTCGATCGCCATGGCCTTTATTCCGGCAGCCGGGATCGTCGCGCTGGCGCTATGGTATAACCCGGCGCAGGGCGTCACTATCGATCTCTCGCAGTCGGTGCAGGCGGGCAGCGGCAAGATGGATTTTGTCAGTATGATCACCACCAGCGATTTTATCGGACTGTTTTCGAAGTCCAATATTCTGGCGCTGATCGTAATGGCGATCATCGCCGGTGTGGCGATTGGCCAGTCGGATCAGGCTGGTAAACGCATTGCGTCTCTGCTGGAAGACGCCAATACCGTGATCATGAAGATCGTCTCGATCATTATGAAGGTCGCGCCGATTGGTCTGGGCTGCTACTTCGCCGCCACCATGGCCAGTCAGGACTCTGCACTACTGTTAACCTTTGCCCGCGCCATCGGCCTGTTTATGGTTGCCACGCTGGTCTACTTTGTCTTTGGCTCGATTCTCTATTCATATATTGGCGGCGGTATTCCGGCGGTCAAAGCCTTCTGGCGTAACGCGATTGAACCCTCCGCGACCGCGCTGGGAACCTGCTCTTCGCTGGGGACGCTGCCGGTAACGCTGCGTGCCGGTAAGGCGATGGGGATTAACCCGGAAATCGTCGATGTCTCCATTCCGCTGCTGGTTAACCTGAACAAAGGCGGCGTGGCGATGATTGCCGCGCTAAAAATAGTCTTTATCTATTCCGTGCTGGGCATGGAGTTCACCACCGAGACCTTTTTCCTGACGATGCTGATTGCGGTGCTCTCTGCCATTATCGTGGGCGGCGTTCCGGGCGGGGCGTTTCTCGGTGAAATCTTTATCGTCACCACGCTGGGCCTGCCGATGGAAGCGATCCCAATGCTGGTGGTGCTGGGCACAATTACCGATGCGCCGGCCACACTGATTAACGTTATCCACGATTTGAATGCGGCGCAGATTGTTGAACGGTTCGCTGGAAAAAAGCAGACCAACACTGAAATAAACTCTACTGCTGCGGTGGTATAGGTTTCACACGGATTAAGAACAGGAGATGTTATGAAAGACGCAATGAAGCTTGAGACGCACCTGGTTGTTGCTGGTCGTGACAAACGCTACACCCAGGGCGCGGTGAATCCGGTTATCCAACGCGCCTCTTCGCTGGTGTTTGATACCGTGAAGGACAAGAAATTTGCCACCGCCAATCGCGCGAACGGCGAGCTGTTTTACGGTCGTCGCGGAACCTACACCCACTTTGCCTTTCAGAAGGCAATGAGCGAGCTGGAAGGCGGCGTTGGTTGCGCGTTGTACCCGTGCGGTGCAGCGGCGGTGACCAATGCGATTCTGGCGTTTGTTCAGGGTGGCGATCATATTCTGATGACGGGCGCGGCCTACGAGCCAACTCAGGATTTTTGCAATAAGATCCTGAGCAAATTTAACGTGGAAACCACGTATTACGATCCGCTGATCGGCGCGGGTATCGTCGATCTTCTGCGTCCCGAAACGAAGGTCGTATTCCTCGAGTCGCCGAGTTCGATAACCATGGAAGTCCAGGATGTACCGGGGATGGTGAAGGCTATCCGCGCGGTGAATCCGGATATTGTCATTATGATCGACAACACCTGGGCGGCGGGCGTGCTGTTCAAAGCGCTGGATTATGGCGTGGATATTTCCATTCAGGCGGGAACGAAGTACACCATCGGTCATTCGGACGGCATGCTGGGTACGGCGGTGTCGAACGCCCGGTGTTGGGATCGCCTGCGCGAAAACTCCTATTTGATGGGGCAAACGCTGGATGCCGATACGGCCTACAACGGCAGCCGTGGATTGCGCACTCTGGCGGTACGTCTTAAGCAGCATCAGGAGAGCAGCATCCATATTGCCCGCTGGCTGTCGGCAAGGCCGGAAGTGGCGCGGGTGAATCATCCTGCTTTACCGGAATGTCCGGGCCACGAGTATTTTCAGCGTGACTTTACCGGAAGCTCTGGCCTGTTCTCGTTTGTGCTGAAACAGAGACTGACCGACGAACAGATGGCGAATTTTCTCGATAACTTCTCGCTGTTCCATATGGCCTATTCGTGGGGTGGATTTGAGTCACTCATTCTGGCGAATCAGCCGGAAGAGCTGAACAGCATTCGCCCGGCAGGAGAGGTGGATTTTAGCGGTACGCTGGTCAGAGTGCATATTGGCCTCGAGGATATCGACGACCTGATTGCCGATCTGGACGCGGGATTTGCCCGCATTGCGTAAGGTGATGTGATCGTAGCCGGATGTGGCGCAAGCGCCTTATCCGGCCTACTACAACTCTGCAGGCCGGATAATCGGGCAGGTTAGTTTTCAGTGGCTAACGTCGTTGCCTCATGTTGGCGTACCCGCTTGAGTAAGCCTGCTAGCGTGAACACAACAGCGATCCCCGCCGCCACTGCCAGCAGATGAAACGAAATCCTGCCGCCGTTAAACCACAGCCAGCGTCCAATTTCGACAGAAACCGCCATCACCGTCAGGATCACCATATTTAATGATGCTGAGACCGTACCCTTCGGTAAGTTGTTGGAAAACAGCGTGAAGCGGAATAACGTCGGGAAGATCATCCCAATGCCAAACGCATACAGACTGGTTCCCAGCACCGACCACAGCCAGACGTGGGGCAACAGCAAATTGCCGGCAATCAGCACCGCCAGCCCGCTTAGTTGAATGGGTACTGCCCGCCAGATAAAGCGTGGTCGGGTTGGATCTTTCACAAAACGAACAACCACCATATTGGCGACGATCACCGCGCCAAACACCGGTGCCTGTGCCCAGGCAAACTCCGTTGTGCTCATACCGCCAGCGTCGATCAGGATCACCGGCGAGACCGCCACCCAGCTCATCATCGGGATATAGCTTAACGACAGCGTGGCTGCGCCAAACAGGAACACCCGGTTGCGGAAAACGTCGCGGAAATCACGCAGTACACCGCACGCACTGAACGGCACCGCGCCGCGCTGGACGGTTTCCGGCATGGCTAACGTTAACCCAATCAAGGCGATAAGCCCCATGACGGCAATGATGGCAAACAGGATCTTCCAGTGTACAAAGTGCATCAGCGCGGCCCCGGAGAGCGGGCCGATAACCGGCGCCACCAGCACAATGGAAGTGATTATCGCCATTAACTTAATGGCCTTCGTTTGCCCAAACGCCTCCTGCACCGTGACATAGCCTACGGTGGCAATAAAACAGATGCTGGTGCCCTGCACAAATCGGGCGACCAGAAATTGCGTCATTGAGGTGGTGAACAGCGTGGCAGCGCAGGCGAGCGTAAAGATTAACGCCCCCGCAATCAGTACCGGTCGACGACCAATCCGGTCGGAAAGCGGCCCCAGCAACCATTGCAGCGCCATGCCGCCCGCCAGATAGAGGCTGACCGCTGCGGGGGCCAGGCTGACGTCGGCGTTGAAATCACGCACCACGTTAATGATGCCTGGCTGGATCAGGTCCGTCGACAGATAGGCGGCGAAGTCATATAAAATCAACGCGACAGGAAAAAATAGCGTTGTGGCGCGTTGGGAGAAAAACGCGAGAATCCGTTGCATAAAACAGCTCCTTGTCGGGAGAAAACCCTCAACGGGAATAGCGAAATTCAATACCGTCTTTGAGACGTCAGACCGATGACAGAAAAAAGCAGACTGCAAATGTACTGAATTTCATGTAATCAAAAACGCTGCCTGCGCGAAGCGCAAACAGAAAATACGCTCACTGACGCAAGGTCAGAAAACGTAACGATTACAAGTAACAATCAGCACATCGCACCTCGGGAAGAGTAAGTTGAACGGGTAATAACCATCCGCAGTGTAATGCGGATTGGATATTAATTAAACGAGTTTATCCGGTTTATTTGCAGAAAATCGCCACGCAAATCAGACGACGATGCTCTGCAAAAATCGCAGCGCGATGGCACAACCGAAGATAATCAATACACCGCCGGCGATACGCTCTACCCATAATATCCCTCTGGTTAACCGTCGCTGGATCTGCGGTAAGCCGATGAACATCACGATCAGTAGATCCCAAAACAGCACTACGCTGGTCATCCAGATCCCGCTTATGGTTTGTTGCAGCAGTGTCACCGACGGGCCGAGCAGGGCGGTCATTAGCGCCAGATAGAACAGCGCATTTTTTGGGTTGAGCAGGGACGAACCCAGCCCCAGCAGCAGCTGTTTGCCAAATCCAGGACAGGTAGACTGGGCGTCTGCTCCGGTCAGCGTTTGCGGGCGGCTGCGTATCAGCAGGCTGCCAATCCACAACAAATAGAGCGCGCCCAGTAGCTCAATAACCGTAAACAACAGGGGAAGCTGGCGCAGGATCCCCCAACCGATAATCGCCAGCAGGATATACAGCCCGTTGCCGAAAGCGATCCCCACGCACAGCCCGGCGCTGCCGCGCATCCGGTAACGTACGGCGTAACCGACCAGTAAAAAGAAGTCCGGCCCAGGGCTAAGCAATGCGACGAAATGCGCCAGCGCCAGCGCGGGAAAAGCAGACGGAAAAAGTTCAGCAAGCAGTGACATAGCAACCTCAGACAATGAATCTGAGATAACCGTACGCCTGGCGCAGCGTTAATTATTGTCTGATATTGATCGTCCCTGGGCGTATTGGCGCGGTGTGGCGGCGGTGTAACGGACAAAGGTGCGATGGAAATGGCTCTGGTCGGCAAAACCGCTCTGGTAGCCGACATCGGCAATCTCGTCCCCGGCCCGCAGACGCTGGCGGGCATAGTCAATCCGCATGATGTTCAGATAACTTCCCGGCGTGAGCCCGGTGTCCTGCTTAAAGGTGCGGATTAGCGTCTCTTTACGCATGTGACACTCATGTGCCAGCTCATCGAGCGAGGGCGGGTTGAGCAGGCTGGACTGCAACCGCTCGCGCAGATACTGGCTGGTGGCGCTTAGACTTTCCGGTGTTACCGACTGCAACGGTAGTGAGCGCAGCAATGTTTGTGCGGCATCCGTTATCTGCGTCGTTTGCCGTTGCGGCATGAGCGCCACAAGATCCAAATAGCACTGGAATAATTGCGTATCGTGGATGACGGGAGCGTGCGTGCAAAGCAGTTGATTGTTGTTCTGCGCAGGCAGATTAGCAAGACACCAGCGGACATCAAGATAGAGCATGTGGTAGCTGCGAAGCTGCCCGTTGACGGGGTTACAACTGTGAGGCACCAGCGGCGGGATCACAATCAGATCGCCTACCTGTAGATAGTATTCCTTGCCATCGCACAGGCAGCACGTTCCCCCCTCGAGAATTGCTCCAATCGAGAGCTGAGAGTGGTGATGACGCTTATAGGCCTGCTGGCTTTGCCAGGTGCTGCGCATCTCCAGCCACGGCAACTGCTCATCACGCCAGAACGATTGTGGAATATCTCGGGTATGCGTCACATCGTGTCCTCCATGAAAGTGATGATTTGTTATAGCACAGGCCGGGAGGTGAAAAAGTGGGAATGTGCATTGAGATAGCGATTCTGCGTGACGTATTCCAGACAAATGCAGACGTTACATAGGGGCGTTTTTATCCCGGAAGTCGCCTCGCAAAGAGAGGGAATTGCAGGTAAGGGTGTGGTTTTCTTATGGGGTTGGTCGAGCAAATTGTTTCCCTGCTACTTACCGGACTGACTAATGACAGCCAGATAAAGACGCTGTTTAATTATATTTTACGAACTGGCGATGCACCTCGATTCAGTGAGTTTATTCGTAGGGTTGCCGAACGTTCGCCGCAGCATAAGGAGCATTTGATGACGATTGCGGACAGGTTGCATGAGGCAGGATTTCAAAAAGGATGGGTTGAAGGCAAGCTGGAAGGTAAACAAGAAGGCAAAAAAGAAGGCAAACTAGAAGGGCTGATAAAGGGGCGACATGATGAGGCGCTGCGTATTGCCCGCACCATGCTGGCAGATGGCATCGATATCAGCACGGTACAAAAAATTACCCGGCTTTCCGCAGAAGATATTCAGGGTTTAAGCCATTAGGAATGACTTAAACCACCTAATTGCCTGTTGGGAAGCGCCGGGCGCTCCGGTTTACTCTATCGCCATTTTTACCGCCTCGCCGAGCTTCTGCATCACTTCCTGATGCTTCTCGTTTGGCGGCAATGCACAGTTGATGCGTACGCAGTTGCGATACTTTCCGGATGCGGAGAACAGCGATCCCGGTGCGACCTGGATTTTCAGGCGACAGAGCTGCTTAGCGACGCAGACCATATCGACCTGCTGCGGTAATTCCACCCATAGCATAAAGCCGCCTTTCGGTCGGGTGACGCAGATCCCGCAGGGGAAGTATTCCCGTACCCAGCAGGTGTAGATCTCCATATTACGCTGATAAATCTGGCGCATACGCCGGATGTGCCGATGATAATGACCTTCGCGCACAAAGGTAGCCGCTGCCAGTTGTGTCGCGGGAACGTTAGTACCGATAACGGCATACTTCATGTGCAGCAGCTTGTTGTAATAGCGACCGGGAACCACCCAACCCACGCGCAGACCGGGGGCGACGGATTTGGTAAATGAACTGCAGAGTATTACCCGACCGTCGCTGTCCCAGGAGTGGATCGTGCGCGGGCGCGGGTACTCCGTTGCCAGTTCGCCATAGACATCGTCTTCAAAAATCACGATGTCGTGACGCTGGGCGAGGGCGAGCACTGCCCGCTTACGCGCATCCGGCATAATGAATCCGAGAGGATTGTTGCAGTTGGGAACCAACAGCACACCTTTGATCGGCCACTGATCCAGCGCCAGTTCCAGCGCTTCAATGCTGATCCCGGTGTCCGGATCGGTTGGGATCTCAATCACCTTGATCCCTAAGCCGCGCAGCAACTGCATTGTGCCGTAGTAGGCCGGTGATTCAACGGCGACAATATCTCCGGGCTGGCAGACCGTCAGCAGCGCCAGCGACATTCCGCTCTGACTGCCGCTGGTGATCACAATATCGTCTGCATTGACCACCGAACCGCCGTCCAGCATCAGTCGTGCAATCTGCTGACGCAGCTCACGGCAGCCGGAGATTTCATCGTAGCCCAGTATCGCGCGCAGATTATGCTGCGCTACGCGGCTGAGTTCGCGCCACAGCGGCTTCAGGCTCGGTTGATCAATGTCGGGCACGCCGCTGCTAAACGGAATTATCGATTTGTCCGCGTTGCCCTTCAGCATGTCCAGCACCTGATCCCACTGGGTTATCTCGACCGGACGCTGCACCGGGCGCGACATCGGCGGCACGGGCGGCTGCGCTTTTTGTGGCGCGACAAAATAACCGGAACGCGGTTGCGGCGTGATCAACTGGAGTTGTTCCAGCGTCTGATAGGCCTGCTGGACGGTACTGATGCTCACCCCGTGCTCCTGGCTCAGGCTGCGCACCGAGGGCAGCTTTTCGTCATGGCGATACAGCCCCTGCTCAATGCGTTCGGCCAGCAGATTGGCCAGATGTTGGTAACGCGTCATGCTGTATCCCTCATGGGTACCATACAGATTAAAAAACCAGTACAGATTGGCGTGAAAAAAGCGATGCAGAACTCTTTTTAACCATTCTGTATGTTAAATAAAAGTACTTTGTGAGTCTGTATTGTTCAGGACCAGATCCGTGAAGATAAAGCCTCTGGCAAGGCGGGGAGGCAAGGTATGGAATTTCACGAGAATAAAGCAAAGCAGCCGTTTATTGGGTTTGTACTGATCTGGCGGGCATACAAGGCGTGGCGGCTGCGAGCGCAAACGCGGCGTATATTGCAACAGATGAGCGACGAGCGGCTGCGGGACGTAGGGCTGCGACGCGATCAGGTGGAGTGATTAGTTGTCAATTGACAGATGTCTGGAGCGGGTTGAGCTGTTTTTCCAACCTGCTCATTAAAAAATACCACTGGCGAATGATTTACCAGAACAGGACAACACGATCTTCTGACATAAAAGGGTTTATTCAACGCTTAACCTTACCTTAAAAGTCGTAGGGGGAATGCGCAATGAATAAAAAAATGACGCGGAGTTTATATCTGGTATTTATGACCAGTTGCGTGATGATGGTGGTGAGTTGCAGCAGTAATAAACCGGGAGTGGTCGCGCAAGAGTGGTCAAAAAATACCAGTCAACTGGGGATTTATCCGCTATACCCCCCAAGGGAACGCTTCTTCCCTGGAGATATCTATATTGTCCCGATTGCGAGTGACAGAACGATAAATCGCTTACCCGCAAAATATTATATGATCAGGCCATTGCGCTACGATCACGTAGATATGAGCAAAGAACTGAGTAATGAACAGCAGGTCATGGAATTGCCGCTGACGGGAACAATGCCTGATGGTAAGGGAGGAAATAGCATACCTGAACCCTTCTATCCTTATCCCGAAAGCAAAAAACGTATTAATGGTGTTGTGGCATTTCCTGGTTTTACATTTGCGTCCTCAACTGAAGGGGCTTTAGGTATCAATGTTCCGACAGGAGCATGGGGAATAGCAGGTGGAGCCGGAGGAAAAGCGAATTATACCGTCTCATATTCGGTGCCTAATGCTGAAATGATCAGCATCGATCTGCGGCGTGCTTTGCAAAAGTATCGAGAGTATCGACACTCATTATCAATTAATAATATTTACGATCTTTATTATCTGCAAGAGGTGATGAACGCCAGAATTAATGGTTTACGTTCGCGTGATTCACAATATAGCGATCTAAAACCGGGTATTGTTTTTGTAACTGATGTTTATTACACCAGACGCATTAATGTTTCAATCACGTCTGATAAAGGGTTTAGTATGCAGGGGTCGGCAACGGTTGCCAGGCTGGTGGAATTATCAAAACAGGCGCAGGATATTGAAAACGAACTGGTAAAAATTAAACCCTCTGTCGGCGGCAGCGGCAGTAGTGGAGGATCCAGCGGCTCTACGCCGGAGAACCAAAATGGGCAGTCGTTACAGACTCAGCTTACTGCTCTGCAAAAATCTATGTATCAACTGGCGCAGTCAATGACGCCTTCTGCCCCGGGGGCTTCGGGAACCGTCACCAGCGTTTCCAGTATGGGAGTCTCGATGGTACAAACATTCCCGTATCCGGTCGCTATTGGCTACAGTGCGATAAGCAGCAGCGTTGCTGGATTTATCGAGTTTAACCCACTGTTTATTTCAGAAGTGGGGGCATCTGTTCCGTTACAGACTCCCTCAACACAACAGCCCGCAGGGAGAGCGTCCGCGCAAAAAAAACCGTCAGTGAAGCCTGTGGTACAAAAAGCAACACCGGCTGTCACCCCGCGTCGCGACCTGACGAGTCAGGGAGAGAATGCACACCCTTTCAATGGCAGAACGACTATACCGCTTGATGTCAACACGCTGACGGATCTTCCTGAGTAAAGGCGGAGCAGAACGATAAAAATGTAGATACCTTATTCCGCTAAGGTGGGACGTGCCGGATGGCGGCTGCGCCTGATCCGGCCTACGGGAAAGTCCCATTTGTAGGCCCGGTAAGCGCAGCGCCACCGGGCATCAGGGCGGTTATTTCTGCCTGAGCGACTTCGCCGAAATTACCTCGATAAACTCCTGTACCTGCTGTTGCTTACGCGCCGACAGCTTGCACACCCGACGCAGCGACTGCAATAACGCCGGTTCTTCCGGCTCCGGCAGCTTTGTCGTCAGCACAATGCAGCCGGGCATCACTCTGACATCGAATCTACAGCCGGTGGCGAAACCGGCGGCTTCCAGCCACTGGCCTTTCATAATAATTGCCGGAACATGCGTGTAATCCGGATAACGACTCGCATAAGTGACGGTACCCAGACGATTATTTGCCGGGGAGACTTCTGGATCGCACGGATCTGCAATAGAATGGACGGTAGTCATGATGGCTATTCCTGATAAATAGTGATTGTGATGAGTGATATGGCCGTGTTCCCGCACGGTCATATCGCGCTAAATACCTGTATATATCATCAGTAAATAAAAGAAAAGTCCAGCTGAAAATAGACTGTAATGGGAATGTTCAGGAATAAACTGGATATATTTTTGATGGTTATGATTGCGGGAAAATAATATACACAAAATCATTCGAGTTGCATCAAGGCGGCAAGAGAACGAGTCCCCAGGAGCGTATATAAATACGTGACTGGGGTGAGCGAACGCAGCCAACGCCGAGGCAGCTTGAAGGATTAAGTGTAAAAAAGCGCACCGGTCAGGTGCGCTTGAAATAAGTATCAGGCTTTTTTACGCGAGGTTTTTTTACCGCCGCTGGCGGCGCGTTCGGCCTTGATTTTTTCCAGCAGCGCGGCGGCGCTGTTTTCACCGCTGATGAGATCAGGGTTGTCAGCACGCCACTGGGCGGTAAGCTCGCCGCGGAAGGCCTTCGCCAGGATTGACTGGGTGAGGTTGTTGACGCGGGTCAGGGCGCTGTTGACCTGCTTTTCAATGGTGTCGGCG
The DNA here is from genome assembly GCF_004353845.1 of Citrobacter arsenatis. Lineage (GTDB taxonomy): Bacteria > Pseudomonadota > Gammaproteobacteria > Enterobacterales > Enterobacteriaceae > Citrobacter > Citrobacter arsenatis. The sequence continues at coordinate 679,755 of NZ_CP037864.1, forward strand.
TAGGCGAAGAGCTGTTCGACGCGGCGGACGATTTCTTGTTGTTCTAAAATATCTGGAACATTTATAGTAAATGATAAGAATTTTTTTTGAGTTAGGTTCATACCGCTGTCAGAAGAACCTGTTTTTATTCTTTCAATTATTTCTAAATATTTAGGGGAGTTTAAACACCAATTTAAAAAACCACTTAATATTTTTTGATGGTTAACTCTGACTCTATAAACCTTATCACATATCATCAGGTATGGATAATCTTGATTAACTATACAAGTAATCCCACATCTAGAGCGAGGACCTGCACGTGTTATTAAAATATCATCTTTTTTTAACGATAAATTAAATTTTGGTGCTAGCGATGATGGTAATTTTTTATTCCCGTCACTAATAAAATACCCCGGTTGTACGGCAGTGGTTTTAATTACACCCCATTCATGTTTGTCTGCCGGATAATTTTCACATTTTGGGCTCCAACCTTGATCTATGCTGTTTATCAATGCTTCTAGCGTAGTAGGCGTTGGTGCATGTATTTTCTTGTTTTCTCGCCACTCTTTAGTTAAGGAGCCATATACAGCTGTAGTTAATACCGCCTGACGAAAACGTTTCAGGATTTGTGGGATTTGCTCAAGACGTGCTTTGGTACTGTCTACCTGCGCCAGCAGCGTATCGAGTTTTTCGGCGATTATTTTTTGCTCCTGAAAAGGAGCTATAGGAACATGGTATGTAGCGACTCTTTTGGGCTGCGCTCTTGTAAGGGAACCACCAACTCCAGAAACATCGGAGCAAAGCAGATCTCTAAAAGATTGTGTTTGTAAAAAATAGGTCAAAAAACCCTCATGAATTAACGGTTGCCTAATTACAATCCATTCTGATGAACCTATTTGAGGGAACTCTGTGTTTTCTTTTACGCACCACACACGATTAATACGAGGATTAATCTTGCATAATAAAATATCTTTAAACTTAATATATTGTTTATTGGAAGCTATATCCTTTCCCAAGAGCACTTCTGGGGAACCAGATGCAAAACTGGGGACGCTATACAACTCGAATGTGTCCTCTTGGAACGATTTTGGGTTAAAAGTTAATGAGTTATAATTATTAACATCACCAATTGTACTTACACACCAATTCGTTGGAATATTTTTTAAACTCATTCCTTCACCTCACCAAATGCTTCATTCAGCAACTGGCGCTGCGCATCCGCTTCATCGCCCGCGCCCAGCTCGCGCATCAGTGCATCCAGCTCGCCCAGCGCCTGCACCAGTTCGCCCATCGCCTCTGCCGCCAGCACGTCCGGCTCCGGCAGGCTGTCGGCGTCAATGCTGTCCTTATCCTTCAGCCAGGAGATATCCAGTGAATCGGATTTCGCCGCGCGGATCCACTCGCGGCTGAACTTGCGCCAGCGGCTGGTGGCCTGGTGCTGGTCGGTGTTTTTGTTCTCTTCGCTGTCGGCGACTTCGCTCTCTTCGGCGTTAAAGCTCCACTCGCCTTCGGTACGCGGGCTTAAGCCGTGCGGATCTTCACCGTAGACGGTTTCAAACGGCTGCAGGTGCTGCTCGGTAAACGGCGTGCGCTTGCCGAAGCTCGGCATATTGGTCCGCAGGTCATACACCCACACGTCATCGGTGCAGTTTTTATCCTGGTTCGGATTGGCTACCGTGCCTTTGGTAAAGAACAGCACGTTGGTTTTGACGCCCTGGGCGTAAAAGATGCCGGTCGGCAGACGCAGGATGGTGTGCAGATGGCATTTGTCCATCAGGTCGCGACGAATATCGGTACCCTTGCCACCTTCAAACAGCACGTTATCCGGCACCACCACCGCCGCGCGGCCGCCGGGGCGCAGGGTTTCGATAATATGCTGCATAAAGCACAGCTGTTTGTTGCTGGTCGGGTGGACGAAGGTGCGGGTAATGTTGGTGCCCGCGGCGCTGCCAAACGGTGGGTTGGTGGCGACAATATCGGCCTGCGGTAAATTCTCGCCGTCGCTGCCCAGCGTGTTGCCCAGACGGATGGCGCCGCCGTGGTCGAGGTTGCCTTCGATATCGTGCAGCAGACAGTTCATCAGCGCCAGACGACGGGTGCCGGGCACCAGTTCAAGGCCGATAAACGCGCGGTGGATCTGGAAATCTTGAGTGTCACCATCAAGGTCATCCAGATCGTGAGTCTGCGATTTCACATAACGGTCGGCTTCAATCAAAAAGCCCGCCGTTCCCGCCGCCGGGTCCTGCACCACTTCACGCGGCTGCGGCTTCAGCAGATGGATAATGGTTTTGATCAGCGGGCGTGGGGTGAAGTACTGGCCCGCGCCAGATTTAGTTTCGTTAGCGTTCTTTTGCAGCAGCCCTTCGTACATATCGCCGAAGTCGTCGCGGGACTTACCGTGAGCGCCGTTGTACCAGTCCAGTGAGTCCATACTGCTCACCAGCTCGGTCAGCTGCTTCGGTTGAGTGATGGTGGTGTTGACGTTCTGGAACACTGCCTGCACCAGCTTTTTCTCGTCCGCGCCCAGATGTACCAGCAGGTTACGGTAAAACTGCAACTGCTCCTGGCCAATACGCGATTTCAGGTCATCCCAGCGGTAGCCTTCCGGCAGGTAGTCCGCTTCCTGGCCGGTCTCTTTGCACATTTTCAAAAACAGCAGCGAGGCGAGTTCATTGACGTAGTTTTGATAGGAGACGCCGCCGTCGCGCAGGTTGTCGCACAGTTTCCACAGCTTGGCGACCAGATCGTTATTGTTCATTGAAGATCCCATTTGACATGGCGACCACCATTGTGGGTCGCAAAAGTGATTGAGCGTTTCAAATGCCTGATGGCGCTTCGCTTATCAGGCCTACACGTAACCCTGTAGGCCGGATAAGGCATCGCCGCCATCCGGCGAAAACGGGGATGATACCCTCTTAAGCCAGTTCGTCCCAGATGTAATCGCTGAACTTATCCAGCACGCTGTCGAGGTTGTCGTCAAAGGTGCGTTGTAACATTGGCTTACCGCCGCGGCGGTGGAAATTGCCGGTTTTGAACACGTCGTCGTCGAGCACCACTTTCTCTTTTAGCGCCTGCGCTAAACGGTCGAGCCAGCTTAGCTGTTCGTCGCTCCAGTCGTTCTCGCCTTTGATACGCGCCAGCGCGTGGTCGACACGTTCGTCGAACGGTTTGAGCGCATCGCCCACCGCCGCACGACGGATATGGCCAATCAGCCTGGCGGCGATATCCTGATTGCGCGTTGCTTTCCACGCGCTGCGCAGGGAGGACTCTTCAAAATGCTGGCGGTCAAACCACTCCTGCAATTCCACCAGCCCTTTACGGGTGAGGTCGCGCGGGCGATTGATCACCGCCTGCAGCGCCGGCTGGGCGTTAGGAGCGTGTTGCACCAGCGCATCGAAGGCTTCGAGGAAATCCTGCGGCGTGTCGTAATCGCCGTACAGCGATTTGACGCTTACCACCTCATCGTCAATATCGAGGAAAATAGGGGCCTCGCGCAGGGCGTTGATATCGGTTTTAAGCCTTTCGAGGCGGGCGATAAAGCCGGGAAGCTTATTGAAAATCTCGGCGCTCCAGTGCGGCCCTTTTTCCCGCAGGCGTGAGGCCAGGCCGCCGAAGTTGACGCCTGCGGCATCCAGGCAAAGTTCGTCCAGACGACGTACTTGCTTATCCACCGTTTCGCTACGGTCGCGGTTAAAGGTGGCGAGGCCGATAATGCGCTGCAGCTTGGCGACTAACTGCTCATGACTGTGCTCGGCGAAGCTGCGACCATCCGCTTCGATAGTTTTATAGGTTTCTGAGTCGGTAATTTCGTTGACCAGCGTTCGCAGCTCCACCTGCGGACGCACAACCACCGGGCGCATGGTGTCGACGCTTTCCAGCGAGCTGTAGATATCCACGCAGTCGAAAATCTTAAAGCTGGTTTTCCCTACTGACGGGCACAGACGCGTGGCGCGACCCTTCATCTGCTCGTAGAGAATGCGGCTTTTGACTTTGCGCAGGAACACAATATTACAGATAGACGGAATATCCACGCCGGTGGTTAGCAGGTCGACGGTGACCACGATATTGGGTAGCCGCTCTTTGTTGAAGCGGACGATCATGCTTTGCACTTTCTTCGCGTCTTTATCGGCATCACCGGTGATCTTGATGATCGCGTCGTGCTCCAGCTGCGGGTACTTTTTCTTAAACGCGGTACGCAGCTCATCAACCACCATGTCGGCATGGGCGTTGGTGACGCAGAACACCAGCGTTTTTTGCTGCCCGGTGGGATCCAGATATTTGGTGAGCTCGCCGCATACCGCGCGGTTAAACGCCGGGATCACCAGGCCACGGTTAAAGTCGGCGACCTCAAAATCCTGATCGTCGGCCAGCGTGTCGTTGATCAGCTCGCCCTGTGGGTTCAGGCGTTCCACCTGTTCACCTTCGGATAGATAGACGCCATCCTGCGCGTTGCGGGTGACGATCTGAATAGGCGGATCCTGGTCAATCAGGTAGCCGTCGATCACCGCCGTACGGTAGGTATAGCGGTAAACCGGTTCACCGAAAATATCGACCGTGTGCAGCGCTGGCGTAGCGGTCAGGGCAATTTTTACCGCATCGAAGTGGTCGAGAATGCGACGGTAGGCGGAAACGTAATCCAGCTGGCTGCGAAACTGCAGCTCGCCTTCGGTCTGCTCTTTATCGAGAATGTAGCCGCGGTGTGCTTCATCGACGACGATACAGTCGTAGCGGCCGACCGGCATCGGTTCATCAGATTGCAGCGTGCGCTTGACCAGAGACTGCACGGTGGCGACGTGGATTTTGGTGCTGTCTTCCGGGAATTTGTCGGTCAAGCCTTTGATATCAAAAATGCTGTTAAAGGTGTCGCCGTTAATGCGTGTGTCTTCAAACGACCCCAGCGCCTGTTCGCCAAGCGAGCGACGGTCGACCAGGAACAGAACGCGTTTGAAACGCTGCGACTGGATCAGACGGAACATCAGGGCGATGGCGGTACGGGTTTTACCGGTACCGGTCGCCATTGCCAGCAGGATCGCTTGCTGGCCGTTAACGATAGCCTTTTCCACCGCGCGGACGGCATCTTCCTGGTAATAGCGCAGGCCGAGTTCGCTCATTCCGGGGTTTTCAGTAAACCACTGGTTTTGTTTCTGCGGGTCGCTGCCCAGCATATCCAGCAATTCTTCCGGGCGATGCCATTCCGGCAACGCTTTTGACATGTTGGTGGTGTGGCGGACGTCGCGATACCAGATGCCGCTTTTGGTCTTCATCGCCGCGCGGTATTCGCGCCCGTTGGTGGAATAGCAGAAAGGGATTTTAAAGCGCTGTTTACCGCTGGTGTCCTGCCAGCTGATTTCATACTCCGGCACGGCTTCGTGTACTTCGTCGGGAGCGTAGTGCTCCAGCAGCGTGTCGCGTAAGAAGGCGTTATTGAAGTATTTGCTGTAGCGGTAAGATTCGTTGAGCTTGCTGGGCACATCGGTATTTTTGCGTTTTGCTTCAACGACGGCAATGGGCTTAAGGCCAACGAACAGCACGTAATCGGCAAAGCCTGTTTTACCCGTTTCATCTGTACCCGTCGGCCATTCGGCTATCGCTTTGTTGACGCCGGGTTCCGGGCGAGCGCCTTTGGCAAAGCGTAACGTTTTGCTATCAGCCTGCCAGCCCGCTTTACGTAACTGGGCGTCAATCAGGAAGCGACTCTCTTCTTCGCTGAGATTCAGCGTGCGCTTGATAGCCTGGTCGGTGATCTCTTTGTGGTAGGCCTTACGTTCCTGTTCGGTTTGCTTCGCCAGTTCGGCATCTTTTGCCGCAAGCTGTGCCTCCAGCGCGGCCAGACGCGCTTTGGTCTGGGCTTCGGTTTCCTGTTGCTTACCTTCGAGAACGGCAATGTAGCCATTGAGTGCAATTAAGCGTTGCTGCTGAGCTTCCAGCTCTGCCTGGCTGTGTACTTTTTCCTGTGCCTGTTGCTCCAGCTGCTGTTTGAGAGTGAGAACTTCAGCGTGGTAGCGATCCTCGCCGTGCTCAGGCATCACAAACGTTGGCACCGGGAAATCGTAATCTTTGGTCACCAGTCGGTAGTACCAAACGGCAAGACGGAATCCGAGGCGCAGACACATCTGGGCATCATCGAGATCGTTATGGTATTCGTGAACGGCCTGATTGCCGATACGGCGAAGCTTATGGAAAACGGAAAGGATGCTGTCATCAATAAACGCAATCTTGCCCAGTTCGCGCAGCAGGTCATGCTGGTTTTCGCAGGCGGGTATATCCAGCAACTGGCCGAGATGTTTCGCGGTGGCTTCGCCAAACATGCGCATTTTAATGAGGGTGGTGTTGGGGTCGTCGGGGTAATTATTTTCCGCCGCGCAGGCAATGGCATAAATGAAGTCGTTAACGCCTTTCAGAAAAACGAAGTTGGATTTTTCCATTGTTATCTATCCAGATCCTGAGCGGGGATGAATCTATTACCCCAAATCGTAATGGGAGCTATCAGGCCTCATGGTAGCCTTCATGTTCCGTTCAATCAATGAACGATAAGAGAGTAACCGATTCTTTCTTAATGTGTTATTGAGGAATATAGTTCCTGAGAGGGTTATCTGATTTATATCAATGGCAGGGATGATTTATGGCTGTTCCAACATATGACAAATTTATTGAACCAGTGTTGCGTTTCCTGGCCACTCGACCCGAGGGCGCTTTGGTCAGAGAGGTGCGTGAAGCCGCAGCCGAAATGCTTGGGTTAGATGAACAGCAGCGTGCAGAGACGATTACCAGTGGGCAGCTAACGTATCAGAACCGCACCGGTTGGGCGCACGATCGCCTCAAACGTGCCGGATTCTCGCAAAGTCTATCACGGGGAAAATGGTGTTTAACACCCGCGGGAATGAGCTGGGTTGCCTCGCATCCGCAGTCGATGACCGAGCAGGAAGTGAGCCATTTTGCTTTTGATTTTAACGGTGTGAAGCTCAGTAAGCAGGCGGATGCGGTGGCGTTAGATCCACAGCCAGAATCGATTGAGGAGGGTGAGCTTGCCCGAAGCAGCCCGGACGATCGCCTGGAGCAAGCGCTCAATGAGATTCGTGAATCTGTTGCCGAAGAGCTTCTGGAGAATCTGCTTCAGGTTTCGCCCGCGCGTTTTGAAGTGATTGTGTTAGATGTACTGCATCGCCTGGGATATGGCGGTCATCGCGGTGATTTGCAGCGCGTAGGGGGAACCGGCGATGGTGGCATTGACGGTATTATCTCTCTCGATAAGCTCGGGCTGGAAAAAGTCTACGTTCAGGCCAAACGCTGGAAATGTACCGTTGGGAGCGCTGAAGTCAGAGGCTTTTATGGTGCATTGCCTGAGCAAAAAGTGAAACGTGGTGTCTTTATTACCACCTCTGGCTTTACGGCGCATGCCAGAGACTATGCTAACAAAGTCGAAGGTCTGGTGCTGGTGGATGGCGACAGGCTGGTGCATCTGATGATTGATAATGATATTGGCGTATCCTCACGTTTACTCAAGTTGCCAAAGCTCGATATGGATTACTTTGAGTAGTGGTAACACTGGAACCTGATTGCGGGTAATGGTGATGGAACACGTTGTGGGCATCCGTGTTTCTTCTGGCCAAGAAATCAAGTGACTTTTGTGGCTGCGTATCAGCGCTAAACCCATGCCGGATGGCGGCTGCGCCTGATCCGGCCTACGGGGAGAGTCTTTTCCTGGCCCGGTCACATCGCGCCACCGGGCAATTCAGCAGGGGATTACTTCTTCAATCCCGCAAATGCGGCTCTGATCTCGTCTTCCGGCAGGTTAATGCCAATAAACACCAACAGGCTGTGCGGTTGTTCATCGCCCCACGGGCGATCCCAGTCGGCGCTGTACAGGCGCTGGACGCCCTGGAACAGCAGGCGGTTCGGTTCGCCTTCAATCCACAGCATGCCTTTGTAGCGCAGCAGTTTCTCGGCGGATTCCAGCAGCAGGTTTTCCATCACTCGCGACACGTCGCTGATGTTCACTGGATAATCCAGTTCGACGACGATCGAGGTGATATCGTTTTGCTTGTCGGCGATAAAGTGGAAGCGCGGTTTGGCGCTGACTACGTTCTCTTCCAGCATAAAACCATTGGTGTCGAACAGCAGGGAAAGGTCGATGTCGCCATGCGTCACGGTGTAAATCGGCGCACGGGCGTTGATGCGCGCCAGGCGCTCACGCAGTTTTTCGCTTTCACCTGCGACGTCGGTTTTGGTCAGCAGGATGCGGTCGGCATAGCCTACCTGCGACTGGGCGATGGTGAACTGGTTCATCTGCTCATCGGCATGTACCGCGTCAACCAGCGCAATTACGCCGTCCAGCAGGTAGCGTTCGCAAATCACTTCATGGGAGAAAAAGGTCTGGATAATCGGGCCGGGGTCGGCCATACCGGTACACTCGATCACCAGACGGTCGAAATTGATGGTGCCTTTATCGAGGTTGTCGAGCAGGTCTAACAGCGCGTCTTCCAGCTCACTGGAGCGGGTACAGCAAATGCAGCCGTTGGTCAGAGTTTTGATCTGCGTAGCGCGATCGCCAATCAGCTGATCGTCCACCGAGACTTCGCCGAATTCGTTTTCGATGACGGCAATCTTGTAACCGTGCTGCTCGTTGAGAATATGGCGCAGCAGGGTGGTTTTACCCGCGCCAAGAAAACCGGTGAGTAGGGTAACTGCAATCGGGGTCATTCACTTCTCCTTCTAACAGCAACTGCTTCCGCCGCTACCGTAGCGGGCTTCCTGGCGCTCACGGAAGAATTCTTCGTAGGTCATGTACGGCTTATCGGGATGGTTGGTCTTCATGTGCTCGACGTAGTTGTCGTAGTCCGGAATACCAATCAGCATCTTCGCCGCCTGACCGAGATACTTTTTTGCCTGACCTAAAGTACCAAACATAAATCGCCCTGTTAATGAATAAAGCCGGATGGCGGCTTGCGCCTGATCCGGCCTACGTTAACTTTACTTTGTAGGCCGGGAGCGCTGTGCGTCACCCGGCTTCAGGTTAGTGGTGTGAAGATGTCTTCACGCCGCCTTCCGGCACCGGTACATACGGCGTCTCTTTATCAGAGCGACCGTTGATGGCGCGGGCTTTCTGCCAGGTACGGAACCCGTAGAAAATGATGCTGTACACCACCACCAGGAACAGAATACTCAGTCCTGCGTTGGTGTAGTTGTTCACGACGATATGGTTCATGTTGGCAATCTGCTGCGCGGTCAGTTCGCCGCCGTTAGCAATCTTCTCTTTGTACTGATTCGCCATAAAGAAGAAGCCTTCCATCTGCGGGTTGGTGCTGAACAGTTTCAGACCCAGCGCCCAGGTGGTGCAGATAAGCAGCCATACAGCCGGAACAACGGTAACCCAGATGTATTTGGTGCGTTGCATTTTGACCAGCACCACGGTGCCGAGAACCAGCGCCACGGCAGCCAGCATCTGGTTAGAGATACCGAACAGCGGCCACAGGCTCTTAACGCCGCCCAGCGGGTCAACAACGCCTTGATACAGCAGATAACCCCACAGGCCGACGCAGCCCGCAGTACCTACAACGCCTGCAACCAGGGAGTCGGTTTTCTTCAGGAACGGGACGAAGTTACCCAGCAAATCTTGCAGCATAAAGCGGCCAGAACGGGTACCTGCATCCAGTGCGGTCAGGATGAACAGGGCTTCGAACAGAATACCGAAGTGGTACCAGAAGCCCATATCAGCCATTGGCAGCACTTTGTGGAATACGTGAGCAATACCGACAGCCAGCGTTGGTGCGCCACCTGCGCGGTTCAGAACGGACGGTTCACCGATGTCTTTCGCGGTCTGCAGGATCTGCTCAGGCGAAATCACGAAGCCCCAGGAGCTGACGGTCGCTGCCGCATGTGCGGTAACATCTTTCAACTGCGCCATAATCAGCGGTGCGTTCTCGCCGCTCATTTCATGCAGGTTCGGCATGGTGATGCCAAGGCCCGCAGGCGGGGTGTTCATCGCGAAGTACAGACCCGGTTCGATGATAGACGCAGCAACCAGCGCCATAATCGCTACGAAGGATTCCATCAGCATCGCGCCGTAACCGATAAAGCGCGCATCGGTTTCACAGGCCAGCAGCTTCGGTGTAGTACCGGAAGCAATCAGCGCGTGGAAGCCAGACACTGCACCACAGGCGATGGTAATAAACAGGAACGGGAACAGAGCGCCTTTCCACAGCGGGCCAGTACCATCAACGTACTGCGTCATTGCCGGCATTTTCAGTTCCGGGTTGAGGATAACAATCCCCACAGCCAGACCGACGATAACGCCGATTTTCAGGAAGGTCGCCAGATAGTCGCGCGGCGCGAGGATCAGCCATACCGGCAGCAACGCAGAGATAAACGCGTAACCGATCAGGGTAAAGGTAATGGTGGTATCTTTAAAGGTCAGCGCCGGGCCCCAGTACGGGTCGTGCGCAATCACGCCGCCGAAGTAGATTGAGGCTACCAGCAGCACAATACCAATCACCGACACTTCGCCCACACGCCCCGGACGCAGGAATCGCATGTAGATCCCCATGAACAGCGCGATAGGTACGGTTGAGCAAACGGTGAACACACCCCACGGGCTTTCCGCCAGCGCTTTTACCACGATCAGCGCCAGTACGGCGAGGATGATGATCATGATTAAGAAGCAGCCGAACAGCGCAATGGTTCCTGGGATCGGGCCCATCTCTTCTTTGATCATCTCACCCAGAGATGCGCCGTTACGGCGGGAAGAGATAAACAGTACCATGAAGTCCTGCACCGCACCGGCCAGCACGACGCCTGCCAGCAGCCACAGCGTACCGGGCAGGTAGCCCATCTGCGCGGCCAGTACCGGTCCAACCAGCGGACCTGCACCAGCGATAGCAGCAAAGTGGTGACCAAACAATACGTTACGGTTGGTTGGAACGTAGTTCAGACCGTCATTGTTGATGACCGCCGGCGTGGCACGCGTGGGGTCAAGTTTCATCACCTTTTGGGCGATGTACAGGCTGTAGTAACGATAGGCCACCAGATAAACAGAAACTGAGGCGACCACGATCCATAGGGCACTAATGTGTTCACCCCGACGTAATGCCACTACCGAGAGGCAGAATGCACCGATGATTCCGAGAATCACCCAGGGTATGTGCTTGAATATCTTTTTCGTATCCATAGTAAAACCTGGTATCTAATTAATAATTGGCCGAAGCCGCGTGGGTTTGATCTTATGTTTGAGGAGGTTATTTGACTGCTATGTTGGGGGGATCTTGCCAGAGAATTACGCGCGTAAAGTAAGGTAAATAAGTGAGCGGTTGTATGTCAGCTTAAGCGGTCCCAAGTGTCAGTGAGCGGTAAGCAGTGGGGATAAACGGGGGAAGTTATGTGATTGAGATCACGGCATTATAGCGTTTGCCTGTCTACATGCCGTGTTTTCCCACTGACAAAGCATCTCACCGAGAGACTCAGATTACGATATAACAGTAAGGCGTATGTTCGATGTCTCTGAGCAACACATGTTTCTTACGTGATTTAGTCAGGTAATATTTTTCATCCAGATAGTAGTCAATGAGTTCATCGAGGCGCTCTTTATCTATCCGGGGCGTTACCCCCAGCGTCCAGAAGCTACGCAGTTCTAATTCCGAACGTTTAATTTTTGCGCTTTTAACCAAATCAGCAATCATATTTCTGACGCAACTTGTCGGATCCTGGTTCTGTTTGAGTTCAAGCGCTATGTAGCTATCCTGCGTCCAGCCTTTTTTCCGCAACAAGAAATCTGCACGCACAGACAATCGCTGTGGATTTTTTCGCAGATCGCAAGCGAGGGTTTGTTCACGCCACCATTCATGACCCGTCGAAGCCAACAGATTGGCAAATTCTATCTGCATCCAGACTTCCCAACCGGAGATGTTGTACTGATCGATGATATTGAGCTTTTGGCGAATATCTTCACGTTCAAAAAAGTGGTGTGCGAGGGTGGATAGGTGATCAAAATCGCGATTTAACATAGAAGCATCCTTTCCTTAAAAAACGGGAATCCTACACCTAAGGTGCAACATAACGACTAATTTTTTGCGTAATTTGTCATAGGGAACGGTATTTGATGCGAAAACGTTAATTCGGTGGCAATTGCTGGCACCTTAAAGTTTTCTCTTTCCAGGCCGAAAACCAGAGTATCTGTCTAGCGGAAAGAGAAAACATGTTAAAACGAATGAAGATTGTTACCAGCTTACTGCTGGTATTGGCGCTGTTTGGCCTTTTACAGCTCGCCTCTGGCGGCTTGTTTTTTAACTCACTTAAGAATGACAAAGAGAACTTTACCGTTCTGCAAACTATTCGCCAGCAACAGTCTGCGCTGAACGCCACCTGGGTTGAGCTGCTGCAAACGCGTAATACCCTGAACCGCGCGGGTATTCGCTACATGATGGATCAGAGCAATATCGGCAGTGGCGCGACCGTTGCCGAGCTGATGCAAGTCGCCAGCACGGCGTTGAAGCTGACGGAAAAAAACTGGGCGATTTACGAGTCGCTCCCGCGCGATCCGCGCCAAAGCGAAACCGCGTTCCAGGAGATCAACCGCACCTATGACATCTATCACGGTGCGCTGGCGGAGCTGATCCAGCTACTCGGTGACGGGAAGATCAACGCCTTCTTTGATCAACCGACGCAGAGCTATCAGGATGGCTTTGAGAAGCAGTACATGAGTTACATGCAGCAGAACGATCGCCTGTATGACATCGCGGTGGAAGATAACAACAGCTCTTACAGCCAGGCGATGTGGGTACTGGTCTGCGTGCTGATTACCGTACTGGCGGCGATTATTGCGGTGTGGTTTGGTATCAAACTGACCCTTATTTCCCCAATGAACCGTCTGATTGAAAGTATTCGTCATATTGCCAGCGGTGATTTGGTGAAGCGTATTGAGGTGGAAGGTTCCAACGAGATTGGACAACTGGCGGAAAGCCTGCGCCATATGCAGGGTGAGCTGATGAACACCGTGGGTGACGTGCGTAACGGTGCCAACGCGATTTACAGCGGGGCCAGCGAGATTGCGATGGGCAATAACGATCTCTCCTCGCGTACCGAGCAGCAGGCAGCATCTCTGGAAGAAACCGCAGCCAGCATGGAACAGCTGACGGCGACCGTGAAGCAGAACGCCGAAAACGCGCGTCAGGCCAGCCATCTGGCACTGAGCGCTTCTGAAACCGCGCAGAAAGGCGGCAAAGTGGTGGATAACGTGGTGCAAACCATGCGCGATATCGCTTCCAGTTCGCAGAAAATCGCCGACATTATCAGCGTCATCGATGGCATTGCCTTCCAGACCAATATTCTGGCGCTCAACGCCGCGGTAGAAGCCGCACGTGCGGGCGAGCAGGGCCGTGGTTTTGCGGTGGTTGCGGGTGAAGTGCGTAACCTGGCCCAGCGTAGTGCGCAGGCCGCGCGCGAGATTAAAAGCCTGATTGAAGACTCGGTCAGCCGTGTGGATGTGGGTTCAACGCTGGTTGAAAGCGCCGGTGAAACCATGGATGAAATCGTCAATGCGGTAACCCGCGTGACCGATATCATGGGTGAAATCGCCTCTGCTTCTGATGAACAGAGCCGTGGTATCGACCAGGTCGGTCTGGCTGTCGCTGAGATGGATCGCGTAACGCAGCAGAACGCCTCGTTGGTGGAAGAATCCGCCGCCGCCGCTGCAGCGCTGGAAGAGCAGGCCAGCCGTCTGACCCAGGCCGTTGCCGTGTTCCGTATTCAGCATGACCAACAGCGCGCACGTGACGTTGCCGCTGCAAAACCGGTTTCAACGGTCCAGCCGCGCAAAGCTGCGGTAACCGATGCCGGGGATAACTGGGAAACGTTCTAAACCTGTGATGCCGGATGGCGCTGTCGCTTATCCGGCCTACGGGGTAAGCAACGTGGCTGCCGGATGGCGCTGTCGCTTATCCGGCCTACGGGGTAAGTTACGTGGCTGCCGGATGGCGCTGTCGCTTATCCGGCCTGTGGGTAAGTTACGTGACTGCCGGATGGCGCTGTCGCTTATCGGGCCTACGGGGAAGTTACGTGGTTGCCGGATGGCGCTGTCGCTTATCCGGCCTACGGGGTAAGTTACGTGGCTGCCGGATGGCGCTGTCGCTTATCCGGCCTGTGGGTAAGTTACGTGACTGCCGGATGGCGCTGTCGCTTATCCGGCCTACGGGGAAAGTTACGTGGTTGCCGGATGGTGCTGTCGCTTATCCGGCCTACGGGGTAAGCAACGTGGCTGACGGATGGCGCTGTCGCTTATCCGGCCTACGGGGTAAGTTACGTGGCTGCCGGATGGCGCTGTCGCTTATCCAGCCTACGGGGAAAGTTACGTGGTTGCCGGATGGCGCTGTCGCTTATCCGGCCTACGGGGAAGTTACGTGGTTGCCGGATGGCGCTGTCGCTTATCCGGCCTACGGGGTAAGTTACGTGGCTGCCGGATGGCGCTGTCGCTTATCCGGCCTGTGGGTAAGTTACGTGGCTACCGGATGGCGCTGTCGCTTATCGGGCCTACGGGGAAAGTTACGTAGGCCCGATAAGGCGTAGCCGTCATCGGGCAACTAGCGCAGCATCAGGCGCATGGCGCAGCGTCGTTCGTACGTCTGCCCGTGCGCTACCTCTTCAGCTCTTTTTTCGCGCAATTCCGGCGAAAGCGTCTCTTCAGCCAGCATTTCAAATCCCAGTCGTGCATACAATGGCGCATTCCACGGCACATCGCGGAAGGTGGTCAGCGTGAGCGACGTATAACCTTTCTCGCGTGCCTGTTCGGCAACATAGTCAATCAATCTGCGGCCAATACCTTTTCCCTGCCACTCCAGATGCAGTGAAAGTTCAGCAATAAACAGCGATGACCCCAGCGTTTCGGCAACCAAAAAACCGACCGGACGCCCATCGACCTGCGCCAGCCAGCTCATACCAGCAGCGGCAAATCCCCGATGCTGAGCAGCCGAGATAATCTGGTCGTCAGCAATCCATGCCAGTTCGGGGATGAGTAAAAAACGTTGCCCCGCAGATCGTTCGATGGCGGGGAGAGTGGCAGTGTCTGCCAGAGTAGTGGTGCGCAAGGTGATGTTCATATGAGGAGCATAACATGCCCGATAAGCGCGGTGTTATCGGGCATCTGGAGGTTTAATCTTTACGCGGGTCGCTAATGGGTTGGCGCACCAGGAAGATGTAGGCGAGGGCGCCCACCATGGTGACGCAGCCGCAAATGATCAGCGCCAGGCGGAAAGAGTTAGTGGTATCAACAATAAATCCGGTGACGATCGGCGCAAACGACGCGCAGATAAAGCTGGCAAAGTTCTGGATACTGCCCACGGAAGCGGTCATGCGTGAGGCGACGGCGACGTGGATCAGGCCCCAGCACGAGGTACCGGCGAAGTGGATACAGAACAGCGCCATACCGATCAGTAACACGGCGGCCATCGACGTTGTGGCCTGCGGCACGACGAAGGTGAAGGCCGCTGAGCAGAACATCCCGGCGATAATACAAATCTTACGGCTCTTAATCGGCGCCATACCGCCTTTCACCAGCCAGTCGGTGACAAAACCGTTAATCAGCATGCCGGCTGCGCCAAACAGGAACGGGATCGCCGCCATTAATCCGGTGCTTTTTAAATCCAGGTTGTAGGAGGTTTGCAGGTAGCCTGGCAGCCAGGCCAAATATAACCATGCGGTATAGTTGATGCCGCTAAAGCCCAGCATCATGCCCCACATGGTACGGTTGCGGAACAGGCTGCGCCATTCGGCAAAACTTAGCGGATCGCGGCGGGCATTAACGCTGCCAGCGTTCAGGTACGCTTGTTCCGTGGCGCTCAGCTCAATTTGCTCGCGGTTGCGATACAGCATGTACCAGCCGATGGCGAGGAAAATACCCAGTACGCCGATGGTGATAAACATCCAGCGCCAGCCCATTACCAGCATCATGGCGGCCAGAATCGGCGGGCTAATGGCAACCCCGATGGTCGAGGCGGCGTTGAATAATCCCATCGGGCGACCGCGCTCTTTGATGTTAAACCAGTCGTTGATGACCTTTACGCCGCACGGGTTCATCGGCGCTTCACCGATCCCCATCCCGATACGCACCAGCACAAACTGAGTGAAGCTGTGCACCATGCCGGACAGCGCCTGAAACAGCGACCAGAAGAACATCCCCAGCCCCAGCATAATGCGCGGACCTTTACGATCCAGCAGCGGACCGCAGGGCAGTTGCGCAATACCGTAAGCGAGAGAAAACACCGACAGCAGCACGCCGATTTGCGTGGCGCTCAGCCCCAGTTCTTCACGAATCGTTAAGTTGGCGACCGACAAAGAACTGCGATCGAGGTAATTAATTACCGCAGCAAAAAATAATAAAATCATTGCTGTGGTCTGAATACGTTTTATTCGGCTACTGCGTTGCACCATGCCTTCAGGCGGAACATTAATATCCGCAGATGACGACGTGCCAAACGAAGAACTCGGGTCGAGGGTAATATTATTTTTTTCCACGCCGGACTCCTGAACCTCAATAATTTATTTTTCACACAGCCATGCTGTGCAGTATTGAAAAAAATACCAGTGATGAATCAATTTGCTCATCACCGCTCACAAAAGTTTTTAATGCAGTCGACTTAGCGTGAGCATAGGCAAGAGGTATTTTTCAGGCGTTTTTATTTTTATAAAATCGTGCTCCCGGTAATGGTTTGCTGTTTTTTATCGGTACTTAATGGGTGGCGCGGTGACTCTGGTTGATGGAGCGAATCATTGATTGTTTGGCTGAATTCAAATGGTTACAGAGCGCCAGGGTGGCATCCAGGTCGCTGCGGCAAATCAGCGCGCTGAGGATGGTCATATGCTCATCGATGGCAATGATATTGCGTTGTTTGAGATCGCTTTCATCCCATTGATAATGGAAATGGAAAATCACGGAAATTATCTCAAGTGATTGATTAAAAAATATATTATCGGCTGCGGAGAGCAGCAAAGCATGAAATTCACGGTCTAGCTGCGAGAACATACGAAAGCTGCTGCCGATGCTGTCGCGCAGGATCCGGTGGCGTTCCAACAGCGTTTTAGCCTGCAGCCAGCGCGGGTCATCATCGGGCAGATTGAGAAAATGCTGCAGGGAATGGGTTTCCAACATTTCTCGGAGTTCAAACAACTGCTCTGCATAGGCCTGATCGAACTGCTTCATGCTCCACTGACCGCGTTTTTCATTTTTGATCAGGTTGTAACGTTCGAATTTTAAAAGATATTCCCGCACGACTACCGGACTTACGCCCGCGGCTCTGGCAAGCTGCAGTTCGGAGAAGCTCTCGCCCGCGCGCAGCTGGCGCTGGTTGATCATGGTGAAAAACGCCTGCTCAAAAATCCGGTTTTGTTCGGTCAGGGAGGCGGAGGTGCAGGCAAAACCGTCGTCATGGTCGGGTTTACGCACGATGACATAGTGGCTGCTGACCTGGGTCAGTACGCCGCACTCGACTAAATGGCTCAGCATATGGCGCACGGTGGTACGGCTGATGTTGTACATCTCCGCCAGTGCGCTTTGCGACGGAAGCGGGGAGGGGATATGACCACGAGCCATATCATCGATTATCTGGTTAATCACATTGTGGCGTAAGTTCTGCGAACGGCTCATGGCTTCTCCTTTTTGGCTATTAAAACCCGATTTAAAACATTTTTATGCGCTGAATTTCACAGATTGTGTTTCTCCTTTCTCCGGCTTTTTTATTTTCGTTGATATCTGGGGCAACAAAAAAACAGGAGAGCAGAATCATGTCTACGATGAATACGTTGATTTGCCAGGAACCTAAAAAATTAGTCTGGAAAGAACGTGAAATACCTATTCCGGATGAGGGTGAAGCATTAATAAAAATTAAGACGGTAGGGATTTGTGGTACCGACATTCATGCCTGGGGAGGCAATCAGCCTTTTTTCAGCTATCCACGTGTATTAGGTCATGAAATATGTGGGGAAATTGTCGGGCTGGGAAAAAATATACAGAATCTGAAAAATGGTCAGCAGGTGGCGGTTATTCCTTACGTGGCCTGCCAGCAGTGTCCGGCATGCCTGAGCGGGCGTACCAACTGCTGCGAGAAGATTTCAGTGATTGGCGTGCATCAGGATGGCGGTTTCAGTGAATATCTTTCTGTTCCGGTGACCAACCTGCTGGATGCGCAGGGGATTGACCCGCAGGCGGCGGCGCTGATTGAGCCTTACGCCATCAGCGCACATGCGGTACGCCGGGCGGCGGTGGCGCCAGGTGAGCAGGTGCTGGTGGTCGGTGCCGGTCCGATTGGTCTGGGCGCTGCGGCGATTGCCAAAGCCGATGGCGCGCAGGTGGTGGTTGCCGATACCAGTCCGGCGCGCCGGGAGCATGTGGTTTCCCGGCTGGGACTCCCGGTTATCGACCCATCCGCTGACGATTTTGATGCGCAGTTGCGTGACCAGTTTGGCGGTTCGCTGGCGCAAAAGGTCATTGATGCCACGGGGAATCAGCATGCGATGAACAACACGGTGAATTTGATTCGCCATGGCGGCAGCATCGTTTTCGTTGGGCTGTTTAAAGGTGATTTGCAGTTCTCCGATCCTGAGTTCCACAAAAAAGAGACCACCATGATGGGCAGTCGTAACGCCACACCGGAAGATTTCGCCAAAGTGGGGCGTCTGATGGCGGAAGGCAAACTGACCGCTGACATGATGCTCACGCACCGTTACGCGTTTACCAAACTGGCAGAAATCTATGAGCGGGATGTGATCAACAACCGTGAACTGATTAAAGGCGTGATCACGTTCTGAGAGGGTAAATGCGATGAAAACATTGAATAGACGTGATTTTCCGGGGACCAGCTACCCAACCCGCGTGATCCAGTTTGGTGAAGGGAATTTTCTGCGGGCGTTTGTCGACTGGCAACTGGATATCCTCAACGAGCATACCAATCTGAACGCTGGCGTGACCATCGTTCGCCCGATCGATACCGATTTTCCGCCGTCGCTGAATATCCAGGACGGGCTATATACCACGCTGATTCGCGGGCTTAACGAGCAGGGTGAAGCGGTGAGCGAGGCGCGGCTTATCCGTTCGGTGAATAACGAAATCAATCCGTATCAGGATTTCGCCGCGTATCTGGCGCTGGCGCACAATGCGGACATCCGTTATGTGTTTTCGAATACCACCGAAGCCGGAATTAGCTATCACGCGACAGACCGTGCGGATGATGCGCCGCCGGTGAGTTTTCCGGCCAAACTGACGCGCCTGCTGTTGGAGCGTTTTAATCACTTTGCGGGGACGGCGGATAAGGGCTGGGTGATTATCCCCTGCGAACTTATCGACTATAACGGTGAGGCGCTCAAAACACTGGTGCTGCGGTATGCACAGGAGTGGCAGCTTCCTCCGGCGTTTGCTGACTGGGTGGAAAAGGCAAATACGTTCTGTTCGACGCTGGTTGACCGTATTGTCACCGGTTATCCGCGTGAAGAAGCCGCCGCATTGGAAGCTTCGCTTGGTTATCACGATGCGTTTCTCGATACCGCGGAGCATTTTTACCTGTTTGTGATCCAGGGACCGCAGTGGTTGGCCGAGGAGCTGAAGCTGGCGCAGTGCCCGCTGAATATCCGCGTGGTGAGCGATATCAAACCGTACAAAGAGCGCAAGGTTGCCATTCTTAATGGCGCGCATACGGCGCTGGTGCCGGTGGCGTGGCTGTGCGGGCTGGAGACCGTCGGCGAGGCGATGCAGGATGCCGATGTTCACCGCTTTGTCGAGCGGGCGATTGGCGAGGAAATTATACCGGTATTGGATCTTCCGGCGGATGAACTGCGAGAATTTGCCGACGCGGTAAGCGGGCGTTTTCAGAATCCCTATATTCGCCACCAGCTGCTTTCCATTGCGCTTAACGGGATGACTAAATTCCGCACCCGAATTTTGCCGCAGCTGTTGGCGGGTCAACAAAATGGGCGCTGGCCCGTGCGGTTAACGTTTGCCCTTGCTGCATTACTGGCGTTTTATCGCGCCGAGCGCGACGGGGAACGCTATCCGATACAGGATGATGAGCAGTGGGTAAGCTTGTATGCCAGCCTGTGGCCGCGAGTGGGCAATGATTTAACGCTGCGTGAACTGGTGGATACTGTGCTTGGCGATGCGGCGCACTGGGGCGAGGATTTGACGTTGTTACCAGGGCTTGCCGGGCAGGTGACGGCTAACCTGGAGATGATTCTGGTGCAAGGTATGCGCCAGGCGGTGAACGGTCTGGAATAAGGTTGCCATGCAGCGCCCGGTGTGGTGTTGGGCGCTGTTTTTTTTAACCCTGAGCTGCCACTACTTTGATTTCCACCATCCCGATCCCAAGCTTACGCGGCGAGTGGCCGAGAATATTGCCCTCGTTGGTAGCAACCGGATCGGGCGGGACAATTACCAGCGTATCGGCATCCGCCGGGTTATCAAAATGCAAGGTCGTGGTGGTGACATCATGGCTTAATACCAGCGTTTGTTCTTCGTTGCCAACGCGCACGGGAATAGGACGATTGGCGTTATCGCCGAAGGCTTTCGCGGTGATAACCAGATCGAATTTTTTCGGCAATGGCGCTTTGTATTCGATTT
The DNA here is from genome assembly GCF_004353845.1 of Citrobacter arsenatis. Taxonomy (GTDB): domain Bacteria; phylum Pseudomonadota; class Gammaproteobacteria; order Enterobacterales; family Enterobacteriaceae; genus Citrobacter; species Citrobacter arsenatis. The sequence continues at coordinate 700,321 of NZ_CP037864.1, forward strand.
TTACCTCTTCACTGAGCTGCGCATTGGACCAGCGTCCCCAGGATTCGGGACGTGAAATACCGCTAAATTGTTTCACCTCTTCCGGCGCACCTGCCACGTTAAAGACGAAGCTATCTGCCTTGTAGCGAATATCGTTATCGACAATTTTCAGCGTATCGACGTTGCCTTTGTAGCGCTCCATGTCGATCACCGTGTCTTTAAATACGGTTTTACTTTTCCATTTCGCTTTGTCGACGTGCTGCACGATTTGCTGGCCGCCTAACTGACCCTGCGAAACGCACCAGTCGGTAGAGAGCGCCAGCTCCGGCGCCCATAGCTGCGCCATTTTGTAGCAGCGATCGACCCAGACAAAGTTATCGCGCGGGGCGAAATCTGCCAACTGGAAACGAAGCGGGGCCGAGTATTCGCTTTCCGGCAGCGGCTCGACGCGTTTTTCCGATACGCGCAGCAGCAGCGGCAGGCGGAAATGGCTACCGGAGAAAGAGATCATATTTTTGTCCTGGTCGACGGTGAACTCTTTCATCTCTTTCGGGAAATTCCACAGGCGGATGATATCGGGCTTCCACGCCAGCATTTTTTCTTTGATGTTCATGAAGACTTCTGACACAGATTCGCTCGACAAGCTGCTGCGGCCAAGGCCGATAAAATTATCGCCGCCGAGAATATCCAGTACCGTCGCACCGTTATCCATGGTGTTACGTTTCACCGCCAGCGTGTCCTGCTGCGGCTGGTCGCCGCGCAGCACGAAGAACAGGTTGTTGCGATCCTGTTTGTTCAGATACTTCCATGCGGTGTTGTTCATCGCCAGATGATCGGAAGAAACCACGATAACGGTATCTTTAAACCACGGTGATGCTTTGATTTTATTGATAAATTCGGCAATATTTTCCTGGCTACAGCTAACCGCGCTGAACGACTGATTGGCCTTCCCGTCGATGTCATAACGTTTACGGTTGCAGCTGCGTGAGATAAATCCATCCGGATGATGGGTATCGACGGTCAGCGTAAACAGTGAAAAGCGCTGGCCCGAGCGCGAAAGCTCTTCGAATTTTTTCCACGCTTCGTCCAGTACGGTATCGTCGTAGAAGCCCCAGTCGTTGCGATAGGCCGGGTCTGCAACCACGCTTTTTAACTCTTCTGCGCCGTACAAATGATCAAAGCCATGAGATTTCAGGAACACGTCTTTGCCGGCAAACCGCAGGTTGGCTCCCTGCACAAAGTAGTTCTGATAGCCGGAGTTTTTCAGGATATCGCCCAGACAGATATTGTTGGGGAAAAAGCTTGAGACCGACGCCGAGGCGTTGCCTTCAAATGGCGCAAACAGCGGAATACCGCACTGGGAGGCGACCATGCCAGCGATGGTGTAATCGGTGCCCGGAAGCTGCATGGTGTTGCTGAAATCCATGCCTTCGTTTTTCAACGCGCCGAGTTCCGGGGTCAGATTCGGGAAGGCATCGTCGTTAAAATAGGTGCGCTCAAGACTTTCGCCGTAGATATAAACCAGATTCAGCTTCGGGTTAGGGATGGTTTTCGACGGTTCTTTATAATAGGTCGAGAAATCCGGATCGCCATCGCGCGACTGGGACTTAACCAGTTCGGTTATCTGGTGAAACGCTGGGCTGGCGTCAACGGAAGCCAATGCCAGCAGCAGAGCTAACAGGCTGTAACCCACGTGATGTGGGTGATGGCGACGACGGCGCAGGATCCAGCCTAGAGCGACAAAAACGGTCGTCAGTGCCAGCGCGATCCCAACGCCCGGCAGGATATATTTTCCAATTCCCGCGCCGGTCAGGCTGTTGGTCAGGGTATACAGAACCGCGTCATTGATACCGTCACCGGTGAAATAGTCACTGGCATACAGCGTGATATTCAAGACAATAAAAATCCCCAGCACCGTTAGCGTGGCGGCAAACCACCAGGTGTTGCGACCCGCTTTCCAGGCGTATATCAGCACTGACGCGAGAAACAGAGTGATGGAGATTAATTCTGACAACGGTCGATCCTCAGTAAACCGGGCACATGCCTGGCAGGCTAATCATAAGGGGAAAGCACAATGTAATAGCGATGTTATATTGCTGCAATTGTAGTGACATTAAATTACGTTGTTATTCAGAATTGGTTTAGATATGCGTGTTTTTTGCAGGGGATTTATTGGTTATTTGACGTGTGAATGTAATGGAGTAAAGAATTGATGCCGCGTAGGTTATACGCGGCATGTCGTGCGTCAGGAAATGAAGTTCATACCCTGTTTTAACACCAGATCGCAGGCCTTGGTTTTTACCTGCTTCGCCAGCGAGCTGTTACCAATCGTGTTCAGGTCCAGCTGTTGACCATCTTTGGCGTTGAGCAGACCCTGAATACCGTCCATATAGTTGGTGTCTTGCTTCTGTTCAGGGGCACTGAGACCCAGTTTATCCAGCACCTGGTTTTTGACGTTTTGCGTGTCGGTGACCGAGGCCAGCTTCTGTTTCGCGCAATATTCCAGGATCCCGGCAGCGTTATTCATGCTGCTGGAGGTCAGCGACTGATTGCTGCCATTCAGCAGACTGGTCAGGGAAGAGAGCGACGAGCTGCCCTGCGAACCGGAGCTTTGTTTGCTCAGTTCGCTAGCCGCGCTGGAGAGCGAATCCTGCCAGGAGGCGGCAAAAACGCTGGTGGAGATGAGCGTGCTGGCGGCAAGCGCACAGCACAGCAGACGTTTGGAAGTTTTCATCATTATATGCAACTCGTGTTATGCCTTTTCAGCGCAGTATAGCGCCGGCAGTCTTAGGAGTGGTCCTAATACGTTAATACTCTTTACCGGTTACCCGGCTACGGTAACTTTCCCAGTTAAAGATGACCCACAGGCTGTTGCCAAGGCGCATACGATCCATCACGCGCTCGCCCAGCAGTTTGTTCATTTCATCCATATTGCTGTTGGTTAACATGCCGGTTGGGCGTTTTGAGGACGAACGGCGATCCACGATCTGGTTGATGATCACTTTTTCATAGCGCGATTCGGTCTGCATACCGATCTCGTCGATCACCAGCAGATCTACGTTGCTCAGATCGTTGAGCAACTGCTCTTCGCTGGTTTCACGGTTACTGAAGGTCTCTTTCATCGCCGACATAATATCAGCCACGGTAATGATCAGTACCGACTTGCCGCGCAGCAGCAGTTCGTTGCAGATGGCGGCGGCCAGATGGTTTTTACCGGTGCCGGGCTTGCCGGAGAAGATAAAGCTGGCGATATTGCCGTCAAACTCTTCAACGTACTGACGGGCTTTGCTCAGGGCGTTCATCTGGCCTTCGCACTCTACCCGATAGTTATCGAATGAACAGTTCTGATGCAGCGGACGGATCCCGGAACGGTTGAACGTGCGCTGCATTTTCATAGCTCGGTTTTCGCGGGCCAGCGCAGCGGCGCGAATTTCACCTTGCTCTTTTTGCCACGCCAGCAGCTCCTCGCCCGTTTTAAAGGCGGGTTCGACATTAGCCGGCATCATTTTTTGCAGACGTTTCATCAGGTCGCCAACGTTTTTCATCGTTATCCTCTAAAACCCGGTGGAATATGGCTGTCAGGTTCGCTGACATTGTTCACATCGCGCTTCGGCATTCCGCCATTGCTGGCCCGGCCAATCTGGATGCTGCGCGCCAGTTTTTGCTGCCACTGAATATGGTGAAAGACTTTGCCTTCGGCCTGCCAGTAGGCCACAAATGAGGCCAGCTCTTCGGCGGTGACCGGCTCTCTTAACGCCACGCCCCACAGAGCGGCCTGGCGCTGAAAGTCGGCATCGGGCTGCCAGTCAGCGTACATTGCAAATTTCCCCATTGGCACGGCAACGGGGGCGGCCTGCGGCTCTTCATAAAATTGTGCATCCAGCGTCACATCGCTTCCCGGGCGCGACAGTTTCTCTTCAAGCGCCAACAACTCAGCCAGTCTTGCAGGCGTCACCGCGTAAAACGCTGGCGCGTTATTGGCGAAAACGGCTACGGCACCGCCCGCAGATTTGGCCAGCACCGCGTGGTGATCGTGTAGTAAGGCGTCAATGCTCGTGACGTCCGGCGTCAAAATTTTGCTGGGCATAATGTTTCTCAATACTGAACAACAACCGAGAAGGGGACTGCTTTTATAGTAACACAGAGAAGGAGGAGAGCAGCAGATGAGGGGGCGATTCCCCTCTCTGCGAGATGCTAAAAAAGCGTGCCACTACACGCGCGGGCGTTTGCGATACAGCCATAATCCCGGTACGGACAGTCCGATGGAGAGCGCGCCGACAATTGATGAGGCTTTGAGGAAATTGGTCAACAGGGTGATCATCAGCGCTTCGCTATAGCCAAAATGACCGATCTTTACCGCCGAGATCATGGCGGTGTAGGCGGAGATCCCAGGAAACATGGGAATCACAGCCGCAACGGTGAAGACTTTCGGATGCGCCAGATACCAACGCGACCACTGGATCCCAATGCAGCCGACCAGCAGCGAGGCCATAAAGGTCGACCATTCAATATTAAACCCTGCGCTCATCATCACCATGCGTGAACCGTGCCCGAGCGCGCCGAGCAACGCACACCAGGGGAGCGCCCGATGCGGTACGTTAAACACCATGGCAAAGCCGAGCGCTGGGATCGCCGACAGGATCATGTCCTGCATTAGCGCCAAAATAAAATCGATCACGCCCATCCGCGCAGCCCCCATAACGTCATCGACATGACGACGCCAATGCAGGTCGCCAGCGTCAGCAGGCTGGCAATAGCCCAGCGGGCGAGCCCGGTGTTAATGTGTCCCTTAAACATATCCGCGACCGAGTTGATCAGCGGAAAACCCGGAACCAGCAGCAGCACGCTGGCGGCCATGGCGATGGTTGGGGTGTGGTTAAACGCTGGCAACGTTAGCAGCAGGCCGGAAATCGTGGTCGCCACAAACGCGGTGATGCAAAAGTTGATTTGTGGATGCAAATGCCGCGACGCCAGAATCTGGCGGATATACATCGCCACCATGCTGGCGAAAAAGGTGATCACCGCGCCATCCCATCCGCCGTTATTGAGTTTACAAAAGCAGGCGCAGGATAAGCCAACCATAAAAGCGACCAGCCATCTTGGATAGCGCAGCGGCTTAATCTGGCTAAAGCGTTTCTCTACGCCTTTAATATCCAGCAGTTTGTGTTCCGCCAAAATAACGATGTGCTGCACCTCCGTCACGACGTGCATGTTAATCCCGCGATCCTGATTTTTTCGCGTTGAGGTCAGGCATTGCCCGTCTTTAATGGTGGTCAGGACGATAGCGTTAGAGGAGATGGCACTTTCGACGCTGTTCATGCCAAGCGCCAGCCCGAGGCGGGTGGATAGCTCGTCAACCAGCGCGCTTTCTGCCCCATGCTGAAGTAAAAAAAGACCGCATTGAATACATAACCGTGTAACCGTTCGCTGTGACGACTGCTCTGTTTGCATGGTTCGCTCTGACTGAAAAGGATCTCTTTGAGTGATGAATGTCTTCTTTTTATCATGAAGCATAAGCCCAATGGCTCTGGCTAAGATCAATCTTTGTGTCGAAAAAAGACGCAGGTGGTACGGTTATCGCAGTGAACCGCCTCTCTCGCTGAGGAGTGAGAGGGAAACATCACTGAAATGTCGTGCTATTTTCCCGAAAGGCAAATATGTAAGTCATGCTAATGATCTATTGTAGTTCTTTTAATTGTACAGATAATGTTTTTATGCGCCATTATTGTAATAATGGTTTGATAGTGTGACGCTATTTGGATAGTAGGACCGAAACGTTTATTTAAATAAAATCCAAGGATAAACAATTCACCCCGTTTATTGTTCGGAGTGTTTTCCCGTGAGTTAATTCTATTAATTTACTTGGAAAATCTGAATTAAGTACGATTACGGACTGGTGAATGTGGAGGGGATATGTTGCCAGGACGCTGCAAAAACGCAATTATTATTAGTAAATTGCCTATTATACAAACTGGACTTAAAGGTGTAATGCAGGCGCAGTTCGCTGATTATGAACTTACCTACTGTCGTTCAGTTGAAGAACTGACATTGTTACAGCTGCGGTGTGCTGATTTGGTGATTGCTGATTTAACCGGAAACTGTAATCATCCTCGTTCAGTCTGCGAACAATATTATTCTTTATTATCTCAATATCGCGATATCCACTGGGTATTTCTTGTCTCTCGTATTTTTTATCCTCTGGCGGTTGAGCTGTTGATGTGCCCTGTCAGTTCGTTGCTCTCTGACGCTGAGCCGATTGAAAGCTTAGTAAATGTAATTCAAGCGGGAAATACTCGCGCTGAGAGAATAAGCAAGGCGCTGCTCTCTCCACCAGCTGTACCCCAATTGTTAGATCATAACGTACGGTCAATCGTTCTCACTCTCTCGGAAAGGAAAGTGTTACGGCTCCTTGGCAAAGGCTGGGGAATTAACCAGATTGCGGCGTTGCTGAAGAAAAGCAATAAAACAATCAGTGCCCAAAAGAACAGTGCTATGCGTCGTTTGTCGATAAATAGCAATGCAGAAATGTACGCCTGGATAAACAGTTCTCAAGGATCGCGAGAACTGAATTTACCTTCAGTTTATGGAGAAACCACGGAATGGAAAACAGAAGCATCAAAAGAAACGTTGCACTGGTAGAAAAGTGCGCAATGAGTAGCGTGGGTATTAAGAGTTTATTTAATACCATGCCAGATGATCAATATAAACTACATCTGTTTACAAACCAGCCCGCTTTTAGTCAGGCAATGTTAAATACGTCGTTTTCGGCGATCATTTTCTCCCTCTCTGCAATTAGAACCGATCGCAGGGCCGGATTGGCCTATTTGACGGAACTGGCGGTAAATTTTCCGCGTGTTCGCCGCGTGGTGATAGCTGATGATGACGCGGAGGCGCGTTTAATCGGCTCTCTGTCACCGTTGCCGCTGGATGGCGTTGTGAGTAAATCTTCTTCGTTAACGGTGCTGCAGGATGCGTTATTTACAGCATTGAACAGCCCTGGGCGAGGAGCCGAAGCCACGAAAAATCATTGGTATATCAATCAAAGCCGTATGCTCAGTCCGACAGAACGCGAAATATTGCGCTTTATGTCAAATGGCTTTTCGATGCCGCAAATTGCTGTTCAGCTTGAACGAAACATTAAAACCATTCGGGCACATAAATTTAATGTGATGTCCAAACTGGGTGTTAGCTCAGATGCGGGGTTACTGGATGCTGCTGATATTCTCCTGTATCTGCGTGCCGGAGAGCCAACCCCTTTCCTGCAGGCGGTTTAGTGACAGACAACATTAACGTTTTCGTGTCGGTTTCAGTTGCCGGTAGGAAGCGTGAAATATTACTGACAGACATCAACCCAGGTGGCGGAAGTCAGTTCAGCCATCCTTTCAGGCGTGATGCGAACCGCGCTGTGGATGGCACCTGCGGCAGGCAGCACTTCAGCGTAGTGCTTCAGAGAAACATCACAGTACACTGAAATCGGCGTTTCCAGTCCGAAAGGACATACGCCGCCAACGGGATGGCCTGTCGCGCTTACGACTTCATCGCTACTTAACATACGGGCTTTGGCGCCAAACGTACTCTTTAGCTTTTTGTTATCCAGCCGGGCATCGCCTTTAGCGACGACCAGGATGATGTCATTCTTCACCTTTAGCGAAAGCGTTTTTGCAATTTGACCTGGTTCGACGTTATGAGCTCTCGCTGCCAACTCGACGGTTGCCGTGCTCTGGTTTAATTCGATAATCTCGATATCTGGTGCATGTTGCGCTAAAAATTGACGTACTGATTGCAAACTCATTTCTCTCTCCCTGGTGCCTACAGGCAGCTCCGCACAGCAGAAAACCGCATGGCGTAATTTGTCATAAGGGCAAGCTCGCTGTAAATATTTTAATGTAACAACATGGCAACATCAGCAGTTTTTCGATCGTCTTCACAATCAAAGAAACCGGTTACAGTAACCGGTTGCAGAATGCTGAAATGGCGATTATTACTGAAGTTGTCACTTCCTCTGTATCACATAATAAGAGCCATCTATGAAACTTAACTCAAAAAGCGGTAAGGCTGGTGTTTCTCCCGGCACGGTTGCGAAAAGTAGTAATGGGTTTTACGTGGTGGTGTTGATGCCAGCGCGGTTGCAGGGTTTTGCACAATGGGAGAACGGCTATGTCTGCTAACCATGCTGTATTTAATGTGATTTTCCGCTTTGTTGAGAATTACGTTAGTCCTGTCGCCGGGCGTATATCTTCACAGCGTCATGTAATGGCAATTCGTGATGGTTTTATCTCGGCGATGCCCTTTATGATTGTAGGTTCGTTCCTGCTGGTTTTCGCCTACCCGCCTTTTTCTCCGGATACCACATGGGGGTTTGCCCGCGCGTGGCTGGATATGGCGAAACAGTTTGAAGGCCAAATCCTCACGCCGTTTGATATGACAATGGGGATCATGTCGGTTTACATATGTGCGGCTATTGCTTATAACCTGGGTAAGCATTATGTGAAGTCGCACCAGTTAGATCCGTTTATGTGTGCGATGCTGTCGATCATGGCTTTTTTGCTGATTGCCGCGCCGAAAACCAAAGGCACGATGCCGGTTGATAGCCTGGGCGGTACGGGGATTTTTACCGCCATTCTGGTGGCCATTTACTGCGTTGAAATGATGCGCTTCCTGAAGGCGCATAACATCGGCATCCGTTTACCCGACCAGGTACCGCCGATGATCAAAAACTCCTTCGATCTGCTGATCCCGGTGCTGGTGGTGGTGTTGACGCTGTACCCGCTGAGCCTGGTGATACAGTCGCAGTTTGATATGCTGATTCCACAGGCCATCATGGCCATCTTTAAACCACTGGTATCCGCCGCTGATTCTCTCCCGGCGATCCTGCTGGCGGTACTGATTGGCCATCTGCTGTGGTTTGCCGGTATTCACGGCGCGGCTATTGTGTCGGGAATGCTGCAAATGTTCTGGCTCACCAATCTTGGGATGAATCAGTCGGCGCTGGCGCAGGGTGCGCCTTTACCGCATATCTTTATGGAAGCATTCTGGACGTTCTTCATCGTGGTTGGTGGTTCTGGTGCGACGATGGGGTTGGTGATTTGTTACCTGCGGAGTCGCTCGGCTCATTTACGCTCGATTGGGCGTTTGAGTGTGGTCCCCAGCATTTTTAATATTAACGAACCGGTGATTTTCGGTACGCCGATTGTTATGAACCCGGTGTTCTTTATTCCCTTCCTGTTGGCCCCGATGGTGAATGCGGTACTGGCATGGGCGGCGATGAAGCTGGATTTAATTGGGCGGGTGATTTCAGTGGTTCCCTGGACCGCACCAGCACCGGTTGGCGCGGCGTGGGCGTTGGGCTGGGATTATCGTGCGGCGATCCTGGTCGTGCTGTTAGCGCTGGTGTCGGCCATCATCTACTTCCCGTTCTTTAAGGTCTACGAAAAGCAGCTATTAGCGCAGGAAAAAGAAGAAGCACAGCGTATAGAAGAGGAAAATCAGCAGGTTGCATAACTAGCTGGCGAGGGGCAGTCGCTCCTCGCTTACTTCAGCGTACAGTCACCGCATTGCTGAACATCTGGCAGGCGATAGCGCTGGCAGCAGGTTCTGCGCACCAACAGACCTTCACGCGGAACAACGGTCCGCCACAGGGGATTATCCTGGCCGCTGGAGAGTTGTTTCTCAAAAAAGCAGGTCTGGCGCAGTGTGTTCAGTAGTTCTTCACCTAATAACGGCTTCATTTCCGTTAAATACCAGTGAATTAAATATCCGGTGTTGCTCCAGATAAGTTTCGCATTGATCTCTCCCGTCGCTTCCAGCGCCTGCACGACCGGCGTCAGCGCCGAGAGAATCAGCGTTTCCATGCGTTGTTGAGGAGACTGGGCCGTGGCCTGGCGATCCTCATGTACGTCGATCCAGAAGCAGGCAGCACGGCCCGTTTCGTGAAATTCCACGTGCATGTGTTCAGGATAGACGTCGATAGCTTCTTTTTGCGTCAGCAGGGCCACCATGAGCGGAGGCATCATCAGGCCGATATACCACTGCGCCCAGAGCGAAATCAGCGGCTTATTTTCGCGTGGAAGCGTGGGCTGATTGCGATAGATATGGTCTGAGTAGATAGCCAGCAGCGAACTTAGCGTCGTCGGCTGGGTCCATTCATGCAGCGTCATCGCTCCTGGTACAGGCGTTTCGTCCAGACGAATGAAGTCCAGCAGGTGCTCGCGAGTTTTGGCTATCGTTGCGCGTACGGCAGCAGCCAGCGAAGGCATCGCCACAGGGGGATGGCTACGCCAGATGACATCTTCAACGATCGGTGCGGAACGATAAGCCATGACTATATAAGGATGTTAATCTAAATGATAATGATTGCTAATCCTATAGTTGACAATTAACGATGGCAAGATATTTGTCGCAATCCCGGGCGGTACCGCACAGATAGCTCAGGTAGAAGGGCAATTCACCCGCAGTTCATCGCTGACCAGCGTGCTGTTGCGCCCAAGACTCTTGGCCTCATAAAGGGCCTTATCCGCTCGGGCAATAGCCGCCTCAATATCCTGCTCAATCAGAGGCGCAATGCCGATACTGACGGTTACGTTGGTTGCCACGCTCTCATTGAACATGTGGGGAATCTTAAGATCGTACACTTTCTGGCGAATGCGTTCGGCGGCAGCTTGCGCCTGCTGGGGATCGACTGCGGTCAGCAAAACCATAAACTCTTCACCGCCAAAACGCGCCACTACGTCCCGGGAGCGTACGGAGTCACGAATCGCGGCAGAAACGCGGATCAGTGCCTGGTCGCCCATCATATGCCCGTAATGATCGTTATAGGCTTTGAAATGGTCGATATCCAGCAGCAGTACGTAGTGCTTCGAGTTGCTCAGGGCTAACAACGTATCGAGTCTGTGTTGCAGCCCCCGGCGATTGTACAAACCGGTCAGCGGGTCCAGCATGCTGAGTCCGTTCAAGGTTTCCCGTTCTTCCAGCAGTTTGTACATCAGTTGCTGGGCGAAGCCATCGTAGCGCTTTTGTATCACATGCTGGATGGCGATTCCGGCCATGGGCAGCGCCATAAAATAGAAAATTCGTAACCCATGCTCGCTGCCGTTTAGCCATAAACAGACGGCGACGGAAGGCAATGAGTGAAGCGTAAATGCGATGATATTATTGGCAAAAGCGATAGAACCAATAAACAGCACACTCAGAAGGGCGATTAATAGAAAATAATAATCATTATGACCTAGCGCGTTATATTTCAGGAAAATATGTAATGCCCATAGCAAGCCAAAAACGATTGAAATAAAAGGGAGATTAATTTTTTTATCCGCATATTTCCCGTGCCATGCCAGCAACAATGTACTCATCACGAACATCAGCAACGCCGGTATCGATAAGGCTTTGACGGCAAACAGTGGGAAAAAAAGCGTAAACAGCGCGGAGACGGCGTTGAGCAGCAGAAACAGTCGTAAAGAGAGTTGGTATTTTTTGGTGCGCAGAGTTCGCCAGGATTGTACTGTCATAGGTAAATATTGTTAGTTATCTGTAATATACGAAGGTGTGTTGGTAAATAAAACAAATAACGAACGGGATATCATTCGCTGAGGTCTTTATTGTTTTTAGTTGGAAAGCTAATCGGCGAGCAATTTATCACCTTAGATTATTCATGTCATCAATCGTTAAGTAAAACTCATATAATTGATAGTGCCTCATAGCTGACAAATGAGAAATTTTACCATATGATATTGGTTATCATTATCAATGTCATAGGTGGTACCATGTTGCAACGTACGCTGGGCAGTGGATGGGGTGTTCTGCTGCCGGGAATGCTCATTGCCGGGATGGCATTTAGTGACCTGTCGGTCTACGTATGGAAGGCGATGATTGTATTAGGATTACTGCTGACTTCACTTATGTTATATCACAAGCGTTTACGGCATTTTGTTTTGCTGCCTTCATGCGCGGCGCTGATCGGCGGCATTGTTCTGGTAATGATGAACTGGAATCAGGGATGAACAAAACAGGGAAGAACATCGAGAAGGAGATAAGATAATTGGTGCGAGGGGGGGGACTCGAACCCCCACATCCTAAGGACACTAACACCTGAAGCTAGCGCGTCTACCAATTCCGCCACCTTCGCACAGTCATCTTATTTTTTTGATATCGCCTCGTTGGTGCGAGGGGGGGGACTCGAACCCCCACATCCTAAGGACACTAACACCTGAAGCTAGCGCGTCTACCAATTCCGCCACCTTCGCCCAGTGCGAGCAATATCAACGTGGATTATGGTGCGAGGGGGGGGACTTGAACCCCCACGTCCGAAAGGACACTAACACCTGAAGCTAGCGCGTCTACCAATTCCGCCACCTTCGCATACCATCGACACTCAAAAAGTATCGTTACCACGGAGGCGAATTCTAGAGATTTTATGCAGGGCGTCAACAGTTAATTATCGAACTTAACGTGATTGCCGAAAAAAAAGGCGTTTCTTCGGTTTCTGGCGTTTGATGCAGGCTGGATAAGCAATTGTGCCATCCGGCGTTGCTTGGTGTCAGGCCGGATAGTGGCGTAAATGCCTTTTCCGGCCTGCATCCGTTAGGCTTTTTTCGCCTGACGCGTCATGATGGTGCGATAGACCTTGAAGCGCCCGGTTTGCGCGATAACCTCGTGGAAGCCAAACACTTCATCCAGTACCTTCGGATAAGGCAGGAAGGCGTTCGCCACGATACGCAGCTCACCGCCGCTGTTGAGATGGCGTACTGCGCCGCGAATCAGCGTTTGCGCGGCATCAAGACTGGTCTGCATCCCATCATGGAAAGGTGGGTTGGAGATGATCATATCAAAGCGGCCCGTCACGTCAGAAAAGACGTTACTGGCGATGACCTCACCTTCAATCCCGTTGGCGGCAAGCGTTGCGCGGCTGGCTTCAACCGCGGCGGCGCTAACATCGCACAGGGTTAAGCGCACTTTTGGCGAGTGGCTGGCTAAGGCGACGGAGAGTACGCCTGCGCCACAGCCGACATCCAGAACTTTGCCTTTGGTGTGCGGCGTCAGGGTGGAGAGCAGCAGTTGGCTGCCAACATCCAGGCCGTCACGGCTGAATACGCCCGGCAGCGTTTTGATGGTCAGATTGTCGGTCTGGTATTCATCCCAATATTTTTCTGCATCAAAGACCGGCTGTTTTTCCAGACGACCGTGGTACAGGCCGCAGCGACGTGCGCTGTCGACTTTGTTCAGCGGCGCGTACTCGGCCAGCATCTGCTCTGCGCTACGTACGCCGCTGCGGTTTTCGCCAACAACAAAAATATCGGTGCCCACCGGTAACAGTGACAGAAGATTCATCAACTGGAACTGGGCTTCCGGCTTATTCTTCGGCCAGTAGTAGATCAGCGTGTCGCTATCGGCAACGTCATCGGCCTGCGCGACGAGGCTGAAGCGGACGTTGTCGCCCATCTGGCGGTTAAGCACCTGCCAGTGGTGAAGCTGCTGAGTATGCGCACGGCTGGCGGCGCTTTCAAAATGGGCAGGCAGGTCATCCTGCAAATCACCGGCAAACAGAATACGGCTTTGTTCGAAATCATCACTATGGCGCAGCAAGACTTCACTTGCCGGGGTAAAAGCAGACATGGAGTGCTCCTTAAATTGTACAGCGGGGGATTATAGTTGTTTGATGGCGCGGATTCGACAAATTTGCTATATTTGCGCCCCTGATTACAGGAGTGTTTCGCTATGACATCCCGACGAGACTGGCAGTTACAGCAACTGGGCATTACGCAGTGGTCGTTGCGTCGTCCCGGCGCGCTGCAGGGGGAGATCGCGATTTCGATTCCTGCGCACGTCCGTTTGGTGATGGTGGCTGAACAGTTACCCGCGCTAACCGAGCCGTTGATGAGCGATTTTTTACGCGCATTAACCGTCAGCCCGGATCAGGTTTTACAACTGACGCCTGACCGTGTCGCCATGCTGCCGCAGGGTGGTCGCTGCAATAGCTGGCGGCTGGGAACCGATGAGCCGCTGCTGCTAGAGGGCGCTCAGGTCGCGAGTCCTGCGTTTAATGAATTACGGGAAAACCCAGCGGCCCGCGCCGCGTTATGGCAACAAATCTGCGCATATGAACACGATTTCTTCCCTCGAACCGACTGATTTACCAGCAGCATTTCAGATTGAAAAACGCGCCCACGCCTTTCCGTGGAGTGAAAAAACATTTGCCAGCAACCAGGGCGATCGCTACCTCAATTTTCAGTTGAGGGTTGACGACGTGATGGCCGCCTTTGCGATTACGCAGGTCGTGCTGGATGAAGCTACGCTGTTCAATATTGCCGTCGATCCTGACTTTCAGCGCCGGGGCCTGGGGCGTGACCTGCTGGAGCACCTGATCGATGAGCTGGAAACGCGTGGCATTTTGACGCTGTGGCTTGAGGTGCGCGCCTCAAATGCCGCCGCTATCGCGCTGTACGAAAGCTTAGGCTTTAACGAGGCGACGATCCGGCGCAATTACTATCCAACGGCCGATGGTCATGAAGACGCCATTATCATGGCATTGCCAATCAGCATGTAAGACAAGGTGTAATGATGAAGAAGTGGGACTGGATTTTCTTTGATGCCGACGAAACGCTGTTTACGTTTGACTCGTTTACCGGCTTACAGCGGATGTTTCTTGACTATAGCATTACCTTTACCGCTGAAGATTTCCAGGACTACCAGGCTGTGAATAAACCGCTGTGGGTGGATTATCAAAACGGCGCGATTACCTCATTACAACTGCAGCATGCCCGTTTCCAGAGCTGGGCTGAACGCCTGAAGGTAGAGCCAGGCCAGCTTAATGACGCATTCATTAATGCGATGGCGGAGATTTGCTCGCCGTTGCCAGGGGCGGTTTCTCTGCTCAATGCGATTCGGGGTAAAACGAAAATCGGCATCATTACTAACGGCTTTACGGCGTTGCAGCAAATCCGCCTTGAGCGGACGGGGCTGCGCGACTATTTTGACCTGCTGGTGATTTCTGAGCAGGTTGGCGTGGCAAAACCCGATCCCCGTATTTTTGACCATGCGCTGGAACAGGCGGGCAATCCTGACCGTTCCCGCGTGCTGATGGTGGGCGACACCGCAGAATCCGATATTCTTGGCGGTATTAACGCCGGCCTATTCACTTGCTGGCTAAATACGCACCACCGCGAGCAGCCAGCGGGCATTCAGCCGACCTGGACCGTAGCGTCATTAAACGAACTGGAGCAGCTCTTGTGTAAACACTGATTGCCTCCCCCCCGTTGATGGGTAAAATAGCCGCAATTTTTCGTATTCAACTTGCACGGCCCATTGCCGTGCTTACCTAAGAAGATTTGACTATGACGTTGTCTCCTTATTTGCAAGAGGTGGCCAAACGCCGCACTTTTGCCATTATTTCTCACCCGGATGCCGGTAAAACGACAATTACTGAAAAGGTACTGTTATTCGGACAGGCGATTCAGACCGCCGGTACGGTAAAAGGCCGTGGCTCCAGCCAGCATGCCAAATCTGACTGGATGGAAATGGAAAAGCAGCGTGGTATCTCGATTACCACCTCCGTGATGCAGTTTCCGTATCATGACTGCCTGGTGAACCTGCTGGACACCCCGGGGCACGAAGACTTCTCTGAAGATACTTACCGTACACTGACGGCGGTGGACTGCTGCCTGATGGTTATCGACGCAGCAAAAGGTGTTGAAGACAGGACCCGTAAGCTGATGGAAGTTACCCGTCTGCGCGATACGCCGATCCTGACCTTTATGAACAAACTCGACCGCGACATCCGTGACCCGATGGAGCTGCTGGATGAAGTTGAGAACGAGCTGAAAATCGGCTGTGCGCCGATCACCTGGCCGATTGGCTGCGGTAAGTTGTTCAAAGGAGTCTATCACTTATATAAAGACGAAACTTACCTGTACCAGACGGGTAAAGGCCACACCATTCAGGAAGTGCGTATTGTTAAAGGTCTGAACAACCCGGAGCTTGATGCTGCCGTGGGCGAAGACCTGGCGCAGCAGTTGCGCGACGAACTGGAGCTGGTGCAGGGCGCGTCTAACGAATTCGACCATGAGCTGTTCCTCGCAGGCGAAATCACCCCGGTCTTCTTCGGTACCGCGCTGGGTAACTTCGGCGTTGACCATATGCTGGACGGTTTAGTGGAGTGGGCACCTGCGCCGATGCCGCGTAAAACCGACACCCGTGTCGTTGAAGCTTCTGAAGAGAAGTTCACCGGCTTCGTGTTTAAAATTCAGGCCAATATGGATCCGAAACACCGCGACCGCGTGGCATTTATGCGCGTGGTGTCCGGCAAGTACGAGAAAGGCATGAAAATGCGCCAGGTGCGCATTGGTAAAGACGTGGTTATCTCCGATGCGCTGACCTTTATGGCCGGTGACCGTTCTCACGTGGAAGAAGCGTATCCGGGCGATATTCTTGGTCTGCACAACCACGGCACTATTCAGATCGGCGATACCTTTACCCAGGGCGAAATGATGAAGTTCACTGGTATTCCGAACTTCGCGCCGGAGCTGTTCCGTCGTATTCGCCTGAAGGATCCGCTGAAGCAGAAACAGCTGCTGAAAGGGCTGGTTCAGCTGTCAGAAGAGGGCGCAGTGCAGGTCTTCCGTCCAATCGCTAACAACGATCTGATCGTGGGCGCCGTCGGTGTGCTGCAGTTCGACGTGGTGGTCTCTCGTCTGAAGAGCGAATACAACGTCGAAGCGATTTATGAGTCGGTCAACGTAGCGACTGCGCGCTGGGTAGAGTGTTCAGACGTGAAGAAATTCGAAGAATTTAAGCGTAAAAACGAAATTCAGCTGGCGCTGGATGGCGGCGATAACCTCACCTATATCGCGCCGACCATGGTTAACCTGAATCTCACCCAGGAACGTTACCCTGACGTTCAGTTCCGCAAAACGCGCGAACACTAATCGACCTTCCAGGGCACGGTATCCGCCGTGCCCTGCAACTTTCCCTGTCTTTTAAATCCCTTGCGGAATGTTCTTAAAACCTCGCGTTTTTCTTTTGTTTGCCTGTTTTTTAGTCAGATCGGGCAGCGATCACGAAATCCTGAACTATATTTAACAATGTGATGACATAAATATCGGCGTTTAATGCTTTTTAGGCTGCCTGTTGCAGCTTCTATTGCTGATATTTATTCCACTTACAAGATTAGTTGCTGGTTCCGACCGTTTAACGGTAGAGCCTGGCTTTTAGCAAAACATACAGGAATACATCGATGACAATGACAGGACTTAAGATTTCTAAAACGCTGATGGCCGTGATGTTAACCTCCGCTGTTGCAACGAGTTCTGCTTATGCAGAAAACTCGACGGCAGATAAAGCGCAATCCGGTATCGAAAGTGCGGGGCAGAAAGTCGATAGCTCTATGAACAAAGTCGGTAATTTCATGGATGACAGCACCATCACCGCGAAAGTAAAAGCCGCGCTGGTGGACCACGAAAGCATTAAGAGCACCGATATTTCCGTCAAAACCGATCAGAAGGTAGTAACGCTAAGCGGCTTTGTTGAAAGCCAGGCGCAGGCTGAAGAAGCAGTGAAAGTGGCGAAAGGCGTTGAGGGTGTGACCTCCGTCAGCGACAAACTGCACGTGCGTGATAGCAAAGACACCTCAGTAAAAGGCTATGCGGGCGATACGGCAATCACCAGTGAGGTAAAAGCCAAGCTGCTGGCCGATGACATCGTCCCTTCCCGCAAGGTGAAAGTTGAAACCACCGATGGCGTGGTACAGCTTTCGGGAACCGTTGAATCACAGGCTCAAAGCGATCGCGCTGAGAGTATCGCCAAAGCGATTGACGGCGTGAAAAGCGTCAAAAACGATCTTAAAACTCACTAATTAGACTTAATTCGTCCTCCTGACGTTTGTCGGGAGGCGTGTTGTGCACCACACTGAAAATATCGCCGATGGGCAGCCTGAGTGCTCATATCAAGCGGTGACATTAACTATGGTAAAGGAGAAGCGCATGTTTCGATGGGGCATCATATTTCTGGTTATCGCGTTAATTGCCGCTGCACTGGGTTTTGGTGGACTGGCGGGTACCGCTGCAGGCGCAGCGAAAATTGTTTTTGTGGTGGGGATCATTTTGTTCCTGGTCAGCCTGTTTACCGGGCGTAAACGACCCTAGCCCATCCCCTTTATTCTTCAAGCTACAGGGGCGTTGGCTGCGCGCGCTCACCCGAATCACTTACCAGCGTAAGCTCATCGGGACTCTCGCACTTGCCGTCTTCCTGTAACTCGAATTATTTTGGGGATTAACCGTAAAGATATCTTGCTACTCAGCCAGTCCATTGGACTGGCTTTTAAGGTTTTAGCGTCTGGCGATTTGCGTTACTTTGTTGCTCTATTACAAAAACAACAGGAAGGCAGAGGTGGGGCAGAGAATACCCGTTACGCTCGGTAATATCGCGCCGTTATCGTTACGTCCGTTCCAACCAGGCAGTGTGGCACTGGTGTGTGAGGGCGGCGGACAAAGAGGCATCTTCACCGCTGGCGTACTGGATGAATTCATGCGCGCGCAGTTCAATCCCTTTGATCTCTTCTACGGGACGTCCGCCGGCGCGCAAAATCTTTCAGCTTATCTCTGTAATCAGCCTGGTTACGGCCGCAAAGTTATTATGCGATACACCACCCGACGCGAATTTTTTGACCCGGTGCGCTTTGTGCGCGGGGGAAACTTAATCGATCTCGACTGGCTGGTGGATTCAACCGCCTCCCAAATGCCGCTGGCAATGGATAATGCTGAGCGCCTGTTTGCCGCAGGGAAAGCGTTTTATATGTGCGCCTGTCGGGGCGATGACTACACGCCGGGCTATTTCTCGCCGAACCGGCAAAACTGGCTCGATCTTATTCGTGCCTCCAGCGCGATTCCCGGGTTCTACCGCACAGGGGTTGCGCTGGATGGCGTGAACTATCTTGATGGGGGCGTCAGCGACGCCATCCCCGTGATGGAAGCAGCGAAGCAGGGGGCAAAAACGCTGGTGGTTATCCGCACCGTGCCTTCGCAAATGTACTACACCCCGCAGTGGTTTAAGCGAATGGAACGCTGGCTGGGCGAAAGCAGTCTGCAACCGCTATTGAACCTGGTTCAGCACCATGAAGCCAGCTATCGTGCGATTCAGAGTTTTATTGAGAAGCCGCCGGGTAAGCTGCGTATCTTTGAAATCTATCCACCCAAACCGCTCCATAGCATGGCGTTGGGAAGCCGTATTCCGGCGCTGCGGGAAGATT
The DNA here is from genome assembly GCF_004353845.1 of Citrobacter arsenatis. Taxonomy (GTDB): domain Bacteria; phylum Pseudomonadota; class Gammaproteobacteria; order Enterobacterales; family Enterobacteriaceae; genus Citrobacter; species Citrobacter arsenatis. Next base: position 719,534 of record NZ_CP037864.1, read on the forward strand.
ACAAGACCGGACGCCTGTGTGGTCGTTACTTCCTGGCGACGGTCGGCAAACTGCTGGCGAAAAACGCGCCTCTGCCTCGTCAGACGCCGAAGATTGTGGTGCCGGGGCCGGTGGTGGTTCCTCCCACGCCGGTGGCCAACGATGCCCACGCACCGGTGGTGACCAATGCGCCTCAGGCGAACGACGCTACGTTTAATAATGAGGATTTGGCGTGAGTTATCGTTTTATCGATACGCATTGTCATTTTGATTTCCCGCCGTTTACCGGCGATGAATCTGCCAGCATTCAGCACGCGGCTGACGTCGGCGTGCAAGGTATTATCGTCCCGGCCATTCAGGCGGCGAATTTTTCCCGCGTACTGGCGTTAGCGGAAAATTATCCGCCGTTGTTTGCTGCTCTGGGGCTGCATCCCATTGTTATTGAACAACATGGCGATGACTGCCTGGACCAGTTGCAGCAGGCGCTGGATAAGCGTCCGCAAAAGCTGGTGGCGGTAGGTGAGATTGGGCTCGATCTGTATCGGGACGATCCACAATTCGACAAACAGGAACGGGTGCTGGAATCGCAGCTTAAGCTGGCGAAGCGTTATGAACTGCCGGTGATCCTGCATTCGCGGCGCACTCATGACAAGCTGGCGATGCACCTGAAACGCCATGCTTTGCCGCGAACCGGCGTGGTGCATGGGTTTTCCGGGAGCGTGCAGCAGGCCGAACGTTTTGTGCAGTTGGGATATAAAATTGGCGTGGGCGGCACCATTACCTATCCGCGCGCCAGCAAAACCCGCGAAGTGATGGCACAACTGCCGCTGGACTCGCTGCTGCTGGAAACCGACGCGCCGGATATGCCGCTCAACGGCTTTCAGGGACAGACCAACCGCCCGGAACAGGTGGTCAGGGTCTTTGACGTCTTATGCGAGCTGCGCCCGGAACCTGCGGACGTGATCGCTGACGCGCTGTATCGCAATACCACGGCGTTGTTTAACGTGTGATTGTTGGGCGCCGCCTTATCCGGCCTACAGAAGTGCGCGCCGTAGGCCTGATAAGCGAAGCGCATCAGGCATGTCTTCACCGGGTGGTGGCTGCGCCTTATCCGGCCTACAAAAGTGCGCGCCGTAGGTCTGATAAGCGAAACATATCAGGCATATCTTCACCGGATGGCGGCTGCGCCTTATCCGGCCTACAGAAGTGTGCGCCGTAGGCCTGATAAGCGAAGCGCATCAGGCATATCTCCGCCGGATGGCGGCTGCGCCTGATCCGCCTACAGAAGTGCGCGCCGTAGCGCCGTAGGCCTGATAAGCGAAGCGCATCAGGCATGTCGTCGCATTCGGCAATCACAGGTACAGCGCCGGGAAGAGCAAATTATCCACCCCGCGTTCACGCAACCTTTGCGCCAGTTGTTCGACATCCTGCGGCGTAGCACTCGGCCACGCCTTCGCTTCGCCGTATACCCCGTGCGCATGAAAGGCATTCAGCCGCACTGGCACATTACCTGAACGTTTGATAAACGCCGCCAGCGCATCGATATGCTGTAGATAATCCACCTGACCAGGAATCACCAGCAGGCGCAGCTCCGCTAGTTTTCCCTGCCCGGATAAAAATGTAATGCTCTGTTTAATCAGCGTGTTATCGCGGCCAGTCAGCTGCTGATGGCACGCGCTGTCCCAGGCTTTTAAATCAAGCATCACGCCGTCGCACACCGGTAGCACTTTTTGCCAGCCGGTTTCGCTCAGCATGCCGTTACTGTCTACCATGCAGGTCAGGTGTTGTAGCTGAGGATCGGTTTTGATCGCGCTAAACAGCGCCACGATAAACGGCAACTGGGTGGTTGCTTCGCCGCCGCTGACCGTAATTCCCTCAATAAACAGCACTGCCTTGCGAATATACTCCAGCACCTCCTCAACGCTCATGTTCTGCGCCATCGGTGTGGCCTGCTGGGGGCACATGTGCAGGCAGGTATCGCACTGCTGACATATATCGGACTGCCACCAAACTTTCCCCGCGCTCAGGCTCAGCGCCTCATGCGGGCAATGCAGTACACACTCCCCGCAATCGTTGCAGCGTCCCATCGTCCACGGATTGTGGCAATTCTTACAACGCAGGTTGCATCCTTGCAGAAACAGAGCCAGGCGACTGCCCGGCCCGTCGACGCAGGAGAAAGGAATCAGCCTACTTACTGAAGCGCATCTGCTGTTCATGGCTAATCACGCGAGGTTGTCGTTCCAGAATGCGCGTATTGCGCGCGGCTTCTTCGCCAAGCCAGGTGGTGTTGGTGCGTGAACCTGCGGCGCGATATTTTTCCAGATCCGACAGGCGCACCATATAGCCGGTGACGCGCACCAGATCGTTGCCGCTCACGTTGGCGGTAAATTCGCGCATTCCGGCTTTAAACGCCCCGAGGCACAGTTGCACCAGCGCCTGAGGATTACGCTTGATGGTTTCATCCAGCGTGAGAATGTCGCTGATCCCGGCGTGATAAAACGCGTGATGCGGCGCGACGGTTTGCAGATGGGTGATCGGATCCGGCTCATCGCCGTAGGGCAGACGCGCGCCCGGCGTGGTGCCGATGTCGGAACTGATCCCCGACTGTGCATGCAGCATCGCACGCTGATTCCAGCCATATTTCACCGGGGTGCTTTCTACAAACTCCGCCAGTTGGGCGCTGATGCGATAGCCGAGCTGATTGGCGAACGCATCTTGGCCGTAGCGAGCCTTCTGCCCCGCCTTATCGCACAGCAGATTCACTGCCTCCGCCAGGCCATACATGCCGAACATTGGCACAAAACGTTCGGGATCAATCAACCCTTCCTGAGCGAGGAAGCTATTCTCAAAGAAATGTGATTTTTCATAGAGGAATTCACATCGTGAATCAATGATGGCGATTTGCTGTTGGCAATAGTGCGGTAGGGTGCGCGTAAAGAAGTCATCGACAGAGGTACTGCGCTCTGCGATGGCTTTCAGATTAAGCCTGACCAGCGTGCTTCCGCCCCCGGCGAGCGGTAAAGAGTTGTAACAGCTGACGACGCCATACTGACCTTTTGTGAAAATTTTATCATTTTCAGGTCCGTTGGAAATATGCGGCTTACTGCACTCGCAGATATTTTGCGCCACGTTGAGCAGTAGATCGTCAGGTGTGATTTGCGGATCATAAATGAATGTCAGATTAGGCGAAACCTGCTTTAGCTCTGCATCTGCGCGTAAAATTGCACGCGTGACTGGCGTATCGGCGGGGCCGATATTGGCATGCATAAACGCGTCTGGTAGGGTTCTGTCGAGATAACGCCAGAAACGTTTTATTCGAATATCGATCTCTTCTTGTGTTAGAATTCTAACATACGGTTGCAACAGGACGTCGAGCTGACCGAGATAGACCGGCATCGACGTCACTGACGGAACGTGGTGGTACAGGATGGTGAGTAAGGATAATGCGTCATCAAGATCGCTGGCGCCTTCCAGCTCCAACCACGATGAGCCATTAGCCAAAAAACGCGCATAGTCGGGTAAAACATAGCGCGGTTTGAACGGGGCGTGACCTTCGTACATATCGCAGATCACCCCGTCATCCAGCGCCTGGCGTGCCTGTGCAGGCAGCTGCGGATAAGGCAGCGCGTTTTCAGCCTCCAGCGCCAGAAAATGGCGTTTCTGCTCAGGGCTGAGCACCGGACTGGTCACGATTTGTTGGCAACGCTGTTGCAGCGCGAGTTCGCTTGAAGTGGGCATCGTTGATTCCTTTTTATCCCGAAGGTGTGACGCCATTGTAGAAAGCAACGCCATCGCAACCTTTGATCCGGATGCGCCTGATGCCACCGCATCCCCTCAGGAAAGATGATTTATTTGAAGTGGATCTCATTAGAGTAATGCAAATCTGTATGTGGTTTTCATTAACTGTGATGTATATCGAAGTGTAATAGCGAGCGGATGTTAGAATACTAACAAACTCGCAAGGTGAAATTTTATACGGCGATGCCGTTGGAGAATGTTATGACCGATTTAACAGCAAGCAGCCTGCGTGCACTGAAACTGATGGACCTGACCACTCTGAATGACGACGACACCAATGAAAAAGTGATCGCGCTGTGTCATCAGGCGAAAACCCCGGTTGGCAACACTGCCGCAATCTGTATCTATCCGCGTTTCATCCCTATTGCGCGTAAGACTCTGAAAGAGCAGGGCACACCGGACATCCGTATTGCAACCGTCACCAACTTCCCGCACGGCAACGACGACATCGAGATTGCGCTGGCTGAAACCCGCGCGGCGATTGCCTACGGTGCAGATGAAGTTGACGTGGTGTTCCCTTATCGTGCGCTGATTGCTGGCAACGAGCAGATTGGTTTTGACCTGGTGAAAGCTTGTAAAGACGCCTGTGCAGCGGCAAACGTGCTGCTGAAAGTGATCATCGAAACCGGTGAACTGAAAGAAGAAGCGCTGATTCGCAAAGCCTCTGAAATCTCCATCAAAGCCGGTGCGGATTTCATCAAAACCTCTACCGGTAAAGTGCCGGTTAATGCGACCCCGGAAAGCGCACGCATCATGATGGAAGTGATCCGCGACATGGGCGTTTCTAAAACCGTAGGGTTCAAACCGGCTGGCGGCGTGCGTACTGCAGAAGATGCACAGCAGTTCCTGGCCATTGCTGATGAACTGTTTGGCGCTGACTGGGCCGATTCCCGTCACTACCGTTTTGGCGCATCCAGCCTGTTGGCTAGCCTGCTGAAAGCGCTGGGCCACGGCGACGGTAAGAGCGCTAGCAGCTACTAAGCCTTATATTGCCGGAGCTGTAGCGACGTAGGCTGGATAAGGCGCAGCCGCCATCCGGCATTAAGACGATTGCCGGGTGGCGCGTTGCTTACCCGGCCTACAACGGCCTTCTACTCTTTTCCCCTGGGGGTTACCGTGTTTCTCGCACAAGAAATTATTCGTAAAAAACGTGATGGTCATGCGCTGAGCGATGAAGAAATTCGTTTCTTTATCAATGGTATTCGCGACAACACCATCTCCGAAGGGCAAATCGCCGCCCTGGCGATGACCATTTTCTTCCACGATATGACAATGCCTGAGCGAGTTTCGCTGACCATGGCAATGCGTGATTCAGGAACCGTGCTGGACTGGAAAAGCCTGCAGCTGAACGGCCCGATTGTGGATAAACACTCTACCGGCGGCGTGGGTGACGTAACGTCACTGATGTTAGGCCCGATGGTTGCTGCGTGTGGTGGCTATATTCCGATGATCTCTGGGCGTGGCCTGGGGCACACCGGCGGTACGCTTGATAAACTGGAAGCCATTCCAGGATTTGACATCTTCCCGGACGACGCGCGTTTTCGTGAAATTATTAAAGACGTGGGTGTGGCGATTATTGGGCAAACCAGCTCGCTCGCACCGGCGGATAAACGTTTTTATGCCACCCGCGATATTACCGCGACGGTGGATTCCATCCCGCTGATTACCGGTTCCATTCTGGCGAAAAAGCTGGCCGAAGGTCTGGATGCGCTGGTGATGGATGTGAAAGTGGGCAGCGGCGCCTTTATGCCGACCTACGAGCTTTCTGAAGCCCTTGCCGAAGCGATTGTCGGCGTGGCGAACGGTGCAGGTGTACGTACCACCGCGCTGTTAACTGATATGAACCAGGTGCTGGCTTCCAGCGCAGGTAACGCGGTAGAAGTCCGCGAAGCGGTACAGTTCCTGACCGGGGAATACCGTAATCCACGTCTGTTAGACGTCACCATGGCGCTGTGCGTGGAAATGCTGATCTCCGGCAAGCTGGCGAAAGATGACGCCGAAGCCCGTGCGAAATTGCAGGCGGTGCTGGATAACGGCAAAGCGGCAGAGATTTTTGGGCGCATGGTGGCGGCGCAGAAAGGCCCGACCGATTTCGTCGAAAATTATGCGAAGTACCTGCCGACGGCAATGCTCAGCAAAGCGGTATATGCTGATACCGAAGGCTTTGTCAGCGCTATGGATACCCGTGCGCTGGGAATGGCGGTCGTTTCCATGGGTGGCGGTCGTCGTCAGGCATCGGACACTATCGATTACAGCGTTGGCTTTAGCGACATGGCGCGTTTGGGCGACAGCGTAGACGGACAGCGCCCGCTGGCGGTGATCCACGCCAAAGATGAAGCCAGCTGGCAGGAAGCGGCGAAAGCGGTCAAAGCGGCAATCAGCCTTGACGATAAAGCGCCAGAAATTACACCGACAGTCTATCGTCGTATAACCGAATAACTGTATACTGATCTGATCGCTTTTTTGCGGCGCAAAAGGTACGGAGATTAATATGAAACGTGCATTTATTATGGTGCTGGACTCCTTTGGTATTGGTGCGACTGAAGATGCGGATCGCTTTGGCGACGTAGGCTCAGACACTATGGGACACATTGCAGAAGCCTGTGCGAAAGGTGAAGCTGACAATGGTCGCAAAGGTCCACTGACTCTGCCTAACCTGACCCGCCTGGGCCTGGTGAAAGCTCACGAAGGTTCTACCGGTAAAATTGCTGCTGGCATGGACGGTAACGCGGAAGTGATCGGTGCCTACGCATGGGCGCATGAACTCTCTTCCGGCAAAGATACGCCGTCTGGCCACTGGGAAATCGCGGGTGTTCCGGTTCTGTTTGACTGGGGTTATTTCTCCGATCATGAAAACAGCTTCCCGCAGGAACTGCTGGATAAGCTGGTAAAACGTGCCAACCTGCCGGGCTACCTCGGCAACTGCCACTCTTCCGGTACCGTGATCCTGGATCAATTGGGTGAAGAGCATATGAAAACCGGCAAGCCGATTTTCTATACCTCCGCTGACTCCGTGTTCCAGATTGCCTGCCATGAAGAGACGTTTGGTCTGGATAAACTCTACGAGCTGTGCGAAATCGCACGTGAAGAACTGACCGAAGGTGGTTACAACATCGGCCGTGTTATCGCACGTCCGTTCATCGGTGATAAGGCCGGTAACTTCCAGCGTACCGGTAACCGTCACGACCTGGCCGTTGAGCCGCCAGCACCGACCGTGCTGCAGAAACTGGTCGACGAGAAAGACGGTCACGTGGTTTCCGTCGGTAAAATCGCGGATATCTACGCTAACTGCGGCATCACCAAAAAAGTGAAAGCCACCGGTCTGGACGCGCTGTTCGACGCCACCATCAAAGAGATGAAAGAAGCCGGTGATAAGACTATTGTCTTCACCAACTTCGTTGATTTCGACTCTTCCTGGGGACATCGTCGCGATATCGCCGGTTACGCCGCGGGTCTGGAACTGTTCGACCGCCGCCTGCCTGAGCTGATGGAGCTGGTAGGTGAAGATGACATTCTGATCCTGACCGCCGACCACGGCTGCGACCCGAGCTGGACAGGCACTGACCACACCCGTGAGCACATTCCGGTACTGGTCTACGGCCCGAAAGTGAAACCGGGCTCTTTAGGCCACCGTGAAACCTTCGCGGATATCGGTCAGACGCTGGCGAGTTACTTTGGTACGTCGCCAATGGACTACGGTAAAAACATGCTGTAATACCCGTTGTCTTTCGCGCTGTAGATGCGTTGACTTCATTCGCTCACCCCGGTCACATAGTTAATCTATGCTCCGGGGATTCACGAATTCGTCGCCTTCCTACAACGCGAAATCCTTAGGGTATTTGAATACGTTTTGTAGGCCTGATAAGGCGTAGCCGCCACCAGGCAATAACAACAAGATAAGGATAAAAAATGGCAACTCCACATATTAATGCAGAAATGGGTGATTTCGCTGACGTCGTATTGATGCCGGGCGACCCGCTGCGTGCAAAGCATATTGCTGAAACTTTCCTCGAAGATGTTCGTGAAGTGAACAACGTTCGCGGCATGTTAGGCTTCACCGGTACTTACAAAGGCCGTAAGATCTCCGTAATGGGCCACGGTATGGGCATCCCTTCCTGCTCCATCTACACCAAAGAGCTGATCACCGATTTCGGCGTGAAGAAAATCATTCGCGTCGGCTCCTGCGGCGCTGTGCGTATGGACGTGAAACTGCGTGACGTGGTTATCGGTATGGGTGCCTGCACCGACTCCAAAGTTAACCGTATCCGCTTTAAAGACCATGACTTCGCCGCTATCGCTGACTTCGACATGGTGCGTAACGCCGTTGATGCGGCAAAAGCACTGGGCGTGGACGCACGCGTGGGTAACCTGTTCTCCGCTGACCTGTTCTACTCTCCGGACGGTGAAATGTTCGATGTGATGGAAAAATACGGCGTGCTGGGCGTGGAAATGGAAGCGGCGGGCATCTACGGCGTTGCGGCTGAATTTGGTGCGAAAGCGCTGACCATCTGCACCGTGTCCGACCATATCCGTACTCACGAGCAGACCACTGCTGCTGAACGTCAGACGACCTTCAACGACATGATCAAAATCGCACTGGAATCCGTTCTGCTGGGCGATAAAGAGTAAGACTGTGTTATGCCCGGTGGCGCTGCGCTTACCGGGCCTACAAGGGCTCGCGATCGTAGGCCGGATAAGGCGTAGCCGCCATCCGGCTTTTTTTTATTAACGTACCGCTCCGGCAATCCACGCCGATAATTCTCGTAGTTCTTTCTCCTGCTCAGGGAAATCAACCAGCAGCGCCTCGCACTCCTGTTGCAGCATATCCGCCCGATACAAGCACCCTTGCAGACGACCCGCCAGCGCTTCTAACGGCGCGGGATTAAGGCTGTCGGTAAACACCTGCGTGCGCGTGATATGACCTTTTTCGACGTCGAAATGCAGCTCAACGCCGCCCCAGGTGAAACGCTCGTCCAGCAGGTGCGAGAAAGCAGGCGCCTGACCAAAATTCCACTCCCAACTGCTCTGGCGGGCAAAGGTGTCGGCAAAGTTCGGCAGATCCGGCGTTTTATCCGGCGAAATAATTTCCGCTTCGACACGTTCGCCGTAGTGGGTAAAAAAGGCTTCCGTGATGGCCTGACAGACCTGTTGATGGGTAATGCCCGGCAACAGTTCTGTTAAATTCGCCACCCGCGAGCGAACTGAAGTGATGCCTTTGGCGGCAAGCTTCTTTTTATCGGGATTAAGATAGTTTGCCAGGCGGCTGAGATCGGCATTTAACAGCAGCGTGCCGTGGTGGAATCCGCGATCTTTCGTTTCCCGATAAGCAGAGCCGGACACTTTGCGATCGCCGTCCGGCGTTTTGACTACCAGATCGTTACGCCCGGAGGCATCGGCCTCTACGCCCAGCGCGTTCAGGGCATTGAGAACAATCGCAGTCGAGATGGTTTTGTCGTACTCCGGCTTACCGGCCATAAAGGTAAAGCAGGTATTGCCTAAGTCATGGAATACCGCGCCACCGCCGCTGCTGCGTCGGGCGAGCCGCACGTTGTCTTCCTCCATGCGGCGGGTATTACACTCTTTCCACGGGTTTTGTGCCCGGCCAATCACCACCGTATCGGCGTTACGCCATAAAAACAAAACGCGCTGCGTGGCGGGCATCTGGCGAAAAATGCACTCTTCGACCGCGAGGTTAAACCACGGGTCGTAAGAGTCTGAGATAAGCAGGCGTAGTGATGTCATGGTTGATTTCCCTTCTGTTTTACGGTTTTTACTGCTTTTACTCTATCTTCTCGTTGTCTTCTTCCTGCACCGGTTTGTTGGCGGTGAGAAGGAAAGGAGATTGTTGCCATCGGGTACGCTTGCCTTGCAATAAGGTACGGGTCAGCACCACACCGATTGCCAGTGACAGAAGCAGCATCAGGCGTAAGATGTTGGTGGTGTTATCCACCTGCTTGGCTTCAGTGGCAAGCGTGTGAGTATCCAGCGTCAGGCGCAGATAGCCCAGCGGACCATTTTTTCCCTGAATGGGTTCGACAATCTGCTGGTTAAAATAGCCCCCGGCTTTTTTGCCGTCGAGCGCCAGTCGGTCACGAACGTTAACGCTCTCACCGGTACGGGTAATCAGGTCTCCCTGTTCGTCGTACACCCCTGCGTCCAGAATACGGCTACTCTCCGTCAGCTGCGTGAGCACCGCCTTAATGCGCTTTTCATCCGGCGTTTCGGTACGCATCAATGGGGCGACGTTTAACGCGACCTGGCGAGCCAGCGTGCGGGCCAGCTCTTCGAGCTGCGGATTTCGCTGTTGCTGGTGGCTTTGACTAAACCAGGAGGCCCCCTGCATCAGAGCGACGAGCAGCGCCAGGCAGGACAATACAATCACTGCACGATGAAGTCGGAATTTCAGTTTTGTGCGAGCCATATTCCACCTGCTGAAAATTTGAGACTTAATGTTGCCAGAAGCGCTGGTTACAGGGTAGCCTCATGCGTTATTTTCCCCTGACGATTCCGACCCGAACGATTTTACAGGAGCTTTAATGCCTAACATTACCTGGTGCGATCTACCTGAAGATGTCTCTCTGTGGCCAGGTCTGCCCCTCTCTTTAAGCGGTGATGAAGTGATGCCGCTGGATTACCACGCGGGCCGCAGTGGCTGGCTGCTGTACGGTCGTGGGCTGGATAAACAACGGTTAACGCAATACCAGAGTAAACTGGGCGCGGCGATGGTGATCGTGGCGGCGTGGTGCGTTGAGGATTATCAGGTCATTCGTCTGGCGGGCTCGTTAACGCCGCGCGCGGCAAAACTGGCGCACGACGCCAAACTGGATGTTGCACCGCTGGGTAAAATTCCGCACCTGCGCACGCCGGGTTTACTGGTGATGGACATGGATTCGACGGCCATCCAGATCGAGTGTATTGATGAAATTGCTAAACTGGCCGGAACCGGCGAGATGGTTGCCGAAGTCACGGAACGCGCAATGCGCGGTGAACTGGACTTTACTGCCAGCCTGCGCAGCCGCGTAGCGACGCTGAAGGGCGCTGATGCCAATATTCTGCACCAGGTGCGCGAAACGCTACCGCTGATGCCTGGCCTGACTCAACTGGTGTTAAAACTGGAAACGCTCGGCTGGAAAGTGGCAATCGCCTCCGGCGGCTTTACCTTCTTTGCCGATTATCTGCGTAACAAACTACGCCTGACGGCGGCTGTGGCAAACGAGCTGGAGATCATGGACGGTAAATTCACCGGCAACGTGATCGGCGATATCGTCGATGCGCAGTACAAAGCCAATACGTTAACCCGACTGGCGCAGGAGTATGAGATCCCGATGGCGCAGACGGTAGCGATCGGTGACGGCGCCAACGATCTGCCGATGATCAAAACTGCCGGACTGGGCATTGCGTATCATGCCAAGCCCAAAGTGAATGAAAAGACGGAGATTACTATCCGTCACGCTGACCTGATGGGCGTGTTCTGCATTCTCTCTGGCAGCATGAACCAGAAATAATAAATTACCGGATGGCAAGGTGACGTAGGCCGGATAAGCGCCCGCGCCATCCGGCAAAAGCGCTAACGAAAGAGGTAAAACGTGGCAAAAGCTCCTAAACGCGCCTTTGTTTGTAACGAATGCGGGGCCGATTATCCGCGCTGGCAGGGGCAATGCAGCGCCTGCCAGGCCTGGAACACCATTACCGAGGTACGTCTTGCCGCGTCACCGACGGTGGCGCGTAACGAGCGGCTCAGCGGCTATGCCGGGAATGCGGGCGTCGCAAAAGTGCAGAAGCTGTCTGATATCAGCCTTGAGGAACTGCCGCGTTTTTCCACCGGATTTAAAGAGTTTGACCGCGTGCTGGGCGGCGGGGTGGTGCCCGGCAGCGCCATTCTGATTGGCGGTAACCCCGGCGCGGGGAAATCTACGCTGCTGCTGCAAACGCTGTGCAAACTTGCTGAGCAGATGAAAACCCTGTACGTCACCGGCGAAGAGTCGCTGCAACAGGTGGCGATGCGCGCGCATCGGTTGGGATTGCCGACGGCGAACCTGAACATGCTGTCGGAAACCAGTATCGAACAAATTTGCCTGATTGCCGAAGAAGAACAGCCGAAACTGATGGTGATCGATTCCATTCAGGTGATGCACATGGCGGATATTCAGTCTTCGCCGGGCAGCGTGGCCCAGGTGCGTGAAACGGCGGCTTACCTGACGCGCTTTGCCAAAACGCGCGGTGTGGCGATTGTGATGGTCGGCCACGTCACCAAAGACGGCTCGCTGGCCGGACCGAAGGTGCTGGAGCACTGTATTGACTGCTCGGTGCTGCTCGACGGTGACGCCGATTCCCGCTTCCGTACTCTACGTAGCCATAAAAACCGCTTTGGCGCGGTGAATGAGCTGGGCGTCTTTGCCATGACCGAGCAGGGGCTTCGTGAAGTCAGCAACCCTTCCGCTATCTTCTTAAGCCGTGGCGATGAAGTCACCTCTGGCAGTTCAGTGATGGTGGTCTGGGAAGGCACGCGCCCGCTGCTGGTAGAGATTCAGGCGCTGGTCGATCACTCGATGATGGCGAACCCGCGTCGCGTGGCGGTCGGTCTGGAACAGAACCGTCTGGCGATTCTGCTGGCGGTGTTGCATCGTCACGGCGGCTTGCAGATGGCGGATCAGGACGTGTTCGTCAACGTGGTCGGCGGCGTAAAAGTTACCGAAACCAGTGCCGATCTGGCGCTGCTGCTGGCAATGGTTTCCAGCCTGCGCGACAGGCCGCTGCCGCAGGACTTAGTGGTCTTTGGCGAAGTAGGACTGGCAGGCGAAATCCGTCCGGTACCCAGCGGCCAGGAGCGTATTTCGGAAGCAGCGAAGCACGGCTTTCGTCGGGCAATAGTTCCCGCCGCTAACGTGCCGAAGAAAGTACCGGAAGGGATGCAGGTCTTTGGCGTTAAGAAGCTTGCGGATGCGTTAAGCGTGTTTGACGACCTATAATAAAATGCCCGTCGTCTTTCCGGCGGCAGATTTTGTAGGCCAGATAAGCGAAGCGCCATCAGGCTGCATGTGGTGAAAGTGCCGGATGGCGACGCAATGCGTCTTATCCGGCCTACGGATTGATGTTGTAGGCCTGATAAGCGAAGCGCCATCAGGCAGTGTTACGCGATTTTTCCAGCAGGAGGCTCTTGTGTCATCGTTCGACTATCTCAAAACCGCCATAAAGCAAAAGGGCTGTACCCTGCAACAGGTGGCGGATGCCAGTGGTATGACCAAGGGATACCTAAGCCAACTGTTGAATGCCAAAATCAAAAGTCCCAGCGCGCAGAAGCTGGAGGCGTTGCACCGTTTTCTCGGGCTGGAGTTTCCACGACAGCAGAAAAATATTGGTGTGGTATTCGGTAAGTTTTATCCACTGCATACTGGTCATATCTATCTTATTCAGCGTGCGTGTAGTCAGGTCGATGAACTGCATATCATCATGGGCTATGACGATACGCGCGATCGCAGTCTGTTTGAAGACAGCGCCATGTCACAACAGCCTACGGTGCCCGATCGTCTGCGCTGGCTGCTGCAAACCTTTAAGTATCAGAAAAATATCCGTATTCATGCCTTCAATGAAGAGGGCATGGAGCCGTATCCGCACGGTTGGGACGTGTGGAGCAACGGGATCAAAACGTTTATGCAGGAGAAAGGTATCCAGCCAAACTGGATCTACACCTCTGAAGAGTCGGATGCCCCGCAGTATCTCGAACATCTGGGTATTGAAACCGTGCTGGTGGATCCCAAGCGGACGTTTATGAGCATCAGCGGCGGGCAAATCCGTGAAAACCCGTTTCGCTACTGGGAGTATATTCCGACCGAAGTGAAGCCGTTTTTCGTGCGCACCGTGGCGATCCTCGGCGGCGAGTCGAGCGGCAAATCGACGCTGGTGAACAAGCTTGCCAACATCTTTAACACCACCAGTGCGTGGGAATATGGGCGGGATTACGTTTTCTCCCATTTGGGCGGCGATGAGATGGCGTTGCAGTATTCCGACTACGATAAAATTGCCCTGGGACAAGCGCAATACATTGATTTTGCTGTTAAGTATGCGAATAAAGTGGCGTTCATCGACACCGATTTCGTGACCACTCAGGCCTTCTGCAAAAAGTATGAAGGGCGTGAACACCCGTTTGTGCAGGCATTAATTGACGAGTATCGCTTTGACCTGGTGATCCTGCTGGAAAACAACACCCCGTGGGTGGCGGATGGTTTGCGCAGTCTTGGCAGCTCGGTTGATCGAAAAGCGTTTCAGACGCTGCTGGTCGAGATGCTGCAGGAAAACAATATCAATTTTGTGCACGTTCAGGAGTCCGACTACGACGGTCGATTCCTGCGCTGCGTGGAGTTGGTGAAAGAGCTGATGGGCGAGCAGGGGTAGATTTTAATGCCGGATGGCGCTGTGCTTATCCGGCCTACAAGTCGCACTAACCTCGTAGGCCGGATACGGCGTAACGCCGCCATCCGGCGCTTAACGATAATTACTTAGAAATACGCTTGTACTTAATACGCTTCGGCTCCAGCGCATCCGCGCCCAGCGTGCGTTTCTTGTACTCTTCGTATTCGGTAAAGTTACCTTCGAAGAACTCAACCTTACCTTCATCCTGGTAATCCAGAATGTGGGTGGCGATACGGTCAAGGAACCAACGGTCGTGCGAGATAACCATCGCGCAGCCCGGGAATTCCAGCAGGGCGTTTTCTAGTGCGCGCAGGGTTTCAATATCCAGGTCGTTGGTAGGTTCATCGAGCAGCAGCATGTTGCCGCCAACCTGCAGCAGCTTCGCCAGATGCAGACGACCACGCTCACCGCCGGACAGTTCGCCAACACGTTTGCCCTGATCAACGCCTTTGAAGTTGAAGCGACCCACGTAGGCGCGGCTTGGCATTTCGGTGTTGCCGATACGCATGATATCCAGCCCGCCGGAAACTTCTTCCCATACGGTTTTGCTGTTGTCCATCGCATCACGGAACTGGTCAACGGAGGCCAGTTTGACGGTTTCACCCAGCGTGATGGTGCCGCTGTCAGGCTGTTCCTGACCGGACATCATACGGAACAGGGTAGATTTACCCGCGCCGTTCGGACCGATGATGCCGACAATGGCGCCTTTCGGTACCGAGAAGCTCAGATCGTCAATCAGCACGCGATCGCCGTAGGATTTGCGCAGATTGGTGACTTCAACGACTTTATCGCCCAAACGTGCTCCAGGTGGGATAAACAGTTCGTTGGTTTCGTTACGCTTCTGGTATTCGGTATTGTTCAGCTCTTCAAAGCGCGCCAGACGGGCTTTGCCCTTAGACTGACGGCCTTTAGCGCCCTGACGTACCCACTCCAGCTCTTTCTCAATGGATTTACGGCGAGCCGCTTCCTGAGAGGCTTCCTGGGCCAAACGCTGATCTTTCTGCTCCAGCCAGGAGGAGTAGTTACCTTCCCACGGAATACCTTCGCCGCGGTCAAGCTCCAGAATCCAACCAGCCACGTTGTCGAGGAAGTAACGGTCGTGGGTTATCGCCACCACGGTGCCTTCGAAGTCGTGCAGGAAACGTTCCAGCCACGCGACGGATTCTGCGTCCAGGTGGTTAGTCGGTTCGTCGAGCAGCAGCATGTCTGGTTTTTCCAGCAGCAGGCGGCACAACGCGACGCGGCGGCGTTCACCACCGGAGAGATTCTCAATTTTCGCGTCCCAGTCCGGCAGACGCAGGGCATCAGCGGCACGCTCAAGCTGCACGTTCAGGTTATGACCGTCGTGCGCCTGAATAATCTCTTCAAACTTGCCCTGTTGCGCGGCCAGCTTATCGAAGTCGGCGTCCGGCTCGGCGTACTTCGCGTACACTTCATCCAGGCCTTTCAACGCGTTAACCACTTCGGCAACCGCTTCTTCAACGGATTCGCGAACGGTATGTTCCGGGTTCAGTTTCGGCTCCTGCGGCAGGTAACCGATTTTAATGCCAGGCTGTGGGCGAGCTTCACCTTCGATATCGGTATCAATGCCGGCCATGATACGCAGCAGGGTAGATTTACCCGCGCCGTTCAGACCGAGTACACCGATTTTGGCGCCAGGGAAGAAGCTCAGTGAGATGTTTTTAAGAATATGACGTTTCGGCGGTACGACTTTGCCGACACGATGCATGGTATAAACGAATTGGGCCACGTTGGACTCGCCTCTCATCTATTTTGGTGAAGAGTTATCAAAGGCGAAGTGTAGCCTTTTTCATTGCCCAATCCCAGCCAGCAGATCTCACTCGCAACAAAAGTAAAAAAGTGTCCGTGACGTGGCGCATTCTGCAATGTCTGGTTAGCATGAATGAATTAAGCGGCATGATGCTGCACAGACGTAACATGAGAAGAGGAAGAGCTTGTGGACAAAGCCAAACAATTTACCTGGCACCTGCTGGCGGCCAGCGTATGTCTGCTGACGGTCAGTCAAGTGGCGCGAGCCGATTCCCTGGATGAGCAGCGCAATCGCTATGCGCAAATTAAGCAGGCCTGGGATAACCGACAGATGGATGTCGTAGAGCAGATGATGCCCGGCCTGAAGAACTATCCTCTGTACCCTTATCTGGAATATCGTCAGATTACTGACGATCTGATGAACCAGCCGACCATTACCGTCACCAATTTTGTGCGCGCCAACCCGACGCTGCCTCCGGCGCGTACTCTGCAATCGCGTTTCGTGAATGAACTGGCGCGCCGCGAAGACTGGCGCGGGCTGTTAGCGTTCAGCCCGGAAAAACCGGGCACCACGGAAGCGCAATGTAACTATTACTTTGCGAAATGGAGCACCGGGCAAACCGAAGAAGCCTGGCAGGGGGCGAAAGAACTGTGGTTGACCGGAAAAAGCCAGCCGAACGCCTGTGACAAATTATTCGGCGTATGGCGCGCCTCAGGCACCCAGGATCCGCTGGCGTATCTGGAGCGTATCCGTCTGGCGATGAAAGCCGGGAATACCGGTCTGGTCACGGTGTTGGCTGGACAGATGCCCGCGCAATACCAAACTATCGCTTCGGCGATCATCGCGCTGGCCAACGATCCGAATTCGGTGATGAACTTTGCTCGCACCACCGGTGCTACGGATTTCACCCGGCAGATGGCGGCGGTGGCCTTTGCCAGCGTGGCGCGTCAGGATGTAGAAAACGCCCGCCTGATGATTCCGTCTCTGGTGCAGGCACAGCAGTTGAATGACGAGCAAACCCAGGAACTGCGCGACATTGTCGCCTGGCGTCTGATGGGCAATGATGTCACCGACGAGCAGGCCAAATGGCGTGATGACGCCATTATGCGCTCGAATTCCACCTCGCTTGTGGAGCGCCGCGTGCGCATGGCGCTGGGAACCGGCGATCGTAGTGGCCTGAATACCTGGCTGGCGCGTCTGCCAATGGAAGCAAAAGAGAAAGATGAGTGGCGCTACTGGCAGGCCGATCTGCTGCTGGAGCGCGGACGCGAAGCGGAAGCCAAAGAGATCCTGCATCAACTCATGCAGCAGCGCGGCTTCTATCCGATGGTGGCGGCACAGCGTCTGGGTGAAGAGTACGAGCTGAAAGTAGATAAAGCGCCGGCCAACGTTGACTCAGCGTTGACTCAGGGCCCGGAAATGGCTCGTGTACGCGAGCTGATGTACTGGAACATGGATAATACCGCGCGCAGTGAATGGGCGAATCTGGTCACCAGCCGCACCAAGTCTGAGCAGGCTCAACTGGCACGTTACGCGTTCAATAATCATTGGTGGGATCTGAGCGTGCAGGCGACGATCGCCGGTAAATTGTGGGATCATCTGGAAGAGCGCTTCCCGCTGGCCTACAAGGATCTGTTTACCCGCTACACCAGCGGCAAGGATATTCAGCCAAGCTATGCGATGGCGATAGCGCGTCAGGAAAGCGCCTGGAACCCGAAAGTGAAATCACCGGTCGGCGCCAGCGGGCTGATGCAGATTATGCCGGGCACGGCGACGCATACGGTGAAAATGTTCTCGATCCCAGGTTACAGCAGTCCGAGCCAGCTACTGGATCCTGATACCAATATCAACATTGGTACCAGCTATTTGCAGTATGTGTATCAGCAATTCGGTAATAACCGCATTTTTGCGTCGGCAGCCTATAACGCCGGACCAGGACGCGTTCGCACCTGGCTTGGCAATAGCGCGGGCCGGATCGATGCCGTCGCGTTTGTCGAGAGCATTCCATTCTCAGAGACGCGGGGTTACGTGAAGAACGTGCTGGCTTATGATGCGTACTATCGCTACTTCCTCGGCGATAAACCTGAGTTGATGAACGACGCAGAATGGCAACGTCGTTACTGATCGTGTCGGTTGTGTTATGCTATTGTACTCGTTAAAGAGTACAAAAGGGGGAAGCACGCACGCTTCCCCCCGCAACGATGGCGATAACTTATGACTCAGCAATCACCCTATTCAGCAGAGATGGCAGAACAGCGTCACCAGGAGTGGTTACGTTTTGTCGATCTGCTTAAACACGCCTATGAACAAGACTTACACCTGCCACTGCTCAATTTAATGTTAACGCCGGATGAGCGCGAAGCGTTGGGCACGCGCGTGCGTATCATTGAAGAGTTGCTGCGCGGTGAGATGAGCCAGCGCGAGCTTAAAAACGAGCTTGGGGCGGGGATTGCCACCATTACGCGAGGTTCGAACAGCCTCAAATCCGCCCCGGTGGATTTGCGTCATTGGCTGGAGCTGGTGTTACTCAAAAACGGCTGATTCGTCGTAGGCCGGATAAGGCGAAGCCGCCATCCGGCAACATCGCCGCGAAATGCCTGATGGCGCTGTGCTTATCAGGCCTACAACGTAGCGCAAATCATTACCGATACACGGCGTTATGAAACGGGCTGAGCGCCAGAATTACCGCCTGGTGATAGACGCTTGAGCGCGTCAGCTTGCCTGCGGTAAAGACGCCGATTGCGCCCTCTTTACGGCCAATCTCATCAATACCCGTATAGTCTGACATCACCGGACCGAGCGCTTCACCTTTGCGAACTCTGTCGAGAATGACAGCAGGCAATGGCAGCGTGGCTGAACGGGCTTCGCCGCGCTGGACGCCGTTATCAATCACCACCCAACTGAAGGTGGCGTCATCGTCAATTCCCGCTTCAATAGCGACCCAGAAATCAGCCTGCGGATGCAGGCGGCGCGCGTTATCAACGCGATTTCGTGCGCCAGTGCGCGTTTCCTGGCTTCCGAAAGGTTGTTCCGGCACGCCACTCTCGACGGCGACGGGTTCAATATGGCAGGATCCTTCCCCGAAAATCTCTTCAAATGCCCGCAGAATTGCCTGAATTTTGGCAGGATTGGTGGTCGCAGAGATAACCTTGTGCATAATTAAGCTCAGTTTGAAAATTCATCGCAGAGTCTACTCAAAGTATGACGAGTATATAACGGAAAAAAAGCATGTTACAGGTATACCTTGTTCGCCATGGCGAAACGCAGTGGAACGCCGAGCGACGTATTCAAGGCCAGTCAGACAGCCCACTGACCGCTAAAGGTGAACAGCAAGCCATGCAGGTGGGTGAACGCGCCCGTTCGTTTGGTATTACGCATGTCATCAGTAGCGATTTAGGTCGTACACGACGCACCGCAGAAATCATCGCCCAGGCCTGTGGCTGTGATATCACCTATGACTCCCGTCTGCGTGAGCTGAATATGGGCGTGCTGGAACAACGTCATATCGATACGCTGACGCCGGAGGAAGAGGGCTGGCGTCGCCAGTTGGTGAACGGTACGGTGGATGGTCGTATTCCGCAAGGGGAATCGATGCAGGAGCTGAGCGATCGCGTCAACGCTGCGCTGGCATCCTGTCTGGACCTGCCGCCGGGGAGTCGTCCGCTGCTGGTCAGCCACGGTATCGCGTTGGGTTGTCTGGTGAGTACAATTCTGGGATTACCGGCATGGGCTGAACGTCGCCTGCGTCTGCGCAACTGTTCTATTTCTCGCGTCGATTACCAGGAAAGTTTATGGCTGGCGCCGGGATGGGTGGTTGAAACGGCAGGGGACATCTCGCATCTGGACGCCCCTGCGTTGGATGAACTGCAGCGCTAGCGGCGAATCGGAATCAGGAATTCGCAGCGCAGGTTGATCGGGCGATCTCCCGCTTTGGCATCTTCTGCCGGGTAGTATCGCTCGATATCCTGCCCTTTACGGCGCGTCAGGTTCAGCATCGGCATGCATGTGCCGTAAACCGTCAGGATAAACTCCTGCACGCCGGTCCCCAGCCCTTCATAGGTAAACATCACGTACTCGCCGCCCTGTAACAGGATAGGCTGCGCCGACGGCACATAGCCATTGGCCTGTTCCGGCGTCAGTGCCGTGGTGTAAAACACTTCCTGCTCGTCATCTTTTTCAATACTCGGACGCGTTTCGTTCAGCCCGTACAGCACCGGCGGAATTGAAGGCGCATGGCCAAGGAAATCGCGCCAAAACTGAATACGCATTTCATGACGGAAATCTGAAATCTGTTCCAGCGAGCAGGAATAGCTTTGCGTGGTGCCAAGCAGTTGCGTATCTTCCAGCGTGACAAATTCGTGCGCAGGCATGGCGAATTCACCCAGTCGCATTGGCGGGCGAATACCGAATGCGCTCCATTCCGGGGAACGGCGGTACAGCGCAGGCGTCTGGGAAAACTGTTTCTTAAACGCGCGGGTAAAGGTTTGTTGAGAGTCAAAGCGATACTGCAGTGCAATATCCAAAATTGGGCGCGCAGTCAGGCGCAGCGCCACTGCGGATTTCGATAAACGACGGGCGCGGATGTAGGCGCCAATAGCATGGCCCGTCACGTCCTTAAACATTCTCTGCAGGTGCCACTTGGAATAGCCTGCTTTTGCCGCCACATTGTCAAGCGACAAAGGCTGATCCAGATGACCTTCCAGCCAGATTAATAGGTCGCGAATAATGCCAGCCTGATCCATAAAATATCCTCATCCTTTCAACAACGAGTACCTGACGTCAGGTATGAGGATAATAGCATTTTTTGCTGTTTTAGCATTCAGTGTTTTTTTTGCTCATAAATGCTTTTTTCGGACATATGAAAGCGTGATTATTGTAATCCTGTGATCTGTATACGTTTTATCTTAGAATGTCGAATAATTACACAGAGTAACTTTTAAGAATGGTAACAATATGAAATATAAGAGCTTAGTCATTTCCTCAATTCTGCTGATGTTGGCGCAGGTCGCGCATGCGGAGCAGATTGGATCTGTCGATACGGTGTTCAAAATGTTTGGCCCGGATCATAAAATTGTGGTCGAGGCGTTTGACGATCCTGATGTTACCAATGTGACCTGCTATGTGAGCCGGGCGAAGACCGGCGGCATCAAAGGTGGGCTAGGGCTGGCGGAAGATACCTCCGATGCCGCTATCTCCTGTCAACAGGTGGGACCGGTAGAGCTGAGCGACAGAATCAAGAACGGCAAAGCGCAGGGCGAAGTGGTCTTTAAAAAACGGACCTCTCTGGTGTTTAAATCCTTACAGGTCGTGCGTTTCTACGACGCGAAACGTAATGCGCTGGCCTATCTGGCCTATTCAGATAAAGTGGTCGATGGATCGCCTAAAAACGCCATTAGCGCAGTTCCCATCATGCCGTGGCGGCAATAACAAGGAAGCAAAATGCAACAGCCGTTGATCTGGTTAGTTGAGGATGAGCAGGGTATCGCCGATACGCTTATCTACATGCTGTCGCAGGAAGGTTTTAGCGTGGAAGCGTTTGAGCGCGGGTTACCCGTGCTGGAAAAATCTCGCCAGCGCTGCCCTGATGCGATCGTCCTGGATGTCGGTCTACCCGATATCAGCGGCTTTGAACTGTGCCGACGTCTGCTGGAGCGTCATCCGGCGCTGCCGATCCTGTTTCTGACTGCACGCAGCGATGAAGTGGATCGCCTGCTGGGACTGGAAATTGGCGCAGATGACTATGTTGCCAAGCCTTTCTCTCCGCGCGAGGTGTGCGCCCGCGTGCGTACGCTGCTGCGGCGGGTGCAGAAATTCTCCGCACCTTCATCGATGACGCGCTGTGGCGATTTTGAGCTGAATGAACTGGCTGCGCAGATAACCTGGTTTGGTATGCCGTTAAACCTGACGCGCTATGAGTTTCTGTTGCTGAAAACGCTGTTGATGTCGCCGGGGCGCATTTACTCTCGCCAGCAGTTGATGGATTTAGTCTGGGCCGATGCGCAGGATACCTTTGACAGAACGGTCGATACCCACATCAAAACGTTGCGCGCCAAGCTGCGGGCTATCAACCCTGAGCTTTCCCCCATCAACACGCATCGCGGCATGGGATACAGCCTGAGGAGCGTCTGATGCGCATTGGCATGCGTTTGCTGCTCGGCTATTTTCTGATTGTTGCCGTCGCCGCCTGGTTTGTTCTGTCTATCTTCGTGCAGGAAATTAAACCAGGCGTTCGTCGGGCAACCGAAGGGACCTTGATTGATACCGCCACGCTGCTGGCCGCGCTGGCGCGCGATGATTTGCTCTCTGACTCTCCTGCCAACGGCAAGCTGGCGCAGGCATTTTCGCAGCTGCATAACCGCCCATTCAGCGCCAACATTAGCGGCATTAACAAAGTACGTAACGAATACCATGTCTACATGACGGACGCGCAGGGCAAGGTGTTGTTTGATTCCGCCAACCAGGCAGTCGGTCAGGACTACTCCCGCTGGAACGACGTGTGGTTAACCCTGCGTGGGCAATATGGCGCCCGCAGTACGCCGCAAGATCCGAACGATCCGGAAAGTTCGGTGATGTACGTTGCCGCGCCGATCGTTGACGGTGGGCGTATTATCGGGGTGCTTAGCGTTGGCAAACCGAATGCGGCGATGGCGCCGGTGATCAAACGTAGTGAACGGCGGATGCTGTGGGCCAGTGCCGTATTGCTGGGCATTGCCTTAGTGATTGGCGTCGGGATGGTGTGGTGGATAAATCGCTCCATTGCCCGTCTGGCGCGTTATGCCGACTCTGTTACTGAGAATCGCCCCGTCCCTCTGCCTGATTTAGGCAGTAGTGAGTTACGTAAGCTGGCGCAGGCGCTGGAAAGTATGCGTCTGAAGCTTGAGGGCAAGAACTACATTGAGCAATATGTCTATGCGTTAACGCATGAGCTGAAAAGTCCGCTGGCGGCTATTCGCGGCGCGGCAGAGATTTTGCGTGAAAGCCCGCCGCCGAATGTGGTTGCGCGCTTTACCGATAATATTCTGACGCAAAATGCGCGCATGCAGGCGTTGGTCGAAACCTTGTTGCGCCAGGCACGACTGGAGAATCGCCAGGACATCACGTTGACGCCGGTGGCGGTAGATGCGCTGTTTGCTCAGCTTAAAGAGGCGCGTAGCGTGCAGTTGTCGGCAAAAAACATCGCGCTGAGCATTATGCCTTCATCGCTTAGCGTTGCCGCCGACCCCGCTTTACTGGAGCAGGCATTAGGGAATTTGCTCGACAACGCTATCGACTTCACGCCGCAGGACGGGACGATTACGCTGAGCGCGCAACAGCAGGATGAACAGGTCACGTTGCAGGTCATCGACAGCGGCAGCGGAATCCCTGACTTCGCGTTACCGCGTATTTTTGAACGCTTCTATTCGCTGCCCCGTGAGAATGGGCATAAGAGCAGCGGCCTGGGACTGGCGTTTGTCAGCGAAGTTGCGCGGCTGCACGCAGGTACGGTGACATTGTCTAACCGACCGGAAGGAGGCGTCCAGGCTTCGTTTACGCTTCACCCTCACTTCACATAACTTCAAATTCTCCGCACATAGCTGTTCTACCTTGCTGATATTGCAAAGGAGAACGCTATGTTTAAATCCCCCCTGTTTTGGAAAATTGTCACCTTAGGTGGCGCAATATTACTGCTGTTAATTCCGTTGACGATGGTCAGGCAGATAATTGTTGAGCGCTCGGATTATCGCGATGAAGTCGAAGAGGCTATCCGGCAAAGCACCAGCGGGCCGCAAAAGATGGTGGGGCCGCTGATAGCCATTCCGGTGACGGAGCTTTACACCTCGCTGGACGAGGGTAAAGAGGTCCAGCGTAAACGCAGCTATATTCATTTCTGGCTGCCGGAGTCGTTGGTCGTTGAGGGGAACCAGAACGTCGAAGCGCGTAAAATCGGTATTTATGAGGGCCAGGTCTGGCATAACGATGTCTCGGTGAAGGCCGAGTTTAACACCGAGCGGCTGAGCGATTTAAACCATCCCAACGTTAGCGTTGGCAAACCGTTCATTGTGATTGGGGTGGGGGATGCGCGCGGAATTGACGTGGTAAAAGCGCCGCAGGTTAATGGCACATCGCTGGCCGTTGAGCCAGGGACAGGGCTGGATGGACGGGCTCAAGGGATCCACATTCCGCTACCCGACGCGAGCTGGGTGGAGAAAAATCTGAGCATGGCGCTGTCGCTAAATTTGAGCGGCACTGGCGATTTCTCCGTTGTTCCGGTTGGTCGTAACAGTGAAATGATCTTGACCAGCAACTGGCCACATCCCAACTTTCTTGGGGATTTTCTTCCGGCTAAGCGCGAAATCAGCGAATCAGGATTCAAGGCCCAGTGGCAAAGTAGCTGGTTTGCCAATAACCTCGGCGAGCGCTTTGATGGCGAAAAGATTGGCTGGGAGGGCATGCCTGCGTTTAGCGTTGCGGTCGCCACGCCTGCAGATCAGTATCAGTTAACGGACAGGGCAACAAAATATGCCATCCTGCTGATTGTGCTAACCTTTATGTCTTTCTTTGTGATTGAGAGCATGACCAGTCTGCGTCTGCACCCGATGCAGTATCTGCTGGTGGGGTTATCGCTGGTAATGTTTTATCTGTTGCTGCTGGCGCTGTCAGAACACATTGGTTTTACGGCGGCGTGGATTACGGCAAGCCTGGTAGGCGCGTTGATGAACGGCGTGTATCTGCAAGCGATATTGGGCAGGCGGAGCAGTATTTTGTTCACCGTGGCGCTGCTGGCGCTGGATGGCGTAATGTGGGTGCTGCTGCGTTCACAGGACAGTTCCTTACTGCTGGGAACCGGTGTGCTGTTGTTCGCGCTGTGTGCGGTGATGTTCCTGACGCGTCATCTTGACTGGCACTCGCTGGCACAACCAAAGCCAAAACCAAAGTCTACAGAACTTCCAGAGCCTCAGCCTGCGCAGAGCGACGAATTTCGCTTGTGGAAATAGGACGGCAGAGAAATGAAAAACGGCGCATACCGCGCCGTTTTTTTACGTGTGAGGAACGAATTAATCCTGCAGGTCGCCGCAGAAACGGTAGCCTTCACCGTGAATGGTGGCGATGATTTCTGGCGTATCCGGCGTTGATTCGAAATGTTTACGAATACGGCGGATAGTCACGTCAACGGTACGGTCATGCGGCTTCAGTTCGCGACCGGTCATTTTTTTCAGCAGTTCTGCGCGAGACTGGATTTTGCCCGGATTCTCACAGAAGTGAAGCATGGCACGGAATTCGCTGCGTGGCAGTTTATACTGCTCGCCGTCAGGACCAATCAGAGAGCGGCTATTGATGTCCAGCTCCCAGCCATTGAACTTGTAGCTTTCGACGCTACGGCGTTCTTCGCTGACAGTACCCAGGTTCATGGTACGGGACAGCAGGTTACGAGCACGGATAGTCAGTTCGCGCGGGTTAAACGGTTTGGTGATGTAATCGTCTGCGCCGATTTCGAGGCCGAGAATTTTATCGACTTCGTTATCACGGCCCGTCAGGAACATCAGCGCAACGTTAGCTTGTTCGCGGAGTTCGCGCGCTAACAGCAGGCCATTTTTCCCAGGCAGATTGATATCCATAATCACAAGGTTGATGTCATATTCAGAGAGAATCTGATGCATTTCCGCGCCATCTGTCGCTTCGAATACATCATAGCCTTCTGCTTCGAAAATGCTTTTCAACGTGTTGCGTGTTACTAACTCGTCTTCAACGATAAGAATGTGCGGGGTCTGCATGTTTGCTACCTAAATTGCCAACTAAATCGAAACAGGAAGTACAAAAGTCCCTGACCTGCCTGATGCATGCCGTAAATTAACATGATCGGCGTAACATGACTAAAGTACGTAATTGCGTTCTTGATGCACTTTCCATCAACGTCAACAACATCATTAGCTTGGTCGTGGGTAGTTTCCCTCTGGACCCGACAGTGTCAAAAACGGCTGTCATCCTAACCATTTTAACAGCAACATAACAGGCTAAGACATGCCGGACACCCAATAAAACTACGCTTCGTTGACATATATCAAGTTCAATTGTAGCACGTTAACAGTTTGATGAAATCAACGTATCCAAATGTTTGCTTTCATCACAATATTGCAATATTACAACTAGTTGCACGAGCTAATTAATAAATGTAATGAATCCAACCAATGCGATCCATTTTAAATTAAATTATCATGGATAAACAGAAGGATATGCAACTTTTGTTAACATAAAAAGTAATAGTACAGTCTGGAAATAGTTTAGCATTTTTTACTGGATGCGAAATGCTTTTTCAGTGACTTCTGTTAAAAATATGTAAATTTGCGCTGCGTAATATGTTGACGTGCGTCACATTATTACTTGCAGACAGGCCAAAAGAGTATCGAAATGCGTTTAACAATTATTCTGGTTGCCCCAGCCAGAGCGGAAAATATTGGTGCAGCTGCCCGTGCAATGAAAACCATGGGATTCACCCAATTGCGGATCGTCGATAGCGAGGCCCATCTGGAACCCGCCACGCGATGGGTCGCGCATGGATCGGGCGATATTATTGATAATATTAACGTTTTTCCAACTTTATCCGAGGCGCTCCACGACGTTGATTTTACCGTCGCGACCACGGCGCGCAGTCGGGCTAAGTTTCATTATTACGCCACGCCGGTCGAACTCGTTCCCCTGTTGCAGGAAAAATCAACATGGATGGAACACGCCGCGCTGGTTTTTGGTCGTGAGGATTCGGGGCTGACCAACGAAGAATTGGCTCTGGCGGATGTACTCACTGGTGTACCTATGGTGGCTGACTATCCTTCACTCAATTTGGGGCAGGCGGTGATGGTGTATTGCTATCAATTAGCGGGTTTAATACAACAACCGGCTAAAAATAGTGAGGTGACGGATGAGCTTCAGCTACAGGCATTGCGTGCGCGCGTTTTACGTTTATTAGCCACGCTGAACGTTTCTGACGACATCAAGCTGACGGATTGGCTGCAACAGCGAATGGGTCTGTTAGGGCAGCGAGACACGGCAATGTTGCACCGTTTTTTACATGATATAGAAAAAAACATCACAAAATAAACTGTCGACTAATTTTTATTGTGTGGTTTTTTGTTCTGGGTTCAAGTGGGTGGGACATACTGTATTGGTTGAAAGTAAAAGGGCAAGCAGTCGCTCATGAACAAGTTTCGGAATGTGATCAATTTAAAAATTTATTGACTTAGGCCTGCAGATACTTTAACCCTAAAAGAATACAAGACAGATTATAAATAATTACAGAGCACACAACATCATGAAACGCATCAGCATCACTATTACCACAACCATCACCATTACCACAGGTAACGGTGCGGGCTGACGCGTACAGGAAACACAAGAAAAAGCCCGCACCTAAACAGTGCGGGCTTTTTTTTCGACCAAAGGCAATGAGGTAAACCATGCGAGTGTTGAAGTTCGGCGGTACATCAGTGGCAAATGCAGAGCGCTTTCTGCGGGTTGCCGATATTCTGGAAAGCAATGCCAGACAGGGGCAGGTCGCAACCGTTCTTTCTGCCCCCGCAAAAATTACCAACCATCTGGTGGCGATGATTGAGAAGACCATCGGAGGTCAGGATGCTTTAGCGAATATCAGCGATGCCGAACGCATTTTCTCTGAGCTGCTGGTGGGTCTTGCCGCCGCACAGCCGGGTTTCCCGCTGTCTCCGCTCAAAGCCTTTGTTGAACAAGAATTTGCCCAGATTAAGCACGTCCTGCACGGCATCAGCCTGCTGGGACAATGCCCGGACAGCATCAATGCCGCGCTTATCTGCCGTGGTGAAAAAATGTCGATTGCCATCATGGCCGGCCTGCTGGAAGCGCGCGGGCATAACGTGACGGTCATCGACCCGGTGGAGAAATTGCTGGCTGTCGGTCATTACCTCGAGTCTACTGTTGATATCGCCGAATCTACGCGTCGCATTGCCGCCAGCCGTATTCCTGCGGACCACATGATTCTGATGGCAGGGTTTACCGCCGGAAATGAAAAAGGTGAGTTAGTGGTGCTGGGGCGTAATGGCTCTGACTACTCTGCCGCCGTACTGGCCGCCTGTTTGCGCGCTGATTGTTGTGAGATCTGGACCGATGTCGACGGCGTATATACCTGCGATCCGCGTCAGGTACCCGACGCCCGACTGCTGAAGTCGATGTCTTATCAGGAAGCGATGGAGCTTTCTTACTTCGGCGCTAAAGTGTTACATCCGCGTACCATTACCCCCATTGCCCAGTTCCAGATCCCGTGCCTGATTAAAAATACCGGTAATCCGCAAGCGCCCGGTACGCTGATCGGTGCCAGCAGTGATGACGACGATTTGCCAGTAAAAGGTATTTCTAACCTCAATAACATGGCGATGTTTAGCGTCTCTGGCCCTGGAATGAAAGGCATGGTGGGCATGGCGGCACGCGTTTTTGCCGCGATGTCGCGTGCGGGCATCTCGGTGGTGCTGATAACCCAATCCTCTTCTGAATACAGCATCAGCTTCTGCGTCCCACAGGGCGACTGCGTGCGTGCGCAACGCGCCATGCAGGATGAATTCTATCTCGAACTGAAAGAAGGTCTGCTGGAGCCGTTGGCGGTGACTGAGCGTCTGGCTATCATCTCTGTTGTTGGCGATGGTATGCGCACACTGCGCGGCATCTCAGCGAAATTCTTTGCCGCGCTGGCTCGTGCGAACATCAATATCGTGGCAATCGCCCAGGGTTCTTCTGAGCGTTCTATTTCGGTGGTGGTGAACAATGACGATGCGACCACCGGCGTACGTGTGACCCATCAGATGCTGTTCAACACCGACCAGGTGATTGAAGTGTTTGTCATTGGGGTCGGCGGCGTAGGCGGTGCGCTGCTGGAGCAGCTTAAACGTCAGCAAACCTGGCTTAAAAAGAAGCATATCGATCTGCGCGTGTGCGGCGTGGCGAACTCGAAGGCGCTGCTGACCAACGTCCACGGTCTGAATCTGGAAAACTGGCAGGCGGAGCTGGAAAGCGCGAAAGAGCCTTTCAACCTTGGGCGCTTAATTCGTCTGGTGAAAGAATATCATCTGCTCAACCCGGTGATTGTCGACTGTACGTCAAGCCAGACGGTGGCGGATCAGTATGCTGATTTCCTGCGCGAAGGCTTCCATGTGGTTACGCCGAATAAAAAGGCCAACACGTCGTCGATGGATTACTACCATCAGCTGCGTTTTGCCGCCGCGAAATCGCGTCGTAAATTTCTGTACGACACTAACGTAGGCGCGGGCTTACCGGTTATCGAAAACCTGCAAAATCTGCTCAGCGCGGGCGATGAACTGCAACGTTTTTCCGGCATCCTTTCCGGCTCGTTGTCGTTTATTTTCGGCAAGCTGGATGAAGGTATGAGCTTCTCCCAGGCCACCACCATAGCGCGTGAACTGGGCTATACCGAACCCGATCCGCGTGACGATCTTTCCGGTATGGATGTGGCGCGTAAATTGCTGATCCTGGCCCGTGAAACCGGTCGTGAGCTGGAGCTTTCTGACATTGTCATTGAGCCAGTTTTGCCAAAAGAGTTTGATGATTCTGGTGATGTTTCCGCATTTATGGCGAAATTGCCGCAACTGGATGACGCCTTTGCCGCGCGCGTGGCGAAAGCCCGTGATGAGGGGACAGTATTGCGCTATGTTGGCAATATTGAAGAGGACGGCGTCTGTCGCGTGAAGATTGAGGCGGTAGACGGCAACGATCCACTGTTCAAAGTGAAAAACGGTGAAAACGCGCTGGCATTTTATAGTCACTACTATCAGCCGTTACCATTGGTTCTGCGTGGATACGGCGCGGGTAACGACGTGACGGCGGCGGGCGTTTTTGCCGACCTGCTACGCACCCTTTCATGGAAGTTAGGAGTCTGACATGGTAAGAGTTTATGCCCCGGCTTCCAGTGCCAATATGAGCGTCGGGTTTGATGTGCTTGGCGCGGCGGTAACCCCGGTGGACGGTTCGCTGTTGGGCGATGTGGTGTCCGTTGAGGCGGCCGACCAGTTCAGCCTGAACAACCTTGGACGCTTTGCCAACAAGCTGCCGTCTGAGCCGCGGGAAAATATTGTCTACCAGTGCTGGGAGCGATTCTGCCAGGAACTGGGTAAAAGCATTCCGGTGGCGATGACGCTGGAAAAAAATATGCCGATTGGTTCCGGCTTAGGCTCCAGCGCCTGTTCCGTTGTAGCGGCGCTGGTCGCCATGAACGAGCACTGCGGAAAGCCGCTCAACGATACGCGCCTGTTAGCAATAATGGGCGAGCTGGAAGGACGTATCTCCGGCAGTATTCATTACGATAATGTCGCCCCGTGCTTTTTGGGCGGCATGCAGTTAATGATCGAAGAAAACGGCATTATCAGTCAGCAGGTGCCAGGCTTTGATGAGTGGCTGTGGGTACTGGCGTATCCGGGGATTAAAGTGTCGACGGCAGAAGCGCGGGCGATTCTGCCTGCGCAGTATCGCCGTCAGGACTGTATCGCCCACGGGCGGCATCTGGCTGGATTTATCCATGCCTGCTATTCCCGTCAGCCAGGGCTTGCCGCGAAGCTGATGAAAGACGTCATTGCTGAGCCGTACCGTACCCGCTTGCTGCCAGGCTTTAGCCAGGCACGTCAGGCGGTAGCGGAAATCGGCGCGCTGGCCAGCGGTATTTCCGGGTCGGGGCCGACGCTGTTTGCTTTGTGCGACAAGCCGGATACGGCGCAGCGCGTAGCAGACTGGCTGGGGAAAAATTACCTGCAAAATCAGGAAGGCTTTGTTCATATTTGCCGGCTGGACACGGCGGGCGCACGGGTACTGGGATAATCAATGAAACTGTATAATCTGAAAGATCATAACGAACAGGTCAGCTTTGCACAGGCCGTCACGCAAGGGCTTGGCAAGAATCAGGGATTGTTTTTTCCGCACGATTTGCCGGAATTCAATCTGACAGAAATCGATGAGATGCTGAACCAGGATTTCGTTAGCCGCAGCGCGAAGATCCTTTCCGCATTTATTGGGGATGAGATCCCACAGGAGATCCTGGAGCAGCGCGTGCGCGCGGCGTTTGCCTTCCCGGCGCCGGTTGCTCAGGTGGCCGCGGATGTCGGCTGCCTGGAACTGTTCCATGGCCCAACGCTTGCATTTAAAGACTTTGGCGGGCGCTTTATGGCGCAGATGCTGACGCATATCAGTGGCGACAAACCGGTCACCATTCTGACGGCCACCTCCGGAGATACCGGGGCGGCGGTCGCACATGCCTTTTATGGTCTGAAAAATGTGCGCGTGGTGATCCTCTACCCGAACGGCAAGATCAGCCCATTACAGGAAAAACTGTTCTGCACGCTGGGCGGCAATATTGAAACCGTGGCGATCGATGGCGATTTTGATGCCTGCCAGGCGCTGGTGAAACAGGCGTTTGATGACGAAGAGCTGAAGGTGGCTCTGGGGCTGAATTCGGCTAACTCAATTAACATCAGCCGTCTGCTGGCGCAAATCTGTTATTACTTTGAGGCCGTGGCCCAACTGCCGCAAGAGGCACGTAATCAGCTGGTTATTTCCGTTCCCAGCGGCAACTTTGGCGATCTGACTGCCGGGTTGCTGGCGAAATCACTGGGCTTGCCGGTGAAGCGCTTTATCGCGGCGACTAACGTCAACGATACGGTTCCACGCTTCCTTGCACAGGGCGAGTGGGCGCCAAAAGCGACTCAGGCGACGTTGTCGAATGCGATGGATGTCAGTCAGCCGAACAACTGGCCGCGCGTGGAAGAACTGTTCCGCCGTAAAATCTGGCGTCTGAATGAGCTGGGCTATGCCGCCGTTGATGATGCCACGACTCAGGATACGATGCGTGAACTGCATGAGATGGGGTACACCTCAGAACCGCATGCGGCGGTGGCTTACCGTGCGCTGCGTGACCAGTTAAACCCTGGTGAGTATGGCCTGTTCCTCGGTACTGCGCATCCGGCGAAGTTTAAGGAAAGCGTAGAAGAGATTCTTGACCTGACGTTGGCTCTGCCAAAAGAGCTGGCGGAACGCGCAGACTTGCCATTGCTTTCTCATCACCTGCCTGCTGATTTTGCTGAACTGCGTAAGCTGATGATGACCCGCGGTTAACGGTTGTGCCCGCTGGCATTTTGCTCAGCGGGCCTAAAAAACCTGCCGCCATCCGGCATGTACGCTACTGCTCGTGGCGTTTAAACACCAGTTCGCCGTTTCCTGATGTTTCTTCATCAAAGAAATAGCCTTCGCTATTAAAAGCGGTCAGTTGCTCTGGCTGCGTTAAGCGGTTCTCAATAATGTAGCGACTCATCAGGCCGCGCGCTTTTTTGGCATAGAAGCTGATGACTTTGAACTTGCCGTTCTTCTCGTCGAGGAAGACCGGTTTGATAAGTTCAGCGTTGAGTTTTTTCGGCTTCACGGATTTAAAATATTCATCCGAGGCGAGGTTAACCACCACGTTGTCGCCTTGTGCTTCCAGTGCTTCGTTCAGCTTATCGGTGATGGTATCTCCCCAGAACTGGTAGAGATCTTTACCCTTCGCATTGGCCAGTCGAATGCCCATCTCCAGACGGTAAGGCTGCATCAAATCCAGCGGACGCAAAACGCCATACAGCCCGGACAACATCCGTAAATGCTGCTGAGCGAAGTCGAAATCTGCATCGCTGAAGGTTTCAGCTTGCAGCCCGGTATACACGTCGCCTTTAAACGCCAGAATGGCCTGGCGCGCGTTTTCCGGGGTGAAGTCAGGTTGCCAGTCATGGAAACGCGTGGCATTCAGATCCGCCAGCTTATCGCTAATCCCCATCAGCTTGCCAATCTGCGGCGCAGAGAGCTGGCGCGCCACGTGAATAAGCTGCTGAGAGTGATCCAGCAGTTCGGGCAACGTATGACGTGTCGTTGCCAGCGGACTTTGGTAGTCGAGCGTTTTTGCAGGTGAAATCAGAATCAGCATATCCAGTCCTTGCAGGAAATTTACTGCGACTTTAGCAAAAAAAACGACAGAATTGATCGATGGTTGCGATTGCCGCGCTATTCGCGCGGCGTTTCATCCCAGCTATCAGGCGCAAGCTGTTGTCTGATATCAGGATAACGGCGCGGATCAAATTCCGGGCGCACCCCGAGTTTACGCTGGCGCAGATAGTCGCTGGCGATAGTATGCACCACCGGGGAAAGCAGCAGAATCGCCGTCAGGTTAGTGATGGCCATACAAGCCATAATGATGTCGGCAAGCTGCCAGACCAGCGGGAAGCTAACTAACGTTCCCCCAACAACGGTACTCACGGTGGCGATGCGTAATAGCCAGATGACGCGCACGTTGTCCAGCTTCAGGAAAACCAGGTTGTTTTCCGCATAGATGTAGTTGGCCACGATTGAACTAAAGGCAAACAGAATCACAATAAATGCAACGAAGCCTGCTCCCCATTCACCTGTGAGCGTTACCATGGCCTTCTGCATCAACTGGATGCCTTCCATCGGGATATAGGTCGTGCCATTGCCTGCCAGAAGAATAATCATTGCGCTGGCGGTACAGATAATCAGCGTGTCACCTAACACACCGATCATTTGCACAATGCCTTGCGCCGCAGGATGCGGTGGCCATGAGGCTGCTGAGGCCGCTGCGTTAGGGGTTGAACCCATTCCGGCTTCATTCGAGAACATACCGCGTTGAAAACCACTGGCAATGGCCTGACTCAGCGTATAGCCGGCAGCGCCTGCTGCAGCTTCCTGCCACCCTAAAGCGCTTTTTACTATAGTGACGATGATCTCGGGGATCTGTCCGATATGCCAAAGACAGATGACGATACTGCAACCGACCCACAGTAAAGCCATGATTGGCACAAACCATTGCATCAGGCGGGCAACGCCTTTAATACCGCCGACGATGACCAGTAATGACGCGATTGCCAGTGCGATACCAGAGAAAAGGGGAGGGACATCAAAAGCAAAGGTCAACGCACGAGAGACCGAATTTGCCTGAACGCTGTTAAAAATCAGGCCGTAGGCAATGAGTAAAAAGATGGCAAAAAGCACCCCCATCCAGCGCATGCCCAGTCCACGCGCCATATACCATGCAGGGCCGCCGCGAAACTGTCCCTTGCTGTCGCGTTCTTTATACAGTTGGGCAAGTGAGCACTCGGCAAAGGAGGTTGCCATGCCAATGATCGCCGAAACCCACATCCAGAAAACGGCTCCCGCGCCGCCTGCGGCGATCGCCAACGCCACGCCCGCCAGATTTCCGCTGCCGATACGCGCGGCAAGACTGGTGCACAAAGCCTGAAAGGAAGTTAAACCGCCCGGCTGCGGGCTGATGCTGTTTTTAAGACTTTTGCCAAACTGGCGGATGTAGCGAAACTGAACGAACCCTGTACGCCAGGTGAACCAACATCCTGCGCCAAGCAGGAGGTAGATCATCACCGATCCCCAGAGTATTTCATTAATAAATGAGAAAAAATCAGGCATTAACATCCCTCTTGTTGATGCCGGTTAGCGCGAAGATTTCCGTGTAAGCGCTACCAATAATCGACCAGTATATACCTTATAAGGTGATTGATTACGTGAGTTTATCATAACAATCGTTATATCTCTTAATTGCGCATCACAGGCTCCGAGATGCGTAATCAGGGCTGAGCGGCTGGTCGGACAATCCAGGCGGTTGCGCTGAGAGTGCGTCGTGCTATCATCAGGGAAGATCGGTTACATCCCCCTAACAAGCTGTTTAAAGAGAATCGCTATCATGACGGACAAATTGACCTCCCTTCGTCAGTTCACCACTGTAGTGGCCGACACCGGAGACATCGCGGCAATGAAGCTGTATCAGCCTCAGGATGCCACAACTAACCCTTCTCTCATTCTTAACGCAGCGCAGATCCCAGAATACCGCAAGCTGATTGATGACGCTGTAGCCTGGGCTAAGCAGCAGAGCAACGACCGCGCGCAGCAAATCGTCGACGCGACCGACAAACTGGCAGTAAATATCGGTCTGGAGATCCTGAAACTGGTCCCGGGTCGTATCTCCACTGAAGTTGACGCTCGTCTGTCCTACGACACCGACGCGTCCATCGCGAAAGCAAAACGCCTGATCAAAATGTACAACGATGCTGGCATCAGCAACGATCGCATTCTGATTAAACTGGCTTCAACCTGGCAGGGCATCCGTGCCGCTGAGCAGCTGGAAAAAGAAGGCATCAACTGTAACCTGACTCTGCTGTTCTCCTTCGCGCAGGCGCGTGCATGTGCAGAAGCAGGCGTATACCTGATTTCTCCGTTCGTTGGCCGTATTCTTGACTGGTACAAAGCCAATACCGACAAGAAAGAGTATGCACCGGCAGAAGATCCGGGTGTGGTTTCCGTAACGGAAATCTACGAGTACTACAAACAGCACGGTTACGAAACCGTGGTTATGGGTGCGAGCTTCCGTAACATTGGCGAAATCATTGAGCTGGCAGGCTGCGATCGTCTGACGATTGCACCGGCACTGCTGAAAGAGCTGGCGGAAAGCGAAGGCGCTATCGAACGTAAACTGTCCTTCTCCGGCGAAGTGAAAGCGCGCCCTGCACGCATCACTGAAGCTGAGTTCCTGTGGCAGCACAACCAGGATCCGATGGCTGTAGACAAACTGGCGGACGGTATCCGTAAGTTTGCTGTAGACCAGGGTAAACTGGAAAAAATGATCGGCGATCTGCTGTAATCATTAGCGCGTGGCCCTGATTTGGGTCACGCTACCTCTTCTGAAACCTGTCTGTCCTTCCCTTCGCAGTGTATCATTCTGTTTAACGAGACTGTTTAAACGGAATAATCATGAATACTTTACGCATTGGCCTGGTTTCCATTTCTGACCGTGCTTCGAGCGGCGTTTACCAGGATAAAGGTATCCCGGCCCTTGAAGAATGGCTGGCGTCTGCCCTTACGACACCTTTTGAACTGCAAACGCGGTTGATCCCGGATGAGCAGGCGATCATCGAACAGACCTTATGCGAGCTGGTTGATGAAATGAGCTGTCATCTGGTGCTGACTACCGGCGGCACGGGTCCGGCCCGTCGCGACGTGACGCCTGATGCCACGCTTGCCGTAGCCGACCGCCAGATGCCGGGGTTTGGTGAGCAGATGCGCCAGATAAGCCTGCACTTTGTGCCAACGGCTATTCTCTCCCGTCAGGTTGGCGTGATTCGCAAGCAGGCGCTGATCCTGAATCTGCCAGGACAGCCAAAATCGATCAAAGAAACGCTGGAAGGCGTGAAAGATGTCGACGGTAAGGTTATCGTGCCAGGTATTTTTGCAAGTGTACCGTATTGTATACAGCTGCTGGACGGGCCTTATGTGGAAACCGCACCGGCTGTCGTAGCATCTTTTCGTCCTAAAAGTGCAATTCGCGATATAAACGCCTGAAAGTAGCCCGATCGTGACATAAGTGCCAATGACAGTGGAGTATTGAATTGTTTACGATATAGTAATTTTTGCTTTACATATATCGACAGACAGATTCAATTACTCCACTGACTCATGGTTTGCTATGTCACAACACACTCGACCGCTGAATCGCCAGGATTATAAAACCCTTACGCTTGCTGCCCTCGGCGGTGCGCTTGAGTTTTATGATTTCATTATTTTCGTCTTCTTTGCCGCTGTTGTTGGCGAGCTTTTCTTCCCGGCAGACATTCCTGAGTGGCTACGTCAGGTGCAAACCTTCGGCATTTTTGCCGCCGGATATCTGGCGCGTCCGCTGGGTGGCATTATCATGGCGCACTTTGGCGATCTGGTCGGGCGTAAGAAAATGTTCACCCTGAGCATTTTGCTGATGGCAATACCGACGCTGGCGATTGGCCTGTTGCCTACCTACGCCTCAATGGGGATCCTTGCGCCGCTGTTGTTACTGCTGATGCGCATTTTGCAAGGCGCTGCCATCGGCGGAGAAGTGCCGGGCGCGTGGGTATTCGTGGCGGAACATGTACCCGAGCGTCGCATCGGTATTGCCTGTGGCACGCTGACCGCCGGGCTGACGGTGGGAATTCTGCTGGGGTCGGTAGTTGCGACGCTGGTGAACACTAGCCTGACGCAACAGGCGGTGCATGATTACGGCTGGCGTATTCCATTTCTGCTGGGGGGCGTGTTTGGGCTGGTGGCGATGTACCTACGTCGCTGGTTGCAGGAAACGCCTATATTCCTCGAAATGCAGCAGCGTAAAGCGCTGGCGCAAGAGCTGCCGGTGAAGTCGGTGGTGAGCAAACATAAAAAAGCGGTGGTCATTTCTATGCTGCTGACCTGGCTGTTATCGGCCGGGATTGTGGTGGTGATCCTGATGTCGCCAGTCTGGTTGCAGAAGCAGTATGGCTTTGCGCCCGCGCTAACGTTACAAGCCAACAGTGTCGCGACCATTATGCTGTGCGTCGGTTGTCTGCTGGCCGGGTTTATTGTCGACCGGGTCGGTGCCAGCAAAACCTTTATTGTCGGCAGCCTGCTGCTGGCCTGTTCGAGCTGGTTTTTCTATCATCTGACCGGCAGCCATCCTCAGCACTTGTTCCTGTTGTACGGGCTGGTGGGGCTGTGCGTTGGTGTGGTGGGGGCTGTGCCTTATGTCATGGTACGAGCGTTTCCGGCGGAAGTCCGCTTTACCGGAATATCCTTTTCTTACAACGTGTCATATGCCATTTTCGGTGGTTTGACGCCAATTGCCGTGACGATGTTAATGAGCGTGTCGCCAATGGCTCCGGCCTGGTATGTGCTGGCGCTATCGCTGGTAGGATTAGGTCTGGGGATTTGGCTGCGACAGGATATTTATCATCGAGATTCGAACGTACAGGCAGAGTTACAGCGCTTGTAAGGAATATCCCCCCTGACGGGGGGATAGCGTCAGATTAGTGCGCTTCACCAATCGGCAGGATGGTACGGCCAAACTGTTCGTTCAGCACTTCACCCATTGCCAGGTAAATGGCGCTTGCGCCACACACTAAGCCAACCCAGCCAGCAACGTGAATGACCGCTTCGTTACCAGCAATGTTGCCAACGGCCAGCAGCGCGAACAGCACCGTCAGGCTCAGGAAGACAAACTGCAACGCACGAGCCGCTTTCAGCGTACCGAAGAACATAAACAGTGTGAACACGCCCCACAGACCCAGGTACACGCCCAGGAACTGACCATTGGTTGCATCCGCCAGGCCCATTTTCGGCATGATCAGGATCGCAACCAGCGTCAGCCAGAACGAACCGTAGGAGGTAAAGGCGGTTAAACCGAAGGTGTTGCCTTTTTTATATTCCAGCAGACCGGCAAAAATTTGCGCGATACCGCCGTAGAAAATGCCCATCGCCAGAATAATAACGTCAAAGGCGAAGAAACCCGCGTTGTGCAGGTTAAGCAGAATGGTGGTCATGCCAAAGCCCATCAGGCCCAGCGGTGCCGGATTAGCCAACTTAGTGTTGCCCATAATTCCTCAAAATCATCATTGATTGAATGGTGAAATAGTTTCCCCGAATAACGATCGCTGTCTTCGGGGCGCGGCATGATAATCAGGGGAGAGAGCACTGTCTATGATCTAACGAAGGGAAAATGAATTATTTTCCCTGTGATGGGCATCACGCTTGCGCGTGGTTGATCATTCTGCGCAGGCAGGCGATTTGAAGTACCGCCGGGATCGTCACGCGATAGGCGCTGCCGCTCACCGCTTTAACCCCGTTTAATGCGGCACCGACCGGGCCGCCAAGTCCGGCTCCACGTAGCAATCCGTGTCCGATGACGCTGACGGCGGCGTGTGTTCGTAGGATTTTGCTAAGCTGGCTGGAAAGCAGGTGAGATACGCCTGTCGCCAGATGACGATCCTTCATTAATAGCGGCAAAAGTTCTTCCAGTTCAGAGACTTTTGCATCAACGGCCTGTAAAAAGGTCTGCTTATGCTCCGCATCCATTTTTTGCCAGGCATTACGTAAAAAGTGTTCCAGCAGATATTGTTCAATTTCGAATGTGGACATCTCTTTGTCGACTTTAAGCTTCAGACGCTTCGCAACATCCTGCAAAATCGCCCGATACAGTTTTCCATGGCCGCGGAGTTTATTAGCAATACTGTCGCCGCCATAATGCTGAAGCTCGCCGGCAATCAGCTGCCAGTTGCGGCGATGCTGTTCCGGATGCCCTTCCATCGATTTAAATAAATCGTTGTGGTTTAGTACGCTCGACAGACGGGCTTTCCCTTTTTCATTATGCGTGAGCAGGCGAGTAATATTGGCAAGTTGCTCCTCACTACAATGCTGAAGAAAGTCGAGGTCGTCGTCATTCAAATATGTGACATTCATGTTTTCTATGGCTTCTGAATAAAAATATGCGGAGTTAGTCGTCGCCAATAACTTTCAGCGTTGCCATGTCAGAGGAGTTTACCGACTGGCCTGAGAAGGTGATTTTGGACACGCAGCGTTTGTTGTCGTTGTCGCTGTTAATGTTAATCCAGTTGGTGGTTTGCCCTTCTTTAATGGATGACGGGACGTTCAGGCTTTGGCTGGAAGTCCGCGCTGCTTTGAAGTAGACGGATGCGCCGTTGAGCTTAATATCGCCGCGATCGGCGGTGAGTTGAATGCGCTTCACAACCCGACAAACGGGAATTTTGAGCGTGAGATCGTTGGTTGCGTTGCGGGGCATGGCAATCATACCCAAAACTTTATGGTCGTTGGCGTGCGCGGTGCTGCTCAACAGCAGACCCATAAGCAGGCTGGCGGAAAGGGTTAACACGGATTTCATGGAATTTCTCTTTGACGGCTGCAAAAGTACGTAACTTCAGATCATCTTACCGCCGACAGAAAAACGATTCATGCTCGTAATCTTTTCTTTTTATTACAATTTTTATGTGAATGGCTCTACTGATTTAATTGGTTTTATGAATTAATTTTGGTGAGCGACTATTCATTTTTTTAACTTTGAGCCTTTTATCTGTGATTTTATTGCCACAAGGCTAAAAAAAATTTTCATTCCCCCCTTGATGACGTGGGTTACGACCCCATCTTGTAGACAACCGCAGTGGTGAGTCTGAAAAAAAACGATTCAGGGTAGTTGAAACCGCACGTTTCGCCCTTATTACAGATTCACAACCACATGATGACCGAATTTTTAGTGGAGACGTTTAGATGGGTAAAATTATTGGTATCGACCTGGGTACTACCAACTCTTGTGTAGCGATTATGGATGGCACTACTGCACGTGTGCTGGAGAACGCCGAGGGCGATCGCACCACGCCTTCTATCATTGCTTATACCCAGGATGGTGAAACTCTGGTTGGTCAGCCGGCTAAACGTCAGGCAGTGACAAACCCGCAAAACACCCTGTTTGCGATTAAACGCCTGATTGGCCGCCGCTTCCAGGACGAAGAAGTACAGCGTGATGAAGCCATCATGCCGTACAAAATCATCGGTGCTGACAACGGTGATGCATGGATTGACGTAAAAGGTCAGAAAATGGCACCGCCGCAGATTTCTGCTGAAGTGCTGAAAAAAATGAAGAAAACGGCTGAAGATTACCTGGGTGAACCGGTAACTGAAGCGGTTATCACCGTACCTGCATACTTTAACGATGCTCAGCGTCAGGCAACCAAAGACGCCGGCCGTATCGCAGGTCTGGAAGTCAAACGTATCATCAACGAACCAACCGCAGCTGCGCTGGCTTACGGTCTGGATAAAGAAGTCGGCAACCGTACTATCGCGGTTTATGACCTCGGTGGTGGTACTTTCGATATCTCTATTATCGAAATCGACGAAGTTGACGGCGAAAAAACCTTCGAAGTTCTGGCAACCAACGGTGATACCCACCTGGGTGGTGAAGACTTCGACAGCCGTATGATCAACTACCTGGTTGACGAATTTAAGAAAGATCAGGGTATCGACCTGCGTAACGACCCGCTGGCGATGCAGCGTCTGAAAGAAGCCGCTGAGAAAGCGAAGATCGAACTGTCTTCCGCTCAGCAGACCGACGTGAACCTGCCGTACATCACTGCAGACGCGACTGGTCCGAAACACATGAACATCAAAGTGACTCGTGCGAAACTGGAAAGCCTTGTTGAAGACCTGGTGAACCGTTCTATCGAGCCGCTGAAAGTAGCTCTGCAGGATGCTGGTCTGTCTGTTTCCGACGTTCAGGACGTTATCCTGGTTGGTGGTCAGACTCGTATGCCGATGGTTCAGAAGAAAGTTGCCGAGTTCTTCGGTAAAGAGCCGCGTAAAGACGTTAACCCGGACGAAGCAGTGGCAATCGGTGCTGCCGTTCAGGGTGGTGTACTGACCGGTGATGTGAAAGACGTACTGCTGCTGGACGTTACCCCACTGTCTCTGGGTATCGAAACCATGGGTGGCGTAATGACTCCACTGATCGCGAAAAACACCACTATCCCGACCAAGCACAGCCAGGTGTTCTCTACCGCTGAAGACAACCAGTCTGCGGTAACCATCCACGTGCTGCAGGGTGAACGTAAACGCGCCGCTGATAACAAAGATCTGGGTCAGTTTAACTTGGATGGTATCAGCCCGGCTCCGCGCGGTATGCCGCAGATCGAAGTGACTTTTGACATCGATGCCGACGGTATCCTGCACGTTTCTGCGAAAGACAAAAACAGCGGTAAAGAGCAGAAGATCACCATCAAGGCTTCTTCTGGTCTGAACGAAGAAGAAATCCAGAAAATGGTTCGCGAAGCAGAAGCGAACGCAGAATCTGACCGTAAGTTTGAAGAGCTGGTTCAGACCCGTAACCAGGGTGACCATCTGCTGCACAGCACTCGCAAACAGGTTGAAGAAGCAGGCGACAAACTGCCGGCTGACGACAAAACTGCTATCGAGTCTGCACTGACCGCGCTGGAAACGTCTCTGAAAGGCGAAGATAAAGCAGATATCGAAGCGAAGATGCAGGCGCTGGCACAGGTTTCCCAGAAACTGATGGAAATCGCTCAGCAGCAGCACGCACAGCAGCAGGCTGGTGCAGCAGGCGCTGATGCTTCTGCAAACAACGCGAAAGATGACGACGTTGTCGACGCCGAGTTTGAAGAAGTGAAAGACAAAAAATAATCGCCCTTTGAACGGGTAATTACTGGCACGGGCGAAGAGGTTTCCTCTCCGCCCGTGCACGCATGTTAGGGGCAGATAAAAAGAGATGGCTAAGCAAGACTATTACGAGATTTTAGGCGTTTCCAAATCAGCGGAAGAGCGTGAAATCAAAAAGGCCTATAAGCGCCTGGCCATGAAATATCACCCGGACCGAAACCAGGGTGATAAAGAGGCCGAAGCCAAGTTTAAAGAGATCAAAGAAGCGTACGAGATCCTGACCGATGCGCAAAAACGTGCGGCTTACGATCAGTACGGCCATGCCGCGTTTGAGCAAGGCGGCATGGGCGGCGGCGGCGGTTTTGGCGGCGGGGCTGACTTCAGCGATATCTTTGGTGACGTGTTTGGCGATATCTTTGGCGGCGGTCGTGGTCGTCAGCGCGCCTCACGTGGTGCTGATTTACGTTACAACATGGATCTCACTCTGGAAGAAGCCGTGCGTGGCGTCACCAAAGAGATCCGTATTCCGACGCTGGAAGAGTGTGATGTCTGCCACGGTAGCGGTGCGAAAGCCGGCACTCAGCCGCAGACCTGTCCAACCTGCCACGGTTCTGGTCAGGTACAGATGCGTCAGGGCTTTTTCGCCGTACAGCAGACCTGTCCACACTGCCAGGGTCGCGGTACGCTGATCAAAGATCCGTGCAACAAATGCCACGGCCATGGTCGTGTTGAGAAAAGTAAAACGCTGTCCGTTAAGATCCCGGCAGGGGTTGATACCGGCGACCGTATTCGTTTAGCAGGTGAAGGTGAAGCCGGTGAACATGGTGCGCCAGCGGGTGATTTGTACGTTCAGGTGCAGGTAAAACAGCACCCAATTTTCGAACGTGAAGGCAATAACCTGTACTGCGAAGTACCGATTAACTTTGCGATGGCTGCGCTGGGCGGAGAGATTGAAGTCCCGACGCTGGACGGTCGCGTGAAGTTGAAAATTCCGGGCGAAACGCAAACTGGTAAACTTTTCCGCATGCGTGGAAAGGGCGTCAAGTCTGTACGCGGTGGTGCTCAGGGCGATCTGCTGTGCCGCGTGGTGGTTGAAACCCCAGTGGGCCTGAACGACAAGCAGAAGCAACTGCTCAAAGATCTGCAGGACAGCTTTGGCGGCCCGACCGGCGAGCAAAACAGCCCGCGTTCCAAAAGTTTCTTCGACGGTGTGAAGAAGTTCTTTGACGATCTGACACGCTAATCCTCGATTCAATAATCTTTGATAAAAAGCCTGGGACTGAAAAGTTTCAGGCTTTTTTATTTCTATTTTCCGTTCGAAAAATCTTGATCGACTTTACCTTACTGGATCGTAAAAACCGATCTATTCATCATGAATAATCTAATTTTAACGAGCTTTTTGAGGGTGTAAGATAGTATTTACGAAGTATTCACCCAATAGAGAGAATAAAAGTGAAACATCTGCATCGTTTTTTTAGTAGCGACGCCTCGGGAGGTATCATTCTGATCATCGCTGCCGCGGTCGCTATGCTGATGGCAAATATCGGAGTAACCAGTGGATGGTACCACGCCTTTCTGGAAACGCCCGTTCAACTGCGGGTTGGCGCGCTTGAGATCAACAAAAATATGCTGCTGTGGATCAACGACGCGTTGATGGCGGTGTTCTTCTTGTTGATTGGTCTGGAAGTGAAGCGCGAGTTGATGCAAGGTTCGCTGGCCAGTTTGCGTCAGGCGGCATTCCCGATCATTGCCGCTATCGGCGGCATGATTGTCCCGGCGCTGCTGTACCTGGCGTTCAACTATGCTGACCCTATTACCCGTGAAGGGTGGGCGATCCCGGCGGCAACGGACATCGCTTTTGCGTTAGGCGTGCTGGCGCTGTTGGGCAGCCGCGTTCCGCTGGCGTTAAAAATCTTCCTGATGGCGTTGGCGATTATCGATGACCTCGGGGCTATCGTCATCATCGCGCTGTTCTATACCAGCGATCTCTCGCTACTGTCGCTGGGCGTTGCCGCGTGCGCGATCCTCGTTCTGGCGGCATTGAATCTGTGCGGTGTGAGACGTACCGGGATTTATATCTTAGTAGGCGTAGTGCTGTGGACTGCCGTATTGAAGTCTGGTGTGCATGCGACGCTGGCGGGCGTGATCGTCGGCTTCTTCATTCCGTTGAAGGAAAAACATGGACGTTCACCAGCGAAGCGACTGGAGCATGTTCTGCACCCATGGGTGGCATACCTGATCCTGCCGCTGTTTGCTTTCGCCAACGCGGGTGTCTCACTACAGGGCGTCACCATTGATGGACTAACCTCGGTGTTACCGCTGGGGATCATTGCGGGTCTGTTGATCGGTAAGCCATTGGGTATCACCCTGTTTTGCTGGCTGGCGTTGCGCCTCAGGATGGCACAATTACCAGAGGGCACGAATTTCCAGCAGATTATGGCGGTCGGCATTCTGTGCGGCATTGGCTTTACGATGTCGATTTTCATCGCCAGCCTGGCATTTGGTAACGTCGATCCTGAGCTGATTAACTGGGC
Source organism: Citrobacter arsenatis (assembly GCF_004353845.1). Lineage (GTDB taxonomy): Bacteria > Pseudomonadota > Gammaproteobacteria > Enterobacterales > Enterobacteriaceae > Citrobacter > Citrobacter arsenatis. The sequence continues at coordinate 764,026 of NZ_CP037864.1, forward strand.
GAAACTGGGGATCCTGATCGGTTCTTTGCTGTCGGCGGTAATAGGTTACTGCTGGTTACGCACCCGGTTGAACGCGTCAGCCTGACGGGATAACCCTTTCGTGACAATTTTCAGGGAGAGAGTATGTCTCATATAAACTACAACCACCTGTACTACTTTTGGCATGTCTACAAAGAAGGTTCGGTTGTTGGCGCAGCAGAAGCGCTTTATCTGACACCGCAGACCATTACCGGGCAGATTAAAGCGCTTGAGGAACGCTTGCAGGGAAAGCTGTTCAAGCGCAAGGGGCGTGGACTTGAACCCAGCGAATTAGGCGAACTCGTTTTTCGTTATGCGGATAAGATGTTCACGTTAAGCCAGGAAATGCTGGATATCGTGAACTATCGCAAAGAGTCAAATTTACTGTTCGATGTTGGCGTGGCCGATGCGCTATCTAAACAGCTGGTCAGCAGCGTGCTGGATGCCGCGGTGGTTGAAGATGAACAAATCCATCTGCGCTGTTTTGAGTCAACGCATGAGATGCTGTTGGATCAACTCAGCCAGCATAAGCTGGATATGATTATCTCCGACTGCCCGATCGACTCTACGCAGCAGGAAGGGTTGTTCTCGGTGCGCATAGGCGAATGCAGCGTGAGTTTTTGGTGCACCAAACCGCTGCCTGAAAAACCATTTCCGGCCTGCCTGGAAGAGCGTCGATTACTGATCCCTGGGCGTCGTTCGATGCTCGGGCGTAAGCTGCTGAACTGGATCAACTCACAAGGATTGAACGTTGAAATTCTCGGTGAGTTTGACGACGCCGCGCTGATGAAAGCGTTTGGCGCAACGCATAACGCTATTTTCGTTGCGCCTACACTCTATTCGCACAATTTCTATGCCGATGATTCTATTGTTGAAATCGGACGCGTAGAGAATGTGATGGAGGAGTACCACGCCATATTTGCGGAAAGAATGATCCAGCATCCGGCGGTGCAGCGTATTTGCAATGCGGACTATTCGGCGCTCTTTACGCCAACGAACAAATGACAGGCATAAAAAAACCCGCTTTCGCGGGTTTTTTCACAAAGCGACAACAAGCAGGCGATTAAGCCAGTTTGTTGATCTGTGCAGTCAGGTTTGCTTTATGACGTGCAGCTTTGTTTTTGTGGATCAGACCTTTAGCAGCCTGACGGTCCACGATTGGTTGCATTTCGTTAAATGCTTTCAGTGCAGTAGCTTTGTCGCCAGCTTCGATAGCTGCGTATACTTTCTTGATGAAAGTACGCATCATAGAGCGACGGCTAGCGTTGTGCTTGCGGGCCTTTTCAGACTGAACGGCGCGCTTCTTAGCTGATTTGATATTAGCCAAGGTCCAACTCCCAAATGTGTTCTATATGGACAATTCAAAGGCCGAGGAATATGCCCTTTTAGCCTTCTTTTGTCAATGGATTTGTGCAAATAAGCGCCGTTTAAATTGCAGCACTCGTTGCGTAGTGATGGCGCAGGATTCTACCAGCTTGCGTGGCGTGAATACAGCTTTTCCACGAGAAAAATTGCATTGGCGTGCCCGTAGAGGTCTGCAATTTGTTTCATAACAATGAAAACAATCCTCTTTCTGTTTCGTAGAAACAATCGCCGGTTAACGTTGACCGCGGTACAGGGTATACTTTCACGATTTTCACTGTTTTGAGCCAGACATGAAGCTGATACGAGGCATACATAATCTCAGTCAGGCCCCGCATGGGTGTGTGCTGACTATTGGTAATTTCGACGGCGTGCACCGTGGCCACCGTGCGTTGCTGCAGGGCTTACGGGAAGAAGGGCGCAAACGCAATTTGCCGGTGGTGGTGATGATTTTCGAGCCACAGCCATTAGAGCTGTTTGCCACGGACAAGTCACCTGCGCGCCTTACTCGCCTGCGCGAAAAACTGCGTTATCTGGCGGAGTGCGGCGTTGATTACGTGCTGTGCGTGCGTTTTGACAGGCGTTTCGCGGCATTAACGGCGCAGACCTTCATTAGCGATCTGCTGGTTAAGCGCCTTGGTGTACAATTTCTTGCCGTTGGCGATGATTTCCGCTTTGGCGCTAGCCGTGCGGGCGATTTCTTGTTATTACAGGAAGCGGGCGCTGAGTATGGTTTTGATATCACCAGTACCCAAACCTTCTGTGAAGGCGGTGTGCGTATCAGCAGCACTGCGGTACGTCAGGCGCTGGCAGAAGACAACCTGCAGCTGGCCGAAAGCCTGCTTGGACATCCTTTTACTATCTCAGGACGGGTGGTACACGGTGACGAGTTAGGGCGCACTATCGGTTTCCCGACGGCAAATTTACCGCTTCGTCGCCAGGTATCTCCGGTGAAGGGGGTTTATGCGGTTGAAGTGATGGGGCTGGGTGATAAACCGTTGCCCGGCGTCGCCAACATCGGCACCCGCCCGACGGTAGCTGGTGTACGCCAACAGTTGGAAGTGCATCTATTGGACGTTGTAATGGACCTGTATGGTCGCCATATAGATGTAGTACTGCGTAAAAAAATACGCAGCGAACAGCGATTTGCCTCGCTGGATGAACTAAAAGCGCAGATTGCGCGTGATGAGTTGACTGCCCGCGAATTTTTTGGGCTAACAAAACCGGCTTAATGCCTATACGAGTTTTAAATACGGAACCGAGAATCTGATGAGTGACTATAAATCAACCCTGAATTTGCCGGAAACAGGGTTCCCGATGCGCGGCGATCTCGCCAAGCGTGAACCGGGAATGCTGGCGCGTTGGACTGATGATGACCTGTACGGCATCATTCGTGCGGCCAAAAAAGGCAAAAAAACCTTCATTCTGCATGATGGCCCTCCTTATGCGAATGGCAGCATTCATATTGGTCACTCGGTTAACAAGATTCTGAAAGACATTATCGTGAAGTCCAAGGGACTCACGGGCTTTGACTCACCTTACGTTCCGGGCTGGGACTGTCACGGTCTGCCTATCGAGCTGAAAGTAGAGCAGGAATACGGTAAGCCGGGCGAGAAGTTCACCGCCGCTGAGTTCCGCGCCAAATGCCGTGAATACGCTGCTACGCAGGTTGACGGTCAGCGTAAAGACTTTATCCGTCTTGGTGTGTTGGGCGACTGGTCGCATCCGTACCTGACAATGGACTTCAAAACTGAAGCCAACATCATTCGTGCGCTGGGTAAAATCATCGGCAACGGTCACCTGCACAAAGGTGCGAAGCCGGTGCACTGGTGCGTTGACTGCCGTTCCGCGCTGGCGGAAGCGGAAGTTGAGTATTATGACAAAACCTCCCCGTCCATCGACGTGGCGTTCCACGCTGCCGATCAGGACGCGGTGAAAGCGAAATTTGGCGTTTCTGATGTTAACGGTCCGATCTCACTGGTTATCTGGACCACCACCCCGTGGACGTTACCAGCGAACCGCGCAATTTCTCTGGCACCTGATTTTGACTATGCGCTGGTGCAGATTGACGGCCAGGCCGTAATTCTGGCGAAGGATCTGGTAGAAAGCGTCATGCAGCGTATTGGCGCGGCTGAATACACTATTCTCGGCACTGTTAAAGGCGCTGAGCTGGAACTGCTGCGCTTTACTCATCCGTTTATGGGCTTTGACGTGCCGGCAATTCTTGGCGATCACGTTACGCTGGATGCGGGTACCGGTGCGGTCCATACCGCTGGCGGTCACGGTCCGGATGACTACGTCATCAGCCAGAAATACGGTCTGGAAATCGCTAACCCGGTGGGTCCGGACGGCGCATACCTGGCAGGTACCTATCCGGATCTGGACGGTGTGAACGTCTTTAAAGCCAACGATAAAATCGTTGCGCTGCTGAGCGAAAAAGGCGCGCTGCTGCACGTTGAGAAGATGCAGCATAGCTACCCGTGCTGCTGGCGCCACAAGTCGCCGATCATCTTCCGGGCGACGCCGCAGTGGTTCGTCAGCATGGATCAAAAAGGCCTGCGCGCGCAGTCGCTGAAAGAGATCAAAGGTGTGCAGTGGATCCCAGACTGGGGCCAGGCGCGTATTGAATCGATGGTTGCCAACCGTCCTGACTGGTGTATCTCCCGTCAGCGTACGTGGGGTGTGCCGATGTCTCTGTTTGTCCACAAAGACACCGAAGAGCTGCATCCGCGCGCTATCGAACTGATGGAAGAAGTAGCTAAACGCGTTGAAGTTGACGGCATCCAGGCGTGGTGGGATCTCGATCCGAAAGATATCCTCGGCGACGAAGCTGACCAGTATGTCAAAGTCCCGGATACGCTGGACGTGTGGTTCGACTCTGGTTCAACCCACTCATCAGTCGTGGATGTGCGTCCTGAGTTTGCAGGCCATGCGGCAGATATGTATCTGGAAGGCTCTGACCAGCACCGCGGCTGGTTCATGTCATCTCTGATGATCTCCACGGCTATGAAAGGCAAAGCTCCTTATCGCCAGGTACTGACCCACGGTTTCACCGTTGATGGTCAGGGCCGTAAGATGTCCAAGTCTATCGGCAACACCGTTTCTCCGCAGGATGTGATGAACAAGCTGGGCGCGGATATTCTGCGTCTGTGGGTCGCTTCTACCGACTATACCGGCGAAATGGCCGTTTCTGACGAAATCCTGAAACGTGCTGCCGACAGCTATCGTCGTATCCGTAACACCGCGCGCTTCCTGCTGGCGAACCTGAACGGGTTCGATCCGGTAAAAGACATGGTGAAACCGGAAGAGATGGTGGTTCTGGACAGGTGGGCGGTAGGTTGTGCGCAAGCGGCGCAGGAAGAGATCCTGAAAGCTTACGAAGCCTATGATTTCCACGAGGTGGTACAGCGTCTGATGCGCTTCTGCTCCGTAGAAATGGGCTCGTTCTACCTCGACATCATCAAAGACCGTCAGTACACCGCGAAAGCGGACAGCGTGGCGCGTCGTAGCTGCCAGACTGCGCTGTTCCATATTGCAGAAGCGCTGGTTCGCTGGATGGCGCCGATCATGTCCTTCACCGCCGATGAAATCTGGGGCTACCTGCCGGGCGATCGTGAGAAGTACGTCTTTACCGGTGAATGGTACGAAGGTCTGTTTGGTTTAGGCGAGACCGAAGCGATGAATGATGCCTACTGGGACGAGCTGCTGAAAGTGCGTGGCGAAGTGAACAAGGTCATCGAGCAGGCGCGTGCGGATAAGAAAGTCGGTGGTTCTCTGGAAGCGGCAGTGACCCTGTATGCTGAACCAGAACTGGCGGCGAAACTGACCGCGCTGGGCGAAGAGTTGCGTTTTGTTCTGCTGACCTCCGGTGCGACGGTTGCGGATTATGCAGCGGCTCCTGCTGATGCTCAGCAGTGCGAACTGCTCAAAGGTCTGAAAATCGTTCTCGGCAAAGCCGAAGGTGAGAAATGCCCGCGCTGCTGGCATTACACTACTGACGTCGGCCAGGTGGCGGAACACGCAGAAATCTGCGGACGCTGTGTCAGCAACATCGCCGGTGATGGCGAACAACGTAAGTTTGCCTGATGAGTAAGCCTCTTTGTTCAACAGGACTACGCTGGCTGTGGCTGGTGGTAGTCGTGCTGATTATCGATTTAGGCAGCAAATACCTGATCCTCCAGAACTTTGCTCTGGGGGATACGGTGTCGCTGTTTCCGTCGCTTAATCTGCACTACGCGCGTAACTATGGTGCGGCGTTTAGCTTCTTAGCGGACAGCGGTGGCTGGCAACGTTGGTTCTTTGCCGGTATCGCTATTGGTATCTGCGTTATCCTGATGGTGATGATGTATCGCTCGAAGGCAACGCAGAAGCTAAACAACATCGCGTATGCGTTAATCATTGGCGGTGCGCTGGGCAACCTGTTCGACCGCCTGTGGCACGGCTTCGTGGTTGATATGATTGACTTTTACGTCGGCGACTGGCATTTCGCGACATTCAATCTGGCCGATACAGCTATCTGTATCGGGGCGGCATTGATTGTTCTCGAAGGCTTCCTGCCGTCGAAAGAGAAAAAAGCCGCATAAAAAAATGCCGGATGGCGCTATGCTAATCCGGCCTACAATATACTGCGATCCTTGTAGGCCCGGTAAGCGTAGCGCCACCGGGCAAACAGGCGGCAGCAATTTTAAAGAGCAACCTGCATGTCTAAATCAGTACAGAGTAACAGTGCGGTGCTGGTGCACTTCACCCTTAAGCTCGACGATGGCTCCACCGCAGAGTCAACCCGCAATAACGGCAAGCCTGCGCTGTTTCGCCTGGGCGACGGTTCTCTGTCTGAAGGACTGGAACAACACCTGCTGGGGTTAAAAGAAGGTGATAAAACCACTTTTGCTCTGGAACCGGATGCCGCCTTTGGCGTGTCAAGCCCGGACTTAATTCAGTATTTCTCGCGTCGGGAATTTATGGACGCGGGCGAGCCAGAAATTGGCGCTATCATGCTCTTTACCGCAATGGACGGCAGTGAGATGCCTGGCGTGATCCGCGAAATTAACGGTGACTCGATCACGGTTGATTTCAACCATCCGCTGGCCGGGCATACCGTTCATTTTGATATTGAAGTGCTGGAAGTCGAACCGGCACTGGAGGCGTAAAATGCAGATCCTGTTGGCCAACCCGCGCGGTTTTTGCGCTGGCGTAGACCGCGCTATCAGCATTGTGGAAAACGCGCTGGCTATATACGGCGCACCGATTTATGTCCGTCATGAAGTGGTGCATAACCGCTATGTGGTGGATAGCCTGCGCGAGCGCGGCGCTATTTTTATCGAGCAAATCAGCGAAGTGCCGGATGGCGCGATCCTGATTTTCTCCGCTCATGGCGTATCTCAGGCGGTACGTAACGAAGCCAAAGGTCGTGATCTCACGGTTTTTGATGCGACCTGCCCGCTGGTAACGAAAGTGCATATGGAAGTTGCCCGCGCCAGCCGTCGCGGCGAAGAGTCAATTCTGATTGGTCACGCCGGGCATCCGGAAGTCGAAGGCACCATGGGCCAGTACAGCAACCCGCAAGGGGGAATGTATCTGGTTGAATCACCGGAAGATGTACTGAAACTGGACGTCAAAAATGAAGGTAAATTATCCTTCATGACGCAGACCACGCTCTCCGTTGATGACACCTCTGACGTCATTGACGCGCTGCGCCAGCGTTTCCCAAAAATTGTCGGGCCGCGCAAAGACGATATCTGTTATGCCACTACCAACCGTCAGGAAGCGGTTCGTGCGCTGGCGGAACAGGCTGATGTTGTGCTGGTGGTCGGCTCGAAAAACTCCTCTAACTCCAACCGTCTGGCTGAACTGGCCCAGCGAATGGGGAAAGCAGCGTACTTGATTGATGATGCGACCGACATCCAGGAAGCGTGGGTGAAAGAGGCGAAGTGCGTAGGCGTGACGGCGGGAGCCTCGGCGCCGGATATCCTGGTGCAAAACGTGATTGCTCGCCTGCAGGAGCTTGGCGGTGGGGAAGCGATTCCGCTGGAAGGCCGTGAAGAAAACATCGTTTTCGAGGTACCGAAAGAGCTGCGTGTGGATGTTCGTGAAGTAGAGTAAGTCTTTCCGGTTACGATTATGAGAAGATGCCAGACTTAACGTCTGGCATTTTTTATGGAGAAACCATGCGCTTACCGATCATTCTTGATACCGATCCCGGCATTGATGATGCCGCCGCTATTGCCGCCGCGCTGTTTGCCCCTGAGCTGGATCTACAACTAATGACCACAGTAGCAGGCAATGTGTCGGTGGAAAAAACCACCCGTAATGCGTTGCAACTGCTGCACTTCTGGAATGCGGATGTTCCGCTGGCGCAGGGGGCATCGATGCCGCTGGTGCGTCCGCTGCGTGATGCCGCTTCCGTACACGGCGAATCTGGTATGGAAGGGTATGAATTTGTCGAACACGACCGCCAGGCGATGGTGAAACCTGCTTTCCAGGCGATTCGCGATGCGCTGATGCATGCCCCGCAGCCCGTGACGCTGGTGGCGATTGGCCCGCTGACCAACATTGCGCTGCTGCTGACCCATTATCCTGAATGCGTATTCAACATTCAGCGCCTGGTAATTATGGGGGGGGCAGCCGGGCGGGGGAACTTCACGCCAAACGCCGAGTTTAATATTGCTATCGATCCCGAAGCCGCCGCGAAAGTCTTCCAGAGCGGGCTGGAGATTGTGATGTGTGGGCTGGATGTCACTAATCAGGCTATGCTTGCCCCGGAGTATCTGGCGACGTTGCCTCAGCTTAACCAGACGGGAAAAATGCTGCACGCGCTGTTTAGCCATTACCGTAGCGGCAGTATGAATACGGGACTGCGAATGCACGACCTGTGCGCTATTGCCTGGCTGGTGCGACCGGAACTGTTTACCCTGCAGTCGTGCTTCGTGGCGGTTGAAACACAGGGTGAATATACCTCGGGTACAACGGTAGTGGATATTGAAGGGCGTTTGGGGCATCCGACAAATGCCCAGGTCGCGCTGGGTATTGACGTTGAGGGGTTCCAGCAGTGGGTGGCAGAGGTGCTGGCGCTGGCGCCGTGAGGCTGTGATCCGGCCCGCAATATGCAGACAGAATTAGCAGGTTAATCGATTAATCTGCTAATCTTATCCTGTTGTTCTCCTCGGGCCGGAGACACATATGAACCTTTCTTTTATCCAGCCACCGCAGGTGGCGTGGGCAAGCGGCGCTTTGGCCGATGGCCCGTTATTGCGCAAATCCACTCGTATTCAGGATCTTACTGACGTTTTTGCCGATGAAAATGCTCGTCAGCAACTGGCTGGCGAGCAGGTCGTGTATGACGTTGAGATGCTGGATACGTCCCCCGCTGAAGGTGAACTCTACACTGGCGTTACCCATCTTTATCCTGGCCGAGTAGGCTGCGAGTATTTTATGACCCGCGGGCATTTCCATGCGCGTCGCGAACAGGGAGAGGTCTATTTTGGTCTGCGTGGCACCGGTTTGCTGCTGTTGCAAACCGAACAGGGCAACGCGAGACTGGAAAAGGTATTCGCCGGATCCGTCCACATTATCCCCGGTTTTACCGCGCATCGGTTAATCAATACCGGGGAAGAGGTGCTGTCGGCGCTTGCCGTATGGCCGGGAATTGCAGGCCATGATTATGCGGCGCTCGCCAGGGGCTTCAGAATAAGAGTCTTTGAGGAAAATAATCGGGTTCAGGCGAAGGAGGTACAGAATGGCTGATTTAGCGCATTCTTACGGCCTCGATATGACGGTTCATCATCATCCGCTTGGTTTTAGCTATGGGGATGAGGTTACCGGGCCGATGCCGGAGATTCGCCGACTCGATGACATCCGTGCCTCGCTGCGCGATCCGCACTGTGAAGGGCCGCAAGGAGTGTATGCCATTGCGATGGATGTGGCGCGAATGCAGGATCGCGAAGAGTTGAAAAAGCGGATGCTGTTGTTTGGTGTGGTGACCTATGCGGCGGGACGGCTCGGGGAGGAGCCGGTGCGTAGCCAGGGGCATATTCATCGTATCAGTCAGCACAGCGGCTGGTCCCCGCCGGAGCTTTACGAAATCTGGCAGGGAAAAGCGATAATCTATATGCAGGAGTATGTTGAGGACGACCCAGGCCGCTGTTTCGCTGTGATCGCCGGACCCGGTGAGAAAGTGCTGGTCCCCCCCGGTTGGGGGCATGCGACCATATCCGCAGACCCGAATGTACCGTTAACTTTTGGCGCGTGGTGCGATCGTGAATATGGTTTTGAGTATGAGGCCGTGCGTGCGCATAAAGGATTGGCGTGGTACCCATTACTGCAGGGAAACAACGTTATCTGGCAGCATAATCCACGTTACATTCCCGGAAGATTACACGCCGTAACGCCCCGACAATACACGGAGTTCTCGATTACTTCCGCACCTGTTTACCAGCAGTTCATCGAGGACCCGGCGCGTTTTCAATTTATCTCGCGCCCGGACAAGCACCCTGAGTTGTGGCAAAACTTTCATCCATAAAATAACCGGGGCATAGCCCCGGTACTGATTTTGCCGAATGGCGGCGCTGACGCCTTATCCGGCCTACATTTCGTATCTAACCGTAGGTCGGATAAGCATACGTACCGTCCGGCAAATGACAGGCGCACGCGAGACGCTACCCTGCAAACAGGCCCGTGGCGACGCCGAGGGCGGCCAGTATCAACAGTAAAATCATCGCTTTCACTGGCGACACACCCCGTTTGGCCATCAGATACCATGTGCCAAGCACCACAATCAGCGGCAGTAACTGCGGGAAGATACCGTCCAGCATTTGTTGAACGTGGATATTCACCCCATCTTTGGTAATAAATTCCAACCCGGTACCAAGCTTCACGTAGCTTGCCGCCACGCCCCCCATAACAAACACGCCCAACAGCGATAACGCTTCACGCAGACGGGCAGACTTGCTGCTTACCAGCATCTCCACCGAGCCGGAGCCCATCTTGTAGCCTTTCAGAAACAGAAACCACGAGCCGGGAATGATGATAGCCAGCCAGGCAACGGTATAAAACAGCGGTCCCAGAATGTTACCACCGGCCGCCAGGGCCATACCGATGCTGAGCAGGATAGGGATCAACATGCCGGGGATCATTGAATCGCCGATCCCGGCAATAGGGCCCATCAGACCAACCTTCAGGGTATTGATAGTCTCGCCATCGATCGGCTCACCGTTCGCTTTTTTCTCTTCCAGCCCCAGCACCATGCCATTAACGATCGCGCCTATCTGGGGTTCCGTATTATAGAACGAGGCGTGGCGGCGCAGCATTTCAGTACGTTGGGCGGCGTCGGGATAGAGCTTTTTCGCCACCGGGAGCATACTCAGGCAAAAGCCAAAAGATTCCAGACGCTCAAAACTCATCGATGACAAGTTGTGCATCATCCATGCGCGCCAGCAGCGGCGAAGATCTTTACGCGTAAGTGTACGTTCTTCCATCAGAATTCATCCTCATCATCATCGGCTACCGACTTTGCATTCGCGGCCTGCGGCGGTTCCGGTTTGTAGTTGTAATGGATCAACGCCAGCAGCGAACCGACGATCACCAGCGCGACCATGTTGAGTTTTAAAAAGACGATGCAGACAAAACCGACGAGGAAGTAGATCAACATGGTGTAGTTTTTAATGATCTGCTTGAGCAAAATCGCGATCCCGACGGCGGGTAAAATGCCGCCCAGTACGTTCATCGTCGACAGAACAATTTTCGGCAAACTGTCCATAAAACCGCTGATGTATTGCGCCCCGAAGTAGACCGCAATAAAGGTCGGTACGAAACGCAGGACAAAGTTTGTCACCTGTGGCCAGATGGCGCTGTTCAGGTAAATACCGCGTTCGTCGCCCCGCTCCAGCGCCACATCTGCCCGGTGATTCCAGAAGGAGTTCAGTACCATCATCGCGTTAAACAAAATGGTGCCGGCGATACCGATGGTGGCTGCCAGCGCGACCGCGACCTCGGGGCCTTTTCCGGAAAGGATCCCTAAAGCAATAGCCGGGTAAGCCACAAAGTTGAGATCGGCGGGCATCGAACCGCCGGGTGTAACCATCGCGATATACACTGCCTGAACCGCGACGCCAATCATGATCCCGGTTTTTATGTCGCCAAGGATAATCCCTACCAGCATTCCGGAAATCAGTGGGCGGGTGATTAGGTACCAGCCGCCGGTCAGTCCCAGCAGCCAGGGGCTGCTGAGGGCGCCAAGATAGCAAAGTATGCCAATCAACGTAGCTTCGATAATCATCGCGCGCTCCTTATTTCAGCTTCTGACGTGCGTCCTGCCAGCTGTAGCAACTGGCATCAGGCACCAGGCGAAACTCAACCACGTGCCCATGCTGCGTCAACCAGTCAAAGGCGGCAATTTCATCCCCGTTGACCGACTGATTTGGGCCGATGGTGGTGGTATCAGCACGAGCGCTCATTGGACCCACATTAATCTTGCCGTTGGCATTTTTCAGGCTGATCCCGGCTTCTTCAATGCGTTTGAGCGTTACGGGGGATTTGCCAATGACGAAATAACGCTTCTCGCTGGCAATGACTTTCGGCAGTTTTTCAATCGCGGTGGCCGTATCAAACAACCAGACTTTAGTGTCCTGTACGGCGCCTTTCATCACCGAAGAGAGCAGAGGGTCGGCCGCGACGGCATCGTCTATCGCGACAATGCCGTCACAGGGCAGCTCTTTGGCCCAACGTGTCACGAGCTGCCCATGGATTACGCGGTCATCGATACGTACAAAAGAAATACTCATAGTGGTTTCCTTTAAAAATCGTCGGACTGAACGGATAAAACCGGGGCGGCTTTAATCAGCGTGGGTACCGTCAACGCCAACAGCTCGACGGCTGCGGCGTGAACATCCGTTAAATGGCAGATCTCCTCGCTTTGTAACAGCATCGGGAAATTAACTCCCGCTACCACGGCAACGGGAGGAACCGTTTGTGCAGAAAACGCATGATGGCAGGCGACATTCCACGGCGTACCGCTTTGCATGTCGCACAGCACCAGAACGCCGTCAGCGTCTTTCCCGGCACTTGTGAGAACCTCAGAGAACGTCTGTTTAAACCCTTCTATACCTGCCTGTTCACTCAGCGTGACGGGGTAAACATGCGGTAATTCTCCGTAAACCATACGACCGCTGGCGAGAAGCGCTTCCGCCAGGGGACCATGGGTGGCAACAATCACGTTAATCATGCGCTTATCCTCTGACCCATGCTTTAATCGTGGCGAGCTGTTGTCCGATGCCTTTGCCAAACGGCGAAATGCGATACTCTCCAACGGCGGCTGGGATGATAAAGGTCTCTGCATAGTTGACGACAAACGGGGCAAACGCGCCGCTCGGGCTTTCGACAACGGCCTGCGCACCTTCGACCAGGTTCAGAACGTTTACGCCGCCATGGGTATGGTGAGTGACCGGTGCCGTAAACCAGTGGCGACGCGTTTCGATAAATTCACGTTCGTGCATACCGGTTCTTTCTTCTCGCCAACCTTCTCCTTCAGCAATGGGTTCAATACGGTTGACCAGGTTGTCGTGCACCCATTGTGTGTCGCGCTGCCAGTCAATAACCTGCTGGCCATGATCCAGATGCACCGGGCGCGGTAAGCCGTCTAACCCTAAGCGACCCCAGTCCCACAGCTTGAAGGTGAAGATATACGGTGTAGCGCTGATCTCCAGCACCATGGTTCCTGCCCCCGAACAGTGGACGGTTCCGGCGGGGATCAGGAAGTGATCGTGTTTATGCGCAGGGATCTGATTTACGAATCGTTCATCATCAAACGTTTTTTCGCCACGACCCGCGGCCCGGAGATCGTCGAGCATGTCCTGCGGCGCGATCCCGGTTTTGGTGCCGAGATACACCACGGCGTCCGGCTCGGCTTCGAGAATGTAATAGCTCTCATCCTGGGTATAGTGCATACCAAACTGCTGCTGAATGTATTCGGTGAGCGGATGAACCTGAAAGCTCAAATTCTGGCCGCCAATGGTGTCAAGAAAGTCAAAACGGATCGGGAATTCCGCGCCAAAGCGCGCATGAACTTTCTCGCCCAGCAGGGGGCGGGGACAGGTCAGTACCAGATCCTGAGAGGGGATCTCGATCCGCACGTTGCCAAAACGCAGTAACAGGCTGTTTTCCTCGGGCACGCAATCAAAACACCACGCGTAATTGGGGGCTGAGGGATCGAGATCGAAGCGTTGTTTCATCCATTGCCCGCCCCAGACGCCTGGGTCAAAGAAAGGGGCAACGCGAAACGGTTGTTGGGTGGTTTGTTGCAGACCGGCGCGTAGCGCGTCGCCGCTGACCATCGCGGGACTATTTTCTACCGTGGTATCGAGCAAATAATCGGCGCGTTTGAGTAACGGCGTTTTGTGTTTGTCGAAGACCCGCCATTCAATGAAAAAAGCACGTTTGTAACGACGAAGAATATCTTCATCCTGGTTTTCCGCTCCCCAGTTGCCCAGCCCGTCATGGCGCATACGCTGCTGAATTTCCCAGCGCGGAAGGTCAGCATAAACCAGCACATCACCCGGGTGCGCCAGCGCGGCGCCAGAGCCGTATACTACGACCAACCCTTCACTAACGGCATCAATCTGTTGGCGGAGCTGGTCGAGTTTGTCGCCATCAAAAAATTCATCCAGGTGATGACAGGAAAGCACGCCGAATACGCGATCGTCGGTCAGGTTACGCGCCAGTAGGTCATGAAGGGCCTGTTCATCGCGACGAGCGGATTCAATATTCAGCACCAGAGCGGTATCTAACGTCGTAATAAGTTGTTGTTCCAGCTCGTCAAGCCGCACGCCCGGATAGCAATCCACGATCAATACGGTTTTGGCTGAGCCAGAAACCCTGGTGTTAAGCACAGAATGGATCGACGACCAGCCCTGCCAGGCGTGGTGGTCATAGCCCTGAACGTTAACCTCAGGGAATTTATTATAGGTTGTACGCATTTTCTTTCTCCGTGTTGGCTTATTTAAGATTAATCGATTAACCTTATTTTCATAGTGTGGTTAACGCGATTAACCCGCCATAATCAGAATCCAGTGCGGTGAAATGCGCGTTAGCGTGATGTGAATCACACGTAAAAAGCCAAGATTTCGGTTATTCGATTAACCTTCGTATTAAATCAGGAGAAGTCATGACAACAGTCACGTTGGCGCAGGTAGCTGAGCGCGCGGGAGTCTCCACGGCAACCGTTTCAATGGTGTTGCGTAACCGGGGGCGCATTTCTCAGGCCACGCGTGACCGGGTACTCAAAGCGCTGGACGATGCAGGGTACGTTTATAACCAAACCGCCGCCAACCTGCGTAACCGGAGCAGTAATCAGGTAGGATTGTTGTTACACGATATCACCAACCCTTTTTACGGCGAGATGACGGCAGGGCTAAGCCACGAGATGGAGCGGCATGATCTGCTGCTGTTTCTGGCAAACAGCGAAGAGTCAGGAGAACGGCAGCAAAAATTTGTTGATTCGCTGATGCGCAATAATGCCTGCGGCATGGTGCTCTGCGCGGCGCGCGAAACGCCGACATCCTTCTTTGAAGCGCTGAAAAGGCGCAACATTCCCGCCATCATGGTGGTTCGTCCCCTTAGCGATCCTGATTTTGATTTTGTGGGCACCGATAACTTTCTCGGTACGCAAATGGCGACCACTCATTTAGTCAAAATGGGGCACAAGAATATTGCGTTTATTGGTGGGAGCCCAAGTTCCGGGAGCCGGGCGCAGCGTATCGGCGGATTCACCAGCACGTTGCTGGAGCATGGGATATCGCCGAATCCGCAATGGATAGTGGCTACGCAGGCCAGCCAAATTGACGGAGCAAAAGCGGCGGAGTCTCTTCTTTTGCGGTTCCCGCAAATTACCGCTGCCGTTTGCTATCAAGATATCGTGGCGCTTGGGGTCATGCAGGCATTACGTAAAATGGGGCGCGAACCTGGGCATGATTTTGCGCTGGTGGGGTTCGACGACATCACCGAAGCGGCGCTGGTACAACCTGCGCTCACCACCGTGTCGGTGGCGGCAAAAGAGATAGGTCGCAAGGCTGGAGAGCTACTTTACAGTCGCATTCAGGGAAATGACGAACCACCGAAACGTATTATTCTGCCGCCTGCGCTGGTGGTCAGAGAATCATGTGGTTTTAGCTGATCGTCATGCCTTTTACTGATATCTCTGCCTGTTTATCATTAAATTCTAATTATCGACGTTTTCGGCTGGCGGCGCAGCGTTGCGCTGGTTAATCTGAAAACGATTTACGTAAAATTAACAAAAGAGAATAGCTATGCATGATGCACAAATCCGCGTTGCCATCGCGGGAGCCGGAGGACGCATGGGGCGTCAGTTGATTCAGGCCACTCTCGGCATGGATGGTGTACAGCTCGGTGCGGCGCTAGAGCGCGAAGGTTCTTCCTTACTGGGAAGCGATGCCGGAGAGTTAGCAGGAGCCGGTAAAACGGGCGTTACCGTACAAAGCAGCCTTGAGGCGGTGAAAGATGATTTCGATGTTTTCATTGATTTTACCCGCCCGGAAGGCACGCTGGCGCATCTGGCGTTCTGCCGCCAGCACGGTAAAGGGATGGTGATTGGCACTACCGGCTTTGATGACGCAGGTAAACAGACTATTCGCGATGCCGCGCAGGAGATTGCTATCGTCTTCGCCGCGAACTTTAGCGTTGGCGTCAACGTCATGCTTAAGCTGCTGGAGAAGGCGGCGAAAGTGATGGGTGATTATACCGATATTGAGATTATTGAAGCCCACCACCGCCATAAAGTGGATGCGCCGTCAGGCACTGCGCTGGCGATGGGCGAGGCGATTGCCGGGGCGCTGGATAAAGATTTAAAAGAGTGCGCCGTCTATTCTCGTGAAGGCTACACCGGCGAGCGCGTACCGGGAACCATCGGCTTTGCCACGGTACGGGCCGGGGATATCGTCGGCGAGCATACCGCGATGTTTGCCGATATTGGCGAGCGTATTGAGATCACGCATAAAGCGTCCAGCCGCATGACCTTTGCCAATGGCGCAGTGCGATCGGCAATTTGGCTAAAATCAAAGTCAAATGGTCTTTTTGATATGAAAGATGTGCTTGATTTACGCAATTTATAACTTTTATTACCCTTCGTGATGTGGTTATTGTAATCATAATTATTTGATTACATAGGGCAATATTTTATTGCCCTTTTATTTTTTTGATTTTAAGTATGGTTTTTTATTTAAGTGCGTATTTGTCTGTGTTTTGTAGGGTGATTCTGTTATCTCAATGTAAATTTTGACCAAGTGGTCCATTTTTTTCTATCGCGCCTCCTGTTTTTACACTCTTTATCTGCCGCAAGCGTTTTCTACCCCGAGTTAGCTGATCTTTTTGCCTGTTAAATCGTGTGATTTCTCCCAGTGGCGTAAAATAATAATAAAAAATGCCCTTTTAGGTAGACTTTTACGTAGGCTATCTCTAGAATGCCGCCGTTTGCCAGAAATCCATAGGTAAGCAAATTTGCATTGATTCATGAGATGTTAATGAATTAATATGCAAATAAAGTGAGTGAATATTCTCTGGAGGGTGTTTTGATTAAGTCAGCGCTATTGGTTCTGGAAGACGGAACCCAGTTTCACGGTCGGGCCATAGGGGCAACAGGTTCGGCGGTTGGGGAAGTCGTTTTCAATACTTCAATGACCGGTTATCAAGAAATCCTCACTGATCCTTCCTATTCCCGCCAAATCGTCACTCTTACTTATCCTCATATCGGTAATGTCGGCACCAATGAAGCCGATGCAGAATCTTCTCAGGTACATGCGCAAGGTCTGGTTATCCGCGACCTGCCGCTGATTGCCAGTAACTTCCGTGATACTGAAGACCTCTCTTCTTACCTCAAGCGCCATAACATTGTGGCGATTGCCGATATCGATACCCGTAAGCTGACGCGTTTGCTGCGTGAAAAGGGCGCACAGAACGGCTGCATCATCGCGGGCGATAACCCGGATGCGGCGCTGGCACTGGAAAAAGCCAAAGCTTTCCCAGGCCTGAACGGTATGGACCTGGCGAAAGAAGTAACCACCGCGGAGCCTTATAGCTGGACGCAGGGGAGCTGGACGCTGGCCGGTGACCTGCCGGAAGCGAAATCTGCCGATGAGCTGCCGTTCCACGTTGTGGCTTACGACTTCGGCGCCAAACGTAACATTCTGCGTATGTTAGCGGACCGTGGCTGCCGCCTGACGGTTGTGCCGGCGAAAACCTCTGCAGAAGAGGTTCTGAAGATGAATCCGGATGGTATCTTCTTGTCCAACGGCCCTGGCGACCCGGCACCGTGCGACTACGCGATTACCGCGATTCAGAAATTCCTCGAAACCGATCTTCCGGTATTTGGCATTTGCCTCGGCCATCAGCTGCTGGCGCTGGCGAGCGGTGCGAAGACCATTAAGATGAAGTTTGGTCACCACGGCGGCAACCATCCGGTAAAAGATATTGATAACAACACCGTGATGATCACCGCGCAAAACCACGGATTTGCGGTTGATGAGGCTTCCATGCCTGCCAATCTGCGCGTGACCCATAAGTCACTGTTCGACGGCACCCTGCAGGGGATTCATCGTACCGACAAACCGGCGTTCAGCTTCCAGGGGCACCCTGAAGCGAGTCCGGGTCCGCACGACGCTGCACCGCTGTTCGACCACTTTATCGAGCTTATTGAGCAATACCGTCAGTCCGCGAAATAATCAGGAGTAAAAGAGCCATGCCAAAACGTACAGACATAAAAAGTATCCTGATTCTGGGCGCGGGTCCGATTGTTATCGGTCAGGCGTGTGAGTTTGACTACTCCGGCGCGCAGGCGTGTAAAGCCCTGCGTGAAGAGGGTTACCGCGTTATTCTGGTGAACTCCAACCCGGCAACCATCATGACCGACCCAGAAATGGCCGATGCCACCTACATCGAGCCGATTCACTGGGAAGTAGTACGCAAAATCATTGAGAAAGAGCGTCCGGACGCGGTGCTGCCAACCATGGGCGGTCAGACGGCGCTGAACTGTGCGCTGGAACTGGAACGTCAGGGCGTACTGGCTGAGTTCGGCGTGACCATGATTGGTGCGACGGCGGATGCCATCGATAAAGCGGAAGACCGTCGTCGCTTCGATATCGCGATGAAGAAGATTGGTCTCGACACCGCGCGTTCAGGCATCGCTCACACCATGGAAGAAGCGCTGGCGGTTGCCGCTGACGTTGGCTTCCCGTGCATTATCCGCCCTAGCTTCACCATGGGCGGCACCGGCGGCGGTATCGCCTACAACCGCGAAGAGTTCGAAGAAATCTGCGAACGCGGTCTGGACCTCTCCCCAACCAATGAGCTGCTGATTGATGAATCGCTGATTGGCTGGAAAGAGTACGAGATGGAAGTGGTGCGTGATAAAAACGACAACTGCATCATCGTCTGCTCCATCGAAAACTTCGACGCGATGGGTATCCATACCGGTGACTCCATCACCGTAGCACCGGCCCAGACGCTGACCGACAAAGAATATCAAATCATGCGTAACGCCTCGATGGCGGTACTGCGTGAAATCGGCGTGGAAACCGGCGGTTCTAACGTCCAGTTTGCGGTAAACCCGAAAAACGGCCGTCTGATTGTCATCGAGATGAACCCACGCGTATCCCGTTCTTCTGCGCTGGCATCTAAAGCCACCGGTTTCCCGATTGCGAAAGTCGCCGCCAAGCTGGCCGTAGGTTACACCCTCGACGAACTGATGAACGACATCACCGGTGGCCGTACTCCGGCGTCCTTCGAGCCGTCCATCGACTACGTTGTGACGAAAATTCCACGCTTCAACTTCGAGAAGTTTGTTGGCGCTAACGACCGTCTGACCACGCAGATGAAATCTGTCGGCGAAGTGATGGCGATTGGTCGCACCCAGCAAGAATCGCTGCAGAAAGCGCTGCGCGGTCTGGAAGTCGGCGCGACCGGCTTCGACCCGAAAGTGAGCCTCGACGATCCGGAAGCATTAACCAAAATCCGCCGCGAGCTGAAAGACGCGGGCGCTGAGCGTATCTGGTACATCGCCGATGCGTTCCGTGCTGGCCTGTCCGTCGATGGCGTGTTCAACCTGACCAACATCGACCGCTGGTTCCTGGTACAGATTGAAGAACTGGTGCGTCTGGAAGAAAAAGTCACCGACCTTGGTATCAACGGCCTCGACGCTGACTTCCTGCGCGTACTGAAGCGTAAAGGCTTCGCCGATGCGCGTCTGGCGAAACTGGCTGGCGTACGCGAAGCGGAAATCCGCAAGCTGCGTGACCAATATAACCTGCACCCGGTCTACAAGCGCGTGGATACCTGTGCGGCAGAATTTGCCACTGACACCGCTTACATGTACTCCACTTATGAAGATGAGTGTGAAGCGAATCCGTCCGTCGACCGCGATAAAATCATGGTGCTGGGCGGTGGTCCAAACCGTATCGGCCAGGGTATCGAGTTTGACTACTGCTGCGTACACGCCTCGCTGGCGCTGCGCGAAGACGGTTACGAGACCATCATGGTCAACTGTAACCCGGAAACGGTTTCTACCGATTACGACACCTCCGACCGCCTGTACTTCGAGCCGGTCACGCTGGAAGACGTCCTGGAAATCGTGCGTATCGAGAAGCCGAAAGGCGTTATCGTGCAGTACGGCGGCCAGACCCCGCTGAAGCTGGCGCGGGCGCTGGAAGCAGCAGGAGTGCCGGTTATCGGCACCAGCCCGGATGCCATCGACCGTGCGGAAGACCGCGAGCGTTTCCAGCAGGCGGTTGACCGTCTGAAGCTGAAACAACCGGCGAACGCTACCGTGACGGCTATCGAACAAGCTGTTGAGAAGGCGAAAGAGATTGGTTACCCGCTGGTGGTACGCCCGTCCTACGTACTCGGCGGCCGCGCGATGGAAATCGTCTACGACGAAGCCGACCTGCGTCGCTACTTCCAGACTGCGGTCAGCGTTTCTAACGATGCGCCGGTGCTGTTAGACCGTTTCCTTGATGATGCGGTTGAAGTGGACGTCGATGCTATCTGCGATGGCGAAATGGTGCTGATTGGCGGCATCATGGAGCACATCGAACAGGCCGGCGTGCACTCCGGTGACTCCGCATGTTCTCTGCCAGCGTACACCCTGAGCCAGGAAATTCAGGATGTGATGCGCCAGCAGGTGCAGAAACTGGCCTTCGAGCTGCAGGTTCGCGGTCTGATGAACGTTCAGTTTGCGGTGAAGAATAACGAAGTTTACCTGATTGAAGTGAACCCGCGTGCAGCGCGTACCGTTCCGTTCGTTTCCAAGGCAACAGGCGTACCGCTGGCAAAAGTTGCGGCGCGCGTGATGGCCGGGAAAACGCTGGCACAGCAGGGCGTCACCAAAGAAGTTATCCCGCCATACTACTCGGTAAAAGAAGTGGTGCTGCCGTTCAACAAATTCCCCGGCGTTGACCCGCTGTTAGGGCCAGAAATGCGCTCTACCGGTGAGGTGATGGGCGTGGGACGCACCTTCGCAGAAGCGTTCGCCAAGGCCCAGCTGGGCAGCAGTTCCACCATGAAAAAACAGGGGCGTGCGCTGCTCTCCGTTCGCGAAGGCGATAAAGAGCGTGTGGTTGACCTGGCAGCGAAACTGCTGAAGTTTGGCTTCGAGCTGGATGCGACGCACGGTACGGCGATTGTGCTGGGTGAAGCGGGTATCAATCCACGTCTGGTGAACAAGGTGCATGAAGGTCGTCCGCACATTCAGGACCGTATCAAGAATGGCGAATATACCTACATCATCAACACCACCGAAGGTCGTCAGGCGATTGAAGACTCCAAGCTGATTCGTCGCAGCGCGCTGCAGTATAAAGTGCATTATGACACTACCCTGAACGGCGGTTTCGCGACGGCGATGGCGCTGAATGCGGATGCCACCGAGAAGGTGACCTCGGTTCAGGAAATGCACGCGCAGATCAAAAAGGCATAAACAAAGGGTCCGGTGATAATTGCGCTAACCGGACCTGCAATATAATTTTGGAAGGGTTTCTGTAACGAAACCCTTTTTTTATATCTCGTAAGGTCATTCCTGGCCAAATGCGATTTCATAACCACATTTTCAATGTAATAAGCACGATATTGCTCACACAAATCAACATTCAAGTCGCATACTATCTTACATATCCACAATTTTAATATGGCTTAGTTTTTATTAATTTGGACAGGCCGTAGCCAGATTTTTAATTTGTGAAATGGTGTGCTTATGTGTGAAAAATATGTTGAAAGACCGCTTTATTTGTTAATTGCTGACTGGATGATGGCTGAGGATCGTTGGATCACCGCAAAGGAAATTTCCCGCCATTTTGATATCGAACACTGCAAAGCAATTAATACTCTCTCTTATATTTTGTCGGAAGTAGGGGAAATTGTTTGTGAAGTTAAGATGATCCCTAATCAGATCGCAGGCCGTGGCTGTCAGTGCCAGCGTCTGGTAAAAGTCATCAGCATTGATTCTCATCTCTACCGCCGATTGAATCACAATTTGCAGGAAAAAAAGGTGAGCGTGGCGAAAACGCCGCGACTGTCAGCGGTTCCCCCAACAGAGCTTAACCGTGAGCAGAAATGGCAGATGATGCTCTCCAAGAGTATGCGTCGCTAATTGTCAGTTTGCCTGATGGCAGCATTAACGGTGATTGACGCGTAGGCCGGATAAGCATGAGCGCATCCGGCATCAATTACTGTGCTGATTTGGGCTTCACGTCCGTCGTGCCTTTCAGGCGCGGTCGGTTCTCTTCAAGCTGGGTTAAAGGCTGCGTTTCGTGTAGACCTGTCTGGCAGCGGGTTGCAAGGTCCTGATACTCTTTAGTGTTTAGTTGTTTCCAGTGCAGTTCCTGGTCCGTGACTTCACGCAGTATGCGGGCCGGTGAGCCAACCAGCATCTGCCTTGCCTCCCCCTGAAATCTGGCTTTGACAAAGCTCATGGCGGCGACGATGCTCTCTTCGCCGATTACTGCGCCGTCCATAATGACGCTGTTCATGCCAATCAGCGCATCTCTGCCCACCACGCAACCGTGCAGGATCGCACCATGGCCGATGTGCCCATTTTCATGCACGATGGTATCGGTGTCGCAGTAGCCGTGCATGATGCAGCCATCCTGCAGATTAGCTCCTGCTTCCAGGATCAGGCGACCATAGTCACCGCGCAATGACGCGTGCGGACCAATATAGACTCCGGCTCCCACAATGACATCGCCAATCAGCACGGCGCTGGGATGGACATAGGCATCCGGATGTACCACCGGAATCAGGCCCTCAAAGGCGTAGTAGCTCATGGTTTTATCTCGGTTTTATTGCCGGATAATGGCGTAAACACCTTATCCGGCCAACGGTTGTGCATGTGTTGTAGGCCGGATAAGCGAAGTGCCATCCGGCATAGTCACACTAGCGGCCTTTCCACACCGGATCGCGTTTTTCGGCAAACGCCTGCGGCCCTTCGAGCGCATCTTCCGAGTGCAGCACCGACGGATAGTGCTTCAGCACGCCGCTGCGGATGTAACGGTAGCCTTCTTCAACCGGCATTTCGCTGGTCGCACGGTAAATCTCTTTCAGTGCGGCGATTGCCAGCGGGGCGCTATTCACCAACTGCTGTGCCAGTTCGCGTGCGCTATCCATCAGTTCGCTCTGGCTGACAACGCGGTTGACGATGCCCCAACGCAGCGCTTCTTCGGCGCTCATTCGCCTGCCGGTCATCACCATTTCGTTGACGATTGCCGGTGGCAGCAGTTTCGGCAGACGCAGTACGCCGCCGCTGTCAGGCACGATCCCGAGCTTGGCTTCCGGTAGCGCGAAGCTGGCGTTTTCCGCACAGACGATAAAATCCGCCGCCAGCGCCAGCTCAAAACCACCGCCAAATGCGTAGCCGTTTACCGCGGCGATGACAGGCTTATTGAGGTCGAAAATTTCGGTTAAACCGGCGAAGCCGCCTGGGCCAAAATCGGCATCCGGTGCTTCACCTTCAGCCGCTGCTTTTAAGTCCCAGCCTGCAGAAAAGAATTTCTCACCGCCGCCGGTGATAATCGCTACGCGTAATTCCGGGTCGTCACGAAAATTAAGAAAGGCTTCACCCATGGCAAAGCTGGTTTTCGCGTCAATGGCATTGGCTTTTGGCCGATCGAGGGTAATTTCCAGGATCGGGCCGTTACGGGTCAGATGTAATGATTCACTCATAGTTCATCTCCAGATAAATAGATTTTCTGGCAGGAGGAATTCCGGCCAGAAGGGTTATTTCAGATTTTTTTTGATTATTTTTCCTGAACAATTGCGCGGCAGGTCGGTTCTTATCTCCATAAAAGAGGGAACCTTGAATTTCGCCATATTGTTTTCGCAGAAGCTGAAGAACTCGTCTTCGCTTAAGGTTTCACCTTCATTAAGGACAATAAATGCTTTAATGGCTTCATCACGGATAGAATCTTTAATACCGACAACCACAATGTCCTGGATTTTTGGATGCGCAGAAATAATATTTTCCAGCTCGACGCAGGAGACATTTTCCCCGCCGCGTTTAATCATATTGCAACGCCTGTCGACGAAATAAAAAAAACCGTCCGCATCCTGGTAACCCGAATCACCGGTATGTAACCAGCCCTCAGGCTCCAGCGCTTTGGCGGTAGCCTCCGGCTGGGCGTAGTACTCTTTGAAGATTGTTTTGCCTGGCACGCCTTTAATGCAGATTTCGCCAATTTCCCCAGCGGGCAGGGGACGGTTGTGATCGTCGCGGATTTCCGCTTCATAGCTAAAACCTACGCGACCAATAGAAGGCCAGCGCCGTTTGTCTCCGGGGCGGTCGCCAATAATACCGACGATGGTTTCGGTCATGCCGTAGGAGGTCAGCAGCCTGACGCCAAAGCGTTCGGTGAAGGCGTCTTTTTCCTGCGCGGACAAATTGAGATAGAACATCACTTCGCGCAGGCGATGCTGTCTGTCGGTGGGCGCGGCAGGTTGGACCATCAGCGTTCTGATCATCATCGGAATGCATTCGGTAACCGTCGCCTGATATCTACGCACCTGATCCCAGAACGCCCTGGCGCTGTACTTCTCCAGCAACACAAAGGTGCTGCCTGCGGAGAATGCCGCCATGGCCGCCGTACACTGGCAGTCGATATGAAACGCAGGCATTACCGTCATGTAGACGTCATCATCGCGCAGGGCGATTTGCCAGGCGGTGTAGTAGCCCGCAAAACGCAGGTTGTAGTGGGTAATCACCACCCCTTTAGGCCGTGAGGTGGTGCCTGAGGTAAACAGAATTTCCGCCGTATCGTCAGTGGATAACGCGGGCGTATAGCACAGCGTGGTCGACTGACGGGCCTGCAGTTGGGTAAAGTGGCTCACGCCGTCGTCTGCCGGAAGCTGTTCGCCAATCAAACAGATATGATTCAGCGGGGTGGTATTTTCCAGCCGTATCTGGCGGTACATAGGATAAAACTGGGCGCTGGTGACCAGCATGCTTACCTGGCTGTTTTGCAGGATCCAGGCGCTTTCTTCGCCCAGTAAGCGGGCATTAATCGGCACCATAATGGCGCCAATTTTTGCCAGCCCAAACCAGCAAAAGATGAATTCCGGACAGTTATCCAGATGCAATGCAACCTTGTCGCCCTTGCGGATCCCTAAGGAATGGAAAAGGTTCGCCGTGCGGTTAATCTCTTCATTGAGCGAGGCATAGCTAAACTGCCGAACGATTCCTTCGCAGGATTCGAAAATTAACGCCGTTTTATCTCCGTACACCCCGGCCAGGTCGTCCCACATCTGACGTAAGTTTTGTCCGCCAACGATATCCATATTGCTTTATCCACTGAAATCAGGCGTGAGCGCCAACCCACGAGCGGGTCAGCGCGTCGCGTTTATTCCTCAACTCTGGCCAGGCCTTTGCCGACCAGCTCGTTTATGTCTGCTTCGCTATAACCGATGTTTTTCAGAATGGCGGCGGTATCCATGCCGTGTGATGGCATGCCACGCCAGATTTTCCCCGGGTTGTTTTTAAACTTCGGCATGATGTTCGGCCCTTTGCAGGTGCGACCGTCCATTGTCTGCCACTGAGTAATGGATTCACGGGCAACGTACTGCGGGTTGCCTTCCAGTTCCGGAATGGTTAACACCTTCGCGCAGGCGATGTTCAGCTCAGCAAAGCGCGCCTGGACTTCGGCGATGGTATGCGCTGCCAGCCAGGCGTCCAGTTTCTCTTCCACGAGCGGGCCGTAAGGGCATTCCACGCGATGGATAAGCTGGGTGCCTTCCGGAACTTCCGGTGTGCCAAGAATGTGGGCGAGGCCAATATCCTTGAAGCACTCGTTGATTTGCGTGATGCCGACCAGCTCCATGACGATATAGCCATCAGCGCATTTATACAGGCCGCAGCCAGCGTAATACGGGTCTTTGCCTTTGGTCATGCGTGGGCAAATTTCGCCGCCGTTGAAGTAATCCATCATGAAGTACTGCCCCATGCGCAGCATTACTTCGTACATGGCGATATCAATGCTTTCACCTTTACCCGTTTCGCGCACTTTGTGCAGGGCCGCCAGCGCTGCTGTTGTAGCGGTCATCCCGGAGAAGTAATCGGCGGTGTAGGGGAAGGCGGGCATTGGCTGATCAACGTCGCCGTTTTGGATCAGATAACCGCTGAACGCCTGCGCGATGGTGTTATACGCAGGAAGATTGGTGTACTCCTCGGTACCATACTGGCCAAAGCCGGAAAGGTGGGCGATAACCAGCTTCGGGTTATGTTCCCACAGCACTTCATCGGTAATACCACGTCGGGCAAAGGCCGGGCCTTTACTGGCTTCAATGAAAATATCGGTGGTTTCCATGAGCTTCAGAAACGCTTCCCGGCCTTCATCTTTGAAAATATTCAGCGACAGGGCGTGCAGGTTACGGCGTGAGAGCTGCGGATAGTTAGGCTGTACGCGGATGGTGTCCGCCCACGCGACGTTTTCAATCCAGATAACCTCAGCGCCCCATTCGGCAAACATCTGTCCGGCGAACGGACCGGCAATTTCAATCCCTGAAAAAACGACGCGTACCCCAGCAAGTGGGCCAAAGGACGGCATGGGCAAATGATTCATAATTTTTCTCCTGGCATTTATGGGTGTCCTTGTAGGCCGGATAAGGCGCTCGCGCCGCCATCCGGCATTGATTGCCTGATGGCGACGCTAAAGCGTCTTATCAGGCCTACAGGTTGCGTCGTTCTAGCGGTATTGCTTAAGTACCGCACGACCCAACGTCAGGATCTGCATTTCGTCAGAACCACCAGAAACACGGTCAACGCGCAGGTCGCGCCA
The DNA here is from genome assembly GCF_004353845.1 of Citrobacter arsenatis. Classification (GTDB taxonomy): domain Bacteria; phylum Pseudomonadota; class Gammaproteobacteria; order Enterobacterales; family Enterobacteriaceae; genus Citrobacter; species Citrobacter arsenatis. The sequence goes on from NZ_CP037864.1 coordinate 790,716, forward strand.
GAAGCGCGTGATGCGATGGTTGCCCGCGATACCAACTCCGCCCAGCACCTGCATGGCGGTATCGACCACTTCAAACGCGGCGTTGGCGCAGAAGTATTTGCACATTGCCGCGTCGCCCGAAGTAATGGTGCCGTTATCCGCTTTCCATGCGGCTTCCAGCAGCATGTTTTTCATGGAATTCAGTTTGATCGCCATGTGCGCAAACTTCTCCTGAATCAGTTGGAAACGGCCGATCGTTTCGCCAAACTGCACGCGCTGATTGGCGTAGCGCGCCGCATCTTCAAAAGCGCACATTGCCGTACCGTAGTTGGTCAGCGCGACGAGGAAGCGTTCATGGTCAAACTCTTCTTTTACGCGGTTGAAACCATTACCTTCCCGACCGAACATGTCTTTCTCGTCCAGTTCAACGTCGTCAAAGGTGATTTCACAGCAGCTATCCATGCGCAGACCGAGTTTCTCCAGCTTGTTGACCTTGATACCCGCTTTGCTCATGTCAACGAACCACTCGGTGTAAACAGGTTTATCCGGCGATGCACCATCTCTCGCCATCACCACGATGTACGGGGTATAGGCGCTGCTGGTGATAAAGCACTTACTGCCATTAAGATAAACCTTACCATTTTTGCGTGTATAAGTGGTTTTCAGGCTGCCAACATCCGATCCCGCTCCCGGTTCGGTGATGGCAGAGTTCCACATCTGCTTACCGGTGCCCTGGAATGCCATAATTTTGTCAATCTGCTCCTGGGTCCCTTCACGCAGGAACGTGTTAAAACCGCCCGGCAATTGGTACAACACGTAAGTCGGTGCACCAAGACGACCCAGTTCCATCCAGACAGCGGCGACGGTGACAAAACCCGCTTCCAGTCCACCGTGTTCTTCCGGAATCAACAGGCTATCGATGCCCATATCCGCCAGCGCTTTTACAAAGCGCTCAGGGTAGACGCTGTCGCGATCGCACTCGGCAAAATAAGCTTCCCAGTTCTCACTGGCCATCAGTTCACGAATACCGGCGACAAACAGTTCCTGCTCGTCATTTAAGTTGAAATCCATCTTTCAGCCTCTTGATCAATTGGGTTAATTAGAATTACTTGTCTTTCCAGTGCACTTTGGCGTCTTTAATAAAGGACAGCGTCACCATGATGTTGACGAAGAACAGCGGACATCCTCCGGCGATAATCGCGGTCTGTATCGGCTTCAGCCCGCCCAGTGCCAGCAGAACGATACCGATGATGCCGACCAGAACGGACCAGCCGATACGCACTAACAGCGGCGGTTCTTCACCATCGCGAACTTCGCGACAGGTGGACATCGCCAGGGTGTAAGAGCAGGCGTTAATCAGCGTTACGGTGGCTATAAAGCAGAGGATGAAGAAGCCCCATATGGTGGCGGTGCTGAGCGGTAAAGCAGCCCAGGTTTCGATAATGGCGCGCGCCACGCCATGTTGTTCAATCAACTGCGGGATGTTGAGAATGTTTTTATCCATCAGCAGCAGCGTGTTGCTGCCAAGGACGGTCCACAGGATCCAGGTGGAAGCGGTCAGGCCCAGCACCATTCCGAAGCACAGTTCACGTACGGTACGACCGCGAGAAATACGCGCCAGGAAGATACTCATCTGGATGGCGTAGATGACCCACCACGCCCAGTAGAAGACGGTCCAGCCCTGCGGGAAACCGCCTTTGCCGATGGCATCGGTGTAGAACAGCATGCGCGGCAGATACATCAGCAGCATGCCTACCGAGTCGGTGAAGTAGTTCATGATGAAGCTGGCGCCGCTGACGATAAACACCCAGCCCAGCATCAGGAAGCTCAGGTAGCTACGCACGTCGCTGGCGATCTTGACCCCTTTTTGCAGACCGCAGGCCACGCAAATGGCGTTCAATATGATCCAGCAGGTAATGATGATGGCGTCGAGTTGCAGCGTGTGCGGAATACCGAACAGATACTGCATACACTCGGTTACCAGTGGGGTAGCCAGACCGAGGCTGGTACCCATCGCGAAAATCAGCGCCACCAGATAGAAGTTATCGACGATGGTACCGAACAACCCTTTCGCATGCTTTTCGCCCACTAGCGGTACCAGCGTGGAGCTGGGGCGGATGACGTCCATTTTGCGAACAAAGAAGAAGTAGGCGAAGGCCACAGAAAGGAAGCTATAGGTTGCCCACGGCAGCGGTCCCCAGTGGAACAGGCTGTATGCCAGACCCAGCTCCTTCGCGCCCGTGGAGTTAGGGGCGAGCGCAAACGGCGGGGTGGAGATGTAGTAGTAAATCTCGATGGAACCCCAGAACAGTACCGCGGCGGATGTACAGGAAGCGAACATCATAAAAATCCAGCTGGCGGTACTAAACTCGGGTTTTTCGTCACCTAATTTCTTTTTCGAATACGGGCCAAAGACCAACCAGAACCAGCCGAAAAGCATGACGACCATATACCATTCAAATGCCCAACCCCAGACGTTGGTGACATAACTGAATACCGCATTAATAACTACGTTAGCCGCATCCAGATCTCTTACTGTTAGCCAACAAAGTATTCCGACTATTATTAATGGCGGAAAAAAAACCTTCGGTTCAATTCCCGATTTTCTCTTTTCATTTTTCATAAGTGAATTCCAGTGTGAAAACGAAATTTATTTAGCGTACCCGTGCATGATCGTTTGTTTATTTATTATTAATGATTTGTTGATAACTTTTTAACCTCTGGGAGCGCCTCAGTGAGTAACTCATAATGGGTATTCATTTCCGGTGATTCTGTTATCTGTATCACACTTTTTTATGCTGGTTATTTTGCGGGTAATTTCGGTTTTTTATTTTATTAATCATATTGTTAGTGTTGGTTTTTTAACTTTTTTAAGTGACTGACGTTCAATATTGTTGAGCCAGCAAACAATATTGAAAATTTTCCTGTTTGACATGTTTCTTTCAATATTGGTGAGGCATGTAACACTATTGAAAGTTACGAATTTCAATGTGTGACATTTTCAATATTGGTGATTAATGTTTTATTTCCGAATTAAAGAGCGTGATATCTGTATTTAACACCGCCGATATAAATACGTTTCCTTCATGATTTCTGGAGATGCAATGAAGATAATTACTTGCTACAAATGCGTACCTGATGAACAGGATATTGCGATTAATAATGCTGATGGTTCACTCGATTTCAGTAAAGCGGATGGCAAAATCAGCCAATATGATCTGAATGCGATCGAAGCCGCTTGTCAGTTGAAACAGCTGTTGGGAGACGCTCAGGTTGTCGCCATGAGCGTTGGTGGCAAAGCGCTGACCAATGCAAAAGGGCGAAAAGATGTACTCTCCCGTGGCCCGGATGAACTGATTGTTGTTATCGACGATCAATTCGAGCAGGCGCTGCCGCAACAAACAGCCAGTGCGTTGGCTGCTGCGGCGCAAAAATCAGGTTTCGATCTGCTTATTTGCGGTGACGGTTCTTCCGATCTTTATGCTCAGCAGGTTGGTCTGCTGGTGGGCGAAGCGCTGAATATTCCGGCGGTTAACGGCGTGAGTAAAATCCTCTCTCTTACCGACAGTACCGTGACGGTAGAGCGTGAACTGGAAGATGAAGTCGAAACGCTGAGCATCCCGCTCCCGGCGGCGATTGCGGTTTCAACGGACATCAACACCCCACAAATCCCTTCCATGAAAGCCATTCTTGGCGCGGCGAAAAAACCGGTTCAGGTCTGGTCGCCTGCAGACATTGGGCTGAATAGCGCACAGGCGTATTCCCAACAACAGGTTGCTGCGCCGAAGCAGCGCGAGCGTCAGCGCGTTGTGATTGAAGGTGACGGTGAAGAACAGATTGCCGCGTTTGTCGAGAATCTTCGCAAAATCATTTAATTATCAGGGGATGTTATGAACAAATTTTCCAGTATCTGGGTATTCAGCGATACCCCTTCTCGTCTGCCGGAACTGATGAATGGTGCGCAGGCTTTAGGTGAAAAAGTTAATACGTTTGTGCTCAGCGATGAGGATGGCGCGGTGGCATGCCATTTAGGTGCGGATCATGTCTGGCTGCTCAGCGGTAAGCCTGAAGACCGTATGGTCGAAGACTACGCCGACGTGATGGCTGAGACTATTCGTCAGCACAGCGAGGGCGGTGCGGTACTGCTGCCGAATACGCGTCGGGGCAAGCTGTTGGCGGCAAAGCTGGGCTTTCGCTTGTCGGCTGCGGTCTCCAACGATGCCAGCGCAGTCGCGGTGGAGGACGGAAAAGCAGCGGTCAAACATATGGTCTACGGCGGCCTGGCTATGGGGGCAGAAACAATCGCTTCGCCGTTTGCCGTGATCACGCTCAGCAGCGGAACATTTGACGCGCAGCAACCGGATACCGCCCGCAGCGGCGAGGTGCATACCGTCCAGTGGCAGGCTCCGGCTATTGCCGTGACCCGCACGGCTACTCAGGCGCGTCAGAGCAATAGCGTTGATCTCGACAAAGCCCGCCTGGTGGTCAGCGTGGGACGCGGTATCGGCAGTAAAGAAAATATCTCTCTGGCCGAAGCGCTGTGCCAAACGATTGGCGCTGAACTTGCCTGTTCCCGCCCGGTGGCAGAAAACGAGAAATGGATGGAGCACGAGCGCTACGTCGGCATCTCCAACCTGATGCTTAAGCCTGAACTGTATCTGGCCGTGGGGATCTCCGGGCAGATCCAACATATGGTCGGCGCCAACGGCGCGCAGACGATTTTCGCCATCAACAAAGACAAAAATGCGCCGATTTTCCAGTATGCGGATTATGGCATTGTTGGCGATGCGCTGAAGATCCTGCCTGCGCTGACGGCTGCCTTAGCGCGTTAAACCATTCGGGCAGGATGCGAAGGTATCCTGCCGCTGACAGGAGTACGTATGTCCGAAGATATCTTTGATGCCATCATCGTGGGTGCAGGTCTGGCTGGTTCGGTTGCGGCGCTGGTGCTGGCTCGGGAAGGTGCACAGGTGCTGGTTATCGAGCGCGGCAATTCTGCTGGCGCGAAGAATGTCACCGGTGGGCGCATGTATGCGCATAGCCTGGAGCGCATCATTCCCGGTTTTGCTGAGCACGCCCCCATTGAACGCATCATCACCCACGAAAAACTCGCCTTTATGACCGACAAAGGGGCGATGACCATCGACTATTGCAATGGTGAAGAGGCCGCATCGTCGCAGGTTTCTTATTCCGTCTTACGCAGCAAATTTGATGCCTGGCTGATGGAACAGGCCGAAGAGGCAGGCGCTCAGCTTATCACTGGTATTCGCGTGGATAACGTAGTGCAACGTGAGGGTAAAGTCGTGGGTGTGGAAGCCGACGGCGATATTCTGGAAGCCAAAGTGGTGATCCTCGCCGACGGGGTGAATTCTCTGCTGGCAGAAAAGCTGGGCATGGCAAAGCGCGTTGAGGCATCGCATGTTGCCGTTGGTGTAAAAGAGCTGATCGAATTGCCAAAATCGGTGATTGAAGATCGTTTCCAGTTACAGGGGAATGAAGGCGCAGCCTGCCTGTTTGCCGGTTCGCCAACCGATGGATTGATGGGCGGTGGTTTTCTCTATACGAATGAAACGACCCTTTCTCTGGGGCTGGTCTGCGGCCTTCATCATCTGAAAGACGCGAAAAAATCGGTCCCGCAAATGCTGGAAGATTTCAAACAGCATCCTGCGGTAGCCCCGCTGATCGCTGGTGGCAAGCTGGTGGAATATGCCGCGCACGTTGTTCCGGAGGCCGGTATCAATATGCAGCCAGAACTGGTGGGTGACGGTGTTCTGATCGCCGGGGATGCTGCCGGAATGTGTATGAACCTCGGCTTTACTATCCGCGGTATGGATCTCGCCATATCCGCAGGCGAAGCGGCGGCGAAAACGGTGCTTTCCGCGATGAAGCGGGACGACTTTAGCAAGCAGTCGCTGGGCGAATACCGTCAGCATCTCGACGATGGTCCGATGCGCGATATGCGCATGTATCAGAAGCTTCCTGCTTTCCTTGATAACCCACGCATGTTTACCGCCTATCCTGAAATGGCGGTCAGTATTGCGCGCGACCTTTTCACCGTGGATGGTTCCGCTCCGGTGCCAATGCGCAAAAAAATCCTGCGCCATGCGAAGAAAGTGGGCTTCATCAACCTGATGAAAGATGGCCTGAAAGGAGTGACCGTATTATGACATCTCCCGTCAATGTGGACGTCAAACTGGGCGTCAATAAGTTCAATGTGGATGAAGACAGCCCGCATATCATTCTCAAAACCGATCCTGATAAACAGGCGCTGGAAGTGCTGATTAAAGCTTGTCCGGCAGGGCTGTATAAAAAGCAGGACGACGGCAGCGTTCGTTTTGATTACGCCGGATGCCTGGAGTGCGGAACGTGCCGCATTCTCGGACTTGATACCGCGTTGGAAAAATGGGAATACCCGCGTGGAACGTTTGGCGTGGAGTTCCGCTACGGCTAATAAGTACGAGGTTGTGCACCCGTAGGCCGGATAAGACGCGCTAGCGTCGCCATCCGGCAATCATGTGGCGCCAATGCCGGATGACGGCGTAAACGCCTTATCCGGCCTACAGATGACGCTTTGCCCGTATTGAAACAGGAAGTCGCTATGCAGCAGCCCAGGAACTTTGATGACATCAAATTTACCTCTATTCACCGCCGGATAATGCTGTGGGGAAGCGGTGGGCCGTTTCTGGATGGTTATGTGCTGGTGATGATTGGCGTGGCGCTGGAACAGCTCACGCCTGCATTGAAGCTGGATGCCGAGTGGATTGGTCTGCTGGGTGCCGGTACGCTCGCAGGTCTGTTTGTGGGGACGTCGCTGTTTGGCTACATTTCCGATAAGGTCGGGCGGCGCAAAATGTTCATCATCGATATTATCGCCATTGGCGTGATATCGGCGGCAACCATGTTTGTCTCCTCGCCCGTTGAGCTGTTGGTGATGCGCGTGCTAATCGGCATTGTGATTGGCGCCGATTACCCGATCGCTACCTCGATGATTACCGAGTTCTCTAATACCCGCCAGCGCGCTTTCTCCATCGGTTTTATCGCCGCGATGTGGTATGTCGGCGCTACCTGTGCCGATCTGGTCGGTTACTGGTTGTATGATGTTGAGGGCGGATGGCGCTGGATGTTGGGCAGTGCGGTGATCCCCTGCATTTTGATCCTGATTGGGCGTTTCGATCTGCCTGAATCGCCGCGCTGGCTGCTGCGTAAAGGTCGGGTGAAAGAGTGCGAGGAAATGATGATCAAACTGTTCGGCGAACCGGTGGTGTTCGACGAAGAAGCGCCGCAGGAGACGCGCTTCCTGCAGCTGTTTAATCGCCGTCATTTCCCGTTTGTCTTGTTTGTCGCCGCTATCTGGACCTGCCAGGTGATCCCGATGTTCGCCATTTATACCTTTGGTCCACAGATTGTTGGGCTGCTGGGGCTTGGTGCCGGGAAAAGCGCCGCGTTGGGCAATGTGGTGATAAGTCTGTGCTTTATGCTGGGGTGTATTCCACCCATGTTCTGGCTCAATAGCGCGGGCCGCCGACCGCTGTTGATTGGCAGCTTTATTATGATGACGCTGGCGCTGGCCGTGCTGGGGTTAATCCCTGATATGGGGGCGTGGCTGGTGGTGCTGGCGTTTGCCGTATACGCGTTTTTCTCGGGGGGGCCGGGAAACCTGCAGTGGCTGTACCCTAATGAACTGTTCCCCACTGATATCCGCGCGTCTGCCGTCGGGGTGATCATGTCGTTAAGTCGCATCGGCACCATTGTTTCAACCTGGGCGCTACCGGTGTTTATCACTAAATACGGCATCAGCAATGTCATGCTGATGGGCGCAGGAATTTCGCTGATTGGTCTGCTGGTGTCTATCGCTTTCGCCCCGGAAACGCGGGGGCTGACGCTGGCGCAAACCAGTCAAATGACGATTCGCAGTAAGCCGGTTACCAGAACAGGCTATTAGGAGTGTTCTGTATTTTCCCTGCAACTCAGTTAGTTAGCCTACAGTTAACTGGGTATATCACTGAAAACAACTGAAAAGCAGGGAGAACACCATGCAAAAACATATCCTGATCACTTCTATTTTTACCGCAGCAGCACTGTTTACCGTAGCCGGTTGCTCCTCAAACCAGGCGGTTAAAACCACCGATGGCAAAACAATCGTCACTGACGGCAAACCGCAAGTTGATGATGATACCGGCCTGGTGTCGTACAAAAATGCCCAGACGGGTAAGACGGAACAGATTAACCGCGATCAGGTTAAAGATATGAGTGAACTGGATAACTAGTTCAGTATTCTCCATTCAGCCACTCAATAATATTGACTGTTAGCCTGTGGATTAAGTGACTAAACTCACTGTTATTACAATAATGCAGTGAAACAGGCTAATCATGATCCTCATCATTTATGCGCATCCCTATCCGCAGCACTCGCATGCGAATAAGCGGATGCTTGAACAGGCAAGGACGCTGGAGGGCGTGGAGATCCGCTCGCTCTACCAGCTCTACCCCGACTTCAATATCGATATTGCCGCTGAACAGGATGCGCTGGCGCGTGCTGATTTGATCATCTGGCAGCATCCGATGCAGTGGTATAGCACACCTCCGTTACTCAAGCTGTGGATGGATAAGGTCCTGTCGCACGGTTGGGCGTACGGCCACGGGGGAACTGCGCTCCACGGCAAACATTTGCTATGGGCAGTGACCACCGGCGGCGGTGAAAACCACTTTGATATTGGCTCCCATCCTGGATTTGATGTGCTTTCCCAGCCCTTACAGGCAACGGCGCTTTACTGTGGCCTCAAATGGCTGCCGCCGTTTGCAATGCACTGTACGTTTATCTGTGATGATGAAACGTTGCAGGCGCAGGCGCGTCATTACAAACAACGTCTGCTGGAGTGGCAGGAGGTTCATCATGGATAGCCATACGCTAATACAGGCGCTGATTTATCTTGGTTCTGCGGCGCTGATAGTGCCCATCGCCGTGCGGCTGGGGCTAGGGTCGGTGCTGGGGTACCTTATCGCCGGATGTATTATTGGACCATGGGGGCTGAGGCTGGTGACGGACGCCGAATCAATCCTGCATTTTGCGGAGATCGGCGTGGTGCTGATGCTGTTTGTTATCGGCCTGGAGCTGGATCCGCAACGTTTGTGGAAACTGCGCGCCTCGGTGTTCGGCGGTGGCGCGCTGCAAATGGTGGTTTGCGGCGGTCTGATTGGTGTGTTCTGCATGTTCCTTGGCCTGCGCTGGCAGGTAGCGGAACTGATCGGCATGACGCTGGCGCTCTCCTCTACGGCTATCGCTATGCAAGCGATGAATGAACGTAATCTGATGGTGTCGCAATTGGGACGGAGCGCGTTTGCCGTGCTGCTGTTCCAGGATATCGCTGCTATTCCACTGGTAGCGATGATCCCATTACTGGCTGCGAGTGGCGCATCCACAACGCTTGGGGCGTTTGCATTGTCTGCCCTCAAGGTCGCGAGCGCATTGGTGCTGGTGGTGTTGTTGGGGCGTTATGTGACGCGCCCGGCCTTACGTTTTGTCGCCCGCTCGGGCCTGCGGGAAGTGTTCAGTGCCGTTGCGCTGTTCCTCGTGTTTGGCTTCGGTCTGCTGTTGGAAGAGGTTGGGCTGTCGATGGCGATGGGGGCATTCCTGGCCGGTGTACTGCTGGCAAGCTCTGAGTATCGCCACGCGCTGGAAAGCGATATTGAGCCGTTTAAAGGGCTACTGCTGGGACTGTTCTTTATCGGCGTGGGGATGTCTATCGACTTCGGTACGCTGATTGATAATCCCCTGCGCATTATCATTCTGTTGGTTGGTTTCCTGGTTATCAAAACTGTCATGCTGTGGCTGATAGCGAAACCCTTACAGGTGCCGAACAAACAGCGCAGATGGTTTGCCGTATTATTAGGGCAGGGTAGTGAGTTTGCCTTCGTGGTGTTTGGCGCGGCGCAAATGGCAAACGTGCTTGACCCTGACTGGGCGAAATCTCTGACGCTGGCGGTGGCGTTGTCGATGGCGGCTACGCCGATTTTACTGGTGATTTTGACGCGTCTGGAAAAATCGGCGACCGGTGAAGAGCGGGAAGCCGATGAAATCGACGAGGAACAGCCGCGGGTGATCATTGCCGGGTTTGGGCGATTTGGCCAGATAACCGGTCGTCTGTTGCTGTCGAGCGGGGTGAAAATGGTGGTTCTTGACCATGACCCGGACCATATCGAAACGCTGCGTAAATTTGGCATGAAGGTGTTCTATGGCGATGCGACCCGGATGGATCTGCTCGAGTCTGCCGGGGCGGCTAAAGCCGAAGTCATTATTAACGCCATTGACGATCCGCAAACCAGCCTGCAACTGACTGAAATGGTGAAAGAGCATTTCCCCCATCTACAAATTATTGCCCGTGCGCGCGACGTGGATCATTACATCCGTCTGCGTCAGGCGGGGGTGGATATGCCAGAGCGTGAAACCTTTGAAGGCGCACTGAAGACCGGACGTTTGGCACTGGAAGGTCTCGGGCTTGGGCGCTATGAGGCGCGTGAACGGGCCGACGTATTCCGCCGCTTCAATACGCTGATGGTTGAGGAGATGGTGAAAGGGGAAAATGACGCGACTTCCCGCGCGGCGGTTTATAAACGTACCAGCGCAATGCTGAGTGAAATTATTGCGGAAGATCGTCAGCACTTATCGTTAATTCAACGCCATGGCTGGCAAGGCACGGATGAAGGTAAGCATACGGGCGACGTTGCCGATGAGCCGGAAGTGAAACCGTCAGCATAGGGTAAAAAATGTGATGTTCTGCAAACTTTACTGCTAATTGGCTGTTTTTGAACTACTGTAATGCTGGGAGTCCACTCAGAAGTCGCGGACTCGCCAGCAGAACAGAAAATTTTCCTGTACATCTTCCTTTGGCTAGTCGACGAAAGATTGCGCTTTCCGTATAGTGGCGACAATTTTTTTGTATCCGGGATATATTCAATGATCAGTCTGATTGCGGCGTTAGCGGTAGATCGCGTCATCGGTATGGAAAACGCCATGCCGTGGAACCTACCTGCCGATCTCGCCTGGTTTAAACGTAATACTTTAAATAAGCCGGTTGTCATGGGACGCCACACTTGGGAATCCATCGGGCGACCGTTGCCAGGGCGTAAAAATATCGTCATCAGCAGCAAGCCAGGCACCGACGATCGCGTGCAGTGGGTGAAGTCTGTTGAGGAAGCGATTGCGGCCTGCGGCGATGAGCCGGAAATTATGGTGATTGGCGGTGGACGTGTGTATGAGCAGTTCCTGCCGAAAGCGCAGAAACTGTATCTGACGCACATTGATGCGGAAGTGGAAGGGGATACGCATTTCCCGGACTACGAACCGGATGACTGGGAATCGGTGTTCAGTGAATTCCACGATGCCGATGCGCAAAACTCCCACAGCTATTGCTTCGAGATTCTGGAGCGTCGTTAATACTGTGAGTGCCGGATGGCGGCGAAACGCCTTATCCGGCCTACTCTTGTGCCAGATGTAGGCCTGATAAGCGTAGCGCCATCAGGCCTAAACATATCAGGCGTTGACCGCCTCGCCGGGGTCCAGATTCAGATGGCGATTTGACGGCTGCACAAAGTACTGTTTATCTTCCCAGCGCAGACAGGTGAGATCGCCTCCCCAGCAACACCCCGTATCCAGCGCGTAAATCCCTTCTGGCGTGCCTTTGCCCTCCAGCGATGCCCAGTGCCCGAATGCAATGCTATAGGCTTCACTGACAGGGCCAGGAATGGCAAACCACGGCTTCAGCGGGGCTGGCGCATCTTCTGGCGACTCTTTGCTGTACATATCCAACTGGCCGTTGGGGAAGCAGTAACGCATGCGGGTAAACGCGTTGGTGATAAAACGCAGGCGCGCCAGCCCCGTCAGTTCCGGGGTCCAGTTATTTGGCATGTCGCCGTACATCGCATCAAGGAAAAACGGATACGAATCACTCGATAGCACAGCTTCCACATCGCGAGCACAGTCTTTTGCCGTCTGCAGATCCCATTGTGGGGTAATCCCGGCATGCGCCATTACCAGTTTCTTCTCTTCGTCTACCTGCAACAGCGGTTGGCGACGTAGCCAGTTCAGCAACGCATCAGCATCCGGTGCCTCAAGCAGCGGCGTGAGCCGGTCTTTCGGCTTATTACGACTGATACCGGCAAACACGGCCAGCAGGTGCAAATCGTGATTGCCGAGGACTAACCGCACGCTGTCGCCCAGCGATTTAACGTAGCGCAAAACGTCCAGCGAGCCAGGCCCACGCGCGACCAGGTCGCCGGTGAGCCATAGGGTGTCTTTTTCGGAATTAAAGTCTACCTGATGCAGCAAGGCTACCAGTTCATCGTAACAACCGTGAACGTCGCCAATAAGGTATGTCGCCATAGTTATTGTTTTAATGAATGAGTGTAGGAACGGCGAGTCGGAACACGGGAATGTCGATGGTAAAGGCGATGCCTTGTTCATCGATCATTTCGTAATGACCCTGCATGGTGCCCAGCGGTGTTTCAATTACCGCTCCGCTGGTGTACTGATACTCTTCGCCAGGTTCGATGTGGGGCTGAACGCCTACCACACCTTCGCCCTGAACTTCGGTTTCGCGGCCATGACCATTGGTGATCAACCAATAACGCCCCAACAGCTGCACAGGCGCTCGCCCCAAATTGCGGATAGTCACGGTATAAGCAAAAACGTAACGTTCATCATCAGGTGAGGATTGCGCCTCAATGTAGACGCTTTGTACCTGAATGCACACTCGGGGCGAATTGATCATCTTTAACTCTCCTTCGATGGCGCGTTTTCTGACAGATAGTTAGCCATCCGGCAGTATTGCGCTACAGAGATATTTTCCGCTCGCATCGCCGGATCAACACCCAGCTCTGTCAGTACTTCAACGCTAAACAGGTTACCGAGGCTATTACGTACCGTTTTACGACGCTGATTAAACGCTTCGGTGGTAATACGGCTCAGTACACGAACATCTTTAACCGGATACGGCATTGTCGCGTGAGGGACCAGGCGCACGACGGCGGAATCGACTTTTGGCGCAGGCGTAAATGCAGATGGTGGCACTTCAAGTACCGGGATCACATTGCAGTAATACTGTGCCATGACGCTTAATCGACCATACGCTTTACTGTTTGGCCCTGCAACCAGGCGATTGACCACCTCTTTTTGCAACATGAAATGCATGTCGGCAATGGCATCAGTATAGGAAAAAAGATGGAACATCAGCGGCGTGGAGATGTTGTACGGCAGGTTGCCGAATACGCGCAACGGCTGCCCCATCGTTTGTGCCAGTTCGCCGAAGTTCATGGTCATGGCATCTTGTTGATAAATCGTCAGCTTCGGCCCTAAAAACGGATGTGTTTGCAGGCGCGCGGCGAGATCGCGGTCCAGCTCAATGACCGTGAGTTTATCCAGGCGTTCGCCTACTGGTTCAGTCAATGCCGCCAGGCCCGGGCCGATTTCGACCATAGCCTGACCTTTCTGCGGGTTGATAGCAGAGACAATACTTTCGATCACAAACTGATCGTTGAGGAAGTTTTGCCCGAAACGTTTACGGGCTAAGTGGCCCTGATGGACTCGATTATTCATTAGTATTAACAATCATTTTGATGGCGAGATTAAGCGCCGTAATAAAACTGCCGACATCTGCTTGTCCACGACCCGCAAGTTCAAGTGCGGTGCCGTGATCGACGGATGTGCGAATAAAGGGCAGGCCCAGCGTGATATTCACACCGCGACCAAATCCCTGGTATTTTAGCACGGGGAGACCCTGATCGTGGTACATTGCCAGCACCGCATCCGCGTGGTCGAGATATTTGGGCTGAAACAGCGTATCTGCAGGCAGTGGGCCGTTTAATTTCATCCCCTGCGCGCGCAGTTCATCGAGTACCGGAATGATGGTGTCTATCTCTTCCGTTCCCATATGACCGCCTTCACCGGCATGCGGGTTAAGACCACACACCAGAATATGTGGATCGGCAATGCCAAATTTGGTGCGCAAATCATGATGCAAAATGCCGATCACTTCCTGAAGCAGGGCGGGCGTAATAGCGTCAGCAACGGCTCTGAGCGGTAAATGCGTGGTTGCCAGGGCAACGCGTAGCTCTTCCGTTGCCAGCATCATGACGACTTTGTTCGCCCGTGAGCGCTCTTCAAAAAATTCGGTATGCCCGGTAAACGGGACGCCTGCATCATTGATTACACCCTTGTGGACAGGGCCAGTAATCAGCGCGGCAAACTCATCTTGCAGACAACCATCGCAGGCGCGAGCCAGCGTTTCCACCACATATTGCCCGTTCTCTACCGCCAACTGACCCGCGACAACAGGTGCCCGCAGCGCAATCGGCAACAGCGTCAACGTGCCTGCTGATTGCGGTCTGGCTGGGGTATCTGGAGAGTATGGGAGGAGTGAAAGCGGTAAACCGAGCATTGCTGCCCGGTCACTAAGAAGTGCGGCATCCGCACAGACGACGAGTTCTACGGGCCACTCACGCTGTGCGAGCTGAACCACAAGGTCCGGGCCAATCCCGGCGGGTTCGCCGGGAGTGATAACAACGCGTTGGGTACGAGTCATTAGTTGCTCAGAATTTTAACGTATGCGCTGGCGCGCTGTTCCTGCATCCAGGTTGCCGCTTCTTCCGAGAATTTACGGTTCATCAGCATACGGTAGGCTTTGTCTTTCTGCGCCGCGTCAGTTTTATCAACATTACGCGTGTCCAGCAGCTCGATCAGATGCCAACCGAAAGAAGAGTGTACCGGGGTGCTCATCTGGCCTTTGTGAAGTTTGGTCAGCGCATCGCGGAAAGCAGGATCGAAAATATCCGCTGCAGCCCAGCCCAGATCGCCGCCCTGGTTGGCAGATCCGGGATCCTGAGAAAACTCTTTAGCCGCTGCTGCGAAGGTTGTTTTACCGCTCTTAATATCTGCCGCGATTTGTTCCAGCTTCAGGCGTGCCTGTTGATCGGTCATGATCGGCGACGGCTTGAGCAGAATGTGGCGGGCGTGAACTTCAGTCACGGAGATACTCTGGCTTTGACCGCGCATATCGTTGACTTTCAGAATGTGAAAGCCGACACCGGAACGAATTGGACCGATGATATCGCCTTTTTTCGCCGTGCTTAACGCCTGAGCGAAGATGCCCGGCAGCTCCTGAATACGTCCCCAACCCATCTGGCCGCCTTTCAGCGCCTGCTGATCGGCGGAATAAGTGATGGCCAGTTTGCCGAAATCACTACCGTTACGCGCTTCATCAACAACAGAACGCGCCTGGCTTTCAGCTGCGTTGACCTGGTCGGAAGTTGGGTTTTCCGGCAATGGGATCAGAATGTGGCTGAGGTTCAGCTCGGTGCTGGCATCGTTTTGGTTGCCGACCTGCTGTGCCAGGGCGTCCACTTCCTGTGGCAGAATAGTGACGCGACGGCGAACTTCGTTGTTACGCACTTCAGAGATGGTCATCTCTTTACGGATCTGGCTACGATAGGTGGAATAGCTTAAGCCATCCTGTGCCAGACGGCTGCGCATCTGATCGAGCGTCATGTTGTTCTGCTTGGCGATGTTGGCAATAGCCTGATCCAACTGCTCGTCAGAGATTTTCACACCCATCTTCTGGCCCATCTGCAGGACGATTTGATCCATGATCAAACGTTCCAGGATCTGATGACGCAGCGTGGCGTCATCGGGTAACTGCTGACCAGCCTGTCCTGCATTAAGTTTTACGGACTGCATTAAGCCATCGACGTCGCTTTCCAGAACGACGCCGTTATTGACGACGGCTGCGACTTTATCGACTACCTGTGGGGCAGCGAAACTGGTATTCGCGATCATGGCGATACCGAGAAGCAGCGTTTTCCAGTTCTTCATACTTTTTCCATTTCAATTAACCGCAATGCGGATTACGTTGTAAATCAATCAGATCACAAAGAGCTTTGATACGGCAAAATGTTCGAACGCAACATCTGTTGGGTACCGAGACCGTAGTTAGAGCTCAGACCACGTAGCTCGATATTAAAGCCGATCGTGTTGTCATAAATCGCGTGCTGCTGTTTGTCATCCCAACCGTTCAGCTTGCGCTCATAGCCGAAGCGAATGGCGTAACAGCAGGAGTTGTACTGCAGGCCCAACATCTGGTCTGCGGGTTTATTGACGTTTGTGTCAAAGTAATAAGCCCCGACAATTGACCAGCGATCGGCGATCGGGAGGCTGGCCACTGCACCCACCTGCGAAATCCCGTTTTCATACTGAGCCTGGTTCCATTTTTTTTGGTCGGCGCTGCTATTAGGCAGCGTGGCCTGGATGTATTCCGGGCTGGCGTAACGGTAATTTAACTGTAATAAACTGTTTTCGTTGCGACGATATTCGATGCTGCTGCTGCTGGTCGCTATGCTATCCAGACGTGTGTCGTACTGGATCCCACTGCGTAAACCCCAGCGATCGGAGATGCGCCAGTAGGTGTCGCCTGCCCATACCAGTGAGCCCGTTTTGTCGTCATTCTCCCATTTGATGTTGTCATCGCCAGTGCGAGACTCGGTGAAATAGTAGATTTGACCCACAGAAATATTAAAACGTTCAACGGCTGCGTCATCATAAACGCGAGATGTGACCCCGGTCGTCACCTGGTTGGCAGAAGCAATGCGGTCCAGGCCGCCATAAGTACGGTCACGGAACAGGCCACTGTAGTCAGATTGCAGCAGGGATGAGTCATAGTTGTAGATATGACTTTGGTCGCGATAGGGGACGTACAGGTACTGCGCACGCGGCTCCAGCGTCTGGGTATAGCCAGGTGCCAGCATTTGCATGTCGCGCTCGAACACCATCTTGCCGTCAACTTTAAACTGCGGCATGACGCGGTTAGCTGAATCGTCCAGCTTGTTTGTGTTAGCGGAGTTGTTGTTGTACGAATCCAGATTACTTTGCTGATAGTGAGTCGCCATCAGCTTCGCTTCGGTATTGATACTGCCCCAGTTATTTGACAACGGCAGATTGATGGTTGGTTCAAGGTGTAAGCGCGTTGCTTCCGGCATATTGTCGGTGGTGTTGACGAAATGAACCGCCTGACCATAAATACGGGTATCAAACGGACCGACGTCGTTCTGGTAAAAGTTAACGTCTAACTGCGGTTCGGCGGAATAACTACTTTTGTTCTGGTCATCAAAGACCTGGAACTGCTTGGTTGAGACCGTGGCGTCAAAGTTCTGTACCGCATAGCCGACGCTGAATTTTTGCGTGGCATAGCCGTCGGTACTGGAACCGTACTTGTTGTCAAAGTCGTTAAAGTAGCTGGAGTCGCTGACCTTGGTGTAGTCAACGTTGAAACGCCACACCTGGTCCATCACCCCAGCGTGCTGCCAGTAGAACAGCCAGCGGCGTGAGTTGTCATCCTTCGGATTTTCATCCTCATAGACTTTATCGGAGTTCAGATAGTCGAACTCCATCAGGCCTGCACCTGCCTGGGTGAGGTAGCGGAATTCGTTTTCCCACATGATACCACCACGACGGTGCATATAATGCGGCGTGATGGTGGCGTCCATGTTGGGCGCAATGTTCCAGTAATACGGGAGGTAGAACTCAAAATAGTTATTGGTAGAGTATTTTGCGTTCGGGATCAGGAAACCAGAGCGACGCTTATCACCAACGGGCAGTTGTAAATAAGGACTGTAAAAGACCGGAACCGGACCCAGTTTAAAACGAGCGTTCCAGATCTCTGCGACCTGTTCTTCACGGTCATGGATCACTTCGCTACCGACGACGCTCCAGGTATCGGAACCTGGCAGACAGGAGGTAAAGCTACCGTTTTCCAGAATGGTATAGCGGTTTTCCCCACGCTGTTTCATCAGGTCGGCTTTCCCGCGGCCCTGACGACCTACCATCTGGTAGTCACCTTCCCAAATGTTGGTATCTTTGGTATTCAGATTAGACCAGCCCTTCGGCCCCTTCAGAATAACCTGATTGTCATCATAATGGACATTACCCAACGCATCGACGGTACGTACTGGCTCTGGCTGGCCTTCGGCTTGCTTCTGATGAAGCTGTACTTCGTCGGCCTGCAGGCGGCTGTTACCCTGTGCGATATCCACGTTGCCGGTAAACACCGCATCATCCGGGTAATTCCCTTTGGCGTTGTCGGCATTGATGGTGACGGGTAATTCATTGGTCTCGCCCTGTACCAGAGGACGGTCATAGCTCGGCACGCCCAGCATACACTGTGAGGCGAGATCGGCTGCCAGGCCCTGATGGCTATAGAGGGCGCTGGCAATCATGGTGGCCAGAAGAGTGGGAATACGTTTTTTCATACGTTGTATTTATTGTTCCATCATCAGTAGCGTCGCGCGTGACAAACGGTCACAGCCTAACTTATCTCATCTT
Organism: Citrobacter arsenatis; assembly: GCF_004353845.1. Classification (GTDB taxonomy): domain Bacteria; phylum Pseudomonadota; class Gammaproteobacteria; order Enterobacterales; family Enterobacteriaceae; genus Citrobacter; species Citrobacter arsenatis. The sequence goes on from NZ_CP037864.1 coordinate 809,059, forward strand.
CACTTCGCTAGTATTAATCCTGCCCATTTTATACCCGCCACCTTTCAAGCTGCATCTTCGTTGTCTTCCTCGTTCACCCCAGTCACTTACATGGGTAAGCTCCAGGGGACTCACTACGTTGCCGCCTTGCTGCAACTCGAAATCCAACGGGTATAGCGTTTGTGGTGTTAGGCACGGCATTGAATGACAGGTATGATAATGCAAATTATAGGCGATGTCCCACAATTGACCGCAGCCGTAAATCGGTAAAAGCACCTTATATTGTGGGACATAACCTGGCTGAGAGCAGAAAGATTTGGGGAGTCTATGCAGTATTGGGGAAAGATAATTGGTGTGGCCGTGGCCTTAATGATGGGCGGCGGCTTCTGGGGTGTGGTTCTGGGCCTGTTAGTTGGCCACATGTTCGACAAAGCCCGCATGCGCAAAATGGCGTGGTTTGCCAACCAACGTGAACGTCAGGCGCTGTTTTTTGCCACCACTTTTGAGGTGATGGGGCATCTGACCAAATCCAAAGGACGCGTCACGGAGGCCGATATTCATATCGCCAGCCAGTTGATGGATCGGATGAATTTACACGGTGACTCGCGTACTGCTGCACAGCATGCCTTCCGGGTGGGAAAATCGGATAATTACCCATTACGTGAAAAGATGCGTCAGTTTCGCAGCGTCTGTTTTGGTCGATTCGATCTGATCCGCATGTTTCTGGAGATTCAGATCCAGGCGGCATTCGCCGATGGCTCATTGCATCCTAACGAGCGTGAAGTGCTGTATGTGATTGCAGAAGAGTTGGGGATCTCACGTACCCAATTTGATCAGTTCCTGCGCATGATGCAGGGCGGCGCGCAGTTTGGCGGTGGATATCAGCAACAGTCCGGTGGCGGTGGTTGGCAGCAGGCGCAACGCGGCCCAACGCTGGAAGACGCGTGCAATGTGCTGGGTGTGAAAGCGACCGATGATGCGACCACTATTAAGCGAGCATACCGTAAGCTGATGAGTGAGCACCATCCTGACAAACTGGTGGCGAAGGGCCTGCCGCCAGAAATGATGGAAATGGCGAAGCAAAAAGCGCAGGAAATTCAAAAAGCGTATGAGCTGATCAAGGATCAAAAAGGGTTCAAGTGATTGAATTGCCGGATGCGGCTAGCGCCTTATCCGGCCTACATTCATAACGTAGGCCGGGCAAGCGAAGCGCCCCCGGCACAAATTGGCTCAGAATTTAAAAATCCGCCGGGACTTTAAACGTCATACTGTTGCCGTATTCGGGATGTGTGATGGTTAACATTTCTGCGTGCAGCAACAGACGCGGCGCTAACGCCAGGGCTTCTGGCGGGGCGTAGAAACGATCGCCCAGGATCGGATGCCCTAACGCCAGCATATGCACACGCAGTTGGTGGGAGCGTCCGGTAATGGGTTTGAGCACCACCCGGGCGGTGTTATCTGCCGCGAACTCCACCACCTCATACTCGGTCTGCGCCGATTTCCCCGTTTCATAGCACACTTTCTGCTTTGGCCGGTTTGGCCAGTCACAAATCAGCGGTAAATCAACCAGTCCCTCGGCCGGAGCTGGATGTCCCCAGACGCGCGCGACATACTGTTTCTTCGGCTCGCGTTCGCGAAACTGGCGTTTTAGCTCGCGCTCTGCCGCTTTGGTTAGCGCTACTACAATCACGCCGCTGGTTGCCATATCGAGACGATGTACGGATTCAGCCTGCGGATAATCGCGCTGAATGCGCGTCATCACGCTGTCTTTGTGCTCATCCAGACGACCCGGCACGGACAACAAGCCGCTCGGCTTGTTGACCACCATAATATGCTCATCCTGGTACAGGATAACCAGCCAGGGTTCCTGCGGCGGATTGTAGTTTTCCATCCCCATGTATGGCTCCGTTACTGATGCGTCACGACGATCAGGCGCAGGGCATCCAGACGCCAGCCTGCCTGATCCAGGCTTTCCATCACCTGCTGACGGTTGCTTTCAATGGCGCTGAGTTCGTCATCACGGATGTTCGGGTTAACGGCGCGCAGCGCTTCCAGACGGGAGAGTTCTGCTGTCAGTTTCTCGTCTGCTTCTTTACGCGCCGCATCGATCAGCGCGCGGGCCGATTTTTCCACCTGTGCTTCGCCCAGTTGCAGAATGGCATGAACATCCTGCTGGACGGCGTTGACCAGTTTACTGCCAGTGTGGCGGTTAACGGCGCTGAGCTGACGGTTAAAGGTTTCGAATTCAACCTGTGCGGCAAGGTTATTGCCGTTTTTATCCAGCAGCATACGTACCGGCGTTGGCGGCAGGAAGCGGTTCAACTGCAGCTGCTTCGGCGCTTGCGCTTCCACAACGTAGACCAGTTCAACCAGCAGAGTACCGACCGGTAATGCTTTGTTTTTCAATAACGAAATGGTGCTGCTGCCGGTGTCGCCGGAGAGGATCAGATCCAGACCATTACGGATCAGCGGATGTTCCCAGGTAATAAACTGCGCGTCTTCACGCGACAGGGCGACATCACGCTCAAACGTAATGGTGCAGCCATCTTCCGGCAGCCCAGGGAAATCTGGCACCAGCATATGATCGGACGGTGTCAGCACGATTAAATTGTCGCCACGGTCATCCTGATTAATACCAACGATATCAAACAGGTTCATCGCGAAGGCGATCAGGCTGGTATCGTCGTCCTGCTCTTCAATACTTTCGGTAAGCCGTTGCGCTTTTTCGCCGCCGTTCGAGTGGATCTCCAGCAGGCGATCGCGCCCTTGCTCCAGTTGTGCTTTCAGCGCGTCATGCTGTTCGCGGCAGGTCTTGATCAGATCGTCAAAGCCATCAGTGTTTTCTGGCTCCGCCAGGTAGCCGATCAGATTGTTATAGACCGTGTCATAGATGGTGCGTCCGGTCGGGCAGGTGTGTTCGAACGCATCCAGACCTTCGTGGTACCAGCGCACCAGCACGGATTGCGCGGTTTTTTCCAGGTATGGAACGTGGATCTGGATATCATGCGCCTGACCAATACGGTCCAGACGGCCAATACGCTGCTCCAGCAGGTCCGGGTTGAACGGTAGATCAAACATCACCAGATTGCTGGCGAACTGGAAGTTACGCCCTTCGGAGCCGATTTCAGAACACAGCATCACCTGGGCTCCGCTATCTTCTTCGCTAAACCAGGCCGCAGCACGGTCTCGTTCAATGATCGACATCCCTTCATGGAACACGGCGGCGCGGATACCTTCGCGCTCGCGCAGTACCTGTTCAAGCTGCAGCGCGGTGGTGGCTTTCGCGCAGATAACCAACACTTTTTGCGAGCGGTGGCTGGTCAGGTAGCCCATCAGCCATTCCACGCGTGGGTCAAAGTTCCACCAGGTACCGGTATCGCCTTCGAATTCCTGATAAATCTGTTCCGGGTAGAGCATGTCGCGCGCGCGGTCTTCCGCACTCTTACGTGCGCCCATAATGCCGGAGACTTTAATCGCCGTCTGGTATTGGGTTGGCAAAGGCAGCTTGATGGTATGCAGTTCGCGTCTCGGGAAGCCTTTCACCCCGTTACGGGTGTTACGGAACAGCACGCGGCTGGTGCCGTGACGGTCCATCAGCATCGAAACCAGCTCCTGACGCGCGCTCTGGGCGTCTTCGCTGTCGCTGTTTGCCGCCTGTAATAACGGCTCAATGTCCTGTTCGCCAATCATGTCGCCTAGCATGTTCAGCTCATTGTTGCTCAGCTTGTTGCCAGCCAGCAGCATGGCGACGGCGTCGGCGACCGGACGGTAATTTTTTTGTTCTTCAACAAACTGGGCGAAATCGTGGAAGCGACTTGGGTCCAGCAGGCGCAGGCGCGCAAAGTGGCTTTCCAGACCCAGTTGTTCTGGCGTTGCGGTCAGCAGCAGGATACCCGGCACGCGCTCTGCCAGCTGTTCAACGGCCATATATTCACGGCTGGGTGCATCTTCGCTCCACACCAGGTGATGGGCTTCATCGACAATCAGCAGATCCCATTCAGCATCACACAGGTGCTCCAGACGCTGTTTACTGCGACGAGCAAAGTCCAGCGAACAAATAACTAACTGTTCGGTTTCAAACGGGTTGTAGGCGTCGTGCTGCGCTTCTGCGTAACGCTCATCATCAAACAGCGCAAAGCGCAGGTTGAAACGGCGCAGCATTTCGACCAGCCACTGGTGCTGTAACGTCTCCGGGACGATGATCAGAACGCGCTCTGCGGCGCCTGACAGCAACTGTTGATGCAGGATCATCCCGGCTTCAATGGTTTTACCTAAACCAACTTCATCAGCCAGCAGAACGCGAGGGGCGTGGCGGCGGCCAACATCATGGGCAATGTTGAGCTGGTGGGGAATCAGGCTGGTGCGCTGACCACGCAAACCACTCCACGGCATCCGATACTGTTCGCTCTGAAATTTACGCGCGCGATAGCGCAGCGCAAAGCGGTCCATACGGTCAATCTGACCGGCAAACAGGCGATCCTGTGGTTTGCTGAATACCAGTTTGCTGTCGAGCAGCACTTCACGCAGCGTTACACCGGTTTCTTCGGTATCAAGGCGGGTTCCGATATAGGCAAGCAGTCCGTTTTCTTCTTTTACTTCATCGACATGCAGCTGCCAGCCTTCATGGCTCGTTATCGTATCACCAGGATTGAACATCACGCGGGTCACGGGGGAATCACTGCGCGCATACAGACGGTTTTCGCCCGTCGATGAGAAAAGTAAAGTGACAGTTCGCGCATCCATGGCGACAACAGTACCAAGTCCCAATTCGCTTTCTGTATCGCTGATCCAGCGTTGACCAAGTGTAAAAGGCATATATGTTCGGCTCTATATCTTTAATTGCAGGCAATACTCGTCATTTTCCGGGCTAGTCCCCGTTATTGAGAGCATACGACCCCGCTACCAGGCTAATAAATCAGTGGTAGTGGTGTTAAATGGGTCCAGGAATGGAAAGGGCGCTATGGTACTGGATGGCGGCGGTTTCGTCACGCGTCAAAATAACCCCAGTTGTCCTGTGAGTAGTGTAGCAAAATTATCGTCAATAAAGGGAAGAATTCCCTCAGCGACCGGCTGGATCTGGCGGGTCAGATAATGCTCATAATCGAGTGCAGACTGCTGATAATCAACAGGTTCTGGGCCATTTATCGTCCAGACATATTTAATCGTTCCGCGATTCTGATACTGCGGCGGACGCCCCAGTTTGGCATTCTGCTCATCGGCGAGTCGCGCGGCGCGAACGTGTGGTGGAACATTGCGTTGGTATTCGCTCAACGGGCGGCGCAGGCGCTTACGGTACACCAGTTGTGCATCCAGTTCGCCCGCCATCAAATGGTCGATGGTCTCGCGAACAAACTCCTGATAGGGTTCGTTGCGAAAAATTCGTAGGTACAGCTCCTGCTGAAACTGCTGGGCCAGCGGTGTCCAGTCGGTTCGTACCGTTTCCAGCCCCTTAAACACCATGCGCTGCTCAGCGCCTGTCTGAATCATCCCGGCGTAGCGTTTCTTGCTGCCGGTATCTGCACCGCGAATGGTCGGCATCAGAAAGCGACAAAAGTGGGTTTCAAATTCCAGTTCCAGCGCGCTGGTCAGGTTTTGTTGCTTCAGCGACTGCGCCCACCAGTCGTTGACATAGCTCACCAGCTCACGGCCAATCCGGGCAGCATCGTCTTCTGAGTGTGACTTTTTAAGCCAGACAAAGGTCGAGTCGGTATCGCCATAGATAACGTCGTAACCCTGAGCTTCAATCAGCGCTTTGGTCTGGCGCATGATCGCGTGACCGCGCATGGTGATCGACGAGGCCAGTCGCGGATCAAAGAAGCGGCAAGCGGTGGTGCCAAGCACGCCGTAGAACGCGTTCATGATGATTTTCAGCGCCTGCGAGAGCGGCTTATTGCCGTGGCGTTTGGCTTCATCGCGCCCATGCCAGATCTGGGTAACAATTTCCGGCAGGCAGTGCTTTTCGCGTGAGAACCAGGCGTCAAGGAACCCTTCGGTGCTGTGTTCATGGTCCGGCTGCGCCATCCCTTCAATAAGTCCCACCGGATCGATCAAAAATGTACGGATAATTGACGGGTACAGACTTTTGTAATCCAGCACCAGTACTGAGTCGTACAAACCGGGGCGCGAGTCCATCACGTAGCCGCCGGGGCTGGCGTGCGCGGGGATTTCGCCCAGATTCGGCGCTACGTAACCCGCGCGGTGCATTCGCGGCAGGTAGAGATGGCCGAAGGCGGCAACCGAACCACCGTGCCGGTCGACCGGCAGGCCGTTGACCGTCGATCGTTCCAGTAGAAATGGCATGATCTCGGTTTGATGAAAAATACGCGTGACCAGTTCACAGTCTTTGAGATTGTAGGTGGCGAGCGCGGGCTTATCCTGGGCAAACCGGCGATCGATTTCGTCCATTCTGTCCCACGGGTTATCAATCGACTTCCCTTCGCCAAGTAGCTCCTGCGACACCGTCTCCAGCGAAAACGACGAGAAATTCCAGAATGCGGATTTGAGCGCCTCGATACCGTCGATAATCAGACGACCTTTAGCCTGCGCGAAGAAGACGCCGTTTTTAAAGCCATGCTCGCGCCACTCCAGTTCACTATTGTCACGACCAAAACGCAGGGGAATACGGTAACGTTCGGCATGCTTTTGCAGGACGCGTAAATCGAATTGCACGACGTTCCAGCCGATTATCACATCGGGATCATGCCGGGCAATCCAGTCGTTGAGTTTTTCCAGCAACAGCGGGCGGCTTGCGACGTACTCAAGTTCGAAATCCAGCGCTGAGGCGTCGCCATTTGCCGGGCCGAGCATATAGACAATACGCTGCCCGCAGCCTTCAAGGCCGATACAGTAGAGTTCGCCGTGGCGCGTGGTTTCGATATCCAGCGACACCCATTTCAGCGGCGGTCGATAATCTGGGTTCGGCTTCAGCCGGGCATTAACCAGCGTGCCGTTATGCCTGTCGCCTTCGACCCAAACGGGAGACGTGATAAAGCGCTCCATCAGATACCGCTCCGGTGGGCGCACGTCAGCCTCATAGACAGTAACCGCGTTTTCGCGCAGCAGTTTTTCCAGCCGCATAAGCTGGCGGTGTGAGTGGCAATACAGGCCGGACACGGGCTGGCGGTGAAAGTCTTGCAACTGAAGCGGCGTCAGCCGATAACCATTTTCAGCGCGTAATAATGATGTTACGCGAGGAACCTGACTGGTCGGAATAAATGCCACCGACTCCTGAGGCGCGAGCGTGACCTGCAGCGGCCCGTCGTCTGTAGCCAGCCAGAATGAGACCTCAGTTCCCTGCGGGGTGTCCCGCCAGTGCCGGGTTAAAATAAAGCCTGCCTGCGCCACGCTGCGTATCCATTAAAAAACCAGGCATTATTATAGCCTGGTTTACATGATTGTACTGTTATTTTGTACAGTTAAAATGTGAGCGCTGCAGGACGTTGCTGTAGCAATAGCTGTAAAATTCTCTCCGCTGGAAAAGTGTATAGGGTCAGGTTTGATATTTAATAAATGAATGCCTTTCTTGAAACATCTTCCTTAGGTTATTTTATTGGTCTGTTATGGCTATTTGTATTTACTATTATTTTGCAGCTATGTATTTTTCATGAATTGGAAGTCCGCTTTAGGAGTTTTATGTAATTTTCGGAATTGTGCTCGTTTAGTTTTGTTACACATCCCTCGGTTCAGAAAAAATTGTTCTTTTTTTTATTTGTTTTTATTCATGGTTAGTGTAACTATTTTAATCGAAACATTCGGGTTGTCAGGTTGAATATAATATATTTATATGGCTTGCTATTGTCTGGATAAAAACGGATTTTCGGTTCGATTTCGTCGGGAATATCTCTCTGCATAATTTGATTTTTATCGCTTAATATAATTTTATTCATCTGATAGCTCGGGTGTTTTATATCAATAGCTTGGGTGTGTTGTGTGATGGAGAGGTATTATGAATGTTTATACTCAGGCGTTACAGGTAGGATATGATCACTATTTATTCGTGAATACTCAGTTATCTAACCCTACAATTAAGTCGGTAAGTCGATACATTGAGTATAGAACGTGGTCAGGGCAAATCTGGCGTACTGAGGTTATTGAACGAGGGAATGCTTTTTTTCACTGGCAAGGACATGACAGAATAAATGGACATCGTGATACGGTTATTAATTATTTATTGAACGGGCAACGCTGGCAATCAACAATTGCAGATTATATTTTCTTTCATTCACTGGATGGGGAAGATACTCTGGGACATTATGATAACGTGATTAAATACGTTTGTGCTAATAATTGTATGTATCGTAGTTCGTTTGCAGAATATATAACAGAATAAAAAGAAAGCGCGCCACTCTTTCCGGGCGCGCTTGTATTATTTTCACTGCCCATAGTAGGCTTTTGCGCCATGTTTACGCAGGTAGTGTTTATCCAGCAGGGTTTGTTGCATATCCGGCAGCTGTGGCGCGAGTTGACGGCAGAAGATCCCCATGTAGGCGACTTCTTCCAGCACGATGGCGTTATGCACCGCATCTTCGGCATTTTTTCCCCAGGCAAACGGACCGTGAGAATGCACCAGTACACCAGGCATCTGTGCAGCGTCAATACCTTGTTTCTCAAAGGTTTCAACGATCACGTTACCGGTTTCCCATTCATATTCGCCGTTGATTTCGTCCTCGGTCATTTTCCGTGTGCAGGGAATCGAGCCGTAGAAATAATCCGCATGGGTGGTACCCGTAGCCGGAATCGACAGGCCGGCCTGCGCCCAAATGGTTGCATGACGTGAATGGGTATGAACAATGCCGCCAATGGTCGGAAATGCCTGATACAGCAGACGGTGCGTTGGCGTATCGGAAGAGGGTTTCTTCGTGCCTTCTACAACTTCACCGGTGGCAATACTGACGACAACCATATCTTCTGCGGTCATTACGCTGTAATCGACCCCGGAAGGTTTAATCACAAACACGCCGCGCTCGCGATCGACGGCGCTGACGTTTCCCCAGGTCAGGGTGACCAGATTGTGCTTTGGCAGTGCCAGATTGGCTTCCAGTACCTGACGTTTAAGATCTTCTAGCATGTTAACTCCTGAATGCCGGATGGCGCTTCGCTTATGGGCCTACGATGATTTGTAGGCCCGGTAAATGAAATGCCACCGGGCAATCCGTTTCGATAATTAACGTTTGAAGCCGTAATACACTTCGTTCCAGCGCAGCGCGTCCTTAAAGGCCGGCAGACGGGTATCGTTGTCGATCACCGCGATCTCGATATCGTGCATTTCAGCGAACTGGCGCATGTCGTTCAGATCCAGCGCGTGGCTGAACACGGTGTGGTGCGCGCCACCGGCGAGGATCCAGGCTTCAGAGGCGGTTGGCAGATCCGGCTGGGCTTTCCACAATGCGTTAGCCACCGGCAGTTTCGGCAGGGAATGCGGCGTTTGAACCGTGTCGATGCAGTTAACCAGCAGGCGATAGCGATCGCCGAGATCGATCAGGCTGGCAACCACTGCCGGGCCGGTTTTAGTGTTAAAGATCAAACGGGCGGGATCGTCTTTACCGCCAATACCGAGGTGTTGTACGTCGAGGATCGGTTTCTCTTCCACCGCAATGGACGGGCACACTTCCAGCATGTGCGAACCGAGCACCAGATCGTTGCCTTTCTCGAAGTGGTAGGTGTAATCCTCCATAAATGAGGTGCCGCCCTGCAGACCGGTTGACATCACCTTCATGATGCGAAGCAGAGCGGCGGTTTTCCAGTCGCCTTCGCCCGCAAAGCCGTAGCCTTGCTGCATCAGACGCTGTACAGCCAGACCCGGTAGCTGTTTCAGGCCGTGTAAATCTTCAAATGTAGTGGTGAAGGCGTGGAATCCACCCTGTTCCAGGAAGCGCTTCATCCCCAGCTCAATACGGGCTGCTTCCAGTACGTTCTGACGTTTTTCACCGTGGACTTGCGTTGCCGCCGTCATGGTGTAAGTGCTTTCATACTCATCGATTAGCGCGTTGATTTCGCCGTCGCTAATTGCGTTGACTACCTGCACCAGATCGCCCACGGCCCAGGTGTTTACCGAGAAGCCGAACTTGATCTGTGCAGCGACTTTATCGCCATCGGTAACCGCAACTTCACGCATGTTGTCGCCAAAACGGCAGACTTTCAGATGGCGGGTATCCTGTTTGGACACGGCCTGGCGCATCCAGGAGCCGATGCGTTCGTGCGCTTGTTTGTCCTGCCAGTGACCGGTGACCACGGCGTGCTGCTGACGCATACGTGCACCGATGAAGCCGAACTCACGGCCACCGTGCGCGGTCTGGTTCAGGTTCATGAAGTCCATATCAATGCTGTCCCACGGCAGAGCGGCGTTGAACTGGGTGTGGAACTGCATCAGCGGCTTGTTGAGGATGGTCAGGCCGTTAATCCACATTTTGGCCGGAGAGAAGGTGTGCAGCCAAACCACCAGACCTGCGCAGCGATCGTCGTAGTTAGCGTCACGACAAATAGCGGTAATCTCGTCAGGTGAAGTACCCAGCGGTTTTAACACCAGTTTGCAGGGCAGTTTAGCTTCAGTATTCAGTGCGTTAACGACGTGCTCGGCATGTTGGGTTACCTGACGCAGGGTTTCAGGGCCATACAGATGCTGGCTACCAATCACAAACCACACTTCATAGTTATCAAAAATCGTCATTGTCGTGTCCTTAATGTGTCAGGGTTGCCAGGTCTACCGGGGCTTGTTGCGCCGGAGCGGCAGTCGGAAGGTATTGCTGTTCAGCGCTTACCGCCCATTGCTGGTAGCGGCGGTAAAGCTGTTCAAAACGTTGAGCCTGCTCTGAGCGAGGTTGCAGCGTGTTTTCCACGGCGCTCGCCATCTGTTGCTGAGCGGCTGGGATATCGGCGTGTACTTTCGCGGCAACGGCGGCGAAGATAGCCGCCCCGAGCGCGCAGCACTGGTCTGAAGCGACAATCTGCAGCGGACGGTTCAGCACGTCACAGCAGGCCTGCATGATGACCGGGTTCTTACGCGCAATACCGCCAAGCGCCATGACGTTGTTTACCGCAATGCCTTGTTCGGTGAAGCATTCCATGATGGCGCGTGCGCCAAAGGCGGTGGCGGCAATCAGACCACCGAACAATGCTGGCGCGTCGGTTGCCAGATTCAGATCGGTAATTACGCCTTTCAGACGCTGGTTGGCATTAGGCGTACGGCGACCGTTGAACCAGTCGAGCACCACCGGCAGATGATCCAGCGATGGATTTTTTGCCCAGGCCTCGGTTAGCGCTGGCAGCAGCTGTTTTTGGCTGGCTTTAATCTGGTTCTGCAGCTCCGGATGCTGCGCGGCAAGCTGTTCCAGCGGCCAGCTCAGCACGCGGCTAAACCAGGCATAGATATCGCCGAATGCAGATTGACCCGCCTCGAGGCCAATGAAATGCGGCACCACGCTGCCATCAACCTGGCCGCAAATGCCTTTCACCGCGCGCTCGCCGACGCTGTGCTTGTCGGCAATCAGAATGTCGCAGGTCGACGTGCCGATGACTTTCACCAGCGTATTAGGCTGTGCGCCTGCGCCGACCGCACCCATATGACAGTCAAAAGCACCGCCGGCAATCACCACGCTTTCCGATAGCCCCAGACGCTGCGCCCACTCGGCGCACAGGGTGCCAACCGGCAGGTCGGCCGTGAAGGTGTCGGTAAACATTGGGTATTGCAGATGGCGGTTGAGGATTGGATCAAGTTCGTCAAAGAAACTGGCTGGCGGCAGGCCACCCCAGCTTTCATGCCACAGGGATTTATGCCCTGCGCTGCAGCGTCCGCGGCGAATATCCTGTGGACGTACAGTATTGGAGAGCAGGGCAGGAACCCAGTCACACAGCTCGATCCACGAAACCGCGGCCTCAGCAACCGCGCTGTCCTGGCGAGTCACATGCAGGATTTTGGCCCAGAACCATTCGCTCGAATAAATGCCGCCGATATAGCGGGAGTAATCGATCTTGCCCGGCGTGTGGCACAGGCGGGTAATTTCTTCAGCTTCTTCTACAGAGGTGTGATCTTTCCACAGAACAAACATTGCATTCGGGTTTTCCGCGAACTCCGGACGCAGCGCCAGTACATTGCCGTCGGCATCGATGGGGGCCGGGGTTGAGCCGGTACTGTCAACGCCAATGCCGACCACTTCCGCGCGCTGTTCAGCGCTCAATTCGGCCAGCACGGTTTTCAGCGCTGCTTCCATTGATTCGATGTAGTCACGCGGATGATGGCGAAACTGGTTGTTTGGGCCATCGCAATACTGCCCTTGCTGCCAACGTGGGTACCACTCTACGCTGGTGGCGATCTCCTCGCCGGTGGCGCATTCCACAGCCAACGCGCGTACTGAATCACTACCAAAATCGAGGCCAATTGCAATCGCCATCGTCTTACTCCATCCAAAAATACGGGTATGGATAAACAGTAGTGAGTGGGGACAAAAACCGTCAGGCAGGATCCGCTAATCTTATGGACTAAAATGCTGTGGCATCACAAAGTGTGACGCCGTGCAAATAATCAATGTGGACATTTCTGCCGTAGTTATAGACACTTTTGTTAGCTGATTTTGACGCTGGCATAGTACATGTTTTTTACAAATTGCTTTTCACAAGCGGGGTTGATGGTCCATTACCGCAAACGCTGCGGCCCGCAGGGGCGACGCCGATGATGTCTGGCGTAATATGGACAAATTGTTTCTTAGCAGAACATAGGGAGTATTGAAATTATGGCTGAAACGCAAAACGATCCCCTGCTACCAGGCTATTCGTTTAACGCGCATTTGGTGGCAGGATTAACCCCCATTGAGGCAAACGGATACCTGGATTTTTTTATCGACCGACCGCTGGGTATGAAGGGCTATATCCTCAATCTGACCATCCGTGGCGAAGGGGTTATCAATAATCAGGGCAAGCAGTTTGTCTGCCGACCCGGTGATATTTTGCTGTTTCCACCCGGAGAAATTCACCATTACGGACGCCATCCTGATGCCAGCGAATGGTATCACCAGTGGGTTTACTTTCGCCCTCGCGCCTACTGGCAGGAGTGGCTGACCTGGCCGGCCATTTTTGCCCAGACCGGTTTTTTTCGTCCGGATGAAGCACATCAGCCACATTTTAATGAACTGTTTGGGCAGATAATCAACGCCGGGCAGAGAGAAGGTCGCTATTCCGAACTGCTGGCGATCAATTTACTGGAGCAGTTGCTGCTGCGGCGGATGGAAGCCATTAACGAGTCGCTGCACCCGCCGATGGACAACCGCGTACGCGATGCCTGTCAGTACATCAGCGATCACCTGGCGGACAGCAATTTTGATATCGCCAGCGTCGCGCAGCACGTCTGCTTGTCGCCTTCCCGTTTGTCGCATCTCTTTCGCCAACAATTGGGCATTAGCGTATTAAGCTGGCGCGAGGATCAGCGCATCAGCCAGGCCAAGCTATTGCTGAGCACCACACGTATGCCCATCGCGACGGTGGGCCGTAATGTGGGCTTTGACGATCAGCTCTATTTCTCTCGCGTTTTCAAAAAATGTACCGGTGCCAGCCCGAGCGAGTTTCGCGCTGGATGTGAATAAAAAGTGAATGATGTGTCCTGAAAGTTGTCATAACTCGCAATCTATTCAGACAATTGATGGCTTGACGAAGTTGAGAAGGGTTATCAAAATCCCTGCTTCGTAAATCTGACGGACACATTATGCAAGCATTGCTGGAACACTTTATTCTCCAGTCCGCCCTGTACTCCCTGATCGCCGTACTTCTGGTGGCCTTTTTGGAGTCGCTGGCGCTGGTTGGCCTGATTCTGCCCGGTACCGTGATGATGGCGGGGCTGGGGGCGCTGATTGGCAGCGGCGAACTGAACTTCTGGCATGCCTGGCTTGCGGGCATCATTGGTTGCCTGTTGGGGGACTGGATCTCCTTCTGGCTGGGCTGGCGCTTTAAAAAGCCGCTGCACCGATGGTCATTTATGAAAAAGAACAAGGCGTTGCTGGATAAAACCGAGCACGCGTTGCATCAGCACAGCATGTTTACCATTCTGGTGGGCCGTTTTGTGGGGCCGACGCGTCCGCTAGTGCCGATGGTGGCGGGCATGCTGGATCTGCCTGTCGCTAAATTTATCGTCCCGAACATTATTGGCTGCGTTCTGTGGCCGCCGTTTTACTTCCTGCCAGGGATCCTGGCGGGGGCGGCAATCGATATTCCTTCTGATATGCAGAGTGGGGATTTCAAATGGTTGCTGCTGGCGACGGCGCTGCTGCTATGGGTGGGGGGCTGGTTTTGCTGGCGGTTGTGGCGCAGTGGCAAAGCGGCTGTCGATCGCTTAACCGCGTATTTCCCCCGCAGCCGTTTGCTGTATCTGGCACCGTTGACGCTCGGGATCGGCGTGGTCGCGCTGGTGGCATTATTGCGCCATCCGCTGATGCCGGTGTATATCGATATTTTGCGCAAAGTGGTGGGGTACTGACGATTCCTTTGCCGGATAGCGGCTTCGCCTTATCCGGGCTACAAAATGTGCGGCCTGTAGGCCGGATTAGGCGTTTATGCCGTCATCCGGCAACGCATTATGCTTTAATGCCCAATAGCGCCGAGGCGCTGGCCTGACCGCGTAATAACTCATCCGTTTTGCCCTGCCAGGCGATACGCCCATCGGCGACCACAATCGAGCGGGGCGCAATTCGCGCCGCATCTTCAACGCTATGGGAAACCATTAGCAACGTAAGTTGCTTCTCGCGACAGACCTCGGCGACCAGCGTTAACATCTCCTGGCGTAGCGCAGGATCGAGCGCAGAGAACGGTTCATCAAGCAGTAAAATGGGTTGTTCCCGTACCAGACAACGCGCCAGCGCTACGCGCTGTCTCTGCCCGCCCGAAAGCTCACCGGGGAGTCGCTCCAGTAGTGAGTCGATCCCCATTTGCTGAGCGATATGGTGCATTTTCTCCCGCTGCAGCGCGTTCAGCTTCAATCCCGGATTAAGGCCCAGGCCGATGTTTTGCTGCACGCTCAGGTGGCTGAACAGGTTATTTTCCTGAAATAGCATGGAAACGGGACGGCGTGAGGGAGGCGTGGCGGTGTGATCTTCACCTTCAATCATCATCGTGCCGCTGGCCGGCGTGAAAAAGCCGGCCATCAGATTCAGCAGCGTACTTTTTCCTGCCCCGCTGGGCCCGAGCACTGCAATCTGCTCACCGCGCTCGACCGACAGCGTAAAGCGCATGGGCAAATGGTGATAAAGCCATGTGATATCAATCAGTTTTAACATTTCGACCCGGCAATTTCTCAATAACGGTAAACAGCGTAAAGCACAGGATCAGCAGCAATAACGCCGTAACCGCGCCATCCTGACTGCGATAAGAGCCAATCTGCTGATATAAATAAAATGGCAGGGTGCGGAAATCCTCATTACCAAATAACGCCACCACGCCAAAATCGCCAATCGACAGCACGCAGGCAAAAGCCATCGCCTGCGCCAGCGGGCGCTTCAGGGCGCGTAGTTCAACCACTTTCAGGCGCGACCATCCCCCAATTCCCAACGACTGACACAGCATACTGTAGCGCGCAGTAACGTCACGCATTGGGTTTTCCAGCACTTTTAGCGCGTAAGGGATCGCCATTAGCGCATTGGTAAAAATGACAATGCCGTCGGCAGATTCGGGGAGTCCAACAGTGTTATTGAGCAGCAGAAAGAAGCCAGTTGCCAGCACGATGCCCGGCATGGCGAGGATCATCATGCCGCTAAGCTCCAGCATTTGACCTGCCAGCACCTGCTGTCGGGCACGCAGTTCACGACTGCTCCATAACAGCATCATGGTGAGTACGACGCACAACGCACCTGCCGCCAGCGCAATGCGCAGCGAAGTTCCCAGCGCCTGCCACAGTACGGGCTGCTTCAGAACATCCAGCACATGGCGGTTAAAGCCATCGACAATCACCGCCAGCAGCGGCGGCAGCAGCAGCAGCAGGGCCAGAATAATCAGCAGAGCGTCTGTCAGGCGGCTGTGCAGACGATCGTCGGGATCGCGCCAGCCCTGAACCAGCGTGGTGCCGGGGGCGATGGCGCGACTCAGGCGTTGGCTGAGCAGTACCAGCGCTAAACAACAAACCATCTGGATCAACGCCAGCATGGCAGCGCGGGCTGGATTATAATCAAAGTTCAGCGCCTGATAAATAGCCAGCTCGATGGTCGTGGCCTGCGGCCCGCCGCCCAACGACAAAACGGTGGCGAAGCTGGCGAAGCACAACATAAAGATGAGTGCCGCAACGGGAAGGATCTGACGGCGCAGCCACGGCCATTCAACAAAGCGGAAGAAATGCCAGCCGCGCATACCCAACTGAGCGGCTAACTGTCGCTGTTCGCCGGGAATATTTTCCAGTGACTGCAGCAGTAAACGGCTGGCCATTGGCAGATTGAAAAAGACGTGCGCCAGCAGAATGCCCTGCAAACCGTACGGTGAGAACGTCCACTCCAGCCCGAATGTATGCCAGAGCGAAGCCAGCCAGCCCTGACGACCATAGACGCTAAGAATACCGAAAACCGCGACCAGCACCGGCAGGATTAACGTCATCGCGCACAGGCGCAACAACGCCAGACGTCCAGGAAAGCGGCGACGATAGAGCGCCCTGGCCAGGAAAATCGCCGGGATGACCGACAGCACTGCGGATAAAAAAGCCTGCCAGAAAGAAAAGCGCACCACGTGCCACAGGTAGTCGTCTTGCCACAGCGAGAGCCATTCTCCCTGCGGGGCGTTAAACCACAGCGCCAGAAACGCGGCCAGGGCTACTGCCACCATCAGCGTGGCGGCGGTAAGCCCTGGAACCAGCCAGCCGGGAATTAACGGCTGACGGCGCGTTGCCATTCGCTAACCCATGCCTGACGTTGAGCCGCAACCTGCTGTGGCGTAAATTCCAGCGCGGAGGCCGGCTTATTCAGTTGCTCGAACCCTGGCGGCAGGGTGATTTGCGTCACGGGATACATCCAGTTGCCGGTCGGAATCGCATTCTGGAATGCCGGAGACACCATAAACTTCAGGAACTTCTCGGCCAGTTCCGGCTGCTTGCTGGCTGCGGTACGGGCGGCGACTTCCACCTGCAAATAGTGGCCTTCGCTAAAGTCGGCTGCGGCGTAGTTATCTTTTTTCTCGGCGATGATGTGATAGGCCGGCGAGGTGGTGTAGCTGAGCACCAGATCGCTTTCACCTTTCAGGAACAGGCCGTAGGCTTCGCTCCAGCCCTTGGTGACGGTAACGGTTTTGGCTGCGAGTTTCTGCCACGCTTCTGGCGCTTTATCGCCATAGACTTTCTGCATCCATAGCAGCAGACCCAGACCTGGCGTGCTGGTACGTGGATCCTGATAAATCACGCGCCATTTTTGGTCGCTCTCTACCAGTTCTTTCAGGCTTTTGGGCGGATTCTTCAGCTTGTTCTTGTCATAAACGAAGGCGAAATAGCCGTAATCAAACGGAACGAATGTCTCGTTTTTCCAGCCGCCGGGTACGTTAACGGCGTCGTTTGCTACACCGCTTTTGGCAAACAGTTTGGTTTGTGTGGCTGCTTCCAGCAGGTTGTTATCCAGACCCAGCACGACGTCGGCTTTGCTGTTTTTTCCTTCCATGCGCAGGCGGTTAAGCAGTGAGACGCCATCTTCCAGCGCGACCAGTTTCAGTTCGCAGTTGCAGTCAGCTTCAAAGGCTTTTTTGATTGTCGGGCCAGGGCCCCAGTCAGCTGCGAACGAGTCGTAGGTATAGACAGTCAGTACAGGTTTAGCGAAGGCAGGCGCTGCGCACAGCAGTAAAAGCGGAAGACATTTTTTAAACACTTTGCACCTCATAAAGTAAAACTCTAAATAATTCGAGTTGCAGGAAGGCGGCGACGCAGCGCATCCCCAAGAGCGTACAGGTAGTACGTGACTGGGGTGAGCGACAAACCTGCCGGGAGCAGATTTGAACGCTGCTTGCAGCGGCCCTGAAAGGGCGAGGCCCATGGATGGGCCGAGTAATAAAGCCAACGCATCTGCAGCTTGAAGTATGACGAGTTAGGTGGCAAAGGACTTGAGCTACAGCCTCAAATCCCTTCGCCGGCATTATCCGGATCAGGTTCGACGGGTATCTCTCAGCCCATACGCAGATCGAATGATTTTGTGTATGTTTTTATTTAGCACCCCGTTGAGAACGGCGTTAGTGTAATGATTTTGTTGCTATGCGGCAATTAAGAGCTGGCTCTTACGGATCCGGTGGCGCAAACCATGCTGATTTAAAATCAAACCAGCCGAGGGTATTCATGCGTAGCCCGCGCATACTGCGCTGTCCCTGAATGATCAGCCAGTGGTGGATCAACGGCACAATAGCTTTTGTGGCGAGCAGCTGTTGGCACCATGCTGCCAGGCTCATTTCGCCCGTTCGCCAGCGAGCCGCATCGTTTTCCCAGTCCCGGGAGATACAGTTTTGCAGCAACGGGACTTCGCACAAATGGGCGAACAGCGAGAAGTCCAGCGGTAGGGTAAAGTTGGCGCTGTTGAGCCAGATATCGCTGACTATTTCACCCGCATGCCATTGATCGTAGTCGATCTCCTGAATATTCAACTGTACCTGATGCTGCGCGAGCAACGTCTTCATGATCTGCGCGATAATCCGATGTTCGATGTGATCGCGATAGTAAGTAAGCGTCAGCGATTCCAGTCCGGCGGGTTTTTCACCATGGCCGGGCTTGGCGTGATGCCAGCGGGGAAGCAAACCGTAGGCGGGAAACCACAGCCGCTGATACTGTTCGTCGGCGTGGCAGATTAAATTCGTTGGCGAGAGAACGCGGCTAACCCACTCGCGGACCTCCTGATTCGCGCCACGGTGGGTGCGCGTATCAAACAGCAGGTAGTAGCAACCTTCTTCGAGGCGGCTCTCGATCGCCTTTTCATCCTCCGTGGGGCCTTTTAACGTTAACCCACCGCCAGGCTCTTCGCCGATGTCGGGTAGCACCCAAACGTTAACTTCGTCGATCAGCGCCCGGTAGCCAAAGTAATCATCAAATGCGTGGATTTTCAGCTGATTATTGGTGTTGCGCATCACCGCATACGGACCGGTGCCAATCGGGTGGCTGGAGAAGTTATTCAGCGTTTCCCATTCTCGCGGCAGGATCATGGCGGGGACTTGCCCCAATAACCAGGGAAGCCAGCGGTCGGGCTGGGCCAGATGGATATCCAGCGTCCAGGCCGTGGGCGAGACTATTTGCGTGATGTGTGAGTACAGCGGTAGAGCGTTAATGCGCATCAGCGAGGCGATGACATCTTCCATTTCCAGCTCGCGGCCATGATGGAAATGGATCCCCGGACGCAGGAAGAATCGCCAGTGTAAAGGGGAAATCTGCTGCCAATGATGGGCGATATCCGCTTCCAGTTCCCCGTTTTCCTCATTTACCCGAATTAAGGCGCTGAAGATTTGCCGGGCGATATGGGTTTCGGAACGGCGTAGCGCCGTACCGGGAAGCAGGTTGTGCATAGGACGATAATAGAGAACGCGCATGATGTGTCGACCCTGGCGAAAGCTGCGGCCAAGGTGGGAGACCAGCATCTGCCGGACGGCCGTTTTGTCACCGACCAGTTGCACCAGTTGATCGATACGATCCTGTTCCAGCAGGTCTTCTGCGCGCTGCTGCTGGAGTGCCAACCCGGTATAGAGGAATGTCAGGCGCGAGCGTTTTCCTCGCCCTACTTCGGCTTCCCATGTTAACCAGCCGCGATCCTGCATGGTATTAAGCAGGGTTCGCATATGGCGGCGCGAGCAGCTCAGCAGATCCGCCAGCTCGTTCAGCGTCGTGTCTTGCGTTTTGCCATCGCAGCATTGCCACAGACGGATGAACTGTTGTTGCAAACGACCTGAAGACATAAAAGGGGAACTCCCGCGGAAAACTCAGCAATTTTATAATCCCTATATTAAGCCAATAATAGATTCCGATGAAGCGATGAGACAACGAAGGGGTCATCTATGCGTCAGTTCTGGTTGAAGTACTTTACCGCGACGGAAAAATCGTCCTGGTTGGCTTGCCTGAGCGCACCGCAGCGCTTAAAGATGCTCGAAGAGCTGATGCAGTGGGAGGTGACAGCCTGACTCCTGAATTGGGAATTGCAGACATCATGTGTGACTGAGTATTGGTGTAAAATCACCCGCCAGCAGATTTTTTTCTGCTGGCTTTTTTCGTATCAGCCCAGCCAATAGGGATAACAATGCTCTGGATTATGACCATGGGACGGCGCCTCAACGGCGTTTACGCAGCGTTTATGCTGGTCGCTTTTATGATGGGCGTGGCGGGGGCATTGCAGGCACCCACGCTGAGCCTGTTTTTGAGCCGTGAAGTCGGGGCGCAGCCATTTTGGGTCGGGCTGTTTTACACCGTCAATGCAATTGTCGGGATCGTTGTCAGCCTGGGCCTCGCGAAACGATCCGACAGCCAGGGCGATCGGCGTAAGCTGATCATGTTCTGTTGCCTGATGGCAATCGGCAACGCGCTGCTGTTTGCGTTTAATCGCCACTATCTTACGCTGATCACCTGCGGTGTGCTGCTGGCCTCGCTGGCGAACACCGCCATGCCGCAGCTGTTTGCACTGGCGCGCGAATATGCTGATAACTCCGCGCGTGAAGTGGTGATGTTTAGCTCGGTGATGCGTGCGCAGCTTTCACTGGCCTGGGTGATTGGCCCGCCGCTGGCCTTCATGCTGGCGTTGAATTACGGCTTTACGGCGATGTTTTCCATTGCCGCAGGAATTTTTGCCATTAGCCTGGTGCTAATTGCGCTGATACTGCCGTCCGTCGCGCGGGTGGAGCAGCCTGTAGATGTGCCGCTCGAACAAACCGGCGGTTGGCAGGACAAAAATGTGCGCATGTTGTTTATTGCCTCCACGCTGATGTGGACCTGCAATACCATGTACATCATCGATATGCCGCTGTGGATAAGCCTTGAGCTGGGCTTGCCGGACAAGCTGGCCGGGATCCTGATGGGAACGGCGGCTGGGCTGGAAATTCCGGCGATGATTTTGGCGGGCTATTACGTGAAGCGCTTTGGTAAACGGCGAATGATGATCGCGGCCGTTGCGGCGGGCGTGCTGTTTTATCTGGGGTTAATCTTCTTTCACAGCCGTACGGCGCTGCTGGTGCTGCAACTGTTTAACGCGGTATTTATCGGTATTATCGCCGGGATAGGTATGCTGTGGTTTCAGGATTTGATGCCCGGACGAGCGGGTTCTGCGACCACATTATTTACCAACAGTATTTCAACGGGGGTCATCCTGGCAGGGGTGATTCAGGGAGCCGTTGCGCAAAGTTACGGTCACTTTGCCGTCTATTGGGTGATAGCGGCAATTTCTGTGGTTACGCTGGTGATGACCGGACGGGTGAAGGACGTTTAGTCATATTGCCGGATGCGCTGCGCATCCGGCCTACACATAATCCATACCTGTAGGCCGGATAAGCGCAGCGCATCCGGCATCACAATGATTAGCGCATAAACGCAGGTTGTTTGTCTTCGTATTCGGTGATGGCGGCTTCGTGCTGCAGCGTCAACCCGATGCTGTCCAGACCGTTCAGCATGCAGTGGCGGCGGAAGTCATCGATTTTAAAGCTGTAGGACTTATCGCCTGCTTTTACCACCTGAGCTTCCAGGTCCACTTTAAATTTAATGCCCGGATTGGCTTTTACCAGGGCAAACATTTCATCTACCTGCGCGTCGCTCAGGGTCACCGGCAGCAGTTGGTTGTTGAAGCTGTTGCCGTAGAAGATGTCGGCGAAGCTTGGTGCGATCACTACTTTAAAGCCGTAATCGGTCAGCGCCCATGGCGCATGTTCACGTGAAGAACCGCAGCCAAAGTTTTCCCGTGCCAGCAGAATTGACGCGCCTTTATATTCCGGGAAGTTCAGCACGAACTCTGTATTAGGCTGTTGCCCCTTTTCGTCCAGGAAACGCCAGTCGTTAAACAGATGGGCGCCAAAACCGGTGCGCGTAACCTTCTGCAAAAACTGTTTAGGAATAATAGCGTCGGTATCAACGTTGGCGGCATCCAGTGGGACAACCAGGCCGGTATGTTGGGTAAATTTCTCTGCCATGGTAGTTTCCTTATTTGATGCTGCGAATGTCGGCAAAATGACCGGTAACGGCGGCAGCGGCGGCCATGGCCGGGCTGACTAAATGTGTACGACCACCGCGGCCCTGACGACCTTCAAAGTTACGGTTGCTGGTGGAGGCGCAACGCTCGCCAGGGTTCAGACGGTCATTGTTCATGGCCAGACACATGGAACAGCCTGGTAAACGCCATTCAAATCCTGCTTCGATAAAGATCTTGTCCAGACCTTCCGCTTCCGCTTGTGCTTTCACCGGACCAGAACCCGGCACCACCAGCGCCTGTACGCCAGGCGCGACTTTGCGCCCTTTGGCGATTTCCGCCGCGGCGCGTAAATCTTCAATACGCGAGTTGGTGCAGGAACCGATGAATACTTTATCGATAGCCACTTCTGTTAACGGAATGCCCGGTTTCAGTCCCATATACGCCAGCGCTTTTTCAGCCGATGCGCGCTCAACGGGATCGGCAAATGAAGCCGGGTCGGGAATATTATCGTTCACCGAGATGACCTGCCCCGGGTTCGTACCCCAGGTGACCTGCGGCGCGATCTCTTCTGCCTGCAGAGTAACGACGGTATCAAACGTTGCGTTGTCGTCGGTTTTCAGCGTTTTCCAGTACTCTACCGCGTGGGCGAAATCCTCGCCTTTCGGTGCGTGTAAACGACCCTTCACGTAGTTAAAGGTCGTTTCATCCGGTGCGACCAGACCCGCTTTGGCACCCATTTCAATAGCCATGTTGCACAGGGTCATCCGGCCTTCCATGCTCAGCGCGCGGATGGCTTCGCCACAAAACTCAACTACGTGTCCGGTACCGCCTGCGCTACCGGTTTTACCGATAATCGCCAGTACGATATCTTTAGCAGTAATGCCAGGCGCTGCTTTGCCGTTGACTTCAATCTTCATGGTTTTGGCACGCCCCTGTTTCAGGGTCTGCGTCGCCAGAACGTGTTCAACTTCAGAGGTGCCAATACCAAAAGCCAGCGCGCCAAACGCGCCGTGTGTGGCGGTGTGGGAATCGCCGCAGACGATGGTCATACCCGGTAACGTCACGCCTTGCTCAGGTCCCATCACGTGGACGATACCCTGATACGGGTGGTTCAGGTCGTACAGTTCGACGCCAAATTCATTGCAGTTTTTGATCAATTCCTGCATCTGAATCCGTGCCATTTCGCCGGAGGCGTTAATGTCTTTAGTTTGCGTGGATACGTTGTGGTCCATGGTGGCAAAAGTTTTACCGGGCTGGCGCACCTGACGTCCATGCGCGCGCAGGCCATCAAACGCCTGCGGTGAGGTCACCTCATGCACCAGATGCCTGTCGATATACAACAGCGGGGTTTCGTTTTGCGCCTCAAAGACGACGTGCGCATCAAACAATTTTTCGTATAACGTTTTAGCCATGATTACACCCCTTCTGCGACGTAACGGGCAATGATGTCACCCATTTCATCAGTACCGACTGCGGCAGCGCCACGGGCTAAGTCACCGGTGCGAATGCCTTCTTCTAATGCGCGATTGATGGCGCTCTCAATTGCGGTTGCCGCATCATTGGCATCCAGGCTGTAGCGCAGCAGCAGCGCCAGCGACAGGATCTGGGCGATAGGGTTGGCAATGTTTTTCCCGGCGATATCCGGAGCGGAGCCGCCAGCGGGTTCGTACAGGCCAAAGCCCTGCTCATTCAGGCTGGCTGACGGTAACATCCCCATTGAACCGGTGATCATGGCACACTCGTCAGACAGAATATCGCCAAACAGGTTGGAGCACAGCAGTACGTCGAACTGGGACGGATCTTTGATTAACTGCATCGTCGCGTTGTCGATGTACATATGCGCCAGTTCAACGTCCGGATACTCATTAGCAATTTCATTGACGATTTGACGCCACAGAATTGATGTTTGCAGTACGTTGGCTTTATCAATCGACGTGACTTTGCGGCGACGCTGGCGAGCGGATTCAAACGCGATACGCGCAATACGCTCGATCTCAAAGCGGTGGTAAACCTCGGTATCAAACGCTTTTTCATGTTGTCCGCTGCCTTCGCGGCCTTTTGGCTGACCGAAGTAGATCCCGCCGGTCAGTTCGCGCACGCACAGGATGTCGAAACCATTCGCGGCGATATCTGCACGCAGAGGGCAAAATGCTTCCAGACCCTGGTACAACTTAGCCGGGCGCAAGTTGCTGAATAATTTGAAGTGCTTACGCAACGGCAGCAGCGCACCGCGTTCAGGTTGCTGGTTTGGCGGCAGATTTTCCCATTTCGGGCCGCCGACGGAGCCAAACAAAATGGCGTCGGCCTGTTCACAACCTTCAACCGTCGCAGGCGGCAGCGGCTGACCGTGGTTATCGATAGCGGCACCACCCACGTCGTAGTGGCTGGTGGTAATGCGCATGTTAAAACGATTGCGGATTGCGTCCAGTACCTTCAAGGCTTGCGCCATCACTTCCGGGCCAATACCGTCACCCGGCAAAACAGCAATATGATAATTCTTCGACATCACACGGTTTCCTTGTTGTTCTCGTTGTTCTGAGCTTTGCGTTGCAATTCTTTTTCGACTTCTTCGGCGCGCCAGATGTTGTTCAGCACATGGATCATCGCTTTAGCGGAAGATTCGACGATATCTGTTGCCAGACCGACGCCGTGGAAGCGACGACCGTTATAGTTGGCAACGATATCCACCTGACCCAGCGCATCTTTACCGTGCCCTTTGGCGGTCAGGCTGTATTTCACCAGTTCGACGTTGTACTCAGTCACACGGTTGATGGCCTGATAAATGGCATCGACCGGGCCGTTACCGTTCGCCGCTTCGGCTTTGACTTCTTCACCGCAGGCCAGCTTCACGGAGGCGGTGGCGATGTCATTTGAGCCGGACTGCACGCTGAAGTAATCCAGGCGGAAATGCTCCGGCTCTTCCTGCTGCTTATTAATAAAGGCCAGTGCTTCCAGGTCGTAATCGAATACCTGACCTTTTTTATCCGCCAGCTTCAGGAACGCGTCGTACAGGTTATCCAGGCTGTATTCATTCTCTTTATATCCCATCTCGTCCATACGGTGTTTCACCGCGGCACGTCCGGAACGGGAGGTCAGGTTCAGTTGCACCTGGTTCAGGCCGATGGATTCAGGCGTCATGATTTCGTAGTTTTCACGATTTTTCAGTACGCCGTCCTGATGGATGCCGGAGGAGTGGGCAAACGCGCCGCTACCGACAATGGCTTTGTTGGCCGGAATAGGCATATTACAAATTTGGCTGACTAACTGGCTGGTACGCCAGATTTCCTGGTGATTAATACGGGTCTGTACGTTCAGAATATCTTTGCGCACTTTAATTGCCATGATTACTTCTTCCAGCGAGCAGTTACCGGCGCGTTCGCCGATACCGTTCATTGCGCCTTCCACCTGGCGAGCACCGGCGTGAACGGCCGCCAGAGCATTGCCGACGCCCAGGCCTAAATCATCATGGGTATGCACAGAGATGATGGCTTTGTCGATATTCGGTACGCGTTCATACAGACCAGAAATGATTGCCCCAAATTCGAAAGGCATGGTGTAGCCAACGGTATCGGGGATATTAATGGTTTTGGCTCCCGCATTAATCGCCGCTTCAACCACGCGTGCCAGGTCAGCGATAGGGGTACGGCCTGCATCTTCGCATGAGAATTCCACGTCATCGGTGTAATTACGCGCACGCTTAACCATGTAGACCGCACGTTCAATCACTTCATCCAGCGTACTGCGTAATTTCGTCGCGATATGCATCGGCGAGGTGGCAATAAATGTGTGAATGCGGAAAGCCTCAGCGACCTTCAGGGACTCAGCTGCAACGTCGATATCTTTTTCTACGCAGCGGGCTAAGGCGCAGACGCGGCTGTTCTTAACCTGACGAGCAATGGTTTGTACGGACTCAAAGTCACCCGGTGAAGAAACCGGGAAACCCACTTCCATCACGTCAACACCCATACGCTCGAGGGCCAGCGCAATCTGCAGTTTTTCTTTCACACTCAGGCTTGCCTGTAACGCCTGTTCACCGTCGCGTAAGGTGGTATCGAAAATAATGACTTGCTGGCTCATGGTTTAGGTCCTTGGTCTTTAGGGCGCCTTGCTTCGAGCATAAAAAAACCCGCGCAACGGCGCGGGTTTTTGTCTTAACTGGAGCTGACTTAATGCTGAATGTCGTCCACCAGTCTACCGCGCAATGAGGATGCGTTTAGTAGTAGTAGACCGTTAAAACGAGCAATGTAAGTCATCAATCAAGCTCCAGGCGAATGCGATATGCTTTTAGTGGTACTGGATATGAAGACTGATGTCAACCCCATCCCTCGTAAATGCTCTGGTTAAGGGATAAAGTTTCTGCAAAACTTAAGCGAATTGTGCTGAATTTTTCAGGGTATATAAAATTAATCCTCTGAGGGCTGAACATATTTTTCATGGTTTGAAATATTTGAGCATATTTATTTGCATTTATTGTAACGATGAATTGATGAAAGCAACTCGTTTGGAATTTCATATCTTTATGATTTTTCTATTTTTATAGTGCTCATGAATGGGTGGAGCCTGTGTGTTACCACATAATTGATAAATTAATGTTAACTATTAATGTATTAATGATATAAATATTTAATTAAAACTTAAATACGTATTCATAATTCGTATGATTGTGTATTCGTCGTGCTTATGGTTATATTGTTTTTGAAATTTAAACATATGAATCATCGTGCAGTGACATCTGCCACACTGCGCTCGCATTGGTCTTTTGTTCATTTAGGTTTGTACCTTTATGTTTTCCTAATTTTAATGTTTTCTCTTTTTCTCATTTTATATGCATGGTAAATCATATTAACGGAGATTATTTCTGCACTCCGTCTGGGAAAAGGGAGTTTAGAGTGACAGTGGAGTTAAATATGCCAGAAGTAAAAATAATAGATAAACCAAATATTATAGAGCAAGGAAAACCACAGCTTCGAATGGTTGATCTCAATTTATTAACCGTTTTTGATGCGGTAATGCAGGAGCAAAATATTACCCGTGCCGCGCATATGCTGGGGATGTCACAACCCGCTGTCAGTAATGCGGTTGCACGCCTGAAGGTCATGTTTAACGATGAGCTTTTTGTTCGGTATGGGCGCGGGATCCAGCCGACAGCAAGAGCCTTCCAGCTGTTTGGCTCCGTTCGCCAGGCATTACAATTAGTACAGAATGAACTGCCTGGTTCTGGCTTCGAACCTGCCAGCAGCGAGCGTGTATTCAATCTTTGCGTATGCAGTCCATTGGATAATATCCTGACATCATTGATTTATAATCGTGTCGAGCAAGTCGCGCCAAACATTAATGTCGTATTTAAATCTTCGCTCAACCAAAATACAGAACATCAATTGCGTTACCAGGAAACCGAATTTGTTATTAGTTATGAAGAGTTCCGTCGTCCAGAATTCTCCAGTATTCCGTTATTTAATGACGAAATGGTGTTAGTGGCGAGTAAAAAGCATCCGCGCATTAGTGGCCCTTTGCTGGAAAGCAATCTCTATAATGAACAGCATGCCGTGGTTTCACTCGATCGCTTCGCTTCATTCAGCCAACCGTGGTACGACACTCCGGATAAACAATCCTGCGTGGCTTATCAGGGAATGGCATTAATTAGTGTACTTAATATTGTGTCGCAAACGCATCTGGTATCAATAGCACCGCGTTGGTTGGCAGAAGAGTTCGCCGATTCTTTAGAACTGCAGATATTGCCTTTGCCTTTAAAATTGAACAGTCGCACATGTTATCTTTCCTGGCATGAAGCTGCGGGGCGCGATAAAGGACATCAATGGATGGAAGAGCTGTTGGTCTCTGTCTGCAAGCAGTAGTCGTTGGCAGAATAAATCGGGTGGTACATCTGGTTTATTCTGCTTTTATCTTGAGAACTGAAATTTTATGCTGAACTCGACTTTTTATATGTACCATGACGTGTAAAAAAATAGAGTAATTGCTGTAAGTCTCCCTTTTTAAGCGATTATTTATCATATCAATTGCTTATGCTGGTTTAATTCTCCATTTATTCGATTCTTTCCTCCGTTTTATTCTTATTTACTCCAGTGCCACCCCTTCGGAGTCAATTGCCATGCGTCATCGTCAGCGGTTAATGTGTTGTTAAACCGTAATTCATTATAAGAGTGAGGCAAGCCATGGAGATGTTGTCTGGAGCCGAGATGGTCGTCCGATCGCTCATCGATCAGGGTGTGAAGCAGGTATTCGGTTATCCCGGGGGGGCCGTCCTCGATATTTATGATGCGTTGCATACGGTCGGCGGTATTGATCATGTGCTGGTCCGTCATGAGCAGGCCGCGGTACATATGGCGGATGGCCTGGCGCGCGCCACGGGGGAAGTGGGCGTTGTTTTGGTCACTTCTGGACCGGGGGCGACTAATGCGATCACCGGGATTGCAACGGCATATATGGACTCTATTCCGCTGGTGATCCTCTCCGGACAGGTTGCCACCTCCCTGATTGGCTACGATGCCTTTCAGGAGTGCGACATGGTGGGCATATCCCGCCCGGTGGTAAAACACAGCTTCCTGGTTAAACAAACGGAAGACATCCCGCAGGTGCTGAAAAAAGCCTTCTGGCTGGCGGCAAGCGGTCGCCCGGGGCCGGTGGTAGTGGATTTGCCAAAAGATATTCTGAATCCGGCGAAAAAACTGCCTTATAGCTGGCCGGAGTCGGTGAGTATGCGTTCGTATAATCCGACAACCACCGGGCATAAAGGGCAGATAAAACGTGCTCTGCAGACGCTGGTCGCAGCGAAGAAACCCGTTGTGTATGTGGGTGGTGGCGCGGTGAATGCTGCCTGCCACCAACAGCTGGGGCAGATTGCCGAAGCACTTAATCTGCCGGTTGTCTCCTCGCTGATGGGGCTAGGCGCGTTTCCGGCCACGCATCGTCAGGCGCTGGGCATGCTGGGTATGCATGGTACGTACGAAGCCAATATGACTATGCATCATTCCGATGTGATCTTTGCCGTCGGCGTTCGCTTTGACGATCGAACGACGAATAACCTGGCAAAATATTGCCCGAATGCGACGGTGCTGCATATCGACATCGATCCGACCTCCATTTCCAAAACCGTTACTGCGGATATTCCGATTGTGGGCGATGCTCGCCTGGTACTGGATCAGATGCTTGAACTGCTGGAGCAGGAGAAATCGCAGCAGCCGCTGGACGATAACCGTGACTGGTGGCAACAGATTGAACACTGGCGCGCCCGTCAGTGTCTGAAATACGACACCCAAAGCGAAAGCATTAAACCGCAGGCGGTGATAGAAACTATCTGGCGTCTGACGAAAGGGGATGCGTATGTGACCTCTGACGTAGGCCAGCACCAAATGTTTGCCGCACTTTACTATCCGTTTGACAAACCGCGCCGTTGGATTAACTCAGGCGGGCTCGGCACCATGGGATTCGGTTTGCCCGCGGCGTTAGGGGTGAAAATGGCGCTGCCGGATGAAACGGTGGTGTGCGTGACCGGAGATGGCAGCATTCAGATGAACATCCAGGAATTGTCGACGGCACTGCAATATGAGCTGCCGGTACTGGTGCTCAATCTTAACAACCGCTATCTCGGCATGGTCAAGCAGTGGCAGGACATGATCTACTCCGGGCGTCACTCTCAGTCTTACATGCAGTCGCTGCCTGATTTTGTGCGCCTTGCTGAGGCTTATGGGCATATCGGTATCCAGATTAACCATCCAGATGAACTGGAGAGCAAGCTGGGCGAAGCGCTGGAACATGTGCGTAACCATCGCCTGGTGTTTGTCGATGTCACCGTCGACGGCAGTGAACATGTCTACCCGATGCAGATTCGTGGGGGCGGGATGGATGAAATGTGGTTAAGCAAAACGGAGAGGACCTGATTATGCGCCGGATATTATCAGTATTGCTGGAAAACGAGTCGGGTGCATTGTCGCGTGTGATTGGCCTCTTCGCCCAGCGTGGATACAACATTGAAAGCCTGACCGTCGCGCCGACTGACGACCCGACTTTATCGCGGATGACGATTCAGACGGTTGGTGATGAGAAAGTCCTGGAGCAGATCGAAAAGCAGCTACACAAGCTGGTGGATGTTCTGCGCGTCAGTGAACTGGGGCAGGGCGCTCACGTTGAACGAGAAATCATGCTGGTGAAAATCCAGGCCAGTGGCTATGGACGGGAAGAGGTAAAACGCAACACGGAGATTTTCCGGGGGCAAATCATCGACGTTACGCCGTCGATCTACACCGTACAACTGGCGGGCACCAGCGATAAGTTGGATGCGTTTCTGGCAACCTTGCGTGAAGTTGCCAAAATTGTGGAAGTTGCCCGTTCCGGCGTGGTGGGGCTTTCTCGCGGCGATAAAATTATGCGCTAATAGTCGACTGTAGGTCTGATAAGCACAGCGTCATCAGGCATCATCGCAGAGGTCATGCCGGATGGCGGCGTAAACGCCTAATCCGGTCTACAGGGTAACGTACCCGTTTTCGCTGATGCTACCTGTTGCGCTTTTTTTTGCGAAATCAGCAGTAACCAGAGGCAAAAGCGGTTGCCGCAGTCATTATTCTGCGCTTAGATGTTAAGAAGTTTAACCCATGCCGTCTTAAAGGTTATGGTTTGTACATTTTACGCAAGGGGCAATTGTGAAACTGGATGAAATCGCTCGGTTGGCCGGCGTTTCGCGAACGACTGCAAGCTACGTTATTAATGGCAAAGCAAAGCAATATCGCGTAAGCGACAAAACGGTTGAAAAAGTCATGGCGGTGGTGCGTGAGCATAATTACCACCCGAATGCCGTGGCGGCCGGGCTGCGTGCTGGACGCACACGTTCTATCGGACTAGTGATCCCGGATCTCGAGAACACGAGCTATACCCGGATCGCAAATTATCTGGAGCGTCAGGCGCGTCAGCGCGGATATCAACTGTTGATTGCCTGCTCTGAAGATCAGCCGGATAACGAAATGCGCTGTATTGAGCATCTTTTACAACGCCAGGTTGATGCCATTATTGTGTCGACTTCCTTGCCGCCTGAACACCCGTTCTACCAGCGCTGGGCGAACAGTTCATTCCCGATTGTGGCGTTGGATCGCGCGCTGGATCGCGAACACTTCACCAGCGTGGTGGGCGCAGACCAGGATGATGCGCAAATGCTGGCGGAGGAACTGCGTAAATTCCCTGCTGAAACCGTACTCTATCTGGGGGCGCTTCCTGAGTTATCCGTCAGTTTCCTGCGCGAACAGGGTTTCCGTACCGCGTGGAAAGACGATCCGCGCGAAGTGCATTTCCTGTATGCCAACAGCTATGAGCGGGAAGCAGCCGCGCAGTTGTTTGATAAGTGGCTGGAAACGCATCCAATGCCGCAGGCGCTGTTTACCACATCGTTTGCCCTACTGCAGGGGGTGATGGATGTGACCCTGCGTCGCGACGGGCAGCTACCGTCTGATTTGGCGATTGCGACGTTTGGTGACCACGAGCTGCTCGACTTTCTGCAGTGCCCGGTACTGGCGGTGGCTCAGCGCCATCGTGACGTCGCTGAGCGTGTGCTGGAGATTGTGCTGGCAAGCCTTGATGAGCCGCGTAAACCAAAACCAGGTTTAACGCGTATACGACGTAATCTATACCGTCGCGGTATTCTAAGCCGTAACTAAGCCTCTATTGATGGCGTTGGTGGGATAAGCCTCTGACGTCATCAAATATTCCATTCTCAGAAATAACCGCATTATAATTAAGAATATTCTTTAGAATTATCTGAAATTGATTCTTGAATTATGCCGAATTAAAAATGCAACTATCCATTTTTGGGTTATTGAGACGTAACGACGCGTTACGATTGTATTATTTTGTTACATGCTTGTGGGGATTTGCCGAATTAACAAACACTTTGCTGCGGCATTGCGGCAATCTCACCCTTACCTCGCTCCTATGCGGCGTACAGACTGATTAACTGGTACTGTTATCTCGCTGCATATTGTCCTAAAATGCCGCTCGCGTCGCAAACTGACACTTTATATTTTCTTTTGATGATATTCAGTTGTTTTAAACAATCATGAGTTGTTGGATTTTTTTCTTACAAATATTCATGACGTTAATTTGCTTCGTTTGCTGTACGGAATTTGTTCAACGCTGATATTAGCCGTAAACAATGTGTTTTTTGCTCCGCTAAGCGCCGTGACTTGCTTGACAAGGTTTTCCTCCGCTCCGTAAACTCCTTTAAGTGGGAATTTGTGGGATAAAGTGGTAATCGGGGGTGACGCTGGCATGTTCCGGGGAGCAACGTTAGTTAATCTCGACAGTAAAGGGCGCTTATCCGTGCCTACCCGTTACCGGGATCAACTGCTCGAGAGCGCTACCGGTCAAATGGTTTGCACCATTGACATCCATCACCCGTGCCTGCTGCTGTACCCCCTGCCTGAATGGGAAATTATCGAACAGAAGTTATCGCGTCTGTCGAGCATGAAT
This sequence comes from Citrobacter arsenatis, assembly GCF_004353845.1. Classification (GTDB taxonomy): domain Bacteria; phylum Pseudomonadota; class Gammaproteobacteria; order Enterobacterales; family Enterobacteriaceae; genus Citrobacter; species Citrobacter arsenatis. The sequence continues at coordinate 841,587 of NZ_CP037864.1, forward strand.
CCAGTTGAGCGTCGCGTACAGCGCCTGTTGTTGGGTCATGCCAGCGAATGTCAGATGGATAGCGCTGGTCGCTTATTGATAGCGCCCATTCTGCGGCAACACGCGGGGCTAACGAAAGAAGTGATGCTGGTTGGGCAGTTCAATAAGTTTGAGCTGTGGGATGAAACGACCTGGTATCAACAGGTCAAGGAAGATATCGACGCTGAGCAGTCTGTTACCGGCGCGCTGTCGGAACGATTGCAGGATTTGTCTCTATAAAATGATGGAAAATTATAAACATACAACGGTGTTGCTGGATGAAGCCGTAAACGGCCTGAATATTCGTCCAGACGGCATCTACATTGACGGGACATTTGGTCGCGGTGGTCACTCACGTCTGATCCTCTCCCAGCTTGGCGAAGAGGGACGCTTACTGGCTATCGATCGCGATCCGCAGGCTATTGCCGTTGCAAAGACGATTACCGATCCCCGTTTTTCCATCGTCCATGGACCTTTTTCTGCGCTGGCTGACTATGTCGCCGAGCGCGGACTGACCGGTAAGATCGACGGGATTCTTCTCGATCTTGGGGTTTCTTCTCCGCAGCTTGATGACGCGGAGCGTGGATTCTCATTTATGCGTGACGGTCCGTTAGATATGCGAATGGACCCGACACGCGGTCAGTCAGCGGCCGAATGGCTGCAAACCGCCGATGAAGCAGACATTGCCTGGGTGATTAAAACCTTTGGCGAAGAGCGCTTCGGCAAACGTATTGCGCGCGCCATCGTTGAGCGCAACCGCATCGAACCAATGACCCGTACCAAAGAGCTGGCGGAAGTGATTGCGGCGGCAATGCCGGTGAAAGACAAATTCAAACATCCCGCGACCCGTACCTTCCAGGCGGTGCGCATTTGGGTGAACAGTGAACTGGAGGAGATAGAGCAGGCGCTAAAAAGCTCGCTCAGCGTGCTGGCACCAGGTGGTCGGCTTTCGATAATCAGTTTCCATTCGCTTGAAGATCGCATTGTGAAACGCTTTATGCGTGAACAAAGCCGTGGTCCTCAGGTTCCGGCTGGAATACCGATGACCGAAGCGCAGATCAAAAAACTGGGCGGCCGTGAGTTAAGAGCACTAGGCAAGATGATGCCGGGTGAAGAAGAGGTAGCTGAAAATCCTCGTGCCCGTAGTTCAGTTCTGCGTATTGCAGAGAGGACGAACGCATGATCAGCAGAGTGACAGAAGCCCTCAGCAAAGTTAAAGGATCGATAGGAAGCAACGAGCGCCATGCCTTGCCTGGCGTGATCGGTGACGATCTTTTGCGGTATGGGAAGCTGCCACTCTGCCTGTTCATTTGCATTATTTTGACGGCGGTTACCGTCGTGACAACAGCACACCATACGCGGTTACTGACCGCGCAGCGTGAGCAGCTGGTTCTGGAGCGAGATGCGCTGGATATCGAATGGCGTAACTTGATCCTTGAGGAGAACGCGCTCGGCGACCATAGCCGTGTTGAACGGATCGCAACGGAAAAGCTGCAAATGCAGCATGTTGATCCCTCACAAGAAAATATCGTAGTACAAAAATAAGGATAAACGCGACGCATGAAAGCAGCGGCAAAAACGCACAAACCAAAACGCCAGGAAGAACAAGCCAACTTTATCAGTTGGCGTTTTGCGTTACTGTGCGGCTGTATTTTGCTGGCACTGGGTTTTCTGCTCGGGCGCGTTGCCTGGCTGCAAATCATCGCGCCGGACATGCTGGTGCGTCAGGGCGACATGCGCTCTCTGCGTGTCCAGGAAGTCTCCACATCGCGCGGGATGATTACCGACCGCTCTGGTCGTCCGCTGGCGGTGAGCGTGCCGGTGAAAGCGATTTGGGCCGACCCGAAAGAGGTGCATGACGCAGGCGGCGTGAGCGTTGGTGAACGCTGGAGAGCGTTGTCGACGGCGCTGAACCTCCCGCTCGATCAACTGGCCTCCCGCATTAATGCCAACCCGAAAGGGCGCTTTATCTATCTGGCGCGTCAGGTAAACCCTGACATGGCCGACTACATCAAAAAACTCAAGCTGCCAGGTATTCACCTGCGTGAAGAATCCCGCCGTTACTATCCTTCCGGAGAAGTGACTGCTCACCTCATCGGCTTTACTAACGTCGACAGCCAGGGGATTGAAGGCGTTGAAAAAAGCTTCGACAAATGGCTCACCGGACAACCGGGCGAACGTATTGTACGTAAAGACCGTTATGGCCGCGTCATTGAAGATATTTCCTCTACCGACAGTCAGGCGGCGCATAACCTTGCGCTAAGCATCGATGAGCGTTTACAGGCGCTGGTCTATCGTGAACTGAATAACGCCGTGGCGTTTAACAAGGCGGAGTCAGGCAGTGCGGTACTGGTGGATGTGAACACCGGTGAAGTGCTGGCGATGGCGAACAGTCCGTCCTACAACCCGAACAATCTCACCGGTACGCCGAAAGACGCGATGCGTAACCGCACCATTACCGACGTGTTTGAACCGGGTTCTACCGTCAAACCGATGGTGGTGATGACGGCGCTGCAGCGTGGCGTGGTACGTGAAAATACCGTACTTAACACCATTCCTTACCGAATTAATGGCCACGAAATCAAAGACGTGGCGCGTTATAGCGAATTAACCCTCACCGGGGTTTTGCAGAAGTCGAGTAACGTCGGTGTTTCCAAGCTGGCGTTAGCGATGCCGTCCTCAGCGTTAGTAGACACTTACTCACGTTTTGGGCTGGGAAAAGCGACCAATTTGGGGTTGGTCGGAGAACGCAGTGGCTTATATCCTCAAAAACAACGGTGGTCTGACATAGAGAGGGCCACCTTCTCTTTCGGCTATGGGCTAATGGTAACGCCGTTACAGTTAGCGCGAGTCTATGCAACGATCGGCAGCTACGGCGTTTATCGACCGCTGTCGATTACCAAAGTTGACCCTCCGGTTCCGGGCGAGCGTATCTTCCCGGAATCAACCGTGCGTACCGTGGTGCACATGATGGAAAGCGTGGCGCTGCCCGGCGGCGGCGGCGTGAAGGCGGCGATTAAAGGCTATCGTATCGCCATTAAAACCGGTACGGCGAAAAAAGTAGGCCCGGATGGCCGCTACATCAACAAATACATTGCTTATACCGCAGGCGTTGCGCCTGCGAGTCAGCCGCGCTTCGCGCTGGTTGTTGTTATCAACGATCCGCAGGCGGGTAAATACTACGGTGGCGCCGTTTCCGCGCCGGTCTTTGGTGCCATCATGGGCGGCGTACTGCGTACCATGAACATCGAGCCGGATGCGCTGACAACGGGCGATAAAAATGAATTTGTGAATAATCAAGGCGAGGCAACAGGTGGCAGATCGTAATTTGCGCGACCTTCTTGCTCCATGGGTGCCGGGTGCACCGGAGCGAGCACTGCGGGAGATGACGCTTGACAGCCGTGTGGCTGCATCGGGCGATCTCTTTGTCGCAGTTTTGGGTCATCAGGCGGACGGGCGTCGGTATATCCCGCAGGCGATAGCGCAAGGTGTGGCTGCCATTATTGCAGAAGCAAAAGATGAGGCTACTGACGGTGAAATCCGTGAAATGCACGGCGTTCCGGTTATCTATCTCAGCCAGCTTAACGAACGTTTATCTGCACTGGCAGGCCGTTTTTACCACGAGCCTTCTGAAAAAATGCGTCTGGTCGGCGTAACCGGGACCAACGGTAAAACCACCACCACCCAATTGCTGGCGCAGTGGAGCCAACTGCTTGGCGAAACCAGCGCGGTAATGGGAACAGTAGGCAATGGCCTGCTGGGCAAAGTGATCCCGACGGAAAATACTACCGGCTCAGCCGTTGATGTCCAACATGTGCTGGCGGGGCTGGCTGCGCAGGGCGCAACGGTTGGCGCGATGGAAGTGTCTTCACACGGCCTGGTTCAGCATCGCGTGGCGGCGCTGAAGTTTGCCGCATCAGTATTTACTAACCTAAGCCGTGACCATCTCGACTACCACGGCGACATGGAACATTACGAAGCCGCGAAATGGCTGCTGTATTCCACGCACCATTGCGGTCAGGCCATTGTCAATGCGGATGATGAAGTCGGTCGTCGCTGGCTGGCCAAACTCCCGGATGCGGTTGCTGTTTCGATGGAAGACCACATCAACCCGAACTGTCATGGTCGTTGGTTAAAAGCGGTCGACGTGAATTATCACGACAGCGGGGCAACGATTCGTTTTACCTCCTCATGGGGTGACGGTGAAATTGAAAGCCGCCTGATGGGCGCGTTTAACGTCAGCAATCTGCTGTTGGCGCTGGCGACGCTGCTGGCGCTGGGATATCCGTTAGCGGATTTACTGAAAACGGCGACACAATTGCAGCCAGTTTGCGGGCGTATGGAAGTGTTCAGCGCGCCGGGTAAAACCACCGTTGTGGTTGATTACGCCCATACGCCAGATGCGCTGGAAAAAGCGCTGCAGGCGGCACGTCTGCACTGTACTGGCAAGCTTTGGTGCGTCTTTGGCTGCGGCGGCGATCGCGACAAAGGCAAACGTCCGTTGATGGGTGCGATTGCCGAACAGTTTGCTGATGTTGTCGTGGTGACCGATGACAACCCGCGTACCGAAGAGCCGCGCGCCATTATTAACGACATTCTGGCGGGAATGCTGGATGCCGGACGGGCGAAGGTGATGGAAGGTCGCGCAGAAGCGGTGACTAACGCCATTATGCAGGCGAAAGAAAATGACGTGGTGCTGGTGGCCGGGAAAGGTCATGAAGATTACCAGATCGTAGGTTCGCAGCGCCTCGACTATTCAGACCGCGTCACGGCAGCGCGTCTGCTGGGGGTAATCGCATGATTAGCGTAACGCTCAGCCAACTGGCGGAGATCCTCCGTGGCGAACTCAAAGGGGCCGATCTGACCCTTGATGCGGTGACAACCGATACGCGTAAAGTGACGCCGGGCTGCCTGTTTGTGGCGCTGAAAGGCGAACGCTTTGACGCCCACGATTTTGCCGATAAGGCGCACGAGAACGGGGCGGGTGCGCTGCTGGTCAGCCGTCCACTGAATACCGATCTGCCGCAGCTGATTGTTAAAGATACGCGTCTGGCGTTTGGTGAGCTGGCTGCGTGGGTACGCGCCCAGGTTCCGGCGCGCGTTGTTGCGCTGACCGGCTCTTCCGGGAAAACGTCCGTCAAAGAGATGACGGCGTCCATTCTGAGTCAGTGCGGCAACACTTTATATACCGCGGGCAACCTTAATAACGACATTGGCGTCCCGATGACGCTGCTGCGCTTAAACAATGATTACGACTATGCCGTGATTGAGCTTGGCGCTAATCATCAGGGCGAAATCGCCTGGACCGTTGGTCTGACGCGCCCGGAAGCGGCGCTGGTGAACAACCTGGCCGCCGCGCATCTGGAAGGCTTCGGCTCTCTGGCGGGCGTTGCGAAGGCAAAAGGTGAGATTTTTACCGGACTGTCAGCGAACGGTATCGCCATTATGAATGCCGACAACAACGACTGGCTGAACTGGCAGAGCATCATCGGCGATCGCAAAGTCTGGCGCTTCTCGCCGAATGCGGCTAACAGCGACTTTTCGGCGGCTAACGTTCATGTGACCTCACACGGCACAGAGTTTTCGCTGCAAACGCCAACCGGAAGCATTGATGTTCTGCTGCCCCTGCCGGGTCGTCACAACATTGCTAACGCCCTGGCGGCGGCTGCGCTCTCTATGGCGGTAGGCGCGACGCTCGAAGCGATCAAAGCGGGTCTGAAGGATCTGCAAGCGGTGCCGGGGCGTTTGTTCCCGGTTCAACTGGCAGAAAATCAGCTGCTACTGGACGACTCCTATAACGCTAACGTCGGCTCAATGACCGCAGCGGTACAGGTGCTGTCCGAAATGCCTGGCTACCGTGTGCTGGTGGTTGGCGATATGGCAGAGCTTGGCGCGGAAAGCGAAGCCTGCCACGAACAGGTGGGCGAGGCTGCGAAGGCTGCAGGCATCGACCGCGTGCTGAGTACAGGAAAACTGAGTCAGGCAATTAGTCATGCCAGCGGTGTTGGTGAGCATTTTGCGGATAAAACCGCGCTGACCGAGCATCTTAAGGCACTGATTGCAGAACATCAGATCATGACGATTTTAGTGAAGGGTTCACGTAGTGCCGCCATGGAAGAGGTAGTACGCGCATTACAGGAGAATGGGACATGTTAGTTTGGCTGGCCGAGCATTTGGTCAAATATTATTCCGGCTTTAACGTCTTTTCCTATCTGACGTTTCGTGCCATCGTCAGCCTGCTGACCGCGCTGTTCATCTCATTGTGGATGGGCCCGCGCATGATCGCCCGCTTGCAAAAAATGTCCTTTGGACAGGTCGTGCGTAACGACGGTCCGGAATCACACTTCAGTAAACGCGGTACGCCGACTATGGGCGGGATTATGATCCTCACCGCGATTGTTATCTCCGTACTGCTGTGGGCATACCCGTCAAACCCGTACGTATGGTGCGTGCTGGTGGTATTGGTCGGTTACGGCATTATCGGTTTTGTCGACGACTACCGCAAAGTGGTACGTAAAGACACCAAGGGCCTGATTGCGCGCTGGAAGTACTTCTGGATGTCGGTGATTGCGCTGGGTGTGGCCTTTGCGCTGTATCTGGCCGGTAAAGATACCCCGGCTACCGAGCTGGTGGTGCCGTTCTTTAAAGACGTGATGCCGCAGTTGGGGCTGTTCTACGTGCTGCTGGCGTACTTCGTGATTGTGGGGACTGGCAACGCGGTCAACCTCACTGATGGCCTGGATGGTCTGGCGATTATGCCGACCGTGTTCGTGGCTGCGGGTTTTGCGCTGGTGGCGTGGGCGACCGGTAACATGAACTTCGCCAACTATCTGCACATTCCTTACTTACGCCATGCCGGCGAACTGGTGATCGTCTGTACGGCGATTGTCGGCGCGGGCTTAGGCTTCCTGTGGTTTAACACTTATCCGGCGCAGGTCTTTATGGGCGACGTCGGATCGCTGGCGCTGGGCGGCGCGCTGGGCATTATTGCCGTGCTGCTGCGTCAGGAGTTCCTGCTGGTGATCATGGGCGGCGTATTTGTCGTAGAAACGCTGTCGGTCATTCTGCAGGTTGGCTCCTTTAAGCTGCGCGGACAGCGCATCTTCCGTATGGCGCCGATTCACCATCACTATGAACTGAAAGGCTGGCCGGAACCGCGCGTAATTGTTCGCTTCTGGATTATTTCGCTGATGCTGGTGCTGATTGGCCTGGCAACGCTGAAGGTACGTTAATCATGGCTGATTACCAGGGTAAAAAAGTCGTCATTATCGGTCTGGGTTTGACCGGGCTATCCTGCGTGGATTTCTTCCTGGCGCGTGGCGTGACACCGCGCGTAATGGATACCCGCGCGACGCCGCCGGGCCTGGACAAATTACCGGAAGCGGTTGAGCGTCATGTTGGCAGCCTGAATGATGACTGGCTGCTGGCTGCCGATCTTATCGTCGCCAGCCCTGGTATTGCCCTGGCGCATCCTTCACTGAGCGCCGCCGCCGATGCGGGAATTGAAATTGTTGGCGACATTGAGCTGTTCTGTCGCGAAGCGCAGGCACCGATCGTCGCGATCACCGGTTCCAACGGGAAAAGCACTGTTACTACGTTGGTAGGTGAGATGGCGAAAGCGGCCGGTGTGAACGTGGGGGTTGGCGGTAATATCGGCCTGCCCGCGCTGATGCTGCTGGATGACGAACGTGAGCTGTATGTTCTGGAACTGTCGAGCTTTCAGTTGGAAACAACCTCCAGCTTACACGCCGTAGCCGCCACCATTTTGAACGTCACCGAAGATCATATGGACAGATATCCGTTTGGCTTGCAGCAGTACCGTGCGGCCAAACTGCGCGTCTATGAGAACGCGAAAGTGTGTGTGGTCAACGCTGATGATGCGCTGACCATGCCGATTCGCGGGGCGGATGAGCGTTGCGTGAGTTTTGGCGTCAACATGGGTGACTATCACCTGAACCGTCAGCAGGGTGAAACCTGGCTGCGGGTGAAGGGTGAAAAAGTTCTCAACGTGAAAGAGATGACGCTTTCCGGTCAGCATAACTACACCAACGCCCTGGCTGCGCTGGCGCTGGCGGATGCCGCGGGTCTGCCGCGGGCGTCGAGCCTGAAAGCGCTGACCACGTTTACCGGCCTGGCGCACCGTTTCCAGGTTGTGCTTGAACACAACGGCGTGCGCTGGATTAACGATTCTAAAGCCACTAATGTCGGCAGCACTGAGGCCGCGCTGAATGGTCTGCATGTTGAGGGTACTTTGCACCTGCTGCTGGGCGGCGACGGGAAATCCGCCGATTTTACGCCGCTGCAACGTTACCTGACCGGCGACAACATTCGTCTGTACTGCTTTGGTCGCGATGGCGCACAGCTTGCCGCTCTGCGCCCTGACGTTACGGAACAAACTGAAACCATGGAGCAGGCAATGCGTCTGCTTGCACCGCGCGTGAAGCCGGGCGATATGGTGCTGCTGTCGCCGGCCTGCGCCAGCCTTGACCAGTTCAAGAGTTTTGAGCAACGCGGTGACGTCTTTACCCGCCTGGCGAAGGAGTTGGGTTGATGCGCTTATCTCTCCCTCGTCTGAGAATGCCGCGCTTACCGGGACTGGGTGTCCTGGCGTGGGTCTTTGCGGCACTTAAAGGCTGGGTGATGGCGTCGCGAGATAAAGACGCGGACAGCCTGATCATGTATGACCGCATGCTGCTGTGGCTGACCTTTGGTCTGGCAGCGATCGGCTTTGTGATGGTGACATCGGCATCGATGCCCGTAGGGCAGCGCCTGGCGGGCGATCCTTTCCTGTTTGCCAAGCGTGACGCGCTGTACATCTTCCTCGCGTTCTGTCTGGCGATGGTGACGCTGCGTCTGCCGATGGAGTTCTGGCAAAAATACAGTACGACGATGCTGATAGCCTCGATCATCATGCTGCTGATCGTGCTGGTGGTGGGTAGCTCTGTTAACGGTGCGTCGCGCTGGATTGCGTTGGGGCCGCTGCGTATTCAGCCTGCGGAATTTACCAAACTGTCGCTGTTCTGTTATCTCGCCAACTACCTGGTGCGTAAAGTGGATGAAGTGCGTAACAACCTGCGCGGCTTCTTAAAACCAATGGGCGTGATCCTGGTGCTGGCTATTTTGCTGCTGGCGCAGCCTGACCTGGGTACGGTGGTGGTGCTGTTTGTCACTACCCTGGCGATGCTGTTTCTCGCCGGCGCGAAACTGTGGCAGTTCATTGCCATCATCGGCATGGGGATTTCGGCGGTCGTACTGTTGATCCTTGCTGAGCCGTATCGTATTCGCCGCGTAACCTCCTTCTGGAACCCATGGGAAGATCCGTTCGGCAGTGGCTACCAGCTAACGCAATCGCTGATGGCTTTTGGTCGCGGTGAGGTTTGGGGGCAAGGCTTAGGGAATTCCGTCCAAAAGCTGGAGTATTTACCGGAAGCGCACACCGACTTCATCTTCGCCATTATTGGGGAAGAGCTGGGTTATATCGGTGTGGTATTGGCACTTTTAATGGTATTCTTCGTCGCTTTTCGCGCGATGTCGATTGGCCGTAAGGCGCTGGAAATTGACCACCGTTTTTCAGGCTTTTTAGCTTGCTCCATCGGGATTTGGTTTAGCTTCCAGGCACTGGTAAACGTCGGTGCAGCAGCAGGTATGCTGCCAACTAAAGGTCTGACGTTGCCGCTTATTAGTTATGGTGGTTCCAGTTTGTTGATTATGTCGACGGCCATCATGTTTTTGTTACGTATTGATTATGAAACGCGTCTGGAAAAAGCCCAGGCGTTTACACGAGGTGCACGATGAGTGGTCAACCGAAGCGGTTAATGGTGATGGCAGGCGGTACCGGCGGGCATGTGTTCCCGGGGCTGGCGGTCGCGCACCATTTAATGGCCCAGGGCTGGCAGGTTCGTTGGCTGGGCACCGCCGATCGTATGGAAGCGGACTTAGTGCCGAAACACGGCATTGAAATTGACTTTATTCGCATCTCAGGTTTGCGTGGCAAAGGCGTCAACGCGCTGCTTGCCGCACCCGTACGTATCTTTAATGCCTGGCGTCAGGCTCGCGCCATCATGAAGCAGTTTAAGCCTGATGTGGTGCTGGGTATGGGCGGCTATGTGTCTGGCCCTGGCGGTCTGGCGGCCTGGTCATTAGGCATTCCGGTTGTACTGCATGAACAGAACGGCATTGCGGGATTAACCAACAAATGGCTGGCGAAGATTGCGACTACGGTGATGCAGGCCTTTCCTGGTGCTTTCCCGAATGCGGAAGTGGTTGGCAATCCGGTACGCACTGACGTACTGGCGCTGCCGTTACCTCAGGAGCGTCTGGCCGGTCGTGAAGGTCCGGTTCGCGTGCTGGTTGTTGGTGGATCGCAGGGCGCACGTATTTTGAACCAGACGATGCCGCAGGTTGCCGCAAAGCTTGGCGACGCGGTGACTATCTGGCATCAGAGCGGCAAAGGCGCGCAGCAGACCGTTGAACAGGCGTATGCCGATGCAGGGCAGTCGCAGCACAAGGTCACTGAGTTTATTGATGATATGGCAGCGGCCTATGCGTGGGCGGATGTCGTGGTTTGTCGCTCAGGCGCGCTGACGGTGAGCGAGATTGCCGCCGCAGGTTTACCCGCGCTGTTTGTGCCGTTCCAGCACAAAGACAGACAGCAGTACTGGAATGCGTTACCGCTGGAGAAAGCGGGCGCAGCCAAAATTCTCGAGCAGCCCCAGTTTACTGTGGATGCCGTCGCCAGCACCCTTGCCGGGTGGTCGCGAGAAACCTTATTAACCATGGCAGAACGTGCGCGCGCCGCATCCATACCGGATGCCACTGAGCGCGTGGCAAATGAAGTGAGCCGGGCTGCCCGGGTGTAATTGTGGTGATGCCTTTTGCATCGCATGAACTAAGAAGTTAATGGCTAAAGAATGAATACACAACAATTGGCAAAACTGCGTTCCATCGTGCCCGAAATGCGTCGCGTTCGGCACATTCACTTTGTCGGCATCGGTGGTGCTGGGATGGGCGGTATTGCCGAAGTTTTGGCCAATGAAGGTTATCAGATCAGCGGTTCTGACTTAGCGCCGAATCCGGTGACGCAGCAGTTGACGAATCTGGGCGCCACGATTTTCTTCAACCATCGCCCGGAAAACGTACGCGATGCGAGCGTGGTGGTGGTATCCAGCGCTATTTCTGCGGATAACCCGGAAATCGTTGCGGCACATGAAGCGCGCATTCCGGTGATCCGTCGTGCTGAAATGCTGGCGGAATTAATGCGTTTTCGTCATGGCATCGCCATTGCCGGGACGCACGGTAAAACCACGACCACGGCGATGGTCTCCAGCATTTACGCGGAAGCGGGTCTGGATCCGACTTTTGTCAACGGCGGTCTGGTGAAAGCCGCAGGCGTTCATGCGCGCCTGGGACATAGCCGTTATTTGATTGCCGAAGCGGATGAGAGCGACGCGTCGTTCCTGCATCTGCAGCCGATGGTGGCGATCGTCACCAATATCGAAGCCGACCATATGGATACCTACCATGGCGATTTCGAAAATTTAAAGCAGACGTTTATTAATTTCCTGCATAACTTGCCGTTTTATGGTCGTGCGGTGATGTGCGTTGACGATCCGGTGATCCGCGAACTGTTACCGCGAGTTGGTCGTCAAACCACAACCTATGGTTTCAGTGATGATGCCGATGTACGCGTTGAAGATTATCAGCAGATTGGTCCACAGGGGCACTTCACGCTGGTGCGTCAGGGAATGGCCGATTTGCGCGTTACGTTAAATGCGCCAGGCCGCCACAATGCGCTGAACGCGGCGGCTGCGGTAGCGGTCGCGACGGAAGAAGGCATTGAGGACGACGCTATTCTGCGCGCGCTGGAAAGTTTCCAGGGGACCGGACGTCGTTTCGACTTCCTCGGCGAATTCCCGCTTGAGCCGGTAAACGGTAAAGCCGGGACTGCGATGCTGGTCGATGATTATGGTCACCACCCAACAGAAGTGGACGCCACGATTAAAGCCGCACGTGCAGGCTGGCCGGATAAGAATCTGGTGATGCTGTTCCAGCCGCACCGGTTTACGCGTACACGCGATCTGTATGACGACTTTGCTAACGTGCTGACTCAGGTCGATGCGCTGTTGATGCTGGATGTGTACGCTGCGGGCGAAGCCGCGATTCCGGGGGCTGACAGCCGTTCACTGTGCCGTACGATTCGTGGTCGCGGTAAGATCGATCCGATTCTGGTATCCGATCCGGCTCAGGTAGCAGAAATGTTGGCACCGGTATTAACCGGCAACGATCTGATTTTGGTGCAGGGCGCTGGAAATATCGGCAAAATCGCGCGTTCCTTAGCTGAAATCAAACTGAAGCCGCAAAACCCGGAGGAAGAACAACATGGCTGATAAAATCGCGGTCCTGTTAGGGGGAACCTCCGCAGAGCGTGAAGTCTCGCTGAATTCCGGCGCGGCCGTGCTGGCTGGGTTACGTGAGGGTGGTGTCGATGCCCATCCGGTCGACCCAAAAGAGGTTGATGTCACTCTTCTGAAATCTATGGGTTTTCAGAAGGTGTTTATTGCACTGCACGGTCGTGGTGGGGAAGATGGCACGTTGCAGGGAATGCTGGAGCTGATTGGCCTGCCGTATACCGGCAGTGGCGTCATGGCTGCCGCGATTTCGATGGACAAACTGCGCAGCAAACTGCTGTGGCAGGGCGCAGGTTTACCTGTTGCGCCTTGGGTTGCGTTGACCCGCGCTGAGTTCGAAAAAGGTCTTAGCGATGAAGTGGTTACAAAAATTTCTGCATTAGGTTTGCCGCTGATTGTGAAGCCAAGCCGTGAAGGCTCCAGCGTAGGGATGTCAAAAGTTGAAGAAGAAAATGCTTTGCAGGGTGCATTAGCATTGGCTTTTCAGCATGATGAAGAAGTACTGATTGAAAAATGGCTCAGTGGCCCGGAATTTACAGTTGCGATACTCGGTGAAGAAATTTTACCGTCAATACGTATCCAACCCGCGGGAACCTTCTATGATTATGAGGCGAAGTATCTCTCTGATGAGACACAATATTTCTGCCCAGCAGGTCTGGAAGTCGAACAAGAGGCTCTTTTACAGGATTTAGTCCTGAAAGCGTGGACCGCCCTGGGCTGTAAAGGTTGGGGGCGCATTGACGTCATGCTGGACAGCGATGGCCAGTTTTATCTGCTGGAAGCTAATACCTCTCCGGGTATGACCAGCCACAGCCTGGTGCCGATGGCGGCGCGTCAGGCGGGCCTGAGCTTCTCGCAGTTGGTGGTAAGAATTCTGGAGTTGGCGGACTGATATGTCGCAGGCTGCGCTGAACACGCGAAACGGTGATGAAGAAGAAGTAAACTCCTCACGCCGCAATAATGGAACGCGTCTTGCAGGAATCCTGTTCCTGCTGACAGTACTGTGCACCGTGTTTGTCAGCGGCTGGGTAGTGTTGGGATGGATGGAAGATGCGCAGCGTTTGCCATTGTCAAAACTGGTGTTAACCGGCGAACGACATTACACGCGTAATGACGATATCCGTCAGTCGATCCTGGCGCTGGGTGCTCCGGGAACCTTTATGACTCAGGATGTGAACATCATCCAGAGCCAGATTGAACGCCTCCCCTGGATAAAACAGGCGAGCGTCAGAAAGCAATGGCCTGATGAATTGAAGATTCATCTGGTTGAATATGTGCCAATAGCGCGTTGGAATGACCAACACATGGTGGATGCCGAAGGAAATACGTTCAGCGTCCCAACCGGTCGGGCCAATAAGCAGGTATTACCTATGTTGTACGGACCAGAAGGTAGCGCAAGTGAAGTGCTGCAAGGGTTCCGTGATATGGGGCAGGTGCTGGCTAAGGATAGATTCACCCTGAAGGAAGCGGCGATGACCGCTCGTCGTTCCTGGCAGTTGACGCTGAATAACGATATTAAGCTGAATCTGGGCAGGGGCGATACGATAAAACGTTTGGCTCGCTTTGTGGAACTGTACCCGGTTTTACAGCAGCAGGCGCAAACCGATGGCAAACGGATTAGCTACGTTGATTTGCGTTATGACTCAGGAGCGGCAGTAGGCTGGGTTCCCTTGCCTCCTGAGGAATCTAATCAGCAACAGAATCAGGCACAGGCAGAACAACAATGATCAAGGCGACGGACAGAAAACTGGTAGTTGGACTGGAGATTGGCACCGCGAAGGTAGCCGCTTTAGTAGGGGAAGTTCTGCCCGACGGTATGGTCAATATCATTGGCGTGGGCAGTTGCCCATCGCGAGGTATGGATAAAGGCGGGGTGAACGACCTTGAGTCAGTGGTGAAATGCGTACAGCGCGCCATTGACCAGGCTGAACTGATGGCAGATTGCCAGATCTCCTCTGTGTATCTGGCGCTTTCCGGTAAACATATTAGCTGTCAGAATGAAATTGGTATGGTGCCCATTTCCGAAGAGGAAGTGACGCAGGAAGATGTGGAGAACGTGGTACATACGGCAAAATCCGTACGCGTTCGCGATGAACATCGTGTGCTGCACGTTATTCCGCAGGAATACGCCATCGACTACCAGGAAGGTATCAAAAATCCGGTCGGTCTTTCCGGCGTGCGTATGCAGGCAAAAGTTCATCTTATTACCTGCCACAACGACATGGCGAAGAATATTGTCAAAGCCGTTGAACGTTGTGGTCTGAAAGTTGACCAACTGATTTTTGCCGGGTTGGCAGCCAGTTATTCCGTATTGACGGAAGATGAACGTGAACTGGGTGTCTGCGTGGTAGATATTGGTGGTGGTACAATGGACATCGCCGTTTATACTGGCGGGGCGTTGCGCCACACTAAAGTTATCCCTTATGCAGGGAATGTCGTAACCAGCGATATCGCGTATGCCTTTGGTACGCCGCCGAGCGATGCTGAAGCCATCAAAGTGCGTCATGGTTGCGCTCTGGGTTCCATCGTCGGTAAAGACGAGAGCGTTGAAGTGCCAAGCGTAGGGGGGCGTCCGCCGCGCAGCCTGCAACGTCAGACCCTGGCTGAGGTCATTGAGCCGCGTTATACCGAGCTGCTCAACCTGGTCAACGAAGAAATTTTGCAATTACAAGAACAGCTTCGCCAGCAGGGTGTGAAACATCATCTGGCGGCGGGGATTGTGTTAACCGGTGGTGCTGCGCAAATTGAAGGTCTTGCAGCCTGCGCACAGCGCGTGTTCCATACGCAAGTACGTATTGGCGCACCGCTGAATATCACTGGTCTGACGGATTATGCCCAGGAGCCGTATTATTCAACGGCGGTGGGGCTGCTTCACTACGGGAAAGAATCCCATTTGAGTGGTGAAGCTGAAGTTGAAAAACGCGTAACGGCATCAGTTGGCTCGTGGATCAAACGACTCAATAGCTGGCTGCGAAAAGAGTTTTAATTTTTAAAGAGACCAACGCACATTAACGGTCTCAGGCGACAGGCACAACGGAGAGAGAAACTATGTTTGAACCTATGGAACTGACCAATGACGCGGTGATTAAAGTCATCGGCGTCGGCGGCGGCGGCGGTAATGCCGTTGAACACATGGTGCGCGAGCGCATCGAAGGTGTTGAATTTTTCGCGGTGAATACCGACGCTCAGGCGTTGCGTAAAACGGCGGTTGGACAGACCATTCAGATTGGTAGCGGCATCACCAAAGGTCTGGGCGCGGGTGCAAACCCGGAAGTCGGTCGTAATGCGGCAGACGAAGATCGTGAAGCTTTGCGTGCAGCGCTTGACGGCGCAGACATGGTATTCATCGCCGCTGGCATGGGCGGCGGTACCGGTACCGGTGCAGCGCCAGTGGTTGCTGAAGTAGCAAAAGATTTAGGTATCCTGACCGTTGCTGTCGTGACCAAGCCTTTCAACTTCGAAGGCAAGAAGCGTATGGCATTCGCCGAGCAGGGTATCACCGAGCTGTCCAAACATGTGGACTCTCTGATCACTATCCCGAACGACAAACTGCTGAAAGTGCTGGGTCGCGGTATCTCCCTGTTGGATGCGTTTGGTGCAGCGAACGATGTGCTGAAAGGCGCAGTCCAGGGTATCGCTGAACTGATTACCCGTCCGGGCCTGATGAACGTCGACTTTGCAGACGTGCGCACCGTGATGTCCGAAATGGGCTACGCGATGATGGGTTCTGGCGTGGCAAGCGGTGAAGACCGTGCAGAAGAAGCGGCTGAAATGGCTATCTCTTCTCCGCTGCTGGAAGACATCGATCTGTCCGGCGCGCGCGGCGTACTGGTCAACATTACTGCGGGCTTCGACCTGCGTCTGGATGAGTTTGAAACCGTGGGTAACACGATTCGTGCCTTTGCATCGGATAACGCGACCGTGGTTATCGGTACCTCTCTGGACCCGGATATGAACGACGAACTGCGCGTGACCGTGGTTGCAACTGGAATTGGTATGGACAAGCGTCCTGAAATCACTCTGGTGACCAACAAGCAGGTACAGCAGCCGGTAATGGATCGTTACCAGCAGCACGGTATGGCGCCGTTGACGCAAGAGCAGAAACCGGTAGCAAAAGTGGTGAACGACAATACGCCGCAAACCACCAAAGAGCCGGATTATCTGGATATCCCTGCATTCCTGCGTAAGCAAGCTGATTAAGAATTAGCTGGAATTTGGGAATTGTGGCTCTTTGTGCTAAACTGGCCCACCGAATGTATAGTACACTTCGGTTGGATAGGTAATTTGGCGAGATTATACGATGATCAAACAAAGGACTCTTAAACGTATCGTTCAGGCGACTGGCGTCGGTTTACATACCGGCAAAAAGGTCACACTGACGTTACGCCCTGCGCCGGCCAACACCGGGGTCATCTATCGTCGCACCGACTTGAATCCTCCGGTAGATTTCCCGGCCGATGCCAAATCTGTGCGTGATACCATGCTCTGTACGTGTCTGGTCAATGAGCATGATGTACGGATTTCAACCGTTGAGCACCTTAACGCTGCTCTGGCGGGCTTAGGTATCGATAACATCGTTATTGAAGTTAACGCCCCGGAAATCCCGATCATGGATGGCAGTGCCGCTCCGTTTGTTTACCTGCTGCTTGATGCAGGTATTGAAGAACTGAGCAGCGCCAAAAAATTTGTTCGCATCAAAGAGACCGTTCGTGTCGAAGATGGCGATAAGTGGGCTGAGTTTAAGCCGTATAATGGTTTTACGTTGGATTTCACCATCGATTTTAACCATCCGGCGATCGACTCCAGTACGCAGCGCTACGCGATGAACTTCTCTGCGGATGCGTTCATGCGCCAGATCAGCCGTGCGCGTACTTTCGGTTTCATGCGTGATATCGAATATCTGCAGTCCCGTGGCCTGTGCCTGGGCGGCAGCTTCGATTGTGCCATCGTTGTTGACGATTATCGCGTATTGAACGAAGACGGCCTGCGTTTTGAAGACGAATTCGTTCGTCACAAAATGCTCGACGCGATTGGTGACTTGTTCATGTGTGGTCACAACATTATTGGTGCATTCACCGCGTATAAATCCGGTCATGCATTGAATAACAAACTGTTGCAGGCGGTCTTGGCAAAACAGGAAGCCTGGGAATATGTGACCTTCCAGGACGATGCAGAACTGCCGCTGGCGTTCAAAGCACCTTCGACCGTGCTGGCATAATAACTATACACAAAATCATTCAAGTTGCATCAAGGCGGCAACTGAACGAATCCGCAGGAGCGTACACTAGTACGGGACTGGGGTGAGAGAAAGCAGCCAACAAAGAGGCAGCTTGAAAGATGAAGTGTATACCTGTCGCATAAATTCGACTGGTCAATCTGGCACTCTCTCCGGCCAGGTGAGCCAGTCGTTTTTTTATCTTCCGATTGCAAACCACCTTCTCTGAAGCGACTTTTCCCCACAGGTAGATTAAAATACCGTTCGATCGCTGCTTTCTTAAGCATATTTACCCGCGACTTGCGTCATTACTGCTGTGGTGCGAACGCATTAATGGTAATATTTGTGCGCAAAAATGGTTTTGCATTTGTAACCCCAAACGCAGGGTATATCAGGTGGCAATAACGTGAGTGGAATACTGACGCGCTGGCGACAGTTAGGCAGACGGTACTTCTGGCCGCATCTCCTGTTGGGGATGGTCGCGGCTAGTTTTGGCCTGCCCGCGCTCGGTAATGCTGCTGAACCTAATACCCCTGCGAAGGCGACCGCCAGCAATCACGATCAAAGCGCTAAAGTTAACTTTAACCAGCTTGCTTTGCTGGAAGCGACCAATCGCCGCCCGAATTTTACCGTCGACTACTGGCATCAGCATGCTATTCGTACGGTTATTCGCCATCTTTCTTTTGCTATGGCTCCTCAGGCGCTGCCCGTTGCCGAAGAGCCGTTGCCAATCCAGGCGCACCATCTTGCGTTACTGAATACGCTCAGCGCGATGCTGACGCAAGAAGGCAGACCGCCCGCGACCGTGAGTCGCGTGACATACGCCCATTTTACCTCTCAGGCCGCGTTTAGCGTTCCGGTCTGGATCAGTCAGCTGCAGGGTATCCGCGCTGGCCCTCAACGCCTCAGCTAAAAAAGAACCTTCCAACTTATAATTTTTGACTCCGCAATGCGGGGCGTTTGAGATTTTATTATGCTAATCAAATTATTAACAAAAGTATTCGGTAGCCGTAACGAGCGTACGCTGCGTCGTATGCGCAAAGTGGTCAATGTCATCAACGCAATGGAACCGGAGATGGAAAAACTCTCCGATGATGAGCTGAAAGCGAAGACCGCTGAATTCCGCGCCCGTCTGGAAAAAGGCGCCAGCGTTGAGAGCCTGATCCCGGAAGCGTTCGCGGTAGTCCGCGAAGCGAGTAAACGCGTGTTCGGCATGCGCCACTTCGACGTTCAGCTGCTGGGCGGTATGGTGCTGAACGATCGCTGCATCGCGGAAATGCGTACCGGTGAAGGTAAAACCCTGACCGCGACGCTGCCTGCCTACCTGAACGCATTAAGCGGGAAGGGCGTACACGTGGTTACCGTGAACGACTACCTGGCTCAGCGTGACGCCGAAAATAACCGCCCGCTGTTTGAATTTCTCGGCATGACCGTGGGTATCAACATGTCTGGCCTGCCTGCGCCAGCCAAACGTGAAGCCTACAACGCCGATATTACTTACGGCACCAACAACGAATACGGCTTTGACTACCTGCGCGACAACATGGCGTTTAGCCCGGAAGAGCGCGTTCAGCGTAAACTGCACTATGCGCTGGTCGATGAAGTTGACTCCATCCTGATCGATGAAGCGCGTACGCCGCTGATCATTTCCGGCCCGGCTGAAGACAGCTCGGAAATGTATAAAAAAGTGAACAAAATCATCCCGCACCTGATTCGTCAGGAGAAGGAAGACTCCGACACGTTCCAGGGTGAAGGCCATTTCTCCGTTGATGAGAAAGCGCGCCAGGTTAACCTGACCGAACGTGGTCTGGTACTGATTGAAGAGCTGTTGGTTAACGAAGGCATTATGGATGAGGGGGAGTCGCTGTACTCTCCAGGCAACATTATGCTGATGCACCACGTGACTGCTGCACTGCGCGCGCACGTGCTGTTTACCCGCGATGTCGACTATATCGTGAAAGACGGCGAAGTTATCATCGTCGACGAACACACCGGTCGTACTATGCAGGGGCGTCGCTGGTCCGATGGCCTGCACCAGGCCGTGGAAGCCAAAGAAGGCGTAGATATCCAGAACGAGAACCAGACTCTGGCATCCATTACCTTCCAGAACTACTTCCGTTTGTACGAAAAACTGGCCGGTATGACCGGGACAGCAGACACTGAAGCCTTTGAATTCAGCTCTATCTACAAACTGGATACCGTGGTTGTTCCGACTAACCGTCCGATGATCCGTAAGGATTTACCGGATCTGGTGTACATGACCGAAGCGGAAAAAATTCAGGCGATCATTGAAGATATTAAAGAGCGTACCGCAAATGGCCAGCCGGTGCTGGTGGGGACTATCTCCATTGAAAAATCGGAAGTGGTCTCTAACGAGCTGAACAAAGCGGGTATTAAACACAACGTTCTGAACGCCAAGTTCCACGCCAACGAAGCTGCAATCGTCGCCCAGGCAGGTTATCCGTCAGCCGTGACTATCGCGACGAACATGGCGGGTCGTGGTACCGATATCGTGCTCGGTGGTAGCTGGCAGGCGGAAGTTGCCGAACTGGAAAACCCGACACCGGAACAAATCGCGCAGATCAAAGCCGAGTGGCAGGTTCGCCATGACGCGGTGTTAGCTGCCGGTGGTTTACATATTATCGGTACTGAGCGTCACGAATCTCGTCGTATCGATAACCAGCTGCGTGGTCGTTCTGGTCGTCAGGGTGATGCGGGTTCTTCTCGTTTCTATCTGTCGATGGAAGATGCGCTGATGCGTATTTTTGCCTCTGACCGCGTGTCCGGCATGATGCGTAAACTGGGTATGAAGCCTGGTGAAGCGATTGAACACCCGTGGGTAACTAAGGCGATTGCTAACGCGCAGCGTAAAGTGGAAAGCCGCAACTTCGACATTCGTAAGCAACTGTTGGAATACGATGATGTTGCCAACGACCAGCGTCGCGCAATCTACACTCAGCGTAACGAACTGCTGGACGTATCTGACGTTAGCGAAACCATCAACAGCATCCGTGAAGATGTCTTTAAAGCGACGATTGATGCCTATATTCCACCGCAGTCTCTGGAAGAAATGTGGGATATCCCAGGTCTGCAGGAACGTCTGAAAAATGACTTCGATCTGGACATGCCGATTTCAGAGTGGCTGGATAAAGAGCCTGAGCTGCACGAAGAAACGCTGCGTGAACGTATTCTGGCAAACGCTATCGAAGTTTATCAACGTAAAGAAGAAGTTGTGGGCGCGGAAATGATGCGTCACTTCGAAAAAGGTGTGATGCTGCAAACCCTAGACTCTTTGTGGAAAGAGCACCTTGCGGCGATGGACTATCTGCGTCAGGGTATCCACCTGCGTGGTTATGCGCAAAAAGATCCGAAGCAGGAATACAAGCGTGAATCCTTCTCTATGTTTGCATCAATGCTGGAGTCACTGAAGTACGAAGTGATCAGTACCCTGAGCAAAGTTCAGGTGCGCATGCCTGAAGAAGTAGAAGCTATGGAGCAGCAGCGTCGTGAAGAAGCTGAACGTCTAGCGCAGATGCAGCAGTTGAGCCATAAAGGTGACGATTCTGCCGCGGCAGAGGAACTGGCAGCGCAAACCGGAGACCGTAAAGTGGGTCGTAACGACCCGTGTCCTTGCGGTTCCGGTAAAAAGTACAAACAGTGCCATGGCCGTCTGAGCTAAGAAAATAACTTACTGAAAAGGCGCAGAATTCTGCGCCTTTTTTATGGACGATGAAGATGAAAATATTGCAGATCGCCGTCGGGATTATTCGTAACCAGCATCATGAAATTTTTATAACCCAGCGTGCGGCTGATGTCCACATGGCCAACAAGCTGGAATTCCCTGGCGGAAAAATTGAAGCGGGTGAAACGCCTGAGCAGGCGCTGATTCGCGAGTTACAGGAAGAAGTAGGCATTACGCCGACGCAAAGCTCGCTGTTCGAAAAGCTGGAGTATCAGTTTCCGGACAGACATATCACACTGTGGTTCTGGCTGGTTGAAAGCTGGGAAGGGGAACCGTGGGGAAAAGAGGGACAACCGGCGCAGTGGATTGCGCAAGCTGCTCTGAATGCGGAAGATTTTCCGCCAGCGAATGCGCCGGTCATTGAAAAGCTGATTGCTGGCTGATGGTGTTCTTAATTCGTTGTTCGTAGGCAGGATGCGGCAAATTATGGCGGGGGCGCTGCGCTTGCCCGCCCTACGTTTTAGTTCGTAGGCCGGATAAGGCAACGCCGCATCCGGCAAATTATGGCGGGGGCGCTGCGCTTGCCCGCCCAACGTTTTAGTTCGCAGGACGGATAAGGCAACGCTGCATCCGGCAAATTATGGCGGGTGCGCTGTGCTTGCCCGCCCTACGTTCTAGTTCGCAGGCCGGATAAGGCAACGCTGCATCCGGCAAATTATGGCGGGGGCGCTGCGCTTGCCCGCCCTGCGTTTTAGTTCGCAGGCCGGATAAGGCAACGCCGCATCCGGCAAATTATGGCGGGGGCGCTGCGCTTGCCCGCCCTACGTTTTAGTTCGCAGGCCGGATAAGGCAACGCCGCATCCGGCAAATTATGGCGGGGGCGCTGTGCTTGCCCGCCTTGCGTTTTAGTTCGCAGGCCGGATAAGGCAACGCCGCATCCGGCAAATTATGGCGGGGGCGCTGCGCTTGCCCGCCCTGCGTTTTAGTTCGTAGGCCGGATAAGGCAACGCCGCATCCGGCAAATTATTAACGGGGCGCAATGCTTGTCCGGTCTACCGTTTTAGCGGAATTACTTCTGCTCTTCACTCCAGTCATCGCTTTCCGACAAGTCGCCAGAGCTTGGGATACGTTTTTCTTCTGCAGCCCACTCACCGAGATCGATTAACTGACAGCGCTTGCTGCAGAATGGACGAAACGGGCTGACTTCAGACCATTCCACGGATTTGCCGCAGGTTGGGCAGTTGACGATAGTTTGTTCAGACATGTTGACTCCTTAACAGCACGCCAGATCAAAATCGAGACGCTCAGGCACCTGGCCATTCTCGCTATCCAGCGGCATAAAGCGAATGGCAAAACGACTCTTATGGCCAGAGATTTGCGGATAAAGCTGCGAATCAAGCGGCAGCTGCAAGCGCAGTAGATCTGCATCTTCGCCGTTGTCCTGGTAAAAGCCATTCAGGCTGGTTTGCTTGCGGAACGGCGCAGAGTTACGAATCAAATCCAGCACCAGCGACAGCGCCTGATTGAGAGGATTCAGGCTGGCAAGCCAGGTTTCAACCTGCGTGTCGCGATGCGGCTGCGCCAGGTGTAGCCAAATATGCAGGGTCGGCAAATCGAAGCTGCAGCACCCGCCAGGAATGCTTAAACGTTGACGCACGAGACCAATCAGACGATCTTCGCGTAGTGTCTGTCCAATACGCGGGGCCGAAATCAGAATGTTGCCCGCGCTTTTTAACTGCTGGCGCAATGCGTCGATCCTGCTTTGATCGACGCCGGGAACTTCAATCCAGGCCTGAAGTTTTCGCTGCTGTCTTTCCAGCTCTTTGAGGAGTTCGGTGCGGACTTCGCCACGTTCAAATACATCCAGTAAGTCTCCGATATTACGGAAAAAATGCAGTGCGCCTGCATGGTCCGCAATGGGTAAGTTAACGGAAAGCTGTTGGATTAAAAACTCAATGCGCAGCCATGTACGCATCTTCTCATTGAGAGGGTGTTCAAAAAGGACCTGGGTGTGCATTACGGTTTTTCCTGTGAGACAAACTGCAACGCGCATTGCAAATAGAGCGCGTGCAGGCGGGCGACATCCGAGGCGATGGCTTCCGGTGCGCCATTATTATCAATAACATCGTCTGCCACGGCCAGACGCGCTTCACGCGTTGCCTGGGCAGCAAGAATTTGTTCAACATGCTCACGCGTGACGTCATCACGCTGCATAGTGCGTCTGAGCTGTGTCTCGGGGGTAACATCCACCACGAGTACACGGTTGGCTTTTTTATACAGCGAATTCTCTACCAGCAAAGG
Organism: Citrobacter arsenatis; assembly: GCF_004353845.1. GTDB lineage: Bacteria > Pseudomonadota > Gammaproteobacteria > Enterobacterales > Enterobacteriaceae > Citrobacter > Citrobacter arsenatis. The sequence goes on from NZ_CP037864.1 coordinate 865,210, forward strand.
TACAACCCACAACAGATAAGGTGAAGTCGCTTGCTGAAACTGGCGCTGCGTTTCCTGCTGAATAAGCGGGTGGAGCAAGGCATTTAGCCAGCGTTTCTCCTCAGGATCGGAAAAAATACGTTCGCGTAAAATGCGCCGCTGCAACGATCCGTCCGCGGCTACAACGTCGGAACCAAAGTGTTCTTCGATCGCCTTAAGGGCAGGTGTGCCGGGCTCAACCACCTGGCGCGCAATAATATCTGCATCAATGACGTTTATTCCGAGGTCAGCGAATGCATTTGCAACGGTACTTTTACCACTGCCAATGCCGCCGGTTAAGGCTACCGTATACCTCATAGATGCAGATCCTGGAGTTTAAGTTTGATTATCAAACAGTTAAAAGTTAAGCGTGCGAAGGCGAGGCTGCTGCAGGATTAACCTACTATTCGCCAGGTAAATTTATGGGATTGTAGCGTAAAAAAAGAGAATTTCGCAGTCTTGCGCGGCATTGATTAGTGCGTATGATAGCGTCACTGGAGTTGTGAGTTTCGATTTTTCGCCATTAACCCCAGGAATCCGCACATGCGTATCGAAGAAGATCTGAAGTTAGGTTTCAAAGACGTTCTTATCCGCCCTAAACGTTCTACTCTCAAAAGCCGTTCCGATGTTGAGCTGGAACGTCAATTTACCTTCAAGCATTCAGGTCAGACCTGGTCCGGCGTACCTATTATTGCCGCGAACATGGACACTGTCGGGACGTTTGCCATGGCAACGGCGCTGGCATCCTTCGACATCCTGACCGCTGTGCACAAGCACTATTCTGTTGAAGACTGGGCTGCCTTTATCGCAGACAGTTCTGCTGATGTGCTCAAACACGTAATGGTTTCAACCGGCACCTCTGATGCAGATTTCGAAAAAACCAAACAGATTCTGGCGCTTAACCCGGCGCTGAACTTTATCTGCATTGATGTGGCAAATGGCTACTCGGAGCATTTTGTTCAGTTTGTGTCGAAAGCGCGTGAAGCATGGCCGACCAAAACAATTTGTGCGGGGAATGTGGTCACCGGCGAAATGTGTGAAGAGCTGGTCCTTTCCGGCGCGGACATTGTTAAAGTCGGCATTGGCCCGGGTTCTGTATGTACCACGCGTGTAAAAACCGGCGTTGGCTATCCGCAGCTTTCTGCGGTTATTGAATGTGCCGATGCAGCTCACGGCCTGGGCGGCATGATTGTCAGCGATGGTGGCTGCACAATGCCGGGCGACGTGGCAAAAGCGTTCGGCGGCGGTGCTGACTTCGTGATGCTCGGCGGCATGCTGGCCGGTCATGAAGAAAGCGGCGGCAAAATTGTTGAAGAGAACGGCGAGAAATTCATGCTGTTCTACGGAATGAGCTCTGAATCAGCCATGACGCGTCACGTTGGTGGTGTTGCACAATACCGCGCTGCTGAAGGTAAAACCGTGAAGCTGCCTCTACGCGGCCCGGTTGATAATACCGCTCGCGATATTCTTGGCGGCCTGCGTTCTGCCTGTACCTACGTCGGTGCATCTCGTCTGAAAGAACTGACCAAACGTACTACGTTTATTCGTGTGCAGGAACAAGAAAACCGCGTTTTCAATAGCCTGTAATAACAGGTAGTTCTGTGAAATGCCTGATGGTGTGTTACGCCGCCATCCGGCATTTGAATCTATCCCACCCCGCTCATTGCATCTCCCAAATGGAAAATCGGCAAATACATTGCGACGACCAGCGTACCGATGATAAGCCCCGTAATGATGAGCAACGCAGGCTCAAGTAGCGCAGCCAGATTCTCCGCCTGAGACAACGTTTTTTCGCTGTGATGATGCGCGAGATTACGCAGCATTGTATCCAGTGAGCCAGAAGCTTCTCCGGTTCTGACCAACTGTATGCACAATGGGCTGAATTCACCGCAATTTTTAAGCGCTAACCAGACCGGTTTTCCGGCGCTAATGTCGTGATGTACCTGCGCTAAGCGTTGCGACCAGAAAGGATTGGCTAATGTTTCAGTGACGCTCTCAAGACCTTGCAGAAAAGGAATACCTGCATTTTGTGTTAAGGCCAGAACGGTGAAGATCTGCGTGAGTTTTTGTCCTCTCACCATCGGCCCTATAACCGGGAGACTGAGCAGGAATGTCTGGCGCATAATGAGCCAGTACGGTTTCTGCTTTATCAGGTGATATGCCGCAACCGCTACCAGGTTGAATGCTACTGCCAACCCTCCCCATTGACCGCTAAAGTGCGCGATGGCAATAATCCACTGAGTGAGCAACGGTAGCGGGGTGTTGAACGTCCGGTAAATGGCGGCAAACTCAGGGAGTACAAACTGCAGCATTGCAAATACCACCATTACCGCCATCGTGATGATGATTATCGGGTAGCGTAGGGCCTTTTTAACTTTATCAGCGAGTTGCTGTTGATTCTTCTGCTGACGGGCAAGTTCAAAACAGCAATCTTCCAGCTTACCCGTAAGCTCTCCGGTACGGATCATTGCCTGATAAAGAGGCGGAAAAACGTGTTGCCATTGCGACAGGGAAGTAGAAAGAGAAATGCCCTGCTCCATATCGTACGCCAGTGTGCGCAGTAGCGCCTGCCACTGGCTGCTCGGGTGCTGTTCGGCAAGCAAGGCTAAACCTGCCGAGAGTGTAAGCCCTGCTTTCAACAACGTCGCCAGTTGATGTATGGTTTCGGCGCTTCTTTCGCGGCTCCAGTGTGAGGCTTTGACGCGCATGCGGTTAATACGTAGTGGCGTAATACGGCGTTGCTCAAGAGCAAGCATCAATGAGGGGCGGGTATCGGCCCACAGTACGCCTTCCAGTAGGTTCCCTTCGTTGCTAATACCTTGCCAGCGCCAAAGCTGTTTAGCTGACATGGGGAATGCCAAGTACGCGAATCAGCTCTTCAAATGTCGTTAGCCCTTGTTCAACGGCCCGGCAACCAGTTTCGAAAAGCGTGCTCATCCCCAATTGCTTTGCATCTGACTCCACTTCTTCTGCGGACGTACCGTTGGCGATGCTCTGGCGCAATGCAGGCGTAACGGGGAGAACTTCAAACAATGCCATACGGCCATAAAATCCGTGATAGCAATGTTGGCAGCCAGGGGCATGCCAATGTGGCAGTGGCGTAGGCCAGGCAGCTTTCGGGAGCGCGATCGGCGTTTCCAGACGTTGTCGGCAATGAGGACACAATTTTCTCACCAACCGCTGCGCAATGACCAGCGTTAGCGCGGAAGCAATCATCCAGCGTGCGACCCCCATTTGCTGCAGGCGTATCAGCGTTTCAGTGGTGGAATTGGTATGCAGTGTTGATAGCACCAGATGACCGGTTTGCGCGGCTTTTAGCGCTATTTCAGCCGTTTCGCCATCGCGGATTTCACCCACCATGATAATGTCGGGATCCTGGCGCAGCAGAGCACGTAATACGCCCTGAAAAGTGAGACCGGCGCGTGGGTGAATTTGCGTCTGATTCAGACCCGCAATGGGGATTTCTACCGGGTCTTCCACGCTGCAGAGGTTCACTTCCGGGGTGTTTCGGGTTTGCAACGCACTGTACAGCGTGACCGTTTTACCGCTCCCTGTCGGCCCAGTGACCAGAATCAGCCCCTGAGGCTGCTGTAACGCTTGTGAAAATGCGGCCAGTTGTGCGTCCTGCATTCCCAGTGCGGTAATTTCCAGCGTTTGATCGACTTGATGAAGTAGCCGCAGCACCACTTTTTCACCGAAGCGACAAGGCAGGGTGGCGATGCGAAATGAGATCGGTTCTCCTGAAATCTCAACGATGAATTGTCCGTCTTGCGCAAGCCGATGCTCGGCAATATCCAGGCTGCCTAATACCTTTAGTCTTGCAGTGACGGCGATACCCATCTCGGTCGTGACTTCCGGTAAAGCATGCAGTACGCCATCCACACGTAATCTGATCCGATAGTGATTTTCCGCTGGCTCAAAATGGATATCAGAAGCCCGTTGTGCCAGAGCGGATTGAAACGTCTGATTCAGCAAGTCTGCTGCGCTGGCACTGCTTTTTGTGACCACTGCCGGGAGCATTTTCTGCGGCACATGCGTGTGGCCTTCCATTTGCTGACGCGTCCAGCAAACAATGTCGATACGTCGGGTGGTGGCAAAATGCAGTGCGTCCAGCAGTTCGTGGGACGGGGCGTCCACGACGGCGATGTGCACCACTTCATTGTCTGCATCCAGTAATATTCCCTGGTAACGTTGGCACAGCGCTGTAAGTTGGGTGGTATTCATCTCTTTTCCTTAATTAATATCGAAGCGGAAAACGTCTTCACAGGCCTGCTGTAGCGCGCTGTCATTCTGGATGACGCAGTTACGGTTCCAGCCGGTAATGCCGTTGGCGTTGTCCCAACCCGGCGTCATGGTGATGCTTAGGCCGTTCAGGCTTTCCTGCCCGCTGAGACTGACTACTCCTTTTTCAACGCTCATAGCGGAGACATAACGGGTGGTTGTAGGAGAAGGGATGCCATTGGTTCCGGCATCGCAGGTAGCCGTTCCGCCATGCTCCAACGCACAAAGCTCAACCGCCGTGCGATAGGGAATAAAGGTTTGCAGCATGTCTGTTAGCGCAGCTTTGCGCAGATAGTTTTGATAAGCCGGAATACCGATGGCGCTAAGAATGGCAATAATGCCAATGACCACCATGAGTTCGATAAGCGTGAAGCCTCTTTGCTTGTCCATTGTTCGCTCCTTGAGTTAACTGGCGCTACTTTGGCAAACGGGCGGGGGCACGGCGAGAGGCAAAAAAAAGAATGGGAAGGCGGGTTCCGAGGATTTTTACGAAATTACAGAATCAGACAACGTATTTGCGAAGAGGCTCGAAGAAACTGCCGGATGGCGGCGTAAACGCCTTCTCCGGCATGCAGAGTAAGTCTGTGCGGTAGGCCCGATAAGTGAAATTACTACCGGGCTAACCATCAGTAATTAGCGAAAACGCATAGAGAGATCGAGTGCACGAACATGCTTGGTCAGCGCGCCAACAGAGATGAAATCCACACCGGTTTCGGCAAATTCGCGCAGCGTTTCATGGGTGACATTACCCGAGACTTCCAGACGCGCCTGGCCGTTGGTGCGTTTGACCGCTTCGCGCATTTGCTCAGTTTCGAAGTTATCGAGCATGATGATGTCTGCCCCGGCTTTCAGTGCGTCGTCCAGTTCTTCCAGGCTTTCAACTTCAACTTCAACGGGCACATCCGGATGCAACCAGAAGGCTTTTTCAACGGCCTGACGTACTGAGCCAGAAGCAATAATGTGGTTTTCTTTAATCAGGAAGGCGTCAGAAAGCCCCAAACGATGATTCGCACCGCCGCCACACAATACGGCGTATTTCAGGGCGGTACGCAGCCCCGGCAGGGTTTTACGCGTATCGAGCAACTGGGTTTTTGTTCCCGCCAGCAGGTCGACGTATTTACGCACCTCGCTCGCCACACCTGAAAGCGTCTGCACAAAATTAAGCGCGGTTCGTTCGCCGGTCAGCAGCACGCGGGAAGGGCCGTCCAGTTCAAACAGCGGCTGATTAGCCTTAATGCTGTCGCCATCTTCAACATGCCAGGTGATGTTGACATCATCGCCAGCCAGTTGAATAAAGACTTCCTCCACCCAGCGTTTTCCACAAAAAACGCCATCCTCGCGGGTGATCACGGTGGCGTGGGAGCGCATATCCTCGGGCAAAAGTTGTGCGGTGATATCGTTATTGGCATCAACTTCTCCGCCTAAATCTTCGCGCAGCGCCTGAGCTACAGCGGCAGGGATATCCAGATTTATGCGTTCCAACAGCGCGTCACGTCGGTAGTCAGGGTTATAGCGGCGAGGCGGCATGATAAAACTCCAAATTGCTAACGAATCATAAGGTGGAAACATGCTACCCTGAACCCGATATGAGCACCACCAATAAGGAGATTCTGCATGTTGTTAGATGAGGGCTGGCTGGCAGAGGCGCGACGCGTTCCCTCTCCTCATTTCGATTGCCGCCCGGATGACGAAAACCCTTCTTTGCTGGTGGTGCATAATATCAGCCTGCCGCCCGGCGAGTTTGGCGGCCCGTGGATTGACGCACTGTTTACGGGCACGATTGATCCTGATGCCCATCCTTATTTTGCCGGGATCGCCCATCTGCGCGTTTCGGCCCATTGTTTGATTCGCCGTGACGGTGAAATCGTGCAATATGTTCCCTTTAATAAGCGTGCCTGGCATGCTGGCGTGTCGAACTATCAGGGACGTGAACGCTGTAATGATTTTTCAATTGGTATTGAGCTGGAAGGGACGGATACGCAGGCCTATACCGACGCGCAATACCGGCAACTGGCAGCCGTGACCAATGCCCTGATTACGCGTTATCCGGCCATTGCTAATAACATGACTGGACATTGCGACATTGCACCCGAGCGTAAGACCGATCCCGGACCCTCTTTTGACTGGGCAAGGTTTCGCGCCCTGGTCACCCCCTCGTCGCACAAGGAGATGACATGACGCTGTTTACAACATTACTGGTGTTGATTGTCGAACGCCTGTTTAAGCTGGGTGAGCACTGGCAGCTTGATCACCGGGTAGAAACTTTTTTCCGCCGGGTGAAACATTTCTCGATGATGCGTACAGTAGGTATGACCCTGATTGCGATGGGGGTGACGTTCCTGCTGTTGCGCGCACTTCATGGGCTGCTCTTTAACGTGCCCTTGCTGGTGGTGTGGATCTTAATTGGCTTGCTGTGCATCGGTGCTGGCAAGACGCGTCTTCATTATCATGCCTATCTGAACGCGGCTGCACGCGATGACGTTCATGCCCGTGAAGCGATGGCCAGCGAGTTGACGCTTATTCATGGTGTTCCGCCGGATTGCGATGAGCGTGAGTTCCTGCGTGAACTGCAGAACGCGCTGTTATGGAACAACTTTCGCTTTTATCTGGCGCCATTATTCTGGCTGATCGTCGGTGGCCCATGGGGGCCAGTGACGTTAATGGGTTATGCCTTTTTACGTGCATGGCAGTCCTGGCAGGCACGCTATCAGACACCGCACCAGCGTCTGCAATCGGGTATTGATGCGATCCTGCATGTGCTGGACTGGATCCCGGTGCGTCTGGCGGGCGTGGTCTATGCGCTGTTAGGACACGGTGAGAAGGCGTTGCCAGCCTGGTTTGCGTCGCTTGCTGATCTCCATACTTCACAATACCAGGTACTTACGCGCCTGGCGCAGTTTTCTCTGGCGCGTGAGCCGCATACCGATAAAGTCGAAACGCCAAAAGCAGCTGTTTCAATGGCGAAGAAGACCTCGTTTGTGGTGGTTGTGGTCATTGCGCTGCTGACAATTTATGGAACACTGATCTAGCGATTGTTGCCGGATAGCGGCGTAACCGCCTTATCCGGCCTACCACATATGTAGACCGGATAACGGCGCAATGACTCAATACGTATCCGCTGGCGGCACGCCAAAATCTGGCATCCCGTTTTCGTCCCAGCGCACCAACTTCAGACGAGTGTGGCGGTTTGGGTCGTACAGCGGATCGCCCTCAATTTCGGTGTAATTTCTTGCGTGGTACACCAGCACATCTTCACCTTCCGGCGTTTGCGTAAAGCTGTTGTGTCCCGGTCCGTACTGGCGGTTTTCGTAACTGGTGGTAAAGACAGGGCGCGGTGACTTGTGCCAGTTTTGCGGGTTGAGCGGATCGGCGTTGAGGTCAATCCACAATAATCCCATGCAGTAGTTCTCATCGGTGGCGCTGGCGGAATAGCTGATAAACAGCTTGTCGCCGTGAACCATGACGGCCGGACCTTCGTTGACCCAAAAACCCCTGCATTCCCAGTCATACTCTGGATGGCTGAGCATGACCGGCTCGCCTTTAATCGTCCATGGATTTTCCAGCTCAGCGAGATAGATATTGGAGTTCCCGGCAATATCGGGCGACTTCTGCGCCCACAGATACCACTGTTTTCCCTGGTGATGAAAGGTGGTGGCATCAAGCGCAAAGGTATCAAACTGCGTTTTAATCTGGCCTTTCTCCGTCCACTTGCCGGTTAACGGATCGGCGTCTGCGCACTCCAAAGCAAACATGCGGTGCTGGAACATCCCCAGCTTGTCGAGCGCCTGTGTGTAGGTGGCGGCAAAATAGATGTACCACTTACCTGCCAGGCGATGGATTTCAGGCGCCCAGATAAGTTGGCTCATGGGGCCGCTTTCTGGTTTGCGCCAGACGACAACCGGGGGAGCTGTGCGTAGCCCTTCCAGCGAGTCAGCCCGGCGGATCTCCAGTCGATCGTATTCGGGCACTGAAGCAATGAAATAGTAGTGGCTACCGTCACGTAAAATAAACGGGTCGGCACGCTGTTCAATAAAGGGATTAGGCCACTGATTCATTAGGCTTTCCTTACGGTTTCTGTCGTTTTTATATCGTGGTATTCATTCAGTTCACGGTAGTTGGCGCGGCGCTTTTCTAAATCTGTCTGGATTTGCTGCATAAATTCGCGATCGACTTTCAGCAGACGGACCACGCCTGCGGTAATCAGGTAACCTACGCCCGGTATGATGGTAAACAGCAGCATAATACCGTTAATGGCGGAGTCGCTTTGCGTTTTTGCCCCTGCGTCGTAGCCGTACCAGGAGAGCAGGAAGCCAACCATCGCTCCGGCGATCGCCAGGCCCAGTTTCAGGAAGAACAGGTTGCCGGAGAAGCTGATTCCGGTGATGCGTTTACCGGTTTTCCACTCGCCGTAGTCATCGACATCCGCCATCAGCGACCAGTGCAGCGGGGATGGGATCTGATGCAGAATGTTGAGCAGGAAGTAGAGCACCATAATCATCATGGTGGCTTTCGGATCGAAGAAGTAAAACGCGCCGGAGAAAATCGCCAGGATGATATTGGTCCAGAAGAAGACTTTTAGTTTGCACCAACGATCGGTTAGCACCTTTGCCAGCATGCTGCCGATCATCATGCCCACAACGCCAAGGCTAATAAACAACGTTGCAAACTGCGTGCTTTGCTGCATAACCCAGGTCACGTAGTACATAGTAGCGGCCATGCGAATAAAGCCCGGACAGACGTTGCACAGGGTTAACAGCAGGATTTTTACCCACTGATCGTTCTTCCATACATCTTTCAGGTCAGCTTTTAAATCGTCGTTAGTCTGGACGGCAGGACGTACGCGCTCACGCACGGTTGCAAAGCAAAACAGGAACATACACATACCGATGAAGGCGAGGACTGCCATCGCCATCTGATAACCTTTGGCTTTGTCTTCCCCGCCAAACCAGTCTGCCATTGGCAGTAGGGTGAGGGACAGCAGCAGGGTTGCGATACCTACCAATACAAAGCGATATGACTGGCAGGCGACGCGTTCCTTTGGATCGTTGGTGATGACGCTGCCAAGCGAGCAGTAAGGAATGTTAATTGCTGTATAGGTAATAGAGAGCAGGAAGTAGGTGACAAAAGCATAGATAACTTTGCTGTTATACGTCCACTCAGGGGTGGTAAACATAAGTACGCTGAATAATGCGTACGGGAAAGCCATCCACAAAAGCCATGGACGAAATCGACCATATTTGCTGCGGGTGCGGTCAGCCATTGCGCCCATTATAGGGTCGGTAACGGCATCGATAACGCGTACTGAGAGCAGTAATACACCGACCAGGGCAGGTGCCAGACCAAAAATATCTGTGTAAAAATAGTTAACAAACAACATGATGGCGCCAAAGATGATGTTGCATCCGGCGTCGCCCATTCCATAGCCGATCTTTTCTTTCACCGTGAGCTTACTGGTTTCCATCAACTGCACTCCATTAATGAGATATGGAGAGAATTATTGTCTGGTACCGGTGTTTTTACGTTGCAGGATAACGCCGCTGATATGGACTAAACGGTTGTGAGTGGGAAAGTGTGAGGCAGGTAACAACCCCCACCTGATGCAGGTGGGGGAAGGAGAATTAATGTGCTTTAACAGCGCCAGCGGTTTTCTGCTTGCACAGGTAGCCGATGCCAAGAATGGCAATCCAGACCGGAATTAAGTACACCGAAATCGCCATGCCCGGCGTCATCAGCATAATCACCAGCACTGCGGCCATGAAAATCAGGCACACCCAGTTACCCAGCGGATAAAGCAGCGCCGGGAAGCGTGTGGTAACGCCCTGCTGCTGTTTGGCTTTGCGAAACTTCATGTGCGCCAGGCTAATCATGGCCCAGTTGATCACCAGTGCGGAAACCACCAGCGCCATCAGCAGGCCAAAGGCGGATTCTGGTGCCAGGTAGTTGATCAGTACGCACAACGCTGTCACCAGTGCTGAGACCAGAATGGTGTTCACCGGTACGCCGCGTTTGTCGACGTTCATCAGTGCTTTTGGCGCGTTGCCCTGCTGTGCCAAACCGAACAGCATACGGCTATTGCAGTATACGCAGCTGTTATAGACAGAAAGGGCGGCGGTCAGCACTACAATGTTCAGGGCATTGGCAACAAAGGTGTCGCCCAGCTCGTGGAAAATAAGGACAAACGGGCTGGTATCAGCTGTGACGCGTGTCCACGGCATCAGAGAAAGCAGAACCGCCAGCGAACCTACATAGAAAATCAGGATACGGTAGATAACCTGGTTGGTCGCTTTAGGAATGCTTTGCTCCGGGTTATCGGCTTCTGCTGCGGTGATGCCGACCAGCTCCAGCCCACCGAAAGAGAACATAATTATAGCCATCATCATCACCAGACCGGTGAATCCATGCGGCAGGAAGCCACCCTGGCTCCACAGATTGCTGACGCTGGCCTGCGGGCCGCCGTTGCCGCTAAACAGCAACCAACCGCCGAACAAGATCATCGCAACCACGGCAATGACTTTAATAATGGCGAACCAGAACTCCATTTCGCCAAACACTTTTACGTTGGTCAGGTTGATGGCGTTGATCAGCACGAAGAAGGCCGCCGCAGAAACCCAGGTTGGGATCTCTGGATACCAGAATTGGATATATTTACCCACGGCCGTCAGTTCAGCCATGGCAACCAGCACGTACAGTACCCAATAGTTCCAGCCGGAAGAGAAGCCCGCGAAACCGCCCCAGTATTTATAAGCAAAGTGGCTAAAGGAGCCTGCAACCGGCTCTTCAACCACCATTTCACCTAACTGACGCATAATCAAAAAGGCGATAAAGCCGGCAATAGCGTAACCCAGAATAATACCCGGTCCTGCAGACTGGATAACGGATGCGCTACCGAGGAATAACCCGGTACCAATCGCGCCACCCAGCGCGATTAGCTGTATATGGCGGTTCTTAAGACCGCGCTTGAGCTGATCGCCATGCTGTTGACTTTCCATCATTAAACCTCGTGTGTGGTTTTACTCTTCATATTTCGAGTACTTATTTTTTGAACTACGCAGCAATGCGTGTGTAAGTTTGCAATTCCGTTTGTTGTATTAATTAGTTTACAGATGCTTTAGATAAAATGTTGCCTTAAGACTTTTGTCTTGATCAGAATAATGATATGCGAGCGCGAATGCACCTGCTTTATGCGGGGAAGATGACGAGTTGAATAAAAAGAAACCATTTGTAAATACGAGTTTATCTACCACAAAATTTCTATTTTGAATTTCTATTCATTAATAGTGGTTGATATGTCGATAAATAAGCAGGTGAATCGGTTCAGATAAGATATTTTTTCGTTTCAATTCCGTTAAAACTACTCCGTGGTGGGTAAATTTAACATTTGTGCATAGTTACATGTTTGAAACGTTATTTCTGTAATGTTGTTAAAATATGCCCCCTTTACTGATTTCAATCAAAACCTGTATGGACAGAAGGTGAATACTTTGTTACTTTAGCGTCAAGAACATGAAATTGGTAAGACCAATTGACTCCGGGCAAATGGCTTAAGACAGGAAATCATGGCCTACAGCAAAATCCGCCAACCAAAACTCTCCGATGTGATTGAGCAGCAGCTGGAGTTTTTAATTCTTGAGGGGACACTTCGCCCCGGAGAAAAACTCCCACCGGAACGCGAGCTGGCAAAACAGTTCGACGTCTCCCGCCCCTCCTTACGCGAGGCGATCCAACGCCTTGAAGCGAAGGGGTTACTGCTTCGTCGTCAGGGCGGTGGCACTTTTGTTCAGAGCAGCCTGTGGCAGAGCTTCAGCGACCCACTGGTAGAGCTGCTCTCCGACCATCCTGAATCCCAGTTTGACCTGCTTGAGACGCGCCATGCGTTGGAAGGTATTGCAGCCTATTACGCTGCATTGCGCAGCACGGATGAAGACAAAACGCGTATCCGTGAACTCCACCATGCGATCGAGCTTGCTCAACAGTCCGGCGATCTTGACGGCGAATCTGATGCGGTCCTTCAGTATCAAATTGCTGTCACCGAAGCGGCACACAATGTAGTGCTGCTCCATTTGCTAAGGTGTATGGAGCCGATGCTGGCCCAAAACGTTCGGCAAAACTTCGAATTGCTGTATGCGCGTCGCGAGATGCTGCCGCTGGTAAGCAGTCACCGTACCCGTATCTTCGAAGCAATTATCGCCGGGAAGCCTGAAGAAGCGCGTGAAGCGTCTCATCGTCACCTGGCGTTTATTGAAGAGATTCTGCTGGACAGAAGCCGTGAGGAAAGTCGTCGTGAACGCGCCTTACGCCGCCTGGAGCAACGAAAGAATTAGTGATTTTTCTGGTAGAACGTTAACCAGAAGATGTTGTAAATCAAGCGCGAATGTAAAGCGCGGCAACTAAACGCAGAACCTGTCTTATTACGCTCTCTGACGAGAACGTAATGGGACAGGTTCCAGATAACTCAACGTATTAGATAGATAAGGAATACCCCCATGTCAGAACGTTTCCCAAATGACGTGGATCCGATCGAAACTCGCGACTGGCTACAGGCGATCGAATCGGTCATCCGTGAAGAAGGTGTTGAGCGTGCTCAGTATCTGATCGACCAACTGCTTTCAGAAGCTCGCAAAGGCGGCGTGAAAGTAGCGGCAGGTGCAGGGGCCAGCAATTATGTAAACACTATTGCCGTTGAAGATGAACCGGAATACCCGGGCAATCTGGAGCTGGAACGTCGTATTCGTTCTGCTATCCGTTGGAACGCCATCATGACCGTACTGCGCGCGTCTAAAAAGGACCTCGAGCTGGGTGGCCACATGGCATCCTTCCAGTCCTCCGCAACGGTATATGATGTTTGCTTCAACCACTTCTTCCGTGCACGCAACGAGCAGGATGGCGGCGATCTGGTGTACTTCCAGGGCCACATCTCTCCGGGCATCTACGCACGCGCATTCCTGGAAGGTCGTCTGACTGAAGAGCAGATGAACAACTTCCGTCAGGAAGTACATGGCAAAGGCCTGTCTTCTTACCCGCACCCGAAACTGATGCCGGAATTCTGGCAGTTCCCGACCGTATCTATGGGGCTGGGCCCAATCGGTGCTATTTACCAGGCTAAATTCCTGAAATATCTGGAACACCGTGGCCTGAAAGATACCTCTAAACAAACCGTTTACGCCTTCCTGGGCGACGGCGAGATGGATGAACCAGAATCTAAGGGCGCTATCACCATCGCGACCCGTGAAAAACTGGACAACCTGGTCTTTGTTATCAACTGTAACCTGCAGCGTCTTGACGGTCCGGTCACCGGTAACGGCAAGATTGTTAACGAACTGGAAGGCATCTTCGCGGGCGCTGGCTGGAACGTTATCAAAGTCATGTGGGGCGGTCGTTGGGATGAGCTGCTGCGTAAAGACACCAGCGGTAAACTGATCCAACTGATGAACGAAACCGTTGACGGCGACTACCAGACCTTCAAATCCAAAGATGGCGCGTACGTACGTGAGCACTTCTTCGGTAAATACCCGGAAACTGCAGCCCTGGTTGCTGACTGGACAGATGAGCAGATTTGGTCTCTGAACCGCGGTGGTCACGATCCGAAGAAAGTTTACGCTGCACTGAAAAAAGCGCAGGAAACCAAAGGCAAAGCAACTGTAATCCTCGCCCATACCATCAAAGGTTACGGCATGGGTGACACCGCCGAAGGTAAAAACATCGCTCACCAGGTTAAGAAAATGAACATGGACGGCGTGCGTTATATCCGCGACCGTTTCAACGTTCCTGTGACCGATGAGCAGGTTGAAAACCTGTCTTACATCACCTTCCCGGAAGGTTCTGAAGAGCACACTTATCTGCACGCTCAGCGTCAGAAACTGCACGGCTACCTGCCTGCTCGTCAGCCGAACTTCACCGAGAAGCTGGAGCTGCCGGCTCTGGAAGACTTCGGTGCGCTGCTGGAAGAGCAGAATAAAGAAATCTCCACCACTATCGCGTTCGTTCGTGCCCTGAACGTGATGCTGAAGAACAAGTCGATCAAAGATCGTCTGGTTCCGATCATCGCTGACGAAGCGCGTACTTTTGGTATGGAAGGTCTGTTCCGTCAGATCGGTATCTACAGCCCGAACGGTCAGCAGTACACCCCGCAGGACCGTGAGCAGGTTGCTTACTATAAAGAAGACGAAAAAGGTCAGATCCTGCAGGAAGGTATCAACGAACTGGGTGCTGGCGCATCCTGGCTGGCTGCTGCGACTTCTTACAGCACCAACGATCTGCCGATGATTCCGTTCTACATCTACTACTCCATGTTCGGGTTCCAGCGTATCGGCGACCTGTGCTGGCAGGCTGGCGACCAACAGGCTCGCGGCTTCCTGGTAGGTGGTACTTCTGGTCGTACTACGCTGAACGGCGAAGGTCTGCAGCACGAAGATGGTCACAGCCATATTCAGTCTCTGACTATCCCGAACTGTATCTCTTACGATCCGTCTTATGCGTACGAAGTTGCGGTCATCATGCACGATGGTCTGGAGCGTATGTACGGTGAGAAACAAGAGAACGTTTACTACTACATCACCACACTGAACGAAAACTACCACATGCCGGCAATGCCAGCAGGTGCCGAGGAGGGTATCCGTAAAGGTATCTACAAACTCGAAACCCTCGAAGGTAAGAAAGGTAAAGTTCAGCTGCTCGGCTCCGGTTCTATCCTGCGTCACGTGCGTGAAGCAGCACAGATCCTGGCGAACGACTACGGTGTAGGTTCTGACGTTTACAGCGTAACCTCCTTCACTGAACTGGCGCGTGATGGCCAGGATTGTGAGCGCTGGAACATGCTGCACCCGATGGAAACTCCGCGCGTTCCGTACATCGCTCAGGTGATGAACGACGCTCCGGCAGTAGCATCTACTGACTATATGAAACTGTTTGCCGAACAGGTTCGTACTTATGTACCGGCTGATGATTATCGCGTACTGGGTACTGACGGTTTCGGTCGCTCTGACAGCCGTGAAAACCTGCGTCACCACTTCGAAGTTGATGCTTCCTACGTGGTTGTAGCGGCCCTGGGCGAACTGGCTAAACGTGGCGAAATCGATAAGAAAGTGGTTGCAGACGCAATCATCAAATTCAACATCGATGCAGATAAAGTTAACCCGCGTCTGGCGTAAGAGGTAAAAGAATAATGGCTATCGAAATCAATGTACCGGACATCGGGGCTGATGAAGTTGAAATCACCGAGATCCTGGTCAAAGTGGGCGACAAAGTTGAAGCTGAACAGTCGCTGATCACCGTAGAAGGCGACAAAGCCTCTATGGAAGTTCCGTCTCCTCAGGCAGGTATCGTTAAAGAGATTAAAGTCTCTGTTGGCGACAAAACTGAGACCGGCAAACTGATCATGATTTTCGATTCCGCCGACGGTGCAGCAGCAGCTGCACCTGCTCCGGCAGAAGAGAAGAAAGAAGCGGCTCCAGCAGCAGCACCAGCAGCCTCAGCGGCGAAAGAAGTACACGTACCGGACATCGGTGGTGACGAAGTTGAAGTTACCGAAGTCATGGTTAAAGTGGGCGACACCGTTGCGGCTGAACAGTCTCTGATCACCGTCGAAGGCGACAAAGCCTCTATGGAAGTACCGGCGCCGTTCGCTGGTACCGTTAAAGAGATCAAAATCAACACCGGCGACAAAGTGTCTACGGGCTCCCTGATTATGGTCTTCGAAGTTGCGGGCGCAGCGCCTGCTGCAGCACCGGCTCAAGCGGCAGCTCCAGCAGCAGCGGCGGCTCCGGCAGCTTCTGGCTCGAAAGAAGTTAACGTACCGGATATCGGCGGTGATGAAGTTGAAGTCACCGAAGTGATGGTTAAAGTGGGCGATAAAATTGCCGCTGAGCAGTCACTGATCACCGTTGAAGGTGACAAAGCCTCGATGGAAGTTCCGGCACCGTTCGCGGGCACCGTGAAAGAAATCAAAATCAGCACCGGCGACAAAGTCAAAACCGGTTCTCTGATTATGGTCTTCGAAGTTGAAGGCGCAGCGCCTGCTGCCGCGCCTGCGCAAGCCGCAGCTCCGGCTCCGGCCGCTGCACCGTCTCAGGCTGCTAAACCAGCCGCAGCACCGGCTGCAAAAGCGGAAGGCAAATCTGAGTTCGCTGAAAACGATGCTTACGTCCACGCGACTCCACTGATTCGTCGCCTGGCGCGCGAATTCGGTGTGAACCTGGCGAAAGTGAAAGGTTCTGGCCGTAAAGGTCGTATCCTGCGTGAAGACGTTCAGGCTTACGTGAAAGACGCTATCAAACGCGCCGAGTCTGCACCTGCTGCTGCTGGCGGCGGTATCCCAGGCATGCTGCCTTGGCCGAAAGTGGACTTCAGCAAGTTTGGTGAAATCGAAGAAGTGGAACTGGGCCGTATCCAGAAAATCTCTGGTGCTAACCTGAGCCGTAACTGGGTAATGATCCCGCATGTTACGCACTTCGACAAAACCGATATCACCGATCTGGAAGCGTTCCGTAAACAGCAGAACGCCGAAGCTGAAAAACGTAAACTGGACGTGAAATTCACCCCAGTGGTCTTCATCATGAAAGCCGTTGCTGCCGCTCTGGAACAGATGCCGCGCTTCAACAGCTCCCTGTCTGAAGACAGTCAGCGCCTGACCCTGAAAAAATACATCAACATCGGTGTAGCGGTTGATACTCCGAATGGTCTGGTTGTTCCGGTCTTCAAAGACGTGAACAAGAAGAGCATTACCGAGCTGTCTCGTGAACTGACCGTGATCTCCAAGAAAGCGCGTGATGGCAAGCTGACTGCTGGCGAAATGCAGGGCGGTTGCTTCACCATCTCCAGCATCGGTGGCCTGGGTACGACCCACTTCGCGCCGATTGTGAATGCGCCGGAAGTGGCTATCCTCGGTGTCTCCAAGTCCTCTATGGAGCCAGTGTGGAACGGTAAAGAGTTTATGCCGCGTCTGATGATGCCGATTTCGCTCTCCTTCGACCACCGCGTAATCGACGGTGCAGATGGTGCGCGCTTTATCACCATCATCAACAACATGCTGTCTGACATTCGCCGCCTGGTGATGTAAGCGAAAAAGCCGGCCCGACGGCCGGCTTTTTTCTGGTAATCTCATGAAGTCAGTGAGGTTATTGTGCGAAAGACAAATCGGTTGCCGTTTGTTGTTTCAAAATTGTTAACAATTTTGTAAAATACGGGCGGATAGAACGACCCGGTGGACGACGGGTATAAATTAAGAGGTCATGATGAGCACTGAAATCAAAACTCAGGTCGTGGTACTTGGGGCAGGCCCTGCAGGTTACTCTGCTGCCTTCCGTTGCGCAGATTTAGGTCTGGAGACCGTCATCGTAGAACGTTACAGCACCCTCGGTGGTGTTTGTCTGAACGTCGGCTGTATCCCTTCTAAAGCGCTGCTGCACGTAGCAAAAGTTATCGAAGAAGCCAAAGCGCTGGCTGAACACGGTATCGTATTTGGCGAGCCGAAAACCGATATCGACAAGATTCGTACCTGGAAAGAAAAAGTTATCACTCAACTGACCGGCGGTTTGGCTGGTATGGCCAAAGGCCGTAAAGTGAAAGTGGTTAACGGTCTGGGTAAATTTACCGGGGCGAACACCCTGGAAGTTGAAGGCGAAAACGGCAAAACCGTAATCAACTTCGACAACGCGATCATCGCGGCGGGCTCCCGTCCGATCGAACTGCCGTTTATTCCGCATGAAGATCCGCGCGTGTGGGATTCCACCGACGCACTGGAACTGAAAACTGTTCCTAAGCGCCTGCTGGTAATGGGCGGCGGTATCATCGGTCTGGAAATGGGTACCGTGTACCATGCGCTGGGTTCAGAGATCGACGTGGTTGAAATGTTTGACCAGGTTATCCCGGCTGCCGATAAAGACGTGGTTAAAGTCTTCACCAAACGCATCAGCAAGAAATTCAACCTGATGCTGGAAACCAAAGTGACCGCCGTTGAAGCGAAAGAAGACGGTATCTACG
Source organism: Citrobacter arsenatis (assembly GCF_004353845.1). Taxonomy (GTDB): domain Bacteria; phylum Pseudomonadota; class Gammaproteobacteria; order Enterobacterales; family Enterobacteriaceae; genus Citrobacter; species Citrobacter arsenatis. The sequence continues at coordinate 883,486 of NZ_CP037864.1, forward strand.
TTTCCATGGAAGGCAAAAAAGCGCCTGCAGAAGCTCAGCGTTACGACGCCGTGCTGGTGGCTATCGGTCGTGTACCGAACGGCAAAAACCTCGACGCAGGCAAAGCTGGCGTGGAAGTTGATGACCGTGGCTTCATCCGCGTTGACAAACAGCTGCGCACCAACGTGCCGCACATCTTTGCTATCGGCGATATCGTCGGTCAGCCGATGCTGGCGCACAAAGGTGTTCACGAAGGTCACGTTGCCGCTGAAGTTATCGCTGGTAAGAAACACTACTTCGATCCGAAAGTTATTCCATCCATTGCCTACACTGAACCAGAAGTTGCATGGGTTGGTCTGACTGAGAAAGAAGCGAAAGAAAAAGGCATTAGCTTTGAGACCGCCACCTTCCCGTGGGCGGCTTCTGGTCGTGCTATCGCTTCCGACTGCGCAGACGGTATGACCAAACTGATCTTCGACAAAGAATCTCACCGTGTGATCGGTGGTGCGATTGTCGGCACCAACGGCGGCGAGCTGCTGGGCGAAATCGGTCTGGCAATCGAAATGGGTTGTGATGCTGAAGACATCGCGCTGACCATTCACGCGCACCCGACTCTGCACGAGTCCGTGGGCCTGGCTGCCGAAGTATTCGAAGGTAGCATCACCGACCTGCCAAACCCGAAAGCGAAGAAAAAATAATCTTCCCGCTTTTGTAAAAACGCCTCTTTGGAGGCGTTTTTTTTTACCTGAAAGCTACCAGTTTTGGTAGTCATGTTATTGATATTTCCGCTAAAAAAAATTGCGCAACTGCCGATACTTTTTTCGCCATTGTGTGGTTACTGGCCGCACGGAGAAGAGGCTCTGGACTCTCTATTACACGAAAAAAGGAAAATACATGTCTTTTAAAAGAATCGCGATTGTTGGCATGGTTGTCGCGACAATGACGCTGACCGGTTGTGGCGCGATGACCACCGCCGTTAAAAAACGTAACCTCGAAGTGAAAACGCAGATGAGCGAAACCATCTGGCTGGAGCCTTCCAGCGAGAAGACCGTTTATATTCAGGTAAAAAACACTTCTGATAAAGACATGAGCAACCTGCAAACCCTGCTGGCAAACGATCTGTCAGCGAAGGGCTATAAAGTGACCAGTTCACCGGACAGTGCTTACTACTGGGTGCAGGCGAACGTACTGAAAGCTGACAAAATGGATCTGCGCGAAGCTCAGGGATTCCTGAAGACCGGCTATGAAGGGGCGGCGATGGGCGCTGCTTTGGGCGCGGGCATTACCGCCTATAACAGCAACTCCTCCGGTGCGGCGCTGGGCGTTGGGCTGGCAGCGGGGCTGATCGGTATGGCTGCTGATGCCATGGTGGAAGACGTCAACTACACCATGGTCACTGACCTGCAAATCTCCGAGCGCAGTAAAGCGAAAGTGACAACGGATAACGTTGCCGCTCTGCGTCAGGGAACGTCCGGCATCAAGCTGCAAACCAGCAGCGCACAGGGCGATCGTGCAAAGTATCAGACTCGCGTGGTGTCTAACGCGAACAAGGTGAATTTGAAGTTCGAAGAAGCGAAACCGGTTCTGGAAGCGCAACTGGCGAAATCAGTCGCAAATATTCTGTAAGTTAAAAAGCCGGGTGGCATCTTCGCCTTACCCGGCCTACAAAACCCCTGGCCGCCAGCAGTCAGGGCGCAACGGCCTCCCAGGATTTGTCCGGGCTGTATGCCGTTAAGGATGCGGCTTTTTGCTCTGAATCCTTGCCCAGGTCACTCTGATAAACAGTATCATCCTGATTGATCACAAAGCTCATCACACCTGTTTGTCCGTAGCTGACAGGCCAGGCAACCATCGCAAAACCGTGGTTTTTATCGGGCAAAATACGGAAGCGATATCCGTGATAGCCCATTCCAGGCTCCTGTGGACTGAAGGCCGGGCCAAGCGGGCTTGGCGCTTCACCGGGCGAAACAGGCCAGTACAGACCGTCTTTTTTCCCTTCAGAACTAACAACCTTTTGCGCGTATTTTTGGTTCATCGCAAAGTAGCTTTGCTGAGCATCGACATAGGCATGTAACGCCTCGATGGCGGCGAGCTCATTGCGCCCAATTTCACGCGTCAGGATCTCCTCGGCCGCTTCCTTGATATCAAACTGCCAGCCGGAAGCGGTTTTAACCACCGGGATCGGCAGTTGCCAGTCGCTGTCTCCGACCACCAGATGCGCGGTATTGCCGTCGACGACGGTGTTATGGCGGACCTTCCAGTCGCGCAGGAAGCGATCAACCGCATCAGGATCGACGCCTTCCGGCGGCAGAAATTCGCGCCAGTTTTCCCCGAGCAGGTTGTTCATCGCGCTTTCATTCTGCTCGCTGATAGCGCTTGCCAGGGCATCGGTCGCCTGGTCAGGCGTGCTGAAAGATTGCTGTGCCATCGCTGTGGCCGAGACCATGAACAACACCATTCCACAGAGTAGTTTATTTTTCATGTCGGCTCCTTTAACGATGACGGAATTCACGGTGTTCAGCACGACCGCTGGACAACTGGCGAGATGGCTGGTTGCGGGCGACCTGCCTGCTTTGAGCCCCTCGCTGCTGCTGCGCCTGCCAGTTGGCGGAACGGCTGTCGTTGCCGCTCAGCGCATTGGCGCGCGGCTGGCTGGTTCGATGCTGAAGATTGCGCTGTTGCACATTACGTTGTTGCGCCGGTTGTGTGACCCGTTTTTCCTGTCGCTGAGTAGCGGCCTGGCGATTTTCACGCTGCTGAGTGTTCGCCCGTTTCGCCGTTTGTGGCTTGGTATCGTAACCACGGTAGTTATTACGCTGGGAAATTTGCTTCAGCTGTTGGTTGGATGCCTGACGCTGGGCGTCTTTCGTGCCCGTACGCGCTGTCTGCGGGAATGTTTTCCCCGTCGATTTTTCCATCTGGCTCAGGGCTGCCTGACGCTGGCTATCACGGTTGACCGGTCTTTGCTGTGTTGAGCTTAAACCTGTAGCCGTGTTAGTGGAGTGGAAGCGGTTATTGAGCTGGTTATTAGGGTACGGCACGCCCTCGCGATAGGCTGGGTTATGCTGCCAGGTACGGTTGGCGTCTGTCAGTCGTTGGCCACTGATTTTATTGAAGTTATCAACGTTGATATTGATGTTGTTATCACCGTTGCGGTTATAACCACCATGGTTATCCCAGTCATCGTTATGATGGTGATCCCAATCATCGTCATCATCCCAGTCGATGTTGCTGAAGATGGCATAGGTTGTGGCGACGCCGAGGCTGAAGCCCAAACCGTTAACGAAGCTGTTGCCAAACTGCTCACCGGGTGTTGGCGGCAGATAGGTTGGCGGATAGGCGGTGTTCGGCCAGGTACCGTAAACCGTATTCGGGTTATAGGTGGGAACGTACACTACCTGCGGATCGGCGGATTCAATTTTGATTACCGTTGGGCTTGTCGAGGCAGTCGTAGTGGTTGAACTGGTCGTCGACTCGCTGGTGACGGTTTTAGCCGGTGCTGCTTTTGTCACAGTAGTGACGGTCTGCTGCGGTGTCGATTGTAACGCACCGGTCTGTTGTGCCAGCGCCCGCAGACGTTGTACGGAATCCATAACATCTTTCGGTTGGGCAAGGAAAGCATCGCCCAGGCTTTGTACCCACGGCGGGTTTTCCCCCATCAGCGACATCAGTTGCGGGAACGCGACCAGCGATTTCACGCTGGGATCCCAGGGTTGGCTGGCAACAGCCTGAATAGCGGCATCACCCTGCATTTTGGGGTTGTCTTTTGACCACTGCGCGGCCTGGATGACGTTGGCAGGATAGGTTGAGGCCATCAAAATTTGCGACAGCAGAGAATCCGGATAAAGCGCGATAGGCGCAACCCACTGATCGATTTGTGCCGCCGTGTACGTAGGTGCGGCAGCGGGTACTGGTTGGTCGGCCGGGGCAGGGGACGCTACGGGAGCGGGAGCCGGTGCTGACGGTTGTTGTGCGACGGGAGCGGGAGCAGCAGGCTCCGTTGCGCGACTTTTAACGAACATCACGCCAGAGGCGGCAAACAGCCCGGCACTGCACAAAAGGACAAGCAGATGTGGCTTAAGGGGCAACTTCATAAAATGACTCCAACGAGACAAGCGCTGTGCCGTGAGGCGTTCCTGTTGCCGCGAGTATTATTCACCCGTGTTAGACAGTTTTGACTTTTATTGGGGATTCACCCGGTAGGTCCGGAAAAAGAGTGTGAAGATTTATTACACAATTATATCTGATGGCTGAAAAATCGTTGGAAAATTCAGCATCTCGCGCTTGAAAATCAACCGTTTCAGGGTGGTTTTAGGTAGCCTGAATTGCGTCCCGCCTTGCCGCTACACCATTCTTAACGATTCAGCCAATTTTTTATGTTGCTTTTTTGTAAACGGATTAACACTTAATGAAAATCCTGTTATTGTGCCTTATGCGGTACCGGGCATTTACCCTACTAACTACTGTCTCACAGGAGCGTGAAGAGAATCGCCCATCTACAAAAGCGCCGCATTATGACAATGAGAGCGAGGAGATATCGTCGTGCTAGAAGAATACCGTAAGCACGTAGCTGAGCGTGCTGCCCAGGGGATTGTGCCAAAACCTTTAGACGCAACCCAAATGGCCGCACTTGTCGAGCTGCTGAAGACCCCGCCTGTGGGCGAAGAAGAATTCCTGTTAGACCTGTTGATCAACCGTGTTCCTCCTGGCGTAGATGAAGCCGCTTATGTTAAAGCTGGTTTTCTCGCTGCCGTCGCGAAAGGCGACACCACCTCCCCGCTGGTTACGCCAGAAAAAGCCATTGAACTGCTGGGCACCATGCAGGGTGGTTACAACATTCATCCGCTGATCGACGCGCTGGACGATGCAAAACTGGCGCCGATTGCCGCCAAAGCGCTCTCTTCAACGCTGTTGATGTTCGATAACTTCTACGATGTAGAAGAAAAAGCCAAAGCGGGCAACGAATATGCGAAACAGGTAATGCAGTCCTGGGCTGATGCCGAATGGTTCCTGAACCGTCCTGCTCTGGCTGAAAAAATCACCGTTACCGTGTTTAAAGTGACCGGTGAAACCAACACCGATGACCTCTCTCCGGCACCGGACGCATGGTCTCGCCCGGATATTCCTCTGCACGCGCTGGCGATGCTGAAAAACGCCCGTGAAGGTATCGAACCGGATCAACCGGGCGTGGTTGGCCCGATCAAACAGATCGAAGAACTGCAGAAAAAAGGTTATCCGCTGGCTTATGTGGGTGACGTTGTCGGTACCGGTTCTTCGCGTAAATCCGCAACCAACTCCGTACTGTGGTTCATGGGTGACGACATTCCGCATGTGCCGAACAAGCGCGGCGGCGGTCTGTGCCTGGGCGGCAAAATTGCACCTATCTTCTTCAACACCATGGAAGATGCTGGCGCACTGCCAATTGAAGTGGACGTGTCGAATATGAACATGGGTGACGTGATTGACGTTTACCCGTTCAAAGGCGAAGTACGCAACCACGAAACCGGTGAACTACTGGCAAGCTTTGAGCTGAAAACCGACGTGCTGATCGACGAAGTGCGCGCCGGTGGCCGTATTCCGCTGATCATCGGTCGTGGCCTGACTACCAAAGCACGCGAAGCGCTGGGTCTGCCGCATTCAGATGTCTTCCGTCAGGCGAAAGACGTGGCGGAAAGCAGCCGTGGCTTCTCTCTGGCACAGAAAATGGTCGGCCGCGCCTGTGGCGTGAAAGGTATCCGTCCGGGCGCGTACTGCGAGCCGAAGATGACCTCCGTAGGTTCTCAGGATACCACCGGCCCAATGACCCGTGACGAACTGAAAGACCTGGCGTGCCTGGGCTTCTCTTCTGACCTGGTAATGCAGTCCTTCTGTCACACAGCCGCGTATCCGAAGCCGGTTGACGTGACCACGCACCACACGCTGCCAGACTTCATTATGAACCGTGGCGGCGTGTCGCTGCGTCCGGGCGATGGCGTTATTCACTCCTGGCTGAACCGTATGCTGCTGCCAGATACCGTGGGTACCGGCGGTGACTCCCATACCCGTTTCCCAATAGGTATCTCCTTCCCGGCGGGTTCCGGTCTGGTGGCGTTTGCCGCAGCGACCGGCGTGATGCCGCTGGATATGCCAGAATCCGTGCTGGTGCGCTTCAAAGGCAAAATGCAGCCGGGTATCACTCTGCGTGACCTGGTTCATGCGATCCCGCTGTACGCGATTCGCCAGGGCCTGCTGACCGTTGAGAAGAAAGGCAAGAAAAACATCTTCTCTGGCCGCATCCTGGAAATCGAAGGTCTGCCTGATCTCAAAGTTGAGCAGGCGTTCGAGCTGACCGATGCCTCCGCAGAGCGTTCCGCTGCGGGCTGTACCATCAAGCTGAATAAAGAGCCAATCGTTGAGTACCTGACCTCCAACATCGTTCTGCTGAAGTGGATGATCGCCGAAGGTTACGGCGACCGTCGTACGCTGGAACGTCGTGTTCAGGGCATGGAAAAATGGCTGGCGGATCCGCAACTGCTGGAAGCGGATGCTGACGCAGAATACGCGGCGGTGATCGACATCGATCTGGCTGACATTAAAGAGCCAATTCTTTGTGCGCCAAACGATCCGGACGATGCGCGTCTGCTGTCTGACGTGCAGGGCGAGAAGATCGACGAAGTGTTCATCGGCTCTTGCATGACCAACATCGGCCACTTCCGTGCGGCTGGTAAGCTGCTGGACAACCACAAAGGCCAACTGCCAACCCGCCTGTGGGTGGCTCCGCCAACCCGTATGGACGCCGCTCAGCTGACCGAAGAGGGCTATTACAGCGTATTTGGTAAGAGCGGTGCGCGCATCGAGATCCCTGGCTGCTCCCTGTGCATGGGTAACCAGGCGCGCGTAGCTGACGGTGCGACGGTCGTTTCGACCTCAACCCGTAACTTCCCGAACCGTTTAGGTACCGGCGCGAACGTCTTCCTGGCTTCCGCTGAGCTGGCGGCAGTTTCGGCGCTGATCGGTAAGCTGCCAACCCCGGAAGAGTATCAGACCTTCGTGGCTCAGGTGGATAAGACGGCGGTGGATACTTACCGTTACCTGAACTTCGACCAGCTCTCTCAGTACACCGAGAAAGCGGACGGCGTGATTTTCCAGACCGCAGTGTAATGCGTTAACGCGTTTTGTGTAAAAACGCATCAATGCCCGGAGAAGTCTGCTTCTCCGGGCATTTTTATTTCTGATCCTTATACCCGCTACGCTTTTTTTCTGCCGCGCTGCTGCGATAATTACAGCAAGGCGCAATGCGGTATTGGCGCATTGCCGGGAGCAGAGGAAGACATTATGGATTACGAATTTCTGCGCGATATTACCGGAGTGGTAAAAGTGCGTATGTCCATGGGCCACGAGGTGGTGGGGCACTGGTTTAACGAAGAAGTGAAAGAGAACCTGGCCTTACTTGATGAAGTGGAACAGGCGGCGCGTGCGGTGAAGGGCAGTGAGCGCTCCTGGCAGCGAGCAGGGCATGAATACACGCTCTGGCTGGATGGCGAAGAAGTGATGGTACGTGCCAATCAGTTGGAGTTCTCTGGAGATGAAATGGAAGAGGGAATGAACTACTACGACGAAGAGAGCTTTTCACTTTGCGGCGTAGAGGATTTTCTTCAGGTCGTGGCCGCATATCGTGAATTTGTACAGCAGCGTTAATTCACACTCGCCCCTGCCGGGTGGCTTTGTGCTTACCCGGCCTGGCACAACGATGCTTTATTTAACGTAGGCCAACAGGCTAAGGGAGTCACGCGCCAGCGCTTTGCATTTCTTTGCCGTAGGGATGCCGATACCGCTGAGATCGCGGTAGCTGTCTTCACCCAGCGCTTTCATATTGAAGGTGTCGTAATTACTCAGGTCCCACTGGTTTTGCTGGGCAAAAAACACCAGTGCGCGACGAATCTGCCCGTTAGGCAAATTCTGGTATCCACAGTCATTTTTCAGAAAAACAAAAACTGCCGTTAAATCGGCCATATCTTCGGCTTCGGACTCACTAAGTGCGTAGCTATTTGCACATACGGCCATCAGGCTGCCGAACAAAACTGTTCTGAAAAACGTCTTCATTGCTTCTACCACTGCATCACGGAATTTAAACGTTAGCATACTGCGAGCGAAGCGACGACCTTTATTATTAGCCGTTCACTTGACCTTCCCGTAAGGGGAAGGCTTATGCTTAAAAGATAGCCTGCTTAAGCTGCTGAATATAAGGAAGTGATTATGCAACGTCGTGACTTTTTAAAGTACTCCGTGGCGCTGGGCGTCGCGTCAGCGTTACCTCTGTGGAGCCGGAGCGTATTCGCCGCAGACCGTCCCGCGTTACCCATTCCAGACCTGTTAACCGCAGATGCCTCAAACCGTATGCAACTGGTCGTGCAAGCCGGACAGTCGAGCTTTGCAGGTAAAACCGCTACCACATGGGGATATAACGGCAATTTGCTCGGGCCGGCGGTCAAGCTGAGCAAAGGGCAAGCGGTGACGGTGGATATCCACAACCAACTTGCCGAAGAGACGACGTTGCACTGGCACGGGCTGGAAATCCCTGGTGAGGTCGACGGTGGGCCGCAAGGCATTATCCCGGCGGGCGGGAAACGTTCAGTAACCTTCACGCCGGATCAGCGCGCGGCGACCTGCTGGTTCCACCCGCATCAGCATGGGAAGACCGGTCGCCAGGTGGCAATGGGCCTGGCCGGACTGGTACTGATTGAAGATGAAGAGATTCGCAAGCTGCTGCTGCCTAAGCAGTGGGGCATTGATGATGTGCCGGTGATTATTCAGGATAAACAGTTCTCTGCTGATGGTCAGATTAACTATCAACTGGACATGATGACCGCTGCCGTCGGCTGGTTTGGCGATACGCTGCTGACCAACGGGGCGATTTATCCTCAGCATGCCGCCCCGCGCGGCTGGTTGCGCCTGCGTCTGTTGAATGGTTGTAATGCTCGCTCACTGAATATTGCGGCCAGCGACAATCGTCCTTTGTACGTCATTGCCAGCGATGGCGGGCTGTTGGCGGAGCCGGTAAAAGTCACCGAACTCCCTATGCTGATGGGCGAACGCTTTGAAGTGCTGGTGGATGTGAGCGACGGTAAGGCTTTCGATCTGATCACTCTGCCTGTCAGCCAGATGGGCATGGCGATTGCGCCATTTGATAAGCCGCACCCGGTGATGCGCGTTCAGCCGTTGCTGATTACCGCTTCCGGCACGCTGCCGGATACGCTGACGTCTATGCCCGCGCTGCCATCGCTTGAGGGGCTGACGGTGCGCAAACTGCAGCTGTCTATGGATCCGATGCTCGACATGATGGGCATGCAAATGCTGATGAAGAAGTACGGCGCTCAGGCTATGGCGGGTATGGATCATGGGAAGATGATGGGCCATATGAATAATGACAATATGGGCCACGGAAACATGAATCATGGCAATATGAACCACGGTGAGATGGGGAATATGCAGCATGGCGACATGGGCAACATGAAGCATGGAACATTCGATTTCCATAACGCCAACCGAATTAATGGTCAGGCGTTTGATATGAATAAACCGATGTTTGCCGCGACGAAAGGCCAGCATGAACGCTGGGTGATTTCCGGTCAGGGTGACATGATGCTGCATCCGTTCCACATTCACGGCACGCAGTTCCGTATTCTGTCTGAAAATGGCAAAGTGCCAGCCGCACACCGTGCGGGATGGAAAGACACGGTGCGGGTAGAAGGCGGCGTGAGCGAGGTGCTGGTGAAGTTTGACCACGATGCGCCAAAAGAGCATGCCTATATGGCGCACTGCCATCTGTTAGAGCATGAAGACACCGGGATGATGCTCGGTTTTACCGTCTAAAAAAAGTCGGATGGTGGTTTCATCTTATCCGGCCTACAGAATCAGGAGATGCGGTATCTCTTTGTAGGCCGGATAAGGCGGGAGCCGCCATCCGGCACATCTCGTTACTTCGTGTTGTCCGGCAACGCGTACGCCACGATATAATCGCCCATCTTCGTGCCAAATGAGCCATGACCCCCGGCGGAAATCACCACATACTGCTTACCGTTCACTTCATAGGTCATCGGCGTTGCCTGGCCCCCGGCCGGTAAACGACCCTGCCACAGTTTTTCACCGTTACTCATGTTGTACGCACGCAGATAGTTATCCGCCGTCGCGGCGATAAATAGCACGTTTCCCGCGGTGGAGATAGGGCCACCCAGCATCGGCATCCCCATATTGAACGGCACCGGAACCGGCATCGGGAACGGCATGCTGTCCTGCGGCGTACCTATACGTTTTTTCCACACGACCTGATTGGTTTTCAGATCCACGGCGGAGATGTAACCCCATGCTGGCTGCTTACACGGCAGGCCAAATGGTGAGAGGAACGGATTGAGCGTTACGCCGAACGGTACGCCGTATTGCGGCTGAATACCGGACTCCGTGCCGGTACCTTTGGCGTCTTTTGGCGGTTCCATTGGGTTGCCGGGACCGCGTGGGATCAGCTTCGAAACAAACGGCAGCGCCATTGGGTTAGCAATGGCAATCTGACGGTTAGGATCAACAGAGATACCACCCCATTCAAACATGCCGAGATTACCCGGGAACACCAGAGTGCCCTGCTCTGAAGGTGGGGTAAAAATGCCCTCATAGCGCAGTTGGTGGAACATTACGCGGCACACTAACTGGTCAAACATGGTTGCGCCCCACATGTCCGCGCCACTGAGATCTTTATGCGGACGGAAGCTGAGGTCGGAAAATGGCTGGGTTTTGCTGACATAATCACCTTTGGCAGCCCCTTGCGGCACCGGTTTTTCCGGGGCTGGCACCACCAGTTCACCATTACGGCGGTCGAGCACAAAGATATTACCGGTTTTTGCCGGGGCATAAATGACCGGAACTTTCTCTCCGTTGACGTTGATATCCGCCAGGGTCGGCTGCGCTGGTAAGTCCATATCCCACAGATCGTGGTGAACGGTCTGATAGCTCCAGGCCAATTTCCCGGTCGTGGCATTTAACGCCAGGATAGAGCTGGCATAACGCTCCTGCTCCGGTGTGCGGTTACCGCCCCAGATATCCGGCGTGGTGACGCCCATGGGAAGATACACCAGATCCAGCTTCGCGTCGTAGGCCGCAGGCGCCCATGAATTCGGCGAGTTAAAGGTGAAGGTGTGTTCATCTGACGGAATGAAATTAGGATCTTTGGCGCCTGGGTCGAACGCCCACAGCAGCTTACCGGTATTCACATCGAAGCCACGGATAACGCCGGAGGTTTCGCGGGTGGAGAAGTTATCAGTCACCGACCCGGCAATCACAATGGTTTTATCAGTGATGATGGGCGGTGACGTCGGCTCATACAGACCCGGCGTGGTATCCGGCATATTGGTCTGCAGATTCAAAATCCCTTTATTGGCGAAGGTTTCACACAGCTTGCCGGTGTCGGCATTCAATGCAAACAGTCGCCCATCATTGACCGGCAAAAGGATACGGCGCGGACAGTCGGCAATCACCTCTGCTGAAGCCGTATCCGGTCTGGCTTCATGATAGGAAACGCCGCGACAAGTTACGTGCTGGAAGCTGGTATTGGTATTAAGTTGAGGATCAAAATGCCACTTCTCTTTACCGCTAGCCGCGTCCAGGGCAAACAGTCGCTGGTGGGCGGTACACAGATAAAGGGTATCGCCTACTTTTATGGGCGTGACTTCATTGGTGATTTCACCGGGATCGTTGGGTTGTTTTAAATCCCCGGTACGAAATACCCAGGCTTCCTTCAACTGATGAACGTTGTCTGCGTTGATTTGTTTCAACGGAGAGTAGCGTTGACCTTCCTGATTGCGACCGTAAGCCGGCCAGTCTTCATCGGCAACCGGAGAGATAGCCTCCGCCTCGGTGGCATCAGCACTCAGCATGCCGTGAACCTCTTGTGGGTCGTTGAAGCCAGCCCAGGTCAGGATGCCACCGCTAACCAGCAGGGCTACCACCAGCGCCGCGACTGCGCCACGGGAAGGAATAATCAGGCGACGCCAGACGAAAGGCAGGATAAGCCAGATGCCAAAGAAGACCAGGATATCGCTACGCGGCGTCAGCGCCCAGAAATCAAAACCGACCTCCCATACGCCCCAAATCAGGGTGGCGAGAAGCAGGGCGGCATACAGCCAAAGTGCGGAGCGTTTACTACGCCATAACAGAAGCGCCACACCGAGCATGGCGAGGCCCGCGATCGGGTAATACCAAGAGCCGCCGATGGCGACCAGCCAGCCTCCGCCAATCAGGAGATACAATCCACAAAGCGCCGCGAACAGGGCGCTCAGGGTCACGATAAGCCGTTGAGAACGTACGTTGTTATTTGCCATAAAAAATACCATCACAGGTGTTATTTCTTTAATAGCAGTTAATTATAGGAGCTAAAACGCGTGACCATTGTCACGTTATGAACTTTATCAACAGATGCCGCGTATGAATGCTTTTGCTGGTATACTGCGTGCCTTGCGCTTAGATGCTGGCTTATTAAAAGTAAGCATTAAGTGATTTGTTTTTAAATCATATGGTTAGAGATATGAAACATACTGTTGAAGTCATGATCCCGGAAGCGGAGATCAAAGCGCGTATTGCTGAACTGGGACGTCAGATTAACGACCGTTACAAGGACAGCGGCAGCGATATGGTGCTGGTTGGTCTGCTACGCGGCTCATTTATGTTTATGGCGGACCTGTGCCGTGAAGTGCATGTCTCCCACGAAGTCGATTTCATGACTGCATCCAGCTATGGCAGCGGAATGTCCACCACGCGCGATGTGAAAATCCTGAAAGACCTGGATGAAGATATTCGTGGCAAGGACGTGCTGATTGTTGAAGACATCATCGACTCCGGCAACACGCTGTCTAAAGTGCGTGAGATTCTGAGCCTGCGCGAGCCGAAATCCCTGGCGATTTGTACGCTGCTGGATAAACCTTCCCGTCGTGAGGTGGATGTGCCGGTTGAGTTTATCGGATTCTCTATTCCAGATGAGTTTGTTGTCGGCTACGGCATTGACTATGCCCAGCGTTATCGCCATCTGCCGTACGTTGGAAAAGTGGTGCTGCTGGACGAGTAATGTCGGGAGCGCTTGGTGGCGCAGGTTTGTAGGCCGGGTAAGGCGGTAGCCGCCTCCCGGCAATGCCACATCATTTATGGTTGCTGTGTTTTTGACTGAGGTTAGACAACCCCTGGCGATAGCGCTGCTCCAGCGTTTCGCGACTGGTGGCGGTGACGTCCAGATCGCGCAACAGACCGTCGTGAATACCGTAAGCCCAGCCGTGAATGGTGACTTTCTGCCCGCGCTTCCAGGCGGATCGCATAATGGTTGAATGGCCCAGGTTATAAACCTGCTCCATGACATTCAGTTCGCACAGTGTGTCCATGCGACGTTCCTGCGGCATTTCACCCAACAGTGAGCTGTGTTTAAACCAGATATCGCGAATATGCAGTAACCAGTTATCAATCAGCCCCTGTTCTTTATTTTCAATAGCCGCCTGGACGCCGCCGCATCCATAGTGGCCGCATATAATAATGTGTTCCACTTCCAGCACATCCACCGCATACTGAACCACTGAGAGACAGTTCAGGTCCGTGTGAATAACCAGATTAGCAACATTACGGTGAACAAACAGTTCACCCGGTTCAAGACCGGTTAAACGCTCAGCGGGAACGCGGCTATCGGAACATCCAATCCATAGAAAACGAGGATTCTGCGCATGTGTCAGGGTTTCAAAAAATCCGGGATCTTCTTCTACCAGCATCTTTGACCATAGTGCATTGTTGCTGATGAGTGTATCTATGTCTTTCATGGAGTTGTACGACCCGAAGCCAGATAAATTCGATGGGCTAATATAGGGTAACTCCAGCATTAATTAAACTATATATAAAATGTCAGAACGTAAGGTAAGTAGAAAAACATGACCATTGCTCTGGAACTTCAACAACTTAAAAAAACCTATCCCGGTGGCGTTCAGGCGTTACGCGGCATAGATTTGCAAGTCGAAGCGGGTGATTTTTATGCGCTTTTAGGTCCTAACGGCGCAGGTAAGTCCACCACCATCGGGATAATCAGCTCGCTGGTGAATAAATCCTCCGGGCGGGTGAGCGTCTTCGGCTACGATCTTGAAAAAGATACGGTTAACGCTAAACGCCAGCTTGGGTTAGTACCGCAGGAGTTTAACTTTAACCCGTTTGAAACCGTGCAGCAGATCGTGGTCAACCAGGCGGGTTACTACGGCGTTGAGCATAAAGAGGCGGTTAAACGCAGCGAATTATATTTAAAGCAGCTCGATCTATGGGAAAAACGTAACGAGCGCGCGCGCATGCTTTCCGGCGGGATGAAGCGCCGCCTGATGATTGCCCGTGCGCTGATGCATGAGCCAAAATTACTCATCCTTGATGAACCGACGGCGGGCGTCGACATTGAGCTGCGTCGTTCAATGTGGGGCTTTTTAAAGGATTTAAACGATAAAGGCACCACCATTATTCTGACCACCCACTATCTCGAAGAAGCGGAAATGCTGTGTCGCAATATCGGCATTATTCAGCATGGCGAGCTGGTGGAGAATACCTCGATGAAGAGCCTGCTCTCCAAGCTGAAATCCGAAACCTTTATTCTCGATCTGGCACCGAAAAGCCCGCTGCCAAAACTGGAAGGCTATCAATACCGACTGGTGGATACCTCAACGCTGGAAGTGGAGGTTCTGCGTGAACAGGGGGTCAACAGCGTGTTCTCACAGCTGAGTGCCCAGGGCATTCAGGTATTGAGTATGCGGAACAAAGCGAACCGACTGGAGGAACTGTTTGTTTCTCTGGTGCATGAAAAACAAGGAGATCGCGCATGATGCAGCTTTACTGGGTGGCGCTGAAAAGCATCTGGGCGAAAGAGATCCACCGCTTTATGCGGATCTGGGTCCAGACTCTGGTTCCTCCCGTCATTACGATGACGCTCTATTTTATTATCTTTGGTAACCTGATCGGTTCGCGTATCGGTGAAATGCATGGTTTTAGCTACATGCAGTTTATCGTGCCGGGGCTGATTATGATGGCGGTGATCACCAACTCATACGCTAACGTGGCATCGTCATTCTTTAGCGCCAAGTTTCAGCGCAATATTGAAGAGCTGCTGGTCGCCCCGGTACCGACGCACGTGATCATCGCGGGTTTTGTTGGCGGCGGCGTGGCGCGTGGTCTGTGCGTAGGCATTCTGGTCACGGCTATTTCGCTGTTCTTCGTACCGTTCCAGGTACATTCCTGGGTCTTTGTAGCGCTCACGCTGGTGTTAACGGCGGTGCTGTTTTCGCTGGCGGGTCTGCTGAACGCGGTTTTCGCCAAAACCTTTGACGATATCAGCTTGATCCCCACCTTCGTGTTGACGCCGCTGACCTATCTGGGGGGCGTGTTCTATTCGTTAACGCTGCTGCCGCCATTCTGGCAGGGACTGTCGCATCTGAACCCGATTGTCTACATGATTAGCGGCTTCCGCTACGGTTTCTTGGGTATTCATGATGTTCCGCTGGTCACCACGTTTGGCGTGCTGGTGGTGTTTATCGCGGCGTTTTATTTATTGTGCTGGTATCTGATTCAGCGCGGACGCGGCCTGCGTAGCTAATTCTTTCTTCCTCTCCCTGCCCGGGAGAGGAAGACTTTTGATGCTTATCACCATTACCGATTTATCACCCTGATAAACTACTTGCCTGCTAAGGAGGTAGGCAATGTTAGGTTGGGTAATTACCTGTCATGACGATAAGGCACAGGATATGCTGCATCGTCTGGAGAAAAAGTACGGCCCGTTGGTCCAGTGCCAGGCGGTGAGTTTTTGGCGTGGGCTCAGCTCGAATATGCTAAGTCGCATGATGTGCCATGCTCTGCATGCCACAGACTCAGGCGAGGGCGTGATCTTCCTGACGGATATGGCCGGGGCCGCACCCTACCGCGTCGCTTCGCTAATGAGCCATAAACATCCCCAGTGCGAAGTGATTTCAGGTATCAGCTATCCATTGCTTGAGCGAATGCTTTCGTCGCGGGAATCGATGAGTAGCTCTGCATTTCGCGATTGCATCGTCGCGCTTGGCGGGCCGGAAGTATCAAGTCTCTGGCATCAACAACAAAAAAATCCTCCCTTCGTGTTGAAGCATGATTTGTATGAGTATTAATCATTGGTATTGATGGCGCTTTTGCTACAATAGCCGAGGTTTCTCGCCTCGGTTCGGTTATCTCATATGGTTATGCGCGTTCTGCTTGTTTTGTTGCTCCTGTCTTCCGGCAGCGTAGCTGCGGCGTTGCCTGCTCGTTATATGCAGACGACGGAAGCGGCCGCCGTATGGGCGCAGATTGGCAATAAGATGGTGACGGTAGGCAATATTCGCGCCGGGCAGATCCTTGCCGTCGAGCCGATTGCCGCTGACTATTACGAGTTCACCTTCGGCTTTGGCACCGGGTTTATTGATAAAGGGCATCTGGAGCCGGTTCAGGGGCGGCAGAAAGTCGACGATGGTCTGGGCGATCTCAATAAACCGCTCAGTAACCAAAGCCTGATTACCTGGAAAGATACCCCCGTTTATAACGCCCCGGACGTCGGGAGCGCCCCGTTTGGCGTACTGGCGGATAATCTGCGCTACCCGGTTATCAGCAAGCTTAAAGACCGCCTCAACCAGACCTGGTACCAGATCCGCATCGGCGGCAGACTGGCTTATGTCAGCGCGCTGGATGCGCAGGAAGACAACGGTATCCCGGTATTAACCTATCACCATATTCTGCGTGATGAAGAGAACACCCGTTTTCGCCACACCTCCACCACGACCTCCGTGCGCGCGTTCAGTAACCAAATGGCCTGGCTGCGCGATCGCGGGTATACCACGTTGACGATGTATCAACTGGAAGGCTACGTGCAAAATAAGATGAATCTTCCCGCGCGGGCGGTGGTGCTGACGTTCGACGACGGTCTCGAGTCAGTCAGTCGATATGCGTATCCGGTATTGAAGCAGTATGGGATGAAAGCGGCAGCTTTTATTATCTCGTCGCGCATCAAGCGCCATCCGCAGAAGTGGGATCCAAAATCGCTGCAGTTTATGAGCATTTCTGAACTGAATGGCATCAGAGATGTGTTTGATTTTCAGTCCCATACCCATTTTCTACACCGGGTTGACGTTCGCCGTCGCCCCATTCTGCTTAGCCGCAGCTATCACAATATCCTGTTCGATTTTGAACGCTCGCGGCGGGCGCTGGGGCAGTTTAACCCGCACGTGCTGTACCTTTCATATCCGTTTGGCGGCTATAACGCGACGGCGGTAGAAGCCGCCAAAGACGCAGGGTTTCACCTGGCGGTCACCACGGTGAGGGGCAAGGTTAAGCCGGGGGATAATCCGATGCTGCTGAAACGGCTGTATATTTTGAGAACGGATTCGCTGGAGACGATGTCGCGGCTGATCAGCAACCAGCCGCAGGGGTAAGGGCTGTCAGGCAACCTGAACCGGAATCGCTTTTGCGGTGCGTTTCATTTCGTTGTCGCCTTCAAAATAGGCAACTTTTGGACGCCAGGTACGGGCTTCTTCATCAGACATGGTGACGAAGCTGGCGATAATCACAATGTCGCCGACTTCAGCACAGTGCGCTGCTGCACCGTTCACCGAGATGATTCTGGAGCCGCGTTCAGCCGCAATCGCATAGGTTGAGAAACGTTTGCCGTTGGTCACATTCCAGATATCAATAGCTTCGTTTTCCAGGATGCCGGAGGCATCAAGAAAATCCTGGTCGATGGCGCAGGAGCCTTCGTAGTGCAGGTCCGCCTGCGTGACTTTTACCCGGTGGAGCTTACCTTGCAGCATAGTGCGAATCATAACTTCTATACCCTGTCGTTTACCTTGGCTAAGCAGGCGCGACTGGCCTGCTTTAAGAATTTCTCAGGCAGTATTGCCTGATTTTTAACCCCTGTCTACTGGGCTAATGTAACGCTTTGATTATCGATCAGGCGTGCCTGACCTAACCAGGCGGCGACCAGGATCACCGCGCGTTTGCTGCTGTCCGTCAGTTCCAGCAGCGTGTCAGCGTCGCGGATCTGAATATCGTCGGCGCGGAAGCCTTTTTCATTCAGCTCCTGCTCGGCAATGGCAATGATCTCGTCCCGATCGCGCTCACCGGCCTGTAATTTTTCGCCGATGCGGGTCATCACTTTGTATAAGCCCGGCGCGATTTTGCGCTGTTCTGCCGTCAGATAGCCGTTACGTGAACTGAGCGCCAGGCCGTCTTTGGCGCGAATAATCGGCACGCCGACGATCTCAATGTCGTAGCCCATATCGGCAACCATTTTGCGGATCAATGCCAACTGCTGGAAATCTTTCTCGCCAAAGCAGGCGATATCCGGCTGGATCAGATTGAACAGTTTGCTGACGATGGTGGCGACGCCGCGGAAATGCCCTGGACGACTGGCGCCTTCCAGCATGGTGGACAGCCCCGGAACCTCAACAAACGTCTGCATTTCCGTGCCTTGCGGGTAGATCTCCGGCGCTGCCGGCGCAAAGACAAAGTCCACTTTACGCTTGTTCAGCTTTTCACAATCTTCTTGCAGCGTACGCGGGTAACGCACCAGATCGTCCGGTCGGTCGAACTGCATTGGATTGACGAAAATACTGACGATCACCACATCGGCCCGGCTTTTAGCTTCATCGACCAGCTTCATATGGCCATCGTGCAGGTTGCCCATAGTGGGAACCAGTGCGACGCGTTTGCCTTCCTGACGCAGACGACGAATATGCTGGCGCAGCAGCGGCAGGGTTTCAATAATTAGCACAACAAGACTCCTTGAGTTGCCTGATGATCCTGCCGGATGGCGCTACGCTTATCCGGCCTACATCCGTTGAGGATCTGTAGGCCGGATAAGATGCGTCGCGTCGCCATCCGGCACGGTCAGAAAAATTAGTGAAAGCTGTGTTCTTCGCCCGGATAAACGCCGGACTCCACTTCAGCCATATACTGCCGTACGGCGGCGCGCATGTCGCCCGCTTCGGCAAGGAAATTTTTCGCGAATTTTGGAATATGACCGCCGGTAATGCCAAACGCATCGTGCATCACCAGAATCTGACCATCGGTCACATTGCCTGCGCCAATCCCGATGACCGGAATCGACAGTGCCTCAGTAACGCGCTTCGCCAACTCGACCGGCACGCACTCCAGCACCAGCAGCTGAGCGCCAGCGGCTTCTAAGGCCAGCGCATCATCCAGCAGTACCTGTCCGGCGTCGCCGCGGCCCTGAATTTTATAGCCGCCGAAGATATTCACTGACTGGGGGGTTAATCCCAGATGACCACACACCGGTACGGCGCGTTCGGTGAGCATTTTCACCGTATCTACCAGCCAGGAGCCGCCTTCAATTTTGACCATATTGGCACCTGCACGCATGACCACCGCGGCGTTTTCAAATGCCTGTTGCGGGGTGGCGTAAGCCATAAACGGCAGATCGGAGAGCAGTAGACAGTTGGGCGCGCCACGACGCACGGCACGCGTGTGGTAAGCGATATCTTCAACGGTGACAGGCAGGGTGGAATCATGCCCCTGAATCGTCATGCCCAGCGAGTCGCCAACCAGCATCACATTGATACCTTCGTCGGCAAATAACTTAGCGAAGCTGTAGTCGTAGGCGGTAATTGTCGCGAAGCGTTTTTTCTCTTGCTTGCATTTCTGCAGCAGTGAAATGGTGGTGGGTTTCATAACATTTCCTGATGATGAAAGTCATATTTATCGGCATTCTAACAGTCACATTCAGGGGGGCAATTGATTTAAGCAATCGTTTGGCGCGAAAGCAGTAAAGGCTAAAGGAGAGGGAACAGTTTACCAGTGCGCGGGTTTTGCTGCGCCAAGGCGGGTGAGGGATTGATGCAGGCTGACGCCGTCCGGGAAGATCAGTTCCGGCGCGATTTCAAACAGCGGCCACAGCATAAAGCCACGGTTTTTCATGTCGTAGTGCGGTACGGTCAGACGTTCGGTATTAATTACTTCATCGCCAAACAGCATAATGTCGAGGTCCAGCGTGCGCGGTCCCCAGCGTTCAGCTTTGCGTACCCGGCCCTGCTGCAGTTCAATACGCTGGGTATTATCCAGCAACGTTTCGGGGGCGAGAGTAGTTTCCAGCGCCACGGCGGCGTTTAGATAGTCTGGTTGATCCTGCGGGCCTAACGGTGGCGTACGGTAAAATGAGGAGACCGCCACGATGTGGCTGTCGGGGATTTCACCGATCGCTTGCACGGCAGCATTAACCTGCTCCAGAGGAGAGGCTAAATTACTGCCGAGGGCGATATATACCCGTCGTCTTTCAGGCTGCATCTGTGTCGCCACCTTGATTTTACCTGAAGTCCATTGGGTGTACGCGATGGGTCATGCGGAACCTTCGCGGCGTGGCGCGCGTTTACGCGGGCGACGATGGCGACGGCGTACGTCTGGCTCTTCATCCAGCTCGTTCAGCATCCCTTTTTGTTCCGGTGGCGCTGAAACCTGGAATTCACCCCACCATTTTGCCAGTCGTTGCAGTTCGGCATTGTTTTCTACTTCGGCGCGCAGGGCCAGCAGATCGTAAGCGGCGCGGAATTTCGGATGCTCCATCAGCTTCCAGGCGCGTTTACCCTGACGGCGAGACATGCGTAGCTGCAACTGCCAGATATCGCGGGTCAGTGAGGTCAGACGTTTCGGGATAGCCAGCGAGCGGCAGGCTTCGTCCAGCACGTCGTTCATCGCCAGTGCGAAAGCGTCGTAGTAGGCCAGACCGCTTTCTTGCGCAATTTTCTGTGCGGCTTCCAGTAGCGGATACCAGAACATGGCGGCGAACAAGAATGCCGGGTTAACGCGCATATCGTTGTTAATGCGGTTATCGGTGTTCTTCAGTACCTGAGCGATGATGCGTTCCATCGGGCTGTCACCGTCTTCGGTGAAATAGCGCGTAATGGTTGGGAACAGCGGCTGGAACAGGCTGTACTCACGCAGTTTCTTATAAGTTTCATACCCATAGCCCGCCTGTAACAACTTGAGCGCTTCTTCAAACAGGCGTGCGGGAGGAATATCGTTAAGTAGCGTTGCCAGACGCGGGATCGGCTCTGCGGTTTCCGGACTGATACGCATGTCGAGCTTGGCGGCAAAGCGCACGGCGCGCAGCATACGAACAGGGTCTTCGCGGTAGCGCGTTTCCGGATTACCGATCAGGCGAATGATGCCCTCTTCGAGATCTTGCATGCCGCCGACGTAATCACGCACGGTGAAATCGGCCACGCTGTAATACAGGCTGTTAATCGTGAAGTCGCGACGCTGGGCATCTTCCTCAATGGAGCCGAAGATGTTGTCGCGCAGCAGCATACCGTTTTGCCCGCGCTGTGAGGTTGTGCGATCGGACTCGCTGCCTTCATGATGACCGCGGAACGTTGCCACTTCGATAATTTCCGGGCCAAACATGACATGGGCCAGACGGAAACGGCGACCGACAAGGCGGCAGTTACGAAACAGTTTTCGCACCTGATCCGGCGTGGCGTTAGTAGTGACATCAAAATCTTTTGGCTTTTTGCCCAGCAAAAGATCGCGTACGCCACCGCCAACCAGCCATGCCTCGTATCCGGCCTTATTGAGCCTGTACATTACCTTCAGGGCATTTTCACTGATATCTTTGCGGGAGATAGAGTGCTGCTCACGCGGGATTACCGTCATATGTGGACGGGCGACGGCAAGCTCGGCCTCGCGCTCCTCGCGGCTTAGCACCTTGCGGCAAAAATTAGCGACTCGGGTAAAAATAGTGCACCTCGGTAGTGTCAAACTTCAATCAGAACAAGTGTTGCTGTGTAAAAATAGCGGCTAATCATAGCTCAGCATGGCGCATTTGAGAATGGCGGATTTAATATCGCCGATTCTGGCACCGCTGTCAGACTCCAGTTTTCCACGGCAAACGCCAGGATCTGATCCACGCGCATCTCCTGCCACGGGATATCGTCGCGCTGGCCGAGAAAGCGCAGCGCGGCAACAATCACCGGACGCGGATCGCCTTGTGGCAGAGCAGGTGCATGATTTTGCTTGGAAAGTTTAGCGCCTTGTTCGTTTAGCGCCAGCGGCAGATGAATATAGTCAGGCGCTTGCCAGCCGAACTGTTGGTACAACGCAATCTGTCGTACCGTGGGTTCGATAAGATCGGCGCCGCGTACAATTTCCGTCACGCCCTGGAAGTGGTCATCGACGACCACCGCGAGGTTATAGGCAAACAGCCCGTCGCGCCGGTGAATGATAAAATCTTCCCTTGCAAGCTGCGGGTCAGCCTGAATCTCACCGCGCAACTGGTCTGTAAACTGCATTACCGGATGACGTTGCTTGAAACGTACCGCCGCCTGTTCAGGCCCGTGGCGTAACTCGCGACAGTGGCCATCGTAAATGCCGCCGAGGCTCTGAATACGCGCGCGTGTACAGGTGCAGTAATAGCTAAGATCCTGCTGATGCAGCCAGGCAAGCGCCTCGCGGTAGGCGTCGTGGCGCTGGGATTGCCATAAAATGCCGCCATCCCAGTGCAGTCCGTAATGTTCCAGCTGACGCAGAATCGTGTCTGCAGCACCGGGAACTTCACGAGGGGGGTCAATATCTTCAATACGCACTCGCCAGATTCCGCGACGAGCACGGGCCTGCAGGTAACTCCCGAGGGCGGCAATCAGTGAACCGAAATGTAGTTCGCCAGAGGGGGAAGGGGCGAAGCGGCCAATATAGTGTGAATCGCTCATTTTGCGGGCTAACAAATAATAAGGCGGGAGAAGCTCCCGCCTGTAGTAAACGTGGTAAAAATGACCGGAATTAACCTGCCATTTGTTTTTCGCGGATTTCTGCCAGCGTTTTGCAGTCGATGCACAGATCGGCTGTCGGACGCGCTTCCAGACGGCGAATACCAATTTCTACGCCGCATGATTCGCAGTAGCCGAAATCTTCGTCTTCTACTTTCTTCAGCGTCTTCTCGATCTTTTTGATCAGTTTGCGCTCACGGTCACGGTTACGCAGCTCAAGGCTGAATTCTTCTTCCTGTGCGGCGCGGTCCACCGGATCAGGGAAGTTAGCCGCTTCGTCTTGCATATGAGATACGGTGCGATCAACTTCATCCCTAAGTTGATTACGCCATGCCTCAAGAATACGCCTGAAGTGCGACAGCTGGGCTTCGTTCATATACTCTTCGCCCGGTTTCTCCTGGTACGGCTCCACCCCAGCGATGGCGAGAATACTCAGGGACGATGTTTTACGGTTTTGCCCTTCTTGCATGTTGCTTCTCCTTAACACGCACTATCGATCCCCATGTTCGGGGGAAAAATCAGGTCGCTATAAATAGCAGATGCTTTTCCGGATAGCAATTATCTAAACGTAACACTTGACAACCCTGTGAGGAAAAGCGTATTTGCCCACGCGCCCAGAATACTAATTAACCAAATGTTTACACCATTACAAGGTAATGGGCAACGGCTCTTTAAGAGTCATACCATGGGCAGAAAGTTCCGCTTTATAAACCAGAATTTCGACCCCCTTAAGCTGTGCTTCAACTAATAATTGCGCATATTTTCTATCAATATGGTGCGCCGGTGAAAACCGTGTAATGGCTGAATGTAGCACCGCGAAAAATATCACCGCCCGCTTGCCTTCGGCCGCTACGCTCATCAATTCCCGAAGATGTTTCTGACCTCGTTCAGTGATGGCATCGGGAAAATAACCCTGATCTTTTTCCGCCAACGTGACTGATTTCACTTCAATATAGCAGTCAGGTCGGGAATCTGCCTGTAACAAAAAGTCGATGCGGCTCCCTTCGGCGCCGTATTTTACTTCACTTTTCAACGTGCTGTAGCCTGAAACTTCTGAAATTAACGCCTGCTGGATCGACTCTTTCGTTAATCTATTAGCCCAGAGCGTGTTAACACAAATAAATGCGCCGGATTGGGTTTGCGTTAATTCCCAGGTATGTGGATATTTCCGTTTAGTATTTTCTGATGTCGAATACCAAACGGTGTCACCTGGGGTAGCGCATCCGGTCATCGCGCCGGTATTTGGGCAGTGTAGCGTTAACGCTGTGCCATCCGGTGTGATCACATCCGCTAAAAAGCGCTTGTAGCGCTGTATGAGCGTTGCTGGTTGTAAAGGAGGAGAAAATTGCATCAGCAGTCCTTTTATTATTCAGTCAGCGTCCAGCGTTGCAACTGCGTGTAACGCGTGCGTCCTCGTGTAAATGAGGAGGAGTAAAGCGCAAACTCCGTGACCGGAAACGACCAGCCAAAGCCCGGTGGAGGGATGGGAACCGCGTGGCCGGCATCGCGCAGCAGCGTGATATGCGGATGAAACGGCTGCGGGCTTTGGTAGCACCCACTGCGTGCGGCCTGCGCCCGCAGCATATTCGCCAACTGCAGCAGCCCGCGCGGTGGCTGACGCATTCCCAGCCACACGACCCTGGAGCGCAGCCATTGCCCGGCATCATCGAATTTGAGCGTAAAACCCGGTTGGCGAATACGCCCCGCGAGCTGCGACAGCGCCTGCTGCTTCTCAGCGCTGACGTCGCCTAAAAAGGCCAGCGTCAGATGCAGATTATCGGCGGCAACGGGACGACCTGCTTCAGGGGGGAATTGCGCGGCCCGCCAGTGGATTAATTGCTCCCGAACCTCGCCTGGCAATTCAATCGCAAAGAACAGCCTTTTTGGCTCAGACATGATGGATACTCGGTTATGAATTAACGCGATGCTACAATGCAGCGCGAAGAATGTTAACCCTCTGGAGCCATTTGTGACGTCGTTGCCCGTTGCCGCCGTAGTGCCTGAACTGCTTACCGCCCTTGATGCCTCGTCGCAGGTTCTGCTGACGGCGCCGACCGGTGCCGGGAAATCGACCTGGCTGCCGTTACGACTTCTTGAGCATCGCGGTATCAAGGGACGGATTATTTTGCTGGAGCCGCGCCGCCTGGCGGCACGCAATGTAGCGCAGCGGTTAGCGGAATTGCTGAATGAAAAGCCCGGCGAGACCGTGGGGTATCGCATGCGCGCGCAAAGTTGTGTAGGGCCGCAGACCCGCCTTGAGGTCGTGACAGAAGGTGTTCTGACTCGCATGATCCAGCGCGATCCCGAACTGACGGGCGTCGGGCTGGTGATTCTCGACGAATTTCACGAGCGGAGTTTGCAGGCCGATCTGGCGCTGGCGCTGTTGCTGGACGTGCAGCAAGGGCTGCGTGACGATCTGAAACTGTTGATCATGTCCGCCACCCTGGACAACGGTCGCTTACAGCAGATGTTGCCCGATGCGCCGACGATCGTCTCGGAAGGCCGTGCATTTCCCGTTGAGCGGCGGTATCAACCCTTGGCAGCGCATTTGCGTTTTGATGAAGCGGTGGCGATAGCGACGGCGGAACTATTGCGCCATGAAAGCGGGTCGTTGCTGCTATTTTTACCGGGGGTGGGCGAAATCCTGCGCGTGCAGGAGCAACTGGCAACGCGTGTGGGCGGCGATGTGCTGCTGTGCCCACTGTATGGCGCATTGACGCTTGCCGAGCAGCGTCAGGCGATTTTGCCTGCGCCGCAAGGTCTGCGCAAGGTGGTGCTGGCGACCAATATTGCCGAAACCAGTTTAACGATTGAAGGCATCCGGCTGGTGGTGGACTGCGCCCAGGAGCGCGTGGCGCGCTATGACGCACGTACCGGTTTGACGCGACTGATTACCCAGCGCATTAGCCAGGCCTCGATGACACAGCGAGCGGGACGAGCGGGCCGTCTGGAGCCTGGTATCTGTTTGCATTTGCTTGCCAAAGAGCAGGCGGAAAGAGCGGCGTCGCAGGGAGACGCGGAGATATTACAGAGCGACCTGTCCGGGCTACTGATGGAATTGTTGCAGTGGGGATGTACCGAACCCGATCAACTGAACTGGCTGGATACGCCGCCCGCCGTCAATCTGCAGGCGGCAAAACGGCTGCTGCAGATGCTGGGTGCGCTTGAGGGCGACAGGCTCAGCGCTCGCGGGCAGAAAATGGCGGTGTTAGGTAACGACCCCCGTTTAGCGGCGATGCTGGTTAGCGCCACCGATGAGAACGAAGCGGCAACGGCGGCAAAACTGGCTGCGATTCTGGAAGAGCCGCCGCGCGGCGGCAGTACCGATCTGGCAGTCGCGTTTTCACGAAATCAGCCCGCCTGGCAGCAGCGCAGTCAACAATTACTGAAACGGCTTAATGTTCGCAGCGGACAGCCCGACAGCACGCTGCTCGCTCCGTTGCTGGCGCAGGCGTTTGCCGATCGAATCGCGCGTCGACGCGGGCAGGAAGGGCGTTATCAACTGGCCAACGGCATGGGGGCAATGCTGGATGCCGATGATGCCTCCGGACGCCATGAATGGCTGATAGCCCCTCTGTTGCTACAGGGCAGCGCTTCGCCGGATGCGCGTATTCTGCTGGCCTTACCACTGGATATCGAGGCGCTGACGCAGGCATGCCCTGAGCTGCTGCAACAGTCCGATACTATCGAATGGGATGAAACCCAGGGAACGTTAAAGGCATTGCGTCGGTCGCGCATTGGTCAGCTCACGGTAAAAGTACAGCCGCTGGCCAAGCCCTCGGAAGAGGAGTTGCATCAGGCGATGTTGAACGGCATTCGCGATAAAGGGCTAAGTGTGCTCAACTGGACGCCGGAGGCCGAGCAGTTTCGCCTGCGTTTACAATGTGCGGCAAACTGGTTGCCGGAGTATGACTGGCCCACGGTAGATGAAGATTCTCTGCTGGCGACGCTGGAAGACTGGCTGCTGCCGCACATGAGCGGTGTACACTCGTTACGCGCGTTAAAAGCGCTAAATGTAGGGCAGGCGTTGCGTGGTTTGCTGGACTGGTCAATGCTGCAACGTCTGGATAGTGAACTGCCGTCGCATTACACTGTGCCGACAGGAAGCCGGATCGCCATTCGCTATCATGAGGATAATCCTCCAGCACTGGCGGTGCGGATGCAGGAAATGTTTGGTGAAGCAAAGACCCCGACCATCGCCCAGGGACGCGTGCCGCTGGTGCTGGAGCTGCTGTCTCCTGCTCAACGGCCGTTACAGGTGACGAGCGATTTGAGCGCGTTCTGGCAGGGATCGTACCGCGAGGTGCAAAAAGAGATGAAAGGGCGTTATCCCAAACATGTCTGGCCGGACGATCCGGCGAATACCGCGCCAACGCGGCGCACCAAAAAGTATTCGTAATGAAACGGTAGGCCGGATAAGGGGTTTATGCCGCATCCGGCGAAAGAGCGGTAATAATTGAGAGATTTCTTCTTCTGTCGCAGGACGGAAGAACAGAGAATCGGGCCTTTGCGCCTGAATGTTGCGGAGAAAAAGCATGGCGGGGAATGACCGCGAGCCAATTGGACGTAAAGGGAAACCATCGCGTCCGGTGAAACAAAAGGTGAGCCGTCGTCAACTCAGAGATGAAGAGTATGACGACGATTATGATGATGACGACTATGAGGATGAAGAACCGATGCCGCGTAAGGGTAAGGGCAAAGGGCGTAAGCCTCGTGGTAAGCGCGGCTGGTTCTGGCTGCTGGTAAAACTGTCGATTGTCTTTTTGGTGCTGATCGCCATTTACGGCGTGTATCTGGACCAAAAAATCCGTAGCCGTATTGATGGCAAAGTCTGGCAGCTTCCTGCGGCGGTGTATGGTCGTATGGTTAACCTTGAGCCAGAAATGCCGATCGGCAAGAACGAGATGGTGAAGCTGCTGGAGGCTACGCAGTATCGTCAGGTGACGAAGATGACGCGTCCGGGCGAATTTACCGTGCAGGCGAAAAGCATCGAGATGATCCGCCGCCCGTTTGACTTCCCGGACAGCAAAGAAGGGCAGGTGCGCGCGCGTTTGACCTTTGACGGCGATCATCTGGACACTATCGAGAATATGGATAACAACCGCCAGTTCGGTTTCTTCCGTCTCGATCCGCGTTTGATCACCATGCTTTCTTCGCCGAACGGCGAGCAGCGTCTGTTTGTCCCGCGTAGCGGCTTCCCGGACTTGCTGGTGGATACGCTGCTGGCGACTGAAGACCGTCACTTCTATGAGCATGATGGCGTTAGCCTCTACTCTATTGGTCGTGCGGTGCTTGCCAACCTGACGGCGGGTCGCACGGTGCAGGGGGCCAGTACGCTGACTCAGCAGTTGGTGAAAAACCTGTTCCTGTCCAGCGAGCGTTCTTACTGGCGTAAGGCCAACGAAGCTTACATGGCGCTGCTGATGGATGCGCGTTACAGCAAAGATCGCATCCTTGAGCTGTACATGAACGAAGTCTATCTCGGTCAAAGCGGCGACAACGAAATTCGCGGCTTCCCGCTGGCTAGCCTCTATTATTTTGGTCGTCCGGTGGAAGAGCTGAGTCTCGACCAGCAGGCGCTGCTGGTGGGGATGGTTAAAGGGGCGTCGATTTATAACCCGTGGCGTAACCCGAAGCTGGCGCTGGAGCGTCGTAACCTGGTTCTGCGTTTGCTGCAGCAGCAGCAGATTATCGACCAGGATCTGTATGACATGCTGAGCGCACGTCCGTTAGGCGTACAGCCGCGTGGTGGGGTGATTTCGCCGCAGCCAGCCTTTATGCAGATGGTGCGTCAGGAGCTACAGGCGAAGCTGGGCGATAAAGTTAAAGATCTCTCCGGCGTGAAGATTTTCACCACCTTTGATTCCGTGGCGCAGGACGCCGCAGAAAAAGCGGCGGTGGAAGGCATTCCGGTGCTGAAGAAACAGCGTAAGCTGAGCGATCTGGAAACCGCGATTGTGGTGGTTGACCGCTTTAGCGGTGAAGTTCGCGCCATGGTCGGCGGAGCTGAACCGCAGTTTGCGGGCTATAACCGTGCAATGCAGGCGCGTCGTTCGATTGGTTCTCTGGCTAAGCCTGCGACCTATCTGACCGCGCTCAGCCAGCCGAAAATCTACCGCCTGAATACCTGGATTGCCGACGCGCCGATTGCGCTGCGTCAGCCGAACGGCCAGGTGTGGTCGCCGCAGAACGATGACCGTCGCTATAGCGAAAGCGGTAAAGTAATGCTGGTGGATGCGTTAACGCGTTCAATGAACGTGCCAACGGTAAATCTGGGGATGGCGCTGGGCCTGCCTGCTGTAACCGATACCTGGTTGAAGCTGGGCGCGCCGAAAGATCAGCTTAACCCGGTTCCGGCCATGCTGCTGGGGGCGTTAAACCTGACGCCAATCGAAGTGGCGCAGGCGTTCCAGACTATCGCCAGCGGCGGGAATCGTGCGCCGCTGTCGGCGCTGCGTTCGGTGATTGCTGAAGATGGTACGGTGTTGTATCAGAGCTTCCCGCAGGCCGAACGTGCCGTTCCGGCGCAGGCGGCGTATATGACGCTGTGGACCATGCAGCAGGTGGTTCAGCGTGGTACGGGCCGCCAGCTTGGCGCGAAGTATCCGGGTCTGCATCTGGCAGGGAAAACAGGGACCACCAACAACAACGTGGATACCTGGTTTGCCGGGATCGACGGCAGCCAGGTGACCATCACTTGGGTGGGCCGTGATAACAACCAGCCAACCAAGCTATACGGTGCCAGCGGCGCGATGTCGATTTATCAGCGTTATCTGGCGAACCAAACGCCGACCCCGTTGGTGCTGACGCCACCGGAGGATGTGGTGGATATGGGCGTAGACTACGACGGCAACTTCGTTTGTAGCGGCGGGATGCGCACGCTTCCGGTATGGACCACCGACCCGGATTCACTGTGTCAGCAGGGAGAGATGCAGCAGCAGTCGGGTAATCCGTTCGATCAATCTTCTCAACAGCCGCAGCAACAGCAGCCTCAACAGCAGCAACCGCCGCAGCAGGAGAAGAAGGACGGTGATGGCGTGGCCGGTTGGATCAAAGAGATGTTTGGCGGTAACTAACGCCTGCTTAAAAACCCGCTCCGGCGGGTTTTTCTTTTTTGCGCTATCTATATAGTTTTAGTTTGCCTTGCCTGATGGCGCTGCGCTTATCAGGCCTACGGAATGAAGGCAGCCATCCGGTACATTATTCGTTAAAACATTTCAGCCTAATTTATTAACCCTTTCTTTTCATCTGGTTATTTCTTAACCCCTCAGTTTTAGTAGGGGCGCGTATTGCTTGCTATCTCGCCAGAGTTTCGAATATCATGCTGCCGTTATAATAATAATTCTCGTTTACGTTATCATTCACTTTCATCAGAGAAATACCAATGGCGCGTCTTAAAACTGCTCAGCCAAGTTCATCACTGCGTAAAATCGCAGTAGTGGTAGCCACAGCGGTTAGCGGCATGTCTGTCTATGCACAGGCGGCGGTTGACCCGAAAGAAGAAACCATCACCGTAACTGCAGCACCTGCTCCGCAGGAAAGCGCATGGGGGCCAGCGGCAACCATCGCTGCACGACAGTCTGCCACGGCGACCAAAACAGATACCCCTATTCAGAAAGTTCCGCAGTCTATTTCAGTGGTCACCGCCGAAGAGATGGCGTTGCATCAGCCGAAATCGGTTAAAGAAGCACTCAGCTACACCCCTGGCGTTGCCGTGGGTACGCGTGGTGCGTCTAATACCTATGACTACCTGATTATTCGCGGATTTGCCGCCGACGGCCAAAGTCAGAATAACTATCTGAATGGTCTGAAGATGCAGGGCAACTTCTACAACGATGCGGTTATCGACCCTTATATGCTTGAGCGCGCCGAAGTGATGCGCGGTCCGGTTTCCGTTCTGTACGGAAAGAGCAACCCAGGTGGGTTGTTGAATATGGTCAGCAAGCGTCCGACAACGGAACCGCTGAAAGAAGTTCAGTTCAAAATGGGCACTGACAGCCTGTTCCAGACCGGTTTTGACTTCAGCGACGCGCTGGATGACGACGGCGTGTTCTCATACCGCTTGACCGGCCTGGCGCGTTCCGCGAATGCGCAGCAGCAGGGCGCAGAAGAACAACGTTATGCTATCGCGCCATCTTTCACATGGCGTCCGGATGATAAGACAAACTTCACCTTCCTCTCCTACTTCCAGAACGAGCCGGAAACCGGTTATTACGGCTGGTTGCCGAAAGAGGGGACCGTGTCCAAACTGCCAAACGGTTCGCGTCTGCCGACCGATTTCAACGAAGGTGCAAACAACAATACCTATTCTCGTAACGAGAAGATGGTGGGTTACAGCTTCGACCACGAATTTAACGACACCTTTACCGTGCGTCAGAACCTGCGTTATGCGCAAAACAAGGTTTCGCAGAATAGCGTGTATGGCTACGGTATGTGCTCCGATCCGCTCTATACCAAGGATCCGGCTAACAGTCCTTGCGCCAGCATCCCCCAGTCCGATTGGGATCACACGCTGACTCGTCAGTACGTTGACGATAATGAAAAATTACAGAACTTTGCTGTTGATACCCAGTTGCAGAGCAAATTCGCTACCGGTTCCCTGGATCACACATTGCTGACCGGCGTTGACTATATGCGTATGCGTAACGATATCAACTCCTGGTTTGGTTGGGCTGGTTCTGTACCGCCATCAGATATCTATAACCTTGACCGTAGCGACTTTGATTTCGGGGCGCATACTGGACCGGGTGCTGCCTACCGTGTTCTGAATAAACAGGAACAAACGGGCCTGTACGCTCAGGATCAGATGCAGTGGGATAAGGTACTGGTCACTCTGGGCGGTCGTTACGATTGGGCTAAGCAGGACTCACTGAACCGTGTTTCTGGCGCGCTGGACTCCCGTGATGACAGACAGTTCACCTGGCGTGGCGGTGTTAACTACCTGTTCGACAACGGTGTGACCCCGTATTTCAGCTACAGCGAATCGTTTGAACCTAGTTCTCAGGTCGGGGAAAGCGGCAATATCTTTGCGCCATCTAAAGGTAAGCAGTACGAAGCGGGTGTGAAGTACGTACCGAGCGATCGTCCGATCGTGATCACCGGTGCTGTTTACCAGTTAACCAAAACCAACAACCTGATGGCCGACCCGAACGGATCGTTCTGGTCAGTTGAAGGCGGCGAAATTCGTTCACGTGGTGTGGAAATCGAAGCGAAAGCGGCGCTGTCAGCCAGCGTCAACGTGGTCGGTTCTTATACCTATACCGATGCGGAATACACCACCGACACCAACTACAAAGGCAACACGCCTGCCCAGGTGCCAAAACATATGGCATCACTGTGGGGAGATTACACCCTCTATGATGGCGCGCTTTCCGGGCTGACGTTGGGTACGGGGGTTCGTTATACTAGTTCGAGCTATGGCGATCCGGCAAACTCCTTCAAAGTGGGAAGCTACACGCTGGTAGATGCGTTAGTACGATACGATCTGGCGCGTGTTGGTATGGCTGGTTCCAACGTGGCGCTGCACGTGAACAACCTGTTTGACCGTGAATACGTCGCCAGCTGCTTCAATACTTATGGCTGCTTCTGGGGCGCGGAACGTCAGGTCGTTGCAACCGCAACCTTCCGTTTCTAATTTCTTTTTGGGCACGCTTTGCGTGCCCGTTTTACAAGTTGGCTGCTATGCAGGAAAACAGATCCCATCCCGACACCACTTTTGCGTTGCGTAATGTCTCCTTTCGTGTGCCTGGCCGCACGCTTTTGCATCCTCTCTCATTAACTTTTCCTGTGGGGAAAGTGACCGGTCTTATTGGTCATAACGGTTCCGGAAAATCGACGTTATTGAAAATGCTGGGACGCCATCAGCCGCCGTCGGAAGGTGAAATCCTGCTCGACGAACAGCCGCTGGAGAACTGGAGCAGCAAAGCGTTTGCCCGCAAGGTCGCCTATCTGCCGCAGCAGTTGCCGCAGGCGGAAGGGATGACGGTGCGTGAACTGGTGGCGATTGGCCGCTATCCGTGGCACGGGGCGCTGGGACGTTTTGGTGTTGCCGACAGAGAGAAAGTCGAAGAAGCGATTTCGCTGGTCGGCTTAAAACCGCTGGCCCATCGTCTGGTTGATAGCTTGTCCGGCGGAGAACGCCAACGCGCGTGGATTGCCATGCTGGTGGCGCAGGACAGCCGCTGCCTGCTGCTTGACGAACCGACCTCCGCGCTGGATATCGCTCATCAGGTTGACGTGCTGGCGCTGGTGCATCGCTTAAGCCAGCAGCGCGGGCTGACGGTGATTGCGGTGCTGCACGATATCAACATGGCAGCCCGTTACTGCGATTACCTCGTTGCGCTGCGCGGCGGTGAAATGATATCCCAGGGAACGCCAGCTGAACTGATGCGCAGTGAAACGCTGGAACAGATTTACGGTATCCCGATGGGCATTTTGCCGCATCCGGCCGGTGCCGCACCCGTGAGTTTTGTCTATTAATGATTGAATTACATCATATTACCCGTCGGCGGCTGCTTACGGCGATGGCACTGTCTCCGCTACTGTGGCGGATGAATACGGCGCATGCTGGGGCGGTTGATCCACAGCGTATTGTGGCGCTGGAATGGTTGCCGGTTGAGCTGTTACTGGCGCTGGGTATTACGCCGTATGGCATTGCCGATATCCCTAACTACAAGCTGTGGGTTAATGAGCCTCCTCTCCCGGAGTCGGTGATTGACGTCGGGTTACGCACGGAACCCAATCTCGAACTGCTGACCGAAATGAAACCCTCGTTTCTGCTCTGGTCGGCAGGCTATGGTCCTTCTCCCGAAAAGCTGGCGCGGATTGCGCCTGGTCGGGGGTTTAATTTCAGCGACGGCAAAAAGCCGCTGGCCGTTGCACGACAATCGCTGCAGGAAATGGCGCAATTGTTCAATCTTCAAGCCTCTGCTGAACGCCATCTGACCGAGTACGATCGTTTTATCGCCAGCCTGAAGCCGCGCTTTATTCAACGCGGCGCACGCCCTGTGCTTCTCACTTCCCTGCTTGATTCGCGACATATGCTGGTGTTTGGCCCAAACAGCCTGTTCCAGGAGGTGCTGGACGAATATGGGATCCCCAACGCCTGGCAGGGAGAGACTAACTTTTGGGGCAGTACCGCCGTGAGTATTGACCGTCTGGCTGCCTTTCAGGATGTCGATGTGTTGTGCTTTGACCACGGTAACGATAAAGAGATGGCGGCACTGATGTCCACGCCGTTGTGGCAGGCGATGCCGTTTGTCCGTAGCGGGCGTTTTCAGCGCGTGCCGGCCGTGTGGTTCTATGGCGCAACGCTATCGGCAATGCATTTTGCCCGAATTTTGGATAATGCGTTGGGAGGCAAAGCGTGAGCAGGAAACTTGAAGTGCCGGATAGCGTCGCGAAAAGCGCCTTATCCGACCTACGGTTTGGGCGCTTTGTAGGCCGGATAAGGCGAAGCCGCCATCCGGCGTTGCTGTTGTTGGTGCTGTTTGTTGCTGCCTGCTGGCTGACATGGGTTAACTTCTCCGTTGCGCTTCCGCGCAGCCAGTGGCAACAAGCTATCTGGTCACCAGATATCGATGCCATTAAACAGATGGTTTTCCACTATAGTCTGCTGCCGAGGCTGGCGATTTCGCTGCTGGTTGGCGCCGGGCTGGGGCTGGTCGGCGTATTGTTTCAGCAGGTGCTGCGTAACCCGCTGGCGGAGCCAACCACGTTGGGCGTTGCGACCGGTGCGCAGTTGGGCATTACGGTTACCACGCTGTGGGCAATTCCCGGTGCGCTGACCACGCAATTTGCGGCGCTGGCGGGAGCATGTGTCGTAGGGGCACTGGTGTTTGGCGTAGCCTGGGGTAAGCGTCTTTCCCCGGTAACGTTAATCCTGGCCGGGTTGGTGGTCAGCCTGTACTGCGGGGCGATTAACCAGTTGATGGTTATCTTCCATCACGATCAGCTGCAAAGCATGTTTTTATGGAGCAGCGGTACGCTAACGCAAACCGACTGGAGCGGCGTACAGCGCCTGTGGCCGCAGCTGCTGGGCGGCGTGATGCTGACTCTGCTGTTGTTGCGGCCAATGACGCTGATGGGGCTGGATGACGGTGTGGCGCGCAACCTCGGTTTGGCACTGTCGCTGGCGCGTCTGGCAGCCTTATCGCTGGCGATTGTTCTCAGCGCCTTGCTGGTTAATGCCGTAGGAATTATTGGCTTTATCGGCTTGTTTGCACCGCTGCTGGCGAAAATGCTCGGCGCGCGGCGTTTGCTGGCGCGTCTGATGCTTGCCCCGTTGATTGGCGCGTTAATCCTTTGGCTCTCTGACCAAATCATTCTGTGGCTGACCCGCGTATGGATGGAAGTCTCCACTGGTTCAGTGACGGCGCTGATTGGTGCGCCATTACTGCTGTGGCTGTTGCCGCGCCTTCGCAGTATGAGCGCACCGGATATGAATGCCAGCGACCGTATCGCCGCTGAGCGTCAGAATGTACTGATGTTTGCACTGGCGGGCGGAGTGCTCTTGCTGTTGACTCTGGTGGTGGCGCTGTCGTTTGGTCGCGATGCGCACGGCTGGACATGGGCCAGCGGCGCGATGCTGGATGAGCTGATGCCCTGGCGCTGGCCACGTATTCTGGCGGCGCTGATTGCCGGGGTAATGCTGGCGGTAGCGGGCTGTATTATTCAGCGCCTGACCGGCAATCCAATGGCTAGCCCGGAAGTGCTGGGCATTAGTTCTGGTGCGGCATTTGGCGTAGTGCTGATGCTGTTTCTGGTCCCCGGCAATGCCTTCGGCTGGCTGCTGCCTGCCGGGAGCTTCGGGGCTGCGGTCACCTTGCTTATCATTATGATTGCCGCCGGGCGCGGTGGTTTTTCGCCGCACCGTATGCTGCTGGCAGGGATGGCGCTCAGCACGGCGTTTACTATGCTGCTGATGATGCTGCAAGCCAGCGGCGATCCGCGTATGGCGGGAGTACTGACCTGGATCTCCGGCTCAACCTATAACGCGACGGGCGAACAGGTACTGCGCACCGGGATTGTGATGGTCATCCTGCTGGCGATGACCCCGCTGTGCCGTCGTTGGCTGACGATTTTACCGCTCGGCGGTGATACGGCGCGGGCTGTGGGGATGGCAATCACGCCGTCGCGTGTGGGGTTATTGCTGTTGGCGGCAGGGCTGACGGCGACAGCAACCATGACCATTGGACCGTTAAGCTTTGTCGGGTTGATGGCACCGCATATTGCTCGCATGATGGGGTTTCGTCGGGCGATGCCGCATATGCTGATTTCAGCGCTGGCGGGTGGCGTGCTTCTGGTCTTTGCTGACTGGTGCGGCAGAATGGTACTGTTTCCGTATCAGATCCCGGCGGGGTTATTGTCGACGTTTATCGGCGCACCGTACTTTATCTATCTGCTAAGAAAGCAGAGTCGCTGAGGCTGATTCTTTTCATGTAGGCCGGATAAGACGCTTTGCGTCGCCATTCGGCAATAAAAAAGCCGGGTGGCGGCTTCGCCTTACCCGGCTTACATTGTTTCTGAACGTTCTCTTTTACAGTTTCGCAAACACCCGGCGCGCGGCGTCGATGGTGTTATTGATATCGTCTTCACTGTGCGCCACGGACATAAAGCCCGCTTCGAAAGCAGACGGTGCCAGGTAAATCCCTTCATCCAGCATCATGTGGAAGAAACGCTTGAAGCGTTCAACGTCGCATGCCATCACATCCTGATAGCAGGTCACGGTTTCTGCATCGGTGAAGAAAATCCCAAACATCCCACCTACATGGTTAACTACCAGTGGAATTTTCGCTTCTTCGGCGGCTTCCAGCAAACCTTCCGCCAGACGCGTCGTCAGTTCGTTCAGCGTTTCATGAATACCCGGTTGGGCCACTTCGGTCAGACAGGCAAAACCTGCTGCCATCGCAATCGGGTTACCGGAAAGCGTACCCGCCTGGTAAACCGGACCGGTCGGCGCCAGGGCGTCCATCACATCACGACGACCGCCGAATGCGCCAACGGGCATTCCGCCACCGATGATTTTACCCAGGCAGGTCAGATCCGGAACGACGCCGTAATAATCCTGCGCACCGGCCAGCGCTACGCGGAAACCGGTCATGACTTCATCGATGATCAACAGCGCGCCAAACTCATCGCACAGCGCACGCAGGCCCGGCAGGAATTCCGGCAGCGGCGGGATGCAGTTCATGTTGCCCGCGACCGGCTCAACGATGATGCAGGCGATCTCTTGTGGATACTGTTCAAATGCCGCACGTACTGAAGAGAGATCGTTGTAGGTGCAGGTGAGGGTGTGTTTCGCAAAATCGGCCGGAACACCCGGGGAGTTAGGCTGTCCCAACGTTAATGCGCCGGAACCGGCCTTAACCAGCAGGCAGTCGGCATGACCGTGATAGCAGCCTTCAAATTTGATGATCTTATCGCGACCGGTGAAACCGCGCGCCAGACGGATTGCGCTCATTGTCGCTTCCGTACCGGAGTTCACCATACGCACCATGTCCATGGTCGGCACTAATTCAGTGACCAGCTCCGCCATTTTCACTTCCATCTCGGTCGGCGCGCCGAAGCTTAAACCACGCTCTGCCGCTTCAATCACCGCATTACGGATTGCCGGGTGGTTATGGCCCAGCACCATCGGTCCCCAGGAACCGACGTAATCGACATAGGCTTTACCATCGACATCGTACAGATACGCGCCGTCCGCTTTTTCGATAAACAGCGGAGTTCCACCCACGCCAGTAAAGGCGCGAACGGGGGAGTTAACGCCGCCTGGGATAAGTTCGCGTGCTGCGCTGTAGAGATTTTCAGACTTACTCATGGATGGGGTCCTGGTTCGTAGAAAAAGTAAATGCCCGCTATTCTAGTTATTCAGAGAAGGTTATGAAAGTTTTACGCAATTGAAACAATGCGATTTGCAGGGGATTTTCGTGAAATGTGCGAGTAGAATGCCGATTCCGTATTTGTATTACCAATTAATGATCATCTGATGAAGACTGACTCTCCCTCTTTTGAAGCACAACAAATTGTGCGTTTACGCCGCAGGGATCAAATCCGTCGACTCCTGGAACGAGACAAAACGCCGTTGGCGATCCTGTTGATGGCTGCAGTTGTCGGTACCGTGACGGGACTGGTTGGCGTGGCATTTGAAAAAGCGGTGACCTGGGTACAGAACCACCGCATTGGTGCGTTGGCGCAGGTTGCGGACCATGCCATTCTGCTGTGGCCGCTGGCGTTTATTCTCTCCGCGCTGCTGGCGATGGTCGGCTATTTTCTGGTGCGTAAATTTGCGCCGGAAGCGGGAGGTTCCGGGATCCCTGAGATTGAAGGCGCGCTGGAAGAGTTGCGACCTGTGCGCTGGTGGCGCGTTTTGCCGGTGAAATTTATCGGCGGTATGGGCACGCTGGGCGCAGGCATGGTGCTTGGGCGAGAAGGACCGACCGTGCAGATTGGCGGCAATATTGGGCGCATGGTGCTGGATATTTTCCGCATGCGCAGCGCCGAAGCGCGACATACCCTGCTGGCCACCGGTGCGGCTGCGGGGCTGTCGGCGGCGTTTAATGCGCCGCTTGCGGGGATCCTGTTCATTATTGAAGAGATGCGCCCGCAGTTTCGCTATAACCTTGTCTCGATCAAAGCCGTATTTACCGGCGTTATTATGTCGAGCATTGTGTTTCGTGTGTTCAACGGCGAAGCGCCGATTATTGAAGTCGGTAAGCTCTCCAATGCGCCGATAAATACGCTGTGGCTGTATCTGGTGCTCGGGCTTATTTTTGGCTGTGTTGGGCCATTGTTCAACACCATGGTGTTACGTACCCAGGATATGTTCCAGCGCTTTCACGGCGGTGAAATTAAAAAATGGGTGCTGATGGGGGGCGCGATCGGCGGTCTGTGCGGGATCCTCGGCTTAATTCAACCGGAAGCGGCAGGCGGCGGGTTTAACCTGATTCCTATCGCCGCGGCTGGCAATTTTAGCGTCGGTCTGCTGCTGTTTATATTTATCACCAGGGTCGTTACCACGCTGCTTTGCTTCTCGTCCGGCGCGCCCGGTGGGATTTTTGCCCCGATGCTGGCGTTGGGTACGCTGCTTGGTACCGCGTTCGGTATGGCGGCGGCAGCCTCTTTTCCGCAGTATCATCTGGAGGCCGGAACCTTTGCCATTGCCGGAATGGGGGCTTTATTAGCGGCTTCGGTGCGTGCGCCGCTAACCGGTATTGTGCTGGTGCTGGAGATGACCGATAACTATCAGCTCATTTTGCCAATGATTATTACCTGTCTTGGCGCAACACTATTAGCCCAATTTATGGGCGGAAAGCCGCTATACTCGACTATCCTTGCCCGCACGCTGGCAAAACAGGAAGCGGAGCAGGCGGCAAAAAGCCAGGGTACCACCGCTGGCGAGAATACTTGAACGAAATACCAGGGTATTAGATAATGGCCTTAACCATTGGGTTATAATTTGCCCAATTGCCAATGTCGTTTGGAGCAAAATATGAGTGATGACGTAGCGCTGCCACTGCAATTTACAGAAGCAGCAGCCAATAAAGTAAAAAGCCTGATCGCTGATGAAGATAACCCGAATCTGAAATTACGCGTGTATATCACCGGCGGTGGTTGCAGCGGTTTCCAGTACGGTTTCACCTTTGACGATCAGGTGAACGATGGTGATATGACCATTGAGAAACAAGGTGTTGGTCTGGTAGTTGATCCGATGAGCCTGCAATATCTGGTGGGCGGCGCGGTTGACTATACCGAAGGTCTGGAAGGTTCCCGCTTCGTTGTGACTAACCCGAATGCGAAAAGCACCTGCGGGTGTGGCTCTTCTTTCAGCATCTGATTGCTGTCTGTAATACCGATGGTCTGATGGTGTAGGCCCGGTAAGCGTAGCGCCACCGGGCAATGTGCCGGATGGCGGCGTAAACGCCTTATCCGGCCTACATGTTCTGTATCGTCACATCAACGCCCGTTATCATCCAGCGCAAATGTCGGCAACTTCAAATGCCAGCGAATGGCGGCAAGCCGAATCAGCAGAGTGACGATCATCCCCATCATACTGGCGTTTTCCAGTGATATATTAAAGGTATAAAACGCCGTTGCATGCACGATCCCGCCGATAATACACGCCGTGGCGTAGATTTCGGTGCGTAGAATCATCGGGACTTCACGCGCTAACACGTCGCGAATGATCCCGCCGCCAACGCCGGTAATCACCCCCATACAAATCGCCACTAGCGGTCCCGTTTCTGCGAGAAATGCCTTGTTGACGCCAATCCCCACGAACACCGCCAGGCCAACGGCATCCAGCACCGGAAGGATCCACTTCGGTAAGCGTCGTGGCTGACGTACCAGCAGGATTGTCAGCATGCTGGTGATCATCGCCACAACCAGATCTGTCGGATCCTTAACCCAAAAAACCGGTCCGTGATCCAGCGCCATATCGCGGATCGTTCCGCCGCCAACCGCGGTAACCACGCCGAGGACCAGAACGCCAAACGGATCCATACGTAATTTTCCGGCCAGTAAGACGCCAGAGATAGCAAATACCGCGGTGCCGACAATATCAAGCCAATAGACGAGCATTTTTAAATCCTCACAACAGACCTGGTGGGGCAGGCGCTAATTTATCTGTGAAAGCGCATTACAGAGTTGTTTTGCGGCGAGGATAATACGCGGGCTCGCGCGTTCGAACCAGTCACTATTAAGTGTAATAATGGGTATTTTTAGCTGGTTTCCCCAGTATTGTTCAATTTTCAGAGTTTCGCCCGGGCCTCCGGTTGCAACAATCGCCTGGGGCGCTCGTGCCAGGACCTGCTCACGGCTAACCTGCGGCCAGGGAACCCGACTGCCGGCAAAGATGTTTTCTCCACCGCATACCTCAAGAACTTCGTGCTGAATAGAGCCTTTTCCACTGGTAAACAGAGGATTAGCGCCAAACTGGAGAAACACGCGTTTTTTCGGTTTGTTGGCATACTGAGATTTAAGTAAAGCATAGTCATCAAGCAGGGTTTGCGCCGCCTGTTTGGCCTGCTCAGGCTTAGGGCTCCACGCCGCTAACTGGCGGAGCGCATCGGCAACTTGCTCAATGGTAACAGCATCCACCCAGATGACCTTAATTCCCAGCGCGGTCAGTTGATTTACCTGCCGCTCAGCATTTCCCCCGCGCCAGGCGACGACTAAATCCGGTTTGAGCGCCACAATGCGTTCCAGATTCATGCCTTGCCAGGTGGAGACCTCCTCAATGCTTTTGGCCTCGGGCGGGTAATTTGAATAGCTACTGACGCCAACGGGGGTAATGCCGGCAGCAAAAGCGAGTTCAGTATTGGCAGGAGAAAGCGTCACAACGCGCGGTGCGGCGTAAAGGAACGCCGGGAGAGTGAAAAGCAGGGCGGCCAGCGCCCTGGAGAGTAATTTAGCCATGCGCCAGTTTCTGTACCAGCGTTTCAACCATCAGGCTTGACTGTTTCGCGGCAACGACCAGGAACTCGTCAAAGCTGAGATGGGACTGCTGATCGGCGACGTCAGAAATGGCGCGTACCACGACGAACGGCACATTAAAGTTATGGCAAACGTGCGCAATCGCGGTCGCTTCCATCTCTACGGCGATTGCCTGCGGGAAGTTATGCTTGATTTTAGCCAGGCCCACCGAGCCGTTAATGAAGGCATCGCCGCTGACGATAAGCCCGCGAACGACGTTCAGATTCAGTTCTGCAATGCAGGATTCTGCTGCGGCAATCAGCGCAGGATCGGCTTTAAAACCCGCCGGACAGCCCGGCAACTGGCCAAATTCATAACCAAAGGCGGTAACGTCAGCATCGTGATAGCGCGCTTCGTCAGAAACCACGATATCGCCCACTTTCAGCGTAGAGGCCAGGCCGCCTGCGGAACCGGTGTTAATGATGGCGTCCGGCTTGCAGCGTTCAAGCAGCAGCGTCGCGCCCAGTGCCGCAGCCACTTTACCGATGCCTGATTTCAGTAGCGCAACCTCGGTACCGTTCAACTGGCCGGTGTAAATTTCACAACCGCCGAGAGAGATAGTCTGACGGTTTTCGATTTTGTCACGCAGTAGCGTAACTTCTTCTTCCATTGCACCAATGATGCCGATTTTCATAGATTTACTCGCGATAAGCCAGATTTGAGGGCATAGTCTATCATGCGCTTAAGGGGTAGCGCATTTCTCAGGCGGGAGAGGATATGGTACAGATCGATTTCCGAAAAAAAATAAACTGGCATCGTCGTTACCGTTCGCCGCAGGGTGTGAAGACGGAGCATGAGATCCTGCGTATTTTCGAAAGCGATCGTGGACGCATTATCAATTCGCCGGCTATTCGCCGCCTGCAACAAAAAACCCAGGTCTTTCCGCTGGAGCGTAACGCGGCGGTTCGTACGCGCCTGACGCACTCGATGGAGGTTCAGCAGGTTGGGCGCTATATCGCCAAAGAGATCCTCAGCCGACTGAAAGAGCTAAAGCTGCTGGAGCAGTATGGTCTGGATGAACTAACGGGGCCGTTTGAGAGTATTGTCGAAATGTCGTGTTTGATGCATGACATTGGTAATCCGCCGTTTGGTCATTTTGGCGAAGCGGCGATCAATGACTGGTTCCGCCAGCGACTGTATCCCGCCGACGCGGATAGCCAGCCCCTTAGCGACGACCGCTGCCTGGTGGCGGCATTGCGTTTGCGCGAAGGTGAAGAGTCGTTGAATGATATCAGACGTAAGGTGCGTCAGGACCTGTGCCATTTTGAAGGCAATGCTCAGGGTATTCGCCTGGTGCATACTTTGATGCGTATGAATCTGACCTGGGCGCAGGTTGGCGGTATTTTAAAATATACCCGTCCGGCGTGGTGGCGCGGCAGTACGCCTACAACTCATCACTATTTAATGAAGAAACCGGGCTATTACCTTTCTGAAGAACCGTATATTGAGCGGTTACGTAAAGAATTATCATTAGCACCTTACAGTCGTTTTCCATTAACCTGGATTATGGAAGCTGCCGATGATATCTCTTATTGCGTGGCCGACCTGGAAGATGCCGTTGAGAAAAGAATCTTTAGCGTTGAGCAACTTTATCACCATCTGCATGAGGCGTGGGGGCATCACGAAAAAGGCTCCCTGTTTAGTCAGGTTGTTGAGAACGCTTGGGAGAAATCACGTTCAAATACATTAAGCCGCAGCACAGAAGATCAGTTCTTTATGTATTTACGCGTCAATACGCTGAATAAACTGGTGCCGTATGCGGCCCAGCGGTTTATTGATAATTTACCGCAGATTTTTGAAGGTAGCTTTAATCACGCGCTGTTAGAAGATGCCAGCAGCTTCAGTCAGTTGCTAGGCGTTTATAAGAATGTGGCGGTAAAACATGTGTTTAGCCATCCTGACGTAGAGCAGTTGGAATTGCAGGGCTATCGGGTGATCAGCGGATTGTTGGAAATCTATCAGCCTTTATTAAAAATGTCCCAGTCAGATTTTACTGAACTGGTGGACAATGAAAGAGTAAAACGTTTTCCTATTGAATCCCGATTATTTCAGAAGTTGTCTACCCGCCATCGTCTTGCTTATGTTGAGGCGGTTAGTAAAATATCAACGGGTTGCGCTGAGTTTTCTGTACTGGAATATTATTATCGCTGCCGGCTGATTCAGGATTATATCAGCGGGATGACAGATTTGTATGCATGGGATGAATATCGTCGTTTGATGGCCGTAGAACAATAAATACTCATTTGTAAAGACGGCCAATAAAATTTTACTTTTTCCTTAAACTCAATTCTGGAACTTAGCGCTATAAAACGACTCTGACGTATACAGCAATTTTGCGTTACCTGTTAATCGAGAATGAAACACATGAAAAAAACCACATTAGCAATGAGTGCACTGGCTCTGAGTTTAGGTTTGGCGTTGTCCCCCCTGTCTGCCACAGCGGCTGAGACGTCGTCTTCAGCAATGACCGCCCAACAGATGCCAAGCCTGGCCCCGATGCTCGAAAAAGTGATGCCATCGGTGGTGAGTATTAACGTCGAGGGGAGCACGACGGTAAATACGCCGCGTATGCCGCGTAATTTCCAGCAGTTCTTCGGTGATAATTCACCGTTCTGCCAGGACGGTTCTCCGTTCCAGAGTTCACCGTTCTGCCAGGGCGGCGCACCGGGCGCTGGTAACGGCGGCGGCCAGCAGCAGAAATTTATGGCGCTGGGTTCCGGCGTAATTATTGATGCCGCGAAAGGGTATGTCGTGACCAACAACCACGTGGTGGATAACGCTACGGTGATTAAGGTTCAACTGAGCGATGGCCGTAAATTTGACGCGAAGATCGTGGGCAAAGATCCGCGC
Source organism: Citrobacter arsenatis (assembly GCF_004353845.1). Lineage (GTDB taxonomy): Bacteria > Pseudomonadota > Gammaproteobacteria > Enterobacterales > Enterobacteriaceae > Citrobacter > Citrobacter arsenatis. Next base: position 927,588 of record NZ_CP037864.1, read on the forward strand.
TCCGATATCGCGCTGATCCAAATTCAGGATCCGAAAAATCTGACGGCAATTAAGCTGGCAGATTCCGACGCGCTGCGCGTGGGTGATTACACCGTAGCAATCGGTAACCCGTTTGGCCTCGGTGAGACCGTGACCTCCGGCATCGTTTCTGCGCTGGGTCGTAGCGGCCTGAACGCGGAGAACTACGAAAACTTTATTCAGACGGATGCTGCGATCAACCGTGGTAACTCCGGTGGCGCGCTGGTCAACCTGAACGGTGAGCTGATCGGTATTAACACGGCGATCCTCGCACCGGACGGCGGTAACATCGGTATCGGTTTTGCAATCCCAAGCAACATGGTGAAAAACCTGACTTCACAGATGGTTGAGTTTGGTCAGGTTAAACGCGGTGAGCTGGGTATTATGGGCACCGAGCTGAGCTCTGAGCTGGCGAAAGCGATGAAAGTTGACGCTCAGCGTGGCGCATTTGTCAGCCAGGTGATGCCGAACTCTTCTGCCGCGAAAGCAGGTATTAAAGCCGGGGATGTGATTACCTCGCTGAACGGTAAACCTATCAGCAGCTTCGCCGCTCTGCGTGCGCAGGTGGGAACTATGCCGGTAGGCAGCAAAATTAACCTTGGCCTGCTGCGCGACGGTAAGCCGGTCACTGTGAATCTGGAACTGCAGCAGAGCAGCCAGACTCAGGTTGATTCCAGCTCAATCTTCAAAGGCATTGAAGGTGCCGATATGAGCAACAAAGGCCAGGACAAAGGGGTCGTGGTAAGCGACGTGAAACCGAATACTCCGGCTGCACAGATTGGCCTGAAGAAAGGGGATGTGATTATCGGTGCGAACCAGCAGCCGGTGAAAAACATCGCTGAACTGCGCAAAATTCTCGATAGCAAACCGGCGGTACTGGCGCTGAATATTCAGCGTGGTGACAGCTCTATCTATCTGTTGATGCAGTAATCTCCCTAAACCCCTTCCTGCACAGGAAGGGGTTTCTTTTTGTGATACTACCCACAACTCCATACTTCTCCCTTCCGCTTTGTGCATTTGCACAATGCCGCTGCTTATTATCTTCCCTATGCTTGAGCTCTGCTCACAGGAGGGGTTTATGGCTGGCTGGCATCTTGATACCAAAATGGCGCAGGATATCGTCGCACGTACCATGCGCATCATTGATACCAATATCAACGTAATGGATGCCCGTGGGCGGATAATCGGCAGCGGCGATCGCGAACGTATTGGTGAATTGCACGAAGGCGCGCTGTTGGTACTTTCGCAAGGTCGGGTGGTCGATATTGACGATGCGGTGGCCCGACATCTGCACGGTGTGCGTCAGGGGATAAACCTACCGCTGCGTCTGGAAGGCGAAATTGTTGGCGTTATCGGACTTACCGGCGAGCCGGAACATCTGCGCAAGTATGGCGAATTGGTATGCATGACCGCCGAAATGATGCTGGAGCAATCGCGTCTGATGCATCTGTTAGCGCAGGATACTCGTCTGCGTGAAGAGCTGGTGATGAACCTGATTCAGGCGGAGGAGAATACCCCGGCGCTGATGGAATGGGCGCAGCGATTAGGCATTGATTTGAACCAGCCGCGCGTAGTGGCGGTAGTGGAGGTTGATAGCGGTCAGCTTGGCGTTGATAGTGCGATGGCGGAGCTACAGCAATTGCAGAACGCGTTGACCACCCCTGAACGTAATAATTTGATTGCGATTGTTTCCCTGACCGAGATGGTGGTGTTGAAACCGGCGCTCAATCAGTTTGGCCGCTGGGACGCTGAAGATCATCGCAAGCGCGTTGAGCAGCTTATTACCCGTATGAAAGAGAACGGACAACTGCGTTTTCGCGTGTCGCTGGGCAACTATTTTACCGGGCCTGGCAGCATTGCCCGTTCATATCGTACTGCGCGCACCACCATGATGGTTGGCAAGCAGCGGATGCCGGAGAGCCGTAGCTATTTCTATCAAGATTTGATGCTGCCGGTACTGCTGGACAGCCTGCGCGGCGGCTGGCAGGCCAATGAGCTGGCGCGCCCGCTGGTAAGGCTGAAAGCGATGGATAACAACGGGTTGCTGCGTCGGACTTTAGCGGCATGGTTTCGGCATAACGTTCAGCCGCTGGCAACTTCAAAAGCATTGTTTATTCACCGCAATACATTGGAGTATCGTTTGAACCGTATTTCAGAACTGACCGGGCTGGATCTGGGAAATTTTGACGATCGACTGCTGTTGTATGTGGCGTTGCAGTTAGATGAGCAGCATTGATTAATTGCCTGATGGCGCTACGCTTATCAGGCCTACGAGGATATACCTGTAGGCCGGATAAGGCGTAAGACGCCGCCATCCGGCAACAAACGGCTTATTTACGCGTTAGTTTTTCCAGATCGGCTTCAATCTCGCTGATCTTATTGGTCACAACGCTTTCCAGATGACGTAAATCATCGAGGATCTTGCGTTTAAGATCGACTTCGCTGCGATCGCGCTGGCAGATCTGATCCAGTTCGTCGATCACGTAGCGCAGGTTGGGACTGATCTCCTGCACTTCTTTGTAACCCTGGCCGACGCCATCGGCGACAACCGTTTTACGCTGACGGGGATATTTGAACTTCACGCTCTTGGCAAAAAACTCGCCTTTATCCTTCTGGAAATAGATTTTCAGGATATCGTTGTTGGCTTCTTGCCGCAGGCTGTAACGATCGATTTCTTCAGGATTAGTAATGCCCAGACTTTTCAGATTGTCATACATAGCGGTACCCTTAAGCTCACTATAACCATTGAATAATTAACGAAAAGCCTTGTTTATGCCACTCGCAGATGTAAAAAAAGCGGGCTAAGCCCGCTTTTTCAAATCACTGTTAGTCGATGGTGCGTAACAGTTCGTTGATTCCCACTTTGCCACGCGTTTTGGCATCAACTTTCTTCACAATCACCGCGCAGTACAGGCTGTATTTGCCATCTTTCGACGGCAGGTTGCCGGAAACAACCACGGAGCCTGCCGGAACGCGGCCATAATGTACTTCGCCGGTTTCGCGATCGTAAATACGGGTGCTCTGGCCGATGTACACGCCCATGGAAATAACGGAGCCTTCTTCGACGATCACGCCTTCAACCACTTCAGAACGTGCGCCGATGAAGCAGTTGTCTTCGATGATGGTCGGGTTAGCCTGTAACGGCTCCAGTACGCCGCCGATACCCACGCCGCCGGACAGGTGTACGTTTTTACCGATTTGCGCGCAGGAACCCACGGTCGCCCAGGTATCAACCATCGTACCTTCATCAACATAAGCGCCGATGTTCACATAAGACGGCATCAGCACGGTGTTGCGGGCGATAAACGCACCCTGGCGAACGGCCGCTGGCGGAACCACTCGGAAACCTTCTTTCTGGAAGCGCGCTTCGTCGTAGTTGGCGAATTTCATCGGCACTTTATCGAAGTAACGGCTTTCCGCACCCTCGATCACCTGATTATCGTTAATACGGAAAGAGAGCAGGACCGCCTTTTTCAGCCACTGATGCGTGACCCACTGACCCTCAATCTTTTCTGCGACGCGCAGTGCACCGGAATCCAGTAAGGAAATAACCTGATTCACCGCTTCGCGGGTTACGGTATCTACATTTGCCGGAGTAATGTCGGCACGGCGCTCGAAAGCGGACTCAATAACGTTCTGTAACTGCTGCATTGTTAAACTCTTTCCATAATAAATAAAAACATTACCCTTTATCGTTTGGATTGAGGGCCTCTGTCAACCGTTGATGTACTTCCTGCTGCAGCTCATTATTAAGGGCGCGCCGGTCGGCGGTGGCGATTATGAATAAATCTTCTACTCGCTCGCCAATGGTTGTAATTCTGGCGCCATGCAGCGAAATTCCAAGATCGGCAAAAATCTGCCCGACCCGCGCCAGCAGTCCGGGCTGGTCGAGAGCGATAAGCTCAAGGAATGATTTTCGGTCGGTATGGGTCGGCAGAAAGGTGACCTCGGTATCGACGGTAAAGTGGCGTAATTTTGCCGGCTGGCGACGCGGTTGCGGCGGCTGCCAGCTACGCTGGGTGATCGCCTGTTCCAGCCCAAAACGGATCGCTTCGTGTCGGTCTGACGACAGCGGACTGCCGTCCGGTTCCAGCACAATGAACGTATCCATTGCCATCCCATCGCGGGTAGTGAAAATCTGCGCGTCGTGGACGCTAAGATTACGCCGGTCCAGCTCGGCGCAGACGGCGGCAAACAGGTAAGGGCGGTCAGGGCTCCAGATGAAAATCTCCGTCCCGCCGCGGGTGGCCTGCGGACTGAGCAGGATCAGCGGCTTGCTGAGATCATGTTGCAGCAGATGACGCGCATGCCAGGCCAGCTGATTTGGGCTGTGGCGCACGAAATAGTTGGCGCGACAGCGTGACCAGATATGGTGCAGTGCTTCTTCATCAATGTTGTCCATGCGCAGTAGCGCCAGCGCCTGGAGCTGATGATGGCGTACGCGCTCACGCATATCCGGCGTGTTTTGCATTCCACGGCGCAACTGTTTTTCCGTGGCGAAGTACAGCTCGCGCAACAGGCTTTGCTTCCAGCTATTCCATAGCGTTTCGTTGGTGGCGCAAATATCCGCGACGGTCAGGCACACCAGAAAGCGCAGACGATGCTCCGTTTGCACCTCTTCGGCGAATTGCTTAATGACTTCGGGATCCTGAATATCGCGGCGCTGAGCGGTAACCGACATCAGCAAATGCTGGCGCACCAGCCACACGATCAGCTGCGTTTCGCGGGAGTTCAGACCGTGCAGTTCAGCGAATTTGAGTACGTCCTGAGCGCCAAGTACCGAGTGATCGCCGCCGCGTCCTTTGGCGATATCGTGGAACAACGCGGCAATCAGAATCAATTCAGGCTGTCGCAGGCGTGGCCACAGATCCACACAAAGCGGGTGGCGCTGGCGGGTGTCTTCATTGGCGAAACTTTCCAGCTTGAGCATTACGCGGATGGTGTGCTCATCCACCGTATAGGCATGAAACAGGTCAAACTGCATTTGGCCGACAATATGCGACCATTGCGGCATATAAGCCCACAACACGCTGTGGCGATGCATTGGCAGCAGGCCGCGACTCACCGCGCCCGGATGGCGTAACATGCTGAGAAACAGCGAACGCGCTTCCGGGATGTAGCACAGCGGCTGGGTCAAATGACGGCGGGCATGACGCAAATGGCGCAGCGTGGTGGAGTAAATCCCGCTGATCGCGCTGTTACGCACCATGATGTAAAACATCCGCAGTATCGCTTCGGGTTTGCGGATAAACAGGTCGTCGTTGCGCAGATCAATCAACGTGCCGCGCAGTTGAAAGTCGTCATCAATCGGGCGCGGCTTTTCATCAGCGGGCATGGCGAGGATCGCCTCGTCAAACAGCTGCAACAGCATGTGGTTCAGCTCGCTGACCCGTCGGGTGACGCGGAAATAGTCTTTCATCATCCGCTCAATCGGCTCGTTTCCTTCGCCGCCGTAGTTCAGGCGTTGCGCCACGCTGAGCTGACGGTCAAACAGCAGACGGTTGTCGTAACGACTAACGACCAGATGCAGGGCAAAACGAATGCGCCACAGGATATGCAAACATTCATTCAGCTCGGCACGTTCTGCCAGCGTCAAAAAGCCGAAACCGACCATTTCGTCCAGCGAGGTGGCGCCAAAATGGCGGCGGGCCACCCACTGCAGGGTATGAATATCGCGCAGGCCGCCGGGGCTGCTTTTGATATCCGGCTCCAGGTTGTAGCTGGTACCATGATAGCGCTGGTGGCGCTGATTTTGCTCTTCCACCTTGGCGGCGTAAAATTTATCGGACGGCCAGAAACCTTCGCTAAAAATATGCTTTTGTAGTTCAAGAAACAGCGCGACGTCGCCAATCAGCAGACGTGTTTCAATTAGGTTGGTGGCGACGGTTAAATCTGACAATCCTTCCAACAGACACTCTTCCAGCGTACGTACGCTGTGACCCACTTCCAGCCTCACGTCCCATAGCAGCGTTAACAGCTCACCGACTTTTTCGGCCTGCGCGTCAGGTAGCTTTTTACGACTCAGGATCAACAAGTCGATGTCGGAAAGCGGATGCAGTTCGCCGCGTCCGTAGCCGCCAACGGCAACCAGCGCCAGGTCGGCAATCTGACCGAAACCAGCTTCAATCCACAAACGCTGAAGCAACTGATCAATAAATTCGGTACGGGCTTCAATCAGTTGTTCTGCGGAGATTCCACTGTCAAACGCTTCACCTAACCAGCTCTGGAACGTGTCGATATGCGCTTTAATGCCGGGGCAGTTGAGATCGTGCTGTGGCCAGGTTCCGGGGTTTTGCGGTTGGCCAGGCAGGGTGGGGAGGGCCGTATTTGCGTGCTGTTCAGGAAGAGTATTCATTGTTACCACCCATCAAAAAGCCGGATGACGCTTACGCTTATCCGGCCTACGGGAGAGTGCTATTTGTAGGCCTGATAAGCGACAGCGCCATCAGGCAAAACATTATTCGCCGTGCGTGATGATTGCCGGGATGGTGTCATCCTTGCGCAGCGTCAGAATTTCACAGCCGTTTTCCGTCACCACAATAGTATGCTCGTACTGAGCAGACAAGCTCCGGTCCTTGGTTTTCACCGTCCAGCCGTCTTTCATGGTGCGGATACGGTAATCACCGGCATTCAGCATCGGCTCTACGGTGAAGGTCATGCCAGGCTGCAGGACCACACCGCCGTCGTCTGCATCGTAGTGCAGAACCTGCGGCTCTTCATGGAAGCCGCGACCAATACCATGACCGCAGTATTCGCGGACTACAGAGAAACCTTCGCCTTCCGCGTATTTCTGAATCGCAGCGCCCAGCGTGCGTAAGCGGATCCCCGGTTTTACCATCCGCAGCGCCAGGTACAGGCTTTCCTGCGTGACGCGGCACAGACGCTCGCCCAGAATGGTTGGTTTGCCAACGATGAACATTTTCGAGGTGTCACCGTGGTACTCGTCTTTAATTACGGTGACGTCGATGTTGACGATATCGCCGTCTTTCAGGAGCTTGGCGTCGTCCGGGATCCCGTGGCACACCACTTCATTAATAGAGATGCACACGGATTTCGGATAACCGTGATAGCCCAGGCATGCGGAAATGGCCTGCTGCTCGTTCACGATGTAGTCATTACAGATGCGATCCAGCTCGCCGGTGCTGACGCCCGGTTTAACAAACGGTTCGATCATTTCCAGAACATCGGCGGCCAGGCGGCCAGCGACGCGCATTTTTTCGATTTCTTCAGGGGTCTTGATTGAGATAGCCATGAATTCTGTCCATCAGTGTCGATTATTTCGACAATAATTGTGTAAGTGCTGTCAATGGTATCAGTCCCGCGTACATGCTGCCAAATTGAGAATCATTCTGAACTTCGCCTTTCGTGCCACAGATGCGTTGGCTACATTTTTTTACCACAGTCACTTACTGGTCGTAAGCTCCCGGGGATTCAAAAATTTGCCGCCCGTCTGTAACACGAAATTCATTGTTCAATACAGCACAGGCCACCAACAATTATTGGTGTCGGTGGCGTATTTGTGGTATAAAGCGCGCCGGACTTCCGATCCATTCGAAGACTACACACGATGGACGGGAGCGACAAATCTCACTTTGTGTAACAACACACACGTATCGGCACATATTCCGGGGTGCCCTTTGGGGTCGGTAATATGGGATGCGTGGAGGCTTAACCCCAACTTTTATATATAGAGGTTTTAATCATGGCAACTGTTTCCATGCGCGACATGCTCAAGGCTGGTGTTCACTTTGGTCACCAGACCCGTTACTGGAACCCGAAAATGAAGCCGTTCATCTTCGGTGCGCGTAACAAAGTTCACATCATCAACCTTGAGAAAACTGTACCGATGTTCAACGAAGCTCTGGCTGAACTGAACAAGATCTCTGCTCGTAAAGGTAAAATCCTTTTCGTTGGTACTAAACGCGCTGCAAGCGAAGCGGTGAAAGAAGCTGCTAACAACTGCGACCAGTTCTTCGTGAACCATCGCTGGTTGGGCGGCATGCTGACTAACTGGAAAACCGTTCGTCAGTCCATCAAACGTCTGAAAGATCTGGAAACTCAGTCTCAGGACGGTACTTTCGAAAAGCTGACCAAGAAAGAAGCGCTGATGCGTACTCGTGAGCTTGAGAAACTGGAAAACAGCCTGGGCGGTATCAAAGACATGGGCGGTCTGCCGGACGCTCTGTTCGTAATCGATGCTGACCACGAGCACATTGCTATCAAAGAAGCAAACAACCTGGGTATCCCAGTATTTGCAATCGTTGATACCAACTCTGATCCGGACGGTGTTGACTTCGTTATCCCGGGTAACGACGACGCAATCCGTGCTGTGACCCTGTACCTGGGCGCTGTAGCTGCTACCGTTCGTGAAGGCCGTTCTCAGGATCTGGCTTCCCAGGCGGAAGAAAGCTTCGTAGAAGCTGAATAATAAGGCTTGATAACTTCCCTGAGATAGTTCGAGTTGCAGGAAGGCGGCAAGCTCGAGAATTCCCGGGAGCTTACATAAGTAAGTGACTGGGATGAGCGAGCGAAGGCAACGCACCTGCGGCTCGGAATATGAAGGGGAAGAGCCCTTATAAACCAGGTAGTATCATGTTTGGTTAGGGGCCCTTTAGGCCCCTTTTTCACTTTTAAATCTGTGCGGTTTCATGCCGGGCAGATCAAATCTTTCGAGGATTTTAGAATGGCTGAAATTACCGCATCCCTGGTAAAAGAGCTGCGTGAGCGTACTGGCGCAGGCATGATGGATTGCAAAAAAGCACTGACTGAAGCTAATGGCGACATCGAGCTGGCAATCGAAAACATGCGTAAGTCCGGCGCAATCAAAGCGGCGAAAAAAGCAGGCAACGTTGCTGCTGACGGCGTAATCAAAACCAAAATCGACGGCAACATCGCTTTCATTCTGGAAGTTAACTGCCAGACTGACTTCGTTGCTAAAGATGCTGGTTTCCAGGCATTTGCTGACAAAGTACTGGACGCTGCCGTTGCTGGCAAAATCACTGACGTTGAAGTTCTGAAAGCGCAGTTCGAAGAAGAACGTGTTGCTCTGGTTGCTAAAATCGGTGAGAACATCAACATCCGTCGCGTTGCTTCCCTGGAAGGCGAAGTTCTGGGTAACTACCAGCACGGTGCTCGTATCGGTGTTCTGGTTGCTGCAACTGGCGCTGACGAAGAGCTGGTTAAACAGCTGGCAATGCACGTTGCTGCAAGCAAACCAGAATTCGTTAAGCCGGAAGACGTTTCTGCTGAAGTGGTAGAGAAAGAATACCAGGTTCAGTTGGACATCGCGATGCAGTCTGGTAAGCCGAAAGAAATCGCAGAGAAAATGGTTGAAGGCCGCATGAAGAAATTCACCGGCGAAGTTTCTCTGACTGGCCAGCCTTTCGTTATGGATCCGAGCAAATCTGTTGGTCAGCTGCTGAAAGAGCACAACGCTGACGTAACAGGCTTCATCCGCTTTGAAGTGGGTGAAGGTATCGAGAAAGTTGAGACTGACTTTGCAGCAGAAGTTGCTGCGATGTCCAAGCAGTCTTAATTTTTAAAGAAGCCGCCTGAGGGCGGCTTCTTTTTGTGTCTGGCTTGTAAATTCAGCGCACCGCTATAGTGGTCATGCTGAAAAGCGACATACAATGTCGCCGGAATTAACTCATCTCATTCGTTGACAGTCTCAGGAAAGAAACATGGCTACCAATGCAAAACCCGTCTACAAACGTATTCTGCTTAAGTTAAGTGGCGAAGCCCTGCAAGGTTCAGAAGGCTTCGGTATTGATGCAAGCATCCTTGACCGTATGGCTCAGGAAATCAAAGAGCTGGTTGAGCTGGGTATCCAGGTTGGCGTAGTGATTGGTGGTGGTAACCTGTTCCGTGGCGCTGGTCTGGCGAAAGCAGGGATGAACCGCGTTGTGGGCGACCACATGGGCATGTTAGCCACCGTCATGAACGGTCTGGCGATGCGCGATGCGCTTCACCGCGCCTATGTGAACGCTCGCTTGATGTCCGCAATTCCTCTGAACGGCGTGTGTGATAACTACAGCTGGGCGGAAGCAATCAGCCTGCTGCGTAACAACCGCGTTGTTATTTTGTCTGCGGGTACCGGTAATCCGTTCTTCACTACCGACTCTGCAGCCTGCCTGCGCGGTATTGAAATTGAAGCGGATGTAGTACTGAAAGCCACCAAAGTCGACGGCGTATTTACAGCTGACCCGGCTAAAGATCCAACGGCGACCATGTACGAACAGTTGACCTACGCTGAAGTGCTGGATAAAGAGCTGAAAGTAATGGATTTGGCGGCGTTCACGCTGGCTCGTGACCACAAATTACCGATTCGTGTCTTTAACATGAACAAACCGGGTGCACTGCGCCGCGTTGTTATGGGTGAAAAAGAAGGCACGTTAATCACGGAATAATTCCCGTTGCGGCTAAATGCAGGTAATATTCCGCTTTAATGTCGCGGGATACGTCCCTCAAAATTAATCAAGACTATACTTGTCACATCTTACGTGGTGGGTATGGTCTGACTGAAACAAGCTTTCAAGGATTCGTAACGTGATCAACGATATCAGAAAAGATGCTGAAGTACGCATGGACAAATGCGTCGAAGCGTTCAAAAACCAAATCAGCAAAATTCGCACGGGCCGTGCTTCTCCTAGCCTGCTGGATGGTATTGTCGTGGAATATTACGGCACGCCGACCCCGCTGCGCCAGCTGGCAAGCGTAACGGTTGAAGATTCCCGTACCCTGAAAATCAACGTGTTCGACCGTTCTATGGGTCCAGCTGTTGAGAAAGCAATTATGGCTTCCGACCTCGGTCTGAATCCAAGCTCTGCGGGTTCCGACATCCGCGTTCCGCTGCCGCCGCTGACTGAAGAGCGTCGTAAAGATCTGACCAAGATCGTGCGTGGCGAAGCTGAAGGCGCGCGCGTTGCCGTACGTAACGTTCGCCGCGATGCTAACGACAAAGTGAAAGCGCTGTTGAAAGAAAAAGAGATCAGCGAAGATGACGATCGCCGTTCTCAGGACGACGTACAGAAACTGACTGACGCAGCGATCAAGAAAGTTGATGCGGCGCTGGCAGAGAAAGAAACGGAACTGATGCAGTTCTGATTCGCCTGTACGCTAAAACGCCGCTTAGAAGGCCTGAGAAGGCTGGATGGCGGCGTTTTGCTTTTTTCTGTCTATATACCTTAAAGGGTAAAATTCTTCTGGATGTCTCATGAAGCAATTAACCATCCTGGGATCAACCGGTTCCATTGGTTGCAGTACGCTGGATGTAGTACGCCATAACCCGGAAAAATTTCGTGTTGCTGCGTTGGTGGCGGGTAAAAATGTCGCCCGCATGGTAGAGCAATGCCTGGAGTTTTCTCCTCGCTATGCGGTAATGGACGATGAAAAAAGCGCTGCGTTGGTAAAAGCGGCTCTGCGCGAGCAGGGCAGTCGCACTGAGGTTATGAGCGGACAGCAGGCTGCCTGTGATATGGCTGCGCTGGACGATGTTGATCAGGTGATGGCGGCGATTGTCGGCGCGGCGGGCTTGCTGCCGACGCTGGCGGCAATTCGTGCGAGCAAAAGCATTTTGCTGGCGAATAAAGAGTCTCTGGTGACCTGCGGACGCCTGTTTATGGATGACGTAAGGCGCCATAAAGCGCAGCTTTTGCCGGTAGATAGCGAACATAACGCGATTTTTCAGAGTTTACCGCAACCTATCCAGCACAATCTGGGATACGCTGACCTTGAGCAAAACGGCGTCATGTCAGTTCTGCTTACCGGGTCTGGTGGCCCTTTCCGTGAAACGCCATTGTCCGATCTGGTTTCTATGACCCCCGATCAGGCATGTCGTCATCCGAATTGGTCGATGGGGCGAAAAATCTCTGTCGATTCTGCCACCATGATGAATAAAGGTCTGGAATACATTGAAGCGCGTTGGCTATTTAATGCCAGTGCAAGCCAGATGGAAGTGCTGATTCACCCGCAGTCGGTTATTCATTCGATGGTTCGTTATCAGGACGGTAGCGTTCTGGCGCAGTTGGGGGAACCTGATATGCGTACACCTATTGCCCATACGATGGCATGGCCAGAACGTGTGACGTCCGGCGTTAAGCCTGTCGACTTTTGCCAACTCAGTGCGTTGACGTTTTCCGCACCTGATTACCAGCGTTATCCGTGCCTGAAACTGGCGATGGACGCGTTTGAGCAAGGGCAGGCGGCGACGACCGCATTGAACGCTGCGAATGAAATTACCGTTGCCGCGTTCCTGGCGCAGCAGATCCGATTTACCGATATTGCTGATCTGAATTTATCCGTACTGGATAAGATGGATTTGCAGGAGCCGCAGAGCGTTGATGACGTGCTGAAGGTTGATGCCATCGCGCGGGACGTTGCCAGAAAAGAAGTGATGCGACTCTCAAGCTGATGATAATCCCTCTACGGAGAATCGCGCTATTTGTTAGCGTTGGGCTTCAGTGATATAGTCTGCGCCACTCGATCGCGGGTATTGGCTTTTTTTCGGTCGGGTAAGCCGTGGTTTGACACGGCTTTTTTGTGGATGGGCTTCAGTATTCCTGAGTACCGTAAATCCTTTCAGGGACTAAAAACGCGTTATGTTGTCTGCAACTAAACCATTAAGCGAAAATTTGCCAGCACATGGTTGTCGCCATGTAGCAATCATCATGGATGGCAATGGCCGCTGGGCGAAAAAGCAAGGGAAGATTCGCGCCTTTGGGCATAAGGCCGGAGCTAAATCCGTCCGCCGGGCTGTCTCTTTTGCTGCCAATAACGGTATTGATGCGTTGACGCTGTATGCCTTTAGCAGTGAGAACTGGAACCGACCTGCGCAGGAAGTGAGCGCGTTAATGGAGTTGTTTGTGTGGGCACTTGATAGTGAAGTGAAAAACCTACACCGCCATAACGTACGTCTGCGTATTATCGGGGATATCAGTCGATTTAACTCTCGTTTGCAAGAACGGATTCGCAAATCAGAAGCGATTACCGCCCAGAATACCGGGTTGACGCTGAATATTGCAGCGAATTACGGTGGACGGTGGGATATAGTCCAGGGAGTCAGGCAACTGGCACAACAGGTGCAGGAAGGTCTGCTGCGACCAGAGCAAATCGATGAAGAGATGCTTGGGCAGCAAATTTGTATGCATGAACTGGCTCCTGTGGATTTAGTGATAAGGACTGGGGGAGAGCACCGAATTAGTAATTTTCTGTTGTGGCAAATTGCCTATGCCGAACTTTACTTTACGGATGTTCTCTGGCCCGATTTCGATGAACAAGACTTTGAAGGTGCGCTGCATGCCTTTGCTAATCGTGAGCGTCGTTTCGGCGGCACCGAACCCGGTGATGAAAAAGCCTGATGGGGGTCGCTTTTGCTGAAGTATCGCCTGATTTCTGCTTTTGTTTTAATACCCGTTGTCATCGCGGCGTTGTTTTTACTGCCGCCGGTGGGGTTCGCCATTGTCACGCTGGTCGTCTGTATGTTGGCCGCCTGGGAATGGGGACAGTTAAGCGGTTTTACCACGCGTACACAGCGAGTCTGGCTGGCGGTTTTGTGCGGGCTACTGCTGGCACTGATGCTATTTTTGCTGCCAGAATACCACCGCAATATTCATCAGCCGCTGGTTGAAGTATCGCTGTGGGCGTCGCTGGGCTGGTGGGTCGTGGCGCTGTTACTGGTGCTGTTTTATCCCGGCTCTGCGTCGGTCTGGCGTAATTCCAAAACATTACGCATAATTTTCGGCGTGTTAACCATTGTCCCGTTCTTTTGGGGAATGCTGGCGCTACGTGCATGGCACTATGATGAGAATCATTATAGTGGCGCGCTATGGCTGCTGTATGTCATGATCCTCGTCTGGGGAGCGGACTCTGGTGCCTATATGTTTGGTAAGCTGTTTGGCAAACATAAGCTGGCGCCGAAGGTTTCTCCCGGTAAAACCTGGCAGGGTTTTATTGGCGGACTCGCCACTGCGGCCGTGATCTCATGGGGTTATGGCATGTGGGCGAATCTTGAGGTTGCGCCTGTCACCTTGCTCATTTGCTCCATCGTTGCAGCCCTGGCCTCCGTGTTGGGTGATCTGACCGAGAGTATGTTTAAGCGTGAAGCAGGTATTAAGGACAGTGGTCACTTAATTCCAGGGCACGGCGGTATTCTGGATCGTATTGATAGCCTGACGGCTGCGGTACCGGTCTTTGCCTGCCTGTTGTTACTGGTCTTCAGGACGCTCTAACGGATGGTCTTATGCTGAGTATTCTCTGGAATCTGGCTGCATTCATTGTCGCACTTGGTGTGCTTATCACCGTGCATGAATTTGGTCATTTCTGGGTTGCGCGGCGCTGCGGAGTCCGCGTCGAACGCTTTTCCATTGGTTTTGGAAAAGCGCTTTGGCGGCGTACCGATAAATCAGGCACGGAATACGTCATCGCCCTGATTCCCCTCGGCGGTTACGTCAAAATGCTGGATGAGCGCGCTGAACCGGTCGCACCGGAGCTGCGCCATTACGCTTTCAACAATAAAACGGTTGGACAACGCGCAGCCATCATCGCCGCAGGTCCGATTGCAAACTTCCTTTTTGCTATTTTCGCTTACTGGCTGGTGTTTATCATCGGTGTCCCTGGCGTTCGTCCGGTTGTTGGTGAAATAACGCCCAACTCGATTGCCGCACAGGCGCAAATTCAGCCGGGTACGGAACTAAAAGCGGTTGATGGTATCGAAACCCCTGATTGGGATGCCGTGCGATTGCAACTGGTCTCCAAAATCGGCGATGAGCATACGACTCTCAGCGTGGCGCAGTTTGGCAGCGACCAGCAGCAAAACAAAACGCTGGATTTACGCCATTGGGCATTTGAGCCAGACAAAGAGGATCCCGTCTCCAGTTTAGGGATTCGTCCGCGCGGTCCGCAGATCGAATCGGTGTTGTCAGAAGTGCAGGTTAACTCCGCAGCAAGTAAGGCGGGTTTGCAAGCTGGCGACAGGATCGTTAAAGTCAATGGTCAGCCGCTGACGCAATGGATGACGTTCGTGACGCTGGTGCGCGATAATCCGGATAAGCCGTTAGCGCTAGATATTGAAAGACAAGGAAGTTCCTTGTCTTTAACGTTAACCCCAGATTCAAAACAGGTTAACGGGAAGGCAGAAGGTTTTGCGGGCGTGGTGCCTAAAGTTATTCCTCTGCCTGATGAGTATAAGACTGTACGCCAGTATGGGCCATTCAGCGCTATCCTCGAAGCCTCGGATAAAACGTGGCAGTTGATGAAGCTGACGGTCAGTATGCTGGGAAAATTGATTACCGGTGATGTAAAACTGAACAACCTCAGTGGGCCGATTTCTATCGCCCAGGGGGCTGGGATGTCAGCGGAGTTCGGGGTTATTTATTACCTGATGTTCCTTGCGCTTATCAGCGTGAACTTAGGGATAATCAACCTGTTTCCGTTGCCCGTTCTTGACGGGGGGCATCTGCTGTTCCTGGCGATTGAAAAGCTGAAGGGCGGTCCGGTATCCGAGCGGGTTCAAGACTTTAGTTATCGCATTGGCTCTATCTTGCTGGTGTTGTTAATGGGGCTTGCACTTTTCAATGATTTCTCTCGGTTGTAAGAGAGTGTTAGGAAGAACGCATAATAACGATGGCGATGAAAAAGTTGCTCATAGCGTCGCTGCTGTTTAGCAGCGCCACCGTATACGGTGCTGAAGGGTTCGTAGTGAAGGACATTCATTTCGAAGGCCTACAGCGAGTCGCCGTTGGTGCGGCTCTCCTCAGTATGCCGGTGCGCACAGGCGACACGGTTAATGATGAAGACATCAGTAATACCATTCGTGCTCTGTTCGCCACCGGTAACTTTGAGGATGTCCGCGTCCTGCGCGATGGTGATACCCTTCTGGTTCAGGTAAAAGAACGTCCGACGATTGCCAGCATCACTTTCTCCGGTAACAAATCGGTGAAAGATGACATGCTGAAGCAAAACCTCGAGGCGTCTGGCGTGCGTGTTGGCGAGTCTCTGGATCGCACCACGCTTGCCGATATCGAAAAAGGCCTGGAAGATTTCTACTATAGCGTCGGTAAGTACAGCGCCAGTGTGAAAGCGGTGGTAACGCCGTTGCCGCGTAACCGCGTTGACCTTAAGCTGGTCTTCCAGGAAGGTGTTTCGGCGAAGATCCAACAGATCAATATCGTCGGCAACCATGCCTTCACGACCGACGAACTGATCTCTCACTTCCAACTGCGTGACGAAGTGCCGTGGTGGAACGTGGTGGGCGATCGTAAATACCAGAAGCAGAAACTGGCGGGCGACCTTGAAACCCTGCGCAGCTACTATCTGGATCGCGGTTATGCTCGCTTCAACATCGATTCCACTCAGGTCAGCCTGACGCCGGATAAAAAAGGTATCTATATCACCGTTAACATCACTGAAGGCGAGCAGTACAAGCTTTCTGGGGTACAGGTGAGCGGTAACCTGGCTGGACACTCCGCTGAAATTGAGACCCTGACGAAGATCGAGCCAGGCGAACTCTATAACGGCACCAAAGTGACCAAAATGGAAGATGATATCAAGAAGCTTCTGGGTCGCTATGGCTATGCCTATCCGCGCGTACAGTCGCAGCCTGAAATCAACGATGCTGACAAAACCGTTAAATTGCGCGTAAACGTGGACGCGGGTAACCGTTTCTACGTGCGTAAGATTCGTTTTGAAGGTAACGACACCTCTAAAGATTCCGTTCTGCGTCGCGAAATGCGCCAGATGGAAGGTGCCTGGCTGGGCAGCGATCTGGTCGATCAAGGTAAAGAGCGTCTGAATCGTCTGGGTTACTTTGAAACCGTTGATACCGATACTCAGCGTGTACCGGGCAGCCCGGATCAGGTTGATGTAGTCTACAAGGTCAAAGAGCGTAACACCGGTAGCTTTAACTTCGGTGTCGGATACGGTACCGAGAGCGGCGTGAGCTTCCAGGCTGGCGTCCAGCAAGATAACTGGTTAGGTACCGGTTATTCTGTTGGGATCAACGGCACCAAAAACGACTACCAGACCTATACTGAGTTGTCTGTAACCAACCCGTACTTCACCGTTGATGGTGTGAGCCTCGGTGGCCGCGTCTTCTATAACGACTTTGAAGCGAATGATGCGGATCTGTCCGACTATACCAACAAAAGTTATGGTACAGACGTAACGCTTGGCTTCCCGGTAAACGAATACAACACGTTGCGTGCGGGTCTGGGTTATGTACATAACAAACTGTCCAACATGCAGCCGCAGGTTGCAATGGATCGTTATCTTGAGTCGATGGGTGAGACTAATACCAACAGCTTTGCCGCTGATGACTTCACCTTTAACTATGGTTGGACATATAACAAGCTGGACCGTGGGTACTTCCCAACAGACGGTACACGCGTCAACCTGAACGGCAAAGTGACCATCCCGGGTTCTGATAACGAATACTACAAAGTGTCGATGGATACCGCGACCTATGTGCCGATCGATGACGATCACAAGTGGGTGGTGTTAGGGCGTACGAAGGTAGGCTATGGCGACGGTATTGGCAGTAAAGAAATGCCGTTCTATGAGAACTTCTATGCTGGTGGTTCCAGCACCGTGCGTGGTTTCCAGTCGAATACCATCGGTCCTAAAGCAGTTTATAAAAACGGTGCTTACGCCAGTGGTTCCGATGATGGTGACTACGAAGAGTGTTCCAACACCGATGGTAAAGACTGTAAATCGGATGACGCAGTGGGTGGTAACGCCATGGCTGTCGCCAGCCTGGAGTTTATTACCCCAACGCCGTTTATCAGCGACAAGTATGCCAACTCGGTCCGTACCTCGTTCTTCTGGGATATGGGTACCGTTTGGGATACTAACTGGCAGGATAGCGCTCAAACACGCGCTATTGGTGTGCCTGACTACAGTGATCCAAGCAATATCCGTATGTCAGCGGGTATCGCTTTACAATGGATGTCCCCATTGGGGCCGTTGGTTTTCTCCTACGCCCAGCCGTTCAAGAAGTACGATGGAGACAAAGCGGAACAGTTCCAGTTTAACATTGGTAAAACCTGGTAATTGTTCTTCGCAAAGGAATGTAGTGGTAGTGTAGCGATGACTTTAGGCGATCTTGCATGGGATCGCCTGGCCACGCAAAGAACTGCACCTTCGGGTGCAAATGGGATGGTAAGGAGTTAATTGTGAAAAAGTGGTTATTAGCTGCAGGTCTCGGTTTAGCGATGGCAACGTCCGCACAAGCTGCTGACAAAATTGCAATCGTCAACATGGGTAGCCTGTTCCAACAGGTTGCACAGAAGACGGGTGTTTCTGCTACGCTGGAAAACGAGTTCAAAGGCCGCGCCAGCGAACTGCAGCGTATGGAATCCGATCTGCAATCTAAAATGCAGCGTCTGCAATCTATGAAAGCGGGTAGCGATCGTACCAAGCTGGAAAAAGACGTCATGGCTCAGCGTCAGACTTTCTCTCAGAAAGCTCAGGCCTTTGAGCAGGATCGTGCGCGTCGTTCCAACGAAGAGCGTGGCAAACTGGTTACTCGTATCCAGACAGCTGTGAAATCTGTTGCTAACAGCCAGAGCATCGATCTGGTCGTTGACGCAAACACCGTTGCATACAACAGCAGCGATGTAAAAGACATCACCGCTGACGTACTGAAACAGGTTAAATAAGTAATGCCTTCAATTCGACTGGCTGATTTAGCAGAGCAGTTGGATGCAGAATTACACGGTGATGGCGATATCGTCATCACCGGCGTAGCGTCCATGCAATCTGCGCAAACTGGCAATATCACGTTCATGGTGAATCCTAAGTACCGTGAACACTTAGGCGTATGCCAGGCCTCTGCCGTTGTGATGACGCAGGACGATCTTCCTTTTGCTAAGAGCGCAGCGCTGGTAGTGAAGAATCCCTACCTGACCTATGCTCGTATGGCGCAAATTCTAGATACCACGCCGCAGCCCGCACAAAACATTGCACCGAGTGCAGCGATCGATGCGACGGCGAAGCTGGGTAATAATGTCTCTGTGGGCGCAAATGCGGTCATTGAGTCTGGCGTAGAACTGGGTGATAACGTTGTTATCGGCGCAGGCTGCTTCGTCGGAAAAAATACCAAAATCGGTGCAGGTTCACGCTTGTGGGCGAATGTGACGATTTACCACGACATTCAGATCGGTGAGAATTGCTTGATCCAATCCAGCACTGTCGTTGGATCTGATGGATTCGGCTACGCGAACGATCGCGGTAACTGGGTGAAGATCCCGCAGCTTGGTCGCGTGATTATCGGCGATCGTGTTGAGATCGGCGCTTGTACCACTATTGACCGTGGTGCTCTGGACGATACTGTGATCGGCAATGGTGTTATCATTGATAACCAGTGCCAGATTGCGCATAACGTTGTGATTGGCGACAATACGGCGGTAGCCGGTGGCGTCATTATGGCGGGTAGCCTGAAGATTGGCCGTTACTGTATGATTGGCGGCGCCAGCGTGATCAATGGGCATATGGAAATATGCGACAAAGTCACGGTAACTGGCATGGGTATGGTGATGCGTCCCATCACTGAACCTGGCGTCTACTCCTCAGGCATTCCGCTACAACCCAACAAGGTATGGCGTAAAACAGCTGCACTGGTGATGAATATTGATGATATGAGCAAGCGTCTTAAAGCAATTGAGCGCAAGGTTAATCAACAAGACTAAAGCACCTTTCTCGCATGTCTGACTTTTCGGCCTGTCCCATTCATACGATTGCGACAGGCCGTGTTATTATTGCCTTTTAGTATATTTTGACAGGAAGAGTATTTTGACTACTAACACTCATACTCTGCATATTGAAGAGATTTTAGAACTTCTGCCGCACCGTTTCCCGTTTCTGCTGGTTGACCGCGTGCTGGATTTTGAAGAAGGTCGTTTTCTGCGCGCAGTGAAAAATGTATCCGTTAACGAGCCTTTCTTTCAGGGCCACTTTCCGGGTAAACCCATTTTCCCTGGCGTACTGATTCTGGAAGCGATGGCGCAGGCCACCGGTATCCTCGCGTTTAAAAGCGTAGGAAAACTGGAACCTGGCGAACTGTACTATTTCGCAGGTATTGATGAAGCGCGCTTTAAGCGCCCTGTCGTGCCAGGCGATCAAATGATCATGGAAGTTACTTTCGAGAAAACGCGCCGTGGCCTGACCCGTTTTAAAGGGGTTGCATTGGTTGACGGTAAAGTTGTGTGCGAAGCAACGATGATGTGTGCCCGTAGCCGGGAGGCCTGATACGTGATTGATAAATCCGCCTTTATTCACCCAACCGCCATTGTGGAAGAGGGCGCCTGTATTGGCGCTAATGCTCACATTGGTCCTTTTTGTATTGTTGGACCCCATGTTGAAATTGGTGAGGGTACCGTACTGAAGTCTCACGTTGTCGTAAATGGCCATACAAAAATTGGTCGCGATAACGAGATCTTTCAGTTTGCCTCCATCGGTGAAGCTAACCAGGATCTTAAATATGCTGGCGAACCGACCCGTGTGGAAATTGGCGATCGCAACCGCATCCGCGAAAGCGTCACCATTCATCGTGGCACAGTGCAGGGCGGTGGAGTGACGAAGGTGGGCAACGATAACTTACTGATGATTAATGCGCACGTCGCGCATGATTGTATGGTAGGTAACCGCTGCATTCTGGCGAATAACGCCACGCTTGCCGGACATGTTTCGCTTGATGATTTTGTTATCATTGGCGGCATGACTGCAGTGCATCAGTTCTGCATCATCGGCGCGCATGTGATGGTTGGCGGCTGTTCCGGCGTTGCCCAGGACGTGCCTCCGTACGTTATCGCCCAGGGCAACCACGCAACGCCGTTTGGCGTTAATATCGAAGGTCTGAAGCGTCGTGGATTCACCCGCGAAGCAATTACCGCGATTCGTAATGCCTATAAAGCGTTGTACCGTAGCGGTAAAACGCTGGAAGAAGTGAAGCCCGAAATCGCGGAGCTGGCGAAGCAGTACCCCGAAGTTCAGGCTTTCAGCGACTTCTTTGAGCGCTCAACGCGTGGTCTGATTCGTTAATGACTGAGCAGCGTCCTTTAACGATTGCCCTCGTCGCCGGAGAAACCTCCGGCGATATTCTTGGTGCAGGGTTAATCCGTACACTCAAGGCTCGCGTTCCCAATGCGCGTTTTGTTGGCGTGGCGGGTCCGCTGATGCAGGCCGAAGGTTGCGAAGCCTGGTACGAAATGGAAGAGCTGGCGGTAATGGGCATTGTTGAAGTGCTCGGGCGCCTACGCCGTTTACTGCATATTCGCGCCGATCTCACTCGTCGGTTCACCGACCTTAAGCCGGATGTATTCGTCGGTATTGATGCGCCTGATTTCAATATTACCCTCGAAGGGAACCTGAAAAAGCAGGGCATTAAAACCATTCATTACGTCAGCCCTTCTGTATGGGCCTGGCGACAAAAACGCGTTTTCAAAATAGGCAGATCCACCAATATGGTGCTGGCCTTTCTGCCTTTCGAAAAAGCGTTTTATGACAAATTTAACGTCCCGTGCCGTTTTATCGGTCATACCATGGCTGATGCCATGCCGTTGGACCCGGATAAAAACGCGGCACGCGATATTTTGGGTATTCCCCATGATGCTCACTGTCTGGCGCTATTGCCAGGAAGTCGTGGCGCAGAAGTGGAGATGCTCAGCGCCGATTTTCTGAAAACGGCGCAGCTATTACGCCAGCATTATCCGGATCTCGAAGTGGTGGTGCCGTTGGTAAATGCCAAACGTCGCGAGCAGTTTGAGCGCATTAAAGCTGAAGTTGCACCGGAGCTTTCCGTACATCTGCTCGATGGAATGGGACGTGAAGCAATGGTAGCCAGTGATGCTGCCCTGTTAGCTTCAGGTACTGCCGCGCTGGAATGTATGCTGGCAAAATGCCCGATGGTGGTTGGCTACCGTATGAAACCTTTCACCTTCTGGCTGGCGAAACGTCTGGTGAAGACCGATTACGTTTCGTTACCTAACCTGTTGGCGGGAAGAGAACTGGTTAAAGAGTTGTTGCAGGAAGAGTGTGAACCGCAGGCGCTGTCGCAAGCGCTGTTGCCGTTGCTGGCGAATGGTAAAACCAGCCATGCGATGCACGACACATTCCGTGAACTGCATCAGCAGATCCGTTGCAATGCTGATGAGCAGGCGGCGGATGCGGTCCTGGAGTTAGCGCAATGAATGAATTTGTGTATCCGCATACGCATTTAGTGGCGGGTGTGGACGAAGTGGGGCGCGGTCCTTTGGTTGGCGCGGTCGTCACTGCCGCCGTCATTCTGGATCCGGCTCGCCCTATTATCGGTCTTAACGACTCAAAAAAACTGTCGGAAAAGCGTCGCCTGGCGCTGTTTGATGAAATTAAAGAAAAAGCGTTAAGCTGGAGCCTGGGCCGTGCGGAACCGCACGAAATTGACGAGCTGAATATTTTACATGCCACCATGTTGGCTATGCAGCGTGCTGTTGCGGGTCTGCATATTACTCCTGAATACGTACTGATTGACGGGAATCGCTGCCCGGCATTACCGATGCCGTCGATGGCGGTGGTCAAAGGTGATAGCCGCGTGGCGGAGATTAGTGCTGCGTCGATACTGGCAAAAGTCACCCGTGACGCTGAAATGGCGGCGCTGGATATGGTTTTCCCGCAGTATGGCTTTGCACAGCACAAAGGCTATCCAACCGCTTTTCATCTGGAGAAGCTGGCAATGTATGGCGCAACAGAGCACCATCGCCGTAGTTTTGGCCCCGTCAAACGCGCACTGGGACTCACGTCCTGATTCTTGTGTCGAAGGAATCTGAAGATGTCTGAACCTCGTTTCGTCCACCTGCGGGTGCACAGCGACTACTCCATGATCGATGGGCTGGCGAAAACCGGGCCGCTGGTGAAAAAGGCGGCCGCGTTAGGCATGCCTGCGCTGGCGATCACCGATTTTACCAACCTGTGTGGTCTGGTGAAGTTTTACGGAGCGGGTCACGGTGCGGGTATCAAACCGATAGTCGGTGCAGATTTTCATGTTCGTAGCGAACTGTTGGGCGATGAACTCGCTCAGCTCACCGTGCTGGCCGCAAACAATACTGGCTATCAGAACCTGACGTTGTTGATTTCAAAAGCCTATCAGCGTGGTTATGGCGCAGAAGGGCCGGTTATCGACAGGGACTGGCTGGGCGAGCTAAAAGAAGGTTTGATTTTGCTCTCCGGCGGTCGCATGGGCGACGTTGGTCGCTGCCTGCTGCGCGGTAATAGCGCACTGGTTGATGAATGCGTGGCGTTTTACGAAGAACATTTCCCCAATTGCTATTTCCTCGAGCTGATCCGCACCGGCAGGCAAGATGAAGAAAATTATCTGCATGCAGCAGTAGAACTGGCTGAAACGCGTGGTCTTCCGGTGGTGGCGACCAATGATGTTCGTTTCCTTGAAACCGGTGATTTTGACGCGCATGAAATCCGCGTGGCAATCCACGACGGATTCACTCTTGACGATCCTAAACGCCCGCGAAACTATTCGCCGCAGCAGTATATGCGCAGCGAAGACGAGATGTGCGAGCTGTTCTCCGATATCCCGGAGGCACTGCAAAACACCGTTGAGATCGCTAAACGCTGTAACGTGACGGTGCGTCTGGGCGAGTATTTCCTGCCGCAGTTTCCGACCGGTGATATGACCACTGAGGATTTCCTCGTGGCAAAATCACGCGAAGGTCTGGAAGAACGTCTGGAATTTTTGTTTCCTGATCCAGAAGTTCGCGCGCAGAAGCGCCCGCCTTATGACGAACGTCTGGAGGTTGAACTTAAAGTTATCAACCAGATGGGGTTCCCCGGCTACTTCCTGATCGTTATGGAATTTATCCAGTGGTCGAAAGATAACGGAGTACCGGTAGGCCCGGGACGTGGTTCCGGTGCCGGTTCGCTTGTCGCCTATGCGCTGAAAATTACCGACCTGGATCCGCTGGAGTTTGACCTGCTGTTCGAACGTTTCCTGAACCCGGAACGTGTTTCAATGCCCGACTTCGACGTTGACTTCTGTATGGAGAAACGCGATCAGGTCATTGAGCACGTGGCGGAAATGTACGGTCGTGATGCGGTTTCGCAGATTATTACCTTCGGTACGATGGCGGCTAAAGCGGTTATCCGCGACGTGGGCCGCGTGCTCGGTCATCCCTACGGCTTCGTTGATCGTATTTCGAAACTGGTGCCGCCCGACCCGGGCATGACGCTGGCGAAAGCCTTCGAAGCTGAACCCCAACTGCCGGAAATCTATGAGGCAGATGAAGAGGTTAAAGCGCTGATCGATATGGCGCGTAAGCTGGAAGGCGTCACACGTAACGCCGGTAAGCACGCCGGTGGTGTGGTTATCGCCCCGACCAAAATTACCGATTTTGCGCCGCTGTATTGCGATGAACAGGGGCTACACCCGGTTACTCAGTTTGATAAGAACGATGTGGAATATGCCGGCCTTGTGAAGTTTGACTTCCTCGGCCTGCGTACGCTCACTATCATCAACTGGGCGCTGGAAATGATCAACGCGCGCCGTGAGAAGAACGGCGAGCCGCCGCTGGATATCGCTGCTATCCCGCTGGATGACAAGAAAAGCTTCGACATGCTGCAACGCTCGGAGACCACGGCGGTCTTCCAGCTTGAATCCCGCGGCATGAAAGATCTGATCAAACGTCTGCAGCCTGACTGCTTCGAAGATATGATCGCACTGGTGGCGCTGTTCCGTCCGGGTCCGCTACAGTCGGGGATGGTAGATAACTTTATCGACCGTAAGCATGGTCGCGAAGAGATTTCCTACCCGGACGTGCAATGGCAGCATGAGTGTCTGAAACCGGTACTGGAGCCGACCTACGGCATTATCCTGTATCAGGAACAGGTAATGCAGATTGCCCAGGAGCTGTCCGGATACACCCTTGGCGGCGCAGATATGCTGCGTCGTGCGATGGGTAAGAAAAAGCCGGAAGAGATGGCCAAGCAGCGCGGCACCTTTGAAGAAGGGGCGAAAAAACGCGGCGTCGACGGCGAACTGGCAATGAAAATCTTTGACCTGGTGGAGAAATTCGCCGGTTACGGATTTAACAAATCGCACTCCGCTGCCTATGCGCTGGTCTCTTACCAGACGCTGTGGCTGAAGGCGCATTACCCTGCCGAGTTTATGGCGGCGGTAATGACGGCGGATATGGATAACACCGAGAAAGTGGTCGGTCTGGTAGATGAATGCTGGCGCATGGGGCTCAAAATCCTGCCGCCGGACATCAACTCCGGGCTTTATCATTTTCACGTGAACGATGATGGCGAGATTGTCTACGGCATCGGCGCGATAAAAGGCGTGGGTGAAGGGCCAATTGAAGCTATTATTGAGGCGCGTAATGAAGGCGGCTACTTCCGCGAGCTGTTTGATCTCTGTGCGCGCACGGATATCAAAAAACTTAACCGTCGGGTGTTGGAAAAGCTAATTATGTCCGGGGCGTTTGACCGCCTTGGTCCGCATCGCGCGGCGCTGATGAATTCGCTCAACGATGCGCTAAAAGCCGCCGATCAGCATGCGAAAGCCGAGGCTATTGGCCAGGCTGATATGTTTGGCGTGCTGGCGGAAGAGCCGGAACAAATTGAACAGTCTTATGCCAACTGTACACCGTGGCCGGAGCAGGTGGTATTAGAAGGAGAGCGTGAAACGTTAGGGCTTTACCTGACGGGACACCCTATCAACCAGTATTTAAAAGAAATTGAGCGCTATGTTGGAGGCCACAGGCTGAAAGACATGCATCCGACAGAACGTGGTAAAGTCACCACGGCTGCGGGGCTCGTCATTGCTGCGCGGGTAATGGTCACCAAGCGCGGCAATCGTATCGGCATCTGTACCCTGGATGACCGTTCCGGACGTCTGGAAGTTATGTTGTTTACCGATGCTCTGGATAAATACCAGCAATTGCTGGAAAAAGACCGCATACTTATCGTCAGCGGACAGGTCAGCTTTGATGACTTCAGCGGCGGGCTTAAAATGATGGCCCGTGAAGTCATGGATATTGACGAGGCCCGGGAAAAATATGCTCGCGGGCTTGCTATCTCGCTGACGGACAGGCAAATTGATGACCAGCTTTTAAACCGACTCCGTCAGTCTCTGGAACCCCACCGCTCGGGGACAATTCCAGTACATCTCTACTATCAGAGGGCGGATGCACGTGCGCGATTGCGTTTTGGCGCAACGTGGCGTGTCTCTCCGAGCGATCGTTTGCTAAACGATCTCCGTGGCCTTATTGGTTCGGAGCAGGTGGAACTGGAGTTTGACTAATACAGGAATACTATGAGTCTGAATTTCCTTGATTTTGAACAGCCGATTGCAGAGCTGGAAGCAAAAATCGATTCTCTGACTGCGGTTAGCCGTCAGGATGAGAAACTGGATATTAACATCGATGAAGAAGTGCATCGTCTGCGTGAGAAAAGCGTAGAACTGACGCGTAAAATCTTCGCCGATCTCGGCGCATGGCAGGTAGCCCAGCTGGCGCGCCATCCACAGCGTCCGTACACCCTGGATTATGTCCGCCTGGCATTTGATGAATTTGATGAGCTGGCGGGCGATCGTGCCTATGCGGATGATAAAGCTATTGTCGGCGGTATCGCGCGTCTGGATGGCCGTCCGGTGATGATCATTGGTCATCAGAAAGGCCGTGAGACCAAAGAAAAAATTCGTCGTAATTTCGGCATGCCAGCGCCGGAAGGCTATCGTAAAGCGCTGCGACTGATGGAAATGGCCGAGCGTTTCAATATGCCGATCATTACCTTCATCGACACCCCAGGGGCTTACCCAGGTGTGGGCGCGGAAGAGCGTGGTCAGTCTGAAGCGATTGCGCGCAACCTGCGTGAAATGTCGCGTTTGAGCGTACCGGTAATCTGCACTGTTATCGGTGAAGGTGGCTCCGGCGGCGCGCTGGCTATCGGTGTTGGCGATAAAGTGAATATGCTGCAATACAGCACCTATTCCGTTATCTCCCCTGAAGGCTGTGCTTCTATTCTGTGGAAAAGCGCCGACAAAGCGCCGCTGGCTGCAGAGGCGATGGGGATTATCGCGCCGCGTCTGAAAGAGCTGAAGCTTATCGACTCTATCATTCCTGAACCGCTGGGCGGCGCACATCGCAACCCGGAAGTGATGGCGGCGTCCCTGAAAGCACAGTTGCTGGCCGATCTCGCCGATCTCGACGTGTTAAGTAAAGACGATTTGAAAAACCGTCGTTACCAGCGTCTGATGAGCTACGGTTACGCATAAACTGCATTAATTCTGAAAAGGGCCACAACGATGTGGCCCTTTTTTTTACCTGCGGTTTGACCAGGCTATGATTAACTAAGGTTTTTCCAGGAGGAACGCATGAATATCATTGCCATCATGGGACCGCATGGCGTCTTTTATAAAGATGAGCCCATCAAGGAACTTGAGCGTGCGCTGCAACAGCAGGGGTTTCAGATTATCTGGCCGCAGAATAGCGTCGACCTGCTGAAGTTTATCGAACACAATCCGCGAATTTGCGGCGTCATTTTTGACTGGGATGAATACAGTCTGGAGCTGTGTAGTGATATCAACCAGCTCAACGAGTATCTCCCGCTCTATGCCTTTATTAATACCCATTCAACGATGGATGTCAGCGCGCACGACCTGCGCATGGCGCTGTGGTTTTTTGAGTATGCGCTGGGCCAGTCTGAAGACATTGCCACGCGTATTCGCCAGTACACCAATGAATATCTCGACAACATCACACCTCCTTTCACCAAGGCGCTTTTTACCTATGTGAAGGAAGGAAAGTATACCTTCTGTACGCCCGGACACATGGCGGGAACAGCGTACCAGAAAAGCCCTGTCGGCTGCCTGTTCTATGATTTCTTTGGCGGCAATACGCTTAAGGCTGATGTCTCTATTTCGGTGACCGAGCTGGGATCGCTGCTCGACCATACCGGCCCGCACCTGGAAGCGGAGGAGTATATTGCGCGCACTTTTGGCGCCGAACAGAGCTATATGGTGACCAACGGCACCTCGACATCGAACAAGATAGTTGGTATGTACGCCGCGCCTGCAGGCAGTACGCTGCTGATTGACCGCAACTGCCATAAGTCGCTGGCACATTTGCTGATGATGAGCGATGTGGTGCCAATCTGGCTGAAGCCTACGCGCAATGCGCTGGGGATCCTCGGCGGTATACCCCGTCGGGAATTTACCCGCGCAAGCATTGAACGCAAGGTAGAAGAGATCCCTCAGGCGCAATGGCCGGTGCATGCGGTGATCACCAACTCTACCTATGATGGCCTGTTGTATAACACCAACTGGATCAAGCAAACTCTGGATGTGTCCTCCATCCATTTTGATTCTGCCTGGGTGCCGTATACCCACTTTCATCCGATCTATCAGGGGAAAAGCGGGATGAGCGGCGAACGGGTATCGGGGAAGGTGATTTTTGAAACGCAATCCACCCATAAGATGCTGGCGGCGTTGTCACAGGCTTCTCTGATCCACATTAAGGGCGACTATGACGAGGAGACCTTCAACGAAGCCTTTATGATGCACACTTCCACTTCCCCGAGCTATCCGATTGTGGCGTCGATAGAAACGGCGGCGGCGATGCTGCGTGGCAATTCAGGCAAGCGGTTAATCAATCGTTCGGTGGAGCGGGCGTTGCATTTCCGTAAAGAAGTGCAGCGGCTACGCGAGGAGTCGGATGGCTGGTTCTTTGATATCTGGCAGCCGGAAAAGGTAGATGAAGCAGAGTGCTGGCCGGTAGCGCCTGGTGAAGACTGGCACGGATTTGTTGATGCTGACGCTGACCACATGTTCCTCGACCCGGTGAAGGTCACGATTCTGACGCCGGGAATGGATGAACAGGGGAATATGAGCGAAGAGGGGATCCCTGCGGCGCTGGTGGCGAAATTCCTTGATGAACGCGGCGTCGTTGTCGAGAAAACGGGACCGTATAATCTGTTGTTCCTGTTCAGTATTGGCATTGATAAAACCCGGGCGATGGGACTGCTGCGCGGTCTGACGGAATTTAAACGCTCATACGATCTGAATTTGCGCGTGAAAAATATGCTGCCGGATCTGTATGCTGAAGATCCTGATTTCTATCGCAATATGCGCATTCAGGATCTGGCGCAAGGGATCCATAAGCTGATCCGCCAGCACGATCTCTCCGGGCTGATGCTGCGGGCATTTGATACCTTACCGGAAATGAAAATGACGCCGCACCAGGCCTGGCAACGGCAGATCAAAGGTGAGGTCGAAACGGTGGCGCTTGATCAACTGGTGGGGCGAGTTTCCGCTAATATGATTCTGCCTTATCCTCCCGGCGTGCCGCTCCTGATGCCTGGGGAAATGATCGCTGCCGAAAGCCGTGCCGTACTCGATTTTCTGTTGATGTTGTGTTCAGTAGGCCAGCACTATCCTGGATTTGAAACCGATATCCATGGCGCTAAACTGGGTGAGGACGGCGTGTATCGCGTGAGAGTCCTAAAAATGCCCTAACGACTTGCGTGAACCCATTACGCACGGGTAACGTGCTGACAGAAAAACGAAAGAGGCGATGACGCTATGCTGGGATTAAAACAGGTTCACCATATTGCCATTATTGCGACGGACTACGCGGCGAGTAAGGCATTTTACTGCGATGTGCTGGGCTTTACGCTGATTAGCGAAGCCTACCGGGAAGAACGTGACTCCTGGAAAGGCGATCTGGCATTGAACGGTCAGTATGTGATTGAGCTTTTTTCTTTTCCGTTTCCGCCTTGCCGCCCGAGTCGACCGGAAGCCTGCGGTTTACGCCATCTGGCGTTCAGCGTGGACGACGTGGAAAAAGCGATTGCGCATCTGGAAGCTCACTACGTGAAGTGCGAATCCGTACGTATCGATCCGTTTACCGGCAAACGCTTTACGTTTTTTAACGATCCGGACGGATTACCGCTCGAACTGTACGAGCTGTAAGGCTTGTCATTGTGGCGTTAGCCCGGTAACGTGCCGGGCAATGTCCTTGTAAGTAACCATCATGACGACACTCACGCTGAACACTTCACTACTGAATTCCCCATCGATTCTGGTCGCCTTTAGCGGCGGGCTGGACTCAACCGTACTGCTGCATCAACTGGTGCTGTGGCGAACGCAGCATCCTGAAGTCGCTCTACGCGCGATCCATATTCATCACGGATTAAGCCCGCAGGCAGACAGTTGGGTGCAGCACTGTGAGTCGGTATGCGCGCAGTGGCAGGTGCCGCTGGTGGTTGAAAAGGTCCATCTTGAGGATGATGGTCTGGGCATCGAAGCTCAGGCGCGACGCGCGCGCTACCAGGCGTTTGCTCAGACCCTACTACCGGGCGAGGTGCTGATGACCGCCCAGCATCTCGATGACCAGTGTGAAACCTTTCTGCTGGCGCTTAAGCGCGGCAGCGGTCCAGCCGGTCTTTCCGCCATGGGCGAAAACTCACCGTTCGCCGGAACCCAACTGATTCGGCCGTTGCTGGCGCAAACGCGAGAGGCGCTTGAAGTTTGGGCGCGGCAGCATGAATTATGCTGGATTGAAGATGAAAGCAATCAGGATGATGTCTACGATCGCAATTTCCTCAGATTGCACGTTACCCCATTGCTCCAGCAGCGATGGCCGCGCTTCGCGCAAGCAGTAGCCCGTAGCGCCGCGCTGTGCGCCGAGCAGGAGAGTTTACTTGATGAGTTGTTGGCCAACGATTTAGCCGACTGCGTGACTACCCAGGGGACACTGTTACTGGCGCCATTAATGACGATGAGCGGCGTGCGGCGTGCTGCTCTGCTTCGCCGCTGGCTGGCGGGGTTAAATGCGCCGATGCCTTCCCGTGATGGGCTGGAACGTATCTGGCAGGAAGTGGCGCTGGCGCGGGAAGATGCTTCCCCCTGTTTTCGTCTTGGAGAATATACGGTCCGTCGCTATCAGTCACAGCTATGGTGGGTCAAATCGTTCGACGGGCAAAGCGAAACCGTTATTCCGTGGCCATGCTGGGAAATGCCGTTGACGCTGCCCGCCGGGTTAGGCTCGGTGAAGCTCATCCCTGCTGGTGAATTGCGTATGCCGCAAGCGGATGAAGCCGTCAGCATTCGTTTTAAAGCGCCTGGCATATTGCATATTGTTGGGCGTAACGGTGGACGTAAATTAAAGAAAATCTGGCAGGAGCAGGGGATCCCACCCTGGCGTCGAGATACCACGCCGTTGTTGTTTTACGGTGAAACGTTGATTGCGGCTGCGGGTGTTTTTGTTACGCGTGAGGGTATAGCGGAAGATGGAGCAGGCGTGAGTCTGGTTTGGCATGCCTGATGGCGCTGCGCTTATCAGGCCTACGTATCAAATGGAAAGTAGGCCGGATAAGGTGCAAGAAAGGTTAAGATTCGCTGACCACCACGGTACCAATTTGCGGGTGGCTGAAGCTGGCAATTTTGTCGAGACGAAGCTCCCGGGTTTCGCCCGCGACATCTGCGACCAGATATTCCACGTTTTTGCGTGAAACCAGGTCATTCGCTTTCGCCTGCAAAACTTCGCCATCTTTAAGCGCCAGCGTCAGTAACAACTGGTGCTGGCAGGCGAGTTCAAGATTGTCGTAATCATCACAGTTGATGGGTTGGTACGTTTCATTCATTGACATAATCGCTCACCAGTAAGTTCGCGGCAGCATACGCCGCTTTTTCCCTGACCGACTCTGGAAGGGCGCTGTCTGTCGCCACTTCATTAAGCACCTTCAATACGCAACCCAGCGCATCCGGGATATACCCTAAGTCTCCGCTGGCGATTTCCGCGTACCGCTTGCGTATTAACTCACAATATTTTTCCACATGCCCTCCTGTCAGCACTCTGACTTAACCGTGGATGCAAGTCTAAGCCTACGAAGATAAACTCTGTTTAGCAAGGTGACTATACCATACTCATTCAAGCAATATCAGCGCCTTGATAGAGGTGCTGTTAGCAGCCTTTTGTCGCAGTTTTCGCTACAATGAGCGCCTGATTCGAAAGGAGTTCTCTCATGGCGCTTAAAGCGACAATTTATAAAGCCGTTGTCAACGTAGCGGATCTCGACCGCAACCAGTTCCTTGACGCGGCCTTGACGCTGGCGCGTCATCCCTCTGAAACCCAGGAGCGCATGATGCTGCGCCTGCTGGCCTGGATTAAATATGCCGATGAACGGCTGCAGTTCACGCGTGGCCTGAGTGCGGAAGACGAGCCTGAAGCATGGCTACGTAACGACCATCTGGGCATCGATCTCTGGATTGAGTTGGGTCTGCCGGATGAGCGCCGTATTAAGAAAGCCTGTACCCAGTCTGGTGAGGTTGCCCTGTTTGCCTACAACAACCGTGCGGCCCAGATCTGGTGGCAGCAAAACCAGAACAAGTGCGCGCAGTTTAAAAACCTTACCGTGTGGTATCTGGATGATGAACAGCTGGCGCAACTGAGTGATTTTGCTGGTCGTACAATGGCGCTGCAGGCGACTATCCAGGACGGCGCTATCTGGCTGTCCGATTCTCAGAACAATCTGGAAATTCATTTGATCGCGTGGCAGCCGCGTTCATGATTGTTATCTCCCGAAACGTCTCTATCCCTGACAATGAGCTGGAAATCACGGCGATTCGGGCGCAGGGCGCGGGCGGTCAGCACGTGAATAAAACCTCGACGGCTATCCATTTGCGCTTTGACATTCGGGCCTCTGGCCTGCCAGAGTATTATAAGCAACGACTGCTGGCTGCCAGCCATCATCTGATTAGCGGCGATGGCGTTATTATCATTAAGGCGCAGGAGTACCGTAGCCAGGAGCTAAATCGGGAAGCTGCAATCGCCCGGCTGGTGGCGGTCATAAAAGAATTAACCGCGGTGCAAAAAAGTCGACAGGCAACTCGCCCTACGCGCGCCTCGAAAGAGCGCAGGTTGTCATCGAAGGCGCAAAAATCCACAGTGAAAGCACTGCGCGGGAGAGTTCGTCGAACGCAAGACTGACGAGCGGAAATAAAAATTTATAAGGAATTCATAGTGAAAACAGCAATATTGTCCGTAGTCGCTGCATGCACGCTTTTTTCCTTGATCGGCTGTAACAACCGTACTGAAGTTGAAGTACTACAGCCGACGCGGGCGGCAGAATTAAAACCGATGCAGCAAAGCTGGCGTGGCATTTTGCCTTGCGCGGACTGCGAAGGGATTGAAACCTCTCTGTTCCTGGAAAAAGACGGCACATGGGTGATGAACGAACGCTATCAGGGCGTGCGGGATGAACCGTCTTCCTTTGCCTCTTATGGGACATGGGCGCGCACTGCCGACAAACTGGTACTGACCGACAGCAAAGGTGAAAAGTCGTATTACCGGGCAAAAGGAGAAGCGCTGGAAATGCTCGATCGTGAAGGCAATCCGATTGAGTCGCAGTTCAACTACACGCTCCAGCCGGTTTCCGCCAGTTTACCGGTGACGCCAATGCCGATGCGGGGGATGTACTTCTACATGGCGGATGCGGCAACCTTTACCGACTGCGCAACGGGTAAACGCGTTTCTGTCGCGAACAATGCACAACTGGAGCGAGATTATCTGGCTGCGCGTGGCGCAACGGATAAGGCGGTCCTGCTGACGGTGGAAGGGCACTTCACGATGGAAGCAAACCCAGATACGGGCGCGCCCGTGAAAACGTTAAGAGCGGATAAAGACATTAAGTTTATCCCAGGACAGAGTTGCGAAAATTAATCTGTCGCTTATAAAAACTGTCCGGTGATTTCCCGGACAGTTTTCCTGTTTTTGGCGGCATAAGGTTTTATCGGATCAATCCAACAAAACGACTCGTTTTGATGTAAATACCTAACTTCAGGTGGCCGACATACTGCAGCTTCGTTTCAGACTTAAATGCGGAAATGTCGCCTTCGCGCATATGCATCAGGTCGGAAGGGCTAATCCAACCCGACTGCGCCATCGTTAGCGGGTGCCCGGCTTTGGCAAACGCATCAGTCACGAATTCGGAGCAAAACCACGCCTTCTTTTCTCCCTCGCTGGCATTGCTCAGTTGTGCTTTCGCCAGTCCGCTGACGCACTGCTGGCGAAAATCCTCTGAGAAAGGATTTAACGAACATATTTGCCTGGTCATCATAAACGGAATAAATTCTGCGATGCCGCGATAGTTATAGCCGCTGTCCTTGATTTTATAGGCAAATATTTTGATTTCTTCGGCCTGTAGTGGAGTGAGGTCGGGGACCCTCAGGGCAAAAAGCTTATCGCTGTGCTTTTCCACCTGCTCAAGAGAAACGATTTGCACGCCCGCCCCGGTTGCTTCAGCAACTTCATTATTACCTAGGTAAACGGCAACATGGCTGACAGAAGAAGTACTGAACGCGCGGATACTGAATGAGGTAACCCCAAGGCTAGAAGAAAATAACAGATCGCCTGGCTTGAGTTCGGTATCTGTAATCTCATGCAATGCCTTAGCAGTAAAGGAGCTTTGTCGCTGGAATTTTATCGCCCATTTTTTTGCCTGGGCATCGACGGCGGTTGCAGATGAATTCTGTTGACTGA
This sequence comes from Citrobacter arsenatis, assembly GCF_004353845.1. Classification (GTDB taxonomy): domain Bacteria; phylum Pseudomonadota; class Gammaproteobacteria; order Enterobacterales; family Enterobacteriaceae; genus Citrobacter; species Citrobacter arsenatis. The sequence goes on from NZ_CP037864.1 coordinate 962,120, forward strand.
CGTCAAGCGTGCAGGCTGAAAGCAGAAAAAAGAAGGGGAAGAGCAGGCGATAATACGCCGCTGGTTTAGCCATTTTATACAATCCATGTAAAAAAAGGCCCTGATAATCAGGGCCTTTTGTCGGTATTAGCCTTTAATGGCTTTGACCAGGAAGTCGACGATGTCGCCGGTTTTAATCAGCTCTTTCTCGCCGTTACGACGGTATTTGTATTCGATATCGTCGTTGTCGAGGTTACGGTCGCCCAGCACGATGGTGTGCGGAATACCGATCAGTTCCATATCGGCAAACATCACGCCCGGACGTTCTTTACGATCGTCCATCAGCACTTCAATACCCTGCGCGCGCAGCTCAGCGTACAGCTTCTCAGCAAGCTCCTGCACACGGTAGGACTTGTGCATGTTCATCGGCAAAATGGCGACCTGGAACGGGGCAATGGCGTCTGGCCATACGATGCCACGATCGTCAAAGTTCTGTTCAATAGCGGCAGCCACAACGCGAGTGACCCCGATACCGTAGCAGCCCATGGTCAGGATCTGGTTACGGCCATCTTCGCCCTGCACGGACGCTTTCATCGCTTCAGAGTACTTGGTCCCCAACTGGAAGATGTGGCCCACTTCGATACCGCGTTTGATCATCAGCGTACCTTTGCCGTCCGGGCTCGGGTCGCCGGCGACCACGTTACGGATGTCAGCAACTTCAGGGGTAGCCACGTCACGATCCCAGTTGATACCGAAATAGTGTTTACCGTCGATGTTGGCGCCGGCGGCAAAATCACTCATTACCGCAACGGTACGGTCGATAACCACCGGAATCGGCATGTTCACCGGACCCAGAGATCCTGGACCTGCTTTTACCAGCGCACGAATTTCTTCTTCAGTGGCGAAGGTCAGCGGGTTGGCAACCTGCGGCAGTTTTTCTGCTTTAACTTCGTTCAGCTCGTGATCGCCGCGAACCAGCAGAGCAACCAGCGGGTAGCTGCTGCCTTCAACCGCTTTCACCAGCAGGGTTTTCACAGTTTTCTCGATAGGCAGGTTGAACTGCTCAACCAGCTCGGCGATGGTTTTAGCGTTCGGCGTATCAACCAGCGTCATTTCCTGGGTTGCTGCTGCGCGCGGCTCTTTCGGCGCAACAGCTTCGGCAAATTCGATATTCGCTGCATAGTCGGAGGAGTCGGAGAAGATCACATCGTCTTCACCGCTCTGCGCCAGCACCTGGAATTCGTGAGAGGCGCTGCCGCCGATAGAACCGGTGTCCGCTTGTACCGCACGGAAATCCAGACCCATACGGCTGAAGATTTTGCTGTACGCAGCGTACATCGCGTCGTAGGTTTCCTGCAGGGATTCCTGAGAGGTGTGGAAAGAGTAGGCATCTTTCATCAGGAATTCGCGGGAACGCATCACGCCGAAGCGCGGACGTACTTCGTCACGGAATTTGGTCTGGATCTGATAGAAGTTCAGCGGCAGCTGTTTGTAAGAGCTCAGCTCGTTACGGATCAGGTCGGTGATCACTTCTTCATGCGTTGGGCCGAGGACGAACGGACGATCGCCACGGTCAGCAATACGCAGCAGTTCCGGACCGTATTGTTCCCAACGGCCGCTCTCTTCCCACAGCTCAGAAGGCTGAACGACCGGCATCAACACCTCGATCGCACCGGCGTTGTTCATCTCTTCACGCACGATGTTTTCGACTTTTTTCAGGACGCGCACGCCGGTCGGCAGCCAGGTATATAACCCGGAGGCCAGCTTGCGGATCATCCCGGCGCGCAGCATCAGCTGGTGGCTGATGACTTCGGCGTCGGCAGGTGTCTCCTTCAGAGTGGAGAGCAGATATTGGCTAGTACGCATGTTGTTACGGTTCCAGTTGAACGATCGAACAGGCTCAAAACGAGCCTGACACAAAACAAAAGTGGTTTAGTTTACCAGCGAGAAAGGGATGTCAAAAGAGTACGCGACGCAAATTAGCGGGCTTCCAGAGCAAAGACCTCAAATCCTGACGGCGTGACGCGCCAGCGGACGTTAAAGTCCAGCAGCCAGACGGCGTAGGTTTTACCTTCTTCCTCGTTTTTACGGTAGGCAGGACGCGGGTCCTGCGCCAGCACTTCGGCAATAAACTGACGAAGATGCGGGTAACGTTGTTCAAGCTTTGGTAGCTGCTCAGCGAGCTCTTCACTGAAGGTCACGTCTACGCTGGCCTGCGGCGCGTCCTGAGCATAGCTGGCGCGAGCATCCGGAAGCGATTCGGCAAACGGCAGATACGGTTTTATATCTACGACCGGCGTGCCATCAACAAGATCCAGCCCGCCGAGTTCAAGGATGACGTGCTCTTTATGGCAGCGGATGCCCCGCAGCTCAACCAACGACATGCCAACAGGGTTGGGACGAAACGTTGAACGCGTGGCGAAAACACCCATTCTGGCGTTGCCGCCAAGACGGGGAGGGCGCACGGTTGGACGCCATCCACCTTCCATTGTCTGGTGAAAAACAAAAATCACCCACAAATGGCTGAAGGCTTCCAGGCCGCGAACGGCATCGGCCTGGTTATAAGGTGCGAGCAAATGCAGTTCACCGTTGGCGCTCTTCACCAGACCGGGCTGGCGTGGCACGGCGAACTTTTCTTTATAAGGTGAGCGGATAATGCCTATTTGCTCGAACTGAAAATGGCTCATTTCGCCGAAATGTTCAGTGCAGAACCGATGCAAACCGCCTGGCGATAGCAACCCGGCGTTCCGCTGGTCACTTCGCAACTGTGCAGCAGTACCGCATTTGCTTTCATTTTAGATGCGTTAATCTGCATGCGTTTGCGTGCGGTTGGAATGCTCGGAGGGGAATCCTGGTTGGATGCCTGGCAGGATTCGCCGCTAACTTCGCCGAGATCGCGGAACGGTTTACCCACTAAATCTTCAGCGTTAGTAATGATTCTTACCGGCGCCGCGCGCGGTGCTTTTGGTTTTTCCGGCTCCGCTTTAGGCGGGGTAGCGGTGCTTTGAACGGGTTCAACAGGGGATCTGCTTAACATAGAACAGCCGCTCAGCATGAGTGCTACTAAACAGATCGGTAAAGCACGCATAATATTTCCTCAATGAATGATCTAAACGTCAGATATTGAATCAGGTGCTTGCATAAATGACAAGACGGGCAAGCGCCCGTCCTGATGATATTACAGATTCTGTAAACAGCCTAAAATTACCAGCCCTTAACAGCGCCGCCATTGAAGACTTTGTTTGCTGCTTCGTACACTTCGTCAGACTGGTATGCCTGAACAAATTTCTTCACGTTCTCAGCATCTTTGTTGTCTTCACGAGTCACGATCAGGTTTACGTACGGAGAATCCTTATCTTCAACAAAGATACCGTCTTTTGCCGGGGTCAGGCCGATCTGGCTGGCGTAGGTCGTGTTGATGACCGCCAGGGCGATTTGCGCATCGTCCAGAGAACGCGGCAGCTGCGGCGCTTCCAGTTCAACCAGCTTCAGGTTTTTCGGGTTTTCAATCACGTCCAGCGCGGTTGGCAGAAGGCCAACACCGTCTTTCAGTTTGATTAAGCCCACTTTCTGCAACAGCAGCAAGGAACGGCCAAGGTTAGTCGGGTCGTTTGGAATCGCGACCTGAGAACCTTCCTGCAGCTCATCCAGAGATTTGATTTTTTTGGAGTAGCCCGCAATCGGGTAAACAAACGTATTACCTGCAGCAACCAGTTTGTAGCCGCGATCTTTGATCTGCTGATCCAGGTACGGTTTATGCTGGAAGGCGTTAGCATCGATATCGCCTTTGCTCAGCGCTTCGTTAGGCAGGACGTAATCGTTAAACGTGACCAGCTCAACGTCCAGACCGTATTTTTCTTTAGCCACTTTCTTCGCGACTTCTGCAACCTGCTGCTCTGCGCCAACAATAACGCCCACTTTGATGTGGTTAGGATCTTTTTCATCCTGACCGCAACCCACAAGTGCCAGAGAACCGATCAGGGCTCCAACTGCCGCAAAGGTTTTGAATTTGAACGCCATGCTTATTTCCTTTTCTTAATGAGTTTTTTGTGTTGTGTGCAACGTTATTTGTGCGTGACAGCCCGGACGATGCGATCGCCGGATAACTGAATTAAATAAACCAGAACGACGAGCAATACCAGCACTGTATTCATTACGGTAGCGTTGTAACCAATATAGCCGTATTGATAACCAATCTGTCCTAGACCACCGGCACCGACAGCACCACCCATCGCGGAGTAACCTACCAGCGTGATGAGGGTGATGGTGGCCGCATTGACCAGTCCTGGCAGCGCTTCTGGCAGTAATACCTTACGTACGATTTGCAGCGGCGTTGCGCCCATCGCACGGGAGGCTTCAATCAGCCCGGTGGGGATTTCGAGCAGCGCGTTTTCCACCATACGGGCGATAAACGGCGCGGCACCGACGGTCAGCGGGACGATAGCGGCCTGCAGCCCGATAGAGGTGCCCACAATCATACGGGTGAATGGAATCATCCACACCAGCAAGATAATGAACGGGATGGAACGGAAAATGTTCACCAGCGCAGAGAGCGTACGGTAAAGCTTTGCGTTCTCAATGATTTGCCCCGGACGAGTTACGTACAGTAGCACGCCAACCGGCAGGCCAATCACAAAACCAAAAAAACCGGACACAAAGGTCATTGCCAGCGTTTCCCATACGCCGCGAACCAGCAGCCACATCATCGGCTCAGACATAACCCAGTACCTCTACTTTTACATGGTGTTCCTGCAACCAGTTGATGGCCGCTTGTGTATCTTCTTGTGTGCCGTGCATTTCAGTCAGCATGATGCCGAACTTCACGCCGCCGGCGTAATCCATCTGCGCGCTAATAATGTTGTTATTCACATTAAAGCGACGGGCCGTCTCAGAAAGTAATGGCGCATCGACCGAATGACCGGTGAATTCCATACGCAGCATCGGCACGCTGTCGGCTGTCGGCTCCGCTTTTAAACGTTCCAGATAATCTTCCGGTATATCCAGATGCAGCGTGGACTGAATGAATTTCTGTGCCAGCGGCGTTTTCGGGTGTGAGAACACTTCACTGACGGTGTCTTGCTCAATCAGTTCACCATTACTGATGACCGCTACGCAGTCACAAATACGTTTTACAACGTCCATCTCGTGGGTAATCAACAGAATGGTGAGCCCCAGGCGACGGTTAATGTCTTTCAATAATTCCAGAATCGAACGGGTTGTTGCCGGATCGAGTGCGCTGGTGGCTTCATCGCACAGCAACACTTTGGGATTACTTGCCAACGCACGGGCGATCGCCACACGTTGTTTTTGTCCACCGGAAAGGTTGGCCGGATAGCTATCATGCTTGTCGCCAAGACCGACTAAATCCAGCAACTCTGTTACACGGCGTTTGATCTCTTCCTTTGGCGTGTTATCCAGTTCCAGCGGCAGCGCGACGTTGCCAAACACGGTACGAGAAGAGAGCAGGTTAAAGTGCTGGAAAATCATGCCGATTTGGCGGCGAGCTTTGGTCAGATCCGACTCAGAAAGCGTTGTCAGCTCCTGACCGCCGACCTGAACGCTGCCTTCGGTTGGGCGTTCAAGTAAGTTAACGCAACGGATGAGCGTACTTTTACCTGCACCCGAGGCGCCAATGACGCCATAAATCTGCCCGGCAGGAACGTGCAGGCTGACATTATTAAGCGCCTGAATGGTGCGCGTCCCCTGCAGGAACACTTTGGTGATATTCGAAAGTTTAATCATTGGTTATTTATTATCGTAATTAAGTAAGCCGTGGCATTTTCGTCTGTCTGGAACGGTCGAAGCCGTCAACAAGATGGATGTTAAGGCATCCAGACGTCTAAATCAATCTAGCTTTGCACGATGAGCACTTTCTTGCCCGCCGAAACATGCGATACTAGAGCCACATGCCTTATTCAGGAGCTATAAAAGGTGGCAAAATCTGTACCCGCAATTTTTCTCGACCGTGACGGCACCATTAATGTGGACCACGGTTACGTACATGAGATTGACGAGTTCGAGTTTATCGACGGCGTTATTGATGCCATGCGTGAACTTAAAAATATGGGTTACGCGCTGATCGTCGTGACCAACCAGTCTGGTATCGCTCGCGGTAAATTTACTGAGGCACAGTTTGAAACGTTGACCGAATGGATGGACTGGTCGCTGGCCGATCGCGATGTTGATCTGGATGGTATCTACTATTGCCCGCATCATCCGCAGGGTACCGTAGAAGAGTATCGTCAGGTCTGCGACTGCCGTAAACCGCATCCTGGGATGTTGATCTCCGCCCGAGACTTCCTGCACATCGATATGGCCGCTTCTTATATGGTAGGCGACAAAATAGAAGATATGCAGGCGGCGGCAGCTGCGAATGTGGGCACCAAGGTACTGGTGCGCACGGGTAAACCTGTTACCCCGGAAGCAGAAAATGCGGCAGATTTAGTCATAAATAGTCTGGCAGACCTGCCAATGGCGATAAAAAAGCAGCAAAAGTAAGCGTAATGGATAAAAGGTGAGCGGTTGAAACAAAAATGCATTTTTCCGCTTGTCTTCCTGAGTCGACTCCCTATAATGCGCCTCCATCGACACGGCGGATGTGAATCACTTCACACAAACAGCCGGTCCGGTTGAAGAGAAAAACCTGAAAATGAGGGTTGACTCTGAAAGAGGAAAGCGTAATATACGCCACCTCGCGACAGAGCGCTAAAGCGCGTCGCAACTGCTCTTTAACAATTTATCAGACAATCTGTGTGGGCACTCGAAGATACGGATTCTTAACGTCGCAAGACGAAAAATGAATACCAAGTCTCTGAGTGAACATACGTAATTCATTACGAAGTTTAATTCACGAGCATCAAACTTAAATTGAAGAGTTTGATCATGGCTCAGATTGAACGCTGGCGGCAGGCCTAACACATGCAAGTCGAACGGTAGCACAGAGGAGCTTGCTCCTTGGGTGACGAGTGGCGGACGGGTGAGTAATGTCTGGGAAACTGCCCGATGGAGGGGGATAACTACTGGAAACGGTAGCTAATACCGCATAACGTCGCAAGACCAAAGAGGGGGACCTTCGGGCCTCTTGCCATCGGATGTGCCCAGATGGGATTAGCTAGTAGGTGGGGTAACGGCTCACCTAGGCGACGATCCCTAGCTGGTCTGAGAGGATGACCAGCCACACTGGAACTGAGACACGGTCCAGACTCCTACGGGAGGCAGCAGTGGGGAATATTGCACAATGGGCGCAAGCCTGATGCAGCCATGCCGCGTGTATGAAGAAGGCCTTCGGGTTGTAAAGTACTTTCAGCGAGGAGGAAGGCATTAAGGTTAATAACCTTGGTGATTGACGTTACTCGCAGAAGAAGCACCGGCTAACTCCGTGCCAGCAGCCGCGGTAATACGGAGGGTGCAAGCGTTAATCGGAATTACTGGGCGTAAAGCGCACGCAGGCGGTCTGTCAAGTCGGATGTGAAATCCCCGGGCTCAACCTGGGAACTGCATCCGAAACTGGCAGGCTAGAGTCTTGTAGAGGGGGGTAGAATTCCAGGTGTAGCGGTGAAATGCGTAGAGATCTGGAGGAATACCGGTGGCGAAGGCGGCCCCCTGGACAAAGACTGACGCTCAGGTGCGAAAGCGTGGGGAGCAAACAGGATTAGATACCCTGGTAGTCCACGCCGTAAACGATGTCGACTTGGAGGTTGTGCCCTTGAGGCGTGGCTTCCGGAGCTAACGCGTTAAGTCGACCGCCTGGGGAGTACGGCCGCAAGGTTAAAACTCAAATGAATTGACGGGGGCCCGCACAAGCGGTGGAGCATGTGGTTTAATTCGATGCAACGCGAAGAACCTTACCTACTCTTGACATCCAGAGAACTTAGCAGAGATGCTTTGGTGCCTTCGGGAACTCTGAGACAGGTGCTGCATGGCTGTCGTCAGCTCGTGTTGTGAAATGTTGGGTTAAGTCCCGCAACGAGCGCAACCCTTATCCTTTGTTGCCAGCGATTCGGTCGGGAACTCAAAGGAGACTGCCAGTGATAAACTGGAGGAAGGTGGGGATGACGTCAAGTCATCATGGCCCTTACGAGTAGGGCTACACACGTGCTACAATGGCATATACAAAGAGAAGCGACCTCGCGAGAGCAAGCGGACCTCATAAAGTATGTCGTAGTCCGGATTGGAGTCTGCAACTCGACTCCATGAAGTCGGAATCGCTAGTAATCGTGGATCAGAATGCCACGGTGAATACGTTCCCGGGCCTTGTACACACCGCCCGTCACACCATGGGAGTGGGTTGCAAAAGAAGTAGGTAGCTTAACCTTCGGGAGGGCGCTTACCACTTTGTGATTCATGACTGGGGTGAAGTCGTAACAAGGTAACCGTAGGGGAACCTGCGGTTGGATCACCTCCTTACCTTAAAGAACCTGCCTTTGAAGTGCTCACACAGATTGTCTGATGAAAAGTAAATAGCAAGGCGTCTTGCGATTGAGACTTCAGTGTCCCCTTCGTCTAGAGGCCCAGGACACCGCCCTTTCACGGCGGTAACAGGGGTTCGAATCCCCTAGGGGACGCCACTTGCTGGTATGTGTGAGTGAAAGTCGCCGACCTTAATATCTCAAAACTGACTTCCGAGTCATGTTTGAGATATTTGCTCTTTAAAAATCTGGATCAAGCTGAAAATTGAAACGACACACTGTTTCATTTCTCCGTAAACAAGAAATGAAAAATGGTGTGTTCGAGTCTCTCAAATTTTTGCAAGTCGATGATGAATCGAAAGAAACATCTTCGGGTTGTGAGGTTAAGCGACTAAGCGTACACGGTGGATGCCCTGGCAGTCAGAGGCGATGAAGGACGTGCTAATCTGCGATAAGCGTCGGTAAGGTGATATGAACCGTTATAACCGGCGATTTCCGAATGGGGAAACCCAGTGTGATTCGTCACACTATCATTACGTGAATACATAGCGTAATGAAGCGAACCGGGGGAACTGAAACATCTAAGTACCCCGAGGAAAAGAAATCAACCGAGATTCCCCCAGTAGCGGCGAGCGAACGGGGAACAGCCCAGAGTCTGAATCAGCATGTGTGTTAGTGGAACGGTCTGGAAAGTCCGACGGTACAGGGTGATAGTCCCGTACACAAAAGTGCATGTGTTGTGAACTCGAAGAGTAGGGCGGGACACGTGGTATCCTGTCTGAATATGGGGGACCATCCTCCAAGGCTAAATACTCCTGACTGACCGATAGTGAACCAGTACCGTGAGGGAAAGGCGAAAAGAACCCCGGCGAGGGGAGTGAAAAAGAACCTGAAACCGTGTACGTACAAGCAGTGGGAGCCTCTTTATGGGGTGACTGCGTACCTTTTGTATAATGGGTCAGCGACTTATATTCTGTAGCAAGGTTAACCGAATAGGGGAGCCGAAGGGAAACCGAGTCTTAACTGGGCGTTAAGTTGCAGGGTATAGACCCGAAACCCGGTGATCTAGCCATGGGCAGGTTGAAGGTTGGGTAACACTAACTGGAGGACCGAACCGACTAATGTTGAAAAATTAGCGGATGACTTGTGGCTGGGGGTGAAAGGCCAATCAAACCGGGAGATAGCTGGTTCTCCCCGAAAGCTATTTAGGTAGCGCCTCGTGAATTCATCTTCGGGGGTAGAGCACTGTTTCGGCTAGGGGGTCATCCCGACTTACCAACCCGATGCAAACTGCGAATACCGAAGAATGTTATCACGGGAGACACACGGCGGGTGCTAACGTCCGTCGTGAAGAGGGAAACAACCCAGACCGCCAGCTAAGGTCCCAAAGTCATGGTTAAGTGGGAAACGATGTGGGAAGGCACAGACAGCCAGGATGTTGGCTTAGAAGCAGCCATCATTTAAAGAAAGCGTAATAGCTCACTGGTCGAGTCGGCCTGCGCGGAAGATGTAACGGGGCTAAACCATGCACCGAAGCTGCGGCAGCGACACTATGTGTTGTTGGGTAGGGGAGCGTTCTGTAAGCCGTTGAAGGTGGCCTGTGAGGGTTGCTGGAGGTATCAGAAGTGCGAATGCTGACATAAGTAACGATAATGCGGGTGAAAAACCCGCACGCCGGAAGACCAAGGGTTCCTGTCCAACGTTAATCGGGGCAGGGTGAGTCGACCCCTAAGGCGAGGCCGAAAGGCGTAGTCGATGGGAAACAGGTTAATATTCCTGTACTTGGTGTTACTGCGAAGGGGGGACGGAGAAGGCTATGTTAGCCGGGCGACGGTTGTCCCGGTTTAAGCATGTAGGCGGAGGTTCCAGGTAAATCCGGTACCTTATTAACGCTGAGGTGTGATGACGAGGCACTACGGTGCTGAAGTAACAAATGCCCTGCTTCCAGGAAAAGCCTCTAAGCATCAGGTAACACAAAATCGTACCCCAAACCGACACAGGTGGTCAGGTAGAGAATACCAAGGCGCTTGAGAGAACTCGGGTGAAGGAACTAGGCAAAATGGTGCCGTAACTTCGGGAGAAGGCACGCTGATATGTAGGTGAAGTGGTTTACCCATGGAGCTGAAATCAGTCGAAGATACCAGCTGGCTGCAACTGTTTATTAAAAACACAGCACTGTGCAAACACGAAAGTGGACGTATACGGTGTGACGCCTGCCCGGTGCCGGAAGGTTAATTGATGGGGTTATCCGTAAGGAGAAGCTCTTGATCGAAGCCCCGGTAAACGGCGGCCGTAACTATAACGGTCCTAAGGTAGCGAAATTCCTTGTCGGGTAAGTTCCGACCTGCACGAATGGCGTAATGATGGCCAGGCTGTCTCCACCCGAGACTCAGTGAAATTGAACTCGCTGTGAAGATGCAGTGTACCCGCGGCAAGACGGAAAGACCCCGTGAACCTTTACTATAGCTTGACACTGAACACTGGTCCTTGATGTGTAGGATAGGTGGGAGGCTTTGAAGCGTGGACGCCAGTCTGCGTGGAGCCAACCTTGAAATACCACCCTTTAATGGCTGGTGTTCTAACGTAGACCCGTGATCCGGGTTGCGGACAGTGTCTGGTGGGTAGTTTGACTGGGGCGGTCTCCTCCTAAAGAGTAACGGAGGAGCACGAAGGTTAGCTAATCCTGGTCGGACATCAGGAGGTTAGTGCAAAGGCATAAGCTAGCTTGACTGCGAGAGTGACGGCTCGAGCAGGTGCGAAAGCAGGTCTTAGTGATCCGGTGGTTCTGAATGGAAGGGCCATCGCTCAACGGATAAAAGGTACTCCGGGGATAACAGGCTGATACCGCCCAAGAGTTCATATCGACGGCGGTGTTTGGCACCTCGATGTCGGCTCATCACATCCTGGGGCTGAAGTAGGTCCCAAGGGTATGGCTGTTCGCCATTTAAAGTGGTACGCGAGCTGGGTTTAGAACGTCGTGAGACAGTTCGGTCCCTATCTGCCGTGGGCGCTGGAGAATTGAGGGGGCTGCTCCTAGTACGAGAGGACCGGAGTGGACGCATCACTGGTGTTCGGGTTGTCATGCCAATGGCATTGCCCGGTAGCTAAATGCGGAAGAGATAAGTGCTGAAAGCATCTAAGCACGAAACTTGCCCCGAGATGAGTTCTCCCTGAGACTTTAAGTCTCCTGAAGGAACGTTGAAGACGACGACGTTGATAGGTCGGGTGTGTAAGTGTAGCGATACATTGAGCTAACCGATACTAATGAACCGTGAGGCTTAACCTTACAACGCCGAAGATGTTTTGGCGAAAGAGATACGATATTCAGCTTGATTACAGATTAAATCGACAGACCGGAAAGGTGTGTTGATAACAGAATTTGCCTGGCGGCTGTAGCGCGGTGGTCCCACCTGACCCCATGCCGAACTCAGAAGTGAAACGCCGTAGCGCCGATGGTAGTGTGGGGTCTCCCCATGCGAGAGTAGGGAACTGCCAGGCATCAAATTGCAGTAAACCGGGATGAATAATCCGGGTAGTGACAAAGAAATTCGGTGGAGCGGTAGTTCAGTTGGTTAGAATACCTGCCTGTCACGCAGGGGGTCGCGGGTTCGAGTCCCGTCCGTTCCGCCACTTATTAAGAGCCCTGAGCATTAGCTCAGGGCTTTTTCTTTGTCTGCGATTTAATTATTGCTGAATCCGCAAAAATCCTCTGCATTTATCACTCTTTTTCTATTAAGAACTGAAGGTCATAATCTTCTTAGTTAACGAACATAGTGATTAAAAAGAGGAATTCTATGACTATCCCTGCATTCGGTTTAGGTACTTTTCGCCTGAAAGACGACGTAGTTATCGCTTCTGTTAAAACGGCGCTTGAGCTAGGCTACCGTGCTGTCGACACTGCGCAAATCTATGATAATGAAGCGGCTGTTGGTCAGGCTATTGCCGAAAGCGGTGTACCGCGTAACGAGCTGTATATCACCACCAAGATTTGGATTGAAAATCTCAGCAAAGACAAACTGATCCCAAGTCTGCAAGAAAGCCTGAAGAAACTGCGTACAGATTATGTCGATCTGACGTTGATCCACTGGCCATCTCCGGACGATGCGGTATCCGTTGAAGAATTTATGCAGGCACTGCTCGAAGCCAAACAGCAGGGGCTGACTCGCGAAATTGGTATCTCAAACTTCACTATTCCGCTGATGGAAAAAGCCATAGCCGCAGTAGGCGCAGACAATATCGCGACCAACCAGATTGAGCTGTCTCCGTATCTGCAGAGCCGTAAGGTGGTCGATTGGGCGAAAGCACACAATATCCACATCACCTCTTACATGACGCTGGCTTACGGTAAGGCGTTGAAAGACGAAGTGATTGCACGTATTGCCGCAAAACATAATGCGACTCCGGCACAAGTTATCCTGGCATGGGCAATGGATGAAGGTTACTCCGTTATCCCTTCATCTACCAAGCGTGAAAATCTGGCAAGCAACCTACAGGCGCAGGAGCTGCATCTGGATGCTGAAGATAAAAAAGCGATCGCGGCACTGGACTGCAACGATCGTCTGGTTAGCCCTGAAGGTCTGGCTCCTGCCTGGGATTAATTGCCCGATCCTCTGTACCCTTTAACCCTCTTTCACAGCTCCTTCGGGAGCTGTTTTTATATATTCACTTAAAAAGTCTATAAATGCCCGAATACGTGTACTGACCGCACGATCGCTGTAGTAAACGGCGCTGAAAGGCATTTCTACCGGCAGACGTTTATCCGCCAGCAGTTCCAGCAGTTCTCCCTGTGCGATCTCTTTATCAATCATATAATCTGAAAGACATGCTATGCCATTACCGCTCAGGCAAAGCTGTTTTAACGTCTCTCCACTGTTGGAAGAAATCCCACACTCGACCTCATGGAGCTGTCCGTCGCTACAGGCAATCGGCCAGGTATTGAGTGAAACAGGTTCGGAAAACCCCAGACACAGATGTTGCTTTAACTGTTCGACGGTCTCTGGCTTGCCAAAACGGGCAATATAATCCGGTGAAGCGATAATCTTACGATAGCTGGTAAATAACGGACGTGCTCGCAGACTCGAGTCAGTCAGCGTACCAGCTCGTATCGCGACATCCACTTTTCGTTCAATAAGATTGATGAACGTTTCTGAGGACACGAGAGACAACGTCATCTCGGGATATCGTTCACGGAACGGTTTGATTAGCGGCATCAAAAAATGCAGCATTACCGGCGTTGCCGCATCAATACGCAGCAGGCCGCGCGGGGTATTGCGCGACTCCATGATTTCCGTTTCTGCTGCTGCCATCTCTTGCAGTATCTGCTGTACACGTCTGAAGTAACGCTCTCCTTCTTCAGTGAGGCTCAGTTGTCGGGTCGTGCGATTAAGCAGGCTCACGCCCAATTTCATCTCGAGCTTTTTTACCGCCCGACTGACCGCGGAATTAGCCTGGCCGAGTTGTTCTGCCGCCCGACTGAAGCTGCCGCTTTCCACAACAGCCACAAAAATCGCCAGTTCTTCGGAGTTCGCTTTCATTTTTGCACCTAAAGCAAAATTATATTGAGATTTTGAATATTTTTGTCATTAAAACATCCCGGCATACTGCGTGTCATCTGATTACTGATGTTACGGAGTTATTTATGCCTCTCGCTTTATTTGCACTAACAATAAGTGCCTTCGCTATTGGTACGACTGAGTTTGTGATTGTTGGTCTGGTACCGACCATCGCTCAACAACTGGCGATCTCGTTACCTTCCGCCGGGATGCTGGTTTCAATCTACGCGCTTGGCGTGGCGATTGGTGCACCGGTACTGACCGCTCTGACTGGCAACCTGCCGCGCAAACAACTGCTGGTTGCGCTGATGGTCCTGTTTACGGCGGGGAATTTGCTGGCATGGCAGGCGCCTGGGTATATGACTCTCATTGTCGCCCGCCTGCTGACTGGGCTGGCACACGGCGTATTTTTCTCGATTGGTTCTACTATCGCGACAAGCCTGGTGCCAAAAGAGAAAGCGGCTTCCGCCATCGCCATTATGTTTGGTGGCTTAACGGTGGCGCTGGTAACCGGCGTGCCGCTGGGGACATTTATCGGTCAGCACTTTGGCTGGCGTGAGACTTTCCTGGCCGTATCAATGTTAGGCGTGATTGCGCTAATTAGCAGCCAATTGCTGATCCCGGCCAACATTCCCGGTCGAGCGGCCGCCAGCATTCGTGAGCAGTTGAAGGTGCTGACTCATCCTCGTCTGTTGCTGATCTACGCCGTTACGGCACTGGGCTACGGCGGCGTGTTCACTGCATTTACCTTCCTGGCTCCGATGATGCAGGATCTGGCAGGGTTCTCCCCGGCAGCGGTAAGCTGGATCTTACTGGGTTACGGTGTTTCAGTCGCTATCGGCAATATCTGGGGGGGTAAGCTGGCGGATAAGCATGGTGCGGTTCCTGCGCTGAAATTTATTTTCGCCGCGCTATTTGTTCTGCTGATGGTCTTCCAACTGACGGCTTCCACGCAGTACGCCGCGCTGGCTACCATCCTGGTGATGGGGATCTTTGCCTTTGGTAACGTACCGGGGTTGCAGGTCTACGTGGTACAGAAAGCGGAACAATTTACGCCTAATGCTGTTGATGTGGCGTCGGGGCTGAACATTGCGGCATTTAACATTGGCATTGCACTGGGTTCAGTGATTGGCGGACAAACGGTCGAACATTATGGTTTGGCGCAGACACCGTGGATTGGTGCACTCATTGTCCTGGTGGCTTTCCTGCTGATGGGGCTCAGCGGTCGTCTTGATAAGCCCACGCGCGTTGCACTGGGGTAAATCATTGATGTAAGCGCCCACTTACAAAACAAACTGCAATTGTTCGTTGAAAGTGAGTGCTAAAATCCCTATAACAGAAGAACCAGTCCGGCTGCGGACTGGTTGACGTTACAGAGGTTTGAAAGTCTAAAGTGCGAAAAAACACCTATGCCATGCGTTATGTTGCCGGACAACCCGCTGAGCGGATTTTACCGCCGGGGTCGTTTGCGCATATTGGCCAGGCATTACCTGCAGGCGTACCGTTAAGCAGTGAAGATCGTATTCGCGTGCTGGTATGGAATATTTTTAAACAGCAGCGCGCAGAATGGCAGTCGGTGCTGAAGAATTTTGGCAAAGACGCGCATCTGGTGTTATTACAGGAAGCGCAAACCACGCCTGAACTGGTGCAGTTTGCGACCGCTAACTATCTCGCTGCCGACCAGGTTCCCGCCTTTGTGTTGCCTCAGCATCCCTCTGGCGTCATGACGCTCTCTGCCGCCCATCCTGTTTACTGCTGTCCATTGCGCGAGCGTGAGCCCATTTTAAGGCTGGCGAAATCGGCGCTGGTAACGGTGTACCCGTTGCCTGACTCTCGGTTATTAATGGTGGTGAATATCCACGCGGTTAACTTTAGCCTTGGCGTTGATGTTTATAGTAAGCAGTTACTTCCTATTGGCGATCAGATTGCTCATCACAGCGGTCCAGTGATTATGGCCGGTGATTTTAATGCCTGGAGCCGTCGACGAATGAATGCGTTGTACCGCTTTGCGCGTGAAATGTCGCTGCGCCAGGTGCGCTTTACCGACGATCAGCGCCGCCGTGCGTTTGGTCGTCCTCTCGATTTTGTGTTCTATCGCGGTCTGAACGTGAGTGAAGCCTCTGTGCTGGTCACCCGCGCCTCCGACCACAACCCGCTACTCGTTGAATTTAGTCCCGGCAAACCTGAACAATAACGGTGTGTCAGGTCTGCCGTAGGGCAGGCCTGTGATGGTTGCCCTTCCTTTTTCACAACAACCGAAGGACAACACAATGACAACACGCTCTCACCATGACAACGTCGAAAAACAGTTTGGCTCTCAGGCTAATGCCTACTTAACCAGTGAGGTGCACGCCTCTGGTCGTGACTTGCAACGTCTGGGGGAAAGGCTGTCGGCATTTCCGCAGGCCCACGTGCTGGATATGGGATGCGGAGCGGGACATGCCAGCTTTGTGGCTGCAAAACACGTAAATCAGGTTGTGGCTTATGATTTATCGTCGCAGATGCTTGAGGTGGTCGCTGAAGCGGCAAAAGACAGAGGTCTGGAAAATATCGTCATGCGGCAGGGCTATGCCGAAAGCCTGCCATTTGAAGATAACGAATTTGACGTAGTCATTAGCCGCTATTCAGCGCATCACTGGCATGATGTCGGTCGTGCACTGCGGGAAGTGAAGCGCGTTCTGAAGCCTGGTGGTGTGCTGATTGTGATGGATGTGATGTCGCCAGGCCATCCTGTGCGTGATATCTGGTTGCAAACCGTGGAGGCGTTACGTGATACCTCACATGTACGCAACTATTCCAGCGGAGAGTGGCTGTCGTTAATCAATGATGCCAATCTGATTGCCGATACTTTGTTAACCGACCGTCTGGCGCTGGAGTTCAGTTCGTGGGTGGCACGGATGCGTACGCCTGCAGCGCTGAGCGACGCGATTCGTATGTACCAACAAAGTGCTTCTGCACAAGTGAAAGCCTACTTTGCGTTACAAGAAGATGGCTCATTTACCAGCGACACGATAATGGTTGAGGCACATAAAGCGGGATAAATAAAAAAGGCACTGGGGGGAAACCAGTGCCTTCATTTCTACAATGCTATCAGGAGTCCGGCATGTCGTTGTTTTTCACAAACAACGTTAGTTGATCGCCTGGCTGTAGATTATTTGTATCGCTGTTCCAGCGCATCACATCCTTGATGTTAACCCCGTGGCGTTTGGCAATGCTCGAGAGCGAGTCGCCTTTGCGCACACGATAGGTGATGCTATCGCTGTTGTTCGCCAGTCGTTGTGCGCTACTACCAGCGCCCACCGTCAGATTCTGACCCACTTTCAGCGACGACCCGCGCAGATTATTCCACTGCTTAAGGTCATTGGTGCTCACGCCAAGACGTGAAGCGACGCCAGAAAGCGTATCGCCAGAGCGAACTTTGTAGCTACGGCTGTTCAGCGGCGTGTTATCCGCGACCAGCGTTGACTGCACGGCTGCAATCTCGCCTGAAGCCAGAGACTCACGCAGCTTCTCTGCATGCTTCTTTGGCACCATCACATATTGCGGACCGCTGGCACCCAACGTGGAGCCTTTCACGCCTGCATTGAAGGTCTTCAGCTTGCTGACGGAAATACCCGCCATATCCGCAACCTGAGCCATTTCAACCGGGCTACTCAGGCGAACACGCGCCAGCGCACGGCTTTCGTCCGTTGTTGGCAGACGCACGCCATAGCGTTTGCTGTTTTTGAGTATATCGCTCAATGCCAGCATTTTTGGCACGTATAGCTTCGTTTCCTGAGGCAATGGCAACGACCAGAAGTCAGTGGGTTTACCACGGGCTTTGTTCGTTTTAATTGCCTTCATGACACGACCTTCACCGCTATTATAAGCAGCAACGGTCAGCAGCCAGTCGCCATCAAACATCTTGTTCAGACGCTGCATCATGTCCAGTGCGGCGGTGGTGGAAGCCACTACGTCGCGACGTGCATCATAATTGCGAGTCTGTTTTAAACCATAATTGCGCCCCGTGCTCGGAATGATCTGCCAAATACCTGCGGCATTGGCGCCAGACGTTGCGTGAGGATCAAAAGCGCTCTCCACTATGGGTAGTAGTACCAGTTCCATAGGCATGTTACGTTTCTTAACCTGCCCGGCTATCCAGTACATATACGGCTCTGCCCGTAAAGTTACATCGTGGAGATAGCTCTTATTGCGTAAATACTTCTGTTTCTGTTCGCGAATCCGGCTGTTTTCCGGAATTCCCATCTTTAGCTCGTCACCAATGAAAGCCCACAAATCTTGATCTGCAGCGATAGATGTCCCGTCGTCCATCCATCGCGCCTGACTTGTAAACTTTCCTGCTTCCCCTTGACCAGCTGCAGAAAGGCTCTGTGCGTGTTGTTGGACGTTACCAGTATTCTGGCACCCAACAAGCAGGACAGAGGCGAGTAATATCGCTTTTGCCTTCATGTGTGTGTCAATAGTTGCTTAAAAGACGACCGATCATAACGGCGAAGTTTTCAAAAGGCAACCCGGAATTGTCAGAACGTATCTTTCTTTGACCTTAACCAGGCAAAACGCTCTTCAGGTTGTTGCAATATTGTTTCTTTGTTTATTTCATTAATTAAATCAATATCTTCCGTTCTCAAAAAAAGATTATTTCGTCGCTCATTTTTCAGAATTACGGGTAGTGTCATTTGTTTTTTTACGCGTAACTCATTAACTTTACGATAATATTCATTTATGAACGAATCGTGCGGCAGAATGCTTAAGGCAAACTTCATATTTGCTAATGTGTACTCATGTGCGCAACATATCAACGTATCGTCAGGAAGTGCAGTTAACCTCTTAAGTGATTGATACATCTGTGCGGCGGTGCCTTCAAAAAGTCGGCCGCAACCGCCGGAAAAGAGCGTGTCACCGCAAAACAGATAAGGTTGGCTAAAGTAACAGATATGTCCTAAAGTGTGACCCGGCGTAGCAATTACCGTAAATTCATGCCCTAAAACGAGTGCAATATCGCCATCTTCGACTACGCGCGTCGTTCCCTTATCTTGCGTTTCAGCCGGTCCGTATACCACTATTTGTGGGAAGTGTTGCAGAAGCTCTTTTACGCCGCCCACGTGATCCTGATGATGGTGGGTCAGCAGAATGGCTTCGGGAACCCAGTTATGTTCTGCAATGGCTTTCAGTACGGGGGCTGCTTCTCCCGGGTCCACAATCAGACAATGTTTCTCATTATTCGACAGGACCCAGATGTAATTGTCCTGAAATGCAGGAATACTGTTAAGATTCATAGATTACCTCTCAATGCGTAACGGAAGGTTGTGATGAAACCGGCAAGGATCCCTCAAACTGTCGTAGCGCCCGTTAGTTGGGATGATTTACCCTGGGGCGAACACTATCGTGAGGCGCTGGAGTATCAGCTTAACCCGTGGTTCGCAAAAATGTACGGATTTCATCTGCTTAAGATTGGTAATTTAAGCGCAGAAATTGATTCTGAAGCGTGCGCGGTTTCTCATCAGGTAAATGTTTCTTTGCAGGGTTCTCCCATGCAGGTGGTTGCCGATCCTTTACATCTTCCTTTTGCCGATAAGTCCGTGGATGTCTGTTTGTTAGCCCATACGCTACCGTGGTGTTCCGATCCGCATCGCTTACTGCGTGAAGCCGATCGCGTGCTAATTGATGACGGCTGGTTGATTTTGAGCGGCTTTAACCCGGTAAGTTTGATGGGATTGCGTAAACTGGTGCCCGTATTACGTAAGACATCGCCCTACAACAGCCGAATGTTTACCCTCATGCGACAGTTGGACTGGCTCTCATTGCTGAACTTTGAAGTGCTGCACTATAGCCGTTTTCATGTTCTGCCCTGGAACAAGAAGGGCGGGAAAATGTTAAGCGCCCATATCCCTGCGCTGGGTTGTTTGCAACTGGTGGTTGCGCGCAAGCGAACCATTCCGCTTACGCTCAATCCGATGAAACAAAATAAAAGCAAAACGCCTATCCGCCAGGCCGTTGGTGCTACCCGGCAATACCGTAAACCGGACGCTTAAGCTTCGGCCTGATACCCGATATCATCCTGAGTGGGACGCATGGCTGCGGCGCGCGCAAGCTCATCGCAGCGTTCGTTTTCCGGATGGCCTGCATGGCCTTTAACCCATTCCCATTTGATTTGATGGGGTCCCAACGCGGCATCAAGACGTTTCCACAGATCGACGTTCTTCACCGGTTTTTTATCTGCTGTTTTCCAGCCACGCTTCTTCCAGTTGTGGATCCACTGCGTAATACCCTGGCGCACATACTGGCTGTCCGTGCTGAGTATCACTTCACACTGTTCTTTCAGGGCTTCCAGCGCAACGATTGCCGCCATTAGCTCCATGCGATTATTGGTGGTGAGATTGTAGCCTTCGCTAAATGTTTTTTCGCGCCCGCGATAGCGTAAAATCGCCCCATAACCACCAGGCCCCGGATTTCCCAGGCAAGAACCATCGGTGAAAATTTCTACCTGTTTAAGCATCTCTGGTAGACTTCCTGTTTTAGCAAATCGAAATCAAACGATAAGTCTGACATAAATGACCGTTATGAGCACTGGAATTACACGACAGATCGTCCTCGATACCGAAACCACCGGTATGAACCAGATTGGCGCCCACTACGAAGGCCACAAGATCATTGAGATCGGTGCGGTTGAAGTGGTGAATCGTCGCCTGACCGGGAATAACTTCCACGTTTACCTGAAGCCGGATCGGCTGGTGGATCCGGAAGCGTTTGGCGTACACGGAATCGCAGACGAATTCCTGCTTGATAAACCTACGTTTGCCGATGTGGCCGATGAGTTTCTCGACTACATTCGCGGCGCGGAGCTGGTCATCCATAACGCATCGTTCGATATCGGCTTTATGGATTATGAATTCGCTAAGCTTAGACGGGATATTCCGAAGACGAACGAATTCTGCAAAATAACCGATAGCCTGGCGCTGGCGAGGAAAATGTTTCCTGGCAAGCGAAACAGCCTTGATGCGTTGTGCTCCCGCTATGAGATAGATAACAGTAAACGAACCCTGCACGGCGCATTGCTCGATGCCCAGATTCTGGCCGACGTTTATCTGATGATGACCGGCGGGCAGACCACGATGGCGTTCTCAATGGAAGGCGACAGCCAGCAGCAGAATGACACGGGGATCCAGCGCATTGTGCGACAATCCAGCAAACTACGCGTTGTTTTCGCCACTGATGAAGAGTTAGCGGCCCATGAGTCACGCCTTGACCTGGTGCAGAAGAAAGGCGGAAGTTGCCTCTGGCGGGCATAGTTTGTACGTTTACCGTATGAAAATGGCCATTCGGGTGATTTTTGCAGCAAACGATTAAAAACGTGAGAAAAAGCGTTGACGAGGCGCGAGGCAATCCGTAATATTCGCTTCGTTCCCAAGCGGAACACAACGCGGAGTGGTAGTTCAGTTGGTTAGAATACCTGCCTGTCACGCAGGGGGTCGCGGGTTCGAGTCCCGTCCATTCCGCCACTATTCAGAAAGCCTGAATCAGAAATGATTCAGGCTTTCGTCGTTTTAGCCCGCCAAAAATAATAATCTCATTATCACGCTTTATCGACCACGCCCGTGCTTTCGGGGGGGCAACACATCAGGTCATCCTTAACCCGACGCATATCCAGAAGGCGATTAACTCGCGAAGTGATTCATCACGCAGGCGAAGCGGGGTGAAAAGTTATCGCCAATAAGAACCGTTTCCTCATTCAGGTGCTTTAGCATATACAGCTTGTCGGCACGTTCGTAAGCGTCGAAGAAAAGATAATCTATGGCATCCGTTGCTTCATCATCCGGGGATTTTTCGCGTCCGTCGGGAGTGAGCATAAAAACACCGGCGGTATGGCCGAGTGGTCGGGCATAGCGAAAGAACAGTTTTCGGTTAACAGCAAACTCGCCATCATCACTTTTGAGTTTCCCTTGTACTGACAATGAGAGGTGTCCAGAGTTGTAGCTGGTGATCAGCATTATTCCGTGGAGTTCCTTTTTAGTATTTTGGATGTCGAGTATCGACGTGAATTCCGAGGAACAGGAAAAACTGATTTCTTGTTTTTTCGCATTCCCGGCGATAATAAAAAAAGCGATAGTCGCCAGCCCAAAAATGGCAATCACGACTGACCATAGTAAAGGAGAGTGATCGCTTTCCTGCTTCATATCATTCCTCATGATGGCGATACTGGCTGATGCAATGGTAATAGCCGAGGTTTAGCCCGCATTCAGCGGCAAACGACCACTCAACCAGATTATGGTTGCTCGCCCAGGTATTAAGGTACAGATCTTTTGGGTGCGAACAGTCGGGGTTAATACCCACGGACTTGAAAATATCCAGCGCTTTTTTTTCAGTTATGGTATCGGTGAGAGCGTTTCCTAATATATGTACACGGCATTGTTGATAGTTGATTGTCCGCAGGATCGCCGCGTCCGTCATGGCGATTTCATTGGGTATCCATGTTAACCATGCGGTCGCCAGCACGGCGATGCTGGTAATTAACGCGGTTATCGCGATAGGCCACCGGTTTCGTTTCTTTTTCCTGGGTGTCGATGCAATATTGGCAATTCTGGCGGGCGCTTGCGCTTCTTCCAGTTGCTGAATATTGATATTGACGTCGCCCATCCGAAATCCCATCCGCGGAATGGTGACGATGAGTTCTGCAGGATGGCCCGTAGACGTTATTGCTTTGCGCAGAAATGAAATGTGCTGATTGAGATTTGCATCCGTCGCTCTGGCGCCATTATGCTGAAAAACATTCAGCAGAATTTCATCGCGCGAGGATATCTCTTTACCATTTTGCAACAGATACAGCAGTAATTGTGTGGACACATTATTCAATGTGGCCATTTCACCAGATGCCAGGTCTTTTAGGGTATTTTTATGTGGTCTGAAAACTAAGCCATCACCAATAATTACGGATTTAATTTTGTTTATTGGTATATGAGAAATCACTGATGTCTCCTTTAAAGCAGGATATCTCGCATTCGAGTGGGGGAAGCAATAGCATAACATAATTCATTTATAAAAAATGACTGCACCATAGATCGCTTTATTAATATTTATATAACAATCTCTTAATATATCTTATGGAATCCTCCAATCTCCTTCCTCTCTTTCACTATCTTATTGTCATTGCTCGCTTTTGATAGCCAATTTCATTTTTACAAAACTTTCATAAATACATTTTGCCTGTTCTTCTGGCTAAATAAAAAAATAGTTGATAGATAAAAACTCTATAAAAACTATAAATGATAGACATTAACACTGGTTGTGGCGTGTTTTATGGCTGTTTTTTAGGTAAACGATCGCCGGACAGACAGTGTTACAACACGATTCCCTGAGTTTGATTAATACCGGATTTTTGCATTGTGTCATTTTTTCGCCGACTTAATATAAGCCCCGAAACAGCGTAAACACCTGTGGACGGTATTTCGGATGGAATACCAATGAAGTTCAAAATACGGGGCGGCTTGAGATGGATTGTTTGCAAGGATATGCACTACCGCCACCTGCAGATCAGGATTTCCCTTGCATAAATTGTCTGCGGAAATAGATCGTCGGAATAACCAAAAAACAGATATAAGGTTAAGTAGTAATATGAAAATGAAAAACGTGGCTGTGGCCTGTGCGCTGATGGCGGGAATGACTTTTACTGCATCTTCTGCTTTCGCTGCAAAAAATGTTGAACCGACTAACGGTAAAATTCACTTCACTGGTTCTCTGGTTAATTCCGCATGCGGTCTGGCCCCAGAATCCAGCCCGGTGCAGGTAAATTTTGGTGAAATCCCAACTTCTCAGTTAAAAGACAACCAACGTGCTGGCGTTAAGCATGCCAAAATCGTGCTGCAGGGCTGTGATACCACCGTCGCGAAAACGGCTACTGTGACCTATACCCCGGCAACAATTGATTCAGATAACAACGCGCTGGCCGCATTCACCTCTGGTACTGCAAAGGGCGCGGGCATCGGTATGGTTGACAGTGGCAACCAGGACGTGGAATGGGGCAAAGCGGCCTCTCAGGTCAACATTACCGATGGCGAAACCGACATTGATTTCGTCGCTTACCTGCAGGCAAACAACGCATCTGCAGCGGTAACTCCGGGTGATTTCGAATCTACCGTTAATTTCCAGATCGACTACCAGTAACGATCTGCAGCAGGCGCAATTATGCGCCTGCCTAACCCTTCCTGCGAATAACTGAAAGGAAATGCGGTGATGCCTGGATGGCGTATTTTACTGCTTTTTATCTTTATATCGCCTGCATGGGTTTTGGCTGACGCTCATCGTCTTGTCAGTACGCCCGGCAAAATGCGCATGCGGGGAAATATTATTGAGGCTGCCTGTTATGTCGATCCGCGCGACCGGTCGCTACTGGTTGAATTTGATGACCTCTCAGCCAGAGATATTTCCGGTAAACCTGAAAAAGTATCTGCGCATGATTTCAGTATTCATTTGCTGGGATGTTCCCTCGGGGATTCTCAACATCCGGGGAATCTGTTTCAACGCGCCAATATTACCTTTTCCGGCGCACCCGATAGTGACAATCCTGATTATCTGAGCGTGCAATCGGAAACTGAAAATTTAGCGATAGAAATATATGACGGCAAAGGACAGCAAATTCATCTGGGTGAGCCATCACCGGACTATGCGCTTAACCCAGGGAAAAACACGCTCAATTTTACGGCTTATTTGATCTCCCGCGACGGAAGAATGACATCCGGCGAATTTACTGCGGTCACGCATTTTGTTGTGAATTATCTCTGAGCTGCACTGCAATTCGGGTATCTGAAGGTTTGCGAACGAAAATGATCACGCTGAAAACAGATAAAAAACGTCTGGCGCTATTAATTGCTCTGGTCTGTGCCTCTTCATGTGTTGAAGCGGATGAGGCCATTGAATTTAATACCGACGTACTGGATGCCAGCGACAGGCACAATGTCGATTTGCAGCGTTTTTCCGAAGGCAACTTTGTGACCCCCGGAGAATATCTGCTGGATGTTCGTATTAACAGCCAGGAGATCCCTCAGCAGTCGATTCGTTATATCGTCGATCCTGCCAACCCGCATAAATCCATGGCGTGTCTGACGCCGCAACAACTTGAATTACTGGCGCTCAAAGAAGAGGCGCTGACCTATATTCACCCGATCAGCGTGGCCTGCTATGACATTTCCCGCCTGCCGGGTGTGGTGCTGAATAATAGCGCCGGCGTACTGGACATTACCGTGCCTCAGGCATGGATGAAATATACCGATCCAGACTGGACGCCGCCGGAGCGTTGGGATAACGGTGTCGCAGGGCTGATTTTTGACTACAGCGTTTCAGGCCAGGCCACACATTACGAGCAGGGCGGCGATCGATACCGCTCTCTGTCTGGTTATGGACAGACGGGTTTTAACCTCGGCGCGTGGCGTTTTCGTGGCCAGTATCAGGCCAATTACGCTTCGGATGAGAATCGAGGGCGAATCGACTGGGATCAGATTTACGCTTATCGCCCGTTACCGATGCAGGCTGCAAAACTGACGCTCGGCGAAATCTACCTGAATTCTCAGGTTTTTGATTCGGTACGATTCACCGGGGCGAACCTCGCCAGCGACGAACGCATGCTGCCGCCGAATTTGCAGGGCTACGCGCCCGAAGTGCATGGCATCGCGCGCAGCAATGCGAAGGTCACCGTCAGTCAGCAGGGGCGTGTTATCTATCAAACCACCGTTCCTGCGGGGCCATTTAATATTCAGGATCTGCACGGCTCGGTGCGCGGCACGCTGGATGTTCGCGTCGAAGAGCAGGATGGTAGCGTACAAACCTTTCAGGTCAACACGGCCGATATTCCTTACCTGACGCGCCCAGGCTATGTTCGCTACAACGCCGCGGTCGGTAAGCCATCGCGTTATAACCACGACGTCCAGGGGCCTGCGTTTTATAGCGGTGATTTTTCCTGGGGGGTCAGCAATGCGTGGTCGTTGTACGGCGGCGCGTTGCTCACTGGCGATCGTTATAACGCCTGGTCGATGGGGATTGGGCGGGATTTGAGCTGGCTGGGGGCGCTGTCGGCTGATGCGACGCAATCCGTGAGTGGGGTGAAGCATCAGGCTGAACAAAAAGGGATGTCCTTTAAGCTCAGCTATGCCAAAACCTTTGATGAGTACAACAGCGCCATTACCTTTGCCGGTTACCGCTTCTCACAGCGTAATTTCCGCACTTTTTCGCAGTTCCTCGACGAGCAGTATGAAAATAACAATAGCGCCGGCAGCGAAAAAGAGATGTACACCATCACCGGCAACAAAACCTTCTTTGCGGACGATCCGCAGTTAGCGACCACGCTGTACCTGACCTATACCCACCAGAACTATTGGGATCGCGGTTCGCAGGATCGTTATGGGTTATCGATGGGACACAGTTTTTCGTTCGCTGGCATCCAGGGGATCAGCGCCAACCTTGCGGCCTACCGCTCTGAGTATCAGGGCAAACGGGACGACAGCCTTTCACTTTCAATTTCGGTGCCATGGAGCGATGGCCGCTCGATGGATTATGAATTGCAAAATAACGGCAACCAGACCAGCCAGATGGTTTCGTATTCCGATAACCGCGACCGTAACAACCCGTGGCGTTTGCGCGCAGGGGTTTCCGGTGAAGGACACACGGCGTTCGATGGTTATTACAAGCACCGCAGCATGATGGCGGAGCTGGAATCTAACGTCAGCTGGCAGCAATCACGCTATTTCTCCGTTGGCGGCACGATGCGCGGCGGCTTTACCGCAACGCGTCATGGCGCGACGCTGCATAACAGCCAGGCGTCGATGAATACAGCCAGGGTGATGGTTGATACGGACGGCGTGGCGAATGTGCCGCTGAACGGCGAACAGGCGCACTCAAACCGCTTTGGTATTGCCGTCGTACCGGACGTCGTCAGCTATCACAGCTTTGATACCCGTATTGATGTGGACGCAATGGACGAGGACATTTCCGCGACCAAAGCCATCGTCACTAACACCTTGACGGAAGGTGCGATTGGCTACCAGCGATTTGCCGTGGCGCAGGGGCAAAAAATGATGGCGCTGCTGCGTCTGAAGGATGGTTCAGTACCGCCGTTTGGCGCCGAAGTGTTTAACGCCAACGGCGTCAGCGTCGCGATGGTGATGGAAAACGGCATGGCCTGGATTGCGGGTGTGAACCCGGCCGAGCGTCTTTCCGTTGCCTGGGCTGGCCGCGCACAGTGTCACTTACAGGTGCCGCAACAAATCAACCCGGAAGGTAACGTGCTGTTGCCTTGTGAATAATTTCAATAACCTGAATGAATTTTGTCATGAATAATCAAGCTTTTTACTCCGTACAGCGTTGGCTGAAACCCGTGGTCTGCAGCCTGCTTTTTATTGCCGGGATCAACGCCTCATGGGCGGGTATCGCGCTCGACCGTACCCGCATGATCATTACCGGTGATGCGCGCTCTGTCAGTGCGAACTTAACCAATACCAGTCCGAGCATTCCATTCCTGGCTCAGTCGTGGGTGGAAGACGCCAACGGAACAAAAATTACCTCGCCGCTAATGGTCTTGCCGCCGCTGCAACGGATTAACGGTGGACAAAAAGGTATTGCCCGCGTGACGAAAACCAGCGGCATTGCCGCCCTGCCGCAGGATCGCGAGAGCCTGTTCTACCTGAATGTGCGCGAAATCCCGCCCAAGCCGGATAAGCCGAACGTGCTGCAACTGGCGATGCAGTCGCGCATCAAATTGTTCTACCGTCCAACCGCCATCGTGCCAGAAACACCGGGTGCCGTGTGGCAAAACCAACTGGTCTTTCACAAGCAGGGTCAGCGCTGGAGTGTGGATAACCCAACGCCGTACTTCGTTACCTTAATCGGCTTAAGCCGCAAACCAGAAGCGCAGGGCGGCGGCAGACTGACTGATTTCCCTGGGGTTATGGTTTCACCAAAATCCTCTCTCGATTTCAGCGTGACCGACGGCAGCGTTAGCCAGTTCAGCATGATGTATGTGAACGATTTTGGCGGTCATCCCGAACTGAAATTCAGCTGCACAGGCAATGTATGTAAAGCATTGCCGATGGAGCAACAGCCCCGGTAACAGGATTCGTAAATGAAAAAGATGCTTTGCGCCCTGCTGATGGCGGGCATGGCCTGCCAGGTACAGGCCACAAGTGGCCGTCAGGATATGAGCAACGTATCCGGCGAGTATGGCAACGTCCGCTTTCATGGTCGGGTCTACGTTTCGCCCTGCGTACTGGATATGGCTTCACGCGATCAGACCATCAATCTTGGTGACATTTCCGCCAGTCGGTTTCGCCAGAGCGGCGATCGTAGCGATCCGGTGTTGGTGACGCTGTACCTGAACGGCTGCTTAAAAGGCTCCGGTCATACCTTGAGGGATTTCCCCGGACAGACCAGCGAAATGCCTGAACTGGCGCACAGCACGGTGGAACGCGGCGTTTCGATGACGCTGATGGCCGAAGGCGCACCGGAAAATAGCGATCTTGGGCGTATTCGCGGTGATGTGCGAGGTGCGGGCATTCGGCTACTGACCGAACGCAACCAGTTGATCCATCTGAATCAACCGCAACGCATGTGGATCCTCAAACCGGGCGATAACGCCATTCACTTTCTGGCCGCACTGGAGTCTTTTGGGCCAGAGGTAACTGCCGGAGAATTTAACGGCCTGGTCAGACTTAAGCTGGAGTATCTATGAGCGTATTGCGTAAAACGCTGCTGTGGGTCGTCCTGGCTGGCTCTCCGTTGGCCGGGCAGGCATTTACTCTGGGGGAGGGTGAACCGCAGGGCGGATCGCCGCATCAGTACGATATTGAACTGAGCTCACTGGATGTCAGTAAAAACCACGAGGGCGGCAGAACAGATCCGTTCACCTGGAATCTGGGGAGTTGGTATGTGGTGGATTTTCACTGCGAGCAGGCAGATATCTCCCGACAACCGATTTACTACACCACCACGACCACCATGCCGCCTTCCAATCAGGGGGCGAACCGTTTTCGCCTAAACGAGTATCTGGATGTGGAAGTACAGGTGTGGGTTGCCGGGCGTTATAACAACTACGTCCAGGCACCATTTACCAATTTTTCAAATCGCTACAACGACCATAGCTGCAAAAAGCGCAAAGGCTACGAGCGGGCTACCAACATAGAAAGCGGTTCGAAAGGGAAAGTGACGTTTATTGTCACTAAACCCATTATTAACGGTATCAATATTACCTCCCAGTCTCTGGTGGAGGTTGCTGGTCGTTTAGGGAATGCAGGTCCTACGCCGACCACGCCAATTTCCCGCGTGGTGATTAAATCTGGACTGATTACCGTACCGGACAAATGTACCTTCAACCGGGGAGACAAAATCAGCATTGAGTTTGGCGATCTGCCTGGATCCGCTGCCAGGCTCAACGGCACCAACTACAGCAAGTCGATCCCGATACATGTGGTCTGCGAAGGCGGCAGCTTCGATCAGGGCGCGCTGAACATTAATCTTGGCGTGCAAACGACCACGGCGTCAGGCACGGCTGGGTTTAACGGTAATCTGCTCGGCACGCTGAGCGGCGGACAAAAACGCGACGATCTCGGCATTATGCTTAAAGACGAGAGCGGCGGCACCGTCGTGCCCAATCAATTCTACAACGTGAAGGGTTTTTACCAGAATCAGGGAGACTGGAATCTCACCGCTGCACCGGTGGCAAAGCCAGGGGTGGGAAGCGTTAAGGAAGGTGAGTTTGAAGCCTCTGCCACCGTTGTCGCGCAGTTTCAGTAGGGGGATGCCATGAGATTCACGGTGTTATTCGCGAGCAGTGTGTTACTGCTTGGCGGCATGGCGCAGGCCGATACCAAACTGGTCGGCGGCGATATGTATTTTCACGGCACCATCAGAGCGTTGGCCTGCAGCCTTGCACCGGGAGGCGACAAAATCGAGGTCGATTTCAAGCAAATCGCGACACAGGATCTCTACCTCTCGGGGCGCAGTAAGCCGGAAAAATTCAGCATCCAGTTACGCGACTGCAACCCTGAGGTTTTTCGTGGGATCTCGGTTACCTTCAGCGGTCGTGAGGATGCGGAGCTCGCCGATCATCTGGCGCTGGATAGCAGTGAACAAGGCGGCGCGTCAGGGATCGGTATTGGGATGAGCGAAGAGGACGGCACGGCAATTCGCCTTGATGAGAGCACGTCAGTTAAAGAGATAACTGAAGGCTCGATGACGCTGAATTTTTTAGCGTGGGTCGCGGCAGAACCGTCGGCGATAAAAAATCAGTCTCTCGAATACGGTCCGTTCAGCGCCAGTGGGACCTGGACACTGAACTACCAGTAACATGATGAACGTACTGAATCGCATTGCGCCGCTGCCTGCGCAGAAATTATTGCTCGGTATTAGTCTGTTTTTCTGGTGCGGGACAATGCATCTCTACTGGCAGAATAACGGCGGCAGTGGTCTGTCGTTGCCGCTTAATATCATGAGCTGGATCTACGCCGTTGTGCTGGCTGCTGGCGCATCAGTGCTGGTTCCTCGCCAACGCTGGCGCATCACTGTACCAGCCACGGGGTTTACGATGGGCGCGCTCATCCTGACGCTGCTTTGTCTGCTGACGCCTGGCGTCTGGCAGTTCGAGGCGCTGCTGGTCGCGGGAGCCTTACTGGGAGGCGTGATCGTCTATCTGGTGGCGGTGCAAATTCCGCTTGCGGCACGCTCCCTGACGGCACTGCTGGCCCTGCTATGGGGTGCAAGCGCCATCGAATGTCTGGCGTTTGTGTACCAGTACTGGCATTTGCCGGGCGTTGAGTACTGGGAGTTTGCCTGGCGACGCGGCACGCGGCCCTACGGGATTTTTCAGCAGGTCAATCTGCTGGCCAGCTTCACGGCCTGCGGCGTGCTGCTGTCAGTACCGCTCTTTTTACGGCTACGCGACGGGTATCGAATTGTCATTGGGATGGGCCTGGTGTTGATGGGATTTGTACTGCATGAATCCCAGTCGCAAACCGGTTATCTGTCTGTGGCGGTCGGTGAAGCGCTGCTGCTGCTGGTTTTCCCGGCGCAGCGCCGTACGCTGCTGCTACTTCTCCTGCCGTTAGCGTTAGGTATGGCGACAGGCGCAGCCGCTCGCCATTTTTTGTCCGTTGCCACGGTAGATCATTTAACGACTTCCCATGTGCGCTGGACGGTGCTGAAAACGTCACTGGCATTATTTGCCGAACGCCCGTGGACGGGGTGGGGCGTGGGCAGTTTTGCCGCCGTGTTTCTCGAACGCGCGGGGCCGTTGGGGTTGAGCAGCATTTCGCATCCGCACAACGAACTGGTGCTATGGCTGGTGGAAGGCGGCCTGGTTGGGCTGGCGGGGGGACTGTGCTTTATTGCGAGTGGTTTCTGGCTCTGGCTACGCGGAAATCGCTGGCGTCGCGCCTGCCTGGTGGCGGCGCTGCCGGTGGTGATTCATATGTTGACGGAATATCCCGTCAGGCAATCGACGCCACACTGGTTGCTGCTGATCCTGCTGCTTCGTTGTGCAGACAGCCCGCTAAAAGGGGTTTGCATGACGCTCACCTCGACATCGCTGATCCGTGGGCTGGCATTGATCTCGTTTTTGGTTTTCACGCCATTGTTGCTTCTCTCGCTGCGCACGCAACAACAACTGACGCTGGCGGAGCGGCAGTCAGCACAGTGGCGTCTGGCCGAACAGCTTCCAGTGGGAGGCTGGCTTCTTGCCACTCGCTATCGGTTTGATGTCCAGATGGGGTATCTGCAACGCTATCAGCGTACCCGGGATGCTCGTTGGCTGGAAGCGGTTCGTCGCTGGGCGCCTGACTATGTGCGTATTCACCCGGATCCGAACGTCTCCTTCACGCAAATCTTACTGGCGTTACAGCAGCGCGACCAGGTCGAGGCGCATCGTCTGGCGATGCGTTTTTACCAGGCATACCCGAACGATCGCCGTATCCCGTGGCTGCAGGATGCACGACGTCCTTTTAATCAAAACATGGAATGATATGAACAGACTCAGCGAACAGGCCCGCAATGTCCCAGAGCTTCCCCGCAACGCAGAACTGCTGCGGATCACCGGGATCCGTTTGCAGCGTATCCATTTTTTTGATGATGCCTCGCTGGATGTCTGTGAGGTGTTGAGTCAGGTACGCACGCCGCTACCACTGGATCTTTTTTTCAAGCATCTATCCATCACGGCAAAACAGCAGCTCTTCCAGTGGCAAATGCGGCGTGTACTGGCACTCTCAGGAAGCTATTCGCTGAACTTGTCGGTCAGGATGCTAACCTGCCTGTCATGGATTTCGCAGCTCACCCGGCATGCACATCAGGGGCGGATTGTTATCGAAATTCAGGACCCGGGGACCATGATGCGTCTGGATAAGGCAGAACAGCAGGCCGTATGCATTGCCGTAAAAACTTTGGTACGTCACGGGTTTCGCGTGTGGCTGGATGATGTTTCGCCCGAGCTGTTTTTTGTCTGGCGGCTGTCTGGTATCCGTTTCGATGCCATCAAAATTGAAAGCGGAATGTTTCATCAGTTCAGGACATCGGAGTGGCAGTTAAGGGTGCTGGTGAATCAATTTCGCGCGCTGGGAGAGCGGGTTGTTGTTGAAGGGGTGGAAACGCCGCAGGATTATGCCATTTGCCGTATGAGCGGCGCAGATGCGGTGCAGGGTTTTCTGTTTGAGCAGGAAGTCTTACCAAAAAGCCTGAATCAGTGCTGATTCAGGCTCAGGTCATTACTCGCTTAGCGTCTGTGCGATATCTTTTTGTACCTGCTGGCGCTGTTCTGGGGTCAACACTTTGCTCAGATCAAAATAGTATTTCACGCGGTAATAACGCGCCTGCTGTTCGATGTTGCTGAACGCGGAAAGCTGTTTCTTGACCGCTGCTTCGTCCCATTTCCCGGACTTGATGACGTCAATCAACGCGCCGTCTTTGACATCCTTCACCGAAATCTGGCTAACGTTGGTTTCAAGCTGCTGGTGCAGTTTTTTAATCTGCGCAACCTGGTCAGTGCTCAGCTTCAGGTGCTGAACTACCGGGTCCTGGGCGGGAGCAGGTACATTAGATACGTTTGCTGCAAGTGTGCTAAAAGAAGCGCCAGCCACGGTAACTGCCAGCAAAGTCATGCGTAAGAAGTTCTTCATTTCAGGATCCTGATAAAGGAATTATTAACATTGTCAGTCACTCGCTGGTTACGAGTGATTATCCTTTGCAGAATACGATGCCCGCAGCATGTCGCCACGCGAATTTGTTTTGCGGTTGGTTACGGAGTGAAACAATCCCGCCACGGAAAACGTTGTGCAGCGGGAGGGAAGGCGATAGTTATAGCGTGAATGTGTCGGCGTCTTGCCAGGCGGGAAACTTCTCGCGATACTCGCGCAGCGCCGAGAGTGACAGTTCTGCATCAATGCGTGTGGCCTGATGCGGCTCGGCGGTGGCAATAATCTCACCCTGCGGATTAATCACCCGGCTGTCACCGCGATAATGATGGCCGTTGCCGTCAGTCCCCACGCGGTTACATCCTGCTACATAAGCCTGATTCTCAATCGCCCGTGCGGTGAGCAGAACCTGCCAGTGCAGCGAACGCGGCGCTGGCCAGTTGGCAACATACAATGCCAGGTCGTAATCGTTGCGATTGCGCGACCACACAGGAAAACGCAGGTCATAACAGACCAGCGGCAAAATACGCCAGCCGCGCCATTCAAAAATCACCCGTGCGTCACCCGCCTGGTAATGCTGATGCTCA
Organism: Citrobacter arsenatis; assembly: GCF_004353845.1. GTDB lineage: Bacteria > Pseudomonadota > Gammaproteobacteria > Enterobacterales > Enterobacteriaceae > Citrobacter > Citrobacter arsenatis. The sequence continues at coordinate 995,800 of NZ_CP037864.1, forward strand.
TCCGCCATGCGGAACAGATGACGCTTGTCATAGAAATGGACATGACCTTCGGGTTCGACCAGTAAAAAGCGGTTGACCGGGCCGCGTTCAGACTGGAGAGCGGCGCTGCCCGCGATAAGGGCGTTCATCTGTTGCGCTTTTGCGCGCATCCAGCTTACGACCTCATCCTGCGACAGCGATTTGCTCGCCGCTTCCATGGCAAATCCGCTGGTAAACATCTCGGGCAACACGATGACATCACGTCCGGAGACGGTTTCCAGTTGGCGGTCGAAATGGCGCAGATTAGCCGGGCCATCCATCCAGATCAGCGGTTGTTGCAGCAGAGTAATTTTCAAACCAGGCACGATCAAGGCTCCTCGTTGAACAACATTTTGACACTGTAGCATGAGCTATAGCGAAAATGTGGCAATAAAAAGCCCCGCATTAAGCGGGGCTAAACGTTGTGCGTATGTCGTTATGCGGCTTCGACTTTACGCACCTTCTCTGGCAGCTTTACCGGCTTAGTCGCCAGCTCCTCGGGGTCAAAGTCATCCACGTTGATACTGCGCAGGCGGCTCGCTTCGGCTTTCACCAAAATCGCGGCTTCATCTTTATCAATCAGCCCTTTCGCCAGCGCATTGTGCGCCAGTTCGTCGAGACGGGTAAATGGCAGGTTTTTACCCAGCTCTTTGCAGATCCGCTGGTGGATAGGGTCGGCTGCAATCACGTCCAGCAGCGCCTCTTCCAGCAAACCAACCGGGTTATGCTCGCTTGGCGTCAGGTATTGACCACGACCAAGGCGAGAACGGGTGGCGCTTGGAACCTGCAAAATCTTCGCGACTTTATGATCCAGCTTGTCAGACGGTGCATGGTAGTGGCGACCGGTCGGGAAGATAACCACGTTCAGCAAGCCTGCGACCAGACGGTTCGGGAAGTTTTTCAGCAGATCGTCCATTGCCTGTTCCGCTTTGTACAACGCATCCTGAACGCCCCAGTGAACCAACGGCAGATCCGCTTCATTACGGCCTTCATCGTCATAACGTTTCAGAACCGCAGAGGCCAGATACAGCTGGCTTAACACATCGCCCAGACGCGCGGAGATACGTTCACGACGCTTCAGGCTACCGCCCAGTACGGCCATGGACACATCTGAAAGCAGTGCCAGGTTGGCGCTCAGACGGTTCAGGTGCTGGTAGTAACGTTTGGTCGCATCGCCGGTTGGCGTGCTGCTGGTTAAGCCACGCGTCAGGCCAAGCCAGAAGCTGCGCACTTTGTTACTGCCGACGTGACCGATGTGTTTGAACAGCAGCTTGTCGAACGCATTCACATCGTTACTCTGCGCTGCAGCCATCTCTTCCAGAACGTACGGATGGCAGCGAATCGCACCCTGACCAAAGATCATCATGCTACGGGTCAGAATGTTGGCGCCTTCAACGGTAATAGCGATTGGCGCACCCTGGTAGGCACGGGCAAGGAAGTTGCTTTCGCCAAGCATAATGCCTTTACCGCCAGTGATATCCATAGCATCGATGATTGACTGCTGCCCACGGTGGGTACAGTGATACTTCACGATAGCCGACAGCACCGCCGGTTTTTCGCCCAGCATTATCCCGTAGGTAATCAGCGACGCCGCAGCATCCATCACGTAGGCGTTACCCGCAATACGCGCCAGCGGCTCTTCGATACCTTCCATCTTGCCGATAGAGATTTTGAATTGGCGACGAATGTGCGCATACGCACCGGTTGCCATCGCGACCGATTTCACACCGCCCGTCGAGTTAGACGGCAGGGTAATACCGCGTCCCACGGACAGACATTCCACCAGCATGCGCCAGCCCTGACCGGCCATTTTCGGACCACCAATGATGTAATCAATCGGTACAAAAACATCTTTGCCCAGCGTCGGACCGTTCTGGAACGGCACGTTCAGCGGGAAGTGACGACGTCCAATTTGTACACCCGGCGTTGAGGTTGGGATCAGCGCACAGGTAATGCCGAGATCTTCTTCACCACCCAGCAGTTTTTCCGGGTCGGAGAGTTTGAATGCCAGGCCCAGTACGGTAGCGATAGGGGCCAGCGTAATATAACGTTTGTTCCAGGTCAGGCGCATCCCCAGCACCTGCTGGCCCTGCCAGTCGCCCATACAAACCACGCCGGTATCAGGGATTGCGCCTGCATCGGAGCCTGCTTCCGGGCTGGTCAGAGCAAAGCATGGGATCTCCTGACCACGCGCCAGACGGGGCAGGTAATGATTCTTCTGCTCTTCGGTGCCGTAATGTTGCAGCAGTTCGCCTGGGCCTAATGAGTTAGGTACACCAACGGTGATCGCCAGGATCCCGGAAACGCCGGAGAGTTTCTGCAGAACGCGAGCCTGTGCATAGGCGGAGAATTCCAGCCCGCCGTACTCTTTCTTAATGATCATCGCGAAGAAGCGGTGTTCTTTCAGATACGCCCACAGTTCCGGGGGCAGATCCGCGAGTTCATGGGTTATCTGGAAGTCGTTCGCCATGCGGCACGCTTCTTCCACCGGGCCATCAATAAACGCTTGTTCTTCAGCTGTCAGATGCGGCTGAGGATAGTTATGCAGTTTTTTCCAGTCTGGCTTACCCTGGAACAGGTCGCCTTCCCACCAGGTCGTACCGGCATCAATCGCTTCTTTCTCGGTGCGCGACATCGGCGGCATGACTTTACGGAAACCGCGGAACACCGGCGCAGAGATCATGGATTTGCGCATCGGCGTAAAGTTAAACGGTACGAGGATAATGGCCAGAGGAACCAGCAGCCAGACTGACCACAGGCCAGCTACGCCAAGCGCAGCCGTCCAGGCGAGCAAAATTAAGCTGCTGAGGAATAAGCTCACGCGGTGATAAAACAGAACGCTGAGCAGAACAACCGTAGCGATAATACTCAAAATCATCATAACGAAAAGCTCCCTTGCTTGTAGGAGGTCTGACCACTTGTGATGATATGGTTGTAGTGGATGTAAATTCTTTTAGCAATGTGTTTACAAAATAATTACAACAAAGCTCACATTGTTGCCGTTTTAACCGGCACAAAAAATCAAAAGCCGCAGCCATTCCTGTGGCTTGTACTTCTCGCTGGTAGCGCTATCCGGTACACTGCATCTTGTCATTTACATTCATGCTGAAGGATATCCTCATGTACCAGGATCTTATTCGTAACGAACTGAGCGAAGCGGCGGAAACGCTGGCTAATTTTCTTAAAGATGACGCCAATATTCACGCCATTCAGCGCGCGGCGGTTCTGTTGGCAGACAGCTTTAAAGCCGGCGGTAAGGTACTTTCTTGCGGTAACGGTGGTTCCCATTGCGATGCGATGCACTTCGCCGAAGAGCTGACCGGACGCTATCGCGAAAACCGCCCTGGCTACCCGGCGATCGCTATTTCTGACGTCAGCCATATTTCCTGCGTCAGTAACGATTTCGGTTACGATTATGTGTTCTCCCGCTACGTTGAAGCCGTGGGCCGCGCGGGCGATGTCCTGTTAGGCATTTCTACTTCGGGTAACTCTGGTAACGTAATTAAAGCGATTGCCGCAGCGCGCGAGAAAGGGATGAAAGTTATCACCCTGACCGGGAAAGATGGCGGCAAAATGGCGGGCAGCGCAGATATCGAAATTCGCGTGCCGCACTTTGGCTACGCTGACCGTATTCAGGAAATTCATATCAAAGTGATCCATATCCTGATTCAGCTGATCGAAAAGGAGATGGTTAAATAAGCCGATAATTTTGCCGGTCTTATCGGGCCAGGAACTTGTAGGCCCGATAAGCGAAGCGCCATCGGGCATTGTGCCGGATGGCGACGCAAGCGTCTTATCCGGCCTACAAGCTGTGCTTTGCTGGTCTTGGCAGGCAATTAACCGTTTTAAGGTAGGTGATGTATGTGCGAACTGCTCGGGATGAGCGCCAATGTGCCAACCGATATCTGCTTTAGCTTCACCGGGCTGGTTCAGCGCGGCGGAGGTACCGGGCCGCACAAGGACGGCTGGGGTATTACGTTTTATGAAGGTAAGGGCTGCCGTACGTTTAAAGATCCGCAACCCAGCTTTAACTCGCCTATCGCCAAACTGGTACAAGACTATCCCATCAAATCCTGTTCCGTGATTGCCCATATTCGTCAGGCGAATCGCGGTGAAGTGGCATTGGAAAATACCCATCCCTTTACGCGTGAGCTGTGGGGACGTAACTGGACGTACGCCCATAACGGACAGCTCAGCGGCTATAAATCGCTGGCAACCGGAAATTTCCGCCCGGTTGGGGAAACCGACAGCGAAAAAGCCTTCTGCTGGCTGCTCCACAAGCTGACGGAGCGTTATCCGCGCACGCCTGGCAATATGACGGCAGTATTTAAATATATCGCGATGTTGGCAGGAGAATTGCGGGAGAAGGGCGTCTTCAACATGCTGTTGTCTGACGGGCGTTATGTGATGGCCTTTTGCTCGACCAATTTGTTTTGGATCACCCGTCGTGCGCCGTTTGGCGTAGCGACACTGTTGGATCAGGATGTGGAAATCGATTTTAGCTCAGAGACCACACCTAATGATGTGGTCACCGTGATTGCCACTCAGCCGCTAACCGGCAATGAAACCTGGCAAAAGATTATGCCAGGCGAGTGGGCATTATTTTGTCTCGGGGAGCGTGTAGTTTGATGCCAGCTGCGGCTGAACCACTTCGTGACTCAACGGCTTGCTGATTACGTAACGGCCATCGACGACGGAAACGGTCGGTGGCTTACGCGTTTGTTCAAAGTAATCGTATCCCGGCTTAAGCTGCGCCCAGAAATCTTTGTAATACGAGAACTTATGGCGCTGCATGTTGGCGTCGGTCATGCGGAACGGGTAAATGCTAACCTGTACGCTGGACTGCCCAAACACTAGCGCGCCGGTGACAAACTGGAAAATCTCATCAATGCCGTTGTCGGTCATCGCGTAGCAGCCGACGGAAACGCAGGCGCCGTGGATCATCAGGTATTTACCTTCATAACCGTGTGCGCGGTCGTAGGCGTTAGGGAAACCAATGTTAATCGCTTTATAGAAACGGCTATCCGGTTTCAGCTGCCCGCGTTGTACGCTGTAAAACCCTTCCGGACTTTTGAAATCGCCCTGACGCTGTTTCGGCCCCAGGCCGCCGGAATAATTGCAGATCTTATAGCTGTCGAGCAATTGATACTGTTCACCCATCTTGACGTACAGATCCAGCGTGCGCTCTTCTTTGAAGATCTGGATATAGACGGGGGAGCCCATTAATTGCTGCTTATATTCTTTGCTGACGGGCGTCGTCGGGCTGCTGCTGCTCAGCAAACCGGCAAATGAAACGCACGGCAATAAAAGCATCGCAAGTAAAAATGCGATTTTACGCATACTGCTTATTCCTTGATAAAACGATTACACACGCCAGGACGGCAAAAAGAGTCCCCAAATCGGATAAATCTGGATCTGGAGCGCTCACATTATCACCCAGAGAGTTTTTCGCAAGTCTCTCGTGCGGCGTTTACACTTTAGATTTTCTTTATACGGAAAATTGTACTTAAAGGCAGTCAGACACTGGCGTATTTTGTGCGTGAGCGCACTTCATTTAGTCTTATGAGTGCAGAAATTCTAATGTATTGAATTTAAAAAATTAATAATTTAATAATCGAATATTAAAATGGAATACCCGGCAATGGCGGTAGACTGCGTCGAACGTATTTGATTAGGTATTCTTGTTTTTATGTCTTTAGTCTCTGCGCCCCGACGCTTTTTGCCGGGTCTGCTGTCTTTGTGTGTTGTGTTGTCCTCTCCGTCTGTCGCCAAAGTCCAGCCCCTCATATCTGACGCCCATTTAAGCTATGCAGCGCAAATGCGCATGCGTAATCGCGCCCGGCTGCTGAAGCAGTACCACGCGCAGGTAAAAAAGCAGGCAAGTTATGTGGTGGAAGGAAATGCGCAAAGTAAAAGCGCGCTGCGCCAGCAAAACAGGACGCTGATTAAACAGCACCCGGAGTGGTTCCCTGGGCCGCTGAAAGCGAGCGATCATCGCTGGCAGGAACTGGCTGAGAATGATCATTTTCTCAGTAGCGATCATCTGCACAACATGACCGAAGTGGCAATTCACCGTCTTGAGCAGCAGCTAGGTAAACCGTATTTGTGGGGAGGGACTAGCCCGGATCAAGGGTTTGACTGCAGCGGGCTGATTTTTTATGCCTACAACAAAATCCTGGCGGCAAAACTGCCGCGTACGGCGAATGAAATGTATCACTACCGGCGGGCAACCATCGTCGCCAATCGCGATCTTCGCCGTGGGGATTTAGTGTTCTTTCATATTCACAGTCGAGATATTGCCGATCATATGGGCGTCTATTTAGGGCAGGGACAATTTATTGAATCGCCGCGTACCGGAGAAACCATTCGGGTGAGTAATTTATCCGATGATTTCTGGCAGGATCATTATCTCGGTGCCCGGCGTATTCTTACGGAAAATACTATTCTGTAATCAACAAGGCGGTGCGAATGGCACCGCCTCGTCAGGGGTTAACTCAACGCCCCCATGATCTTTAATTCCAGCTCATCCGGAACTTCGTTATAAGACAACACCTGCAAACCCGGTGCGAACAGGCGCGCATAGCGCGCGAGCAGAGGACGTAGCTGCGGTGCGACCAGCAGGACCGGTTCTTTCCCCGCGGCTTTCATCTGTTCTTTAATCTGTGGCATATTGGTCTGGAACTGATTGAGCATATTCGGATCGACCGGTACGCTATCGAGCACCACTTTGCCGCTTTGCTGAGCCTGATTCACCACATTTGCCAGCAGATTTTCCAGCTCATTGTTCAGGGTGTACACCGCCAGCTCATCTTTGCGTACAAACGGATGGGTAATGCTGCGACGGAGCGCCAGACGCACATCTGCTGTTAACAGAATATGATCTTTGGTGACGGCGCTACTGGCGACCAACACGGTGGCAATCGTGACGATATCGCGCAGCGGCACGCCTTCGACCAGCAGCGCCCGGTAAACCTTCAGGAGCTGGCTATAATTGAGCGCTGCGCTCAGATCTTCCGCCAAACGGGGCGCCATCGAGGAAAGGCGGTTATGCAATTGCGTAATATCGTCGTAGTTAAACAGGTCAGGAATATAGTTGCGAATGATCTTATTCACATGCGTCGCGATGACGCTGGCGCTATCAATAACCTGATACCCCATATTTAGCGCTTTGGCTTTTTGCGCCGGGACAATCCACGTGACCGGCATACCGTAGGCCGGATCGTGGCCTAAAACACCATCGATCTCGCCGTAGGTTTCACTGGAAGGCAGCGCCATCAGCTTATCTGAGGGAATATCGGCCTCATCAGCCTTGATCCCGTTGATAAAAATGGCGTACTGGGTCGGTTTTAGACGGAAGTTTTCGCGAATGCGAATTTCCGGTAGCAACACGCCGTTCGTGTCTGAGATAACCTGGCGCACACCGCGAATACGTTGGGTAAGCGGGTTCCCTTTGGATTTGTCCACCAGCGACACCAGCTTGTACCCGAGGCTCAGGCTAATTGGCTCAATCAAGGGGATCGTTTCCCAACTGACCTGTTGCTCGGTGGTTTCAACGATGGTTTTGGTCAGCGTCTCAAGGTTTTTCTCTTCAGTCTCAGCCACCTTCGGGCGCTTGCTCATACGCCAGGCGGTGAATCCCAGCAGGGCGCTGAACACAAGGAACGGGAAATGCGGCATCCCCGGCACCACCGCCAGTACAAACATAATGCTGGTGGCGGTATAAAGCACGGAGGGGCTGGCCAGCAGCTGGCTTCGCACGTCAGTGGCGATATCACCGCTGTCGCTCACGCGAGTAACGATAATTGCCGCCGCCGTCGACAGTAGCAGAGACGGGATCTGGGCGACCAGACCGTCACCGATGGTCATCAGTACGTATTGCTGGAATGCGGCTTCGGCGCTTAAATCGTATTTGAAAATACCGATACAGACGCCGCCGATCAGGTTAATGGCCAGGATCATCATCCCAGCGATGGCATCACCGCGCACGAACTTCGACGCACCGTCCATTGCGCCATAGAAATCCGCTTCGCCCGCCACGTCTTTACGTCGCGCCTGTGCCTGGGCCTGATTAATCAGCCCCGCGTTCAGATCGGCGTCGATCGCCATCTGCTTCCCGGGCATGGCGTCGAGGGTAAAGCGGGCCGAAACTTCTGAGATACGTTCGGCACCCTTGGTCACCACGATAAAGTTGATGATCATCAGGATGATGAACACCACAAAACCGACGACAAAGTTACCGCCGATCACCACCTGACCGAAGGACTCAATCACCTTACCGGCAGCGCCTGCGCCCATATGGCCGTGCAGTAACACCACGCGCGTTGACGCCACGTTCAGCGTCAAGCGCATCAACGTGGTGATCAGCAAAATGGTCGGGAACAGGCTGAATTCGAGCGGGCGTTTCGCGGAAACGGCCACCAACAGCACCATCACCGCCAGCACGATGTTAAAGGTGAACAGAATATCCAATAGTGCTGGTGGTAATGGCAGGATCACCATCGCCAGGATACACAGTATTACCAGTGGAATACCGATGTTACCGTTACGCAGCAATGCGAGGAGTTGTTTAGTTGTTTTCGGCATCCAGTTTAAGAACCTCTTTTGGAATGGAAATATGTCTGTTCAGCGATGGACGTGCTTGTGAACCGTCACGCCAGTGCTTCATTTGCAGTACATAGGTCAGGACGTGTGCAATCGCCCGATAAAGTTGAAATGGGATCTGTTGATTGACCTGGGTGGTGTAATAAACCGAGCGCGCCAGCTTAGGAAATTCAACAATCTCAATGTTGCTTTCCGCCGCCACCTGACGGATATACAGCGCGATTTCATCGGTGCCTTTGGCGACAACAAAAGGCGCGGCGGCGCGTGACTGGTCGTACTGCAACGCCACGGCATAGTGGGTTGGGTTGGTGATCACCACATCGGCTTTTGGCACGACCTTGCGAATTTGCCCCATCGCCATTTGCCGTTGCAGGCGACGGATCCTGGCCCGTACTTCCGGTTTACCTTCCTGATTTTTATATTCTTCCTTCACTTCCTGTTTGGTCATCTTCAACCCTTTGGTGAACATTTTTTTCGCCAGAGGAACATCGATCACCGCGAAAAAGACAAACAGGATGACAAAGTTGCGCATGATGCTGCTGTACAGCGCCAGGCCATCGCTGACGGCTTGTTTGAAATACAGCTCCTGCAGACCCAGAAAGGCGGCCACGTTATTGCGCACGCTAATCCACAGCATCACCAGTAGCACAATCGCTTTGAGCGTCATCTTGCCGGTGTCCACCAGGTGGTCGGTAGAAAATAAGCGGCCAATTCCTTTGAGCGGGCTTAATTTGCTAAAGTCCGGCAAAATTTTCTTTGGCAGGAAAAGCCAGCCTCCAGGAATTAGCGAGGCAAACAGTGCGGCGACAGGCATGGGTAATAGCGTCAGGATGAACTTGGCTAAAATCAGCAAATGGTGTTCGAGAAACTGACCGATGATGTCCGGGTTGTTAATGTTCTGCGCATACTGATGCACGCTGATAAAGCTTTCGCGGACAAAATCCTCATACCAGGGGAAGCTGCTGGAAATCACCATAAACGCGGCAAACAGACTGGCGGCAAGCCCCATATCTTTTGAGCGCGGAATTTGCCCCTCTTGCCTGGCTTTGCGAAGTTTTTGCGCCGAGGGTTTTTCTGTTTTTTCTTCGCTGCTGCTATCCGCCATAGTGCCCCTTGAGCGCGTCAAGCTGCTGCAAGACGAAGTTCGCCAGGTGCAGATAGTGGTCGGGCAGGTTATAGAGCAGAGTCGCAAAGCAGATAAGACCTGCCAGCATGTTGATCGGAAAACCTAACGAGTACAGGTTGAGCGGAGGCGCAATGCGGTTAAGCAAACCAAAGCAGCCCTGGACAATCAGCATGATAAAGGTTGTCGGCAGCGCCAGCAGCGTGGCCGCGGCAAACACCCAGCCCAGCGCAAGGGAAATGGTACGCAGAGATTGCGGATGCAGCGCATTGCCAATCGGCCAATACGTAAAGCCTTTGAATAAAATGCTCACCAGCAGCAAATGCCCATCCATCGCAAAGAACAGTATTACCGCGTAGATGTTGATCATCTCCGCCAGGACCGTCGTTGACGCGCCGCTGCTGGGGTCGTTCATCACCGCCATGCTCATCCCCATATTGAATGAGAGGATCTGGCCCGCCAACTGCAGCGCTAAAAATAAAAACTGCAACATCAGGCCGAAAAGCATGCCCCACAGAAACTGCTCTGCGGTCAAAATAATGCTGTTGATCGACAGCAGGTTGTCAGGAACCGGATGGGGGATAAGCGGCGTAATGATAAAGGCCAGCGCCAGCGACAAAATAATGCGTATCCGCACCGTGAGCGCCGCGTTATCCAGCACCGGCGCGTAGTGAATAAACGCCATAATGCGCACGAATGGAAACCACATGCCCAGTATCAGGTTACTTAACTGTGTAACGTCTGTTTCGCGCATATCAGTGCACCAGAATGGCGGCCTGAGTGAACAGATGCACGCAGAGATCGCTCAACTGGACGATCATCCATTTACCGCAAATGCCCAATACGGCGAGGGTGACGATAAGCCTGGGCAAAAAGCTGAGCGTTTGTTCGTTAATCTGCGTCACGGCCTGAAAAATGCTGACCAGCATCCCTACCAGCAGGCTGGGAACGACCAACACGCAGACTAAAATGATCACGACTTTTATGCCGCTGGCGACGATATCTGCGGCTACATCAATGGTTAACATATCCGATCTCCGTTAGCCCAGTCCCAGACCGCGAATACTGGAGGTCAGCGTACCGACGGTCAGCGCCCAGCCGTCAATAAGCACAAACAGCATCAGCTTAAAGGGCAGCGAAACGATCAGCGGCGACAGCATCATCATCCCCATCGCCATCAGTACGCTGGCAACGATCAGGTCGATCACCAGGAATGGGATGTAAATCATGAAGCCTATCTGGAAGGCGGTTTTCAGTTCGCTCAGCACATATGCGGGAACGATAATGGAGAGATCCTGATCGGCTGCGTTACCTTTCGCGTTGGCGATCGTCATTATTTGCGCAATCGCTTTTTTGTTGGTCTGCGCCAGCATAAAGCGCTTCAATGGTGAGGCTGCGGTGCTCAGGGCGTCGGGGAGCGTGATCTGATCGTTTTCAAAAGGCACAACCGCGTGGTCGTAAATGTTGATCCAGATTGGACGCATCACCAGCATGGTTAACGACAGCGCAATGCCTATCAGTATGCGGTTAGGCGGTGTTTGTTGCAGCCCCAACGCCTGGCGCAGCAGGGAAAGTACGATAATAAAACGCGTAAAGCAGGTCATCATCAGCACCAGGGTAGGCAGAATGCCCACCAGGGTCATCAGGATCAGGACCTGGATTTTTACGCTGTATTCCTGGCTATTCCCGTGAGAAATCACATTCAGCAACGGGATATCTCCCCCTTGCGCGCAGGCAAAGGGAGAAAGGATGAGTAACGAGATACCCAGTATGAGCGTGAGGGTTGGTGCGCGTTTCATGGTGCCAGGTCGTTGATTTCATTCGTGTTGAATTCAAGGACGCGCAGGCCATATTTTTCATTCACCACCACCACTTCAGCCTTGCCTAGCAGGATGTTATTGACCTTAATATCCAGCGGCTCACCGGCGAGCTTATCCATCTCAATGACGGTGTCGTCATCAATGTTCAGCAGATCGGACAGCATCACTTCCACGGATGATACTTCCAGCGTTAGCGTGACCGGAATACGTTTCAGTAACGACATCGACTCGGAAAAACGGTCTTCTAAACGCGCTACCAGCGTCTCTGTTACCGACGGCGCGGGCGGCGTGGTTGTTTCGGGCGCTAACTCGAAACCTTGTTCTAAAATATCTTCTGGCTTACTCATAGGATTTCTCCGTCTTGCTCGTTAATTCGGACAAAAACAGTTTGTCTTTGTCCTCTACGATCAGGGCATTAAATAATTCGGATTTCCCGATATAAACAGGGAAAGTATCAGGCATGGCGATAGGTAAAATATCCCCAGGCTTAATCGTCGTCAGGTCGGCGACATTAAGGGATATTTCTGCAATCTTGACGTTCATGGTCAGTGGCAGCGTATGAATAATTTCTTTGATCAGCGTTTTTTTACGCGTCTCAATGCTGGCTTTATCAACCTGCTTTTTCTTCTCGCCGTGCTCGCTACGGCGGATCAAATTCAGAATGTAATCGGTATGCGAATCGTCCAGTAAGATGCGGAAACTGCAATTCTCATCATCACCTAATACAAATGTAAGTTGATAAGCCCAGTGGGTTTGTATGGTGCTGCTGTCGGGTTTAAGCGTCAGTGGAATACCGGATATATTTTTATTAAAAATGATATTGCAAATATCCAGTGCCAGTCTGCTTCGCAGCCGAACTTCTGTTTTGGTTGGTAAATCATCCTGCGACTTCTCATCTGCGAGAGAAGATGTCAGGCCATAAAAGTTACCTAATAACATTAACAATAATGCGCGATCGATATCAAAAGCTAAATGTCCTACCTGAGAAACTAATAATTCCGCACTTTTATTGATAACATCCATCTCACAGTGTATTTTTTTAAGTGTTATATTTGTGCGATGTTTTTTCAGAAAATAGTTTCCGAGATGTGATTCAATTGTATCAAAATTACCCGTAAACATAGTCGGCAGACGATGATAAGGACGCCCAAGCCGGTTTCCTTCAAGTTTAAAGATTCCGGGCGTTTGACTATATTTCAGCATGGTACGCTTTCTCAGCTGTAATTTCTGGGGCGGATGAATTGATATCAAATCCCGCGGTTATCAAAAAAAATACAAATCCATTTAATTTATGGTTCATCCCTGACGCTATTCTCATATTGTTGAAGTCCATTAGATATGAAATGCAGTACCTACTTTCGTCTCTGATGTAGGGCTGCACATTAGATATTCTACCTCTCTCCTCTGCAAGTTATTAATGGCCTCAGGCTATAATTAAAAAATAATTAATTACGCATACGTGATGTTCCCCACTCATCCTCTAACCTTCTTACACGATGTCTTGGTGGTTTATTTTTATACTGTAATCATGATAAGTTGTTGTTTTTATTGTAATAATATTTTTATTATCTTTTAATTTAAGATTGTTAATAGCACCAGTGATAGTATTTTTTTAGGAAAAACCCTATCTGAAAATAGTCTTCAGTGGGGCTGCCCTATGAAAGGGCGGTAAAACATGAGCAAGGATGGGATTAAGACATGGCACGGGCGATATCTATTATTCGATGATTGTGCTTTGGAATGATTTGTATATTTCTCGTAACGGATGTTAACTTTACTTCTAAGTGTAAAATAATCATGTTTGAACTTATTGCCGAAGCAACCTCCAGCATTAACGTTTTTTCAATGGCAAGGCGTATTGCTGCTTTTAATGTTCCAGTCCTTATCCATGGCGAAACCGGTACTGGTAAAGAATGTGTCGCCAAATTTATCCATTCAATTGCGTCTGCGCAGGAACCTCAGGCACCTTATATCGGGGTGAACTGTGCCGCTATTCCTGAAAATATGCTCGAAGCCACGTTGTTTGGTTATGATAAAGGTGCATTTACCGGGGCGGTGGCTACCGTGCCAGGGAAAATGGAATTAGCCAATAACGGCACATTACTGCTGGATGAGATTGGCGATATGCCTTTAGCGCTACAGGCTAAAATATTGCGTGTATTGCAGGAGCAACAGGTTGAGCGTTTAGGCAGTAACCGTTTAATCAAACTGAACTTCCGTTTAATTGCCTGTACCAATAAGAATCTTGAAGAAGAGGTAGCCGCAGGACGTTTCAGGGAAGATCTCTATTATCGGTTATCCGTTATTCCGTTGACCATGCCGCCGCTGCGCGAACGCATGGAAGACATTATTCCGCTGGCGGAATCCTTTATTAAAAAATACTCCACGGTACTGGTTAAAAATATCAAGCTTTCAGAATCATCGCGCTGGGCATTACTCAGCTACGAATGGCCGGGGAACGTGCGTCAGTTGGAGAACGCGATACAACGGGGAATGATCCTGAATCGTGATGGCGTCATTTATCCCGATACCTTAGGTCTGCCGTCCATTGAGTCTGATTCCTGGAGCGAGCCACAATGGCAGCCGAAGCCCAGTATGCCAATAACGACCAGCGACAATCTGGGGCAGCATGGCCGCAGTGCGCAGTATCAATATATCGCTGACCTGATGCGTAAATATCAGGGCAATAAAACCAAAATTGCTGATTTATTAGGCATTACCCCACGCGCGCTTCGTTATCGTCTGGCGTCAATGCGAAAGCAGGGAATCGAGATCTTTTCCTGAATCAGTCTGTAGTACCGAAAACGCTTTTTTAATTTTAAGAGTAGGTCATGAGCATAAATACGATAGCCCCAGCCAGTACCATGCAGACGCAAATGATGCAGGACATGCAGCAGATGAAAGCGGTCGCCCAGGCGCCCGTCCTTTCGCCGATGCAGATTAACGCCGTGGGCGCCCAATCGGCATCTTCTCCGGTCTCGTTCGACCGCGTTATGCAAGGCGCGTTGAATCATGTTGATCAATTCCAGCAGGTCGCGGAGCAAAAACAAACGGCCATTGAGATGGGGAAAAGTGACGACCTGGCGGGGGCCATGATTGCCAGTCAACAGGCATCGTTATCGTTTTCTGCGCTGGTACAGGTCAGAAATAAAGTTGCTTCCGGATTCAATGACCTGATGAGCATGTCAGTCTAACGCTATGAATGAATTAATAAAAAAACTCACTCAGCTTTTACCCTCGTTCTCTTTCAAGTTGGATGGTAATAAACGCCTGGTGCTGGTGGCGGCTGCGGCGCTTGCGGCTACCGCCATCATTGTCAGCGTGCTGTGGAACGGTAACCATGGCTATGTTTCGCTGTACGGTAGCCAGGAAAATCTTCCGGTTTCACAGATAGTCACCGTGTTGGATGGCGAAAAGCTGGAATACCGTATCGACCCGCAGAGCGGGCAAATTTTGGTTCCGGAAGACGCGCTGTCGAAAACGCGGATGACGCTGGCGGCGAAAGGCGTGCAGGCCATGCTGCCCAGCGGCTACGAGCTGATGGATAAAGACGAAGTGTTGGGTGCCAGTCAGTTTGTGCAAAACGTCCGTTACAAGCGGAGTCTGGAAGGCGAACTGGCGCAGAGCATCATGACGCTGGACGCCGTCGAGAGCGCCCGCGTGCATCTGGCGCTAAATGAAGAGAGTTCATTTGTCGTCAGCGATGAGCCGCAAAACAGCGCCTCGGTCGTGGTGCGTCTGCATTACGGCAGCAAGCTGGATATGGACCAGGTCAATGCCATTGTGCATCTGGTGTCCGGCAGCGTGCCCAATCTGAATGCGTCGAAGGTTAGCGTTGTCGATCAGGCGGGGAATTTACTGTCCGACGGTATTGGCGCGGGAGAAGCCGTTTCTGCGGCGACGCGTAAGCGCGACCAGATCCTTAAAGATATTCAGGATAAGACCCGTGCCAGTCTCGCAAATGTCCTCGACTCTCTGGTCGGCACCGGCAACTACCGGGTGAGCGTGATGCCGGATCTCGATCTGAGCAATATCGACGAAACCCAGGAGCATTACGGTGATACGCCGAAGGTAAATCGTGAAGAAACGGTACTCGATAGCGATACCAACCAAATCGCCATGGGGATCCCTGGCTCACTGAGTAACCGTCCACCGTTGGCGGCAAACCAGGTGGCGAATGGTGCCAATGGAACTGAGCCAGAGGAATCTCGCCAGCCAGCCGCGCTATCAAAACATAGCGAGAACAAGCGCGACTATTCCTGGGATCGTAGCGTTGAGCATATCCAGCACCCAGGATTCGATATCAAACGTTTGAATGTGGCCGTGGTGCTTAACCAGAGCGCGCCGGCATTGAAAAACTGGAAACCGGAACAAACCACGCAGTTGACGGCGCTGTTGAATAACGCAGCCGGGATTGATGCCAAGCGTGGCGATAATCTGTCCTTATCACTGCTTAATTTTGTACCGCAGTCGATCCCCGTCGAGCCGGTGGTTCCTTTGTGGAAGGATGACAGCATTCTGGCCTGGGTGCGCCTGATTGGTTGCGGCCTGCTGGCTCTGCTGTTGCTGCTGTTTGTTGTTCGTCCGGTCATGAAACGGTTGACCGTTGAACGTCGCCGTACCACAGCACCAGAGTTGGCGCTGGATACTGTACCGATAGCAATTCCTGCGGAGAAACCCCATTTTGCGGCTGCTGAAGATGAACGCAAAAATATCGAACTGCCTTCTTTCCCTGGTGACGACAGCCTGCCTTCGCAGAGCTCTGGTCTGGAAGTGAAGCTGGAGTTCCTGCAAAAACTGGCGATGAGCGACACCGATCGCGTAGCTGAAGTTCTCAGACAATGGATTACCAGCAATGAGCGAATTGACAATAAATAACGGCAGTAACAACAGCTACCTCGAGCAGGCCGCAATTTTATTGCTGTGTCTGGGCGAGGAGGCGGCAGCCACGGTGATGCAGAAGCTCAGCCGCGAAGAGGTCGTTCGTCTGAGCGAAAACATGGCGCGTCTGTCTGGCGTAAAAACCAGCATGGCGAAAAAAGTGATCAATAACTTTTTTGATGAGTTCCGCGAGCAGAGCGGCATCAACGGCGCCTCGCGTTCCATGCTGCAAGGGATCCTCAATAAAGCGCTGGGAACAGAAATCGCCAGCAGCGTGATCAACGGCATTTACGGTGATGAGATCCGCTCGCGGATGGCGCGTTTGCAGTGGGTGGAACCGCGCCAGCTGGCGATACTGATCTCAGAAGAACATTTGCAATTGCAGGCCGTATTCCTTGCCTTCCTGACGCCGGAGATCTCGGCCACGGTACTGTCTTACATGAATGAGTCGGTGCAAAACGAGATCCTCTATCGGGTTGCCAAACTCAACGATGTGAACCGCGACGTGGTGGATGAGTTGGATCGGTTGATCGAACGTGGGCTGTCGGTGTTGTCCGAACATGGTTCGAAAGTGAAAGGGATCAAGCAGGCCGCGGATATCGTAAACCGCTTCCAGGGGAATCAGCAGGTGATCCTCGATCAGTTGCGCGAACGCGATGAAGATGTCCTCGAACAGTTGCAGGACGAAATGTACGACTTCTTCATCCTGAGCCGCCAAAGCGATGAAGTGCGCCGTCGTCTCCTTGATGAAGTCCCGATGGAAGACTGGGCGGTCGCGCTGAAAGGTACCGAAGCACTGTTGCGCCGTTCGATTTATGCCGTCATGCCTAAGCGTCAGGTACAACAACTGGAAGCGATAACGTCGCGCCTGGGTCCGGTTCCGGTGAGCCGCATTGAACAGATCCGCCGTGAAATCATGGGGATTGCCCGCGAGCTTGAGGAAGCGGGTGAAATTCAGCTTCAGCTGTTTGCTGAACAGACGGCGGAGTAACACATGGCGATTGAAACTATTCGTGGTCGTTACCGACTGCACCGCTTTCCTCCACGCCAGCGCCATTTGCAGGCTGAACAGCTCACGCCGGGGATCACGCCGGCGGATTATCAGCGCCAACTGATGGACGGCTTCCAGGAAGGTCTGCAAAAAGGCTTTGAACAGGGGATGACCGAAGGCCAGGAGCAGGGTTTTCAGGAAGGTCATCAGAAGGGGCACGATGAAGGCCGTCGTCAGGGATACACTGAAGGCAGCCTGGCCGGACAGCAGGAAGGGCGTAAGCAGTTTGAGCGGGCAGCGCAGCCGCTGGCAGTTATCTCCGACAAAGTGAACGATTACCTGGCGCACATTCAGCGTAAACAGCGGGAAGACCTGCTGCAGCTGGTGGAAAAGGTCACCCGCCAGGTGATTCGCTGTGAGCTGGCGCTGCAACCGACGCAGCTACTATCGCTGGTTGAAGAGGCGATTTCGGCCTTTCCGGCGACGCCCGAGTCGCTACAGGTCCTGCTGAGTAATGAAGAATTTAACCGCATTAAAGATGCCGCGCCGGAGAAGGTCGCTGAATGGGGCCTGACGCCATCCTCCGATTTGCAGGCGGGCGAGTGTCGGGTGATTACCGAT
Organism: Citrobacter arsenatis; assembly: GCF_004353845.1. Lineage (GTDB taxonomy): Bacteria > Pseudomonadota > Gammaproteobacteria > Enterobacterales > Enterobacteriaceae > Citrobacter > Citrobacter arsenatis. The sequence goes on from NZ_CP037864.1 coordinate 1,013,855, forward strand.
AAGTCCGAGCTGGATATTGGCTGCGAGCATCGGCTCGACCAATGCATGTCGGCGTTGAAAGAATCGCTTCTGCCGGAGCCGACGGGTGAGTGACCTATCCTGCTTTGACAACGCGCTGCGCTCCATTGAGTCGATCCCTTTAGCCCGGGTTGCCGGGCGGCTGGTGCGCGTGAACGGCATTTTGCTGGAGAGCGTGGGCTGCCCGCTGGTGACTGGCCAACTGTGTCGCGTCGAAAGCGCCAACCATACGTTGATCGACGCGCAGGCGGTGGGGTTTAACCGCGATATCACCTACCTGATGCCTTTCAAGCACCCCGTTGGACTGATGGCGGGCGCGCGCGTTTTCCCCGAAGAAAAAGCTCAGGAGATCCTGATAAGCGAAAGCTGGCTGGGGCGGGTAGTCAATGGCCTGGGCGAACCGCTGGATGCCAAAGGGCGTCTGACGGGTAATGACGTATTGCCGCCTCAGGCGCCTTCTATCAACCCCCTCACACGCCGGTCGGTGAATCAACCGCTGGATGTCGGCGTGAAAGCAATCAACGGTCTGCTCACTATCGGCAAAGGCCAGCGCGTGGGCCTGATGGCCGGTAGCGGTGTGGGAAAAAGCGTGCTGTTAGGGATGATCACCCGCCAGACCAAGGCCGATATCGTGGTGGTGGGGTTAATTGGCGAGCGTGGTCGCGAGGTGAAGGAGTTTATCGATCACTCGCTGGGCGCGGAAGGGTTAGCAAAATCTATTATTGTGGCGGCACCGGCGGATGAGTCGCCGTTAATGCGCTTGAAAGCCACCGAGCTTTGCCACTCTATCGCCGCCTGGTTTCGCGATCGTGGACATCACGTTTTACTGCTGGTGGATTCGTTAACCCGTTATGCCATGGCGCAGCGTGAGATTGCGCTGTCACTGGGTGAACCTCCGGCGACGAAAGGCTATCCGCCGTCGGCGTTCGGCATGATCCCTAAGCTTGTGGAAAGTGCGGGCAACAGTGAAAGTGAAGGATCTATGACCGCCATTTACACGGTACTGGCGGAAGGAGACGATCAGCAGGATCCGATCGTCGATTGCGCGCGTGCGGTGCTGGACGGGCATATCGTATTGACCCGTAAGCTGGCGGAGGCCGGACATTATCCCGCCATTGATATTGGTCAGTCGATCAGTCGATGCATGACCCAGGTAACGCCCCACGATCACCAACAGTCGGCCCGTTTGCTGAAACAAAACTATGCCGCCTATATGGAAATTAAACCGCTGATCCCGTTGGGCGGATATGTTGCTGGGGCCGATCCCAGCGTGGATAAGGCCGTCAAAGTATTCCCTGCCATCGAGCGTTTTCTGCGCCAGGAAGTCAGTGAACCGGCCTCTCTGGAGCTGGTGCAAAGCCGCTTACAGGCTCTGTTTCCGCTGGCGAAGAAAACGGAAGGTAAATAATCATGCGGCAAATTATTGATACCCTGGCGCAGTTGCAGCGCCTACGGGATAAATCGGTCAAAGACATGACGGTACAACTGGCTAAACAGCAGCAGGTTTGTACTGGTTTTGACAATAACATCAAAGCGCTGGGCTACCTGATCCAAAAAACCGGCATCGGCGTTGATGCGCCTTCCGTTGAATCGCTCAAAAATGTGACCGGATACAAAGGTACGTTGCGCACGGTGATTGCCTGGCAGGAGCAGGAGAAAACGCTGGCTAAAATCAAAGAGCAGCGTATTCAGAAAAACCTTGTTGCGGCGGCCTGCGAAGAGAAAATTGTCGCCATGACGCTCGATGATAAGCGCTACGAGTTAAGCAATGAGGCGCTGGTAAAAGAGCAAAAAGCCGTTGATGAGATTGCCGCGCAATGTTGGCTAAGGCAAAAGACGCTGGGACGGATATGAAAACGATTATTACTTTCGGCACGTTTGATGTTTTTCATATCGGGCACCTGCGTATTCTGCAACGCGCCGGGCAGTTGGGGGAGCGACTGATCGTCGGTATCTCTTCCGATGCGCTAAATATGCAGAAAAAAGGCCGGATGCCGGTTTACAGCCAAAGCGATCGCATGGGGATTGTTGCCGGACTGAAATGTGTGGACAGCGTGTTCCTTGAAGAGTCGCTGGAGCAAAAAGCGGATTATATTCGCCAGTTTAATGCCGATACGCTGGTGATGGGCGATGACTGGGCAGGACGCTTTGATAGTTTGTCGTACCTGTGCGAAGTGGTTTATTTTCCCAGAACGCCATCGATTTCGACCACCTCAATAATTGAGGTGGTGAAGAAATTTAAATAAGAAATTATAAGTGATAGTATTTCCTGACTGAATTTTTATGAAGTAAGGAGTAGACCGTTAATCACGGTGTTTATAAGCCAAGTGATATAGTTCTGAAATGTGTTTTACTTTCATTCCAAATTTAGCGAAGAGGATATCAAGAGATTTGTTTGAATGAATAGTAATATGACCATTTCGTGGAGCTATATACCAAAAGTTCATTAACTCAGCCAGGTGTAAGTCATTTGTGAGAGTTGAAAAGAAGTATTTCCCATTCTCTTGATCCAGAAGAGAGTCTATAATCTCCATTGTTTTGACTGGCGTTGGCGTATGCTCCATGACTTCAAATGAAGTCATAAACTCGAATCTTTCCTCTGGCATTGGTGCTGAATTATTAAATGGATCCCAGCCAACAGCATCAGTACCATATTCTTTTAGCAACTTTACCAGTTGACCGTCGCCGCAGCCAAAATCAATCATGCGAAAACTTTTGAGATTTTTGAAAGCATTGTGCAGCAAATTGAAGTTATGGGTAGACCTTTTAGAGATAAAATTGGGATCATGTTTAGTATACTCTGCATTGTATATATGCTGGGAATAATCATCATCAGACCATGTATCAAAAGCGTGGGTATATATTAAACCGCAGTTTTTGCATTTATAATAATAGATAGCATGGCCGCTGAGAGGATAGTTGTATCTATGCACATTGTTGCCATAGCAAGATACATTAAAGTCAGTCACTCCATAGAGTTCTGGTGATGAATCGCAAATTTTGCATTGGGGGGATGGTGTCGAATGTAATTTCATGAATCGTCTCAATAATCTCAATGTATTTTTAGGGCAGGAAGTGACTTTTCTTCATTTATGGCTTTTTTTACTATCGATCCATGAATCCAGTTGTTGCTGTAGATGATGAAAGTTATCAGCTAATACCTGCGCCATATCCGCTGAGAAAAAATGCGTGATATGAGGATGGGCCCCACCCATACGCTGTCGGTCCACCTTTTTGAGATCGAGGTATGGAGTACCTGACTTACTATCTTTTAATAATGTTAAAATATCTAACTGGTTTGCCGGATCGGTTTTCCATAGAAACATCTTGAATTTACTATCTACTTTCATCAAATGAAAATATTCATTGGTGATAGCATAACCTTTTTTTAAGGGGCTTCCCTGGTGTTGGCTTTTTTGTTGTGCAAATAGATTTCGGCTAAAGCAGACTTTACGTTGCGGGGTTAAGGCAAAAAACTTATTGTCACAACTCGTTGAAGGTACATTTGCTAATGTCAAAACCGTATTATAGATATCAACCATGCTAACCATATGATTTAAATCAGCCGATTTCATTCCAGGACAAAAAATAAACGCTGGGGTATGTACTAATGATGTATACGGTTCAATACCATGGGCATAGCCGCCATAAAAGTCATGTCCCCAAAAGTCATCACCATGATCGCCAAAGGCGACGATAATTGTATTATCGAGTTTTTGGGATTCCAGTAGCATTTTAATGGTCTGGCCGACCATAAAATCCATGCTTTGATAACCGCGCTGCCAGCGTTCGAGGCTGTTAGCGCCTCCTTTTTTGATGTCGTCGTAATAACAAAGATGGCTACTGAGATTCCATAAGTAGAGCGCAAAGGGTTCCGGCCGCGACACGACCTGCTGCATTTCTGCCAGCATTATTTTCGATGTGTCATACCAGTTAAAGGTATCTGTTTCACTCCAGATTGCATCGACATTTGCCCAGTTTTTTGGGTATCCCATACCTGCTGTGGTGTATCCGTGCTGCTTTAAAGTATCGAAAAGCGCGGGACAGTGTCGATGAATGGAGATGTTTTCCTCAAGATGGGTATTATGCTCTAACGTATTGTCATCCCCGTGTAAGAGGTCGCTTAACGCCATCAGTGAGGAGGTTGCCGTCGAGATAAAGTTATTAAATCGCAGCGACTGGTTATAGATTTTATTAGTAAAAGGAAACCACTGTCGATTATTAAAAATCGTGTGATTAAGACTTTCAAGATGCAAAAATATAATGTTTTTTTTCATGTTATTCACATATTAATAGTTCGAGCATGCTGATGTCGAAGACAGGAATGCCGGTGACAGAGGAAACGTCCTGCCGCTCGCGAAAACTGTCATCGATAAATATGGCGTCGGGTTCGTGAATATAATCACTTTTTTTATCGTGTTTACCCAGGTGGGTGACGGTGTCAAATAAAGCGTTAATCCGCCGTTGCGCCAGTTCAGCGTAAATATCACCGGTATGACGCGTGATGAGATGAATTTTTATTCCGCGATTCAGACACTGGCAGAGAAAGGTGAAGACAGGCACGCAGAGTTTATCTTTTAGCACTACCGTATCATCGTAGTCGATGTACACATGCCGGTAGGTAAAATCATACGTATAGTGATTGGCTAAGCTGCGGGTAATTTGCAGGTTTTCAGCGAGCGGGCGCAGCGAGACGTTAACGCGCATACTTTCGTACAATGTCAGCATGGCGAAATTGATGCCATTGGCGCGGTTGAGCGCCATTGTTCCAGCAATTCGCGGAGCAACTTCCAGTAATGTCAGCATACCCGAGGCAGAACGCTTCAACTGAAAAAACCATGCGCCGTATAACTGTAATCGCTGTGATATAGCACGTGCGTAAGTTTCAACTTCCGGCAGGCTGACTAATGCGGAAGTCATCGCAATACCGGCTCGTATCCGCGAGCGTACGCGTGGTTGGCAAAACAATAACCCCTGCACGCGATCGGAAAAACAGTCCACGGTGAATTCTTCACCGTTTAAATATTCACATATGATCAGGTCATTTCTCTGTGCGAGAACCGATGCCAGCCTCTCTGGGGAATCAACCCGCAAAGCTCCTTGCGCACCTTGCCCGCGGTCGGGTTTGACAAATACGGGCCAGTGCGCGATCTCTTTGGGATCATTGAATACGGCTGGAAGAGGGACCGTATCCTTAAGCGCCTGGTAGGTTTTACTTTTAAACCGCGTGATGCGGCATGTTTCCTGCGATGGGCAGAGTACCGTAGCGGAAAGCACTTCCCGGTTTTCAGAAAGAAAAAGAAGGGCGTCATCATGAGCCGGAAAAATATAATCAATACTTTCTTGGACAAGTAATGCCTGCAAGACGGGTAACCCATCCTGATGCGTAACATCCGGCACGACATGGTATTCGCAAGCGTAGTGGCGGGCATGGCTATCGTAGTCGGCACCAGCCAAAACCAGATTAATGTTTTTCTCGTTGCGCAGAGACAGGTATATCTCACGCCCAATCTCGGTTCCCGCGGGGAAGATAAGGACATTGATCATGCGGTAATCAGCTCGATAATGGTGCTAAGTTCAGCGGATGTCATATCTGGATAAATCGGCAGGCACAGCACCTGTTCGGCGATTTGGTTTGCTACTGGCAGCATCTCTTTATTGGCGCCAGACATGTTTTTGTACATGTTGAGATTAGACAGCAGGGGGTAGAAATACCGCCGCGTTAAGATGTTATGGCTTTTGAGATGATCGTATAACGCATCCCGCGACATTTTATAATCAGGACGCACGAGGATCGGGAAATAGCTGTAGTTACTCTTGTGATTAGCGTTGCCTGCAGGAATGAAAATGCCTTGTGTATTGGCCAACTGCTCACGATAACATTTATCGATTTGTTGGCGTTTCGCGATCGCCTCATCTACATACTGTAATTGCAAGAGACCAAAAGCGGACTGGACCTCATTCATTTTTCCATTAATGCCAGGTGCGACAACGGTTAACTCGTCAGCAATACCAAAGTTCTTCAGATAATCGATGCGTTGTTTGGTTTTTTTATCGTAGCTAACGATGGCACCACCTTCAAAGGTGTTGAACACTTTGGTGGCATGGAAGCTCAGTACGGAAAGATCGCCATGGCGTAGAATGCTTCCGCCACAATCTTCTACAGCAAAGGCATGCGCCGCATCGTAAATAACAGGAATACCGTAATTATTGGATATTTTTTCAATTTCTGTGGTGTTGCAGCTTTGCCCGTAGACATGTACCGGCATGATCAATCCCGTTTTGGCGGTAATTGCAGATTCAATCAGCTGGGGGTTGATGTTAAAGCTGTGTGGATCAATATCAACAAATACCGGCGTTAACTGGTTCCAGAGAATACTGTGCGTAGTGGCAACAAAAGAATAGGGCGTAGTAATGACCTCACCCTTAATTCGCAGCGTTTGCATCGCGGCGATTAAGGCGATGGTGGCATTACAAAACAGCGAGATATAGGGTACGTTCAAATAAGAGGCTAACTTTTCCTCTAGCAGTTGATGCATCACGCCGTTATTTGTTAATTGCTTACTTGACCAGATCTCTTGCAGATAAGGCATAAACTCCTCAAGCGGAGGCAAGAAGGGTTTGGTGACGGTGATAAGGTTTGGTTCTGCTTGTTTCATTACTGAAGATCCTGAGAGAATTTTGCGCTGATTTGTTGGTATTGGTCGGGCAGTCTGCTTTTGAGGCTGGAGAGGATCGTGTTTTTTATTTTATTATCAGTAATGCTCTTTAAGGCCGCGAAATATAATTGCGGTAAAATCTCCAGACGAACGTCACAATAAATGATGGCTTGCACAATATGATATTGCGCTTTGGTAACATCTTTATTGTGAACGGCAACGATAAAACCCTGGAAATGCAACAAAGGGTCCGTTGGTCGCTCAATCAACAGTTCATCAATATCTTCCTTGACCAGCGTATGATCGGGGTGAGCATATTGTTTCCAGCGACTGTTCATCGCTTCTACCCAGGCGTCTTCATGTTTCCATTGATTCAGGATCATCATCCTGTTTCGGTACATTAATTTGCTGTTATCTTTTCTGTACCAGGTGTTATTGTCATGTCGACGGTAGTAGGCCACTAAACGCTGCGTTGAAATAAAATGACCCTGGCGAGAAAGTTTCAGAAACATGTCCCAGTCTTCCTGGACCAGTTGCGGATCGGAACGCTCTATCTTCAGGTACGCCTCACGGCGGATTAACGATCCGATATAAAGACTAAGATTTCCGGAAACCAACAGATGATGAAAAACGTCGCCATCAAGAAAAATGTCGCTGTAAGGAAAACGCGAGCCGTCAGGCATGATGACCTGAATGGCGCTATAGCACATTACACAGTGCGGGTTTTTCTCTAACACATTAACCTGGTGAGAGATTTTAGTGGGAACAATAAGATCGTCTGAGTCGACCACGGCAATATATTTTCCCGTGGCCATGTTCATGGCTTCGATGATCGGTTTATCGCCAGTTTTATCCTTCTGCGAATAATAGTTGGTCTCCCGCAGTATCGTTTTGCAGTTATATTTCTGCTGATATTTTTTTATGATCTCGACGGACCGATCGGTAGAGGCATCATCGACGATAATGACTTCGGTGTTTTTCCACGTCTGGTTAAAGACGCTATCCAGCGCCTCTTCAAGGAAAGCGTCGTGGTTATAACTGGTAACGATAATACTCACTAAAGGCGTTGGCATAGCGTAATCTCTGGCGAAAATTATTGTGTTATCAACTAAATAGCTTCTGTTGCAAACTGAGCAGCAGCGTATTGCTTTGCTGCCGGGGCGAAGCATCGATGAGCTTTACGATTTCCTGCGCCGCCCGTTTCCCCGCCTGACCATCCATAAACGCATCGCAATAGTGGTGGCGAATATCAGCCAATGGTGCTTCCAGCGCAGCCCAGTCAAACTCGCAAGAGAGTGCATGGCGCAACGTCTGTATATCCAGTGCCACCGGAAGGATGTTACGGATGCGCTGATCTGCGCTGTCGGGGGTCGAGAAACTTTGTTGGCCATCCAGCAGAGAACTCATCTCCGGCCAGCTCAGTAAAATGACGCGTTTATTCATATGAAGGGCGTCAAAAATAAAGCCGCTGCTGTCCGTCAGCACATAATCCGCCTGCGCAATAAGCGCCAGCAGATGCTGCGGATCGTCCAGTCTGTTTTTTAAGTAGCGTTGCGCGAGTGCCAGCGAGGCGGCTTCTTCCGGCCTGTGCTGGGTGCCATGATGCAGTTTGGTAACGACATTATATTCATGGCTTAACCGGCTGAGCTGCTCCGCCCAATGGGGGAGCGAGCTTAGCGCGCCGTAGGTTGGTGCATACAGGATGGTCTGCTTTTTCGCATTCAGCTTCAGGCTGTTGGGCAGCGCGGTATCGTAAGTGCGGTTATGCCATTCATCGAAACGGGGATTACCCACCACTTTAGCGCAACCGCCGATGTCAAGCGCACGCTGGCTATAGTGGCTGTAGCACAGGATGCGATGATAAAAGGCGTTCCACCAGGCATGGTTCCACTCTTCTTTCGCCAGGCCATACAGGGTACGAACATGGGAATCCGCCAGCCCATTCAGCAACGGTGTGTAGTAAGGGCTGACCAGGCACCGGAAGCGCTGACGCTTCTCAATGATCGCAGAAAGACGCGTTCCACCGAGCGCAGGATCGTTAATGGTTTTAATCGTCGCGGTCATCTCATCGAGAAACGATTTGGGTATTTTGTCACTGACCAGCAGCGAGCAGGTTTGGCCCATCGCTTGCAGTTCGCTAATGATGGGGCGGTAGACCGCGTAATGCAGTGAGGTTTCCATATAGAAGCCAATGGCATCTATCTGCGTGGATGTCGTAGCAGGCGAGTGGCTTACCAACGTATTGACTGTCTCAGGTTTCTTATTGATTTTGTTGAAGTAGTAGCCGATGTTATCGGTTTCTTTTTTCTCGATATCGCTGTATCCCGCTCGCTGATAGCAGATGCTCGGATAACAAGAGAGCCATTTCCCTTCACGCAGCAGCGGTTGCCATTGCCCTTCGAGCGTATCGGAGAGGTCATGTTCCATTTGCTGAGCCAGCGCCGGGTAATAGCTGCTGTTGACCAGATAGGCGCAAACCTTATTGCAGTCACGCGCATGGATCATGCCATTGAGGCTTTTGAGTTCACGGCCTTGTTTAATTTCCCCGCCGAGGATAACCACTTCCCACGGAAAGCCTGGCAGCGCGTGCAGAAGCGAATTGAGTACCCGAATATGCTTTTCCTGCTTCAGGATCACGCTATCGTCTTCAAGTAGCAGGTAGTTTTTCCAGCCGTTACGCTGTGCCAGCTGCAGCGCCTGCATATGGGACTGGCGGCGGCCCGTCTGGCCGTTAGTCGCAACTGACGCCGCAAGGCGGGTGACTTTTTGCGCCGGGAAATTGAGAAACGCCAGCTCTTGCTGGACGTGCGCTAAACGATCCGGACGTGAATCCAAATTCACGATCACCACCTGATCGATGTAATCCCACTGGATCGGCTGATGATGGGTGGCGTTATGCAGGCTCTGATACCAGTTTTTTAGCATCGGGTCGGTAATCGCCTGGCCCAGCGTGGTTTCCAGCGGCTCGCTGCTTCCCAGTACAAAGTCTTTGTCGAACGTATTTTGGCTGTGCGAGATACAAATAATGGTGCGCTCACCCGGCAATTGCAGTGGGTTTGCGGTGAATTGGTTGGTGAATCCTTCTTCTTCGCCTAAGTTGCATTCATCATCGTAACGGTGTTTTTTTAAATAATTGCGGTGATAGCAAAAGGTACCGTTGAGAATGTTCTGCGGGCCAAAGCTGCGGCTTTTGAACAGGCGGTTGATATGGCTGTACCAGATAGGGATCTGATCGGAACCGGAAATCAACGCCCGATGGCGTTGCATCATATCGATGGTGTAAGAGATCTTATCCGCCGGATAATAATCATCGTCGTCCATGCAGAGAATATATTCGCCTAACGCCAGCGCATTGAGCATATTGCGCTTTTTGCCCAGCGTCAGTTTTTCCGCATGGTAGATATAACGAATATTAAATTTCTCCGGATGATTCTGCGTCAGTCTGTCAATGATCGACTGATTGCTTTGCGGAGAATCATCCAGGATCACCAGCTCCCGGCGGTCGGCAGGGTAGTCCTGATAACGGAACATATACAGCAAATAGGGTAAGAAAGCGGCGCGGTTCCACGTTGGTGTAATGACGCTGACAAACGGTTTTTCGCGGCCAGTGTCGAGCGTTTTAACGATGCCGGTCAGGGCGGAACGTGCTTTGGAGGATTCAGACATGGTGATGTGTATTCGCGATTCGAAAAAGGGCCGGGTATTCACCCGGCCAACAGGCGCTAACGTGTAAGCAGGGAGAACGCCGAGAGCAGATGATCTCCCGGCAGTAAATTCTGAATCTGTTGACGTACTGCGGCGGCATCGCTGCGGTTTCGCCAGTCTTCAACTATCGCGAAAAGTGCATAAATTTCGTCATGGCTCAGCGTAGAATCATCCATCGTCCACAGGCTAAACAGTGTGCGCAGCATAAAGACGTCAGCCACCAGCCAGAAGAAACGCTGCAGTACGCTTTCACTCTCGTGCTGTGGGAATGTGTCGTGATACAGGCGATAAATCAGATAGTTACTGAATATCCATGCGTCCTGGGCAAAGTAGCGCTCATAGGTATGTAACCATTGATCCTGCAACTGCTGCTGGAGCATAGCTTCACTGTTTGCATCCTGGAGCATCAGCAGGCTGACCTGCAGAGGTAAGCTCAGCTTGCGCGTGCTATCCGGCAACAGATCCCAATTGAACTCACAGTTGCCCATTTGGGTGATCAGCTCCCGCTGCAGCTGGGGCAGGCTGGGCAACTGCGCGAACTGCTCCTGCAGTTTTCCGCTTTGCGCATGGTCAGCCAGAACCTGCGGCAGCGAGGCCAGCTTCTCAAGCGTAGGGTCGCTGTCGCCAGGGCATTTCTCGGAAAAAGAGAGCATGATGCCCAGCGCATACAGGCGCAGCTCCGGTGACAAACCGGGAAGCGTGATGGTATGCAGAGCAGATTGATTAAGTACCTGATCGCGTTGGGATAACGCCGGGCTGTCTGCATCGGCTGCACATTGCGAGGTATGCAGTACAAAGGCGTTGGGATCGCCTAATGCCGCCTGGCAGCAGGCCGGATCGGTTAATACCAGACTCTGACGTACTTCCGTTTTCCAGCGTATGTTGGCCAGTAAAACGGAATCCGGATGGTGGGATAAAAACACCCGGACAAAGTCGGGTTCATAGCAATCAATCATACTCATAACGTGTTCTCAGCAATCCCAATATTCAAACTGGTTATATCAATGCAATATCCATGCCTGAATTTTTATTCTATTTATATCAATTGGTTAGATTGAGTGCGGAAAGCGGGTTTCCGCGTCAGGGAAGGAAGTTTTAGCGCTGGTAAATAAAATCCGGCTCGGTGCCTAAAAAAGCCTGAATAAATTCATACTGGCGGATCAGCAGATCGCCGTTTTTTTCGTTGTACGCTTTGCAGCGTTTGGCTTTTTGCTCAAGGCTCTGCCACCAGCCCTCTGCGGCACTTTTCTGTACGCCGGGTAACCAGCTAAATACCTGTTCCATCCCTGCACGATCGACGCTTACGCCCAGCAACTGCAGGATTGACCGGCGCTGCTGGCTGCTGTTTTGCAACTGCTCATAATGCTGTTGAATGGTGTCGTTGACCGCCAGCAGTTCTTCACTGGCGCGGCGAATCATGCACAGACGTTGTTGTTCCAACTGGTGTCTGAGCGCGTCATATCGCGTCCCGTCCTCCCGGATGCCCTGAAGCAGAGTTTTCACCTGCTGTAGCCTGCTACTCACAATTTTGGCCTCTTATTTCTGGAAAAAGCTGAGCATGTCGCCAGCCAACTGCTGGGTATCAACCTGCATATCGCCTGCGGCCAGCATGGCCTGCATTTGCGCCACTTTGTCGTAATCAACGTCGCTTTGCGGATCGCTGTTCAGCGTTTGCTGCGCCGTTTGTAATCCCGCCTGAGTAATATCGTCGGCGGAAAGCGTCGTAGTGTTGGACGTACTCGTCTGCACGCTGCTCTTGTCTGAACGCGCCTGATCGGCTGTTGATGCAGGGCGATTGCCTGGCAGAGTCGGGGTAATTTTCATAGCAACCTCGTACATATTTCGTTGGGTTGGTTATCCGTTATTGGCTAAAAGCGACGGCAATAGAGGAAAACTTTAATCCCATCACAAAAAATCCCTTCACTGCTCAGCAGTGAGCGTAGTGACCACGCCGGTATCGTCCACCATACCGCTAATGATCCGCTGGCTGCTGCTGTTGCGAATTTTTATCACATCGCCTTTACGACCGTTCTTCAACGCCACGCCCGGCATCGAGGCGGTAATCCCGGCCGTATGGGAGACGATCATCACCGGCTGGTCGCGTTTAACCAATATGGGCTGAACCAGCTCGCTACGGGTAATCGGTTTACCCGGCTGCAGGGCTCGTTTGCTGGTAAGGCCAATCGCCTCATCCATATTTGTCATCAACCCTTCCCGCTGGTTGCTGATATTGAATTTTTTAAGCTGCAGGTCGTCGGCCGTAATCACCGTATCTCGGGCAATCAACGACTTTGGCATCACTACCGGCACCGACACGTCGGGGCGCACTGCAACGTTGTATTGCCAGCCCGCGCTGCCTGGGCAGCTCACCACAAAGTTCATGCGCGAAAGGGCCATTTTCGCAGAGGTGCTGGAGGTGACCTGAGGCGTTACTGCGCATAGCGCGCTGGTGCTGACGGTAGAGGGAATATAGATATTGAACGTGTAGCGATAGTCCTGCCACTGCTGCTTCTGTGCCAACGCGTCAATTTCATGACCGGCGGCGGTCAGGACCAGCGCGTTGATCTGTTCCCGGGCGCTGTGCTGTATGGGATGCACGGCGGCATGTACGGGTAAGACGCAGCATAAAGCCAGCCATATTTCCGCGGCAAAGGGGAAAGAAGGCTTCCTTACGTAGGAGGGTAGTCTCATAAATTCATTTCTCATCAATCACTTAAAAGTTGGCATACATATTGCTAATAACAGCGATATCTACGCAGGAGTGATGCAAGAAATGGGAATCAGTTTTCAGCAGGCATTGGGTGTACATCCGCAGGCAGTGAAGTTACGTCTTGAGAGGACCGAGCTACTGACCGCGAATCTGGCAAACGTCGATACACCAAATTTCAAAGCTAAAGATATTGATTTTGCCGCTGAGATGCAACGGGCAAGTCGTACAAATGTGCAGCCCGACGTTGACGTGAAATACCGTGTGCCGATGCAGCCCTCAGAGGATGGCAATACCGTAGAACTGAACACCGAGCAGGCCCGGTTTTCACAAAATAGTATGGATTATCAAAGCAGTCTGACCTTTTTGAACCTGCAGCTTAGCGGTATCAAAGAGGCCATCGAAGGGAAATAACCATGTCGTTTACTGATATTTACCAGATTTCCGGCTCGGCGATGACGGCGCAAACCATCCGTCTGAATACCGTCGCCAGCAACATGGCGAATGCGGAATCTCCTGCCAGCAGCGAGGCGCAGGCCTACAAGGCGCGTAGCCCGGTTTTTGCCGCGGTTTACAACAATAGCCTGATAGGTGGGCACAACCGCCATGCCATTGATGGCGCCAGCGTACAGGTACAGGACGTCATGCAAAGCGGCGGGGCGGTGAAGCGTTATGAGCCGCACCACCCGATGGCGGACCAGAACGGTTTTGTCTGGTATCCAGACGTCAACGTAGTCGAGCAAATGGCCGACATGATGTCTGCCTCACGTGATTTTGAAACCGACGTTGATGTGCTGAATAACGTCAAAAGTATGCAGCAAAGCTTACTCAAACTGGGAGAAGTGTAATGAATACCCTGGCTCTGTATGCCCAATCTCAGGCGCTGGCTTCTTCTCAGGAGAAGACGGCGGCTGTTGCTGAAAATAACGTCGGTGCCACGACGCAAAGCACTAATGTGGGAGACAGCAGTTCTTCAACCACGTCGTCAACCACGGATAGCAGCAGTACCAGTAATACGCCGACGACCACGACCTCAACGGAAAGCTCTGGGGTGGAAACGTTCCTGACATTGTTTGTGGCGGAAATTGAAAACCAGGACCCGACCGATCCCACCGATCCTACGGCCTATATCGATCAGCTCTCCTCCATGGCGCAGGTTGCCATGATGGAAGAGATGAGCGTCCAGGCCAACACCAACGCGGTGCTGATGAGCAACATCCAGGTGATGGCGCTGGGGAATATGGTTGGCGACGACATTATGGTGCAAACCACCTCGCTGGATATCGAAGACAACAGCCAGGCGATCCAGGGGCGCGTCACGCTGGATGACAGCTGTACCGATGTGGATCTGCACTTTACCGATGAAGCCGGTGATGACTACACCGTGTCGCTGATCCCGGAAGGTGAAACCTCCGTTGGACCAGGCCAGGTGGATTTCGACATCAATCCTGCGGATTACGGCATCCCGCCGGGGGATTACAGCGTGTCCGTGGTGACCAATACCGGGGAAGAGGAAGTGCCGATTGAGGTGACGGGCAAGGTGGAAGATGTGCGTATTCCGCTCGATGGCAGCACCCCGGTGCTCAACGTTGACGGCGTCGGGGAAGTGCCTTTCACCATGATCACCCAGTTTGGCATACCGGATAGTACTGATGGCAGCGGCGGTTCAGATGACACCACGCCACCCGATACTGACGACGGCAGCGATAACGCCGACAGCAATATGGTGCTCTGATTTAGTTTACATTACAGGAAGAAACAATGAGTTATGAAATTGCAGCGACGGGTCTGAACGCCGTCAACGAACAGCTGGATGGCATCAGTAACAACATCGCGAACTCCGGTACGGTCGGTTATAAATCAATGACCACCCAGTTTTCCGCCATGTACGCCGGGACGCAGGCGATGGGCGTGAGCGTGGCGGGGTCCGCTCAAAGCATCTCCACCGGCGGTTCAATGGTTTCCACCGGCAATGCGCTGGATTTGGCTATCAATGATGATGGTTTCTTTGTGATGTGCGACAGTGCCGGGAACATCTCTTATACCCGCGCCGGTTCTTTCGTGACCGATAAAAACGGTTATATCGTCAATGCGTCCGGTGATTACCTGCAAGGTTATCCGGTTGATGACAGCGGCACGTTGCAAACCGGTACCGTTACCGATATCCAGATTAAAACCGGCAACATCCCGGCGCAGGCCACGGACAGCATGACCTTCACGGCTAACTTTGATGCCAGCGATGAAACAATCGATCGCGCCAGCGTACCGTTTGACGCAAACAACAGCGATACCTACACCGACAGCTACACCACCACCGTGTATGACTCGCTCGGTAATGAACACTCGGTTAGTCAGTACTTTACTAAAACCGGAGATAATACCTGGGAAGTGCAGTACACCTTTGATGGCGAAGCGCAGACAGACGCACCGCCGACCACGCTGACCTTCGATCCGAATACCGGCAAGCTGACGGATCCCACCACGCCGCAAACTATCACCTTCACCACCACTGAAGCCGCACCGATTTCGATGACCATTGACTACTCCGATTGTACTCAGTACGGCTCTGATTTCTCGGTCACCACCAACTCCGCCACCGGTTATGCCTCCGCAACGCAGAACGGCGTGCAGGTTGATGACGACGGTAAAGTTTACGCCACCTACAGCAACGGCGAGCGCATGTTGCAGGGGCAGGTGGTGCTGGCCACCTTCCCGGATGAGAACGGGCTGGAAGCGGTAAGCGGTACTGCCTGGGTACAGACGGGCGAATCCGGTACGCCGCTGATTGGCACACCAGGCTCCGGCTCCTGCGGCACGCTCTCTTCCGGCATGCTCGAAAGCTCCAACGTGGACATCACCAACGAGCTGGTCAATCTCATGACCGCACAGCGTAACTACCAGGCGAACACCAAGGTGATTTCCACCAGTACGCAGCTGGATCAGGCTCTCTTCCAGGCGATGTAAGGCTAAGAAATGGATCGGTTGATTTATACCGCGCTGAGCGGCGCCACCCAGACGCTACTGGAGCAGCAAATTAGCGCCAATAACCTTGCCAACGTCAACACCAATGGTTTTCGTGCGGATATGGCGATGGCGAGCAATGACAAAGTGAAAGGCGGTGGCTTCGACACGCGTTTTATGGCGAAAGAGAGTCCCAGCGGCGTCAATGACAGTACCGGCGTGGCCGAGAAAACCGAACGCCCGCTGGACGTCGCCATTCAGGGATCGGGCTATATCGCCGTGCAGGATAAAGCCGGAAACGAGGTCTACACCCGTAACGGTAATATTCAGCAGGACGATCAGGGCCAACTGACCATCGACGGTAACGTGGTGCTCGGGGATAACGGTCCGATCATTTTGCCGCCAAACGCGATTGCCTCTTTCGGCAGCGACGGCACGCTCTCGGTCACGCCCGACGACGGCGATGTTACCGCCACCATGGATATCGATCGTCTGAAGCTGGTGGATATTCCGGTCGCTAATCTGGCGAAAAATAGCGAAGGGATGCTGGTAACGGCGGATGGCGTACCGGCGCAGCGTGATGAAAACATCAAGGTGAGCGGCGGCTTTCTGGAAGGCAGTAACGTGTCTGCGGTGAGCGAAATGATGTCGTCCATTGCGATGAACCGCCAGTTCGAAGCGCAAATCAAAATGATGAAAACGGCTGAAGATCTCAGCGACTCCGGCAACAGGCTGCTACGCGGCTCCTGAGTCGTGGCCTTTAATCAGGAATAAAGTTTTATGAACGCAGCGTTATGGATCAGTAAAACCGGCCTGTCGGCGCAGGATGCTGAGATGAGTGCGATTGCCAACAACATCGCCAACGTTAACACCACGGGCTTCAAGCGTGACCGCGTGATGTTCCAGGATCTGTTTTATCAGACTCAGGAAGCGCCGGGCGCGATGCTCGATCAAAACAACATCATGCCGACCGGAATGCAGTTCGGTAGCGGTGTGCGCATCGTTGGAACGCAAAAAACCTTCACCGAAGGGAATGTGGAAACCACCGACAACGCGATGAATGTCGCCATTATGGGGCAGGGGTTTTGGCAGGTGCAAAAGGCCAACGGGGACATTGCTTATACCCGTGACGGCAACATGCAGATTAACGCTGATGGCGTGCTAACCAACTCCGAAGGCTTACCTCTGCAACCGGAAATCGACGTACCCGCCGGTGCGACTAACGTGGCATTTGGCGAAGACGGTACCGTGACGGCGATCCTTCCCGGCGACAGCGACCCGACTGAACTGGGGCAACTGACGCTGGTGAACTTCGCTAACCCGGCGGGGCTTTCAGCCGAAGGCGACAACCTGTATCTCGAAACGGCAGCCAGCGGTCAACCGACGGAAGGTATTCCGGGGGAAGATGGCCTGGGAACGTTGCAGGACAGCGCACTGGAAGGCTCGAACGTCGACATCGTCAATGAAATGGTGGCGATGATCACCGTACAGCGTGCCTATGAGATGAACGCCAAAATGGTCTCAGCGGCAGACGATATGCTGCAGTTTATTAGTCAGACGCTGTAACGCAAGAATGTGACATGCCGGATGGCGCTACGCTTATCCGGCCAATAAGCAACACCCATTTGTAGGCCGGATAAGCGTAGCGCCATCCGGCAGAATATAGGCAGAACGTGAAAAATTATCTCTGGCTGGTGGTCCTGCTTCCCCTGTTAAGCGGGTGCGAATCGCAGGCCCTCCTGGTCAAAAAAAATGACGAATTCTTTGCTCCTCCCAAAACCGAGGCGCCGCCAACGGCGGATGGCCGTGCGGGTGGCGTGTTTGAAACAGGGTATAACTGGTCGCTGACGGCGGACCGCCGTGCCTATCGGGTGGGCGACATCCTGACCGTGATGTTGGAAGAATCTACCCAGTCGAGCAAACAGGCGAAAACCAATTTCGGTAAGAACAATACCGTTGATATCGGCGCACCAACGCTATTTGGGCATACCAAAGATAACCTTTCCGCTTCCGTCGACGCCAATCGCGATTTCAACGGCACGGCGACCTCGCAGCAGCAAAACAGTTTGCGCGGTGAAATTACGGTGTCGGTGCATTCGGTACAGTCGAACGGCATTCTGGAGATTCGCGGTGAAAAATGGCTCACCCTCAATCAGGGAGATGAGTACATACGCCTGAGCGGTCTGGTGCGTGCCGATGATATTCAAAACGACAACTCCGTCTCATCGCAGCGTATTGCCGATGCACGTATCTCCTATGCGGGTCGTGGCGCATTGAGCGATGCCAATGCGGCGGGCTGGCTGACGCGTCTGTTTAACCATCCTCTCTTCCCGATCTAATGCAGGATTTTGATATGCAACACTTAAGCGGGCGCTGGATGAAGGCGTTAAACGGCATCGTTATCGCCCTGAGCCTGGCGCTGCCGGGCACCACGCAGGCGCAATCTCTGGAGTCGCTGGTCAACGTCCAGGGCGTCAGGGAAAACCAACTCGTCGGCTACAGCCTGGTGGTGGGGCTGGACGGAACCGGGGATAAAAACCAGGTCAAATTCACCAACCAAACCATTACCAACATGCTGCGCCAGTTTGGCGTACAGCTGCCGAGCAAAATCGATCCGAAGGTGAAAAACGTCGCGGCGGTGGCGGTCAGCGCGACGCTACCGCCCATGTATTCGCGCGGGCAGACCATTGATGTCACAGTCTCCTCAATTGGCGATGCCAAAAGCCTGCGTGGCGGCACGTTATTGCTCACCCAACTGCACGGCGCAGATGGAGAAGTTTATGCCCTCGCACAAGGGAGCGTGGTGGTCGGCGGGATGAACGCGACCGGGGCAAGCGGCTCAAGTGTGACCGTGAATACGCCAACCGCCGGGCTGATACCGAACGGCGCGTCGGTCGAACGCGAAATTCCCAGCGACTTCCAGATGGGCGATACCATTACGCTTAATCTGAAACGTCCCTCCTTTAAAGATGCCAATAACATTGCGGCGGCAATTAACGCCTCGTTTGGCGGCATTGCCACGGCACAAAGCTCAACCAACGTCAGCGTCCGTGCGCCAACCAGCCCAGGGGCGCGCGTCGCCTTTATGTCGCAGTTAGATGACGTTCAGGTTCAGGCCGAAAAAGTACGCGCCCGCGTGGTGTTTAACTCGCGTACCGGCACGGTGGTGATGGGGGATGGCATTGCCCTACACGCGGCGGCGGTTTCGCATGGCAGTCTGACGGTTTCCATCAGTGAAAGCAGCAACGTCAGCCAGCCGAATGCTTTTGCCGGAGGCCGTACGGCGGTGACGCCGCAGAGCAATATTTCGGTGAATCATGCCCGACCGGGGATGATAACGCTGCCTGAATCCAGCAGCCTGAAAACGTTGGTTAATGCGCTCAATAGCCTGGGAGCCACGCCGGACGACATTATGTCTATTTTACAGGCCCTGCATGAAGCCGGGGCGCTGGATGCCGATCTGGAGGTAATTTAATGGCCGATATCAAAGTGAATCATAGCGGGGGCATTGACGGCAGCGATGCGTTAATGGGCCCGAAAATTAAAGATAACGATTTGCAGAAAGCCGCTCAGCAGTTTGAAGCCATTTTCTTACGCAACATGCTGAAAGAAATGCGTAAAACCAATGAGATCTTCGATTCCAAAGATAACCCGTTTAACAGCGACTCGGTGCGCATGATGCAGGGGTTTTATGACGATCAGCTATGCAACAGCCTGGCCCAGCAGCACGGCATTGGGATTGCGGCGATGATCGTCAAACAGCTCTCCCCGCATCACAAAGGATAAAGGTTGCGCGGCGGCTTAAGAACTGTGGTTTTTTCGCCGCTTTTAATCGGCAAGGTTGTTAACGACATACCGGGGAACTGACCGGCGAGGACTCTTTGATGGACATGATTAACATTGGCTACAGCGGCGCATCGACTGCGCAGGTGGAGCTTAACGTCACCGCGCAAAACACGGCCAACGCCATGACCGATGGTTACACCCGGCAGGTGGCCATCACCAGTACCATTGGCGCCAGTTCAGGTTCGGCGAACAGCGCGGGTAACGGTGTGCAGGTGGACAGCATTCGCCGGGTATCTAACCAGTATCAGGTGAACCAGGTCTGGTATGCCGCCAGCGATTACGGCTATTACAACACCCAGCAAGAGTATTTAACTCAACTGGAAACCGTGCTCAGCGACGATAACAGCAGCCTGAGCGGCGGCTTTGACAACTTTTTTGCCGCCCTCAACGAAGCCACCACCAGCCCGGATGATTCTGCTCTGCGCGAGCAGGTGATCAGCGAGTCCGGCGCGCTGGCGCTGCGCGTGGATAACACCCTCGATTATATCGATTCGCAAAGCAGTGAGATTGTCAGTCAGGAACAGGCGATGGTAGCGCAGGTGAACACCCTGACCAGCGGTATTGCCAGCTATAACCAGCAAATTGCTGAAGCTGAAGCCAATGGCGATAACGCCTCTGCGCTGTACGACGCCCGTGACCAGATGGTGGAACAACTGAGCGGCATCATGGACGTTCAGGTCAATATTGATGATGAGGGCAACTATAACGTCACGCTGCAAAACGGACAGCCGTTGGTTAGCGGGCAGGAGAGTTCTACCATCGAACTCGATACCAACGCCGACGGCACGCAGAGTATGTCGCTGACGTTTGCCGGAACCACGTCATCCATGAACACCGATACCGGTGGTTCGCTGGGGGCGTTGTTTGATTATCAAAATGAAATTCTGACGCCGTTGACCGGCACGATTAACAGCATGGCTGAACAGTTTGCCGATGCGGTGAACACCCAACTGGCCCAGGGCTACGATCTGAACGGAAACCCCGGTGAACCGCTGTTTATCTATGACGAAAACTCATCGGATGGCCCGCTGGAGGTGAACCCTGATATCACCGCCGATGAGCTGGCGTTTTCCAGCTCGCCGGACGAAAGCGGTAACAGCGATAACCTGCAGGCGCTGATCAATATCTCGACCGAACCGCTGGAGATAGAGGGGCTGGGCAGCGTAACCGTGGGTGAAGCCTGTTCATCGATCATCAGTAACATCGGTATTTACAGCCAGCAAAACCAGACGGAAGCGGAAGCGGCGGCAAACGTGTACTCCGAAGCACAGAACCAGCAGAGCAGCGTCAGCGGCGTCAGCATGGATGAAGAAGCGGTGAACC
This sequence comes from Citrobacter arsenatis, assembly GCF_004353845.1. Classification (GTDB taxonomy): domain Bacteria; phylum Pseudomonadota; class Gammaproteobacteria; order Enterobacterales; family Enterobacteriaceae; genus Citrobacter; species Citrobacter arsenatis. The sequence continues at coordinate 1,035,074 of NZ_CP037864.1, forward strand.
TCATTACCTATCAGCAAATTTACGAGGCCAACCTCAAAGTTATCTCAACGGGCGCAGACATTTTCGACTCTGTGCTGGAAATGTGTAGCTAACCGGAAGAGGAATCAATATGCGAGTCACTACACAACAGTCTTATGTGTCCATGACGCAGAGTTTTAACGACCTTTCCAGCGATCTTTCTCACGTCGTCACGCAGATGGCGACGGGGAAAAGTATTCTGCTGCCGTCTGACGATCCGATTGCGGCGACCCGAATCACCCAGCTTAACCGCCAGCAATCGGCAATTGATCAATATCAAACCAATATTGATTCCGCCTCGGCGGGGATGAGCCAGCAGGAGTCAATTCTGGATGGCGTCAATGACGATCTGTTGGCAATTCGCGACGATCTGCTGGAGGCCGCCAACGGTACCAATACCGCCGAGTCGTTGTCCAGCCTGGGGCAGGATATTCAGTCGATGACCGAAGCGATGGTCTCAGCGCTGAATTATCAGGATGAAGATGGCCACTATGTGTTTGGCGGGACGGTGAACGATCGGCCGCCGATTGTCGCGGTAGATGAGGACGGCGACGGGGTAACTGACAGCTATACCTATCAGGGTAATGGCGATCATCGCCAGACCACGGTGTCCAATGGTGTAGAAGTGGATACCAATGTCGCGGTCAGTGATTTCTTCGGCGACAGCCTCGACGTGCTGAATACCCTGACTTCGCTATCGAAAGAGCTGCAGGATCCGTCGGTGGACCCTGCCGATCCGCAGGTACAAAGCGATATTCAAAATGCTATCGATACGGTGGATGTGGCCTCTGACGCGCTCAACGCCTCGATCGCCACCATTGGTGAAACGCAGAATACGATGACCATGCTGAGCGGCGCTCAGACGGATATCACCACCTCCAACGATCAGCTGATCAGTCAGCTGAGCGATCTGGATTATGGCCCGGCCTCCATTACCTTCACCGGTCTGGAAATGGCGATGCAAGCCACCTTAAAAACTTACTCCAAAGTGAGTGAGTTGAACCTTTTCAGTGTGATTTAACAGTTAGCAGTAGCTCAGGAATAGTATGCAGGTCGGTTTAAATACAACATCACTCTCCGGTAGCGGAGCGCTTAATCCTTCTGTGCAGCAGCATACCGTTGCGCAGAATGCCCCTGTCCGTCAAAAGTTACCCGCAACGGCGAGTGATTACCCGGCCTCACCACTTATTACCACCCGGCCTCAGCGCTACAGCGTGCAGCTTAACGATCAGCTCACCACGCTGCAGCAGGCCGATCACTACCTCGGGCAACTGGAACAGCATTTGCTGGACTATCGTCACGCATCGCGCCGTGGTGGACAGGCGCAGCAGCAAAAAGGGGCTGAGCTTTCACAGTGGCTGGAAAAAAGGCCAACATTGTCCGGCGGCGCGGTCGACAGGCAGCTGCGTCCGGTTTTACAGGGCGAGGCGCGAGTGACCTTTCACTCGCCTGAACTGGCGCAGATGCTGCAAAAAAACGCCATAAGTTCACGTATGTTTAGTGTCTCTGACGGGCGGCAAACGCAGCATTCTGCGGTGGTGGTCGGTGACGATCTTGATCCCGGTCAGTACAAAATGATGATGAGTAACGCGCTGCGTCGTGTCGGCGTGCAGGTGCACGATCGGCAAGGAGCGCTGAGTTTTTCCACTGCGGAAAAGCAGTGGCCACAGATCCAACAAACCCTGAGCGTACGCGATGTTGATGCGAAGACATCGGCGTTTACCCCACTCAAAACGTTTGCCGATCCGTCCCGTTCAGAAGAACTTCTGCAACATATCGCGCAGGGCAGTTCCCGCTCTCAGGATGGCTTACAGCAGGCGCTGGATATCATTGGCGATCAGCGTGCGCAGATGGCCGCACAGCAGGAAAAAGCCCGACAGCTCATTGACGGTATGGCGCGTTTTCCGCAATCAGAAAGTGCGGTCAAAGCCTCGGAATCACTGGGTGGGGTATTGGACCATGCTAATCACAATTACCAGGTATTAGCACAGGCGGTAAACGGACAAGCCCGGCTTTCCAGCCAGACTGTTCGTAGTTTATTAAGCTAATCTTGATGGCATGCTTTTGTTGAGAAAGTAAAAGCAGAGGGGTCTGTAATTAACAGACCTCCTACATCCTGTGTAAAAAGCAAATTTTGCTGCGTGTCTAAATGAATCCACCACGTATGCAGGTTGTGTTCTGTCACAAACGATCCAAAATTTGCCAGCCGAGAGTCGTTTTGATCGGTTTTGGTCGTACTAAAATGAAACTCCCCCTGTTTAGACGAGCCTGCATAATAGTTAATACACGCGGCGATCTTAAACGTGGATGGTGTTTTGTTACTTTGCTCCAATGGGACGAGAGTGACGGTCGTGTCTTTGTTCAGTGGACTCGTAATGAGTTCATAATGTACGTTTTTGCCAGTATTAAGATCGTAATTAGCAACAACCGTATTTTCAATATGGGCATGGACCATGAAGGTACAAAATAACGTTAAAGCAGACAGACAGGGGAAAACGTAATTATTTGCATTTGGGCATTTCATTTAACATTTTCTCCACTTCTTTAATTAAAATACCATTCATTTCATTATCTTTATTTAGCCAGTTATCAAAGCTGAGCGCTAACTGCCAGTTATCATTGCATTGGTTGCTTAGCACAATATCAAGGGCAAGCTTGTTGAGAGAGACCCGGTAATACAGGGTCATGGAAGCGCTATGCGTAACCAATAGTTGATTGATCTGCTCTACACCAGGAACAATATGTTGTGAAACCAGTGATAACGATTTCTTATTCTCACCTGGATCATACAGTTGATAAGCCGTAATACGGTCGGCGTTTTTCAGCGTCTCTTTAACCAACTGCGGGGCTTCTGGCGTTTTAGTGGCCGACGGTGCTTTAAAATAAGAGATTAAGATAAATAATAACAGCGCGGTAACAATAACGGGTAAGGTTATCAGAACGGCCCGGTAAGGATGACGATTGATGACCGGTTTTTTCTTGCTTTTTGCATGCAATTGACTGTTATTTAAATGTATTTGTTCTTTTTCTGTTGAGGGCAGTAGCGCTTCAGGCACAAGGGTTTCAGCAAGCTCAGCATTCTCTTCGGTGACATCGCCGGCGCTGTCATCAGCTTTATTTTCATTAGGTTCAATGATTTCAGTCAGATAGTTTTTATTAAATAAATACCCTTTTTTAGGTATGGTTTTAATAATTTCCTGTTGTTTACCATCATCATCGATAGCGACACGCAGGGCATGAACGGCTGTCGGTAGGCTATTTCCACCGACGATACGATTCTTCCAGACAGCGGTCATTAAAAATGAACGAGATAAAACAACATCGGCATTTTTAGCTAATGTTTCTAACAGAATAAAATGGTATTCGCCCAAGCGACGTATCTCGCCTGTTTCACAATGGATTAACGCATTAAGCGAAGAATCCATCCGCCAGTTGTTGACTACAATACTCATGGTTTTATATATCCGCGCAAGATTTTTATATCCCTGGTGTCACACCGTTAAAAATCAGTGCATTAAAATTCTGGAGAAATTGAAATGTCTTCTGGCTGTGAAACAGCAGCCGAATCGGTATTGTGTATTTTTTATGCTATCCAAAAAAGGATTTGAAATGTAGCGAAAGTGTCTGAGACTCACAATATAAAAATACAGGCCATTTGCAACCAAATGTAAAACAAGGTCAAAGAGTGGGTGATTAAGCGGTTTTTGATTAAGCATAATCTCATTGGTTTCATGATGTTAACCCTGTTGGTGTGTAAATCTTCAACCCATTATTAGATATTTCTAATAATCTTTTAATTAAATCTTGATTGAGATCTTCCTTATGTAGTGGTATTTGTGGGAGGGAGCACGGAAAGCTAAAATAGAGTGGCGGTTTATCTCTCGGGTTAATGATGTGGTGAGGAGCGTAAAAAATTTTTTTGCAGCGCTTTAAGTTTTCCAAACGGGCGGTCGTTTTTACAGGGTATCGAAACGAAAACGATTATTCCCAAGGAGCTGTACCATGTTATCGATTAATACTAATACCGCATCAATGTCTGCTGTTAATGCTATCAACAAAAGCAGCGCATCACTGTCTACTTCTATGGAACGTCTGGCGACAGGTAACCGTATTAACTCTTCTGCAGATGACGCTGCGGGCAAACAGATTGCCAGCCGTCTGACCGCACAGTCCAGCGGTATGGGCGTTGCGCTGAGCAACATCAACGATGCCACTGCCATGCTGCAGACTGCAGACAGCATGTTTGATGAAATGACCGACGTACTGGGCCGTATGAAAGACCTGTCCACGCAGGCAGCGAACGGAACCTACAACGACGAAGACTTGCAGGCGATGCAGGACGAATACGACGAACTGGGTCAGCAGATGTCCGACATGCTGCAGAACACCACTTACGGCGGCACCAACCTGTTCGGTCTTTCCGGTACCAGCAACACCGGTAAAGACGGTCTGTTCCAGGGCGCGGTATCCTTCCAGGTTGGTGCTGAATCTTCAGACACCATGACCGTTGATATCTCCAGCCAGCTGGGCGATCTGGTTAATGCGCTGGACAGCGTTAGCAAATCGTTCTCTGCTGACCAGTCTGGTACCGCTGGCATCTCCGGTGGTTCTGAGCTGACTACTTCTGGCTCTGCAAACCAGATGATCACCACTATCCAGACTGCAATGGACGACGTGTCTAAGATCCAGTCCAAACTGGGTGCATCTATCAACCGTCTGAACGATACCGCAGCTAACCTGACCAGCATGCAGGACAACACGGAAGTGGCGATCGGTAACATTATGGATACCGACTACGCGACGGAAGCGTCCAACATGACCCAGCAACAGGTTCTGATGCAAACGGGTATCACCATGCTGAAGCAGTCCAACAGCATGTCCAGCATGGTTTCCAGCCTGCTGCAGTAATTCCTGACTTAACGTCATTTACAACACCGCCACCCGGCGGTGTTGTGCTTTCAGCGACCTGATTGTTACCTGAAAACCTTCCTGGGGAAGGGAAAACGTATTTCCGCCATGAAGTTAACGTACTGAATCTGAATAATAAAAAATATTGGCATGCGTTTTGCTATTACATAAATAACGTTGCACGGAGTCATCGATTATGAGCTTTACGAGTCCGATCCAAAAATTAGCACAAGAATTTGCCTACGCCGATATTGCCACCCAGGCGGCGAATTTGCAGAACGAACAGAACGAGTTGAATGCTGAGAGCAGCGGACTGGACTCGCTCAGTACCGCACTCACTAACTTTCAGACGGCAATCGATGCGCTGAACAGCGAAACCGACGGTCCGCTGACGTTTTCTGCTACCTCTAATAATGACGCGAATACCGTATCGGCGAACTCGGAAGCTCAGGCCGGAACCTATTCATTTTATGTTTCGGCGCTTGCGCAGGCGCAACAAACCACGTTCAGCATGAGCGATGACCAGTACAGCGCATCCGGTACCTTTACGTTATCGATGGATGACGGCACGACCATGGATATCGATCTTGCTGCTGCCGATGAAGATGGCGACAGCTTTATTGATGCCAACGAACTGGTTGACGCGATCAATGACTCGGACGACAACCCCGGCGTGTCGGCGGCGCTGGTTAAAACCGATGGCACCACCACCATCATGCTGACCTCTGATACTACCGGTGCGCAAAGTGGTTTTTCGGTGAGCGTTTCTGGCAACGACGATCTTGCTGCGGCGGAGTCATCTAGTGAGAAGATGTTAACGAATCCACAGGACGCCGAAATCCATTTGGGTAACAAGGATGGCCCCACCATCACCAGCAGCTCCAATACGTTTGATGATGTTATCCCCGGCGTGACGATGACTTTTTCCGAGGTCAGCGATCCTGACGATCCTAACGATGTGACCACCTTTACCGTCGCGGAGGACTCCAGCGGATCGCAGGCCAAAGTGCAGACCTTTGTGGATGCCTACAACACGTTAATCGACACCATCGATTCGTTGACCAGTTATGGCGATGACAACACGGCTGCCGGGGTTTTTGCGGGTGATGCCGGGATGAATTCGCTGGCAAATCAGATGGATGATATCGCTCACGCCTCCTACGGCGGTGTTTCGATAGTCGACTATGGCATCACGCTGGATTCCGATGGCCACTTACAAATCGACTCCACCCAGTTCAGCGAGGAAATGGAAGAAAACCCGGACGGTTTGACCTCTATTTTCGTCGGCGAAGACAGCATGGTCGCGCAGATGGACGACCTGATGGAGAGTTATCTGGATTCCAGCAACGGCATTATCGCCATGCGCCAGGAAAACATTGATGACCAGCAGAGCAAAATTCAGGACGAAAGCGATCAGTTGACTGAAACCTATAACACCAACTACGAGCGCTATGTGGAAGAGTACACCAATACGCTGGTTGAAACGTACACCATGAAAGTGAGTATGGCCGCGTTTATGTAACCGGCTGATTTAAGAGAAGGATTGAGAATCAACATGTACGACACGCAGGATGGTTATTCGCAATACAAAGAGATGGATCTTGCTGCGCGTACCGCAGCAGCATCGCCGTTAGAGCTGGTGCTGGTGCTGTTTTCGGGGCTGATGGATGAGCTGGAACGCGCCAAAAGCCACATTGAGAACAAACGCTACGAGCGTAAGGCGCAGAGCATTAACAAATGCATCGATATTCTCAACGCCTTAACCAGCTCGCTGGAGTTTGAAACAGGCGGCGAGCTGGTGGTCAATCTGTCCCGGCTGTATGACCACTGCGTCTACCGCCTGTACGAAGCCAGCGGCGAACTGTCGCTGGAAAAAATTGATGAAGTGATCCTCATCCTGACGAATCTGCGCACGGGCTGGGAAGGTCTGTCGGCAAAACTGGGATAAGGCGATGCAAAGAGAGCATCAGCAACAGCAGCTTTATGCCCTGGTAAAAGAGATGAACGACGCGCTGGATAACAAGCGTTGGCGACGATTACCCGGTCTGCATCAGCAGGTGATGCGCGTTTTTCATGACTATGCCGCCTGGGAAACTGACGCCGAGGCGTTGAGGGAAGTGAAAAGCAAAATGCATGCGGCGTTTGAGGCACTCATTGCCCGGCGAACGCAGCGTGCGGAAGAACTCAAAGCGCGCATGGATCAGCATCAGCAAAATCAGGAAGGAATGTTGGCGTACTCAATGGTTAATTTAATTTCGGAGAAGGCATGAATCCTGTATTACTGGCCTCGGCCAGTGCATTGGCTGAGGCCACACCGGAAAAGGCCTCGATTACGGCCCCAGCAACGTCAACGGGCGGAAGCACGTTTTCTTTGCCGCAGGCTGGGCTTAATGCGGTAGCTGAACGTTTGATCGGCGCAAAAGTTAACCAGCAGCAGGCGTCGGTGGCCGAGCATCAGCGCGATGATGCAGATCCTGCGGCTATGCAGGCATTACTGGCGATGCTGCTGGCGCAACCGGCCCAGGCGTCAACGTCTGCACCAACCCAGAAGCAGCCGGACGGTGAGATGTTGAAAATGCTGGCGCAGGTGCAAACCTCCGATTCCGGGTCATCGCTGCTGCGTCAACTGGCGGGCGCGATGGCTCAACAAGGAAAAACGTCCTCGACCTCGGCTGAGCAGCATGCAACGGATTTATCGTCACTGCCGCCAAAACTGCAAACGTTGCTGGCGTCGATCGGCGAGGATTTTCCTCAGGCAACACCGGATCAGCAGGCCAAACTGGCGACATTCTCCGCCCAGGATCTGCGTGCGATCGCGCCTGAACCTGCTTCGCTTTCGACCTCGCAGCAAATTTCTGCCCGCGTGAAGTCAGCGGATCATAGCGTTCCCCGCCCGGTGGTGGAGAGAAAAACCGCTGGCATGACGGTTAACCCAACGCTTGCGACGCAAAGTTTGCTCAATACGGCGGCGCAGGGAAATCAGCCGGTAAACGCCCTGAGCGACCATAACGTGGTGTCGGCGCAAGTTGCCGCGCCTACCTCGCTGTCAACAGAGGAACTCGGAGAGAAGCTCACGGCACTGCTCAAAGACCGAATTCAGTTCCAGATTGGCCAGCAGCAGCAGGTGTCGACTATTCGTCTTGATCCTCCTTCGCTTGGCAAACTGGAAATCGCCGTGCAACTGGATGCCGGAAAGCTGATGGTTCACATCGGCGCAAATCAGAGTGATGTCTGCCGCTCGTTGCAGCAATTTAGCGAAAACTTACGCCAGCACCTCACGGCGCAAAACTTCATGGAAGTGAATGTTCAGGTCTCTTCCGAAGGACAATCGCAACAGCAGCAACAGCAGTCAGGTCATCAACAGGACGAGGTGACGTCGGCGCTAACGCTTAACGACGAACCTCAATTTCAACAGAACGAATCCGTTCTGATCAAAGTGTAAAAGCAAGATGAAGAAAATTGTTATCGCGTGTCTGATTAGCTCCGTCGTGGCGCTGGGTATTGCAGGGGGCGCAGGATGGGGCATTTATCATTCTATGACTAAGGGAACCGTAACTGTAGCAGATAAGCCTGCGCATGAAGCGGAAGATAATCAGGATGAGTCCAGCAGTATTTTTGTCTCCCTGCCGGAAACGGTGGTTACGCTTCATGATAATGAAGGTAGCGATCGCTATATGGTTGCGGAACTGGTGATGGTCGTTGATACAGAGAAAGATGCTGAAAAAATTAAGAAGGACGAACCGCTCTATCAAAGTATTACCGTAGATGAGCTTTCGAATATGAAATATGAAGATATTCGGGCGTTGAAGATTTCCGAGATCAGAAAGAAAATTTTTGAAAACCTGAAAACTGAATTAGCGAAACGCAAAATGGCGACACCGTATAAGGACATTTTGGTGAAAAAAGTCGTGTTTCAATAAACGACAAGCCAGGAAATAACATGATCCAGGATGCTTACGAGTCAGAAGACTTTAATGCGACGCCCGTGCTAACGCCAAAGCAAGAGAGCCATTATTTACAGGCTTATCTTCCTTTGGTGCGCAAAGTGGTGCGTCAACTTGCGCCGCAATGTACCTGCGTTATGGACAGGCAGGATATGGAGCAAACGGCGCTGATGGGATTGCTGAATGCTATTCGCCGCTATGGTCAACCGGATGAAGGCTTTGCCGGTTATGCCGTCCACCGTATCCGTGGCGCCATACTCGATGAGCTGCGCAGCCTCGACTGGCGGCCTCGTCAGCTACGACAAAAATACCATCAGATTAAAGATTTGATTCGTGATGCACGTACTCAGCTCGGGCATGAACCCTCATGGGAGGAGCTTTCCCGGCTGGGGTTGTCGTCTGAAGATTATCAGGAATACCAACAGCTGGAAGGCGCCGAATCGCTGGCCAGTCTGGATGAGTTACTGAATGGCGATATACCGATCGCGCCGCTCGAAGGGCGAGGGCTTGAGGAACAATTCGTCACGCAGGAAATGCTGGGTTATGCCCTGAGCCAACTCAGCGAAAAAGAGGGACTGGTGCTCTCAATGTATTATCAGCACGATATGAATTTAAAAGAGATTGCGCTGGTATTAGGGCTGACTGAAGCCCGTATTTGTCAAATGAATAAAAAAATCACGCACAAGATTCGTGATTGTTTATATCCAGATTAACAATTCCGAATCAACATGCGGAGGACGTAATGCAAAAGATTTTTGGTTTATTGGTGGTTTTAGGCTGCGTATTTGGTGGCTATTTTGAGGCTGGCGGACAATTAATTGCCATCTGGCAGCCGGCAGAAATTATTATTATCTTTGGTGCAGGACTTGGGGCAATGATTATTGGTAACCCGGTGCACGTACTCAAAGAGATCGTCCACCAGATCAAAGGGGTGATCAGTAAAAAGAAAATGGGCCCGGAGTTTCAGCGTCAGCTGCTGATGTGTCTGTATGAGCTGCTGGAAATGGTGCAGAACGGTGGTCTGCGTATGCTGGATCAGCATATCGAACAGCCGGAAGAAAGTACCATTTTCCAGAAATACCCGCTGGTACTGACTCAAAAACGCCTGGTGACCTTTATCGCCGATAACTTCCGTCTGATGGCGATGGGCAAAATTGATGCCCACGAGCTGGAAGGGATCCTCGATCAGGAACTGGATACCGCGGAAGAATCTTTGTTAACACCGTCGCGCTCATTGCAGCGTACCGCCGAGGCAATGCCTGGATTCGGCATTTGTGCCGCGGTACTGGGCATTATCATCACCATGCAATCTATCGATGGTTCCATTGCGCTTATCGGATTGAAAGTAGCGGCGGCACTGGTAGGGACTTTCTTAGGGGTATTCATCTGTTATTGCCTGATGGACCCATTGGCAAACGCCATGGAACAACAGGCCCGGGCAGAACATTCGCTGCTTGAATGCGTACGTACCGTGCTGGTGGCGCAGGCGGGCGGTAAGCCGACGCTGCTGGCGGTTGATGCCGGGCGTAAACTTCTTCATCTGGCTTCCAAACCCACATTTGCCAATCTGGATGCGTGGGTGAATGCGATGCTGGAGCAAGAATAAGCATGAGGAAGGGGCCAAATCGTCGCGATCGCGGCGCGAAAACCACCATTATCCGCCGACAAATTAAAAAGAACCATGCAGGTCATCATGGGGGAGCGTGGAAGGTGGCATTTGCTGACTTTACGCTGGCGATGATGGCGCTGTTTATGACGCTGTGGATTGTGAACAGCGTCAGTAAAGCTGACCGCGAAAACATCGTGGCAGCGCTGCATGGTCAGTCAATCTTTAACGGTGGCGGTATGGCGCCGTTAAACAAGCTGGGCAAGCAGCCGATAGCGCCGGGGGCGCAGAAGAAAAACGTCACGCGCAACAAACTCGATAAAACCGTCAACCCGCAGGAGACGGCGAAGATCACCGAAGAGAATGCGAAAAAGGCGTTGGACGTGAACGAGAAAACGACGTTACTGAAGCAAAAGTCAGCCCGCGAATTGGGCGAGCTGGCGACCGACATTAACGTTATCGCCCGCAACGCGCACATGGAAACTAACCTCGAGATGGAGATTGTTCCTCAGGGGCTGCGCGTACTGATTAAAGATGACCAGAACCGCAATATGTTTGAACGCGGTAGCGCCAAAATTATGCCGTTCTTTAAATCTCTGTTGGTTGAGCTGGCTCCCGTGTTTGACTCGCTGGATAACAAGATAATCATCACCGGGCATACCGACGCGATGAGCTATAAGAGCAATATTTATAATAACTGGAACCTCTCCGGCGACCGCGCATTGTCGGCACGACGCGTGTTGGAAGATGCAGGAATGCCGCAGGATAAAGTCATGCAGGTCAGTGCGATGGCGGACCAAATGCTGCTGGACGCGAAAAACCCGGAAAGCGCCGGTAACCGTCGCATTGAGATCATGGTATTGACGCAAAGCGCTTCCGATACGCTGTATCAATATTTCGGCCAACAGGGAGAGAAGATTGTGCAACCGCTGGTTGATAAGCTGGACAAGCAAAAGCAGGTGACGTCTTTACGTCAACAATCTGCTCCCGTCACGCATTAATTCTGTTCCCGTCCCCCACGTAACGTGGGGGAAAATTATCCCGCAGGAAGGCAATGTGATAGATGTAACCAATATTATTCCATTGGATATTCATACTGATGACGTCACTGATGTGGCCTGTCAGGGCGCGCATTACGACAAGGTTTCAGGGATCTGGTACACCGAACCCCATGAGCTAAACGGGGCGCTGCGTGAGTATGTCTACGACACCAACAGTTTCAATATTGTCGCGCCGTACTATCTGGTGATTACCTCGAAGATGCACTGCTGGAGCTGCCACCAAATTACCCGCATTCATGGCGTGATGTTTACCCGCTTTATGAAGAAAAATCAGGATGGTCAGGGTTGGCAGTCGGTCAGGCGTAACAGCTTTTTGTTCCACATTAATTCCCTGCCTGAAGAGATAAAAAGGAACATCAAAGCCAGTAATTATTACCTCGATAAAAGTAAAACCACCGGGCTACGTTACTGGATGAATCACTGTGAAATTTGTGGCGAACGTCTGGGAGATTACGAACTTTTCTGCGTTGAAAATGACGCCTTTCGCCTGATGACAATCGAAAAACTGCTGCGGGCAAATATTCGCAAAGTAAATAAACTGTTTGTCAGTACGGCGGGCAATCCTGCGGAGCATACGAAAACGGACATCGTGCGTTATCTGTGCGATGCGCGCTTCGTCATGAATGCTCCGGCGTAAGGAATAATCATACTTCTCACACCATAAAAATACTGTATACTTAAACAGTATTGTGGGAGGCGAGTGATGCGCAAAATCATACATGTTGATATGGACTGCTTTTTTGCGGCGGTGGAAATGCGCGATAACCCCGCCCTGCGCGATATTCCCATTGCCATCGGCGGTAGCCGTGAGCGCCGGGGGGTAATCAGCACAGCTAATTACCCGGCGCGCAAATTTGGTGTGCGCAGCGCGATGCCAACGGGCATGGCGTTAAAGCTGTGTCCGCATCTCACGTTATTGCCTGGTCGCTATGAGGCTTATAAAGAAGCCTCCCGCCAGATTCAGGCGATCTTCTCTCGCTATACCTCGCTGATTGAACCTCTTTCGTTGGATGAAGCTTATCTGGATGTCACCGACAGCACCCACTGCCACGGCTCTGCCACGCTGATCGCCCAGGAGATCCGTCAGACGATTTTTAACGAGCTGCAGCTCACCGCCTCCGCCGGGATTGCGCCGGTAAAATTTCTGGCAAAAATAGCTTCCGATCTCAACAAGCCCAACGGGCAATATGTGATTACCCCTGCCGATGTTCCTGCATTTCTCAAAACGTTACCGTTAGGCAAAATACCAGGCGTCGGTAAAGTCTCCGCCGCTAAGCTGGAATCAATGGGATTACGTACCTGCGAGGATGTTCAAAAATACGACCTGGCAATGCTGCTCAAACGTTTTGGTAAGTTTGGTCGCGTGCTGTGGGAGCGTAGTCAGGGCATTGACGAGCGGGACGTCAACAACGACAGGCTGCGCAAATCCGTCGGCGTGGAGCGCACGTTGGCGGAGGATATTCACGAGTGGTCAGAGTGTGAGGCAATTATTGAACGGCTGTATCCCGAACTGGAACGGCGTCTGGCAAAGGTAAAGCCGGATCTGTTGATTGCCAGGCAGGGAATTAAACTCAAGTTTAATGATTTTCAGCAAACCACGCAGGAACACGTCTGGCCGCGCTTAAATAAAGAGGACTTAGTTGCGACAGCGCGCAAAACCTGGGATGAGCGTCGGGGAGGGCGGGGCGTGAGGCTGGTGGGGTTACACGTTACGCTGCTGGATCCGCAGATGGAAAGACAACTGCTGCTGGGGTTGTGACTTGATGAGGTGTTGAAACCATCCGGAAATGCACCTTGCAAATCAGCAGATGCCTGATTAGTATACGCGCACTTTCTATCTATCCAATTGAACTGCAAAGGGGGTTAACCATGATGACACATTATAAAAACTCAATTTGCAGACTTTCCCAGGAATAACCTTTCTTTTTGCCCTGGTAACGTCTGCCATATCCTAATTTAATTTTCCAGGAATGGTATATGGGCATTTTTCATAATGTCTCTGATGCGACCTCTTATATTGCATCAGACGATCTGTGGATCGAAGGTTCAGCGATCCAACAATTACACACCACGGCAAACTTACCCGGCATGCACCGCGTAGTGGGAATGCCAGATTTACATCCCGGTCGCGGTTATCCGATTGGCGCGGCATTCTTTTCACTTGGCCGTTTTTACCCGGCTCTGGTGGGCAATGATATCGGCTGCGGCATGGCGCTATGGCAAACGGATATTGTCAGCCGCAAATACAATGCAGATAAATTCGAGAAACGATTGGCTGCACTGGATGACATTGCAGAAAACTTATGGCTTGAGGAACATGTCGCGGAGAGTCTGATGCAACATCCCTGGCGCGGTGCATTGGGGTCGATTGGCGGTGGTAACCACTTTGCCGAACTGCAGTTGGTTGATCAGGTCTTCAATGCTGAGCGCTTTAACCTTGCGGGGCTTGATACGCAGCACCTGTCGCTGCTGGTGCATAGCGGTTCGCGTGGTCTGGGACAAGCAATCCTTCAGAACCATATTGCCTCTTTCTCGCATAATGGGCTGGCGGAAGGGAGCAACGATGCTATGCGCTATATGGCCGAACATGATGATGCGCTGGCGTTTGCTCGCGTAAATCGTCAGTTGATTGCTACCCGCATTCTGCAACAGGTCAAGGCAACAGGACGTTCCGTGCTTGATGTGGCGCACAACTTTGTTGAGCCGTGCATCATCGGCGATCGGCAGGGGTGGTTGCACCGTAAAGGCGCAACGCCGGACGGGGGTGGGCTGGTTATTATCCCTGGCTCTCGTGGTGACTACAGCTGGCTGGTTCAGCCAGTGCGGAGTGAAGCATCGTTATGTTCGCTGGCGCACGGTGCCGGACGTAAATGGATGCGTACCGAATGCAAAGGACGTTTGTCAGGTAAATTCAGCCCACAGCAACTCTCTCGTACCGAGCTGGGAAGCCGGGTGATTTGCCGTGATAAACAGCTGATCTACGAAGAAGCACCGCAGGCGTACAAATCAGCAGAAAGCGTGGTCAATTGTCTGGTGCTGGCTGGACTCGTGGAGCCGGTGGCGCGTTTGCGCCCGGTACTGACGCTGAAAACCAGTGGAGGAAAGGGCGCATGATTTTATTACAGTTATCTTCCGCTCAGGGGCCGGACGAGTGCTGTCTGGCGGTAAAAAAAGCGCTGGATCGGCTGATTCAAGAAGCAGGTCAACAGGATGTCGCCCTTTCTTTGTTGGAAACGGAACCGGGCAGATACCCAAATACGTTTCGTTCCGTACTGGTGTCGCTGGATGGCAGTAATGCTATAGCGTTGAGTGAATGCTGGTGTGGCACGTTGCAGTGGATTTGTTCCAGCCCGTATCGTCCGCACCATGGGCGTAAAAACTGGTACGTTGGCGTTGGGCGTTTCATGGCTGATGAACAGGTGCAATCAGATGAAATCCGCTTTGAAACATTACGTTCTTCCGGTCCCGGCGGACAGCATGTTAACAAAACCGATTCGGCGGTACGCGCCACGCATCTGGCGAGTGGGATCAGCGTAAAGGTTCAGTCGGAGCGAAGCCAGCATGCCAATAAGCGGTTGGCGCGATTGTTAATTGCCTGGCGACTTGAGCAGCAGCAACAGGATGCGAGCGCAGTGTTGAAGTCTGAGCGGCGTCTGTTTCATCATCAGATTGAACGCGGAAATCCACGAAGGACGTTTACAGGAATGGCGTTTACGCAACGGTAGCGGGAAATGAAATTGCCGGATGGCGGCATAAAAACTTTATCCGGCCTACAAATCAGCATGTAGGCCGGATAAGCGTAGCGCCATCCGGCAGTTAGCGCAGAATCTTACTTCGCCGGAATAGACTTCAGCAGTTCAGTCAGAAGCGTCCAGTAGTGGCCAACGCTTTCAATATGAACCTGCTCATCCGGGGAGTGCGGACCGGTGATAGTTGGCCCGATGGAAACCATGTCCATTTCCGGATACGGTTTCTTGAACAGACCACATTCCAGACCGGCGTGGATAATCTGGATGTTAGGCGTTTTGTTGAACAGACGCTGATAGGTTTCGCGAACCAGGTGCATAACCGGAGAGTTAGCATCTGGCTGCCAGCCTGGGTATCCGCCTTTTGCCTGCGTTTTCGCGCCGGCCAGTTTACCCAGTGAATCCAGCATGCTGACCACATAGTCTTTACCGCTGTCGATCAGGGAACGGATCAGGCAGTGAATTTCAACGTTGTCGTCAGTCATGGTGACAACACCGACGTTCAGAGAGGTCTCTACTACGCCTTTGGCCACGTCGGAATTGCGGATAACACCGTTCGGGGTGGCGTTCAGCAGACGCACGAAGCTGTCGCGAGACTGAGTGGTCAGCGCGGCTTTATCGTTGTCGACAGCATCCAGCAGCAGAGCCAGGTTCTTCTCTTTGGCTTCCAGTTCGTTTTTTAGGATGTCCTGGTAGGTGCTGACCAGCGCTTTTAACGCATCAACTTTATCTGCAGCCACGGCGAGGGTGGCAAAAGCTTCGCGCGGAATCGCGTTGCGCAGCGTACCGCCGTTGAAATCAACCAGACGCAGATCCAGCTCTTGGGCATGACCCGCCAGGAAGCGGACCAGCAGCTTGTTGGCGTTACCGAGACCCACGTGGATTTCGCCGCCGGAGTGACCGCCTTTCAGACCTTTTAAAGTCAGTTTAAAGCTCTGGAAACCAGCCGGGATTGCTTCACGGGACAGCGGCAGGTTAGAGGTAAAGTCGATACCGCCCGCGCAACCCATGTAGATCTCACCTTCTTCTTCAGAGTCGGTGTTGATCAGGATATCTGCCTGCAGCCAGTTAGCCTGCAGACCAAATGCGCCATCCATACCCGCTTCTTCGGTCATGGTTAGCAGCACTTCCAGCGGACCGTGTACCACGTTGTCATCGGCCAGAACGGCCAGCGCGGACGCCATACCGATGCCGTTATCCGCACCCAGCGTGGTGCCACGGGCTTTTACCCATTCGCCGTCAATATAAGGCTGGATAGGATCTTTAGTGAAGTCGTGTACGGTGTCGTTGTTTTTCTGCGGGACCATATCCAGGTGCGCTTGCAGAACGACCGGCTTGCGATTTTCCATTCCTGCGGTAGCGGGTTTGCGAATCAGGATATTACCGACCTGGTCGCGCTCGACGTGGAAACCTTTCTCTTGGGCCCAGCTCAGAATGTGTTCAGCGAGCTGCTCTTCATGGTAGGACGGATGAGGAATAGAACAGATTTTGGCAAAAATA
The DNA here is from genome assembly GCF_004353845.1 of Citrobacter arsenatis. Taxonomy (GTDB): domain Bacteria; phylum Pseudomonadota; class Gammaproteobacteria; order Enterobacterales; family Enterobacteriaceae; genus Citrobacter; species Citrobacter arsenatis. Next base: position 1,051,857 of record NZ_CP037864.1, read on the forward strand.
TCCCACAGCGGTTGCGGGGATAACTGAGACAGTTCAGACACGTTGAGTCTCCTTGGCGATGTCCTACAAAACTTGCTTGCAGGCCACGGGGTTAGCAGAATTAAAAACACCACAAGTCAGGCTTGCGCGATGCGATTGAGAATACCACTTTCTCCGCTGACGGCTAGCATAAAGCATGCAAAAAGAGGCGCGGATTCCGCGAAACACTGGTTTTTAGTGCGTCAGATCTCTATAATCTCGCGCAACCTATTTCCCCCTCGAACACTTTTTAAGCCGTAGATAAACAGGCTGGGACACTTCACATGAGCGAAAAATACGTCGTCACCTGGGACATGTTGCAGATCCATGCACGTAAACTGGCAAGCCGCCTGATGCCTTCTGAACAATGGAAAGGCATTATTGCCGTTAGCCGTGGTGGTCTGGTGCCGGGCGCATTGCTGGCGCGTGAATTGGGTATTCGTCATGTCGATACCGTATGCATCTCCAGCTACGATCACGACAACCAGCGCGAACTGAAAGTGCTGAAGCGTGCCGAAGGCGACGGTGAAGGTTTCATCGTCATTGATGACCTGGTTGACACCGGTGGTACCGCCGTTGCGATCCGCGAAATGTACCCTAAAGCGCATTTCGTCACGATTTTTGCTAAGCCGGCTGGTCGTCCGCTGGTCAATGATTATGTTGTTGATATCCCTCAGGATACCTGGATTGAGCAGCCGTGGGATATGGGCGTGGTGTTCGTCCCGCCGATCTCTGGTCGCTAATCTAAAAAGTTTTCAACGCCTGGCTACTGCCGGGCGTTGTTCTTTTTGCGCTGTGTCAGGTTACACTATGCCTTAGTGAGTACTCATGGAGGCTGCAATCATGTCACAGGCTAACCTCAGCGAAGTCCTGTTTAAACCCCGCTTCAAACACCCTGAAACGTCAACACTGGTTCGTCGTTTTAATCACGGCGCGCAGCCGTCCGTACAATCCGCCCTGGATGGCAAAACTGTTCCACACTGGTATCGCATGGTGAATCGCCTGATGTGGATCTGGCGCGGCGTCGATCCGCGTGAAATCCTCGAAGTGCAGGCCCGTATCGTCATGAGCGAAGCCGAACGCACGGATAAAGAACTTTATGACACGGTCATCGGCTATCGTGGCGGAAACTGGATCTACGAGTGGGCGAAGCAGGCGATGGACTGGCAACAGAAAGCGTCTATGGAGGAAGATCCGCAGGTTAGCGGACGCCACTGGCTGCATGCGTCTACGCTGTACAACATTGCGGCTTACCCACATCTGAAAGGCGATGAACTGGCAGAACAAGCACAGGCTTTGGCCAATCGCGCCTATGAAGAGGCCGCACAGCGTCTACCTGGCTCGCTGCGTGAGATGGAATTTGCCGTTACCGGCGGTGCGCCGATCACCGGCTTTCTGCATATGCCAAAAGGCGACGGTCCGTTCCCGACGGTGCTGATGTGCGGTGGTCTCGATTCGATGCAAACCGATTATTACAGCCTGTATGAGCGTTACTTTGCCCCGCGCGGTATTGCAATGCTGACGCTGGATATGCCGTCGGTCGGGTTCTCATCAAAATGGAAACTGACCCAGGATTCCAGCCTGTTGCACCAGCACGTATTAAAAGCGCTGCCGAATATTCCATGGGTGGATCACACTCGCGTGGCGGCCTTCGGTTTCCGCTTTGGCGCTAACGTGGCGGTGCGGCTGGCGTATCTGGAATCATCACGTCTGAAGGCGGTGGCTTGTCTTGGACCGGTGGTGCATGCGCTACTTAGCGATCCACAACGTCAGGCGAGCGTCCCGGAAATGTATCTTGACGTTTTGGCCAGTCGTCTGGGAATGCACGATGCATCCGATGAAGCGCTACGCGTTGAGCTGAATCGCTATTCATTAAAAGTGCAGGGGCTGCTGGGCCGACGCTGCCCGACGCCAATGTTGTCGGGGTTCTGGAAAAACGATCCGTTTAGTCCGGAAGAGGAGTCGCGTTTAATCACATCTTCATCTTCTGACGGTAAGCTGCTGGAGATTCCATTCAATCCGGTGTATCGCAATTTTGACAAAGGGCTGCAGGAAATAACCGGTTGGATCAATCAGAGATTGTGTTAAAAGTTTGCTAAATTTTATCGATTTGGTAAAACAGGTGCTTCACCTAAGGAGATCGTAATGACGTTACCGAGTGGGCATCCGAAAAGTAGATTGATCAAGAAATTCACCGCGCTTGGCCCGTACATCCGTGAAGGGCAGTGCGAAGATAATCGTTTTTTTTTCGATTGTCTGGCTGTTTGCGTCAACGTGAAACCCGCCCCTGAGAAACGCGAGTTTTGGGGCTGGTGGATGGAACTGGAGGCGGAGGAAAAACGCTTCACGTACAGCTACCAGTTTGGCTTGTTTGATAAAGACGGGAACTGGACGGCGGTGCCGGTGAAAGAGACTGAAGTGGTAGAGCGACTGGAGTACACCTTACGTGAGTTTCATGAAAAATTACGCGGGTTGTTGACGTCGCTGAATCTGGCGCTGGAGCCTGCTGACAATTTTAACGATGAACCAGTTAAATTAACGGCATAATGAACAGTAAAATGCCGGATGGCGGCGCAACCCCATCCGGCATTTTTTTATGCTATACCCTAAATAATTCGAGTTGCAGGACAAAACGGCCCGGCCGTTTTGAACAGCGCTTGCGCTGGCCACGAAGGGGTGAGCGAGTAAAGCCAACGCACATGCAGCTTGAAATATGACAGGTATAATCAGAACTGGTAGACCATACCCACCGCGACGATATCATCATCATTGATGCCCAGCTTATTATCGCTATCGAGCTGGTTGATTTTATAATCGACAAACGCGGACATATTTTTGTTGAAATAGTACGTTGCACCCACGTCGATATAATTCACCAAATCTTCATTGCCTACGCCTTCAATATCTTTCCCTTTTGACAGCACATAACCCAGTGACGGACGCAGACCAAAGTCAAACTGGTACTGAACGACCGCTTCGAAGTTCTGCGTTTTATTGGCAAAGCCACCGGAGATTGGCGTCATATTGCGCGTTTCAGAATAGAACGTTGCAATATAAATATCGTTCGCATCATATTTTAAGCCGGTCGCCCAGGCTTCTGCTTTATCGCCTGTACCGCGAGTTTGCAGATTCTGCTGGTTGGTACGATCGGAGTTGGTATAAGCACCGCTCACCGCGAAATCGCTGCCGCCAAAGTCATAGGTAACGGAAGTACCAAAACCGTCGCCGTTCTGTTTTTTCACATCACGGTCCTGGTTTTTACCCTGATATTGCAGGGTCAGATCCAGTCCATCCACAACGCCGAAGAAGTCGGTGTTACGGTAGGTCGCCAGACCGCTGGCGCGTTTGGTCATAAAGTTATCGGTCTGTGCGGAGGAATCGCCGCCGAATTCCGGGAACATATCGGTCCATGCTTCCACGTCGTACAGCGCCCCCAGGTTACGGCCATAATCAAAAGAGCCAACATCTTTTAATTTCACACCCGCGAAGGCCAAACGAGTTTTTTGTTGGTTAGAATCGCTTTCAGCTTTATTGCCGGCGAATTCAGCTTCCCAGCGACCATAGCCGGTCAGTTGATCGTTAATTTGCGTTTCGCCTTTAAATCCTAAACGGATATAGCTTTGGTCGCCGTCTTTGCTGTCATAATCCGTCATGTAATGCATGGCTTTTACTTTGCCGTACAGGTCCAGCTTATTGCCGTTCTTGTTATACACTTCCGCAGCCTGTACGGATGCCGACGCAACAATCCCCATCACCACTAATGCCAGAGTGCTCTTTTTCATTTTCATTCCTGATTAAAAGTACGCGCTAATATTCACTGGGTGTGATCCCCGTTAAAAGACAGGAGGGTTTTTAACGTCCGGGAATGAACGTTTTATGACAAAGTAAGAATTTTTTTAAAAAAGGGTGTTTTTTTGTTTCTGTAATAAATGCGTCAAAGTCTGCCGCTACGCTTGCTGATCCTGCGCAATAAAATTTCATGCTTTGTGCGCTGGTTGTTGGCAACCGGGGCCAGTCCTGCTAAAACGTTCGTTTGATATCATTTTCCCCAATTTTGAATGGCAGAGAATCATGAGTGACAGCCAGACGCTGGTGGTAAAACTTGGCACCAGTGTGTTAACAGGCGGATCGCGCCGCCTGAACCGCGCCCACATCGTAGAACTGGTTCGCCAGTGCGCGCAGCTCCATGCCGCAGGGCATCGTATTGTTATCGTTACCTCGGGCGCGATTGCCGCCGGACGTGAGCATCTTGGTTATCCAGAGCTTCCGGCAACGATAGCCTCGAAACAGCTGTTGGCGGCGGTAGGGCAGAGCCGATTGATTCAACTGTGGGAACAGCTGTTCTCAATTTACGGAATTCATATCGGGCAGATGCTGCTGACGCGTGCGGATATGGAAGACCGAGAGCGTTTTCTTAACGCCCGCGATACGCTCCGCGCGCTGCTGGATAACAACATCGTTCCTGTCATTAATGAGAACGACGCTGTGGCGACCGCCGAAATTAAAGTCGGCGATAACGACAACCTTTCGGCGCTGGCAGCGATTCTGGCCGGGGCCGATAAGCTGCTGCTGCTGACCGATCAGCAGGGGCTGTTCACCGCCGATCCGCGCACTAACCCGCAGGCTGAGCTGATCAAAGACGTTCACGGTATTGATGATGCGCTGCGCGCCATTGCCGGGGATAGCGTCTCAGGTCTGGGAACCGGCGGCATGGGCACAAAACTGCAGGCCGCAGATGTCGCGTGCCGCGCCGGGATCGACACCATTATTGCCGCAGGCAGCAAGCCAGGCGTGATTGGCGACGTGATGGAAGGCGTTTCCGTTGGGACGCGTTTTCATGCTCAGGCCTCTCCGCTGGAGAACCGTAAACGCTGGATCTTTGGCGCTCCGCCGGCCGGAGAAATTACCGTCGATGAGGGCGCGACCGCAGCGATTCTGGAACGCGGCAGCTCATTACTGCCAAAAGGCATTAAAAGCGTGACAGGCAACTTCTCTCGTGGTGAAGTGATCCGTATCTGCAATCTCGAAGGGCGCGATATTGCCCACGGCGTAACCCGCTATAACAGCGACGCGCTGCGCCGTATTGCCGGGCACCACTCACAACAGATCGACACCATTCTGGGCTATGAATACGGCCCGGTTGCTGTCCATCGCGACGACATGATCACCCGTTAAGGAACAGGCATATGCTGGAACAAATGGGCATTGCTGCCAAAGCCGCGTCATACAAGCTGGCGCTGCTCTCCAGTCGTGAAAAAAACCGCGTACTGGAAACGATTGCTGATGAGCTGGAAGCACAAACGGAAAGCATCCTCAGCGCGAACGCACAAGATGTTGAGCAGGCGCGGGCCAACGGCCTGAGCGAAGCGATGCTTGACCGCCTGGCGCTGACCCCGGCGCGTCTGAAAGCGATTGCTGACGATGTGCGCCAGGTCTGTAATCTCGCCGATCCGGTCGGGCAGGTTATTGACGGGGGACTGCTCGATAGCGGCCTGCGTCTGGAGCGTCGTCGCGTCCCGCTGGGCGTGATTGGCGTGATTTATGAAGCGCGCCCAAACGTCACCGTTGACGTTGCCTCCCTGTGCCTGAAAACCGGTAATGCGGCAATTCTGCGCGGTGGGAAAGAGACGTACCGGACCAATGCCGCGACCGTAGCAGTGATCCAAAAGGCGCTGGAGGCCTGCGGTTTACCCGCCGCCGCCGTGCAGTCGATTGATAACCCGGATCGCGCGCTGGTCGCTGAAATGCTGCGTATGGATAAGTACATCGATATGCTGATCCCACGCGGTGGTGCGGGTCTGCATAAGTTGTGCCGTGAGCAGTCGACGATCCCGGTTATCACCGGCGGCATTGGCGTTTGTCATATCTATGTTGATGATACTGCTGAGATAGCTCCGGCGCTGAAGATTATCGTCAACGCTAAAACCCAGCGTCCGAGCACCTGTAACACCGTAGAAACCCTGCTGGTGCATCAGGATATCGCTGAGCGTTTCCTGCCGGCGTTAAGCCTACAAATGGCGGATAGCGGTGTTACGCTGCACGCCGACGACACGGCGCTGGGCACATTACAGGCAGGACCCGCTAACGTAGTTGCGGTGAAAGCCGAAGAGTATGACGACGAGTTTCTGTCGTTGGATCTGAACGTGAAAGTCGTTACTGACCTCGACGATGCTATCGCCCACATTCGCGAGCATGGTACCCAGCATTCTGATGCGATCCTGACGCGCACCCTGCGTAACGCCGATCGCTTCGTGAATGAAGTGGACTCTTCTGCCGTATACGTTAACGCCTCTACTCGTTTTACCGATGGCGGTCAGTTCGGGCTGGGTGCTGAAGTGGCGGTGAGTACGCAAAAACTGCACGCGCGCGGCCCGATGGGACTGGAAGCGTTGACCACATACAAGTGGGTTGGCTTCGGCGACGACACGATACGTGCATAATTGAAACCGGGTGATGCAAAAGCAGGCGTTGATTCGCAAGGTTAATGCATCACCCGGTTAGTTTTACCTTTTCTCTCCTGATCCGTATTTATGTTCCATTCTGCGTTTTATCATCGTCCGCATTAATCTGATTTTTACCTATGATCCCCTTCGCGTCAGAAAGCCGACGTATCACAGAATTTTCCCTGGCAGCATGAATTTTCCTGGTCTGCGATGCACGTATTGTTTCCATGGTCCGATCTATTAGAATCAGTCTCATTTTTATGAGGGAGTTGTTGCGTGAAATCGGACATTCACAAACTAAGCATTCCTATTATGCCGCTCGGCAACCCGTTTCCTCCCCGCCATTGTTCGCTGTGCCCAAAAGGATCGGCAATTGATCGTGATAATAAACACCGATTAATAGACAAAAGAAAAAGGTTTAAAGCAGGGGAGGTCCTCGCCCGGCAGGATGAAGCTGCGGGCATGCTTTTTGTTATTCATGAAGGATACTGCAAGGCCAGCGTGGCAAGTGGCGATAACGTTTTTATCAGCCGCTTTTATGTTCCGGGAGATATCATGGCGCTGGATGCCGTCGAAGGAGGAAAGTATCTGACAACTATCCAGGCCGCAACGGCTGCAGAGGTCTGTCACATTGATATTGCGCGGTTGTTCATGGTGGCAGAAAAGGAGCCTGCTGTTGCTGCGGCAGTCATCAAGTTTCTCTGTAGAGACAATGGATTCATTGTTGAAAAACTACGGCGCTACGCGAATAAACACGCTGAGGCCAGAATCGCGGCCTTCCTGGTAGAGTTTTACGAAATGCATTTACGGATTGGCAGACCAGAAACGACGCTTCGATTGCCATTCTCTCGCGAAGAAATTGCCAGTTATCTCGACCTTAAAATTGAAACCGTCTCCCGCGCATTAAAATCACTCGAACAACAGAATTTGATTACCCTCCATAGGGTGCGTACCGTAACAATTAATAGTTATCTTGGTTTAAAACGGTTTATCTAATTTTCTCCTTAACAAGAATCATTTCTCCCCTGATAAACCAGGAATATTCATTTTATATGGAAAATTCCTGGTTTTATTTTTGTCAAATAATTATCAATTAGGATGTAGTTTCAGTAGGTAAATGTTTTTTTTATCAGAATATTCCCTTGCAAATGGATATGTCATGAGAATTTTCTTGTAATGTTAAAAATTTAGCATAATTGCAACAAATAATAAGCATTATAGAGAAAATATGGAAGTGTTAATTATCTTTATGTTTTGTAAGGGTTTTGCTTCTATCCTATTTGTATGATCTTTTTGATATTTATCAAAAACATAAAAAAGATGAATTGTTCGGTTTGTTCAATTTGTTTGGAGAATAATTCTGGGTCTGGATGTATTTTAAGTAAATTAAACTTAGGAAACTTCTTAGATTGCCGTCTGTGTGGGAAAATTCTTAGTTGTTTTGTAATTTTTGCGTTTCAGGGTTTGTTGAGATGTTACTTAATTCAAATGATAATTTTTGGGCGCGGCAATTCTGGCTCGCAATTAATGGAACCGCTGGAGTGACTTAATAATAAGACTCGGTGGTGAGTTTGTTCTTAGGAGAAGATAAAAATGAAAAAATTATTATTAGTGACCTCTCTGGCTTCTGTATTTGTTGCGGCAAATGCAATGGCAGATGTCACTGCTTCTGCAACGGCCTCGTGGGACGCGACGGCAACAAAAGATACCACCAGCATGTTGGTTGTCACTCCGCTGAACTCTTTGACCTTCCAGTATGCGGAAGGTCTGAATGGTTTCAACTCCCAGGATGGCGCGTTTGATGTGACTATTCAGGGCCAGGAAACGGCAACTGATTTTGAACTGACCGCTCAGATTATTAGCAATACTCTGACCAACGCCAGTGGCGATGCTTCCACCCTGAACGTAGGAGTGGCATGGAATGGCACCGCGTTGACTAATTCATCAGATACTGTCCTGGTAAATTCCAGTTCGACTTCTGGTCTTGAAAGTTTGATGGCTGATGGTGCTTACAACGGTGCTGATCGCGTCAGCGATCAATCCAACTTCAAATTCACCATTGCGTCTGCGACTTCTGATGGTAGTACGCCGGTAACGGATTACTCCGCACTGCCAGACGGCTATTGGACTGGTGATGTAAAAGTACAGTTCAATGCAACCTGGACGACTCCGTCCGCCTAAGAAATAAAAATTCGGGAGGAGAAGTTCTCCCGAATTTATCAGGAATGGTGTCATGAATAAATATTTACCGGCAGCAATGTTGGTAGGGTTGGTAATATCTTTTTCCAGCTGGGCAATTAACGTCGGTGATATCACGTCGATAATGACTTCTGCTGAGAGTTCATTATCGAAAGAAATTACCAATACGACAGATTCGGCACGTTATGTCAGCGTATCGGTAAAACAACTGTCATCACCTTTAGCGGGCGGAGTCGAAATAAAACCCGTTAACTCCGGGGAATTACTTTCTACGCCAGCCAATCTGATTCTTCCTGGTCAGGCAAAGGATGTTTTTCGCTTCTTTTATAAAGGGCCTGTGGATGATGTCGAGCGTTATTATCGCCTGCAATGGATAGATGAGCCGGTCACCGAGAGTGCGGAAACCCGGGCCAATAAATTGGCTGTTGCGACAGCGTCAGCAGAAATTGGCACGATTTTAGTCGTTGCGCCGCGAAAAGAACGTTTTGCATATAGCCGCAATGGCGATGTTATTAGCAATACTGGCAATGTTTCATTTCGAGTAATCGCCTATGGCGCTTGCAAAGATAAGGCTCGCGATCAGGGACGGGGCTGTCGTGAGCGTTATTACATTATGCCAGGCACAAAAATAAAACTGCAGTTCACCGACATTAGTAATAGCCGCTCACGCATCGGGATCTGGCACGGTAAGCAGTTTATTACAGTGAAGTGATGGTCAATAGCAGCCATCTGTACGGGATAAATAAAAATACCGGATTGTAAGGATGCATATGACAACAACATATATTGTCGGCGGTAGCATTTGTCTTTTTCTTGCGCTGACACCAGGAACTTCACATGCAGCCCCAGTAAAAGTGGGTAATTACGTTATTCCCAGCGCTTTTGCCCGTTCACTGGAGCAGGGAATGACGGTGCCGGTTTATATCCGTTACAACGAGACTGACGAGAAAAGTCAGCAAAAAGTAGCCGATGCGGTGATTTCGCTTGTTGATGGCAATATTACAGTTAAAGCTCTGACTCTTGCCGAGTTGCCCAATAATGCGGTGCTATCGGAGAAAACCCGCGCGATGGTGGAAAAGATTCGTGATGTGAAATTTCATGACAATACGAACATTGAACTGTCAGATGATGCTCGACTGCAACTTAATGTCTCTTCCTTTCACCTGGAGATGATCGTCAGCAAAGACGCGTTAACTGAAGCGATTGTCGCACGCAGCAGTCTGCTTGGACCTTCCAGCGTGGGGACTCTGTCTAACGTCCTGAACTATAACTTTGGTACCTACTATAACGATTACCGTAACGGCAGCAGCACCCGCAGCTACCTGACGATGGACAATACAACATCGCTGCGGGAGCACCACGTTAATATTAACGGTTCGTTTTACGGCATAGGCGACAGCAATGGCACCAGCAAACTCTATCGTGCGATGTATGAGCGCGATTATGAAGGATATCGCCTGGCGCTAGGGATGCTTGATACCTGGAATGTCCAGTCAATTGCCAGCCTGAATGCGCTGAATGGCGGGAAAATTTACGGTGTGAGTTATGGGAACAAAGGAAGTACGGTTGTTGAGAATACCGCGCTTTCGCTTACGCCGATCACCGTATTTTTGCCAGCCGCTGGCGAGGTTCATGTGTTCCGTGATGGGCGGTTGCTCAGCGTGCAGAACTTTAATATGGGCAGCTATGAAATTGATACCAGTCGCTTTCCGTATGGTGTTTACGACGTCACGGTAGATATCGTGGTCAATGGTCGAACAATTAATAGTCGTGTCAGCCGGGTTAATAAGATCTTTGCTCGCCAACAGGCTGCCGGCATTCATCAGCTCTCATGGCAGTTTTTTGGTGGATCGCTGGATTATGATCGGGTGAGCTATAAGCGTAACCACTATCGGGATTTGGGTAATGAGCAAACCTGGATTGCCGGAGGGGCTGCATCGGTTACGCTGGCGGTATTGTCGGAGCTGGGTCTGAAATCGACGCTCTACGGTTTTGACAACAATGCGGTTAATGAAACGGATGTCACGCTGAATGTGAATGAATACGTCAGTATTGGCAATCAGACGCTGGTGGCGAATGATTCGTCATGGCGAAACATCAGTAACATCAACCTTAATATACCTGAGGGATACGGTTCCCTTTGGGCATCTCGTGAAGACAGTAAAATAGGCGATCGTCTGCCCATGCAGGAGCGTGACAACTATTCTATTGGTGGAACCCTAAATCTCGGAAAGTTTATTCCTCATGGTGGTTCGCTCACCGTTAGTCAGACGGAGAATCGTTACTCAGGCAATAAATACCGTAATCTGGATTACAACACGACTCTCTATTCGGGAAGGTATGCCACGATTGGGTTGCGTGCAGGAATTCAGCGTTATTACTACAACAACCGAAATGATGATGGGCGCCAGGAACGTTATGTCAGTCTGGACTTATCGCTGCCGTTGGCGACCTGGTTGAGCATGGGCGTCTCCCGAGATCGCTATGGCAGCACCCAGGGTAACCTCAGCGCACGAAAACAGTATGCTGAAGGACCGATTAAATCGGTCGGATTATCGGCATCAACGCGTCTGAGCGGTGAACAGCATTACGACAATAATTATTCGGTAAACGGCAATTTGAGTTATGACACGAAATATAACGCTGGCACCGTATCGGTAACACGTTCTGCTGATAACTCCACCAATATGAACTTTTCTTCTCAAGGCTCTTTGGCATGGGCAGGTAAAGACTTCGGTCTGAGTAAAGAGAGGCAGCGTTCTGGCGTTATTGTAAAAACAGATTTGACCGGCGAGGGGAAACTGGCTGCGAAGATTAATAACCGCAATTATCTGCTCAGCGGTAAATCAAATTTTATTGCGTTGCCGCCTTATGCTCAGTACAAGCTGGAGATCCTTAATGATAAAAATTCTGAAGACAGCTTCGATATTGTTTCAGGGCGCAAACAGGAGCTGACGCTTTATCCGGGCAACGTTGGCGTTATTAACCCTGAAGTGAAAAGCATGGTCACCGTGTTTGGCCGTATTCGCTACCCTGATGGGCAGTTGGCTGCAAATACCGATATCCATAACCACATTGGTAAAACGCGTACGGATGCAAAAGGTGAGTTTGCTATCGATATTGATAAAAAGTATCCGGTTATTACGTTAATTTCTGCCAATGGCGGGGTATGTGAAGCCGATCTGGATCTGGAAAAAGCACGCGGCGCGGCGTGGGTTGGCGATGTGAAATGTGCAACGCAAACCACGATGGCACAACGATAAGGTATGAATAATGAATAAATCTCTATCTCTTATTTTTGGGTGTGCCTTTGCCGTGTTATCCCCATCTGCCTGGGCGCTCTCGGCATCCACTCAGGCAGCGGTCAATAACAATTATTTGTTTATAGAAAACAATGTTGATAACGAATACTTTATTACACCTTCCTCTCTCGATCCCCGCATTAGCGGCTCGAACACCTGGGTGAAATATGGAAACGATCAGGATAGCCTGGGATACATAGGTATCGTTGGCTGGGTGGCCAATACCTCATATTATAAGGATATGTGGATTGATAATTCGCCAATCAGTGAACCATTCCGGGGGATTCGTTGCACCACTGGTGCTAATTGCCCTGCATCTGGCTACATTGCTGCCGAGCTAACCGATCAATTTGGTTTTTATCACACCAAAGCAACCGGATCCGGGATAGCCGGTGGATATTATGGTTTTGCATCGCTGACAGACTCGGCGTATGAATACTTTCGCAATATGTCGGTCGGAAGCGCAGAGACATATAACCTTAATTTTTGTCGAACCACGATTGACTATGATTATGCGGCTGGACAGCGTTGTAAAGACCAGAGCAGCGGTAATTGGTACATCAGACCTTATACATTAAATAAAATAGGTCATTTGTCTTTGGTTTCTACCAATGCATTTCAGGAGTTATGGGTTGCCAGTGATGGTACGCCGAGCATCACTAAAGACAGTGGTTATTGTGAGCTGGGTGTGGTCAGTCGTGAAGATGGCGTTATCTGTAAGATGATTTCATACAATTTAAATCAAACCAGCAACCTGACGGCTTCACTACGTATTCGCATGTATGCGGATAGCGGTTTGCTCGGTTTTACACCGGCAGCTGCCACAATTAAATATTCTGGTGATGGTCAATCCTGGACTAACTTTAGCTCGACGTCGATTTATTATAATGTTTTTAGTAATGGTGGCGAGTATGTCTATGTTTTTTTGTCGAAAACATTCCTGAAAAATATGGTGGACAGTGGCGTCAGTATCACCAACAGCCAACCATTTACATTTGCTTTTACGAATAGCGTGACGCCAGAGTCGGGGTATTACCAGTTTACCCCTTCACTACAGCTCAATATTGTGCCAAAGGAATATGGGATCAGTATTATCTCATCGGATAACAGCACCTCGGCAAGCGGCAGCGGCACAATTGGCGAGACCGCTCCGATTGAAATGGATTACACCGTGACGGTCTCGGGACCTCGTCAGGCTGATAGCATTACCGCCCAGGTTATTGGGGACAGTACGACGATAAATAATGTGCCTTACTGCCTGTTTACGTCTGCGCAAGGCGGGCTGTCCGTCCCAATTCCCGCCTTTCTGCAATACAACAGTGAGTCGGGGGGCGTGGTGCAAAAACGAAATAGCTGTAGTGAAGCGGCAATCAGCATGAGAGATGCGCAATGGCAACAGACGCCCTGGGACGCAAATAATACAGATGATGGAAGCTACTTTGCGACTGATTTAAAATTGCTTTTCCCAATGAATGATTCGCGTTCGATGTTAACCGTTTCTGGTGCGGATTGGGAAGGTGTTGTCAGTGCCAGCGGAGAGATCAAAGTGACGGCGAACTGGGTGGGAGTGACGCCATGAGCCACTGCCGTTTGGCGCTAAGATGGATATTGGTCTTGCTTTCCGGGCTGACGGTGTTCTCCGCACAGGCCGTCTATCTGGAGTCGACTATTTATGAGATGCCATCGGATAAATCATTTATCAGTAAACGGATCTATAACGATAGCCAGAAACAGAACGTGTACAGTATTAGCGCAGTTAAAATAGATAAACCGGGACCGGGAGGTGAAAACAGGAGTGCTATTGCCGAAGGCGAACTTTTGTTTACTCCGCTGAGTTTTTCACTGGCACCGCAGGCAAGTGAGTTTTTTAAGATTTTCTACCGTGGCCCGCAGGATGATAAAGAACGTTATTACCGAATACTTTTTCGTGAAATGCCGATAACGTTATTCACCGAGCGTAACCAAGGGAAAGGAGGGCAGGCTCTCCCGGTGATCGCTATGGACACCATATTGGTTGTTCGTCCAAGGAAAATGAACCTGGCCTACACCATTGATGAGATAAACGGGACGTTAAAAAACACAGGGAATACTTTTTTCAAAATCATCGTACATCAGGGGTGTCACTCAACTGATGATGAAGCCACCATGCGTTATGTGTTACCGGGTGAAACCTGGCATAGTCGTGAGCTGAATACAAAAAACCGGAAATTTATCGTGGCGTTGCAGAAATATCTCCCCGTGGGCCAGGGATGCGCCAAGCTTAATCATTAGAGGTATTGAGTCTGAGCCGATATGCCCAGACTATATATTGAATCTGTGCCATCACTAGCTATATAAAATGTAGCAATAAGTTTAGAGTCGATGAAACAAAACTTCGGGCATGTTGCTGCAAATGTTAATGAGATAGTAGGTCTATGGCATCTCTTCATGGTTTGTCGGTCAGCATAAACTACGGTAATATGTTATTCTGCTGGTCGTTGTAGTTATATGTTTTGTAAGTTTTGTATTTATAGTTTTTTGTTTTGTAATGAAGTGAAAGTGAGTAAAAGGATTTGTACTGATTAAGAAATGGGATCTTTTCTTTTTCAATATTTAAATGGAACTTACGATTTAATAGGAATACTCATATGGATGATCGTGATTATAAATTCTGAATTTACGTGATATGACTTATGGACAAAGTTATATCACGAACCGCCTTGTGATTATTGGAGGTCGAAGGTGTTGTATATTCTCTCGTGCATAAAGCGAGGGACCTGCTATGCCATAAATTTAAGTTGGTGATAACTATGAATACGAAAAAAATTTTTCTGCTCAGTTATGATACTTTCCTCTTCTCAGGAATAAAAGCATGGCTACCAAATCTTGTATTGATCGATGCCCGGACATTTATTTCTGGCACGCAGTCAGTTATGCCGCAATATCCATCCTGCTTGCTGGTGATCGATAACCGGTTGCCATTATTATTGGTCAGAAAGTGGCTTCAAAGAAACAGTTCGCAGTTTATCAACATACACTGTATTGTTTTGCGGATGTGTGAAACTCTGTCTGTTAATCGGGGATATGAAGAATATTCCTTTATCAATGGAGGGGAGTTGTCGGAGCAGTTGATCGCTCAGTTAAAAGAAAGCTTGTTGGCTCCTGACAAAGTTGTTGAGGTCACGAAAGACTCACCGATGTTTACTTTTAACTTGACTGAATTTGAAGAAGAAATGCTGTATTCATCATTCACAAAAGAAAAATTGCATGATTTCTGTATTGCTAACTCTTTAACAATTAAATCAGTATATCGCTATCGGGATAAAATTACCTCGCGACTCGGTTTTTCTAACTTTAATGAAACTGTTATTTTTTTAACCCGTAATAATTTATTGAGTGAAGGTTGTGTAATCAATAATAATATAATTGGGGATGTCATTTATAGTGAAGCATATGATGTTTCAGATACCAGTCGGCTGAGTATGGCAATAAGGAATGAAGAGATCATTCCTTATTTTCAACCTATCGTGAACATCAGGGGCGACGTTTGTGGTGTTGAGGTCTTAGCTCGTTGGCCGCAGGGACATAACTACGCTATATCTCAGCGCGAGTTTATTCCATTGGCTGAGAAAAGTGGCTTGATTAATGAGCTAACCAGCTATTTAATGACCACTGTGGCGCGTAATTTTGTCTCCGGAGGCGCGAATGTTAATAAAACCCTGTTCGTTTCATTTAATGTTAGCCCGTCAGGTCTCAGTAATCCCGTATTTTATTGGGAATGTCTTAATTTTATGGAGATAACGCAAAAGCTACCGATAAAACTGATGATAGAAATAACGGAGAACCAGACGTTCACGATCACTCCTGCAATCAAAGAACTTATTCGCTCATTACGAAATAAAGGTGTATTGTTTGCTTTGGACGATTTCGGAACTGGGTACGCTAATCTCTGCTATCTCAATGAGTTAGACCTGGATGCAATAAAAATTGATAAAACCTTCATTAAGGCAATTAAAGAGGTTGATCAACATATCCCTATGCTGGAGTCAATTATTCACCTTTCGGGACTCCTGGGATTACGTATGGTAGCGGAGGGCGTTGAATATGATTATCAGCAACAATGGCTGGGAAACAATAAGGTTGACTATCTGCAGGGGTATCAATTTCTACCGCCAGTGATGTTTGATGATTTTATGCGTTTTTACAAGCAGTCTGATGGTCTGTTTGAATCAGCGTCTGATTCAACTTTTTCAGCGTAAAACCTGTCGGGAACATCAGGGGCGGATGCCTCTGATGCCGGTATTTCAGCAGGGATTAGTACTACAGATCCTATCTGTCTTGTGAAGGCGATACTCTGTTGTGAATGAAGCATCGTTTGTATATGCGTCTTTTACAGGGTATTTATAGCGGTATCTGCGTTACTCAAACCGGTTCCGAGGTTAGTCCGTCGCCATGCGTCATTTCCTGCAAAAATTAAGATTCTGGCTCCCGCCGCCCCTCATATTAGTGCTGTTTCTCATCGCGGATGCGTTGACGGCGAGCCCGGGTTTCACATTCGGCGCGGTGAATATCGTAATCAGCGTGCTGCTGGCCAGCGTCAGCGTGGCGGTGATCCTGCATACCGCATGGCAGATGCGGATGCAACGCACGACCCTGAACCCGCTACATGCAGAGAAATCAACCACGCTTGTTGTCGGCGGATGTTACGCCTGGAGCCGCAACCCGATCTACCTTGGTATGAGCGGACTCCAGTTGGCCTTTGCTCTGTTCATCGGTAGCCCGGCTGGTGTAGTGGCTGTACCGCTGTTTATGCTGGCGGTTGCCAGATTGCATATTGATTTTGAAGAGGAACAACTGCGAAAACATTTCGGACAGGAATGGGAGCGCTATGAGCAGCGTGTTCGCCGTTGGTTATAGAAATATCCGACCGCGGACAAACATTGCTGTGACGACACGATTCGTGCGTAATTAAAACCGGATGATGCAAAAATAGGCGTTTGATTCGCAAGGCCATTGACGCATCGCCCGGTTAGTTTTAACCTTCTACCCCGTGCTCACATTCGTGGACATGTCCTTTTCAGGGCCGATATAGCTCAGTTGGTAGAGCAGCGCATTCGTAATGCGAAGGTCGTAGGTTCGACTCCTATTATCGGCACCATTTCAAACTCTTCCCTAGTCTACCGAAATCAGTCCAAATCACTCAGGCTGCGTTATTCGCTGTCCGCTTTATGCGCCCAGGCCGGCATTGCCGTCAGATAACGTTTTGCCCGCTTTTGTGCTTCTTCTGGGCCGACTTTTTGCCAGGAATCGAGGAAGCTGGCCAGGCCTGATACCGCCTCTTCCCAGGGCTTGAGATTGCCGTTGCTGTCGCTACAGTAAGCGCAATATCGATCGCTGACACCTTGTGCATCGGGTGCCGACATCGGCATTCCGCAAGCCTGGCAGAACTGTTCATGTTGTGACATTTGATGCTCCTTATAGTGACGTTCTGATTAATAAATATACTGAATGTGTGTTGTGCAGGCTATGCATCAGATCAAAGCAAAGACGACGCTCCCGGTATCTCCAGTCAGAATTACCGGGAACCCGTTGTTACCTGGTGATGAATGCGAACTCTATTCGGCGAGTGGTTTATGAATGCGGTGCTCGCTTTCGCTAATCGTAAAAATACGTGGGATATCCATTAGTGAATTCCTCAATAAAATCGCTATTCACGCCAGTGCTCCGGTTTCATCAGGGCCTGAGCACACTGGATCTGGCCGGTCACATCAATTGGCTGAGCTGTGAGCGATTGCACCATCCAGCAGGCTTTGTGATCCTCTGGAATGGGATAAGGTGCTGGATAGCCTTTGTCTTCGGCACAGGGTTCGAATCCATGTTTTGGGTAATAGGTGGCATGGCCGAGAACAAAAACCGTCTGGCAGCCCATCAACCTCAGGTGCTCTATGCCAGTACGTATTAACTGTCCTCCCACGCCCATCCCCTGGTATTCCGGTATAACCGCCAGAGGGGCAAGGATATGCATCAGAGGTGAATCCGTTGTGCCCTTGAATGTGGCCCGGGTAAATAAAATATGCCCGACGGCTTTGCCTTCATGTCGGGCCAGCAGCGATAACGCAGGGCGCGCGCTTTCATCCTCAAGTAAAGACGCCGCTAAATCGGCTTCTTTGCTGAAGCCAAATGCGCGGGTTTCGACTTCCCGGATATCACTGGCATCACGTTCGTCTGTGATATCAAAAGTGAATTGGTGTGCTGTCATAGAAACTCTCCTTAGCGATTATCAAGCTGAGCACGAACGTTGTTCAGCCCGGTGGTATTGATCCGATAGGGCTGACCGTTGACGGATTTGATCAGTTTTTTGGTTTTGAGTTTTTTGAAGGTGGCGAGGGTGCAGTCGGTGAGCAACAGCCCTTCGCGGGTGTAGCATTCAACGGCGGTGATGCGGCCTGATGCATCGCGGACGTGCGCGATTCGACCACCTTTGGCGAGAACGTGTAAGGTACGTTGTTCCTGACGGGATAAATTCATACTGAAGAACCTGTTTAATCATCATGTGCAAAACGTGCAAACACACAGCGGTGTCCGCATTCGATTTCGGCGCATTGATAATCAGTCCGGCCTGAAAAGGTCGGTAAGCTGATTATCGGATGATTACATTCTCCAGCATCAAAGCCTCGGGTTGAGTTGATAGGTATTTACAGGGTGAATGGTAACACACAGCGTTAACATGGGTATTTACGAGTTCGAAAAGTGTGAACTGGTTCAGGAAAGGTTATGTAGCCTGCTTGATGTGTAAAACCACAGTTAAAACGTGGGTAACAGAGGGCTGAAAATTGCCCTCTGTTTTCGTAATCCATCTTTTGATTACGGCGCAGTACTGAAAAACTCCCCAAATTTGACTGCCAGCCACCCAACCGGTGTGGTCGCGCCCCCGACAATATTGGTAATTTCAGACATCCCCTCTGGTACCGGGATGTTGGAGTTAACCGCCGCCTGGGTGTATTCCTTCGAAATGTCCGTTCCGACGTACAAAATGCAGCTGACGATCAGCGTGCCGCTAATGAACATGCGGAACATATTACGTTTACAGAATGGCGTGACCATCGCCAGCAGGAACATCAATGAAGCCAGATCGACAAATGGCAGTACGCGGTTACCGGGCAGAATGATAGACAGCACCACGGCCATCGGGATTAACAGCAGTCCGGTTGCCAGCACTGAAGGTTCGCCAATTAATAACGCGGTATCCATGCCGATGTAAAAGTCGCGGTCAGGGAATTTAGCCTTCAATTTTGCTTCTGCGGCATCACGGACGATCAGTAACCCTTGCACCAGTATTTCAATCATTTTTGGCAACAGCAGCATCGCGGCGGAGACTTTGATTGCCAGCGAAACGGCGGCTGAAACGTCATACCCGGCAAGGAATGCCAGCAGCAATCCCAGGACAAAACCTAGCGTCAAAGGCTCACCAAATACACCGAATTTTTTATTAATGCTTTCCGGGTCAAAATTGATTTTATTGATAAGCGGAATTCTATCAATAATGTAATTACAGGCAATGCCAAAGGGGACGTAGGCTATACAGGTAAGATGGGGGAAGGAAATCCCTTTGAGATTATAGTTTTTTTGCAAATATGGGGCGGTTAAATCTGCTGCCAGTAACGTTAATACAAAAATACCAAATGTAATACCAACAGAAAGCCAATAGTTTCCCGTTCCGGCGTACACGACCGAACCCATTATCAGAAATATCCAATAGTTGAAGATATCGATATTCACCGTTTTGGTTAATTTGAGCAGCAGCATGGCCAGATTGATGACAATAAAACCGACCACTACAGGCAGCATCAGCGGAGAGCCCCAGCCGATCGTTGACGCTGTTGGCCATCCGGTATCGACGACATTCAGCTGCAGGCCGATGCGTTCGACCATTGCCTGAGACGCAGGGCCAATGTTAGTCAGCAGCAGACCAATCACCAGACCGACGCCCTCAAACCCAATACCGACCAGCATCCCGGCTTTAAATGCCGTACCGATTTTTACCCCAAAGCAAAGTGCAATAATAAAGAATATTACTGGCATCATTACTGATGCCCCCAGACTAATAATGCTGTTGATAATATCCATAATAATTCCTTATAAAGGCAGCTGAATTGGGCGCGAGCAAACCCGTGCCCAATGGGCTGTATAAAAACCTTAAAGGTCTTTTTTTTATATTTAACCGAGTTTCTTCAGCAGGATCTCAGCAAATAGTTTGGGTGAGTTGCTAAAGGCGTCGAGAGTACTTCCCGCAATATGCGGGGTGATGGTAACGTTATTCAGCAAATAAAATGCGCTGTCATCGGGTAACGGTTCATCGTCGAAAGTATCCAACGCTGCCCCCATAATTTTTCCGGCCTGTAGAGCGTCAATCAGATCGCGTTCATTGATTAACCCGGAGCGCGCAGTGTTAACAATAATGGCGCTGCTTTTCATTAACCCGAAATGATGCGCGTTGATGAGGTTTTCGGTTTCCGGCGTCATACGGGCATGGAGTGATACCACGTCAGCTCGTGTTACCAGTTCGTCGAGGGAATCGACTTTCTCATAGCGTTCGTGGCCTGATACGTACTTATCATAAAAGATAATTTCTGTGCCAAAGCCGCTAAGAAAGCCCGCGACCAGTTGGGCAATATGGCCCAAACCAACCAGACCGACAACCTTACCGCCAAGCTCAGGAATAGCCTGGTGATTAGGGCTGTCTTTACGCCAGAACTTATCGCGTAATGCGTCGTGAGAACGGGCAATATTGCGCATTTCAGCCAGCATCATCCCGACCGTAAACTCCGCCACGCTGCGAGCATTGCGCCCCGGCGTGTTCATTACCTCAATTCCTCGGGCCAGTGCGGCTTGCTGGTTGACGTTTTCAACGCCCCCTCGTAATACACCAATGTATTTGAGCTTTGGCAGCTTATCCAGCACCGCTGTATTGACCGGGGCAAACTGGGTTATCAGGATTTCAACGTCGTCAGCATCCTGGAGTAAGGCTGCGGGTAACGCGACTGCTTCTGCGCCTTCCTGCTCGACCCGCAGATTATCCTCCTGCAATTTTTCGACCGATTCATGCGACCATTCACGAATTTCAACGTCGATACCTTTATCCCTGAGCGCGTTAAGACCTGCATCCATCATCGCTTTGTTGATAAAAAGATCGGCTATCGCCAGACATTTCATAGTGATTCTCCATAGATTAACGCATCAACATACCGCCGGTGACATCCAGAGTTGCTCCCGTCATATAGCTGGTTTTAGGAGAAACCATGAAGACCCCGATGTCGGCAATTTCATTTGGCTGAGCTACCCGTCCTACTGGAATCCGGCTGACGTAATAGGCAGGGTCCTGTTCAATATTTTTACGGATCATCGCCGTGTCCATAATCCCGACGGCGATGTTGTTCACGTTGATTTTCTGTTTTGCTACTTCCCTTGCCAGCGAGATAGAGAAAGCCACCAGGCCCGCTTTACTGGCTGCATAATGGGCATGGCCGGTTGTAGAGCCATGGAACGCAGCCTGTGAGGTAATATTCAAAATGCTGCCAGCCTGATCTTGTTGCAGGCAGTGGTTCACAAACAGCTGGCTTAAATGGAATACCGCTTTCAGGTTCACATTCATTACTAAATCCCAGTCCTGCGGGGTTATTTCTGTGACGTAACCACTGAGCCAGATGCCCGCGTTATTAACCAGAATGTCGGCCTTTCCCAGGTCCTCAATACAGGCCGCAAAGAGATGCTCCCGACTTTTCTCATCGGCAAGATCGGTTTTCACCGCAATGATTTTGACGTCAGCGGTGGATTTCACCTGTTCAATCAGTAGCTCCGGGCATTCTTCATCACGCATATACGTGAAACAGATATTGACGCCTTCTTTAGCCAGCGAAAGGACAAACTCCCGGCCAAGCCCCGTGGCACCACCGGTGACGATGGCAGTGCGGTGTTTCAGATTTAGATCCATTCATTCCTCACTTAATGCGTGATGTAGTTACTGCAGCTTTTCCATGGGGACTGCATTTCAGATAACAGGTTTTTGTAGAGCTGATATTTATCCTGGTAAACCTGCTGGAGGGCCGGGTTCGGCGTTACGGTACGCGCGACGCGCACCATTTCATTGGATGCGGCAAAGACATCATCAAACCAGCCAATCATTACAGCGGCTGTCATTGCGGTACCCAGTGTGCCGTGTTCTTTGACATCGACAATCTCAAGCGTGCACTGGAAGATATCGGCAAACACCTGTAACCAGACTGGAGAGTTGGTGACTCCGCCAGCAATTCGGATGGTCCGACTCAAATCCGGATTGATGTTCCGTAAACGCTCGGTGTGATAGAGGTGGCTGAAAGCAACACCTTCATAAATCGCCCTCAGAAAATGCGCTTTTTTATGGAAACTGTTCACGCCAATAAAGCCTGCTGAGGCATCGGGAATGGTGTTAGAGCCAAACACGAAAGGAAAGAACAGCAGATGACTTTCATCTGGCGTCGTGGATGTGACCAGTGTGTTGCACAATTCATAGACGGAAGACCCCTGGCCAGCAGCGGTTTCCCGGTCGTTCTCCATGAAGTTATTAATAAACCATTCAAGATTACTGGCAGACGTCGGACTGGCTTCGGTTATTAGCCATTTACCGTCGATCGGATAAATTGAGGTCATAAACAGATCTTTGTCGATAACCGGATGGTCAGTCACATATTCATTGATGCTCCAGGTACCGGTGATGATAGCCAGCTTATCGAGAGAATTAATCCCGGAGGCGACAGACGAGGCGGATATATCGAACACACCGCCAGAGACGGGCGTGCCGGCGCATAAGCCTGTTTGACGGGCGACTTCATCGGTTATCCGACCGCAGCAGTCCGTAGACAGTTTGACGGGTGGCAACTTCGCGCGCAGGTCAGCAAGCCCCCACCACGCCAACAGTTCATCGTCATACTTGCGATCACGTACGTTAATCAGGTTGGTCCCGGAGATGTCAGTCAGTTCAAGATAAGCCTCTCCGGTTAGGTAGAAGCGGATCAGGTCTTTTACCATAAAAATGGTATGTGCTTTCTGCAGCACCTCCGGCTCGTTATCCTTTAGCCATGCCAGCAGAGCGATGGGTTGTCCGGCCCAAATTGACTGCATGGTTTTAGGCAGGATGTCGGTTAGAAACTCAGGTGAGTTTTGCCACTTTTCTACGTACTCTTTTGCCCGACTGTCGGTTGAGATAATGCCGTTGCGTGCCGGGTTGCCAGCTTCGTCTACCAGATACAATCCGTTCCCGTGCCCGGTGACAGCAACCCCTTTGATTTGGCTGGCGTCGATCCCTGATTGTTCAATCGCTTTTTTGATGACCTCAATGTTAGCCGCCCACAACTCGCTAATATCGCGTTCGGTATGAAATTCCTTGGGTGTCAGCATCTGGGTAGATTTTGACGCGATAGAAACAACGTTGCCGTTACGATCGTAGATAGCCGCCTTAGTGACTGTCCCGCCATTGTCGATACCCATTACATATTCATCTTTCATTACCGTGGACTCCTTATTGGTTACCATAAACCTGGCTCGCTGGTGGTTATTCCTTTAAACCCGGCATGGAATATTTTATCTACAAGGTATTTCCGCTTTACAAAGCCCCCGGCGATGAATATCACGTCAAAGCCATTCAAATTTCGGCTAATCAATTCCAGGCACTGGCAGGCATATTCAGCAGGTAAGATTTCTATTGCATCCGGCGGGTTATGTTTAACTATATCGATAGACTGATCTAACGATCGAGAATCGATAAGTAATACCCGAAAAATAGTCAACAACCCCTCTTTTTTTGCATAGCGCAGGGCGGAGAGATTGGAAGAAATAACACCATCAAC
Source organism: Citrobacter arsenatis (assembly GCF_004353845.1). Lineage (GTDB taxonomy): Bacteria > Pseudomonadota > Gammaproteobacteria > Enterobacterales > Enterobacteriaceae > Citrobacter > Citrobacter arsenatis. The sequence goes on from NZ_CP037864.1 coordinate 1,075,680, forward strand.
TTTATAATAACTTTTCAGTAGATTGATTCCGGCCTGATCGGGTTTAAACCCGCCGAGTAACTCCAGATGGACCAAAACTTTCTTACCACTTTGATGACATTTGCCTATCAGTGATTGCAGATTGCCGATATTGGCCTCTGACAACAGGACATATTCCGATGAACAGGATAATGCCTTGTCAAAGTGTTTGTATTTTCTGACTGAAGGAATGATGGTGTTATTTAAAAACATATTAGTATCCGATGTTATTTAGCCATATAGAGGCTGTATGCTTCTTCCGCAGTGGCATTTTCATGGACGATAGCATTCAGACCTGCGACCACTCTGTCTGGTCGCGGATCCTGAGTGATATTACGACCCACTGCCACACCTTTAGCCCCAACCTGCATACAGTGCTGAACAAACTTGAAGTAACCATCAATGCCGGTTTTGGGGCCACCAAGTGCAAGGACGGGAACGCCTGCCGCTTCAACGATCAAGCGGTCTTCCGCAGTGCCTGTAAAGCGCGTTTTAATGATATCGGCACCCAGTTCCACAGCGGCGCGAGCCGAGGCGGCGATAATCGCCGGGTTGTTCGAGTCGTCACTGGTCACGGGGTAGCCATATGGAAGTGATTCGACAATCAGTGGCACGTTCCAGCGGTCTGCGGCTTGTGCCAGTTGCATTGCCATGATGTGCGTTTTTTCTTCGTTGAAAGCACCGGGGAAGGTCATGCAGACGACACCTTCAGCGCCGACTTTCAACGCATCTTCAACGGTAAACATCGGGGTAGTATCGGGAACGGTATTATCAAAAATACTGACTGTACTATCGACGCGTAATACAACAGGAACAGAATTTAATGGCTCACGAAAATTTTTCAGCATGCCGTACGTGACCAACGCACAATCCAGCCCTTGCTCAACCAATGCAGGCAGTTGGTTTATCGTATTATCAATACCATTTGTTTTCGTGGAAAAATAGTAACCATCCAACGCTAATGTCACTGATTTACCATCTTTTGCAAAAATCTTTGAGAGACGGCGTTCTTTAGACATTTATATACTCCTTAGCAAGAAAAAAACAAAAAAAAGCCCTCAGAGACTCATGTCTCTGAGGGCTTTCTATTCACATACCCTTGTGATAATGGTTCAGAAATCCAAATCATTATCAGCTAATTTGTTTTGCAATTTGAGAGGGGTTTAAACTTTGTTTATATTTAAATCCGTTCTCTTGCGTACTTAAATAACTAACATGCTCAGGATTAGCTTGTCTAGCTTGAGTGCCAAAACTGAGATGCTGATCACGTCAATTTTTTATTTTTGTAAGAATCAACAGTACAACGATTTAATACAACCAGTTGAAATCGAACAATTAATTATTCTGTCGGAAATTTGCTGACGGGGGCGTTATTTAGCCCGGCAGGCTTCCTTCTATATCCGACGGGTTGCGGCTTTCATACTCACCACAAATGCCTTCAGTTCTGCCAGCATCACGTCTTCATTCGCCGCATATTTCTCGATGATGTTGACGATGGCAGAGCCGGATATTGCGCCAGCCGCACCAGCTTGTATAGCGTCAGAAACCTGCTGGGGTGTGGAGATCCCAAACCCTTGCACCGTGGGTGGTGCCTGATACTCCTCCAGTTTTTTCACTAAATGGTGCAATGACCCTGTCGCCTGCCGTTCAGTACCGGTTACCCCGGCGCGGGAAAGCAAATAGGTATATCCACGCCCGTAGGTTGCTATCTGATGTAGCAGTTCATCATTAGCATTTGGTGGGCAGATAAAGATGGGGGCGATGTGATGGTTTATCGCCGCCTCGCGAAACGGCGTTGACGCCTCGAACGGTACATCTGCAACCAGTACCGAATCGACCCCGGCACGTTCACACCCGGCATAAAACTCATCAATGCCTCGGTTAAAAACCAGATTGGCGTACATCAGCAGGCCAATGGGGATGTCCGGATGCTTATGGCGAATAGTGGCTAACATCTCAAAACATACTCTTGGTGTGACATCAGCCGCGAAAGCCCGCAGTGCGGCGTTCTGAATGGTTGGGCCATCTGCCAGTGGATCGGAGAAGGGTATGCCCAGTTCCAGTGCATCAGCACCTGCTTCAATCAGAGTGTCAATAATCCTGAGCGAATGTGTCGGGTTGGGATCACCTAACATCACGAAAGGGACAAATGCACCTTCTCCACGGGTTTTCAGCTCGGTAAACAGGTTGTTATAGCGTTCCATCAAATTTCTCCTCGTGCGTGCAGAATATCGTGTACGGTGAAAATGTCTTTGTCGCCGCGCCCGGAAAGGTTGACCACCAGCAGTTGTTCTTTATCCGGATTTTCACGCATCATTCTCAGTGCGTGGGCCAGTGCGTGAGAGGATTCAAGTGCGGGAATAATGCCTTCTTTCCTGCTCAGGGTTTTGAAGGCATCCAGCGCCTCATTATCGGTCACGGAGACATAGTTGGCTCGCCCCGTGCTGTTCAGGTGCGCATGCTGTGGTCCAACGGAGGGGAAGTCCAGGCCGGCAGAAATGGAGCAGGATTCAATGAGTTGTCCCTCATCGGTCTGCATCATGGGTGATTTCATGCCAAAGTAGATACCCACACGGCCATGTTTTAGCGGGGCACCGTGCTCCCCAGTTTCAATGCCATGACCAGCAGGTTCCACACCGATCAGCCCGACGCATGGTTCATCAATAAAGTCGGCAAACATGCCAATTGCGTTTGACCCCCCGCCCACACAGGCAATCACCGCATCCGGCAAACGACCTTCTTTTTCCTGAATCTGCACTCGGGTTTCCTCGCCAATCATGCGTTGAAACTCACGCACAATGGTCGGGAATGGGTGCGGACCTGCGGCAGTACCCAGCATAAAATGCGCCGTTTCGTAGCTGCCGGACCAGTCGCGAAGCGCCTCGTTGGAGGCATCTTTCAGGGTCGCTGAACCGCTGTGGACGGGGATCACCTCCGCCCCCATCAGGCGCATCCGAAAAACATTCGGCGACTGACGCTCAATATCCTTCGCGCCCATATAAATACGGCATTTCAGGCCAAGCAGCGCACTGGCGAGAGCCGACGCCACGCCATGCTGACCGGCTCCGGTTTCAGCAATAATTTCGGTCTTGCCCATTCGCTTTGCCAGCAGTGCCTGGCCCAGTACCTGATTGGTTTTATGGGCCCCACCGTGCAGTAGATCTTCGCGTTTGAGGTACAGCGTAGTGCGGGTGCCTTCAGCCAGGTTTCGGCATTTTGTCAGGGCAGTTGGCCGGCCTGCATAGTTTTTCAGCAGGTTAGTAAGCTCAGCCTGGAATGCGGGGTCTTTTTGCGCACTGACGAAGGCTTCTTCCAATTCACGCAGCGCTGGCATCAGGATTTGAGGGACAAACATCCCGCCAAATTCGCCAAAGTAGGGGTTAAGTAGTGTGCTCATTAATGCTCCTTGTGTATGGGCAGTGCCTGATGAGTTGGGCCAACTTCCCGCTTCTGACACTGCACGGAAGTAAAATTAAGGGCTGCGCAGCGCATCCCGGCTGCGTTTACATACTGCGGTGATTCGCGTTCGCTAATCTTTGGGCAAAAAAAAGCCCGCTCATGGCGGGCCGGGTATCGGTGTGCAAATTGCAGACGTGGCGATACTGCCCGTTATCGGGAAGTGCGCCACCAGGCATGCAGAGTCATCATTGATAATTTCATTGTCCCATACCTTTTTTAAGTGAACCTTCGTACTAGTTAACTGGTTCAAAGGGCCGGAGTCAACTCTTTTTTGGCGATTAATTGTTCGAACTTACGTTCGTTGCATTCAGGAAAAAAACATCATCAGGATTGATTAAACTCATATACCCGATAATGGCTACTTTGTTAGTCTCGGCCTAATTATTGTTGACTGACAGGATTGTAACGTTGGAAATCTTTTCTTAACCCACTGAAAAATATCTTATAAATATTTTTCATACATAAACATATATGGTCCGTTAAGCACGGATTCGGTTTTGTATGGGTTAAAAAAGGTACGTTATGAAAGTTACATGGACCGTCTCGCCCGTGGGGTATCAGCGCATTGCTAAACACTGCCCTTCATGCAGCATTAAACGGGACTTTACGCCTTCGGGGGCATTTCGGGTTAATTCGCAAAAGAAGGTACTGGATGTCTGGAGCATCTATAAGTGCGTGCACTGCAATTACACCTGGAATATCGCGCTATTTTCACGTCTGCACGTCAGCAAAATTGATCGTGAACTTCATCACCGATTGATGGCGAACGATGCCGCCACGGTTCTATATTTTGCTTATGACAACACTACGCTGAAGCGAAATAATGCCGAGCTCTCGGGTCGACCTGATTTCCGCATTCAGGAGCAATGGTCAGCCAGTCTTTCTCCCGGCGAACGGATTGAGGTTAGCGTCAGGATTTCCCGTTCTTTTCAGGTCAGCCTGATGTCTATTTTGCAAAAGCAACTCATGCTGAGCGCCGGCGAAATCAAGAGGCGAGTTGAGTCAGGAAAAATAAGGGGTATCACGATGAAAAAGCTTAAATCGCGGAAGCTGAAGGATACAGAATATAAGTTTCAACTGTCTGCGGAAACGCTGTTCGCCCAGCGCAGGATAGCTCTGAAACATCGTTAAAAGTAAGACGCTCATCTTGAGTCGGTTGCGCCAATATAGTCATGGCTTAACAGAAGGAAAGACTCAGGATGGGCTTCAGGTGAATTTCATTGCCTCGGACATAAGCTAAAGGTTGTGATGATACTTAGGGGAAAATATGAATGAGCATGCGGTTCTGAAATTGCTTAATGAGCTGGATATATCTTTTCGGTACATATCACATCCGGAAGTGAAAACTGTCGCTGAGCATGCAAGTTTTGCCGCGGATTTTCCGGCGCAACTGTTGAAGAACCTGTTATTGAAAAACAGTTCTGGTAAGCATTTTTACCTGTATATCCTCGATGGCAATCAAAAGGCCGATCTTCGTGAGTTAGTGCTTCAGCTTAATGAATCACGTCTGTCTTTCGCTAAACCAGACGAGTTAATAGAAATACTCGGTGTGGAACCTGGCGGGGTTACGCCTTTTGCTCTCCCACATAACAAGGTGAGGGATATCCGTGTAGTCATTGATCCCTCTGTATCACCGAGTCAGCCACTGGGTTTTCACCCTTTGAGCAACACGGCTTCGGTCTGTATTTCTAAAAAAGACTTATTGCGGCTACTAACATTTTTCGGTTATTCCCCTGTAGATATTCAGACCGATAGAGTGATCCTGCTACCTCAATGGATTGATACGTAAAAAAGTGCATAACGTGGTTTTCACCGTACGAGGACGCCCTGGTCTGCAGGGGGGCGGTACTTCACTGGCTCCGTAGTTATTGATGCCGGTATCACTCTGGCTAATGCCGTTAACTCATGACCTCCTCGGCATTTAAGAAAATCATGTTTCACCTATCTTGTCGTATTAATGCTTTTTCGCCTCGGTGGGTTGAGCGTGTAGACGCAGAGCTGCAACTTTTATAAGGGGGCACTGGGGCTGAAAAAGTGACCCCGTTGAGTGTTCTTCGGTAACAAAACCGCCAGGTAAAGAATTCGTCAGGCTATGCTCGCGTAATAGATGAACGCGAGCTTATTGCCATCCGGATCGCGTACGTAGGCGCTGTAGAAGCCCTGACCATACTGCGGTCTATGCCCCGGCGCGCCTTCATCTTTGCCGCCCAGGCTGAGTGCGAGTGCGTACAACTGCTCAATATGCTCGACGGAACGCGCATTCAGCGCCACCATCGTGCCATTTCCAACGCTGGCAGGTTGTTGATTAAAGGGGCTGCCGATGCAAAGTCCAACGGTGTGGTTGTTGTTGAACGTTCCCCACGACGCACCTTCTTCATTACGCCCGGCCTGCGGTTGCCCAAGCAGTTCCATTAGTGGATCGTAAAATTGAATGGCGCGTGGGAGATGGTTAGTACCTAACATAATGTAAGAAAACATACTTTCCCTCTTCTTATGGATGAAGGGATGCTCAGAGGTTATCTGCCTTATGCGCCCAGGCGGGCATCGCTGTAAGATAACGCTTAGCGCGGATACACGTTTCTTCCGGGCCCATGAGTCGAGAAACTCCGCCAGGCCAGGCAAAAACGTTCATGCTGTGTCAGACAATGTTCCTTTTGTTCGTGTCCTGTAGTGGACAACAAAAACTGGCCAGCGGTAGCAGATGGTTATGCCATCGAGGTGACGTAAATGGGATAACCTGTCGTCATGTTCAGAATGATTCTCTCAGCAGCCAGGGGCTGTCGACCAGAATTTTCTCCCGGTGGCTGTCGCCATTGATAATGTGCAACGTACTTAACCGCCCAATCTCATAATGCGGTAACTGGACTGTGGAAAGCGGGGGTAAGAACAAATTTCCGATCCCGACGAGGTTATCATACCCAAGAACAGCAATGTCCTGTGGAATGCGGATCCCCTGTGTTAACAGCGTCTGATATACCATAAATGCGATACGGTCATTGCCACAGATTACCGAATCAAATTGCGGTATCCCCTGAGCAAAATACTTCAACAAGATATCTGGAATATCACGATAGTGTTCATCTCCATATTGCATATAGCAGTGATCGAGTACGTCAGGATTAATATTGGCTTCACGGCAGGCGCGATCAAGTCCCAGACGGCGGCGACGCGTCGCCAGATGATTGACGGGTAAATGTAAGCAAAGAGGGCGACGGTAACCCGCCGCTAATAGCGCCTGTACGGCTGTATACTGTCCTTGTTCATCATTGGGAATATAGCTGGCAACCGGTTCTCCGTTGTTCTCACAGTTGGCCAGAACGCAAGGATGCTTCAGCAGCCTGGAAGGGACGTTGACCTCACGTAAGCCCATTGTGGTGAAAATGATCCCTCCGGGGCGGTGTGCGAGCAGCAGATCAACAATATCGTCAGGGTTATCATCGGCAAACATATTAACCACGAAGCTATTCCAGCCGTACGCGCGTGCGGTTTCTTCAATAGACAACGTGATGTCGACAGAAAAAGGAGTCGTGACAGTATCCAACGCGAGCACGCCAATCGTTTTATTCCTGGAGCCGACACGACGGACCTGGCGGGCAGAGAGATCCGGTACATAATTGAGCTGTAAGATTGCCTCCTGAACCCTGGATAGGGTTTCAGGCTTCACCCGTTTCGGATCGTTTAGCACCCGAGATACGGTCATTAGCGATACATTGGCCAGTCTGGCCACATCTTTTAGAGATGCCATAGTCTTCCGTAAAAATACTAACTACCCAATCCAGATTTTGTACGCAATCCATCTATTAACGGGTTGTGAACAAAGACAAATACCTATTCTAGGCATCGAACCTCGAGGAAATGCAAGCGACGATAAAAAATGTGAGCTTGATCTTAACATAAAAATGTTAACGTTAACTTTTGTGATTAACATCGATTATCGCGTCAAAATCAAGTGTACCCGCAAAATGTTAACGTTACCATCTCATCATGTCATTTCCCTGAGATTACGTAAATGAAAAAAAGACCTTCTCGCAGCTATCTGCTGCTTAGCGCGCTGCTGTTTTTTTTCTTTGTGACCTGGTCCTCATCAAGTTCACTTCTCTCTATTTGGTTGCATCAGGAAGTGGGGCTAAAGGCTTCGGAAACCGGAATTATCTTTTCCGTGTTATCCGTCTCTGCGCTCTTTGCTCAGGTTTGTTATGGCTTTATTCAGGACCGACTGGGCTTGCGTAAACATCTGTTATGGTGCATCACAGCATTACTCATTCTCTCCGGTCCCGCGTATTTGCTATTTAGCTATTTACTGAGTATCAACATTTTGCTGGGGAGCGTATTCGGTGGTTTGTTTATCGGGCTAACATTTAACGGCGGTATCGGCGTTCTGGAGTCCTACACCGAACGCGTTGCGCGTCAGAGTACCTTTGAGTTTGGTCGGGCACGCATGTGGGGATCTCTGGGCTGGGCGGTGGCGACGTTTTTTGCCGGACTGCTGTTTAACATTAACCCTGACCTTAATTTCCTGGTGGCGTCCTGCTCTGGGATAATTTTCTTCTGTCTTCTGGCCCGCTTAAAAGTTGCAGCTCCGGCAAGCATGGAGAAACTCGAAATCGGCGCTAAAAAAGTCTCTCTGGAAGATGCTCTGAATCTCCTTACTCTGCCACGTTTCTGGGCTTTGATATTCTTTGTGGTCGGTACCTGCATTTACGGCGTCTACGATCAGCAATTTCCGGTCTATTTCTCTTCACAGTTCCCATCATTAAGAGAAGGGAATGAAATGTTTGGCTATTTAAACTCTTTCCAGGTTTTTCTGGAGGCGGCAGGCATGTTTTGTGCGCCTTGGTTGGTTAACCGCATCGGCGCAAAAAATGGCCTTATATTCGCAGGAATGGTGATGGCGATGCGTATGATCGCTTCCGGGCTGGTGGAAGGGCCGCTGCTGATTTCTATTACCAAATTACTTCACGCTGTCGAACTGCCGATATTGTTAGTCGCTATTTTTAAATACAACAGTATGAATTTTGACAAGCGTCTGTCCTCCACGATTTATCTGGTGGGATTCGCCTGCACCAGTTCAATTATTGGCACTGTACTGTCCCCACTGGCAGGTTTTAGCTATGAAAAATTTGGTTTCGCCCAGTCCTATCTAATCATGGGCATTATGGTGTTTTGCACCACGTTTATTTCAATTTTCCTTTTGCGCTCAAATAAGTCCACATCTGAGCCATCTTTTCTGCAGCAAAATGTTGCGTAATGTACTGAGAGTAAAGACGATGACATCCTTGTTAGAACAGGCCGAACAGACGCTTGAAAAAGCACAAGCCGATATTAATCCGCGTTGGTATCCGCGGTATCACCTCGCTGCTCGCGCAGGCTGGATGAACGATCCTAACGGCCTGGTATGGTTTGACGGTTGGTATCACGCGTTTTATCAGCATCACCCTTATTCTCCTGAATGGGGACCAATGCACTGGGGGCATGCTCGCAGCAAAGATCTGGTGCACTGGGAACATCTGCCAGTCGCGCTGGCGCCGGAAGGTCCTGCGGATGTGGATGGCTGTTTCTCCGGCTCTGCCGTGGTGGATGGCGATATGCTGTCGCTGATTTATACCGGACATAAATTTCACGGTTCGCCAGACACAGATGACAATCTCTACCAGGTACAGTGCCTGGCAACCAGTCGTGACGGTATCCATTTTGAACGACATGGTATGGTGATTGATACGCCGTCAGAACTGCATCATTTTCGTGACCCGAAGGTATGGCGCGAAGGCGAGTGCTGGTACATGGTGGTCGGTTCCCGTGTGAAAAATACAGGGCAGGTTCGCCTGTATAGTTCATCCGATCTCCGTAAATGGCAAGACGAAGGGATTTTTGCCGAGGCTGATGAAGGGATGGGGTATATGTGGGAATGCCCTGATTTCTTTACTCTCGGGGGGAAGCGGCTCCTGATGTTTTCTCCACAGGGAATTGCGGCGGAAGGTTATCGCCATCGCAACCTTTTTCAGAGTGGTTATTTACTCGGCGAATGGCAGCCCGGTCAACAGTTCACCCATGACGGACAATTCATTGAACTGGACCATGGCCATGATTTTTATGCTCCGCAAAGCTTTCTAACCCCGGATAATCGCCGAATTGTTATCGGTTGGCTGGATATGTGGGAATCGTCGATGCCTGAACAGCAGGACGGTTGGGCCGGAATGCTGTCTCTCCCGCGCGAATTGAGCCTTGGTGATGACCATCGGGTGAGGATGAAACCCGCTGATGAAGTTACCGCGCTGCGTGGCAGCTATTATCCAACGCCCGCGTGCTGCCTGCGTAATCAGAAAGTCCTTATTACAGCTGATGCCGAAGCAATTGAGGTACAACTGGTATGGGATCTGAACGCTTCTACAGCTGAACAGTTTGGTATGACATTAGGCGAGGGGCTAAGAATTTACGTTGATAATCAAGCCCAGCGTCTGATAGTAGAGCGTCGCTATCCAGAATATTCGCTGGAAGGAACTCGCAGTATTCCGTTGCCAGCAGGCGGTGTGCTGTCATTACGCATTTTTATCGACCGCTCATCAGTAGAGGTATTTGTTAATGATGGTGATGCGTGCTTAAGTAGCCGAATTTATCCTGATCCGGCCCTGCGCGATCTTTCACTGTTTGCGAATCATGGTGTCGCCTCATTACAGGAAGCAGGATACTGGTCTTGGGATAAATAATTTAGTCCCGATTCGCTTTACCTCTTACATTGTGAGCTTTTATTTCTGCCAGTCTTTGGCTGGCATATTATTGCCTAAAATAATGAGAAAACGAAATGGATGAAATATTAATGCCTCACTATCGCATTACAGCGATGAATATCAGAAAGTTTATTTTAAAAGAAAAGGTTCTGGCCTGTGTGATAACATCAGTTGCAGCGTTTTCTGCTATAGCTGAAGATAATACAGAACAGCCAATGATTTATACAGGAAACTATCAAAGCTATTTTCAGGATGAGTCTGAAATTAACGTAACGAGTACACCGCCAACAATCAAAGGAAATGAGCAATCTTCACGTAACGCTTCATCACCTTCAGTCCTGGCGGATAAAACAGCGGTGTCCACTACGTCGCCAATACCAGCTAGGTTATCAGCAGCAACTGATAATAAGAACTCTGAAGTGAAAACGAATAATAAGGGAGATAACCCAGAAGATGTCAGTCTGTTGCGTTTAAGGCAGGAAGATCCACCGGTTCACTGGAACAGTATTGGTCGTAATATGGAGGCTGGTGGTCTACACGGAAATATTGGAACTCAGATAGAGATTGATGATGTTCGGTGGAGTGATAATAAGAAGAACAGCGGAAAATTCAAACTCGCCACCATTCAGGCCTTTTTACGACATGATGAGCTACCAAACTGGTACTTTGGTTTCTGGAATGCCCGTGAGGATAGCTATAAAGGTCAATTTAGTAATCAGGACTATAAAGGCACAAATACGATCAATGAGTTTTTTGTCGGCCATATTTTTGAAACCTGGCGCGGTAATATTGGCACGGAGGTCATGGTCGGGTCAGAAACGGCAACTAAACGTTGGAAAAACAGGTACAAAATCTGGCAAGACCTGCGACTGACCAACAAATGGAGCCTGGCCGGTTACGCCTACGGCGAATACCAGCCGCAGGGCAACGAACCGGGAAATGGCGATCTTGAGCAATATATTTTTGAAATTGAGCCCGCCATTCAATACCGCGTGAATCCCGATCTCGGCCTGTATTTGCGACCCTATTATTACTATAACCGTCAGGAGCGTGAGAGCTGGGGTGACATTGTAGAAGAAGAATGGAAGGTTACGGCTGGACTCTGGCGGAACTGGTATCCTCTGTTAACCTCTCTGTATTTAGGCTTCGGCCAGGACAAAATAGATAACGCCAGTAATGCTAAAGAAGTTTTTTATGACGGACGTTATAAATTTATCGGTGGCACAATTAGTTATCCAGTGTTTGGTGAAGTTAGATTATATGGTGAGTTCAAAGCACAATTCACGAAAGAAACCGGGCTCTGGACTTCTAGCGGCCATTCGTGGAATCCCTTTACCGTGGTTGGCGTGAATTATAACTTCTGATCTTCAGGTGTGACATGAAAAAATTAATATCAGTGGTATCTGCCGCTCTGTTGGCGCTTTCGCTTATCAATATGCCAGCCTGGTCGCAGCCATCTAAAGAAACATTACATAATAAAAGTATTCGCTATATTAATGATTTTTTTCCACGAGTGGAGGGATCATTTATTGGTGACCCGATGCCTGTTTATAATGATGGTGAATTTGATGTCTTTTATCTCAATGATGTGCGCGGCGGTAGCGATTTAGGCGTGCATGCCATCCATTTGCTGTCGAGTAACAATTTATATAACTATCAGAACCATTCCGAAGTGATTCCTTACGTTAACGACGTTGACGACCCTGAACTGTTATTAGGAACCGGTTCAATTGTTAAAGTTGGTAATACATGGCATGCCTGGTATACCGCGCACAATGAAAATGTTTTCCCGGTTGAGTCAATAATGCACGCTACCAGTAAAGACCGTCTTCACTGGGTAAAACATCCACAAGATACGATCTTGCCAGGTGATAATTATCGTGGGAACGACTTCCGGGATCCTCATGTTGTTTGGGTCGAAGAAAAGAAAGAGTACTGGATGTTAATTACCACGCGCAGCGAGGGGCGCGGTGTCATTGCCCGGTACAGTTCAACCGATTTAAAGCACTGGGAGGACCGTGGTGTATTTTTTGATAATGACACGATTACCAGTAACTCTAACCTAGAATGCCCAACGCTGGTGTTCTTCAATGGACGTTGGTATCTCAGCTTTAGCGACCAATGGCCGTTACGCCTGACCCAGTATCGGGTTGCGGATAATCCTGATGGGCCGTGGCGAAAGATGGACAATTATGCGGTCGATGGTTCGGGGTTTTACGCTGGAAAACTGGTACTTAAAAACGATCGTCTGTTTGTTTTCGGTTGGATCCCAACCAAAGCAGGAAGCAGTGACAGTGGCAATATTGATTGGGCAGGAAATCTGGTTGTTCATGAGCTTATCGCAGATGAGAAGGGACAACTTAAAAGCATCCTCTCACAGGAACTTCAGACGGTCATTAATGACAACCCCGGTCCGGTGACCAGCTTAACAAGCAGTAAAATGATAAAAACAGCCACACAGTTTGGTCCATTACAATCTGTTGTGTATCCACCTCTGCCCAAACGAGGTGAGTTAAGTGCAACTGTAGATATCCCTTCTGCCGGAATGGTTATGAGTTTTGGTCTGACGGACGACAGAGTAAGCGACGCAAAGCTCAACATTGTGTTCAATAAGAGTAAAGGCAAAGTCTATTTTTTCAATGCGCCACTCGCGTCTATTCATCAGGCGAACGCGGAATCATGGGTAAATGTTCCTCTTGATGAAAAAATAGAGTTACGTGTGCTGATTCAAAACTCAATTGCTGTTTTTTACATAAATAATAAAGCCGCATTCAGTACCCGAATGTATTCCATGCCAGAGAAACCATGGAGTATCAGTTTGCCACAAAATGATAATTTTCACGCCACATTGAAAATAAAAGAAATAATATAACGAGATATTACTATGAAAAACTATCATGCCCTGTCTGTTATTCTTGTTCTTCTGTTTCCGGTGCTGGCGAATGCGAGCATGAGCATCATGAAGGATGCATCGGGAAAGGTGATTGCTGTGGATCCATGGTCATATCTGGATGAGGATGTGATGTGGACTTCGACCCGTTCCTCAAATCCTGCTGGCGGTCGTGTTCATGGTCAACTGAAAATGAAATATGCTATCGAGGATAATAACTGGCGTAACAGCCATTTCCATAACGGAAATGATTCACTGACATTTGTACAAGGGGTGATGCGTCATGATGCGTTACCCGGTTGGTATTTGGCATTTTCTGAGGGCCGAACCACCAACTATAACGGGACCTGGGAGAATCAAACATACCTCAGCCAAAATCAATGGACTCAGTTGATTATCGGTCATGAATATTTCTACAAACGTCTACGCTATGGCTGGGACGTGATGGGCGGAAGTTCATCAGTAGATGATCGTTGGCAGGGACGCGTCAAATTCTTTACCGATCTCCGTGTTACAGACAACTTCTCCTTCTTTAACTATCTGTATCAGCAGATTGAGCATCGCCGTAATGGTGGTTCACAAAATGACCGGGTTATTCGTTCCTTTCAAATTGAACCTGGCGTGCAATACATAATTAACAATACCACCGGCGTCTGGCTCCGCCAGCAATTCGCTTCTGCCATTTTAGACCGTGCGCAATGGGGGGATATTGATGAAAAAAGTTGGACAACATCACTTGGCGTCTGGCACAACTGGGGGAAATTATCCACGACATTCAGCGGTGGATATGGACATTACAAAAAAAATAATGCGCGAGTTGAAGATGGCGAGGTATTCCAGAATACCCGTAACCGCTTTCTTAAATTATCAGCGAATTATCCATTAACCTCTCGTTTTACGGTGTCTGGGGAAATAACCGGCTCGTTAATAAACCAGAATGGCAGTTGGGTCACTAATGGTGATGCCATAACGACCGACTATAAATTGATGCTGGATTATAACTTTTAACCGTCACGTTTAAATAAATGCGTTAATTACCATTGAGGAAATGTCATGAATATCTGGACGCTTGGCGATGCGGTGGTTGATCTTTTGCCGCTTTCAGACATGCAATATCAAGCTTGTGCAGGGGGAGCGCCATTCAATGTGGCAATTGGTACTGCGCGATTACACAGACAAAGTGGTTTTATTGGTCGGGTTGGTGATGACGATTTTGGTCACTTTTTAAAAAAGACGCTGTCTGATGCAGGCGTCTCAACTGCAAGCCTTCAGATGGATAATCAGCATAGAACCAGTACGGTGCTGGTCTCGCTGGGTAACGGTGGAGAGCGTGGATTTACATTTTTAACCAATCCCTCTGCGGATCAATTTTTAACACCCGCCGCGCTTCCAGACTTTAGCGACGATATTCTGCACTTCTGTTCACTGGCTCTGGTCGCCGAATCTTGCCGTAATACGTTATCTGGCGCCATTGACCTGATTAAGCAACGCGGTGGATTACTGAGTTTCGATGTAAATTTACGCGAGCAAATGTGGCCCGATAAGTATGAAATGCTCAAGGTGGTGCGCCACTATTCCTCACTGGCGGATATTCTTAAGCTTTCAGAAGAAGAGTGGTACTGGATGACGGGCACACACGATTTTGCCCACGCGCTCGACGGCCTTAAAGCGCTCCCTGCACAATTGAAAGTAGTGACCTACGGAGCGCAAGGCGCGATGGTGCTTTGGCAGAATAATGTCATCCATTTCAACGGCTATACCGTCGACAGCATTGATACGACCGGTGCGGGGGATGCTTTTGTCGCCGGTTTGCTGGCATGGCTTGCAGATAACCGGATGCCAGAGTGTGTTGAACAGCTCCACCAGGCTATTGCCTGGGCCAGTGGCTGCGGTGCACTCGCGACAACCCGCAAAGGGGCGCTGACCGCACTGCCGGATAGTGAAACGTTGAATGCCTTTATTACACAATGTCATCTACCGGACTACGAAATTAAAGATGTTTAAGCAAAATAACGGCGAGCTAAATAATTTTAACTCTTAACGAGCGTTGTGAATGTCCCCGCATTCTTACCGGAACGCGGGGATATTTACCTTATTGCTCAGGATGTAAATGCAATACGCTTTAACCCCTCAATTGCTTTTTCGAGGTAAGCACGTGGGCATCCCATGTTCAGGCGGATAAAACCGTTGCCCGCCGGACCAAAGCTATTGCCCATTGAAGGCGCAATACCGGCAACATCAAGCATGACCCCTTTGAGCTGCTCATCATCCAGTCCAAGCGCTTTGCAATCGATCCACAGTAGATAAGTTGCCTGGGAAGGAATAACCCGAGCCCACGGAAGATATTCATCGATCTGTTGAGTAAACCAGCGTCGATTTTCAGCCAGATAACTCAGTAACTCATCTAACCATGGCGCGCCGTGTTGCCATGCTGCCGTACTAGCCTCGACAGATAGCGCATTGAAGACATCCAGCCCATGTGCATCCAGACGACGTATAAAATGTTCACGCAATGCGGGGGCTGGTATTAGAAAATTAGCAATACGTAATGTCGACAAACCAAACGTTTTACTGGCGGAGGTGGCAGCGATAACGCGCGAATGCCAGCGTTCACCCAAATGCAGAACTGAAGTAAATTGTTCTCCAGGAAGCAATAAATCCGCCCATATTTCATCAGACAGTAACGTAACGTTATAGGTCTCGCATAGCGTGAGTAACTGTTCCAGCTCCTGAGCGGACCAACAACGGCCGGTTGGGTTATGCGGATTACATAAAATCATTAACGGTGGACGCTCAGTGCGGAATAGCATTTCCAGGTGCGCAAGATCCATTTGATAACCCGTAGTCGGGTCTTCATATAACGGGTTTTCCAGAAGCAGTCTGCCGTTCAGAGAGATAATTTTGGCGAATGAGCCATAATAAGGTCCCTGTACGACGACGCCTTCACCGGGTTGACTCAGCATTTGCACCAGTAGAGATAACCCCGGAACGACGCCTTCAATACTGCAGATCCACTCTTGTTTTATTTCCAACTGATGCCGGGTTGAAAACCATGAAATTAATGAATCAAAGTAACTTTGTGGACGTTCGCTATAACCAAAAATAGCGTGCCCGACGCGTTGAGCTAACGCTTCCTGAACAGCGGGAGGGCAAGTAAAATCAAAGTCTGAAACCCACATTGGCAATAGTTCTTGTGTATCATCGCCGAAATATCGCGTCATAAAGTCCCATTTCAGCGAACCGGTATTGTGGCGATCGATAACCTTATTAAAATCCATTGTATTCTCTCCCTATTCTGTTGCCGTAATAGTGTTATCTGTTCCTGCCGCTGATGGCGCTTTCGCAATACCGATTCCCGTGAAACCGTAAATCAAGGCGAAGAAAATGGCGGCATAGCACTGAATCGCCCAGGGCAGTAAATCCAGCGTGCTAACACCTAATGTCGTTGCCATATAGACGCCGGCAGCGGTCCACGGTAGCAGTGGCTCAATGACGGTGCCGGCGTCTTCAATGGTGCGGGATAGATTCTTGGTATCCAGTCCCATACGACGATATGCGTCTTTGAACAATTCGGCTGGAACCAGAAGAGCGAGTTTGCCGTCGCTTGTCGCACCGGTCACCAGAAGGGTGGTACCAATGGTCGCCGCAATGAGCTGACCGACACTGTGAATGACCGTCAGCAGGCGGTTAATAATAATATTGAGTGCGCCGGTTAACGTTAAGGCACCGGCAAATGAGAATGCGCAAAATACCAGAAGGATAGTGCTCATCATTGAGAACATTCCGCCGCGGTTAAGCAGGCGTGGTACGTCAGCAATAATGCCCTCACTCCCTTGCGGGAACATTGTAATGTTGAACCCATCTATAAAGGCATCCAGCCCCTGCTTGATGCTGAGCCCCTGCATGACCACGCCCAGAATCAGGGCTAATACACACGCGCTCAGCATTAAAGGAATGACCGGTTTTTTACGAATTGCACCCCACAAAACAATAACCGGTGGCAAAATCAGAATGATATTGAAGTGGTACAGCGACTCCAGTGCGTTGACAATATCGGTAACCCGTTGTGGCGTGGCGACTTCGCCCAGCATATTGCTGTGGCCCGCAATAAGATAAACGACGGCGGCAAGCAGAAAGCTGGGAATTGTGGTCCACAATAGGTGCTGAATATGCTCGAAAAGGGTGGTGTCTGCGACAATAGCCGCAAAGTTAGTGGAGTCTGACAGCGGTGATATCTTGTCACCGAAGTAAGCACCAGATACAACGGCTCCCGCCGCTGCAGCCATTGAGACATCCAGTCCGGCGGCAACACCCATCAATGCTACGCCCACCGTTCCGGCTGAACCCCAGGATGTACCCGTACATACCGATACGACGCTGGTTAAAAAGAAGGCGGCGATGAGAATATATTCGGGACTGATGAGTTTAAGTCCCCAGTACACCATGTAGGGGATGGTGCCGCTGAACATCCATGTTCCAATCAGGCCGCCAACACAGATCAGAATCATGATAACCGGCATTGCTTTGGCGAGTTTATCAACCACCGAATTAATGATGTCTTCCCAGCAATACCCCTGCCACCAGGCCATACCCGCGGCGACTGCAGCAGAACAAAGCAACAAAGGTTCAATACGTAGCCCCATGATGCCGTAGCCAATAATTAAGAGCAGTAGCATGGCTAAAATAGGGATCACTGCCAGTCCAAATGAGAGCGTTTTTTTCTGATTTTGAGAGGCATTCATTCATGAATCTCCAGTCTGTAAGGTCGTTCAAGAGTAGAGAACACCCTTATGCCTGACTGTGATCGCTCATTTACCTTCATGTAAGCGGTTACATGAGGCCGTTAAACTTGAAGTCGATCACAATTCAGGGGCTTGACGATTTACGCATTGATTGCGGGGGGGAAGAACAGAATCGCGGATCACCAGATCTGCAGTGAAGCTATTCACGCTGGGACGTTGGATTGCGCCCTTAAAAAGCTGTATCGCCAGCTGCGAAGCGCAGCGCGCCATCCGCTCAACGGGGTAATGCATGGTTGTCAGTGCAGGGTAAAGATAGCGAGCCATCACCACATCATCGAACCCAACGATTGAAAGCTGCTGTGGAAGCGTAATTCCTTGTTGATGAAGGATGCGCATAATCCCGGCGGCCATCACATCATTAAACGTCACCGCAGCGGTGAAAGGGATACCGCAATTTAGCAACTGATGCGCAGCACGTTCGCCACCTTCTTCATTGAAGGGCACGCTAATCACCCAGCTTTTATCCGGCGTAATGCCATATTCAGCCAGCGCCTGGCGATAGCCTTCCAGTCGCTCACGACGATCGATAATCGGTAAGTCGCTGGTCACACAGGCAATACAACGGTGTCCTTGTTCCAGTAGATGTAGCGTGGCTGTTTTGGCTGCTTGGCTATTTTCCAGCCACACGCAGCGATTGGCCATCCCGGCAATATAGCGGTTCACGACGACCATGGCCGGGAAATGAGCGGCATATCGCAACAGTTCTTTTTCGGAGAGTCTACTGGCATGGACCACAATCGCCTCACAGCCCTGGTTTATCAGGAAATCGAGTCCAGATTTTTCCATTCCTTCATCGTGGCCACCGCTGCAGACCATCAGTCGAAATTGCTGCTGGCGTGATACTTCCTCCACGCCTCGGGCAAGCCTGGCAAAAAAAGGATCGGCAAGATTGCCAGTCAATAACCCGAGCATGTCACCACTGCGTTTCGCCAGGGCAATAGCGGCGGCATTGCGATGATAGTTCAGTTCGCGCATGGCTTTTTCAACACGCTCACGCGTCACGGGTTCAACCCATGCGGTTTGATTAATAACGCGTGAAACGGTTGCGGTGGATACTCCCGCTAACTCTGCAACATCCTTTATCGTTGCCATGCTGGCTCTTTACCTTTTTGATTCTTAAGAATTTGCTGATCGCTGGCTTTTTTCCTTATCTTATTCAGGTTGCGGTGATTTGTCACCGATACATCCTCTGAGTATATTTACTCAGAGACGTATCTTTAGTTTTTTAAAACTGAATCATGAAAGTCTGTACGGAGTATTATTTCTCTCACATACGATATTCAATCATCCCGCTCTTCTTGGCTACCCAGTCATACAGTCGTTGTCCACGCAGGTTGGTTTCATGCGTGCGCCAGTATAATCTTGACGCGTGGTGTTTTTGCGCTTGTGTTTGAACATACTCGATGAGTTGTTTACCGATATGTTGACCGCGTACCTCTTCGCTAACAAATAAATCTTCGAGATAGCAATAGTTTGATTCTGCCCAGGTTGAACGGTGAAAAACATAATGCACCAGGCCCACTATTTTCCCATCATATTTAGCAACAGCACAATAAACAGGTTCACTCGGCGAAAGGAAACGCTCCCATGTTAATTTTGTTACGTTATCTGAAATTTGAGTACGATAAAATGTTTGGTAATTTATCCATAAAGGAAGCCAGTTGGAATAGTCTTCTTGTCCTGCCGCTTCAATAGTAATACTGTTTTTGCTATTCATATATTTCTCCTGATATTGTATAAGAATAATGTCTCAGGAGGATGATCCTAGGGGCTTTATAAATTCTGGTAAAGAGACACTTTTTACCTATTGATAGGATCCACTTTTAGCATAAAGGTTAATACAATGAAAAAAAATAATGCACCTTTATTTCAAGGATTTGTTTTAGGCAAAGGTGTCGTGAAAGAACAGGTCTACCACACTCTCCGTGATCACATCCTTGCAGGCCGATTACCCGCAGGAACGAAGATGCCTTCAACCCGGGCGTTGTCCGAGATGATGTCAATTTCACGAAACTCAGTCATTGCCGGGTATGACCGGTTATTGGATGAAGGGTATATCCTGACCCGTAAAGGGTCTGGGACGTATGTTGCAAACAATATCCCGGATAGAAGCATCAGCAATAGCTATCCGAAAATTGAACTGGAGGAAGTTGCCGCGCCGGATGAGCAGGTAAACAGCCAAAACAATCCAGTTCGAGATTTATGGTCAAATGAGTATGAAGGGCGCGGCATGAACCGGCTATTTGCGGTTGGCGTTGGCTGTACGGATCTCTTCCCGCATGCACTATGGGGCAAGCTACTGCAACGTGTCTGGAGACAATCCCGGCACCAACTGGGTGCTCATACTCATCCTTGCGGATACTTTCCGTTGAGAAAAGCGGTTTGCCGCTACATTAAAACAACGCGTGGAGTGAATTGTAACGAAGATCAGATAATCATCGTAAATGGCATCCAACAGGCATTGAACATCACTGCGCGAGCACTGCTTTCGACAGGAACGGAAGTTTGGCTGGACGACCCGGGTTATAAAGGTGCCCGAGGCGCTTTTATGTCTGTTGGCGCGATGGTAAGACCGGTACAGGTAGACAGCGAAGGGATGAACGTCCGCTATGGTATTGATCATTTTCCTGACGCTAAGCTGGCTTATGTGGTTCCGTCGGATCAATATCCATTAAGTGGAACATTGAGTTTATCCCGACGTTTTGAGCTGCTGGAATGGGCGAAGTCGAATCAGGCCTGGATATTTGAAGATGACTATAATAGCGAATTCCGCTATGCCGATCGTTCTTTACAAGCATTGCAGGGATTAGATCAGAACCAACGGGTAATCTATGCCGGAACGTTTTCTAAAATGATGTACCCGGAATTCCGTTTAGGTTTTTTAGTTGTCCCGCCGGGTTTACAAGAACAGATTATGGTGACGAAATATTTTTCCGACCTTGGCAGCAGTTATCTTGAGCAGGCAGTGATGGCCAGTTTTATTGAGGATGGTCACTATGCCAGCCATGTGCGTCGAATTCGTAAGGCGTGCTATGAAAGAAGAACTGCGCTGGTCAATGCGATTCAACAATACCTTGCTGATAAAATGATTGTGCAGTCTTCTGACTCTGGTGTTCATATTGTGTGCTGGCTACAAAACGGATTGACTGGAAATGAAGTCGAGGAGCAAGCCAGATTACTTGGGATGGGAATACTATCACTGAGTCGTTATTACCAGGGGGATGTCTCACGACAAGGGATTTTGATTGGTTTTGCAAATCATCCGGCAGAGGCAATTGTTGATGGGATACGTCGTCTGGCTCAGGTTATTTAAATAATAATTAAACTTGGCTCTCATCATTAATGCAGTAAATACGTTTCTTGCGCGACGTGTAAAAATACAGTGCCTGTTTTTTGTACAATTAAACAGTGTGGATCCGTCAAAAACACGCATTGTGGTTCTTTTGGTCTGGTTAGTTTGATCATACTCTGCGCGGGTTTAGTCCTGTTTTGTAAGAGGTACGGATATGTCGGGCAGCTTTAATCAATTCCATCAACCCGTAGGTCAGTCTTTGTCTGACTGGAAAGGCGCACTCTTTCCAGAGGCTCAGCAAATGGCAGGTCGCTATTGCAAGCTTGAACGTATTAACGCCGAACGCCATGCAAAAGATCTGTATGAAGCCTACTGCGAAGCAAGTGATTGTCGTGACTGGACCTATCTGGCGGTCGGGCCATTTGAAACGTTTGACGCCTTTCTGCTTTATTTAAAAAAGATGGAAGAACAGACGGATCCGATGCATTTTGCCGTGATCGATCTAGCCAGTATGAAACCTGTTGGTACATTTGCACTGATGCGTATTGATCCCGCAAATGGTGTGATTGAGGTAGGGCATGTTTCTTACTCCGTACGCATGAAACGCACACGAATTTCAACGGAAGTCATATCATTGCTTTTAAAGTACGTTTTTGAGGATCTGGGCTATCGTCGTTTTGAATGGAAATGTGATGCCCTTAATGCACCTTCCCGTAGGGCGGCGGAGCGCTTTGGCTTCAGTTTTGAAGGAATTTTTCGTCAGGCTATCGTTACCCGTGGGCGAAATCGTGATACCGCATGGTACTCAATCATCGACGGAGAGTACCCAACACTCCGTCCTGCCTACGATTTGTGGCTTGATGAGCGTAATTTCGATAACCAGGGACGGCAGATAAAGCGCCTTGGAGAGCTGATGGAAAGGGCATAAACAAGCATTAATAGTGCGTTTATATAAGAAAAAGAACGTGTTAACTGTTTTCTCCCCAACTTCTAATTGATTATGTGTGTGTGGTGAATGGGGGAAGTCAGGGTTATTCATAGGATGCTCCCCAATATAGCCTTAGGGGGAGTACCTAATTATCTTAAATGATATTTTTCACTGGGAATGCTCAGCTATGTCAATTTCTTGGTCTAGTGCCTGAATAAGTAATAGTAGGTTTTTATTGTTTTCTTTTTTGACTCGATTGCTGGAAAACTCCATTTTTTGATGGCATTTATCATCTGGTCTATATTGCTGTAGTAAGGTATTGACAAAAATACCTCGATAAACATCATAACTACTTGTTCCCATACCCAGACGATATAATCCTTTAAGTTTATATAAGCTTACCGTTTTTATATTAATATCTAATATTTTTGCAATTTTCCGAATTGATAAACTACTTGCTAACATGAGTAGGACTCTTCTTGATTGTTTTCCTACTCCATAGTTTGATAGCATTTGATAGATATAGATATTGACATGATATATTAACTCGTCAGCATTAGATGGAAGAAGGGGGGTAGGATGGTTTTTATCAATTTCAGGTTTAACAGCTTCAGGTATAATAAAGCTTGATAACATCGGCAGGATTTTTTTTGGCGTGTTATTCGTCCATTCAATAAATTCAATATCCATTGGTAAAAAATAGAATGGAACTACGCGGTCGGCATAGTTAAATTTTTGGCCAAAAAATAGTATTCGTCGCTGCTGTAGATAAGGTGTTAATCTGGATAATAACAGGACACTTTCATGCGGCAGTATTCCGAGGATTACTGGTGCAGTGGTATATGCCTCCAATAATTCTATGAGTGATTCTGGTGAGAAGCAGGGCTCAATCTGGGTGGCGGGCGAAACCTGATTATACAACCCCTCGATCGCATAAGTTTCAGGCCATTGTATTGCATAAACGATGATGCATTCACTATAGCTAAGGTTATTCATCACCTCCCTCCGCTTTTGCACTCCGCATCATAACAAGGGTTTGCCACACATCTTTGCTACCTGACATACCATTTCCAACTCGTGAACGATAAGATCCCATAATCGTTCTCCGGGATTTTGTATCTGGTAGGTACGAACTTTTTGTTTTGTTCTTCATTGATTCAATGATGACGCGTTCTACCCATATTTCATTACATGGGTGGCGCATTCCCGGTTGTGTCTGCAGTCGTGATCGAAAATGAATATAGTTAGGACGACTTAAAATATATGATAGTTGGAAAGAGGCTCTTCGTTCTGGCATAGAAAAAGCCTGAGCGATATCGTTGCGATTAACCCATTTTTTTTGTTGCTGGCACCATAGGGAAATAATGATATACAGTGGTTGCTTTGCGTATTGTGAAACACTTTCGGGTATAATTGCATTGTGATAATTTATTTTTTTTAGTGATTTATTTTTCATGCTATTATCCTATTTAAAACAGCAATGTTGTTGTTAAAGTTTGTTCAGTTCTTATCTTTACGAAGTTTGGGGTAAGGTTAGTGTAATAGGGTTGGATATTAACATTTGTTTTATGTCAACATCCTGGTCCTGTTCTTTGTTTACTGAGAGAGCTGTAGTTGAGTTATCTATTAAATAGCGAATAATCACGTACAAAACAGGCATGCAGTAGATGTCACCTTTCAGACCTTCTTTTACTATTATTCTGCCACTTGTTCTAAAACAACTGAAAAGAAGTTGTCCATTAAGTTGGTTATTAATTAAATCAATAATGAATTTTATTTCAACTTTATTGTTGTCTGGACACAGTATTAGTTCCATTAATTTTAATAAGCGATTTATCTTTCTGTCACCAATAATTTCTCTCCACTGATGGAATTTACCAATATTCATATCGCTTAATTGCATTTTTGATCTATGTAAAACTTCGATCCAAAATGTTTCCAGCTGTTTCTGTTTGATATTATTCATCAGCGCACCGTGTGCATTAAAAGTCAAAATAATTATTGTGTCATGAAAACATCCTATTAATAGTATGGATAATATTAAAAGCAAAAAATATCAATCGATAAGATAGGTGACACGCATCAAAATGATAGAAACAGACCTCTGCGATTTAGCATAAATATTTGAGCAATAGAAATACCCGCGATAAAAGGCCTCAGCATAGGTTTGATTGCTTTATCGCAGGTTTATAGCCTCGAACGATAAAGGCGGGTTTTGTCAGAAGTATAGATAGATAGCGTTTCAACTAAATCATTCTGGAAGTTATCTATCTCATTGTTTATCGGCGATATTCTTAGTTTTGGTTATTGGTTTTTGACGTGATGGTTAGCGTTCCACTCGTTATTATCGATCGTAAAGATCGATTTTATTTGTTGTAAACATTATACAAAAAATGATTAGGATTTTTAGCAATGCTACGAAGTGACGGTTGGTTGATAGCCCGATTTTTCACACACTGAATAACGCTCCCCGTTAACCGATAAGCAGAACAGTATGTCAGGTTTTATCTGTCTAAATTGCCTAAATGAACGGACTGAAAAATGAATAAAGTAAACAAGTTAATCTTATCGGCCTGCGTTGCTGGCGGTATGGCGAACGGTGCATGGGCAGCAGCCCCAACAGGCGCTGATTATGGCCATGGTACCTTACACTTCACTGGTAGCGTGATTAACTCTCCATGCAGTATCGCCCCGGGAGACGAAGATATTAATGTTCCACTGGGTCAGGTCGCCAATAAAGTTTTAGAAGCAGGTGCCGGCTATTCTCTCACACAGCCAATCACAATTCATCTGCAAAACTGTGATCTGACTGCACAATCGGGCGTAACCAGCGGTACAGGAACTGTAGACTATCCTGCATTCTCTAAAGTGTCCGTCCAGTTTGCGGGTTCTGCCGATGCGACAAATGCAGATTTGTATGCAAATACCGGTACTGCACAAGGCGTAGGTATTCGTATGATGGATACCATGGCGGGGAATATACCGCTGGCGGCTAATGCAGTCTCAGCCGATCATGGTCTGACATCTGGCGATAATTTACTTAAATTTGGTGCCCGTCTGGAAAAAAATGGTAATGCAGTTGCAACAGGAACCGTTGCTGCTGATGTTACTTATGCAATGAACTATAAATAAAATATTACCCGTTACCTCAAAGCCGGGTTCGTTATCTATTAGTTGAAATCAGATAATTATATGAGTATTAGACCTGCATATCTCGCATTGCTTCTGGCAATCTATTTTCCTGTGGTGAATGCACGGAGTGTTGAGTTTAATACTCATCTTTTAGATACTGATAATAAAAAGAATGTAGATTTGTCGGCCTATTCTAAAGAGGGTTATGTTGCCCCTGGCGAATATATTCTTGATGTTATTCTTAATGGCCAGACGATTAAAGATCAACAGGTTGTTAATTTTTATTTAAATCAGGATAAGAGTAACAGCTTTGCCTGCCTTACGCCGTCATTGATTGAGCTGATGGCGCTCAAAAATGAAGTCAAAGATAACCTGTCATTTTACCCGGGAACGCAGTGTGTCAATCTTACTGCCCCTGACAGCAGTGTCGTATATTCTCCTGACAGCCAGACTTTATCTGTAACGGTGCCACAGGCCGACCTGTTGTACCAGGATGATGAATGGTCTCCACCTGCTCAGTGGGATAACGGAGTCAACGGTTTTATTTTTGACTATAACCTGCTTGGCAGCCGCTATATGCCGCACCAGGGGGATACCAGCAGTAATTACAGTTTATACGGTACGTCAGGACTGAATCTTGGCGCATGGCGTTTACGTTCTGATTACCAGTACAACACGACCAGGGGAAGTGGCGAAAACGAGTCATCACTGACTTTCCCGCAAACGTACCTCTTTCGTCCCGTTCCTTCACTCCAGGCCAGACTGGTGATGGGGCAAACGTATCTCAACTCTGATATTTTTGACACGTTCCGTTTTAGCGGAGTATCACTTACCAGTGACGAGCGTATGTTGCCCCCGTCGTTACGGGGTTATGCACCACAGATAACCGGGATCGCACAAACCCATGCCCAGGTCACCGTATCCCAGAATGGACGTATTCTCTGGCAGTCTCAGGTACCTGCGGGTCCCTTTGTGGTGCCGGGATTAAGCGAAACGGTCCGTGGAAACCTTAATGTGACCGTCCGGGAAGACAACGGTCAGGTACATACCTGGCAGGTGAATACCGCCAGCGTCCCGTTTCTTACCCGCAAAGGAAACGTGCAGTTTAAAACCTCAGCAGGGAAACCTCTGGTCTACGCTGGCAGCAGCCACACCGTTGAGCCGCTGTTCTCAACCGGCGAGATGACATGGGGAGCATTTAACAATACCTCCCTTTATGGCGGCTTTATTGCCAGTGACGGCGATTACCGTGCGCTGGCTCTGGGTGTTGGCGAAAACATGGGGATACTTGGGGCCGCGTCATTTGATGTCACACAGTCGGTGGCACAGATACAAAACCAGCCTCAGCAGACCGGTTACAGCTACCGTTTTAATTACGCTAAAACCTTCGATAAAACGGGCAGTACTATCGCATTTGCCGGGTACCGTTTTTCTGAAAAAAGCTTTATGTCGATGAGCCAGTATATAGATCGTTCGAATGGCTACGGTTCGTCACTGGCAGAAAAACAGAGCTATGTGCTTACGTTTAATCAGTCCATCAGCTCACTCGGGCTGAACGTTCTGTTCTCCGTGAGTCATCAGAATTACTGGAACAGTAATGCCAGTGAGAACTATACCGCATCACTGAATAAGATCTTTAACCTCGGTCCTTTCCAGGGGGCAACTGCCTCACTGTCTTTGGGGCGTAATCGCACCTTACTTAATGAACAGGATAATCAAATTTATCTTTCATTAACCCTACCCTGGGATACCCGACGGCAGGTTAGTTACAGCATGCAACACGACAGCAACGGGCGTATGAATCAGACCGCAACCCTCTATAACCGCCCGTCGGATAAAACCTCCTGGAGCCTGGGAGTCGGTCAACAGCGTAATGAAGGGCAGCAGGAAGGTACGTTGCTGAACGGCAATATTCAGACAATGACGCCATACGGTCAGGGCAATGCGAACCTCAGTATGCTGAGCCAGCAGTACAAGAGCTTAGGTCTCAACTGGTATGGTTCCTTCACGGCCACGCGTTATGGCGCCGCGCTCCATCAGAATATGGCGGAAAACGATCCCCGGCTGATGATTGATACCGGAGATGTCGCGGGGGTACCTGTTGATAATGATAACGGTGTTACCAACCGCTTTGGTATTGCGGTTGTTCCGGCTGGCTCAAGCTATGAACGCTCAGACATTGCCGTTGATATTACCGCCCTGCCTGCAGATGTCAGCGTGTCGGGTAATGTCATCAGTAAAGTGCTGACCGAAGGGGCTATCGGATACAAGAAAATTGTGGCCACGAAAGGCGGTCAGTTGATAGGGACTATCCGCCTGGCCAATGGTTCGTTCCCGCCTCTCGGTACGCAGGTGAAAAGCCACAAAGGTAAGGTTCTGGGTATTATCGGCGATCAGGGTTTTACCTACCTTTCCGGGATCAGCCATGACGATCGCAATGATGTCAGCCTTGCCTGGTCACAGGGGCAATGCAGATTACAGCTTCCTGAAAATTCAGATCTGACGTCGGGTGTACTGTTGTTACCCTGCCATTAATGGAGATGAGAAGTGATATCTAAACGCGTTTATAAACTGTTTGCGTCGCTTGCTGTTGGCTTTTCACTGGTCAGTGCCGGTACTGCTAATGCGGCTGTCAATATTGACCGGACCCGAATCGTTATGGGAGGGGCTGACAAATCACTGGCAATCACGTTGACCAATCAGAGTAAAACCCAGCCTTATCTGGCACAGTCATGGATCGATGATGCCAGCGGCAAACGCTCAGAATCATATTTACTGGCGTTACCGCCTTTACAGCGAATTGATGCTGGCAAAAAAACGCAGGTCAGAATTATGGCCTTACCGGCTACGGCTTCTCTGGCTAAAGACCGGGAAACACTTTTCTACTTTAACGTCAGAGAAATTCCGCCGAAAAGCGACAAGGAAAATGTGCTGCAAATTGCCCTGCAGAGCCGGCTGAAGTTGTTTTATCGTCCTGATGGCATCAAGAAAAAGGCCAGTGACCGTGTTGAGGAAAAAGTTACGGTAACGCGTCAGAATGGTAAGCTGGTGCTTAATAATCCGACGCCCTACTATATTACGCTGGGGTATCTGGGTGCTGATAATAAAGGGAGTTTTCCCGGGTTTGACAGTATTATGATAGCCCCTCTCGCCTCGCAGGATTTTAACGCTAAATTTAATGGTGACACCCTGAGTGTAGGATATATCGATGACTTTGGTGGTCTTCATATTAACCAATATCATTGTGCCGGTACACTGTGCAGTCTGAAAAGAAAATAATCAGTCCTTAACGGCATAATATATATTCTCCATGCTGATGGAGAAGCTTCGGGGGTATCACATGTTAAGAGTCATAATGTTGTTATTAATTTTTGGTGGTGGCTATCTCACGATGTTTCCGGCCAGAGCAGCATTTTCTCCATCTACCGGTACAAGCTGTGGCTTCGAGGGAGGAAGCCAGTTGAATATTTCTATCCCGAAGCTGGCAATTCCTGCAGATACGCCGAACGGAACCGTTCTGTACTCCTCACCTAAAATAACTAAAAGAATACATTGTGAGGGAAGTGTACGGACCCGAATCGTGGTTGCAACAACGGCAGACTATAATGCATTTTTAAGCCAAAGAAATGGTGTGAAACTGACCGTTTATATTGATGGGGTTGCATACGACACTCCAGGGACTCGGGACCTTGGGTACACAACTTTCGGCCCTGATGCAACTTTCGATAAAGATGTGTCTGTATGGTTTGAGGTCAAATCTGATAGTAGTATGGGGCAAATTCCAGTTGAAGGAACACTGTTATCTGGCGGGTTTGAGAGTTTGTATGTAATGCCTTACTTTGATTATACCGCCCGAAGGGGGGTTATTAGTCTGTATACCCCGAATATAACCTATATTCCCTGTACAATGGAAGTGTCGGTTATCCCGGATACGATTGACTTTGGTGCGGTTAAAACGAGTGATATGGAAAAAGGGATGAGGTTACAAAGGAAATTCACCACGTTAATTAAAAAGAGTAAAGGGTGTACCATTGCTGTCAGCGCACCATTTGGTATTAATCTGTACTTTGACCCAGCCACTCCGGTAATTAATGCAGATGGTTCTCTCAACCTGAATAACGGGTTAGGATTATCGATTTCAGATACTTCCGGGAAATATATTCCTTATAACAGCGCCTGGAAGATTGATGATGTAAAAGTGGATTCAATCCTGAAAAATTATTTCACCGCGAACTTACAAAAGGTATCGGGTCAGGACGTTAAAACTGGGCCTTTCAGCGCTGACGTGGTGGTAAGGCTTAATTATTACTGAAATTCCAGGCCGCTCTTTCGTCATACGGAATGACGACAACAATAACCGGAGGCAGTATGGCACTCCCTCCGGTTTCAGAATTATTTCTGTCGCGACTCAAGCCAGACCAGCGCCAGCGTAGAGAGTGCGCACATCAACAGAATGCCGACAAACCAAAACAGATACCACATCGTACATTCCTCCCTAGTAAAGTTCGTGGTCGTGGCGGCGGATCGTTTCTACGTTGATTCGCCCCAGCATCTTGTAATAACTCCACACGGTATAAAGCAGAACTATCGGTAGAAAAATCAGCACAATAACCAGCATGATGCTGAGCGTCATCTGGCTGGAGGTACTGTCCCACACCGTCAGGCTGGAGAGCGGATATACGCTTGAAGGCATCACAAATGGAAACAGGGTAATTCCGGCGGTGAAGATCACGCAGGCCTGGGTCAGTGAAGCGCACAAAAATCCCCATACGTTCCGGCGTTGCCCGCAGGCATAAATCGCGAGCATCGGGAAAATTATGCCAAGCAGCGGAATAATTAACAGCACTGGTGACTGATAAAAGTGCGCCATCCACGCGCCCGGTGAGGTCGTCACCGCTTTTAATAGCGGGTTGGAAGGACCATTAGGATCCTGGAGAAGCAACACATAGCCGTCGATCCCCGTCCACAGCCAGTAGCCTGCTAACAGGAAGCAGAGCACCACCAACATCGCACTGCGACGGGTAGCCGAGCGCGCACGCAAGTGAAGTATGCCGTCGGTCTTCAACTGGAGCCACACGCCCCCTTGTAGAATAACCAGCATCAGGCTTAATGCGCCGCACAGCAGGGCAAAAGGAGAGAGTAACTGCCAGAAAGTGCCCAGGTATTGCACATGTAACTGTGGCGTGAACACAAAAGGCACCCCTAAAAACAGGTTGCCGAACGCGACGCCGAAGATAAGCGGGGGGACCAGGCTGCCAATCACCAACCCGGTGTCCCACATAGCACGCCAGCGTGCATTGGCTATTTTACCGCGATAATCAAAGGCCAACGGGCGAAAGAAAAGGGCGCATAGCACCAGGATCATCGCCACATAAAACCCCGAAAATGCGGCGGCATAGACCCGTGGCCAGGCCGCGAATAATGCACCGCCCGCCAGAATGAGCCACACCTGATTACCTTCCCAGTGCGCTCCAACGCTATTGATTAACACCCGACGTTCATCATCGTTGCGCGCGATTAACGGCAACAGGCAACCGACCCCCATATCAAATCCGTCAGTGACCATAAAGGCCACCAGAATGATGCCAATCAGCAGCCACCATATGAGCCGCAACGTTTCATAATCCAACATGATTGTCTCCTTTATCCCTGTTGTTGTGCTGGTTGTTGACGTTGCATCGCATCGGGACCAAGACGCGCGTATTTTTGCATCAGGTAGATTTCGGCAATTAAAAACAGGGTGTAAAGCGTGAGGATTAGCCCCATGGAGAAGGCCAGTTGGCCCGCGCTCAGAGCGGAGTGGGCGTACCATGTTGGCAAAATATCCTGAATCGCCCACGGCTGACGACCAAACTCCGTCATAAACCAGCCCGCTTCGATGGCAATCCACGGTAGCGGCAGGCTCCACAGCGTCATGTGCAGTACCCATCGATGCTGGTCGATACGCCAACGTAAGGTCTGTATCAGCGCAATCACCATCACCAGTAGCAGCAGTGAACCGCATGCAATCATGACGCGAAAACTCCAGAACACGGGGGCCACCTGCGGGATAGCACCGCGTTGTGCGGCCTGATATTGCGCTGGCGTAACGTGGTTCATGTCAGGCGCGTAGTTCGCCAACAGGATGCCGTAACCCAGATCGTTTTGCACAGCGTGAAAAGCGCTCAATACCTGAGGCGTGCGGTTACCTTTGGCGATTTCCTGCATCAGCAGCCACGCTTCCCTGCCTCGCTGCAGGCGGGGAAGTGCGTCCGCCATCAGGTTTTTCAGCCCCGGAACCGGCGTATCTAAAGAGTGGGTTGCCAGGATACCCAGCAGTGCGGGAATTTTCACAGAAAAGGCGTTACGCTCTTGCTCCTGCTGCGGCCAGGCGATGACGTGAAAGGGGGCGGGTGCCGGTTCGGTTTGCCATTCGCCTTCCATTGCCGCCAGTTTTACCGGCTGGAGTTGGGCGACCTCAAAGGCTGAGCTATCTCCCAGTTGCAGGGTGCCAAGGATAGCCAGCGTACCGAAGACGGAACCTACCGCGAAGGAGCGCCGGGCGAACTCGCGATTGCGACCGCGCAGCAGATACCATGCGCTGATGGACATCACAAACATCGAGCCGGCGACATAACCGGACATCACAGTATGGACAAATTTCACCTGGCTGACAGGGTTAAAGACCAGATCGCTAAAGCTGCTCATCTCCATGCGCAGGGTATCGATATTAAAACGAGCGCCTGTCGGATACTGCATCCAGCCGTTGGCGTTGAGGATCCACAGGGCTGAGATATTGGAGCCAAACGCGACCAGCCAGGTCACCAGTAAATGCTGGTACTTGTTTAAACGCTGCCAGCCGAAGAAAAACAGCCCCACGAAGGTGGATTCAAGAAAGAAAGCCATCAAGGCTTCCATTGCCAGCGGGGCACCGAAAATATCGCCCACATAGTTGGAATAGAGCGACCAGTTAGTACCGAACTGAAACTCCATGGTCAGGCCGGTTGCCACGCCGAGCGCAAAGTTAATGCCGAATAGCTTTCCCCAGAAACGCGTCATGTCGCGGTAGACCGTTTTGCCGGTCACCACGAACAAGGTTTCCATGATGGCCAGCAAAAAAATCAGCCCCAACGTAAGGGGAACAAACAGAAAATGGTACAGCGCGGTCAGCGCAAACTGCCAGCGTGATAAGTCAATGACGTCCCACATGCGAACTCCATCAGGCATTAGAGAGTGAATAGGTAAGGAAGAAAACGCCAGACCCGCAGCAGAAAAGTACGCGGGTCTGAAAAGGGGAATCAGGCAGGCGGGCCGGATGCCAGCCAGCCGCAGACTTCATTCAGGCGCTCGAGCGAGTCGAGCAGATCTTCCGGTGCGGCCAACACCAGTTCCGGCAACGGACAGATCTCATAGCTCTCGAGCAGAAGCCCTTTCAGGGTATCCAGACAGCGCACATGCCAGACGTGGCGCAGCGCCGTGGCGTCGATTTGGCTCTCGCCGTAACCAATGGTGCGGATCTGGATGCGCCCTTCGCCACACAGACGAGCGAGGAACAGGCGGTCCGCATCGCTAATCGGCAATTGGGTGAGATTAATGCTATGGGGAATCGTTGCCGGATTGCGCACGTGCGCCAGCAGCTCCTGGGCCAGCGTCAGGCCATTCATCAGCCCGTCGACGGGCGCAGGCAACAGACTATCGTCAGGCAGCGTATTGATTGTTGCCGCCTGCCACAGCGCCCGTGGCGCGCTGCCTGCTTCCAGATGCTGCTCCCATTGGCCCTTTTCATTCTGACAACGCACCCGCCAGATGCCGCAGAAAATCGACTCCTGAATCTCGCTGGCTCTGCCATCAGCATGCTGGATGCGTATTGAAACTTCGCCCTCGCCGAGCAGCGTATTCAGAAACGTGAGATCGTCGGCGTTGAGCGCGGATAAATCCCATCCCAGCACGTCCTGTTTGGTGGGAATTCTCTGGTTGAGCTGGTGGCGCACGTCAGCTAACAATGCCATCACCGCCGGGCTGTGCGGGCAGTTTTCCAGTGTTGCCATGCTGGGGTCGTTGTTGACCTGGCAGGTGAGGGGTAAGGGATTCATGCTGAAGCTGTCATCGCCCGGCTGCGTGCCCGGTCCCAATAGATGAAAAAAGGAATCGCTCATCATGCAGACTCCGGCGGTATACGTTCTGCAACGAGGGGACGCATCAGGTTGAGCAGGTCGGCCCACGGGTGGATGCCGCTGAGAATGCCGCGCAGTTCACCGTGAATAAACACCAGGGTAGCCGGAAAGCGGAACACGCCAAAGCGATCGCCGATCGCCTCGCTGTGTTCAAGATCCGCCATGGCGATGTGCCAGTCAAACTGGGGAAACTCGCGCAGCAACTCGGCAATCATGACCGGGTTATCGCTGACTTCCGGCGTGCGGCGGGGATCGCTACTGAGCAGGACTACGCCATCTCCCACACGGGTTGCCCAGTCATCCAGTTCAGACGCGGTTAGCGGTTGCCAGCCCCTAGCCAGCATACGTTGCCATAATGCAGAAAATGGTTTCTCATTCAACATGTTGCTTATTTCTCCAGCGTTACGTGATACTGGCGAATACGCACGCCTTCATAGTTTTCCATCGACAGGCATTCATAGTTCAGGCAACGCGTTTCATCGATTGTCTGTGGCGCAATGCCCCACACGGCCAGTTGCGTAAGTGCGGCCTGTTCTGCCGCCGGGAGCTGAGCGCGTGCGATGTCGGTCAGGCTGCCGCCATAGTCGTCCAGCTGTACCGGCTGCAGCCCGACGAGGGCGATGTGTGCGGGCAGATGGCCGCGAATGTCCGCCAGAGCCAGGACTTCGGAAAAGCTGTTCTGGTGCAGACTCATTTTTTTGGCGCTGAGGTAACTGGGGACTTTGTCACCGGCGTAGGTTTGCAGAGTGCCCGGTGCGAGCCCGTAATCAATGGCGTCCAGCAGCAGTAAATGGCTGGCCTGCTCAACGTAGCCCAGCAGATTCAGCCCCTGCGTGCCGCCGTCGACAATCTCTACCCATTCAGGCCAGTGATAGTGTGCGTACAGACGCTCGGCGACTCGAATGCCAAAACCTTCATCTGCCCACAGCAGGTTGCCTAAACCCATCACGATGACGTTAGGTTTGCTCATGACGCCCCCTTGTCGCGCTGACGTTTGGCAAATTTGTGGCTACGGTAGCCGTTGATCATGGTTGAGATAACGGTATCGTCAGACATGATGTCCTCACGGATAGCCATATACACATGACCCAGGATGAAGGCGGCGATGAACCACATCCCCAAACGATGCCAGCTGTGGATATCGAGAGAGTTCCCGCCGGTCCAGTAGAAAAACTCCGTCACATAGCGGAAGGGGGTAAAAATGGCGTACTGGCTATGTTCGCTGTATAAGGCAAAACCGGTGAGGATCATAAAAACTGAGAGCAGGAAATAACCGAACATCGCCGCCTGCGCGATGGGATTATGACCGATATCATCTCCCGGTTTTTTTTCCAGAAACAGATACCAGCGCACCACCGAAAACGCACCTTGCCACCAGTTGCGCCGCCAGACCGGCACGATAAACAGCTCGTGCGAATAGCGGTTACCGACGAAGGCCCAGTAAATGCGCCCCAGTAGTATCACCGTGAACACCATGGCGGCAGCGAAATGTACCAACCGGATGTCGCCCATGTAGAACAGATAAGTGGCCTCGCCACTGACCGACGGCAACGGTCGGCCAATAAAATATCCGGTCACCATCAAAACCAACATGCAGCCCACCGTCAGCCAGTGCCACAAACGTACGGGGGCTTCAAACACATAGTGGCTGACGGCGGTATCACGCGCCTCCCCGACGCGTGGGGATGTTTTTCCAGTCATCGTTCCGTTCCTTAAACGCTCAGCGAACCTGGACGGCGATAAGCTCGTTGCCGTCGTCGCTGAGTACATGGGTTGAACATGCCAGACACGGGTCGAAGCTGTGCAAGGTGCGCAGGATCTCCAGCGGTTGCTCCGGAATCGCCATTTGAGTGCCCATCAACGCCGCCTCGTAAGCGCCAATTTGTCCCTTCGGATCGCGCGGGCTGGCATTCCAGGTGGTCGGCACCACGCACTGATACAAGTCGATTTTCTGGTCGCGAATCGATGCCCAGTGGCCTAATGCTCCGCGCGGCGCCTCGGTAAAACCAATCCCTCGGCAGTGCTGCGGCCAGCTTTCAGGCTCCCATTTTTCGGTATTTGCGGTCGCCAGATTGCCGTTTTTCAGGTTGGTCATCAGCTTGTCGAAGAAATATTGCAGCTTGCTCACGGCCCACTGCGCTTCGTGCGCGCGGCTCAGAATACGTCCCAGCGTTGATTGCATACCCGACAGCGGCAGCTTGAGGGCAGACATCATGCGATCCACGGATTCAATCGTGGCGGCATCCCCTTTGTGATAGGCAATCAGCGTACGCGCCAACGGCCCAACTTCCATAGCGTGTCCGCGCCAGCGCGGGGCTTTAATCCACGAGTAGCGCTCCTGCTCGTTGAGCTGCTTGATATCGGTATCGCTGCCTTTGACATCGCCCGGGTTATAGCAGGGTTCAGTAATCCCTTCGAACGGATGACGACCTAATTGATCGTCCGGGTAACGGTACCAGGCATGATCGACAAACTCCTGAATTTGCTGCCTATCGTCGAGGTCCACCGGCATGACGTTGTTAAAATCACCGTTAATAACTGCCCCGCCAGGCATCAACAGGCTCTTCGCGCTGAAGTCATTAGCGATATCCGGGAACGCGCCGTAGCTTAAGACGCACTTATCAGAAAGCCCGGTGCCAATCTGGCTCCAGGGTTTATTGAACTGGCCGATAGCCAATGCGTCAGGCACCATGATGTTGTTGATGAAATCAGCGGTGCGGCTGATGATCGACTGCACCAGGTTCAGGCGTTCCATATCGACTGCGCCTACCGCGCCGCTTTGATCGATATTAATCGCGCACGGCATACCGCCGACAATCCAGTTCGGATGCGGATTCTTACCGCCAAACACTGTATGGATTTTGATAATCTCGCGCTGAAAATCGAGCGCTTCCAGGTAGTGGGCAAAGCCCATCAGGTTAGCCTCTGGCGACAGCTTGTACTGCGGATGTCCCCAATAACCGTTGCGGAAAATCCCTAACTGACCACCTTCGACAAACTTCTTCAGGCGATTTTGGACGTCAAAGAAGTAGCCCGGTGAAGACATCGGCCAGGCTGAGAGGCTTTGCGCCAACTGCGACGTTGCGCGCGGATCTGCTTTCAGGGCATTCAGCACGTCAATCCAGTCCATTCCGGCTAACTGGTAAAAGTGTACCAGGTGGTCGTGGCACCACAGCGTTGCCAGCATAATATTGCGAATGATGTTGGCGTTATCGGGCACCTTAATTCCAATAGCATCTTCAATGGCATAGACCGAGGCAAGCGCATGTACGCCGGTGCACACCCCGCAAATTCGTTCGACAAACGCCCAGGCATCGCGCGGGTCGCGACCCTGCAGAATGATCTCCAGTCCGCGGAACATGGTGCCGCAGGAAACCGCGTTGGTGATGATGTTCTGCTCATCAATGTTCACTTCACAACGCATATGGCCTTCAATGCGCGTAATGGGGTCGACAACCAGGCGGCGACCGGCATTATTGACCGTATATCCCTGGGTTTGATACGAAGTGCTCATGCCTGTTTATCCTTATTGTCTGGCGATTGTTGTTCGGCGTCGGCTAATTGCTGTTTGTGGCGATTGTGTTGATTGACGGCGCTGGCGACTGCGTGGACGCCGACGCCAGCTGCCACGACGCCAAGCGCGGTGAGGCCCACGGTGTCGGCGGTTGAATGTGTCCCGATTTGTGGAATATCGACCACGCGGCTGTAAAACGAACCGCGATCCCAGAAGCCGTTCTCCGAACATCCCAGACAACCGTGGCCGGACTGGATCGGGAAGGAAACGCCGCCATTCCAGCGGGTGGTAGAGCAGGCGTTATAGGTGGTTGGCCCTTTGCAGCCCATTTTGTACAGGCAATAGCCTTTGCGGGCGGCGTCATCGTCCCAACTCTCAACGAACTCCCCGGCGTCAAAGTGAGCGCGACGGTAACATTTGTCGTGAATACGCTGACCATAGAACATCAGCGGACGCCCCAGACGATCGAGTTCAGGTAAACGATCAAATGTCACCATATAGGTGATGATGGCGCTCATGACGTCCGGAATCGGCGGGCAGCCTGGCACTTTCACGATCGGTTTATCGGTGATCACCTTATCGATCGGCGTAGCCTGGGTTGGGTTAGGCCGGGCAGCCTGCACGCAGCCCCAGGAGGCACAGGTTCCCCAGGCGATAATCGCGCTGGCACCTGCCGCGGCTCTTTTTAACTTTTCAATAAACGGTCGTCCGCCGCTGATACAGAACATCCCTTGTTCACCCAACGGAGGATTACCTTCGACTGCCAGAATATATCGGCCATGGTAGCGGCTCAGAATGTCTTCAAATACCTCTTCGGCCTGCGTTCCGGCGGCGGCCATCAGGGTGTCGTCGTAATCGAGTGAAATCAGGGAGAGGATGACGTCTTTGGCGAGTGGGTGAGAGGAGCGGATAAATGATTCGGTGCAGCAGGTGCATTCCAGCCCGTGGATCCAGACTACCGGGATCCGGGGTTTGTTCTCCAGCGCCCAGGCAATTTTGGGCGTCATTCCGGCTCCCAACCCTAGCGATGTTGCAGCGAGGCTACAATATTTGAGAAAACTGCGTCTGCTCACGCCTTTGCGGCGCATCGCCTGATAAAAGGTTTCCTCGTTATTCGTATTCATAACACGCGTTTCTTCCCCCGTTAAGTTCTGGCGCACGCCGCCAGCGATATCTAAAAAAGCGTATCCGATCGGAGTAGAGAAACAATGCAAAGAGTGTGGTTATGTCCTATTGCGATATTTTCGTGCCTGTTACCTGTTTTTCGCTTTTTGGCAATAAAAAAACGCACAGGGGAGACCGCCCTGTGCGTCGGGTTTATCGCGGAAGAACTTAAACCCCAAGGCGATCGCGTAAGCTGTAATATGCCGCCCCCATGGCGGTAAACGGAATGCGCAGGCTGCGGCCTCCCGGGAACGGGTAGTGCGGCAGTTTGGCGAACGCGTCAAAGCGCTCGGCGTCCCCGCGCAGCAGCTCGGAAATCAGCCGTCCTGCCAGGTGGGTACAGGTCACGCCGTGGCCGCTGTAGCCCTGCATATAGTAGATGTTGGTATCAAGACGGCCGAACTGCGGCATGCGAGACAGCGTTAACAGGAAATTACCGGTCCAGCGGTAATCAATTTTTACCCCCTGCAATTGCGGGAAGGTCTTCAGCAGTTTCGGCATCACCAGACGCTCAATATCGTCCGGATCGCGAGCGCCGTAGACTACGCCACCGCCGTACAGCAGGCGGTTATCGCCGGTCAGACGGTAGTAATCCAGCAGGTAGTTACAATCTTCGACGCAGTAGTTTTTCGGGATCAGCGAGCGCGCCATCTCCGTAGACAGCGGTTCGGTGGTTAACACCTGCGTGCCGCACGGCATGCTGCTTTTTGCCAGCGCAGGCTCCAGTTTGTCGCCGAGGTAGGCGTTGCCCGCGACGATCACAAAGCGGGCCGTAACCTGACCTTTTTCAGTGCTGACCACCGCCGGGCTGGTGTGCTGAATACGGGTGACTGGCGACTGTTCGAAGACGCGCCCGCCGTTCAGACGAATGGCGTTAGCTTCGCCAATCGCCAGATTCAGCGGGTGGATATGACCACCGCTGTGGTCGAGCAGCGCGCCGACATAACGATCGCTGCTGACTTCGCGACGAATTTCGCTGCTGTCTAACAGCTCAAGCTGCGTGTTGCCGTAGCGTTCCCAGTTCGATTTCTGCTCCTCCAGCGTTTCCATTTGCTTGTGGTTCAGCGCCACAAACAGCCCGCCGGGGCGGTAGTCGCATTCGATCTGATAACGTTTGATGCGTTCGCGGATGATATTGCCGCCTTCAAACATCATGCTGCCAAGCATTTTGGCGGCGTCCGGGCCATAGGTACGTTCGATAACATCGATATCACGACTGTAGGAGTTCACCAACTGACCGCCGTTGCGCCCGCTGGCCCCGAAGCCAATCCGCGCGGACTCCAGTAACACAACTTCGTAACCCATTTCCGCTAAATGCAGGGCGGAGGAGAGTCCGGTATAACCCCCGCCCACGACGCAAACATCACAGCTAACCGATTCGCTAAGGGTGGGAAACGGTTCGTACTGATTGGCGCTTGCGGCGTAATAACTGCTGGTATGTTCAGTCATGATTAAGACTCCAGGGAGATCCAGATGGTTTTCAGTTCGCTAAATTTTTCCAGCGCATGCAGGGATTTATCGCGTCCGTTACCGCTTTGCTTATAGCCGCCAAACGGCACGGTCATATCACCGTCGTTGTAGTTATTCACGAAGACCGAACCGGCCTTCAGGCGACGGCTCATACGGTGGGCGCGCGATAAATCGCGGGTCCAGACCGCTGCGCCCAGGCCGTAGTCACTGTCGTTAGCCAGCGCCAGAGCTTCGGCTTCACTGCTAAAACGGGTGACGACCAGTACCGGGCCGAAGATCTCATCGCGGCTGACGTGGGCCTGCGGTGCGGTATCGACAAAAATCGTCGGGCCGATAGCCGCAGGATGTACATGGCTGCGGCCATCCAGCGCCAGCGTGCCTTGCGCTTCACCGTCGCGAATAAACGTGTCTACGGTGTCGGCATGCGCGTTGTCGATAAGCGTGCCCAGCGTGGTTTCCGGATCCAGCGGGTTGCCAGGCTGCCAGTTTTTCGCCTGCTCTTTCAGCAGCGCGATAAATTCGTCGGCAATACTCTCTTCCAGCAGCAGACGCGTACCGGCGATACAGACCTGACCCTGGTTGTAGAAAATACCTGCCGCGGCATTGGCGGCGGCTTTCGGTAGATCCGGGCAGTCGGCAAACACGATGTTGGCGCTTTTACCACCGGCCTCCAGCCAGACGCGTTTCATATTGCTGTCGCCCGCATCTTTGAGCAGTTGTTTGCCGGTGCGGGTCGAGCCGGTAAAGGTGATCGCATCAACATCCGGATGCAGCGACAACGCCTGGCCCGCTTCGTGGCCATAGCCGCTAACAACGTTGAGAACGCCATCGGGCAAACCCGCTTTTTTCGCTAGCGCAGCCAGGCGAATGGCGGTGAGCGGTGATTTTTCGGAAGGTTTAAGGATCACGCTGTTGCCCGCAGCCAGTGCCGGGCCGAGTTTCCAGCAGGCCAGCAGTAGGGGAAAGTTCCACGGTACGACAGCCGCAATCACGCCCACCGGTTCGCGTACAATCAGCGCTAAATCGTTGACCGAGGTAGTGGCAACTTCACCATAGACTTTATCAATGGCTTCGGCGTACCACCGGATGGCGCGTGCCGCGCCTGGAATATCATCACGCAGGCTATGGCGAATCGGTTTACCGGTATCGAGCGTTTCCAGTAGCGCCAGCTCCTCGTGATGCTGTTCCATTAAATCGGCGAGCTTATGCAGAACGGCCTTGCGCTCTGCGGGTGATGCTTGCGACCAGTCTCCGCGTTCAAACACGGTGCGTGCTGCGGTGACCGCGCGGTCCACATCCGCTTTTTTACCGCGAGCGACTTTGGCGAGCGGGCGTTGTCCTGCCGGATCCTGCGTAATAAAGGTTTCGTTATCTGCGGCGGCACAGTATTCGCCGTTAATAAATAAACGCGTTTCCGGCGAATAATGGCTGGCTTTATCACGCCAATATTTCAAATTCTGAAAGTTCATAGCTACTCCTTTTATATCAATAAGATAAAGTTCGTTGCTGATCTTTTTCAGGCAAAATCAGGCTGCACGATGCCCCAGGGGTGTACCCTGTTAATGCGTGTTATTTAAGAAGGCCTGAGAAACTCAGGCCGCTACTTATTAGAACGTGGTGGGAGTGTGGGCACTGATGATGCGGCAGATCCCTGCCGAGGTGTTGCTGAAGCTGTGTGGAATGCCGGTATTTATGGCATAACTTTGCCCTGCAACAAGGTGATACGTTTGACCATTGACGGTCAGTATCACTTCACCTTCCAGTATTGTGCCAATCTCTTCACCCTGGTGTTTAATTCTCTCCCCGGTTGTCGTACCTGGCTGATAGGTTTCAAACATCATTGCCAGCGTACGATTCGGATTTCCGTTGTGTACCAGCTTCATGGATACTCCCTGACTCCCGATCTCAATCAAATCTTCCTGATTGATAACCACCTGCGGTTCGTCAGGCTTTTCCGGTTCCGCGAAGAACTCGGAGAGCGACAGCCCATATACTTTCAATAGCTTTTGCAGCGTACTGATGGCAGGACTGACTTTATCCTGCTCTATGGTGCTGATGGCGCTATGCGTTAACCCAGACAGTTCGGCGGCACGACGCTGCGAAAGACCCAACTGCTGGCGGATCTCTGACAAACGTTTACCCGGCGCCAGGCCGTCATCGCTCATAATTGCATTTCCTTAACTGTAGTGGTCAGAGTCGCTGTTTTTCAGCGAGGTGGTTCTGACAAGCGGTGATAAAACCTTCAAGTAACAAACGCGACAGGGCGTATTCGCTACTGTTCCATTCCGGGTGCCACTGCACGCCGAGCGCGAAAGGATGGTCGTGAACGCTGGCAGCTTCCACTAATCCATCCTGCGAGCGTGCTTCCACGCGCAGCTGCGGGCCAAGGGTTTTTGCGCCCTGACCATGCAGGGAGTTAACCCAAAACGTGCTGCAACCTGGTATTAACTGAGATAGCAATCCTCCCTGTTGAACCTGGACTTCGTGAGATGGCGCATATTGCTGCTCCACCGGGAGTTCCGCATCTTCACGATGTTCCAGGAACTGTGAGTGATCGCACAGGCGACGATACAGAGTACCGCCAGTGGCGACAACTAATTCCTGCAAGCCCCGGCAGATGGCGAAAATGGGAATGCGCCTTTCGAGCCCGGCGGTGATTAGCGCCATGCTCAGAAGATCACGCCCGGGATCGGCGTCAGACTCATCGCCATTTTCACCATAGAGGTGCGGCTGCACATTGCTTGGACTTCCTGGCAGGAAGATACCATCCAGTTTCGGTAACAGTGCGTTCAACAATTCGGGTTCCGCGAGCGCATGGGGAAGCGCTATCGGTAATCCACCGGCATTTAATACCGCATTCAGGTACTTTTCTTGCAGAGTCTGGGTCTGGTGACCCTTAAGCCTGTTCCTGCACATCACTACACCAATAACTGGCTTGTCAAATATATTGCCCATGATCGACCTCACGTTTTGGAATAAATTATTGCCAAACGGTTCCTTGTTGTGCCATTCCGTTCATTATTTTCTCAATCTAGCAGTGGAATAACCTTCTAGCAAACTTAATTTAACATTTGACAAACAATTTGTTTGCATCCAGAGTCGAAGGGTGGACATTATATTTAACAGTCAAATCACAGAACAGCTTACCAGGCCAACGGCGGTGAATCATGGAAACCAATATCGTAGAAGTTGAGAATTTTGTTCAGCATTCTGAAGAGAGACGAAGTAGCGCGTTTGCGCGTGAAGTTAAACAGTATCTGGAGCGCTATCCCAATACGCAGTATGTGGATGTGTTGTTAACCGACCTTAATGGCTGTTTTCGCGGTAAGCGCCTTCCCGTTGCAGGATTGCACAAGTTAGAGAAAGGTTGTTATTTTCCGGCATCCGTTTTCGCGATGGATATCCTTGGCAATGTGGTTGAAGAGGCGGGATTAGGCCAGGAGCTTGGCGAACCGGATCGGACCTGTGTACCAGTGGCAGGCACATTAACCCCTTCGGCCGCCGATCCGGAATGTATTGCGCAGATGATGCTGACGATGCTGGATGAAGATGGCGCTCCCTTTGACGTTGAGCCGCGGAACGTACTTAACCGACTCTGGCAGAAACTTCGCCAGCGCGGTCTGTTCCCCGTCGTAGCGGTAGAGCTGGAGTTCTATTTACTCGATCGTAAGCGTGATCCCGAAGGTTATCTGCAGCCGCCGTGCGCGCCGG
Source organism: Citrobacter arsenatis (assembly GCF_004353845.1). GTDB lineage: Bacteria > Pseudomonadota > Gammaproteobacteria > Enterobacterales > Enterobacteriaceae > Citrobacter > Citrobacter arsenatis. The sequence goes on from NZ_CP037864.1 coordinate 1,118,938, forward strand.
GAACAGACGATCGAAATACCCAAAGTCAGGTTTATTCCGTTGATAACTTGAACCACTTTGCTGATGTACTCAACGATATCGATGAACTGGCCCGTTTGCAGCTGATCCCGGCTGACGGCGCGGTGGCTGAAGCCTCCCCTGGGCAGTTTGAAATCAACCTCTATCATACCGATAACGTCCTCGACGCTTGCGACGACGCGCTGGCGCTGAAACGTCTGGTTCGGCTGGTGGCAGAGAAACATAAGATGCATGCCACGTTTATGGCAAAACCTTATGAGGAGCATGCTGGTAGCGGGATGCATATCCACATCAGCATGATGAACAACAAAGGCGAGAACGTGTTGGCCGATGCGAATGGCGATGATTCCGCATTACTTAAGCGTGCGCTGGCCGGGATGATCGATCTGATGCCCGCCTCTATGGCGCTACTGGCGCCGAACGTGAACTCTTATCGCCGTTTCCAGCCGGGTATGTATGTTCCGACCCAGGCGTCATGGGGGCACAACAACCGAACGGTGGCGCTGCGCATTCCCTGCGGCGATCGTGATAACCACCGGGTTGAATATCGCGTGGCGGGGGCGGATGCCAACCCGTATCTGGTGATGTCGACCATTCTGGCGGGGATCCTTCACGGTCTGGATAACGAGCTGCCGTTGCAGGAAGAGGTGGAAGGCAACGGACTGGAGCAGGAAGGGCTACCGTTCCCGATCCGCCAGAGCGATGCGCTGTGGGAGTTCATGCAAAACGATAATCTGCGTGAGTTACTTGGGGAACGTTTTAGCCATGTGTATCACGCCTGTAAAAACGACGAGCTTATCCAGTTTGAGCGCCTGATCACCGACACTGAAATTGAGTGGATGCTGAAAAACGCCTGACCGGTGTGCAGGTCATTGAAAAAGAAGTCGCATCATGCGGGCTGAGCGGAGCCAGCCCGTACAAATTGCAGGAATACCTGCCATTTCCCGGATGTCGCGTAACGGAGCGCGGGCGACAACGGGTCTTCAGATAACCGACAGAGTTTGTGACGAGGAAATGTGATGATGCCAATGTTTAAAAACCAGCCCCGCGTGAGCATCCATGGCTCCCGCAGTAAGTACGGACCGCATCTGTGCCGTCCAACATTGACGCTGTTCTTATGGCTTTCCACCCCGATACGACCCAGGTCTGCTGTACCCACGTTTCGAACGCAGATCTGCACTCGTCGCGGGGAGGAAAGCTATGTCGACTAATTCTTCTGTGGATCTTGCAGCCCAGCCGGGTAAGGCACAGCTGCGTAAATCTCTCAAGCTGTGGCAGGTCGTGGTGATGGGGCTGGCCTATCTCACGCCGATGACGGTGTTTGACACCTTTGGTATCGTTTCGGGGATCAGCAATGGCCATGTTCCGGCCTCCTATCTGCTGGCCCTGGCGGGAGTGTTGTTTACCGCCATCAGTTACGGAAAGCTGGTGCGCCAGTTTCCACAAGCCGGTTCGGCCTATACCTATGCGCAAAAAGCGATTAATCCGCATGTGGGGTTTATGGTCGGCTGGTCGTCACTGCTTGACTACCTTTTCCTGCCGATGATTAACGTACTATTGGCGAAAATTTACCTTTCCGCGCTGTTCCCGGGGGTTGCGCCATGGATTTGGGTGGTGCTGTTTGTGGCGATCCTTACAGCGGCCAATTTGAAAAGCGTTAACCTGGTGGCGAACTTCAATGCGCTGTTTGTCCTGGTGCAGGTGGCGATAATCGTGGTGTTCATTTTTCTCGTGGTGCAGGGGCTGCACAAAGGCGAAGGGGTCGGGACCGTCTGGTCGCTGCAACCGTTTATCAGCCAAAATGCGCATTTGATCCCGATTATCACCGGCGCGACCATTGTCTGCTTCTCGTTTCTCGGCTTTGACGCAGTGACAACGCTCTCTGAAGAGACGCCGGATGCCGCGCGTACTATCCCAAAAGCTATTTTCCTTACCGCGCTGTACGGCGGATTGATCTTCATTGCCGCTTCGTTCTTTATGCAGCTGTTCTTTCCGGACATTAGCCGATTTAAAGACCCGGATGCGGCGCTGCCGGAGATTGCGCTGTACGTCGGCGGCAAACTGTTCCAGTCTATTTTCCTGTGTACCACCTTTGTTAATACGCTGGCGTCAGGTCTGGCATCGCATGCCAGCGTTTCGCGTCTGCTGTACGTGATGGGCCGCGATAACGTCTTCCCGGAAAAATACTTCGGTTATATTCATCCGAAATGGCGTACACCCGCGCTGAACGTCATCATGGTCGGTATTGTGGCGCTGTCGGCCCTGTTTTTTGACCTGGTAACCGCCACGGCGTTGATTAACTTTGGTGCGCTGGTGGCCTTTACGTTTGTTAATCTTTCCGTGTTCAACCACTTCTGGCGTCGTGAAGGGCGTAAACACACCTGGCAGGAGAAATTGCACTATCTGGTATTGCCAATGGTCGGTGCCGCTACCGTTGCCGTGCTGTGGGTGAATCTGGAAGTAACATCGTTGACGCTGGGACTGGTATGGGCTGGCGTCGGGCTGGTGTATCTCGCCTGGCTGACCGGACGTTTTCGCAAACCGCCGCCACAGTTTGACGCCGCGAAATCTGAGCGTGCCTGGGAGTGATGGGAGCGGAATCGACAATAGCTTTCAGCTGATTGGGCTAAAAATAAAATACGGTATGCCGCGGCAGACAGCTGCGGCATACCTGCTTTAATTAATGTACTGCTTATATTAGGCAATAAAAAAACCGGCACGGGAGCCGGTAAGTGAATCAAGATTGTAAGATAGTTATTATTATAATTACTGAATTACAATTGAGCCAACTCAATAGGAACGGGTTTCCCTATATGGTATCCCTGTAACCAACCAATACCCATCGTAATTAGCATCTTTTCAATTTCCTCATTTTCAACAAACTCAGCGACCACTTCCATTTTTTTCAGTTTCGCAACTTCACAGAATGATCTGACCGCACATCGACTAAATTCATCGGTTAATATATTACGGATGAATGAGCCATCAATCTTCAGAATGTCAGCATCTAGCGTTCTTAATCTGGAATAACTGGATGCTCCTGTTCCAAAATCATCAATAGCAATTTTCGAACCGGCTTTACGTAATGCTCTCAGAACATCAGTGACATTAGCGTTGTCAATGATATCTGATTCAATTACTTCAAAAATGATACGTTCCGGTGCGATGGTGTATTTTCTAAACAATGTAAAAACATTATCAAGGAAATCAATTTTATTAAGCGAATCTGGGGTCAGGTTTATAGAAAAATGGCTATTGGGGTCAGATTTCTGCCGTGACTGTATAAAACGAAATGTCTGTTCAATAACGGTGATGTCAAGCGCAGGGAGTAATCCAGCCTCGCGTGCCACCGGTAGGATGGTATCTGGAAAAATTAACTTACCATCAACCATTTTTATGCGAATAAGTATCTCGTGATAACGTGTCAGTCCAGTGGCTGAAACGATCGGTTGAACAACCAGCATTGTAGATACGATGGGTTGAGCCATAAGTTCAAACGACTGTCTGTCAATTGCTTTTTGCAACATATGACGAATCACAGCCTGACTGACAATTCTATCACCGGGCATTTGTGGGGTGAGCAATAACGGTTGCCCCTGCATCAATGAGATGTAACTTTGGGTATTAAGTTGCTTAATTGCTAGTGATAAATTTTTAATCAGGTTTTTCTCGGTGGTATACGCCATACCGCAAGATAACCCCAATTGGTAGTCTTTCCAGATAAAACGGAAAGAGTTTAGTTTTTTATACAGTTCAGGAATGTCAGGTACAGCATTCAGGCGAAGAATTATTCCGTGACCTGGCGCATAATAGACGTTACCGGCCCCGTTTATTAATTTTCGCACATAGGTGCTTAACCCTTTTACAAACTCAAAACGGAACTCGATGCCATGAGTTTGCTCTAGCGTGTTCAGTTCTGTACAACGGATGTAACACAGGCACTCAGTTGAGTATTTACGGATATCCATTTGCAGCGCCTGAAAGTTAGGCAGCCCAGTATTCGGCTCTGATCTAAAAAGTTGCTTGAGGCGTCGAAGGTATTTTCGGTTACGGACGGCCAGTACACCTGTAACGACAATCGTTAGAGAAAAGACAAACACTATCGTGGAAGAGATCACAAGGCTATGTAAATAGTTATTATAGTTAGCGGGTGGAATATAACTATTTATGTAATATCCTAGCAAGATAAGCATCGCTACCCATACAGGGGATATAAAAGCATGACCAATACAAATTACGCCCCACAACATGAGTGGGAGAAGCCACAGTAATGAGTAGTCAGTAAATATGAGTATATCCTCTCTGATGATGATCAAAGCGGACATAATGCAGACCAACATAACCAGCCATAATACTTGATATAAAATGGGTGGCCCGGATTTTATCAATGCCTTCACATGCCTAATGTATAAAATACACCATACTGGGTTTTGAACGCTTCTGAGCAACAGGTAACAAAAAGGGATCCCTGTCAGGCAAGAGTTCATCAACCACTGCAAGTTAATCAATGTTTGCAATGTAAAAAGATGAGTAATTGGTTCAGAAATAGCTTGCGACTGGAACCAGTACTCAAACGTGATAAACAGTAAGGAATTACAACACACCAGCCAGATAATGCGTAGGGTTGTAAGCTGGCTACGCCCAAAGCTCACAGCGCCTCGTTTACCTGTTGAGAAAAAATAGAATGTCTGGCTAATGAGAGCGGCCAGTAGCTGAGCCGATAACGTTAGCACCGAATCTAATGAGTAAGAGTAGAGCGCATATAAGAAAAAAGCACCTAAAATTGGCAGCGCCTTTTGCCTGTATAAAACCAGCAGTGCTGAAATGAGCGGTAAAGTGAGATCGTAAAAATGCAGTGTTACACCTGCAATATCTTCCTGCTTACTGAGATGACCAGCAACAAACTGTAAAGCAAAAAATGCGATGCCTACACAAAAATAGTCTCTAAATGTATTAACAGAATTTATGTTTTCCGTTTTTTTTAACAATATCATCATTCGCAATTCTCAGTGAATTTTCACCGTTCTCAATTTAAGCCATCTACTTAAAACAGGTTAGGTTGGGTGCTGAAAATGTGTATTTTTGGATGTTTTTGCTGGTTGAAACCTATTTTAATAGATGCTATGTAAATTCTTAAGAGTAATCCTTGATAATTTTCTGCTACATCACAACGCAGGATAGAAGAATTTTTTCTGGCTGCGCTGATAATAAAAGTGCCGTCAGTAACATTTATTACATACAGAATATACGATCGGTAAAAACGATCAATATAAATATTTTGATAGATATAATCGATAGGTTTGGCAGATCATAAATACCATGAAAGATCGATGAAAGCTATTGAAATGTTATTGTTTGATGTTGTTTATTTCGTGATTGTTAATTTTATTGTTTTATTTTTTTAAATTAACCTGCGGCTATCTCTTCTAAGGAAATCATTTTTCTGCAGCCAGGAAAGCGAGTCTCCTCACTCTCCTGCAAAACATGCCATCGCGAAAGATTAACGAGGCTGCTGCTGCGTCGCACAGTGAATGCCACCACCGCCAGCCGCTATGCCATCAATATTCAGTTGAATAATCTCACGCTCGGCAAACAGCTCCTGCAAAATAGCGTGGGCGTTGCGGTCGGTGCGCTTATCGCCAAATTGTGGTGCAATCACGGCGTCATTACAGAGATAAAAGTTGATATAGCCCGCGGCGAAATCATCACTCGCATATGTCTGACGGATGGTGGTCGGCCCTTCAAGCGTCACCACCTTCAGGCGCCGACCTTTGGCATCCGTGGCGGCGCGTAATATTTCCAGATGACGTCGGGTGACGGTGTAGTCAAAGGAGGATGGCTCCTGCTCAAGTCCCGCCACCACCGTACCCGGATGCGTGAATCGGGCATAAAAATCCGTATGACCATCGGTAATATCTTTACCGGCAATACCCGGTAGCCAGATTATCTTTTCCAGCCCTAACAGTCGCTTAAGTTCAGTTTCGCACTCGGCTTTACTGACGCCAGGATTACGATTGGGATTAAGCACGCAGCTCTCGGTAATAATCGCCGTGCCTTCGCCGTCCACCTCAATACCACCACCTTCAAGGGTTAGCGCCGAGCGGATAAATTCGGCCTGAGCGTAGTCGGTGACGAATTCAGCCACATCGGCATCACGTTCGTGCTCCTGCTTATTGCCCCAGCCGTTGAAATTAAATCCCACACCGCCGAGCGCGCCGCTGGCGCTTTTCACAAATACCGGCCCGGTATCGCGGATCCACAGATCGTCGATCGGGTGAACCAACAGATTGACCGACGGCCCGCACAGCCGCGCGGCGAGTTCGCAGTCTTCTTCGCGAACAAGCATATGCACCGGTTCAAATGCCGCGATGGTTTTGGCGACCAATGCCAGATTTTCTTGCACTACTGGCAGCAGATGAGGCTCCCAGATCTCCGCACTGGCACCAAACGCCATCCAGGTTGCCGTATGCGGCGCGCCTTCATCCGGCATTAGCCAGCTGCGGTTCTCTGCTGCGCGGGCAAGTTGACTCAAGCTGATACCAGCCATGCTGGCGAGTAGCATACCTGTTGATGTCACCAGCCCTTGCCTGACGAACGAACGTCTTGTCATCATGGGAATAACCTTTGCGTATTTTCACCTGACAGCAGGTGAATAAAATAATAATAGATAATAACGAGTGTGCGCATTTTATTTATTAAATAATAAATAAAATGTCCGTCGGTAAATTTCAGGCGGAATATAGCACAGGAGATATACGTTGCAATTGCTTTGTTTTATATAATGGGTAGTACTGGCTGATATTAAAATTTCTCAACTATATATTTATATATAATTTATAATTATTAACTCTGTTTTGCCATGTCAGCTTGCGCTGAGGCCCTGTCAGGCGGGCCTTGATGCAGATTGTGATCTGGCCGATTGTTCTGTTGTATTTATTAATGTCGGGATACGCGTGGGCTATAGTAAAGATGGCCGTTATTTCTCATCATTAATAACCGTGAGCGGGAGATGTGAATGAAGAAGATACTGATGCTGGTCGGAGATTATGTCGAAGATTATGAAACGATGGTGCCTTTTCAGGCGTTGCAAATGCTGGGCCATCATGTTGATGCCGTCTGTCCGGATAAAAGTCAGGGTGACTACGTTCAAACCGCTATTCATGATTTTGATGGGGCGCAGACTTACAGTGAAAAACCCGGGCACCGTTTTACGTTGAATGCGAATTTTGCCGAGGCGCGGGCCGCCGATTACGACGCGCTGCTGATCCCCGGTGGGCGCGCTCCGGAATATCTCCGGTTGAATCCGGATGTCATCAAACTGGTGCAAGATTTCAATGCAGCCGCTAAGCCTATCGCCGCAGTTTGTCATGGACCTCAGCTGCTAGCGGCGGCGGGGGTGTTAGAAAACCGGACCTGTAGCGCCTATCCGGCCTGTGCGCCTGAAGTTCGCCTGAGCGGCGGACACTACGCAGATATTGGCATCGATCAGGCTCACGTTGATGGCAATCTGATTACCGCACCGGCATGGCCTGCGCATCCGCAATGGCTGGCTAAATTTGTTGAAGTATTAATGAAGTAAGCGATGAGAAAGTCGGTATAACCTGCCTGGCTATACCGACGGTACCTATTACCTCTGCATAAGAGCGAATACGCCCCAACCAATGTATTCCCGGGTGTATGCAACGTGGCGTGCTGGCGAACTCCTCAGTTGCTCTGTGACTTCCGGGGCGAAGTCATCGTCTGGATTTGCCTCCAGCCACCGGCGCATCGTCAACCATTTTGCTGCCTCGTATCTGTCCCAACCCTCCTGGTCAGCCAGTACCATTTCAACCACGTCATAACCGAGCGGGTCGAAAGACGAAACGAGTTCTGGCAGAGAAAGAAAATCGGTCACTGAAGTTGCGCCGCAAGCCTGGGCGATCTTCTCCGTGGCGGGTATCTGACGCCAGTACGGTTCGCCGATGAGTATGATCCCACCCGGTTTGAGACTTTGTTCCAGTTGTCTGACCGTTCCAGCGACGCCACCGGCAATCCAGGTCGCACCAACGCAAGCGGCAATATCGAATTTTTCTTCGGTGATATAACCCGTTGCATCGGCATGAATAAAACGCACATGCTCAGTGACGCCCAATTCACTTGCCCGCAGGGTGGCTTGCTCACTGAATAACTGGCTCATATCGATACCGACGCCGGAAATACCATGGTCGCGTGCCCAGGTGCACAACATCTCACCTGAGCCGCTGCCGAGATCCAGAATACGGGTTCCTGGGGCCATTCGTAAAACCTGACCTAACGTGGCGTATTTCTGTGCAGTGAACGGATTATGAATGCGATGTGCGCTTTCGCTGATTGTAAAAATCTTCGGGATATCCATTTCTCTCTCCTTAGCGATTATCCAGTTGGGCGCGAACGTTGTTCAGCCCGGTAGTATTGATGCGGTAGGGCTGACCATTGACGGATTTGATCAGTTTTTTGGTTCTGAGTTTTTTGAACACGTCGAGCGTGCAGTCGCAGAGCAACAGACCTTCGCGGCTATAGCATTCGACGGAAGTTACGCGGCCTGAGGCATCGCGAACGTGAGCAATACGGCCACCTTTGGCGAGAACGTGTAAGGTACGTTGTTCCTGACGGGATAAATTCATACTGGAAAACCTGTTTAATCATCATGTGCAAAACGTGCAAACACACAGCGGTGTCCGCATTCGAATTCGGCGCATTGATAACCAGTCCGGCCTGAGAAGGTCGGTAAGCTGATTATCGGATGATTACATTCTCCAGCATCAAAGCCTCGGGTTGAGTTGAAAGGTATTTACTTGCTGAATCATACCTGCAAGAAACGGGAGGGGAAAGCCCCTGTAGAAGAAGTGTGATCTGTAACGAAAAATTGTATTTCGTTTATTTAATGACTTTTTAATTCTCGTTATGTGAAAACACATTGATGTATTAAATTAACTTAATATTTTATCACTGTCTGTTGTGCTGTCACTGCTCGCGCAGCGCTGCTGCTTTTATCCATATTACTTTATTGATTAATTAGATTTAATATTTTTGCCGGTTAATTTTTTATTTTGATAAATGCTTCTTTATTATAATGATGGTTTTAAGTGAAATTTATAATTTAATGACTTTAGGAATTTTCTTAATGTGACTAAGTGTGTATACTCGATTCTGCAAGAAGCTCTTCTGTTATCATTAAAATTATAAAAATGTCCTTAACACCCGTATTGCCTCTGCCCTGAATCTCTTCTCAGGGGAGAGGTTTTTTTTGCCTGAACATTATTCAGACAATCGTCATAAATAGAAGTTTTAATATTATTGCACTTGATCTTTTACATTAGTGATTACGATGATTTTTTCTGCTGAGCTATACGGTAATGTTGAAATAGTACCGCTGTGAATCTATTTCATGATGAATAGTGTGATTTCACCTTTATTTATGTGGGTATTATATAAATTTACTTATAACTGACTGTTTTTCAGTGTGATATTAATTTCTTGCTTTTGAAGTAATTGTGATTTTGTTCACGGATTTTAGTGCGTTAAGTGGCTATTTGTAGAGAGGTGCAAACGGTTGCATATTGCTGTTACAGTATTCGTTCATTAAAAAAATATAGTGATGGTATGTCTTATGCCGGTACAGAATACAGGAATCTAAATGATTTCTATTATCTCTTAGGTATACGGACGCCGTTTATGACTTCTGTTAGCTTAACACCATGGGAAATGCAGTAAAAACAGACAGGGAATATGATTTTATCAATCAAAAGGAGTTTTTAATCACTGGTATAATTACTGGCCTTTTTTATCTTCCTTTATATAAATCGTTGTCGTAATGCCCATAAAATCAGCGTTCTGGGATGAGCGCTGATTTTATTTTTGTTCTCAGATTATTCAACCCACGCTGTATGCAGGTCTTCTCTTGCAGTACCTCGTAAATGATACATTAAAGGATCTCCTGGAATGGATATTGTTGAACGCTTTATTAACTACACGAAAATCAATACCACGACCTCAAGGGAAAATGGCGCTAATGGGATAATGCCTTCTTCTCCTGGTCAAATGGAACTGGCAAAACTGCTGGCAGCAGAACTTGAAGCATTAGGTATGGAAAACATTGAGGTCAGGGATACCGCTATTGTAACGGCAACCTTACCTGGAAATACCGACGACGCGATCCCGGCCGTCTCCTTTTTTGGGCATCTGGATACCAGTGCCGAACAGACCGCAGACACCAAAGCACAGCGGCTGCATTATCGCGGTGGCGATTTATGCCTGAACGAAGCGCTGAATATTTACCTGCGCGAAAGTGAATTCCCTGAACTGAAAAATTATATCGGTGATGACCTGCTGGTGACGGATGGAACCAGTCTTTTAGGGGCAGACGATAAAGCCGCCATCGCCGCGATTATGAATGCCCTGGAGTATCTTATTGCGCATCCAGAGATTAAACATGGGCCGGTGAAAGTCGGTTTTGTCCCGGATGAAGAACAGGGCTTGCGAGGTGCGAAAGCATTTGATGTTACCGCGTTTGGAGCTGATTTTGGCTATACCCTGGACTGTTGCGGCATTGGGGAGTTTGTTTACGAGAACTGGAATGCGGGCGATGCGGAAATCGTCTTTACCGGTCAGTCCGCACACCCGATGTCGGCCAAAGGTAAACTGAAGAACTCGCTGCTGATGGCGCATAAGTTTATTGCGATGCTACCTGGGGGAGAAGCACCGGAGTATACGGAAGGGCGCGAAGGTTATTACTGGGTTAAACAGTTGCAAGGTAACAGCGCCCGCACGGTTCTTAAGCTGGATATCCGCGATTTCAGTGAAGAAGGTTATAAGGCGCGAATGGCGTTTATCCGCCAGCTTGCCGTCAGTACTTGCGCGCTGTGGGGAGAAAACAGCGTGGTCTGTCATTTAGCCGATCGCTATGCGAATGTGTTTAATAGCTTGCAGGGTGACGCGCACTATCCGATCGATATTGCATTACACGCTTATCAGAAATGTGGCATAACTCCGGCTCCTGTCGCCATGCGTGGTGGGTATGATGGTGCTGTGCTGTCGCAGAAAGGGTTGCCGTGCCCGAATATTTTTACCGGTGCTCATAACTTCCATTCAATTTATGAGTATCTGCCGGTGCGCTCCCTGCGGGCTGCCAGCGATGTTGTGGTTGCCGTCATTGAGGAAACGTATGCTGAGTTCGCGCAGCGGAGAGCTCAGTCATGATTCAGGTATTAATAGCCCTGTTGGTTATTGTGGTGGTCGCGCGTCTGATTCTGAAAGGGTATCGCGCTGAACCCGTGCTATTCATTGCGGGCTTAGTCCTGATGATTTGCACCGCGTTAACCGGATGGGGGTCGGTATTACCGAAGGGCGTTGCCAGTACGGGGATTTCATTTCTCGATCCTTTCGAGGTGATGCGCGATCTCTTCAGCACGCGTGCCGCCGATCTTGGTCTGATGATTATGGCGTTGATGGGATTTGCGCATTACATGGATCATATCGGCGCAAATGAAGCGGTCGTGCGGGTCGTCACAAAACCCTTACGGACACTGCGTTCACCCTATGTGCTGCTCTTTTTCTCCTACTTGCTCGCCAGCCTCCTGCAGTTGGCTATCCCTTCCGCCACCGGGCTTGCCGTGTTGCTGATGGGGACGATGTTTCCCATTATGCTGGGATTAGGACTTTCTGCGGCTTCGGCTGCCGGGGTAATTGCTACTTCGCTTGGCGTGGCGTATACCCCGACGGCAATCGATGCTATCAGGGGCTCTAAAGCGGTCAATATGGACGTGGTGGAATATGTTGTTTACCACCAGGGACCCGCCGCGCTGGCAACGGTTCTGGTTGTCGGCGTTTGCCATTTTTTCTGGCAGCGGTATTGCGATCGTAAAGCGGGGACGTTACCGCGGGAAATCGGTAGCGCTGAGGTGACTGACTCAGGCAAGGCCCCGGCTTTTTACGCACTGCTCCCCATGCTGCCGATACTGATGGCGGTAGGTTCATCTGAGATGTTCGTCAGCGGTATTAACCTGAATATTATTACCATTGTTCTCATTTCAATGGCCATCTGTATGCTGATTGAATGGCTGCGGGTGCGTGATTTAAAGTCGGTCTGCGAGGGATTCAGCCACTTTCTCAAAGGAATGGGCACCGCGTTTACCGGTGTGGTTGGGCTGTTGGTTGCGGCGGGTGTTTTTGCTCATGGCATTAAGGTTATCGGTGCGATCGACCAACTCATTCTGATGGCCGAACACGTAGGATTACCACCCTTTGCCATGGCGGTGGTGTTTGCGCTGGTAACGCTGGCCGCAGCTATCATTATGGGGTCAGGGAATGCGCCATTCCTCGCCTTCGTTGAGCTTATCCCGCAAATCGCCGCCAGCATGGGCGCTAACGCTGTAGCCATGATCCTGCCGATGCAGCAGGCATCGCATATGGGGCGGGCAATTTCACCGGTATCCGGCGTCGTGATTGCCGTGTCCAGCGGAGCGAAAATAACCCCATTCGATGTGGTGAAGCGTACCGCCGTACCGTTGATTGTGGGGTTTGTTACTCATACCCTGATCATCGGTATTTTCTATTAACCATACTATCGACAAGCCAACCTTCGGCTCACTGATTCCGGATGTTGGCTTTTTTGTATTGGGTAAAAATAAAAGCGTTAATATTACTGATACCTCTATAAAAATCCGGGTCTGTTACCGTGGAGCGGTATGGTACTTAGCGCAGGAAAAAATGTGATTTCATCAGGATGTTTAATGTCTATACCGTGTTAAGGTGGGTGTTTTCATGGGGTATCAGGTTAAACCTGTCAGGATATTTTCTCTAAGCGGCAATTTTTGAAATTTTATGATAATCGGATTCTTTACAGTGGTGAGAATTGATAACTGGTGAGTATTATTAGTTTTTGTCTTTATCGCATAATTCTTATTATTCTTAGCTGAACCATCTGTGCGTCAATGATTAATAAGAATGATGTATTATATTTGCACTTTTATTACATAGGGATAAATTAATCTGGATCATATTTTGATGTTTTTAGTTGTAGTAGTTTTTTAAATGGAATAATGCAAGGTCGACATGTAACAATGATTTATTTGGGCAGGTTTCAGTGGTAAAGGATTCAGGAAAAGTTAGTACGTTACGACACCATTATCAGGATGACCTGGAAGCGTTTACCTGGAGTGCATTAGTTGCAATTGGTATCGCTATACAGGACCGTAAGATCCACTCTAAAATGTCAGAACATCTTTTTATTATGCATTGGCTGTCCATCGCTAAAAAAAGAAAGATCTTCTCAAGGAATATCGTTAATGAGCTTCAGTGGTTAATTGATGAAGGGAAGAAAAAAAGTCTCAATGCACAACTTAAATTTAAAATAGAATACCTGTACTCGACAGCGAGTGGTGATGTGACAATGCAAAATGACTATTTTAAATTTACTCATACGATTGAGGTGTTGAGAAATAATGGTTGGGAAAGCTTTCTGCTCACCCCGGAGAAGTGGCGAGACTTGCATGAAAAGATAAAAGTAAGAGAAGGTAATTTTATTTTTATGGATGATACCCGACTCCAGGAGTGCTTTGGCGTTCAGGGGGAGATTGTCAAATCTTTCTGTATCCGGGTATATGGCGATGTTGAATTTGCAAAGTTAACGTTTATCAAACATAACCTCCCGGTTGAATTTGTAAAGCATAGTTCGAATGCATTTTATCACTTCCATTTTCTTCAGCTAAGTAATGCTTAGCTGATGATGTGAATAGTGTGTTTTTAATTCAAAGAATGTATTGATCTACATGTAAATTTATCGGATACAAACCACGCGCCAAGGACAGCGAATGTTTACGCGAAAGTTAGCGATCGCCAGCGAATGGATAAGGTTGTCTGATATTCCGGACAGTGTGTTCATTTCATTTCGCGGCGTTCTCGAGATAGCTGAAAGCACAGGTGTGCCGGATGCCAGTACACCTGTGTTACGCTTAGAAAATGAAATGGCACCGATCACCGTTGATTCGTTGTCCTGGGTGCGAGTACCTGTCGATAACCAGGGAGACGTTACTGTCTATATTCTCTGAACTCTGGCAATTATTTTCTCGTCGTATTTAAGTCACCTGCTATGCTCTGAGTTACTCTCAATGGCTCGTAGACTTTCAATTTACATGCCATTTTTAAACCCATTAACAATATTAATGTAGATGGGTGCTGGCTTTATTTATCACAACACGAGATATGCGCTGCTAGCCGCAGTGTGTATACTCGCGCACTTATTTATTGCGAAAAAAACCAGTGGTAATACGTTCTTATAATTAACCATTATACAGGTTAAGGTATTTCTCGGTATGTCGATAACAATTAAGTCGGAGATGATTTTATTGTTATGGAGATGTGTAAATGTTAAAGAATATGAGGATTAAAACCAGTCTGTTATTATTGCTGTTGTTATTTACTTTTATGCAGTTTTTTTCTAATGGATTTGAACTCGTCGATCTCAAAGAAAATCAAAAAAGTACACTTTTACTGCACAATGTCATAAAAGAGCAGGATGCATTACATCAGGTTGCTGAGGCTATTTATAAAATAAGGGGAGTGCTTGATAACATTCAGTTGAATAATACGTCTGATACCCAACAAACATTGATTCAGGTGCAAGAGGAGATTGGTAAAGCCAGAAAACAGTTCAATATTTTCTGGGACATACCGGGTTTGACTGCTGATGATCCGCAGATTGGTAGAGCTATCAGGGCAGCCTTTGAGCAACAAATGAATGCGGCACAAAAGCATGTTGAAAAATTAAATGAGATGGTTTCAAGCGGCAGTATTGTGCATACACAAGCAAACGTCGACCCCGAGTTGATTGCTTTGCGCAAAAATTTTGATAGTCAGGTGGAGAATTATTACAAATCAACACTGCTAACCGGTGAAAAGATCGTAGAACAGACCCACGTTCAGTTTAATACATCAATAGTAAAAGTATCCGTGATCCTGGTGGCAACGGTGCTTATCTTTTTTATCTGTAATATCTGGATGAACCGGACAATCATTCGACCATTAAATACCGTGTCTGAGCATTTTTCACGGATCGGTAAAGGCGATCTGAGTCATCCGGTTGAGGTATCGGGCAATAATGAAATAGGTCTGTTGTGTTTGAATTTACAAAATATGCAGATCGGTCTGCGTGAGACGGTGAGTACGATTCGCGATGGCGTGGAATCGATTAATACCGGTATGCAGGAAATTGCCTCGGGTAATTCAGACTTATCGACCAGAACGGAGCAGCAGGCGGCGGCGGTGGTGGAAACTGCGGCCAGCATGGAACAGATTTCGGTCACGACAAAAAATAACTCCGATAAGTCCCACCAGGCATCAGCCATGACCAGTGAAAGCACGGAAATGGCTCTGCGCGGCGAGCGTTTAATGAGCGATATGGTCGAGAAAATTCACCTGATAAGCATCAATGCGCAAAGCGTAAACGAAATATCACATGTTATTGATAGCATTGCGTTTCAGACCAATATCCTGGCGTTAAACGCCGCGGTAGAAGCAGCTCGTGCTGGTGAATCCGGGCGTGGGTTTGCCGTTGTGGCAAGTGAAGTCAGAACTCTTGCCCAGCGCAGCGCCGCCTCGGCGAAAGAGATCAGCGAGCTCGTTGCCAGGGCGGCAATTAGCGTCAAAGAAGGCGTAGAGATAGCGGAAAATAGTGGGGCCATGATGGCGGATCTCGCTAAGGCGATCCGTAACATCAATGTGCTAATGGAAGATATCTCCGGCGCTTCAGGAGAACAAAGTCGCGGCATTGAACAGATCCGGGTCGCGGTAACACAAATGGAGCAAGTGACTCAGCAAAACGCGTCGCTGGTTGAGGAGATAGCCGCCACGACAGGCAGTGTGGAAGAGCAGTCGGCCATGCTGTCCGAGGCAGTGGCAGTATTTAAGGTGGAAGAAAAATCGTAGCACAGTATTCAGGGCGTTAACCCGGCGCAGCTCATCTCATCAGTGGGTTATTCCGCCTGATGAGATGGCTGGTTGCCAAGAGACGGCGTTATCATTTAATTGATAATAATTCTCATTATTATTGTTGTGTTGTGCAGGTAATGGTATGTTGTTCCAGTCATAACCCGTTAATCCCATTTTCTGTGCAGAAGACAGCATGAACAACACCACCGCCCTGAATGCGTCCAGACGCGTAGCCCGCACCTTCTCCGTCAGCGAGTTTATGGATTTTGGCGAGCGTTACGGGATTGATTACCGCTTCCCTCTGCTGGCGCAAAAGCCGGATTTGCTCTCCTGCAGCCCCGTTCTGCAAGGTGAGGTTGAGGAGATGACGCTCCCCTGCGGGATGTGTGTAACGCACTCTGATGTCCAGGTGTTGCAACCTTACGAAACCACCTCCCGTCACAGCAGTCCTCTCTATATGCTGGTGGTACTGGAAGGCTGCGTGATCCTGACGCTCAACGGGCAGGAGCATGTGGTGCGTTCCGGGATGGCATTTAGCTCACGTCTGAGCGAGCACCAGACGATGCGCGCCCGCCATCATGCCGACTGCAAACTGCGAACCTTATCGCTTGGTCTGTATCCCGACGGCGCGTGGCGCACGGGGTTGCTCGAATCGTTGATGCGTGAGTGGGAAAGATGCCAGACACCAACGCTTATCTGGCAGGTGCCGGGATTTTTACTCAGCGGACTGCAGTACGCGCAGCAGAGCACGATTAGCCATGTTTCTCGCCAGTTGATGCTGGAAGGGTTGATATTGCAACTGTTCGGCCATGGCCTTAGCGTATGTCAGGTTGAGAGCGGCAAGCGCCTTGCGGCCAGCGGTGAGCAGCAGCGGCTGGAGGTCGTTCGCCGTCTGTTGGAGCAGAACCCCGAAAATGACTACACCCTGAATGAACTGGCCCAACGCGCAGCGATGAGCCCCAGCAGCCTGCGTAGTAAGTTTCGCGCAGCCTATGGCTGTTCGGTATTCGACTACCTGCGCGATTGCCGTTTGGAACGTGCGCGCGGCTATCTACTGGAAGGATACAGCGTACAGCAGGCGGCCTGGATGTCGGGTTATCAGCACGCCACCAACTTTTCTACCGCTTTTCGTCGCCGTTACGGCTTTTCGCCGGGCGACTTGCTCAAACTTTGCTAATCCATATTTGCGTTTTACGCACGTGATTCCCTGACAATTTGGCACTGCGCATAGGCAACCTGGCATCCGGCATAGCTATCTCTGTCAGCAAAAAGGTAATAATTCTCACTTACAATTAGACATGCCTTTGGAGATATTCATGTTCGCGAAGACTCGCTTGGCGCTGCTGGTAGGATGGGTTACCGGCAGCGTGGCCTTTCCTCTGCTGGCGCAGGAAACAACAAAAAACGATACGGTGGTTGTCACCTCGCAAATGCAGAGTGGGGCCACGAAGCTTGCCACGCCGGATATTGAAACCCCGCAATCGGTATCCATCATTACCCGCGAACAGTTTGAAGAGCAGGGCGCAACCAGCGTGCGTCAGGCCGTTAGCTATACGCCGGGGGTATACAGCAATCAGATTGGCGCCTCCAACCGCTTTGACTACATTGTGCTGCGCGGCTTTTCTGACGGCAGCCTGGACAACGTCTATCTTGATGGCCTGAAGATGATGGGCGACACCAACTCTCACAGCTCGCTGGTGGTCGATCCGTGGTTCCTCGAAGATATCGAAGTGGTGCGCGGCCCGGCTTCCGTGCTGTATGGCCGTTCCTCTCCGGGCGGTATTGTGGCGCTGACCTCCCGTAAGCCGTCGTTTGATGCAGGCGGAGAAGTGAAGCTGTTTGCGGGAAATAATAACCAGCGCGGCGCGGCGTTTGACGTCACCGGGGCGCTGGATGACAACGATCGCGTGGCGGCACGACTGAGCGGAATGACGCGCTACGCGGACTCTCAGTTTGGTCCCTTGAAGGAAGAACGTTACGCGCTGATGCCCAGCCTGACCTGGCGTATCACCGACCAGACGCGTCTGGATCTGATGGCCTATCTGCACCGTGATCCGGAAGGCGGTAGCCACTCTGGCCTGCCGTATGACGGCACTGTGGTTCCGCATTACGGACAAAAGATCTCCAACACCTTTTACGAAGGTGAGGATGACTACGACAAATACGATCGCCGTGAAAACATGGTGGGCTACAACATTGAGCACCTGTTTGATAGCGGCTGGTCGGTGCGGCAAAAGCTGCGCTATCTGCATACCGACGTTGAGCTAAATCAGGTGTATGCGGCGGGCTGGCTGAATGAAACCGAGCTTAATCGCGGCTACTCCGGCTCCGATGAAAAAATGTCGGCGATTACGCTGGATAACCAGCTCGACGGCAGCTTTGATACCTGGCAGGTCAACCACCGTCTGCTGGTGGGGATCGACTATCAGGATCGCAGCAACAATACCACCGGTTACTACGGTGCGTTCCCGCCGATTGATGCCTTTAATCCGGTGTACGGCGCGAAGCCTGATTACATCGACATGTATGCGCGTGAGAAACACAAGCTGCGCCAGACCGGCTACTATTTGCAGGATCAGATGTCATGGGATCGCTGGCGTATCACGCTCGGCGGTCGCTACGATCAGGTCAGCGTCTCTAACATTGATAAGATCAACGATACCCGTAGCGATCTGGATAAAAACAACTTCAGTACCCGCGCCGCGCTGCTCTATTTGTTCGATAACGGCTTTGCGCCGTACGTGAGTTATTCCACCGCCTTTACGCCAACCAGCTTTGCCGATGAGAACGGCAATCTGCTGGATCCGATGAAAGGCAAGCAGTGGGAAGCCGGACTGAAATATGAGCCAGAAGGACTCAATAGTCAGTTCAGCGCGTCGGTATTCCGTATCAATCAGACGAATATCGCCACCAAAGAAGAGCCGACCGATCCGTACCGCTCGATTGGGGAAATTGAATCTGAAGGGGTGGAACTGGAGGCAATTAGCCAACTGACGGATAGCTTCCGTTTGCAGGCGGCCTATACCTATACCGACATTCGCTATAAGAAAAGCAGCCCTGAAGAGCAGGGGAAGCGCGCGGTTTACGCGCCGCGTAACCAGGCCAGTACCTGGCTGAGCTACGATGTGAAAAGCGGTCCGCTGGAGGGCCTGACGTTGGGCTCAGGCGTACGTTATGTGAATGGTATTACCAGCGATCGCCTGAATACTCACACCCTGCCGTCCTACACGCTGGTGGATATGGCGATCGGCTACGACTTAACGAATATTGGCATTAAAGGGTTGAGCGCGCAGTTGAACGTCAATAACCTGGCCGACAAACGCTACGTGGCGGCCTGTAACTCGCTCTCATACTGCTACTTCGGCGCCGAGCGCAGCATTGTTGGCAGCGTATCCTGGAAGTTCTGATGCTTTAGCCGGATGCGGCGCTGGCGCCTTATCCGGCCTACGGCAGCGTGCAAACTGTAGGCCTGATAAGCGCAGCGCATCAGGCATAGTGATTGCGGCTATTTTGTAAAACCGTTTTGCATATAAATCTGCGCGCTGGCACCTTATCCGGCCTGGGGCAGCGTGCAAACTGTAGGCCTGATAAGCGCAGCGCATCAGGCATAGTGATTGCGGCTATTTTGTAAAACCGTTTTGCATATAAATCTGCGCGCTGGCACCTTATCCGGCCTGGGGCAGCGTGCAGATTGTAGGCCTGATAAGCGCAGCGCATCAGGCATAGTGATTGCGGCTATTTTATAAAACCGTTCTGCATACAAATCTGCGCACAGGCGGCTTATCTGGCCTGGGGCAGCGTGCAGATTGTAGGCCTGATAAGCGCAGCGCATCAGGCATTGTGATTGCGGCTATTTTGTAAAACCGTTCTGCATACAAATCTGCGCACTGGCACCTTATCCGGCCTACGGGAACGTGCAAACTGTAGGCCTGATAAGCGCAGCGCATCAGGCATAGTGATTGCGGCTATTTTGTAAAACCGTTTTGCATACAAATCTGCGCGCTGGTTCTCAGAGTAAAGGCGATTTTGCCTGGGTACTGGCTGTAATAGTTATGCTCTTCTTCCAGCCCTTTCGCCTGCGCCAGACGTACCGTTTCCAGCGAGCAGGTACGGTAGATCAGGTCTTTATTCATATTGGTCTGCTTTTCACGCTGTTTATCTGCGGACAGCGCCAGCCAGCTTTCGGACAGCGAGTAATCGTAGACCACCCGATTTCCTTTCGCCTGCACGTTCTCAATGGTAATAAATTCGTCGATTTTCAGTCTTGGCTGCCCACGCATTTTTTTCTTATCTTCTGCGGCGGCGTATTGGGCAAGCGCATTAATATCCATGCCAGCTATTTTCTGCTTATAGGTATCGACATAGGCGGCTGGTTGCTGATAATGCTGCGCGTAAGCGTTTCTTAATTCTCCGTCGCTCATCGTACAACCTGCCAAAAACAGAGGTAATAGCAGTGCCAGTTTTATTTTAGTCATGATGTTATCCCGTTCATTATAGTGGTCCCAGTCGCCCATAACAAAATAGAAAAAATGATTACGGGTGATATTAAAGGTTGTATAAACGGGGACGCGACGGCACAAGTTCAATAGTCTTAAAATGGCGTAATCGGCGGGAAACCCTGCCAGAATTGGCAGGGTTTTTGAACGTGCTAATAAAGAATTAATGGCCGATCATGTTTGCCTTCGGGATCAACTGAAAATACATGTGATCGGGGACCGGTGTATCCCAGACATTGGCATACATCGCATAACCCACGGCGGCAAACAGAATTCCCAGCACCAGTATTGTCATGGCAACCCCCGACAGCACCGTCTGTCGCCATAACGATTTGCCGTTGCTTTGTGTACCCGGCGGTGTCTGCAGGGAAAAGCTCAGCGTTGAGGCCACCGGACAGGACTCAACGCAGGTCATGCAGCCAGTGCATTCCACGGTACGCACCTGAATCAGTCTGTCGACCGGGATATTCGACGGGCAGTTTTTCGCGCATTTTCCGCAGTCGATGCAACTGTCGGCATTACGGCGGATTTTAAACGGCGAAAGCAGCGAGAACAGGCCAAGCAGCGCGCCATATGGGCACAGATAACGACACCAGGCGTTGCGAACCAACAAGCTCAGAATACTGATAACCACCACGAAGATGAGCGTGGCGGAACCAATATGGCGAAAGAAATCGAGCATCTTGACATCAATGATGATGCCATAGGCAGAGGTCAGAAAATATTGGATACCCTGAGCGGGCATCGATAGGGCGATATACAAGAAGAAACTCAGCAGCAGATACTTCAGGCTGAGCAGCGGGATATCCAGCCAGCGCGGTAGCGTGAAGTTGCGACCGAATAATTTTTTCCCCAGATTAGCGAGCAGTTCGGAAAGCGTACCCACCGGGCACAACCACGAACAGAAGGCTTTTTTTAACAACAGGCTGATCAGGATAAACGCAACTAACAGCAGCATGGAGGCGGCGTGGATGGGCGGAAGAAAACCGGTCTCCAGCGTATAGCGGATATTCATCAAGCCCGCGATGGGTAGCCATCCCTCAATACCGCCGGGCCGTGGCATATAGACGCTGGCGCCGGCGGTTTCGAAATAGCGGACCCAATACCAGAACGTCACACCAATATAAATATTGATAACCAGCAGGAGAAACTGGGTGGCTTTTCGCCAACTGCTGGCATTGCGCCAGTCATTCCACGGCAGTTTGCCTCCGGTCGTGCCTGGGCGGCGCTGCCAGCGCGTTCTCTTCTTCCCGTTCATGATTTTATACTGTCCCTCATATTTCCCCTTCTGCATTCAGAAGGCGTCATCACCGGGATATGCTAGCGCTATTTAGATTTGGTGTATTTGATTTGCATCTTATTACGCGGCTGTTATTTTTATCACACCAAAATGCCTGAAAAATAATAACAGCCCGATATTTATCAAAGGTCAGATAAATACCCTGAACGGGGTATTTATTTCTCTGTAGGGGAATGGTTATTCCTGAAAAACCTCAACGCGGTCGCGACCATTACTTTTTGCCTGATAAAGTGCGCGATCGGCTTTATCAACCAGCTGTTTGTAGTCGGGATGATAGTCATATTCGGCAATACCAATACTGACGGTAATAGAAAACGTTTCTGTCGCTGAGGCCGCCATGCGCATCTCGGCAATTTTCATACGCAGCGTTTCCAGAATAATGCTGGCCTGCGATTCATCTGACTCGACGAGCAGAATCATAAATTCTTCACCACCGTAGCGGAACACGTAATCGCTGCTACGGATATGATCATAAATAACCGCAGCGACGTTTTTGAGCGTCACATCGCCGGTATTATGCCCGAAGTTATCGTTAATTTGCTTGAAGTAGTCGATATCCAGCATCGCCAGGCTAAAAGGTTTTCGCGCATGTAACGCCAGCGAGATCTCGCGCCGCATGATGGTCGGAATAAAGCGGCGGTTAAGCAACTGGGTCAGCGAATCTTTACCATTTTCCTGCTTAACCAGCGCCTCAAACATTGAGGCGAGCAGGAAATGGATTTTTGCCGAGAGCTGGCGAACATCCTGTAATAAGCTCATCCGCTCGGGCTCTGTAGGTTGATGCTGAGGTGACAGGGTGGTCGTCAAACGGGTATCGATCTCTGCAATCAGTGTTTCCATTTCGTTGAGCAAATTGCTGTTGCCAAGAATATGTTTTCCCTTATGCGATAACCACATACCAAAATCAGAGTTCGCCAGAAACACCATCTCTCCGAAAGGCATTCCGGTGGCAATGTTATAGATAAACTGATTTTCCCAGTCGGTAAACGAACGGATTTGCCGCTCACGCTCGACGTTAACATCATCGTAAATAGTTTGTAGACGATACTGCTCCTGCGTATGCAGGGAGTTTTGATGGCTTGGGGAATAGGAGACGGTCATCGCTTCCAGTGCGGTATCCATTGCCAGACTGCTGAAACAGATAGCATCGCTCAGCAGAGAGGACGAGTCGTCCGCTTTGGTTTTCAATACCCGATACAGCTCATCTTTGAGCTTACGCGCGCCACGGTTCACCAGATCGATGGGCAGGCCGATACGGGCATGCACCACGCCAATTTTGCGTTGTTTGGCCAGCAGCTGTGAGAGATCTTCATGCGCACTGCCAAGGACGCTGCGCAGCCAGTCAAACATGCTGCCGCTGAGGCGGGTACTGACCTGTTCTGTATTGAGGAACAATGCGCTCTGGGCGTGGGAGAGCATATAGTCATAAAAAACGGTCACTAAATGACGGATCTCTTCATCGCTTAACGATGTCAGGAGCGTGTGAACGTCAGGCGATGTTTGGCGTATCAAAGCCTGCCATTCTGTAAGGAGTAATGTGTCGTTTACCGGTTCAACCTGTTCCATCTCACTGCCACTCAACGTGCGATTAAAAATTCAGGCGGTATTACGGACAATTACCTCACGATGGTCAAGTTAAACTCTCTTATCGATGGCTAATACCTTCATAAATAAGCCTGAGCGCGAAGACACCGATAATGGCGCCAATCACCCGGCTGGCAACGCGTTGGATTCGGCCATACGCACGGCGCACCGCGGGCAATGAAAACGCCTGGCTGAGAAAAATACGCCAGATAACGGAAGACAATACAATGCCTGCCCAGGCCATCAACCTGGCCCACGTTGGCGTGTCAGCGCTTAAGGTGACCGAGAAGATACTAATAAAAAACAGCACGGTTTGCGGATTAGATAAATCCGTTAATAGCCCACGGCGGAAAAACACATACCAGGGGGCGGAAAGTGGCTGCTGTAACGTTGCCATTTGCGGTGTAGCCTGATGCCGGATGCTGTTCCAGGCGAACCACAGCAAATAGGCACCGCCGACAATTTTAATTAACGAAAAGACCTCTTCACACTGGGTAATCAGCGTCGCCATACCAAACAGGCCAAGCCCGGAGTAGAAGGCATCGCCCAGAGCCACGCCCAGACCAGTCATCACCCCCGCACGTCGTCCCGAGGCCAGGCTGGTTTGCACCACCACGAACAGGTTCGCACCGGGGTTAAAAAACGTTAAAACAAACAGGCTGACGGTGAGTACCACGGCGTGTAAAGGTTCCATAGACAACGATTCCATTAATAAACACGGGAGAGACAGCTAACACTATAATTTTAGTGTGTGCGTCATTCTGCGTATTTACTCACACTGCGCGTTGAAAACGCAGTGCCGCTGCGTTTTATGTAATTCACGATTCGCAAAATCTCTTTATATTTCCGCCTGCTCTGGATCTTTTTGCCAGCCTGAACTACTTATTAATCATCCTTGACTCGCATGTCGAATGTTCAGGGGGCGATGATGGCATATATAACAAAATCTGGAGCTTTTATATGAAAACTGGAATTAAAGTACTTATTGGTGCGTTAGCTTTTGTTGTGACCAACGCGTATGCCGCGGAATTTATGACGAAAGTTGAGTTTGAAAAGGTTGAGTCTCAGTATACAAAAATCGGTGATATTTCAACGAGTAATGAAGTCTCTACTTCGGATGCTAAAGAAGACCTTCTGAAGAAAGCTGAAGAGAAAGGTGCTGACGTGGTGGTATTAACCTCTGGCCAAACGGATAACAAAATCCATGGCACAGCCAATATTTACAAGAAAAAATAACGTGCAGCTGTAAAAAAATACGCTACCCGTCGGTCATTGTACCGGCGGGTTTTCTTTTAATCTGCGCCAGAACGTGGTTCTGCTTATCCCGAGATAACGTGCCGCTGCGGTTTTATCACCATTGAATTGCGCCAGCACCTGCTGCGGCGTCAGCGATGAGGATACCTGCGGGGAATCGGCTGCAACGACCAGTTCCGGTAACAGCTGCTGCAAAAATTGTACGTTCAGCTCCGGCTGCGGCTCGATGCTTAAAAACAGCGCCAGGCGCTCCATCATATTACGCAGTTCGCGGATATTTCCCGGCCAGCCATAATTGAGCAACGTCGGTTGACTCAGTCCCAGCCCCTTACGCACGGGTTCAGAAAACGGCACGTCTAGTTCCGCCAGCGACTGTTTTAAAAAACCTTCCGCCAGCGGCAGAATATCGGGCAACCGCTCGCGTAGCGGCGGCAGCATGAGGCGTAAAATACTCAGGCGATAAAACAGATCGGTACGAAACTCTCCCTGTATCATTTCCTGCTCCAGATTACAGTGGGTGGCGCTAATCACCCGCACATCGATCGGAATCGGCTGATGTCCACCGACCCGGGTGACCTCTTTTTCTTCCAGCACGCGCAGCAGTCGGGTTTGTAACGGCAGCGGCATCTCGCCTATCTCATCAAGAAACAGCGTTCCGCCGTGGGCGATTTCAAACAGGCCCGCGCGTCCTCCCCGACGGGAGCCGGTAAAAGCGCCATCTTCATAGCCAAACAGTTCAGCTTCCAGTAATGACTCAGTGATTGCGCCACAGTTGACGGCAACGAACGGCGGTGAGGGCTTCCCGCGCCGATTGTCCTGACGGGTGAAAAACTCGCGATGAATGGCCTGCGCCGCCAGCTCTTTGCCCGTGCCGGTTTCGCCCTGAATCAGCACCGGCGCACGCGAACGGGCGTACAGCATAATGGTGTGCCGCACCTGTTCCATTTGCGCAGAGTGACCGCGCATATCCCCCAGCGCATAGCGGGTGCGCAGCGTATCGCCAGAGGCGTACTGACCGTTTCTGCGCAGCGTCAGCCGGGTCATATCCAGCGCGTCGACAAAAGCCTGGCGCACGGTAGCTGCTGAATAGATAAAAATACCGGTCATGCCGGCCTCTTCCGCCAGGTCGGTGATCAACCCGGCGCCGACCACCGCCTGCGTGCCGCCGGCCTTCAGCTCGTTGATTTGCCCACGGGCATCTTCTTCGGTGATATAGCTGCGCTGTTCAAGCTGCAAATTGAAGGTCTTTTGAAAAGCGAGAAGCGCAGGGATGGTTTCCTGATAGGTGATGACGCCAATCGACGTGGTGAGTTTTCCCGCTTTTGCCAGCGCCTGAAGTACGTCAAACCCGCTGGGTTTAATCAGGATCACTGGAATTGATAAACGGCTTTTCAGATACGCCCCGTTGGAGCCTGCGGCAATGATGGCGTCACAACGCTCGGTGGCCAGCTTCTTGCGGATATACGTCACCGCTTTTTCAAAACCAAGCTGAATAGGGGTGATGGTCGCCTGATGGTCAAACTCGAGGCTGATGTCGCGGAACAGGTCGAACAGGCGCGTGACCGAAACCGTCCAGATAACCGGTTTGTCGTCGTTCACGCGCGGTGGAAGATGCGTATCAGCCATAACCAACCCAAAAAGTAAGGAACCGAGTATTAGGGTTTAGTTGTGTTTCATAAATGTTGCAATGAAACGTGAAGGAACGTTTCATGAAACGATAGCTGACACGCTTTTGTGCAACAAAGATACAAGGATCGAGCTTAATGCATTGTTTTTAAAATGAAATATAGAAAATGATTAAAAATTAAGGTCTTTGGCATACCCCTTGCTTTAGATAAATCAACGAATGCTAACAAGTTGATAACAAGAGGACGGGATATGTCTCTACACTCCCCAGGGCTGGCGTTTCGCGCCGCGCTCAGCAAAGAAAATCCATTACAAATCGTGGGCACCATCAACGCCAATCATGCGCTGTTGGCCCAACGTGCCGGATATCAGGCGATTTATCTCTCCGGCGGCGGCGTTGCGGCGGGCTCTCTGGGTCTGCCGGATCTCGGTATTTCTACCCTTGATGACGTGCTGACCGATATTCGTCGCATCACTGACGTTTGCCCGCTGCCGCTGCTGGTGGATGCAGATATCGGTTTTGGATCGTCAGCGTTCAACGTGGCGCGAACCGTGAAGTCGATTTCCAAAGCCGGTGCCGCCGCGCTGCATATTGAAGATCAGATCGGTGCCAAGCGCTGCGGTCATCGCCCGAACAAGGCGATCGTCTCGAAAGAAGAGATGGTCGACAGGATCCGCGCCGCCGTGGATGCGCGCACCGATCCCAACTTTGTGATCATGGCGCGAACCGATGCGTTGGCGGTGGAAGGGTTAGAGGCGGCGATCGATCGTGCCCAGGCCTATGTTGAAGCGGGTGCGGACATGCTGTTCCCGGAGGCCATTACCGAACTTGCGATGTACCGCCAGTTTGCCGATGCGGTACAGGTACCGATCCTCGCCAATATTACCGAGTTTGGCGCTACGCCGTTGTTCACCACCGAGGAACTGCGCAGCGCGAACGTCGCCATGGCGCTATATCCGCTGTCGGCCTTCCGCGCCATGAACCGCGCGGCGGAAAAGGTTTACAACGTGCTGCGCCAGGAAGGAACGCAAAAGAGCGTTATCGACATTATGCAGACGCGCAACGAACTCTACGAAAGCATCAATTACTACCAGTTCGAAGAGAAACTCGACGCGTTGTACACCAAAAAGTAGCCGTCGTAGGCCGGATAAGGCGTAGCCGCCATCCGGCAATAAATTTGCACCCTACATATTATAAAAATGACGAGGACAACATGAGCGACACAACGATCCTGCAAAACAGTACCCATGTCATTAAACCCAAAAAATCGGTTGCGCTGTCAGGCGTCGCCGCCGGGAATACCGCGCTGTGCACCGTAGGCAAAAGCGGTAACGACTTGCACTATCGCGGCTACGATATTCTCGACCTGGCGCAGCAGTGCGAATTTGAAGAAGTCGCGCACCTGCTGATCCACGGGAAATTGCCCACCCGCGATGAGCTCACCGCCTATAAAAGCAAACTCAAAGCGCTGCGCGGGTTGCCCGCTAACGTGCGCACCGTGCTGGAAGCGTTGCCCGCCGCCTCGCACCCGATGGACGTGATGCGCACAGGCGTCTCCGCGCTGGGTTGTACGCTGCCGGAAAAAGAGGGTCATACCGTTTCCGGCGCGCGTGATATTGCCGACAAGCTGCTGGCGTCGCTCAGTTCAATCCTTCTGTACTGGTATCACTACAGCCATAACGGCGAGCGCATTCAGCCGGAAACCGACGATGACTCCATCGGCGGTCACTTCCTGCACCTGCTGCATGGCGAAAAGCCGTCGCAGAGCTGGGAAAAGGCGATGCATATTTCGCTGGTGCTGTACGCCGAGCACGAATTTAACGCTTCCACTTTTACCGGTCGCGTGATTGCAGGGACCGGCTCCGATATGTATTCCGCGATTATCGGCGCAATTGGCGCACTACGTGGGCCAAAACACGGCGGGGCAAATGAAGTGTCTCTGGAGATCCAACAGCGCTACGAAACGCCGGATGAAGCCGAAGCGGATATCCGTAAACGCGTTGAAAACAAAGAAGTGGTGATTGGTTTTGGTCACCCGGTTTACACCATTGCCGACCCGCGCCACCAGGTTATCAAACGTGTGGCGAAACAGCTTTCTCAGGAAGGCGGTTCGCTGAAAATGTACAACATCGCCGATCGTCTGGAAGAGGTGATGTGGGATACGAAAAAGATGTTCCCCAACCTCGACTGGTTCTCAGCGGTTTCCTACAACATGATGGGCGTCCCCACTGAAATGTTCACTCCGCTGTTTGTCATCGCCCGCGTCACAGGCTGGGCGGCGCACATCATCGAACAGCGCCAGGACAACAAAATTATCCGTCCTTCCGCTAACTATACCGGCCCGGAAGATCGCGAATTTGTCGCGATTGAAAAACGTTGCTAATGCCAAACCTCGAAAGATAAAAAAACAGGAAATGTACCCTATGTCTGCACATATTTCGAACGTCCGCCCGGAATTTGACCGTGAAATCGTTGATATCGTTGATTACGTCATGAACTACGAGGTCGCCTCGAAGGTGGCATACGACACCGCGCATTATTGCCTGCTCGACACCCTTGGCTGCGGCCTGGAAGCGCTGGAATATCCGGCCTGTAAAAAACTGCTGGGGCCGGTGGTGCCGGGGACCGTAGTGCCGAACGGCGTGCGCGTTCCGGGCACCCAGTTCCAGCTTGACCCGGTGCAGGCGGCGTTTAACATCGGCGCGATGATCCGCTGGCTGGACTTTAACGACACCTGGCTGGCGGCGGAATGGGGCCATCCTTCCGATAACCTCGGCGGTATTCTGGCCACGGCTGACTGGCTGTCGCGCAATGCGGTGGCGGTGGGGAAAGCGCCGTTAACCATGAAAAAAGTGCTCACCGGAATGATTAAAGCCCATGAAATCCAGGGCTGTATTGCGCTGGAAAACTCGTTTAACCGCGTAGGTCTCGATCACGTTCTGTTGGTCAAAGTGGCCTCGACGGCGGTGGTCGCCGAGATGCTTGGCCTGAACCGGGATGAAATTCTCAACGCCGTGTCGCTGGCGTGGGTCGACGGACAGTCGCTGCGTACCTATCGTCATGCGCCAAATACCGGCACGCGTAAATCCTGGGCGGCAGGCGATGCCACCTCCCGCGCAGTACGTCTGGCGTTGATGGCAAAAACGGGCGAGATGGGGTATCCGTCTGCGCTGACGGCGAAAACCTGGGGCTTTTATGATGTCTCCTTCAAAGGGGAATCGTTCCGCTTCCAGCGTCCGTACGGCTCCTACGTGATGGAAAACGTGCTGTTTAAAATCTCCTTCCCGGCCGAGTTCCACTCGCAGACTGCGGTAGAAGCGGCAATGACGCTGTACGAGCAACTGCAGGCCGCAGGTAAAACGGCGGCGGATATCGAGAAAGTCACCATTCGCACCCACGAAGCCTGTATCCGCATCATCGATAAAAAAGGTCCGCTCGATAACCCGGCGGATCGTGACCACTGTATCCAGTATATGGTCGCCGTACCGCTGCTGTTCGGACGCTTAACCGCGGCAGATTACGAAGACGGCGTGGCGCAGGACAAACGCATTGACGCTCTGCGTGAGAAAATCACCTGCTTCGAAGATCCGGCGTTTACTGCCGATTATCATGACCCGGAAAAACGCGCCATCGCCAACGCCATTACCCTGGAATTCACCGACGGTTCACGTTTTGAAGAAGTGGTCGTGGAATACCCAATCGGTCACGCGCGTCGTCGTCACGACGGTATGCCTAAGCTGGTCGAGAAGTTCCAAATCAATCTGGCGCGTCAATTCCCGACCCGTCAGCAGCAGCGCATCCTGGATGTCTCCCTGGACAGAACTCGCCTGGAGCAGATGCCGGTTAATGAGTATATGGATTTATTTGTTATCTGAAACCCGACTCATCAGGCGTAAGTTCAACAGGAGAGCATTATGTCTTATAGCGAGTTTTATCAACGTTCGATTATGCAGCCGGAGTCGTTCTGGGCCGAGCAGGCCCAGCGTATTGACTGGCAGCAGCCGTATACACAGGTGCTGGACCACAGCAACCCGCCGTTTGCCCGCTGGTTTTGCGGCGGCACGACCAATCTGTGCCATAACGCCATCGACCGCTGGTTGGACAAACAGCCCGAGGCGCTGGCGCTGATTGCGGTGTCATCAGAAACTGAAGAAGAACGCACGTTTACCTTTCGTCAGCTGTATGACGAGGTGAACGTCGCGGCGGCGATGTTGTTATCTCTGGGCGTGCAGCGCGGCGATCGGGTACTGGTTTATATGCCGATGATCGCCGAGGCGCACATTACGCTGCTGGCCTGCGCGCGCATTGGGGCGATCCATTCGGTGGTGTTCGGTGGTTTCGCTTCGCACAGCGTAGCGGCGCGGATCGACGATGCCCGACCGGTGGTTATCGTGTCGGCGGATGCCGGGGCGCGCGGTGGTAAAATCCTGCCGTATAAAAAGCTGCTCGATGATGCGATCGATCAGGCGCAGCACCAGCCGCGTCATGTGGTATTGGTCGATCGCGGCCTGGCGAAAATGGCGCGGCTCGAGGGACGCGACCTCGACTTTGCCGCGCTGCGCCAGCAGCATCTCGGGGCGCGGGTGCCGGTGACGTGGCTGGAATCAAACGAAACGTCCTGCATTCTCTACACCTCCGGGACAACCGGTAAACCGAAGGGAGTGCAGCGTGACGTTGGCGGCTATGCGGTCGCGCTGGCGACTTCGATGGACACCATTTTCGGCGGTAAAGCGGGCGGCGTGTTCTTCTGCGCGTCGGATATCGGCTGGGTAGTTGGGCATTCCTATATCGTGTATGCCCCGCTGTTGGCAGGGATGGCGACGGTGGTTTACGAAGGGCTGCCAACGTATCCGGACTGCGGCGTGTGGTGGAAGATTGTTGAGAAGTATCAGGTCAGCCGGATGTTCTCCGCGCCAACGGCGATACGCGTGCTGAAGAAATTCCCGACCGCGCAAATTCGTAATCACGATCTTTCTTCGCTGGAGGTGCTGTATCTGGCGGGCGAGCCGCTGGATGAACCGACCGCCAGTTGGGTTACGGAAACGCTGGGCGTCCCGGTTATCGACAACTACTGGCAGACCGAATCCGGCTGGCCGATTATGGCGATCGCCCGCGGGCTGGACGACAGACCGTCGCGGCTGGGCAGCCCTGGCGTGCCGATGTACGGCTATAACGTGCAGTTGCTCAATGAGGTGACCGGTGAACCTTGCGCGGCGAACGAGAAGGGAATGCTGGTGATTGAAGGGCCGCTGCCGCCGGGTTGTATTCAGACAATCTGGGGCGATGACGCGCGGTTTGTGAATACCTACTGGTCGCTTTTTTCCCGTCAGGTGTACGCCACCTTTGACTGGGGGATTCGCGATGCGGACGGCTATTACTTTATCCTTGGCCGAACGGATGACGTCATCAACGTGGCCGGACATCGACTGGGGACGCGCGAGATAGAGGAGAGTATTTCCAGCTATCCAAACGTCGCTGAAGTGGCGGTGGTCGGCGTGAAAGACGCGCTGAAGGGGCAGGTAGCGGTCGCGTTTGTCATTCCGAAACAGAGCGATAGCCTGGAAGACAGTGACATTGCTCATTCAGAAGAGAAAGCGATTATGGCGCTGGTGGACAGTCAGATTGGTAACTTTGGCCGTCCGGCGCACGTTTGGTTTGTATCGCAACTGCCGAAAACGCGCTCTGGTAAAATGCTCAGACGGACGATTCAGGCGATCTGCGAAGGCCGCGATCCTGGCGATCTGACGACCATTGACGATCCCGCGTCGTTACAGCAAATTCGTCAGGCGATCGAGGAGTAACGTCGTATGATGCCCGGTGGCGCAATGCTTACCGGGCCTACGTTCTAATCCACTTTCTTATACGGCCCGTGATAGTAATCAAACGGCGCATAAACCGTATCGGCCACGAACGATAACGGCACATCAACAAACAACAGCGCTAAATCGAAATAGTTATAATCGTAAGCGCCCGGGTTTTTTAGTTTATCAATATCATGGTGCATACCCACGTAATACGTATCTGAATCCTCGCCTGCCGTGCGCGCATCAATGCTGCCACATCCTGTAAGTAGTACGCTGATAAAGAGCGTTGTTACCGCAACCGTCTTTTTGCTCATGTATGACCTGGCTTCTCGCCCCGTTTTACCATAACGATAAAAAAGCGGCTTGTTGCCCTCGGAACTTAAACTACCTGGTCAGGACACATCGTGTGAGGATTGCACGTCGTAGGCCGGATAAACCACGTGAGTGGTACATCCGGCATGACGGTTTAAATTGACGGATTCACTTTATAATTTTGGTAATAGTACTCTCTATCTCTTTCGCCAATGTTTCTGATTACCCGACAAGGAACCCCCACGGCCACGACATCGGGTGGAATGTCTTTTGTGACCACGCTCCCCGCGCCAATAACGGAATTATCGCCAATCGTTATGCCGGGGTTGATGACTACGTTACTGCCAATCCATACGTTATTGCCGAGGGTGACCGGAAAGGAAAACATCTCTCCGGATTTCCTTAATTCGTGGTGAACAGGGTGACCCGTTACCGTGATCGTGACGTTTGGCGCAATTAAAACGTTATCGCCAATAGTGACCGTGTAATCATCCACAATGGTAAAGTTAAAATTGGCATAGAAGTTTTTGCCAATGTGAATATTGCGCCCGTAGGAGAAATAAATGGGGGGCTCGATCCATGCATTCTCTCCCACGGTGGCAAACATTTCACGAATCAGTCTTTCCCTCTTTTTAATCTCCGATGGACGCGTATGGTTAAATTCATACATTAACTCTTTTCCGCGCAGTCTCTCCTGCGGCAGCCCCTCGCCCATATCAGTAAACAGCTTGCCTGCTTTTATTCGGTCTCTTATCGACATGCTCATCGAAGACATTCCCTCTGTGTTATTGATCTTCAGGCTTGTTTACTTGCTGGAGTGAAAACGCGGGAAAACGGTCCCGGCCCGCTAAGGGTGAATACGGAAATTAGCGTGAAGCTCAGCGCAATGATCCCCAGCACCAGATACGCCCCCTGGAAACCAATGCTTTCATACATTTTTCCGGCCAGAACTGACATGAAAATCATGGCTAACTGTTTGAAGAAGCAGAAACACACCAGGTAAATTGTGGCCGAGAAACGCACTTCAAACTGACTGGTGATGTATTTGAAGCAACCGACAATCAGGAACGGTATCTCGAACATATGCAGCGTTTTGAGGATCACAACTTCCAGCGCAGTGGTGGCGAATGATGAACCAATGATCCGCACCGACATGATCGTACCGGCCAGCAGTAGGGCGTTCTTTCCGCCAATGCGGTTCACAATTAGCGGCGCAAAGAACATGATCGAGGCGTTGAGTAATTCCCCCATCGTCGTGACATAGCCAAACACGCGGGTGCCCTGTTCGCCAGTGGCAAAGAACGAGGTAAAGAAGTTGGCGAACTGCTGGTCAAACACATCATAAGTGCAGGAAACGCCAACCACGTACAGGGAGAGGAACCAGAGTTTCGGTTGTTTGAATAGCTCGAGCGCCAGCTTCAGACTGAATGCTGAATTGTTGGCGCCTACCGCATCCGCGACTTTTGCAGAAGAGGGGGCATCTGTTTTTGAAAAAAGTAGCAGCAATGCCAGAATGAC
Source organism: Citrobacter arsenatis (assembly GCF_004353845.1). Classification (GTDB taxonomy): domain Bacteria; phylum Pseudomonadota; class Gammaproteobacteria; order Enterobacterales; family Enterobacteriaceae; genus Citrobacter; species Citrobacter arsenatis. Next base: position 1,152,796 of record NZ_CP037864.1, read on the forward strand.
CGCACAACCAGAACCTAACCAGAAGACAAACTGGTTATTGATGGTGAACATAATTCCGGCAATCGAGGCGCACAGCGCCCAGCCCACGCAGCCAAACATGCGCGCGCGACCAAATTCAAAGTTGCTTCGGCGGCTGGCCTTTTCAATATAGGCTTCAATCGCCGGGGCTCCGGCATTGTAAATAAAGCCAAGGTAAATCCCGCCGACAATCGAACCCAGTAAAATATTAACCTGTAATAATGGGCCAAACACGTAAATAAAGAACGGGGCAAACATTACCAGCATTCCGGTAATCACCCACAGCAGGTGTTTACGCAGGCCAAGCTTATCGGAAAGCAGTCCAAAAATTGGCTGGAATAATAACGAAAACAGTGAAATACAGGCGAAAATGATCCCGGTGTCACCCTTGCTGATATGGTTTACATCGTGTAACCAGATAGGGAAGAAGGGGAAATAGGCACCCATAATGAAAAAGTAAAAGAAGAAGAAAAAGCCGAACATCCAAAAGTTAGTGTTTTTTAAATAATACATAGCAGACTTCCTTCCTATAAATGCGGGCAGGTGTGGGCCTGCCCAACTTATATTATTATTTTTGGCCCCAGACGAACTGGAAGTGGTAGCGTCCGGCGCTCAGCAGAAACTCTGGCGATACGGAAGGACTCCATGAATCATCGCCGCCGACGCCCATATGGAAGCCATCAATATTGAGCCAGGTGCCCGCCTCAGGCTGCAGCAGATGGCGGTGGCTGGTTTCCATCAGTTGCTGCTGGCTAAAGCGACTGATGTTGAACAGGAAGTCTCCGCGCCACTGGTGCGCACCGTAGTGCAGTTCACGCGTGCCGCAGCGCAGACCGTTTTCGCTTGGGAAAACATACGGGGTGTACATCTCACCAAGCGACAGATCCCAGCGATCGAAACAGGCGGCGCTCAGGCGATCCGGGTAGTTCTCATGCGGACCGAGACCTAACCAATTCACTCGCTCCGCAACCTGCGTCAACTGGCAGCTCAGGCCGATGCGGGCCGGATGCGGCGTACCGCTGGCGACATCGACATCCACACTGATGTGCATTTCACCATTGCCGTCAATACGGTAGCTTTTTCGGCTGATGAACAGCGTTTCACCCTGATACTGCCACGCATGTTCGGTGGTAATCAGTACTGCATTGCTTAGCGCGTCGGCAGCACAGTGCAGTAACGTTGCTGCAACCTGATAATGACCGGCGGCCTTCCAGCGTTCAATCCAGGCGTTAGGGTCGATGCGGGTTGACTCACTCACGCCGATGTCGTTGTCCAGCGGCGCGCGGGTGAACTGGTCGGTCAGTGGGGTTAACAGTTGGGCTGTATCGCCAATCCAGTATTGCGCCAGCAGGCCAGACTGACGGTCGAATTGCCAGCGCTTGTTATCGTTCTCAACGGTAAAGACGTTTTCGCTAACGCCAAGCCGTGGTGCGGAACAGGCCGCTGGCAGCCGCGCCAGGCTCAGTTTCTCTTCCAGCTTCCACTGCTGCCAGGCGCTGATGTGCCCGGCATCTGACCACGCGGTTGCCTGAGGTTGCTCTACGCGCACCGTCAGCCACAGCTGGCCTGCGGTTTCCGGCATTGGGACATCAGGCAGGGTAATCACCTGACGGCCCTGTGGGGCGATATCCAGAACGATTTCTCCGGCGGCCAGCGGGTTGCCGTCCTGGGCAATAGACCAGTGCAGAACTTCGTTATCGCTGCGGCGGAACAGATATTCGCTGGTCACTTCAATCTGGCGTTCAGCGCCCGGCAGTAATGCGAACTGGAAAAACTGCTGTTCATGTTTGGCCTCGTATAACGCCGGGTGCGGGGTACGATCGGCGAATACCAGCCCGTTCATGCAAAACTGACGATCGTTAGGCGTGTCGCCAAAGTCGCCACCGTAGGCAGACCATGCCTTGCCGTTTTCATCATATTTAATCAGCGACTGATCGACCCAGTCCCAGACAAACCCGCCCTGCAGGCGCGGATACTGACGGAACGCTTGCCAGTATTTGGAGAAGCCGCCAAAACTGTTGCCCATGGCGTGGGCGTATTCGCAGAGGATCAACGGACGCTGTTCGCCAGGCATCGACAGCCACTTTTTAATCGACCATTTGGGTACTGCGGGGAAGGGCTGATCCTGATCGACGCGGGCGTACATCGGGCAAATAATGTCGGTCGCCGCAGTATTTGCGCCGCCGCCTTCATATTGTACCGGGCGTGACGGGTCTGCTGATTTTATCCAACGGTAGAGCGCGTCGTGATTGACGCCATGGCCGGATTCATTGCCCAGTGACCAGATGATGATGCTCGGATGGTTGCGATCGCGCTGTACCATGCGCGTGACGCGCTGGCTCATGGCAGGCAGCCAGGCGGGATCGTCGGTGAGGCGATTCATCGGCACCATGCCATGGGTTTCAATATTGGCTTCGTCGACGACATACAGGCCGTAGCGATCGCACAGGGTGTACCACAACGGATGGTTCGGGTAATGGGAGCAGCGCACGGCGTTAAAGTTATTCTGCTTCATCAGCAGAATATCCTGCACCATCGTCGCTTCGTCCATCACCTGACCGTTGACCGGATGGTGCTCATGACGGTTGGTGCCGCGAATTAACAGCGGCTTACCGTTGAGTAACAGCAGGCCGTTTTCAATTTGAACCTGACGAAAGCCAACGTCACAGGCTTCCGCTTCAATCAGCACTCCGTCCGCGGTGCGTAACTGCACAACGGCGCGGTACAGATTGGGCGTTTCGGCACTCCACAGCGCCGGGGTTTCGATGTTCAGGCGCAGGGTAACCTTGTCATGATAAGCGCCGCGTTCATCAATAATCTCGCTGCCGAGCGGGGAGGTCGTTTCGTGAGCAAGCGTTTCTTCTTCCCATAATTGCAGGGTGACGTGTAACTCTTCGCTCTTACTGCCCGCCACTCTGACTTCCGCTTCCAGCACGGCGCGGCTGAAGTCGTCGTTAAACCGGGTGTTAATGCGCAGATCGCGGATTTGCATAGTGGGCTTATGCAGCAAAGATACGTCGCGAAAGATCCCGCTCATGCGCCACATGTCCTGGTCTTCCAGAAAACTGCCGTCGCTCCAGCGCAGCACCATCACGGCCAGACGGTTTTCGCCGCGTAACAGATAATCGCTAAGATCGAATTCAGACGGCAGGCGGCTGTCCTGACCGTAGCCAACCCAGCGACCATTACACCACAGATGAAACGCGGAATTGACGCCATCAAAAATAATGCGCGTCTGACCTTCATCTAACCACGCGTCTTCCAGATTGAATGTGAGCGAGTAACATCCTGTCGGATTCTGCGCCGGAACGTACGGAGGGTTAACCGGGATTGGGTAGGTGACGTTGGTATAAATTGGCGCGTCGTAACCGTCCATCTGCCAGTTAGAGGGGACGTTGATGGTGTCAGCCTGTGGCAGATCGCTTGTCAGCCAGCTTTCCGGCACTGCCTCCGGCGCGGCAAACCAGGCGAACTGCCATTTGCCATTTAGCGAGCGTAACTGAGTCGAGCGCTGATGAGTACGCGCATCATCCGCTGAGCGCCAGCTACAGAACGGCGGGTGCGCCTCCAGACGGTTGAGCTGCGTGACGCCGGGATTTTCCCAGTCGCGACGTTTCAGAACAGCGGAGAGTGAATCTGTGTTCAGGTTCATAACGGTATCCTGTTTGAATTTGTTATTCGCTCACAATTTCAATCAAAATACGGATAAGCGATCCCCGCTGTAAAGGGTGGGGCGCTCAATGAGTGAACTGACTCACACAATTGTTATGCGTTCACAATTTAGGTGTGAGCTGAGAAACTTGCCGCGCAAGCTGGATCAGTGAATCTGCCAGCGCCTGGGGAGAGGTGGTTTGCGTATTGGGAGGCAGAACCGTTTTGCGCTTCACCAGGGTGACGGGCAGCAGTTGGTTGCCCACGATTGATTCGCCGCGGGGTAGCTGTAGCAGCCTGTCGACGCTGGTTTCACCCAGCAACGGAAAATCCTGCCTGATGGTGGTCAGCGGCGGAATGTAGCAGGCGCTGTCTTCGGTGTCATCGTAGCCAATCACCGAGATATCCACCGCCACCCGCAGGCCGGACTCGCTGATTGCCCGCATCGCGCCCAGCGCCATTTGATCGTTCGCGACCAGCATGGCGGTAGGGAGGTTACCGTCATTAAGCAGATGACGCGTTTGCTGAAAACCGGACATCGCGCTCCAGTCGCCTTCCAGCTCCGCGACAGGTTGCAACTGGTAGTGCGCCAGATATTTATGCCACCCCGCATGCCGAAGTCTTGCCGAAACCGAAGTGCGCGGTCCGCTCAGCAGGGCGATCCGTTGATGTCCGTGCTGCACCAGATGCTCAACGCCGAGGCGCGCGCCGTCGTCATGGGAGAAAATCACGCTGTTAATTGGCGTCTGGTCAGAGACGTCGAGGAATAGTACCGGTACTGTGCCGCAGGCGGCGGCCACGGCAATGGCGTCTTCTTCATCCAGCGGATAGTTGATGATAAGCCCGGTTACGCGCTGAGAAAGCAGGTTATGGACCGCGGCTATACATGCCTCAACGCCGCTACGCTCGACCATGGCGATCACCACGCTGGCACCCGACTGGTCGGCGCGGGATTTTATGGCGGCAACGATTTGCGACGGGGCATGCAGGGCAAGATTCGCCGTTACAACGCCAATCAGCGGCGTCTGTTTGCCCGCCAACTGCTGTGCGACGCGGTTGGGGATGTAATTGAGCTCCGCCATCGCGGCCTCAACTTTCTGTCGGGTTTTTGCGGAAACGTGGCTGGCCTGATTCACGACGCGCGAGACGGTCTGGTAAGAGACTCCTGCATGGTCTGCCACATCGTATAGCGTTACCGGTTTCACGTTTATCACCCCTGTCATGACGTTATCTGCGCGCTATGATGCCACAGCGGGACGGTTTTGGGGGATTTGCGCATGGGTTCTGCGAGGCGCATTCCAGGGTTGCGCCTCGTGTGCTGGAGGATTTATCGTCGTTGTGCTTAACAGAATAAAAAAGTGAGGACATCGTGAGCGATTCTGCGGCAAAAAATATTCTGTCCATCTACCGACGACATGCGGATGCTTTTGCCAGTCAGCGCTCGCGCGCCCTGTTCGAGAAAAGCTGGCTGGATAAGTTCATCACCGTGATGGGCGGGAAGGGCAGCATTGTGGATATCGGCTGCGGTAACGGTCAGCCGATTGCCGGTTATTTTATCCAGCAAGGTTTTCAGCTCACGGGCGTTGATGGTTCCCCGGCTATGCTGGCCCGCGCCCGGCACTCATTTCCCGCACAGCGCTGGCTGGAACAGGATATGCGCGAACTGGCACTTAACGAGACGTTCGACGGCCTGATCGCCTGGGACAGCTTTTTCCATTTAACACAGCAAGACCAGCAAAAGATGTTCCCGATTTTTGACCGTCTCAGCCATCGCGGCAGCGCGCTGATGTTCACCAGTGGTACGGATAACGGCATCGCCATGGGGCAATTTGAGGGCGAGCCGCTGTTTCACGCCAGCCTCGCGCCGGATGAATACCGCGCATTGCTGTCAGCGCATGGCTTTACGGTGGTCGAGATGGTGATGGAAGATCCGCACTGCGCCGGGCACACCATCTGGTTGGCGCAAAAAAGCGGCTAATCGCCGCGAAAGGTTTTACGCCATTCAGCCGGGCTAACGCCAAAATGGGATTTAAAATGCTGGCGCCAGGTGACGGGCGACTGAAAACCAACCTGTTCGGCGATGCGTTCTACGGGTAACTGGCTGGACTCCAGCAGTATCTGACTGCGGCGCAGACGCTCGGCAATCAACCATTCGGCCACGCTTGACCCGGTGGCCTTCATAAAATGACGGGTTAAAGTGCGACGGCTCATCATCACCCGCTGCCCCAGCTCGTCGAGATTATGCGGTTCGTGGAGATGCTGGCGCAAATAGTCGAGCAGGGCGTTGATCCGCTGATCCTGCGTATTTTTTGCCACCGGTTGCTCGATAAACTGCGCCTGACCGCCCTCGCGATGTGGCGGCACAATCATCCGTCGGGCAATCTGATTCGCTACCGTGCTGCCAAAGCGCTGACGGATGACATACAGACAGCAATCCAGCGCGGCGGCGGTGCCTGCCGAGGTAATAATGCCGTCGTCATCCACGTACAGCGCGTTGATATCCAGACGGGCCGCCGGAAAGCGCGCCTGAAAATCCTGCTCGAACTCCCAGTGCGTAGCCGCCCGTTTGCCATCCAGCAGACCGGCATAGCCGAGGACAAACGCGCCCAGACACAGCCCGACAATCTGCGCGCTGTTTTGTCGCGCGCGGTTGAGCGCATCCAGTAGGCTTTGTGGTGGACGATGCGCGGTGGTGCCCCACCAGGGGATCACCACGATGTCCGCTGCTTCTACGGCTTCGTAGCCGCAAGCAGCGGTAATGGCGAAGCCATCCTGCGAGGAAACGATGCCCGGCTGTTCGGCGCACAGTTGCACCTCAAAACGCTTTTTCGCCGCCACTTTGTCACTGAAAATAATACACGGCACCGAGAAGTGAAACGGGCTGAAATCTTCCACGGCAACAATGGCGACGTTAAGCGGCTGCATACGGTTCCTCTGTGGGTTTTTAAAACGTCAGGGTTTCGCCATCTTCCGGCACGTTAACAAATTGCGCAATCTGGTTATCGCGGGCGTACTCTTGCAGTGCCGCGCGGGTCAGCAGACAGTGGTTAATCGCCTCCATGTGGGTCGCCACAATTTGTGCTTCGGGCAGCGTGAAGTGGGTTTTGAGCACATCTTCCGCACCCATAATGATTGGGCCAAAGCCAATAACGTGGGCAAAACCTGCGTTCAAAATAACCACGTCTGGCTGGAACGTCTGCATATTGGTTTCCACCTCGTCGCGCCAGATGGTGTCCCCAACCAGATACAGCGTTTTTTCCTCTGGATGCTGGAAGATAACCCCGCAGGCATCACCCAGACGCTCCGCCATTTGCGGGATAGCGTAGGCGCGATCCGAACCGTGTTGACCGCCGGTTTTACGCAGGGTGATATCGCCGATCATGGTGTTCTGCGCCAGTACGTTCACTTGTGTAAAACCCTGCTCGCGCAGCACCTGCGCATCGTAATCGTTTTGCACATAAATAGGTTTATCTTTCGGCACGATGCGAGCTGCGGCCTCATCCCAGTGATCTTCATGCAGATGGGTCACGATCAGCGCATCGACGTTGAGCAGGGTGTCGATATCAATGGGCAGTTCCACAGTCGGGTTGCGGATCTCCGCGCGTGCCGTTCCGGCAAAGCCCGGGTAAGTTCCTTTCGCCGCCAGCATCGGATCGACGAGGAAGGTCTTGCCGCCAAAGGTGATGCGCTGCGTGGCGTTACGGATTTGCGTGATGTTCATGTGTTTGCTCCACGTGTTGGTCAGTGGTGTCATCGTAGAGTGTTGTCCAGAATATGAATGTGGGCAAATGGGCGACTAGCGATGGGATTGGGCCAATAGCAGATATCAATTATGTAATTAAAGTAATTTAATATTGCCTCTGTAGCATATTATTTAATTCGCAGCCATTATATCGAACTGAGTAAAAATACAGCCATTTAAATACGGCGGTATTTATTAAATGCGAAGCAGTATCAGAGAATATAATGAATATATGCAACGTATTACAGCCGGTAAAACAGTTCGCGAACCATGAAATAACAATGCTATCATTCACATCAGACGCGGCAGGCAACTGCTGGCACACGCATTCACCCCGGAGCAACTGATGAATAACGACATTCCGCTAAAATATTATGATATCGCCGATGAGTACGCGACCGAGGCCGCAAAGCCGGTGGGTGATGACGAACGTGACGCGCTGGCGCACTACTTCCAGCAGTTGATCACCCGTTTAATGAACAACGAAGAGATCAGCGAAGAAGCGCAGCAGGAGATGGCAACCGTGGCCGGCGTCGACGCACAGCGTATCGATGATATCGCGGAGTTTCTCAATCGCTGGGGTAACGAGTAGCCAAAGGCATGGCCTGTGTTTTACACTGCGCGCAAATTGAGTAGGTTTACTCTACGAGTATTAGGTTTAATCAGGCGGAAACAGCAATGAACGGAACAATCACAACGTGGTTTAAAGATAAAGGCTTTGGATTTATCAAAGATGAAAACGGCGACAACCGCTATTTTCATGTGATTAAGGTTGCTAATCCTGAGCTGATCAAGAAAGACGCGGCGGTGACCTTCGAGCCTACCACCAACAACAAAGGCTTGTCTGCCTATGCGGTAAAAGTCATACCAGACAGCAAATATATCTATATCGCAGGTGAGCGTCTGAAGCTCACGGCGATTAAGTCTTACCTGGTGTACAGTGAAGAAGTCCCCGCAGAGACCCGTATCGACAAAGAAAATGCGGTGCTGTCTGTTGGCGCGCTGATGAACAGCATCCGACCGAAATCAGACGTCAAACCTGGCGAGATGCGCACGTTGAAAAAACTGGCCATCACCACTTTCCAGGGCACGACGCTGATCTTCTCGGAAGATGAAATCGATATCGACGCGACGGTGAAGCTGCTTAAAGTCTGAAACCCTTCAGACTGAATAAAAACCGGAACGCTGCTCTTTTCAGGAGCGGGGTTTCGGTTTTTTTATTTGTGGCGCGGGAAGAACAATTTTGTGCCAGAAATATATATCTAGTTGAGTCAGATAACGTTAATGGTTACATATGGTGTTTACTTTCTCTGTAGTAAATCCCATCGATTACCATAAAGGTCCTCAAAAACGACAACGGTACCGTATTCTTCTTCTCTGGGGGCTTCGCAAAACTGGACGCCGGCCGATTTCATTGCATTGTAATCACGCCAAAAATCATCGGTTTGCAGAAACAGGAATACGCGTCCTCCACATTGGTTACCGATGAATGCTTCCTGAGTCTCATTAGCCGCTCTGGAGAGTAACAAATGACAGTCACTGTCAGGGTTCGGTGATACCACAACCCAACGTTTCCCCGGTTGTGGAGTATCTTCAATCAGGGTAAAACTGAGCTTATTTATATAGTAATCGATAGCTCTATCGTAATCATCGACAACAATCGAAATATATCCCAGACATTTTTTATTCATTTTTAATATGGCACCCGGTGTCAACTTACTATTTGTGCTTGCTATTTTATCATTAACTGGAATGCTTTTAAGCATCCTGCCAAAAAGTTATCCTCCTACTTTCGTCATAACCCACCTGTCCACATTCCCCTATTTTTATGAGACCGTCGGATTTACCATGTCATCCATCAGTATGTAACGTGCTTCCTGGCGCGTGTATTTATCGATTAATGGTACAAGTCGTCGGAAATGCTCACTGGCACAATGTTCATCAAGAGCCGCGTGGTTTGGCCATTCTTCGATAAAGATAAAGTGGCCTGGATCTTTTTCATCAATATAGAGATCATATGCAATGCACTGCGGTTCTTTCTTCGTAGCCGATATTAGCTCACGATACAAAGGGAGAACGCTTTCAATATACTCAGGTTTGATGAAATCTTCGGCAATGACCTTTAACATGCAGCCTCCTGGCAGAAAATGTATGCACACTATGTGATGAAGATATATTTAGAGCAAGGCGCTACAGCATTATTTCGGCCTGCGAGTGAGTTATTCCTGCTATTAATCAGATGATCCGCATAACTGTGATCCATCTCACCTCCCGGCAACCAAAATCTCCTGCGATTCGACGCCGTCCTCTATCTGTTTCGCCACCTTTTGTAAGGCCGGAAGATGCTTTTCCGCGGCTTGTTCGATGGTCATGGCGCTGGCCATATACACCAAATTCAGGCAGCCGATCACCCGCTGTTCGCTGCGGATGGGGACGGCGATGGAGGCGATTTTCTCCTCCTGATCCCAGCCGCGATAGTTTTGACCATAACCGTCTTTACGCGCACGGGTCAAAATGGCGTCGAGCTTCAGCGGTTCGCGCGCCAGCTGGAACTCTTCTCCCGGTCGTGAGGCCAACATTTCAATCAGTTCCTGACGTTCATTCTCCGGGCTAAATGCCAGCCAGGTCAGGCCGGATGCGGTTTTCAGCAGCGGTAGGCGACGGCCGACCATCGCCCGGTGAAATGACAGGCGGCTGAAGCGGTGAGTGGTTTCACGCACCACCATCGCGTCAACGTCCAGCGTAGAAACGTCGGTCGGCCAGATGACCTCGCGCAGCAAATCCCCCAACAGCGGGGCGGCGAGCGCAGAAATCCACTGCTCGTCACGAAATCCCTCGCTGAGCTGGCGGACCTTAATGGTTAAGCGAAAGCTGTCATCGGACAGGCTGCGCCGGACGTAACCCTCATCCTGCAGGGTTTCCAGCAGTCGCCTGACCGTGGTGCGGTGCAGGCCGCTCAGCTCTGCCAGCAGGCCAACGCTGGCCCCGCCGTCGAGTCGATTTAACATATTTAATAACATTAAACCACGCGTTAATCCGCGCACGGTTTTATATTCGGTACCGTCGTCACTTTTCATATTTATTGACAAATCTACAGGTAAAACAACGTTGTGCACTTGGTGCACATCCAGGCATGTTTTGATTGTAGCGCAAAAACTCACTTCTATACTGACCGCACAATAAAAATTATTCACATATTTTTAACAAAACAAATTGCGCCTCACCAGGGCCTGCAATTGCGTTTTGTCCGAGTAGTGAGGTTCTGAAATGACAACGATAAATCCTGATATCCAACCCGCTGTACAGCACACCGTGCAGGTCGCGATTGCTGGAGCCGGCCCGGTAGGGCTGATGATGGCGAACTATCTTGGCCAAATGGGCATTGAGGTGCTGGTGGTGGAGAAGCTCGACACGCTGATCGACTATCCCCGCGCCATCGGTATTGACGATGAAGCGCTGCGCACCATGCAGTCTGTCGGTCTGGTAGAGAACGTTTTGCCGCACACCACGCCGTGGCATGCGATGCGTTTTCTCACCCCGAAAGGCCGCTGCTTTGCTGATATCCAGCCAATGACCGATGAATTTGGCTGGTCGCGCCGCAACGCGTTTATTCAGCCGCAGGTAGACGCGGTGATGCTGGAAGGGCTGACGCGTTTTCCCAACGTGCGCTGTCTGTTCTCCCGCGAACTGGAAGCCTTCAGCCAGCAAAATGGCGAAGTGACGTTGAATCTGAAAGCGCCGGATGGTCAGCGCGAAACGGTAAAAGCCCAGTGGCTGGTGGCCTGTGACGGCGGGGCCAGCAATGTCAGACGTTCGCTGAATGTGCCGTTTGAAGGCAAAACTGCGCCGAATCAGTGGATTGTGGTGGATATCGCCAACGATCCGCTCAGCACGCCGCATGTGTACCTGTGCTGCGATCCGGTGCGTCCGTATGTTTCTGCCGCGCTGCCGCACGCGGTGCGCCGTTTTGAATTTATGGTGATGCCGGGAGAAACCGAAGCGCAGCTCAGCGAACCGCAGAATATGCGCCAGCTCTTGAGCAAAGTGCTACCGAACCCGGACAACGTTGAGCTGATCCGCCAGCGCGTGTATACCCATAACGCCCGTCTGGCCGAACGTTTTCGTATTGACCGTGTGCTGTTGGCGGGCGATGCGGCGCACATTATGCCGGTCTGGCAGGGGCAGGGGTACAACAGCGGTATGCGTGATGCCTTCAATCTGGCGTGGAAACTGGCGCTGGTGATTAATGGCAAAGCCGATGATGCGCTGCTGGATACCTACCAGCAGGAACGCCGCGACCACGCCAAAGCGATGATCGATCTCTCCGTGACCGCAGGCAACGTACTTGCGCCGCCGAAACGCTGGCACGGGACGGTGCGCGACGGAGTTTCCTGGCTGCTGAACTATATTCCGCCGGTCAAACGCTACTTCCTGGAAATGCGCTTTAAGCCGATGCCGCAGTACCACGCCGGGGCGCTGGTTCGTGAAGGCGAGGCGAAAACGTCACCGGTCGGCAAGATGTTTATCCAGCCGAAGGTGACACTGGAAACAGGTGAAGTGACCTTACTCGACAACGTTATTGGACCGAATTTCGCGGTCATCGGTTGGGGTTGTAACCCGCTGTGGGGCATGAGCGAGGCGCAGATCCAGCAGTGGCAGGCGCTGGGCACGCGGTTTATCCAGGTGGTGCCGGATACACAAATCAGCACCGATCAGGATAACCACGCCGGCGTTACCCGCATTGGCGATACGCAAAACCGCCTGCGCGCGTGGTTTGCCCAGCACAACGCCGCGCTGGTGGTGATGCGCCCGGACCGCTTTGTCGCCGCCATCGCCATTCCGCAAACCCTGGGCAGCACCCTGAATAAACTGGCGTCGGTAATGACGCTGACCCGCGTTAATGCCGATATTCCCGTTGAAAAGGTGGCCTGATATGCACGCTTATCTTCACTGTCTTTCCCACTCGCCGCTGGTGGGTTACGTCGACCCGGCGCAGGCCGTGCTCGACGAGGTTAATGGCGTGATCGCCAGCGCCCGCGCACGTATTGCGGCGTTCGATCCTGAACTGGTGGTGCTGTTTGCCCCGGATCACTACAACGGTTTTTTCTACGACGTGATGCCGCCGTTCTGTTTAGGCGTGGGAGCCACGGCGATCGGCGATTTCGGCAGCGCGGCGGGGGAACTGCCGGTGCCCACCGATCTCGCAGAGGCCTGCGCCCATGCGGTGATGAAAAGCGGTATCGATCTTGCCGTGTCCTACAACATGCAGGTCGATCACGGCTTTGCGCAGCCGCTGGAGTTTTTGCTTGGCGGTCTGGAGAAAGTGCCGGTGCTGCCGGTGTTTATTAACGGCGTCGCTACGCCGCTGCCGGGCTTTCAGCGTACCCGTATGCTCGGTGAAGCGATCGGCCGTTTCGCCAGCTCACTGAATAAACGCGTGCTGTTTTTAGGCTCCGGCGGCCTGTCGCATCAGCCGCCGGTACCGGAGCTGGCGAAGGCCGATGCCCATATGCGTGACCGCCTGCTCGGCAGCGGCAAACAGTTGCCTGAAAACGAGCGCGAGCTGCGCCAGCAGCGGGTGATCAGCGCCGCCGAGAAGTTTGTGGTCGATCAACACTCGCTGCACCCGCTTAACCCCGTCTGGGATAACCGCTTTATGACGCTGCTTGAGCAGGGGCGTTTGCAGGAGCTGGATGCGGTCAGTAATGAAGAACTGTCCGCAATGGCGGGCAAATCAACGCACGAAGTGAAAACCTGGGTTGCCGCCTTCGCCGCGCTTTCTGCCTTTGGCAACTGGCGCAGCGAAGGCCGTTATTACCGCCCGATCCCTGAGTGGATCGCCGGATTCGGCTCCCTGAGCGCCACCACACAGAACTGAAACAGAACTGAATATGCAGGAGAACATCATGACTTACCAACCGCAAACCGAAGCCGCGACCAGTCGTTTTCTGGAGGTGCAGGAAGCAGGCGAAACGCTACGCGTGCATTTCAATGACTGTGGGCAGGGCGAAGAGACCGTCGTGCTGCTGCATGGCTCTGGTCCGGGGGCGACGGGCTGGGCGAACTTCAGCCGCAATATCGATCCGCTGGTGCAGGCCGGATACCGGGTGATCCTGCTGGATTGTCCTGGCTGGGGCAAAAGCGATGGGATCGTTAACCACGGTTCGCGATCCGATCTCAACGCTCGCATTCTGAAAAGCGTGGTAGATCGGTTGGATATTCAGAAGGTCCACCTGCTGGGTAACTCAATGGGTGGCCACAGTGCCGTGGCGTTTACTCTGAGCTGGCCGGAGCGCGTGGGCAAGCTGGTGCTGATGGGCGGCGGAACGGGGGGCATGAGCCTGTTTACGCCGATGCCGACTGAAGGTATCAAGCGCCTGAATCAGCTGTACCGCGAGCCGACCATCGAGAATCTGAAGCTGATGATGGAGATCTTTGTCTTCGACACCAGCGACCTGACCGAGGCGCTGTTTGAAGCGCGTCTGAATAACATGCTGTCGCGTCGCGATCACCTGGAAAACTTTGTTCGCAGCCTGGAAGCCAACCCGAAACAGTTCCCGGATTTCAGCCCGCGCCTCGGAGAAATCAAAGCCCGGACCCTGATTATCTGGGGACGCAACGACCGTTTCGTACCGATGGACGCCGGTCTGCGCCTGCTCTCCGGGATTGCCGGGTCCGAGCTGCATATCTACCGCGACTGCGGGCACTGGGCGCAGTGGGAACATGCGGATGCCTTTAACCAGTTGGTGCTGAACTTCCTCGCACGCCCTTAAGGAACAAACATGACGAATCTAAATCTTGAGCAGTTAGCCGCTGGCTTACGCCTTGCAGAGGAAAAAGGAGAAGCTATCTCCCCACTGCGTGAGCTGATTGGAGTGGACAACGCCGACGCGGCCTACGCCATTCAGCGCATCAACGTGCAGTACGACGTGGCGCGCGGGCGTCGCGTGGTTGGGCGCAAAGTGGGGCTGACGCACCCGAAAGTGCAGCAACAGCTGGGCGTCGATCAGCCGGACTTCGGCACGCTGTTTGCCGACATGTGCTACGGCGACAACGACATCATCCCGTTTTCGCGTGTACTGCAACCGCGTATTGAAGCGGAAATTGCGCTGGTGCTGAACCGCGATCTACCCAACGCCGACACTACGTTTGATGAGCTGTACAACGCCATCGAGTGGGTGCTTCCCGCGCTGGAAGTGGTCGGCAGCCGTATCCGCGACTGGTCAATCAAGTTTGTTGATACCGTGGCGGATAACGCTTCCTGCGGCGTGTATGTAGTCGGCGGCCCGGCACAGCGTCCGGCAGGATTAGATCTGAAAAACTGCGCGATGAAAATGACGCGCAATAACGAAGAGGTCTCCAGCGGACGCGGCAGTGAATGTCTGGGACATCCGGTCAACGCCGCCGTGTGGCTGGCGCGCAAAATGGCCAGCCTCGGCGAACCGCTGCGTGCGGGAGACATTATTCTCACCGGTGCGTTAGGCCCGATGGTGGCGGTGAATGCGGGCGATCGTTTTGAAGCCCATATCGACGGTATTGGTTCAGTTGCCGCCACCTTTTCAGCGGCGGTTACAAAAGGAAGTCAGTCATGAGTAAGCGTAAGGTCGCCATTATCGGCTCCGGCAACATCGGCACCGATTTGATGATTAAAATTCTGCGCCACGGCGTGAATCTGGAGATGGCGGTAATGGTGGGGATTGATCCGCAATCCGATGGGCTTGCCCGCGCCCGGCGTATGGGCGTCGCTACTACCCATGCAGGGGTGACGGGGCTGATTGCCATGCCGGAATTCACCGACATCGACATCGTGTTTGATGCCACCAGCGCGGGCGCGCATGTGAAGAACGACGCCCTGCTTCGCGCCGTAAAACCAGGCATCCGCCTGATCGACCTGACGCCCGCGGCGATTGGCCCGTACTGCGTGCCGGTGGTGAATCTGGAGGCTAACGTCGATCGGCAGAACGTCAATATGGTGACCTGCGGCGGGCAGGCGACCATCCCGATGGTGGCAGCAGTTTCTCGCGTGGCAAAAGTCCATTACGCCGAAATTATCGCCTCGATCGCCAGTAAATCCGCGGGGCCGGGTACTCGCGCCAATATCGATGAGTTCACCGAAACCACCTCGAAGGCGATTGAAGTGGTCGGCGGCGCGGCAAAGGGCAAAGCCATTATCGTCCTTAACCCTGCCGAGCCGCCGCTAATGATGCGCGACACGGTGTATGTGCTGAGCGAAGCGGCCTCCCAGATTGAAGTTGAAGCGTCAATTAACGAGATGGCGGCGGCGGTGCAGGCGTACGTACCGGGCTATCGGCTGAAACAGCGCGTGCAGTTTGAAGTTATCCCGCAGGATAAACCGGTAAATCTGCCGGGTATTGGCCAGTTTTCCGGGCTGAAAACTGCGGTGTATCTCGAAGTGGAAGGCGCGGCGCACTATTTACCTGCCTACGCGGGCAACCTCGACATTATGACCTCCAGCGCGCTGGCGACCGCTGAGAAGATGGCGCAGTCACTCACCCGTCAGGCAGGAGAAGCAGCATGAACGGTAAAAAACTCTATATCTCTGACGTGACCCTGCGCGACGGTATGCATGCGATTCGTCACCAGTATTCGCTGGAAAACGTGCGTCAGATTGCGCAAGCGCTGGACGATGCGCGGGTTGATTCCATTGAGGTGGCCCACGGCGACGGTTTACAAGGTTCGAGCTTTAACTACGGTTTTGGCGCGCACAGCGACCTCGAGTGGATTGAAGCGGCGGCGGAGGTGGTCAAACACGCCAAAATCGCCACGCTGTTGCTGCCGGGTATCGGCACCATTCATGACCTGAAAAATGCGTATCAGGCCGGCGCGCGAGTAGTACGTGTGGCGACCCACTGTACCGAAGCGGACGTGTCGGCCCAGCATATTCAGTATGCGCGCGAGTTGGGTATGGATACCGTCGGCTTTCTGATGATGAGTCATATGACCACGCCGGAGAACCTGGCCCAGCAGGCGAAGCTGATGGAAAACTACGGTGCGACCTGTATCTACGTGGTCGATTCCGGCGGGGCGATGAATATGAGCGATATTCGCGCTCGCTTCCGCGCCCTGAAAGCGGTACTGAAGCCGGAGACGGAAACCGGAATGCATGCGCACCACAACCTGAGTCTCGGCGTGGCAAACTCGATTGCCGCGGTGGAAGAGGGCTGCGATCGTATTGATGCCAGCCTGGCCGGTATGGGCGCAGGCGCAGGCAACGCGCCGCTGGAAGTGTTTATCGCTGCGGCGGATAAGCTCGGCTGGCAGCACGGCACCGATCTGTATGCGCTGATGGATGCCGCCGACGATCTGGTGCGTCCGCTGCAGGACCGTCCGGTGCGGGTGGATCGCGAAACGCTGGCTCTGGGCTATGCCGGAGTGTACTCCAGCTTCCTGCGTCATTGCGAAGTGGCGGCAGAGCGTTATGGCTTGAGTGCGGTCGATATTCTGGTTGAACTGGGCAAACGCCGAATGGTGGGCGGTCAGGAAGATATGATCGTCGACGTGGCGCTGGATCTGCGCAACAGCAAATAAAAATGATTACGCGGCTGGCAACGTATCAGCCGCGATTCACCTGCATTGTGACCTCAGAGGTACATCTTATGTCTACCCCAACCCCCACATCTTACCGCCTGACGCTGACCGTCGGGCTTTGCTTTTTAGTCGCCCTGATGGAAGGTTTGGATCTCCAGGCCGCCGGGATCGCTGCCGTCGGTATCGCTCAGGCGTTTGCGCTGGATAAAATGCAGATGGGCTGGATCTTCAGCGCGGGCATTCTCGGGCTGTTGCCCGGCGCGCTGGTGGGCGGCATGCTGGCCGACCGCTATGGCCGTAAACGCATTCTTATTGCCTCTGTGGCGCTGTTTGGTTTGTTCTCGCTGGCGACGGCGATTTCATGGGATTTTTCATCGCTGGTGTTTGCCCGCCTGATGACCGGCGTTGGGCTGGGCGCGGCGTTGCCGAACCTGATCGCACTGACCTCCGAAGCGGCGGGCCCGCGTTTTCGCGGTACGGCGGTGAGCCTAATGTACTGCGGTGTACCGATTGGCGCGGCGCTGGCGGCGGCGCTCGGGTTTAGCGGTCTGGCCTCCGCCTGGCAAACCGTGTTCTGGGTTGGCGGCGTGATCCCGCTGCTGCTGGTGCCGCTGCTGATGCGCTGGCTACCGGAATCCCAGGTGTATGCTCAGCAAACGCAGGTGGCTGCCGCGCCGTTGCGCGCCCTGTTTGCGCCAGCGACGGCGAGCGCTACGCTGCTGCTGTGGCTGTGCTATTTCTTCACCCTGCTGGTGGTGTATATGCTGATCAACTGGCTGCCGATGCTGCTGGTAGAGCAGGGATTTCGGCCCTCACAGGCGGCTGGCGTGATGTTTGCTCTGCAAATCGGTGCGGCCAGCGGTACGTTAATTCTCGGGGCGTTGATGGACAAACTACGCCCGGTGGTGATGTCGCTTTTGATCTATACCGGGATGTTGGTTTCGCTGCTGGCGTTGGGTACGGTGTCGTCATTGAGCGGCATGCTGATGGCAGGATTTGTGGCGGGGATGTTTGCCACCGGTGGGCAAAGCGTGCTGTATGCGTTGGCACCGCTGTTTTACAACACGCAGATCCGCGCCACCGGCGTGGGCACCGCTGTTGCCGTTGGGCGTCTGGGCGCAATGAGCGGTCCGCTGCTGGCCGGGAAAATGTTAGCGCTGGGTACCGGAACGGTAGGTGTGATGGCGGCTTCTGCGCCGGGCATTTTGCTGGCGGGCCTGGCGGTATTTATCCTGATGAGCCGCAAATCGCAGATGCCGATCCCGGCCAGCGGCGCTTAAGCACTCATTCGGTTGTATGAGCGGGTGGATACGGTTCCCACTTCCGGGTGAACGCCAGCCTACGACCACGTTGCCAGAGTTTATATAAAGCCTGGCAACGGAGGCGTTATGAGCTGGCGGCCCTTTTTGTATTTGATTATTAATCCTCACCCGGTATTAAGCGCCCGGCGCGGTCATCTGCGTCTGGTGCAGGGTTGACTTTGCATTCTGTTAACAAACGCGGTATAACGAACCTTCTTTGGATGTTTAGATGTCCATACGTTTAGAAGGTCATATGCAAACAACACAACAAAATGCGCCACTGAAGCGCACAATGAAAACGCGTCACCTGATTATGCTCTCCTTGGGCGGCGTGATTGGCACAGGATTATTCTTTAATACCGGGTACATCATCTCCACCACCGGAGCGGCGGGAACGCTGCTGGCCTATCTGATTGGCGCGCTGGTGGTCTGGTTGGTTATGCAGTGTCTGGGCGAGCTGTCGGTCGCAATGCCTGAGACGGGGGCGTTTCACGTCTATGCCGCGCGTTATCTGGGTCCGGCAACGGGATATACCGTGGCCTGGCTCTACTGGCTGACCTGGACCGTGGCGCTGGGTTCGAGCTTTACCGCCGCCGGATTCTGTATGCAGTACTGGTTTCCACAGGTGTCGGTATGGGTCTGGTGCGTGGTGTTCTGCGTGATCATTTTTGGCCTGAACGTCATCTCCACACGCTTTTTTGCCGAAGGTGAGTTCTGGTTCTCGTTGGTAAAAGTGGTCACTATCATCGCCTTTATCATCCTCGGCGGGGCGGCAATTTTCGGCTTTATCCCGATGCAGGATGGCTCGCCCGCGCCGGGACTGAGTAATATCACGGCGGAAGGCTGGTTCCCGCACGGCGGTTTACCGATCCTGATGACTATGGTGGCGGTAAACTTTGCTTTTTCGGGTACCGAGCTTATCGGTATTGCTGCGGGTGAAACGGAAAATCCGCGCAAGGTTATCCCGGTGGCAATTCGTACCACCATCGCGCGGCTGATTATTTTCTTTATTGGCACCATATTTGTACTGGCGGCGTTGATCCCGATGCAGCAGGCGGGCGTGGAGAAAAGCCCGTTTGTGCTGGTGTTTGAGAAAGTAGGGATTCCATACGCCGCCGATATTTTTAACTTCGTGATCCTGACGGCCATCCTGTCTGCGGCGAACTCCGGGCTGTATGCCTCCGGGCGCATGCTGTGGTCGCTGTCGAATGAACGTACGCTGCCAGCCTGTTTTGCCCGCGTAACGAAAAACGGTGTGCCGCTGACGGCGCTGTCGGTCAGTATGCTCGGCGGCGTGCTGGCGCTGTTTTCCAGCGTGGTGGCTCCGGACACGGTATTTGTTGCGCTGTCGGCAATTTCCGGGTTTGCGGTGGTGGCGGTGTGGCTGAGCATTTGCGCCTCACATTTTGTTTTTCGCCGCCGTCATCTGCAACAAGGTAAGGCATTGAGTGAATTACATTATCGTGCGCCGTGGTATCCGCTGGTGCCGATATCAGGTTTTGTGCTGTGCCTGGTGGCCTGTGTAGGGCTGGCATTCGATCCAGCGCAGAGAATTGCGTTGTGGTGCGGGTTACCGTTTGTCGCGTTGTGCTATGGTGCTTATTTCCTTACTCAACCCCGTAACGCAAAACAGGAGCCAGAACATGTCGCAGAATAATCCGTTACGCGCTCTCCTTGAGAAACAGGATGTCCTGTTGCTGGATGGCGCGATGGCGACGGAGCTGGAAGCGCGAGGGTGTAACTTAGCCGACAGCCTGTGGTCAGCCAAAGTGCTGGTAGAAAACCCGGAGCTTATCCGCGAAGTGCATCTTGATTACTACCGGGCGGGGGCGCAATGCGCGATCACTGCCAGCTATCAGGCGACGCCGGCGGGCTTCGCCGCGCGAGGTCTGGATGAAGCGCAGTCGAAAGCGCTGATTGGCAAAAGCGTGGAGCTGGCGCGTAAAGCCCGTGAAGCGTATCTGGCAGAGAACCCGCAGGCGGGAACGCTTCTGGTGGCGGGATCCGTCGGGCCTTACGGCGCGTATCTGGCGGATGGCTCTGAATACCGTGGCGATTATCATTGTAGCGTTGAGGCATTTCAGGCGTTTCATCGCCCGCGCGTGGAAGCCTTGCTGGATGCCGGGGCCGATCTGCTGGCCTGCGAAACCCTGCCGAATTTTGCCGAGATTGAGGCGTTGGCTGAGCTGTTGACCGCATATCCGCGTGCGCGGGCGTGGTTCTCATTTACCCTGCGCGACAGCGAGCACCTGAGCGACGGTACGCCGCTGCGTGACGTGGTTGCGTTGCTGGCGGGTTATCCGCAGGTGGTGGCGCTAGGCATTAACTGTATTGCGCTGGAAAACACCACCGCTGCGTTGCAGCATTTACACGGTTTAACGGTGCTGCCGCTGGTGGTGTATCCGAACTCGGGCGAGCATTACGATGCCGTGAGCAAAACCTGGCATCATCACGGCGAAGCGTGCGCCACGCTGGCGGGGTATTTACCCCAGTGGCTGGCGGCGGGCGCGAAGCTGATTGGCGGCTGCTGCCGGACGACGCCGAAGGATATTGCTGAACTGAACGCGCAGCGCTGAGAATAATGCCGGGTGGCGGCTCCGCCTACAAATTGCACAAACCGTAGGCCGGGTAAGCGTAAGCGCCACCCGGCATCAATCACCCAGCATCCGCCAGGACAAACATGCCGTACGGGTGGATTTCGAGATAATATTGCTCGCCGACGTCCGGCTGCAGACGCGTAGCGTTGACCTGCAATAAAATCTCTTGTCCGTGCCACTCTACCGTCACTTCATACTGCGGCCCCATATAGGCGACGTGGCGGATCACGCAGCGCTGACTCTCCTCGCCGCGATCGCTGAGCGTGATCGCTTCCGGGCGCACACCGACCATCCCTTCGCCTTGCGTACCAAAGTGCGATGGGCTCGGCAGATGATAGCCGTAGATATCAACGTATCTGTCGCTGAAGGTAGCCGGGAACAGGTTGGCATCGCCCATAAAGCTCGCCATAAAGCGGGAGGCCGGCTGGCGATAGAGATCCTGCGGTGAGCCGATCTGCATGATGTGCCCTTTGTTCATCACCAGCACGGTATCGGAAACCGCAAAGGCTTCGCTCTGATCGTGGGTGACGTACAGCGAGGTGATATCAAACTGCTTTTGCAGTTCGCGGATCTTGTCGCGCATGCTGCGACGCAGGTTGGCGTCGAGGTTACTTAACGGCTCATCAAACAGCAGCACTTTCGGCTTGAGGATCAATGCGCGCGCCAGCGCCACGCGCTGCTGCTGACCGCCGGAGATCTGATCGACAAAGCGGTCTTCGAATCCTTCCAGATCCACCATCGCCAACGCTTCTTTGACGCGGGCTTTCACTTCTGTGCGCGACACGCCGAGCATCTTCAGGCCATAACCGACGTTCTCCCCCAGCGACATATGCGGGAACAGGGCATAGGACTGAAACACCATACAGATATCGCGCTGCTGAATAGAGCGATGGGTGACGTCTTCGCCATCAATGTAAATCTGTCCTTCGCTCGGTTTTTCCAGCCCGGCGACCAGGCGCAATATGGTGGTTTTGCCGCAGCCGGACGGGCCGAGCAGGGTGACCATTTGCCCCTGCGGAATGGTGAGGTTGATATTGTCGATAACCGTGTTGCTGCCAAATCGTTTAGTGACGTTGCGCAGTTCAACGAAATTTTTCTGAGTCATAGTGCGCTCCATTACGCCTTGTTTTTGGCTTTTGAACGGGAGGTTCGTGATTCACCGATCAGCCAGTCAAAGATAAAAATAATCGCCAGCATCACCACGATCAGAATGGAACCGTAGGCAATCGCCACGCCGTATTCGCCGTCTTCCACGCGGTTCAGGATGTAGGCCGTCGCCACGCGGGTATCCGGAGTGACGAGGAATACAATGGCGCTGACGGTGGTAATGGCGCGCACAAAGCTGTAGATCAGCGCCGAGAGGATTGCCGGGCGCAGTAGCGGCAGCAGGATATGCGTAATGGTACGCAGGGAACCGGCGCGCAGGCTGAGCGAGGCTTCATCGAGCGATTTATCGATTTGGCCTAAGCCCGCGATGCCTGCCCGGATACCGACCGGGACGTTACGCATCACCATCGAGATAATCACGATGGCGGCGGTGCCGGTGAGGTACACCGGGGCGCTGTTAAAGGCCAGAATGTACGACACGCCCGCGACGGTGCCGGGAACGGCAAAGCACAGCATGGTGGTGAACTCGATGGTTTTTTTGCCTTTAAACTGCTGGCGCACCACAATCCAGGCAATCAGCAGGCCAAAGATGGCGGTGATCGGCGCGGCAATCCCGGCATAGAGCAGGGTGTCGAGCAGTGAAGGCCATGCGCCATCGCTCATCCCCTGGCCGAACAGTTTGGTGAAGTTAGCCAGCGTCAGGGTGTAGTCCACGCCCCAGTTAACGGTGAAGCTACCGTAGAAAATGCTGCCATACAGCAGGGCGTTAAAGGCAATCCACACCGCCAGCAGCGCGACGACGCTCCACACCAGCGTTACCGGCAGTGGCTGCACGTCGCCCCGGTAGGATTTACCGGAAACGGTGACGTACGAGCGTTTACCAATCCACATATACTGCACGCAGAATACCAGCAGCGAGAACAGCAGCAGGAAGGCACCCAGCGTACTGGCGGCCTGGTAGTCGAGCTGCGAACCGGTGATGTAAAAGTAGATTTGCGTTGCCAGTACGTCGAAGTTACCGCCGAGCACCAGCGGGTTGCTAAAGTCGGCCAGCGACTGCACCACCACAATTAAAAAGGCGTTCGCTAGCGCCGGTTTTAGCAGCGGGACAAACACGCCGTTAAAGGTCTGCCAGCGGCTGGCGCGTAGGGTGTATGACGCTTCTTCCAGCGACGGATGGATAGTTTTGATCGCCCCGTCGAGGATCATAAACGCCATCGGCGTAAAAGCCAGCACCTGCGCCAGCCAGATGCCGGTAAAACCATACAGCCAGTTGGTGTTGGTTAAGCCAAACCACTCGACCATAAATTCGGTGATGTAGCCGGAGCGTCCCATCATCAGCGTCACGCCTAAGCCGACGACAAACGGCGGGGTGACGATCGGCAAAATCGAGAAGATACGTCCGATGATGGCGCTGCGTCTGGCGATACGGGTGGTGTAGATTGCCAGTACCATACCAAAGAAGGTACAGCCGACGCCGACGGCAATCGACAGCATAATCGAGTTGAGGATCACCTGGATGATATGCGCCTGCGACAGCACAGTCATAAACGCCAGCGGGGCAAATTCTCCGGCGTCGTTGGTGAACATCGGAATGAAAATGGCGATGCTCGGCCAGACGATAAAAATACCGATCAGCGCGACAATCGCGGTGAGCGAGCCGATAACGAAACGGTCGCCGCCCAGCCATTCCAGGCGAGTGAGCGCCAGGGTCATGATCGCGCCAAGCGCCACAAACAGCACGATGGTGGCATAGCCTAAGCCGCGCCCTTCAAGGGTGGCGCTGGCGACAATAAAGGCCATACAGAAAAATGCCCAGCCCGCGTCAAGATAATGGCGGCTGCGCTGTTCGCGTCTGGCTTCATGGAATGGGCGCACCAGCAGCAGACTTGGCAGCAGATACCAGAGCCAACTGATATTGAGCTGTGACCAGCCGTAGGCGGCGAGTATTTCTTCGCGCGTGGACTCCAGCAGACCGTAGTCCAGGCTCCAGCTCGGGAGCAGGGCAAACGCCAGCCAGCCGAGCAAAATCCAAAGGAATATCGCATCCCGTTTTTTCACGGGATGGAGTGCAAGTGTGTGTGACATAGCGTTTCCGGTGTTCAATCCTGATCAAGGCCGGATAAGCGTATGCGCCATCCGGCATTCAGGGTGAAGATCGTTGCCGGATGCGGTGTTGCCTTATCCGGCCTACGTAACCTTATCCGATGAAGGTCGTCATGTTTTATTTACCCATCTTAACTTCGCTAACCCACTTATTGATCAACGCCTTACGTACGTCGGTCGAACCGTATTTATCCATGTCGTAATTGATAAGCTTCAGGTCGTCGAGCTTCAGCGAGTTAGGGGAGGTCTCGGCGGTGGTGTTGGTCAGGATCTGATAGGATTTACCTTGCTTCCACGCCAGCTCCTGCGCGTCTTTCGACAGCACCCAGTCAACGAACAGTTTGGCGTTGTCGACGTTGCGTGCACCTTTCAGGATGCTGACGCCGCCGATTTCATAGCCGGTACCTTCGCATGGGGAGATTAGCTCCAGCGGCGCGCCCTGTTCTTTCTCCAGCGAGTAGTCGTGCAGGAAACCGATGCCGATAGCCGTTTCGCCACGGGCGGCGTTACGCGCCGGGGCAATGCCGGATTTGGTGTACTGAGAGACGTTGACGTTGAGCTGTTTCAGGTAGTCAAAGGCCTGATCTTCACCCCACAGCTGGGCAAAGGTGGCCAGCGCGGTGTAGGCGGTACCGGAGCTTTGCGGGTCAGCAATCTGGATTTCGCCTTTGTATTCCGGCTTGGTCAGATCCTTCCAGCATTTTGGTACCGGCAGGTTTTTCTCTTTCAGGCGTTGGGTATTGACGCCAAAGCCCAGAATTCCGACGTAAACCGCCGAAGAGAGGTTACCTTTTACCTTCGCGGGATCGCGGAACTTCTCCATGATCTGCTCAAGGTTTGGTGATTTGTACGGCTGCAGCAGGCCCATTTCACCGGCCTGAGACTGTGGATCCAGCGTACCGCCGTACCACACATCCGCCTGCGGGTTTTTCTTCTCGGCATCGACTTTCGCCAGCGTACTGCCCGAGCCGTTACGAATGAATGAGGTTTTCACATCATATTTTTCACCGAAGGCTTTGGTTTCGGTTTCGCACATCTCGTTGGTGGCGCTGCAATACACCACCAGACGGCCCTGCGCCTGGGCTGCATTGCTGAAGGCCGCCAGCGTCAGAGCGGAAGCGATCAGGGTAGAGGTAAGCGTCAGTTTCATTGTTTTATCCTTTGACTGAGAGAAGGGGTAATGCCCGCAATGAGCAACGGCATCAGCAATAAACCCATAAAGACAGCGGCAACCGAGAGCAAACTGAACATTCCCGACCAGCCGTAATGTTCTATGACCAGCGACAGCGGCCAACCCGCCAGCGCGGCCCCCAGATAGGCGAACAGCCCGAGAAAACCGGTAATTGAACCTGCCGCCGCCTTGTGTCCGCATTCAACGGCTGCGAGGCCAATTAGCATCTGTGGGCCAAACACAAAAAAGCCCACGGTAAAGAAACACACTGCCAGTAGCGCATAATGGTGTACCGGCGCCAGCCACAGCGCGGCGACGGACACCATCAGCCCCAGTGTGAACAGCAAAATCATCGGCGCACGTTGACCGCTGAACAGCAGATCCGATCCCCATCCGGCAAACAGCGCCCCCAGCAAGCCGCCGACTTCAAACAGCATCACCGTGGCATTGGCGCTGAGCAGATTCACGCCGTGGCTTTCCGTCAGCCAGATGTTGCCCCAGTCGTTGAGCGCAATGCGGATCAAATAGACCAACACATACGACACGCCGAGCAGCCAGATCATCGGGTTCTTCAGCATGGTAGTGCGTAACATTTGCCACAGCCCCATCGGCGGGCTTTGCTGCTCCTGACGCAGTTCCAGCGGGTCATGCCGCCATTCCCCAACCGTGGGTAAACCTTCTTCCTGGGGCGTGCCTTTCAGTTGCAGAGTGAGCCAGATACCTAACGCCATGCTGATTATCCCCGGTGCCAGCATGGCTGCCTGCCAGCCCCACCAGTGGGCGGCAAAGGCGCTAATCAGCGGGATAATGGCGCCGCCGATGTTGATTGACATATTCCAGCAGCCCCACCAGAAACCGCGTTCGTTGCGCGAGTACCAGTGGGTCAGCAGGCGGGCGCAGGGCGGCCAGCCCCAGCCCTGAAAAAATCCGTTTAGCGTCCAGACCACCAGCAGCAGCGTCAGCGATTCACCAAAAGCAAACAGCACGTTTAAAACGCCGGTGGCAAACAGGCCAATGCCCATAAACGCGCGCTGTCCGTGGCTGTCGTGCCACAGCCCGGCGGTGAATTTCGACAGACCATAGGTCAGATAAAACAGTGACCCGAGCAGGCCGATATCGCCTTTATCCAGACCCAGATCCGTTTGCAGCGCCGGGAGGACGTAGTTAACACTTTTGCGCGTCAGGTAAAACGCCGCGTAGCCAATGACCATGCACATCAGCAGCTGTGGACGCAGCGTCCGGTATTGTTGGTCTGTTTCGCTGGCTGAACGTGCGTGCATGGCAGTCTCCGTTTGTGCTGACTATAGGAAAGTGAAAGCAAAAGGGGATGAGAGAAAGTCCGCAGTGACTAAGACTTTTTCCTGGTTAGCGGCTGATTTGTTGCAAATTTGTGGGCAGGTTAACAATTACCCGCGTGCCGTTGCTTGATTCGAGCGTCAGTTCGCCGCCAAGGGCGCTCACCCGCTCACGCATCCCCTGGATACCGAAACCGGGAATCTTTTCAGGCAGAATGCCGACGCCGTTGTCAGCGACGTCCAGAAACAAACGCTGTTCCCGCTGGCGCAGCGTAATTGACACGTCGCTGGCGTGAGCATGTTTACAGACGTTATTGAGTAACTCCTGCAGCAGGCGATACAGCGTGAAGCGCACCGTTTCGTTTTCTGGCGTGTTTTCAATCTGATAGTCAAATTGGCAGCGAATACCCCGTTCGGCAAAAGCAAATTCATTCACCAGATGCTGCAGCGCATCTTTAAAGGCCAGTTCATCGAGCGCGGGCGGGCGCAATTGGCGCAGCAGTTGGCGGGTGGAGTGGTGAATGCGTCGGGCAAGATCGTTGATCTGATTTGCCGCCTCGAGCGTTTGCTCACGACCCGGCGCGCGTTTGACCAGTTGCGACTGAATTTGAATGGCGGTGATGTTCTGACCAATTTCGTCGTGCAGCTCCCGAGCAAGGCTCTTGCGCGTGTTTTCTTCGGTGCGGATTAGCTGTTCGGTCAGCGCGCGTCGCGCCGCCAGTTCGGTTTCCAGGCGTTGGCGATAATGGTGCAGGTTTTGCGCCAGATGCTGCTGGCGGCTAATGGCGATGCCAAGACCAATACCCAGCAGCGCCTGGGTGGCGAGGAAAATCTCCAGCTCCAGTAAGTTACTGAACCCGACACCGATTTGTCGGGCGATGGTGATCATCATACTGCCGAGTAATCCGGACAACACGCCGCCCTGCCAGCCAAATTTCCACGCCATCACCACGTTCGGTAAGAACACCACGATCAGCAGCAGGCGTTCGATCTCTGGCGACAGCACCATCTGGGTGCCGATGCCAATAATAAAAAACAGGCTGCACCAGATGATAAGCGAGGTGCGCAGTGGGGGATTGGTGGTATCCAGCCCGAGCAGATGATAGCGGTGCTGCTGGCGCAAAAATTCATAGATCAGATAGACAAACGGCGTCAGCAGCACGCCGCCGGTAAACGACGCCAGACCTATTAACGTCGCCGGGCTTTGAATAAACGGTGAAAGCAGGGCGGTATTGAGCAATGAGGTAATTGTTACAGCGGCCAGCAGCAGCGTTAAGCGCTGCCAGTAAAGGGGGAAGCGGTGCCAGTATGACTGGCCGATGCTCGCCGGAATCAGGCTAATTAACGGTGCAACCAGCAGGATATAGCCATTCAATAATTGCTCGCTGTGTAGCCAGAACAACATCAGCACCGGCGGCAGTACCAACGCGGGCCAGTAACGGCGTGAAAGCAGGATTAACAGCGCGAGATAGACGCCGTGCGGCAGGAATAGAGCCGCCTGCTGGCCGTTGTGGGTCAGGTAAAACCCCAGCGTCCACAGCATCAGCCAGCCCGATCCCCAGGCCAGTAGAATAAACAGAGAAATAACCCAATGCCGAAGGCTACGCGACATTAATGCCCCGTCAATAGCTGGTGGTCGAGGGCAAAATGCACCAGATCGATGGTGCTGTGGCATTGCAGTTTGCCCAGCACGTTCGCCCGATGAACGTGCACCGTTTTGTGGCTGAGATCCAGCTTGAAGGCGATCTCTTTCACGCTGTCGCCTTTGACCAACAGATCAAACACTTCGCGCTCGCGTGGGGTCAGCACCTCCAGTACCTGCGCGGGTTGTTCACCGCCGCGAAGTGCCCGCAGCGCGTCGGCGCACAGGTAATGCCCGCCCATACCGACCGAACGTACCGCCTGCACCAGTTCCTCCGGTCCGCAGCGTTTGGTCAGATAGCCGCTGGCACCAGCATCCAGCGCGCTTTGCACAAACGTGGGCGAGTCATAAATGCTGAGAATGATGGCGCGGAAACCGGGCTTCTGCGCCCGTAGTCGTTTTAGCAGGCTCAGGCCATTTTCATCCGGCATGGCAATATCCATCACCGCAACGCTGACGTCATCATGCAGTAACGCAGGCCACGCCTGGGACGCGCTGCTGTACTGGCCGATGACGTTGAGATCGCCTTCGAGACTGAGTAATTGCGCAAAGCCGGAACGCACCACCACATGGTCATCCACCAGCACAACATGAATCATGATATTGCTCTCTTGCCTGACAATAGCGTCTATGATGCCTGCCAGCGCCGCGCTGGCAATCACCGGGGAGCGGTTATGTAACGAATGTAACAAAATCGCAATAATTTACAGCGAGTGTAGGCCTGATAAGCGCAGCGCATCAGGCATTGATTGCTGGATGGCGGCGCAAGCGCTTTATCCGGCCTACGTTCTGTAATGAGCGAAATAGCTAACTATTGCCGTTTTTTTTCTAAAAACGCTTTGTTCTTAGCCAGAATTTTTAATTCCTTTATCAAATTGTGCCGCAACGAAATACTGCCTCCATAACAAGACAGGGGAGCAGACAATCATGGCTATTTCATCGCGTAACGCACTTCTTGCCGCACTGGCATTCATCGCATTTCAGGCACAGGCGGTGAATGTCACCGTTGCTTATCAGACCTCCGCCGAACCCGCTAAAGTGGCACAGGCGGATAACACGTTTGCTAAAGAGAGCGGCGCTACCGTTGACTGGCGCAAATTCGACAGCGGCGCGAGCATCGTTCGGGCACTGGCATCCGGTGATGTACAGATCGGTAATCTTGGCTCCAGCCCACTGGCGGTTGCTGCCAGTCAGCAGGTGCCCATTGAGGTTTTCCTGCTGGCGTCAAAGCTCGGCAATTCTGAAGCGCTGGTGGTGAAGAAAAACATCAGTAAACCGGAAGATTTAATTGGCAAGCGCATTGCCGTGCCGTTTATCTCCACCACCCATTACAGCCTGCTGGCAGCGCTGAAGCATTGGGGGATTAAACCCGGCCAGGTAGAGATTGTGAACCTGCAGCCACCGGCGATTATTGCCGCCTGGCAGCGTGGAGACATTGATGGCGCGTACGTCTGGGCGCCTGCGGTCAACGCGCTGGAAAAAGACGGTAAGGTGTTGACCGACTCCTCTCAGGTTGGTGAGTGGGGCGCGCCGACGCTGGACGTATGGGTGGTGCGCAAAGATTTTGCCCAGAAGCATCCTGAGGTGGTGAAAGCCTTTGCCAAAAGCGCCATCGATGCGCAGCAGCCATATATCGCTAATCCTGATGAATGGCTGAAGCAGCCGGAAAATATCAGCAAGCTGTCGCGTTTAAGCGGGGTGCCGGAGGCGGATGTGCCAGCACTGGTGAAGGGAAACACCTATTTGACGGCGCAACAGCAAAGTGCAGAGTTAACCGGGCCGGTGAATAAAGCGATTATCGATACCGCGCAGTTCCTTAAAGAGCAGGGCAAAGTTCCCGCCGTCGCCACGGATTACAGTCAGTACGTGACCGATCGCTTCGTGCAATAAATAAGGAGGCGCTGATGCTGCAAATCTCTCATCTCGCCGCCAGCTACGGTGGAAAACCGGCGCTGGAGGATATCAACCTGACGCTCGATAGCGGTGAACTGCTGGTGGTACTTGGACCTTCCGGTTGCGGGAAAACCACGCTGTTAAATCTGATTGCCGGGTTTGTTCCGTATCAGCACGGCAGCATTACGTTGGCGGGTAAAAAAGTTGAAGGTCCAGGCGCAGAGCGTGGGGTTGTGTTCCAGAACGAAGGCCTGCTGCCCTGGCGCAACGTGCGGGATAATGTGGCCTTTGGGCTGCAGCTGGCGGGAGTGGATAAGCCCCAGCGCCAACGAATCGCTACGGAGATGTTGCAGAAAGTTGGGCTGGAGGACGCGGGAAAACGCTTTATCTGGCAGCTTTCCGGTGGGCAACGTCAGCGTGTCGGCATTGCGCGGGCGCTGGCGGCCAACCCGCAGCTGTTGCTACTCGATGAACCCTTTGGCGCGCTCGACGCTTTTACCCGCGAGCAGATGCAAACCCTGCTGCTGAAGTTGTGGCATGAAACGGGGAAACAGGTGCTGCTGATAACCCACGATATCGAAGAAGCGGTGTTTATGGCCACGGAACTGGTATTGCTGTCGCCAAGCCCTGGTCGGGTACTGGAGCGTCTGCCGCTAAATTTCGCCCGTCGTTTTGTGGCCGGAGAGTCGAGCCGCAGCATTAAGTCCGACCCGCAGTTTATCGCCATGCGCGAGTATGTGTTAGGTCGGGTCTTTGAACAACGGGAGGCATTTTCATGAGCGTAGTGATTAATGATAAACCCCGCCGCCAGCGCGCACTCAACTGGCGCTGGCCGTTCTCACGGCAGATTACCTTAAGCCTCGGTACGCTGGCCGTCATTCTGGCGGTGTGGTGGACGGTAGCGGCAATGCAGTTAATCAGTCCGCTGTTTTTACCCCCGCCGGGACAGGTTTTGCAAAAATTGCTCGTCATTGCCGGTCCGCAGGGGTTTATGGATGCCACGCTGTGGCAGCATCTGGCGGCGAGTTTGACGCGTATTGTTATCGCGCTGCTGGCGGCGGTGCTGCTGGGCGTTCCGGTTGGGATCGCGATGGGGCTGAGTCCGACGATGCGCGGCATTCTCGACCCGATCATTGAACTGTATCGTCCGGTTCCGCCCCTGGCCTATTTGCCGCTGATGGTCATTTGGTTTGGCATCGGTGAAACCTCCAAGATCTTGCTTATCTATCTGGCGATTTTCGCCCCTGTGGCGATGTCGGCGCTGGCGGGCGTAAAAAGTGCGCAGCAGGTGAGAGTTCGGGCCGCGCAGTCGCTGGGGGCCAGCCGTAAGCAGGTGCTGTGGTTTGTAATTTTGCCGGGGGCATTACCGGAGATCCTCACCGGGTTACGTATCGGGCTTGGCGTGGGCTGGTCGACGCTGGTGGCTGCGGAGCTGATTGCTGCCACGCGAGGCTTGGGATTTATGGTGCAGTCAGCCGGTGAGTTTCTGGCAACCGATGTGGTGCTGGCGGGGATCGCGGTGATTGCCGTTATCGCGTTTATTTTAGAACTGGGTCTGCGCACGCTTCAGCGCCGCCTGACGCCCTGGCATGGAGAAGTACAATGAGTGAACGTCTGAGCATAACCCCGCTGGGGCCGTACATTGGCGCACAAATCAGCGGCGCGGATTTAACGCGGCCGCTGAGCGATAATCAGTTTGAACAGCTTTACCACGCGGTACTGCGCCACCAGGTGGTGTTTCTGCGTGAGCAGGTGATTACGCCGCAACAGCAGCGGGCGCTGGCGCTGCGTTTCGGCGATCTGCATATTCACCCGGTTTATCCGCATGCCGAAGGGGTAGAAGAGATTATCGTTCTGGATACTCATAACGATAATCCGCCGGATAACGACAATTGGCACACCGATGTCACCTTTATCGCCACGCCGCCAGCGGGCGCGATTCTGGCGGCAAAAGAGCTACCATCAACTGGGGGTGACACCCTGTGGACCAGTGGGATTGCCGCTTATGATGCGCTTTCTGAGCCATTTCGCCAGTTGCTGAGCGGCCTACGGGCAGAGCATGATTTTCGTAAATCATTCCAGGAATATAAATACCGTAGCACGCCAGAAGAGCATCAGCGCTGGCTGGCGGCGGTGGCGAAGCATCCGCCCCTGTTGCATCCGGTGGTGCGCACGCATCCGGTGAGTGGCAAGCAGGCGCTGTTTGTGAACGAAGGATTTACTACGCGAATTGTCGATGTGACGGAAAAAGAGAGCGAGGCATTACTGCGCTTTTTGTTCGCGCATATCACTAAACCGGAGTTTCAGGTGCGCTGGCGCTGGCAGCCCAACGATGTGGCGATTTGGGATAATCGCGTGACGCAGCATTATGCAAATGCGGATTATCTGCCGCAGCGGCGCATTATGCACCGGGCGACGATCCTCGGGGATCAGCCTTTTTATCGGGCGGGGTGATTGTTGGTGGGTTTTTACTTATCGGGCCTGAAACTGTCGGCCCGATAAGGCGAAGTCGCCATTCGGCAACAAAGTGATTAGCGCAGGATTTTTTTCTCAGCCAGATCCAGTGCGAAGTAGCTGAAGATCAGATCCGCGCCAGCGCGTTTGATCGAGCCTAAGCTTTCCAGCACCACTTTCTCTTCATCTATAGCCCCCGCCATTGCCGCGAACTTGATCATCGCGTATTCACCGCTGACCTGATAAGCGCCAATCGGCAGCTCGGTGCGTTCGCGGATATCGCGCAGAATATCGAGGTAGGCGCCAGCCGGTTTGACCATCAGGCAGTCTGCGCCCTGGGCTTCATCCAGCAGCGATTCGCGGATCGCTTCCCGACGGTTCATCGGGTTCATCTGATAGGTTTTACGATCGCCTTTCAGCGCCGTACCTGCGGCTTCACGGAACGGGCCGTAGAAAGAAGAGGCGAATTTGGTCGAGTAAGACATGATCGCAGTATCTGTGAAGCCCGCGGCGTCCAGCGCCTGGCGAATCGCCTGTACCTGACCGTCCATTGCGGCGGAAGGGGCGATGAAATCTGCGCCCGCTGCGGCGGCAACGACAGCCTGTTTGCCGAGGTTAGCCAGGGTTAAATCGTTATCAACGCCGTGCTCGCACAGAACGCCGCAGTGACCGTGTGAGGTATATTCACAGAAGCAGGTGTCGGACATGACAATCATTTCCGGTACGGTCTGCTTGCAGATACGCGACATACGTGCCACCAGACCATCTTCTTTCCAGGCATCGCTGCCGGTGTCATCGGTATGGTGGGAAATGCCGAAGGTCATGACCGAGCGGATGCCTGCATTGGCAATGCGTTCAATCTCGCGCGCCAGATGCTTCTCTGGAATGCGCATCACGCCGGGCATGGCGTCGATAGCTTTGTAATCGTCGAGTTCTTCTTCAACAAAGATCGGCAACACCAGGTCATTTAAGCTCAGTGTTGTCTCTTCAAACATAGCGCGTAGCGCAGGTGATTTGCGCAGGCGGCGAGGGCGTTGGATTAGGTCTGTCATGGGATGCCTGATGTTTGTGGAATCGAAGGCCGTAGTATACCCGAACCTGAGGGCCGGTGGTTTACGAAAGTTGGCGTTATATCAGGATTTCCCGTGATGAAAGGCTGAATCATTAGAGCAATTTATTCACATGCATAGCAATTTATTTATATTCATTATTTTGTTTGTTTTTGTTTTTATTATTTGGGGTGTTGATGTCTTTTATTTTTATATGACGTTAAGTATACGCTTTGATTTATTGGTTATTTAATTGATTATTCTTTGATTTATTTTTATATCATATGGTTTAAATTTCTTATTTTTATTAATCGTTTGAAAGTAAAGGGTTTTACATCCTCGGGTTAAAGTTGTTTGTAATTCGTGATGTTGTCCGGTTTCGGACAGTGGGCAAAGAATAATTGAACCTTTCCGTTATGACACCGCATAATCGGCCCTGCGAAACATAAAATGTTTTCTTTGCATTGATAATTGATGGATCAACTATATTACGTCCCTGAGGAGGGATGACAAATGCACACTTGGAAAAAGAAACTCGTAGTCTCACAATTAGCATTAGCCTGCACTTTGGCAATCACTTCTCAGGCGAATGCTTCAACTGATATCTCTGGTACCAATTATACTACATTCACCCATTACAACGATGCCTCCTATGCTGATGGCGTTTACTATGATGGATATGTCGGCTGGAACAACTACGACACGGATAGTATTTATAACGGTGATATTTATCCGGTAATCAATAACGCTACTGTCAACGGCGTTATTTCTACTTATTATCTGGATGATGGGCTGTCAACTAACAGCAATAACAACAGCCTGACGATTAAAAACAGTACCATTCACGGTATGGTGACTTCCGAATGTATGACCACGGATTGTACTAACCGTACGGGGACCGACTACTACTACGATCGCCTGGCGATGAGCGTCATCAACTCAACTATCGATGACAACTACGAACATTATACCTACAACGGTACGTATAATGACGCAGCTGATACGCATGTTGTCGACGTTTATAACCTGGGTACGGCTATCACTCTGGATCAAGAAGTTGATCTGTCTATTTCCGCTAACTCTCACGTCGCTGGCATTACCCTGACGCAGGGGTACGAGTGGGCCGATGTTGACGATAACACCGTCAGTACTGGTGTAAACAGCAGTGAAGTGTTTAACAACACCATCGCAGTTACCGATTCTACCGTGACCTCTGGTTCATGGTCTGATGAAGGTACCTCTGGTTGGTTTGGCAACACCAGCAATGCAAGCGACTACAACGGTAACGGTTGGAATGCTAATGATGTCGCATTAGCGGTTATTGCAAATCCGGATGCTGACAACGCAATGCAAACCGCCGCTACGTTTAGTAACTCCACGCTGATGGGTGATGTGCTGTTCTCCAGCAACTTTGATGAGAACTTCTTCCCGAACGGTGCTGATACTTACCGCGATACCGATGCCGATCTGGATACCAACGGCTGGGATGGGACTGACCGTCTGGATCTGACCCTGAATAACGGCAGCAAGTGGGTTGGTGCGGCCATGTCTGTACATCAGGTTGATTCCGATGGCGACGGCGTTTATGACAGCTATGCTGCGGGCACTGAAGCCACTGCAACGCTGATCGATATCGCTGCCAACAGCCTGTGGCCTGATTCAACCTACGGTATTGATAGCGACACAACCTCTTATGCCGAAAATGGTCATGTGGTTGGCAACTCTGTCTACCAGAGCGGTCTGTTTAACGTCACGCTGAACGGCGCTTCACAGTGGGATACCACCAAAACGTCGCTGATTGATACTCTGAGCATCAACAGCGGTTCCGTTGTGAACGTGGGTGATTCTACGCTGATTTCTGACACCATCTCTCTGACCGGTGCTTCTGCGCTGAACATCAACGAAGATGGGCATGTTGCGACGGATACGCTGTCTATTGACAACAGTACCGTAACGATTGCTGATGATGTTGCTGCTGGCTGGAGTGTAGGTAGTGCTGCGCTGTATGCCAACACCATCAACGTTACCAACAACGGTGTTCTGGATGTGGGCAACAGCACGGGCGATGCGCTGCAGGTTGATACGCTGAATCTGACCAGCTACACCGACGCTTACAACCATGTTAATGCGGGTGTTTTCGACATCAACAGCACTAACTATGTACTGAATGCTGACCTGACCAACGATCGTACTAACGACACAACTCAGGCTAACTACGGTTATGGCGTAATCGCGATGAACTCTGATGGTCATCTGACTATCAACGGTAACGGCGATTCCGACACCTCAGGCGATCAGTCTGAAGTTGATAACTATGGTGACCACGTAGCTGCCGCAACCGGTAACTATAAAGTTCGCATCGATAACGCGACTGGCGCAGGTTCTATTGCTGATTACAAAGGTAACGAGCTGATCTACGTTAACGACACGAACAGCAACGCGACCTTCTCTGCGGCTAACAAAGCTGATCTGGGTGCTTACACCTATCAGGCTCAGCAGCAGGGTAACACCGTTGTTCTGCAGCAGATGGAACTGACTGACTATGCGAACATGGCGCTGAGCATCCCGTCTGCCAACACCAATATCTGGAACCTGGAGCAAGACACCGTTGGTACTCGTCTGACTAACGCGCGTCATGGTCTGGTTGATAACGGCGGCGCATGGGTAAGCTATTTCGGTGGTAGCTTCGATGCAGATAACGGCACTATTAACTACGATCAGGACGTTAACGGCATCATGGTCGGTGTTGATTCCAAAATTGATGGTAACAACGCTAAGTGGATTGTCGGTGCGGCAGCAGGTTTCGCGAAAGGTGATATGAGTGACCGTACTGGTCAGGTGGATCAGGACAGCCAGACTGCCTATATCTACTCTTCTGCGCATTTTGCTAACAACATCTTTGTTGACGGTAACTTAAGCTACTCCCACTTCAACAACGATCTGACTGCCAGCATGAGCAACGGTCAGTATGTTGATGGCAGCACCTCTTCTGATGCCTGGGGCTTTGGCTTGAAGCTGGGTTATGACCTGAAACTGGGTGACGCAGGTTACGTAACGCCTTACGGTAGCGTATCCGGTCTGTTCCAGTCTGGCGATGACTATAAGCTGAGCAACGACATGAAAGTTGATGGTCAGTCTTATGACAGCATGCGTTATGAACTGGGTGTAGATGCAGGTTATACCTTCGCCTACAGCGAAGACCAGGCGCTGACCCCGTACTTCAAACTGGCCTACGTTTATGACGACTCTAACAATGATTCTAACGTAAACGGCGATTCCATCGACAACGGCGTAGAAGGTTCTGCGGTACGTGTTGGACTGGGTACTCAGTTCAGCTTCACCAAGAACTTCAGCGCCTACACCGATGCTAATTACCTCGGTGGCGGTGATGTCGATCAAGACTGGTCTGCAAACGTTGGTGTTAAATATACCTGGTAAGAACTGTCTCACAGTGAAATATAAGGGAATTTAATTCAGAATAATGCCCGTCACGGATTTGACGGGCATTTATTGCAAGGAATGCGCAAATGCTATCTTCAAATAAACCCCTTCTCGAATTTGGTAGGCTTGATAAATGTTTAGCGAAATATGGTAAACACTTTGAATGTGATAACGATAAAGAAATAATATATTCAAGTGATGTAAACAGTGACGATACCTTCGTTATTTTAAGTGGTGTTGTTTCCCTGCGTAGAGGGGAAAACGTACTGGTTGGGATTGCACAAGCGCCATTCATTATGGGCCTTTCTGATGGTGTAATGAAAAAAGATGTACAATATAGATTAATAACAGAAAGTGATTGTACGGGATATCATCTCCCCGCCTCACAAACAATTAATATTATTGAACAGTGCCAACTTTGGCGGGAAGCATTTTGCTGGTTGGCATGGCAAAACTCAATGCTTGAATTGCGCGACCTGCAGCTGATCGGCAATAATTCCTACGATCAGATCCGTGCTACATTGATATCCATGACGAAATGGGACGACGTTCTTCGTTCGCGTATCGGTGTCATGAACTATATTCACCAACGCACGAGAATTTCACGCTCAGTTGTCGCCGAGGTCCTCGCGGCATTGCGTAAAGGTGGTTACATTGAAATGAATAAAGGCAAACTGGTGAGCATTAACCGTTTGCCTTTTGAGTATTGAATCAGGATGCGGGAATGACCTGCGGTTTGTTCCCGCTCAACTCTGCAACAAGATCGTTGATACCGTCGCTCATATTGGTAAAACGGGTCAGCGGAGAGCGGGTCACCACGACAAATGCCCCGACGTTTTGCTGTGGGATCATCGCCATATAGGTAATGAAACCACCGCCGCCACCGGTTTTTTGAATAATACCGGGTCGACCATTCTTCGGTGCCATATAAACCCAGCCCAAACCAAGCGCATCGGCTCTGCCTGGAACGTCCATCCCTATCACTTTGGTTAGCTGTGTACGCTGATAAATCAATGTCTGCATACGGTCAGCCTGCTGGCTACGATGGTAAAAATCAGAAGAAAGATACTGCTGCATCCAGCGCATCATATCGCCAGGCGTTGAATAGACGCCGCCGCTACCCATCGCGGCCAGCGTATTGTTACAAGGGCTGGCGCCTTTTTCCGCAACCATCAGGCGTCTGCACTGATCGGGGGACGGGGTAAAGGTGGTGTCTTTCATCCCCAGCGGTCGGGTGATTTTTTCTTCAAACAGCTGTGGATAAGGCTTACCGGATGCTGTTCCTAGCGCATCAGCCAGCAGGTCAAACGCCAGGTTGGAATAAGAAGCCTGCGAGCCCGGTGCGGCTTTAAGCGTGGCGGTTGAGAGATAGCTCCAGCGCTGTTCGCGGGTTGGCCAGACAAATACCGGGCGCTTGGCCGCGCCGCCAGGCTGTTCGCGCGGCAGTGCGCTGGTATGAGTCGCCAGATTCACCAGTGTAATCGGCGTGCCCTGATAAGTCGGCACGCGCGCGCCAGGTGGCGCATATTTACTCAATGGGTCATTGAGTTTAACCGTACCTTGATCGAGTAATTTCACCAGCATTTCACTGGTCATTAATTTAGTGATTGAGGCAATTCGAATTACGGAATCCAACTGCGGATGAACGTTATTGCCGGGGCGTGTTTCGCCGAAACTGCGAAATACGCGCTGATTACCATCAATCACCACCAGCGCCATCCCCGTAGCACCACTACCGTAAAATATATGGTCGGCATAACGATCGACGATATCAGAGGCGAAAACCGGATCGGTTATAGGCTGTGCCGCCTGGACAGATGTCAATGACGCCGCACACAGCGCGGCAGAAAAAAGCAGACTACGTTTCAACGGTGGTGTCCATGAGTTAGAGAAAGTGAAAAAGGATATCGTGCGTATGCGTATTTATACTACTCATCGGCGTATTGCAAAGCGCTTATCAGCCAATAATAGTGTGAAAAACGTAACGATGAGTAAACGCGAGCGTTTCCCAGATTGTAGATGTTCGCTTTTGTGATCTCACGCTGTGATAATCTGCACATACTGGAACGTTGTCGAGTGTGAAAACCACAGAAACAATTCTTCATAACCGAGGTGCGAACTAAGTGCCTCGGTTTTGGTCACAATTGTCGGTTTCAGCTTGTGTTTTTGGGCGTAAGCCGTCTTGCCGCCGCACTCCACGGTGGTAAATACACAGCAGTCGTCATAACGATAAGAAGTTAGCAGGAGAGCACTATGTTTAAGTCTTTTTTCCCAAAGCCGGGGCCGTTCTTTATTTCGGCATTTATTTGGGCACTGGTCGCCGTTGTATTCTGGCAAGCAGGTGGGGGAGCCTGGGTTGCACACATCACCGGCGCGTCGGGAGACGTACCGATTAGCGCGGCCCGTTTCTGGTCGCTGGATTACCTGATTTTTTATGCGTATTACATTCTTTGCGTTGGGGTGTTCGCGCTGTTCTGGTTTCTCTATAGCCCGCACCGCTGGCAGTACTGGTCCATACTCGGCACGTCGCTGATTATTTTTGTGACCTGGTTTCTGGTTGAAGTTGGCGTCGCTGTCAACGCCTGGTATGCGCCATTTTATGACCTGATTCAAACCGCGCTCAGCGCACCGCACAAAGTGAAGATTGAGCAGTTCTATCATGAAGTAGGTATCTTTCTCGGCATTGCGTTGATTGCCGTGGTCATTGGCGTGATGAACAACTTCTTCGTCAGCCACTATGTGTTCCGCTGGCGTACCGCGATGAACGAACACTATATGGCGCACTGGCAGCATCTGCGTCATATCGAGGGCGCAGCGCAGCGTGTGCAGGAAGACACCATGCGTTTTGCCTCCACGCTGGAAGATATGGGAGTCAGCTTTATCAATGCCATTATGACGCTGATTGCCTTCTTACCTGTACTGGTCACACTCTCTGCCCATGTTCCGAACCTGCCGATTGTTGGGCATGTTCCTTATGGCCTGGTGATTGCCGCGATTGTCTGGTCGTTGATGGGAACTGGCTTGCTGGCAGTCGTTGGGATTAAACTTCCGGGACTGGAGTTTAAAAACCAACGCGTGGAAGCGGCCTACCGTAAAGAACTGGTATACGGCGAAGATGACGCCAATCGTGCGACACCGCCAACCGTACGTGAACTGTTTCACGCGGTACGTCAGAACTACTTCCGCCTCTATTTTCACTATATGTACTTTAATATCGCCCGTATTCTTTACCTGCAGGTTGATAACGTTTTCGGCTTGTTCCTGCTGTTTCCGTCGATTGTTGCCGGTACGATTACGCTCGGCCTGATGACGCAAATCACCAACGTGTTTGGCCAGGTACGCGGCTCGTTCCAG
The DNA here is from genome assembly GCF_004353845.1 of Citrobacter arsenatis. Lineage (GTDB taxonomy): Bacteria > Pseudomonadota > Gammaproteobacteria > Enterobacterales > Enterobacteriaceae > Citrobacter > Citrobacter arsenatis. The sequence continues at coordinate 1,193,166 of NZ_CP037864.1, forward strand.
TATCTGATTAACTCCTGGACAACGTTAGTTGAACTGATGTCTATTTATAAGCGTCTGCGCAGCTTTGAACGAGAGCTTGACGGTCAGGATATTCAGGAAGTTACCCATACACTGAGTTAATAATAAGGAGATGTTATGTCGACGGTTTCCCGTCTTTACCCCTTGTCTGGTCTGGCAGCACTGGTGCTGGTGGGATGTAGTAGCCAACCCGCGCAGCCGCTAAAAAAGGGGGAGAAAGCCGTCGATGTGGCGAGCGTAGTGCGCCAGAAAATGCCCGCCAGCGTGAAAGACCGGGACGCGTGGGCGCAAGATTTGGCGAAGACCTTTGAAAGCCAGAAGCTAGCGCCGACGGTAGAAAATATCTGTTCGGTGCTGGCGGTCGCGCAACAGGAGTCAAATTACCAGGCAGATCCGGCCGTGCCGAACTTAAGTAAAATCGCCTGGAAAGAGATCGACCGTCGCGCCGAGCGCATGCACATCCCGCTGTTTGTGGTGCATACCGCGCTGAAGATTAACTCGCCAACGGGGAAAAGCTACAGCGAGCGTCTGGATACGGTGAAAACGGAAAAGCAGCTTAGCGCCATCTTTGATGACTTCATCAACATGGTACCGATGGGGCAGACGTTATTTGGTTCGCTTAATCCGGTGCATACCGGTGGGCCGATGCAGGTCAGTATCGCCTTTGCCGAGCAGCACGCCAGCGGATATCCGTGGAAAATGGCGGGAACCGTGCGCCAGGAAGTGTTCAGCCGCCGCGGTGGGCTGTGGTTCGGTACGTATCATCTGCTTAACTACCCGGCGAATTACAGTGCGCCAATCTTCCGCTTCGCCGATTTTAATGCCGGATGGTATGCCAGCCGTAATGCGGCTTTCCAGAAAGCGGTCAGTAAAGCCAGCGGCGTGAAGCTGGCGATGGATGGGGATTTGATTCTCTATGGCAGCAGCGAGCCAGGCAAAACCGAACTGGCGGTACGTAAACTGGCCGGGAAGCTGGACATGAGCGAGAGTGAGATCCGCCGTCAGCTGCAAAAAGGTGACAGCCTGGCATTTGAAGAGACCGCGCTGTACGAGAAGGTCTATAAGCTGGCCGAAGCGAAGAGCGGGAAATCATTACCGCGTGAAATGCTGCCTGGTATTCAGTTGGAAAGCCCGAAGATCACACGTAATCTGACGACCGCGTGGTTTGCCAAACGCGTGGACGATCGTCGGGCGAAGTGTATGGGTCAGTCATCATTATGATGACGACGTCGCCAGCGTACAAATGCTGCGATGGCGCCAAGGATCAGGCTTCCGGCGAGGAAAGGGACCAGACCAAAAAGGGTTCCGACGCCTAAGCCGATTTCAACTCGCGGGCGTCCTGTCTCTTGCATTTGTAGCTGCATCAGTTGTTCATAGATGCCGGGAGCGTGGGCCAACAGATTTAAAATCTGCGCGCCCGCCCAGAAGCAAAACAGCACAAATACGGCATACGCAATGTTGCCGGGCAGGGAGGAGGTATCCCGATGCTTGCCCTTAAACAGGGATTTTGAGAGCGTAAAATCAGCCATAAAGACCTCCGGAAATAACCTGCTTTTTTGACGTAATGCCTGGAACTGACAGTGAGTCTGACAGGTGATCGACAATGTCAATATCAGAATGATGGTAATTTCAGGTAGAGATTATTCCTGGATTTCGGTTTTATGCTGGCTGTCACAATTACGTAACCTTAAGTGAAATTGGGTTACATTTCAGAAATTCCGCACAGGCCACAGACGTATATGAGGAAATGTGCGAGGATGCGCTTTCACGTTGTATTTCCACCGGAGCCGTTATGAACCTGCCTGTAAAAATCCGCCGAGACTGGCACTACTATGCCTTCGCTATTGGGCTTATCTTTATTCTGAACGGCGTGGTGGGTTTACTTGGTTTTGAAGCGCAGGGGTGGCAAACCTATGCGGTGGGGCTGGTTACCTGGGTGATTAGCTTTTGGCTGGCCGGGTTAATTATCCGTCGCCGCGTGGAAAATGAAGAAGAAGCAAAGGATGCCCAATAGCGATCCATCAGGCATCCTGGCGGGTTTACATACTGGTTTTCAGCGCGCTATCTGCCGCATGGCGTTCCAGTGCCAGTTCGATCAGGCGAGTGATCAAATCGGTATAGCCTAAACCGCTCGCCTGCCACAGTTTTGGATACATGCTGATGTTGGTAAAGCCCGGCAGCGTGTTGATCTCATTGATCACAACCTCGTTCTCTGCGGTTAAGAACACGTCCACGCGCGCCATGCCGGCGCAGCCCAGCGTCTGATAGGCCTGAATAGCAATATCACGGATTTTATCGTTAATTTCCGGTGCGATCGCTGCTGGAACGACCACTTTGGCACCGTTATCGTCAATGTATTTGGTGTCGTAAGCGTAAAAATCACTGTTCAACACGATCTCGCCACAGGTACTGGCCTGCGGATGATCGTTGCCCAGTACCGCGCATTCGATCTCACGGCCTTTGATCCCTTGCTCCACCACGACTTTATGATCGAATTCAAATGCCAATGCGACGGCCTGATCGTATTGCGCTTCGCTGGTCACTTTACTGACGCCAACGGACGAGCCCTGGTTGGCCGGTTTCACAAACAGCGGTAGGCCCAGACGGGATTCCACCTCGGCAAAGCTGATGCTGTTGCGATTGGCGCGAGTAAGCGTAATAAATGGCGCGATGTTCAGTCCTGCATCGCGCAGCAGACGTTTGGTCACGTCTTTATCCATACAGGCCGCAGAACCCAGGACATCAGAGCCGACGAACGGCAGGTTCGCTACGCGCAGCATACCCTGCAAAGAGCCATCTTCACCCAGCGTGCCGTGTACGATTGGGAAAATAACATCAACCGTTGGCAGCGGCTGACCGTTTTGTGCATCGATCAACTGGTGCGCTTGTTTACCCGGTACCTGAGCCAGGCTGGTCGCGGAAGGACGCAGCGCAATATGCGCCGGATCGTCTGAATTGAGCAGATAGTTACTGGCATCGCTGACGTGCCATTGCCCTTGTTTATCAATACCTAACAGCACAACGTCAAAGCGAGTCTTGTCGATGGCATCGACAATATTTTTTGCCGATTGCAATGACACTTCATGTTCCGCTGATTTACCACCAAATACGATTCCTACCCGCAACTTTGCCATCTTAAAAACCCATTCCATGAATGCAAAGCACATACATTACCACGACAAAACGCAGGTTTCCTCGGCTTCTGGCAGATTGTTTTGCTGGGCCACAGGGGGATAGATAAGCGCAAACGTGCAAATCGCCCATGAAGCATAATTCCCTGTATAAATTGTGGGATTGGCGTGAGGCATATCACAAATACGATGAGCGGGAAGATAAAATCCTAAACTGTGATATATCGCACCTGTGGACCCTTATTTGGCTAAGTAATTTGTTAAGCTGCTCGCAGTTTTCAGCTACTTATCGTTATGAGTCCTTATGGAATCCTGGAGAGTAAACCTTATTTCCGTGTGGTTCGGTTGCTTTTTCACCGGCCTGGCAATTAGCCAAATCCTGCCTTTTTTACCGCTCTATATCTCCCAACTGGGGGTGACCTCGCATGAAGCACTCTCCATGTGGTCCGGCTTAACGTTTAGCGTCACCTTCCTGATTTCAGCCATTGTCTCTCCGATGTGGGGCAGTTTAGCCGACCGTAAAGGACGCAAGCTGATGCTACTGCGGGCCTCTTTGGGTATGGCGATTGCGATATTACTGCAGGCTTTTGCCACGAATGTCTGGCAGCTTTTTCTGCTGCGTGGGGTGATGGGGTTAACGTCAGGCTATATTCCCAATGCGATGGCGCTGGTTGCCTCACAGGTTCCGCGCGAACGCAGTGGGTGGGCGCTGAGTACGCTCTCGACGGCGCAAATTAGCGGCGTCATTGGCGGACCGCTGATGGGAGGTTTTATTGCCGACCATGTTGGCTTGCGGGCTGTTTTCTGTATTACCGCAGCTTTGCTGGTAGTGAGTTTCATGGTCACGCTGTTTTTGATCAAAGAAGGTGTGCGCCCAACAAGCAAAAAAAGCGAACGCTTGAGCGGGAAGGCCGTGTTTGCTTCGCTGCCTTATCCGGCGCTGGTGATCAGCCTGTTTTTTACTACGATGGTGATCCAACTGTGTAACGGCTCAATCGGGCCTATTCTGGCATTGTTTATCAAATCGATGGTGCCAGACAGTTCGAATATTGCCTTTCTCAGCGGGCTGATTGCGTCGGTGCCGGGCATCTCAGCGCTGATTTCTGCGCCCCGACTCGGTAAATTAGGCGACCGTATTGGAACCGAGCGGATTTTAATGGCGACCTTAATTTTCGCGGTGGTGCTGTTTTTTGCCATGTCATGGGTGACCACGCCGTTGCAGTTAGGGATTTTGCGTTTTCTGCTCGGCTTTGCCGACGGCGCGATGTTGCCCGCGGTGCAGACGCTGCTGGTGAAATACTCCAGCGATCAGATAACCGGACGCATTTTTGGTTATAACCAGTCATTTATGTACCTTGGCAACGTCGCCGGGCCATTAATGGGGGCAACGGTTTCGGCAATGGCGGGCTTTCGCTGGGTGTTTATTGCCACTGCGAGCATTGTGCTTATCAATATCTGGCAACTGGCTATCGCGCTGCGACGTCGGCACCGCGCGCGCTGAATTGCTGATTAACAACGCTGTCCGTCAGCGTTGTTAATCCATAAATGTGCATTATATATCTATGTGATTATTAATCCCCTTACCCTTTTATATTGAATAATTCTGCTCTACGACCTATTCCCCCTTATTTTGTGTTGTGATTGTTTTCGCAAAACGTTTTATTACTTATAAAAATACAACTTTCATCCTCTAGGCAGTGGTGAGTCTTAATGATAACGTGGCCCATATTTTGTTAAGGGAATACGCAAATGAAAAATCTCGTCACTGAGTTGTTACTTAAGCTCGCTCAAAAAGAAGAAGAGTCGCAAGACCTGGCGGAGCAGGTTGAAACGCTGGAGCAGGTAATCATCGAAATGCTGCGCAATATGACGTGGAGCGATCGGCAAATTCTCATTCGCCACATTGAGGATACTCTGGCTGGAGCTGGCCGTATGCCTGCGTTTCTGGCGAACGTACATAACGCTGGCGAGAGCGTGCCAAAAGCGTTTTAAGTAATCTGTGGCGGCTCATTCACAAATTATCATAAAAGTGTCACATCAAATACTTATAGTCGCTTTGTTTTAATTTTACCGTATTTATACATGGAGAAAATAAAGTGAAACAAAGCGCACTCGCTATTGCTCTGGTACCTTTACTGTTTACCCCGGTTATTAATGCTGAAACTTCTACCGTAGCGGTTATGGATAATCGTGCCGCTCAGGGTGATATCACCACGCCGGGCGGCGCCCGTCGATTGTCAGCCGATCAAACGGCGGCTCTGCGCGAATCTCTGAACGACAAACCTGCCAAAAATATTATTTTACTAATTGGCGATGGGATGGGTGACTCAGAAATAACGGCAGCGCGAAATTATGCCGAAGGCGCGGGCGGCTTTTTTAAAGGTATTGATGCTTTACCATTGACCGGACAATACACGCACTATGCGCTGGATAAAAAAACGGGCAAACCCGATTATGTGACGGATTCTGCTGCATCTGCAACGGCGTGGACCACCGGAGTGAAAACCTATAATGGTGCTCTGGGCGTTGATATTCACGAAAAAGATCACGCTACAATTCTTGAAATGGCTAAAGCGGCGGGGCTGGCGACGGGCAACGTTTCAACTGCTGAATTGCAGGATGCTACTCCGGCAGCGCTGGTTGCTCATGTGACCTCGCGTAAATGCTATGGTCCAGACGTGACCCGTGAAAAATGCCCAACCAATGCGCTGGAAAAAGGCGGCAAAGGGTCAATCACAGAACAATTACTGAATGCCAGAGCTGACGTTACGCTTGGCGGCGGGGCAAAAACGTTTGCTGAAACCGCTGCGGCAGGCGAGTGGCAGGGCAAAACGTTGCGTGAACAAGCCCAGGCTCGCGGCTATCAGATGGTAAGCGATGCCGCGACGCTGGCAGCGATTACCGAAGCTAATCAGGATAAACCGCTGCTTGGCCTGTTCTCTGACGGCAATATGCCGGTGCGCTGGGAAGGGCCGAAAGCGTCTTATCACGGCAATCTGGATAAGCCGGTTGTGACCTGTACGCCAAATCCAAAACGTGATGACAGCGTGCCAACGCTGGCGCAGATGACGGATAAAGCGATTGAGCTGTTAAGCAAAAATGAGAAGGGTTTCTTCCTGCAAGTGGAAGGGGCGTCAATCGATAAACAGGACCACGCCGCTAACCCGTGTGGACAGATTGGCGAAACGGTCGATCTGGACGAAGCGGTACAGCGCGCACTTGCTTTTGCGAAGAAAGATGGCAATACCCTCGTGGTAGTTACCGCTGACCACGCGCATGCCAGCCAGATTGTCGCGCCGGATACCAAAGCACCAGGCCTGACCCAGGCGCTGAATACCAAAGATGGCGCGGTGATGGTTATCAGCTACGGTAACTCTGAAGAGGAATCGCAGGAGCATACCGGCAGTCAACTGCGAATTGCAGCCTATGGCCCGCACGCGGCGAATGTGGTTGGCCTGACCGATCAAACCGACCTGTTTTACACTATGAAAGCGGCATTAGGGCTGAAATAATCCGACACCCGGCGGTAATACTTTTGCCGCCGGGTGGTATTTTTATCGTTAGCAGCCAAACTTACCTGTGTGTCGTCGTTCAGAAAAGGATGGTGCTATGAAAATTACATTATTAATGACGCTGCTTTTTGGTCTTATTTTTTTAACTACCGTCGGTGCTGCCGAGAAGACATTAACCCCGCAACAACAACGTATGACCACCTGCAATCAGCAGGCAACGGCGCAGACCTTAAAAGGTGATGCGCGTAAGACATATATGAGTGATTGCCTGAAAAACAGCAAATCTCCGCCTGAGGAAAAAAGCCTGACACCGCAGCAGCAAAAAATGCGGGAATGCAACGTCAAGGCGACGGAGCAGTCTTTGAAAGGGGACGATCGTAATAAGTTTATGAGCGCTTGCCTGAAAAAATCTGCTTAGCACTTACGGGTGAGCAGGTAAAATCGTTCACCCGAAATATCATACTTCCGCCACAAGACCCCTACCTATAATTTGGGAAATTTGTTTCAGAATGTTCCCAAATACGATGAATGATGAAAACTTTTATCAAAAGAAGGTCGTCCCGAATGAAGCAATGTTATCGCTTCATCAAAACGACCACCAACGTTCCGGTCTGCGATTCGCCCGACGAATCCGGCTGCCCAGAGCGGTGGGATTGGGGGGAATGTTTTTCCCTATCGCGTCGGTATTAGTTTCCCAGCCTATTACCGGCGGCTGGTGGCTTTTGCTGGTGGGATGGGCGTTTGTTTGGCCGCATCTGGCCTGGCAGTTAGCAAGCAAAGCGGATGATCCACTGCATAGCGAATTTACCAACTTAAAAGCCGATGCCATCCTCGCAGGTATGTGGATGGGGATTATGGGGGTAAACCTGTTGCCATCCACGGCGCTGCTGATGATTATCTGCATCAACCTGATGGGCGCAGGAGGGATGCGAGTATTCATTGCAGGCGTCGTGTTGATGGCTGTTTCATGTCTGGTGACGTTACAGTTAACCGATATTTCCGTCGCGTTTACCAGTACCCAACTGAGCGTGCTATTGACGCTGCCGGTGTTGGCAATTTATCCGCTGCTCTTTGCCTGGGTTAGCTACCAGACGGTCATCAAGCTGGCGGAACATAAACGCCGCTTACAGGTGATGAGCACGCGAGACGGCATGACCGGGGTGTATAATCGCCGCCATTGGGAACTGTTACTGCGTAATGAGTTTGATAATTGCCGTCGCTATCAGCGTGACGCCACGTTGCTGCTTATCGATATCGACCATTTCAAGAGCATCAATGATACCTGGGGCCATGACGTTGGCGACCAGGCGATTGTCGCGCTGACCCGCCAGTTACAGATGACCTTACGCGGGAGCGATGTGATTGGGCGTTTCGGCGGAGATGAGTTTGCGGTGATTATGTGTGGCACGCCGGCAAGCAGCGCAATTGCTGCTATGTCTCGCGTTCACGAGCGACTTGGTCAACTGCGTTTATCCTGCGCGCCACAGGTTGCTCTGCGTATTAGCGTGGGCGTTGCGGCACTGACCTCAGAAACAGAGCATTATCGGGAATGGCTAAAGTCGGCGGATATGGCGCTCTACAAAGCAAAGAATTCCGGACGTAACCGCACTGAAGCGGCGGCCTGACGTCCGGTTGCATCAACTCAGGATCGGCTGAGTTTCTCCGATTGTTCCATGCACTTAATCATCGCTTCAATTACTGATGAACGGAAACCGCGTTCTTCCAGGACGCGTACCGCTTCAATGGTCGTTCCGCCAGGCGAGCACACCATATCCTTCAGTTCACCGGGATGTTTGCCCGTTTCCAGCACCATTTTCGCCGATCCCATTACCGCTTGCGCCGCGAATTTGTAAGCCTGCGCGCGAGGCATGCCGCCCTGCACGGCTGCGTCAGCCATCGCTTCGATAAACATAAAGACATATGCCGGTGCTGAACCGCTAACGCCAACGACCGGATGAATCATTGCCTCCGCAATGACTTCAGCTTCGCCAAAGCAGCGGAAGATATTCAGCACGTCGGCCGTATCTTCCGGCGTGACTAAGGCGTTTGGCGTGACGGAAGTCATTCCGGCATTCACCAGCGACGGTGTGTTTGGCATCGCGCGAATGATTTTACGATCGTGACCCAGCGCACGGGCGAGCTGATCGAGAGTGACGCCTGCAGCAATTGAGACGACCAGGGAGTCTTTGTTCAGACTGGAGGTAATTTCACTCAGCACCTTAATCATAATGCCTGGTTTTACAGCGCCAAAAACGATGTCGGCGATTTGCGCGACTTCTTGCGCAGACTGCGCCGCATTAATACCGTACTGGTCGTGCAATGCAGCGACTTTATCGGGGGAGGGGGTGTAGACCCAGATTTGTCCGGGGAGAACCTGGCCGCTGGCGATCATGCCGCCAAGAATCGCTTTGCCCATATTACCGCAGCCGATAAAACCAATTTTCTTGTCCATCTATCACTCCCTATGGATGATATTCATTGTTTTATACCCTAAATACTTCAAGCTACTTGAAGTATTTAGGGTAAACCTGGGAAAGCTAAGCTTAGCGCGGAATGAATATGTGCAGAAGGCCAAACAGCACTTTGCCTGAAAGTAAAAGCACGAGACAATGCGCGACTGCATATCAGTGGGGAGACGTTATGACAATATGGGTGGATGCCGATGCGTGTCCGAATGTGATTAAAGACATTTTGTACCGTGCTTCTGAGCGCATGCAGATGCCGCTTATTTTGGTTGCGAACCAAAGCTTGCGTGTACCAGCTTCGCGTTTCATCCGCACATTACGCGTTCCCGCCGGATTTGACGTGGCGGATAACGAGATTGTGCGTCAGTGTAGCGCCGGTGATTTAGTGATAACGGCAGATATCCCGCTGGCGGCTGAAGTGATTGAAAAAGGTGCGGCAGCGCTTAACCCGCGCGGGGAACGTTATACCGTAGCCACGATCCGTGAGCGTTTGATGATGCGTGATTTTATGGATACGCTGCGTGCCAGCGGTATTCAGACCGGGGGACCGGACAGCCTTTCACCGCGCGACAGGCAGCATTTTGCGGCTGAGCTGGATAAGTGGTGGCTGGAAGTCCAGCGTAGAAAATAAAGTGTGTAATTTATTATTTACACTTTATTCGTTGTGAATTCTTGTTATAGTAGGGGTTAATAGAAATCGCTATTCTGTTTGTAATTTTTTCTTTACACTTTGGCGATGTACTAGTTTGATGATATGATTATATCTTTAACCGCATCAGATCCCGCTTTTTCGCGGCTCTCTGGGGAATTTCTGTGATGACGCAACCTCTTTTTCTTGTTGGCCCCCGGGGGTGTGGTAAGACAACTACCGGTATGGCGCTGGCGAAGGCTATCGATTTCCAGTTTGTCGATACCGATCGCTGGTTGCAATCGCACGTGCAGATGACCGTGGCGGAGATCGTCGAAAGAGAAGGATGGGAAGGGTTTCGTGCCCAGGAGACGACCGCTCTGCAGGCCGTCACAGCCCCGGCAACGGTTGTTGCGACCGGCGGCGGTATCATTCTTACCGAATTTAATCGTCATTACATGCGCAACCACGGCGTGGTTATTTATTTAAGCGCACCGGTATCAGTACTGGTCGATCGTCTGGAGGCTACGCCTGAAGAGGGGCTGCGCCCAACTTTAACCGGTAAGCCGTTGACTGAAGAGGTGCAGGAAGTGCTTGCCCAGCGCGATGTTCTGTATCGTGAGGCTGCGCACTATATCGTTGATGCCACCAATCCGCCTTCGCAGGTGGTGGAAGACATTCTTGGGATACTGGCGCAGGCAGCGCCACGGTTGCAGGGCGGTGTCTATACTTAATGTTCATCCAGTGAAAAGGAAGGACTATGCCGACAAAACCACCTTACCCACGTCAAGCGACCATTGTTACGGTTGAAAAGGGAGCACCAGGTCAGACGGTCACCTGGTATCAACTGCGAGCCGATCACCCTGAACCGAATTCGCTAATCAGTGAGCATCCTTCGGCGCAGGAAGCCATGGATGCCAAAAACCGCTACGAAGACCCCGATAAAACCTGATATCAAGCGCCGCCCTGGCACGAGTCTGAAAAGTGCCAGTACGGGCGTGCATCACATTTTTTTAAATTTCGCCGTATACAGTAAAAATTGAAAATTAAACAATAACAATCCAATACTGGAATGATTTGGAATCTTTACACAATACACCGCCGATCTGCTGCTACGCTTTTGAGCATTTGTAGCGCAGGTCGGTGCCCGGCACTTGTCCGGGATTTCACAGCAAAGTAAGAAGACGGTGGAGCAACAAATGAGTACGTCGTTGGCTATCCTCACGATTGGCGTGGTGCCGATGTGTGAGGTGTTACCGCTCCTGACGGAATATATCGATGAACAGCACATTACTCACCACAGTCTGCTGGGACAGATGCGGCGAGAAGATGTGATGGCTGAGTACGGCGTTTCGCCCGGTGACGAGCATTTATTAACGCTGCTCAGCGACCACCAACTTGCACATGTCTCACGCCAAAAGGTAGAGCGCTCGCTGCAAAGTATCGTGGAGGTGCTGGATAACCAGGGGTTTGACGTGATCCTGTTGATGAGTACCGCCTCGATAGCTCGTCTGAGCGCCCGCAATAGCATTCTGCTGGAACCGTTACGGATTATCCCGCCGCTGGTGGCCTCGATTGTCGATGGGCATCAGGTCGGGGTTATTGTCCCCGTCACCGAATTGCTCAAAGCCCAGACGCAAAAATGGCAGGTGCTACAAACCCCGCCAGTGTATGCCGTGGCGAATCCGATCGACGGTAGCGAACAACAACTGATTGATGCCGGGAAAGAACTGCTGGAGCAAGGTGCGGATGTGATCATGCTGGACTGCCTGGGTTTCAATCAACGCCATCGCGATTTACTGCAAAAATCGCTGGATGTCCCGGTTCTTCTGTCTAATGTACTGATTGCCCGACTGGCTTCGGAGCTGCTGACGTAATTTTGCGTGACAGGTGGAACGTCAGCCCCCTATATTGGTTGTTAACTTAATCACGAGATAGGGCCAGTTGTATGCTTCAAAGTAATGAATACTTTTCCGGCAAAGTAAAATCGATCGGTTTTACCAGCAGCAGTACTGGCCGCGCCAGTGTTGGCGTGATGGCAGAAGGTGAATATACCTTTGGTACCGCGGCGCCTGAAGAGATGACGGTCGTCAGCGGCGCACTGAACGTGCTGCTACCAGGGGAAACCGAGTGGAAAGTGTATGCCGCGGGAGACGTGTTTAACGTGCCGGGTAACAGCGAGTTTCATCTGCAGGTAGCAGAGCCAACATCCTATCTTTGCCGCTATCTGTAAGCATAAAATGACGAATGGCGACATTGAGCCGCCATTCGGTAAACACGGCTTAACGTTGTGCTTCGCCGCCTAATCCTTCCACCAGACTTTTAATCAGCGCCGCCAGTTCACCCGTCATCAGGATGAAATCGGCATCGAAACGCTGAGCATAATCTTCGCGATCGATATCTTCGTTTTGATCGCGCAGCTCGTCGCTGAATTTCAAACGCTTAATTGAGCCATCATCACACATAACGAACTGAATGCGCTGCTGCCAGTCGAGGGCCAGCTTGGTGACCAGTTTGCCCGCTTCGATATGCACGGCGATTTCGTCGCAGACCAGATCCTGCTTTTTCGCGCGGATCACGCCGCCGTCTTCAAGGATCGCTTTCAGCTCGGCTTCGTCCAGCAACTGGAATCCCTGCGCCGTTGTGCCGGAGCGAACCCATTCGGTCAGCGTCAGCTCAATAGGGTTTTCCATCGTCAGCGGAACCACCGGCAGTGAACCGAGGCTCTTACGCAGCAGCGCCAGCGTATCTTCCGCTTTCTTCGCGCTCGCGCAATCAACCATGATCAGATCGTTGACGGTGTCGATCCACATCATTGTCTGGCTGAAGCGGCTAAAGGCGCGCGGCAGCAACGAGTGCAGAACTTCATCTTTCAGCGAGTCTTTTTCGGTCTTCTTGAGTTTGCGACCTTGCTCAGCTTCCAGTTTAAATATTTTGGCTTCCAGCGCCTGTTTGATAACCGGCGACGGTAGAATTTTTTCTTCTTTGCGGGCGCAGATAATAATTTGGCCATTGGCGGTATGCGTTAATGCATCGCTGTGCGATCCCATCGGCGGAACCCAGCCCATTTTTGCCATATCCTGGCTACCGCAAGGGGTGAACGTCATTGATGCCAGCTGTTTTTCCATCTCTTCGGCACGCAAAGAAACATCGCGGCTAAGACGGTAAACCATTAAATTTTTGAACCACAGCATGATAATTTCCACGGCCTTGTCGTTAAATCCAGCGGGCATGATAGCGAATTGTCGCTATGCTTGCATTGTTAATCGGGAAGAGGAGCAAACAGTGCGTATAGGTATCGATTTGGGCGGTACGAAAACGGAAGTTATCGCGCTTGGCGATGCGGGCGAACAGCTTTTTCGCCATCGCCTGCCCACGCCGCGTGATGATTATTGGCAAACGATAGAAACCATCGCTGCGCTGGTGGAGATGGCGGAAAAAGCCACCGGGCAGACGGGAACCGTGGGGATGGGTATTCCCGGTTCAATTTCGCCCTACACCGGGGTGGTGAAGAATGCCAACTCGACCTGGCTTAACGGGCAACCTTTTGACAAAGATTTGAGTACGCGTCTGAACCGCGAAGTGCGGCTGGCAAATGATGCCAACTGCCTTGCGGTTTCAGAAGCGGTGGATGGCGCGGCGGCAGGTGCACAAACTGTGTTTGCGGTGATTATCGGCACTGGATGTGGTGCTGGTGTGGCGCTCGGCGGTCGGGCGCACACGGGCGGCAACGGTACGGCGGGCGAGTGGGGGCATAATCCGCTGCCGTGGATGGACGACGATGAGCTGCGTTATCGGCAGGAGGTCCCCTGCTATTGTGGCAAGCAAGGTTGCATTGAAACCTTTATTTCCGGGACCGGTTTTGCCACGGACTACCAGCGTCTGAGCGGTAAGCCGCTCAAGGGCAGTGAAATTATCAACCTTGTTAACGCGCATGATGCTCTGGCGGAACGAGCATTGAGCCGCTATGAGCGTCGTCTGGCGAAATCACTGGCGCATGTGGTGAACATTCTCGATCCGGACGTCATTGTTCTGGGCGGCGGAATGAGCAATGTCGACCGACTGTATCAAAACGTTCCGACGTTAATTAAGCAGTTCGTCTTTGGCGGCGAGTGCGAAACGCCTCTACGTAAGGCACTGCACGGTGACTCCAGTGGGGTACGCGGGGCGGCCTGGCTGTGGCCGCAGGCGTAATCGGTTTTAGGTCGCGGGTGCAACTTGTTGCACGCCGCGCTTCAGGTAGCCGTAAATCAACAGCGAGGACATCGCAGAAAACGACAGCAGCGCTGCCGGTAGCGTCACGTAGTTGTAGGCAAAGCCCAGCGTCAGCATCATGCCACCGCAGTACGCACCAATCGCGCTACCGAGGTTAAAGGCAATTTGCCCACCTGCCGCTCCCAGTAACTCACCTCCTTTGGCATTTTGCAGCAGCAAAATTTGTAGCGGCGCCGACAGGGCAAACAGACCCGCGCAGCAAATAAAGGCGAAGGTCAGCGACGCGGCTTTAATCCCGCCAAAGGCAAAGAGCAGTAGCAGAGCCAGCACAATCACAAAGTCGGTTATCACCGCAATGCGCAGCGGCGTATAGCGGCCAGAGAGCCGACCACTCAGCAGATTTCCCAGCACCATCCCCAACCCTACCAGCATCATGATGAAGGTCATTAGCGCCTCGGAAAAGCCGGAGATGTACATCATGTACGGTTTGACGTAGCTGAACCAGGCGAAAACCCCGGCATTACCAAACATCGTGGCGGAAAAGATGAGCCACGGGGCGGGGCTTTTCAAAAAATGAAACTGCTCGCTCAGTTTCCCTTTTGCCTCATCGCTGATGTTGGGGACCCAAAAAGCGACCGAGACTATTACGGCGATATTAAAGACGGCTATCAGCAAAAACGTATAGCGCCAGCTAAATTCCTGGCTCAGCCAGGTGCCGACGGGAATGCCAACCAGATTGGCAACGGTCATCCCCGAAACCATACCCGCGACGGCAGCGGTAACTTTTCCAGGACGGGCAAGCTTCGACAGGATAATCGCGCCAACGCCAAAAAACGCGCCGTGCGGGAAGCCGGAAACCAGCCTGCCAACCGCCAGCATAAAATACGAGGAGGAGAGGGTGAAGATGGCGTTACCTATCACGCACAGTGTGACCAGAAACAACAGAATATGCTTGAGCGAAAAACGGTTGGAAAAGAGCGCAATAATAGGCGCGCCCAGCACCACGCCAAAGGCGTAAAACGAAATCATATGGCCAGCGGCAGGGATGGAGATACCCACGTCCCGCGCCAGCTCGGTGAGAACACCCATAATGCCAAACTCGGCCATGCCCAGACCAAATGTTCCCAGCGCTAAAGAGAAAATGACTTTTTTCATACCACCTGCCAACAAGAAAGACGCTGGATGTGCGTCATAGCGGCGAACGTTCGCCGCCAATAGCGATAGCTTGCGGATAAGCGAAGTGGAATGCCATTTCATATCCGTCCCTGAGTATGCAATATTGTGCTACATAGAGTGCCGGATAGCGATGGCGCTTATCCGGCTTGTGAAACCACATTCTCTGGTTGATTACTCGACCGCAAACATCTTGTCGAGTTTGCTATAGCCCAGCCCGTTGATTTTTTTAACTTTGATCTGTACCGGAATACGCTCTTTCATCGCTTCGACGTGGCTGATTACGCCAATAGTCTTGCCGGTAGCGTTGAGCGCATCGAGGGCGTCCAGGGCGGTATCCAGCGTTTCGCTGTCCAGCGTGCCGAAACCTTCGTCGAGGAACAGGGAGTCAATTCGCGTTTTGTGGCTGACCAGATCGGACAACGCCAGCGCCAGCGCCAGACTCACGAGGAAGCTCTCACCGCCGGAAAGCGTACGCGTGTCGCGCACGGCATCGGCCTGCCAGGTATCAACCACTTCCAGCTCCAGCGCTTCGCTGGCCTTTCGCTGTAACAGATAGCGACCATGCAGACGAGTCAACTGGTTGTTGGCAAGCCAGACCAGATTATCCAGCGTCAACCCCTGGGCAAATTTGCGGAACTTATCTCCCTCTTTCGAGCCGATCAGCGCATTCAGATAGCCCCAGTCTTCGACCTGCTGAGCCACGTTTTCAATCTGCTGCATCAGCGTCTGCTGCTGCTGACGGTTTTCAGCATCCTGCTTGAGCTGCTGGCGAATTTCGCCCTGACGAGTGGTGTTATCCCGTAGCAACTGGGTGAGCTGCGCCAGCGCGTCGTGCAGATGTTGCGCGGTGAGCGTGAGATCCGCCGAGGTGGGTAACTGCTGTTGATGAGTCGTTAGCGCCAGCTGAGCCTGATTAAGCAGGGTTTGCGCCTGTTGTCGCTGGCCTTCCAGCGATTGCTTCAACTGCTCAAGACGGTTGAAGGTATCTTCATCCAGCAGGGCGGCAACAAAGGCGTCGCGATCGGTAAAGACGCTGGCCTGCAATGCGGAATCAAACTGCGCCTGAATTTCTGCGGCGCGCTGAACGTCCTGTGCTTCCTGCTGTTGCAAGGTTTGCCACTGGCCCTGTAAGGAGAGGCAATCGTCGTGCACCTGCCGCCAGTTTTCTAGCGACAGATCCTCGCTGTTTTCAGAAAGCGCCTCGGTTTCTGGCAGCGTTTCCAACAGCGGCGCAAGCTGGGCTATTTGGGTCTGTAAAGCGGTCAGTTCATTCTGGCGTTGTTGCCACATTTGCGCTTCGTTCGCCCGTTCGCTCAGCCACGAGGCGACGTCACCTTCGGCCGGAAGGGACAGGCCATGGCGGGCCAGTTCGGCGGTTAGCGCCGCCTGACGCTGGTCAATATGCTGCTGGAGCTGAGTAATCTGTTCCGTATGCGCGGTGATTTGCGCTTGCAGAGTATGGCGCAGACTCAACTGGTGAAGCTGCTGCTCGAACTCTTCCTGGGCCGCAAGCCACGGGGCGATATCATCCTGCGGTTGCAGCGTGACGTTGAGGCTGGCGGTGACCGTCTGCCACTCTTGAGTAAGTGCTTGCTCCTCCTGAGAAAGTGTCTGTACTTCGCGTTCATCCCGCTGAAGTTGCTGGGTTATCGCCTCAAGCTGACCGCGTAACGTGGAGCCCTCATCGGCCAGCGTTTTGACCTCTTTTTCCAGGGCTTCACGCCGCGTCTGATTCACGCTCAGTTCGAGTGTTTGATAGCGCTCAATCGCCGGATGTGCGGTGGAGCCGCAAAGCGGGCAAGGCATACCGGATTGCAATAATGCCCGCTGGCTTTCCAGATCTTTGATGCGGGCTTCCTGCTCGCAAATGAGTCTTACATCGGCAAGCTGCTGGTTTTTATCTTTATAACGCTGACGTTTTTCGGCAAGTACCGCGTTGCGCTGCGTCAGTTCTTGCTGACGCTGCACAAGCGTGGCGCGTAACTGCGCCAGCTGCTTTTGCTTCGGAGCGATTTGCCCGTACAGATTGCTCAGCCGCTGACGTAACGGACGAAGCTGTACGTGCTGCGCCAGCGCTTGCGTTACTTCCTGCGGCGCAAGGGTCAGCGTGGGAAGCGCCAGCGCATCGAGCTTACGCGTGTCGTTTTCCCGCAACTGCTGCCACTGGCGTAGCTGGGCGCTGGCGTCGGACTGTTGGACCAGCAGTGCTTTCCAGCCCGCCAGTTCGCTACTCCATAAGCGGAAGCGGTCATGTTCGCTCAGCCAGTCGGTTAACGTCTGTTGCCCGGTGAGCATGGCGGTCGATTGTGTATGCGCCTGCTGACGAATGCGCCCGCGCAGCGCTAAGCTGCTTTGTAAGCGAGCATTCACTTCCTGAATCTTCTGCCGCGTGCGCGCAATAGTAGCCGTTTGTTCCTGAATTCGTTCCCAGTGCGGGCGTAATGCTCTGGCTGGTTGCGCCAGACTCAGCGCCGCCAGCTGCGGCTGCGCGTCTTCTTGCGCCTGAAGTGCTGCCTGTAATGCCTGCTGGTGGCGGTTTATGTCCGTTTGTAGCTCATTTTGCCGAATAAGCCAGTTGAGATGCTGTTGCTGGGCTTGCTGGCTGGTAAGGTATTGTTTTTCCTCGTCAGTAAGTACCTGCAAACTCTCTGTCAGGGATTGCACCTGCTCTGGTGCTAACAGCGCAACGCCGCTGGCCTGGGCCTGCAGTTTTTCCAGCTCTGTGCGCGCTGCCTTGTGCTTTTCAAATACCATGGCGGAAATTTGGCCGTAGATCTCAGTGCCGGTCAGCTCTTCCAGCAGCTCGGCGCGTTCTTTCGGTTTGGCATTGAGAAATGCGGCGAACTGCCCCTGAGACAGCAGCATCGAACGGGTAAAACGACCGTAATCCAGCCCGGTAAGCTCGGCGGTCATCTCCAGCTTGTCTTTGACTTTATCGGCGAGGATTTTGCCGTCGGCGCAGCGGGCCAGCTCTACGCGCGGGACCTGCAGGTTGCCCTCAGGCTGATTGCGCGCCCGGTTCTGGCTCCAGAAAGCGCGATAGGCTTCGCCCCGAACCTCAAACTCAACTTCGGCCAGACACTCGGCGGTGTCGCGGGTCATCAGGTCGTTTTGCGACTGTGACACGGTATTGAGCCGCGGCGTTTCGTGGTACAGCGCAAGGCAAATCGCGTCCAGCAGGGTGGTTTTCCCTGCGCCCGTTGGCCCGGTGATGGCGAACAGACCGTTGCTGGCAAACGGTTCGGCGGTAAAATCAACTTTCCATTCGCCCTTCAGGGAGTTGAGGTTTTTCAGGCGCAGGCTGAGAATTTTCATGCTTCAGCCTCCCCGGCAAGCGTGTGTAAGGTTGCGCTAAACAGCTGGTTAAGCCGCTCCCGCTGCGGTTCTTCGAGTTCTTCCAGCGCCAGGCGGCGGTCAAAAACCTCCGCTACGCTCAGTTCGCTTAACGTTTCACGTCGTTCACTGGCCATAATACGTTCGCGCTGTTCTCGGCTGCGGCGCACCAGTAACACCTCTACCGGTAAATCTTCGGTCAAGGCCTGGATCTTGCGCTGCATATCATGCAGATAGTCGTCGGTGGTGATTTCAATATCCAGCCACACCGGCGGCTCTTGCTGCACGTCGCGCCACTGTTCAAGCTGGGCGGTAATGGCGGCTAAATCGCCTTTCAGTACCGCAAGCTGCTGCGTGACCGGTACGCAGAGATTTTCAACGGCGCTGAGTTTCCCCGCTTCAAAGCTCACCAGGTGTACACATTTGCTTTTGCCGCACTCGTCAAAACTGAGCGCAATTGGCGAACCGCAGTAGCGAATATGTTCCGTGCCGCCGATAACCTGCGCCCGGTGAATATGTCCCAGGGCGATGTAGTCCGCCGGGGGGAAGTTTTGTGCCGGGAAGGCGTCCAGCGTACCGATATAAATGTCACGTACGGCGTCACTTTTACTGGCGCCGACGGTGGTCAAATGCCCGGTCGCAATGATGGGGATATTCCGATCGCCGCGCAGCGTACAGGCCTCCTGATATTGCTGCTGGTAATAGTCAGTAATCGCGCCCAGCAAATGCTGCTGTTTTTCTTGTCCTGTCAGCCCGGCCTGACTGGTTATGATGTCGCGCGGACGTAAAAAAGGAACCGGACACAGAATTGCACCTGGGGTGCCGTCGCGTTGCAGCAAAATTTGCGGTGCATGGCCGGCGCTGGCCACGACCGTGGTGTTGAGAAACGCAAGAATGTCTCGGGATTCATTGAGCGTGGCAACGGAGTCGTGGTTGCCTGCCAGAACCACCAGATGGCAGCCGGTTTGCTGCAGATTGACGACAAAACGGTTATATAACTCACGGGCATAGCTTGGCGGTGAGCCGGTGTCGAAAATATCGCCAGCCACAATAATGACATCCACCTGCTGGGATTGCGCTGTTTCCAGCAGCCAGTCGAGAAAGGCCTGATGTTCAGCGGCGCGGCTCTTGCTGTAGAAATTTTGCCCCAGATGCCAGTCAGACGTGTGAAGGATGCGCATAAGAGTTCCATGACGATAAAACAATGGCGGGGATTATAACCCTGTAAGGACGTTAATATCTTGTCTCCGGGCTGTCATAATTCGCCGGGCTGCGTTAAACCTGGACTATCTTTTCATAAATCTGTCATAAAACTGACGCATAATGGCACTGTATTGATGGCAAACGATTTAATTATAAACAGGGCAAATCATGGCGAGACGTATTCTGGTCGTAGAAGATGAAGCTCCAATTCGTGAAATGGTCTGCTTCGTGCTCGAGCAAAACGGTTTTCAACCCGTAGAAGCCGAAGACTATGACAGTGCTGTGAACCAACTCAATGAACCCTGGCCGGATCTCGTCTTACTTGACTGGATGCTTCCCGGCGGCTCGGGTCTACAGTTTATTAAACATCTCAAGCGCGAAGCGATGACGCGGGACATCCCCGTGATGATGCTGACGGCGAGAGGTGAAGAGGAAGACCGCGTCCGGGGTCTGGAAACCGGTGCGGATGACTATATAACCAAGCCGTTTTCTCCTAAGGAGCTGGTGGCGCGTATTAAAGCGGTTCTGCGTCGTATTTCACCGATGGCGGTGGAAGAGGTTATTGAGATGCAGGGGCTAAGCCTTGATCCTACCTCGCATCGCGTAATGACCGGCGAGGACCCGCTGGATATGGGGCCGACCGAATTCAAACTGTTGCACTTCTTTATGACTCACCCCGAGCGCGTCTACAGCCGTGAGCAACTCCTCAATCATGTCTGGGGAACCAATGTGTACGTGGAAGACCGAACAGTGGATGTGCATATCCGCCGTTTACGTAAGGCGCTGGAGCATAGCGGACACGATCGTATGGTGCAGACGGTTCGCGGGACGGGATATCGTTTTTCAACCCGCTTCTGAATGACAAGAAACAGGGCCTGAAGGATTAGGCCGTATATGGAGTAAGACGTTTGCTAGAACGATTGTCATGGAAAAGGTTGGTACTGGAGCTGATCCTGTGCTGCATACCGGCATTTATCCTTAGCGCTTTTTTCGGTTACCTGCCCTGGTTCTTACTGGCGTCGGTAACGGGCCTGCTTATCTGGCATTTTTGGAATTTATTGCGCTTGTCCTGGTGGTTATGGGTCGACAGAAGTATGACGCCGCCACCGGGGCGAGGCAGTTGGGAGCCGCTGTTATATGGGCTGCATCAAATGCAGCTTCGCAACAAAAAGCGCCGCCGTGAACTGGGTAACCTGATTAAACGTTTTCGCAGCGGGGCGGAATCGCTACCCGACGCGGTGGTACTGACCACCGAGGAAGGCGGTATCTTCTGGTGTAACGGACTGGCTCAGCAGGTTCTGGGACTGCGCTGGCCGGACGATAGCGGGCAAAATATTCTTAACCTGCTGCGCTACCCGGAATTCACACAATATTTGAAAACGCGTGACTTTAGCCGGCCTATCAATCTGGTGCTCAATACCGGACGACATCTGGAAATACGCGTGATGCCCTACACCGATAAGCAACTGCTGATGGTGGCGCGCGACGTCACCCAGATGCACCAACTTGAAGGTTCACGACGTAACTTTTTTGCCAACGCCAGCCATGAGCTGCGTACGCCGCTGACGGTGTTACAGGGTTACCTGGAAATGATGCAGGAGCATCCGCTGGAAGGGACTACGCGTGAAAAAGCGCTGCATACCATGCGCGAACAAACGTACCGCATGGAAGGGCTGGTGAAACAGCTGCTGACGCTATCAAAAATTGAGGCTGCGCCGACGCTGCAACTGAATGAGAAAGTCGATGTACCCATGATGCTGCGCGTGGTCGAGCATGAAGCGCAGACGCTGAGCCAGCATAAACATACGTTTACCTTTGATGTTGATAACAGCCTGAACGTGCGGGGTAACGAGGAGCAGTTGCGTAGCGCTATCTCAAATCTCGTCTACAACGCGGTGAACCATACGCCCGCGGGAACGCACATTACCGTACGCTGGCAGCATGTGGCGTCGGGGGCAGAGTTTTGTGTGGAAGATGACGGTCCGGGCATTGCCGCCGAGCATATTCCACGTTTGACCGAACGTTTTTATCGTGTGGACAAGGCGCGATCGCGGCAAACGGGCGGGAGTGGGCTGGGGCTGGCCATCGTCAAGCATGCGTTGCATCATCACGACAGCCGCTTGAATATCGAAAGCGAACCCAGCCAAGGAACGCGATTTAGTTTCGTGATCCCGGAACGTTTAATTGCCAAAAGTAACGGTTAAGACGTATTCGTAAGATAATCTTTCCAAAAGCCAGCACAAGCTGGCTTTTTCTATATGGTCAATATATTCATCCTGAATTTTACGACGTTTGATTGTTTTTTGTTCGAACTATTGCCCATACCTTTTTCCATGAAATGGTGTTTTGTGCTAATCTCATTTTTCATATCGCTATATTGTTCTGGTTTTTGGATCCCACCTTGCTTTAAAACGTTATAAGCGTTTAAATTGCGCACCAGGTGCTGTCATACCGACTGCATTTACGCGGTAAATCGAAAAACTATTCTTCGCCGCGCCAGCTCGGGAGAGTTTCCCGCTGGAATTGAGCAAAAATGCCGCTGTATTGTCCCCCAGGGAAAGGCAAAAATTTACTATTTTCAACACCACATCCACAGGCAGTAAGACTTTATGACCCATCAGTTAAAATCGCGCGATATTATCGCTTTGGGATTTATGACATTTGCACTGTTCGTTGGTGCAGGTAACATCATCTTCCCCCCAATGGTTGGTTTGCAGGCAGGTGAACACGTCTGGACTGCGGCTTTTGGCTTTTTGATTACCGCCGTTGGTCTGCCGGTGCTTACCGTGGTCGCGCTGGCGAAAGTCGGTGGCGGTGTGGACAGCCTGAGTACCCCTATCGGAAAGGTTGCTGGGTTGCTGCTGGCTACCGTTTGCTATCTGGCGGTTGGTCCATTGTTCGCGACTCCGCGCACCGCAACGGTCTCTTTCGAAGTCGGGATTGCGCCGCTGACCGGTGACTCTGCGTTGCCGCTGTTCATCTACAGCGTGGTCTATTTTGCGATTGTTATTCTGGTGTCGCTGTATCCAGGCAAACTGCTGGATACCGTCGGCAACTTCCTGGCTCCGCTGAAAATCCTCGCGCTGGTAGTACTGTCTGTCGCCGCAATCGTCTGGCCAGCAGGCCCGATCAGCAATGCGATGGAAGCCTATCAAACTGCGGCGTTTTCGAATGGCTTCGTGAACGGGTATCTGACTATGGATACGCTGGGCGCGATGGTATTTGGTATTGTTATTGTTAACGCTGCTCGCTCGCGTGGCGTTACTGAAGCACGTTTGCTGACCCGTTACACCGTTTGGGCGGGGTTGATGGCGGGTGTGGGCTTAACGTTGCTGTATCTTGCGTTGTTCCGTCTGGGTTCAGATAGCGCGATTCTGGTCGATCAGTCTGCTAACGGCGCGGCAATTTTGCATGCGTATGTTCAGCACACCTTTGGTGGCGCGGGAAGCTTCCTGCTGGCGGCGCTGATTTTCATCGCCTGTCTGGTCACCGCGGTTGGCCTGACCTGTGCGTGCGCAGAGTTCTTTGCCCAGTACGTTCCACTGTCTTATCGTACGCTGGTATTCATCCTCGGCGGCTTCTCGATGGTGGTCTCTAACCTGGGTCTGAGCCATCTGATTCAGATCTCTATTCCGGTGCTGACGGCTATCTATCCGCCATGTATCGCACTGGTTGTATTAAGCTTTACCCGCTCATGGTGGCATAATTCTTCCCGCGTCATTGCACCTGCGATGTTTATCAGCCTGATTTTTGGTATCCTTGATGGCATTAAAGCTTCTGCAATTGGCGACGTGTTACCGGCCTGGACCCAGCGTTTACCGCTGGCGGAGCAGGGGCTGGCGTGGTTGATGCCAACAGTCGTGATGGTGGTCCTGGCAGTTATTTGGGATCGCGCAGCGGGTCGACAAGTGACCTCCAGCGCACACTAATATCACTGACAATAAGTTTTAACCACGGGGCTATTAACATGGCCCCGTGGTTTTTTTATTGTGTTAACAGGTTAGGAATCGATGGAAAGTAATAACAAGCTAAAGCGTGGGCTGAGCACCCGGCACATCCGCTTTATGGCATTAGGTTCAGCAATTGGTACCGGGCTGTTTTACGGCTCGGCCGATGCCATCAAAATGGCGGGGCCAAGCGTATTGCTGGCCTATATTATCGGCGGCGTAGCGGCGTATATTATTATGCGTGCGCTGGGTGAAATGTCCGTTCATAACCCGGCTGCCAGCTCCTTCTCGCGCTACGCGCAGGAGAACCTCGGACCGCTGGCAGGCTACATCACCGGCTGGACCTACTGTTTTGAAATCCTGATTGTCGCTATTGCCGACGTGACTGCCTTTGGTATTTACATGGGCGTCTGGTTCCCTGCCGTTCCACACTGGATTTGGGTCCTCAGCGTGGTGTTGATTATCTGCGCCATCAACCTGATGAGCGTGAAGGTGTTTGGCGAGCTGGAGTTCTGGTTCTCGTTCTTTAAAGTCGCCACCATTATCATCATGATTGTCGCCGGTTTCGGCATCATCATTTGGGGGATTGGCAACGGCGGGCAACCGACCGGTATCCATAACCTGTGGAGCAACGGCGGCTTCTTCAGCAACGGCTGGCTCGGCATGGTGATGTCGCTGCAAATGGTGATGTTCGCCTACGGCGGGATTGAGATTATCGGGATTACCGCAGGTGAGGCCAAAGATCCGGAAAAATCTATTCCGCGCGCTATCAACTCCGTACCGATGCGTATCCTCGTGTTTTACGTGGGGACGCTGTTCGTCATCATGTCTATTTACCCGTGGAACCAGGTCGGCACCGACGGTAGTCCGTTCGTTCTGACGTTCCAGCATATGGGCATTACCTTTGCCGCCGGGATCCTCAACTTTGTCGTTCTGACCGCATCGCTGTCGGCAATCAACTCTGACGTCTTCGGCGTGGGTCGTATGTTGCATGGTATGGCAGAGCAGGGCAGCGCCCCGAAAATGTTCGCCAAGACGTCGCGTCGTGGCGTGCCGTGGGTCACGGTGATGGTGATGACCATCGCGCTGCTGTTTGCGGTATATCTTAACTACATCATGCCAGAAAACGTCTTCCTGGTGATCGCCTCTCTGGCGACCTTCGCCACGGTATGGGTGTGGATTATGATCCTGCTGTCACAGATTGCTTTCCGCCGTCGTCTACCGCCGGAAGAGGTCAAAGCGCTGAAATTTAAAGTACCTGGTGGGGTTGTTACGACCGTTATTGGCCTGATTTTCCTGGTCTTTATTATTGCACTTATCGGCTATCATCCGGATACCCGCATTTCGCTGTACGTCGGTTTTGCGTGGATTATCCTGCTGCTGGCGGGCTGGGTTTTCAAGCGCCGCCGCGAGCGCCAACTGGCTGAAGCGCAGTAAAATTTTTGCCGGGTAGCCTGACGTTACCCGGCAATTTTCTCCTCCCCCATACTCCTCCCCCAATAAACGTTAAGATGATGAGTGATCCTGCACTTCGCTATGGCAAGGTGACGTCATTATCATCAAAGGGGATACGTGATGTTGAACGCCTGGCACCTTCCGGTTGCCCCATTTGTTAAGCAAAACAAAGATCAACTGACGATTACATTATGGCTGGCGGGGGAAAATCCACCCCAGCGAGTGACGCTACGCGCTGAAAACGATAACGAAGAGATTTCGCTGACTATGCACAAGCAGCGCAGCCAGCCGCAGCCGGGCGTGACCGCGTGGCGAGCGGCGATTGATCTCTCCAGCGGGCAGCCTCGTCGGCGCTATAGCTTTAAATTACTTTGGCTCGATCGTCAGCTGTGGTTTACCCCGCAGGGTTTCAGCCGTTTTCCGACTGCGCGTCTGGAGCAGTTTGCGGTTGATGTGCCGGATAGCGGTCCGCAGTGGGTCGCAGACCAGATCTTTTACCAAATTTTCCCGGACCGTTTTGCCCGCAGCCAGTCGCGTGAAGCGGCGCAGGATAACGTCTATTACCACCACGCGGCCGGGCACGACATCGTGCGGCGCGAGTGGGATGAGCCGCTTACGGCTCAGGCCGGGGGCTCCACGTTCTATGGCGGCGATTTGGATGGCATCAGTGAAAAGCTGCCGTACCTGAAAACGTTAGGGGTCACGGCGCTGTATCTGAATCCGGTGTTTACCGCGCCGAGCGTACATAAATACGATACCGAAGATTACCGCCATGTTGATCCGCAGTTTGGCGGCGACAGGGCGCTGCTGCGCCTGCGTCACAACACCCAACGGCAGGGCATACGGCTGATTCTTGACGGTGTCTTTAACCATAGCGGCGATTCGCACGCCTGGTTTGACCGGCATAATCGGGGAACGGACGGGGCGTGCCATAATCCGCACTCACCCTGGCGCGACTGGTATCATTTCTCAGATGACGGCGTAGCGCTCGACTGGCTGGGGTATTCCAGCCTGCCCAAGCTGGATTTTTCCTCGGCAAGCCTGGTGAATGAAATTTATCGCGGCGAAGACAGTATCGTTCGCCACTGGTTGAAAGCGCCGTGGAGTATGGACGGTTGGCGTTTGGATGTGGTGCACATGCTGGGAGAGGCCGGTGGCGCGCGCAACAATCTGCAGCACGTGGCCGGTATTACGCAGGCGGCGAAAGAAACCCAGCCAGAGGCGTATGTAGTGGGCGAACATTTTGGCGATGCGCGCCAGTGGTTGCAGGCCGACGCGGAAGATGCCGCCATGAACTATCGCGGCTTTACTTTCCCCCTCTGGGGATTCCTCGCCAATACCGATATTTCATACGACCCGCAATCCATTGACGCCCAGACCTGTATGGCGTGGATGGATAACTATCGCGCGGGTTTGTCGCATCAGCAGCAGTTGCGGATGTTCAATCAGCTCGACAGCCACGATACCGCTCGCTTTAAATCTCTGCTCGGTAAAGACGTGGCACGGTTACCGCTGGCGGTGGTATGGCTGTTTACCTGGCCTGGTGTGCCCTGTATTTACTACGGTGACGAAGTGGGGCTGGATGGGAACAACGATCCGTTTTGTCGCAGACCGTTCCCGTGGCAGCCTGAAAAACAGGACGCTAACCTGCTGGCGTTGTATCCGCGGATGGCAAAATTACGCCACCAGAACCAGGCGCTACGCCACGGTGGTTGTCAGGTGATTTACGCCGAAGATAACGTGGTGGTGTTTGTCCGCGTGCTAAACCGCCAACGCGTGTTGGTGGCGATCAACCGTGGTCACGCCTGTGAAGTGGTCCTGCCAGCCTCGCCATTACTGAGCGTCAGTCAATGGCAGCACAAAGAGGGCAAAGGCGTACTAGCCGACGACATCCTGACCCTGCCGGCGATTTCCGCCTCGGTGTGGATGGGTCATTGATACAAGCGTGCAATCTCCCGGCTTGCCAGCAGCGTGTCTCGCCACCAGCGCTGCGCCAGCCCATCACGGTTATTGCGCCAGGCCATATAGGCCACGTCTTTTTGGCGAAATGAGATAACCGTTTTTTCCACCAACTCGCCCGTGGCAAGCCACGGGCTGGCAATATGGCGGGGGAGAAATCCGCAGCCCATACCGGCACGAAGGAGCATCACTTTACTGTGGAAGTCATCGACGCGGATCTGCGCTTGTTCTTCCATCAGATTGGTTTGTAACGGATGACAAAAGCGCGCACTGTCGCTAATAACAATCGCCCGATGCAGGCACAACTGCTCGTTGGTCAGACCATCCGGTGCTGCGGCCAGCGGATGCTCAGGCGCCACGACAAAGACATTGTCCAGCGTGCCGAGCATTTTGTAGGACCAGGCCGCTGACGTTGGCGGTTCATTAATCGCCCCCAGAATAATATCTGCTCCATTATGGGTCAGCTCCTCCCAGGAGCCTGCCAGCGTATGGTGGGTAAAACTCAGGCGAGTTTGCTTATTCAGCGCGTGAAACTCATCGATAATGGGCAACAGCGAGGCGAAAGGAAAGGAGTCGTCCAGCGCAATCGCCAGCTCTTTTTCCCAGCCTGAACTCAGCTGCACCGCCTGCTTTTCGAGATCTTTTGCGGCACTCAGCAATAAACGTCCCTTTTCCAGCATCATCTGTCCGGTGTCGGTAAATTTTGCCCGGTGTCCGGAACGGTCAAGCAACTCGATATTCAAATCGCTTTCCAGCTTTTGAATCATATAGCTGAGTGCCGCAGGCGTTTTAAACAGCGATTCGGCCGCTGCGGCAAATGAACCCTGTTTATCGAGTGCGTCGAGAATGAGCAAAACATCCAGATTGATGCGCATAAGCAGAAAATACCCTGAAAATTAAACCCCTCTGTTGTACCGAATGAAGAAAAACAATGCCAGTGAATAAATTAGATGAGTTATGCGCATTTTTTTGATGTTGTATAGGATATATCGCAATACAAAATTAATAGTTTCACAGGATGGTAAGTTTTCTTTAATAACTCGTTAGAAATTTCCCGCTATACTCAACAAGCTTTCTGATTCAGGATCCTGCTGCTGACGGCAGATACAGACCGTTGCCTTTTAACTTATTGATTAAGAAGGTGTGATATGTCTATTCGGGAACTGATTGACCCTCAAAACTCTACGCTTATTTTTATTGATCATCAGCCGCAAATGTCATTTGGTGTAGCGAATATTGATCGCCAGACTTTAAAAAATAATACCGTGGCATTAGCGAAAGCCGGGAAAATATTCAATGTTCCGGTAATTTATACTTCTGTAGAAACGAAAAGTTTTAGCGGATATATCTGGCCAGAATTGTTAGCGGTTCATCCTGATGTGAAACCGATTGAACGCACCTCAATGAACTCCTGGGAAGATGCGGCGTTTGTGAAGGCCGTGGAAGCGACCGGGCGTAAAAAACTGATTATCTCTGCGCTGTGGACCGAAGTGTGCCTGACTTTCCCAGCGCTGATGGCGCTGGAAGCGGGTTACGAAGTATATGTGGTGACCGATACCTCCGGCGGCACGTCCGTGGATGCCCATGAGCGTTCTATCGATCGCATGGTTCAGGCGGGCGCCGTACCCGTGACCTGGCAACAGGTTCTTCTCGAGTATCAGCGCGACTGGTCCCGCAAAGAAACTTACGACGCCGTCATGGATCTGGTGCGCGAGCACAGCGGAGCTTACGGTATGGGCGTGGATTATGCCTATACCATGGTGCATGGCGCGCCGGAACGAAAAGCCTAAATACACGTTATCCTTCAAGTTGCATCTTTGTTGGCTTCGCTAGCGTACCCCGGTCACTTACTTATGTAAGTAACCGGGGATCCACAACCTTGCCGCCTCGATGCACCATGAATGATTTTGTGTATTGCTTTCCTGGCCTAAGCGGCCTGTTTCCTCTCAACAAGGAACCCTTCATGGCGCAGAGCAAACATGTGACGTTGGTGATTACTCACACCTTGCAGCCTGAGCAGGCGCAGCGGTATGAGCAGTGGCTGGGGAAAATCATGCCGGTGGCGGCCGAGTTTCCCGGTCATCTTGGGGCGAACGTGATTCGCCCGGTAGATGGCGAGAATCTGTGGAACATTATTATCCGCTTCGACACGCTGGAGCATCTGTATAACTGGACCCAATCCGATACGCGCCGTGTGCTTGTCGAAGAGATTGCCCCACTGCTGGCGGAAGGTGACAAAACCGAAATTCGCACCGAAGCGGCATTCTGGTTTACTCCGCCCGCACCCCATGTACGCCAGCCCAGACGCTGGAAACAGTTTCTGATAACCCTGCTGGTGATTTTTCCCAGCACCAATCTGGTGCCGTGGTTGACCGGCATTGTACTGCCTGAAATGAAGGGCTCGTTACTCCTGCATCTCATCAATGATGCTTGTGTGGTTGCGCTGGTTGTCTGGTTCTGGATGCCCATCGTAACCCGTCTGTTTGCCGGATGGCTGAAAAAAGCCTGACCGGTTTTTCAGGAGATTGTTATGTCGCAAACTGCCACACTGATTTTGACTCACGGAAAAATTCATACTCTCGACAAACAAAGCCCACAGGTCGAGGCGGTAGCGATCGCCAACGGGAAGATCCTGGCGACCGGTAACCACGATCGGATCATGAGCTTTGCCGCCGAAGGGACGCAGATTGTCGATCTGCAAGGACATACGGTGATCCCCGGCCTGAATGATTCACACCTGCACCTGATTCGCGGCGGTCTGAATTACAATCTGGAATTGCGTTGGGAAGGCGTGCCATCGCTGGCGGACGCGCTACGTATGCTCAAAGAGCAGGCGGACAGAACGCCGTCGCCGCAATGGGTGCGCGTGGTGGGGGGCTGGAGCGAATTCCAGTTTGCCGAACGACGCATGCCTACTCTCGAAGAACTGAACGAAGCCGCCCCGGATACCCCGGTTTTTGTTCTGCATCTCTACGACCGGGCTTTGCTCAACCGCGCCGCGCTGAAAGCCGTCGGCTACACCAAAGCGACACCGGATCCGGCGGGCGGTGAGATTGTGCGTGACAGCAACGGCAACCCGACCGGAATGCTGATCGCCAAGCCCAACGCCATGATCCTTTATTCGACGCTGGCAAAAGGGCCAAAACTGCCGCTGGAAATGCAGGTTAACTCGACCCGTCAGTTTATGCGCGAGCTGAACCGTCTGGGGCTGACCAGCGCCATCGATGCGGGCGGCGGCTTCCAGAACTACCCGGAAGATTACGAGATAATTGAGCAGCTACACGCCAACAAACAGATGACGGTGCGTATCGCCTACAATCTGTTCACCCAGCGTCCGAAGCAGGAACTGGAAGACTTTGAACGCTGGACCGATATGCTCAAGCCAGGGCAGGGAACCGACTTCTATCGTGCCAACGGGGCAGGGGAAATGCTGGTTTTCTCGGCTGCGGATTTTGAAGACTTTCTTCAGCCGCGCCCGGACCTGCCGGAAGGTATGGAAGATGAACTGGAACGCGTGGTACGACACCTGGTCGAGCACCGCTGGCCGTTCCGTCTGCATGCCACCTATGATGAATCCATCAGCCGCATGTTGGATGTGTTCGAGAAGGTGAATCGCGATATCCCATTCAATGGCCTGCACTGGTTCTTCGATCACGCCGAAACGATTACCGAACGCAATATCGAGCGCGTAAAAGCACTGGGGGGCGGGATAGCGGTTCAGCACCGTATGGCGTTCCAGGGCGAATATTTTGTCGATCGCTATGGTAAAGATGCGGTCAAACATACGCCGCCGGTGGCGAAAATGCTGGCGGCTGACGTTCCGGTAGGGCTGGGGACTGACGCCACCCGCGTAGCCAGCTATAACCCGTGGACCGCGCTCTACTGGCTGGTTTCGGGTCGTACCGTTGGTGGTATGGCGATGTACGATGATAACAATCGCCTGCCGCGCGATGTGGCGCTGGAACTGTGGACGGCCGGTAGCGCCTGGTTCTCCAGCGAACAGGGTAAGAAGGGGCGCATCGAGAAAGATCAACTGGCCGACCTGGTGGTGCTGTCTAAAGATTACTTCAGCGTGCCAGAAGAAGAGATCAAAGGCATCGAGTCGGTGATGACCATTGTCGATGGTAAAGTCGTGTACGCAGCCGGGCATTTCACTCCGCTGGCACCGCCAGCTATTCCGGTTGTGCCGGACTGGTCGCCGGTAGTGAAGGTGCCGGGGCACTATCGCTCAGCGCCGCCTGCTGCGGCGAAAATTGGCGCAATGGTACAGATGCACCAGTGCTGCGGCAGCTGCGGCGTACACGGTCATCAGCATGATATCGCGCGTAAGTCGGGGATTGCGGTGTCTGATGACCGGGCTTTCTGGGGCGCGCTGGGCTGTTCCTGCTTCGCATTTTAATCCCTTCTCACAGCCCCTGCCCAAACGCAGGGGCTGATTGTATTTTCTGAAAAGCAGACCATAGTTTTAACAGATATGGCCCAACTGCAACAATTTGTGTCATTCTGGTCCGTCTTTATACAGTGAAGGTGGAAACATGGATGAGCTGCTAACTCTTGGCTGCATTGTTTTATTCTTCGCGCTGGTGGTGGTTCCAGTCCTCGCGATTGCGGCATACAGACGCAGTGCGGCGGTGCGTTCTGAACTGATGGCCTTGCGCCGTCGGGTGGAGGAACTTGAGCTGCGCGGTGTGGCGCCAGAGCCTGTGGCACAGACCACCGCCGTTGAGCCAGAGCCTGCAACAGAGAGTATTCCTTCCGATGCGCCAACGGCTGCGATTAGTAGCGTGGCCCCGAATCCTGTCACTGAGCCGACGTCTGAACCCGTTAACCCGTGGTCTTCACAGCAAAAGCCGGATAAAGCGGCGGTTTCCACGCCCAGCGTTGAGCGGCCTTCTGTTTTTGGCGGGGTGATATCATCGCTGGTGCGCTGGTTTATGCAGGGCAACCCGTTGGCAAAGCTCGGTATATTGCTCCTGTTCCTGGGGCTTTCTTTCCTGCTGCGTTACACCGTCGAACATTCTCTGTTTCCGCTTGAGCTGCGCCTGGTGGCGGCTGCACTGTTCGCTATTGTCCTGTTGGCGCTGGGCTGGCGGTTGCGGCATAAGCAACCGGTCTATGCGCTGATCCTACAGGGCGGGGCCACAGGAGCACTCTATCTCACCGTCTTTGGCGCATTCCGGCTATGGCAAATGCTGCCAATGACGCTGGCATTTGCGCTGCTGGTGGCGATTTGCGCGGCGAGCGTGGGGCTGGCTATTTTGCAAAAGGCACTTAGCCTGGCGATGCTGGCAAGCCTTGGCGGCTATCTCGCGCCGCTGCTGCTTTCCACCGGCGGCGGCAGTCATGTCGCGCTCTTCTCTTTCTATCTACTGCTGTCGGTCGGTATTCTCGCCATCAGCATCTGGCAGCACTGGCGGGAGCTGAATCTGCTCGGCTTGCTGTTTACCTTTGGCGTTGGCGGTTTGTGGGGACTGGAGGACTATCGGCCTGAGTATTACCTGAGCTGCCAACTGTTCCTGATCGCCAACACCATTATTTTTGGCGTACTGAGCGTGGCGCTGTCGCTTCGGGCGCAGGAAAAAGGCAAACAGATTATTGACGGCGTACTGCTGTTTGCTCCTCCGCTGGTAGGTTTTGGCATGCAGTATGCCATTACCCGGCATATGGCATATGGCCCGGCACTCAGCGCGCTGGGTTACGGTGGTTTCTATCTGGTGTTGGCGACGCTGGCTTTACGGCGTTCGTCTTCGCTGGAGAGACCTTTGGTATTGGCTGCCCTGGCGCTCGGTGGCGCATTTACTACCCTGGCTATCCCGTTGGCACTTTCAGCCCGTTGGACGGCGATGGCCTGGGCGCTGGAGGGACTGGGCATCCTCTGGTTGGGCGTGCAACAACAGCAACGACGCATGAGTTATAGCGGTACGGCGCTGCTCGTACTGGCCGTGGGCAGCGCGCTATGGGCGCTGTCGAACGGCACAACTGCGCTCTCAGTGATGCTGATATTTGCCGTGCTTAGTCTTAGCTGGCTGGCAGGTGCGTGGCTATGGCGCAACATTCGGATACAGGGCAGTTGGGGGCTTCTCGCGGGTGGTTTGCTTTTCTGGATTATTGCACTCGTTGCGGCATCGCAACTCATCCTGAAACAGGATCGGTGGGTGCTGTCTGGCGTGTTGGCATTAATGGCGGTATCGGTCTGGGGCTGGCGAACGATTGCTGGTTGGCTGGCATGGCGGGAGCTGGATGCCAGTAAATGGTTGCTGTGGCCGATGATGCTGGTGATGTTGATGAATCAGATCTCTTTGCAGCAGATTTTTGCGGCGGGCTGGCCGAATCTGGCCTGGGGTGCTGCGTTAATTGTTGCGCTGGCGCTGCTCTGGCGTGACGCGCAGATATTACCGCCAATGCTTTCCCGGCTGGCGCATTTGTCGTTCTTCTGGATGATTTTACTGGCGCTGGCGGCTGAGCTGTTCTGGTTCGCGCAGGCGCTGCCGTGGGGGAGGGCTGCGTGGGGAAGCGGCCTGATGATGGCGGCGGGCGGGCTGCTGATTTTCCTGGTGTATCAAGCTGTTCATCGCAAGCTTTGGCCGTTTCGCATCTGGCCGGCCCTCTATTCTGTTCAGGCGATGGTTCCCGTTGCGCTGGTGCTGGTCGGTCTGCTCGTGCTGACGAATTTACAGGATGGCGTGGTTTATCGTCAGACGTATCTGCCGTTGCTCAACCCGCTGGAAGAGGGCGCTGCTTTTGCCCTGCTGGGGCTGGTGGTGTTTTATCGCGTTTCTCAACGCTATTTCCCGGTGCAGCTTTCGGTGTGCCGCCCATGGCCGGTTGTGGCGCTGATGGCGCTCAGCTTTTGGTGGCTTAATGGTTTGCTGCTACGCGCGTTGTCCTGGTATGGCGAAGTTGCGTGGAATGTCCACGCGCTATGGGATTCGCTGCTGATTCAAACCTGTTTTGCTTTGTTCTGGATGCTGGCGGCATTGGTGGTAATGCTGCGCGCGACCCGGCGTCGCTCGCGCCAGGAATGGCTGTGTGGCGCAGTTTTGTTGGGGATAGTTATCGTTAAACTGATGCTGGTGGACAGCGCGGTAGGCGGTGGCCTGGCGCGTGCGGTCGCGTTTATTGGCGTGGCCATTCTGGTGCTGATTATCGGCTATTTTTCACCATTACCGCCCAAAGCTGGAGAAGAAAAATGAAATGGATGAAAGCGGTACTCTGGAGTGCTCTGTTAGGAGCAACCGGCGCAGCGTGGGGCAGTAATACGGCTACGGATGCACCAGCAGACTACGCGAAGGGAGTGAAGCTTTTAACGCCGGGTTCAGAGCAATGGTATAGCCTCCCTCTGCCTTTAGCGGTATACCACGAGGCGGTCTGGCCGGACTTACGTGATATCCGGGTGTTCAACCGTCAGGGCGAGGTAGTACCTTTCACTCTGCTGGTAGAAAAAGCGCAGGCAACGTCGCCGAGAACGATTCCTCTACGCCTTTTCCCGTTTGATTCGACGACGCAAAATGTGACGCCAAAGCACGATGATGAAAGACCCGCGGTCCTGCTTCGTTCTAAAAACGGCATAGAAATTCGCTTCGAAAGTCAAAACCTGCAATCCATCGGGCAGAGTTATTTAATCGCCTTGCCAGACGATGTGAAAGAGACGCCATTGCTGTCCCAGTTGCGTTTGAACTGGGATGCGCCTGCGAAAAACTGGCAGGGAACGGCATCGCTTTATTACAGCCGTGATTTGCGTGACTGGAGGTTGATTACAGGAAATGCGCCGCTGATGGATCTGACGCATAGCGACGACCGGTTGAAAATGGACACCTTAGGCGTTGATGATTTGCGAATGTCCGCTGATGGCGTCCCCTGGCTGCTGCTGATTCTTGATTCGCAAAGTCCTGCGCTAAATCTAAGGGGCGTGAGTGCGATAACCCGTGAGGAACCTTCGCTTACCCGGCCTGTTACGATGGATGCTGAAGTGGAGAAAATTGCCGAAAACCAGGCGATTTGGCGATGGTCCAGGCCGCAACCGTTGACCTCATTAAAGATTTCACTGGATAACGAAGGCGTGTTGCCGGTTGAGCTTGAATGGCGCAAGGCAGAAAAAGAGGCCTGGCAGCCTTTAACCCGAACGGTTCTCTACAATCTGGAAAATCAGTATTCGGATAATATTCCGCTCTCCGGTGAATTAGTTGAGGCTGTCCGGATGACGACGCTTCAGGCGCGTTTGCCCGCCACCTTACCCGTGTTGAGAGGCGAGCGCGACAGCTATAAAGTGATTTTTAACGCGCAAGGCCAAAGCCCGTTTATCCTGGCATGGGGAAATAAAGCGGCGGAACCCGCGAGCATCAGTCTGGCGATGCTGATCCCGGAGGCGTTACGCACACACAACGATCCCGATAAAATGCCGCAGGCATTTGAGGATGAACGGGCTATTCTGGGCGGCGAGGCGCGGCTAACAGCAACGTCAGTTGCTGAGCAACAAAGCCAGTGGAAAACGCTGTTGGTGTGGGGGACGTTGATACTTGGCGTTGCCGTACTGGCTCTGATGGCGTGGAGAATCTGGCGAGAAGTGAAAAAGGGTAATCCGACATAAACCAATAAAAAAGGCCCGCATTTGCGGGCCTCTTACGATTCTTGCCAATTACAGGCTGGAAACGTTCTCGGTCAGGTATTTCGCCACGCCGTCCGGAGACGCGTTCATACCTTCTTTACCTTTTTCCCACTGTGCCGGGCAAACGTCGCCGTGCTCTTCGTGGAACTGCAGCGCGTCAACCATACGCAGCATTTCGTCGATGTTACGACCCAGCGGCAGATCGTTAACCACCTGGTGACGAACAACGCCGTTAGCGTCGATCAGGAAAGAACCGCGCAGAGCAACGCCCGCTTCCGGGTGCTCGATGCCGTAGGCTTTCTGGATTTCGCGTTTGATGTCAGCAACCATTGCGTATTTCACTGCACCGATGCCGCCTTTGTCGACAGGGGTGTTACGCCATGCGTTGTGGACAAATTCAGAGTCGAAGGAAACGCCAACAACTTCAACGCCGCGCTTCTGGAATTCTTCGTAACGCTTGTCGAATGCGATCAGTTCAGACGGGCAAACGAAGGTGAAGTCCATCGGCCAGAAGAACAGAACGGTAGTTTTACCGTTGGTATGCTGTTTGAAGTTGAAGTTTTCAACGATCTCACCGCTACCCAGTACCGCAGCTGCTGTGAAATCCGGAGCCTGACGAGTTACCAGTACCATATAATTCTCCTGCAATGTTAAGGGGTTTTTGGAACGCAACGCGGGCCAGTATAGAGAGTGTTCGGGAATAAGACAAAGAGGCGTTGGCAATCAATGAGACAGGTTTTGTCTATCAATCTTTTGCCGGATGGTGGCTACTGCTTATCCGGCGGGGAATGCGGGCTGCAATCAAAGGGTTTTACGCCGCGCCAGTTCCATCATTTGCGGATAAAACTGCCAGAAACGTTCTTCTAACGCATCGTAATGGGTATCGAGGTCATACCATGAGTCGCGCAGGGCATCGAGCCGTGGGCGGCGGCTGGCCATACCGTTCAGGACGTTCTGGATAAAATCCATGTCCCGATAGCGCTCAAGCCATTTCTCTGACCATATATAGTTGTTCAGATTGATAAAGCGCGGCGGCGATTCCGGCAAAATAGTCGTTACCTGGGTGCGGGCATAGCGCACAAACTCCGTCAGCGGGAAGTCAGGGGAAATTTCCGACCAGTGGCGCGACAGAAAATGATCCCACATGACGTCCAGCGTAATCGGAGCGACGCGGCGCGTTTCGCTACGAAACCACTCTTTGGCTTCACGCACCTGCGGCAGGTTATCGGTCATCACGTCGATACGACGGTGCATGAAGATGCCTTCCACCACGTCAGGCGAATAGTGCGTTTCCGGATTACCCCGGACAAAATCGGCCAGCAAATTACCGGAAAGCGAGCTGTCGGCAAGATGAGCGAGATGCAAATGTGCAAGAAAATTCATAGTTAAACGTTTATCCAGAGGGGTAAAGGTTGCAGGGAGAACGCCCCGGCACTAGACTACCCGCCTCTTATTTTAGTCTGAGTCAGTGTCATGCGCGTTACCGATTTCACCTTTGAACTACCCGAATCCCTGATTGCCCACTATCCGCAAGCTGAGCGCAGTAGCTGCCGCTTGCTGTCTTTGGACGGGCCGACGGGCGCGCTGACGCACGGTACTTTCACCGATCTGCTCGATAAGCTCAACCCTGGAGATTTACTGGTCTTTAACAACACTCGCGTGATCCCGGCGCGTCTGTTTGGCCGTAAAGCCAGCGGCGGCAAGATTGAAGTGCTGGTTGAGCGTATGCTGGATGACAAACGTATTCTGGCACATATCCGCGCATCTAAAGCGCCGAAGCCGGGCGCTGAGCTGCTGCTGGGCGACGACGAAAATATTAACGCGACGATGGTCGCCCGCCATGACGCGCTGTTTGAAGTGGAGTTTAACGACGAACGCAGCGTGCTGGATATCCTCAACGCCATCGGCCATATGCCGTTGCCGCCGTATATCGACCGTCCCGATGAAGACGCCGACCGCGAGCTTTACCAGACCGTGTATAGCGAAAAACCGGGCGCCGTCGCCGCGCCGACTGCGGGGTTGCACTTTGACGATCCGCTGCTGGCTAAGCTGCGCGATAAAGGCATTGAAATGGCGTTTGTTACGCTGCACGTCGGCGCGGGTACTTTCCAGCCGGTGCGCGTAGACACCATCGAAGACCACATTATGCACTCTGAATATGCAGAAGTGCCGCAGGATGTGGTGGACGCGGTGCTGGCGGCGAAAGCGCGCGGCAACCGCGTGATTGCGGTGGGCACCACCTCCGTTCGTTCACTGGAAAGCGCAGCGAAGGCTGCCAAAAACGACCTTATCGAGCCGTTCTTCGGTGATACGCAAATATTCATTTATCCAGGCTATAAATATCAGGTGATTGATGCCCTGGTAACCAACTTCCACCTGCCGGAATCGACGCTGATCATGCTGGTTTCCGCGTTTGCTGGTTATAAAAACACCATGCACGCCTATCATGAAGCGGTAAAAGCGGAATATCGCTTTTTTAGTTACGGTGATGCGATGTTTATCACGTACAATCCGCAGGCTATTTCTGAGCGACCGTGAGAAGGCTATCTCACTTGCCATTTTGATGTTGGGCAGTGCTCGCCATCCTCACGTACTGCGTGTACGTTCCGGTGGCTGCGCGCTGGCCGCCCTCAAACTGGCTGCGCCGATTGCGCCTTCGCCAGTGGGTCAATATATTTTTACTCCGTGGAGTGATTCCGTGGGGAAAGTTTAATCATCAGACTGTCTCTCTGATGCAGGAGAAAAAATGAAATTTGAACTGGATACCACAGACGGTCGCGCTCGCCGCGGCCGCCTGGTTTTTGATCGTGGCGTAGTAGAAACGCCTGCCTTTATGCCGGTCGGTACCTACGGCACTGTTAAGGGTATGACGCCGGAAGAAGTTGAAGCGACCGGCGCACAGATCATCCTCGGCAATACCTTCCATTTGTGGCTGCGCCCGGGCCAGGAAATCATGAAATTGCACGGCGATCTGCACGATTTCATGCAGTGGAAAGGGCCGATCCTCACCGATTCAGGCGGCTTCCAGGTGTTCAGCTTGGGCGATATCCGTAAGATAACCGAGCAAGGCGTGCACTTCCGTAACCCGATCAACGGCGATCCGATTTTCCTCGATCCCGAGAAGTCGATGGAGATTCAATACGATCTCGGTTCCGATATCGTGATGATCTTCGACGAATGTACACCGTATCCGGCTGACTGGGACTATGCTAAACGCTCGATGGAGATGTCTCTGCGTTGGGCGAAGCGCAGTCGCGACCGTTTTGATAGTCTCGGCAATAAAAATGCGCTTTTTGGCATCATTCAGGGCAGCGTTTACGAAGATTTACGTGATATCTCTGTTAAAGGTCTGGTAGATATCGGCTTTGATGGCTACGCTGTCGGCGGTTTGGCTGTCGGTGAGCCAAAGGAAGATATGCACCGCATCCTGGAGCATGTATGCCCACAGATTCCGGCAGATAAACCGCGTTACCTGATGGGCGTTGGCAAACCAGAAGATCTGGTTGAAGGCGTGCGTCGTGGTATCGATATGTTTGACTGCGTGATGCCAACGCGAAATGCCCGTAATGGTCATTTGTTTGTGACTGACGGCGTGGTAAAAATTCGTAACGCGAAACATAAAAGCGACACCAGTCCGCTCGATTCTGAGTGTGATTGCTACACCTGTCGCAATTATTCGCGCGCTTACTTGCATCATCTCGACCGTTGCAACGAAATATTGGGCGCGCGTCTCAACACGATTCATAACCTTCGCTACTACCAGCGTTTGATGGCGGGTTTACGCAAGGCTATTGAAGAGGGTAAATTAGAGAGCTTCGTGACCGATTTTTACCAACGTCAGGGTAGACCAGTTCCACCTGTGAACGTTGATTAATTTTAATAATGAGGGAATTTGAATGAGCTTTTTTATTTCTGATGCGGTAGCGGCAACAGGTGCTCCGGCGCAGGGCAGCCCGATGTCTCTGATTCTGATGCTGGTGGTGTTTGGTCTGATTTTCTACTTCATGATCCTGCGTCCGCAGCAAAAGCGCACCAAAGAACACAAAAATCTGATGAACTCCATTGCGAAAGGCGATGAAGTGCTGACTAACGGTGGTCTGGTGGGTCGCGTGACCAAAGTAGCAGAATCTGGCTACATCGCTATCGCGCTGAACGACACCACTGAAGTGGTTATTAAACGTGATTTCGTAGCTGCCGTTCTGCCGAAAGGCACCATGAAGGCGCTGTAATTTATTGTTTTCCCAAAGGGAACTGCCGTGTTAAACCGTTATCCTTTGTGGAAGTATGTCATGCTGATCGTCGTTATTGTCGTCGGTCTGCTCTATGCGCTTCCCAACCTGTATGGTGAGGATCCGGCTGTTCAAATCACTGGCGTGCGCGGTGCCGCCGCCAGTGAGCAAACGCTGATCCAGGTCCAGAAAACGTTACAAGAAGATAAAATCACACCTAAGTCTGTGGCTCTGGAAGAGGGTGCTATTCTCGCGCGCTTTGACTCCACTGATACCCAACTGCGCGCACGTGAAGTGTTAATGGGCGTACTGGGCGATCAGTACGTCGTGGCGCTTAACCTTGCTCCGGCAACCCCGCGCTGGCTGGCAGCCATTCACGCAGAACCGATGAAACTCGGTCTTGACCTGCGTGGCGGCGTTCACTTCCTGATGGAAGTGGATATGGACACCGCGCTGAGTAAGTTGCAGGAACAAAATATCGATAGCCTGCGCAGCGATCTGCGTGAAAAAGGCATTCCTTACACTACCGTTCGCAAAGAAGATAACTACGGTCTGAGCATCACTTTCCGTGATAGCAGCGCCCGTGATGAAGCTATCTCTTACCTGAGCAAGCGCCACCAGGATCTGGTTATTTCCAGCCAGGGCAGCAATGCTCTGCGTGCGGTAATGACCGATGCGCGCCTGAGCGAAGCCCGTGAATACGCGGTACAGCAGAACATCAACATTCTGCGTAATCGTGTTAACCAACTGGGTGTTGCTGAGCCGGTGGTACAACGTCAGGGTGCTGACCGCATTGTGGTCGAACTGCCGGGTATTCAGGATACTGCACGGGCGAAAGAAATTCTGGGCGCAACCGCGACGCTGGAGTTCCGTCTGGTAAATACCAACGTTGACCAGTCTGCTGCGGCATCCGGGCGTGTTCCGGGTGATTCCGAAGTGAAACAGTCTCGTGAAGGTCAGCCGGTTGTGCTGTATAAACGCGTGATCCTGACCGGTGACCACATCACCGACTCCACTTCCAGCCAGGACGAATATAATCAGCCGCAGGTTAACATCTCGCTGGATAGCGCGGGTGGTAACATCATGTCCAACTTCACCAAGGACAATATCGGTAAGCCGATGGCGACCCTGTTCGTGGAGTACAAAGACAGCGGTAAGAAAGATGCCAACGGTCGCGCAGTGCTGGTGAAACAGGAAGAGGTGATTAACATCGCCAACATTCAGTCTCGCCTGGGCAACAGCTTCCGTATCACCGGTATCAACAACCCGAACGAAGCGCGTCAGCTTTCTCTGCTGTTACGTGCCGGTGCGTTGATTGCGCCGATTCAGATTGTTGAAGAACGTACCATCGGCCCAACCCTGGGTATGCAGAACATTAAACAGGGTCTGGAAGCATGTCTGGCCGGTCTGGTGGTGTCTATCCTGTTCATGATCTTCTTCTATAAGAAGTTCGGTCTGATTGCGACCAGCGCGCTGATTGCTAACCTGGTGCTGATTGTCGGTATCATGTCATTGCTGCCGGGTGCTACGCTGAGTATGCCGGGGATTGCGGGGATCGTCTTAACCCTTGCTGTCGCGGTCGATGCGAACGTACTGATCAACGAACGTATCAAAGAAGAGTTGAGTAACGGGCGTTCGGTGCAGCAGGCCATCAATGAAGGTTATGCGGGCGCATTTAGCTCCATCTTTGATGCGAACATTACGACGCTGATTAAGGTCATTATCCTGTACGCAGTCGGCACCGGGGCAATTAAAGGGTTCGCGATTACTACCGGTATTGGGGTAGCGACGTCGATGTTTACCGCAATTGTCGGTACACGTGCCATCGTAAACCTGTTGTATGGCGGCAAGCGCGTCAAAAAGCTGTCAATCTGAGGAGTGCGAAGTGGCACAGGAATATACTGTTGAACAATTGAACCACGGCCGTAAAGTCTGGGACTTTATGCGCTGGGACTACTGGGCTTTCGGCATTTCAGGTTTTCTGCTGATCGCGGCCATCGTGATTATGGGCGTGCGCGGCTTTAACTGGGGTCTCGATTTCACTGGTGGTACGGTCATTGAAATCACGCTGG
The DNA here is from genome assembly GCF_004353845.1 of Citrobacter arsenatis. Classification (GTDB taxonomy): domain Bacteria; phylum Pseudomonadota; class Gammaproteobacteria; order Enterobacterales; family Enterobacteriaceae; genus Citrobacter; species Citrobacter arsenatis. The sequence goes on from NZ_CP037864.1 coordinate 1,235,114, forward strand.
AAAAACCAGCGGAAATGGACGTGATGCGCGATGCGCTGGAGAAAGCGGGCTTCGTTGATCCGCTGCTGCAGAACTTCGGCAGCAGTCACGACATTATGGTACGTATGCCGCCAACTGAAGGTGCAGACGGCGGTCAGGTGCTGGGTAGCAAAGTGTTGAGTGTGATTAACGAATCCACCAACCAAAACGCAGCGGTGAAGCGAATTGAATTCGTGGGTCCGAGCGTGGGTGCAGACCTGGCACAAACCGGTGCAATGGCGCTGATGGCGGCGCTGATCTCCATCCTGGTGTACGTCGGTTTCCGCTTTGAGTGGCGACTGGCAGCAGGGGTAGTTATCGCGCTGGCGCACGACGTGATTATCACACTTGGGATCCTGTCGTTGTTCCATATCGAGATTGACCTGACTATCGTCGCATCACTGATGTCGGTAATCGGTTACTCGCTGAACGACAGTATCGTTGTATCTGACCGTATTCGTGAAAACTTCCGCAAAATTCGTCGCGGTACGCCTTACGAAATCTTTAACGTGTCACTGACTCAAACGCTGCACCGTACGTTGATTACGTCCGGTACAACGTTGATGGTTATTCTGATGCTGTTCCTGTTCGGTGGTCCGGTACTGGAAGGCTTCTCGCTGACGATGCTGATCGGTGTTTCCATCGGTACTGCGTCTTCTATCTACGTAGCATCGGCGCTGGCGCTGAAGCTGGGTATGAAGCGTGAGCACATGCTGCAGCAGAAGGTCGAGAAAGAAGGGGCGGATCAACCGTCGATTCTGCCTTAACCATTAAGAGTGAAGATACTGGAATCCCGATCGTAAGGTCGGGATTTTTTTTGCCTGTGATTTAGCGGCAGGCCATTATCTTTTTCTGTCATCACACTACTGACAGTATGCTGTCAGTAGCCCTGTCTTATAGTCCTTCTGAGATTACCCACACAGGCAGGAGGAAGTATGAACAACGTAATTAACTGGTTTGAAATCCCCGTGGCACAAATGGATCGCGCTATCGCTTTTTATGAGCCAGTGATGCAGGTTTCTTTGCGTCGTGAGAATATGGACTGCGCCGAGCTGGCCGTATTTCCGCATCAGGATCCCGCACCCGGCGGGGCGCTGGCTAAGTTTGACGGTATTACGCCTTCAGCGCAGGGCGCTATTATTTATTTGCATACGGACAATTTAGTGGCAACGCTTGAACGCGTCGCTACTGCTGGCGGTCAGTGTGTGTTTGGCCCACTCGAACTGGGGCAGGACATTGGTACGATTGCGCTATTTACTGACAGCGAAGGCAATCGTGTTGGCTTACATCAACCCGCGTAATATTTTCAGGACTGAGGATTAAAATGACCCGACGCGCCGACCGCTTGTTTCAGATTGTACAAATCCTGCGTGGCAGGCGAGTAACAACGGCGGCGCTGCTGGCAGAACGTCTTGAGGTTTCTGAACGGACGATTTATCGCGATATCCGCGATCTCTCTTTATCCGGTGTGCCCATTGAAGGCGAAGTGGGCAGCGGATACCGCTTAATGGCCGGGTTTGATCTGCCACCGTTGATGTTAACGCATCACGAATCAGAAGCATTGATGGTAGCGATTCGGCTGTTGAAAACATGGGGCGGGGATTCACTCTCACAAGCGCTGGAATCCGCGCAGGAAAAAGTGCTGGCGATATTGCCGCCAGAGAGTCGGCGCAGGGCCGAGCAAACGCGGATTTTTGCGCCAGATTTTGGTAATCAGCCGCATTCCCGTAGTGGGTTCGATCTCATTCATCGTGCGGTTTCGGCGCAGCAGACGCTGGCGCTGCATTATCGCGATGAGTCCGGGAACCTCTCCTGGCGCGACGTTCAGCCGCTGGGCTTGTTTTTCTGGGGCGAACACTGGCTGCTGGTTGCCTGGTGCGAGAAGCGTGACGATTATCGCTGTTTTCGCGTTGATCGATGTCTGAAGATCACGCCTCTCAACAGGCACTTTCGCGAATCGGCGGATCGCTCGCTAAGTGACTTTTTACGTAAAGTACGCTGCGAAGATCAGCCATAAAAAAGCCAGCGTTTAAGCTGGCTTGTCTACGATAAATCGTCTGGATTAGAAGTTGTAACCTACGACCAGGTAACCACCCCAACCGGTAGATTTCGCGCTGAAGTCGCCTTCGCCCCAGTTCAGAGTATCTCCACCTTTCCACTGGCCGCCGTTATGGAAGTAACGCGCTACTACGGAGTAGTGCCAGTGATCGTAGTTCAGCGCCAGGACGTGGCTGGAAGCGATAGAGTTGCTGGTGCGGTTCGGGTCATCACCCAAATCTGAGCCCCAGTCGAAGTTGGTGAAGCCGATGTAGGTCAACTGACCGCCCCAAACCTGGGTGATCGGCACAAAGTATTTCACTTTGAAACGGTAGCCATCCCACTCGTTTTCGTTGGATGCGCCATAGTTCTGCCACTGGTATTTAGCATACACGTTCAGGGACAGGCCCATCGGCAGACCGGTATCGATATCGGTACCCAGACCCATATACCAGGTGCTCTGGCGGCTGGCTTTGTTGTCACCCATATCGTAGATGTAGTTGTTGGCGAAATACCATTCTTTGAACGGACCAAAGCTCAGGTCAGCACCGGTCAGTTTGTCGATGGAGAAACGCGGTTCGATTTCCATAAACAGCGGAGAACCATCAGACCAGATGCCTTTATCGTTGCCGTTACCCCAGTCGAAGGTTTTCGGAATATCGATGTAGCCATAGAAGTCAAACCAGTCTTTTTTGGCAAACGCTTCGTATTCCAGATACACGTCGTTGTTCAGTTTCGGAGAGAAACGGGTGTGGTAGCTACCTACCACGTTGACACTCTGGTGCCACCAGTCGGACAGATATTGCGGTTTGTCATTTTCTGCTGCGTTGGCAGTAAAAGACGAGGAGAGCGCCAGCACTGCACCGGCTGCAAGTAATGTTTTTTTCATATGTATGCCACTGTTTGAAATCCCTTTCGGGATAGAAAAATGCGCAATTTGCGTTTCTATACACTTCATCCTTCAAGCCGCCTCTTTGTTGGCTGCCTTTGCTCACCCCTGTCACTTACTGATGTAAGCTCCGAGGATTCACGCAGTTGCCGCCTCGATGCGTCTTGCATGATTTTGTGTAGAAATATTTCGTGTTTCTTCGGAGCCTATTATAAAAATCATTGTTCACAAAAATATGTCTTGTTTCACAGTTCTATCATTTACGTAATCGATTGCGTTCACGTTTGCGTACTTTAGGCGGCGAATTGTACTGGCTCACATGAATGTTGCCAAGTTTTAACAGAAATATCGGTTATGTCAGGGGAGTAACAAAATGAGGCGGCATGATGTTGCGGAACGCACAAAACGTTCCGCAAAAAAGTTTATTGGCTAACAGGCTGAACGTCGTGGATGCGAACAAATCCTAACTGGTCAGGAGTGAGGCCACTTATCTGCAGCGGAATGTCTACGTCGCTGGGGGCAAGAATACTTGCCGGGGCGTTGATCAATTGGTTGTGAACGTTCACTTCCTGATAGTTGTCCGTGGTGCCCTGAATTTGTCCGTACTCAACGGTGGCGCTAAAGGCAGGTAACGGCGTGTTGGATTCACCCTGAATCCGCAGCGTCAGGCGCGTGCCGTCGGCGTTTGGCGCAATATTGACCAGCGACATGCGTAGCGTGCCAATCTGGCTTTCCAGCCGTGCTGGGGTTTTGGACCCCGGCAACAGATAGACACCGCTGGTTGATTTAGCATTCAACATATTTTGTTGTGTAATTTTTACCGTTTCCTGATTAAGCTGCGTCATCTCTTTATTTAGCGTGCTAACGCTTTGATGCATCTGGCGTACTTCGCTTTGCTGTGCGCAGGCGCTAAGACTAAAGAGACTTCCCACCAGGAGAATTCTTAGGTAACGTCTTGTCATTGTGATTACTTCCTTCATTGTCGCGATAGCATAATGGTAGTGCGCACTGAGCACGAAGGCATCGATCCTTTGTCTCAAAAGCGCTGCGCCTTTGTTGTCACGCCAGTTCAGGGTAAAATAGATTTCTGTTAACCACTGAGGTACAGGACGCCGTATGCATTGCCCATTCTGTTTCGCCGTAGACACTAAGGTAATTGACTCTCGTCTTGTAGGCGAGGGCTCCTCAGTACGCCGCCGTCGGCAGTGTCTGGTCTGTAACGAACGTTTCACCACTTTTGAAGTGGCTGAACTTGTCATGCCGCGCGTTGTGAAAAGCAACGATGTGCGTGAACCCTTTAATGAAGATAAGCTGCGCAGCGGCATGCTCAGAGCGCTTGAGAAACGCCCGGTTAGCGCAGATGACGTCGAAATGGCGTTGAACCATATCAAATCACAACTGCGTGCGACTGGCGAGCGTGAGGTACCTAGCAAGATGATCGGCAACCTGGTGATGGAGCAGTTGAAAAAGCTCGATAAAGTCGCCTACATCCGCTTTGCCTCGGTTTACCGGAGTTTCGAAGATATCAAAGAATTTGGCGAAGAGATTGCTCGCCTACAGGACTAAGCCATGCAGGATGAATTGTACATGGCGCGCGCGCTGAAGCTTGCTGCGCGCGGACGTTTTACCACTCACCCTAATCCCAACGTGGGCTGCGTGATTGTGAAAGATGGGGAGATCGTCGGTGAAGGGTATCATCACCGTGCTGGCGAACCGCATGCTGAAGTCCATGCATTAAGGATGGCTGGAGAAAAAGCGCAAGGGGCAACCGCCTATGTCACGCTTGAACCCTGCAGCCATCACGGTCGCACGCCGCCATGCTGCGATGCGTTGATTGCCGCGGGCGTGACGCGTGTGGTTGCGGCGATGCAGGATCCCAATCCACAGGTAGCAGGCCGTGGCCTCTACCGTTTGCAGCAGGCGGGCATTGACGTCAGCCACGGGCTGATGATGAGCGAAGTTGAGCAGCTTAATAAAGGTTTTCTCAAGCGCATGCGTACCGGATTCCCGTATCTGCAGCTTAAGCTTGGCGCATCGCTTGATGGGCGTACGGCGATGGCGAGCGGTGAAAGCCAGTGGATAACCTCTCCGCACGCGCGTCGCGACGTGCAACGGCTACGGGCGCAAAGTCATGCGATCTTAACCAGCAGCGCGACGGTGCTGGCCGACGATCCTCAGCTTACCGTACGCTGGTCAGAGCTTGGGGAGTCAACCCAGGCGAGTTATCCGCAGGAAAATCTGCGCCAGCCAATCCGCATTGTTCTTGATAGCCAGAATCAGGTCACGCCGGAGCACCGTATTGTGCAACAGCCAGGAGAAACCTGGATTGTGCGGACTGAAGACGACCCTCGTAGCTGGCCGGAGACGGTGCGCAGCCTGAAGGTGCCGGAACATAACGGGCATCTGGATCTGGTGGTGCTGATGATGCAACTGGGTAAACAGCAAATTAACAGCATTTGGGTTGAAGCTGGCCCTACGCTTGCGGGCGCGTTATTACAGGCCGGTTTGGTTGATGAGCTAATCGTGTATGTTGCGCCTAAACTGTTAGGCAGCGATGCACGAGGATTATGTGTGCTGCCAGGCCTTGAGAAACTGGCTGACGCACCCCATTTCAAATTCAATGAGATACGCCAGGTGGGCCCGGACGTTTGCCTGCATTTAACGACTGCGTGAGGCTTTCTGATTTAGAGGAAGCAGCGCACAGAATATTATGATAAAATCCGCCCCCCTTACGGGGCCATAAATCGAACCCGAAGGAAGAATATGAACATTATTGAAGCTAACGTTGCTACCCCGGACGCTCGCGTCGCCATCACCATTGCGCGTTTCAACAACTTTATCAATGACAGCCTGCTGGAAGGTGCTATCGACGCCCTGAAACGTATTGGTCAGGTTAAAGATGAAAATATTACCGTTGTTTGGGTTCCTGGTGCATATGAGCTGCCGCTGGCGGCTGACGCACTGGCAAAAACCGGTAAATACGACGCGGTGATTGCGTTAGGTACGGTGATCCGTGGCGGTACCGCGCACTTCGAATATGTGGCTGGCGGTGCAAGCAATGGCCTGGCGCATGTCGCTCAGGACAGCGGCATTCCGGTAGCCTTCGGTGTTCTGACCACCGAAAGTATTGAACAAGCCATCGAACGTGCTGGCACTAAAGCTGGCAACAAAGGCGCAGAAGCTGCACTGACTGCGCTTGAAATGATTAATGTATTGAAAGCCATCAAGGCCTGATTTTTGTAAGGGGAAATCCGTGAAACCTGCTGCTCGTCGCCGCGCCCGTGAGTGTGCCGTCCAGGCGCTCTACTCCTGGCAGTTGTCCCAGAACGACATCGCTGATGTTGAATATCAGTTCCTGGCGGAACAGGACGTTAAAGATGTCGACGTTCTGTATTTCCGTGAACTGCTGTCCGGGGTGGCGACTAACAGCGCGTACCTGGATGGATTAATGAAGCCTTACCTGTCTCGTCTGTTGGAAGAGCTGGGTCAGGTAGAAAAAGCCGTACTGCGTATTGCGCTGTTTGAACTGTCTAAACGTAGTGATGTGCCGTACAAAGTGGCCATCAACGAAGCGATTGAACTGGCGAAAACCTTCGGCGCTGAAGATAGCCATAAATTCGTGAACGGCGTACTGGATAAAGCAGCACCTGTGATTCGCCCCAACAAAAAGTAATTCCGAGGCCGGCTGGATGGTGGAACCTGTTTCCACTGTCCCCGGCTTTTTCTTTTTTTTCTGCTGAGGCATAACGTATGGCATGCGGCGAATTTTCCCTGATTGCCCGTTATTTTGACCGCGTAAGAACGTCTCGTCTTGATGTCGAAACCGGTATTGGTGACGACTGCGCACTTCTGAACATCCCTGAAAAGCAGACGCTGGCGATCAGTACCGATACGCTGGTGGCTGGCAATCACTTCCTCCCCGACATTGATCCTGCCGATCTCGCATGGAAAGCGCTGGCGGTGAATTTGAGCGATCTGGCAGCAATGGGAGCCGATCCTGCGTGGCTGACGCTGGCGCTCACGTTACCTGACGTTGATGAAGCCTGGCTTGAAGCCTTCAGCGATGGCCTGTTTGAACTCCTCAATTACTATGATATGCAGCTGATTGGCGGTGACACCACGCGTGGACCACTGTCGATGACGTTGGGTATCCATGGCTACGTCCCTGTAGGACGGGCCTTAAAACGCTCCGGCGCGAAACCGGGGGACTGGATTTATGTTACCGGTACGCCGGGCGACAGCGCGGCTGGGCTGGCGATTTTGCAGGATCGATTGCAGGTTGCAGACGCAAAAGACGCAGACTATCTGCTGCAACGCCATCTGCGTCCCACGCCGCGAATTTTACAGGGACAAGCCCTGCGCGATCTGGCCAGTGCGGCTATTGATCTTTCCGATGGCTTGATTTCCGATCTGGGGCATATCGTTAATGCCAGCGGCTGTGGCGCGCGGGTTAACGTCGATGCGCTGCCTTACTCCACGGCATTTTCACAGCACGTTGAGCCGGAACAGGCCCTGCGCTGGGCGCTCTCGGGTGGTGAAGATTATGAGTTATGCTTTACCGTGCCGGAAATTAATCGTGGCGCGCTGGACGTAGCGCTGGGAAATCTCGGCGCAGCGTTTACCTGCATAGGACAGATGAGCGCGGATGTGGAAGGTATTCACTTTACGCGCGATGGAAAATCCGTCACGTTCGACTGGAAAGGATATGACCATTTTGCCGCGCCTTAAAAAAGATGTCGCCAAAAGTCGCCTGAGTATGCGCAACCCGTGGCACCTGTTAGCCACCGGTTTTGGCAGCGGGCTGAGCCCAATTGTTCCTGGCACCATGGGATCGCTGGCGGCGATCCCTTTTTGGTATTTAATGACGTTTTTGCCGTGGCAGCTGTACTCGTTGGTCGTCATGCTGTCTATCTGTATCGGCGTTTATCTGTGTCATCAAACGGCGAAAGATATGGGCGTGCACGATCACGGTAGCATTGTCTGGGACGAGTTTGTCGGGATGTGGATAACCCTGATGGCGCTGCCGACCAACGACTGGCAGTGGGTTGCCGCCGGATTTGTGATTTTCCGTATTCTGGATATGTGGAAGCCGTGGCCGATTCGTTGGTTCGATCGCAACGTGCATGGCGGTACGGGGATCATGATCGACGATATCGTGGCCGGAATACTGTCCGCCGGGATACTGTACTTTATTGGCCATCACTGGCCGGTAGGTATCATTTAAATGGTGTTGCCGGATGGCCGCGTAAACGCCTTATCGGGCCTACAAAAACTATATCAATTTCGTAGGCCCGATAAGCGCCGCGCCATCGGGCAATCAGTCCCGGATGCGCTATGCTTATCCGGCCTACAATCAGCAATTTATTTAAATCCCACCACCGGATGCTGTTTGTACGGCGTTTCCAGTTCGGCAATCTGCTCCGGCTTCAGCGTTAAATCCACCGCATTGAGTAATTCATCCAGCTGTTCCTCGCGCGATGTGCCGATAATCGGCGCTGCAACACCGGGCTTGCTTAGCAGCCAGGCCAGCGCGACCTGCGCGCGCGTTACGCCCAGTTCCTCGCTGACGCCGGTCAGCCGTTCGGCAATTTGTGCGTCGTTTTCATCGCTCTCGTTGTACAAATTTTTACCGACCTCATCGGAAACCAGACGGGCGGTCGTTTCTCCCCACGGACGCGTCAGGCGACCACGCGCCAGCGGGCTCCACGGGATCACTGCCACGCCTTCCTGATAGCAAAGCGGCAGCATTTCACGTTCTTCCTCGCGATAGATTAGGTTGTAGTGATCCTGCATACTCACGAACTGCGCCCAGCCGTGTTGCTTCTGTAAGGCCAGCGCCTGGGCAAACTGCGAAGCGTGCATGGATGAAGCGCCGATATAGCGTGCTTTACCGGCTTTCACTACGTCGTTAAGGGCTTCCAGCGTTTCTTCGATCGGCGTGTTGTAATCCCAGCGATGAATTTGCAGGATGTCCACATAATCCATCCCCAGGCGTCTGAGGCTGTCATCGATCGAGCGCAGGATTTGTGCGCGGGATAATCCTTCCGCTAAATCATCCACCTGGTGATAAACCTTGGTCGCCACCACGACATCCTCACGGCGGGCGAAATCACGCAGCGCGCGGCCGACAATCTCTTCACTGCTGCCAGCGGAGTAGCTGTTGGCGGTATCGAAAAAGTTAATGCCGCCTTCCAGGGCGTGTTTGATTATCGGGCGGCTGCTTTCTTCAGGTAGCGTCCAGGCGTGGTTGCCGCGATTCGGCTCGCCAAACGTCATGCAACCCAGGCAAAGGCGGGAGACCCGAAGGTCGGTTTTTCCTAAGGTGTTGTATTTCATCAATCCACTCCTGCTTAGCTCGTGATGAATTAAGCATAGCAGGAGCGGAGAGGGGATTATGCCAGCCAGGCCTTGATTTTGGCCTCAATGCCGGCAGCATCAAGACCCAGATCGGCGCGAGCCTCGTCCTGAGTACCCTGCGGGATGAAGAAGTCAGGCAGGCCAATGTTCAGCACCGGAACGGGCTTGCGGTGGGCCATCAGCACTTCGTTTACGCCGCTGCCAGCACCGCCCATAATGGCGTTCTCTTCGAGGGTGACCAGCACCTCGTGTTGGGCTGCCATTTCCAGAATCAACGTTTCATCAAGCGGTTTCACAAAGCGCATATCAACCAGCGTGGCGTTCAGCGACTCTGCGACCTGTGCGGCTTCCGGCATTAGGGTACCGAAGTTCAGTATTGCCACTTTCTCCCCGTGACGCTTCACGATGCCTTTACCAATTGGCAGTTGTTCCAGCGGTGCCAGCTCAACGCCCACCGCGTTACCGCGTGGGTAGCGTACAACCGTTGGGCCTTCGTTGTAGTGATAGCCGGTGAACAGCATCTGGCGGCATTCGTTCTCATCGCTCGGGGTCATAATGACCATTTCCGGGATGCAGCGCAGGAAGGAGAGATCGAACGCCCCCTGGTGGGTTTGCCCATCTGCGCCAACAATACCTGCCCGGTCAACGGCGAACAGCACCGGTAGCTTCTGGATGGCGACATCATGCAGCACCTGATCGTAGGCGCGCTGCAGGAAGGTTGAGTAAATAGCCACGACCGGCTTGTAGCCGCCAATCGCCAGACCTGCTGCAAAGGTCACTGCATGCTGCTCGGCAATCGCCACATCGAAGTAGCGGTCCGGGAACTTACGTGAGAACTCCACCATACCGGAGCCTTCACGCATCGCCGGGGTGATCGCCATCAGCTTAGTGTCTTTCGCTGCAGTTTCGCACAGCCAGTCACCGAAGATTTTTGAATAGCTTGGCAGGCCGCCGCTGCTTTTCGGCAGGCATCCGCTGGACGGATCGAATTTTGGTACCGCGTGGAACGTGATCGGGTCTTTTTCCGCTGGCTCGTAGCCACGACCTTTTTTGGTCATGATGTGCAGGAACTGCGGACCTTTAAGATCGCGCATGTTCTTCAGCGTAGTGATAAGCCCCAGCACGTCGTGACCGTCTACCGGACCAATATAGTTAAAGCCCAGTTCTTCAAACAGCGTACCCGGCACAACCATGCCTTTGATGTGTTCTTCGGTACGTTTGAGCAGCTCTTTAATCGGCGGCACGCCGGAGAAGACTTTCTTCCCGCCTTCGCGCAGCGAGGAGTAGAGTTTGCCAGAGAGCAGTTGCGCCAGGTGGTTGTTCAGCGCGCCGACGTTCTCTGAAATCGACATTTCGTTGTCGTTGAGGATAACCAGCATGTCGGGCTTAATATCACCCGCATGGTTCATCGCTTCAAACGCCATCCCGGCGGTGATAGCGCCGTCGCCAATCACACAAACGGTACGACGATCTTTGCCTTCTTTTTCGGCGGCAACCGCAATACCAATGCCAGCGCTAATGGACGTTGAGGAGTGCCCAACGCTCAGTACGTCATACTCGCTCTCACCGCGCCACGGGAACGGATGTAAACCGCCTTTCTGACGAATGGTGCCGATTTTATCGCGGCGGCCGGTCAGAATTTTGTGCGGATAAGCCTGATGTCCCACATCCCAGATTAACTGGTCAAACGGGGTGTTATAGACGTAGTGCAGCGCGACGGTGAGTTCCACCGTGCCCAGACCAGAGGCGAAGTGCCCGCTGGAACGGCTTACGCTGTCGAGCAAATAGCGGCGCAGTTCGTCGCAAAGCTTTGGCAGGCTCTCTTTTGGCAGCAGGCGTAACTCCTGGGTGGAGTCGACCAGCGCCAGGGTCGGGTATTTGGCTATATCAAAACTCATCGCAAGCTCATGGGATAGTTGGTTTATTTATCACGCTGGATTATGTAGTCCGCTAGCGCTTCCAGTGCCGAGGTATCGAGTGACTGTGCGGCCAGCAGACTTAACGACTGGCGGGCATCCTCAATTAAATCCCGGGCTTTATTCTGGGCTTGCTCAAGACCCAGAAGTGCAGGATAGGTACTTTTGCCAAGCTGCTGGTCAGCACCCTGACGTTTACCCAATGTTGCAGTATCGCCCACCACATCCAGGATGTCATCCTGAACCTGGAAGGCCAGACCGATGCTTTCTGCGTATTTGTCGAGTATTGCCAGGCATTCCCGCCCTTTATCGCCTGCGCTTAATGCACCCAGACGCACGGCGGCGCGAATCAATGCCCCGGTTTTATGGCGGTGAATGCGCTCCAGCGCATCCAGCGCAACCTGATGACCTTCAGCTTCCAGATCCAGCGCCTGACCGCCACACATGCCGGCGATACCGCTGGCCTGCGCCAGTTCAGAGATCATCGCGATGCGGTCACGGTCAGACACTTCCGGCATCGGGGCGTCGCTGATAATGGAGAACGCCAGCGTTTGCAGCGCATCGCCAGCCAGAATCGCGTTTGCCTCGCCAAATTTTACGTGGCAGGTCGGCAGACCGCGGCGCAGGTCATCATCGTCCATCGCGGGTAAATCATCATGCATCAGCGAATAGGCATGGATGCACTCGACGGCGGCAGCGGGAGCATCAAGCGTACTCAGGCTAACGCCAAACATCTGGCCGGTCGCATACACCAGGAACGGGCGCAGACGTTTACCGCCTAATAATGCGCCATATTGCATGGTTTCGACCACGGGAGTGTTCTGAAAGGGCAATGGCGCAATAAAACGGCTCAGTGCCAGGTTGGCCTGCTCAACGCAAGCCTGTAGCTGCTGCGTAAAATCCATTTACTCATTATCCGGTGTGAAAGGCGTAAGGGCGGCGTCTTCAGTATCTGACAGCAGGATTTGTACGCGCTGTTCAGCCTGTTGCAATTTGACCTGTCCCTGACGCGCCAACTGTACGCCACGTTCGAATTCGTTCAGCGCTTCTTCCAGCGGCAGGTCGCCGCTTTCCAGACGGGTAACAATCTGTTCCAGCTCGCTCAGCGCTGTTTCAAAACTGGCTGGCGCTTCATTTTTCTTCGGCATAATGAATGTCTGACTCTCTGTATTGGCAGCACGAGACTATGGTAACGGACTCGCACTGATAAGCAAATAACGCGCAATGGTAAGGCGATGTGCACAGGATGACCATGATAGTGGTATACTTGCGCGCCTGGATGCAGCCGCAGGGTATGGGCTGCTGTATTTTTTTCCATTACAAGTCGTTCAGACTTGCCAAAGAACCATTGCCGCCATGAAGTTTATCATTAAATTGTTCCCAGAAATCACCATCAAAAGCCAATCTGTGCGTTTGCGCTTTATAAAAATTCTGACAGGGAACATTCGTAACATTTTAAAGCACTATGATGAAGACCTTGCCGTTGTCCGTCACTGGGATCACGTTGAGGTTCGCGCTAAAGATGAAAGCCAACGTCTGGATATTCGCGACGCGCTGACCCGTATTCCGGGGATTCACCATATTCTCGAAGTAGAAGACGTGCCGTTTACCGATATGCACGATATCTTCGAGAAAGCGCTGGTGCAGTATCGCGATCAACTGGAAGGTAAAACCTTCTGCGTACGCGTTAAGCGTCGCGGTAAGCATGAGTTTAGCTCCATTGAGGTGGAACGCTATGTTGGCGGCGGGTTAAACCAGCATATTGAATCCGCGCGAGTGAAGCTGACGAAGCCGGATGTGACGGTTAATCTTGAAATCGAAAACGACCGTCTGCTGCTGGTTAAAGGCCGCTATGAAGGTATTGGCGGTTTCCCGATTGGGACGCAGGAAGACGTACTGTCACTGATCTCCGGTGGTTTCGACTCCGGCGTGTCGAGCTATATGCTGATGCGTCGCGGCTGTCGCGTGCACTACTGCTTCTTCAACCTCGGCGGTGCAGCACATGAAATCGGCGTTCGCCAGGTAGCGCATTATCTGTGGAACCGCTTTGGTAGCTCGCATCGTGTACGTTTTGTCGCGATCAACTTCGAGCCGGTGGTGGGCGAGATCCTGGAGAAAGTCGACGACGGTCAGATGGGCGTGGTCCTCAAACGCATGATGGTACGCGCGGCGTCGAAAGTCGCTGAGCGCTATGGCGTACAGGCGTTAGTCACCGGTGAAGCGCTGGGTCAGGTGTCCAGTCAGACGCTGACCAACCTGCGCCTGATCGATAACGTATCTGACACCCTGATCCTGCGCCCGCTTATTTCCCATGATAAAGAGCACATCATCAACCTGGCGCGTGAAATTGGTACCGAGGACTTTGCCCGTACCATGCCGGAATACTGCGGTGTGATTTCAAAAAGCCCGACGGTGAAAGCGGTTAAAGCGAAGATTGAGGCCGAAGAAGAAAACTTCGATTTCTCGATCCTCGATAAAGTGGTTGAAGAAGCCAACAATATCGATATTCGCGATATCGCTCAGCAGACGCAGCAGACCGTGGTGGAAGTTGAAACCGTGAGCGGCTTTGGCCCGAACGATGTAATTCTGGATATCCGTTCAGTGGATGAACAGGATGACAAACCGCTGAAAGTTGACGGTGTGGAGGTCGTTGCTCTGCCGTTCTACAAGCTGAGCACTAAATTCGGCGATTTGGACCAGAGTAAAACCTGGCTGCTGTGGTGTGAACGCGGGGTGATGAGCCGCCTGCAGGCGCTGTATCTGCGCGAGCAGGGCTTTGAGAACGTGAAGGTGTATCGCCCGTAATTCCTTTGCCGGATGGCGCTGTCGCTTATCCGGCCTACAGACTGTACCGTTTTGTAGGCCGGATAAGGCGGTTACGCCGCCATCCGGCAATACAACGGTATTATTCAAAACGCACGGGAAGCGTCTTCCCATTCGACTCCCAGACGCCCTGGTAGACACCGTCTTTTAAATCCAGTGTTATCTTCTCTTCCGATTGTTCAGCGGCAGACGTCTTCAGTTCATAATGTCGATTGTCGGCTGTGTCGCACTTACCGGTTAATTCGATCGGTGCGCCAAATTTCTGGTAAAAGTAAGCTCCTTCAAAAAAATCACCGTATTTGCAGTCCACCTTCAGCAGAATACGCATGCTTTTTCCCAGTGTGCCGTACATGACCTTGCCGTCAATGCCGGGCGTGGGCTCAACCGGTGTTGTACTCTTTGCCCCAGTCAGATACTGGCCGTATGGCGTGAACTGCTCATGCAGTTCTCCGGTAGGGATTTTCGTGGTGAAATCGCCCAGCTCGTCACCCGCGCGGTTGGCGTGGTTGCTACAGCGTCCGTTCAGGAAAACCAGATGATCTTTTTGCAGGGAGAATTTGTCGATGTAGTACAACCCGTCAGTGTAGGTTGCGCACGAGGCGTAGAATTCGGCATAGCCAGAATCTGCGCCTTCCTTATGTGCAGCAACATAGGTATCAATTTGGCTGCGGATATCTTTTCTGATGCGGGTGTTTAATTCGGCCATTGTGGAGCGGGAAAAAAGATCGTTAAGTGTAATTGCCGCGCCGCTGGCCAAATCGAAGCTGATCGGCACATTGTATGACTCGCAATATGCCCCGCAGCCTTCGACAAACATGTTCAGGGTCAGAACGTTGGCGTCGCGATACTCAACCGTGTAGTTAATATTTGCGGTGGGGTTTCTCTCCGATTTCGCAAACTGATTCACTGTTGTTTGCGGATTATTTCCCGGTAGCTGATTGATAAAGCTTGCGAAAATATAATCGTTAATGCGCTTTGCAACCTGTGGGCTTTCCTTTGAAGTAAACCACGGCACGCGATACTGCATCTCAGTGCTATTGGGATAGCGATACTCAAGGTTTTTTATTTCAAGCTGCGTTGCGCTGGCGTGGCTGGAAAGAAGCAGTAAAGCCAATGTGCTCAGATATCCTTTCATCATAATTCCTTGTCTGCGTGTGGCCTGAAGATTTACTCGTAGTAGTTATAGATACCCGCGGCCATCACCAGCTGTGACGCTACCTCGTGAGCTTTTTCGCGACTGACCAGCAGATCAATGATCTTTAAACCGAAATCGATTGAAGTTCCCGGTCCCTGGCTGGTTAACAGGTTGACGCGCGGATCCCAGACGACGCGCTTGTCCTGCCACTGATCTGCGGGAATTTTGTCTTTCAGCGCCGGGAAGCCCGTCATATTTCCGATGGGGAAAATATCGTGTGGGACAAGGACGGTGGCGGCAGCGGCGCAAATTGCCGCAACAATGCGCCCGGAGCGATGAAACTGTTTCACGGTTTCGACCAGCAGAGGGCTGTCGCGAAAACACTCGGCGCCTTTAATTCCGCCCGGCAGCACGATGATGTCGAAATCGCCATCAGCAACTTCGACTAACGGCGCATCTGCCAGCAGCTTCACTCCGCGTGAGCACACAATGGTCAGGCCACCATCGCTGGCGACGCTTGCGGTCGTGACCTTAATTCCGCCGCGAACCAGCAGATCGATAGTGGTGACCGCTTCGGTCTCTTCACTACCAGGGGCGAGACATACCAGTGCTTGAGCGCTCATACTCACTTTCCTTTCTCTTAACCATTTCAAACAGGCGGGCATTTTCCGGGACGGCGATGCCGTGCGCGCGGGCGCGTTTTAACAAATAGCCGGTAATGTAGTCGATCTCGGTATGGCGCAGGGCACGAATGTCTTGCAGCATTGATGAGATATTTTCCGCCGTACTGTCAATCACTTGCTCGACATAATAGCGTAAATCATCCGCAGATGTGTGGTGGCCTTCGCGTTCAATAACCGCCGCCACTTCCTCGCAGATGAGTGCAATTTTTTCAGGATGATGGCGTAACTCTCCGTTTGGGCAATCCCATAATGCGGTCAGCGGGTTGATGACGCAGTTTACGGCCAGTTTGCGCCACAGTTCGGCGCGAATAGTGTTGTGCCAGGCGACGTCCGGCAGCACATCTTGCAGGACTTCAGCCAGATAACTGAAATCACCGTCTTGTTCACGCGCCGGACCAATCCTTGTTGTACCCTGAGCGACATGAATGATGACGTTCCCGTCACGGCGTGCCGCGTGGGTGGTGGTGCCCATCAGCAAAGGTTGTTTAATGTTATGCAATTCTTCAATCGTCCCCATACCGTTATGAATCAGCAGAATGGGCGTGGTTTCAGGCAGAATTGCGGCCAGGCCTTTTACCGCATCAGAAACCTGCCAGGCTTTGAGGGTGACCAGCAGCAGGTCGCTTTTCGCCAAAAAGTCGGGGTCGTTTGCCGTCAGGGATTCATTAAAAACTGACCCATCCGTGTCGATCAGGTTAACGCTGCAATAGGGTTGCGGTACGCGTAGCCACCCCTGCACCTCATGTCCATGTTTGCACAGCGCGGTTAGCCAAAGCTGTCCTAACGCTCCACATCCCAGTACGGTAATTTTCATTCTTCCTCCTCACCTGCAACAGCACCAGGTGTTAATCCATATCGGCCGTACCCCATTATTGTTCGCAGGTGTCAGTACCACGTACAATTAAAGGATACAGCCTAGTATAGCGCTGTCTGTTGTGTAACTTTGCAGGTATTATGCTTCGCATCAAAAATGAAGGGAGAGGAAAAGATGCCATCTTTCGATATTGTCTCTGAAGTTGATCTTCAGGAAGCCCGTAACGCGGTAGATAACGCCAGCCGTGAAGTGGAGTCACGCTTTGATTTTCGTGGCGTTGAAGCAACTTTTGAGCTGAATGAATCAAATAAGACGATTAAGGTGCTGAGCGAGTCTGATTTCCAGGTCAATCAGCTGCTGGATATTTTACGTGCCAAGCTGTTGAAACGCGGCATTGAGGGCACGTCGCTGGACGTCCCAGAAACCTTCGTGCACAGCGGTAAAACCTGGTTTGTTGAAGCTAAGCTGAAACAAGGCATTGAAAGTGCAGTGCAAAAGAAAATCGTTAAGCTGATTAAAGACAGCAAACTGAAGGTGCAGGCGCAGATTCAGGGCGAAGAAATCCGTGTAACCGGCAAGGCGCGTGACGACCTGCAATCCGTTATGGCGCTGGTTCGCGGTGGCGATCTCGGCCAGCCGTTCCAGTTTAAGAACTTCCGCGATTAAGCCGTAATGCCTGATGGCGCTACGCTTATCAGGCCTACAGGTCGCACACGCTATTTGTAGGTCGGATAAGGCGATAGCCGCCATCTGGTCATCTTCACGCCTGGCTAATGGCCTGCTCAACCTCAAATCGATTCGTCACTTTGCTGTCGATTTTCACGTAGGCCGAATGTTCTTTCGCGACAATTAACACTTCACTTATCCCTTCTTGAGCCAGCAGACGCTGCTTCAGGGTATCATCCGCAGCAATTCCAGGTGGGATTTCCACACGCAGGCTGCTGACATATGGCGGCTCTTTCATAGTGCTTGCCACCAATAACCACACTGCCGCCAGAAGCGCGCCGGCCAGGAATACCGCCTGACCATCAAATATTTCAACCACCCAACCGCCGAGCGAACCGCCAATCGCCACGCCAAGAAACTGGCTGGTGGAGTAAACGCCCATCGCGGTGCCTTTGTAGCCAGCCGGGGACTCTTTACTGATAAGCGAGGGGAGGAGAGCTTCCATCAGGTTGAAGGCAAGGAAGAATATCTGAACGCCCGCAATCAGCCCCCAGAAACGCACGTTAGCGCTCCACAACACAATCTCGGCAATAAGAATCAGGAACACGCAGGCGAGGAACACGCGTTTCATCCGGCGCTTCACTTCGGCGTAAATGATAAACGGCACTACGGAAACAAAGGACAGCAGCATCGTCACCAGATAAATTTTCCAGTGTTCGGCGGCGGGGAAGCCCGCTTTTGCCAGTTGACCCGGCAAGGCGACGAAGGTAGACATCAGCAAAATGTGCAGACACATGATGCCAAAATTGAGCTTCAGCAGTTTAGGCTCCGCCAGCACTTTGCGGAAGCTGCCTTTTACCATTCCCGACTCGCGGTTCAGCACGTGGTTGGTACTATTAGGAACGACCCAAATAGTCAGCACGATACCCGTAGTAGCCAGAGCAGCAATCATCCAGAACAGCGCGTGTAGCCCCAGCGCATGGGTAACGATTGGCCCCAGCACCATCGCAATAGCGAAAGTGATACCAAAGCTGACGCCGATAAACGCCATCGCTTTGGTACGGTTTTGCTCACGGGTTAAGTCGGAAAGTAGCGCCATTACGGCAGCAGCAATCGCGCCAGAGCCTTGCAAGGCCCGGCCAAGAATAATTCCCCAGATTGAATCGGAGAGAGCAGCAATTATGCTGCCGAGAACAAATACCGCCAGCCCGCCGACAATAAGCGGCTTACGACCGATGCGGTCAGAGAGCAGGCCAAAGGGGATCTGGAAGACGGCTTGAGCCAGACCATATATGCCGATGGCAAGGCCTATCAGCGCTTCGCTGGCACCCTGTAGCGCCATACCGTACGTGGTCAGAACCGGCAGGACCATAAACATGCCAAGCATGCGCAACGAGAATACGGTCCCTAAACCCCAGGTGGCGCGCAACTCACCGGGCGTCATTTTGTAATCGTTCATTCCCACCTCTGTATTAATTTCGCGCCTAGTGTAAAGCGGGGAAGGGGTGGGGTAAACCTCTACGATATGTGGAATTGTGTAGTGGGATAATTGAAATAATTACTTTCGCAACTAATTTACTTGCGATAATTACAGGTGTAGTCTTTTTGTGGTTATTACTAATGGAAACAGGGAAAAGGAAAATGGTATTTCGCGATAAATATAACCAATTGTTTCAAGCTGATGACTGTATTCAGTGGACATCATTCTAGTGAGTATTCAAGACGATGTGTTAAAACTTTTCAGGGAAGAAATACCTGGGTATTTGGATGAAAAATGGAAGGAGGTTCCTTTAGAACTCGACTCAGAATTGTTTGATGTCCCCGGAGATGATCTCCACAGCGCTCTGGATCGATATGAGAAAGAGTTCAAAGTTGATTTATCATGTGTGAACTGGAAACCTTATTATCCATGGCACAATCTGCCACTATTAACCAGATGGTTCAAAGCTAACCGGGAAGAAGTGGAAGCAACACGCATACCGTTAACCGTAAGGATGTTTGCTGAGTCGGCTGAAGCGGGGAAATGGCTGTTTGAAATCTGGACGGATAATAAACAGGAAGATGCCTGATGGGGTTACGTTTATCCGGCCTACAAGCAATGTGCTTTTGTGTAGGCCGGATAAGGCGTCAGCCGCCATCCGGCATAGAAGATGTGACGATTAACTTACCAGACGTAAGTCAGCAGGTTCTGCGAGTTTGGCACCATAAAGTCGACCGACATCATAACGCTGAGCGCGGTAATGGCGATGATAGAGAAACCGAACAGCTTGCGCGCCCAGACTTTGTCATCTTCCACTTTATAACCGCGCAGCGCCATGCCCAACCACCAGACGCTCACCGCCGCAGCAACAATCAGGTATTTATAACCTGCATAGCCGCCCAGGGTTAACATCAGCGTGGCGATAGCAAATGCGATGATATACAGCGTGATATGGTTCTTCGCGACCGAAATACCTTTCACCACCGGCAGTACCGGGATGTTGGCAGCCTGATAATCCTTGAAGCGGAAAATTGCAATCGCGTAAGAGTGCGGCATCTGCCACAGGCTGAAAATAGCCAGCAGGATCAGCGCGCCACTATCGAACACACCGGTTACGGCGCAGTAGCCAATCACCGGCGGCGCAGCGCCGGAGAGTGAGCCAATCAACGTACCGTAAACGGAATGGCGCTTCATATACAGGCTATAAACGCCCACATAGACCACGAAGCCCATTACCCCCAGCCAACAGGCCAGAGGGTTCGCGCCAAACCACAGCAGCATAAAGCCAGCAATACCCAGCAGGGTGGCGTATACCAGCGAGACCGCAGGGGAAATCAGACCCTTAACCAGCACGCGGTTTTTGGTCCTCTCCATCTTCCTGTCGATATCCCTGTCGATGTAGTTGTTAAATACACAACCCGACGCCACAACCAGTGACACCCCAACCAGCGTGTAGATAAACAGGGGATAATCAATGCTGCCTTTTGAGGCCAGCAGGAATCCCCCAATCACCGAGATCAGGTTGCCAAAGATGATGCCTGGTTTCGTTACTTGCAGGTATTGCTTAAACATCATAATCGCCGCTCTTAGTGCATCATCATGTTGTAGTTAAGGTTCCACATAATCCAGATGGAGCCTACAACCAGGATGGCGATGATTAGCACAGTAAAGACAAAGGCCGTCATGTTCCAACCTTCATCAGATTTGCTATTCATGTGCAGGAAGCACACCAGGTGCACCAGAATCTGTACCACTGCCATTGCCAGAATAGTTCCCAGAATGACGGCCGGAGAGGCAGAACCTGTCATGACCATCCAGAACGGGATGACCGTCAGGATGATCGACAGGATAAAACCTGTCATGTAGGTTTTTACGCTGCCATGGGATGCGCCGCCGCTCTCGTTAGAATGACTCATTACATCGCCCCCATCAGATAAACAACAGTGAACACACAGATCCACACCACATCCAGGAAGTGCCAGAACAGGCTCAGGCACATGATGCGGGTACGGTTAGTACTGGTCAGGCCGCGACGAGCAACTTGCACCATCAGCACCGCCATCCAGATAAGACCGGAGGTGACGTGCAGACCGTGCGTACCGACCAGCGCGAAGAACGCAGACAGGAAGCCGCTGCGATCCGGGCCCATACCGTTAACAATCAGGTGATGGAATTCATAGAGTTCCATCCCGATGAATCCGGCACCGAACAAGAAGGTCAACGCCAGCCAGGAGATAACCTGGCTCTTGTTGTTCTTGTACATGGCAATCGCTGCCATGCCGTAAGTAATGGAGCTGAATAACAGCAGGAATGTTTCAACCAGAACGAACGGCAGTTCAAAAATGTCCTTACCTGTCGGGCCACCTGCGGTGCCGTTCACCAGAACGGCATAGGTTGCAAACAGAATAGAGAACAGAATGCAGTCGCTCATCAGGTAGACCCAGAATCCGAAGATCTTGGTCTGGCCTGCATCGTGGTGCCCGTGTTCGTGCGCGTGGGCAGTCGCGTGCGTTAAAGTATCAGTTGCCATTTTTCAGCCCTGCCTTAGTAATCTCATCGAAATGCTGGTTTTCCAGTTTTTCGACTTCCGGGACCGGCACGTAGTAATCCACGTCTTCATCAAAGCTTTTCACAATCCAGCTGATGATCATGCCTGCGAAGCTTGCAATCGCCAGCCACCAGATATGCCAGATCATGGCGAAACCAAACAGTGTTGCGAAGGCGGTAATGACGATACCGGCACCGCTGTTCTTCGGCATATGAATTTCTTCATAGTGCGCAGGCTGCTTGTACGCTTCACCTTTTTCTTTCATTTCCCAGAAGGCATCACGCTCGTGAACGTGCGGCACAACGGCAAAGTTGTAGAACGGAGGTGGGGAAGAGGTTGCCCACTCCAGCGTACGACCACCCCATGGGTCACCGGTCAGGTCACGGTTCTGCTCGCGGTCGCGAATAGACACGTAGATCTGAATCAGCTGGCACAGGATACCCAGTGCAATCAGCGCGGCGCCGCAGGCGGCAACAACCAGCATCGGATGGAACTGCGGGTCAATCTGCTGGCTGAGGCGACGGGTCATCCCCATGAAGCCCAGCACGTACAGCGGCATAAATGCTACGAAGAAGCCGATGATCCAGAACCAGAATGCGCGTTTACCCCAGGTTTCGTTCAGCGTGAAGCCAAACGCTTTTGGCCACCAGTAGGTCATACCTGCGAAGCATCCAAAGACGACGCCGCCGATGATAACGTTATGGAAGTGCGCAATCAGGAACAGACTGTTGTGCAGTACGAAGTCCGCACCCGGCACCGCCAGCAGTACGCCGGTCATGCCGCCGACTGAGAAGGTGACGATAAAGCCAATCGTCCACAGCATCGCTGAGTGGAATACGATACGCCCCTGATACATGGTGAACAGCCAGTTGAAGATCTTCACCCCGGTCGGGATGGCGATAATCATGGTGGTAATACCGAAGAAGGCGTTTACGTTAGCGCCCGCACCCATGGTGAAGAAGTGGTGCAGCCAAACAACGAACGACAGAACGGTGATACACACGGTTGCCCACACCAGCGAGGTGTAACCAAACAGACGTTTACGCGAGAAGGTTGCCGCGATTTCGGAGAACACACCGAAGACTGGCAGAACCAGAATGTACACTTCCGGATGGCCCCAGGCCCAAATCAGGTTGATGTACATCATCATGTTGCCGCCCATATCGTTGGTAAAGAAATGGGTGCCCAGATAGCGATCCAGGGTCAGCAACGCGACGGTAACCGTCAGGATTGGGAAAGAGGCGATAATCAGGATGTTCGCGCACAGAGATGCCCAGCTAAATACCGGCATCTTGAACATGGTCATTCCTGGCGCACGCATCTTAATGATGGTCACAAAGAAGTTAATACCTGTCAGGGTAGTACCAATACCGGACAACTGGACTGCCCATATCCAATAGTCGACCCCGACGCTTGGACTGTACTCTATTCCCGAAAGTGGCGGGTAGGCCAGCCAACCGGTCTGTGCGAATTCACCCACGCCCAGAGACAGGTTAACCAGGATTACGCCGACAACGGTGAACCAGAAGCTCAGGTTGTTCAGGAACGGGAATGCAACGTCACGAGCGCCGATCTGCAGCGGAACCACTAGGTTCATCAGACCGATAACAAATGGCATTGCCACGAAGAAGATCATAATCACGCCGTGAGCCGTGAAGATCTGGTCGTAGTGGTGAGGTGGCAGGAAGCCCGCTTCACCTGCAGAAGCCAGCGCTTGCTGACTACGCATCATGATGGCGTCGGCAAAGCCACGAATCAACATGACGATTGCGACGATGACATACATGATGCCAAGGCGTTTGTGGTCAACAGAAGTCAGCCACTCTTTCCACAGGTAGGTCCACTTACCGAAGTAAGTGATAAGGCCCAGTAAGGCCGCACCACCGATGATAATGGCAGCAATCGTAACCATGACAATAGGTTCATGGAACGGCACTGCATCCAGCGTCAATTTTCCGAACATCGTATTCTTCCTCGGCCCCTTAGTGAGCGGATTCCGCGTGGCTCATGTCCATGCCTTCCATGCCTTCGTGTGCGCTGTGCTCACCTTCGGGTTGGGTCATGTCCATGCTCTTACCGTGAGCCATAAATTTGTTAATAACATCTTTAAACAAATCGGGTTTCACGTTGGAGAAGTATTCCACCTGGTTGTATTCGCTTGGCACAGCCACTTTTTCGAACGCAGCCATGTCGCTCATGGTGTTCGTGGACTGTTTAGCTTTAGCAACCCATTGGTCGAATTCGGCGCGGTCCTTTGTTGCGATAGCCTTGAACTTCATACCGGAGAAGCCTGGTCCGCTATAGCTTGCGGAGATACCATCATAAGTACCGACTTCGTTGGCGATCAGATGCAGTCGAGTCTGCATACCGGCCATGGCATAAATCTGGCTACCCAGACGCGGGATAAAGAAGGAGTTCATCACGGAGTTGGACGTCACTTTGAACTCAACCGGAGTATTCGCCGGGAAGGCGATTTCATTCACGGTAGCGATACCTTGTTCCGGATAGATGAAGAACCATTTCCAGTCCATGGAAACCACTTCGATGGTAATGGGCTTCTCGTCATGCGCCAGCGGTTTGCTTGGCTCAAGAGCGTGAGTGGTTTTCCAGGTCAGAACGGCAAGGAAAATGATGATTAAGATCGGCACCGTCCAGACCACAGCTTCCACTTTATTGGAGTGTGACCAGTTCGGGCTGTACTTCGCATCTTTATTGCTTGCACGATACTTCCAGGCAAAACCAACAGCCATCAAGATGGCGGGAATAACGACAATCAACATCAGGCCAAATGCCGTCAGTATCAATGAACGTTGTTCCAGTCCAATCTGTCCTTTAGGGTCAAGCAGCGCAGAATTACAGCCACTGAGTAACGCAGTGCCTGCAATTAATGACAACCATCCCAAACTTTTATTGTATTTCCTGAGTCTCATTTAACGACCTCAATTCCACGGGACCGGGTGGCGTTTAAAGTGTGAGGGCATTTTACGGGAAGGTTACATTACTGTAAACATCTCTGGATCTGTGTTACTGGGTTCTGCCGTGCATGTCACATATGTTGCAATATATGTCGCTTGGTCTTTAAGAACCTGTTGCAACATCACGTTATAACGAAAGCGGGCAGGCGGGAGGCGTGCTGAGGGCAATTGGTATAACCAATGCGAAAATAAAACAATTGGTTAACAATTGATTATCAATAAAAAGACAATTTAGGAACAAAAAATAAAACTGCTGCGGCTGAATCGAGTAAGGAAAATAGTATATATAAAAGGCGTCAATAATTTCCAAATTCTTTGGCGCACAAAATAACAAATAATATTTTTAGCGATTGGTGTTTATTTAGCCGTTATAATTACGTAGGGTGATTACAACGACCAAATATGCTCGTCATACTTCAAGCTACGGGTGTGTTGGCTTTCCTCGCTCACCCCAGTCACTTACTTATGTAAGCTCCTGGGGATTTGCTGCGTCGCCGCCTTCCCGTAACTCGAATTATTTAGAGCATAAATATGCAACGTCACGCCAGACGGGTTTTGCGCAGTGCCAGATAATCCAACAATCCACCAAAAACGACTCCACAGACCGCGACCACCACTGAGACTTCAAGCAGTTCCGGCAGGAAGGAGAACTTGGTGTAATCCAGCGCATTCATGATTAACAGCAACAACCAAGCCAGCAACAGGCAGCAGCCCACTACCAACGTCATTAAAGCCAGGCTGTACGCTCCACGAAATTCCGTGCGTGGTATAAAGCTTTCGTTTTGCCAGCTATGCTCCAACGTCTGACGACAAACCAGCAGCAGTATGAGGCCGGGGATCGCGGCAAACACGGAGAACAGATAAAACGTTGGCCATCCGTGCGCTTCGACAAACCAACCCGCTACTGGGCCAACGTAAACGCGACCAACGGCTGAAAGCGCGGAGAGCAGGGCGAACTGAGTCGCTGAGAAGGACTTATTGCACAGCGTCATTAATAAGGCGACAAACGCAGCCGTGCCCATTCCACCGCACAGGTTTTCAAAGAAGACGGCGGTCGCCATACTAAACATGTGTTTGTCAGTGATGGACAATAACCAATAACCCGCATTCGATGCCCCCTGCAGGATGCCGAAAATCAGCAAGGCGCGAAACAGCGAAAGGCGCTGCATCAGGATCCCGCCGTACAATGCGCCAACGATAGTGGCCAGCAGCCCAAGCGTCTTATTCACCACGCCAACTTCACCCGCATCAAACCCAACGCCGCGGATTAAAAAGGTGGTGGTCAAGCTCATGGCGAAAGCATCCCCAAGCTTATACAGCACAATCAGCAGCAGGATCAGCCAGGCGTTGTTACGACCAAAAAAGTCGCGCAGCGGGGCGACTACAGCCTGCTCCAGCGTTTTGGGCACCGGAATAGCATCAGTCGGTTCGGGCGCTAACAGAGTAGCGATGATACAAGGTATTAGCAGCGCCGCCATCAGCCAGTACATGCCCTGCCAGCCCAGCCAGCGATCGGCCATCCACAGGGCCAGCCCGCCGGAAACCAGCATCCCTAAACGATAGCCCAGCACGCTGATAGCCGCGCCGGTGCCGCGTTCTTCGGCGGGCAACACGTCGGTTTTCCAGGCATCAAAGACGATATCCTGCGATGCCGAGCAAAACGCGATCACCACCGCAAGCGCGGCCATCCAGCGCAGCTGCGTGCCAGGCTCCAGAAAGCCCATCGCGGCGATAGAAATCAGTAACAGTACCTGGGTTGCCAGCAGCCAACCGCGACGTCGACCTAAAAACGGCGGCGTGTAGCGGTCCATTAGCGGGGACCAGAGGAACTTAAACACGTAGGCCTGGCCGACCAGAGAAAAGAAACCAATGGTTTTAAGATCGATATTCTCGACCGTCATCCACGCCTGAAGCGTACCCGAAGTCAGAGCGAGCGGTAAACCGGAGGCAAATCCCAGTATGAGCAGGATAGCTGAACGTGGTTGCTGAAAAATACGTAAGTAATGACTGGACATGGGCTTCTATAGGCCCGACGAGCGCCGGGCCATATGGGCAGAAATTAACGAGCGTTCTGCTTGATGAAATCGTGAACGCTGGTGTCCTGAGACATATCAGCGATGGTGTCGGTCAGCACGCTGTTAACGGCGTCAGCGATATTTTTATTGGAGGCCTGCAGTGCGCCTTCAACAGAATAGCTTGCGCGGTAGTTTTTGGTCATCTTGTTGCCGTTAGCTGCGGTGGCAATGATGGCGATGTCTGCCTTGGTGGCGATGTTATAACGCACGCTACCCTGAGACACGTCAGCATACAGCTGGCTAACAATGATTTGCAGGTTAACAGCACCGTTTGGCCCAATCATATAACCGCGCGCAGTCATCTGTTTTTCCAGCACTTCTTGCAGCAGGAAACGCAGATCGCGAGACGCGGTCAGGGTAACCAGCTGGTTGTCGCGGGTGACTTTTGCCAGTGCCTGATCCTGACGCTGGTCGGCACCGTTGATGCTAACGGTCACGCCCATCAGGCTTGGGTCCTGCTGCGGCAGAGTGATTTTCGGGGAAACTTCAATAGTGGTCGGCGGCGTTGCGCATCCAGCTAACATAAACAGCGCGACAAACGGGACGAGGATTTTTTTAAACATGCCAGGGCTCTCAGCGAATCTAAATTGTATGGTTGGAGAAAATTCCCGCCATCATAACATCGCCAACGATGAGGGGAAGTGGGTAACGCATGTAAATTCATTGTGTTGTCCGTTTTATGACTTTGTGGAGACCATAAACGGACTTTTTGCAATAAATCGAAGGGTGGATTCAGTGAACTTCATCCGTTTGGCTGAGAAAATCAGACAAACGCTAATTTTTTGTTGCTAAGGTGTAATGGAAACGGTAAAAGCGGCTAGTATTTAAAGGGATGGGTGACATCTCAGCGTTGTCGGAGGAAAAATTTCATGATGATTCGTGAGCAAATAGAAGAAAAATTAAGGGCAGCGTTCGAACCCGTGTTCCTCGAAGTTGTGGATGAAAGCTATCGTCACAATGTCCCGGCTGGTTCTGAAAGCCACTTTAAGGTTGTGCTGGTTAGCGATCGCTTTACAGGTGAACGTTTTCTTAATCGCCATCGGATGATTTACAGCACATTAACGACGGAGCTTTCCACAACCGTTCATGCGCTTGCCCTGCATACCTACACCATTAAGGAGTGGGAAGCGTTGCAGGATACGATTTTTGCATCGCCTCCGTGTCGTGGGGCGGGAAGCATCGCGTAAAAACGGATTTGCAACAACCGACGCTTTTCCAGTATGTTGCTACAGATTATGTGAAAACGGCCTGCGGGCCGTTTTGTTTTGTCTGAATTCTGGGGCAGTCTTACAGTATTCAGACAAAAATTAGCCGGGAATTGTGAAAAAAGCCGCAGCAACGCGCGATAACCGTTCTCGACTCATAAAAGTGATGCCGCTATAATGCGCGTCTTATTTTTCGGAATGTCTTCGGGATGATTCTGACGACAGGGAATGTGATTGCTTATGAGAACATCCCAGTTCCGCGAAGCCAACAACCTGTGCTTGCGGAGAAGAGTTGACCGAGCACTGTGATTTTTTGAGGTAACAAGATGCAAGTTTCAGTTGAAACCACTCAAGGCCTTGGCCGCCGTGTAACGATTACTATCGCTGCTGACAGCATCGAGACCGCTGTGAAAAGCGAGCTGGTCAACGTAGCGAAGAAAGTGCGTATTGACGGTTTCCGCAAAGGAAAAGTACCGATGAATGTTGTTGCTCAGCGTTATGGTGCGTCTGTTCGCCAGGACGTTCTGGGCGACCTGATGAGCCGCAACTTCGTTGACGCGATCATCAAAGAAAAAATCAACCCGGCTGGCGCACCGAACTACGTTCCGGGCGAATACAAACTGGGTGAAGATTTTACTTACGCGGTAGAGTTCGAAGTTTACCCGGAAGTTGAGCTGACTGGTCTGGAAGCAATCGAAGTTGAAAAACCGGTTGTTGAAGTTACCGACGCTGACGTTGACGTGATGCTGGATACCCTGCGTAAGCAGCAGGCTACCTGGAAAGACAAAGACGGCGCTGCTGATGCAGAAGACCGTGTAACCATCGACTTCACCGGTTCTGTAGACGGCGAAGAGTTCGAAGGCGGCAAAGCGTCTGACTTCGTACTGGCGATGGGCCAGGGTCGTATGATCCCAGGCTTCGAAGAAGGCGTTAAAGGCCACAAAGCTGGCGAAGAGTTCACTATCGACGTGACCTTCCCGGAA
Organism: Citrobacter arsenatis; assembly: GCF_004353845.1. Taxonomy (GTDB): domain Bacteria; phylum Pseudomonadota; class Gammaproteobacteria; order Enterobacterales; family Enterobacteriaceae; genus Citrobacter; species Citrobacter arsenatis. The sequence goes on from NZ_CP037864.1 coordinate 1,263,718, forward strand.
GAGTACCACGCTGAAAACCTGAAAGGTAAAGCCGCTAAGTTCGTTATCAACCTGAAGAAAGTTGAAGAACGCGAACTGCCGGAACTGACTGAAGAATTCATCAAACGTTTCGGCGTTGAAGATGGTTCCGTAGCAGGCCTGCGCGCTGAAGTCCGTAAAAACATGGAACGCGAGCTGAAAGGCGCTGTGCGTAACCGCGTTAAGTCTCAGGCGATCGAAGGTCTGGTAAAAGCTAACGACATCGACGTACCGGCTGCTCTGATCGACAGCGAAATCGACGTTCTGCGTCGTCAGGCTGCACAGCGTTTCGGCGGCAACGAGAAACAAGCTCTGGAACTGCCGCGTGAACTGTTCGAAGAACAGGCTAAGCGTCGTGTAGTTGTTGGTCTGCTGCTGGGCGAAGTGATTCGTACCAACGAACTGAAAGCTGACGAAGATCGCGTTAAAGGCCTGATCGAAGAGATGGCTTCTGCTTACGAAGATCCGAAAGAAGTTGTTGAGTTCTACAGCAAAAACAAAGAGCTGATGGACAACATGCGTAACGTCGCTCTGGAAGAGCAGGCTGTTGAAGCCGTTCTGGCGAAAGCGAAAGTGACTGAAAAAGCCACTTCCTTCAACGAACTGATGAACCAGCAGGCGTAATTCGTCTCTTTTTTAGCACGAATTTCGTACGCAAGCCCGTCACCTTTTGGTGGCGGGTTTTTTTTTGTCACGCATTTTGCATGGGAAGAGTGCGAAAACAGCGTTTCAGTGTTAGCGTTACAACAAAAGATTGTTATGCTTGAATTATGGCGATGTCGTACCCATTACTGAGGGACTAGCTGATAATCCGTCCATAAGGTTACAATCAGCACAGCAGGTTTTTTCAAATTTTATCCAGGAGACGGAAATGTCATACAGCGGCGAACGAGATAACTTTGCACCCCATATGGCGCTGGTGCCGATGGTCATTGAACAGACCTCACGTGGTGAGCGCTCTTTTGATATCTATTCTCGTCTACTTAAGGAACGCGTCATTTTTCTGACCGGCCAGGTCGAAGACCATATGGCTAACCTGATCGTGGCGCAGATGCTGTTCCTGGAAGCAGAAAACCCAGAAAAAGATATCTACCTGTACATCAACTCCCCTGGTGGGGTGATCACTGCCGGGATGTCTATCTATGACACCATGCAGTTTATTAAGCCGGACGTCAGCACCATTTGTATGGGCCAGGCGGCCTCAATGGGCGCGTTCCTGCTGACCGCCGGGGCGAAAGGTAAACGTTTTTGCCTGCCTAACTCTCGCGTCATGATCCACCAGCCTCTGGGCGGTTACCAGGGCCAGGCTACGGATATTGAAATTCATGCCCGTGAAATCCTAAAGGTAAAAGGGCGCATGAACGAACTTATGGCGCATCATACGGGTCAATCTCTTGAGCAGATTGAACGTGATACTGAGCGCGATCGCTTCCTCTCCGCTTCTGAAGCGGTAGAGTACGGTCTGGTCGACTCGATTTTGACCCATCGTAATTAATGCCCAGTGCGCAGGTGTGCCGCTATAATTACCTGGAGCGGCACAACGCTGACTAGCGTCTTGCGCCTGAGAATGGCATTTGCGTCGTCGTGTGCGGCACAAAGAACAAAGAAGAGGTTTTGACCCATGACAGATAAACGCAAAGATGGCTCGGGCAAATTGTTGTACTGCTCTTTTTGCGGCAAAAGCCAGCATGAAGTGCGTAAGCTGATTGCCGGACCATCCGTGTATATCTGCGACGAATGTGTTGATTTATGCAACGACATCATTCGCGAAGAGATTAAGGAAGTAGCACCGCACCGTGAACGCAGTGCGCTGCCGACGCCACATGAAATTCGCAACCATCTGGACGATTACGTTATCGGTCAGGAGCAGGCGAAGAAAGTGCTGGCGGTCGCGGTATACAACCATTACAAACGTCTGCGCAACGGCGACACCAGCAACGGCGTCGAGTTGGGCAAAAGTAACATCCTGCTGATTGGCCCGACGGGTTCCGGTAAAACGCTGCTGGCTGAAACGCTGGCGCGCCTGCTGGACGTTCCGTTCACCATGGCCGACGCCACCACGCTGACCGAAGCCGGTTATGTGGGTGAGGATGTTGAAAATATTATTCAGAAACTGCTGCAGAAGTGCGATTACGACGTGCAGAAAGCACAGCGCGGGATCGTCTATATCGATGAAATCGACAAGATTTCTCGTAAGTCTGACAACCCGTCCATTACGCGTGACGTTTCCGGCGAAGGCGTACAGCAGGCGCTGTTGAAACTGATCGAAGGTACGGTTGCCGCCGTTCCGCCGCAGGGGGGGCGTAAACATCCTCAGCAGGAATTCCTGCAGGTTGATACCTCCAAGATCCTGTTTATCTGCGGTGGTGCATTTGCCGGTCTGGATAAAGTCATTGCTAACCGTGTTGAAACTGGCTCCGGCATTGGTTTTGGCGCAACGGTAAAAGCGCAGTCTGATAAAGCCAGCGAAGGTGAACTGCTGTCGCAGGTAGAACCGGAAGATCTGATCAAATTTGGTCTGATCCCTGAGTTCATCGGCCGTCTGCCGGTTGTGGCGACGCTGAGCGAATTGAGTGAAGAAGCGTTGATCCAGATCCTCAAAGAGCCGAAAAACGCCCTGACCAAGCAGTACCAAGCGTTGTTCAATCTTGAAGGTGTCGATCTGGAATTCCGTGAAGAAGCGCTGGATGCGATCGCCAAGAAAGCGATGGCGCGTAAAACCGGTGCTCGTGGTCTGCGTTCTATCGTCGAAGCCGCGCTGCTCGACACCATGTACGATCTACCATCTATGGAAGACGTCGAAAAAGTGGTGATCGATGAGTCGGTGATTGGCGGTCAGAGCAAGCCATTGCTGATTTACGGTAAGCCGGAAGCACAGCAGGCATCTGGCGAATAATTCATCAATTCATACAGACATTTAATTAAAAAGGGGGGATTTTATCTCCCCTTTTATTTTTCCGTAAACATGGCGTTGAATGTGTGGGAAACATCCCCATATACTGACATACATGTTAAAGGTGGTGTGGAGCACAGTCGTACCATCTGATTACCTGGCGGAAACTAAACTAAGAGAGAGCTCTATGAATCCTGAGCGTTCTGAACGCATTGAAATCCCCGTATTGCCGTTGCGCGATGTGGTGGTTTATCCGCACATGGTCATACCCTTATTTGTAGGGCGGGAAAAATCTATCCGTTGTCTGGAAGCGGCTATGGACCATGATAAAAAAATCATGCTGGTCGCACAGAAAGAAGCGTCAACGGATGAGCCGGGTGTAAACGATCTTTTCACCGTCGGGACCGTGGCCTCTATTTTGCAAATGCTGAAACTGCCTGACGGCACCGTAAAAGTGCTGGTCGAGGGGTTACAGCGCGCGCGTATTTCAGCGCTGTCTGACAACGGTGAGCACTTCTCTGCGAAAGCGGAGTACCTTGACTCGCCTGCTATTGATGAGCGCGAACAGGAAGTGCTGGTGCGTACCGCTATCAGCCAGTTCGAAGGCTATATCAAGCTGAACAAGAAAATCCCACCAGAAGTGCTGACGTCGCTGAACAGCATTGACGATCCTGCACGTCTGGCGGACACCATCGCTGCGCACATGCCGCTGAAGCTGGCTGACAAGCAGTCCGTGCTGGAGATGTCCGACGTTAACGAACGTCTGGAATATCTGATGGCGATGATGGAGTCTGAAATCGATTTGCTGCAGGTTGAGAAACGCATTCGCAACCGCGTGAAAAAGCAGATGGAAAAATCCCAGCGTGAGTACTATCTGAACGAGCAGATGAAAGCCATTCAGAAAGAGCTCGGCGAGATGGACGACGCGCCAGACGAAAACGAAGCGTTGAAGCGTAAAATCGACGCGGCGAAAATGCCGAAAGAGGCAAAAGAAAAAGCGGAAGCAGAACTGCAGAAGCTGAAAATGATGTCTCCGATGTCGGCGGAAGCGACCGTAGTGCGTGGCTATATCGACTGGATGGTTCAGGTGCCGTGGAATGCGCGTAGCAAGGTCAAAAAAGACCTGCGTCAGGCGCAGGAAATCCTCGATACCGACCATTACGGTCTGGAACGCGTCAAAGATCGTATCCTTGAGTATCTCGCGGTTCAAAGCCGTGTGAACAAAATCAAGGGCCCGATCCTGTGCCTGGTTGGACCGCCGGGGGTAGGTAAAACCTCTCTGGGGCAGTCCATCGCTAAAGCCACCGGACGTAAATACATTCGTATGGCGCTGGGCGGCGTGCGTGATGAGGCTGAAATTCGCGGTCACCGCCGGACCTATATCGGTTCTATGCCGGGTAAATTGATCCAGAAAATGGCCAAAGTGGGCGTTAAAAACCCGCTGTTCCTGCTTGATGAGATCGACAAAATGTCTTCCGACATGCGTGGCGATCCGGCTTCCGCACTGCTTGAAGTGCTGGATCCAGAGCAGAACGTGGCGTTCAGCGATCACTACCTGGAAGTGGACTACGATCTCAGCGACGTGATGTTTGTTGCGACCTCTAACTCCATGAATATTCCAGCACCGCTGCTGGATCGTATGGAAGTGATCCGTCTGTCCGGTTATACCGAAGATGAGAAGCTGAACATCGCTAAACGTCACCTGTTGCCGAAACAGATTGAGCGTAACGCGCTGAAAAAAGGTGAGCTGACGGTCGACGATAGTGCCATTGTGGGTATTATTCGTTACTACACCCGTGAAGCAGGCGTGCGTAGTCTGGAGCGCGAAATCTCCAAACTGTGCCGCAAAGCAGTAAAACAGTTGCTGCTCGACAAGTCACTGAAACATATTGTGATTAATGGCGACAATCTGCACGACTACCTGGGCGTACAGCGCTTTGACTATGGCCGTGCGGACAACGAAAACCGCGTCGGTCAGGTGACCGGTCTGGCGTGGACGGAAGTGGGTGGCGATCTGCTGACCATCGAAACCGCCTGCGTACCGGGCAAAGGTAAGCTGACTTACACCGGTTCTCTGGGTGAAGTCATGCAGGAGTCCATTCAGGCGGCACTGACCGTGGTGCGGGCGCGTGCGGAAAAACTGGGTATTAATCCTGATTTTTACGAAAAACGCGACATCCACGTTCACGTTCCTGAAGGGGCGACGCCGAAAGATGGTCCAAGTGCAGGTATTGCCATGTGTACCGCGCTGGTTTCTTGTCTGACCGGTAACCCGGTTCGCGCCGATGTGGCGATGACTGGCGAGATCACCCTGCGTGGTCAGGTTCTGCCTATTGGTGGTTTGAAAGAAAAACTGCTGGCGGCACACCGTGGTGGTATTAAGACGGTCTTAATTCCAGACGAAAACAAACGTGACCTGGAAGAGATTCCGGACAACGTTATTGCCGATCTGGACATCCATCCGGTGAAACGCATTGAGGAAGTTCTGACTCTCGCGTTGCAAAATGAACCCTCCGGAATGCAGGTTGTAACCGCAAAATAGTGACCTCGCGCAAAGAGCACTAATAAAAACAGGGCTGGCAGGTCATTTCGGACTTGCCAGCCTTTTTTTGTATAGCTAATTTAGATGACGGATTGGGCTTGCCATCATTAACGGGTGTTGTAAGGGCATGGCAGGCCTGATATAACTGCTGCGCGTTCGCACTTTGAAGGATTCAGGTGCGATATAAATTATAAAGAGGAAGAGAAGAGTGAATAAATCTCAACTGATCGACAAAATTGCTGCAGGGGCTGATATCTCTAAAGCTGCGGCTGGACGTGCGTTAGATGCTATTATTGCTTCTGTTACCGAATCTCTGAAAGAAGGTGATGACGTAGCGCTGGTAGGTTTTGGTACTTTTGCCGTTAAAGAGCGTGCTGCCCGTACTGGTCGCAACCCGCAAACAGGTAAAGAGATCACCATCGCCGCGGCTAAAGTACCGGGCTTCCGTGCAGGTAAAGCACTGAAAGACGCGGTAAACTAAGTGATTTCCCCTTTGGGGATGTGACGAAGTACAAGGGCGCATCGACTGATGTGCCTTTTTTATTTGTATTTCCGGTACTTTCTATGCGTTGTGGGCTGACAATTGCCCCTGTTTCTTGTCACAATAGGCCTTTGTGCGCAGCGTTCAGGAAACGCTATGCTGCGTGAAGCATATATACTCAAAATCCTTGCCGCCGTTGTTATGCCAACGCGCAGGCGGCTTGAGAGATAACGCGTATAGTCATCTACAGCGGAGTGTGGTTACACCATGATGGACAGCTTACGCACGGCTGCTAACAGTCTCGTGCTCAAGATTATTTTCGGTATCATTATCGTGTCGTTCATTTTGACCGGCGTGAGTGGTTACCTGATTGGCGGGGGCAATAACTTCGCCGCCAAAGTGAATGGCCAGGAGATCAGCCGCGGGCAGTTCGAGAATGCGTTCAACAGCGAACGTAACCGCATGCAGCAACAGCTGGGCGATCAATACTCCGAGCTGGCTGCGAACGAAGGCTACATGAAAACGCTGCGTCAGCAGGTACTGAATCGTCTTATTGATGAAGCTCTGCTGGATCAGTACTCCCGCGAGCTTAAGCTCAACATCAGCGACGATCAGGTTAAACAGGCTATTTTCGCCACACCTGCGTTCCAGGTGGACGGCAAATTTGATAACAACCGCTACAACGCGATTGTTAATCAGATGGGAATGACCGCCGATCAGTACGCTCAGGCATTACGTAATCAACTGACTACCCAGCAGTTGGTTAACGGCGTTGCCGGTACGGACTTCATGCTGAAAGGCGAAACGGACGAGCTGGCGGCACTGGTCGCACAGCAGCGCATCGTACGCGAAGCGACGATTGACGTTAACGCTCTGGCCGCAAAGCAGTCAGTTACCGAGCAGGAAGTTGCCAGCTACTACGAGCAGAATAAAAACAACTTTATGACGCCGGAACAGTTCCGTGTGAGCTACATCAAACTGGACGCTGCTGCTATGCAGGAGACGGCCAGCGATGCTGATATTCAGTCTTACTATGACCAGCATCAGGATCAGTTCACTCAGCCGCAGCGTAACCGCTACAGCATCATTCAGACCAAAACGGAAGATGAAGCGAAAGCGGTACTGGACGAGCTGAACAAAGGTGGTGATTTCGCTGCGCTGGCAAAAGAAAAATCTGCTGACATCATCTCTGCCCGTAAAGGCGGTGATATGGGATGGCTGGAAGACTCCACTACCCCGGATGAGCTGAAGAATGCGGGTCTGAAAGAAAAAGGCCAGCTGTCAGGTGTGATTAAGTCTTCCGTTGGTTTCCTCGTTGCGCGTCTTGACGACGTACAGCCTGCGCAGGTTAAACCGCTGAGCGAAGCCCGTGACGACATTGCGGCGAAAGTGAAGCAGGAAAAAGCGCTGGATGCCTACTACGCACTGCAGCAGAAAGTGAGCGATGCCGCCAGCAACGATAACGAGTCCCTGGCGGGCGCGGAGCAGGCTGCAGGTATGAAAGCGGTTGAAACGGGCTGGTTTAGCCGTGACAGCCTGCCGGAAGAGCTGAACTTCAAACCGGTCGCTGACATCATTTTCAATGGTGGTCTGGTTGGCGAAAACGGTACGCCTGGCAGTAACTCCGACATCATCACCGTGGATGGCGACCGCGCGTTTGTACTGCGTATTGCAGAGCACAAAGCTGAAGCCGTTAAGCCACTGGCTGAAGTGAAAGATCAGGTAACTGCGCTCGTTAAGCACAATAAAGCAGAGCAGCAGGCGAAGCTTGATGCCGATAAACTGCTGGCGGATCTTAAGGCCGGTAAAGGCGATGAAGCAATGAAAGCGGCAGGTCTGAGCTTTGGCGAGGCGAAAACGCTGAGCCGTACCGGGCAGGATCCGCTGAGTCAGGCGGCATTTGGCCTGAGCCTGCCAGCGAAAGACAAACCGAGCTACGGCGTGGCGAGCGACATGCAAGGTAACGTTGTTCTGCTGGCGCTGGACGAGGTGAAAGCCGGTTCTATGCCTGAAGCACAGAAGAAAGCGATGGTTCAGGGGATTACCCAGAACAATGCACAGATTGTCTTCGAAGCGCTGATGAGCAACCTGCGTAAAGCCGCAAAAATTAAAGTCGGTGACGCGCTGGAACAGCAGCAATAACCGAGGCTGCTCGCAAAAAATTGCAAAAAGTTGTATCGACAAAAGGCCGCTTTCGCGGCCTTTTCCATTTCTGATATTTGCCGTTTGTCTGTCGTTCTGCGTCCCGCTATCGTGATTCCACTGTTAACAAACAAGGAGAAAACAGTATGAAACATGGAATCAAAGCCCTGCTTATCACCCTTTCATTGTCCTGCGCCGGCATGGCGCAAAGCGCACTGGCTGCAGAGCCCGTCGCCAAAAGTCAGGCGACTCAGGCCAAAGCGGAGGCTTCCGCAGTGGCGCAAAGCAAAGCCACGCAACCGGCTAAAGCGAGCGACGATGAAGGCACCAGGGTAAGCATCAACAGCGCTTCTGCCGAGGATCTGGCACGAGTTATGAATGGCGTCGGTCTAAAGAAAGCGCAGGCGATTGTGAGCTATCGTGAGGAATACGGACCGTTTAAAACGGTGGAGGATTTAAAGCAGGTGCCGGGCATGGGGAGCTCACTGGTTGAACGTAATTTGGCTGTTTTAACACTTTAATAACTTGCGCAGTGGCCAATATTTGCCACACTATAGAGGTCATACCAGTTATGGCCTCTATACTCGTCGTCTTTCAAGCTGCAGATGCGTTGGCTACGCTCGCTCGCCCGAATCACTTACTATTGTAAGCTCATCGGCCTTGCTTACTTGCCGCCTTCCTGCAACTCGAAATCCTTAGAGCATTTCTATAAAATTAGGGTTTCTGCGCTATGCAAACACAAATCAAAGTTCGTGGTTTTCATCTTGATGTCTATCAGCACGTTAACAATGCCCGCTATCTGGAATTTCTGGAAGAAGCCCGCTGGGATGGCCTGGAGAACAGTGACAGCTTTCAGTGGATGACCGCACACAACATCGCTTTTGTGGTCGTGAATATTAATATCAACTACCGCCGACCAGCGGTGCTGAGCGACCTGCTGACCATTACCAGCCAGGTCCAACAGCTAAATGGCAAAAGCGGCGTGTTGAACCAGACCATCACCCTGGAGCCGGAAGGGCAGGTGGTAGCAGACGCGTTGATTACCTTCGTCTGTATTGATTTGAAAACGCAAAAAGCGCTGCCGCTGGAAGGGGAGTTGCGCGAGAAACTGGAGCAGATGGTGAAGTAACGGAAAGTTGCCTGATGGCGCTTCGCTTATCAGGCCTACAAAACGAGAAGTAGATGTAGGCCGGATAAGGTGCATGCACCGCCATCCGGCACAACTCAGCAGATTACTTTAACCCGGTTTTCTGCTTCATTGCCGCCATCACTGCCGGTTTATCCGCCAGATAATGGTTCAGGCCGTTGGCGCGCAGATTACAGGCTGCACAGTGACCGCATCCGTCACCTTTAATGCCGTTATAGCAGGTTAGCGTTTCTTTGCGTACCAGGTCCAGCTTGCCCCAGTAATCGGCCAGTGCCCAGGTTTCGGCTTTATCGATCCACATTAGCGGGGTTTCAAAGCGGATATCTTTTGCCATCCCCAGGCTTACGGCATGGTTCAGAGCTTTGACAAACTCATCGCGACAGTCCGGGTAGCCAGAGAAATCCGTTTCGCAAACGCCGGTAATGACCGCCTCTGCCTGCACCTGATACGCGTAAATCGCTGCCAGCGTTAAAAACAGAATATTGCGTCCTGGCACAAAGGTGTTGGGAATGCCGTTTGCATCCGGTTCATAATCAGGCACTGGAATGTTATCGCGGGTAAGGCTACTGACGGCCAGTTCGCTAAGTAGCGTGACATCAAGGACTTTGTGCGCACGCGCACCGAGTTTTAAGGCCAGGTCACGTGCGACGTCAATCTCAGCGCGATGGCGCTGACCATAATCAAAGGTCACGCAATGCACTTCATCATACTGATGTAACGCTTGCGTCAGACAGGTTGTGGAGTCCTGGCCTCCACTGAATACAACAACGGCACGTTTCATGGCTTTTCCTGACAAATAACGAAACCCATATGGTAGCGCCTGGGCGTGTCGCCGACCAGCTTCTTCACGCCGAAGGAGGCGGTAGCCAGGCTTCAGTAAACTCGAACCAGCCGCGAGGATTCAGGCGTACGCCGTTCACACCCGGCGGCGCGCTGATACGATAGTGATAATTGAACAGCGGCGTCACGGTAGCGTCATGCATCAGCGTGGCGAAAACTTGTTGTAAAGCCGCATGACGATCGTCTTCATCAGCCTGAATTTGCAGGGCATCCAGGGTGGTTTGCAGATGCGTATATGCTGGCGCACTCAATACATGTGACCAAAGCTGATCGCAGCGTAGCCACTGTTCGAGGGTGTATTCGGGCGCTTCGCCAATTAGCCTGTCGCCCATCATCAGGTCGGCCTGGGCTAAAGGATGATCGCCATCCCAGTTTTTAGCATTATGAAAAATAAGCGTTAACTCACAACCAAGTTGCGCCAGCGCCTGGCGAAGCTGTTCAGCCATGGCATGCAGCTCTACCGGCAGGTGATAGGCCAGCGTTAGTTCTTCCGGTAGCGTCACCTCGTCCAGTTCATCCCATTGTGGGATAGTCCATCCTGGCAGTAGCGCATTGCTTGGTGTGATCAGGTTTTCATCCACCTCAAGCGTTTGTAGCAGGGAAGAACGGTGGATAATATTGACCAGTCGGCGGGCCTGCTGCGTATTCAGGCGCGCGCTTTTTCTGAGCGTGAGATAGCAAAAACCGAGGCTTATCCCGCTGCTCACCTGGCTTAGCATAGGGAGTTCTTCGGGCTTACCAATCGCAATTTGCACCGGATGGCGACAGCTGGTGCCCAAGTCCTGAGAAAAGAGCTGCGGGGTTATCCAGTATTCAATGGCTTTTAGTAGTGGATGACTCAGATGGTAGTGATCGTGACTCTCGATACGCACCAGCTCCGGAGTAAACAGCGTCAACCGGAACGGGCCGGTACCCACAAACGGGTGCTCAGGATGCGCCAGGTGGCTACTGTAGCTTGCCAGACGGTGCGCCAGCCAGAAGTCGGGACGATGCAGAAAAAAGGTCAGACACTGGGGATGTGTCACCTCAATGCGCTTTACGCTGATAAACAGTTTATTCAGCGCGGGGAGTTCTAACAGCTTCAGCAACTGCTGATGTAGCTGTGTGCTGCTGACCGTATCGCCGTTATGCCAGTACAGGGTGGAACGAATATAGAAATCCCAGCGCAGGCCGTCGGCGGAGATATTCCAGTGGTGGGCTAAGTCTCCACAGGGATGTTGCGTAGTGCTGTCGAATCGGGTCAGGCCAGAAAATAGTTGTCCGGCGAGATGCTGCTCCGCACGACCGGGGAGAAAGCCGGGGTGCAAAGGATCAAGCTGGCGGTAATAGGGAATACGCAGGGTTGGCGTGTCGTTTTGCCACTGACCGCCCATAAACGGCTGTAGCAACGTTCTTAATTCACCCGGCGCCAGTTGAGCTAATTCCAGCACGCTAAGCTGCTCTCCCTTTTGCAGCGCCTGTTCCATCATGGTGTTGCGCAGTGAATCTGGCGTCACCAAAAAACGCAATTGCCCGCGTTTTCCACGCCCCGACCGAGCGTGCCACTCCAGCCAGCCAGCATCCTGCGCTTGCTTTAGCAGGGTACGCACGTGGCGCTCGCTGCAAAAACAGCGCTCGGCCAGTTCGCCCACAGTCACCGACTGCGGTTCTCCGTTCGAAGGCTGCCACAGGCGTAGGTACTGGTTCAGGCGATTAAGCAGACGCATTGATACATTATCCTTCAGATGCCCGTTAGCTATTTTTGTCCAGAGAAACCCGGAACAATTCATTTTATCTATTCACTATTACTTCCGTATATCTCAGGTGATACTGAATCTCAAGTTAACCGCGTCACAGTGTGGAGAAAGAAATGGCTCGTCTGGCTGCATTTGATATGGATGGCACCCTTTTGATGCCGAATCACCATTTAGGTGACGAAACGCTTTCAACGCTGGCGCGCCTGCGTGAGCGCGATATCACCCTGACCTTTGCCACCGGCCGTCATGTGCTGGAGATGCGCCATATTTTGGGTTCTATCTCACTGGACGCTTTTTTGATCACGGGTAACGGCACGCGCATTCACTCTCTTGAGGGCGATGTGCTGCACCGCCAGGATCTGGATCCGAATGTTGCGGATATGGTGTTACATCAGAAGTGGGATACCACGGCGAGCATGCATGTCTTTAATGACAACGGTTGGTTTACCGGACAAGAAATTCCAGCGCTGCTGCAGGCGCATGTTTATAGCGGATTTCGCTACCAGATTGTAGATGTGAAACGTATTCCGGCGCATCAGGTCACGAAAGTCTGCTTCTGCGGCGATCATGACTCTCTGATCCAATTGCGCATTCAACTGAATGAAGCGCTCGGCGAACAGGCGAATCTCTGTTTTTCCGCGTTTGATTGCCTTGAGGTGCTGCCGTTGGGCTGCAACAAAGGCTCTGCGCTGGCGGTACTCAGCGACCACTTAGGGTATTCAATGGCTGAGTGTATGGCGTTTGGGGATGCAATGAACGATCGCGAAATGTTAGGCAGCGTTGGACGCGGCCTGATTATGGGTAACGCGATGCCGCAACTGATTGCTGAACTGCCTCATTTATCGGTGATCGGGCATTGCCGCAATCAGGCGGTATCACACTTTTTGACGCATTGGCTGGACAATCCAAATCTACCTTATTCCCCCGAATGAGAGATCCCTTCCAGCAAGCCAGACTTCGCGTCTGGCTTTTTTTTATCCTGTTAATGGGTGTTTAGCAGTCGGGCGAGTTCTGCTTTCCACGGCGTTAAGTCACCGATGTGCGCGTCCACCCACTGCGGGTTGTAGTAGGTTTCCAGATAGCGTTCGCCGCTGTCGCACAGCAGCGTTACCAGTGAACCGGTAACGCCTGCATCGCGCATACGAGCGGCGAGTTGCAGCGTTCCCCACATGTTGGTGCCCGTTGAAGCACCGACTTTGCGGCCCAACTGCGTTTCCAGCCAGTGTGCGGTGGCCACGCTTGCGGCATCGGGAACGCGCAGCATTTCGTCAACCACGTCAGGAATGAAAGACGGTTCGACGCGCGGGCGGCCAATGCCTTCGATTTTGCTTCCCACCGGGCTGCGTTGCGTGGCATCGCGATCCTGCCAGAAGGGCAGAAAGACCGAGTTTTCCGGGTCTACTACCATCAGATGAGTGTCGTAGCCCTGACAGCGAATATAGCGACCAATGGTTGCCGAGGTGCCGCCGGTTCCGGCGCTCATCACAATATGGCGGGGGACGGGATTGGGCTCGCACTGCATCTGACGAAAGATGCTGTCGGCAATATTATTATTGCCACGCCAGTCGGTGGCGCGTTCAGCGTAGGTGAACTGGTCCATGTAATGGCCGTTCAGCTCACGCGCCAGCTGCTCAGAAGCCGCATAGATTTCACAGGCGCTTTCCACGAAATGACAGCGACCGCCGTAAAATTCAATCTGTTCAATTTTACGTTTCGCCGTACAGGAAGGCATGACGGCAATAAATGGTAGCCCTAACAATCGGGCGAAATAAGCCTCGGAGACCGCCGTTGAACCGGAGGATGATTCAATGATGGTGGTGCCTTCTTTGATCCAGCCATTGCACAATCCGTACAGAAACAGTGAGCGCGCCAGACGATGCTTCAGGCTCCCGGTCGGATGCGTGCTCTCATCTTTTAAATAGATCTGAATGCCCGGGAACGCCGGTAGCGACAGTCGAATGAGATGCGTATCTGCAGAACGCTGGTAATCCGCGTTGATTTCATTGATGGCGTTTTTAACCCAGGAGCTATTCATCATTAATAGATATCCATTTGTCATTTTGTGCCCAGAATAGCGAAAAGCACGGAAAAAATTGTTGCCATTTGGCCTTTAAAATAGAATGTAAGGAGAAAATTCTTCTCTGTGGAGTGGATATGTTAGACAAAATTGACCGTAAGCTGCTCGGGTTACTGCAACAGGATTGCACCCTTTCTTTGCAGGCGTTAGCAGATGCCGTTAATCTGACTACCACCCCCTGCTGGAAACGTCTCAAACGACTTGAGGATGAAGGTATCCTGCTGGGCAGAGTCGCCCTGTTGGATCCAGAAAAACTGGGGTTGGGACTCACCGCATTTGTGCTGATCAAAACTCAGCATCACAGCAGCGAATGGTATTGCCGCTTTGTCACTGAAGTGACCGGAATGCCGGAGGTACTGGGGTTTTGGCGTATAGCGGGGGAATATGACTACCTGATGCGAGTGCAGGTCGCCGATATGAAAAGCTACGATGAATTCTATAAGCGCCTGGTGAACAGCGTTCCGGGCCTGTCTGATGTCACCTCCAGCTTTGCGATGGAACAGATTAAATACACAACTGCTCTACCTATTGAATAATTCTCCCGGCGCGCATTGCCGGAAATCTTGTCAGGACATAACGCGTGCGATTATTTGCTCAATTAAGCTGGTACTTTCGCCGGGAGTGGCGTCGCTACCTCGGGGCAGTGGCCCTGCTTATCATCATCGCTATCCTTCAGCTTATTCCGCCGAAAGTGGTTGGGATCATTGTCGATGGCGTAACGACTCAACGCTTCACCACCGAGCGGCTGCTGATGTGGGTGGGAACAATTGCCCTGATCGCAGTGGTGGTCTATTTGCTGCGCTATGTCTGGCGCGTGCTACTGTTTGGCGCATCCTACCAACTGGCAGTTGAGCTGCGGGAAGATTATTACCGTCAGTTGAGTCGCCAGCATCCTGAGTTTTATCTGCGTCACCGCACGGGCGATCTAATGGCGCGTGCCACCAACGATGTCGATCGCGTCGTATTTGCCGCCGGAGAAGGTGTGCTGACGCTGGTGGATTCGCTGGTAATGGGGTGTGCGGTGCTGATCGTGATGTCAACGCAGATAAGCTGGCAACTGACGTTGATTGCGCTGCTGCCGATGCCGGTGATGGCGATAATGATCAAACGTTACGGCGATCGACTCCATAACCGCTTTAAGCTGGCGCAGGCGGCGTTTTCCAGTCTCAACGACCGTACTCAGGAAAGCCTGACCAGTATTCGTATGATCAAGGCCTTTGGTCTGGAGGATCGGCAGTCGGCATTATTTGCCGCCGATGCCGCAGATACCGGTAAGAAAAACCTGCGCGTGGCGCGCATTGACGCCCGCTTTGATCCCACGATTTATATTGCCATTGGTATGGCTAACCTGCTGGCGATTGCCGGAGGAAGCTGGATGGTGGTGAATGGTTCGCTGACGCTCGGCCAACTGACCAGCTTTATGATGTATCTCGGTCTGATGATTTGGCCGATGCTGGCGCTGGCATGGATGTTTAATATCGTCGAACGCGGCAGCGCCGCCTACAGCCGGATTCGCGCTATGCTGGCCGAAGCGCCGGTGGTGGATGACGGCACTGAACCGGTACCGGAAGGACGCGGCGAGCTGGCGGTGGCGATCCGCGAGTTTTGCTACCCGCAAACCACCCACCCGGCGCTGGAAAATGTGAATTTCCAGCTCAAACCGGGACAGATGCTGGGCATCTGTGGACCGACCGGTGCGGGAAAAAGTACCGTGCTGTCGCTGATCCAGCGTCATTTTGATATCTCCATGGGCGATGTGCGCTTCCATGATATTCCGTTAACGCGCTTACAGCTTGATAGCTGGCGCAGCCGGCTGGCGGTTGTCAGCCAAACGCCATTCCTGTTTTCGGATACCGTCGGCAATAACATCGCGTTAGGACGTCCGCAGGCCACGCAGGAAGAGATCGAGCATGTGGCGCGCCTTGCCAGCGTTCATGAGGATATTTTACGTCTTCCGCAGGGCTACGACACTGAAGTGGGTGAACGCGGGGTGATGCTGTCTGGTGGGCAAAAACAGCGTATTTCTATCGCTCGGGCGCTACTGCTGAACGCTGAAATCCTGATCCTTGATGATGCGTTGTCGGCGGTGGACGGTCGTACCGAGCATCAGATCCTGCATAACCTGCGCCAGTGGGGAGAAGGCAGAACGGTGATCATTAGCGCGCACCGTTTATCTGCGCTGACAGAAGCCAATGAAATTATCGTGATGCAGCACGGACATATTGCCCAGCGCGGCGAGCATGACGTGCTGGTACAGCAGCCTGGCTGGTATCGCGATATGTACCGCTATCAGCAACTGGAAGCGGCGCTGTCTGATGCGCCAGAGATAAACGAGGAGGCGGCTAATGCGTAGTTTCGGGCAATTATGGCCGACTCTGAAAAGACTGCTGGCGTATGGCTCTCCATGGCGCAAACAGCTGGCAATCGCGGTCGTCATGCTGTGGGTAGCGGCTGCGGCGGAAGTCAGCGGTCCGCTGCTGATTAGCTATTTTATCGATAACATGGTGGCGAAGAACAATCTGCCGTTGGCGATGGTCACCGGGCTGGTTGCGGCGTATGTCGGCCTGCAACTGCTGGCGGCAGGACTGCATTATGCGCAGTCGTTGTTGTTTAACCAGGCGGCGGTAGGCGTAGTACAACAGTTACGCACCGACGTAATGGACGCTGCGCTGCGCCAGCCGCTCAGCGCTTTTGATACTCAGCCCGTCGGGCAGCTTATCTCCCGCGTGACCAATGACACCGAAGTGATCCGCGACCTGTATGTGACAGTGGTGGCAACGGTCCTGCGCAGCGCGGCTTTAATCGGCGCCATGCTGGTAGCGATGTTCAGCCTCGAGTGGCGTATGGCGTTGGTGGCGATGGCCATTTTCCCCGCTGTGCTGGTGGTGATGGTGATTTACCAACGCTACAGCACCCCGATTGTGCGCCGGGTGCGCGCTTATCTGGCGGATATTAACGATGGCTTTAATGAAGTCATCAACGGCATGAGCGTTATCCAGCAGTTCCGTCAGCAGGCGCGGTTTGGCGAGAGAATGGGGGAAGCCAGCCGCTCGCACTATATGGCGCGTATGCAGACTCTGCGACTGGATGGTTTTTTGCTGCGTCCGCTGCTGAGCCTTTTCTCGGCGCTGATCCTCTGCGGTTTGCTGATGCTGTTCAGTTTTACCTCTGGCAGCGCCATCGAGGTTGGCGTGCTGTACGCGTTTATCAGCTATCTCGGCCGTTTGAACGAACCGCTGATCGAGCTGACCACCCAGCAATCAATGCTGCAGCAGGCGGTTGTTGCCGGTGAGAGGGTATTCGAGCTGATGGACGGGCCTCGTCAGCGTTATGGTGAAGATGATCGACCGCTTAAAAGCGGAGACATTGAGGTGGATAACGTTTCATTTGCCTATCGTGACGACAATCTGGTGCTGCAAAACATCAGTCTGTCCGTGCCTTCGCGTAGCTTTGTGGCTTTGGTCGGACACACCGGCAGCGGCAAAAGTACGCTGGCCAGCCTGCTGATGGGGTACTACCCGCTGACGCAGGGTGAAATCCGCCTTGACGGACGTCCTCTGTCTTCACTGAGCCATAGTGCGTTACGTCAGGGCATCGCGATGGTGCAGCAGGATCCGGTGGTGATGGCGGATACCTTCCTGGCAAATGTCACGCTGGGCCGCGATATCTCAGAAGAGCGGGTATGGCAGGCGTTGGAGACCGTGCAACTGGCTGAACTGGCTCGGGGTCTGAGCGAGGGGATTCATACCCGGCTGGGTGAGCAGGGCAATAATCTCTCCGTTGGGCAAAAACAGCTGCTGGCTCTGGCGCGGGTATTGGTTGAAACGCCGCAGGTGCTGATCCTCGATGAAGCCACGGCCAGTATTGACTCCGGGACTGAGCAAGCCATTCAGCACGCTCTGGCGGCGGTGCGTGAACACACTACGCTGGTGGTGATTGCGCATCGGTTATCGACGATTGTCGATGCAGATACCATTTTGGTGCTGCATCGCGGTCAGGCGGTTGAGCGTGGTACGCACCAGCAATTACTGGCGGCGCAAGGCCGTTACTGGCAGATGTATCAGCTGCAGCTGGCGGGGGAAGAGCTAGCCGCCAGCACGCAAGAGGATTCTGTTATCGCCTGATGGCGCAACGCTTACCCGGCCACCCGGTATCGTAGGTCGGTTAAGGCGTTTACGCCGCCATCCGGCAATCAACAATCTGGTGCAAAAATGTAACGCACTATGCACCTTTATAGTGCGTTTTTTCTTTTTCCCTCCCGGCAATACCCTGCGAACCTGAATCATTCCGCGTTTTTCATTCCTGGCACATCCCTTGCAATATTCCTCTCGTGTATCTGCAGCCACTACTGAATTCTGACTGGAGGGGATCTATGAAGCTGGTTACCGTGGTAATCAAACCGTTCAAACTGGAAGACGTCCGTGAAGCACTGTCGTCTATTGGTATTCAGGGGCTGACCGTCACCGAAGTGAAGGGGTTTGGCCGACAGAAAGGTCATGCTGAGCTGTACCGTGGGGCTGAATATAGCGTCAATTTTCTGCCAAAGGTGAAGATTGATGTCGCGATTGCCGACGACCAACTGGATGGCGTGATTGATGTCATCAGTAAGGCGGCATACACCGGAAAAATTGGCGACGGCAAAATTTTCGTCGCCGAGCTGCAACGTGTGATTCGTATTCGTACCGGCGAAGCCGACGAAGCCGCACTGTAACTTCTGGCACACAGTGATAGGAAACCAAAAATGAAGATAGCAACGATGAAAACGGGTATTGCTTCACTGGCGCTGTTGCCGGGACTGGCGATGGCGGCACCAGCGGTGGCGGATAAAGCAGATAACGCGTTTATGATGATCTGTACCGCGCTGGTGCTGTTTATGACTATCCCTGGCATTGCGCTGTTCTACGGCGGGTTGATTCGCGGTAAGAACGTGCTGTCGATGCTGACTCAGGTTACGGTGACATTCGCTCTGGTTTGTATTTTATGGGTGGTTTATGGCTACTCACTGGCCTTTGGCGAAGGGAATAATTTCTTCGGCAACTTCAACTGGGTATTGCTGAAGAACATCGCGCTGACGGCGGTCACGGGGAGCTTCTACCAGTACATTCATGTTGCTTTTCAGGGATCTTTCGCCTGTATCACCGTTGGGTTGATTGTTGGGGCGTTGGCTGAACGTATTCGATTTTCTGCGGTGCTGATTTTTGTGGTGGTGTGGTTAACGCTGTCATACATCCCCATTGCCCATATGGTCTGGGGCGGCGGCTTGCTGGCTTCCCATGGCGCGCTGGATTTTGCCGGTGGTACGGTCGTGCACATCAATGCGGCGATTGCCGGCCTGGTTGGCGCGTATCTGATTGGCAAACGCGTCGGTTTTGGCAAGGAAGCCTTTAAACCGCACAACCTGCCGATGGTCTTCACCGGTACCGCTATTCTCTATATTGGTTGGTTTGGCTTTAACGCTGGTTCAGCGGGAACGGCAAATGAGATCGCCGCACTGGCCTTCGTTAATACCGTGGTCGCCACCGCTGCCGCCATCCTTGGATGGATCTTCGGTGAATGGGCGCTGCGCGGCAAACCGTCTCTGCTGGGGGCTTGTTCTGGCGCCATTGCGGGTCTGGTAGGCGTAACACCGGCATGTGGCTACATTGGTGTCGGCGGTGCGCTGATTATCGGTGTGGTTGCGGGGCTGGCTGGCCTGTGGGGCGTAACCATGCTGAAGCGTTTGCTACGCGTGGACGATCCCTGTGACGTGTTTGGCGTTCACGGCGTGTGCGGCATTGTTGGCTGCATCCTGACCGGCGTTTTCGCTGCCAGCTCCCTGGGTGGCGTGGGCTTTGCCGAGGGCGTGACCATGGGGCATCAGCTGCTGGTGCAACTGGAAAGCGTGGCAATCACCATCGTCTGGTCCGGCGTGGTGGCCTTCATTGGCTATAAGCTGGCGGATATGACGGTTGGTCTGCGCGTACCGGAAGAGCAGGAACGCGAAGGTCTGGATGTGAACAGCCACGGCGAGAACGCTTACAACGCCTGATGTTTCAATCTGCCGGATGGCGCTAAACGCTTATCCGGCCTACAACGATATAGCCTGTAGGCCGGATAAGACATCAATTACGATTACGCATTACCCCTTCCTGCACGGTAGAAGCGACCAGCACGCCATCCTGCGTATAAAATTCCCCGCGCACAAAGCCCCGGGCACCGGAGGCGGAAGTACTTTCGACGTTATACAGCAGCCATTCATTGATATTGAACGGACGATGGAACCACATTGAGTGGTCAATGGTGGCGATCTGAATCCCTTTTTCCAGGAAACCAATCCCGTACGGTTGCAGCGCGACGGGCAGGAAGTTCAGGTCTGAGGCATAACCCAGCAGATACTGATGCACGCGCAAATCGTCCTGCAGCTCGCCGTTAGCACGGATCCAAACCTGGCGTGCCGGAGGTGCGACGTGACCTTTTAGGGGGTTATGAAACTCTACCGGACGCACTTCCAACGGACGATCGTTGATAAATTTTTCTTTCAACAGCGGCGGCAGTAAATGCGCCACTGAGCGGGCAATTTCCGTTTCGGATTTCAGTTCATCGGGACCCGGCGCATCTGGCATGGTTTTCTGATGTTCAAATCCGTCTTCCGGCGCCTGGAAAGAGGCGGTCATGTAAAAAATGGGTTTACCATTCTGGATCGCGGCAACGCGGCGCGCGCTGAAGCTGTTACCATCACGCAGGACTTCCACATCATAGATGATGGGCTTTTGGCTATCGCCGGGGCGTAAAAAGTAGCTGTGAAAAGAGTGGACCAGACGCTCTTCCGGTACGGTTTCTTTTGCGGCATACAGCGCCTGACCGACAACCTGTCCCCCAAAAACCTGACGCAACCCTAAGTCTTCACTTTGGCCCCGAAAGAGTCCTTCTTCAATTTTTTCCAGATTTAACAATGTCAGCAAGTTTTTCAGCGCCAGACTCATACGTGCTCTCCAGGTAATATCGATCTCGCAGCGAGGTAGGCAGAGTATAACGCAATTTTGAAAGTGGTCCGATGGGTGCAATTGTCTGAATTAAAGGCCTATTACAGGCAAAAACAGCTGTCTTGTGCCACACTTAGTCACGTTATGTTTTTGTTAACCACTCTTCTGGCGAGGAAAGTTCTCGCTGGTGCATAGATGATAAGGAGAATTTAATGAAACTCGTGCACATGGTAAGTGGTTTAGCGGTTGCGGTCGCTCTGGCGGCCTGTGCTGATAAAAGCGCGGATATTCAGACACCTGCGCCAAGCCCTAATACGTCAATTGCTGACACACAGTCTAAAATTCAGCAGCCGAATGTTTCCGGTACGGTATGGATCCGCCAGAAAGTGGCCTTGCCACCCGATGCGGTGCTGACCATTACGCTGTCGGATGCGTCGCTGGCCGATGCGCCGTCAAAAGTGCTGTCGCAAAAAGCGGTCCGTACTGAAGGTAAACAGGCGCCATTCAGCTTCGTATTACCGTTTAACCCGGCAGATATTCAACCTAATGCCCGTATTCTGCTGAGTGCGGCAATTACGGTGAATGACAAACTGGTCTTTATTACTGATACCGTTCAGACGGTCATTAATCAGGGGGGGACGAAAGCCGACCTGACGCTGGTCCCTGTACAGCAAACAGCAGTACCGGTTCAGGCGAGCGGTGGGGCGACGACCACGGTGCCGTCAACGTCACCAACCCAGGTTAATCCGTCGTCTGCGGTTCCTGCTCCCACGCAGTACTAAGGCAGTTGTAACCCTCTCCGGCTGGAGAGGGTTAGTACACCCAGCGATAGCGCTGTAAATCGATCTGTCCGCTTCCTGAAACCACAATTCCTTCTGCCAGCAACGCTTGACGCTGTCGTTGCAGGTCGGGACCCGTCAGCGAAATAGCACCGTGGCGATTAACCACCCGATGCCAGGGGAGGGTGCTGCCTTCAGGTAGACGCTTAAGCACGCCGCCTACCTGGCGCGCAGCACGCGGCGAACCGGCAAGCCTGGCAACATCGCCATAGGTGGTTACGAAACCTTCGGGGATTGACGCAACGATTTGCCAGACGCGTTGGGGGAAAGAGTCTTGTATATCCATCATTTATTCCTGCGCTAATCCTCCAGCATAATGCCGAAAGGCGAAGGAGTGAAGCCGCATTGTGCAAGAAAACAGCATCCGATGCTGGATGGGTTGCAATTACAGGGTGCAGCAGTGATAATGCGCCTGCGCGTTGGTTAACAACGCTCTCAATGGGGGCTCTGTTGGTTCTCCCGCAACACTACTCTGTTTACCAGGTCAGGTCCGGAAGGAAGCAGCCAAGGCAGATGACGTGTGTGCCGGGATGTAGCTGGCAGGGCCCCCACCCAATTCTGCCGTCCGAAAATTTCCCTTCTGTTTATCTTCTTTTCTTTGTCATCGTATTGTCATTTTATTGTCATCAAATGCTGTCAATGTGTTTCGGGGATGTTATTTGATGCTTTTGCCGCCGCCATCGCGCTGTAACGATATGGTCTTACATCCGGTGTGTTTTGGCTGACCACAAGGATTTTCTACGATGTCGACCGCTGTATTGAATGTCAAAATTGATGAGGCGCTAAAAGAAAAGCTTCGCCATTACGCCGAAGTGCATAATGAAAATTTAAGTATCGCGACGGAAAAACTGCTGCTGATCGCGTTCTCCGCCGTTGAAGAGGCGGGAGTCTCCGCTGAGGATATCGATAGCCAGCATACGGAAGAATCCGTCATTGAAGCACTGACTCCTAAAGAAATCAAAGCATTGCGAAGATTACTGAAGAAGAAAAAATGAAACAACAATCGCTCTCAACCGCCTGTAATTACGGCGAAGCCTGTGAAATGCTGCGCTCCGGTTATGTGAAACATGTTCGTCTGAGCTGGAATGTCGGCAGTGATGAGTTCTTTCGTATTGCCTCCGACTGGTGTGATGCCGGGGCAAAAATTAAGAAAGACGGTGAGAATTTCGTGATTTCCCTGAAAGGGTTCCCGGTTCCTCCTCAGCGGTAATATTGCCGGGACATCCTCGTTCATTACGGCATTCAAGGACGAGTCCTTTGACTCGTCGCTTAGATTATCTTCCGCACTTTCCCGCTGCTGGCCTGCAATCGCAGGTTATCCCAAATGGGTTGCAATACCCTGAAGGCGGCACGCGCTGTGTCATCCGGTAACGTGAAAGGCATACGCAAAAAGCGGTCAAATGCGCCATCAAGGCCAAACCGCGTCCCGGTCCCCAACTGAATGCCTGCGCTTTCGGCGCGCGTAGCGAACAGTGTTGCCAGCGTATCGGGCAGTTCAACCCAGTAAGAGAGTCCTCCTTGTGGCCGGGTAAACTGCCATTCCGGGAAATGTGAGTTCATCAGGCTTGAGCACAGATCTCGCTGCGATGTGAGCAGGCGTCTTCTGTCAGGAAGAAAGTTGGTGGCGTTATCCAGCAGCCAACTGGTGGCGAGTTGTTCAAGCACCGGGGAACCTAAATCGAAGGTATCGCGGGTTTGTACCAGCGCAGCAATGGTACGCGCCGATGCCCGAATCCAGCCCAGACGTAATCCGCCCCAAAAGCTTTTCCCTGCCGAACCCAGCAGGATGATCGGCGCATCGCGGTTGAATGCGGCAAGCGGCGGTGGCGGTGGGGCGTCATACCACAGGTTCACCATGGTCTCATCGATCACTAACGTAGTTCGGGTTCTTTCCGCAATATCCGCCACGACCTGGCGAGTGGCGGCATCCATACAACGCCCGGTCGGATTGTGAAAGTCCGGCATCAGATAAGCCATTCTTGGTGCGGTTTGCGCGATTGTTGCCACCAGACCTGCCGTATCCCAACCGTGCTCGGGCAGCGATACGCCGACGGGGCGACATGACGCCCCTTGTATTGCCGCAATCGCCAGCGGGTAAGTGGGGTGATCGACCACGACGCGATCGCCGGGGCCGGTGAGTAAACGCAGGATCAGCGCCAGGCCGCTGACCGCGCCGTTTACAACCATTATTTCATCGGGCTGAGTCGGAAGTCCGCGTTCGCAATAATGCCGGGCGATGGATTCACGCAAAATCGACAGCCCTTGTGGCAGATATCCGGAGCTCAGCAAATGCTGCGGCATTGCAAACAGCGCCTGCTGGTAAGCCTGATGAATTTCGGGACCGGCACTCAGCGCCGCCGTAGATAAATCAAGCGCAGTGCCTGTGCTGGTCCGGGTTGGCACGTGGCGAATATGTTCCGGCAGGATCACCCGTGAGCCGCTACCATGACGACTTTCCAGATATCCTTCTTCACGTAGTTGCGCCATAGCGCTGGCGACGGTGGTTCGGCTCACTTGCAGAACGGCAGCGAGCTCGCGTTCACCGGGCAAGCGGCTATCCAGCGCCAGTCGGCCATCGAGGATCAGCAAACGTAACGCTTCTGCCAGCTGCCGCCAGATGGGCGTTCGCGAGGGGCTTTCCTGCCAGTGCCCGAGCAGGCGCTGCAAAGATTGACTTCCGTAACGGCGAGATGACATAGCAGTCCACTTTTTAAAAACTGGACATTAATCATAGTGCCAATTGCGGTGAAGATGAAAGTTATCTGGGAATGAGAGGGGAAGAACATGCTGCGTCGTTTACTTCAGCTGTTTATCGGGCTGACACTGTACGGTGTGTCGACGGCGATGTTTGTCCGTGCCGATTTAGGGGCCGATCCGTGGAACGTGTTTCACCTGGGGGTGGCAAATTTACTGTCGATGAATATCGGCGTGGTGATTATTGCCGTGGGTGTGTTGGTATTGCTGGCGTGGATACCGCTGCGTCAACGTCCTGGGTTTGGCACGTTGAGCAACGTAATTATGATCGGCCTGGCGGCAGATGCTGCGCTGCTGGTGATTCCGGGATTTGAATCCTTGTTGGCACGCAGCGGGCTGTTGGTATCAGCGGTGATCCTGAATGCATTAGCAACCAGTCTGTACATTGGTGCCGGTTTTGGTGCCGGTCCGCGCGATGGTTTGATGACCGGGATTCACGCGCGTACCGGATGGCCAGTACGACGCATTCGCACCGCAATCGAAGTGTCGGTGCTGCTGATCGGTTGGTTGCTGGGAGGAACCGTTGGGTTAGGGACCGTGCTGTATGCGCTGGCTATCGGGCCGCTCATTCAGATTTGCCTGCCATGGTTTCGCCATCAGCCGCGGTCGCGTATCCGCCCCAGGAATGCGCCTGGGGCACGATCGCCTGCTGGCGACTAAACTTAACCTCGACTGACGCGGCCGGAATCGGCTTGCCGCGCAGTACACTTCGGAGGTTTATCTCATGAAGTATGTTGATGGCTTTGTGGTTGCCGTACCCGCGGAAAACAAGGAGGCGTACATTGCGATGGCGGCAAAAGCAGCTCCGCTTTTCAAGGAATTCGGTGCATTACGCGTAGTGGAATGCTGGGCAGATGACGTCCCAGACGGCAAATTGACCGATTTTCGCATGGCAGTGAAAGCGCAGGATCATGAAGAAGTGGTATTCAGCTGGATTGAATACCCTTCCAAAGAGGTCCGCGACGCGGCGAATCAGAAGATGATGTCCGATCCCCGTATGAAAGAATTCGGTGAATCTATGCCATTTGATGGCAAGCGAATGATCTACGGTGGATTTGCGCCCATTATGGAAGAGTGATGTGACTGGCTGTGCGGCGTGCCGCCAGCCATCTCAACGTCAACAGCCATGTTAAAGCCGCTTTTCTGCCCACAGAATAAATTCCGCCTTCGGCAGCGCTTTGCTGTAAAGCCAGCCCTGACCGTATTGCACGCCGTGCTGGCGAAGCCAGGCTTCCTGATTCTCAGTTTCGATACCTTCCGCCACCATCTCCAGCTTCAGCGTTTTCGCAATCTCGATGATATGCGGCGTGACGTTGTTGTACTCCAGCGCATCGACGAACGATTTGTCTATCTTCAGGATATCTACATCCAGATCCTGCAAATAGCTCAGGCTGGAATAGCCGGTACCAAAGTCATCAATATAGATCGAATGACCCGCCTGGCGGTATTTAGCAATAAACGGCGCGCTGTTTTTCGGGTCGGCAAATTCACGTTCAGTTAGCTCCAGCGCGATTTGCGCAGGCTTAAGCTGCCAGTGATTCACCTTCTGGCTTAACAGAGCAGGAAGCGTTTCAGAGGATAGATCGGCTGACTCAAGGTTGATGGAGATATGCTGATCCGGATGCTGACGCAGCCATTTACCTAAATCGTCAAATACGCTTTCAATAATCAAATGGGTCAGCTGTTCTGAAAGCCCGGTCTCTTGCGCCATTGCGACGAATATTTCCGGCGACAGATAACTCCCGTCGGCTTGCTGCCAACGAGCCAACGCTTCTGCCCCGACAACTTTCCCCGTTTTGAGTGAGATAATTGGCTGGTAATGAACCTTGATGTCCCGATGCTGAATAGCGTCCTGCAACTGGTGATGGGGTGACTGTAAGCGGCGCAAAATGCGCAGAATAAAGGCGGCGGTGAGCAAGCCGATAAGAATGCCAGCCGGGAGCCAGATTAGTGCCTGTCGGTGCCAGGTTTTTTGCAATGGCAGGGTGGAAGCCCAGGTGACGATGGTGATGCCCAGCTCCGGGAAAGGGCGGGCGTTAAAAATGCTGCCATCTCGTTGAAAATGGGTAATCGAGCGTTCTTGCTGTACATGCTGCAACACGTCCGATGGCAGATCGGCGCTACTGGCAACCACGACGTTACGCACGGTGCCAATAATAGTGACTTCAATTGGCCATGAGCCAAACGGGATGACGTCAATGAAAGAGCCTGGATCGACCATTACAACGTAATGTTCGCTCCCTAATGCCGCCATAAAGCGCTTGATGCCCAAATCGTTTTGCGTAGTAAGCCATGCGCGATATCCATCAGGCGTGACTTTCATTGCGGGTGGAAAAGCGTCAGCCTGGCTTCTTTTTTCCAGAGATGAGCATTGCGGAGCGTTATCTTTGAGGTACAGCACTTCCTGAATATAGCGATAGCTATATGACAAACGACGCATTTCCAGCAGATGTTCTTCACTACAAGGCACTCCCTGAAAGGCTTCAATATGGCGTAATGCTTTTTTTGCCTGCTCGCCTACGCGTTCCGTGCGTAATGCGACTCGCGTTGAGAACATATCGAGTTCATCGATAAATTTCGTTTCGACCTGACGATGTGCCAGCCACAGGCTTAAACCTACGGGCGCGAGGATGGAAAGAAACAGTACCCCTGTCACCAGGCTTATCAGATGTCGTGTTGTCACAGTGATATCCTTATTAACACAGCGTAGGGAAAGTATATCCGAAAGCCGAAAAAGCTATTCGATTGGCATCATATATTTACGGCCACTTATCATCCCGTTTAACTCTCTAGTGCGTAAATCAGGTTGTGATTTGTACAAGAGTGGTGTATTTTGTTGGTTATGTTATAACGTAACAAATTGAGGTTGCCATGAAACCGGATATTCATCCTTTTTACCGTACTGTGGTGTTTCACGATACCAGCGCCAACGAATACTTTAAGGTTGGTTCGACCATCAAAACTGAACGTGAGATTGAGTTTGAGGGGAAAACATACCCGTATGTGACTCTGGATATCTCTTCCAAATCGCATCCGTACTATACCGGGAAACAAAAAACCTTTGATAACGAAGGCAGTGCAGCACGTTTCCAGAAACGTTTTGGCCATTTTATTGGCGCTAAGCGAGGTTAAGATGCAGGTACTCAATTCACTTCGCAGCGCAAAGCAACGCCATCCTGACTGCCAGATAGTGAAACGCAAAGGGCGTTTGTACGTTATCTGCAAAACAAATCCGCGCTTTAAAGCAGTACAGGGTCGTAAAAAAAGACGTTAGTTTCTTTGCCAGCATTTCAGGGACTAAAGTGCGTTGCCTCTACAGGAACGCACTTTTTTTATCTGTACTGAGACCGCCGTTACTGGCTGGTCTGGGGGCGGGTTAGGGTAAAAACATCGTAAAACGAGAGTTCGCCCTTACGCGATATCATCTTTTGCAGCTGTGCTTTATGTTCACTATCGACAGAAGGTGAATGCAGGATGGTATCGATGAGTGAAGGGGGAACAAAGCGCGTATTGTACCACTCGCCGTTATAGCAGACCCTGAAATCCAGTACGTCAATATCTTCAAAGCGGTATCGTGGCGCAACGTCGAAAAAGAAAAACGCATTGAGTATGACGAACAGAACCACCAACAGCCATACTGAATCGACTAACGTTTCTGACTGTAGCATCACCGCCAGCGTGGCAAACCACGCAACATACATGCCGATGAACAGGCCGGGATGTTTGCGAATAAAGCTGATGCTAAAGCGCGGTTTGTTGTCGCGCTTTTCGCGAATATTTAAATCGTCGATTGTTTCGGTAAGCAGGCGCTGTATTTCTGTCATCTCTTGCCTTCGTGGTATCTGCAAAATTCAGGTGCGATCGCCCTATTTTAAAAGGGGATACCTTTTGAAGAAAGTAACAGATTAACCACAATTTAGCATAACAGTTACATTTCTGATCGCAGCGTTTTGATGATCCTCGCGGGATTTCCTCCAACCACGCAGTTTGCCGGTACGCTTTTAGTGACTACCGCGCCTGAGGCTACAACCACGTTATCACCTAAAGTGACGCCAGGGTTTATCACTGCGCGCCCACCTATCCAGACGTTGTGGCCAATAGTCACGGGTTTACCAAGCTCCATGCCACTGTTTCGCTCAGTGGCATCCAGCGGATGGGTCGCGGTATAGATATGAACGCCCGGCGCTAACATGCAGTTGTCGCCAATATGGATCGGGCAGACGTCGAGCATAACAC
The DNA here is from genome assembly GCF_004353845.1 of Citrobacter arsenatis. Taxonomy (GTDB): domain Bacteria; phylum Pseudomonadota; class Gammaproteobacteria; order Enterobacterales; family Enterobacteriaceae; genus Citrobacter; species Citrobacter arsenatis. Next base: position 1,292,385 of record NZ_CP037864.1, read on the forward strand.
AGTCGAAGTTGGCGTAAAATTCTTTACCGAGAAAGATGTTATAGCCGTAATCACAACGAAATGAGGGTTCAATATAAGCCCCTTCGCCCTGGCCCAAAAGTTCATGCAGGATAGTTTGACGCTCGTTTTTTTCATCGGGAGCGGTGTGATTGTAGCGATGGGTCAACTGACGAGCGCGTAGCCGATCGTTGCGCAATGTTTCATCTGCCGGGCGATAAAGTTCACCGGCGATCATTTTTTGCTTTTCATTACTCATTACGAATTCCCTGTGTACTGGTGGTCATTTCAGCACAGTAAAACGCAATGCCATCAAGGGGAACGTTCCCGTTGTTTCGCTGTGATCACAGTCACGTGATTTGAATTAAATAACTATTGTAAATACGAAAATGGTCAGCCAGACAAATGTATCGCTATACCTGACTTAACCCGTGAGCAATTAGCGAATGAATTTCCAAACAGAAGTTGGAATCTTGTCGTAGAGCTTATTCATAGTCAATTCAGCAAGGCGGTGATCTGCTGCTGAGTAAAATACAGCCAGTTCGTTGTCGGACAATTCATATTTATTTTTTTCAATAACGCGCTCAAGTGTGTCAATTGTCTGACAACGTCGCAGGCGCATCAAATAATCAGTTTTAGTTAATGGTTTATCGGACATAACTCTTACCTATGATTGTAATAATTTTTAACAAGACAAACTAACAGGATTAGCCCTGGTGGCATTGACAAAACAGCGAAACAGACGATTACCTGACTTCCGCCATTTCTGCAGATCCTGCGTATTAATACCATAACTGCTGAACAACATAAAAGTGTCATCCAGGTATTCATCTATCTGCGCAATCAGCTTATTGTCCTCATTGTACTTAATTTTATAATTAAGTGCGAAGGTTGCAATATGCTCTATCAGTTCATTGAGCTGCAAGCTGGTGGCAGAGGTAGGGTCATTAACCCAGCCATGGTTACTTTGTTCAAGGTTTGCAAGACAGTCATGATACAGGGTTTCGCAGAGAAATTTAAGCTGCGCGATATCATGTCTTTTGGGTGAGTATTCATCCATAACGCATCCCCTTCTTAGTGGCTTAAACTAACCGAACACCTTTCGGGATGGATACAACAAACTACCTGGAACTTGCCCGCGACTCCTGATGATTTAACTATAATCTACTCTAAAAAAGATTTCATCGTCATATCACGAAAAATTACAATTATGCAAAATTATGATGCCAGGTCATTTTTACACTTTAACAGATACATGTGGCTATTCGGAATGGGACAACTTCTTTATTCTTCGGGCAATCATCGGGTTATCTTGATTAGGTTTAGCAACGAACGGCAACAACCGACAATGCCAATCAGAGGCTAGGAATAATCTTAATATTTATTAAGCTAAATAAGAACACTCAATGTTTTTTTAAGAATAGCCTTTAAGCCTACAAGGATTATATCGCTTATTTGCCCCAGAGAAAATAAACGAAATCGCAATAAGTGGTTTTTATGATTTTTGCTGAAAAAAAGGCCGCTTGCGCGGCCTTAACTTTAGAGTGCTATCAATGATGGTCTACTGAGTGACTATGCTCAATATCTTCATTTTTGCGGCTAAAGCGGCGGCGTACCACCACAAAGAACACCGGAACAAAGAAGATAGCCAATACGGTTGCCGTCACCATCCCGCCCATTACGCCAGTACCAACGGCGTTCTGCGCACCGGAACCTGCGCCGGAGCTGATAACCAGTGGCATTACGCCCAGAATAAAGGCCAGCGATGTCATCAGGATTGGACGTAAACGCATACGGACCGCGTCCAGCGTCGCCTCTATCAGACCTTTGCCTTCTTTATCCATCAAGTCTTTGGCGAATTCGACGATAAGTATCGCGTTCTTCGCCGACAACCCAATGGTTGTGAGCAGGCCTACCTGGAAGTAAACGTCGTTGGTCAGGCCGCGGAACGTTGCCGCCAGCAATGCGCCAATAACACCCAGCGGTACCACCAGCATTACGGAGAACGGAATTGACCAGCTCTCGTACAATGCCGCCAGACACAGGAATACAACAATCAGTGAAATGGCGTACAGGGCAGGGGCCTGGTTGCCGGACAGTCGTTCCTGGTAGGACATACCGGTCCAGTCATAACCGATACCGGATGGCAGTTTGCTAGCCAGTTGCTCCATCATTGCCATCGCTTCACCGGTACTTTTACCCGGTGCGGCCTGGCCTAAGATTTCCATGGAAGGCAGACCGTTATAGCGTTCCAGACGTGGTGAACCATATTCCCAACGTGAGGTAGAGAAGGCGGAGAACGGTACCATTTGTCCATCGCTGCCGCGGACATACCAGTTGCCAATATCTTCCGGCAGCATACGGTATTTCGCTTCAGACATGACGTAAACTTTCTTCACACGACCACGGTCGATGAAGTCATTCACGTAGCTTCCGCCCCATGCTGCACCCAACGTTGTATTAATATCACTAATGGAAACACCCAGAGCCTGCGCTTTTTCCTGATCGATATCGATCTTGAACTGCGGGGTATCTTCCAGACCGTTAGGACGTACACCGACTAACAGATCGGGATGTTTCGCAACTTCACCAAACAGCTGGTTACGCGCCTGAGTCAGCTTCTCATGACCTAAGCCGGCCTGGTCAATCAGCTGGAAGTCGAAACCGGTCGCGGTCCCTAACTCCACAATGGCTGGCAGGTTAAAGGCAAAGACCATTGCGTCTTTAATCTGCGAGAAGGCACCCATTGCACGTTGAGTAATTGCTTCAACCTTGTTCTCTTCGCCTGGACGTTCACTCCAGTCTTTCAGAGAAACGAACGCGATACCGGTGTTCTGACCACGCCCTGCAAAACCGAAGCCGTTAACGGCAAACACCGATTCAACGTTCGCTTTTTCTTTGGTCAGATAGTAATCCGTCATTTCGTCCAGCACCTTCTGGGTACGCTCTTGCGTTGCACCCGCTGGCAGCTGAGCCATTGACAGGAATACCCCCTGGTCTTCATCCGGCAGGAACGAGCTTGGCAGACGAACGAACAGATAGGCCATGCCCACGACGATTATCAGATACAGCGCCAGATAACGACCAGTGCTGCGCAGAATTCCGCCCACGCTGTCGGTGTAATGGTGCGTGCTCTTATCGAACATGCGGTTAAACCAGCCGAAGAAGCCTTTTTTGCCTTCTCCGTGATCGCCTTTAGCAATCGGTTTGAGCATGGTCGCGCACAGGGCAGGGGTCAGAATCAAGGCCACCAGGACTGACAGCGCCATCGCCGAAACAATGGTGATGGAGAACTGACGGTAAATTGCACCCGTAGAACCCCCGAAGAAGGCCATCGGGATAAATACCGCTGACAGTACCATCGCGATACCCACCAGTGCGCCCTGAATCTGGCCCATTGATTTACGCGTTGCTTCCTTCGGCGGTAGCCCTTCCTCGGCCATTACACGTTCAACGTTCTCGACCACAACGATGGCGTCATCCACTAACAGGCCGATGGCGAGCACCATCCCGAACATCGTCAGCGTGTTTATCGAGAAGCCGAAAATCGCAAGGACGGCAAACGTACCCAAGAGCACCACCGGCACGGCGATAGTCGGAATCAGCGTCGCGCGGAAGTTCTGCAGGAACAGATACATTACCAGGAACACGAGGATGATTGCTTCCGCCAGCGTTTTCACTACTTCGTGAATAGAGATTTTCACGAACGGCGTGGTGTCATACGGATAAACGATCTTCAGCCCTGACGGGAAGAACGGTTCCATCTTCTTCAGTTCATCGCGGATAGCGTTAGCGGTGTCCAGGGCGTTCGCGCCTGTCGCCAGCTTGATACCCAGACCGGATGCCGGTTTACCGTTGAACTTCGCAATGATGTCGTAGTTCTCACCACCCAGTTCGACTTTCGCTACGTCACGCAGACGAACCTGAGAACCGTCCTGATTCACTTTCAGCAGAATTTTGCTGAACTCATCGGCGGAGGTCAGACGGGTTTGCGCGATGATCGACGCGTTAAGCTGCTGGCCTTTCACCGGCGGCGTACCGCCTAACTGACCGGCTGCAACCTGGGCGTTCTGCGCTTTGATGGCGCTGATCACATCAACCGGTGTCAGTTGGAAGTTATTCAGTTTGTTCGGATCCATCCAGATACGCATTGCGTACTGGGAACCGAACAGCTGAACGTCACCCACACCTGAAGTACGGCTGATGGCGTCCTTCATGTTGGCGCCCACGTAGTCGGAAATATCCTCCTGCGTCATGGTGCCGTTGGTGTTGATAACGCCGACAACCATCAGGAAGCTACTGGATGATTTCTCAACGCTCACACCCTGTTGTTGTACTTCCTGCGGCAGAAGCGGCATTGCCAACTGCAGTTTGTTCTGCACCTGTACCTGTGCGATATCCGCGTCAGTACCAGACTGGAAGGTTAGGGTGATCTGCACGGTACCCGTGGAGTCACTGTTTGAGGACATGTACATCAGGTTATCGATACCGTTCATATTCTGTTCGATAACCTGCGTAACAGTATCCTGTACTGTTTTGGCATCAGCGCCAGGATAGGTCGCGGAGATCGTCACTGCTGGCGGTGCAATAGTCGGATATTGCGCTACCGGCAATTTGAGGATCGCGAGCCCCCCTGCCAACATGATGATAATGGCGATCACCCACGCAAATATTGGGCGATCGATAAAGAAATTAGGCATGTCTTAACGGCTCCTGTTTAAGTTAAGACTTGGACTGTTCAGGCTGGCTACCGCTTGCTGCTTGCTGGTTGTTATCAGCGGTGATTTCCTGCGCTTTTACCTGCGCGCCAGGACGTACTTTTTGCAGCCCAGTGACAATCACGCGGTCGCCCGGTTTAAGTCCATCAGTGACTAACCATTTGTCGCCAATCGCTTGTGAAGCGACAATTTGACGAGTTTCAACTTTGTTGTCTGCACCGATAACCAATGCACTGGCATCGCCACGCGGTGTGCGGGTAACGCCTTGCTGTGGAACCAGTAATGCAGTTGGGTTAGTCCCTTCTTCCAGACGTGCGCGAACGAACATACCTGGCAGTAAGGTGTGATCCGGGTTAGGGAAGATTGCGCGTAACGTAATCGACCCGGTGGTTTGATCAACCGTCACATCAGAAAATTCCAGCGTACCGGACTGCGGGAATTTAATGCCGTCATTGGTCACCAGTTCGACTTTCGCTTTACCGTTTTCTTGCTTCAGCGTGCCGTTGGCCAACTCTTGTTTCAGGCGCAGGAAGTCGTTGCTTGACTGCGTCACGTCCACATAGATTGGGTCAAGCTGCTGAACGGTCGCCAGTGCGGTCGCCTGACCGTTTTGCACCAGAGCGCCTTCAGTCACGGATGACTTACCAATGCGGCCGCTGATCGGTGACGTCACTTTGGTATAGGCCAGATTGATACGTGCAGTTTCTACCGCGGCTTTCGCGGCGACAACGGCGGCGTTCGCCTGCTGTGCGTCTGCCAGCGCGCTATCGTAATCCTGTTGACTGATGTACTTAGTACCCAACAGTTTCTGATAACGTTTGACCGTCAGTTGAGCGATATTTGCTGCGGCTTGTGCTTTGGCCAGATCGCCTTTTGCGCTTTCATAAGCGGCCTGGTAAGTAGCAGGATCAATCTGATAGAGAGATACACCCGCTTCGATGTCACCACCTTCCGTGAAATTACGCTTCAGGATAATACCGCTAACCTGAGGACGAACTTCAGCAATGCGATACGCACTGGTGCGACCCGGGAGTTCGGTTGTTATCTGTAGAGGTTCAGTTTTGAGCGTAACAACTCCAACCTCTGGCATCTGCTGGCCCCCTTGTTGGGCCTGTTTGTCGTCACATCCTGTTAGCGCTAAGCTGCCTGAGAGCATCAGAACGACTGCCAGAGGCGTTAACCCTCTGTTTTTGTTCATATGTAAACCTCGAGTGTCCGATTTCAAATTGATCAATGGCTGAAAGCCCATAAACCCATTGCTGCGTTTATATTATCGTCGTGCTATGGTACATACATTCACAAATGTATGTAAATCTAACGCCTGTAAATTCACTGACCTATGGCACGAAAAACCAAACAACAAGCACAGGAAACACGACAGCACATTCTCGATGTCGCTCTGCGTTTGTTTTCGCAACAAGGGGTATCATCCACCTCGCTTGCGGAGATCGCAAAAGCCGCTGGTGTCACGCGCGGCGCAATCTATTGGCATTTCAAAAACAAATCGGATTTATTCAGTGAAATCTGGGAGCTAGCAAAACCTAACATTGATGAGTTAGAAACTGAGTATCAGGCAAAATTCCCCGACGATCCACTATCAGTATTAAGAGAAATTTTAATTTACGTTCTTGAAGCTACCGTGACAGAAGAACGCCGACGTTTGTTGTTGGAAATTATATTCCACAAATGCGAATTTGTCGGGGAAATGGCCTCTGTTCAGCTAGCGCAACGCAGCCTGTGTATTGAAAATTACGACCGTATCGAACAAACATTGCGGCACTGCATGAATGCCAACATGCTGCCGGAAAATTTGAATACGCGTCGCGTGGCGGTGCTGCTGCGTAGCTATGTTACCGGAATTATAGAGAACTGGTTATTTGCGCCTGAATCTTTTGATCTGAAAACTGAAGCTCGGGAATATGTCGCAGTGCTGCTGGAGATGTGTCTTCTCTGCCCAAGCCTGCGGGTTAATATGGCGAAAGCCTGCTAACGATTAGGGTCTGAACCAGGAATTCTCCTGGTCGTTTTGCCTGCTGCTATTCTGCCGGTCACAGCCGTGATATTCTTGCCGCTTGACTATTTTCGGTCACTTTTCCGGTTCAGAAACGTTCATTCTCATGACTATGTTGCAGCTCTATAAACGTTCACAGCATCTTATTGCTATTACCATTCTTTTCTTCATTCTATTGGTCTCCTGCCAGTCATCTGCATTTGCGCGGGCGCAACAGAGTGGTGAACTGCCGACGAAAGCGGATATTCAGAGCCAGTTAGACACGCTGAATAAACAAAAAGATCTCTCCGCGCAGGATAAGCTGGTTCAACAGGATCTCATCGATACTATTGCCACGCTGGATAAAATCGATCGCGTGAAGGATGAAACCGTACAGCTTCGGCAGAAAGTTGCCCAGGTGCCGGAGAAAATGCGTCAGGCGACGGATGCGCTAAATTCGCTTAGCGATGTCGACAATGACGATGAAACGCGAAAAACGCTGAGTACGCTCTCCTTACGACAGCTTGAGTCGCGCGTGGCGCAGGTTCTGGACGATCTGCAAAGCTCGCAAAACGATCTCGCCGCCTATAACAGCCAACTGGTATCGCTGCAAACGCAGCCAGAGCGCGTACAAAATGCGATGTACACTGCGTCGCAACAGATGCAGCAAATTCGCAATCGACTCGATGGCACCAATGTGGGAGAGGCGGCTTTACGCCCCAGCCAGCAGGTGCTGTTGCAGGCGCAGCAGGCGCTGCTGAATGCGCAGATCGACCAGCAGCGTAAGAGCCTCGAAGGAAATACCGTTTTGCAGGATACCCTGCAAAAACAACGTGATTACGTGACGGCGAACAGTAACCGCCTTGAACATCAGCTTCAGCTTCTGCAAGAAGCGGTGAACAGCAAACGACTGACGTTAACCGAAAAGACGGCGCAGGAAGCGGTAACGCCGGACGAAGCCGAGCGTATTCAGTCCAATCCGTTAGTGAAGCAGGAGCTTGATGTTAACCATCAGCTCAGTCAGCGCCTGATTGCCGCGACCGAAAACGGCAACAGCCTGATGCAGCAAAATATTAAGGTTAAAAACTGGCTTGACCGCGCCCTGCAATCCGAACGCAACATTAAAGAGCAGATCGCCGTTCTGAAAGGCAGCCTGCTGCTGTCGCGTATTTTGTATCAGCAACAACAAACGCTGCCGTCGGCGGATGAGCTGGCTGATATGACCAACCGGATCGCCGATTTGCGTCTGGAGCAGTTTGAGGTCAACCAGCAGCGTGACGCCCTGTTCCAGAACGATGCGTTTGTCGCCAAACTGGAAGAAGGGCACAGCAACGAAGTTAATCCTGAAGTCCACGATGCCCTGATGCAGGTCGTGGATATGCGTCGTGAACTGTTGGATCAGCTCAATAAGCAGTTGGGCAATCAGTTGATGATGGCGATTAACCTGCAAATCAACCAGCAGCAGTTAATGAGCGTGTCGAAAAACCTGAAAGGGATCCTCACGCAGCAGATTTTCTGGGTTAACAGTAACCGTCCAATGGACTGGGACTGGATCAAAGCCTTCCCGCAAACGCTAAAAGACCAGTTTAAGTCGATGAAAATCACAGTGAACTGGGAAAAAGCTTGGCCTGCCGTATTTATTGCGTTCCTGGCTGGACTGCCGCTGCTGCTTATTGCCGGGTTAATCCGCTGGCGTTTGAAGTGGTTGAAAGAATACCAGGCGAAGTTAGCCGCCGCGGTGGGTAACCTGCGTAACGACAGTCAGCTTAATACGCCTAAAGCGATTCTGATCGATCTCATCAGAGCATTGCCGGCGTGTCTGATTATTCTCGCGGTGGGCCTGATTTTGCTGACCATGCAGCTGAATATTAGCGACCTGCTGTGGGCGTTCAGCAAGAAGATGACCGTCTTCTGGCTGGTGTTTGGTCTGTGCTGGAAGGTGCTGGAAAAAGATGGCGTGGCGATTCGTCATTTTGGTATGCCAGCGCAGCAGACCAGCCACTGGCGTCGCCAGATTGTGCGTATCAGCCTTGCGCTGTTGCCGCTGAACTTCTGGTCGGTCATTGCTGAACTGTCGCCGCTTAATCTGATGGACGACGTGCTGGGCCAGGTGGTCATTTTCCTCAACCTGCTGCTGATCGCCTTCCTGGTATGGCCAATGTGCCGCGAAAGCTGGCGTGACAAAGAGTCGCATGGCCTGCGCCTGGTCACCATTACCGTGCTGTCTATTATTCCGATTGCACTAATGGTGCTGACGGCGACAGGGTATTTCTACACCACGCTGCGCCTGGCCGGTCGTTGGATTGAAACGGTCTATCTGGTTATTCTCTGGAACCTGCTGTACCAGACGGTGCTGCGTGGGTTGAGCGTAGCGGCACGCCGTATCGCCTGGCGTCGTGCGCTGGCGCGTCGTCAGAACCTGGTTAAAGAAGGGGCAGAAGGCGCAGAACCGCAGGAAGAACCGACCATTGCGCTGGAGCAGGTTAACCAGCAAACGCTGCGTATCACCATGCTGGTGATGGTTGCTCTGTTTGGTGTTCTGTTCTGGGCTATTTGGTCTGATTTGATAACCGTATTCAGCTACCTCGACAGCATTACGCTCTGGCATTATAACGGCACCGAAGCGGGGGCCGCGGTGGTAAAAGACGTTACCATGGGCAGCCTGCTGTTTGCGATTATTGCCTCAATGGTCGCGTGGGCGCTGATCCGTAACTTACCCGGCCTGCTGGAAGTGCTGGTGCTTTCGCGACTGAAGATGCGCCAGGGCGCTTCCTATGCGATCACCACGATCCTTAACTACGCTATCATCGCCATCGGCGCGATGACTGTCTTCGGATCGCTCGGCGTCTCGTGGGATAAGCTACAGTGGCTGGCAGCCGCCCTGTCGGTAGGTCTTGGTTTTGGTCTGCAGGAAATCTTCGGTAACTTTGTTTCCGGTCTGATTATTCTGTTTGAACGCCCGGTCCGCATTGGCGATACCGTAACCATCGGTACATTCTCAGGAACGGTTAGCAAGATCCGTATTCGTGCCACCACCATTACCGACTTCGATCGCAAAGAGGTGATCATCCCGAACAAAGCCTTTGTGACGGAGCGTTTGATCAACTGGTCGCTCTCCGATACCACCACGCGTCTGGTGATCCGCATTGGCGTGGCCTATGGTTCTGATCTGGACAAAGTGAAGAAAGTGCTGCTGCAGGCGGCGATGGAACACCCGAAAGTTATGCACGATCCGGAGCCTGCGGTGTTCTTTACCGCTTTCGGTGCCAGTACGCTGGATCATGAACTGCGTTTATACGTACGTGAACTGCGCGATCGTAGTCATACGGTTGATGAACTTAACCGGGCGGTCGATCGTTTGTGCCGTGAAAACGACATTGATATCGCCTTTAACCAGCTTGAAGTGCACCTGCATAACGCGAAAGGTGACACCGTGACCGAGGTTAAGCGCGACATCATCAAAGGTGACGATCCGACGCCTTCGGTAAGTTAATAGAAAAACTCATCAGGCCTGCTAGCTTCGATTCATTCGTAGGCCTGATAAGTGCAACGCCATCAGGCATTTCAGCTGTAGCGCTTTTTTGAAGAAGAGAGCTGTTTCTTTTCGTAATCCCGTTTAACAATCTCCAGCGCTTTCAGTACGGTTTCAGGCGCAACCTGATTTTCCTCAAGTAAAACAATCAAATCAACGGCCAGTTTGACCTCGTCCGGGGCGTTCTCTAATGACATAAATTCTCCGGGGATTATCGGGTTAAACGCGCCAGCACGTTTTCTATTCTTGCCAGTGCATGACGACAACGCGCCAGTCGCGCCTCGAATGCTTCTACTTCACGATGCAGTTTTTGCTGTTCTTCAAAGCCGGTAGCTTGAGCCAGGCGCTCTTTGCGTTCTCGCGTCATTTCGACCAAACGGCGTTCAAACTCCTGGTGTTGAACCCGCTTACGCTGCCAGCGTGCCAGGCCTGGAGAGGCGCTATCCCACTCGCGGAGCGACCAACTGGCGGTTTCACGTGAAATCGCCTCTAACTGTGAGGCAAGGTGTTCCGCAAGCCAGCTAATTTGTGGTAGTTGTTGTTGTTCCACTGCGCGGCGCAGGGCCGCGAGATTATCATCAGCTTCATCCAGGCAGGCCTGTAGCAACGTGCTACGGGTGTGAAACAGATGCCTGTCAAAGCGGGCGCTAAGCGTTGCATGGTGCGCCAGCGGAGCACAGCGCTGGCGCAGGCGGTTAAGCTGGTTTTCGAGCGTCTGTAGCAGCATGACGGTTTTCACGACAACACTCCGATGAAAATGAGAACTGTTATGCTAAAGTAGCGATTCTCTGTGTTAAGTACTCATATTATGCAACGCATTATTCTAATCATCATTGGCTGGATAGCGGTAGTGTTAGGCACGCTGGGCGTAGTATTGCCTTTGTTGCCCACGACGCCGTTTATCCTGCTGGCCGCCTGGTGTTTTGCTCGCTCATCGCCGCGTTTTCACGACTGGTTGCTGTACCGTTCGTGGTTCGGCGGATATCTGCGCCACTGGCAAAAACACCGTGCTATGCCGCCGGGAGCGAAGCCGCGCGCTATTTTGTTGATCCTGGTGACGTTTGGTATTTCACTCTGGATGGTCAATATGATGTGGGTGCGCGGCCTGCTGCTGGTTATTCTCGCCTGTTTACTGATTTTTATGTGGCGGATCCCAGTGATTGATGAAAAACAACAAAAGCAGTAAACCGCAATAATCGCTGTTGCAATTGTCTCTCACAGCCAGTAAATTCGACCGTTTTCGAGCACAGGCGCAGATGGTCAAAGGTTAAGCAAGTGTAACCCTGGCCCTTAATATAGACACAAAATCATTCAAGCTACGTCGAGGCGGCAACTGAATGAATCCCCGGAGCTTACATCAGTAAGTGACTGGGATGAATGAAGGCAGCCAACAAAGAGGTAGTTTGAAGGATGAAGTGTATAGTGCGCCGTGAAGTAATACTGTATTAATCAGGCACAAACTTATGACCGCGACTGCACAGCAGCTTGAGTTTCTCAAAAATAGCATCAAAAGCATCCACGACTACCCAAAACCGGGCATTCTCTTTCGTGATGTCACCAGTTTACTGGAAGACCCGAAAGCCTACGCTCTGAGCATTGAATTGCTGGTTGAACGCTATAAAAATGCGGGTATCACTAAAGTGGTTGGCACCGAAGCGCGTGGCTTCCTGTTTGGCGCGCCGGTAGCGTTGGGTCTGGGCGTCGGCTTTGTTCCGGTTCGTAAACCCCGTAAGCTTCCGCGTGAAGTTATTGCCGAGAGCTATGAGCTGGAATACGGCACCGATCAGCTGGAAATTCACGTTGATGCCATCAAACCGGGCGATAAAGTCCTGGTTGTGGACGACCTGCTGGCAACCGGCGGCACGATTGAAGCGACCGTTAAACTAATCCGCCGTCTGGGTGGCGAAGTGACCGATGCTGCTTTTATCATTAACCTGTTTGATTTGGGCGGCGAACAGCGTCTGGAAAAACAGGGGCTGACCTGTTATAGCCTGGTTCCATTCCCGGGCCACTAAGTCGGGCTATCTTATCCCGGCTGAAGTAATACCGAGACACACAACCTCGCCGTCGCTGCGAGGTTGTGTTAGCATTACCCTCCTGTGAATCCACCCTCCAGCCTTTCAGAGCCTGCCAATGAGTTATCAGGTCTTAGCCCGAAAATGGCGCCCACAAACCTTTGCTGACGTCGTCGGCCAGGAACATGTGCTGACGGCACTGGCGAACGGCTTGTCGCTAGGGCGTATTCATCATGCTTATTTGTTTTCCGGCACCCGTGGCGTCGGGAAAACCTCTATCGCCCGCTTGCTGGCGAAGGGACTAAACTGTGAAACCGGCATCACCGCGACGCCGTGCGGCGTATGTGATAACTGCCGTGAAATCGAGCAGGGGCGTTTTGTCGATCTGATTGAAATCGACGCCGCCTCACGCACCAAAGTCGAAGACACCCGTGACCTGCTGGATAACGTCCAGTATGCGCCTGCGCGCGGTCGCTTTAAGGTCTACTTGATTGACGAAGTGCACATGCTGTCGCGCCACAGTTTTAACGCCTTGTTGAAAACGCTCGAAGAGCCGCCTGCGCACGTTAAGTTTCTGCTGGCGACGACCGATCCGCAGAAGCTGCCGGTGACTATCCTGTCACGCTGTCTGCAATTCCATCTTAAAGCGTTGGATGTCGAACAGATTCGCCATCAGCTTGAGCATATCCTCAAAGAAGAGCATATCGCGCATGAGCCACGTGCGCTGCAACTGCTGGCTCGCGCCGCAGACGGCAGCCTGCGCGATGCGCTGAGCCTGACCGATCAGGCGATCGCCAGCGGCGATGGTCAGGTCTCTACCGACGCGGTCAGTACCATGCTCGGCACGCTAGATGACGACCAGGCACTCTCGCTTGTTGAAGCGGTTGTGGCTGCGGACGGCGAACGCGTGATGACGCTGGTAAATGACGCCGCTGCGCGTGGTATCGAATGGGAAGCGCTGCTGGTTGAGATGTCGGCTTTGCTGCATCGTATTGCCATGGTTCAGCTTTCACCTGCCGCGCTCGGCAGCGATATGGCCGCTATTGAACAGCGTATGCGCGAGCTGGCGCGAATCGTCCCGCCAACCGATGTGCAGCTTTACTACCAGACCCTGTTAATCGGGCGCAAAGAACTGCCGTATGCGCCGGACAGACGAATGGGCGTCGAAATGACGCTGCTGCGCGCGCTGGCTTTTCATCCGCGCATGCCGCTCCCGGAACCTGAAGTTCCGCGACAGTCGTTTGCTCCGGTCGCACCCACTGCGGTGATGACCCCGACGCAAGTGCAGCAGCAACCTGCACCCGCGCAACAGCAACAGAATGTACCGCTCTCCGATGCCACCAGCCAGGTGCTGGCGGCGCGTAGCCAGTTACAACGTGCTCAGGGAGCAACCAAACCAAAAAAGAGTGAACCGGCAGCCGCTTCCCGCGCGCGGCCGGTGAATAATGCTGCGCTGGAAAGACTGGCTTCGGTCTCAGAACGTGTTCAGGCACGTCCTGCAGTTTCTGCGCTGGAAAAAGCGCCAGCGAAGAAAGAAGCGTATCGCTGGAAAGCGACCAATCCTGTTGCAGAAGTCAAAGAAGTCGTCGCCACGCCGAAAGCGTTGAAAAAAGCGCTTGAGCATGAAAAAACGCCGGAGCTGGCGGCAAAGCTTGCGGCTGAAGCCATTGAACGCGACCCGTGGGCTGCGCAGGTAAGCCAGCTCTCGCTGCCAAAACTGGTGGAGCAGGTGGCGCTTAATGCCTGGAAAGAAGAGAATGGCAACGTGGTTTGCCTGCACCTGCGTTCCACGCAGCGACACCTTAATTCCAGCGGTGCTCAGCAAAAACTGGCCGAAGCATTGAGTTCCTTAACGGGGTCAACGGTTGAATTGACCATCGTTGAAGATGATAATCCAGCGGTGCGAACGCCGCTGGAGTGGCGTCAGGCCATTTATGAAGAGAAGCTCGCGCAGGCGCGTGAGTCGATTATTGCGGATAATAACATTCAGACGCTGCGTCGTTTTTTCGATGCGGACCTGGACGAAGAGAGTATTCGCCCCATTTGATCGTCAGCCTTATGGTTTGACGGTCGTCATCCCTTAACGTGATTGAGAGAGAAGCCTATGTTTGGTAAAGGCGGTCTGGGTAACCTGATGAAACAGGCCCAGCAGATGCAAGAAAAAATGCAGCAGATGCAGGAAGAAGTCGCCAAGCTGGAAGTGACCGGCGAATCTGGCGCGGGTCTGGTTAAAGTGACCATCAACGGCGCGCACAACTGCCGTCGTGTGGAGATCGATCCAAGCCTGCTGGAAGACGACAAAGAGATGCTGGAAGATCTCGTTGCTGCCGCATTCAACGACGCAGCGCGTCGCATTGAAGAGACGCAGAAAGAGAAGATGGCTTCTGTTTCCTCCGGAATGCAGCTGCCGCCTGGCTTTAAGATGCCGTTCTGATGCAAACCAGCCCGCTGTTAACTCAGCTTATGGAAGCGCTGCGCTGTCTGCCGGGCGTTGGCCCGAAGTCTGCGCAGCGCATGGCGTTCACGCTGCTTCAGCGCGATCGCAGCGGCGGGATGCGTCTGGCGCAGGCGTTAACGAAGGCGATGTCGGAAATCGGCCACTGTGCCGATTGCCGCACCTTCACAGAGCAAGACGTCTGTAACATCTGCTCGAACCCGCGTCGCCAGGAAAACGGCCAGATTTGCGTGGTGGAGAGTCCGGCGGACATCTACGCTATTGAGCAAACCGGGCAATTTTCCGGACGTTACTTCGTGTTGATGGGGCATCTGTCGCCGTTAGACGGTATTGGCCCTGATGATATCGGGCTGGATCGTCTCGAACAGCGACTGGCGTCTGAGCAAATCAATGAACTGATCCTCGCGACCAATCCCACGGTCGAAGGAGAGGCGACCGCCAACTATATTGCTGAGCTTTGCATGCAATATGGCGTTGAAGCCAGCCGTATCGCCCATGGCGTTCCGGTAGGCGGCGAGCTGGAAATGGTCGATGGCACCACGCTGTCGCACTCTCTGGCAGGGCGGCACAAGATTAAATTCTGAACAAACGGAGGCCGCGACGGCGGCTTCCGCTTGAAATCCTTCCCGCTTGTCCCCATTTCACCCTCAACGTGTTTTTACCATTGAAAATGGCATTGTTGAGGTAGATCTACATGAAAGGACAAGAAACTCGTGGTTTTCAGTCAGAAGTAAAACAGCTTCTGCATCTGATGATCCATTCTCTGTATTCCAATAAAGAAATCTTCCTGCGTGAGCTTATCTCTAACGCCTCGGATGCGGCAGACAAGCTGCGTTTCCGCGCACTGTCTAACCCGGACCTGTATGAAGGTGACGGTGAACTGCGTGTGCGTGTTTCCTTCGATAAAGATAAGCGTACGTTGACCATTGCTGATAACGGCGTGGGGATGAACCGTGATGACGTTATCGATCATCTGGGGACCATTGCGAAATCCGGCACCAAATCTTTCCTCGAATCCATGGGCTCCGATCAGGCGAAAGACAGCCAGTTGATCGGTCAGTTTGGGGTTGGCTTCTACTCGGCGTTTATCGTGGCCGATAAAGTGACCGTACGTACCCGCGCGGCGGGCGACAAACCTGAGAACGGCGTGTTCTGGGAATCTGCGGGAGAAGGCGAGTACACCGTTGCCGACATCACCAAAGACGATCGCGGCACCGAAATCACTTTGCATCTGCGCGAAGGCGAAGACGAGTTCCTTGATGACTGGCGCGTACGTTCCATCATCAGCAAATATTCCGACCATATCGCGCTGCCGGTAGAGATCGAAAAATCCGAAGAGAAAGACGGCGAGACCGTGGTTTCCTGGGAAAAGATCAACAAGGCGCAGGCGCTGTGGACCCGTAACAAGTCGGAAATTAAAGACGACGAGTACAATGAATTTTACAAGCACATCGCCCACGACTTTACTGACCCGCTGACCTGGAGCCACAACCGCGTGGAAGGTAAGCAGGAGTACACCAGCCTGCTGTATATTCCGTCACAGGCGCCGTGGGATATGTGGAACCGCGATCACAAGCATGGGCTGAAACTGTATGTTCAACGCGTGTTCATCATGGACGACGCCGAGCAGTTCATGCCGAACTACCTGCGCTTTGTGCGCGGTCTGATAGATTCCAACGATCTGCCGCTGAACGTTTCCCGTGAGATCCTGCAGGACAGTACCGTCACGCGTAACCTGCGCAGCGCGCTGACCAAACGCGTACTGCAGATGCTGGAAAAACTGGCGAAAGACGACGCGGAAAAATACCAGACCTTCTGGAAACAGTTCGGCCTGGTGCTGAAAGAAGGCCCGGCGGAAGACCACGCCAACCAGGAAACTATTGCTAAGCTGATGCGCTTTGCGTCTACGCACACTGACTCCTCCGCGCAAACCGTGTCGCTGGAAGATTACGTGTCGCGGATGAAAGAAGGGCAGGAGAAAATCTACTACATCACCGCAGACAGCTATGCGGCGGCGAAGAGCAGCCCGCACCTGGAACTGCTGCGTAAGAAAGGCATCGAAGTGCTGCTGCTTTCTGACCGCATCGATGAATGGATGATGAACTACCTGACCGAGTTCGACGGTAAAGCATTCCAGTCCGTCGCCAAAGCTGACGAGTCCATCGACAAGCTGGCGGATGAAGTTGACGAATCGGCAAAAGAAGCGGAAAAAGCGCTGACGCCGTTCGTTGAGCGCGTGAAAACCCTGCTGGGCGATCGCGTAAAAGAAGTGCGTCTGACTCACCGTCTGACCGACACGCCGGCCATCGTCACCACCGATGCGGACGAAATGAGCACCCAGATGGCGAAACTGTTCGCCGCTGCAGGCCAGGCCGTACCGGAAGTGAAATATATTTTTGAACTGAACCCGGACCACGTGCTGGTAAAACGCACGGCGGATACCCAGGACGAAGCGCAGTTCAATGAGTGGGTTGAACTGCTGCTGGATCAGGCGCTGTTTGCCGAGCGCGGCACGCTGGAAGATCCGAACCAGTTCATCCGTCGTATGAACCAGTTGCTGGTGTCCTGATAGCCATCATCTAATGCCGGATGGCGCTAATGCTTATCCGGCCTACAACATCTTTTTGATCGTAGGCCGGATAAGGTGTTTACACCGCCATCCGGCAATTTCTTTCCTTATTTTCAATTTTCCCGCCATTAACCGTTTCAGCGCAGACTACCTTCCTTGAGCCAATTGCGTGATGGTGGTATCGTTTAGCGCTTTTTAAAAAATATCGACAACCTTTAAGGGGATTTTCGTAATGCGTATCATTCTGCTTGGCGCTCCGGGCGCGGGTAAAGGAACTCAGGCTCAGTTCATCATGGAGAAGTATGGTATTCCGCAAATCTCCACCGGTGATATGCTGCGTGCCGCCGTGAAATCTGGCTCCGAGCTGGGCAAACAAGCGAAAGACATCATGGACGCCGGTAAGCTGGTGACTGATGAGCTGGTGATCGCGCTGGTAAAAGAGCGTATTGCTCAGGAAGACTGCCGTAATGGTTTCCTGCTGGATGGCTTCCCGCGTACTATTCCGCAGGCTGATGCCATGAAAGAAGCAGGTATCAACGTGGACTACGTTCTGGAGTTTGACGTACCTGACGAGCTGATCGTTGACCGTATTGTGGGCCGTCGCGTACACGCTGCTTCTGGCCGCGTTTACCACATCAAATTCAACCCACCTAAGGTTGAAGGTAAAGACGACGTGACCGGCGAAGAGCTGACCACCCGTAAAGACGATCAGGAAGAGACCGTGCGTAAGCGCCTGGTGGAATACCATCAGATGACCGCTCCGCTGATCGGCTACTACTCTAAAGAAGCGCAGGCGGGTAACACCAAATACGCGAAAGTTGACGGCACCCAGGCCGTGGCTGACGTGCGCGCAGCGCTGGAAAAAATCCTCGGTTAATTTTTTCGCGTAGTGGACTTCTTATCAGGTCTGCCATTATTTTGTAGGCCTGATAAGCGCAGCGCCATCAGGCAATCGGTGCCGGATGGCGGCGTAAACGCCTGATCCGGCCTACCGGCATCGTTAGCGCCATCAGGCAAATTCTCGTCTTACCTCTCACAGCAATTAGTTCTTCTTTATCGCTTTTCCGCTACAATTATCAACAATTTGAATCGATAAGAGGCGGTAATGCGTCAGACGAAAACCGGTATCCTGCTGGCAAACCTCGGCACTCCCGATGCCCCAACCCCCGAAGCCGTTAAGCGCTACCTGCGCCAGTTTTTAAGCGATCAGCGTGTAGTCGATACGTCACCTGCGCTGTGGTGGCCGCTGCTGCGCGGTGTTATTTTGCCGCTGCGTGCACCGCGTGTGGCAAAGCTGTATCAGTCAATCTGGATGGAAGACGGTTCCCCGCTGATGGTCTACAGCAAGGCGCAACAGCAGGCGCTGGCCCAACGTTTGCCAAATACGCCTGTTGCTCTGGGCATGAGCTATGGTTCGCCGTCGCTTGAAAGCGCAGTCGACGAACTGTTGGCAAGTGGCGTTGAACACATTGTCGTGTTACCGCTGTACCCGCAATATTCCTGTTCGACAGTAGCGGCGGTCTGGGATGAACTGGCGCGCATCTTAGCGCGTAAACGCGCTATTCCTGGCATCTCGTTTATTCGTGATTATGCCGATGACAGCAGTTACATTGATGCGCTGGCCAAGAGTGCCCGTGATTCATTCGCTCAGCACGGCGAACCCGATTTACTGCTGCTCTCCTACCATGGCATTCCTCAGCGTTACGCCGATGAAGGCGATGACTACCCGCAGCGTTGTCGCGATACGACGCGTGAGCTGGTTTCAGCGCTTGGCCTGCCGCCGGAAAAAGTGATGATGACCTTCCAGTCTCGCTTTGGCCGCGAACCGTGGCTGACGCCGTATACCGACGAAACGTTAAAAATGCTGGCGGAGAAAGGGACCCGACATATTCAGGTTATGTGTCCGGGTTTTGCGGCCGATTGCCTCGAAACGCTGGAGGAGATAGCGGTACAAAACCGCGAGATTTTCCTTGAGGCTGGCGGTAAGCAATATGAGTATATTCCGGCGCTGAACGCCACGCCGGAACATATCGAAATGATGGTCAAACTGACCGCAGCTTACCGTTAAAGTTGCGCCCTGAAGTAACGCGCGCCCTCCCGTAACGCATCGTCGGCGGTTTTCATCATCCGCGAATAGTGCAGGAAGGCGTGCAGCGTGCCGGGGTACATTTTGTACTGGCAGGGCTGCTGATGCGTTTGTAGCGTCTGGAATAATAAGCGGCTATCGTCTATCAGCGGATCAAACTCCGCGCCAGCAATAAAACACGGCGGCACATCGCGCGTCAGATCGTTATTAAACAGGCAATAATACGGTGACTCGCGATCGTCGGCGTTACGCAGGTACGAATTTTCGTACATCTGCAAGTCCTCGCGGGTTAAACCATCCCACGCTCCGCCCATCAGCCGTCGGCTCAGTGAATCCTGCAGGCCGTAAAGCCCATACCACAACAATACCCCTGCCACCTTGCCGCATATAATGTGTTTGTCCCGTAGCCACAGCGCGCTGGCCAGCGCCAGCATGGCCCCGGCGGAATCGCCCGCAAATCCAATATGATTCACATTCAGGGAATAGTCGCCAGCGTGCTGATGAAAATACTGGCAAACGGCGACAATCTCTTCGATGGCTTGCGGGAAACGGGCCTCCGGCGAGAGTGAATAGTCGATACCAATTACCGTGCACTGCGTATAGCGCGCCAGTAAGCGCATAATACGATCGTGGGTATCCAGATTACCGAGAATAAAACCGCCGCCGTGCAGGTAATATAGCGTCGCCTGGCTATGGGGCTGGGGAGCGTAAATGCGTGTGGCTACGGGGCCGCACGCGGTAGAAATAACGCATTCGCGGGTATTCATCTGCGGGGCATCGGCATTCCACAGCTGTCGTTCATGAATGTAGTGTTGGCGCTGGGCCACGACGTCATCGGCAGCGGGCCACGGCGGCAAATCGTCGCGATGAAAATTCACCACGCTTTTCATTTCATCCGAAATTTTGTCGAGTACGGGGATCTTGTTTTCCGGCTTCATAAAACGCTCCTTGTAAAGGTGAGTTATTGTAGAAATTAATCCCGCATAAACTGCGATCTCACCGTCTGATATTGAAACTCAGCGCCGCATCGCATGCGCAGCAGGGAATGTGCTACCATGCATCGCTCAGTTAACCACCCGTAAAATCGACCATGAAATTTCCCGGTAAACGTAAATCCAAACACTATTTTCCCGTCAGCGCGCGCGATCCGTTGCTGCAACAAATTCAGCCAGAAAATGAAACCAGCGCAGCCTGGGTGGTGGGGATCGACCAGACGTTGGTGGATATTGAAGCCAAAGTGGATGATGATTTTGTAAAACGTTATGGATTAAGCGCCGGGCATTCTCTGGTGATTGCCGATGATGTCGCAGAAGCGCTCTACCAGGAACTGGTACGTGAAAATTTGATCACCCATCAGTTTGCGGGCGGTACTATCGGTAACACGATGCACAACTACTCCGTGCTGGCGGATGACCGCTCGGTGCTGCTGGGGGTGATGTGCAGCAATATCGAGATTGGCAGCTACGCGTACCGCTACTTATGCAATACCTCCAGCCGTACCGATCTGAACTACCTGCAAGGCGTTAATGGGCCGATTGGCCGTTGCTTTACGCTGATTGGCGAGTCAGGCGAACGTACCTTCGCAATCAGCCCTGGGCATATGAATAAGCTGCGGGCGGATAGCATCCCTGAGTCGGTGATTGCCGGAGCCTCCGCGCTGGTGCTGACCTCCTATCTGGTGCGCTGCGAGCCGGGGGAGCCGATGCCGGAAGCGACCATGAAGGCGATTGAATATGCCAAAAAGCACAATGTGCCGGTGGTTCTAACCCTGGGCACCAAATTCGTCATTGCCGATAACCCACAGTGGTGGCAGGCATTCCTGAAAGAGCATGTCTCTATTCTGGCGATGAATGAAGAAGAGGCCGAAGCGCTGACCGGCGAGAACGATCCGCTATTGGCGTCCGACAAAGCGCTGGATTGGGTGGATCTGGTGCTGTGCACTGCGGGTCCGGCGGGGCTGTATATGGCGGGCTTTACGGAAGACGAAGTCAAACGTAAAACCCAGCATCCGCTGCTGCCTGGGGCCATTGCCGAATTTAACCAATACGAATTCAGCCGCGCCATGCGCCATAAAGACTGTACCAATCCGCTGCGCGTGTATTCGCACATTGCTCCGTATATGGGCGGGCCTGAAAAAATAATGAATACCAACGGCGCGGGTGACGGCGCGCTGGCGGCATTGCTGCATGATATTACCGCCAATAGCTACCACCGCAGCAACGTGCCTAACTCCAGCAAGCACAAGTTCACCTGGCTGACCTATTCGTCGTTAGCCCAGGTGTGTAAATATGCTAATCGCGTGAGTTATCAGGTGCTGAACCAGCATTCACCGCGCCTGACGCGCGGTTTGCCGGAACGTGAAGACAGTCTCGAAGAGTCGTACTGGGACCGCTGAGTTCTTGCCCGATGGCGCTGTGCTTGTCGGGCCTACTACACCAATGTAGGAATAGGTAGGCCGGATAAGCGATAGCGTTATCCGGCACGGAACATTAACTGGCCGTAGCAACTTCACCTGCAGGCGGCGTTTCAATTAGCTCCAGCATGGTGCGAGCGATTTCACGCTCACCCATAACGACCTGATTGGCGCCGCGTTCGGTAATGTATTCCACCTCATCGTCATAATGCGCGCGGGCGATAATCTCAATCGACGGGCATTTCTCACGTGCCGAAGCGACAATTTCACCCGCTTCATAGCCATTGGGAATGGTCAGCAGCAGCCAGCGCGCACAATCCAGATGCGCCAGATTCATAATCTCTTCGTTGGCGGCATTTCCCAGCACCGCACGGATCCCGCGCTCGCGCAGTTCATCCACCCGGGTACGCGAGGTTTCGATAACCACCAGCGGGATCCCCGCGGCCATCAATTTCTCACCCAGCAGGCTACCAACACGACCAAAGCCGACCAGCAGGGCGTGATTACAGATATCCACCGGAATTTGCTTCTCTTCTTCGATGGCCTCTTCCAGCGTCTGCTCTTCCAGCGTTTCTGTTTTGGCGAGGTATTTTTCTAACACCGCGAACAGCACCGGGTTAAGCATGATGGACAGAATTGCCCCCGCCAGCACCAGATTCTGTCCGGCCTGCGGCAGGAGGTTTAACGCCATTCCCAGACCCGCCAGAATAAAGGCAAATTCACCAATCTGTGCCAGGCTGGTGGCAATGGTGAGCGCCGTTCGTTGGGAGTGTCCAAACAGGCGCACCAGGAAATAGGCGGCAAGGGATTTACCAAAGATGATAATCGCCAGCGTGCCAAGCACCGCCAGCGGCTGCTGGATCAGGACTAACGGATCGAACAGCATCCCAACGGAGACGAAGAACAGTACGGCGAACGCATCGCGCAGCGGCAGGGTGTCATGCGCCGCACGGTGACTCAGTTCCGATTCATTGAGCACCATACCGGCGAAGAATGCGCCCAGCGCAAAGGAGACATCGAACAGCTCTACTGCGCCAAAGGCGATACCTAATGCGAGGGCGAGGACTGACAGGGTAAACAGTTCGCGTGAACCGGTTGCGGCGCTGCGGGCCATAATCCATGGCACCAGGCGACGACCCACCAGCATCATAATTGCGATAAACGCCACCACCTTACCGATGGTAATGCCCATATCGACGGCCAGCGAGGCGAAGCCGACATCTTCTTTTTCCAGCATTCCGGCGACGGCGGGCAGAAGAACCAACGTCAGCACCATCATCAGGTCTTCAACAATTAGCCAGCCAATAGCGATTTGCCCGCGCTGGCTGTCAATGAGCTGTCTTTCTTCAAGGGCACGCAGTAGCACCACGGTACTGGCGGTTGAAAGACACAGACCAAACACGATCCCTACCATCAACGACCAGCCCATCACCGCTGAAAGCGCCATACCCAGCAGCGTTGCCACCGCTATTTGAGCAATCGCGCCGGGAATGGCGATAGCCTTTACCGCCATCAAATCCTTCAACGAAAAGTGCAGCCCCACGCCGAACATCAGCAGGATTACGCCAAGCTCGGCCAGTTCAGGTGCGAGTTTGGTATCAGCAACAAAACCAGGTGTAAATGGACCGGCCAGAACGCCCGCTAACAGATATCCCACCAGAGGAGAAATACGCAGTTTATTGGCAATCATGCCTAATATAAAAGCGAGCACAAGGCCGCCGACAATGGTGGTGATAAGCGGGGTGGCGTGATGCATTCCGTCTCCTTTGGTTGCTGTGATGATCCTGAAAACCCAAATTACGAGTAATAGTTTATGACAATTTTGATGTTTATGTTTATGAATAATTATTGAATTTTGAAGAAAACGGGATTTTAGACGCGAAAAAGCACGGATCGGAAAACTACGATGATATCTGAGAGGTAAAGGCTGATGGCTACTGTAAGTGATGACGGCCAAAATTTACTTTTGGCCGTCAGAAAATCAGGCTTTGTGTCGGTTATCAGGTAAGAATATGGTCAGTATCCCCAGAAGTGGCAGGAAAGCACATATTTTGTAGACCAAATCGATGCTGGTATGGTCGGCTATCAGCCCTAACACCGCGGCTCCCAAGCCGCCCATGCCGAAGGCAAAACCGAAAAATAGCCCAGAAACCATGCCGATACGCCCCGGAAGCAGCTCCTGCGCGTAGACCAGAATGGCTGAAAACGCCGATGCGAGGATAAAACCAATGATCACTGTTAAAATCCCGGTCCATTCCAGCGTTGCATAGGGTAAAACGAGGGTAAATGGCGCTACTCCGAGGATAGAGCCCCAAATAACATATTTTCTGCCAATTTTATCGCCTAATGGTCCACCAATCACCGTCCCGGCCGCGACGGCAAACAGGAAGGCAAACAGGTGAAACTGGGCATTTTGTACCGATAATCCGAATTTTTGCATCAGATAAAAGGTGTAATAGCTGCTGATGCTCGCCATATAGAAGTATTTGGAGAAAATCAGCACCAACAGAATGCTTACCGCCAGCACCACTTTATTGCGCGGTAATGGATTAACAATCGCGACCTTCGGTTTTCCTTTACTCATCCGATGCTGCGCGGCGTACCAACGGCTGATTTGCGCCAGGACGACAATCGCTAATAGCGCAGCCAACACAAACCAGGCCACATTACCCTTACCATATGGCGCGATGATGACAGCCGCCAGCAAGGGGCCAAGAGAGCTACCGAAGTTGCCGCCAACCTGGAAAATCGACTGGGCGAGGCCGTGACGACCGCCGGAGGCCATTCGCGCCACGCGTGATGACTCCGGGTGAAACACCGATGAGCCGGTGCCAACCAGCGCCGCGGCGAGCAGTACCATATGGAAGCTGCCGGCCATGGCCAGCAACACTAGCCCGCTTAGCGTGAAGCACATCCCAATGGGCAGCGACCACGGCATCGGGTATTTGTCCGTCCAGTAACCCACGACCGGCTGCAGCAGCGAGGAAGCAAGCTGGAAGGTCAGGGTAATCATCCCTATCTGCATAAACGTCAGCGAGAACTCTGACTGCAACAGCGGATAAATCGCCAGGATCAGCGACTGGATCATATCGTTTAGCAAATGGGAGAGGCTGATCGCGCCTAAAATGCCAAATGAGGTGCGTGCTTTAGCAACCGACGCTGACGCGCCAGCCACTGGCTGGGTTGGTTCACTTATTGCCATAGAAAGTCACTTCTGTTTGGGTTGCGATTATGAGGGTAATCTATTTTGTTATTATTACCTGACTAACATACCTGCGGAAGGTGTTTGAAGGAAGTCTCATTTCTGAAAACATTTTCGACTATTATTTCATATCATTGTAATTTCAGTCGTTGATTTTGGCTCAGGGAGAGAAATATGAAGTTTTTGAAACGGGGCGTGGCGCTGGCGTTATTAGCCGCATTTGCGCTGGCAGGTCAGCCTGCACAAGCATACGAAAAAGATAAAACCTACAAAATTACCATTCTGCATACCAACGATCATCACGGTCACTTCTGGCGTAGTGAGTACGGGGAATACGGACTGGCGGCGCAAAAAACGCTGGTGGACGGCATTCGTAAAGAGGTGGCTGAGGAGGGGGGCAGTGTACTGCTGCTTTCCGGTGGCGACATTAATACCGGCGTACCGGAGTCCGATCTACAGGATGCGGAACCTGATTTTCGCGGGATGAACCTGATTGGCTACGACGCGATGGCGGTCGGAAACCACGAGTTTGATAATCCCATGACCGTATTACGTCAGCAGGAAAAATGGTCAAAATTCCCGTTTCTCTCGGCCAATATCTATCAGAAAAGCACCGGCGAACGTTTGTTTAAGCCGTGGGCCATTTTTAAGCGCCAGGATTTAAAAATTGCCGTACTCGGTTTAACCACTGACGATACGGCGAAAATTGGCAACCCCGAGTTCTTTACCGATATTGAGTTCCGTAAACCTGCCGATGAAGCCAAACTGGTAATCCAGGAACTGAATATGGGGGAAAAGCCAGACATCATTATCGCGACCACCCATATGGGACATTATGACAACGGCGATCACGGCTCGAACGCCCCTGGCGATGTCGAAATGGCGCGTAGCCTGCCGGCGGGATCGCTGGCGATGATTGTCGGTGGTCACTCACAGGATCCGGTGTGTATGGCTGCGGAAAACAAGAAGCAGGTTGATTACGTACCGGGTACACCGTGTGCGCCAGACAAGCAAAATGGGATCTGGATTGTGCAGGCGCATGAGTGGGGGAAATACGTGGGCCGAGCGGACTTTGAGTTCCGTAATGGCGAAATGAAAATGGTTAACTACCAGCTCATCCCCGTCAACCTGAAGAAAAAAGTGACCTGGGACAACGGTAAAAGTGAGCGCGTACTCTACACCCCGGAAATCGCTGAAAATCAGCAAATGCTTTCGCTGCTGACGCCGTTCCAGAATAAAGGTAAAGCGCAGCTCGACGTGAAAATCGGTAGCGTCAATGCGCGCCTCGAAGGCGACCGTAGCAAAGTCCGTTTCGTGCAGACCAATATGGGGCATTTGCTGCTGGCTGCGCAAATGGCGCGAACCAGCGCTGATTTTGGCGTGATGAGCGGCGGCGGCATCCGTGATTCCATCGAGGGCGGTGATATCACCTATAAGAGCGTGTTGAAGGTGCAGCCGTTTGGCAATATCGTGGTGTACGCCGACATGAGTGGGAAAGAGGTGATTGACTATCTGACCGCGGTGGCGCAAATGAAGCCGGACTCCGGGGCTTATCCGCAGTTTGCCAACGTCAGCTTTGTGGCGAAAGACGGCAAGCTTAACGATTTGAAAATCAAAGGCGAGCCCGTTGACCCAGCGAAGACATATCGCATGGCAACGCTAAGCTTCAACGCGACCGGCGGCGATGGCTATCCACGACTTGATAACAAGCCAGGCTACGTAAATACCGGCTTTATTGATGCGGAAGTGCTGAAAGAGTACGTGCAGAAGAACTCACCGCTGGATGCCAGTATGTATGAGCCGAAGGGCGAAGTTACCTGGCAGTAACAAGGCTATTTTGTTCGCCATTTTGAACGCGGGCAGTGCTCGGACAAAACTCACAGAGTTTTGAACGCCCATCAGGGCGGCCCGGAGGGGGAGCGTAGCGAATAATCCTCACGTACTACATGTACGCTCCGGTTCCTGCGCGCTGGCCGAGTCCAAACTGCCTTCACCAATAACGCCCTGTTGAGTATTCGATTTGTAGGCCTTAAAGCTGCTCGCCATCAGGCATTCATTCTATAACCGCTTAATCGCGGCGTGCGATGTCGGCGAATTTCGCATCCAGAATTTTCGCCAGATCGCCCGCTGCCAGTTCGATATCCAGCCCGCGTTTGCCGCCGGATACGTAAATGGTGTCAAACGTTTGGGCGGGAGCATCGATCAGCGTCGGCAATCTTTTTTTCTGCCCCAGCGGGCTGATGCCACCGACCAGATAGCCGGTGGTTCGCTGCGCAACCATTGGATCGGCCATATCGACCTTTTTGGCACCTAACGCCTTAGCGACCTTTTTGAGATCCAGCTGGCCGGCTACCGGTGTAACGGCCACCGCCAGGTGCTTCATATCGCCATTCACGGCAACCAGCAGCGTTTTGTAAACCTGGTCCGCATTCAGACCTAACTTGCGCACAACTTCGTCACCAAAATTCGTCTCAGACGGGCAGTGATCGTAGGTGTGGATCTGGAAAGAAATTTTGTTTTTTTCGAGTAATTTAACGGCGGGTGTCATAGCAATTTTCCTGGCCCAGACAAAATACGACTCAAGCATACGCCTGATGTCTGTCTAAAAAATAGTACCATCTTGCGCAATAGTATTGGCAGGATGATGACTTTGAGCGACAATCGAACTACACCGACGCTTTAAGCGTTGGGATCATAATAATGATGAAATTCCTCTTTGACGGGCCAATAGAAATATTGGCCATTTTTTTACCGTAACATCTCCGGCAAATTTCCTTCTCCATACAAATGCAGCGCGCCTACGGCCACGACATAATGACCGGCGGGCATCGCCCTGAGTTTATCGCACCAGGCTGCGTTACGCTGATGCATCAAAACGTCATACAACGACTGGCTAAACGTATTGGGTAGCGCGAGGTCGCTATTGCGTGGCGGCGTTTTAAGCCACCAGCCCATCATCTGCTGGAGCAGTCTGGCATTGGTATGCCAGTGCGTCAGGGTATCGTCCAGCAGAGCCAGGCCGTTGTCGGGCAATTGACATAACAGCTCGATTTGGCTGGATGCGCCTTCCAGTTCGATGACCGGTTTATGCGCTTGTTTTGCCGCATTCAGCAGTTGGTAATCAATTCCGTATTCCGCCCGCAGCCCCAGCTGTTGCGCCTGCGTTGCCTGTAATACCATGGCGATTTGCCACAACGGTTGGGTAGACAGCAGGGAAGGGGAAATACCCAGTTCGTCGGTGACCTTATGCAGATTGTCTAGCTGCTCCGGGCTGATGCGCTCTTCGAGTGCGGTAAAGGTCGGAAGATTGGCAAACGGCGCGTCGTCGCCGGAAACATCGGCTTCAACGATCAGCGCATCGGCACGCTTGAGCTTTTTGAGTAATTTGGCAGGCAGAGGCGCCATCTCGCGGCTGCCCATATGAATGCTGCCTATCAGATGAAAATGGCGGTTGCCGGGCAAGGAGATATCGATGGCAGGCCAGGTATAGGGGTTGCCGCGTAGCGCGGTGAAAAATGTTTTTACCCGGTACAACAGATCCATACGGCCTCCCTAAGTAGACTTCCATGCTAGCGCGTGGTCCAGGAAGGTGCAATGCGTGAATCGCCGGATGGCGGTCTTACCCAGCCTACAATGTTACCTGCACATTGTTGACCGGGTAAGCGTGAGCGCCATCGGCACTGGGTTACTCTTTCGGTTTGAAGCGCAGCAGTCGGTTAGCGTTGCTCACCACGGTAATGGAGGAGAGCGCCATCGCCGCCCCGGCAACGACCGGGTTGAGCAGCGTTCCGGTGAACGGCCACAGGATCCCTGCGGCAACGGGGATACCGATACTGTTATAGATAAACGCGCCGAGCAGGTTCTGCTTCATATTGCGCAGCGTTGCCCGGGAGATAGACAGCGCATCCGCAACGCCCATCAGGCTATGGCGCATCAGCGTAATCGCGGCGGTTTCTATCGCCACATCGCTGCCGCCACCCATGGCAATCCCGACATCGGCCTGCGCCAGCGCAGGCGCATCGTTGATTCCGTCACCCACCATGGCAACCTGACGCCCCTGGCTTTGCAGGCGCTTAATCGCCTCGGCTTTGCCGTCCGGCAGAACGCCCGCAATCACCTCATCAATACCTGCCTCTTTGGCAATGGCGTTGGCGGTCGTTGGGTTATCACCAGTGAGCATCACCAGACGATACCCGGCGCGATGCAGACGCTGGAGCGCCGCCACGCTGTCGCTACGCAATGGATCACGTACCGCTAACAGAGCCGCCGCTTTACCATCAATCGCCAACAGGACCGGGGTTGATCCCTGGGAAGCTTGAGCTGTGATTTCAGCTTCCATTTCAGTTGTATCAACCTGCTGTTCATTGAGCAGTGCCTGATTTCCCAGCAGCAGCGTATAACCTTCGGTCTCGCCGCTGACGCCTAACCCGCGCAACGTACGGAAACCGTTGACCTGCGGCAGCGAGACGTCACCTGCTTTGTCCAGAATCGCCCTGGCCAGCGGGTGGCTGGAACCCTGTTCAAGGGCTGCAGCCAGACGAATTGCCAGCGCTTCATCGGTGTTGCCAAACGTTTTAATGGCGACAACCTGGGGTTTACCTTCCGTCAGCGTCCCGGTCTTATCAAACACGATGGTATCGAGCGTGCTGGCGCGTTGCAGCGCATCGGCATCACGTACCAGTACCCCAAACTCAGCGGCACGCCCAACGCCGGAAATAATCGACATCGGCGTTGCCAGACCCAGCGCACAAGGGCAGGCGATAATCAGAACGGTGGTGGCAATCACCAGCGTATAAACAATCTGCGGCGCCGGCCCAAAGAAATACCAGATAGCCGCACTGATTAGCGCAATGGCGACCACCACCGGAACGAAAACCGAGGAGATGCGGTCGGCCAGTTTGCCAATTTCCGGTTTGCTGCTTTGCGCCTGGCGAACCATCCGAATAATGCGTGACAGCGTGGTGTGGCTGCCAACGGCGCTGGCGCGGAACAGCACGCTGCCGTCCTGTACGACCGTACCGGCGTGGACGCTATCGCCTTCGCCTTTTTGTTGCGGAATCGGCTCACCGGTCAGCATGGCTTCATCCAGCCAGGCTTCGCCCTGAGTGATTTCGCCATCAACCGGAACGCGATCGCCGGTAGTCAGACGCAGCAACATTCCCGCCTGAACATCTGCCAGCGGCACGTTCTTTTCACCTTCGTCGGTAACAACACGCGCGGTCGGCGGCGTCAGATCGAGCAATTTTTCCAGCGCTTTGGAAGAGCGTTGGCGAGCCCGTGCCTCCAGCATGTGTCCGAGGTTAATCAGACCGATAATCATCGCACTGGCTTCATAATAGAGGTGTCGCGCTTCCATCGGGAACCATTGCGGCCAGAGGTTGACGCTCATGGAATAGAGCCATGCCACCCCCGTACCCAGCGCCACCAGCGTATCCATGGTCGCGGTGCCGTTCATCAGGCTTTTCCACGCATTGCGGTAAAAGTGACCACCCGCGAAAACCATTACGGCAAGCGTTGCCAGACCAATCGCCAGCCACAGGCTGCGGTTGTCGTCACTCACCATCATGTTATCGCCAATCATTCCCCACACCATGACCGGAATACCCAGCAGCAGCGCGACGGCTGCCTGCCAGCGAAAACGTTTCATGGTCGCAACGGCGGTTTCTTGCTGACGTTCGCGGCGCTTAGCATCATCTTCAATGGCTTCTGCGCCGTAACCCGCTTTTTCTACCGCTTTTACTAATTGGTCGGCGGATGCACTGCCCATTACCAGCGCAGTACGTTCCGCCAGGTTTACCCGTGCCTGTGTGACACCCGGTACGCTTTGCAGAGCATCTTGTACGCGGATAACACAGCTGGCGCAGCTCATGCCGTTTAACAGCAACTGTTGGCTGTCATCATCAGCCGTAGCTGCCGGAAGCTCGGAAGGGACCGCTGCCAGTGCTTCCGACGGGATTGATGACTCCGTCAGCGGTTTAGCCTTTGGGTGGCTTAACTCCGCGCCGTAACCGGCTTGTTTGATGGTTTCAATCAGTGCTTCTGCGCTGGCGCTCCCGGTGATGTGCGCTTCAGTCACAGTGACATCCGCTTGCTCAACGTCCGGACGTTGTTCCAGACTTTCTTTAACGCGTTTTACGCAGTGACCACAGGACAGACCGTCCAGGGTTAGATCGATTGTTTGAGACATAACAAATTTCCTCTATGATTGGTCTGAGATTCATTGACCTTAGCAATCGTTTTGACTAACTGTTATAAAGGTTAAACCTTCCATCTAGGGGAAGGTCAAGGGGGGGAATGTGAATATATCCGATGTTGCTAAAAAAACCGGGTTAACCAGCAAAGCCATTCGCTTTTATGAAGAGAAAGGACTGGTGACGCCGCCGCTGCGTGGTGAAAATGGCTATCGTACATACAGCCAAAAGCATCTGAATGAACTGATGCTGCTGCGCCAGGCGCGTCAGGTTGGGTTTAACCTGGAAGAGTGCGGCGAGCTGGTAAACTTATTTAACGATCCGGCGCGTCATAGTGCGGATGTGAAAAAGCGTACTTTAGAAAAAGTAGCGGACATTGAGCGGCATATCAGAGAATTGCAGGCCATGCGTTTGCATTTACTGGCGCTGGCAGACAGTTGCCCCGGCGATGACAGCGCCGAATGTCCGATCATGGATAATCTCTCCGGTTGCAGTCATCACAAAGCGAAGGCTTAACGGCGAGGGGGATTGAGCATAAACACCACCGTACCGCGATACCACGGGGATTTCTCAAGCTGCGCTTCAGCCTGTGGGTCACGGCTACCGTTTTGCACCAGCCCCAGCTTAAACGGAATGCGCAGGCGAGCGAGTGCAGGCAGATACGCCTGATAATTCGTTACCGTGTGCCGCCCCTGATAGCTCTGGACCACCAGTTCATCGACCGCCAGCGCGTTCAGCGTGGCGACGTCGCCCGTTTTTGCCCAATCCAGTAGCCCGGTCACGCCAAGTGCAAACTCGGTTGGTAGTCGTTGGCGCAACTGCTGTAGAAAGAGCGCGTAGTCGGCAAGCTGATGGGTTGCCGCGTCAAAATCAACCTGCAGGCCGACAACGTGATTCCCGGCGGCCTGCCAGCGTTGCATCAGCCGTATGATACGCGCCGGGATCACCTCCGGTACGTCGAGGGTGGTAAAGCGTACGGTCAGCCAGATTGACGGAAAAGACAGACGACTGACCGGCAGTCCGAGACGCTGGAAAACCACGTTTCCCGAACGAACCAGCACCTCGCCCTGATGCAGATAGACCGTCTGCGCGTTTTTCAGCTCGTCACTGGCCTTTACTCCGGACCACAGCCAGAAGGCCGGATGTTCACGGGCGGCGACAATATCCGCCGCCCGTGCCTGGCCCACCAGCAGCGCGGTTACCAGTAATATTTGAGTTTTTGCGCCCACGGGCTTCCCGGATACTGCGTTTTCAGTTGGGTGAACCAGCCCTTACGCTGCAGTTTATCCACTTCTTCACCTCCGCACTCGTTAGCGCCTGAAGGCGCATAACACATGATGGCGCGATACAGCGCGAAGCTCTTATCTTCGACTTCGGCGGTAGGTGAGGTGATTATCTGCTGATAGTAGCTTTGCCTGTCGAACTGGCCGAACGGTTCCTTACGCGAGATTGCGGATTCTAGTACATCGTTGCCAGCGCTGTTTTTCCACAGATCAACATGCGTTTGCGTGGTGCGGAAAAATTCACCTAAACAGTTCAGTGCGTGGGCATCATCCGCTTTTTTACTCAATACCGTTACCGTATCATTGAGGCTGCTGCAGGTATACCCGGCCTGAGCCGTATCGCCGTTCCAGTCAAAAGTGCTCAGGTTCACGTCATTAAACGCCTCGCCAATGACCGGCGGTGCGATTTCGCTGGCAAGCTTTTTATCTTTCAGCCAGTCGCCAAAGCGATTCTCGGTAAGATCCCGTACCAGCAGCGTATGCAGGGCGATGGTACGCTCTTCGTTATTCGGACCGTGGACGGCTTGCTGACGCAGCAGTTCAGGCGTGGCCTGTGTTTTTAGCACCTGCGAGCGTAAGCGCAGGTTGGTCACTGCGCTTTCTGGGGCAAAAACTGCCTCCACGTCGCCGCTATAAACCAGGGTCGCAGCGAGCTTAGCCTGCACATACTGCTGCTGTTCGTTGTCCTGACTAAGTTTTAACAACTGCTGCCAGAAATCACGCGCCGCGCTCCAATTCTTCTGGCCCATCAGCGCTTCGCCGTACAGCACCTGTTCGCTGAAGGCGAGAGTATCGTGAGCGGCAAGTTTCTGCGCTGGCGTAACTGCCTGAATAATTGCTGCGTAGTTGCCCGTTGCCTGCCACAGATTCAGTTGCAGATCGCGCCAAAGCGGCAATTTTTGGCTCTGTTCAAACACCGGCTTGCTGGCGTCGAGTTGTTCCTGGGTTAATGTCAGTTTGTAATCACTATTCAAACGCAGCGCGCGCAGCAGTTCGATATAGCTGACCAGCGGCGCGTCGGGGAAGGCCTCCACCACGGGGCCTTCAAAGAATTGCATACCGAATACATTATCGTATTCGATAACGATTTCACGCAGTTGCTGTGCGTCAGCCGACTGCTGGAGCGTCTGCTCATACAACCCGGCCAACTGCGGCCACGCCTGTAAATACCAGTTGATGCGACGCAACATACTGCGCGCTGAGTCGGCGTAGAGTCCTTGGGGAAAACGCTGCAGATAAGCCTGCGCCAGCGTCTGAGCCTGAGTAGCGTCCTCGCGGTTAATTTTAGCGATATTAAAATCGCCGTATTCGCCAACGCTGTTCTGACTGCTCTTGTTCAACGCCGTACGCATCAGCATGTATTGCGCAGTCTCTGCCAGCCAGGGACGGTCGCTTGTAGCAAGCTGAGTGAAATCCCGTTCGGCACTGGCATAATCACCGGCATAGAAACTGGCGGCTGCTGCCAGATAGTTTGTATAAGAATGCGCGGGAGAATCTGCCGGGAAAGTGGCAAGAGAAGATTCAATTTGCTCGCGGGTTGCCCCGGAAAGCATCCCTGTTCGCGCCTGGGCCAAGGCCTGACGTTGCTCCGCTGTTAACGTAGAATCGGCCAACAGCGCGGCAAAAAACGCGCTAACGCTCCCGGCGTTATTCGAAACATGACGGTTCTCAAGCTCTGCGTCGTTGATGTTTATTTCGTCTGCGCCAATGTTCAGCTCGGCCATCTGTCGGGAGAGAGGGCTATCTGCGGCGGATGCCGGAGCAGCCGCTGGTGGCGGGGCAGCCTGATCCCATTGCGGGTGATACGCAAAATAGAAGTCGCGGGAGCGGGTGATATCCGCTGGCATCGACTGCACTGGCAGAGTAAATGATTTTTCCTGACTCAGCAGCCGCAGCAGGTTGTCGCGGCTGTCGTTTTCCGGATTAAAGGTTGGCGTGCCTTTTAGCAGGCAGCTGTCGTCGCTCCATTTACAGTCTTCCATATCGAAAGAGGCGAATGCCTGCGGGGCGGCAGTCAGTAATGTGCAAAGGGCAAAGGCAAGGGGGATCTTCCTGACCATAGTCTTATTTCCTGTCTTTTTAGTGTGATACCGCTTTAATCATCAGGGTGATCCCCTCAACGGCAATGACTTCAACCTGCGTTCCTGCGCTCAAATCGTCGCGGGCGCTAACGGGCCATGAGCTGTCGCCGACGCGCATATGTCCGCGGCCATTGACCAGGGCGGTCTCCAGAATAAAGCGGCGACCAACCAGCTGCTGTCCGCGCTGGTTCAGATGGCTGTCGGCGGGTTTCTGCTGCTGAACGCGCCTTGCCAGCCACTTCCACCACAGCCAGGCCGCCAGCAGGGTGAGGACGGCGAACATCGCCCCCTGCCACGCCCAGTCAAGCGGGACGAGCCACACCACCAGGCCAGTAATGACCGCCGCCACGCCGCTCCACAGCAGATAGCCGTTACCGCCCAGCATCTCGGCGGCGAGTAGCAAACCGCCGAGGCTGAGCCAGAAGATGTGCGGGTGTACCAGAATCATCGCTATCATGATTTTTTCCGCTCGCTGGCGCTGTCCTTAACCAGTTCGGCGATCCCGGCAATGGAGCCCATCAGGCTGCTGGCATCAAGCGGCATCATCACCACTTTGCTGTTATTCGACGAACCGATGTGCTGCAACGCTTCGGTGTATTTCTGCGCCACGAAGTAGTTCACGGCCTGGATATCCCCAGCGGCAATGGCCTCAGAAACCATCTGCGTTGCGCGGGCTTCAGCTTCTGCGGAACGTTCACGCGCTTCTGCCTGTAAAAACGCGGACTGACGTTCACCTTCCGCGATGAGGATTTTCGACTGCTTCTCACCTTCGGCCTTAACGATTTCCGCCTGACGGATCCCTTCGGCTTCAAGAATGTAGGCGCGCTTGGTACGTTCGGCTTTCATCTGCGCGTTCATGGCGTCGATAAGTTCCGCCGGAGGACGGACGTCGCGGATCTCAATACGGGTGATTTTGATGCCCCAGGGATTCGTGGCCTCATCAACGATATGCAGCAGGCGCGTGTTGATGTTGTCGCGCTGGGAGAGCATTTCATCGAGCTCCATCGAGCCGAGAACAGTACGAATGTTGGTCATGGTCAGGTTGATGATCGCCAGTTCCAGGTTGCTGACTTCATACGCGGCTTTCGGCGCGTCGATCACCTGAATAAAGCACACAGCATCAATCGAGACGTTGGCGTTGTCTTTGGAAATGACTTCCTGAGAGGGGATATCAAGCACCTGTTCCATCATGTTGATCTTACGACCAATGCGGTCCATAAATGGTACAACAAGGCTTAAACCCGGTTGCAGGGTTTTGGTGTAACGGCCAAAACGCTCTACCGTCCACTGATATCCCTGCGGGACGATTTTGACGCCTGCGCCGACGATGACCAGCGCGACAAAAATAAGAATAGGAATAAAAATGAGCATTGATGAAACCTCCTGTTGTGCTGTCCTTTACTGCCTCATTAGTCAAATTATACCCGATTTATCAAGGCGGGCTCCCCTATAATAAATTACAGAGATAGACTGTCAGCACGAAAGAGGTAAAAAAGGGATTGGTAATGGAAGAAAGCAGCATTCTGCTTCAGTTAAAAAATGTCGCATGGCAGGCAGGGGCGACGCAGATTCTCAATAACATCTGTTTTGATCTCCGCGCCGGAGAATTTAAGCTGATTACCGGGCAGTCCGGGTGCGGTAAAAGTACGTTACTCAAGATAGTCGCGTCGTTAATTAGCCCGACTGCCGGTGAAATACGCTTTGAGGGTAAGGAGATAAATACCCTCAAGCCGGAAGCGTATCGCCAGCAGGTCTCTTATTGTGCGCAAACGCCCGCGCTGTTTGGTGATACCGTCTACGACAACCTCATTTTCCCCTGGCAAATCCGTGACAAAAGTCCGGAGCCGGATGTGTTTCTGGAAGATCTGGCTCGTTTTCAGTTACCCGAGACGATCCTGAAAAAAAATATCAATGAGCTATCCGGTGGCGAAAAGCAGCGCGTCTCGTTAATTCGTAATTTGCAGTTTCTGCCGAAAATCCTGCTGCTTGATGAAATCACCAGCGCGCTGGATGAAGCCAACAAGCGTAATGTGAACGAATTAATTCACCACTATGTTCGCGATAAGAATATTGCTGTGCTGTGGGTGACGCATGACAAAGATGAAATTGATCATGCGGATAACGTCATAACCCTTCAACCGCACGCCGGTGAAATGCAGGAAGTAAGCAATGAACGAGCATAATATTACCAATGAATCCCTGGCATTAGCGATGATGCTGGTGGTGGTCGCGATACTGATCAGCAACAAAGAAAAGCTGGCGCTGGAAAAAGATATTCTCTGGAGCGTTTGCCGGGCGGTGGTTCAGCTTATTATCGTAGGTTACGTGCTGAAATATATTTTCGGCGTCAACCACAGCATTCTGACCTTATTGATGGTGCTGTTCATCTGCTTCAACGCGGCCTATAACGCGCAAAAACGCAGTAAATATATTGATAACGCTTTTCTCTCGTCATTTATCGCCATTACGGCGGGGGCGGGGCTAACGCTTTCGGTGCTGGTTCTGTCAGGCTCTATCGAGTTCACGCCGATGCAGGTTATCCCGATTTCCGGCATGATTGCAGGCAATGCGATGGTCGCAGTGGGGCTGTGTTACAACAATCTGGGGCAGCGGTTTAACAGCGAACAGCAGCAAATTCAGGAAAAACTCAGCCTCGGTGCGACGCCGAAAGTGGCCTCCGCGCCGCTGATTCGCGACAGCATTCGTGCCTCGCTGATTCCGACTATCGATTCAGCGAAGACCGTGGGGTTGGTGAGTTTACCGGGGATGATGTCCGGATTGATCTTTGCAGGCATTGACCCGGTAAAAGCGATTAAGTATCAGATTATGGTAACGTTTATGCTGCTTTCCACCGCCAGCCTGTCGACCATTATTGCCTGCTACCTGACCTATCGGAAGTTCTATAATTCACGTCATCAACTGGTGGTGACGCCATTAAAGAAACCGTGATGTGATGCCGGATGGCGGCTACCGCCATATCCGGCCGACGGGAATGAGGTGTTGGTTGTTTTTGTAGGCCCGATAAGCGTAGCGCCATCGGGCATGATGAACCAATTAGTACAACAGCGCGTACAGCTGACGACGATACTTCGACGCCAGCGCATCACCGGTACCCAGTGCGGCAAGGATCTCCTGGAAAGTCTTACGCGCCTGACCGTCGGCTGCCGTGAGATCTTTCTTCAGGTGACTAAACAGCAATTCCAGCGACTCTTCGTTGCGTCCGACCTGGTGTAACTGAATGGCCAGTTGAGTTGCCAGCGCCGCATCCTGTGGATTGTTGGCGACTTGCTGCTGCAACTGTTGGATTTCCGGCGTATCAGCCGCCTGCTTCAGCAGTTCGATCTGTGCCACCAGTCCCTGATAACGGGTATCCTGATCCTGCAACGGAATGGTTTTCAGCACCGCTTCGGCTTCGTCAGAACGATTCAGGGCAATTTGCGTTTCCGCCAGCAGTAGACCAATTTCGCTGCTCTGGTTGGAGATCTGCCAGGCCTCTTTCAGCAGCGGCAGCGCATCAGCGTGATTCCCGGCTTCGATGAACTCGATAGCCTGGCGTGCTTTCAGTTCCTCTTCGCTCGGCAGCACTTTTTCCAGCAGCGCACGAATTACCTCTTCCGGCTGCGGGCCCTGGAATCCATCTACCGGCTGACCGTTCTGGAACAGATAAACCGTGGGGATCGCGCGCAAGCCAAACTGGGAGGCGATCATTTGCTCGGCATCGCAGTCGAGCTTAGCGAGAATAAATTGGCCGTTGTATTGGGCGGCAAGGCTTTCCAGTACCGGTGTTAACTGCAGACAGTGCTGGCTGCGCTCAGACCAAAAATAGAACAGGACCGGCGTGGTCATCGACTGTTCAAGGGTCTGCTGTAGGTTCGATTCGTTAATGTTAACAATATTCTGTGTGGACATGGAGTTACTCTCTTTTGTCGATTTCTTGTTACATGGGGGCTGACGCGCGTGCTTCAACTCAACCCTGTAAAATTTTGTCCATTATGCGGCCTGGCAACAGGCGTTTAAGCAGCATCACTGCCCAGGTCACCAGCGTAACCGGATAACGCATCTTCGGTTTGTCGTTCTCAAACGCGTGACGCACTTTGGCGACAACCGCTTCTGGCCCCAGCGTAAAACGCGCGGCAATGCCGGGATTTTCCACGGGAGCATCGCTCTGGGTCTGGTTAACGTTTTCGGTAAAGCGGGTGCGAATAGGACCCGGTTCAATCAGGCTGACCTTAATCCCGCTGTGGCGTAGCTCCATACGCAGTGCGTCGGACCAGGCTTCCAGCGCATATTTACTGGCGGCATAAGCCCCGCGTCCCGGGGTTGAGATCAATCCCATCACCGACGAGGTCATTACAATACGTCCTTCGCCGTGGGGTAACATGGCGGGCAACAGGCGCATGGTAAGCTGATGTGCGCCAAAGAAGTTGGCGGAAAACTGTTGCTCCATCTGCTCGCGGCTGATGGTGGGCAGGGGGCCATAGACACCGTATCCGGCGTTGTTAAAGATCCCATACAAACGATTATCGGTCAGGGCGATCACCTCATCGGCGGCGCGATCCACGCTTTCGGGTGAATCCAGATCCAGCAATACGCCAGTGAATCCCATACTGTTCATACGCGCGACATCGTCAGGTTTGCGACAGGCTGCCAGAATTTGAAAACCCTGGCGCTTTAGCTCAAGTGCGCTTTCCAGACCGATTCCGCTGGAACATCCTGTTATTAAGACCGATTTTTGCATAACTTTACCTGTCAGGATCTCCGTTGTTTTACGAGTCGTGATTTACTATATCCGTCATACTTCAAGTTGTCTGTGCGTTGGCTACGCTCGCTCACCCCAGTCACATAGTTAGCTATGCTCCTGGGGCCTCTCTCACTTGCCGCCTTCATACAACTCGAATTATTTAGGATAGAAAAGGTGTGAGATGTTGCGCCATCCAGTCGGCAATAAAAGGCTGGGCGTCACGGTTAGGATGAATACCATCATCCTGCATCCACTGGGGTTTCAGATAAACCTCTTCCATAAAAAAGGGCAGCAGAGGAATATCAAACTCTTTGGCGAGCTTTGGATAAATCGCGCTAAAGGTTTCATTATAACGGCGACCGTAGTTTGCTGGCAGACGAATTTGCATCAGCAGCGGTTCGGCATTTGCCGCTTTCACGTCCTGCAGAATCGTGCGCAGGGTTTGTTCGGTTTGCGCAGGCGCAAAGCCACGCAAGCCGTCGTTGCCGCCAAGCTCTACCAGCACCCAGCGTGGCTGGTGCTGCTTGAGTAATGCAGGCAGACGGGCCAGACCTTGCTGCGAGGTGTCGCCGCTAATGCTGGCATTCACCACCGGCGTTTTAGTTTGCCATTTATCATTAAGTAGCGCAGGCCACGCGGCGCTGGCGGACATTCGATATCCGGCGCTCAGGCTGTCACCCAGAATTAATAACGTGTCCGCAGCGGCGGCGCGGAAAGTTAACAGGACCAGGAACAGGAAAGGCCAATGCCAGCGGAAAACATTGTTGAAGTTCATCATCTTAAGAAATCCGTCGGTCAGGGTGATCATGAGCTATCCATCCTTACCGGAGTTGAACTGGTTGTCAAACGCGCCGAGACCATTGCGCTGATTGGCGAGTCGGGATCGGGGAAATCCACGCTGCTGGCG
Organism: Citrobacter arsenatis; assembly: GCF_004353845.1. Taxonomy (GTDB): domain Bacteria; phylum Pseudomonadota; class Gammaproteobacteria; order Enterobacterales; family Enterobacteriaceae; genus Citrobacter; species Citrobacter arsenatis. The sequence goes on from NZ_CP037864.1 coordinate 1,332,565, forward strand.
ATCCTCGCCGGGCTGGACGATGGCACCAGCGGTGAAGTCAGTCTGGTGGGACAGGCGCTGCACGCCATGGATGAAGAAGCCCGTGCGCAGCTGAGAGCGCGACACGTGGGTTTTGTCTTCCAGTCGTTCATGTTAATTCCGACCCTCAACGCGCTGGAAAACGTCGAATTGCCCGCGCTGTTGCGTGGCGAAAACAGCGGAAAAAGTCGCGATGGGGCAAAAACGCTGCTGGAGCAATTGGGACTTGGAAAACGTCTTGATCATCTTCCGGCTCAGCTTTCCGGCGGGGAGCAGCAGCGCGTGGCGCTGGCGCGGGCCTTTAATGGTCGCCCTGACGTGCTGTTTGCCGATGAACCAACGGGCAATCTTGACCGCCAGACCGGAGACAAAATCGCCGATCTGCTGTTTTCTCTGAACCGGGAACACGGTACCACTCTGATTCTGGTGACCCATGACCCGCAGCTGGCGGCGCGTTGCGATAGGCGTTTACGCCTGGTGAACGGACAGTTGCAGGAGGAGGCATGATTGCACGCTGGTTCTGGCGCGAATGGCGCTCGCCTTCATTACTGATTGTCTGGCTGGCGCTGAGCCTGGCGGTAGCCTGCGTGCTGGCGCTGGGCAATATCAGCGATCGTATGGAAAAAGGGCTAAGCCAGCAAAGCCGTGAGTTTATGGCGGGAGATCGGTCGCTGCAAAGTTCACGCACTGTACCGAAAGCGTGGATTGACGAGGCGCGACAGCGTGGCCTGAAGGTGGGCGAACAGCTAACCTTTGCCACCATGACCTTTGCCCAGGATACGCCGCAACTGGCGAACGTCAAAGCGGTGGATGACGTGTATCCGATGTACGGCACGTTGCAGACCAATCCGCCTGGGCTGAAACCGCAGCCTGGCTCGGTGCTGCTGGCCCCGCGCCTGATGGAGCTGCTCAACTTAAAAATCGGTGATTCTATCGACGTTGGCGATGCCACGCTGCGTATCGCCGGGGAAGTGGTGCAGGAGCCGGACTCCGGTTTTAATCCGTTCCAGATAGCGCCGCGCCTGATGATGAACATGGCGGATGTTGAAAAAACGGCGGCGGTACAGCCGGGAAGTCGTGTGACCTGGCGCTATAAATTTGGCGGGACGCCGTCGCAACTGGAAGCCTATGAAAAATGGCTGCTGCCGCAGTTAAAGCCTGAACAGCGCTGGTACGGGCTGGAGCAGGATGAAGGAGCGTTAGGGAAATCACTGGAGCGTTCGCAGCAGTTCCTGCTGCTGTCGGCGCTGCTAACGCTACTGCTGGCGGTCGCGGCGGTAGCCGTGGCGATGAGCCATTATTGCCGCAGTCGTTACGATCTGGTGGCTATTCTGAAAACCCTCGGTGCGGGCAGAGCGCAGTTGCGCAGGCTGATTGTTGGTCAATGGCTGATGGTGCTGGTGCTGTCCGGCGTGACCGGTGGGGTGTTCGGGCTGTTATTTGAGCGCGTGCTGGTCGTGCTGCTCAAGCCGGTTCTTCCCGGCGAGCTGCCGCCTGCCAGCCCCTGGCCGTGGCTTTGGGCATTAGGCACCATGACGGTTATTTCGCTGCTGGTGGGGTTACGCCCTTACCGTCTGCTGCTGGCGACGCAGCCGCTGCGGGTGCTGCGCCGTGACGTGGTGGCAAACGTCTGGCCGCTGAAGTTTTATTTGCCGGTGGTATTGGTAGTTGTGATTGCGCTGCTCGCTGGACTGATGGGTGCAAGCCCGCTGCTGTGGGCGGTACTGGCTGGTGCGGTGGTACTGGCGCTGTTGTGCGGGGTGCTCGGCTGGATGCTGCTCAACGTGCTGCGCGGTCTGACGCTCACCTCGCTGCCGCTGCGTTTGGCGGTCAGTCGACTGTTGCGCCAGCCGTGGTCAACGCTCAGCCAGCTGTCGGCATTTTCGCTTTCCTTTATGCTGCTGGCGCTGCTGCTGGTGCTGCGTGGCGATCTGCTCGACCGTTGGCAGCAGCAAATGCCGCCGGAAAGCCCGAACTATTTCCTGATCAACATTGCCACCGAACAGGTGGTTCCACTGAAGGCTTTCCTGTCTGAGCATCAGGTGATCCCGGAATCATTCTATCCGATTGTGCGGGCGCGTCTGACGGCGATCAATGAGAAGCCGACCGAAGGCAACCAGGATGAGGCGCTGAACCGCGAGCTTAACCTGACCTGGCAGGATACCCGACCGGATCATAACCCGATAACCGCCGGAAGCTGGCCGCCAAAAGCTGGCGAAGTGTCGATGGAAGAGGGCCTGGCGAAACGGCTGAACGTCAAACTTGGCGATCGGGTGACCTTTATGGGCGATACCCAGGATTTCAGCGCCAAAGTCAGCAGTCTGCGCAAAGTAGACTGGGAAAGCCTGCGGCCTAACTTCTTCTTTATCTTCCCTTCCGGCGCGCTGGACGCTCAGCCGCAAAGCTGGTTAACCAGCTTTCGCTGGGAGAATGGCAACGGCATGCTGACGCAGCTTAACCGTGAATTCCCGACCATCAGCCTGCTGGATATTGGTGCCATCCTCAAACAGGTGAGCCAGGTGCTAGAGCAGGTGAGCCGCGCGCTGGAGGTGATGGTCGTACTGGTCACCGCCTGCGGTATGTTGCTGCTATTGGCGCAGGTCCAGGTCGGTATGCGTCAGCGTCATCAGGAGCTGGTGGTCTGGCGCACGCTGGGTGCGGGCAAGAAGCTGCTGCGGACCACGCTGTGGTGCGAGTTCGCCATGCTCGGGATGGTTGCCGGACTGGTGGCGGCCATCGGCGCGGAAACGGCATTGGCGGTGCTGCAAACCAAAGTGTTTGATTTCCCGTGGGAGCCAGACTGGCGACTGTGGGTCGTGTTGCCGCTTTGTGGGGCATTGCTGCTTTCTTTATGCGGCGGATGGCTCGGTTCACGTCTGCTAAAAGGCAAAGCGCTGTTCCGTCAGTTCAGCAGTTAATTCATATTCGTGATGATTACGCACCGGTTTTTTAAATCGGTGCGTTTTTTTATCTATGTAGCACAAATTGATAACTCATTGATATTTAACAGCACGGAACAATAAAAACCCGACAACACGAGTGTATTAATAAACGTTAATATTTGTATGCTGAATAATTGGCAGGCTATCTATCAAGGTACAAATAATGACTATAAAAAAAACGGCGCTGGCGGTATCGATCGGCGCAGCAGTGGCATTAACGACTTTCGCCTCCCAGGCGGAAATCACGGTCCTGAAACAAGATCCGCAGGCGGGCAACCCGCTGAGCCGTCTTAACTTCACCGTCGGCGGGAGTATTCGTCCGCAGTTCCAGAATATGGCCGGTGACGATGGTAAGAATGGCTACAAACGTAATGGTTTCGACGGCGGGACGCGTTTCCGCTTCGCTGCTGACTACTATCTGTTTGATGACATCAGTTGGGTGAGCTACTACGAGCTGGGCGTTAACTTCCCGGCAATGTTCAACTGGGACAATCACTATGCTAACGGCGCCAACGATACCACGCGTCGTATGCTGTACACCGGTCTTAAAAGCGCGACCTGGGGTACGCTGACCTTCGGTCAACAGAACAGCATTTACTATGATGTGGTCGGTGCGAAAACCGATATCTGGGACTACGACATGATCGGTCAGGCGCCAGGTAACGGTATCAATGGCGACTATGACGGTTCCTATCGTACACGTAAATCGCTGAAGTATAAGAAAACGGTTGGTGATGTTGATCTCTATGCATCTTATCTGTTCAGCGATGATTACAACCCGAACAACGGCCTGCGCTATAAACGTAAAGGCGGCGGCTCATTGGGTGTGGATTATCACATCACCGATGACCTGACCTGGGGTACCGCGTGGAACTATACCCGTGCGGAAATGCGCGGCGACGGCAACAAAACCTACGATCAAAACATCGTCGGTACCGCATTGAGCTGGAAACCGGATAACTGGACTTTCTCAATGGGCGGCGGCTGGTATCAAAACTTCATGACCACCAAAAAAGTTTCGGTTAACGACTACTTTGCCGGTGATGCGTGGGGTCTGGAATACTTCGCCGGTTACACCTTCCCGGTTGGTCAATATGCGCTGAAATCTGTTCAGCCCTACTTTATGGGCGATCGTATTGAGTACGTGAATGGCCGTAACTACCTGCGTACCGACAACGGCGTGGGTATCAGCTTCCAGCTGGATTACGGTTTCCGTGTGGATTACGAACACGTATTCACCTCCAGCACCGACAATCTGGGTGATATGAACCTGGTGCGTCTGCGTTACGACTTCTAATCAAACGCCTGCCGCCCGATACGTTTGTGCTTATCGGGCCTGGGAGAGCATCTGTAGGCCGGATAAGGCACGTGTGCCGACATCCGGCTTTTTCATGCCTTCTTTCATTTAAAAACATACTCTGCAACATCATGAAATAATTTCAAGGACAGCAGGTTGTGATCTGTGTCATGTTAACAATCAGCCTGTTAACGGGCCAACAAGAACAACGCCGCAAGAACGGCGTGAGACATGACACCACAACGTTAAAATGGAGAGATTATGGGATTGCGTCAGAGTTTACGCGTCGCGACCGGGGCGCTGTTACTGGCCTGCGGATTACAATTTGCTCATGCGAACAGTGATCCGCACACCATCGTATTTGGCGTCGCGCCTGGGCCGTACGGTGATATGGTGAAACAGGCCATTGCCCCTACGCTGAAAGAGAAAGGCTATAAGGTCGTGGTGCGCGAATTTAGCGACTATGTGCAACCGAATATGGCGCTTTCCAACGGCAGTATCGATGCCAACCTGTTCCAGCATTCGCTTTATTTTGACAAATTCACCGCCGATAAAGGACTTAAGCTGAGTAAGCTGATTGTGGTTCCGACGGCTGGGATGGGTTTTTACTCACCTAAAATCAAAAGCCTGGATGAGTTGAAAAAAGGGGATGTGATCACACTGTCCAACGATCCCACCAACCTGGCGCGAGGTCTGCGTTTCCTGCAGTCTATTGGTCTTATCACCATCAAAGACAATATCGATCCGACTAAAGCCTCCGAGCGCGATATCGCCAGTAACCCGAAAGGGCTGGTGTTTAAACCGCTGGAAGCCGCACAACTGCCGCGCACGCTGGACGGTGTAACCGGCGCGCTGGTCAACGGTAACTTTGCCGTAGCGGCAAAACTGGATCTCGCCAGCGCCATCAAGCAAGAGCATCTTGACGAAAACCTGAAAAATATTATTGCGGTACGCAGTGAAGATGCGGACAAACCGTTCGCGAAAGATATTGTGGAGGCGGTGAAATCTCCGGCGTATCGCGCGGTGATCGATGATCCGCAAAATATCTACAGCGCCTTCCAGAAACCGGAATGGATGTCGGCAGCCCAATAATCGCTGCGCACAAGAGTTAACAGGGCAGCGACGACTGCCCTTTTCGCATTTCTGAGGTGGATATGATTGAGATAGAAAAGGTTTGCGTGGATTTTAGCGCAGGCCGTGGACCCTCAACCCGGGCGGTTGATGACGTCAGCTTGCGCATTGGCGCAGGTGAGATATTTGGCATTGTCGGGACCAGCGGCGCAGGGAAAAGTACGCTGCTGCGCACCCTGAATGCCTTAACGCGACCGAGTCAGGGAAGCGTGAAGGTGAACGGCGTAGAAATTTCCGCGCTGGAAGGCGCGCATCTACGTAAAGCTCGTCAACGTATCGGGATGATTTTTCAGCATTTTAATCTGATGCATACCCGTACCGTGGCGCAAAACGTCGCCTTCAGCCTGAAGGCTGCCGGGTGGGAGCGCAGTAAAATTGGCCCGCGCGTTAGCGAAATCCTGGCGCTGGTAGGACTGTCTGACAAGGCGAACCGCTTTCCGGTTCAGCTCAGCGGCGGGCAAAAGCAGCGCGTGGGTATTGCCCGCGCGATTGCCAATCACCCGGATGTGTTGCTGTGTGATGAACCTACCTCCGCGCTGGATCTGGAAACCTCGGCCACGATTCTGGCGCTGCTTAAGCAGATCAACCAACAGTTGGGGATCACTGTCGTGCTGATCACTCACGAGATGAATGTGATCAAATCGATTTGCGATCGCGTGGCGGTGATGTCAGGCGGCAAAGTTGTGGAGTCCGGTGAGGTGTTTGACGTTTTTGCTCACCCGCAACACGCTTTCACGCAGCAACTGGTGTCGCATACCCTCAATTTGACGCTACCCGAGCGTCTGCGCCAGCATCTGCCCGGCCAGTTGCTAAAAATTCTGTTCATCGGCGATTCGGCGGAACAGCCGGTGTTGTCAGAAGTCGCGGTTAAATTTGGCGTGGCGGTGAACATTCTGCATGGCAAAATTGAATATATTGGCGAACGTGCGCTGGGGATTCTGGTGGTGCAACTGACCGCGCCGCATAACCCTTCTGCGGTGGAAGTCGCCGTGGAACATATTCGTCAACGTACTGCACAGGTGGAGGTGATTCGTGGATGATTTATTGCCTGATTTGACGCTGGCGTTTAATGAAACCTTCCAGATGCTGAGCATCTCTACGGTGCTGGCGATTATTGGCGGTCTGCCGCTCGGTTTTCTTATTTTCGTTACTGACAGGCATTTATTCTGGCAAAACCGTTTTGTGTATCTGCTCAGCTCCGTGCTGGTGAACATTATCCGTTCGGTGCCGTTTGTGATCCTGCTGGTGCTGCTGCTACCGCTAACCCAGTTTTTGCTCGGCAATACCATCGGGCCAATCGCAGCGTCGGTCCCGCTCTCGGTGGCGGCAATCGCCTTCTATGCCCGTCTGGTTGATAGCGCACTACGTGAAGTCGATAAAGGCATTATCGAGGCGGCGGAAGCGTTTGGCGCCAGCCCGATGCGCATCATTTGTACCGTTCTGTTACCGGAAGCGAGCGCGGGTCTGCTGCGTGGGTTGACGATAACGCTGGTGAGTCTGATCGGTTACTCCGCGATGGCCGGGATCGTTGGCGGTGGCGGGGTAGGCGACCTGGCGATTCGCTTTGGTTATTACCGCTACGAAACCCAGGTCATGGTAGTCACCGTGGTGGCGCTAATTATTCTGGTGCAGGTCGTTCAGGTGTTGGGCGACTGGCTGGCGAAACGAGCAGATAAGCGCGACAGACACTGATCACCGCGCATTCAGCCAGTCGGCAACGTCCTGCCAGGTGCCGCGAAAGACGATTTTCGCGGCTTTCTTTTCCAGTTGATAGCGATACATCGGGTCGTAATACTCGTTGAGCAACGGCACCAGCCAGCCCATATGGGCATCGGTACTGCCCGTCACCTGCTGTTCGCGCAGAGCCACGTCGAGTTGGGCGGTCAGCTCAGCAAAACGTTGTAAACCCAGGCGACGGCGGATAGCAAACAGACCGTGGTGCAGATATTCGCTGTACTCCTGCCAGCCCTGGCTCTCGCCATAAGCCTGGGTAAAATCGTGGTGCATGCGCACGAAATACTCTTCGCGCAGTCGCTCCAGACGACGCTCAAAAGGATCGTTCACCACCGCAATAGACGCCTGGGTCATGCGCTCGCGCAGGCATTCCGGCAGATGGTTAGCGCCGATCATGCGGCCTTCATCTTCCAGCACCCACAGACGCAGATTCTGACGGCTGTCGGTTTTGAGCATTTCAACCGCCAGCAGGTTTTCAAAACTCGCCTGGCTTAGCTGCGGTTCAACGGTACGACCAAACGAGGAACCACGATGGTGCGCCAGACCTTCGAGATCCACACCGTTCGGCTGTTGTTGTACCAACTGCGTTTTGCCGTTCCCGGTACAACCGCCAATTAAGACGATCGGCTTTTGCACCAGTTCTTCCGTCAGTTGAATCGCTGCCTGACGCAATGCTTTATAGCCACCTTGTATTAGCGGGTAGTCAATGCCGGACTCGTGCAGCCACTGCTGCACAATGTGCGAACGCTGGCCGCCGCGGGCGCAGCATAAGTAGCCCGCAGGATTTTGGCGACAGGCATCCTGCCAGGCGTTTATGCGCTGCTGGCGGGTTGTCCCCGACACCAGTTGATGGCCGAGTGCGAGGGCGGCCTCAGGTCCCTGACGTTTATAACAGGTACCTACAGCGGCACGTTCGTCATCGTTCATTAAGGGAAGGTTGATTGCGCCTGGCATTGCGCCCTGCTGAAATTCGACGGGGGCGCGTACATCGATTATGGGCATACCGGCGAGCAAAATTGCGCGATAGTCCTGTGCTGTTTGTGTGTCTTGCATAGTAAAAAACGAAACCTCAAATCATCCTGCGTATTATTTTACGCGCCAAATAGCAGGATGACTTGATTTTCAATCGCGTGCATTGTTGAAAATTGCTAAAAACCCGGCGATTTCTGGTTTTCGCTGCGTAAATAACGTCACAATATCGTCAACGGCCTTACCCGCGCCGAACTTATGCCAGGCGAGACTTAAGGGAGAAGGGGGACGCATGGTCGGAATAATGCTACTGACCAATAGCCCGTTATCAAGTAACGGCTGGCACAGCGGCTGCGGAACGAAGCCGATACCCACCCCCGCAAGATGCGCCGCAAGCTTGGTTTCCATGTCCGGGACGATGATCTCTTTTTGACCCGGAAGACGCCATGCGACCCGTTTGGTTAGGGTCCGTGCGCTGTCCTCAATGTTAATAGCCGGAAAACGGCGCAGCTGCGCTTCCGTTAATGGACTGCTGACGTTTGCCAGTGGATGATCCGCCGACATGACAAATCGCCATTGAACAGAACCTAACGGGTCGAGGGTAAAGGTGTTTGCCATCGGTTCAGTGCCCGTGACGCCGATGGCCAGAGAGAATCCTTCGTACAGCAGGGAATCCCATACGCCCATATAGATCTGCCGGGAAAAGTGAAACTGAGTAAAGGGGTAGCGTTCGTTAAGCCAGGACAACAGGCGAGCGACGGCTTCCGGGGTGTATAACAGATTATTGACGACGATGTTCACCTGGCGCTCTACGCCGTCGTTCACTTGCTGCAATTCGCTGGGCATGCTGTCCAGCCAGGCGAGCCAGTCCTTTGCCTGAGAAAGAAGGTGAGAACCCGCGGCGGTTAAAGTCACGCTTCGTGTGGTGCGAAAAAACAGCGCGACGCCGGTGTTTTCTTCCAGCAGCTTAATACGATAGCTAATAGTGGCCGTGGTTTTACACAAGCGCTCCGCTGCTTTGGAGAAACTTCCTGTTTCGGCGACGCCGATAAAGGTACGCAGTGTTTCCGGGTCAAACATCGTCAGCTACTCCCTCAGTTAACTTCTGCAAGCCTGATTTCTTTTCCTCTGATTTATAAGTATTTTTGCATAATGGCCCTGTTTAAATTGTGGTCTAAATCTAGTTTTGGAAAATTTTTCCAATTTTTGTGTTGATGTTAAATCACGAAGGTTTTAGATTGCATAATATTGAAGCCGCTAAGTGTTCTGATTGCGGTTCAGCGGAATTCAGTTACAAGGAAATGATGATGAAACTAGAGGTATTACCGTTAAATCAGCACACGTTCAGCGCCTATGGCGATGTCATAGAAACCCATAAACGTGATTTTTTTCATATCAATGATGGGTTGGTTGAACGTTATCACGACCTGGCCAATGTGGAGATCCTTGAGCAGGACCGTACGCTCATCAGCATAAACCGCGCGCAACCGGCAGCGATGCCCATCGTTGTGCATGAGCTGGAGCGCCACCCGCTCGGCACCCAGGCATTTATGCCCATGAAGGGTGAGGCGTTTGTGGTGATTGTCGCACTCGGTGAGGACAAACCAGACCTTTCCACCTTAAAAGCCTTTATCACCAATGGTCAGCAGGGCGTGAATTACCACCGAAACGTCTGGCATCACCCGCTGTTTGCCTGGCAAACCGTGACCGATTTTCTGACCGTCGATCGCGGTGGTAGCGATAATTGCGATGTTGAAAGTATCCCGGCACATGAACTCTGTTTTGCGTGACGCTATTGGCCTTCTTGCTTAATATGAGCATATTGTTCATTGTTTATGCTCATATTTTGGGCCGGAGTAAATGTAGTGGAGACGGAAGTAAGACGGCGCGGCAGGCCTGGACAGGCGGAGCCGGTCGCGCAAAAAGGCGCTCAGGCGCTTGAGAGAGGCATTGCGATTTTGCAGTATCTCGAAAGAAGTGGAGGCAGTTCGTCAGTTAGCGATATTTCCGGCAGTCTGGATTTACCGCTCTCCACGACCTTTCGCCTGTTGAAGGTTTTACAGGGGGCTGATTTTGTCTATCAGGACAGCCAGTTAGGCTGGTGGCACATTGGGTTAGGTGTATTCAACGTGGGCTCCGCGTATATTCACAATCGCGACGTCCTGTCGGTAGCCGGACCGTTTATGCACCGATTAATGCTGCTGTCAGGCGAAACGGTTAATGTTGCAATTCGCAATGGCACCGAAGCGGTGTTGATTGGTCAGAAGGAGTGCAAATCGATGGTCAGAATGTGCGCACCTTTGGGCAGTCGAATGCCATTGCATGCTTCCGGCGCGGGAAAAGCACTGCTTTATCCGTTGATGGAAGAAGAGTTAATGGACATCGTCGTGAAAACGGGTTTGCAGCAATTTACGCCGACCACGTTGGTCGATTTTCCTACACTGCTGCGTAATCTGGAACTGGCGCGCGAGAATGGCTATATCGTCGATCACGAAGAACATGTTGTTGGATTGAATTGCATCGCTTCGGCTATCTATGACGATGCAGGCAGTGTAGTTGCTGCAATCTCTATTTCTGGGCCCGCATCCAGACTGACGGAAGATCGTTTTATCAGTCAGGGGGAGCTGGTACGGGATACAGCACGAGATATCAGTACGGCGCTTGGTTTAAAAGCCCCCGTAGCTTAAGTCGCAACCCGCTCAGAGGAGCGGGACTTTTTTGGATTTTTTAAAAGTTGGAAAATTTTTCCAATAAATAGAGGTAGAAAGAAAATGGCAAAAATGAGAGCCGTTGACGCGGCAATGTATGTGCTGGAAAAAGAAGGCATCACCACCGCATTTGGGGTTCCTGGAGCGGCAATTAACCCGTTCTACTCCGCAATGCGTAAGCATGGAGGCATCCGTCACATTCTGGCTCGTCACGTTGAAGGCGCTTCCCATATGGCGGAAGGCTATACGCGTGCTACGGCAGGAAACATTGGCGTCTGCCTTGGCACTTCTGGCCCGGCAGGCACTGACATGATCACCGCATTGTATTCCGCCTCTGCCGACTCTATTCCTATTTTATGTATCACCGGGCAGGCCCCTCGCGCCCGCCTGCATAAGGAAGATTTTCAGGCTGTTGATATTGAATCTATTGCCAAGCCGGTCAGCAAAATGGCGGTAACGGTGCGCGAAGCTGCGCTGCTTCCTCGGGTTTTACAGCAAGCATTCCATGTAATGCGTTCTGGTCGCCCTGGTCCGGTGTTGATCGATTTGCCTTTTGATATTCAGGTTGAAGAAATCGAATTCGATCCAGATATGTATGAACCGCTGCCAGTGTACAAGCCTGCGGCCAGCCGCAAACAGATTGAGAAAGCGCTGGAAATGCTGATTCAGGCTGAACGTCCGGTCATCGTGGCTGGGGGCGGGGTGATTAATGCGGATGCCAGCGAGCTGCTGCAACGCTTTGCCGAATTAACCCACGTACCGGTAATTCCAACGCTGATGGGCTGGGGATGTATCCCCGACGATCATGAGTTAATGGCCGGAATGGTGGGATTACAAACGGCCCATCGTTACGGAAACGCCACGCTGCTGGCCTCCGATATGGTATTCGGTATTGGTAACCGTTTTGCGAACCGACACACAGGCTCGGTCGCGAAATATACCGAAGGCCGCAAAATCATTCACATCGATATTGAGCCGACACAAATTGGTCGCGTTCTTTGCCCGGACTTAGGCATCGTTTCTGACGCTAAAGCCGCGCTAACTCTGCTGATTGACGTTGCTCAAGAGATGCAGAAAGCCGGACGTTTACCTTGCCGGAATACCTGGGTTGATGAATGCCAGCAGCGTAAACGGACGCTACTGCGTAAAACCCACTTCGACAATGTCCCTGTTAAGCCGCAGCGTGTGTATGAAGAGATGAATAAAGCCTTTGGTCGCGACGTTTGCTACGTCACCACCATCGGGCTATCACAAATTGCCGCCGCGCAAATGCTGCACGTATTCAAAGAGCGTCACTGGATCAACTGTGGGCAGGCAGGCCCTCTCGGCTGGACGCTGCCAGCGGCATTAGGGGTTTGTGTTGCCGATCCAACCCGCAATGTCGTCGGGATTTCTGGTGATTTCGACTTTCAGTTCCTGATTGAAGAATTGGCGGTGGGCGCGCAATTCAACATTCCTTACATCCATGTGCTGGTCAACAACGCCTATCTTGGCCTGATTCGTCAGTCGCAGCGCGCGTTTGATATGGATTACTGCGTACAACTGGCGTTCGAAAACATCAACTCCAGCGAAGTAAACGGCTATGGCGTCGATCACGTCAAAGTGGCAGAGGGATTAGGCTGCAAAGCCATCCGCGTGTTCAAGCCAGAAGATCTTGCTCCGGCATTTGAACAGGCCAAAGCCCTGATGGCGCAGTATCGCGTTCCGGTTGTCGTCGAAGTGATCCTTGAGCGTGTGACGAACATCTCTATGGGCAGTGAACTGGATAATGTGACCGAGTTTGAAGAGATTGCCGACGGTGCAACCGATGCGCCAACCGAAACCTGTTTTATGAAATACGAATAGATGAGGTGACAGATGTTACGTTTCTCAGCCAATCTTTCTATGCTGTTTTTGGAATACAGTTTTCTAGAACGCTTTGATAAAGCGGCACAATCGGGGTTTCGTGGCGTAGAGTTTATGTTTCCCTACGATTACGACATTGACGTATTAAAGGAAAAGCTGCAGACCAACCAGCTGGAGCATACGCTGCATAATCTCCCCGCCGGAGACTGGGCTGCGGGTGAACGCGGTATCGCCTGTATTCCGGGGCGCGAAGAAGAATTTCGTGATGGCGTGGCGGCAGCTGTTCGATATGCGAAGGAGCTAGGCAATAAAAAAATCAATTGCCTGGTAGGGAAAACGCCAGCAGGGTTTTCTGACGAACAGATCCAGCAGACGCTGGTGGAAAATCTGCGGTATGCGGCCAATATGCTAGCGCAAGAAGATATTTTATTGCTGATTGAGCCGATTAATCATTTTGATATGCCGGGTTTCCATCTCACTGGAACTCAGCAGGCGCTGGCGTTAATTGATAGCGTCGGCTGCAATAATATCAAAATTCAGTATGATATTTATCATATGCAGCGCATGGAAGGAGAGTTAACTCAAACCATGACCACGTGGGCAAATAAAATAGGTCATTTGCAAATTGCAGATAATCCTCGTCGCGGAGAGCCTGGGACCGGGGAAATCAATTATGACTTTATTTTTAAGTTTATCGATAAATCAGGTTATGACGGCTGGGTAGGTTGCGAATATAAACCGCTGACTACCACCGAAGCGGGATTATCGTGGATTAATCAGTATCGATAATTTGTAAGTAATTTCAGGCAACACTATTTATTCCACTCTGTTGGAAGGGAATCGTTTTGCCTGAATTCAGGAATACCGACAGATATAAAAGAGGTTGCAAATGAAACTGGGATTTATTGGCCTGGGTATTATGGGATCGCCAATGGCGATTAATCTGGCTCGTGCCGGACATCAGCTACATGTGACGACCATTGGTCCGGTTGCAGAAGAACTGCTGTCGCTGGGCGCGGTAAATGTTGAAACTGCGTGCCAGGTAACTGATTTAGCAGACATTATATTCATAATGGTTCCTGACACGCCGCAGGTTGAAGACGTGCTTTTTGGTGAACACGGTTGCGCTAAAACCTCATTGCACGGAAAAACAATTATCGATATGAGTTCTATTTCTCCTATCGAAACCAAACGTTTTGCTAAGCAGGTTAATGAGTTGGGCGGAGAGTATCTGGATGCGCCTGTCTCTGGTGGGGAAATTGGCGCTCGCGAAGGTACTTTGTCCATTATGGTTGGTGGTGAGCCAGAGGTATTTGAACGGGTCAAACCGCTGTTTGATATTCTGGGTAAAAACATCACTCTGGTAGGCGGTAATGGTGATGGTCAAACCTGTAAAGTAGCTAACCAAATTATCGTTGCCTTAAATATTGAAGCCGTTTCTGAAGCGCTGGTATTTGCCTCTAAAGCCGGTGCAGATCCGGTCCGCGTGCGTCAGGCATTAATGGGCGGGTTTGCCTCATCGCGTATTCTGGAAGTACATGGCGAGCGCATGATAAAGCGCACTTTTGATCCTGGTTTCAAAATTGCCTTGCATCAAAAAGATCTCAATCTTGCATTACAAAGTGCGAAAGCGCTTTCGTTGAATTTGCCTAATACAGCAACCTGTCAGGAATTATTTAATACCTGTGCTGCGAATGGTGGGAGCCAGTTGGATCACTCGGCAATGGTTCAGGCTCTGGAGTTAATGGCTAATCATAAATTGTCATGATCGTTGGTATCGCTGCGATCCTGCAGCGATACATTTTAATCAGACACACTTTGGAAAGGTGCATGTCATGAGTGAAAGAAATAAATCCGGTATTGAATACTGGAAGAAGATCGTCGTCGTAATGAGTCTGGGTTGGGTGGCGATATGGATTTATCGCACCGTATTAACCCCAATTTATCCTGAGATTCAGGCTTCACTGGGTAATGTCAGCAATGCAGAAATTGGTGCCATCGCCAGTTTCTATTTCTTTGCCTATTGCAGCATGCAAATTCCCTGCGGAATTTTGGTCGATAAGCTTGGCCAGAAAATTATGCTGATGTGTGGGTTTACGCTTTTTATTATTGGGACGCTCAGTATCGCAAAAGCTACTGGACTGGTGATGATCTATGCCGGTTCGCTGATGGCGGGGGCGGGTTGTGCTTCTTTCTTTAGTTCAGCGTATTCACTTTCTTCGGCAAATGTCCCGCAGGCTCGCCGCGCACTGGCAAATGCCATTATTAATAGCGGCTCTGCGATAGGGATGGGGATCGGTTTAATCGGTTCCAGCGTGTTGGTTAAAAGCATGAGCATGGCCTGGCAAAACGTGTTGTTCCTGGTTGCGGCTGTGCTGGTTGTGATGCTGTGCGTGTTTACTTTGGTTATCCGCGGTAAGGCAAAAAACGAAACGGCGGCACCAGACCAAAAAACGCAAACGGCAACGATGACAGAAGAGAAAAGTCCGCCGCTGTTTTCGGGGTTGTTATGTAGCGTGTATTTCCTCTACTTCTGTACCTGCTATGGCTATTACCTGATTGTGACCTGGCTCCCGTCTTACCTACAGACTGAAAGGGGATTTGATGGCGGCGCGATTGGGGTGGCCTCAGCGTTGGTCGCCGTGGTGGGGGTTCCTGGTGCATTGTTCTTTAGCCATCTGTCCGATAAGTTTCGCAACAGCAAAGTCAAAGTCATTCTTGGTCTGGAAATTATGGCCGCGGCAATGCTGGTATTTACGGTGCTATCACCGAATACCACGATGCTGATGGTCAGCCTGACTCTGTATGGTTTGCTCGGTAAAATGGCGGTGGATCCGATTCTGATCTCCTTTGTTTCTGAGCAGGCGTCTTCAAAAACGCTGGGCAGAGCATTTAGTCTGTTTAACTTCTTTGGCATGAGTTCAGCGGTTATTGCGCCAACGTTAACCGGATTTATTTCTGACTTGACGGGTTCTAAAGAGATAAGCTTTGTCATCTCGGCTTGTCTGGTGGTAACCGGGACGCTTATTTTTGCTGGCGTTACGTTATATAAAAAGAAAGCAACACCGATTATTGCTTCTGCATAAAAATATTATAAAAATTATTTGCATTATTTTAATTGTTTTTGTTCCACATAGCTAAACCCATTACAACGTTATCCGATACGTGACAAGAGGGATTTATGGAACATCAAAGAGAACTATACCAACAACGTGGTTATAGTGACGACTTATTACCAAAAACGGCCGAACAACGGAACTGGAAAACATTCAACTATTTTACATTATGGATGGGTTCTGTACATAACGTACCTAATTACGTTATGGTTGGAGGGTTCTTTATATTAGGGCTTTCCACATTCAGCATCATGCTAGCTATTATTATTAGTGCCTTATTTATTGCGTTAGTTATGGTGATGAATGGTGCTGCTGGAAGTAAATACGGTGTACCTTTTGCAATGATTCTGCGTGGTTCGTATGGTGTACGTGGCGCGCTCTTCCCTGGATTATTGAGAGGGGGGATTGCAGCAATTATGTGGTTTGGTCTGCAATGTTATGCCGGATCGCTGGCATTTCTTATTCTGATTGGCAAGATATGGCCAGGTTTTTTAACGCTGGGCGGTGACTTTACATTATTAGGTTTATCTCTACCGGGATTGATTACATTTCTTATTTTTTGGCTCATCAACGTCGGTATTGGTTTTGGCGGTGGTAAGGTATTAAATAAATTTACCGCTATCCTCAACCCCTGTATTTATATTGTATTCGGCGGAATGGCTATCTGGGCAATTTCCCTGGTAGGGATTGGACCGATTCTGGACTACATTCCTGGCGGTGTGCAAAAGGCGGGCAATAGCGGATTCTTGTTCCTGGTGGTGATTAACGCGGTGGTTGCGGTATGGGCCGCACCGGCGGTGAGCGCATCAGACTTCACGCAAAATGCTCACTCATTTCGTGAACAAGCGCTGGGCCAGACGCTGGGACTTATTGTTGCATACGTGCTATTTGCCATTGCCAGCGTGTGCATTATTGCTGGTGCCAGCATTCATTACGGAATGGATACGTGGAATGTGTTGGATATCGTACAGCGCTGGGACAGTCTGTTTGCCTCATTTTTCGCTGTTTTGGTTATTCTGATGACAACTATCTCAACAAACGCTACGGGTAATATTATCCCTGCCGGTTATCAGATTGCCGCAATTGCCCCCACTAAATTAACGTATAAGAATGGTGTATTGATCGCCAGTATTATTAGTTTGCTGATTTGCCCGTGGAAATTAATGGAGAATCAGAGCAGTATTTATTTGTTTCTGGATATCATTGGTGGGATGCTTGGCCCCGTTATTGGCGTTATGTTAGCCCATTATTTTGTCGTTATGCGTGGTCAAATTAATCTTGACGAGTTATATACCGCCAGCGGTGACTACCAATATTATGACAATGGATTTAACCTGACTGCATTCTCCGTAACGTTAGTCGCTGTAATTCTTTCGCTGGGTGGTAAGTTTATTCCATTCCTCGAGCCGTTATCGCGAGTGTCGTGGTTTGTTGGGGTTATTGTCGCTTTTGTGGCATATGCCTTACTGAAAAAAAGAACGGTTGGACAACCAGCCGCAGTACAGAAATTTACAGGCCAGATGTGATGAAATCAGTACGCGCCTTTTATTAAAAGTGCGTTATTTATAAAAACTATCTGTATCCATACAAGGAGTTTGTTATGTCTTTTGATTTAATTATTAAGAACGGTACTGTTATTTTAGAAAATGAAGCTCGCATTATTGATATTGCCGTCCAGGCAGGAAAAATCGCCGCCATTGGCGAGAACCTGGGTGAGGCGAAGCAGGTAATGGATGCGACGGGCCTGGTGGTTTCACCCGGCATGGTTGATGCGCATACCCATATCTCTGAGCCGGGCCGTACGCATTGGGAGGGGTATGAAACAGGGACTCGTGCAGCGGCCAAAGGTGGCATCACCACAATGATCGAAATGCCTCTCAACCAGCTGCCAGCGACGGTGGATCGTGAAACCATCGAACTGAAATTTGATGCGGCGAAAGGCAAGCTGACCATCGATGCAGCACAGCTTGGTGGTCTGGTCTCTTACAACCTCGACCGTCTGCACGAACTGGATGAAGTCGGTGTCGTTGGTTTCAAATGCTTCGTTGCTACCTGTGGCGACCGCGGAATCGACAATGATTTCCGTGACGTTAACGACTGGCAGTTTTACAAAGGTGCGCAGAAGTTAGCAGAAATGAACCAAACGGTATTGGTGCATTGCGAAAACGCGCTCATTTGTGACGAGCTTGGTGAGGAAGCTAAACGCGAAGGCCGCGTGACAGCACATGATTATGTGGCCTCACGTCCGGTATTTACCGAGGTGGAAGCTATTCGTCGCGTGCTATATCTGGCGAAAGTCGCCGGTTGTCGCCTGCACGTCTGTCATATCAGCAGTCCGGAAGGCGTAGAAGAGGTGACCCGCGCCCGTCAGGAAGGTCAGGATGTGACCTGCGAATCGTGTCCACATTATTTCGTGCTGGATACCGATCAGTTTGAAGAGATTGGTACGTTGGCCAAATGTTCTCCACCCATCCGCGATCTGCAGAACCAGCAGGGTATGTGGGAAAAACTGTTTAACGGTGAGATTGACTGCCTGGTTTCTGACCACTCTCCATGCCCTCCGGAAATGAAGGCCGGCAATATCATGCAGGCGTGGGGCGGTATTGCCGGACTGCAGAGCTGCATGGACGTTATGTTTGATGAAGCCGTGCAAAAACGCGGTATGTCCCTGCCGCTATTCGCTAAATTGATGGCAACCAATGCCGCAGACATTTTTGGTCTGAAGCAGAAAGGTCGTATCGCCCCGGGTAAAGATGCTGACTTCGTCTTTATTCAACCGGACAGCAAATACGTTCTGAAGAACGAAGACCTGGAATATCGTCACAAAGTGAGTCCGTATGTTGGCCGGACGATTGGCGCACGCATTACGAAAACTATTCTGCGTGGTGATGTTATCTATGACATTGAGCAGGGTTTCCCGGTTTCGCCAAAAGGTCAATTTATCCTTAAACATCAACAATAATGTGATGTGAATTAATGCCCGTCGTGTCGGCGGGCATTCCTATTTTAAGGTATGAATATGCTTCCTGTTATTAACCGCGAAAGTTTGCTATCTGGCTTTCAGTGGTTTTTCTTTATTTTTTGCAATACGGTCGTGGTCCCGCCAACGCTGGTGTCTGCTTTTCATCTCCCTGCCAGCAATCTGCTAATGCTTACGCAGTACGCGTTTTTAACGACGTCGCTGGCCTGTCTTGCGCAGGTCATTTGTGGCCACCGTCGCGCCATTATGGAAGGACCGACCGGTTTATGGTGGGGCACCATTCTGACAATTACCCTGGCGGAAGCGTCACGCGGGACACCGCTCAATGATATCGCCACCAGTCTGTCGGTTGGGATAGTGATTTCCGCTGTGCTGACGATGATTATCGGTTTTAGCGGCTTAGGACACAGGTTGGCCCGGCTTTTTACCCCGACAGTCATGGTCTTTTTTATGCTGCTGCTCGGTGCGCAGCTGACTACCATCTTTTTTAAGGGCATGCTGGGTTTGCCCTTTGGCATTGCTGATACCAGCGTCAAAATTCAACTGGCGCCCTTTAGCCTGGCTGTGGGCGTGATGTGCTTCATCCTTGCGATGATTATCTTTTTACCGCAGCGGATTTCGCGTTATGCCCTGTTGGTAGGGGCGGTAGTGGGGTGGGGACTTTGGCGACTGTGTTTCCCATCAGCATCCCTGCCATCCAGCGAATTAAGCTGGCAGTGGTTCCCGTTAGGTAGCCATGGCAAACTGTTACCGGGCATTATTCTGACGGCGGTTATCACCGGTCTGGTGAATATCAGTAATACCTATGGCGCGGTGCGCGGCACGGATGTTTTTTATGTGCAGCAAGGCTCCAGCAGTTCGCGCTATCGTCGCAGCTTTATCATTTCCGGCTTTATGACGCTGGTGACAGTACCGTTTGCCGTTATTCCATTTTCACCTTTTGTCTCTTCTATCGGCCTGTTGACACAGACCGGCGACAGCTCGCGTAAATCATTTATTTGCGGCAGCGTATTATGTTTATGCGTGGCGATAGTGACGCCGCTAACCCGCTTATTCTGTGCTATTCCGCTGGCGATCAGCAGTGCCGTGATGCTGGTTTCTTACCTTCCGCTGCTTTATTCCGGACTGGTATTTAGTCAGCAAATCACATTTACCGCACGGAATATTTACCGACTGGCACTCCCGCTATTTGTCGGCATTTTTTTGATGGGGTTGCCTCCGGTTTATTTACAAGATCTTCCGCTGACTATTCGACCATTACTGAGCAATGGTTTGCTGGTGGGGATTTTACTGGCGGTGCTTATGGAAAATCTCATTCCATGGGAACGCATTAAATAACATGATTAAAAAGGATTGATGATGAAAATTGTAATTGCGCCAGATTCATTTAAAGAGAGCTTAAGCGCCGACCAATGCTGCCAGGCAATTAAAGCCGGATTTTCAGCCATATTCCCGGAAGCGGAATATATTTGTTTGCCGGTTGCTGATGGTGGAGAGGGGACCGTTGATGCAATGGTGGCGGCTACAGGGGGAAAAGTAGTCTCTGTGGAGGTCTGCGGACCGATGGGAGAACAGGTCATGGGATTTTATGGCCTGACAGGTGACGGAAAGACAGCCATTATTGAAATGGCGGCCGCGAGTGGACTGATGCTGGTCGAACCGCAGGCGCGCAATCCTCTCCTGGCTTCAAGTTACGGCACCGGTGAGCTGATTCGTCATGCGTTGGATGCCGGTATTCGTCATATTATTCTGGGTATTGGCGGAAGTGCCACTGTTGATGGCGGTATGGGGATGGCCCAGGCACTCGGCGTGCAGTTTCTTGACGCGCAAGGGGCGTCATTGAGTGCGGGGGGCGGTAGCTTGTCTCGCCTTGCGAGCATCGACTTGCAACAGTGCGACCCGCGGCTGAAAACATGTCGCATTGACGTTGCCTGTGACGTGGATAACCCGTTGGTTGGCCCGCGCGGTGCAGCAAGGGTATTCGGCCCGCAGAAAGGAGCGACGCCTGAGATGGTTGAGACGCTGGAGGCAGGGTTACTCAATTATGCTCGTGTGCTGCAAACGCTGACCGGTGAGGATGTTGCTCAGGTTGCGGGCGGTGGGGCAGCCGGAGGAATGGGGATTGCTGCGGTTATCTTCCTGCATGCCAACCTGAAACCAGGCATTGAGATTGTGCTGCAGGCCGTTCAACTGGATCAGTCCATCAAAGATGCATCGCTGGTCATCACCGGTGAGGGACGTATTGATTCGCAAACGGTCGGCGGTAAAGCGCCAATTGGCGTAGCGTCGGTGGCCATGCAGCATAACGTTCCCGTTATTGGTATCGCTGGGGTGTTGGGGGAAGGTGTGGAGGTGGTCCACGATCATGGCATTGATGCGGTATTCAGTATTTTGCCGCGGCTCGCCCCGTTGGCGGAAGTGCTGGCGAACGGCGAATCCAATCTTTATCACTGCGCGCGTAATATCGCTTGTGCGATGAAGCTGGGCCAGGTGGTAAATCAGCGTTAAGCATAAAAAAAGCCACGGTATAAACCGTGGCAAAACCCAACATAGCTAAATAAAAAATTATCAGGCGGGCTGTACGCCGTTAGATCTCAACATCCCGGTTGCAATCTTTGGAATAGATATAGCTGAATGCTTCACCGCGACCCACGCCGTATCCGGCCTGCAGGGAATAAGCGCCCATAAAGATGTAATCGCCTTTTTTCACTGGGATCCACTGATTATCGAGGTTATATACTCCCTGGCCTGAAAGAATATAAGCCCCGTGTTCCTGCACGTGTGTTTCGATATAACCATGGCTGGCGCCTGGCTCAAACGACAAAATGTGCATGTTCATATCGAAGCCCAACTCTTTAGGCAGAAAATCCAATAGGATCACGTCATCCATGCCTTCGTAATGGATGCGTTCTAACTGATTAGCGTTACCGGAGACCAGCCACGGCGAATGCCCCGCTACAGGTATGTAACGACGTTTGTATAAAAACAGCTGGCTGTCTTCTGCCTGGGCATTGCTAAAGGTGAGCATCTCGCCTGGCGGGCAATACAGGTATCCACCCTGAGTTAAAGCGAACGTTTTACCTTCCGCTTTCGCCTCAATTTTACCGGAAATAACGTAAACGAACGTTTCAATACCCTCGCCGCCGAAGCCACTCTGGTTACCACCGTTCTGATGTACCGTCACCAGATAATCAACAAACGACGCGCCCAGTTTAGGCGTTGAGAGGATGGTGACGTCACAATTTTCAAAACCCGGGATGATGTTTTTAACCAGTCCATCTGGGGTTAAGAGGGCGAAGTTACCGTGTTTTATAATGGCGCGGTTAGCCAGTAAATCATCGCGGTAACCCGTGACGTTATTCAGATATCCCATTGTTGACTCCTTATTTCTGCCAGGCAAGTTGATGAAGCATTAATGCCAGAGTTTTGACCCCTTCGGCAAGGTCGTTAATATTTGTGCGTTCAGCGGGGTTGTGGCTGATACCGTTAATACTGGGAATAAAAATCATGCAGGTCGGCACACGAGGAGCGAAAATCTGTGCATCGTGGCCCGCGCCGCTGTGCATTACCCGATAGTTCAGTTGTTCTTTTTCACACAATTCGGTGAGAGTGGCGACCAGGTTGCTGTCCATCGGTACCGGCGTTTCGTCCATCCACAAATCGATATCAATGCCGATATCCATTTCATCACAGATGGCGCGCATGTCATTTTCCAGTTGCTGAGTAAAATCACGCAACACGTCGGCGTCGGTATGACGACAATCGATCGTGAAGGTCGTTTTTCCTGGCACCACGTTGACGGTGTTTGGCTGTGGTTCAACTTTGCCAAAGGTCAGGACCAGAGGATCGCCGTGCATTTTGGCTTTCTCAATGGACTGGCTGCAGATGCGGCTGAAGGCGTAAACGGTGTCGCGACGATAGCTCAGCGGCGTTGTACCCGCATGGTTGGATTCGCCGTTCAGCGTTACCGTATAGCGACGTTGCCCGACAATCGCGTTGACGACCCCTATTGACTGACCGTTACTTTCGAGCACGCACCCTTGCTCGATGTGCAATTCAACGAAGGCTTTAATGTCCGTGCGTGCGTGAAGCGGTTCTGCGGGGAGGGTAAAGCCGCAGGCGTTCATTGCGTCAACAAAACGGGTGCCTTTCGCGTCCTGGATGTTACGGACGTCATCAGGATTTGCCAGTCCAAAAATGTTTTTGCTGCCCCAGAAGACATACGGGAAACGGCTGCCTTCCTCTTCCGCCATGGAAACGATTTCGACCGTTTTCAGCGGTGCGCCATAGGTACTCTTAAGCCAGTCAATCGCGAGCCAAGCCGCCAGCGCACCAAACTGACCGTCAAGATTGCCGCCATTGACGACGGTATCAATATGCGAGCCGCTTAAAATTACCTGTTCCGGGGATTCGCTCCCGCGCAGGCGGCCGTACAAATTGCCCACTTCATCAAAGCGCGTTTCCAGGCCACTGGCATCCATACGCTTTTTAAATTGCTGTTGTGTTTCAAGCCATTCAGGCGAATACAGCAAGCGCGTCATCCCACCGGTAGGATCTGCGCCAAAGGAAGAGAGCCAGGGAAGGGTTTCTTCTATTGCGTGACGAAAATGGTTGATCATATGAAATTCCTGTTTCAATAATTATTGTGCAAAGGGATTCTTTGTTTCGTATGACTTGATATAGAGAGCATCGGAAATCAGGTATTGATAAATATCGTCAACAATGTCGATGCCATGAACTGCAGCATTGCGTTGATTAATATCTTGATCCTGTCCGGGGTAATAAACCTGTTTAAAGCCAGGTGCAGGAGTGACGGTATTTAACTCTTGCATGGTTTGACTCAGGTGCTGACGAAATAATTGGCTGGAGGAGAAAAACTCGGGATTAATCACTAAATGCAGTTGGCCTAAATTACGTCCAGCATGTAAATCTTCATACATTGAACTGACCTGACGACCAAACGGTAATCCTAATAGAATGCCGGATAACACATCGATCATCATCATCAGGCCATAGCCTTTTGGTCCGGCGGCGGGTAGCAACGCATTGACAGCAAATGGATCGGAAGTCGGCGCGCCATTTTTATCGACAGCCCAGGTATCCGGGATCGGTTCGTTACGTGAGCGGGCATCCAGAACTTTGCCCCAGGCCTGCACCGTCGTCGCCATATCAAAGGTCATGATATCGTCGTCTACCCCTGGTGCGGCGAAGGCTAAGGGATTGGTACCGTAGTAAATATCCGCGCCGCCGAACGGTACGACCATCGGGTCGGACTGGCAAACGGAGAGGCCAATCAGGCCTGCGCGAGCGGCTTGTTGTACAAAGTAAGAAATGGCTCCGCTGTGTCCCATTCGGCTAATTCCGACAACGGCGACACCATTTTTTTTAGCAATCTCAATTGCATGCTCCATACCCATCTTGGCGGCGACTTGGCCAGCGGCATTATCGGCGTGCAAAATCGCTGAGCAGGGACCGGTATCTTCAAAACGAAATGTGGGTTCGCGGTTGGTGCCGCCTTTTGAAATGCGCTCGGCATAGTATTCAACGCGTACGGCGCCATGAGAGTGAATGCCTCTGGCATCGGCATACACCAATACCTCGGCAACCGTTGCGGCGTGCTCACGTTTTAGTCCGGCCTTGCAAAGCTTATTCTCGATAAGCTGGTGGAGTGTTTCCCGACTGATTTTCATCTGTCTTCCTTTTTAACGACGGTGTGAAGCATGACTGCCGTTAACATACCGGGAATATAAATTGATTATGTGATCCAGACACACAAAAAAATATAGTTAGAATTTATTTGATAATCAGTGCTGATTTGCCATTTCTTTTTAAATAAATAATGCCGTTAGAAAATAACATGTAATCCCCTGGTGGTTATTAAAATTCTTTTGCTAATAAGTTGTATGTGATATCAGTCACTCTATTTGTGATTTTGGATATATACCTTGAATTCCACATTAACACTACTCGTGCAATTGCCATGGGTGCGATTATTAAGGGGCTGTTATGATTCACGCCTTTATTAAAAAAGGGTGTTTTCAGGACTCTGTCAGTTTAATGATTATTTCACGCAAGCTGAGTGAGTCCGAAAATGTAGACGATGTATCGGTCATGATGGGTACGCCAGCGAATAAATCATTGCTGGAAACGACCGGGTTTTGGCATGACGATTTTAATCAGGCGACGCCGAATGATATTTGCGTGGCTATTCGTACTGAAACGGCTGATGAAAGTATTACCCAGGCCATTTTGCAGCAATTGGATGAGTCGTTGCAGCAGTTGGCGCAGGCAACCGGAGGGAGCCAAACGCTTCTGCAGGTCAGACGCTGGGAAAGCGCCTGTCAGAAACTGCCTGATGCGAATATGACGTTAATTTCTGTTGCTGGCGAATACGCGGCAGAGCTGGCGAGCCAGGCGCTGGATCGTAACCTGAACGTCATGATGTTCTCCGACAACGTCACGCTGGAAGATGAAATTAATCTAAAGCGCCGCGCACAAGATAAAGGTCTGCTGGTGATGGGACCGGATTGTGGAACCGCCATGATCGCTGGTACGCCGCTGGCTTTTGCCAACGTGATGCCGGAAGGCAACATTGGTGTGATAGGCGCCTCGGGCACAGGGATCCAGGAACTCTGTTCACAGATAGCGCTGGCTGGGGAAGGCATCACTCACGCTATCGGCCTGGGCGGACGTGATTTGAGCGCTGAGGTGGGCGGAATTAGCGCACTTACCGCGCTGGAGATGCTTGGTACCGATGATAAAAGTCAGGTGCTGGCTTTTGTGTCAAAACCACCGGCAGAAGCTGTTCGTCAGCGTATCGTCACGGCGATGAAAGCCACGGGAAAACCGGTTGTGGCCTTGTTTTTAGGTTACACCTGCAGAGCGCCCCGCGATGAGAACGTCTGGTTTGCATCGACGCTGGATGATGCGGCTCGTCTCGCTTGTTTGCTGGCGCGAGTCACGGCGCGACGCAGTGCGCTTACTGCTTCGGGAGATGGCCTGATTCGGGGGCTCTATACCGGAGGTACGCTGGCTGCCGAAGCCGCGGGGCTGCTGGCCGCGCACCTGAACGTTGCTGCGGATGCACAGCATCATCACGGCATGATGCTGGATGCCGCCGGGCACCAGATTATCGACCTGGGGGATGATTTTTACACCGTTGGGCGACCGCATCCGATGATCGACCCTGCTTTGCGTAATCAACTTATTACGGACCTGGGTTCACAGCCACAGGTGCGGGTGCTGCTGGTGGATGTCGTGATTGGCTACGGCGCGACGGCGGATCCGGCCACATCACTGGTTCAGGCATGGCAAAAGGCATGTGACGCCCGAGATATCGAGCAACCGCTGTTTGCGATTGCGACGGTGACCGGTACCGAACACGATCCGCAGTGTCGTTCATTGCAAATTGCCACGCTGGAAGATGCTGGTATCGCCGTGGTGAGTTCACTGCCTGAGGCAACGCTGCTTGCCGCCGAACTGATTCGACCATCTCAACCGTTATCTCATCAATCTGCACCTTCGCTACTGGAAAAAGTAGCGGTCATTAATGCCGGGTTACGCAGTTTTGCACTGGATTTACAGGCGGCAGAAAAGCCTGTGGTGCATTACCAGTGGGCGCCTGTCGCTGGCGGTAATAAAAAACTGGCTCGTTTATTAGAACGTTTGCAATAAGGGGTTCCAATGTTTACATCAGTGGCGCAAGCCAATGCTGCAGTAATCGAACAAATTCGTCGTGCGCGTCCGCACTGGCTGGATGTGCAACCTGCGTCCTCGTTAATCAGCGAACTCAATGAAGGAAAAACGCTGCTTCATGCGGGACCGCCAATGCGCTGGCAAGAGATGACCGGCCCGATGAAAGGGGCATGCATCGGTGCATGCCTGTTTGAAGGGTGGGCTGATAATGAAATGAGCGCACTGGCATTACTTGAGCAGGGAAAAGTCAATTTTGTACCTTGCCATCATGTTAATGCCGTGGGGCCTATGGGGGGGATCACCTCTGCCAGCATGCCGATGCTGGTGGTGGAAAACATCACTGAAGGGAACCGGGCTTACTGCAATCTCAACGAAGGCATTGGCAAAGTGATGCGCTTTGGTGCCTACGGTGAGGATGTCCAGCAGCGTTTACGTTGGATGCGTGACGTTCTGATGCCGGTATTGAGCGCAGCGCTGGACTCTTTGGAGCAGGGTATTGATCTGACCGCCATGATGGCGCAGGGCATAACGATGGGCGATGAGTTCCATCAACGCAACATTGCCTCTTCAGCCCTGCTGATGCGTACGCTGGCACCGCAAATTGCGCGTCTGGAGCATGATAAACAGCAGATTGCTGAGGTGATGGATTTTCTCAGCGTAACCGACCAGTTTTTCCTCAACCTGGCGATGGCTTACTGCAAAGCGGCAATGGATGCCGGAGCACAGGTGCGTTCTGGCAGTATTGTGACGGCAATGACCCGTAATGGCGACATGTTCGGTATTCGCGTGAGCGGACTTGGCGATCGCTGGTTTACCGCGCCTGTTAACACACCGCAGGGGCTGTTCTTTACCGGTTTTTCACAGGAACAGGCTAACCCGGATATGGGCGATAGCGCTATCACCGAAACCTTTGGTATCGGCGGCGCGGCGATGATCGCCGCACCTGGCGTGACGCGTTTTGTCGGTGCCGGAGGAATGGAAGCCGCGAAATCCGTATCCGAAGAGATGGCGGAAATCTATCTGGAGCGCAATATGCAACTGCAGATCCCCAGCTGGGATTTCCAGGGGGCCTGTCTGGGGCTCGATATCCGCCGCGTGGTCGAAACGGGGATTACGCCGCTTATTAATACCGGTATCGCCCATAAAGAGGCCGGTATTGGCCAGATTGGCGCGGGTACGGTCCGTGCGCCGCTGGCCTGTTTTGAGCTGGCTCTGGAAGCGCTGGCAGAAAGTATGGGCATTAGCTGACAGAGGTGCGCATGATGATCATTCATCCTCTGATGGGCAGCCAGCAGTCTCCGGATTTTCGCCAGTCCTGGCAATTGTCTGGCGTCTGGCGACGCTCAATTAACCTTGTCGCCGAAGGGGGCGCGCTGTTAACGCTACACCGCCAGGGAAGCGGCTTTAGCCCAGGGGGATGGGTGATCCGTGCACAGGATTTTGATGCGCTACGTGCGGCGTTAAGCGGTAGTGAAGCCCCCCTGGCTGTCCCTGGGGGGATTGCTTTGGGACCGTATCTGCTATGCCAACCGCAGCGCCTTTGTTCATTGCAAATAACCTATCGCCCACGTGCCCCGCGCCTTGCATCTGCGTGGATGGATCGCGGTGAGGAAACGGGATTGTTCGGACCGCTAATGCTGGCGGCAAACCTGCCTTTGTGCCCTGAACTACGCCAGTTTCGCCACTGCTTCTTCTCAGCGCTTGCCGGCTTGTCGACAGACTGGCGGCAGTGGTTAGGCAAGGGACCAGGTTTAACGCCCAGCCATGATGACACGTTGACCGGCATGCTGTTGGCTGCCTGGTATTTTGGCGCGTTGAATAAGGAGTCCGGCCTCCGTTTTTTTGATTATTCCGGCAACCTTGAACAGACAACGACCGTGGTTAGCGTGAGCTACTTGCGCTACGCGGCATTAGGGTACTTCGCTTCACCTTTACTCCACTTCACCCATGCCCTGCGTCGCCAGGAAAGGCTGGATGCGGCGATAAATTCGCTGCTGGCGCTTGGGCATACCTCCGGCGCAGACACCCTGTTGGGGTTCTGGATTGGACAACAAATCATAGAAGGATAGGGAATGAAAACGCTGGTTGTTGCTCTCGGTGGCAACGCATTATTGCAGCGCGGCGAGGCGCTGACGGCAGAAAACCAATATCGTAATATCGCCAGCGCCGTGCCCGCTCTGGCGCGTCTGGCGCGCTCGTACCGCCTGGCTATCGTACATGGCAACGGACCGCAGGTTGGCTTGCTATCGTTACAGAATCTTGCCTGGAAGGAGGTCGAGCCTTATCCATTAGATGTGCTGGTGGCTGAGACTCAGGGCATGATTGGTTATATGTTGGCCCAGAGTTTAACCGCTGAACCACAGATGCCACCGGTGACCACGGTGTTAACCCGGATTGTGGTGTCTGAGGACGATCCTGCGTTTATGGCACCGGAAAAATTTATCGGCCCGGTCTATTCGCCCGAAGAACAAACGCAACTGGAAGCGACCTACGGTTGGCATATGAAGCGTGACGGCAAATATCTGCGGCGTGTTGTCGCTTCGCCAGAACCTCGCCAGATCGTTGAAAGCGATGCCATTAAGCTCTTACTCAAAGAAGGGCATGTGGTGATTTGCAGCGGCGGCGGCGGTGTACCCGTCACGGGTGAAGGATTAGGATCTGAAGCGGTTATTGATAAGGACCTGGCGGCTGCGCTGCTGGCCGAACAGATTGATGCCGACGGTTTGGTTATTCTTACCGATGCCGATGCGGTCTATGAAAACTGGGGGACGCCGGACCAGCGCGCGATTCGTCAGGCCTCTCCTGATGAGCTAGCGCCTTTTGCTAAAGCTGATGGTTCGATGGGACCAAAGGTAACTGCCGTCAGCGGATATGTGAAGCGACGTGGAAAACCGGCATGGATTGGCGCGCTGTCACGTATTGAAGATACGCTGGCGGGCAAAGCCGGAACCTGTATCCGTCTGTAAAAAAAACGGGGCGTGTATCAGCACGCCCCGTATCTACTTATTTCAATTTTGACTGCACCCAGATAATACCGCTGGCATATTCCGGCGGCAGCAGGGGGATAAGCGCTTCCAGCGTTGCGCTAAGGCGTGCGGTATCGCTGTCGCTCAGGTTCAGGTGGCCCACCTTGCGGCCTTCACGCACTTCTTTGTCATACCAGTGCAGGTGCACCAGCGGCAGCTTCAGCCAGTCGTAGTTCAGGTCACTACCAATCAGGTTTACCATCACCGAAGGATTGTTCACCACCGGCGTCGGTAACGGCAGACCGGTAATGGCGCGCAGGTGCAGCTCAAACTGGCTGATGCTGGCGCCGTTTTGCGTCCAGTGCCCGCTGTTGTGCACGCGCGGAGCCAGTTCGTTAATCAGTAGTCCTTCCGGGGTGATGAAACACTCCATCGCCATAACCCCGACATAGCCCAGCTCCTGCATGATGGCAGAGAGCATCGCTTCGGCCTGTTCCTGCTGTCTGGCGTTAGCCTGCGGGAAGACCACGCTGGTGCGCAGAATACCGTCCTGGTGCAGGTTATGGGTCAGCGGGTAGAACACGGTGCTGCCGTCGTGCGCACGAGCGCCAACCAGCGAGACTTCACCGGAGAAATTGATTCCCTGCTCAACGATGCACTCACCGTAGCAGTCGTCCGGCAGTTGTGCGGTCTCATTGGCGTGTAAACGCCACTGTCCACGGCCATCGTAGCCGCCGACGCGGCGTTTCACGATCGCCAACTCGCCCAGTTTGTCGAATACCGCAGACCATTCGCTTTTATCTGCCAGTAATTGCCACGGCGCAGTCGCCAGTCCGAGCTTGTCAAAAAGCTGCTTTTGCGTCAGGCGGTCGGCAATAATCGGGAAAACATCGCGGTTAACAAACGCCGGATGGCGCGCCAGTTCGCGGGTGAGCGACGTTTCCGGCCAACGCTCAATCTCAGCGGTGATCACGCTTTGCTGAAAAGGGACCGCCGCCGGTTCAGCGTCCAACCCGACGGGCCAGACCGCAATCCCCAGCGGTTCGCCGGCCTGGCGCAGCATGCGTCCTAGCTGACCGTTACCGAGTACGCAGACCTGCTTCATGCGTCACCTCGCGGGTCAGGGTTCTCCAGTACCTCATCAGTTTGCGCTTTGCGCCAGTCGTTCAGACGCTGGCGTAATGCTGTGTCGTGTGTTGCCAGAATTTGTGCTGCCAGCAGGGCGGCATTGGCTGCCCCCGCTTTGCCGATCGCCAGCGTACCGACCGGAATACCGCGCGGCATTTGGACAATAGAGTAGAGGCTATCTACGCCACTTAGCGCCGCGCTTTGCACCGGGACGCCTAAAACAGGCACCAGCGTTTTCGCCGCAATCATACCAGGCAAATGTGCTGCGCCACCGGCACCAGCAATAATCACCTGATAGCCGTTCTCTTCAGCGCTTTCGGCGAAGCTGAACAGCTTATCTGGGGTGCGGTGGGCGGAGACGACTTCAACATGATGCGGAACGTTCAGGATTTCGAAGATTTCGGCGGCGAACTGCATGGTAGCCCAGTCGCTTTTGGACCCCATCACGATGGCGACACGCGCCGGATTATTGCGGGAAGACATGCGTCTGAAAACTCCTGTGGTGCACTACACTCGACTTTTGAGGCCACAGAGAATAGCATGTTTTAGCGTCAAGGAAAACGATTGCGCAGGAGAGAGGAACGCGTAGTTACCCCTCTTTATTTAGACATAACGCAAAGGGTGATTGCAGGTTTGCGATTAACCACGCATTGCCTGACGGACTCAGGTACATTTGTCTAC
Source organism: Citrobacter arsenatis (assembly GCF_004353845.1). Lineage (GTDB taxonomy): Bacteria > Pseudomonadota > Gammaproteobacteria > Enterobacterales > Enterobacteriaceae > Citrobacter > Citrobacter arsenatis. Next base: position 1,363,775 of record NZ_CP037864.1, read on the forward strand.
TTGTTTCTTTTTGAGCATAAAAGAAGCTATTTCTAAATAACTCATCGTTTGCGGTATCGCGCGCGTTCTTCATATACTCCACATTATAGATTGAAATCTCGTTTGGGGAGGCTCTTTCATAATCAAAGGCGGCCATTCGCGAGAGGGTTTGTACAGTGTTACCCGTTTTGATATTTCCTGATAATATTACCCTTCCACAGCGATCCTTACCCAGACGAAAGTTCATTTCAATAGTAGAGATTATATGGGAACTAGATGATCGTAACGTATAATTGTCGCAAAGTTAATGTCTAAACCGGGTGTCTGGTACCGATTGCATATAAATCTGTAAGATGAGAATGCTAATGGCAATAATAGCATAAAGGGGGGCGGTCATTTTGTTTATATATGACTTACATGATCGCCCCAGAAACATTTTTTCTTCTCTGTAAGTGAAGTTGAATTTTTCTGAATGGTGTGGACTGGACTCGTTTCATAGTTAAGTAAAATATGTCGGGGTATTTTTTATGTCTGCGGTTCGGTTTTCGGGATGCCAGTATCTCTCTGTTAACATTATAATGCTCATTATTACAATAACTAACGATAGTATTGTGTATCTGAATTGCTGATGTGATGTTTATTGAGCCATCCTCAATACGATATTTTATCCTCTTATCAATCAAATAAACCATTCCCGCTTCTCCGTGCCTCATGGCGACATAATGGCTTAAACCACCTGCATTCCTCGTGCTGCTTTCATATCAGTATTGATGTCGGCATGATTGCACACTTAGATAGCCCTAACATTTAAGTGGTTTTATTGTTTGTATTTTAACTGCATTTAAGTTTATTCGTCTGTAAATAACAAAAACATCAATACAAGTATCTAGTTACGGCATTGGGTTGTTAGGATTAGTTGTATGTATAAGTGAGTAAGGACTGAACGGTTTTAGCTGAGGGTACGTCTCTAACGTTCACACTTCTCGCTACGCCTGAATTAATGCGTATAAGGAGCGACACCATGACAATCACCAGACTACTCTGGAGAATAGCTCAGGTTTTTGATGGCCTCTTACAGAGCGTTTTTCTCATGATGACTGAAAAAGAGAAGCAGATTGCTCTTACAGTTGCACAGCATCCTAATATATCAGTAGCGGCAATGTTTCTTAATGCGAATAACAAGGCGATTTATTCACGAGTGGGTGCGAGCGCCCGCAAACTCAATCTGCAACATGTTACTGAAGTCAGACAGTTTATCGGAATTGAAATGGCTTAACTTATAATGTGTAAACAATGGTCGAATGTATCACGGCCATGCTGAGCAATTTTTAGATAAACGACGCAATTACATCCTTTCTGTCAAGGAGGGGGTGCTGCATTCTTTTTATACAGGTATTTTAATTTATGCGAAAATTTTTTCGACGTTTTGTTTGGATTAATATAATAATCCAGTTCTTATTTCCCGTGACGGTTGCGTTTACGCCAGCGATTGCTGGTGCGGGAAGCGAACGGCGATTTCTCAATACACCATCGGCAAATGCTACAGTAGATATTCCAACCCAAGTGTATATTCTCCAGCCCGGTGAAAGTGTGGATTCCGTTGCGGCGAAATTCAACATGAGTACGGATGCGCTGAAAAAACTCAATCAATTACGCACCTTTTCGCGCGGTTTTAATACCTTGCAGGCGGGTGATGAACTGGATGTGCCGTTAACCCCGTTTCCTGAGATAGCCTGGGGTGAAAACGACCAACTCCCTTCAGTTGACAATGAACGCGAGAAAAATATTGCCGGAATTGCGTCCCGCGCCGGGAGCTTTTTGGCTAACAACCCCGATACGGATGCGGCCGTTACCCTGGGCAAAAGCATGGCAACCACCGCGGCCAGTAGTGAGGTGCAAGAGTTCCTGAACCGCTTCGGAACCGCCCGCGTACAGCTGGAGACTGACAAAAAACTGTCGCTGAAAAATTCTCAGCTTGACCTGTTGGTTCCGCTTTACGATCGGGGGGATAGGGTGGTATTTACCCAGGGAAGTCTCCATCGTACGGATGACCGCAACCAGTCGAATCTGGGGGTGGGGATTCGTCACTTCACCTCTGATTATATGCTGGGCGCTAATACGTTTGGCGACTATGACCTCTCCCGCGAACATGCCCGTGCCGGTATTGGTGCGGAATATTGGCGTGACTTTGTTAAATTAAGTGCGAATGGTTATTTCAGGCTCACCGGCTGGAAGGATTCCCCGGATGTCAGAGATTATGATGAACGCCCGGCGAATGGCTGGGATGTTCGGACACAAGGCTGGTTACCGTTTGCTCCGCAACTGGGTGGAAAGCTGACCTGGGAGCAGTACTATGGCAAAGAAGTTGCACTATTCGGAAAGAATAATCGCCAACGTAACCCGTTTGCGGTCACGGCCGGCCTTGAATACACGCCGATTCCGCTACTGAGTTTAAACGCTGAGCAGCGTCAGGGGGCGTCGGGCAAAAATGATACCCGGATGGGGATCGGTTTTAATTATCAACTGGGTATGCCGTGGCATCAGCAGATTGATCCGTCATCAGTGGCGGCAATGCGTAGTCTGGCTGGCAGCCGATACGATCTGGTTGATCGTAACAACAATATTGTTCTTGAGTATCGTCAGCAGGAAGTGCTGCGTATCAGTTTGCCGGATGTCACAGAGGCCCGCTCTTCAGAGCTGATCCGTATTCCTGTTACCTTGCACCAGGATAAATATGGGCTGAAAGAGACGCAATGGACGTCATCGCCAGGATTCGTAGAGCAGGGAGGGACCCTACAGAAACGTTCAGAGAGAGAAATTGACGTTCGTGTCCCTGCTTATACCCAGAGTGTTCGTGGTGGAGCTGTGCAGGAATACACGCTGACTGCGGTCAGTTTTGATAATAAAGGTAATCGTTCGAATACAGCCAGCACAATTATCCGTGTTAGCCCCTCTCACCACGAGATGGGGGAACTTGTCGTCACACCAAAGATCCCCGTGGTCGCCGATAACAGCCAGTTTGTTTCATTGACGGCCGCCGTAAACGATGAGTCTGGTTTCGCTGTGCCTGGGCAACAGCTGACTTTCAGCGTCTCGGGACTGATGGATGAGAATAACAACCCCGCAGCCACGCTTTATACCGATACGCAATCAAACAGCAAAACGCTCTCTGTTACCACGGATGCGAATGGTAAGGGAACGGTCATGCTGCGCAGTAAAGTGGCAAAAACGGGTTCCGTGACGGTCACAACGGATGACGGGAGTACCAGAGAAGCACAGGTAGTATTTGTCGCTGATGCTAATACTGCAACGCTCAGTGGTCTGAACGTGACCAAAAATCATGCTCATGCGGATGGTTTAAGTTCGAACGAAATTGAAGCTGTTGTTCTGGATGCGCAGGGTAATCCGTTGGCGAATTTTACCGTTGAAGCGGATGCAGATAATGATGGTGTGGTCGATACATCATTGTTAACCGATGCAAAGGGTAAAACGACGCTGAAGATCACCAATGAGCGTGCCGGAGAAACGAATGTTGTCGTTCGCTCAGGATCGGCAACGCGAGCCACGTTGTCGACTACGGTAAACTTTGTCGTAGACAAATCAGCCGCGCATATTGCTGAAGGTGATCTGAAGGTTACGGCGGGTGCCAAAGCCAACGGAATGGACAGCAATGCGGTAACGATAAAAGTGACGGATACCCGGGGAAATATTGCTGAGGGGGTGATCGTGGATGTTAGCGCCGTTGGCGAAACGGCGGAAGCGACGGTTACGGCAGACACGTTTGTAAGTAATGATGAGGGTCTGGTGAATGCGATTATCAGAACTCAGACTGCCGGAGAGTATAAGGTCAACGCATCTATACGTGAATCCGGAAGTTCAACCGACACGACAACGCACTTTATCGCCGACCAGGACTCCGCCAGCATCACCGACAGCAATCTGAGCGTCGCCTCCGGAGCGAAGGCGGACGGGCAGGCAGGCAACGCCGTTGTGGCGCTGGTGACGGATGCGCAGGGCAATCCGGTGGCAAAGGCTGAGGTGACGTTCACGGCCGATAACACCGGGGCCACGTTTGCGCCTGCGGTGGTGACCACGGGCGATGACGGCAGGGCCAGCACCACGCTGACCAGCACCGTGGCCGGAAAAATTATCGTGACGGCAACGGTAGGCAGCAATGCCACCAGTAAGGAGACGGCATTTATCGCCGACCAGGACTCCGCCAGCATCACCGACAGCAATCTGAGCGTCGCCTCCGGAGCGAAGGCGGACGGGCAGGCAGGCAACGCCGTTGTGGCGCTGGTGACGGATGCGCAGGGCAATCCGGTGGCAAAGGCTGAGGTGACGTTCACGGCAGATAACACCGGGGCCACGTTTGCGCCTGCGGTGGTGACCACGGGCGATGACGGCAGGGCCAGCACCACGCTGACCAGCACCGTGGCCGGAAAAATTATCGTGACGGCAACGGTAGGCAATAATGCCACCAGTAAGGAGACGGCATTTATCGCCGACCAGGACTCCGCCAGCATCACCGACAGCAACCTGAGCGTCGCCTCCGGAGCGAAGGCAGACGGGCAGGCAGGCAACGCCGTTGTGGCGCTGGTGACGGATGCGCAGGGCAATCCGGTGGCAAAGGCAGAGGTGACGTTCACGGCCGATAACACCGGGGCCACGTTTGCGCCTGCGGTAGTGACCACGGGCGATGACGGCAGGGCCAGCACCACGCTGACCAGCACCGTGGCCGGGAAAATTATCGTGACGGCAACGGTAGGCAATAATGCCACCAGTAAGGAGACGGCATTTATCGCTGACCAGGACTCCGCCAGCATCACCGACAGCAATCTGAGCGTCGCCTCCGGAGCGAAGGCAGACGGGCAGGCAGGCAACGCCGTTGTGGCGCTGGTGACGGATGCGCAGGGCAATCCGGTGGCAAAGGCAGAGGTGACGTTCACGGCAGATAACACCGGGGCCACGTTTGCGCCTGCGGTGGTGACCACGGGCGATGACGGCAGGGCCAGCACCACGCTGACCAGCACCGTGGCCGGAAAAATTATCGTGACGGCAACGGTAGGCAATAATGCCACCAGTAAGGAGACGGCATTTATCGCCGACCAGGACTCCGCCAGCATCACCGACAGCAACCTGAGCGTCGCCTCCGGAGCGAAGGCAGACGGGCAGGCAGGCAACGCCGTTGTGGCGCTGGTGACGGATGCGCAGGGCAATCCGGTGGCAAAGGCAGAGGTGACGTTCACGGCCGATAACACCGGGGCCACGTTTGCGCCTGCGGTAGTGACCACGGGCGATGACGGCAGGGCCAGCACCACGCTGACCAGCACCGTGGCCGGGAAAATTATCGTGACGGCAACGGTAGGCAATAATGCCACCAGTAAGGAGACGGCATTTATCGCTGACCAGGACTCCGCCAGCATCACCGACAGCAATCTGAGCGTCGCCTCCGGAGCGAAGGCAGACGGGCAGGCAGGCAACGCCGTTGTGGCGCTGGTGACGGATGCGCAGGGCAATCCGGTGGCAAAGGCAGAGGTGACGTTCACGGCAGATAACACCGGGGCCACGTTTGCGCCTGCGGTGGTGACCACGGGCGATGACGGCAGGGCCAGCACCACGCTGACCAGCACCGTGGCCGGGAAAATTATCGTGACGGCAACGGTAGGCAGCAATGCCACCAGTAAGGAGACGGCATTTATCGCCGACCAGGACTCCGCCAATATCACCGACAGCAATCTGAGCGTCGCCTCCGGAGCGAAGGCAGACGGGCAGGCAGGCAACGCCGTTGTGGCGCTGGTGACGGATGCACAGGGCAATCCGGTGGCAAAGGCTGAGGTGACGTTCACGGCAGATAACACCGGGGCCACGTTTGCGCCTGCGGTGGTGACCACGGGCGATGACGGCAGGGCCAGCACCACGCTGACCAGCACCGTGGCCGGGAAAATTATCGTGACGGCAACGGTAGGCAATAATGCTACCAGTAAGGAGACGGCATTTGTTGTTGGAGAGGCGGCATTCTCGAGGTCAGAAGTGGCTGTGGATAAGGATACCTATACCTCTGGTGATGATATGGTTGTGACCGTAACACTTAATGATGAGCATGGAAATGCTGTTATTAATCAAGCCGATGAGCTGAACACGAGTACCGTTGATGTTTACAATGCAACCATAAAAGAGGGAAGTAGCTGGCAGGACGAAGGGCGTGGGAAATATATCGCGACGTTCACCGCCGTGAAGGCGACGAACAGTGCTACCGCAAAGCTACAGCTTAGCGACTGGGACACTGGTGTAACGTCGCGCCCTTATAGCATCGTTGCCGGAGAACCTGTTGCCTCAACGTCAACATTTACCCGCAACGCTAATGGTTATTTGGTGAATCAAGAGATGATATTCACCCTAACTCTACGAGATGGAAATCGAAATGTGGTCAGGATGGAACCTGAGAGTGTTTTAAGTGATGCAACATTTAAAACGCCTGGTTCTGGTACCGTTATAAATAAACTGGAGATGAATAGTAATGGTTCTTACTCATTCACGATAAAGGCGAGCGCTAAAGGTGAAGACCTACAGGCATCATTTAGACTCAATGACTGGGCATCAGATATTGTTACAACAAATTATGATGTTATGCCTATTTTTAGTAATGTGAGGGGACTCCATAGTACAAATACAGGCCGTGGACTGAATGGGCCCAACGAAGGTTTCTTCGGTGCTCAGTTTGTCCTGGACTTACGGGGGGGCGGCGATCGTACGGATTATAACTGGCGTACCAATGCGGATTGGGCAACGGTTGATGAGAGCGGCGTGGTGATGCTAAAAACGACGATAGCGAGCCATCAGGCCAGGGAGGTCACAGTGACGGCCACACCTAAGAATGGAAAAACGTTTGGCATTCTTCGCCATACCTTCAAACTTGATAGATGGATTTCGGTTTATAATAATGAGGTAACCTATCCCAATGCCCTGGAATCATGTGCTTCGCTGGACATGAGACTGCCGGCAAATATGTCAGACGGTTTTAGTTCTTTCTGGGGCGATAAGGTTAAATATGAGCAATCTGTAATACCGTCTGATCTTCATGATAGTGGTGTACATTTTTGGATGGAACCCACTAACCCTTCATCTGGCACTTATCCCTATAACTGGTTTCGTTATCCGAGTGTTAATGGAATCAGTAGCGGGACTAGCGCTAAATATGGCACATCGCGTTACCTGTGCATTGAGGATTTCTAAATATACAGGGACTGACGACGTAATCATCACACCTCCCTACGTTATGTGGGGAGGTGTAGTCATTTCTGTTTGGCCAAACGGCTAAAGTCTGACAATTAGCGTCTTCGTGGCAAAACGGTGGCGAGATGAGGATGAGGTACTGAGTCGTTGCGACAGTGAGCGAACATTTTGCTAACCGGAGCCCGATTGTGTGATGTGTTTAAAATGCAAACGCGATTAGCTCAACGTCGTCTGCAGTGACCTTAACCATCGAACCTTCGGTGTGCCATGCACCTAATACTACGCGGAACGCAGGTTGGCTATTGGCTGTCAGTTCATGCACTGCCGGGCGGTGGGTATGACCGTGAATTAACCACTGGACCTGGTCTTTTTCCATCTCGGCCACTACGGCCTGCGGATTCACATCCATGATCTCCAGCGACTTGCTGCTGTTGGCCGCTTTGCTGTTGGCGCGCATTTTCGCCGCGATGCGCTGGCGAACGAACAGCGGCAGGGCGAGGAACAGCTTCTGTAACCAGGGTTGATGCACTTTGGCGCGAAACGCCTGATAGCCTGCGTCGTCGGTACACAAGGTGTCGCCATGCATGATCAGTACCTTGCGGCCATACAGGTCGAGCACTTTTTCTTCCGGGAGTAAGGTCATGCCGCTCTCACGGGCAAAACGTTTGCCGAGTAGAAAATCACGGTTGCCGTGAATGAAAAAGCAGGGGACGCCGGAATCTGCCAGTGATTTTATCGCCGCGGCCATTTCATGATGCAGCGGATTAGGATCGTCGTCGCCAATCCAGGCTTCAAACAGGTCGCCGAGAATGTATAGCGCATCGGCCTTTCGCGCATCACCAGCTAAAAAACGCAGAAAACCGGCGGTGATCGCCGGTTCTTCTGTGCAGAGGTGAAGATCTGCAATAAACAGTGTCGCCACGATTACTCGCTGACGGTCACGTTTTCGATAATAACGTCTTCTTTTGGCACATCCTGGTGCATACCGCTGCGACCGGTAGAAACGCCTTTGATTTTATCAACCACGTCCATGCCTTCAACAACTTCAGCGAACACGCAGTAACCCCAACCCTGCATGCTTTCGCCAGAGAAGTTCAGGAAGTCGTTGTCTGCAACGTTGATGAAGAACTGTGCGGTTGCGGAGTGCGGAGCCTGAGTACGCGCCATCGCCAGCGTACCACGGGTGTTTTTCAAACCGTTGTTCGCTTCGTTTTTGATCGCTTCTTTCGTGGCTTTTTGCTTCATGCCCGGCTCGAAACCACCGCCCTGGATCATGAAACCGTTAATAACACGGTGGAAAATGGTGTTGTTGTAAAAACCTTCGCGGCAGTAGTCCAGGAAGTTTTTAACTGTTTCAGGCGCTTTATCATCAAACGTTTTGATTACGATATCGCCGTGATTAGTGTGGAAAGTAACCATTTTTGCATCCTGTTCCGATAGATTGGTGCTTCGACCCCGTCAAGGGTCAGAGTTAGGGGTGTGTTATAGCATAACCGCAAGCTGCGATCACCTCGCAAAGTGTGCTGCTTCCGCTCTAAATTATGGGTATTATACAGACTTTACTATCCACACACGTCTACACGGAATCTTCGATGTTAAAAATCTTTAATACACTGACGCGCCAAAAAGAGGAATTCAAACCTATTCATGCCGGGGAAGTCGGCATGTACGTGTGTGGTATTACCGTTTACGATCTCTGTCATATTGGTCACGGACGTACCTTCGTTTCTTTCGACGTCGTCGCGCGCTATCTGCGCTTCCTCGGCTATAAGCTGAAGTATGTGCGCAACATTACCGATATCGACGACAAAATTATCAAACGCGCGAACGAAAACGGCGAAAGCTTTGTCGCGCTGGTTGATCGTATGATCGCGGAAATGCATAGCGATTTTGACGCGCTGAATATTCTGCGCCCGGACCTGGAACCGCGCGCTACGCACCATATCGCTGAGATTATTGAAATCACTGAACAGCTGATTGCTAAAGGTCACGCTTACGTTGCTGATAACGGCGACGTGATGTTCGACGTACCAACTGACCCGAACTACGGTCAACTGTCACGTCAGGATCTGGATCAGCTGCAGGCAGGCGCACGCGTTGACGTGGTTGATGTTAAACGCAACCCGATGGACTTCGTGCTGTGGAAAATGTCCAAAGAGGGCGAACCGAGCTGGCCGTCTCCGTGGGGCGCAGGCCGTCCGGGCTGGCACATCGAATGTTCTGCAATGAACTGCAAACAGTTGGGTAATCATTTTGATATTCACGGCGGCGGTTCAGACCTGATGTTCCCGCACCATGAAAACGAAATCGCCCAGTCCACTTGTGCGCATGACGGTGAATACGTCAATTACTGGATGCACTCCGGGATGGTAATGGTTGACCGCGAGAAAATGTCCAAATCGCTGGGCAACTTCTTCACCGTGCGCGACGTGCTGAAATACTACGATGCCGAAACCATTCGCTACTTCCTGATGTCGGGTCATTACCGTAGCCAGTTGAACTACAGCGAAGAGAACCTGAAGCAGGCGCGTTCTGCGCTGGAGCGTTTGTACACTGCGCTGCGCGGTACCGACAAATCCGTTGCCCCTGCGGGTGGCGAAGCCTTTGAAGCACGCTTCATTGAAGCGATGGACGATGACTTTAACACGCCGGAAGCCTACTCCGTGCTGTTTGATATGGCGCGTGAGGTTAACCGTCTGAAGGGTGAAGATGTGGCGGCGGCGAACGGCATGGCTGCGCATCTGCGTAAGCTCTCCAGCGTGCTGGGCCTGTTGGAACAGGATCCCGAAGCGTTCCTGCAAAGCGGCGCGCAGGCGGATGACGGTGAAGTTGCCGAAATTGAAGCGTTAATCCAACAGCGTCTGGACGCCCGTAAGGCGAAAGACTGGGCGGCAGCCGACGCCGCGCGTGACCGTCTTAACGAGATGGGTATCGTGCTGGAAGACGGCCCGCAGGGCACCACCTGGCGTCGTAAGTAACTCTCTATTGCCGGATGGCGGCTAACGCCTTATCCGGCCTACGATGGGATGATCGGTAGGCCGGATAAGACGCAGCGCGTCGCATCCGGCAGATTAATATTTCCGATACCACCACAGCACACCCATCATTACTATTCCCGGCAGCCATACCCACATCAACTCCGACATTATCACCTGGTGCCCGTACGGCGTGGCGTAGCGTGACAGCGCGAACGGCGCGACTTTAATCACCTGCCACGGCGCGAAAAAGCGTTCATCCGACCATGGCCACAGCCAGCCGACGCCTTTGCCGCCGGTGGTGACCGAATCCAGCAGACTGTGCGACAGCAGTGAAACCGTCAGGAATAGCCAGCAGCGAATCAATCCGGCTTTAAACCATTGTCGGCCAATCAATACGCAAAGCAGCGGCACGACAAAAGCAAACAGCAGTGAGTGGGTAAAACCACGGTGACCAAACACGTTGCCGTAGGCGACGCCAAATTTAAAAGACAGTACGTCGGCGTCCGGCAGCATAGCCAGAATGACGCCAGTAAACAGTAATCGCGGGGGGATGACTTTAAGTCCGAGACCTAACCCTAAACAGAGTGGAACGGCCGCGTGGGTAACGATTGTTGGCATGATGATCGCTTCGAGTGAAAAAACGACATGCTAATCGTTTACTGTGAAGTAGGGATGAAGTCATTATCTGAAAACGAGAGAGGAAGTGGCCGGACAGGGATTGACCTTATCCGGCACCGGGATCACGCTACGACGTTAATGCTGTGGCCTTCAAAGCTGACGGTCTGACCGGCAACGATTTTGCAGCGTTTACGCGTTTCAACAGCGCCATCGACCTTCACTAACCCTTCGCCAATAGCAATTTTTGCCTGGGCGCCGCTTTCGCTCCAGCCTTCCAGCTTCAGCAAATCGCAGAGTTCAACGTGTGGGTGTTTACCCAGTGAAAATGTGGCCATCTTAAACGTCCTTTACATCATGATATTCAACACACGCTTGCAGCGTGTTTTCGATAAGTGTGGCGACTGTCATTGGGCCTACGCCGCCGGGAACCGGCGTGATGTATGACGCGCGTGCGGCAGCATCTTCAAAGACCACATCGCCAACAACCTTACCATTCTCCAGACGGTTGATGCCGACATCAATCACAATCGCACCTTCTTTGATCCACTCACCGGGAATAAAGCCAGGTTTGCCGACGGCAACAATCAGCAGGTCAGCATGCTCTACGTGGCGACGCAGATCCTTGGTGAATCGGTGGGTGACGGTGGTGGTGCAGCCCGCCAGCAGCAGCTCCATACTCATCGGGCGACCGACAATATTCGACGCGCCAATGACAACGGCATTCAGACCGTAGGTGTCGATGTTGTAACGCTCAAGCAGGGTTACGATGCCGCGTGGGGTACACGGACGCAGGCGCGGCGCACGCTGGCACAGGCGACCGACGTTATACGGGTGGAAACCGTCAACGTCTTTATCTGGCGCAATACGTTCCAGCACTTTTACGTTGTCGATACCCGCAGGTAACGGCAGCTGAACCAGGATACCGTCGATGGTGGTATCTGCATTGAGCGTATCGATCAGCTCAAGAAGCTCCGCCTCGCTGGTGGTTTCAGGCAGGTCATAGGAGCGGGAGACAAACCCCACTTCGTCACAGGCTTTGCGTTTACTCGCAACATAAATCTGCGAAGCCGGGTTGCTACCTACCAGCACAACAGCCAGGCCTGGGGCGCGTAATCCAGCCGCTAAACGCGCCTGAACTTTTTGAGCAACCTCAGAGCGCACCTGCTGCGCAATCGTTTTACCGTCAATAATCTTTGCTGCCATCAGAGAGAAGATTCCGTCTGTTACGTTAAACCGAAGGGGATGCTGCTATTTTGTCAGAAGCGGGGCGTGCTGTCAGTTTTCGTTTGCGTTTTTACGTGCGATAGGGAGCGTCGTACTCTGCAAATGGGGGGAGTGCAGAGGCTGAAACCGTATGAATAATTAATGAGCGTGCGAATTAAAATTAACGTGAATGAAACAACTCATCACCCTGGTGTTTTCAGGGGGAATGCACCGTAAACCAGTCTGTTACAGTTATTATGGGGGATTTTACCTCATTTTTACCCAGATTTTTCCTGGGTCCCATTAAGAATTAGCCAGGGCTATTAAAAGGATTTGCAGGTATTTTTCATTAATTGAAATGTTTAATTTATCGCTGTGACGAATAGTCATATTCGCGAAGATAAATTAGTGAATCAAATACTCAGGAGAGTTGGGGTAAACGGTTAGCTAATTCTCTTGCGATATATATCTTTACAGGATGCAGAGATAATTAGCCAGACATTTAATGTCGATAATGATTCAAACGGATCCCGCAGGATGCCGGAGCCGGATGTGTGTAATTCAAGGGAAATCCATGAAACGTAAATTAATGACCTCTTCTGTTATTGCCAGCCTGATGTTAGTTGCGGGTGCTGCAGTTGCAGCCGATCCGGTAAGCGTCAGCGGCGGTACTGTGCATTTTGAAGGTGAACTGGTCAATGCAGCCTGTGCCGTCAGTACTCAGTCATCCGATCAGGTTGTCACCTTAGGCCAGTATCGTACCGCCAGTTTTGCCGCAGTGGGTGATACTACGGCACAAATCCCGTTCTCTATCGTACTGAACGACTGTGATCCGAAAGTTGCCGCAACCGCAGCCGTTGCTTTCTCTGGTCAGTCCGATATTACCAACAACAACCTGTTGGCCGTTACTTCCGCAGACAACGGTACCACTGCCAGCGGTGTTGGGATTGAAATTCTGGACAATACGTCCACCGCGCTGAAGCCGGATGGCGTTACTTTCTCTACCGCTCAGGCGCTGGTAGAAGGGACCAACACCCTGCGTTTCTCTGCGCGTTACAAAGCCACTGCCGCAAGCGCTACGCCGGGTCAGGCAAACGCCGACGCGACGTTCATCATGAAGTACGAATAAGCCGTTTTGATTTGCGCAAGGATGAAGTTCGCCTCATTGGATGAGGCACTATCCGGAGATGATGAAGGATGCGGCAGATGATAGGGAAAGGCGTGGCGCTGGCGGGAATGCTTGGCGTAATGCCCGTGTTTGCACATACGGTAATACTGGAAAGTGGCCAGCTACACTTACGGGGGCAGCTCGTCAACGGCGCCTGTACGGTCGCCACTGACAGTCAGAATATGCGCGTGCAAATGGGGCAGTATCGCACCAATGCGTTCTCCGGGACGGGAAGCTTTGCCTCTACCAGTGTACCGTTTTCACTGCGCTTAACCTCGTGTAGCTCTGATGTTTATGACCATGTAGGGATTGCGTTTGCGGGCGTGACGCCAGCGGAAGATCCGCAGGTTTTCCTTGCCAGCGGCGATGCGTCTGCGGCTTCGGGGATTGGTCTGGCGTTATTTGACGAGCGCCAACGGCAAATTATTCCCAATGCGCTGCCGCTTCATTATGCGCCGATTATAACGCAAGAGATGACCTTTCATTTCACTGCTCGTTATCGGGCTGTCTCGGAAAATATAACGCCGGGAATGCTTCGTTCAGACGTGTGGTTTACGTTGGTTTATCCCTGATTTATTTCCCAACGATAATCACATCAAAGGTATTTTTAGCTATGTTTAATTATCTAAAATCAGGTTTTATCCTTTTACTGGCCTTATTTTCTGCTGCCAGTGTTCAGGCTGCCGGTGGGATTGCATTAGGTGCCACTCGTGTTATTTATCCAGCCGATGCTAAACAAACGTCCCTGTCTATTAGCAATAGCGATACTAAAGAACGTTTCCTGGTAAATTCATGGATCGAAAATAGCACAGGCGTTAAAGAAAAATCATTTGTGGTTACGCCTCCGCTGTTTGTCAGTGAGCCCAAAACCGAAAACACGCTACGTATCATCTATGCCGGTGAACCCCTGCCCAAAGACCGTGAATCGCTGTTCTGGATGAACGTGAAGGCCATTCCGTCAGTCAATAAAAACAGCCTTGAGGGCAAAAACGTTCTGCAACTGGCGATTCTGTCACGCATCAAGCTATTCGTTCGACCCAATAATCTGCCGCAAATTCCGGAAGATGCGCCAGGGATGTTGACGTTTTCCCGTTCCGGCAACCACCTGAAAATCAACAATCCGTCAGCGTATTACGTCACGTTGGTCAATCTCAATGTGGGGAAGACGAAGGTCGATAACGTGATGGTCGCGCCAAAAAGCGATGCGCAGGTTCTGCTGCCAACGGGCGTTCAGGGCAACGTTACATTCCAGACGGTCAATGATTATGGCGCGGTGACTCCGGCCAAAACGGTTAGCGTGCGTTGAGATAACGATGAATAAGACAACGTATTTTCCTGACCTGTTACCGGGGGTTACGCCACCGCTGGCGGGGGTGGCGTTGTCCACGCTGGCGGCGCTCTTTCCCTCTTTAAGCCATGGGGAAAGCTATTTTAATCCGGCTTTTTTATCTGCGGATACGGCAACCGTGGCGGATTTATCTCGTTTTGAAAAAGGTAATCACCAGCCTGAAGGCGTGTACCGCGTGGATATCTGGCGCAACGATGAGTTTGTCGCCACTCAAGATATTCGCTTTGCCACCAGTGCGGGAAAAGCCGGAGAGAATTCCGGCGGGCTGATGCCATGCTTTGGACTCGACTGGGTGAAGCGTCTTGGCGTTAATGTCGCCGCATTTCCTGCGCTCAGTAAAGATCCGAACAATACCTGTATCAATCTGCCTGAAGCGATTCCAGGCAGCGAAATCGCGTTTGATTTTTCTACCCTGCGCCTCAACGTTAGCCTGCCACAGGCGTCGATGCTGAACAGCGCACGCGGCTATATTCCGCCGGAAGAGTGGGATGAAGGGATCCCGGCTGCGCTGGTGAACTACAGCTTTACCGGCAGCCGCGGCAGTGACACTGACAGCTATTTCCTGAGTATGCTCAGTGGTCTGAACTATGGCCCCTGGCGGCTGAGAAACAACGGCGCATGGAGCTATTCCAAGGGCGATGGATACCACTCACAAAGCTGGAAAAACATCGGTACATGGCTTCAGCGCGCGATTATCCCGCTGAAGGGCGAACTGGTGATGGGTGACAGCAACACCGGAAACGACGTTTTTGACAGCGTCGGGTTTCGTGGTGCGCGGCTCTATTCCTCAGACAGTATGTATCCCGATAGCTTACAGGGCTATGCGCCTACTGTTCGTGGCATTGCGCGTACCGCAGCGAAACTGACCATTCGTCAGAATGGCTATGTGATTTATCAAAGCTATGTTTCACCCGGTGCTTTTTCGATAACCGATCTCAACCCGACGTCATCCAGCGGTGACCTTGAGGTTACGGTGGATGAGAAAGACGGCAGCCAGCAACGCTATACGGTGCCGTACTCTACGGTGCCCTTATTACAGCGAGAAGGGCGTTTTAAATATGACGTGGTCGCTGGGGATTTTCGCAGCGGCAACAGCCAGCAATCCTCACCGTTCTTTTTCCAGGGAACATTAATCGCTGGGTTACCAGAAGGCTACACCGCATACGGTGGTACGCAGTTAGCCTCACGCTATACGGCGGTGGTTTTAGGTACAGGCCGAAACCTGGGAGATTGGGGGGCGGTTTCTGTCGATCTAACCCATGCGCGCAGCCAACTGGCGGATGACAGTACGCACCAGGGGCAGTCTTTGCGTTTCTTGTATGCGAAATCGTTGAACAATTTTGGCACTAACTTCCAGCTGTTGGGATATCGCTACTCTACGCGTGGCTTCTATACCCTCGACGATGTCGCGTATCGCAGTATGGAAGGCTATGAGTACGAATACGACAGTGAGGGTAATCGCCACGATGTGCCCGATGTGAAGAGTTACCACAACCTGAGCTACAGCAAAAAGGGCCGTTTCCAGATAAACATTTCGCAGAATCTGGGGGATTACGGATCGCTGTATGTCTCGGGTAGTCAGCAAACGTACTGGAATACGTCAGACACCAATACCTGGTATCAACTGGGCTATGCCAGCGGTTGGCAGGGGATTAGCTATTCACTCTCCTGGTCGTGGAATGAATCGGTTGGCATCTCCGACACCGACCGTATTCTGGCGTTCAATATGTCAGTGCCGTTCAGCCTGCTCAGCGGACGACGTTACTCACGAGATAACGCCCTCGATCGTACCTACGCCACCTTTAACGCCAACCGTAATAGCGACGGACAAAATAGCTGGCAGAGCGGGATCGGCGGTACATTGCTGGATGGACGCAACCTGAGCTATAGCGTGAATCAGGGGCACAGCAGCACCAATGGCTACAGCGGAAACGCCAGCGCCAACTGGCAGGCGGCCTATGGCACGCTGGGCGTGGGATACAACTACGACCGCGACCAGCATGACTATAACTGGCAGCTCTCCGGCGGCGTGATCGGGCATGCGGACGGCATTACGCTCAGTCAGCCTTTAGGTGATACCAACGTGCTGATTAAAGCGCCTGGCGCGCAGGGTGTACGGATAGAGAACCAAACCGGCGTTCAAACCGACTGGCGTGGATACGCGGTGATGCCGTATGCCACCGTCTATCGCTATAACCGGGTCGCGCTAGACCCTAATTCCATGAACAACAATACCGATGTGGAGAATAACGTCAGCAGCGTAGTGCCAACGCAAGGTGCGCTGGTGCGAGCGGCGTTTGATACACGAATCGGTGTGCGGGCGCTGATTACCGCGATACATGCCGGTAAACCCGTGCCGTTTGGCTCCGTTGTGCGAGAAAACACCAGCGGCGTAACCAGTATGGTGGGCGAAGACGGGCAAATTTATCTCAGCGGTCTGCCGCTAAAAGGCGAGTTGCTGATCCAGTGGGGGGAGGGCGCAAACGCGCGTTGCATGGCGCGCTACGTCTTGCCTGAGGAGAGCCTGAAACAAGCGGTGACGCTCACAAACGTGACGTGCGAATCTCCGTCGGCACGACAGGAATAATACGATGAAACGACAAACGGGTTTGTTACTGGGAAGCGCTTTACTGCTGGTCGCCCATTCGTCCTGGGCAACGGTCTGCCAAAACTCGAATGGCACACCAACGGATGTTTTTTACGATCTGTCGAATGTCTTTAACAGCAGCAACAACCAGCCGGGACAGGTCGTGACGTTACCGGAAAAATCGGGCTGGGTTGGCGTTAATGCCACCTGTCCCGCCGGGACGACGGTGGATTACACCTATCGAAGCTATGTCACTGAACTTCCGGTTCAAAGTACTGAGGGTGGTTTTCAGTACCTGAAACTCAATGACTACCTGCTGGGGGCCATGAGCATCACCGATAGTTACGCTGGGTTATTTTATCCCCCGCGTAATTATATCCGCATGGGGACTCACCCTAACGTGCCTAAGCAGCAACCTTTTGGCGTAATGGATTCAAAGCTGGTGTTTAAACTCAAAGTGATCCGCTCGTTTATTAACATGGTGCCGATCCCCCGGCAGACGATGTTCAGAGTCTATGTTACGACCAGTACCGGCGATGCGCTAAGCACGCCGGTTTACACCATCAGCTACAGCGGTAAGGTAGAGGTTCCACAAAACTGCGAGGTGAACGCCGGGCAGATTGTTGAGTTTGATTTTGGTGATATTGGCGCATCGCTATTTAGCAAGGCGGGGGCGGGAAACCGGCCCGAAGGCGTTAATCCGCAGACCAAAACGGTGGCGATAAAGTGCACTAACGTCGCCGCACAAGCCTACTTAACCATGCGGGTAGAAGCGGAGAAAGCCTCTGGGCAAATGATGGTTTCAGACAACCCGGATTTAGGGTTTATTGTCGCCGATACCAACGGCAGACCGCTGACGCCCAATAATCTGTCGAGCACTATTCCATTTCAACTGGACGACAACGCCGCGGCAAGCGTGGGTATTCGGACATGGCCGGTCAGCGTAACGGGCAATAAACCTACTGAAGGGCCTTTTACGGCTCGTGGCTATCTGCGAGTGGATTATGACTAACAAGAAAACGCCATTCGCAGGGGCGCTTCTGGCGATGGTGCCCCTGCTAACATTCAGTTCGTTGGGCCATGCCGCCTCGTCGCTGGGGGAAATCAATATTGAGCTGCGTGGCAACGTGGTGGACTTTACCTGCGCGGTCATTGCCAGCGACAGCAATAAGTCGGTGGAGCTAGGCACCTGGCCGACAAAGCAGCTTCAGAGCAGCGGAGATACTACCCAACCGGTCGCATTTACGCTGAAGCTGGAAGGCTGCCCGCCGGGATCCGCGTCGATAACGTTTTCCGGGACCCCGGCCCCTGGCACGACGTTGCTGGCGCTGGATGATGCAGTGCTGGCACAAAAGGTAGCGATCGAACTGCACGACAGCGACCGTACGCGATTGCCACTCGAGCAGGCCAGTCAGACCGTGGGGATTGATGAGAACGGCAACGCCACACTGACCTTTTTTGCCAACTATATTGCCCTGGCTGATGGGGTTCAGCCTGGGGTCGCAAAGGCTGATGCCACGTTCATGATTAACTATAACTAATCAATACGCTGACAAAACACTCCCGAACGACATCTCGCCGGGAGTGTTATTACATTAATTCATGCATTTTTGCGTAGTCGATCAGCTCAACGATAGTGTGTAACCCGAGCTTGGAGTAGATATTAGCCTTGTGAGCGCTAATGGTTTTATTGCTGAGTAACAACTGCTCGGCAATTTCCTTATTGGACAATCCGTTTGCCAGATAACGCAAAACCGTAACCTCGCGGTTAGAGAGTGGCATGTCATTCAAGACGCCTTTTTGCGAATTTATATTGTTAATGAAGTTAAGGGTATCCGAAGGGAAAAAAGAATATCCCGATAAAATCATTTTTACGGCATTGTAGATATCATTGAGATCCTTTCGTTTACTGACAAAACCATTTGCACCGGCGCGGATAGCGCGTCCGGCATAAAAAGATTCTGATTTTGAAGACAGAAACAGCACCCGAGTTTTCTCCTGTAACGATTTTATTCTTTTGAGTAAAGTAAAACCATCAGAGCCTGGCAGCTCAATATCCAGGATGACAAGATCGACAGGGTACGTGCGCAGATGCTCTATTGCCGTACGACTGTCGTCGGTTTTCAATACCACCTGAATATTACTATTTTTCTCGAGTAGTACTTCTATCGACATTCTGACAATAGGGTGTTCGTCCATAATGATAACGGATGCTGGTTTCATTGTTGTATGCCTCAAACTGTTTGCGTATCTTGCGAATTTGATAAAACATCAGGCGTTATAATATTGTCAAATAGCCAAGAGTTGTTCTGAGGGATAACCGAATAAATAATATTTCATCCTTGTTTATTCGGTTGTTCTTCTGCAGAACAATGAATTTGTGGAAAATCCATTTCACACCGGGAAAACTAACAATTAATCAGGAAACAGTGGGGATTATACCTGCTCTGTTCTTTCGGAAAAGACTTACAACAACCAGGTTGTTAATGTCAGTTAGGATATTCTGAAAGATCCAGATGTGTTAATGACTATTGGCATTATTTATCTGCGGTTCGAATTATGGCAGACTGAAAAATTTTTTTAAATAGCAAAAACGATACAATAAACTAATTGTTTAGGTTTTGTTAAGGCAGGGGTTAGGCTATTTTATATTGAAATGCACAGAATCAGTAAGGTTAAGTGTGGTAGTGGTATCAGGCATAATACCAGGAATAGTTGTAAATATTAAATATTTGTAAAAATTGGATCTATTTTCTTATTCTTGAATAAGTAATTTCTTAAAAAATCTTATAGCACAGAGGGTTATGGTGTTAAATTAAATGAAGAGAGGTAACGTTGAGGCGATGTATCAGATGCAAAAAACGCTGCCTGTTAGGTAATCCCAGGCGTGTAATCAACTGGTTCAGCCGATAGATGATGCGGTGGTAGGGTTGGTTTTGCAGCAATGCAATCTTTTTTAAGGAGTTACCTTGTAAAAGCAAGGCAATCATCTCCCAATCGAGCTGATTTATGCGCCTGGAATGAATATAGTTAAGCACCGGGGATAATAAGGCGTGGCGCATCTCAGGGAGGTGCAGGTTGCGTGACAAGATATAAAATGGACCGGATAGAGAAATAAAGGTTGTGAGATCGCTATCGTGACTAGAAAGCAATATGAAGATTTGAATATCGCTACGTTGCTTAATTAGCTGACGCAGACGCTCTAGTATATCGAAATATGAGGTTGTTAAGCCTTCTATGTCGATAACTAACTGGCTAATTACCGGCTCCTGCATGCTGACCAACGCCGACTCAATGCTCTGGAAGATCGCCGTGCGAGTACCTGAAAATAAATGTCGACTCAGCGCATAGGCCAGATAGTGGTCTGTCGTAATTATCGCCTGAGATATAGTATCGCCCGGTAATGTGTATTCGAGTTTTTGCGCCAGATACTCGAGCCGGTCAAATACCTGTGAGGTACAGTGGGGATATTGCCAGGTACAGTTAGTATTTCGTATGCGGCGATAGCGGTCCCGGCGTTTTGCGCTGTGCATCCTTTTCCATTCCGTTTTTGTTGCGGCAGGTCTGGATAAATTGCTGACTATAAACATCCCTGACCCAACATTTTGCCAGCGTAAAGGGAAGTGTCCTTGTGCCGTGGGTTTCAGTGTTTCAACAATCATCAGACTGGCAATTGCGTATCCCATCAGAATAATCTGCCGGAAGTTTTCTGATGTCTTACTCAATGCCTAAAAGATCGTTTTATCCAGTTCAACCTCTCTCTAAGATTAGGTAAAATATTACCGGGTATGTCTTTTTGTTACCCCGGAAATAGTATGGCTGGATTATTCTGGCAGTCTGAGGATAGGTACAGTAGGAGCCGATACTTAATCGAGGATGAGATATTTCTCAATAAAAATTAGGCAAAGATAAGCGGTCTAATTTTGTAGAAAGTTCAGATGTGCGCGGATGTATCTTAAGAATTGCTGATCGTTTTTCACATGTAGCTTTTTCATAATGCTGCGACGGGTCGCTTTGGCCTGGAGATCGCTTACTGAAAGCAGGTGAGCCGTTTCGGCTAACGTATACCCACTGGCGAGAAACATTAAGAATTGACGCTCTGCGATAGAAAAGTTGCGGGTAGTGCAGTAATGGCAGATTGTTGCGGGCACGCTATTACGCAGCGCGCGTTTTTGCAGGATGATCACCAGTTTTTTGGTTATCTCGTCAACATCATCTTCCCGATAGATCAGGGGCAACATGTACAGGCAGGGCCGGAACATCAACTTATCTTTATCGTTTTTGCTACAGATAACCACCCGGTGTTGACGCCTGGTGTGGACCGGAACCTGATAGCAATCGGCGCTGAGCCAATCTTCATCCAGTGAGATAAAGGCGATTTCAGCGCGATCGATATCTTCGACAGGTAAAAAGCAAATCTCCTGATGCCACTGATTTGCCAGATGGGAGATGATGATTTTCAGTCCATGTTCGAAGTGACTGTTTTCTTCCTTGATGGCGATACTTAACATTAAAGAGTTCCTGAACCGCTGGAGAGGGGATAAAGGAATGTTAAGCAAAATCATAAATATTCTAAATACATGTATCCCTAAATCTGACGTTTTGCGGGCTGAGTTGTTACCAGGTGATTTCCTGGATACCCTTGAACGAGCAGAAAAAATCAACATTCGTACACTTCGCCAGCAACCGGAACAAAAGGCATTGACTCAGCAGGCGCTGACCGTATAATTCACGCGTTTCATCCGCATGAAGTAATCACTTCACAATGCGCCCTTAGCTCAGTTGGATAGAGCAACGGCCTTCTAAGCCGTAGGTCGTAGGTTCGAATCCTACAGGGCGTACCATTATATTTCAGTAACTTACCCATTTTCTGCAAGTTCCTTATTTTCCAGATGGGACATATTTGGGACATCATCACTGAAAATTGAGTCAATTTGCTTTGCGTGTTCCGTTAAATGGTTCGGCGCAAGGTGAGCATATCGGCGTACCATTTCGATGCTCTCCCATCCTCCCATTTCCTGCAGAACAGAAAGCGGAACTCCTGACTGAATTAGCCAGCTGGCCCACGTGTGCCTCAGGTCGTGGAAGCGGAAATCCTCAATCCCGGCCCGACGGCAAGCCGCATTCCATGCCCGCTGATCATCGACGCGCATCTTTCTCACGGTTGGAGTCTTTGACCCATCAGGACGGATACCTTCTTTCGTATGCACGAACACCCATTTATGATGCTTACCAATCTGGTCACGCAAAACCTTACAGGCAGTGTCATTCAGCGCTACGCCAATAGCTCGGTTTGACTTGCTGTCTTCAGGATTCACCCAGGCAACACGACGCTGCATGTCGATCTGCTGCCATTCCATATTGATGATGTTCGAACGCCGCAGTCCGGTTGCCAGCGCAAACTTAACAACCGACTTCAGTGGATCCGGACATTCATCAATCAGCCTTTTCGCCTCATCTGCCTCAAGCCACCGAACTCGCTTATTTCTTACCGATGGAACCTTGATCACCGGCGCTTTTTCCAGCCATTTCCAGTCACGTTCTGCAGCCCGCAGAATTGCCTTCATCAATGCCAGATGCTTGGCTTTGGTGGAGGTGGTGACCGGTTTAGCTGAATAGACTGGCGCTGGTTCTCCATTCTTTTGCGCCGCGGCAGCTTTGATTTTCCATATCTCAAGCTGTTTGCGGTTGCTCATCCTGTTCACTGCTGAGTAAATCTTTTGCTCGGTCACATCCTTTAACCGGATCCCCTCAAAATGCGCCAGCCAGAAAGCCATACGACTGCGGTCATCCTTCAGTGATTTCTTCTCTGCCTTTTCCTCCAGCCAGCGCATACAGGCATCGTCAAACGTTACATCAGGGAAATCGCCAAGCCGGTCTACTCGCCACAATTCAGCTTTGCGCTTGTCATGTAGCTCAGTAGCGAGCCGCTTGTCGGAAGTCCCAAGGCTTTCCTTAATTCGCTTCCCGCCCGGTGTCGAGTAGGACGCGTACCATATTTCACCTCTGCGGAAGAGTGACATTGTTTTTCCTCTGTTATGCCATCACCCGCGCTCACGGCGACAGTATGCAGCGGAGAGTTAAGCGCCGCAATGCAGGCCTGTCGTGTTGTGAGGTAAGGGGATTTAGGTTTTGCGGGGTCTTTGCGGGTTGCTTGCAGTCGGCCTGAGCGGATCCAGTTAGTGGCTGTTGGTCTGGATATCTGAAGAAATGCGCAGGCCTCATCGAGTGTTAGGCTGTGTGATTCCATAATTTTCCTACTTGGTAAATTTCCAGATAATAGGGAGTAAGTGTAAAAATCTTCCTACTCTTGAATGGCTATCTGCACGATGCATAACCCATCTGGTAAACATAATTGGAGCAATATGCTCCTTCTTTGCTCCATCATCACATGACCATTTGACGCAACATTGCTCAGAATGATGTGCGATGTAAATTCCACCACTCCCATCAATGGTCACTTTCTTTCCGTAGTGCTGAACTATATTCATGGTTTTCTCCAGGCAAAAAGAACCCGGCACTATGGCCGGGAAAATGGGGGATAACGTGGCAGTGCATTCGCACCCAATAGCCGACTCAGTGAATCAACTATCAGTTGCTTCATAAGCGGTTGCGAATTTTATCCAGCCAATCAAGATCTGGTTCTGGTGCATCGCATATCTCAGGCTCTTCGAGAGCATCACGAAAAGCAGCGGCAACAATCTTCCCGCCCATAAACTCCATCCCCGCGTTGACTGGAGGTTCTTTACCGTCCTTATACTCAAATACGAACGTCATCTTTCCCATAATATCTCCTCATGCCACCCGCATAGCTCGGAGGCGTTTTAAGTGTTCTGCTGTTTCGATTTCTTCGGCGATCCGCTCGGCCTGTGCTTTGGTCAGCGGCTCGAACTCTGCTTGAAAGCGGCCCATGCTGGCGATGCAGATGCGACCGTTTCGGATGTAGTGGATGACTTCGTGAGTGGCGCGGATGATTTTGCAGGGTGCGCCGTGGAGATCGGCGTACCAGGTATTAGGCTGGATTATCCTGAACATTAATCACCTCAAACTCTCCCTAATTTGAAAGTAGCCGCCCATGGCGTACCGTTTGGTGAGAAGTAGAAATAAAGCGGCCACCATTTACCAAAGCACCGCAGAGGAAGTCGAAAGCAAATATATCCCCAACGCTTTGTTCTGATATTTACCGCCCAGTGCATGGCGTTTTCACCGTAGATGGTGACTGGTCCAAAACTGACATGACCTCCCATGAAGTTTTCCCACCATGAAAGGCTTTTAAACTCTTTTCTGTTCAGCACCGCATTCTTAATCCATCCCATCACATCCTCCCAATCTTCTTACGCAATTCCATATTGCTCTGGCACTCCACACACATCGTGCATCCCGGATACGCTTTCCGGCGAGCCTCCGGCAAATTGTCTCCACATTTCTCACAGTGCGTTGCTGATACTGCTGAGTGGTTGAGTCTGTGAGCCTGAATAGCATGGTCTCGCATCATCTCTTCGAGAGCGCTGGCCTGATCGATGATTTTGATGTCATTTGCGACTTCTCCTACGCTTTTTGGCTGCTCGGCGTGCTGCTGCAATACCCGTTTTCCCGCCACCAACTGGATAACTGGCATCCGTACGTAAAGCAGGAGATATTTCAGCAACGCTACATTGTCTGACTGATGCTATTGATGAAAGAGCGATAGCAATAGCGAGTGATGACCTTTTCATCAGTGCTCCATGAACTGTCGGTTAATTAGGTTGAAGGTGAACGCGAGAAAATAAAAAGTCCGCATCAGCGACCTTGTGATTCGTTTGGTTAGCGTCATGCTGCCTCCCGTCGAGCGAGAAGTTTCGCTCCGAAAGTCATTAATTCGTCCCGTTCCACAGTTGCGAAGTGGCAGTGTGTACGCGGGTACGGATGCCAGATAATGAGCATCGATCCTTTATTATTTCCAGATACCGGTTTACCAGTGACCGGGTTGATAAATGCCAGCCGTCCGGCAGTGATGAATCGCACCTCACTTGCTGTCTCGATAGCCTCACGGAACCAGCCGACGGAAGTATCAGCAGGAACCAGCATGACGGTGCCGATCTGGTTCCTGCTCTCCGCTGATGCTTTCTTCACGAATGGCGTGATGTCGCTGTATGGTGGGTTAAGCCAGACGTAGCCAGGAACATTCAGGTAATCAGCCCACAGTGTTTCCAGCGTGTTCTGATCGGCGGTGATGAACTTTCGGCATAGCGCGTTATGAGGCGCTGCTGCTGCGTCCAGTTGAAAGCAAAATTCATCATTAAGTGAAGCGAATAGGGCTGGCGGCGTGCGCCAGAGGTCGCGCTGGTCTGGCGGGGTTTTACTTCCGCCATAATCTCCACTCAACTTCTCGGCTGGCAGCGCCGCGGCGATACGCTCACCGATCCATCGCATTACCGGAACCGCCATACTATTTCCGATCGCCTTGTAACGCGGCGCGTCATCAGCAAGTTTTTCCCCGTACTGGATCAGCGTGTGCCCATCTGGGAATCCCTGAAGCCTTTCATATTCGAGAGGGGTAAGGGTTCTTACGCGATTATCGGCCATAACAACAAGCTCTCGACGGTCCTTATAATCTCTAGCCGAAAGCGTGCTACTTACTCCGTCATCGATGTATGAATCTGTTCTTCTGAAGCGATAGAGAGTGCAGTTATCAACTGTGCTGGAGCGTCTCTCGACCCCAACATTATTCGCCTCAGTCGACCCGCTGCCGACGTCTTGCTCAAAAAGTATTTCTGCGGGATCAAATCCTTTTCGAGCACTTGCGACAACGAACACACGGCGGCGTTGTTGGGCCACTCCAAAAAATTGAGCATCAAGAACGCGCCAGGCAATAACCCTTTCTGGTCCAGACACACAACCTGCGTGCGTCCATTTTCCCCCTGCTGGCTGCAACTCACTGCTTTCTCCGGCAAGTCCTGCCAGAAAGCACCCGAAGGCATTATCTTTGCTGCTGAGCACGCCGGGGACGTTTTCCCAGACGATAATTGCTTCTGTCTCACCGCGTTCGCGGCGCTTTGCGTCGATTGCATTGGCTAATTCCACGTATGAGAGGGTTAACTGGCCGCGGTCATCAGACAGGCCTTCACGTAAGCCGGCGATGCTGAATGCCTGGCAAGGCGTACCGCCGACCAGAACATCAGGCGCCTCGACATCACCAGCGCGCACCGCATCGGCGATTTTTGTCATGTCGCCGAGGTTTGATACTTCCGGCCAGTGCTGGGCAAGAACAGCGGAGGGGAAGGGTTCAATTTCAGAGAACCAGGCAGGTTTCCAGCCGATAGGCTCCCATGCTTTGCTGGCAGCTTCGATGCCGCTGCACACGCTTCCGTATCTCATGATGCACGCTCCGGATCGTTAACATCCCATCCATTCCGCTCAATATTCACAGACAGCCGCTTATCTCCTACCTCTTTGATACTCCGACCGGTAATCTCTGCTACTTCTGCGTTGGTGTAGCGCATGAGCGCTGATAGTTCTTCTATGCTCCAGGCTTTCATCAGTCGCTCCTTACTTGTCCATAACGACCGCGATACTTACGCATACGGTCATCAACGTAATCAGGCTCTACAGGTCCAACTACCACCCATCCCGGCCTGAATGACGCTTCTAAGTTGGCGTACCAGACTTCCTTTTCGTGCAACTCAAGAAGCCTGTCTTCCATGGTCGGCTTCTGGAAATCGTCATTAGCGATAGCTGCAAAGCAACGAGCCAGCACTTCTTCACGCGTGCCGGATCGCTTTGGTGGGCGCAGATATCCCGCCCCGGTGAGAGGTGCCGACATTTGATTCTCCTGATTAAATGGCGTGGATAGCGTGACGAGGGAAGGGAAGAGTTACCGGTGCAAATGGAATATCGTCATCAAAGTCCATCGGCGGTTCGCTGGCTTGCGGCGCAGCTGCGCGTTGTTGTTGCTGTCGCTGCGGCTGTGACGACGATTGCTGGCTCTGCTGCTGTCCATTGCGCGGAGGAAGGTCTATATCTCGCACCAGAATTGTTGGTGTCTGAGCTGCTGATCCATCCTGACGAGTCCACTCTTCAATGACGAACTCTCCTGACACAGTGACCTTTGCGCCTTTAACTACTGCCACAGATAACTTCTCAGCCATCGCGCCAAACATTTTGCAGTTCAGCCATGATGTCTTTTCGTTCTCACCAAATCCGGTTTTTGCCGGGATAGAGAATGATGCAATGTGCTTCCCGTTTGGTGTGACGCGGAGCACCGCGTCTTTACCAACGTTGCCGGAAACGATGATGGTGTTAATTGCCATTTATGCCGCCTGTTTTAGTTCTCTGATTCGAATTCCGGTTACGTCTTTGCATTTAGCCTGGTGGTCAGGCCATCCGTTAAGGCGTTGCCATGTTGATGCGTATTGTTCCTGCAGTTTCTTGCTGTCGTTCTCAGCGCCAGCGTACTGCGTAAATTCAGCCAGAATCTGGTCTGCATCAGCCGGTTTTAAGTGGTGAACCTCTGCATCGGCATCAATCGCGGTTTCTTCGGTAGGGATGCAGAACGCCTGAAATGCAGCGTATTTGTAGGCGATCGACATAGCTTTGTTAGTCGCCTTATCACCGCTGTCCATTGCTTCGCCGTAGGTGGTGACCGTGTGGATGCTGCCATCCTCGGTGCTGACGAAATCGAAGTCTCCGCGAACTGTGATGTAGAACAGTGCGCCACCGCTTTTACTGGTTCGCTCTACGCTGGTTCGTTCGGTGTAGCGGGGTAGAATCAGAAGTTTGTGCTTCACAAGTTCCGGTGCCAACGCGTTGTAGATATCGTCGATTCCGCGAAACGCGTAGTTAACCTGGCTGCCTTGTTTTTTCTCCTTCCGGATTCCCTGCTCAGCAAGGGCGGAGGCAACTCCACTGATTGCGGCGTAAACCTTCTTCTCGGTCATGTGAAATCTCCTGCAAATTCTGCCCAACTGATCACCGGATTCTGTAGCTCAGCAGCCAGGTTAACTGGCTCGTCGTCTTCTGCTTCCACGTCGCCAATCACATCAGACATCAGCCGGATGAAAGCATCATCGTCCCATCGCTCTGCAACTCTCATGCCGCTTGCTCCTGATGTGTGATTACATAACCCTGTTCAGCAAGCCATTCGAGAACTACAGCGCCGTCTAACTGCGGGAGGACTTCTCGTGTGTCTACTGTCCCATCAAGCGTCACACCATCAAGCTCCAAGACCTGATTGCGTTGGCTGTCCAGATATCCATGAGCGTGGTCATATTTGAGTTTCAGCTTCATATGCACCTCAGTAGTTAATTTGTGTTCTCGGTACCAGGCCATCCATCAGCGCTTTCAGGACTTCGATAGCCTGTTCGCGTGAGATGCTGGTATTAGCTGTGAGTGCGTTTACGATTTCAGTACCAACGGCCTTGCGGTGCTTAACATCTGCTTCACGTTTTGCCTTCTCGTCAGAGATGCGCTTCTCTTCCGCAAGACGGGCTGCTTCTTTCGCCTCAGCTTCACGCTTGATGCGATCAGCTTCTTCCTGAGCTTTGCGCTGTTCCGCTTCAATGGCTGCTTTCTTATCTGCTTCAGCTTTCTCTGCGGCGTCTTTAGCTTCCTGCTCTGCGCGTTCTTGTGCTTGCTTAGCCAGTAATTCAGCCTGTGCTCTTGCTGCAATCGCATCCTCTTCGCGTTTCTTCGCTGCTGCCAGTTCAGCCGCTGCTTTCTCTTCGGCTTCGCGCTTGGCCTGTTCTGCCGCCTGACGCTTTAACTCTTCTTCATGAGCAATGCGCTGGCGTTCTTCTTCCGCTTTCTTCTCTGCCAGTTCACGGTCAAATGCGTCGTTCATCAGCAAAGCAATTTCATGGTCTGACTCTAGCTGCTTACGGTCTTCCTCTGCTTTAATCTTGGCGGCTTCCTCTGCCTTAATTCGCTCCTGTTCTGCCTCCCACTCTGTTAGTGGGCGGCGTACCTCATCTTTCAGCGCGTCCAGACGTTCACGCACAATGCGGCGGCTTTCGTCGATCTGCTTTGGTAGCGCCTTCAGTTCAGCAACAAGGTCTTTACCGGCGTTGTCGATGTATGTTTTTGAACGCGCAACCTTGTGCGCCATGGATGCGATAGCATCACGGCCTTTCTTGGTGGATACATCCGGTACCAGGCTGCGAGCTTCTTTCTCGATTTTTTCAATGATGGGATCGAGTTGCTCGTTATTGGTGAATACAGCCATTGCACTCGATTTTTCGATAACGACTAAATCCGTTACTTCACTCATGGTCTCTCCTGAAATTTGGTTGTGCGCTTCCCGTCTGCGATAGCCGGACGAGTAGGGGGAATGTGGGAGGTTTGTTATTCGGTTGGTGGCTCTGGAAGAGGTTGCCAATGACTTACTTTTTCTACGCGCAAAGGTTTCCATTTCCCATAAGAAAACACATGTAATCTGTCTCCAATAATGAACCCGAAATCATAATCACCATCATTAAGAAGCAACACCATCACTCCATTAGGAGGCATCTTGTCACTACACTTAATCCAGCCCATAATCATTTCCTGTGCCACGGAAAACCAATTGCCGCCTTCATATCGTTGTAGGCCGACATCCACATCAAGCCATCACCTATGAATCTGGCGATTAGCGCTTTGTTCTGCGCTGCACGAAGCATGTTGTGATTAATCATGATTTACCATCCACCTGCTGCAATAACCCGGCAATGTGCATCTGCCAGCGGTTCATTGTGATTTTCTCGCGAGGTTTATCGACTGATGAGAGTTGCCACTCGTTGTCGTTGAGTTTTGATGCGTGGTACTGCTTGCCGTTGTGGGTGACTGTCATGAGGGATCGTCCTGTTTCAGACTTTCAAGATACTCATGCGGGTCGTCGTAGCACTGGCATTCGCTGTACCAATCAACCCAGCGATCGTTAAGATCCATCTCCTCAAGGTCTTGGTCGGTAAGGCTTTCGTCAAACATCTGAAGGCCATTTGCATTGCTGTAATCTGGCTTGATGTTGTTGTCATACTGGAAAGCATCGTAATCAGCCAACGCGCTCATCATTCGCACACCTTCTTCGACGCTGCTCACATCAACAAAGAAAGGCTTGCCTGGAATCTGTGGTATATGCCATACACGTAATTTATTCATAATCATCTCCGCGCTTAAGCCGCGCCGCTGAGCTAAAGACCTCTGCATGCAAAAATACATATGCAGACTTATTGGTAAGCGGTGGATAGCCGCCGTGATAACAGAGCACCCTCGTGAAGGCGCTGTGGTATCAGCAATAAAAAACCCGCCGGAGCGGGTCTATTCGTCGTCATCATCGTCATCGAGGTTTATTGTTTTTACCCATATTCCCCTGGTGTTTCTTGAGCACCATTCATCAGCTTCATGCCATGACGTGAACACTAAATTCTCATCAAACGCATCCTTTGCTATCTCTACTTCTTCCGAATCATCAACGTTCAAAAGAACGATAAGCCTCGCCATCGCCTTACCCTCTGTTTGTATCGTGAGCTAATAAAAAGGCCGCCTAGTTGGCAGCCTGTTTTTTCTGAGCTTCAAGCTCTCTGGCAATCATCGCCGTGGTTCTAATTGCCCAGCGGTCAACGTGTTTACCATCTTCGATGACAAGCGCCATTTCTTCCGGCTTAACCATGCATTCAGCATCGAGCTTGCATCCTTTACACCTATTGAACTGACCACACCATTGATTGGTGTCTACATTGGCGCTCATTCTTTTGCCCTTAACGCTTCCAGTTCGTGATTTCTGATGTCTTCAATATGTTGTCTATTTTCTTCTGCAGTAATAACGTGAACATAAAACCCGTGTTCATCGCTGGTATTTATTGTTCTAAATCCCGCCGCACGAATACCCTTCTGGACAGCGTGAGCCTTTTCGGCACCGCAAAAACCAAATGTTATTTTTGCCATTGCCTCACCTCATAAGTTAATTAACGCGCCGTAACCGATTTGCTGCTGCGATGACCGGCGGCGTATAGCGCCACATCCGGCAAACATGCAGAACCGCCTGTATTGCTGTCACGCAGACTACCGAGCGAAGTGGCGCGGTCTACTCGTGACGGGCATCCGCTAAGAATTTCACCAATGCGATTAGCGAAGTGTTTCTCAGCTGCTTTCTTTGCATTGAACGCCGCAAGGCGACGCGCTTGATTTCTGTTCATGATGGTTCCCCTTGTGAGTTCTTTGGTGGTGTGTTGAATGTGGATTTGAACCACAAAATCCGGCGGACTTTTCGCTTGGTTGATCAAGCCAAGCACCATCGACTTACTCACAGATGGCTGCGCAGCCAATCCCGATTGATATTCGATGCCAGCGAATCATTTCCTGTTTCACCACACCCCGAAGAACTCTCTCCGGCCTCAGATTCTGAGGACTAAATTTTTAATGAGCAGCCGGACTTCCTGTCTGGCGCGGCAGGTAACTCTTGTTGCCGCATCGATGTTTCGTTTCGATGTGGTAACTATAAAACTATGGTTGTATCACTGTCAACAACTAGGGTTGTAATATTTTATGGTTTGGTTGTTTTGTGGTTGTAATTTAAAGGGAAATAATTTTATTGAGGTAATAAAAAAGCCCCGTGAAGGGGCTTTAGAATGGAAAAGTTTCTTTTACCAAAGTGTCGATGACCAGAAAACGCGACCGATTACTTCTACGCTTCCTATCTCTGCTTCTTCATCAGGCCATTCTGCAGAGTTATAGCTACGAATGGTTAATGTATCTGGGCCAGTTCTGTACAAAAGTTTTAGGCGCTTCCAGCCGCCTTGGTTAATTGCATACAGCTTACCATCGACAATTTTTTTATCGTTGCAGTTTACAGCTACCGTTGTTCCTTCTGGGATCACTGGCTCCATGCTATTCCCATGAGCGGGAAAGCAGAGAACGCCAGATCCATCAGAATTGATGCCTTTGCGTCTTAATGTTGACTTAGAAAAACGAAGCATAAATCCGTTGTAGTCCTCATCAGAGAAGCTTCCGTCACCACACGCAAATTCAATATCTTTGAGGAATGGCACTTCCACTTCATCACTGCCAAGAGGGGTTTCGTTGTCCCATGGATCAACGGGCTTCCAATCCATTTCTGGAGGAATATCTGAATCAGGATGATGTGGTGTACTTCCATCGCCCTTCATCGGCCCAACTTCCTCTGCGAGCCATTCAGGGCGCACACCTAAAGCTCGAGAGATCTCGATAATCTTAGTTGAGCTTTTGGCGTTCCCAGACGTTAGCTTTTGAATTGCGGCTTGGCTCACACCAGCCAACTTAGCTAGGTTCATCTGAGTCATGCCAGCTTCGCGCATGGCAACTTTTAAGCGTTCTGCAAGTGTCATTTTCATGCCGTGAAAATACAACCTTGGTTTTGTTAGGTCAAACAACCAAAGTGGTTGCAAAATAACAACCAAGGTTTTATATTGTTTAACAGGATACAACGGAGGTGGTTTTATGAATCCTGTAATTAAAACCGCCATTGCCATTGTCGGCACGCAGAAGGAATTAGCCAAAGCGTGCGGAGTTAGTCAGGCAGCTGTTCAGAAATGGCTGCACGGCAAGGCAAAGGTGGCCCCACAAAATGTTGCATCCCTTGTTGATGCAACTGGAGGGAAGGTTAAGGCGTATCAGATTCGACCAGACCTTCCAGGCTTGTTCCCAAATCCGGAAAAAGCCGCTTAGTAACATTGCTCTTTAAAAATCAGCCCCTCAGAAGCTGAGGAAAACTACAAAAGCGCATCGCATGGTGCGCACGTATTTAACTATTTCAACACCAAGGAATTTAACAAATGGAAAACTCAATTAACCGCAACAAGGTCAATGCCCGTCGCATTGAGTCCTGGTTGCTTAACCGTATCGCCATGAAAGGTGGCAACAACGTAGCTAAAGAGATCGGCGTCGATAAGGCACAGATTACCCGCTGGAAAGAAACATGGCTGCCGAAGATGGCAATGCTGCTGGCAGTTCTGGAATGGGGTGTTGTTGATGACGATATGGCGAGGTTGGCAAGAGAAGTAGCTGCGGTGCTCACAAAGAAAAAATCCCCGACGGTCGAGGTCGAGGATTCAGATCAAATCACCATGAAGTTCTAGCCGAATAACTGGATCAATTCACAGGAGTAATTATGCCTAAGAAAACTCGTTTTTACCAGGCGTCAGTACATAAAAATATTGCTCGTGACCGGTTCATCAAATCCTGTAACCCGGCTGTCGGTACAAAGCTGAGAGCCATCCTGGAAGAATTCAAACGTAAGGAGAACGGTCATGAGTAGCCTAGCAACAGTTACACCAATCAGGCCGATTCTGGCGGCCGTGGAGCGTCAGGTGGCAGATCTCGATGATGGCTACACGCGAACCGCTAATGCACTGATGGAGGCCGTCATGCTGTCAGGCCTCACTCAACACCAGTTGCTGATTGTGATCGCTGTGTGGCGCAAGACATACGGATACAACAAGAAGATGGACTGGATCGGCAATGAGCAATTCGCCGCTCTGACCGGGATGGCACCAACTAAATGCTCTACTGCAAAAAACGAACTTGTCAGGATGGGAGTTCTTACTCAGACAGGTCGTCAGGTTGGAATGAACAAGAACATATCCGAGTGGAAAACAAAGGTTAACGGAATCGGTAAAACATTTACCGAATCAGTAAAGAAAACCTTCACCAAAACGGTAAATAGTGATTTACCGAATCAGGTAAACACAAAAGACAATATCCAAAAGACAGAAAGAAAAGATCCCCCTAAATCCCCCGATGGGGAAAACATGCTAGCTCAGGAAGTGATGGATTACTTCAACGAGCTGACCAAAAGCCGCTGCTCAAAACTGGCGCCATTTGAAAAAGTTCTCTCCACCGTGAAAAGCAAAGGTGAGTGCTACACAGCTGAAGAGCTGAAGCTGGTTATCAGATGGGCTCATGTGAACTGGAAGCACAGCATCAAGCCGGAGAACGTTTGCCGCATGACACGCTTCGATGGCTACCTGTCAGACGCTTTGCTTTGGGCTGATGAGCAAGGCAGCAACCCGGCGGCATGCCCCCACAACGAAATAATCTCTCTCTGGAATGACAAATTCCCGGCTAAAGCGGTTTCACAGCATGAGTGGAACCGGCGCCGACCTGCCTACCGAGATCTTGAGGCGGTATGGAATGGCAAGACGAGCCAGGGTAACTGGCGAGAGCTGAAACATATGAGCAGGGCATTCGACCTGATAGGAAAGTCATCGCTGTTCACCAACAAGCAGGGTGAATCCTGGCTGACTCTGGACTGGATACTCAATCCTAAGAACTGGGGCTCAGTCTACGAGCAAGCCATCAACGAACACCGCCAGCGCAAGGGAGTTACTGCATGAGCCGTTTTATAGATCTCTACGCAGAGAAGTCAGTCATCGGTGGAATCATGCTGGCAGCCAGCAAGCCGGAAGGTGCTGACGCAGCTACAGATGCCATCGAGGGAATGGGTGAGGAACATTTCACCGTAAGACCTCACAAGCTGATTCTTGGCGCCTACAAGAGACTTAACGAAGCAGGAACACCAATTGACCTGCTGACGCTTACCGATGAGCTTGAGCGCACTGGTAATCTGGCAGAAGCCGGAGGATTTGCCTACCTGGCTGAATGCAGCAAAGACACGCCGTCATACGCCAATCTGTCGGCCTACTGCGAGAAGCTTCGTGAATTAGCTACCGGGCGCCGGATGGCGTTAATCCTCCAGGCCAGCCTACAGAAACTATCAGAGCCAACATCTGACTCACTGAGCGACATCATCGGCGCCATTCAGGCCGACGTATCAGGGATTGAATGCCATGACGAAAGCGGAACAGAGCACATCACCACCGGAATTGACATGTCCCTGGAGACCATCCAGTCGATCATCAGCGGTGATATCTGGAAGCACAAAACAGAGCTTGGAATGGCAACCATCGACAATGCGTTCGGCGGGTTCAACAACACGGATTTCATCGTGGTAGGTGGGCGTCCTGGAATGGGTAAAACCATGTTCAGCACCACAGTAACCGAGACTGTAGGTCTGAAAAACAAAAAGCCGGTCCTGTTCTTCAGTCTGGAAATGCCAGTAGATCAGATATCCGAGCGTGTCGCTTTTCACCGGGCCCGAGTGAGCAAAGAGGATTTGCTCAGCAAGCAGAGCGGCGTGATGGATGGCGCATGGGGGAAGGTTGGTCACTGCATGAAAGACTTTATCGACTCACCAATTTACATCAACGACAAAAGCTCTCTCAGCGTCCATCAGGTACGCGCAGAGGCACGTCGCATGCACAAGAAACTTGGTGGTCTCGGTGTGGTTATCGTCGATTACCTCCAGAAGATGCGCATGTCAGATCCGGAGAACATGAACCGCAGCGTTGGCGAGATAGCTACCGGCCTAAAGAACCTGGCTAAAGAGTTGCGATGCCCGGTAATCGCTTTGGCGCAGCTCAACCGAAATCTTGAGCAGAGAGCTAACAAGCGTCCGGTTGCGGCAGACCTACGAGAATCCGGCGTAATTGAGCAGGAGGCAGACGTAATTTTCATGGTGTACCGGGATGAGAAATACAACCAGAACACCGAACTGAAAGGAATCACGGAAATTATCTGCGTCAAATCTCGCCACGCTCCCGGCGCCGAAAAAACCTATCACTTCAGCAGTCGCTATTCCGGTCTGGATCCGGTGGCGTTTACGCATAACGAACAACAGGAAATCGACAATGACTATGAGTGCTAATGACGAAGGATTGAATACTCGCGAGGTAATCGAAAAGCATTATCCGGAATTTCCTGAAACCATCCTCCACGCTGAACTATGCCGGGCATGTGCTCGCTTAGACGGTAGAAGCATCAAGCAGTCACTCAAGGCCTTTGCTCTGGCACGTATCGAGAAGGTTGAGAGCAAGCCACTTAAAGGCGCACTGGAGCAGATGGCATCCAGCATGTTTCCAGAGACAGAGATAGCCCGTATCCGCGCCTGTGTAGGTCGCATGGAGTCGGCACTGGTTAAGACATTCGGAGTGAAGCGAGCATGACATGCATTCGAATACCTAACGGAATTATCTGCACGTATCCAACCTACCGTTTGCGCCTTGAAGACGGAACCTGCGTTTTCATGTCATGGCATGACTACTGCGGACCAGAGTTTTATCGAGACAAAAATGAGCGTCGTTGGATTGATGAATGGTGGGAAAACCCACTCATTGTAAAAGCACTCGATTGGTTTACTGGCAGAGGAAATCGAGCATGACTGAACCTTACATAGCAGAGCTATCTGCAAGCGTGGGCGTGATAGTCGGCCTTTTTTATGCTCGGAGGAAATGGTAATGGCTTTTGTATCAGTGGTGACCGGTGGAAGAGGCCGAAAACGCGATGAGGCCGGAATCTCAATTAAATACTCACAGTCTGGCTCTGTTCAGTGTTACGTAGGAGTCGATATTAGGGATAAGCAACGATTCATTTACGTAGAACTTGATGAGGATTCTAGAAAAATCAGATTGATGCCAACCAATAACGAGAGAGGGGCAAAAATGTCCGGCACAAGTGGTGGCACGTTCTCATTATCCAAAAAATTCGGCGAAATGATCATCCCTTCCGGAGAGAAAAAGGCATTTATTCGCTTAGAGAAAAATGGTGATGGTTGGTGGTATGGCGAATTAATAGCAAAAAACATCGATTAACAGGCTCGCATCGCGGGCCTTTTTTATGAGGGTAGGATAATGACTAGTAGAGAAAAATTTGAAGCTTGGATGACGGATGAGCAGTGGTTCCACGGTAGCGATTTCGAATGGGATGAGCGCCGGAATTGCTATGCAAAATTTGGTATTCACCTGGCATACAAAGCATTTCTGGCAGCAGAAGGTGCAGCAGAGCAAAGACTCACAGACCTTGCAGTACAGCTTGCTAACGCCGAGAGCAAGTGCAGGGAGCTGGCGGCGGAATTAAGCGCTGTGGACAAAATTCACAACGAGGCGGTATTCATCACCGATGACCATTACGAACAATGTCCGCCAGAAGTGCAGAAGATGATTCGCTCACTGGCTGTGTTGCAGATACCTGCTTGCGACGCTTTCCTGGCTGAAGTGCGGGCGCAGGGTGTGGAGATGTTTGCGCTCCAGCAGAGCCATATTGCAGTAGAGCAGGAGCAAGACGGGGATTATGAGTTTTCTCGTCATTGCAGTATTTCGGCAACTGAAGCCCGTGAGTTTGCCGAGGAGCTGCGTGAGGGTAAATGTTGTGAGGTGCAATCGTGATTACCGGAACAGCGAATTATGACGATGTCCCTGAAGCTATGTGCGGCATCTGCGGTGGTTTTTACAAGGCAGACGAACCTGAAGATCATGAATGCAAGGGGCCTGAAATTGAATGTGACATCTGTGGACATATAAGCACAGAACATGAAGGACGGCACTATTGCTGCGAGGACAACAGTAATGAATAAAGGCTCAATGACAACTAACCACCCAGCGCACGGTCCTGTATCACTCGATCGCCTGCTCCAGATACGCGAAATACTCAGCAAAGCCTCAGCACAAAGCGACGGCGGTAATCTCGGCTACGCAATGGCTGATGCTGTAAAGGTGATTGATGGGGCGATAGAGGCTTTTGGAGTTGAGCCTGTGCTTTATGCCGCTGAGGAAACTCTGGCTTATGCCAAGATGGGTGAGCTTCACCTTAAGTGCCTGTCTCAGCCAATGGGAGATGCAGTAATTCCGCTCTACACCTCCCAGCCAGCGCATGAATTTCCTGATACCTTGCCATGCCCTGTACACCTGGAGCCGGGTCTTAAATTCGGAAAAGGCGTACGTACTCAACTCCTGCTGGATGCATTACGCCGCCGTGCTGACTATTACGCTGAACTGGAAGCTATGACGTCGGAACAGCGAACAGAGCATGACTCATGGATTGCAGGGTTTAAAGCCATGCTGGGCAGTGAACATGGTAAATCTGATGATGAAATCGGCTCATGGAATAACCATGTGAATACACCTACTGCTCAGGCTGGCAACTCTCCGGTAGCTCCGGGTTGCTCATGTCGCACATGTAGACCTATAACTTTCACTGATAGTCGCTTCGCTGTCTGTCCTGAATGCGGAAATAAGCGCTGCCCACACGCCAATGACCACAGGAATACATGCACCGGAAGCAATGAGCCAGGTCATGAAGGTAGCGCGTACCCAGCAGCACC
Organism: Citrobacter arsenatis; assembly: GCF_004353845.1. Lineage (GTDB taxonomy): Bacteria > Pseudomonadota > Gammaproteobacteria > Enterobacterales > Enterobacteriaceae > Citrobacter > Citrobacter arsenatis. The sequence continues at coordinate 1,402,034 of NZ_CP037864.1, forward strand.
ACAGCAGGAGGTGAAGTGATGACAGCAGAATATCTTGATATGTCTAATTATCATTTCAATAAAGAAATCCCGCTCGAAGTAGTGACTTTGTTTGAATGGGAGGCAAGGCATCTTGAAAGTATGCTTTGTCCAGAAATGGCTGAAAGAAAAACAGAATTAGCAAATTCATTACGACAACTTCTCATGAGAGGAGAAGTCGATGGATAAAGTGTCAGCGTCACCAAAACTGGAGGTGAAGTGATGGAGTGGTATTTCTATCTCGGTCTCTTTTTGTGGATTTTGGCGCAAATAACAAGAGCTGATGAAACCAATGGCATTAAGAATAACATTCTGTGCTTATCGCTATTTGTCGTGGCGTGGCCGTTGGTTATTTCAACCATCGCTTACAAACTTATTGTTGGTGATATCAATGGATAAATTTGCATCATGCGCAACGTCAAGCAACATTACTCACTCTCAAAATTAGTGTTATAATTATGTCGCAGTCGGATTGAGCACCCGGCTGTGACCTCTGCATCTGATTGGGAAATTAGATGCGAAACACAAAGAGTACTTCAAACCACCAGTCACAGATGCAGAAATGCACCTGCGATTTTCTGCATTCTGCGTTACCTGTTGGGGGTGGCGTATGAATATCCCAGAGCAGGGTATCAAGCTGCATGCCGGCAACTTCGCCGCCATCGGTCAGCACCTGCAACCATATCTCAATGATGGTCAATGCTATCGCCTCCAGTTAAAGCCATGGAGAGAGAAGCGTAGCCTTAGTCAAAATGCGTTAAGTCATATGTGGTACACGGAAATCAGCGAATATCTGATTAAATCCGGCCGCACTGACGCTACCCCTGAGTGGGTCAAGCGCAACCTCAAAAAGACATACCTCGGCTGTGAGGAAGTCACCTACACCGATTTCATCACCGGCGCCAAAGAAACCACCTGGGAACCTCGTCACACGTCTCAACTCGATACCGGGGAGATGCATATCTTCCTGTGCAAAGTCGAAGCGTGGTGCGCTCAGTTTGGTCTGGCGCTGACTATCCCATCAGGTTGTGAATTCCAACAATTGCGCGATAAGCAGGAGGCGTAATGGCTGATTTACGTAAAGCAGCACGTGGGCGTGAATGCCAAGTGCGGATCCCCGGCGTATGCAACGGAAACTCTGAAACAACCATCCTTGCGCATATACGTCTTGCTGGCCTGTGCGGTATCGGAATTAAGCCGCCAGACCTGATCGCAACTATCGCATGCAGCCGGTGCCACGATGAGATTGATCGCCGCACTCATCTGGTTGATGCGGAATACGCGAAAGAGTGTGCTCTGGAAGGGATGGCGCGTACTCAGGTTATGTGGCTGAAAGAGGGGCTAGTAAAAATATGAATATTTATCGAATCAGCCTGGCATGGCCTCCAAGCAATAACCGCTACTACCGGCATAACCGCGGTCGCACTCATATCAGCGAGGAGGGGAAGAAGTACCGAGATTTAGTGGCAGAAATCATTAAGGAAGAGATGCTCGATATCGGGATCACTTCACCGCTGAAGGTTCGCATCGAGTGCCATATGCCAGATCGCCGCCGCCGTGACCTGGACAACCTGCAAAAGGCCGCGTTCGACGCGCTGACGAAAGCCGGGTTCTGGATGGATGACGTTCAGGTGGTCGACTATCGCGTTGTGAAAATGCCAGTAGTGAAGGGTGGGCGACTTGAGTTAACGATTACCGAACTGGAGTCCGCATGACATTCGAATCCTACTTTGCTGATCACCTTCGTCTGCGCTGGACTCGGTTACGCATCTATCGTCACCCAGGTTCATTTGCTACGGACTACAGAATTTTACGCAATTACATCAGCCGCTATAAACCATCAGGAGCAGAAGCATGAATACTCAATACCTGCAGTTTGTACGCGAGCAGCTCATTGTGGCTACTGCTGACCTGAGCGGCGCAACTAAAGGCCAGTTGGTAGCGTTTGCCGAGAATGCGATGTTTGAAGCGACACCGCGCAGCCGTTCTCGTCTGAAGGTGGTTAATCCGGCTAACGGTCGCCTGATGAATCCAACCAGCCCACCAATTCCCGGGCAGCAATCACGCGCCAAAGGTTCATCTATCGCGCTTGTACAGCCGGTTGAGTATTCAACAGCATCATGGCGTCGTGCAGTGTTGTCACTCGATGAACATCAGAAGGCGTGGTTGCTCTGGAACTACAGCGAGAATGTTCGATGGGAAAATCAGGTTTCGATCACTCAATGGGCATGGGCAGAGTTCAAAGCGTCTCTTGGCACAAAGAAGGTAGCAGGGAAGACGCTGGATAGACTGAAGGCCCTTATCTGGTTAGCGGCGCAGGACGTGAAAGCAGAACTGTCAGGGCGCGAAACTTACGAATACCAGCAACTGGCAGAACTTGTTGGCGTCACACCAAAGAACTGGTCTGAGACATTTACCGATCGATGGCTGGAGATGAAACGCACATTCATGCGTCTTGATAGCAGCGCTTTATTGCAAGTAACGCGATCACGTTCACAACAAAAGGCGACAAATATACATACAAGTCTTGCAAAACTGGATTGAAAAGCATATATTTCATATAAATCTGATATCGTCGCCATAGCTTTGGTTGTCGACCGAATTACACAAAAGAGCCCCGGTTAATCGCTGGGGCTTTTTCGTATCTGGATACCTACCAGGACCATAAGAGCGAAAGCTCAACGCACCACCCTCATCTTGCCAGCATCGCCGCTGGCTTTTTTAAAGCGCATTACCACCAAGAACCAGACACAACCAACTCATTGCTGAATATCTGTGGCTACGGTGTTCTAGTGCGCTTCAAAAAAGAAAACCCGCGCTATGGCGGGCTTCGTGAAAATGGGCGACGGGAAGTAGTTGACGCTACTCACCGCCATCTTGCCCGTGACTCGAATCACGAACAAAGACCGAAGGCCCATATCGTCTGATCAGACGGTATAGACATTAGATCGGATTTGTTCATCTAACAATCACCCGCAATCTTATTTTTGAACAAGTCCCCGAGTCTGGGGGTGGAAATGAACAGAATGCCATACAAAAGCGATCCGAACCTCTGGTCGATCCTCATCGCTTTCGGCATGACCCTAGTCGGCGCAATAGCCAGTTATTCATTCAAAGTCCTCAACGGTGAAGCATTTAGTTGGAGGACCATGTGCCTACAACTAATCGTGTCGATTTTCGCCGGGCTTATCATGATTATGATTGCCATACATTACGCATGGCCGCAGGAAGTAACTGGCGGTGTGTGCGGTATGGCTGGCTGGTCTGGCTCATCTCTCATTAAAGCTCTGGAAGGTCGCTTCCTAAGCAAAGCGGCGGGGAAAGAAGCTGATAATGAATAAAGACCAGTTTATCAAAGCAACAGGTATCACACCGGCTTTAGCTGACAAGTGGTACCAATGCATAGTCGATACCATGAAAGAATTCGGTATCGATACGCCAAAAAGACAAGCTCACTTTCTTGCACAGATTGGTACTGAATCAAATGGGTTCAGGTCCGTGCAGGAATCTCTTAATTACTCGGTAAATGGACTACAGATATTCGGATCCCGGTTAACCGAACCACAACGACAGCAACTGGGAAGAAAGCCCGGAGAACTGGCGCTATCTCCAGCGCGACAAGAAGCCATTGCAAATATCGTTTACGGTGGCCGGTACGGGAACAACCAAAACGGCGACGGCTGGAAATATCGTGGGCGTGGACTGAAGCAGATTACCTTTAAGGATAATTACTCTGCCTGCGGGAAGGCTCTGAATCTTGATTTGGTTGCCAATCCGGATTTGCTTCTTCAGGACTTAAACGCGGCTCGTTCCGCTGGTTGGTTCTGGAAGGATAATAATTGCAATCAGTTTGCTGATGCTGGTGATGTTAAGGGCTTAACCAGGCGTATTAATGGTGGATTCAATGGGCTACAGGACAGAATCGACCGCACGAATAAAGCGGAGGCAGTTCTGAAATGAGCATTACCACGATTAAAAACCTCATACCATTCATTTTCGCGCTGATCATCATCGGCTTTATCGTCAAGCTCGGTGCTGATAACCGGCAGTTGCGCATCAGCAACGCATCTCTGACAGCAGAGTCGAAGCAACTCAATGTCAAGAACAACGATCTGGCAACAACCCTGCAGAATCTGACCGACGCTGTCACTGACATGAACAAGTTGGTAGATAAAGAAGCCAAGCGCCGGGCTGCAGCAGAAATGAAATCACAGAGATTGCAGGAAGAGGTGAAAGATGCGCTTAAAAACAACAAGTGCTCTATCGAGCTTATTCCTGATTCTGTCGTTGACCAGTTGCGCAGACAGGCAGATTCAATACGAAGTGGTAAAGACACCAACAGTTCCGATACCGGCAAATCTTCTGGTTGATTGCTTCATACCGACCATCAAAGAAGACATGACGTTCGGTGATAGTGTGCAGCTTAACGTTGCTCTGCTGAGTGCGCTTGATACCTGCAATGGACAGGTGCGAACCATCAGAGAAATAGAATCCTCCCGACAAGGAAAGATTGCTCAACCCCAATAAGGCGGTGATCAAATCTTGCTGACGGGTAAGCCGGAAGTGACCAATCACTACTGAGAAGCAGAGAAACCGTTGCGCTAAGGAGAAGGTATGTCGCTTTATCCATTTGGTAGTGTTCCTGGTCCATCAGGACCGCCGGGACCGGCAGGAGCATCATCAGTAAGGCAAAAGTCAGAGTGCTACTTCAGTGGGTTAAGTCTGGTTATACCGACCAACCCTACCAATCTGATTAACCTGATTAAAAACCTTACTCACACCGGATCCCTTGCACCATTCTTCAACACAACGACTAACAAACTGAATGTGTTCAACCAGAACACTACGGTAACGTTTAAGGTTAACGTGATCGGCACATGGTCAGGTGCGTCAACCAACCGAAGCATGACAGTAGATTTCCCGCAGACCAACGGTAACTCGTTGACGAAAACGCGAGATGCTCAGGTCACGACAGATATTCTTTCTTTTCCGACATTCTTCAGTGTCGACAAGGACGGGAATCTGGCAACCAACGGCAGCGACATAACCATCGTATCGAACGGCGCGACATTTACCGCAACGGCGATTCTTCTTGTTGCCGAGCAGATGGTCCCATCCCCATAAGGTGAAATATGCAATTACTAAACGTGCCCGCACCTAAAGGCGTGTGGACTCAGGTCTATGATGGTACCGCAGAAGCAACCATCGCTATTTCTGGTACAGAAGCATACATCTGCCAATCAACAGCAGCACCAGGAAACCTGATTGGTCTGCCTTTCAGCGGATCCTCTTTGACCCAGTACATTTATCACGCCTCTTCTGGCACTCCTGTATACGTCAAGCCACTTAACGCTGACGCAATCATTATCGTTAACGCATAGGTGAAATCATGCCAGTAATCGTCGTCGCTCAGTCGGGCGAAGCAGTAAGCGTAGTAAAATCATCAGAGGCTCCAGTGGCAGCAACTACCTCCACTGCCGGTACAGTTAAGCAGATGACATTCACTGCACAGTTAACATCAGCGCCAACTCAAGCTGACTTCAACTCACTGCTGACTAAGTTGATCGCAGCTGGTCACATGGCATCAAGCTAAGGATGATTTATGGCAACTCCGGATTGGGAGGCCATCGAGTCGGCTTACCGCGCCGGGGTGTTGAGCCTCCGAGAAATAGCATCGCAGCATGGCATCAGTGATACCGCCATACGCAAGCGAGCAAAGAAAGAAGAATGGACGCGCGACCTAGCAGCGAAGGTAAAAGCTAAAGCTGATGATCTGGTTCGCAAGAGAGAGGTTCGCGCAAAGGTTCGCAGTGAGAACCAAATTAGCGAACGCGAACTTGTAGAGGCCACAGCAGAGGCGATCGCCAATGTTCGCATGGAGCATCGCGGCGATATCAAGAGAGCGAGAGAGTTAGCGAACTTGCTCTTCAGTGAGCTCTCAGCTGAATGCGCAGACGTAGAATCGCTTCATAAGCTCGGTGAGTTAATGCTGAGTCCTGATGATAAAGGCCAGGACAAGTTAAACGACCTTTATCACAAGATCATCAGCATGCCTCAACGCGTCAAATCCATGAAAGACCTTAGCGACACCCTCAAGACATTAATCGGCCTTGAGCGTGAGGCTTACAGCATCAAAGAGGATGAGCCTTCAAGCGTCAATAAAGGAACCAGCCTCAATGACTTCTACAACACCAACTCTTAACCCAGTATTGCGAGATTTCTGGACTACGCAATCACGCAACAAGATTCTCTACGGTGGTCGGGCAAGCTCAAAGTCGTGGGATGCGGCAGGTTTTGCTATTTACCTGGCAAACAACTACAAGCTACGCTTCCTTTGTGCTCGTCAGATACAAAACAAGATCGCCGAGTCGGTCTATGCACTGCTGAAGATTCAGATTGAGCGCTTTGGCCTTCAATCGCGTTTCCGTGTGCTGAAAGATAAGATAGTCAATCGCGTTACCGGCACAGAGTTCATCTTCTACGGGCTGAAGAACAGCGTTGATGAGATTAAGTCACTTGAGAGTATCGACGTTCTCTGGCTGGAAGAAGCCCACGCCTTGACCGAAGAGCAGTGGGAGATATTAGAGCCCACCATCCGTAAGGAGGGATCTGAATGCTGGTTTATCTTCAACCCCAACCTCTACACCGATTTCGTATATCAGAACTTCATCGTTAACCCACCTCCAAGGACGCTGGTTCGCAAGATTAACTTTGATGAGAACCCGTTCTTATCGAAGACGATGCTTGAAGTCATCGACGCAGCGAAAGAGCGAGACGAAGAGGCGTTTGAGCATGTCTATCTCGGCGTGCCGCGTTCTGATGATGACGCGACGGTCATTAAGCGATCCTGGATAGAAGCATCCATTGACGCACACATAAAGCTAGGTTTCGAGCCAGAAGGCATGAAACGCATTGGGTTCGACGTTGCGGATGACGGTGAAGATAAATGCGCCATGGTGTATGCGCATGGCTCAGTGGCGTTCTGGTGTGATGAATGGTCAGCAAAAGAGGATGAGCTAAGCAAGTCATGCTCACGCGTATATGGCGAGGCGCTCAATCGCGATGCTCACATCACCTATGACTCCATCGGCGTAGGTGCGTTTGCTGGTAGCAAGTTCGGTGAGATTAACGCAGAGCGTAAAACCAGAATCCAGTATGCGAAGTTCAATGCTGGCGACTCGGTGCATAACCCTGAAAAGCTCTACGTTGAGAAGATAACCAACAAGGATTATTTCTCAAACATCAAAGCTCAGTCGTGGTGGAGTCTTGCCGACCGGTTCAGAAACACATTCAACGCCATTAAACGCGGTGAGCCATTCAAGCCAGAGAAGATGATCAGCATTTCCTCTGAGATGCCATATCTCGAAAAGCTTAAGACTGAACTCAGCACCCCCAAGCGCGACTTCGACAACAATGGCCGCGTAAAGGTTGAGAGCAAAAAGGACCTAGCTAAGCGCGAGATAAAGTCGCCAAACCTGGCTGATGCTTTCGTCATGGCGTACGCACCGATTAACCGCTCACTTCTCGTTGGCAAAAACTCAGGCTGGTAACATGTCAAAACGAAAAACAAGCGCAGCACAGAAGCCGCGCAAGCTTGCTGTGGGCCAGTCATGGGCATCTGACAGCGAGATGCAAAAAAGAAAGATTGATCAGCACTTCTCAAGCATGAAGCATGGTGCTTACAAGCCGCCTGCTGGAGTGGTTCCTGATAATGTTGTGGTTGGCGATAGCGTCGACTATGGCATGCTGAACAGTGTGTTTGTTTCGTCTGACTCGGTGTTTATGGGGTATCCATTACTGGCTACCCTGGCGCAGAAATCAGAGAACCGTGTCGCCTGTGAGCAGTCGGTCAATGAGGTTTTCCGTAAGGGCTTCAAGGTTAAGTCCAACGATACAGAAAATGACCGGTCAAAAATCATCGGTCAGATTGAGGACGCGTTTGAGAAGTACGCGGTAGAGAAGCACCTTAAACTGCTCGGCTTCAACGCTGAGGCGTTTGGCAACTCATTCCTGTTCGTGAAAATGAAAGGCGATGAGAATGAGCGCGACAAAGAGTTGCTGCTTGACCCAACTAAGATTAAGAAAGGTGATCTTGAAGGGTTCCGCGTTGTTGAGCCAATGTGGACATATCCGCAAGCTTATAACGCGATTGACCCGATCAGCCCTGACTTCTTCGTGCCGCAGCAATGGTATGTGATGGGGCGAATTGTAAGCGCCAGCAGAATGAAATCTCTGGTGCTGTACTCAGTGCCGGACATGCTTAAGCCATCATATAACTTTGGCGGGCTGTCACTGATTCAGATGATGCTCCCCTATGTAACAAACTGGGAGAGCGTCCGCGACGACATCCCGAGAATAATTACTTCCTTCAGGACTTACATCTGGTCTACGAATATGGAAACGTATCTGCAGGATCGCAATGAGTTCGACAAGCGACTCGATACTCTGGTCTACGGCAAGGACAACCACGGCGTTCTGGCAATCGATAAGGGTCAGGAAACTCTTGAGCAAATGAACACATCGCTAACCGGTTTGCATGAGCTACAAGCCGAAATGCTGCGTCTTATTTGTGTTCCATCACGACTTAGCGTCACAAGCCTGACGGGTAGCCAGCCTAGCGGAATGAACGCCAGTGGCGAGGGCGAGCGTGAATCACAGCACGAGAACATCTCCAACAAGCAGAAGAACAGCTACAAGCCAGTTCTTGACTGGGTGCTGAAAATCCTCTGCCTGAATGAGTTTGGTGAGTTCTATGAAGACCTTTACATCGACTTCAACCCTCTGGATGAGCTGAGCGATCTGGAAATTGCCGACATCAACAACAAGAAGGCTGACACCTACGTCAAACTGATTGATGCTGAGGTCGTAACACCAGAGCAGGTGTGTAATGTGATCGCCGCAGATGATGATTCCGAGTTCAACGGTATCAAATATGAAGTCGTGAGCATTTACCCTGAAGGTGATCCTGATGAAGATAAAGACCCTTCGCAGGGTTCACTACAACGCGACGATAGCAAATCAATACGCGATGTCGCTTAAGGGACTCATCTCTGAAATGGTCAAGAGTGCTGACTACTGGGCACGAGCTCAGTACAACGCACATCAGTCAGGCGAGCGCGGCATGAATGACATAGCCGACCGCCTGATTGACCTCAGGGAGCGATGGGTTGCCACGTTCTCAGATGCGGCCGTAACGATAGCTCCTAAGTTTGTTAATGCAGTAGACAGCACGGCGACAAAATCACTCAAGCGCTCAATCGGTGAAAAAGACCTGCCAAAGGTTAAGTTCACAATGACCCCTGAGATGAAACAGGCTGTTGATGGCATCGTTGCCGAAAACGTCAACCTGATTAAATCCATCCCTGAGAAGTATTTCACCCAGGTGCAAACAATCACGCTCCAGTCGATTACGCGAGGTCGTGACCTGCAGTACATGACCGAAGAGCTGCAGAAGCAATTCGGCGTGACGAGGCGCAGGGCAGAGCACATTGCTATCGACCAGAACAACAAGGCTACAGCGGAGTTGTCGAGGGTAAGACAGAAATCTCTAGGCATCAAAAGAGGTATCTGGATTCACTCTGGCGGAGGAAGCCACCCGCGACCCAAGCATGTAAAGGCGAATGGTCAGGAGTTCGACCTTGATAAAGGATTGCCGGTTGGTGATAACGGTGAATACGTTTTGCCGGGGCAAGAGATAAATTGCGGTTGCAGCTGGAAGCCGGTGCTGCCATTCTGATAGATAACATATCTGGCTAGGGTAGCTCCCGAAAAGCGGCATCGTCACCGCCTGCCAGATATCTCTGACGAAACGACTAAGGCGAGGTTGTAGTGGAAAAAGTAAATTTCGATACGGTTGAGATATGCGAAGGTATTCATTGCAAAGATTGTGGTTGGCCTATCATACACGCCTGTGTTAATTGGGACACTGATCTATTCCCAAGCCAAGAGCATCTTGATGTATATCCTGATGATGAAATAGCAGACTGGTGGGGATATTGCTCAAATAAAACCTGCAAAAATCACACCGGAAGGGCCTGGGGGCAGAGCGAATTAGACTTTGCACAAAGAGGCTAAAAACTCAATAACGACGAGACGAGGTTGTGATGGAAAGAAATGAAGCAATCGAATGGGCTAGGAAAAATATATCAGCCGAAGATTGGCCTATGCATAAAGGTCATCACTTTGATATGGATGAAGGCATATGGTGCGGGGACTTCCCTGCATTACCTTCTGGATTGTATTGGGACAAGGCTCCAGCATTTGAAGACTTTCAAATCTGCAAAAAAGGCTCCATCCCATCCAGCTCAGATTATTTCTGGCCGATAGGTTTCACTACCATCCATCAATAGCAAAAATACTCACAAACAGGCTGCCTAAGGGCGGCCTTTTTTATTGCCTGAAGAAAGGTAAATCCATGCCAGTACATCAGAAAGATGGCGAATGGTACTGGGGTAGCAAAGGCCCGTTTGTGTCGAAAGAGAAAGCCGAAGAAGTAGAGCGAGCGGCATACGCTAATGGCTACCGAGGCGACTCCTACGACATGGGCTCATCAGTCCGCACGTATGACGATTACGGTCGGATGAACATCACCCAGTGCAACATCAGCAAAGAATGCGTTAGCCCGTACAGGGGCTCAAGTTTGCCGGGGTGGAGAGATTTAGGCCTTAACCCTGATCGCCTCTATTACATCTACCGCCCAGCAGAAGAGCTTATCCGCGCCGCTGACTCGTTCAATAACGTGCCGGTGACCATTGAGCACCCCAACCAGTTAGACACGCCTGACACTCCGCAGGAACGTGTAGGCACAACCGGGACAGATACGCGATTCGAGGCTCCTTATCTAGTTACCAGCATGAAGCTGTGGGATAAGGACGCGATCGAAGGTGTGGAGAACTCCACGCGGCGCGAGCTTTCCATCTTCCCTTCATTCTTCGACCTGGATATGACCCCGGGCGAGTTCATGGGTCAGGCGTATGACGGCGTTGCCAGAAACATTTCAGGTAACTCTGTCGCGCTGACCATTAAAGGCCGTGTTGGCGCTGAATGCGCCGTAGGCGATTCACAAGACCAAGAGGAAACTTTGATGGAAGGCTTGACCGACCTGATTAAAACCAAGTTTGCAACAGCATCCGATTCGGACGCTGATGAACTGGCAAAGGGCATCATGGAGCTTATGGCTCAGCATGAGCAGAAAGAAATTAACTCCGGTGATGAGGACGAAGAAAAAGACCTCAAAGACAAGGAAGAGCGCGATCGTGCTGAGCGTGAAAAGCTGAAGAAAGAAGGCAAGGACAAGGAAGAACAGAAAGACCTTGAGAAAAAAGAATATCGCGAAGATTACGAGCGTAAAAAACTCGAAGGTGACGAGGAAGATAACAAAATGGGTGATAGCGCCATTCGAGACCTGGTGAGCAAAGCAAAGAATGAGGCGCTTGCAGAAGCCCGCCGTGAATTTGCAGCCACCAGAGAAGCAATGCGTACCGTTGAGCCGGTTTATGGTCATGTATCGGGAGACTCCGCTGACGACATCTACAAAGCCGTGCTGAAGCAGGAGAAGGTAAACATCGAAGGTGTTCACCCATCAGCCTACAAAGCGTTGGTGCAGATGGCTATTCATGGCAAGACCAGCAAACAACCAGTCGGTGACTCTGCTGAGAAGCAGGCAAGCGCTGCTGACTTCAAAGACTATTTCTAAGGGAAACCGAACATGACTTTTCAGCAAACCGTAACTCTGTACCCGGCTCCGGGTAAAGAAGGCGACCTGGCATCACTTAACCCTACTGCTGTGGCACTTCCTCCGGAGGGCTCTTACAAGGCTGGCGCAAATGGTGTTTACCAGGCTCGCTGGGTATGGGTAGATGGCACAGATCCAACTCTGGTTAATAACACTGGTACCGGACTGCCTTTAGGTTGGGTGATGAATACCGGTAAGGGTGTCCTGCCACTGAACACTACCGGATCAATGCTGGTAGAGCCAGGAACCGATCTGGGTGTTTTCACACTCGGTGACTTCTGGGTGCGTACTGCAACAGCAGCAACCAAAGGACAGAAGATTTTTGCTGTTCTCGCTGATGGCACATCTAAAACCGGTGCTGCCGGTGCAACCATTTCTGGTGCAATTGAAACGCCTTACTGGGTGGCTTCGGATGCCGATGCCAACTCAATTATCAAAATGACCAAGCAGGGGGTTCTGTAATGGAGCTTAATCAATCCACGCTGCCGCAATATCTGAAAGTGCTGGCAGACAAGGGCGTAGTCTTCGAGAAGACCCCTTCTTATCTTTCCATGAAAGGCGTAGTTGGTGACTCCGCAGTAGATATGGCTACCGTGGCAAACGGCGGCATTCCAGCGGCAGCAGCCCAGGTCATCGACCCGATGATCATCAAGCAACTCTTCGCACCTACCGTGGCAACCCAGATTTACCCGGAAGTGAAGAAAGGCACTTGGGCTGTGCAGGATGTTTTATTCCCACGCACTGAAGAAGCGTATGAAATCGTTGCTTATGACGACCGCTCTCGCGCTGGCTCTACCCACGTGAACGCCAACTGGGAACAGCGTCGCCAGATGCGATTCCAGGGCATGAACGAATGGGGCGATCTGGAGCAAGAGAAGTACGGCATGGCGCTGATTCCTTACGTTGCCATGAAACAGGCGGCTGGCGTTGATGCTATTAACCGTTTCTTCAACAAGTCCTACATGTACGGCATCTCTGGTGCGCCAAACTTCGGCATCATGAACGACCCGGCACTCCCTGCGGCACTGACTCCGATCACCACCGCTGATGGGAAAGTGAAATGGGCAGACAAAGACGCCGTTGGCATCTTCAACGATGTGAAAAAGACGTTTACCAACCTGGCAGCAAAAAACCAGGGTCTGGTGCAGGAAACCAGCCCAATGAAACTGGTTGTGAGCCCAAGCGATAACGCCTCTTTGAGCGCAATCAACGCACTGGGTACGGCTTCCGCTATCGACCTGATTAAGAAGACCTATACCAGCCTGACCGTTGTTGTCGTGCCTGAGTTTGGTACTCCTTCAGGTGGTCTGATTCAGCTGATCGCCGAAAGCCTGGGTGGCACGCCTGTCGGTAACACCGTCTATACCGAAAAAATGCGTGCATTCCCGGTATTCGTTGAGCACTCAATGACCAGTCAGAAACTGGCAGCCGGTACTCTCGGCACCGTTATCTACCGCCCATCTGGCGTTGTTCAAATGACAGGGACTCTCTAATGGCTAACGTAGTAGTAAGTAGCAAGCTCATTCACGGCACCGTTTTTGAAGTTAACGGTAAAGAGATCGTGGTAAACGGTCAGAACAGTAGCGAACTCGTTGCTGTTCGCGGTTACGAAGGCGTGTGCGGTCTGACTCATATGCCTGAAGAACTGTGGCAGGCGATTGAGAGTAAGTACGCTGGCATGACAGCCATCAAGGAAGGGTTTATCTTCGCTCAGAAAAATGAGGCTAACGCCAAAGCTGCAGCAGAAGACAAAAAAGACTTGAAGACTGGCGGTGAGCAACACGTGCTGAAGAAAGGCGAAAAAGAGGAATAACACATGGTCGTGGTAACTCTGGATGTGGCTGAGTGGAAGTCAAAATATCCGCAATATAACGCGCTGACAAACCAGCAGGTAGAAGACCTGTTTTACGCCGCAACTACCTATCTGGAGAACACGCCTCAATGTGTAATTAGCGACGAGGAAAAGAGGAAATATTTTCTCTATCTCCTGACAGCCCACATTGCTTACTTATTCTACGTTGATGCCAATGGAGATGGCGGCGTAACCGGTATGGTTGGCCGCCTTACTTCTGCGACAGAGGGTAGCGTGAGCGTGGGATCGTCAATGGCCAATGTTCCTTTCAATGCTGAATTCTTCCTCCAGTCCCCATACGGTTTTATGTTCTGGCAAGCCACGAAAGTTTACCGAATGGGATTCTATCGTGGGAGGCGAAGATGAATGACAAGGTGATGGAGGCTCTTGATGATATTGCTAACTCTTTATCCGACAAACAATTAAAAGTCGGATTTATCGACGGCGCAACATACCCGGATGGAACGACTGTGGCGATGGTGGCGGCTACAAACGAGTATGGGAATCCGGCAAATAACCAACCTCCTCGACCATTCTTTCGCAATGCGATTTCCGACCATGAAACAGAGTGGTCAGAAGATATCGCAAGAGGGCTTGGTAAAGGTCTTGAGTTAGAGCACGTCTTGTCGGTAGTTGGTGAAAAAATTGCAGGGGATATCGTCCAGTCAATTTCTACGTTAATGGATCCGCCTTTGTCAGCGGCGACAATTGCCAGCAGGAAATCTAAAGGCAATGAGTCAACAAAGCCTCTTGTTGATACCAAAGTCATGATCCGCGACGTTCATTATGAGGTGGGAGACATTGAACCTTCATAAAATTGCCAACAGCGCCATACGACGAGTCAACCCCAACATCTCAGCAGTTCTGAAGAAGTACGCCGGAGAAACCATCGGTCCCGGTCGCAAGCCGGTTCCGTCTTACCTTCCTGCCCAGAACGTTACCATTCAGCTTCAGCCTATCAGCCGTGGCGATATGCAGCACGTAGATGGTCTGAACATTCAGGGGCTGGCGAAGGTGATTTACGTCAATGGCAACTACTTCAGCGTGCAGCGTGAAATGGAGCAGGGCGGCGATATCTTCGTGATTAACGGTGAGCAATGGCTTGTCGTCGAACCGGTGGAGTTGTGGCCTGATTGGTGCAGATTGATTGCTGTATTGCAGGTGAGCACATGAATGATTACACGATCGACGAAATCATTGATGATTTGGCTGGATATATCGAGCCGATCGCCGGTACATGCCAGCAAGCGCAGGCCAACCGTGTACCTATGCCAAAAGGCCAGTTCTGCATCCTGACCCCCTTGCGATTTCCGCGACTATCCACGACGAGAGACATCAAGCAAGACACAGGCTCTCCGGCCACAAGTGCCATGGGATATACCGAAGTTCGCCAGGCTGATATTCAGGTGGATATCTACGGTCAGGGTGCAGGGGATCGGGCTATTGCACTGGAAACCACATTCACCAGCGGATATGGCTACGATGTCATCAAGGCCATCGACGCCCGATTAGCGCCGCTCTACTCATCTCCAGCCATTCAAGCGCCGATGATCGACGCTGAGAGCCAATGGCAGGAAAGATATACCCTCACGCTATCCCTGCAGGCGCACATTACCGTGTCTTTCCCGCAGGACTATTTCGACAAAGCAGAAATTACAACCCAACAGGTGGATGGACGCCAATGAGCACAATCCCTTTATCCGTAGATTTTAATATCACGCCCAACGTCGTTACGCCTGCCGGTTCTGCGGTTGATGCTAACGGCCTGATGCTGACCGATAACGAGCTTATCCCGGTCGGTGCGGTGCAATCTTATTTTTCATCATCTGATGTTTCTGCTCTGATGGGCAGTGAATCAAAAGAATTCCTCGCCGCGCAGCAGTATTTCAACGGCTACGAAAACTCATCCGTTATTCCTGGTGAGTTGCTGATGTACCGCATCGTTACTGCTGACGTAGCAGGTTATTTGCTGTCCGGTAATCTGAAAGGTGTGCCGCTGGCTACCCTGAAGGCAATCCCGGCAGGGACCATCACGCTTTCTGTTGACGGCGTGTCTGTCACCAGTACGTCAATCGACCTGTCAACGGCTACCAGCTTCAGCGATATTGCGTCAAAGTTACAGGTTGGTATTGGTGCAAGCAAGGTCACGGTTGAATGGCTGCCGATTGCTAACCGCTTCATCATTCGCTCTGCCACTACCGGCGCAGATAGCGAGGTGTCGTATGCTTCTGCTGGCGCACTGGCTACCGGCTTGCTGCTGACCCAAGCTACTGCGGCAATCGTATCTCCGGGTTCCGATGCAGTAACGTTGACAGACACGATGAACAATATCATCAACGTCAACCAGAACTGGATACTGTTTAACTCACTGGTCGAATTGACCGATGACCAGAAAACAGAGTTGTGCGCGTGGGCAAGCAGTAGCAAAAACCGCTTTGGCTATGTCGTGCATGACACCACGGCTGAAGGTACTGTCGCCAACAACGCTAACTGCTTCGTGCAGAAAGTGGTTGTGGCTAACGGCTACGAGAACATCTTCCCGGTGTACGGCACTTATCTGTACAGCGTCACAGCACTGGCCTATGCCGCATCGGTCGACTTTGCTCGCACCAACGGGCGTATCTCATTCAAGTTCCGTGGCTTCCCCGGACTGACACCTAACGTGAGCGACCTGGCTACGGCTCAGGCTCTGAAATCGAATGGTTACAACTTCTACGGAGCATACAGCCTGAATAAGACCATGGCTCAGTACGCATCTGATGGCGCGATTACCGGTAAGTTTGTCTGGCTGGATACATTCATCGATCAGGTATGGATTAACGCCAATCTGGTCAGTGCATATGCAAACCTTTTCACCAACAATCAGTCCTACCCGTTCAACCAAAACGGCTATGGCGCGATTCAGGCGGCGACAATTGACGTTGCTAGTCAGGCACTGACGTTCGGCGCGATTCAGAAAGGTGTAGTGCTGGACAATGCGCAAATCCGTATCGTGAATAACACGGTTGGCAAGGATATCTCTGCGACTCTGTACTCCGAGGGATGGTATCTGTATATCCCTACGCAAACTGGTGCAGCGCGTCTTGAGCGTCAGTTGCAGGGGGCGATCTTCTACTGGGTTGACGGCCAGTTAATCCAATCCATCAGCATGTCTTCAACCGCAATTCTGTAAGGACGACAAAATGCCAATTGACATTACAAGTGCTAATTCCAAGCTGCGCATCGTCGTACCTTCATACTACCCAGGCGGTTTTGATGTAGACGATTACGCAGCCGACAATATGTTTGAAACAGGGGCGCTTCAAAACGCAGAAGAGCAGATGTCTGCAGATGGTAAATACCACGCAGGCTTCGTATTTAACCCAACTGAATTCACCATTAACCTGATGCCGACATCTAATGCGGGAAGCCTCGTTGATGACTGGCTGGCAGCTGAGAGGACGGCGATCTCTAAGTTTCAATGTAATGCAGTTCTTACTGTTCCGGCATTGGGTGCAAAATGGAATTTCGTCAACGGAATCCTATTTACATGGACACCTACGCCTCCGGGTCGCCGTGTTCTTCAGCCACGGCCGGCAGTATTCCACTTTGAGACCGTCACACGGAGCGCAATCTGATGGCACGTAAAGAGATCCCATTCATCGTTGAAACTGAAGGACGCGATAAGGGTAAAGAATTCCTCATCACTGAGATGTCGGCGTGGGATGCCGACTCTTTGGCGCAGGATATCTTTCGCGCCATGGGTGATTCGAATTACAGCAGTATTCCGGCCGATGTGATCGCAATGGGGTGCGCCGGGCTGGCAACGGTTGGCCTGAGCGTCATCTCTGCATCATCTCCGGAAGTTGCCCGACAGTTGCGCGACCGCCTGATGTCGACGGTGGATATCATCATCACCAATGAAGGACAACGCCAGCAGCGCAAAGTTAACGGTTCTCTGGACTTCGAAGAGGTGTCGACCATTCGAACCCTTCTGGACAAGGTATTTCATGTTAACTTCGATTTTTTAACGATCGCCGGAGAGTAAAGTATCCCTTCCTTGAGGAAGATGCTCTACCGGCTAAGTTAGTCGCACCCGTCAATATCTCATCAACCATCAACGCTATTATCTGCTCAGGAAAAGCCTCTTACCTCGATTTGCAGGAGAGGCTTTCCGTAGCGGATATGTACAACCTGCTCGAGATTATCTCAGTGGAAAACTTCAATCAGCGCGTGTGGCATAAGTATCAGGAGCAACGATGATCATCAACGAGTTGGCCTATAAGGTCACAATCAAGGCTGACGAGTTCCTGAACGGCAAGAAAAAGGTTGAAGAGGGTGTTAAGGAGCTTCAGGACACCGTAGATAAAAGCTTCAAAGATATTGATGAAAACTCAAAGCAGACTGGCAAGGTAATCGTCAAGACCGGCGACGAAATTCAACGCTCTACCAGGAAAACTGGACGAGTAATTTCTGATACCACGTTTGATGTTAAGAAGTTCGGCTCGTCTGCAGCAACGTCATTCCGCGGGGCATACGCTGCTGCTGCCGGATTCCTCGGTATCGGTGCCGGGCTTTACGGCATCAAGCAACTATTCACCTCAACATCCAACGAAATCGTTCGTGCAAGCAATCAGGCGAAGTTCTTCGGCACTGACGTGAATAAGATGTTTGGCATGCGGAGAGGCTTCCAGCAAGCCGGATTGAACGGCGATGCGTTTATCGGGGCTTCCGGTAATGCCCGCATGGCGCTGGCTAATATCAAAGACCCGACAATCTTTGGTGGACTTACCGGCGCTGCGCAAAACCTGATGGTGCTTGGCGCGCGTACCGGCCTGAACATCAATAACCTTGGCGACCCTAATAAGGCGCTAGGGGAATTCACCCGTTACGGAAAATCCCACTCTCAGGAAAACCTGATGCAGGTGATGGCGGCTGCCGGATTCGACCCGACAGACGCAGCCAAGATTAAATCAGGTGAGCTAAAGTCTCTGGTCGACTCGGAAACGAAGAAGTCGAACATCACCGCCGCTCAGGTTAAAGAGCAGGAAAACTTGCTGGTTACCCTTGGGCAACTAGACGCGCAGTTTGACCGCATCCGACAGGATATAGCCATTGCCTTTGCGCCTGAAGTTATGAGCGCACTGAAACAGTTTGGAGACTGGATCAAGGACCACCATGGCGACATCATTGGGTTCTTCCGAGATGCTGGAGAATCGGTTAAGAAACTGACGGAATCAGTTGGCGGGGCGAATGCGCTTCTTCTGTTGCTGGCTGCCGGGTTGCGATCCAACCCATTGGTTTTGGCAGCTATCGCTGCTACAACAGCCGCTAATGCTGTAGATAAAGCGAATGCAGACGCTAAAAGCGAAGGTAAAAATGTTGGCGACTATATGTATGACAAGGTGCATGGTGATAAAACACCATTCATCACATGGGATTCTTTAAAGTCATTTTTCGGCATTGACGAGCCAGCACAACACGCACAGTCAGCAAGAAGGATACAGCAGTCACCGGGAGAAATGGACGACCTGCTCCACGGCGTGATGATGACAGAATCAAGCGGGAACCCCCTTGCGTATAACACCAGTTCCGGGGCTGCTGGCGCTTATCAGTTCATGCCAGCAACTGCCAGAGATATGGGGTTGCGAGTTGACTCAACGGTTGATGAGAGACTTGATCCAGAGAAGTCTCGGGCCGCCGCCGCCGTGTACATGCGGCAGTTGCTGAAGCGCTATGATGGTAACGTCGACAACGCTCTCAGAGCCTATAACTGGGGAATGGGTAACGTTGATAAGTGGATCGCCAATGGTAGTGATATTTCGCAACTGCCAAAAGAAACACGCGAATACACCGGCAAGGTCTATGGAAACATGGGCAATGCCCGCAACTATTACGCGACACAGGGAAGAATGGCAGATAACAGGCCATATCAACTGGCATCAAGTGGTGGTCAACCTCAGATACAAAACAGCACGCACATCAACACAGTGAACGTGAACAGCAACCCGACAACAGTTGATGCACTGACAAAGAGTATCAATCAACAAGCAAGTCGTGCATCAACAAACTCTGCTTTTTCAAGTTCGGTAAAATAACAGCAAAATTCATCTTTTTTAGTGAAAATTGCCGTATAATTTGCACATGAAAAATACGGAGAAGCATGATATGCGACGGTCATTGCTGTATTTATTTATCTATGTTTTCACATTGATGTTATTCGCTAAACCAATCGACATAATGATGGTATTTGATGCTTGGTATGCACTGATGTTAATAGTGCTATGGGTTGTAATTTCTGCAGCCATTGTTCACATCATCCATTTTTGGCCTACGAAAATTCCCAATTAGATTAACCCGCTCCGGCGGGTTTTTATTGCCCGGAGAACCGATGAGCATTCTCAGTCTAAACACAGCAGACATATTCAACGCGATAGGCGGCGGCTCTCCGCTTTCCATAATCGACAGCGTTCTCCACCCTCAGTACGTTATCCGCAATAGCAAGACCAACGCAGTGGCGCTAGAGTTCAGCGGCATGGCATCTATTCAACCAGGCGGGCGTGCGCAGATAACTAACGCCCCTGTGGAGAATGGGAAATACCAGTCAATCAATAAGGTAAAAGAACCTTCTCTTGTCAGATGCGAGATAATCATTACCGGCCTGACTGGGCTTACTGGAAGCATACCCAACATATTCGATCTGACATTTACCAGCCAAAGTAGCACTCTCGAAACCATCAAAACAATGCTGGAAACAGCTAATACATACGACATAGAAACGCCGAAAGAAACTCTACAGAGTTACGACCTTGTCGATCATGATTACAACGTAAACTCTCAGCGCGGCGTATCCATGCTTACGGTTTATCTGGTGTTTCAGGAAGTTATGCAACAGATGGAAGTGGTTCTTTCTGGTTCGCAGTCGAACAGCAAGCCAACCAACGATGCAATCAGCCAGGGTGTAACGGGAACCGGATCCGCTACGAAAGACGCTGGTTCTACACCATCGACAGTCGATGAGCTTGGGAAGTCATGGTCATCGCTAAAATCTTCTGTAGGTGATATTGCCGGAAAGGCAACAAATGCCATTACAACCGGCTTTCAGAGCGCATTGGACACCGTTTCAAAGCCAGTTCTTGCCGTAACAAACAGCGCAACACAGAAAGCTTCAGAGCTGGCTAAGGAAATAAACGAGAACATCACATGAGAACTGTTTCCCTTGTTCCTCAGAAGTCGCAATCCGTATCTGTAAACTTAGCCGGTCAGCAATGCACTATCCGTTTAATCCAGCGTGAAAGCTTCATGTATATGGATTTAACGGTGAACGGCAACCCAATCATGCAGGGCGTTCCGTGTTTATACGGTAACCGGATGGTCAGATATTCCTATCTTGGCTTCGTAGGCGATCTGGTCTTCCTGGATAATGTAGGACAAAAAGATCCGTACTGGGAAGGGCTGGGAAGCAGATACATTCTTTACTACATAGAGGAGAGTGAGCTTGTACAGTAAACGATCTCTCCGCTTTGAGTTTGTGAATGAAACATCTTCTTTCGATGAGTCTGGCAATAACACCATTTCCATCAGCGAAGCCCGGGCGACAGTTTCATTTCAGTCTGCGGGAAATCTGTTCGGTACGCAGATTAACGTAAGCATTTTCGGATTGGGTATTGAGATGCTGGCGGCGCTATCGTCGAAGGCAATGGGGCTATTTGGTAGCGATACTGAGCTGATCAGCATGAAAGTATTCGTCAGTGAAACAGCCATCTTCGCTGGTTACATGACATCATCCATCGCTAACATGAATGCAATACCAAATGCCGCATTGATGATTACAGCTACGGCAAATGCAGACCTGCAGAACAAACCCGCATCACCATTCTCGTTTAATGGCGCAACGCCGGTTCCTGACATCATTAACGCAATCTGTAACGCGGCAGGGTATAAGGCGTATATCACCGGACTTGATGGACTGGTTGTTACCAACCCTCATTATGAGGGAAGCATTTTCACTCAGTTAGAATCACTGTGTAACGATGTTAATGTGGCCATGTCTGTCGCACCGCCATCTATTTCTTTCTGGCCGCAGGATAGCACCAGAGATGATGTTATGCCGCTCATATCTCCGGAATACGGTCTCATTGGATATCCGATATTTTCAAACGGCGGCCTGATGTTTCAGACTCAATTCTCAACGCTGCTAACTACCGGAAGAAATGTGCAGATAGAGACATCCCTGCCTCATGCCAGCGGAGTTTATAAGCTGACCAGCGTTAACCATGAGTTGTCATCATGGGTGAATGATGGACCATGGCATTCAATATGCATCGCTTACAGAGTACAGGGAGAGGGCGGCAATGGCTGAAAACTTATTCACGCCAACCAGTGCGCAAGTAAATGAACCCGAATCGCTGAAATTCACATTTGAAAGGCTCCTGTCAGGGGCCTTTTTTATTGAGCTAGTGAAAGTACAGGCTGTTAGAGGGGCCGCCCCTAACCTTGTTGTTGATGCAATTCCACTGGTAACCCGAACGGATCAGAGCGGGGCGATGATTCAGAACTCGACCATATTCAACATACCGGTATTTCGTCTGCAGCGAGGAAGCAGCGCAATCATCATGAATCCGGTAGTTGGTGATATTGGGATGATCGCCATATGCGACAGAGACACAACACTGGTTCGGGCAAACAGAAAAGAATCTGTACCAGGAAGCGGCAGGAAGCACAGCAAATCTGATGCGTTATATCTTGGCGGATTTCTCAACTCTCAGCCGGCCGAATACGTGGAATTCACCAGCTCAGGCATCAACATCAAATCCCCCGGCACTGTAAACATCAACGGACTGAAAATACTTTCAGATGGTCGCTTGCAGCTTGTAGACGGAAGCATTGTTGATGCACATACCCACGGTGGAGTATCGCCTGGTGGAAGTAACACCGCGCCTTTGGAGCCTTAAATGACATACAGAACCATGCAATTAGACACGTCTACGTGGGATTTGACGCTGGATGGCAACGGTAATATGGCGATCGCCGATGAGTCGTATTCCGTCGCTCAGGATGTTGCCAGCGCATGCCTGGTGTTCTCTGGTGAATGCTACTACGACAACACGCTAGGGATTCCGTGGAAAACAGAGGTGCTTGGGAAGCGTCCGTCACCTGGGTTCATAGCGCAAAAGATGCAAACAGAGGCGCTCAAGTTGCCAATCGTTGATCAGGCTCTGGCATCCGTATTCTTCGACAAAAACACACGCACAACTCGCGGCACGATCCGAGTCACCGATATAAACGGAAATATTGCACAGGCTACCTTATGACGACATTAAATACAGCCGTTCCTGATGTCACCATCACTGAGAATGGCCTTTTGGTACCGGACGTATCTGATGTGCTTGCTGGTCGACTAACAGACATGGCAACAGCGCTCGGTGGCGGGGCCAGTCAGTCGCTAAGTTCTCCGCAGGGTCAGATCGCGCAGTCTGATACTGAGATTATCGCTCAGGAATATGACAAGCTGCTATGCCTGTTTAACCAGGTTAACCCTGACTACGCAACTGGCAGGTTTCAGGACGGTATCGGGCAGATTTACTTCATGGAACGGATTTCTGCGCAGGGTACAGTTGTTACTGCGACGTGCATTGGTAAGGTTGAAACCACAATCCCAGCGGGTAGTACCGCCGTTGATACCAACGGATATATTTACCGGTCTATCGACACCGCAACGATACCAGCGTCAGGAAGCATTGATGTTCAGTTTGTTAATAACACAACCGGGCCAATCCCCTGCGCAGCCGGTGCATTAAATCAGATTTACCGGGCAGTACCTGGATGGGATGCGATCACAAACGTTAGCCCTGGCGTTGTAGGCGTAGACGTTGAATCTCGCATTGCGTTTGAAACTCGACGCAAACAATCAGTAGCAAGAAACAGCCGAAATCAGGACGCGTCCACGCTTTCCGCTTTGCTTGCAACTAATGGCGTGCTGGATGCCTATGTATGGTCAAACAGAACTGCAGCCACAGTAAATCAGGGGACGACAAGCTTTCCCGTTCTGGCGCACTCTATTTACATCTGTGTGTATGGTGGCACCGATGAAGATGTGGCTGAGTCTATTTTCCAGACGTACAACCCTGGCGCAAACCTGAACGGAGATACCTCTTATACTGTTTACGATAATATTAACTATCTGCCTCCATACCCCTCTTACGTGATGCAGTGGCAAAAAGCAACGCCCACTCGGGTATATTTTAAAGTTGAGTTAGATAATTCTCTTAACCCACCAAGTGACATCACATCACAAGTGAAAGCCATGATTGCCAAGGTATTCAATGGTGGTTATGAGGGTATAGGGAAAGCACGAATTGGATCAACAATAAACGCAGGTAAATATTACGCTCCAGTCATTTCGATATCTCCTGACACGGTTGGGATTTTATCTCTTGAGGTTTCCACTAATGGTTCAACCTATGGTCCAGCCATAACAATGGGGATAGATCAGGTACCAACAATTCAGGAATCTGACATTACCGTAACATTAACATAAGGGGTGAGTCATGTGGGAAGACACAATACTTACCCAATACTCAGCAAGTAAAAAACTATTATCCATAATTGACACATTTAATCAGGCTGTAAACCTTGATGATTTCACAGATGAATTCATCAGAAGGGTATGGGATTTGACAACGTGTGAAACATTTGGCCTTGATATGTGGGGTAAAAAAGTTGGGATAAGCAGATATATTGTCGCGCCAATAGATAGCGATTCATTTGGTTTCAGCGAAGCTGATGATGCAAGCCCTGATTACCCCACACCATTTAATGACTCTCCGTTCTATGGTGGAGTTCAGGAAACAACCAATGTCAGGCTTGGAGATGACGCATACAGAACATTAATATTTTGCAAGGCTTTTACCAACATAAGTGTAGCAACAATCCCAGATATAAATAAATTCCTTAAAATTCTATTTTATAAGAGAGGAAGGGCATATTGCGTAAATTATCGAGATATGACTATAGGGATTACTTTTGAATTTGAGTTAGCACCATACGAAGAATCAATTCTGACTAACTACGAAGTAACGCCTGTACCAAGTGGGGTTCTAGTAAATATACGACAGGTAGTTAGTCCTTATTTTGGATTTTCATCAGATGCCTATCCGTTCAATGATGGCACATTCTACAGAGATTAGATATGAATCGTACAGACGCCCCCGCCAAACAGGCTAAGCCATTTGGTATAAATGGTCAAAGAGAGCCATTACTTGCAACAACTCCGGCAGGAGACAACACTGCTTCATATGAGCAAGGGTTTCCACCTATAACTATGATCCTGAAATCTGCCGGCGGCCTACCGCCCAAAGGTCAGGATATGAACCAAATTCTTTATGAACTTTCAGCATTATCCAGATGGGCAAGCTCGGGGGCATTAAACTCATACGATCCTTCGTTTTCAACAGCCATCTCAGGTTACCCAAAAGGCGCGATGCTGCTTGGCAATGATGGAACGACAATATATATCAGCACCGCTGATGCAAATACAAATAACCCAAACAGCTCAACCACTAATTGGTTGAGTTTGGCGAAAATAACTTCAATTTCTGCCCTTGCGGGAGGAGCGGATAAATTACCATATTTCACCGGTACATCTACAGCTGGACAGACTGATTTCACCCCGGCTGCCAGAAGTCTTTTAGCCAGAGATAGCGCCGATGGAATGCTTAATTATCTTGGAACTGGTACAGCAGCCAAAAAGAACGCGCAGACTAATGTTACAGATAGCACTGTAGGATCACTCATGCTGGTAGGCGCGTTCGGATTCGGTGGTGTTGGTGCGAGCACAGTCAATACCAATATCACAAATATTTATACGCTGCCAATTGGTGACGCGGGTAACCCAGATCCTTTTCAAAATTATGTCCATTTAAATTTATCGGGCACAAGTTTCTATTCATCAAGAATAGCACTTAGTATGAACGGAACTGATAACCCGAGAATTTTTATAAAAAATCGCTCAGGCGCTACAGAAAGTGACTGGGCTGAGGTGTATACAACAAGGAATCCTCCTGCATCGGTTCCAACGCTAACAACAGCCAGAAACATTTCTATATCAGGAGATGCCACTGGTTCCGCTCCGTTCAATGGTTCAGCAGACGCAAACATCTCCGTCACAGTGGCTGACTCAGCAAAAGGTGTTATTAGGCTTAGGGAAGGATCGGTATCGACAGTGGGGACATCCTCTACAAACTTTATTGCTATCGATACCGGATTATTAATCAGAGGTATTACATTCACTGCGGGGGCACAGACTGTAAACGTTCGTCCGCTTCAAATGCTTATTAACACAACTTGGGTAACGGTAGGTTTATCATGATGGATATGAAGAATTTTGTTATTTCCTCCCCTGAAACAGAAGACGAAGAATTCTTAGCTAAGCATGGCGCTATCATCCTTCGCGATGAGCATGGGCGTGAGTGGTATAGTTCTCAAAGACTATTCGGTACCAATACAGTTAAAATAATGTACGATAGTGATAATGTTGTGAGATCAATTACTACTGATGTATCAACTCTCTATCCACATCAACACAGTGTTGCTGAGGTTGAAGAGATATCAGATGAAGTAGATATTTTTGGAGGCTGGATTTATTCAGATGGATATGTTGTTAAAAATCCATCACAGCCCGATGCCGAATCACAACCCTCCGATGAATCTGAAAAATTGAGACTGCGAGCACTAGCCGATTCGGAGATCGAATGGCTACAAGATGCAGTCAACTCTGGTATTGCAACGGAAGAGGAATCAGTATTATTAGATAAGTGGAGGGAGTACAGGATACAGTTAATGAGAGTAGACACAGAGAATCCTATCTGGCCTAAAACGCCAAATGATTAATAATTAATGCTGCAAGTGGTTATTTTTTTCTGAAAAACGAATATATCAATTTAAAATCCATTTGCAGCCATATCAATATCATGACTACCTCCATCCATTTCAAGTCCATGTCATTTGATTGAAAACCTGTAACTAACCCGCAAAAGCTCACCAGAGCTGCAAGTCTAACAACAAAATTCGAAATCCTCTTAAGCATATAAAATAACCAAAAATATTATTCGAGTTGTCAATGAGTTTTAAGAAGGCAGCATTCTATCATCATACATCTGGATGATCGACCAGGCATGGCAGAGAAGCCCACTCAGGTGGGCTTTTTCATGTATGGTTTTGATATTCGCTTGCCATTTTCATCCTTCAACTCTGGTTTTGGTTGAATTTCATACTTTGAGGTTAATATGTAAAGCGCCATCTGAGCGGCTTCTTCTGCGGTTTTGTTGATTATTTTATTTAACCCGCCTTGAGTTAAGGACACGGGAAGATCCTCTTCCTCTGACACGTTTTCTGGCTTAAGGAAAACAAGAGAGGTTTCACTTCTAAAATTGTGCACTTCATCACGCCTTACCCAATCTTCTATGGCGGCAACCATTTCAGCGTTTGCCGACCGTTTATTTCTTTCTGCCATAGAAGAAATTTTCTCTTTCAGCTCTTCAGGGAGTCTCAGGTTTACCTGAGGGTGTTTGTAACGACGCTCTGACATAACCTTACCTGCAATCATTAAGCATAATCGCAAAATAGTACGTACATATGTATTGACTATCAATGCGTACCTAAATACTATGTATGCGTACCACATACATATGGAGTAGTTTATGAAAGTAAAAACTTTGCGAATGCCTGAATGGCTAGAAAAAGCCATGGAAGAGTTAGCAGAAAAATCTGACCGTTCATTTAGTAAGGAAGTAGTAAGGGCGGTACGAGAGTACGCAGAAAGGAATGGTGTTAAGTGTCCGGAATGAACGAAGCCCAGCAGTGCGCGAACACTAACCGGGCCTCTATCGAAAATAACCGCGAAGGAAATATCGACATGAATAGTGTACAGAATTACGAGTTAACTTTCCAGCAGACATCTTTCCACCCGGTGTCTCACAATGGTGAAATTTGGCTCACTTCATCAGAGCTAGCGTCGGCGCTCGGTTATAAGAAGTCAGATGCGGTTACGCAAATCTTTAGCCGTTATCATGATGAATTTACAGAGAATATGTCAACGACCCTCAAAATGAGTGTCGTTAGAAAGACAGGTGTTGTTGATATCCCTGTCAGGGTTTTCTCTCTTCGTGGTTGTCACCTGATCGCAATGTTCGCCACTACGAAAGTAGCTAAAGACTTCCGGAAGTGGGTTCTCGATATCCTCGATCGCG
Organism: Citrobacter arsenatis; assembly: GCF_004353845.1. Taxonomy (GTDB): domain Bacteria; phylum Pseudomonadota; class Gammaproteobacteria; order Enterobacterales; family Enterobacteriaceae; genus Citrobacter; species Citrobacter arsenatis. The sequence goes on from NZ_CP037864.1 coordinate 1,429,866, forward strand.
AGGTTGAGCATTCTCCAATCGCGAAACAATTCACTGACGAAGAACTTTGCACCCTGGCTTATTTGTGGAGATCGAGTGCGGTCATGTATGAGGCTTGCAAAGAAATCCACCCTTTGCTCGCGGTTGCCGAACACAGATTGCTTCCACGCTTTACTTCTATTGGCACAAATTACGCTCGTGGAATTAACAAGGCGCGAGAAATTCTTCATCGTGAAACCCGGCACATCGAAGAACAGCCGTGGGGTGATAGTAACTGGAAAAACGTATTTTCTTATGGAAGGAACATTTTGCAGTGATGCAAAAAGAAAAACCGCCAGTGTGCTGCTGGCGGTCTACTGAAGTCTAACTACGTATAGGAGCGTATATGACTAAATTAACTGTAGCAAATCGGAAGTCTGTTGTCACTAAAATGTCAAGCCGTGAGATTGCAGCTTTGACCGGGAAGCGTCACGATCACGTTATGGCTGACTGCCGTAAGATGTTCGATTCTCTCAATCTTCAATCTCCCGACTTTTCGGGAGATTACAAAGACAGCAAGGGACGCACTTATCAGGAGTATTGGCTTGATCAGGACCTGACAATGACCCTGATGATGGGTTATAGCATTCCGCTGCGCCACAAAGTAGCAACGCGCTGGCGTCAACTAGAGTCTGGTGAAGCATTACCGCAGAAATCAGCGTCACACCTTCCAGAATATCGCCGGGCCCGGGCAATCAAGATGGAAGTGGAAGCGATCAGTCTGGCATTATCCTTCATGCCAAAACTTAGCGATGTTGCAAAGCAAACTGCGATGGCTCGTGCTGTCAATGATGCAGCAGGGATTGAGTTGCTTCCGCTGCCAATAATTGAAGAGCATTACCATAGCGCAAGCGAAGTCGGAGAAATGCTCGGTGTGTCTGCGCAGAAAGTTGGGCGTGTCGCCAATGCAAACAAACTGAAAACGGACGAGTTTGGCATTTTTGTAATGGATAAATCAGCACACTCAAGCAAGCAGGTTGAAGCGTTCCGTTACAACGCTGAAGGTGTGAAAGCACTCCGTCACCTTATTGTTGGTGCCGATGTGGCATAGGGATCACGATTTCAGTGATGCCTTAATTAAACCTCGCTCCGGCGGGGTTTTTTATTGCCATGATAATGAAGCTACCTGGTGAGACAAAAGTGGGACACACAAAGCTTTGCATCGGTTTGCAAGGCTTTGCATGTTTTTCGAAGATGGGACGTGTGAGCGCAGTGTTGGCGGGGTATGTTATTGACTTAGAAGGTAGTTCTAGGAACTTCTAAGCCGTAGGTCGTAGGTTCGAATCCTACAGGGCGTACCATTTCAACGTCACTCCAGATGTCCAGCTTCGGCAAACCGCTACACATTTTCCTGTCGCATCCAGCTCTCTACCTCATCAACACTGAGTTGTATTTCCTCTCTGAGTGCAAAGTTACCTGACGGTTGCTGTTCAAGCGCGGCACACAGCCTGCTGGCAGAACGCATTCCCATGCTGGCGCAACTGCTTTTTAGCTGATGCGCCAGACGTTTTATCTGCTCGTGGTCATGTGCTGCGCGCGCAGCGTCAATCTCATCTAACACAGGAAGGGTGTGTTGCTTAAAGAGCGCTAACCATTGGTGCACCTTTTGCCATCCCATTAGCTGGATATCCCCGGCTAATTGCTGGGTATCTAACCGTGTGGGGTTATTTTCTGATGCAACCGGGGGCGGCGTTTTACCCTGCAAATAATGTGTAATTAGCCGACTGAGTTCATCCCGGGGAACCGGTTTTTGAATAACGCCGAGAAACAGGGTGCTGGTTCTTTGGCTTAGCGTCTCGTCGATGACGTGCGCGCTAAAGCCTATCAGATTTAGCGTCGGATATTCGTGGCTTAACTGCTGCGCCAGCGTGATACCGTCGATATCAGGAAGGTCGAAATCAACCAGGGCAGCATCATAGCGCGCATCTTCCTGCAATATTTTTAGCGCCGCAGCGGCACTGTCGGCAGCGGTGACCTGTGCGCCATTGAGGGTGAGCATTTCTGTGCTGATGCGCTGCGTGAGGGGATTATCCTCGATGAGCAGTAAGCGTAAATCCTGTAACGATATCGAACGTGGAACGGATTTCGCTACCGGCATCGCATCAGCCCGTAATGGCAGACGCAAACGAAAGCAGCTTCCGACTCCTGGTGTGCTGGTGACGCTGAGTTCTCCCTGCATCGCCTGCGCGAGGCTGGCGCTGATGGTGAGGCCAAGCCCGGTTCCCCCACGTTTACCGCTTACCTGAACAAACGGCTGAAAAATATCGCTCTGACGGGCAGGATCAATCCCGCATCCCGAGTCTTCAACTTCAATGTACCAGTCCTGGTCTTCACATCGGCTACGCAGGATGATGTGTCCCCGATCGGTAAAGCGCAGGGCGTTGTTTAATAAGTTAGTAATGATTTGCCGGATGCGGCGGGGATCGCCGCGTAAAGCGTCGGGTACATCGTCGGCAAAATCCGTAACCAGCGCAACCGGGCGACCCGCAACGCGACTATGCATGAGCTGAAGCGTACTTTCCAGCAGTGGTCTGGGCTCAAAAGGTTCATCGCCGATCGCCACATTCTTTCCACCCGCTTCGATGGCGGAATAATCCAGGATATCGTTGAGGATGGTCAGCAGAGACTCGCCAGAGTCAGTGATTGCGCGCAGATTCTCCTGATGCTGCGCCAGCGCGGGATTGTCTGAGAGCAACTGCGCTGTGCCGAGGATCCCGTACAGCGGGGTGCGTATTTCATGGCTCATGGCGGCAAGAAACGCCGATTTTGCCTGGTTAGCTTTTTCGGCCTCTGCGCGGGCCTGCCGGTGTTCAGAGACCATCGAACGCAGTTCGGCAGTGCGAGCTTTAACCTGAGCGGCCAGATGTTCACGGTGGCTATTCAGGGCGTGAACGCTGGCGCGGAAGGCATCCATCAACCGCCCGATGGTATCCAGCTCACGAACGCCTGCGGTATCCGGAAATGGAGAGTCAATATCACCTTCAAGCAAACGCTGTAACGCCTGGGTTTGCTGCGCCAACGGACGCGTGACCGAACGGTAGACCACGCGCCAAAGAATGAGAATTAACAAGCATAACGATACTGCACCTAACAGCAGCAGCAGCGTTTGCCCGCGCTGGCTGGCCTGTTTGAGATGCGCGAGGCCTGTCTGATTACGTTGGCCGATGATTTCCACCAACTGACTGACTTCACTACTGAAACGGGTAAATTGCTCGATATTGTTTTGCGATAAGATCTGTAGCCGGGTGGTGATGTCATTATCCTGACGATACAAACTCAGCAGATCAACATAACGGCTAATTGTACTCACGGCGTCGGCAACCTGAGTGCGCACCACCGGATCTTCAATGCGTATTTGTCGGCGGTGAAGTACTCTTACCGCGGCATTCAGCTGGGTTTCCAGCGCCGACAGGTTATTCTGCGCCTGGTTATTTCCCAGATTCATTACCATTTGCTGCACGCGAAGCGCGCTCAGGCGCAGCTCATTCATCTGGTTGTAATATTCCAGATCGATATCGATAAGCCTGTCGAGAGCGTATTCAGCCGCCTGTCCCTGATGGCTCTCAATCAAATCATAAATGCTTGCCTGCGTAGCGCCTGCCGAGGTGGCGGCATTACTGGCCTGACCGCGCGCCATTTCGGCAACGTCGGCGGTAGCCTCTATCAGTTGTTGACTGAGCTGCTGCTGTTTCTCGCGCAGTTTCAGACGTGCGCCAACCATCTCTCCCTGATGGCTTAACGACTGGGCGATCTCTTTTTCCTGTTGTTCAATGGCCGAGGTGTCAAAGCCCTGCTCGCGAAGGGTTTTCAGTAATGCAGTTATTTTCAGGCTTTGGGCGGTTAACATACGCCCCTGCGCCAGCCACATATTTTCATTATCTGCGGCGGTAAGATTTTGCGCGGAAAACAGTTCCCAGGCGCTGGCTTCGCTAAGCTGGCGCGCCATGTCCATGGTTGGGATCAGCGCCTGGGTATTGGCCTGCTCAACCTGGCTGACAAAACGCAGGTTATACCAGCCTACCAGCGTACTCATGAGGGTCAACGCCGCCATTAGCGCGAAGCCTATCCACAGTCGTTTGGTCAGAGATAAATTCACTGTCGGGTCGCCACAGATTAAAAAGGTTGAGTCGAAAAGAGGAAAGCAACTAGGATAAAGCCTTATCAATGATGAGGCTATCATGCGCGTACTGGTTTTCCTGCTTATCACGCTTTTTCCTGGCCTGGGTCACGCGACCGGGCCCGCACTGCTGCAGTGGCAGAATACGCAGCAGGCAGTGCCGACGCCGCAAACGGACGTTACTGCAAACAAAGTGTGGAAATTGTGCGCACTGTATCCCAGCCTGAAGGATTCCTACTGGCTTTCCGTGAATTACGGCATGCTTGAGGCGGCGAAAAAATATGGAGTGAGTCTCAAGGTGCTCGAAGCGGGAGGCTATCGCCAGTTCGACACGCAAAAATCTCAAATCGCTCAGTGCCAGCAATGGGGCGCGGATGCCATTTTGTTGGGCAGCAGCACGACGACTTTTCCGGATTTGCAGGCACAGGTTGGCACGCTGCCGGTTATTGAGGTGGTCAATGCGATCCATGACGCGACGGTAAAAGCCCGGGTTGGGGTGCCGTGGTTCCAGATGGGGTATCAGCCAGGTCGCTATCTGGTTAAGTGGAGCGCTGGCAAACCGCTAAAGGTCTTATTATTGCCCGGACCTGATGACGCCGGAGGCAGTCGCGAGATGGTGGAAGGATTCCGCCAGGCGATAGCCGGCAGTCAGGTGAGCATTGTGGATGTAGCGCTGGGGGATAATGATATTGAAGTTCAGCGTAATCTGTTGCAAGAGATGCTTGAGCGTCATCCAGATGTCGATGTGGTGGCCGGGACGGCAATTGCTGCGGAAGCGGCGATGGGGGAGAAGCGGAATCTGGGCGCGCCGCTCACCGTCGTTTCTTTTTATCTGTCGCATCAGGTGTATCGCGGACTCAAACGCGAAAGAATCATTATGGCTGCCAGCGATCAAATGGTCTGGCAAGGTGAACTGGCGATTCAACAGGCTATCAGTGTATTACAAGGGCAACCGGTGCCGGAAAATATCAGTCCACCGATCCTGGTGCTCACCCCGAAAAATGCTGACAGCCAGCATGTTAAGTGCTCGCTGTCACCCGGCGGATTCCGTCCTGTTTATCTGTATCAGTACACGTCAGCCGCTAAAAAATAGCCTTCCCCGTGCTGCGTCACCAATAAGTCAGCCCGCAGCTTGTGGCGTAAACGGCGGATCAGGACGTCCACGGTGCGTAAGTCTGGATTGTCTACCCGTCGCGCTGACAGCATGCGCAGTAAACGTTCGCGGCTGAGAATCTCCCCCGGATTGGTGACAAAAGCGACCAGCATTTCATACTCGGCGCGGGTGAGTTTGATTGCCTCGTCGCCCAGTTCCAGGGTATGACGGGAGACGTTCAGGCAATACCCGGCAAACTGATAGCAGTTGTCTTTGGTTTCCGGTTGCGCCTGACGGGCAAGGTCGATCCGCCAGAGTAAATTTTTCACCCGCACCACCAGTTCACGTAGCTCCAGCGGCTTGGTGACATAATCATCAGCCCCCATTTCCAGCCCAACGATGCGGTCAATTTGGTCACTACGCCCCGTTACCAGAATGATCCCCACCGTTGAACGTTCACGCAGGGCGCGGGTCAGCATTAAGCCATTTTCATCCGGAAGGTTGATATCTAACAGAATAAGATCGACAGAGTGCTGCGACATGATTTCACGCAGGCCGGCTCCGCTGGCGGTGACAGAGACGTGATAACCTTCCTGTTCAAAATATGCCTGTAACCGCGCCTGGGTGACCGGTTCATCTTCAACAATTACAATGTGATGCGACATCCTGGTTGCTGTCTCTTTCTGTTCATATCTGTTCACATTGTGCCGTAAGCCATTCATCCTGACCAGTGTTGCTGTTCACATTTGAGAAATAAGATCCTCTGTAACTAAACCATATAATTACAGGGGCTATTATGCGGAAACTATGGAGGGCGCTGCTCAGACCGAGCGCACGTTGGTCAGTGTTGGCGCTGGTCGTCATCGGGATTGTGGTCGGCATCGCGCTGATCGTCTTGCCGCACGTTGGCATCAAATTAACCAGTTCAACCGAGTTTTGCGTGAGCTGCCATAGCATGCAGCCGGTTTACGAAGAATATAAACAGTCCGCACATTTTCAGAATGCCTCCGGGGTGCGTGCAGAGTGTCACGACTGTCACATTCCATCCGATATCCCAGGTATGGTGAAGCGTAAGCTGGAAGCGAGTAACGATATTTATCAGACTTTTGTTGCCCACTCTATTGATACGCCTGAAAAATTCGAGGCCAAACGCGCCGAGCTGGCGGAGCGCGAATGGGCGCGAATGAAGGAAAACAACTCCGCGACCTGTCGTTCTTGTCATAACTATGACGCGATGGATCATGCTAAACAGTATCCTGAAGCCGCGCGACAGATGGAGATTGCGGCCAAGGACAATCAATCCTGTATCGACTGCCATAAAGGAATCGCGCACCAGCTTCCCGATATGAGCAGCGGTTTCCGCAAGCAGTTTGACGAGTTACGCGCCACGGCGAGCGACGATGGCGATACGCTCTATTCTCTGGATATCAAACCTATTTATGCCGCTAAGGGTGATAAAGAACCTGCAGGCTCACTGCTGCCCGCCTCTGAAGTAAAAGTGTTAAAGCGTGACGGCGACTGGCTGCAAATTGAAATAGTGGGCTGGACCGAGACTAACGGACGTCAGCGCGTGTTGGCGCAACTGCCGGGCAAACGCATTTTTGTGGCCTCTGTTCGCGGCGACATCCAGCAGCATGTAAAAACGCTGGAGCACACCACCGTCGCGGAAACGAATACGCAGTGGAGCAAACTGCAAGCCACCGCCTGGATGCAGAAGGGCGATATGGTCAACGACATTAAGCCTATCTGGGCCTATGCCGACTCGCTCTATAACGGAACCTGTAATCAGTGTCACGGCGCGCCTGAGAAAGAACACTTTGACGCCAACGGCTGGATTGGCACGTTGAACGGCATGATTGGATTTACCAGTCTGGATAAACGTGAAGAACGTACCTTGCTGAAATATTTGCAGATGAATGCCTCTGACACTACGGATAAGCCGCATGGCGATAAGGGAGAAAGCAATGAAAAATAACGATCTCTTTCAGGCATCTCGCCGACGTTTTCTACTGCAATTGGGCGGTCTGACCGTAGCCGGTATGTTGGGACCTTCTCTGCTCACTCCCCGTAGCGCCAACGCCGCAGAGGTACAGGGTGCTGGCGTCAAAGAGGGGATTCTGACCGGCTCTCATTGGGGGGCAATCCGTGCCACCGTGGTTGATGGTCGTTTTATTGAGGCCAAACCGTTTGAGCGGGATAAATACCCGTCAAAAATGATCGCCGGACTGCCGGATCACGTACATGGCGGCGCACGTATTCGCTATCCCATGGTCCGCGTCGACTGGTTGCGTAAACGCCACCAGAGCGATACCACACAGCGTGGCGATAACCGCTTTGTGCGCGTGTCCTGGGATGAAGCACTGGACTTCTTCTATCAGGAGCTGGAGCGCATTCAGAAGACCTATGGTCCGAGCGCGCTGCTGACGGCCAGCGGCTGGCAATCGACCGGCATGTTCCATAATGCTTCCGGGATGCTGGCGCGCGCCATTGCGCTGCACGGCAACAGCGTGGGTACCGGGGGCGACTATTCCACCGGTGCTGCTCAGGTGATCCTGCCGCGCGTAGTCGGGTCAATGGAGGTATATGAGCAGCAGACCTCCTGGCCGCTGGTGCTGAAGAACAGCAAAACGATTGTGCTGTGGGGCTCCGACCTGATTAAAAATCAGCAGGCGAACTGGTGGTGTCCGGATCATGATGTTTATGAATACTACGAGCAATTAAAGGACAAAGTGGCGCGCGGCGAGATTTCGGTCATTAGCGTTGACCCGGTTATCACTTCGACTCACGACTACCTGGGCCGCGACAAGGTTAAGCACATCGCCGTGAATCCGCAGGCTGATGTGCCGCTACAGCTGGCACTGGCGCACACGCTCTATACCGAGAAGCTCTACGATAAGCATTTCCTCGAAAACTACTGCGTTGGGTTTGAGCAATTTCTGCCTTATCTGCTGGGAGAAAGTGACGGACAGCCTAAAGATGCCCGGTGGGCGGAAAAAATATGTGGGGTTGATGCCGATACGATTCGTGAACTGGCGCGGCAGATGGCGGGCGGTAGAACGCAGATTATTGCCGGCTGGTGCGTGCAGCGTATGCAGCACGGGGAACAGTGGGCGTGGATGATCGTAGTACTGGCCTCAATGCTCGGACAAATCGGCTTACCCGGCGGTGGGTTTGGTTTTGGTTGGCACTACAACGGCGCGGGTACCCCAGGGCGTAAGGGGGTTATTCTGAGCGGATTTTCAGGTTCCACCACCGTTGCGCCTGTACATAACAGCACCGATTTTAAGGGCTATAGCAGCACTATTCCGATCGCGCGTTTTATCGATGCGATTCTGGAACCAGGCAAGAAAATTAACTGGAACGGTAAAACCGTTACGCTGCCACCGTTGAAAATGTGCGTTTTTGCCGGGACTAACCCTTTCCATCGTCACCAGCAGATCAACCGCATTATTGAGGGCTGGCGTAAGCTGGAAACCGTTATCGCCATCGATAATCAGTGGACCTCAACCTGTCGATTTGCCGATATCGTATTGCCCGCGACGACCCAGTTTGAGCGTAACGATCTCGACCAGTATGGCAACCATTCCAACCGCGGCATTATCGCTATGAAGCAACTGGTGCAGCCGCAGTTTGAAGCGCGTAATGATTTCGATATTTTCCGCGATCTTTGCCGCCGCTTTAATCGTGAAGAAGCCTTCACCGAAGGGCTGGATGAGATGGGTTGGTTAAAACGGATCTGGCAGGAAGGTAGCCAGCAGGGGAAAGGGCGCGGCGTCCATCTCCCGGCTTTTGATGTTTTCTGGAATCAGCAGGAGTACGTTGAATTCGAACATCCGCAGATGTTTGTTCGTCATCAGGCCTTCCGTGAAGACCCCGATCTTGAGCCGCTCGGCACCCCGAGTGGTTTGATCGAGATTTTCTCGAAAACCATTGCCGATATGCAGTATGACGACTGCCAGGGGCATCCGATGTGGTTTGAGAAAATCGAACGTTCACACGGCGGGCCGGGGTCGCAGCGTTGGCCGCTGCATCTGCAATCGGTGCACCCGGATTTCCGTTTGCACTCGCAGCTTTGTGAATCTGAAGCGCTGCGTAAACATTATGCTGTGAGTGGTAAAGAGCCGGTGTTTATCAACCCGCAGGATGCCAGCGCAAGGGGAATTCGCAACGGCGATATTGTCCGTGTGTTTAACGCGCGCGGACAAGTACTGGCCGGGGCGGTTGTCTCCGATCTTTACTCGCCGGGCGTGGCGCGTATACATGAAGGTGCCTGGTACGATCCTGACAACGGTGGAGAAACCGGGGCGCTTTGTAAATACGGCAATCCGAACGTGTTAACGATAGATATCGGCACGTCTCAGCTGGCGCAGGCGACCAGCGCCCATACTACGCTGGTGGAAATTGAGAAGTATACCGGCAAGGTGGATAACGTGACGGCGTTCAGCGGCCCGATAAAAATGGTGGCGCAGTGTGAATATGTTCCGGCACAGAAGGTAACGTCATGACGAAACACACTTCCCTGACGACAGAACAGATGGCCTGCGTTTATGCCTGGCTGGCACAGTTGTTTTCCCAGGAGCGTGACGATCAAAGCCTGGCGCTTTTACAGACCCGCGAACTGGCTGAATGGTTCGCGGTGCTAAAAGGTGAACCGTCGCTTGAGGCGGAGGTCCTGTTGCTGGAGGAGAAAATTGCCGCGCTTAAGGTGCGTGAAGACGCCACCCTGGAACTGGCTGCTGATTTTTGCAGCCTGTTTCTGATGTCGGATAAACACGCGGCGTTACCCTATGCGTCGGCTCATCTTGACGGGGGGCCAAACTACGGGGTCATTAAACAACTGTTATCTGATGCGGGCATGCAGGTAAGCGATGCGTTTAGCGAGTCAGCCGATCATCTGGCGATTTTTATCGAACTGCTGAGCCATCTGCATTTTTCTCTTGGAGAGCCAGGGGGTAGCCATCAGCGTATTGATGCGTTGCGCCGAGAAACGTTGGTGGGGCTGTTACGCTGGTTACCGGAATTCGCCACCAAATGCCGCCGCTATGATGACTTTGGTTTCTACGGTGCGCTGAGTCAGCTGTTGCTGGCATTGGTCAGACTGGATAATCAGAGCTGAGCGATGGCCTGAGCCACAAAAAAATGGGAGCACATTCGCTCCCATTTTAACGCTATCACCGCACAACCAGCACCGGACATTTCGCATGGCGTACGACGGCTGCTGCCGTTGAGCCCAGCAGATAAGTGCTAAAACCAGGCTTGTGTGAGGCGATGATAATAAGCTCTGCGTCAACCGCCTCCGCCAGCTTGAGGATCTGATCCTTCGGCGGGCCATAAACGACGTGAGTTTGACTCCTGCCGGCAGGAATATTGAACTGCTTAATAATTTCTTCGAGTTTTTCGCTGGCTTTGGCCTGCAAACCACTTCTGTCCGGAAATTCGGTAGAGTAGGCCAGCCCCAGCGAGGCATAGAACGGAACGGTAGGAATAACGGCTAAAAAGTGGACCTTAGCGGTTTTAGCATGCGCCTGGACCTGTGGAACAACATGGCGGGTTAAATCGGTTTCAGAGATATCAATGGGCACCAGAATTGAGCGATACATATTCACTACCTCCTGTTTGTTTACCTCTACCCCGAGTGTAGCGAAAGTCGTCCCTGTATAATAAGTGACCAGATCAAGGTTGCGTGCATCAATGCGCGTCAATGAAAGGTGAGTGTTGTAAGTCGGGTCATGTATGTACCTCTGAGCAAAGCTGCAAGACAGATATCATCATTAATTGGTGTTATCACGAAATAGAAAAGTGTTCGTTTTTATGTTTTTTCATTGTATATTTTATTATATAGCGAGTGTTGCCAATGGATTAATTTCAGCGCCTTTTAGTGTTTATCAAACTTTTATTCTGATGTTTTTATTATTAATAGTTAATTAAACTTTATGTTTAGTTTAATACTCTGATTTTAAACGAAATTTGATATTTGCATTTCGTTCTCATTAATTATGCGACCCCCTTCAAACTTACCCGTTTGCTGATTCTCATTTCCCTCTGCGTTTGATGAATATCAATAAGTAACCGCTTTAGGCTAATTATTGTCTACCCATTAAAGGGTATTCGTCTTGTGGGAATAAAAGATGAGAAAAATAAATAAAACCATCCTCTGGACGATGCTGCTGTGCATTGTTCTTGGTGCTGTTATCGTTTTGGCAGGGCAATGGACATTGCACAAAACGTCGAGCACGGAATTCTGTTTGTCGTGCCATACGATGCAGGCACCCTATGAGGAATATACCGGTTCGGTTCACTTCCAGAATCAGAAAGGGATTCGTGCAGAGTGTGCGGACTGTCATATCCCACAAGGCGGCCTGGATTATCTGGTGGCTAAGTTGCGGGCCTCAAAAGATGTTTATCACCAGTTCATAACCAAAAAAATCGATACCCCGGAAAAATTTGAAGAACACCGTCTGGAGATGGCGCAAACCGTTTGGGCACAGCTCAAGGCGACTGATTCCGCAACCTGTCGTAGCTGTCACAGCATGGACGCGATGGATCTTGCCGCACAAAGCGCGGATGCCCAGAAGATGCACAAAATGGGCATCGCGGAAAAGCAAACCTGCATTGATTGCCACAAGGGCGTCGCCCATTTCCCACCTGAAATCAAAATGGATGACAGCGCGCTTAAAGGGCTTGAAGCGCAGTCAGCCTCCACTCCAGCCTCGGCAACTGAGCTTTATGCCGTAAGCAATACCGCGCTTGGCGAGCTGGGAACCGTTTACCCGGCAACAAAAATGCAGGTCCTGAAATCAACGGATAACGCGCGACAAGTCGAGATTCGCGGTAGCCAGATGCAGGGAAGTGAACAGGTCATTTACTACGCGGCAGGACAGCGTTTGATTCTTGCCAGTCTGAGTGAAAAAGGTCAGCAGTCGCTGAAGATCCTCTCCGACTGGAAAAAAGATGATTACGGCAATGCGTGGCGAGATGTTGTGCTGCAGGGGGAATGGAGCGGTTCCGCTCTCGCCAGCCGTGAACCCATGTGGAATTACGCGCGCCAACTCGACAATGTGTATTGCGCGGGCTGCCATGCGCCAATTCCTGCGAGTCATTTCACGCTCAACGCCTGGCCTTCAGTGGCGAAAGGGATGGGCGCTCGTACCAATATCAGTGAAACCGAACTGGATATCCTGAGCCGTTACTTCCAGTACAACGCTAAAGACATGAACAAATAAGCGAAAAATCAGGAGAAATCATGAAACTCACAAGACGTGACTTTATCAAGACGGCTGGCGCGGCAACCGGGACAATGGCGATTTCTTCGGTGATCCCAATGCCAGCCTGGGCCGAAGGCCAAAATGGCGGAGCGATTCTGACGGCTGCACGTTGGGGCGCGGTATACGTTGAAGTAAAAGACGGCAAAGTGGTTTCCTCAAAAGGGGCATTACCGAAAACGGTACCGAACTCGTTACAGCAAACCGCGCCGGATCAGGTTCATACCAATATCCGCGTTAAGTATCCAATGGTGCGCAAAAGCTATCTGGAAAACCCAGGTAAAGCGGATGGTAAACGTGGCAACGATCCTTTCGTGCGGGTTAGCTGGGAGCAGGCGCTGAAACTCATTCATGAGCAGCATAGCCGGATTCGCGGCAGCTATGGCCCGGCCTCAATATTTGCCGGTTCCTATGGCTGGCGCTCCAGCGGTGTTCTGCATAAGGCGCAAACTTTACTGCAACGCTATATGAGCATGGCCGGTGGCTACGCTGGGCATACCGGTGATTATTCAACCGGGGCTGCACAGGTGATCATGCCTTACGTTGTGGGATCGGTTGAAGTCTATGAGCAGCAAACCACCTGGCCGATGGTGCTTGAGCACAGTCAGGTCGTGGTGCTGTGGGGGATGAACCCGCTCAACACCCTCAAAATTGCCTGGAGCAGCACGGATGAACAGGGGATTGAATACTTTAATCTGCTGAAAAAATCAGGGAAAAGCGTCATCGCCATCGATCCAATGCGTTCAGAAACCATTGAGTTCTTTGGTGAAAATGCCACCTGGATTGCGCCGCATATGGGGACCGATGTGGCGATGATGCTGGGGATCGCCCATACGCTGGTGAAGAAAAATCTCCACGACAAAGCCTTCCTGGAAAAATACACCACCGGATATCCGCAGTTTGAAGAGTATTTGCTCGGCAAGAACGACAAAATAGAGAAAACCGCCGAGTGGGCTTCCGGTGTGTGCGGCGTGCCTGCAGAGCAACTGGAGAAGTTGGCGGAAATTTTCTCCAGTAATAAAACTATGCTTATGGCGGGGTGGGGGATTCAGCGTCAGCAATACGGTGAGCAAAAACACTGGATGCTGGTGACTCTGGCGGCGATGCTGGGACAAATTGGTACCGAAGGCGGCGGATTTGGATTCTCGTATCACTATTCCAACGGCGGTAACCCAACGCGCACGGGTGGGGTATTGCCAGCAATTTCCGCCAAAATTGAGGGAGGGTCATCAGCGGGTAACGACTGGGCGGTTTCCGATGCGGTCACCAGCCTGCCGGTAGCGCGAATTGTTGAAGCACTGGAAAACCCAGGCGGCAAATATCAGCATAATGGTAAAGAGCAAACCTTCCCGGATATCAAAATGATCTGGTGGGCGGGCGGCGCTAACTTTACCCATCATCAGGATACTAACCGCTTAATCAAGGCCTGGCAGAAGCCTGAACTGGTTGTTATCTCCGAGTGCTACTGGACCGCAGCGGCCAAACACGCCGATATAGTCCTGCCGATCACCACATCGTTTGAACGTAACGATCTGACCATGACCGGTGACTACAGTAACCAGCACCTGGTGCCGATGAAACAGGTCATCGCGCCGCAGTTTGAAGCGCGTAGTGATTTTGACGTATTCGCCGATCTGGCTGAGATGCTCAAACCGGGTGGTAAGGCGGTTTATACCGAGGGCAAAGACGAAATGGCGTGGCTGAAGCAGTTCTATGACGTTGCGCAAAAAGCCGCCCGCGCCCAGCGTGTCGCCATGCCTCAGTTCAACGCGTTCTGGCAGCAGAATAAACTGATCGAAATGCGTGAGAATGAAAAGAACAACAAATATGTACGCTACGCGGATTTCCGCAGCGATCCGGTGATGAATGCGCTGGGAACGCCGAGCGGTAAGATAGAAATCTACTCGAAAACGATTGAAGGCTATCAATATAAAGATTGTCCGCCGCATGCGTCATGGATTGAACCCGATGAATGGAAAGGAACTGCGGATAAAGATCAACTGCAGCTACTGACGGCGCACCCGGCACATCGTCTGCATAGCCAGCTTAACTACGCGTCGCTGCGCAAAGAGTACGCTATTGCCGATCGCGAGCCGGTAACCATTCATCCGGATGACGCAAAAGCCAGAGGAATTGCTGAGGGCGATCTGGTACGCGTATGGAATGCGCGTGGACAGGTTCTGGTGGGCGCGCACGTTAGTGACGGCATTAAACCGGGAATCATCTGTATCCATGAAGGCGCATGGCCGGATATCGAAAACGGTATCTGTAAAAATGGCGGCGCGAACGTGCTGACGGCGGATATCCCGACTTCACGACTGGCGAATGGTTGTGCCGGGAATACCAGCCTGGTATACGCAGAAAAATACACCGGTAAAGCGCCAAAACTCACCGTCTTTGATGAGCCAGCAATTGTCACCATGTAATGATGACTGATAAACGGGGGCCGTAAGGCTCCCGTTTTTTATTGCTGGTTGGGCAATCTTTTATAGTCGTTACTCAGCCAGCACAATCACATCTCCCGTTGCCGGGGCGTCAGTTCCTGGTAGCCACAATCGCCCCCACGAACCGGTGCAATGACAGCCGAGCAGTTTTTCGGGTTGTTGTTGCTGAATAAATTGTCGGGTTCGCCATAGCTTAGCGGGGGAGGCGGCGCGTAAATGAAACCCACCGACGAGGGCGTATATTTGGCTAACGCCGGTAATGTTCTGGCAATGACGTACGATATTTTCTATTCCCCGATGCCCGCATCCGGTAATGATGACTAACCCGCGCTCAGATTTATAAATTAATACGCCTTCGTCGCTGATGTAATCCGGTTGAGGTATTTTCTCGCTAATAACGCCGTAGGCCTGCGGAGTGGGGACACTTATTTCCCCGGACCACAAAAAGCGATCGCTGATAGCCAACGGTTTACGGGTGTATTCCATGATGTGTCGAGAATAGTCATTTTCACGCGAGAGTTTTTTTATTTTTCTTGGCGTACCCGCCAGGGTTATTGAGGCGTACCGCTCGCAGGCTATTTGGGGATGGCAAATGATACGGCTGTTATCCGCAAGCCACGGCACGCCGCCGCAATGATCGTAATGGCCGTGCGAAAGGACCACGGCGGTCAATTGCGTCAGATCTATGCCCATTTGCGCGGCGTTAAGTATGAAGCTGTCGTCCGGCCCGGTATCAAACAGGATGGTAGTGGTTTCATCCTGAACTAACAGACTTAATCCAGGCTTTGCCTGTAATGATTTATCTGCGCTCGCCGCGCGCCGGTTTTCAAGCAAAACCGTAAGGGTTAAAGCCATGCCTGACTCCAGTATTCAAACGGCATACTGTAATGCATGACCTCTGAGAGCGCTGTGATCGCAGCGCTCTTTAGCGGTATCCGTTATTCGCGTACAATTTTGCCAGCGTTACCGGCATCGCTGTCATTCCAGCTACCACGACCATTTGTTTTAATGGTGTAAGTGGCATAGCCGACACGGAAGGTCATCGTATCCTTATAGGTATTTACGTCACGCACTTCATTTCCATTGACGTAAACGCCGGAGTCCTCGACGTGAATATCCACGCTGCGTTGCCCATTGGCAAATTTGGCCACGTAATTTCCGCTGAATTTGCCGTCAATACCGGCATTGTCGCGGTTATCCCGGTCAGCGGTATTTTGCTGCTGTTCACCATGACGGTGATGACGATTCTGCGGGCTGTTACCGTTCTCAATAAACCCATGATCGCGGTTCCACTGATAGGATTTATTGATATCGCAGCCATTGAGTTCACTCATTTGCGTACAACCTGAACGTTCGTACTTTTTCTGCATTGCCGGAGTAATAGCACATGCTGTGGTAGCCGTTGTCAGACCGAGGACAAAGAGTGCCAGCAGACGTTTGTTCATTTTTTTGCTCACTATCATCATTTAGTTTATTTATAGGAATACGCACTGTTTGGATGTCGTGTTTACGACGACGGCAGTCTCCCATTTAATATTAATGACGCATACCAGGGGAAATCCTAATTTATATTAATAGCGAGGTTGTGGAGGCTGTAATATGCAAAATCATAAACAGGTGGGTTACGTATTTCATACAAGAAAAATAAAACGCTTAAATGTATTTACTTTTTAATGGGGTTTTTAAAATCATATTAATATTGACATTAACGGAAGGGACGCAGGCTTGTAGAAGCACAGGCCTGCGTGGAAATTGGATTCAACACAGAACAACGTTACCCTTGTGCGGGGATCTGTGCGCGGTGCTGTTCGGCCTGTACCTCATGGGCAAATGAATGGCCGTTATTCACTGACTGGTGAACGACCATCGCTTTTTCATGCTCATTCATTTGTGAAAAGGACCGCGCCAGGGATGGTGTTGACGTGGAATTTTTCACCTGTGCGGCGTGTGCTTGCGCCATTTGTTGATGTGCAGGTGCCTCGCTGTTATTCATCATTTCATGGGCCACTGCGGCCTGCTGATGCATTTCGGGGGTGTCTGCCGCATTAACGCCAGCTGAAATAAAAAATGCGATAGCTAAAAAAGAGGACATCTTATTCATCATATTTCTCCAGTATGGGTTTACGGAAGAAATTATAATTAGCGAGGGCTGTCAGCGACGTGACTGAATTATGACGGTTGTGTCAGAGAATAGATGATGATGCCGAAGCACCATCTCCGTAAATTACATCCCATGCTTGGGCAGCGTCAGAATAAATCGGGTGGCAAGCCGATCGGATGTCACCGAGACTTTTCCCTGATGGGCGATGACAATCGATTTCACAATCGCCAGGCCAATACCGCTGCCTTCACCTTTGCGCTGTCGCGAAGGGTCTACCCGATAAAACCGGTCAAAGAGCCGGGGGAGATGCTGTGGGGGAATGGGGATGCCGGGATTTTCCACGATGATCTGCACCTGATTGTCCGCCTCTTTTACCCGCACGGTTACCGACTCGCCTTTTGGCGTGTAGCGCATAGCATTTGACAGCAGATTGCTCACCGCCCGACGTAGCATTAGCGGATCGCCCGAAACCCAGCATGCGCGTCCTTCAAAACGTAAGCCAACCTCGCGTTCTTCTGCCCAGGCTTCGAAAAAGTCGAACACTTTCCCCACCTCATCAGCCAGATTAAGCGCTGTCTTTTCCGGGATGAGCTGATTGTTGTCTGCCTGCGCCAGAAACAGCATATCGCTGACCATTTTCGACATGCGGCCAAATTCTTCGAGATTGGAATACAGCACGTCTTCCAGCTCTTTTGGGCTACGGGTTTGGCTGAGTGCAATTTCCGTTTGCGTGACGAGGTTAGTTATTGGCGTGCGGATCTCATGAGCAATATCCGCAGAGAAGTTCGACTGGCGTTTAAATACGTCCTCAATACGTTCGATCATATGATTAAATGAACTTACCAGCTGTTCCAGTTCAATGGGAACAGCTTGCGGATCGAGACGCACATCCAGATCTTTCGAGGTGATATTTTGGATACGGCGACTGACGTTACGGATCGGTTCATGGCCTTTATATACGGCAAACAGCACGATAAAAACAATCATCATGCTAATCAGCGATGCCGTCATAATCAGTTTATTTTTCAGGTCGTTAATATAGTGCAGATGAAAATCGATCGATAACGCCAGATACAGCGTATATGCCGGTTTTCCATCGGCTAGCTGTCCAACAGGCAGGCGAATCATTCGCCAGTTAGACGATGTTTTCTGTCCGTGAACATGTTTGGGCGTTTGCAGCGTTGGGCCGGAGATAATAAATACATCGCTGGCATGGGCATTTTTGTCCGGTCTTGCACTGGCGATAAATTGTCGGAGATCCGGCGCATTAGGCGAATGAAAAATAGCCTTCTGGTTGCTATCTTCCAGAGAAATAATGACGTTCGAGTAACCCGCTACCACGTTTTTTAGCGTTTCCAGACGGCGTGATTCTGGCTCGTTGGGTTGGTTAATAATTCGCTCCAGCGTGGCGCTGATCTCTTGTAAATCATTAATGTCCTGCTCGGCGAAATGGACCTTTACCGAGTGGATCATTATCCATGCAAAGGCGAAAAATGAAGCGATCGTCGCCAGGCTGATAAAAAAGGTCAGTCGTGTTGCCAGCGAGAAAGGGCGTCGCCATCGTTTACTGGCCATCAGGAACCTCAAGCATATATCCCACGCCGCGCACGGTCTGAATCAGTTTCGGCTCAAAGTCGTTATCGATTTTGGCGCGCAGACGCTTCACGGCGACGTCGATAGCATTGGTATCGCTGTCGAAATTCATATCCCAGACCTGAGAGGCGATCAGCGAGCGGGGCAAAACTTCCCCCTGATGGCGTAGGAAAAACTCAAGCAGCGTAAACTCTTTGCTGGTCAGGGTGATGCGCGTACCGCTGCGGGTGACTTTTCTGCTGACCAGATCGACCATCAAATCCGCGACCTGAAACTGGCTTTCGACAATCACCGCCGCCCCCCGGCGCAGCAGCGTTCTGACCCGCGCCAGCAGCTCGGCGAAAGCGAACGGTTTGACCAGGTAATCATCTGCGCCTAATTCCAGACCTTTAACCCGATGTTCAATGGTGCCCAGCGCGGTGAGAAGAAGAATAGGCATCCCTTTGTTAGCGGAACGCAGCATCCGCACGATATCCCAGCCGTTTACATCCGGCAGCATGATGTCGAGTATGAGCAGGTCGTAATCACCGGTCATCGCCAGGTGATACCCGTTCAGGCCGTTATCCGCCAAATCCACGACAAAACCCGCTTCCGTCAGGCCTTTCGTCAGGTATTCACCGGTTTTTTTCTCATCTTCGACTATCAAGACCTTCATCGCATTCTCCTTCTCGCACTGGTTGTGCGGACTTTTAATTCTAGGGAAGCGGGATCGGATAGCAATCGGTTATTGGGAAAATGACAGTTTTGTCATTTTCCTGTCACCGGTTAAACAGAGTCACTTGGTTAAAGTACAACACTATAAATTCCTACATATTTTAGGGTCATCAGTCCGGTCAGGACGAGAAGAACTATGAGCAAATTTAAGCTTCTTACCCTCAGTGCTGTATTCGTTCTCGCCGGTTGTTCATTGGCGCCGGAGTATCAGCGTCCGGCATTGCCGGTGCCGCAGCAATTCTCCTTAAGCCAGAATGCGTTGGTTTCTGCACCGGCGGGGTATCAGGATACGGGTTGGCGGACCTTCTTCGTTGATCCCCAGGTAAAGGCGCTGATCGGCGAAGCGTTGGTCAATAACCGCGATTTACGTATGGCAGTGCTGAAAGTTCAGGAAGCGAGAGCGCAATATGGCGTCACGGACGCTGACCGCTATCCGCAGGTTACGGCAGGCTCCAGCGGTACCTACAGCGGTAAATTAAAAGGCGATAGCAGCACCAACCGTGAATTCGAGGCCGGGCTGAATCTCAGTTTCGATCTGGATTTTTTCGGTCGGCTGAAGAATATGAGTGAAGCCGAGCGACAGAACTTCTTTGCCAGCGAAGAGGCGCGTCGGGCAGTTCACATCTCATTAATCTCCAACGTGTCGCAAAGTTATTTCAATCAGCGTCTGGCTTATGCGCAACTGCAAATTGCCGAAGAAACGCTGCAAAACTATCAGCGCTCTTACGCTTTTGTGGAAAAACAACTGCTGACCGGCAGTACCAACGTACTGGCGCTGGAACAGGCGCGGGGCGTGATTGAAAGCACGCGCAGCGAAATCGCGAAGCGTAAAGGCGAACTGGCTCAGGCAAACAACGCGTTGCAGCTGTTGCTGGGTACGTACGGAAAATTACCCAACGACCAGACGCGCAGCCGCGGGGATATTAAACCGGTGACGCTGCCGCCATCGTTGTCATCGCAAATATTGTTGCAGCGCCCGGATATTCTGGAAGCCGAGCACGGATTAATGGCGGCGAATGCCAATATCGGTGCAGCGCGGGCGGCGTTTTTCCCGTCAATTACTCTGACCAGTTCAGTTTCCAGTAGCAGCAGCGATCTCTCCAGCTTATTTAATGCCGCCAGCGGCATGTGGAATTTTGTTCCCAAAATAGATATTCCAATTTTTAACGCCGGACGTAATCAGTCCAATCTCGATCTCGCCGAAATACGCCAGCAGCAGTCGGTGGTGAATTACGAACAAAAAATTCAGAACGCCTTTAAAGAGGTGGCGGATGCGCTGGTGTTACGCCAAAGCATCGCCGATCAAATTAGCGGTCAGCAGCGCTATTTGACGTCATTGCAAATCACCTTACAACGCGCCCGAGCTCTTTATCAAAATGGTGCAGTTAGCTATATCGAAGTTTTGGATGCCGAACGTTCTTTATTCGCCACGCAGCAATCGCTGCTCGATCTTAATTACGCCCAACAGGTTAATGAAATTAAGCTGTTTGCTGCTTTAGGCGGCGGTTGGGTGGAGTAATCCTTAATATTAACTTTTCAGGAGCATCAAGTATGAAGACTACCGCCAAAGCCGCGTTGTTTAGCCTTTTCTCTGTGGTCATGTTTAACGCTCAGGCCAATGAGCATCAGCATGGCGAAATGATGAATATGCAGCCTGCGGCTCAACAGGAACAACGCATTAACGCCACAGGCGTGATTGAAGCTGTTGATATGGAAAGTAAAAAAATCACGATTAAGCATGACCCCATTCCGGCGGTGAACTGGCCGGCCATGACGATGCGTTTTACGCTGGTTGCCGACACAAAGGCTGATGATATTAAACCCGGCGATAAGGTGGCGTTCACGTTTGTTCAGCAGGGAAACCTCTCTGTGTTACGCGATATTCACATCAGTAAATAACGTTCTCGCTGGTCTCTTTTATTCTCGCCCGAATTCTTCGTAATACGGGTGAGACTATCGCGCAATGGAAATCATTATGGCGTCTTTAAATATTAAAAATACCGCGCTTATTCTTGCGGGCATGATTGCCGGTGGGGCTATTTCTGCCGGTATTTATACTTATTATTCATCCGCAAAAGCAACGGCTGAAACCGGGCAGGCTTCGCCAAAAGAAGCCAGAAAAGTTTTGTTTTGGTACGACCCCATGTACCCGAACACGCGCTTTGATAAGCCGGGTAAATCGCCGTTTATGGATATGGATTTGATCCCGAAATATGCCGATGAAGAGACCGCGAGCGCGTCAGAGCCTGGCGTGCGCATCGATCCCACCCAGACCCAGAATTTGGGGCTAAAAACAGAACCTGTGCGCCGTGGGCCGCTGCACTACGCGCAAACTTTCCCGGCTAACGTTAGCTATAACGAATACCAGTTCGTTATTGTCCAGGCACGCTCCGCAGGCTTTATCGAGAAGGTTTACCCGCTAACCGTAGGCGACAAAATTAAGCAAGGCGCGCCGCTTATCGACCTGACGATTCCCGACTGGGTTGAGGCGCAGAGCGAATATTTATTGCTGCGGGAGACCGGTGGTAGCGCGACACAGGTGGAAGGGATTCTGGAGAGATTACGCCTGGCCGGAATGCCTGAAGCGGATATTCAGCGCTTAAAATCAACGCGTAAAATTCAGACCCGCTTTACCCTGAAAGCCCCCATTGATGGGGTGATTACCGCATTCGATTTGCGTACCGGCATGAACATTTCTAAAGACAATGTGGTCGCGAAAATTCAGGGGATGGATCCGGTATGGGTTAGCGCGTCGGTCCCGGAATCGATCGCCTGGCTGATTAAAGACGCCTCGCAATTTAGCATCACCGTGCCAGCCTGGCCGGATAAGTCTTTCACCATCAGCAAATGGAATATCTTACCCAGCGTCGATGCTACCACGCGGACGTTGCAGATCCGTTTGCAGGTCGAAAACCGCGACGAGGCGCTCAAGCCAGGGATGAATGCTTATCTGCAACTGAAAACGCAAAGTGAGCCGATGCTGCTGATCCCCTCTAAGGCACTGATTGATACGGGGACGGAGCAGCGGGTAATCACCGTCGATAACGACGGTCGTTTTGTGCCGAAACAGGTTGCGGTTTTCCATGAATCACAGGGGCTAACGGCTATTCGATCGGGTCTGACTGAAGGTGAAAAAGTGGTGTCCAGCGGTCTGTTCCTGATTGATTCCGAGGCGAATATCTCTGGCGCACTGGACCGTATGCGCGCGCAGAGCAGTAGTGCACAAGACGCAGGCGCGATGCCAACCCCGGCGGCCCATTCACACTGAGGACATGATAAATGATTGAATGGATTATCCGCCGTTCGGTGGCAAACCGTTTTTTGGTGATGATGGGGGCGCTGTTTCTCAGTATCTGGGGAACCTGGACCATCATCAATACCCCGGTTGATGCGCTGCCCGATCTCTCTGATGTTCAGGTGATCGTCAAAACCAGTTATCCGGGGCAGGCTCCGCAAATCGTTGAGAATCAGGTGACCTACCCGTTAACCACCACCATGCTGTCGGTTCCGGGCGCGAAGACGGTGCGCGGTTTCTCGCAGTTTGGCGATTCCTATGTGTACGTCATTTTCGAAGATGGCACCGATCCTTACTGGGCGCGCTCGCGTGTGCTGGAATATCTCAACCAGGTGCAGGGTAAATTACCGGCAGGCGTTAGCGCGGAAATGGGACCGGACGCCACGGGGGTCGGCTGGATCTTTGAATACGCGCTGGTGGATCGCAGCGGGAAACACGATCTGGCCCAATTACGTTCCCTTCAGGACTGGTTTTTAAAATATGAGTTAAAAACAATTCCGAACGTGGCCGAGGTGGCTTCGGTCGGCGGCGTGGTTAAACAGTATCAGGTTGTTATCGACCCGATGAAGCTTACGCAATATGGCATCAGCCTGGCGGAGGTGAAATCTGCGCTGGATTCGTCGAATCAGGAAGCGGGCGGCTCGTCCGTTGAGATGGCTGAAGCGGAATATATGGTCCGCGCGAGTGGATATCTACAAACGCTGGATGATTTCAACAACATCGTCCTGAAAACAGGGACCGACGGAGTGCCTGTTTACCTGCGTGATGTTGCGCGCGTACAGATTGGGCCGGAAATGCGCCGTGGGATCGCTGAACTCAACGGTGAAGGTGAAGTGGCGGGCGGGGTGGTTATCCTGCGTTCCGGTAAAAATGCGCGTGAGGTTATCTCCGCCGTTAAAGCTAAACTCGACACGTTGAAAAGCAGCCTGCCGGAAGGCGTAGAGGTAGTTACAACATACGATCGCAGTCAGCTCATCGATCGTGCCATTGATAACCTGAGCTATAAGCTGCTGGAAGAGTTTATCGTCGTTGCGCTGGTGTGCGCCCTTTTCTTGTGGCATTTGCGTTCGGCGCTGGTGGCGATTATTTCCCTGCCGCTGGGATTGTGTATCGCGTTTATCGTGATGCATTTCCAGGGACTGAACGCCAATATCATGTCGCTTGGGGGAATTGCCATTGCCGTCGGGGCGATGGTGGATGCTGCAATTGTGATGATTGAAAACGCCCATAAGCGGCTGGAAGAGTGGGGGCATCAGCATCCGGATGAAAAACTGGATAACGCCACGCGTTGGAAGGTCATTACCGACGCTTCGGTAGAAGTCGGCCCGGCGTTGTTCATCAGCCTGCTGATAATTACCCTGTCATTTATCCCAATTTTCACCCTTGAGGGGCAAGAGGGGCGACTGTTCGGCCCGCTGGCGTTTACCAAAACCTATGCCATGGCGGGCGCGGCGTTTTTGGCCATTGTGGTTATTCCAATCCTGATGGGATTCTGGATCCGTGGCAAGATACCGGCGGAAAGCAGTAACCCGCTAAACCGCTTCCTGATCCGTATTTACCATCCGTTGTTGTTGAAGGTGCTGCACTGGCCCAAAACCACCCTCCTGGTAGCGGTGCTTTCAATTCTGACGGTTATCTACCCGTTGAATAAAGTCGGTGGGGAATTCCTGCCGCAGATTAACGAAGGCGACCTGCTGTATATGCCTTCAACCCTGCCTGGGATTTCAGCGGCCCAGGCGGCGGACATGCTGCAAAAAACCGATAAGCTGATCATGACCGTTCCGGAAGTCGCGCGCGTGTTTGGTAAAACCGGTAAGGCGGAAACCGCAACGGATTCCGCGCCGCTGGAAATGGTCGAAACGACTATCCAACTGAAGCCGCAGGATCAGTGGCGTCCGGGTATGACGATGGACAAAATCATCGCCGAGCTGGACAAAACCGTACGCTTGCCGGGGCTGGCCAATCTGTGGGTTCCACCGATTCGTAACCGTATCGACATGCTCTCTACCGGTATCAAAAGCCCAATCGGTATCAAGGTGTCAGGCAATGTTCTGGCTGATATTGACGCCACGGCGGAACAAATCGAAGAGGTGGCCAGAACCGTCCCGGGCGTCTCTTCGGCGCTGGCCGAGCGCCTGGTGGGGGGGCGCTATCTCAACGTGGATATTAATCGGGAGAAAGCGGCCCGTTACGGCATGAACGTGGGGGCGGTGCAGCTGTTTGTCACCTCAGCGGTAGGAGGCGCGATGGTGGGTGAAACGGTGGAAGGGATTGCTCGTTACCCTATCAACCTACGCTATGCACAGAGCTATCGCGATAGCCCGGAAGCGTTACGTAATCTGCCGATTCTGACGCCCATGAAGCAGCAAATCACGCTGGCAGATGTTGCAGATGTCACGGTAGTTTCTGGTCCGTCGATGTTAAAAACCGAAGATGCGCGTCCAACCAGCTGGATTTATATCGATGCCCGCGACCGCGACATGGTTTCGGTGGTAAACGATCTGAAAAAAGCGATCGCTGAAAACGTACAGTTAAAGCCGGGGACCAGCGTGGCGTTTTCCGGGCAGTTCGAGCTGCTTGAACGCGCCAGCCATAAGCTCAAACTGATGGTGCCGATGACGTTGATGATTATCTTCGTTCTGCTTTACCTGGCATTCCGTCGCTTTGGTGAGGCGCTGCTGATTATCACCAGCGTCCCCTTTGCGCTGGTGGGCGGCATCTGGTTCCTCTACTGGATGGGGTTCCATATGTCGGTTGCAACCGGAACCGGATTTATTGCGCTCGCGGGCGTTGCCGCAGAGTTTGGCGTGGTGATGTTGATGTACTTGCGTCACGCTATTGAAGCCGAACCCGCGCTGGAAAATCCGCAAACCTTTACGGCGGATAAGCTGGATCAGGCGTTGTATCACGGCGCGGTGCTGCGCGTGCGTCCTAAAGCGATGACCGTGGCGGTGATTATCGCGGGCCTGCTACCTATCTTGTGGGGGACGGGGGCTGGCTCAGAAGTCATGAGCCGCATAGCCGCGCCGATGATTGGCGGCATGATCACCGCACCATTGCTGTCGCTGTTCATTATCCCGGCGGCGTATAAGCTGATGTGGCTGCACAGGCACCGTAGCCAAAAATAGTGCCTTGAAGCGCACGCCTGCGTCGGTTTGGTTATCGATGCAGGCGTTGCGTTACGCCGCCAACGCTTTCACGCGTTTGCGGTACTCGCCCGGCGTGCAGCCAAACTCCCGTAAAAAGACTTTATGGAATGACGATTCGCTGGCGTAGCCCACCGACTCAGCCACAACAACCAATGGCTGCGACCCGCGTGACAGCATCTGGGCGGCAAATTGCAGTCGTAACGTGGTTAACACCGCCAGCGGTGTCGAATTTGACACTTCACGGAATAGCTGCGCGAAGCTGGCCCGCGACATATGCGCGCGCTTGGCCAGCTCTTCAACGGTCCAGGCAAAAGCCGGTGACTCCAGCATCAGGAAGACGACGGCCCCTAGTTTAGGGTGCAGTAATAAATTCAATACGTTATGCACAGGCGTCGCCTTGGTTAACCACTCGCGAACGGTCAAGGCAAACAGGGTAGCGCATTGTTGGCTGCATACTACACTGGAACCTGGTAGCGCACTCATAGACTCCTGTTGCATCAGCGCAATCATAGCTTTGAGCCAGTGGCTGACGGGGCTGTTTTCATCAGGAGCCAGAACCAGAACTTCAGGCAGCGCAGTTAAAAAATAACGAGAGGAAGCGTGCAGCCGCAGGCTACCGCAAACGATATGCGTTTGTTCATCGCCAGACTGGCAGAGTCGGTGCGCGGAGTTTTGCGGCAGGATAACAAGAATTCCGGGGCGTAGGGTAAAAGATGTCCCGTCAGGCATGTCCAGTTGAGCAGCCCCTTGGGTGACCGTATGCCAGCGGATAATGGACAACTCACCCGCGGCATGCGGCAGTTGCCAGTCCCTGCTTAGTAGGCAGTTTTGATCGATTGAGCCTTGTGGGTCGTTAAGCATAAGTAATCGGCTAAGGGCATCCATGTAGACTCCTGAACATCTTTGGCTGTCGTTTATTGAAACAATATTATCTCTTTAATTCAATATTAGATGAATACCTTCAAGGTGTTAGTTAGAAATCGCATTCTCTAAATATTAATCATCTTTAAAGCTGATTTAGACGATTTGACAGTAATTGGCGAGTCGTGGATACAGTGTTCTGGCAAAGTTCAACCTATACTTCAGTTCATCAAACGAACAGTGACTTGGCGGAGAGAGAGCATGAATCAGTATCAGGCGATTGTTATCGGATTTGGCAAAGCGGGTAAAACGCTGGCGGCTACCCTGGCGAAAACGGGCTGGCGTGTGGCGATTATTGAACAATCAAACACCATGTATGGTGGGACATGTATTAATATCGGCTGCATTCCGACCAAAACCCTGGTACACGATGCTGAGCTTCAGCATAATTTTGCCGAGGCGATGCAGCGCAAAGCCTCCGTTGTCAGCTTCTTACGTGATAAAAACTTCCATAATCTTGCCGATCTGGAAAACGTGGATGTGATTGAAGGTCGTGCTGAATTCGTTGATAACCATACTGTACGGGTCGTGCAGTCAACAGGCGCGATTGAGCTAAGCGGCGAGAAGATCTTTATTAACACCGGCGCACAGTCAACGATGCCGAACGTGGAAGGGTTAACCACCACTCCAGGCGTATTTGACAGCACTGGTCTGCTAAATTTGACACAACGTCCTGAGCGTTTAGGTATTTTGGGCGGCGGTTATATCGGGGTTGAATTTGCATCGATGTTTGCTAACTTCGGCAGCAAAGTCACCATTTATGAAGCAGCTCCGCTGTTTTTAGCCCGTGAAGATCGGGATATTGCCGACGCTATCGCCAATATTTTACGCGACAAAGGGGTTGAGATTATCCTTAACGCCAACGTACGGTCAGTTTCGTCCCAGGACGGTGCGGTGCAGCTGCAAATGCTGGAAGGTAGCCAGACCGTGGATGCGTTACTGGTGGCATCAGGCCGCAAACCGGCGACTGAAAATCTGCAGTTGCAGAAAGCGGGTGTGGATGTAAATGACCGCGGTGCCATTATTGTGAATAAATATCTACGTACCTCGGCAGATAACATTTGGGCAATGGGCGATGTCACCGGTGGATTACAATTTACCTATATCTCGCTGGATGACTTCCGTATTGTACGTGACAACCTGTTAGGCGAGGGGTTACGTAATACCGGCGATCGCCAAAACGTACCTTATTCCGTCTTTATGACGCCGCCGCTTTCCCGCGTGGGAATGACAGAAGAACAGGCTCGCGCCAGCGGTGCGGCGGTGCAGGTCGTCACACTACCGGTTGCGGCTATCCCGCGTGCACGGGTAATGGATGACACACGTGGTGTCCTTAAAGCGGTGGTGGATAGCGAAACGAAACAGATCCTGGGCGTATCGCTGCTGTGCGTGGATTCTCATGAGATGATTAATATCATTAAGACCGTAATGGATGCGGGCTTACCTTATACAACGTTGCGTGACCAAATATTTACTCATCCGAGCATGAGCGAATCATTAAACGATCTATTTTCTCTCGTTAAATAATAAAAGCGTAGTCTGCATTTTTTTGCCCCACCCGTGTGGGGCTTTTTTTTGTCTTTTTGCCGGGTGAATACTAATTGACAGTTATTCTGGCGTGATGGATGAAATAAAATAAATCGACGTGTTTTATTATATTGTCACTGAAACTACTGGTTAATGGAAATAGAAATGAAGATGTTTAAACCTACGCTGCTCATGACAGCGTTACTGACTGTGCCGGTGACATTTTCCGCATTGGCGCAAACCGAGGTTGCTCACGTTAGCGTGTCTACCGTATCGGGTTCACCTTCCGTGATAGAGGATGCTATTGCGAAATTGGCGCAGGAAAAGAATGCAACTTCCTGGAAAATCACTTCAATGCGCATTGATAGCAGCACTCACGCAACGGCAATTTTGTACAAGTGAGGAGAGTCTTAATGGAAAAGTATCTGCGTTTACTCGGTAAGGGCGATAAAATTGGATTAACCTTAATTCGCCTGAGTATTGCAATTGTTTTTATCTGGATTGGGTTATTAAAATTTGTACCTTACGAAGCCGACAGTATTACGCCGTTTGTCGCCAATAGTCCGGTAATGTCATTTTTTTATGAACATCCTGAAGAGTATAAGCAGCATTTAACCCACGAAGGTGAGTTTAAACCGCTGGAGCGTGAGTGGCAGACCGCGAATAATACGTATACGTTTTCCAATGGTCTGGGCGTAGTCGAAGTGCTTATCGCTTTGCTGGTGCTGGCTAACCCTGTCAGCCGCTGGTTGGGATTAATTGGTGGTGTACTGGCATTTGCCACGCCGATTGTTACCTTATCGTTTTTAATTACCACACCAGAAGCATGGGTAATGCCGTTGGGCGATTTGCACCATGGTTTTCCGTACTTGTCCGGAGCCGGGCGTCTGGTTTTAAAAGACACGTTAATGCTGGCGGGAGCGGTGATGATCATCGCAGACTCATCCCGATCAATAATTAAGCAAAGATATTGAGTTTTTAACGTTGTGCCCTCTGTATGATAGCAAGCCACTATAGTTCGATTCGGTAATTACCGGGCCAGCAGGATGCTGGCTTTTTTCTGTCTTAAGGGAAATTTATTTTGTATATAAAATTATTCACTTTAGAAGAATAACTTATCAGAGCTATATTCCTGGTTAATGATATAGTGCCGAAAGGTTTTTTCTTCCTCCCATGAAAGCGCGCCTGCCTGCATACTGCATAGTTCTCCCGTCACGATAGCTTCATTTTTCTCAATTTTTATCTATGCATTTCTTGCTATTTGTTATCTCAAAACTACATCTCAAAAAAGTTTGTTATTCACTTTTGTTATAGTTAATCAACAACTTCGCGTGGTTTTAGGCATGTCTTAAGCTAGAATTAATCCTGATTAAATGTTTTTACGTATCAATAAATGGCTAAAGATAGTTAAAAACTTAATTTTTAACCAACTGTTTGACATGGAATCCACTATGGTAATTAAGCACCAGGGGTGGATGCTGATCTCGCGTTTTGTGAGCAACAAAAAGCGGGACATATCTTAAATATGGAAATAAGGGTTTTAGAATGAGCTTTGGATTAGCAAAGGACGACAAGTTTGAAATCATAGCTACCCTTCGTGAAGAGCTGCACAAAAAAACGAAACTGGAAGTCTTATGTGAAAACAGTAGCGTTATCACGCAGTTAGAGAAGGTCGATTTCGAGCGGTTTGTGATCTCCGGGCACGAAGACATTGTTCCTGAAAAGGTCCAATACTTTATCCTGCACAGCGAAAGCGGGATTATAAAATTTAGTGCCAGATTCGAACAAACCCCATCAGCAGGTGCGGAAGCAGGATTATCCTACTTCATCCCGGATATGATTTTCTTTGCCCAGCAGCGACAAAATCAGCGTTTTTCCTTCCTGAAGGGGTATGACTTTTTCTGTTTTGGTCGTTACAAAAACGGAGAAAACTACTCTCTGAAGATTAAAAACATCTCGCAGGGCGGTTGTGCGTTAATTGTTAAAGATGTGAACTCCCGTTTTCTTTATAAAGATGCGGTGATTAAAAATGCCACACTGGATTTTGATACGTTTGGCAGTTTACAGCTGGATTTGAAAGTGATCGATGTCGTCATGATCAATGAATTTGATGAGGATAATCAATTGTATTCCTGTCATCAGATTTCATGTGGGTTCGATTTTAAAAACCGTCGTGAAGAGGCTGAGGTCGAGAAGATTATTATTAAATTTTTAATGAGTAACAAGATTCGAAGCTTATAAGGAGCGGTGAACAGGATGTTGATGTGTGGCAGTGATAATTTTGTGGGCAACGGTCTGTTTGCCTACCTGACAAGCAAACATGTACCGATACAAACATTCCAGTTTGAGGATATGTTGCATCAGTCATCATTATGCCAGCATCAAACCATGGTTTTTAATATCATTGATAATGAACAACCGTGTTCAGCGATCGTGCAGTTTCTGAATAAAAACCGCTTCAAGTTTTATAATAACGTGGTGGTAATTGTTGCTGATAGTATGGTGGCAAAATTATGCGTAGAGTTACTCTATGTTGAAAAAACAATAGTTTTGACTGAAAAATCTTCGCTGCGTGATTTCGGTCAACTGGCGTCGTTAACGGTCGGGAAATGGAATCCCCGACTATATCGTTCGCAGAAAAGATTAACCGAGAGAGAACAGCAGATTCTGAACTTGTTGGTAAGCGGTTATTCTGCCAAAGAAATTTCAGAGTTAGTTAGCCTGAACTATAAAACAATTCAGGCGCATAAGATGAGGGTTGTCGCTAAGCTGGGACTGACCAATACCTCTGAGTTAAATAAGTTAATTGTCAGATTTACTCATCGTATGTCTTTTTTACCCTAAGCTGGCCCTTCTTTTCTGATGTAACACACCTAATAGTAGATACAGTTCGGGAGTGATGTTGACTGGTTTTTAATTTTTATGATTTGTAGAGGGAGAGGGGAATGTTTAATTCCAGTGAGGTGCTAACCGCGCTTGAAAAGGCATTAAATACCAGTCAGCTTTATATGGTTTATCAACCAATTTTTAATTTGCGTACTCAGCATATTAGCGGGTTTGAAGCGTTAATGCGCTGGAATAGCCCTCAGATGGGTATGATCTCTCCCGATGTTTTTATTACATTACTGGAAGACAGCGGTAATATCATTGCAATTGAAGATATGGTTATCCACACGCCGTGGGATGTGGCAACCTGTTGGCCAGATCCCCTTGTATTATCAGTCAATATTTCCGCGCTTGAATTTTGCGATCCTCTGTTACCTCAACGTGTCAGAAAAAACCTTACCGCCTGCGGATTACCGCCTCATCGATGCCAGATAGAGGTTACGGAAACGTCACCGCTGTGCGACAGTCAGGTAGCGGCTAAAAATATGATGGAGCTGAAGGCGATAGGGGTAAAACTTGCTCTTGATGATTTTGGTACCGGCCACGCGAATCTTAACTATCTGTTGAAATATCCTTTTGATACCTTAAAAATTGATAAAGAATTTGTCACCGGCATTGAACCCGATACCCGCTCAACAAAGATTGTTGAGGGTATTATTTCACTGGCGCATAATTTTGGTATTGAGGTTCTTGCCGAAGGGGTGGAAACCCAGTCTGAACTGGATCGGTTGCTGCAGATTGGTTGTGACAAAATTCAAGGCTTTTTCATTTCTCCCCCGGTGCTGGCAGAAGAGATCCCTACACTCTTAGCACAATATAATGGTTAGTCCCTCCTTTTTACCTATCCCAAACCCTTGACTGTTTCGCGTTGCCAGTAAGTCCGTAGGACTGATAAGCGTCGCGCATCAGGCTGCCGTGAAAGGCAAAAAAAAGCCCCCTGCGAAACAGGGGGCTGGCGAGTTAATGTCAGCTTAGAACGATTTCTTAAAGCCGATAGAGGCATTAACCGGCGCTTCTACCTGCGACTTACTGCCGCCGTTGCTGAATTGCGTACCCAATTCACCGTAGACCTGCAGGTTTCTGTCGATAGACCATGACAGACCGGCGGCAACTTCAGTGCTGGAGTACTGTTGTGAAGATTCCAGCGTGGTGGTGGCGACCGCATTGCTAAAGTGCGTTTTGTCTTTTGACCCCAGTCCCTGCCAGACGTTGACCCTACCGTACGGCTGGAATTTGCCATGGTTGGTGTCATAGTCAGCGACCAGACGCACGCCCAGACGAGCGGTAAAGGAATCAGCGGTATCCATTTTCACTTTCGTTTGGGTCACACCATCAAGCGTGCCGTTATCAAAGTCACTGTATTGATAGATCAACTGCGCCTGAGGTTCCAGACTCCATGCGCTGGCGCCTAAACGGAATGATTTACCCACTTCTGTTGACGCTGTCAGCGTGTTGCCTCTGACGGTGTACGAACCGTGATTACCGGTCGCCGCCAGGCGGGATTTATGGTTACCGTATTGCAGGACGTTATCCACATACATCCCGTCGCCAGAGAACCAGGTGGCGTAGCCGCCGACATAAAACGCGTTGTCGTCGATGTTACCGCCTTTGCCGTCGCTGCCTGTCCTGGTGCCTTTCACGTTGCTGTCGATATCAAGGATGCTGGTATACATCCCGGCTTTCCAGCTTTCGTTAGCGTACATATCAACGCCAACCTGAATCCCCATGGTATGGGAGCTGGTTTGTGTACCGGCCGCATCATCCAGTTTGGTTTTACCGGAATAGCCAATCATTCTGGCCCAGGCGCGATTGTCTTCATCAATACCCGGTTTAACCTCGTCGCCCATACGCTGGTGCATGTTGCCTAGCAGGCTGATGTCGCCCTGACGAACGACGCTGGCGAGACCAGAATACAGCATAGTTTCTGGACGATATTCGCTTCTCAGATACCAGTTTTCACCCTGGCCTTGAGCATTACCCGCATGCAGTTGGTACTCAAATGCGCCTGCAGCCATACGGTCGGCGGCAAGATGGAAAGCATCACGCGACGATTGCGCCGTGGTGGTTGCGCCATTGAGCGCGGTCACCACTTCGATACCATCGCCAATGGTCGGCGCGCCGAGACCAGAACCATCAACATCCAGCAGCGTACTACCGCTGACTTTGCCGCCATCGATAATCAGACGGTCGGCGATACCTGCGCCGCTACCGTTCTGGATAGCCGCCATGTTGATCGTCCCTTTTTCGCCGGTGTAATCTCCCTTAACGGTTAACGTTGTGCCAGTTTGCTGGCCGATGAGTGAGACATTGCCGCCGTTGCTCAGGCCCGCTACCGTCTGGTTGTAACCCTGCGTGTTCAGCGTGGTGCCAGCGACAACGTAGTGGTGCGATGCGGCACTTAGGGTGTTGGTATTACCCGCCTGCAGCACGCCGTTGGCAATCAGCGTTGCGCCACTGTAGCTGTTTTCACCTTGCAGTTCCGTCACACCGTTGCCGGTCTGATACAGCTGGCCTTTACCGCTGATATTCCCGGTCAGCGCCAGGGTATCGCCACGATTGACGTTGAGTACGCCGTTATCAACGATGTCCCCCTGAATGCTGCCGATATCACCGCCGTTACCCAACTGTAAAACGCCTTGTTCGATGGTGGTGCCACCGGTGTAGGTGTTATCCAGCGTCAGGGTGAGGGAGCCTTTACCGGTTTTGGTCAGTTGACCGTTACCTTCGACTTCCGTCAGCAGAGAAACGTTATGCCCATTAGTGTCGAATGTCCCACCGCCGGATTCCAGCGTCACCTGACGAGCGGTATCAAACGCTTCACCATATTTCAGCGTACCGCCATTGAAGGTAATCCCCGTGTCTGCTGCACCAAGATTGGTATCACCGGCCACCTGCAGCGTACCTGAGGTAATGGTGGTTCCACCGCTGTAGGTATTGTCGCCAGTGAGGATGAGCGTACCGAGATCGCCTTTATTCAGGCCGCCGGTACCGCGGATCACGCTGTCGATAGTCGCGGTGTAGTTGGCGCCGTCTACTGTGCCATCGCCAACGCGAATCAGCGTATTGGCTGTATCGGTGGTGATGGCCTCACCGCCTACACGATAACCATCGGTGGCGAACTGTGCGCCGCTAATGATAACGTCGCCTTTGCTGTTATCGACGGTGACGTTGCCGGCGTCACCCTGGAAGACGGCAAACGCGGCATCGGTAAACGGTGCGTTCAGCGCGCCTTCCGGCGTTGATTCATCGGTAGTCCAGTTGTCGTTACCCTGACTGGACTGCCAGATACCGTCGCCGCCGTTGATGACGCCGTTGTTTTTCAGTTCGCCATTCTCCCCGCCGGTGCCGTCCCAGAAGCGCAGCGTCAGTCCGGCATGGTTGACCAGGTTAACCTGATTTTTAACCGAAGTTTGCACGTACAGGCTGTCTGCAGCTTCCGGCGCATTGGCAATGTCCATCACATTATTGGTCAAGGTGCCGGTGTAGTTGATGACGCGGTAAACGCCAACGTCAAAGCTACCACCCGGAGAGGTCTCGATATTGAGCTTACCGTCGAGCGTCAAATCGCCATTGACATCAATCAGGTCGTTGAAGGCGCCGCCAGGGGTATTGGCCTGACCAAACTGGTAATCAAGCTGCGCGTTATCGCTGAGCGTCAGTGAACCCGTAGTGAGTTTACCCACGCTGTTGATGGCCGCACCCGCAGTAATATGGCCGTCGTCCAGTACATCAACCGCGCCGCCGATAATACCGTTACCGCCGAGCGTTGCCCCGGATTTCACCGTTACCTGACCGGTCGCGGCAGACTGATTACCGTTGACCAGCAGCACGCTTTCATTGACGTCAGTGGTGCCGGTGTAAGCGTTATCGCCGGTCAGCGTTAACGTGCCATCACCGATTTTCACCAGGCTGCCGTCGTGGCCGCTGATAATACCGCTGATGGTGTCATCAAGATGCAAATTCCCCAGCGACAATTCCTTATTACCCAGTTCGACGTTACCCGCACCGGACAACGAGCCGATAGACGTTGCGCTGTCGACTGCGCTGATATCGACCTTGCCACCCGCCAGGTTTTTAACGACGGTATTTTCAGCCATCGCCTGGTCGGCAAAGGTCATCAGTCCGCTGTTATTCACGCCAGCATTACCGCCGCTGGCATTTTCTTCCAGCGCCAGGGTGCTGTCTTTTGACACGTTAATCGTCGCGTTGCCCGCGGAGGCGCTGTTGGTTAACACCGCTTTTGCTGCGCCTGTCAGATTCAGTTTTGCACTCGCGGCGGTGACGTTATCTGCCAGCGCTAACAAGCTGTCGGCAATGTTCATGGTCAGGGATTGCAGACTGGTATCTGTCCCGCTGACATTGAGCGTCGCCCCTTTATTGACATTCACGGTGCTGCTTTCATTGCTACCAAAGGCCCCGGTTTTGCTGACGTTGACCGTCACATTGTTGGCATTTCCGGTACCGGCAATTTCAGTGTTGCCTTTGTAGCTATTGGCGCGGTCGAGCGACAGGGTACTGCCCGCGTCGCTTGAGCTGCTGGTGACTTTCAGTTTACCGTCGCCGGTAATCTCGCCTGTTGGTGTGAAGTGGTGTGAATTAAGGTCAAACACCGCCGCGTTATCATTTGCTCCCAGCTCAATGGTGCGATTGCTGGTCAGGTCTGCGCCCATTTGCAGCGTGGAGCCGTTGTTGATAGCTAAGTCGGTTCCGCTCTGACCGAGGTTGCTGTCGGAGGAAATCTGCAACGTACCGCCATCAATGCGCGTACCGCCACGATACTCGTTGTCGCCGCTGAGGATCAGACGGCCAAGGTCGGTTTTCACCAGCGTCAGCTTGTCATTGGTGCTGGCTTCGCGGATAACGGACTCAATGGTCGCGGTGTAGTTTTGCCCCGCGCCACCAGCGCCAACGCGCAGCAGCAGTTCGCCGGTTCCCGGCGTCTGGCCTGCGTGGGTCGCGTTTTCCGTGGTGGCATACGCGTTAAGCGCATCGCCTTTAACGACATAGCCATCGGCGTCAAACTGTGCTCCGGAGAAGTTAACGTCTCCGGCGGCGTTATCGACGGTAACGGTTCCGCCTTTGGTGGTGAAGACAGCAAAGGACTTCTGCGCCCAAGGGGCGTTGCCTTCACCGGTTGCCGTGGTCCAGTTGTTATCCCCCTGGCTGCCGATCGCCATCCATTTACCATCGCCACCGTCAATTTTGCTGTCACCTTCAATGCCCGACGCGCCATGGCTCTGATTGACGGTTGCGCCGTCCCAGAACTGTAGGGTAACGCCGTTGGCGTTCACCAGGTTGACCTGTTTGTTGATGGAGGTCTGGACAAAAATATTGCGCTTATCCTGGCTGTCCGGTATTGCGCCCAGCTCCAGCGTTTGGTTATCCAGCGTGCCGCCGTAGTTATAGATACGATATACGCCTGGCCCGAAGTTACCGCCTTGAGAAGTGGTAACATCCAGGGTCCCGTCCAGTTGCAGATCGCCTGCGACGTTAATCAGATCGTTTAGCGCACCGCCTGGCGTATACGCCTTGCCCAGCTCGAAAGCGGAGGTCGTTTTGCTGCCAAGCTGCAGATTACCGTTAATGGATAACGTACCTGCGCCGCCGTCACCGGCGCTGAGGGTCGTGGCATCGTTCATTAGCACGTTGCCGCCGATAACGCCATTACCGCCAAGTGTGGACGTGCCGCTGACGGTGGTAGCACCGCGCGCCGCGCTTTGATCGCCATTCACCAACAGCGTACCGTTCGTGACGGTTGTCTCACCGGTATAAGTGTTGTTGCCGTTCAGTCGGGTAATGCCGCCACCGATCTGCTTTAGCGCTCCGATGCCGGAGATAACACCGTTGAGCAGCACGGTGTTGGCGCGATTAATCGCCAATACGCCGTTATCGATAATGTCGGACACGGCGCTAACTTCGCCTTCATTTCCGCCGTCACCTAATTGCAACGTACCGGTTTGATCGATGGTGGTAGTGCCGGTGTAGCTGTTGTTGGCGGTAAAGACAGTCGTACCGCCCGCCGCACGTTCAAATTTTCCGTTGCCGCTGATGACACCGCGATAGATCTGTGCTGCTGAGGCATCGCCCTGGGTATCGAAGATAACCCTGCTGCCAGCGCCCTGGGTTGTGACATCGTAATTGCCAATGCTTGCCGCAGTACTGGTTGGTTCGACGTGGTCGCCGGTGCGCAGCGTTGCGCCATTGTTGACGGCGATAGTTTTGCTCGCCAGACTCAGATTTTCAACGACGCGGACATCTGCATTAGACCCGCTGATGGTCAGAGAATCCCAGCCGGTGCCAATGTTGGTGCCGGTATTCAGGTTGTCGCTGGCCAGCGTACCAATCCTGGCATTTTTCGTATTGGTGAAGGTGAGGGCGTTGCCCGTGCCCGCCGCGGTAATGATGTGGCGCGTTTTATCCAGCGTCACATTACCGATGTTGGCTTTATTGTTACCGCCAGTACCCGCGAAATTCACTTCGCCGGCATAGGAACCGCTGCGCCAGTTAAAGGTATCCCTGCCTTCGCCGGTATTGATTACGCCGCTGGTCACACCGCCGCTGATATCAATGGTGTCATTGCCTTTACCAGACTCAATTGCCACTGCCGTGTCGTTGATGGACTGCAAGGTTCCCGTGTTGGTAATGGTTTTACTGCTGTCGCCGCTGCCGTCGATCACCGGTGAGGTGGTGCTGGCAGAGATAATTTTACCGCTGTTGGCCAATGTGCTGACGTTTTTCGCGATGATCGCTGAACCGCCTGCGCTGCTATGCACGTTGATGTCGGCATTGGTGGTAACTCGACCATCCGTATTGGCGCGAATCCCGCTGCCCTCACTGCTTAGTACCTCAATGGTATAGCCTTTGCCGATGGTCAGATCGCCCGTTACCGCATCGCCATTGCGTTGTTCAAACGCGAACCCGGTACCTTTACCGTTAACGTTGAGGGTGTTATCCAGCCCATCGTTCATGGTCAGCGCCACGCTGGTGCGGATCCCTGGGCCATCGTTGGAATCGATGGTGACATCACGCAATGTGATATTGGTGTTGTTGGCATCGTTTTGAATACCGGCACCGGTACCATCGGCGCGGATCATCACGCTTTGCGCCGCCAGTGCGCCTGCGCCTTCGGCCAAGCGAATACCGTCAGCGGAGCCATCGGTAGTAATGCTGTCGCCAGTTTTACCGTTAATCAGCAGGCTGGCACCTTGGGTCAGCAGAACGCCAGCGGTACCATCATCAACCTGAATTTTGCCCAGCTTGTTAATCTGCGCGCTGGCTCCTGAAGCCCGTACGCCGATGCCGTTGCTAACATGCAAAGCGCTGGAGGAGTTATTGGTTAAGCTCCCACCTTTTTGAACATCCACACCGATACTGTCGACGCTGGCCAGATCGATAATCGCTTTGGTGTCGAGGATCAGGTTGCCCAAATTCCTCGCTACATAGGCGATAACCTTGTTGCCGCTGGCTTCAGAGGTGATCTTCGCGTTTGAGGTGAGGGTGGTGCTCGTGGCATTACCCTGCGTGTTGCCATTTAATTGATGCGCCTGACCATCCACCACCCCGGCAACGGTTCTTTCGCCGGTTAAATTGATAGTGGTTTTATCGCTGATGGTCCCTTTCGCGCCGCCTTCAATAAGCAGCGCCGCGGAGTCGGTACCCTTAACGGTAAACGTTGCTTCACCGGTATCAACGCTACTGCCAGCGCCGGTGGCGAGAACGCCAACAGAATTGTCACCGCTGAGCGTCAGATTCAGGTTGGAAGTGGACTGATCTTTCGGATTAGTAGTATTACCGGCCAGCAACGCGCCATTGGCGATACGGAAAATGGTGGTGCGATCCTGACCGTTGTCATTCATCACCGCCTGACCAATATTGGCGGTAGCGCCTTTACCATACAGGTAATAACCAATCTGATCGGTACTGTTAAATGACGGGCTACTCAGACTGTCAACGTTAGCGATGGCGTTATCACGCACGTGTACGCCGATGTTACCGGCCTTATCCAGCGTGATGTTGGAGTAAACGTTGACCACTGCCTGGCCGTTAGCGCCGCCTTCCGCCCAGATAGCGTAGTTACGATTTCCGACGCCACCTTCACCGTCCACCACGATAGAGCCTGCAGCGCTGGTGGTGACTTGGGCATTTTTATTATTGGCGCTAACGTGGATCCCGACGTTATTGGTGCCATTAACGTTTATCTTACCGTCGTTGCGGATTTCCTGATTATTTTCCGCGCCGCTGTCGCGTACGGAGATGCCGTAGTTCTTACTGCTACCCCCTTTGGAACCGCCATTGATCACGATATTGCCGGTATTGAGGACGTTGCCCGTGGCATTCCCAACCAAAATACCCGCGGCGTTACGTATGCCGGTTCCCAACGTGATAAGACCGTTATTAATAACCTCTTTGGCGCTTCTGGTCATAATACCGGCGCTCAGGCTGGAACCGCCGGCCATGGTGACATCGTTAGACGGATTGCTTGCATCACGACCAAGATAAATTGAGGCGTCTTGCGCGTTGGTAAAGGTGGCATTCCCGGCGACTTCTACGCCATAAGCGGTACCTTTAGCAAAAGATGCACCGCTTTTACGTCCATCAACAACGTTGATATCGCCGTTGTTGACCCCTTGCGCATCGTCAGACAATTGCATACCAATAGCCAGCGTCAACGAAGAGTCGGGGACATCTTTGCTCCAGGGATCGGCTGCCGACGCGGTACCAAAGTTATCGGTGGTGATTGCCTGATTAATGGTGCCGTTGTTCGCGATCTGGCTGGTACCTTGCCCTTGCATACCAAATGCGCCGTAGCTGTTGACGTTTTGGTTACCGTCTTTATCGATGAACAGCCCGGAGTTGATGGTCCCGTGGTTGGTTGCCGTAGCGTCTTTTGCCAGCATGCCAATCGCCAGACTCTGCCCGGTAGATGTGCGTAATGCGTTAAGTTCGCCGAGGTTGGTGATAACCCCGCCATCAATGGCTTTCATGACGCCATTAATACTGCCATCAACGGCAATCATCGCATCTTTGTTCAGCGTGCCGGAGGTGCCTGCGCCGTTCGCGTAGATAGCATGTAGCTCACCGCGGCCAGCGGTCGCGTTATTGGTATGCGATAAGCCATCGGTCCAGACGTCGTAATCCCAACTGAGCACGTCAGAAGGCTTGCTGGAGTTGATCAGACCATCAATCAGCCCGGCGTACTTCGCTTGCGCTGCGTCAGAGGTAGTGACTTCATTTGCATCGATCCACAACTGGATTTGGCTGACTTTTTCGCCTTCCGGGTTCTCTGCCGCGTCGCTGCTGTTACCCAACAGCCAGTCGTTAAAATCGGCCAGCTCCTGCGTGTTGGTAATGCTAAATGTGCGTACTCCCGTTTCAACGACTTTGCCGTCCGCATCATAGCCGTAGGTCATGAGCGTCACATCATCGCCAAACACGGAGGTTTGCGCCGAGCCGGTGAACGTTTTTTCCGGAATGACCGGAGCGGCATTAAATTTTATATAGTTATCAGATTGCCAGTTAACCTGGCTGCCAGCGTCCTGAGCCTCCAGTAAGGAGGAATCTTTGGCCAGTAACTCGATGGTATTGGCTTTGTCGCGAACATTGAGCGTGTCGTTGCCAATATCCAGATTGGCCGTGGAGCCATTCGTCGCCAGCGCGATGCCGAATTGTTTGTAGATTTTAGACTGCGTTGAATCGAAGGTGTTTAATGCCGAATCGCCAATTTGTGATGCGGTAAGAAAGTTACTCAACGCATTGGTATCAAAGACTCTAATCGTTGTTTTTTCGCCGGGGAACGCCGGATCGTTGATATCAAATTCTGTGCTCTGTGAAGGCGTCGACGATTGGTTATACGTCAGGTATTCCGCCAGCTCCTCGGCGGTAGTAATCGTTTTTACGCTCTGGTCAGGGCTGGTGGCCTGCAGGGTGATTTTGCCGGTTTGCAGTAGCTCTCTGATAGTCGTTGATTCAACAACGCCACTTTGACCAGGGCCGATCGTTGGGATCGCGCCGCTGATATTGAGCGCCTGACCAGCCGTGATATCTTCATATAAGAATCCGTAGTCGTGGATACCCTCATAATCGCCAACGGAAATACCTGCCTGGTAGTCGGTGAAAATATTGTGATCACCGATATCGATAATCGGATCAGCGGAAACCGGCATTGCAGCAGCGCTTAATGCGCCAGCCGCCAGTACGGCGACAGTTTTACGTGAGCTGCTTTTTTTCTTTCCTTTGGTTAATTCGGAAACGACCACCCAGATACCGAGCGCCGCGTTCCAAATAATGCTGTAAACTTTGTTCATATATAACCCTCGTCTACATTCCTGTTATGTATGTGTTAATACGTTGAGTTGTTGGCTATGGTTGGCACGCGGATGTGCTACCCGGTAATGGATTTTGGGAAATAGGGTTTCCTTCCGTGCGATGCGGAATTAAAAATGAGCCGAAAGAAAACCTATTAAATAATAACCGTGATAATTGTCCTTAAATAAGTCAGTTACGGCTGGCTATAGTGGGAAATGGTGTACTTAAGCCGAGTGTTATTTTTGCCCAGTTTTCTGGCAATGTTGCTTTTGTACGCCCCGATGGTTTTTTCACTTTTTTGTGATGCCCCGGCGATTTGCGTCAGTGACCACCCCCGGGCCAGCATCATCATTACATTGAATTCGTTTGCGGTGATTTTGTTATGTAATTCTTTGATATTTATTGATTTTTTGTTTTGTGTGATACGCGTTACGGCATGCAGCAACCGATCAAGGCTGGCGTCTTGATCGAGGAACAGCATGTTCTTCCCGCAAACGGTTTGAAAAATAGAAAAAGTAGCTTCATCGGCCAAAACAATAATTCTAGTGGCAGGACGTAAAGCCATGTTGCGGATAATCCTGGCATATTTTAAAAAATCCGAGTTGTCAGGATTAATAATGATGCAATCCGTTTCATAAGGGATTATTTTGACGGCAGAAAGCGTCTGAGAGGAGTAGTACGCGATATCAATATATAATGATGAACCGCGTAGGATTTCTCGCATGCCTAGCCAGGGGTAAATTGAGTCACCCAAAAAAATAGCCTTAGACATAACGATCTCCTTGAAAATTTGATGCAAGCGACCGCCTCTTTTTTTAGGTTAAAAAAAGAGTTTCTTGCGGCGCATGAAATGTTAATTAAATCTCGTATAACGTTCTTTGGTGTGAACGCATCCTTATTTATTACAGATTCCACAGATATTTTCTGTATTAATTCGAATCATTAACTATTCTTAAAGTAGATATTACACTTTGTTAAAATTTAAGATAAATCGTTTATTTCAGCTCTGCGTAAATGATTGATAGATTTCGCTTATGGATCACGCAAATAATGATTGAGTGATTTCTATAAAGACAGGGTATTCCTAATCATCAAGAAGGGGGTTTATATATAAAATTTTATATTTCAAACAGATACCTGTTTTTCTTAATGAGATAATTGGTGAGTAGGAGAATTCTTAATCAAGACCAGGACAAAGAGAAGGGGAGGCAGAGAGGAGAGAGAAATATCGTTAAATTTGCACTTATCAACCTGAGATTCGAATATTCCAGTCGATAATTCTTAGTAATGTTAAATTTTTGGGTTATTATCCCGATTTGGACTTTTTGTGCTTAATTTAAAAATCTCACTTGAAGAGGTTATTTTTTCTGATTGCATTGCTGATACCGCTTAGCCGGCGAGCAGCTCCTGTTCAACCTGTTGCACCTGTTGTTCCAGCGTATTGCGGATTTCCGTAAGCGCCCGTTGTTGTTCGGAGAAGTAAGCCTCTTTATCCGTGACAGAGGTGGCAAGCCGCCAGGCGTTCTCCGCTTCCAGTTCGGTAATCTCTTTGAGCAGCGCGTTAATTTGTTCTCTGAGCTGCTGTATTTTGCTGCGTAAATGCTGCAAATCGTTCAATCGGTCACTCGCCATCATCGGTTCGAGTCCGCTTTGCAATTGAGTCAGTAGCGCCCGAACGGCGGCAAGATCGGCATTTTGGCGCGCCTGGTTAAGCTGCACCATCATCTGATGCGCTTTCTCTTTCAGGCAGTCCGCCACCACATCCGGATGACAAAGACGGCTGGCCTGACGCCACAGGCGTTTTAACTCATTACGTTCATCAGAAGAAAGTCGTTGGTCACGGTTAAAACGATGCTGCGCATCCTGCTGCTGCTCCTGATACTCATCATATTCATGGCTGGCCTCTTCCTGTGCCTTGCGGGTTGCGCTGTCGTCCTGGCGAGAAAAGTCGTTTTCCAGCTCACGAATCTCCGCCAGCAGAGCGGTAATCAGTTCCGTTTGTTGCTGAATACGTTGGCGCGTTTCCACCGATTCACGCGAATCTGAATGCTGGTTCATCCAATGCTGTTTGAGCCTGGCCAGTTGATCAACAGCCTGGGAAATATAGTGCTGACAGGATTGATAGTCTTTTTCCCGGCGCTTTCGCTCCGCTTCCTGTTTACGCTGGGCGCTGGCGGCGAGCTGTTTACGTAACTCGAGGATCCGGCTCATCAGCGGCCCAAGGCGAAGATGATACAGATCGTTGAAATCATCGAGGATTTGAATGCGGGTGTTGCGTTTATCGATCAGGTCACGTAGCTGTGTTTCGAGCGCTTTGAGTTCCAGTTTACTGGCGGCAACGGCGGGGTCCTGCCACGTAGAGACTGCCCGTTGCGATTGCAGCCAGGCAGAGATTTCACGCAGGGCATCGCTAAAGCGTCGTTCTTCGATCGCCTGCACAATGGTGCCTGGTACGACTGACAAAGGCTCATTTTTCAGATGCGCCACCTGCTGGAAAATAATCTCCTCATCTTCCAGTTCAATAGCGCTTTTGACGATTTCCAGTCGTTTGATGATCTTATTCATGACAGTCGTTGCCTGGCCTGGCTCAAAAACGGGTGGCTGAAATACAACAGGTTCACCCGTTTGAAAATGTTAGAAAAACAGTTAAGCGCATTCTGTGGCCTGCGATGCCTTTTCGTCCAGAATAATTCACTGTAATTA
The DNA here is from genome assembly GCF_004353845.1 of Citrobacter arsenatis. Lineage (GTDB taxonomy): Bacteria > Pseudomonadota > Gammaproteobacteria > Enterobacterales > Enterobacteriaceae > Citrobacter > Citrobacter arsenatis. The sequence goes on from NZ_CP037864.1 coordinate 1,473,994, forward strand.
TGAAAAACCGGAAGTCGCACGCACCTGTCTACATCTTCAAACCTCTGTTTCATGTTTTTTATTCTCGGGTAATTATTCTTGATTCAATAAAGATAATGCGTATAGTTCTCATTCTCTTTTGTAATTAACTCTCTGTATGACTTCTGGTAAGGATCCTGACAATGAAAAAAACAACATCCGCGCTGGCATTGCTGATTGCTGCGGCGTTAAGCGGTTGTGCGGCGCATTCCACACCAGCCAGCAATTCCAGCGTTACGGAAAAAACAGCGCAACCTGCCGTCACCGATGTGCAGCAACGCGCGCTGGCGGATGGGTTATATGAAATGGCGCTTAGCCCGGCGGGGGATGCGCTGTACGTTGCCAGTGCCGAAGGATTTAAAGATGTGCAGGGCGGCGTGGTTTACAAACTGGATCCGAAAACGCTTAAAACGCTCGGCTTGAGTCATACCGATATGAAGAACTTTGGTATGGCTATCTCGCCGGATGGTAAAACGGTGTATGTCACCAACTCACTGGATGGCGGCCTGAGTGCGCTGAATACCGCTGACGGCAAAGTGAAAAATCGCGTACTGTTCCCGGAACGTAACCCAGAAGGTTTCCCGTATGGCGCACGCCAGGTGCTGCTGCATAACGGCTTGCTCTATATTGGCGCCGTGGCGGATCCAGCGGTGATTTGGGTGGTTGACGCCGAAACTCTGAAGCTGAAAACCCGTATCAAAAATACGGGAAAATGGATGACCGGACTGCATTATTCCGAGGTGACGCAGCGAATTTATGCGGCTAACGGCGGCGGTGAAATCCTCGTCATCAACCCGCGTAATCAGCGTGTTGAAAAACGCTGGCAGCCGCTGGGTGAACAACCTGCGCTGCTGCTGAATATGGCAGAGGACGCACAAACGGGTCGCCTGTTTGTCACCGACAACTCGAAAGCGAAAACCACCCTGGTGCTGGATATTCATACGGGTAAGCTGCTGAAAAAACTGGATGTGGGTGATTCGCTGGCGGTGAAATTCAACGCAAAACGCAACGAAATCTATATTACCCAGCGTGATTCAGGGAAATTGCTCAGTCTGAATGCGACCGATTACAGCGTGAAGAAAAGTTGGGATTTACCGCCTAACCCTAACAGCCTGCTGCTCTCGGCGGATGGACAAACGCTGTATGTGACGGTGAAGCAGAAATTTAATAAAGACCACTCTACGTCTGCGCCAGATAGCGTGGTGCGCATTGACCTGAATAAACAATAACAACACGCCTTCTTACTTTTGTTTTTCTCCTGAGCCTCGGTGCGTTGGGCAAGGAAGCCCGGCGCATCCAATCGATTGCGCCTTGCGACAACCATGTTGAAATGTTAAAAGAAGCCCCTTCAATAAAAACGACACAGGGGAAGGGCGTGAAAAACGCGTCAACTGCATCTGACACCAGCGTGTCTGATGCCGCGTCGACGAATGAGCCGACGCTTCAGCGGGGGTTGCAAAACCGCCATATTCAGTTAATTGCGCTGGGCGGTGCAATTGGTACCGGTCTGTTTTTGGGCATTGGCCCGGCTATTCAGATGGCGGGACCTGCGGTGCTACTGGGTTACGGCGTTGCCGGGATCATCGCTTTTTTGATTATGCGTCAGCTGGGCGAAATGGTGGTGGAAGAACCTGTTTCCGGATCGTTTGCCCACTTTGCTTATAAATACTGGGGACCGTTCGCGGGTTTTCTGTCCGGCTGGAACTACTGGGTGATGTTTGTGCTGGTCGGCATGGCGGAACTAACGGCGGCCGGGATCTACATGCAGTACTGGCTGCCCGATGTCCCGACCTGGATTTGGGCCGCAGCATTCTTTGTGATCATCAACGCCGTCAACCTGGTCAACGTACGTCTGTATGGCGAAACGGAATTCTGGTTTGCGCTGATTAAAGTGCTGGCCATTATCGGCATGATTGGTTTTGGCGTGTGGATGCTGTTTTCCGGTAACGGCGGGGAACATGCAAGCATCGATAACCTGTGGCGTTACAACGGCTTTTTTGCTACCGGCTGGAACGGATTAATTCTGTCGCTGGCGGTGATTATGTTCTCCTTTGGCGGACTGGAGCTTATCGGGATTACTGCCGCAGAAGCGCAGGATCCGCAGAAAAGCATTCCAAAGGCGGTAAACCAGGTGGTGTACCGTATTCTGCTGTTTTACATCGGTTCTCTGGTGGTGCTGTTGGCGCTGTACCCGTGGGTGGAAGTGAAATCCAACAGCAGCCCGTTCGTGATGATTTTCCATAATCTTGACAGCAACGTGGTGGCTTCTGCGCTGAACTTTGTCATTCTGGTGGCTTCGCTGTCGGTGTATAACAGTGGCGTTTACTCGAACAGTCGTATGCTGTTTGGCCTCTCCGTGCAGGGAAACGCGCCGAAGTTCTTAACCCGCGTCAGCCGTCGCGGCGTACCGGTGAACTCACTGATCCTCTCCGGTGCTATTACGTCGCTGGTGGTCCTGATCAACTACGTTCTGCCGCAAAAGGCCTTTAGCCTGCTAATGGCGCTGGTGGTAGCGACGCTGCTGCTGAACTGGATTATGATCTGCCTGGCGCATCTGCGGTTCCGGGCGGCGATGCGGCGTAAGGGACGTGACACACAGTTTAAAGCGCTGTTGTATCCGGCAGGGAACTACCTGTGTATTGCTTTCCTCGGCATGATCCTGGTGCTGATGTGTACGATGGATGATATGCGCCTGTCAGCTATCCTGCTGCCGGTGTGGATCCTGTTCCTGTTTGTTGCCTTCAAACTGCTGCGTCGTAAATCTCGCTAAGTTTCTACCGATCCCATCGCCAGGATGGGATCGGATCTTCTCTCCAGGTATATCGTGACCGCTCTCGCAATTTTGCCTTTGCTGGCAGGATTTTTATTTTGTAATCGATTACTTTTCTATTGAATCTATTTTGTAATCGATTACTTTTTAAAGGTGGGGCAAACATGGTGTCAACAACCGAAAGTAGTGGAAAACAGAGCGTACGGTACCGGCTGCTGGTACCCCGGCTGTCGCTAATGATGTTCTTACAGTTCTTTATCTGGGGAAGTTGGTCCGTCACGCTGGGGCTGGTGATGAGCCAGCACAACATGTCGTTGCTGATTGGCGATGCGTTTTCAGCCGGGCCAATAGCCTCTATTCTGTCGCCGTTTGTCTTAGGGATGCTGGTAGACCGCTTCTTTGCCTCACAAAAGGTGATGGCGGTGATGCATCTTGCGGGCGCGGCGATCCTGTGGTTTGTTCCGCAGGCATTGGTGGCGCAAAACGGTGCGCTGCTGATTGGTCTGCTGTTTGGCTACACGTTGTGCTACATGCCAACGCTGGCGCTGACTAACAACATTGCTTTTCATAGCCTGTCGGATAAGGACAAAACCTTCCCGGTGGTGCGGGTGTTTGGCACCATTGGCTGGATTGTCGCGGGGATTTTTATCGGCGTAACCGGGATTTCGGACACCACCGGCATCTTTACGCTGGCGGCGGTTATTTCTGTGATTCTCGCCCTTTACAGCCTGACATTGCCCAACACGCCAGCACCGGCGAAAGGATTGCCGGTCAAAGTTCGCGATCTGTTTTGTGCAGATGCTTTCGCCTTACTCAAGGTTCGTCACTTTTTTGTCTTCTCACTCTGCGCGACGCTTATCTCTGTACCATTGGGAACCTATTACGCATATACCGCGTCGTTTCTGGCTGATGCGGGCGTTGGCGACGTCAGTACAGCAATGTCGTTCGGTCAGATGTCTGAAATCTTCTTCATGCTGGTGATCCCGTTCCTGTTCAGACGCCTGGGCGTGAAATACATGCTGTTAATCGGGATGTGCGCCTGGTTCGTGCGTTATGCATTCTTTGCACTTGGCATCAGCGAAGAGGGGCGATTCCTGCTGTATCTCGGCATTCTGCTGCACGGCGTATGCTACGACTTCTTTTTCGTGGTCGGCTTTATTTACACCGATCGTATCGCCGGGGAGAAAGTGAAAGGTCAGGCGCAAAGCATGATCGTTATGTTTACCTATGGGATCGGTATGCTGCTTGGCTCGCAAATTTCAGGCGCACTGTACAACCGGCTGGTGGCGGGGCAAACGGTGCCTCAGGCGTGGACCACATTCTGGTGGATCCCGGCAGTGGCTGCTGCGGTGATTGCCGTGATTTTCCTTTTCTCTTTCAAGTACGACGAGAAAGAGCAGGCGTAATTTTCAGGAGGGGCTATGAAAACCATCAAGGGGCCTGGCATTTTTCTGGCGCAATTTATCGGGGATCGCCCGCCATTTAACACCCTGGAAGGCGTGGCAAAATGGGCGGCGGAGCTGGGCTATAAGGCATTACAGATCCCGTGTAATCACAAGTCGCTGTTTGATGTCGAACAAGCTGCCGTAAGTCAGGCCTATTGTGATGATATTCGTGGGATGCTGGCCGGGCATGGGCTGGTGATTAGCGAATTATCCACTCATCTTGAAGGCCAGTTGGTTGCCGTCCATCCGGCCTACGATGAAGCTTTTGACGGATTTGCTCCGCCATCTGTACGTGCTAACCCGCAGGCCCGACAGGCGTGGGCCATCGAAATCTTACATCAGGCCGCTGCGGCTTCGCAACGGCTGGGGCTGACAGCGCATGCCACATTTTCAGGTTCGCTCGCCTGGCCTTTCTTTTATCCGTGGCCACCGCATAACCGTCAGCGCTTTGAAGAGGCATTTCTGGCGCTGGCGCGCCGCTGGAAACCGATTCTCGATCGCTTTGATCATCATGGGGTGGATATTTGTTTTGAGATCCATCCCGGTGAAGATCTGCACGATGGCGTGACGTTCGAGCGCTTTCTGGCGCTGGTAAATAATCATCCTCGCTGCAACATTCTCTATGACCCGAGCCATCTGTTATTGCAGCAGATGGATTATCTTGGGTTTATAGACGTCTACCACTCGCGTATTAAAGCGTTTCACGTCAAGGATGCTGAGTACCACGCCAGTAGCCGCAGCGGTGTCTATGGCGGTTTTCAGCCGTGGCTCGATCGCGCCGGGCGCTTCCGTTCTTTGGGGGACGGGCAGGTCGATTTCAAAACGATCTTCAGCAAGCTCACACAATATGATTTCCCTGGCTGGGCGGTACTGGAATGGGAGTGTTGCCTGAAAGACGCGCAAACCGGGGCGCGTGAGGGGAGCGATTTTATACGCCGCCATATTATTCCGGTTTCTTCACGCGCATTTGATGATTTCGCCGCAGGAGACGAGGTACGCAAATGATACAGGTTGGCATTATTGGCAGCGGATTTATTGGGCCTGCGCATATCGAGGCGTTGCGCCGACTCGGCGGTGTGAACGTGGTGGCGCTCTGTGATAGCTCGCTGGAGGTTGCTCAGGATCGCGCAGATGCACTGCATATTCCTCAGGCGTACGGCAGCGTAGAGGCGCTGTTGGCGCATCCTGGACTGCAGGTGGTGCATAACTGTACGCCGAATCATCTGCATGCCGACATCAATCGGCAGATTTTACGCGCGGGTCTGCATGTATTTTCAGAAAAGCCGCTGTGCATGACATCTGATGAGGCCCGTGAACTGGAAATGCTGGCTCAGCAGGCAGGAGTGGTGCACGGCGTGAGCTTTGTTTATCGCCAGTTTGCGATGGTGCAGCAGGCGGCCAGTATGGTTAAAAGCGGCAGCGTGGGCCGTCTGTTTGCCGTACAGGGGAGCTATTTGCAGGACTGGATGCTGCTGGAGACTGATTACAACTGGCGGGTCGATGCTGCACTGGGCGGCAACTCGCGGGCGGTAGCGGATATCGGTTCACACTGGTGCGACACGGTGCAATTCGTCACGGGAAAACGTATTGTCGAAGTGATGGCCGATTTGGCTATCGTTTGGCCGGTACGTAAAGCCAGCATCGCCAGTAATGCTACGTTTGGCCAGCAAACGGCTGACCTGCAATTTGAGGATAAAGCGGTTACAACGGAAGATGCGGGATCGATACTGGTTCGTTTTGATGATGGCAGTAAAGGCTGCTTTAACGTTTCGCAGGTGAGTGCCGGGCGCAAGAATCACCTGATCTTTGAAATTAACGGTAGCCAGAGTTCACTGCACTGGGATCAGGAAACGCCGCAGCAGCTTTGGGTCGGGTATCGTCAACAGGCGAACCAGATCCTCACGGACGACCCTGCATTGATGAATTCGGATGTTGCCGCCAGTGCTCACTTTCCGGGCGGGCATATTGAGGGCTGGCCGGATGCGTTCAAGAATATGATGCAGCAGTTCTATCAGGCGGTGCAGGCAGGCAAAATGCCCGTGATGGCGGAGCGTCGCTTTGCGTCATTTTCTGATGGTGCAGATGTGATGTACATCATTGATGCGATTATAAAAAGCCATCAGCAACAGCGCTGGATATCAGTCCAGCGCTAAACACGTACCCGGTTCGCCGGGCGATGATTTTATGGTAGCCTCAACGCAAAGCGTAAACCGCAGGATGTGTCGTCGTTATGTCTATTCAAAAAATCGCCCAGCTTGCCGGTGTGTCGGTGGCGACGGTATCACGTGTGCTGAACAACAGTGATACCGTCAAAGAAAAAAATCGCGAGCGAGTATTGCAGGCTATTAAGGAAAGCAATTATCAGCCCAACCTGCTGGCGCGTCAGCTTCGTACAGCGCGCAGTTCGATGATTCTGGTGATGGTTTCCAACATCGCCAACCCTTTTTGTGCTGAGGTCGTTAAAGGCATTGAAGAGGAGGCGGAGAAGAATGGCTATCGCATTTTGCTGTGTAATTCCGGCTCGGATACGGCCCGTTCGAAATCGGCGCTGAAACTGTTATCAGGGAAAATCGTCGATGGCATCATCACCATGGATGCATTTTCAAAATTACCGGAACTGACCACGTTGATTGGCGATGCTCCCTGGGTTCAGTGCGCGGAATACGCTGATAAAGGTGCGGTTTCCTGCGTAGGGATTAACGATGTTGACGCCGCGCAGTCGGTCATATCTCACCTGGTAGAAAAGGGTTATCGACGCATTGCGTTAATCAATCATGACCTGAGTTATAAATACGCCCGCTTGCGCGAGCGCGGCTATAAAGCGGCGCTGCATGCGCTGTCGCTGGAGTATCAGGCCGTGGAATACGCCAGTGAATTGAGTTCCAGCGCAGGAATAGCGGCGATGAAAACAATACTTGCTGCAGAGGTGAAACCCGACGCGGTGTTTGCCGTATCGGACACGCTGGCCGCTGGCGCGATGCGTGCTATTTTCAATGCCGGATTACAGATACCCCAGGATGTCGCGGTCGTCGGATTCGACGGTACGGAACTGGCCGAAATGGTTTCCCCTCAGCTTTCGACCATTGAGCAGCCGTCACGGGATATAGGACGCAAAGCGGTAGGATTGCTGCTGAATAAAATAGAAAATCCTGACGCGCAGACGGAAAGGGTGATGATGGACTGGCGCTATATTTCACGCGCCAGTACCTGAGGGTTATCGCTGAAACGCGCCCGACAGCGCACGAATATCGTTTCCGGTTGGCGACTGATGAATGCGCAAGCCAAACTCTTCGACGACGGCAAAGATATGGTCGAAGATATCAGCCTGAATACTTTCATATTCCAGCCAAACTACCGTATTGGTAAAGGCATAGATTTCGATCGGTAAACCGTGATCGTCCGGCGCAAGCTGGCGCACCATTAACGTCATATCTTTGCGAATACGCGGATGATGACGCAAATATTCGTTCAGATAAGCGCGGAAGGTGCCAATATTGGTCATCTGGCGGTGATTCAATACCGATTCAGGCGCATCTAATTGCTGATTCCACTCGTCAATTTCCTGATGACGCGTGGTTAAATACGGTTTCAGCAGGTGCGCTTTATGCAGACGCTGGCGCTCATCTTCATCAAGAAAATGGATGCTGGTGGCATCGATGCTGATACTGCGCTTAATTCTTCGCCCACCGGAAGCCGACATTCCACTCCAGTTTTTAAATGAGTCTGATACCAGTGACCAGGTGGGAATAGTGGTGATGGTGTTATCCCAGTTGCGCACTTTGACGGTGGTTAAACCAATATCAATAACCGCGCCATCGGCACCGTATTTCGGCATCTCCAGCCAGTCGCCAAGCTTTAACATATCGTTGGCGGAGAGCTGTATTCCGGCCACCAGACCGAGAATCGGATCTTTAAACACCAGCATTAACACGGCGGCCATCGCACCCAGACCACTTATCAGTATTGCCGGTGACTGACCAATCAGCAGGGAAATCATCAATATTCCGACGAGAATTGCGCTGATTAGCTTAACGCCCTGAAATATGCCTTTTAGCGGCAATTGCGATGCCGCAGGGAGTTTTTGCGACAGATTGAGAATAACGTCCAGCAGGGAAAACAGGGATAGCAGGGCGTACATCATGATCCACAGCTGCGCGCAGGTCACTAATATTTCTGCTGCTTCGCTACCTTTCTGTAGCCAGAGTGCGGCCTGTATATTGACAATGATACCCTGCAGGGTGAATGCCAGCCGGTGAAATAACTTGTTCTGCGTGATGATTTGTAGCCACAGGCGGGAGCTGGCGTTGGCGCGCTTTTCAAATGCGCGTAATACCACCCAGTGCAAAATAACGTGAACAATAATGGCGGTGATAAAAATAATGCCAAAAATCATCACCAGTGAGGTGGTGTGATTTATTTCAATGCCGAGTTCTTCTACCTGAGATATCAATTCCTGCATAACGTCTCCTTAATAAACAGCGGTCTATGATGACCGCTGTGCGGAGCTTATGCAAATGCGGAGGATTAGACTTCCGTCAGCGTCGTTTCCAGCGGCAGACGAGATTTCGGCAGCGCGGCGTTGAAATCTTCTACGCTGTGATGACCCACCGGGACCACCACTACGCTGGTGAAACCTTTTTCTTTCAGGCCAAATTCTGCATCCATGACCGCCGCATCAAAGCCTTCGATCGGCACAGCATCCAGACCCATTGCCGCAACGCCCAGCAGGAAGTTACCGACGTTGAGGTAAACCTGTTTTGCCATCCAATGGTTGTCATCTTTCAGCTCTTTGCGATGCATGTCGGCAAAGAAGGTACGGCCTTTATGGTTTGCGGCTTTAGCTTCAGGGGTAGCGAAACGACCATCGCTCTCTTCCTGATCCACCACGCGCTCCAGCCATGCATCGTCCATTGCCGTTTTGGCGCAGAACACCACGACGTGGGAAGCATCCAGCATTTTACGTTCGTTGAATACAAAGCCGCCGGCTGCGGATTTTGCCACACGCGCCTTACCTTCTTCAGTGCTGGCAACGATAAAGTGCCACGGCTGAGAGTTGGTGCTGGACGGGCTAAACTGCAGCAGCGTTTTTAATTTTTCGGCCTGCTCAGCGGTCAGTTTTTTATTCGGATCGAATGCCTTAGTGGAGTAACGTTTTAAGGCGACAGAAACAATATCCATAACTACTCCTGGTGATTTCTCATACCCTGCGGGTGCGTTTAGTTTCAGCAGGGTACAGGGTTAGTGGGAAAAAGATAAGACAGGAAAATGCAAAAACACTTATCGGAGTTAACGATAAATCAGCCCGGAAGCATGAGTAATGTGAGTCACCAATGCCTGATGGCGCTTTGCTTATCAGGCCTACGTGATGTACTGAATGTAGGCCGGATTAGGCGCTAGCGCCGCCATCCGGAAGTGACAGAGGGTAAATCAGCCAGGCCGCAGGCGCTTTTGCTCTCGTTTGGGCAGGCCATCCACCACCCGGTGCCATGAATCATTCACCAGTTCTGCCAGTAATGACTCGGTAATGTCGTCGCCAGGGTTGACCGAGATCCAGTGTTTTTTATTCATGTGATAACCGGGCTTAATGCTGGGGTAGATCTGCTGGTTTAACAGTGACTTCTGTGGGTCTGCTTTTAGATTGACTATCTGGCGTCCATGTTGCTCCAGGATAATCATAAAAATTTTGCCGCCGACCTTGAAGACGTCGTATTCCGGGCCGAATGGCCAGCAGTGCTCGGTAAAAGGCAGTTCGAGCGCAAGGCGCTTCGCACAGGCATGCAGGGTCTGGCCGTCCATTATTTTTCCTCGCGGGTCAGTGCGCGCCACATGGCTTCAAACCCCATCGATATATAGTCTTTTGCGCGGGCCGTGTCGCGGGCGGCGAACTCCATGGTGGTCTCCGCCAGAGAAAGAAACAACGCGTCGCCAAAGGCGCGATACTCGTCAGACATAAACTCGGGTCGTACGGAGCGATGACAAAGATCGCGCAGTTCCGGGAACATATCGTCAGCCTGTTGTTCTGTTTCTTTGCTGATTTTCTCGCTGACGGCCAACTGGCGAATCGTGCGATGCCCGCAGGTGTGGTTCAGGCCCCAGCTAATGTAGCTGTTCCAGATGTAGTGAGTCATGGTTTTGGCATCGGTCACTGAGCGATCCAGATTTGCCATCATCGACTGACAGAGGTCTTGCTTCAAAAAGAGGTAAAGCTCGTTGATCAAATCATCTTTGGTCGCGAAATAGCGAAACAAGGTTCCCTCCGCAACTCCTGCATTGCGGGCTATCACGGCGGTAGACGCCGCAATACCTGATTGTGCAAATGCTGTGGTTGCAGCTTCCAGTAATGCCAGTTTTTTGTCTTCACTCTTCGGACGAGCCACTACACTTTACCCTTAAGTCTGTAAAAAACATGATTGAATCACGGCCTTTGCTGCACCGCAACGGCGAATGTCAAAGATTGAAAATCATCTTGACGGCGAACTTTCGATTTCTATAATGAGTGCTTACTCACTCATAATCAAGAGTCAGTCGCGCAAACCAGCGGAAAGGGGGCGCGTTTAAGGTCAGGATATGAAGCGTCTCACAGTTTGTGTGGTTGTTATTATGCTTATTGCTGCAGCTGCAAGTTTACCGTTTGTACTCAATGCCGGATTTGGTCAGGCACCGCAAGGGGCACAACTGAGTCAGGTTGAACAGTCACCACACTATCGTGATGGACAGTTTCATAACCAGGTGCCGACACCGGGCTATACCGGCAACAAAGGTATGCTGGCGGCCTGGTGGGAGTTTCTGGTTGCAAAGCGTGAAAATGCGCGCCCGGCGCAGCCGTTACCGCTGGTGGCGACCGATCTCGCAGGGCTTGCGCCGCAGCAGGATACTCTGGTCTGGCTGGGCCACTCCTCGTGGTACCTGCAACTGGCGGGTCAACGTATCCTGATCGATCCGGTGTTTAGTAACTATGCCGCACCGTTTTCATTCCTGAATAAAGCCTTTGCCGGAGATTATCCGTGGACCGCGCAGACGATGCCGGAGATCGATCTGCTCATTATCTCGCACGATCACTATGACCATCTGGATCTCGCCACTATCAAGGCGCTAATGCCGAAAATTAAGCGGGTGATTACGCCGCTCGGCGTTGGGTCGCATCTGCGTTACTGGGGGATGCGCAGCGAGATAATCGAAGAGCGGGACTGGAATCAGTCCGTCAGAGTGACGGATTCGCTGATCGTTCATGTGCTGCCTGCTCGTCATTTTTCAGGGCGCGGCATTAAGCGTAATCAGACGCTGTGGGCGAGTTTCATGTTTGAAACGCCGGAACAGAACGTTTATTACAGCGGCGATTCCGGCTATGGACCGCATTTCAAAGCCATCGGCGAGCAGTTTGGCTCGGTTGACCTGGCGATTATGGAGAACGGTCAGTATGACCAGGACTGGAAGTTTATTCACATGATGCCGGAAGAGACGGCACAGGCCGCGGCAGATTTGCATGCGAAAGCCGTGTTGCCAGGGCATGCCGGCCGTTTCGTTCTGGCGAAACATACCTGGGATGATCCCTATAAACGACTGGCACTTGCCAGCCGTCATCAGGATTACCGACTGCTGACGCCAATGCTGGGTGAACCGGTAATACTGTCCGAACCGGAGCAACCATTTACGGCCTGGTGGCAACAGGCGACTCAATGAACACAGGGGAGAGCATGATGACGATTTCTGCTCAGGTAATTGATACGATTGTTGAATGGATTGATGATAATTTGAATCAGCCATTGCGCATTGATGATATTGCGCGCCATGCGGGATATTCCAAATGGCACCTGCAGCGTCTTTTTATGCAGTACAAAGGCGAGAGCCTCGGGCGTTACATTCGCGAACGTAAGCTGCTACTGGCGGCGCGTGATCTACGCGATACCGACCAGAAAGTGTACGACATCTGTTTGAAATACGGATTTGATTCGCAGCAGACCTTTACGCGTATTTTTACCCGTACGTTCAGCCAGCCGCCGGGCGCTTATCGCAAAGAAAATCATAGCCGTACGCATTAACGGCAACGGGTTCTCGCGGGCCTAATCCGCCAGCGAGAACCAGCGCCGCCAGATAAAACGCAGCAGCAAATATTCAAGCACGCCCAGCAGTAAAAACCACAGACAAAACAGCAAAGTATAAAACTGGTTGAGATCCATCAGATGAAAAATGGCGACGAGTTTTTGCGCCAGCACCAGGCCAAGTGAGGGCGCGGGCAGCAGCAGGCAAGACAAAAAAGCCAGTAGCAGGATCCCTGCGACAGTCATCAGTGATTCAAGCGGGTGTTTCATGGTATTGTTAAACTTGAGTTAAAAAACCATTGTCCGGGATCTCTGCGGACAACGCAAATTCCACGTTTACAACCCCGCCCAAATCTCACAATGCTTTTTCACCAGACCACTCAACGATCCCCCTTCCGCCACGAAATCACGCATATTCTGTGCTTCGTCATGACCATGTTTAACCTGTAGGCGTAAGGCTTCAATCGCGCTGGTCGCACCCACTTTATCCGCAGAGGCGGCAACATTCTCCAGTAGCCGTAGCGTGTCATCCACCAGGCGATGCCCATCGCCCGTATTCACGTCGGTGACGATTCCCGCCATACCAAAACGGCAGGCCTGGAAACGGTTAAATTTATACAGCAGATAATCGCGCTCCTGGTGTTTGAACGGGCGTTTGGTGAGTAACCAGTGGGCAGTAGCTTGAATAAGTCCTGCCATATTGACCGCATGCTCAAGGGTCAGCGGCGTATCCATTACCCGAACTTCTACCGTGCCAAAGTGCGGGCTGGGGCGGATATCCCAGTGTAAATCTTTAATGCTATCAATCATGCTGGTGTAAGCCAGCCGACGGAATAACCCCACAAATTCCTGCCAGTTATTCACCCATGGCATCGGGCCATTATCGGGAAATCCGGAGAAAATATTCAGCCGTGCGCAGGCAAACCGCGTGTCGGAGGTCTGCATATAAGGAGAAGCAGCCGAGAGCGCAATAAAATGGGGAACAAATCGCGACAGGCCGTGCAGGAGGTAAATTGCATCGTCGCCGTTTGCGCAGCCGATATGCACATGCTGGCCGAACACCGTCGCCTGCTGGATAAGATAGCCAAAATTTTCCAGGTTACGTCGATAGCGTTCGTCATCGCAGACTTCCTGACGTTGCCATTTTTGAAACGGGTGAGTCCCCCCGCCACAGATGGCGAGGTGATGCTCTGCGGCAACCCGCGAGATTACCTGCTGCATGGTAGATAATTCAGCACTCGCCTGGTCGATATTGCGACAAACCCCGGTCGCCATCTCCAGCATACTTTCCGTGATATCGTGCTTCACTTCTCCTGCTGTGAGTTGAGGCTTTACGGCATCAATCAGCCGGGAAGAGTCCTGGCTCAGGTCGTAGCCCGGAGGATTGACCACCTGCATTTCCAGTTCAATGCCTAACGTAAAAGGGTCGGAAACATGAAAATCGGGAAGCGGCATAGGGTTCTCTTCAGCGTTGATTTTTAATAAGTATAGAAGGGCCGCTGATTTTCTGTTCGTGGTCAAAATCTCCTGGCGACGCTTTGAAGGTGAAATGGCCGGTGTTATAACTATTTTTTACTTCGCAACAGGGGTTGAATCGTGCCGGAAATAAATCTTTATGGGCAGACCGTCGGCGATGTTGTGGCGGACTGGAATGGCGCAGCAGTGCTGCCACGGGAAACGCTTATCGGGCAATATTGTCGACTGGTTCCCCTGGATGCCGACAGCCATGCTGCCGATCTGTTTGATGCCTATGCACAAGCGCCGGACGATCGCGACTGGACCTGGCTTGCCAGCTCTCGCCCCACAAGCGTTGAGGCCGCAGCTTGTTGGGTAGAGGTGAAATCTACTGATGCATCTCTGGTTCCCTATGCCGTTATTGAACAGCGTTCCGGGCGTGCCGTCGGACTGGTGTGCTTTATGGCGATCGAACGCGAGCACGGTTCGGTCGAAATTGGTCATGTGACCTGGTCACCGCGCATGAAAAATACGGTACTCGGTACCGAAAGTATCTGGCTACTGCTGCGTCAGGCATTTGCGTTGGGCTATCGTCGCGTGGAGTGGAAATGTGATTCTCTGAACACGGCTTCTCGTCGGGCGGCGGAGCGTCTTGGGTTTATCTTCGAAGGCCGTTTTCGCCAGAAGATCGTGCGTAAGGGGCGTAACCGCGACAGCGACTGGTTATCGATGATTGATAGCGAATGGCCCCAGTGTGACGCCGTGTTACAGCGTTGGCTGGCTGCCGACAACTTCGATGAAAAAGGGCGGCAACGCAGGTCGATGGCAGAGTGCCAACAGGTATAGCACGCTCCCCGTTGACGATTCAGACAGAAAAGGAGCGCGGGCATGGCGTACTGCTCATGCAAAAGGTAATGACGTTTTCATCGCGCTGATACCAGCGAACGTTAATTTCCTGCCCAGCGAGGCTTTGCGAAAATAAGGGCTGAATTTGCAAGGTTATCTGCGTTGGGGTGAGGGCGTTAACTTTAGCGCTGGCGAACCCCGGTAACGCCGTAGTGTGTTCCGAAAACGTCTTATACAGGCTCTCCTTGGCGCTGAATGCCAGAGTTAAGGCGAGCGGAAAGGGCAGACCAGCATGATGCAAAATCGATCGTTCGCGGTTATCGATAATACCGTCAGTCAGCTCAACTGCGGTTTGTGGCGTAAAAATAGCTTCTATATCCAGCCCGACGGGATGCGTCGATACCACCGCCAGCGCAGTTGACGCACTGTGGCTGATGCTGCCAAACAACGTTTGTGGCCACAGCGGTTGTCGCTGCCCGCCGATGCCAGGCACAGCTTTGATACCGTATTCACGTAATGCATGTACTGCGGCAATACGCCCCGCTAAGTGCTCAGCTTTACGCTTACGCCCGCTAGGCTGGAGTTGAGTATGGTGGGGGAGCCAGAGCAGATCGTGCTCATGGAAGCTGTCGGGATCGAACTCAACAATGTGCAGCGTGTGGTCTGCGAAAGTGAGCGGTGTGTGCGTGGTGTACATGATAGTTATGATTACCCTCTCCCCGCAGGGAGGAGAGGGTAAACGTTATCAGAAGTGCGTGTTAACGCTCATGAACCACGTCCGGCCCGGTTCGTTATAGGTGTTCGCGCCTGCGCCCGCCATATAGTTCCCGGTGACAATATCGCCCGTGGTCTGGGCATTACCTTCACGCCACAGACGTTTGTCGAAGACGTTATCCACGCCGCCGGTCAGGCTGACGTTTTTCGTCACATCCCAGGTCGCGCTCAGGCCGACGATGCTGTACGGGCTGACTTCACTCGCCGAACTACCGGTTACCGGTTTACCCTGGTAATCGTATTTCTTCGGCTGCTGTTTGCCGTACCAGGTGAAGGTTGACTGCAGCGACAAATCTTCACGTGCCTGCCAGCTCAGCGTTGAGTTCAGCGTGTACTCAGGAATAATCGACAAGCGCTCGCCGGTCTCTTTATTCTTACTTTGCAGCATGTAGGTAATGTTGTTGGTCCAGTTAACGGTTTCGCTAACCGGTACGTTCAACGTCCCTTCCAGACCTTCAACCACCGCTTTAGGAATATTTTCCCACTGATAGATATCGGTGTAAGTCGTCTTGCCTTTATTGGTGATCGACGTTCTGTCGAACGGTACCGTACCTGCTTCAATTTTGTTGCGGTAATCGTTACGGAACCAGGTAACGCCTGCAAGCCAGCCGTCACGTTTGAACTCCAGACCAATCTCTTTGTTGATGCTGGTTTCAGCTTTCAGGTCATCGTTACCCATCATATAGCAGCCAATACCGGTAGCAGAACCGGTGGCGTAGCAACCCTGGCCTTTGCTGTACAGAATATAGTTCGGGTTGAGCTGATACAGGCTTGGTGCTTTATAGGCGCGTGCAATACCCATCTTCAGGGTGAAATCATCGCCCAGACCTTGGGACAGGTTCAGGGACGGACTCCAGTTGTCACCGACGATGCTGTGATGGTCGAAACGCAGACCCGGCGTCAGCATGGTGCTGTCGGTCAGTTCCATGTTGTTCTCAGCAAACAGAGAGAAAATTTCTGCATCTGAGTACGGGCTACGATTGGTGCTGCTGGAGCCCGGAATATCACCGCCCATAAAGGTCTGTGAATTGGACAACATATCCTTCATGCGTTGCTGGTTCCACTCGGTACCGAGCGTCAGATTTTGGTTAACCAGCAGATCTAACGGAATGCTGATTTCACTGTGCAGCATGACGTCATTCAGGTCGGCGTCGACATATTTTTGTGATGCCTTCGGGTCGAAAATCCCTTCAGTACCCCCTGCCAGACCTTCCGGCGTACGGGAGTTACGCGTGTGTTCATACTGCACCCAGTTGCTGGTGGTGACGCCGTT
Organism: Citrobacter arsenatis; assembly: GCF_004353845.1. Taxonomy (GTDB): domain Bacteria; phylum Pseudomonadota; class Gammaproteobacteria; order Enterobacterales; family Enterobacteriaceae; genus Citrobacter; species Citrobacter arsenatis. Next base: position 1,490,614 of record NZ_CP037864.1, read on the forward strand.
ATCCCAGCCGCCGTTCCAGGTCAGAGAGTAGTTCTGACGGTAAAGACGGTTGGTCTCTTTGCCGTAGTTATCTTTCACCAGTTGGTTGGTGTTGGTGTTTTGGGTGTCACCCGCATACAGGTTGCCCTGACGGCTATAACCGGCTTCCAGTTCCAGTGACTGGAGCGGGGCAAAATCCCAGCGAACCACGCCGTTAATGTCTTTGTTGATCACCCCTTCACGACCGGCTGGTAAGGTGTTGGAGTAGGTGCCGGTACGTTCTGACTGATGGCCCTGGTTGATGTCCCACGCGTCGGCCTGAGTTTTATCGAGATTACCGTACAGACGGAAGCTGAAATCCCCGCCCATTGGGCCGTTCAGGCTAAAGTTGGTTCGTTTGGTCGAACCTTCATCTTTGTGCTCCGGAGCGTTGAAATAGGTATCCCAGGAACCGTGCCATTCGTTGCTGCCTTTTTTGGTGATGATATTCACCACGCCGCCAGCCGCGCCGTTGCCATAGCGTGCCGCGGCAGGACCACGCAGCACTTCAATGCGCTCGATCATTTCTGGTGGGACCCAGGCGGTATCGCCACGGGTATCACGCTCGCCGCGCCAGCCCTGACGTACGGAGTTACGGCTGGTAACCGGTTTACCATCGATCAGAATCAGGGTGTTTTCTGGCCCCATGCCGCGAATATCGATCTGGCGGTTGTTGCCGCGCTGACCGCTGGTGGAGTTACCGGTCAGGTTAACGCCTGGCATGGTACGGATGATTTCCGACACATCGCGGGCGGGGGGATTCTTACGAATTTCATCTGCGGTGATGGTTGAAACGCCCGGCGCCTGCAGATTCTGCTGGGCGGCGGTAACGACGATGGTGTCTTCATGAGAGACAGCGGCGCTATCGGTTTGATCTTCTGCCATTGCTGGCAGGGCTACCCCGTAAATCCCTAAATTGACCAATAAGGCCAGTGAATGAATCTTGTTGTTCATTGTATGTCCTGCTGTTCTTTTAGCCACGTGTACCAATGTGCCGTGGTGCGGCATTTGGCCTGATGTCGCCCGCATCCGCGTAAACCCTCCATTCCAGAAAAAGTACGCAGCGCCAGGTCGGTTTATAAGTGGTGAAAAACTGTGCGCGCTTCCCACAGCGCGACAATACGCTATTGCAAATGCAAATAGTTATCAATAATATTATCAATATATTTCACGCTAAATCATAAAATTTCACAATAAACATGGGGTTATGGCGGTGACGACGTTAAAGATGGGAAGCGAGGCGTGGTGGCAGTCAAAAAAAGGCCCGGAGTGGGAGCGTGAAGACAACGGAAATTATCGGGTAACCTTCTGGTGGCGTGACCCGCAGGGAACGGAAAAAGTGTCAGCCATTCATCGCGTTTGGGTGTATATCACCGGCGTCACCGACCACCATCAAAATGCTACCCCTCAGTCGATGCAACGCATTGATGGAACAAATGTTTGGTGCTGGAGTATTTCCCTCAGTGCCAACTGGCGCGGCAGTTACTGTTTTATCCCCACAGAGCGAAACGATATTTTTGCCGCGCAGGCGCCAGGCGAAACGCCTGACCGAACCGTGCTGCGTGAAGGATGGCGGCAATTACTGCCGCAGGCCATCGCTGATCCTCTCAATCCACAGAGCTGGCAGGGCGGTCGTGGCCACGCGGTATCGGCGTTGGAAATGCCGGAGGCTCCCGTACAGCCCGGATGGGATCGACCTGAAAAACCTGAATTACCCGCAGTTTGCCTGCAATGGCAGAGCGCCAGGCTTGGCAATACGCGTCGTGTGTGGGTGTTTACCACTGGTGAAGCCCAACCGGAAACGCGTCCACTGGCTGTCCTGCTGGACGGTCAGTTTTGGGCGCAGAGTATGCCGGTCTGGCCTGCGCTAACGTCACTTACGCATCGCGGGCAGCTTCCTCCTGCCGTTTATCTCCTGATTGATACCATCGATACGGCGCATCGTAGCCGTGAATTGCCGTGCAATGCGGATTTTTGGTTGGCGGTGCAGGAGGAACTTTTGCCGCTGGTGAAAACGACGACCGCGTTTAGTGATGACCCGCAGCGCACGGTGGTCGCCGGGCAAAGTTTTGGTGGGTTGTCATCGTTATATGCCGGGCTGAACTGGCCCGCGCGCTTTGGCTGCGTGCTCAGCCAGTCTGGATCCTATTGGTGGCCGCATCGCGGTGGTCATCAGGACGGGGAGATAATTGAGCAACTGAAGCGCGGAATGAAAAGCGCTCAGGGGCTGCGTATTGTCCTGGAAGCCGGGATCCGTGAGCCCATTATTTATCGCGCCAATCAGGCGCTATATGCCCAGTTACCCTCTGCACCACAGTCTATTTTCTGGCGTCAGGTTGATGGTGGACACGATGCGCTTTGCTGGCGCGGCGGTCTGATGCAAGGGCTAATAACGCTCTGGCAGCCGCTTACTGACACGATCTAACCGGACGATGTTCCACGACAGGAGTTGAGTATGGAATTCAGTAACCCCTTCGATAATCCGCAGGGTCAGTTTTACATTCTGCAAAATCCCCAACGTCAGTTTAGCCTTTGGCCGCAGCAATGCTCACTTCCTGCAGGCTGGAAGGTCGCGTGCGAACCCCAATCCCAGGAAGCCTGCCAGCAATGGCTGGATGCAAACTGGACCACGCTGACGCCAGCGAACTACGTCGATGTGCAGGAGGCCCAATGACTCAGCATTTACCGTTAGTCGCGGCTCAGCCGGGGATCTGGATGGCGGAAAAACTCTCCACGTTGCCCTCGGCGTGGAGCGTGGCGCACTACGTAGAATTAACCGGTGAACTGAACGCACCGCTGCTGGTGAAAGCGGTTGTGGCGGGTCTTGAGCAGGCCGATACGCTACGGATGCGGTTTAGCGAAGATAACGGCGAGGTCTGGCAATGGGTAGATGCTGAGCTCGTCTTTGCACAACCCGACATTATCGATCTGCGCGAAAAATCCAACCCGCACGAGGCGGCTCGTGCGTTGATGCAGGCTGACCTGCAGCAGGACATACGTGCTGATGGCGACAAGCCGCTGGTTTTTCACCTGCTCATTCAGGTGGGAGAAAAGCGCTGGTATTGGTATCAGCGTTACCATCATTTGCTGGTTGATGGCTTCAGTTTCCCGGCCATTACCCGCCAGATAACGGCCATATACCGCGCGTGGCTGCATGGCGAGGCCACGCCAGAATCACCTTTTACGCCATTTGCCGAGGTGGTGGAAGAGTATCAACAGTATCGTCAAAGCGAGGCCTGGCAACGCGACGGCGCTTTTTGGAGCGAGCAGCGAAAGCAACTGCCACCTCCGGCTTCGCTGTCGAGTAAACCACTGCCGGGGCGGTCTGCCAGCGCGGATATTATCCGTCTGAAGCTAACCGCGCCTGAAGGGGCGTTTCGCCGGCTTGCGGCACGAATGCCTGACGTTCAGCGTGCGGATCTGGCCCTTGCGCTGGTGGCGTTGTGGCTGGGACGTTTATGTAGCCGAATGGATTATGCCGCCGGGTTTATCTTTATGCGGCGCATGGGGTCGGCGGCGCTCACGTCCACCGGACCTGTTTTAAACGTTCTGCCATTTGGCGTGAAGCTGGATGCGGCAGAAAGCTTACCGGCGCTTGCACAACGGCTGGCTGGACAGTTGAAGAAAATGCGCCGGCATCAGCGATATGATGCCGAGCAAATTGTGCGCGATAGCGGGCGTGCAGCCGGTGCCGAGCCGCTGTTTGGCCCGGTGCTAAACGTGAAAATATTCGATTATCAGCTCGCTATTCCCGGCGTTCAGGCGCAAACCCATACGCTGGCGACAGGTCCGGTCAACGATCTTGAGCTGGCGCTGTTTCCGGATGAAAACGGCGGGCTGAGTATTGAAATCCTTGCCAATAAACAACGTTATGAAGCCGAGACGCTGGCGCAGCATGCGTCGCGTTTAATCGGGCTTATCGAGCAGTTTGCCGACAATCCGGCGCTATGCTGCGGCGACGCCGGGATGCTGTTGCCGACAGAACATGAGCGGCTGGCGAAGATTAATGATACTACCGTCGAGATCCCGTCCACTACGCTGAGCGCGCTGGTGGCACAGCAGGCCGATAAAACGCCGGATGCTCCGGCGTTGGCTGATGCTTGTTATCAGTTTAGCTATCGCGAAATGCGCCAGCAGGTCGTGGCGCTGGCGCAGCTTCTGTGCGAACGTGGCGTCCGCCCAGGCGACAGCGTAGCTGTGGCATTACCGCGTTCCGTGTTCCTGGCGCTGGCATTGCACGGCATTGTTGAGGCGGGAGCCGCCTGGCTGCCGTTGGATACCGGGTACCCTGACGATCGCCTGCGGATGATGCTCGAAGACGCGAAGCCAAAATTGTTGATCGCGACTGACGAACAACTGGCGCGCTTTAGCGATATCCCTGGGCTGGAAAGTCTGTGCTACAACGCGCCGCTGCCAATAGTCAATGCCGCGCCGTTAGCGCTATCTCAACCCAATCATACGGCCTATATCATTTTTACTTCCGGTTCTACCGGCAGACCAAAAGGGGTGATGGTTGGGCAAACCGCCATCGTTAACCGTCTGCTGTGGATGCAAAATCACTATCCGCTGACCGCAGATGATGTGGTGGCGCAAAAAACGCCGTGCAGTTTTGACGTTTCGGTGTGGGAGTTTTTCTGGCCGTTTATCGCTGGGGCAAAATTGGTAATGGCAGAACCCGAGGCGCACCGCGATCCGCTGGCGATGCAGCAGTTCTTTGCCCAATATGGCGTGACGACTACGCACTTTGTCCCCTCTATGCTGGCCGCCTTTGTCGCGTCACTGACGCCGGAAACCGCGCGGGAGAGTTGCGGCTCGCTGCAACGGGTATTTTGCAGCGGCGAAGCCTTACCGGCAGATTTATGCCGCGAGTGGGAGCAGTTGACCCATGCGCCACTGCACAATTTATACGGACCAACTGAGGCCGCGGTTGATGTGAGCTGGTATCCGGCCTGGGGGGATGAACTCGCCGCCGTAACGGGCAACAGCGTGCCGATTGGTTATCCAGTATGGAATACCGGTTTACGCATCCTTGACGCCATGATGCGCCCGGTGCCCTTCGGCGTGGCGGGTGACCTCTATCTGACGGGGATCCAACTGGCGCAAGGCTATCTGGGCCGTCCGGATCTGAGCGCAAGTCGCTTTATCGCCGATCCGTTTAACGCCGGCGAACGCATGTACCGTACCGGGGATGTGGCTCGCTGGCTGGAAAATGGTGCGGTGGAATACCTTGGGCGCAGCGATGACCAGCTTAAAATTCGCGGACAGCGTATTGAGCTCGGTGAGATTGACCGGGTGATGCAGCAAATGCCTGACATTGAGCATGCCGTCGCCCACGCCTGCGTATTCAACCAGGCCGCAGCGACAGGCGGCGATGCGCGTCAGCTGGTGGGATATCTGGTGTCGCAATCGGGTTTACCGTTGGATACGTCAGCGTTACGGGAAAGTCTGCGTGAAAAACTGCCGGCACATATGGTGCCGACAGTATTGTTGCAACTGGCAGAGTTACCGCTTAGCGCGAACGGTAAACTGGACCGTAAAGCGTTACCCATGCCGCAGTTGACGTCGCGAACGTCCGGGCGTGCGCCGCATCCAGGGACGGAAACTACCATTGCGCAGTCTTTTGCGGCCTTACTGGGTTGTGAGGTCAATGATGTAGAGGCTGACTTCTTTGCACTTGGTGGTCATTCGCTGCTGGCGATGAAGCTGGCGGCGCAGTTGAGCCGGGTATTTGAACGTCAGGTGACGCCGGGGCAGATCATGGTGGCCTCAACCGTTGAACAACTGAGCGCGTTGCTGGAGAGTCATGATGATGAACAGACGCAGCGTCTGGGATTTGAGACGCTGCTGCCGCTGCGTGAAAGTCACGGCCCAACGCTGTTCTGTTTCCATCCTGCTTCGGGCTTTGCCTGGCAGTTTAGCGTGCTGTCGCGTTACCTCAGCCCACAATGGTCGATTATTGGCATTCAGTCGCCGCGACCGGACGGCCCTATGCAAACGGCGGAAAACCTCGATGCAGTATGCGAACATCATCTGGCCACCTTGCTCAGTCAGCAGCCTCACGGTCCCTACTATTTATTAGGTTACTCGCTGGGGGGAACGCTGGCGCAGGGGATTGCCGCGCGCTTACATGCCCGGGGGGAGACGGTTGCATTCCTGGGGCTGCTGGATACCTGGCCGCCGGAAACGCAAAACTGGCAGGAAAAAGAGGCTAATGGGTTGGATCCTGCCGTACTTGCGGAGATTGAGCGAGAGCGTGAAGCGTTTCTGGCTGCGCAACAGGGGAATGCGTCAGAGGCTTTGTTTACCGCTATCGAAGGCAACTACGCCGATGCGGTTCGTTTGCTCACTACTGCACACAGCGTACCGTTTGCGGGTCATGCTACCTTGTTTGTCGCTGAGCGGACTTTAATACCTGGCGTCAATCCTGAACGCAGCTGGTCGCCGTGGATATCCAGTCTGGATGTCTACTGCCACGACTGCGCGCATGTCGATATTATTTCTCCGGGCTCATTTGAGACGATAGGGCCTGTAATAAATACGCTGATCAATAACTCTGTGTAATTAAGTGAATTATGTTCATGCGCTGATCGAATAGCCCTGTAATGTAAACAATATGTTATAGGGTTGTTTCTTTGTGGTGTTGGGTGGGGATTAAAGGGGTGGATAAATTCCGAATATAATTTTTGGTAGGGCGTCATGTGTAAAGAGTGTTTCGGATAATTCTGACTAGCTGGTAGACTTCTCTCACGGGAGTGTTTTTCTTTTGGGAAAGTTTTCAGGTCACGCAACATGTCATCATTAAATATCAAGCAAGACAACGTTTCGGAATTTACTGCTTATCCTCAGCCAACGGTTAACGCCAACGAAATTGATTTAGTAAATCTTATCGAAATTTTATGGCGCGCCAGGACAAAAATAGTGGCGACCGTTTTCGCCTTTGCCTGCGCAGGTATTCTGGTTTCTTTCCTGCTTCCGCAAAAATGGACCAGTCAGGCAATCGTGACCCCCGCAGAACCGGTTCAGTGGCAGAGTCTCGAGAATACGTTGACCAAATTGCGCGTGCTGGATATGGATATTAGCGTTAGCCGTGGTGATGTGTTTAACCTGTTTATCAAAAAATTTCAGTCGCCTTCATTGTTAGAAGAGTATCTGCGTTCTTCACCTTACGTTATGGATCAATTGAAAGGCGCTGATATCGATGAAATGGATTTGCATCGGGCAATTGTCAGGCTCAGTCAAAAAATGATCGCCGTTGATGCTAACCGTGACAAGAAGAATGAAACTTCGCTGTATACCGCATGGACGCTGAGTTTTACCGCACCTCAGGCCGAAGAAGCTCAGTCTGTGCTGAAGGGATATATCCAGTATATTTCTGATATTGTCGTGAAAGAAACGCTGGAAGATATTCGCAATAAACTGTCCATCAAAACCAGCTTCGAGAAAGAAAGGCTGGAGATGGATCGCGTCAGACTCAAGAATCAACTGGAAGCAAATATCCAACGACTGAACTACTCGCTGGAGATAGCGAATGCGGCCGGGATTAAAAAACCGGTATACAGCAATGGCCAGGCGGTGAAGGATGACCCTGATTTCTCTATTTCACTTGGCGCTGACGGCATCGCGCGTAAATTAGAAATAGAAAAGTCAGTAACAGATGTTGCTGAAATTAACGGGGAATTACGTAACCGCCAATATCACGTTGAGCAATTGTTGGCGATGAATGTGAGTGACGTAAAATTTACGCCGTTTAAATATCAACTTTCACCGTCTCTGCCAGTGAAAAAAGATGGTCCGGCTAAATCAATGATCGTTATTCTGGCAGCTTTGCTGGGGGGAATGGTGGCATGTGGCGGTGTTCTGTTGAACTATGCCATGGTGTCACGTAAGCAAAAAATGAATTTTGTTGATCAGCAACTGGTGTGATCAATGATCGTATGGTGGCCAGCAGGCCGCCATACGGTAAATCTTGCTATTTTTTGCGCCCAAGCGGCACTACTAGCGGCGTTCCGGCGACCGGATCGTCGATAATCATACAGCGCAGACCATAGATTTTTTCAATAAGCTGTGGGGTAACAATCTCCTTCGGCGCCCCCTCGGCAATAATTTTCCCGTCACGCAGCGCAATCAGATGCGTCGCATAGCGGCATGCCTGATTGAGGTCATGCAAAACGGCGGCCAGCGTATAGCCTTTCTCCCGGTTGAGTTCACTCAGCAGCTCCAGCAGATCGATCTGATGGCTGATATCCAGCCAGGTGGTGGGTTCATCGAGCAGCATAATCGACGTTTCCTGCGCCAGCACCATCGCAATCCATGCGCGCTGGCGTTGTCCACCGGAAAGGGTATCGACACTTTGAGATGCAAGATGTGTGATGCCGGTTGCCTGCATTGCATTGGAGACCGCGATTTCATCTTCATTGCGCCAGCGGGTAAACAATGGCTGATGCGGGTAGCGCCCACGGGCAACCAGCTCCTGTACCGTAATATCACCCGGCGTGGTGGCGTTTTGCGCCAGCAAACCTATTCTGCGGGCAACCTCTTTGCTGGCGTAGTGCTGAATGTGCTCGCCGTCGAGCCAGACCTTGCCATGCGCGGGCGTCATCAGACGGCTCAGCGTGCGCAGTAGCGTTGATTTCCCGCAGCCGTTTGGCCCGATAATTGCGGTGAAATGACCGTCGGGAATCGACACATTGAGGTTTTCCGCCACGGTAAATTTGCCATAACCCAGCGTTAACTGGTCGCCACGCAAACGGGCTACTGATTCGATCATTTTTTGCGGGACTCCTGAATTAACAAGACGATAAGATAAATACCGCCGAGGCTTACGGTGACAACGCCCACCGGAAGCTGATAAGGCATAAACAGCTGTTGGGCGCATAAATCCGCCATCAGCAGCAGCAACGCGCCGCACAGCGCCGACAGGGTTAATCCCCAGCGCGATGTGCCGCTTATCCGCCGCGCGATGTGCGGGGCGACAAGGGCAATAAACGAGATAGGTCCTGCCAGCGCGGTGGCGGCTGCGGTCAGTGCAACCGCAACCAGCATCATCATCAGACGCGAACGTTCGACGCTGACACCAAGCGCGCAGGCGCTGTCATCACCCATTTCCAGTAAACGCATCCGGCGCACCAGCAGCGTGGCGCACACCAGCATGATGATAATCAGCGGGGCAGAAGGCCAGGTCTTGGCCCAGGTCAGGCCATTGAGCGATCCGGCGTTCCACAGTCCGGCCGTCAGCGCGGTTTCTAACGATGCCTTCAGCAGTAGCCAGGTGTTGAACGCCACCAGCATGGCGCGTATGCCAATACCGATAATAATCAGCCGGAAGGTGTCGATACCATTGCGCCAGGCGAGCGCCCACACCACCAAAGAGGTCAGGATCCCACCCAGCATAGCTGCCAGCGCGATGGCGGTAAGATGTTGTCCGAACAGCACCATTGCCACCAGCACACCGCTCCAGGCCCCGGTATTGAAACCCATCACATCCGGGCTGCCCAGCGGGTTGCGCATCAGCGATTGGAATATTGCGCCGCTCACGCCGAGCGCCGCGCCAATCAATAGCGCCATCAGCACGCGTGGTAAACGCCATTCGGTCACCACCAGCGTAATACTACGCGGCGCATCGCCGAGCAGGGCGGCAATAATTTGCTGGGTTTCCAGCGTAACGACGCCGCTGCGCAAACTCCATAAGCCAACGGCGAGACAACCTGCAACCAGCAGCAGGCTGCTGATTATCAGGCGGCGGGAGAGATGCATCATGCGCCACCTCCGCGCGATTTACGGCGAACCAGAAAGATAAGCACCGGTGCGCCGATAAATGCGCTGACCACCGAAACGCGCAGCTCGCCGGGGACAATCAGGCGACCAATGATATCGGCAATCAGTAGCAGAGAGGGGGTTGCCAGCAGGGTAACGGGCAGGGACCAGCGGTGATCCGCCCCCACCAACCAGCGTGCCATATGCGGCATCATCAGGCCGATAAAGGCGATAGGGCCGACAATCGCGGTCGCACTGCCGCACAGTACGGTAATCACCAGCAGGCCAATAAACTGCGTGCGCGCAACTTTACTGCCAAGTGCGGTAGCGGTGTCGCTGCCGAGGCTCAGACTATTCAGTGCGCGGCTGAGGAACAGCGCGACAGCCGCAGCAATCAGTACCGGTATCAGTACCACCTTCAGCGTTTGCAGGCTGCGGATATCCAGTGAACCGGCCTGCCAGAAACGCAGTTGATCGTAAACGTCCGGGTTGAGCAGGGCGATGCCGGTAGATAAGCCTTCCAGCACCGCGCCCAGCGCAACGCCCGCCAGCGTCAGACGTACCGGGCTTAACTGTCCGCCGCCCTGGCTGCCGGTAAATGCCACAATCAGTGATGCGACCAGCGCTCCACAAAAGGCCATCAGCAGTTGCTCTTGCGCAGAGGAAAAGCCGAACAGCGCGGCTCCCAGCACAATAGCGAAGCTGGCGCCGGCGTTGACGCCCAGAATACCGGGATCGGCGAGAGGGTTTCGCGTGAGCGTTTGCATGAGTGCGCCAGCCAGGCCCAGCGCACCACCTGCGAGCAGCCCTGCCAGCGTGCGCGGCAGTCGCGCGTCCAGCACGATGGTGCAATCTGCGCTTTGACAACTGCCGGTGAGCGCATCCAGCACCACGGAGGCAGGTAGCGATTTCGCGCCAATAACCAGACTTAATACCGTAGTGAGAACAAGGAATAACAATAGTCCGGGCACGGCGAAGGCGCGTGTCGCGGAGACAGAGCATGACATATCAACTTCCCTGATAATGATAGTAATTATCGTTATCGATCTTATTTGGATATGTTAGCATGTGCAGCCATCGAATGGATATTGAAAAAGTACCTGGTAAGGCTCTGTAATGAATCGACAATCCTGGCTGCTCAATCTCAGCCTGTTAAAGACCCACCCTGCATTTCGCGCCGTCTTCCTCGCCCGTTTTATTTCCATAGTCTCTCTAGGACTACTCGGCGTGGCGGTTCCGGTACAGATCCAGATGATGACCCAGTCGACATGGCAGGTAGGGCTGTCGGTGACGTTGACCGGTAGCGCGATGTTTATTGGCCTGATGGTGGGCGGAGTTTTGGCCGACCGCTATGAGCGAAAAAAAGTGATCCTGCTGGCGCGTGGAACCTGCGGTATCGGCTTTATTGGTTTGTGCCTGAATGCGCTACTGCCCGAACCGTCGTTACTGGCGATTTATCTGCTTGGCTTATGGGACGGTTTCTTTGCCTCGTTGGGCGTAACCGCTTTGCTGGCGGCAACGCCGGCGCTGGTTGGGCGCGAGAATTTGATGCAGGCCGGGGCAATTACCATGCTGACGGTACGCCTGGGGTCGGTAATTTCGCCGATGCTGGGCGGGGTGCTGCTCGCGACCGGCGGCGTGGCCTGGAACTACGGGCTGGCGGCGGCGGGAACTTTCATTACCTTGCTGCCGTTGTTGAGTCTTCCCACATTGCCGCCTCCGCCACAGCCGCGTGAGCATCCGCTGAAATCGCTGCTGGCAGCATTCCGCTTTCTGCTCGCCAGCCCGTTAATTGGCGGCATTGCACTGCTCGGCGGTCTGCTGACTATGGCGAGCGCCGTGCGCGTGCTGTATCCGGCGTTGGCGATTAACTGGCACATGTCGAGCGCGCAAATTGGTCTGCTGTATGCCGCCATTCCTCTTGGCGCGGCGGTGGGGGCATTGACCAGCGGACAGTTGGCGCACAGCGTTCGTCCGGGACTGATCATGCTGGCATCAACCGTGGCGTCGTTCCTGGCTATCGGTTTGTTTGGCTTGATGCCCATCTGGCAGCTTGGGGTTGTCTGCCTGGCGCTGTTCGGCTGGTTGAGTGCGGTCAGCTCTTTGTTGCAGTACACCCTGTTACAGACGCAGACGCCGGAAGCGATGCTTGGGCGAATTAACGGTTTGTGGACGGCGCAGAACGTTACCGGTGATGCGATTGGCGCAGCGCTGTTAGGCGGTCTTGGCGCGATGATGACGCCAGTTGCTTCGGCAAGCGTGAGTGGGTTTGGGCTGGTGATCGTCGGTTTGCTACTGCTGCTGTTGTTAGGAGAAGTGCGTCGATTCCGACAAGTGCCCGTGAATGTCTGATCGCGTTGTGCTCTACGGTTGTAGGCCGGATAAGGCGTGAGCCGCATCCGGCACTGACTATTAAAAGAGATCCGACAGACGTTGCAGCAGCAGCGTCGCGCTGTAGTAGTCGAGACGGAAGGTTTCCGTACCCAGGGCGTAAACGCGTTTATTTTGCACGGCTGGCAGATGTGCCAGAAGCGGATTGGCATAAATGGCGTCAGCATCTTTGCTGTCACCAGCAAACAGGAACAGCGCTTCGCCGTTCAGGCCAGCCGCCAGGTTTTCACCGCCAAGCTGGATAATATCGTGGCGTTTGCCCTGACTCTGGCTGGTGTGCAAGTTGGCAGGCAGTGTTGCCAGCGTGAATCCTAACTGCTTCATCAGTTTGCCCTGTGCTGACTCAGGCGTCCACAGGTTGGCGCTATGCGCCGCAGCGGTATACACCAGCGCGCTGACCGGCTGCGGCGGCAGGGTGATGCGTTGCTTAACCGCCTGCAGTTGCTTATCAAACTCGGCAATACGGGATGCCGCCTGTTGTTCCTGACCGGTAATTTCACCTAACTGGGTCAGCAGCGACTGCCAGCTTTTGTCGTCGTAATTAATGATGAGCGTTGGCGCAATGGTAGACAGCTGATCGTAAAGCGCCAGGGCTGAATCCCCCCCGGTGGCGCTTATCAGAATCAGATCCGGCATTTGTGCCGCTACGGCCTCAGCGCTTGGTTCGCCGATATACAGGCGGCTCAGTTTGCGTTCTTTTGCCACGTCGCTCCACTGGCGTAAAAAGCCCTGCGCATCGCCGATGCGATTGTTAGGCGTAGTGGCACCGCTGGCGATGACCGGGGCATCAATCGCCAGCAGCGAGCCGGTAAGGGTGACGCTGGTGGAGACAATGCGCTGCGGCTTATGTTCCAGCGTATGCGTGCCACGACTGTCGGTAACCTGACGCGGCCAGTCGGCGGCATGACCTGAAGAAATTCCTGAAATAGACAAACCTGCCAGTAAGAGCACGGTGCGGCAAAAAGAGGGGAGACTCACGAATCAGCTTCCTGTTATCAGTATAAGTAATGCTTCTCATTTTCATTGTTAGCGGGCAAGGATGCAAGCCAAAGTCGCACATTGTGCTGCCACAAGAGTTGACATACCGCCGCTTTACTTTTAGGTTAGCGACCGAAAATATAAATGATAATCATTATTAGAGCCTTTATCATTTTTGGAGGATGATATGGATACGTCACTGGCCGAGGAAAAAACGCAGACTATGCCGACGCTCGCTCCCGACAGTTTTTTCTTTATGTCGCCGTACCGTAGTTTTACGACGTCAGGATGCTTCGCCCGCTATGCGGAACCGGCAATTGATGGTGATTCGCCAGACAGCCCATTCCAACAAAAAATGCACGCACTGTTTGCGGATGCCAAATCGCAGGGCATCGCTAACCCCATCATGGTAGGGGCGATTCCTTTTGACACCCGCCAGCCATCATCGCTGTTTATTCCCCAATCGTGGCAGAGCTTCTCTCGCACGGCAAAGCAGCAATCATCACGCTACTTTAACGCGCATCAGTCGCTGAACGTTGTTGAACGTCAATCGATCCCGGAACAGGACTTCTTTGAAGATATGGTCGCCCGGGCGGCTGCGCTGACAGCTACTCCGGAAGTCGACAAAGTGGTGTTGTCACGCCTGATCGATATCACCGCTGATGCCAATATTGACAGCGGGGCGCTGCTGGAGCGTCTGGTGGCGCAAAATCCGGCGAGCTACAACTTCCACGTGCCTCTTGAAGACGACGGCGTATTGATTGGCGCCAGCCCGGAACTGCTGTTGCGCAAAGAGGGCGATCGTTTTAGCTCGCTGCCTTTGGCCGGTTCCGCGCGCCGTCAACCGGATGACGTGCTGGACCGTGAGGCGGGGATCCGCCTGCTGGCGTCTGAGAAGGATCGCCATGAGCACGAACTGGTGACGCAGGCGATGAAAAACGTTCTGCGCGATCGCAGCCGTGAACTGCAACTGCCTTCTTCTCCGCAACTGGTTACCACGCCTACGCTCTGGCACCTCGGTACACCGTTTGAAGGTAAAGCCAACGCGCAGGAAAACGCCCTGACGCTGGCATGTCTGCTGCACCCGACGCCTGCGCTGAGCGGCTTCCCACATCAGGTTGCGCGCAAGCTTATCGCCGAGCTGGAGCCGTTCGATCGCGAACTGTTCGGTGGCATCGTCGGCTGGTGTGATGCCGAAGGTAACGGCGAGTGGGTGGTGACGATCCGCTGCGCGAAGCTGCTGCGCAATCAGGTACGTTTTTTTGCCGGAGCAGGAATTGTACCGGCCTCTTCCCCGGTGGCGGAATGGCGTGAAACGGGGGCCAAGCTCTCCACGATGTTGAATGTTTTTGGACTGCATTAAGCGCCTTGTGCATCAGGCTATTTTATTTGCCAGTTTGACCCTGGGCAGTGCTCACAATCCTCACGTACTACAAGTACGCTCCGGTTGCTCCGCGCTGTCCGTGTCCAAACTGGCTGCAACAATATACGCCTTATTGACAGGCTCTAAGGAGCGATTATGAGTATTCCTTTCACCCGCTGGCCGGAAGATTTTGCCCGCCGCTATCGTGAAAAAGGTTACTGGCAGGATTTGCCGCTGACCGACATTTTGACCCGTCACGCCGACAGCGACCATACGGCGGTAATTGATGGTGAACGTCATCTGAGCTATCGCCAACTGAATCAGACCGCTGACAATCTCGCCTGCAGTCTGCGTCGTCAGGGAATCAAACCTGGCGAAACCGCGCTGGTGCAACTGGGCAATGTGGCTGAGTTGTATATCACCTTCTTTGCGCTGCTCAAGCTGGGCGTTGCCCCGGTGCTGGCGCTATTCAGCCATCAGCGTAATGAGCTTAACGCCTATGCCAAACAGATTGAACCGGCGCTGTTGATTGCCGATCGCCAACATGCGCTGTTTAGCGGGGACGATTTTCTTAACGCTTTTGTGGCTGAACACAATTCAGTGCGCGTGGTGCAACTGCGTAATGATGAAAGTGAACACAATCTACAAACGGCGATAAGCCAACCTGCGACTGATTTTACCGCCACGCCGTCGCCCGCTGATGAGGTGGCGTACTTCCAGCTTTCCGGCGGGACGACCGGGACGCCAAAGCTCATCCCTCGCACCCATAACGATTACTACTACAGCGTGCGCCGCAGCAATGAGATTTGCCGCTTCACCGGGGAAACACGTTATCTGTGCGCGATCCCGGCGGCGCATAACTACGCCATGAGTTCGCCTGGGGCGCTGGGCGTATTCCTGGCCGGCGGTACCGTGGTGCTGGCGGCTGACCCGAGCGCCACTCTGTGTTTCCCGCTGATAGAACAGCATCAGGTGAACGTCACGGCGCTGGTGCCGCCTGCTGTGAGCCTGTGGCTGCAGGCTATTGCTGAGTGGGGAAGCAAGGGCCAGTTGGCTTCGCTGACGCTGCTACAGGTCGGTGGGGCGCGACTTTCTGCCTCGCTTGCGGCGCGTATTCCGGCGGAGATTGGCTGTCAGTTGCAGCAGGTCTTCGGCATGGCGGAAGGGCTGGTGAACTACACCCGTCTGGATGATAGCCCTGAGCGCATCATCAATACCCAGGGCCGCCCGATGTGTCCCGATGATGAAGTCTGGGTGGCAGACGCTGACGGTAACCCTTTGGCGCAGGGAGTGACCGGACGCCTGATGACGCGTGGCCCGTACACCTTCCGCGGCTACTTCAAAAGTCCAGAGCACAATGCCAGCGCCTTTGACGCCAACGGTTTTTACTGTTCCGGCGATCTGATCTCCATCGATCCGGATGGTTACATCACCGTTCAGGGACGCGAAAAAGATCAGATCAACCGCGGTGGGGAGAAGATCGCCGCTGAAGAGATTGAAAACCTGCTGCTGCGCCACCCCATGGTGATCCATGCTGCGCTGGTCAGTATGGATGATGAACTGATGGGCGAGAAAAGCTGTGCCTGGCTGGTGGTGAAAGAGCCGCTACGCGCGGTGCAGGTGCGTCGTTTCCTGCGCGATCAGGGCGTGGCGGAATTCAAATTACCTGACCGCGTGGAGTGCGTTGAGTCATTACCACTGACCCCGGTTGGGAAAGTGGATAAAAAACAATTACGTCAGTGGCTGGCATCACGTTCACTGGCCTGAAGGAGAAAAAGAGATGGCAATTCCTAAACTGCAGGCTTATGCGTTACCAACGGCGCTTGATGTTCCGGTGAACAAGGTCGACTGGGCGTTTGACCCTGAACGCGCCGCGCTGCTGATCCACGACATGCAGGATTATTTTATCGGCTTTTGGGGTGATAACTGCCCGATGATGGAGCAGGTCGTCGCCAACATCGCCGCACTGCGTCAGTACTGTAAAGCGCATAATATTCCGGTGTATTACACCGCCCAGCCGAAAGAACAGAGCGATGAAGACCGCGCTCTGCTCAATGATATGTGGGGACCGGGCCTGACGCGTTCGCCGGAACAGCAAAAAATCGTTGAGGCGTTGGCCCCGGATGAAGCAGATACCATTCTGGTGAAATGGCGTTACAGCGCATTTCATCGTTCCCCGCTGGAACAGATGCTTAAAGAGACCGGACGTAATCAACTGATCATCACCGGCGTGTATGCGCATATTGGCTGTATGACCACCGCAACGGACGCTTTCATGCGTGATATCAAACCGTTTATGGTTGCCGATGCGCTGGCGGACTTTAGCCGTGACGAACACCTGATGTCGCTGAAATACGTGGCGGGACGCTCCGGGCGCGTGGTGATGACGCAGGAATTATTACCGACACCGGTTCCGGCCAGTAAAGATGCGTTGCGCAGCGTTATTCTGCCGCTGCTGGATGAGTCCGAAGAGCCGATGGATGACGAAAACCTGATCGACTACGGGCTGGACTCCGTGCGCATGATGGCGTTGGCGGCGCGCTGGCGTAAAGTTCATGGCGACATTGATTTCGTGATGCTGGCGAAAAACCCGACCATTGATGCCTGGTGGGCGCTGCTCTCCCGCGAGGTGAAGTAATGGTCGGATTTGATTTTACAGGGAAAACCGTCTGGGTAACCGGGGCGGGAAAAGGGATTGGCTACACCACGGCGCTGGCGTTTGCGAATGCTGGGGCTGAGGTGACAGGATTCGATCGTGAATTTCCTCAGGATAACTACCCGTTTGCGACCGAAGTGCTGGATGTGGCGAATGCCGGACAGGTGGCTGAGGTGTGCCAGCGCGTCCTTCAAGCGCGCGAGCGGCTGGATGTGTTGGTCAATGCCGCAGGCATTTTGCGTATGGGGGCCACAGATGCGCTGAGCGTTGAGGAGTGGCAGCAGACGTTTGCGGTTAACGTGGGGGGGGCGTTCAATCTGTTTCAGCAGACGATGGCGCAATTTCGTCGCCAGCAGGGCGGGGCGATCGTGACCGTCGCGTCGGACGCGGCGCACACGCCGCGCATCGGCATGAGCGCTTATGGGGCGTCAAAAGCCGCGCTGAAAAGCCTGGCGCTGACCGTTGGGCTTGAACTGGCAGGCAGCGGTGTGCGCTGTAACGTGGTGTCGCCTGGCTCGACCGACACCGACATGCAGCGTACGTTGTGGGTCAGCGATGATGCGGAACAGCAGCGCATTCGTGGGTTTGGTGAGCAGTTTAAGCTCGGTATTCCGCTGGGGAAAATCGCCCGTCCGCAGGAAATCACCAACACCATTTTATTCCTTGCCTCCGATCTGGCGAGCCACATTACGCTGCAGGATATCGTGGTGGACGGCGGCTCTACGCTGGGGGCATGACGATGATCTGGAAACGTCATTTAACGCTGGATGAACTGAATGCCACCAGTCAGAACACGATGGTGGCGCATCTGGGCATGGTTTATACCCGACTGGGTGATGATGTGCTGGAAGCTGAAATGCCTGTAGATAACCGTACGCATCAGCCGTTTGGCCTGCTGCATGGCGGCGCGTCGGCGGCGCTGGCGGAAACGTTGGGTTCGATGGCGGGTTATCTGATGACCCGCGACGGGCAGTGCGTGGTGGGGACGGAGCTGAACGCCACGCACCATCGGGCGGTTGCGCAGGGCAAAGTGCGCGGCGTTTGTCAGCCGCTGCACCTCGGGCGTCAAAATCAAAGCTGGGAAATCGTCATCTTTGATGAGCAGGGACGACGCTGTTGCACCTGCCGTTTAGGCACTGCGGTGATGGGGTGAGGTCACCCGGCAAAGTAAAATGAAATTGCAGGGTTAACAGGTAAATGAAGTGATCTAGTTAACAATGCAATGTAAATACTCAGTGATACTTCGGGTTTGCATGGTTGTCAGGTTGTTAAATTCAGAAAAGATGTTATAGAAACAAAATGTAACATCTCTCTGACAGGATAACGGATAACCAATATGAATAAATCAGGGAAGTACCTCGTCTGGACAGTGCTCTCCGTTATGGGAGCATTTTCCCTCGGTTATATCGCATTAAACCGTGGTGAACAGATTAACGCCTTGTGGATAGTCGTGGCGTCGGTCTGTGTCTACCTTATCGCTTACCGTTTCTACGGCCTGTACATCGCGAAAAATGTACTGGCGCTGGACCCGACGCGTATGACGCCAGCCGTGCGTCATAACGATGGTCTGGATTATGTTCCCACTGATAAAAAAGTGCTGTTTGGTCACCATTTTGCGGCGATTGCCGGCGCTGGCCCGTTAGTTGGACCGGTACTGGCAGCGCAAATGGGCTATCTGCCGGGGATGATCTGGCTGCTCGCCGGGGTCGTGCTGGCAGGGGCGGTGCAGGACTTCATGGTGCTGTTTGTTTCTACCCGTCGCGATGGTCGTTCCCTTGGCGAACTGGTGAAAGAAGAGATGGGCCCAACGGCGGGCGTCATTGCGCTGGTGGCCTGTTTTATGATCATGGTGATTATCCTCGCGGTACTGGCGATGATCGTCGTGAAAGCGCTGACCCACAGCCCGTGGGGAACCTACACCGTCGCATTTACCATCCCGCTGGCGATCTTCATGGGGATTTACCTGCGTTATCTGCGTCCTGGCCGCATTGGTGAAGTGTCGGTCATCGGTCTGGTGTTCCTGGTGTTCGCCATTATTTCCGGCGGCTGGGTCGCTGAAAGCCCGACCTGGGCACCGTACTTTGACTTTACCGGCGTGCAGTTGACGTGGATGCTGGTGGGCTACGGCTTTGTAGCTGCCGTGCTGCCGGTGTGGCTGCTGCTGGCGCCGCGTGATTATCTCTCTACTTTCCTGAAAATCGGCACCATTGTCGGTTTGGCGGTAGGGATTCTGATCATGCGTCCGACGCTGACCATGCCTGCGTTGACCAAGTTTGTTGATGGTACTGGCCCGGTATGGAGCGGTAACCTGTTCCCGTTCCTGTTTATTACCATCGCCTGCGGTGCGGTATCGGGCTTCCATGCGCTGATCGCTTCCGGTACCACGCCGAAGATGTTGGCGAATGAAGGGCAGGCCTGCTTTATCGGCTACGGCGGGATGCTGATGGAATCCTTTGTCGCCATTATGGCGCTGGTGGCTGCTTGTGTTATCGACCCGGGCGTGTACTTTGCGATGAACAGCCCAATGGCGGTACTGGCTCCGGCAGGGACTACCGATGTGGTTGCATCAGCGGCACAGGTAGTGAGTAGCTGGGGCTTTGTTATCACGCCTGATACGCTGCATCAGATTGCGAATGATGTCGGTGAACAATCCATTATCTCCCGCGCAGGTGGTGCACCGACGCTGGCTGTAGGGATGGCGTACATTCTGCACGGTGCGCTTGGCGGTATGATGGATGTGGCGTTCTGGTATCACTTCGCCATTCTGTTTGAAGCGCTGTTTATTCTGACGGCGGTAGATGCCGGTACACGCGCTGCGCGCTTTATGTTGCAGGACCTGCTGGGCGTGGTGTCTCCGAGCCTGAAACGTACCGATTCGCTGCCTGCAAACCTGCTGGCGACGGCGCTGTGCGTGCTGGCCTGGGGTTACTTCTTGCACCAGGGCGTGGTGGATCCACTGGGCGGTATCAATACCCTGTGGCCGCTGTTTGGTATCGCTAACCAGATGCTGGCCGGTATGGCGTTGATGCTCTGTGCGGTGGTGCTGTTTAAGATGAAACGTCAGCGCTATGCGTGGGTGGCGCTGGTGCCAACGGCCTGGCTGCTGATTTGTACCCTGACCGCCGGCTGGCAGAAAGCGTTTAGCCCGGATGCCAAAATTGGCTTCCTGGCTATCGCCAACAAGTTCCAGGCGATGATCGACAGCGGTAATATTCCGGCACAGTACACCCAGTCGCAGCTGACGCAGTTGGTGTTTAACAACCGTCTTGATGCGGGTCTTACCATCTTCTTCATGGTGGTCGTTGTGGTGCTGGGTCTGTTCTCCATCAAAACTGCGCTGGCAGCACTGAAAGAGGACAAACCGACGTCGAAAGAAACGCCGTACGAACCGATGCCTGAGAATGTCGAAGAGATCGTGGCGCAGGCGAAAGGCGCGCACTAATATTCTCTTAACCAACTAGCCCTCTCCGCTGCGGAGAGGGCGTTTGTACGACAGGGAAACACTATGTTCGAAACGCTCGCCAAAGCCGGGAAGTATTTAGGTCAAACCGCCCGATTAATGATAGGTGTGCCGGATTACGACAACTATGTTGAACATATGCGTGTAACGCATCCGGACCAGACGCCAATGACCTATGAAGAATTTTTCCGCGAGCGCCAGGATGCGCGCTATGGGGGGAAAGGCGGCGCGAAGTGCTGTTAATTTTTTGCCGGATGCGCTGACGCTTATCCGGCCTACAACAATGCTTTGACTGACCGTAGGCCTGATAAGGTGAAGCTGCCATCAGGCATCCCACACTATAATCACACCGTAAATGATTCTACCTTTTCGAACGCTGCGCGCAGGGTCTGTGGCGTTAACGTTACCGGCAATGCGTGAATGGACTCCACCGGGCGCAGCGTGTGTGCGATCGCTTTATCGATTTCGGCGCGGTTATTGATGTCCACTTCCAGTTGCGCCAACCGGGTTGGCAGGTTGAAGCGCTGATAAGCGGTAATTAACTGCGCCAGCACATCATCTTGTCCCAACAGCGCGCTCTGCACGAGGATGCCGTACGCCACTTTGGTACCATGTAAAAATCTCTCTGTTTGCGGGAGGACGGTCAGACCATTGTGTACCGAATGCGCGGCCGCCACGCGGGTGTAGCGCTCGCCCAGACCGCCGACCATGCCGCCTCCGGCAATAATCGCATCCACCACATCGCAAAACGTGCGGCTTAACGTGCCTCGTTTTTTGTCTGCCAGCGCCTGCTCGCTGCTTTCCAGCAGGACGTCGCGGATCGTCTGCGCAGCCTGGATACCCAGACGCACGGTAAGCGGCAGGGTTTCTGGTTGAGGTGCGAGCACAACGGCCTCGTACCATTTCGCCAATGTGTCACCGATCCCCGCCAGCAAGTATTCTTCAGGCGCATTGAGAACAATCTCGGGCTCGACCAGTACGAGGAAATTGGCGTCAGGGAATATTTCAAAATGCAGCGCCTGGCCTGCATCGTTATACCAGACGGAGAGCGGTGTCCAGGCGGCGCAGGTCGCCGCGATAGTAGGAATTCCGACAAACGGCAGACCCAGACGACGGGCCAGCGCTTTGGCCGTGTCGAGCAATGTTCCGCCACCCACGCCAATCACCACGCTGCGATCCTCTCCCGACTCTTTTGCCAGTTGAGCAACATCGGCTTCGCTGCAATGTCCCGTAAACAGCAGGCGCTTAGCCTCGGCAAGATGAAAGACCTCTGGCAGCCAGGGGCGGGCCGCATCGATGGCACGCTCACCATAAACCCAGACGGCGCGTGAGAGTTGGTCGGTTGTGAAAAAATCGTTGAGCCTTGACAGGCTACCGGGATGCGAAAAATAGTTGGCCGGGCCGGTGACGACGCGAATCTCGGTATTACTCATGTTGTGTTGTCCTTTTGGCTGTCCTGTCCTGGCAGGTTATTTTTATATAGACGTCTGAACGTCTTGATTGCCAAATACTAGCATCGTGTTATAGTGGCTTCAACCACAACATCACTCGCTGGGATAACAATAATGAGTAATAACCCGCT
Organism: Citrobacter arsenatis; assembly: GCF_004353845.1. GTDB lineage: Bacteria > Pseudomonadota > Gammaproteobacteria > Enterobacterales > Enterobacteriaceae > Citrobacter > Citrobacter arsenatis. Next base: position 1,512,815 of record NZ_CP037864.1, read on the forward strand.
GATTCCGCAAAGCAAACTGCCTAATCTGGGCACCACCATCTTCACGCAAATGAGCGCGCTGGCGCAGCAGCATCAGGCCATTAACCTCTCGCAGGGATTTCCGGATTTTGACGGTCCACTCTTTTTGCAAGAACGTCTGGCGTATCACGTCGCGCATGGTGCAAACCAGTATGCGCCGATGACGGGCGTGCAGTCGCTGCGTGAAGCCATTGCGGATAAAACCGCCGAGCTGTACGGCTATAAACCTGATGCGAATAGCGACGTGACCGTCACTGCGGGGGCCACAGAAGCATTGTACGCCGCAATTACGGCGCTGGTACGGCCTGGTGATGAAGTGATTTGTTTTGACCCGAGCTACGACAGCTATGCGCCCGCGATCGAATTATCCGGCGGCGTGGTTAAACGTATCGCGCTGCAACCCCCATCTTTTCGCGTTGACTGGCAGGCGTTTGGCGCTTTACTCAGCGACCGTACCCGGCTGGTGATCCTTAACACCCCGCATAATCCTTCGGCTACCGTGTGGCATCACGCCGATTTTGATGCCCTGTGGAGGGCGATTAAAGAACGCGATATTTTTGTCATCAGCGACGAAGTTTATGAACATATCTGCTTTACTGAACAGGGACACGCCAGCGTACTGGCGCATCCGCAGCTACGTGAACGCGCCGTTGCCGTTTCATCGTTTGGGAAGACCTACCATATGACCGGCTGGAAGGTTGGCTACTGCGTTGCGCCTGCCGCCATTAGCGCGGAATTGCGCAAGGTACATCAGTATCTGACATTTTCCGTCAACACACCGGCTCAACTGGCGTTGGCGGATATGCTGCGCGAGGACCCTGCGCACTACCGCGATCTGCCCGCGTTTTACCAGAAAAAGCGTGACGTACTGGTGAATGCGCTGCGTGACAGCCGACTGGAAATTCTCCCGTGTGAAGGTACCTACTTTCTGCTGGTCGATTACAGCGCAGTTTCCACTCTTAACGACGTTGAGTTTTGCCAGTGGTTGACTGCTGAGGTGGGCGTTGCAGCGATTCCGCTATCGGTGTTCTGCGCCGATCCTTTCCCGCATAAGCTGATTCGCCTATGTTTTGCCAAGCAGGAATCGACGCTGATAGCGGCAGCCGCACGTCTGGTTTCGCTGTAGCTATTTCACCGTCCAAGCTTTGGAAAATCGACGGTCGGCAAATAATTCTTGCAGGCCGTTAATTTGTTTAAGACGTAAAACTTCGTCATTATCCATGCCGAGATCTTTGCCAATCTTTTCTTCACTCCAGCCTAATTGCGATAACTCACGCACGATCTCCGACATGGCGTGGATTTGATGACGTCCGCGGGCGCGGTTGTGACGGATTGTTGCCGCCATACGTTCATGACGATCGCGTTCCAGGCAGGTGACGGGCAGATAACCTTTTAAGCGTGGTTTTAGCGATACTTTATTTTTACCTAATTCATGGCGATGAAAACCGTCCACAATCTCATACTCTTCCCGGGATGACTCAACAACGACAATCGGCTGCGTGAAGCCATCCGCTTCAATAGATTTCAGCAGCAATTTTTTCTCTGGCGGAGCAACATTGTTCGGGTTGTAATCGTTGGGAGAAATATGGTCATTTTTAACCCAAAGCACACAATCTACCGGCTCTTCACGAAAAGGGCTGACGCTATGGATGGCTTTCCTGAATTCATTGATAGCCTCAATTCTCTCTTCTTCAGAAAGCGTAGAAAGAAAGCGGGTGAGTTCCTGAGTTAATCGTTGCTGCATAAGATCCCCCATTCCTGACGTTTGGTTTTCATACGTTCGGTATAACGCTGGTAGTTTTTCGTTTTTGTAGGGCTGAACGAAAGTGCCCGACACCAGTAATCATTATTCAGGAGTACTTTGCAGATCCTTCTCCACGAGGGGATATCCCTGGAACCAATATCGTTTTCCTGACTTTCTGGGATATCGTCCATGCCTTTTTTCTTGTACCACTGTATATAAATGGCGATTTTGTTGCGGTAATGCTCTGCGGTTTGTTCCGGTATGCTGTTTAACAGCAGCATGGCATATTCTTGCCAGCTTAAATGTTCAGGCTTGAGTATTTTCCGATGACCGTAAAAATGGTTGTCATGACCGGCGTAAATCCCTCCACTTTTAACACCACTGACACGCGCGCACATAGCCGCCCATCGCTGGGGTTCAATGACATGATACAGCCATAGCCCCTGGCGTTGTTCCGGTCCAAATGGTTCGCAAATGCGCATATATCGAGTTGGCACACCGGCCTGATACATCAGATTATATAATGGATTACACGGCAGCCTGGTTTTAGCAAACCATGTCCAGATATCCGCCGTTTTCCAGTCGTATAGCGGATAAATATACCAGGTATGCCCGCCCGGCGCTGCAGTCGTCCACGGCTTGTCATCGGCAAAACGTTGCTTACGTGAATTGGCGATGGCCACAAAGCGGTTATATGACTCGTCGGCACGAATACCGACCAGCATTGCGGCTGGCCGTTTCTCTGAATACCAGTCTGCAAACTCGCGAACAAATTGTTCAAATGTCATACCGGACTGATAGAAAGGAAAGAAACTGGGGTCGGTAATGGCATCAACTGGCGGCTGACGAACCCATTGTGTATTCGGCTCCCAACACTGCCATTCGGGTTGATACTGTGAAAGTGAATTTTGGGTGGTTAGAGGTAATGCAACCCAATAAAATTGTTCAATGACATCGGCGTAATGTTCACGCAATGCTTGTACATAATCGATGGTGCAGGAAAACTGCGCCTCCCAGTCGATAAATAATACGTTAATTTTCTTATGCAGTTGGCGCGCAAGCGTCGCTGTCAGATGTAGCATCAGGCCTGAATCTTTACCGCCAGAAAAAGAGACGCAAACGCGCGGCAGGGTTTCGAGTGTCCATGTGATGCGCTCCTGAGCGGCTTCAAGAACGTTTTGACTCAGAGGTATTTTATAAACTGACATATCAAGCCCGTGGCGAAGTTTGATTATTTACACTCATAATAAATGCTAGCATATAAGATATGCTAATTTACGGAAGGTGCAATCAAAATAGATACATTCATGCTCTGTATCTATTTTGCTGATTTATTCTTTGTGGTGATAATTAATGCGCTGATGTTAATCGATGTTAAGGGTGATTTTATTGATAAAGTCTGCGAAGCTTTGATTATTAAGAGAAGACCGATTATACATTAAATAAAGCGTATTTGATGGCAAGGTAATATCAAGTTTGATCTCTTTTAGTTTTAATGAGGGTTCATATAATTCAAAGATAGCCCGTGGGAGCATGCCGATAATATCTGTGCTGGCAATAACATTGGCAATCGATACCAGTGAGTCGCTGCGAAAACCGATTTTACGATTCGCCAGCAGGTGTTCGGTTTTTGACTGGAATTGTTTGATGCCTTCATCTTCAGAATAAAACATCGTGAATTGTTCTTCCAGTATGTCTGCCAGTGTATTTAATCTGTCCAGCCTCGGATGGTCACCACTACAAACCAAAATGGTTTCATGTATTTTAAATGGTGTGCACACAATGGATCGATTGTTGATTGGGATCGTCGTCAGTACCAGATCCGTTTTTCTGTAGGCTAATAAATCTTCAGCCGTTTCAGCGGACGTCAGTATATCGTGGTGTTCAATTTCAACATAGGCGTCTTCGCGGATAAAATGGAATAACTCTTTGACCGGGATCGATGTGGAGATTTGTGGGCTATAAATAATGAATTTTTTCTTCAGGCTGGAACCATGCATAATATTGATAGTTTGTTCCAGAGTGTTGAGATCTTTTTCAAGATGATGATGAAGATTAATACCTGTGACAGTCGGGGTAATTCCTTTCCCTGAGCGAATGAAAAGGGGATCATTAAACTGTGTACGCAGCCGCTGTAGTGACTGGCTAACGGCGGATGGGGTGATATACAGGGTTTCGGCGGCTTTGCTGATGCTCAAATGTTGATAAATACACTCAAAGATAACCAGCAGGTTGAGATCGAACTTTTTAAGATCGTAAAGGTTAGCCATATGTCTATTCCTGTTGTGAATTTTTTTTTTCGATGTATTACATTTAGGAATAATTTAACAAATTTTTATTCGCTATCTGTATAACTTTTATGCTTAAGGAACAATTAACTTAAACTAAAATAACACAACAGGTATTACGTTGACGAGGAAAAATAATGAATGAGTGATTGAAATGAGAACGATAACAATCACTCATAATATTGATGTTATTTATTCCCCATTATAATTTCCATTTTTTCTTTATCCGGCATACCTACCTCCTGTTGCAGGGTGTTGTCTTTGCTCATGTAATAGATAGCTGGGGTGACGTTGGCCCCCAAATCATCCATCAATTTTTGATTGATATTCAGTGCCTTCATCTGTTCTGCCGTGGGGGATGCCGGGATCTCCAGCTTCATTTTCCCATTGGATGCCTCGTAGTCATGCCAGGTTTTGGCCGGATCTTTTGTCGCCAGAATTGCCGCGGCAGTGGCCGGGCTTTCCGGTTTAATTACACCAACCAGTAGTGTGCGTAGCTGAACTTTACCCGATTCAACCCAGGGACGTGCCTGTTGCCAGAACTGCTTGCAGTACGGACAGAAGGGATCGGCAAAAACATAAACGATGACCGGCGCCTCTTTTTTCCCGTCCAGAATCCAGGGCGCTTTTTCCATTCGTTGCCACATTTCACGCCCGGCAGGTGCATAGATCTCTTTTTCTATCAGCGCATTACTGAGATTTTCCCCTTTTTCGTTATACATATAACCGGAGATTGCATGTTTGCCGTCAGGGGTGACATAGATAGTGACCCCCATATCCTGGTATTTACCCAGATAACCTTTCATTCCACCCGGTGCGTCGAAGGGCTTCAGGATAGTAATACCCTGTTTCTCAATGGCTTTAACAGGAGCAGGCAGTTCTTCGGCATGTACAACAGCGGGAAGCAAGGATAAGAGTAAGATACGTTTGAACATTGATTTTCCTTATAAAATCAGAAGGAAAGGGGACTGAATCGCAAAACCTATCACAGCCATAGGTAAGATCGACAGCCTGTCGATTGCCCTTTCTTGAGTTGGGTGATGTAATCCCAATCGCTGTTACGACCTTTGTTAAGGTAATGTAGAGCGCAACACATAGCCAGCTCTGCTGGTACTGAAGTTACCTGCGGGTAGCTCGGGTAATGAGGCTCCCTGCAAAGGGGGCCTTTTTTACTTTTGTCTTTTAGGTTCGATTGATTGAGTGAGTTGTTAGTTAACGCTTATTGATTTGATAAAGGAAACGCATTAGCCCTGCTAAGCAATTTTCGTTAACTTATCTCTCAACGAAAACACGGAGGAAGTACAGATGTCTTTGATTAATACCAAAATTAAACCTTTCAAAAACCAGGCGTTCAAAAACGGTGAGTTCATCGAAGTAACCGAGAAAGATACCGAAGGTCGCTGGAGCGTCTTCTTCTTCTACCCGGCTGACTTCACCTTCGTATGCCCGACCGAACTGGGCGACGTTGCAGACCATTACGAAGAACTGCAGAAACTGGGCGTAGATGTGTATTCCGTCTCTACTGACACCCACTTCACCCACAAAGCATGGCACAGCAGCTCTGACACCATCGCGAAAATCAAATACGCGATGATCGGTGACCCGACTGGCGCCCTGACCCGTAACTTTGACAACATGCGTGAAGATGAAGGTCTGGCTGACCGCGCAACCTTCGTTGTTGACCCGCAGGGTATCATCCAGGCAATCGAAGTTACTGCTGAAGGTATCGGCCGTGATGCGTCTGACCTGCTGCGCAAAATTAAAGCGGCACAGTACGTCGCTTCTCACCCAGGTGAAGTTTGCCCGGCTAAGTGGAAAGAAGGCGAAGCAACTCTGGCTCCGTCCCTGGACCTGGTTGGTAAAATCTAAGCTAATTTGTAGGCCGGATAAACGTAGTGCATCCGGCATTCCACAGGCGCAAATCTGCGCCTGTTTCATTCCAGCACCATGACGCAAGTTGCATTAATGCAGTCCCGCGAAGTCGGCTTGCATGATGATGTTTTCAGAGAGGGAAGAAGAATGCTCGACACAAATATGAAAACCCAGCTCAGGGCCTACCTTGAGAAACTGACCAAACCTGTTGAGCTGATTGCTACGCTGGATGTCAGCGCTAAATCGGCAGAAATCAAGGAACTGCTGACTGAAATTGCTGAACTGTCAGAAAAAGTCACCTTTAAAGAAGACAACACTCTGGCGGTACGTAAGCCATCGTTCCTGATTACCAATCCAGGTTCTCACCAGGGGCCGCGTTTTGCCGGTTCTCCGCTGGGCCATGAGTTTACCTCTCTGGTGCTGGCGCTGCTGTGGACTGGCGGTCATCCGTCGAAAGAGGCGCAGGCGTTGCTGGAGCAAATCCGCGATCTCGACGGTGATTTTGAGTTCGAAACCTATTATTCGCTCTCCTGCCATAACTGTCCGGACGTGGTACAGGCGCTGAACCTGATGTCGGTATTGAATCCACGCATCAAGCACACGGCGATTGATGGCGGTACTTTCCAGAATGAAATCACCGATCGCAACGTGATGGGCGTTCCTGCGGTCTTTATGAACGGTAAAGAATTCGGTCAGGGCCGCATGACGCTGACTGAGATCGTGGCGAAAGTGGATACCGGCGCAGAGAAACGTGCGGCTGAAGAGCTGAATAAGCGCGACGCCTATGATGTACTGATTGTAGGTTCCGGCCCTGCGGGAGCGGCTGCGGCGGTTTACTCTGCACGTAAAGGTATCCGTACTGGTCTGATGGGTGAACGCTTTGGCGGTCAGGTTCTTGATACCGTTGATATTGAAAACTACATTTCGGTACCGAAAACCGAAGGTCAGAAACTGGCGGGCGCGCTGAAAGCGCATGTTGATGACTATGATGTTGATGTTATCGATAGCCAGAGTGCCAGCAAGCTGGTTCCGGCGGTGCAGGAAGGCGGTTTGCATCAGATTGAAACGGCATCCGGTGCGGTGTTGAAAGCGCGCAGCATTATCATCGCGACCGGCGCGAAGTGGCGCAATATGAACGTTCCGGGCGAAGATCAGTATCGCACCAAAGGTGTAACCTATTGCCCGCACTGTGATGGCCCGCTGTTTAAAGGCAAGCGCGTGGCGGTGATTGGCGGCGGTAACTCCGGTGTCGAGGCGGCTATTGACCTGGCGGGTATCGTTGAACACGTAACGTTGCTGGAGTTTGCCCCGGAAATGAAGGCCGATCAGGTGTTGCAGAATAAACTGCGCAGTCTGAAAAACGTCGACATCATTCTAAATGCGCAAACGACAGAAGTGAAAGGTGATGGCAGCAAAGTCACTGGTCTGGAGTATCGTGACCGCGTGAGCGGTGATGTTCACAGTGTGGAACTGGCGGGTATCTTTGTACAGATTGGTCTGCTGCCGAACACCAACTGGCTGGAAGGTGCCGTTGAACGTAACCGCATGGGTGAAATCATCATCGACGCCAAGTGCGAAACCAGCGTGAAGGGCGTTTTCGCCGCCGGTGACTGCACTACCGTACCGTATAAGCAGATCATCATCGCGACCGGTGAAGGCGCGAAGGCCTCGTTGAGTTCGTTTGATTATCTGATTCGCACGACAGTAGCATAAAAAGAGTAAGACTCACCTGCAATGCCAAAACCGCCAGTCATTCACTGGCGGTTTTTTTATCCTTGTATACCCTCTTGCAGGGGGATAGCAAAGCTGTGGTCGTTAACGAACAACCAGTACCGGCAGAGTGGCGTGGCGGACAACGCTGGAAGCGTTTGAGCCGAGCAGATGGGTGCTGATTGATGGGTTGCGCGACCCAATGACAACTACATCTGCATTCAACTCTTCACCTAACTCGTTGACCACGTCACGGACGCTACCAAAGCGGACGTGTTGTTTAATACGAGAAGGATCGATGCTGAAGTGACCGACCATCGTTTGCAGACGGGTTTCCGCTTCGTGTTGCAGATGCTCTTCAAAACGACGAACGTCAGCGGCAAAGCGGTGCAGGCTTAAGCTCGCTGAACCTGGCAGCACGTGCAGCAGATGGATCACCCCTTTATCCTGTGCCAGAAATTCTGCATGGCGAATAGCCTTGTCACTCAGTTCCATTTCGAATACATCAACAGGCATTATGATTGTGTTGTACATAAACATTCTCCTTGTCATTACATGAACACATAACAGCATAGTATTAAAAATGATTCTGTCAGTCACGACACAGATTTATGTTTTGCGAACAGGAAAGAAAGTGAGGAGCAGGGGACTAACCGGAAAGAGGATGCGGATGCATCCCCTGTAAGATAAAGCGCGTGGCTTTGATTAGACAGAGTTAGCGCAGGTAGTCGCCCGCAGCTTCAGGTTGGTACTCAAGCTCGATGACTTCGAGGTGCGTTGAGGTCCCACCCGGCAATTCCCAGTGAATGGTGTCGCCAACGCGCAGGCCGAGAAGTGCAGCGCCAACAGGTGCCATTACCGAAAGCTGTGTGCTGCTGTCAGTCATATTGGCCGGATACACCAGGGTACGCACACGGACTTCGCCATCACTCAGATTGCGGAATTTCACGCGGCTGTTCATGGTCACGACATCGTGCGGCATGGTTTCTGGAGAACACATTTGGGCACGATCCAGCTCGGCGTTCAGGGCGTCGGCAATCGGTAAACCAGCAAACGCAGGTTGCTCCAACAGGCGGTCAATGCGTTCCGCATCGAGGTCGTTAATGATGATAGTTGGTCTGGACATTTATTACTCCATGTCGTCGATACTGCGGGTGCGCAGGTAAATAATCCCAAAAGAAAACCCTCACCGTCAGGCGGCAAGGGTTTAGCTTTTATGATGATACTGAGACTTACCCCAGGTTTGAAGTGATTTAGTTCACATTCAGGTAAATCATCAATATTGTCGCGTATGGTGTGATTTTAGCCGAAAAACGTGATCGTTCTCCAATTTGCATTATGCTTTTTAAGCGCTCGCTGCGGGCGCGTCAAACAACTCAGTGTTCCGCGACAGGAGATCTCATGAGCCAGTACGACAAACTTACCTTGAAAGATGGCAGCTATTTGCATTTTAAAGACTGGGGAAGTGGACAGCCTATCGTCTTCAGCCATGGTTGGCCGTTGACGGCAGATGCGTTTGAGGATCAGATGCTGTTCCTCGGGTCGAAAGGATTTCGTGTAATCGCCCATGACAGGCGCGGGCATGGGCGTTCGGCCCAACCCTGGGATGGCCACAATATGGATCAGTATGCTGACGATCTGGCAGAACTGACCGCACATCTTAATCTTAAAGATGCCGTACATGTCGGACACTCTACCGGCGGTGGAGAAGTTGCGCGTTACATTGGTCGCCATGGAACGCAGAGGGTGGCAAAAGCGGTGTTAATTGGCGCGGTGACGCCCATTATGATCAAGACCGACTTTAACCCAAATGGCGTGCCGAAAGAGGTGTTTGATGGCATCCGTGAAGGGGTGATAAACGATCGCGCTGCCTTTTTCTATGAACTGACCGCGGCATTCTATGGCTACAACCGCCCGGGTGCAAACGAGTCAAAAGCCGTTCGCGAAAGCTTTGTTGAACAGGGTTTACAAGGTTCCATCAAAGCGTTGTACGACTGTATCCACGCGTTTTCAGAAACCGATCTGCGTGAGGATCTCAAAAAAATGACCATTCCGACGCTGGTTATCCACGGTGATGACGATCAGATTGTCCCGTTTGAAACCTGCGGAAAGGTTGCGGCGGAAATACTGCCAGACTCGCAGTTGAAGGTGTATGTCGGCGGCTCGCATGGTATTTGCACCACCCATAAACAACAGATCAACGGCGATCTTCTCGACTTTATTCAATCGTAATCTTTTGAGAACGTATTACGCTGATCCGCCCGGTGGGGGATCAGCGTAATGCCCGGTTGCGAAATTCAGTATCCCACTTTGTCGATAATAAACTGTTTACCGCAGTTACCCGGATGCGGCTGTGGCGAGAATGACTGTGGGGATAGCGTCTGGTTGATGGTGTCAGCTTTCAGGGACAACTGGATCTCCGTGAGATACGCCGGATTACCGTGGCAGCTTAGCTTCACGGCTTTGACGTTCTCTTTGCCCCAGCTTTTGGCAACGGCGGCGTCAAATGCGCTACGGCTGACGGTTTTGCCGTAGTTTTCCGCCAGGAATTTGCCCGCTTCGCTGTTTTTAACCTCATTATTCAGCCGTACCATCGTGCCAAAGTACGCGTCGGGGTCAAAGCCGAAACACGCGCCATGTTTGGCATACTCGTAACGTTCCAGACAAGATCTTCCACCAGCACCAGGCATTACGGCGCTGAGTTTTGCCGCGCTTTCCAGCGACAGCCCGGTTTCGGGGGCCGCGCATTTACGGCTGGCGCGCGCTTCAGGCAGATTAGGAATAGGACGGGTCGCGCAGCCAAAACGCATCCAGCGGCGGTTGTCTACACCTCGGGCGGCGATGGATTTTGGCAGGCCAGGCCATAAACCGTGAACGGTCAGGAAATCCGTTTTGTCCGCGCTCTCTTTTTGCAGACGACATTCGTCAGGCTCCTGACGATTACGCTCATGTTGGCTCTGACAAAATCCGGTTTGCCAGGAGAGGGCCAGCACGTAGCTGTCAAAATCAGCGTACTGTTTTGCCTGAAGTTCATCGGCCTGAGCCGCAGAAACTGGCAGCAGGAGTGCCGCCAGCAACGAAGAATAACGCCATGTTGATGTCATGATGATTTCGGATACTTATATAAATTCTGAATATCATCTATTTAATCATAAAAAATGCCAGTCAGGTTTAGCTGACTGGCATCATTTTCATCAGACGTGAACCAGGATGATTAGCTCCACATTGCCAGAATCGGCCAGCCGACCAGCAGAAGCATGGAGATGTAGATAACGCCGAAGATAGCACCCAGACGCCAGTAGTCTTTGGACTTCACATAACCACAGCCGTAGATGATAACGCCAGGGCCCGTTGCATACGGAGTCAGACAGCCCATGATACCGATGGACAGTACCAGCAGGATACACAGGTGTTCCATCGGCACGCCCGGGATGCCTTTACCTACAGCCAAAATAACCGGCAGCATGGTGGCCGTGTGTGCAGAAAGGCTGGCAAACAGGTAGTGAGCAAAATAGAACACCAGCACCAGAACGATCACAGTCGCGTTAGGCGAGAAGCCTTCCAGATGCGTGCTCATGGTGTTGGCGAACCAGTCGATGAAACCTGAACGGGTTAAACCATTCGCCATAACGACCAGCGTGGCGAGGTTAACCAGGGTGTTCCATGCGCTGTTATAGCGGGTAATGTCTTTCCACGGTACCACGTGCAGCGCCAGCATCAGGGAAACGGCCAGCAGACCTACTGCGGTTGCATCAATCAGTTTACCACCGAAGACCCACAGACCCAGGCTGAGCAGAACCAGACCGATCAGGGTCAGCTCTTTGCGCGTCAGTTTACCCATGGTTTTCAGTTCATCACCGGCCCATGCGGCAACTTCAGCACTGTGAGTGACTTCTGGTTTGTACAGAACGTATGACAGCCACGGAGCAACGATCAGCAAAATAATACCGACCGGCAGGAAGCTGAGGAACCACTGCAACCAGCTGATTTGGATACCGGCAATTTTGTTGACGAATTCCAGACCCAGCACGTTAGGCGCAGCGCCGGTAACGAACATAGAGGAGCTCAGACTGGTACTGATGACCATCATCCACATCAAATATCCGCCGATACGGCGCGCGGAAGGATCGTTCGGGAATGATTTAAACAGCGGCGGCAGGTTTTTGATAACCGGGAACACGGTACCACCGGTACGCGCGGTGTTGGATGGCGTAAACGGTGCCAGCAGAATGTCGATGATAACAATCGCATAGCCCAGCGTCAGGGTACGTTTACCCATGAATTTCACCAGGAACAGCGCGATACGACGACCCAGACCGGTGACTTCATAACCCAGTGCGAAAATAAACGCACCGAACACCAACCACACGGTGGTGCTGGAGAAGCCTGCCAGACCCCATTTCAGCGCTTGCTTACCTGCTTTAAACGCCGGGTCGGCCAGTTCGGAAGCATCAAACAACAGATAGTTGCTGCCGATAACGCAGATCGTGACGGCGATAAAGCTGATCGCTGTTGCCGGAATTGGCTCAAGGATCATACCGACAATCATTGCCACGAATACGGCAAAGTAGTGCCAGGCCTGTGGGGGCATTCCATCAGGCACGGGGATAAGAAACATGACGCCCATTACGAGCAATGGGGCCAGTAACTTCCATATTTTATCTTTTGCTAAAGACATGTGTGTGATTCTCCGGAAAGGATCTTTAATTGTGATAATGATGAACTTGTGAAATCTGAGCTAAGAACCAGGTGACAATCAGCAGATCGGCGCAGCCTCCGGGACTGAGGTTGCGTTCGATGCACTGTTGGTCGAACTGGCGCAGGTATTCGAGATCGGCAAGGGTGCGAATCCCCCCTTGCTGCATCAGGGCGGTGGCCTGCTGCTGTAGCCAACGCAGACCTTCTGCGCCGCCACGTGAGGCCACGTTGGTGTCGCCATTGATAGACATCAGCAGCAATAATGTGTCGAGTAACGCCAGTTCAGGGTCGCAGCCCTGAGTCAGCAGTGCGCGGTAGTGTGGCAGGGCATGCTGGATGACTAGCGGGTATCCCGCTTCGGCTTCGCCCCGTGCGCCGGTTAACCCCAGTTGCTGATAAAGACGTTGGCCAGCCGTGAGTTGTTGATTGTTCTGGCGCAGTTCGCGCTCGGTCAGGCCACGGCAAAATGTTGCTGCCGTAGAGCAAATGGTTTCAGCGGTAACAGTCAATTGGAGCTGGTGCAGGCGGCCAATGGCGGCGCACAGCAGCCCCAGTGAAAAAATGCTCCCTTTATGGGTGTTCACCCCAGCGGTGGCGCGAAACATATCGGCTTCGCAGGCCATGCCCAGCGGGCGCAGTCCTTTCAGCACATCTTCGGGCGACAGCTGTGCGCTAAACGCCCCGTATTCAATAAACCGTGGCAGCCATGACTGAATCGCTTCAGCGCTGCGATGAAAGTCTTCCAGCGCCATATCTTTATGCGCGCCGTTGTTTATACGGTCTACCAGACCCGGTTTGGGCGACAGGTTGACTTCAGTCAACATGGCGCGCCACGCAAGCGTTGCGTAAGCGTCAGGCAGATCCAGAGGAAGAACTGCGTTATTGGTTGATGTTGCGGGAATCGGCATCATGCAGCAGTGCCTCCATCTGAGTGAGTAAGTCGGAAAGCGCGTGGGTTTTACCCCGTGCACAGTCGGCAGCACTTTGCTCGCACAGCAGACAGCGGCGGGCGGGGAGTGCGAAATGACGCCGGGACAGAATTTCCCCTTCAGGGGTCAGGACATCGATGTCCCATAACCGTCCCAGCGGGTGTGAATGCTCAAGTTCAATGGTGGCGAGCTTGAGATCGTGGGCCGGAGCCTCTATGGATAAAAGTCCTTCCGGACCGCTGGCAGAAACCAGCGCCGTTTGCTCCCTGACAATCCAGGCGGATTTTTCCGCCAGTGCGAGCAGGGCGGTGACGCCGTGATTAAAGATGCGACGGGTTAACGCGCTGTCTTTAATCGGACCCGGTGCGACCACGGTAAACGAGACCAGTGGCGCGTGGTGGCGCGTCAGCCAGGCATGTTGCCTTGCTTGTCTCTCATCACGGCTGGCGAGCAGCTCGGGAATAGAAACCGCGCGTTGGGTGGCGTGTTCAGGGAGCAGGCGCATGGCTTATCCCTTCACCTGATGCACAACGTCAATCACCGAGCCATCGCGGTAACGCACGACGGCAATCACGCGGTCGGTAAATTCGATAGCGCGCGGTTGACCAGTGAGCTGCTGCGCGCGCTCGCGCAGCCATTCAATCGACACCACTTTCATGCCGGCTTCTTGCAGACGTTCTGCCAGTTCCGGACGGGCAGGGTTAACGGCGATACCGTGGTCAGTGACCAGAATATCAACGCTGGAGCCTGGGGTTACGCAGGTCAGGACGTTATCAACCAGCGTTGGGATGCGTCCACGAACCAGCGGAGCGACGATGATGGAAAGCGCAGCGGCAACCGCGGTATCGCAGTGACCGCCGGATGCGCCGCGGAGCACGCCGTCAGAACCGGTCAGTACGTTAACGTTGAAGCTGGTATCAACTTCCAGCGCGCTCAGCACCACGACATCCAGACGATCGACAGATGCGCCTTTCGAGCCCCAGTTCGCGTACTGGTTAGCGCTGATCTCAATGTGATTTGGATTGCGAGCCAGCGATTTCGCGGCGGCACTGTCGAAGCTTTGTACATCCAGCAGTTTGCGGATTAAGCCTTTTTCATGCAGATCAACGATGGTGGCGGTGATGCCGCCCAGCGCGAAATCGGCATGGATGTCGCGGCTGCGCATTTTGTCTTCCAGGAATCGAGTAACGGCCAGAGAGGCGCCGCCGGTTCCTGTCTGCAGGGAGAAACCTTCATTGAAGTAGCCAGAGTTAGCAATAACGTCTGCCGCGCTACGGGCGATTAACAGTTCACGCGGGTTGGTGGTCATGCGGGTCGCATCGGCACCGATTTTGTCCGCATCGCCGACCTGGTCGATCTGCACGATCAGATCCACCTGATCCTGGGTAATGCTGGCTGGGTTATGCGGATAGGTCAGCAGCTGTTCTGTCAGCAGAACAACCTGTTTCGCGTTTTCGGCATCGACGCGGGCATAGCCCAGTGAGCCGCAGCACGCTTTACCGGTATAACCGTTAGCGTTACCAAACTGGTCGCACGCCGGTACGCCGAGGAATGCGACATCAATGTTGAGCTCGCCGCTTTGTACCAGATGTACACGGCCGCCGTGGGAGTGAATCTGTACCGGCTCGGCCAACAGGCCACGTGAGATCTCTTCCGCCAGCGGGCCACGCAGGCCGGAGGTATAAATCCGACTAACCACGCCCTGACGGATGTGCTCAACCAGCGGAGCATGGCAGTCGCTCAGGGAACTGGAGGCCAGCGTCAGGTTTTTAAAGCCCATGTTGGCGATGGCATCCATCACCAGGTTAATCGTCAGATCGCCACCGCGGAAAGCGTGGTGGAAAGAGATGGTCATGCCATCCTGCAAACCTGAACGACGAATAGCGTCTTCCAGGTTAGCGCACAGCTTTTTGTCGCGCGGTTTTTGCGCCTGCAATTCTACTTTTGCGGTGCTCTGATAAGCGGAAAGCTCACTTTCTGCATGACGGCTCCAGGTCGCCACGCGATCCTGGCGTTGAGACTGTTCGATTTTCTGCGTCATTTTTTTGCCTTATTCTTCGCGGATGCCGGAAAGTTCTGCACGGGAGATAACCAGAAGGGCGCGCTCGATAACCGGGCTGTCGACCATTTTGCCGTTCAGGGAAACTACGCCACGACCTTCGCGAGCGGCTGCTTCAGCGGCTTCTACCACCAGGCGCGCGTGAGCAAGCTCTTTACGTGTTGGGGCGTACAGGTTGTGCAGGAGTTCGATCTGGCGCGGGTTAATGAGCGATTTACCGTCAAAACCCAACTGCTTAATGTGTGAGGCTTCGTGCAAGAAACCTGCTTCGTTGTTGGCATCGGAATAAACGGTGTCAAACGCCTGAATGCCGGCAGAGCGTGCTGCCTGCAAAATCGAGCAGCGGGCGAACAGCAGTTCAGTCCCTTCCGGGGAGCGCTCAGTGCGCAGGTTACGCACATAATCCTCTGCACCGAGAGCAATACCGATCAAACGCTCGGAAGCGTGGGCAATTTCTACCGCACGGGTAATGCCTAACGGTGATTCGATGGCGGCTAACAGACCGGTGCTACCGGGTTCACGGCCACAGGCTTTCTCGATACGCAGGATTTCGCTTTCGATGTCGATAACATCCTGTGCGGTATCGGTTTTCGGTAAACGCACGATATCAGCGCCGCCGCGTACCACGGCTTCGAGGTCGTTGATGCCCCATTCGGAGTCGAGGGCGTTTACGCGCACGATAGTTTCAACGTCGTGGTACAGTGGATGCTGCAGCGCGTGGTACACCATGCGGCGAGCGGTATCTTTCTCGCGCAGCGCGACGGAGTCTTCCAGGTCGAACATCAGCGCGTCAGCCGGGTAGATGAACGAGTTGCTGACCATGGCGGCATTGGCGCCTGGAACGAACAGCATGCTGCGGCGGGTACGGGTTTTACGTTGCTGCAAAGATTCGCTAATCACTGGCAATCCTCCCATGGCAGAGCCGGAATACCGCCAGCGCGGGCCAGTAGTGCTTCCAGTCGCGCACGTAAAATGCAGTCCAGTGCGCCTTTATCATCAACATTTAATTGCACGCCGCGTACGTTGTAGCGGGACAGAACGTCCAGGATGGTGGCCCGGATGGCATCACCGAACTGTTTTTCGACGCTACTGTTAACCTGCAGGTCAATATCCTGCGAATCGAGTGGGGCGATGCGAATCATCACATCACCAGACTCGAGTGTGCCTGCGACGGCTGCCTGGTTTATTTTCATTTTTCACCTGTTGCTAATGCGGGGGTATTTTGGCGGACTGTCGCACCCGATGAGGCTCGTTCAACCATGCTTTGCAAATAGTGCAGCGTGGCGTCAGGGACCAGGGATGCGATAGCCGTGAGATCTTTTTTAACCAGCAGCTTGCGTACCCAGGAGGCGGAAATCGGCATCTCCTGGAAACACAGCCGCTCAATTTCCACCAGTTCAATCGGTGGGGCGGGAAGCGTTGGGGTCTCCAGCCAGTAGCGCATATCGTTGTTGTACTGGGAGGTGACGGTGCAATACGGCTCGGTACCGACGAAGCGGTGCGTGACACCCAGAGCCGGGGCCAGATACTGGCGGAAGATTTTCAGGTCAATTTCGGTGTAGCAGTGATTAATAACGCTCTGCTCTTTGATGAAGTAACACGGGAACGTGGCGCGGGAAATGATGTATTCCGAACCGCGATGCACGGTTAAACGAGGAATGTCTTTTGTTCCTTTAAGCACCAGATCCAGTCGGTCTTCATACGGAAAACGCGAGGTATCTTCTTTCACCAAAAACAGATGTAGCCAGTCGCATTGCGCAGCCGCCTGTTGGATCAGAAAACGGTGTCCGTTGGTGAAGGGGTTGGCGTTCATAACAATACAACCAATTTTTTTCCCTTCATGGCGCTGTTTTGCCAGTGATTCTGCGTAGCGTTTCAGACGCGTAGTGCTGTTTTCCATCAGTACCATAATGCCGGGAACGCTGGTCAGCGTAGAAAAGCCGCACTGTTTAAACAGCGACTCGTACTCGGTTTTGGTATAGATGAAGAGGTGCGTACAGTGGCGCTCATAGGCGAGGTTGATTAACTCGGTTGCCAGCGTCAGCGCTAAGCCTTCACCGCGTACGGATTCGCAGATTGCGACGCACTTAATAATATTGCCAGCGATGCCGCCACAGGCAATCAGACGGTCATCACGGGTGACGGTGATAAATACTTCGACGGTGGTATCAACGCTCAAATCATTTTCTTTCAGAAATTGCGCGATAGCCGCCATCTTTTTATTTTCTGAGCGTTTAACTTGCGTGAATATATTATTACCGAACATAGTAAATAGAGCCCCGATGCTATATTTGTTACTGGGTTTCTGTTTTTGTTGCTCTGTTTAGCAACCTGATAACGTTTTGTTTTCAATTGAAGGGAATTGTTTTTTATTACGGAGTATTTCTTTTTTTCCCTGCTGTATACATCGTAAGGGGTATTTTGGAGGTAAATTTTGATTTATTTCACAATAAGTTAGAAGGTTTTAATGTGTTTTATGGTTTTAAGTTTTTTAATTAATTTAATCCCAAGATGGCGTGTGGTTTTTATTTGTTTAATTGATTTAAGGTGGGGAATCTGCAACGATCCTGTTTTATACCGTGACTTGTAAATAGAACATTTTAATTACAACTACAATGAGAAATAAGTTTTTGTTAACGTTGGTGAGGAAAAGGTGATGGCAGAACATAAAAATAAAACACGGTTTCCTTTTTTTCGCAGCCTGGCGTTTCCGTTGCGTATCTTTCTGCTTATTTTGGTCGTTTCCGTTTTTATTATCGCCGCGCTAGCGCAGTATTTTACCGCCAGCTTTGAAGATTATCTGGCGTCACATGTCCGTGATATGGCAATGAACCAGGCCAAAATCATCGCTTCTAACGACAGCATCATCACGGCGGTGAAGCATCGTGACTACAAGCGTCTGGCGACCATTGCCGACAAACTGCAAAGCGGGACAGACTTCGACTATGTCGTTATCGGAGATACCAACTCTATCCGTCTTTATCATCCGAATCCGGAAAAAATTGGCTACCCGATGCAGTTCACTAAACCCGGCGCACTGGAAAAAGGAGAGAGCTACTTTATTACCGGCAAAGGGTCGATCGGGATGGCGATGCGGGCCAAAACCCCTATATTTGATGACGATGGCAAAATCATTGGTGTGGTCTCAATTGGCTATCTGATCAGTAAAATCGATAGCTGGCGATCGGACTTTTTGCTGCCAATGGCGGGCGTATTTATCCTGCTCTTGCTGGTTCTTATGCTGCTCTCCTGGTTTTTTGCCGCCCACATCCGCCGCCAGATGCTGGGGATGGAGCCTAAACAAATCGCGCGGGTGGTGCGTCAGCAGGAAGCGCTATTCAGCTCGGTGTATGAAGGATTGATTGCTGTGGATCCTGATGGCTATATCACGGCAATAAACCGCAGCGCGAGAAAAATGCTGGGGCTGTCTTCACCAGGGCGAAAGTGGCTGGGAAAACCGGTTAATGAGGTGGTTCAGCCAGCAGACTTTTTTACCCAACAGATTGCGGAACAACGTCAGGACGCAATGGTGAACTTTAATGGCCTGAGCGTTATCGCCAACCGTGAGGCGATTCGCTCTGGCGATGAACTGCTCGGCGCAATTATCAGTTTTCGCAGTAAAGATGAAATTGCCACCCTCAATGCGCAATTAACGCAGATCAAACAGTATGTAGAGAGCCTGAGAACGCTGCGTCATGAGCACCTGAACTGGATGTCGACCATTAATGGCCTGCTGCAAATGAAAGAATATGACCGCGTTTTGGCAATGGTTCAGGGGGAGTCACAGGCGCAACAGCAACTGATTGACAGTCTGCGCGGCGCGTTTGCCGATCGTCAGGTAGCAGGTCTGTTGTTTGGCAAGGTGCAGCGCGCACGGGAACTGGGCCTTACCATGACCATCGTTCCTGGCAGCCAACTGCATCAACTTCCCGAGGGACTGGACAGCACAGAGTTTGCAGCAATTGTTGGCAATCTGCTTGATAATGCATTTGAAGCGAGCTTGCGCACCCAGCAAGGTAACAAGGTTGTCGAACTCTATTTGAGCGATGAAGGGGATGACGTCATCATCGAAGTTGCCGATCAGGGGTGCGGTGTGCCGGAAGCATTGCGTGAAAAAATATTTGAACAGGGTGTGAGCACCCGTACCGATGAACCCGGTGAACATGGCATCGGTTTGTATCTGATTGCAAGTTATGTGAGGCGCTGTAACGGGGTGATTACGCTCGAAGATAATTCCCCTTGCGGCACTTTATTTTCTTTATTTCTTCCGAAAGTGAAAAAAAATAATGACGGAACCATTAACGCTGTTGATCGTTGAGGATGAAACGCTACTGGCGGAAATGCATGCTGAATATATCCGCCATATACCCGGCTTCAGCCAGATATGGCTGGCGGGTAATCTTGCGCAGGCGAGGATGATGATTGAGCGTTTTAAGCCTGGTCTGATACTGCTCGACAACTACTTGCCGGACGGCAAGGGAATTACTTTGTTGCATGAGCTAACCCAGGCGCGCTATCCGGGCGGCGTGGTGTTTACCACAGCGGCCAGCGATATGGAAACGGTCTCCGAGGCGGTGCGCAGTGGCGCGTTTGATTATCTGGTCAAACCCATTGCTTACGAGCGTCTGGGGCAGACGCTGACGCGCTACCAACAGCGCAGACGCATGCTGGCTGGTAATGACAGCGCCAGCCAAAAGCAGATTGATGAAATGTTCAATGCCTACGCGCGCGGCGAGCCGAAAGGCGATTTGCCGACCGGGATTGACGCCTTAACGCTGAATGCGGTATTGAAATTATTTGCCGATCCGACGGTACATCATACTGCGGAAACGATCGCCCAGGCGCTTACTATCAGCCGTACCACCTCCAGGCGCTACCTGGAATACTGTGCCAGTCGTCATTTGATTATTGCGGAGATTATTCACGGTAAGGTAGGGAGACCGCAGCGTATTTATCACGGCGGCTAAATGCTGATTTCTGACGTAGGCCGGATAAGATGCTTTAGCATCGATATCCGGCAACGGTACGGTTTAAATGCCGGATGCGGCGTAAATGCCTTATCCGGCCTACATTTCACTGAATATCAGTTGCCAACGACGGCTGAAGAAGAGCCAGGTACCATAACTTCCGTGGCGATAATCACCACCAGCAGTCCAACCAGGACCGGAACCGAGGTACGTTTCACCACTTCGAACGGAGAAATCTTCGCCATACCTGCAACCGCAACCACCACGCCGGAGACCGGAGAAATTGTGCGTCCGAGGTTTGAGGCCTGCAGCATTGGGATTACAAGGTAAGCCGGGTTAATGCCGGAAGAATGCGCCAGTTTGGGGATCATCTCTACGAAGGCATAGAACGGGGCGTTACCGGAGCCCGTGGTCATTGCCGCCAGCATAGTCAGGATCACCAGCACCATCATCAGAATAATGCTCGCTGAGCCAAACGAGGTGGCGATGGAAATCAGACTCTGGATAAAGCCGATTGTGCTCAGACCCTGGGCAAAAACACCGGCAGCGACTAACAACATCACTACGTTTGCAAAGGCATCCGCCATGCCCCGGTAGGCGACTTCCAGGCCCGAGAAAACTTTCTGGGTGTTGAATCCACGTACGAACTCCAGTACCGCAGCAATAAGCATGCACAGCACCAGAATCGTAATGATGTGCAGCTGTGGACCCCATTTACCATCAAAAATCAGGACGCCAACGATCGGGGTAAACGGCAGGATGGCGTAAAATGACGGGGCGGTAGTGGTGATTTCAGCCACATCTAACATTTCATGAGAAATGTTCTCTTTTTTATCCAGATAACGCTGCCAGAAAAAGTGGGCAAACGCCATAGCAATAATGGCGGCTATGGAAATTGGCAACGTGGTTTTAAACGCGAAATCGATCAGCGGCATTTCTGCGGCTTTGGCAGCCAGCACCACGTCACCGGATGTCGGGGAAAGAATGATTGCGGCAGGGGAGGCACAAATGGCCGCTGCGGCACCACGACTGATCCCAACGTTAACCATGACCGGGAACAATGTTGCCATCAGCAATACGCCCAGGCCGGTTGCGGAAGAAACCGCCAGGGACATCAGGCAGGCGACAAAATAGGCGGCAATCATCAACAGATAAGGTGAGTTGATATACTGCAATGGCTTGGATGCCAGCTTAACCACCATATCGTTTGCGCCAATATGGGTCATATAGGCGGCAAAACCACACAGCATCATAATCATCATGCCTAGATCGCCACCACGGCTCATCAGCAAAATTTTAATATATTCAACAATATCTGTTGCCGTATAGCCCGTTGTCTCCGCGCTGGACGGTAAAACTTTATGGCCCATCAGAGCACTGATAATCAGTAAAACCAGACCGCCAACAAACAGTACGCCCGTTGCGGAATAACCTTTAATGATGTAGCGCGCTACACCCACAATAACCACAACCCCAATAAGGAGTTCAATAAATGTCAACATTGTTTCCCCTGTCGCATTGCTGCCCAGAAAGTAAAAAAACTAAAAAAAGTAAAAAGTGGTGACAGAATGTGCCTAATAAACCGATAACTCTTGCTGATTGAAATCAATAAAAATACGGATTCAACCGATGGTTAAGCCGTTTTTTCTGCATCGCGGTAAAAAAAAGAATTTCACAATAAAAAACTGTGAAGCGCAGCGCCGGTGTGTGTTGTTTGTATCTATATTGATTATTAATTGTTAATTTATTGTGATGTTATTTAACTTTTTCCGCAGCAAAGCACAATTTATTGGCAATAAAGAGAAAATAGTTCCAATGATAAGGCTCAGTAAATAAAGGGATAATAATCTTAAAGATTATCGGCTGAGGATTATTCTGATTTTTTATCAGCGCATTTTTGTTAAGCTAACATTAAGGTTGGATTTGCTACAATTAATAATAAATCCCAGGATGGTAATTAAGTTGTGATTGTCGCTAAACGATATTTTCTCATTTTTTCATTTCTTTTTATTCAGTTAGCTTTCATTCCCCAGGGCGCTGCTGAAGATAAAGGCTGGTTTGCTACTTTTAAAGATAATGTTCGCGAAACCTGGCAGCAGCCGGAACATTACGATCTGTATGTACCTGCTATTACCTGGCATGCGCGTTTTGCCTACGATAAAGAAAAAACGGATCGCTACAATGAACGCCCATGGGGGGCAGGATTTGGTCAATCCCGTTGGGATGATAAAGGTAACTGGCACGGACTCTATATTATGGCCTTTAAGGATTCCTACAATAAATGGGAACCGATCGGCGGCTATGGCTGGGAAAAAACCTGGCGACCGCTGGCGGATGAAAACTTCCATACAGGTCTCGGTTTTACCGCCGGTTTTACCGCTCGCGATAACTGGAACTACATTCCGGTACCCGTGCTGTTGCCGCTGGCATCAATTGGCTATGGTCCGGCAACGTTTCAGATGACCTACATTCCAGGAACGTATAACAACGGCAATGTCTACTTCGCCTGGATGCGTTTCCAGTTTTGATAGGTTACCTGCTTTGTCAGGTGGTTTGTTGAAAAATGTTTCAAAAACAAATGGATATGAAGTTTGACTGAAAAATAACGCGACATTTATCACTTTTTGATAAAGTTCGACTGGACAAAGTGCATCACAATTGTTGTACTGATACCCGACACAGCATTTGTGTCTATTTTTCATGTAAAGGTAATTTTGATGTCTAAGATTAAAGGTAACGTTAAGTGGTTTAATGAGTCCAAAGGATTCGGTTTCATTACTCCGGAAGATGGCAGCAAAGACGTGTTCGTACACTTCTCTGCAATCCAGACCAATGGTTTTAAAACTCTGGCTGAAGGTCAGCGTGTAGAGTTCGAAATCACTAACGGTGCCAAAGGCCCTTCTGCTGCAAACGTAATCGCTCTGTAAGCATACGACAGCAAGCATTCAAAACCCGCTTAATTGCGGGTTTTTTTCGTTTTAATGTGCGGAAGAGGCAGAAACCAGCCAGAATGCGAGGGCGGTCATCGCAAATGATCCCAGCAGATTAACCAGCACATTCACCATAGCCCAGCCAAAGCGTCCTTCCTGCAGTAAAAATACCACCTCAGCCGAGAAGGTGGAGAATGTTGTCAGCCCCCCGCAGAACCCGGTGGTAATCAACACCTTCCACATTGGATCAATGTGTGTCATGCGATTAAACCATGCCAGACCCATACCAATGATAAATGCGCCAAGTAAGTTTGCCGCCAGCGTACCGAATGGGATGGCCTGGTGCAGCGGATTAAACCGCATGCTTAACATCCATCTTGCTACGCTACCCGTACCACCACCGATAAAAACCGCTAAAAGGAGTTGTAACACTGCGTAATCCTGCTATTTGATTGTATAGAGGGTGAGTGTAACGCTGAATAATCATTGTTGGCGAGCTTAACAAAGTTTTCTGGAGGGAATATGTTCGTTGCTGCAGGGCAATTTGCCGTGGGACCATCATGGGAAAAAAATGCAGAAACCTGTGCCTTACTGATGTCTCAGGCAGCAGGCGAGGGGGCATCGCTGCTGGTATTACCGGAGGCTTTGCTGGCGCGTGACGATTTTGACCCTGACCTGTCAGTGAAATCAGCCCAGCTGTTGGAAGGTGGGTTTCTGACGCGTTTGTTGCGAGAAAGCGCGCAAAATGAGATGACGACAATCCTGACCATTCATGTCCCCTCTGTGCCTGGCCGGGCGTTTAATATGCTGGTGGCGCTACGGGCAGGTCAGGTCGTGGCCCATTACGCGAAATTACATCTTTATGATGCCTTTTCGATTCAGGAATCACGTAATGTGGACGCAGGGGACGCCATAGCGCCGCTGCTGGACGTAGACGGATTAAAAGTAGGGCTAATGACCTGCTATGACCTGCGCTTCCCTGAGCTGGCGCTGGCGCACGCGTTGCAGGGGGCCGAGATCCTCGTTTTACCCGCGGCCTGGGTGCGAGGATCGCTAAAAGAGCATCACTGGGCTACGCTTTTGGCTGCAAGAGCGTTAGATGCAACTTGCTACCTGATTGCGGCCGGAGAGTGCGGTAACAAGAACATCGGCCAAAGTCGGGTCATCGATCCCTTTGGCGTGACCATTGCCGCCGCAGCAGAAACGCCCGCACTCATTATGGCCGAGGTTTCCGCCGAGCGGGTGAGGCAGGTCAGAGCACAACTTCCGGTGTTAGCTAACCGGCGCTTTGCGCCACCGCAATTATTATGACGTTTTTTTAAACAAGGCTTGATTCACCTTGTTACAGATTGCTATTGTGTGCGCGCGTCGAAAGGCCGTTAATATTCTCAGGTTAATATGGCGCTTTATGCAGCCTGGTTTAAGTGAAGAAGGTATCTATGGGTGAGATTAGTATTACCAAACTGCTGGTGGTTGCCGCACTGGTTGTTCTGCTGTTTGGTACCAAGAAGTTACGTACACTGGGTGGAGACCTGGGGACGGCAATCAAGGGCTTCAAGAAAGCAATGAACGACGATAATGCCGATGCCAAGAAAGAGGCTGATGGTAGCGTTCAGGCTGAGAAGCTTTCTCATAAAGAGTAATGTCAGGAGCATGATGCTCATACTGCAAACTCTGCATGAAAAAAACCGGCGATTTGCCGGTTTTTTATTGCTGATATGTAAGTGAGTATTACACGATTACTTTACTTCCAGCCCTTTGGCCTGCATGTCAGCATGGTAGGACGAGCGAACGAATGGACCACAAGCAGCATGGGTAAAGCCCATTGCCATCGCTTCGGCTTTCATCTCATCGAACTCATCCGGGCTTACATAGCGTTGAACCGGCAGGTGATGACGACTTGGCTGTAAATACTGCCCCAGCGTCAGCATGGTCACGCCATGGCTGCGCAGGTCGCGCATGACCTCAATGATTTCAGCATTGGTTTCGCCCAGACCCACCATCAGACCCGACTTGGTTGGGATCTCCGGGTGCGCTTCTTTGAAACGTTCCAGAAGCTTCAATGACCAGTTGTAGTCAGCCCCTGGGCGTACATTGCGATAAATACGCGGTACGTTTTCGAGGTTGTGGTTAAACACGTCCGGCGGCGTGGCTGTGAGGATATCCAGCGCGCGATCCATACGACCACGGAAGTCAGGCACCAGCGTTTCGATTTTAATCGACGGACTTTTCTCACGAATAGCGGTGATGCAGTCGGCAAAGTGCTGAGCGCCGCCGTCACGCAGATCGTCACGGTCAACGGAGGTAATGACGACATAGCGCAGAGCCATGTCCGCAATCGTCTGAGCCAGTTTTAATGGTTCGTTAGCATCAGGAGCAACCGGACGGCCATGGGCAACGTCACAGAATGGGCAACGGCGAGTACAGATTGCGCCGAGGATCATAAAGGTTGCGGTTCCGTGATTGAAACATTCAGCCAGGTTAGGGCAGGAAGCTTCTTCGCAGACAGAGTGCAGGCCGTTTTTGCGCATTGCCGCTTTGATGCCCTGGATGCGAGTGGAGTCCGCTGGCAGTTTTATTTTCATCCATTCCGGTTTACGCAGCAGGGCTTCACGCTCTGTTGCCACATTTTTAACCGGGATAAGAGCCATCTTATCGGCATCGCGGTATTTAACACCGCGTTCCATCACAATGGGTTTACTCATAGCTTGCGTGTTCCAGTTGCGAATTACGAAGGAAAGCGTTTCAATTCAAGGGAATGTTGCATTTATCAACTATTTTTGAATTATTGATACGCAGTATATCATTGAAACGGGCCAGAAAGCAGCCTGACAGGCTGGCAAAATGTAAAATAGTTGTTGTTTTGTGCCATTTGCCACAACATATGCCGTGGCAAAGTATGTACAGATTTTCAGTCCACGATGTACTCGTGCGGTGGGTTACCCAACAGCGTCAGAATGTTGGCCAGCAGGCGTGGGCGAATGCTCGCGGTCGTGGCAGTGCTATCCCACTGCGATACCTTCGCCATCTCCATTCCGGCATAACCACAAGGATTAATACGCAGGAAAGGCGACAGGTCCATATCCACGTTGAGCGCTAACCCGTGAAAAGAACATCCTTTACGAATACGTAACCCCAAAGAGCAGATTTTCTTCTCACCAACGTATACGCCAGGCGCATCGGCTCGCGGGTGGGCGTCAATGCCGATTTCCGCAAGGGTATTGACGACGGTTTGCTCCAGCAGCGTAACCAGTTCGCGAACGCCAAGTTTACGACGCTTCAGGTTCAACAGCACATACATGACCTGCTGGCCCAGCCCGTGATAGGTCACCTGGCCGCCACGATCGCTCTGGATCACCGGAATATCTCCGGGCATCAGTACGTGTTCTGCTTTACCTGCCTGACCCTGAGTAAAGACAGGATAATGCTCTACCAGCCAGATTTCATCATGACTGTTTTCATCGCGGGTATCGGTAAATTCATGCATGGCCAGAGAGACTGGCTCGTAAGGTTGAAGACCGAGCTGGCGGACCCGAATTTTATCCTGATACAAAACGGAATCTCCGTAGATACTCACATAGAGTAGAGAATATAAAAGAGGGAGGAAAGTATATCACAGGAGGGAGAGGTTACCCGAGCGGGGATGCAGCGGGTAACCGACAGGTTTTTACAGCACCATGCGTACGATATCGATATTACCTAATTCTTCGTACAGCGTTTCAACCTGCTCAATGTGCGTAGCAGTAATGGTGATAGAGACCGAGTGGTAGTTGCCTTTGCTGCTCGGTTTTACCGTCGGAGAGTAATCACCTGGCGCATGGCGCTGTACCACTTCAACCACCTGATCAACCAGCTCAGGCAACGCCTGCCCCATTACTTTGTAAGTAAATGGAGTAGGGAATTCAAGCAGTTCGTTAAGTTTGGTTTTCATGTCAGCTCCGGCGTTACATCAATAAATAATAACTCCCACAGCGCGTGGGAGTTATCTGGATACCTAGTATATGGGGACGTAAATCACACTTTCAAGTGTTCGATTTTTAGCCAAACCAGTGATGGAACATTAATTTAATGTAATCAATGATTTTCCCAAAGAAGTTGCCTTCCGGGATTTCCTGCAGGACCACCAGCGGGCGCTGCTCAATGGTTTTGCCATCCAACTGGAAGTTGATGGTGCCGACAACCTGGTTTTTCTGCAGCGGTGCATGCAGTTCCGTGGTGTTCAGCACATAGCTTGCTTTCAGATCTTTCATGCGGCCGCGCGGAATGGTCAGATAGACATCTTTATCAACGCCTAACGATGCACGATCGGTGTTACCAAACCAGGCAGGTTCTGAGGCAAATTCTTTACCTACTTTCAGCGGATTCACGGTCTCGAAGAAACGGAAGCCCCAGGTCAGCAGTTTTTTACTTTCGGTTTCGCGGCCTTTATAGGTACGACCACCCATGACGGCGGAGATCAGACGCATCTGGCCTTCGGTTGCGGATGCAACGAGGTTATAGCCAGCCTTATCGGTATGACCGGTTTTGATACCGTCGACATTCAGGCTGTTATCCCACAGCAGGCCGTTACGGTTTAACTGACGAATGCCGTTAAAAGTGAACTCTTTTTCTTTATAGATAGAGTATTCGTTAGGCACGTCACGAATGAGTGCCTGGCCAATCATCGCCATATCGCGGGCAGAACTGTACTGGCCGTCAGCATCGAGACCGTGAACGGTCTGGAAGTGGGTATTTTTCAGGCCCAGCGCATTCACATAGCTGTTCATCAGACCGACGAAAGCATCCTGGCTACCTGCGGCGAAGTCCGCCATCGCCACGCACGCGTCGTTCCCGGATTGCAAGTTGATACCACGGATCAGCTGAGAAACAGGAACCTGCATGCCTGGCTTGAGGAACATCAGCGATGAACCTTTAAAGACCGGGTTGCCTGTAGCCCATGCGTCATTGCCGACGGTGACCAGATCGGTTTCTTTAAATTTCCCGGCTTTCATCGCCTGGCCGATGACGTAGCTGGTCATCATTTTGGTCAGACTGGCGGGGTCGCGGCGAGTGTCGGCGTTCTGTTCTGCGAGAACTTTACCTGAATTGTAATCAATCAGGATATACGACTCCGCATCGATCTGCGGAACGCCCGGGATCATGGTTTTAATATTCAGGTCATCGGCATGGGCAGCAGAGAGAGAGGCTGCGCAGAGAGCCGCGGTGAGCGCCATACGCTGCACGAAACGAGCGGAAAAAGTGGTCTTCATGGTCTGAACTACGACGTCCGTGATGAAATTAAAAAAAGTGCCCTACTATAGCAAATGCATAACTGGCAGGCATCTGACTTTCCGCGTGACTTTGTTAATGTCATTTACAGAAACTGACAGTTCAGATGCCTGATTTACGTTATTACACGCCGGTGATGAAGGACTGTAATTGCGCCTCGGATTGAAGACGCTGCTGCAATGTGGAGGCTTCAGCTTTGCTGGCGAACGGCCCCATCTGGATACGCCAGACAGCGCCGTTTTGTACCACCCGACCTGGGACGCCAAACTGCTGGCTTAAACGTTTTTGATACTGCTGCGCGCGCGATTGCTCGCTGACTGCGCCAACCTGCACCACGAAGCGTCCGTTAGCGGTTGCCGCTGGCGCTGCAACGGCTGCTGGTGTTGCTGCTGGTGCAGTTGGCGTTGTCGGTGTGGTGTTGGTTGATTGCGGTGCCGGAGTCGGCTCGCTACCTTCCAGCACGCCCGCAGCGAGCGTGGTCGGCGCACCGAGGAATCCACTGCTGTTCACTGGCGCACCGGTTGTATCATCGCTTTTCAGCGTGGAATTGCTGATTGGACGAATATCGCCTTGCGGCTGACCTGCATCCGTTGGCGAAGGCATGCTTCCCATATTACCGCCACCGCTTAAATCAGGACGCGCGGGCAGAGCATAAGTTTGTTTCGCGACCGTAGTACATGCCATACCCGGTCCGGACAATGAGCCATCCTGGGCGACGATGATCGGGTCGATACGTACTTTTGTGTTATTGGACGTGTTCAGACGATCGGCGGCGGCACGCGAAAGTGAAATCACACGATCGTTGCCATATGGGCCGCGATCGTTAATGCGTACGACGATCATCCTGCCGTTTGCCAGGTTGGTAATTCTGGCATAGCTTGGGATTGGCAGCGTCGGGTGCGCAGCGGTCAACTGCATCGGGTCGAACGCTTCGCCAGACGCGGTTAAGTTGCTTCCGGGTTCCGCATCATAGATAGCGGCAAGCCCAGCCTGGCTAAAGCGGGAGGGATCCTGGACTATTTTGTAGCTTTTACCATCACGTTGGTAGTCCTGATTCGCCGTTGGGTTCAGGGGTTCAAAGCGCGGATCGGCCCCGCTGATTTCAACAATCGGACCATTACACACCGCAGGCTGCGGCGCGACAGCAACCTGTTGCTGACCATCATCACTCGAACACGCCGCGAGCATTCCTGCTGCGATGCAGATACCAAGCCACTGCTTACGCATTGCGTACCCCTTACACGCTTTTCGACAACATTTTTCTATGGGTGTGGATCGACATAACAATCCCGAACCCGGCCATCAGCACGATAAGTGCCGAGCCTCCGTAACTGACCAGTGGGAGAGGAACCCCAACCACGGGCAGAATACCGCTCACCATACCAATATTTACGAAGACATAAACGAATAATATCAACATTAAACCACCCGCCATGACGCGACCAAAGGTGGTTTGTGCGCGAGCAGCGATCCATAATCCGCGCATAATCAGCAAAATGTACAGCGTCAGCAGAATCAAGATCCCCACCAGACCCAGCTCTTCTGCTAAGACCGCGAAGATAAAGTCAGTGTGGCGCTCGGGTAAAAACTCAAGCTGTGACTGCGTACCGTGCAGCCAGCCCTTGCCGCGTAGCCCGCCAGAGCCAATGGCAATTTTAGACTGAATGATGTGATAACCCGCGCCAAGAGGATCGGTTTCCGGGTCGAGCAACATCATGACGCGCTGACGCTGGTAGTCATGCATCAGGAAGAACCACAGTATCGGGATAAACGCCGCGACCAGAACCACCGCAACACCGATTAATCGCCAGCTCAAACCTGAAAGGAACAGGACAAACAGACCGGAAAGGGCAACCAGAATTGAGGTGCCGAGGTCAGGCTGGGCGGCGACCAGTAACGTGGGCATAAAAATTAGTACCAGCGCAATGGCGGTATTTTTTAGCGACGGAGGACAGACGTCACGGTTAATAAAACGTGCGACCATCAGCGGCACGGCGATTTTGGCGATTTCTGAGGGCTGAAAACGCACAATACCTAAATCCAGCCAGCGCTGCGCGCCTTTGGAAATGGCGCCGAAGGCGTCTACCGCCACCAACAGAATAATGCAGAAGATATAGAGATAGGGCGCCCAGCCCTCATAAACCCGGGGCGGAATTTGCGCCATCACGACCATGATCACCAGGCCCATTGCGATCTGGCCGACTTTGCGCTCCATCATGCCAATATCCTGGCCGCTGGCGCTCCAGATGACCAGCGAGCTGTAGACCAGCAGGGCCAGCAAAATAAGCAACATTGTGGGATCAATATGGATTTTGTCCCAGAATGTTTTTTTGTTCGGATTATCCGTCACGATTATTGGTCCTCCGCTGCTGCAACCGCGGGGTTTTCTGCAGGCAGATTGGTGTTGTTGTCGCCCAACATAATGTGGTCAAGGATTTGGCGCATAATGGTACCCACTGCCGGGCCCGCGCCGCCGTTTTCAAGGATCATGGCGACAGCAACCTGGGGTTTATCATAGGGGGCAAAGGCCGTCATCAGCTTGTGGTCACGTAAACGCTCGGCGATCTTATGTGCGTTATAGGTTTCATTGGCTTTCAGGCCAAAGACCTGCGCGGTACCAGATTTCGCCGCAATTTTGTAAGGCGCGCCTGCAAAATATTTGTGCGCAGTGCCGTTAGGGCGGTTCGCGACACCGTACATACCGTCTTTCGCGATTTCCCAATAACCGGAATGAATATCGCCAACGGGCGGTTCGTGCGGCTGTACCCACGGCACCTGCTTGCCATCCTCTGCCGTGCTCATCAGCAGATGCGGAACTTTTACCAAACCGTCGTTGATAAGGATCATCAGCGCTTTACTCATCTGGATAGGGGTTGCTGTCCAGTAACCCTGACCGATGCCGACCGGAATGGTATCACCCTGGTACCATGGTTTTTTAAACCGTTTTTGCTTCCACTCGCGGGTTGGCATGTTGCCGGAACGTTCTTCGGCAAGATCGATGCCCGTATATTGGCCGTAGCCAAACTTGCTCATCCACTCTGAAAGCCGGTCTATCCCCATATCATAGGCGATTTGATAGAAAAACGTATCCGCGGACTCTTCCAGAGAACGGGTGATGTTCAGATGGCCGTGCCCCCACTTTTTCCAGTCGCGATAACGTTTTTCTGAGCCCGGTAGCTGCCACCAGCCCGGATCGAACAGGCCGGTATTGCGCGTTATAACGCCCGCGCTGAGCGCAGAAACCGCGACGTAAGGTTTTACCGTCGAAGCTGGAGGGTAAACGCCCTGCGTGGCGCGGTTAACCAATGGGGTATTCGGGTCATTGAGCAACCCGGAGTAATCTTTGCTGGAGATGCCATCCACAAACAGGTTCGGGTCGTAGCTCGGCATGGATACCAGCGCCAGAACGCCGCCGGTACGCGGGTCGGTAACCACCACGGCGGCACGACTACCCGCCAGTAGCGTTTCAATGTACTGCTGGAGTTTCAAATCCAGAGTGAGATAGATATCGTGCCCGGCCTGCGGCGCCACTTCTTTCAACTGGCGAATGACGCGGCCGCGGTTGTTCACTTCAACTTCTTCATAACCGGTCTGCCCGTGAAGGACGTCTTCGTAATAACGTTCAATACCCAGCTTGCCGATGTCGTGTGTCGCCGCGTAGTTAGCCAGCTTGCCGTCTTTGTCCAGGCGGTCCACGTCTTTATCGTTGATCTTCGATACGTAGCCAATCACGTGGGTCAGCGCTGAGCCGTAGGGGTAATAGCGGCGTTTATAGCCTTTAACTTCGACGCCTGGAAAGCGATATTGATTTACGGCAAACCGTGCGACCTGAACTTCAGTCAGATTGGTTTTTACCGGAATAGAGGTGAAACGGTGTGAACGGGCGCGCTCTTTTTTAAAGGCGGCAATATCGTCGTCCGTCAGGTCTACGACATTGCGCAGCGCGTCGAGCGTATCCTGAATGTTGTCGACCTTTTCCGGCATCATTTCAATTTGATAAATGGTGCGGTTAAGGGCGAGCGGAATGCCGTTGCGGTCATAAATAATGCCGCGACTTGGCGCGATAGGGACGAGTTTGATGCGGTTTTCGTTCGAGCGCGTCTGGTAATCAGTGAAACGAACGATTTGCAGATTATAAAGGTTGGCGATTAGCACGCCGGTGAGCAGCAAAATCCCCAAAAAAGCGACCAGCGCCCGGCGCACAAACAGCGCGGACTCAGCCGAATAGTCGCGAAAAGAATTCTGTAGTTTCATCCGCTGCTTAATCTACTCAAGAATCAATGATCACTCACGGTGATAAGGATGGTTGGTGGTAATGCTCCACGCCCTGTACAGACTCTCCGCTACCAGAACCCGAACAAGTGGGTGAGGAAGGGTTAATGCAGAGAGTGACCAGCTTTGTTCCGCTGCCGCTTTACAGGCGGGAGAGAGACCTTCCGGCCCGCCAATCAGCAGGCTGACGTCACGACCGTCCAGTTTCCAGCGCTCCAGTTCGGTCGCCAGCTGCGGCGTGTCCCAGGGTTTCCCGGGGATATCAAGGGTGACGATGCGGTTTTTGCCGGCGGCAGCCAGCATCTGCTCACCCTCTTTGTCGAGAATGCGTTTAATGTCCGCGTTCTTGCCGCGTTTTCCTGCCGGGATTTCGATCAGCTCAAAGGGCATATCTTTCGGAAACCGACGCAGATACTCGGTAAATCCGGTTTGCACCCAATCTGGCATTTTCGTACCCACAGCGACAAGTTGCAGCTTCACGCATTAACTCCAGAGTTTTTCCAGTTCATACAGGCGACGGCTCTCTTCCTGCATTACGTGGACAATCACATCGCCGAGGTCAACGACGATCCAGTCAGCAACATTCTCGCCTTCCACGCCAAGCGGCAGCAGGCCAGCAGTGCGGGATTCCTGAACAACGTGATCTGCGATAGACATAACGTGACGGCTGGATGTGCCGGTGCAGATAATCATGCAATCAGTGATGCTGGATTTGCCCTGAACGTCTAAGGCGATGATGTCTTGACCTTTCAGGTCATCAATTTTGTCGATTACAAAATCCTGGAGTGCTTTACCCTGCAAGTGTTCCCCCTGGGTGAAAAGAGTTAAAAACGTCTGTTAGTATATCTGAACCAGAGGCGATATCGGGACAAATGTCTCCGAAAGCGCTTTTGAAGTGCGCTATCATCCCACCCCACGCCACAGAATGCATCGCCATTTTTGTAAAACAATTTCTGCAAAGCTCTGAAGGGCGGGAAAAGTCAGGTTGCGGAGAATAACAGCCTGTCATGGGGTGTCAATGGGAGAGAGGCCCTTCGACAGAAAAAACAGCGCTTTCATTCACCTTCGCGCCATACGGCGCGGCTGTTAAGTACTTTCAGAACCGCAAAATCATCACAAAAATCAATCGCGCTCCAGCAGCCTTGTTCGACGCGGAAATGCCACATTGCTGATGCCGGCATGGACAACAGTCGGGTGATCATCACGCTCAGTACCCCCTGATGGCTTACCACCAGCAGGTTTTGGCACGCTTTATAGTCAGCAAGTTGGGTAATAAAACGTTCAACGCGTTGAGAAAATGCCTGAAAACCCTCGCCATTAGTGGGTGTCGCATTCTGCCAGTCGTTGCACCACACGGCATAATTTTCGGCGTCTTCGCGCGCAAGATCGCGATGGTGGCGCATTTCCCAGTCGCCAAAAAACATCTCATTAAGCTCAGGTATTTTGCGTACAGGAACCTCGCGATCGCCTAAGATCAACTGTGTTGTATGGCGGGCGCGTTCCAGCTCGCTGCACAAAACGTTGTCGACAGGGACATTGCGTAACAGCGTACCCAGCGTTTGTGCCTGAGCGATCCCCCGTTCCGTTAGCGGTGTGGGGGCGTGGCCGCTGTATAAACCCGCAACATTGGCTTCGGTTTCTCCATGACGTACTAACCAGAGTCTCATGTTTTCCTCGTGAGGCTATTCGCACAAAATATGATGTTTGCCCTGATTGCGCAGAGATTTTTCACTAAAATACTCTTTTTTACGTGGAGCGGCACGATGTCTTTATTGAAGAGCGCGCATGGCGGCAATACCCGAGAAGCTGCCGAATTGTTGGGCATCTCGCCAGAACAATTGCTGGATTTTAGCGCGAATATTAACCCGCTGGGTATGCCGGAAAATTTAAAACGCGCAATTATCGACAATATAGACTGCGCGGAGCGGTACCCGGATGTTGAGTACGCACAACTGCATGCGGCGCTGGCGGAACATCATCAGATTCCGGCCTCGTGGATACTTGCCGGAAACGGTGAGACTGAGTCCATTTTCGCCATCGTGCATGGCCTGAAGCCACGCCACGCGATGATCGTAACGCCCGGGTTTGCGGAATATCGTCGGGCACTGCAATGGGGAGACTGTACCATACATGAGTTTGCGTTACGCGAAGAGGATGGCTGGCAGCTTACCGATGCGATTCTCGATGCGTTAACTTCAGAGCTGGACTGCCTGTTTCTCTGTACACCCAACAATCCCACCGGGTTACTGCCCGATACACGCCTGCTGCGCGAGATTGCCACACGTTGTGAGCGGCTTGGGGTCACTCTGATCCTTGATGAAGCGTTTATCGATTTTATTGCCGGCGAATCGGGATTTATCCCACTACTCCACGAGAACCCACATATTTGGGTACTGCGATCGCTGACCAAATTCTATGCGATACCGGGACTGCGTCTGGGATATCTGGTCAACAGTAACGAACAGGCCGTTGCACAGATGCGCAGCCGACAAATGCCGTGGTCAATAAATGCGTTTGCAGCACTGGCAGGCGAGATTATCTTAGGCGATAACGCTTACCAACAGGCGACGTGGAAATGGCTGGAGCAAGAGGGAGCGCGATTTGATCAACAGTTGCAGGATTTGCCCGGCCTGACGGTGTATTCCGGTCGGGCAAATTATCGTTTATTACGCTGCGATCGTGCGGATATTGATTTGCAACATGCGTTGCTGGAACAACATGTCCTGATCCGCAGTTGTGCTAATTATCCAGGGTTGGATGCACGCTACTATCGGGTTGCTGTTCGCAGCCTGGAAGAGAATAACCGCCTGTTGACGGCCTTACGCAAGGTGCTTAGCGATATAACCCCTGCTGATTGATATAGTCTAGCACTGCGCCTGGCATCAGGTCGTCACACGGCTCGCCTTTTTCCAGGCGCTCGCGGATGAGCGTGGCAGAGATGTTGAACCATGGCGTTTCGGCCAGGTAAATTTTTCCGCAAGGCAGGTTGTGCAGGTCATCTGGTGAATGGGTCAGATGATCCTCCAGCCATTGCTGGTGCTTTTCCTGCGCCATTTCGAGCGGATAGCCCGGACGTCGGCACACGATAAGATGGGTATTATCCAGAATCGTGTGGTAGTCATGCCACGAAGGGAAGGTAAGCAGCGAATCCTGACCAATGATAAACGCTAACGGTACGTTCGGGCCTTGCTCCTCGCGCCACTCTTTTAGCGTTTGTGCGGTGTAGGAGGCGGTATCGCGTTTCAGTTCGCGTTCGTCCAGGGAAAACAGCGGCTTATCAGCAATGGCCAATTCAACCATGCGCTTACGTTGCTCACCGGACGCTTCGGGCTGCGCACGATGTGGCGGCACGTTATTGGGCATGATGATGACCCGGGAAAGGCCAATCAGATTCGCCAGAATTTCAACCGGTTTAAGATGACCATAATGCACCGGATCAAAGGTGCCACCGAACAGAGCCTGCAATGATTTCATATCAACCATCAATAAAAACATCGGCCAGCGATTTATGACAGAGCAAAAGGGAAAGCCCCTCAAGTTCTGCCCACACTGACTGACCATAGTCTTGTTTAAGCGTAATTTCCGTACGCGTTAACAGCGTTACCGCCTGACGCAGCTGCGCCGGACTCAGCCGGTTTAGCGCATCGCCCATCATGCCGCGTCGATTTTGCCACACCCGGTGTTTATCAAACAACGTGCGCAAAGGCGTGTGGGCCGACTGCCGTTTTAAGTTAACCAGCAGCAGCAATTCTCGCTGTATCGTACGCAGCAAAATAACCGGCTCACTGCCTTCCAGGCGTAGCTGTTGCAGAATGTGCAGCGCGCGTTTGCTTTTGCCCATCAGTAGCGCATCTACCCAGTGGAACGGGGTAAAGTGCGCGGCATCATTAACGGCTTTTTCCACGCGAGGTAGCGTTAGCTTGCCATCAGGCCAAAGCAGCGCTAACCGTTCCAGCGCTTGCGCCAGCGCCAACAGATTACCTTCATAGCAATAGCACAACAGCTGATTGGCTGCGTCATCGAGATGCAGGTTGTTAAGTTTCGCCCTGGCAGCGACCCAGCGTGGGAGCTGTGCTTGCTCCGGGGTCTGGCAGCTTACCTGAACTGCGTTGTTCGCTAGTCCGGTATACCAGGCAGCGTTTTCCTGCGCTTTGGTGAGTTTGTTGCCGCGAACAATCAGCAGCAGATCGTCATGTAACAGCGTGACGAGTGAAGCGAGCTGTTCGTTAATGGCGGCATTGGGGCCATTTTCAGGCAACTGAAGAAGCAGGGTTTGACGACTGGCAAACAGGCTCATCGCCTGGCAGAGTGAAAAGATTTCCCCCCAGTCGGTGCTGTTGTCCAGGGTGAAAGCGTGATGTTCTTCGAACCCTTGCGTTGCGGCAGCCAGACGGACGGCATCCTGGCTTTCCTGCACTAATAGGGGATCGTTACCTAACAGTAAGTAAGCCGCGCGCAGCCCTTCATTGAGCTGTGCGCGGAGTTGTTCAGGGTACAACTTGAGCATCAGTTACCCAGCGTGGTGGAGACACGCGCCGGAGATGACGCTGGCGTTGCAGCATTATTCACCGCAGGTTCAGCATCAGCATTGGATGACTGAGTATCGGCCAGATGTACGCTTGGCAGCTTACGAATTAGCTGTTCAGCCGCTTTGTCATACATCTCTTTGATGATCATGTCCTGCTCGTTATCCTTCGCCAGTGCAGCCTGAGAGTTATCAAAGAATGAACGATAAACTTTGGCGCTGATAGGGTAAATATCATGACCTGGAATCAGCACAGTAGCTCTTACGGACATCACCATCTGGTATTCAGCCGTTTGACCATTCTGGAATACCGACGCCGTATCCTTTGAGAGACTCACATCTCCCAGTCGTAAGGACGTTACATCTTTACGCATTGAACCGTCTTCAAGCAGCGTAACG
This sequence comes from Citrobacter arsenatis, assembly GCF_004353845.1. GTDB lineage: Bacteria > Pseudomonadota > Gammaproteobacteria > Enterobacterales > Enterobacteriaceae > Citrobacter > Citrobacter arsenatis. The sequence continues at coordinate 1,550,494 of NZ_CP037864.1, forward strand.
CCGTTCAGACGCAGCTGATTACGAACCGCGCGGCTTAACGGGCCGTTCGGATCGCCAGTGTTCAGAATCATGGTTTTCATTGAGGGTGGAACCTGCGTAGTACTACGCAGATGCCAGCCACACCCGGCGGTGACAAGCACCGCCAGAGATAACAACAATGTTGTCAGAAGTCGCACGCTTCCTCCCGCGCTTAGCCAACGACCAGATTGAGGAGTTTACCCGGTACATAAATCACTTTACGCACGGTAACGCCATCAAGATATTTTGCCACCAGATGCTCCTGGCCAGCACGTTCACGAACCTGTTCTTCAGTGGCGTTTACCGGAACGGTGATTTTGCCACGTACTTTGCCGTTTACCTGAACCACAACCAGCGTTGAGTCTTCAACCATTGCCGCTTCGTCCGCCACCGGCCACGGCGCGTTGTCGATATCGCCTTCGCCTTTCAGCGCCTGCCACAGGGTGAAGCAAACGTGCGGGGTGAACGGGTTGAGCATGCGTACAACAGCGAGTAACGCTTCCTGCATCAGGGCTCTGTCTTGTTCGTCTTCCTGCGGTGCTTTCGCCAGCTTGTTCATCAGTTCCATAATCGCCGCAATGGCGGTGTTAAAGGTCTGACGACGACCGATATCATCGGTGACTTTAGCAATGGTTTTGTGCACGTCGCGACGCAGCGCTTTTTGATCTTCGCTCAGCGCATCAACGTTCAGGGCAGCAACATCCCCCTGAGAAGTATGTTCGTAAACCAGTTTCCATACACGTTTCAGGAAGCGGTTCGCCCCTTCAACGCCGGATTCCTGCCATTCCAGGGTCATGTCAGCCGGAGAGGCGAACATCATGAACAGGCGCACGGTGTCCGCGCCGTAACGTTCAACCATCACCTGCGGGTCGATGCCGTTGTTTTTCGACTTGGACATCTTGCTCATGCCGGTATACACCAGTTCATGACCTTCGGCATCCTTCGCCTTCACGATACGACCTTTTTCGTCGCGTTCGACGATGGCATCAACCGGAGAAACCCAGTTACGCTCGCCGTTTGCGCCAACGTAGTAGAACGCATCGGCCAGCACCATACCCTGACACAGCAGCTGTTTAGCCGGTTCGTCAGAGTTGACCATGCCTGCGTCGCGCATCAGTTTGTGGAAGAAGCGGAAGTAGAGCAGGTGCATGATGGCATGTTCAATACCGCCAATGTAGATATCAACCGGCAGCCAGTAGTTAGCGGCGTCGGAATCCAGCATACCTTCTTGATACTGCGGGCAGGTGTAGCGCGCGTAGTACCAGGACGACTCCATAAAGGTATCGAAGGTGTCGGTTTCACGCAGCGCAGGCATGCCGTTAACGGTGGTTTTCGCCCACTCAGGATCGGCTTTGATCGGGCTGGTGATGCCGTCCATAACCACGTCTTCCGGCAGAATAACCGGCAGTTGGTCTTCTGGGGTTGGCAGTACGGTACCGTCTTCCAGCGTCACCATCGGAATCGGCGCGCCCCAGTAACGCTGACGGGAAACCCCCCAATCACGCAGACGGAAGTTCACTTTACGCTCACCCACGCCTTTCGCGACCAGCTTGTCAGCAATGGCGTTGAAGGCAGCTTCGAAGTCGAGGCCATCAAACTCACCGGAGTTAAACAGCACACCTTTTTCGGTCAGTGCCTGTTCAGACAGGTCCGGCTCTGCGCCTTCAGCGGTCAGAATTACCGGCTTGATGGTCAGGCCATATTTGGTGGCAAATTCGTAATCGCGCTGATCGTGGCCCGGAACGGCCATGACTGCGCCCGTACCGTATTCCATCAGAACGAAGTTTGCTGCCCAAACGGGGATCTCTTCGCCAGTCAGTGGGTGAACGGCTTTAAAGCCAGTGTCGACGCCTTTTTTCTCCATGGTCGCCATTTCAGCTTCTGCAACCTTGGTGTTGCGGCATTCGTCAATGAAGGCGGCCAGTTCAGGATTATTTGCAGCGGCTTTCTGCGCCAGCGGGTGACCTGCGGCAACGGCCAGGTAGGTCGCACCCATAAAGGTGTCCGGGCGGGTGGTGTAAACGGTCAGCGTGTTGTCGTAACTGTTCACATCAAAGGTGATTTCCACGCCTTCAGAACGGCCAATCCAGTTGCGCTGCATCGTTTTCACGGTGTCAGGCCAGTGATCTAAATTATCCAGGTCGCGCAGCAGTTCGTCAGCGTAGGCGGTGATTTTAATGAACCATTGCGGGATCTCTTTACGCTCAACTTTGGTATCGCAACGCCAGCAGCAGCCGTCGATAACCTGTTCGTTCGCCAGTACGGTCTGGTCGTTCGGGCACCAGTTGACCGCAGACGTTTTCTTATACACCAGGCCTTTTTTGTACAGCTCGGTGAAGAATTTCTGTTCCCAACGGTAGTATTCTGGGGTGCAGGTCGCCAGCTCACGGCTCCAGTCGTAACCGAAACCCAGCATTTTGAGCTGGTTTTTCATGTAGGCGATGTTGTCGTACGTCCACGGAGCCGGGGCAGTGTTGTTTTTAACCGCAGCGCCTTCCGCAGGAAGGCCGAACGCATCCCAGCCAATTGGCTGCAGTACGTTTTTGCCCAGCATACGCTGGTAGCGGGCGATCACGTCACCGATGGTGTAGTTACGTACGTGGCCCATGTGTAGTCGACCAGAAGGATAGGGAAGCATAGACAGGCAGTAATACTTCTCTTTGCTCTCGTCTTCGGTAACTTCAAATGTGCGCTTCTCATCCCAGTGAAGCTGTACTTTGGATTCTATCTCTTCCGGGCGGTATTGCTCTTGCATGGCAGCCAGTGGTCCTGTTTTCAATACAGCTACAAACGTAGCTCTAGATGTGGTGTTTCAGATCCGCATAGCATAGCCCAAACGCCCGCGCCAAAACAGCCTTTCGCGCATTCAGCGTTGAATTCCCGCAAGGATAATTCTTGCACGAATTTACACACTCTGTGGACAGTCTTGCAAAGCGTAGCGTAAATAACGTCTATTATTATAGACAGTTAACGACCCAGGAGGCGAAGCGATGAACAAGGTTGCTCAATATTACCGTGAACTGGTGGCTTCACTGAGCGAACGTCTACGTAACGGCGAACGCGATATCGATGCGTTGGTGGAGCAGGCGCGTCAACGAGTTATGCAGACCGGGGAGTTAACGCGAACCGAGGTGGAAGAACTTACCCGGGCCGTCAGACGTGACCTGGAAGAGTTTGCTCTGAGCTATGAAGAAAGCCTCGATGAGGAGACTGACAGCGTCTTTATGCGGGTGATCAAAGAGAGTATCTGGCAGGAACTGGCCGATATCACTGATAAAACGCAGCTCGAATGGCGCGAAGTGTTCCAGGACCTCAGTCATCACGGGGTTTATCACAGCGGCGAGGTGGTTGGGCTGGGTAACCTGGTCTGCGAGAAGTGCCACTTCCATTTAGCGGTCTACACCCCAGATGTGTTACCGCTGTGTCCGAAATGCGGACACGATCAGTTCCAGCGCCGACCGTTTGAGCCGTAATCGCTTATTGCCGGATGGCGACGCAAAGCGTCTTATCCGGCCTACAAATTGCACGATTTTGTAGGCCGGATAAGCGTTAGCGCCATCCGGCGTGTATTAGGCGTAAAACTTCAGCCGTTCTGCCAACAAATCGACAAACCCCTGGCGATCCACATCGACCATCACGGTGGCGTTTGGCTTATTGCCGCTCAGGAAGTAATAGTCCACTACGGTCATTCCCTGGGTGTATTTACCCTGTGTTTCCACGCCAACCCAGCGTTCAACGGTGGTAAACAGTTCAGGTTTCAGCAGCCATGCAATGGTGCATGGGTCATGCAGCGGTGCACCGATGAATCCCCATTTTTCATCTTTGTGATATTCAAAGAAGAAGTCGAGTAGTTCAGCAACAATCGTCGAAATGGGATTGCCGATAGCGCGGAAGCGTTCGGTATCTTCGCGGTGTATTTGTGCTTTATGCGTGACGTCCAGACCAGCCATCACCACTGGAATGCCTGACTGGAATACGATTTCAGCGGCTTCAGGATCAACGAAAATGTTGAACTCGGCGGCAGGGGTCCAGTTTCCGAGGCCCATTGCACCGCCCATAATCACGATACGGGCGATTTTTGCGTGCAGCTCAGGATGGCTATTCAGAAGCAATGCTACGTTAGTTTGCGGGCCGGTGGAGACAATGGTCACCGGTTCCGGGCTGTCCCGCAGGGTTTTCGCCATCAGTTCCACGGCGGTACATCCCAGTGGCGCAAAAGCGGGTTCCGGCAGTGCCGGGCCATCCAACCCGCTCTCGCCGTGGACGTTATCGGCAATAATCAGATCGCGCATCAGTGGTTTCACTGCGCCACCAGCTACTGGGATATCCGTACGCTTGAGCAACGTTAACATGCGTAATACGTTACGCTGCGTTTTCTCGGGTGTCTGGTTACCGGCAGATGAGGTTATCGCTTTCACGTCCAGTTCAGGGGAGGCGAGAGCGAGAACAATTGCGATAGCGTCGTCATGACCTGGATCGCAATCAAACAGGATTGGAAGTGCCATTGTTGCTCCTTGTAAGTGGGACTTTGTGACAAGGTTAACGCTGGCCTGTACCTGTTTCGAGAAGTGAAGAGATAAATCGTGAGGTGGCGCGCACATGGAGATGCGCGCCAGCAAGATTAGTGCAGGATTTTCGCGAGGAAGTCTTTGGCGCGGTCCGATTTCGGATTGGCGAAGAACTCTTCCTTCGGCGAATCTTCCACAATTTTCCCTTCATCCATGAAGATCACCCGGTTCGCCACTTTACGCGCAAAGCCCATTTCGTGGGTTACCACCATCATGGTCATTCCTTCATTGGCCAGTTCAACCATGACGTCCAGTACTTCGTTGATCATTTCAGGATCAAGCGCTGACGTCGGTTCGTCAAACAGCATGGCGATAGGATCCATACACAGCGCCCGGGCGATGGCGACACGTTGTTGCTGGCCCCCGGAGAGCTGAGCCGGAAACTTCTCGGCGTGCGCTGACAGACCAACGCGTTCCAGTAACTTTTGCGCTTTATCGCGGGCCGGCTTTTTATCGCGTTTAAGCACTTTTACCTGCGCCAGCGTCAGGTTCTCAATGATCGACAGATGAGGGAACAGTTCAAAGTGCTGGAACACCATGCCAACGCGTGAGCGCAGCTTGGCCAGATCGGTTTTTTTATCATTCACCACGGTGCCATCAACGGTGATGACGCCCTGTTGTACCGGCTCCAGCCCATTCACCGTTTTGATAAGCGTTGATTTACCTGAACCTGACGGGCCGCAGACCACCACCACTTCACCTTTTTTCACTTCCGTGGAGCAGTCGGTCAGCACCTGAAAGTGACCATACCATTTAGAAACATTTTTCAGGGTAATCATTAAACTGTCCTTTTCTTCAAATAGCTGACCAACAACGATGCGCTCAGACTAAATACAAAATAAACGGCGCCAGCAAACAGGATCATTTCAACCTGCGTGCCGTCACGCTCGCCAATGGTGGAGGCGGTACGGAAGAAGTCTGCCAGACTTAATACATAGACCAGCGAGGTATCCTGGAAGAGTACAATGCCCTGAGTAAGCAGCAGCGGCACCATCGCGCGGAATGCCTGCGGCAGAATGATGAGCTTCATCGACTGCCAATGGGTCATCCCCAACGCCAGCGCGGCGCTGGATTGCCCACGAGAAATACTTTGGATACCGGCACGGATAATCTCGGAATAGTACGCGGCTTCAAACATCGAAAACGCGACCATCGCTGAGATCAGGCGAATATCGGTTTTGGGTGACAGGCCCAGTACGTTTTGCAGGAAGCCTGGCACAATCAGGTAGAACCACAGCAGCACCATTACCAGTGGAATGGAACGGAATACGTTGACGTAGCCCTTCGCAAACCATGCAATCGGCGCGAAGCTGGACAAACGCATGACCGCCAGAATGGTCCCCCAGACGATACCAATGACCACCGCCGTAACGGTGATTTTCAGCGTGATGATCAGCCCATCCAGCAAATACGGCAGGGAAGGGACGATAGAACTCCAGTCAAATTCGTACATTATTTGCCTCCCAAATTGCCAGGCAGGCGGATTTTACGTTCAACGAGATTCATCACCAGCATGATGACGGCGTTAATCAGGACGTAGGCCAGAGTGATGGCGGTAAACGATTCCCAGGCGTGGGCGGAGTAATCCAGCAACTTGCCCGCCTGCGCAGCCATATCGACCAGGCCGATGGTAGAAGCGATCGCGGAGTTCTTCACCAGGTTCATCATCTCTGAGGTCATTGGCGGAACAATTACGCGATAGGCGTTTGGCAGCAGGACATAGCGGTAGGCCTGCGGCAATGTCAGCCCCATCGCCAGCGCGGCGTTTTTCTGTCCGCGAGGCAGAGACTGAATAGCAGCACGAACCTGTTCGCAGACGCGCGCGGCGGTAAACAGCCCCAGACAGAGCATCGATGAGAGGAAGAACTGAATGTTAGGATCCAGTTCTGACTTGAACCACATCCCAATGTTTTCCGGCAGCAGTTCGGGAATGACCAGATACCAGGTAAAAAACTGGACGATGAGCGGAACGTTACGAAACAGCTCAACGTACAGCGTACCGATCCCGGAAAGAAAACGATTGGGCACGGTACGTAAAATGCCGAATAAAGAGCCTATGAGGAAAGCGATAATCCAGGCGGTGATGGATAACGCGACCGTGACCTGGAAACCACTCCAGAGCCAGCCGAGATAGGTGGTGTTGCCGAACGGGGCTTGTTGTAAAAAAATACCCCAGTTCCAGTCTATAGACATAAATCTACTCCAGAAAAAAAAGGGTAGCAGCGCTACCCTCGAAGATTGTTATTCGGCGTTTTGCGGTTTTCAGGCCTGATGGGGAACGACCATCAGGCTTATAGTCTGTCCGTGCCGAGTAACAATCGAGAGGGAGGGGAAGCCTCCCATTTATTTTAGTTAGTTAAGCGCTTTATCATTCGGTTCTTTGAACAGGGCTTTCATCTCGTCTGACAGTTCGAAATTCATGTTCAGGTTCTTCGGCGGAATTGGATTTTTAAACCACTTATCAAACCATTTCTCAGCCTCGCCTGAGGTCTGCGCCGTGGCGATAGTGTCGTCCATCAGCTTTTTGAACTCAGGGTCATCTTTGCGCAGCATGCAGCCGTAGGCTTCCTGAGACTGCGGCTTGCCGACGATCTCCCAGTTGTCTGGTTTCTTCGCCTTCGCGCGCTCGCCAGCCAGTAGGGCGTCATCCATCATAAAGGCAACGGCGCGACCGCTTTCCAGCGTACGGAAAGAGTCACCGTGGTCTTTCGCGCTGATGATGCGCATATCCATTTTTTGTTCTTCGTTCAGTTTGTGCAGCAGCACCTCTGAGGTGGTACCTGACGTCACGACTACGGCTTTACCTTTCAGGTCAGCGAAATCTTTGACGTCGCCGCCTTTTTTCGCCAGCAGACGGGTGCCGACAACGAAAATGGTGTCAGAGAAAGCCGCTTGTTTTTGGCGCTCGACGTTGTTGGTAGTGGAGCCACATTCAAAGTCGAAGGTGCCGTTTTGCAACAGCGGGATACGGTTTTGTGAAGTAATCGGGATCAGTTTCACCTGCAGATCAGGCTTGTTCAGCTTTTTCTTCACGGCTTCAACGATTGCGTTGGAGTAATCCTGTGAATAACCGACCACTTTTTGCTGATTGTCGTAGTAAGAAAACGGTACCGATGATTCACGGTGGCCGACCACAATCACGCCGTTTTTGGCGATCTTGTCCAGCGTGCTGCCTGCCGCGGGTGCTGCATCTTCTGCGTGCGCCAGACCGGCGGACATTCCCATAACCAGCATGGCGGTGGCGAGCTTACGTAATTGCATATCCAACTCCTTTATCGTCTGCGCCAGTGACGCATTGATACCCATTGTGATGTTGTTATTGTTTGCTACTAAAACGTGTAGTCTTGTATGTGTTTGTTAACATTTAGTTTGGATGAATGTAAAGAATTTGCTGTGTTATTGTTTATTTTTGCGAAGTGCGCCGCACCATTTGGGGGCAAAAATATCTTGTTGCACTTTTCAGGTGCTACCTGCGCTCAACTTTGGTGCGACCAGGTTGCACATTCAGCCAAAACAACGTTTGCCTTGTAGAACAAAGCAATAGACGTGCCAGAATGGTTTTTAGGAGGGGGGAGGCCTGATAAGCGTAGCGCTATCAGGCACGATGCGGCACAACTGCCGGAGGGCGGTGTACCGCCTTATCCGGCTTGTGAGTTTAACGGCGGTGTTGGCGCAGGCTCATTACCACCGCACCAAAGCCAAACAGCGCGGTAAGCAGCCAGAGCGGCCAGTTGCCGGTACGGGCATAAGGGGTTAAGCCCGTCGTTGGCGTCACGCTGGTGGTCAGCACCTGACGGGTAAACTGCGGGATCATCGCCTGAATTTCACCCTGTGGACCAATGACCGCCGTAATACCGTTGTTGGTGCTACGCAGCAGAGGGCGCGCCAACTCAAGAGAACGCATACGCGCCATCTGGAAGTGCTGCCACGGACCGATGGATTTACCAAACCACGCATCGTTGGAGATAGTCAGCAGGTAGTCCGTATCCGGGCGGAAGTTATCACGAACCTGCTCGCCAAGAATGATTTCGTAGCAGATGGCTGCCGTCAGCTTAAAGCCGTGCGCATGCAGCTGTGGCTGCACATAAGGACCACGGCTGAATGAAGACATCGGTAGGTCAAAAAACGGCGCTAACGGACGCAGGATCGATTCCAGTGGGACAAACTCGCCAAACGGTACCAGATGGTTTTTGTTGTAGCGGTTGCTGGAGTCGTAGCTGTACGGACTGTCTTTACCCAGCGTGATAATGGTGTTGTAGGTGTCGTAACGATTCTGCTTGTTCAGACGCGCGTCTACAATACCGGTAATCAGCGTGCTGTTTTTCGATTTCAGCAGGTCGTCCATCATGCTCAAAAAACGCTGCTGGTTAATTTCCAGGTCCGGAATAGCGGACTCTGGCCAGATGATGAGCTGTGATTTGCCCATCTCGGGCTGGGTGGCGTCGAGATAAATCTTCAGGGTGTTGAGTAACTGACCTTCATCCCATTTGAGCGACTGCGGAATGTCACCTTGCACCATCGAGACCTGAGTGGTTTTTTCCGGCTCAAGCGTGTACCACTGGATATAGCGCAACGGAAAGGGCAGGGCAAAGAGCACCAGCGCGGCAATCAGCGGCTTCCAGTTACGTGTCACCAGCGCCAGCGCCATGAGGCCGCTGACCATCATCAGCAGGAAGTTAATCGCCTCAACGCCCATCACCGGCGCCAGCCCTTTTAACGGCCCGTCGATCTGGCTGTAGCCGAACTGCAGCCATGGGAAGCCGGTCAGCACCCAGCCGCGCAGGAATTCAGTGATTTGCCAGACTACCGGCGCGGCAATCGCCACGCGTAGCCAGGTGGTTTTCGGCCACAGACGCGCCAAAACGCCGGCAAACAGACCGGTATAAAGGGAAAGGTATGCGGCAAGCAAAACCACGAGGAAGACGTTAACCGGGCCCGGCATACCGCCAAACTGCGCGATGCTGACGTAAACCCAATTGATGCCAGAGCCAAACAGCCCCAGTCCCCAGAAGTAGCCGATAGCGGCAGACTGGAGCGGGCGGCGGTTGAAGGTGAGAGCCTGCAGGCCCATCAGCGAAACGATCGCGGCGGGCCAGATGTCATACGGAGAGAAAGCCAGCGTCCCGCAGGCACCGAATAATAACGCCAGCAGCAGGCGAATGCGCTGGCGTTCAATTAATGGGGCAAATGCCATGTAGTCTTAGATCCAGTTTCGGGTTTATTCGTCCAGTTTGGGCTGGGGTGAGTCGTCCGGAATTCTGACATGAACCTGAATAATACGACGGCTGTCGGCCATTGCCACTTTGAACTGGTAACCATCAATGTCGATAGTCTCCCCGCGCGCGGGAAGATGCCCAAAGGCCTGCATGACCAGCCCACCGATGGTGTCTACTTCTTCATCGCTAAAGTGGGTACCGAAAGCTTCGTTGAAGTCCTCAATCGGCGCCAGTGCGCGAATGGTCCAGGTGTGGCGACTGAGCTGACGGAAATCGATATCGTCTTCTTCGTCGTACTCATCTTCAATTTCACCGACGATCAGTTCAAGGATGTCCTCAATGGTCACCAGACCTGAGACACCACCGAATTCGTCGATGACGATAGCCATATGATAACGCTGGGAGCGGAACTCTTTCAGCATGCGGTCAACCCGCTTGCTTTCAGGGACGACAACCGCCTGGCGTAACACTTTCTCCATGCTGAAGGCTTCAGCGTCGCTGCGCATAAACGGCAGCAGATCTTTGGCCATCAGAATCCCTTCAATGTGATCTTTGTCTTCGCTGATCACCGGGAAACGCGAGTGGGCAGACTCGATGATGACATCAAGACATTCGTCCAGGGTCTGGTTGCGTTTCAAGGTAATCATCTGAGAGCGAGGGATCATGATGTCGCGAACGCGTTGGTCCGCAATATCCATCACCCCTTCGAGCATATCACGCGTATCTTCATCGATAAGGTCGTTTTGCCCGGAATCACGGATCAGCTCCAACAGTTCGTCGCGGTTTTTCGGTTCACCGTGGAAAAGTTGGCTCAGTAACAGGGAGAAAAATCCCTTTTTGCTGGTTAAGGTGTCACTACTGTGTGAATTGTCGTCGCTCATGGCGTCGTATGGGTTCTCATGTTAGTTAATACAAAGCGCGTCATGCGTATACTCAGCTGTTGACGGCATGTTTTACCTGATGGCGCTACGCTTATCAGGCCTACGAAAGGCATGAATGTAGGCCCGATTAGGCGCAAGCACCGCCATCCGGCAAGCTACTATTCTGCAATCTTCTCGGCAATGTACGGATCCTCATAGCCCAGAGCAAGCATAATCTCTGTTTCTAAGGATTCCATCTCTTCCGCTTCATCATCTTCAATATGGTCGTAGCCGAGTAAATGCAGGCTACCATGCACCACCATGTGCGCCCAGTGGGCCTCAAGCGGTTTGCCTTGCTCCTGCGCTTCTTTCTCGACGACCTGACGGCAAATAATCAAATCGCCCAGCAGCGGCATCTCGATGCCCGGCGGGGCTTCAAACGGGAATGAGAGCACGTTGGTTGATTTATCTTTCCCGCGATAGGTCAGGTTCAGCTCGTGGCTTTCCGCGTCATCGACCAGACGAATGGTCACCTCTGATTCTTCCTGAAACTGCGGGATCACCGCATCCAGCCAGCCCTGAAACTGACTTTCTGTTGGTAAACCGGATTCGTCTTCACATGCCAGCTGTAAATCGAGGATAACCTGACTCATTTTTGTTCCTGCTCCTGAGCTTCGCGCTTGCGTTCTGCAGCCTGCTCGGCTTTGCGTTTCTGTTCTGCTTCTTCCCAGGCTTCATACGCCGTGACGATACGGGCAACCACCGGGTGGCGAACCACGTCTTCGCTATGGAAGAAATTAAAACTAATTTCGTCGACTTCAGCCAGCACTTCAATGGCATGACGCAGACCGGATTTGGTGCTACGCGGCAGGTCAATCTGGGTAATATCGCCAGTGATGACCGCTTTCGAGTTAAAGCCGATACGGGTCAGGAACATTTTCATCTGTTCGATGGTGGTGTTCTGGCTCTCATCAAGAATGATGAACGCATCGTTTAGCGTACGACCGCGCATATAGGCTAGCGGCGCAACTTCAATGACGTTACGCTCAATCAGCTTTTCGACTTTCTCAAAACCGAGCATTTCGAACAGCGCGTCATACAGCGGTCGTAAATACGGATCGACTTTTTGGCTGAGATCTCCTGGCAGGAAACCGAGTTTTTCACCCGCTTCCACAGCTGGACGGGTCAGCAGAATGCGACGGATTTCCTGACGCTCAAGCGCATCGACCGCAGCCGCAACCGCGAGATACGTTTTACCCGTACCTGCAGGGCCAACGCCAAAGGTGATGTCGTGGTCAAGGATATTCGCAATGTACTGTGCCTGGTTCGGTGTACGCGGCTTAATTACCCCGCGCTTAGTTTTGATGTTCACCGCCTTGCCAAACTCCGGCACGCTGTCAGCGCTTTGCTCAAGCACACGCGCTTCTTTAATTGCCAGATGAATTTGCTCAGGCTCAATGTCCTGCGTCTGGCCGCGCATTGGAGCGGTATCGATATACAGGCTGCGTAAAATATCTGCCGCTGCGGTAACGCAAATGGGGCGACCGGTCAGCTTAAAGTGATTATCACGGCGGTTAATTTCGATGCCGAGGCGACGTTCCAGCTGTTTGATGTTGTCATCAAAGGGGCCGCAAAGGCTCAACAGGCGGGCGTTGTCTGCGGGTTCAAGGGTGATTTCGCGAGTATCTATGTTCAAACTGTTCCTCTTATGCATGTCTCGCCGGGCGCTGAACATTTACCGGCATCTAAGGAAATTATTCACGCCATGGGGGAAAGGCGCAAGCATTGCAATAAATATGGGGGTGCCAGGGCAGATTACAAGGCCCGCCGGAGCAGCGAGCCTGGAAGTGTAGGCCCGATAAGCGTAGCGCCATCGGGCCTTTATTGCGTTTTTCAACAGGATTAAGGCTGGTAAGTACCGACGCCCAGATCATTTTCTTTACGGGTACGCGCAATAACCGACTCAGGGGATTCTGCAATGCGCAGGCCCATTTCGTCCTCGGTGCGCACCACTTTACCGCGCAGGGAGTTAGTCCAGACATCGGTAATTTCTACGTCCACAAACTTACCGACCATCTCCGGGTTGCCTTCAAAGTTCACCACACGGTTATTTTCGGTACGGCCTGACAGTTCCATGATGCTTTTACGCGATGTGCCTTCAACCAGAATGCGCTGAGTCGTGCCGACCATACGACGGCTCCAGGCCATAGCTTGCTGGTTAATACGCTCCTGCAGAATGTACAGACGTTGTTTTTTCTCTTCCTCCGGCACGTCGTCAACCATATCGGCGGCAGGGGTGCCAGGACGCGCAGAGAAGATAAAGCTGTAGCTCATGTCAAAATTGACGTCAGCGATAAGCTTCATGGTCTGCTCGAAATCCTGCGTGGTTTCGCCCGGGAAACCCACGATGAAGTCGGAGCTTATCTGGATATCCGGACGCGCCGCACGCAGTTTACGGATGATCGCTTTATATTCCAGCGCGGTATGGGTGCGTCCCATCAGATTGAGCACGCGATCTGAACCGCTCTGTACCGGCAGGTGCAGGAAGCTCACCAGTTCCGGCGTATCGCGATAAACTTCAACGATATCATCGGTGAATTCGATCGGATGGCTGGTGGTGAAGCGGATACGGTCAATGCCGTCGATCGCCGCGACCAGACGCAGTAGATCGGCAAAAGATCCTGTCGTGCCGTCGTAGTTCTCACCACGCCAGGCATTTACGTTTTGCCCCAGTAGGTTTACTTCACGCACGCCTTGCGCCGCAAGCTGGGCGATTTCAAACAGAATATCATCCGCCGGGCGGCTGACTTCCTCACCGCGGGTGTAGGGCACCACGCAGTAAGTACAATATTTATTACAACCTTCCATAATGGACACAAACGCGCTTGGGCCTTCAGCACGCGGTTCCGGCAGGCGGTCGAATTTTTCGATCTCCGGGAAACTGATATCAACCACCGGGCTACGGGTCGTGCTTCCACGCACTTTGTTGATCATTTCCGGCAGACGGTGCAGGGTTTGCGGGCCAAAAATAATATCAACATAGTGGGCGCGCTGACGAATGTGGTCGCCTTCCTGAGACGCGACACAGCCGCCGACACCGATGATGAGCTTGGGATTCTTCTCTTTTAACAGCTTCCAGCGACCCAACTGATGGAAGACTTTTTCCTGAGCCTTCTCGCGGATAGAGCAGGTATTCAGCAGCAGCACATCCGCTTCTTCGGCCACGTCGGTCAGTTGATACCCATGGGTGGCATCCAGCAGATCGGCCATCTTCGATGAATCGTATTCGTTCATCTGACAGCCCCAGGTTTTAATATGGAGTTTTTTGGTCATCGACTTGCTCTTGCGAAATTGTGGCTGAAATGCAGGGCGCATAGTGTACTGCTTTGGCGCGGTTGTGACCAGTATGACGGATGTCAGCCTCAAGGGGTAAAAAATCCTGTAAACTTACACAATACTTGTAACAGGATAATTGACCATGACAAATCAACCAACGGAAATTGCCATTGTCGGCGGGGGGATGGTCGGCGGCGCGCTGGCGCTAGGACTGGCGCAGCATGGATTTACGGTAACGGTCATTGAACATGCCGCTCCTGCGCCGTATGTGGCAGACGGACAGCCAGATATCAGAATTTCGGCCATTAGCTCTGCCTCGGTGTCGCTGCTGAAAGGTCTGGGCGTCTGGGATACGGTTCAGGGGATGCGCAGCCATCCTTACCGTCGTCTGGAAACGTGGGAATGGGAAAATGCCCATGTGATGTTTGATGCCGCCGAGCTGAAGCTGCCCTTGCTGGGTTATATGGTGGAAAACACGGTCCTGCAACAAGCACTTTGGCAGGCGTTGGAAACTCACCCCAAAGTTACGCTGCGCGTGCCTGCATCGCTTCTCTCTTTGCATCAACATAACGATCGGCATGAGCTTGAGCTTGCAGGCGGTGAAAAGATCAGCGCGAAGCTGGTCATCGGCGCAGATGGCGCAAATTCTCAGGTGCGGAAAATGGCCGGGATTGGTATCCATGCCTGGCAATACGCGCAGTCCTGTATGTTGATTACCGTGCAATGCGAAAATTCACCAGGAGACAGCACCTGGCAGCAATTTACGCCAGACGGCCCACGCGCATTTTTACCGTTGTTCGATAACTGGGCTTCACTGGTGTGGTATGACTCACCGGCGCGGATCCGCCAGTTACAGGGTTTGACTATGCAGCAACTGCAGGTGGAGATCGCTAAACATTTTCCATCGCGACTCGGTAACGTTACGCCCGTGGCGGCGGGAGCATTCCCGCTTACGCGTCGTCACGCGCTGCAATATGTGCAGCCTGGCCTGGCGCTGGTGGGCGATGCCGCGCATACCATTCATCCGCTGGCGGGGCAGGGCGTTAATCTGGGATTTCGTGATGTGGATGCGCTGATTGATGTGCTGGTGAATGCGCGCAGCTACGGCGAGTCCTGGGCCAGCCAGCCGGTGTTGAAGCGTTATCAGAACCGACGCATGACCGATAATTTCATCATGCAAAGTGGGATGGATCTGTTCTATGCCGGATTTAGTAACAACCTGCAGCCGCTACGTATCATGCGTAATCTCGGACTTATGGCCGCAGAGCGCGCAGGCGTGCTGAAACGCCAGGCGCTGAAGTATGCCTTAGGGTTGTAGCTCGAGTAGTGCCTGATGGCGCTGCGCTTATCAGGCCTACAAGTCATGTAGGCCGGGTAAGGCTTACCGTCATCCGGCGTTAGAAAAGCAAAAAGCTCGCCGAAGCGAGCTTTTTTAATATGGCTGGGGTACGAGGATTCGAACCTCGGAATGCTGGTATCAGAAACCAGAGCCTTACCGCTTGGCGATACCCCAACGGGCGCACCCACAACGTGGACGACTTTTTGAAATTGGCTGGGGTACGAGGATTCGAACCTCGGAATGCTGGTATCAGAAACCAGAGCCTTACCGCTTGGCGATACCCCAACAATTTTTGGATTTACCGAACGAGTCGATACGTCCTTAATATGGTGGCTACGACGGGATTCGAACCTGTGACCCCATCATTATGAGTGATGTGCTCTAACCAGCTGAGCTACGTAGCCTGTACTATTTTATTCTTCGATGGCTGGGGTACCTGGATTCGAACCAGGGAATGCCGGTATCAAAAACCGGTGCCTTACCGCTTGGCGATACCCCAATGACCGTTGCGGTGAACCGCTATATCGAAGAAAAAATGGCTGGGGTACCTGGATTCGAACCAGGGAATGCCGGTATCAAAAACCGGTGCCTTACCGCTTGGCGATACCCCATCCGTGCAACGCTTACGGGTGAATGGTGCGGGAGGCGAGACTTGAACTCGCACACCTTGCGGCGCCAGAACCTAAATCTGGTGCGTCTACCAATTTCGCCACTCCCGCAAAAAAGATGGTGGCTACGACGGGATTCGAACCTGTGACCCCATCATTATGAGTGATGTGCTCTAACCAACTGAGCTACGTAGCCATCTTTTTTTCGCGTAACCTTATCGGCGTTGCGGGGCGCATTATGCGTATTGAGCCTTGAAGCGTCAACCCCTTTTTCATTGAAAATAGCTGGAATGTGACTGTTTGGTTAGGTTGCGAACAGCATGGCGCAATATTCGGCAATTATTAGTTATTAATTGTTTTTTTGCACAGAAAACAGACATAAAAAAAGGCCCCGCAGGGCCCTTTTCTAAAGACTAACTTATTTATAAGCAGACTGGTGCACGCCAACCGCACGACCTGAAGGATCGTTCATGGTTTTAAACGCTTCATCCCATTCGATCGCTTTGGCAGAAGAACAGGCTACAGACGGCCCACCAGGCACACATTCCGCAGCGCTCGCAACCGGGAATAGCTCCTCGAAAATCTCACGGTATAAATATGCTTCTTTCGACGATGGCGTGTTGTAAGGGAAACGGAAGCTGGCGGTTTCCAGTTGTTGGTCTGAAACTTGCTCAGCAGCCACCTCTTTTAAGGTATCAATCCAGCTGTAACCGACACCGTCAGAGAACTGCTCTTTCTGACGCCATGCGACGCTTTCCGGCAGGTAGGACTCAAAACATTCGCGCAGAACGTGTTTTTCCATTTTGCCGTTGCCGCACATTTTGTCCTGCGGGTTGATGCGCATCGCCACATCAAGGAATTTCTTATCCAGGAATGGCACGCGAGCTTCCACCCCCCAGGCCGACATCGCTTTGTTGGCACGGGCGCAGTCGAACATATGCAGCGCCTGTAGCTTGCGTACGGTTTCTTCGTGCAGCTCTTTTGCATCTGGCGCTTTGTGGAAATAGAGATAGCCGCCAAACACTTCGTCAGAGCCTTCACCCGACAGCACCATTTTAATACCCATCGCTTTAATTTTACGCGACATTAAATACATTGGCGTCGAGGCGCGAATCGTTGTGACATCGTAAGTTTCGATGTGATAAATAACGTCGCGGATAGCATCCAGACCTTCCTGCACGGTGAAGTGGATCTCATGGTGCACGGTACCCAGATGGTTCGCTACTTCTTGCGCGGCTTTCAGATCCGGTGCGCCTTCCAGGCCGACGGCGAAGGAGTGCAGTTGCGGCCACCAGGCTTCGCTACGTTCCTGATCTTCAACACGTCGCGCCGCGTATTTTTTGGTGATCGCGGAAATGACGGATGAATCCAGACCACCGGACAGCAGTACTCCATAAGGAACATCTGACATCAGGTGGCTTTTCACCGC
Organism: Citrobacter arsenatis; assembly: GCF_004353845.1. Taxonomy (GTDB): domain Bacteria; phylum Pseudomonadota; class Gammaproteobacteria; order Enterobacterales; family Enterobacteriaceae; genus Citrobacter; species Citrobacter arsenatis. The sequence continues at coordinate 1,567,868 of NZ_CP037864.1, forward strand.
ATCTTCTAGTGCCTGACGCAGCTCGTTTTTATCGGTAACGTTATCTTTTACCGCATCGTACTCAAACCAGTCGCGCTGGTAGTACTGACGAATTTCTCCGTCTTTACTCCACAAATAGCTACCGGCCGGGAACTCTTTGATCGTGCGGCATACGGGAACCAGGGCCTTCATTTCAGACGCGACGTAGAAGTTACCGTGCTCGTCGTAACCCATATACAGTGGGATGATCCCGATATGATCGCGACCGATCAGATAAGCGTCCTGCTCGCTGTCGTACAGGGCAAAAGCAAACATGCCTTGCAGGTCATCCAGAAATTCTGGGCCTTTTTCCTGATACAGCGCGAGGATAACTTCGCAGTCGGAACCGGTCTGGAACTGATAGCGATCGCCGTACTCAGCGCGCAGCGCCTGGTGGTTATAAATTTCACCGTTAACCGCCAGGATATGCGTTTTCTTCACGTTGTACAGCGGCTGAGCGCCGGCGTTGACGTCGACGATGGACAGACGTTCGTGCGCCAGAATGGCGTTATCACTGGCGTAAATACCCGACCAGTCCGGGCCGCGATGGCGCATCAGACGAGACAATTCCAGGGCTTTTTTACGCAATTCAACTGCGTCAGTTTTAATATCGAATACGCCAAAAATAGAACACATAACCTTCTCCGTTAACCTGTTGCGTGATGCTTTTTATGTTTGCTTGATAAAGAAAATGCCGCAAAGCTGGAGAGGGCGCAAGTGAATTACGGGTCAGAAAATAAAAAACGCAATGGTCATTGCAGATTGGTGAAAAAAGATTACAGAATGGGCGTGTTTATTGATGGATCGGTAATTTTATGGCGGTTTTATTAAATGGAAGTGTATCCGTAGGCCGGATAAGGCGTTGAACCGCCATCCGGCAATAACATTGCAAAATTGCCGAATAAGATGGACTCGTGTCTTATCCGGTCTGCGAATCAAATCACATCAATTTCAGCAACGGACGGGTAAATCCAGCTTGGTCTGAACGGCATGCTGTCAATGTCGTCGAGCGTTGAAACGCCGGACAATACCAGAATGGTTTCCAGACCTGCCTGGAAGCCTGCCAGAATATCGGTGCGCAGGTTATCGCCAACGATAACGGTCTCTTCCGAGTGCGCCTGCATTTTGTTGAGTGCCGCACGAATAATCCACGGGCTGGGTTTGCCGACATAAAATGGCTTGCGGCCAGAGATTTTTTCGATACCGGCGCACAGTGCACCGCAGGCGGGATAAAAGCCGCGACCGTGAGTATCCGGGTTTGTGGCGATGAAACGTGCGCCGTTGGCCACAAAATATGCCGCTTTATGCATCATATCCCAATTATAGGAACGCGTTTCGCCAACAATCACAAAATCGGGGTTCACGTCGGTAATGGTAAAACCGGCTTTATACAACTCGTGAATTAATGCACCTTCACCTACCACATAAGCCTTTTTCCCTTCCTGGCGGCGAAGAAAATCAGCGGTTGCCATAGCGGAAGTATAAAAGACGCTATCGGGAACGTTCACACCCGCGGTGGCGAAGCGGTTTGCCAGATCTTGCCCGGTCTGTGAAGGATAGTTAGTCAACAGAACTAACGGCAGGCCTTTTTCCAGGATCCCGGTCAGAAATTCTGCCGCACCCGGTACGGCAACATTGTCGTGCATCAGCACGCCGTCTATATCACAAATTACATTCTTAATGGCCATGGACAATCCGACATTAAAAAAAGAAGGCATTACTATACACAAAATACACTACATCATTCGAGTTGCATCAAGGCGGCAAGTCTGCGAACCCCTGGAGCTTACTGAAGTAAGTGACCGGGGTGAGCAGATGCAGCTAACGCAGAGGCAGCTTGAAGGATGACGTGTATTAGCTTTCCAGCAAACGTTGCAGCAATGTGCCGTTGAGCATCGCACGCTTCACCAGCGCAAAGGCACCAATGGCGGAGCGGTGATCCAGCGTAGAACGAACCACCGGTAAATTATGGCGAAACGCTTTCAACGCCTGCGTGTTGATACAGCTTTCTATTGCAGGCAGCAGCACTTTATCTGCCTCAGTAATTTCGCCCGCAATAACGATTTTTTGTGGGTTAAACAGGTTGATGGCAATGGCGATGGTTTTACCCAGATGGCGACCAACGTGCTCGATGACTTCTGATGCCAGGTTATCGCCTTTATTGGCCGCCTTGCAGATGGCTTTGATGCTGCAATCATCCAGCGTGAGACGGCTTGGGTAACCCTGTTTCAGTAAGTTTTGCACGCGGTGTTCAATAGAGGCATTGGCGGCAATGGTTTCCAGACAGCCGAAGTTACCGCAGTGACAGCGTTCGCCCAGCGGCTCAACCTGAATATGACCAATCTCACCCACGTTGCCATTGCGACCGATAAAAATTCGGCCATTGGAGATGATTCCGGCCCCGGTTCCGCGATGCACACGCACCAAAATGGAGTCTTCGCAATCCTGACTTGCCCCGAAATAGTGCTCGGCCAGCGCCAGACTGCGAATATCGTGACCGACAAAGCAGGTGACCTTAAAGCGTTTTTCGAGCGCTTCGACCAGCCCCCAGTTCTCAACCTGAATGTGCGGCATATAGCGGATAACGCCGCTTTCAGGATCAACCAGACCTGGCAGGATAACGGAAATCGCAATCAGCTCACGGATTTTCCGCTGGCAGCTCTCAATAAAGGTGGCAATGGTGTTGAGCAGCGCATACTCCAGCGTTTCCTGGGTGCGTTCCGGGAGAGGGTAATGCTCTTCGGCGACCACTTTACTGCTCATATCATAGAGAGTGAGCGTCGTGTCGTGACGGCCCAGGCGTACGCCGATGGCGTGGAAATTGCGGGTTTCGGTGACGATAGAGATAGCGCGGCGGCCTCCTGTGGAGGCCTGCTGATCGACTTCTTTGATCAGCCCGCGTTCGATCAACTGACGCGTAATTTTCGTTACGCTGGCGGGGGCAAGCTGGCTTTGCTCGGCAATTTGAATTCGCGAGATTGGCCCATGCTGATCAATCAGGCGATAAACTGCCGCGCTGTTAAGCTGTTTTACGAGATCAACATTACCTATTTGAGCTTGTCCGCCTGGTGTCATTCTTTCTCTTACTCAGTAACGACCTCGTTGCCATTAACGATGGTCTTGATAATTTTAAAGTCGTGCGTGAACGCAGTCAGGTTGGCTACTTTGCCTGGCGCGATGCTGCCGAGTTGTTTGTCGACGCCAATGGCGCGAGCAGGGTAGAGCGTCGCCATGCGCAGAACTTCGTCGAGAGCGATATTCGCATGTTCGACCAGATTGCGTACGCCTTCAATCATGGTTAATGATGAACCGCTCAATGTACCGTTCTCATCAACGCACAATCCATTACGGTAGTATATTGTTTTACCAGCGAAAATGAACTGTTCAATGTTTGCACCTGCCGGCGCGGTCGCGTCGGTGACCAGGCACAGCTTGTCGCCTTTCAGGCGTTTGGCATTACGAATGTTAACGTAGTCAACGTGCAGGCCATCGGCGATGATACCGCAGTAGATATCGGCTTCATCCAGAATCGCGCCTGCCAGACCAGGTTCGCGGCCGGTAATGTACGGCATTGCGTTGAACAGATGCGTCGCAAAGGTAATGCCTGCGCGGAAGCCGATTTTTGCTTCTTTTACCGTTGCGTTTGAGTGGCCCGCAGAAACCACAATACCTGCATTCACCAGTTTGGTAATGACCTCGACTGGGACCATTTCTGGCGCCAGCGTCACTTTGGTGATCACATCGGCATTATCGCACAGGAAATCGACTAGCGCAGCGTCAGGCTGACGGACAAATCCCGGATTATGGGTGCCTTTTTTCACCAGATTCAGCCACGGGCCTTCAAGATGAAGCCCTAAAGCCTGATTCGGGTGCTTTGCAAGGTATTCACGCATGACGCGAACGCCTTGTTTCATCAGGTCATCGCTGGTGGTGATAAGCGTTGGCAGGTAGCTGGTGCAGCCGGATTTTTCATTGGCTTTCTGCATGATTTCCAGCGTTTCAACGGTCACGGCTTCTGCCGTATCGTTAAACTGTACGCCGCCGCAGCCGTTTAGTTGTACATCGATAAAACCGGGGGAAATAATGGCCCCATTCAGTGAGCGCTGTTCAATTTCTGACGGTAACTCAGCCAGTGGGCAAACGCTGTCAATCAGGCCATTGGCGACAACAATCGCATGGTCATCAAGAATTTCGTGACCGGTGAAGATCCGGCCCTGGGTTAAAGCATACATTCCGACCCCCGATTTCAAAAAATGCCGCCCTGCAACTCGTCGACAGGGCGGAGACATCAATTACAGACCTTTAATATTTTCCGCTTCTAACTCGTTGAAGTATTTCAGCGTTTTCACTTTCAGTTCCATGGTAGAAGGCTCATCGCAGACCACAACGGCTTTCGGATGCAGTTGCAGGCAACTGATGGTCCACATGTGGTTAACGTTGCCTTCAACGGCGGCTTGCAGCGCCTGTGCTTTCTGGTGACCCAGAACCAGGATCATCACTTCTTCCGCATCCAGCAGGGTGCCCACGCCTACGGTCAGTGCATATTTAGGCACCTGGCTTACGTCGCCGTCAAAGAAGCGTGAGTTAGCAACACGCGTGTCGTGAGTCAGCGTTTTGATGCGGGTACGGGAAGCCAAAGAGGAAGCCGGTTCGTTGAACGCGATGTGACCATCGTTGCCTACACCGCCCATAAACAGGTGGATTTTACCGTAAGAACGGATTTTTTCTTCATACTGACGGCATTCTGCATCAATATCCGGCGCGTTACCATTGAGGAGGTTGATGTTTTCTGCTGGAATATCAACGTGATCAAAGAAATTGCGATGCATGAAGCTATGGTAGCTTTCCGGATGCTCTTTCGGCAGACCAACATATTCGTCCATATTGAACGTAACAACATGTTTGAAGCTCACCTGGCCCGCTTTGTGCATTTCAACCAATGCTTTATAAGCTGTCAGCGGAGTACCGCCAGTCGGCAGGCCCAGAACGAACGGACGATCTGCCGTTGGTTTGAATGCGTTAATACGGTTAACGATATGGCGAGCAGCCCATTTGCCGACTTGTTCAGCGGTATTCAGGGGGATCAGTCTCATTCTTCACCTCAAAAGTAAATGTAAGCAGTTGGCGGATTGAGTCTCTGTGCCGTATTAAGCGTAACCTGGTTTTGCATCGGTAAGGATCAATCCGTTTCGATTTTTTGAATGATAAAATAAGTTTTCGTAGTTAGCCAGTGGAAGGGAGGGTTAATAACGATATTTGGTGACTGGAATCACAAAAAACACGCGTTTAATTTGCGATACGAATTAATTTTTCACACACTCTGAATGTAGATGAATGGTTAATATCGTTGTTCCAGAATCTTGCTGTCAGGAATGGTCGCACAATAAAAATATGGCTTCAAAGAAGCCTAATCGGGGTCTCGTAGGGGGAATAAAATGAATATTTTAGGTTTTTTCCAGCGGCTGGGTAGGGCGTTACAGCTCCCCATCGCTGTGCTGCCAGTCGCGGCACTGCTGCTGCGATTCGGCCAACCAGATTTACTTAACGTACCCTTCATCGCGCAAGCGGGTGGGGCTATCTTTGATAACCTCGCGTTAATTTTCGCTATCGGTGTGGCATCCAGCTGGTCAAAAGACAGTGCAGGTGCGGCAGCGCTGGCAGGTGCGGTCGGTTATTTCATATTGACCAAAGCAATGGTTACCATTAACCCAGCGATCAATATGGGTGTGCTGGCAGGTATCATCACCGGTCTGGTCGGCGGTGCCGTGTATAACCGTTGGTCTGGTATCAAACTGCCTGACTTCCTGAGCTTCTTTGGTGGCAAACGTTTCGTGCCGATCGCCACTGGCTTCTTCTGTCTGGTGCTGGCTGCTATCTTCGGCTATGTATGGCCGCCGGTGCAGAACGCCATCCATGCGGGTGGTGAGTGGATCGTGGGCGCAGGCGCACTGGGTTCCGGTATCTTTGGTTTCATCAACCGTCTGCTGATCCCAACCGGTCTGCATCAGGTTCTAAACACCATCGCCTGGTTCCAGATTGGTGAATTTACAAACGCCGCAGGTACCGTATTCCACGGTGATATCAACCGCTTCTACGCGGGTGACGGCACTGCGGGTATGTTCATGTCTGGCTTCTTCCCGATCATGATGTTTGGTCTGCCGGGTGCGGCGCTGGCGATGTACTTTGCCGCTCCGAAAGCGCGTCGTCCGATGGTTGGCGGTATGCTGCTGTCCGTTGCGATCACCGCGTTCCTGACCGGTGTTACCGAGCCGCTGGAATTCCTGTTCATGTTCCTGGCTCCACTGCTGTACCTCCTGCACGCACTGTTAACGGGTATCAGCCTGTTCGTTGCAACGTTGCTGGGGATCCACGCGGGCTTCTCCTTCTCCGCAGGTGCTATCGACTACGTGTTGATGTACAACCTGCCGGCAGCAAGTCAGAACGTTTGGATGCTGGTGGTGATGGGGCTGGTGTTCTTCGTCATCTACTTTGTGTTGTTCAGCGCGGTTATTCGTATGTTTAACCTGAAAACGCCGGGCCGCGAAGATAAAGAAGACGACATCGTTACTGAAGAAGCGAACAGCAACACTGAAGAAGGTCTGGCTCAACTGGCAACCAACTACATTGCAGCGGTTGGCGGTACCGATAACCTGAAAGCGATTGATGCCTGTATCACTCGTCTGCGTCTGACCGTTGCCGACTCCGGTCGCGTAAACGATGCGATGTGTAAACGTTTAGGTGCATCTGGAGTAGTTAAGCTGAACAAGCAAACTATCCAGGTCATCGTGGGTGCGAAAGCCGAATCCATCGGCGACGAAATGAAGAAAGTTGTTGCGCGTGGTCCGGTGGCGGCAGCGTCTGGCGAAAGTGCGCCAGCTGCAGCGACTCCGGTTGCAAAACCGCAGGCTGTAGCGAACGCAGTAACCGTTGAAGCGCTGGTTTCTCCAATTACCGGTGACGTGGTTGCACTGGAGCAGGTTCCTGACGAAGCCTTCGCCAGCAAAGCTGTAGGCGATGGCGTGGCGGTGAAACCAACGGATAAAATCGTGGTAGCTCCGGCAGCGGGCACTATTGTGAAAATCTTCAACACGAACCATGCGTTCTGTCTGGAAACCGTTAAAGGCGCGGAAATCGTGGTCCACATGGGCATCGATACCGTAGCGCTGGAAGGTAAAGGCTTTAAGCGTCTGGTTGAAGAAGGCGCGGAAGTGACTGCAGGTCAACCGATTCTGGAAATGGATCTGGAGTTCCTGAACGCCAACGCACGTTCCATGATTAGCCCGGTTGTGTGCAGCAACTGCGATGATTTCGGCGCACTGGTCATTAAAGCCGAAGGTCATGTGGTTGCCGGTCAAACACCACTGTATGAGATTAAAGGTAAATAACTGCTCCTGAGTAAAGTGAGTTAAGTGCCTTAAGCGGCGGGGGATATTCCTCCGCCGCTTTTTTTTGCAGCAATTGGCCCCAATATTTTCGATTGATACATATTTTGCGTAACTAAAGGTTGTCAGTCTGCCTGGCTTATAAGATCATATTCCGTTATACGTTGTTTACGCTTTGAGGAATCCACGATGAGTGAGGCTGAAGCCCGCCCGAGTAACTTTATTCGTCAGATCATCGATGAAGATCTGGCCAGTGGTAAGCACACCACTATCCATACACGTTTTCCGCCGGAGCCAAATGGCTATCTGCACATTGGCCACGCGAAATCCATTTGTCTGAACTTTGGCATTGCGCAAGATTACCAGGGCCAGTGCAACCTGCGTTTTGATGATACGAACCCGGTTAAAGAAGATATCGAGTACGTTGAGTCGATTAAAAACGACGTTGAATGGTTAGGTTTCCACTGGACTGGCGACATTCGCTACTCTTCGGATTACTTCGATCAGCTTCACGCCTATGCGGTAGAGCTTATTAATAAAGGTCTGGCGTATGTTGACGAACTGTCAGCGGACGAAATCCGCGAATACCGCGGCACGCTGACCGCGCCGGGTAAAAACAGCCCGTTCCGCGATCGTAGCGTTGAAGAGAACCTGGCGCTGTTTGAAAAAATGCGTGCCGGTGGTTTTGAAGAAGGTAAAGCCTGCCTGCGCGCGAAAATCGATATGGCTTCGCCGTTTATCGTAATGCGCGATCCGGTGCTGTACCGCATTAAGTTCGCCGAACACCACCAGACCGGCAACAAGTGGTGCATCTACCCGATGTACGACTTTACCCACTGCATCAGCGATGCGCTGGAAGGCATTACGCATTCACTGTGTACGCTGGAGTTCCAGGATAACCGTCGTCTGTACGACTGGGTGCTGGACAACATCACTATTCCGGTTCATCCGCGCCAGTACGAATTCTCGCGCCTGAATCTGGAATACACCGTGATGTCCAAGCGCAAGCTGAATCTGCTGGTGACTGACAAGCACGTTGAAGGCTGGGACGATCCGCGTATGCCGACGATCTCTGGTCTGCGTCGTCGTGGTTACACCGCTGCCGCTATCCGTGAGTTCTGCAAACGCATTGGCGTCACCAAGCAGGACAACACCATTGAGATTGCTTCTCTGGAATCCTGTATTCGCGAAGATCTGAATGAAAATGCCCCGCGTGCGATGGCGGTTATCGATCCGGTGAAACTGGTTATCGAAAACTACCCGCAGGGCGAAAGCGAACTGGTCACCATGCCTAACCATCCGAATAAACCGGAAATGGGTAGCCGTGAAGTGCCGTTCAGCGGTGAAATTTGGATCGATCGTGCAGACTTCCGTGAAGAAGCGAACAAGCAGTACAAGCGTCTGGTGATGGGTAAAGAAGTGCGTCTGCGTAACGCTTACGTGATCAAGGCTGAACGTGTCGAGAAAGATGCAGAAGGAAATATCACCACCATTTTCTGCACCTACGATGCCGACACCCTGAGCAAAGATCCGGCCGATGGCCGTAAAGTAAAAGGCGTTATTCATTGGGTGAGCGCATCCCATGCGCTGCCGATTGAAATTCGTCTGTACGACCGCCTGTTTAGCGTGCCAAACCCAGGTGCGGCGGAAGACTTCCTGTCCGTTATCAACCCGGAATCTCTGGTCATTAAACAGGGCTACGGTGAGCCGTCGCTGCAGGCTGCGGTTGCAGGCAAAGCGTTCCAGTTCGAACGTGAAGGCTACTTCTGCCTGGACAGCCGTTATGCAACGGCTGAGAAGCTGGTGTTTAACCGCACTGTAGGTCTGCGCGATACGTGGGCTAAAGCAGGCGAATAAGCCGCAACACATCCTGTCTAAACGCCGCGTCATGCGGCGTTTTTTTTCGCAAAAAAACCGTGCGCCAGGCTCCGTTTGCGGAGCGAATTAATTACATGTCTGTAATAATGGATTGGTTGAATGTTTTTGCGTTTAAATAACTTATCTCAATATGAAATGGTCTGAAACCGATTTCATCTCCATGGAAAACAAGCGATTTTTTCATTTTTTCAACGCTTTTTTATCTCCCAATGAAAATGTAACAGAAAGCAATGAAATATGTGCGGTTGCTCATACTATTACATACTCGTTACAGAAAGAGATTGATAATTCGCGTCGCGAAAAATAGTCTATTCATTGTAGTCACTGAGGTTTTCTTGGCGCTACTTTTTTAATTTTTGTTTTTTCGCTGACCGCTTTTATCGGCAGCATTTAATACCCAATGGATTTCGAGTTGCATCAAGGCGGCGACGCAGCGAATTCCCGGGAGCGTACATCAGTACGTGACTGGGATGAGCGAGGAAAGTCAACGCAGATGCGGCTTGAAAGACGAAGGGTTATACGTCAAAGAGGATTAACATATGCGTACGTTTAGTGGCAAACGTAGTACGCTGGCGCTGGCTATCGCCGGTATCACAGCAATGTCGGGTTTCGTTGTCGCTCCCCAGGCTCACGCCGAAGGTTTCATTGATGACTCCACTTTAACCGGCGGCATCTATTACTGGCAGCGTGAGCGTGACCGTAAAGATGTGACCGATCATGACAAATACAAAACCAACCTTTCTCACTCCACCTGGAACGCCAATCTCGACTTCCAGTCCGGTTATGCGGCCGATATGTTTGGTATTGATATCGCAGCATTCACCGCGATTGAAATGAACGAAAGTAGTGAAAGCGGCCATCCAAACGAAATCGCATTCTCTTCAAAAAATAAAGGCTATGACGAAGATTACTCCGGCGATAAGAGCGGAATTAGCCTTTATAAAGCAGCAGCCAAGTTTAAATACGGCCCAACCTGGGCGCGTGCCGGTTACATTCAACCAACCGGACAAACGCTATTGGCTCCGCACTGGAGCTTTATGCCAGGAACCTATCAGGGTGCTGAAGCCGGTGCCAACTTCGACTATGGTGATGCTGGCGCACTGAGCTTCTCCTATATGTGGGCCAATGAATATAAAGCGCCGTGGCACACCGAAGTCGATAAATTCTATCAGGCTGATAAAAAGACCAGCGTCGATTACCTGCATTCAATCGGCGCGAAATATGACTTCAAAAATAACCTGTTGCTGGAAGCGGCATTTGGTCAGTCTGAAGGCTATGTCGATCAGTACTTCGCGAAAGCCAGCTACAAATTCGATTTAGGCGGTAACCCGTTTACCACCAGCTACCAGTTCTATGGCGCGCGTGACAAAGTTGATGATCGCACCGTGAACGATATTTATGACGGTACAGCCTGGCTGCAGGCGTTGACCTTCGGCTACAAAGTGGCGGAAGTGGTTGACCTGCGTCTGGAAGGGACCTGGGTTAAAGCAGACGGTCAGCAGGGTTACTTCCTGCAGCGTATGACGCCGACCTACGCCTCATCAAACGGTCGTCTGGATATCTGGTGGGATAACCGTTCCGACTTTAACGCCAACGGCGAAAAGGCAGTCTTCTTCGGTGCAATGTATGATCTGAAGAACTGGAACCTGCCGGGCTGGGCGGTGGGCGCGTCCTACGTTTACGCATGGGATGCTAAGCCATCTACCTGGCAGCTCAACCCGGATGCGTACTACGACAAAAACCGGACTATCGAAGAATCCTCTTACAGCCTGGATGCGGTCTATACCCTGCAGGACGGTCGTGCGAAGGGCACCATGTTTAAACTGCACTTCACCCAGTACGACAACCACTCAGACATTCCGAGCTGGGGCGGTGGTTACGGCAACATCTTCCAGGATGAGCGCGACGTGAAATTCATCGTTATCGCTCCGTTCACCATCTTCTAATGCCAACAGCGGCAGGCCGGGCGCCTGCCGCATCGTTGAGGAAAGTGCTATGAAAAAACTGATACTCATCGCCGTTATGGCATCAGGGCTGGTGGCGTGTGTGCAATCTCCTGCGCCGAAAGAAGACAGCCGTCTTAAGGAAGCCTACAGCGCGTGTATTAACACCGCTCAAGGATCGCCGGAGAAGATCGAAGCCTGCCAAAGCGTGTTGAATGTGCTGAAGAAAGAAAAGCAACACCAGCAGTTTGCCAATGAAGAAAGCGTACGTGTACTGGATTATCAGCAGTGCATTCAGGCCACGCGCACGGGCAACGATCAGTCTGTTAATGCCGATTGTGACAAAGTCTGGCAGGAAATTCGTAGCAAGAATACTGCGCAGTAAATCGAGAAATGAAAAAGACGACGGGCGGAGAATTTTCCGCCCGTTTGCATTTCAGAGCTTATGTTCCACTGGTTGGTAGCCCCGACTCAGTCGAACAAACAGCATTGCTGTGGCGGCGAGTCCGCAAAGTGCCGCGCACATCAGCCACCATCCCGGTGAGCTTTTATCCCCGGTTAGCTGAACCAGCGCTGTGGAAATGACCGGCGTTAGGCCGCCAAAAATCGCTGTGGCAAGACTGAATGCCAGTGAAAAGCCCACCGTGCGCACATAGACCGGCATCACCTCGGTGAGTGCGGCTACCATTGCCCCGTTGTACATGCCAAAAAAGAACGAGAACCAAAGCAGGACCAGCGTCATACGCGTAAAATCTGGTGCGGCGGTGAGCCAGTGCATTACCGGCCAGGTGGTGATCAGTGCGAGTAGGGTAATCCCCATTAACACCGGACGACGACCAATTCGGTCAGAAATTGCCCCGCCAATCGGCAGCCAGATAAAGTTAGAAATACCGACCAGCATGGTGACGACCAGGCTTTCACGGGCGCTCAGGTGGAGTACAGCCCTGCCGTAGGTCGGGGTATAGACGGTAATGAAGTAAAACGTGGTTGTGGTCATCGCTACCAGCAGCGTACCTGCTGAGATAAGACGCCAGTTTTTGAGGATAGTGGTGAAAATCTCCCTGGTGTCGGGACGGTGCGTGCGTTGTAAAAATGCATCGGTTTCCTGAAGCGAGCGGCGGAGCACGAAGATCAAAGGAATAATCATGCAACCAATAAAAAATGGAATACGCCAGCCCCATTCAGAGATCTCATCGTGCCCCAGCGTGACGTTCAGGCCGTAGCCAATCAACGCCGCCACCACAATGGCGACCTGCTGGCTGGCGGACTGCCAGCTGGTGTAGAAGCCTTTGTTGCCAGGCGTGGCGATTTCAGAGAGATAAACCGAAACGCCGCCCAGCTCTACGCCCGCAGAGAAGCCCTGTAATAATCGGCCGAGTAATACCAGAACAGGGGCCAGCAGACCAATACTTTGATAACCGGGTACCAGGGCAATCAGCAGGGTACCGCAGCCCATAATGGCCAGCGTCACCATCAACCCTTTCCTGCGACCAATTCTGTCGATGTAAGTGCCCAGCACAATTGCGCCAACGGGCCGCATTAAGAAACCTGAGCCAAAAACAGCAAAGGTCAACATTAGCCCGGCAAATTCACTCTCCGCGGGGAAGAACGTCTTCGCGATATAGGTGGCGTAAAATCCGAACAGAAAAAAGTCGAACTGTTCGAGAAAATTACCGCTGGTTACCCGCAGTATTGCGCCGAAAGTTCCGGCGCGCGATGGTTGTTGTGTCATTGGGTTTGCTCCACTGTCTTATCATAATATTTATAGAGGTAAGAGTTTGCGGGTTAGTCTCCTGTGACCCCCGCCTGTTTGCCGCGTCGTTTCTCAATCGCCCACTTGAGTAAAGCTGCGCAACGGTAAAATCCATGGGCAAATTTTCCATAAGGAATGGTCAGAAAGAGAGCCATGACCACGCCGAGATGAACGGCGAGCAAAATAGCCATCCACGAAGTATCTCTTCCCGCCAGCAGCGCTAAGCCGGTCAGGCTGGTCAGCAGCAGTAGCAGAATAAAACCGCGATCCATCGGTTTTTGCCGTGCGTCGCCATGTAGCGGTGAGCGCTTTAGATTGAGCCATAGCAAGCCAGCCGGACCGACAACCAGGCCAATGCCGCCTAATGTGCCCAGAATTACCGGAACGCTGAAGAACGGATAGGGCGCTTCAATACCAGCGAAGTAGTGATAGCCCGTCGCCACCACGGTGGCGGCAAAGCAGAGCATAAAACCGTAAAAGGTGAAGTGATGGAAACGGCGGCGCATTAGGGTGAAGGCATCATCTGCTTCGTTACACCCTTTGCCGTGCCCACCATCGAGATACTTCAGCGTCAGCGCATCATGTGAGGCTTGAGCAATTTCGACGGAATGTGGCATACCGGGAGAGATCTCGCGCCAGAAGCGGATAACGCCCGCCATTAGTAGACCTATCGCCAGAATGAATACCGAACCAAACATCCAGGCCAGCAGGTTATGCGGGAAAATTTGATAGAAATCCCCGGCCAGCGGAGGATGGAATAACGAGCCAGTTAAACCGATGGCGAGGAGTAAAAACAGGATCAAACCGAAAACCAGCGCCAGCGTCACGGTGACGCCTGCGCGACGATAAAGCGCGCCAAAGGCGGCGGGTTGCGCGTAGTGCTGATAGGTTTCGAGCCGGACTTCCGCCATGGACTTCGGCACGTTGATGGCAAATTCATGAGGCGGGGCATACTGGCAGGCGTGCAGGCAGGCGCCGCAGTTATGGCACAAGTTCGCCAGATAATTGATATCGGCTTTACCGAATTCCAGGCGCTGCGTCATTGCCGGGAACACGGCACAAAAGCCTTCACAATAGCGACAGGCATTGCAGACCTGCATCACACGTTCAACTTCCGCTTCCGGTTCGGTGATAATTTGTGCTTCGATGATCAATTTCTCAAGCTGCTTCATGACGTGTCTCCTTACCTGCGGCCAGCGCGGCTTCTTTTCCAGCGATACGGCCAAAGGTCGTGCCGATTGACATGCCCACGCCTGCGGTGTAGCCCTTGCCCAGCACGTTGCCCGCCATCATCTCTCCGGCGACGAACAGGTTGCGGCTTGGCTGACCGGCAAAGTGAACGGCAGCGTGCTCGTTCACTTTTAATCCGAGATAGGTAAAGGTGATCCCTGGCCGCAGGGCATAGCCGTAGTATGGTGGCTGGTCCAGCGGTCGCGCCCAGTGTGTCTTCGCGGGGATTAAGGCGTTCGTCGTACAGTTATCCAGAACCGTATGGTCGAACTGACCTGGCTGGCAGGCGTTGTTGTATTCCGTCACGGTGTGGGTTAAGCGTTCGGCATTCAGCCCTAACTGATGAGCCAGATCCGCCAGCGAATTGGCCTGTGCGCCAGGAAAAACCGGTGGCATGAAGTGGCCGATGGCTTTACTGTCGATGATGGAGTAGCCAATCTGTCCTGGCTGTTGGGCGACCAGGCGTCCCCAGATGGCGTAGCGTTTGGGCCAGAAATCTTCGCCTTCATCATAAAAACGTTCAGCGTCACGGTTGACGACTATGCCGAGCGAAACGCAGTCCACGCGGGTACAAATCCCGCCGTCATATAATGGCGCTCTGGCGTCAATGGCTACGCAGTGTGACTGGGAGGGTTCGCCAATAATGTCCGCCCCGGCATCCATCATAAATTTGAGCAGTACGCCCTGATTAAAGCGCGTGCCGCGAATCAGGAAGTTATCCGCAGGCCACTCGCCGCGGGCGTTCTCTCCCCACGCTTCTCGTAGCCATTCACGGTTAGATTCAAATCCGCCAGCGGCAAGTACGCAGGATTTCGCAGTAATACGCTCTTCGCCTGCCAGCGCTGCCACGAACTCACCGTTGTGCAGCTCAAGCGCCTGCACTGGCGTGTTATAGCGGATTTGCACGCCCAGTTTTTCTGCGCTGCGATAATAGGCATTGACGAGGGCTTTTCCACCGCCCATAAAAAAGGCGTTGGTTCGCGCCACGTGCAAAGCGCCAGAGAGTGGAGGTTGAAAATTCACGCCGTGCTGGCGCATCCAGTCGCGGCATTGTGAAGAGGTGCGGATTACCAGGCGAGCCAGGGCTTCGTTGGTATTCCCTTCAGTTACGCGCTGTAGATCTTGCCAGAATTCCTCTTCCGGATAGCTTTCTACCAGCACATCCTGCGGTGCATCATGCATACAGCGCAGGTTACGTGTGTGTTGGGAATTTCCCCCGCGCCATTCCCGGGGGGCAGCTTCGAGCAGTAAAACGGAAGCCCCTTGCTCCCGGGCGGTAAGGGCAGCGCATAAGGCGGCATTGCCACCGCCAATCACCAGAACATCAACCATCGTATACTCCATTACCATTTAACTAATTGTTAAATTTGTAATTGAAATGTATACGCACAGCTTGTGCGGGCGCTATGACGTGGTGCTAAAGAGGGGTTTAGTTATTGTAAAGAATGGCGCCTGGCCAGCTTCCTGCTTCCACCAGTTGATGCATCACTTTCGTCAGCACCACGCGGGCGGCGAGGCCCGCCGGGGTGAGCTCATCGTCAGAGAGGCTCACCAGAAAGTTAGGGCGGCTAAGTACTGGATTATGGACGCCGATCACTCTTAGCGTCTCTTTATCGAGATGAGAAATCGCCGCACCGGGCTGGAGGGTGGCACCGATTCCGCTGCGAACGGCGCGCATCAGCAGCGCCAGACCATCAATTTCTGTGGCAATCTCAATGCTCAGCGCGTGTTCCTGAGAAATCGCCTCCAGCCTGCCGCGCAGACCGTGGCCGGGGCTTGGCATTATCAATGGAATTCTCGCCAGCTGGGCTGGCGCAATATTATCCTCGACAATATCAGCGAGTAGGGCATGAGTCCCAATCAAAAACAATCGTTCTTCGAGGATGGGTCTGGCGCTCCAGCGCAGGATCTTTTCTTTTTGAAACACCACAGCCAGATCAATCTGGCGGGTGTTTATCATCCGTTCCAGATTGCCAGAGAGACTTTCCACCACATGCAGGCGAACATCGCTATAGCTTTCCCGCATGGCGTTGATGAAGGGCATGCCGAGAACGGAAGCGGTACTGGGAGCCATGCCAACACTGACGTGCCCGGAAAGCCGGGACTCTCGTGCGGCGAGGATCGCATCGTCTGCGTGACGGAGCGCCAGCTGCGCTTGGGAATAAAAGGCCAGTCCGGCGCTGGTGGGCGTCACGCCTCGCGAGGTGCGCTGCAGCAGGCGAATAGCGAGTTCATTTTCCAGACGCGACATTTGCTGGCTGAGTGCCGAAACCCCGATGTTGAGATCGAGCGCTGCGCTCCCCATGCTGCCGGTTTCTACAATGCGTACAAAATAGCGTAGCTGGCGAAGTTCCATTTCGACTCTCCGGAAGGGCAATTGATTTTTACATTAAAGCAACGCAGGAGCAGAGGGAAGGGGAAAGGGGCTGATAACGCCCATAAAAAAAGCCAACCGGATGGTTGGCTTTTCAGAATGCATCACATTATTTGCCGTCGTGGGCGTGCTCATCTTCACGGCAATCGCCTTCGGCACAGTGACCGTAAAGATAGAGGCTATGGTTGGTTAAACGAATACCATGCTTAGCCGCAATCTCACGTTGGCGGGCTTCGATAGAATCATCGCTGAACTCAACCACTTTACCGCAGTCGAGGCAGATGAGGTGATCGTGATGATGCTGTTGAGTCAGTTCGAAGACGGATTTACCACCTTCAAAATTATGGCGGGTCACGATACCGGCATCATCAAACTGGTTCAGCACACGATACACGGTCGCCAGACCAATCTCTTCACCCATATCGATCAGGCGTTTGTATAAGTCTTCCGCACTGACGTGATGGTTATCCGGTTCCTGAAGAACTTCCAGAATTTTTAAACGAGGAAGCGTTACTTTCAGGCCAGCCTTCTTTAATGCGGTATTGTTGTCAGTCATGCGGAATCTGTCCTGTAGCTAAACGATTCACTTCATTAACAGAAGTGACAGAAATTGCACTTGAGATAATGCGATTCATTATAGAACTGCCATGGCTAAATGAAAACTGCAAGTCTCTGGCATATATTGTTAATCAAAACGTGGTATCGCCGACAAACACACTGTGCAACACCCGATTGGCATCCAGCCATTGTACAGGGTCAGACGAAAAAGTTACAAATTTGTAGCAATTATTTTGATTGGTTTTATCTATTGATGCGGCGCAGATGGATTTCTGCGCCGCACGAAATCAGGCATTGATGATTTCGTCGAGGTGCAGCTCTTCAGAGATCTGCTTAACCCATTTTTCTACGCGTTCTGCGGTCAGTTCAGGCTGGCGATCTTCATCGATAGCCAGGCCAACAAAGTGGTCGTCGTCAGCCAGACCTTTGGACGCTTCAAAGTGATAACCCGCCGTTGGCCAGTGACCGACGATGGTTGCGCCGCGCGGTTCGATGATGTCGCGAATTGTACCTAACGCATCGCAGAAATATTCTGCGTAATCTTCCTGGTCGCCGCAGCCGAACAATGCAACCAGTTTGCCGTTAAAATCAATGTCTTCGAGGGTAGGGAAGAAATCGTCCCAGTCACACTGCGCTTCACCGTAGTACCAGGTTGGGATGCCGAGCAGCAAAATGTCATACCCTTCCAGGTCTTCTTTGCTGCTTTTTGCAATGTCATGAACATCGGCAACGTCTTTACCAAGCTGTTTTTGAATCATTTTTGCGATGTTTTCGGTATTACCGGTGTCGCTGCCGAAAAAGATGCCAGTGATTGCCATGAGTAAAATAACCTCTTGAAACTTATTGAAATGGTGGTGGCGCATTGCCCACGGATAAGGGCAATCATAGCAGAACAGTCAGGCATGCGGAAACAGCAAACACGCGGGACTGCACTCTGTGCTACACGATTTATGATTTTTACCCGTCATACTTCAAGCTGCATGTGCGTTGGCTTTCCTCGCTCACCCCAGTCACGTACTTATGTACGCTCCTGGAGATTCGCTGCGTTGCCGCGTGATTCGGCCTTACGGCCTCACCCCTTCGGGGCCAGCGCAAGCGCTGTTCAAAACGGCCAGGGCGTTTTGTCCTGCAACTTGAATTATTTAGGGTTAGAGCAGAAATTCAGACTAAGCCTGACCGCGCAATGTGCTGAGTTGGTTCATCAGCATCTCTTCGATGAGTTCACTGCGACTCATGTTGCGCGCCTCGGCCAGCTCGTTCAGAGCGTCAACGGCATCAGCATTCAGTTTCAGTTCGACACGCTTAAGCCCGCGAACTTTATCGCGTTTAAGCTGATTACGTTTGTTAATACGTAACTGTTCATCACGCGAGAGCGGATTAGTTTTGGGTCGTCCCGGGCGACGCTCCTGCGCGAACAGATCTAATGTCGTACGGTCCGTTTGTTCTTTGGCCATGATCTTGGTGACTTCGGGGAAACAATCAGCCAGGCGTCTGCCCGGATGGATAGCGCGCCATAATACATCAGCAGGGGAGACACGCCAACGCCCGCGCACGTAATCGCGCGCAGACGCTGAGTTTTTAATCAGTTAGCCTGCTCGTCCAGATAACGACGGATGGCACGCAGTACCGCCTCCGGTTTTTCCGCATGCACCCAATGACCTGCGCCAGCAATAACGTGCGCCCGAGCCTGAGGGAATTGCGCCAGCAGTTGTTCGCGATACGCTTCGGTAACATACGGTGAGTTGCCGCCAGGTATAAACAGCGCCGGGTGCTCCCACGCCGGAATGGTCTCCCAGCCGACGATATGGGCATATTGATCCCACAGCACGGGAACGTTAAAGCGCCACTCGCCGTCAACGAAGGATTTCAGCAGAAACTGGATAACGCCTTCTTCTTGCAGATGCTGACGCATGACGCTCGCCGCCTGCTGACGTGAAGCTGCCTGTGCATCGGTTACGGCATTGATTGCCGCAAAAATCTCATCGTGACGGCGCACATGATAGTCAACTGGCGCAATATCAATAGCCACTAGCCGTTCGACACGCTCCGGGGCCAGCGCGGTCAACGCCATGACGGCTTTTCCTCCCATTGAGTGACCAATAAAGATCGCTTTTTCGATTTGCCTGTCGTTCAGCGTATCCAGCAGGTCTTGCGCCATGGCCGGATAATTCATCTCAGGCGAGCGAGGGGAGAGGCCATGATTTCGCATATCAACCTGGATGATATCGTGATCGGCCACCAGGGAGCGCGCCAGGATCCCCAGGTTATCCAGACTGCCAAACAGGCCGTGAACCAGGACGATGGGAGAATTATTGTGCAGGTTTTGCGCAGATTGCGCTCGGATATTCAATTTCATGGCAAAGTTCTTTTTTTCACACTCACGGGTTAGGGTATCATGTTGACCATTCTGCCACATGGCTGCAACAACTACGGTTACTCCGAGTTTTGTCAGCCACCAGGCTTGACGCTATCCGCTGTTGGGATTTGCCTTTACACTACGCGTGTTGACCCCAACAACTTGTATTCAGCTAAACACTGCACTGGATTAAGATGAAAACGATTGAAGTTGATGATGAACTCTATAGCTATATTGCCAGCCACACCAAGCATATCGGCGAGAGCGCATCCGACATTTTACGGCGTATGTTGAAATTTTCCGCCGCATCACAGCCTGTCACTCCGGTAGTTAAAGAAGTCCGCGCTGTGCAAGCCGTCGTGGAAGCCAAGCCGGTTAACCCCGTAAAAGATAAAGTGCGCGCCATGCGTGAACTGCTGCTGTCCGACGAATACGCGGAACAGAAGAAAGCAGTAAATCGCTTTATGCTGGTGCTGTCTACACTCTATTCACTGGATCAAAACGCGTTCGCTGAAGCAACGGAATCGTTGCATGGTCGTACGCGCGTTTATTTTGCAGCGGACGAACAGACGCTGCTGAAAAATGGTAATCAAACCAAACCTAAACACGTGCCAGGCACGCCGTACTGGGTGATCACCAATACCAATACCGGCCGTAAATGCAGCATGGTTGAGCACATCATGCAGTCAATGCAATTCCCTGCGGAATTGATTGAAAAGGTTTGCGGAACAATTTAATCCTTGCATTAGAAGGACCAGGCAATGGCAATCCACAACCGTGCAGGTCAACCTGCGCAACAGAGTGATTTGATTAACGTCGCCCAACTGACGGCACAGTACTATGTACTGAAACCAACGGCAGGGAACGCTGAGCACGCCGTCAAATTCGGTACGTCCGGACATCGCGGCAGTGCAGGTCGTCATAGTTTTAACGAGCCGCATATTCTGGCTATCGCTCAGGCGATTGCTGAAGAACGTGCGAAGAACGGGATTACTGGCCCGTGCTATGTGGGCAAGGATACCCACGCGCTGTCTGAACCGGCTTTTATCTCTGTACTGGAAGTGCTGGCGGCGAACGGCGTTGACGTCATTGTGCAGGAAAATAACGGCTTTACGCCAACGCCTGCCGTGTCGAATGCTATCCTGGTCCACAACAAAAAAGGCGGCCCGTTGGCTGACGGTATTGTGATCACGCCGTCCCACAACCCGCCGGAAGATGGTGGCATTAAATACAATCCGCCAAACGGTGGTCCGGCAGATACCAACGTCACCAAAGTGGTGGAAGACAGAGCCAACGCGCTGCTGGCTGACGGCCTGCAAGGCGTGAAGCGTATGTCGCTGGACGCCGCGCTGGCATCAGGTCATGTAACAGAGCAGGATCTGGTTCAGCCGTTTGTTGAAGGACTGGCTGACATCGTCGACATGGCGGCGATCCAAAAAGCGGGTCTGACGCTGGGTGTCGATCCGCTGGGCGGTTCCGGTATCGAATACTGGAAGCGTATTGCTAAGCACTACAACCTGAACCTGACTATCGTTAACGATCACGTTGATCAAACTTTCCGTTTCATGCATCTCGACAAAGATGGCGCCATCCGTATGGACTGCTCCTCCGAGTGCGCGATGGCGGGCTTGCTGGCGCTGCGCGACAAGTTCGATCTGGCCTTTGCCAACGATCCGGACTACGACCGTCACGGCATCGTCACCCCGGCTGGGCTGATGAATCCGAACCACTATCTGGCGGTGGCGATCAACTACCTGTTCCAGCACCGTCCGCAGTGGGGCAAAGACGTTGCCGTTGGTAAGACGCTGGTGTCCTCGGCGATGATTGACCGCGTGGTGAATGATTTAGGGCGTAAACTGGTCGAAGTACCGGTTGGCTTCAAATGGTTCGTTGACGGTCTGTTTGACGGCAGCTTCGGCTTTGGTGGTGAAGAGAGCGCGGGGGCTTCTTTCCTGCGTTTTGACGGTACACCGTGGTCGACCGACAAAGACGGCATCATCATGTGCCTGCTGGCGGCAGAAATTACCGCTGTGACCGGTAAGAACCCGCAGGAGCACTACAATGAGCTGGCTGCTCGCTTTGGTGCGCCGAGCTACAACCGCCTGCAGGCGGGCGCGACCTCCGCGCAGAAAGCGGCGCTGTCTAAGCTGTCTCCGGAAATGGTGAGCGCCAGCACGCTGGCGGGCGACCCGATCACTGCGCGTCTGACGGCGGCACCGGGCAACGGTGCTTCTATCGGTGGTCTGAAAGTGATGACTGACAACGGCTGGTTTGCCGCGCGTCCGTCCGGCACGGAAGACGCTTATAAAATCTACTGCGAGAGCTTCCTGGGTGAAGAACACCGCAAGCAGATCGAAAAAGAAGCGGTTGAGATCGTCAGCGAAGTATTGAAGAACGCATAAACCGCAGGCCGGATAAGACGCTAGTGTCGTCATCCGGCATGAATGATGAAAAGCCGGATAGCGTATTAGCTGATCCGGCTTTTTTTCGGCTTAGATTCACGGCATAAACCGATAGCCAATCCCGGTTTCGGTCAGAAAATGACGCGGGCGAGCCGGGTCCAGTTCCAGCTTCTGGCGCAGGTGTCCCATGTAAATTCGCAGATAGTGACTGTGTTCGACGGCGTTTGGCCCCCAAACCTGATTTAACAACTGGCGTTGTGTCAGTACCTTCCCGGCATTATTCAGCAATACCGCTAACAGGCGAAACTCAATCGGCGTCAGATGAATCTCTTCATCACCACGATGTACGAGCCGGGCGGCGATATCTACTTTTACGTTGGAAAAATGCACCACCGGCTCGGGAGACGCGCCGCTGGCATGACGACGCAATGCTACGCGCAATCGCGCCTGTAGCTCGCCAATACCAAAGGGTTTACTGAGATAGTCATCGGCACCGGCATCCAGCGCAGCAATTTTATCGCTCTCTTCGCTGCGGGCTGAGAGCACTATTACCGGAATAGCGCTCCATTGCCGCAGGTCGCGAATAAAATCAATGCCGTCGCCGTCTGGCAGGCCGAGATCGAGAATGATGAGATCGGGTTTTCGCGTGGCGGCTTCCAGCAGACCACGTTGCAGCGTTTCCGCTTCATATACACGCAGGCCATCAGCTTCCAGCGCGGTACGCAGAAAGCGGCGGATGGCCTGTTCATCTTCAACAATCAGTACGTTCGTCACATATCCTCATGAAAATCTTCAAGTTCAGGGGGGATTTCCTGGGGCAGTGTAACACGGAAGCTCGCTCCTCCCTGCACGCGATTGTGGACGGAAATCGTACCGCCGTGCACGTCCACAATGGCCTGACAAATTGCCAGTCCCAGCCCAACGCCCGGTACCGATGACTCTTTGTTTCCCCTGGAAAACTTGTCAAAAACTTGCTGTTCCATACCTGATGGAATACCCGGTCCATTATCCCAGACGTCCAGTTGCAGGTGCTCGCCATCGACGCTGGCGTCAATGCCGATTTGTGCCTGCGGACCTGCATATTTGACGGCGTTTTCCAGCAGGTTAATCAGCACCCGTTCAAAGAGCGGACCATCGACGTGGATAAGCGTTAACGGTGCAGGTAACGACAGATTAATCGGGGCAGAGAGTCCTGGCTCCAGCATCTGCAGGGCGCTGCCGACCACTTCTTCCAGCGTTAACCACTCCTTCTTAAGATTAAAGCCGCCAGACTGAATTCGCGCCATATCGAGCAGGTTATTTACCAGCCGGGTTGTATTCAGGACGTGCTGGCGAATTTCGCTGGCCTGGCGTGCGTGCGGCGATCCTTCACTTGCCAGATCCAGCGTCAAGATCTCTGCCTGACCGAATAGCACCGTCAGCGGCGTACGTAAATCGTGGGACAGGGCGGCGAGCAGGGCATTGCGAATGCTTTCACGTTCGCTGGCAAACCGGGCCTGCTCTTCGCTGGCGGTCAGCGTCAGTCGTTCCAGCGCACTGGCGACCAGTAGGGTAAAGGTTTCCAGCAGGCGTTGCTGTTCGGGGATCATCAGTTGGCGTAAATTTCCCGGTTCCACCACCAGCAGCCCATGTGTTTTATCGGCACTTTTTAACGGTAAAATTTGATACGGCACGCCCGGTAAGGTGTCAGTACCCGCACCGGCTGGTTGCCCTTTATCAAAGCTCCATTGGGCAATGGCATCATCCCACGGCGTCATCCCTTGTTGATGGGTGAGAGGAGCCAGTTTACCGTTCTCACCGGGCAGTAAAACCTGGCTGCGGGCCTGAAATGTTGAAGCGATAAACTGTTCGCTGGTGGCGGCGATATCCGTCTGGCTGCGACCAACGGCCAGCGCTTTCGACATCTCATATAAATGGCGCGTGCGCTGTTCACGATAACGCGCTACCCGCGCCTGATAACGCACCCCGGCGGTAAGATTACCGATAACCAGCCCTACCGTGAGCATTACGGCAAAGGTCAGCAGGTACTGGACGTCGGAAACGGCCAGCGTCCCGCGTGGCGCGATAAAGAAGAGATCGAAACTGGCGACGTTAATAAAGGTTGCCAGCACTGACGGCCAGCGTCCGTAAAAGAGCGCGATAACCACCACGCCCAATAAATAGAGCATCACCAGGTTGGCGGCGTCAAAGGCCATCAGCCACTGCATGGCAATCACTGTAATGATGGCGCACAGCGCGACGGCAACCACGCAACCCTGAATTTGTACCCGCCATTTATCCTTAAAGGTACGGGTATCTGCCGTTTGCAGCACCGGGCGTGAAGGTGGCTCGTCGAGCGCAACAATCATCAGGTCGAGATCCGGTGCACGATGGGCGAGTTTGTCGGCAAAGGAATCGCTGCGCCACCAGCGACGCGTGGTCGGACGCCCGAGGACAATTTTTCCCAGATTATGCTCACGGGCATAGCGGATTACCGCTTTGTCTTCGGCGGGATCGGAAAGGGTGGCGGTTTCTGCGCCTAACTCCTGGGCCAACCGCAGAGCGCTTAGGATTGCCCGACGCTGTTTTTCAGGCAGTCGGTGTAGCGCGGGCGTTTCGACATACACCGCATGCCAGACGCTGCCAAGACGCGCCGCCAGACGAGCGGCGGCACGTACCAGTTTTTCGCTGCCGGTATTGTGTCCTATGCACAGTAAAATGGCGTCGCGGGTATGCCAGACTTTTTCTTCTCCCGGACGTCCACGCCAGGCGCGCATCTGATCGTCTACCCGATCGGCAGTGCGGCGTAGGGCCAGTTCACGTAGCGCGATCAGATTACCTTTGCGAAAGAAATGCTCGATGGCTCTTTCCGCCTGACCGGCGATGTAGACCTTGCCCTCGTTCAGGCGCTGGCGCAAATCATCGGGAGGAAGATCGACCAGCACGACATCGTCGGCGGCATCGAAAAAAGGATCGGGGACGGTTTCGCGCACCTGAATGCCGGTAACGCCGCTGACCACATCATTGAGGCTTTCCAGATGCTGCACGTTGACGGTAGTAAAAACGTCAATACCGGCTTCCAGTAGCTCTTCAATGTCCTGCCAGCGTTTTGGATGGCGCGAGCCTGGCGCATTACTGTGCGCCAGTTCATCCATTAATATGAGCGCCGGACGGCGGGCTAGCGCCGCGTCGAGATCGAACTCGCTGATATGACGACCATGGCGCGCCTGACGCTTTAGCGGCAGGATGCTGAGACCGTCCAACAGCGCGGCGGTCTCTTTACGTCCGTGGGTTTCTACCACGCCAATCAGCACATCTAATCCCTGCGCCCGCAGCCGCTGGGCCTCTGCCAACATGGCCCAGGTTTTGCCGACGCCCGCACAGGCGCCGAAGAAAATTTTCAGTTTTCCCCGGTGCGGGGCGGTGGTCTGCTCCAGCAGGCGATCGGGGTCGGGGCGTAAGGGTTCGCTATGCATGTCCTTTTTCTCAGTGCTTATCCAGCGCTAAATTAAGTTCCACCAGGTTCACCACCGGCTGGCCGATAAAACTCACCAACGGCTTTTGCGTGTATTGTGCAACCAGGCGCGTGACTTCTTCAACGCTAAGGTTGCGAGCTTGCGCCACGCGGGGGATTTGCCAGGCCACCGCGGCGGGCGTCAGGTTGTTATCCAGCCCGCTGGAAGACGCTGTTACCAGCTCTACCGGAACGGCAGGATTTGCCTGCGGGTTGGCGGCACGCAGCGCGGCTATCCGGCTTTGCAGCTGTTTATCCAGTTCCGGGTTGCTGCCTGCCAGATTACTGCCGCCTGAAGCCATTGGATTATAGGGCATTTCTGCCGTGGCAGAGGGGCGTCCCTGGAAATAACCGGCCGCAGTAAAATGTTGCCCGATGAGCTCAGAGCCGCGGACGATCTGACCTTCACGCAGAAGCGAGCCGTTAGCCTGGTGGGGAAACCACCACTGCCCCAGCGCGGTGGTCAGCAACGGGTAAGCCCCGCCGGTGATAAGCATCAGGAAAATCAATGTTGATAATGCAGGACGTAATCCACTCATCTGAAACCTCACACCAGACCCAGCAGGGTCAGCAGTAAATCAATTGCTTTGATACCGATAAACGGCACAACCAGACCACCCAGACCATAGATCCACAAATTGCGGCGTAGCATCGCGGAGGCGGATAACGGTTTGTAACTCACCCCTTTAAGCGCCAGTGGGATCAGAAAGACGATAACCAGCGCGTTGAAGATAACCGCGCTGAGGATCGCCGAGTCCGGCGAATGCAGACCCATCACGTTAAGCGCATTGAGCTGTGGGTAGGTGGCGGCGAACGCAGCCGGGATAATGGCGAAATACTTCGCCACGTCGTTGGCGATACTGAAGGTGGTCAGTGAACCACGCGTCATCAGCATCTGTTTACCAATGTGCACCACTTCAATCAGCTTGGTGGGGTTGGAGTCGAGATCCACCATGTTGCCTGCTTCTTTCGCCGCCTGGGTGCCGGAGTTCATGGCGACCGCCACGTCGGCTTGCGCCAGCGCCGGGGCGTCGTTGGTTCCGTCGCCAGTCATCGCCACCAGACGACCTTCCGCCTGATACTGACGAATCAGCGCCAGCTTGGCTTCCGGTGTGGCTTCAGCTAAAAAGTCATCCACCCCGGCTTCAGCGGCGATCGCGGCGGCGGTCAGACGGTTGTCGCCGGTGATCATCACCGTTTTAATTCCCATTTTGCGCAGTTGGGCAAAACGTTCTTTAATGCCACCTTTCACGATATCTTTCAGGGCAATCACGCCCAGCACGCGAGAGCCTTCGGCCACCACCAGCGGTGTAGCGCCAAGGCGAGCGACGTTTTCGACCTTCTGCTCTACATCGGCGGGAAAATGGCCGCCGTTGGCTTCAACGTGACGACGAATCGCATCGACCGACCCTTTGCGGATCATACGGTTGTCGATGTTGATCCCGCTCATTCGGCTTTGGGCAGTAAAGGGTACAAAGGTGGCGTGCAGCGATTGCACGTCGCGAATACGCAGATTAAAACGCTGTTTAGCCAGGATAACGATGCTGCGGCCTTCCGGCGTTTCATCGGCCAGCGATGAAAGCTGCGCGGCGTCGGCCAGCGTTTTTTCGTCCACGCCGTGGGCGGGCAGAAAATCCGAAGCCTGACGGTTACCCAGCGTAATGGTGCCGGTTTTATCCAACAGCAGTACGTCCACGTCACCCGCAGCTTCTACTGCACGTCCGCTGGTGGCGATAACGTTCGCGCCCAGCATGCGGCTCATCCCGGCGACGCCAATCGCAGAGAGCAGCCCGCCTATCGTGGTGGGGATCAAACACACCAGCAGAGCAACCAGTACCGTGACGCTGACCGCGCTCCCGCCCCAGGCGGAGAACGGCCACAGGGTGGCGGTCGCCAGTAAAAAGATAATGGTCAGGGCAATCAGCAGAATCGTCAGGGCAATCTCATTGGGCGTTTTTCGCCGCTGCGCGCCTTCAACCATGGCGATCATCCGGTCGAGGAAGGTTTCACCGGGGTTTACGCTGCATTCGATAACCAGCCAGTCGGAGAGGATGCGGGTCCCGCCGGTGACGGAGGCGAAATCGCCGCCGGATTCACGAATCACCGGCGCGGACTCACCGGTAATGGCGCTTTCATCTACCGATGCGCCACCTTCGATGACCTCGCCGTCACACGGGATAATATCGCCCGCTTCTACCAGCACGATATCCCCTTTACGTAAATCATCGGCAGGAACGTGATCCATAGCCGCGCCGTATTTGGGTTCGCGAAGTTTGCGGGCAAAGGCGGTTTTTTTAACACCTTTCAGACTGTTAGCCTGCGCCTTACTGCGTCCTTCCGCCAGTGCTTCTGCAAAGTTGGCGAACAGAACGGTAATCCACAGCCACAGACTTATCGCGCCGGTAAACCATGGATTGCCCTGCATATGGCTTGTTGCCATCGCGACTGTTAACAAGGTGGTTAACAGGCTGCCCAGCCAGACGATAAACATCACCGGGTTACGCCACTGGGTATGTGGGCTTAATTTTTTCACGGCGTCCATCAGCGCCTGTGCGACCAGAGACGGTTCGAACAGCGCCAGTTGCTTGCGACTCATAGTAATGTACTCCGCATCACTCAGTGTAATGACAGGTATTCTGCGACCGGGCCAAGCGCCAGGGCAGGAACAAAGGTGAGAGCGCCAACCAGTAACACCGTACCGATTAACAACCCGACAAACAGCGCGCCGTGGGTAGGCAGTGTGCCAGGGCTTGCTGGCTGGATCTTTTTACTGACCAGCGACCCGGCAATTGCCATCACGGGAACGATCACGCCGAAACGTCCGAAGAACATGCACAGAGCCAGCAGGCAGTTCCAGAACGGAGTGTTGGCGCTTAAGCCGGCGAAGGCGCTACCGTTGTTGTTCGAAGCAGACGAAACGGCGTACAGCACTTCACTAAAACCGTGGGGACCTGGATTAAGCATGGCGCTGCGCCCGGCATCACTCATCATGGCGATAGCAGTACCGATCAGTACCAGCGCAGGGGTAACCAGAATCGCCAGCGCGGTCATTTTCATTTCACGCACGTCGATTTTCTTACCCAGATACTCCGGCGTACGACCAATCATCAGCCCGGCGATAAATACCGCCAGTAGTACAAACAGCAGCATGCCGTACAGACCTGAGCCGACTCCGCCGAAGACGACCTCGCCAATCTGCATTAGCCACATCGGCACCATCCCGCCCAGCGCGGTGAAGGAGTCATGCATCGCATCGACTGCACCGCAGGATGCGGCTGTTGTGACGACTGCAAACAGACTCGTGGCCAGCACGCCAAAGCGGCTCTCTTTACCTTCCATGTTGATGTTGCTGTCTGCACCGAATGCCATCAGGTGTGGATTACCCTGAACTTCAGCCCACATCACGACGGCCACGCAGACCACAAAAATCAGCGACATGGCCCACAGCAGGGTCCGGCCCTGGCGGCGATCGCCCACCACATCACCAAAAGCAAAACACAGTGCAGTGGGAATTAAGAAAATGGCCAGCACCTGTATCAGGTTGGTTAGTGCGGTTGGGTTTTCAAACGGATGCGATGAGTTAGCGTTAAAGAAACCGCCCCCATTAGTACCGAGCATCTTAATCGCTTCCTGTGAGGCGACGGGTCCCATCGGCAACAGCTGTTTTACCCCTTCGAGAGTGGTGATGGGTTGATAGGGCAATACATTTTGCAGCGTACCTTGCTGAATGAAGAACAGGGCAATGAGCACTGCAATAGGGACCAGGATCCACAGCGTAATGCGAATCAGATCGACCCAGGCGTTGCCCAACGTGTTCATACTCTGGCGCGTGAAGGCGCGGGTTAGGGCAAAAATCACCGCAATGCCTGTCGCCGCAGACAGGAAGTTCTGCACGGTCAATCCGGCCATCTGGCTGAAGTAACTTAAAGTGGTTTCGCCAGCATAGGATTGCCAGTTGGTATTAGTGACAAAACTCACCGCCGTGTTGAGCGCCAGATCCCACGAAAGCCCCGGCAGTTGCTGAGGATTTAACGGCAGCAGGTTTTGTGTCATGAGCATCAAAAACAGGACCAGCAGACCCAGAATATTGAGCGCGAGGATTGCCAGCAGATACTGCCGCCAGTTCATCTCCTGCTGCGAAATGCCTAAACCGCGCCAGAGCAAATGCTCTACGCCGGCGAGGCCCGGCAGGGATGTATTGTTGATCAGTCGGGCCAGCCCGAACCCCAGCGGTCTGGCGATGACAAACAGCACCAGCAAGAAGCTGGCAATAAGTAAAAATCCTTGGGCCGCCATCAGAACGCCTCCGCATTTATCAGGGCATACACCAGGTAACCTAATAATAAAAAGACCAGCACAATGCCGGTTATCACGCCTGCACTCACGGTGCACCTCCAGTGGCATAAATGTGATAACCAGAGCGTAGGTTTTTGCTTGCAAAGATTTCGCAAAAATCATCAGGCGGGGTGTAAAAAAAGTATAAAAATGGCAAAGACCATTATTTAACTAATGGTTAGTATTAATTTAACTTTTATGTAACTTAATTACGAATTTAAGCTAAATGGAGCATCAATAGATAAAAATAAGTGGTCGGATGAGTAGCAAAATTACACACAAGGCGGTATTATTTTCATCAGTTAACCAAGTTTATTTTTCCGGTGCGATTCACCGAACAGATATATGGGAGAGGATTATGGACTTTTATAAAGAGTATCCAGCACACATTGTTTTCTTACGCCGTACCTTTGCCGTTGTGGCGGGCGTGCTGGCGCTGCCGGTCATGCTGTTCTGGAAAGACCGCGCCCGTTTTTACAGCTACCTGCACCGCGTCTGGTCTAAAACCAGTGATAAACCGGTGTGGATGGAACAGGCTGAAAAAGCCACCTGCGATTTCTACTAAGTTATCGTTGTTACTCAAGAAAACCGCTAACAGCAATGTAGCGGTTTTTTTATACCCCGACGTCTACACTTATCTATGTAGCGGACATTGATAACTTTCAACGGCAGATACAACAACTGCTTGCACCATTGATGCGCCTCAAACACTATTTGACGAAATACCTGAACGTCTGGTCACCAGACTTCAGCGCTGATTCGCCAATGATTTATTTTTATTACGGGAGTGTTATGACCACGCATCTGGTCTGGTTTCGGCGTGATTTACGCCTGCATGACAACCTCGCGCTGGCGGCGGCTTGTCGGGATCGTTCTGTACACGTTTTGGCGCTCTACATCTCGACGCCTGAACAGTGGAAGGCACACGATATGGCCCCTCGTCAGGCGGCATTTGTTAGCGCGCAGTTGAATACGCTACAAATGGCGCTGGCAGAAAAAGGCATTCCGCTTCTGTTTCATGAAGTTGCCGATTTTGCGACCAGCGCGGAAACCGTTAAAAACGTCTGCGCACAGCATGGTATCAGCCGCTTATTTTATAATTATCAATACGAAATCAACGAGCGTCAGCGTGATGCCGCCGTCGAAAAGTCATTACCCCATGTGGTGTGCGAGGGGTTTGACGACAGCGTGATCCTGCCTCCTGGGGCGGTTATGACTGGCAATCATGAGATGTATAAAGTCTTTACACCGTTTAAAAATGCGTGGTTGAAGCGGATTAAAGACGGTGTTCCTGAATGCGTTAGCGCGCCGAAGGTGAGAGAAAGCGGTGCTCTTGATACGCCGCTAACATCAATCACGCTGAGTTATCCGCAGCAAGATTTCGATGCGCAGGTGTTTGCGCCAGAAGAAAAATCAGCTATCGCGCAATTACGTCATTTTTGCCAGCAGGCCGTAGGAGAATATGAGCAACTGCGTGATTTCCCTGCGATTGATGGTACCAGTCGATTATCCGCGAACCTGGCGACGGGGGGATTGTCGCCGCGCCAGTGTCTGAATCGACTGCTCGCGGAGCAGCCGCAGGCACTGGAGGGCGGAAAGGGCAGCGTCTGGCTGAATGAGCTTATCTGGCGCGAATTTTATCGTCATCTGATGACGTATCATCCGGCGCTGTGTCGGTATCAACCCTTTATCCGCTGGACCGATCGCGTGCAGTGGCAGAATAATCCGGCGCATTTGCAGGCCTGGCAGACGGGGAGTACGGGGTATCCAATTGTGGATGCGGCGATGCGTCAACTCAACGCCACGGGCTGGATGCATAATCGATTACGCATGATTACGGCCAGTTTTTTAGTGAAGGACCTGCTGATCGACTGGCGTAAAGGCGAGCAATATTTTATGTCGCAACTGATCGATGGCGACCTGGCAGCCAACAACGGCGGCTGGCAGTGGGCGGCCTCAACCGGAACCGACGCCGCGCCGTATTTCCGTATCTTTAACCCCACGACTCAGGGCGAAAAATTTGACCGTGACGGTGAGTTTATCCGCCGGTGGCTACCGGAGCTGCGCGACGTGCCGGGAAAAGCCATTCATGACCCGTGGACGTGGGCTGAAAAAGCGCAGGTGACGCTTAATTATCCTCGTCCGATTGTTGATCATAAACAAGCAAGGCTGGCGACGCTGGCGGCATATGAGACGGCGCGTAAGGGATAGCGTTGCCAGAACTCATGCAAAAGCATATTCGTCAGCGAGATTTGATGGGGTTGATTGATCAGTTGGCCGTGCTGTTACTTACGGGATGTGCTAATGACACGCAGTTGCAGGCGATGTTTAATTACATTCTTCGAGCCGGCGATGAATCTCGTTTTAATGAATTTATGCAAGAAATGGCACAACGGATCCCCCACCACAAGGAGAGGCTGATGACTATTGCGGAGCGGTTACGCTTAGATGGATTACAGGAAGGTCTACAACAAGGCAAACGAGAAGCCGCATTACGTATCGCGCAAACAATGTTGGAGCAGAAAATAGATCGCGAAATGGTGCTACTGGTTACAGGTCTTTCAGAAGAGGATTTAGCTGTAAGCCATGCGTAATCCCCAAAAAAAACAGGCCCGAATCTTCTCACATCATCGGGCCTGTAAACTCAGGACTCTACCGCTAGCGGACGGTTTCTGAACTTAAGCGACTGGTACAGCCAAATCAGCAGCACCAGCACCACACAGGCCAGCGCCCCCCAGGTAATTTCGCTAAAGACATCAATATATGCATTGATGGAATAGTTGATAGCGCCAGCCGCGTCAAACGAGCCTTGTGAGGTCTGGTCGGCAATAACGCCTGCCAGATAGTTGGCGATGGCGCCGGAAAGCAGCATATAAATACCGGTTAATACACCGGTTACACCGGGGATCTCAATACGTGTAATTTGCGACATTGCCACCGGGTCGATAAACAGTTCGGCAAAGCCCATAATCGCCAGCCCCAACACCATTAGCGGCATGGAAGAGTGGCCGTAAGCTGCGGACCAGCGGGCGCTCAAGGTCAGAATGCAGAATCCGGCGCTCATTAAACCGAGGCCGAGGGCGAATTTACCCCAGATACGTACAGTACGGTTGCCGCCAACGCTTTCTTTGACTACCCAGGCCAGTACGATACCGCACAGCATCACGGCAAAGGCGTTAACCGACTGGAACATTGCGGTAGGGACGGAATATCCCAGAATATCGCGATTAACAAAGCGGTCGATATACAGGCTAATCGAGCTGCCGCCCTGTTGTGCAAAGGCCCAGAACAACAGGCTGAAGAAGGTCAGCGTGACGATAAGTCCCAGCTCTTTGCGCTGCTTCTGAGTCTGCGCCTGGCGGTAAATCTTCGCCAGAACAGCAAGACCAATAACAGTGGCAACGATTAATGCGTAAACGGACCACTCTTTCCAGAACAGGACAGTAATCAACAGCGGTGCTGCAACCAGCAGGACTAACAGCCAGGCCCAGTTTGGCAGCATGTATTTTTTCGCACACAGGACGGTCTTGTTGACGCCAGTGGTATGGGCGAAATGGCGATTACCGCATAAGAAAATCACCAGGCCTGCCAGCATGCCAATTGCGGCCAGCGCAAAACCCATCGCCCAGCTGTACTCTTCCTGCACGTAGCCGCAGGCAATGGGGGCGATGATTGAACCAATATTCCCGGCAGCGTAGAGCAGAGAGAACCCACCGTCGCGGCGCGGATCCTCAGGCTGATACAACTCGCCCAGCAGGCAACTGATGTTGGATTTAAACAGACCGTAGCCGCAGACAATTATCGCCAGAGACAAATAGAGGAACGCCGGGGCCATTTCGTTGGCGCCCAATACCAGATGTCCCACTGCCATTAAAAATGCGCCGATCATCACCGCCATTCGGTTGCCGAGCACTTTATCTGCCAGGTATCCCCCGAGAATGGGAGTGACGTAGACCAGCGAACAGTAGGCGCTGAACAGTTCATATGCGTGATTATCGTCGTACTTAAGCTGGTTAGTGAGATACAGGATCAGCAGCGCACGCATGCCGTAAAAACTGAAATATTCCCAGATTTGTAGCGCGACGACGTAATAAATCGCCCGTGGTTGAGATGCTTGTTTATTCATTATTTTCTCGAAGTAAATGCCTCGCGACAGGCTGAAAGTGCTGTGCGAGTGTGTTTCCTTAAAGTTGTAACTTTGATACAGATCTGATTATTTTTGCAATATGCTGTCTGATTGCATAAATATACATGAATTAGATCGCGTAGTGGTAAGCAAATCATGTTCAAAGCGGGGGGGATTGTTTCTTGATGTGTCAGTGAAATGGCTATCGACGAACGCAGGCGAGGACGCTATTTTAACCTAAGCTGTGTTGCTGATTAGGCAGGCAGGATTAATGACTACGAGGACGATGATGAAAAACACCGAACTGGAACAACTGATCAACGACAAACTGAACAGCGCCGCCATTAGCGACTATGCGCCGAATGGTTTGCAGGTTGAGGGCAAAGAAACGGTGCATAAAATCGTGACCGGCGTGACCGCAAGTCAGGCGCTGCTGGATGAGGCGGTGCGCCTCCAGGCCGATGCGGTTATCGTTCATCACGGTTATTTCTGGAAAGGCGAATCGCCGGTAATTCGCGGCATGAAGCGCCATCGTCTGAAAACGCTGTTGGAAAACGATATCAACCTGTATGGCTGGCACCTGCCACTGGATGCTCACCCGGAACTGGGGAATAACGCGCAGTTGGCCGCGCTGTTGGGGATTACCGTGATGGGTGAGATCGAACCGCTGGTGCCATGGGGAGAGCTCTCCATGCCGGTTCCGGGGCTGGAACTGGCATCGTGGATTGAAGCGCGTTTGGGCCGTAAACCGTTATGGTGCGGTGATACCGGACCGGAAAAAGTTCAGCGCGTCGCCTGGTGTACAGGTGGCGGTCAAAGTTTTATTGATAGCGCAGCTCGATTTGGCGTCGATGCCTTCATCACTGGTGAAGTCTCAGAGCAAACCATTCACTCAGCCCGTGAGCAGGGGCTGCATTTTTATGCTGCCGGTCACCATGCGACTGAACGCGGCGGCATTCGCGCATTAAGCGAATGGCTGAATGAAAACACCGATTTGGACGTAACGTTTATCGATATTCCTAATCCAGCGTAATAAAGAGGGACGAAAGTGCAGCGAGCGCGTTGTTATCTGTTAGGTGAAACGGCAGTGGTTCTTGAGCTGGAACCCCCCATTACGCTGGCGACTCAGAAACGCATCTGGCGTCTGGCCCAGCGTCTGGTTGATGCCCCGAATGTGCTTGAAGCTATTCCGGGCATGAACAATATCACGGTGACCTTGCGCGACCCGCAAACGCTGGCGCTGGATGCGATTGAGCGCCTGCAGCGCTGGTGGGAAGAGAGTGAAGCGCTTGAGCCGGAATCGCGCTTTATTGAAATTCCCGTTACCTATGGCGGTGAGTTTGGCCCCGATCTGGCAGAGGTCGCCCGGCACAGTGGATTAAGCAACAAGCAGGTTGTCGAACTTCATGCGTCGGTTGATTACGTGGTGTGGTTTATCGGTTTTCAGCCGGGCTTTCCCTATCTCGGGAGCTTACCGGAACAACTCCATACTCCAAGACGAGCGGAACCGCGCCTGCTTGTTCCGGCTGGTTCTGTCGGTATTGGCGGATCCCAAACGGGCGTTTATCCGCTTTCCACGCCTGGCGGATGGCAACTGATTGGCCGTACCTCCGTTGCGTTATTTGAGCCAATACGGGAGGAACCGATTCTGTTACGGGCTGGCGATACCGTGCGTTTTATCCCACAGAAGGAGGGGATATGTTAAATATCATTCGTGCGGGCATGTACACCTCAGTACAGGACGGGGGACGCCATAGTTTTCGTCAATCTGGAATCAGTCACTGTGGCGCACTGGATAAACCGGCGCTGAACGTTGCTAACCTGCTGGTGGGTAATGATGCGAATGCCGCTGCGCTGGAAATCACTTTGGGGCAGCTGGTGGTGGAATTTGAAACCGATGGCTGGTTTGCCCTGACCGGCGCGGGATGCGAAGCGCATCTGGATCGTACACCCGTGTGGAGCGGATGGCGGCTACCGGTGAAAGCCGGGCAGCGCCTGACGCTAAAACGCCCGCATCACGGTATGCGTAGCTACCTGGCGGTTGCGGGCGGCTTTGATGTCCCCGAAGTCATGGGCTCGCGCAGTACCGATCTCAAAGTGGGTATTGGTGGGCTGGATGGGCGTTTGCTGCGTGATGGCGATCGGCTGGCTATTGGCGCATCTACCCGGCAATTCAGCGGACCGCAGGGTGTAAAACAGCTGATGTGGGGTAATCATATTCGGGCGCTACCCGGACCTGAATATCAGGAGTTTGACGAGGTATCGCAGGCTTCTTTCTGGCGCTCGCCGTGGCAGCTTAGTCCGCAAAGCAACCGTATGGGGTATCGTCTGCAGGGGCAGCCGCTGACGCGCACGACCGATCGTGAGCTGCTGTCACATGGTTTGCTTCCCGGCGTGGTGCAGGTTCCGCACAATGGTCAGCCGATCGTGCTGATGAACGATGCACAGACGACGGGTGGCTATCCGCGTATCGCCTGTATCATCGAAGCGGATATGTATCATTTGGCGCAGATCCCGCTCGGCCAGCCGATTCATTTTGTGCAGTGTTCGCTGGAGGAAGCGCTTAAGGCGCGCCACGAACGGCAGCGTTACCTGGAACAATTAACATGGCGACTTAACAATGAAAATTGATCTCAATGCGGACCTCGGTGAGGGATGCGCTAACGATGAGGCGTTGCTGCAGCTGGTGTCTTCAGCCAACATCGCCTGTGGGTTTCACGCCGGTGATGCGCAGACCATGCTCTTAAGCGTGCGCGAGGCGCTAAAAAATGGCGTGGCGATAGGCGCGCATCCGAGCTTTCCGGATCGGGAAAATTTTGGTCGTAGCGCCATGACCCTGCCTGCACAAACGGTGTATGCGCAGACGCTGTATCAAATTGGTGCGCTGGCCGCCATCACGCGGGCGGAAGGCGGTGTAATGCGTCATGTCAAACCGCACGGCATGCTCTATAACCAGGCAGCGAAAGATCCTCAGTTGGCTGATGCGATTGCGAAAGCGGTTCATGCCTGCGATCCGTCGCTGGTTCTGGTAGGACTGGCGGGAAGTGAACTGATTCGCGCCGCTGAACACTATGGCCTGGTTACCCGTCAGGAGGTTTTTGCCGATCGGGGTTATCAGGCCGATGGCAGTCTGGTGCCGCGTAACCAGCCGGGTGCACTGATTGAGGATGAAGAGCAGGCGCTGGCACAAACGTTAGAGATGGTGCAATCCGGCAGAGTGAAAAGCCAGAGTGGAACATGGGCGAGCGTGACGGCCCAGACGGTATGCATTCATGGGGATGGCGAGCACGCACTCGCTTTTGCCCGTCGCTTGCGTAGCGCCTTTAATGCATGCAACATTCAAATTGGTGCATGATTTTTTAATATAAAACAATAAGATATTACACAACAACATAAGGGACTTAATTATGGGAGAGGCTATTTCTCTCTGGCCATTGACGGGTATCGCCGTCATTGTGGTCGGATTTCTTTTACGTTTTAACCCGGTATTGGTGGTCATTATTGCCGGGATCGTCACCGGACTGGCGGCGCATATGCCGGTAGCCACCATCCTTGAGAAGCTGGGGGAAGGTTTTCTTAACACCCGCAACCTGCCGTTTATCCTGCTGATCCCGCTGGCGGTTATTGGTCTGCTGGAACGTCACGGACTCAAAGAGCGCGCCCAGGCGTGGATTGCAAAAATCCGCAGCGCCACCAGCGGTCGTCTGCTTATTGTCTATCTGTTCATTCGTGAAGCGACCGCCGCGTTAGGGCTGACCAGTCTGGGGGGACATCCACAGATGGTGCGCCCGCTGCTGGCGCCGATGGCGGAAGGGGCCGCTGAAAAAAATCATGGCGAAATACCGGGTGCGGTACGCTATCGCCTGCGCGCAATGTCAGCGGCGACCGATAACGTGGGGCTGTTTTTCGGGGAAGATATCTTTGTTGCTTTCGGTGCCATCATATTCATGCACAACTTTATGCTGGAGTCTGGTGGGATCCAGACCGAACCGCTGCATATCGCCCTGTGGGGGATCCCCACGGCAATTTGTGCATTCCTGATCCACGGCACGCGTCTGTGGCGTCTGGATAGCTATTTGCAGCGTGAGGTGGCGAAAGCGAATGCCGCAGCGAAAGGGGAAGCGAAATGAATTTTCAACAAAGCTATCTCTACTGGCTGGCGGGCGCGGTATTACTGATTGTGGCGCTGATGTCCTGGCAGGACAAAGCGAACCCGCGTCGCTTCACCACAGGCCTGTTCTGGGGCATATACGGCGTATTGTTTCTGCTTGGCGACTGGACATATTCGCTATTTGGCGACAAACGTACGGTACATATCGCGGTCGGCATTGCGGTGGTTGTCCTGGCGCTGATCGCCGGGTTTGGCGGTGTGAAGCTGGGAAGCTACCATCAACGCACCCAACAACAGCGCGAAGAAAGTGCCAGTCGTCTGGGCAACCGCCTGTTTTTCCCGGCGCTGGCGATCCCGGTGGTAACGGTTATTGGCGTGCTGATGTTCAACCATATTCCAGGCTTACAGGATGCGCTGTTTGGGCCGGGGAATCACGCCACGCTGGTGACGCTCTTTTCTATGACCGCTGGGTCATTGATTGGTCTGGCGATGGCGATAAAAATGACCCATGAGCGGGTGCATCAACCTATCCAGGAGGCGCGCCGTTTGCTGGACTCCATCGGCTGGGCATTCATTCTGCCACAGATTCTGGCCACGCTCGGGCTGTTGTTTACGGCGGCGGGCGTGGGCAGCGGCATTTCATATCTGACGCAGGAGTATCTGGCTGTGGATAGCCGTTTCATCGCGGTGGCAGTGTACACCATCGGTATGGCACTGCTGACCATGGTGATGGGCAATGCGTTTGCTGCTTTCCCGATTGTGACCGCTGGGATTGGTATTCCGATCCTCGTACTGCAACACGGCGGTAATCCGGCGGTAATGGCGGCGATTGGTATGTTCTCCGGCTATTGCGGGACGCTGATGACGCCGATGGCGGCGAACTTTAACATTGTCCCTGCTGCGCTGCTGGAACTGCCGGATAAAAACGCGGTGATTAAAGCGCAGGTGCCAACCGGCATATTGCTGTTGTTGGTCAACGTGTTCCTGATGTATTTCCTGATGTTCTTGTAAGGTGACAGGATGAAAACAGTACTCATCACGGGATTTGAACCCTTTGGCGGGGAGTCAGTTAACCCTTCCTGGGAAGTGGTCTCGGGCCTCGACAATGCTATTATCGGCGGATGCCGCGTCGTTGCCCGCCAGTTGCCATGTGTCTTTGGCGAGTCTCTTGCCGTACTCAATGGCGCAATTGACGCGCTGTCGCCTTCACTGGTGCTGGCGGTGGGGCAGGCGGGTGGTCGCACTGATATCACCGTGGAGCGCGTAGCGATCAACGTTGACGATGCGCGTATTGCGGATAACCAAGGTCAACAGCCGGTAGATGTGCCGATCGTCGCTGATGGTCCGGCGGCATGGTTTAGCACGCTGCCGATCAAAGCGATGGTTGTTGCCATACGCAACGCGGGAATTCCGGCCTCGGTTTCCCAGACCGCGGGCACCTTTGTGTGTAACCACGTGATGTATGGTCTGCTGCATAAACTACGCGACGTGCCAGCGGTGAAGGGCGGCTTTATTCATATCCCATATTTGCCGCAACAGGCTGCACAGCATCCCGGAGCGCCAAGTATGGCGGCGGAAACAGTCCGTCGGGCGCTGGAAGTCGCGATTGCTACCGCCTTGCAGGTAGAAAGCGACATCGCAGTGACGGGCGGCGCAACACATTAACAAAGGACAGTATTATGCCTGAAGGCCCGGAGATCCGCCGCGCGGCGGATAACCTGGAGGCGGCAGTCAAAGGCAAACCTCTGACGGATGTTTGGTTTGCTTTTGAGCAGTTAAAACCGTATCAATCTCAACTGATTGGGCAGAGTGTTACCCAGCTTGAAACGCGAGGCAAAGCGCTGCTGACTCATTTTTCTAATGGTCTGACGCTGTACAGTCATAATCAGCTCTATGGCGTGTGGCGAGTCGTGGATACCGGCGAAATCCCGCAGACTTCGCGGGTTCTGCGCGTCAGACTGCAAACACACGATAAAACCATCCTGCTCTATAGCGCGTCTGATATCGAAATGCTGACGCCTGAGCAGCTTACCACCCATCCGTTCCTGCAACGGGTTGGGCCGGATGTACTGGATTTACGCTTAACGCCCGATGAGGTTAAAGCGCGTCTGTTATCTCCGCGTTTCCGCAATCGCCAGTTTTCTGGTCTGCTGTTGGACCAGGCGTTTCTGGCGGGATTAGGTAACTACCTGCGGGTAGAGATCCTCTGGCTGGTAGGGTTGACCGGGCAGCATAAAGCGTCGCAGCTTAGTGATGAACAGTTAGATGCGCTGTCGCATGCGTTGCTTGATATTCCGCGTCTGTCCTATAATACCCGCGGGCTGGTAGATGAGAACAAACACCACGGCGCGCTGTTTCGCTTTAAGGTCTTTCATCGGGACGGCGAAGCCTGCGAGCGCTGTGGCGGGACAATCGAGAAAACGACGCTCTCTTCGCGCCCTTTTTACTGGTGTCCGGGATGTCAGAAATAACATAACATGGCGCTGTTCCAGCGCTCTGTATCACCGAAAACTCTCAAGGAAATGAGCAGGAGCGACATATGGATTTTAGCCGCTTAAGTTTTACCGCTTTACTTGTCGTTGCAGCCAGCACCTTTCCCTTATTGGCGACGGCCACTGTGCCGATAACCCCCAAATGTGAATCCGGGCCGAGAGATATGGAATATATTTATGAACACGGTGCCATAACCCGTTGTTTTTATTCCAACCTCTCCCTTACTCAAGCGTATCAGGCACACAGAAAAGCGAGGTCTGACAGCAACAATCTGGCGTCTATGTTAATTCCGGGCAAGGACCTGAAGATAGAAAATCTCGGAGATACGGAGATGGTGGAATATGTCTGGAAAGGTAATAACGACCTGCATATCACACAGAATTTTCCGGGGGGCATAACGGAGTTTATGTTTGTAGCGGATAAGACGGGCACAAACGTGACGGAAATTGCGCACCCGGATTAAAGCGTTACATTAAGATGACTGCATTTTTCTCGGCGCGTGCACCGAAATAAACCGCGCCACCGCCGGGCCGGTTAATAAAATGCTGAACAGCCGCAGGGTTTGCATCGC
The DNA here is from genome assembly GCF_004353845.1 of Citrobacter arsenatis. GTDB lineage: Bacteria > Pseudomonadota > Gammaproteobacteria > Enterobacterales > Enterobacteriaceae > Citrobacter > Citrobacter arsenatis. The sequence goes on from NZ_CP037864.1 coordinate 1,608,891, forward strand.
CATGATCAGCGCCATATCGGCGTGACTCCCTGCGGCAATCACCGCAACAGAATCCACCCCACCGGGACTGGTCGCCAGATAGGCAGTGAGAAAGTCAATCTGCATGTAATGCGCCAGTCCCCAGGCCATGGCGGCGCAGATCGCCATCAATGTAAAAATAGACAACAGGATCTGCGGCAGAGGTCGTAATGCCATTAAAAAGATCTGCTTGTCAAAGCCAAGACCGATTTGCCAACCGATGGCCATATAGGCTATCGCCAGCAGCCATTCCGGCAGTTCAATTACCATTGCACCGCTTGCATTCAGTAAGGCTCCTGCCAGCATCGGCAGCAACATTACGCCAGAGGGAATGCGCAGTAAGCGCCCGGCCACGCCGGCAACGGCGGCCAGCGCCAGGGTGCTGAACAAATTTCCGCTCAGCGGTGGAAACCAGACGATTTGCTCACTGATCACCTGCGCCTGGTCACCCATCACCAGTCGGGTGACCAGCGCCGCCGCGCCGACCACCAACAGTACGCGCAGATACTGCATAAACGCCACCAGCCGGATATCGGCACCATAATCCTGGGCCATCGCGACCATTGCCGCCGCGCCGCCAGGTGACGAGCCCCATGCACCGGTGTTCCCCGGTAGATTACTGTAGCGTACCAGCAGACAGCCGATTACCGCGCTGCTGATAAGGGTTGCCAGCAGGATAACAATCACCATCGGCCAGTGTGCCGCAAGGGTTGTGAAGATTGAACCGGTCAGATTTTGCGCAATCATGCAGCCGAGAATCGCCTGCGCGCCAAGAAATGTGCAGCGGGGAGGGTGCAGCGAAATGCCGCGCATACTGAAGATGATGCCAACGATCATCGAACCGAGCAGCAAGGGTCCTGGAAGATGAATAAACAGAAAGAGCAGAGAAAGCAGAAGCGATAGCAGAAACAACAGGCTCCACTGCAAAACAGGCATCCCATGCTCCTGAGTGAAATGATGGAAATCTCAGTAAATCATAGAGAAAGCGTGGTGAGAATAAAATAATGCGGATCAAGAAAAAACAGGTCGGATTCTGGCTTCAATGCCTTATCCGACCCAGGAGAGTTAATGGCTGAAAGCCGGGTAGGCGCTAGCGCCATCCGGCAGACAATTAACGCTTAATTGCAGACTTAAAATCGCGCTTGTCGTAGCCGGTATACAGCTGACGAGGACGGGCGATTTTCATGCCGTCGGTGTGCATTTCATTCCAGTGTGCAATCCAGCCAACGGTACGCGCCATGGCGAAGATAACGGTGAACATGGAGGACGGAATGCCCATCGCTTTCAGGATGATGCCGGAGTAGAAGTCTACGTTCGGGTAGAGTTTCTTCTCGATGAAGTACGGGTCGTTGAGCGCAATGTGCTCAAGTTCCATCGCCACTTCCAGCAGATCGTCTTTGGTGCCCAGTTCTTTCAGTACTTCATGGCAGGTTTCACGCATGACGGTAGCGCGCGGGTCATAGTTTTTATAAACACGGTGACCAAAGCCCATCAGGCGGAAGGAATCATTTTTGTCTTTCGCGCGGCGAACAAATTCCGGAATGTGTTTAACCGAGCTGATTTCTTCCAGCATTTTCAGTGCAGCTTCGTTTGCGCCGCCGTGTGCCGGTCCCCACAGGGAAGCAATACCAGCCGCGATGCAGGCAAACGGGTTCGCGCCAGAAGAACCTGCGGTACGTACGGTAGAGGTCGAGGCGTTCTGTTCGTGGTCAGCGTGCAGGATCAGGATACGGTCCATGGCGCGTTCCAGGATTGGATTGACTTCGTATTTTTCGCACGGCGTGGAGAACATCATGTTCAGGAAGTTACCGGCGTAAGAGAGGTCATTACGCGGGTACACGAACGGTTGTCCGATGGAATATTTGTAGCACATCGCTGCCATGGTCGGCATTTTGGACAGCAGACGGAAGGCGGCGATTTCACGGTGACGGGGATTATTCACATCCAGCGAGTCGTGATAGAACGCAGCCAGCGCCCCGGTAACACCGCACATAACGGCCATCGGGTGAGAGTCGCGGCGGAAACCGTGGAACAGACGGGTGATCTGCTCGTGGATCATGGTATGGCGAGTGACTGTGGTTTTGAACTCGTCGTACTCTTCCTGCGTTGGTTTTTCGCCGTACAGCAGGATGTAACACACTTCCAGATAGTTGGACTCGGTCGCCAGCTGGTCAATCGGGAAGCCGCGATGCAGCAAAATACCTTCGTCACCATCGATGAAAGTAATTTTGGATTCGCAGGATGCGGTAGAGGTGAAACCTGGGTCAAAAGTAAACATCCCTTTTGAGCCAAGGCTACGAATATCAATAACATCTTGACCGAGCGTACCTTTCAGCACATCCAGTTCAATAGCAGCGTCACCATTTAGAGTGAGTTTTGCTTTAGTATCAGCCATTTATGGTCTCCTTAGCGCCTTATTGCTTAAGACTGCCGGAACTCAAATTTGCCTTCGTACATCAATAAACCGTTACCAGTTTGTTATTTGGCTCGCCGCTCTGCGAAAGAGGGGATGACCTGGGTACAGAGCTATGGGCGCTTGCAGGTAAAACGGTCTTTTCATGGCGAATAAACTGCAAATCAAGAACTTAGCAATCCGAATTATTTAACCTGTCTATCACTAATAACTGTCCTGAAGGTATTGGTCAATACTTCCACACTCTTACATAACTAAATCTCCGGTGAAAGAGTGACCCCATAACTTTTACGCATTATATGCTTTTTCTGGTGTCGTTTGTAACAACTTTGTTTAATGATTGTCAAATCAGATGATTAAAAATTAAAATAATGTTGTTATCGTGACCTATGTCACTGTTCGGGATAAAACCCGACAAACTATATGTAGGTTAATTGTAATGATTTTGTGAACGTCCTATACTGCCGCCAGGTCTCCGGAATACCCTGCAATCCCGAGCCAACCAGCGTTGTAACGTGTCGTTTTAGCATCTGGAAGCAGTGTTTTATATGACGCGTAGTTATAGTAAGGACGCTGTCTGACCCGCACGCAGACCGGAGGAAGGAAATCCCGTCGTCTTTCAGGCTACAGGTGTCTTCATCTTCTGTACCCGAAGTCCAAAGGGAATAATAAGAACAGCATGTGGGCGTTATTCATGATAAGAAATGTGAAAAAACAAAGACCTGTCAATCTGGATCTACAAACGATCCGGTTCCCAATCACGGCGATAGCGTCCATTCTCCATCGCGTATCCGGAGTGATCACCTTCGTGGCGGTCGGGATTCTGTTGTGGTTATTGGGTACCAGCCTTTCCTCCCCTGAAGGTTTCCTCACTGCGTCATCCATTATGAATAACTTCTTTGTGGAGTTAATTCTGTGGGGGATCCTGATTGCGCTGGCATATCACGCCGTAATGGGCATTCGCCATCTGTTGATGGATTTTGGCTATATCGAAGAAACCCTCGAAGCAGGGACACGCTCCGCCAAAATTTGTTTCGTTATCATTGTCGTGCTTTCACTTCTCGCAGGAGTCCTCGTATGGTAAGCAACGCCTCCGCATTAGGACGCAACGGCGTACATGACTTCATTCTGGTCCGTGCTACCGCTATCGTTCTGACGTTATACATCATCTATATGGTCGGCTTCTTCGCCACCAGCGGCGAGCTGACGTTTGAAGTCTGGACCGGTTTCTTCTCATCGGCATTCACCAAAGTCTTCACCCTGCTGGCACTTTTCTCCATCTTAATTCATGCCTGGATCGGCATGTGGCAGGTGTTGACCGACTACGTTAAACCTCTGGCTGTGCGCCTGATTCTGCAACTGGCTATCGTCGTTGCGCTGGTGGTTTACGTCATTTATGGATTTGTTGTGGTGTGGGGTGTGTAATGAAACTGCCAGTCAGAGAATTTGATGCTGTTGTGATTGGTGCCGGCGGCGCAGGTATGCGCGCGGCGCTGCAAATTTCCCAGAGCGGTCAGACCTGTGCGCTGCTCTCCAAAGTGTTCCCAACCCGTTCCCATACCGTATCCGCGCAAGGTGGCATCACCGTTGCGCTCGGTAATACCCATGAAGATAACTGGGAATGGCATATGTACGACACCGTTAAAGGGTCGGACTACATTGGTGACCAGGACGCTATTGAATATATGTGTAAAACCGGTCCGGAAGCGATTCTGGAGCTGGACCACATGGGGCTGCCGTTCTCTCGCCTCGACAATGGCACAATTTATCAACGTCCGTTTGGCGGCCAGTCGAAGAACTTCGGCGGCGAGCAGGCGGCACGTACCGCGGCAGCGGCAGACCGTACCGGTCATGCGCTGTTGCATACGCTGTATCAGCAGAACCTGAAAAACCATACCACTATCTTCTCCGAGTGGTATGCGCTGGACCTGGTGAAAAATGCTGATGGCGCGATTGTCGGTTGTACCGCGCTGTGTATCGAAACCGGTGAAGTGGTTTACTTCAAAGCCCGCGCAACCGTGCTGGCGACCGGCGGCGCTGGCCGTATTTATCAGTCCACCACCAATGCCCACATCAACACCGGTGACGGCGTGGGTATGGCTATCCGCGCTGGCGTGCCGGTGCAGGATATGGAGATGTGGCAGTTTCACCCAACCGGCATCGCCGGCGCAGGCGTTCTGGTAACAGAAGGCTGTCGTGGTGAAGGCGGTTACTTGCTGAACAAACACGGCGAGCGCTTCATGGAGCGTTATGCCCCGAATGCGAAAGACCTGGCGGGTCGTGACGTGGTGGCGCGTTCCATCATGATCGAAATTCGTGAAGGTCGCGGCTGCGACGGCCCGTGGGGTCCGCATGCCAAACTGAAACTCGACCACCTGGGTAAAGAAGTACTGGAATCCCGTCTGCCGGGCATTCTCGAACTGTCTCGTACCTTTGCTCACGTTGACCCGGTCAAAGAGCCGATTCCGGTTATCCCAACCTGCCACTATATGATGGGCGGTATTCCGACCAAAGTAACCGGTCAGGCGTTGACCGTGAATGAGCAGGGCGAAGATGTGGTGATCCCTGGCCTGTTTGCCGTCGGCGAAATCGCCTGCGTGTCGGTTCACGGCGCTAACCGTCTGGGCGGCAACTCGCTGCTGGATCTGGTGGTATTTGGTCGTGCTGTCGGCCTGCATCTGCAGGAATCTATCGCTGAGCAGGGTGACCTGCTGGATGCAACCGAAGATGAAATCGAGGCTTCTCTGGCGCGTCTGAATCGCTGGAACGGTAACCGCAACGGTGAAGACCCGGTGGCCATTCGCAAAGCGCTGCAGGAATGTATGCAGCACAACTTCTCGGTATTCCGCGAAGGCGATGCGATGGCGAAAGGTCTGGAAGAGCTGAAAGCGATTCGCGAACGCCTGAAAAATGCCCGTCTGGACGATACCTCCAGCGAATTCAACACCCAGCGCGTGGAGTGTCTGGAGTTGGATAACCTGATGGAGACCGCGTACGCCACTGCAGTATCTGCAAACTTCCGTACCGAAAGCCGTGGCGCGCATAGCCGCTTCGACTTCCCGGAACGTGATGATGAAAACTGGCTGTGCCATTCCCTGTATCTGCCAGAGTCGGAATCCATGACGCGACGTCAAGTCAATATGGAACCGAAGCTGCGCCCGGCATTCCCGCCGAAAATTCGTACTTATTAATGCGGAGACAGGACAATGAAACTCGAGTTTTCAGTTTATCGCTATAACCCGGATGTTGACGATGCTCCGCGCATGCAGGATTACACCCTGGAGGCGGAAGAAGGGCGCGACATGATGCTGCTGGATGCGTTGATGCAGCTGAAAGAAAAAGATCCGTCGCTGTCGTTTCGTCGCTCCTGCCGTGAAGGGGTCTGCGGCTCCGACGGTCTGAACATGAACGGCAAAAATGGACTGGCCTGTATCACACCTATTTCTGCGCTGAATCAGCCGGGCAAGAAAATTGTCATTCGCCCGTTGCCGGGTTTACCGGTTGTGCGCGATTTGGTGGTAGACATGGGACAATTCTACGCACAGTATGAGAAGATTAAGCCTTACTTGTTGAATAATGGGAAAAATCCGCCGGCTCGTGAGCATTTACAAATGCCCGAGCAGCGTGAGAAGCTCGATGGGCTGTATGAATGTATTTTGTGTGCATGCTGCTCAACGTCCTGCCCATCATTCTGGTGGAACCCGGACAAGTTTATTGGACCGGCAGGCCTGCTGGCCGCGTATCGTTTCTTAATTGATAGCCGCGATACCGAGACCGACAGCCGCCTGGAAGGTTTAAGTGACGCTTTCAGCGTATTCCGCTGTCACAGCATCATGAACTGCGTCAGCGTATGTCCTAAGGGACTAAACCCGACGCGCGCTATCGGCCACATCAAGTCGATGTTGCTCAAGCGTAGCGCGTAAGTAGTTGTTGCCGGATGGCGACGTAAACGTCTTATCCGGCCTACAGGTACAATCCCGTAGGCCTGATAAGTGAAGCGCCATCAGGCAATATAAGTGCAGGAAACCTCTAAAAACTGCCACATTATTAGACAGTTTTTAAAGGTTCCTTAGCGGACGCAGATGACACGACAGTCCGCAACAAGTGAACCCCGGCACGCACATCGGTGTGCGTGGTAGTATCCACGGCGAAATACTCGTCATAGATCACGTTGCATGTGCGTTGGCTGCACTTGCTCACCCCGGTCACTTACTGGATGTAAGTTCCCAGGGATTCGCAAGCTTGCCGCCTTCCTGAAACGTGACCTATTTAGAGTATTAAATAAGCAGAAAAGATGCTTAAGGGATCACGATGCAGAACAGCGCTTTGAAAGCCTGGTTGGACTCTTCTTACCTCTCTGGTTCTAACCAGAGCTGGATAGAACAGCTCTATGAAGACTTCTTAACCGACCCTGACTCGGTAGATGCTAACTGGCGTTCGACGTTCCAGCAGTTACCTGGTACCGGAGTCAAACCGGATCAACTCCACTCAAAAACACGTGATTATTTCCGTCGACAGGCGTTGATTACCCCACGTTACTCTTCTTCTATTTCCGACCCCGATGCCAATGTGAAGCAGGTTAAAGTCCTGCAGCTCATTAACGCCTACCGATTCCGCGGCCATCAGCATGCGAATCTCGATCCGCTGGGACTGTGGCAGCAAGAAAATGTGGCCGATCTGGATCCTTCCTTCCACGATCTGACCGATGCGGATTTCCAGGAAAGCTTTAACGTAGGTTCTTTTGCTGGCGGCAAAGACACGATGAAGCTGAGCGATCTGGTTGTCGCGCTGAAACAAACCTACTGCGGCCCGATTGGCGCCGAGTATATGCACATCACCAGCACCGAAGAAAAACGCTGGCTTCAGCAGCGTATTGAGTCTGGCCGTGCCGCGTTCAGTAGCGAAGAGAAAAAACGCTTCCTGAGCGAACTGACTGCTGCAGAAGGCCTGGAACGCTACCTGGGCGCGAAGTTCCCGGGCGCGAAACGCTTCTCGCTGGAAGGCGGTGATGCGTTAATCCCTATGCTCAAAGAGATGATCCGCCACGCCGGTAACAGCGGCACCCGTGAAGTGGTGCTGGGCATGGCGCACCGTGGTCGTCTGAACGTTCTGGTTAACGTACTGGGTAAACGACCTCAGGAACTGTTCGACGAATTTGCAGGCAAACATAAAGAACATCTCGGCACCGGTGACGTGAAGTACCACATGGGCTTCTCATCGGATATCGAAACCGAAGGCGGCCTGGTACACCTGGCGCTGGCGTTTAACCCATCGCACCTGGAAATCGTTAGCCCGGTGGTTATCGGTTCCGTACGCGCACGTCTGGACAGGCTGGACGAGCCGAGCAGCAATAAAGTGCTGCCGATTACCATTCACGGTGATGCGGCAGTCACCGGGCAGGGCGTGGTTCAGGAAACCCTGAACATGTCGAAAGCGCGTGGTTACGAAGTGGGCGGTACCGTTCGCATCGTCATCAACAACCAGGTGGGCTTCACCACCTCTAACCCGCTGGATGCGCGTTCTACGCCGTACTGCACCGACATCGGTAAGATGGTTCAGGCGCCGATTTTCCACGTGAACGCGGATGATCCGGAAGCGGTCGCTTTCGTGACGCGTCTGGCGCTGGATTTCCGTAATACCTTTAAACGCGATGTCTTCATCGATCTGGTGTGCTATCGCCGTCACGGCCACAACGAAGCCGACGAGCCGAGCGCAACCCAGCCGCTGATGTATCAGAAAATCAAAAAGCATCCGACCCCGCGTAAAATCTATGCTGACAAGCTGGAAAGCGACAAAGTCGCCACGCTGGAAGATGCGACCGAAATGGTCAATCTGTACCGTGACGCGCTGGATGCAGGCGAGTGCGTGGTGAAAGAGTGGCGTCCAATGAACATGCACTCCTTCACGTGGTCGCCGTACCTCAACCACGAGTGGGACGAAAGCTACCCGAACAAGGTTGAGATGAAGCGTCTGCAGGAGCTGGCAAAACGCATCAGCACCGTGCCTGAAGCCGTTGAAATGCAGTCGCGCGTTGCCAAAATTTACGGTGACCGTCAGGCCATGGCCGCAGGCGAGAAGCTGTTCGACTGGGGTGGCGCAGAGAATCTGGCTTACGCCACGCTGGTTGACGAAGGCATTCCGGTTCGTCTGTCGGGTGAAGACTCCGGTCGCGGAACCTTCTTCCACCGTCACGCGGTGATTCATAACCAGGCGAACGGTTCAACCTACACGCCGCTGCAGCATGTGCATAACGGGCAGGGCACGTTCCGCGTCTGGGACTCCGTACTGTCTGAAGAAGCCGTGCTGGCGTTCGAGTACGGTTATGCCACGGCAGAACCGCGTACGCTGACCATCTGGGAAGCGCAGTTCGGCGACTTCGCCAACGGTGCGCAGGTGGTTATCGACCAGTTCATCTCTTCCGGTGAGCAGAAATGGGGCCGTATGTGCGGTCTGGTTATGCTGCTGCCGCACGGCTATGAAGGTCAGGGTCCGGAGCACTCTTCCGCGCGTCTGGAACGTTATCTGCAACTTTGCGCTGAGCAAAACATGCAGGTGTGCGTCCCGTCTACCCCGGCACAGGTCTACCACATGCTGCGTCGTCAGGCGCTGCGCGGTATGCGCCGTCCGCTGGTGGTGATGTCACCGAAGTCGCTGCTGCGTCATCCGCTGGCGGTGTCTACGCTGGACGAACTGGCAAATGGCACCTTCCTGCCGGCCATTGGCGAAGTCGATGAACTTGATCCTAAAGGCGTGAAGCGTGTCGTGATGTGTTCTGGTAAGGTTTATTACGACCTGCTGGAGCAACGCCGCAAGAATGACCAAAAAGATGTCGCCATTGTGCGCATCGAACAGCTCTATCCGTTCCCGCATAAAGCGGTGCAGGAAGCGCTGAAACCGTTTGCTCACGTACATGATTTTGTCTGGTGCCAGGAAGAGCCGCTCAACCAGGGCGCATGGTACTGCAGCCAGCATCATTTCCGTGAAGTAATTCCATTTGGGTCAGCTCTGCGTTATGCAGGTCGCCCGGCCTCTGCCTCTCCGGCAGTAGGATATATGTCCGTTCACCAGAAGCAGCAACAAGATCTGGTTAATGACGCGCTGAACGTCGATTAAATAAAGGATAAATAATGAGTAGCGTAGATATTCTTGTTCCCGACCTGCCTGAATCCGTAGCGGATGCAACGGTTGCAACCTGGCACAAAAAACCGGGCGATGCAGTACGTCGTGATGAAGTACTGGTAGAAATCGAAACTGACAAAGTGGTACTGGAAGTACCGGCATCAGCGGACGGTATTCTTGATGCGGTTCTGGAAGATGAAGGGACTACCGTCACTTCTCGCCAGATCCTCGGTCGCCTGCGTGAAGGCAACAGCACCGGTAAAGAGACCAGTGCCAAGTCTGAAGAGAAAGATTCTACTCCGGCACAGCGCCAGCAGGCGTCTCTTGCTGAGCAGAATAACGATGCTCTGAGCCCGGCGATCCGTCGCCTGCTGGGTGAGCATAATCTCGAAGCCAGCGCTATCAACGGCACCGGCGTCGGTGGCCGTATCACGCGTGAAGATGTTGAAAAACATCTGGCCAAAGCGCCGGCTGCGAAAGCAGAAGCTAAAGCACCGGCTGCAGCACCAGCCGCACAGCCTGCGCTGGGCGCTCGTGGTGAAAAACGTGTGCCGATGACCCGTCTGCGCAAACGCGTAGCCGAGCGTCTGCTGGAAGCGAAAAACTCCACCGCCATGCTGACCACGTTCAACGAAGTCAACATGAAGCCAATCATGGATCTGCGTAAGCAGTACGGTGACGCGTTCGAGAAACGCCACGGTATCCGTCTGGGCTTTATGTCTTTCTACGTGAAAGCGGTTGTTGAAGCGCTGAAACGCTACCCGGAAGTGAACGCGTCCATCGACGGCGATGACGTGGTTTACCACAACTACTTTGATGTCAGCATGGCGGTCTCCACGCCGCGTGGCCTGGTCACGCCGGTACTGCGTGATGTGGATCTGCTGGGTATGGCTGACATCGAGAAAAATATTAAAGAACTGGCAGTTAAAGGTCGCGACGGCAAGCTGACGGTTGAAGATCTGACGGGCGGTAACTTCACCATCACTAACGGTGGCGTGTTCGGTTCCCTGATGTCTACGCCGATCATCAATCCGCCGCAGAGCGCCATCCTGGGTATGCATGCCATCAAAGATCGTCCGATGGCGGTAGACGGTAAGGTTGAAATCCTGCCGATGATGTATCTGGCGCTGTCTTATGACCACCGTCTGATCGATGGTCGTGAGTCAGTAGGCTTCCTGGTAACCATTAAAGAGTTGCTGGAAGATCCAACGCGTCTGCTGCTGGACGTGTAGTTAATAAGAGTATCACCTGCCCCGTAGGTCTGGACGCTTATCAGGCCTACGGGTAAAAGATAACGATTACCTGAAGGATGGACAGAACACATGAACTTACATGAATATCAGGCAAAACAACTTTTTGCCCGCTATGGCTTACCGGCACCGGTGGGTTATGCCTGTACTACTCCGCGTGAAGCCGAAGAAGCTGCATCTAAAATCGGCGCAGGCCCGTGGGTAGTGAAATGTCAGGTTCACGCTGGTGGCCGTGGTAAAGCGGGCGGTGTGAAGGTTGTAAACAGCAAAGAAGACATTCGTGCTTTTGCTGAGCACTGGCTGGGTAAACGTCTGGTTACTTATCAGACAGACGCCCATGGTCAACCGGTAAATCAGATCCTGGTTGAAGCTGCGACCGACATTGGCAAAGAACTTTACCTTGGTGCAGTTGTTGACCGTAGTTCCCGTCGCGTGGTTTTCATGGCCTCTACCGAAGGCGGTGTGGAAATCGAAAAAGTGGCGGAAGAAACCCCGCACCTGATCCACAAAGTGGCGCTCGATCCGCTGGCAGGCCCGATGCCTTATCAGGGGCGTGAGCTGGCGTTCAAACTGGGCCTGGAAGGTAAACAGGTTCAGCAGTTCACCAAGATCTTCATGGGTCTGGCGACTATCTTCCTGGAGCGCGATCTGGCGCTGATCGAAATCAACCCGCTGGTCGTGACCAAGCAGGGTGACCTGATCTGCCTCGACGGCAAACTGGGCGCTGACGGCAACGCGCTGTTCCGCCAGGCTGACCTGCGTGAAATGCGCGACCAGTCTCAGGAAGATCCACGTGAAGCGCAGGCTGCACAGTGGGAACTGAACTACGTCGCACTGGACGGCAACATCGGCTGCATGGTTAACGGTGCGGGCCTGGCAATGGGCACCATGGACATCGTTAAGCTACACGGTGGCGAACCGGCTAACTTCCTCGACGTGGGCGGCGGTGCGACCAAAGAGCGTGTAACCGAAGCGTTCAAAATTATTCTCTCTGACGATAATGTTAAAGCCGTACTGGTTAACATCTTCGGCGGTATCGTACGTTGCGACCTGATTGCTGATGGTATCATCGGCGCGGTAGCAGAAGTGGGCGTTAACGTTCCGGTCGTGGTACGTCTGGAAGGCAACAACGCCGAACTCGGCGCGAAAAAACTGGCTGATAGCGGCCTGAATATTATTGCAGCGAAAAGTCTGACGGATGCAGCTCAGCAGGTTGTTGCCGCAGTGGAGGGGAAATAATGTCAGTTTTAATTAATAAAGATACCAAGGTTATCTGCCAGGGCTTTACCGGTAGCCAGGGGACATTCCACTCTGAACAAGCGATTGCTTACGGTACACAAATGGTGGGCGGTGTTACGCCTGGCAAAGGCGGCACCACACACCTGGGTCTGCCGGTGTTCAACACCGTGCGTGAAGCGGTAGAAGCGACCGGCGCAACCGCCAGCGTTATCTACGTGCCGGCTCCGTTCTGCAAAGACTCCATCCTGGAGGCTGTCGACGCAGGCATCAAACTGATCATCACCATTACCGAAGGTATCCCGACGCTGGATATGCTGACCGTGAAGGTGAAACTGGATGAAGCTGGCGTACGCATGATCGGCCCGAACTGCCCAGGCGTTATCACCCCAGGCGAATGCAAAATCGGCATCATGCCGGGCCACATTCACAAGCCGGGTAAAGTGGGTATCGTTTCCCGTTCCGGTACGCTGACCTATGAAGCGGTTAAGCAGACCACCGACTACGGCTTCGGCCAGTCTACCTGTGTGGGCATCGGCGGCGACCCGATCCCTGGCTCAAACTTCATCGATATCCTGAAGCTGTTCCAGGAGGATCCGCAGACTGAAGCGATCGTCATGATCGGTGAGATCGGCGGTAGCGCGGAAGAAGAAGCGGCGGCGTACATTAAAGATCATGTGACCAAGCCGGTTGTGGGTTACATCGCGGGTGTGACTGCGCCGAAAGGTAAACGTATGGGTCACGCTGGTGCGATCATCGCAGGTGGTAAAGGTACGGCGGATGAGAAATTCGCTGCGCTGGAAGCCGCAGGCGTGAAAACTGTTCGTAGCCTGGCCGATATCGGCGAAGCGCTGAAAACCGTTATTAAGTAAGAACTAAAAAAAACAGCCCTGACTCTCTGCATAGTCAAGGGCTGGTCCCATTTCGACATGGTTGGCCATCTGATGATGGCCTTTTTTTTCGGTAATTTAGCTTTCCGCCAGCGCCTTCAGCCAGCGTATACCGCTTTCCGGTGAGGTCATTACCGGTACCGGCGGGGCAGGGAGCTGCTGTAACACCCGCGCCATCGAGGCCTGCGCCAGCATCACGACATCCGCCTGACTAAAGGCGCTCTGTAATCCTTCACTGACGATACGGTCATGAGTATCCATATCTCCCGCTAACAGCGCATGGAAGGCTTCTTCCATTAATATCGGCGTGATAGTGCGCTGCTGACCGCTCTGTTGGACTTTGCGCTGCACGTAATCCAGCGTCGGCTTCAGCGTGGTGGCGACGGTAGCCAGCACGGCGATCCGCTCGCCTTTTTCAATCGCCTCTTCCACCATCGCGCAGTCAATGCGCGCGAGCTGGAGTGGGGTCATAAACTGGCATTGTTCCACTGCAGTACCAATTGAGGAACAGGCGGTAATAAAAATATCGCAGTCCGCCTTTTCAGCAATATGCACATAGTCGGCGATACGAGCAGCAATATCTGGCGTCACGCCCTGGGCCTTCATTACCTGCTTGATCATGGATTCTTCAACCAGGTGCATAAATTCCACGTCCGGCATAATGTCGGCGATCAGTTGTTGCATCATCGCAAGCGTGGCTGCACTGGTATGCAGCATGGCGACTTTTTTCATTGGGCAATCTCCTTGAGTAACGTTTCCGCGACGGCCAGCGCCGCATCATGATCTTCCTGTGCGGATAAACCGCCTACCGCGACGGCTCCGAGGCATTTCCCCTGGTGCAGAATCGGGATCCCGCCCGGCAGCGCTGTAAAACGCGGGTCGGCAAAATAGCCAATATCCAGTTGCTCTTTCTGCAGACGCTGTAAAAATGCCTGCGTGGTGCAGCCCAGGCGGCTACTGGTGCGCGCTTTACGCTGGGTTAACTCGATGGTTAACAGTTTGGCGTTTTCCATCCGCGCAAAGCTAAGCAGTTCTCCATTGGTATCGCATACGGCCACGCTTAATGGGCGATTTGCGTAATATGTTTCGGCGAGCTCTAGCGCACAGGTTACGGCGCGCAGGGCGTGTCCCAGAGTGAGAGTTGTCATCGTGATTATCCTTTCGACAGATTTTCGCAAGCGGGTTGAACGGGATCTTTGGCTGCAGCTGCCTGAGCCTGTCTGGCGTCTTTTTTGCGCCAGTAGTTGGCGAGTAGCGAGCCGCTAACGTTGCCCAGCGGTGTCATCACCGCTGATGCGAGGCCAACAGTTGCCAGTTTGCCCATCGCCGCGGCAAGCCCGGACGCCATACCGCCGTTTTGCAGTCCGACTTCAAAGGCCACGGTACGGGCAGACTGCACGTCCATGCGGAAGATCCAGCGGCTCATCAGATAGCCAATCAGGAAACCACCGAGGTTGTGCATCAACATGGCGAAGCAGAGCAGGAAGCCGACCTGTACCAGGTTGTCGCGTCCGGCTGCGGCTGCGGTGGTGGTAAAGAAAATGATCCCCATCATTGAGATGGTTGGCATGACCTTCTTCACGCCCGCCACGCGGCCATACAGCCAGTTGTAGAACAATGCCCAGACGAGACCGCCTGCCACGAAGTTGAGGACTACCGCGTACATCTGCGCTTCGGCGCTGGCGTGACCAAACAGCGCGTCCCAGCCGCCGGCAATCATATACAGCAGCCAAAGTGCGCCGATCCCGGCAAGCACCTGGACAACACGGCGACCGCGCAAGCCTGCATAGGTTTTCAGATAGTCATGCAGAATTGCCGCGCCGATGGGAATTAATACGATTTTAACCACGTCCATCACCATCGCGGTGAGCTGGATATCGATCATCGAACCCGCCAGCAGATTAACCCACAGTGGCGTCATCACCGTTGCCGCCAGCGTTGAGACGGCGGCGATTGACACCGCCAGCGCGAGGTTGGCGTTGGCGATGTAAACCATCACCGTCGACGAGAGACCGCTGGGGCAAGCGCCAATCAATAAAATGCCTACCGCGACTTCAGGCGGAAAATTGAATACCAGAGTGATGGTCAGACCGAGCAGGGGCATTATCACGAAATGGCAGAAGGTACCGATAAACACGGCCCACGGCATTTTGGCGACATCAATAAAATCCTGGATCGTTAGCTTAGTGCCCATGCTGAACATGGTGGCCTGAATCACGAGGAACACGATCCATTTATGGGTGATATTGAAACCGCCCCAGACGATCAGATCCGTAGACCAGGTCATGGCGGCAACAAAACCGGCGATGATCCACAGCGTAAACTGATAGCTGCGTAAACCAGGCCAGTAGCCTGCACCGGCGGCGAATCCGGCGGTGAACATCACCAGCCCCGGCTGCCACAGGGACGCGGACTGGATGAGTGCGCCGATAATCGCCAGCGCCGCGCCCGCAACGCTGACGCCGAGTCCGGTTTTGTGAATAACAGTGGTCATAGTCATGTTGAAATGTCCTTGCTGTTGTTATTGCTGCCGGGGAGGAATAGATAACATGCGCCGCGCAATTTCCGGTGTGGCGACTTTTTTATCCATACTCTGAATGAGCGTAGCGAGTTTGGCGACCTGCTGATAATTATGCTGCGCTTTTTCTTCGATGCTTAAATAATAACTATCTTCAAAGCCGATTCGCACTTCACTGGCCCCCATAGCGACGGCAGCAGCGATAATATCGAAATTCTTTCTGCCAAAATGGGTAATTCCCCATAAGGCGTCACGTGGGATCATGCTACGCAGAGCAATTAATGCGTCAACGGTAGCAGGCGTACTGCCGCGGTGACCGAGAACGATATTAAAGAGCATGGGTTTTTGAAATTTTATTTCATCTTCAAACGTCAGAATGTTATTAATCATGCCGATTTCAAAAACTTCAAACTCTGGAATAATATGGCGTTCGGTTATTTGCCGGGAACAATATTCCACATCCGGAGCGGGATTAAAGTACACCGCATCACCAAGGTTGACGGAACCGACGTTCAGCGAAGCCATTTCCACGCCGGGGCAGTCCAGTGGCGCGCAGCGTTCGGCGATGGACATTGAAGATACGCCGCCGGTAGAAGCCTGAATAATCAGGTCCGAATGGCGCATTACGCGGTCGATGGTTGCCTGAAAGTCGGTAGTATCTGGTGTCAGGCGTCCCTGTTTATCGCGAACGTGTAAATGCACGATGGACGCGCCATGTTCTACGCTGGCGAGTATTTCCTGCGCCAGTTCTTCGGGTATAACTCTGGGGCAATCCGCGGCAACAGGTGCCAGCGAAATAATAACAGTATCCGACATTTTTTCCTCCGGTACAGAGATATTAAAATTATAGGTAAGGCGTCATCCAGTTTAATGAGTCGGGCTCTGATGTTGACGGTTGATATTCACAGCCAATCCAGTCCTGGTAATTCATTTTTCTTATGAAATCAAATAACCATGTTTCATTTAATTCCCCGGCTCCCGGTTCATGACGATAAGGAACAGAAGCGATTTGAAAATGTTTAATAAGCGTGAAATAGCGTTCGATATTTTTCGCCACGTTGCCATGAATTTTCTGACAGTGGTAAATGTCAAACTGTAAGCCAATATTTTTCCTGGCAACTTCGTGAATAATTGACTCGGCCAGAGGAAAACTGTCAATAAAATAACCGGGCATATCCTGCGAATTTAATGGTTCAATCAGTACATCGATTTCCGCGTCTGCCATCACATCGCAGGCGATGCGCAGCCGGTTCGTCAGGAGATCGCGCTGGGCGTGTAGCGCCAGGTCGTCGCAGCGCAAGCCGGCCATAACGTGAACCCGGCGACAGCCCAGCGCCGTGGCGTAATCGCGCGCCACGTTCAGGCTATGGTGAAATTCATTGTCTCGATCGGGCTGTGCGGCTAGCCCTCGTTCACCTTGCGCCCAGTTGCCAGCCGGGGCGTTCATCAGCACCACCGGCAGGGATGTTTCCCGCTGAGCGGCTTGCAAATGTTTCAGCGGATGCTGCCAGAGAAATAGCCCTTCTACGCCGCGAAAACCGACCGCCTGCGCCGCCGCAAATCGCGCCGCTATCGGTAAATCTGTAAACAACCAGTCGAGATTAGCCGCTAACTTCAGCATGGCGCGCACCCTCCCGGCCATCAACCAGATGCAGCTTAACGCCCTGACTGGCAATAGTTTGCTGAGCGTTTTCCGGTAACCGATTATCAGAAATAATGTCGGTCAACTGCTGCAGACCGCAGATGTGAAACATGCCGTATTTGCCAAACTTACTGCTGTCGCAGACCAGCACCCGACGCCGGGAGACGGTGAGTACCGCTTCTTTGACCGAGGCTTTCCCTTCATTCGGTGTCGACATACCGCGTTCGGTATCCCATGACGAGGAGCTCAGAAACGCCACGTCAATATTAATGGTGCCCAGAAAACTGGCAGCGCTTTTTCCAAGACATGAGCGGTTACGTTGATCCACCAGACCGCCGGCGTGATAGAGCGTAATGTGTGGCATATCCATCAAGTAGTGGCTGATGGAAAAATCGTTGGTGACTACCGTCAGATTGAAACAGTGGCTGGCGGCGACCGCTTTCGCCACTTCAAACAACGACGTTCCGGCATCCAGATACAGCGTTTGTCCGGGCTCAATGAGCATTGCGGCAAGCTGGCCCATTTTGCGCTTCACGTCATGATTCAACTCGGCTTTTTCCCGCCATGGCAGTTCCGATTTCAACAGGTTATTGAGCTTCACACCGCCGTTAATGGCGATAACTTTGCCTTCTTCTTCCAGCAATTGAATGTCGCGGCGCACGGTCATATGCGACACGCTCATCAAATCTGCCAGTTCATTAAATGAGGCGGCATTTTTTTCGTGCACGTAGCGGTAGATAAAATCACGTCGTTGCTCGGGGATCATCATCTCACCTCACGCTTGCCGGGAATGTTCAAGTTCGGCCACCGCCTCTTCTGAGAGCGGAACATAGCCGAGCGGTTTTAACGTCAGCCAGATGCGGGCGCTGTCTTCCAGCTCTTCGGCGTTAAACACTGCCTCACGCAGCGAGCGACCGCTTACTACCGGCCCGTGATTGGCCAGCAGCGCTGCCGTATGGTCTGCTGCAATTTCACTCAGCGCGCTGGCAATGCCTTCATGTCCTGGCTTGAAATAAGGCAGCAGCGGCAACTGCCCGACGCGCATCACGTAGTACGGCGTTAATGGCGGCAGACAGTTTTCCGGCGTGGTGCACGGCAGACAGGAGAGCGCGGTCAGCCATGGAGAATGCAGGTGCACGACCGCGCCGCAGGATGGACGATGCCGATACCACGCCAGATGCATGGGCACCTCTTTTGAGGGTTTGTCACCGCCAAGATGAACGCCGTTGGCATCAAGCCGACTTAGCGTGGCCGGATTAAGCTCGCCCAGACAGGAGTTGGTCGGGGTCACCAGATAGCCGCCATCCGGCAGTTTGGCGCTGAGATTGCCGGAACCGCCGCTACTGTAGCCGCGCATAAACAGGGAACGGCCATAATGGACGAGTAGTTCGCGCAGTTGGTGTTCACTCACCGGATTCATAATGCGTACTCCTGGGCAGTAAAAAAGAAATCTTCGTCACCAAAGTTGCCTGACTTCAGCGCCAGCGCCAGACCGGAAGAAAATACCCACGGCACGCCTGGCGCGATGGCTTTGCCAACGGAAAGACGCTTCACCTGCAAGGCTTCCACCACGGTCCCGGATGTTTCTCCGCCTGCGACAATAAAGGTGTTTACACCTGCAGCCTGTAGCCTGGCGCTCAGTCGGGCAAAAGCGTGTTCGATTGCCTGGCTGGCAGCCTGTTCGCCGTACTCCTGTTGAATGCGAGTGAGTACGTCTGGCGGTTGGGTGGCGTATATCATCGGCGCGAATGGGTCGTTGATATGCGTCATCGTCCAGGCACACAGTTCATCGGTGTAGCGTTCTGCATCAGACAGGCAGCGAGCGACATCGAGCACTCGAGATGCTGCCGCGGCCTTATAACGAGTAACCTGACGATTGCTCATCGCCGAGCAGCTACCGGAGAACACCACCGTTTTGGCAGGCAGTGGAAAAGTGTCTGACGGCTGGGGTTGCTGACCTCTGGCGCAGGCGGCCAGCGCGCCGCCAAGCCCGGAGCCCCCGGCTAACAGAGGACTGGCATGGAGTGCTTGCGCCAGCGTGTTGAGATCTGCTTCATCCAGCGTATCGACGATAACGTGACGCATACCTTCAGCCTGAAGTTGTGCCAGAGCGTTAGTGACCGCTTCCACACCTTGATGCAGCGTCCTGAGGTTGATGCAGCCAACCGCGCCTGGCGTTTGCGCGCTCAGCAGGCGCGGCAGGCTGGCATCGGTCATGGGATTGAGCGGATGCTTTTCCATTCCGGACTCGTTAAGCAGTACGCCGTTTACAAAAAGATGGCCGTGCACCACCGTGCGCCCGTTTTGCGGCAGGGCGGGGCAGTGGACGATCACAGGAGTCTGCAGGTCGTTCATCAACGCATCGCTGACTGGTCCAATGTTGCCTGTTGGCGTGGAGTCAAACGTCGAACAATATTTAAAATAGATCTGGCTGACACCTGCCTTTTGTTTCAGCCAGCGGGCACAGGACAGAGACTGTGCGACGGCCTGTTCTGCGGGTAAAGAGCGGCTTTTTAGCGAGATGACGATAGCGTCAACCTCTTCATTCCAGCATTGAGCGGGATCAGGCATTCCGGGTAATAGCGCAACGCGCCACCCCTGCTGCGCCATAAAGCTTGCAATGTCCGTTGCGCCGGTGAAATCGTCGGCGATAACGCCTGTGGTGACGGCCATGGATCAACTCCGTTCAGATTGTTTGCTAATTGAACATATTATTCAGGAGGGCCTTTCACATTCACATGATGATTATCACAAATAAGCACATCATTGATTCGCAGTAAAAATGAGTAATCTATTGAAAATAATGGAGATAGATGTTGAGCGTTGCGAAAAGAGTCTCACAAGAGAGTGTGAAGATTCGTTAATCTTTGAGAAAGCGAAGCCAGCGGTGTGCAACGGAGTATTATCGTGGTCGCCATAATTCTCTTGCCAATTGATCATAATCATCTGCATAAATGAGATTATTTTTTGCGGTGAACATCATTCTTTCTCGTGGCTAAATTTTGCATATTAGCGGCTTTAATATTGTTAATGCCGAGGATAACGTGCCGCTGAAAATCCAGGATGACTATTTACAACGCTTTTTCTCTATTGCAGAAATCTTCTCCCGTGCAACCGGGTTAGCTTCGGTTGTTGTTGATATTAACGGAAAAGCGTTATCTAAATGTCATAATTTTAATTCGTTTTGCACATTAATGCGGGCGGATGAACGATTTCGTTCAGAGTGTCAAAAGTGCGACAAATACTGCGCTTTTGAGGCGTTAAAACAGCTTAAACCCAGAATACTCACCTGTCATGCAGGGCTAAGCTTGTTCTCAATGCCATTAATCCGTGAGGGGCATCTTTACGGTTTTATTATCTGCGGGCAGGTACGGGTAAAGTATCAGGAATATAAAACTATTGCTATTGATAATAAATGCTCATGGATTGACAACCCGGTAATTAAAGCTGAATGGGGCCAGTCCACGCGGGTGGATAATAATACGCTGGTGGCAGCGGCAAATTTGTTAAGTTTTATTGTTGATAATTTTGAGAAAGAGAATTTGCTCTCTGAGCAGATTTCAGTTCCGACAACCGGTTACATTCGTCATTATTTCACGGAGCCTTCGCGTCATGAGAAAAAACTTATGGCGGCGCTGCGTTACATTGATGAAAATTTGTATGGTGAATTGTCTTTGGAGTCGGTAGCGGCCCATGTTTGCTTAAGCGCAAACTATTTCAGCCGTTTTTTCAAGAAACGCCAGGGGGTTAATTTTAAAACCTGGGTGAGTCAGAAAAGAATGCAAAAAGCAGGGGAGTTATTACACGATCCGGTGCACTCGATAGACAGCATTGCCCGGAAGCTGCAATACGCGCAAACCAGCTATTTCTGTCGCGTTTTCCGGGCGGCGCATCAAACGTCGCCCCAGTCTTTTCGTCACGCCAGACTTTCGCAGTAAAGGTGTTCTGGCAACGTGATGGCTTCAGGTAGAAAAGAGAGCCGATCGCTCAGGGTTACCACATCACCAATAACAATCAGCGCGGGTGGAAGGATGTTCGCTTCCTGCGCTTTGCCCAGTAATGAACCGAGCGTACAGGTCAGGCGGCGTTGATTTTCTCGCGTCGCGGACATAATTAGCGCGGCGGGCGTGTCTGCTGCTTTTCCGCCCATCAACAGCTCTTCACAGATAAACGCCAGATTGGCGATCCCCATGACGATGACCAGTGTGCCGTTAAGCTTCGCCAGTTGACGCCAGTCCTGCTGTTGGTTACCTTCCCGCGTATGGCCAGTCACCACGTGAAAGCCGGAGGCAAAATCGCGATGCGTCACCGGGATCCCTGCATAAGTCAGGCCGCCAATGGTCGAACTGATACCGGGCACCACTTCAAAAGGGATGCCCGACTCAACCAGATCCTCAACTTCTTCAGCCCCACGGCCAAACACATACGGATCGCCACCTTTCAGACGCACGATGTTGTGATGTGTTTGGGCATATTGAACCAGCAGTGCGTTGATTTCATCCTGGGGAACACAATGGAAGCCTGGGTTTTTGCCAACATTGATAAGCAGACAATCAGGTAATGCCCATTCCAAAATTTTAGGATTGACCAGCCGATCGTAAATAATAACGTCAGCCTGTTTAATGCACATCATCGCTTTGAGGGTCAGTAATGAAATATCACCGGGACCTGCTCCAACGAGCCAGACCTTTCCGAAAGTTTTCACAGTGTGTCCTTTATCACGTCTATCAAAAAGTGGCAGAAACTACATCAAAGAATGATAAAAAGCAGTCGTTTGCCCGTAAGTTATAACGTGAAATTATCCAGAATTATCGCATGGATAATATTGATTAATCTCGCAAAGTTTTTTCCGCAATAAACAAGATGACTTGAAAAATTATTAAGAACTTATTGGCACTATTTACTTAGGTTTAACCTTATTTAAATTGTGTTTATTGCTGTGCTTGAGTATTATTGGTTAATATTTATCCGCCATCAGTGTGTGTAAATCATGGATTGGATCAATGACATCAATGGATAAAATAAAATATAACTCTCGA
This sequence comes from Citrobacter arsenatis, assembly GCF_004353845.1. GTDB lineage: Bacteria > Pseudomonadota > Gammaproteobacteria > Enterobacterales > Enterobacteriaceae > Citrobacter > Citrobacter arsenatis. The sequence continues at coordinate 1,631,016 of NZ_CP037864.1, forward strand.
TGCTTATCTGGGTGTCTTGAATTATTTTTTATATATTAAACTATTTTTGTACGCTGCAAATGGAAGAGGTTATGAGAGGAAAAATACCCAAGACGGAGTTGCTGGTAACTTTTGAAGTAGTTGCGCGTCACGAAAGTTATACCCGGGCAGCCGAAGAGCTGGCTTTAACACAAAGTGCTGTTTTCCGCCAGGTGAATGCGCTGGAGGATTTTCTTAATACTGCGCTATTTAATCATGCCAAAAAACGTATTTTTTTAAATGCGGCCGGCAAACATTATTTAAGCATCGTTAAAGAAACGTTAAATAAACTCGAGCGCGATACGACCACAATAATGACCTGGCAACCGACCGTACAGGTTATTGAGCTGGCGGTGAATCCGACGTTCAGTACGCACTGGCTGATCCCAAACCTGCGCGAGTTTAACAAACTGAATCCTGATATTATCGTGAACATCCATTCGCTGGCGAATATCGGCGATTTTCTCAATCGTGAGTATGACGCGGCAATTATGCGTGAAGATTTCTACTCGCCGTGGTCAGGAGTTGAGTATCTGTTTGAAGAGGAAATTCTGCCGGTATGTAGCCGCTGTTTGCTGACCGAACCGGAACGGAAACTGGCCGTTGACGAGCTGCTGAACGAATACCCACTCCTGCACCAGAGCACACGAATCAAAGGCTGGCAGGAATGGTTTGCGCTGTCTGACGTCAGCAGCCCGTTGGTAAATAAAGGTCCGAGATTTGATTTGTTGTCGATGCTGATTGCGGCGGTTCGTTCTAATTTGGGCGTTGCGCTGCTGCCCCGTTTTGCGATTCAACACGATCTGGACAGTGGTGATATGGTAATTCCTTGCGATGTCCCGATGCGCACCGGGAACCGTTTCATCATGACGTGGCGTGAAGAGAAATCAGAGTCCGAGCATTTACAGATTTTCCGTAACTGGCTATTGAATAAATCTGTGGTGTCGGCTGCCTGAAGGCGGCTTGCGCCTTATCAGGCCTACGGGATTGGTAGGCCGGATAAGTTGCGTTAGCATCGTTATCCGGCAAAAGAACCGCTACCAGTCAATCCCAACCTGCGCCTGAATACCGTTGTCAAACGCGTGTTTGACCGGGCGAATTTCACTGACCGTATCGGCCAGTTCCAGTAATAGCGCATGACATCCGCGCCCGGTAACGATGACGCTTTGCTCAGCAGGGCGATTTTCGATGGCGCTGATAACTTCCTGGGTATCCAGGTAGTGATAAGCCAGCATGTAAGTGAGCTCGTCGAGCACCACCAGATCGTAATGTGCATCAGCCAACATGCGTTTACTTTCCTGCCAGACTACCGTTGCCGCCTCGATATCAGCTTGCCGATTTTGGGTTTCCCAGGTGAATCCGGTGCCCATAATATGAAATTCGACGCCGAGCGGTTGCAGCGTGTTGTACTCGCCATTATCCCACTGCCCCTTAATAAACTGCGCGATGCCAACGGTTTTTCCGTGACCAACCGCGCGCGTTGCCGTGCCAAAGGCTGCGGTGGATTTACCTTTACCGTTGCCGGTGAAGACAATCAGGATCCCTTTCTTCTCCGTTGCCGCCGCCACGCGGGTATCAACCTGTTCTTTCAGTTTCTGCTGACGCTGGCGGTGCCTGTCATTATTGGCTCGCGCTTCCATGGTGACTCCCTAGTGTCCTGCCGGACAGGTTGCGCAGCGATGCTGCTGCTCAAATTGGCTAAAGAAGTTATTGCCTTTATCATCTACTAAGACGAAGGCGGGCATATTTTTAACTTCCATCATCCACACCGCTTCCATTCCCAGCTCGGGGTATTCAAGGCACTGTAGACTCTTCACGTACTGCTGCGCCAGCAGGGCTGCGGCACCGCCAATGCTGCCGAGGCTAAACCCACCGTGTTTGTGACAGGCATCAGTGACCTGCTGGCTGCGGTTACCCTTGGTGAGCATAATGAGGCTGCCGCCTTGCGCCTGGAAGGTATCGACATACCCATCCATGCGCCCGCCAGTGGTGGGACCCATTGAGCCACAGGCCTGATTTTCCGGGGTTTTGGCGGGACCAGCGTAGTAAACGATATGCTTTTTCATGTATTCCGGCATCGGTTCGCCGTTATCCAGTCGCGCTTTGATGTTAGCGTGGGCGATATCGCGAGCGACAACAATCGGGCCGCTTAACGACAAACGTGTACCGATGGGCAGCGCGGACAGGTCATGCAGAATCTCGCGTAGCGGGCGGTTCAAATCAAGTTGTACGGTCTGGGCGCCGTTTTCTACTCGCTGTGAATCAGGAATGAATTTGCCCGGGTTGTGCTCCAGTTTCTCCAGCCAAATACCGTGTTTGTTAATTTTGGCCTTAATATTGCGGTCGGCTGAGCAAGAGAGGGCCATGGCGATAGGGCAGGAGCCGCCGTGACGTGGCAGGCGGATCACCCGGATATCGTGGGCAAAATATTTGCCGCCAAACTGCGCGCCGATGCCAAACTCGCGGCTGGCATTAAGCAGCTCGGTTTCCAGCGCCGTATCGCGAAACGCCTGGCCAAGCTCGTTCCCGTTGGTGGGCAGGTTATCGTAATATTTGGTTGAAGCCAGTTTGGCAACCTTTAGCGCCTGATCGGCAGACAAGCCGCCAACGACGAACGCGATGTGATACGGCGGGCAGGCGGCTGTGCCTAATGATTTCATTTTTTCGATCAGAAACGCGGTGAGTTTTTCCGGCTGCAGAATAGATTTGGTTTCCTGGAACAACGCCGCTTTGTTGGCAGATCCGCCGCCTTTGTTGACGAACAAGAAACGGTATTCGCTGCCCGGCGTGGCGCTGATATCAATTTGTGCCGGTAGGTTTGTCTGGGTATTGACCTCGGTATACATGTCCAGCGGGGCGTTTTGCGAGTAACGCAGGTTGTTTTCGGTGAAGGTGGTGTACACGCCTTTGCTTAATGATTCTGCGTCATCACCGCCGGTCCAGACATGCTGTCCTTTGCAGGCCACAATGGTTGCCGTCCCGGTATCCTGACAGTTGGGCAGGACGCCTTTGGCCGAAACCTCAGCATTGCGCAGCAGTTGCAATGCGACGTACTTATCGTTACTACTGGCCTGCGGATCGTGCAGAATGCTGGCTATCTGTTTTAAATGTCCGGCACGCAGAAAAAATGAAGCCTCATAAAATGCCTGCTGTGCTAATAAGGTTAACGCTTCTGGCGCAACCTTAATCACTTCCTCTCCGTCTAACTCCGTTACCGTAACGTGCTGGTTACTCAGTAATTCATATTCGGTATTATCTTTACTCTGAACAAAGAGTTCCTGCCAGACAAATGGTTTAGACATGTTTACTTCTCACCTCTTCATTTTTGCCGCATCACGGCGTAAATAAATGCGCTACTCATAGGCCGGATAAGCGAAGCGTCATCCGGCATCAAGTTATTTTGCTAAAAAGACATTGGCCTGCGTCGCTTCAGCGACGTATTCGATCGTTTTCTGGGCGCGAACGCTGTTACCAGCTTCATCCAGCGGCGGAGAATAGACGGCAATCGCATATTCGCCCGGAACAACGGCAACCATTCCGCCGCCGACGCCGCTTTTTGCCGGGATGCCAACGGTGTACAGCCATTTACCGCTGCCGTCGTACAGTCCGGCAATCGCCATTTCTGCCAGCACCTGCGGAACATATTTTTCATTTAGTAGCTGCTTGCCGTTGAATGGCGATTTGCCTTTGTTCGCCAGCACCGCACCCATTTTGGCCAATTGCTCAACGGTGATATCCACCGAGCATTGACGGGTGTAAATTTCGACGGCTTCGTCGGTGTTGCCATAGAAGCTGTTATAGGATTCCATCAGCTTCGCCAGCGCCTGATTGTGCTGGTTGGTTTCCATCTCGGATTTGAAAACCGGCTCGTTAACCGTGAGTTTGGCATCGGCCCAGACGTTCAGGTTGTCGAGGATTTTGTTCCAGCGATCGGTTTTGTCTTTGGCTTCAATCAGGCTTACGGCGCTCATCGCCCCGGCGTTTACCAGCGGGTTTTCAGGCGCGCCTTTGGTTAGCTCAATCGCTAAACCGGAGTTGAAAGGCATGCCGGTGGCATTGGCCCCGAGTTTATCCAGCACCACCTGAGGACCGTGCTGTTCCATGGCGAGCGCCATGGTGAAGACTTTACTCAGGGATTCCATTGGGAAGGGTTTGTTAACATCGCCAACCTGATAGATCTTGCCGTCTACCGTGGCAATGGTGATGGCAAAATTATTCGGGCTATAGGTCGCCAGGGCAGGGATGTAGTCGGCGACTTTTCCATCGTTGTTACTTTTATATTTTTGATGCGCCTGGTCGATAAGCTTTGCGTAATCTGGCGTGGTTTGCGCGAGGGTCGTTGCGCTAAACAAAATGCTGAAGGAAAAAATACTCACGCCGAGAAGAGTTTTAGTCATGGTGCTTTCCTGTTGGTGTTCATCTTGGTGCCGGATGGCGGCGTACCGTCTAATCCGGCCTACGGATAGTTAAACGTTATGTAGGCCGGATAAGCGCAAGCGCCATCCGGCAATAACGTGGTATCAGGACAAAGCGACTTCTGTTTCGGTAACCGGGCGTTCCTGCTCCGGGGTTTTCACCGGCGCTGTTCCACGGCAACCCTGGCCGAAGTGTTCACCTTCCCAACGGCTCACAATGGCAGCGCCCATGGCGTTACTCATGACGTTAGTAGCAGAACGACCCATATCGAGGAACGGATCCACACCCATCAGCAGGATCAGACCGGCTTCCGGAATGTTGAACTGGTTTAGGGTTGCGGCAATAACCACCATGGATGCACGCGGTACGCCCGCCATCCCTTTAGAGGTCAGCATCAGGATTAACAGCATGGTAATTTGCTCGCCCATGCTCAGTTCGATGTTGCACGCCTGGGCAATAAAGACGGTGGCAAAGGAGCAGTACGCCATCGAGCCGACCAGGTTAAAGGAGTAACCGATAGGCAGAACGAAGCTGGCGATTTTGGACGAAACACCGAATTTTTCCAGCTTGTCCAGCGTGCCCGGGAAGGCGGCTTCAGAGCTGGAGGTGGTGAAGGCCAACAGTGCAGGTTCGAGGATTGATTTCGTTAAACGTGCGATGCAAGGCCCAACTATCATGGTTGACAGGCCAATCAGGATCGCCCACAGCATACCTAGCGTCAGGTAGAATTCACCCATAAAGATCCCGGCGCTGACCATCACACCCAGACCACGTTCGGCAATCAGACCTGAAATAGCGGCAAAAACGGTCAATGGCGCAAACAGCATGACGTAGCCCGTCAGCTTCAGCATCACGTGCACCAATGAATCCAGAACCTTGACAATCGGTTCGGCTTTTTCACCAATCGCGGCCAGGCTGCAACCGAGGAAAATTGAGAACACGACGATCTGCAGAATTTCGTTACGGGCCATGGCATCGACAATACTGGTCGGCACTGCGTGCGAGATGAACACCTTCAGCGTGAACGGCTCTGACTTAACTGCAGCAACGGCTCCAGCGTCATGCGGCACGAAGTTGATGCCGGCCCCTGGCTGGAAAATATTAACGATAACCAGACCCAGTGCAATTGACACCAGAGAGGCGCAAATAAACAGGAAGAAGGTTTTCGAAAATATACGTCCCAGCGTTTTGGCATCGCCCATTTTGGCAATACCCACAACCAGCGTTGAAATAACTAATGGCGCGATAATCATTTTTACCATGCGTAAGAATATGGTGGTAAAAATAGAAATGTCCGCTGCGTAGGATTTTGCTGTTTCAGCCGCGACCATATTATTTATGGCCACCCCGGCAATCATGCCGAGTATCAGGCCTAATATGATCATCTTCGTTAAACTTATTTTCTTCATGTGTACTCCATCGGATAAAGGCTGGTAATTGGAATTGTGTAGGGTGGCGTGCGCCTGAACCTGGACAGCAGCTCAGACGCACGCCTGTTGTGACCAACCGCATGAATAATTCGAAGCACTGTGATACCGCTGAATTCTGTGCTCCAATGGTTGTTATTGTGTTTTTTTGCTACAAGTCGAACTCAATACTTAATAATGGAGCGTGTTGCTGCGCACCATAAACATCATTGTCGCCAACGTTGCCGGAAATAATATCGCGCGGCATAACAATTTTTACGGCATTCGCCGGATCGAACCACACGATATTGTGAATAAAGTCAGGTTCAACATTGTATAAACCGGCAATAAGCTGTGGTGTTAATTGCTCACAGGCTTTCACCCGCTGATAGTCTTCCCTGGTTTTAAATAAAATATCTAATACCAGTTCGTATGGCCCGGCGTTTTTGGAGCGAATAACCTGCGCCAGTGAACAAATTGAGTGTTTCATGCCTGAACTCCTTCTGGCGTCACCTGTTCAATGTGGAAATCAAAACGCAGCGCATCGCTTGCTTCAATCAGGTGATAGATCGAGAACTCATACACCGGTCCACTTTGAATATCAGATGGCGAGAACGGGAAGGCGAGGTTGCCCGCGGTCGCAATACGATTTTCATAACCGTAGTGCAGCAGGGTAGAGCGCACCAGAGAGCAAACGCTGTTGGCGATATCCTGCGTCGGCGCAACGACATCCAGTAAAATCCCCAGTTCATGACCGGCGGTTTTCATTGGTTCATGGTTGCCCATCACGCCGTTCTTACCGTACAGGTGGAACGTCATACGGATACTGTCGTCATTCAATGAGAGGTTACGCGCAACGCTGGCCTGAACCTCTTCGAGAATGGTGTCAATCCCGGCAATCATTATCGGATCACGCGTGCCGGCGATGGTCAGACAGCGGAAGCCAACCTGACGCGCACCCTCCAGTTTCAACGCATACGGTGTTTCTTCATGACGTGAACCGCTGACATACACTTCGCCCTCGTTAACCTGGGTAAAGGTGCACGCTTTCAGGTTCAGTACGCCGCCTGGCCCTGGCAGGAAGTACGGATCGGACTTCTCATACAGCGTGTGCGCCGCCGCGGAAGTTTCAGTGAACTTACGCTTGGGATTGAACGCCTTCAGCGTAAAGCCGTTGTCGTCAATAATCCCCATCGCACAATCTGAGCCAGAGCCAGGGGTGGCGGCAATGGCAGCACACTCAAGGATCTTACCGCAATGAAGCGCCAGACCTTCATCAAAGCCCTGCATAATCGGCAGCGCAGCGAAGCAAGCCGGATCGTAGGCTCGTCCGCCCAGAACAACTTGTGCACCTGCTTTCAGCGCGCGCTGGAAGGGCTCAACGCCCATTTGCGCGACAATATAGGTGCTCTCTTCGATTGCCTCGTGAGTCAGTTCAGGCACAAAATCGAGCGCGGTGATTTTGCCGTTATCCAGCGCCTGATGAACGATTTCTTTGTTGACATCAGACGGGATCAGGGCCATTGAGAAGGACAGTTTTTCTTCCTGTGCGATCTCATGAATTATCTGGCGACACCACTCCAGGTGCGGAGCCGCGCCAGAACCACCGGCTGTGCCGATCACGACAGGGATGTTGTTCTTAACGCCTGCCACAATCATATAGCGCAGATCGCGTTTCACACCGGCCCGGTCGGTAAAGGGTTTACCCGCCCCCAGGTAGTGGGGGCCAGGATCGGAGGAACCTGCGTCAACAGCAATAAGATCCGGTGACTCTTCCATGGCTTTACGAAAACTTTCTTCCGGGAAGCCATAACCCAGGATAGCCGTAGGCGATAAGATCTTAAATGTGCGTGCCATCTCTTAATCCTTAGTTTGCAACAGCGCGATGGTGCGGTTCATTTCGTTAAACACGATATTGAGACCTTCATCGAAACCCATACCTGGTTTTACCAGCATGCGCATTGGACGCGCGGCCAGCGCCACGTGTACGCAGGTACGCGCACTGATTTCCGTTTCGTTACAGGTACCACCCTGATAGGCTTCCATGGCGTGTTTGTTGCAATACAGCACCGCATCAACGATGTTGTGAATACCGCCAAGATCCGGGGTTTTAATCTGCACCATGTGGCAGCTGCCCGCATCGGTGAAGTCCACGATATCCTGATAGGTGTTACACCATTCGTCGGCAACGATTTTTACGCCGGAACCCAGACGAGTCAGCTCTTTGGTGATGGCGGTCAACATGCGGATCTGATCCGGCTTGTTTCCGGCATCAACCGGGCCTTCAATGTACAGCGGCAGGCCCTGAGCTTCGGCTTCCAGGCTGGCGATGTACTCGGCGCAGCGCACCGGATCCATATCGAAGATCAGCCCGATCGTGCCGTACACATCAATGTGCAGCGTCGGGTGATAACGCTCGCTGGTGCGCAGGCTTAAGATGCGGTTGGATAACCAACGGACGTACTCACGCAGTTTTTCGCCTTTAAAGCCCAGCTTCTCTTCCACGTTGTTGATCAGCGCATGCGGCAGGACGTCCACACCTTTGAGGATCATCTTGTCAACGGCGATATAACGGTCGTCGCCGCTCTGACCAAATAATGGAATGGCTTCCGGCACGCACGGCAGTTGCCATTCATCGCAAACCACTTCAGTTTTCAGACGACCGGTCGCCAGTGCCGCAGCGTCGAGCAGCGCCTGAGACAGACCATAGCGAACGGCGGTATGCAACAGATGACCGTCAATACGCAGTTGATCAAAGAAACGGGCGTTTGGCAGGAACGCATCAACGTCACGGCCTTCCAGCAGCGGTTTGATGTGATCGTTGAGGAACGGAATGAAGTTTTCTGCCAGGAACAACGGGTCACGACCGCCTGCACCTGAATATTGCACCGCTGCGCAATCGCCCACTGCTACCGCGCCATTTTCCAGAATCAGCTGCACGGAAACACATTCACCCGCCTGACGAACAGAGGTAAATCCAGGTGTGACCGGCGTGCCGGTATAGATAAACCCGTCATGACCAGCACCGTTTTTGATGGCCTGCTGATCGTCAAAATAAAATGAGGAGTAGCCAGCGGTGAAAAGGGCCTTTTTGATTTTCATTATGGTCTTCCTATTAATTTACTGTGGGATACGGCGTTGATGTCATCAATGACCATCTGGAAAGAAGGCTTGCGGCCTTCGAAATGCGCGCGCTCTGCGACGTAGTCGTGGTGCAGGGCGAGAATATCTTTCGGCAGCGGAACGGCACCGGCTTCAAGAATACGGATGGCGCCTGTGTTATCGCGAACAGGGAGGATCTTACCGGCGTTACAGGCGGCAGGAGCGAAAGGTACATCCAGCACGCCAGCTTCAAAGGCCAGCACCGTGCCACGCGCAATGTCGCCATTGCCCAGCTCGAAGACTTTTTTCAGCACCGCGCGGACTTCGCTCTTAATCAGATCAACTTCCTGCTCCACGGCAGCACACTGCGGGAATTTCTGGTCGCTGACCATGTTGAGCATCTGGCGTGACGCTTTCAGGCCCTGGGCGTTAGCTGCCGCCGTTGGGATACCGAACGCTTCGTGCGGGCTTTTGGTGATCACTTTTGTCGCGCCCGACATACCGGCAACCGCTGCGCCCCAGGCGATAACGGAGAAGGCTTTCGCTTCATCTTCCGGGAATCCGCCCATCCACTGGTGGAAAACGGTGCTCAGTTCGTAATCGTCGAAGCCGTGGTTATGGAAATATTCGTGAGACAGTTCACGTAGCGCCTGAATAGCGGCGATATCCTGCGTCAGACTACCCACCTGGCCGTAGCCAACGGTAATTGATTTCACGCCTTGTTCCAGCGCCAACAGACCTTCGATAATCGCCACCGAATGGGACATAAACGGCGGGATCAGGGTGCCGGTCAGCGGGCCAAACGGTTCACGGTTGATACGAATGCCGTTCTCTTCGTACAGGCCCATCAGGCGGTCGCAGTACTGCCAGTCGCGGATGGATTTTTCCAGGGTGACGCGTTTAGCGTAAGGGATGTTGTAGGAGATACCGCCGCCTTCGTAGCTGGTAAAGCCACTGGCCATGGCGATTTCTGCCAGCAGGCGCGCATCCGGCGTACCGTGGCGAACCTGGATCGGTTTTTCCAGCGATTCAGTCATCCGGCGGCAGGCAGCAACCCCGTGATTGACGACCGGTAAACCATTCAGTTTGGAAGTACCAGCTTCGATAGATTTCTGGATCCCGACAGCGGCTTCTTCATAGCGATTCAGACGGGTATAGGCATCGATAGTACTCGGCAGGAGGTCGCACTCTTCCTGCAATGTTTTGAGCAGCGCAATATGCTCATCCATTAATGCTACGCCTGCGCGCGGCTGGCTCAGAGTTTTACCTTCCTGATCGGCCTTCAGCAGGGCAAGGGAGAAGCGCTTTTTATCTGGAATTGATTGCTGGTACTTCACGCCATCTTCGAAGTTCTCAACGTCTTTGCCGGTTTCCCAGGTTTGTAATACCTGATGCCTTTCGGTCATGAATTCGTCATGGGTCAATTTTTTATTTCGAAGTTCCATTCGTAGCTGCCTTAAGTTTTATAGGGTTAAACACTGAATGCTGGTGCGAGCAGCGGCTTGCGGGTACAGCCTGGCGACGTTTGCCAGAAGCGGGAGCAGGCCATTTGAATCGCGGTAATACTCAAACTGATTCGGTAACAGAATTCTTTTCCCCTGGTCGTCCAGCTCCCGGTATTTGAGCCAGTTATGGATATCGAACTGGCTGGCGCGCGAGAGCCATCCCCCTGAACCGACGACTTTGCGTACGGTGGTGAGATCGCGACCCATCTGTAAATCCACGTTACCCACGCAGGTGCAGACCTGCTTTTTAGTGCCCGCGTGGCGCTCAGCGGCATAGCCCACGCATAAACCTGCCAGCAGGGTGTCGAAATATTTCTCCTCCTCGCTGAGTGGCAGGTAATCCGGTTGCCCAACTAAATGGCGCAGGTAGCGGTAAAACGCCTCCTCACGCTGTGGCTGTTGGGCGAAGATGACTTTCACCATTTCCTGCGTGCTTTCTCCGACCACGACGGCGGAAACGCGCATTCCCAGGTCGCCTTCAACGGTACGTTTGACGAACGGTTCAGGAACGCCATGCAGGACGGTATCGGGGGAGAGGATATTCGCGCTGGCCGAATAGACATCCGTGGTGGCTCCGCCCATATCAATCAGCATGAATTCCTTCCATGCGCTGTCGTAATCGCTAATGGCTTTGACTAACTCATATACCGTCCATGGCGTCGGCATTGGCTCTTCGCCTGTTTCGCCGACAATGACGTCCAGACCTTTGCCTTTGACGATGCGTGACAAGAACACATCGCAAATCGCCTGGCGTGCGGCAAACGGATTCGGGTGATCGAGGTCTGGCAGAATGTTGTCTACCGTGGTCAAATCTTTATGTCCCAGAATCGTTTGTATTTCGTCCTGAATGTCCCGGTTTCCGGCGTAGATAATGGCGCAATCAAGCTTTGATTCCGCCAGCGCATGCGCATTCGCCAGGCCGTAACTTTCTTCGCCACCGTCTGTACCGCCGGTAAACAGCAGAATGTCTGGGGGGGATGATTCCAGCTCCTGGATGTCATGACGGTTCAGCTTGTACGAATAATATTGCGCGATTTTCGCTCCTGCCGAATGGGCGGTAACTTTTGCCGATTCCAGCGTAATGGAAGGCACCAGCCCCATTGCTGCAACGGCGAGTCCACCTTTGGCTGAGGAGGAGTATTTCAACTGCACTTCACCACTTTTCAGTAACGGGCGAGCATCGGCAACGTTCAGCACCTGATTCAGGCTGGCAAAAAAACCGTCTGCCAGATGATGTGTGGTGGTTGGGGTCAGGACATGGTTTACCAGGGTTAAATCCTCGCCTTCATGGGCGAAGAGGGCTGCCTTGGTCCATGTCGAGCCGATATCGACAGAAACTGTTTGCATCAGATGGCCTCTTCCAGGCAACGCTGCTCAAGGCCATTGTGTTGGTGAATATCATTGGTGATAAGCGCGCAGACATCTTCCAGGTCGTGGCTTGGCGCGAAGACGCGGTTAAAACCCATCTCTTTAAACTTCACTTCTACATCGGCGAAATCATGTTTACCGACGACCAGGTTGCCGCCAACGTACAGCAGAATGTCGCCGAGGCCGCGTTCAATGCAGCGCTCACGTAACCCGAGGCAGTCAATGTCGCCATGACCGTAGATAGAGGACACCACGATGGCATCGGCGCCAGTTTCAATCGCGGCATCAATATATTCATCCTGGCTCACCATCACCCCGAGGTTGATTACGTGGAAATCATGAGCAGTAAAAACGCGATCCAGAACTTTATTACCTACTGCATGGCAGTCAGCACCGATGACGCCAATAACAAGTGTAGATTTCTTCATGGGTAATCCTCTGTAGGGCTGATGGTCAATAAGTGAAAATTGTTTTCTAATATTTAGAACATGGATTGTGACAACCTCTTAATAGGGTTGGAGTTTCTGTGGAAGCGGAAAAGGAAGCAATTGATCTATTTTCAAAATATCCTGCGCAAAATGATTGTTATATTGATTTGTTTTAAAAATTACTAAATATCAGTAACTTGCAGCTTGTCTTTGCGACTGTTTTTAATTTATTAAGAAATTGATTAATAAATAACTTGCCATGTTTGTGATCGAAATCTTATTTTGTTGTGCGCCTCATTCATTCACCATTTTTAATAATTTCAAAAATCATATTTACTAAATAACTTGTGAACGGGATAACGGTTTTTTATTTTTTAATCTTATATGGCATAACTATTTTTGTTAAATTTAAGATAAAAATGATAATGAATTGTTTGCGGCATATTTAAACATCGCCATATAAGCGAAGAAGAGAGGTGAATGATAACTTTAAGTGATGATTTAAGCGAAACGACCGCGCTCTGCAGGAGAACACCAAACGCAATGCGTCTGTCAATGAGGGACGCTTTCGCTTCCATTTGAGATAGTTACATTTCGGTGTTAATTATAAGTAAAATTAAAATGAATAATTTGTATGAAATAACGAAACACTGACTTGCTAAACAAAAAACTGTGAGCTACCCAACAATAGTGACTCTTTATCGGCTGACTATTTTGTCAGCCGGACGGGTTAAAAGATCGTGTAGATTTAAATAAATATCCTATCATTTGTAGTAACGGCAATTACTCATTGAAAAACATGTTGTTAACATGATGTTTACTAGTCACTCGACTCTTAAACACCATTAACATTAAATTTGGAAATTGATTTAAATCAATGTTTAAAACTTGGTAAACGGCGTCAAAAGAGGTTAAATTGCTGCAGATCAAATTGGTCTGAGAGTGATAAATTAGCTATAAATTGATCACTATCGAAAAATGCAAATTTGTCTCGATAAAAACCTGTTTATTGTAAGGATTTTACGGCGTAATATAATTGCGGGATCAATTTGAGTGTTTTATTAACATGTTTGTAACCTTTCATCATTGTCCTTTCTTCAAACGAGAGGAAAGGGCAGCGGCGGAGGGAAGCAGATAAATTTGTATTGGGGCATGCGTGTGACCCTTTCTAACGGGGTTCACTCTCGGAGTCTTCATGCGATGAGCAAGGAGTCATGATGTTAGATATAGTCGAACTGTCGCGCTTACAGTTTGCCTTGACCGCGATGTACCACTTCCTGTTTGTGCCACTGACGCTCGGTATGGCGTTCTTGCTGGCCATTATGGAAACGGTCTACGTCCTTTCCGGCAAACAGATTTATAAAGATATGACCAAGTTCTGGGGCAAGTTGTTTGGTATCAACTTCGCTCTGGGTGTGGCAACCGGTCTGACTATGGAGTTCCAGTTCGGGACTAACTGGTCTTACTACTCCCACTATGTAGGAGATATTTTCGGTGCGCCGCTGGCGATCGAAGGTTTGATGGCCTTCTTCCTCGAATCCACCTTTGTAGGTCTGTTCTTCTTCGGCTGGGACCGTTTGGGTAAAGTCCAGCATATGTGCGTCACCTGGCTGGTGGCCCTGGGTTCTAACCTGTCCGCACTGTGGATTCTGGTTGCGAACGGCTGGATGCAAAACCCAATCGCCGCGGATTTCAACTTCGAAACCATGCGTATGGAGATGCTGAGCTTCTCTGAACTGGTGCTTAACCCGGTAGCACAGGTGAAATTTGTTCACACTGTGGCATCTGGTTATGTATGTGGCGCGATGTTCGTACTGGGGATCAGCTCCTACTACATGCTGCGCGGTCGTGACTTCGCATTCGCTAAACGTTCTTTTGCCATCGCTGCCAGCTTTGGTATGGCTGCTATTCTGTCTGTTATCGTTCTGGGTGATGAATCCGGTTACGAAATGGGCGACGTGCAGAAAACCAAACTGGCTGCGATTGAAGCTGAATGGGAAACTCAGCCTGCACCGGCTTCCTTCACGCTGTTCGGTATTCCGGACCAGGATGCGCAGGAAAACCATTTTGCGATTCAAATTCCTTACGCGTTGGGCATCATTGCTACCCGTTCTGTTGATACACCGGTCATTGGCCTGAAAGACCTGATGGTGCAGCACGAAGAGCGCATCCGTAACGGGATGAAAGCGTATCAACTGCTGGAAGAGCTGCGTGCCGGCACGACCGATCAGGCCGTTCGCGACCAGTTCAACAGCATGAAGAAAGACCTGGGTTATGGTCTGCTGCTGAAACGCTATACGGATAACGTCACCGACGCGACCGAAGCGCAAATTCAGCAGGCAACGAAAGATTCTATTCCTCGCGTTGCACCGCTGTACTTCGCTTTCCGTATCATGGTGGCATGCGGCATCCTGATGCTGGCAATCATTGCTGTGTCCTTCTGGACCGTGCTTCGTAACCGTATCGGTGAGAAAAAATGGCTGCTGCGCACCGCGCTGTATGCGATTCCTCTGCCGTGGATTGCGATCGAATCCGGTTGGTTTGTCGCAGAGTACGGTCGTCAACCGTGGGCGATTGGTGAAGTGTTACCAACAGCCGTAGCGAACTCTTCGCTGACCGCTGGCGACCTCATCTTCTCGATGCTGTTGATTTGCGGCCTGTATACTCTGTTCCTGGTAGCTGAACTGTATCTGATGTTCAAGTTCGCACGCCTTGGGCCGAGTAGCCTGAAAACCGGTCGTTATCACTACGAGCAGTCCACTGTGACTTCTCAGCCGGCACGCTAAGACAGGAGTCGTCAAATGATCGATTATGAAGTATTGCGTTTTATCTGGTGGCTGCTGGTTGGCATTCTGCTGATTGGTTTCGCAGTCACTGATGGCTTCGACATGGGGGTGGGCATGCTCACCCGTTTCCTCGGTCGTAATGATACCGAGCGTCGAATTATGATTAACTCCATCGCCCCGCACTGGGACGGCAACCAGGTATGGCTGATCACCGCAGGCGGCGCGCTGTTCGCTGCCTGGCCGATGGTCTACGCCGCCGCGTTCTCCGGCTTCTATGTGGCGATGATCCTGGTACTGGCGTCCTTGTTCTTCCGTCCGGTCGGTTTTGATTACCGCTCCAAGATTGAAGACATGCGCTGGCGCAACATGTGGGACTGGGGCATCTTTATTGGTAGCTTCGTTCCACCGCTGGTTATTGGCGTGGCGTTCGGCAACCTGCTGCAAGGGGTTCCGTTCCACGTAGATGACTACATGCGTCTGTACTACACCGGTAACTTCTTCCAGTTGCTGAATCCGTTTGGTCTGCTGGCGGGTGTCGTGAGCGTTGGGATGATCATCACCCAGGGCGCGACCTATCTGCAGATGCGTACGGTAGGTGAATTACATCTGCGTGCACGTGCAACTTCGCAGGTTGCGGCACTGGTGACTCTGGTCTGCTTCGCGCTGGCCGGTGTATGGGTGATTTACGGTATTGACGGTTATGTTGTGACCTCCGCACTGGATCACCATGCAGCCTCTAACCCGCTGACCAAAGAAGTGGCTCGCGAGGCTGGCGCATGGATGGTGAACTTTAATAACGCACCTGGCCTGTGGCTGGTTCCTGCACTGGGCGTCGTACTGCCGCTGTTGACTATCCTGACTTCTCGTATGGAGAAAGGGGCATGGGCGTTCGTCTTTTCCTCACTGACGTTAGCCTGCATCATCCTGACTGCTGGTATTGCAATGTTCCCGTTTGTAATGCCATCCAGCACCATGATGAACGCAAGTCTGACCATGTGGGATGCCACCTCCAGCCAGCGGACATTGAACCTGATGACTTGGGTTGCGGCGGTGTTTGTACCGATCATTCTGCTGTACACCGGTTGGTGTTACTGGAAGATGTTCGGTCGCATCACCAAAGAAGATATTGAAAGCAATACCCACTCTCTGTACTAAGTAAGGAGCTTAAAATGTGGTATTTCGCATGGATTTTGGGAACGCTTCTTGCCTGTGCATTTGGGATAATCACAGCGCTGGCGCTTGAGCACGTTGAATCAGGCAAAGCCGGACAAGAAGATAGCTGATGACCAACATAATCGCGATGGTATACAACGCGATGGACAAGCGCCCCCTGCGGGCGCTTTCCTTTGTGCTGGCAATCGTGTTGGCTGGCTGCATATTCTGGGATCCGTCACGTTTCGCGGCCAAAACCAGTGAGCTTGAAATCTGGCATGGTTTTCTACTGATGTGGGCGGTCTGCGCAGGCATTATTCACGGCGTTGGCTTCCGTCCTCGCGCCGTACATTGGCAGGGCATCTTCAGCCCGCTGATCGCGGATATCGTCCTCGTTGTTGGTCTGTTTTTCTTCTTCTTTTGAATAAGAAACATCCTTAAATATTTATGGGCTTGCATAAGCCCATAATTTTTTACTCTCCGTTTACTTTCCCCCATTCCAAAGCACCATTCCCGCGCGTATAGTAGCGAAGTTTGAAAGCACTAACCTTTTGTTGCATTACCGGGATGTAAAGTGAATACAACGCTGTTTCGATGGCCGGTTCGTGTCTACTATGAAGATACCGATGCCGGTGGGGTGGTTTACCACGCCAGCTACGTCGCTTTTTATGAAAGAGCACGCACAGAGATGCTGCGTCATCATCACTTCAGTCAGCAGGTTTTGTTGGCCGAACGTGTAGCCTTTGTGGTGCGCAAGATGACCCTCGAGTATTTTGCGCCTGCCCGGCTCGACGATATGCTCGAAGTCCAAACCGAAATTACGTCAATGCGTGGCACCTCATTGGTTTTCACGCAACGCATTGTCAACGCAGAGAACACCGTGCTGAATGAAGCCGAAGTTCTGATTGTGTGCGTTGACCCACTCAAAATGAAGCCTCGTGCGCTTCCCAAGTCTATTGTCGCGGAGTTTAAGCAGTGACTGACATGAATATCCTTGATTTGTTCCTGAAGGCAAGCCTTCTGGTTAAACTTATCATGTTGATTTTGATTGGTTTCTCAATCGCATCCTGGGCCATTATTATCCAGCGGACCCGTATTCTTAATGCGGCTTCACGTGAAGCCGAAGCATTTGAAGACAAGTTCTGGTCCGGCATTGAATTGTCGCGTCTGTACCAGGAAAGCCAGGGGCGTCGTGATAATCTGGCGGGTTCAGAGCAAATTTTCTACAGCGGATTCAAAGAGTTTGCGCGTTTGCATCGGGCGAACAGCCATGCGCCGGAAGCGGTCGTTGAGGGGGCATCCCGTGCGATGCGTATCTCGATGAACCGTGAACTGGAAACGCTGGAAACGCATATTCCATTCCTCGGCACCGTCGGCTCCATCAGCCCATATATCGGTCTGTTTGGTACCGTTTGGGGGATCATGCACGCATTTATCGCGCTGGGCGCGGTAAAACAGGCAACGCTGCAAATGGTTGCACCGGGTATCGCGGAAGCGTTGATTGCAACGGCTATCGGTCTGTTTGCGGCAATCCCGGCGGTTATGGCTTACAACCGACTGAATCAGCGCGTGAACAAGCTGGAACTTAATTACGACAACTTTATGGAAGAGTTCACCGCGATTCTGCACCGCCAGGCGTTTACCGTTAGCGAGAGCAACAAGGGGTAAGCCATGGCCAGAACGCGTGGACGAGGTCGTCGCGAGCTCAAGTCCGAAATCAATATTGTACCGCTACTCGACGTACTGCTGGTGCTGCTGCTGATCTTTATGGCAACCGCGCCGATCATTACGCAGAGTGTGGAAGTCGACCTGCCGGATGCGACCGAATCGCAAGCCGTCAGCAGTAACGACGAACCGCCGGTCATTATTGAAGTTTCCGGTATTGGGCAATACAGCGTGGTTGTTGAGAAAGATCGTATGGACCAACTGCCACCTGAGCAGGTTATCGCGGAAGCGAAAAGCCGCCTGCAGACCAATCCGAAAACGGTCTTTTTAATCGGTGGTGCGAAAGACGTGCCTTATGATGAAATAATTAAAGCGCTGAACTTGTTACACAGTGCAGGCGTAAAATCGGTTGGCTTGATGACGCAGCCAATCTGATGACCGCGTTTTGCTGGCTTGAAAGATAGCGCGTAACAGGCGAACAGTTTTTTGGGAACCGAGAGTGTCAAAGGCAACCGAACAAAACGACAAGCTCAAAAGGGCGATAATTATTTCAGCGGTGCTGCATGTCATTTTATTTGCAGCACTGATCTGGAGTTCGTTCGATGAGCACATTGATGCTTCAGCCGGCGGCGGTGGCGGTTCGTCCATCGACGCTGTTATGGTCGATCCTGGCGCCGTCGTGCAACAGTACGACAGGCAGCAGCAACAGCAGGCAAGTGCGAAACGTGCAGAAGAGCAGCGTGAAAAACAGGCGCAGCAGCAGGCTGAGGAACTTCGCGAGAAGCAGGCCGCTGAGCAAGAGCGACTGAAGCAGCTGGAGAAAGAACGTTTAGCCGCGCAGGAAAAAGTACGCGAACAGGCGGAACAGCAGAAGCAGGCTGAAGCCGCCGCTGCGAAAGCGCAAGAGCAACAGAAACAGGCTGAAGAAGCTGCGGCGAAGGCTGCTGCAGACGCGAAGGCCAAAGCTGATGCTCAAGCGAAACAAGCAGCAGATGCCGCGAAGAAAGCCGCTGCGGACGCACAGAAAAAAGCTGAGGCCGAAGCCGCTAAAGCCGCCGCTGATGCGAAGAAAGTTGCCGAAGCACAAGCTGCGAAGGCTGCGGCAGACGCCGCGAAGAAAGCGCAGGCTGAAGCCGCTAAGCAAGCTGCAGCAGAAAAAGCCGCCGCCGAAAAGGCTGAAAAAGCAGCTGCCGCGAAAGCTGCCGCTGCTGAAAAAGCGGCGGCTGATAAGAAAGCTGCGGCGGAAAAAGCAGCAGCAGACAAAAAAGCTGCAGCCGAGAAAGCCGCTGCCGATAAGAAAGCTGCGGCAGATAAAGCGGCTGCTGCGAAAAAGGCTGCGGCCGAAAAAGCCGCTGCGGCTTCTGGCGTTGACGACTTGTTGGGCGACCTGAGTTCCGGTAAGAATGCGCCGAAATCGGGTGGTGGAGCGAAAGGAAACGGCCAACCGGCGAAAGATAGTGGTACAAGTGGTGCAAATGGCGGTGCATCTGGTGCTGATATCAGTGCTTACGCATCTCAAATTCGTAATGCGATCCAGAGCCGTTTGTATGGTGCCGATTTGTATGCAGGTAAATCTTGCGTATTGCACATCAAATTAGCACCCGACGGCCTGTTACTGGATGTGACCGAAGAGGGCGGTGATCCGGCATTGTGCCAGGCCGCGTTGACGGCTGCGAAAACAGCCAGAATTCCTAAACCGCCTAGCCAGGCTGTTTATGAAAAAGTAAAAGATGCCAAACTGGACTTTAAACTGTAATAACGACCCCTGAGAATTCAGGGGAAACGGTCTAAGGTTGAGACAGAGTTCTGGTAGTTTTGTGTATTTGAGTTTGTTAACATTCTGCTAAATTATCGTGGGCTTTCCGTCCAGATAAGGGAGATATGATGAAGCAGGCATTACGAGTAGCATTTGGTTTTCTGATGCTGTGGGCAGCGGTGCTGCACGCAGAAGTACGTATCGAGATCACCCAGGGGGTGGACTCGGCACGCCCGATTGGCGTTGTCCCCTTCCAATGGGCAGGGCCGGGTGCTGCACCTGAAGATATCGGTGGCATCGTAGGTGCTGACCTGCGTAACAGCGGTAAATTTAACCCGTTAGACCGCTCTCGCCTGCCGCAGCAGCCGGGTACCGCGCAGGAAGTTCAACCTGCCGCTTGGTCTGCGCTGGGTATTGATGCCGTGGTAGTCGGTCAGGTTACACCGAATCCGGATGGTTCCTACAGCGTCGCTTATCAACTGGTTGATACCGGTGGTGCTCCGGGTACCGTACTGGCGCAGAATACCTATAAAGTGAACAAGCAGTGGCTGCGTTACGCAGGCCATACTGCAAGTGACGAAGTGTTTGAAAAACTGACCGGTATTAAAGGTGCATTCCGTACCCGTATCGCTTATGTTGTTCAGACCAACGGTGGTCAGTTCCCATACGAATTACGTGTGTCCGACTACGATGGTTACAACCAGTTCGTGGTACACCGTTCTCCGCAGCCGCTGATGTCTCCGGCGTGGTCTCCGGACGGTTCAAAACTGGCGTACGTGACCTTCGAAAGCGGTCGTTCTGCACTGGTTATTCAGACACTGTCTAACGGCGCGGTTCGTCAGGTTGCCTCGTTCCCACGTCACAACGGTGCGCCTGCATTTTCTCCGGATGGCAGCAAACTGGCGTTTGCCCTGTCTAAAACCGGTAGCCTGAACCTGTATGTCATGGACATTGGTTCCGGTCAGATCCGTCAGGTGACTGATGGCCGTAGCAACAACACGGAACCTACCTGGTTCCCGGACAGCCAAAACCTGGCCTTTACCTCTGACCAGGCCGGTCGTCCGCAGGTATATAAAGTTAACGTCAACGGCGGTGCTCCGCAGCGCATTACCTGGGAAGGTTCGCAAAACCAGGATGCGGATGTGAGCAGCGACGGTAAATTTATGGTAATGGTAAGCTCGGCCAATGGTCAGCAGCACATTGCCAAACAAGATCTGGTAGCGGGTGGCGTACAAGTTCTGTCGTCAACGTTCCTGGACGAAACGCCAAGTCTGGCACCTAACGGCACTATGGTAATCTACAGCTCTTCTCAGGGGATGGGATCCGTGCTGAATTTGGTTTCTACAGATGGGCGTTTCAAAGCGCGTCTTCCGGCAACTGATGGACAGGTTAAATTCCCTGCCTGGTCGCCGTATCTGTGATAATAAATAATTGATTAATAAAGGAATCATTGAAATGCAACTGAACAAAGTGCTGAAAGGGCTGATGATTGCTCTGCCTGTTATGGCTATTGCAGCGTGTTCTTCTAACAAGAACGCCAGCAATGACGGCAGCGAAGGCATGCTGGGTGCCGGCACTGGTATGGATGCAAACGGCAGCGGCAACATGTCTTCTGAAGAGCAAGCGCGTCTTCAGATGCAACAGCTGCAGCAGAACAACATCGTTTACTTCGATCTGGACAAGTACGATATCCGTTCTGACTTCGCTGCAATGCTGGATGCTCACGCTAACTTCCTGCGTAGCAACCCGTCTTACAAAGTCACCGTAGAAGGTCATGCGGACGAACGTGGTACTCCTGAGTACAACATCTCCCTGGGTGAGCGTCGTGCGAACGCCGTTAAGATGTACCTGCAGGGTAAAGGCGTTTCTGCTGACCAGATCTCCATCGTTTCTTACGGTAAAGAAAAACCTGCAGTACTGGGTCATGACGAAGCGGCTTACGCCAAAAACCGTCGCGCCGTACTGGTTTACTAAGAGAATTGCATGAGCAGTAACTTCAGACATCATCTGTTGAGTCTGTCGTTACTGGTTGGCATAGCGGCCCCCTGGGCCGCTTTTGCACAGGCGCCAATCAGTAGTGTCGGCTCTGGCTCGGTCGAAGACCGTGTCACTCAACTCGAGCGTATTTCTAACGCTCACAGTCAGCTTTTAACCCAACTCCAACAGCAACTCTCCGATAATCAGTCCGATATTGACTCCCTGCGTGGTCAAATTCAGGAAAATCAGTATCAACTGAATCAGGTTGTTGAACGTCAGAAGCAGATATTGCTGCAGATGAATAATCTCGGCAGCGGTAGTGCGCCTTCAGCGCAGTCGGCGGGTGGCGATCAGAGTAGTGCGGCAACCCCAGCGGCTGATGCGGGAGCTGCAGCAACGTCAGGTGCTCCTGTGCAAACTGGCGATGCGAATACCGATTACAATGCAGCAATTGCCCTGGTACAGGATAAATCCCGCCAGGATGACGCGATTGAAGCATTTCAGAACTTCATCAAAAAGTACCCGGACTCTACTTACCTGCCAAATGCGAATTACTGGCTGGGTCAGCTGAATTACAACAAGGGTAAAAAAGATGATGCTGCGTTCTATTTTGCTTCGGTAGTTAAAAACTTCCCAAAATCACCGAAGGCTGCAGACGCGATGTATAAAGTCGGCGTCATCATGCAGGACAAAGGTGACACAGCAAAAGCTAAAGCAGTTTATCAGCAGGTTATCACTAAATATCCTGGCACTGATGGCGCGAAACAAGCGCAAAAACGCCTTGGCGCGATGTAATGACCACCATGCGACCAGAAATCGTGTTATTTCTGGTCGCGTCGTGTGATTCCTAAGCAGTTGAGTTATTTACATCGAAATTTTTGTTGCGCTAAAATCTGAAATCAGTAATATATGCCGCCGTTGCCAAGGGATATCAAACAGCCCGAAAGCGGCGAAAAAAGTGGGTCGTTAGCTCAGTTGGTAGAGCAGTTGACTTTTAATCAATTGGTCGCAGGTTCGAATCCTGCACGACCCACCAATCGCTAAGGTGGAACGCGATTGTAAAACGTGAAGGATAACGTTGCATAAGCAACGGCCCGTAGGGCGAGGCGAAGCCGAGTAATCCTGCACGACCCACCACTAACTCAGTTAGTAAGTAGTATCCAGCGTAGTATCGGGTGATTAGCTCAGCTGGGAGAGCACCTCCCTTACAAGGAGGGGGTCGGCGGTTCGATCCCGTCATCACCCACCACTCGGGGCGTTAGCTCAGTTGGTAGAGCAGTTGACTTTTAATCAATTGGTCGCAGGTTCGAATCCTGCACGCCCCACCAATTTTTGGTGGTTCCGAGTAAAAATTTTCAGGTTATACCCGAGCGGGTCGTTAGCTCAGTTGGTAGAGCAGTTGACTTTTAATCAATTGGTCGCAGGTTCGAATCCTGCACGACCCACCATCCTGAAAGTATAAAGAAGTAAACCCCATACGGGGGCGTTAGCTCAGTTGGTAGAGCAGTTGACTTTTAATCAATTGGTCGCAGGTTCGAATCCTGCACGCCCCACCAGTGTAAAAAGGCGCCCTAAAGGCGCCTTTTTGCTATCTGTGATATGGAAGATCCGAACCTGCTTGCCTGATGCGCTTCGCTTATCAGGCCTACGAAAGATATCTGGCCCGCATGTAGGAGGGATAAGACGCCAGTCGCCATCCGGCATTCATCACACGCAATTATTGTGACTTTTCTTCGCCAATCCGCTATCTTGTTTAGCATATAAAACAAATCTAACCGAATGTGGCGTGTGTCACGCTTGTAATCGGTTATTTCGTTAAGCCAGTAAAACGAGAAAGCAAGATGAGCGTGATGTTTGATCCAGAAGCAGCAATTTATCCGTTTCCGCCGAAGCCAGCCCCGCTGAGTGCTGATGAAAAGCAATTTTATCGTGAGAAAATCAAGCGCCTGCTGAAAGAGCGTGATGCCGTTATGGTCGCGCACTATTACACCGACCCCGAAATTCAGCAGTTGGCTGAAGAGACCGGTGGCTGTATTTCTGACTCTCTGGAGATGGCGCGGTTTGGCGCAAAACACTCTGCCTCTACGCTGCTGGTTGCCGGCGTGAGGTTTATGGGAGAAACCGCCAAAATTCTCAGCCCGGAAAAGACTATTCTGATGCCGACCTTACAGGCAGAATGCTCATTAGATCTGGGCTGTCCGATTGACGCGTTCAGCGCATTTTGCGACGCACATCCGGATCGTACCGTGGTGGTTTACGCCAATACCTCTGCCGCCGTTAAAGCACGTGCGGACTGGGTCGTCACGTCCAGTATCGCGGTAGAACTTATTGAGCATCTTGATAGTTTAGGTCAAAAAATCATCTGGGCCCCGGACAGGCATCTGGGCAACTACGTGCAAAAACAGACCGGTGCAGATGTTCTCTGTTGGCAGGGGGCTTGTATCGTTCACGACGAGTTTAAAACCCAGGCGTTGACGCGTATGAAAGGGCTTTACCCTGATGCCGCGGTGCTGGTACACCCGGAGTCCCCTCAGTCTATCGTAGATATGGCCGATGCGGTTGGCTCAACCAGCCAGTTAATCAACGCAGCTAAATCGTTACCGCATCAACAGTTGATTGTGGCGACTGACCGGGGCATTTTTTACAAAATGCAGCAGGCCGTTCCGGATAAAGAATTGCTTGAAGCGCCAACGGCCGGTGAGGGGGCAACTTGTCGCAGCTGCGCGCATTGTCCGTGGATGGCGATGAACGGTCTCAAGGCTATTGCTGAGGGCCTGGAGGAGGGCGGTGCAGCTCATGAGATACATGTTGATGCCGCACTGCGAGAAGGGGCGTTGTTGCCGTTAAACCGTATGTTGGAATTTGCGGCTACACTTCGAGCTTAATTCTTTATTTTTGCTCTGGGGGAAAAGATGGACTTTTTTAGCACGCAGAACATTCTGGTACATATTCCGATTGGTGCGGGCGGTTACGATCTGTCATGGATCGAGGCCGTGGGGACGATAGCAGGGTTGTTGTGTATTGGCCTTGCGAGCCTTGAGAAAATCAGCAATTACTTCTTTGGTCTGATAAACGTCACGCTGTTTGCGATTATCTTCTTTCAGATCCAGCTCTACGCCAGCCTGTTGCTGCAAGTTTTCTTCTTTGCCGCCAACATCTACGGCTGGTATGCCTGGTCCCGGCAAACCAACCAGCATGAAGCGGAGCTGAAAATTCGCTGGCTCCCGTTACCAAAAGCGATCGGTTGGCTGGCGGCTTGCGTGGTGGCGATCGGCCTGATGTCGGTCTATATCGATCCGGTCTTCGCGTTTCTTACCCGCATTGCGGTCAATATTATGCAGGCATTGGGATTACAGGTTGTTGTACCTGAGCTTCAGCCCGATGCATTCCCGTTCTGGGACTCCTGCATGATGGTGCTGTCGATTGCGGCGATGATCCTGATGACGCGTAAATACGTCGAAAACTGGCTGCTGTGGGTAATCATTAACGTCATTAGCGTGGTGATTTTTGCGCTGCAAGGCGTATATGCCATGTCTCTGGAATATATGATCCTGACGGTTATCGCCCTGAACGGGAGCAGGATGTGGATCAACAGCGCGCGTGAGCGGGGTTCCCACGCGCTGTCCCATTAATGGTGATGATGTGAATGGCCGGACACGCCCTGATACAGGTGGCAGTCCGGCCCATTGCACGGCTGATACTCCATCTGGATCGTCGCATGCTCAATCTGGTAGTGATGGATAAGGAAATGCTGAATACGCTCCAGCAACGCATCGTGATCGTGCGGCGGGATCACCTGCACATGCAGCGTCATGACCGGTTTTTCACCCACCATCCAGACATGGACATGATGTACGTTGCGCACTTCAGGGATATCCCGGCTGAGATGGCGCTGTAGTGCAGCGATATCCAGCGTCAGTGGGGCACCTTCCAGTAATTCATTCACGCTATCTTTCAACAATCGCCAGGCGCTACGCAGCACCAGCACGGAAACCAGAATTGAGAGAATCGGGTCAGCAGGCGTCCAGCCCGTCCAGATGATAATCAGCGCAGCGATGATCGCCCCGACCGAGCCGAGTAAATCGCCCATCACATGCAGCGCCGCGGCGCGGACGTTCAGGTTTTTCTCTTCACTGCCGTGATGTAAAACCCAGAAAGCGAGCACGTTGGCCAGTAGACCTGCGACAGCTATAACCATCATCATGCCGCCAGCCACGGGGCGAGGCGTCTGGAAGCGTTCAATCGCCTCCCAGACGATTAAAATGGTGATAACGACTAATGCGATGGCATTAACAAATGCAGCCAGCGTCGTGAGCCTCAGCCAGCCGAAGGTGTGGCGTATTGTGGGCGGGCGGCGGGCAAACTGGACGGCCAGCAGCGCGAAAAGGAGCGCTGCGGCATCCGTGAGCATATGCCCGGCGTCGGCCAGCAAGGCTAGCGAGCCAGAGAGTATTCCACCCACCACTTCAACCAACATAAATCCGGCTGTAATGCAGAATGCAAACATCAGTCGGCGGGCATTATTGTCCTTGGGTTGTTCAGAAGAAGTAGGAGTATGTGCGTGTGCCATTATGCCATCCCTTTGTTATTCTCATCTTTACTGTATGCCATCATACCGTTTTTGGGATGATAAAATTAAAAAGGAGAGCTATTGCTCTCCCGTTATTAGCTTTATTTTCAGCGTTACTGAGTGGTACCGTCAGTTTTTGTGTCCGCATCATTGTTGATGCCGTTTCCAGTCTCAACCTTCTTATTCACATCAGGGCAGCGACCATCCTTACACATGGTATTTTTGTGCATTTCGTCTTTGGTCATCCCTTCATGGTTCATTGATGAACCGTTCGGGTGCAGCATTGTGCCACCTGAGTTCACGTTACTGTTGTCGACATTATTTGGTGCCACGTTTTCACGTGCGTCTGGGGCGACCTGACCGGCATCCGCCGAGGAATTTGCCTGGCCGTTATTGGATTGCGTGTTGCTTTCAGCAGCCAGTGCCGCGCCGCTGGCGAGGCTGAGGGTAGCGGTAAGAAAGAGTGAAGCCAGCTTTGTCATATGCATAATATGCTCCTGTTATGGTCGATATGTCGGATAACGTCTTCCAACAGTGCATGTGCCAGTTACATCATCACTATGTGGCTAATAGTTTTGCCATGGAAATTAAAACCAGCATAGAATCTTGAAATTTATGAAAATTAAAGCCGTTACAGTTATAAATTGTAGGTTGGATCTCGTTTTTCGCTACTTTATTGCGTTTTTTTGGCCAATTCCAGGATTAATCCGTCCAAAGTGTAAAACCCCGTTTACACTTTATGACTGAAGTTATAGATTGGAGGGATTGCATTCATTTATATAAGTATGGCAACGCTGGAATAATCATGAATTATCAGAACGACGATTTACGCATCAAAGAGATCAACGAGTTATTACCTCCAGTCGCACTGCTGGAAAAATTCCCCGCTACTGAAAATGCCGCAAATACGGTGGCTCATGCCCGTAAGGCGATTCATAAAATTCTGAAAGGGAGCGACGATCGCCTGCTGGTGGTGATTGGGCCGTGTTCAATTCATGATCCGGCTGCCGCCAAAGAGTATGCCGCTCGCCTGCTGGCGCTGCGCGAAGAGTTAAAAGGCGAGCTTGAAATCGTCATGCGCGTCTATTTTGAAAAGCCACGTACTACCGTTGGCTGGAAAGGGCTTATCAACGATCCACACATGGACAACAGCTTCCAGATCAACGATGGGCTGCGCATTGCGCGTAAACTGCTGCTGGATATCAACGACAGCGGACTGCCGGCTGCGGGTGAATTCCTCGATATGATCACCCCGCAATACCTCGCCGACCTGATGAGCTGGGGCGCGATTGGGGCACGTACCACTGAATCTCAGGTGCACCGCGAACTGGCATCTGGTCTGTCTTGCCCGGTTGGTTTTAAAAACGGTACCGATGGCACCATCAAAGTGGCGATTGATGCAATCAACGCCGCAGGTGCGCCGCACTGCTTCCTGTCAGTAACCAAGTGGGGGCATTCGGCGATCGTGAATACCAGCGGTAATGGTGATTGCCATATCATTCTGCGCGGCGGCAAAGAGCCGAACTACAGCGCTCAGCACGTTGCTGACGTGAAGGAAGGTCTGATCAAAGCAGGACTCTCAGCGCAAGTGATGATCGACTTTAGCCATGCCAACTCCAGCAAGCAGTTCAAAAAGCAGATGGATGTTGCGAAAGATGTTTGCGGGCAAGTCGCCGGTGGTGAAAAAGCGATTATCGGCGTGATGATCGAAAGCCATCTGGTAGAAGGCAACCAGAACCCGGATAGCGGCGAGCCGCTGACCTACGGTAAGAGCATTACCGACGCCTGCATTGGCTGGGAAGATACCGATGCGGTGTTACGTCAACTGGCAGAAGCGGTAAAAGCGCGCCGCGGGTAAAAAATGCATCCGGGTTACGCTCGGTAGGCCGGATAAGGCAACGTCGCCATCCGGCAATAAAAAAAAGCGTGGAGCATCCCACGCTTTTTTCGTTTGACCCGGGATGAAAATTACTTCGCTTTACCCTGGTTCGCAACGGCTGCAGCTTTTGCTGCGATCTCGTCAGCGTTACCCAGATAGTAGTGTTTGATCGGCTTGAAGTTTTCGTCGAACTCATACACCAGCGGTACGCCAGTCGGGATGTTCAGTTCCAGGATCTCATCTTCGCCCATGTTATCCAGGTATTTTACCAGTGCACGCAGAGAGTTACCGTGAGCGGCGATAATCACGCGCTCACCGCTTTTCATGCGCGGCAGAATGGTTTCATTCCAGTAAGGGATAACGCGATCGATGGTCAGCGCCAGGCTTTCGGTAACCGGTAGCTCTTTGTCGGTCAGCTTCGCATAGCGTGGATCGTGACCCGGATAACGCTCGTCGTCTTTAGTCAGTTCCGGCGGGGTGACCGCAAAACCGCGACGCCATTGCTTAACCTGCTCATCACCGTATTTTTCTGCGGTTTCCGCTTTGTTCAGACCCTGCAGCGCGCCGTAATGACGTTCGTTCAGTTTCCAGGATTTCTCAACCGGCAGCCAGGCCTGATCCAGTTCGTCCAGTACGTTCCACAGAGTATGAATGGCACGTTTCAGCACAGAGGTGTAAGCAAAGTCGAAGCTGTAGCCTTCCTCTTTCAGCAGTTTACCTGCCGCTTTTGCTTCGCCCACGCCTTTCTCGGACAGATCAACGTCATACCAACCGGTAAAACGGTTTTCATTGTTCCACTGACTTTCACCATGACGTACCAGAACCAGCTTAGTTACAGCCATACACTCACTCCTATAAATCATATTGAATGATAATAATTCTCATTATATTGCCGTAAAGCGTCAGCGGCAATGCTTACGCATAACCATAGCGAAAATAGCGCCACAGTGTAAGGTTCTTGTGAATTCAAGGTTGCGATTTTGTCTTTGAGTGGTGGGGATTTGAGCGGTTCCGTTGTGATAAACAAGCAACAGGCCCGATACGTTACGTCATCGGGCCTGTGAGGGGAAAGGATCAGGAGGCAATAAACTGATATTCCGTTACGCTGGCATACTCTTCACCCGGACGCAGAAAGCAGTCTGGCTGCGGCCACTCAGGATGGTTCGGGCTGTCAGGCAGAAACTCACTTTCCAGCGCTAAACCTTGCCAGTCTTCATAGGCCTCTGGTCCACGAGATGGCGTACCGCCGAGGAAGTTGCCGGAGTAAAACTGCAATGCCGGGGCCGAGGTGTAGACTACCATCTGCAGTTTTTCATCCTGTGACCATAGCTGAGCGACCGGCGTACGCGCGTTGCCCTGAGCCTGTAGCAGGAAGGCATGATCGTAACCTTTCACCTTGCGCTGATCGTCATCGGCCAGAAATTCGCTGCTGATGATTTTAGGCGTGCGGAAATCGAAAGTGCTACCAGCGACGGATTTTAGCCCATCATGCGGGATGCCCATTTCGTCCACCGGTAAGTACTCGTCCGCCAAAATTTGCAGCTTATGCTGGCGCACATCCGTTTTATCGCCGTCGAGATTAAAGTAAACGTGATTTGTCAGATTCACCGGACAGGGCTTATCGACCGTGGCGCGGTAGGTTATCGAAATACGATTATCGTCAGTCAGGCGATACTGTGCGGTAGCGCAAAGATGGCCAGGGAAGCCCTGATCGCCATCGTCAGACGTTAAAGCAAACAGCACCTGACGGTCATTCTGATTGACTATCTGCCAGCGACGTTTGTCGAAACCGTCCGGGCCGCCGTGCAGCTGGTTGTCGCCCTGACTTGGTATTAATTCAACAGTTTCTCCAGCAAAGGTATAGCGGCTGTTGGCGATACGGTTAGCGTAGCGACCAATCGACGCCCCCAGAAATGCAGCCTGTTGCGGGTATTGTTCCGGGCTGGCACACCCAAGTAATGCCTCACGCACGCTACCATCGCTTAGTGGAATACGCGCAGAGAGCAGGGTTGCGCCCCAGTCCATGAGTGTGACCACCATCCCTGCGTCATTGCGCAGGGTGAGCAGGCGAAACGGCTGACCGTCAGGAGCCTGAACAGGAATTTCGTTTAACATTGTCCGGCTCCTTGAGAAGGTTTGCAGACATAGAATGTTTCTTTAATACCAGTTTTTGCTTCGTACTGCTCAGCGACAGCATGCTGTACGGTAGGCACCAAATCTTGCGGGATCAGCGCCACGATACAGCCGCCGAAGCCGCCGCCGGTCATACGCACGCCGCCTTTATCGCCGATGGTCGCTTTGACAATCTCTACCAGTGTATCAATTTGCGGCACGGTAATTTCAAAGTCATCGCGCATTGAGGCATGAGATTCCGCCATCAGTTGGCCCATACGCAGCAGGTCGCCTTTTTCCAGCGCCTGAGCGGCTTCAACGGTACGCGCATTTTCTGTGATGACGTGGCGGACGCGTTTGGCAACAATCGGATCCAACTCGTGGGCGACAGCGTTAAACGCTTCAAGGCTGACATCACGCAGCGCCGGCTGCTGGAAGAAACGCGCGCCGGTTTCACACTGTTCGCGACGAGTGTTGTATTCACTGCCGACCAACGTGCGTTTAAAGTTACTGTTGATGATTACCACCGCGACACCCTCAGGCATAGAAACGGCTTTGGTGCCCAGCGTACGGCAGTCGATCAGCAGCGCATGATCTTTCTTGCCAAGCGCAGAGATCAGCTGATCCATAATGCCGCAGTTACAACCGACAAACTGGTTTTCAGCTTCCTGACCGTTCAGGGCGATCTGCGCGCCGTCGAGTGGCAGATGATAGAGCTGCTGGAATACGGTACCGACAGCGACTTCCAGCGAGGCAGAGGAGCTTAAGCCCGCACCCTGCGGGACGTTACCGCTAATCACCAGATCCGCGCCGCCAAAAGCGTTATTGCGCTTTTGCAGATGTTTCACCACGCCACGCACGTAGTTTGACCACTGCTGGCTGTCATGGGCGATAATCGGCGCATCGAGAGAGAACTCGTCCATTTGATTATCGTAGTCAGCCGCGATAACGCGAACTTTTCTGTCATCGCGTGTCGCACAGCTAATCACGGTTTGATAGTCGATGGCGCAGGGCAGAACGAAACCGTCGTTATAATCGGTATGTTCGCCGATCAGGTTTACGCGACCCGGTGCCTGAATAATATGGGTGGCAGGGTAGCCAAACGTTTCTGCAAACAGAGATTGTGTTTTTTCTTTCAGACTCATTATTTAAACTCCGGATTCGCGAAAATGGATGTCGCTGACTGCACGCAGTCGCTCAGCCGCTTGTTCTGCCGTCAGGTCACGCTGGGTTTCCGCCAGCATTTCATAGCCGACCATAAATTTACGCACGGTCGCGGAACGCAGCAGCGGCGGGTAAAAGTGCGCGTGTAGTTGCCAGTGTTGGTTTTCTTCACCGTTAAACGGTGCGCCGTGCCAGCCCATAGAGTAGGGGAATGAGCACTGGAACAGGTTGTCGTAACGACTGGTCAGTTTTTTCAACGCCAGCGCCAGGTCTGTACGCTGCTCGTCTGTCAAATCAGTAATACGCAGCACATGCGTTTTCGGCAGCAGCAGCGTTTCGAATGGCCACGCCGCCCAGTAAGGCACAACCGCCAGCCAGTGCTCGGTTTCTACGACCGTCCGGCTACCGTCCGCCAGTTCGCGCTGGACGTAATCAACGAGCATCGGTGTGCCCTGTTCGGCGAAATACGCTTTCTGCAGGCGATCTTCACGTTCGGCTTCGTTGGGCAAAAAGCTGTTGGCCCAAATTTGACCGTGCGGATGCGGATTCGAGCACCCCATCGCTGCGCCTTTATTTTCAAATACCTGCACCCAGGGATAGGTTTTCCCTAAGTCTTCCGTCTGCTCCTGCCACGTTTTTACGATTTCTGTCAGCGCAGGTACGCTCAGTTCCGGCAGCGTTTTGCTGTGATCGGGTGAGAAGCAAATCACGCGACTGGTACCGCGCGCGCTCTGGCAGCGCATCAACGGATCGTGACTGTCCGGCGCGTCCGGGGTATCGGACATCAGCGCCGCAAAGTCATTGGTAAAGACATAGGTCCCGGTGTAATCCGGGTTTTTGTCGCCGGTAACACGCGTATTGCCAGCGCACAGGAAGCAGTCCGGGTCATGTGCAGGCAGTACCTGCTTAGACGGGGTTTCCTGCGCCCCTTGCCACGGGCGTTTGGCGCGATGTGGCGATACGAGGATCCATTGCCCGGTGAGCGGGTTAAAACGGCGATGTGGATGATCGACAGGATTGAATTGCGTCATGATTGGTCCTTAATCCGAATATCCCTGCGGGTGGCGTGACTGCCAGTGCCAGGTGTCTTGTGCCATTTCATCCAGGGTGCGGGTAACGCGCCAGTTGAGCTCGCGATCGGCTTTGCTGGCATCTGCCCAGTAGGCCGGAAGATCGCCATCACGGCGTGGAGCGAAATGGTAATTAACTGGTTTACCGCAGGCTTTGCTGAAGGCGTTGACTACGTCCAGTACGCTGCTGCCGATGCCTGCCCCGAGGTTGTAAATATGCACACCCTGTTTGTTGGCCAGTTTTTCCATGGCGGCAACGTGGCCGTCGGCGAGATCCATCACGTGAATGTAGTCGCGAACGCCGGTACCATCTTCAGTGGGGTAGTCGTTACCAAATATAGCAAGGGACTCGCGGCGTCCCACGGCTACCTGTGCGATGTAAGGCATCAGGTTGTTTGGAATACCTTGCGGATCTTCCCCCATATCTCCCGATGGATGAGCGCCAACCGGATTAAAGTAGCGCAGCAAGGCGATGCTCCAGTCTGGCTGTGCTTTTTGCAGATCGGTGAGGATCTGTTCTACCATCAGCTTGCTTTTGCCGTACGGACTTTGCGGTGTGCCGGTGGGGAAGCTTTCAACGTAAGGAATTTGCGGTTGATCGCCATAGACGGTCGCGGAGGAGCTGAAAATGAAATTTTTTACGTTGGCGGCGCGCATTGCATTCACCAGACGCAAAGTGCCGTTAACGTTGTTGTCATAGTATTCCAGCGGCTTGGCAACGGATTCTCCAACGGCTTTTAAACCGGCAAAGTGGATGACCGTGTCAATGGCATGATCGTGCAGAATTTCGGTTATCAGCGCTTCGTTACGGATATCCCCTTCCACGAAAGTCGGATGCTTGCCGCCTAAACGCTCAATGACGGGCAAAACGCTACGCTTGCTGTTGCAGAGATTATCCAGGATCACCACCTCGTGACCGTTTTTCAGCAACTGCACGCAAGTGTGGCTTCCAATGTAACCGCTACCACCTGTAACCAATACTCTCATAATTCGCTCCGTTAAGCCTATGGTATGCAATAACCATAGCATAACAAAGATGCGAAAAGTGTGACATGGAATAAATTAGTGGAATCGTTTACACAACGGCATTTTCACTCGCTTTCATTGTTTATTTTATTTTAAATCATTATGTTAGGTTATTATTTCAGCGTTTGTCTGAAAAGAATTGACAAAAAAAGGGCGTGTTCAACGCCCTGGCATGAAAATTAACGCAGAGAGGTTTGTCGATAGGCGTAGATATCGTCTTTGGGCACAAACTCCAGTCGATGGGTAATGCAGGCTGGGGCATCTTCGGCATGATGAGAGACAAACAGCAGTTGAGTTTCACCTTCACCGATCAGCACATCCACAAAGCGGCGAATCAGTTGGCGATTGAGCGGGTCCAGACCTTGTAAAGGTTCGTCGAGGATCAGCAAAGTAGGGTGTTTAACCAGCGCGCGAACGATCAATGCCAGCCGCTGTTGTCCCCAGGAAAGACTATGAAATGGCGCATCTGCGGTACGTTTATCGATGCCCAGAATATCCAGCCACTGTTGCACCAGTTTGTGCTGCCTGTCGGAGACGGCCTGATAAATGCCGATTGAATCAAAATAGCCAGAGAGAATAACGTTACGTACGTTGGTACTTACCCGGTAGTCCAGATGCAGACTACTGCTGACATAGCCGATATGTTTCTTGATATCCCAGATAGTTTCACCGCTACCCCGGCGACGACCAAACAGGGTCAGGTCGTTGCTGTAACCCTGGGGATGATCGCCAGTGATTAAACTGAGCAGGGTTGATTTTCCCGCGCCGTTGGGGCCGACGATTTGCCAATGTTCCCCCGGATTTACCCGCCAGCTCAGATGATGAAGGATAGGGCGATCGTTATATGAGACGGTGCCATTGTTGAGCACAATTCGCGGCTCGCTTTCTGATAACGTGCGTCGCACCGAAGGCTCATCCGGCTCGGGTAACTGAATACCTTCCAGCCGCTCGCTATGGGCAAGCTGAGCGATTAATGCCTGTTGCAGAAGGTCGGTTTTTGCGCCGGTTTCCGTCAGCGTGCAATCGGCAAGTACGCCGGCAAACTGCACGAACTCGGGAATTTCATCAAAGCGGTTAAGCACCAGTACCAGCGTAAAACCGGCCTGGTGCAGCTCTGCGAGCAGTTCTGCTAACTGGCGGCGGGACGCCACGTCCAGCCCGTCAAAGGGTTCATCCAGGATCAGTAAATCTGGCGCGGACATTAACGCCTGGCAGAGCAGAGTTTTGCGTGTTTCACCGGTAGAAAGGTATTTGAAACGCCTGTTGAGCAGGGCAGATATGCCAAACTGCTGCGCCAACGCAGCGCAGCGGTCGGGATCGTTGACCTCATCCTGAATGATTTCTGCGGTGGTGCGCCCGGTGTCGTCTTCACCAGGGCTAAGAAGGTCGGTGTTGTTTCGCTGCCACTCGTCGCTGACCAGCTTTTGGAGCTGCTCAAAAGAGAGTCGGGTAATACGCGTGAACTGACAGTGGCGCTCGCCTTTCAGGAGCGGCAACTCACCCGCCAGCGCGCGGGCCAGCGCGGATTTTCCGCTACCATTAGAACCAACAAACGCCCAGCTATCACCCGCGTTTAACGTCAACGCATCTAACTGGAGCTTTTTTGTGTCGCTAAGACGAAACGTGCCTTGCGAAATTTGCAATGATGACATTTTGTATCCCATTATTTGCAGCGATTAATAACAGGGATACGTGTTCTTCAGGCTGATGTCAATTAACTCAGCACAGCGTAGCGATAATCACTCTGTCAGCATTAAACCAGGCGGTGACGTTAGCGCCTTCTTGCAGCGTTGTCGCGTCCTGGGCCGGGACGGTGGCGCACAGCGTTTGGCCGTCTGGCAACGTCATTAGCACTTCACACTGTTCCGCTCCGCGTTCGATATGGCTTATCGTCCCCTGCAGCTGGTTATCGGCGGCCTGGGCAATAGCGTCGTCCTGTGTAATGCCTACCCACGGTGCTTTCAGCAGGATTAATACTTCTTTGCCTTCCTCAAGACCCAAACGCTCACCGCTTTGCGCTGTGATCGCGACTTTCAGGCGCGTTTCGCCATCGGCTAACAGGACGTCGACATGCTGTTGCACCTGATCGTGGTCGCGGGCAGTTATTGTGCCAAACCACTGGTTACGGGCGCTGGTTTGCAGCGAAAAGCGAGAGATAGCCGCCAGCAGACTATTGAGCGGTAGCGCATCGTCGTCGCTCAACACATCAAAGGCTTTTTGTTGGATTTGCGCCAGTAAATCATACAGTTGGATTAAGCGTTGGCCGTAGCGCGTTAGCACCGCGCCGCCGCCGCCTTTGCCGCCGGTGGCGCGCTCAACCAGCGTCTGCTCGCTGAGCTGGTTCATTTCGTTAATTGCATCCCAGGCGCTCTTGTAGCTAATACCTGCATCCTTCGCGCCCTGACTGATGGAGCCGGAAAGCGCAATGTGCTTAAGCAGAGAAATGCGACGGGGATCGGCAAACAGTTTTTGCTGAAGTTTCAGCGTAAGAAGGATTTCGGCCTGCATCACAAGCTCCTGGCAAAAGAGGGTATTGTGACGGAAAACCGTGCCTGAGCAAAGTCGACCGCACAAAAGGGGAGTGCTTTTCTGCGTGATGTGGTTAGAATACAGCTAAGGACTATATCTGGAGTTGACCATGTTAGAGTTATTGAAAAGTCTGGTATTCGCCGTAATCATGGTACCTGTGGTAATGGCCATCATTCTGGGTCTGATTTACGGACTGGGTGAAGTGTTCAACATTTTCTCCGGTATCGGTCAGAAAGACCAGTCCAGACAGAATCATTGATTCCCCAAACGCCCGCTCAGTCGGGCGTTTATATTTTTTGCCTTTCCGCCTGTTTTATCTCGCTACAGTTTCTCAAGATCCTGCTTTCTCTGCCGATATTTTCTTTGTGTAACCTCTAATTGGTAGCAATAACCTCTGGGAAAATCCTGATTTAATCGTTATATTTGCACCTATATAACGAAACGCAAAGGAGTTACAGATGGCACGTACATGGTTACGCTTGTTTGCAGGGGCAACGCTTTCTCTTACCGTTGCCGGGCATGCGCTGGCGGATGAAGGAAAGATCACTGTTTTCGCAGCGGCTTCGCTGACCAACGCGATGCAGGACATTGCGACGCAATACAAAAAAGAGAAGAACGTTGATGTCGTCTCCTCTTTTGCTTCTTCTTCTACGTTGGCGCGCCAGATTGAAGCAGGCGCTCCGGCCGATCTGTTTATTTCTGCCGATCAGAAATGGATGGATTACGCGGTAGACAAAAAGTCGATTGATACCGCAACGCGTGCAACGCTGTTGGGTAACAGCCTGGTGGTTGTCGCGCCGAAAACCAGTGAGCAGAAAGACTTCACCATTGACAGCAAAACCAACTGGACCAGTTTGTTGAACGGTGGACGTCTGGCCGTTGGCGATCCGGAACATGTTCCGGCGGGCATTTATGCCAAAGAAGCGCTGCAAAAACTGGGGGCATGGGATACCCTGGCCCCGAAACTGGCACCTGCTGAAGACGTACGCGGCGCGCTGGCGCTGGTAGAGCGTAATGAAGCGCCTCTGGGGATCGTCTATGGTTCCGATGCCGTCGCCAGCAAAGGCGTAAAAGTAGTTGCGACTTTCCCGGAAGATTCGCACAAAAAAGTGGAATATCCTATCGCGATTGTTGATGGGCACAAAAACGCAACGGTCAGCGCGTTCTATGATTATCTGAAAGGACCGCAGGCTGCTGAAATTTTTAAACGTTATGGATTTACGACCAAGTAATGATACTGACCGATCCTGAATGGCAGGCCGTCATACTGAGCCTGAAAGTTTCTTCCCTGGCCGTGTTGTTTAGTCTGCCGTTTGGGATCTTCTTTGCCTGGCTACTTGTGCGATGCACGTTCCCGGGCAAAGCGTTGCTCGACAGCGTTCTGCATTTACCGCTGGTATTGCCGCCGGTCGTGGTGGGCTATCTGCTGTTGGTCGCCATGGGGCGGCGTGGATTCATTGGCGAATGGCTGTACGACTGGTTTGGCATCACCTTTGCCTTTAGCTGGCGCGGTGCGGTGCTGGCGGCGGCGGTGATGTCTTTCCCTCTGATGGTTCGGGCTATTCGTCTGGCGCTGGAAGGCGTAGACGTAAAGCTGGAGCAGGCGGCCCGCACGCTGGGCGCCGGACGCTGGCGCGTATTTATGACCATTACGCTACCGCTGATGCTGCCCGGCATTATTGTCGGTACGGTGCTGGCGTTTGCGCGTTCCCTCGGGGAATTTGGCGCAACGATTACCTTTGTCTCCAATATTCCTGGCGAAACCCGCACCATTCCCTCAGCGATGTACACCCTGATCCAGACTCCCGGTGGCGAAAGCGCGGCGGCAAGGTTATGTATCATCTCTATTGTGTTAGCGCTGATTTCGCTACTGATTTCTGAATGGCTGGCGCGTATTAGCCGTGAACGGACGGGGCGATAAACATGCTGGAACTTAATTTCTCCCAGACGCTGGGAACGCATTGCCTGACGCTCAATGAAACGCTGCCAGCCAGTGGGATCACCGCTATTTTTGGTGTTTCCGGCGCGGGCAAAACCTCGCTGATTAACGCCATCAGCGGTCTGACGCAGCCGCAGTCCGGGCGCATCGTGCTTAATGGCCGGGTCCTAAACGACGTCGAGAACGGTATCTGTTTAACGCCTGAAAAACGCCGGGTGGGCTATGTTTTCCAGGATGCGCGCCTGTTCCCGCATTATAAAGTGCGCGGTAATCTGCGTTACGGAATGGCGAAAAGCATGGCCGGACAGTTTGACAAGCTGGTGGCGCTGTTGGGCATTGAGCCGCTGCTTGATCGTCTGCCCGGCGGTCTTTCTGGTGGTGAAAAGCAGCGCGTCGCCATTGGGCGGGCGCTGCTTACCGCGCCAGAACTGTTGCTGCTGGATGAGCCGCTAGCCTCGCTGGATATTCCGCGTAAGCGCGAACTGCTGCCTTACCTGCAACGGCTGGCGCGTGAAATTAATATTCCGATGCTGTACGTCAGCCACTCGCTTGATGAAATCTTGCACCTGGCGGACAAAGTGATGGTGCTGGAAAACGGGCAGGTCAAAGCGTTTGGTTCGCTGGAAGATGTCTGGGGCAGCAGCGTAATGCACCCCTGGCTGCCCAAAGAACAGCAAAGCAGTATTCTGAAAGTCAGCGTGCTGGAACATCATCCCCACTACGCGATGACCGCGCTGGCGCTCGGCGATCAGCATTTGTGGGTCAATAAGCTGGATCAACCGCTGCAAACCGCGCTGCGTATTCGTATACAGGCATCTGATGTTTCGCTGGTGCTGCAACCGCCGCAGCAGACCAGTATTCGTAACGTTCTTCGGGCGAAAGTCGCACAGTGCTATGACGATAACGGTCAGGTGGAAGTGCAGCTTGAGGTGGGCGGCAGGACGCTGTGGGCGAGGATCAGCCCGTGGGCCAGGGATGAATTGGGTATCAAACCTGGCCTGTGGCTGTACGCGCAAATTAAGAGCGTGTCGATTACCGCCTGATTACAGCAGGTGCGAGTAGATAAATTTCGCGATGCTGTCGGTGGTGTTATCGCCAATCACGATGTTGGCGCGGGCTTTGACCGCGTCATCCGCATTGCCCATTGCGACACCAGTCCCTGCGGCTTCCAGCATGCTGATATCGTTGAAGTTATCACCAAAGGCAATCACGTTTTCCATTGACCCGCCCTGTGCTTCAATCCACTGGGTCAGGCGTCGTCCTTTGCTGTTGCCTTTACGGGCAATGTCGACCTGATCGTGCCAGGACCATTCACACTCCAGCCCCAGCTGTTGCTCGACGTGCCGACCAAACTGCTGCAATTTCGGAATATCTTCGTCGGTCAGGGCAAATTTCCAGACGGCGTTAACGTCATGCGCGGCCTGAGCCAGTGAAGGCACCTGGGTGAAGGTTGGGCGCTGTTCCGGCGGCAGAGTTTGCGCCCAGTTAGCGGTACGTACTACATGTCCGGTCGGACGCTCATACAGCATGGCCTCATCCACATACATTAGCCCGTGGATCTGATGTTCATCCAGCATTTCGATCAGCTGTAATGCCTGGTCTACCGGAAGGGGATCGGATTCCAGCACCTTTTTTGCCTGATAATCATACAAGTAGGTGCCGTTGCAGCAAATTGCAGGTGTATCCAGCGCCAGTGCCTGATAAAAAGGATGAATAGCGACGTGATGGCGACCTGTGACAATGATAAGTTGGTAGCCTGCGTCTCTGGCGCGCGACAGCGCTTCAAGAGAGGATGGCAGCAAGGTTTTTTTCGGGGTCAACAGGGTACCGTCTAAATCCAGGGCAATCACGCGTGCGGTCATAGTTTTTTCCAGATTAAGGTTGAGAATTTTGTCTGCTGGAATGGTACACCGAGACGGGAGCCGGACAAAATTCTGAGCCTTAATTAAGCATTCACCGTTAAAAGCGTCTACCTTAGGCGTGTGTCAGGCAAATGCAGCCAACTGCCAAAAAGCAAAGGAGTATTCATGAAGCAAACCGTTTATACCGCCAGCCCTGAAAGTCAGCAAATCCACGTCTGGAGCCTGAATCACGATGGCTCTTTGACGCTGACGCAGGTGGTTGATGTGCCGGGTCAGGTACAACCGATGGTCGTCAGCCCGGATAAGCGCTACCTCTATGTTGGCGTGCGCCCGGAGTTTCGTGTGTTGGCTTACCGTATTGCGCCTGATGACGGTGCGCTGACCTTCACGGCGGAGTCTGCGCTGCCGGGTAGCCCGACGCATATTTCTACCGATCATCAGGGGCGTTTTGTGTTTGTCGGCTCTTATAACGCCGGCAGCGTGAGCGTTACGCGCCTGGAAGATGGCCTACCAGTAGAACTGGTTGACGTGGTTGAAGGTCTGGACGGATGCCATTCGGCGAATATTTCGCCGGATAACCGTATTCTGTGGGTTCCGGCATTGAAACAGGATCGTATCTGCCTGTTTGACGTAAGTGATGATGGTCATCTGGTCGCGAAAGAACCGGCTGAAGTTAACACCGTTGAAGGTGCCGGCCCGCGTCATATGGCGTTTCATCCGAATAAGCAATATGCGTATTGTGTGAATGAGCTGAACAGCTCCGTTGACGTCTGGGAACTGAAAGATCCGTACGGCAAGATCGAGTGCGTGCAGACGCTGGATATGATGCCAGCTGATTTCGCTGATACCCGTTGGGCGGCGGATATTCACATCACACCGGATGGGCGTCATCTGTATGCCTGCGATCGCACCGCCAGCCTGATTACTATCTTTAGCGTGTCTGAAGATGGCAGCGTGCTGACTAAAGAAAGTTTCCAGCCTACCGAAACTCAGCCGCGCGGTTTTAATATCGACAACAGCGGTAAATATCTGATTGCCGCCGGGCAAAAATCGCACCATATCGCGGTGTATGAGATTGCAGGCGAACAAGGTCTGCTGACGGAGAAAGGTCGCTACGCGGTAGGACAAGGCCCGATGTGGGTGGTGGTTAACGCACACTAAAACGCGCAGGCGTGACAAACGATCCGCAATCTGGTGAAGATTGCGGATTTATTTGTTCATTTAATGAGCGATAGATTTTCATGGCGTTCAGCAACGGATGTCCAAAGACTGTCTTTGTCCTCTGCCCATAAATTAAGCAGAAGAGAGAAAAAACGTTCAGCAGGAGGTGAGAGAGTCGCGTCTTTGCGCCGAATAATCCCCAGCGTGCGTCTAATGACAGGCTCAACCAGTGGGATCCCTATCAGCGTTGGATGCGGCGTTTGCGGCATTGCCAACCCTGGTAACGCGGAAACGCCCAGCCCGGCTTCCACCAGGCCCAGAGAGGTGGACAGATGACGAACCTCGTAAAACCAGTTCAATTTCCACGGTTTATCGGCCAAATGTTGCTCAATCAACAATCGGTTACCGCTTGAGGATCGAACGCCTATCAATTTGTAATTCAGCAATTCCTGCCACTCCACCAACTGTTTATTCGCGAGCGGATGATCGCGCCGACAGGCCAGAACAAACGGTTCATTAACCAGTGGGGTGAACTCGATAGAGGAATTTGTGATGTTGTTCATATTTATTCCAAAATCAGCCTCGTTGCAAAGTACGGATTCCATACAATTATTCGTACCTTGCTCAATTATTCGCACTTTGATATTGGGATACTGCTCATTAAATTTTCCTATTGCCAACGGCAAAAAATAGAAAACAGCGGTAGGAATGCAGGATAATGTCACTATGCCATGATGGTGAACATTCATATCACTAATATTAAAAATTGTTTCATCTAAGGCTCTGATTAATTCTTTAGCCTCAGGTAATAACATTTTTCCTGCTTTTGTTAATGTAACTTTGCGAGTTGTTCTTTCAAAGAGTTGAGTGTGTAAATACTCTTCCATTTTCTTAATTCTGCGCGTTAATGCAGGTTGCGTAATATTAAGTAATTTGGCGGCATTGTTAAAAGAATCGGACTCTGCCAGCGTGACAAACGCCTTTATGCTCGATAACTCGTGTTTCATTCTGACTCCGGAGTAAATCGGGGAAGCCCCTGTCTAAGATGAAAGCGTCCAGTGTATCTGTAATTCTTAAATTGTAATTAATAAAAATAAATCACTAATAACGAAAATGAAGTCATTAGTCACCCTATTCATGACATGCAACCATGTACCTAGTGGAAATAAAATAGAGAGCATTGTCATGAAAAAAATACCTTGCGTTATGATGCGTGGAGGAACCTCCAGAGGCGCATTTTTATTAGCTCAAGACCTACCTGAAGAAGAAAAGCTGCGTGATGAAGTATTGGTCGGAATTATGGGTTCCGGCAATGCACTGGAAATAGACGGCATTGGCGGTGGCAATCCGTTAACCAGCAAAGTCGCGATTATTAGCCGTTCAAACGATCCGCAAGCGGATATCGATTATTTATTTGCCCAGGTATTGGTGCATGAGCAACGGGTCGATACTACGCCAAACTGTGGCAATATGCTTTCCGCCGTTGGCGCATTTGCTATTGAAAAGGGATTAATTACTGCCACAACGCCGACCACTCGCGTACGTATTCGCAATGTCAACACCAACACGTTTATCGACGCTGATATACAGACGCCGCACGGTGTTGTTGAATATGAAGGAACCGCAAGAATTGATGGTGTACCGGGAACATCCGCGCCTATTGCACTGACGTTTCTCAATGCCGCAGGTTCTAAAACCGGGCATATCTTCCCGACAGGTCAGCAGATCGATTATATCGACTCCGTTCCGGTGACCTGCATGGATATGGCGACGCCTGTCGTGATTATTCCTGCTGAATACCTGGGGAAAACGGGCTATGAATCAGCGGAGGATTTAGATGCAGACAGCGCATTAATGTCGCGCATTGAATCTATTCGTTTACAGGCCGGTGACGCTATGGGCCTGGGTGATGTCAGTAATAAGGTTATCCCAAAACCTATTCTCATCTCGGCACCACAATAC
Organism: Citrobacter arsenatis; assembly: GCF_004353845.1. Lineage (GTDB taxonomy): Bacteria > Pseudomonadota > Gammaproteobacteria > Enterobacterales > Enterobacteriaceae > Citrobacter > Citrobacter arsenatis. The sequence continues at coordinate 1,673,869 of NZ_CP037864.1, forward strand.
GGTGGCGAAATTAATGTTCGTTATTTTATGCCGCACTCTTGCCATAAGGCACTGGCGATTACCGGGGCGATAGCTATTGCCAGCAGTTGTGCCATTAGCGGTACCGTTACGCGCCAGGTAACGGCAGGTGCCCATTACGGGAATATCAATATTGAACATCCTGGCGGCGCTCTTGATATTCATTTAACCAATGAAGGGGATGAGCCTGAAACCATCAGAGCGTCGGTTATTCGTACCGCCAGAAAAATATTTGCTGGTGACGTTTATCTTCCCTGACAGCGTTGACCTCATTTTGCTGTGATTACGGAAAATCGGAAAACATTCTGTAGTTTATGTACAGATTACCCAGGACTCAAAAATGAACGTTAAATCATTATGGAAGCTGGTATTAATATTAGCGATCCCGTGTATTATCGGTTTTATTCCAGCCCCGGCGGGATTAAGTGAACTGGCATGGGTACTTTTTGGTATTTATCTTGCTGCGATCGTCGGGTTGGTAATAAAACCGTTCCCCGAACCCGTAGTGTTAGTGATTGCCGTTGCCGCCTCAATGGTGGTTGTCGGCAATTTAGGCAGCGGCGTACTTAAAACCAGCAGCGTGCTGAGCGGTTATGCTTCCGGCACGACATGGCTGGTTTTCTCCGCGTTTACCTTAAGTGCTGCATTTGTGACGACGGGACTGGGCAAACGCATTGCCTATATTCTGATCGGTAAAATAGGTAACACGACGCTTGGCCTCGGTTACGTGACCGTGTTTCTTGACCTGGTATTAGCCCCGGCAACACCGTCAAATACGGCGCGAGCGGGAGGAATCGTTTTACCCATCATCAATAGTGTGGCGGTGGCGCTGGGTTCCGAACCAGACAAAAGCCCACGCCGCGTCGGTCACTACCTGATGATGTCGGTCTATATGGTCACTAAAACAACCAGCTATATGTTTTTTACCGCGATGGCAGGAAACATTCTGGCGTTGAAAATGATCAATGATATCTGCCACTTGCAGCTAAGCTGGGGCGGATGGGCGCTTGCCGCAGGCCTGCCTGGACTGGTCATGCTGCTGCTGACACCGCTCGTTATCTATTTTATGTATCCACCTGAAATTAAAAAGGTTGATAATAAAACTATCGCAAAAGCCGGGCTTCAGGACTTAGGGCCAATGAAAGGGCGTGAAAAAATGCTGCTGGGCATTTTCGTCCTCGCGTTATTGGGATGGATCTTCAGTAAAAGCCTTGGCATTGATGAATCAACGGTGGCGATTGTCGTCATGGGTACGATGCTCTTATTTGGCGTAGTCACCTGGGATGATGTCGTTAAAAATAAGGGCGGATGGAATACCTTAATCTGGTACGGCGGTATTATCGGTTTAAGTTCGCTATTGTCGAAAGTGAAATTCTTCGACTGGTTAGCCGAACTGTTCAAAAACAATCTCGACTTTGGTAATCATGGCAATGTGGCGTTCTTCGTTATTTTGTTCCTAAGCATTATCGTTCGTTACTTCTTTGCTTCCGGCAGTGCGTATATTGTGGCAATGATGCCGGTGTTTGCCATGTTGGCGAATGTGTCCGGGGCACCACTGATGTTAACTGCACTGGCGTTACTCTTCTCTAACTCGTATGGCGGAATGGTCACCCATTATGGCGGTGCCGCAGGTCCGGTTATTTTTGGTGTTGGCTATAACGATATTAAATCGTGGTGGCTGGTGGGCGCCATGCTGACCTTACTGACATTTATTGTCCATATCACTCTCGGCGTGTGGTGGTGGAGCATGTTGATTAACTGGAACATGCTGTAAATCATAAATCAGGTTTAACACTATTAATTGACTGTGCGCTGATGTAAGCACAGGACTACGGAGTATCAAATGATTAAGTTGTATGAAAAAGGAATTTACCTCTCCGATAATAATGAAATTATAGCTGAGGAGTCTTTGCCTGGGCATATCTGCAAAGAGGACGCGAAAAAAGGAACTATCGCGTGGTCGATTCTCGCCGCGCATAATACGTCCGGTGATATGAATAAGCTTAAAATTAAGTTTGATTCATTAGCCTCACACGATATTACCTTTGTCGGTATTATTCAGACCGCTAAAGCATCAGGTATGGAGCGGTTCCCGCTGCCGTACGTTCTGACTAACTGCCATAACTCATTATGCGCGGTAGGGGGAACCATTAACGGTGACGATCATATGTTTGGCCTGTCTGCGGCGCAGCGTTATGGCGGGATTTTTGTGCCGCCACATATTGCTGTTATCCATCAATATATGCGCGAAATGATGGCGGGTGGCGGCAAAATGATCCTTGGCTCAGACAGCCATACTCGCTACGGCGCACTGGGCACGATGGCTGTGGGAGAAGGGGGCGGTGAGCTGGTCAAGCAGCTGTTAAACGATACCTGGGATATTGATTACCCAGGCGTTGTTGCCGTTTATCTCACCGGCAAGCCTGTCGCGGGCGTTGGTCCACAGGATGTGGCTTTGGCGATCATTGGTGCGGTGTTTAAAAATGGTTATGTCAAAAATAAGGTCATGGAGTTTGTTGGACCAGGCATTCGCCATCTTTCAACGGATTTTCGCAACAGCGTTGATGTGATGACCACCGAAACCACCTGTTTGAGCTCCGTCTGGCAAACGGATGACGAAACTCGCAGTTGGCTGGCATTACACGGTCGCGAACAAGACTATTGCCAGCTCAACCCGCAGCCGATGGCCTGGTATGACGGTTGTATTTATGTCGATCTGAGTGCGATTAAACCGATGATTGCGCTGCCATTCCACCCAAGTAATGTCTATGAGATTGATACTCTAAATGAAAATCTGACGGATATTCTCCGGGAGGTTGAAGTTGAATCTGCACGTATCGCCCAGGGTAAGGCCAGCCTCTCGTTGTTAGATAAAGTAGAAAATGGTCGCTTAAAAGTACAGCAGGGGATCATTGCCGGATGCTCGGGGGGCAACTATGAAAACGTGATTGCTGCGGCGCAGGCATTACGAGGTCAATCCTGCGGTAATGATGCGTTCTCGCTGGCTGTTTACCCCTCGTCGCAGCCGGTGTTTATGGATTTAGCGCAAAAAGGTGTCGTTACAGATTTGCTGGGAGCCGGGGCCGTCATCAGAACCGCGTTCTGCGGTCCATGCTTTGGGGCGGGCGATACGCCAATCAATAATGGTCTTAGCATCCGCCATACCACGCGTAATTTCCCCAACCGTGAAGGCTCGAAACCGGGCAACGGGCAAATGTCCGCCGTTGCGCTGATGGATGCGCGCTCGATCGCGGCTACCGCAGCCAACGGGGGATTCCTCACTGCCGCGACGGATCTGGATTGCTGGGATACGGTGCCAGACTATGCGTTTAACCCTGCGCCTTATAAGAGCCGCGTATACCAAGGGTTCGTGAAAGGGGCCACGCAGCAGCCGCTCATTTACGGCCCGAATATTAAAGACTGGCCGGAACTGGGCGCATTAACGGAAAATATTCTGCTGAAAGTGGCCTCGAAGATCCTTGATTACGTGACAACAACGGATGAGCTTATCCCGTCCGGAGAAACCTCTTCGTATCGTTCTAATCCTTTAGGACTGGCGGAATTTACGCTTTCACGACGCGATCCTGGGTATGTGGCAAGAAGTAAAGCGACATCGGAACTGGAAAAACGGCGCGTGGCGGGTGATGTCAGCGCGCTGGCGTCTGTTTTTGAACGCATTCAACAGATTGCCGGTCAGGAAAATATGCAACCACTGGATACTGAGATTGGTAGCATGATTTACGCAGTCAAACCCGGTGATGGTTCAGCGCGCGAGCAGGCGGCGAGCTGTCAACGAGTGATTGGCGGGCTGGCGAATATCGCCCAGGAATATGCGACTAAGCGCTACCGTTCCAATGTGATCAACTGGGGCATGCTACCGCTGCAAATGGCAGAGAAACCTACTTTTGACGTTGGGGACTACATCTACATTCCTGGTATTCGCCGCGCGCTGGATGAGTGCAGTAAAGACATCAAAGCCTACGTGCTTCACGATGAGGGGACAGTGAGTGAAATCAGTGTGTATATGGAAAGTCTGACCGGGGAAGAACGTGAAATTATTAAGGCAGGGAGTTTGATTAACTTTAATAAGTCACGTTTGGTATAACGTCATAAAAAAGGTCGCCAGTTTCAAGCTGGCGACCTTTTTGTTTTTCAGTCATTACTGCTTCGGTTCTGCTACCACTTTGCTACCGATACCGCGGTTGTTGTATTCCCACATGCGGTTGAAGTTGGTGTCGTTCAGGTTACGCTGGATTTCACCTTTATCATCTTCCGCACCGGTATTACCGGCAAACGGGCGTTTAGAGATAACGCTGTCAGCCCATGGTTTTGCCATGTTAAAGCCTTCGTTAATCACGCTGTCACGAATAACGACCTGACCGTTAGTGTTGGAATCGACATCCAGCGAGCGGCCTAACTGTGCCACGCCATCGCCACTTGCCGTGAAGCGGCTATTAATCGCCAGGAAACCGTAGTAGATGTTTGACAGAGTAGCCGGTGCGAACACATAGGCTTCCTGCTGGGTACGGGAGTTCACTACGCGGAAATCGGTGTTATCGAACACCACGGCACCGCGGCCGGAAACAATATCCACATCGCCTTCAATGTAGCTGTTGGTAACCAGCGTACGCGGCTGACGATCGTTTTCCAGACGGTTTTGTACGCCGCTGTTGGTCACGAAGAAGGTATTCTGGCGGCCCAGGATGTTAACCTTATTGATCTGCACTTTATCGCCATCGGTACGTAGCGCAACGGCCGGGTGGTTACCCGCATCAACGCTGTCGCCCAGGTTGTTTTCGATGGTCAGGTTTTGCAGCTGCAGACCATTATTTTGCGACCAGACGACGGCAGAACACATCACGCCAATATTTGTGCCGCGTTTGTTCTGGCAATTATCAAACATATACCACGCAGGTTTACCCGGCATATATTTACCGCCCGGGTTCACCGTGCGACGCCAGTCTGCGGTGCTCATGTCACCGTCAATGGCCTGGCCAATTTTTACATCCAGCGGTTTTTCGCCCATACCGTACAGCGTCAGGCTACCCGTTGCTGCCGGGATGTATACCGTACCCTGATACTCACCGGGCATAATCGCGATGTACTGACGTTTGTTAGTACGTTTGATGATTGCCGCATCAACCGCAGCCTGAATACTGGTATGGGTGACGCCCTGAGTGCCTGCCGGGCCAACGACAAAGTCAGGCTGCGCAGGCAGAGTAATAGCAGAAGGGCTCCACGGCGCGGTGTTTGGCGTCAGCGCGGAAAAATAGTGCGCAGCAACGAAGTTGTTTGCTTCATTGGCCGACAAGATCGGGCGCGAAGAGGTGCCTGGCGCGGTCTGATCTGAAGGAATTTGATCGGGCGGCGTAGAGCTACAGGCGGTCAGCGTCACGCCAAAAGCCATAGCCAGCGCCAGACGGGAAACTGATGATATGTTCACAGGTTGCTCCGGGCTTTGAAAGTTATCCATTGAAGCCTGCTTTTTTATACTAAGTTGAGCGAAACGGGAAGGTTAAAAGGTAAAAAGTTGTTTTTTATCGCCGCAATGCCCGACGCGGAGAGTCCTTATATCACAAATACATAACAATTACGGTTCTTCAGGTTGACAACATCCCTATAATCAAAAATAAATGTCTATACAACCTATGACAAGTGGTGAGTCGAATGCAGAAATTCTTCCCTGATGATGTTATCTGGCGCAATGTTCGTCTGGCGACGATGGATCCTGAGCGAGGCACCCCGTATGGGTTGGTGGATGGTCATGCGCTGATCGTCCGCCAGGGTAAGATTCGCGATATCGTCCCGGAGTCATCATTATATCTGACCCATGACAATACCTTTGACATGCAGGGCAGACTGATTACGCCTGGCCTGATTGACTGCCATACGCATCTGGTTTTTGGCGGTAACCGCGCAGGTGAATGGGAGCAACGGTTAAACGGTGTCTCTTACCAGCAGATAAACGCCGAGGGCGGGGGAATTAATGCCACCGTGTCGGCGACCCGCAGCGCCACGGATGAACAACTTTTGCATCTGGCCCGTCAGCGGATGGAACAGTTGATCAAAGAAGGCGTTACGCTGCTGGAAATAAAATCGGGTTACGGCCTGGATTTGCAGACAGAAGAGAAAATATTGCGCGTGGCGGCAGCGCTGGCGGCAGAAAATATCGTGGAAATCAGCCCGACGCTGTTGGCTGCGCATGCGACTCCTGCGGAATACCGGGATGATCCTGACGGCTATATTACGCTGGTATGCGAAACTATTTTGCCGCAGCTGTGGGAGCAAGGGCTTTTCGAGACCGTCGATCTGTTCTGTGAAAGCGTGGGTTTTTCGTTGGCGCAGAGTGAGCGCGTGTTTCAGGCTGCGCAGGCGCTGGGCATCCCGATTAAAGGTCATGTCGAACAATTGTCATTGCTTGGAGGCGCACAATTGGTAAGCCGCTACCACGGGCTATCCGCCGATCATATTGAATACCTCGATGAAGCGGGCGTGGCGGCGATGAGCCAAAGCGGTACGGTCGGTGTGCTGCTGCCCGGCGCATTCTATTTCCTCAAAGAGCAGCAGCGCCCACCGGTAGCGTTGCTGCGTCAATATCAGGTACCGATGGCGGTAGCGACAGATTTTAACCCCGGTACCAGTCCGTTTATCAGCCTGCACTGGGCGATGAATATGGCCTGCGTTCAGTTTGGCCTAACGCCGGAAGAAGCATGGGCGGGCGTAACCCGTCATGCGGCGCGGGCACTGGGGCGTCATGCCACCCATGGTCAATTGAAGGCCGGGTTTGTGGCCGATTTTGTGGTGTGGGATGCAACCCTCCCGGTCGAGATCTTGTATGAACCCGGACGCAACCCGCTCTACCAACGCGTATTCAAAGGACAAATAGCATGACTAACTGGCAACCAGCTTCACCTGCGCTGTGGCAGGGACGCGATGACCGCGCCGAATCGCCGAATGCGCTGCGCCTGTTTCAGACTATCACCCTGAGCCCGACGTTTAGCCCGGAAATGTATCGCGAGCAGATAGCGCTGCTCGGGTTTGCCTGCGACGAAGGCGTTAAACGTAACCAGGGGCGGACGGGAGCCGCCGGAGCGCCCGATGTACTGCGCAAGGCGCTGGCAAATTTAGCCAGCCATGATGGGCATCATCGGCTGGTGGATCTGGGAAATATTGTGGCGCAAGCCCCAGATCTCGAAGGCGCGCAGCAGGCGCTACGCAATGCGGTGCAGCGCTGTCAGCAGGAGAGCATGCGTACTTTCGTTCTGGGTGGTGGACACGAAACCGCCTTTGCACATGGCGCAGGTGTGCTGGATGCGTTCCCGCAGGCGAAAGTGGGGATAGTCAACTTCGATGCGCATCTCGATTTGCGCCATGCGGAGCAGGCCACATCCGGGACACCGTTTCGCCAACTGGCCCAACTGTGCGATGAACAGCAGCGTGAATTTCACTATGCCTGTATCGGCGTCAGTCGCGCGGCAAACACCCAGGCGCTATGGGATGAGGCCCAGCGGCTCGGTGTGACCGTAGTGGAGGATCTGCATTGTGATACGGCGCAGGCACAGTTAGCGCAGTTTGCCGCCAACCTGGATGTCATCTATCTGACTATCGACCTCGACGTGTTGCCAGTGTGGGAAATGCCCGGCGTGTCGGCCCCCGCCGCGCTTGGGGTACCGTTGGCGACGCTGTTGAGACTGATTGAGCCTCTGTGCCGTAGCGGTAAACTACAGGCGGTGGATATGGTTGAATTTAATCCACGCTTTGACGATGATGGCAGGGCGGCGCGGGTTGCGGCGCGATTAGGCTGGCAAATCGCACATTGGTGGCACTGACATACCTGATGGCGTTGCGCTTATCAGGTTCGGGTAATGTCTGTAAACTGTACCCACTCACATTCTCTGCTTAAGGAAGGCTCACGCATGCTCCCATCTCGTTCTGCTCCGGCTCCTTTTTACGAAAAGGTCAAACAGGAGATCAGCGAAAAAATTGCCAGCGGTATATGGCAACCTCACGATCGCATTCCGTCTGAGGCAGAGCTGGTGGCGCAGTATGGTTTCAGCCGCATGACCATCAACCGGGCGCTGCGAGAGTTAACGGATGAAGGTTTACTGGTGCGTTTGCAGGGCGTGGGGACGTTTGTCGCCGAGCCAAAAGGTCAGTCCGCGCTATTTGAAATTCGTAGCATCGCGGATGAAATCAACGCCCGTCAGCATCAGCACCGGTGCGAAGTGCTGACGCTGGAAAGAACCCAGGCCAACGCGCAGCAGGCTTTGGTGCTAAACGTCAAAGAAGGCACCTCTATTTTTCACTCTGTGATGGTGCACTACGAGAACGACTTGCCGGTACAGATTGAGGATCGCTGCGTGAATGCCGAAATTGTGCCTGAGTATCTGGCGCAGGATTACAGTCAGACAACGCCGCACGCTTACCTGTCGCTGATAGCCCCTTTAACGGAAGGTGAACATATTGTTGAAGCGGTACGTGCCAGCGCCGACGAGTGCGCACTGCTGAACATCAAAGAACACGATCCCTGTCTGTTGATCCGCCGTAAAACCTGGTCTGCGTCATCTATTGTCTCTCATGCCCGTTTGCTGTTCCCGGGTTCCCGCTATCGTCTGCAAGGGCGCTTCATGTCCTGAAAATCGTGATTGCTGCCGCAGTATGGCAAAAATGTAGCTCAGTTGTTAATTACGATCTTGCGTTTAATTGTATAGACAAGTATATACTTCCAGCTAATGTGACCGTTAATCGTAGGCCTGATAAGACGCGTTAGCGTCGCCATCAGGCGCTGTGCCGGATGGCGGCGTACACGCCTGATCCGGCCTACATTCAGCCTGAGGAGTTTTCTGTCATGTCTCATAGCAAATATCGTCAGCAGGATATTCGTGCCCCACGCGGCACCACCTTAACGGCCAAAAGCTGGCTGACCGAAGCGCCGCTGCGCATGTTAATGAACAATCTCGATCCCGATGTCGCGGAAAATCCGCATGAGCTGGTGGTCTACGGTGGGATTGGTCGCGCCGCACGGGACTGGGAATGCTATGACGCCATCGTCAACGCGCTAACCAAACTGGAGACTGATGAGACCCTGCTGGTCCAGTCCGGTAAACCAGTAGGCGTATTCAAAACTCACGACAATGCACCGCGCGTGCTGATTGCCAACTCCAATCTGGTGCCACATTGGGCAACCTGGGAACACTTCAACGAACTGGATGCCAAAGGGCTGGCGATGTACGGCCAGATGACCGCCGGGAGCTGGATCTACATTGGTAGCCAGGGCATTGTGCAGGGGACTTATGAAACCTTCGTTGAGGCTGGACGTCAGCATTATCAGGGTAACCTGAGCGGGCGCTGGGTACTAACTGCCGGGTTGGGCGGTATGGGCGGGGCACAACCGTTAGCCGCTACGCTGGCGGGTGCGTGTTCGTTGAACATTGAATGCCAGCAAAGCCGCATTGATTTCCGTCTGCGTACCCGCTACGTGGACGAGCAGGCAACATCGCTTGACGACGCGCTGGCGCGTATCGACAAGTACACCCGTGAGGGCAAAGCGGTCTCTATTGCCCTGTGCGCTAACGCCGCCGACGTTGTACCGGAACTGGTGAAGCGCGGTGTGCGCCCGGATATGGTCACCGATCAGACCAGCGCCCACGATCCGCTGCATGGTTATCTGCCGTCCGGCTGGAGTTGGGAAGAGTATCAGGAGAAAGCGGTGTCCGATCCCCAGGGCACGGTCCAGGCGGCGAAACGTTCAATGGCAACGCACGTCGAGGCGATGTTGGCGTTTAGCAAAATGGGCGTGCCAACGTTTGATTACGGCAACAACATTCGCCAGATGGCCAAAGAGATGGGCGTGGAAAACGCATTTGATTTCCCCGGCTTTGTCCCTGCTTATATTCGCCCCCTGTTCTGTCGCGGCATTGGCCCGTTCCGTTGGGTGGCGCTTTCCGGCGATCCGCAGGATATTTATAAAACCGATGCCAAAGTGAAAGAGATCGTGGCTGACGATAAGCATCTGCACCACTGGCTGGATATGGCGCGTGAGCGAATTAACTTCCAGGGCTTACCGGCGCGTATCTGCTGGGTTGGCCTGGAGTGGCGTCAGAAACTGGGGCTGGCGTTTAACGAAATGGTGCGCAGTGGCGAAGTGTCCGCGCCAATTGTTATTGGCCGTGACCATCTGGACTCCGGCTCTGTTGCCAGCCCGAACCGCGAAACCGAAGCCATGCGCGACGGGTCAGACGCCGTATCCGACTGGCCGTTGTTGAACGCGCTGCTTAACACCGCCAGCGGCGCGACCTGGGTGTCGCTGCATCACGGCGGTGGGGTCGGCATGGGCTTCTCCCAGCATGCCGGGATGGTGATTGTTTGCGATGGCACCGATGAAGCTGCCGCGCGCATCGCCCGGGTATTACATAACGATCCGGCGACCGGGGTGATGCGTCACGCTGACGCCGGGTATGACATTGCGGTGGAATGCGCCGTCGAGGAAGGGCTGAATTTGCCGATGGTTGCTGCGACGCAGGAGAAACGCTGATATGAACACCATGACATTAACGCCGGGCCACCTGAGTTTTGCACAACTACGCGATATCTGGCAGCAGCCGGTCAAACTGAGCCTGGATGCCGGGGCGATTGATGCAATCAATGCCAGCGTCGCCTGCGTCAATAATATTGTCGCTGAAGGCCGTACGGCATATGGCATTAATACCGGTTTTGGGCTGCTGGCCCAGACCCGCATCGCCACGGAAGACTTGCAGAATTTGCAGCATTCGCTGGTGCTCTCCCATGCGGCAGGCGTTGGCGAGGCGCTGGACGACGCTATGGTGCGTCTGATTATGGTGCTGAAAATCAACAGCCTGGCGCGTGGTTTTTCCGGCATTCGTTTAAGCGTGATCGAAGCACTGATTGCGCTGGTCAATGCCGAGGTGTATCCGCTGATCCCGGCGAAAGGGTCGGTGGGCGCTTCAGGCGATTTGGCCCCGCTGGCGCATATGTCTTTGACGCTACTGGGCGAAGGTAAAGCGCGCTGGCAGGGGGAATGGCTCCCGGCGACTGAGGCGCTGAAAAAAGCCGGGCTGGAGCCGATAACGCTGGAGGCGAAAGAAGGGCTGGCGCTGCTCAACGGGACCCAGGCTTCTACCGCCTTTGCCCTGCGCGGGTTAATTGAAGCTCAGGAGCTGTTCGCCTCCGCGACGGTGTGCGGGGCGCTGACCACCGAAGCAGTTCTGGGTTCTCGTCGTCCGTTTGATGCCCGTATTCATGCCGCGCGCGGGCAGCGCGGGCAGATTGATGCCGCTACGCTGTACCGCCATGTGTTAACCGATACCAGTGCGCTTTCCCAGTCGCATCATAACTGTGAAAAAGTGCAGGATCCGTATTCTCTGCGCTGTCAGCCGCAGGTAATGGGGGCGTGCCTGACGCAAATGCGCCAGGTATTGGATGTCCTGCTGGTGGAAGCCAATGCGGTTTCCGATAACCCGTTGGTGTTTGCCGAAGAGGGCGATGTGATTTCCGGCGGCAACTTCCATGCTGAACCGGTGGCGATGGCGGCAGATAACCTGGCACTGGCGTTTGCGGAAATCGGCTCGCTGTCAGAGCGGCGCATTGCGCTGATGATGGACAAACATATGTCGCAGTTGCCGCCGTTCCTGGTGAAAAACGGTGGGGTTAACTCCGGCTTTATGATCGCTCAGGTGACGGCCGCCGCGCTGGCGAGCGAAAACAAAGCGCTGGCGCATCCGCACAGCGTGGACAGCTTACCGACCTCCGCCAACCAGGAAGATCACGTTTCTATGGCACCAGCCGCGGGTCGCAGATTGTGGGAGATGGCGGCGAATACGCGCGGCGTGATTGCCGTGGAGTGGCTGGCGGCGTGTCAGGGGATTGATCTGCGTGAAGGGTTAACCTCAAGTCCGCTGCTGGAGCAGGCGCGCCAGGCTCTGCGTGAGCAGGTTGCCCACTATACGCAGGATCGCTATTTCGCCCCGGATATTGAGTGCGCAACCGAACTGTTAGCGCAAGGAACGTTGCTGAAATTGCTGCCTGAATTTCTGTAGAAAACTGCCTGATGGCGACGCTGACGCATCTTATCAGGCCAACGGTCTTCTTTGTAGGCCGGATGAGGCGAAACCGACATCCGGCACAACATAGCTTAGCTAAACATTGCCGTAATCGAGGCGCTGGCAAGCGAGTGGAAGTGAACGTTAAATCCAACCATCGCACCGCTGGCGTCCTCATCGACATCAATACGCTCCACATCCAACGCATGAACCGTAAAGATATAACGATGGCTTTCCCCCTTCGGCGGCGCTGCGCCACCATAACCGGCTTTACCAAAATCTGTACGGGTCTGAATCACGCCATCCGGTAGCGCAACCAGCCCGGAGCCGAAGCCTTGCGTAAGTACGCGGGTATCAGCCGGCAGATTTACTACCACCCAATGCCACCAACCGGAGCCGGTTGGCGCATCAGGATCAAAGCAGGTCACGACAAAGCTTTTAGTCCCTGCGGGCACGTCATCCCACGCCAGATGCGGGGAGATATTATCCCCGTCATACCCCATGCCGTTAAAGACGTGGCGATGCCCAAGCTTATCGCCATCGCGCAGATCGTTGCTGATTAGTTTCATGCTGACTCCTCTCGTTAGCCAAAAAGTGTAGCCAGAAACCGAAGAGGTTACCGCTGATTAATCGCTAAAAAATGTTGCACTGCGCACAGCCTCATTCACGGCCTGGGTCAGACGACGCAACTGTTCAGGCTTGATGATGTACGGCGGCATCAGATAAATGAGCTTACCAAACGGACGTACCCAGACGCCCTGTTCGACAAAGAACTTCTGTAACGCCGCCATATTCACCGGATGCGTGGTTTCGATGACGCCGATGGCGCCGAGTACGCGTACGTCCGCTACCCAACTGGATTCCGCCGCCGGGGCAAGTTCTGCCCGTAGTTGCGCTTCAATGGCCGCGACCTGCGAGCGCCACTCGCCGGTTTCGAGTAACGACAGGCTGGCGGAGGCGACGGCGCAGGCCAGCGGGTTGCCCATAAAGGTCGGGCCGTGCATGAAGCATCCGGCTTCACCATTGCTGATGGTCTCTGCGACCTGACGCGTGGTCAGGGTTGCTGAAAGGGTCATTGTCCCGCCGGTTAACGCCTTACCCAGGCACAAAATGTCTGGCGTGATGTCGGCGTGCTCGCAGGCAAACAGCTTACCCGTACGGCCAAATCCGGTGGCTATCTCATCGGCAATCAGCAGAATACCTTCCCGGTCACACATCTTACGGATGCGTTTTAACCATTCGGGATGATACATGCGCATACCGCCAGCGCCCTGTACGATTGGCTCAAGGATCACCGCCGCAATCTCGTGGCGATGCGCGGCCATCAGGCGGGCAAAAGGCACCATATCCAGTTCGTCCCACTCGCCGCCCATGCGGCTTTGCGGGGCGGGCGCAAACAGGTTCTCTGGCAGATAGCCCTTCCACAGACTGTGCATCGAGTTGTCGGGATCGCAGACCGACATCGCGCCAAAGGTATCGCCGTGATAGCCGTTACGAAACGTCAGGAACCGCTGACGGGATTCGCCTTTAGCCTGCCAGTATTGCAGCGCCATTTTCATCGCGACTTCTACGGCGACCGAACCTGAATCCGCGAGAAAAACACACTCCAGCGCCTGTGGTGTCATCGCCACCAACTGGCGGCACAGCGCAATAGCCGGGGCATGAGTAATGCCGCCAAACATCACATGCGACATGGCATCAATCTGCGTTTTCATCGCGGCGTTCAGCTGTGGGTGATTGTAGCCGTGGATCGCCGCCCACCAGGATGACATACCGTCAATCAGCCTCTCACCACTGGCTAAGATCAGTTCGCAACCTTCGGCACGCGCCACCGGATAAACCGGTAACGGGGAGGTCATGGAGGTGTAAGGGTGCCAGATATGGCGTTGGTCAAACGCAAGATCGTCCGTTGTCATAATCGACTTGTAAACCAAATTAAAAAGATTTAGGTTTACTAGTCTACACCAAACTAACAACGAAACGTATACCAATATGGCTCATTCTTCTCGCTGGACAATGTCGCAAGTCACCGAATTATTTGAAAAACCGCTGCTGGATCTGCTGTTTGAAGCGCAGCAGGTTCATCGCCAGCACTTCGATCCGCAACAGGTTCAGGTCAGTACGCTGCTGTCGATTAAGACCGGTGCCTGCCCGGAGGACTGCAAATATTGCCCACAAAGTTCCCGCTATAAAACCGGCCTGGAAACAGAACGTTTGATGGAGGTTGAACAGGTGCTGGAGTCGGCGCGTAAGGCGAAGCAGGCCGGCTCAACGCGGTTTTGCATGGGCGCGGCGTGGAAGAATCCTCACGAACGTGATATGCCTTACCTGGAGCAGATGGTGCAGGGCGTGAAAGAACTGGGGCTGGAAGCCTGTATGACGCTGGGCACGCTGGACGAAACGCAGGCCCAGCGCCTGGCCAATGCGGGTCTGGACTACTACAACCACAACCTCGACACCTCGCCGGAATTCTACGGCAATATCATCACCACCCGTTCGTACCAGGAGCGCCTGGATACGCTGGATAAAGTGCGTGAGGCGGGCATTAAAGTCTGCTCCGGCGGGATTGTGGGTCTGGGGGAAACGGTGACCGATCGCGCGGGTCTGCTGCTGCAATTAGCGAATTTGCCGACGCCGCCGGAAAGCGTGCCGATCAATATGCTGGTGAAAGTGAAGGGCACGCCGCTCGCCGATAACGATGACGTAGATGCCTTTGATTTTATTCGTACTATCGCCGTGGCGCGCATCATGATGCCGACCTCATACGTGCGTCTTTCTGCCGGGCGCGAGCAGATGAACGAACAAACCCAGGCAATGTGCTTTATGGCCGGGGCCAACTCGATTTTCTACGGCTGCAAACTGCTTACTACACCCAATCCGAACGAGGACAAAGATTTACTGCTGTTCCGCAAGCTGGGTCTTAATCCGCAGCAAACGGCGGTACTGGCGGGCGATAACGAACAGCAGCAACGTCTGGAGCAGGCGCTGCGTACTCCGGATACCGACGATTACTACAACGCGGCAACCGTATGACCTGGCAGCAAAAAATAGACGATGCGCTAACGGCGCGTCGTCGTGCTGATGCATGGCGTCAGCGCTATGCGGTGACGCAGGGTGCCGGTCGCTGGCTGCAGGCCGACGGTCGCCAGTATCTGAATTTCTCCAGCAACGACTACCTTGGCTTGAGCCATCATCCGCAGATTGTCTGTGCCTGGCAGCAGGGAGCTGAACGTTTTGGCGTCGGCAGCGGCGGCTCAGGCCATGTTAGCGGTTATTCCGTTGCTCATCAGGCGCTGGAAGAAGAGCTGGCGCAGTGGCTCGGCTATTCACGGGCGCTGCTGTTTATCTCTGGTTTTGCCGCTAATCAGGCGGTCATTGCCGCGTTGATGGGAAAAGAGGATCGGATCGTCGCCGACCGGCTCAGCCATGCCTCGCTGCTGGAAGCTGCCAGCCTTAGCCCCGCCGTGCTACGTCGCTTTACCCATAATGACTCGCAACATCTGGAGCGTCTGCTGACTGCCCCCTGTCCGGGGCAGCAACTCGTGGTCACTGAAGGTGTGTTCAGCATGGATGGTGACAGCGCGCCGCTGGCGGACATTCACGCGGTGGCAGAACAGCAGGGCGCGTGGCTGCTGGTGGATGATGCGCATGGGATCGGCGTGTGCGGTGAGGAAGGGCGCGGCTCGTGCTCCCGACAGCAGGTAAAACCTGAGCTGCTCGTGGTGACGTTTGGCAAAGGGTTTGGCGTTAGCGGCGCAGCAATCCTGTGTTCAGATAACGTAGCCGATTATCTGCTGCAGTTTGCCCGGCATCTGATCTACAGCACCAGTATGCCCCCGGCGCAGGCTCAGGCCTTGCGCGCCGCGCTGGCGGTGATCCGCAGCCGCGAAGGCGATGAGCGCAGAGAAAAGCTGACGATGCTGATCCGGCGTTTTCGTGCTGGGATGAATACGCCAGACTTAACGCTGGCGCATTCAGACAGTGCGATTCAGCCGCTGATCGTGGGCGATAACCATAAAGCCTTACAGTTGGCACAGGCATTACGGCAACAGGGATGCTGGGTGACGGCGATTCGTCCCCCGACGGTGCCGACGGGTACGGCCAGGTTGCGGATTACGCTGACCCAGGCACATGAAGCCCAGGATATAGACAGCCTACTGGAGGTGCTGCATGGAACAGGTCAATAAGCAGGCGATTGCTGCCGCGTTTGGTCGCGCGGCCACCTACTATGAGCAACACGCAGAGCTTCAGCGTCAGAGTGCCGATGCGTTACTGGCGCGACTCGAGGGGCGGGTGTTTGCTCAGGTACTGGATGCAGGCTGTGGGCCAGGGCGTATGAGTCGCTACTGGCGGGAGCTGGGGAGCGAGGTTTGCGCGCTGGATTTGTCGGCACAAATGCTGATGCAAGCGCAGCGTCACGATGTCGCCCACCGCTATCTGTTGGCGGATATCGAAGCCATTCCGCAGGCAACCGGTACTTTCGACCTGGCCTGGAGCAATCTGGCCGTGCAGTGGTGCAGCGATCTCCGTGGTGCGTTAAAAGAGCTTTACCGCGTGGTGCGTCCCGGTGGGGCGGTGGCGTTTAGTACTCTGGCGCAGGGTTCAATGCCAGAGCTTCGTCAGGCGTGGCGAGCGGTTGATGACAGGGAGCACGCCAACCGTTTTTTGCCCGTGGAACAACTGGAAAACGCCCTGCATGGCTGGGACGCGGAGTACCAGTCTCATGCCATCACGCTGTGGTTTGACGATGCGCTGAGCGCTATGCGCTCGCTAAAGGGCATTGGCGCGACGCATTTGCATGATGGACGCGAGCAGCGCGTGCTCACCCGCTCGCAACTGCGTCAGCTACAGCTCGCCTGGCCCTGCCAACAGGGAAAATATCCGCTGACTTATCATCTATTTTTGGGAGTGATTCAACGTGACTGACACCTATTTTGTCACCGGAACGGATACCGAAGTGGGTAAAACTATCGCCAGCTGTGCGCTGCTTCAGGCGGCGGGACAGCTGGGGTTACGAACCGTCGGCTATAAACCCGTGGCGTCAGGCAGTGAAATGACGACTGAAGGTCTGCGTAATGGCGATGCCCTGGCATTACAGCGCAACAGCGTTGCGTCGGTGGATTATGCTGCTATCAACCCCTATACCTTCGCGGAACCTACCTCACCGCATATCATCAGCGCTGACGAAGGTCGTCCCATTCAGGCTGCCGTGATGTCTGCGGGTTTACGCGCGCTGGAAGAGCAGGCTGACTGGGTGCTGGTGGAGGGCGCTGGCGGGTGGTTTACGCCGCTTTCGCCAACGCTGAGTTTTGCTGACTGGGTAACAGCCGAGCAACTGCCGGTGATTCTGGTGGTTGGCGTTAAGCTTGGGTGCATCAACCACGCTATGCTGACCGCCCAGGCGGTGCAGCAGGCCGGACTGACGCTTGCCGGATGGGTCGCCAATGATGTGACGCCACCTGGCAAGCGCTATGCTGAATATATGGCAACGCTCAGGCGTGTTCTTCCGGCCCCGCTGCTGGGGGAAATTCCCTGGCTGGCAGAAGAGCCGGAGCTGGCATCGACAGGGCATTTTATCGATCTTAGCGTTTTATCTCCGGCGTCGCCCAGCCGTTGATTAGCGGGTCGCCGAAGGGGGTGATTTGCCCCTGAGCCACGTTGCGCCCGCGGTGCAACAGGCAGTAGCAGTCGGCGACCCGACGAATAAACGGCAGGCTCTGCTCTGCGAGCATAATGGCGATGCCAAGCTCCTGGCTTAGCCTCACAATCAGGTTCCCTAGCTTGTGGATATACGCCTGGCCACTTCCTCGCGTTGGCTCATCGAGAATGAGCAGGCGCGGGCGTGTGACCAGCGCGCTGGCGAGCGCAAGCTGGTGCTGATTATCCTCCGACAATGTTCCCCCTTTGGCCTGGCGCAGTACGAACAACTGGGGAAAAAGGCGGTAAATATCGCAGCTGTTCATCGTTTCGCTTTCTCCAACCGCCTGGCGCGCAATATGCAGATTTTCCTCGACGGTCAGTTGCGAAAAAATCCGCCTCTCTTGTGAAACATAGTTAATACCCAGTGCAATGCGATTTGCCGCTGGGATCGGACCCAGATCGCGTGGTGGCGCGCCTGCCTGATGCCAGAACATGGTACCGCTTTCGATCGGTAAATTGCCGATGATGCAATTGGCCAGCGTAGTCTTTCCCATCCCCGGAAGCCCCAGCACGCCGGTACATTTTCCGGGCAGCAGGTCAAGATCCACATCCCACAATGAGTGCTGATTGCCGTAATAATGATTCACTGCGCGAAGACTCAACATAGATTTCTCCATCATGATGTTATCCGCCCCACGAACAGGTCGTCGGAAGAAAACTGCAATTCTCTTGCCAGAAGAAGAATGCAAACCAAAAACAGCGGGATAGCGTACAGCGCTGGCGATAAAGTCTGACAGACTGCGGTCCTGGCGTTGTTTTATGCACATTGCCAGTGCCTGGTGGTGTCGTGATGGTGCAGGCAGGAAAATGATGAAAATGCGAGCAAGATCTCGGCTATTCCAGGCCGCTTCGTTAGCTGATAAATATCAAAAAATAGCGATAATTTTTTTTTATCTCTGCGGAAAAGGGCGCGAGGGCATTTTTGCCAGGCTACAGTCCACACGGGCTGGCGGCAGTTATCCACTATTCCTGTGGATAACCTTGTGTATTAGAGTTAGAAAACACAATGTAAGCGAGAGAAGACGCGGCCTGCGGCTAAATTGATGCGAAAGACGGCTTGAGATAATAGTTATTAAATTACAGGCTGTTAGATAAAAGCAATGGCTGTTGCAGAAGTGTCATGCGTTGCCACAAAACTTTCATCGAGTGGCTTGACAAATGTTAAAAAAGTCATTGCTTTGGGGATAACCCATTTTTGCTGGTGTTTTATCTTGCCTGAGGGCAAATTTTAACCTGCAAGTACGGCCATTCTGATGGCGTATCAGAAATATTCTGGCGCGTTACTGTTTTTTCATCCAGTATATTTTACTGGCAAAATATACCACTGCGAGTAAAATTACACACCTGCCCGCCCATTGCTTCAGGTAGCTGCTCATGAGTAAACCGTTCAAACTAAATTCCGCTTTTAAACCCTCCGGCGATCAGCCTGAGGCAATTCGCCGTCTGGAAGAAGGGCTGGAGGATGGTCTGGCGCATCAGACGCTGCTGGGGGTGACGGGTTCAGGCAAGACATTCACCATCGCTAACGTGATTGCGGACTTGCAGCGTCCTACCATGGTGCTGGCACCTAACAAGACGCTTGCCGCGCAGCTGTACGGTGAGATGAAAGAGTTCTTCCCGGATAATGCAGTGGAGTATTTCGTCTCCTACTACGACTATTATCAGCCGGAAGCTTACGTGCCGAGTTCAGACACCTTCATCGAGAAGGATGCCTCGGTTAACGAACACATTGAACAGATGCGTCTGTCGGCAACCAAAGCGCTGCTGGAACGTCGGGATGTTGTTGTCGTGGCGTCTGTTTCCGCTATCTATGGTCTGGGCGACCCCGACTTGTATCTGAAAATGATGCTGCACCTGACGGTGGGGATGATTATCGATCAGCGGGCGATCCTGCGCCGCCTGGCTGAACTGCAATATACCCGCAACGATCAGGCGTTCCAGCGCGGGACCTTCCGCGTGCGTGGTGAAGTGATCGACATTTTCCCGGCTGAATCCGACGACATTGCGCTGCGCGTGGAACTGTTCGATGAGGAAGTCGAGCGTTTGTCGCTGTTTGATCCGCTTACCGGACAGGTTGAATCGACCATTTCCCGCTATACCATCTACCCGAAAACGCACTACGTCACGCCGCGCGAACGTATCGTGCAGGCGATGGAAGAAATCAAAGTTGAACTGGCAGAGCGGCGTAAAATTCTGCTGGCAAATAACAAACTGCTCGAAGAACAGCGGCTAAGCCAGCGTACCCAATTCGATCTGGAAATGATGAACGAGCTGGGTTACTGCTCGGGGATTGAAAACTACTCCCGCTATCTCTCCGGGCGTGGTCCCGGTGAACCGCCGCCGACGCTGTTTGATTACCTGCCTGCCGATGGCCTGCTGGTGGTGGATGAATCCCACGTTACTATCCCGCAAATTGGCGGCATGTATCGCGGTGACCGGGCGCGTAAAGAAACCCTGGTCGAATACGGATTCCGTCTGCCGTCGGCGCTGGATAACCGTCCGCTTAAATTTGAAGAATTCGAAGCGCTGGCCCCGCAGACCATCTACGTTTCGGCGACACCGGGCAACTATGAGCTGGAGAAATCCGGTGATGAAGTGGTCGATCAGGTCGTAAGACCGACCGGTCTTTTGGATCCGGTCATTGAGGTGCGTCCGGTGGCGACGCAGGTTGACGATCTGTTGTCTGAAATCCGCACCCGTGCGGCGATTAACGAACGTGTACTGGTCACCACGCTTACCAAACGGATGGCGGAAGACCTTACCGAATACCTCGAAGAACACGGCGAGCGGGTACGTTATCTGCACTCTGACATCGATACCGTGGAACGTATGGAGATCATTCGTGACCTGCGTCTGGGCGAGTTTGACGTGCTGGTGGGCATCAACCTGTTACGTGAAGGTCTGGACATGCCCGAGGTCTCACTGGTGGCGATTCTGGACGCGGACAAAGAAGGGTTCCTGCGTTCTGAACGTTCGCTTATCCAGACCATCGGTCGTGCGGCGCGTAATATCAACGGTAAAGCTATTCTCTACGGTGACAAAATTACCGCCTCAATGGCGAAAGCGATTGGTGAAACTGAACGTCGTCGTGAGAAACAGCAGCTCTACAACGAAGAACACGGTATTACGCCGCAGGGATTAAACAAGAAAGTGGTCGATATTCTGGCGCTGGGTCAGAATATTGCGAAGACCAAGGCGAAAGGCAAAGGGAAGTCTCGTGCAGGTGCGAAGTCTGAGGTTGTCGAGCTGGATATGACGCCAAAAGCGCTGCAGCAGAAGATTCACGAGCTGGAAGGGCAAATGATGCAGCATGCGCAGAATCTTGAGTTTGAAGAAGCCGCGACGATCCGCGACCAGTTGCATCAGCTGCGCGAGTTGTTTATCGCGGCATCGTAAGAGGGTGCCGGATGCGGGGTAAACCCCTTATCCGGCCTACAGGATAGTTCGCGTTTGTTGGCCGGTACACGGCACAGAGCATTTTGTAGGCCTGATAAGCGCAGCGCATCAGGCATTGTTTGGTGCCGGATTGTGGCGCAGAGCGTTTTGTAGGCCTGATAAGCGCAGCGCATCAGGCATTGTTTGGTGCCGGATGGTGGCACAGAGCGTTTTGTAGGCCTGATAAGCGCAGCGCATCAGGCATTGTTTGGTGCCGGATGGTGGCACAGAGCGTTTTGTAGGCCTGATAAGCGCAGCGCATCAGGCATTGTTTGGTACTGGATTGTGGCGCAGAGCGTTTTGTAGGCCTGATAAGCGCAGCGCATCAGGCATTGTTTGGTGCTGGATTGTGGCGCAGAGCGTTTTGTAGGCCTGATAAGCGCAGCGCATCAGGCATTGTTTGGTGCCGGATGGTGGCACAGAGCGTTTTGTAGGCCTGATAAGCGCAGCGCATCAGGCATTGTTTGGTACTGGATTGTGGCGCAGAGCGTTTTGTAGGCCTGATAAGTGCAGCGCATCAGGCATTGTTTGGTGCCGGATGGTGGCACAGAGCGTTTTGTAGGCCTGATAAGCGCAGCGCATCAGGCATTGTTTGGTGCCGGATGGTGGCACAGAGCGTTTTGTAGGCCTGATAAGCGCAGCGCATCAGGCATTGTGTGGAGCCGGATGGTGGCACAGAGCGTTTTGTAGGCCTGATAAGCGCAGCGCATCAGGCAAATTCGTTCAACCTAACGCCTGTACCGCTTTCTCCAGCGCGCTATGCAATAGCTGACGGTCATGACGGTAGGGAATGTCGCTGGCTTCCAGCACTTCCTGAATTACAACGCGGTCGGTAACACTGGAAACATCCACTTTTGGGCCCACAACCACCGCGTCAATCACTTTCTTGCCAACGTACTGTTCGATGATTGCCAGCTTATCGTTAAGCGTCAGGCTGGCGGCTGGCAGGCTTAACTCGCGGCCCAGATTACCAATGTAAACCATCGGGGCGGGTGTGCGACGTAACGCCTGCGCCAGTTCATCGAGCAGCAGGATGGGCATCAGGCTGGTGTAAAAACTGCCAGGCCCAATCAGAATCAAATCCGCTTCGGCGATAGCCTCAACCGCCTCCCGCGTGGTGGGGACTTTTGGCGACAGCATCAGCTCCTGAGGCGGGATGGTGAGCTGATCGATATTCACTTCGCCATAGACTTCATGTCCCTGATCGTCGATAGCCATCAGATCCACCGGCAGCTCTGACATCGGAATTAAATGTGCATCGACCTTCAGCAGGTTGCGAATTAAATTGATGGCCTCCAGAGGCCGCACGCTAAGGTGATCTAGCGCCTTTAACATCAGATTTCCGAGGTTATGCCCGGAAAGTTCGCCATTACCGCCAAAACGGTACTCAAACATGGCAGATGCAACGCTGGGTTGGGTAATTAACTGGTTCAGACAGTTTCGCATGTCTCCCCAGGCAATTCCTCCTTCAGAGCGACGAATGCGACCTGTCGACCCGCCGTTATCGGTGGTGGTGACGATACCCGTCAGGCGTGAACCTAAAGGGGAAAGTGAGGAGAGAACGCGTCCTAATCCATGCCCTCCGCCGAGAGCGACAACGCGGTCCAGATCTGCCAGCGTGCGAGTGCGCATATATTTTCCTGATATCAATTGATCGGCGCTACAGTAACGTAAATAGCGTGTTTTCAGCAATTATCCAGTCGGTATCTGGCGTAATTATTTTCCGCGATCTACTCCTTTCTGACGAGAGCCACCTGCTGGCAAGATGATGTATATCAATGCAAAACTGTGGTTTTTGCTTATTCTGTAGCGAAATTGCACGATCATGTCGCTATATACAAATATACATAGCGAAAGTGTACATGGCAAAAGCGTCATTAACACGCTAGTATCGGCATAACCACTAAGTACTCTTAATAATTTGAGTTGTCGGGAGCCAACGCATCTGCAACTCGAAATATGACGAGTATAAACACTCTAGCCTCTGCACCTGGGTCAAATGATACGGTGCTTTGGCCGTGACAATACTTGAATAAGTTTGTCACCAGGGCGCAGGAAGAAATGACTACGTCTCCCGTATTTGGAAAGGTGTACATGGGCTCACAACTTACCGATGCTTTCGCGCGTAAGTTTTACTACTTACGTTTGTCGATTACCGATGTGTGTAACTTTCGTTGCACCTACTGCCTGCCGGATGGCTATAAGCCCGGCGGTGTCACCAATAACGGCTTTTTGACCGTTGATGAAATTCGCCGCGTCACGCGCGCGTTCGCTAGCCTGGGAACGGAAAAAGTGCGTCTGACAGGGGGCGAACCTTCACTACGTCGCGACTTCACCGACATTATCGCCGCCGTGCGCGAAAACGACGCCATCCGTCAGATTGCGGTAACCACCAATGGTTATCGTCTGGCGCGCGATGCTGCCGCCTGGCGCGATGCCGGGCTGAGTGCACTCAATGTTAGCGTCGACAGCCTCGATGCCCGTCAGTTTCACGCCATTACCGGGCAGGACAAATTTCAGCAGGTGATGGCGGGCATTGACGCCGCCTTTGATGCCGGTTTTGAAAAAGTGAAAGTCAACACCGTGCTGATGCGCGATGTAAACCATCATCAACTGGATACTTTCCTGGCGTGGGTTCAGCCCCGTCCTATTCAACTGCGCTTTATTGAACTGATGGAAACGGGCGAGGGCAGTTCTCTGTTCCGTAAGCATCATATCTCAGGCCAGGTACTGCGCGATGAACTGCTGCGTCGCGGCTGGATCCACCAGATCCGACAGCGCAGCGATGGACCGGCTCAGGTTTTCTGTCATCCTGACTATGCCGGCGAAATTGGTCTGATCATGCCTTATGAGAAAGACTTCTGCGCCACCTGCAACCGTCTGCGCGTTTCCTCTGTCGGCAAACTTCATCTGTGTTTATTTGGTGAAGGCGGCGTAAGTCTGCGTGATTTGCTGGCAGATGACGCTCAGCAGCCAGCGCTGGAAGAACGCATTTCAGCCGCGCTGCTGGAGAAAAAGCAGACCCATTTCCTGCATCAGAACAATACCGGTATTACGCAAAACTTATCTTACATTGGCGGCTGATCGCTAAAAGGAGTTTTTCATGAGTCAGGTAAGCGCTGAATTTATCCCGACACGCATTGCTATTCTTACGGTTTCCAATCGTCGCGGCGAAGAAGATGACACCTCCGGCCATTATCTGCGTGACTCGGCGCAAGAAGCGGGTCATCAGATTGTCGACAAGGCGATTGTTAAAGAGAACCGCTATGCCATCCGCGCTCAGGTTTCTGCCTGGATTGCCAGTGACGATGTACAGGTCGTGCTCATTACTGGCGGCACCGGGTTAACCGAAGGGGACCAGGCACCGGAAGCGCTGCAACCGCTGTTCGACAGAGAAGTTGAAGGGTTTGGCGAAGTTTTCCGTATGCTGTCGTTTGAAGAGATTGGCACTGCGACGCTGCAATCCCGGGCGATTGCTGGCGTGGCCAATAAAACGCTGATTTTCGCCATGCCGGGTTCGACGAAAGCGTGCCGTACCGCCTGGGAAAATATCATTGCGCCGCAGCTCGATGCCCGTACGCGTCCGTGTAATTTCCACCCACATTTGAAGAAATAAGTATGTCGCAACTGACTCATATTAACGCCGCTGGCGAAGCGCATATGGTGGACGTCTCCGCCAAAGCGGAAACCGTACGCGAGGCGCGTGCAGAAGCTTTCGTTACCATGCGCAGCGAAACGCTGGCGATGATTATCGACGGCAGCCACCATAAAGGCGACGTTTTCGCCACGGCGCGTATTGCCGGTATCCAGGCCGCGAAACGGACCTGGGATCTTATCCCGCTGTGCCATCCGCTGATGCTGAGCAAAGTCGAAGTCAATCTGCAAGCCGAGCCGGAACAAAACCGCGTACGCATTGAAACGCTGTGTCGGCTGACCGGGAAAACCGGTGTTGAAATGGAAGCGTTAACGGCGGCCTCCGTGGCGGCGTTGACCATCTACGATATGTGCAAAGCGGTGCAAAAGGATATGGTAATTGGACCGGTGCGTCTGCTGGCAAAAAGCGGCGGCAAATCGGGTGATTTTAAGGTGGATGCGCATGATTAAGGTTCTTTTCTTTGCTCAGGTACGGGAACTGGTGAACACCGATGCGTTAGAGGTTGCCGCCGAGTTTGCTACGGTAGAAGCGCTACGCAAGCACCTGGCAGCGCAAAGCGATCGCTGGGCGCTGGCGCTGGAAGACGGCAAGCTGCTGGCGGCGGTAAACCAGACGCTGGTCGGCTTTGATCATCCTCTTAACGCGGGTGACGAAGTGGCCTTCTTCCCACCGGTAACCGGAGGCTAAAATGGCTGAAACGCGAATTGTTGTTGGCCCTGCGCCGTTCCGCGTCGGAGATGAGTATCCCTGGCTGGCTGAGCGTGATGAAGACGGCGCGGTGGTCACTTTCACCGGTAAAGTGCGTAATCACAATCTCGGCGATAGCGTGCAGGCATTAACGCTGGAACACTATCCGGGTATGACCGAAAAAGCGCTGGCGGAGATTGTCGACGAAGCGCGTTCGCGCTGGCCGCTGGGGCGGGTGACGGTGATTCATCGCATTGGCGAACTGTGGCCGGGTGATGAAATCGTTTTTGTTGGCGTGACCAGTGCGCATCGCAGCAGCGCGTTTGATGCCGGGCAGTTCATTATGGATTACCTGAAAACTCGCGCACCGTTCTGGAAGCGCGAGGCCACGCCGGAAGGTGAGCGCTGGGTTGATGCCCGAGACAGCGATAAGCTAGCAGCAAAACGCTGGTAGAGTACAATTGTTGTAGGCTCATACTGATTCAGGAGATTGTCATGGACCGATTCCCACGATCCGATTCTATTGTCCAGGCCCGTTCCGGCCTGCAAACGTATATGGCGCAGGTGTACGGCTGGATGACCTGCGGACTGTTGCTGACTGCGTTTATCGCGTGGTATGCGGCGAATACGCCCGCGGTGATGATGTTTGTCTTCTCCAGCAAAATCACCTTCTTTGGCCTGATCATCGCTCAACTGGCGCTGGTGTTTGTCCTGTCCGGCATGGTGCAAAGACTCAGCGCAGGTATGGCGACCACGCTGTTTATGCTCTATTCGGCATTAACCGGTTTGACGCTATCAAGTATTTTTATCGTCTATACCTACTCGTCTATCGCCAGCACCTTTGTGGTCACCGGCGGGATGTTCGGGATCATGAGTTTGTACGGCTACACCACCAAACGCGATCTGAGCGGCTTCGGTAATATGCTGTTCATGGCGCTGATCGGTATTGTGCTGGCCTCGCTGGTTAACTTCTGGCTCAAGAGCGAAGCGCTGATGTGGGCGGTGACCTATATCGGGGTGATTGTGTTTGTCGGTCTGACCGCCTATGACACGCAGAAGCTGAAAAATATCGGTGAGCAGATCGATCTGCGCGACAGCTCTAATCTGCGTAAATACGCGATTCTTGGGGCCTTAACGCTGTACCTGGACTTCATCAACCTGTTCCTGATGCTGTTGCGTATTTTCGGCAATCGTCGTTAATTGTCTGTTGCCGGATGGCGCTTGGTATCGAAAGTAGGCCGGATAAGGCGTTACGCCGCATCCGGCACTATATACACTATCATTTCGCCATCGCCTTCTCGTTTTTTACCCGCAGCTTTTTTGCCCGACTCTCCAGCAGCAAATAACACACCAGCGCCAGTAGTAGCGGAATAAAATAGTACAGCACGCGATACGCGAGCAGGGCGGCAATGATCGTTCCCTGAGACGTGTTCTCTCCTGCCAGCAGCGCCATAAACACCGCCTCCAGCACGCCAATCCCTGCCGGAATATGTACGATTACCCCGGCAATACTGCTTACCAGTAGCACGCCCAGCACGAAGAAATAGTTGATATCCTGACCCAGCAACAACCAGATAATCGCCCCCATTACCATCCAGTTTGTACTGGATATCGCCATTTGCGCTATGGCAAATTTCCAGGAAGGTAGCACCAGTTTTTGACCCTTGATGGTGATGTGGCGATGCTTAGCGAAGGCGCAAAACCACAGATAAACGCCAATAACTAGCAGCAGCGCAATGCCTAAGATGCGCAGCGTACCTTCATCGATATACCAGTGCGCGGGCAGTTCGACGACGCCGAAGGTAAAAATAAAACCGCCCAGCAGAATATAGCCCAGCCAGTTGGTGGTAATGCTCAGTGAAAAAATCCGCGTAATTGTGCTCCCCGGCAACCCGAGACGGGAGTAGAGCCGATAGCGCATCCCAATCCCGCCCACCCAGGTGCTTAACGTCAGGTTGAAGGCGTAACAGATAAACGACACCAGCATGACCTGGCGTTTTGCCAGCTTGTGCCCGCAGTAATAGCGCCCAAGCAGGTCATAGCAGCCGTAAAGTAAATAACTGACAATCACCAGCCCCACGGCACTGAGCAGGGCAATCCGATTATAATCGCGGATGACCGTCCACACTTCCTGCCAGTTGACCTTGCTGGCATAAACGACCAGCAACACGATCACCGCAATAAAAAATAGCCATGTGAGGATTTTTTTCGCTAACCGCCAGCGCGGATGTGCTTTGGCCATCAGGTTTTCCCTCCTGCATCCTCAGTTTGTATACGGTCCTGGGTTTCCAGAGCGGGCTGCGCGGGCGGCTCTACTTCGGCCAGATGCGGGGTATGCGCCGGCAACCAGCCGACCAGCGCCGGGAAATGGCGTAAAAAGTGGAACGCCAGCACGCTTTTAGTCAGGTTCCACCAGGTGCGTTTTGGCAGCATGGATTCGTCAACCCGCTTGCAGTCTTGCGCAATAATGGGATTCAGGTTGTCACGCAGGGTCTGGTTAAAAGTGCGGTCATGAATAATCAGATTTGCTTCCAGATTCAGCGACAGGCTCAGCGGATCGAGATTGCTGGAACCCACCGTCGCCCAGTGATCGTCCATCAGCGCCACTTTGCCATGCAGAGGTTTACGGCGGTATTCATAGACATGGACGCCGCCTTTGACCAGATAGTTGTACAGCAGTCGGGCGCCCACTTTCACAATTGGCATATCCGGTTCGCCCTGCACGATGAGTTTTACCCGAACGCCGCGTCGTGCTGCTTTACGCAGGGCATGCAGCAGGCGATAACCGGGAAAGAAATAGGCATTGGCAATGATCACTTCCCGCCTGGCCTGGGTCAGCATTTTCAAATAATGGCGTTCAATATCATCGCGATGCTCTTCGTTATCGCGCCAGACAAACAGCGCCTGTGCTTCACCGGGTCGATGATTGTCGATTGCCCGGTGATGACGTCGCCACCAGCGGCGTACGGCACTTTGCCCGGGCAGGTTTTCCAGTACAAAGTTCAGAATGTCAGCAACGACAGGGCCTTCAACGCGCACGGCGTAATCCTGCTTGGCCTCAGGACCGTAATCAGACATATGTTCAGCGGAGTAATTGATGCCGCCGACAAAGGCAACACGATCATCAATGACCACAATTTTGCGATGCATCCGGCGAAAGAGATTGGTGCGCATCCCGAACAGACGCGGGCGCGGATCGTAGTAGCGGAAAACTACACCGGCTACGGTAAGTTCTTCAACAAAACTGTCGCTAAGATCAGGCGAGCCGTAGCCATCCAGCAGCACCTCTGCTTTGATGCCTCGCCGGGCGGCTTCGAGCAACGCGGTATGCAGCTGTTTTCCGACCGCATCTTCAAACCAGATAAAGGTCTCGAGGATTATTTTTTGCTGTGCCTGTTCAATGGCGTCAAAGACGGCGGGGTAGAATTGATCGCCGTTTTCCAGCAGTTGAATTTGATTGCCTTCACGCCAGCCATATTTCATAAATGAATCTCCGCACTCAGGGGGGCATGATCGGACAAATGTCGCCAGTGACGCAGCGCCAGCGTCGTTGGAGTACTGGCGTTCGCATTTTTCACATAGATCCTGTCCAGACGCAGCAAGGGAAACTGCACCGGAAAGGTCCGCGCCGGGCGACCGTGGGCGCGGGTAAAAATCTCATCAAGGCCGGCCCTGGCTTTCAACGGGTGATTGGCCGTTTGTCGCCAGTCGTTAAAATCTCCGGCGATAACCACGGGCTCCGCGTCGGGCAGAGCGTTGACCCAGTCTGCCAGCATAGCAAGCTGGGCCTGGCGGTGAGCTTCACGCAAACCGAGATGCACACACATCACATGGATGGGGTGGGAGAGCATTGGCGGTACGATGCGGCAGTAAAGGACCCCGCGCTTTTCACTCGCGCCGACTGACACATCACGATTTTCATAATGCTCAATGGGATACCGTGACAGCACCGCATTACCGTGATGCCCCTGCGGGTACACGGCGTTACGCCCGTAGGCGAAGTCGCTCCACATCGTGTCCGCCAGAAATTCGTAGTGGCTGGTATCCGGCCAGTTCTCAATATGCAACGAATGAGCTTCGTGCGCGCCCATGACTTCCTGCAGACACACAATGTCTGCGCCAACCGTTCTGACGGCCTCTCGTAGCTCAGGCAAAATAAAACGCCGGTTGAAGGCGGTGAACCCTTTGTGAGTATTAATGGTGAGCACATTGAATGAAAATTGAACTCCCGATCCGCTCATGAGCCTCCCGTTGGCGTCACTTCCTAAATAAAATAGTGTAGTCGTCGTCACAAAAAGATGCGGTGTTGCGGAATTTTCCGTAAAGTCCGGTACTCTGAACAATTAGTTGAAAATCCTTCAGGAGAAAAGCCATGAGGTGGCAACAACGTGTTCGTGTCGCAACGGGTCTAAGTTGCTGGCAGATTGTGTTGCATTTACTGGTAGTGGCGTTGCTGGTAATGGGCTGGATGAGCGGCACGCTGGTGCGCGTCGGCCTGGGATTATGCGTCGTTTACGGCGTTACGGTTTTATTAATGCTGGCCTTGCAACGTCACCATGAACAACGCTGGCGCGACGTCGCGGATGTGCTGGAAGAACTGACTACTACGTGGTATTTCGGTGCTGCGATGATCGTTCTGTGGCTGCTGTCTCGCGTACTGCAAAACAACGTCTTACTGGCACTGGCGGGGCTGGTTATCCTTGCCGGACCCGCCGTGGTCTCGTTGCTGGCGAAAGACAAAAAGCTACATCACCTTGCGTCTAAACATCGCATACGCCGCTGAGCCGGTCGTGGCCGCTATTACTAATAGCGGCCACAAACTTCCCCAGACAATCTGCAGACTCGCATCCTTCAGGTAAATCTGTTTTGTGATGTCCGTAAAATGGCGGATTGGGTTTATCCACGTCAGATTCTGCAACCAGACCGGCATGTTTTCGACCGGTGAGACGTAGCCTGAGAGCAATATCGCCGGCATCATAAACACAAACACGCCGATAAACGCCTGCTGCTGGGTGGCGCACAGCGATGAAATCAGCAGACCAAAACCTACCAGCGACAGCCCGTAAATCACCATCGTGAAATAGAACAACCCCAGTGAACCGGCAAACGGGATGTGATAAGCCCAGATGCCGATTGCTAGTACAATGGTGGCCTGAAAAGTTGCCACAATCAGCGCGGGGACCGCTTTGCCGATGAAAATCTGCCAGGTGGTAAGTGGGGAGACCAGCAATTGGTCCAGCGTGCCCTGCTCGCGTTCGCGGGCAACCGAGAGCGAGGTAACGATCATTACGCCGATAGTGGTGATCATGGCGATCAGCGACGGCACCACAAACCATTTGTAATCCAGATTCGGGTTATACCAGTTACGCACTACCAGCTCGCTGTTGTTCGGTTTCGGCTTACCGTCCATTAGCTCCTGCTGATACTCCTTAACGATTTGCTGTAGGTAATTCGCGGCAATTTGCGCGCTGTTTGAGTTGCGCCCGTCGAGGATAATCTGCATGGGCGCTTGCTGAAAGGTATCCAGATTACGCGAAAAGTTGGCCGGGAATCGCACCAGCAGCAGCGCTTTTTGCGTGTCGATGGTGGGCTGGATCTCCTGCGGGCTTTTCAGCAGCAGGACATGCGTAAAGGCGCTGGCGCGGGCGAAGCGCTGGGTAAGCTCCACCGAGTGTTTGCCATTGTCTTCGTTATAGATAGCGATAGTGGCGTTGGTCACTTCCAGCGTTGCTGCGAACGGGAACAGGATAACCTGAATCAGCACCGGTAAAATCAGAATGGCTCGCGTCTGCGGCTCGCGTAATAGCGATTGCAGCTCTTTGCGAATTAATGTCCATAAACGATGAAACATGCCCGTCCTCTCCGTCCAGTTTGTAGGCCTGATAAGCCAAGCGCATCAGGCATAATGCCGGATGACGGCGTGAACGCCTTATCCGACCTACGACTACAATTCTCAAAACACATACTTAATCCAGCCGACGTTTGGTTTTAAGCCACGTCAGGCCAATAAACATTACCGCCGAAGCGATTAAAAACAGCACGTTGATAATCAGCACCACCGGAATATTTCCCGCCAGAAACAGGCTTTGCAGGGTGCTGACGAAATAACGAGCCGGAATTATGTAGGTCACCGCCCGAATAATCGCGGGCATGCTGTCTATCTGGAAGATAAAACCCGACAGCATAATCGAGGGCAGGAAGGCGGCGTTCAGCGCGA
Organism: Citrobacter arsenatis; assembly: GCF_004353845.1. Classification (GTDB taxonomy): domain Bacteria; phylum Pseudomonadota; class Gammaproteobacteria; order Enterobacterales; family Enterobacteriaceae; genus Citrobacter; species Citrobacter arsenatis. Next base: position 1,705,640 of record NZ_CP037864.1, read on the forward strand.
CCTGCGCGGCGTTAAACTGGTTGCGAGTGATGGTGGAAATAAGCAACCCCATGCCGAGCGTACTGAGCAGAAACAGGCTGGTAATGAAAAACAGGATCAGCAACGAGCCGCGATAGGGCACGCCAAGAATAAACACCGACACCAGCATACACAGCAGCATCGCCAGCATGCCCAAAAAATAATACGGGATCAGTTTGCACAGTAGGAGTTCGACGCGGGTGACTTCTGTAGACAGCAGCGCTTCCATGGTTCCGCGCTCCCATTCGCGCGCCACCACTAATGAGGTGAGGATGGCACCGATGACCGTCATTATAATGGTTACCGCACCGGGAATAATAAAGTGCTGGCTGATGGCCGCCGGGTTAAACCAGTAGCGGGTCTGCACATCGATCAATGGCTTGAACGATTCTCCACGATCTTCCGCCCGCTGTTGCTGCCAGATTTGCCATATGCCTTCAACATAGCCCTGCACAAAATTGGCGGTATTCGGCTCACTGCCATCGGTGATCACCTGGATCGGTGCCACGTCGTTGGGTCGCGCCATCTGCTGGGCGAAATCCACCGGGATCACCACCAGCCCGCGAATGCGCCCGGCCTGCATTTTCTCAATCAGTTCCTGACGGTTATCGCTGATGGTGGCGTCAATATACGGTGAACCGGTCATAGTATGGGTAAAATCCAACGCCTCTTCGCTTTGCTGTTCGAGCAAAATCCCTACCCGCAGCTTGCTGGAGTCGAGGTTGATCCCGTAGCCGAAGATAAACAGCAGCAGCAGCGGGATCACTACCGCAATCAGCCAACTGCTGGGATCGCGGACGATCTGGCGTGTCTCTTTCACGCACAGCGCACGTACGCGACGCCAGGAGAGAGCGGAGTTACTCATGCGCATGCTCCTTATCCCAGTCATTGATAAGCGTGATGAACGCCTGTTCCATGGTCGGGTCCGGCGTGTCGCTGTCGGCAGCCTGAGCTTTCAGGTCGTCCGGCGTACCGCTGGCAATCAGTTTGCCGCGATATACCAGCCCGATGCGATCGCAGTATTCCGCCTCATCCATAAAGTGGGTGGTCACCATTACCGTGACGCCTTTTTCTACCATGCTGTTGATATGCAGCCAGAACTCGCGACGGGTAAGGGGATCGACCCCGGAAGTGGGTTCATCAAGGAACAGAATATCGGGTTCATGCATCAGCGAGCAGGCCAGCGCCAGACGCTGCTTAAAGCCCAGCGGCAATTCGTCGGTGGCGTGGGAGGCGATGCTCTTCAGGCCGAATGCCTCGCTCATACGATCGATTTTCTCCTTCTGCGCCCGACCACGCAGACCGTAGACGCCGGAGAAAAAGCGCAGATTCTGTTCAACCGTCAGGTTGCCATACAGGGAGAATTTCTGCGCCATATAGCCCAGATGCTGACGCGCTTTACCGGAGCTGACTTTCAGGTCCATATCCAGCACCAGCGCTTTGCCGGAAGTGGGGACCAGCAGGCCGCACATCATTTTAAAGGTGGTGGATTTGCCCGCGCCGTTGGGGCCTAACAGACCAAAAATCTCGCCGCGCTGCACGGCAAAGTCTACGTGGTCGGTAGCGGCAAAATCGCCAAATTTCTTGGTCAGCGCTTTGGCTTCGATCACCGTTTCGCCAGGCGTGCCTTCCACGGTATGCAGGATAGCGCCCAGCGGGGACTCCGATGTTCCGGCTCCGCCGAGTAAATCGATAAAGGCGTCTTCGAAGCGGGGTATGGTTTCGTTGATGGTTATCTGCGGCATGCCGTCAGCGTTTTGGATCTGCTGAGCTGTAGCCTCTTTTTTCAGGATTAGACGGACGGATTTCCCCTGAATCATCCCATCGCTGACCTGTGGCAGTTTTAACGCGCGTTGCAGCAGTCGGCGGTTGTTTTCCTGCGGACTGCTCATCAGGAAGCTGCGACCTGCCATGGTTTGCGTAAGCTGAGTGGGATCGCCCTGGTATAACAATTCGCCTTCGTTCATCAGCAGCACATCACGGCATTGTTCAGCCTCATCAAGATATGACGTACTCCATAGGATCAGCATGCCGTCCCCGGCCAGCTCGTGGACCATTTGCCACAGCTCGCGACGGGAAATAGGGTCGACACCCACGCCAGGCTCATCCAGCAGCAACACTTTGGGTTCACCGACCAACGTACAGGCAAGCCCGAGCTTCTGTTTCATACCGCCGGAAAGCTTGCCAGCCAGTCGACCGGTAAATGGTCCCAGCGAGGTAAATTCCAGTAGCCGCGCAAAGGTTTTTTCTCGCGTTTCACCGGTGACGCTGCGCAAGTCAGCATAAAGATTGAGGTTCTCCATGACCGTCAAATCTTCATACAGGCCAAATTTCTGCGGCATATAGCCGAGCACCGCATGCAGCGCACTGTCGTCTTTGATGGGATCAAAGCCAATCACCGCAGCGCTTCCGGCATCGGGTTTTAACAACCCCGCCAGCATTCGCATCAGCGTGGTTTTGCCCGCACCGTCCGGCCCGACAAGTCCGGTCACGTAGCCTGCATGAACAGTACAGTCGAGTGGGGCGACGGCCGGTTTTTCCATTCCGGCAAAGTTTTTCGTCAGCCCTTTAAGCGTAATGACGGCGTCATTCATGCCGTGCCTCATCGCCAAACTTTATCGTTACCGGCATTCCCTGGCGTAGCGCATCATCCGCGTCGGTGACGACAATTCGCAAGCGATACACCAGATCGGTGCGCAGGTCAGGGGTCTCAACCGTTTTCGGTGTAAATTCGGCGGTAGGAGAAACGAAGCCGATTTTACCGTGATACGGTTTGTCCGGGCGACCATCGGTGTAGAGCAGGATTTCCCGTCCTGGCTGTGCCTGGCTCAGATTGCGTTCGTCAACGTAGGCGCGAACCCAGACCGGACGCGTGAGCGACAGCGTCAGTACCGTGCCCCCTTCGTTCAGCATGCTGCCGGGTTCAACCGCCCGGGTGAGAAGCGTGCCGTCAGACGGCGAGGTCAGGGTGGTGTCATGCAAATTAAGCTCTGCCTGCGCCAGCTCAGCCTGGGCTTGTTCGAGCGCGGCTTTCGCCTGCTCGATGTCCTGCACACGATTACCGCTGCGATATTGCGTGAGCTTATCCTGCGCGGATTTCAGTGAGGCCAGCGCCTGATCCCGTGATGAACGGGCGTTTTCCAGATCGTTGGCGGAAATGGTGCGGCTTTTCCACAATCCTACCTGCCGATTGTAAAAATTCTGCGCGTAATCATAGGCCGCCTGCGCCTGTTTGACAGCCGCCGCGGTTTGCGCGATCTCTTCTTGGCGATACCCTGCCAGCATCAGATCGTATTGCGCCTGCGCGGCGGCAACATTGGCTTTTGCCTGCATTAATGCGTTTTCATACGGTGCGCGATCCAGTTCGCCCAGCACCTGACCGGCGGTAATCGCATCGCCTTCGTCAACCGCCAGCGAGGCCAGCCTGCCGCCAACGCGAAAACTCAGGTTGACGCTACGGATGTCGACATTGCCATACAGCGTCAGGCCGTTATCTTGCCGGCTTTGATACCACCACGTTCCACCGGCGATCACGGTAACGAGGGCCGCGATGACCAGCCCGAGAACGACAGGTTTTTTCATGACTCCAGACTCCTTTGCGTTAAACCTTGCAGAATAAGATCGATGTGACAGGTGATCGTTTGGTCAATCAGCGCGGTTTTATCCTCATCAAATTGTGACCAGCCCGTACGCAACAGAATGGTTTCTTTCCCCAGACGAAAGGCCAGCACTTCGCCGAGTATGGCGTGGGTGTGCAGAATCATCTGGGTATCGTTGGCATCGCCACCGGTATAGGCGGCAATCAGGCGCGTCAGGTGTGTATGCAGCGGATTGATAACCTGGTCGTGCACCAGTTGATAAGCTGCGGTGGGGGAAAGCTGTTCGCGCGAGATAAATTTGCTCAGGTTAACGGTGTCGTCCTGAGTTAACAGCATGATCATATTTTTGCAGGCGCGCAGGATCAGTTCACGCATCGCACCACGATCCGGCTCTGGCTGGGCGAATAAACGCTCAGCCTCTTCAGCGTGCGGGCGAAACTGTGAGCCGATAAAATCTGCAATCCACTGGGCGCAGGCGAGATATAAATCCTCTTTTGAGCCAAAATAGTAGGTAATGGCCGCAATATTTTGCCCGGCCTGCGCGGCGATATCGCGCGTGGTAGCGTGCAGACCGTACTCGCCAAACTGCGCCAGCGCGGCGGCAATGAGCTGATTTTTTGCCTGTTCACCTTTGGTTGTCATGGTGGGTGTATTCATGGCACGACTCTGATCTTAATCAATCGATTGATTAAGATTATGACTGATGTGCAAACTTGTCCAGTCCAGACCGTTATTTTCCCGCGCAGGGATAATTTATGCGGCACATCACAAAAACTGCTACACTTCGCCCCTTCATGACATTGTGGTTTTTGTCATCTCTATTATATGTATCTCCCTGAAAACGACACCGGTAACGGTCAGGGTGGTTCGGAGTTGTTATGTCTTTTGATTCCCTTGGTTTAAACCCTGATATTTTACGTGCCGTTGCCGAGCAGGGTTACCGTGAACCTACCCCTATTCAGCAGCAGGCGATCCCTGCCGTGCTGGAAGGCCGCGATCTGATGGCCAGCGCCCAGACCGGCACGGGGAAAACGGCAGGTTTTACCCTGCCGCTGTTGCAGCATCTGATTACCCATCAGCCACATGGTAAAAGCCGTCGCCCGGTTCGTGCGCTGATCCTTACGCCTACCCGCGAACTGGCGGCTCAGATTGGCGAAAACGTACGTGATTACAGTAAGTATCTGAATATTCGCTCGCTGGTGGTCTTCGGCGGCGTCAGCATTAACCCGCAGATGATGAAGCTGCGTGGCGGTGTGGATGTCCTGATTGCCACTCCGGGTCGTTTGCTCGATCTGGAGCACCAGAATGCGGTGAAACTGGATCAGGTAGAGATCCTGGTGCTGGACGAAGCTGACCGCATGCTGGATATGGGCTTTATTCACGATATCCGCCGCGTTCTGGCGAAATTGCCGGCGAAACGCCAGAACCTGCTGTTCTCAGCAACGTTTTCTGACGATATCAAGTCGCTGGCCGAAAAACTTCTGCACAATCCACTGGAAATCGAAGTGGCGCGCCGTAATACCGCGTCCGAGCAGGTGACTCAGCATGTTCATTTCGTGGATAAAAAACGTAAACGCGAACTGCTATCGCAGATGATCGGTCAAGGCAACTGGCAGCAGGTGCTGGTGTTCACCCGTACCAAACACGGTGCGAACCACCTGGCAGAACAGCTGAATAAAGACGGTATCCGCAGCGCGGCGATCCATGGAAACAAATCTCAGGGAGCGCGTACGCGTGCACTGGCTGATTTTAAATCCGGTGATATTCGCGTGCTGGTAGCGACCGACATTGCCGCGCGCGGCCTGGACATTGAAGAGCTGCCGCACGTGGTGAACTACGAGCTGCCAAATGTCCCGGAAGATTACGTGCACCGTATTGGTCGTACTGGTCGTGCGGCCGCCACCGGCGAAGCGTTGTCTCTGGTGTGCGTCGATGAACACAAGCTGTTGCGTGACATCGAGAAGCTGCTGAAAAAAGAGATCCCGCGTATTGCAACGCCAGGCTACGAGCCGGACCCGTCCATCAAAGCCGAGCCAATCCAGAACGGTCGCCAGCAGCGTGGTGGCGGCGGTCGTGGTCAGGGCGGAGCAGGGCGTGGCCAGCAGTCGCGTCGTCAGGATGGCGGTGCGCCAAAAGCGAAACCGCGTAGCGGCGAAGGCAAACCGGCAGGCGATAAGCCTCGTCCACCGCGCCGTCCGCGCAAACCGTCTTCAGCGCAGTAATTCACCTTGCTGTATGGCAGTATAAACACGCTATCCGGTCTACACATCGTGTAGGCCGGATAGGTCAATCACTCCCCTGAACTTTGCGATTTCAGCACGATTGAGCAGGTATAGCGTCCTGCCGGGTGAATCGAAATCGTCGTCTCAAATACTTTCCCGTCCCTGTCCAGATAACGACGTACAATTCTCATCGCTGGTGAATCAGGCGCAACATTGAGGATCTTTGCCACCTTTTTTGGCACGCCGACAGCCGTAATGGTCTGGTGCACCTCATGACTTTTGATACCGTAATGCGTTTCGATCAAATCGCTGATTAGCGAGTGTGGATCGTCACGGATGTACGTGCGCAGCTTGGCGTAATCCGTGCTGGCATAGCTGTCCGTCCAGCAGATTGGCGCGTCGGGGTTTTGTGCATCTTCGCGAGTGCTGGCAATGTGCAGCCAACGGGAACCCGGCGGGCAGCCAATCATCTGGGACAACTCTATGTCCGCCACAATCTCATCGATTTTCTTGATGACGCGCAGATTGTTTTTGGCCAACAGCAACAGATCCTCAAGATGCGATAGCGGGTGATTGACGCCGTTAGCCTTAGGTTCGCAAACGCGAGTTCCCGCGCCTTTACGCCGTGATATCAGACCTTGCTCTGTTAATTCCCTTAGCGCCTCACGCATGGTGTGGCGGCTGACCTGCCATGTTTCGCACAGTTCCATTTCCGTAGGAAACAGCGAGCCGGGAGCAAAGGTTCCCACCGCAATTTGCTGCGCCAGTTCACGTGCTATTCGCTTGTACAGAGATTCTTTCATCGCAGTTTCATCAAAATATTAGTGATCTTTATCACGAAAATTTGTACGGACTATTCCCTACATTTCTTATGAATACTATAAATGTCCGTACATTTAAATGTACGGACATTTTGTTATGTCTGGACATTGCAGCGGCGTTTAGACATCCAACAAACTGCCGTCAACACGCATCTTATCATTATCAGATTTTCCAGGGGGATTTATGGCTTCGAATGTACTTGATTCTGTTCTGTTCAGGGATTCTTTCGGCACACCGGCGATGCGCGCGGTGTTTGACGATCGCGAGCTGGTGCGCAAATACGTGGAAGTGGAAGTGGCATTAGCCAAAGCCCAGGCTCGCTGCGGCGTAATACCCGAGGCTGCGGCGCTGGAAATTGCTGAAAAATGTAATGCCGACACGCTCGATTTCGATTTATTGCGCCATGAAACCGAAATCGTGGGTTATCCGATCCTACCGTTGGTACACCAGATTTCTAAACAGGCTGGCGAGTCTGGCGGCTATGTGCACTGGGGGGCAACCACTCAGGACATTATGGACACCGCAGTGGTCCTGCAAATTCGAGATGCTTTTGCGCTTATTGAATCCGATATGGACAAACTCCGCGCAACGCTGGCCGATCTTTCACGCCGCTACCGTGATACGCCAATGGCGGGAAGAACCCATTTACAACAGGCTTTGCCCGTGACCTTCGGTTACAAAGCGGCCATCTGGCTGGATATGTTTGAGCGTCATGCTGAACGTCTTGCCCAGGCGCGTCCTCGTGTATTGGTCGGTGAATTTGCCGGGGCGGCCGGTACGCTGGCATCGCTAGGGGATAAAGGGCTGGCGGTACAAAAAGCGATGATGGAAGAGCTTGGACTGAATGTTCCAACCTCCACCTGGCACGTCGCGCGTGATGGTTTTGCCGAAGCGGTGAACCTGTTAGCGGTGATTACCGGGTCGCTGGGTAAGATTGCCTACGACGTAATGCTGCTGGCAGCTAACGAGTTTGGTGAACTGTATGAGCCGTTTGTTAAAGGGCGTGGCGCCAGCAGTACCATGCCGCAGAAACGCAACCCTATTTCCAGCGAGCTGATGCTGGCCTGTGCCAAAGGCGTTCGCCAACAGGCTGGGTTGATGCTTGATGCAATGGTACAAGATCTGGAGCGTGCAACCGGGCCGTGGCATGCCGAATGGATTGCTATCCCGGAAAGTTTTGTTCTCAGCGCGGGAGCACTGCATCAGGCCAATTTTATGCTGGCGGGGCTGGTGGTCGATGAAGCGGCGATGAAACGTAATCTCGGCATGACTAACGGATTGATTGTGGCTGAAGCGGTCATGATGGGGTTGGCTCCGTATATTGGTCGTCAGGATGCACATGACGTGGTGTATGACGCCTGTCGTATCGTCAACGAACAGGGTGGGCGATTAGCTGACGTGCTGAATGCGATGTCATCTGTCTCTGAACGACTGGACCCACAGTTGATTGAAAAACTTACCGACCCGGCAAATTACCTTGGAATGGCACCGGCGATGGTGGATCAGGTATTAGCAAGATATATGTCGCGGAAATGAACGTTCTCGGGCTAACGGAATAAGGATATTTTTATGTCAACGAATTCTGTCACGGGAAAATCCATTTTGTCGTTCCTGATACCGCTGGCGATAGGCGCGATCGTTTGGTTTTATCCTGTACCTGATGGTCTGACGCCTCAGGCCTGGCACATGTTCGCGATATTTGCCGCGACCATTGCCGCCATTCTTACCCAGCCGCTCCCTTCGGGGGCGGTAATGTTGATTGCACTTTGTGTGGTTATTTTCACTAAAACGTTGCCAGAGACAAAGGCGCTGTCAGGGTTTGCGTCCGGTACGGTATGGCTCATTTTCTGTGCCTACGTCTTGTCTCTGGGCTTTGTAACGTCAGGACTGGGGAAACGTATCGCGTATAAAATGTTATCGCTCTTTGGCGGTAGCAGCCTGGGTATCGCTTACTCACTGGGGGTTTCCGATCTGATTATGGCCCCGGCAATGCCGTCTGTAACTGCACGGTCAGGGGGCATAATTTTTCCCATCACTCGTTCCATCAATGATGTGTTGGGTTCCGCGCCGGGGGTAACAGGTAAACGCATTGGCGATTTCTTAACCATGGTGTGCTTCCAGTTTACGCCGATTACCGGGGCGATATTTCTCACCGGGATGGCGGCGAATCCGCTGGTAGCGAGTCTGGCGAAATCGTCATTGGGTGTGGAGATAACCTGGGGCGGATGGTTTATTTCCGCAGTGGTCCCTGCGATGGTCTGTTTCTGCCTGATGCCACTTCTGGTTTACAAGTTATTGGATCCCGAGCTTAAGCGTACGCCAGAGGCAAAAGCGATGGGTAAGCAGGCGCTCGGTGAACTCGGTTCGATGAGCAGTAGCGAGAAAAAGGTCGCGCTAGGTTTTGTGCTGGCGCTGGTTGGCTGGGGCACTAGCTTGATTACTGGATTGTCTGCTACATCTGTCGGACTGGGGTTGGCTGCTTATCTTTTCGCTTCGGGCGCCGTGAACTGGAAAAGCCTGCTTAATGACCATGCGGCATGGGATACGGTGATCTGGTTTAGCGTTATTATTAGTCTGGCGACCGGACTTGCCGATCTGGGTTTTATTAAATGGATGACAATAAAGTTAGGCAGCGGTATTCAGGGGTTTGGCGCGATCGAGTCCTTTATTATGCTGGGGGTCCTTTACATTTACGTCCATTATCTCTTTGCTACGGCTACCGGGCATGTGGCTGCGCTGTATGCTCCTTTTGCGGCCACGGCGATCGCTGCAGGCGCACCGCCGATGATGGTCGCTATTTGCTTCGGTATCTTTAGTAACCTGATGTGGGGGAATACCGAGTATGGCGGCGGACCTGGCCCTATTTATTTTGCCCAGGGCTATTTTGAACGACCGCGCTTTTACAAGATTAACCTCTGTGTGGTAACGGCAAATGTGATCATCATTTTTGCCGTCGGCATGCTGTGGTGGAAGCTGCTGGGATACTATTAACCGACACGTTTATTCGGCCTACAATGTCCCTCACTGTAGGCCGAGTAAGGCGCGAACCCGGATTGTAGGCCGGATAAGGCGTGTAAGCCGCCATCCGGCAATTTAAGCCAGTGCTGCGAGCCGCTTTCCAGAATGGGGGAAAAAGGTACATTGAGTGTCTGAAATGTGCCACAATAGTGGCTGTTTATACAGTATTTCAGGTTTTCTCATGGCACTAACGGCTGCGTTAAAAGCGCAAATCGCCGCCTGGTATAAGGCGCTTCAGGAACAGATCCCCGACTTTATCCCCCGTGCGCCGCAGCGGCAGATGATTGCTGACGTCGCGAAAACGCTATCTGGGGAAGAAGGGCGGCATCTGGCGATTGAGGCGCCGACCGGGGTGGGGAAAACGCTGTCGTATTTGATTCCCGGTATTGCCATAGCGCGTGAGGAACAAAAAACGCTGGTGGTCAGTACCGCCAACGTCGCTTTGCAGGATCAGATCTACAGCAAAGATTTGCCGCTGCTACGCAAAATTATCCCTGACCTGCGTTTTACCGCCGCGTTTGGTCGCGGACGCTATGTCTGCCCGCGTAACTTAGCAGCGCTGGCCAGCACCGAACCCAATCAGCAGGATCTGCTGGCCTTTCTTGACGATGACCTGACGCCCAATAACCAGGAAGAACAAAAGCGTTGCGCCAGGCTAAAAGGCGATCTCGACAGCTACAAGTGGGACGGGCTGCGCGATCACACCGATATCGCTATCGACGACGGGCTCTGGCAACGCCTGAGCACCGATAAAGCCAGCTGCCTGAATCGTAACTGTCACTACTATCGTGAATGCCCTTTTTTTGTCGCCCGCCGGGAGATTCAGGAAGCCGAAGTGGTGGTAGCCAACCACGCGCTGGTGATGGCGGCTATGGAAAGCGAAGCCGTTTTGCCGGAGCCGAAAAACCTGCTGCTGGTGCTGGATGAAGGCCACCACTTGCCGGATGTTGCGCGTGATGCGCTGGAGATGAGCGCGGAAATCAGCGCCCCATGGTACCGACTGCAGTTGGATCTGTTTTGCAAATTAGTGGCTACCTGCCTGGAGCAGTTTCGGCCAAAAACCACGCCGCCGCTGGCGAACGCGGAGCGCCTGAACGGTCACTGTGAGGAACTGTATGAGCTGATTTCATCGCTCAATAACATTCTTAATCTGTACATGCCCGCAACCCAGGAGGCGGAACACCGCTTCGCAATGGGCGAGCTGCCTGCGGAAGTGATGGAGATTTGTCAGCGTCTGGCGAAGCTAACGGAAATGCTGCGCGGTCTGGCAGAACTGTTCCTCAACGATCTCAGCGAAAAAACCGGTACTCACGATATTGTGCGTCTGCATCGGGTTATTTTGCAGATGAATCGGGCGCTGGGCATGTTTGAGGCGCAAAGCAAACTGTGGCGGTTGGCATCGCTCGCGCAGTCGTCAGGTGCGCCGGTAAGTAAATGGGCGACGCGAGAGGTGCGTGACGGGCAGATCCACGTCTGGTTCCACTGCGTGGGTATCCGCGTGAGCGATCAGCTCGAACGACTGCTGTGGCGCAGCGTACCGCATATTATTGTCACTTCCGCCACGCTGCGCTCGCTCAACAGCTTCTCGCGTCTGCAGGAGATGAGCGGTCTGAAGGAAAAAGCAGGGGACCGGTTTGTCGCGCTGGATTCACCGTTTAATCACGTTGAACAGGGCAAAATCGTCATTCCAAAGATGCGCTACGAACCGTTAATTGATAACGAAGAGCAGCATATCGCGGAAATGGCCGCCTATTTCCGCGAACAGCTGGAAAGTAAAAAGCATCAGGGCATGTTGGTACTTTTTGCCAGCGGCCGGGCGATGCAGCGCTTTCTTGAGCACGTGACCGATCTGCGCCTGCTGTTGTTGGTACAGGGCGACCAGCCGCGCTATCGTCTGGTGGAGTTGCACCGCAAGCGGGTGACCAACGGCGAGCGTAGCGTGCTGGTTGGGCTGCAATCTTTTGCCGAAGGTCTGGATTTGAAAGGCGATTTGCTGACTCAGGTGCATATTCACAAAATTGCGTTTCCGCCTATCGACAGCCCGGTGGTGATCACCGAGGGCGAGTGGTTGAAAAGCCTGAACCGCTACCCCTTCGAGGTGCAGAGCCTGCCCGCGGCGTCGTTCAATTTGATCCAGCAGGTTGGGCGACTCATCCGTAGCCATGGCTGTTGGGGAGAAGTGGTTATTTATGACAAGCGTTTATTGACCAAAAGCTATGGTAAGCGTTTACTGAACGCGTTACCCATATTTCCGATAGAGCAACCTGCTGTGCCAGACGTTATAGTAAAACCAAAAGAAAAAACGAAACCTACGCGCCGCCGTCGGCGTTAACGATGCGAGCAACAGGCAAGGAGTTATCGATGGATTACCGCAAAATCATTAAAGAGATTGGGCGAGGAAAAAATCACGCGCGTGACCTGGACAAGGATACTGCTCGCGGACTGTATACCCATATGATGAACGGCGATGTACCTGACCTTGAGATGGGCGGAGTACTGATTGCGCTACGTATTAAAGGCGAAGGCGAAGCGGAGATGCTGGGCTTTTACGAAGCGATGCAAAACCACACCATTCGCCTGACTCCGCCGGTTGCCAAACCCATGCCGATTGTCATTCCCAGCTACAATGGCGCACGTAAGCAGGCGAATTTGACTCCGCTGCTGGCGATTTTACTGCATAAGCTCGGTTTCCCGGTGGTGGTACACGGCGTGAGCGAGGATCCGACCCGCGTGCTGACAGAAACCATTTTCGAGCTGATGGGAATTGCGCCGACGCTGCATGCCGGGCAGGCGCAGGCAAAGCTGGATGGTCATGAGCCGGTATTTATCCCGGTGAGCGCGCTGTGCCCTCCGCTGGAGAAACAGCTGGCGATGCGCTGGCGAATGGGCGTGCGTAACAGTGCGCACACGCTGGCTAAATTAGCCACGCCGTTTGCCGAAGATGCCGCGCTGCGTCTTTCCAGCGTGTCCCATCCGGAATACGTCTCGCGTGTGGCGAAGTTTTTCGGCGATATCGGTGGGCGTGGCCTGTTGATGCACGGTACCGAGGGCGAAGTGTATGCCAACCCGCAGCGCTGCCCGCAGATAAGCCTGATAGATTCATCCGGCGTGCGCGTGCTACAGGACCGACAGAGCGAGATGCCTGACGAGCCGGTACCGCTGCCGGTGGCAAAAGATCCGGAAACCACCGCGCGCTGGATTGAGCGTTGTCTGGCTGGCAGTGAGCCTGTTCCGGCATCGTTGAAAATCCAGATGGCCTGCTGCCTGGTTGCAACCGGCGAATCCGCGACGTTGGCTGAAGGACTTGCCCGCGTCGAGCAAAGTTTCTAATCCATTTGTAATCCCGACGGGTCTTTTGCCAGGCCTGTCGGTTCTCACTTTTTCGGCAACGTGAAATTTCTGCACGTTTATTGACCTCCTGTTTGCTGTGGCGCAGCATAGTTTGTTGAAAAATAAGAAACACAACAAACACGCGACACAAAGGAGATAACAATGAACAGTGGACATCGCTTCCATGTGCCAACGCTGCACGCCTTTATCCAGGCCGTTTTTCACCAGATGGGAAGCAATGAGCAGGAGGCGCGGCTGGTGGCCGATCATCTGATAGCCTCTAACCTCGCCGGTCACGATTCCCACGGCATCGGCATGATCCCAAGCTATATCCGCTCATTCTCGCAAGGACATCTGCAGATCAACCGTCATGCCAAAGTGGTCAAAGATGCGGGAGCGGTAATTACGCTTGATGGCGACTGCGCATTTGGTCAGGTGGCGGCACACGAAGCAATGACGCTTGGGATCGAAAAAGCGCGCCAGTACGGTATTGCCGCCGTGGCATTACATAATTCGCACCATATCGGACGCATTGGCTATTGGGCGGAGCAATGCGCGGCGGCGGGTTTTGTTTCGGTGCACTTTGTTAATGTGGTAGGGATCCCGATGGTCGCACCGTTTCACGGCCGCGATAGCCGCTTTGGCACCAACCCCTTCTGCGTCGTGTTTCCGCGTAAAACTACTTTTCCGCTGTTGCTGGACTATGCAACCAGCGCCATCGCATTTGGCAAAACCCGTGTGGCATGGCACAAGGGTGAACCGGTGCCTCCGGGATGCCTGATTGATGTAAACGGGGTGCCCACAACCGATCCTGGTGTAATGCAGGTTTCTCCGCTGGGGTCGTTACTGGCCTTCGCCCAACATAAAGGTTATGCGCTGGCGGCGATGTGCGAAATTATGGGCGGCGCGCTTTCTGGCGGTAAAACTACACATGAAGAGAGCCTACAGACCAGTGCGGACGCCATCATAAACTGCATGACCACCATCATTATGAATCCGGAACTGTTTGGTGCGCCGGACTGCGACAAGCAGGTTGCGGCGTTTGCTGAGTGGGTGAAAGCCTCCCCGCATGCTGAAGATGCCCCGATCCTGTTGCCAGGGGAATGGGAGGTGAATACGCGTGAGGAGCGTCTGGCACAGGGGATCCCGCTGGATTCCGGAAGCTGGCAGGCGATTTGCGAGGCGGCCCGGCAAATTGGGATGCCAGACACCATGTTGCAGGAATTTCGTCACCAACTGGAAAATTAAGTAAAAAAAAGCCCGTCCAGTGGCGGACGGGCAAACAAAGGGTAACAAACAGGGTCAATGAGGGTTGGAGCATTGGGTCGTACAGGTATTCTATCGGTTATTTATAGATAACCGCGGTGCCGCTCATTTTGTCTTTACCTACAGCGGAAGTGATGCTGTAACCAGATGCACCGGCAGCAGCCGCTTTCTCAGCCAGTTTTGCTTCCAGGCCATCCAGCGTGGTGGCGCCATCAGCAGAAACTACACCAATTTTATTCATGCTTTGTGCCTGAGTGGAGGAAACCGGCTCGGCAGCGAAAACGCCAAATGACAGGGTAGACAGGGCGATAGCAGCAACAGCGTATTTAATGTTTTTCATGATTAATCTCTCGCAGGTTTGTTCTGTTAGTCAGTGTTCTGTTAAGAAGACGTTGTTCCGTCGATGTGATAAGTATCACGTTTTTTTTGGTGAGAGAAAATCGAATAGAATTGACGACATCAATCAAAAAAATTGAATGACAAATAACTTATTGAATATTAATAAATTCAAACGAGGGATTTACAGTTCTTGTCATTACGCTTTACAGAGAAACCGACAACGGCACATTTTGCTACACAGAGTACAAAAAAGCGTGCTCGTAAAGGAAATCGTATGCGCTGAAACTTTTGGTAAAGAAGGGTCAGCGTAGCTGGCTGTCTTTCGAACCTCTGCGATTATATCCTGAAAATGAAGCGCTATGTGAATCTTTATCCTGTTGGCAGGCGATGCACAAGCGTACGCCGGGCACCGCCTCACGTCTGGCCTGAGGGATAGGATTGCCGCATTCTTCGCATTCATACAGACTTTCTCCCGTCGGTAACTCACCGCGGGCGCGGGCAACAGCATCTTCAATAGTATTGTTGATCTGTTCGTTAACAGCGTCATCATTCGCCCATCCGGATGCCATGTGTACCTCCTACCAATGTCTACAGACTAAGTATAGCGAAGGTGATGGCTGAAAAACGCCCATGCGCCAGCAGTATCAGATTTCAGACCATTCGCGCAGCAGGTTATGGTAGAGATTAAGTAATGACAGGATCTCGCTACTTTCTCCATGGCGAACCTTCAGGGATTGAATGTTTTTATCCAGTTCAAAAAGCATGGCGCGATTTTTGTCGTCACGGACCATCGACTGGATCCACATAAAGGATGCCACGCGAGCCCCTCGGGTCACCGGCGTGACGCAGTGCAAGCTGCTGGAAGGGTAAAGCACCAGATCGCCTGCCGGCAGTTTTACCGCATGCTGACCGTAGGTATCATTGACCAGCAACTCTCCTCCCTCATAGTCGTCGGGATTGCTCAGGAATAAAGTGGCGGAGAGGTCTGTGCGCATCCAGCCGCTTTCCGGATGGCTACGCACCGCGCCATCAACGTGGAAACCATAGGTCTCGTTGTCCTGGTAACGATTAAATAGCGGTGTGGAGAGCGTTTTCGGTAATGCGGCGGTGAAGAAAAGCGCGCTGTTATTCACTGCAGTTTGGACCGCCTGTTGTAAAACGCCGTAACGCGCACTTTGCGTATTCACCTGCTGGTTGTTTTTAACCTGTGCGCCCTGAGCGCCAGTGGTTGCACGGCCATCAACCCAGTCGGCAGCGTCAAGTTGTTCGCGAAACCAGGCTACATCCTGAGCCGACAAAACGCCGGGAATGTGGTACATCATCAGTGTTTCTCCTGAAAGTGGGGCTTACGCCCCACATGATGAATCAGAAATGCATATTGGCGGTCAGCAGGAAGGTTCTTGGCTCGCCCGGATGGTAACGGTATCCGCTCTTGTTAATAGAGGATACATAATCGGTGTCGAACAGGTTATAGACGTTTAGCTGGAAATCGAGATTGCGACTCACGCGATAACCCAATTTGGCGTCGGCGACCCAGTAACCTTCAGTGTAGGATGGCGTCCCCACCGCACCGTCGGAACCGCGATGCATACTGCCCACGTAGCGAGCGCCCGCGCCAATGGAAATATCATCGGTCGCCTGGTACTGGTTCCACAGCGTGAACGCATGTTCCGGTGTGTATGGCAGGGAAGAAGATCCATCCTGAGCAACGTTTTTGCCACTGTGGATGGTAGCGCGTTGCTGGGTGTAACCCCCAATAATCTGCCATGCGGGGGTGATGTTGCCTGCTACCGAGAGCTCGTAGCCTTCAACGCGTTTCTCTCCGTACTGGGAATATGTTCCGTCGTCGTTCTGCTCAACCTCATTCTCAATATCCGTGCGGAAAATTGCGGCGGTTAACAGCAGACGCTTATCCAGCACCTCCCATTTGGTACCGATCTCGCTGGTTTTCGCTTTTTGCGGTTTGAAATCGGTGCGGTTCGCACTATTACCGCTGCCGCCCTGAGCGAGGGCAAAGTTGCTGCCGCCTGGCGGTTGCTGAGAAACGGCATAGTTGATGTACACGTTACCGTTTTCGGTCAGATGATACAGCGCGCCTGCTTTCCAGTTCACCAGATTGCCTGATTTGGCGGTATCCACGGTCGTGACCGGTGTACCTTTGGCAATGCCTGCCGGACACTTGACAGCACCGCGACCGGAAGCGCCGCATGCGGTGGCGCTGTCATATTCAGTGCGGTAATTGTCGAGGCGAATACCACCGTTCAGCTCAAACTCACGGGTAATTTGTAGCGTATCAAAAGCGTATACGCCGAAGGTGTCGGTTTGCCCATTGGCGTTAGCGCCGTTATGAGATAAGCCGCCGATATTCACATTGCTGTCGGGGTGATAGATATTCACCGGCGGCGGGGTGATCGGGGTTACGCCATAGTTGGTTTGCGTTTCGCGCGTTAGCTCCACGCCGGTACTGATGTCGTGACCGATGGATCCGGTGTAAAACTTTGAGGTCAGGTTAGTCTGGTTGGTCAGGATCTTATTGCTGACATCTTTGGTATTTGCCAGACGTGACCATGTCCAGGTGTCGACGCTGCTGGTGGGTTGCGTGATGTTCGACGCGCCGCCCATTACCGCCGTCATCAGGTAATCCTGTTTGATGCGTGACCAGCGGGTGGTGTTGCGAATAGTGGTGCTGTCGTTCAGGTCATGTTCAAAACGCATCGTTGCGGTATCGGTCATCGAATCGTCGTAATCCGAGCTGGTACCGTAGAAGTTATGCGTATCCACTTTACCTGAATGGTTCAGTGCGGAAGTCCCCGCAGAAGGCGCGGAATATCCCGGCAGGCCGATAGTGGGGATGCCGCCATCCGGTGTGTTGTGCTGGGTGACATGCAGATAGTTCAGATACAGTCGGTTTTCAGTACCTAAGCCAAAAGCGAGAGAGGGGGCTACACCGTAACGTTCATTTTTAACGTTATCGCGACCGGCATCATGCGTTTTTTCACCCATCAGGTTCAAACGTGCGGCGGTGGTCTCGCCTATAACCTGGCTAATGTCCAGCGTACCACGGCGGAACCAGGCGCTACCGACGCTGGCCGACGCATCGATCCCTGAGTCGGTGCGCGGCTGTTTGCTGATCATATTGATGGAACCCGTCGGCGCGCTACGTCCATAGTCGGTGCCGGAAGGGCCTTTGATCACTTCGACCTGTTCAGTATTGAAGGTGTCGCGCGTAACGCTGCCAATATCACGAATACCGTCGATATAAATACTATTCGAGGTATCCGCACCACGCATATAAACCGCATCTCCGGTGGTGGAGTTACCGTTCTCACCCGCGAAAAATGCGCCAACACCCGGTACGTTTTTCAGCGCATCGGTCAGATTTGTTGCGCCTTGATCCTTAATCACCTGCTCAGAAATCACCGTCATGGTGCGGGTTGTATCCGCCACCGGGCGGGAGAATTTAGGGTCGGCAGACTGCGTTGGGGCGTACAGCGAAGGTTTGGCAGCCTCAACGACCAGCGTATCTTCTTGTTTTTTATCCTGATCGTCTGCGGCGATAGCCTGAGCTACCGGAGACAGGCCAATACACAGACCGGCAAAAAAAGTCAGTGAGTGAAAACTACTGGACGGCAAGTTGCGATTTTTATCCATGTTAATGAGCGACTTATTATTTTTTGAGTGGACGAGTTTCACTCGCACGAAGGGACATCTCTGTGGATGTTATACCCTGCAGGCCTCGTGCAAATGAACATGTAATTGATAATGATTTTGATAAGCATTATTAATCAGTGCGACTTTTTAGCATTCATTAATTCAAAAATAAATACATTTATTTACATTGGACTCAAAATTCCAACATATTGATTGCAATCTAAACGATGAATGACGTGCACAGCGCACAGAAAACTGCATTCGGGATGAATGCAGTTGTGCTAAGGAAGGGGGGTTACTTATAGATAGTTGCGGTGCCGTACATCTGATTTTTACCGCCTGCAGAATTAACGACAAAGCCTTTTGCACCTTGCTCTTTCGCTTTCTCTGCTAGCTTGTCTTCGAGGTCGCTCAGGTTAGTTGCACCGGTAGCGGATACTGTACCGGAAGCTTGGAGCTGACCGGTAGCTGGGCTGGTGTAAGGCTGTGCGGCAAAGGTGGCAAATGTCATGCCGGCAAGTACGGTAGCGGCAAGTAATGTGAGGCATTTCTTCATGGTGATATCCTCTGAAAAACAACAGGTGTGCCTGATAAGTTTAGGTCGTCAGCACAGGACATTTACCGCAAAAAACTGGTGATGAACTGTCTGTTTTTTGAACGATTGGCAAGGCGATAAACAAGCGTAAAAAATCAAATTTCCTTGTTGTGTGTGTTTACCGCGTGGCGTTATGCGGGTATCTTACGCCGCTGTTAAAAGGAGAATGCTATGTCCGCCCAGAAACCGGGATTACACCCACGCAACCGCCACAATGGCCGTTATGATCTTGCGACTTTATGCCAGGTTACACCTGAACTGACGCAATTTCTCACCCTCACGCCCGGCGGAGAGCAGAGTGTTGATTTCGCAAACCCGCAGGCAGTGAAGGCGCTCAATAAAGCGTTGCTGGCGCATTTTTATGCGGTGAAGCACTGGGATATTCCAGACGGTTTTCTGTGCCCGCCAGTTCCTGGTCGCGCTGACTATATTCATCATCTGGCTGACCTGTTGGGGGAAACCAACGGAACCATTCCGGCAAATGCGAGCGTACTGGACGTGGGCGTAGGGGCCAACTGTATCTACCCGCTGATCGGCGTGCATGAATACGGCTGGCGATTCACCGGTAGTGAGACCAGTAGCGAAGCGTTTAACAGCGCTCAGGCGATTGTAACCGCTAATCCGGGGTTAACCCGTGCGATTCGTCTGCGTCGTCAGAAAGATGCTACGGCAATCTTCAACGGTATCATTCACAAAAATGAGCAGTATGAAGCCACATTGTGTAACCCGCCATTCCATGATTCTGCGGCCTCAGCCCGCGCCGGAAGCGAGCGCAAGCGCCGTAACCTGGGCCAGGATAAAGATGATGCGCTGAATTTTGGTGGACAGCAGCAGGAGCTGTGGTGTGAAGGCGGCGAAGTGGCGTTCATCAAAAAAATGATCGCCGAAAGCCAGGCCTTTGGACGTCAGGTGATGTGGTTCACCACGCTGGTTTCGCGCGGTGAGAATTTGCCGCCGCTGTACCATGCATTAACGGATGCGGGCGCGGTGAAAGTCGTCAAGAAAGAGATGGCCCAGGGGCAAAAGCAGAGCCGCTTTATTGCCTGGACCTTTATGGATAACGATCAGCGCCGACGTTTTATGGCGCGTAAACGCTAAAGCGTGGGCTCGGTTGGCGGCAGCGGTTCGCTTGCCGTCGATACAGGGCCATTCACCGGTGCAGGCAAGACCTGATACGTCTGTACCGGGGCGCGTATGTTGGCCAAATCGAAGTATTTCTTCACCTGGCTGTCAAGCGCGAAACGTACCGTCCACTGCTTCAGCGGCAAGGTGGTAAACGAGACCCGTAGCGTGAAAGCCGTATTCGTTAACCCCACGATCCCGGCAAACGACGGCTCGCCGATAATAAGCCCACGGATATCTTCTTTTTCCATCACCGCAGCAACCGCGTCTTTCAACGCCTGATTTGCTTTATCCGCATCCTCATGACGGTCTACGTCATAATTGGCGACGACCGATCCAATCCCACGCACAAAGTTGGCGAAGGTCGTTATCGATGACCAGGGAATGATATGGTACGCCCCGGTGTCCTGACGTACGCCCACAGAGCGGATGGACATCCGTTCAACCGTACCGGTGAGTGGACCAATGGTCACTAAATCGCCGGTGTTCATGCCATTTTCGAACTGAATAAAGATCCCGGTAATAATATCTTTTACCAGCGTTTGCGAGCCGAAAGAGATAGCCAGCCCCAGCGCCCCGGCTCCGGCCAGTAAGGGGGCGATATTGACGCCAATTTCTGACAGCACAATCATGATGGTGATCGTGCTGATGATCACCGCCAGCGCATTGCGAAACAGCGTCAGCAAAGTACGGGTACGGGCGCTGGGAAGCGGGCGGCCATGAATATCGGAAGCCAGACGATTTTCAATCAGGCTGGCAAGGATCGTCCAACCGATGGCGGAGAAGAATAAAATCAACGCGATACGGATCAGAATATCCACCGTTTTTTCTCCTGCGCCGTAATGCAGCCAGTTCCAGAAGTCGAACAGTCCCCAGGCATTCAAGAGCAGCATCACCGCAACGCATACCGTCAGGATCCTAGCCACGCTTAACGCCGTCGACAGCCAGCCATTCAGCCGCTTTTGTAGTTCCGGATAGCTGCGCTGGGTGTGTGGCGAAAGGGTAATCGTTTTGGCTATCCAGCGGGAAAGCATGCCGGATACAAAGGCGGCAATTCCAATGATTACCAGGCTGCGTAGCGTAGCGCCCATCATGAATTTCAGGCTGTTGCCCGGATCAAACAGCGAGAAGAAAAACAGCACAATGAAATAGGCGCTGGCCAGCCAATGCCATACTAACGCAAAGGCGCGGATAAACAGGCTGAAAAAAGCTAATGACCTTTCCGCCAGATTCTGTAAATGCTGCGTTATCTCTTTCTTGTTTCTGAAAATCAGGTACAGCGCCCATAGCGTGATACACAGCATGATGATGACGTTTGCCATCGCGCCAACCTGCACATTGACCTGATTGGAGATAATGGGAACGGCAACAATCAGTCCGTAACCAATCAGGCTGCTCAATGAGCTCAAACGGCGATTCCAGTAGCGTGCACCGGCATCCTGAATGTTAAACGGGCGCAGTTCGGCCACCATTGGGCAAAATATCAGCCGCAGAATGGCTTTGAAGAATTCAATCAGGGCGAAGGCATTGAGAAACAGGCTTTGCTGAAAGGCGATGGTGCGACTGCCGGCGTTCATTCTGTCGCTCAGTATCTGCCCGACAAACAATGTCAGCGCCAGCAGCAGCAAATCGATAATGAATGCGCCGACGATCATCGCTGGAAGCTGGAGCCAGTTGCTGCGCTCGCGGTTTTTCCGTCGTGCCCATTGCCCCATTTTGCGATACAGCGGCAGCGCGCACAGGCGAATCAGCCAGAAAAAACCGAACACTGACGCCGCCAGCATTAAAAAATGGGTCAGGGCATTGGTGAATGTTTGTGGGTTAAAGCTCTTGTGCGGTGCATCGGTGATATTGCGGTAAAGCTGGGCAAAGCGGCTGGAGAGCGCCTCACCGTAGTGGCGGGTGACATCTGTGACGTTTTCCAGCACCGTTTTTTCTTCCGTTAACGTGGGCGGGACAATGGTTGGCACCGGCTCGGCAGGGGGGGCTGTCGCCACTTTGCGTAACTGATCGATCAGTTCCTGACGTGAAGCGTCATTTTCCAGCACATCCGCCAGAGCGCCGTAGGCTGCTTTCTTCTGTTCAACATCCGGCTCTTTCGCCGGCGCGGTTTGCGTATTGGTTGACGTTGGCGTGGTGACGCCAGGGATCGTCACCGCCTGAGCCGGAATACTCAGCAGACAAACAAAGATGAACAGGATCCAGCGCATGACTCCTCCCATGAGAAAATAAATTCAAAAGGATAAGTATAGATGTCAGGGCGGGAGAGAATTGAAATGAGAGGAATCTGGTGAAAAACCTCCCTTCGGATGAAGGGAGGCAGAGCTATCAGGAGACGTGCTGCAAGAATTCCTGTAAACGTTGGCTGGGCGGATTTTCAATCAGGGCCTGCGGATTACCGTCTTCGGCAATACGTCCCTTATCGATGAAAATCAGGCGTGAAGCCACTTTTTCGGCAAAGCCGATTTCGTGGGTCACTATCACCATGGTCATCCCTTCTTCCGCCAGATCCTGCATAACTTTCAGAACCTCATGACGCAGTTCCGGGTCCAGCGCTGAGGTTGGCTCATCAAACAGCATCATTTTCGGTTTCACTGCCAGCGCACGGGCGATAGCCACACGCTGTTGTTGACCACCGGACAGTTCAGAAGGATAGTGATGCGCACGTTCTGCCAGACCGACTTTCGCCAGCAGCTCTTTCGCCAGTTTTTCGGCCTGTTCTTTATTCGCCCCGCGTACGCGCTGCGGGCCGAACATGACGTTTTCCAGCGCCGTCAGATGCGGGAACAGGTAGAACTGTTGAAATACCATCCCGGCTTCCTGACGGATTAACCGCTCGTCTACCTTCGGATCGTTTACTTTCAGACCATCGACGATCAAATCGCCAGAGGTAATCTCTTCCAGTTTGTTAATGCAGCGCAGCAGCGTAGATTTCCCGGATCCGGACGGCCCGATAATCACCACCACTTCGCCTTGCTGAATGTTCAGGTCAATATTGTGCAGCACCTGAGTTGGACCAAAGTGCTTAGAAACGTTTTTAAATTCAATCACAGGATTTTCATCCTTCTTTCCAGACGACGCAGAATGAAGCTCAGCACCAGCGTAATGATCAGATAGAACACCGCAACGGCGCTCCAGATTTCCAGTGCGCGGAAGTTACCGGCAATGATTTCCTGGCCCTGACGGGTCAGTTCAGCGACGCCAATGACAATAAACAGCGAGGTATCTTTAATGCTGATGATCCACTGGTTGCCCAGCGGCGGCAGCATACGACGCAGCGCGAGAGGTAAAATAACGTGGCGAATAGTCTCTGTGCGTGAAAGTCCAAGCGCCAGCCCGGCTTCGCTGAATCCTTTATGGATCGAGAGCACCGCACCGCGGGTGATTTCCGCAATATAGGCCCCGGAGTTGATCATGATGGTGACAACGGCGGCGCTAAAAGGATCAATGCGTAAATCGTTAAATGCCATAGGCAGGGCGAAGTAAATAAACATCACCTGCACAACGATTGGCGTACCGCGAATGACTTCGATAAAAACCAGCGCTACGTGGTTGGCTATCCAACCGCCGAAAGTACGCGCAAATCCCGCTGCAAGCCCGATTACCAGACCGCCAGCCAGACCGAGGACCGAAATCCACAGGGTCATTTTGGCGCCTTCAATCAAAAGCGGGATGGCGGGCCAGATGGCACTCCAGTCAAACTGCATATGTCGTTCCTGTTACCGTGGTGTAAATATTCAAATGCCCGTTTCGCCGGATACGCTGTGCGCTTATCCGGCCTACAGGTCTCAAAAATCCAGGCGTTGGCCCGGTAAGCATTGTGCCTCCGAGCAACGCTATCTGTTATTATTTAGGTTCAGTACCGAACCATTTTTTGTAGATTTCGTTGTACGTGCCGTTCTCTTTCAGCGTTTTCAGCGCGCCGTTCACTTTCTCACGCAGTTCATCGCTGCCTTTCGGGAAGGCGATACCGTACTGCTGGGCTTCCAGGGATTCGCCTACCGCTTTGAACTGGCCGTTACCCGCGGTTTTGATGAAGTAAAGAATGTTTGGCGTGTCGTGCAGCACGGCATCTGCGCGGTTGGTGCCCAGTTCCATATACGCGTTATCGATATTTGGGAACTGACGCAGGTCTTTGGTTTTGATGTTAGCTTTCGCATAATCAACGGAACCCGTACCGCTCTTCACAGCGACAACTTTGCCGTCCAGGTCTTTCACACTTTTCACGTCGTTATTATTTGCTTTGACCATCACTAACAGACCGCTTTTGTAGTAGCCGTCAGAGAAGTCGATCGCTTTTTTACGTTCATCGGTGATGGTGATACCTGCCAGCGCCAGGTCGATATTTTTGGTTTGCAGAGCCGGGATGATGCCGCTGAAATCCATTGGTTTCAGTTCATAATCCAGCTTCAGTTCTTTGGCCACGGCAGCCCACAGATCCACATCAAAACCAACGTATTTGTCACCCTGTTTGAATTCGAACGGGACAAACGCGGTGTCGGTTGCGACAACCAGTTTTTTATCTGCGGCATGGGAGGACACCGCAAAAGCCAGGGTAAGTGCAGCCAGTGAAACTTTTAATACAGACTTCATAGGATTTCCTTTTATATCCACGGGGCGATCCCCTGCGAGAACATATGGCTTAATGAAAAAATCGTGCCAATTTTGCAACTCATTGTTTTAACAGGACGCTGTCTTGTTTCACTGCACAATAAGTAGGGCAAAGCGGGCAATCTGCACTATTTTGGGGCACTCATTTGGTGCGCGCCTGACACTGTGCAAACGGTATGACTATTTAGCGTAAAAATTGTTGATAAAACAATCTTTCGTTAACGATTGTGTGAGGCGATTATTACAATTAATTTACTTTGGAGTAATGAATGATCAATGTAATGCACCATAGATGTGCAAAACCCCCGCCAGGGCGAGGGTTATATAGGTAATTCTTATATTTGCTGTTATTCAATGTTGGCTTCGATAAACCACAGGAATTTGTCGAGATCGCGTGACGCAGCGGTGAAGATATCTGCTGTATCTTCGTCTTTTGCTTCGCTAATGGCTTTACGTACGCTGTTTGCGACGACGGCATAACGATCGGCCAGCTCTTTTAAGTGGTCTTGTACGCTATGGATATCCAGCGGGTAGCTTTTCAGTGGTGTTTTGCTGTTAATCACCTGGGTTGTACCCAGTGCCACACCGCCCAACTGTACGGCGCGTTCAGCCATGGTGTCGAGGTGATCGGTCAGGGCTGTACGGAAGCCATCCAGCATTTCATGTACGGCAATAAAATTCGCGCCGCGCATGTTCCAGTGAGCCTGTTTAGTGATCAATGACAGGTCAATGAACTGGATCACTTGCTGATTCAGCAGCTCTACGGTCGCTTTCTTTTCGCTATCTGTCACATCGTTGCGGGTATATAGGAGGGCAGATGCTTTTGTTTTTACCAATTTTGCGGTACTCATATTTTCATATCCTCTTGATATTTATGTCCCAGCTCTTCAACGGGATTAAGTATAGCGCTAAATTTGGATTTGTTTTTCCGGTGTTGCCTATCACTTTAATAGTGAAGAGCGGGGTGGGTATTAAATAGTGAGTAAAATCATTGTGATATGATGTGTTTTGGCAGCGCAATGTTATTTTTATGTTAATGTGAAAAGGTAAAAGAAATATGCGGATGAGAAAAATATATTTATTAGAATAATTATCACGCAGATTTACAATTGGATATTCTGCATGATTATGCAAACCATGCAGAATATTAAGGCGTTAATTCACGTCGACTTGCTTAATTTGCGGCTCTTTGCGAATAGTAAGTGTAGAGCCCATTGATGCGATGATAATGGCGCCAAGTGCCAGCGTCTGGATAAGCGTCAGCGTTTCACCCAGGAAGATCATTCCGGAGACCGCAGCCAGTGCTGGCTCCATGCTCATTAGTGTCCCAAAAGTGCGCGTTGGAAGTCGCGTCAATGCAATCATCTCCAGCGAGTAGGGTAGCGCAGTGGAGAGGACCGCAATGGCGAGGCCTAACGGCAGAATGGACCAGTGCCACAGGGCATCTCCCGCCTGGATCGCGCCGATGGGGACAAAAACCAGCGCCGCAATTAATGACCCTACCGCAACGGTCGCCGGACCATGTTCCGCGCCAGCACGCTGCCCGGTAAGAATGTAGATTGCCCAGCAGGCGCCAGCCCCCAGCGCCAGCGCGGCACCGGTTAAATCCACATGAGAAACGTCCTGACCTAACGGCAGCAGGAACCACAGCCCGAGCACCGCCAGTGCCACCCAAATGAAGTCCACCGGACGTCGGGATGAAAACAGTGCTACCGCGAGCGGGCCGGTAAACTCCAGCGCCACGGCAATTCCCAGCGGGACGGTCTGGATTGACAGGTAGAAGAGATAGTTCATCCCACCCAGGGACAGACCATAAAACAGCAGCGGCAGGCGCTGTTCTTTGGCGAATCGCAAGCGCCAGGGTTTAAAGAAGGCGATAAGGATGAGCGTGCCCAGCGCAAGACGCAATGCGGTAACGCCCGGCGCGCCGACAAGCGGGAACAGCGATTTCGCCAGAGATGCTCCGCTTTGAATGGAGGACATAGCAATAAGCAAAACCAAAATAGGCAACCAAACTGGCGCTTTACGTAACGACCCCGGCATCCTTTCTCCTGTCAAATGATGATTACACGCCTTCATCTGTGCGACGTTACAGCTTTGCGACGGCGCGGATGACTTTATGTATAGAAAAGTAAAACAGCGAGTGTAATGGAAATACGCTCAACTGGTTGAGTATTCGTTGAAAAAAAAATTGCTCAGTTCCGTACAATGGCATGAAAATGATGGATTAATAATCTGTGTGATTAGGATTAATCTGGATGAATGTGCCATGTTGTGCGCGCAATAATGGCATTTTACGTTAGAAAAGTGATGTTAATTGAAAGAGATAGCGGGTTTCTGAAATGTTCTGTTACATGAAAGACCCCATTAGACATCGCGAATCGCAAAGAGTTTCCCATCAATTTTTGGTATATTTAAAACTTAAGATTTACTTGAAGCACATTTGAGGTGGTTATGAAAAAAATTGCATGTCTTTCAGCACTGGCCGCTGTTCTGGCTTTCTCCGCAGGTACTGCTGTAGCTGCTACTTCTACCGTTACCGGTGGTTACGCTCAGAGCGATGCTCAGGGCGCAGCGAACAAAATGAACGGTTTCAACCTGAAGTATCGCTACGAGCAGGACAACAACCCGCTGGGTGTTATCGGTTCCTTCACTTACACTGAAAAAGATCGTACCGATGCTTCTGGCGACTACAACAAAACCCAGTACTACGGCATCACTGCTGGTCCGGCTTACCGTCTGAACGACTGGGCGAGCATCTACGGTGTAGTGGGTGTTGGTTACGGTAAATTCCAGAACGCAGCATCCCCGGCTGACAACCACACCACCAGCGACTACGGTTTCTCTTACGGTGCTGGTCTGCAGTTCAACCCGATCGAAAACGTTGCTCTGGACTTCTCCTACGAGCAGAGCCGTATTCGTAGCGTTGACGTTGGCACCTGGATCGCTGGCGTGGGTTACCGCTTCTAATCACTTCGGTGATATGAAGAATCCGCCTCTTGGGGCGGATTTTTTTTGCGCGTAATGCAGGACAGAATATCGTTGTAGGCCTGATAAGACGCGCAGCGTCGCCATCAGGCAATTTGCAGGGGGCGGCAAAATTCTTATCCGGTCTACAAAGTCTTACTTAGTTGAGAAAATATCGGTACCCAGATGGTTGTAGTCCACCTTCTGCAATTTGAAGTTGGTGATGTAGACCGGACCGGCTTTTTTCTCGGAGATAAAGCGGTAGCTGTTGGTAATTTCTTTTGCGCTGATCCCCGTCCACTGCGAGAAAAAGCTGAGGAAATCATTCGCCGAGCGCCGGGCTTTAATCACCCGATGTGCTTTATCATCGCTCGACAGCACCATGAAAGGCACCTGGAAATTTTGCTGGAATTGATCGTCATGCGCCAGGTACTGTACCTCTTTTCCCCGCTCTTTAAACGCGAGACCATGATCGGAGAAATAGACCATCGAGAAGCTGTTACCGCTGTTACGTAACTGATCGTAAAGCTGGCGCAGCAGGTCATCCGTCTGCGTCATGGTGTACAGGTAGCAGGACGTCTCTTTTGACTGGACGAAGGTTTCGTATTTACCCTGCGTACGATCGCAGGCCTGAGGATGCGAGCCCATTAAATGCAGCACGATGAGCTGTGGTTGAGTGCGCTCGGTTGCCAGTACCTGGGCGGTCATCTTCAACAGCGCTTCATCACGGGTGTTTTTATCCGCTTCGAAATCACCGCTTTTGAGGAACTGAACTTCATCAGCGCGTTTTGCAATGCTGGCAATGGCCGTATCGTATTCACCAATTTGTCCCTGATTGGAGAACCACCACGTCTGGAATCCAGCGCGGTTGGCCAGGGTGACAAAGTTATCCTGGAACTGGGGCTTATTGTCGACCACCCGGTTCAGCGTCAGGCCGAGTGATTTTTGCGTCGAACCGCTGGCGGCGATGTAATCCGCGAAGATGTAGCCGTTAACGGAACTGGCAAACGGGGTGTTGTCCCAGTGGCCGCCAAACGCGCCTAACGCATCGCGGCGGGCGCTTTCGCCGATCACCACGACGTAGGTGTGATACTTCGGCTTCACGGCGGTTACCGTCCAACTGTCTTTCACGCTCGACAGCTTCGCCATACGCTCTTGTTCGTCGAGCACTTCGTTGTTATTGACGATAACATCCTTGGCAAAACGGAAAACCGGATAGCCAGTGTCTTTTAGCTTGAACACGCCGCCCCAGGCCAGGTTTTGCACCGGGGTCACAAAGAACGCGACAACGCTGAACAGCAAACAAACGCTGTCGAACTTGTTCCAGCCGCGCTGCTGCACATCTTTTTTACGGCGTACGGCGATAACGCCAAGGGCGAAAATAAATACCCCAACCAGATAACTGTACCAGGGGAAGATGGTCAGGATTTCGGTAGACTCTTCCATATTGGTTGAGTGCAGCGCAAGCAAGGTATTGAAGTTCGGCGAACCGTAAGCCTGGCCGAACGGAAAGTACATTGCTGCAATGAGCGAGCAAATGCCAATCAGCACTTTCTGCGCGCGCGGCGCGCTACGCCATAGCAGCATCAATATACAGGTGAAAGCAACGCTATAGAGCAGGCTAAGCGGATAGCCCAGCGCAAGGTTGATCAGTAGTGACTGTAAGAAATAGAGGCCAGTCCACGGACTAATCGCCCGGCTACGAGCAATGATTGAATCTTTGAGGGTTAAATTCATATGCCACTGTTACAAAAACGCCATGTGCTTACCCTGGCGCTAAGGGTCATTGCCTGCCTGAGAGAGCGAGGAGAGGGATAGGGTCCGCATCCGCGAGCCGCAATATACGCAGGGCTGCGAAAAGATAGAGTGTGCGCAGGAGAAGGTCAACTACTACAAAGAAATTGTTTTGCGAGGGACGTGGCAAAACTGACAAAAAGAAGGGTTATTGAGACGAAAACCACCACCGTACCCGAATGACGGCAGGAAAATGAAGCGGCGTACCGCGACGCCGCATTATTTTTCTGAAGGTTTATTCTGCTCTGGTTTGCTGTTAATCATGTCGCACAGCATAGAGATCAGCATTAACCGTACTTTAAAGGGGGAGTGGCTAAACACGCGTATACACCTCTTAAATTCATTCATATGAACCTCCTGACTTCACGATCCCATCAGTCCTTGAGGGATGTCTTTATTATATACAGATATAGCACAGGCTATATTATATAGCTATTGCTAAAACGTTAATTTTTTGTGCCCACGCAACTCTGGTTTACAATGAGCGCTCTCTAATCAGATGCCGTTAACGCGTCACAGTAACGAGGAAGCAGAATGAGTCGTCGCGCAGGTACGCCAACAACAAAAAAAGTGACGCAATTGGTGAATGTCGAAGAACACGTTGAAGGATTTCGTCAGGTCCGGGAGGCGCATCGCCGTGAGCTGATTGATGACTACGTAGAGCTGATTTCCGATCTCATTATTGAGGTGGGTGAAGCGCGCCAGGTAGATATGGCCGCGCGGCTTGGGGTTTCCCAGCCGACGGTTGCTAAAATGCTTAAGCGTCTTGCTTCAGTCGGGTTGATTGAAATGATCCCCTGGCGAGGCGTGTTTTTAACCGCAGAAGGAGAGCGACTGGCTCAGGAGAGTCGGGAGCGTCATCAGATTGTGGAGAATTTCCTGTTGATGTTAGGTATCAGCCCGGAAATCGCCCGTCGCGACGCTGAGGGAATGGAGCACCACGTCAGTAAGGAAACGCTGGAGGCTTTTAGCCGGTTTACGCAACAACAAGGAATAGGCTCTGAATGAGTTTTCCTTTATTACGCGCCTTACAGCGCGATCGTTTTTTCCAGTTGTTAATCATCGTCGGGGTTGTACTGAGCCTGTTTACGCCATTTGCGCCCCGGTCGTGGGTGGGGGCGATTGACTGGCACACGATTATCACGCTTAGCGGCCTGATGTTACTGACCAAAGGCGTGGAGCTAAGCGGTTACTTCGATGTGTTAGGGCGTAAGATGACCCGCCGCTTCAAAACAGAACGTCAATTGGCGATATTTATGGTGCTGGCCGCGGCGCTACTGTCGACGTTTCTGACCAACGATGTTGCGCTGTTTATTGTTGTTCCGCTGACTATCACCCTGAAAAAATTGTGCGCCATTCCGGTGAATCGCCTGATTATCTTTGAGGCGCTGGCGGTAAACGCCGGATCGTTGCTCACGCCAATAGGTAACCCGCAAAATATTCTGATGTGGGGACGCTCAGGCTTATCGTTTACCGCGTTTACCTGGCAAATGGCACCGCTCGCGGGGGCGATGATGCTGACGCTGGTGGTGCTGTGCTGGTTCAGTTTCCCGCATAAAGCTTTGCATTATCATACTGGTACGCGCGCGCCTGACTGGCAACCGCGCCTGGTATGGAGCTGTCTGGTGCTGTATATGATCTTTTTGGCAGCACTGGAATTCAAGCAGGAGCTGTGGGGGCTGGCGATTGTGGCGGCGGGGTTCATCGTGCTTGCGCGTCGTGTGATCCTCAGTGTGGACTGGACGCTGCTGTTGGTATTTATGGCGATGTTCATTGATGTGCACTTGCTGACGCAGCTCCCGGCCTTGCAGGGGATAACCCACCAGATTGGTACGCTTTCAGCGCCGGGGCTTTGGTTGACCGCCATTGGTCTGTCGCAGTTTATCAGTAATGTTCCCAGTACGATTTTGCTGCTGAACTACGTCCCGCCAACGCTGTTGCTGGCCTGGGCGGTTAATGTGGGCGGCTTTGGTCTGTTGCCGGGATCGCTGGCGAATCTTATTGCCTTACGGATGGCAAACGACCGACGCATCTGGTGGCGTTTTCATTGGTATTCGGTGCCGATGCTGATATGGGCGGGACTGGTAGGGTATGGTTTGTTGCAGATGATGTGAGGAGTACGCCCGATGGCGCTTTGCTTATCGGGCGTACTTAATCTGTAGGCCGGATAAGGCGAAAACCGCCATCCGGCATTTTTTGATGCTTAGTTCAGACGAACCGGCATACCTGAACGGTTCTGTACCGCCTGCTCAACGACGGCCTGATCGACGTCAGACTGACCGGTGATGCTGGTAATGCTCTTGTTCAGCGTAATCGGTACGATTTCCCCGCCTTCGAACTGTGCTTCAGTGGTAGACAGTGGGTTGTGTACCTCGATGTAACGGCTGCCGTCTGGTTCGGTGGTGGCTTTTACCGGCTCATCGATAAACTGTACGCGGGTGCCGACCGGCACGTTTTCAAACAGGAATTTGATGTCGTCGTTACGCAGACGCACGCAACCATGGCTGACACGTAAGCCGACACCGAAGTTAGCATTGGTGCCGTGGATAGCGTACAGGCGACCGATATACAGCGCGTACAGCCCCATCGGGTTATCCGGACCTGCCGGAACAACGGCTGGCAGTGGTTCGCCCGCGGCGCGGTATTCCGCATGCATTTTCGCTGTAGGCGTCCAGGTTGGACCCGCTTTTTTACGTTCTACTTTGGTGGTCCAATTGATTGGCGTGTCTTTACCCAACTGGCCGATACCGATCGGCAGAACAATGACGGTGTTGGTGCCTTTCGGGTAGTAGTACAGACGCATTTCCGCGCTGTTGATAACAATACCTTCATGCACGGTATCCGGCAGGATCAACTGCTGAGGAATGTTCAACACGGTGCCGCCTTTCGGCAGGAAGGTATCCACGCCAGGGTTGGCTTCCAGCATGTTAGACAGACCCATCTGATACTCCGCCGCAAAATATTCCAGCGGTTGGGTGTTACCTTCAGGAATCGTGATGACCTGGTTTTGGCCAATCAAACGACTGCCATCGGTAGGCAGTGGGTACGTGACGGCAGAAGCGGTATTACAAAAACCAACTATTGCGAGTGCCGCCGCGAAAAGCGTTGTTAATTTCATATTCATGTTCATGTATGCGAGATTCAGTGCCAGGCAGGCTAGTGGGTTGAGATTTATGTAGTGTTGGGCACGCATTATATGTGCAATCTGAGCAACAAGGAATTCGGATGTGTACTAAATCACATTTTTTTCCTTTTACTCGCACTTTAGCCCTTCAGCATCAGGGGGCGATCTTATTGCAGACTTATGGCATAATAAGCGGTTTGTCACATATTTCTTTCTCTTTCAGGATACGCCAGTGTTAGTTTCCAGCAACGTCACCATGCAGTTCGGCAGTAAGCCGCTGTTTGAAAATATTTCCGTCAAATTTGGCGGCGGCAACCGTTACGGCCTGATTGGCGCGAACGGTAGCGGTAAATCTACTTTTATGAAAATTCTCGGCGGCGACCTCGAACCGACGCTGGGCAACGTTTCCCTCGATCCGAATGAGCGCATCGGTAAGCTGCGTCAGGATCAGTTCGCCTTTGAAGAGTTCACCGTGCTTGACACCGTGATCATGGGTCACGGCGAACTGTGGGAAGTGAAGCAGGAGCGCGATCGCATCTACGCCCTGGCTGAGATGAGCGAAGAAGATGGCTACAAAGTTGCTGACCTCGAAGTTCAGTATGGCGAAATGGACGGTTACTCTGCGGAAGCGCGTGCGGGTGAACTGCTGCTGGGCGTCGGTATTCCGGTAGAACAGCATTACGGCCCGATGAGCGAAGTCGCGCCGGGCTGGAAGCTGCGTGTACTTCTGGCACAGGCGCTGTTCTCTAACCCGGACATCCTGCTGCTCGACGAACCAACGAACAACCTGGATATCGACACCATCCGCTGGCTGGAGCAGACGCTGAACGAGCGTGACAGCACCATGATCATCATTTCGCACGACCGTCACTTCCTGAACATGGTCTGCACGCATATGGCGGATCTGGACTACGGCGAACTGCGCGTTTATCCGGGTAACTACGACGAATATATGACGGCGGCAACCCAGGCGCGTGAACGTCTGCTGGCCGATAACGCCAAGAAGAAAGCACAGATTGCCGATCTGCAATCCTTCGTCAGCCGCTTTAGCGCCAACGCGTCTAAATCTCGACAGGCGACTTCTCGTGCGCGTCAGATTGATAAGATCAAGCTCGACGAAGTGAAAGCGTCCAGCCGTCAGAACCCGTTCATCCGCTTCGAACAGGATAAGAAACTGTTCCGTAACGCGCTGGAAGTGGAAGCGTTGGCGAAAGGTTTTGATGAAGGCCCGCTGTTTAAAAACTTCAACCTGCTGCTGGAAGTGGGGGAGAAGGTTGCCATCATTGGTGCCAACGGCGTGGGTAAATCCACCATGCTGAAAACGTTGGTCGGCGATTTACAGCCGGACAACGGTACCGTTAAGTGGTCTGAAAACGCCCAGGTCGGTTACTACGCGCAGGATCATGAATACGAATTCGAAAACGATCTAACCGTATTCGAATGGATGAGCCAGTGGAAACAAGAAGGCGATGATGAGCAGGTTGTGCGCAGCTTCCTTGGCCGTCTGCTGTTCAGCCAGGACGATATCAAGAAACCTGCAAAAGTGCTCTCCGGTGGTGAAAAAGGACGCATGTTGTTCGGTAAGCTGATGATGCAGAAACCGAATATCCTGGTTATGGATGAACCAACCAACCACCTGGATATGGAATCTATCGAGTCGCTGAACATGGCGCTGGAAATGTACCAGGGCACGCTGATCTTCGTTTCTCACGACCGTGAGTTCGTCAGCTCGCTGGCAACCCGTGTGATTGAAATTACGCCGGAGCGTGTGATCGACTTCACCGGTAACTACGAAGATTACCTGCGTAGTAAAGGTATTGACGGCTAATTTCCCGTTCTCTTTCGTGTTACAGGTGTGATGGCTGCGCCTGTAACACGAGATACTTAGGGAAAAGGGGATATAAAGATTAAGTCATCCCCAGCGCGCGTTTACCGTGGATATTCAAATCCTCCAGCGTGAAGCGTCCTTCCCAGTTAGTTTCATAATCCTCACGCGGGAAATCACCCGGCGACGCGCCTTTTTCCAGTGCAGCCTTCACTTTGTGGGCATAAGCCAGATTCTTTTCACACATCGGTGCGGCAGGGATGTACATCACATTGCCCCAGCCCTGCTGATTTTCTACCGGGGCGACGGAGTGAATAACGTCACAATGCCACCAGACGGAGTCTCCAGCGTCAAGTTGCGGAATGCTGGTTAACGCTTCAATCAGCAGCGGATGCCATTGTGCGGAAATCGGCAAGACTCTGCCGGGCGCGACGCCGCAAAGTTCATCTTCCGGCACATCGTCAAGCAAGGGGCGTAACAGCACATACGCCATCGCTTCAGGGATAGGGACTACGTGCAACAATCCCTGACCCGGCAGCATATCGGACAGTGCAGTCCAGCCCTGGAAGGTACGGAAGACTGAACATTTGGTGGTGTTATCCACCGTGTACTCTTCTACCTCGGTGCGATGTGCCGCCTGCCATGGATCGTAATCTTCCAGATTACCGTTGAAAACATTAGCAAAGACCTGTTGATATGCCGGAAGAAGCCAGCGTTCCAGCGCACCGGAATCGGTGTGTGCGCCCAGCCCTTTGGACGTCGTTCCCGGCGGGCGACGACGAATGCGGTCAGGATAGATGACGCTGACATCCGGGTTAAACCATTGTTTCCCTTCGCTTGTAAACGTCCAGAGACGATTAAGGAACGACTGTGCATTGGCCATTTCTTCACTCTGACGGGCCTGCATCTGCGCCTGGGACCAGTAGATGGGGTAGATTTCAGGCCGCGATGCGCTCAGGGTGCCGAAGAAATTATCGCCCGGTCCTTTGTAAACGTCGTCAAAATGGTTGCGGTCCAGATAATCCAGCATTGAACGATCCCAACCCAGGGCCTGTTCACGAGGGAAATGGCCTTTAATCACCGCGCATCCACGACGCTTAATTTCTTCACGCTGCTCTGCACTCACGCGACCCGCTTTGATATCCGCATAGGACAACACTGGCCAAACCGGCGCACCTTGCGCTTTGAAGGCGTTGATTTCCGCCACGCGATTGGCAATGGCATCGCTCAACTGATTGAAAATCAACTGAACATCTCCAAGCTGTTCACGCAGTTGCTGTTTCATCTGTCGGATTGTCGCTTTGTGATCGACGGGCAACGTGTCGCTGGTAAAGGTAAAAGCCATAACCACCTCGCATTAACTTTCATTCGAAACTAAATTAACTTACAGGTGATAATATAAGTTAAAATTTAGTTAACGCAAGTTTAAAACTTGATGGAGTGAACAAAATAGAAAAAGAGTGAAAACCGGGATAAGGGATACCCCGGTTGGCAGGATTAGACGTTAAAAGGCGAAGAGTTATCCAGCGCCGCCTGAATCACGTTCAGCGCGCCCTGATGGTTATTGTCGTCGGTCTGATAGCGGGCAATCGCTTTGATACTCTCTGCCGCGTTGGCCATAGCGAAAGAGTAGTGCGCCATTTTCAACATTTCCGCATCGTTGCCGCTATCGCCAATGGCGACCACGTTTTGCGGTGACAGGTTCCAGCGCTTTAGCAGCCGGCTGATTCCGTTGGCTTTATGTAAACCTGGAATGATCAGGTCGATAAACCCAAAGCCGCTGGTAACGGGCTTCATAATGCCGTCAAGGGCAGAATGAAGGTGATCGATAACTAAAGGGATCTGTTGGTCCGGTAAGTTCAGCGAGAATTTGAAAAGCACATCGTCGATGTCCTGATAATCCTTCACGGGTTTCAGGCGATGGTAGTGTTTTGACATCAACGCGACAAAGGACTCTGGGGCATTTTCGCTAACGTAAGCGCTTTGCAGGCCGCAAGCTACAAAGTTGAGCTGTTTATCTTTTAGCAGTTCGCCAATGACAATTCGGGATTCGTGGCGGGTCAGCTCGCCGTGAAACAGCTGTTTGCCATGTTCAAAGACCAATGCCCCGTTCTCGGCGACAAAAGAGATCTCATCTTTGAGCTCCGGGAAAAAGGAGATCAACTGGTAATATTGGTTGCCGCTGGCCACGACAAATTCAATATCTCGTTTTTTCAGTTCCTGATACTGCGCCATAAAACGTGTACGATCGTATTGCTTGGCGTCGTCGAGAAAAGTTCCGTCCATATCGGTGACGATAACTTTGATGGTCATATATGCTCCTGGCTTATAACTGCAACCAGAAACATTCTAATAACAATGTGACCTGTAGCACAAATTTAATTTCGAATGAAAGTAAAAAGCCGGGTGGTAGCTTCGCCTTACCCGGCTAAGGGGAGAGCCGTTGTAGGCCGGATAAGCGTCAGCGCATCCGGCAATGGGGAGGGTAGCGTGCCGGATGGCGGCGTGAACGCCTTCTCCGGCCGACAATATTGCTTACAGCATATGTTCAGTACGCGCGATGATATCGTCCTGCGCATCCGGAGACAGCGCGGTGAAGAAGGCGGAATAACCTGCTACACGGACCACCAGGTCACGGTACTGATCCGGGTGTTTTTTGGCTTCCAGCAGCGTTTCACGCGAGACAATGTTGTACTGAATATGCCAGCCTTTGTGTTCTTCAAAGAAGGTACGCAGCAGGATCATCAGCTTTTGCTTATCCGATTCATTCTCCAGCGTGGCTGGGTTCAGCTTCTGGTTTAACAACACGCCACCGAGGATTGAACCGGTCGGTAGTTTACCCACCGAGCCAATTACCGCCGTAGGGCCAAGATGGTCCGTCCCGGATGCCGGGCTTGCGCCTTCCGCCAGCGGGGTGTGCGCCTTACGACCATCCGGCGTTGCCATTGTTGCGGCGCCAAACGGGACGTTTGCGGAGATAGACGAGGTCCCGGCGTAGTAATTGCCGCCAACCGGACCACGACCGTAACGTGGATTATGATACTGTTTCAGTTCATCGATATAAGTCTGATAAGCGCGGGCCAGCAGCGTATCAACGGAATCGTCATCGTTGCCGTACTTCGGCGCGCCGTTGATTAGTCGTTGGCGTAATTGCTCGTGAGTCAGACCGTCAAAATCATCAGCCAGTGCCGCAGCCAATTGCTGCTGGCCGATAACGCCTTGATCGAAGACCAGTTTCTTCACTGCCGCCAGGCTATTGCCGAGGTTGGCGATACCCACCTGCAAACCAGATACCCAGTCATACTTCGCGCCGCCTTGCTTAATGCTTTTCGCGCGCTCAATGCAGTCGTCTACCAGCGCGGAGCACAGAATATCGTGTACGTTCTCTTCCAGCATGGTGTCGACGACATACTCGATTTCGATAGATTTACGTGTGTAGTAGCGAATCTGTGTATCCCAGGCATCCATTACTTCGTCGAAATTGTTGAAGTTACCGGCCGAGAACGCTTTTTCCTGTGGCAGGAATACTTTGCCGCTGGTGGCATCACGACCACCTTCCAGCGCCGCCAGCATCACGCGGGCAAAGTTAATAAAGCTCATGCCGGTGCAGCGATAGCCCCATTTGCCGCCAACGGCGGTTTCGATGCAACCAATGGCCGCATAGTCGTAGGCGTCCTGCGGTTCAATGCCAAGCTTAATGAATTCCGGGATGACGATTTCGTCGTTGTTAAAAGCTGGCATTCCGAAGCCGCAGCGGATCACCTGCACGCAGGCATCCAGGAAGTCATTACTCATCCCTGCGTGATAACGCACGCTCAGGTTGGGCTGCGTAGAACGCAGACGGCCGCAGGATTCCAGGATCGCATAGGAGAGCGGGTTGACGGCATCCATCGCCTGACAGTTAACCAGGTTTTGACCACCAATGGTTACGTTCTGGTACAGCGGGCTGCCCGCTGATGCTTTCGAATGGGAGCCGGAACGGATTTTGTTCACTTCCAGCAGTTTCAGCCAGCAGCTGTGCAGCAGCTCAATGGCGTGCTCGCGATCGAGGCTCTGGTTTAGTTCTACGTCACGACGATAGAACGGATAGAGGTACTGATCCATGCGACCAAACGACACCGAGTGACCGTTAGATTCAATTTGCAGGATCAACTGAATGAAATAGCACAGTTGCAGCGCCTGCCAGAACGTTTTTGGCGGCTCATGGGCGATCACATCGCAGTTTTCCGCCATGGCCAGCAGTTCATCACGACGGCTGGCGCGAGTTTCTGTGGACGCCATTTTACGTGCCAGCGTGGCAAAGCGCTCAATGTGCAGACTGACGGCCTCCAGCACGATATCAATCGCCTTCAGGAACTGATCGCCATGGAGGTCTTCCAGACAAGTCAGATTGATGCGGGAGCGACGTTCATCGACTTTATGGCGCAGGCCGTCGAGACCTTTTTCCAGCAGCAGCGGGAAGTTTACCGCCAGGTGGGCGTCGCCGGAGGTCATGTTGCCTTCGGCTTTGATAATGCCGGTTTCCAGCAGTCCCTTCTGCTCGTCGGTGAACATCCCGTAGCAGCGATCTTGCACGGTCTGACCACGCCACCACGGACACACCTCGTGCAATACGCGTTTATTCTCCTCACTTACCGCAAAGCCTGCGCCCGGCCTATCGGCGAGGTCATCGATCTCTTTTTCAATCCAGGAGACGGTGTATTCCGGGAAGATAGGCGCGGCACGTACTTCGCTCGCCTGGTTACCAATAATCAACTCGTCATGCTTGATCCAGATGGTACGTTCCGCCAGATGATGGGCCAGCGCCAGCGCGCGGCGTACCGGGATGGGTTTATCCAGATGCTGCTGGTACATCTCGGTATAGTGCTGGGCGCGCTCGGTACAAACCGGCGGCTTCACGATGTGGATCAGGGCCGTTTTATGCGCTTTGATACGGTCGCTGAGTGTGTCCAGTTTCAGAATGGTCATGGCGATTATCCTCGTAGGGTCGCGGTTAAACCTTTAAGGCTGGCGTACTGCTGGGCAAATTCGAGCAGCGCAGGCGCATCAAGCGGTTTATCCGGTGCGTTGTAGGGTTGACTGAGTAAGTGGTATTTGTTGATGCCCAGGGTGTGGTAGGGCAAAAAATGGATCTCACCGACGTGAAGCTCGTCGGCAGCAAAATCGGTAATGGCCTGAATAGCGGCTTCGTCAGCGTTGAATCCCTGAATCAGCGGTACGCGGATGATCATTTTTTTACCAGCGGCGGCCAGTTTTTTTAGATTTTCCAGTACGCGAGAGGCACGCCCATCGGTCCACTGTTTAAACGGAGCGTCGGCCACATGTTTTAAATCGGCCAGGAACAGATCGACGTTTGGTAATGATGGTTCAATATACTTCCACGGAACGTGCAGACACGTTTCTACCGCCGTATGAATACCGGCATCGTGGCTGGCTTTGAGCAATGCTGCCGCCAGCTCTGGCTGCATGAACGGTTCGCCGCCGGACAAGGTGAGGCCCCCTCCGCTGCGGTCGTAAAACGGTTTGTCACGCAAAACGGTTGCCATGATTTCATCCACGCTTTTTATCTCTCCGCAGACGGTCAGTGCCTGCGTTGGACAGCAGTGGGTCAGCGCGGTAAGCGCGTCATCGGTCAGTTTTTCGCGATGAATCAACAATCCGCTCAGCGCCCGTTCAATCACCTCCGGTGCCGCCTGAGCACAGAGATCGCAACCCTCGAGGCACAAACGTGCGTCATAGAGCAGGTCCTGCGTGCGGGCGCGGCTTTCCGGGTTTTGGCACCACCGGCAGCCCAGGGAGCATCCCTTAAGGAACACCACGGTACGGATCCCGGGACCATCATGTGTGGAATAGCGCTGGATATTGAAAATCATAAGCGGCCTCATTTCTTTCGTATAAAGATTAAATTACTTTCGAATGAAAGTTATATTGACGTGCGTCAACTAACCGTGAGGTTTCGCCGTGCTACCTTTTATTCATGCTAATTATTCGTTTGAGGAAAGGTTATGGAACTCTATTTAGATACGTCTGACGTTGCCGCGGTAAAAGCGCTGGCGCGCGTTTTTCCGCTGGCAGGGGTGACCACGAACCCAAGTATTGTAGCCGCAGGTAAGCAGACGCTGGACGTGTTACTGCCGCAATTGCAGGAAGCGATGGGAGGGCAAGGACGTCTGTTTGCTCAGGTAATGGCGACAACCGCCGAAGGAATGGTCAGCGATGCGCGTAAACTGCGGGCAATCATCGCGGATATCGTAGTTAAGGTGCCGGTTACGGCCGAAGGTCTGACGGCCATTAAATTGCTGAAAGAAGAGGGGATCCCAACACTGGGTACCGCGGTATACGGTGCCGCTCAAGGGCTATTAGCTGCGCTGGCGGGGGCGGAATACGTAGCACCCTACGTTAACCGCGTGGATGCGCAGGGAGGGGACGGCATTCAGACTGTGACCGACCTGCAGACCTTACTGAAAATGCATGCCCCGCACGCCAAAGTACTGGCAGCCAGTTTCAAAACGCCGCGCCAGGCTCTGGACTGCCTGCTGGCGGGCTGCGAGTCCATCACGCTACCGCTGGATGTCGCTCAGCAGATGATTAGCTCTCCGGCCGTTGATGCTGCCGTGGCGAAGTTCGAGCACGACTGGCAGAGTGCATTCGGTCG
The DNA here is from genome assembly GCF_004353845.1 of Citrobacter arsenatis. Taxonomy (GTDB): domain Bacteria; phylum Pseudomonadota; class Gammaproteobacteria; order Enterobacterales; family Enterobacteriaceae; genus Citrobacter; species Citrobacter arsenatis. The sequence continues at coordinate 1,746,598 of NZ_CP037864.1, forward strand.
CACGTCGATCTGATGCTGTTGCTGGGTGGCGCTAACGCTTACCTGGCCTACGTTCGAGCCGTTGTAGGTCGGGTAAGGCGAAGCCGCCACCCGACTTTATTACCGACTACAAACCTCACACCCCGGGTTACGCATCAGCTTCATTTCGCGAAACTGGCAGGTCATGGCGTCGTACATGACGATTTTTCCAGACGCCGGTTTACCATAGTTTGCCAGCAGCTTAATGGCCTCCATCGCCTGTAACGAGCCAATCACGCCGATCAGCGGGGCCATCACTCCGGCCTCGACGCAGGTCAGGGCGTTTTCACCGAACAGACGACTCAGGCAGCGGTAGCATGGCTCTCCTTCCTGATACGTAAAGACGGTAATTTGTCCTTCCATGCGAATTGCCGCCCCAGAAACCAACGGAACCCTGGCGGCGAAGCATCCGGCATTCAACTGATTGCGGATGCTGACGTTATCCGTACAGTCCAGCACCAAATCGTGCTCGGCGATCAGCGCGTGAATCTGGTTTTCTTCCAGCAGCGCATTCACTGGCGTAATGGCGATGTAAGGGTTAATCCGCGCCAGTGCGTCGCGGGCGGAGAGCACTTTGGGCTGTCCAACGGTCGCATCGCTATGCAGCGTCTGGCGCTGGAGGTTCGACACGGAAACCGTGTCAAAGTCGAGCAGGGTTAAATGCCCGACGCCAGCGCCTGCAAGGTACTGGGTTGCTGCACATCCCAGTCCCCCCAGGCCAACGACCAGTACCCGCGCCTCCTTAAGCGCTTCCTGACCTTCGAAATCGAAGCCGCGCAGAATGATTTGCCGGTTATAGCGCATCATCTCCTGGTCGCTGAGTTCCGCCATTACAGGCCTCCAAACAGTGCGTTAAACGGCTCGACCTCAACCCATTCTCCGGCTTCGACGTTACCGCGATCGCGCTCCAGCACGATAAAGCAGTTGCCCAGGCTAAAGGAGCTAAAAATATGCGAGCCTTGATGTCCGGTAGTGGTGACTTCCAGTTCGCCTTCCGCGGTACGCTGTAATACACCGCGCTGAAAATCCAGACGGCCTGGCGTTTTCTTCAGGCGTGATGCGGTGCGCACGCGCTGGCGCGGAGGTAGCCCGCTGGCGGTGTTGCCGCTGAGTTTCGCCAGCAGCGGTTGTACCAGTTGATAAAAGGTGAGGGCTGCAGACACCGGGTTACCCGGCAGGCCGCAAAACCAGCTGTTGCTCAGTTTGCCAAAGGCGAACGGTTTGCCCGGTTTAATGGCCAGCTTCCAGAAGGCAATTTCTCCCAGCTCTTCCAGAATGGTTTTGGTGTAATCCGCTTCGCCTACGGAAACGCCGCCGGAGCTAATGACGACATCGGCCTGGCTGTCGGCTTCGATAAACGCGGCGCGTAGCGCGTTGGGATCGTCGCGAATAATCCCCAGGTTGATCACTTCGCAGCCCAACTGCTGCAGCATCAGATGAACGGCTAAACGATTGGTGTCATAAATCTGTCCGTCTTCCAACGGCTGACCCGGCAGCTGTAGTTCATCGCCTGTAGAGAACAGCGCCACGCGGACTTTGCGCACAACGGAGACATCGGCAATGCCGAGCGAAGCCAGCACGGGAAGCTCGGCGGTTGTCAGGCGCGTCCCGGTGGCAAACACCACCGCGCCGTTGGCAATATCTTCACCGCGCAGACGAATATTTTGTCCGTTGCGGACCTCGGCGGTAAAGCGAATGCCCTCTTCGGTTTGTTCCGTTTGCTCCTGCATCACCACCGCTTCACAACCGGCAGGCACCGGGGCACCGGTCATAATACGGATGCAGGTTCCCGCAGGCCACTCGCCATGGAAAGGCTGACCAGCAAAGGCTTTGCCTGCCACCGCAAGAGGTTGGTCAGACTGTAGATCGGCTAATCGCACCGCATAGCCATCCATTGCCGAGTTATCGAATCCCGGCACATCAATCGGCGAGACGACGTCGGTGGCCAGAATGCGGCCAAAGCATTGAACCAGCGGCAGCGTTTCAACAGCGGTAAGCGGGGTAATACGCGACAGCATCTGAGAGAGAGCCGTTTCAAGCGGCATCAGTCCGGCGGTAAATTCCATGAGAAGACTCCTGCGGGGTAAAATCGAATCCGCTCATTATGTCAGAAAATGGACGCGGACAGTATGCCACCTCAGGCTTAGGATCGGATCTGATAAGGGTTTTCTGCCAGAGGATAGCGCTACAGGAAAAATGCAGTATAGACTCACTGTTTCTACTTTTTTAGCTGGGGGCTAAATGACTCATACTATCCCGGACGCTATTCGACACCAGTTGGATGCCGCCAGTGCGCTCATCCGTCAGATTTTCGCGGGGGATCTCGTTGCCATCCATTTGTATGGGTCTGCTATTGAAGGCGGCCTAAAACCCCAAAGCGACATTGATTTATTGGTCATCCTGCGGGAACCCATGAATGCCCGGCAACGAAAAAAACTGATGCAGGATTTGCTGACTATTTCTGCGCCTCCCGGCACCTGCGAACGGTATCGTGCGCTGGAAGTGACCGTTGTTCTGCTCTCGCAGATTGTACCGTGGCGATTCCCTCCGGCGAGAGAGATGCAGTTTGGCGAATGGTTGCGTGATGATATCTGCGCTGGCGTGTATGAACCGGCGCAGGAGGATCCTGATCTTGCCATTCTGTTGACCCAGGCCCGGCGCGCCAGCGTTCCATTGTTCGGTGAACCCGCTGAGACATTATTCAACGTCATCCCTTTTAGCGATGTTGTGCAAACATTTCGGCATATCCTTGAGCTGTGGCAGAAACCGGCCGATTTAGAAGGGGACGAGCGGAATATCATCCTTGCTCTGGCACGTATCTGGTATAGCGTGGTTACGGGCAATATTGTTGCTAAGGACGAGGCTGCGTCCTGGCTTTTGCCGCAATTACCCGTTGAGTATGCTGACACGCTGCAAGCCGCACGTCTGGAATATCTCGGCTTAACCAAACATAACTGGGCCGCGTCTATGCCGTCCGTTGAACGATTTGTGTGTTATGCAAAAAAACAGATCTCCGACAGGTTTAAATAATTAATCAATAACGTTTAGGGATCTCTTTTGCGTTAAACACATCTGCATGACCTGATGGGGCGAGTTGTAAGGCGCGAGCCTTTACCTTTACATGACGTCTACATCTTTCTATATTCAAAAATCGAATCAATAAGTCACAGAAATTCTGATATTTATAACCCTGGAACCTGCCACCTGATGGACAAAAAAATGGGTAAAGCAGTCATTGCAATTCACGGCGGCGCAGGGGCTATCACCCGTTCGCAGCTGAGCCAGGAGCAAGAGTTGCGTTATATACAGGCGCTGTCGGATATCGTGGAAACCGGCCAGCGGATGCTTGAGGACGGTTGTAGCGCACTGGATGTGGTGACCGAAGCCGTGCGCTTGCTGGAAGAGTGTCCATTGTTTAATGCCGGAATTGGCGCGGTGTATACCCGTGATGAAACCCATGAACTGGATGCCTGCGTGATGGACGGTAATACGCTAAACGCGGGAGCCGTTGCTGGGGTCAGCCATCTGCGAAATCCGATTCTCGCGGCACGCCTGGTAATGGAACACAGCCCACACGTCATGATGATCGGTGAAGGGGCTGAAAACTTTGCCATTGCGCAGGGTATGGCGCGCGTTTCGGCGGATATTTTCTCGACGCCAGAACGTTACGCTCAACTGCTGGCGGCGCAAGCGGCGGGTGAAACGGTACTGGATCATAGCGCGAGTCCGCTGGATGAAAACACCAAAATGGGTACCGTAGGGGCGGTCGCGCTGGATATGTTTGGCAATCTGGCGGCGGCAACATCGACCGGCGGAATGACCAACAAATTACCGGGTCGGGTGGGGGACAGTCCGCTGGTCGGCGCAGGCTGTTACGCCAATAACGCAAATGTGGCAGTTTCCTGTACCGGAACCGGGGAAGTCTTTATTCGTGCGCTGGCGGCCTATGATATTGCAGCGTTGATGGACTACGGCGGCCTGAGTTTATCGGAAGCGTGTGAACGCGTAGTGATGGAAAAATTACCGGCGCTCGGCGGCAGCGGCGGTTTAATTGCTATCGATCACGAGGGCAACGTTGCCTTGCCGTTTAACAGTGAAGGCATGTACCGCGCCTGGGGATACGCAGGCGATACGCCAACCACCGGTATTTATCGGGAAAAAGGAGATACCGTTGCCACACAGTGATGAGCTTGACGCCAGCGACGTGCTGGCAGTCAACAATCTGAATATCGCCTTTGAACAAGAGCAGCAGCGTGTCAGTGCGGTGCGCAATCTGTCATTTCGCCTGAAGCGTGGCGAAACGCTGGCGATCGTGGGCGAATCCGGTTCAGGGAAGTCGGTCACGGCTTTGTCGCTGATGCGTCTGATTGAACAGGCCGGCGGCGAGGTGAGCTGCGATGAAATGCTGCTGCGACGCCGTAACCGACAGGTTATTGAGCTGGGTGAACAGAGCGCGTCGCAGATGCGTCACGTACGCGGCGCGGATATCGCCATGATCTTTCAGGAGCCGATGACATCGCTCAATCCGGTATTTACCGTGGGTGAGCAGATTGCCGAGTCAATCCGTTTGCATCAGGGTGCCAACCACGAAGAAGCGATGGTGGAAGCTAAACGGATGCTCGACCAGGTGCGTATCCCCGAGGCAAAGGCGATTTTATCGCGCTATCCGCACCAGCTCTCCGGCGGCATGCGTCAGCGGGTGATGATCGCCATGGCGCTGTCGTGTCGTCCCGCGGTTTTAATTGCCGATGAGCCGACCACCGCGCTGGATGTCACTATCCAGGCGCAGATCCTGCAACTGATAAAAGTGTTGCAGCAGGATATGTCGATGGGCGTGATTTTTATTACCCACGATATGGGCGTCGTGGCGGATATTGCCGACCGCGTGCTGGTGATGTATCAGGGGGAGGCGGTAGAAACCGGTAGCGTTGAGCAGATTTTTCATGCCCCCCAGCATCCCTATACCAAAGCGCTGTTGGCCGCTGTGCCGCAGCTTGGCGCGATGAGCGGACAAGAGTATCCGCGCCGTTTTCCGCTTATTTCATTACACGATCCCAGTCATGTAGAACCACAGACCGAGCAGGACACCGTGGTTGAAGGCGAGCCTATTCTGCAGGTACGTAATCTGGTGACGCGTTTCCCTTTGCGCAGCGGCATTCTTAATCGGGTGACCCGCGAGGTGCATGCGGTTGAAAACGTTAGCTTCGACCTGTGGCCCGGAGAGACGCTCTCGCTGGTGGGGGAGTCGGGCTGCGGGAAATCCACCACCGGGCGCGCGCTGCTGCGCCTGGTAGAGTCTCAGCGCGGAGAAATCATCTTCAACGGCCAGCGTATCGATACCCTGGCTGCCAGTAAGCTACAGCCGCTGCGTCGGGATATTCAATTTATCTTCCAGGACCCCTATGCTTCGCTCGATCCACGCCAGACTGTGGGATATTCCATTTTAGAGCCGCTGCGGGTGCATGGCTTACTGCAAGGCGATGCGGCGGCAAAACGGGTTGCCTGGCTGCTGGAGCGTGTAGGATTACTCCCAGAGCATGCCTGGCGCTATCCGCACGAGTTTTCCGGTGGTCAGCGTCAACGCATCTGTATTGCCAGGGCGCTGGCGCTCAATCCCAAGGTGATCATTGCCGATGAGTCCGTTTCGGCGCTGGATGTCTCGATTCGTGGGCAAATTATCAACCTGTTGCTCGACCTGCAGCGAGAAATGGGGATTGCATACCTGTTTATTTCCCACGATATGGCGGTGGTAGAGCGGATCAGTCATCGTGTGGCGGTCATGTACCTTGGGCAGATCGTCGAGATCGGTACCCGGCGTGCGGTGTTTGAAAATCCGCAGCATCCGTACACCCGCAAACTGATGGCGGCGGTCCCGGTCGCCGATCCATCGCATCACCGACCACAGCGCGTGCTGTTGTCGGATGATATCCCCAGCAATATCCGCAAACGTGGCGAAGAGGTTTCCCCGGTTTCACTACAGTTAGTTGGACCGGGGCATTATGTTGCGCGTGGGCAACCAGAAAATGCGCTTTCGCGTTTATAACAGGCAGGCAGGGTTTAAGGAGAATAACATGACAAAAATTGTTGCTCGAAAATGGCTGGTTGCTGTGGGTGTGGCCTCTGCGCTGGCCGCAACACCTGGCTGGGCCGCCAAGGATGTGGTGGTGGCGGTAGGATCCAATTTCACCACGCTTGACCCCTATGACGCGAACGACACGTTGTCGCAGGCGGTAGCGAAGTCGTTTTATCAGGGGCTGTTTGGCCTTGATAAAGAGATGAAGCTGAAAAATGTGCTGGCGGAGAGCTATACGGTTTCTGATGATGGCCTGACTTACACCCTTAAGCTGCGTCAGGGCGTGAAGTTTCAGGATGGCACTGAGTTCAACGCTGATGCGGTTAAAGCTAACCTCGATCGTGCCAGCAATCCGGAAAATCATCTGAAACGCTACAACCTGTATAAGAATATCGATAAAACCGAGGTCGTCGATCCGTCGACGGTGAAGATTACGCTGAAACAGCCGTTCTCTGCCTTTATCAATATTCTGGCGCACCCTGCAACGGCGATGATTTCTCCCGCCGCGCTGGAGAAATACGGTAAGGAGATCGGTTTTCATCCTGTGGGGACCGGGCCGTACCAGCTTGATACCTGGAATCAGACGGATTTTGTGAAGGTTAAGAAGTTCGCGGGCTACTGGCAGCAAGGGCTGCCAAAGCTGGATACCATTACCTGGCGCCCGGTGACCGACAACAACACGCGTGCGGCCATGCTGCAGACCGGGGAAGCGCAGTTTGCCTTCCCAATCCCTTACGAGCAGGCGGCATTACTGGCGAAGAACAAAAACCTGGAACTGGTGGCCAGTCCGTCTATCATGCAACGTTATATCAGTATGAACGTCACGCAAAAACCATTCGACAACCCGAAGGTGCGTGAAGCGCTAAATTATGCCATCAACCGCCAGGCGCTGGTGAAAGTGGCTTTTGCCGGGTACGCGACACCGGCCACCGGCGTTCTCCCACCATCGATTGCCTATGCGCAAAGCTACACACCATGGCCTTACGATCCGGCGAAAGCGCGCGAGCTGCTGAAAGAAGCAGGCTATCCGAACGGTTTTACCACCACGCTATGGTCTTCACATAACCACAGTACCGCGCAGAAAGTGCTGCAATTTACCCAGCAGCAGCTGGCGCAGGTGGGCATTAAAGCTCAGGTAACGGCGATGGATGCCGGACAGCGCGCGGCGGAAGTTGAAGGAAAAGCGCAGAAAGAGAGCGGGGTACGGATGTTCTACACCGGCTGGTCTGCCTCTACGGGTGAAGCTGACTGGGCGTTGTCACCGCTGTTTGCATCACAAAACTGGCCGCCGACTCTGTTTAATACGGCGTTCTACAGCAACAAACAGGTGGACAGTGATTTAGCGGCAGCGTTGCAAACCAACGATCCGGCGCAGAAAGCGAAACTGTACAAGGATGCGCAGGATATTATCTGGAAAGAGTCGCCGTGGATCCCGCTGGTCGTGGAGAAACTGATTTCGGCGCACAGTACCAGGTTGACCGGGTTCTGGATCATGCCAGATACCGGATTTAGCTTTGATGATGCGGATTTAAAATAAGCTATTCATTCGGCCCCGTAGCCCAGGGGCCGGCGAAGGGAGCGTGATGCTTAACTATGTTTTCAAGCGCCTGCTGGGGTTGATTCCAACTCTGTTGATTGTTGCGGTGCTGGTATTTTTATTTGTTCACCTGCTACCCGGCGATCCGGCCCGGCTGATTGCCGGACCGGAAGCTGACGCCGAGGTGATTGAACTGGTGCGCAAGCAGCTGGGTCTGGACCAGCCGCTGCATGTTCAGTTCTGGCATTACATGACCAACGTGTTGCAAGGCGATTTTGGGACCTCGATGGTTTCTCGTCGTCCGGTGTCAGAAGAGATAGCCAGTCGTTTTATGCCATCGCTATGGCTGACCATTGCCAGTATGGCGTGGGCGGTGTTATTCGGCATGACGGCAGGGATTATTGCTGCGGTTTGGCGCAATCGCTGGCCGGACAGATTAAGTATGACGCTGGCGGTCACCGGGATCTCGTTCCCGGCGTTTGCGCTTGGCATGTTGCTTATGCAGATATTCTCCGTTGAGCTTGGCTGGTTGCCCACCGTTGGCGCTGACACCTGGCTGCACTATATCCTCCCGTCTATCACGCTGGGTGCGGCGGTGGCTGCGGTGCTGGCCCGGTTTACCCGCGCGTCGTTTGTCGATGTGCTCAGTGAAGACTATATGCGGACCGCACGGGCCAAAGGGGTGAGTGAAACCTGGGTGGTGTTAAAACATGGTCTGCGTAATGCGATGATCCCGGTGGTCACCATGATGGGACTACAGTTTGGCTTTTTGCTCGGCGGCTCTATTGTGGTTGAGAAGGTGTTCAACTGGCCAGGGCTTGGGCGACTGTTGGTGGACTCAGTCGAAATGCGCGACTATCCGGTGATTCAGGCCGAAGTGTTGTTGTTTTCTCTGGAGTTTATTCTTATTAACTTAGTGGTGGATGTGCTTTACGCCGCCATTAATCCGGCTATCAGGTACAAGTAAGGATGCGATTTTTTAACTGGCGCCGACAGGCGATTTTAAATGCGATGCCCCTTGTTAAGCCTGAGCAGATACGCACGCCGTGGCATGAATTCTGGCGTCGCTTCCGTCGCCAGCACATGGCAATGTTTGCGGGGTTATTTGTCCTGCTGCTGATAGCGGTGGCGATTTTTGCGCGCTGGCTGACGCCATTTGATGCCGAGAACTACTTCGACTATGACCGTCTGAATGATGGACCGTCGATGCTGCACTGGTTTGGCGTTGACTCGCTGGGACGGGATATCTTTAGCCGCGTGCTGGTCGGCGCACAAATCTCGCTGGCAGCGGGGGTCTTTGCCGTATTTATTGGCGCGGCGATTGGCACGGTGTTGGGGCTGTTGGCGGGATACTACGAAGGCTGGTGGGACCGACTGATTATGCGTATCTGTGATGTGTTGTTTGCCTTTCCGGGGATTTTGCTGGCGATAGCCGTGGTCGCCGTGCTGGGAAGCGGCATTGCGAACGTGATCATTGCCGTGGCCATTTTCTCCATTCCGGCCTTCGCGCGTCTGGTGCGTGGAAACACGCTGGTGCTGAAGCAGCAGACCTTTATTGAATCTGCGCGCAGTATTGGCGCCAGCGATGCGATCATCATTTTTAACCATATTCTGCCCGGTACGGTTTCATCGATCGTGGTCTTTTTTACCATGCGAATTGGCACGTCGATTATCTCTGCCGCGAGTCTGTCATTTCTGGGATTGGGCGCGCAGCCGCCGACCCCGGAGTGGGGGGCAATGCTCAATGAAGCTCGGGCTGATATGGTGATCGCGCCGCACGTGGCGATTTTCCCGGCGGTGGCGATATTCCTGACGGTGCTGGCGTTTAACCTGCTGGGAGATGGTCTGCGCGACGCGCTGGACCCGAAAATTAAAGGGTGAACCGTAGGCCTGATAAGACGCTTCAGCGTCGCCATCAGGCATTGCCGGATGCGGCATAAATGCCTTATCCGGCCTACAGTTGGGTTGCGCTTACTTAAACGCGGGAGCCCCACAGATCGTATTCATCTGCGTTTTCGACCTTCACGCGGATGATATCACCAGGTTTCACCTTGGTTTCGCCATTCAGGTATACCGCGCCGTCGATTTCCGGGGCGTCAGCCATACTGCGACCAATCGCGCCTTCTTCGTCAACTTCATCAACGATAACCAGAATTTCGCGGCCCACTTTCTCCTGCAAGCGTTCCGCCGAGATCTGCTGTTGCAACTGCATAAAGCGGTTCCAACGTTCTTCTTTCACCTCTTCCGGGATTTGATCCGGCAGGTCATTGGCACCAGCGCCTTCAACCGGGCTGTATTTAAAGCAGCCCACGCGGTCCAGACGCGCTTCCTTCAGGAAGTCGAGCAGCATCTGGAAGTCTTCTTCCGTTTCACCCGGGAAACCGACAATGAAGGTTGAACGCAGCGTCAGTTCAGGGCAGATTTCACGCCACTGCTTGATGCGCGCCAGCTGTCTGTCCACGGAGCCTGGGCGTTTCATTAGCTTGAGAATACGCGGGCTGGCATGCTGCAGCGGGATATCCAGATACGGCAGAATTTTCCCTTCCGCCATCAGCGGGATCACGTCATCAACGTGCGGGTAAGGATAGACGTAATGCAGACGCGTCCAGATCCCCAGTTTTGATAACTGCTCGCACAGATCAACCATGCTGGTTTTGACCGGCTCGCCGTTATGGAAACCGGTGCGATGCTTCACATCCACGCCGTAGGCAGAGGTATCCTGAGAAATGACCAGGATCTCTTTTACGCCCGCATCCACCAGACGTTTAGCTTCGCTGAGGACGTCGCCAATAGGGCGGCTCACCAGATCGCCACGCATCGACGGAATAATGCAGAACGTGCAGCGGTGGTTGCAGCCTTCAGAAATTTTCAGATAGGCATAATGACGCGGAGTCAGCTTGACGCCCTGCTCAGGAACCAGACTCTGGAACGGGTTGTGCTTAGGTTTTGGCACATAGTGGTGAACGTGCTCCAGAACCTGTTCGTAGCTATGAGGTCCGGTGATTTCCAGCACCTTTGGATGGACTTCACGGATCTGATCGACTTTCGCGCCCAGACAGCCGGTAACGATCACCTTGCCGTTTTCGTTCAGCGCTTCGCCGATTGCTTCCAGGGACTCCTGAACCGCGCTGTCGATAAAGCCGCAGGTGTTAACGATTACCATATCCGCGTCGTCGTAGCTTGGCACAACATCATAGCCTTCGGTACGAAGTTCGGTCAGGATGCGCTCAGAATCGACGAGGTTTTTCGGACAACCTAGTGATATAAAACCAATTTTTGCCATTTTCTTATACTGTACATTGCTCGTAATCGGGGGATTATACAGATGCCTTCACGGTACATCTATATCTGATCAGCATAAGACCGGGAGAATAAAGACCAATACCTATAAATAGTGGATCGGTTAGCGGAAGGTGTTTAGCGACTCTAATTCCGGCTTTAAGTGTCACTTCTTGGCTGTAGAAATTAATTAGCGTAAATTTTATCTCGTCGAGCGTTATTAATGAGGTTAAATTTGAAAGATATTGTTTTGCAGTCGAAACTTGAAATGGCTAAAACTCTTTATGCTAATGGTGTGAGTTTATATTATATATCACTGGCCACGGGCTTAAGTTGGCGTATATTAATGACAGAATTAACGTTTGTCGCCAGTCATGAAATTATTCGGCAAAATTCTGACGCTCGCAAACCCAGAGTTTAAATAATTCACCTGTCTATTACCCATCCTACAAAATTTGAAAGGTAACGTTAATATGTATATTTCGCCACTGCCGCTCGCGGCGGACTCTGATGTTGATAAACTGAGAGACGATATTGCTAATAAACTTTTATTTACTATTGGCAAAGATCCCGCCATCGCCACGAAACGGGAGTGGCTTAATGCGACGTTATATGCGGTACGCGATCGAATGGTCGAGCGCTGGCACCGTTCTAATCGGGCACAATTCTCTCAGGATGCGCGCCAGGTTTATTATCTGTCGATGGAGTTTTTAATTGGCCGCACGCTGTCTAATGCGCTGCTCTCGTTAGGTATTTACGACGAAGTAAGAAGCGCGCTGGAGGCAATGGGGCTTGAACTCGAAGAGCTGATTGATGAGGAAAATGATCCCGGGCTTGGGAATGGCGGTCTCGGTCGTCTGGCGGCCTGTTTCCTTGATTCTCTGGCAACGCTTGGCCTGCCGGGATGTGGATATGGTATTCGCTATAATTACGGGATGTTTAAACAAAATATCGTCGACGGCGTACAAAAAGAATCGCTGGACTATTGGTTAGAATATGGTAATCCGTGGGAATTCAAACGTCATAATACGCATTATAAAGTGCGCTTTGGCGGGCGATTGCAACAAGAAGGGAATAAAACCCGTTGGCTTGAAACTGAAGATATTCTGGCGGTGGCCCATGACCAGATTATTCCCGGCTATGCGACGGACACCACCAATACATTGCGGTTGTGGAACGTTCAGGTAAATAGTGAGGTCAATGCGGGCAAACTGAATCAGCAGGAAGACTTTGCTACGGAAGTGGAAAACAAATACCACTTTGATCGGATCTCACGAGTACTGTATCCGGATGATTCGACCGATGCAGGACGTGAACTGCGTTTACGCCAGGCCTATTTCCTGGCCTCGGCCACGATTCAGGACATCCTGAGCCGTCATTATCAGTTGCACCGCACTTACGATAATCTGGCCGATAAAATCGCGATTCACCTCAATGATACGCATCCGGTACTGGCGATCCCTGAGCTGATGCGTTTGCTGATTGATCATCACCAGTTTAGTTGGGATAACGCGTTTGACGTGACCTGTCAGATTTTTTCTTATACCAACCATACGTTGATGAGCGAGGCGCTGGAAACCTGGCCGGTGGAAATGCTAAGTCGAATTTTACCGCGTCATTTGCAGATTATTTTTGAGATTAACGACCGCTTCCTGAAGACGTTACAGGAGCGCTATCGCGATGACAGCGAACTGTTGCAGCGCGTATCGCTGATTGATGAATCTCATGGGCGTGTGGTGCGAATGGCCTGGCTGGCGGTGGTTGTCAGCCATAAAGTAAATGGCGTGTCGGCGTTGCATTCAAAGCTGATGACCGACTCTCTGTTTGCTGATTTTGCGCGTATTTTTCCCCTGCGTTTCACCAACGTAACCAACGGTGTCACGGCGCGGCGTTGGCTGGCGCTGGCAAACCCTGCGTTATCCAACGTACTGGATGAGAATATTGGTGAAAGCTGGCGGACCAAATTAATGCAGTTGGGTGAGTTGAAGCAGTATATAGACTATCCCACTGTGAATGAGGCGGTACGCCGGGCGAAGAATGAAAATAAGCAGCGACTGGCGCAACATATTGCCACCCATTATGGCGTGGTGGTGAATCCAGATGCGCTGTTTGATGTGCAGGTGAAACGTATTCACGAATACAAGCGGCAGCTTATGAATGTGCTTCATGTGATCACGCGCTATAACCGGATCAAAGCCGCACCGGATGCCAATTGGGTTCCACGTGTCAATATTTTTGCCGGAAAAGCCGCCTCGTCTTATTACATGGCGAAGCAAATTATCCGCTTAATTAACGATGTGGCGCAGTTAGTTAACAATGACCCGCAAACAGGCGGCAAACTGAAGGTGGTTTTCATCCCGGATTACAGCGTCAGTCTCGCACAGCTGATTATTCCGGCGGCCGATCTGTCAGAACAAATTTCCCTGGCCGGGACGGAAGCCTCCGGGACCAGCAATATGAAGTTTGGTATGAATGGCGCGTTGACCATCGGTACGCTCGACGGCGCGAATATTGAAATGCGTGAGTACGTTGGCGAAGATAACATCTTTATCTTTGGTAATACGGCCAATCAGGTTGAAGCCTTGCGACGCGATGGCTATGACCCACGACGCATCTTTGAAAAAGATGAAGAACTGCACCTGGCGTTGACGCAAATCGGTACGGGGATGTTCAGCCCGCAGGAGCCTGGACGTTACAGAGACGTGCTGGATTCATTGATCAACTTTGGTGACAACTACCAGGTGTTGGCAGATTACCGCAGCTATGTGGACTGCCAGGATGCGGTGGATGAGCTGTATCGAACTCCCCGCGAGTGGACGACAAAGACGATGCACAATATTGCCAATATGGGGTATTTCTCGTCGGACAGAACGGTGCAGGAATATGCCGACCATATCTGGCGCATAGCTAAAATTCGCGTATAGCAATTTCCCTGGCGCTGGGCCTCCCTGGTTTTCATAACAGGGAGGCGGTTTGCAAATCGGCAAGAATAGGGGAGAGAATCTTATGGGTATTGCTGTCTTTGCGCGATGAAGCAAACACACTAAATTGCGGCAGGGGAAACGGCGTGTTTATTTTTTTCAGCCCATACAGATGAGCATGTGTTGCAAATACCTTTTCTGGAATCACCCCTAAACAATGGGTATTGGACACAATTGTCAGTATCGCCGTAAATGATGAGGTAAGCAGGCAGCGATCCCCGGTTCTGAATTTTTTATCCACAATGCTGCGATGGTAAATGATTTTTTCATTCTTGGTATTATAACCCACCAGATTCGCGTTTCTGAATTGCGCTTCGCTAATGGAACTACCGTATAAAGCGTTATTTTTTGATGCCGCCAGTACCAGCCGCATATCGCATATTTTCTGGCATGAAAGGCTTGCTGACTCAACGGAAAATGTTGAAAAAACCACATCCGCCTGGCGCATATTTAATAACTCAATAATGCTCTGTTCATTCAGGTCGGCGGTGAGGTGCAGGAGACTGATATCGGCGTCGGTATCGATTATTCTGGCAGTTACATCGGGAATGACGATAGGGGAAATAAATGATTCCGTATAGAGTGTTAGCCTTTTTTTGGCGGCAGGCGTGGAAAGCGGCATCAGCGATGACAGTTTGTCGATAATTGGGATCGTATTATCATAAAGCTCATCAGAGTAGACCGTCGGTAACAGCGCATTTCCGCTGCGGACAAACAGATTATCCCCCATCATTTCGCGCAGTTTTCTCAAGGACTGGCTGACGGCAGAGGGGGAGATATTCAACATGTCAGCAACTCTGGAGATGCTGCCTACGCTGTAGATCAAACAGAAAATCGTCAGCAGATTAAGATCAATTTTTGATAGCGTGCGAATTTTCTCTGCATCATTTGCTTTCGACATAGACCCCTCATAATCAGCGCCACGGCAGTAATCACATCAGGTATAGCAAAAAATGTCAGGACAATCAGAAACTGACCATTTTTGCTGAGTACACAGGCTGGAGTTGTAACATTGTAAATTATGTTAATCAATTGAGCTTTGTTGATATAGGACATCTATTTGTTCAAAAAACAACCATACTATTAAGTTGCACCATGGTTGGAAAGAGGAGGAACAAAGTATGGTTGTTGACAGACTGAGAACCGATCTTCTCAACAAATTGATAAACGCCCGTATCGAACTTGCCGCTTATCTGCTGTTGAGAAAAGCGAAAGGCTACATGTCAGTCAGCGAGAGCGATCGTCTGCGTGATAATTTTTTTGTGCTGAATCGCGAATTGCACGAACAATCACAGCTTCACGGTATGCATCTTGATCAGGAAGAGTGGAATGCCCTTCATCGTGCTGAAGGGGCGTTAGCCGCCGCCGCTGTTTGTCTGATGAGTGGACATCACGATTGTCCAACCTTTATCGCCGTTAACGCAGAGAAACTGGAAAACTGCCTGACAACGCTGACGCTGAGCATCCAGTGTTTGCAATCTTATCCAACGCTGGAACACGTCTGAATCAGGGGGAGGGCGCTCCCCCTTTTCGTTAATATTATGTAAATGTGGCGGGATAATTCCCCTTGCTGGCTACGCTTTATGCAGAGCCAATAAGGAGGGGTTATGCGTCGACTTTTTCTCTGTGCTATTTCACTTGCGCTATTTTCCACTTATGCCGCTGCGGTAAAGGTGGAGGTGCTGCAAACCAAACTCGATCACCCGTGGTCACTGGCTTTTTTACCCGATAATCGCGGTATGCTCATTACGCTCAAAGGTGGTCAGCTTCGACTCTGGCAGCCTGGGAAGGGGATTTCCGACCCACTGACCGGCGTGCCCAAAGTCTGGGCAAATGGTCAGGGGGGATTGCTTGATGTGGCGTTAGCACCGGATTTTGCACAATCCCGCCGGGTGTGGCTGAGCTTTGCTGAATCCGATAGCGAAGGCAAAGCCGGTACGGCGGTAGGTTACGGGCGCCTGAGCGACGATCTCAAACATCTGCAAGGGTTCCAGACCGTTTTTCGCCAACAGCCAAAGCTTTCCACCGGAAACCATTTTGGCGGACGTATGGTATTTGATGGTAATGGCTATCTGTTTATCGGCCTTGGTGAGAATAATCAGCGGGCCAGCGCGCAGGATCTGGATAAGCTGCAAGGTAAGGTCGTACGACTGACCGATGAGGGAAAAATTCCGCCGGATAATCCGTTTGTGGGTAAGACGGGGGAGCGGGCAGAGATTTGGTCATATGGTATTCGCAATCCACAGGGGATGGCGATGAATCCCTGGAGCGATATACTGTGGCTCAATGAGCATGGTCCGCGCGGGGGCGATGAAATCAATATCCCCGAGAAAGGCAAAAACTACGGCTGGCCGATCGCGACCTGGGGCGTTAACTACAGCGGTCTTAAAATTCCCGAAGCAAAAGGTCAAATTGTTGCTGGCACCGAGCAACCCATCTTTTACTGGGAAAAGTCACCGGCGGTCAGCGGAATGGCTTTTTATAATAGCGATACCTTTCCACAGTGGCGACAGAAGTTGTTCATCGGCGCGTTGAAAGATAAAGCGGTGATCGTGCTGAATGTTAAAGGGAATGCCGTCAGCGAAGATAGTCGTCTGTTGCAGGAAAGAGGGCAGCGGATCCGCGATGTACGCGTCGGACCAGACGGTTATTTATATGTGTTAACCGACGAGTCCGACGGGGAATTACTGAAAGTGAGTCCCTGATCTGGTTAGCTGACCGGGATCATCACGACTTTTTGAAACGCCGGACGCTCGGTCAGTTGTTGATACCAGCGCTCCAGATGTGGGCGCGGAGTCCAGGTCAGGCCAACGTTGAACAGGTTATAGATGAACGGCGCAACGGCGATATCGGCAGTGCCAAACTCAGCCCCAGAGAACCAGGACTGATGCGCCAGCGCATTGTCCAGAATGGCAAACAGGTTGTCGCAAACCTGAGTACCCGCCTCAATGGCCGCCATATCGCGACTCTCGGCAGGGGTTCTGACCAGACCAAATAAGATAACCCGATGCGCAGGGCTCAGCGTTTGGTTCGCCCAGTCCATCCATTTTTCACCGATGGCCCGTGCGGCCGGGGCGTCAATCCACAAACGTTTTTGTCCGTATTGAGCCGCCAGATAGCGGACAATAGTGTTAGATTCCCACAATACAACGTCCGTTTCATCATCGCGTAGTAGCGGGACCAGTCCGTTCGGATTCAGAGCCAGATAGTCGGCATCGCGATTACCGCCATGCTGTCCGCCCGCCAGAATTTGTTTATACGGCAGTTCCAGTTCTTCGAGCGTCCACAATACTTTTTTTACGTTGGTCGAGTTATTGCGACCCCACAGTGTAATCATAGTAACCCCGCAAATTAATTGAGCAGCTTTCTGGCTGCAGATGCCATCTGACTAGCTCACATGGTGGGGTAAAGCCAATATTTACGCAACAAAGTCTAAAAAAATCGTGCCAGGAGCAGCGCAGCGCGACGTTATTGCATAAACTTTAAAAACTTTACCAACTTACGGTTTCTTTAAGCTCGTTAGTGCGTTATTACTCACCGCACTTATTTTACACGTCATCCATCAGTCCTTTTCTGCATGGGTTGGCCGAGATCGCTTGGCCGGTTTTGTGTAAACACGGTGTGGTATGACGTGGTTTTTTTGGAATGGATACTCGGGTGGCATTTATGACGCAATACTTCTCTTCACTTCGCAGCTTTGCTGCAGGTTCTGCACTCTTAATCCTTTTGGCACCGACCGTACAGGCGGCGGAGCAACCCACTGCACCACCGAGCGTGGACGCGCGCGCGTGGATCCTGATGGATTACGCTAGCGGCAAGGTGCTGGCGGAAGGTAATGCTGATGAGAAACTTGATCCCGCCAGTCTGACGAAGATCATGACCAGCTATGTGGTCGGTCAGGCGCTGAAGGCCGGAAAAATTAACCTCAATGATATGGTCACCGTGGGCAAAGATGCCTGGGCAACCGGTAACCCGGCCCTGCGCGGTTCGTCGGTTATGTTCCTCAAGCCCGGCGATCAGGTTGCGGTGTCCGACCTGAACAAAGGCGTTATTATCCAGTCTGGTAACGATGCCTGTATCGCACTCGCTGATTACGTTGCCGGTAGTCAGGAATCCTTCATCGGTCTGATGAACGGCTATGCGAAAAAACTGGGACTGACCAATACCACTTTCCAGACGGTGCATGGCCTGGATGCGGCAGGACAGTTCAGTACCGCACGTGATATGGCGTTACTTGGTAAGGCGCTAATCCACGATGTTCCGGAAGAGTACGCTATCCACAAAGAGAAAGAATTTACCTTTAATAAAATCCGCCAGCCGAACCGCAACCGTTTGTTGTGGAGCACCAATCTGAACGTGGACGGTATGAAAACCGGGACCACTGCCGGGGCGGGATACAACCTGGTGGCTTCTGCGACCCAGGGCGACATGCGCCTGATCTCCGTGGTGCTGGGAGCGAAAACCGACCGCATTCGCTTTAATGAGTCCGAAAAGCTGCTGACCTGGGGCTTCCGCTTCTTTGAAACCGTTACGCCGATCAAACCGGATGCTACTTTCGTGACCCAGCGCGTCTGGTTTGGCGATAAGAGCGAAGTTAATTTGGGTGCCGGGGAAGCGGGTTCGGTGACCATTCCGCGTGGTCAGCTCAAAAACCTGAAGGCCAGCTTTACGCTCACCGAACCACAGTTAACCGCGCCGCTGAAGAAAGGTCAGGTTGTGGGCACTATCGACTTCCAGTTGAACGGGAAATCCATCGAGCAGCGTCCGCTGATGGTGATGGAGGCCGTGGAAGAGGGTGGATTCTTTAGCCGCATGTGGGACTTTGTGATGATGAAATTCCACCAGTGGTTTGGTGGCTGGTTCTCGTAATCTTTGCGTTTGCCGGACGGTGTTATCGCCGTCCGGCAGTATCTCTTAATACATCAGCTTTATGCGTTGCGCCTTCGCATACTCAACAAACGCCTCGTCAGGGCGACTGTCGCTGATGATGGTATCAAAGCGTTTTATTTCCCCCATCCTTGCAGGACGTACCTTACCAAATTTGCTGTGATCGACCACCAGCACGTGGTGCTGCGCCATTGACATCGCCCAGTGTTTCACCGGCAGCTCTTCCAGGTTAAAACAGGTCGCGCCTTTCTCAATATGCACGCCTGCCGCGGAATAAAAAGCGATATCCGGACACAAGTTGTTTAGCGTTTCCTGGAAATCGAGCGGTTTGAAAATGGCGTTGCTGGCATGGAATTCGCCACCACACAGAATGACGCGGCACTGCGGTTTTTCCTGCAGCACCAGAAACGTATTCAGCGAGTAGCAGATTGCGGTGAAAGGCAATTCATTGTCGATAGCCTCAATGATCCACGGCGTGGTGGTACCACAGTCGAAAAAGATGGTCTGATGCGCCTGCACGAGGCTTGCCGCCTGCTGGGCGGCACGGCGTTTTTCATCAACCAGACGGGATTTTTGATCGCTGATTAAATAGTGATTGGCGCTGCGGGGTTCCAGAACAATATAGCCCCCGAGCAGGACGACAGGCGCATCGTTATTATTCAGGTCGCGACGAATGGTCATTTCGGATACGCCCAGCAGCGTCGCGGCTTCTTTGAGGTGCAGTTTATCGCTGCGTTTCAGCGCCTGCAGTAATTGACCAATACGCTCGTCGCGTCGAGTTTCCATAGTTCCCCTGGAGAGTAAAATAAGTGCTCTGTGCCGCGCTTAATACTACTCTTTTTACCGTGGGTTAGTCACGTACCCAACCTTTACGGATAGGTAGAGCAAAGCAGGCGCGATAGCAATTTTGCAAGCCAAGATACAAGGGCGCGCCAAACCGTTGCCAGATCATCTGGGCGCTCAGGCAGCCAATCAGTCCGGCGAGTAATCCTCCCAGCATATCCAGAGGCCAATGTACGCCAAGGTAGACCCGCGACCAGGCAATCGCCACGGCAACGACCATTAACAGAGCGCCCGTCCACAGGCGATGCCAGAACAGGAAAGCAAGGGCAAAGGTAAAAATAACCGTACCGTGATCGCTCGGGAAAGAGTCATCCGCCGCATGATGCAGGAAGTTGTAACCGATGTGGTCTACAAACGGACGATCGTGGGGGAACAGATGCCCCATCAGCCATGAAATCGTCAGCCCGACGATGAGGGCAAGCGCCATTTTGATGACCAACTGACGCTGAAGAGTAACCTGGGCGCGCGGTCCCCAAAGCCAGAGCACAACGGCTAACAGCGGCACGATGCTAATCAAGTCTTTGGCAATAAAAATCGCCAGCGATATCATCCATTGCGCAGAGTCCGGCGTGGCATTGATGAGATAAAAAAGTGAGTTGTTCAGATTTTCCAGCATAACATCCAGACTCAGTGTAATCGTTAAAAGGCCCATAGGGGGGAGAGCATAAAATTGCTTTCACGGAATAAAAAGCGGTCTTGTCTTATTTGTCTGCTAAATGACTATTTTTAAGACAGTTAATGAGACTTATTGAGCATGATAGCGGCCTCAACTTAAATTAACCTTAAAGCAAAATGTTCTTGAGCAAATGAGTGTAAAAATGTGCGCATTTTGCTTTCAAATCACATAATTCACTATCACCAGTACGGCGCATTTATTACACTTTGCGCGATTTTTCTATAGTTAAGAGATTGCATGCAGAACCGTTTATCTTCAGGCGCCCGTTTGGGGCGTCAGGCATTACTTTTCCCTCTCTGTCTGGTGCTTTACGAATTCTCTACTTATATCGGCAACGATATGATCCAGCCCGGAATGTTGGCGGTGGTGGAGCAATATAACGCCGGATTAGATTGGGTACCCACATCGATGACCGCCTATCTTGCTGGCGGCATGTTTTTGCAGTGGTTGCTAGGACCGCTGTCGGATCGTATTGGACGCCGCCCGGTGATGTTAACCGGTGTGCTGTGGTTCATTGTGACCTGCCTTGCAACCCTGCTTGCGCAGAATATTGAGCAATTTACCTTCCTGCGTTTTTTACAAGGGATAAGCCTGTGCTTTATTGGCGCTGTGGGTTACGCCGCAATTCAGGAATCTTTTGAAGAAGCGGTGTGTATAAAAATAACCGCGTTGATGGCAAACGTCGCGCTGATTGCGCCGCTGCTGGGACCGTTAGTCGGCGCTGCCTGGGTGCATGTTCTGCCGTGGGAAGGGATGTTTATCCTG
Organism: Citrobacter arsenatis; assembly: GCF_004353845.1. GTDB lineage: Bacteria > Pseudomonadota > Gammaproteobacteria > Enterobacterales > Enterobacteriaceae > Citrobacter > Citrobacter arsenatis. The sequence continues at coordinate 1,767,657 of NZ_CP037864.1, forward strand.
TTTGCTGCGCTTGCCGCCATCTCATTTTTGGGTCTGCAACGCGCGATGCCGGAAACGGCAACCCGACTTGGCGAAAAGCTGTCTATTAAAGAGTTGGGCAAAGATTACAAGCTGGTGCTGAGAAACGTACGCTTCGTGGCTGGCGCGCTGGCACTGGGATTTGTCAGCCTGCCGTTACTGGCGTGGATTGCGCAGTCGCCGATTATCATCATTAGCGGTGAACATCTCAGCAGCTATGAATATGGCCTGTTGCAGGTGCCGATTTTTGGCGCGCTGATTGCCGGTAACCTGGTGCTGGCGCGCCTGACTTCACGAAAAACTGTACGTTCGCTGATTATCATGGGCGGCTGGCCAATTGCCGTCGGGCTGATCGTTGCCGCTGCGGCTACGGTGGTGTCATCTCATGCTTATCTCTGGATGACGGCGGGTTTAAGCATCTATGCGTTTGGTATTGGCGTGGCGAATGCGGGATTGGTTCGTCTGACGCTGTTCGCCAGTGAAATGAGTAAAGGTACGGTTTCTGCAGCCATGGGTATGTTGCAGATGCTGATTTTTACCGTTGGTATCGAGCTGAGTAAACACGCTTATCTGCTGGGCGGGAACGGCTTGTTTAGCCTGTTCAATCTGGCAAGTGGTGTACTGTGGCTGATTCTGATGGTTATCTTCCTGAGAGATAAACGGGTAGGGGATTCACGGGAAGGCTAAGGCCCGGTTGTCTGCAATCCAGTTCAGTTCAGCATAATTATCCCGGTAAGTTCATCATTATGCTGATAAGGGAATCACGCGGTAGGCCGGATAAGCGCAGCGCCATCCGGCAGCCTGTCGCAGATTGCCGGATGACGGCGTAAACGCCTTATTCGGCCTAACGCTTGCTAAAGCGCTTAACTGATCAGTATTACGGTTGTCCGGACCTGGCAATAACTTAGTGGTGATCGTCAATCTGGTGTTCGATAACCATCCCTTCCCCGACGCTGGCAACATGTCGCGCATAAGGATGTGCGCGATAAACCGGAGCCGGGGCAGGCGCCGGAGCAACATACACTGTTTGCGGCGCGGTCGTCACGCTGACCGCCTGCGGAACGCTGACGGAAGAGGGCACTACCACCACCTTGTAACCGCTGGGTACATCAACGGTAACGCTTTGCGCAAATGCTGTTCCTGCAAAACCCAGCAACAATGTCGCCATCAGTATACTTTTCTTCATAATCCGCTCGCCTGAAATATTCACCGGAAGTAATAATCCAGTGGGTTAATTTGAGGCGGATTATGAATAGATCATGCCAGCATTTTGTTGCCGTCTGTGCTGAGGCATTAATGTGTAAACGGTGCTTCATTCCTTAACACGCGGTCGATAATATCCAGCACGCCCTCTTCATTGTTCGACCCCGCGCGATATTTCGCCGCCTGGATAACCGGCTCATGGGCGTTGGCCATTGCAAAACTAAAACCCGCCTGACGCAGCATCTCAATATCATTTCCGCCATCGCCAAACACAACAACCTCATCGTCGGTAATATTCCAGCGTTGTTGTAACAGGCGCAGACCGTTTGCCTTATGAACACCAGGAATAATTAAATCGATGCTGCCGTAGCCGGTATGCACCGGAACCATAATGTCGCCAATGGCTTCATGGAGGTCAGCCTGTACCTGTGGGATACGATCATCGGAAATATTCAGCCCGAATTTGAAGAATATGTCGTTGAGGTTGTAAAAATTATCAACAAATTCAAGACGATGATAATACATGGCAGAAACAGCTTTATGCTCATCGCTGTACTGTTTCAGGGTATAGGCGCTGTTTTTACCGCAGGCGATAATGTCGATGTCCGTGCGGGTTAGCAGATGCTCCACGATGGCCTGAAAATCATCTTTCGCCAGCTCGCCGTTAAAAACATCTTCTCCTTCACTGACTACCCATCCACCGTTTTCGGCAACAAAGGAGATTTCTCCGGCCAGTTCGGGGAAAAAGGAGATGAGCTGGTAATACTGGTTGCCGCTGGCGACGACAAAGCGGATCCCCTGTTCTTTCATCTGGCGGTATTGCGCCATAAAGCGCTCATGGTTATAGGTTTTTTGGTCGCTTAAAAATGTGCCGTCCATGTCGACCGCAATTAATTTGATACGCATTAGCTGTTCTCCATCACAGTGGTATTTTTGAGATCCGGTTTTGCCACCGCTTTCGCGACGATGGCGGCGACAAGCACCAGCGCCAACACTACCAGCATAGCGCTGCGCAGGCCGTAGTGTTCACCCAGGTAGCCCAGCAGCGGCGGCCCTACCAGAAACGCCAGATAGCCGGTCGTTGCGACAACGCTGACGCGGGTTGGCGCATCGGGGCCGGTGTCGCTGGCGGCTGAAATGGTCAACGGGAATCCGAGCGATGCGCCGAGTCCCCACAGAATAACGGATACGCCCGCCATCCAGGAGCTGTCGACAAAAATAATCAGGCTAATCCCGAGTGCGCCCATCAGCGCACTGGCACGCACCACCGCGACGCGGCTGTAGCGGTCAATGAACCAACCGCCGGTAAATCGTCCAACGGTCATACCCAGCGTAAATCCGGCATAAATCAGCGAGCCTGATGTCGGGCTAAATCCATGTCCATCCACCATTAACAGCGGAAGCCAGTCGTTGGCGGAACCTTCAGCAAATGCCATCGCCAGTACCACGACGCCAATTAGCAATAGCTGGATATCGCGATAAAAAGGCAACCCTTTTTCGCCGGAATGAGTTCCGTCAGCGGCATTTTTACCCGTGCCGTCAGGAATTGCTTTGATAGCGATAAATATAGGGGTGATAGCAACCATCGCCGCCAACAGAATATGTGCGGTTGCCGGGACGCTAAAAGCCGTAAGCATCATTCCTACGCCGGCCCCCGCCAGCGTTCCCAGGCTGTAAAAACCGTGCATCATCGGCAGTACGGTTTTATTCATTTCGCGCTCAACTGCCGCACCTTCGACGTTGATGGCGACCTCTGCCGCACCAAAGCTGGCGCCAAACACGCCCAGGCCAAACGCGAAAAGCCAGGCGGAATGCAGCCAGAGCGCCGCGCTGAGGATTGCCATTCCGAGGACTGCGCAAGACATAGTGGTGCGGATCACTTTACGTGTGCCAAATCGTTTCACCAGCCAGGCCGAACAAAGAATGCCACTCATCGAACCGATAGAGAGTCCAAACAGTACCGCGCCCATTTCGGCGGTAGAGATGGAGAGAATATCTCTGATGGCAGGGGTACGCGTTGCCCAGGAGGCCATTAATAATCCTGGTAAAAAGAAGAACGTGAACAGCGCCCAGGTACGACGTCTTAAGGCTTTGCGTGATGAGATGCCAGTCATGAATTCGAGCCAAAGAAAAGAGGAAAGAAGACAACATTAGCAAGGTTGTGTACATTTGTACACAAATGCAAGAAGAGGTAATGCAGTGCGACGTGCGAACGATCCGCAGCGGCGGGAAAAAATAGTTCAGGCAACTCTGGATGCGGTAATAGCTCATGGTATTCATGCGGTTACACATCGCAAGATCGCGACAATTGCTCAGGTGCCCTTGGGTTCTATGACCTATTACTTTTCGGGAATCGATGAGCTTTTGATGGAGGCATTTGGCCGTTTTACTGACAGGATGATGCTGCAGTATCAGGCCTTTTTTGCCGACGTGAAGGATGCGCCGCAGGCTTGTCATGCTATTACCGATATGATTTACAGCTCTCAGGTCACCACGCCTGACAACATGGAGCTCATGTATCAGCTGTATGCTTTCGCCAGCCGTAAACCGGCGCTAAAAACGGTGATGCAAAACTGGATGCTACGCAGCCAACAAACGCTGGAGCAGTGGTTTGACCCGGTTACGGCGCGGGCGCTGGATGCGTTTATTGAAGGGATGACGCTGCATTTTGTCACGGACAAAAAACCGCTGCAGCGAGAAGATATCTTGCTAATGGTGGAGCGTATAGCGGGCTTGTCCGCGACTGTCAGCTCTGGGTAGCGCCTCCGGTAATATTCACCACCGTGGCGGTGATTGCTCCTGCATGGTCTGAAGCCAGAAAGGTCATTATCTCAGCAACTTGTGCAAGCGTAGGCAGGCGTCCGAGCATGGTGCTTTGTGCCGCACCCGCTAACCATTGATCGACGGTTAAGCCCATTGACTGCGCTTTAGCGGAGAATATCTCTCCGGTATAGGAGCCGGCCGCTACTGCGTCCACAATCGCATGTGAGCGAACGCCGACGACGCGAACATTTGCCGGTCCCAGTTCGCTGGCGAGCGCTTTAATAAAAGCCTCTGTTCCCGCGCAGCCGACGATGTGACCCAGATGCCCAGGCATCGCCATTGGGGCCGCGGGCGCAACGACGGTGAGAATAACGCCCGCACGATTGCCGCCCATGTGCGGCGTTACGGCTTTTGCGATATTGAACTGCGCCGAGAGGAAAGGGGTGATACCGCTCATAAACTCCGAGAGGGATAATACGTCGATTCGCTTGCCCTGGTCATGCATAAAACCGGTCGCGTTAATCACCACATCAATTCCACCGGTTTGCTGCGCAAGTTGAGTAATTTGTTTTGATGCGTTGTGTTCGTCGAGTACATCAGTGATAAAGGTATCAACGGTCCCCCCCGCCGTTCGAAGGCGACTGGCTGTCCAATCCAGCTTTTCCTGACTGCGTGCGCCCAGGTATACATGAGCACCTTCGCGCGCCATGGACTGCGCAACCGCACTACCAATAGCACCGCTGCCACCGAAGATCACCGCGACTTTGCCTGCGAGCAACATAGTCAACCCCCATCACCATTAAGCACCGACATAAAAGTATGTGCCATAACCAGCAAGCTGCAAATTTGGGGGGAGTTTCAGAGATGGAAGGCGATGAACGCAAATTTCAGGTAACAAAAAGCCCATCTATGCAAATTGGTTAATTAAAACAATGAGTTGTATAATAACCAATAAGTTGGTTTGGTGGCGAGAGATGACGATTACGGGGTATTGCCAACCGCTGCCGCCATTTTGTCGCCAATTGGCAGAGTAGCTAACCTTTTATCCCTATCACCTGCAACACGTTCTGTCATCCCGAGCTGGCGACAGATTGAACTGGTAGCTGGTCGCCGAGGTGCTCTCCACGTAGTTCTGTACGCGTAGCGAAGTGGCGCTAAACAAGGGGCGCGATCAGCAAAGGGTCATCATGAACTCATTTCAGGCCATTAAGCTCGGAAAACAGAAATACTTCGGAATGGCATTTTTGCAGGTGTCTGAAAATGATGTGGCCCCGGTAACTGCGTATCATGCATCCGAGGCCAAGATCAAAGCTATTAAAAAAAAATCAATAGCGCATAAAGCGTTATAGTGTGGAGGTCAAACAGGACGTAAGTCTGCTCAAGGAGCTCAGGCACACAACATCAAATCATTTTCATAAAATCAGGTTATAACGCGGTAACAATCAACGATAAATAAGGACATCAATGGACACTGTAGAGGAACTCAACGGGACATATTTCTATGCAGGGAAGTCCAATCTGACGGCTGCTGAGCTTTTGTTTATGATTTTCTGTGAGAATACCGCCAGCCAGTTCGGGATCGGTGTTGCAGATTTCGGGGCTATCGTTGCCCTGGTATCAGGTCGCAATAATCTTGGGACAAGGGCAAAACCGATTGGTGCTACTAAGGGCACTTCATACGCCTCCAAAGCAGCACGCGCAGTTTTTAAAAAGTCAAAATTCCCTTTTGGTATATCATTACCGACCTGGCTTGGCGGCTACACTCCGTGGACAGCTCGCCGTGTTATGGTCCACAACATTGGAACATTTGTTGGTCGCTCAATCCCTTTGGTTGGCATAATTATTCTGGCTGCTGACGTGTCTCAAATTACCTACCGTACTATCCGCGACTATAACGTCATAGCAAGGGGCTGCGATAAGTTATGGTAAATAATATCGAGCAAAGAATTTATGAGCTGATACGGCCCTACGCAGGAACGTATTTATTCAACATAAAGAAAGTGGTACTAACACCTAAAACTGACCTCGATACTGATCTGGATATTGATGAGGTGGAAGCCGAAGATCTGATGAATGATTTTTTTGAAACGTTCAACGTTGAGCGGGGTAATTTCAAGGTTGAAACATACTATCCTCCTGAATCATTCTCACTGAATCCATTTAAAAAATCACCACCTGTACCTGTACCTGATTTCACTATAGGCATGTTGATTGAATCAGCAAAAGCAGGACGCTGGTTATATAACTGAGCATAAGCAAGGAGCTTTAAAATGGCTGTACCTGTTCACTTATTTTTGACTGATGATGGCGGCGCGATTATCCGTGGATCGTGCGATGTTCGAGACCGTGAGGGTAGCGTGGAACTAAGGGGACTACATCACAACATAATGTTACCTACAGATCCAATGACAGGTAAGGTAACGGGAACACGTCAACATTCGCCGTTTCAGTTTACTAAGGAGCTCGACAGCTCAAGTCCGTACCTGTTCAAAGCCGCGGCTACTGGTCAGACTCTCAGATCTGCTGAATTTCGTTTCTACCACATCAATGATGCAGGGCAAGAGGTAGAGTATTACCGGATCACACTCGAAAATGTGAAAGTAGTTTCAGTGAGTCCTTTAATGCACGACACTCGAGGATGCCCTGGATCAGGCCACATGGAAGATGTTGCGCTGAACTACGAAAAAATTACACATCTGTACAAAGACGGCAATCTTTTAGCCCATGACGCATGGAATGAGCGCTCCACTGGGTAAATCACAATAGATCTGCAAATATGATTTTAAAGGTTTTGAATTTCAGACAACAAAAAACCCATCAACCTTGAACCAAAGCGGCGGGGTTGATGGGCTCCACAAATTGGGGACATCAAAGAAAAGCAGTGGCAATAGTTATGACTGACGCCTTGAAGAAAAGTTCTGCTTACCTGCAAAAAATTTTCGTTTAAGGGTAAATTTCAGCGCTAACCAAGGCCTGGCCAGACAATGACGATGAGTGTCCCCGCTAATGTCAGCAGAACGTTGGCAATCGCGTAGGTCCCGGCATAGCCTAACGCGGGGATATTGCTGCGAGCCGTATCGCTGATGATTTCCATTGCCGGAGCGCAGGTACGCGCGCCCATCATGGCGCCAAACAGCAGGGCGCGGTTCATACGTAATACGTAAGCACCGAACAAGAAACAAATGACTACCGGCACCAGGCTGACCACCAGACCGGCAATCAGCATTTGACCACCGACGACGCCAAGGCCATTGCCAATGCCGCTGCCCGCGCTTAAACCGACGCCAGCCATAAATACCATCAGACCAAATTCTTTGACCATGTTTAGCGCCCCCTGCGGGATGTAGCCAAACGTTGGATGGTTGGCACGCAGGAAGCCCAGCATGATCCCGGCGAACAGCAGACCAGCCGCATTCCCGATACCGAAGCTGAAATTACTGAACTGGAAGGTGATCATCCCAATCATCAAGCCGATGATAAAGAAGGCGCAGAAGGCCAGTAGATCGGTCACCTGACTGTGAATGGAAATGAAGCCGATACGGTCGGCAATGGTTTTGACGCGACGAGCATCCCCGCTCACCTGCAGCACGTCACCTTTGTTGAGCACGACGTTGTCATCAATAGGCATTTCAATCTGGCTACGGATCACGCGGTTGAGGAAACATCCGTGGTCGGTCAGTTTCAACTGGGCCAGGCGACGGCCAACGGCATTGTGGTTTTTCACCACAATCTCTTCAGTGACGATACGCATATCAAGCAGATCACGATCGAACACCTCTTTCCCATTACGGAAGCTGGGGTCGAGGCGGGCATGTGCGTCCGGATAACCCACCAGGGCTATTTCATCGCCCATTTGCAGTACCGCATCGCCATCCGGGTTGGCCAGGATGCCGTTGCGACGGATGCGTTCAATGTAACAACCGGTCTGGCGATAGATACCCAGTTCGCGCAGATTTTTGCCATCGGCCCATGCCACCAGCTCCGGACCAACGCGATAGGCGCGGATCACTGGCAGATAAACTTTACGGTTGGCGTCTGTGTCCAGACCTCGTTCACGTGCGATTTGTTGCGCGCTGGTTTGCAGGTCCTGATGCTGAAGTTTTGGCAGGTAGCGCGCACCGACAATCAGACTGACCAGGCCAATCAAATAGGTGAGGGCGTAACCGAGACTGAGGTTATCAAGGGCAGTTGAAAGCGATGTTCCCGACATTCCCGAATGGCGCAAGGTGTCACCTGCGCCGACCAGCACCGGCGTGGAGGTCATCGAGCCGGCCAGCATACCCGCCGTCAGGCCAATGTCCCAGCCAAATAGCTTACCCAGCCCCAGGGCGATCAGCATTGCGCTACCGACCATCACCAGAGCAAGCATTAGATAATTTTTCCCATCGCGAAAAAAAATCGAAAAAAAGTTGGGGCCGGCTTCGACGCCGACACAAAAAATAAACAGCATAAAGCCGAGATTTAATGCATCGGTGTTAATACTAAAGTGCTGCTGGCCTAATAATAGGGACACCACTAAAACGCCAATGGAATTACCGAGTTGGACTGAACCCAGGCGTAATTTACCCAGACACAGGCCCAGTGCCAGGACCACAAATAATAACAGGATGTAATTCCCATTTAACAAATCTGCGACGTTTATATTCACGGAGACTAACTTCTTGTTTACTAGTAAGCTATTGAAAGAAATGGCAATTTACGCTAATGTTTTTGCCAGAAATTAAGGGGGCGACAGCTTCATACACAGCCCCGAATAATGCAGCATAACAATATATGCGGTTAGTTTAATCTCATTACGTATCAACGGCTATAAGAATCGTGTGAGTGTGTTTTTGGCATGGAATGCCAGGTTACTTTATCTGACTGGACGCCTGCGGGCGAAAAGAGTGTTCGATAGAGAATGTGTCAGGAGGAACGATTGAAACATAAGCAAAGTTGGGCAGGTGCGGTCTGCTGCTTTGTGCTCTTTATTGTGGTGTGTCTTTCATTAACGCTAAACGTGAAAGGGGCATTTAGGGCGGCAGGGCATCCTGAGGTCGGATTGTTGTTTTTTATCCTGCCTGGTGCTGCAGCAAGCTTTTTCTCCCATCGTCGGGAGGTGCTCAAACCCCTTCTTGGCGCCATGTTGGCGGCACCGTGCTGCCTGTTGTTGATGCGGTTCGTTTTTATGCCGACGCGTTCATTGTGGCAAGAACTGGCGTGGTTGTTTAGTGCAGTATTTTGGTGCGCGCTTGGCGCATTGTGTTTTTTGTTTATCAGTAGCTTGTTCAATCAGCATCAACGACGGAAAAAGAACTGATGACGCCCTCCAGCGGAGGGCGTAGAAACAGCTATCAGGCGAACAGATTCATGTTCTCTTTGGCCCACGCTTCAAAATCCGTGCATCCGCCAATGTGTTTTTGATCAACAAAAATCTGCGGAACGGTTTCTACTGGCTTACCTACCGTCTTTTCCAGATCGGCTTTCGTGATGCCTTCGGCATGGATATCAATGTAGCGGAAGTTAAAATCGTCATGCTCATTGCTTAATTTTTCTGCTAATTCTTTTGCGCGCACGCAATACGGACACCCTGGACGACCAAAAATAACGGCAAACATCTCTCTCTCCTCGAACTTATCAGGCCGGATGGCAATACTTGTTATGATGCCGCGAATTGTGACGGATGGAAAGCAGGTTCAACCTGTTGCTTTGATATCCTCAAGCTATAACTGTTAAACACGACAAGCCGGAACGTTTTATAATGACAGCCATTTCGCCGGGAGGCCGCTTATGCGCACAATTGGTACATTACCCAAAAGCGTATTGATGCTGGAAATTATAGGGATGGTCTTGTTATCGCTGGCGCTGCTATCGCTTAACGATTACCTCACCTTACCCGCACCGCTTAGCAGTCCGTTAGCCTGCGTGGTGATGATATTTCTGGGCGTGCTGCTGATGCTTCCCGCCGCGGTGGTATTGACGTGGCGTATTGCTCAACGACTTGCGCCGCAGCTGATGTCACGAGCCCCCGGCGATTCTTCCCGTTCAGACAGAGAAAAAAGAGATGACGCCAACCATTGATTTATTACGTAGCCACCGTTCCATTCGCCATTTCACCGATGATGTTATTTCGGATGCGCAGCGAGAGGCGATAATTGCCGCCGCACAGGGGACGTCAAGCTCCAGTTTTTTACAATGCACGACCATTGTTCGCATAACGGACAAAACCCTGCGTGAATCACTGGTTACTTTATCCGGCGGACAAAAACATGTAGCGCAGGCCGCAGAGTTCTGGGTGTTTTGCGCTGATTTTAATCGCCATTTGCAGATTTGCCCTGATGCGCAACTCGGGCTGGCGGAACAACTGCTGCTGGGCGTGGTTGATACCGCGATGATGGCGCAAAATGCGCTGACGGCGGCAGAGTCTTTGGGCCTTGGCGGGGGGTTTATTGGCGGTCTGCGTAATAACATTGAGCCAGTCACTGAATTGCTGAAGCTTCCGCAACACGTTCTGCCGCTGTTTGGGCTGTGCCTTGGCTGGCCTGCCGATAACCCGGATATCAAGCCGCGTCTGCCCGCATCGCTTGTGGTGCATGAGAACCAGTATCAGCCGCTCAACAAAGATGTTTTGTCGCAATATGATGAGCAGCTCGCGCAGTACTATCTGACTCGCGGCAGTAATACGCGCCGTGACACCTGGAGCGACCATATTCGCCGCACCATCATTAAAGAAAGTCGCCCCTTTATCCTGGAATATTTGCATAAACAGGGATGGGCTACGCGCTAAAGATTTTAACCCAGTGTATGATACGCCAGCTTTTACCAGGTCATTCAGAGAGGTGCAGGGTGAAAATTGCCATTTTGTCCCGGGACGGAACGCTCTATTCTTGTAAGCGCCTGCGTGAAGCGGCGATGCAGCGCGGTCACCTGGTAGAAATTATCGATCCCCTTTCTTGCTATATGAACATCAGCCCGGCGGCGTCCTCTATTCATTATAAGGGCCGCCAGCTTCCTCATTTCGACGCGGTGATCCCAAGGATTGGCTCGGCGATTACCTTCTATGGTACGGCGGCGTTGCGCCAGTTTGAGATGTTGGGAAGCTATCCGCTGAATGAGTCGGTAGCGATTACGCGTGCGCGCGACAAACTGCGTTCGCTGCAGCTGCTGGCGCGTCAGGGCATCGATTTACCCATCACCGGGATCGCCCACTCTCCGGACGATACCAGCGACATGATTGACATGGTTGGCGGCGCGCCGCTGGTAGTGAAACTGGTTGAAGGCACGCAGGGTATTGGTGTGGTGCTGGCAGAAACGCGCCAGGCCGCTGAAAGCGTGGTAGATGCCTTTCGTGGGCTGAATGCCCATATCCTGGTTCAGGAATATATCAAAGAAGCAAAAGGGCGAGATATTCGCTGCTTCGTGGTGGGTGATGAGGTAGTAGCCGCCATTGAGCGACAGGCGAAGGAAGGCGATTTTCGTTCTAATCTCCATCGCGGCGGGGTTGCCACGATTGCGAATATTACGCCGCGCGAAAGAGAAATTGCGCTCAAAGCTGCTCAGACAATGGGTCTGGACGTTGCAGGCGTTGATATTCTGCGCGCTGAACGTGGGCCGTTGGTCATGGAAGTCAACGCGTCTCCCGGACTGGAAGGGGTAGAGAAAACGACCGGAATAGACATTGCCGGCAAGATGATCCAGTGGATCGAGCGTCATGCTACGCCTGAATTCTGCCTTAAAATCGGCGGCTAAGCACAATATCGATTGCTGTCGTGGTATGACACGCTCTTTTTGCGTAAGCTGTGCCGGTATTTTTTTCATCAATAGAGGTCGCACATTATTATGACATCACTGGTCGTTCCCACTCTGGATACGTTGCGTCAATGGCTCGACGACCTGGGCATGAGTTTTTTTGAATGCGATACCTGTCAGGCGCTGCATTTGCCGCACATGCAGAATTTTGACGGCATCTTTGATGCGAAAGTTGATTTGGTCGATAACGTCATTCTGTTTTCCGCGATGGCAGAAGTCAGACCTTCTGCACTGCTGCCGCTGGCCGCCGATCTGTCTGCGATTAACGCCAGTTCACTGACGGTGAAAGCCTTTCTGGATATGCAGGATGATAATCTGCCAAAGCTGGTGGTTTGCCAGTCTTTATCCGTTACGCCGGGCGTGACGTTTGAGCAGTTTGAATATTTTATTCGCCAGAGCGAAGAGCAAATATCGATGGTAATCCTCGAAGCCGGTGCGCATCAGTTGTTATTTAACGCTGAAGAAGATGCGCAAAACAGCACCGCTGAAGTTCATTTCCTCCATTAATTCTTCCTGAATCTGGACATATATTGCGCAGCCGCTGCCAGAGCGGTTGCGTATTTCCCGTTTTTATTCTGTATTTAACCTTTCCTTAAAGAATTATTCACTTCAATTTGGCGCCTTCCGCTTTATGTCATAGACAATTCATGCATAAAAAATTGATAAAAGGCGTTTTTTAATCTGGGCTATATCCACAATTCCTGGCTAAAGTTATTCTTGCGAAGCTTACCAACGCCATCATTTAAACAGCCCCTTGTGACCTGAACTGCGGCCACAATGTATGTTGAATGCATAGGCGGGTGCCAGCGAGCAATAGCGGCGTGAGGAGAGACCTCTCTTTTCATTGATGCCGCATGAAAGAATATGCACGTTTCTTGCATATCATTAGAGTGTGACATTTTTGTTCGTTTGTTAACGAACTTTCAGAAGGAAAGAGATTATGACCGCCTTAAATAAAAAATGGTTATCAGGCCTGGTTGCGGGTGCTCTGATGTCCATCTCTGCCGGCACGCTCGCTGCTGAACAAAAAACGCTGCATATTTATAACTGGTCTGATTATATTGCCCCGGATACGGTGGCTAATTTTGAAAAAGAGACCGGAATTAAAGTTATCTATGACGTTTTTGATTCCAATGAAGTGCTGGAAGGTAAGCTCATGGCTGGCAGCACCGGCTTTGACCTTGTCGTTCCATCCGCCAGTTTCCTTGAGCGTCAACTGACTGCTGGCGTCTTTCAGCCACTGGATAAGAGCAAATTACCGGGCTGGAAAAACCTCGATCCAGAACTGCTAAAGCTGGTGGGTAAACACGATCCGGACAACAAGTTTGCGATGCCGTACATGTGGGCCACGACCGGTATTGGCTACAACGTGGATAAAGTCAAAGCGGTGCTGGGGCCGGATGCGCCGGTTGATAGCTGGGATTTGATCCTCAAGCCAGAAAACCTGGAAAAACTCAAAAGCTGCGGCGTCTCTTTCCTTGATGCTCCCGAAGAGGTGTTCGCCACGGTGCTGAACTATTTGGGTAAAGATCCAAACAGTACCAAAGCGGATGATTACACTGGGCCGGCAACAGATCTGCTGTTGAAACTGCGCCCGAATATTCGCTACTTCCACTCCTCGCAGTACATTAACGACCTGGCAAACGGGGATACCTGCGTCGCGATTGGCTGGGCAGGGGACGTTTGGCAGGCGGCAAACCGTGCAAAAGAGGCGAAAAATGGCGTCAATATCTCCTTCTCAATTCCTAAAGAAGGTGCAATGGCCTTCTTTGACGTGTTCGCGATGCCAGCCGATGCGAAAAACAAAGATGAAGCCTATCAGTTCCTTAACTACCTGCTGCGCCCTGATGTGATAGCGCATATTTCCGACCATGTGTTCTATGCCAATGCCAACAAAGAAGCGACGGCGCTGGTCAGTCAGGAAGTTCGCGACAATCCGGGTATTTACCCGCCTGCGGATGTCCGTGCCAAGCTGTTCACGTTGAAAGTACAGGATCCGAAGATCGATCGTGTACGCACTCGCGCCTGGACGAAGGTAAAAAGCGGGAAATAACCCGATGTACGGGACATGACCCGGCAGGAATTTTGCCTGCCGGGCAGTGCCGATCCCGGACACACATAACCCGGCAATACGCACCATCATGGTGCGTTATTTGCACCGTTTCTTTGTTTTATGCCGGAGAGCACCTGAGTGAATGATGCAACCCCACGCCCACAAGCGAAAATCCGCAAGGCGCTGACACCGCTGCTTGAAATTCGCAATCTGACCAAGTCATTTGACGGTCAGCACGCCGTCGACGACGTTAATCTTACTATCTACAAAGGCGAAATATTTGCTCTGCTGGGCGCGTCCGGCTGTGGCAAGTCGACCTTGCTGCGGATGCTGGCGGGATTTGAACTGCCGACAACCGGGCAAATTATGCTTGATGGCGTCGATTTAGCGCATGTCCCGCCTTATCTGCGCCCAATTAATATGATGTTTCAGTCCTACGCCTTGTTTCCGCATATGACGGTCGAGCAGAACATTGCCTTTGGCCTCAAGCAGGACAAACTGCCGAAGGCTGAAATCGCCAGTCGGGTGAATGAGATGCTGGGCCTGGTGCATATGCAGGAGTTTGCCAAACGTAAGCCGCATCAGCTTTCTGGCGGACAGCGCCAACGAGTGGCGTTGGCGCGCAGCCTGGCGAAACGCCCGAAGCTGCTGCTGCTGGATGAACCGATGGGAGCGCTGGATAAAAAACTCCGTGACCGCATGCAACTGGAAGTGGTGGATATCCTTGAACGCGTCGGTGTGACCTGCGTGATGGTGACGCACGACCAGGAAGAAGCCATGACGATGGCAGGGCGCATTGCGATCATGAACCGGGGCAAATTTGTCCAGATCGGCGAGCCTGAAGAGATCTACGAGCATCCGACCACGCGTTACAGCGCAGAGTTTATCGGTTCGGTTAACGTCTTTGAAGGGTTGCTGAAAGAACGGCAGGAAGATGGTCTGGTTATTGAGTCTCCTGGTCTGATGCATCCGCTGAAAGTGGACGCCGATGCTTCAGTTGTCGATAACGTCCCGGTGTATGTTGCGCTGCGCCCGGAAAAAATCATGCTCTGCGAAACCCCGCCGTCAGAGGGATATAACTTCGCGGTAGGCGAAGTGGTACACATTGCCTACCTGGGCGACTTGTCGGTGTACCACGTACGTTTAAAAAGCGGTCAGATGCTGAGCGCCCAGCTCCAAAATGAACATCGTTATCGCAAGGGATTACCAACCTGGGGTGACGAAGTCCGTTTATGTTGGGATGCGGACAGCTGTGTGGTGTTGACGGTTTAAGGAGCGAAGATGAGTACACTTGAACCTCCGGCACGCGTGGATAAAACGGGGCGATTCACGCTGTTTATGTCGCGGCTGCAAATGAAGCACGGTCGCAAGCTGGTGATCGCGCTGCCGTATGTATGGCTGACGCTCCTGTTTCTGCTGCCGTTTCTGATCGTCTTCAAAATCAGTTTGGCTGAAATGGCGCGCGCTATCCCGCCGTATACCGACCTTGTTTCATGGGCTGACGATCAGCTATCCATCACGCTCAACTTAGGCAATTTCCTGCAACTGACGGACGATCCGCTCTATTTTGATGCGTATCTGCAATCTTTGCAGGTGGCGGGAGTTTCGACTATCTGTTGCCTGCTGTTGGGGTATCCGCTGGCATGGGCGGTCGCGCACAGCAAGCCCTCGACGCGCAATATTCTGTTGCTACTGGTGATCCTGCCGTCCTGGACGTCGTTTTTGATTCGTGTATACGCCTGGATGGGGAT
Organism: Citrobacter arsenatis; assembly: GCF_004353845.1. Lineage (GTDB taxonomy): Bacteria > Pseudomonadota > Gammaproteobacteria > Enterobacterales > Enterobacteriaceae > Citrobacter > Citrobacter arsenatis. Next base: position 1,783,233 of record NZ_CP037864.1, read on the forward strand.
CCTGAAAAATAACGGCGTGCTGAACAACTTCCTGATGTGGCTGGGCGTTATCGACCAACCACTGACGATTTTGCACACCAATCTGGCGGTCTATATCGGTATTGTTTACGCCTATTTGCCCTTTATGGTGCTGCCGATTTATACCGCGCTGATGCGTATTGATTACTCGCTGGTGGAAGCGGCGCTGGATTTAGGTGCCCGACCGTTGAAAACTTTCTTTAGCGTGATCGTGCCGTTAACCAAGGGCGGGATAATCGCTGGATCAATGCTGGTGTTTATTCCGGCAGTTGGGGAGTTTGTGATCCCGGAACTGCTGGGCGGCCCGGACAGCATCATGATTGGCCGCGTGCTGTGGCAGGAGTTTTTCAATAACCGCGACTGGCCAGTGGCGTCTGCTGTTGCCATTATTATGCTGCTGTTACTGATTGTGCCAATCATGTGGTTCCATAAATATCAGCAAAAAAGTGTGGGGGAACACGGATGAATAACTTACCGGTCGTTCGCTCGCCATGGCGTATTTTTATCCTGGTGCTGGGCTTTACCTTCCTGTACGCGCCGATGCTGATGTTGGTTATCTATTCGTTTAACAGCTCGAAGCTGGTTACGGTTTGGGCGGGTTGGTCAACCCGTTGGTATGGTGAGCTTTTCCACGATAGCGCGATGATAAGCGCCGTCGGCATGAGCTTAACGATTGCCGCGTGCGCAGCGACGATGGCGGTAATCCTCGGTACGATAGCCGCCGTGGTCATGGTGCGCTTTGGTCGTTTTCGCGGTTCGAATGGTTTCGCCTTTATGATCACCGCGCCGCTGGTCATGCCGGATGTCATTACCGGTTTGTCGCTGCTGCTGCTGTTTGTGGCTCTGGCTCACGCTATTGGCTGGCCTGCGGATCGCGGTATGTTGACCATCTGGCTGGCGCACGTCACCTTCTGTACGGCCTACGTGGCGGTGGTGATTTCTTCGCGTTTGCGCGAACTGGATCACTCCATTGAGGAAGCGGCAATGGACCTTGGCGCCACGCCGCTGAAGGTCTTCTTCGTTATTACGCTACCGATGATTATGCCGGCGGTGATTTCCGGGTGGTTACTGGCCTTCACGCTGTCGCTCGATGATTTGGTTATTGCCAGCTTTGTTTCTGGTCCTGGCGCCACAACGTTACCGATGCTGGTGTTCTCCAGCGTACGTATGGGGGTTAATCCAGAGATCAACGCGCTGGCGACGCTGATACTTGGCGTGGTAGGAATTATCGGATTTATCGCGTGGTATCTGATGGCACGAACAGAAAAACAACGGATTCGCGATATCCAACGTGCAAGACGCGGCTGAAAAAACTAAAATCTGCCAACCTGTCTATACGGCGCAGCTGTGGTAGCTGCGCCGTTTTCATGGAAGACGACGCGTTGGGATTTTTTAAGAAATCATCCACATCACATGCCCGCTTAAACGTCCCTGCTTTGGTGCAGGTGGCGGCGCTGGCTATTATCATGATCCGCTGTCTCGATCTGTTGATGATTTTTAATACGCTCGGGGTTCGCGGAACCAGTGAATTTATTCATCGTAGCGTACAGACCTGGAATTTAACGCTGGTGTTTCTGGGTAGCCTGTTGCTGCTGTTTATCGAAATCTACTGTGCCTTTTCGCTGGTAAAAGGTCGGAACTGGGCGCGCTGGATCTATCTGCTGACTCAGATTATCGCTAGCGTCTATCTGTGGGCGGCCTCGTTAGGCTATGGCTATCCGGAACTGTTCAGCATTGCGGGAGAGTCCAGACGTGAAATCCTGCGTACGCTGGTGATGCAAAAATTGCCGGATATGCTGGTGTTGCTCCTGCTGTTTGTTCCTGCGTCCAGCAGGCGGTTCTTCCGTTTGCAGTAAATGTGGCCGGTGTTGTTTGTAGGCCGGATAAGGCGTTTACGCCGCCATCCGGCACCGACGCCGCACAATTGCCTGATGGCGACGCTAACGCGTCTTATCAGGCCTACGAAAGCTCAGGTCTGATATGCATCCCGAATGATTTTACGTATATAATCTCCGCCCTCGATCACGTAAAGGTTTTTGTATGCAGTGCGCACTTTATGACGCCGAACGCTGTCGCTCATGTCAGTGGATAACACAGCCAGTCGCCGATCAACTCTTCGCCAAAACAGCCGATCTGCAGAATCTGCTGGCCGATTATCCGGTCGGTGAATGGTGCGCGCCGGTCAGCGGCCCTGAAAGCGCTTTCCGCAATAAAGCTAAAATGGTGGTCAGCGGCAGCGTGGAAAAACCGCTGCTGGGGATGCTGCACCGTGACGGTACGCCGGAGGATTTGTGCGACTGTCCGCTCTATCCTGAGTCTTTTGCGCCCGTATTTGCCGCGCTTAAGCCGTTTATCGCCCGCGCGGGATTAACGCCTTATAACGTGGCGCGTAAACGCGGGGAGCTGAAATATCTGCTGTTAACGGAAAGCCGGTTCGATGGCGGCATGATGCTGCGTTTTGTCCTGCGTTCCGAGGCAAAACTGGCACAACTGCGCGCAGCGCTGCCATGGTTACAGGCACAGCTGCCACAGTTAAAAGTGATCACCGCCAATATTCAACCTGTGCATATGGCGATTATGGAAGGGGAGAGTGAAATCTTCCTGACGGAACAACAGGCGCTGGCGGAACGCTTTAATGATGTGCCGTTGTGGATCCGCCCGCAGAGCTTTTTCCAGACTAACCCGGTGGTGGCGGGGCATTTATATGCCACGGCGCGCGACTGGGTGCGTCAGCTTCCGGTTAATCATATGTGGGATCTGTTTTGCGGCGTCGGGGGCTTTGGTCTGCACTGCGCCACGCCGCAGATGAAACTGACGGGGATTGAAATCGCACCAGAGGCGATTGCCTGTGCGAAACAGTCGGCGCAGGAGCTTGGGTTGCAGAATCTGCATTTTCAGGCGCTGGATTCGACCCAGTTTGCTACCGCCCAGGGCGAAGTGCCTGACCTGGTGCTGGTGAATCCGCCGCGTCGGGGGATTGGAAAGCCGCTGTGCGATTTTCTTTCCCGCATGGCACCGCGTTTTATCGTTTATTCCAGCTGTAATGCTCAAACCATGGCGAAGGATATTCGCGAGCTGTCTGGGTATCGCATTGAACGCGTCCAGCTTTTCGATATGTTCCCGCACACCGCGCATTATGAAGTATTAACGCTGCTCAGCCGACAATAACTGACTTGCCTGATGGCGCTTCGCTTATCAGGCCTACGGTTGTTCATCATTCGTAGGCCGGATAAGGCGCTTGCGCTGCATCCGGCACATCCAACATGCGAAAAAAAAGCCCGTACTTGCGTACGAGTACTTCTTAAAATATGGCGGTGAGGGGGGGATTGACTCGCTTCGCTCGCCCTGCGGGCAGACCGTTCGTAGCACTCCCGGTCTGTCCAGCTGGCTACGCCAGCAGTCGAACCCCGGTCGGAGTTTCTCATCCCCCCGCAGATGCGCAACATGCTGATTTGCCTGATGGCGCTTCGCTTATCAGGCCTACAGGTTGTTCGTCATTCGTAGGCCGGATAAGGCGCTTGCGCTGCATCCGGCACATCCAACATGCGAAAAAAAAGCCCGTACTTGCGTACGAGCTCTTCTTAAAATATGGCGGTGAGGGGGGGATTCGAACCCCCGATACGTTGCCGTATACACACTTTCCAGGCGTGCTCCTTCAGCCACTCGGACACCTCACCATATTGTATTGCTGCCTGACCGCTTGGGGGGCAACGGGGCGCTACTATAGGGAGTTGCGCTAAAACGGTCAAGCAGAATTTACGTGTTCACTCTCGTTTGGTTACGCAATGAACATATTCCTCCGCCCGGGCAGGTGCGGAGGATAGGATTAGCGCTGAGAGTCCAGTTTTTCGCCGTTAGTCACGACTTCCTGGGCTTTGCTGTAGCTCTCGATCAGCAACTGATAAGCCGGGAAGACTTTGGTATACACTTCCGCCCATTCGGCGGCGTCTTCACGGTTCCATGTGCCCTGAATTTCAGAGGCGACGGCGGCGGTATCCATTGGCACGACACCAGCCTGAACAACGCGAGCCAGGGTAATTTCCTGCGCCATTTTGCTGTAAGTACCGGAAGCATCGATTACTGCGAAAACCTTGTAGCCTTCCGCAACCGCGCTGATAGCCGGGAAAGCCATGCACACACTGGTAATCGTACCGGCGATAATCAGCGTTTTACGCCCCGTTGCTTTGACCGCTTTCACGAAGTCTTCGTTATCCCAGGCGTTGATTTCACCTTTACGCGCCACGTATTGGGCATGCGGCGCATTGGTGTGGATCTCTGGGATCAACGGACCGTTAGGTCCCTGCGGTACGGAGGCCGTGGTAATCACCGGCATCTTCGCCAGGGTAGCCATTTTCGCCAGCGCGGCGGCACGCGCACGCAGTTCTGGCATTGGCATATCGCCGACGGTCTGGAACAGCCCGCTCTGATGATCGATAAGCAGCATGACGGAATCATTCACATCGATGACCGGACGTGAACCATTAAAGTTTGCAGGACTGGACATATTCTTCTCCTTCGATTCAGATTTGGCCAAAGCGGCCGGAGTTAAAATCGCGTACGGCTTCAGCGATTTCTTGTTTCGTGTTCATCACAAACGGACCATAACCCACAATCGGCTCGTTCAACGGTTCGCCAGACAGCAGCAGCACGCTGGCATCGCTGGTGGCTTCAATGTGTAGCGTATTTCCCTGCTGGCTGAGCACCACCAGTTGTGCTTCGCTGGCAGGTGTGGTGCCGTTTACGGTGATATTGCCTTTTAATACCACCAGGGCGGTGCTCCATCCTTCCGGCTGGGACAACGTAAGCTGATGATTACATTGCAGGCGCATATCCCAGACGTTCAGCGGCGAAAAGGTATGTGCCGGACCTTTCGTATCCTGATAGCTACCCGCAATTACGCGAACGCTACCTGCTTCATCGGGCAGGGCGACGGTGGGAATAACATCGCTGCTGATGCCCTGATAACCCGGTACGGCCATTTTGTCTTTTGCCGGCAGATTGACCCACAGCTGCACCATTTCCAGTTCACCACCCTGACGGGTAAATTCAGGTGAATGGAACTCTTCGTGTAATATTCCTGCACCTGCAGTCATCCACTGCACGTCGCCGGGGCCGATAATGCCGCCGCGACCGGTTGAATCACGGTGTTCAACTTCGCCGCTGTAAACGATGGTCACCGTCTCAAAACCACGGTGCGGGTGTTCGCCTACGCCGCGTTTCTCGTTACCCGGAGTGAACGTATGCGGACCGGCGTAATCCAGCAGCAGGAACGGACTTAGTTGCTCAGCATGAGACTGGTAAGAGAACATTGAGCGAACCGGAAATCCATCGCCAACCCAGTGTGGGCGAGCTGCGGTGTAGACGCCTGTTACTTGTTTCATCTGTGTCTCCTCAGTGGCGTTGTCTTGATATGGATAAGCTTATATTCATGACAGCGAGCTGAGTAGTAGCTAAAATAGCCCTCACTGTCTCATTAATAGGACAATAAGATGACAAAACCGGATCTCAATGATTTTGCATGGTTTGTGCATGTTGTAGAGGAAGGGGGATTCGCGGCGGCGGGTCGTGCGCTTGATGAACCAAAGTCAAAACTGAGCCGACGGATAGCGCAGTTGGAAGAGAGGCTGGGAGTCCGACTGATTCAGCGAACCACCCGCCAGTTTAACGTGACGGAAGTTGGGCAAACCTTTTACGAACACTGTAAGGCGATGCTGGTGGAAGCGCAGGCTGCGCAGGATGCCATTGCCGCGTTACAGGTTGAACCGCGTGGGATTGTGAAGCTGACTTGTCCTGTTACGTTGCTACATGTGCATATCGGACCAATGCTTGCTCGCTTTATGGCGCGTTATCCTGACGTATCAATACAGCTTGAGGCCACTAACCGCCGTGTTGACGTCGTTGGAGAAGGTCTGGACGTGGCAATTCGCGTCAGGCCCCGGCCATTTGAGGATAGCGACCTGGTGATGCGTGTCCTGGCGGACAGGGGACATCGTTTGTATGCCAGCCCGCAGCTCATCGAGCAAATGGGAACACTACACTCTCCGGCGGAGCTGACGCGCTGGCCTGGTTTGAGTCTGGCCGCGGGTAAGCATGTGCATCGTTGGGAGTTATTTGGCCCGCAGGGCGCACGGGCGGAGGTGCATTTCACGCCGCGAATGATTACCACCGATATGCTGGCGTTACGCGAAGCCGCAGTTGCCGGCGTAGGTGTTGTGCAACTTCCGCAGTTGATGGTAAAAGATCAATTAGCTGCGGGCGAACTGGTCGCGTTGCTCGACGGTTGGGAACCGAAGCGAGAAATTATTCACGCCGTCTTCCCATCTCGCAGGGGATTATTACCTTCAGTGCGCGCATTAGTGGATTTCTTAACGGAAGAATATGCGCGGATGATTGAGGATTAAATACCTGACCTCAGCCCACAAAAAAGGCCGGTTAAACCGACCTTTTATTATCTGGACGCCATTCGGGCGTTAAAAACAATCAGCGACTACGGAAGACAATGCGGCCTTTGCTCAGGTCGTACGGGGTCAGCTCAACAGTCACTTTGTCGCCCGTCAGGATGCGGATATAGTTTTTACGCATTTTACCGGAGATGTGTGCAGTAACCACGTGACCGTTTTCTAACTCTACGCGGAACATGGTATTAGGTAACGTATCGAGAACGGTACCCTGCATTTCAATATTGTCTTCTTTGGCCATCTAATCCTCTGGGGTATCACTACCGTAATTTGAACCGGCAAGATAATGCCGAAGTTCTTTTAATAAGTAAAGATTTGTGCGTTTAAAACACAGCAAATCGGGTTTGGCGCATTACTCTAACCACACAGCAAAGCTGCACTTAAAGCGCAACGTGTAAGGGAACGAGGAGATAAACGATAGGCGTTGCCTGGCGCGAACTGTTCCTTAACGGCGGCGGGGTAATGGGCTAAACCAACTCTGCGCGACAATTATAACACCCCGACAAAAAATGTGCCGAAAACATTCACCCCTGAGGTGAAAATAACGTCCTGGGAACCCAGAAATGGCTCGGTAGCCGCTGCTGGCGCAGTCTGCTCAGGTGCTCAAGGTACTCCCGCCGCGGTGTTTCGACCGCCCCCAGCGAAGCTGTGTGGCTATTTAATACCTGGCAGTCGATTAATTTTCCGCCCTGACGGATAAATTCCGCGCAAAAAACAAGCAGTGCGGTTTTGGACGCATTTTCCTGGCGACTGAACATCGATTCGCCACAAAACAACGTACCTTGCGCCACGCCATACATACCGCCCACTAATTCATTGTGCCGCCACACTTCGATTGAGTGTGCATGCCCCAGTTCATGCAGGCGATGGTAAGCGTCCACCACATCATGCGTTATCCAGGTGCCTTCTTCCCGATCGTTCGCGCAGCCTTCAATCACCTGACCAAACGCGTAATTGAGCGTCACGCGATAAGGCGAATTTTTATGAAAGCGTTTCATGCTGCGGCTGAGGTGAAATTTCTCGGGCCAAAGAATAGCGCGCGGATCGGGCGACCACCAGAGGATGGGGTCGCCAGGTGAAAACCATGGAAAAATACCGCGCTGGTAGGCCATCAGCAGGCGGGCAGGACTGAGATCGCCGCCTAGCGCCAACAACCCGTTAGGCTCGCGTAAAGCGCCTTCCGGTGACGGGAAGGCTATAGAATGGCGGGACAGTTGCACCAGGCGCATGACAGCGAAACTCCACTACGCGAGTTTGATCGTTCAATAATAGCTTACAGACGTTGCTTAAACTGGTAATAACGCCCCTGCCTGGCTAACAGATCTGCGTGGTTACCTTGCTCAATAATTTGTCCGTTGTCCATTACTATTATTTGATCGAAATGCGACAACCCGCGCAGACGATGTGTAACCATCAGTACGGTTTTATTGCGCATGACATCGCCAATTAATTCAAGCATTTGGCTTTCCGTTGTGGCATCAAGCCCTTCGGTAGGTTCATCCAGCAGCATCAGTGGAGCATCGTGCAATAAGGCGCGGGCGATAGCCAGACGACGGAGCTCACCGCCAGAAAGTTGACGACCGCCTTCGCCCAGCCAGGCGTTAAGTCCATCATCCTCAAGCAGTTTGTCCAGACCGACGCGGCACAACATCGCGGCTAATGCGTCATCGCTGGCATGCGGTGCCGCCAGCAGCAGGTTATCGCGAAGCGTTGCGCTGAACAGATGTACGCGCTGCGGTACCACGCTAACGCTCTGGCGCAGCGTGGCTTCACTAAGGGTTGCAATCGGCTGCTCGTTAATCAAAATCTCGCCATTCTGCGGATCCCATGCGCGGGTCAACAATTGCAGCAGCGTTGACTTGCCGCAACCGGTACGGCCAAGAATCGCAATGTGTTCACCGGGTGTAGCCTGTAGGGATAGAGTATCGAGCGCTTTTTGTGCCTGTCCCGGGTAGCTGAATGACACATCGCGTAGCGTAAGGGTGATCTGCTCAGGAACCGGGGAACCGGCAGCCGGGAAGGTGACTTCTGGCTGCTGTTCGGTTAATTCGGTGATACGCAGCGCGGAGGCAATAACCTGACCGAGATGCTGAAACGCGCCGGTGACTGGCGCTAACGCTTCGAACGCCGCCAGCGCACAGAAGACAAACAGCGCGATCAGTGCGCCAGGCTGGGTGTTGCCACCCACGCCGCCTGAGGCCATCCATAACATCATTATCACCGCCAGTGCGCCAACTAACAGCATGACCGCCTGTGACAACGCGGTTAATTCAGACTGGCGTCGCTGGGCTTCATGCCACTGCAACTCGGTGGCTTCCATTTGAGCGCGGTAGCGTTCACTGGCGCCAAATATGGTCAATTCAGCCTGGCCTTGCAGCCAGGACGTTAACTGCTGACGATATTGTCCACGCAGATGCGTCAGACTTTGTCCAGTGCTCTTGCCTGCCTGATAAAAGAGCGGGGGCAAGATAAACAAGGTCAGCAGCATAATACCGCCGAGGGTGATAGCCAGTGTGAAATCCAGAACGCTTAGCCCCAGCGTAACCACCATAATGACGACAAAAGCGCCTACCAGCGGGGAGAGCACGCGCAGATACAGATGATCGAGCGTGTCGACATCCGCCACTACTCGGTTAAGCAATTCCCCCTGTCCATAACGAGACAGACCGGCAGGGGAGAGCGGCAGCAGTTTGCTGAAGGTATAAATACGCAAATGTTGCAGCACGCGGAACGTTGCGTCATGGCTGACCAGCCGCTCGAAATAACGCCCTGCGGTACGGGTGATTGCGGCACCGCGTACGCCCGCGGCAGGGAGCATATAGTTAAAGCTGTAAATCCCGGTGACGCCAACCACCGCAGAAGCCGACAGGAACCAACCTGAAAGCGTCAGTAAACCAATACTTGCCAGCAGCGTGACGATCGCCAGAACGATCCCCAGCGTTAACATCCATTTGTGGCGTTTATATAACGTCAGATAAGGTAGCAAAGCGCGCATTCAGATGTCCTCCTGACGATGAGCCAGTAATGTCGCAAAAGCCCCGTTGGCTGAGCTAAGTTCGGTCCAGTTACCTTGTTCAACGATCTGACCATCCTGCATCACCCAGATAGCGTCCCAGTCGGTAAGATCTTCCAACTGGTGTGTCACCATCAGCGTGGTCTGGCGGCGCGATGCCGCGTTCAACGCCTGCATCACGCGGCGTTCGCTGTGCGCATCAAGGCTGGCGGCGGGTTCGTCCAGCAGCAGTAACTGGCAGGGATTGAGCAAGGCGCGAGCCACGGCAACGCGCTGGGCTTGTCCGACGGAAAGTCGAGCCACCTGATCGCCAACTGGCGTATCCACACCCTGTGGCAGCAGCGGTAGAAACTCGCTGACCCAGGCGCTGTCGAGTGCGACCTGTAGCTGTTCTTCGCTGGCATCGGGGCGAGCCAGCAGCACGTTTTCGCGTAACGTAGCGGCAGGAAGCTGTGGGTTTTGACCAACCCATGACAGCTGTTTACGCCAGCAATCAGGCGACAGGTCGCGCAGTTCAAAACCGTTAATTCGCAGCGATCCCTGATAAGAGAGGAAACCAGACAGGGCATTGAGTAGCGAACTTTTGCCGGAGCCGCTGCGTCCAACCAGTACCGCGCGTTGACCGGCTGGTAGGGTAAAATTGAGCGGACCCGCCAGCACTTTGCCTTCAGGCGAGGTGATTACCAGATCTTGTGCTTCTATTGAAACGGCGTCTTTCGTTGCCAGTTCAATGTCGCCACGCTCTGGGTGAGCCAGCGGGGTTTCCATAAAGGTTTTCAGGCTGTCCGCTGCACCAACGGCTTGTGCTTTGGCGTGATAAAACGTACCCAGATCGCGCAAAGGCTGGAAAAATTCCGGTGCCAGAATGAGCGCGAGGAAGCCAGCAGCCAGCGTGACGCCCGTCCCGTAGTGGCCGAAATCAAGCTCTCCTAGGTAGGAAAAACCAAAGTACACCGCGACCAGCGCAATAGAAAGCGATGTAAAGAACTCAAGCACACCGGATGACAAGAACGCCAGGCGCAGGACTTCCATGGTGCGCTGGCGGAAATCCTGTGACGCAGCGCGGATGCTTTCCGTTTCGGCTTCACCGCGACCAAATATTCTTAGCGTCTCCATACCCCGCAAGCGATCGAGGAAATGACCGCTGAGGCGGGCAAGAGCAAGAAAATTACGGCGGTTAGCATCGGCTGCGCCCATACCGACCATTGCCATAAACAACGGGATCAGCGGGGCTGTTCCGAGCAGTATAAGCGCGGCCACCCAGTTTGACGGGAACACCGCCGCGACAATCAATAACGGGACGCATACGGCCAGCGCCATTTGCGGCAGATAACGTGCATAGTAGTCATGCATGTCGTCAATCTGTTCCAGGATAAGCGTAGCCCAGCTCCCGGCTGGTTTACCTTGTATCCAGGCAGGACCTGCCTGTTGCAGACGGTCAAGCACCTGGCGGCGAATTTCAAAGCGAATATGTTGTCCTGCGTGAAACCCGACCCGTTCGCGTAACCAGACGACCCATGCCCGCAGGATAAAAATCAATACCAGCACGATGAAAGGAAGCAGAAGCGCCTCTCGGGGAATATTGGCCATGATCATGTGGTCCAGAATTCGGGCCATGAGCCAGGCCTGAGCGACGATTAACAGACCGCTCACGAATCCCAACAGGCGTGAAATGTTCAGCCATCGTTGGGAAATTACACTTTGCTGTTTTAACCAGCGGGTCAGCTCTTTTTGACGGGTTTTATTCATTGCACGCTTAGCAGGTGAGTTATAGGAATTTTTGGGCAGGGCAATGTTACAACGAGGCAAAAATAAAGGCGACTTATAGTCGCCTTTTTTACTTTTGTTACTGATTTGTAAAACTTATTTGCAAGCGTCAGCCAGACCGTCCAGATAACGTTCAGCATCAAGCGCAGCCATACAGCCCGTGCCCGCAGAGGTGATCGCCTGGCGATAAATATGGTCCATCACGTCACCGGCTGCGAAAACCCCCGGAATGCTGGTTTGGGTTGCATTTCCGTGAATACCTGACTGTACTTTGATGTAGCCGTTTTCCAGTTCAAGTTGGCCGTCGAAAATAGCGGTATTCGGGCTGTGACCGATAGCGACAAACAACCCTGCAACGTCAAGCGACTCCACGTTATCAGTGTTTTGCGTATCGCGCAGGCGCAGTCCGGTTACGCCCATTTGATCGCCGGTCACTTCTTCCAGTGTGCGGTGGGTATGCAGCACGATGTTGCCGTTTTCGACTTTATCCATCAAACGTTTGATGAGAATTTTCTCGGCGCGGAAGCTGTCACGACGGTGAATCAAATGCACTTCAGATGCGATATTCGCCAGATACAGCGCTTCTTCAACAGCAGTGTTGCCGCCGCCGATCACCGCAACTTTTTGGTTACGGTAGAAGAAACCGTCGCAGGTCGCACAGGCGGAAACGCCGCGGCCTTTGAATGCTTCTTCCGAAGGCAGGCCCAGGTAACGTGCTGAAGCGCCGGTGGCGATGATCAGTGCGTCACAGGTGTATTCACCGCTGTCGCCGGTCAGACGGAAAGGACGGTTTTGCAGATCAACTTTGCTGATGTGATCAAAAATGATTTCAGTATCAAATTTGGTCGCATGTTCGTGCATACGCTCCATCAGCAGCGGGCCCGTGAGATCGTGCGGATCGCCAGGCCAGTTTTCCACTTCTGTTGTTGTGGTCAGCTGACCACCTTTTTCCATACCGGTGATCAGTACCGGTTGCAGGTTAGCGCGTGCAGCGTAGACCGCAGCGGTATATCCCGCAGGGCCAGAGCCCAGAATAAGAAGTTTACTGTGTTTGGTTGCGCCCATGAGATCCCCATAGTTGTTGGCAGGCAATGAGCAGGATTGTAGGGAATTTACAGGCGTAAAAAAAGAGTATGGCGATTTTGTTAACAATATGTGTAATAGCAGAAACCGATGAGCGGATGAATTAAGCGTAATACTATAACGATTTCTACTTAAAATCGGTCAGTTATAAGGTGATAAAATGACGATTTTCCATCACTGCGAATGAATAACTGGCATGTTGTACTAAAAATCGATGTTTTGCTTTGACAATCACCTGCTGTTTTGCGAAAACATTCAAGGAAGAAAAAAACTGTGTCATGTATGTGCTGCATAATCATGCATGTAGATATCATGTTTACCGTGTTAGCGAAATCTACGCATGGTGTGGACAGATGCCATTCGTGATGTCGATAGCCGCCGACAGGCAACGGTCTTCTCACCATAAGCCCAGGCATTGCAAACCAAAAATCCCTCTGGGTTGCGGTTTATTTTGATGGGTAGCGACTCTGAACAGTGATGTTGGTAGAGTCAGGCAGGAGTAGGGAAGGAATACAGAGAGACAATAATAATGGTAGATAGTAAGAAGCGCCCTGGCAAAGATCTCGACCGTATCGATCGTAACATTCTTAATGAGCTGCAAAAGGATGGGCGTATTTCTAACGTCGAGCTTTCTAAACGTGTGGGTCTTTCACCAACGCCCTGCCTTGAGCGTGTGCGTCGGTTGGAAAGACAGGGTTTCATTCAGGGCTATACAGCGCTGTTAAACCCGCATTATCTGGATGCATCACTTCTGGTTTTTGTTGAGATTACTCTGAATCGTGGCGCCCCGGATGTGTTTGAACAATTTAACTCTGCGGTACAAAAACTTGAAGAAATTCAAGAGTGTCATTTGGTTTCCGGTGATTTCGACTATTTGCTGAAAACACGCGTACCGGATATGTCGGCATACCGTAAGCTGTTGGGGGAAACCCTGCTGCGTCTGCCTGGCGTGAATGACACACGTACTTATGTAGTAATGGAAGAAGTGAAACAGAGCAATCGTCTGGTAATTAAGACGCGCTAACACGGAACAGGTGCAAAATCGACGCAGTTTGATTACACTCCTGTTAATCCATACAGCAACAGTGCCGGGGCAACCCGGTGCTGTTGTCCGTTTTAGCATCGGGCAGGAAAAGCCTGAAACCTGGAGAGCCGTTTTTGAGCCAGGAATACACTGAAGACAAAGACGTCACATTGACGAAGTTAAGCAGCGGGCGCCGACTTCTGGAAGCGCTACTGATCCTTATTGCCCTTTTTGCCGTCTGGTTGATGGCTGCCTTACTCAGCTTTAACCCTTCGGATCCCAGTTGGTCGCAAACCGCGTGGCACGAACCTATTCATAATCTGGGAGGAATTCCCGGAGCATGGCTGGCGGACACGCTGTTCTTTATTTTCGGCGTCATGGCCTACACCATTCCCGTCATCATTGTCGGCGGTTGCTGGTTTGCATGGCGACACCAGGCCAGCGACGAATACGTCGATTATTTTGCCGTTTCGCTGCGCATAATTGGCGTTCTGGCACTAATTCTCACTTCCTGCGGTCTTGCCGCAATCAATGCCGATGATATCTGGTATTTCGCCTCTGGCGGCGTGATCGGCAGTCTGCTCAGTACGACGCTGCAACCATTACTGCACAGCAGCGGCGGTACGCTGACGCTATTATGCATTTGGGCTGCGGGATTAACGCTGTTTACCGGTTGGTCGTGGGTGAGCATTGCGGAAAAACTGGGCGGTTGGTTACTCAATATCCTGACCTTTGCCAGCAACCGTACCCGCCGCGACGATACCTGGGTCGATGACGAAGAATATGAAGATGAAGACGAGTCTGTCGACGCCGCTGATGGCAAACCCCATGAATCGCGACGGGCTCGTATTCTGCGCGGTGCGTTAGCGCGCCGTAAGCGTCTGGCGGAGAAATTTACCAACCCGCTTGGCCGTCATACCGATGCGGCGCTGTTCTCTGGCAAACGCATGGATGATGAAGACGAAATTGAATATAGCGCCCGCGGCGTTGTTGCCGATCCTAACGATGTGCTGTTTTCCGGCAATCGCGCGACGCTACCTGAATATGACGAACTCGACCCGTTGCTGAATGGTCATTCGGTGACAGAGCCTGTGGCCGCCGCCGCAGCGGCTACAACGGCCGCGCAGGCCTGGAGTGCGCCGGTTGATCCGCTGCTGCAAACGTCGCCCGTGACCAGCACCGTTATGGAACAAGCCGCTCCAGCCGTCGCCTGGCAATCCGCGCCTGGTCCGCAAACTGGTGATGCGGTGATTGCCCCAGCGCCGGAAGGTTATCCGCAGCCAACCCAGTACGCGCAGCCACCGGTACAACAGCAGTATGAGCCATGGCAGCAACCGGTTGTAGAGCAGAGTCCGCAGCCGCAATATTACGCGCCGCAGACCGCTGAACCCGCTTATGCGCAACCCGTCGCGCCGCAACCGCAGGAATTCGCTGCGCAGCAAAACTGGCAGCCGGAACCTGTTTACCAACCGGAGCCCGTGCAGCAGCCTGTTTATCAGCAGGAACCGACCGTTCAACAGAGTCCCACGTTCCAGCAGCCTGCTTATCAGCCGGAGCCCGTGCCGCAACCTGTTTATCAGCAGGAATCCACTCTTCAACAGAGTACTACGTTCCAGCAGCCTGTGGTGGAACAACCACCTGTGGTGGAACCTGAACCGGTGGTAGAAGAGGTTAAACCGACTCGTCCTCCACTCTACTATTTTGAAGAAGTTGAAGAGAAACGTGCGCGTGAGCGCGAGCAACTGGCCGCCTGGTATCAGCCAATTCCAGAGCCTGTTCAGGAACCTGAACGTGTTAAGCCGTCTATGCCATCTATGCCGACGGCTGCATCCATTCCGCCCGTTGAGTCGGTTGCTGCCGTTGCGCCGCTGGCCGCTGGCGTGAAAAGTGCCGCTCTCGGAGCAGGTAGCGCTGCCGCAGCACCTGTCTTTAGCCTTGCGGGTAGCGGTGCGCCGCGTCCACAGGTGAAAGAGGGTATTGGTCCGCAGTTACCGCGTCCGAACCGTGTGCGCGTACCTACTCGTCGGGAATTGGCGTCGTATGGCATCAAACTGCCGTCACAGCGAATGGCTGAAGAGAAAGCGCGTGAAGAGCAGCTTGATACTGATGTGTACAGTGACGATGAAATTGATGCGATGCAGCAGGATGAGCTGGCGCGTCAGTTTGCCCAGTCGCAGCAGAACCGCTATGGCGAAGAGTATCAGGACGATACTAATCAAGCTGATGACGAAGATTCAGCCGCAGAAGCGGAACTGGCTCGCCAGTTTGCCAACTCCCAGCAGCAGCGCTATTCCGGTGAACAGCCTGCCGGGGCAAATCCGTTCTCGCTCGATGACTTTGAGTTTTCTCCAATGAAAACGCTGGTAGACGAGGGACCGCATGAGCCGCTGTTTACGCCAGGCGTAATGCCGGAGTCTGCGCCGCAGTACCAGGAACCTGTCGCACCGCAGCAGCATTATCAGCAACCGGCGCAGCCAGTTGCACCGCAGCAGCATTATCAGCAACCGGCGCAGCCTGTCGCACCGCAGCAGCACTATCAGCAGCCGGCGCAGCCCGTTGCACCGCAGCAGCACTATCAGCAGCCGGCGCAGCCCGTTGCACCGCAGCAGCACTATCAGCAACCGGTGCAGCCTGTCGCACCGCAGCAGCATTATCAGCAGCCGGCGCAGCCCGTTACACCACCGCCGCAGGATAGTCTGATCCATCCGCTGCTGATGCGTAATGGCGACAGTCGTCCGGCGCACCGTCCAAGTACGCCGCTGCCATCGTTAGATCTGCTCACGCCGCCGCCGAGCGAAGTTGAGCCGATAGATACGTTCGCACTGGAGCAAATGGCACGTCTGGTGGAAGCGCGTCTGGCTGATTTCCGCATTAAAGCCGATGTGGTGAACTACTCTCCAGGTCCGGTGATTACCCGCTTTGAGCTGAATCTGGCTCCCGGCGTTAAAGCGGCGCGTATTTCCAACCTGTCGCGAGATCTGGCGCGTTCGTTGTCCACCGCGGCGGTACGTGTGGTTGAGGTTATTCCAGGCAAACCGTATGTCGGACTGGAGTTACCGAATAAAAAACGTCAAACCGTTTATCTGCGTGAAGTGCTGGATAACGCTAAATTCCGTGATAACTCATCTCCGCTGACCGTGGTGCTGGGTAAAGATATTGCGGGCGAACCGGTGGTGGCCGATCTGGCAAAAATGCCGCACCTGCTGGTAGCAGGTACAACCGGTTCCGGTAAGTCGGTTGGGGTGAACGCCATGATCCTCAGCATGCTGTACAAAGCGCAGCCGGAAGACGTTCGCTTTATCATGATTGACCCGAAAATGCTGGAACTGTCGGTTTATGAAGGCATTCCGCATCTGTTGACTGAAGTTGTGACCGATATGAAAGATGCTGCTAATGCCTTGCGCTGGAGCGTCAATGAAATGGAACGTCGCTATAAGCTGATGTCGGCGCTTGGCGTGCGTAACCTTGCTGGTTATAACGAGAAAATTGCTGAAGCCTCACGTATGGGACGTCCGATTCCGGACCCGTACTGGAAGCCGGGCGACAGCATGGATGTTCAGCATCCGGTGCTGGAGAAACTGCCGTATATCGTTGTGCTGGTGGATGAATTCGCCGACCTGATGATGACCGTAGGTAAAAAGGTGGAAGAATTGATTGCCCGTCTGGCGCAAAAAGCGCGTGCGGCAGGGATCCACCTGGTGCTGGCAACTCAGCGACCGTCGGTTGACGTTATCACTGGTCTGATTAAAGCGAACATCCCGACGCGTATCGCCTTTACCGTGTCCAGTAAAATTGACTCGCGTACCATCCTTGATCAGGGCGGAGCGGAATCACTGTTGGGTATGGGTGACATGCTTTATTCCGCACCAAACTCGACGATTCCTGTGCGTGTACATGGTGCCTTTGTACGCGATGAAGAAGTTCACGCGGTGGTTCAGGACTGGAAAGCGCGCGGTCGCCCACAATACGTTGACGGCATCACCTCTGACAGCGAAAGCGAAGGCGGCGGTGGCGGCTTTGATGGTGGTGAAGAGTTGGATCCGCTGTTCGATCAGGCGGTAAACTTTGTGACCCAGAAACGCAAAGCCTCAATTTCCGGCGTCCAGCGTCAGTTCCGTATCGGCTACAACCGAGCGGCGCGTATCATCGAGCAGATGGAAGCGCAAGGAATTGTCAGCGAGCAAGGGCATAATGGTAATCGTGAAGTGTTGGCTCCGCCGCCCTTCGAATGATTGCAAAGTTAAGTAATTCAGTATTTTCTACTTTCCTCATGCTGATTTTTGGCCTGAAATGGATAGCAGAGGGATCTCCCCGTTGGGAGTGACGTATTTTGAGGAATAACGATGAAAAGAATCGCAATCACCTGTGCATTACTGTCGAGCTTTGTGGTGAGCAGCGTCTGGGCTGATGCTGCCAGCGACCTGAAAAGCCGCCTGGATAAAGTCAGTAGCTTCCATGCCAGCTTTACTCAGAAGGTCACGGACGGTAGCGGCGCGGCGGTGCAGGAAGGTCAGGGTGATTTATGGGTTAAACGTCCAAATCTGTTTAACTGGCATATGACGCAGCCTGATGAGAGCATCCTGGTTTCCGATGGTAAAACGCTGTGGTTCTTTAACCCGTTTGTCGAGCAGGCGACTGCGACCTGGCTGAAAGACGCCACGGGCAACACGCCGTTCATGCTGATTGCGCGTAACCAGGCCAGCGACTGGCAGCAGTACAACATTAAGCAAAACGGCGATGATTTCGTGCTGACGCCAAAAACCAGCAGCGGTAATCTGAAGCAGTTTACTATCAATGTTGGGCGCGACGGGACAATCCACCAGTTTAGCGCCGTTGAACAAGACGATCAGCGCAGCAGCTATCAACTGAAATCTCAGCAGAATGGTGCGATTGAACCCTCTAAATTTACTTTTACCCCGCCGCAAGGTGTAACGGTTGACGATCAACGTAAGTAGAGGCGTGTGAGTGAGCAATCTGTCGCTCGACTTTTCTGAGAATACTTTTCAGCCACTGGCCGCGCGCATGCGGCCAGAAAATTTAGCGCAGTATATCGGCCAGCAGCATCTGCTGGCTGCGGGTAAACCCTTGCCACGCGCCATTGAGGTCGGGCACCTGCACTCCATGATTTTATGGGGACCGCCGGGGACGGGGAAAACTACGCTTGCTGAAGTTATTGCCCGTTACGCCAACGCTGATGTTGAACGCATTTCGGCGGTTACGTCTGGTGTAAAAGAAATTCGTGAAGCGATTGAGCGTGCGCGTCAGAATCGTAACGCGGGTCGGCGCACGATCCTGTTTGTGGATGAAGTTCACCGTTTTAATAAAAGCCAACAGGATGCGTTTTTACCGCATATTGAAGACGGTACCATCACGTTTATTGGCGCCACCACTGAAAACCCCTCGTTTGAGTTGAACTCCGCGCTGCTGTCGCGTGCACGCGTTTATTTACTGAAATCGTTAACCACCGACGACATTGAGCAGGTGCTGGACCAGGCGATGTCAGACAACGCGCGGGGTTACGGCGGCCAGGATATCGTTCTGCCGCCAGAGACGCGTCGGGCGATTGCTGAACTGGTTAACGGTGACGCACGCCGGGCGCTGAATACGCTGGAAATGATGGCCGATATGGCCGAAGTTGATGATTCCGGCAAGCGCGTATTGAAACCGGAATTGCTCACTGAAATTGCCGGTGAGCGCAGCGCGCGCTTCGATAATAAAGGCGATCGCTTTTACGATCTTATCTCCGCATTGCATAAGTCGGTGCGCGGCAGTGCCCCGGATGCGGCGCTTTATTGGTATGCGCGAATCATCACCGCTGGCGGCGATCCGCTATACGTTGCCCGTCGCTGTCTGGCAATTGCCTCTGAAGATGTGGGCAATGCTGACCCTCGCGCTATGCAGGTGGCGATTTCCGCATGGGATTGCTTTACCCGCGTGGGACCAGCGGAAGGCGAACGAGCCATTGCTCAGGCGATCGTTTATCTGGCCTGTGCGCCGAAGAGTAATGCGGTTTACACCGCCTTCAAAGCTGCGCTGGCAGATGCCCGTGAACGTCCGGATTACGACGTACCGGTTCACCTGCGCAATGCGCCGACTAAGCTGATGAAAGAGATGGGCTACGGTCAGGAGTACCGTTACGCTCATGATGAGCCAAATGCCTATGCCGCCGGAGAAGAGTACTTCCCGCAGGAAATGGCACAAACGCGCTATTATCACCCCACAAACAGAGGTCTTGAAGGCAAGATTGGCGAAAAGCTCGCCTGGCTTGCCGGACAGGATCAAAATAGCCCTATAAAACGCTACCGTTAGTGTTATCGTTGCGGTAATGTTGTCTCTGTATCCCTGTGACCGCAGGCTGTGGTCACTTTCTCCTATTTTAATTCGATAAGCACAGGATAAGCATGCTCGATCCCAATCTGCTGCGTAATGAGCCAGACGCAGTCGCAGAAAAACTGGCAAGCCGGGGCTTTAAGCTGGATGTAGATAAGCTGCGCGCTCTTGAAGAGCGTCGTAAAGTTCTGCAGGTACAAACTGAAAACCTGCAGGCAGAGCGTAACTCTCGATCGAAATCCATCGGCCAGGCAAAAGCGCGCGGGGAAGATATCGAGTCTTTACGTCTGGAAGTGAACAAACTGGGCGAAGAGCTGGATGCCGCGAAAGCTGAACTTGATACCTTACAGGCCGAGATCCGCGACATTGCGCTGACTATTCCTAATCTGCCAGCGGACGAAGTTCCGGTGGGCAAAGACGAAAATGACAACGTCGAAGTTAGCCGCTGGGGTACTCCGCGTGAGTTTGATTTCGAAGTGCGCGATCACGTTACCCTGGGTGAAATGCACACGGGTCTTGATTTCGCTGCTGCAGTTAAGCTGACTGGCTCCCGTTTCGTGGTCATGAAAGGGCAGATCGCGCGTATGCACCGTGCGCTGTCTCAGTTCATGCTGGATCTGCATACCGAACAGCATGGCTACAGCGAAAACTACGTTCCGTATCTGGTTAACCATGACACGCTGTACGGTACAGGCCAACTGCCAAAATTCGCAGGCGATCTGTTCCACACGCGTCCACTGGATGAAGAAGCGGACAGCAGCAACTATGCGCTGATTCCAACGGCAGAAGTTCCTCTGACCAACCTGGTACGTGACGAAATCATTGACGAAGATGCGTTGCCGATCAAAATGACCGCGCATACGCCGTGCTTCCGTTCTGAAGCAGGTTCTTATGGCCGTGACACTCGTGGTCTGATCCGTATGCACCAGTTCGATAAAGTTGAGATGGTGCAAATCGTTCGCCCGGAAGACTCGATGGATGCGTTGGAAGAGATGACCGGTCATGCCGAGAAGGTCCTGCAACTGCTGGGTCTGCCGTATCGCAAGATCATCCTGTGCACAGGCGACATGGGCTTCGGCGCATGTAAAACTTACGATCTGGAAGTGTGGATCCCGGCGCAGAACACCTATCGTGAAATTTCTTCTTGCTCCAACGTGTGGGATTTCCAGGCTCGTCGTATGCAGGCGCGTTGTCGCAGCAAATCCGACAAAAAGACCCGTTTGGTGCATACGCTGAACGGTTCCGGTCTGGCGGTAGGTCGTACGCTGGTTGCGGTAATGGAAAACTATCAGCAGGCTGATGGTCGCATTCAGGTTCCGGAAGTATTACGTCCGTACATGAATGGCCTGGAATTCATCGGCTAAGCTACCTTTCTCTGCTAAAAAAGCGCCTCAGGGCGCTTTTTTTATGCCTGTTTGACGCTGGACAATAACACCTACTCCTACAGGAGTAATACTGCCTTCGAATGAAGGTTGGTATTTATCACTGCCTTTCCGCAAATTCATTACCTACCTGTCTGTATATCGATAGTAACGCTATATAAAAATATACATAACGAGTAATTGTCTTTTGTTTATTGTGAGCAGCAGAGTGAGCCACTATGAAAACTAAGATCCCCGATGCCGTGCTGGCAGCTGAGGTTAGTCGCCGCGGTTTGGTGAAAACGACGGCGATAGGCGGACTGGCGGTGGCCAGTAGCGCGTTTACCCTGCCATTTGCCCGTATTGCAAATGCCGCAGAAGCCCTTAATCCGGCACAGATTAATGAGAAAGTGATCTGGAGCGCGTGTACGGTGAACTGTGGTAGCCGCTGCCCACTGCGTATGCATGTGGTCGACGGTGAAATAAAATATGTCGAAACTGACAACACTGGCGATGACAACTATGACGGTTTGCACCAGGTACGCGCCTGTCTGCGTGGCCGCTCTATGCGTCGTCGTGTCTATAATCCCGATCGTCTGAAATACCCGATGAAACGCGTCGGCAAGCGTGGCGAAGGCAAATTTGAGCGCATCAGTTGGGATGAGGCCTACGACATCATCGCCAGCAATATGCAGCGTCTGATTAAAGATTACGGTAACGAGTCTATCTACCTGAACTACGGTACCGGTACGCTGGGTGGCACCATGACGCGCTCCTGGCCGCCGGGAAAAACGTTGGTGGCGCGACTGATGAACTGCTGCGGCGGCTACCTTAACCATTACGGGGATTATTCTTCAGCGCAAATCGCTGCCGGGTTGAACTACACCTACGGCGGCTGGGCTGACGGTAATAGTCCGTCCGACATTGAAAATAGCAAGCTGGTGGTTCTGTTCGGTAATAACCCTGGTGAAACCCGTATGAGCGGGGGTGGGGTAACCTATTATCTTGAACAGGCGCGGCAGAAATCCAATGCCCGCATGATCATTATCGATCCCCGCTACACGGATACCGGCGCGGGCCGTGAAGATGAATGGATCCCGATCCGTCCTGGTACCGATGCGGCGCTGGTTAATGGCCTGGCGTATGTCCTGATCACCGAAAACATGGTTGACCAACCGTTCCTCGATAAATACTGCGTAGGTTACGACGAGAAAACCTTACCGGCCGACGCGCCGAAGAACGGTCACTACAAGGCGTATATACTTGGGCAGGGCAAGGACGGTATTGCCAAGACTCCGGAATGGGCGGCGCAGATTACCGGTATTCCCGCTGAACGAATCGTCAAATTGGCGCGCGAAATCGGTAGCGCTAAACCGGCATACATTAGCCAGGGATGGGGGCCGCAGCGCCACGCTAACGGTGAAATAGCGACGCGCGCCATTTCTATGCTGGCAATCCTGACCGGTAACGTAGGGATCAACGGCGGCAACAGCGGGGCGCGTGAGGGCTCATACAGTTTGCCGTTTGAACGTATGCCTACGCTGGAAAACCCGGTTGAAACCAGTATTTCGATGTTCATGTGGACGGACGCGATTGAGCGAGGCCCGGAGATGACGGCCCTGCGTGACGGCGTACGAGGCAAAGACAAACTCGATGTTCCTATTAAGATGATCTGGAACTATGCCGGTAACTGCCTGATTAATCAGCACTCTGATATCAACCGTACGCATGAAATCCTGCAGGATGAGAACAAATGCGAGATGATCGTCGTCATCGACTGCCATATGACTTCCTCGGCGAAATACGCGGACATTTTGCTGCCGGACTGCACCGCCTCTGAGCAGATGGACTTCGCGCTGGATGCTTCCTGCGGCAACATGTCCTATGTGATTTTCACCGATCAGGCGATCAAGCCACGCTTCGAATGCAAGACTATCTACCAGATGACCAGCGAGCTAGCGAAACGCCTTGGCGTAGAGCAGCAGTTTACAGAAGGTCGTACTCAGGAAGAGTGGATGCGCCATCTCTACGAGCAGTCACGCAAAGCGATTCCTGAACTGCCAACGTTTGAAGAATTCCGTAAGCAAGGGATCTTTAAACAACGCGACCCGCAAGGGCATCACGTGGCGTACAAGACGTTCCGTGAGGACCCTAAAGCTAATCCGTTGACCACACCGTCAGGTAAGATCGAAATTTATTCGCAGCAGCTTGCTGAGATCGCTGCAACCTGGGAACTGCCGGAAGGCGATGTGATCGATCCGCTGCCGATCTATACCCCAGGCTTTGAGAGCTTAAACGATCCTCTGGTAGAGAAATTCCCTCTGCAGTTGACCGGCTTCCACTACAAGTCCCGCGTCCACTCGACCTATGGCAACGTGGATGTTCTGAAAGCATCCTGCCGCCAGGAAATGTGGATCAACCCGATGGATGCGCAGCGACGCGGCATTAACAACGGCGACAAGGTACGTATCTTTAACGATCGTGGTGAAGTGCATATTGAGGCGAAAGTCACGCCGCGTATGATGCCAGGCGTGGTGGCATTGGGCGAAGGGGCCTGGTATGACCCGGATGCAAAACGCGTGGATCAGGGCGGCTGCATTAATGTTCTGACAACCCAGCGTCCGTCTCCTCTCGCGAAGGGGAACCCGTCACACACGAACCTTGTTCAGGTTGAAAAGGTGTAAGGAGTAACCGATGACAACCCAGTATGGATTTTTTATTGATTCCAGCCGTTGCACCGGTTGCAAAACCTGCGAACTGGCCTGCAAAGATTTCAAGAACTTAACCCCGGAAGTTAGCTTCCGCCGCATTTATGAGTATGCGGGTGGTGACTGGCAGGAGGATAACGGCGTCTGGCATCAGAACGTCTTTGCCTATTACCTCTCTATTGCCTGTAACCACTGTGAAGATCCGGCCTGTACCAAGGTTTGTCCGAGCGGCGCGATGCACAAACGTGAAGATGGCTTTGTCGTTGTCGACGAAGATGTGTGCATTGGCTGTCGGTATTGCCACATGGCCTGTCCTTACGGCGCGCCGCAGTACAACGCTGAAAAAGGGCATATGACTAAATGTGACGGCTGCCATGAGCGCGTCGCTGAAGGTCAAAAACCTATATGCGTTGAGTCATGCCCACTGCGTGCGCTGGATTTTGGTCCGATTGAGGAACTGCGCAAAAAACACGGTACTTTGGCTGCGGTTGCGCCACTGCCGGGGGCGCACTTTACCAAACCAAGTATTGTCATCAAACCTAACGCCAATAGCCGCCCGACCGGGGATACCACAGGTTATCTGGCTAATCCGAAGGAGGTGTAAGATGGGAAGTGGATGGCATGAATGGCCGCTGATGATCTTCACTGTCTTCGGACAGTGTGTGGTTGGCGGCTTTATCGTTCTGGCGCTTGCGCTGATGAAAGGTGACTTACGTCCAGAATCGCAGCAGCGCGTGATTGTCTGCATGTTCGGGCTGTGGGTATTAATGGGCATTGGCTTTATTGCTTCTATGCTCCACCTGGGTTCACCGATGCGCGCCTTTAACTCACTCAATCGCGTTGGGTCTTCTGCGTTGAGTAATGAGATTGCCAGTGGCTCAATCTTCTTTGCCGTTGGTGGCATTGGCTGGCTGCTGGCTACATTGAAAAAAATGCCGCCCGCATTACGTAATCTGTGGTTAGTTGTCACCATGGTGCTGGGCGTGGTTTTTGTCTGGATGATGGTGCGCGTATATAACACCATCGATACCGTGCCGACCTGGTACAGTGTCTGGACGCCGCTGGGCTTCTTCCTGACGATGTTTATGGGCGGGCCGCTTCTGGGATATCTGTTGCTCAGAATTGCTGGCGTGGACGGTTGGGCGATGCGCCTGCTGCCGGCTATCTCAGTGCTTGCTCTGGTCGTGAGCGCTATCATGTCTGTCATGCAGGGGGTTGAACTGGCTACTATCCACAGTTCGATTCAGCAGGCGTCTGCGCTGGTTCCGGATTACGGCTCTCTGATGGCGTGGCGGATTGTGGCGCTGGCATTAGCGCTGTGCTGCTGGATTGTACCGCAGGTGAAAGGCTACCAGCCTGCCGTTCCGCTGCTTTCAGTCGCGTTTATTTTGCTGTTAGTTGGCGAGTTGATTGGTCGTGGCGTGTTCTACGGGTTGCATATGACCGTCGGTATGGCGGTGGCGAGTTAATCCATACTATGCCGGATGGCTGCTCGTGCCTTATCCGGCCTACACGATCCGTAGGCCGGATAAGCGAAGCACTATCAATAATATGTCAGGCCAGGGTTTTCGCCCTGGTTTTACTTCTGCTTAGTTAATGTGTCGTAGCTGGTCATCAGATTGCGATAATCCGGAATGTGATTCGAGAACAGCGTCGCCAGACCTTCGATATCGTTGCGCCAGTCGCGGTGCAGCTCACATGCGACGCCGAACCATGTCATCAGT
This sequence comes from Citrobacter arsenatis, assembly GCF_004353845.1. GTDB lineage: Bacteria > Pseudomonadota > Gammaproteobacteria > Enterobacterales > Enterobacteriaceae > Citrobacter > Citrobacter arsenatis. Next base: position 1,808,719 of record NZ_CP037864.1, read on the forward strand.
TGAGCGCCAGCCTGCGACATTCGATCCCACGCTGAATGGCGGGTAATTTCATTGAATGTGCCTGACGCATCGGTAACAACAAAGACGTCAAAACCTTCTTCAATAGCTGAGAGCGCAGGGAAGGCGACGCAAACTTCCGTCACAACACCGGCGATAATCAGCTGCTTTTTGCCGGTCGCTTTCACGGCTTTCACGAAATCTTCGTTATCCCATGCGTTAATGTTTCCGGGGCGAGCAATATAGGGCGCATCGGGAAATTGCGCTTTCAGTTCCGGTACCAGCGGTCCGTTTGGACCTGTTTCAAAGCTGGTTGTCAGAATGGTCGGAAGTTTGAAGTATTTTGCTAAGTCACCGAGCGCAAGCACGTTGTTCTTAAATTTATCGGGATCGATATCCCGAACCAGAGAGAGCAGCCCAGCCTGATGATCAACCAGCAATACTGCCGCATTATCTTTATCAAGTCTTACGTAAGGTTTAGTCATGGTATTTCTCCTGTTCTACATCGGTGGGGGAAATTTGATGAGTTTAAGTCTACGAAAAGAACGACATCTGGATTAGATAGATAAATAAGAACTCACTGTTCTATTTTGAAGACAATGCAGCTTCGCATCCCGCATAGAGTTTAGTAAGAAATAAAAGTAAGGGGAGTCCATGAAATTTTTCGACTGAACGAAACGCGAGATTTTTGTTTTAGATCAATAAAAACAAGCAGATGTGTTTTTGTATTTTTTATCTATTCACATTAAGAATCAGTAATGCAAATCGATCGTCTGGAAAGCGCCTCAGCCCTTTGATTACGCCGATTGACAATGTTTTTGGCAGTGGCATGATGCGCATGAAATTTGAACTTCCTCACGGTTTTTATTCATGTCCACCTATACCCGTCCCGTTATGCTATTGCTATGCGGGCTGCTGCTGCTGACCCTGGCGATAGCTGTGTTAAACACGCTCGTCCCGCTTTGGCTCGCCCATGAAAATCTGCCAACATGGCAGGTAGGCGTGGTGAGCTCGTCCTACTTTACCGGTAATTTGGTAGGGACGTTGCTGACCGGGTATTTAATAAAACACCTGGGTTTTAATCGCAGCTATTACATCGCCTCGCTTATTTTTGCCGTGGGCTGTGTCGGGCTGGGGATTATGGTGGGATTCTGGAGCTGGATGACCTGGCGCTTTATCGCCGGTGTTGGCTGCGCCATGATTTGGGTGGTAGTGGAAAGTGCGCTGATGTGCAGCGGGACTTCGCGTAATCGCGGACGTTTGCTTGCCGCTTATATGATGATCTATTACGTGGGGACGTTTTTAGGCCAGTTGTTGGTCAGTAAAGTATCAACTGAATTGATGAACGTCCTGCCGTGGGTAACGGGTACAGTCCTTGCTGGCGTTTTGCCACTGCTGTTTACGCGCATTGCCAATCAGCAGGGTGATGAACAGCAGTCTACGCCTATTGTCTCTATGCTAAAGCTGCGGCAGGCGCGTCTGGGCGTAAATGGCTGCATTATTTCCGGGATTGTGTTGGGGTCTTTGTATGGCCTGATGCCTTTGTATCTCAACCATCAAGGGGTGAGTAACGCCAGCATTGGTTTCTGGATGGCGGTTCTGGTTAGCGCCGGTATTCTGGGACAATGGCCGATTGGTCGTCTGGCGGATAAGCTGGGACGCCTGCTGGTTTTACGCGTTCAGGTCTTCGTGGTGATCGTCGGAAGTATCGCCATGCTGAATCAGGCGGCGATGGCGCCCGCATTGTTTATGTTGGGGGCGGCTGGTTTCACCCTTTATCCGGTGGCGATGGCCTGGGCCTGTGAAAAGGTGGAGCACCATCAGCTGGTCGCCATGAATCAGGCATTGTTATTAAGCTATACCGTGGGTAGCCTGCTTGGTCCTTCATTTACCGCGATGCTGATGCAGAATTATTCAGATAGCTTGCTGTTTATCATGATCGCCAGCGTATCGTTTATTTATTTACTGATGCTGCTGCGTAAGACGGGCCATACGCCCAATTCTATTGCGCATATTTAACCTGATTTAACAGAATACGAACAGTTACCCATACATACTGTTTATGTATGGGTACCGACATTATTTAATCACACGCTTCAGTCCCGAAAATAAAGTGTGCAGAAGGTTATAGTTTTACATCCTGCCGTTTCCGCTCTCTCATTTTACCGCGCATAATCCCACGCCTCATTTATTGATACTCAAAAAGCTTCCACGAAGGATCGCGTATGGCTGGTGTGCAGGAAAAACAATTGCGATGGTACAACATCGCCTTAATGTCTTTTATTACCGTTTGGGGTTTTGGCAACGTCGTTAACAACTATGCTAATCAGGGATTAGTGGTTGTCTCCTCATGGATATTTATTTTCGCGCTCTATTTTATTCCCTATGCGCTGATTGTCGGTCAACTGGGTTCTACTTTTAAAGATGGGAAAGGCGGCGTCAGTACCTGGATTAAACACACAATGGGGCCTGGTCTTGCTTATCTTGCTGCCTGGACCTATTGGGTCGTGCATATTCCTTATCTGGCGCAAAAGCCGCAGGCCATTCTGATTGCGCTGGGATGGGCGCTGAAAGGCGATGGGTCACTGATAAAAGAGTACACCGTCGTGGCGTTGCAGGGGCTGACGCTGGCGCTGTTTGTCTTTTTCATGTGGGTTGCGTCCCGTGGCATGAAATCACTGAAGATTGTTGGGTCTGTAGCGGGCATCGCCATGTTCGTGATGTCCATTTTGTATGTAGTGATGGCGGTAACCGCCCCGGCGATTACCGATGTGCAAATAGCAACAACCAATATCACCTGGGAATCGTTTATCCCGCATATCGATTTTACCTATATCACCACAATATCCATGCTGGTCTTTGCCGTTGGCGGCGCGGAAAAAATTTCGCCCTACGTTAATCAGACGCGTAATCCGGGCAAAGAATTTCCGAAAGGGATGCTTGTTCTGGCTGTTATGGTGGCAGTGTGTGCGATCCTCGGGTCGCTGGCCATGGGAATGATGTTTGACTCCCGGCATATCCCTGATGACCTCATGACCAATGGTCAATATTACGCCTTCCAGAAATTGGGCGAGTATTATGGTATGGGGAATTCGTTGATGGTTATTTATGCGATCGCCAACACGCTGGGACAGATTGCGGCATTAGTATTTTCTATTGATGCGCCGCTTAAAGTTCTGTTGGGCGATGCCGATCGTAAATATATTCCAGAAAGTCTTTGTAAAACCAATGCCTCGGGAACACCGGTAAATGGATATATTCTGACGTTGGTGCTGGTGGCGATTTTGATTATGTTGCCAACGCTGGGAATTGGCGATATGAACAATCTGTACAAATGGCTGCTAAATCTCAACTCTGTCGTGATGCCATTGCGTTATTTATGGGTGTTTGTGGCGTTTATTGCCGTTATTCGGCTGGCACAGAAATATAAACCGGAATATGTCTTTATCCGCAACCGCTCGCTGGCGATGACGGTGGGGATTTGGTGCTTCGCCTTTACCGCATTCGCTTGTCTGACCGGGATCTTCCCAAAAATGGAAGCCTTTACTCCTGAGTGGACTTTCCAGCTTACCCTGAATATCGTGACGCCATTTGTGCTGGTAGGGCTGGGGCTGATTTTCCCCTTACTGGCGAGAAGAGGGTGCTAAAAATGAGAGCAGGAGATAACGTCGCTTTCTAGTGTTAAACGCTCTCCTTTGATTCAAATATTGTCGCTTAAATAACAAAACGGCTGCCATTCAGGGCAGCCGTATCGTGAAGAGTAAAACTCAATACATTACTTTATGTCCATATTGCTCGAGAATGCCTTTCACGCGCTCCATGGTCTCTTTCTTAGGCGGCTTGACGCCATCCAGTTTGTACTCTTCGCCCATTGCCACCCATTTGTGTTTGCCCAGCTCGTGGTAAGGTAGCAGCTCGATTTTTTCAACGTTGCCCATATCGCGGGTAAACTCGCCAAGGCGGTGCGCAGAGTCGTCATCGTCAGACCAGCCTGGTACAACAACGTAGCGGATCCACACTTTGATGTCTTTATTTGACAGGTAGCGAGCGAACTCCAGCGTACGATGGTTAGATACGCCGACCAGATTTTGATGGATTTCATCGTTCATCTGTTTGAGATCGAGCATGACCAGGTCGGTGACTTCCAGCAGTTCATCGATTACCGGATCGTAACGGCGAACAAAACCGTTGGTGTCCAGACAGGTATGAATGCCTTCTTTTTTACAGGCCCGGAACCAGTCACGTACGAATTCAGCTTGCAGGATAGCTTCACCGCCGGACGCCGTCACACCGCCGCCGGATGCGTTCATAAAGTGGCGATAGGTCACCACTTCTTTCATTAATTCGTCGACGGTGACTTCTTTGCCGCCGTGCGTATCCCATGTGTCACGGTTATGGCAATACAGGCAGCGCATCAGGCAGCCCTGGAAGAAGGTAATAAAACGGATGCCCGGGCCATCAACAGTGCCACAGGATTCAAAGGAGTGAATGCGACCAATAACTGACATTGCGGTGTTTCTCCAGGTGTGGCCCATCCGGGGCCAGTGTTAGTGCACAGTTATTAACTGTGTCGAGTCTGTTTTGGCAGTTATCCATACTTTTCGTCTTTCAAGCTGCATCTTTGTTAGCTTCCTTCGCTCACCCCAGTCACGTACTTCTGTACGCGCCAGAGGATTCACTCCGTTGCCGCCTCAATGCAACTCGAAATCCATCGAGTATATAAGTATAGATAGCTGACAAAGCAGGCTATTAAAAAGGCCCCACTTACGTGGAGCCTTTATTGTACGCTTTTTAAAGTACGATTTCAGTCAAAACCAATTACATGGTCTGAGTGAAGGTACGAGTAATAACGTCCTGCTGCTGTTCTTTAGTCAGGGAGTTAAAACGTACTGCGTAGCCAGAAACACGGATGGTCAGCTGCGGATATTTTTCCGGATGTTCCATCGCATCCAGCAGCATTTCACGGTTCATGACGTTCACGTTCAGGTGCTGACCACCTTCGATGGACGCTTCGTGGTGGAAGTAACCATCCATCAGACCAGCCAGGTTGGTCTTACGAACTTCGTCGTCTTTACCCAGTGCGTTCGGAACGATAGAGAAGGTATAAGAAATACCATCTTTAGCGTATGCAAACGGCAGTTTAGCAACGGAGGTCAGAGAGGCAACAGCACCTTTCTGGTCACGACCGTGCATTGGGTTAGCACCCGGTCCGAACGGCGCGCCAGCACGACGACCGTCTGGGGTGTTACCGGTTTTCTTACCATAAACCACGTTAGAGGTGATGGTCAGAACAGACTGAGTCGGGATAGCGTTACGGTAAGTAGTCAGTTTCTGAATTTTCTTCATGAAACGTTCTACCAGGTCAACCGCCATGTCATCAACACGAGAGTCGTTGTTACCAAACTGCGGGTATTCGCCTTCGATTTCGAAGTCAACAGCCAGACCGTCTTCGTCACGAATCGGTTTAACTTTCGCATATTTGATTGCAGACAGGGAGTCAGCAGCAACGGACAGACCCGCGATACCACACGCCATGGTGCGAATAACGTCACGGTCGTGCAGCGCCATCAGAGAGGCTTCGTAGCTGTACTTGTCGTGCATGTAGTGGATAACGTTCAGTGCGGTGACGTACTGTTTAGCCAGCCAGTCCATGAAGTGATCCATGCGGTCCATAACTTCGTCGAAGTTCAGAACGTCGCCTTTGATCGGTTCAGATTTAGGACCAACCTGCATTTTCAGTTTTTCATCAACGCCGCCGTTGATTGCGTACAGCATGGTTTTCGCCAGGTTTGCACGCGCACCGAAGAACTGCATTTGTTTACCAACAACCATAGGGCTTACGCAGCAAGCGATAGCGTAGTCGTCGTTGTTGAAGTCCGGACGCATCAGGTCATCGTTCTCGTACTGCAGAGAAGAGGTGTCGATGGACACTTTAGCGGCGAATTTCTTGAAATTCAGAGGCAGTTTTTCAGACCACAGAACGGTGATGTTCGGCTCCGGAGAAGGACCCATGGTGTACAGGGTGTTCAGGAAGCGGAAGCTGTTTTTGGTAACCAGAGTACGGCCATCAACGCCCATACCACCGATAGATTCAGTTGCCCAAATCGGGTCACCGGAGAACAGTTCATCATATTCAGGAGTACGCAGGAAACGAACCATACGCAGTTTCATGACCAGGTGGTCAATCATTTCCTGAGCGTCTTGCTCGGTGATTTTACCTGCTTTGATATCACGTTCGATGTAAGCATCCAGGAAGGTGGATACGCGACCGAAGGACATTGCAGCGCCGTTCTGAGATTTAACCGCGGCCAGGTAGCCGAAGTAAGTCCACTGGATAGCTTCCTGAGCGTTGGTAGCCGGGCCAGAGATATCGCAGCCATATTTAGCAGCCATTTCTTTGATCTGACCCAGTGCGCGGTGCTGTTCAGCGATTTCTTCACGCAGACGGATAGTTGCTTCCAGGTTTACGCCGTTTTCCAGATCGGACTGCAGAGAGACGAACTGAGCGTATTTGTCTTTCATCAGGTAGTCGATACCGTACAGCGCAACGCGACGGTAGTCACCGATGATACGGCCACGGCCATACGCATCCGGCAGACCAGTCAGAACACCGGATTTACGGCAGTTCAGAATGTCTTTGGTGTAAACATCGAATACGCCCTGGTTGTGGGTTTTGCGGTATTCGGTGAAGATTTTTTTCAGCATCGGGTCCAGTTCGCGATTGTACGCTTTGCAGGAACCTTCAACCATTTTGATGCCGCCAAACGGAATGATCGCACGTTTCAGCGGAGCTTCAGTCTGCAGACCAACAATTTTCTCGAGCGCTTTATTGATGTAGCCAGCGTCGTGAGAAGTGATGGTAGAAGCAACGGAGGTGTCAAAGTCAACAGGCGCGTGAGTGCGGTTTTCCTGTTTAACGCCTTCCATTACGCTGTCCCACAGCTTGGTGGTCGCGTCAGTAGCGCCAGCCAGGAAGGACTCGTCACCCTCATACGGAGTGTAGTTTTTCTGAATGAAGTCACGGACGTTTACTTCATTCTGCCAATCACCTTTGGTAAAACCTTCCCAGGCTGTGGCTAACTTTTCATTAAGCTCGGACATGTAACACCTACCTTCTTAAGTGGATTTTTTATTTACTGCGTGTAATGGGCATCATCAGATTAATGATGATCGTTACCACGCAGATAAATGACCCAGTATGTCAACCCGACCAACAAACCGCCGCCGATAATGTTACCGATCGTAACCGGAATCAGGTTATCGGTGATGAAATTCATCACGGTCAGGTGAGAAAAATTCTCCGGAGAAGACCCAACGGCGGTCCAGAATTCCGGGGTGGCGAAATCGCGTATTACAATACCCATAGGGATCATAAACATGTTTGCGATACTGTGCTCAAAACCGCTGGCAACAAACATTGCGACCGGTAATACCATGATAAACGCTTTGTCCATCAGGCTGCGGCCCGAGTAGCTCATCCATACTGCCAGGCACACCATTAGGTTAGCCAGGATGCCAAGACTTACCGCCTCAACAAAAGTATGGTGCACTTTGTGGTCGGCTGTTTGCAGGACGTTGAGACCCCACGCGCCGTTGGCGGTCATATACTCGCCGGAAAGCCACATGAGTAACACGAAGATCAGGGCGCCAATCAGGTTGCCGACATAAACGTTAAGCCAGTTTTTAGCCAACTGTCCCCAGGTAATACGACCACTGGCTTTCGCAACAACAATCAGTACGGTTGAGGTGAAGAGGTCTGCACCGCAGACAACGCAAAGAATCAGCCCCAGGGAAAAGCAGATACCACCTACTAATTTTGCCATGCCGAAAGGCATAGTTCCGGTACCGGTTGTGGCGGTGATATAGAAAACAAAGGCAATTGAAATGAATACACCGGCAGTAATTGCCAGGTAGAACGTCTTAAGCGGATGTTTCGTTGCTTTATAGACGCCTGCTTCTTCGGCAACTTTGGCCATTGCAGCAGGAAGAATAAGATCAAAAGGGTTGTCAGCTTTCACACTAACTCTCTCTTTATTAAGTCGGCGACGAGATACTAACAAAGCATTATAGATGAGAATTTGATATAGATCATATCTCGCCTGGCTTATAGGCCCGTAAGACGCATGGTTTTTATGCAATTACGGAGTAACTTGTTGATTATCCATATAAAAATAAATTTTAAAAATTATAAAGTGAGTTGAATTTTTTCTTTTTGTCTCCCATGGATCGGTTAATTAAAATGGAGTAATTGAGATAAAAAACGACACTGGCAATCTATTTTTTTTAATATCAACTACTAATATTTAACCTTGCTTTTACATTTATTTCCTGATTTGGCCCAAATAAAAAACAGGGCGCATCAAGCGCCCCGTAATATAGCCCAGACAATACCTTTAGCCTACTCAGCGCAGGCCGATTGTCACTATTTTGACCAATGTGCCGTTTTCGCACGCTGCAGTTTTTCGTAAGCTTTCAGCAGAGACTGATGCGCCGGGAAAGCCTGCAGATCGCTATCAACGGTTTGCAGCCCGTAGAACGGCGCTTCGCCACTTAATGCCGCACTTGCCGCTTCAACCGCGTCGGTGCCGTACATGCGGACAAACGCGTTCAGATATTGCAGCGGCTGACGATCTTCTTCCTGAGATAACAGCAGCAGCGTTTGCAGACAGCGGTAGTAGTTGGCACGTTCAGCGCTAAACACGGAGGCGTTGAACTCCATCGTCCATTCTGTCCAGACCAGCGCCTGCTCCAGGTCGCCACCGGCCAACGCCAGCATTACTTTTAGCTCGCCAATGCGCAGGGTGTACCACCCGTTATCCGCACCGGTCGCCAGGCCGAGCAGCTCACGTACGCGGGTGAAGTCGTCAAAGCCTTCTTCATCCAACTGTTCAATCAGGTTGAGGTAGTCTTCTTTTTCCCATTCGCTGCCCGGCAGAGAGAGAATGGTGTCACGCAGATGGGTGCCCATGGCGTTGTTGGCTAACCACAGATCTTCTGCCGGGTAAATGTCAGACATTCCCGGAACAATAATGCGGCAGGCGTAAACACTCAGATGCTCGTAGTCGGCGATATACACTTCTTTATCTTCAGCATTGAAGATAGCCATCAGGGTGGCAAACTCTTCTTCCGTAGTGCCGGAGAAATTCCAGTCAACGAACGGATAGTCGGCATCCTGCTTGAACAGATCCCAGGAGATCAGGCCGCTGGAATCAATGAAGTGGGTTTCAAGGTTAGTGTGTTCAGCCACTTCTTCATCGTCGAAGGTCGGCGGGGTGAAGACATCAAGATCTTTCAGTCCGCGGCCCTGCAACAGTTCAGTGACGGTACGCTCCAGTGCAACGCCGAAATCCGGGTGCGCGCCGAAGGAGGCAAAGCAGGTGCCGTTGGCCGGGTTGAACAGGACAACGCAAATCACCGGGTACTTACCGCCCAGCGAGCCATCATAGGCAAAAATTGGGAAACCTTCTGCTTCCAGTTTGGTGATGGACTCTACCACTGCTGGGTAGCGCGCCATCACTTCGGCAGGGATTTCCGGCAGGCTGATGCTTTCCGCAATAATGCGGTTCTTCACATGACGTTCAAAGACTTCAGACAGGCCCTGAACGCGCGCTTCGTTAGGTGTGTTACCCGCAGACATACCGTTAGAAACGTACAGATTACCGATAATATTCATCGGAATATAGACGGTCTGGTTGTCAGACTGACGGGTAAACGGCAGGCCGCAAACGCCACGCTCTTCATTACCAGACTGCAGATCGATAAGCATGCTGCCGGTCAGTTCGTTATCTGGATCGTAAAACGCACGCAGACGCGCATCCAGCAGACCTTCTGGTACGTCATCGTCCTCAGTCAGCGGGAACCATTTTTCGTTCGGGTAATGCACGAATGGGCCATTGGCGATGGTTTCGCCCAGCCAGAAATCCGCAAAGAAGTAGTTAGTTGACAGACGCTCAAAGTATTCGCCCAGCGCGGAAGCCAGCGCCGCTTTTTTTGTCGCACCTTTACCGTTGGTGAAGCACAGCGCGCATTCTTTGTCGCGAATATGTACAGACCAGACGTTAGGGACAGGATTCAACCACGAGGCTTCTTCAATTTGAAAACCGAGGTCGAGCAATTTTTGCTGGAAGCGAGCGATGGAGTCTTCCAGAGCGGCATCTTTGCCGGGGATAAATGTTTGCGTCATGAAAATCACTTTTGTCGTACGGAAAGCGCGCAATGATACGGGTTTTCAATGAATGGCGCTATCGTCGCCGGAGTCCAGGCGTAAATAAAAGCATTGACTATGCTTTCATACAGCCAACCACGTTTAGAGCGTATTAATGAAAGCTTTCGATTTACACCGTATGGCGCTTGATAAGGTGCCGATGGATTTTCTGGGAGAAGTTGCGCTACGCAGCCTCTATACCTTTATATTGGTTTTTCTGTTTTTAAAAATCACCGGACGTCGCGGCGTACGCCAGATGTCGCTTTTTGAAGTGCTGATCATCCTTACGCTGGGTTCTGCGGCGGGAGACGTGGCATTTTATGACGATGTCCCGATGATGCCGGTGCTGGTGGTCTTTATTACTCTTGCCGTGCTGTATCGGCTGGTGATGTGGCTGATGGCACATAGCGAAAAAATGGAGGACTTGCTGGAAGGTAAACCCGTTGTGATCATCGAAGACGGTGAGCTGGCATGGTCAAAGCTTAATAGCGCCAATATGACGGAATTCGAATTCTTTATGGAACTGCGTTTGAACGGCGTAGAGCAATTGGGACAGGTGAAACTGGCCATTCTGGAAACGAATGGGCAGATCAGCGTCTACTTCTTTGCTGATGAAGACGTAAAGCCGGGACTTAGTATTCTGCCTAAGCGCTGTACGCAACGCTTTAAAGTAATACCTGAGGCAGGGGACTATGCCTGTATACGTTGTAGCGAAGTAGTGCAAATGAACGCCGGAGATCATCAATTATGTCCGCGCTGTGCAAATCCAGAATGGTCGAAGGCCAGTCGGGCAAAACGGGTCACCTGACAGCGAAAATCTCGGTTTTTACCCGTCAATCCGATAGATTCTGTTGTGTGACGGATGACGCATTTTTACCCTGGCCAGTTTTACCCATTGCGGCGCGTGTCACTGAATGATAAAACCGATATCCACAGGAATAACTTATACCAATGTCTGTCACCGGATTATCGTCAATGACAGGATGTTGATTGGACAACAACACAACGTGGTGAGGGGAAATGGCTCAGGTCTTCAATTTTAGTTCAGGTCCGGCAATGTTACCGGCAGAGGTACTTAAACTGGCTCAACAGGATCTTCGCGACTGGAATGGTCTTGGCACGTCGGTGATGGAAATTAGCCACCGTGGCAAAGAGTTCATCCAGGTCGCAGAGGAAGCAGAGCGGGATTTTCGCGATCTTCTCAGCATCCCCTCCAACTATAAAGTGTTGTTCTGCCATGGCGGTGGCCGCGGACAGTTTGCGGGTATCCCGTTAAATATTCTGGGCGACAAAACCACGGCGGATTACGTCGATGCCGGTTATTGGGCCGCCAGCGCAATTAAAGAAGCGAAAAAATACTGTACGCCAAACGTTATTGACGCCAAAGTCACCGTTGACGGACTACGCGCTGTTAAGCCAATGAGCGAATGGCAGCTTTCTGACAACGCGGCATATCTGCACTATTGCCCGAATGAAACCATCGATGGCATTGCGATCGAAGAAACGCCGAATTTTGCCAGCAACGTGGTGGTCACGGCGGATCTGTCCTCTACCATTCTTTCCGCGCCGCTTGATGTGAGCCGCTATGGCGTAATTTACGCCGGTGCGCAGAAAAATATCGGTCCGGCCGGGTTGACGATTGTTATCGTACGCGAAGATTTGCTGGGTAAAGCTCATGTCTCCTGCCCGTCAATCCTCGACTACACCGTACTGAATGACAACGATTCCATGTTCAATACGCCGCCAACCTTTGCCTGGTATTTGTCTGGCCTGGTCTTTAAATGGCTGAAAGAACAGGGCGGTGTTAACGCGATGAATAAAATTAACCAGCAAAAAGCGGAACTGCTGTACGGCGTAATCGATAACAGTGATTTCTACCGTAACGACGTGGCGAAATCGAACCGCTCACGCATGAACGTACCGTTCCAACTGGCCGACAGCGCACTGGATAAACTCTTCCTGGAGGAGTCATTCGCTGCGGGTCTGCACGCGCTGAAAGGGCACCGTGTGGTCGGCGGTATGCGCGCGTCTATCTACAATGCAATGCCGCTTGAAGGCGTAAAAGCGCTGACTGACTTCATGGTCGATTTCGAGCGCCGCCGCGGTTAATCTGCTGTTTTTTTCATCCCCCACAGCCAGTCTGTGGGGTTTTTATGTCTGTTTTGAGAGTCGAGTTTCATGGAATCCCTGACGTTACAACCCATTGCGCGGGTGGATGGCACCATCAATCTGCCTGGATCCAAAAGTGTTTCTAACCGCGCTTTGCTGCTGGCCGCATTAGCAAATGGCACCACTGTCCTGACCAACCTGCTGGACAGCGATGATGTCCGCCATATGCTTAATGCTCTGAATGCGTTGGGGATCAGCTATACCCTTTCTGCCGATCGCACCCGTTGTGAGATTATCGGCAATGGCGGTGCGCTGCACGCAGAAGGCGCAGTGGAGCTGTTTCTTGGCAATGCCGGAACCGCGATGCGCCCGCTGGCCGCAGCCCTGTGTCTGGGGAGCAATGACATCGTGCTGACGGGCGAACCGCGCATGAAGGAGCGTCCGATTGGCCATCTGGTTGATGCGCTACGCCAGGGCGGAGCTAAAATTGAGTACCTGGAGCAGGAGAACTATCCGCCTTTACGTCTGCTCGGTGGCTTCACTGGAGGGCAGGTTGAGGTCGACGGTAGTGTATCCAGCCAGTTCCTGACGGCGTTGCTGATGACTGCGCCACTGGCACCACAGGATACGACGATCGCGATTAAAGGCGAACTGGTATCCAAACCTTACATTGATATCACACTGAACCTGATGAAAACGTTTGGTGTTGAAATTGAGAATCAGAACTACCAGCGCTTTGTCGTGCAGGGCCAGCAACAGTATCAGTCGCCGGGGGAGTATCTGGTTGAAGGCGATGCTTCTTCCGCTTCCTATTTCCTCGCAGCAGGTGCCATTAAAGGCGGTACGGTAAAAGTGACCGGGATTGGTCGCAACAGTATGCAGGGTGACATTCGCTTTGCTGATGTACTGGAAAAAATGGGCGCAACCATTACCTGGGGCGATGACTTTATTGCCTGTACGCACGGGGAGCTGAACGCGGTGGATATGGATATGAACCATATTCCCGATGCGGCGATGACCATTGCCACGGCTGCGCTGTTCGCTAAAGGCACCACGACCTTACGGAACATCTACAACTGGCGCGTCAAAGAGACCGACCGCCTGTACGCGATGGCGACCGAACTACGTAAAGTGGGCGCGACCGTTGAAGAGGGAGAGGATTATATTCGCATTACGCCGCCTGCGGAATTACAGTTTGCAGATATCGCGACCTATAACGATCACCGCATGGCGATGTGTTTCTCGCTGGTGGCGCTGTCTGACACGCCGGTGACCATTCTGGACCCTAAATGTACCGCTAAAACCTTCCCGGATTATTTCGAACAGTTGGCACGTATTAGTACCCCTGCCTGATCCTCACGATACGCCGGTCCCCGGACTGGCGTATTGATGTCCGTAACCGCACTGTTTTTACGCTTACAACTAATGCTAACTTGTTGATGATTTAACTTATTTATTTGTTTTTGTTATAAATATCAACGGAAGATTAGCATGAAAAATAAATCACTTTTTTTGGCGTTGGCGGTTTCCGCTACGTTGCTGGCTGGTTGTAAAAATGGCGTGAATGGCGATCTTGTTGCCAGTTCCGGTATGGCAGCTTATAAAGCTGCGACGCTTTCCGACGCTGATGTCAAAGCTCTCTCTAACAGTTCATGTAAGCAGATGGATAGCGAAAACCAGTTGGCCGGCGCGAAAAGCAAATACACCAAGCGTCTGAATAAAATTGCGAAAGCGTTGGGCAAGAACATTGATGGAACGCCGGTCAACTATAAAGTCTATATGACCAGTGATATCAACGCATGGGCAATGGCGAATGGGTGCGTACGTGTCTATTCGGGCTTGATGGATCTGATGACCGACAATGAAATCGAAGGTGTACTGGGTCATGAGCTGGGCCATGTATCTTTAGGACACTCACGGAAAGCAATGCAGACCGCATATGCCACCCTGGCTGCGCGTGATGCTATTTCTGCGAGCAGCGGCGTTGCTTCTCAGCTTTCCCAGTCTCAGTTGGGCGACTTAGCTGAAGGCGTGATTAATTCAGCGTTCTCCCGTAGTCAGGAATCAGATGCGGATGACTTTTCCTATGACTTGCTGAAAAAACGCGGTATTGACCGTCAGGGCTTAGTGACTGCGTTTGATAAGTTTGCCACGATGGACGCTGGTCATGCAAAATCGCTGACGGATTCCCATCCAGCGTCTGACGATCGTGCTCAGCATATGCGTGATCGTATCGCTGCTGATAAAAAGTAAAACAGTGTCATCTTCCGGGCTGCTTTCTCAGCAGCCCGCTATAATTGCGCAATTCTTCCTCATATCGTTACAGACTAATCGGGTTTTTACACTCTGTGTTAACGATTATTAGCGTTGGCGCGTATAATGCGCGGCGTTCACGTTAACGTATGCCCGTTTAAGGAGAAAAAGATGACGGCAATTGCCCCGGTTATTACCATTGATGGCCCAAGCGGTGCAGGTAAAGGCACCTTGTGCAAGGCAATGGCGGAAGCATTGCAGTGGCATCTGTTAGATTCAGGCGCGATCTACCGCGTACTGGCGCTCGCAGCGTTGCATCACCATGTTGATGTCACATCTGAAGATGCTCTGGTACCGCTTGCTTCACACCTGGATGTACGTTTTGTCTCAACGGACGGCAACCTGGAAGTCATTCTGGAAGGTGAAGATGTCAGCGGCGAAATTCGCACCCAGGAAGTGGCGAACGCCGCATCTCAGGTAGCCGCGTTTCCTCGCGTACGCGAAGCTCTGTTACGCCGTCAACGCGCGTTTCGTGAAGCGCCCGGCCTGATTGCCGACGGACGCGACATGGGGACGGTAGTGTTCCCGGATGCGCCGGTGAAAATTTTCCTGGACGCCTCCTCGCAAGAACGTGCGCATAGACGTATGCTACAGTTGCAGGAAAAGGGCTTTAGTGTTAACTTTGAACGCCTTTTGGCCGAGATCGAAGAACGCGATTATCGCGATCGTAACCGTGCTGTAGCGCCGCTGGTTCCCGCTGCTGATGCTTTAGTTTTGGATTCAACCCGATTAAGCATTGAGCAAGTGATTGAAAAAGCGTTACAATACGCGCGCCAAAAACTGGCTCTCGCTTAAATGCGACCGAATTTGCAGTACCCCCGTTGCAATGGATTGACAGCGGGTATGTTAAACAACCCCATCCGGCACGGAGCCAGGTGGACGTTAAATATGAAACCTGAAGATTAAACATGACTGAATCTTTTGCTCAACTGTTTGAAGAATCCTTAAAAGAAATCGAAACCCGTCCGGGTTCCATCGTTCGTGGTGTTGTTGTTGCTATCGACAAAGACGTAGTACTGGTTGACGCTGGTCTGAAATCTGAGTCCGCCATTCCGGCAGAGCAGTTCAAAAACGCCCAGGGCGAGCTGGAAATCCAGGTTGGTGACGAAGTTGACGTTGCTCTGGATGCAGTAGAAGACGGCTTCGGTGAAACCCTGCTGTCCCGTGAAAAAGCTAAACGTCACGAAGCTTGGATCACGCTGGAAAAAGCTTACGAAGAAGCTGAAACCGTTACTGGTGTTATCAATGGCAAAGTCAAGGGTGGCTTCACTGTTGAGCTGAATGGTATTCGCGCGTTCCTGCCAGGTTCCCTGGTAGACGTTCGTCCGGTCCGCGACACGCTGCACCTGGAAGGCAAAGAGCTTGAATTCAAAGTAATCAAGCTGGATCAGAAGCGTAACAACGTTGTTGTTTCCCGTCGTGCCGTTATCGAATCCGAAAACAGCGCAGAACGCGATCAGCTGCTGGAAAACCTGCAGGAAGGCATGGAAGTTAAAGGTATCGTTAAGAACCTCACTGACTACGGTGCATTCGTTGATCTGGGTGGCGTTGACGGCCTGCTGCACATCACCGACATGGCATGGAAACGCGTTAAGCATCCGAGCGAAATCGTAAACGTTGGCGACGAAATCACTGTTAAAGTGCTGAAGTTCGACCGCGAGCGTACTCGTGTATCTCTGGGCCTGAAACAGCTGGGCGAAGATCCATGGGTAGCTATCGCTAAGCGTTATCCGGAAGGTACCAAACTGACTGGTCGCGTGACCAACCTGACCGACTACGGCTGCTTCGTTGAAATCGAAGAAGGCGTTGAAGGCCTGGTTCACGTTTCCGAAATGGATTGGACCAACAAAAACATCCACCCGTCCAAAGTTGTTAACGTTGGCGACGTAGTGGAAGTTATGGTTCTGGATATCGACGAAGAACGTCGTCGTATCTCCCTGGGTCTGAAGCAGTGCAAAAACAACCCATGGCAGCAGTTCGCGGAAACCCACAACAAGGGCGACCGTGTTGAAGGTAAAATCAAGTCTATCACTGACTTCGGTATCTTCATCGGCCTGGACGGCGGCATCGACGGCCTGGTTCACCTGTCTGACATCTCCTGGAACGTTGCAGGCGAAGAAGCAGTTCGTGAATACAAAAAAGGCGACGAAATCGCAGCAGTTGTTCTGCAGGTTGACGCAGAGCGTGAGCGTATCTCTCTGGGCGTTAAACAGCTCGCAGAAGATCCGTTCAACAACTGGGTTGCACTGAACAAGAAAGGCGCAATCGTAAACGGTAAAGTCACTGCAGTTGACGCGAAAGGCGCAACCGTAGAACTGGCTGACGGCGTTGAAGGTTACCTGCGCGCTTCTGAAGCTTCCCGTGACCGCGTTGAAGATGCAACTCTGGTTCTGAGCGTAGGCGACGACGTTGAAGCTAAATTCACCGGCGTTGATCGTAAGAACCGTGCAATCAGCCTGTCTGTTCGTGCTAAAGACGAAGCTGATGAGAAAGATGCAATCGCAACTGTTAACAAACAGGAAGATGCTAACTTCTCTAACAACGCAATGGCTGAAGCTTTCAAAGCAGCTAAAGGCGAGTAATATCGAGTACTCTATACCCTAAATAATTCGAGTTGCAGGAAGGCGGCAAGGGAGCGAATCCCCAAGAGCTTACTTCAGTAAGTGATTGGGGTGAACGAGCGTAGCCAACGCAAATGCAGCTTGAAGTATGACGGGTATAATCCTTTGTGCTGTTAACAGCACAAAGGGTGACGAGTAGCTTGACAGATTACAGGATTCGTCCTGTAATCAATGACAAAGGGCGGCCACGGCCGCCCTTAATCAATGCAGCGGCTAATTTTGCCTTTAAGGAACCGGAGGAATCATGACCAAGTCAGAATTGATTGAAAGACTTGCAACCCAGCAACCTCATATTCCCGCTAAAGCGGTTGAAGATGCAGTGAAAGAGATGCTGGAACATATGGCCTCGACTCTTGCGCAGGGCGAGCGTATTGAAATCCGCGGTTTCGGCAGCTTCTCTTTGCATTACCGCGCACCACGCACCGGACGTAATCCGAAGACCGGCGATAAAGTGGATCTGGAAGGGAAATACGTTCCGCACTTTAAACCAGGTAAAGAACTGCGCGATCGCGCCAATATTTACGGTTAAGTTTTTAGCGAGACTTAACGCCGAGAAAAGCACCCGCATGGGTGCTTTTTTCATTTCTGCCCGCCCATCCTGGAATCCTCATCCCAGTTAATTTGCACGTTACATGCACCGCTAATTATCGGCGGAACGGACGCCGTATAACGATAAACTGGTGCCAGACAACCGTCGAAGAGTACTGCACACTCCCTGTAACAGGGAGGTGATTGATGAAAATAACAACGGTAAGTACCTGTGCATTATTCGGTATTCTCCCACTCACGCTATTACCCGTGCTGCCAGACATGTTGTGCATCAGCGTTGTATTTTGTCTGGCATGTATGCTCTGTCTTATTTCCCCCAGATATATGCGTTTCGCTGGATTAACCCTGCTGTTTTTTCTTTGGGGAGTCCTGGCGGCGAAAGATGCACTGTGGGCCGGGGATACGCTGCCTGCGAAAACCCAGCAGGCCATCGTGCGAATTACCGGAACCGATAACATGACAACGCACTACGGTCAGATAACGCATCTGCAGGGGAAGCGGGTCTTTCCCGCCATCGGAATTATTCTGTATGGGCAGTACTTACCCGGTGACGTTTGCGCCGGTCAGACATGGGCGATGACGTTGAAGGTCCGTGCCGTACACGGCCAATTAAACGAAGGGGGATTTGATAGCCAGCGTTATGCATTGGCGCAACATCAGCCGCTGACAGGAAGATTTTTGCAGGCTTCGGTTATCACGCCACAATGCAGTTTGCGCTCGCGGTATCTCTCCTCGTTGAAAATGGCGCTCGCCGATTATCCCTGGCAGCAGGTCATACTGGGCTTGGGAATGGGGGAGCGCTTGTCCGTGTCACAAGAGGTGAAAACCATTATGCGTGATACCGGTACGGCCCATTTGATGGCGATCTCCGGGCTGCATATTGCGTTTGCTGCACTACTGGCAGCAGGATTAATTCGCGCGGGACAATTTTTTATACCCGCCAGATGGATTTGCTGGCAGGTTCCGTTAATCGGCGGGATAGTCTGCGCAACATTCTATGCCTGGCTAACGGGGCTACAACCCCCGGCATTACGAACGGTTGTTGCGCTGCTGGTCTGGGGAGCGCTAAAACTCAGCGGGAGGCAGTGGAGTGGATGGTCGGTCTGGATCTGCTGTCTGGCAGCCATACTGGTGGTGGATCCTGTCGCCGTTCTTTCACAAAGTCTGTGGTTGTCTGCTTTTGCCGTTGCGGCGCTGCTGTTCTGGTATCAATGGGTCCCGATGCCGGATTGGTCGCTATCGCGCGTTGGACGTCAATTTCTGGCGCTTGCTCATTTGCAATTGGGAATTACGCTTCTGCTCCTGCCAGTGCAAATCGCGATGTTTCACGGTTTCAGCCTGACCTCATTTTTGGCGAATCTATTTGCAGTACCTCTGGTCACGTTTATTTCCGTGCCATTGATATTAGCAGGCATGATCGTGCATTTAACCGGGCTGGCGATGATTGAGTCGGGCCTGTGGTATTTAGCGGATCGCTCTCTGGCGCTGCTATTTTGGGGGCTCAGGAGCCTACCTGAAGGGTGGATCCATATTGATGCTCGCTGGCAATGGTTTGCATTTTTACCAGGGCTGATAATTATCGCATGGCGACTAAATATCTTGCGTACGCTACCGGTAGTCTGTTTCACCATACTGATGGTGTTAAGTGGACCTTTCTGGCAAACCTCACGTTCTGATATATGGCAAGTGCATATGCTGGACGTCGGACAAGGGCTGGCGATGGTGATTGCGCGTAATGGGAAGGCGCTGCTTTACGATACCGGTCTGGCCTGGCCTGAAGGTGATAGCGCGCAACAGCTGATTATTCCCTGGCTACGCTGGCACAATCTGGAGCCGGAAGGGATTATTTTAAGTCATGAGCATATGGATCACCGCGGCGGGTTGCGATCGCTGCAGCAAACATGGCCATCCCTATGGATAAGAAGTCCGTTAGGCTGGGAAGGGCATCTTCCGTGTTTTCGCGGAGAGCGTTGGCAATGGCAAGGGTTAACCTTCAGTGCGCACTGGCCTGTACGTGGAAATACAGAGCAAGGGAATAACCACTCCTGCGTGGTTAAGGTCGATGACGGGTATCAGAGTATTCTGCTGACCGGCGATATTGAGTCTCCTGCTGAACAAAAAATGCTAAGTCACTACTGGCAGCATCTGCGGTCTACAGTGATGCAGGTTCCGCATCATGGCAGCAATACCTCATCTTCACTGGCGTTGATTCAGCGGGTCGGCGGACAGGCCGCGCTAGCCTCTGCATCCCGTTACAATGCCTGGCGTCTGCCGTCCTGGAAAGTGAAGCAACGTTATCGGCAACAAAATTATCAATGGCTGGATACACCACATCAGGGGCAGATTACGCTGGATTTTTATCAAAAAAACTGGCGAGTACACAGCTTGCGGGATCAGATTTTACCTCGTTGGTATCATCAGTGGTTTGGCGTGCCGGAGGATAACGGGTAGAATATGCGGCTATTCTAACAAATGCTGGTTTTTTGAATGCATAACGATAAAGATCTCTCTACGTGGCAGACGTTTCGCCGACTATGGCCAACCATAGCGCCTTTTAAATCGGGTCTGATCGTGGCGGGTATAGCGTTAGTCCTTAACGCGGCCAGCGATACCTTCATGTTATCGCTCCTTAAACCATTACTGGATGATGGTTTTGGTAAAACCGATCGCTCGGTGCTGCTGTGGATGCCGCTGGTGGTCATTGGACTGATGATAGTTCGCGGCTTAACCAGCTATGTCTCCAGCTACTGCATCTCATGGGTGTCAGGCAAAGTGGTTATGACCATGCGTCGCCGCCTGTTTGGTCATATGATGGGTATGCCGGTCTCCTTTTTTGATAAGCAGTCTACAGGTACGCTGCTGTCACGTATTACCTATGATTCAGAGCAGGTAGCGTCATCGTCTTCCGGCGCGCTGATCACTGTGGTACGTGAAGGGGCCTCAATTATTGGCCTGTTTATCATGATGTTCTATTACAGCTGGCAACTGTCATTGATCCTGATTGTACTGGCGCCCATTGTGTCAGTGGCAATCCGAGTGGTTTCCAAGCGCTTTCGTAGCATCAGTAAAAATATGCAAAACACGATGGGTCAGGTTACGACCAGTGCTGAGCAGATGCTGAAAGGCCACAAAGAGGTTCTGATTTTTGGTGGTCAGGAAGTCGAAACCAAGCGCTTTGATAAAGTCAGCAACAAGATGCGTTTGCAGGGCATGAAGATGGTTTCTGCCTCTTCTATCTCTGACCCTATCATCCAGCTGATTGCGTCTCTGGCGCTGGCTTTCGTGTTATATGCAGCCAGCTTCCCAAGCGTAATGGAAAACCTGACAGCAGGGACAATTACGGTTGTCTTCTCGTCAATGATCGCATTAATGCGTCCGTTGAAATCGCTGACCAACGTCAACGCGCAGTTCCAGCGCGGTATGGCGGCATGCCAGACCCTATTTACGATTCTGGACAGCGAACAGGAGAAAGATGAAGGTAAACGCGTGATCGAACGTGCGACTGGCGATCTCGAGTTCCGCAACGTAACTTTCACCTATCCGGGACGTGAAGTACCTGCGCTGCGTAACATCAACCTGAATATTCCCGCGGGTAAAACAGTTGCTCTGGTTGGGCGTTCTGGTTCTGGGAAATCCACCATCGCCAGCCTGATTACGCGCTTCTACGATATTGATGAAGGGCAGATTCTGATGGATGGGCACGATCTGCGCGAATACACCCTGGCATCCCTGCGCGATCAGGTTGCGTTGGTTTCGCAGAATGTGCACCTGTTTAACGATACGGTTGCTAACAACATCGCCTACGCGCGTACAGACATGTACAGCCGCGAGCAGATCGAAAAAGCGGCACAGATGGCCTACGCCATGGATTTCATCAATAAGATGGATAATGGGCTGGATACGGTGATTGGTGAAAACGGCGTCTTGCTTTCCGGTGGACAGCGCCAACGTATCGCTATCGCCCGCGCCTTGTTGCGTGACAGTCCGATTTTGATCCTTGATGAAGCAACATCGGCTCTCGATACTGAATCCGAACGCGCAATTCAGTCTGCGTTGGATGAGTTGCAGAAAAACCGTACTTCTCTGGTCATTGCTCACCGTCTTTCTACCATTGAACAGGCGGATGAAATCATTGTGGTGGAAGACGGTATTATTGTTGAGCGTGGAACCCATAGCGAGCTGATTGAGCAGCGTGGGGTGTATGCGCAATTACACAAAATGCAATTCGGTCAATGATCGCACGTATCTGGTCCGGTGAGTCGCCACTGTGGCGACTGTTACTTCCACTCTCCTGGCTGTATGGCCTGGTGAGCGGGGGGATCCGCTTATGCTACAAGCTTGGGCTTAAACGCGCATGGCGTGCGCCTGTACCGGTCGTGGTGGTCGGGAACCTTACTGCGGGCGGGAATGGCAAAACACCGGTGGTGATTTGGCTGGTTGAACAATTGCAGCAACGCGGGATTCGCGTGGGGGTGGTGTCGCGTGGTTATGGCGGCAAAGCGGCGGCTTACCCGCTGTTGCTGACTGCGGACACCACCACCGCAGAAGCGGGTGATGAACCAGTGCTGATTGCCCAACGTACCGGTGTACCGGTTGCGGTATCCCCAGTAAGGTCGGATGCGGTAAAAGCCATTTTGGCCCAACACGACGTGCAGATTATTGTGACGGACGATGGTCTACAACACTATCGTCTGGCACGAGATGTTGAAATCGTGGTCATTGACGGTGAACGTCGATTTGGCAATGGCTGGTGGCTTCCCGCTGGCCCAATGCGGGAGCGCGCAGGTCGCCTTAAATCGGTGGATGCGACTATCGTTAACGGTGGCGTTGCGCAGCCAGGGGAAATCCCTATGCGACTTGAACCGGGGCTGGCCGTTAATTTACGTACAGGTGAACGCCGCGATGTGGCGCAGTTGCCCAATATTGTGGCCATGGCGGGCATTGGCCACCCGCCGCGTTTTTTTGCCACGCTGCAAGCGTGCGGTGCCAGCGTGCAAAAAAGCATTGCGCTGGCAGACCATCAGTCTCTGACCTACAGTGAGGTCAGTGCGTTTGTTGACGCCGGGCAAACGCTGGTAATGACGGAAAAAGATGCGGTTAAATGCCGGGCATTTGCCGATGAAAACTGGTGGTATTTACCTGTTGACGCTCATTTATCAGGCGATCGGCCTGATGTGTTGCTGGATAGCTTAATCTCGCTGACTCGCAACTGATTTACGCTGCGGCAGCGAATCATTTATGAGGTCATAAATGTCGTTGCCGCGTCTTTCTCTGACTGATGCCCGTCATCTTCACCTTGCCGCTCAAGGGCTGCTGAAAAAAACACGCCGTCGGGCAACCCCTGCAGATATTCTTGCCACCATCTCACGCATGTCGTTACTGCAAATCGATACCATCAATATTGTGGCGCGTAGCCCTTACCTGGTGCTGTTTAGTCGTTTGGGTGATTATTCCCCGCAGTGGCTGGATGACGCATTGCAGCAGGGCGAACTGATGGAATACTGGGCGCACGAGGCCTGCTTTTTGCCGCGTAGCGACTTTATGCTGATACGCCACCGTATGCTGGCCCCGGAGAAAATGGGCTGGAAGTATAAAGCGGAGTGGATGAAAGAACATGCGCATGAGATTGAGCAGTTGCTCCAGCACATCCAGCATAACGGACCCGTACGCTCGGCCGATTTTGAGCATCCTCGAAAGGGGGCCAGCGGCTGGTGGGAGTGGAAACCGCATAAGCGTCATCTTGAAGGACTGTTTACTGCCGGGAAAGTGATGGTGGTGGAGCGGCGTAATTTCCAGCGAGTGTATGATTTAACCCATCGCGTCATGCCACACTGGGATGATGAGCGTGATCGGCTTTCGCAGGAGGATGCTGAAAGCGTCATGCTGGATAACAGTGCCCGCAGCCTGGGAATTTTTCGCGAACAGTGGCTGGCAGACTACTACCGCCTCAAGCGTCCGGCGCTAAAAAACTGGTGCAATGTGCGTGCTCAGCGGCAACAGATTATCCCTGTCGACGTTGATGGGCTGGGAACACTGTGGCTGCATAGCCACCTTCAGCCGCTGCTGGAACAGGCGCTGGCGGGTAAATTAACGGCGACTCATAGCGCAGTATTATCGCCCTTTGATCCGGTGGTCTGGGATCGTAAACGAGCAGAACAGCTATTCGATTTTAGCTACCGGCTGGAGTGCTATACGCCAGCAGCTAAACGTCAGTATGGTTATTTCGTCTTGCCGTTGCTGCATCGCGGGCAGTTGGTTGGACGAATGGATGCCAAAATGCACCGCAAAACAGGCGTGTTGGACGTTATTTCGCTGTGGCTACAAGATGGGGTAAAACCTGGCGTAACTCTGCAAAAAGGATTATTTCAGGCGATTGATGATTTTGCCCGCTGGCAGCAGGCAACACGCGTAACACTGGGGCGCTATCCTGAAGGTTTATTTGCTGATGTACGCCATGGATGGGAAATAGACCCAGCCCTTTAAGCGATTATGTTAATATTTACGGATTCACAATCCGGTCCATCTGGAGGAACTATGGATCATCGTCTGCTTGAAATCATTGCCTGCCCGGTATGCAATGGCAAACTCTGGTTTAACCAGGAAAAACAGGAACTGATTTGTAAACTGGATAACCTTGCTTTCCCACTGCGCGATGGTATTCCCGTGTTACTGGAAACCGAAGCCCGCGTTCTGACTGCTGATGAGAGTAAATCATGAGTTTTGTGGTCATTATTCCTGCGCGTTATGCGTCCACTCGTTTGCCGGGCAAACCGCTGTTGGATATTAACGGCAAGCCAATGATCGTGCATGTGCTGGAGCGTGCGCGTGAATCTGGCGCTGAACGTATCATCGTTGCGACCGATCACGAAGATGTCGCTCGCGCGGTAGAAGTGGTGGGGGGCGAAGTGTGCATGACTCGCGCCGATCACCAGTCCGGTACGGAGCGTCTGGCGGAAGTCGTCGAGAAATGTGGCTTTAGCGACGATACCGTTATTGTGAACGTACAGGGTGATGAGCCGATGATCCCGGCGGTTATTATTCGCCAGGTCGCTGAGAATCTGGCGCAGCGTCAGATTGGAATGGCGACCCTCGCAGCCCCGATTCACAGTGCGGAAGAGGCATTTAATCCGAATGCGGTAAAAGTCGTTCTGGACGCCGAAGGTTATGCGCTCTATTTTTCACGCGCGACGATCCCATGGGATCGTGACCGCTTCGCTAAAAGTCTGGAAACGGTGGGCGATACCTTCCTGCGTCATCTGGGCATTTACGGCTATCGCGCTGGTTTTATTCGTCGCTATGTTAATTGGCAGCCGAGCCCGCTTGAGCATATTGAAATGCTGGAGCAGCTTCGCGTGCTGTGGTACGGCGAAAAAATTCACGTTGCCGTGGCAAAAGAAGTACCCGGCACCGGCGTAGACACTGCCGAAGATCTTGAGCGCGTGCGCGCTGAAATGCGTTAGTTTTTCTCATGACACTCCCCCTGGCGACGTAAATTTTTGGGAGGAGTGTCGTATCGTTACGTTTTCCCTCCACTTTTCTTTTCATCAATTGATCTCATCCGGGTGACATCTGTCTGCACGGCGCTCATTATGAAAGCAGTAGCATTTATGAGGGCAATCTGAAATGGAACAGTTGCGTGCCGAGCTCAGCCATCTGTTGGGCGAGAAACTCAGTCGTATAGAATGCGTGAATGAGAAAGTGGATACGGCCCTGTGGTCACTGTACGACAGTCAGGGAAATCCGATGCCGCTGATGGCGAGAAGTTTCACTACGCCGGGCATGGCGCAGCAACTGGCATGGAAAACATCCATGCTGGCACGCAGTGGTACGGTGCGTATGCCTGTCATTTATGGCGTCTTAACGCACGAGGAGCATCCCGGTCCTGATGTGCTACTGCTTGAGCGTTTACGCGGTGTGCCAGTGGAAGCGCCAGCCCGCACGCCTGAACGTTGGGAACATTTAAAAGATCAGATCGTAGAAGGACTGTTGTCGTGGCATCGGCAGGATAGCCGTGGCTGTGTGGGAATGGTGGATAACACGCAAGAGAACATCTGGCCATTCTGGTATCGTCAGCGGGTTGAGGTGCTGTGGAGCACTTTAAATCAGTTCAACAATACCGGGCTGACGATGCAGGACAAGCGGATCCTGTTTCGCACCCGTGAGTGTTTGCCCGCTTTATTTGAAGGATTCAATGATAACTGTGTGCTGATCCACGGTAATTTCAGTTTACGCAGCATGCTCAAAGACGCCCGCAGCGATCAGCTTCTGGCGATGGTGGGACCGGGGTTGATGCTGTGGGCGCCAAGAGAATATGAACTGTTTCGCCTGATGGATAATGCGCTGGCGGAAAGCCTGCTTTGGCAATACCTGCAACGCGCGCCAGTGGCTGAGTCATTCATCTGGCGGCGCTGGTTGTATGTGTTATGGGATGAAGTGGCGCAACTGGTCAACACCGGACGTTTTAATCGCACCAACTTTGACCTGGCAACAAAATCACTGCTGCCGTGGCTCGCCTGATGAACGCGTGAACACCTTATCCGGCCTACCATTCTGCACTGAACCCGTAGGCCTGATAAGACGCGTTAGCGTCGCCATCAGGCAAAATTCTTGCTCAATTTTCCGATCCTTTTAACCACTGCCAGATGCGTCCCAGAGTTTCGTAACCCACGCGATCGCTATGCATCAGCCAGACAGGTGAAGGTATAGCGCGCTCCCACGGATTAAGCGGAGAGTCAATCGCTAACTGATTGGCTGGCGCGGGCAGCGGATGTAACCCGGCCTGCTGGAAGAAGATCATCGCCCGCGGCAAGTGTGAAGCAGAGGTTACCAGCAGGAAAGGCGCGTTGCCGATAGCCTGCTTTACCGCTGCGGCTTCTTCTTCAGTATCTTTGGGGTGATCCAGGGTGATGATGTCATCGGCTGGCACCCCCAGCGACTGCGCTACGCGGGCGCCAGCTTCTGCGGTACTGACGTTATTGGTCTTTGCGGCAGCGCCGGTAAAAATAAGCTTCGATCCCGGGTTAGCGCGCCATAGGCGGATCCCTTCATTCAGGCGCGGAAGACTGTTGCTGATCAAGTTAGAACTCGGCGCCCACTGCGGGTTCCAGGTATACCCTCCGCCCAGCACCACAATGTAATCCACTTTTTGCGTATCTTGCCAGGTTGGATAACTGTCCTCAATCGGTTTCAGCAGACTGTCGGCGACGGGCTGCAAGCTAAGAAGTAACAGCGCCAGCCAACTCAGGCTAATACACACTTTCCCAGTTTTTTGAAAGCGGTTAAACCAGACCAGCGCCAGGCCTATGCCCATCATAATTAGCATCAGCGGCAGCGGCAGCATCATACCGCCAATCACTTTCTTCAGCGTAAAAAGCATCCTTTTTGGTTCCTTTTTTAACCATACAGCAGGGGATCTGCAGGGATATTACACCAGGAAGGTTCATTCTCGGCGTGGGTGTGACAAAATAGCGGTTTTACTTAGTCACCCTAAAGCCAGTATGTGGAGAGCCTGATGCGGGACCGCAATTTTGATGACATTGCCGAGAAGTTTTCCCGTAACATTTACGGCACCACCAAAGGTCAGCTTCGTCAGACGATCCTCTGGCAGGATCTGGACAAACTTCTTGCCGACTATGCGGGCCAAACATTGCGTGTGCTTGATGCGGGTGGCGGAGAAGGGCAGACAGCCATTCTGATGGCGCAGCGGGGCCATCACGTCACCTTGTGCGATCTTTCTGCTGAGATGGTAGCGCGAGCGCAACGGGCGGCAGAAGAGCAAGGTGTGAGCGACAACATGCATTTTATACATTGTGCCGCTCAGGACATCCCACAGCATTTGGATTCTCAGGTTGATCTGATATTGTTTCATGCTGTGCTGGAATGGGTGGCTGACCCGCAAACTGTCTTAAAAACACTGTGGTCGATGTTACGCCCGGGCGGTGCTTTATCGCTGATGTTCTACAATGCAAACGGACTGTTGATGCGTAATGTGTTGGTCGGTAATTTCGGCTATGTACAGCAGGGAATGTATAAAAAGAAACGGCGCACGTTGTCTCCCGATTTTCCGCGCGACCCTCAGCAGGTCTACGGCTGGCTGGAGGAGATTGGCTGGGAGATAACCGGTAAAACGGGCGTGAGGGTGTTTCATGATTATCTGCGTGATAAACAAAAACAGCATGACTGTTTTGATGCTTTAACAGAAATAGAAACGCGCTATTGTCGCCAGGAGCCGTTTATCAGCCTTGGGCGTTATATTCATGTCACCGCGCGCAAACCGCAGATGCAAGGATAACCTATGAGTGAATTTTCCCAGACAGTCCCCGAACTGGTTGCCTGGGCCAGAAAAAATGACTTTTCCATCTCTCTGCCGGTAGACAGACTTTCTTTTCTGCTGGCTGTGGCTACGCTGAACGGTGAGCGGCTTGACGGCGAGATGAGTGAAGGTGAACTGGTGGATGCGTTCCGCCATGTGAGTGATGCGTTTGAGCAAACCAGCGAAACCATCGGCGTACGCGCCAACAACGCGATCAACGATATGGTGCGTCAACGTCTGCTGAACCGCTTTACCAGCGAGCAGGCGGAAGGCAACGCCATTTACCGTTTAACGCCGCTCGGAATTGGCATCACGGATTACTATATTCGTCAGCGCGAATTCTCTACGCTGCGTCTTTCGATGCAACTGTCGATTGTTGCAGGTGAATTGAAACGCGCGGCCGATGCGGCAGCGGAAGGTGGCGATGAGTTCCACTGGCATCGCAACGTCTATGCACCATTGAAATATTCGGTGGCGGAGATTTTCGACAGTATCGATCTGACCCAGCGCATCATGGATGAACAGCAGCAGCAGGTAAAAGACGACATCGCACAGTTGTTGAACAAAGACTGGCGGGCGGCTATTTCCAGTTGTGAACTGCTGCTTTCTGAAACGTCTGGTACCCTGCGTGAACTGCAGGATACGCTGGAAGCGGCGGGGGATAAGCTACAGGCTAACCTGTTACGCATCCAGGACGCCACGATGACGCATGACGATTTGCATTTCGTCGATCGGCTGGTATTTGACCTACAAAGCAAACTCGATCGCATTATCAGTTGGGGTCAGCAGTCCATTGATTTGTGGATCGGCTACGATCGTCACGTGCATAAGTTTATCCGTACCGCAATCGATATGGATAAAAACCGCGTCTTTGCCCAACGTTTGCGCCAGTCAGTGCAGACCTACTTTGACGATCCGTGGGCGCTGACCTATGCCAACGCCGATCGTCTGCTGGATATGCGCGACGAAGAGATGGTGCTGCGTGACGAAGAGGTCACCGGTGAGCTTCCGGCAGATCTGGAATATGAAGAATTTAATGAGATCCGTGAGCAACTGGCGGCGATCATCGAAGAACAGCTGGCTATCTACAAATCCAGACAAACTCCACTGGATCTCGGTTTGGTAGTGCGCGAGTATCTGGCGCAATACCCACGTGCACGTCACTTCGACGTCGCGCGTATTGTTATCGATCAGGCGGTACGTCTTGGCGTAGCGCAAGCAGACTTCACCGGACTGCCAGCAAAATGGCAGCCGATTAATGATTACGGAGCCAAGGTACAGGCGCATGTCATTGACAAATATTGAACAAGTGATGCCGGTAAAGCTGGCGCAGGCGCTGGCGAATCCGTTATTTCCGGCGCTGGATAGCGCCTTACGTTCGGGCCGACATATCGGCCTGGATGAACTGGATAATCATGCCTTCCTGATGGATTTTCAGGAATATTTTGAAGAGTTTTATAGCCGATATAACGTGGAATTAATCCGTGCGCCGGAAGGGTTCTTCTACCTTCGCCCGCGTTCCACGACGCTCATTCCCCGTTCGGTCCTGTCTGAACTGGACATGATGGTCGGTAAAATTCTTTGCTATCTCTATCTCAGCCCGGAACGCCTGGCGAACGAAGGGATTTTTACCCAGCAAGAGCTGTATGACGAGCTGCTAACGCTGGCGGATGAAGCAAAACTCCTGAAGCTGGTAAATAACCGTTCAACCGGTTCGGACGTTGACCGCCAGAAGCTACAGGAAAAGGTGCGTTCTTCGTTAAACCGCCTGCGCCGTTTAGGCATGGTGTGGTTTATGGGCCACGACAGCAGCAAATTCCGGATTACTGAATCTGTCTTCCGCTTCGGCGCGGATGTGCGCAGCGGTGACGATCCGCGCGAAGCGCAGCGTCGCTTAATTCGTGATGGTGAAGCGATGCCGGTCGAGAACCGTCTGCAGCTTAACGATGAGCCCGAAGAAAATCAGCCGGACAGTGGAGAAGAAGAATAATGATTGAACGCGGTAAATTTCGCTCACTTACGCTGATTAACTGGAATGGTTTTTTTGCCCGTACGTTCGACCTTGACGAACTGGTTACCACGCTTTCCGGCGGTAACGGTGCGGGTAAGTCCACCACCATGGCAGCATTTGTTACGGCGCTCATCCCGGACTTAACGCTGCTGCATTTCCGTAACACCACCGAAGCCGGTGCAACTAGCGGCTCACGTGATAAGGGTCTGCACGGTAAGCTGAAAGCGGGTGTTTGTTACTCAATGCTCGACGTCCTCAACTCGCGGCATCAGCGCGTGGTCGTCGGTGTGCGTCTGCAACAGGTTGCCGGTCGCGATCGTAAAGTGGATATTAAACCGTTTGCCATTCAGGGACTGCCGATGTCGGTGCAGCCAACCCAACTGGTAACGGAAACGTTGAATGAACGCCAGGCGCGCGTGTTGTCCCTCTCTGAGCTGAAAGAGAAGCTTGATGAGATGGAAGGCGTGCAGTTCAAGCAGTTCAACTCAATAACTGATTATCACTCGCTGATGTTTGATCTGGGCATCATTGCCCGTCGTCTGCGTTCTGCGTCTGACCGTAGTAAATTCTATCGTCTGATTGAAGCCTCGCTGTACGGCGGGATCTCCAGCGCCATTACCCGTTCACTGCGTGATTACCTGCTGCCAGAAAACAGCGGTGTACGTAAAGCGTTCCAGGATATGGAAGCCGCGCTACGTGAAAACCGTATGACGCTGGAAGCGATTCGCGTAACCCAGTCTGACCGCGATCTGTTTAAGCATTTGATCAGCGAAGCGACCAACTATGTGGCCGCCGATTATATGCGCCACGCCAACGAACGTCGTATTCATCTCGATAAAGCGCTGGAATATCGTCGTGAGTTGCATACCTCACGCAAGCAGTTGGCAGCCGAGCAGTACAAGCACGTGGATATGGCGCGCGAACTGGGCGAGCATAACGGCGCGGAAGGCGATCTGGAAGCAGATTACCAGGCCGCGAGCGATCACCTGAATCTGGTGCAAACCGCGCTGCGTCAGCAGGAAAAAATTGAACGCTACGAAGCGGATCTTGAAGAACTGCAGGTGCGCCTTGAAGAACAAAATGAGGTGGTTGCGGAAGCCGTTGACCGTCAGGATGAAAACGAAGCCCGCGCAGAAGCTGCTGAACTGGAAGTGGATGAGCTGAAAAGCCAGCTTGCCGATTACCAGCAGGCGCTGGACGTCCAGCAAACGCGAGCCATTCAGTATACCCAGGCGATCCAGGCGCTGAATCGGGCAAAAGAGCTTTGCCATTTACCCGATCTGACAGCCGACAGCGCTGCCGAATGGCTGGAAACCTTCCAGGCCAAAGAACAGGAAGCCACTGAAAAACTGCTGACGCTGGAACAAAAAATGAGCGTGGCGCAAACCGCGCACAGTCAGTTCGAACAGGCTTATCAGCTGGTGGCGGCTATCAATGGTCCGCTGGCGCGTAGTGAAGCCTGGAGCGTGGCGCGTGAACTGCTGCGGGAAGGCGTGGAACAGCGCCATCTGGCGGAGCAGGTTCAGCCGTTGCGTATGCGACTCAGCGAGCTGGAGCAGCGTCTGCGCGAACAGCAGGACGCCGAGCGTCTGCTGGCTGAATTCTGCAAGCGTCAGGGGAAACAGTTCGATATCGATGAGCTGGAAGCGCTGCACCAGGAGCTGGAGGCGCGTATCGCCGCCTTGTCGGATAGCGTTTCTTCTGCCAGCGAACAGCGTATGACGTTGCGCCAGGAGCAGGAGCAACTTCAGTCTCGTATCCAGCATCTGATGAAACGCGCGCCTGTCTGGCTGGCCGCGCAAAATAGCCTGAACCAGCTTAGCGAACAGTGCGGCGAAGAATTTACTTCAAGCCAGGACGTAACCGAGTATCTGCAACAATTGCTGGAGCGCGAGCGTGAAGCCATTGTTGAGCGTGATGAAGTCGGCGCGCGCAAAAACGCGGTTGATGAAGAGATTGAACGTTTAAGTCAGCCGGGCGGGGCGGAAGATCAGCGCCTGAACGCGCTCGCGGAACGCTTCGGCGGCGTACTGCTGTCAGAAATCTATGACGACGTTAGCCTTGAAGATGCGCCGTACTTCTCTGCGCTGTACGGGCCTTCGCGTCATGCCATCGTGGTGCCGGATCTGTCGCTGATTACCGAACAGCTTGAAGGGCTGACGGATTGTCCTGAAGATCTCTATTTCATCGAAGGTGATCCGCAGTCGTTTGATGACAGCGTATTCAGCGTTGATGAGCTGGAAAAAGCGGTGGTGGTGAAAACCGCCGAGCGTCAGTGGCGTTATTCCCGCTTCCCGACGGTGCCGATTTTTGGTCGTGCGGCGCGAGAAAGCCGTATCGAAACCCTGCATGCCGAGCGTGAAGGACTGTCAGAACGTTTCGCCACGCTCTCCTTTGACGTTCAGAAAACCCAGCGCCTGCATCAGGCGTTCAGCCGCTTTATCGGCAGCCATCTGTCAGTGGCGTTTGAAGACGATCCAGAAGCGGAAATTCGCCAACTGAATGGCCGTCGCGTTGAACTGGAACGTGCGCTGACTAATCATGAAAATGATAATCAGCAAAGCCGTATGCAGTTTGAACAGGCGAAAGAGGGTGTATCAGCGCTTAACCGCCTGCTGCCGCGTTTGAATCTGCTGGCAGATGACACGCTGGCCGATCGCGTGGACGAAATTCGCGAGCGTCTGGATGAGGCCCAGGAAGCCGCGCGTTTTGTGCAGCAGCATGGCAATCAGTTAGCCAAACTGGAACCTATCGTTTCTGTTCTGCAAAATGACCCTGAGCAGTTTGAACAACTGAAGGAAGATTACGCGTATTCCCAGCAGATGCAGCGCGATGCGCGTCAGCAGGCTTTTGCCCTGACCGAAGTGGTGCAACGTCGGGCGCACTTTAGCTATTCCGACTCTGCCGAAATGCTCAGCGGCAACAGCGATCTGAACGAAAAACTGCGTGAGCGCCTGGAACAGGCGGAAGCTGAACGTACCCGCGCCCGTGAAGCGCTGCGCAGTCACGCCGCACAACTAAGCCAGTACAATCAGGTCATGGCGTCGCTGAAAAGCTCCTATGACACCAAAAAAGAACTGCTTAACGATTTACAGCGTGAACTGCAGGATATCGGCGTTCGTGCGGACAGCGGAGCCGAAGAGCGTGCGCGTATTCGTCGTGATGAACTGCATGCGCAGCTCAGCAATAACCGTGCACGCCGTAACCAACTGGAAAAAGCGCTAACCTTCTGCGAAGCGGAGATGGACAACCTGACCCGTAAACTGCGCAAACTGGAACGTGATTACTTTGAGATGCGCGAGCAGGTCGTTACTGCAAAAGCCGGCTGGTGTGCGGTGATGCGGATGGTGAAAGATAACGGCGTTGAACGCCGCCTGCACCGTCGCGAGCTGGCGTATCTTTCCGGTGATGAACTGCGTTCGATGTCGGATAAGGCGCTCGGTGCGCTGCGCCTGGCGGTTGCGGATAACGAACACCTGCGCGATGTGCTGCGCATGTCTGAAGATCCAAAACGCCCGGAGCGTAAAATTCAGTTCTTCGTCGCGGTTTACCAGCATCTGCGTGAACGTATTCGCCAGGATATTATCCGTACCGACGATCCGGTTGAAGCCATTGAACAGATGGAGATCGAACTGAGCCGTCTGACGGAAGAGTTAACCTCCCGCGAACAGAAGCTGGCGATCAGCTCTCGCAGCGTGGCGAACATCATTCGTAAGACGATTCAGCGCGAACAGAACCGTATTCGCATGCTGAATCAGGGGCTGCAAAGCGTGTCGTTTGGCCAGGTAAACAGCGTTCGTCTGAACGTCAACGTACGTGAGACGCATGCTACCTTGCTGGACGTACTTTCCGAGCAGCATGAGCAGCACCAGGATCTGTTTAACAGCAATCGTCTGACCTTCTCTGAAGCGCTGGCGAAGCTGTATCAGCGACTGAATCCGCAGATTGATATGGGGCAACGCACGCCGCAAACCATCGGTGAGGAGCTGCTGGATTACCGTAACTATCTGGAAATGGAAGTCGAGGTTAACCGTGGTTCTGACGGCTGGCTGCGTGCTGAATCTGGCGCGTTGTCAACGGGTGAAGCGATCGGGACCGGGATGTCTATTCTGGTGATGGTTGTACAAAGCTGGGAAGACGAAGGTCGCCGACTGCGCGGGAAAGATATCTCTCCTTGCCGTCTGCTGTTCCTTGATGAAGCTGCGCGACTCGATGCGCGCTCTATCGCGACCCTGTTTGAACTGTGCGAGCGTTTGCAGATGCAGCTAATTATCGCTGCGCCGGAAAACATCAGCCCAGAGAAAGGCACTACCTACAAACTGGTGCGTAAAGTCTTCCAGAACACCGAACACGTTCACGTGGTGGGGCTGCGCGGGTTTGCGCCTCAGCTACCTGAGCCGTTACCTGGCACCGAAGATGCTTCCTCGCAGGCAAGCTAAACAAAAAGGCGGCTAAATGGCCGCCTTCTTTTTTTCCGAAAATTCTCAATACCTGGTGTAATTTCTTTAGACTTCTTTACATTAGGTTAGGCAAAAACTTTTTCATGTTTATATACTAAAGGTAAGCCTAACGCGTCACAGGCTTGCTCGTCATACTTCAGCTTGTATTGGCGTTTTACAGGTCCGACCCCGTTAAAATAAAAGGGGAGTACACGCGGCCTGGCTACTCAAAGTATGATAAAGAAAACAGGGGGCAAGGGATGTTGCTTAATAAAATGTGTGGTCGTCGGCTGTCGGCAATCAGTTTGTGCCTGGCCGTAACATTCGCTCCACTGTTCAATGCGCAGGCCGATGAGCCTGAAATGATCCCTGGCGATAGCTCAGCGACCGTCAGTGAACAGCCAACAGCGTTATCGCAGCCGCAGGTACAATCTTCCGCGACGGCTATCATGGCGGGTATTCAACCGCTGCCGGAGGGCGTGTCAGTTGATAAAGCCCGCGCCGAACTACAATCTCAACTTCCAGCGGGTTATACACCGGTTTATATGAGCCAGCTGGAACTGCTGTATGCCGCACGCGAAATGAAACCAATGTGGGAAAATCGTGATGCGGTAAAAGCCTTTCAGCAACAGTTAGCTGAGGTGGCAATTGCCGGCTTTCAGCCGCAGTTCACCAACTGGGTCGCACTTCTGACTGACCCGGCAGTAACCGGTCAGGCCAGAGATATTGTGCTGTCAGATGCGATGATGGGCTATCTGCACTTTATAGCCAATATTCCTGTCAAAGGTAATCGCTGGCTTTATAGTGATAAGCCCTATGCGTTGACGACGCCGCCAATTTCTGTGATCAATCAGTGGCAGGTCGCGTTAGATAACGGCCAACTGACTTCGTTCGTCGCCAATCTGGCGCCGCAACATCCGCAGTACGCAGCAATGCATGAATCGCTACTTAAGTTGGTGAGCGACACGCAGCCCTGGCCGCGGTTAACCAGTACCGCGACGCTGCGCCCGGGAGAGTGGAGTAATGACATCCCGGCGCTGCGCGAAATTTTGCGCCGCACCGGGATGCTGGAATCCGTTGTCAGTACCGCAGCCAAAGAAGGACGAGGCGCTTACGATCGTGAACTTGTCGACGCGGTAAAGCGTTTTCAGACGTGGCAGGGGCTTGGCGCCGATGGCGCGATTGGCCCTGCCACGCGTGACTGGCTGAACGTGACACCCGCGCAACGTGCGGGGGTGCTGGCATTAAATATTCAGCGCTTGCGCCTGCTGCCGGGTGAGTTGTCTACCGGCATCATGGTGAACATTCCTGCTTACTCGCTGGTTTATTATCAGAACGGCAACCAGGTGCTGGCCTCACGCGTTATTGTCGGGCGTCCCGATCGTAAAACGCCGATGATGAGCAGCGCACTGAATAACGTGGTCGTTAATCCGCCGTGGAACGTGCCGCCAACGCTGGCCCGAAAAGATATCCTGCCTAAAGTCTGGAATGACCCCGGATACCTTGAACGCCACGGCTATACCGTGATGCGCGGCTGGAACAGCAAAGAGACGATAGATCCGTGGCAGGTAGACTGGGCCACGATCACCGCATCCAATCTGCCGTTCCGCTTCCAGCAGGCACCGGGAGCGCATAACTCGCTCGGGCGCTATAAATTCAATATGCCGAGTTCGGATGCTATTTATCTGCACGATACGCCGAACCACAATCTGTTCCAGAAGGATACGCGGGCATTAAGCTCCGGCTGCGTGCGTGTGAATAAGGCTTCTGAGCTGGCAAATATGCTGCTACAGGATGCGGGGTGGAATGATACGCGCATCTCAGATGCTCTGAAGCAAGGGGATACGAGGTACGTGAATATTCGCCAGAATATTCCGGTCAACCTCTACTATCTGACCGCATTTGTTGGCTCAGATGGTCGCACGCAGTATCGTACAGATATTTACAATTACGATCTAACAGCGCGATCCAGTGCACAAATTGTGTCAAAAGCCGAACAATTAATCAGATAAATGAAGCAGTTCGAGGAAAATGATTGTCGTAAGTTATGCTGGAAACGGGGCTGAATGGCTACAAGCCCCGTATTTCCTGGGGTTGAGAGCCTTGACGTGGACTACTTAGCCAGATAAGGTTTCTCGCGTGCGCTAGAGCATACATACGATAACATTGACCTTGTAGACCTTAATACCATGGACAAATTTGACGCTAATCGCCGCAAACTGCTGGCGCTTGGTGGCATTGCCCTCGGCGCTGCCATCCTGCCTACGCCTGCGTTTGCTACACTCTCTACCCCACGTCCGCGTATATTGACTCTGAATAACCTGCATACCGGTGAGTCAATAAAAGCAGAGTTTTTTGATGGCAGGGGCTATATTCAGGACGAATTAGCAAAACTTAACCACTTTTTCCGTGATTTTCGGGCCAATAAAGTGAAATCCATTGACCCGGGACTGTTTGATCAACTCTTCCGTCTGCAGGGCCTGCTGGGCACGCGTAAACCCGTACAGCTGATCTCAGGCTATCGCTCTATCGATACCAATAACGAACTTCGTGCGCGCAGCCGTGGTGTAGCAAAGAAAAGCTACCACACAAAAGGCCAGGCCATGGATTTCCATATTGAAGGCATCGCATTAAGCAATATTCGCAAAGCTGCGTTATCTATGCGCGCAGGTGGTGTAGGATACTACCCCAGCAGTAACTTTGTGCATATCGACACCGGGCCTGCACGGCACTGGTGATCCATAAGCTTAATGAAACAGGAGCTGTATGAACTATCGTATTATTCCGGTCACTGCCTTCGCCCAGAACTGCTCGTTAATCTGGTGTGAGCAGACTCGTCTGGCCGCATTGGTCGATCCCGGCGGTGATGCCGAGAAAATCAAACAGGAAGTAGATGCCAGCGGTCTGACGCTTATGCAGATTCTGCTTACCCATGGTCATCTTGACCATGTTGGCGCAGCGGCTGAACTGGCACAGCATTATGGTGTACCGGTTATTGGTCCGGAAAAAGAAGATGAGTTCTGGCTACAGGGACTTCCTGCTCAGAGCCGCATGTTTGGCCTGGGCGATTGTGAGCCGCTGACCCCCGATCGCTGGTTGAATGAAGGCGACCGGGTAAGCGTGGGCAATGTGACGTTACAGGTGCTGCACTGTCCGGGCCACACGCCGGGACATGTGGTCTTCTTTGATGAGCAATCAAAATTACTGATTTCTGGTGATGTGATTTTCAAAGGCGGCGTAGGGCGCAGCGATTTTCCTCGCGGAGATCATAGCCAACTGATCGATTCGATTAAACGTAAACTTTTGCCGTTGGGCGATGATGTGACGTTTATTCCGGGTCATGGACCACTTTCTACGCTGGGTAACGAACGGCTACATAACCCGTTCCTGCAGGATGAAATGCCTGTCTGGTAATATCTCAGATAAACAAAAGGCCGCTATTGCGGCCTTTTTTGTGTGCGATAGATTACAGTACTGCGACAATCGCTTCGCACAGCGGCGCCATATTATCTGGCGTCATTCCTGCCACGTTTACGCGTCCGGAAGCGACGGCATAGACGCCAAATTCTTCACGCAGACGCAGAACCTGTTCTTTGGTCAGGCCGCTGAATGAGAACATGCCGTTCTGTTTGATGATAAAGCTGAAGTCGCGGTTTGCACCTTTCTCCTGCAGCGTATTCACGAACAGTAGACGCATGCGCTGAATGCGTTGGCGCATATCAGTCAGTTCCTGTTCCCAGATAGCACGCAGCGCGTCGTTGCTCAGAATAGTGGCGACGACGGAAGCGCCGTGTGCTGGCGGGTTGGAGTAGTTAGCGCGAATGGCGGACTTCATCTGGCTAAACGCACGGTCAACGGTTTCAGCATCGGCTGCAACCAGCGTACAGGCGCCTACGCGCTCATTGTACAGGCCAAAGTTCTTGGAGTAGGAGCTCGCGACGATCAGCTCTTTGTGCAGCGCTGCGAATGCGCGCAGACCTTCTGCATCTTCTTCCAGACCACGGGCAAAGCCCTGGTATGCGAAGTCAAACAGCGGCAACCAACCTTTTTCGACAGAAAGCTGGGCCAGCGTTTGCCACTGCTCCAGAGTAGGGTCGATACCGGTTGGGTTATGGCAGCAGCCGTGAAATAACACCACGTCGCCAGCCTGCGCTTCGCTGAGGCTTGCCAGCAGCGCATCAAAGTCTAAAGAATGGTTCGCCGCATCGTAATAGT
This sequence comes from Citrobacter arsenatis, assembly GCF_004353845.1. Taxonomy (GTDB): domain Bacteria; phylum Pseudomonadota; class Gammaproteobacteria; order Enterobacterales; family Enterobacteriaceae; genus Citrobacter; species Citrobacter arsenatis. The sequence continues at coordinate 1,847,489 of NZ_CP037864.1, forward strand.
TGTATTCACGAACTTCCAGACCGGCGGAGTTAAACACGCTCTTATGGTTAGGCCAGCTTGGATTGCTCACCCATACGCGTTTAGCCGACGTGTTTTTCGCCAGGAAATCAGCTGCCACACGCAGTGCGCCAGTACCGCCAGGGGTCTGTGCGGTACGTGCACGTTTGTCGTTGATAAGCGAACTCTCTTTACCAAACAGTAATTCCTGAGTGCAACGACCAAACTCTGGAATACCGTCAATGCCAAGGTAATTTTTGGTGGTTTCATTTTCCAGTATATATTGCTCGGCTTTTTTAACGCTGGTCAGTACCGGCGTTTTGCCTGTCTCATCTTTATATACACCGATCCCGAGGTTTATTTTTCCAGGGCGGTCATCGGCACGAAACAAATCAGCCAGACCCAAAATGGGGTCGGCAGGAGCGGCGGTAATGTTCTCAAACATGACGAGGTTCCATAGTGATTACAGAAGGGAAGTCCGCTATCAGGTTAACGGTAGATTTACAAAATGCCAACCGTTACTGACGAAAAGCTGAGGTGTTTTTTTAAGACGCAAGAATCCGCTAGCAGAGATAAAAAAACAGGACCGAAGTCCTGTTTTTTAGGCATTTAACAAAGAGGTCTGCTATTAGAACTGGTAAACGATACCGACTGCAACGATGTCGTCAGAGTTCACGCCCAGTTTGTTGTCAGAATCAATCTGGTTGATCTGGTAGTCAACATAGGTGGACATATTTTTGTTGAAGTAGTAGGTCGCACCAACTTCGAAGTAATCAACCAGATCTACGTCACCGATACCTTCTACGTCTTTCGCTTTAGATTTGTTGTAGGAGATGGACGGACGCAGACCGAAATCGAACTGGTACTGAGCAACGACGAACACGTCTTCAGTTTTGTTTGCGAAGCCGCTGTTACCAGCACCTGAGATGCGGGTTGCGTTACGGGTTTCACCGTAGTTTGCTGCCAGGTAGATGTTATTAGCATCGTATTTCACCCCGGTAGCCCACTGCTCAGCTTTTTTACCGCCGTTGCCGTAGAAAGAGTTTTCCTGCGCGTTGGTGCGGTCAGCCGCGCCGTATGCACCGACGATACCGAAGCCATCAATTTCGTAGCTTACAGATCCGCCAACGCCGTCGCCGTTAGAACGACCGGTATTGCCATCACGCTCGTTTTTACCCAGATACTGGATACCGAAGTTCAGGCCGTCAACCAGACCGAAGAAGTTAGAGTTACGGTAGGTTGCAACACCACCAACACGACCAACGAAGAAGTTGTCGCTGTACGCGGTATCACCACCAAACTCTGGCAGCATATCGGTGTAACCCAGCGCATCGTAAACGATACCGTAGTTACGACCGTAATCGAATGAGCCTGCGTCGCCAAATTTCAGACCGGCAAATGCCAGACGGGTTTTGTTACCGTTCTGAGCGTCGCTGCCGCCTTCAGAGTTGTTACCGGCAAAGTTGTATTCCCACTGACCGTAGCCGGACAGATCGGAATTAATCTGAGTTTCCCCTTTGAAACCAAGACGAGCATAAGTCTGATCGCCATCGTTATCAGCGCTGTCAGAGAAATAGTGCAGACCAACGGTTTTACCGTAGATATCCAGTTTGTTGCCATCTTTGTTATAAACTTCTGCAGCGTTAGCTGCCCCGGCTACCAGCAGAGCAGGGATAACCACTGCCAGAATATTGCGCTTCATCATTATTTATTACCCTCATCGGTTTTTATATGACACCTGCCACTGCCGCCAATAAATTCCGTCAATAAAAATTTACGGAACTATTGATGAGAGTTTGGTGTCTTTATGTGTCTGACAGGCATCTTTCCATTCAAACTATCGTTTCGCTACCGTCAAAGTGCTACAAATATAAAGATTTGGTTTCAAAAAGAAAAAATGTGTAACAAAATGTTATTTTTGTGCAACTTTGTGAACAACTTCAAACTTCAGATGTCTCTGCGCTAAAAATCACCGCTTTTAATTCTATTTATATGATTTTCTTATGTTTAATTTTGCTAAGGCTCTTTTTTCTCGGCTACACCCGAAAGATCCTGTTTTACAAGAGACTATTTTTGGACGTCCGGAATGCCGTGCAAGTGGTCATAAAATGTACTATTTAATCAGAAAATGCTAATCCACAATAAAATTGCTGATTATTTTTTGTTCGAATGTGTTGCGGTGAAATATTACGTAACAGGAAGAGAGAGGAAAAAAGTTGTGTTTAATGTGAGAGAAAGATCTCGTAACACGTAACGGGTACAAAAAAGGCCAGCAATGCTGGCCTTTAAAGCAAAGATGCAGGTTTAGAACGTTGCGTTACGCGGTGTACGCGGGAACGGAATAACGTCACGGACGTTCTGTACGCCGGTTACGTAAGCAATCAAACGCTCAAAGCCCAAACCGAAACCGGAATGCGGAACGGTACCGTAGCGACGCAGGTCGCGATACCACCAGTAATCTTCTTTGTTCAGACCCATTTCCAGCATACGGGCATCCAGCACGTCCAGACGCTCTTCACGCTGAGAACCACCGATGATTTCACCGATTCCCGGAGCCAGAACGTCCATTGCCGCGACGGTCTTACCGTCTTCGTTAAGGCGCATATAAAACGCTTTGATATCTTTCGGGTAGTTTTTCACCACCACCGGCGCTTTAAAGTGCTCTTCAGCAAGATAACGTTCATGCTCGGAAGACAGATCCACACCCCAGTACACCGGGTTTTCGAACTGTTTGCCGCATTTTTCCAGAATGCTTACCGCGTCGGTGTAATCTACCTGCGCGAAGTCAGCGTCAATGAAACGTTCCAGGCGTGAAATTGCATCTTTGTCGACACGTTCAGCGAAGAATTTCATATCATCAGCACGCTCTGCCAGTACGGCTTTGAACGCATACTTCAGCATCGCTTCAGCCAGACCAGCAACATCGTTCAGGTCGGCGAAAGCCACTTCAGGTTCCAGCATCCAAAACTCTGCCAGGTGACGACTGGTGTTAGAGTTTTCTGCGCGGAAAGTCGGGCCAAAGGTATAAATTTTGGACAGGGCGCAGGCGTAAGTTTCGCCGTTCAACTGACCGGAAACGGTCAGGAAGGCTTCTTTACCAAAGAAGTCTTTATCGAAATCGACTTTACCCTGATCGTTACGCGGCAGGTTTTCCAGATCCAGCGTAGAAACACGGAACATTTCACCGGCACCTTCCGTATCGGAAGCGGTGATCAGCGGAGTCGATACCCAAAAGAAACCCTGCTCGTGGAAGAAGCGATGCAGAGCTTGCGCCAGCGTATGACGTACACGCGCAACCGCACCAATCATGTTGGTACGTGGACGCATGTGCGCGACTTCGCGCAGATACTCAATGCTGTGACGCTTCGCCGCCATTGGGTAGGTATCAGGATCTTCAACCCAGCCGGTGACTTCAACCTCAGTGGCCTGAATTTCAAAGCTCTGTCCTTGTCCAGGAGATGCAACGACTTTACCCGTTACAATAACTGAACAACCCGTCGTCAGGCGCAGTACGTCCTGATTGTAATTGGGCAGAGAATTATTGATGACGGCCTGTACAGGATCAAAGCAGGAACCGTCATAAACGGCGAGGAAGGAGATGCCAGCTTTTGAATCTCGGCGGGTACGCACCCATCCGCGCACGGTGACTTCGCTGTCAACGGCTACGCGGCCCTGGAGTACGTCGGCTACAGGCACAACGCTCATAATATTCTCTCTGTTAATAGTCGGATATATAAACACATGTCCACCCGTAATGGGGGGAATACCTATGTTACCTGGCATCTGCAATCAGACAAGCAGAATTCGTAGCTGGAGTGAAAGATTTCGGAAATAAACGCGAATAAGGGAGCCAAAATGGCTCCCGGGAAGGCTTAACTGGCTTTTTTGATATGCGGGAGATCGAAGGCTTTGCGCAGTGCGCGAACAAACGCTTTATCGTGGCAGATGGTTTTACCCGGGCTGTCAGATAATTTCGCCACCGGTTTGCCGTTGCACTCTACCAGCTTGATAACGATATTGAGTGGCTTTACCTGGGGAATATCGCATGTTAGCCGTGTCCCAATACCAAAACTCAACTGCACGCGGGAAGAGAAGTGGCGGTAGAGCTCAATCGCTTTTTTCAGATCGAGATTATCTGAAAACACCAGCGTTTTGCTCAGCGGATCAATACCCAGCTTTTCATAATGCGCGATGGCTTTTTCACCCCATTCCACCGGGTCGCCTGAGTCATGGCGTAAACCCTGGTAGCGGGTCGCAAACTCAACGCCAAAGTCGCGTAAAAACGCGTCCATGGTGATGCAATCAGTCAGCGCAATGCCGAGTTGGTCAGGATATTCATTTAACCAGGCGGCCAGAGCCACGCGCTGGCTGGTGGCAAGTTCAGGGCTGATCTGCTGATGAGCCTGGAACCACTCATGCGCCTGCGTACCCATTGGGGTTAATGACAGGCGACGGGCCAAATCGTAGTTGCTGGTGCCAACAAACCAGGACTCTTGCTGCAGGCGTTTAACGATAGCCTGCTGTACTTCGCGAGAAAAACGACGGCGCGTACCAAAATCCATTAGATGGAAGCGGGACATATCGACATCTTTCGTTAAAGCAGAGAATTCTACTAGTTTACTTTCCAGCTCATCGAGTGCCTGTGGCACGCCTGATTCGGGCGAACGGTAACGGTGCACCAGTTCACTGATAACCGCCAACAGCGGAACTTCCCACATGATCACTTCACGCCAGGGCCCGGTTAAGCGGATGTTCAGCTTACCGTTATCATTAGTGACGTGAACTTGTTCCGGGTTATAGCGGAAATCACGTAGCCAGGTGAGGTAATCAGCCTTAAAGAATGGCAGGCCGGAGAGCCACTGGTACTCATCCTCCTGCAGTCGCAGGTGCTGCATAGCATTCACCTGCTCACGAATTGAATCGGCATAAATACCGAGCAGGTCATCGCCACGGCAACGAAATTCAGCCGCTACTTGCACATCATAGTAGTGGTGAAAAACGGCTTGCTGCATATGCAACTTATAAGCGTCTGTATCCAGCAGCGAGTGCAGAACAGGAGAAGCGAATTGTGTCATAGGTGCGCAGTAGCATCCTCTCACGGGAGCGTTTAGTACAATAAACAACTAAGAAAACCGCTGGAGTATACCCTGTTTAGCGATTTATTGAACCCCGATCACACCATAAGCTCTCTTTCTGGTCGAGGGCAATTCGTGCCACGTGTTATAAAAATGTAGCAAAAAGGGTGTTTGTGCCTGAAAAGATGAACATTCTGCGTAGCGCGATTTACGCAACAGGAATAGACTGAAGCCGAGACTCTATTAAAGATGCTAAAGGTTTTTTTATGACACAACAGCCACAAGCCAAATACCGTCACGACTATCGTGCGCCGGATTACCAGATTACTGATATTGACTTGACCTTTGACCTGGATGCTGAAAAAACCGTGGTCACAGCAGTGAGCCAGGCTGTCCGTCATGGCGCGTCCGATGCGCCCCTGCGCCTGAATGGCGAAGATCTGACCCTGGTGTCGATCCACGTGAACGACGAACCGTGGACAGTGTATAAAGAAGAAGAGGGCGCTCTGGTCATTAACCAACTGCCAGAACGTTTTACGCTGCGCATCGTGAATGAAATTAGCCCAGCGTCCAATACCGCGCTGGAAGGACTGTACAAGTCCGGCGACGCGCTGTGCACCCAGTGTGAAGCGGAAGGTTTCCGCCATATTACCTGGTATCTCGACAGGCCTGATGTCCTGGCGCGTTTTACCACCAAAATTATCGCCGATAAAACCCAATATCCGTTCCTGCTCTCCAACGGTAACCGCGTGGCACAGGGGGAACTGGAAAATGGTCGTCACTGGGTACAGTGGCAGGATCCGTTCCCGAAACCGTGTTATCTGTTCGCGCTGGTAGCCGGCGATTTCGACGTTCTGCGCGACACCTTTACCACCCGCTCCGGGCGTGAAGTGGCGCTGGAACTGTACGTCGATCGTGGCAACCTTGACCGCGCGCCGTGGGCGATGACCTCGCTGAAAAACTCCATGAAATGGGATGAAGAGCGCTTTGGCCTCGAGTATGACCTCGACATTTATATGATTGTCGCCGTGGATTTCTTCAACATGGGCGCGATGGAGAATAAAGGTCTGAACATCTTTAACTCCAAATATGTGCTGGCACGTACCGATACCGCCACCGACAAAGATTACCTCGATATTGAGCGCGTTATCGGTCACGAATATTTCCACAACTGGACCGGCAACCGCGTGACCTGTCGCGACTGGTTCCAGTTGAGCTTGAAAGAGGGGCTAACCGTATTCCGCGATCAGGAGTTCAGTTCCGATCTCGGCTCACGCGCGGTAAACCGTATCAGCAATGTGCGCACCATGCGTGGCCTGCAGTTTGCCGAGGACGCCAGCCCAATGGCGCATCCTATCCGCCCGGATATGGTTATCGAAATGAACAACTTCTATACCCTGACCGTGTACGAAAAGGGTGCTGAAGTTATTCGTATGATCCACACCCTGCTGGGTGAGGCTAACTTCCAGAAAGGAATGCAGCTGTACTTTGAACGTCATGACGGCAGCGCTGCAACCTGTGATGATTTCGTTCAGGCGATGGAAGATGCGTCCAATGTCGATCTCTCGCATTTCCGCCGCTGGTACAGTCAGTCCGGTACGCCGATTCTGACCGTGCGTGATGACTACAATCCGTCAACTGAGCAGTACACGCTGACTATCAGCCAGCGCACGCCGGCTACGCCGGATCAGGCCGAAAAACAGCCGCTGCATATTCCTTTCGCCCTTGAGTTGTATGACAACGAAGGAAAAGTGATCCCGCTACAAAAAGGCGGGCACCCGGTGAATTCCGTACTCAACGTTACCCAGGCAGAGCAGACGTTTGTCTTTGATAACGTCTACTTCCAGCCGGTTCCGGCGCTGCTGTGCGAATTCTCCGCGCCGGTAAAACTGGAATATAAATGGAGCGATCAGCAACTGACCTTCCTGATGCGTCATGCGCGTAACGATTTCTCTCGTTGGGACGCGGCGCAAAGCCTGCTGGCAACCTATATTAAGCTGAATGTTGCCCGCCATCAGCAGGGGCAGCCGCTGTCGCTGCCGGTACACGTGGCCGATGCATTCCGTGCGATTTTGCTGGATGAGAAAATCGATCCAGCGCTGGCGGCTGAGATCCTGACGCTGCCTTCGGTGAATGAAATTGCCGAACTGTTTGACATCATCGATCCGGTGGCGATAACCGAAGTTCGCGAAGCGTTAACCCGCACGCTGGCGGCCGAGCTGGCGGATGAATTCCTTGCCATCTATAACGCTAATCATCTTGATGAGTACCGCGTTGAGCATGCCGATATTGGCAAGCGTACGCTGCGTAATGCCTGCCTGCGTTTTCTGGCCTTTGGCGAAACCCATCTGGCGGACACGCTGGTAAGCAAGCAGTACCGTGAAGCGAACAATATGACCGATGCGCTGGCGGCGCTGTCGGCGGCAGTGGCGGCGCAACTACCGTGCCGTGACGCGCTAATGCAGGAGTATGACGATAAGTGGCATCATGACGGTCTGGTGATGGATAAATGGTTTATCCTGCAATCCACCAGCCCGGCGAGTAACGTACTGGAAACGGTACGTGGCCTGCTGAAGCATCGCTCTTTCAGTATGAGTAATCCGAACCGAATCCGTTCGCTGATTGGTGCCTTTGCGGGTAGCAATCCGGCGGCATTCCATGCGGAAGATGGCAGTGGTTATCAGTTCCTGGTCGATATGCTGACTGAACTCAATAGCCGTAATCCGCAGGTGGCGTCACGTCTGATTGAGCCGCTGATTCGCTTAAAACGTTATGATGCAAAACGTCAGGCGAAGATGCGTGCGGCGCTGGAACAACTGAAAGGTCTGGAGAATCTCTCCGGCGATCTGTTCGAGAAGATTGACAAAGCGTTAGCCTGAAACGTTGACCTGTAGTTTAGTAGGCCGGATAAGGCGGTAATGCCGCCATCCGGCAAAAGGCCCGGGAAGCGCTACCGGGCCTTGTTTTCTGAGTGGTTATCCATGTCGAAGGATCGGTTGTTCCGTCTCGCCGCGTTTCATAACCCGGTTCAACACTTCCGCTTCCAGTTCGGCTAACCGCACCGATCCCAAACGGCGGGGGCGCTGAATATCCACGGTCAGATCCAGCCCGATTTTGCCATCCTCGATCAACAGCACGCGGTCTGCCATCGCAACGGCCTCACTGACATCGTGCGTCACCAGCAGCACCGTAAAGCCGTGATCCTGCCACAGCGAGACAATCAGCTCCTGCATTTCAAGGCGGGTTAAGGCATCGAGCGCGCCGAGGGGTTCATCCAGCAGCAGTAGACCGGGGCGATGAATTAAAGCCCGCGCCAGGGCCACACGCTGTTTTTGGCCTCCGGACAGAGCGGCAGGCCATTCCTGAGCACGACTCTCAAGTCCAACTGCGGCCAGCGCATCTCGGGCCGCTCCGCGCCAGTGACCTTTCAGACCCAGGCCCACGTTATCGATAACCGTCTTCCATGGCAGCAGACGCGCGTCCTGAAACATCATTCGCGTATCATCCTGAATATCTGCCAACGGGGTAGTACCGGCAAGTAATGCGCCTGAGGTGGGAGACTCCAGCCCAGCCAACAGACGCAGCAACGTACTTTTTCCTCCGCCGCTGCGGCCAACCACAGCAACGAATTGTCCGGCCGGAATATGTAAATCTAACTGATTGAGCACCGTATTGGCGGCATATTGTTTCGTCACGGCGCTCAGCAACAGCGGCGTGCCCTGATTCAAGCGAGCGGTATTCATACGGTAGCCTCCTTCATATGGTAAGCCGGGTTCCAGCGCAGCCAGATCCTCTCCAGTAATTGGGCGCTGATGTCGGCAAGTTTGCCGAGCAGGGCGTAGAGAATAATGGCCACCACGACCACATCGGTTTGCAGAAATTCGCGGGCGTTCATCGCCAGGTAACCAATACCGGCATTGGCTGAAATGGTTTCTGCGACGATAAGCGTCAGCCACATCAGTCCGAGAGCAAAACGTACACCGACCATAATTGAGGGCAGGGCACCGGGGAGGATCACATGAATAAACAGTGAAAAACCAGATAACCCATAGCTGCGCGCCATCTCTACCAGCCCACGATCGATATTACGGATCCCATGCCAGGTATTGATATAAATTGGGAACAGCGTCCCCAGGGCGACGAGAAAGATCTTGGCGGATTCATCAATGCCGAACCACAAAATCACCAGTGGGATCAGCGCCAGATGCGGTACGTTACGTAGCATCTGTACCGAGGTATCCAGCAAGCGTTCTCCCCAACACGACAGACCGCTAATCAGTCCAAGCGTCAGGCCAATCGACCCACCGATAGAGAATCCGACCAGCGCGCGCCAGGAGCTGATCGCCAGATGCTGCCAAAGTTCGCCGCTGGCAGAAAGCGTCCAGAAGGCTTCGACAACGCCCTCCGGAGAGGGCAGGATGCGGGTGGAGAGCCAGCCCATTGATGATGCGAGCTGCCAGAGCGCCACCAGACCTACCGGTAAAAACCAGGGCGCGAGGCGCAATAACCACCTGTTTTTCGGCGTTGTCATTTGTAGCTCCTTAGCTTTGCGCGACTTTGCGCGGGATAAATTCGTTTGCCACCGCTTCGCCTTGTTGTTGCAGGCGCTGTGGCTGCGGAATTTCTGGTATAGCGACATCCAGATGCGGGAACAGCAGTTCGCCGACCTTGTATGCCTCTTCCAGATGCGGATACCCGGACAACACAAAGCTGTCGATTCCCAGTGCTGCATACTCGTTGATACGCGCCGCGACCGTCGGACCATCTCCGACCAGCGCGGTACCCGCGCCACCGCGTACCAGTCCAACACCTGCCCACAGGTTCGGGCTAATTTCCAGTTTGTCGCGTTTACCGTTGTGCAGTGCCGCCATTCTCTGCTGACCAACCGAATCTGTTCTTGAGAAGGCGGCCTGGGCTTTGGCAATGGTATCGTCATCCAAATGAGCTATCAGGCGATCTGCTGCCTGCCACGCCTCTTGCGTTGTCTCCCGTACGATCACATGCAGACGAATACCAAAGCGGATCTTGCGCCCAAGCGCCGCCGCTTTGGCCCGTACCTGTTCAATCTTCGCTTTCACCTGTTCAGGCGGCTCGCCCCAGGTCAGATAGAGATCAACCTGCTCGGCAGCAAGGTCTTGTGCGACATCAGATGAGCCGCCAAAATAAAGCGGTGGTCGGGGTTGTTGTACGGGAGGGAAAAACAGCTTCGCGCCGCGGACATGAATATGTTTGCCGTTGAAATCCACCGTTTCACCTTGCAGCAAGCGTCGCCAGACCTGAGTAAATTCAGCAGAAGCTTCATAACGCTCGGTGTGATCGAGGAACACGCCGTCACCAGCCAGCTCCTGCGGATCGCTGCCGGTTACCAGATTAAATAGCGCCCGGCCATTTGAGAGCCTGTCGAGCGTTGCCGCCTGCCGTGCGGCGACCGTCGGCGAGGTTACGCTTGGACGCAGCGCGACCAGAAACTTTAATCGCTGGGTGACCGGGATCATCGAGGCGGCGACCAGCCAGGCATCTTCGCAGGAGCGACCGGTTGGGATCAGAACACCGGTAAATCCCAGGCGATCGGCCGTTTGCGCAATTTGTTGCAGATAACCGTGATCGACCGGGCGCGAACCTTCTTCTGTCCCCAGATAATGGCCGTCACCGTGGGTGGGTAAAAACCAGAACATATTCAGACTCATAATTTTTCTCCTGCCTGCTGAGTGGGGTGCCAGATACGCTGGCGAATGTCGATTTTTTTCGGCACCAGCCGGTTGTCATAAAACAGATCGGCGGTTTGCTGTTGCAGGGCGGCAACAGAAGCGCTGACGGGCGTAATGGTGGTTGGCGGGCGGTGATCCAAATAAGATGCAATGACCGGCTCAGGCAGGCCCATGGTTTTAGCCAGCAGGGAAATGCTTTGCTGGCGCTGGCTGAGGGTTAACGCATCGGCCTGGCTAAAGGTATCCAGCACGCCAAGTACAAAAGCGCCATTTTTCTCGGCATAAGGACGTGCTGCGAGATAAAACGAACCGGTCTGTTTGAGGTCTGAGCCGTCTTTTAGCACGCGAACATCACCTTGCAGTAATGCGGCGGAATAGTAGGGATCCCAAATAGCCCACGCATCAACGTTTCCTTGCTGGAAGGCCGCTCGCGCATCGGCAGGGGTCAGATAAGTCGGTTGAATATCGGTAAATTTCAGCCCGGCCTGTTGCAGCGCACGGAGCAGTAAATTGTGGGCGCTGGAACCTTTCTGGAAGGCGACTTTATGTCCTTTAAGCTGCGCGACGCTCTGGATTGGGCTATTTTTCGGTACCAGAATTACTTCGGCTTTCGGTTTGGGCGGTTCAACGCCTACATAAACCAGATCGGCTCCGGCGGCCTGGGCGAAAATCGGCGGAATGTCACCAGTACTGCCGAGATCGATACTGCCGATATTGAGTGCTTCCAGCATTTGCGGCCCTGCCGGGAACTCGACCCACGAGATTTTAGTCTGCGGATAGCGTTTCTCGAGTAGCTGATGACTTTTAGCCAGCACCATACTGACGCTTCCTTTTTGATAACCAATACGCAGGACATCGGGGGCCGATTCTGCGGCATGCGCCAGGGTTGACAGTGACAACATCCCAGTCAGTGCCAGCCATGACGTGTGACGCTTGAGAAGATCAAACATGGGCGGCACCTCGCAGGGCGTTCAGTTGAGGAAGTTGGACATCGCGACGATGCAACGCCAGCCAGAAGGTGTCGAGCGCACTGTCCAGGCGTTGCTGCAGGTTGGGTGTAAACTGCGGTTTATGCTGATAATCGATGACCTGCGAATCATCGGCAAACACGCCGTGTAGGATCTCCTGAGCTTTTAATGCGCTCAGCACCGGTTTCAGTGCGTAATCGACGGCCAGCAAATGCACCACGCTGCCGCCGGTCGCCAGCGGTAAAACTACTTTTCCTTCCAGCGCCCGCTCCGGGAGCAGATCGAGCAGCGTTTTTAATGCGCCAGAGTAAGCGGCTTTATAGACCGGCGTGGCGACAATCAGCCCGTCAGCATCTTGTAGTTGTTCGATAAATGTCTTCAGCGCCGGACTGTCGAAACGGGCATAGATCAGGTCTTCTGGGGCAAAGTTGTGCAGATTCCAGTGAAAGACTTCAACATCCTGGTCGTTCAGTTTTTCTCGGGCATATTCCAGTAACGCGCTGGAGCGAGAGGGAAAGCGAGGGCTTCCCGCCAGAGTAATGACGCGCATAATTTCAATCTCCCCTTATAACCAATTGTTCGCTTTTATTTAACATTGATAACAATTTATGCAGTCTGGCAGAGAGGCTTTGTTTATCGAAATGATTTATACGGGATAGAAAAGTTGGAAATTGAATAAAAAAGCAGGGGCGAGGAAAACGATTGCTATTTATTGCCGCAGGTCAATTCCCTTTTTGCTCGCGATCGCACATAATACGCCCCCGGTTTGCACACCGGGAATCCAGGAGAGTTCATGTACTACCCCTTCGTTCGTAAAGCCCTTTTTCAGCTCGATCCAGAGCGCGCTCATGAATTGACATTCCAGCAATTACGTCGCATTACCGGCACGCCGCTCGAAGCGCTTGTCCGCCAGAAAGTACCCGCAAAACCGGTTACCTGTATGGGGCTGACGTTTAAAAATCCGCTCGGGCTTGCTGCCGGACTGGATAAAGACGGGGAGTGCATTGATGCGCTCGGAGCGATGGGATTTGGCTCCATTGAGATTGGTACCGTCACGCCGCGTCCTCAGCCGGGTAACGATAAACCGCGTCTGTTCCGTCTGGTGGATGCGGAAGGTTTGATCAACCGCATGGGATTCAATAACCTCGGTGTTGATAACCTGGTCGAGAACGTTAAGAAATCACATTTTGACGGCATTCTCGGCATTAATATAGGTAAGAATAAAGATACTCCGGTAGAAAACGGCAAAGATGACTATCTGATTTGTATGGAAAAAGTCTATGCGTATGCCGGTTATATCGCGATTAATATCTCTTCACCGAATACGCCGGGATTACGCTCGCTGCAATACGGTGAAGCGCTGGACGATCTGTTAACGGCAATTAAAAATAAGCAAAATGATCTGCAAGCGATCCACCATAAATATGTTCCGGTGGCGGTAAAGATCGCGCCGGATCTTTCTGTGGAAGAACTGATCCAGGTTGCTGACAGTTTAGTTCGCCATAATATTGATGGCGTAATTGCAACTAACACCACTCTCGATCGTTCTCTCGTTCAGGGAATGAAAAATTGCGATCAAATGGGGGGCCTGAGCGGTCGACCATTGCAATTAAAAAGTACAGAAATTATTCGCCAGTTGTCTCAGGAATTAAAAGGTCAGTTACCGATTATTGGCGTTGGCGGTATCGACTCGGTGATTGCCGCGCGCGAGAAAATAGCGGCCGGTGCAAGCCTCGTACAGATTTATTCAGGCTTTATTTTTAAAGGCCCACCGTTGATTAAAGAAATCGTCACCAATATCTGAATGCTACCTTAATCACAATCCAGGGCTTTATTTCTGGCCCTGGTTGTTTTATATTCCTTTACTGTTGCTTATTTAAACATTCTGAGCTTTTATTATTAGGGCAATAAACGAAGCGACAAATGGATACTGTCGTAACGGCGATGATTAAGGAAAGGAGAGAGACTGATGCGAATTAAACCCGACGATAACTGGCGCTGGTATTATGATGAAGAGCACGATCGTATGATGCTCGATTTAGCCAATGGCATGTTATTCCGTTCGCGTTTTGCTCGTAAAATGCTCACTCCTGATGCATTTTCCCCATCGGGATTTTGTGTTGATGACGCCGCGCTTTATTTTTCCTTTGAAGAAAAATGTCGCTACCTGGATTTAGCCAAAGAGCAAAAAGCGGAACTGGTACTTAATGCGCTGGTGGCAATTCGTTATCTTAAACCGCAAATGCCAAAAAGCTGGCATTTTGTCGCCCACGGTATTAACTGGTCGCCGGTCGTGGGTGACGCTGCCTGTGTTGATTTAAGCGATACTGACGAGCAGGTAAACCTGTTAGTGGTTGAACCGGGAGAAAACGCCGCGCTTTGTCTGCTGGCACAACCTGGCGTGGTGATTGCCGGGCGCACCATGCAGCTTGGCGACGCAATTAAAATCATGAATGACAGACTGAAACCGCAGGTTATTGCCGACAGTTTCAGCCTTGAACAGGCGGTTTAGCTCTCCAGCCTGATTGTCGTTTTGGGAACGCAACTGCAGCACAGAATCGTCCCGTCATCACCAATCGCTGATTTTTTTAGCGGACTCACTTCGCCTTCCAGCAGTCGAATTCGACAACATCCGCAAATTCCAGCCCGGCATGAATAGGGAACCCGGATACCCTGGTTTTCCAGTTGTTCAAGCAATACCTGCTGATTATTTCCGCGAAAGGTCTGCCCCTGCCAGTCAATAAGTACCGTGGCGTCAGGCTGTTGTTCAGGCGCAGTATCGTCTGATTCGGCTGCACCGTACGCTCTGGCGGGACCGGTTGCCAAAACTTCGACCTCATCGCCAACGCGAATAACGCCACTGTTGCGCGCGATAAGATTCTGGCCGAAATCAACGTCGCCGTTATCCACCGCGGTCCGGAAGGTTTGCAGCGTGGTGAGCGGCTCGCCGGACGGATGTTTTTGGCCTTTTTCTGGGCTAACGGTCGTGAAAATGCACCGGCTACAGGGTTTTGCTACATCAAAGATGACGTCGCCAATCCGAATCACTTTCCAGGTATCTTCTTCCCAGGCGCCAGCCCCCGAAACCACCAGATTGGGGCGAAACTGTTCCATTTTGACGCTTGCCGGACAGCGCTGCTGCACATCGCGCAATGACGCTTCGTTAGTTAAAAGGTAGGGATAACCATCGGCAAAGGATAAAGGAACATCATCGCGGCGCTTTACTCGGCGCGTCAGCTGCGGACCAACCCAGCGTAGCTGTACGTCACGGGAGAAAAAACCGCTAAGCCACTGGTTGATGGCCGTTGGCGCAATACGCGCGGTAAAATGGTTTCCCCATACTTCCGTCGGCGCATCCTGGCTCGCGAAATCGGCAAATCGCACGAGCGCGCTGCTGCCGTCTGGCGCCGCGAGATGCAGTCCATCATGGAAAGGGGAAGGGGTAAAGCGGACCATTTGCGGGAACTGTCGGGCGGTAATGAACGTCCCGTCAGGTTCGGTAATCATAAATATACGATCAAAGGCAAGACCGCTAACGTCTGCCAGGGCATGCGTGAGCCCAATTCCACGCATTGATTTAACCGGATGAATAAAAAGTCGGGTCAACGTTACCACTGCACAGCCCCTTGAACGAAAATAAGCCTTCAACTTTATGACATACAGCCCATATTAGCTATAATGCGCAGCAATTTTCCAGGAGTAAAAGTGACATTATGAATTCTCTGTTTGCCAGTACGGCCCGTGGGCTGGAAGAGCTGTTAAAAACTGAACTTGAAAACCTCGGCGCGCTGGAGTGTCAGGTCGTTCAGGGTGGGGTCCATTTTAAGGGCGACACGCGGCTTGTTTACCAGAGCCTGATGTGGAGCCGCCTGGCCTCGCGCATTATCCTGCCGATGGGAGAGTGCAAGGTCTACAGCGATCTTGATCTGTACCTCGGCGTTCAGGCTATTGACTGGACAGAGATATTTAATCCCGGTGCTACGTTTGCGGTGCATTTCAGCGGCCTGAACGAGACCATTCGTAACAGCCAGTATGGCGCACTGAAGGTCAAGGATGCGATTGTTGATGCCTTTACCCGCAAAAATCTGCCGCGTCCGAATGTGGATCGTGAATCTCCGGATCTGCGCATCAACGTCTGGTTGAACAAAGATACCGCCAGCATCGCGCTCGATCTGAGCGGTGACGGTTTGCATCAGCGTGGTTACCGCGATCGCGCGGGTCAGGCACCGATTAAAGAGACGCTGGCCGCCGCTATTATTATGCGTTCTGGCTGGCAGCCGGGCACACCGTTACTCGATCCAATGTGCGGCTCCGGTACGCTGCTGATTGAAGCGGCGATGTGGGCAACCGATCGTGCGCCGGGCCTGCACCGTGGGTACTGGGGCTTCAGCGGTTGGGCACAGCACGACGAAGCCGTCTGGCAAGAAGTCAAAGCTGAAGCACAGGTGCGCGCGCGTAAAGGTCTCGCAGACTACACCTCGCACTTCTATGGATCTGACAGCGATGCGCGCGTAATTGAAAAAGCACGCAGTAACGCCCGTCGCGCCGGTATTGCCGATCTGGTGACGTTTGAAGTTAAAGATGTCGCCAAACTGAGCAACCCGTTACCGAAAGGACCGTACGGGACGGTTATCAGTAACCCGCCATACGGCGAACGTCTGGATAGCGAACCGGCGCTGATTGCCCTGCACAGTCTGCTGGGCCGTACAATGAAAAACCAGTTTGGCGGCTGGAATTTGTCGCTGTTCAGCGCATCTCCGGATCTGCTCAGCAGCCTGCAATTACGTGCCGACAAGCAGTTCAAAGCGAAAAACGGTCCGCTGGATTGTGTCCAGAAGAACTATCACGTCGCAGAGACTACCGTGGACAGCAAGCCTGCTACGGTAGCGGAAGATTATGCTAACCGCCTGCGCAAGAATATTAAGAAGCTGGAAAAATGGGCGCGCCAGGAAGGGATTGAATGCTATCGCTTATATGACGCTGACCTGCCGGAATACAACGTTGCAGTGGATCGCTACGGTGAGTGGGTCGTGGTTCAGGAATATGCCCCGCCGAAGACGGTCGATGCACAAAAAGCACGTCAACGCCTGTTCGACATCATTGCCGCAACGCTGTCGGTACTGGAAATCGCGCCTAATAAACTGGTGCTGAAAACCCGTGAACGCCAGAAAGGGAAGAATCAGTATCAGAAGATGAATGAGAAGGGTGAATTCATTGAGGTAAGCGAGTACAACGCGCGCCTGTGGGTCAACCTGACAGACTATCTTGATACCGGTTTATTCCTCGATCACCGTATTGCACGCCGCATGCTGGGCCAGATGAGTAAGGGTAAGGATTTCCTTAACCTGTTCTCCTACACCGGCAGCGCCAGCGTACATGCCGGACTGGGCGGTGCGCGTAGCACTACGACGGTTGATATGTCGCGTACCTACCTGGAATGGGCCGAACGTAACCTGCGACTGAACGGCCTGAGCGGTCGCGCTCACCGTTTAATTCAGGCCGATTGCCTGGGCTGGCTGCGCGATGCCAATGAACAGTTTGATCTGATTTTCATCGACCCGCCGACGTTCTCTAACTCAAAACGTATGGAAGACTCGTTTGATGTGCAGCGCGATCATCTGGCGCTGATGAAAGATCTGAAACGTCTACTGCGTAAGGGCGGCACGATCATGTTCTCCAACAACAAACGTGGATTTCGTATGGATCTCGACGGTCTGGCTGAGCTGGGACTGAAAGCACAAGAAATTACTCAAAAAACGCTTTCCCAGGACTTTGCCCGTAACCGTCAGATCCACAATTGCTGGCTGATTACCGCAGCCTGAAAGGATAAATAAATGTCATTGATCAGTATGCATGGTGCATGGCTGTCGTTCAGCGATGCGCCACTTCTTGATAATGCAGAACTGCATATCGAAGATAACGAACGCGTCTGTCTGGTTGGCCGTAATGGCGCAGGCAAGTCGACGCTGATGAAGATCCTGAATCGTGAGCAGGGTCTTGACGACGGACGTATTATTTATGAGCAGGACCTGGTTGTGGCGCGTCTGCAGCAGGATCCTCCGCGTAATGTCGAGGGCAGCGTCTATGACTTCGTTGCCGAAGGTATTGAGGAACAGGCCGAGTATCTCAAGCGTTATCATGATATTTCGCGTCTGGTGATGACCGACCCGAGCGACAGAAATCTGAATGAGATGGCGCGGGTTCAGGAAATGCTCGATCACCACAATCTGTGGCAGCTCGAAAGTCGCATTAATGAAGTGCTGGCGCAGTTGGGACTGGATCCTAACGCCGCGCTTTCTTCGCTTTCAGGCGGTTGGTTGCGTAAGGCGGCGCTGGGTCGCGCATTAGTGAGCAACCCGCGCGTACTGCTGCTGGATGAACCAACAAACCACCTGGATATCGAAACCATCGACTGGCTGGAAGGGTTCCTGAAAACCTTCAATGGGACAATCATTTTCATTTCCCACGACCGTTCATTTATCCGCAATATGGCGACGCGCATTGTCGATCTTGATCGCGGCAAGCTGGTGACCTATCCGGGGAACTACGATCAGTATCTGCTGGATAAAGAGGAAGCGTTGCGGGTAGAAGATCTCCAAAACGCGGAGTTTGATCGCAAGCTGGCCCAGGAAGAAGTCTGGATCCGTCAGGGTATCAAAGCGCGCCGTACCCGTAACGAAGGCCGCGTGCGTGCGCTGAAAGCCATGCGTCGCGAGCGAGGCGAACGTCGCGAAGTAATGGGCACAGCGAAGATGCAGGTCGAAGAGGCGAGCCGCTCCGGCAAGATTGTCTTCGAGATGGAAAATGTTGATTACCAGGTTGATGGAAAGCAACTGGTAAAAGATTTCTCCGCGCAGGTGCAGCGTAGTGACAAGATTGCCCTAATCGGACCTAACGGCTGCGGCAAAACCACGCTGCTGAAGCTGATGTTAGGTCAGCTTCAGGCTGACAGTGGACGCATCCACGTCGGAACCAAGCTGGAAGTGGCGTATTTCGATCAACACCGCGCCGAGCTGGATCCGGATAAAACCGTGATGGACAACCTTGCTGAAGGTAAGCAAGAGGTGATGGTTAACGGCAAACCCCGCCACGTGCTGGGCTATCTGCAGGACTTCCTGTTCCATCCGAAACGCGCGATGACGCCAGTACGTGCGCTCTCCGGCGGGGAACGAAATCGCCTGCTGCTGGCACGACTTTTTCTAAAACCCAGCAATCTTTTGATTCTCGATGAACCAACGAACGATCTGGACGTCGAAACGCTGGAACTGCTTGAAGAGTTGATTGATAGCTATCAGGGTACCGTGCTGCTGGTCAGCCACGACCGTCAGTTTGTGGATAATACTGTTACCGAATGCTGGATCTTCGAAGGCGGCGGCAAAATTGGTCGTTATGTCGGCGGTTATCATGACGCGCGCAGCCAGCAAGCGCAGTATGTGGCGTTTAAACAACCGGCCACGAAAAAAACAGAGGAAGCCGTTGCTCCTAAAGCAGAAATTGTCAAACGCAGCACGAGCAAACTAAGCTATAAACTGCAGCGCGAACTGGAACAGCTCCCCGCGCTACTTGAAGAACTGGAAGCTAAACTGGAAGCATTACAAGCCCAGGTCGCTGACTCCGCTTTTTTCAGTCAGCCGCACGAGCAAACGCAACAGGTATTAGCTAATCTGAACGAAGCGGAACAAGAACTTGAGCAAGCCTTTGAGCGCTGGGAGTATCTTGAGTCTTTGAAGAATGGCGCATAATTTAAAGGAGCACATATGTGCGAACATCACCATGCCGCGAAGCATATTTTGTGTTCGCAGTGTGACATGCTGGTGGCGTTACCTCGCCTTGAGCATGGTCAGAAAGCGGCATGTCCACGATGTGGCACTACGTTAACGGTTGAGTGGGACGCGCCACGGCAGCGTCCTACCGCCTATGTGTTAGCAGCATTATTCATGCTGCTTCTCTCAAACCTCTTCCCCTTTGTGAATATGAACGTCGCAGGGGTGAGCAGCGAAGTCACGTTGCTGGAGATCCCAAGCGTTCTCTTTTCGGAAGATTACGCCAGTCTCGGCACCTTCTTTTTATTATTCGTACAACTGGTTCCCGCATTTTGCCTGCTGACTATTCTGCTGCTGGTAAACCGGGTGGAGATGCCCGGCAGACTTAAGGCACGGCTTGCACGTGTTTTGTTCCAGTTAAAAAGCTGGGGGATGGCAGAAATCTTTCTCGCCGGCGTGCTGGTCAGCTTCGTTAAGCTTATGGCTTACGGCGATATCGGCGTGGGCAGCAGCTTTATTCCGTGGTGCTTCTTTTGCGTTTTGCAGTTGCGTGCGTTCCAGTGCGTTGACCGTCGCTGGCTGTGGGATGATATTGCGCCAATGCCGGTGATTAAGCAGGCCTTAACTCCAGGCGTGCCTGGCATAAGGCAGGGACTGCGTTCATGTTCCTGCTGCACTGCTATTCTTCCCGCTGATGAACGAGTATGCCCGCGCTGTCAGACGAAAGGTTATGTGCGGCGTAAAAACAGTCTGCAATGGACGTTGGCATTACTGTTTACGTCGATCATGCTTTATCTGCCAGCCAATATTCTGCCGATTATGATTACCGATCTGCTCGGGTCAAAGCTGCCGTCAACGATACTTGAGGGGGTGGTTTTAATCTGGAGCGAAGGCTCTTATCCGGTGGCTGCGGTTATCTTTATCGCCAGTATTATGGTGCCGACGTTGAAAATGATCGCCATTGCCTGGCTATGCTGGGACGCCAAAGGGCACGGCAAACGCGACAGCGAACGTATGCACCTGATTTACGAAGTTGTGGAATTTGTCGGTCGCTGGTCAATGATCGACGTCTTTGTGATTGCGGTACTCTCTGCGCTGGTGCGCATGGGAGGGTTAATGAACATTTATCCTGCAATGGGTGCTTTGATGTTTGCTTTAGTCGTCATTATGACAATGTTTTCTGCGATGACATTTGATCCGCGTCTGTCGTGGGACCGTGAACCAGAACCAGGCCATGAGGAGTCCTGACAGCATGGAATCTAAAAGTGGGGAAGCCAAAGTGCAAAAGGTAAAAAACTGGTCGCCCGTGTGGATATTCCCTATCGTCACTGCACTCATTGGCGCGTGGGTTCTGTTTTATCACTACAGTCATCAGGGGCCACAGGTCACGCTGATTACCACCAATGCCGAAGGTATTGAAGGGGGTAAAACGACGATTAAGAGCCGCAGCGTGGATGTCGGTATCGTCGAGAGTGCAACCCTGACGGATGATTTGACCCATGTGGAGATTAAAGCGCGTTTAAACTCCGGAATGGAAAAGCTGCTGCATAAAGATTCGGTCTTTTGGGTGGTGAAACCGCAGGTTGGACGTGAAGGTATCAGTGGACTCGGCACGCTATTGTCCGGGGCTTATATTGAACTGCAGCCTGGCAATAAAGGCAGTAAGCTGGAAAATTACCAACTGCTGGATTCACCGCCGCTGGCCCCGCCAGATGCAAAAGGGATCCGTGTGATTCTGGACAGCAAAAAAGCCGGTCAGTTGAGCCCAGGCGACCCGGTGCTGTTCCGTGGATATCGCGTAGGTTCGGTTGAAACCAGTACATTTGATGCGCAAAAACGTACAATCAGCTACCAGCTTTTCATCAATGCGCCTAACGATCGCCTGGTGACCAGCAATGTGCGTTTCTGGAAAGACAGTGGGATCGCCGTTGATCTTACCTCGGCAGGTATGCGCGTGGAAATGGGGTCGCTCTCCACGCTGTTTGGCGGTGGCGTAAGTTTTGATGTGCCAGAAGGCTTAGAGCAGGGCGAGCCGGTCGCGCAGCAGTCAGCGTTTAATCTTTATGACGATCAAAAAAGTATTCAGGACTCCCTGTATACCGATCATATTGATTATCTGATGTTCTTTAAAGATTCGATTCGTGGCCTGCAGCCTGGCGCGCCGCTGGAATTCAGAGGTATCCGGTTGGGGACGGTAAGCAAAGTACCGTTCTTCTCACCGAATATGCGTCAGGTGTTCAACAATGATTACCGCATACCGGTGCTGGTGCGCATCGAACCAGAACGTCTGAAGGCGCAGCTGGGAGAAGATACTGATGTTGGTGCTCATCTGGCGGAACTGCTTAAACGCGGATTACGGGCATCGCTGAAAACCGGGAACCTGGTGACCGGCGCGCTGTATGTCGATCTCGACTTCTACCCGAAAGAACCGCCAATTACCGGGGTGCGCGAATTTAACGGCTATCAAATCATTCCGACCGTGAGCGGCGGTCTGGCGCAGATCCAACAACGTCTGATGGAAGCGCTGGATAAGATTAACAATCTGCCGTTGAACCCGATGATTGAACAGGCAACCAGTACGTTGTCCGAAAGCCAGCGCACGATGAAGCACCTGCAAACCACGCTGGATAACATGAATAAGATCACGTCCAGCCAGTCGATGCAGGATCTGCCGGCGGATATGCAGAACACGTTGCGTGAACTGAATCGTAGCATGCAGGGCTTCCAGCCGGGATCTGCCGCCTACAATAAGATGGTGGCGGATATGCAACGTCTGGACCAGGTGCTGCGTGAACTACAACCGGTACTGAAAACGCTGAACGATAAGAGCAATGCGCTGGTGTTTGAAGCGAAGGACAAAAAAGATCCAGAGCCGAAGAGGGCGAAACAATGAAAAAGTGGCTAGTGGTGATGATGGCGGTCTGGCTGACGTCATGCAGCTCCAGCGGAGAAAATAAAAGCTATTACCAGCTCCCTATCGCGCAAGGGGGCGTTCAGAGCACCGCCAACCAGGGTAATCGTCTGCTGTGGGTCGAGCAGGTTGCTGTGCCTGACTATCTGGCGGGTAATGGGGTGGTTTACCAGACCAGCGATGTTCAATATGTGATAGCTAATAACAATCTCTGGGCCAGCCCTTTAGATCAGCAATTACGCAATACTCTGGTGACGAACCTTAGTATGCAGTTGCCTGGATGGGTCGTCGCTTCGCAGCCGCTGGGAAGCACCCAGGATACACTGAACGTCACGGTGACCGGTTTCCATGGCCGATACGATGGCAAGGTTATTGTGAGCGGTGAATGGTTGCTGAATCATCAGGGGCAACTGATCAAACGTCCATTCCACATCGAAGCTGTACAGACTAAAGACGGCTACGATGAGATGGTGAAGGTTCTCGCCAACGCCTGGAGTCAGGAAGCGACGGCCATTGCTCAAGAGCTGAAACGCATCCCTTAAGTTTAAATAATTGTAAATTATGCCGCCCTTGGCTCATGGCCCGGGGCGGTTTTTTTTATTTTTTTAGCCGCGGAGATAACTGTTCTGACTGATTTTTTTTGTACAAATGATTTAGCGGGTAGCTCACAAATATGACACTGGCGTGAATTTTGCGCATTGACGAGCCTGATGTTTAGGGGTATTCGTTTAGTGTGATTGCACACTTAGTAATCACTGTTTTCTTTTCCACCAGAACTAAAGATGAGGGAAACGAGGCATGAAGAGACAAAAACGAGATCGCCTGGAACGGGCACATCAACGTGGTTATCAGGCCGGCATTGCCGGACGCTCAAAAGAAATGTGTCCCTATCAGACGCTGAATCAAAGGTCATACTGGCTGGGAGGCTGGCGAGAAGCCATGGGGGATAGGGTGTTAATGGCCTGATTCTGTCTCTTTAGATAAAAGAAACCTCCGCAGTGCGGAGGTTTCGCCTTTTACAGACCTGAGTAAGTACCGTAGGCCGGTGAAGGCGATTACGCTATCATCCGGCAATGACACAGCCCTTAAGGGAGGCGTCAGGCATGCTGTCAGGTCTGTAGACTGTCTGCGATTAGAACGCAGAAGTGTCCTGGAACAGGCCTACTTTCAGATCGTTTGCGGTATAGATCAGACGACCATCAACCAACACTTCACCATCAGCCAGGCCCATGATCAGGCGACGGTTAACGATGCGTTTGAAGTGAATGCGGTATGTCACTTTCTTCGCCGTCGGCAGAACCTGGCCGGTGAATTTAACTTCGCCTACGCCCAGCGCACGGCCTTTACCTTCGCCGCCCAGCCAGCCGAGATAGAATCCAACCAACTGCCACATCGCATCCAGACCCAGGCAGCCCGGCATCACCGGATCGCCGATAAAGTGGCATCCGAAGAACCACAGGTCCGGGTTGATATCCAGTTCAGCTTCAACATAACCTTTGTCAAAGTTACCGCCGGTTTCTGTCATCTTGATGACACGGTCCATCATCAGCATGCTCGGTGCAGGCAGTTGTGGCCCTTTTGCGCCAAACAGCTCACCGCGACCAGAGGCAAGAAGGTCTTCTTTTGTATAGGATTCGCGTTTATCTACCATGTTCTCTGTAAGCCTTATCTTATTGAAGCACGCAGGATAGCTAACACGTGTACGCTGAACAAGTCCGATCAGTTCGGAATAATCCAGTTCAGCCAACGTAGCGGCCATGGAAAACGGTGACGACCTTCCTGTTGCGTTGCCGTAGCAATACGCTCCTGGATAGTTTGCATCAGCGTTGTCTGGCCTTCACCATCCCAAACCAGATTTAATAACAGTGGCAGCGCATCGGTCACGTCGTCCACCGCCCAGATAGTGAATTTTTCTTCTTCTACGGCCTGTAACAGTGCGGGTTGCAGGCTCAGGTGTCTGACGTTAGCAGTAGGAATGATAACGCCCTGTGTGCCCGTCAGCTCACGCTGCTGGCAGATGGCGAAAAAACCTTCAATTTTCTCGTTCAGACCACCCACAGGTTGTGCCCGACCAAACTGATCGACAGAACCGGTAATCGCGATACTTTGATTAACAGGCACGTCGGCGAGGGCGCTAATCAATGCGCACAGTTCTGCCATAGACGCGCTGTCGCCATCCACTTCACTGTAGGATTGCTCAAAGGTCAGTGAGGCAGAGAAGGGGATTTGCTGCTCAAGCTGGAGTTCCGACATCAGGAACGCCTGCATAATCATCATACCCTTCGCGTGAATATTTCCGCCGAGCTCGGCTTTACGCTCAATATCCGTAAATTCGCCATCGCCAATATGAACCACACAGCTGATACGTGAAGGCTCACCAAACGCGCGTGGATGTCCAGGAAATTCAATCACCGACAGGGCGTTGATTTGGCCAATGCGCTCGCCCTCCGTCTCAATGAGGATCTGTTCCTGCAGGATCTCATCCTGCATGCGTTCGGCGAGATAACCTTCCCGCCATTCGCGCTGGGCCAGCATCAGGCTGAACTGCTCAGCGTTGCAGGTTTCGCCCTCGCATAACGGGGCCACTTCTTTGAACTGGCGGATTATCCACAGCGGGTTAAGCGGCAACGTATCCTGTTCGCCGGTGTAGCGCACGGCTTCACGGATCAGCACTTGCCAGGCATCAGGGGCCGGGTAGGGCAAATGGTTGCGCATAGCGGTATGCGTCACCCACTGACACCACTGCGTCATGGTTTCGGCATCCACTATCTGCAGATTATCTTCAAACTCGCTGTAAATAGCCTGCTCAGCCAGTTCTGGCTCCATGTCCTGAAAGTCTGCCAGCGATTCACGCTCACCGACTAACACCACTTTTAGCTTAAGCGGCATAGGTGGAACGGAGACGGGCAGTGGGCGAGACTCATCAAAAGCCACCCAGTCAAAACGCTCGTGGCTGACAATGGCTTTCAGGCGCATCCATAACAGCGGTTGAGCCAACAGCGTGCGCATCGAAATAACCAGCACACCACCGTTGGCCTGATGTACAAGTCCTGGCTGCAGAGTAATTTCGCCGTTGAACTGACGCAGGCAGCCAAACAGTTGTTCGGCTTCAACCCAGTCAGCGCTGACTACCTGAGTTAACGTCGCAAAATTGTCTTCTGCTTTCTCAGCTGTACGATAGCGGATAGTGTGACCGGAAATATCATAATGACCTCCGGTCAGGTTTCCGCCATCCGGGTGTAGCGTACGTGCAGCTGCTGTAATAAGGTTGAGGAACTCAAGCTCTTCCGGCGCTTTTACCAGCATGAACGAGGATGTCGTCCAGTGCTGAAGAAGCTGCTCTAGCGCGAATTGTAACCGCGGCTGAGTATCACTAAGTAAGGTATCGGTGTCGTCAGTGACGTGCGGCTGTGCAAATACTTCCTGATAACTGTCGGTATCAGGAACCAGATCACGCCATGCAAGTTTCGTAATGGTCAAAGTTGATGTTTTTTAGTCTGTTGTAAAAAACGAGATTATACCGTAACCAGCATCACTGCACACGTGGAAAGCGCCGTGAAACGGATGTGATGACGCGCGACAGTTCACAGGCTGGATATTCTTTTCTTCAGATACCGAAAAAGCTGATATTCTGATAAGAGTTACACGGTAACATTGAGATCGCAATGAAATATCAACAACTTGAAAACCTTGAAAGCGGCTGGAAATGGAAGTATCTGGTGAAGAAGCATCGTGAGGGGGAATTAATCACCCGTTACGTAGAGGCCAGCGCTGCCGAAGAAGCCGTTGATTTGTTGCTAACCCTCGAAAATGAACCGGTTCGGGTCAATACCTGGATTGAAGAACACATGAACTCTGCGCTGCTAAATCGTATGAAACAAACCATACGGGCGCGGCGTAAGCGGCACTTTAACGCTGAACATCAGCATACGCGAAAGAAATCAATCGATCTGGAATTTATGGTCTGGCAGCGCTTAGCAGGACTTGCGCAGCGGCGTGGGAAAACGCTTTCTGAAACCATTGTGCAGTTGATTGAAGATGCAGAGCATAAAGAGAAGTACGCGAACAAAATGTCGACATTGAAGCAGGATTTACAGGCGTTGCTGGGGAAAGAGTAGCAATAGGATAGTTCGACGTAACGCTTCAGCGCGCTTTTGATGAAAAACAGGTGAAAAAAAACCCCGCAAAGCGGGGTTTTTTATTAGACGGTAACTTAAGCCTGAGGCTGAGTTACAACGTCTTTGATACCTTTAACTTCGATCTCAACACGACGATCCGGAGCCAGGCAGTCGATCAGTGCAGCGCGAGCTTTCACGTTGTCACAGGTGTTGCCAGTAACCGGGTTGGATTCGCCCATGCCACGTGCAGAGATTTTGTCAGAAGGAATACCTTTAGAGATCAGGTAATCAACAACGGACTGAGCACGTTTCTCGGACAGACCCTGGTTGTAAGCGTCAGAACCGATGCGGTCAGTGAAGCCCAGAACCACTACGGAACCGTCTTTCGGATCCAGGTTGCTCAGCTGGCTGTACATCTGGTCCAGAGCCTGCTGACCTTCTGGTTTCAGAGTTGCTTTGTTGAAGTTGAACAGAACGTCAGACTTCAGAGTGAAGTGCTTGGTCTGTACTTCTGGAGCCGGAGCCGGAGCAACAACTACTGGAGCTGCTTCTTCCTGCTGACCGAAACGGTAAGAAACACCAACGCTCAACAGACCGTTATCCGGACGACCACCAACGGTGTTCGCGTCACCGATGTTGTTGGTCCACTGGTATTCCAGACGGGTAGCGATTTCAGGAGTAATTGCATACTCTACGCCACCAGCGAATACTGGGGATACACCAGTGTCGTGGTCTTTGAAGCCAGTGTTGTTTTTAGCGTCTGCACGCCAAACCATACCACCCAGACGGGTATAAACGTCCAGATCGTCAGTGATTGGGTAACCCAGTTTAGCGGTCAGCTGAACGCCCTGAGCTTTGAAAGCGCCGTTGTTGTGAGTCGCGTCGGTGTAGCCTTTGTACGGCATACGACCCAACCAGTCGTAACCCATTTCAAAACCAACGTACGGGTTAACCTGATAACCACCGAACGCACCAGCACCCAGTTGGCTTTCGTGGGTAGGACCGGCGTTGTTGATCTGGTTGTTGCCAATATCATGGTACTGAGACCAGCCCATTTTAGCACCAGCGTACCAGGTGTTATCTTTCGGAGCGGCCTGCGCCACGGTAGCGAAACCAGCCAGTGCCACTGCAATTGCGATAGCTGTCTTTTTCATTTTTTGCGCCTCGTTATCATCCAAAATTCGCCATGAATATCTCCGAAGAGAGATAACACGGTTAAATCCTTCACCCGGGGACCAGTTCAATAGTTACTCTACCGATATCTGCGGCTTACGCCGAGCACCCCTGGCGATGTAAAGTCTACAACGTAGTTGAAAACTTACAAGTGTGAAGTCCGTCAGGCATATGAAAAAAAAAGGCTTGTATACACAATATTTAACATTTATAGCTGAATAAATGTACTGAGGATATCCTGAAAACCGCTTCAGACAGGCATTCAGGCGAAAAACGCATTACAGCTCAACAGCAAATTGAAACATGAAAAAAAATTCCAGGATAAATCCTAATTTTACTCAATGATACAAATTCGAGTGAATTTTTAGCCCGGAATGCTGTCTCCCCGCAAGTGTCTGTGCGCGAACAGGACGCATGATAAACCCCATCGCATTTCCTTCATCTGCTGCTTTTACCAGTTCGGCATGTTCGTCTTCGGTTAATTCTTCCGTCAGCCAACCGATGACGACGCTGTAGTTACCCGTGCGCAGCGCTCGAACCATCGATTCCAGCGTATTGCAGGGGGAGAGCTGGCTGATTTGCATGACTTTGGTCAACGGAAGCCCAGCCGATTGTACCCACTCCCGACTTAATTTTTGTTGAGGCGTCAGCCACAGCTGCCAGCGTGATTGCTGCCCTAACTGTTGCAGCAAGGGAAGCAGCAGGAGCTGCGTCATCATGGGCTGGTCCTCGCGATAGACCACTTCACTGATAAGCCCAGTGGCAGCGTTCTCTGGCGAAACGCGCGCAATGCTGCTTGATGTAGAAGAGAACGACGAAGAACGATTTGCATAGCCTGAAGTGTACATAATCAATCCAGCCCTGTGAGTTACTGTATGGATATACAGTAACCCTGCTATCAATAAAGATCAACCTTATTTTCGGAAACAGGTTCGCAATTTTTAGTCGTCGTTACGGGAAAAATAAAATTCATCTTGCCCCTTACGCATAAGTTGCCTATTTTCGTCATTAACGGATCCGCTACTGAAAATCATTTGCTTACGTTATGATTTAAAAAGGATTTTTATGAAAGAGCTTTCTTATGCAAGGATCTATAAATCGCAGGAATATCTGGCTTCTCTGGGGACAATTCACTATCGCTCGCTGTTTGGCGGATATAGTCTGACGGTTGGCGATACGGTCTTTGCCATGGTCGCCAGCGGGGAGTTATATCTTCGCGCCTGTGAGCAGAGCGCCCAGTACTGTGTAAAAAATCCCCCTGTCTGGCTGACCTTTATTAAGCGCGGCCGTCCGGTTGTACTCAATTATTACCAGGTGAACGATGCTTTGTGGCAAAACCAGCAGCAGTTGGTGTCGTTATCGCGGTATTCACTGGATGCAGCCGTTAAGGAAAAACAGAGCCGCTTTTCACAACATCGTCTTCGGGAATTACCCAACATGACGTTTCATCTGGAGAGTCTGTTAAATGAAGCAGGAATTAAAGATGAAGGGACATTTCGATCGTTGGGGGCTCAGATGTGTTGGCTGAAGCTTCGACAAAATAACCCGGCGTTGACGGTAAAAATACTCTATGCCCTCGAAGGGGCAGTCGGCGGGGTGCATGAAGCCACGCTCCCGGCGGCGCGTCGCCAGGAGCTGGTAGAGTGGGTGAGTTCCCTTACGCCGGAACCGGGGTATTAGACGGAAGGACATCAATTTGCTGCTGCAGCCGCCGGATCTCCGGGAGCAGGGCAATTAATAGTCCAACTTGCTGTACGACCAGCGGCTCTTTACTGTCCGGGCGTGGTTCAAGATGCTGAATCCGCAGTTTTAGTCCTTCCAGGGCCTGGCATACGCGCTGCTCGTCAGCAGGTTGATGGTGAAGCGCATCATCAACATAACAGACGGCATCATCCAGCAATGCCAGGACCTCCGGATTGGTCAACTGCTCGCGATGTGCGCCCAGTGCGGAAATGTAGCTGGTAAACGTATGGTTAAGACACAGCAAGCGGAACGCCGTTTCGCGCGTTTGGGCCGTGACGTCTGGTTCACTCGACATGTTTGACACCACGGAGGCCAGTTCCGCATCACGATTGTGTGCGTCACGACGGGCGATACGGTACGCCAGACGATTGTCACGACCCTGATGATATTGTTCGAGAATAGCATCAAGGTAACGGCAGTTAGCATCAGTCGCCTGTTCAATCACCCGTGGCAGATTACGAAAACGCCAGTCTGGCCAGATAAAGCTGACGGCGGCCCAGGCGATGGCGCAGCCGATCAGCGTATCTATGACACGCGGCAGCGCAACCTCAAAACCTTCGCCGAGCAGGTTAAAGCACAGTAGCACCAGCAACGTGATAAACATTGTGGCATGTGCGTACTGCACGTTGCGAAAGGCAAAAAACAGTACGCCGGTGATCACCAGAAGTATCAGTTGCCCTTCGAGAGAAGGCACAAACCACAGGATCGGTAAACCGATAGCGATTCCGACTAACGTGCCGATAATCCTGAGTGCCAGGCGATGTCGGGTGGCGTTGTAGTTTGGCTGACAGACAAACAGGCTGGTCAACAGGATCCAGTACCCGTGGTTCATACCGGTTATCTGGATAATGGCATAGCCGATGCAGAGCACCAGCGACATGCGGACAGCATGGCGAAACAGAGCGGACTCGGGTGTAAAGTTACGGCTCAGACGTAACCAGATATCACTGAATCCGTGTGGGCTATCATCGGCAAGCTGATTTTCAGACTCATTGCGCGAGAGTACCTGAGCCTGTTCGGACTCAATGGTAGCCAACTGGGCATCAATGGCCCGCAGGTTTGACAGCAAAAATCCCAGCGTGTTGAGCAGGTCGGCAGGCTCACCACTGGCACGCATACGCTCAAGTGCTGCATCTATGTGGGTGAAAACGCGTTCAAAGTGCGGATCGTGCTGGTACGGCGTGCGCAATAAAATACAACGAGACAGTTGCGCACACGCTTGCCCTTGCATCGACATCAGGCGCTGAAAGCGGAACATCACATCGCTGTGGCGGAAGTGTTCGCGCAGCGTTTGATACTGAATATGCGAGGAGCTTGCGCGTTCGTGGATATCCTGCGCCACAAAATAGTAATGCAGCGTGCGACGTGTTCCCCGTTGCCCACGGTCACCGCGCAGGCGAGTCAGTAACGACACCTTAGTCTGATTTAACGTCGCCATCAGTTGCCCATTCGCAAGGGCTAAATCATACAAAGGTGCCTGGCTTTCATCTTCTATATCGGGATCAAAAAGACGAGATTTCAATTCCAGATAGTGTGCTAACTGTTCGTAGCTACGCGCCAGATTGTCCTGCAAGGGGCGGATGGGAAACAGGAGATGTCCGGTCAGGGTTAACAGGTTATACCAAATAGCGCCAGCCAGCAGCAGGATCGGTTGCTGATACCACTGATCGTAAAGCGAAGTGCCAAGCATGGTGTAAATGGCAATCAGCAACGCGCCAAAGGCGATGGTGGCATAGCGCTGACCTAATCCTCCCAGCAGTATAAAGCCGCTGGTGGAAAGCGTTAACCCAATGGCAAACAGCCATGGCCATGGGAAGAGCAGCTCGACCGAGGCTGAGGCAATGAAAAAGCACACCAGCGTAATAATCAAATTGCGCAGGCGGCCTGCAAGACGATCGTCCAGGTCGGTAAGTGCAGCAGCAACCATGCCCAGCGTGAGTGGGATGGTCAGCTTGACGTCGCCCAGCCACCAGGGCAGTGCCGTTGTGCCGCAAAGCGCGATAAAAATCCGCACGTAGTACAGCCAGGTGCTGTTCCAGGTATAGCGTTTGAGCAGAGGACTTAACATAAAGGCCATTGGTCCTGATTATTCGAAGCGACGACGCGCATTGGCTTCACGCGCTGCGCGAGCAACTTCTACTGATACTACCCGGCGACCAACCGGCCACAGGGCAATGGCTGCGATTTTGAAATTCGCAATGCCAACCGGGATACCAATAATCGTAATGCACTGGGCAATGCCGGAGACAATGTGCATCAGGCACAACCACCAGCCGAAGAAAATCAGCCAGAAAATATTGAGCACGGTGCCACCAGTATTCAACAGGACGTTTTTACCTGCCGGATTAAGCTCATCAACATGAATTGCTTCGTTACCATAAGGAAACAGCGAGAGCCGGGTTATCTCCCAGCATGAGCGGGTCAGGGGGAGAGTAAAAATAAGCACAATACTGACCAGCGTAGCCAGCAGCCAGGCTAAGGTGGTGGCGAATCCCCCGAGCACAAAATTTAAAATATTCAGAACAGTACGCATAAACCCTCGGTTAACTCTGGTTTTCTGTGAATTCGGCAATTGTAACGTTTTTTTGGGCTGGAGCACGTTTTCTCTGGCGGTTACACTGATAAGCAAACCTCTTCGTGTGGATCCGCTTGAGTCTTATGGAACTGAAAGCAACTTCTCTTGGAAAACGTCTGGCACAACACCCTTACGATCGGGCCGTTATTCTTAATGCCGGGATTAAAGTTTCCGGCGATCGTCACGAGTATCTTATTCCGTTCAATCAGTTACTGGCTATTCATTGTAAACGCGGGCTGGTTTGGGGCGAGCTGGAGTTTGTGCTCCCGGATGATAAGGTGGTGCGGCTTCACGGCACGGAGTGGGCGGAAACCCAGCGCTTCCATCATCATTTGAATTCGCTCTGGCAGCAGTGGAGTCAGGAAATGAGCGACGTTGCTGCGGGAGTTTTACAACAGCAACTCGAGGCGATTGCGGCGCGCACCAGTGAAAATAAATGGCTGACGCGCGAGCAGACGTCAGGGCTGCAACAGCAGATTCGCCGTGCTTTTGCCGCATTGCCGCTCCCGCTCAATCGGCTGGAAGAATTTGACAATTGCCGTGAAGCGTTACGCCAATGCCAGGCATGGTTGAAGGACATTGAAGCTTGTCGCTTACAGCACAACCAGGCGTACACCGATGCCATGCTGGAAGAGCATGCCGAGTTTTTCCAACACATTGAATCCTCACCGCTGAATCCGGCCCAGGCGCGGGCGGTGGTGAATGGTGAACAATCATTATTGGTTCTTGCGGGGGCCGGAAGCGGCAAAACATCCGTCCTGGTCGCCCGTGCGGGCTGGCTACTTGCGCGAGGGGAAGCGGCAGCTGAACAAATCCTGCTGCTGGCGTTTGGTCGTAAAGCAGCCCAGGAGATGGACGATCGTATCCGTGAACGTTTGCATACGGAAGAGATAACCGCACGTACGTTTCATTCACTGGCGTTACACATCATCTCGCAGGGGAGCAAAAAAGTCCCGACGGTGAGCAAGCTGGAAAATGATGCCGCCGCCCGTAGCAAACTTTTTATAGCGACCTGGCGCCAGCAGTGCAGCGAGAAGAAGGCACAGGCCAAAGGCTGGCGACAATGGTTAGAAGAAGAGATGCAGTGGTCTGTACCTGAAGGTAACTTCTGGGATGACGAAAAATTACAGCGGCGGCTGGCCTCCCGGCTGGATCGTTGGGTGAGTCTGATGCGGATGCATGGCGGAGCGCAGGCGGAGATGATCGCCAATGCTCCGGAGGAGATCCGCGATCTGTTCAGTAAACGCATCAAGCTGATGTCACCACTGCTCAAGGCCTGGAAGGGTGCTCTGAAAGATGAGAATGCCGTCGATTTTTCCGGGTTGATCCATCAGGCTATTGTCATACTGGAAAAAGGCCGGTTTATCAGTCCGTGGAAGCACATTCTGGTCGATGAATTTCAGGATATTTCTCCTCAGCGTGCCGCATTGTTAGCCGCACTGCGTCAACAAAACTCTCAGACTACGCTGTTTGCCGTGGGCGATGACTGGCAGGCAATTTATCGGTTCAGCGGGGCGCAGCTTTCGTTGACTACCGCATTCCAGCAAAACTTCGGGGAGGGCGACCGTTGTCATCTTGATACGACTTACCGTTTTAATAGCCGTATTGGCGAAGTCGCAAACCAGTTTATTCAGCAAAACCCTCACCAGCTTACGAAACCGCTCAACAGTCTGATGATTGGCGATAAAAAAGCCGTCACGTTGCTTGACGAAAGCCAGTTGGATCTGCTGCTGGATAAGCTGTCTGGGTTTGTGAAAGCAGACGAGAGAATTCTGGTGCTGGCGCGATACCATCATCTGAAACCGGCCAGTCTGGAGAAAGCCGCTACCCGTTGGCCCAAGCTACAGCTGGAGTTCATGACTATCCATGCCAGTAAAGGACAGCAGGCGGATTACGTTATTGTTGTGGGGCTTCATAAGGGGAATGACGGTTTTCCAGCCCCGGCCCGCGAGTCGATTATGGAAGAGGCGTTGCTCCCGGCGGTGGAAGATTTTCCGGATGCCGAAGAGAGACGCTTGCTGTATGTGGCGCTAACGCGTGCGCGGCATCGGGTATGGTTGCTATTTAATAAAGAAACACCCTCGTGCTTTGTTGATGATCTCAAGCAACTGGATGTTCCGGTTGCCCGAAAACCCTGAAAAGCAGGCGGCCGTTGCCGCCTGGCTGGCGTTTATTTAAGGCGTTCTGCCAGATAGCGGGCGTAATCCGGGATCAGGATGTCCGTTGCATCGTTGAAGTTTGGCGACTGGATAATAAAATCGGCGGTCGAGACGTTCGTGGCAACCGGAATGTTCCATACCGTCGCCAGCCGCAGCAGGGCTTTAACATCCGGATCGTGAGGTACGGCGTTAAGCGGATCCCAGAAGAAGATCAGCACATCAATTTTCCCTTCTGAAATCAGCGCGCCTACCTGCTGGTCACCCCCCATCGGGCCGCTCAGCATGGCGTTGACGTCCATTCCTGTCGCGCGTTGGATCAAGTTTCCTGTCGTGCCTGTGGCGTAAAGAACGTGCTTTTCCAGCAACGGCTGGTGGCGTTCCACCCAGCTCATCAGCATCTTTTTACAGTGATCGTGTGCAACCAACGCAATATGTTTACGCGCTGGCAATGTGCGAGTCGTTAATTCCATAGTACAGCTCCCAAGTTAACCTGGTTACAGAGTACTGGAAGCACTTGACGCTGCAAGAGAAAGACAAAAAAAATGCGTAGGCGAACATAAATGTCATGAAGGGGGCTGTTTCTGCGCCCATTGCAAAAAGTTACTTCGTGTTTGCGCGTCGGCCTGCTGGTACCAATATTTTAAACGCTGCTCGGTCAGCGTTTGCGACTGAGGCGGCACGCGATCCAGTTCAGATACCCCGGAAAGCAGCGTACTGTCATCGGCCATCATCGTAGCAAACTGCGGCAATGATGCATGCTTAGCCGCTTTGTTATAGCGTTCCGTTTCCATTTCATAATCCACAATTTTCGCCGTGGACGTGATTGACAAAATATCCAGCTTGACGGGAATCGGCATGGAGTCTCCATCCAGCAGTTCCACGCGTGGAGCGTCATCGAAATGCGTTGCGTCCCGCTCATTGTTCAGACGTGGGAGATGGAAATTAACCTGGCTGACGAGTTGAGTATCAAAGCTGATGACCAACGGGGGGGAAATATACAGACGTTCTTCGTGGCCGGACAAGCGAATGGTTTTTTCTACACGAAACACGAGCTGGTGCCGACCGTTTTCCAGCTCAATACTGTCGGCACCACGCAGTAATGAGCTGGAGACTTTTTTTCCGTCCAGCACCAGAAGGTCAATATCATTAGACAGACGTAAAGAGGTAGCAAAAACGGTTACCGGCAAACACAGGGCAATTAACGTTGTCACAATGCCGGCTTTCATAGGTTTCTCCTGTCCTGAAAATATCTGCATAAGATGTATCTAAATTTTTCGACAATCACGTTTACTAACATATAGACATATTTTTGAGTTTAGCTCTCATGCGCCAGTATGGGATGAATGGTTGCATGCTCAGGTTTGTCGTACACTTTGCTAAACAGCCTGGAGGAAAACGATGAAAGAGACCGATATTGCTGGCATTTTGACAACTACCCGTACGATTGCCCTGGTAGGCGCAAGCGATAAACCTGACCGCCCAAGCTATCGGGTGATGAAATATTTACTCGATCAGGGCTACCACGTTATCCCTGTTTCACCGAAGGTTGCCGGGAAAACGCTGCTCGGACAGCAAGGCTATGCAACGCTGGCGGACGTGCCTGAGAAAGTGGATATGGTCGATGTCTTTCGTAATTCAGAAGCGGCGTGGGGCGTTGCTCAGGAGGCTATCGCCATCGGTGCGAAGACGCTATGGATGCAGCTTGGCGTTATTAACGAGCAGGCGGCCGTGCTGGCGCGTGATGCTGGGCTGACGGTGGTGATGGATCGCTGCCCGGCGATTGAGATCCCACGACTGGGGCTGGCGAAGTAAAATTGGTCTGTAGCCGGACAAAACGCACAGGCCCGAGAAGCGAAGCAACATCGGGCCTGTGTTAGCATCAATTACGCAGGCGCGGAGCCTGAAGCTGTTTACGGATTGTTCGCGCCAGTTCATCCATTGACGGTTGCTCCGGATGTTCTTCCTGTAGCTCGCTACTCAGCTGTGCTTCGGCCAGATACGTATGCACCGGCAGACCATTATCGTCTTCCATCACCACGTGATACCAGGGAGCAGCGCGAAGTTCGTCGTTAACCGCCAGTTCATCAGCCGACGGCTCATCAAGCGAATATTCCGGGTCGATATCCACGACCACTCCGAGGTAACCTAACAGGGAATGGCGGACCTGCTGGCCGATACCGAATTTGCTGGCAATCATAGTCACCTCCCGGGAAATAGATACCCTCTATGTAAGGGTAATATTCCACTTTTCAAGTTACATGATGCGACAGGCAAACCCTTTCAGATACAGCCCTTCCGGGTAGGTAGCGATCACCGGGTGATCGGCGGCCTGACGGAACTGCTCTATAAATTGTACATCACGAC
Organism: Citrobacter arsenatis; assembly: GCF_004353845.1. Taxonomy (GTDB): domain Bacteria; phylum Pseudomonadota; class Gammaproteobacteria; order Enterobacterales; family Enterobacteriaceae; genus Citrobacter; species Citrobacter arsenatis. Next base: position 1,884,043 of record NZ_CP037864.1, read on the forward strand.
CAGCATCTATTGCGGCATCAGCGATGATTTTCTGAAATAAATCGGTGGTCATAAGTCCGGAGCAGGAGAAAGTCAGCAGTACGCCGCCCGGGTTGAGTAACTGAATAGCCAGCATATTGATGTCCTTATAGCCGCGGCAGGCGCCCATCAACTGGCTCTTGTTTTCGACAAATTTCGGCGGATCCATCACGATGACATCAAATTTCTCACCGCGATCGCGATAGGCGCGCAGCAGTTTGAACACATCATCACGCACGAATTCGGCTTTGCTCAGATCCAGCTTGTTCAACTCGACGTTCTGGCGGGCAATATCGAGCGCTTCCTGGGAGGTGTCGACGCTGACCACCTGACGGCATCCGCCCATTAATGCTGAGACCGCAAAGCCACCGGTATAAGAGAAGCAGTTCAGCACACGCTGGTTTTCCACATAACGGCGCGTGGCCAGGCGGCTGTCGCGTTGATCGAGGTAATAGCCAGTTTTGTGACCATGCTGAATATCAACCAGCAGCTTCATGCCATGCTCTTCGATAGGCAGCAGAGCAGGCGGCAGTTCACCCGTTACTGGCCCCTGGGTCAGTTCCATACCTTCTTTTTTACGCACGGCCACATCGCTTCGGTCATAAATCGCGCAGTCCGGGAAAACAATTTGCAGAGCGCTAATCAGCGCGGCGCGTTGGTATTCAGCCCCCGCACTGAGCAATTGCAACACCAGGAAGTTACCGAAGCGGTCAATAGTGACGCCCGGTAGACCATCGGATTCTCCGGCGATCAGACGGTAGCTGTCCAGACCGTCCTTTTTCGCCAGCCAGTCGCGCCATGTTTGCGCCTGCTGCAAACGACGGGTGAAGAAATCAATATCGATGGATTCAGACTTGTCGAAGGTCCAGACACGTGCACGGATCTGCGACGCAGGTGAGAAAGCGCCGCGCGCTAACCATTTACCCTGATGGTCAACAATATCAATAGTTTCACCGAGGTTGGCTTTACCTTCCATACGGGCGACAGCACCGGAAAATACCCATGGATGGCGGCGAAGTAAGGATTTTTCGCGCCCCTTGGCTAACACTAAACGAGGATAATGTGGAATTGTAGATTCAGTCATGCGGAGCAACCTCTCACAAACAGTGACGCGGGCTGGAGTAAAGTACCAACCTGAAACCATTAAAATAAAATGGCGCGTAGAGTAGCACAGATGATGAGGTCAATCATCAGCGTATGGCGCTGAGCGTTTCGGCACAAAACGCTATCACAGAGGCACAGTTTCTTTTATTCCCAGCGTTTACATTGCTATTTCTTAATGAGAAAAAGGAAATACAATGAAAGCTATCTACTCTCTGGCTACCGCCGCCATTGTCGCGTTGAGTTTTGATGCCTCTGCCGCCTCAACGTTTCGCCTCTCCAGCACCGACATACCCGCTAACCTGCAGTTAACGCAAAAACAGGTATTTAAAGGATTTGGCTGCAGTGGCGACAATATCTCCCCGCAGCTGAGCTGGCAAAATCCGCCAGCTGATGCCAAAAGTTTTGCCATTACGCTGTTTGATCCTGATGCGCCAACGGGAAGTGGCTGGTGGCACTGGACTGTCGTAAATATTCCTGCTCAGGTCCACTCTCTTCCTGGCGGGGCCAGCATGGACAAGTTCCCCGCTGGAGCAGTTCAGGGACGCAATGATTTCGGGTATGCTGGATTTGGTGGCGCCTGTCCACCACCGGGCGATAAACCTCATCGCTATCAGTTTACCGTGTGGGCGTTAAATACCGACGCGTTGCCAATTGACAGTAACGCCAGCGGCGCGTTGGTCGGTTTTATGCTGAACAGCCACGTGATTGCCAAAGCTGAATTAACCGCCACTTACGCAAGAAAATAAAGAGGATACTCTGGTGCAGGATGTACATTTTCGCCATAACAACCTTACCACCGCTGAGGTGCGTTCCGGCCATTTGCATCGCTTGCACCGGGTTAAACTGTTTTCTGCTGCTATTTGCCATATTACGCAGGGAAGTAAGGTCATTATTCAGGATGAAAATCGTCTGGTTGCAGGGCCGGGTGAGCTGATTATCATCCCGGCGAATACGCCTCTGGAGATAATTAATCAGCCGGAGCAGGGAGCATTTCGCTCGGATTTGCTGTTGCTGTCGACGCACATTATTACCGCGTTTAAAAATAACTGGGTCGAGGATTTCCCTCCGGCAAAACTGACATCGCTATGCACGCCCATGAGCAACGGGCTGGCATTTATGTGGGAAAGCCTGCTGAATGCAGTACGCCAGGACTTACCTGCAAAATTGCAGGAGCATCAGGCGATGGGATTATTGTTGGCGCTACTGCATGATGGCGTAGCAGGGCCTCTGCTTATTGAGCGACGGTTTAATCTTACTGAACAGGTGCGACAACTTATTATGTTATCCCCTGCTAAGCTATGGACAGCTCAGGAGATTGCTGGTCATCTATCCATCGGTACCTCAACGCTGCGCAGACGCTTACAGATGGAATCGCAGAGTTACCGGCAAATCGTCGAAGAGGTGCGCATGTCCTGTGCGCTCTCTCAGTTGCAGTCGACCACGCTGCCGATTGGCGAAATTGCGTTACGCTGTGGCTATTTGTCAGGTTCTCGATTTACCGCAAGATTTCGCCAACATTACGGATGCCTGCCGAAACAGGTGCGCTGAGGCCTCGGTAACTGTTCCTTCATTTATGTTGATAAGGAGAACCGCAATGTCGAAAGTCTGCATCATCGCCTGGGTCTATGGCCGGGTTCAGGGGGTGGGATTTCGCTACACTACCCAGCATGAAGCACAACGGCTGGGGTTGACAGGCTACGCGAAGAATATGGATGACGGCAGCGTAGAGGTTGTCGCCTGCGGTGAAAGCGACCGGGTTGAACAACTGATGAAGTGGTTGAAAGCAGGGGGACCGAGCAGCGCCAGGGTTGATCGGGTTCTTAGCGAACCGCACCGCCCTGGCGATGAGCTAAAGGGATTTAGTATCCGCTATTAAATACATTTCACCGGTTTCGGCAGGCCAGCAATTTTCGTTGCCTGCTTAGCCGGACCTTTCGGAAACAGGCGGTAGAGATAACGGCTGTTGCCTTTCTCTTCGCCAAACTTGTTGGCCATCGCCTTTACCAGCATGCGGATAGCAGGGGAGGTATTAAACTCGAGATAAAACTCGCGTACGAAACGCACCACTTCCCAGTGTTCGGGGGAGAGGACGATCCCTTCGTTTTCGGCGATTTTCTCCGCCAGCGGTTCGCTCCACAGCGTGGTATCTTTCAGATAGCCTTCGCTATCGGTTTCAATTTCATGGCCTGCAAAAATGAACATAGTGCTCTGTCGATAAAGTAAAAAACCGCCCCTAGTTTAGCAAATAAGGGGCGGCGTGAGAAACCTCCACCTACAGGAGAAGCTGTAGCAGATTGTTGGCATTAAGCTTTTTCAGCGCGTTGCATTTATAGGTGGATACCTGTTTTTCGCTAATTTGCGTCATATGTGCAACATGCTTGACCGATTGACCGTTAACCAGCCTGTCGAGAACATTGAACTCCATGCCAGTCAGGCAGCAATTCAGGCTGCGTACCCGACGAGGCTCTTTAGCAAACAGATACGCAGCATCCACGACGGCAATCCTGTCATCAGTGATAAATATGGTCAGCGTAGTAAAACGCTTTCGCAAATGCGTGGCCAGTGCCCACCCTTTTTCATTGCACACCAGATAAACCGTTCCCTCCCAGCGTCTGGCCTCCAGTTGAAGAAGGATGTCGACCAGCGCCAGATGCGTTCTCGAGACGGAAAAACGGCAACGCACAACGAGGGTATCGCAGGCCAACAGCGAACGGCGCCACTTTAACATGCCGCTCTGTACCTGAGTCTGAGCGTTACGGCGCAGAAGGGCGTAGCGTAACCCTTCAGCATAAAAACGATTATTATCAAGAATGACGTAATTCACGGCGGCCTCTTTATAACGTACTGGGTGTGTAGATAATGCGCAGCGTGCCGGTGTAATCCCCGGCATTTTTACTGCTGGCAGCAAATGCGGGGGTTTTCAGAATGATGGGGGCTGGTACGCACAGTACGCTCTCACGCCCGCCAGGCAGCACGACCTGACGCAGATGCTGCGGATCGTTGGTGCCTTGCCAGACCATGGTTTTTCCGTTAGCGACGGTTTCGGTTACGCCGGTGACGGGATTGGTGACGAAGACCTGATAGTCGAGACGATCTCGCGCATCGCTCTGACTTCCGCCGCGTCGCCGGATTGAAAATGCCCCTTCTGCACGAAGCGTTGAAGTGAGTCCGTCGTCCTCAAAGCGCAGGTAGGTGCGGGTACTGGTACTGTTTTTACCGTCGTACAGGCACATATCCAGTGTGTTTTCCCCCTGGATTTCACTGCCTCCCGGTCGCCCCGGGAAGTTGGTCAGGTTGAGGTTAACGATAGGCGTTGAGTGCGGAAATGCCGGCAGATAAATCTGCTGATTACCCGGATCGACCACCTCAATGCGTATTGTGGCCTGCCAGCTAGCAATGCTGAGATAGCCAGGACATCCGACGTTTACGTCATTGAAGTTCCCGCCGCAATCAGCGCTCCCCCAGTGACGCAAGTTCTGCTTCAGCGTTGCAGTCCAGATACCAGGCAGCGCGAGCTTTTCCAGTTCGCTTTTCACAATATAGAAATCGAAGTAGGGTTCTCTGTTCCAGGCTGCAATATCGACTGTCCCTCCCGTGACAAAACTGGCAAAGGTAAAGACTTTGTTATTGATAAACATGTAGTGGTCGCCATAGACCTTAATGTCCACCGTTTTGCTGGTAAGGGCATGCGTAAAACGTAAATTGATAGCATAAGGCGCAGCTGGGTTCGCTGAAAACCAGACCGGGGCGTTCATGCAAGCGCCATAGGTGGTGTCGGTACGAGACAGACAAGTCAGGGTATTTCGCCCCCACTTTTGCGGATCGGCGGTATCATAGCCGCCTGTTTCATGCAGCCAGATATCGAAACGTGCAGGTGGTGCCATGCGATCGAAGCTGATCCCGACGCTGGTGTTTCTTCCGGCAGGGGCACCTGCCTGGGTCTGACCAGCCCACAGGCTTAAAAAAAGCAAAATAATTAAGCACTTGTTCACATTATTTCCCTTGTGTGAAATTTTCTGCATTCATGGCCGTTGGGCTCGTTGTTACCGATCGTCCGGCGAGCATTAGCTGCGCCTGCTGCTGGACCGCATCCGGCAGGGCAGAGAAGGTTAATTCCCGGCAAGGGATCGACCCGACGTAACGCACGACGTCGCGCATACTCTTTACGTTCAACTCGCACTGATAAAACTGCTGCTGACGTACCAGGTAAAGGTTATGGAGCAGAGCGTCGCTCTGAGCGCTAAACCCGCCATTGCCAAGGTCGCTCCAGCCGTTAACGTTCAGTGGCACACCGCCGATAAACGGGGAGTGCTGCTCGTCAGTTAACTGGCCGAGCCAGGTATAGCTTGCGGTGGTTTGCACGTCACGACGGAGCAGTTTGCCCGGCACCATAAACAGCGTTTTGCTGCCTGACCCTTGTGTGATTTCACTGCTGGCACCCCGCGAGACATCCAGCGATTCGTTAATCGTCAATGTAGTCTGCTGATAACCTGGCACAGCGAAGAGGGCGCGGCTATTGCCGGGAATGTCTGCACTGCCGCCGTTATCCAGCGACACGGCGACGCTTGGATCCTGGGAATCTTCCGGTGTGGCAACGTTAACCGCGATGGCTGAAGCTGGACGTCCGTCACCCCAGCGGCCCAGCCACAGACCTGATCGCGATAGTGCAAGCGTTGAACTGTAATTACCGCTGCTGCTCAGGGTATGGCGCCGATCCTGACGATCCCAGGCATCGCTGACTGTCAGACTCCCGTTGCCATATCGTCCACCCTGGCGTGTATAAGCAGAGGCATTGAGCGAATCGCTGTTAATGCCTGACGCGCTCAGTCCATACTCATTTTCACCACGTGCATCGGCATACCAGTTGTGCGCCACGTTGTAACTCAACTGGTTTTTTTCATGCTGTTGGTGCTGCCATGTCGCGCCCAGAGAGGTATAGCTTGTCGCATCGCCTTGACGGTTATGCGCCATTGACAGGCTCACGCTCAGGTAGCCGCCTTTATCCCTGCCTTCGCGGGAGTCATCATTGCGCATGAAAAGGTTAATACTGCTGTTGATGTTCAGACCGCGCGTGCTGAAAGTCGTACTCAAGCCGCCCTGCCAGGCCCGCGTTCGTGAGCGGGTCATATAAACCGACTCCCACGGCAAGCCAGCATCGTGGCGATCGTCACTCTCCGGGAGTTCCTGACGTGAAACGTATCGGCCTTCGTTACGGTTATCCGAATATCCCAGGCTGGCATACCAGGTGCCGACTGGGACTGAAAACATCACTGACATGCTTCGGTAACAGCCATTCACTGCGTCATATCCTGCGCTTTGGGTATTGCAGTTTTCCGCTGATAACGCGTTGCGATAGAAGCTCAGTGAAAAACCGTCGTTATAGCTAATTTGTTGAATATTGCCGCGTTGTCCTTCGCTGCCGTACAGATAGCTAAAGCGCGTACTTAGCACGCCATCGATCGGACCCGTATTGAAACCCCGGCTCCAGTCGACAGCATTTTCCAGAAAACGCTGGTTTTTCTTAATCGTTACGCCGCTGGTCAGTGCGAGGGTTGGGGTGACAGGCAGGCGGACTCCCGCCTGCGCGACCGCACTGCGTTCATCGTTTTGATCGTTATTGTCGGTTTTGCCCGCCTGCAGGAACCACTCGACGCGGTCGAATGGTGTAATGCCTGTTCGGGTAAACGGTACCTGCTCGGTGCGTGTTAACCGGTTATTTTCATAGACGGATAGCGTCACGGTATAGCTCCCGTCCGGGAACGAGCGCGTGTCCAGGACCTGAGCCCCGGCCTTCAGATAAAAACTGGCCAGCAACTGATTGCCACGGCGGGCGTCAATACGCGCATCGTGAGAAAGCAGTACGGTGATGGGGGTACCCTTTGACTGCTGAACCGGATTAATCCATGCCCTTGTCGAGCCTGTGCGCAGGCCGCGAATTTTGCCCAGCGGCAGTTGGCTGAGGTTAATATTCCCGCCGGCATTACTGAACAGATCGCGGGTATCCATCTCGCCTAACTGAACATAGTACTGACGCCAGAGATCCTGGCGAAACCAGGCATTGTTGACGGTTATCTCCTGTTGCTGCTGGCGCTTTGAACGCTGCCCTAGCCAGATCCAGTCGAGGTTAAAGTAGCCGTCCTGCGTCATGGCTAGTGAGCCATTGCCCTGAACGGTGGCTGACTGATAATCCCTGTCGGCAACAAAATTGATATTCTGTTGATGGATCAACGCATTCTCGGTGCCCTGCGTGGGCTGATACCACTGGTTGTCTGCGGTCTGTTTAGGCAGAAATTTCTTGTCCAAAAACAGGCTAATGCGCGCGTTATTCTCATCATAGATAATGGCCGCACGAGGGGTGTCAATGTAATCACATCCCGTTGCGGAGCCATTGCTGCTGCACGCCAGATTGCCATTTCGGGCAAGTGGAACGGCCAGCGCTGCAGACACGATGGCAACGAGGGTAGGATCGTCATTAAACTGACGTTTGATGGCAGCGACTACGGTTTCGGGTGCAACAAAACTGACCGTTTCAAGCGTGATATCTGTTTCAAAGAGGCCAAGCGACTCGCCATAGAGGTTTACCTCTGTCCACAGGCGCTGCGTTTTCGCCAGATCTTCAAAACCTGCCGGTACGGCCATCTCGGCGCAGGCGAGTTGGATGGATGCGGGTAATAAAGCAACTAAGAGGAGAGTATTTCTGTGAAACGCCATGACCGAGCCTCGACATCATCCTGACGTCAGAGGGTGGGCACCCTCTGACGTTATTCCTTAGGTACTGTGGTGTTACGCACCGCCTTCCGTGGTCGTCGCCTGCGTCAGCATCAGACTGACTACACCGCTGTACTGACCGGTTTTCAGAATGCCTTTGGTGGTCTGAGAAATAGTCAGTGGCAGTACCGCTGAACCGTTTTCAACGCTGCCCGGGAACAATTCAGTTCCGGTAAACTCGACATCGGTGGTAGACAGTGTTTTATCACCCAGAATTACCGTCATCGGCACAGTCTGGTCGCTATCCGTATTGGTAAGCTTTGGCGCGCTAACAAGGCGCACTTTGACGTTGCTGGTGGCGGAGTTAGACCACATCTTGGTGTTCAGGCGGTAGCTTTCCAGCCCTCGACCTGGCAGGTACTGCATGTCGATGCTGGCCGGCAGCGGCGTGTTATCGGCCTGGGTCATATCCAACTGTGAGTCAACGCTTGCATTGACGGTAATATCTTTTTGAATCGCCAGCGCGCTAAACGACGAGGTCATCGCGGCAACAATCATCAGAGGTTTAATATACTTACGCATTGATATCTCCATATTTACAAATGAGCACGTTGGCTCTCTAAAACAAACTACGTGGGTTTTTACTGTGATATCGTGTTATTGCACGACGGGTAAATCAGCTTCTTCAGCGGTTTTATTCATCCAGTTGAAGTAGCGGAATTTATATTTCTGCCCCAGGAACGTTGTGAGCGTTTTTAATTTCCGTTCAGTGTCCGGATAAATGGTTGCGTCTTCTTTTATCCATTTACACGATGAATTTGCATCACAAATACCAATCTCTCTGAGCGGCACACGTAGCGTGCCGTTGTTTTTTAACGTCCCCCGGCGAGGATCGATTGACAGTGAAATTACGCTTTTTTCTGGAGCAATATGGACCAGTGCGCCCCAAATCACATTGACGCCCAGAGTTGCCATCGCCGCAGGCGTTTCTGCCTTGCCCGGAATAATGCTGTCAGGTTGTTTTACCCCTTCAAAATAGACGCGCCAGGTGGTCTCTTTTTTCGGCGGAATAAGCGATATCAGACGAACAACGCGCATTGCGCCTGCAGCCAGTGCAAATTTTTCTGGCGTCACCACTACGCCACCTTCTTTCCATGAAGCGACGTCGATTTCTTTTTCCTGGGGCGTTCCGGGATTAAGAATTTTCTTTTGCCTCACCCGAATGAACTGAATATCATCCGTTTTTGAAGCCACCTTAATTTGCGCTGCACCGGAGCTGTCTACATTCAGTTCCATGGGATACACGCTCATATTGGCCATTGTCATTTCTGAGAAAAATGGCAATGACAGCGCGGCGACATAAAAGGCGGTTGTCATGCTCAATCTTTTTTTCTGTTTCACAATCAGTCTGCCTGCTCTGAGTTTAAAGGCGGCGCGTTAACACCAGGACACCGTCTGCTTTCGTATTGCTTCAGGGCAGGGAAACTTTAACCAGAACAGCGGTTTGTGAAAATTTGTATTAGTTAACTCGATATATACAGTTTTTTATCCTGCTTTTCTGACTTTAAGGTTGTATAGTTAAGCGAAAATACCGCGACCAGGGATGTGAAGAAAATTCCTTCTGATGAAAAAACAAGCAGATCAGAGGGCAATTTTCATGTCGATGTACCAGGGAATAAAAAGCATGCGGTAACAGCCGAGAATAAAAGATGTTTTTTATATGCAATAATTCGTTGTTATTTGATCCTGAAGCACATGCAATAAGTCTTGTTGGACAACCCGAGTCTGTATTAACACTTTCGGCGCCAGCCGTTCGTCTTTTGCAGGAATTTATCAAACACAGAGGACGCGACCTGAGTCGGGAGGAACTGATCGCTCGCGTATGGGAAGAGTTTGGCTTTACGCCATCGGGGAATAATCTCAATAAGGCGGTAAGTGAACTGCGTAAGAGCTTCCAGTCTTTGGGAGAGGGGTATGAGTTTATCGTCACTGTCCCGCGCTATGGCTTCCGTTTTGATGCCGATGTAATTTTTCAGCCTGGAGAAAACATTCAGGCAGCCGATCCGCAACCCTCTTCCGGGAAGCAAGCTGTGCAGCCCCGGCGCATTTCCCTGAAAAGGTGGTTGATTTTAGCGGCATTGATCGTTACGGCGTTGGGTGTGAGTATCTATGTTAGCCGCCCACAGGAGATAACCGTTCCGGCGAAATTAAAACCGGTCGAGGAAAAAATAGGGCGCTGCAGTATCTGGATTATCAACGATCATGAACGACCGTTAGTGCTATCGAAATTAGCGGAGCGACTGGAAGCCAATAACGTGGCCTGCGAGCGCGAGGAGTATGATATTTATTATTTCAGTGCTCGTTTTTCACTTGCCGCTGCTGATGAAATGTTTATTGGTGCCTGCCCGGTCAGTAAAACCCGCTTGTGCAAGACCATTCGCTATAAAAGCGGGGCTGAAAAATGAAAATTAGGCTTCTTTTTGGACTGGGCGGTGCTCTGGTCGGCGGCACGCTGGCTCTTTATTACTATTGCGGTGCGGCGGGGAAAAAGGATGTGCTGGCCTGCAGCACTGAATTCAACTTTACGCGCAATGAGGGCAAAGCAAGTGAAGTGAAGGTAAATACCATTGCCCAGTTCTATTTTCATCGGGATGGTACAGGCTTGACCACTTATAAAGGGGCGGCAAGAGCGGGTGGGCAAAATTTGATCGTTGACAGAGATGTCGACTTTACGTGGGAGAAGCGGGAGGATGACAACGTCATTGTATTGAGTTACACCAAAACCTGGCGTCGCCACAATGATAATACTCCAAATGCCCAATGGGGAAGTTTCGCCTCTCCCACCTCACGCTACTACCTGACGATCTCTGAACTTTCACCCGCAGTGTGGCTGATTCAGGACCGGCGTTATCCTACCTATATCTGCAGGGGCGAATAACGCATAAAAAAGAGAATGCCATTGGCATTCTCTTTTTTCGTATCAGTGATGCAGCTTAATCGCGGCTAGCAAAGCCCAGAATGCTCAGCAGGCTGACGAAGATGTTGTACAGCGAAACGTACAGGCTGACGGTGGCTCGGATATAGTTGGTTTCACCGCCACGGATGATATTACTGGTTTCAAACAGGATTGCGCCCGAAGAAATCAGAATAAACACCGCACTGATTGCCAGATGCAACGCCGGCAGCTGCAGAAAAATATTCGCAACCATACCAATCAGTACCACTACGATACCTGCCATCAGCATACCACCGAGGAAGGACATATCCTTACGCGTGGTCAGCACGTAGGCTGAGCAACTGAAGAAGACCAGCGCCGTACCGCCTAAAGCCATGGCGATAACATCACCCATACCCGCAGACAGGTAAGTGTTCAGAATCGGTCCCAGAATGTAACCCAGGAAGCCGGTGAAAGCGAAAGCTGACAGAATACCAACCGGTTTATCCGCCGTTTTGTAGGTCAGGAACATCAGGCCATACATACCCACCAGCGTCAGGATAAGTCCCGGAGAAGGCAACATCAGTACGGTACTGGCGGTCGCAGTGATCGCCGAAAACGCCAGCGTCAGGCTGAGCAGGAAATAGGTATTGCGCAGCACCTTATGCGTGCTGAGTAGCGATGTACGATCGCGCGAAGAACTAATAATACGATCCATGAGTCACTCTCTTATGACAGATGTAATTAATGGTGGAGGATAATGAAATCAAGGGGAATTACACAGCGGTTTTACCCATCTTTACGCATTTTAACCCGCCAGGCTTAAGCATATTATTTCAATAAATACTCCCGAATCAGATGTTAGCACTGTATGTGCAAAAATGTCAGTTCCACATCTGCCAGGTAACTGAAAAATATTGCGTTATTCCCGAATCTCTCTGACAGTGACAGCGGTGTCTACATAAAACAGAGCAATAAGGTAAAGGGAATGATTCAACATAAATCGAAGATATTGACGTTTACGCTGTTAGCTGTCTGTTTGATGTCTATAAACGGCGCGGCGAGGGCGGCAAATGTTCCCGCAGGAACACTACTTGCAGAAAAACAGGAACTGGTCAGAAATAACGGCAGCGAGCCAGCGTCCCTGGATCCGCATAAAGTCGAAAGCAACGTGGAGTTTAATTTAATCAGCGATATGTTCGACGGACTGGTGGCCGTTAAGCCGGATGGGTCTATCGAACCCCGTCTTGCAGCGTCCTGGGAGAATAAAGACAACACCGTCTGGACCTTTCATTTACGTCCGGGCATAACCTGGTCAGATGGTTCTGCAATTACCGCGCAGGATGTTGTCTGGAGCTGGCAGCGTCTGGTCTCGCCGCAAACGGCGTCACCTTATTCCTCGTATCTGGGCAATATGCATGTTGTGAACGCCATCGATATTGCTCAAGGGAAAAAAGATCCCACTACGCTGGGTGTAAAAGCCCTCGACGATAGCACGCTGGAAATTACCCTGACTCAGCCAACGGCGGCGTTTCTGGCGATGCTGGCCCACCCGTCGCTGGTCCCACTGGATAAAGTGCTGATAGGCCGCTTTGGCGATAAGTGGACTCGGCCAGAACATTTTGTCAGCAGCGGGGCGTATAAATTATCGCAGTGGGTGGTCAATGAGCGCATTGTTGCCGAGCGTAACCCGCATTACTGGGACGATCGGCACACGGTTATTAATAAGGTTACTTATTTGCCCATCAGTTCAGAGTCTGCTGACGTTAACCGCTATAAGGCCGGCGAAATCGATATTGTGTATAGCGTACCGGTCAATCAGTTCGCGCAGTTGAAAAAGACGATGGGTGATGAACTCCATGTCTCACCTCAGCTTTCAACCTATTACTACCAGTTCAACACGACCCGAGCACCGTTTAATGACCCGCGCGTGCGTCGGGCGCTGAATATGGCATTAGATAAAGACATCATTGCACAAAAGGTGATGGGGCAGGGGCAACGTGCGGCGTGGGTTATCAGCCAGCCGGAAATAGGGGGCGTGCAACTGCATGCGCCGGAATATGCGTCGTGGCCGCTCGTAAAACGTATTGCTGAAGCGAAGAAACTGCTGGCTGAAGCTGGTTTTGGCCCTGAGCATCCGCTTAGCTTAAGTCTGCTCTACAACACGTTCGAAACACACCAGCGTATTGCCATTGCCGCATCGTCAATGTGGAAGAAAAACCTCGGTGTAGAGACGAAGCTGCAAAATCAGGAATGGAAAACCATGCTGGACACCATGCACACCGGTAATTTTGACGTCGTGCGCTATGCGTGGATTGCCGATTATGATGATGCCTCAAGCTTCCTCAACATTTTCCGTACCGGTGATAGTGAAAATACCACGAAGTACAGTAATCCCGCCTTTGACGAAGCGATGCGCAATGCGGCGAAGGCAACTTCGCTCCAGCAGCGAGGCAAGTACTACCAGCAGGCTGAAGACCTTTTAGGGGAAGATGTGCCAGCGATTCCGGTTTACCACTACGTTCGTACGCATCTGGTTAAGCCGTGGGTGGGGGGATTTGCACCGGATAACCGGGGAAATTACTACACCAAAGATATGTACATCAAAAAACATTAAGCGCTATAGCCTGTATTTGTGCTGAATAAACGGTCAATTTGTTGTTATTTCAGTCGATTAACAACATTTTGGCTGTTTTTCAGGCAAACGAACACATTGGTGCTTTACAGGTCCGTTCGGGATGTTTATAGTGCGCCTCATTGGAAGCGTGGCCGAGCGGTTGAAGGCACCGGTCTTGAAAACCGGCGACCCGAAAGGGTTCTAGAGTTCGAATCTCTACGCTTCCGCCAAATCTAAACCCCAAGCTATTAAATAGCTTGGGGTTTTTCGTTTTAACGCCATCCAGTATGCCATCGCTGATACTCTTGTGTTGGTCGTCCAGAGAAATCATCGAACTGGTTAGCGCGTCCTATTTCAGTTCACATCCTATACCCCTGTTTCACATGGCAATAATGACATCGAACTTACTGGTCAGCTTCAATTGCTTGAACGCAATATGCTGCCGGTTGTTATTAGGAATATTCTTATCGTGCGTTTTACCGATGCCACAAATGCCGGAAATCTCACCTATTATTTTGTGCCTACAGGCAGGAGGAATTACAGGTATAACCTTTTTGTGTGCTTCATCATTTTCCCGTCATTCTGGCGAGAACATCTTTGCCCACTTTGCACATATTCACTAGCAGCAATGAAATAAGTGATATGAGAAATATACATTCCATTTATCTTTTCTGATCTGAAACCCTGTTTATGAAAAGGATGGGTGCGCCTGATATTTCTATATTGATTTAAATCAATTTAAGATCATTTTGTTAACAAATTTTTGTCTATTTCAACTATCGCAACATAAGTGTTTGTTATTTGTGTCACTGGCAGTTCATTTTGCTGGTATATCAGCACTATTCACCACCAAGATTTAGAGGAAAATTCTTAAGTTATTTCTTATAGTAGTTTAAAGATCGGTAAATTTGATCTTGTGTCGATCATTATTCTATTATCGCTGGTAAACAACTGTAGTGTGAAAAGTGCGCACAGCGATAACCGAGGGATGATGAAATGGCTGACAGTTTCCAGAATGAAGTGCCAAAGGCACGTATTAATCTCAAGCTCGATCTGCATACGGGAGGCGTTAGCAAGAAAACTGAACTCCCTCTGAAATTACTTATTGCGGGCGATTTCAGTAATGGTCAGGAATCTGCGCCATTGTCAGATCGTAAAAAAGTTAATCTGAACAAAAATAATTTTGACTCAGTACTTAGCGAATACTCTCCAAAAATAAACCTTACCGTTAAAAATACGCTTGCTGGCGACGGTAGCGAAGACAACATCAACCTGACTTTCCAGAGCATGAAAGATTTTTCTCCGGAACAGATTTCTCGCCAAATACCCCAACTGAAAGCCATGCTTTCCATGCGTAATCTACTTCGCGATTTAAAAGCGAACCTGCTGGACAATCAGGCTTTCAGAAAGGAGCTGGAAAAAATTCTGCTGGATCCTGCCCTAAGCGCAGAACTCAGATCCGAACTTTCGGCCCTGGCACCTAAACAGCCCTAACCCTCACGATGTCACAACGGATTAATCAAGGAATGCTCATGTCTGTACAAAATGAAACTACTGCGGGTGGTGAAAGCATTGCGCTGGAACGTCCTGTCGCGGGCGGGGTTTATGCGTCCCTGTTTGAGAAAATCAACCTGAACCCGGTCTCTGAGCTGAGTGCGCTGGACATCTGGCAGGACGCGCAGGCGATGTCTGACGCCACTGCGGATGAACGATTAACGGCCGGAATGCAGGTATTTCTCGAGTGTCTGACAAAATCGGGCTCAAAAGTTGAAAAACTCGACAAAAACCTGATTGACTATCATATCGCTGAGCTGGACTACCAGATTAGCCGCCAGCTTGATGCTGTCATGCACCATGAGGACTTTCAGGCGGTAGAAAGTCTGTGGCGTGGTGTTAAGTCCCTGGTCGACAAAACGGATTTTCGCCAGAACGTGAAAGTTGAATTGCTGGATATGTCGAAAGAAGACCTGCGTCAGGACTTTGAAGACAGTCCAGAAATTATCCAGAGCGGATTATACAAACACACCTATATTGATGAATATGACACACCGGGCGGCGAGCCTGTTGCTGCGCTGATTTCCGCCTACGAATTTGATGCGTCTGCGCAGGATGTCGCTCTGTTGCGCAACATCTCTAAAGTGTCTGCCGCCGCACATATGCCGTTTATCGGCTCTGCTGGGCCGAAATTCTTCCTGAAGGATTCGATGGAGGAAGTGGCGGCCATCAAGGACATTGGTAACTACTTTGACCGCGCTGAGTACATTAAGTGGAAATCTTTCCGCGAGACAGATGATTCTCGTTATATCGGTCTGGTGATGCCGCGCGTACTGGGTCGTCTACCGTATGGTCCGGACACGGTGCCGGTGCGCAGCTTCAACTATGTCGAAGAAGTGAAAGGCCCGGATCACGATAAATACCTATGGACTAACGCCTCGTTTGCATTTGCAGCCAACATGGTACGCAGCTTTATCAACAACGGCTGGTGCGTGCAAATCCGTGGCCCGCAGGCTGGTGGCGCTGTTCAGGACCTGCCTATTCATCTGTATGACCTGGGCACCGGCAATCAGGTCAAGATCCCGTCAGAAGTGATGATCCCTGAAACCCGCGAATTTGAATTTGCCAATCTGGGCTTCATTCCTTTGTCTTACTACAAGAACCGCGATTACAGCTGTTTCTTCTCTGCGAACTCCACACAAAAGCCGGCCACGTATGACACCGCTGATGCTACTGCCAACAGTCGCATCAATGCGCGTTTGCCGTACATCTTCCTGCTGTCGCGTATCGCGCACTACCTGAAGCTGATTCAGCGCGAAAACATCGGTACCACCAAGGATCGCCGACTTCTGGAGCTGGAGCTGAACACTTGGGTTCGTAGTCTGGTGACTGAAATGACCGATCCGGGCGACGAGCTGCAGGCGTCCTACCCGTTGCGCGATGCGAAAGTGGTGGTGGAAGATATCGAGGACAACCCAGGCTTCTTCCGCGTGAAGCTGTACGCTATCCCGCATTTCCAGGTAGAAGGGATGGACGTCAATCTGTCACTGGTATCCCAGATGCCGAAGGCGAAATCATAAGCTAAGGCAGGACGCCAATGAAGACGGAACAACCGTTATGGGGCAGGGGCCAGATGGTCTCTCCTCAGCACTTCCAGCAACAGGCCGCATATGCGGCATGGTCTGCGGAATGCATTGCCCGACTGGGTCTCTCCCAGCCCTGGGGTATGATTGACGCTACCTTCGAGACGGATGTACTGAAATTGGGGCGCCTGCAGGCCCGTCATCTGCACGTTCGCTTCCCGGACGGCACGTTGATTGACACCAACAATGCTGATGCCTTACCACCTGTCCTGTCGCTGGACGGCGAATCGAGTGATGTGGTGCTGCTGGCCCTTCCGCTGATGCGTGCAAACGGCGGTAACTGCCTTAAACCCGATGAAGTGGCTGAACGTCCGGTACGCTTTCGCCAGCGCTGGCGGGATGTTCGCAACACCTTTGGGGAAGACACCCGCCAGATTGCGGTGATACAGCCGGAACTGACCCTGCGCTTTGCCCATCAGAATAATAGCGATTACCTGACCTGTCCTGTCGCCCGTTTGCAGCAGGATTCTCAGGGAGTCTGGTTGATTGACGAGACATTCCTGCCGCCACTCCTGACCGTCCAGGGGAGCCGTTGGCTGACTACGCAGCTTGAGCAACTGATGACCCAACTACGTGCGCGTTTGAGCCGCCTGATGGCGATGCGCCGTGAAAGTAATGAACGCATGGCTGATTTTGCCGTAGCTGACGTTTCCCTGTTCTGGTTACTGAACGCTCTGAACAGTGCAGAACCCGTTCTTGGTCAGTTTCAGCGTAATCCGCAAAGCCCACCTGAGCGTCTGTACCCGGAACTTTCACGCCTGGCCGGGAGCTTACTGACGTTCTCACTGGAACACCAGGTGAGCGCCATTCCGGTCTGGCAGCATGAGCAATTGAATACGGTGTTCCCGCCGCTGTTCGATTTACTGTCTGACCTGCTGGAAGCCAGTCTGCCTTCTCGGGTGGTGGCCATTGAGCTTGAGCGTGATGTCCGGCTGCACTTCTGGCAGGCTCGCCTGCACGACCCTAGACTGCGTGAAGGGGCTGACTACTACCTCTCCGTGCGTTCACCGATGTCAGTGGCACAGCTACAGGAACAGTTTCCGCGCCAGTGTAAGGTTGGCAGCCCGGATCATGTGCGTGGGATCGTCAATTCCTCCCGAGTGGGCGTACCGCTGATGCCTCTGCGCCATGTGCCGGCCGCTATTCCGCTTCGCCTGGAAAACCAATATTTCAGTCTCGATGTTTCCCATCCGCTGGCAACTGAAATGCTCCAGAGCGGGAGCTGCATGTTTTACGTTCCCGGCATGCTCGGCGAGCCTGAACTTGAACTCTTTGCGGTACTGAGAACATGAGTGAATTTAAACGCGGTATCGCCGCGTCCATTGATATTGATGCGCTATTACAGGATACCTGGCTGCAAGTCATCAGCCTGCGTTACGGTCCACAGTTTCAGGATGGGGAAGGACGTGTGTTGTGGGAGCGTTGCGTCGCTGATGTGGAGCGCGTACAGCGTGAGCTGAAGGCGTGTGAATTGGATGAGGCCAGTTGCCGCCACATCATGACTGCGCAATGTGCCCTGCTTGATGAAGCGGTCAAAGGCCGGGGTGTGGACGATGATGCCTGTGTGCAGTGGTATGACATTCCGCTACAGGGGCACTTTCTCGGCACTATGGATGCCGGTGACACCCTGTGCGATCGGATGCGCGATGTGCTGCGTGAACCGACGCCGGAGAACGCCGTGCTGACCTGTTTCCAGCGGGTGATGATGCTCGGTTTTCGGGGAAGCTTCTACTCCTTGAATGATCCGCAACGCCAGCAGCTTGTCGACGCTCTGAGTGGGCAAGTTACCCCATTCAGCTATCCACAGACGCATCCTGTTTTGGTGGAAAGTCATGCCGGGCGAGGCATAGATGTCTGGCTGGCTTCCTGGCCTGTGCGGATCTGTCTGAGCGCAATGATTCTCGCCGCGCTCTGGTGGGGATTGAATCACTGGCTTGATCAGACGCTGCTTACCCTACTGCCTGGAGTGGTGAAATGAGCCCAGCGCAACTGCGTGGGTTGGCGTTGGGGGCAGCGTTACTAAGCGGTGTGGTTTGCCTTGGCTTCCTGCCGGTAGCGAGGCTGGCTGCGGTCGTCTTCTGGCTTGCCACTCTGGGACTGATTGCGGCGGTGTGGATTGCGTCCAGCCGTAGCGTTGAGCCGAAAAAGACGCTGCAATTGGACAATTTGCCTGAATCAACTTATCGCCAGCCGGTGGTACTGGTCTGTGGGGATTTGCCCCAGCCTTGGCCGCAGACATCACTGGTACTCACGGTAACTCAGGGCTGCTGGATCCGTGTGGAGGATCATCAGGATCTGGGGCAGGTTGCCCGTCAGGTTTTGTGGTTGCGTCCGAACTGGGGACGCCAATTGTCCGTGATGGTTACTGTCTGCCCACAAAAGCATGCTGATGCAGAGGCGTTGACCAGCCATCTGCTGTCGCTGCGCTGGCAGATAAGCCAGTTGCGTAAGAAAACAGGGCATAGCGTTCCACTAGTGCTTAACGGCCAGACTGGCAGCATGATGATGAACGACATGCTCTGGCAGACCGCCTTCCCGGGTGATGGTATCAGCGTGTGGCGCGAATCTTCTGCACCGAGTTCTATTACGGCGTGGATCACTACGGGTGGGGCAATGGCCATGCACCAGCAGGTGCTGATGAACAGCCTGATGACCTGGTTTCATATGCATGTCAACGCCGTGTTTATGGATGAAAATCCCGATGTTCCGGTTATTGCACCTGCCGCGGTGCTGTGGGGAATGGGGCCAGTCCAGGCCGGGAGTCTGCCTTCATCAGTCTGGACAGTCTGGCTGTCCCGTTGCACATCCCTGCAGCAGGTGGCGGGCTGGCAACCGCATGAGACGGACAGTACCGTGATTTCGCTGTTCCCTGATTTTGTCCTGCCGTTGCTGCCGGAAGCGGAAGGTCTTACGCCTCGTGGTCGTACCTGGCGCTGTGCACTCGGTATTTTCACTTTTGCCGCTGCGGTTGCCTTACTGAGCAGTGGCTGGAATAACCGCCAACTCCTGTATCGGGTGAGCTTCGATATTACCCGTTACGACCGTATTTCTATGGACGACTATGGTCCGAAAGCCGATGCGTTTGCCGTTTTGCGTGGCGATGCCGCGCAGTTGGATGACTGGGCGCGTAATGGCGTACCGACCAGAATGGGCCTCGGTTTGTATCAGGGGGAGCGCCTGCGGATACCGGTGCTGGATGCCATTCGTTCGTATGTTCCACCGTCACCGCCGCCCAAATCGCAGCCGAAACCCAAACCGGTACCGAAAATTGTCCGCCTCGACAGCATGTCGCTGTTTGATTCTGGCAAATCTGTGCTGAAAACCGGTTCTACCAAAATGCTGGTCAATTCGCTGGTCGGAATTAAGGCTAAGCCGGGCTGGCTAATTGTCGTGGCTGGGCATACTGACAATACCGGTAATCCGCAACTGAATCAGACGTTATCCCTTAAGCGTGCCGAGTCGGTACGGAACTGGATGCGGGACACTGGCGATGTCCCGGAAAGCTGTTTTGCGGTGCAGGGGTATGGCGCAGGACGTCCGATCGCAACCAATGACACCACGGAGGGCCGCGCGCTCAACCGTCGTGTTGAAATCAGTCTGGTACCACAGGCCAATGCCTGCCTGATACCGGGCAAACCCTCAGCGTCGTCGCAGGATGATGGCGCATCACAACATAATGGAGAGTAATTCCATGGCAATTCCTGTTTATCTTTGGCTGAAGGACGATGGCGGCGCGGACATTAAAGGCTCTGTGGACGTTCAGGATCGTGAAGGCAGCATCGAGGTGGTCGCTCAGGAACATAACCTGTACATCCCGACCGACAATAACACCGGCAAGCTGACCGGCACGCGTATCCATACCCCTTTCTTATTTACCAAGGAAATCGACTCCTCAAGTCCATACCTGTACAAGGCTGTGACCACCGGTCAGACCCTGAAGTCTGCGGAATTCAAGTGGTACAAAATCAACGATGCAGGTCAGGAAGTTGAGTATTTCAATACCAAATTAGAAAACGTCAAAGTGGTGAAAGTTGCACCTGTGATGCACGACATCAAGGATCCTTCTTTCGAGAAACATAACCACCTTGAGCAGATCGAACTGCGTTACGAAAAAATCACCTGGACCTACAAAGACGGCAACATTATTCATTCCGATTCCTGGAACGAACGCGCCACCGCGTAAGCCGCAAGCGGGCAGAGTTTCTCTGTCCGCTTTTTTTGTTTTGCTGAGCGTCCGTAGCTAGCGGGCGTTCAGCAAAACAGTATCACATCCCGGAAACAGACCTTATGGGCCTCGGTAACGGCCAGGGGCGGTAGCGTGTCCGAAAGGTCCTCAACAGTGAGTAAATGCAGCATGGAAAACCCGGCAATTCTCCTTCGACGTCTTAATCCCTATTGTGCCCGAGCCATGGAGGGCGCAGCTTCCCTCTGCCAGACCCGCGCTTATGCGGAAATTTTGCCGGAGCACTGGCTGTTGAAACTGCTGGAGCAGGGCGAAGGCGATCTTACTGTGCTGGCGCGTCGCTACGAGTGGGATATGGATACGTTGTGGCAGGATCTGTTGGGCTGGCTAGATAAACAACCACGTTCGGTTCGCCAACGTCCTCAGCTTTCTGACAATATTCAGATGTTGATGCAGGAAGCCTGGCTGATTGCCTCACTGGCGGATGATGAACAGATCCGAAGTCATCACCTGCTGATGGCCCTGGTTGCAAAACAAAACCTGGTGCGCTGCGACGGCCTGTGGCCATTGCTGACCCTTGGTCAGGGTCAGTTGGAGCGTCTGCGTCCATTGCTCGACGTACAGTCAGATGAACGACCGGAAGTACAGCATGAAGCGGAGCTGGCGCAGCGTCATGGTGGGGAAGTCGAGTTTGTTGGGCGCTCGGTTGAGGTTGAAGTGAAAGAGGGCGAACTCAGCCCTGTGTTGCAGAATGCGCTGGATAAATACACCCTCGACGTCACTGCCAAAGCAATGGAGGGTAAAATTGATCCGGTGTTTGGCCGCGATACAGAAATTCGCCAGATGGTGGATATTCTTTCGCGTCGTCGTAAAAACAACCCGATTCTGGTGGGGGAGCCGGGCGTGGGTAAAACCGCTTTGGTCGAAGGCCTGGCGCTCAGAATCGCTGAAGGTAATGTGCCGGAATCTCTTAAACCCGTTATCCTGCGGACACTTGACCTCGGCCTGCTGCAGGCAGGTGCAGGCGTGAAGGGTGAATTTGAACAGCGCCTGAAAAATGTGATTGACGCTGTCCAGCATTCGCCGGTTCCCATTCTGCTGTTTATCGATGAAGCACACACCATCATCGGCGCGGGCAACCAGGCTGGCGGCGCGGATGCAGCCAATCTGCTGAAACCTGCGCTGGCGCGGGGGGAACTGCGCACCATCGCTGCCACCACCTGGTCTGAATATAAACAATACTTTGAGCGTGACGCCGCGCTGGAGCGCCGTTTCCAACTGGTGAAAGTGGATGAGCCTGACGACGACTCCGCCTGTCTGATGCTGCGCGGTCTGAAATCCCGCTACGCCGAACATCATAAAGTGCACATCACCGACGATGCGGTTCGCGCTGCCGTTACGCTTTCTCGCCGTTATCTGACAGGTCGCCAGTTGCCGGACAAGGCCGTGGATTTGCTGGATACCGCGAGTGCCCGCGTGCGTATGAGACTCGACACCATGCCTGAGCAACTGACCCGCATTCGCTCGCAGATTACTTCCTTTGAAATGGAGAAGCAGGCGCTACTGGAAGATATCGCGTTGGGCAATCCGTCTCGTGGTGAGCGGCTGGTGGCGATTGAGCAGGAAGAGCGCGCATCGGCGGCTGAGCTCGACGCTCTGGAAACGCAGTATGGACAAGAACTCAAGCTTATCGAACAGTTGCTGGACAGCCGTCAGGATATTTCTCGTCAGGGTGAGACTCACAGGTTGCAGCAGGAATTGAATGGTATGCATCACAGGAACCCGTTGCTTTCAGTTGATGTGGATGTTCGTACCGTCGCGACCGTCATTGCCGACTGGACTGGCGTGCCGTTGTCTTCACTGATGAAAGATGAACAGACCGAACTGCTGACGCTGGAAAATGAAATTGGCAAACGCGTGGTTGGTCAGGATGTGGCGCTTGAGACCATTGCCAGGCGTCTGCGGGCGGCAAAGACTGGGTTGACGTCAGAAAATGGTCCACAGGGTGTGTTCCTGTTGGTCGGTCCGAGTGGCGTTGGTAAAACCGAAACTGCGCTGGCGCTGACCGATGTGATGTACGGTGGTGAAAAATCACTTATCACTATCAATCTCTCCGAATACCAGGAGCCGCACACGGTTTCCCAGCTGAAAGGCTCACCGCCGGGCTACGTCGGCTATGGCCAAGGAGGGGTCCTGACCGAAGCGGTGCGCAAGCGTCCGTACAGCGTGGTGCTGCTTGATGAGGTGGAGAAGGCCCACCGTGATGTGATGAACCTATTCTATCAAGTTTTTGACCGTGGTTTTATGCGTGACGGTGAAGGGCGTGAAATCGACTTCCGTAACACCGTTATCCTGATGACCTCCAACCTCGGTAGCGATCATCTGATGCAGTTGCTCGATGAACAGCCGGACGCCACCGAATCTGACCTGCACGAAATGCTGCGTCCCATTTTGCGTGACCACTTCCAGCCGGCACTGCTGGCCCGTTTCCAGACGGTGATTTACCGTCCGCTGGCGCAAACAGCGATGCGCACTATTGTGGAGATGAAGCTGTCGCAGGTCAGCACGCGCTTACACCGTCACTATGGTCTGAAAACGCAAATTGATGAGAGTCTGTTTGATGCCCTGACCGCCGCCTGCCTGTTACCAGATACCGGCGCGCGTAATGTCGACAGCCTGCTCAATCAGCAAATACTGCCGATACTGAGCCAGCAGTTGCTGATCCACATGGCCGCAAAACAGAAACCGCAGTTCCTGACGCTTGACTGGAGTGAGGAAGACGGCATCGGGCTGGAGTTTGACGTGCACAAGGAGTGAACGCATGAGTAATAATCCTCTGTTAAGATTCAGCCACAACCACCACCTGCTGGCGGTGAAAGGCAGTGAGTCAGAGCTTGACGTGTTGGCATTTGAAGGCGATGAAGCCCTGAGCACGCCGTTCAGCTACCGTATTGAATTCACCAGCGCGGACCACGCCATCAGCAAAGAAATGATGCTGATGAAGAGTGGCTCCCTGACCCTGCAGGCCCCGATTGACCAGGGTTACGGCATTAAAATGCAGCAGCCAGTGCGTGTCATTCAGGGGGTAGTGAGCGGTTTTGAGCGTCTCAACACCTCAAAGGATGAAACCCATTACGCTCTGACGCTCCAGCCACGCCTGGCGCTGCTTGACCGTACGCACCAGAACGCCATTTATCAGGACCTGTCCGTTCCGCAAATCGTGGAAAAAATCCTGCGTGAACGTCACGCCATGCGCGGTCAGGATTTTCTGTTCTCGCTAAGTCGTGAGTACCCGCGCCGTGAGCAGGTGATGCAGTACGGTGAGGACGACCTGCACTTTATCACCCGTCTGCTGGGAGAGGTGGGGATCTGGTTCCGCTTTACTACCGACACGCGCCTGAACATTGACGTGGTGGAGTTTTACGATGGTCAGCAGGGTTACGAGAAAGGCCTGGTACTGCCATCGGTGCCTCCGTCCGGCCAGCATTCGGAAGGTGTGGATTCGGTCTGGGGCATGGAGTGCCACCACAACGTGGTACAGAAGCAGGTCAGCACCCGCGACTACAACTACCGCCTGGCCACCGAAGACATGGATGCGCAGGTCGATGTGACCTTGGGGGATGCCACCACCTGTGGGGACGCCTATCACTACGCCGACAACTATCTGACGCCGGGCAGCCCGTACGAGCGCAATCCTGTCCCGGAATCCGGGGCGTTTTACGCCCGCATTCGTCATGAGCGCTACCTGAATGGCCAGACGCGGACTCATGCCATCACCAGTTGTCCTGTGCTCTCTCCGGGTATTTTGCTGAAAATCACCGGCGGTTATGAAGTGGCGGAGGTGTTTGCTCATGGCGTGGTTGTCACGTCAATGCACAGCCATGCGCGGCGGGATGAGGACTTTGGCGTCAGGTTTGACGGTATACCTGACTGCACGGATTTTTGCTTCCGCCCGGAGCCCGGCAAGCGCCCGGTGATGGCGGGGACATTACCGGCCCGCGTCACCAGTACCACCGAAAATGACACCTACGGGCATATCGATAAAGACGGTCGCTATCGCGTCAATATACTGTTTGACCGCGACAACTGGGAGACCGGATTCGAGAGCCTGTGGGTGCGCCAGTCCCGCCCGTATGCAGGGGACACTTACGGTCTGCACTTGCCGCTGCTGGCGGGAACCGAAGTGGCGATTGGCTTCGAGGACGGCAATCCTGACCGACCGTACATCACCGGCGTGCTGCACGACTCTGCGCACGGCGACCACGTCACCATTCGCAACTACAAACGTAACGTCCTGCGTACCCCGGCGAACAACAAAATTCGTCTTGATGATGAGCGAGGGAAAGAGCATATCAAGGTTTCCACCGAGTACGGCGGCAAGAGCCAGCTGAATCTCGGCCATCTGGTGGACAGCGAGAAACAGAAACGCGGT
The DNA here is from genome assembly GCF_004353845.1 of Citrobacter arsenatis. Taxonomy (GTDB): domain Bacteria; phylum Pseudomonadota; class Gammaproteobacteria; order Enterobacterales; family Enterobacteriaceae; genus Citrobacter; species Citrobacter arsenatis. The sequence continues at coordinate 1,909,177 of NZ_CP037864.1, forward strand.
GAGGGCTTTGAGCTCAGAACCGACAGCTGGGGTGCCATCCGTGCACAAAAAGGGATATTTATCAGCGCTAACGGGCAGACATCAGCGCAGGGACAGGTGCTGGATATGATAGCGGTTAAGCGTCAGCTATCCGACGCTCTGTCTCTGGCTGAATCGCTATCGACTATTCTGGAAACGGCAAATATCGATTCACTGGATAATGGTTCTCAGCAAAGTTTCTTGCAACAAAGTGTGGATAACCTGCAGCAACCAGTGATTGTCGCTGGTGCGCCGGCGGGGGTTGTACTTTCCACTCCTCAGCATATTCAGTTCAGTGCCAACCAGAATCAGATATTAACTGCGGGAGGGAATACAGAAATATCAGCGCTAAAACGTATCGCCATGGTTGCGAAAAAAGCTGTGGTGGTGTTTGCACATGAGATGGGGATGAAACTGGTTGCAGCGGCCGGAAAAATCGAAATTCAGGCCCAGACTGACGGGGTTGATATCACAGCCAGGAAAGGGTTAACCATAACCAGCACAGAAGACGAAATCCTTATCACGGCGAAAAAGAAAATCACCGTGCAGTGTGGAGGTTCATATCTGACGATTGATCCAACCAAAATAGAACACGGCACTCATGGTGACTTTAAGGTGAAAAGTGCTGATTTTGACTATGCAGGGCCAGCAAAACTTGATGTCCCCTACCCGAAATTTACCGCCTGTGAATCCATAGCCTCTGAGGCATCAATTCAGGGTGATGCAACTATGCCATTGAGCTAAGGACGAGTGATGATTAATTACCAGGAGCGTCCTTTGGAACTGGCGGACCATCAGTTTGCAGTGATTGACCGTATACGCGTGCCTGAGTTGCCAGAAAACTGGCCGCACATCGAATTGGTTTCGCAGATGCTGGCACCACAGGCACATTTGTATCCGTGGCTAGTACCGTTGCATGAGCTTCCAGGTAGCGAGTGGAGTAAATTCATGGCAGACATGTCGCAGTGTGCTGACCCAACGTCAAGGCCGAAGTGCTCCCTTTTACTGTCCAGCCATCGCCCAATTCAGATTGTACGCGCTGCGCTGGTTAATGCCTTATTTTTCAGGGATGCATCTCAAAAATGGCATATCCTGCGTTATTACGATCCACGAGTGCTATTTCATCTGCACTGGATGCTCAGTCCATGGCAGTTATTTAACCAACTGCCCGCCCAGGAAATACCATTCTGGACATTTTGGCTGGAGGGAGAGTGGCACACGCTGGCATTCCCGACACATATTTCTTGCCAGCCTGGAGAGCGTACAGAAATTCCGCTGGAACAATTACAGCGCTGCGGGCAAATAAACCTTGCTCTGGAAAAACTGTCACGTAACGTTGATATAGCGCAGCGCCAGGAGGTGAGTCGCATGATTGATACTTTGCTTGTACAGGCGACGGCATGTGGTCTGCCAACCCAGGAAGATCGTATTGCATTTGCGCTGCACGGGTTGGTGCAGCGTGAAGGGTTTTGGACGGCTCCGAAGATGGCGGCATTGTTGGCTCAATCCCGGCAGACTCCTGACTATTATCGTGATGCAACCAGTGGCTGGGATGAACATCGCTGGCTGGAGATGACCCGGGCGCAGCCCCACAAAACCGGATGGAACGATTAATATGAGTACACAACAAGGCTGTAAATTCTGTATTCGCTATGGGTTACCCGTTTTGCCGGTACGTCCGGCGATTGTGGCAAAGGACGATGCATTACCTCATTTACCTGAGAGCATCACCCTGCCGGTAGAAGCGAAGGGCGAAACCGCGTGGACGGGGCGCTTGCTGCGTGAAGGTTATTTATACATTTGGTCTGAGTCTGGTAATCGCTGGATAAATTATTTCGTAACGAGTGAGGGATACTATTACCCGTTGCCTGAAAACGGAGATACGCCTCCAGATATTGCAAATGGTAAGGTTAAACCTTGCATTACTCGGCCAGAAGAACTGGCGAGTGCATCACTGATAACGCTGCCAGTAAAACCTTCAGGTGTGCAAAACGGGGTATTCTGGTTCTGCTGGTCTGAAGCGGAATGGACACCAGCGGTTCGTACTAAGCATGAAGATGCCTCTTACCGCGCCCAGTATATGCAATGTTTTGACATGGACGCATGGATTAATAGCGGCAATGCTGACCAGGTTATTGCAATATCAGCGCTGACAGAAACGGTGGCGGAATACAGTAGTTTAGTCAAAAACTGCAGAGCCAGGATATGGTCCTGCACGCCCTGGAAAGCTGTCACGGTATTAGATGGTGTTTTGCTCAAAAGCACAGCAGAAAAACTGTACCCAAATAAGGGGGCAATCATCCTGCTGCAGGATCCACCTGCGGTGTTGCAGGATCTTTCTGCTGTTATAGATTATGAACTGCAGCAAAATGTCTACCAAAAGGAAGAATATAAACGGGAGCTTGCTCTGGCTTCTGCAATTACTGGTTTAAAACAAGCGATGAATCGCCAGTTTGAACGTGATGCTATTGAGAAGAATGAAAACCTGGAACGAAATGCGCTTTATGGTCCTTTTGGCTACGCCGGGAACAGCGATGTTCCGGATAATATGTACACCTCGATCGGTGATCGGAAAATAAAACCTGAAGCAGTCAAAAAATGGGCGGAATATGAACAATATTATGAACCTTCAGAGGTGACTGGTTTTCAGACGAAATTTAATAAAATTTTACAGCAGTATAATGACAGCGTTGTAAGTCCACGTACAGAAATGTATCTTGAGTGGATAAAGGGTAGTGTGTTGTTAGGCTATTTTAAGCATAATTTTGATACGCAAGAATTGAAAAGCGGTATTGAATATGTCCAGACTCTGAATTACTGCATCGTTGGAATGCAGGATAAAGTCGGAGTTATGCGCCATTTCACTGATTTGCTATCGGGGACACCTACAGATGTAACAAATATATTGGCTCGTGCATTAATATTGAATCAGGATGTTTTGGCTGAAAAATTAGCTAAAGCGACAGAAGGATTTTCGGACTGGTTTGCTATTCCCTGGAGTGGGATCGCCGACGCATTTAAAGATGGTATCGAAAAAATGCGTGATAATGCAGCCGGTGTGGCGGGGATATTCATCGGATTGCTCTCGGGTATCTTAACAAGAAAGATCGTTCAGGCATTAGAATCAAACAAAGTATACGGCTGTTTGGTTGCGATGGGTGCAATGACAAATAAAGCACTGGTTCCGCTAGAAAAAACAGGGAAATATAAATACTTTGTTTCTGAAGTTGTCATGCAACTGGCAAAGGAAAGCGGATTGGATAGCAAAAGGAATAAAGACAGTTTACGACATTATGTCAGACGGGAGCTGAGACGACTCAGGATAGATGGGTTGCCAATGGAAGTAGAGGAAACAAAAAAATTTCTGGTTATGGTTGATATCGATAAAGTACACGATATGTCAACGCTGCCACCTAAAGAGCGCACTATCGCTGTGAGTAAATTACTCCGAACGTCGGCAGATGTAGAAGCTCAGCAATTTAGCCGTTGGCAAGGAGCTGTTCAGCGTGGAGTCAGAAAGGCGGGAGAGGCGATGCCATTTACATTAGGCGTATTTTCTGGAGTACTTCAGGTCGCAGCACTTTTTGTTTCAGCTGATATTCACAATAAAAAAACGCTGACTGCCGATCAACAAGAAGCGCACTCGCGATTTTGGGCGGGGGTCGTGGGGCTTGGAAGTACAACACTGGGCATCATTGAAACCGGTATCAAACAATTTCGGCTATTTACCAATGCTGCATCAAGGCTCCGGGTTTTCAGCTCTGAAACCTTTCTCAAATGGGTTGGCCACGTGGGTAAAGCATTCGGTGTGGTGGCAGGAGTGATTGCTGCGGCTTATGATTTTTATCATTTTGGGGATGAAATATATAAAGGTCATCGTGGGCTCGCCGCAGCATATTTCTTTTCAGGATTAGCTGGATTGTGGCTTACAGCCGCAGTAATTTGGGCAATCCCGGTAATCGGTACTATGATTGCAGTTACAATTTTAATTGGTACTGCTATTTATCTAGCATTTCAAAATCGAGATAATATTCAAAAATGGTTGATAAAATGCTTGTGGCGAAGAATACCTGTAGATACAGCTTATACTAAGGCAGAACAAGAAAAGTATAGACGTCGAGAAGAAAATGAACTCCCTAAATGGCCAATAATGGAAATGGAAATGAAAGAACTTAAACTAGCGTTAGGTATTGAGGGATAAGATGGATTATTATGGGCTCTTCCCGAAATTCAAGCTTAATCGTCCACTTAATCAAGTTGAGTGGGAATATAATCTAAATATAAAACAAAAAATAAACTTAAATGGTCAGCCAGTTGTGCCGGATGCTAAAGTTATTTCAATGAACTCTCAATATCTAGAAGTTGTTGATAAATATTATGCTGGTAAAGGGTTAGGGAGTTTTGTTGCTTTCTTCGGATTTACGAGCATGTTATTTGTTGTAACGTTTTTAATTTATTTTTCTTTTTTTGATTCAAATTATATCTCTCTCAATGACGTTGGTTTTTTTTTGATTTTCTTTATACCAAGTTGTGCAATGGCAATTTGGATGTTTATTCTATTAAAAACAGAATGGTTTGCCTGGACTCACTACCCCGTGCGTTTTGACAGAAAAAACAGACTGGTGCATGTTTTCCGTTTAAATGGTTCAACTTACAGCGTTCCCTGGGACAGCGTTTTTTTCACCACAGGACTGAGCCACAGAAAAGACGCGAACAAAGACTACTACATCAGCGGCCATGTACTGGCTGAAGACAATAAAACCGTGATTGACACCTTCTGTCTGCCGGCCACGAATTCGAACAGGAAACAGCTTGAGAGGCACTGGGAGTTTGTCCGCCGTTATATGGAAGAAGGGCCGGAGTCAGTCACCGGGGTTGTTGACTTTTGCCTGCCCATCGCTAAAAAACGCGAAGGCTATCGTTTTGGCCTGCTCTATCTTTTATCCGGCTTTAACGGGGCACCGTTATTTCTGTTTCCGGTGCTGTTTGTGCTGGCGTTAATTTTCAGCGTTCCGCGTTATCTGGCAATGGTGACAAGCAGGGTGCCAGTCTGGCCGGAGAGTATAGAGTCGCAGTGCCGGGTAGATAAAGATGACCCTTATCTGGTTGATGCTTCTGGTAATCCGAAACATCCGTGGCGGAATCTTTTCAGGAAATCATCAGCGAATAACAGGAAGTAAAGATGAAAGGTATCATTCGAATCGGTGATAAAACTACCGGGGGCGGCCAGGTTTTGAATGGCTCAAAAAAAATGAAATTTGCTGGTATTGGTGTGGCGCGAAAAGATGATCCGGTCAGTTGTCCGATATTAGGTCACAGCCCTTCTTTTATCGCTGAAGGGCATCCAACAATGAAGGATAATGGCGTACCAGTTGCGTTTCACGGATATAAATGCACCTGTGGATGCACGCTGATCGCATCTTTAAGTCATGCAACCACGAGTAAATAATGCCCGTTGATCTCTCCAACATTCCTGCTCGTGCAAAACGACGGGCCGCACCTTCCTTTAAGCGCTGGGTGATGTTTCTGATTGTGCTTATCGCGATCGGAGGGGGTATCACAACCTATTTCTGGCCTACCAGCACGCCCACGCATACGGCTACGTTCTGGTTGTGTTTTCTTGGAATCCCCTCGGTTTTCGGGGGGATTGTATTCGCATTTCGTTGGTTGGTTTATCTTGCCGGAGAATGGCTGGCAGATGGCTGGGACACGGCCAGGGAGTGGGATCTTGCTCAGGATATTCGATATGGTCAACGTAGTCTTGCCATGTCAGGTTACGTTGTTCACCTGCCGCATGTCATTTCGACTGAGTCCATTTCGCAACAGTTACAGATACCCGAAGGTGTTACATTACCTCCACAGGTTGATGAGACGGGGGAAGTGCTCATTCGTCACGCCAGTTTCATCGATGTTGGATTACCCGTACTGGTGCGAGCAGAGGAACAGATTCGTGCGTTGCTGGCGGAGGATTCCCTACAATGCGTATTTCAACGCCTGCCCCGAAAGTCCCATCTTGCTGTGTTATTTGAGTTCAGCCCGGCGATATCTGTTTCACACGAAGAACGCGGTACGTTGCAGCAATTGGTGAAAAACAGCATTGGTTTTCCTTTCAATATTGCTTTTGTCAGTGGGGAGGGGGTGCAGGCTATTGATGCATGGCTTGATAACCCAGATATGATGCAGAATCTGCTGGTCATTGCTCTGAATCTTTCGGAAAAAATAACGGATGGTGTCGGGGAGGCGGCGGTAGCGTTGTTAATGAGCTCACCTGAAATATCAGCACTCACCCGAAGCGTTGTGGTTCAGATCCACCGCCCTGAACAGATGAAGGCTACACAGGATATGAGTAGTGCGCTTATGCAGGCGTTGCTCTGGGGAGAGGTTACTCCCAATGAGATAAAACACATCTGGTTAACGGGCTCGGGGGTCAGCAATAGAGCATCATCTTTGCTCGCAAGCGCCGGTGTTCGATTCCCTATCGCTGGGCAGCCTTGTGATATCGATTTAAAAGCGGGACTGACGGGTAAAGCTTCGCCCTGGCTTGCGATAGCTGTCGCTGCTGACCAGGCTGGACAGTGTGAATCACCACAGCTAGTTATGTGTATTCCTGATGAAAGCGCATTGCCCTGGTTTATGACTGTTTGCCCCGCGACGAAATAAGTTCTCTGCATTATTCATTGCCTGTAAACCGGTTAATTCCATTCCGGTACCTGTTTTTCCATGACTGATAAAACGGCCACCAGCTTCTTAATCGGAGTGCACTGAAGTGACGCGTCTTTTTGCAATATTTAAAAATACTACATTCCAGCTATGGCTCATCCTGCTGTTTCTTTTTGTGGTGGGAATGACATTTTTCTGGTTACTTAAATTCTCACCCGAAACGCTGGATGTGATGGATGGCTCTGCGCAACAGGGATATTTACTTTTCACCTGTGCACTGCTTACTGGCGGCTTGGTGTTATTTATTATTCTCTTTTTTATTGTTACTCGCCTGTTTGGTGAAAAGGACTATAAAGCGGTTAAGGCCTCTTCAGCCGGAAATGAAACAACGGCTCAGTCTGTAAATAAAAAAGATAATGCATCTCGGTACGAATTTTTGTCTCTCGCAACCCACCTTCGTCGCCGCTACCATCTTTTCGGGCGCTACAAGGTCCGCCTGCTGCTGGTCACCGGCGACGAGCCGGCAATAGAACAACTGGTTCCCGGCCTGAAGGAAAGCCAGTGGCGTGAAGGCAACCGCACCGTTTTGATTTATGGCGGCAGTCTGACAACTGAACCGGACAAACAGAAATACACCGCGCTACGCAACCTGCGTCGTGTGCGCCCGCTGGACGGTATTGTCCGCGTCATGCCCGAATCGCTTAACCTGACACCACAAATCAGTGATAACGATTTACGCGGGCTGGAAAAAATCAGTGAACTGCTGCGTTACTCGGCCCCGGTCTGGCTGTGGCAGTTGTGCAACAGCGGATGGTCGCAGACGATGCGCCCTGTGCTGGCGGTAGGGGCAAGCTTCCCCCTGCGTGCAACAGAAAATGATATTACCCGCCAGCTTGAGCTGATGCTGCCGGCATTGCGGGCGCAGGGGGTGAGCCAGGTCGTTGAGAACAACGGCCACGACTTCCTGTTGCGTCTGGGGCAGCAACTCAAAGAGGGCGGTATCGCACGCTGGGCGCAGCAACTGATGCCATGGCTATATGCCTCTCAGCAGAGCGTTCCGCTACGAGGCCTGATGTTCAGCCAGCCGGAGAATAAATCAGCAGGCATGACTGAGGATGCTGCATTTTCTGCTCCTGTCGGAGCGGAAAAATATGTCCCGGAATCACAACGTCATGCGCTGACTCTGCCAGTGACATGGCAGGGAATTGTTGACGATTGTACCCGTGTAAGGGGGCGCCGTGTCGGCATGGCGTGGGAACAGACGCTCGCCTGGACGCTGTTGGTTCTTATGGGGGGATGGGGCGGTGGAATGCTACTGTCATTCGGACTGAACTATCTGCAAATCAACGCTGTTGTCGGTCACGTTCACGCCCTGACGGAACATCCTTCTGTATCGGATGATCAACTGACGGCACTGCATACTCTTCGCAATGATGCGGGTCGTTTGCAGCATAATGCCAGCGATGGCGCGCCTTGGTACCAACGTTTTGGTCTTGATCACAATCAGCAACTGCTCGACGCGATGCTGCCCTGGTACGGCGTGGCAAACAACCGCCTGATACGCGATCCAGCAAATATCGCCCTGACACAGAAGCTCAGTGCGCTGGCAAACTCAGCGCCCAACAGCGACCATCGGGCACAACTGGCCAAACCGGGCTATGATCAACTCAAAGCCTGGCTGATGATGTCGCGTCCGGATAAGGTAGACGATGTGTTCTTTGCCCAGACGATGAAGTTAGTGCAGCCAACCCGGCCTGGGATTTCCACAGGACTGTGGCAGAGCCTGTCGCCGGATCTCTGGGCCTTCTACATCAGCGAGTTGCCAAAGCAGCCGCAGTGGAACATCACACCGAATGTGCAACTGGTGAGTCAGAGTAGACAGGTATTGTTGCAGCAGATTGGCCGCCGCAACGCTGAAAGCACGCTGTATGAAAACATGCTCAAATCTGTGCGTCGTAACTTTGCCGATGTGACTCTGGAAGACATGACCAGTGGTACCGATGCGCGCCGTCTGTTTTTCACCGAGGAGGTGGTGCCGGGTATGTTCACCCGTCAGGCATGGGAAGGCGGGATCCAGCAGGCTATCGAGAAAGCTGCCAGTTCGCGCCGGGATGAAATCGACTGGGTACTGAGTGACAACCGAAAATCTGTATCCTCGGACCTGTCGCCGGAAGCGCTGAAAGCGCGTCTGACGCAACGTTATTTCACCGACTTTGCCGGCAATTGGCTGAACTTCCTGAATAGTCTGCGACTTAACCCGGCAAACAACATTGCGGACGTTACCGACCAACTGACGTTAATGAGTGATATTCGCCAGTCGCCACTGATCGCACTGATGAATACTATCGCCTGGCAGGGCCAGACCGGAAAACAAAGCGAAGGCCTTTCTGAGTCTATTATCAAATCAGCCAAAGACCTGGTGGTCGGGAAAGAGCAACCCGCGATTGACCAGTCCGGTTCGGGTCCAGTAGGGCCACTGGATGAAACCTTTGGCCCGTTGCTGCAGCTTCTTGGCAAAAACAAGGGTAGCAACGTTATGTCGGCTGACCACTCTTTGAGTCTGCAGACGTATCTGACCCGTATCACCCGCGTGCGTCTGCGCCTGCAACAGGTGGCCAGCGCCTCTGACCCGCAGGAGATGATGCAGACTCTGGCACAGACCGTGTTTCAGGGCAAAAGCGTGGATCTAACTGATACTCAACAGTACGGTAGCCTGATTTCGGCAAGCCTTGGCGAAGAATGGAGCGGGTTTGGCAGTACGATGTTTGTACAGCCATTAACCCAGGCCTGGGAGAACGTGCTTCAGCCGTCGGCGGCAAGCCTCAATGACAAATGGAACCGCGCCGTGGTGGCAAACTGGCACACTGCGTTTGACGGACGTTTCCCGTTTGCTGCCAGCAAAAGTGATGCCTCTTTGCCTATGCTGGCTGAATTTGTGCGAAAGGATAGCGGACGTATTGAGCGCTTTCTGACGACGGAGCTTATTGGTGTGTTGCATAAAGAAGGTAGCCAGTGGGTACCGGACAAGGTCAACAGCCAGGGGCTGAGCTTTAACCCGGCCTTCCTGCGGGCCATTAATCAACTGAGCCAGCTATCAGACATTCTGTTTACAGATGGCAACCAGAGCATCAGCTTTGAGCTTCAGGCGCGTCCAGTTCCACAGGTGACGGAAACCCAACTGACCATAGATGGACAAAAACTGCACTACTTCAACCAGATGGCTGACTGGGAGTCTTTCCGCTGGCCGGGGGACACCTACAAACCAGGGACCCTGCTGACCTGGACTACGGTTAATGCCGGAGCCCGTCTGTTTGGTGATTACAACGGGACCTGGGGCTTTATTCGCTGGTTGGAGCAAGGCAAACGCCAGCAACTTGACCGCAGCCAGTGGATGATGAGCTTTATCGCCCCGGATGGACGTACCTTGCAGTGGGTGTTGCGCTCACAGTTGGGTAAAGGCCCGCTGGCGCTACTCGAACTGCGTGATTTCAGCCTTCCGGGGCAAATTTTCAGTGTAGATGCCGCAGCAGCGTCACAGACCTTTACCGCCTATACGGATGCCTCTGAGATGGAGGGCGAGGAAGAGTGATGACGCTACAAAACTTACTTCACGCCAGCGGTGTTGAGGAAGAACAGCTCCTGACCGAGGCACGCTCACATACTGCGGACTGGAAGCGATGGTTGCTTCCCATTAGCAGTCAACAACCGGTCGGTGAAGAGCCGGGTTATGAGGATGATTTTCAGCGCATCCGCGAAGAGGTCAACAAGCTCTCCGGTATCGATACTGGGTTGATTTGCCAACTGGCCGAAAAGCTGCTGACCCGCACCTCTAAGGATCTTCGAGTTGTTACCTTTTATATCTGGGCGCGTCTGCACCAGGACGGTGAATCCGGGCTGGTACAGGGTATTGAACTTCTGGCGGCAATGCTGGAGCAGTTCGGATCCCGCTTACATCCGCAGCGCGATCGTAGCCGTAAATCAGCTCTGGAATGGCTTGGCAGCAGCCGGATGACAGACAGCCTGGCGCTGTATCCCGAAGTGGATATGTCCGTCATGCGTCGTATCACTGCGGCACTGTTGATCGTCGAACAGACCTTTCAGACATTCGAAGAGAACGCCCGACCGGATCTTGGCTCTTTGTATAAAGCGTTGGATAACCGATTAATACAAAGTGGCGGTGCCAACACTCTGGTTCCACAGACCAGTCGCGAAGAAAGTGTCTCCTCAATATCGACCGCCTCAACAGCACCCGTAATGAACACCGTGACTTCAGGGAGGGATTTGCTCGATCAGGCCAAAGTGCTGGCGAAGTATCTACGCGATCAGCCCGGCGGCTGGCTTGCAGGACATCATCTATTGAAGAGCGTTCGCTGGGATACACTGACCGAACTTCCACCGCTGGATGCCTCCGGGCGCACTCGTCTGGCGCCGCCCAAACCGGACAATAAAGCCCACCTTAAACGTCTTTATCTGCAAAAAAACTGGTTTGAACTGCTCGAACATACCGACACTCTGCTGGCACAGGGCGTGAACCATCTTTGGCTGGACGTTCAGTGGTATGCCTGGCAGGCACTGGTGAACCTGGATAACGACAGCGTGCGCGCCGACATTCTGTGCCGCGATCTGAAAGGACTGCTGGCCCGACTACCGGGGCTTGATGCGCTGGCTTTCAATGACGGTACGCCGTTTGCCGATGAAGTCACGCTGAACTGGATCAATGCCTCTGTACTTGACGGTATGCCGGGCTGGAATGATGAGCCGGTGGTGTCTGCTGTTTCAAATGATGAAGTATTAGCTCTTGAGCCAGAAGTACTGGTCAAAGCCGACAGCGAGGGAATAGATGCCGCGCTGAACTGGCTGCAAACCCGGGCTGGTTACACCTCAGCCCGCGATCGCTGGCTGATACGCTTGTTAATGGCGCGGGTGACCGAGCAGTACGGTAAAAATGAAATGGCCCTGCATTTGCTGAGCGAACTTGATGGCAGCGCCCGTTCCCTGACGCTTGAGCAGTGGACGCCGGAGCTGATATTTGAGGTAAAAGCCCGCAGGCTGAAGTTGCTGCGCAGGAAGGCCGGGCGCAGCGATACGGATAAAACGCGTCTGCATAACGAAATGGAATTGCTGCTTTCAGGTTTAATTGCTTTAGATCCTGCGCGTGCAGCAGTTCTCTGCGCCTGATGACTATAAAGAAAGATTATAAAAATTATGGACGACTTAACCCTGCGTTATTATGACGCTGAAATGCGCTACCTGCTGGAGGCCGGCGAAGAGTTTGCCCGCGCTCATCCGGAACAAGCGGCAATGCTTAATCTCGATAAAGCGGGCGCGCGTGACCCTTATGTGGAGCGCCTGTTTGAAGGCTTTGCCTTCCTGATGGGCCGACTGCGTGAGAAACTTGATGATGATCTGCCTGAACTGACTGAAGGGCTGGTCAGTCTGCTGTGGCCGCATTATCTGCGCACCATTCCGTCGATGTCGGTGGTGGAATTCGCGCCCGACTGGCGTGAGATGAAAGAGCAGATGCGTATTGTTAAAGGCTTCGAGGTGAACTCCCGACCAATCGGCGAGAAGGGCACTCGCTGTCGGTACACCACCACCAAAGAGATAAACCTGCAGCCGCTGTCGCTTGAGAATGCGCGCCTGTCGACTGACTCAGACGGGCGTTCGGTCATCAGCCTGCGCTTTAACTGCAGCCATCTTGCCGACTGGAGCCGTGTCGATCTCAGCATTGTCCCATTCTACTTCAACGCTGACGCACCACTGGCCTGCGCCATGCATGAAGCCTTTACCATGAACGCTGCGCGCCTCTGGCTACAGATGCCTGGTGAGATGGACAGAAGACCGCTCGACGGGTATTTCACCGCACTGGGATTTAGCGATGACGACGACCTGTGGCCAAAGGGCAATAGCAGCTTTAGCGGCTATCAATTGCTGCTTGAGTATTTCACCTTCCGCGAGAAATTCATGTTCACCGGCCTGCGTGGGCTGGAGAGAGTAGCCTTTCCGGCAGAGCTACCATGGTTTGAAATCGACGTGGTGCTGGCAGAACGCTGGGAGCATGACTTCAGCTTTACTGAAAAACATTTGCGCCTGAACTGCGTACCGGTGATTAATCTCTTTCCGCTAGAGTCCGACCCGCTGACGCTCAATTCTCTGCAAACCGAGTATATGCTGCGCCCGATGCGCGTACAGGATGGTCATACCGAGATATACGCGGTGGATTCGGTGATGTCTTCAAGCCAGCATACCTACGTACCATTTTCGAGCTTTCGCCACAAAGGCGGGATGATGCGTCATGAAGCGCCGGAATATTACTACCACACCCGTGTACGCCGCGGCCCGTCCGGGCTGCATAACACCTGGCTTATCCTTGGCGGTGAGGCATTTGATAACCACACGGTACCGGAAGACGAAAGCCTGTCGCTGACGCTTACCGGCACTAACGGCCAACTGCCACGACGTGCGCTGCAAAGTACTTTGCTTGATACGGTGATGAAAACCACCTCGGTCAGCATTGCCGTGCGTAACCTCAGTGCGCCAACATTACCCTGTTATCCACCCGCTCAGGACCGTTTCCACTGGCGAGTACTGAGCCACCTTGGCAGCGGATTCTTGTCGATGATGGATAACGCTGACGTGCTGCGCGGTACCCTGGCACTGTATGAATGGACCGATAGCGAAATGAATCGTCGCCGTCTGGAAGCCATTACAGATGTGAAGCACAGCGAAACTGAGCGCTTTGAACAGGGTTACCTGGTACGCGGCGTGCAGATAGAGGTCACGCTGGATAGTCACGGCTTTGCTGGAAGAGGCGACATTTGTCTGTTCGGCGAAATGCTGAGCCGTTTCTTTGCGCTTTATACCGATATCTATCTGTTTAACCGCCTGATTATCACTTTGCAACCGACCGGAGAGCGTCTGGAATGGGAAGAGAAGCACAACCGCCGTATCCCCGGTTGACTCCCCGGTTGGAGGCTGATTTCAATAGGATTAATTTCTATCGTTTCTGCCAACTGATGGAGAAGCAAAATCCGGGCAGGCCACTGATGGGGTCAACCAGTCATCCTTCAGATGATCCGGTGCGGTTTGCACCACATCCGGGAATGGGGTTTCCGGCCAGCGAGCTGAAAGCTGTCGAATACGACGAAGACGATGAAAGCAAACCGCCGGTTATCCGAACCACTTTTATGGGCATGTACGGTGTCGACTCACCGTTGCCAACCGCCTATCTCGATGACATCACCCAGAGGCGGGAGGGGCATGAGGCATTGCAGGGCTTTCTGGATATCTTCAGCCATCGCATCATGACGCAGTTTTACCGCATCTGGCGAAAGTACTCTTATCCGGCCACATTCGAGCCCGGCGGAACCGACAACATTTCACAGTCACTACTGGGACTGGTGGGTTTGGGTATACCGGGTACCGCAGAGCATATCGCCACCCCGGTATCCCGTTTTTTGTCGCTGCTGGGCGTGCTGCAGCAGCCAGGCAAAACCCAGGAAGGGATGCAGGCGTTGGTGAGCCTGCTGGCCCCGGAGACTCGTGTAAAGGTTAGTCCTTACTGCTTGCGTTCGGTGGAGGTCAGTCAGCCACTGGGCTTTTATGCTGATGACGATTTTCTTCTGGATGGTAATACCCCGCTGGGTGATGAAGCGATGGATGCCAACAGCCAGTTACTTATTGCGCTCGCGACGGATAACGAACAGGAAACGCGGGGCTGGAAACCGGACGGTCTGCTGTATCAGGACTTTCTGGTTATGCTGCGTGTCTACCTCGGCTGGCGTTTCAAAGCCCGAATCACCCTGACTACGTCTACACGGCTGCTGGCCATACCGCCGCTGGGCGAAGGTCCTTTCTGGCTGGGCATGAACGGTGTGCTGGGAGTGGAAGGCAAGATTCTCCCGGAGGATATTCCTGAAGTCTATACCACTGAGCTGGGTTACTACACCGGGCTGGAGCCTGCAAAATTACAACAAGGAAACCGACGTGTTACGTACAAGTTTAACTAAGAGCGCGCGCTGGCTGATGTCTTTTATAGTATTCAGTCTGGTGGGTTGTGGGGTGACGCAGAGCGTTACCGACGGCAGTAAATCGGCGTTTAACGCTATTTTTTACAAAAAAATCAAGATGCTACATCTGGATTTTACTGCGCGTGAAGCGTTGAATACCGATTTTCGCGAGAACAACTCGCTGTCAGAGTCAGTAGTGGTCCGAGTCTACCAGTTAAAAGACCGTAAAATCTTCGACAAGATGGTCTATCAGCAACTGCTGAAAGACGGGGACTCCATCCTGAAAGCTGACCTGTTGGCCAGTCGTGATGTAGTGCTGAAGCCTGGCGGTGATACAAACCTGAATATGCCGATGGAGGACAATGCGCAGTATATCGCTGTGGTGGGACTGTTCCGTCACCCGGATATGATCGACAACACCTGGAAAATGGTGATTCAACGAGAAGAACTCGATCCGGATAAGCCGCGCATTCTGGAAGCCGGTAACAACCATCTGACGCTCTTACCGTTTAAGGACGACTGATGCCAAAAGAACATAGCACGCCTTCGCTCTATGAGATGTTGACCAGTAATTTTACCGGTGGGCTTTCTCTGCATCAGGTAAGCGAGCAGAACCAGGTGGTCCTCTCCGTGCTGGATAATATGCAACGTATCCTCAACTGTCGCGCCGGTACGCTGGCGCACCTTCCAGACTATGGACTGCCGGATATGACCAAAATTCTTCAGGGAATGCCGGGGACCGCACATGAACTGATGGAGACATTTTCTGCAGTGCTCCTCAAATATGAGCCACGCCTGAAAAAGATAACCGTTGTCCTGCAGGAACAGGAGGTTCCTGGTGAGTTACGTTACGCCATTGATGCCGAACTCAAAGGTGTTGGGTTGGTGCGTTACGGCACTGAGTTTGTGCCCGAAGGGCGGGTACTGTTGAGGCATCTGAAGCAACAGCAGTATCTTGATACAGCATCCCGTCTGTAAGGCCAGGTAACATCATGTCAGTAAAATCGTGATTTCTCGAAAAATTCCAGACCAGACAGCCTGATCCAGCTTCATCTGTCAGTAAGAGTCAGGCCGATATTGTAGAGTTTCGCCAGCGAAGGGCACAGCTTCAGGAGCAGATGGACGCGTGGCTGGTGGGTACCGGGCTGAATGTTGAGACGCTCAGCACATCCGTTACAAACCTGCTGGTGGAGGACGGGACTTTTGAGATTGCCGCCCTCGTTCTGCGTATCGATGACCGATCTGTAAAATTTGTGCCGGCAATCCGGTAAAACCGTCTACTTCCACTCGCAAAACTAAGACGAAAAAAGTGACAACAGCGAAAAAGCAGGAACCGCAGCGTGTGGCAGAAAATGATGAACCGGTCAGTACGCAACCCCGACAGCCCACATGTGCTCCCCTATATATGGCCAGCAAGCCTGGATACACCCATTTACCGATTTGCTCAGGGAATCAGTATTAATACGGAATGGAAAAGAGTCTTTACTCGTTGTACAGATTAAAGAATCAGGATTAGAAGAATAAAGGAAGAAATAAAACATGGCACGAAGAAAAAAAGATGACAATGCTGCGGGTATTATTCTGGTTATTATTGGTGTCATTGTCTGGGGGATTTATGTCGCGGTAAGGGCATTAATCAATATTAATGAGCGATTTATTGAATCTGTTTCTAATCCGGTTGGTGTCATCGGTTTGTTCTTTGGTTTATTACTTGCCGTTGCGTTGATAATACGGGTTTTTATTTACCGGGGGTTCCGGAAGAAAACAGCGGAGCTCGAACAGGCCGTGTCGGACCTTACTCAGAAAGAGAAAGCCTTTGAAGAAACAGTCAGTACTGAAGTGGCTCGCGGAATGTATCAGGAAAAGAAACAACTTTCCAGTCAGTGGGACGAATTTCACAATGCCAGAAATAAAGCCACCCAGGCGCTGCAGCGCATAGTGGACTCAGCGTATAAATTTAAGGTTAAAACTCTGCTTTCCGGCACCACGGTGAATAACTGGCAAAGTAAGTATGACCAGCTTCGCAAAGAAAAAGAGGCTTACGCTGCCATCAGCGAAAAAATCACCTTCCTGGCACTTGAAGATCACACCGACTGGGAAGGCGTAAAACAGCAGTTTCTGGATAAGGTTGCCCTGCTGGAAAAAGCGCAGGAAGAAAAAGAGTATCAGGCTGAGCTCAAACGTCAGATGCGGGAAGAAAAACAGCGACAGGATGAGCTCGACCAGCAGCAGCGCGAAGCGGAAGAAGAGGAGCAACGTCTTGCTGAACAGCAGCGTTTACTGGAAGAAGCCCTGCTCGTCGCCGAAGGTGCCCACAGGAAAGAGCTGGAAAGACAGCGTCTGGAGCTGGAGCAGAAAATCCACGACGTGCATCAGCAGTATGAACGCGCCAAATCCATGGCCCAGCTAACGAAGCAGGGACACGTATACGTCATTTCGAATATTGGCTCCTTCGGTGAAAACGTCTTCAAAATCGGTATGACCCGACGGCTGGAGCCTATGGAGCGTGTGAAAGAACTGAGCGGGGCAGCCGTGCCGTTTGATTTTGACGTCCACGCCATGATTTCTTGCGATGACGCCCCTGCGCTTGAAAAGACGCTTCACGACCATCTGGAAAGTTACCGGATTAACCGAATTAACCTGCGGAAGGAGTTCTTCCGGGTCGAGCTCAGCAGAATTATTGATGAGGTGGAGCGTCACCACGGGCAGGTTGAATATATTGCTGACCCGGTGGCGCTACAGTATCTGCAGAGTCTCGAATATGCAGAAAGCGAAGCCGCATAGACAATAACCTTTAATACCTCCTGGTAAGTCAAATGGACAACTGGTCATGAATGACATCCCCACGCGTAAAATAAAAACTGGTGGCGACCCACGCACGCTGTCGGATTATGCCGTCCTGCGTGATGAGCTGCGTAAGCTAACTCATCCGGCACGCCCGGATGTGAACTGGGAATACGCAGAAAAGCTCTGTCTTTCACTGTTTGAACAGAACGGTGTGGAGCTGCAGACGGCATCCTGGTATACACTTGCCCGTACGCAACTTGCTGGGTTATTAGGCCTGAACGAAGGACTGGCAATAGTGGCGATTCTGATAGGGAATCAATGGGGAATGCTCTGGCCGCAGCCCGTACACGCCCGGGTGGAAATACTCAGTAGTCTGAGCCAACGTCTGCAGAAACAGTTACGTACATTGTCTTTGAGCTACAGCGATCTTAGCCAGTTATATCGTGCGGAGCGGCGACTTATCGACATTGAGACTGTGTTACAGCGCTTGGAGCTGAAACATCTCTGCCAGTTTGAAACGCTTCGTACAATGCTGCATAACAGCGCCGTGCGGTTGGAAAACAGTAGTGCTTCATCGACTACTGTCGCGTTTGTTCAGCCTCGTATGCAGTCCCCTGAAAACCGCGAAGCCTGTGAGGTTAAATGGGTATATGTCACTCAGCCTGAGCAGCAGCCAAATACGGACCTGTATACGGCAATTCCGACGCCTGTAAAACCCTGGATTATTTTCACAGCAGGCATGTGTACCATGCTGGTTCTTGGAACACTGAGTTTGTATTGCTGGCAAAAGATAGATCCTAAACCTGTCAATCCGTTGCCTGTCGTGGCAAATGAAGATTCGTTGAAGGTGCTTGCACAATTTCCGCCATTATGGCGCCATGAATATGGCTTTGTGCTGGCGTCCAGCGCTATTCCTGTAAAAGCAGAGAAACTGAAAGCACAGTGGCAGCAGTCGATCAGAGGAAATGCACTTCCGATAGAATCTCTCTCTGGCTGGCATCAGGGGATGAGCGGACTGAGTAAACTGGCCCAACGGCTGGATGCCCTTGACGAACGTAAGGGTAAATATCTGACCGGATCGGAACTGAAATCAATGGTATTTATGATAACGCAGGATTTTGGGCGGGCGGTACCCGTGGAAGAGCGTTTGTACCGATTAAGTCAGACTGAAGGCAGTGAGCAGTTATCATCGGCACAAACATTACAGCTCGATATATATTTTAATCAATTGTTGAATCGTTATGCTTTGATAAAAGAGCAGGCTGGGGAGGATTGATCTGATAGTGCATAACCTTGATATAAATCATGCGTAACTGGATGAACGCAAAACCTAACGTCATCACAGTATAATTTCAGCCAAAAGAGATTAACAATTGCTCTGTAGGGGTTGCCGAGAGGCAGCCCCTTTTTGCTTTATACTATAGGCGCATCCAGCTGTACCGAAGTGAACATAGCACCTGGCCATTCCCCTGCCTGAGTGGTGGGGTGCCGTTTTCCACTTTTCCACATACCTGCACCACTAACTCTCAAAATTGAGAGGCCGATCCTCTGAGCAGGACTTTTGTCCTCAATCCTCTGCAAACGTCTGGTTACAATCCCTGCATATCTTCAATACCCATAATTCAGGAATTGTTATGACTGCACATATTAATGCCAAAGCAGGTGACTTTGCGCCAACCGTAATTATGCCGGGCGATCCGCTCCGCGCTAAGTTTATTGCCGAAAATTATCTAATGGATTACCGTGAAGTCACCAATGTACGCAATATGTTGGGCTATACCGGTTTATATTTTGGTCAACCTGTTTCGGTGATGGGACACGGAATGGGCATTCCTTCAATGACGCTTTATGCCCATGAACTGGTACATGACTTTGGTGTCCAGAGAATTATTCGCGTTGGTAGCCTGGGCGCAACACAACATCATGTCAAAATGCGCGATATTATTCTTGCCGTCGCCGCCGGAACAGACTCTGTCACAAATTTAAAACGTAGCGCGGGCTACGCAATGGCGACATCCGCTCATTTCCCATTATTGCAGCAGGCGTGGGCATTGGCGCAGAAGGCTGGCATCGATATTAAAGTTGGCAATGTCTTTAGTGGCGATCTTTATTACGATCCTGATGAAAATTTAATACCGGCACTGGAAAAATTTGGTGTGCTGGGTGTGGATATGGAAGTGGCCGGATTATACGCTTTAGCGCATCAGTTTAACATTGAAGCGCTGGCTATATTAACCGTATCCGATCATTGTCTGACAGGAGAGGAAACCACGGCAGAAGAACGACAGTTAACTTTTAAAAATATGATAGAGCTGGCGCTAAATACAGCTGTTACGGCTTAGCATCAGCATTTAAATGAACCAATCAGAGATGGCATTATATGAAGAATAAAATAGCACTTACGCTGATTAGTTTTCTGGCAAATTTTATTATGGCAGGGTTTGCCAGTCAGTTTGGCATGCTGATTGAACCGATTGCACTGCGCTACAGTGCCGATGTGAATACCGTCGCCTCGATATTTTCGTTGCTTAACGGCGGGGCCTTAGCCGGAACCATCGCCGCCTTTTTCCTGATTGAGAAAATCGGTGTTAAGCGTATGACGCTCATTATCTATTCGGTAGTGTTCCTCTGCGCTCTGGCAATGCACTTAAGCCCAGGCTTATGGCCGGTGATGGTCGCCATGACCCTGGTGGGTTTTTGCGGCGGGATCGGTTTGTGCGTGGCGGGAACGATCGTGGTTTCGGTTTGGCAGGATCGCATTCAAAGTACAATGCTGGTGGTGCAGGACGCCACCTTTAACGTCGCGGGCGTGGTTTTTCCGCTGATCACAACCTTCGCCCTGACGCACAATATGTCGTGGAGTTACAGCTATCTGAGCGTAGGTATGGTGGCCTTACTTACGCTGGGTGTTGTGGCTCTCACCCGCTTTACCGCCTGTGAAATGGCCCCTGCTGCGGATAGCGCAGACACGGTGAAATCGGAGTGGAACCCAGGGATTATCAGCGGTGGTATTGGTTTATTTTTAGGTATGCTGGCGCTGTATACCTTCCTGACCTGGGCCCCCTTATTTGTGAAGAACAAATTTGGTATCCCTTTTGAAGAAGCCGGAAACATTATAACGCAATACTGGGGCGCTGCACTGGTCGGCGCATTAGTCTCAACCGTCATTGTTTCCCGAGTAAAAATACATTATTTCCTGTTGAGTATTATTCTGCTGGCCAGCGTAATTACGACGATTATTGTCACGAAGGATGATATCTCTGGTCTTGATTACCTGGCCTATAGTTACGGGTTTGTCTGCGCAGCACTTTATAACTCCTTTATTGCCTACGGTGTTTCTTTCGTGAAGCGTGCGAGTAGCCAGAACGTTTCTTATATTTTAATTAGCGGCAGCGCCGGGGCCATGTTTAGTCCGGCGATCAGCGCACTAATGGAAAAAACAATGGGCTTGCAGAAAATTATGTATGCAATACCGGTGTTGTATTTAATCATCTTTATCATGTTGATGGGTACATTGAAACTTAAACGTAATTAGACACAGTACTAACGCTTACCTCTTTAATTAGATAGCCAGTCGTCACGCCATTTATCTGGTGGGGCGACACTCAACCTTGCTCAAAGGAATTGAAAATGCTGAAGAAAAATAAATCAATGATGAAAAAAACAGTTCTGGGTGCAGTAATTGCAATGTGCTGTACGCAAGCATTTGCAGCTGATTATACCGATGGCAACATCCGCAAAAATGATTTTAACTGGATGCAGATGAATTTAATGCAAAGTGTGGATGCGAAAGTGCCTTATGGCATTCGTAATGACACCTATCTGGAACTGGAGTTTGGTGCGCGTTCCGGAATTATCGATCTGTACGGTTATGTGGATTTCTTTGATATTTTGGATCGCGAGCAGGACGATCGTCACGGTGGTGATAACTTCTTTGCCAAGATATCTCCGCGTTTTTCCCTGGACGCTATTTTTAACAAAGATTTATCCGTTGGGCCGTTTAACGAATTCTATATCGCAACGGTAAATAACATTGGTGACCGGGAATTATTTGAGCATTACGTCGGTCTGGGCACGGATGTTAAAGTGCCGTGGTTTGGTCTGGTGGGAATGAATATCTATGCGCACTATGTTCGTGAAAACTACGGTGCAGATAACGAAGGCAAGTGGGATGGCTACATGTTCTCGACCAACTGGTCAACGCCATTCTATACCTTCGCCAACGGCAGTTACTTGAACTATCAGGGCTACTTTGACTACCAGTTCGCCGCTAACAAAATTGCTAATCAACCGTTATACAGCAATAACGCGATTGAATGGTATAACGGCATCTACTGGCATTCAGAACATTATGCGGTAGGTTATGGCCTGAAGTATTTCCGCAACATGGCATTGATGGAAAATCATGGCGGAGCAGGGCGTACCACCGGACTTGGCCACTATTTCAATCTCACCTATAAGTTCTGATTGCGCTGAAATGACACACCAACTGACTGTTAGTGAGAGTTGGTGTGTCAGTCAATGATGTCATTGCCGAGAAATTTACGCAGCCCATCCAGATCCTTAATTTCCAGTCCTTGCTTCGTGCGTGTTACCAGTCCAGCATCTGTTAGCGCTTTAACCGCCCGCCGATAGACCCGGTCGGTAGTGCCGAATCGCTCCGCTTCCTGGTATTTTTTATGAAAGCCGTCCATCGGCTGCTTGTTCTGATGCTGGCGATACAGGTCATACGCCACGTTATGTACGATAGGGTACAGCATCCGGTGCAGGAAGATTTCCAGCATATCCTGATAATCAATCGCCATCGCGCTGGCGAAAAATATGGCCAGCCTGGGATGCTGGTTCAGCGCTTCCTCCAGACGGTCACAGCTGCATACCGCCACGGTCAGCGGTTCTTCAGCTACGATGTCGAGCTGGCAGCGATACCCGGTAAAAAACTCCATCTCACCAAACAGTTGCTCATCACATTCCATTGCTCCCAGTTGAAAACGGCGACCATTCTCCGCGCTGTAACGTAGTGAAATTCTCCCTGATTGCACCATGATCAGTCGATCAACTACCTGTCCCTGGCGGTAAAGATATTCATCTTCCTGGATAATCTGCGTTTCAGAGAGTAGCTCCTGAAATATCTTCTCAATTAAGGCATCATCCTGCTGCCAGATATTGTGAAAACGACCTTTAGTGAGGGGCTTAAGCTGCATGCTCAACGTCTTATTGTTTGAGATAATTCTTATCGCTGACTGTATGCCATCTACTGGGTAATGTCATCAAGAGCGCGGGGCGGAGAATAAAAGGACCAGCACCGTGCTGGCCCTGGCATGCTAAGGATGGCTGATAAAGCGAGACAGTCGCTGGCGCAGCAGGCGGTTTTCCTGGCGTAATTGAGCGTTCTCTTCCAGTAACGTCAGCGCAACGGCAATTCCCGGCCAGTCAAGTTCCAGCTCCTGACGCAGGCGCACAGCACGACGCATTATGGTCAGCGCATGATCGTCAAACGTCTCGTCTTCATGAGGCTCAATCACCCCTAAGCCGACAACCTCATGTAGTTCCTCTTCTGACACACCGGTGTACAGACAAAATTCGGTAATGGTAAAAGTGACGGTAACGTTAGCCATTATGCTTTCCCCCACTCTTTGCGCGGATCAAAGGTCTTTTGTGCATCCGCCAGCTGTTGCCACAGGGCTGTGCTGGCATCGTCAGGTTTCGGCGGCATGACTATCTTGATCACCGCATACAAATCGCCGGTATGTTTTTTACTTACCAGACCCTTGCCCTTAATGCGTAGCCGCTGCCCGGCTTGGCTTCCCGCGGGAATGGTCAGCAGGATGCTCTCTTTGAGCGTCGGAACGGTGATTTTCGCACCCAGCGCGGCTTCCCACGGCGCCAGGGGGACGACCACTTCCAGATCCTGATTAACGATGTCGAACAGCGGGTGTGGCGCAATATGAATCACCAGCCACAAATCACCGTTTGGCCCACCATGTTCACCGGGGGTGCCCTGGCCTTTCAGACGGATACGCTGACCGTTACCGACGCCAGCCGGAATTTTCACATTCAGCGTTTTGGGAATTTCACGTTCAACCATGCCGAATGCATTGTAGACCGGCAGGTTGTAACTGATGGTGCGGCTATGCTCAGTGAGCGTTTCTTCAAGGAACACGGCGACTTCAATTTCAATATCGTGCCCGCGGTTGGCATGACGCTGGCGTGACTGGTGCGCACGCTGACCAAAAATGGAGGAGAAGATATCGTCGAAATCTTCGGCGTTGTAGCTTTGATTTTCTCCTTGCTGGAATTGACGGTTGAACTGTGGGTCGTTGCGGTGTTGCCACAGCTGGTCGTACTCGGCGCGTCGCTGCTCATCACTCAGTACTTCCCAGGCTTCAGCAACCTCTTTAAACCGGGCCTCCGCGTCAGTCTCTTTACTGACATCAGGATGGTATTTACGGGCGAGTCGACGATAGGCGGTCTTGATTGTCTTGAGATCGTCTGTCGGTTTCACGCCCATAATGGCGTAATAATCCTTTAATTCCATAGCGTTCTCTCGTGTAAATCAACACTTGCAGAAGGTGAACCCTGACAACAGGAATCACCGCTAAGTTTAGGGTAATCCTGATAATGGCGAATGCCAACCGGGAAGGGAGGATATTGCGATAAACGCTGCGGTTGTGCACCACCAACAGCGCATTTAACGTGACAGCGTCTGTTGTGTGGTGCGAAAAGTGAGATTAGCTAAACATCAGGATTTACTTATCAGGAAGCGGACCGTATCAGCGTAGTTTTTCACAAACGCGTTAAGATCATCAGATTTCAGTCCTTTTGGATTGATCATATATTTGCCGTTGATAAAAATGGCGGGCACACCGGTTAAATCTACCGCCTTGGCCATTTCTTGCTGTTTGGCGGTCAGTGATTTCACGGCGAAACTGTTCCATGCGGCATCATAATCACTGGCGCTGACGCCCGCGCTGATAAAGACGCTACGGATATCGTCTGCTGTTTTAATGGTTTGTTTTTTCTGAACGGCATCAAAAAGCAATGGTTTAACTTTATCCTGGACGTTCAACAGCATGGCAACGGACCAGGCGTGTGTCATGTCCTGCCCCAGAGGGCCTAAAAAGTCGACGTGGTATTCGGTGAGCTTGACATCAGCAGGCAATACTTTTTTCACGTTATCAGTGATTTCGAAAACTTCATCATACTGATAACAGGAAGGGCAATAGAATGAGAAGAACTTTAGCGCAGCCGGGGCGGAAGCGACAGGTTTTTCCAGTGAGATATACTCTTTTCCGTCGGTGAATGATGCAGCCTGAGCGCTAACTGCAAAAAATAATCCAATCAAGGGTAATAAATAATTTTTCATTTCCATATACTCTAAATAACATTTAATAAACAAAACTTTTGTTAATGAATACGCTATTCATTGCGTCTGGATATAATACGGCAATCCCATGAAAATGCGCTGACCCTTACTTTCATTTACGCATTAGTACGTAGCGGGCATTATTTGTGTGTTGTCATGGGAATATTCTCTGGCATTCTTCGTAAATAATGAATGATAACTTCCGTGATATTTTCAGGGGTATTTTTTTTGCAATGTTATAGTGTAATAAATAAAGACGAAATATAATTAATTATCATTTCGTTTTTAAAGCGTGAATTGCAAGATATTGCGCTATGTTCTGCCAACGTCCCGTAAGATTTTCTTTTTCTTGTAGCGAGAGAATGAATAGGTTAAGAGTCAGAGATGAGCAACCCAATGGATATCGCTATGATCGACCACCTGGATCACCTGGTACTAACCACCAATCATGAGGAAGCTTGCGTGCGTTTCTATGTTGAGCTTTTAGGCATGAGGCTGGAAATTTTCGCGCAAGGGCGGAAAGCCTTCGTCTTCGGCAATCAGAAAATTAACCTCCACATTCGGGGTAAAGAGTTCGAACCCAAAGCCTACGCACCCACGCCGGGATCGCTGGATTTGTGTTTTATCACTACGCGGACGCTCGATGAGGTGATGGCAATGTTGCAAACCCACGGGGTCGATATCGTAGAAGGGCCGGTTGCACGAACCGGTGCGACGGGACCAATTCGCTCGGTTTATGTCAGGGATCCCGATCTCAATCTGATTGAAATCGCGGTATATCCAGCTGATGACAGGACATAACTTTACAGCGGAAAGGTTGCCAAAACCTGGCGAGTGGTTAAGATAACCCGCATCAATCAGTGAGGGTGTAATGGCGAAACATCAACGGATGGGATGGTGGTTCCTCTGTCTGGCATGTGTTGTGGTGATGGTTTGTACCGCACAACGCATGGCGGGCCTGCACGCGTTGCAGATGGACACCGTTGCCACAAGCATTGTCGCAAGCGCCCAAGCGCAGACCGACGAGGCCTCGCCCGTTACCCCTTGTGAACTGAGCGCGAAGTCATTACTGGCTGCGCCCCCGGTACTGTTTGAAGGCGCTATTCTGGTACTGTGTCTGCTTCTGACGCTGCTGGCGCCAGTGCGGGCATTTCGTCTGCCTTTTTTCCCACCGCGAGCCATCTCGCCGCCCACTCTCAGGGTACATCTGCGATTTTGCGTCTTCCGTGAATGACAGAACAGCCGTTGTTGACTGTTAGATAATTATTCACGGAGAAAAACTATGATGACTGTTTTCAGGCAGGCGCTGCTCTGTCTGTTATTGCTATGGCTGCCCGTATCCTGGGCGGCCGATCCCGGCTGGTTGCGTTCACCCGATAACTTACACGCCAGCGTGCGATTACGCGCTGATACGTCCGCAGGCGGTGAAACGCGTCTGTTGCTGGACGTCAAACTGGAGGATGGCTGGAAAACCTACTGGCGTTCGCCGGGTGAGGGCGGCGTCGCGCCTGCTATCGCCTGGAAAGGGGAAATGCCAACGGTCGACTGGTTCTGGCCGACCCCTGCGCGCTTTGAGGTCGCCAATATCACTACCCAGGGGTATCACGATAAGGTGACGTTCCCGATGGTGGTGCGCGGTAGAGAACCGGCCATGCTTAACGGCGTTTTGACGCTATCCACCTGTAGTAACGTTTGCCTGTTGACGGATTTTCCTTTTTCCGTGACGCCAACAACCCAGGACCCGACTTTTGCACATGACTATGCTCAGGCGATGGGACAGATCCCACTTGCCAGCGGCCTGACCGATGATCTGCGCGCCGGAGCACGGGCCGGAGAGCTGGTCGTAGAGGCTCATCGCACGGGAGGATGGACTGCACCTGGGCTCTATCTGGACGCTGTTGATGATGCGGATTTTGGCATGCCGCAAATTCACGTTGAAGGTGAGACATTACGCGCCACGGTACCTGTCCATGATGGTTGGGGGGAAGGTGCACCGGATCTGCGTGGCAAGTCGGTCACGCTGGTGTTGACAGATAACGGCGTTGCTCAGGAAAGCCGTCTGGCGATTGGCGAAGCCCCGGTTATCGAGAACGCCTCACTCCCCTTGTGGCAGGTGGTGCTAATGGCGCTGCTGGGCGGTTTGATCCTTAACCTGATGCCCTGTGTGTTACCGGTTCTCGGCATGAAGCTGGGCTCTATTTTGTTGGTCGAGGAAAAAAGCCGTCGCCAGATCCGCCGTCAGTTTCTCGCATCGGTAGCCGGAATACTGGTCTCGTTTATGGCTCTGGCGCTATTGATGACGGTGCTGCGTTTAACCAATCAGGCGCTCGGCTGGGGGATCCAGTTTCAGAATCCGTGGTTCATTGGCGTCATGGTATTGGTGATGCTGACGTTCAGCGCCAGCCTGTTCGGGTGGTTTGAATTCCGCCTGCCGTCGACGATGACCACCACGCTGGCGACTCACGGCGGCAACGGTCTGTCGGGGCATTTCTGGCAAGGCGCGTTTGCAACGCTGCTCGCTACGCCGTGCAGCGCGCCGTTTCTGGGCACGGCGGTGGCAGTGGCATTGACCGCGTCGCTGCCAACGTTGTGGGGACTGTTTATCGCCCTTGGGCTGGGAATGAGCTTGCCGTGGCTGCTGGTGGCTCTGCGTCCTGGTCTGGCGCTGCGTTTGCCGCGTCCAGGGCGCTGGATGAATATTTTACGGCGTCTTCTCGGCGTAATGATGCTGGGTTCGGCTATCTGGCTTGCGACGTTGCTGTTCCCGCATTTAGGGCTTGGTGGACAAGGTAGCGCGAAAGAAAGCGTGAACTGGCAGCCGCTAAGCGAGCAGGCGATTGAGGATGCGCTGGCGCGACATAAGCGAGTATTCATTGATGTCACTGCTGATTGGTGCATCACCTGTAAGGTAAATAAATACAACGTATTGCATAAAGATGATGTCCAGGCCGTTTTGCAACAGCCGGACGTGGTGGCGCTGCGCGGCGACTGGACGCTGCCTTCAGAAGCCGTCACCGAATTTCTGAAAAAACGCGGCCAGGTTGCTGTGCCGTATAACCAAATTTATGGCCCCGGTCTGCCGGAAGGTCAGGCGTTACCCACGTTGTTAACCCGCGATGCGGTACTGCAAACGTTGAACGATGCCAAAGGAGTAACCCCATGAAGATGATGATTGTTCTGCTGTTAACCCTGTTTTCTGCCGTCAGCGTCGCGAAAGAGCCTGCACCGTTTACCCCGGAACAGGAAAAGCAAATTGAAGCATTAATTCAGGAGGCCCTGTTTAACGATCCCAATAGCCCGCGGATTGGCGCGAAGCAGGCGAAACTGACCCTGATAAACTTCACTGATTACAACTGCCCATACTGCAAGCAGTTGGATCCCATGCTGGAAAAAATTGTACAGAAATACCCTGACGTGGCGGTGGTGATTAAACCGCTGCCGTTTAAAGGGGAAAGTTCGGAACTGGCGGCGCGGACCGTGCTGACCACCTGGCATCAGCATCCGCAGCAGTTTCTGGCGCTACATGAAAAACTGATGCAGAAGAAGGGGTACCATACCGACGTCAGTATCAAACAGGCGCAGGAAAAATCGGGAGCCAGTCCGGTGACGCTGGACGCCCAAAGTGCTGAAACGCTGAGCACTAACCTGCAACTGGCGCGACTGGTGGGTGTGCAAGGTACCCCCGCAACGATTATTGGCGATGAGCTTATTCCCGGTGCGGTGCCGTGGGAAACTCTTGAGGAAGTGGTAAAAGAAAAACTGGCGGCGGCCAATGCTCAGTAAACTGCGCCGCTGGCTGCGCGAAGGACTGATCTTAGTGGCGTTGTTAGCGGGGGCGATGCTGTTGATGGATGCCTGGCGCGCGCCGCAACTCCCGGCCTCTTTCGACAGCACGCCTTTGCAAACGCTGGATGGTGAAACCGTCACGCTGGCTGCGCTCAGCAAAGACGAACCGGTGCTGCTTTATTTCTGGGCTAGCTGGTGCGGCGTATGCCGCTTCACGACGCCGGAGGTCGCCAGGCTGCGCTCGGAAGGGGAAAACGTGATGACCATTGCGCTCCGTTCCGGGAGTGAAGCTGAAGTCTCTCGCTGGCTGTCGCGTAAAGGCGTGGACTTCCCGGTCATCAATGATGCGAACGGGGCAATCTCCCGCAGTTGGGCGATTAGCGTCACGCCCACGCTGGTGGTGATGTCACAGGGGCGGGTGGTATCAACAACCAGCGGCTGGACCAGCTACTGGGGCATGAAACTTCGGCTGTGGTGGGCAAAAACGTTCTGATAAATGTGCCGGGGAAACCCGGCATTTTTTATATCATTACCCGTCAATGGGAAGACATATTTCGTTGCCTGGCGAAGCAAGCACGGCAATTAACGTCCAGAATGGGTCATCTCCTCTATTCAGGAAAGTGCAACATGACGAGTTCTTTAGCGTTTGAACCCGCTCTGGTGATGATGATTGCCGCCACGTTTGTCCTCGCCGGAATGGTGAAAGGTGTTACGGGTATGGGATTGCCCACCGTGGCGATGGGGATCCTCGGATCGCTGATTTCGCCGGTTGCCGCAGCGGCCATGCTGCTGTTGCCCTCGCTGATTAGCAATCTGTTTCAGTTTGGCGGTGGCAGAAATACGGGGCAATTGCTTAAACGACTGTGGCCAATGTTGTTGACGGTGGTGGTGGCTACGCTGCTTGCCAGCGCCTGGATTACCGGTGGCGATACCACTCGTACCCAGTTTGCGCTCGGCGTGGCGCTGGTGGCTTACGCTATCTGGACGCTGGCGGGAAAGAAAATCACGGTGGCTGCGCAGCATGAAAAATCGTATTCCCTCGTCATTGGATTTGTGACCGGCTTATTGACTGGCGGAACCGGCGTGTTTGTGATGCCCGCCGTACCCTGGATCCAGTCATTGGGGTTCGAGAAAGATGAACTGGTACAGGCGCTCGGGATCTCTTTTACGTTTTCGACCCTGGCATTGGCGCTTGGTTTGTGGTGGCACAATGCGTTGCCCGTACAGTCGCTAAGCTTATCGGCGTTGGCCATTGTTCCGGCGCTGATTGGTCAGTGGTTAGGAACCCGTGTGCGACGGGTTATTTCTCCGCAGGTGTTTAAACGCTGTTTTTTGTTTTGTCTGGTCGGGTTGGGCATAGAGATGATCCTGCGCGCGGCGTGACCGGTGCGGTGACTTTAGGGCACTTTCATGGCATCGTTAATTCATACATTCAGGGGCAAAGAGGTCGCTATGGCATCCGTGATGTTAAGTGAAGAAGAGGGCGCTCTGGAGTCGCGAATGGCGCTTACTGCGGCCGCTATGGCCGATAAATCGCGCTCGCGTATGCTGTGTGCCCTGATGGATGGCCGCGCCTGGACTGCCACCGAACTTAGCGCCGTGGCGGATGTGTCTGCGTCGACCGCCAGCGCACATCTGGCGCGACTGTGCGAACAACGCTTTGTTGTGGCGCTTGCCCAGGGCAGACATCGTTATTTTCGCCTTGCAGGTCCCGAAATCGCCGAACTGCTGGAACGCTTGATGGGCGTGGCGTGGGCGACATCAACGCCCCGCAAAATCACGACGCCGCCAGGCTTGCGGCATGCCCGAACCTGCTACGATCATCTCGCTGGAGAGGTGGCGGTGAGGCTGTTTGATACGCTGGTTTCCCGTCAGTGGCTAACGCCGGATGGTGCAACGCTGACATCGCTTGGGCAGGAAAAGCTGGCCCAGATGGGGATTGTCCTTGCGACAGGCTCATCCCGGCGGAAAATAACCTGCGGTTGTCTGGACTGGAGCGAACGACGTTATCATCCCGGCGGCGAGCTTGGCGCATCGCTGTTACGCTGGTTGATTGACCAGCGATGGGTTAGAACGGAACTCAGTAGCCGCCGCGTCACCTTTACTCCGCTTGGGATTCGCAAACTTGCAAGCGAGTTTGGGGTTAAAACGACACGGTAGATGGTCCGTTTTGCGAAAGCGTTCCCGGAAATATGTCATATTTCTGTCACACTCTGTTGTGATTGATAACAACAAGAGGTCGTAGGGATGAATAAATCGTTAATCGCCGCAGCCGTGGCAGGGGCTGTATTATTGTCAACCGCCGCGCAGGCGCAGACCGCGCCGGAAGGCTATCAGCTTCAGCAAGTATTGATGATGAGTCGGCATAACTTACGTGCACCTTTAGCCAATAATGGCAGCGTTCTTGAACAGTCTACCCCCAAACAATGGCCAGAATGGGATGTCCCTGGCGGACAACTCACCACCAAAGGCGGCGTGCTGGAAATCTATATGGGCCACTACATGCGAGAGTGGTTGGCAGAGCAGGGGATGGTGAAATCGGGCGAATGTCCTGCGCCGGATATGGTTTATACCTATGCTAACAGCCTACAGCGTACGGTCGCCACGGCACAGTTCTTTGTCACCGGTGCTTTCCCTGGATGTGACGTTCCGGTCCATCATCAGGAAAAAATGGGCACCATGGATCCCACCTTTAACCCGGTGATCACCGATGATTCCGCCGCCTTCAGCCAGCAGGCCGTTCAGGCTATGGAGAAAGAGCGTAGCAAAATGCAGCTCAACGACAGCTATCAGTTGCTTGAGCAAATGACCGACTACAAAGATTCTCCGTCCTGTAAAGAAAAACAGCAGTGTTCCCTGACCGATGCCAAAGATACGTTTAGCGCGAAATACCAGCAGGAGCCTGGGGTTTCGGGGCCGCTGAAGGTGGGGAATTCGCTGGTTGATGCCTTCACGCTGCAATATTACGAAGGCTTCCCAATGGACCAGGTGGCCTGGGGCGAGATTAAATCCGATCAGCAATGGAAGGTTCTGTCGAAGCTGAAAAACGGCTATCAGGACAGCCTGTTCACCTCCCCGGAAGTGGCGCAGAACGTCGCCAAACCGCTGGTAAAATATATTGATAACGCGCTGGTTACTGAACGTGCGAAAGCACCAAAAATAACTGTGCTGGTGGGGCATGACTCAAACATCGCATCGCTACTCACCGCGCTGGATTTCAAACCGTACCAGCTTCACGATCAGAACGAACGCACGCCGATTGGCGGGAAGATTGTCTTCCAGCGCTGGCATGACAGCAACGCGAATCGTGACCTGATGAAAATCGAGTACGTGTATCAGAGCTCGCAGCAGTTGCGTAATGCAGACGTTCTGACGCTGAAATCCCCGGCGCAGCGCGTAACGCTGGAGCTGAAAGGGTGTCCGATAGATGCGGATGGTTTTTGCCCGATAGAGAAGTTCGACAGCGTGTTGAATGAGGCGGCTAAGTAAAAGAAAAACTCCCCCGTGTTCGCGGGGGAGTCTGAGCGCTAGACGTTTTTGCGTTCGATAGTCTGTTCACCCCAAAAGAGCGAATCTTTGTCTGTTTTTTCAAAGGCTTTGATGAGTACTTCGTCGCTACCTTCTTCCCAAATTTTTTCCGCCAGTTTCTCGTCATAATGTGCGACTTCAAAAATGGCTTCGGCTATTTCCGGCGATGTATTGCGCAGACTTGCCCATTCGCCGACGCGATGGGCTTTCGCTTCTTGAGTTGGCATTCGAATCCTCCTGTTGAAGATTAGCCGTTGAGTTTTACTGCCAGACCTGCGACATATTCACCCTGATAGCGGGCGATAGATAACTCTTCCTGACTTGGCTGACGGGAGCCGTCGCCTCCGGCGATGGTGGTTGCGCCGTAAGGTGTTCCGCCGCGAACCTGAGAGACATCAAACAGCTCTTGCGCCGCGTAACCGATAGGCACAATTACCATCCCATGGTGGGCAAGCGTAGTCCAGGTTGATGTAATGGTTTGTTCCTGACCACCGCCGGTTCCCGTTGAGCTGAATACGCTGGCGAGTTTGCCGTACAGGCCGCCAGAAGCCCACAGCCCGCCAGTCTGGTCGAGGAAGGTGCGCATCTGACCGGACATATTGCCAAAGCGCGTGGGGGTACCAAAAATAATGGCGTCGTAATCAGCCAGTTCTTGCGGGGTTGCGACTGGTGCGTTTTGTGTTTTGCCGCCAGCCTTGAGGAAAATCTCAGGCTGCATGGTCTCTGGTACGCGCTTAATGATCACTTCCGCGCCATCTACCTTATTTGCGCCTTCTGCGACTGCATGGGCCATAGTTTCAATGTGTCCGTACATGGAATAATAAAGCACCAGAACTTTTGCCATTTTACACTACTCCTCGAGTTAACCGTGTCCGTAGCGACTCGCTACCTACCTTTAAAGATATGACGTACTGTCAGGAGTGCAAATTTCACAATCACTTCTTTGATTTATAACAATTTTTATAACATTCACTCTTGTAGCAAAATGATACATATTTAACCAGGTAAAATTCAGCAGTCATAAGAAAGACTTATTGATTTCTCATTGTGACTATTTCTTAATCATCTCCGATCCTGTTGCAGGATATTACAGTTTTCGGCTGCTCAGACCATGCTTCACTATGCTTAATCCCACGCAGTTATTTTCAGGGCATCGCCCGTAACGCTGCGTGAGGTATCACTCCTCAGTACCTATGCAATATGATGTCTAATCAATGACGGAGGTCAGTAATGGCAAACCATCGAGGCGGTTCCGGCAACTTTGCGGAAGACCGCGAAAGAGCATCAGAAGCAGGTCGAAAAGGTGGCCAGCACAGCGGGGGCAACTTTAAGAATGACCCGCAACGCGCTTCAGAGGCAGGCAAAAAAGGGGGCAAAAATAGCCACGGCAACAACAAATCGTAATTGTCGGACTATCTGTCACATATGTCGTGACGGCTGAGAGTCAGAGACAGACGTTACGTAGCCACCGCCGCCGGGTTCTTCCGGCGGTTTTTTTTGTCTGCAAGGTTGAACTGTAACAAAACGCAACGCAGACTAATGACATTCAGTTAATCGGGTGTCTCATGTCATTACTTTCTCGTTATTCCTTCTCTGTTAAACCTCAGGAAGCAATCCTCATTGTGATCACCATGTTCTGGGGTGGCACGTTTCTGGCGGTGCAATATGCCGTTACCCTGAGTGGACCTTTTTTCTTTGTCGGTGTGCGTTTTGCCACCGCCGCGCTGGCGGTCGCGCTTTTGTCGTTACGCACATTGCATAAGCTGACGTGGCTGGAGGTCAAAGCAGGGGTTGCAATCGGTATTGCAATTGCGCTGGGCTATAGCCTGCAAACTTGGGGACTGCAGTTTATTCCCAGCAGTAAATCAGCGTTTATTACCGCGATGTACGTGCCGTTGGTACCGCTATTACAATGGCTGTGTCTGGGGCGTATGCCCGGACTGATGCCGTGTGTCGGTATTGTGCTGGCGTTTATCGGATTGATTTTTCTCGCCGGGCCGGGAGGCAATTTGCTGGCTCTGGGCGAAGGCGAGTGGATCACGCTCGCTGGCGCGGTGGCGATTGCGGCAGAAATTATCCTGATTAGCGCATGGGCGGGAAAAGTGGATGTGCGGCGGGTAACGGTGATACAACTGGCGACCGCTTCGTTAGTGGCGTTTATGGCGATGGGACCGGCCAAAGAGACCGTACCGCCAATGTCTACCGGATTGCTGGTAGTCGCGCTGGGGCTGGGGATTTTTAGCGCGATTATTCAGGTCACCATGAACTGGGCGCAGCGCAGCGTTTCGCCGACCCGCGCGACGGTTATTTATACCGGAGAGCCGGTGTGGGCGGGGATCTTTGGTCGTCTGGCGGGGGAGCGTTTACCGCTACTAGCATTGCTTGGTGCGGCATTCATTATTGTTGGCGTGCTGGTCAGCGAGCTGAAGTTCAAAAAGAAAAAAGCGCTTGGGCAAGAGGCTCCGCCGGAATCGCTTTAATTTAACCATTCACCGCGTGATTTGATATGCTGGCGCCCTCACAAGAAGGAGAGGGCGTATGGTCCAACGCGCAGAGAAAAAAACAGGTAAGCGCTCGCAGGCCGTCAGTGCAAAACGCCAGGCCATATTAACTGCGGCATTAAATATCTTCTCCCAATACGGGATCCACGGCACGCGTCTCGAACAGGTGGCAGAGCTGGCGGGGGTGTCAAAAACCAATCTGCTTTATTATTACCCTTCAAAAGAGGTGCTGTATATCGCCGTTTTACGGCAAATCCTCGACGTCTGGCTGGCACCGTTGAAAGCTTTTCGTGAAGACTTTGCGCCGCTGGTGGCCATTAAAGAATACATTCGCCTCAAGCTGGAGGTGTCACGTGATTACCCTCAGGCCTCACGGCTGTTTTGTATGGAGATGCTGGCCGGTGCGCCTTTATTAATGGCAGAACTGGAGGGGGATCTTAAAACGCTGATTGATGAGAAATCCGCACTGATTGCCGGTTGGATCAAAAGCGGAAAGCTGGCTCCGGTCGATCCGCATCATTTGATTTTTATGATTTGGGCTTCAACCCAGCACTACGCCGATTTTGCTCCACAGGTAGAGGCGGTGACGGGCGCAACGCTGCGTGATGAAGCCTTTTTTAACCAAACGGTAGAGAGCGTGCAGCGGATGATTATTGAAGGGATCCGCGTGCGTTAACTGGCCGGCGGCAACGGGCAGCTTAAATCGCCCTCTTCACACTGCAAAAGTGAGGCGAGAAACGCTTCGCGCTCGTTGGTTTTATCGGTCAGGCACTGGCTGGAAATCATCGACTGAGCGCTACCGCCTTCAGTGCCGGAACTGATTAACGCACAATCTGCATCGCGCAAGGTTATCCATGAGGTTTGCGCTTTTTTCAGTAAATCACGCTGGGTTGGGGCGGCGCGCTTCAGCGCATTCTGGTAAGTTTCATTAAGCTTGGCGTCGGCCGCCTTGTACTGCTCAGCCGCACAGGTGTTCATCTCAATCTGCGTGTTCGCGTTGGCGCAGTCATCCGCCAGCGCCTGGCCGCTCAACAGCAGCGCTGCACATGTCAGTACGATTCGTTTCATGCTTCCCTCAGGCTTCAAAAAAAAGGTTCCGTTACCCGTAATCCCACTGTAGGCCAGATGGCGCTTCGCTTATTCGGCCTACCGCTCGCTGGCTTCAAAAAAAAGGCCCCGTTACCGGAGCCTTAATTAACCACAACCTTAGCCGATTGTCATCAGGCTGGCGTTCCCCCCTGCTGCGGCGGTATTGACGCTCAGGGAGCGTTCAATGTACAGCCTCTCCAGCAGAATATTGCTCTCGCCACGGGCAAAGCCCTGAACCGACACGATCGCGCCTTCGCGGGCTGCTACTGCTTCACATAGTGCGCGAAGCTGATCGGAATCGCCGTGGAAAATTACGGCATCAAACGGCTGCGTAGTGATGTTGTCCGCTTTGGCAAATTGGATGCGTCCGGAGACCGCGCCAGGCAGGCGTTTCGCCAGGTCGCGATGGAACGCATCATCTGGCCACAGGATTAAGCTCCCAACGGAAGTCACGGCGGCAACCTGTACCAGCGCGTCCTGCTCATCATCGGCGATACACAGCACGCGTTCGCGCGGCAACAGCGTCCAGGTATTGCGCTCACCGGTTGGCCCTGGCAGCAGACGTTGGGTTCCGGCCTGCGCCAGTTCGCCAAACTGCTGGCAGAGAGCACGCAGCGATGGACGGTCGGTTGCCCATTCGCTGAGCGCTTCCAGCGGCTGAACAAGTGCAGCCTTAAGCTGCGCATCGACCGGGTAGTCAGCATCCTGACGGGCAAGCGTAATGCCTAACGCATTTTCCGGACGGTTAGCCAGCAGACGATACAGATACAGCGGTCCACCCGCTTTTGGCCCGGTTCCTGACAAGCCTTCGCCACCGAATGGCTGCACCCCGACGACGGCGCCAACCATATTGCGGTTAACGTACAGGTTCCCCACATGTGCCGAGCCCGTGACCTGGGCGATGGTTTCATCGATACGGGTGTGCACGCCCAGCGTCAGGCCGTAGCCGGAGGCGTTAATTTGTTCAATCAGGCTACCCAGATTGTTGCGGGTGTAACGCACAACGTGCAGTACCGGACCGAACACCTCTTTTTGTAATTCGTCGAAGCTTTCCAGTTCGATAAGCGTCGGCGCGATAAAGGTACCGGTTTGCCATTCACGCGCATCATCGCTGTTTTCACGTGCGGCCTGGAACACCGGGCGTCCTTTGGCGCGCATGGTCTGAATATGGCGCTCAATATTGGCTTTGGCTTCTTCATCAATTACCGGCCCAATATCGGTGGTCAGGCGACCCGGGTTACCCATACGGCATTCTGCCATCGCACCGCGCAGCATTTTCAGCGTGTGGTCGGCAACATCATCCTGCAGACACAGGACGCGTAGCGCGGAGCAGCGCTGCCCGGCGCTGTCAAAAGCAGAAGCCAGAACGTCGACCACGACTTGTTCCGTCAACGCGGAGGAGTCGACAATCATTGCGTTCATCCCCCCGGTTTCGGCAATCAGCGGGATAGGACGCCCCTGAGCATCAAGGCGGGTCGCGATATTGCGCTGCAACAGGGTGGCGACTTCCGTTGAGCCGGTAAACATAACGCCGCGTACGCGCTCATCGGAAGTGAGCTGTGCCCCGACGGTTTCACCCTGACCAGGCAACAGTTGCACCACGCCCGGTGGTACACCCGCTTCGAGTAAAATAGCGATACCCTGGGCGGCAATCAGCGGAGTTTGTTCCGCAGGTTTTGCCAGTACGCTATTGCCCGCCGCCAGCGCGGCGGCAATCTGACCGGAGAAAATAGCCAGCGGGAAGTTCCACGGGCTGATACAAACCACTGGTCCTAACGGGCGATGGGTTTCATTATCGAAGTCATCGCGGACCTGACCGGCATAATAGTGCAGGAAGTCGACCGCTTCGCGCACTTCCGCAATGGCGTTGCTGAAAGTTTTACCCGCTTCGCGCACCAGGATGCCGATCAACTGCTGCATCTGACCTTCCATCAGAACGGCGGCGCGATGCAAAATAGCGGCACGCTCTTGTGGCGGGGTGGCGAACCAGATCGGCGCGTTATTTACCGCGTTTTGTAATGCCTGTTCCACTTCGCTGTGAGTCGCTTCACGCACGTAACCGACAATGTCTTTCGGTTCGGCCGGGTTGACGACGGGCGTCATTTCACCGTCAGCAACCGGATGTTCGAGCATCGGTTTAGCGTGCCATTTTTGCAGCGCGCTGTTGAGCAGGGCAGAGGACAGCGAGGCCAAACGATGTTCGTTAGCTAAATCCAGCCCGGCTGAGTTTTCGCGGCCTTTACCATACAGGTCACGCGGCAGGGCTATCTTCGGATGCGGCAGCCCGGCCTGGCCTTCCTGTTGCGCCAGTTTTTCCACGGCTTCGACTGGGCAGGCCACCAGTTCATCCAGCGGCAAGGTGGTGTCTGCGATGCGGTTGACGAATGAGGTGTTGGCGCCGTTTTCCAGCAGACGTCGCACCAGGTACGCCAGCAGCGTTTCGTGCGTGCCGACCGGCGCATAAATACGACATGGACGGTTCAGTTTGCCATCTGCAACTTTGCCGGTGACCTGCTCATACAGTGGTTCGCCCATGCCGTGCAGGCACTGGAACTCGTACTGACCTGGATAGTAGTTTTGACCGGCCAACTGATAAATTGCCGCCAGCGTATGGGCGTTGTGGGTGGCGAACTGCGGGTAGATCAGATTCGGTACCGCAAGCAGTTTTTTCGCACAGGCCAGATAGGAAACGTCGGTGTACACTTTACGGGTATAGACCGGATACCCTTCCAGACCGTCCATCTGGGCACGTTTGATTTCGCTATCCCAGTAAGCGCCCTTAACCAAACGGATCATCAGTCGACGGCGGCTGCGCGTGGCGAGGTCAATCAGATAGTCGATAACATACGGGCAGCGCTTCTGGTAAGCCTGGATAACGAAGCCGATACCATTCCAGCCCGCCAGTTCAGGTTCAAAGCACAGTTTTTCCAGCAGATCGAGGGAGATCTCCAGTCGGTCGGCCTCTTCGGCGTCAATGTTGATGCCGATGTCGTACTGGCGCGCCAGCAGAGTCAGCGACTTCAGACGAGGATAGAGCTCATCCATTACGCGGTCATACTGCGCACGACTGTAACGCGGATGCAGCGCCGACAGCTTGATAGAAATGCCCGGCCCTTCATAAATACCGCGCCCGTTAGAGGCTTTCCCAATGGCGTGGATCGCCTGCTGGTATGAAACCATATAAGCCTGGGCATCGGCGGCGGTCAGGGCCGCTTCGCCCAGCATGTCATAAGAGTAGCGGAAGCCTTTTTCTTCCAGTTTACGGGCGTTAGCCAGCGCTTCGGCGATAGTCTCTCCGGTGACGAACTGCTCACCCATCAGGCGCATGGCCATATCGACGCCTTTACGCACCAGCGGTTCACCGCTCTTACCGATAATACGGTTGAGTGAGCGTGAGAGGCTGGCTTCGTTATGTGTAGAAACCAGACGACCGGTAAACAACAGCCCCCAGGTTGCCGCGTTGACAAACAGGGACGGGCTGCGTCCAATGTGTGACTGCCAGTTACCGTTACTGATTTTGTCGCGGATTAACGCATCGCGGGTCGCTTTATCTGGAATACGCAGCAGGGCTTCCGCCAGGCACATCAGCGCCACGCCTTCCTGTGAAGAAAG
Organism: Citrobacter arsenatis; assembly: GCF_004353845.1. Classification (GTDB taxonomy): domain Bacteria; phylum Pseudomonadota; class Gammaproteobacteria; order Enterobacterales; family Enterobacteriaceae; genus Citrobacter; species Citrobacter arsenatis. The sequence continues at coordinate 1,948,530 of NZ_CP037864.1, forward strand.
GGAGAATTCCTGCAATAAACCTTGTACCATCCCGGCGCGGCCGCTGGCGGTCTTCTGGTTACGCAGTTTGTCGGCCAGATCGTACGCCAGCTTGTGCGCTTGCTCAGCGATGGGTTGCGGTAGACGAGCCTGTTCCATCAGCATCGGCACGGCGTCGGTTTCGGCGCGGCGATACGCGGCGGTAATAGCTGCGCGGGAAACGGACTGCGGCAGGATCTGTTCGGCAAACTCCAGGAAAGGCTGATGCGCTTCATTCTGCGGTGCGGTTGACTCCTCACCCTCATTTGCGGCGCCCGCCAGCAGAGCCGGCAGTTCAGGAAGCGCGTCGTCATTTTCCAGTCTTTCGAGATAATTAAAGATGGCTTGTTTGATCAGCCAATGTGGCGTGCGATCGATTCGTGATGCTGCTGTTTTAATACGCTCGCGAGTGGCGTCATCCAGCTTAACCCCCATCGTGGTGGTTCCCATGCCGTTTACTCCTGTTGTACTGAAATACGGGTCTGATAGTTACCGAGAAATATCTACTATGTTGCAACTTTGTGCAACCGTGTTAAATGTGACTTGGTTTGCAAGCTTGGAAATGAATGAAATGTTAATAAATTTGATCGTTATGAAAGGGGCTGTAAAAAATGCCGAATCTTTTTCTCTGCGGTAGTTAACACTTTTAAAAGGTGCAACCGAAAAAAGTGTGAGAGAGTGCAACCTACAGAAAAATGCTATCTACTCTGGATTAAATTTGATGTAAATGATGTGTTAAATCGATTGTGAATAACCATCGCTTCCGGCAGGATACGGTCGCCCTGGTAAACATAGATATCTTTGCCACGTTCCGGCAGGGTAATAAAACGGCAAGCCACGGCATTGCTGATACATAATTTTGGAGAGTTTTGATGGCTATTAGCACACCGATGTTAGTGACATTCTGTGTCTATATTTTTGGCATGATATTGATAGGGTTTATTGCATGGCGTTCAACCAAAAACTTTGACGATTACATTCTTGGTGGACGCAGTCTGGGTCCATTCGTGACCGCGTTATCCGCCGGGGCATCTGACATGAGCGGCTGGTTACTGATGGGTCTGCCTGGCGCGATTTTCCTGTCGGGCATTTCAGAGAGCTGGATCGCCATCGGCCTTATTTTGGGCGCATGGATCAACTGGAAGCTGGTGGCCGGACGTTTACGCGTACATACCGAATATAATAATAATGCGCTGACGTTACCGGATTACTTTACCGGTCGCTTTGAAGATAAAAGCCGAATTCTGCGTATTATCTCCGCGCTGGTTATTCTGCTGTTTTTCACCATCTATTGTGCCTCAGGGATTGTGGCAGGGGCGCGTCTGTTTGAAAGCACCTTTGGCATGAGCTATGAAACAGCGCTGTGGGCGGGGGCGGCCGCGACGATCATTTATACCTTTATTGGTGGTTTCCTTGCTGTTAGCTGGACCGATACCGTCCAGGCCAGCCTGATGATCTTTGCTCTGATCCTGACGCCGGTAATGGTCATTATTGGCGTGGGTGGATTTGAAGATTCGCTGGAAGTGATTAAACAAAAGAGCATTGAGAACGTGGACATGTTCAAAGGGCTGAATTTTGTTGCCATCATTTCGCTAATGGGCTGGGGTCTGGGCTACTTTGGTCAGCCACATATTCTGGCGCGCTTTATGGCGGCAGATTCTCACCATAGCATCGTTCATGCTCGCCGTATCAGTATGACCTGGATGATCCTGTGTCTGGCAGGTGCCGTGGCCGTGGGCTTCTTCGGTATTGCTTACTTTAACAACAACCCACAGCTTGCCGGGGCCGTTAACCAGAACGCCGAGCGTGTGTTTATTGAACTGGCGCAAATCCTGTTCAACCCGTGGATTGCCGGTATCCTGCTGTCTGCGATCCTTGCTGCGGTTATGTCAACCCTGAGCTGCCAGCTGCTGGTGTGCTCCAGCGCAATCACCGAAGATTTGTACAAAGCGTTCCTGCGTAAAAATGCCAGCCAGAACGAGCTGGTATGGATTGGTCGCATCATGGTGCTGGTCGTAGCGCTGGTGTCCATCGCGCTGGCGGCGAACCCGGAGAACCGCGTGCTGGGTCTGGTAAGCTACGCCTGGGCGGGCTTTGGTGCGGCGTTTGGTCCGGTGGTTCTGTTCTCCGTAATGTGGTCGCGTATGACCCGCAATGGCGCGTTGGCAGGGATGATCATCGGTGCGGTGACGGTAATCGTCTGGAAGCAGTTTGCCTGGTTGGGGCTGTATGAAATTATCCCAGGCTTTATTTTCGGCAGCATCGGTATTGTGGTCTTCAGCCTGTTGGGTAAAGCACCTTCAGCCGCGATGCAGCAGCGATTTGCCGAGGCTGATGCGCATTATCACTCAGCTCCACCATCGCGTTTACAGGCAGAATAATCTGCCGCTGTCTTCAAGCCCGCCGCGTGCGGGCTTTTTTTATTGCCCGCGCCGTAAACCCGTCATAACCGTTACCCGCCTAACATTTTACATTCAGTCATCATTCTCAAAACATTCTGCTTGAGTTTTTCTTTGCTGTAATGATAATCACTATCACTGTAATTTACTTTTCTTTTCATCAATTGACTGAGAATAACGTTTAAGGGTTCTTCGCATGTTTGTTCCATTTCTAATTATGTTGCGCGAAGGGTTAGAGGCCGCGCTGATTGTCAGCCTGATTGCCAGCTACCTGAAACGGACTCAGCGTGGTCGATGGATTGGTGTGATGTGGATTGGTGTTCTGCTGGCTGCGGCGTTATGCCTGGCGTTAGGGGTTTTCATCAACGAAACCACCGGTGAATTTCCGCAAAAAGAACAGGAGCTGTTTGAAGGCATCGTGGCGGTCATTGCCGTGGTGATCCTCACCTGGATGGTGTTCTGGATGCGTAAAGTTTCGCGCAACGTCAAAGTCCAGTTGGAACAGGCTGTCGATAACGCGTTGCAACGCGGCAACCATCACGGCTGGGCGCTGGTGATGATGGTCTTTTTTGCCGTTGCCCGCGAAGGGCTGGAATCGGTGTTCTTCCTGCTGGCGGCGTTCCAGCAGGATGTAGGCATCTGGCCGCCGTTAGGCGCGATGCTGGGACTGGCTACCGCAGTGGTACTGGGTTACCTGATTTACCTTGGCGGTATTCGCCTCAACCTCGGGGCATTTTTTAAATGGACCAGCCTGTTCATTTTGCTGGTGGCCGCCGGTCTTGCCGCTGGGGCCATCCGCGCCTTCCACGAAGCCGGGTTGTGGAATCATTTTCAGGATATGGCGTTTGACCTGAGCAGCGTGCTGTCGACACATTCGCTGTTTGGCACATTGATGGAAGGCATTTTTGGCTATCAGGAAGCGCCAAGCGTTAGTGAAGTCGCTGTCTGGTTTATCTACCTGATTCCGGCGTTGATTATGTTTGCGCTACCGCCGCGTTCAGGCACTACGGCATCGCGTACCGCACCTTGATAAAAACGCGATGCAGAATACTTTTTAGTTACAACATACTTATTTATAGGGCAGGTTATGACGTTTAATTTTCGCCGTAGTGCGCTGCAGTTGGGTATTGCCGCGCTGTTTGCATCCGCTTTTTCTGCACAAGCCGCTGATATTCCGCAGGTGAAAGTCACGGTTAACGACAAACAGTGTGAGCCGATGACGATCACGGTTAATGCCGGGAAAACGCAGTTCATCATCCAGAACCACAGCCAGAAAGCGCTGGAGTGGGAAATTCTCAAAGGCGTCATGGTGGTTGAAGAGCGCGAAAACATTGCGCCAGGATTTAGCCAGAAAATGACGGCTAACCTGCAGCCAGGCGAATATGATATGACCTGCGGTTTGTTAACCAATCCGAAAGGTAAACTGATCGTAAAAGGTAGCGCAACGGCGGATGCCGCGCAGAGTGATGCTCTGCTGAGCCTGGGGGGTGCGATTACCGAATATAAAGCCTATGTGACAGCAGAGACTGCGCAACTGGTAGCGGGTACCAAAGCCTTCACCGATGCGATTAAAGCCGGTGATGTGGAAAAAGCAAAATCCCTGTATGCGCCAACCCGTCAGCATTATGAGCGTATTGAACCGATTGCTGAACTGTTTTCCGATCTCGATGGCAGCATCGATGCGCGTGAAGATGATTACGAACAAAAAGCTGCCGATCCGAAATTCACCGGCTTCCACCGTCTGGAGAAAGCGCTATTTGGCGACAATACCACCAAAGGTATGGACAAGTATGCCGACCAACTAAACAGTGATGTTCTTGACCTGCAAACGCGTATTAGCGAGCTGGCTTTCCCACCGTCTAAAGTGGTTGGCGGGGCGGCAGGGCTGATTGAAGAAGTCGCTGCCAGCAAAATCAGCGGAGAAGAAGATCGCTACAGCCATACCGATCTGTGGGATTTCCAGGCCAACGTCGATGGTGCGCAGAAAATTGTCGATCTCCTGCGTCCTCAGTTACAAAAATCCAATGCAGAGCTGCTGGCGAAGGTAGATGCGAACTTCAAAAAGGTCGATACCATTCTGAGCAAGTACCGTACCAAAGACGGCTTTGAAACCTATGACAAACTGACCGATGCCGATCGTAATGCGCTGAAAGGGCCGATCACGACGCTGGCGGAAGACTTGTCGCAATTACGCGGTGTTCTGGGTCTGGATTAAGCACTATGCAGCAAGATAATGAAAACGGCGTGAGCGAACCGTCACGCCGACGTTTACTGAAAGGGATGGGGGCCCTGGGTGGGGCGCTGGCGCTGGCGGGTGGGTGCCCGGTTGCCCACGCGCAAAAACCACAAAGCGCGCCGGGCACGCTGTCCCCTGATGCACGTAGTGAAGCGCAGCCGTTTTATGGCCAGCATCAGGCGGGGATCCTGACGCCGCAGCAGGCATCGATGATGCTGGTGGCATTCGATGTTCTCGCCAGCGATAAGGCCGATCTTGAGCGTTTGTTCCGATTGCTGACCAACCGATTTGCGTTTCTGACTACCGGCGGGCCGGCGCCGGATACGCCGAATCCGCGGTTACCGCCGATGGATTCCGGTATCCTCGGTGCATACATTGCGCCAGACAACCTGACGATGACGTTGTCGGTCGGCTCATCGCTGTTCGATGAACGTTATGGCCTGAAATCGCAGATGCCGAAAAAGCTGCAAAAAATGACCCGCTTCCCGAATGATTCACTGGATGCGGCGCTGTGTCATGGTGATGTGCTGCTGCAGATTTGTGCCAACACCCAGGACACCGTCATCCACGCGCTACGCGATATCATTAAACATACGCCCGATCTCCTCAGCGTACGCTGGAAACGTGAAGGTTTTATTTCCGACCACGCCGCGCGCAGCAAAGGCAAAGAGACCCCGGTCAATTTGCTTGGCTTTAAGGACGGTACCGCGAATCCGGACGCGACGGATGCGAAGTTGATGCAGGATGTGGTGTGGGTTACGGATGGGCAGGGTGAACCTGCCTGGGCGCAAGGCGGAAGCTATCAGGCCGTCAGGCTCATTCAGTTCCGTGTTGAGTTCTGGGATCGTACACCGCTGAAAGAGCAGCAAACGATTTTTGGTCGCGATAAACACACTGGCGCGCCGTTGGGTATGCAACATGAGCACGATGTGCCTGACTATGCCAGCGATCCTGAAGGTGAGGTGATTGCGCTCGACAGTCATATCCGCCTGGCGAATCCGCGCACGAAAGAGACCGACTCCAGCTTGATGATGCGCCGTGGCTACAGCTATTCGCTCGGTGTAACCAATTCCGGCCAGCTGGATATGGGACTGTTGTTTGTCTGCTATCAACACGATCTGGAAAAAGGCTTTTTGGCGGTGCAGAAACGCCTGAACGGTGAAGCGCTGGAAGAGTATGTCAAACCGATTGGTGGGGGATACTTCTTTGCTTTGCCGGGCGTCGAAACCGCAGATCATTATCTGGGGCAGTCCCTGCTCGAAGCCTGATGATGATGCCCCGTTGTAAAGCGGGGCTTTTCCTGACATCTTGATGAATGAACAAATTATTTTTTATGATCGGTATGGGACTGAAATAATTCTGTCATCTCTGGGCAAGAAACTGTCTCTGGTGATAAGATAGAATTTAAGTTAATGGCAAGTAAAAATATTGTTGCATTAACGAAGGGTTATGATGTACTTATAAGTAATAGCGGTAGTTCCCGGCGGTGATAGTCGTTCACTATGGAGATCGCGAATGGAAAAGTCCTGTATTGGACACGTTTTTCACAGTAACAGCAGTACCTTACGCGGACGTTTCTCTTCCGGTAGCCACCTCGTCACCGCTAAATCTCTCTCTCATTCACTTCTTATCCTTGTTACTGACGCCCTGCTCGGTGCGCGTAGCCGTGTGTGGCGTCTTATCCGAAAGCAAGCAATGGCTTACAAGGAAGCCAACCCTCAGATGTTCGTGCGCATAATCGTGCCGCCAACGGCGCGTGTGATGTATACCTACAACTCAAGGTGCTATCCATGGGAAGACAAAAAGCAGTGATCAAAGCTCGTCGTGAAGCAAAACGTGTGCTGAGGCGGGATTCGCGTAGTCATAAACAACGTGAAGATGAATCGGTCACCTCGCTTGTGCAGATGGGCGGCGTAGAAGCGATCGGTATGGCGCGTGACAGTCGCGACGCCACGCCAATCACGGCGCGAAATGAAGCTCAGGCGCACTACCTGAATGCTATCGAGAGTAAACAGCTGATCTTCGCCACCGGTGAGGCCGGGTGCGGTAAAACCTGGATCAGCGCGGCAAAAGCAGCAGAGGCCCTGATCCACAAAGACGTGGACAGGATCATTGTAACCCGTCCAGTTCTGCAAGCTGATGAAGACCTCGGCTTCTTACCTGGGGATGTTTCCGAGAAGTTTGCTCCCTATTTTCGTCCAGTGTATGACGTGCTGGTGAAACGTCTGGGAGCCTCCTTCATGCAGTATTGCCTGCGACCTGAGATTGGTAAGGTGGAAATCGCGCCGTTCGCCTATATGCGTGGACGTACATTTGAAAATGCAGTGGTCATTCTTGACGAGGCTCAGAACGTCACTGCTGCGCAAATGAAGATGTTTTTAACCCGCCTCGGGGAGAATGTGACGGTGATTGTGAATGGGGATGTGACCCAGTGCGATCTACCTGCCCACGTTCGCTCAGGGCTTAGCGATGCGCTGGCCCGTTTCGAAGAAGATGATATGGTTGGGATTGTTCGTTTCAATAAAGACGATTGCGTCCGCTCTGCGCTCTGTCAGCGGACGCTCAACGCTTACAACTGATAAGTACTCCGTCTTCAAGGCCCGGGAAACCGGGCTTTGTTATTTGACGCCAGCACATTACTTTTTTTTGCTGCTCCAGTAGTTGATACAGGCCTGGTCAAACAACTGGTTGTTTTCATCTATTTTCTTTAATGCTTGTATCAGAAAGGTCAGCAGGTCATCTTTATAAATCCCGCCTGTCGTCACTTGTTTTCGTAAGATCCCAGTGCTGGTGTAGGTTTTTTTAATGGTGACATTATGCCTGATGTTGCAAACGACCGTTCGTTGATGCTCTTCGTAGAATCGGCTGTCAGGATCGAAAAACGTATTTATTTCATTCGGAGTTCTTTTGAGTAATTTTCGTGAGAAAACCATTAAGGGAATAAATCCTGCTTCGTCTGCCTGCGACATGATCTCATCAAGCAAAGCTCCTTCTGTATCTAACATGGCCTTATATTCCTGATCCCATGAGAACGCGGTTGTTACAGCATAAGAGTGGTTTAATTAATGCGCAACGGGCTGGAGATGCTTATGTACTGGCCTGAATGTGAGCATCGTCTTAATACTCTTTATGATTAGGGCAAACGTAGACGTGGTTTAAAACCCTCCTCACGAGGCTCCTGTCCGATTCTCTTTCCAGAGTACTAATGCGGGGAGGATTTTGAAAAAATGTTAATAACCAGAACTCCGGCACAAATCAGAAGCATGCCTAAGATCGCAGGGAAATCAAGCTTTTGCCCACTGACCAACCAGCCCAAAAGGCTGATTAATACGATTCCAGCACCTGACCAAATTGCGTACGCAATACCCGTTGGAATGGTCGACAGCGTCTGGGAGAGGAGATAAAAAGCGGTGCAGTAACACACAATTGTTGCTACAGATGGCCAGAGGCGTGTAAATCCATCAGAGAACTTCATCAGGGTTGTACCTATGACTTCAGCTAAGATGGCCCCAGCAAGGAAAATGTATGAATTCAAAATCAGGCCCCATGTGACAATCTAAAACAATCATCGTATCACATGCGAAAAAAAGCCCGTACTTTCGTACGAGCTCTTTCTCGAATATGGCGGTGAGGGGGGATTGACTCGCTTCGCTCGCCCCTTTGGGGCAGCCCGTTCGCTGCGCTCCCGGTCTGTCCAACTGGCTACGCTGCTACTCGGCCCATCCCTGGGCCTCGCCCCTACGGGGCCAGCGCATGCGCTGTTCAAAATTGCTCCCGGCAATTTTGTGTCGAACCCCGGTCGGGGTTTCTCATCCCCCCCGCAGATGTGCAACATGCGAAAAAAAAGCCCGTACTTTCGTACGAGCTCTTCTTAAAATATGGCGGTGAGGGGGGGATTCGAACCCCCGATACGTTGCCGTATACACACTTTCCAGGCGTGCTCCTTCAGCCACTCGGACACCTCACCATATTGTTGTTCCTGTGCTACCGGAACGGGCGCTAATTTAGGGAAATACCGTCTCGGCGTCAATCAACTTTTGGAAAAAAACGTGCGTTTACACAAACTTCAATCAATATGGAGCTTAAATAAGCGGGAATTGTTTTTTTTGCCAGCATCCTAAAATTTGTTACTCTGATGTTCGCTCGAAAAATGATGATTATAAGTGCGAGAAAGTTCCGCATAACAATGCTCAGGAGACAAAATGGATATAATTTTTTATCACCCAACATTCGATACGACCTGGTGGATTAATGCGCTAGCTAAAGCAATACCTGGCGCGAACGTCCGTGAGTGGAAAGCGGGTGATAATGCGCATGCTGACTATGCGCTGGTCTGGCATCCGCCGGTTGAAATGCTTGCCGGACGAAAATTAAAGGCCGTATTTGCGTTGGGAGCGGGCGTGGATTCTATTCTCAGTAAACTCCACGCTCATCCGGAAATGTTAGATGCGTCAGTCCCGCTTTTCCGTCTGGAAGATACGGGTATGGGCCTACAAATGCAGGAATATGCGGTCAGCCAGGTGCTGCACTGGTTTCGTCGTTTTGATGATTACCAGGCATTAAAAAACCAGGCGAAATGGCAACCGTTACCAGAATATACTCGCGATGAGTTTACCGTCGGGATCATGGGCGCTGGCGTTTTAGGTGCGAAAGTCGCAGAAAGCCTGCAAGCATGGGGATTCCCGCTGCGCTGCTGGAGTCGTACGCGTAAATCATGGTCTGGTGTGGAAAGCTTTGCCGGTACCGAGGAACTGGGTGCGTTCCTGAGTCAAACTCGGGTGCTTATCAACCTCCTGCCCAATACGGCAGAAACCGTGGGCATTATTAACGCGGGTTTACTTAATCAGTTACAGAATGGCGCTTACGTGCTAAACCTAGCACGCGGTGTTCATCTCAATGAAGACGATCTTCTGGCATCGCTGGAAAGTGGCAAAGTTAAAGGTGCCATGCTGGATGTTTATAGCCGCGAGCCGCTGCCGGAAACCTGCCCGCTGTGGAAACATCCGCGTGTGGCCATGACGCCGCATATTGCCGCGGTAACGCGCCCGGTAGAGGCGGTGGACTATATCTCCCGCACGATTTTGGACCTGGAAAGTGGTAAATCCGTCACGGGTCAGGTCGATCGCGTACGGGGATACTGATGGTAACCCGGCAAGTGCCGGGTTTCAGCTAAAATACTCGTTATACTTCAAGCTGCATGTGCGATGGCTACGGTTATACCCACGCATCACTTACTACAGTAAGCTCATCAGGTGTCACTTCCTTGCCGCCTGCCTGCAACCGGAATTATTTAGGGTATTAATGGCGGCGATACCTGCTATCCTTGACGGAAAATGACTACAGGAGAGAGTTATGTATCCCGTTGACCTGCATATGCATACCGTCGCCAGCACCCACGCCTACAGCACCTTAAGTGATTACATCGCTGAAGCCCGTCGCAAAGGCATCAAGCTGTTTGCCATTACCGATCATGGACCGGACATGGCGGATGCACCTCACCATTGGCACTTTATTAATATGCGTATTTGGCCTCGTATCGTTGACGGCGTAGGGATACTGCGTGGCATTGAGGCGAATATTAAGAATATTGAAGGTGAAATCGACTGTTCAGGACCCATGTTTACCTCCTTGGATCTGATCATCGCGGGCTTCCATGAGCCGGTTTTTGCACCTCACGATAAAGACACCAATACCCAGGCAATGATTGCCACGATGGCCAGCGGCAACGTGCATATCATTAGTCATCCGGGGAACCCCAAATATCCCGTTGATATTACTGCGATTGCGCAGGCGGCGGCAAAATACCAGGTTGCGCTGGAAATTAATAACTCCTCATTTTTGCATTCACGTAAGGGCAGTGAGGATAATTGTCGCGCGGTTGCAGCGGCTGTGCGTGATGCCGGCGGCTGGGTGGCATTAGGGTCAGATTCCCATACCGCTTTCACGCTGGGAGAATTTGGCGAATGCCGTAAAATTCTCGATGATGTGAATTTCCCGGAAGACAGAATTTTAAACGTCACACCTAAACGCCTGCTGGCGTTTCTTGAATCGCGAGGCATGGAGCCGATCGCGGAATTTGCTGAACTGTAATTGTTACTCACTGGAATATATCAATGAACGAGTTTTCTATCCTGTGCCGCGTACTGGGCTCGCTGTTTTACCGCCAACCGCAGGACCCTTTACTGGTTCCTTTGTTTACCCTGATTAGTGAAGGAAAATTGTCCGCCAGCTGGCCGCTGGAACAGGACGAACTGCTGACTCGCCTGCAGAAGAGCTGCGATATGCCCCAACTGGCTGCTGATTACAACGCGCTGTTTGTCGGTGACGAGTGTGCGGTACCGCCTTATCGTAGCGCTTGGGTAGAAGGGGCGAAAGAATCCGATGTTCGTGCGTTTCTTTCTGCCCGTGGAATGCCGCTAGCAGATACTCCGGCCGATCATATTGGTACGCTGTTGCTGGCAGCCTCCTGGCTTGAGGACCAGTCTGCGGAGGATGAAAGCGAAGCGCTTGAAACCTTGTTTGTGGAATACTTGCTGCCATGGTGTGGAACGTTCCTTGGCAAAGTTGAAGCACACGCCAACACGCCGTTCTGGCGTACCATGGCTCCGCTAACGCGCGATGCCATTAGTGCGATGTGGGACGAATTGCAGGAAGATACAGACGAATAATTGTGATTTAGATCACTTTATAGTGCAACGCAATTTATGTGCTTGCATAAATTGTGTGCACGATCTCATTCCTATGCCGTTTATCTGCTAAGATACGCGGCATGAACATACTTCTCTCAATTGCAATCACAACGGGCATTCTCTCCGGGATCTGGGGATGGGTGGCCGTTTCTCTTGGTTTACTCAGTTGGGCTGGCTTTTTGGGCTGCACGGCCTATTTCGCCTGTCCGCAGGGTGGACTGAAAGGGCTGTGGATCTCGGCGTGTACGCTGCTAAGCGGTGTGGTGTGGGCGTTGGTGATTATTAACGGTAGCGCGCTTGCCCCGCATATGGACATTATTGGTTATGTCATAACGGGAATCGTCGCGTTTCTGATGTGTATTCAGGCCAAGCAATGGTTGCTTTCATTTGTGCCTGGCACATTTATTGGCGCATGTGCAACGTTTGCAGGGCAGGGGGACTGGCAGTTGGTCGTGCCTTCTTTGGCTCTGGGTTTGGTATTCGGCTACGCGATGAAAAACAGCGGGCTGTGGCTGGCGTCTCGCCGTGAAAATCGGCTGTCGTCGACGCTGAGCAGTAAATAAAAAAGCGTGAGGATTCCCTCACGCTTTTATGCCGTAACGACCAATCAGGATTCTGGTGGTACTGACATATGACGGTATTTAACCAGAATGTCATTATCCACTTGTTTCTTGTCTTGCAAATCCCACAACCCGCGATCAATCCCATCGTTAATCAGGAAGATAACACCGGTTTCAATTGCTGACATCAGACATAGCATAACCGGTTCGTTAGAGGTGTAGCCAATTTCACCTTCCAACAGTCGCTGGTAATCAATGAAGCGGAATACCCCAGCCTGTACTTCATAAGACAGAATAGTCTTGCTGGTATTCACCGATGAGAGAATTTCACCGGTACTGACGTTAACCACGCGCAGGTTTACCGCTATCTGGTCGAGCTGATACTGCGTATCCGCGCCAATACCGAAATAGCGCGCACCAACACCACCTGATTTAACGTTGCTTTCATAACCAATAATTGATCCTTCCACCATGACGTTTGCTGCGGTCAGAGATTGCAGTGGGATCCGGTTATTAATGGCGACAGTGCCGTTTTCCTGAGCCGCACGAATGATTTTTCGTTCGTTAAGCAGGTTCTGTAGCCCCTGACGTTCCAGCGGGACGAACCAACGAGAATCCTTCAATGCGGTGACAAGCATAGCCGTGGCGCTTTGCGGGACGGCGGTAGAGAAGTTACTCGCCGGGTAAGGTTTAAACTGGCCAGTCTCATCCTGGATATTGTAAACCGACACAAAGATCTTACCTGTAGGCATGGGCAGATGCGTCAAATCTTTATAGCTTTGGGCTCGGGGCATTAATGTCGGCTTAGCGGCTTCTTGGGGCGGGGCCGTTAAACATCCGCTGAGTAAAATTACTGCCACCATGATAAGTAAGCGCTGCATGATATTTTCCTTTCGTGGCTATAATTTAGAAATCGGTCGACTGGTTTTGTAAACCAGACACTTCTATCGTCGACGTTTTCCCCGTTTTCCTGTCCGTCACATTCAATTGCAGTTGCCCATCCCGGTTGGCGATATCAATAATAAAATCATTGGTTACCATCCTCCCTGGCTTACCGGTATTGATATTGGTGAGTAAGCCACCGAGAATTTGCGACTGGATTGCCTGGGTAAAGTTATCCAGCGCAGATGGCGTTTCAATCCCGAAATCATCACCACTCGGATCTTTATACGAGTTTTGTGCCTGGGCGCTGTTGAGTAAAAAAGAACCGTTGTTTGGGTTGCCACCAAAGTTAGGGTTGCGGAACTGGAACGTCATGTTTCCGGCCCAACTTAATGGTGAAATCAGCATGAGCAAAACCACTGCATGTTTAACACGCATGAAAGCCTCCGGACAAAATCATGTTTTAGAATTCATCGCGCGCTAAATCGCTTGTGCTTAATAGTGTTTGATCTATTTGCCTGCGATTTAATGCTTCTTCAGTTTCTGCCAATGCGAAGACAACTATTTTGTCGAAGTCTCTTTTCGTCGGGAATAAAAAAGTCTGGAAGATAACGTCCTGATTGACCGTTATGGTGATCCAACTTCCCCAACGCGCACTGGGCCTTTCATTAATAGTTAAGTTTCCTGTGTACTCGCTTTCCCACTTATCACTAAAGGCCCTATAAAAATCATGGCCAATGGAAGAGACAGTGTGGTCAGTTAACAGTCCGGGAACCTCCACCTCTACGGCCGCGTGTAGATTCCCGGTAGCAAGCAATAAATTTGCTGCCACAATCCAGGTCAAATAGCGTTTCATGGCTTTATCGCCTGAGGTTATCATTAGCCCACGAAACCGCCTGCGTACGATTTTTGACAGCTATCTTTTTGAAAAGATTATAAAGATGTGTTTTCACCGTATTTTCACTGATGAACAGTGAGCGAGCGATTTCAATATTTGAGGCGCCGATACGTAATTTATTAAGGATCTCTTTTTCACGGTGAGTGAGTAATGCCGACTCCGTGCTGTTATAACGGTAGTTCCCGGAATGCGTGATCAGGTAGCTGGCGAGCTTTTGTGAAAAGTAGCATTCACCGCGCAACACACCTTGCAAACCGCTTACCACACGTTGTTCATCTTCGGTTGCGTAAAATACGCCATTGATATGCGGCCAGTTTTCAATATCCCTGTAAGGATAATCATCTGGAGTATTCAACAATAACGTCTTTATATTGTTGTTTTTTCTGCTCAAATTATCTTGCCAGTAATGGATCAGTTTTTTATCTGCCTCCATCATATCGAGTAAAACAATGCAGCAGGAGGAAATATCATCCAGAGAACGTTGAATATTATGTAGTTTTCCGGTTAACGCCAGCGATTGCTTTAAATGCTGTAATAACGCAGTTGCCTGCAGGGATGGTTTTGTGATCAACAATAATGTATGACCATGAATACTATGGACTTCATTAAACATGATGAAACTCCACTTTTTTAGTCGCACACCTGACAGCTGTCTCTACTAAAATAGAGGCACCAGAAGTACTGACAGATGTTGCACTGCTGTGTAGAAATAAAATATCGACCCAAAGGGGTGAAAATATTAAAACAAATGGACTTCAACTGATTTCAATCTAGCTATTACAAATCTTAAAGCAAGTGTTAAACATGTTACAGAATGTAAATTTATATATTAAAATATGATTTTTGGGTTTTTGTGGAGTTTAGATTTGATAGTAAAGTTGTACATTTTAACGTTATTGCACAGATTTAAAAAATCATACAAATTATAATAAACAGTTGATTATTAAGTGTTAATTTTTTGATTAGATGGTCTTGGGTTTCTAATGAATTCTGATCTTTTTGTCTCACTTTAAGTTGAACAATTTTAGATGGAAAAAAATGATGCTTGTCACGACTTGTACCAATGACTATCTCAGTATCGCCTGCAAGGCCCAGAAAACGCGGGAAGCGGGCGTTCTTTGTTACTGCATAGAAATTCACTCACCGGCTTATAAAATAAATGAAATCCAAAGCTGTAACGGTATTATTCACGGTTAATTAGTACTTTGGGGTGAATCTGGATATAAAAATACCACTGGCGGGTGAGTTATTTAAAATGTTTCAGCAGACATACTCTTCATCGTAACGTGACGTTAACAAATGTAAGTCATGTTAACAACAATTTGAGTGGTAAATAATTTTAACTTTATGTACGACCAGGTCCAGGGTGACAACATGAAAAACAAGTTGTTATTTATGATGTTTACAATGCTGGGTGTGCCTGGGATTGCATCCGCTTCAAGTTATGATTTAGCTAATTCAGAATATAACTTCGCGGTAAATGAATTAAGTAAGTCTTCATTTAATCAGGCAGCCATTATTGGTCAGGTTGGCACTGCGAACAGTGCAAATACTCGTCAAGGGGGCTCGAAGTTATTGTCGGTCATTTCGCAAGAAGGTTCTGGTAACCGGGCGAAAACAGATCAGACGGGATCATATAACTTTGCATATATTGATCAAACGGGTAGTTCCAATGATGCAAGTATTAAACAAGGTTCATACGGTAATACGGCGGTGATTATCCAGAAAGGCTCTGGTAATAAAGCCAATATTACCCAGTACGGTACACAAAAAACAGCAGTTGTGGTGCAGAGACAGTCGCATATGGCAATTCGCGTTACTCAACGCTAATCCATTAACGACTTTTAAATCAATCCGATGGGGGTTTACCATGAAACTTTTAAAAGTGGCAGCATTCGCAGCAATCGTAGTTTCTGGCAGTGCTCTGGCTGGTGTTGTTCCGCAATGGGGCAGCAATAATCATCATGGTGGCGGTAGTAACTACGGCCCGGATTCTTCAATGAGCATCTACCAATATGGTTCAGGCAACGTAGCGAATGCGCTGCAAAGTGATGCGCGTAAATCAGATGTCACCATCACACAACACGGGCGTGGAAACGGGGCAGTTGTAGGACAAGGTGCTGATGACAGTACCATTAACCTGAAACAAAATGGTTTCCAGAACAGCGCCACTATCGATCAGTGGAATGCTAAAAATGCTGATATTAGCGTGACCCAGTTCGGCGGCCGTAACGGCGCGCTGGTAAATCAGACCGCGTCTGACTCCAACGTTCTGATCCGCCAGGTTGGTTTTGGCAACAACGCCACAGCTAACCAACACTAATTCAGTTTTCTGACTGATAATAAACAGGGCGTGAGCCCTGTTTTTTTTCGGGAGAATATAATGCATACGTTATTACTCATTGCCGCGCTGGCAAATCAAATAACATTCAACACCACTCAGCAAGGTGATATGTACACCATCATTCCTCAGGTGACGTTAACTCAACCATGTGTATGTGAGGTGCAAGTCCTTGCTATCCGTAAGGGGGAGGGGGGGCAAAGCCAATCGCAGCAGAAAACAAGCCTTTCGGTCTCCGCTAATCGGCCAATTGAATTAACAAAACTGAGCTTTAATATTTCACTGGCGGATTCGGTCAAAATTATCGTTACCGTTTCGGATGGGCAGTCTCTGCATCTGTCGCAACAATGGCCAGACTCAACCAGCCATCCATAGTTTTTTGCTGGATTTGCATTAAGGGTGTGGCTGGGAATGCGGTGCTGTTCTATGAATATAGAAACGGGTAATCGTTTTTATTTGATCGTAACTCGCAGCAGTGAAGGATCATTTCGATCCCTCAAGGATGATTAATCATTGAGGAACCCTTATGTGTACATTATTTAATCGTATTTTAAGTGCCAGTTTGTGTACTTTTTCTCTTTTAACCCTTCCTGCGATGGCGCAGCAAATCACAACCGGTGGAATTATTCACTTTCGCGGTGCAATAGTTGAACCGCCGTGCGACGTTAACACCCAGCAGCAACAAATTGAATTGTCATGTATCCGTGACGGGAGCAGCCGGCATAGTCTCTACAATCCACAACAAGTCGCTATGGCCCCTCAGAATGTGCAGCAAATTGCCACAGTCAAAATGCACTACCTTAATGAACAGAAAAATATGGCAATTCTTAATATTGAATATAAATGAATCGTTCCGGCGTAGATATGCATGCTTGTGGTTAAAAAGTGAGATTTCAAGGAAAACCCTGCTGTACACTTAACATATAGTGTTTTGTCAGGGGGGTACTTATGCAATCGCGTGTTCATGTGTTACATGGCGACATTACGACGGTCGCTGTTGATGTGATTGTCAACGCGGCCAATTCATCGCTACTGGGCGGCGGTGGCGTAGATGGGGCGATCCATCGCGCTGCCGGACCTGCGTTATTGGCGGCCTGTAAACAGGTTATCCAGCAACAGGGAGAATGCCCGACAGGGCATGCCGTTATTACTTTGGCGGGGGAACTGGCGGCAAAAGCGGTGATTCACACGGTAGGGCCCGTCTGGCAAGGTGGAGGTCATCAAGAGGCCGAACACCTCGAAGAGGCTTATTTAAATAGCCTGCAACTGGCTCTTGCCAATGGTTATCAATCTATTGCTTTTCCGGCGATCAGCACCGGAGCTTATGGCTATCCGCGTGCCGCTGCGGCAGAAATAGCGGTGAAAACGGTGTTAAGATTTATTACCCGCCGCGCGCTTCCTGATCAAATTTACTTCGTGTGCTTTGATGAAGAAAACGCCCAACTTTACAACAGATTGCTTACCCAACAAGGCGATGATAACGCGGACTGATATGACGCGACTTGAGCGTGCCATTACGCCACTGTGCGAAAACCACCCAGGAGAATGCGGCATTCTTACGTTGGATGACAGCCTGGATGCGTTTGCTGCTCGTTATCGGTTAACGGAAATGGCGGAACGTACCCTGGATGTGCAGTATTACATCTGGGAAAACGACATGTCCGGACTATTGCTCTTTTCCGTTCTGCTGGCCGCGGCGAAACGTGGCGTTCGGGTGCGTTTGCTGCTGGATGATAACAACACACCTGGCCTTGATGACACGCTGCGCTTGCTGGATAAGCACCCTAACATAGAAGTTCGCCTGTTTAATCCCTTTTCCTTTCGCATCCTGCGCGCTTTGGGCTATTTAACCGATTTTGCCCGGCTTAATCGGCGGATGCACAATAAAAGTTATACCGCCGACGGCGTAGTGACTCTCGTTGGAGGGCGTAATATCGGCGATGCCTATTTTGGTGCAGGCGAACAACCGCTGTTTTCCGACCTGGACGTCATGGCCATTGGGCCGGTTGTCAAAGATGTCGCGGATGATTTTGAGCGTTACTGGCACTGTCGCTCGGTGTCAACATTGCAAAACGTGCTTGAGATGTCTGAGTCAGATTACGTTCAGCGTATTGAGTTACCCGAATCCTGGTATAACGATGATATTACCCGTCGCTATTTGCATAAGCTGGAAACCAGCCAGTTTATGAGCAGTCTCGATCAAAGGTCGCTGCCGCTGATTTGGGCGAAAACGCGTTTGCTGAGCGATGACCCTGCAAAAGGTGAAGGGAAAGCGCCGCGCCACTCGCTATTACCGCAGCGTTTGTTTGACGTGATGGGCTCACCGACTGAACGTATCGATATTATTTCCGCCTACTTTGTGCCGACTCGAGCCGGTGTGGCACAGCTCCTGAGACTGGTAAGAAAAGGGGTCAAGATTGCTATTTTAACCAATTCACTGGCGGCGAATGATGTGGCAATCGTCCATGCGGGCTATGCGCGCTGGAGAAAAAAACTGCTGCGCTATGGCGTGGAATTATACGAGCTTAAACCGACCCTCGATCGCGTCTCGGTTGTTCACGATCGTGGATTAACCGGTAATTCAGGATCCAGCCTGCATGCCAAAACGTTCAGCATTGATGGCCGTAAAGTATTTATCGGTTCGCTTAATTTTGATCCCCGTTCGACGCTGCTCAATACGGAAATGGGGTTTGTGATTGAGAGCGAAGTGCTGGCCGAATTGATTCATCAACGGTTTATGCAAAGCCAGCGTGATATGGCCTGGCAACTACGCCTCGACCGCTGGGGGAGAATTAATTGGGTCGATCGGCTTGCTGGCAATGAACAGGTACTGAAAAAAGAACCCGCCACAGGATTCTGGAAGCGGGTTCTGGTAAAGCTGGCATCCGTGTTACCCATTGAGTGGCTGCTCTGAGCCACACAATGAATGCGAGAAAATCTAGCCAGCCACGGCCTTGTTTTTATCCTGCTTAACGGGCGGTTTACCCGAGAAGAGAAACTTCAGCACCGGTATACGTAAATGGATTTCGTACAATATCACCGCAATTCCAACCACAAACAGCAGACCGCAGAGAAAACCAAGCAGATTCGACGAGATATGTGGTGTGATGTAAGCGCCAAAAAACAGCGTTAACGGGTGGTGCACCAGATAGATAAACAGCGACGCGTTGACAAAATAGGTCACGCGGGCCGACTGGAAATTAAGCAAACGGTGACCCAACGAAAAGACGACGTTCACCATCCACAGCCCCATGACCATGGTAATGACATATTCGGTTTCATACATCCAGGCATCGCCGCTGCCATAACGCTGGTTGAGCAGGTATGCCGCAAACGCCAAACCTGCGCCTATCGTGCAGCCGCGCGACGGCGTGGTAAACAGCGCTTTCAGATTCGGGTTGATAAACGCCAGTGCGCCGAGCATAAAGAAAGGCACATAGAACAGCGTTTGCATAACAATAAAATTGAACATGCCATCGCTGAGAATCGAAGGATAAAGGATGAAAATCGTCCTTCTGACGGCGGCATAGCCGACGCCCAACAAGATAAAAATTAGCGTTAATTTAGTCATTGATACCGCAGGCGAGCTGGCGGCGTCGCTTTGCGTCAGCCTGTTTTTCATCTGGGTGAACACCCACATGCTCACGGTCGTTAACACCACCAGAACCAGTAAAAACCATAGATGGGAAATCAGCTCCCAGGCCAGCGCGTTATATTTATCGTAGCCGCTAAGGGTATGCCAGCTGTCTGCTTTCCCCTTTACGTATTGCAGCATGATAAATTGCGGCAGTGTAAGCAATGGAATCGCGGTTAGCATTGGGATCCCCACGCGTTCTACACGTACCTTCCACCAGCGCTTTAACGGATAGCGCAAAAAAAGCATGTAGGAAAAATAACCCGAAATGACAAAGAAGACCTGCATGCGAAAGGCATGAATAAAGTCGTTAAAAAGGGTCAACCACCATGACGGTTCCGCGCTGTTCACGTGCCAGGTGTGGGTCGAGTAAATCAATGAAATATGGAACGGGATCCCTAACAACATTAGCCAGGCACGGATGGAGTCAAGAAAATATTCGCGTGGTGGTGTTACAGAGCTCATAGACAGTTATGTATTCTCAGACTTTTCGTCTTATCCCTAAGACGAATAATGGTTACATTCGAGGGCAACCCTACACGAAGTCCAACAACCTGTCTCCAGGATAAGCACGCAAAGTGAAAACAGGCAGATGAACCTGCTTAAACCATGAGCCAGCGCGCGAACAATACAGGGATTCAGTTGTCGGAATACCCGATTATCCATTAAAATGGATCGGATCAATATAAGCACACAAAGGGGGAAGTGCTTACTAATTATGAAACATAAACTACAAATGATGAAAATGCGTTGGTTGGGTGCAGCAGTTATGTTAACGCTGTACACATCATCGAGCTGGGCGTTCAGCATTGATGATGTTGCAAAACAAGCTCAATCCTTAGCCGGTAAAGGCTATGAGGCGCCAAAAAGTAACTTGCCCTCCGTTTTCCGCGATATGAAATATGCGGATTATCAGCAGATCCAGTTTAATCGCGATAAAGCCTACTGGAGCAATCTCAAGACCCCATTTAAGCTCGAGTTCTACCACCAGGGTATGTACTTCGACACACCGGTCAAAATCAACGAAGTTACCGCTACTGCGGTGAAAAGAATCAAATACAGCCCGGATTACTTTAATTTTGGCGATGTTCAGCATGATAAAGACACGGTAAAAGATCTCGGTTTCGCCGGGTTCAAAGTGCTGTATCCGATCAACAGCAAAGATAAAAACGACGAAATTGTCAGCATGCTCGGTGCCAGCTATTTCCGTGTTCTGGGTGCAGGACAGGTCTACGGTCTGTCTGCTCGCGGTCTCGCGATTGATACCGCGCTGCCTTCTGGCGAAGAATTTCCCCGCTTCCGTGAGTTTTGGATCGAGCGTCCGAAACCAACTGATAAACGTTTGACCATTTATGCCTTGCTGGATTCTCCGCGCGCAACCGGAGCGTATCGCTTTGTCATCATTCCAGGTCGTGACACGGTAGTCGATGTTCAGTCCAAAGTTTATCTACGCGACAAAGTGGGCAAACTGGGCGTGGCACCGTTAACCAGTATGTTCCTGTTCGGGCCAAACCAGCCTTCTCCGACAACGAACTATCGTCCGGAACTGCACGACTCTAACGGTTTGTCCATCCACGCAGGTAACGGTGAGTGGATTTGGCGTCCGCTGAATAACCCGAAACATCTCGCGGTGAGCAGCTTTGCTATGGAAAATCCACAAGGTTTCGGTCTGCTACAGCGTGGCCGTCAGTTCTCGCGTTTTGAAGATATCGACGATCGTTATGATCTGCGTCCGAGCGCCTGGATCACGCCAAAAGGTGACTGGGGTAAAGGTAAGATTGAGTTAGTTGAAATCCCAACTAACGATGAAACGAACGATAACATTGTTGCCTACTGGACGCCGGATCAACTGCCAGAAGCCGGTAAAGAGATGAACTTCAAGTACACCCTGACGTTCACGCGTGATGAAGACAAGCTTCATGCGCCTGATAGCGCCTGGGTACAGCAGACCCGTCGTTCTACCGGTGATGTAAAACAGTCCAACCTGATTCGTCAGCCTGACGGTACCATCGCGTTTGTGGTGGACTTTACCGGCACAGATATGAAAAAGCTGCCGCAGGATACTCCGGTTACCGCACAAACCAGTATTGGCGACAACGGCGAAATCGTTGAAAGCACCGTGCGCTACAACCCGGTCTCTAAAGGTTGGCGTTTGATGCTGCGCGTGAAAGTGAAAGACGTGAAGAAAACCACTGAAATGCGTGCTGCCTTGGTCAATGCCGATCAGACGCTGAGTGAAACCTGGAGCTACCAGTTACCTGCCAATGAATAAGACAACTGAGTATATTGACGCAATGCCGCTTTCGGATATCGAAAAAGCGGCACTGCCGAAAACTGACATCCGCGCCGTTCATCAGGCGCTGGATGCCGAGCATCGTACGTACTCGCGCGAAGATGATTCACCGCAGGGTTCTGTGAAAGCTCGCCTTGAGCAAGCATGGCCGGATTCTCTGGCGAAAGAGCAGTTGGTTAAGGATGATGAGGGGCGCGATCAGCTGCAGGCGATGCCAAAAGCAACGCGTACCTCTATGTTCCCCGATCCCTGGCGTACCAATCCGGTTGGCCGTTTTTGGGACCGTCTGCGTGGGCGTGATGTAACGCCGCGGTATCTTTCGCGTTTGACGAAAGAAGAACAAGAGAGCGAGCAAAAATGGCGTACCGTTGGCACCATTCGCCGCTATACGCTGCTGATCTTAACGCTGGCGCAAACGGTGGTAGCGACCTGGTATATGAAGACAATCCTTCCGTATCAGGGTTGGGCATTCATTAATCCGGTAGACATGATGGGGCAGGATTTGTGGGTCTCCTTTATGCAACTACTGCCCTATATGCTCCAGACCGGCATTCTGATTTTGTTTGCCGTGCTTTTCTGTTGGGTATCAGCGGGATTCTGGACCGCGCTGATGGGCTTCCTGCAACTGCTGATTGGGCGAGATAAGTACAGTATCTCCGCTTCAACGGTAGGGGACGAACCGCTGAATCCCGAACACCGTACCGCGTTGATTATGCCTATCTGTAACGAGGACGTTGACCGCGTATTTGCGGGACTTCGCGCCACGTGGGAGTCGGTTAAAGCAACGGGCAACGCCGAGCATTTCGATGTTTACATTCTGAGCGACAGCTACAACCCCGATATCTGCGTAGCGGAACAAAAAGCGTGGATGGAACTGATTGCCGAAGTGCAGGGCGAAGGACAGATTTTCTACCGCCGTCGTCGTCGTCGCGTGAAGCGTAAAAGCGGCAACATTGATGACTTCTGCCGTCGCTGGGGAAATCAGTACAGCTATATGGTTGTGCTGGACGCGGACTCCGTGATGAGCGGTGACTGTCTGAGCGGGCTGGTGCGCCTGATGGAAGCGAATCCAAATGCCGGTATCATCCAGTCTTCGCCGAAGGCTTCCGGTATGGATACGCTGTATGCGCGCTGCCAACAGTTTGCGACCCGTGTTTATGGTCCGCTGTTTACCGCCGGGCTTCACTTTTGGCAATTGGGTGAATCGCACTACTGGGGCCATAACGCGATTATTCGCGTGAAGCCGTTTATCGAGCACTGTGCACTCGCGCCGTTACCAGGGGAGGGCTCATTTGCAGGATCAATCCTCTCTCATGACTTCGTGGAAGCGGCATTGATGCGTCGTGCTGGCTGGGGCGTGTGGATTGCCTACGATCTGCCGGGTTCTTATGAAGAGCTGCCGCCAAACCTGCTGGATGAACTCAAGCGTGACCGCCGCTGGTGCCACGGCAACCTGATGAACTTCCGTCTGTTCCTGGTTAAGGGGATGCACCCGGTTCACCGTGCGGTGTTCCTGACCGGCGTTATGTCCTATCTGTCCGCGCCGCTTTGGTTTATGTTCCTCGCGCTGTCTACCGCTTTGCAGGTGGTGCACGCGTTGACGGAACCGCAGTACTTCCTGCAACCGCGTCAGCTGTTCCCGGTATGGCCGCAGTGGCGTCCTGAGCTGGCTATCGCGCTGTTTGCTTCAACGATGGTGCTGCTGTTCCTGCCGAAGCTGCTGAGTATTTTACTTATCTGGTGTAAAGGGACAAAAGAGTACGGCGGGTTTATCCGCGTCACGCTGTCGTTGCTGCTGGAGGTTCTGTTCTCCGTGCTGCTGGCTCCGGTGCGCATGCTGTTCCATACCGTCTTCGTCGTGAGCGCTTTCCTCGGTTGGGAAGTGGTGTGGAATTCACCGCAGCGCGATGACGATTCCACCCCGTGGGGTGAAGCGTTTATGCGTCACGGGTCTCAGTTACTGCTGGGGCTGGTATGGGCGGTAGGCATGGCCTGGCTGGATTTGCGTTTCCTGTTCTGGCTGGCGCCGATTGTCTTCTCGCTGATCCTGTCACCGTTTGTTTCCGTGATTTCCAGCCGTTCGACGGTTGGGTTACGTACCAAGCGCTGGAAGCTGTTCCTGATCCCGGAAGAGTATTCTCCGCCGCAGGTGCTGGTGGATACGGATACTTATCTGGTGATGAACCGTAATCGTACGTTAGACGACGGTTTTATGCATGCGGTGTTCAACCCATCGTTTAACGCACTGGCAACGGCAATGGCGACTGCGCGTCACCGCGCCAGTAACGTGCTTGAGATTGCCCGTGACCGTCATGTGGAGCAGGCGCTGAACGAAACGCCGGAGAAACTGAATCGCGATCGACGTCTGGTGCTGTTGAGCGATCCTGTGACGATGGCGCGTTTACACTATCGCGTCTGGAACTCACCTGATAAGTACTCTTCGTGGGTGAATTACTATCAGGGGCTGACCCTGAACCCGCTGGCGCTCAGGAAAAAATAAGCGTTCAGTTACCTGAAAATACCGGCCTGGTGCCGGTATTTTTTTATACTCAATAAATCAGTCGGGAGATATCAGGTGCGAATATTGGCAGTGGGGATCATGGTGTTCTTCCTGAGCGGATGCGGCAGTATTATTAGTCGAACTATCCCAGGACAAGGGCACGGAAACCAATACTATCCGGGCGTGCAATGGGATGTCAGGGACTCCGCGTGGCGCTACGTCACCATCCTCGACCTGCCATTTTCGCTGGTGTTTGATACGCTGCTGCTGCCGCTCGACATTCACCATGGACCTTATGAGTAACTATCGCTCATCCCATTCATCGGCTGCGGTCTGACCCTCTTCAGTATCAAGGGGCGGTTCCAGCTGGAATTCACCTTCATCCCATTCGTGAAGCGTGTTTTCTTCCTGCCACTCCTGGCGGATCTCAATTTCATCATAGTCGCCATCGAAAACGCTCTGGGCTGCTTCTCCGCTCAGCATTGGCAGACATTCACCATCTACATCATCTTCGTCAGCAAAGAATTCCGCCTGCCACATAATGTCGCCATCCTGTAGCACGTATTTTTGTACGCTTAGCTGTTGAACGCTTGCTTCGTCAGGCGCAAGGTCAGGGTTATCAGCCAGAAATACTTCACGAGCCGCATCAATAGCCTCTTCCAGCGTGGCATAAAAATACATGTCATTCTTTGCCATAATCCTTCTCCTAATGTGAACAATAAATGATGATTATTCAATCTATAGACGCCGTTTCGCAGAGCGTCAAACCCGTTAGCTGCGTGGCTAACTTAAACGGATAGCGACTGGCTGCAATGGCTACAGAACTTGGCTGGTAGTTTATGGAAAAATTTACATTGGCAGAAGCTGAAGCTGGCGTAATATCAGGAAAAAAAATCAACAAAAAAAAGTAATGTTTCTGATTTAGCATGGAGTAATCATAATCAAAAAAATAATAGCTGACCTTATATAAGGAAAGCTTCAGTGTTGAACGTCATTTTTTAGGTGTTTTAGGGTGTTAATGCGAATGACTATGAAGTCATTCGCATAACCTAATGAAAGTAAATAAAAAGATAATACCCGATACGGAAGTGTTGCAGATGTAATCATTGAAAATGGCTAAACTTACCAGTGTTTCTGGAAATGGAAAAGTATCTTTTGTGTGTCGAGATCGTTAATGGTGTGAGTGGTAATAAAAGAAAATACATAATAATAGATGATTAATGACAAAGGTTATAAATCTAAAAGAAACCATTAAATAAGAAATGAATAAGTGTCATTGAAGTTGTACGGGGATAATAGTTTGCAAAACCTTATGCTTTATTATATAAAATGCAAAATTAAGAATTCCCTTAAGGTTGTTATGGATAACGGTAATTCAAATAATGGAAGGTTAATGGCTTTCTATATAGTCTGTTTGACTAGCTATGTCCTTGGTGGTTTGTATCTTACACAATTTAAATTAACGATACAAAGTGTCCCGCAAACAGTATATCTGATTGTGATTGTAGGCTTGTTCTTTTTATATGGGATAATTTTCCTTTTTATGTTGTTTCAGTATCTTTGTAGAAAAGATCTCACCTGCCTCATGATATTAGGTATGGCGTTTCTTGGGAATAACATATTTTTCGTCGAGACTATCTACATCGTACAAGACTTGATTAATGATCATGCTTCAATCGAAAAAAGAACTAACGATATAGCTATATTCTATTACTTTCGGCAGGTTAGTTTCATCGCTCTGCTATTTGTTTCATTGAAATCTTATAAAATATCCTCGACAGTTATTGAAACCAAAGAAAGAGAACCTTGCTATATCGTTCTGGCTTTTTTAATTATGATTGTTATCTCGGTGATGGCGCACACTCTGGCCAGCTACAATCCTAATTTTACACTCGAGATCACCAGTCTGAAGCCTGATAATGCTACGGTGCACTGGCATATTGGGTACATTTATTCGCTTATTGTGTCCTGGGGACTGGTCCTGTTGTATTTAATCATTAAAACCAGGACGCACAATATACTGTGGAAAAGCATAGGACTCGTGTGTTGCTCAGCAATATTAACCAATGTATTACTTCTGAGCCTGGATGAATATAGCATGTATATTTGGTATATCAGTCGCGGGATTGAGGTGATAAGTACCCTGTGCATAATCTCAATACTGATGTACAACACCTTTATCATCCTAAAAAAGGAAACGGATTCAGCTATCAAAGACGCAATGACTAAAATATATAACCGTAAACTATTCTATAAGTCATTAAAATCATCGTTAGCAAAAGGCGCAGTGTGTGTAATGGTTCTGGATATTGATAAGTTTAAACGGATTAATGATACCTACGGTCACCAGGAAGGTGACAGAGTAATAATCAGCATTGTCGATATTATCAATAAATCAATCAGAGATACGGATATTTTTGCCAGAGTAGGCGGTGAAGAATTTGCGATCCTTCTTAAATGTAACGATAAAGATGAGGCAATTGTTGTTGCAGAGCGAATTAGGCGAAATGTACAGAATGGTACGACAATACCAAACTCATATGAGTTAAAAGAAAAAATGACGATCAGTATCGGGGTCTATTGTAGCAAAATTGATGATGAATCTGCGGATAAAGTTGTTTCATATGCCGATGCTGCTTTGTATGAAGCCAAAAACTCTGGTAGAAATAAGGTGTGTTACTATTATCATTAAGACTGGAAAGTACGTCGTGGTTGATAAACTTATTACTCCGATCTTACAAATATAAATGCACAAATCATCCCAAGACCTCCGTACTCCGGCGACGGCGCAGGCTATTCCATGAGTAGATGGCGTTAAACAGTACGACGCCAGCGGTCACACAGAAAACGGCGCGAAAACCGTAGTTGGCGGATATTGCCGCCCCCATTAAGGGACCTGTTACGTTGCCGATATCGCGAAATGACTGGTTATAACTGAAAATACGTCCGGCGATCTGATTGGTTGAGTTATAAACCAGTAGCGTTTGTACCGCCGGAAGGAGGGCCCCGTCGGCTGCACCCAATAAAAAACGCAGAACGCCAAGCTGCCAGGGCGATTGTACAAACGACATTGGAATAAGCAGCAGTACGGAGATAACCAGAGCAACAATCAGGATCTTCTCCGGGCCAATTCGGTCACCGAGTTTGCCAAGTCTTGGGGCGCTAATTAATGCAGCCACACCCGGTACGGAGGCGATCATCCCGCTGATAAAGGCGATATTACTGACGTTACCAGCCAGTTCGCGAACGTACAGCGTCAGAATTGGCGCAATAGAGCCGGTTGCTACCTGAATGATCAGGGTAGTGACGAACAGGCTCAACACCAGTTTGGGGTTCTTTAACGAGGCCACAACTTCACGAATGTGCAGCATTTCTTTCTTGCTCACCGGCTGGAAACGCTCGCGGATAAAAAAAAGCGTCAGGATGAAGCAGAGGAGAAGTACGCTGGCAGTGATGAAAAAGACCGGGCGTAGCCCGTACTGATCTGCGAGCAGACCGCCCGCCAGGGGCCCAAGTAACGCACCGCTAACGCCGCCGGTGGAAAGCGTTCCCAGCGCCCAGCCGCTTTTATTGCGTGGAACCTGGGTGGCGATCAACGCATTAGCGTTGGGAATGAAACCGCCGAGCAGGCCCAACAGGGCGCGCAAGACTAAGAACTGCCAGATATTTTGCGCCAGCCCCATCAGCAGCATCACAATAGCCATGCCCAACGCGGAGCGCAGCAGCATGATTTTTCGCCCTTTGCGATCGGCAAGGCCACCCCAGAAAGGAGAAGCGATGGCGGAAAAGAGAAACGTGATGCTGAAGACCAGGCCTGACCACATGTTCAGGGCGCTATGACCCGTGACGCCCAGACTCTCGACATAGAGCGGCAAAAAGGGCATGACCAGGCTAAAGGCTGCGCCGGTTAAAAAACAACCCAACCAGGCAACGGTGAGGTTACGTTTCCAGTTGATGGGGGCATCTGAGGCTGACATAGCGTTCCGCAGTGTGACGCGCTGTTTGCGCTATCGATTGAATATAAGTAAGCAGACTAATTATGCGCCTGGTTGATAGTTGCTGCAATGCGGATAGCAGTTAAACCTAAAGCAGGTAGGAAAGGTGTTGCAGCCCACAGGACTGCAACAACGCTTTAGTACAGAGAAGGGGAGCCTTCGGGACGCGTCTTGAAGCGACGATGCAGCCACATATATTGCTCTGGCGCCATCATGATGCATTGCTCAACAATCTTATTCATCCACGCAGCCGTAGTTTCCGCGTCGTCTAACGGCGGAGAACACTCCGGAGGCAGCATAATCAATTGATACCCCTTACCGTCAGGCTTGCGGCGAGGAACAAACGGTACCAGACAGGCATTGGACATGCGCGAAAGCATCCAGGTCCCGGAGGTCGTTGCGGCTTGTTCAACAGCAAAAAGCGGTACGAACACGCTGGCGCGAGGACCGTAGTCATGATCCGGCGCATACCAGACCACTTCGCCTTTTTTCAACGCCTTAATCATTCCTTTCAGGTCTTTACGATCGAGCATTGATTTATTCGAGCGCATACGGCCCCAGGTTTGTAGCCAGTCGAGCAGCGGGTTGTCGTTAGGGCGATACACACCAATACCCGGCTCCTGCAAACCAAACTGACGCGCACCCAGTTCAAGGGTCAGAAAGTGCAGACCCACTAACAAAATTCCCCGCTTTTGCGCCTGAACGTCGCGGATATGCTCCATCCCAATCACTTCTGTCCAGCGTGAAATGCGCTTGTCGGACCAAAACCAGGCCATACCGGTTTCCATCACGCCCATACCCACGGACTCAAAGTTCTTGACGACCATCTGCTGGCGTTCCTGCTCGCTCATCTGCGGGAAGCACAGTTCCAGATTACGGGATACAATTTTTGCCCGACGTTTCATCAAACGTAACGCCAGGCGACCTAATGCGCAGCCCAACTTATAAAGAATCGGGTAGGGTAACTGCACGATTAACCAAAGGAAGCCAATGCCCAGCCAGGTTAACCAATAACGTGGATGCAGTAACGCAGCCGAAAACTTGGGTAAATTCGTCATGTCTATCCTGTCTTCAAACGACCAATTCCCTGTATTGTCGCATTTTTTCGCGCGTATCAAAAATTTGTGACGGGAGAACGGTGATTTAACCAGCAGTTGTTGTTACACGTTTATATTGAAGTAAGAAATGTAGCGTAAAATGTGTGGATGTAAATTGGCGAGGTTTGCTTTATTATGCCGCCGATTTTCATTTACTCCCAATTTGCAGGATACGTACACCATGCCAGTGTTACACAACCGCATTTCGAATGACGCCCTCAAAGCCAAAATGCTGGCCGAGACTGAACCACGCACGACGATCTCATTCTATAAATATTTCACGATCCCTAATCCTCAGGACACGCGTGATGCGCTGTACCAACTGTTCACTGCGTTGAACGTTTTCGGGCGCGTCTATCTTGCCCATGAAGGAATCAACGCGCAAATCAGTGTGCCGCAAAGCCACGTCGAAGCATTTCGCCAGCAGCTTTATGCGTTTAATCCCGCATTAAACGGATTACGTCTAAATATTGCGCTGGATGATGACGGTAAATCGTTCTGGGTGCTGCGCATGAAAGTGCGTGAACGCATTGTGGCGGATGGGATTGACGATCCGCAATTTGACGCCAGCAACGTGGGGGATTACCTGAAGGCGGCGGAAGTGAACGCTATGCTGGACGATCCTGACGCGGTATTCATTGATATGCGTAACCACTATGAATACGAGGTGGGTCATTTCGAGAATGCGCTGGAAATTCCGGCAGACACGTTCCGTGACCAGTTGCCGAAAGCGGTTGAAATGATGCAGGAGCATAAAGATAAAAAAATCGTTATGTACTGCACGGGTGGGATCCGTTGTGAGAAAGCCAGCGCCTGGATGAAACACAACGGATTTAGCAAAGTCTGGCACATTGAGGGCGGTATTATTGAATATGCCCGTAAGGCCCGTGAACAGGGACTTCCGGTGCGCTTTGTCGGTAAAAACTTCGTTTTTGATGAGCGTATGGGCGAAAGAATTTCTGACGATGTCATTGCGCATTGCCATCAATGTGGAACGGCGTGCGATAGCCATACTAATTGCAAAAATGATGGCTGCCATCTGCTATTTATTCAGTGCCCGGCCTGTGCACAGAAGTATAACGGCTGCTGTAGCGAATTATGTAGCGAAGAGAGCGAGTTGCCAGAAGAGGAGCAGCGGCGTCTTCGCGCGGGCCGTGAGAATGGCAACAAGATCTTTAATAAATCACGCGGTCGCCTGAATACCAAACTGGGGATTCCAGATCCCACGCAATAACATAATGCCGGATGAGGGGCTGAACCTCATCCGGCCATTCACGCATTACTTCTGCTGGACACCTTCCACTGAGATGATCAGATCGACTTCCTGAGATGCCGGGCCGAGATCGGTGGTGATGTTGAAGTCCTTCAGCTTGATTTTACCTTGCGCTTCAAAACCTGCGCGTGTGCCACCCCACGGATCGCCGCCCTGACCGATAAGCTTCGCGTCCAGCGTAACCGGCTTAGTGACACCGTTCAGGGTCAGATTACCGGTGATATCCAGATCGTTCCCTTCTTTTTTAACGCTGGTGGAGCTAAACGTCGCCTGTGGGAATTTTGCCACGTTAAGGAAATCTGCGCTGCGCAAGTGCTTGTCGCGTTCGGCGTGGTTGGTATCAACGCTGTTGGTGTTGATGGTCACGTTAACCTTATCGGCTGCGGGATTTTTCTCATCAAAGGTAAATGTACCGTCGAAATCTTTAAATGTGCCGTACAGCCAGCTGTAACCCAGATGCTGGATACGGAAATTAACAAAGGCATGCTGTCCTTCTTTGTCAATTTTGTAATCTGCCGCCACGGCCGACCCGGTGGTGAATAACAGAGAGGCGAGTGTAAGTCCCAGCAGGTTTTTTTTCATTTTAAGCTCCATAGTCAGATGACGATTTTCCCAACATGCGATTGAGGGTATCGTCGTTATCGATAAAGTGATGTTTCAGGGCCATCAGTCCGTGCAGAAGTGATAAAACCACCACGGTCCATGCAAGCCACAGGTGCAGGCTCCCGGCGAGGTCGGCCTGAGCGCCTGCATTGGCAAGGGTGGCCGGAATGTCGAACCAACCAAATACGCTTATCGCTTTGCCATCAGCGGTGGAAATCAAATACCCGCTAATCACAATTGAAAAGAGTAATGTGTATAGCGCGAGGTGACCCAGTGCCGCAGCGATACGGGTGAAACGGGAATAGCTTGCCAGCGCAGGAGGAGGAGGTGAGATCAGCCGCCAGACGACGCGGATGACCAGTCCCATCATCAGCAGAATGCCGATGCTTTTATGCAGCTCTGGGGCCTGGTGATACCAGCCGTCGTAATAGCTGAGTGTGACCATCCACAAACCCAGCGCAAACATGCCATAAACAGCAATCGCAATCAGCCAGTGTAATGCGGCAGACACCACGCCATAGCGTTGTGGAGTATTATTGAATTGCATAAGCGCACCGTCAGATATTTCAGAAGTGAATGAAAATGGCGCGGAAAAGGCATTAATGCAACTAATAAATAACAACGGTGATGATATTTGTTTTTAATTCAATAAAACTGATTGAATTGTGAAATAACCATCAAGGAATTAGAGCAGTTGGAGGGTTGCAGGACTTGATTTCGGGGAAAGTGGTGATATTTTTTTATTCAGTTAATTGCAATGAAAATTAAGTTACTATCAGTTTATGTCAATTAATGTCAGTGCGACGGGATCAGAAAAACATAATATATATTACATCCATAATTGCCAGCAGCGACCATAAAATAATGTAGAGCATAAGGTGCTCACGAATATTATTTACCAGATAGTGAAAGAGGCGGCGCATCAATGTTATTCCTGTCATAAAAATGGCCTCACCAACGAGGCCATCATTTATTATCGCTTAAAACGGCTGAGCCTGAAGGGGGTCAGGTCAAAACCAGACGGTTTGTTCTGAGCGAAGTCTGCCGCAATTTCTCCCAGTACGGAGGCAAACTTAAAGCCATGTCCGCTCAGTCCGGTCACTATCAGCGTATTGTCATGCTCCGGCAGAGTATCAATGATAAAGTCTTCATCCGGTGAATTATCATAGGTGCAGGATGCACCGTGCAGACAGCAACCAACGCCTGGCAGAATAGTCCGCAGGAATGGGAAAGCCTCAGATCCATCGCTGGCGACAGCGGCGAACGGCTTACGCTCTTCTGGCGAATGAATAACCTGGCCGCCATTGTGCTTACCAATTTTCAGCTCGTCATTTTCAGCCGGGAAACCGTAGTATTGATCGCCATTTGGCAGTTCGCCGGTGAAAGCAGGGAAATTATTCTTAACGCTGTAACGCCCATCGGCCTGATACCATGCGAACACTTTGCGCACGGGTTGTATAGGGAGTTCAGGAACTAATGCCTGCACCCAGGTTCCGGCGCTGATCACCGCTTTGTGCGCGTGATAGTCGCCATCGGCGGTTTCTACCGTTACGCCATCATCACTGTGGTGTATTGCGCTGACCGGACATTTAAACAGCTGCGCGCAGCCTGCTTCTTCCGCCAGACGGATCCAGGTTTTAATCGCTAACTCACTGCGTAAAAAACCTGACTCGGCTTCAAACAGGCCGATATAGTTTTCAGGTACGCGAATCTCCGGCCAGCGAGCCATGATGGCCGCAGCATCCAACTGTTCAACATTGAGTTGCCACTGTTTTGCGCTTTGTGCCGCGGTCGCTAAGAAGGTTGAATCTGCCGGGCCGAGGTTGATAACACCGGAGCGAACAAAAATCGGCTCTTCATTTTGGGTAGACAGTTCATCCCATAATGTTTGCGCACGCAGTACCAGCGGAACGTATTTTTCACCTTCGCCATATGCATGACGAATTAATCGTGTGTCTCCGTGGTGGCTGCCCTGCTGATGCGGAGGCATATGCGCATCGATCATCAGAACGTTCAGACCGGCGCGAGTAGCATAGTATCCGGCTGCGGCGCCTACCGAACCGCTGCCAATAATGATTAAGTCGTATTTCATCCGCTTCTCTCTGCAATCGCGATAATATACCTTAAATAATTCGAGTTGCAGGACAAAACGGCCCGGCCGTTTTGAACAGCGCTTGCGCTGGCCCCGAAGGGGTGAGGCCGTAAGGCCGAATCACGCGGCAACGCAGCGAATCCCTGGGAGCGTACATTAGTACGTGACCAGGGTGAGCGAGGAAAGCCAACGCACATGCAACTTGAAGTATGACAGGTATAGCAGGGTAAATAACTGACGCGGAATATTCAACCCAGAAATAAGAAAGGCACCGATAAGGTGCCTTTTGATGGTTGGATGTATCAGGTTTAATGTCGCTGATACTCATTTACCTGGTAATCGCCGGATTCAATTTTGGCGATTCCTGCTTCTAATATCGAAATAAATTGCCTGGCAACATCTGTGGTTAACCAGAGCGTTTGACCAACTTCAGTCCCATCCGGGTCCGGACGATTCGGGGTCTGGTAGTGCAAACGCAGCATCAGCGCATCATAGCTATCAACGGTGCTGATGTCCCATCCTACAAGCGGATGAGTCTGAATGACTTCATTATTCTTTTCCATCATGCCCCCTAATTCGTGTTACTAGACAACGGTTTTCGAGGTTCAATGCGTTTTTTTCTGAAGCAACTTCAGTATATCAATAAATAAGGGTATTCATTGGAAATTTAAAGAGGGTGGTGCATAAAATTATCGTTTTCAGCGTTATCTGACTAAGAAACCAACATGTTATTCATTTTTTTTTAGCATGTTGCACAATTATTTTGGTGTTGTGGTTAAAAGATAACCAGG
This sequence comes from Citrobacter arsenatis, assembly GCF_004353845.1. Classification (GTDB taxonomy): domain Bacteria; phylum Pseudomonadota; class Gammaproteobacteria; order Enterobacterales; family Enterobacteriaceae; genus Citrobacter; species Citrobacter arsenatis. The sequence continues at coordinate 1,982,831 of NZ_CP037864.1, forward strand.
AATTTTTTATTAAAATAAAAATCCGTCGTAACGAATGTACTATTGATTAAAAGATGACGTGTATAAAAAAGCCGGGGCGACCCGGCAAACAAACATCACTGCATATCATTATTTATTCATTGATGAACCAGTCATCCGCGCTTTCCCAGGTCTCCTGTAAGATCTCGCTGATGCGTTCTTTATCCTCTTTGGTTGCGCCAATAACCGACAGATTGTTTGCGCCGGCATAACGGACGGTAACGTTACCTTCGTTATCCGGAAAATGGTGCTGAATACGGCGGGAGAGTTCACCTGCCAGCGCGTCAATTGCACCGGCAGGTAAAGGTGAAGTTTTGGCAATAGTGACTTCAATACGCATAGTAGCCCCCTGTGGAATATACTGTTTATTTATACAGTTATTCACATCGATTGGCTACATTTTTTTTAGTTTTTTACTGACCAACGTACGGTTTCGCCACCCAGGAAAGGTACCAGCGTATCGTTTTCCAGCGCAATGCTCTCCGGGACCTGGTGCTCCACGCGTTCCAGCTCAATAAAGGTTTCATTCACCGGTAAACCATAAAACTGCGGGCCATTGAGTGAACAGAAGGCTTCGAAGTGGTCCAGCGCATTCATCTCCTCAAACACGGTGGCATAGCTACCCAACGCGGTCGGCGCATTAAAGCAGCCCGCACAGCCACAGCTAGACTCTTTGCGATGACGTGCATGTGGCGCAGAGTCGGTACCGAGGAATGCGCGGCTAAACCCGCTGGCGACCAGTTCACGCAGCGCCTGTTGATGGACGTTACGTTTGAGGATCGGCAGGCAGTACAGATGAGGGCGAATCCCGCCAACCAGCATGTGGTTGCGGTTGAACATCAGATGCTGTGGCGTAATGGTAGCAGCCAAAAGCTCGTTACCGTCGCGCACGTATTCGGCAGCATCTTTGGTAGTGATATGTTCGAACACGACTTTCAGCGCAGTTAAACGCTGACGCAGTGGTTCCATCACCGTTTCAATAAAGCGCGCTTCGCGATCGAAAATATCGATATCCGCATGCGTCACTTCTCCGTGCACCAGCAGCGGCATACCCAATTTTTCCATCCGTTCCAGTACCGGCATGATGGCGTCAATCGAGGTTACGCCATGCGTCGAGTTGGTGGTGGCATTGGCCGGATAGAGTTTTGCAGCGGTGAAAACGCCTTCGTTAAATCCACGTTCCAGCTCGTTGGGATCCAGTGTATCCGTTAAGTAGCAGGTCATTAATGGCGTGAAGTTGTGTCCGGCAGGTACCGCGTCAAGAATGCGCTGGCGGTAAGCGATAGCCACGTCAACCGTGGTGACGGGCGGAGCCAGGTTCGGCATGACAATGGCGCGGCCATAAATTTCACTGGTATAGGGCACGACAGTTTTTAACATGTCGCCATCGCGAAAGTGAAGATGCCAGTCGTCTGGGCGGCGGATCTTTAAAACCTGGGATGGTGCAGTCATTAATATGCTCCGGCTGAGGATAGTCTTTTTTGCCGGAAACAAAGGATAAGCGGAAACGTTTTCGTTTGCACGAAAAAAAAGGGCGCATTGGCGCCCTCTGTTTTATTAGTCGGTAAACGGGATGATGATTTCGCCCGGTTTCACCTCGATACCTTTCGCCAGTTTTTTCGCCAGTGCTTCACCCTGGCTACTGTCATCCTGCAGAATGTACGCTGGCTGCTGGTTGAAATAATTACGCAGCGACTGATTTAAATAAGGCATCAGCGTTTGCAGTACCGACTGCATTTTTTCCGGCGTAACGGTGGCGTCCACGACTTCCATCTCTTGCAGATAAATCGCGCCTTTTTCTTTATTGAAAACCGGTAAGGCTTTTAGCTTCAGCTTCATGGTCGCTTTCTGACTGCCAAACAGGGAGTTCATGTCCAGGTTTGCGTCGCCGGTTAGCGTCACTTTATTGGGTTCTTCACGGCCAATCTGGCTGGCGAGATTGTTCAGTACGATGTGTGCTTCAGCGACGCCGGGCAAACCGATATCTTTAGAGAAGTTATTATGCTTCGCCAGGGCCTGATTAATTTCTTGCTCACTAACCGTGTATTGCGTGAGTTGATTACAACCAACCAACAGGCCGCTGACAATTAGCGCAGCGGCAAAAAAAAACTTTTTCATGGGGTTCCTCAACATGATGCATGTGGCGTAATCGTGACACAAAGCATCATCGAGTACCAGCGCCCCGGACGCCAGCAGAAAAAACTGAAAAGCGCCTGGACGCCCGTTCGGCTATCAGGCGTCTGGCTCCAACATACCACTCGTTGGGCGTTTGAGGCTGAATTGCCAGCCCAGAGCAAGGAACGTGATGAAGCCGATAATACCGAGCATCATCCAGGGCAATTCAGGCTGCGCCAGGGCTTTGCCCATATCAAACAACCAGCCGCCGCCGACATAACCAATTGCGCCGCCGATGGCGAGTCCCAGTCGGCTGAAGCCCATGTAGCTTCCTCTGGCCCGTGCATTGGCCAGCGAGGCGCTCAGGGTTTCACGCGCCGGTTCGGCGATGATTGAGCCAATATAGAACGTGCAGATCAGCGTGAATAGCTGCTGTAAATTGCCGACCAGGCCAATGGGCATCATGCTCAGAGACATCACCAGCAGACCGGCCATCAGGCGATGTTCAAGGCGAAAGCGTTTTTCACTCCAGCGGGCAATCGGGTAAAGCAGCGTTAAAGAGAGGCACGCCTCAATGGCATACATCCATTTCACGGCGGCCGGTGAGCCTGCGATGTCGTTCACCATGATTGGCAGCATCAGCATCACCTGCACTGCAAGCATGTAATAGCCCGCCAGCGTCAGCACATAGGTAACAAAGCGTTTGTCATGCATTACATGGCTCATCCCTTCGCGCACCGGTATTTTTACCGTCGACAGCTTCCATGCCGGGAGCAGCCAGGCATTAAACGCCGCACACAGAACGAACAAAATTGCGCCGGTGGCGCATACCAGACGGAAATCGTATTGCAACAACCAACTGCCGAGCAACGCGCCAACCACGGCCCCGGCGCTATCCTGCATCATCAGAATAGAGAAAAAGCGCCCGCGCTTTTCCGGGCGGATAAGTTTAACCACCAGCGCCGAGCGGGGTGGGTCGAATAGCGTGCCGCCCAGTCCGGAGAGAAAGCAGGAAAACCACAGCAACCACGGCTCATGGGCAATGCCCATGGTGGCGAACCCGGCAGCGCGCATCAGCATACCGGTGACGATCATCGGTTTGGCACCGAAACGGTCTGCAATAGCACCGCCGAAAATACCCAACCCCTGCTGGATAAATTGACGTAATCCAAGCGCGATGCCGACCATAACGGCGGCCCAGCCCATTTGATCGACGAAACGAATTGAGATCAGCGGGAAAACGACGAAGAAACCCAGCACGACCAGCATATTATCGATGAGAAGGAAGTATTTACCCAGGTTCCTTGCCTGCGAGACTTGCGACATTTCCCCTCCAGGGAAAAACTCGTCACTCTGGATAGAGTTTAAAAGATAAGCACCTCCTATTCTGCGGTGTCGTCATCGCTTTTCCCACCCTTCTCGGGACAATATTTTTTTATCAAAAGTCCGTCTTGATAGAGAGTTTTCATCAAAATGTGTGAATAATTCAAAAAATGGCATTTTGCTCTTTTCACAGGGTGTATTCGCACAGGTATAGTAATGCGAACAGCGTATTGAAGACGTTACGGGAAGGAGTAGGTATAGAATGTTTGGCTATCGCAGTAACGTGCCAAAAGTGCGCTTAACCACGGACCGCCTGGTCGTGCGTTTAGTGCATGAGCGTGATGCCTGGCGTCTGGCAGATTATTACGCAGAAAATCGTCATTTCTTAAAACCCTGGGAACCTATTCGCGATGAAAGCCACTGTTATCCATCCGGCTGGCAGGCGCGTCTGAGTATGATCTCTGAGTTTCATAAACAAGGCACCGCGTATTATTTTGCGCTGCTCGATCCGGAAGAAAAAGAAATTATCGGCGTTGCTAACTTCTCGAACGTGGTGCGGGGATCCTTCCACGCCTGCTATCTCGGTTACTCCATAGCGCAGAAGTGGCAGGGGCAGGGGCTGATGTATGAAGCCTTAACCTCGGCCATCCGTTATATGCAGCGCACGCAGCATATTCATCGCATTATGGCTAACTACATGCCACACAATAAGCGCAGCGGTGACCTGCTGGCGCGACTGGGTTTTGAAAAAGAAGGGTATGCCAAAGACTACCTGCTGATTGACGGGCAGTGGCGCGATCACGTGCTGACGGCGTTGACGACATCAGAATGGACCCCCGGCCGCTAAGTTTCAGGCAGCCATGATTAATGGAGAAGACGATGAAATACGAATTAACCGCCACCGAAGCACGAGTGATTGGCTGTTTATTAGAAAAACAAGTGACCACGCCGGAACAGTATCCGCTTTCCGTTAATGGCGTCGTAACCGCCTGTAATCAAAAAACGAATCGTGAACCGGTGATGAATCTGTCTGAATCGGACGTGCAGGATCAGCTTGATAACCTGGTGAAACGACATTTCCTGCGCACGGTAAGCGGCTTTGGCAACCGCGTCACAAAATATGAGCAGCGTTTCTGCAACTCTGAATTTGGTAATCTTAAGCTCAGTGCAGGGGAAGTGGCGCTCATTACTACGCTGCTGCTGCGTGGTGCGCAAACGCCTGGTGAGTTGCGTAGCCGCGCATCCCGGATGTACGAGTTCAGCGATATGGCCGAAGTGGAGTCGACGCTGGAGAAACTGGCGACCCGGGATGATGGTCCTTTTGTGGTTCGCCTGGCGCGCGAGCCGGGTAAACGTGAAAGCCGTTATATGCACCTCTTTTGCGGTGAAGTTGATGAAGCCATTGCCGCTGCGGATGAACTTCCGGCTGCTTCAGGCGATCTGCAGGCGCGCGTTGAAGCGCTGGAAACAGAAGTCGCGGAGCTTAAGCAGCGGCTTGATTCCTTGCTGGCACACCTGGGAGAATAACGTGAAAAAATTACGTATCGGTGTTGTCGGGCTTGGCGGGATTGCACAAAAGGCCTGGCTACCCGTGCTGGGCGCAAGTGCAGACTGGACGCTGGAAGGCGCATTTTCACCTTCGCGGGAAAAAGCGCAGCGTATCTGCGATACCTGGCGGATCCCCTACGTTGATTCACTGGTGAATCTGGCGCAAACCTGTGATGCGGTTTTCGTCCATTCCACTACCGCGACGCATTATGCGGTAGTTAGCGAATTGCTGAATGCCGGAGTTCATGTGTGCGTGGATAAACCGCTGGCGGAAAACCTGCGCGAGGCTGAACAACTGGTGGAGCTGGCAGAGCGGAAAAAGCTGACGCTGATGGTCGGGTTTAACCGTCGATTCGCGCCGCTGTACCAGGATCTCAAAACCCAGTTGGGCACCGCAGCGTCAGTACGTATGGATAAGCACCGTACGGACAGCGTTGGGCCGCACGATCTGCGCTTCACTCTGCTGGACGACTATCTGCACGTGGTCGATACCGCATTGTGGCTGGCGGGAGGGCAGGTGCAGTTAAATAACGGCACGCTGCTGACCAATGAATCTGGTGCGATGCTCTACGCCGAGCATCATTTTTCTGCCGGGCAAATGCAGATAACAACCAGTATGCATCGTCGTGCCGGTAGCCAGCGCGAGAGCGTGCAGGCGGTGACGGACGGTGGCCTGATTGATGTGACGGATATGCGGGAATGGCGGGAAGAGCGTGGGCAAGGTGTTGTTCATAAGCCGATAGCGGGCTGGCAAACGACCTTAGAACAGCGTGGTTTTGCCGGATGCGCGCGTCATTTCATTGAGTGCGTGCAAAATCAGACGGTTCCCGAGACGGCAGGCGAGCAGGCGCTACTGGCCCAACGTGTTGTCGAAACGCTGTGGCGGGAGGCGATGGCTGAATAACCCCCTGTAACATCTGGCGGTAGTAATTCATTGTAATCCAGGTACTATATGCCAACTCAAAAATAACACCTCTTTTCAACCGAAGGCTGGTTTGGCGGCCTGATAAGGCGCTGTGAGGCCGCTATCAGGCATCGCGGCATTTACGGATGGCGGCGTACATGCCTTATCCGGTCTGCGGTCTGATTATGCGGGGTTTTGCCTCAGAGTCTGGAATACAACATAGATGAATTTATTAAAGTCGCTGGCAGCCGTCAGCTCGATGACGATGTTTTCACGCGTACTGGGTTTTGCGCGTGATGCGATTGTCGCCAGAATCTTTGGCGCAGGGATGGCGACAGATGCCTTTTTTGTGGCATTCAAACTTCCTAACCTGTTGCGCCGAATCTTTGCCGAAGGCGCATTTTCCCAGGCGTTTGTGCCGATTCTTGCCGAATATAAAAGTAAGCAGGGTGAAGATGCCACCCGCGTGTTTGTTGCCTACGTTTCCGGACTGTTGACGCTGGCGCTGGCCGTGGTGACGGTAGCAGGGATGTTGGCTGCTCCATGGGTGATATTAGTCACCGCGCCGGGATTTGCCGACACAGCGGATAAATTTGCGCTGACCACTCAACTACTGCGGATAACCTTTCCGTATATCCTGCTCATCTCATTGGCTTCGCTGGTGGGTGCGATCCTTAACACCTGGAACCGCTTTTCTATTCCCGCGTTTGCGCCGACCTTTCTGAATATCAGCATGATTGGTTTCGCGCTGTTTGCCGCGCCTTATTTTAATCCTCCCGTACTGGCGCTGGCGTGGGCCGTTACCGTTGGCGGTGTGCTACAGCTGATTTACCAGCTTCCGCATCTGAAAAAAATTGGCATGCTGGTGCTGCCACGCGTGAACTTCCACGATGCGGGGGCGATGCGCGTCGTCAAGCAAATGGGGCCGGCGATCCTTGGGGTTTCGGTCAGTCAGATTTCACTGATTATCAATACGATTTTCGCCTCGTTTCTGGCCTCTGGCTCAGTTTCATGGATGTATTACGCTGACCGTTTGATGGAGTTTCCATCCGGTGTGCTGGGTGTCGCGTTGGGGACTATCTTGCTGCCATCGCTGTCCAAAAGCTTTTCCAGCGGCAATCATGATGAGTATTGCCGTCTGATGGACTGGGGGCTGCGTCTGTGTTTTCTCCTGGCATTGCCGAGCGCCGTGGCGTTAGGGATTCTGGCCAAACCGCTGACGGTGTCTTTGTTCCAGTACGGTAAATTTACCGCCTTTGATGCCGCGATGACCCAGCGTGCGCTGGTGGCGTACTCGGTCGGCTTGATTGGTTTGATCGTGGTGAAAGTATTGGCCCCAGGTTTTTATTCTCGCCAGGATATTAAAACGCCGGTCAAAATTGCCATTGTGACGCTGATTATGACCCAGGTAATGAACCTGGCGTTTATTGGACCGCTGAAGCATGCCGGGCTGTCACTGTCGATTGGTCTGGCGGCGTGCCTGAACGCTTCATTGTTGTACTGGCAGTTGCGTAAGCAGAAAATCTTCACCCCGCAACCGGGCTGGGCCTGGTTCCTGGCGCGATTGGTCATATCCGTGCTGGTAATGTCGGCGGCACTGGTTGGGATGCTCTATATCATGCCGGACTGGTCGCAGGGCACGATGTTGTGGCGTCTGCTGCGTCTGATGGCCGTCGTGGTGGCAGGTATTGCAGCTTACTTCGCTGCACTCGCCGTGCTGGGCTTTAAAGTGAAGGAGTTTGTGCGCCGGACGGCGTAACAGACTATCGCCGGATGGCGGCATGACGCCGTATCCGGCCTACAAAACGCGTAGGCCTGATAAGCAAAGTGTTATCAGGCTTGCATTAAATAGAGAATTTTTTCCCGCCGCGGTGTGCAGCAGAGGTTTGACCATTTGCGCCGTACAACGCTGGTTCCTGGTGCGGTTTCAGCACTTGAATCGCCTGTTGATTGCGCTCGATCTGCCCTTCCAGCAGCCAGCCATTGTGCTGGTTGAGATCGCGTAAGTGCTGTGTTTTCACGGTGATAGTCTGCCAGCGCTCGGCTATTTCATCGTTGGCGCTGCGCGTGGCGTCATGCTCCAGACGGCGCTGCTGCTCCAGATAATCAAGGGTTGCCAGCAAAGAGCTTTTTTCTTCTGTAATACGCTGTAGCTGGCTGCCGTTGATATGTCCTGCGGAAAGCTGTTGTTGTTCAGCATCCATTACCGTTTTCAGGTCATTGAGGACGGTCGTCATCTGGTCAAGTATTTCTGACAAACGAGTCATACTTTATTTACTCTGTAAGTAGCTCTGCGCCTCGCGGATCAGCGAGTCGGCAATTTTTCCAGTGTCCATTTTCAGTTCACCGTTACGGATCGCGGTTTTCAGTGCTTCCACGCGTTCCATATTGATGTCATTGGTGCCGGGCTGCATCAGTTTAGCCTGAGCATCGCTCAGCATCACGCTGGTGCTGGTGGTCGCGGTGGTTTTTTCCTTCCGCGTTTTTTGTACCGGCGCATCGCTGGTTTCGCGCGGCTGAACGGTACTTACTGGCTTCAATGGTGAGGTACGATCAATGCTCATTTTGTTTTTCCTCATCGAGGGGTTACGCTATAGCGGCCCGCTGTAATCATTGGTTGTTTATCTATCGGCACACGCTAAAAAATCTTTAACCTATTATAGGTTAATAAGAATATTCCCATCAGAATCGACGACGCCGCTCACCACCTGGCCTGAAATCATCCGCACTCGCGCATTTTGTGCGACGGCGGCATTATTCAGCGCTTTGCCTTCGGCATTCACCCGAAAACCTTCTCCGTTAGCGATAACCAGTACGCGCTGACCGGCCTTGATCCGCCATGCCTGGCGCAACATTGAAAGCTGTATCGGTTGACCCGGCACCAGATCACGCAGGCTGACGGCGTCCTGCACCTGATTCATATCCAGCACCGCGCGGGGCGGCAGTTGGTCCAGTCGACCACGTTTCAGCGTTACGCTGGCTGGGGTCAGTGCGCTACCTCGTGCTACAGACGCGGCGGCTACAACGTAGTTTCCGGTGGCCTGCACGTTCACCTGCAGATAACGTTTTTCGTTGGCGCAGCGTGCCAGCACGTTCACATTGCCCCACAGTTTTGCATTGCCGGACACGCTTAATGCGGGTTGCTCACAGCTCGGTAGTAAGTTTGGTGACGTTCGGATAGTAACCACCACCTCATCGCTGAATCCGGCCAGACGTTGGGAAAACCATGCCGTTAGCTGCGAATTCAGGTCTTGCGCCAGCGTCATAGGGCTGAACAGCAGTGCGGCCACAACTATTCCACGTTTAAACGTTTGCATCAAAACCTCGCGCTTTTTCAGGTAGTGGCAGGATTTTACCTGTGTGACGCAGTCATCAACGCAACAAATAGCGACGCATTTTGCGTTTATTCCGGCGATAACGCGCGCGTAATGGGATTTAAGCTGTCCGCTGAATTTTGTCATTTGCGGAGGAGATATGCTCGATAAGCTCGACGCCGCCTTACGTTTTCAACAGGAAGCGCTGAATTTGCGCGCCCAACGCCAGGAAGTATTGGCAGCCAACATAGCCAATGCCGACACGCCGGGGTACCAGGCGCGCGACCTGGATTTCGCCAGTGAGTTAAAAAAAGTCATGGTGCGAGGACGGGAAGAAACCGGCGGCGTTTCGTTGACGCTGACCTCTGCACAACACATTCCGGCCCAGACCGTTTCTGCTCCTTCTACGCAGTTGCTCTACCGTATTCCTGACCAGCCGTCACTTGATGGTAACACGGTGGATATGGACCGGGAGCGTACGCAATTTGCAGACAACAGCCTCAAGTATCAAATGGGGCTGACCGCGTTGGGTGGACAAATCAAAGGCATGATGAACGTGCTGCAAGGAGGGAACTAATTCGTGGCGCTGTTAAATATTTTTGATATCGCAGGCTCTGCGCTGACGGCTCAGTCTAAACGCTTGAACGTGGCGGCCAGCAACATGGCGAATGCGGATAGCGTCACGGGACCCGACGGTCAGCCGTATCGCGCCAAGCAAGTTGTCTTTCAGGTCGATGCTGCGCCGGGCGCGGCAACCGGTGGCGTAAAAGTGGCTGACGTTATTGAAAGCCAGGCACCGGATAAGCTGGTTTATGAGCCAGGTAATCCGCTGGCCGATGCGAACGGTTACGTAAAAATGCCCAATGTGGATGTCGTCGGCGAAATGGTCAACACCATGTCAGCCTCGCGTAGCTACCAGGCAAACGTCGAAGTGCTCAATACCGTGAAAAGCTTGATGCTCAAAACGCTGACGCTAGGCCAGTAAAGGAGGCGCACATGTCTATAGCTGTAAAAATGAATGATCCAGGCACAACGGGCGTTAATGACGCAACGGGGAAGAATTCGCTGACGGGCAGCAACGCCGCCGATCTGCAAAGCAGCTTTCTTACGCTGCTGGTTGCACAGCTGAAAAACCAGGATCCAACCAACCCGCTGCAAAACAACGAACTGACCACCCAGTTGGCGCAAATCAGTACCGTGAGCGGAATTGAGAAACTGAACACCACGTTGGGGTCGATCTCCGGGCAGATCGACAACAGCCAGTCGCTGCAGGCCAGTACCCTGATTGGCCACGGTGTCATGATCCCGGGCACTACCATCCTGACCGGTAAAGGGACGGAAGAAGGCGCAAAAACCACCACTACGCCGTTTGGCGTCGAGTTGCAGCAACCAGCAGATAAGGTTACTGCAACCATTACCGATAAAGACGGCAAAGTGGTACGCACCATTGAAATTGGTGGGTTAAAAGCGGGCGTTCATACCTTTACCTGGGACGGCACCATGACCGATGGCACGGATGCGCCAAGCGGTTCTTACAACGTGTCAATTGCTGCCAGTAATGGCGGAACGCAACTGGTGGCACAGCCGCTTCAGTTTGCGCTGGTGCAGGGAGTTATTCGCAGTAACGGCGGTAATACGCTGGATCTGGGCACCTATGGAACCACCACCCTCGACGAAGTACGGCAGATCATTTAAGCCTTCACACTTATCAGGAGTAAGTCATGGCCTTTTCACAAGCGGTCAGCGGTCTGAACGCTGCAGCGACCAACCTCGATGTCATTGGTAACAACATCGCCAACTCCGCCACCTACGGTTTTAAATCCGGTACGGCATCCTTTGCCGATATGTTCGCCGGTTCTAAAGTGGGGCTGGGCGTTAAAGTTGCGGGTATTACCCAGGACTTTACCGACGGCACCACGACCAACACCGGGCGCGGGCTGGATGTTGCTATCAGCCAGAACGGTTTTTTCCGTATGGTAGACAGCAACGGTTCCGTTTTCTACAGCCGTAACGGTCAGTTCAAGCTCGATGAAAACCGCAATATCGTCAACATGCAGGGGCTGCAGCTTACGGGCTACCCGGCTACCGGTACACCGCCAACGATCCAGCAAGGTGCTAACCCGGCGCCGATCACCATCCCGAATACGCTGATGGCGGCGAAAACCACCACAACGGCGTCAATGCAGATCAACCTGAACTCCACTGACAAGGTGCCAACAAAGACCCCGTTTAATCCAAGCGATGCGGATTCTTACAACAAAAAAGGCACCGTTACCGTTTTCGATAGCCAGGGTAATGCCCATGACATGAACATTTTTTATGTCAAAAATGCGCAGAGCAACACTTGGGAAGTTCACACTCAGGATGCATCCACTGGCGATCCGGCAAAATCCGCCGGGTTTATGCGCTTTGATGAAAATGGTGTGTTTTTAGGGATGAGCGCCACGGCAACTGCGGCGTTACCGACTCCTCCTGCCGTCTGGCCAAAGGACATCAACATCACAACCGGGCAGATTAACGGTGCAGACGCCGCTAATTTTTCTCTGAGCTTCCTGAACTCCATGCAGCAAAACACCGGTGCAAACAACATCGTTGCCACAAATCAGAACGGCTACAAGCCGGGCGATCTGGTGAGCTACCAGATTAACAATGACGGTACCGTGGTCGGTAACTACTCCAATGAACAGCAACAGGTTCTGGGACAGATCGTGCTGGCAAACTTTGCCAATAACGAAGGTCTGGCGTCTCAGGGCGACAACGTCTGGGCGGCGACTCAGTCTTCCGGCGTGGCGCTGCTGGGTACCGCAGGCGAGGGTAATTTCGGCAAGCTGACCAACGGCGCTCTGGAAGCGTCAAACGTGGATTTGAGTAAAGAACTGGTGAATATGATTGTCGCCCAGCGTAACTATCAGTCGAACGCGCAGACCATCAAAACCCAGGATCAGATCCTCAACACGCTGGTCAACCTGCGCTAAGCGCCTGACAGGATGGCTTAATGGATCACGCAATTTATACCGCCATGGGCGCGGCCAGCCAGACGCTGAATCAACAGGCGGTGACGGCCAGCAACCTGGCAAACGCCTCCACGCCGGGTTTTCGTGCTCAGCTCAATGCGCTGCGCGCGGTTCCCGTTGAAGGATTGTCTTTGCCGACGCGTACGTTGGTAGTGGCCTCCACGCCGGGGGCCGATATGACGCCGGGTCAGATGGACTATACCTCACGTCCGCTGGACGTGGCGCTGCAACAAGATGGCTGGTTGGCTGTGCAGACCGCGGACGGTAGCGAAGGGTATACCCGTAACGGTGCTATTCAGGTAAGCCCAACGGGTGAATTGACCATTCAGGGACATCCGGTGATTGGCGAAGCCGGACCGATAGCCGTACCGGAAGGTTCAGAAGTCACCATTGCGGCTGACGGAACGATTTCGGCGCTCAACCCTGGCGATCCGGCCAACACGGTCGCGCCAGTTGGGCGACTGAAGCTGGTGAAGGCGACGGGGAGCGAAGTGCAGCGTGGCGACGACGGTATGTTCCGTCTGACTCAGGCCGCACAGGCTACCCGTGGTGCGACGTTACAGGCCGACCCGAGCATTCGCGTTATGTCGGGTGTGCTGGAAGGCAGTAACGTCAAGCCGGTTGCCGCGATGAGCGACATGATCGCCAACGCCCGCCGTTTTGAAATGCAAATGAAGATTATCAGTAGCGTGGATGATAACGCGGGCCGTGCCAACCAACTGCTGTCGATGAGTTAACACAGGACATTTTATGATCAGTTCATTATGGATCGCCAAAACCGGCCTGGATGCGCAGCAAACCAACATGGATGTGATTGCCAACAACCTGGCGAACGTCAGTACCAACGGATTTAAGCGCCAGCGTGCGGTGTTTGAAGATCTGTTGTATCAGACGATTCGCCAGCCTGGCGCCCAGTCTTCGGAACAGACCACACTGCCGTCTGGTTTGCAGATTGGTACCGGTGTGCGTCCGGTTGCAACCGAGCGTTTACACAGCCAGGGTAACCTGTCGCAGACTAATAACAGTAAAGATGTGGCGATTAAGGGGCAGGGCTTTTTCCAGGTCATGCTGCCTGATGGCACGTCCGCCTATACCCGTGACGGTTCTTTCCAGGTGGATCAGAACGGTCAGTTGGTGACGGCTGGTGGTTTTCAGGTTCAGCCTGCTATCACCATTCCGGCTAACTCGCTCAGTATCACCATTGGCCGCGACGGTATTGTCAGCGTGACCCAACAGGGTCAGGCTGCGCCGGTTCAGGTCGGGCAGCTTAACCTGACGACCTTTATGAACGATACCGGTCTGGAAAGCATTGGTGAAAATCTGTACACCGAAACGCAGTCATCCGGTGCGCCAAATGAGAGCACGCCGGGGCTGAACGGCGCGGGTCTGCTGTATCAGGGCTATGTTGAAACCTCTAACGTCAACGTGGCGGAAGAGCTGGTAAACATGATCCAGGTCCAGCGCGCTTACGAAATCAACAGTAAAGCGGTATCGACCACCGATCAGATGCTGCAAAAACTGACGCAACTCTAAAGTGTGGTCCGGTGGGGTGAAAGCCTCACCGGCACACTGATTTTGAAGATGACCGCAATGCGAAAATACGCGCTTCACCCATACCCAATTTTAGCCCTGCTGGTGGTTACACTGACAGGATGCGCCTGGATCCCGGCCACGCCGCTCGTGCAGGGCGCCACGTCTGCCCAGCCTGTTCCAGGTCCGACGCCGGTGGCGAATGGCTCAATTTTCCAGTCGGCACAGCCGATTAACTACGGCTATCAGCCGCTATTTGAAGACCGCCGTCCGCGTAATATTGGCGATACGTTGACCATCGTATTGCAGGAAAACGTCAGCGCGAGCAAAAGTTCTTCAGCTAACGCCAGTCGCGACGGCAAGACAAACTTTGGTTTTGATACCGTACCGCGTTATCTGCAAGGACTGTTTGGCAACGAGCGTGCTGACGTAGAAGCCTCAGGCGGTAACACCTTTAACGGTAAAGGCGGCGCAAACGCCAGCAATACCTTCAGCGGTACGCTGACCGTAACGGTCGATCAGGTACTGGTGAATGGCAACTTACATGTTGTGGGTGAAAAACAGATCGCCATTAATCAGGGCACTGAATTCATTCGCTTCTCTGGGGTCGTCAACCCGCGCACCATCAGTGGCAGCAACTCCGTACCGTCAACTCAGGTTGCGGATGCGCGTATAGAGTACGTCGGCAACGGCTACATCAATGAAGCGCAAAATATGGGCTGGTTGCAGCGTTTCTTCCTTAACTTGTCGCCGATGTAAGCGAGGTACCCGGTGTTTAAATCTCTTGTTGGAATGGTACTGGTACTGGCAACCACCTTTGCGCATGCCGATCGTATTCGTGACCTGACCAGCGTGCAGGGCGTGCGGGAAAACTCGTTGATAGGCTACGGGCTGGTGGTCGGCCTTGATGGTACGGGTGACCAGACGACCCAGACGCCGTTTACGACGCAAACGCTCAATAACATGCTGTCGCAGTTGGGGATCACTGTGCCAACTGGCACTAATATGCAGCTGAAAAACGTGGCGGCGGTGATGGTCACCGCGCAGTTCCCAGCCTTTGGTCGCCAGGGGCAAACCATTGACGTGGTGGTCTCTTCCATGGGTAACGCCAAAAGCCTGCGCGGCGGAACGCTGCTGATGACCCCGCTGAAAGGGGTCGATAGCCAGGTATATGCCTTGGCGCAGGGAAATATTCTGGTTGGCGGTGCAGGCGCGGCTGCGGGTGGCAGTAGCGTACAGGTTAACCAGCTCAATGGCGGACGCATTACCAACGGCGCGACCATCGAGCGTGAGTTGCCTAGCCAGTTCGGTGGCGGAAATACCATTAATCTGCAGCTCAATAATGAAGATTTCGCGATGGCGCAGCAGATTACTGACACCATTAACCGCTCGCGTGGCTTTGGCAGCGCAACGGCGTTGGATGCCCGAACCATTCAGGTGCGCGTACCAAGTGGAAACAGTTCGCAGGTGCGCTTCCTCGCGGATATCCAGAACATGGAGGTGAACGTCACGCCGCAGGATGCGAAAGTTATTATCAACTCGCGCACTGGATCCGTCGTTATGAATCGCGAAGTCACACTGGATAGCTGTGCCGTAGCGCAAGGCAACTTGTCGATTACGGTAAACCGCCAGGCGAACGTCAGCCAGCCGGATACACCGTTTGGCGGTGGACAAACCGTGGTGACACCACAAACTCAGATCGATCTGCGCCAGAGCGGCGGTTCGCTGCAAAGCGTTCGTTCCAGCGCCAACCTGAACAACGTCGTTCGTGCGCTGAATGCGCTGGGGGCAACGCCGATGGATCTGATGTCCATTCTGCAATCGATGCAGAGCGCGGGTTGCTTACGCGCCAAACTGGAAATCATCTAATGATTGGTGACAGCAAACTGCTGACCAGCGCCGCCTGGGATGCGCAATCACTGAACGAACTGAAAGCGAAAGCGGGTCAGGATCCGGCGGCGAATATCCGCCCGGTCGCCCGCCAGGTTGAAGGGATGTTCGTGCAGATGATGCTGAAAAGCATGCGTGAAGCGCTGCCGAAAGATGGCGTGTTTAGCAGCGATTCGACACGTTTGTATACCAGCATGTATGACCAACAAATCGCGCAGCAGATGACCGCAGGTAAAGGTCTGGGGCTGGCTGAAATGATGGTCAAGCAGATGACCGAAGGGCAGGCGCAACCCGCAGACGACGCGCCGCAGGTTCCAATGAAGTTCTCGCTTGAAACGGTGACCAGCTATCAAAACCAGGCGCTGACGCAACTGGTACGTAAAGCCATTCCCCGGGCGACGGAAAGCAATGATGAGCCGCTGTCAGGTGACAGTAAAGACTTCCTCGCCCAGCTATCGTTGCCAGCTAAGCTGGCCAGCCAGCAAAGCGGGGTGCCGCATCATCTGATTCTGGCACAGGCGGCGCTGGAGTCCGGTTGGGGGCAGCGACAAATTCGCCGTGAGAACGGCGAACCGAGCTTTAACATTTTTGGCGTGAAGGCTTCGGGAAGCTGGAAAGGCCCAACCACCGAAATCACCACCACCGAATATGAAAACGGTGAGGCGAAAAAGGTGAAAGCCAGATTCCGCGTCTATAGCTCTTACCTTGAGGCGCTGTCGGATTATGTCGGTCTGATATCGCGTAACCCGCGCTATGCGGCGGTGACCGCTGCCGCGACAGCCGAACAAGGTGCGCAGGCATTGCAAAATGCGGGGTACGCTACAGACCCTAACTATGCGCGTAAATTAACCAGCATGATCCAGCAGTTGAAATCGATGAGTGAAAAAGTGAGCAAAACCTACAGCACGAATATCGATAATCTCTTTTAAATAGCTCAAGTCTACCGACCTGCTGCCGATAATAACGAGTATTGAAGGATTACAAGGAACCTCCATGTCCAGCTTGATTAATAACGCGATGAGTGGACTCGCCGCAGCGCAGGCCGCATTGAATTCTGCCAGTAATAACATCTCCAGCTATAACGTCGCCGGATACACCCGACAAACGACAATTATGGCGCAAGCGAACAGCACGCTGGGTGCGGGGGGCTGGGTTGGCAATGGCGTCTATGTTTCTGGCGTGCAGCGCGAGTATGACTCCTTTATCACAAATCAGTTGCGGGCAGCGCAGAACCAGAGCAGCGGCCTGACGACGCGCTATGAGCAAATGTCAAAAATCGACAATCTGCTCTCCAGCAAAACCAGTTCCATTTCGACCTCAATGCAGGACTTTTTTACCAGCCTGCAAACGCTGGTCAGTAACGCCGAAGATCCGGCGGCGCGTCAGGCGATGATCGGTAAAGCTGATGGGTTAGTGAATCAGTTCAGAACAACCGATCAGTATCTGCGCGATCAGGATAAGCAGGTCAATACTGCGATCAAAGCAAGCGTTGATCAGATCAACAACTACTCAAAACAGATTGCCAGCCTCAACGACCAGATTTCCCGTCTGACCGGCGTTGGTGCGGGCGCATCGCCTAACGATTTGCTGGACCAGCGTGACCAGTTGGTCAGTGAACTGAACCAGATTGTCGGTGTTGAAGTCAGCGTTCAGGACGGTGGCACCTATAACGTGACCATGGCGAACGGCTATTCATTGGTGCAGGGCAGTAATGCACGTCAATTGGCGGCAGTACCTTCCAGTGATGACCCGAATCGTACAACAGTGGCCTACGTTGACGGCGTTGCCGGAGCCGTCGAGATCCCCGAGAAACTGTTAAATAGCGGTTCACTGGGTGGACTGCTCACGTTCCGTTCTCAGGAGCTGGATCAGACGCGTAATACGTTGGGCCAACTGGCGCTTGCGTTTGCCGATGCGTTTAACACCCAGCACAAAGAAGGTTTTGATGCTAACGGCGATCAGGGTAAGGATTTCTTCTCTATCGGCAGCCCGGCGGTATTCAACAATGCGAAAAATGCGGGAACAGGATCGTTAAACGCGAAGATCACTGACAGCTCTGCTGTGCAGGCGACAGATTATAAAATTGTTTTTGATGGGACGGACTGGCAGGTTACTCGCCTGGCGGATAATACCAGTTTCAAAGCCACCGTCACCGGTGGAAAAATGTCCTTTGACGGGATGGAAATCACCGTTAACGCTGGCGCAGTAGCAAATGACAGCTTCACAGTGAAACCTGTCAGTAACGCTATCGTTGATATGAAAGTCCTGGTGACCGATGAGTCGGAAATCGCTATGGCCCAGGTTTCAAAAAATGACCCGGACCCGGATATTGATAAGGGAAAAAGCGATAACCGTAATGGTCAGAAGCTGCTGGATCTACAGACCAAAGCTACGGTTGGCAACAAGACCTTCAACGACGCATACGCCACGCTGGTAAGCGATGTCGGGAACAAAACCGCTACGCTGAAAACCAGCGCCACCACCCAGAACAACGTGGTAACCCAGCTTTACCGGCAGCAGCAGTCAATTTCCGGCGTCAACCTCGATGAAGAGTACGGTAATTTACAGCGCTATCAGCAGTATTACCTCGCTAACGCGCAAGTACTGCAAACCGCGAATGCGCTGTTTGATGCACTGATTAATATTCGCTAAGGGAGAGGGACACAATGCGTATCAGCACCCAGATGATGTACCAGCAGAATATGCGTGGCATCACTAACTCTCAGGCGGAATGGATGAAGTTCGGCGAACAGATGTCAACGGGCAAGCGTGTGCTCACTCCATCTGACGATCCGATTGCCGCTTCTCAGGCCGTGGTACTTTCGCAGGCCCAGGCGCAGAACAGCCAATATGCGTTGGCGCGAACATTCGCAACGCAGAAAGTATCGCTGGAAGAAAATGTGCTGAGTCAGGTGACGACGGCAATTCAAACCGCGCAGGAAAAAATTGTTTATGCCGGTAACGAAACATTAAGTGATAACGACCGTGCATCGCTCGCCACCGACCTGCAGGGGATCCGCGATCAACTGATGAACCTGGCGAACAGTACCGATGGTAATGGTCGCTATATTTTCGGCGGATACAAAACAGAAACTGCACCGTTTGCCCAAGCGGATGGTGCCTACGGCGGTGGTACGACCAACGTGACCCAGCAGGTAGATGCCTCTCGTACCATGGTGATTGGCCATACTGGCGATAAAGTGTTTGATAACCTGACCAGCAACGCCGTACCGGAACCGGGTGGCGGTGTTCAGGAAAAGAATCTGTTCAAAATGTTGGATACCGCGATTGATGCGCTCAAAACGCCAATTGAGGGTGACGATGTGGCAAAAGATACCGCCGCTGCGGCCATTGCTAAAACCAGCCGTGGTTTGAAAAACTCACTGAATAACGTGCTTTCCGTTCGTGCAGAATTAGGCACACAGCTTAGCGAATTAAGCTCGCTTGATTCTCTGGGCACCGATCGTGCATTGGGCCAAACTCAGCAAATGAGTAACCTGGTAGATGTCGACTGGAACGCCGCGATTTCATCTTATGTTATGCAGCAGGCTGCGCTACAGGCATCCTACAAAGCGTTTACCGATATGCAGGGAATGTCGCTGTTCCAGCTCAATCGCTAACGTCTGGTTTTAAAACATATCATGAAACTGGGTATGTTTGTCTGCCCGCTCCCTTAACACCCGGGAGCGGGCATTTTTTTAAGCTACCGTTCTTTTGCTAAGCGACAGATTCCCCGTCAGCCTTATCACCAGAGCCAGTGCACCGCTAATGGTTGCCAGCGTAACCACACCTTCCCAGTCTGCCAGCGCGTAGACCTGACTGCCGAGAACCGAACCCAGCGCCATACCGATAAATACCATTGTGAACAGCAGAGCGTTCAATCGTCCTCGTGCCTGAGGCTCCAGGCCATAGACCAGGTTCTGGTGGGCAACCAGGCTGGATTGCAATCCGAGATCAAAACCTACCGCCGAAAGGGCAATTAGCAGCCACTGACCCTGTACTGGCAGGGCGGGTAACAAGAACATCAGAGCGAAAGATATTGTTACCAGC
The DNA here is from genome assembly GCF_004353845.1 of Citrobacter arsenatis. Classification (GTDB taxonomy): domain Bacteria; phylum Pseudomonadota; class Gammaproteobacteria; order Enterobacterales; family Enterobacteriaceae; genus Citrobacter; species Citrobacter arsenatis. The sequence continues at coordinate 2,002,537 of NZ_CP037864.1, forward strand.
AAGGCGCCTAACTGGGTCACTTTTGCCGCGCCCACTTTGTCGGCAAGATGACCTGCCAGCGGTGCAGCAAGCGCACCAGCCGCGCCCGCGATACCAAATGCGCCAGCCATAGCACTACCCATGTGATAATGCTCAGATAACATCACCGCCAGCGTGGACCAGAAGGCGCTAAACGCTATCGACAGAAAGCCTTGTGCCAATGCTGCGCGGCGTAACGCGGGATACCGTTGCCAGAGTTGCGCCATGGAGAGCATTAATGACGGGTAGCTCAGTGTGGAATGGACAGCAAAACGAGGCATCACCTTCCACATAATCGCGGTAATAACGGCAATACTGACGGCTGCGAATTGATACATTTCGCGCCAGCCAAACGCCTCGCCTACCAGTCCGCTGACGGTACGCGAGAGTAAAATCCCCAGCAGAAGACCCGTCATTACGGTGCCCACCGTTTTGCCCTGTTTGCCTTCCGGTGCCAGAATCGCCGCCGCAGGAACAATATCCTGCGCCATGGTTGCTGCCATGCCCATCAACAGGCTGACCAGTAATAGTGAATGTAACTGTCCGGTAAAGCTGCAGGCCAGAAGCAGCACGGCAAGTGAGATGCTTTTCAGCAGGATTAATGTCCGGCGGTCATAACGATCGCCTAATGGCAATAAAAACAAAATACCCAACGCGTATCCGGCCTGGGTCAGCGTCGGAACCAACCCCATACCGGTAATACTTAAGTCCAAATCCTGGCCCATTAAAGGCAGAAGGGGCTGGGCATAGTAGATTGCGGCGACGCTGAATCCGGCACCCAATGCCAGAACGAAAATGACCCAACGGGAAAGTACGGTATGTGTGTTCACGAATGATTCCTCAATCACAGAATGTGCGGCTATTTTTATCTTTCAGCGGGTGGTGTGGTAGCGAGTGTGGTGGTAAAACAGTTATACGTTAGACGTATGAAGAAAATTAAAATGATAAAAGCTGAGCGTATAGATAGGGTCGAGCTGATGCGTACGTTTGTGCGTATCGTCGAAGCTGGATCGCTTTCGGCAGCGGCAAAACAGATGGGGACAACGCAGGCGACCGTCAGCCGACGGCTACAATCCCTGGAAGCGCTGCTTGGTGTAAAACTGATAATGCGCACCACGCATGCGATGAAATTGACCGACGACGGTGAACGCGGCTACCAGCATGCCAAGAATATTATTGATGCCTGGCTGGCGCTGGAAGATGGACTTAATGTTACGGAAGATGAACCGGTGGGGACGCTGCGGGTACGTGCTCCGCACGCGTTTGGGCAGCAGCAGCTACTTGAGCCGCTCTTGCAGTTTCTTTCGCGTTACCCGCAGTTGTCCGTAGAGTGGCTGCTCAATGATAAAACCGTTGATTTCCTGAGCGATAATATTGATTGCGCCATCAGGGTTGGGGTTGAGGTTGATCCTGCGACCGTTTCCGTTTTACTGGCTGAAGTTCCCCGTAGCATGGTAGTGAGTCCTGCATTGCTGGAGCAATATGGCGAGCTTACGCATCCTGAGCAGTTATCAGCGCTACCCTGGATTGCCGTAAATACGTTTTACCAGCACAGCGTATCATTGCTGCATCAGCAGCGTAATGAACCTGTCACGCTGAATATTTCACCCAGATTGAGTACTGACAGTATTTATGTCGCCAGAAATGCCGCCCTGGCAGGGCTGGGCGTGGCCATTGTGTCAAGCTGGATGGTCGAGGAGGATATTGCCCGTGGACGACTGGTTACGCTCTTGCCCGAGTGGCATGCGGCGTCGTTGCCTGTGCATTTGGTTTATCCCTGGGCGCGTTACTATCCGACCCGATTACGCAAGTTTTTAGCCTTAATGAAGGACGTCATGCCGCAGCTAACGGGGATGAAACGCGTAGAACCGATATAAAAAAGCCGACCCGAAGGTCGGCTTTGATGTTGATTACATCTTACTCAACGGGCTGCGGGCGCGTTGCTGGCGCAGTCGCCTGGTGCGTGGCGCTGTGTCCACCTGCAGCACCTTTACCTTCAAAGGCGAATGCCGGGCGCTGCCACTCGCTTTGACGCGGTGCTTCAGGCACATACTCTGGTGCCGGAGCGCGGGTCATCGGTGCGGTCGCATGGCTGTGGAGGTGTTCTGCGTCAACGCTGGTTACGACAACTTCAGCCTTAACGACTGCGGCTTCGACGACAGGCGCTGCAACAACCTCTTGCGGCGCGGTAACGTCTTCAACAACCGGCGCGGTTTCTACCACCTCAGCAATCTCTTCAACCACTTCTGGTTCTGGCTGAGAAATCGCAACTTCCACAGGCGCTTCGACAGCTGGCGCAGTCACGACTTCAGCGACAGGTTCGGCTTTCGCAGCGATGTCTTCAGCAACAGGTGCGTCAGATTCAGCGATAATTTGCGGTTGTTCCTCAACCGGAGTAGCAATGACTTCCGGATGCGTGGTTTCAACCTGTGCGGTTTCAACAACGGCGGCCTGAGGTTCAACAATGGTCACCTCTGGTTTAGCAGCTTCAACTGGCGCAGGGGCGTCTACAATGTGCTCAACGGCAGCTGCAGCAACCTGAGGCTCTACGGCGACAGGTACGGCTTGCTCCGGAATCATTTCCTGGGCGCGCTGCTCTTCAACCTGCTGATCCTGAGGGCGAGCGACAGGATAGCGGATCCAAACTTTACCGGACGCTAATTCAGGAGATGCGCAGGCGACGGTTAACGGCATCGGCGACTGAACCGGATAACGCTCGTCACGGTAACGGCGGCGACGTTGTCCACTTACGCGCAGATGGCGAGGAGAGCGACGAGAACGACGCGGCATACCGTTGGAGTCACGTGCTTCGCTGTTGTCTTCCTGCTCAGTCGCAACGACGGCTGGCAGATCAACTTTTGCCAGTTCGGTGCGCTGTGCCGGTACCGGCTGTTCAGTTGGCTGAGCAACAGCGGTTTCAGCGACCACTGCGGCAGGGGCAGTTGCCACTTCGGTTTCAACTGCGGTGCTGTCTGTGAAACGAACTTTCTGATTCAACTGACGCTGTTTACGGCGGGTCTGAGGCTGACGTACGCGCTCTTCCTGCTCGGTATCCTGCGCAGGCTGTTCAGCCAGGTTCAGCTCTTTAACTTCCTGCTGTGCCTGACGTTTGTCATCGTTACGACGGCGGTTGCGTTCGCGACGCGGAGCCTGCTGCTCATCACCGGATTTCGCTTTATCTGCGACGTCAGTGGTTTGCTGGCGGTTATCGCGCGCATCCGCATTTTGCTGCTGCGACTGACGGCGGTTACGGCGGTTATCTTCACGGTTCTCGCCGCTTTCTGAACGCTCGTTACGGTTGTCACGGTCACCACGGTTGTCGCGATTATCACGACGATCGTTACGGTCGCGACGATTGTTCTGACGCGGCTTACGACGATCCTGCTGGCGTTCGGTTTTCTCTTCAGCTTTCGGTGCTGGTTGTTCAACCGGTTTCACTTCTTCGCTGCCACCGAAGATGGACTTCAGAGCGCCAAAGATGCGGCTCATTAAACCAGGTTGTGCGGCGACGGCTGCGGTCGCTGCTGCGGCTTTAGGCGCGGCGGATTTCGCGGTAGGCTCCTGCAGAGCTGGGGCTGGCGGAACGTCCGGCATGGCGAAGGTGGCCAGCGCCGGTTGCTCTGGCTGTTTACGCTCGACGTATTCTTCTTCCGTCGGTAATGCCATCGCTTCTTCATGCAGTTTCGGCAGCAGGTAGCTCAGGGTAGGTGTTTCTTCCCCTTTGCGTACGCGCAACACGGAATAGTGCGGGGTTTCCATCTGATCGTTTGGCACGATCACACAACGCACGCCATTCTGACGCGTCTCGATGGCATTAACCGCGGTACGTTTTTCGTTGAGCAGGTAGGAAGCGATCGGCACAGGAACAATAGCGTGTACTTCCTGCGTATTTTCTTTCAGTGCTTCTTCTTCGATCAAACGCAGAATAGACAGCGACAGTGATTCGTTATCACGTACGGTACCGGTGCCGGAGCAACGCGGGCACACGTGATGGCTGGATTCACCCAGTGACGGACTCAGACGCTGACGAGACATCTCCAGCAGACCGAAGCGGGAAATATGGCTGATCTGAATACGCGCCCGATCCTGACGAACGGCTTCGCGCAGACGGTTTTCAACCGCACGCTGGTGACGAACCGGCGTCATATCGATAAAGTCGATAACAATCAGGCCACCGAGGTCACGCAGACGCAGCTGGCGAGCAATTTCATCAGCGGCTTCAAGGTTGGTATTGAACGCCGTTTCTTCGATGTCGCCGCCGCGGGTTGCGCGAGCGGAGTTGATATCGATAGCGGTCAGCGCTTCGGTACTGTCGATAACGATTGAGCCGCCGGACGGCAGACGCACTTCGCGCTGGAACGCGGACTCAATCTGAGATTCGATTTGATAGTGGCTGAACAGCGGGATTTCACCGGTGTACAGTTTGATTTTGCTGCTGAAATCCGGACGACCCAGGGCGGCGATGTGCTGACGAGCCATCTCCATGACTTTCGGGTTGTCGATGAGGATTTCGCCGATGTCCTGACGTAAGTAGTCACGGAATGCGCGAACGATGACGTTGCTTTCCTGATGGATCAGGAACGGAGCAGGGCGGCTTTCAGCGGCTTTTTGAATCGCTTCCCAGTGCTTCAGGCGGAAGCTCAGGTCCCACTGCAGTGCTTCGGCGGATTTGCCGACACCTGCGGTACGCACGATAAGCCCCATGCCATCAGGCAGCTCAAGGCTTGCCAGCGCTTCTTTTAATTCGGTACGGTCGTCGCCTTCAATGCGACGGGAGATGCCGCCCGCGCGCGGGTTGTTCGGCATCAGAACCAGATAACTACCCGCCAGGCTGATAAAGGTAGTCAGCGCAGCGCCTTTATTGCCGCGTTCTTCTTTATCGATCTGAACGATGACTTCCTGACCTTCGCGCAACACATCTTTGATGTTGGGACGACCATGGGAGTTGTAGTTGGCGGGGAAGTATTCGCGGGCAATTTCTTTTAACGGGAGGAAACCGTGACGTTCAGCGCCGTAATCAACGAAAGCAGCTTCCAGACTCGGTTCAATACGGGTAATTTTGCCTTTATAGATGTTGGCTTTTTTCTGTTCGTGTCCAGGACTTTCGATATCCAGATCGTACAGACGCTGCCCATCTACAAGGGCGACACGCAACTCTTCCTGCTGAGTCGCGTTAATTAACATTCTTTTCATCGTAACTTACTCATTATTCTTACATTGACGACTAAGCTGCGGGCAGAGTAATGCCTTTCCGGGTGTGAACCGATGGCCTCGTGTCTATTCGCGTCGCCAACCTCACGGTTATCGTCAGCTCAAAGAGGCGCAGAGTGTCGGTTGCCTGTATTTCATACGGAAACACAGCGCAATTATCAGGGGAACAGTCTGGGTGTTACTCTCCAGAAAAGCTTCCTTATTACCGGTAAGGACTGCAACCCGCAGCCCGCTAACTGCCTGAAAGATCAATACGTCTTACGCCATTGCTGCGTTGATGATCGGTCGGGCAAAATTGGGTCATTCCGGAAAGGTTCTTGTTTTAACAAGATTCAACACGGAAACAACCTCATTATTCCACTGCTAACCTTGTTATAGCAAGATGACTTTTGCCATTTATCACCCGGTTACTCACAGTTTTTTCACTTCCGCGTGGTGATTGCTTTAATAACCACCAAATCGGCTATGTCAAACTTAAGTAATAAGGTATAGCAGTTAATATAAGCATAGAAAAATGTGTGGCGCGAATCTTGATGGCTATTTAAAATCGGCCCCCATGAAAACAGAGACTCCAGCCGTAAAAACAGTTGCCATTACTGCCGACGAAGCAGGGCAACGCATCGACAACTTTTTGCGCACCCAGCTCAAGGGCGTGCCAAAAAGTATGATTTATCGCATTTTGCGTAAAGGCGAAGTGCGGGTGAACAAAAAACGCATAAAACCCGAGTACAAACTCGAAGACGGGGACATTGTGCGTATTCCACCTGTACGTGTCGCTGAACGTGAAGAAGAGGCTATTTCGCCAAACTTGCAGAAGGTTGCGGCGCTGACCGATGTCATTTTATATGAAGATGACCACATCCTGGTGCTTAACAAACCTTCAGGTACAGCCGTCCATGGGGGAAGCGGGCTAAGCTTTGGCGTCATTGAAGGCTTACGCGCGCTGCGTCCGGAAGCGCGTTTCCTTGAACTGGTGCATCGCCTTGACCGGGATACCTCCGGCGTACTACTGGTGGCTAAAAAACGCTCAGCGCTGCGTTCGTTGCATGAACAACTTCGTGAGAAGGGTATGCAGAAAGACTACCTCGCGCTGGTACGAGGCCAGTGGCAGTCCCATGTGAAAACCGTGCAGGCGCCGCTGTTGAAGAACATTCTGCAGAGCGGCGAGCGTATCGTGCGGGTGAATCAGGAAGGGAAGCCATCGGAAACACGATTTAAGGTAGAAGAGCGCTATGCGTTTGCGACGCTGGTGCGCTGTAGCCCAGTGACCGGACGTACCCACCAGATCCGTGTGCATACTCAATATGCCGGACATCCGATAGCCTTTGACGATCGCTACGGCGACCGCGAGTTCGACAAGCAACTGGCGGATACCGGACTGAGCAGACTGTTTTTACATGCCGCAGCGTTGAAGTTTACTCATCCGGGCACGGGTGAAGTGATGCGAATTGAAGCGCCAATGGATAAACAGTTGAAGCGCTGCCTCGAGGTATTACGCAGCAAAGCCTGATGCGCGTTGCTTATCAGGCCTACAATCGCGTTATGCGCTGTAGGCCTGATAAGACGCATCGCGTCGCCATCAGGCAGATTAATCAGGCGTTCAGCGGGTTCATCTCTTCTCGTCGCAGCATTTGACACAGTGCGATCAGCGGCAAACCGATCAAGGTGTTTGGGTCGCGACCTTCCAGGCGCTCAAAGAGTGCAATGCCCAACCCTTCGCTTTTAAAACTACCGGCACAATGCAGCGGACGCTCTTTGCGTACGTAATCTTCAATCTCTGTCTCGCTCAAATGACGAAAATGCACGTCAAACGGTTCAACTTCGGTTTGTAAATGTCCGGTCGCAGAATTATACAGCGCCAGTCCGGTATAAAACGTCACAATATTACCACGGGCTTTGAGTAACTGTTGGCGCGCATTTTCTTCTGTTAATGGTTTACCGGTTATTTCGCCATCAAGAACACAAATTTGATCGGAGCCGATAATCAGATGCGATGGATAACGGTGGGCGAGTGATTGCGCTTTTTTCTGTGCCAGTCGCAAGACTAAGTGCCGCGGTGCTTCGCCCGGTAACGGCGTTTCATCAACCTCTGGTGCTGCGCATTCGAACGGAATTGCCAGTTTTTCAAGTAAAGCGCGACGCCAGGGAGAGGTGGACGCAAGAATAAGTTGAGGCATATTTTTTCCCTCGCATATAGCGTATTGATGAGAGCCATTTTAAACTATGGACTTCGTCCTACAAGCTGGCTGTATTGGCTTGTGTTGAGCGATTTTAAGTCGATGACCCGCAATGTGTGCGAATTATTGGCAAAAGGCAACCACAGGCTGCCTTTTTCTTTGACTATATGACGTTACAAAGTTAATATGCGCGCCCTATGCAAAAGGTAAAATTACCCCTGACTCTTGATCCGGTTCGTACGGCTCAAAAACGCCTCGATTATGAAGGTATTTATACTTCTGATCTGGTTGAGCGTGTCGCCGATTCTGTAGTCAGTGTGGACAGTGATGTGGAATGCTCCATGTCGTTCGCTATCGATAACCAGCGCCTTGCCGTTATAACCGGTGATGCGAAGGTATCGGTTACGCTCGAATGTCAGCGTTGCGGGAAACCGTTCCCACTTCATGTTCACACAACATATTGTTTTAGTCCTGTCCGTTCTGACGAGCAGGCTGAAGCACTCCCGGAAGCGTATGAGCCGATTGAGGTTAACGAATTCGGTGAAATCGATCTGCTTGCAATGGTTGAAGATGAGATTATCCTCTCCTTGCCGGTAGTTCCGGTGCATGATTCTGAACACTGTGAAGTGTCCGAGGCGGACATGGTCTTTGGCGAATTGCCTGATGAAGCGCAAAAACCAAACCCATTTGCCGTATTAGCCAGCTTAAAGCGTAAGTAATTGAGGAGTAAGGTCCATGGCCGTACAACAGAATAAACCAACCCGTTCCAAACGTGGCATGCGTCGTTCTCATGACGCTCTGACCGCAGTCACCAGCCTGTCTGTAGACAAAACTTCTGGTGAACAACACCTGCGTCACCACATCACTGCCGACGGTTTCTACCGTGGCCGTAAGGTAATCGCTAAGTAATCACGCATGACTCAATGACTTTCCCACTACGGTGAGAAAGACAAAGAGAACCGCGTGATGAAGCTTAGTGAGGCTTTCCCCGGGTAACTGGGGAAACACCTAACCGGGCAGCGACGATACCTTGACACGTCTAACCCTGGCGTTAGATGTCATGGGGGGCGATTTTGGCCCTACCGTGACAGTGCCTGCAGCATTGCAGGCACTGAATTCTAATTCGCAACTCACACTTCTTTTAGTCGGGGATCCCGATACAATCACGCCATTACTTGCCAAAGCTGACTTCGAACAACGTTCACGTCTGCAGATTATCCCTGCTCAGTCAGTTATTGCCAGTGATGCCCGGCCCTCGCAAGCTATTCGCGCCAGTCGTGGAAGCTCAATGCGTGTTGCCCTGGAGCTCGTGAAAGAAGGTCGAGCGCAAGCCTGTGTCAGCGCCGGTAATACGGGGGCGCTAATGGGACTTGCGAAGTTATTGCTCAAACCCCTTGAGGGGATTGAGCGTCCTGCGCTGGTGACGGTTTTACCTCATCAGCAAAAGGGCAAAACGGTGGTGCTGGATTTAGGCGCCAACGTGGATTGTGATAGCACGATGTTGGTGCAATTTGCCGTCATGGGTTCCGTGCTGGCAGAAGAGGTGGTTGGCATTGCCAATCCCCGAGTTGCGTTGCTCAATATCGGCGAAGAAGAAACCAAGGGTCTCGACAGTATTCGGGATGCTTCTGCTGTGCTAAAAACAATCCCTTCCATTAATTATATCGGCTATCTTGAAGCCAATGAGTTACTGACTGGCAAAACTGATGTGTTGGTCTGTGACGGCTTTACAGGTAATGTCACATTAAAGACGATGGAAGGTGTTGTCAGAATGTTCCTTTCACTGCTGAAGTCTCAGGGTGAGGGCAAAAAACGGTCGTGGTGGCTGCTGTTATTAAAACGTTGGTTACAAAAAAGCCTGACAAGGCGATTTAGTCACCTCAACCCCGACCAGTATAATGGCGCCTGTCTGTTAGGATTGCGCGGCACGGTGATTAAGAGTCATGGTGCGGCCAATCAGCGAGCATTTGAAGTCGCGATTGAACAGGCAGTGCAGGCGGTGCAGCGACAAGTTCCTCAGCGAATTGCCGCTCGCCTGGAATCTGTATACCCAGCCGGATTCGAACTGCTGGACGGTGGCGAAAGCGTAAATTCACGAACACACAGATAACGATGCGTTTGTGAATGCTGTCAGCGTATCAGCGATTTGCTCGTGGCGGTATATAACCAAAAAGTGACTGAGCGTACATGTATACGAAGATTATTGGTACTGGCAGCTATCTGCCTGAACAAGTGCGTACTAACGCCGATTTGGAAAAAATGGTCGAGACCTCTGATGAGTGGATCGTCACTCGTACAGGTATCCGTGAACGCCATATTGCAGCGCCAAATGAAACAGTTGCGACGATGGGCTTTGCCGCCGCAAACCGTGCAATTGAAATGGCGGGCATTGACAAAGAACAAATTGGTCTGATTGTGGTAGCTACCACATCATCCACTCACGCATTTCCAAGCGCGGCATGCCAGATCCAAAGTATGCTGGAGATCAAAGGCTGTCCGGCGTTTGACGTTGCGGCTGCTTGTGCCGGTTTCACCTATGCTCTGAGCGTTGCCGACCTGTACGTTAAGTCTGGCGCAGTTAAGCATGCTCTGGTCGTTGGCTCTGACGTCCTGGCCCGTACCTGCGATCCGACCGATCGCGGAACGATCATTATTTTCGGTGATGGTGCGGGAGCGGTTGTACTGAGTGCATCAGAAGAACCCGGCATTATCTCCACGCATCTGCACGCTGACGGTCGCTATGGCGAACTGTTAACGCTGCCTAACGCCGATCGCGTGAACCCAGAAAACCCGATTCACCTGACGATGGCGGGTAACGAAGTATTTAAAGTCGCGGTGACAGAGCTTGCGCACATCGTTGATGAAACGCTGGAAGCCAATAATCTTGACCGTTCTGCGCTGGACTGGCTGGTGCCGCATCAGGCTAACCTGCGCATTATCAGCGCAACCGCGAAAAAGCTGGGTATGTCAATGGATAACGTTGTCGTGACGCTCGACAGACATGGTAATACCTCCGCGGCCTCCGTACCGTGCGCGCTGGACGAAGCCGTCCGCGACGGGCGTATTAAAGCTGGGCAGTTGGTATTGCTTGAAGCCTTCGGGGGTGGATTCACCTGGGGCTCCGCGCTGGTTCGTTTCTAGTATAAGGATTTAATCATGACGCAATTTGCATTTGTGTTTCCGGGGCAGGGGTCCCAGACCGTTGGGATGTTGTCTGAAATGGCAGCAAGCTACCCAATTGTTGAAGAAACTTTTGCTGAAGCATCAGCTGCGCTGGGCTATGATCTGTGGGCGTTGACTCAGCAGGGTCCAGCCGAAGAACTGAATAAAACCTGGCAGACGCAGCCAGCACTGTTGACCGCATCTGTCGCGCTTTATCGCGTATGGCAGCAGCAGGGTGGTAAAACACCTGCACTGATGGCAGGTCACAGCCTGGGTGAATACTCTGCGCTGGTATGTGCGGGTGTTATCGGTTTTGCCGATGCTGTACGTCTGGTTGAACTGCGTGGCAAATTCATGCAGGAAGCGGTTCCGGAAGGCACTGGCGGCATGTCTGCTATTATCGGTCTGGACGACACTGCTATCGCTAAAGCGTGTGAAGAGTCTGCCGAAGGTCAGGTGGTTTCACCGGTAAACTATAACTCACCGGGTCAGGTGGTTATTGCCGGGCACAAAGAAGCCGTAGAACGTGCCGGTGCTGCCTGTAAAGCCGCGGGTGCTAAGCGTGCTCTGCCGCTGCCGGTCAGCGTGCCTTCTCACTGCGCGCTGATGAAACCTGCTGCTGAGAAACTGGCCGTTGAACTGCAGAAAATCACTTTTAACGCGCCGACCGTGCCGGTTGTGAACAACGTCGATGTGAAGTGCGAAACCGCCGCTGATGCTATTCGCGATGCGCTGGTTCGTCAGCTGTATAGCCCGGTTCAGTGGACTAAAACCGTTGAATTTATGGCATCCCAGGGCGTAGAGCACCTGTATGAAGTTGGTCCGGGTAAAGTTCTGACCGGTTTGACGAAACGTATTGTTGACACCCTGACTGCTTCGGCACTGAATGAGCCGGCGGCACTGTCTGCGGCGCTAGAGCAATAAAAGAGGAAGACCATGAGTTTTGAAGGAAAAATCGCGCTGGTTACCGGTGCAAGCCGTGGCATTGGCCGCGCAATTGCTGAGACACTCGTTGCCCGTGGCGCGAAAGTTATCGGTACTGCAACCAGCGGAAGCGGCGCGCAGGCCATTAGCGAATACTTAGGTGCAAATGGTAAAGGTCTGATGTTGAATGTGACCGATCCGGCATCTATCGAATCTGTTCTGGAAAATATTCGCGCAGAATTTGGTGAAGTCGATATCCTGGTCAATAATGCCGGGATTACTCGTGATAACCTGTTAATGCGTATGAAAGATGACGAGTGGAACGATATTATCGAAACCAACCTGTCATCTGTTTTCCGTCTGTCAAAAGCGGTAATGCGAGCTATGATGAAAAAGCGTCATGGGCGTATTATCACTATCGGTTCTGTGGTTGGTACCATGGGAAATGCGGGTCAGGCTAACTACGCTGCGGCGAAAGCGGGTCTGATCGGCTTCAGTAAATCACTGGCACGCGAAGTTGCGTCTCGTGGCATTACTGTAAACGTTGTTGCTCCGGGCTTTATTGAAACGGACATGACGCGTGCGCTGTCTGATGAGCAGCGTGCGGGTACGCTGGCGGCAGTACCTGCGGGTCGTCTTGGCGATCCGAAAGAAATCGCCAGCGCGGTTGCATTTTTAGCTTCTGACGAAGCAAGTTACATCACAGGTGAGACTTTGCACGTCAACGGCGGGATGTACATGGTTTAACCACGAGATAAAAAAATTTGCGTTATTAGGGTGAATGCCCTCAAAATAACGTAAAATCGTGGTAAGACCTGCCGGGATTTAGTTGCAAATTTTTCAACATTTTATACACTACGAAAACCATCGCGAAAGCGAGTTTTGATAGGAAATTTAAGAGTATGAGCACTATCGAAGAACGCGTTAAGAAAATTATCGGCGAACAGCTGGGCGTTAAGCAGGAAGAAGTAACCAACAATGCTTCCTTCGTTGAAGACCTGGGCGCAGATTCTCTTGACACCGTTGAGCTGGTAATGGCTCTGGAAGAAGAGTTTGATACTGAGATTCCGGACGAAGAAGCTGAGAAAATCACTACCGTTCAGGCTGCCATTGATTACATCAACGGCCACCAGGCGTAAGTGAACATCTCCAGGCGGTCATTCGACCGCCTGAGTTTTATCTTTTTATCCCACTTGAATTATTTTCCCTCCCTGGAGGACAACCGTGTCTAAGCGTCGTGTAGTTGTGACCGGACTGGGCATGTTGTCTCCTGTCGGCAATACCGTAGAGTCTACCTGGAAAGCTCTCCTTGCCGGTCAGAGTGGCATCAGCCTGATCGACCATTTCGATACTAGCGCCTATGCAACGAAATTTGCTGGCTTAGTAAAGGATTTTAACTGTGAAGACATTATCTCGCGCAAAGAACAGCGCAAGATGGATGCCTTCATTCAATATGGAATTGTCGCTGGCGTTCAGGCCATGCAGGATTCTGGCCTCGAAATTACGGAAGAGAACGCCCACCGTATTGGCGCCGCTATTGGCTCCGGTATTGGCGGTCTCGGTCTTATCGAAGAAAACCATACCTCTCTGGTAAACGGTGGACCGCGTAAGATCAGCCCGTTCTTCGTTCCGTCGACGATTGTTAACATGGTGGCAGGTCACCTGACCATCATGTACGGCCTGCAAGGGCCAAGCATCTCCATCGCGACTGCCTGTACTTCAGGCGTACATAACATCGGTCATGCCGCACGTATCATTGCATACGGTGATGCAGATGCGATGGTTGCGGGTGGTGCAGAAAAAGCCAGTACGCCGCTGGGCGTGGGTGGTTTTGGCGCTGCACGTGCGCTGTCTACACGTAATGATAACCCGCAAGCGGCGAGCCGCCCGTGGGATAAAGAGCGTGATGGCTTTGTGCTGGGCGACGGCGCAGGCATGGTGGTACTGGAAGAGTACGAGCATGCGAAAGCGCGCGGTGCAAAAATCTATGCTGAAGTGGTTGGCTTTGGGATGAGCAGCGATGCTTACCATATGACGTCACCACCGGAAAACGGTGCAGGTGCTGCGCTGGCAATGGTCAACGCGCTGCGTGATGCGGCTATCGAAGCGGGGCAAATCGGCTATGTTAACGCACATGGTACGTCCACCCCTGCAGGCGATAAAGCTGAAACCCAGGCAGTGAAATCCGTCTTTGGTGATGCTGCTAGCCGTGTGATGGTGAGCTCCACCAAATCCATGACCGGACACCTGTTGGGTGCGGCGGGCGCGGTAGAGTCAATTTTCTCTATTCTGGCGCTGCGCGATCAGGCTATTCCGCCAACCATCAACCTGGATAATCCGGATGAAGGTTGCGACCTGGACTTCGTGCCACACGAAGCGCGTCAGGTAAGCGGTATGGAGTACACCCTGTGTAACTCCTTTGGCTTCGGTGGCACCAACGGTTCTTTGATCTTTAAAAAGATTTAAGTCTGTCAGGTGATGCGTTAGCATCGATAGCAATTTAAAAAGGTCCGCTTGTCGGGCCTTTTTTTATTCGGTTTTCTGTCCTTGTCCTGTGTACTTCATCCTGCCAAACTAGCGGACCAGAAATAAGGAGCCACCATGTTCTTAATTAACGGCTGCGAGCAGAATATGCTGGCCGCAAGCGACCGGGCGACTCAATTCGGTGATGGCTGTTTTACCACGGCGCGTATTATCGACGGCGAAATTTGCCTCTTTGCCGCGCATCTTGCACGTTTACAAGAGGCTTGCCACAAATTGCTGATCCCTTTCGAAAATGGGTCAGAGCTGCAAAGTGAAATGAAAATGCTGGCGCAAGGGCACTCGCGTGGTGTGTTGAAAGTTATTATCAGCCGTGGCAGCGGTGGCCGGGGTTACAGTAGTGCGAACTGTCACAATGCCACACGTATTCTCTCTGTTTCAGCCAGGCCCGATCATTACGATCGCTGGCGGCAAGAGGGGATTACGCTGGCGCTAAGCCCAGTGCGACTGGGGCGTAATCCGCTACTTGCCGGACTTAAGCACCTGAATCGACTGGAGCAGGTGTTGATTCGCTCTCATCTTGAGCAGACAGATGCAGATGAAGCGCTGGTTCTTGACAGTGAGGGATGGGTTACGGAATGCTGTGCGGCTAACGTGTTCTGGCGTAAGGGCGATGTGGTTTACACTCCCCGGCTGGATCAGGCCGGAGTAAACGGCATTATGCGACAATTCTGTATCCGGATGCTGGCACAATCGCCGTTCAGCATTGTCGAAGTGTATGCCGGGTTGGAAGAGGTTATGCAGGCCGATGAAATTATCGTCTGTAATGCGTTAATGCCTGTTATTCCCGTGCGCGCTTGTGGCGACACGTTGCTGTCTTCACGTTTGTTATTTGATTTTTTAGCCCCACTTTGTGAGCACCCGAATTAGTCATGAAAAAATTGTTACTCGTTGTCCTGTTATTGCTGGTTGTGCTGGGCATTGCCGCGGGAGTGGGAATGTGGAAAGTTCGCCATCTGGCGGACAGTAAATTATTGATTAAAGAAGAGACTATTTTTACGCTGAAAGCGGGCACAGGCCGTCTGGCTCTCGGCGAACAGCTGTATGCGGACAAGGTTATCAATCGTCCGCGTGTGTTCCAGTGGCTGCTGCGTGTGGAACCTGAACTGTCGCATTTTAAAGCAGGAACCTACCGCTTTACGCCTGATATGACGGTGCGTGACATGCTGCAACTGCTTGAAAGCGGTAAAGAGGCGCAGTTTCCGTTGCGCCTGGTTGAAGGGATGCGCCTGAGCGATTACCTCAAACAACTGCGCGATGCGCCGTACATCAAACATACGCTGAGCGATGATAGCTACGATACGGTTGCTCAGGCGCTGAAGGTGGAAAATCCGCAATGGGTGGAAGGCTGGTTCTGGCCTGATACCTGGATGTATACCGCCAATACATCCGACGTGGCATTGCTAAAACGTGCGCATCAGAAAATGGTTAAAGCGGTGGATACTGTGTGGGAAGGGCGCGCTGAAGGACTGCCTTATCAGGATAAAAATCAGTTGGTAACCATGGCCTCCATTATCGAAAAAGAGACAGCGGTTGCCAGCGAGCGCGACCAGGTGGCTTCGGTCTTTATTAACCGCTTACGGATTGGCATGCGTTTACAAACCGATCCAACGGTGATTTACGGAATGGGGACACGGTATAATGGCAAGTTGTCGCGTGTGGACTTAGATACCCCGACCGCCTATAACACCTATACCATTACGGGGCTACCGCCTGGCCCAATTGCCATGCCGGGAGAGGCCTCGTTGCAGGCCGCGGCACATCCGGCCAAAACGCCGTATCTCTATTTCGTGGCTGACGGTAAAGGCGGCCACACGTTTAACACCAATCTTGCCAGCCATAACCGGTCCGTGCAGGATTACCTGAAAGTGCTTAAGGAAAAAAATGGGCAGTAACTATATCGTCATTGAAGGCCTGGAAGGCGCCGGAAAAACCACTGCGCGTAACGTGGTGGTGGAGACACTTGAGCAACTCGGTATTCGTGACATGGTTTTCACCCGCGAACCTGGTGGAACGCAGCTGGCTGAGAAACTAAGAAGTCTGGTGCTGGATATTAAATCGGTCGGTGACGAGGTCATTACCGATAAAGCCGAAGTGCTGATGTTTTACGCGGCGCGTGTACAGTTGGTCGAAACGGTTATTAAACCTGCACTGGCGAGAGGCGCGTGGGTAATTGGCGATCGCCACGATCTGTCGACCCAGGCGTACCAGGGAGGCGGACGTGGTATCGATCAAAACATGCTGGCAACCCTACGCGATGCAGTGCTCGGTGATTTTCGCCCGGACCTGACGCTCTACCTGGATGTGACTCCAGAAGTTGGGTTGAAGCGAGCCCGTGCTCGCGGCGAGCTGGATCGCATTGAGCAGGAATCTTTCGATTTCTTTAATCGCACCCGCGCGCGCTATCTTGAACTGGCTGCCAACGATGCCAGCATTCGTACTATCGATGCTACGCAGCCGCTGGAGGCTGTGATGGCTAATATCCGCAATACCATCACCCAGTGGGTGAAGGGGCAGGGCGCATGAAATGGTACCCATGGTTGCGACCGGATTTTGAAAAACTGGTAGCCAGCTACCAGGCAGGTCGTGGTCACCATGCGTTACTGATTCAGGCATTACCCGGAATGGGTGATGATGCGCTGATTTACGCGCTCAGTCGCTATTTGATGTGCCAGCAACCGGAAGGGCATAAAAGCTGCGGACACTGCCGGGGCTGTCAGCTGATGCAGGCGGGGACGCATCCTGACTACTATTCGCTGCTGCCGGAAAAAGGTAAAAGCACGCTGGGAGTTGATGCGGTACGCGAAGTCAGTGAAAAACTGTACGAGCATTCACGTCTTGGCGGTGCGAAAGTGGTGTGGATCCCTGATGCCGCACAGTTAACCGATGCCGCCGCCAATGCCCTGCTGAAAACGCTGGAAGAACCGCCGGCGCAAACCTGGTTTTTCCTCGCCAGCACGGAGCCTGCACGTTTGCTGGCGACATTGCGCAGCCGCTGCCGGTTACATCACCTTGCTCCACCGGCTGAGTCGTACGCTATCTCCTGGCTTGCCCGTGAAGTGAGCGCGACTCCAGAAGCGCTGCTTAGCGCATTACGCCTGAGCGCAGGTTCGCCGGGTGCGGCACTCACGCTGTTACAGGCTGAGAGCTGGGGGCACCGCACGGATTTTTGTGCGGCACTGGCGAACACATTACGCGCAAATGACTGGTATATACTGCTCGCGGCGTTAAATCACGACCAGGCTGCCGCCCGTTTACACTGGCTGGCAACGTTGTTGACGGATGCGTTGAAACGTCCGTACGGGGTTTCCCATTTAACGAATCCTGATGCGCTGGACCTGGTATCTTCTGTCGCAGAACGGTTATCCGTCGCCCAGATACAGGCAATACTTGGTGACGTTTGTCATTGCCGCCAGCAGTTGCTGAACGTGACTGGCGTTAACCGTGAGCTGGTGTTAACCGATCTTATCCTTCGAATTGAGCATTACCTGCAACCAGGCACCGTATTGCCTGTTCCCCATCTTTGAGAGAGACATTATGTTTTTAGTCGACTCACACTGCCATCTTGATGGCCTGGATTATCAATCTCTGCATAAGGACGTGGATGACGTGCTGGCGAAAGCGGCCGCACGCGATGTGAAATTCTGTCTTGCCGTCGCGACCACTCTGCCAGGATACCGCAGTATGCGCGAGCTGGTGGGTGAACGTGACAATGTGGTTTTCTCCTGCGGCGTGCATCCGTTGAATCAGGATGAAGCCTATGATGTTGAAGACCTGCGCCGTTTTGCCGCCGAAGAGGGCGTTGTGGCGATGGGGGAAACCGGGCTGGACTATTTTTACACGCCGGAAACAAAGGTGCGCCAGCAGGAATCTTTTATCCACCATATTCAGATTGGTCGTGAGTTACAAAAGCCGGTTATCGTGCATACCCGTGATGCGCGAGCCGATACGCTGTCGATTCTGCGCGAAGAAAAAGTGACGGATTGTGGTGGCGTACTACACTGTTTTACAGAGGACAGAGAAACGGCGGGTAAATTGCTGGATCTCGGATTTTATATCTCGTTTTCCGGCATCGTTACGTTCCGTAACGCAGAGCAGCTCCGTGATGCCGCCCGCTATGTTCCTCTGGATCGGTTGTTGGTTGAGACGGACTCTCCCTACCTTGCGCCTGTTCCGCATCGTGGAAAAGAGAATCAGCCCGCCATGACTCGCGACGTTGCGGAGTACATGGCTGTAGTGAAAGGTGTTGCCGTTGAAGAACTGGCACAGGCAACCACTGATAACTTTGCCCGCCTGTTTCACATCGATGCTTCTCGCCTGCAATCAGTTCGTTAACTGACTTATTTTAAAGCTCGTAATTAATAACTAAAGCGAGTAAAGTTCACCGCCACAAAATGGGCGGTGAATAACCATATTGACACATTCAGAAACGCATTTTATCGGAATGTGCGGATTTTACGGCCATTCGGGACCGAATTGTGATAGCCGTCAAACAAAAACAAACTGAATTATTTTACTCTGTGTAATAAATAAAGGGTACTTAGATGCCCTGTACACGGCGAGGTTCTCCCCCCTCGCTAATGCGTGAGAACGTAGAATACACAAAGTCATTCAAGCTGCATCAAGACGGCATGTGAGTGAATTGCAGGAGCTTGCTTGAGTAAGTGACTGGGATGAACGAACGCAGCCAACGCTGAGGCAATTTGAAGGATGACGTGTATAAGCACAAATACTCAGGAGCACTCCTAATTATGTTTAAGAATGCATTTGCTAACCTGCAAAAGGTCGGTAAATCGCTGATGCTGCCGGTTTCCGTACTCCCGATTGCAGGTATCCTGCTGGGTGTCGGTTCCGCTAACTTCAGCTGGCTGCCAGCCGTTGTATCGCACGTAATGGCAGAAGCAGGCGGATCTGTTTTTGCAAACATGCCGCTGATTTTTGCCATCGGTGTTGCGTTAGGCTTCACCAACAACGACGGCGTATCTGCACTGGCATCCGTTGTTGCTTACGGCATCATGGTTAAAACCATGGCTGTAGTTGCGCCGCTGGTTCTGCATTTACCTGCTGAAGAGATCGCCGCAAAACACCTTGCTGATACGGGTGTTCTCGGGGGGATTATCTCCGGTGCGATTGCAGCGTACATGTTCAACCGCTTCTACCGTATCAAATTGCCTGAGTATCTTGGCTTCTTTGCGGGTAAGCGCTTCGTTCCTATTATTTCTGGTCTGGCTGCCATCTTCACGGGTGTGGTTCTGTCCTTCATTTGGCCACCGATCGGTACTGCTATTCAAACGTTCTCCCAGTGGGCTGCATACCAGAACCCGGTCGTGGCGTTCGGTATCTATGGCTTCATTGAACGCTGCCTGGTGCCGTTTGGTCTGCACCATATCTGGAACGTTCCATTCCAGATGCAGATTGGTGAATACACCAACGCTGCTGGTCAGGTGTTCCACGGCGATATCCCTCGCTATATGGCAGGTGACCCGACTGCGGGCAAACTGTCCGGTGGCTTCCTGTTCAAAATGTACGGTCTGCCGGCTGCCGCTATTGCTATCTGGCACTCTGCTAAACCTGAAAACCGCGCGAAAGTGGGCGGTATCATGATCTCCGCGGCGCTGACCTCGTTCCTGACCGGTATTACCGAGCCGATCGAGTTCTCCTTCATGTTCGTGGCGCCGATCCTGTACATCATCCACGCGATTCTGGCTGGTCTGGCATTCCCGATCTGTATCCTGCTGGGTATGCGTGACGGTACGTCGTTCTCCCATGGTCTGATCGACTTTATCGTTCTGTCCGGTAACAGCAGCAAACTGTGGCTGTTCCCGATTGTCGGTATCGGTTATGCGATCGTGTACTACACCATCTTCCGTGTGCTGATCAAAGCGCTGGACCTGAAAACTCCGGGTCGTGAAGATGCTACCGAAGACAGCAAAGCAGGTGCATCCGGCGAAATGGCTCCGGCTCTGGTTGCGGCATTCGGCGGTAAAGAAAACATCACTAACCTCGATGCGTGCATCACTCGTCTGCGCGTCAGCGTGGCTGACGTTGCTAAAGTGGATCAGGCTGGCCTGAAGAAACTGGGCGCGGCGGGCGTTGTGGTAGCTGGTTCCGGTGTTCAGGCTATCTTCGGGACGAAGTCCGATAACCTGAAAACTGAAATGGATGAGTACATCCGTCACAGCTAAGCAGTAAGAAGTTGGGGAGAACTAAGGCAGCCTGCGGGCTGCCTTTTTTATTGTATTAATTGGCCTGAACGCGAATCGGCGCGGTGGCGGCGAATAGCCACGGACGTGCCTCTGCGTTCACGCGAGGGGATAACGTCTCTCTGACCTGCTGGTGGTAATCATCAATCCACTGCTTCTCTGTATCGCTGAGCAGATGCAGTTCAACCAGATTCAAATCAATCGGCACCAACGTCAGCGTTGAAAAACGACAGAAACCAGGACGACTGTTGATAATCTCCACCTGATTCTCAATACGGATCCCATATTGCCCGGCCAGATAATAACCCGGTTCGATGGTAATGATATTGCCTGCAACCAGAGGCCAGGGGTTTACTTTTTTGGCAATGCGATGGGGCTGCTCATGAATAAGTAGCTGATGGCCGACCCCGTGTCCTGTTCCATGATCAAAATCCAGCCCTAATTCCCACAGCGCCCGACGACTAAAGGCATCCAGTTGGTGGCCCTGAGTACCGACAGGAAACTGCAGCGAGATAAGCGACAAAAAGCCTTTCAACACGGCGGTGTAATGCAGACGACGCTGCGGATCCTGCGGACCAAACGCGAGGGTGCGCGTCGTATCCGTCGTACCATTGTGGTACTGGCCGCCTGAATCATTCAGATACATGGCCTGAGAGGTAATTGGCGTATTGGTTTTTTCGCTAGAGTGGTAATGGCACATTGCCGCATTGCTGGCAGAGGCCGAAATCGTGCTGAAGCTTTGCTCGATAAATCCCGGCTGCTGCTGGCGAAATTCCAGTTGCTTCGCCTGCGCTTCCAGTTCGGTGACCGGATTGCCTGCCGCTTCGCGCAAGGGGACTTCATGCGTAAGCCATGCGAGAAAGTTAACCAGGGCTGCGCCATCCTGTTCATGGCATTCCCGATAGCCCGCCAGTTCAATGTCATTTTTGTGCGCTTTCATTAGGGTGATGGGATCGGGGGCCCATAAGACTTCGCCGCCGTGTTCTTCAATGGCAAAACGCAACGCAACCGGGGCGTAATCTTTATCGACCAGGAAGCGCTTACCATTGGCCAGTTGCTGGCAGCGCGCAATGAAACTCTCTTGTGGGGCCAGAGTAAGCGTATCCAGCAGCGATGCGGAGAGCTGCTGGGTTTTGTTGCTATCCACAAACCATTCCAGCTCGCCGCTGCGATGGAGCAGGGCAAACGAAAACGGCACCGGCACCATGGCCAGATCCGAACCGCGTACATTCAACAGCCAGGCAATGTTATCCGGCAGGGTGATCGCCAGAACGTCGGCCTGGTGTTGCGTGAGCTGCTCCACGACACGGGCACGCTTTTGCGAACTGCTTTCCCCGCTGATTTCAATGAGCATTTCGCGAATGATGCCGCAGGGGGCCGCCGGGCGATCATGCCATACCTGGTCGAAAGGATCTTGCGCAAGAGGCACCAGTTCGCAGTGCGTGGCCGAAAGCGCTTCAAACTGACTGTTGACCATCAGCAACGGTTCAAAGGCGATACGCGCGCCCGCTGTAACATGAGCCTGCAAATAGTCGGCCAGCGGTTCATCATGTAAATGGTGAATTTCAAAATCATCCAGCGAGACTTCATTGCGCACCTGGACCTGATAACGTCCATCGACAAACATTAATGCGCGGTCGCGCAGGACCAACGCGAGCCCCGCCGAGCCGCTAAAACCGGTCAGCCAGGCCAGTTTATTATCATGCGGCGTACAATCTTCGCTTTGGTGAGCGTCGGCGCGCGGGACAATCATGCCATCCAACCCCTGCGCTATCAGCAGGTTGCGCAGGGCGGAAAGAGGAGTTGAGTTGTGCATAGTTACCTTCAGGCCTTAACGGAACGGCGGTTCGTTGAACGTACGTAATTTACGGGAGTGCAGTCGGTCGCCTTCGGCGCGAAGACGATCGATAGCCCGGATACCTATTTGCAGGTGCTCGGAAATGGCACCTTCATAAAAACGGTTGGCTTGGCCTGGCAATTTGATCTCGCCGTGGAGCGGTTTATCGGAAACGCACAGCAGCGTGCCGTAAGGGACACGGAAGCGGTAGCCCTGAGCGGCGATAGTGGCGCTTTCCATATCAATAGCCACCGCTCGGCTGAGGTTGAAACGCAGCGCAGAAGCGGAATAGCGTAGCTCCCAGTTACGATCGTCGGTGGTGACGACGGTACCGGTACGCAGGCGCTGTTTAACCTCTTCGCCGGGCATGCCGCTGACTTCTTTGGTGGCGTCATACAGTGCGCGCTGCACTTCCGCAATGCTCGGAATCGGAATATCCGGTGGTAGGACGGCATCCAACACGTGGTCGTCACGCAGATAAGCGTGGGCCAGAACATAGTCGCCAATCGCCTGACTTTCACGCAGGCCGCCACAGTGTCCAATCATCAGCCAGACGTCAGGGCGCAATACGGCCAGATGGTCGCAAATGGTTTTAGCATTAGACGGGCCAACGCCGATATTGACCAGCGTGATCCCCTGACCGTCGGCGGTGATTAAATGCCATGCGGGCATCTGGTGTTTCTTCCAGGCGAGATCGGAGATAGCTTCCTCCGGCGCTTCAGTTTCCGCGGTGATCCAGATCCCGCCCGCGCATGACAGCGCGATATACGGGCTGTCCGGGTCGAGGATTTGGCTGCAGCCCCAGCGCACGAACTCATCGACGTAGCGAGTGTAGTTGGTGAACAGTACAAAGGGCTGAAAATGTTCAACCGGCGTACCCGTGTAGTGACGTAGTCGTGCCAGCGAAAAATCTACCCGTCGGGCATCGAAGTGCGACAACGGAGAGAATTCTGCTGGATGATAGGTGCCATCCGCAGTTTCATCGCCAATCTGTGACAGTTCGGTAGTGGGGAAATGGCGCGTTAATCCGGCGCTCATCGAGCGGTCGAGGGTGAGTTCAGAGCCGTCAATGACATACGGATAGGGAATTTCATGCAGCGATGGCTCGACGGAGATATGTGCATCATAGTCCTGATACAGCAGCGTGAGCTGTTCTTCCAGATAGGGACGAAAAAGCGACGGACGGGTAATCGTAGTGGTGTAGCTGCCCGCGTGGGTAAAACGGCCATAGGCGCGGGTTTTCGGGGGATTGGTGGCGCTGCCATCCCAGGTGACACAAAGCGATGGGTAAACAAAAAGACCATTATGGCGGGCGATTACGTCAGGGAGGGTCCCTGTTTCAATATACTTACCAATGGCGCTACGCAGTGCTTTAACCGACTGCTCGTACAGCGCGTCCAGTTTATCCAGCGCCTGAGTTGGGGTCAGGCTGGAGCCCTTATTGTTCATGTCTGTCTCCTTGTTCCACAGATGTACTGCTCTCCCGATAGTATGTCACAGGAATATGAAACAAAAGTCAGACGTTGAGGAAGATTGTGCGAAGACCGGTCGGCCTTCGCATCATGACTTAACCGTGCTGTTTATCCCGCATCAGCAAGGCAGTGGTAGCGGAAATAAGACACCCGGCCATCAGATAAATAGCCACGCTGTGCCAGTCTCCGTCCGAGAATGTCACCAGTGCGGCAGCGATGAAGGGCGTAAAACCGCCGCCGACTACGCTTGCTACCTGATAACCAACGCCTGCGCCGCTGTAGCGATAGCTTGCGCCAAACAAACCGGTAAACATAGGCTGCTGCACGCAGACCACCATATCGTGGGCGATGTTGGCTAACATAATCGCGAAGAACACTATCCAGAAAATAGACTGTGCCTCCAGCGCCATAAAGAACGGGAAGGCGCTCAGCGTCCCCACCAATGCGCCGGTAATGTAGACGCGCCGACGACCAAAACGGTCGGCAAGCCAGGCAAAGCAGGGGATGGTCAGACAGCTCAGTCCGCCCACTAACAAACCGATATTCAGAAACAGTTCGCGGGGCAGGCCCAGGTTCTGTGTGGAGTAATTAAGGGCAAACGCGGTGACAATATACATCGTCAGCAGTTCACATAAGCGCAGGGCGATAATTTTTAAAAATGCGCCAGGATGTCGGATTAACGCTTCGACCACCGGAAGTCGCTTTTTCTCAGGTTGCGGTGCCTGCTGTTGCTGTTCGAATTCGGCTGATTCATCCATGCGGTTACGCATCCACAATGCCCCCAAAACCAGCACAATGCTGAACAGGAACGGAATACGCCAGCCCCAGCTCAGGAACTGCTCATCGGTGGTTTGCGAGCTAATCAGCGAGACCAGACCGGTAGAAAGCAGCAGCCCGACGCCGTAACCAACCTGCACACCACTGCTGTAGAAGGCTTTTTTGTTTTTCGGTGCGCTTTCGACCGAGAGTAACGCCGCCCCGCCCCATTCACCGCCAACGGCAAACCCCTGGATAGCGCGCAGCGTCACCAGCAGCACAGGTGCCCACCAGCCAATGGTGTCAAAGGAAGGAATAATCCCTATCAGCGCAGTGGCAATCCCCATCATCCACACGGTGAGCATCAGCATACGTTTACGACCCAGGCGGTCGCCGAAGTGGCCGAAGATCACCCCGCCTAGCGGGCGGAACAAGAATCCGACGCCAAAGGTGGCGAACGCGGCAAGTGTTCCCATCGCCGGACTAACCTGCGGGAAGAACTCGCGATTAAAGACCAGCGCGGCGGTGATGCCATAAAGCAGAAAATCATACCAGTCGACCACGGCGCCCGCGAAGCTACCAAGCGCAGCGCGTCGGGCACGGTGAAGCGAAGAGGCGTCCTGTTGGGGACCCGTGGAAGTGAGGGTGGAATCCATAGTTATCCTGTCTGTACGGTCTTTTAGTTATTAGTATTTAGGTTGGGTTACACACATTGCAGTCGATATATTAACGACCGTTATGAGATTACCGCGACAGACGCGAAGAGAAAACGATTATCTCTCTCATCACAGGACAAGATGAAAAATAAGACGAATGCGTATTCAGGAGTCTGGCCTGAGTGGATGGGGCGTCAAAGAGATCTGGTGGTCTACTCAGGCCAAATATAGAGGTTTGTGGCGATGTTGAGCCGGCTCGAACAGGTCGCGCTAACCGTACTCACCGTCATTGATGAGGAGGTATCCAGGGAGACAGTACGCAGAGATTAAACCGATCTTTTCCCTGCGGCCAATCTCATATCCTGCAGATGGTGCTTTATAACGTTAGGCATATTTTATCTGCTTATTCACAGGGGGAGGATGCCTCAAGTCAGAACTTAGCGGGGAGCTTATTAAGACTGATGAGGACCCCTCGATGCAATTCAATATAGCCTCCAGCCTTCAGAGAGGTGAGTATACGCATGATCCCACTCCGTGATAGCTGTGTTTTTCCCATAATGTAATTTACCGCTGTGATGGATTTTCTGTAGGTCTCATTTTCGGACATTAACTGCAACAGCAGAAACTTAATGAGTTCATATGAGGTGGGGGCGCTCATTTGCTCATTGATAATATACAGCTTATTAGACAGCACCATCATATGTTGTGCGACAGGTTTCCAGAGATGATGTTCTTCAATGATTTCAATGGCCTTATCTAAAAGCATAACGCCAATAGTTGCAGGCGTTAACGTTTTTATATAGGTGATAATATTTTCGCTAGCGATATAATTTAGACCAAACAACGTGGGTGCGCTGGCTGTTAAAACCGCAATGTCATTTCTATCACGGTGATACGCAACATATCCTTTCAGCAGGAGATAACAATAGTATTTACCGCCTGAATGTGGATAAAGACGTTTACGGGTTGAAACATTTTTTATTTCACAATGTGGTTCTAATTTTTCGATTATGCTCTCTGTAAAAGGAGAAGGGGTCATTAATTTTGTGTTCCAGAAACTATCATTCATCTTTCTATCCTGAACTGCATTGATTTATCCTTATATGATAGCGTATTAATAAATAATTTGACTCCTTACAGAGGAATTGCGTAATTTGATTATAAATCAATACTTTGGTGGTAGTGATTTAAGTTCTACGAGAACGCCTTTTTCTATGGTAAGTAACCCTGCACTTCGCAGATCGCTAATGATACGCATAATGTTGCTGCGCGAAAGATAGGTTCTCTCTTTTATGTAATTAGCGGCAGTGATGTTGGCGCGAAAGCCGGGTGATTCATGCATTAACTGGTTTAACTGGAATTTTATTATGTCATAAGAAGACATTTGCACAATCATTGTGCAATGTTCAAAAATGCGTGATGACGTATAAATGAGTAAAGCGCAGGTACTTTCCCAAAGAACAAATTTTTCCACTAAGAGATTAAATCTTTCCAGAGGCAGGCGGATTAACACAGACTTCTCCAGAGCCCGAATGTAAAGGCGGTCACCATACGCAGACTGATTACTGACGCCCATGATAAAAGGGGATCTTTCACTGTTCAGCACCATTCCGTCTCCTCTTCGGTTTAGGCTAATGCTGCCGCTCTCCAGTAAATAGCAGTAGCGTCTTCCATTGATCTGGTAACGTAAAACTTCGCCTTTTACTGAGGTGATTTTTTCACCGTAAGGACTCATAGAATCCATTAATGTCCGAATGTGTTCCAACGGCTTTTTAGCTAACGTCGAATTTAAATAGTCCGAAGGGATGTCTTTAATATCTATTGAGGTCAATTTTAATATCTCTGCCAAAATCATTGGAAAAATCTTAGTGAGATCTAGTATGTGATTGGTTTTTTATATTTAGAATATAAAAATATGTTCTTTTTGGACTCTGGGTGTAACATATTTTTAATGTTTTAACTGAGAATTATTTCTCTCGATGACCGTTACTCAAAAGACTTAATGCCTGATAGGCCAGTGATTTTCTTTTGTTAAACCAGTGTTAAAAGCAGAGTCCAAGAAGAATAAATATAAAAATTGCCACGTTAAAATTGTTTCTATAAATTACCGTTTAGCAAGTGTGTTATTACCGCCAGGGAAACAGTCAGACTCAGGAAAACGCGATAAAAATTTACTTATAGTAATGCTTCTACAGGTTAGTGATATTTGTATAAGAGCAGCGTAGGCCCAATGTTTTTATGACATGAGTCATCCCGGATGTCACTCGCTAAAACAAGCGTTGAGTTTTTAATTAAGGAATAAATAGCATGAACAATAAATTTATAGCTGTCGCTTTTACCACCGCAGCCGTATTAGGTACTGTTTCTACTACCGTATATGCTGATAATACTATTAAGTTTCAGGGTGAAGTTGCAGATCAAACCTGTACTGTAAATGTGAATGGTAATGCGTCTTCTCCTCTGGTTTTATTGCCAACCGTTCCTGCCTCATCTTTGACCACCGCCGGAACAACGGCAGGCACGACTAATTTCACAATTGATATTTCAGGATGTACGGCTTCAACTTCCGATACCGCGATTAAAACCATTTTTGTCGGTAATAATCTGACCAGTAATGGTCGTATGGGAAACACTGGATCTGCAACAAATGTCTCTTTACAGCTGGTCGATCCAGCAACGCCAGCGACCCCGCTTGATCTGACGGGTCAGACTGGTGCGCCAGGGTTAAATCTGGTGGCAAACGCAACGTCGGCCTCTCATGATTTTGCGGTGCAGTACTACTCCGAAGGTGCTGCAACAGCGGGTTCTGTGCTGGGTAGCGTTCAATACGCTATTTCTTACCAGTAATCGTGTCACCCCTTCTGATGAATCAGAAGGGGTGTTTATGAAGAGAATTTTAAAATGACTATGAGAGCATTTTGCCGACTTTTTATTTTTATCCCGGCTTGCATTTTGATGCTCTGCTCGCCGGTGATGGCGAGCGTTGTGATGCTAAATACCAGGGTTATTTATCCGGCAGATACTCAATCTCAAACGCTCCAGTTTTCTAATAATGACAATATTCCATATGTGATGCAGGTGTGGTCCGATGTGAACGATCCTGCTTCTACACCAGATAAAACCAATGCTCCCTTTATGTCGGTTCCGGCTCTCTTTCGGATTGAACCACATACCGGACAGTCAGTCAGGCTGATATTTACTGGTAAAGATTTACCTCAGGATCGTGAGTCTTTATTTTATCTTAACTCAGTACAGATCCCTCCAAAAAATGCGATTAAGGGCAGTCAGAACCAAATGTCTGTTATTCTGCGTAATCGCATGAAGATATTTTATCGACCAAAAGATATTGTGGGTAATCCGGATAGTGTTGCCCAACAGATCCATTTCTCGTTAAAAGAAGAAAGTGGTCGCTGGAGGGTAGTTGCGGAAAATACGTCTGGATATTATGCCTCTGTCATTACCGCCTCTCTTGTGACAGGCACACAAAATATTCCAATCCAGGCCAGTATGATTCCACCAAAAACAACGGTAACCTGGCCGGTAAATAAGAAAGGACAGTCGATATCAGCAGCAAGTAAATTGAAGTTCACACTAATTAATGATTATGGTGGCCAGAC
The DNA here is from genome assembly GCF_004353845.1 of Citrobacter arsenatis. Lineage (GTDB taxonomy): Bacteria > Pseudomonadota > Gammaproteobacteria > Enterobacterales > Enterobacteriaceae > Citrobacter > Citrobacter arsenatis. Next base: position 2,031,111 of record NZ_CP037864.1, read on the forward strand.
TTACGCGCAGGCGGATCTCGTCAGATAAGATTTACCCCGATAAAAATTTTTTGACGGATTTTTATATACAGGGGATAGGGATGAATATGATTAATAAAAACCCCCCTCAGGATGATTTTTCTAAAAACAAAAATATTGTTGCTTTAGGCCTGCCTTTTGAATGTAAAACCCGGCTTAAACCATTGGTATTGCTTCTGTGGATGATTACACCGCTCATGGCTTCTGCATCGGATGCGCTCGTTTCTGCAAAAACAGATCAGTTTGAGTTTGATAACAGTATGTTGATTGGTGCGGCTAAAGATCAAAATATTCTCGCTCGTTTTGATAAAGCGGATTCGGTTGCGCCAGGAGAGTATCAGGTCGATATTTTCATCAATGGGAATTTTTATAATCGCCAGGCAGTATTATTTTCTGCAGATAAAAAAAATCAGGTTTCTCCCTGTTTTTCTCGCGAGCAACTTACGGCTATTGGAATTTTGCCTGGAAGTATTCAGGCCAAAGATGATCATGATGCTTGCCTGCGGGTGACTGAACATGTTCAGGGGAGCAGCGCTCAGTTTGATTTTTCCCAACTGCGTCTGAATATATTGATCCCGCAGGCGCAGATGATGCGTTCGGCGCGCGGGGCGGTGCCGCTGGAGAGTCTTACCGCAGGCGACACCGTATTATTTACGAATTATGACACCAACTTTTATCGCACCCAGGCAAGCGGTAATTACAACAGCGATTCGACTTATCTTGGGCTTAATTCCGGGATAAACCTCGGCTTATGGCAACTGCGCCAGCTATCAAATTATACCCGTTATTCTACGAATAATGGTCCGGACAGCAGCCATTGGAAATCAGTACGAACCTATGTTCAGCACCCCATCCCGGCAATCAACAGTGAATTGACGTTGGGTGACAGCTATACCTCTGGAAGCTTTTTCAGCAGCCTTGGCTTTCTTGGTATTCAACTGGAAACCGACGATCGCATGATACCGGAATCCCAACGTGGCTATGCTCCGACAATTCGTGGTATCGCCTCGACAACGGCTAAAGTCACGGTCAGTCAATCGGGTACCCAAATCTATCAGACGACCGTTGCGCCAGGCGCCTTTGTTATCGACGATCTTTATCCGACCAGCTACGAAGGTGATTTGGTTGTCGAAATTCAGGAGGCGGATGGACGCGTGTCGTCATTTACCGTTCCCTTTGCGGCGGTACCAGGCTCTATGCGGCCTGGTCGCTCGCACGTCAGCCTTTCGGCAGGCCAGGTACGGGATATTGGCGATAGCGATGATATGTTCGCTGATGCCACCTGGCAGACCGGCCTGACTAACGCCATCACCACTAACTCAGGGGTACGTATTTCCGATGGCTATCAGGCTTTACTGGGTGGGGCTGTCTTTGCCAGTGAACTCGGGGCATTCGGTGTTAATGCCGTTTATTCTCGGGCGAATATGTTCGGTGACTACCTGACTGGTTGGCGATTCGGTACTAACTATAGCCGCACGTTTGTACCGACGTCCACGACCCTGGCTCTGGCGGGTTATCGATATTCAACTCAAGGTTATCGCGATTTAACCGACGTATTGGGGATTCGTAGCGCGGCGAATAGCGACAGTACATGGACGTCAAGCACCTATGAACAGAGAAACCAGTTTGTTGTGACACTAAGTCAGGGGCTTGGTCAGCTTGGGCAGGCCTATGTTTCAGGTTCAACCACGACCTACCGTGGCGGCCGTGGTCGCGATACGCAGTTTCAGGTTGGCTACTCCAATCATTACAACTCGCTAAGTTACAATCTTTCAATGAGTCGGCAGCAGACAGGGCGCACACGGTATGGCGTGCAGAATATAAATGTTAATGATGGCAGTGATACGAGTAATAGTCGTACAGAGAATGTTTTTATGTTTTCCGTCTCACTCCCACTGGGGGCCGGGTCGCGCTCCCCGATTCTGACGACCGGATATAGCCATCAGTCTGACAATGGCGGTCACGATAGCTATCAATCATCGCTGACGGGGACCCTGGGGGAGTCACAGAACACCGCCTATAGCCTGAATGCCGCTTACGATAATGGCGGTAGCGGCAGCAGTGCGGGCGCCAGTCTTACTCAGCAACTTCCCTTTGCAACTATCGGAGGAACTCTTTCGCACGGCAAAGGTTACACCCAGTATGGCGCAAGCGCGCGTGGCGCGGTGGTGGCCCATGCTGGTGGCGTGACGCCTGGGCCATATTTATCCGACACCTTTGCATTAGTTGAAGCGAAGGGAGCCAGCGGTGCCGAAGTAGGAGGAGGAATGGGGGCGACGATTAACAATTCAGGTTACGCGCTTGTCCCTTCGGTGGTTCCTTACACCTTCAACGATATTACTCTGGATGCTAAAGGAATCAGTAATCCGAACGCTGAGCTGGTAGACAACCAACAACGCGTTGCACCTTATGCTGGATCGATGGTGAAAGTGCGCTTCAGAACGCTTGAAGGGTACGCCCTTTTAATCAGGCTTGCAGCGGGAGGAGAGGAGCCGTTACCACTTGGTGCCGACGTTTACGATAGCAAGAATCGGGTTATTGGCCTTGTGGGGCAGGGTAATCAAATTTATGCGCGAGCATCTAGCCGACAAGGCACGCTGAAGATCAAATTGGGCGATGCCGCTGCCGGGCTGTGCCTTTTGAATTATGACCTTCGTGGCCAGGAAATGAACAAGTCAATGTATCACCTGACGCTGCCGTGTCGCAGGAATTAATGTGGGTAACAGCTAATGAAAAAGAATCTCTTTATGCCAATGCTGCTGGTCGTTGGGATTGGCTTGCCGCAGCTCTCCTGGGCAATGTGCTACCGTATCACCGGGACGAACACAAACTCGGCCTCAAACTATTATACCGAGCCGGGGAAAGGGACGGCCGCCTCCTGGGATGGGATGCCGGATGGCGCTGGCTCTATAGGTACGCTGCCGACTGTGGTTAATATCAATAACAGCGCTTTTCAGCCAGACGGAACGCTGTTAGCCACGGGGATTGTGCCGATGGTAGGGAACCAGATCTATAACCCGGAGCAGATCCTGTTTCGCTGCCAGGCAGGTGATATTAATAATCTTTATGAATATTACGCGACCAACGGTGATTCAACTTATGCGGGTCACGTTGAGGTCGGGACGGCTGCGGGCTTGCCGCAAAGCTACCAGACTTATGTCCCCGGAATGGCGCTGCGCGCAACAAATATGCTGACAGGGGAGTATTACAGCCGTTACTGGAAGGCCCGACAGCTTACCAATCTTGATACAGATTCGCAGGGTTGGCTTTTGGTGAAAGCGAAGAACTTCAGCAATACCAAAGTGGAGTTATTTCGCCTCAGTACCAGCGCAGGCGGATGGGGGGCTACCAGTACCGGTATTTATCCCCAATCGCAGCCTGCCACTTATATCGCTTTTAAGGGCCCTGGATTTTCTAACGGTTTAAGCGTGGGGGCAGATTCTAACTCGCAATATGATGGCTGGTATGGCTACTGGCCGGGGGGCGTTAATCTCTATAACCGTCTGTATATCCGCCGCTCTGCAACCTGTGTCGTTAATAATGTGACGCCATTAGTCCTTTTCCCGACGATTTCCGTCTCCCAACTGCAGGCGGGGGCAACAGTACGACAGCCGATTAATATCTCATTTAACTGCCAGACAGGCAGCCCGGCGAACAGCGGGGTTACATCATTCACGAGTGGTGTCGCGGCCAATCAGACTGCAATGGGTATTCTGGTCAATCCGGGTAATGCGGCAACGGCTGCGTCATTAGGTCTGACGTCAGGGTCTGGTGTCACTTATTTGGTTTCAGATAACTACGGTACGGATCCTTCGGTCGCTACCGGAGTAGGTATTCAGATAAGCAGAACCAATGGGACGCTGCTTAATTTACTCAGTTCGTTAAGTGGTTCGGTATTGGGTGGGAATGCTGCGGGCTGGTATCCGCTTCTGGATGATGCTGTAGGCGGGGGCGTGGTTAGTGGGGTGACGACCTACAACAAAACGTTAAATGCGACCCTGAAAGCGTTGCCTGGAAAAACGGTTACTGCAGGTAAAGTAAGCGCAACCGCTCAAGTCATTATCCAGGTGCAGTAATGAACAAAATAAGCATAGCGGTTGCCGGTGTGTTGATGCTTTTGCTGAGTAGACTGGTGTTAGCCGGTGTGATGGTGGAATCATCTCGGGTGGTCTTTTCCGCAGCGGACCCAGAACGTACGTTGATACTATTCAATAGTAATGCATACCCGGTTATCGTCCAGAGCTGGGTTGACGATGGCTCACCAGACGGTACGCCGGAAAATGCGATCAACTCCCCGGTCATGCCGCTGCCCGGTATTTTTCGTCTCGAGCCTGGAGAGAGGAAAAGTCTTCGGTTACTGGCTACACAGATGCCGCTACCGACCGATCGTGAGGTGCTTTACTGGCTTAATATCTATGAAATCCCCCCCGCGGATGCCCGCCTGCCAAAAGAGGCGATGCTGGTAAAAGTAGCGGTACGCTTACAGTTGAAGCTGTTCTGTCGCCCAGCGCATCTGGAATTGTCCGTGGATGATGTGGCGGAGAAACAGCAGTTCAGCATTTTTCGCCAACCTGGTTTGCTGGCGCTGAAAGTGACAAACCCCACGCCGTATTACGCCACTTTTGACAGCGTTGAGGTGACTGATGGTAGCGAATCGCAGCAGGTTAATGTTGGTATGTTGGCACCTTTTGCCAGTAAAACACTGCGGCTCAATGGGAATCAGATGGACTTTCCCAAGAAGATCCATTTTTTGCTGATTAATGATGATGGGAATCGTGTAGAGAGAAATGACACCCTAAGATAAATGTCTTAATGAGGCACTATTCAACCAGCGGATAGCTGATTTAAAAGGGAGATATGCGCGGTATTTGTTATCTCTTTGAACAGGGCATTCTTTTAACAGCAAATTCGGTTATTGATAATCCGTCTCAGTTGGGAAAGATTAATTAAATTTCGGTATAGCTAATGATTAATATTGTAATAAAAGAACCGGATGTATTATTTCAGAGTGGGTTGGCCTCGCTTTTTACTGAGTTCTTTTCCCATGAGAATAAAAAAATTGATTTCAATTTTAACTTCACGTCAGCAAGTGCTAAAGCGGCGGATATCATTGTGCTTTCGTTATGTCCCGGAGAGTCTTTTACTTGTTTTCCTGAATTACAGGAGCGTAAAAAAGGGGTTGTGATTGGCTTTATCGATGATGATCTCCGTGTCTCAGTTCAGCCTTCTTGTTTTCAGGATATTATCTTTATTTCTCGTCGTGCACCCGTGGCGCAGGTGCGCACTGTTCTGAATGCTGCATGGCGAAGGACGCAGCAGGTAGGCTATCGCCAGTCATCCGTCTCATGTTTCGAATGCCAGCAACAAACGTTTTCACCGCAGCAGATCCGTATCATGGCCGGTTTATATAAAGGTATGTCGGTCATGCAAATTGCAAATGAGTTGATGATTAGTGATAAAACGGTATTTGCACATAAATATACGGCTATGAAAAAATTTAATTTGCACAGTGATTATGAACTGTTGCTATTACTCAATAAGATGATAGAGAGGAACGATTGGCACAAATATTTTCACGGATATATGAAGTGATAATATCAAGGAGCAATGTGCTGTGTTTTTACATTCAGGAGGAATTATTTCATTTCAAGGAGTGGCAACCGAACTGATAATCCTCGATCGTACCTTGCACGATGATCTGGCATGGTATCAGCGTCTGCCCATTAGGTGAGCGGGCGAGGCAATTATGGATATCTCGCTGCTGGGCCTTGAAAAGCAAAAAGCCTGCTTAGTTTCCTAAGCAGGCTTCTTAAATATGGCTCCTCTGACTGGACTCGAACCAGTGACATACGGATTAACAGTCCGCCGTTCTACCGACTGAACTACAGAGGAATCGTTTGAACGAGGCGCATATTAGCGAGGGTGATGGGGCTTGTCAAAGGGGTAAATACATTTGTGCGTTCGTTTGCTGACAAAATCAGCAAAGAGGCGATCTTTCCGTCTTTTTATGCTTTTGCCCCATTCTGGTGCGCGTCTACCTCTTCCAGGGCAGTCAGAATAAGCCATACAGTTGAACATAATGTTCTTCCTGCACCTTTGCTCCTGACTTTACGGGGCTTTAGCCGCAAAACACCGTTTCAGAAGAAACTGGCAAGCATCTTGCAGTACTGAACTCAATGACTGCCAGCACGGGTTCTGGTATTCCGACAGGAGGCAAAATGAACTTCAGACGACTGAAATATTTCGTAAAAATCGTCGATATTGGTAGCCTGACCCAGGCAGCGGAAGTGTTGCACATTGCGCAACCCGCACTGAGCCAACAGGTTGCCACGCTGGAAGGCGAACTTGATCAGCAACTGCTGATTCGTACCAAGCGCGGCGTCACGCCGACGGAAGCGGGGAAAGTGTTATATACCCACGCCCGGACGATTTTACGTCAGTGCGAACAGGCGCACCTTGCGGTCAATAACGTGGGCCAGACCCTGGGGGGACAGGTCTCTATTGGCCTTGCGCCAGGTACAGCGGCGTCATCCATCACTATGCCGTTATTACAGACAGTACGAGCTGAACTGCCCGATGTGCTGGTCTATTTGCATGAAAACAGTGGGGCGGTGCTGAATGATAAGCTGCTCAGCGGGCAATTAGACATGGCGGTGCTCTATGAGCGTTCGCCAGTGGCAGGTATCAGCAGCCAACCGTTGCTTAAAGAGGATCTTTACCTGGTCGGGACGCGTGAGTGTCCGGGGCAAAGCGTCGATTTAGCCGCGGTGGCACAGATGAATCTGTTTTTACCGCGGGATTACAGCGCAGTTCGCCTGCGCGTGGATGAAGCTTTTTCGCTGCGTCGCTTAACGGCGAAAGTGATTGGCGAAATTGAGTCTATTGCCACCTTAACGGCTGCCATTGCCAGCGGTATGGGCGTTACTGTGTTGCCCGAATCTGCTGCCCGTTCATTATGCAATGCAGCAAACGGCTGGATGGCGCGGATCACGACCCCATCAATGAATCTGCCATTATCGTTGAACGTCTCAGCTAGAGGAAGTTTGTCGCCTCAGGCTCAGGCCGTGAAGGAGATCCTGTTGTCGCTGGTTAGTCGTCCGGCACTGGAAAACCATGAACTGCAGCTGGTCAGCTAAACCTTATTCCCATGAGGAATAAGAAACAGGTTTTTATTATTTGTTATGCCGGGCATCAGACTTTAACAATAGCGTAATGTCTGATGTGCCCGGAGCGAAAAGTGAATTTCCAGCAACTGAAAATAATCCGCGAGGCGGCCCGCCAGGATTACAACCTGACGGAAGTCGCGAATATACTGTATACCTCGCAGTCGGGCGTCAGCCGACACATTCGTGAACTTGAAGATGAATTGGGCATCGAGATTTTTATCCGTCGCGGTAAACGCCTGCTGGGCATGACCGAACCGGGTAAAGCCTTGCTGGTTATTGCCGAACGTATTCTGAATGAGGCCAGCAACGTTCGTCGTCTGGCGGATCTGTTTACCAATGACACGTCCGGGGTTCTGACGATCGCCACCACGCATACCCAGGCTCGCTATAGCCTGCCTGCGGTGATTAAAGCCTTTCGTGAGCTATTCCCTGAAGTGCGTCTGGAACTCATCCAGGGTACGCCGCAGGAAATTGACGTGCTGTTGCAAAATGGTGGGGCTGATATCGGGATCGCCAGCGAGCGACTCAGCAGCGATCCACTGTTGGTCGCTTTTCCGTGGTTTCGTTGGCACCACAGCCTGCTTGTTCCTCATGAGCATCCTTTAGTGAAGACTTCTCCTCTCACGCTGGAATCCATCGCCCACTGGCCGTTAATTACGTATCGTCAGGGGATTACGGGACGTTCCCGTATCGATGAGGCGTTTGCGCGCAAAGGATTAGTGCCGGATATTATCCTTAGCGCCCAGGACTCGGATGTGATTAAAACCTATGTGTCATTGGGGTTGGGGATTGGGCTGGTGGCAGAACAATCCAGTGGTGAGCAGGAGGAGGGGAGCTTGACTCGTCTGGATACCCGCCACTTATTTGACGCGAATACCGTCTGGCTGGGCCTGAAACGCGGGCAACTGCAGCGCAACTACGTCTGGCGTTTCATTGAGCTATGTAACGCAGGGCTATCCGTCGATGAAATCAAACGTCAGGCAATGGAACCGGATGAAACCGTGATTGATTATCAGATATGATCGCAAAAGCCCGCGAGCAAGCGGGCTTTCAGACGGCGCGGGAGCAGAACGCAGCGTTATCTCAGCGTTTCCAGCCTCAGGTCCTGAGTGGGCACCCGCGACAATATCGAACAAGACACCGCCCGGCCCGAATCCGCATAGATAAACTGAAATTCATTCTTCACCGAAAGAATATCTCTGTTCGTGAACGTATAAAATTTATGACTCTGACTGCGTCGGGCATCGGAAATATAAAAACTATTATTTTCCCACAGTACGCTGACGTGCTGGAACAGATGAAATGTCACCTCCGCCCAACCTCTATCGGGACAACGTAGCGTTACTTTCTCCCCGGCCATCGTACATAGCGGCAGCAGCAATAAAGTGGTCAGCGTTGTTTTCGTCAGTATAGTCATGGGTAATTTTTGATCTCATCCAAATATCGTTGCCCGATAAGATAATCAACCACGACATTAACGCATTGGATCATAGAGACATTTTGCATAAGCAGACGGACATTCCCGCCCGCTGCCACGATGGAAAAGTTAGGCGGTGGTGTGAAGCGCTCTATCTGGCCTGGAAAATGGCATCGCAGAAAAGCAAAAAGCCTGCTTAGTTTCCTAAGCAGGCTTCTTAAATATGGCTCCTCTGACTGGACTCGAACCAGTGACATACGGATTAACAGTCCGCCGTTCTACCGACTGAACTACAGAGGAATCGTGTGAACGAGGCGAATATTAGCGATGCTACTCCGCGTTGTCAAAGCCTGAATCGATAAATTCAATCGTTTGCCGAAATATTCCCCATTTCGCCGCTTATTCAGACGCAACGGGTTGTTTTATGCACTTTTCACGTTCGGGGCGCGGGTATTTCCACAACCAGCGCCCCGTGACCATACGCCAATAAAATAATGCGGCGCGCACGGCCCAGTCGAAGAACATCCCTAACCAAACGCCGACTACGCCCCATCCTAATACGATCCCCAACGTGTAACCCGCCACGACGCGACAGCCCCACATGCCCAACATCGATACCCACATAGCAAAACGTGCATCGCGCGCACCTTTAAAGCCAGCGGGTAATACCCAGGAAGCTGCCCATATCGGCATAAATGCCGCATTGAGCCAAATCAGGATGACTATGACCTCTTTTACATCCTGATCGTGGGTGTAAAATGAGGCCATTACCCCAGCAAAAGGGGCGGTTAGCCAGGCGATGGCAGTTAAACCGATCGTCGACAGCCAGAACACATGGCGTAACTGGATTTCAGCCTGTGCAATCTGGCCATTTCCCAGGCGCCTGCCGGTAATAATCGTCGACGCGGAACCTAAAGCATTCCCCGGCAGGTTGATGAGCGCGGCAATAGAAAATGCAATGAAGTTCCCGGCAATGACGCTGGTTCCCATGCCGGAGACAAACATCTGCGTTAACAGCTTACCGCCATTAAACAGCACAGACTCAATACTGGCCGGAATACCTATCCCCATAACCTCCCAGATAATGGCGAGGTTGAGCGGCTTAAAATAGCTTTTGAAGGGAATTCGTAATGCCGGATTAAAACCAATCATCAGTACCCAAATAATGGCGATCGCACCGATGTAGCGTGATATGGTCAGCCCGAGTCCGGCCCCCACGAATCCCAGTCCTTGCCAGGAAAAGATCCCGTAGATCAGGATGCTGCTGATGATGATGTTCAGAATATTCATACCGCCGTTAATCAACAGCGGAATTTTGGTATTTCCGGCTCCGCGGAGTGCGCCACTACCGATCAACGCAATGGCTGCTGCCGGGTAGCTGAGTACCGTTAGCTCCAGATAGGTGAGTGCCAAAGCTTTAACATCGGGCGTTGCTTCACCCGCGACAACGTCAATAATCTGCTCACCAAAATAATGAATGACCGCAGCCAGCACGGTAGCAAAAATCGTCATGATCACCAGCGATTGTCTGGCCGCGGCTCTGGCCCGTCGACGATCTCGCTTGCCGAGGCTAAATGCTACAACCACCGTGGTTCCCAAATCGATGGCGGCAAAAAACGCCATGATGACCATGTTGAAGCTGTCGGCGAGGCCGACCCCTGCCATTGCTTCTTTTCCCAACCAGCTTACCAGGAAGGTACTCAGAACCCCCATCAATAGCACACAGGTGTTTTCCAGAAAAATAGGGACAGCAAGCGGAGTGATTTCGCGCCAAAAGAGAACCTTATAACTCTTGCGTTTGGCATACCAGGGCGTGCGGGAAGCGACCTGGCGTAAGGCAGCGGAGACGTTCAAAGTGGACCTTAAAGAAGAAAGTTGAAACCTCATTTCAAATGATGAGGGAGAATCCAAAAAGCTGCAAAGTTTTTTCCATTTAAAATGTCTGGAAATGCAACAAACTGTCGAGAGAAGCATCAATTGATACTTATTCGCGGAAATGGGGTTTGACAAAAATTTTTTCGCCGCTAAGATACGACTCCACACCGATTCCTCTGTAGTTCAGTCGGTAGAACGGCGGACTGTTAATCCGTATGTCACTGGTTCGAGTCCAGTCAGAGGAGCCATATTTAAGAAGCCTGCTTAGGAAACTAAGCAGGCTTTTTGCTTTTTCAGCCCAGTGCATCCACCTGACCGGCAGGTGGAGCGTGATGTGTTTCGAATTAGAATTGATAGCTGGCGGTGACGCTGACGTTGCGCGGCTCGCCATAGACGATAGAACCGTCAATATTAGTGTCGTAGGTTTTATCGAACAGGTTATTGAGGTTACCCTGCACAGAGAAGTTTTTTGTTACCTGGTAACGGGTGAACAAATCTACCAGAGCGTAGCTTCCTTGTTCCGCGCGGAATGTGCCAAAAGGCGTGACCGTATCGCTGTAAACGCGATTCTGCCAGTTAACCCCTCCGCCGACGGTCAGTTCCGGCATAGCCGGCAGGCGATAACGGGTAAACAGTTTTACTGTGGTTCGCGGCAGGTTCGGGTTCACCGCATTGCCTTCGTTGTCTTCAGCAACATAGCGTGTCGCGCCAAACGTCATCTGCCAGTTATCGGTGATCGCACCGTTAACTTCGAATTCGACCCCTTTGCTGACCGTACCATTCATCGCTTTATAGGCCGTGTCGCCATTGCTACCGGCGATTGGCACGCCGGTTGATTGCGCCACGTTATCCTGTTCGATGCGGAATACTGCGAGGGTGGTGGTTAAACGACTGTTCATCCAGTCGGACTTCAGGCCAAGCTCATAATTGTTGCCGGTAATGGGGGAGAGATATTTACCGGAACTGTCGCGCTTGTTCTGTGGTTGGAAGATTGAGGTATAGCTGGCGTAAGTAGACCAGTTATCGTCAATGTCATACACCAGACCCGCATACGGCGTGGTGTGGTTTTGCTCCATACTGTAGGTCAGGGTGTCGATACGCCAGTTGGTATAACGCGCGCCGACGATCAAGTGCAGCGGGTCGGCCAGCGAAATACGCGTTGCGGCGTAGAGCGATTTCATGTGCGTGGTATCGTCCTGGGCCAATGACTGTGGGCTCCAGTTGGTTTCCGGGAAATTACCATCGAAGGTATAGAAACTGCCGATTTCGTTGGGGAATACGTTCGCCCACGAGCTTTCATAACGGTTATTCTGTTTACTGTAGCTGCCGCCGAGCATCAGATTATGCTGACGACCAAACAGGTCGTAACCGCCGTCGGCGAACAGATCGACGGCATCCACTTTACGTTTGCCGCTGTTCCAGCCGGTTCCACCGACGTAGTCATAGCCCGGACCATAACTGCCGTACGGGCCAATCAGCGTGCCGTCGGCCTTGTTGACATAGGCATCGACGTACATCATTTTGCTGTCGAATTTGACCTCAGAGTGGGTGGCGTTCAGGGTTGCCTGCCAGGTATCGGCAAAACGTTGTTTGACGGTGACAAATACTTTATTAATGTCTTTATCGTTATATGCCCAGTCCGGCGCAGTACTGCGCGAACGATCGTAGCTGTTTTTACTGCCATCGGTATTCCAGCGCGGCAATCCACCCCAGGTTGGGCTGTTGATATCAATGCGCTGGTATTCATATCCGGCAGACAGGCTGGTGGTGTCGCCCAGATCGGCATCGACAATCCCGGAGAAGAACATTTTTTCGTTATTGTAGCGATCAAGCCATGAGTCGTTATTCTGGTAGCCCGCCACGATGCGACCGCGCACGTTGCCGTCTGCCGTCAGTGGGCTTTGCAGATCGGTCACATAGCGTTGTTTATTCCAACTGCCATATTCCGCAGAAACATTACCGGTGAACTCGCGGCTGGTGGCATGCTTTCGGATCATGTTAATGGAGGCGGAGGGATTACCCGTTCCGGTCATCAGCCCGTTAGCGCCTCGGACTACTTCGACTCGCTCAAAAAGGGCCGTGTCGGAAAGGGCGTCACCGAGATTCCAGCGGGATTCAAAATAGGTCGGGATCCCATCGACCATATAGTTATCAATCTGAAATCCGCGAGAATAATAGCTACTGCGATCTGAATCCGCCTGGCTTTTGCTTATCCCCAACGTGTTATCCATCACATCGCCCAGCGTTTGCAACTGCTGATCCTCCATGCGCTGCTGGCTGACAATACTGACCGATTGCGGAATATCGCGCTGCGTCATCTGCATTTTGGTGCCAGCGGTCGTCGATTTAACGCTGTAATCCTGCTCCTCGCTGGCTGCGGCTGGCGCAGAACCTTCAACTACCACTGTCTCTTCATCAGGGGCTGCGAGGCTGGTGGAAGGCAATAGCGCTAACGTAATGCAGGCTGCCAGTAAAGAAGGGGCAAGCCCCGGCTGGCGTTGAATATTCCCGTTGAGTGTTGTGAAAGACATCAAAAAGTCCTTGATAATTATTAATATTAAGTTCGAATCACCGGTGGTTGTGATGAACCCTTTGGTTGTAAATGATTAAGTGCGCATGTAAATACAAATGCGAAATATACGCATTAACATTCAACGTGTAAACAGTTGCTACGTGGAAAATGAAATATTGTTTCAGTACTATGCTTAAGCAATAGCGATGAGAAATGGTTATAAGAACAGCAGTGGCAGAGGTTTTTGCTTAAATAATCGAGGGTTAAAGTTGAAAGAGCGTGAGTAACTCGCTCATACTCTATACTCGCAGAGTTACCCGGCGTAGCATGGCATAACGCTTGGGCTGTTAATGAAAAAGGAAAACGTCGTGGCAGAAGAAACTATATTCAGCAAAATTATCCGTCGTGAAATTCCGTCGGATATCGTGTACCAGGATGAACTGGTCACCGCGTTTCGTGATATTTCCCCTCAGGCACCTACGCACATTCTCATTATTCCTAACGTTTTGATCCCAACAGTCAATGATGTAACGGCGGAGCACGAGCAGGCGCTGGGTCGCATGATTACCGTTGCGGCGAAAATCGCCGAGCAGGAAGGCATTGCTGCGGATGGGTACCGTTTAATCATGAACACCAATCGTCATGGCGGTCAGGAGGTGTATCACATTCATATGCACCTGCTGGGTGGCCGTGCGCTTGGCCCAATGCTTGCGCATAAAGGTCTGTAAGCATGACCAGAGGATGCCTTGCACTTTCACTGAGCTTGCTGCTATTGGCTGGCTGTCGAACACATCCTGAAATTCCGGTAAGTGATGAACAGTCACTGGTGATGGAATCAACGATTCTGGCGGCGGGCATCACAGCAGAACAGCCGACGTTAACCACGTCTGATATTCAGGCTTCGGCATCCTCGCGACTCTATAACGAAAGACAAGAACCCGTTACCGTTCATTATCGGTTTTACTGGTATGACGCCAGAGGGCTGGAAATGCACCCTCTGGAAGCGCCGCGCAGCGTGACTATCCCGGCTCGTTCGTCGGTGACGTTGTACGGCAGCGCCAATTTTTTGGGGGCGCACAAGGTTAGACTGTATCTTTATTTGTAAGGGGTGAATCTTGAAGAACAAAATGAATCGCTACGCACTGATTGCCGCGCTGGCGATGTTTCTTTCTGGTTGTGTGGTGCAACGTGAACCCGCGCCGGTAGATGAAGTGAAGCCTGTGCCGGAACAGCCCGCGCAGCCGCAACAGCCGGTGCCGGTTGTACCAACGGTGCCAACCATACCGCAGCAGCCGGGGCCGATCGAGCACGAGGACCAAACGGCGCAGCCGACGCCACGTCAACGCCACTATAACTGGAACGGCGCTATGCAGCCGATGGTCGGCAAAATGCTGCAGGCTGACGGCGTTAAAGCAGGAGGCGTTCTGCTGGTTGATAGCGTCAATAACCGTACTAACGGCTCGTTGAATAGTGGTGAAGCCACCGAGACCTTGCGTAACGCGCTGGCGAATAACGGTAAGTTTACTCTGGTTTCCGCCCAGCAACTGGCTGTTGCCAAGCAGCAGTTAGGCCTGTCGCCGAACGACAGCCTGGGAACGCGCAGCAAAGCGATTGGTATCGCCCGGAACGTTGGCGCACAGTATGTGCTCTATTCCAGCGCATCCGGCAATGTCAATTCACCCGCGCTGCAAATGCAATTAATGCTGGTACAAACTGGCGAGATTATCTGGTCAGGTAAAGGTGCCGTACAGCAACAATAACCGACTGACGCGCGACGAAGTGTTGTCGCGCTATTTCCCGCAGTATCATCCCGTCGCAGCCAGCCAGAGCGGCCTGAGCGGCGGGAGCTGCATCATCGAACATCATACCCATCGCTTAGTGTTGCGCTGTCATCACGACCCCGACGCGCCGGAATCACATTTCTTACGCCACTATCATGCGTTAAAACTTCTGCCAGAAAGCCTTGCGCCGCGCCCCCGTTTTTATACGCGTGGGTGGATGGCGGTGGACTTTTTTCACGGCAAGGTAGAATCCAGATTACCGGACGCCGACGAACTCGCTGGCTTACTGTATCATCTGCACCAGCAACCCCTATTGGGCTGGCGAATCAGTTTGCTGCCGCTACTTGAACAGTACTGGCAGTGTGGCGATCCGGCGCGTCGGACGCCACACTGGCTGCGGGCGCTGAAGCAGCTACGTAAACACGGTGAGCCTCGTCCTTTGCGTCTGGGGCCGCTGCATATGGATGTCCACGGTGACAACATCGTGCGTACAGCCTCAGGGCTACGGCTGATTGACTGGGAATATGCCGGTGACGGTGATATCGCCCTGGAGCTGGCGGCGGTATGGGTTAGCGATGAATCCCAGCACCGGCAGTTGGTTAACGCCTACGCCCAACAATCGCACATTGAGCAAAACACGCTGTGGCGACAGGTCAGGCGATGGCGGCCCTGGGTAATGATGCTAAAGGCGGGGTGGTTTGAGTATCGCTGGCGACAAACCGGCGATCGACAATTTATCAGGCTGGCCGATGAAACCTGGCGGCAGCTAACAATGAAAGGATAAGGAGAGCAGTGTGGGCCCAGTAATGTTGGATGTTGAAGGGTATGAGCTGGACGCTGAAGAGCGTGAGATTCTGGCGCATCCGCTGGTAGGTGGGTTGATCCTCTTTACCCGAAATTATCATGACCCGGAACAGTTGCGTGAACTCGTGCGCCAGATCCGCGCGGCATCGCGCAATCATTTGGTGGTGGCGGTAGATCAGGAAGGCGGGCGCGTACAGCGTTTTCGCGAAGGATTTACGCGTTTACCCGCGGCCCAATCCTTTGCCGCGCTGCACGGTCTGGAAGAGGGCGGCAAACTGGCTCAGGATGCCGGATGGCTAATGGCCAGCGAAATGATCGCAATGGACATCGATATCAGCTTTGCGCCGGTGCTGGATGTGGGGCATATCAGTGCGGCAATTGGCGAGCGCTCATATCATGCCGATCCGCTGAAAGCGCTGGCTATGGCAACCCGCTTCATTGACGGTATGCACGCCGCTGGCATGAAAACTACCGGTAAACATTTCCCCGGACATGGGGCGGTGACGGCGGATTCACACAAAGAAACGCCAACCGATCCACGCTCAGAAGCGGAAATTCGGGCGAAAGATATGTCCGTGTTCCAGACGTTGATTACGGAAAACAAACTTGATGCCATTATGCCTGCGCACGTTATCTACAGTGACGTGGATCCGCGTCCGGCGAGCGGGTCGCCGCACTGGCTAAAAACGGTTCTGCGTCAGGAGCTTGGCTTCGATGGCGTCATTTTCTCCGACGATTTGTCGATGGAGGGGGCGGCGATAATGGGAAGCTATGCGGAGCGTGGTCAGGCATCTCTGGATGCAGGTTGCGATATGATCCTGGTCTGCAATAATCGTAAAGGAGCGGTCAGTGTGTTAGATAATCTGTCGCCGATCAATGCAGAACGTGTTACACGTTTGTATCATAAAGGTTCATTTTCACGTCAGGAACTGATGGATTCGGCACGCTGGAAGACGGTAAGTGCCCAGCTCAACCAGCTTCATGAGCGCTGGCAGGAAGAGAAAGCAGGTCATTAACGCAAGTTTGGCGAGGATGCGATGATTATCTATTTACACGGTTTTGACTCTAACAGTCCGGGCAACCACGAAAAGGTGTTGCAGCTGCAGTTTATCGACCCGGACGTCAGGCTGATTAGCTACAGTACGCGGCATCCTAAACATGATATGCAGCATCTGCTGAAAGAAGTGGACAAAATGCTGCAACTTAATGTGGACGACCGGCCGCTGATTTGTGGTGTCGGGCTCGGGGGGTATTGGGCTGAACGGATTGGTTTCCTGTGTGATATTCGTCAGGTCGTGTTTAATCCCAATCTGTTCCCGTATGAGAACATGGAAGGAAAAATCGACAGACCTGAAGAGTATGCAGACATCGCGACAAAATGCGTGACCAATTTCCGTGAAAAGAATCGCGATCGCTGCCTGGTTATCCTGTCACGTCATGATGAAGCACTTAATAGTCAGCGCTCGTCTGAAGAGCTGCATCATTTTTACGAGATAGTGTGGGATGAAGAACAGACGCACAAGTTTAAGAATATCTCGCCACATTTGCAGCGCATCAAAGCGTTCAAGACGTTAGGTTAATCCTTATTGAGCGTTTAAAAAAACAGCCGCCAGGCTAATGCTCGTCAGTTACGAACGTATGGTGAACATGTGATTCCGGCGGAGGGTTCCGTTCACCTCAGCGGTGTCATTTCTCTGAAGCACCGATTCCTGTGAACGTGCAAGGGAGGCTCACCGCCGCCTCCCTTGCAACCCAGGCTCCCGGCGGGTAAATCGTCGCTACGCGAGTTATTCGTCTTATGCCGTCTGCCTGTTGGGTCGGGGTCGAGCCTGCGTCCATGCAGGCCGTCCCCTCTGCCCGCATCCCTGCGGGCAGACCCGGTCAGCCGTCAACGCCTCATCGATTTTCAGCCGGACCGGGGTCATCGCTTCAACGCACTGACTTCCAGTTAAATCTTTTTTGCTGTTTAAACAAAAAACGCAGATGGTCAGGTGTGGGCTGGTCCGGCTGAAAATTGCCGGCGTGTTTCCGTAAGGCCGGGAGAGCCAGCATGGATGCTGGCTCAGGGCGCGCTTTGCAAGGACGCTTCCTCGCGCCCGGCCCGGTAGCCTGGAGGAATAAGCGGAGGGTATTGCGCAGCAACAATTTTCCCGCCGGGAGCCGGGATTGTAATGGGCGTGGCGGAGAACGCCCTTTACACGTTCACAGGAATCGGTGCTTAAGAGAAATGATGAGCATGAGGTGAACGGAACTCTTTCTCCGAGATAGCATGTTCTTTACCTCGGGCAGTACAGGTTGAAGCTTTCTGAAACTGAGGCGCTAACTGACTGGCATTACAGCCGCCGGGCTGGTTTTTTTGTTCTTAAAGTTCCGGTTGTCTATCTTTTCAGCATCAAAACTTGATACACATCAATTTTGGTATGACCAATGCACCGTTCGTGTTATTCTCACTCTCGAAGAACATTTTCATTATCGTAACTTGTTGTTAATTAAAGGCTATGCTAATAACTTTTAATTAACAATTGGTTAATAAATTTGAGGGGGTCACGTTGACTACACCATTGAAAAGGATCGTTATTGTCGGCGGCGGTGCTGGCGGACTGGAAATGGCGACGCAACTGGGTAAAAAGCTGGGGCGTAAGAAAAAGGCCAAAATCACGCTGGTGGACAGGAACCACAGCCATTTATGGAAACCGTTACTGCATGAAGTAGCGACAGGGTCTCTCGACGAAGGTGTGGATGCGCTGAGCTATCTGGCGCATGCCCGTAACCATGGCTTCCAGTTCCAGTTGGGTTCGGTGGTGGATATCGATCGCGAAGCAAAAACCATTACTCTCGCCGAGCTGCGCGATGAGAAGGGCGATCTGCTGGTTCCTGAGCGTAAAGTCCCGTATGACACGCTGGTGATGGCGTTGGGCAGCACGTCCAACGATTTCAACACGCCGGGCGTCAAAGAAAACTGCATTTTCCTGGATAACCCACATCAGGCGCGTCGTTTCCACCAGGAGATGCTGAATCTGTTCCTGAAGTATTCCGCGAATCTGGGCGCTAACGGCAAAGTGAATATCGCCATTGTGGGCGGTGGTGCGACAGGGGTTGAACTCTCCGCCGAGCTGCACAATGCGGTAAAACAGTTGCACAGCTATGGCTACAAAGGGCTGACCAACGATGCGCTGAACGTTACGCTGGTCGAAGCAGGTGAGCGTATTCTGCCTGCGTTGCCGCCACGTATTTCCGGTGCTGCGCATAATGAATTAACCAAACTGGGCGTACGCGTACTGACCCAGACGATGGTCACCAGTGCTGATGAAGGCGGATTGCACACCAAAGATGGCGAATACATTAAAGCCGACCTGATGGTGTGGGCGGCGGGTATCAAAGCACCAGACTTTATGAAAGACATTGGCGGTCTGGAAACGAACCGTATTAACCAACTGGTGGTTGAGCCAACTCTGCAGAGCACGCGCGATCCTGACGTCTACGCGATTGGCGACTGCGCCTCCTGCGCGCGTCCGGAAGGTGGTTTTGTGCCGCCGCGCGCTCAGGCTGCGCACCAAATGGCAAGCTGCGCCATGAGCAACATTCTGGCGCAGATGAACGGCAAGCCGCTGAAAGCGTATCAGTACAAAGATCATGGGTCTCTGGTCTCGCTCTCTAACTTCTCTACCGTGGGTAGCCTGATGGGCAATCTGACCCGTGGCTCGATGATGGTGGAAGGGCGTATTGCGCGCTTTGTCTACATTTCACTGTATCGTATGCATCAGATTGCGCTGCATGGTTACTTCAAAACCGGCCTGATGATGCTGGTCGGCAGTATTAACCGGGTGATTCGCCCGCGTCTGAAACTGCATTAATATTGACCTCAGGCGTCGGACGATTTCACGCATCCGACGCCTGCCTTCAGAGTTCTCTGAATCATTTCGTTTTATCCCTGCCTTCCGCTATTTTCATCCGTAATCTGATTGGCATTCCTTACCTTCTGTTGCAAAGTTGTTGCTAATAGCAAAAAAGGAGGAACTCCCGTGAATAAATCAATGTTGGCGGGTATAGGGATTGGCGTAGCTGCTGCGCTGGGTGTTGCAGCGGTGGCCAGTCTGAACGTTTTCGAGCGTGGCCCACAGTATGCACAAGTTGTCTCTGCAACCCCGATTAAAGAGTCGGTAAAAACACCGCGTCAGGAGTGCCGGAACGTGACGGTCACGCACCGTAAGCCGGTGCAAGATGAAAACCGTATCGCGGGTTCTGTACTGGGTGCCGTTGCCGGCGGCGTTATCGGCCATCAGTTTGGTGGCGGACGCGGTAAAGATATTGCCACCGTGGCGGGTGCGTTAGGCGGCGGTTATGCCGGTAACCAGATTCAAGGTTCGATGCAAGAAAACGATACGTACACCACCACGCAGCAGCGCTGTAAAACGGTGTATGACAAATCTGAAAAAATGCTGGGCTACGACGTGACGTACAAAATTGGCGATCAGCAGGGGAAAATCCGAATGGATAAGGACCCCGGCGCGCAAATTCCGTTGGATAACAACGGACAGTTGGTACTGAATAACAAAGCGTAAAATAGCATTATCCTGAACATTAGCCCCCCATTCGCTCAGGCTGGGGGGCTTTTTTTATCAGAAGGTTAAGGCGTAGTTCAGACCAAAGGTGCGGCCCCGGCCCTTGTATTCATACAGTGACGGGCTACCGTAGGTTGGGCTATACAGCAGTGGCGCACGTTGTCCCCACAGCGTGGTGTACTCTTCATTCAGCAGGTTCTCCACGCTAAAGGTCAGCTTACCCAACGGGAGCTGATAGCTGCCGATAAAGTCCATAGTGTTATAGCCATCCAACTTATTGCCGCTGGCGTCGGTCAGATCAAATGTTTGCTGGCTCTGTACGCGTAATGTCCACGGTTCAGGCGCCCAACCGACCCATGCGGTTGCCTTGGACGGTGAGGCCAGTGTGACATCCCATTTCTGCCATTTACCGTTTTGCTTCACTTCAGATTTAATGACGTTGAAGTTGCCGCCCAGGCTCCAGTCCGTATCCGCAATGAAATAATCCACCGCACCTTCAAGGCCATAAATACGGCGATCGTCGGGCTGAACGTTAATAGTCATATCGCTGCGGTTGATAACGATCGATTTATCCGAAGTCGAATAGTAAGCTGCCAGTTGCGTGCGCAAACTATCGCCGGTGTAGCGCCACCCCAGTTCGTACGAGTTAACTTTAATTCCTTCCAGGCGTGAATCCGCCACGTTGACGCTGCGCTGGAGCTGGTAATGATCGCCAACCAGGGAATAGGTGCCATTCCCGTAATATTTTCCTGGGTCCGGAAGCTCTACGCCCTGAGAGAAGTTAAACCACGTTTGCTGACGGTCGGTCAGATGGGCGAGGATCCCGGCGTTGAACAGGAAATTATCGTAATCAGTTTTGCCGCCCGGAATGGCGTCGGCGGAGTTCGCCAGCCCGGTCGCGATTCCCTGTTGTTGAGCATAGCCGACGAAATCATCAACCCTGTTTTCGGTCCATTGATAGCGCACGCCGCCGCTGAGGGTAAAGATGTCGTTAATGTCATAGCTGTTTTGCAGGAAAGGCGCGAAATTGGTGATGCTGTAACCGGGGTAACGCCCGGTGGTATAAGCGGTGCGGTTATCCATGCCGCCGGAGGGCAGGGACCAGGCCAGATCGAAGAATTTCTGATTGGAATCGAAGGTTTCGTGATCGGCATCGATACCCCACGTCAGCTCCCAGTTATCCATTAACTGGCTGTTGAGGGTAATTTTGGCACCAAACTGGTCGGTGTCCTGCTGTGACGCGGAGAAGCTGGTGACCTTGCCTTTGCTTAGCGTCGGGAAGGGGTAGAATTTCAGCGATTCGTCACGGTAATAGATTTGGCCGATCAGATTCTGGCCGAAGAAATCCGCATCTGAATATTGCAAACTGATCAGATGGCGTTCGGTGCCGGGAATACGATCGGAGTTCAGTCCGCTGCGGGTATAAGCTTTACCGGTTCCGGTCACGGCGGACATATTCTCGCCGAGATCCAGCCCGTAATCGTCATCCCCCTGACTTTTATAATACTGCGTAACCAGTTGCAACTGACGGTTGTCGTCAAGTTCAATCGTTCCGGTGCCCATCACATCCAGACGATCGGAGTGCTGCAGGCCGGTTTGGGTGTTATCCAGCAGCAGGGCATCGTGATTACCGTCATACCAGCCGCCAAACCGTTGATATGCGACGGACATGCGCCCGGAAGCACGATCGGTTCCTCCGCTTACCGCCGCGGCAACGCGTTCATCATGATCGTTACTATTGTTGAAGCCGCTTTTACTCCCCAGTTCAAGTTCTACTTCACGCTCCGGCTGGCCTTTTTTGGTGACGATGTTGATTAATCCGCCGGTACTGCCGCCGCCATAAAGTGAGGTCGCGCCTGAGATAACTTCAATGTGCGCAATGTTAAACGGGTCAATGGAGTCAAGCTGACGACTGTCGGTTCGCGAGGAATTCAGACGAACGCCGTCAATGAGTACGACGATGGCGCGACCGCGCATATTCATGCCATAGTTTGTGCGCCCCTGACTACTGACATCGATTCCTGGGATTAATTGAGCAAGAACATCCTTGAACTCTTTACCTCCCTGAACCTGTTGTTCAATCTCACTTCCTTCAATAACCCAGGTCGTTTGTGCCATTTCTGCCACGGTACGTTGGCTACGGTTGGCGCTGACGATGAGATTATCTTCCTCAGCCGCAATGGCCGGGAGGGTTAAAGACAAAAGGAGAGGATTGAGCACCCAGAGACGCTTATGCATTTGTATTCCTTTTAAAAAGAGTCGGTCTGTTTTTGTTATGGCGGTTGAGAAACCGATGGTTACATTGTGAAACAGGCGTTAAAACAAATGCGAATATTGCTGATAATAATTGTCGTTATCAACACCTTTTACAAAAAATGATCGTATAAGATGATGAAAACAATGAAAAATGTAGGGGTAATGCACGAAATTCCAACCGGGGGCTTTATCAGCTCCCGGTGGTGTCAGTACTGCGGGGGAATTACGGGAAAAGGTTAAACTTTGATCAGTTCAGGCCACAGTCGCAGGGTTGTACGTGCGATCTGCATCAGTTTCTCAAACGTTGCACCTTCACGGGCGCTGATCGACATACCTTGTAAAATACAGTTCAGGTATTCGGCCAGTTTTTGCACGTCGCAATGGGCCGGAATTTCGCCTCGTTGCTGGCGCTGGTGAAGGAACTGGGTAAGCGTTTGTTCCTGCATTGCATGGCGTGACTTCACAGTGTGCGCAATGTCGCGGGAAGAGGCTGCCAGCGTCGCGGAAGTGTTAATCATGAAACATCCCGCCGGAGTGTCCTTGCTGGTAAAGCAGGTCGCGATGGCGGTGAAATAGTCTTCCAGTGCGGACTGAAGGCTTTTTTCTTCACAAAACAGCTGGGCTTCGTGTTTCGCCGCAAAGCGGGTGATGTAGCGGTCCAGCACGGCACGGAACAACCCTTCTTTATTAGTGAACTCCGCATACAGCGTGGGCGCTTTTGCGCCGGTAGCTTCTACGAGATCGGCGAGCGAGGTCGCTTCATATCCGTGCTGCCAGAAGAGTGTCATGGCCTTATCAAGCGCGGCTTCCCTGTCGAACACTTTTGGTCGGCCACGGCTTTTTTTAGCACAACCTGTCGTTTCAGTTGTCATGGTGCCGATGTACCTTTGTTGGGTTTATTGAATAACCATTATAAAAATATTCAACTGCACACTCCAGCGGATTAACGATAAAAATAATTTATAGCTATTAGTATGAAAAATAAGGTCTTTAAATTTTATATAACGATCATTATAAAAAAATGTTGACGTGTGACCTGGATCACATCTATGATTTACCTATCGATCGTTAAGTTAATCTTTTCGGCACACATTCATCTGCTAAAGGTCACTATCATGAAAAACGTAAAAACTCTGTTCGTCGCTGCTGTTCTTAGCTCACTGTCATTTGCAAGCTTTGCTGCCGTAGAAGTTCAGTCCACCCCAGCGGGTCAAGAGAAAGTCGGTACTATTTCTGCGAATGCGGGGACTAACTTAGGTTCTCTGGAAGATCAACTGGCGCAGAAAGCGGATGAGATGGGAGCGAAGTCTTTCCGTATTACTTCCGTTACCGGTCCTAATACCCTTCACGGTACAGCCGTTATCTACAAATAAGATTTAACCCTTCGCAATGCCACTGCGAGTTAAATAAAAAACCCCCGCGGAATAACATTCAGCGGGGTTTTTTTTATGCGCAGAGCTTACATCGGTTGTTGGGCAACGTCGTGATGACGAGTTACATCGACCGGCATTCCTGAGCGAATCTCCATCGCATGTTCCATGACGGCAGGATCCGTTTGCGCCGCATTTTTAAACGTCTGCATAGATGCGTTCAGCACGATTGGCAGCAACTGCGGATCGTCATTGATTTTTTCTGACAGCGGCTGGTGTACTTCCACCAGACGCACGCCGTTAGGTTCAACTGACGCTTTGATCGGCGTATTGATAATATTGACCTTGGTTCCTGGCTTCACCTGACGGAACAAGGTTTCGATATCACCGTCGCGCAGACGAATACAGCCGGAACTGACGCGCATTCCGATGCCAAAATCAGCATTGGTTCCATGCAGCAGGTATACACCGCCGTATGCCGCTAAGCGAATCGCATGATGGCCCATTGGGTTATCCGGACCAGCAGGCACAACGGCAGGAAGGTCGATCCCGTTTGCTTTGTATCGCGCGCGGATATTTGCCGTAGGCGTCCAGGTGGGGTTGGCACGTTTATCTGAGATGGTGGTTACCATTGTTGGCGTTAACGTGTCACCGCCTAACTGGCCAATACCAATAGGATACACGGTCACCGAATTTGTCCCCGGCTGGTAATAATAAAGACGCAGTTCGGCGAGATTGATAACAATGCCTTCGCGCGGAGCGTCCGGCAGCAGAGTTTGTAACGGGATAGTCAGCACGCTTCCCGGACGTGGGACGTAAGGGTCAACGCCAGGGTTGGCCTGCAGCAGCGCTAAAAAGCCGACATTGTATTTTTTCGCAATCGCCTCCAGAGAACCGCCATTGTCTTCGACAACATGTACGGCATTCTGACCTACCACGCGGCTTCCCGGTGGCGGCAGCGGCCAGGTGTTTGCCTGAGCCGGGAGTGCTAACGCGAAGGTCGCGGCAAGCGTAAAAAACGCTATCCAGCGAGAGAGTTGTTTATTGTTTAACATCACCATAAATCCATTGTTTTTACGTGGTTTTTATTATGTAAAAGTAAACAGGAATTATGGCGGTTTGCTGTGTCGGGAAGTGCAGGGAAGTGCAAAGAGTTTGTAAATTCATCAGGCCGGGTGAGTGGTGTGCACACCCGGTCTGTTCACTATGCTACGGCGTTTTCTTCAAGCTGACGCATAAACTGGCGTACCCAGTCGATTCGCGTTTTACGCTCGCCCAGATCCTGCATAAATTTCAGCCGGGTTGGACCGTCCAGACGGAAGTGTTGCGGCTGTTTTTGCAGTAAACCAATCAGCCAGACCGGGTTGACGTGGTTTTTCTCGGCAAATTCAATCGTACCGCCTTTTTCATTCCCTTCGAGCTTTCTGATCCCCAGTTTCTGCGCCTGCTGGCGTAAACGGGCGATATCCAGCAACGTGCGGGCCGGATCGGGCAGCAGACCAAAACGGTCTATCAGCTCGACCTTAATTTCTTCAAGCTCGTTTTCGCCTTTGGCACTGGCAATGCGCTTGTAGAACGACAGTCGCGTGTTGACATCTGGAATGTAGTCATCGGGCAGCAGTGACGGCATACGCAGTTCGACTTCGGTTTGCTGGCTGGTGAGATCTTCCAGCGACGGCTCACGCCCCTCTTTGAGTGCATCAACGGCGTTTTCCAGCAGTTCCATATACAGCGAGAAGCCAATGCTTTCCATGGAACCACTCTGATCTTCACCCAGCAGTTCCCCGGCGCCGCGAATTTCGAGATCGTGTGTCGCCAGCGCAAAGCCAGCGCCCAAATCTTCCAGCGAGGCGATGGCTTCCAGGCGCTTTTGCGCGTCGGTGGTCATCGCTTTTGGATGTGGCGTCAGCAGCCAGGCGTACGCCTGATGGTGAGAACGTCCCACACGACCGCGCAACTGGTGTAATTGCGCCAAACCAAAGTGATCGGCACGTTCAATGATGATCGTATTAGCGGTCGGAATGTCGATCCCGGTTTCGATAATGGTGGTACACACCAGCACGTTAAAACGCTGATGGTGGAAATCGTTCATCACGCGTTCCAGTTCGCGCTCGCGCATTTGCCCGTGGCCGATACCAATACGCGCTTCCGGTACCAGTTCTGCCAGCCTGTCTGCGGTTTTCTGGATATTTTCGACGTCGTTAAACAGATAATAAACTTGCCCCCCGCGCAAAACTTCACGCAGGATGGCTTCACGTACCACCAGGTTGTCGTACTCACGCACGAAGGTTTTGACCGCCAGACGACGGGCGGGCGGTGTGGCGATGATCGACAGATCGCGCATGCCGCTCATTGCCATATTGAGCGTACGCGGAATTGGCGTTGCCGTCAGCGTCAGAATATCGACATCCGCGCGCATCGCTTTAATGCGCTCTTTGTGGCGAACGCCGAAACGATGCTCTTCATCGACAATCAGAAGACCCAGATCTTTGAGCTTCACGTCCGCTTGCAGCAGTTTGTGGGTGCCAATGAGAATATCGATTTTACCCTCGGCAACCTGCTCCAGAATCTGCGCTTGCTCTTTGGCGCTACGGAAACGGGACAACATCTCAATGCGTACCGGCCAGTTGGCAAAGCGGTCGCGGAAGTTGTCGAAGTGCTGCTGTGCGAGCAGGGTGGTCGGCACCAGCACGGCAACCTGCTTGTGGTTCTCTACGGCAAGGAAAGCGGCACGCATCGCGACTTCGGTTTTACCAAAGCCGACATCGCCACACACCAGGCGGTCCATGGCCAGTGGTTGACACATGTCGCTGAGTACTGCGTTGATCGCCTGTGCCTGGTCAGGCGTGGTTTCAAACGGGAAGCTGTCGCAAAATAGCTGGTACTGTTCACGGTCATGCTTAAAGGCAAAGCCTTCTTTCGCCGCACGCTGGGCATAAATATCCAGCAGTTCTGCCGCGACGTCGCGGACCTTCTCAGCGGCCTTCTGTCGGGCGCGTGACCAGGCATCGCCACCAAGCTTATGCAGCGGCGCATTCTCTTCCGCGCCGCCGGCATAGCGGCTGATCAGATGCAGCGACGACACCGGCACGTACAATTTGGCGTCGTTGGCGTAGGTGAGCATCAGGTATTCACCGGTGATGCCGCCCGCTTCCAGCGTGGTCATACCGGCATAGCGGCCAACGCCGTGCTCCAGATGTACCACTGGCTGACCGGGATGCAGCTCCGCGAGGTTACGTATTAACGTATCCGGGTTGATGGTACGACGAGAATCCTGGCGGCGGCGCGCTACGCGTTCTCCGAGTAGATCGCTTTCACAAATCAGCGCCAGATTGCGTTTGCTATCGATGAAGCCGTGTTCGGCTGCGCCAATCATCAGATAACGACCGTTGTCTACGGCTTCATCGAGTCGCAATATCCGCTTCGGCGCGACTTTGATGCGGGCGAGTAACTCGCCTAACGCTTCCCGGCGGCCTTCACTTTCCACCGAGAAAATCACCGGACCGGTGAAGCCTTCAAGGAATTTTCGTAACGCATCTAACGGCGATTTTTGCTGCGCCTGAACGGCGATATCCGGTAGCTTCTGGAACCCGAGGTTGGTATTCGCAGCTTTGTTCGCCAGACTCTCTGTTTTCAGTTGAACACGCGGCCAGCGTTTAAGTTCTGAAAACAGCTCATCAACGCGTAGCCACAGCGATTCCGGTGGCAGGAGCGGACGCATCGGATCAACGCCGCGATTCTCAAAGCGTGACAGGGTATCGGCCTGGAAGCGTTCTGCGCTGGTCTCGATATCGCCGGTATTGACCAATAACGTATTGGCGGGGAAGTAGCTGAACAGCGGCGGCAGCGGTTCGCTGAAAAACAGCGGCTGCCAGTATTCAATTCCCGCAGGTAGCGTGCCTTTACTGACCTGCTGGTAAATATGTTCGGCGTCACGTTTAACCTCAAAGGTATCGCGCCACTGGCTACGGAACAGCTCGATGGCCGTTTTGTCCGTCGGAAATTCGTGTGCAGGCAGCAAATTAATGGCATCGACCTCTTCCAGCGTGCGCTGGGTGTCGGTATCAAACAGACGCAGACTGTCGATTTCGTCATCAAAGAAATCCAGACGATAAGGCAACTCGCTGCCCATCGGGAACAGATCCAACAACGCGCCGCGCGTGGCGTATTCGCCGTGCTCCATAACCTGATCAACATGGCGATAGCCAGCGCTGTCCAGCTGTTCGCGCAGGGCGTCGCGAGAAAGCCTCTGACCTTTTTTCATGACCAGCGCATGGCCGTGCAGATAGCTGTGTGGACAGACACGCTGCATCAGGGTATTTACCGGAACGATCAGCACGCCGCGCTGCATGGCAGGCAGCTGATACAGCGTGGAGAGACGCGAGGAGATAATCTCCTGGTGAGGAGAAAAGCTGTCGTAGGGAAGCGTTTCCCAGTCGGCCAGGTTCATTACCATCTGGTCGGTAAACTGACGAATTTCATCATGCAGACGTAAAGCATTTTGCATGTCCGGCGCGATCAGTACCACTGGACCGGCGTGATGTTCGGCGATTTCGGCAACCAGCGTTGCGCAGGCCGCGCCGGTAAGCTCACCCAACTGGCGCTGATCGCCTGCTTTCGCTGGGAGCGTGTAACGATGTTGTTCAGGCATTCGGTTGTCAGGATCTCGTTTAGATATACATCTGATAAGCAATGTTCTTTATTATCCGTGATCGTTTCTCATAAGCAAATTGATTCGCCCCCGAATGGGGGCAAAAAGCGCGTTGGGGTTAGCGCGAGGCGGTCGATAAAGCGGGAGGAGAAAAGAGCAGGTCGGCCACGGTTTTTTGTGAAATTTTACGCACCAGCAGACCAAACAAGGCGCACAGCAGCAGGCAGGCGAACGGATACACCAGCAGCAGGGCCAGCTCCGCGTATGCAGGCCAGACGGCATGATTAATTTTGGGGATTAGCGTTAAGCTGAACAGTTCAACCAGAATACGGTGAGTGGTGTAGATGGCGATGGTATTGGCGCCAATCACGCTTAGCGGACTGGATGCGCGCATGCCAAAGCGGCGTTCAAACTGATAAAACAGTTTCATGATCAGCACAATGGAAAGAAGGGAAAGCAATAGCGAGACATTTGCCAGCCACGCGACGACGGCGGCGATGGCGCTAACCAGAACAATGACCGCATGGCGGCGCAGGGGGACCTCCTTGATCCACACCATCAGTGTTGCGCCAAACCATGCGCCGAGGCTGTACCAGGGCAGATTGCGAATCACGCTGTTGATCCCCCACCACGGCGTTGGGACAAAATTGATCGCCACGCTCAGCACCACAAATAACGCCAACAGCGGCACCGCCCAACGGCTAAAAATTTTACACAGCACAAAATAGACAATCAGTGCGTACAGATACCACAGGCTGGTGCTGGCGGTCAGCATCCCGTGGGTGAAACCCGCGATCGAACCGGCATACGCGGCGTTGGCGGTATGGCTCAAATCGCGCTGGGGGGCCAACCAGTTATTGAGGGCCACTAGCGCCAGCCATTGCACAACACCCCAGAGCACCAGCACCCAGGCAATACTCCAGATCCGTTTATCCACGCAGGTTGTCCACGGGACGCTATCGATGTAGCGACGGATCAGATATCCCGAAATAAAGAAAAAGACCGGCATGCGAAACGGCGCCATGTACAAATTGAGGTAAATCCAGCATTTGCTCAGCATCTCTGAAAGCGGATGCTGAAAGGTGGTGAGGTGCGGGTAAAACGTGATTACCGAGTGGTAAATCACCACCAGACAAATACATAACCCTTTGATCTGATTAATCCATAGTTCTTTTTTACTCATTGAGACGGCGTATCCATATTGATTGCTATAGCCTGCCATCCTGCGCAACCCGCTGTGCGCTGTAATGCGTAACTGTCTGCATTTTGTTTTTTTAAGATAAAGATCAGGGACCCAGACTGAAGGGCAGAGGGACGACTTTAGCGGATTGATTTGTTTATCCTTTTAGGAATAGTGCTGACGAACACTTACGGTTCAGTCATTTACCCATTCCGCTTTCGCTTATATACTCGTGACTTTGCTAACAGCAACCAGACGGATTTCATGTACCAACCTGTCGCTCTATTCATCGGCCTGCGTTATATGCGTGGGCGTGCAGCAGATCGCTTCGGTCGCTTCGTTTCCTGGCTCTCCACCATTGGCATTACTCTCGGGGTAATGGCGCTGGTCACGGTATTGTCGGTGATGAACGGTTTTGAGCGCGAGCTGCAAAACAATATTCTTGGCCTGATGCCTCAGGCCGTACTCTCGTCTGAACAGGGTTCCCTTAACCCGCAACAACTGCCGGAAAAAGCGGTGGTGTTGAACGGCGTCAACCGCGTCGCGCCCATAACCACGGGAGATGTGGTGCTGCAAAGCGCGCGTAGCGTGGCGGTCGGCGTGATGCTGGGTATCGATCCGGCGCAAAAAGATCCGTTAACGCCGTATCTGGTCAATGTGAAGCAAACAGATCTGCAGCCGGGTAAGTATAATGTCATCCTCGGAGAGCAGCTTGCCGGGCAGTTGGGCGTTAATCGTGGCGATCAAATTCGCGTGATGGTGCCCTCGGCCAGCCAGTTTACGCCAATGGGGCGTCTGCCGAGCCAGCGTCTGTTTACGGTGATTGGCACCTTCGCCGCCAACAGTGAAGTCGATGGTTACCAGATGCTAACCAATATTCAGGATGCTTCACGCCTGATGCGCTACCCGCTGGGTAATATCACCGGCTGGCGTCTGTGGCTGAATGAGCCGTTAAAGGTTGACACGCTGAGCCAGCAAACGCTGCCGCAAGGCACCAAATGGCAGGATTGGCGCGAGCGCAAAGGAGAATTGTTCCAGGCCGTGCGCATGGAAAAGAACATGATGGGGCTGCTGCTTAGCCTGATCGTGGCGGTGGCGGCTTTTAATATTATTACCTCGCTGGGTTTGATGGTAATGGAGAAGCAAGGGGAAGTGGCGATTCTACAAACGCAGGGGCTGACGCCACGGCAGATAATGATGGTGTTTATGGTTCAGGGGGCCAGTGCCGGGATTATTGGCGCGCTGTTGGGCGCGGTGCTGGGCGCATTGCTTGCCAGCCAACTGAATAATCTGATGCCTATTATCGGCGTGCTTCTGGATGGCGCTGCGCTGCCGGTCGCCATCGAGCCGCTGCAGGTTATCGTCATTGCGCTGGTGGCGATGGCCATCGCGCTGCTGTCTACGCTTTATCCTTCCTGGCGCGCTGCCGCCACTCAACCCGCTGAGGCTTTACGTTATGAATAAGATCCTGTTGCAATGCGACAACCTGTGCAAACGCTATCAGGAAGGCACTGTGCAGACCGATGTACTGCACGATGTCAGTTTTTGCGTTGGCGAAGGTGAGATGATGGCGATTGTCGGCAGTTCCGGCTCCGGTAAGAGTACGCTGCTGCATCTGTTAGGCGGGCTGGATACGCCAACTTCCGGCGACGTCATTTTTAGCGGTCAGCCAATGAGCAAGCTCTCGTCGGCGGCAAAAGCAGAACTGCGTAATCAGAAGCTGGGCTTTATTTACCAGTTCCACCATTTGCTACCGGACTTTACCGCGCTGGAAAACGTGGCGATGCCGCTGCTGATCGGCAAGAAAAAACCGGCTGAAATCACCGAGCGTGCACGGGATATGTTGAAAGCGGTAGGGCTGGACCATCGTGCCAGCCATCGCCCGTCTGAACTGTCTGGCGGTGAACGCCAGCGCGTGGCTATCGCTCGTGCGTTGGTGAATAACCCGCGCCTGGTACTGGCAGATGAGCCAACGGGTAACCTTGATGCGCGTAACGCGGACAGCATTTTCGAGCTTCTGGGAGAGTTGAACCGCTCTCAGGGCACGGCATTTCTGGTGGTGACGCACGATCTTCAACTGGCGAAGCGAATGAGCCGCCAGCTTGAAATGCGCGATGGTCGCCTGACGGCTGAATTGAGCCTGATGGGAGCTGAGTAATGGCTTCGCCTTTATCGTTATTGATTGGTCTGCGCTTTAGCCGTGGTCGGCGGCGCGGCGGTATGGTTTCGTTAATTTCGGTGATATCTACTGTGGGTATCGCGTTGGGTGTGGCGGTGTTGATCGTCGGTTTAAGCGCCATGAACGGATTTGAGCGTGAGCTGAACAACCGTATTCTGGCCGTCGTTCCACACGGAGAGATTGAAGCCGTAAATCAGCCGTGGAACAACTGGCAGGAAGCACTCGATAAGGTACAGAAGGTACCAGGCATTGTCGCTGCGGCACCTTATATCAACTTTACCGGGCTGGTGGAGAGTGGGGCGAACCTACGCGCGGTGCAGGTAAAGGGCGTTGACCCAAAACAGGAGCAGCGTTTAAGCGCGCTGCCATCCTTCGTGCAAAACCACGCCTGGGATAATTTCAAAGCCGGTGAGCAACAAATCATTATTGGTAAGGGGATTGCCGACGCGCTGAAGGTGAAGCAGGGCGACTGGGTGTCGATTATGATCCCTAACGCCAGCGCAGATCACAAGTTACAGCAGCCTAAACGCGTGCGTTTGCACGTTACGGGGATCCTGCAACTGAGCGGTCAGCTCGATCACAGCTTTGCCATGATCCCAATGCAAGATGCGCAGCAATACCTGGATATGAGATCCAGCGTATCCGGAATCGCGCTGAAAGTTAATGACGTGTTTAACGCCAATAAACTGGTGCGAGACGCGGGTGAAGTCACCAATAACTATGTTTATATTAAGAGCTGGATCGGTACTTACGGTTATATGTATCGCGATATCCAGATGATCCGCGCCATTATGTATCTGGCGATGGTGCTGGTGATTGGCGTGGCCTGTTTTAATATCGTTTCCACGTTAGTGATGGCGGTAAAAGACAAAAGCGGCGATATTGCGGTATTAAGAACCCTCGGGGCTAAAGATGGCCTTATCCGTGCCATTTTTGTCTGGTACGGTCTGCTGGCGGGTCTGTTCGGTAGTCTGATAGGTGTCGTTATCGGGGTGGTTGTCTCGCTGCAGCTGACGCCAATCATTAACGGGATCGAGGCGCTCATTGGTCATCAGTTCCTGTCCGGCGATATCTATTTTATTGACTTCCTGCCTTCGGAATTACACTGGCTGGATGTGATTTACGTGCTGGTGACAGCATTAGTGCTGAGTCTTTTGGCAAGTTGGTATCCGGCGCGTCGCGCCAGCAATATTGATCCTGCGAGAGTACTTAGCGGCCAATAACAACAATATATACACAAAAGCATTCATGCTGCATCAGGGCGTAGCCAACGCAGAGGCATCTTGAAAGATAATGTGTATCAAGGAGCGGTGATGTATTACGGATTTGACATCGGCGGGACCAAAATTGCATTGGGCGTGTTTGATAAGCAACGTCGTTTGCAGTGGGAAACTCGCGTTCCTACGCCTCGTGACAGCTACGACGCTTTCCTTGATGCGGTCTGCAATCTGGTGACAGAAGCGGACCAGCGGTTCGGCGTCAAAGGTTCGGTAGGCATCGGCATTCCTGGCATGCCGGAAACGGAAGATGGCACGCTGTACGCAGCCAACGTTCCTGCCGCCAGTGGTAAACCGCTTCGCGCCGATCTCAGCGCCCGCCTTGATCGCGATGTGCGTCTGGACAACGATGCGAACTGTTTCGCCCTCTCCGAAGCCTGGGATGACGAATTCACCCAATATCCGCTCGTGATGGGGTTGATCCTCGGCACGGGCGTCGGCGGCGGTCTGGTGCTGAACGGAAAGTCCATCACCGGCCGCAGCTATATTACCGGCGAGTTTGGTCATATTCGTCTGCCTGTCGATGCGCTGACCCTGATGGGTTTTGATTTTCCGCTGCGCCGCTGCGGGTGCGGTCAACTAGGATGTATCGAAAGTTATCTTTCCGGCGGTGGATTTGCGTGGTTGTATCAGCATTACTACCATCAACCGTTGGATGCCCGTGAAATTATTGCGCTGTGGGAGCAGGGTGATGAGCAAGCGCGTGCCCACGTTGAACGCTATCTGGATTTGCTGGCGGTGTGCCTTGGGAATATCCTGACTATCGTCGATCCTGATTTGGTGGTGATCGGTGGAGGCTTGTCGAATTTTACCGCTATTACGACGCAACTGGCGGACCGACTGCCACGTCATCTACTGCCGGTTGCCCGGGTGCCGCGTATTGAGCAGGCACGGCATGGTGATGCGGGCGGGATGCGCGGGGCTGCTTTCCTACATCTTACCGATTAATACAAAGAGGTTGTTATGCTGTCGCGTCGGGGTCATCGGTTAAGCCGCTTTCGTAAAAATAAACGCCATTTGCGCGATCGCCTGCGTCAACGAATCTTTTTCAGAGACAGAGTGGTGCCTGAATTGATGGAAAAACCAAGAGTACTGGTACTGACGGGAGCGGGGATCTCCGCTGAGTCAGGAATTCGAACCTTCCGCGCTGCGGATGGTCTCTGGGAAGAACATCGGGTTGAGGACGTTGCGACTCCGGAAGGCTTTAGTCGCAATCCGCAGCTGGTCCAGTCGTTTTATAACGCCCGTCGTCATCAGTTGCAACAGCCAGAAATCCAGCCTAATGCAGCGCATATCGCGCTGGCAAAACTCGAAGCCGAGCTGGGCGACCGTTTTTTACTGGTGACGCAGAACATTGATAACCTGCATGAACGTGCGGGCAGCCAGAACGTGATTCATATGCACGGCGAACTGCTCAAGGTTCGCTGTTCACAAAGCGGTCAGATTCTGGAGTGGACAGGTGATGTGACCCCGGAAGATAAATGTCATTGCTGCCAGTTTCCGGCTCCGCTAAGACCACACGTGGTGTGGTTTGGTGAAATGCCTCTGGGCATGGATGAAATCTATATGGCGCTGGCAATGGCGGATGTATTTATTGCCATTGGCACGTCGGGCCATGTTTATCCGGCAGCGGGTTTTGTGCATGAGGCGCGACTGCATGGGGCGCATACGGTAGAGCTAAATCTTGAACCGAGCCAGGTGGGAAGCGAGTTTGAAGAGAAGTATTACGGTCCGGCAAGCCAGGTGGTGCCTGAGTTCGTTGAGAAGTTACTGAAAGGACTGTGATTTTTTTTTGCCGGATGGCGGCAAACGCCTTATCGGGCCTACGGTTTGCATTGTTATAGGCCCGATAGGCGTAGCGCCATCGGGCATTCCTTACAACGCTGAATTAGCGTCCTGCTTTAAGCTTCTGATAATACTCTTCATAGATAGCGCTGGCGGAACCGACATCGTTCTGCCATTCCCCTTTGTTGATGGTTTCTGCGTCAGGGTAGAGTGTTTTGTCGTTCGCCACTTCCGGACTTAACAGCTTGCGTGCTGCCAGGTTTGGCGTCGGGTAACCGATAGTTTCTGCGACTTCTTTCGCCACGTCCGGGCGCAGCAGGAAGTTAATCAGCTTCAGCGCACCTTCTTTGTTTTTCGCGTTAGCCGGAATAGACAGGCTGTCCATCCAGAAAATGCCACCTTCTTTTGGCCATACCACTTCCAGCGGAGTGCCGGCCTGACGCGCAACATACGCGGAGCCGTTCCACACCATCCCCAGATTAACTTCGCCTTCCATATACGGGTTGGCTGGGTTGTCAGAGTTAAACGCTGCGACGTTAGGCATCAGCTTCTTCAACTCGTTATAGGCGGCTTCAATCTCTTTAGGATCGGTGGTATTGCCGGAGTACCCCAGCTTGCGCAGCGCCATCTGGAACACTTCACGCGCGTCATCCGTTAACAACAGGCTGCCTTTGTACTCCGGTTTCCACAGGTCGGCCCAGCTGGTTACGGTTTTCGGGTCGATGGCATCGCTGTTGATGCCAATAGCCGTTGCACCCCAGATATATGGGATGGAGTAGTCATTGTTGGGGTCAAACGGCTTGTTGAGCATTTCCGGGTCGAGGTTGTGGAAGTTGGTCAACGTCGACTTGTCGATCTTCTGGATCATGCCTTCTTTGCGCATTTTGTCGACGTAATAGGTGGACGGAACCACCAAATCGTAGGCGCCGTCTTTATAGGTTTTGAGCTTGGCGTACATGGTTTCATTTGACTCGTAGGTCGAATAGATAACCTTAATGCCGGTCTCTTTGGTGAATTGCTCCAGCAGTCCAGGCGGAACATATTCAGTCCAGTTATAGAAATAAAGCGTGTTGTTGTCATTCGCGTGAGCGGCGCTCATGCCCAGTGCCAGAGCACCCGCCGCGAGCAGGTGGCGTGACCATTTTTTCATCATTTAACGTCCCCTGAATTAAGGGCCTTAACGGCCCTTGGTTTTATCACGTGCAATAAGCTGGCTGGCGATCACCATAACCAGCGACAGAACCAACAAAATGGTCGCCAGCGCGTTCACCTCTGGTGATACGCCGACCTTAACCATTGAGTAGATTTTTAATGGCAGAATTTCATAACCCGGCCCGGTAACGAAGGATGAAACGACGACATCATCCATCGACAGCGTAAAGCTCAGCAACCAACCCGCAGCCACCGCAGGCATAGCCAGTGGCAGTATGATCTTACGCAGAATCGTCACTTCGCTGGCACCAAGATCTTTAGCCGCCTCAAGCATGCGTACATCAAAACCTTTCAGGCGTGAGTAAACCGTCACCACCACAAAAGGCAGACAAAAAGTGATATGCGAGAACAGCAGCGACCAGAACCCCAGTTGAATGCCGATCAGCATAAACAGCACCAGCAGAGATATAGCCATCACGATATCTGGCGACATCATCACCACGAACAGCATGCCGCTGACGAACGGTTTACCGCGAAAACGGTAGCGGTAAAGCGCGACCGCGGTAAGTGAGCCGATCAGCGTGGCGAACGTGGCGGAGAGCACCGCCATCGTCAGCGAGTGCTGCGCTGCCTGCAGCAGGCTGTCGTTGTTCATCAGCAGGCCGTACCATTTGGTGGTGAAACCCTGCCAGTTGATACCAAAGCGCGAGCTGTTAAAGGAGTTCACAATCAAGATAATGATTGGAATATACAGATACGCGTAGATAGCGGTCATAAAACCGCCACGAAGCAGTCGACCGATCATTCGAGTTCCACCTTCTTGTTCAGCAAGCGGGAGGCGCGCCAGTAAACCAGTAGCATCAGCCCCATCACGATGGTCAACGTAATGCTGGTGGCGGCACCGAATGGCCAGTCGCGGATGTTCAGGAACTGTACTTTAATCACGTTGCCAATTAGCAGGTTTTTCGCTCCGCCCATGAGGTCGGAAACATAAAACAGCCCCATTGCAGGCAGCATAACCAGCAGGCATCCGGCGATAATCCCTGGCATCGTCAGCGGAATAATGATGCGGGTAAAGGTCTGAAGTTTACTGGCCCCCAAATCGCGCGCGGCTTCCAGCAGCGGTTTATCGAGCTTTTCAATGCTGGAATAGAGCGGCATGACCATAAACGGCAGAAGAATGTACACCAGGCCGATTATCACCGCGCTGGGGGTAAACATGATGCGAATAGGAGTATCGATAACGCCGAGCCACAACAGAAATTCGTTGAGATAGCCTTTGGTACTGAGGAAAATTTTGAGCCCGTAGATGCGAATAAGCGAGTTGGTCCAGAATGGAACAATCAGCAGGAACAGCAGAAGCGGGCGCACTTTTTCCGGCAGTTTCACCAAAAACCAGGCGAACGGATAGCCGAGTACCAGGCAGGCGAACGTAGCGATCAGCGCCATATTGAGGGAGTGAACCAACACCTCAAAATAGAGCGGATCGAGCAGGCGTGCATAGTTTTCCAGCGTAAAGACCATTTTGACGAAGTTGGCGTCGTCACGGGTTAAAAAGCTGGTACCGATGATCATCAGGTTGGGCAGAAAGACAAATAACACAAGCCAACCGACAATGGTGACGATCACCACACTCTGGAATTTACTTGTGTTCTTCATCAGCCAGTACGACCTCCCAGCTTTCTACCCAGTTAATCGCCATTTTCTGGTCGAGGGAGTGGTCAAAGTCAGGATCGTCTTCGTTGAAGAATTCGCTAACCATCACCATCTTGCCATTTTCCAGTTCCACAACCGACTCCAGCGTCATGCCCTTGTAGTTGCGTTCACGCACGTAGCCGATCAGGCCTTCGATATGATTATCGTCGTTAATTTCATCAACACGCAGATCTTCCGGGCGTAACAGGACGTGCAGCTTCTGCCCGGGCTTAACGGCGAAGTTGACATAGATATTGCACTCGCGACCTTCAACGTTAGCACGGACGCGCTGTTCGTCCAGGCGTTCTATCACCGTGGCGTTAAACATATTGATCTCGCCGATAAACCCGGCGACGAACAGATTTTTCGGCTCTTCGTAGATTTCGCGCGGCGTACCGTCCTGCTCAATCTTACCATCGCGCATCACCACGATACGGTCTGACATGGTCAGCGCTTCTTCCTGGTCGTGCGTGACAAAAACAAAAGTGATACCCAGCTTACGTTGTAGCGCCTTCAGTTCGTTCTGCATCTGCTTACGTAGTTTGTAGTCCAGCGCAGAGAGGGATTCATCTAACAGGAGTAAACGTGGTTTATTGACTACCG
The DNA here is from genome assembly GCF_004353845.1 of Citrobacter arsenatis. Classification (GTDB taxonomy): domain Bacteria; phylum Pseudomonadota; class Gammaproteobacteria; order Enterobacterales; family Enterobacteriaceae; genus Citrobacter; species Citrobacter arsenatis. Next base: position 2,069,394 of record NZ_CP037864.1, read on the forward strand.
CACGGGCAATCGCTACGCGCTGCTGCTGTCCACCGGAGAGTTGATGCGGTTTTCGCTGGGCGAACTCTTCCAGTTGCACCATGCGCAGAGCTTCAGTAACGCGAGGAGGAATGTCGACTGCGGGGGTTTTTTGCATGCGTAGACCAAAGGCCACATTCTCAAACACGGTCATGTGGGGAAATAACGCATAGCTTTGGAAGACGGTGTTCACGTAGCGGTTTTCCGCAGGAACGTGAGTGATATCCTGGTTGTCCAACATAATATGACCGGAATCAACCGTTTCCAGACCGGCAATCAGGCGTAGAACGGTTGTTTTACCGCAGCCAGAGGGGCCGAGCAGCGTGAGAAACTCGCCATTATTGATGGTCAAATCCAGGCTGGAAATCACCTCTTTGCCATCGAAACTTTTGCGAATTCCCGCTAATTGCACCAGTGGAGAAAGCGAACGCGGTTGTTTATTCAATTTTTTACTCTGTCCCATGTAAACGCAACGGATGGCTGACCGCTGCGGGGTTTGTGGTTAACCACCTTGATGACTCTTAATGAGGGCCGTTATTCTACGGCAAACCACGGTAATCGCCAATCCTTGTTGCGAATTACTGACTTAGCCCTATAGTCAGAGGGGATGTCAGGGCGAAATATTCTCACTTGCGGGGATAAAAGTGACCTGACGCAATATTTGTCTTTTGTTGCTTATTGATAATGTTGTCACAAAAAGTGAGGGTGACTGCATGGATAAACTACTTGAGCGTTTTTTACACTACGTGTCGCTGGACACCCAATCAAAATCGGGCGTGCGGCAGGTACCCAGCACCGAAGGACAGTGGAAGTTATTGCAACTGCTCAAACAACAGCTCGAAGAGATGGGGCTGGTAAATATTTCACTGAGCGAAAAGGGGACGTTGATGGCCACGTTGCCCGCTAACGTTGCTGGTAATATTCCCGCGATCGGCTTTATTTCCCATGTGGATACCTCACCGGATTTCAGCGGTAAAAACGTTAATCCGCAAATCGTTGAAAACTATCGCGGTGGCGATATTGCGTTAGGCATTGGTGATGAAGTTTTATCGCCGGTGATGTTCCCGGTACTGCATCAACTTCTGGGTCAGACGCTGATCACTACAGACGGTAAAACGCTACTGGGTGCGGATGATAAAGCTGGTGTGGCGGAAATTATGACCGCACTGGCGGTGCTAATCCAAAAAGACATTCCGCACGGTGATATTCGCGTGGCTTTTACACCGGACGAAGAGGTTGGTAAAGGCGCGAAGCATTTTGACGTTGCGGCATTCGATGCGAAGTGGGCCTATACCGTTGACGGCGGTGGCGTGGGTGAGCTGGAGTTTGAAAACTTCAACGCCGCGTCGGTTAATATCAAAATTGTCGGCAACAATGTGCATCCCGGTACCGCAAAAGGGGTGATGGTGAATGCGCTGTCGCTGGCGGCGCGTATTCACGCTGAAGTTCCGGTAGACGAAAGTCCGGAAACGACGGAAGGCTACGAAGGCTTTTATCATCTGGCGAGCATGAAAGGGACGGTTGACCGGGCGGATATGCACTACATCATCCGTGATTTTGACCGCAAGCAGTTTGAAGCGCGAAAACGCAAGATTATGGATATCGCCAAAAAGGTCGGCAAAGGGTTACACCCGGATTGCTATATCGAACTGGTGATTGAAGACAGCTACTACAATATGCGCGAAAAAGTGATTGAGCATCCACATGTGCTGGATATCGCCCAGCAGGCGATGCGCGATTGCGATATTGAGCCAGTACTGAAACCTATTCGTGGAGGTACCGACGGCGCGCAGCTGTCGTTTATGGGATTACCGTGTCCGAATCTGTTCACCGGCGGCTACAATTATCATGGTAAACATGAGTTTGTCACTCTGGAAGGGATGGAAAAAGCGGTACAGGTGATTGTGCGTATTGCGGAATTGACGGCGAAACAGTAGTCGTTTTTGCCGGTAGATGCCGGATGGCGCTTCGCTTATTCGGCCTACGGGATACGATATTTGTAGGCCGGATAAGCGAAGCGCCATCCGGCACACTCTCAAAATTTACCCTTCGAAGAACCAGTACCCGCTGTTGACCAGCGCGGCAAGCATGGCAAGGAAAGATGGATCTTCCAGCGCATCCTCAAAGTTCTCGGCTGTTAGCACAATATGACTGGCCAGCGCTTCCAGGGCCGGGCGATGCGGTGAATCAATTTTCTCACCGTTAGCGTAGACGTCATCCCCGATGCGCAATACACGCAATCCGCCCAGACGCACTAATACATCCCCCTGTTTCAGGGCATCGTAAATTTCGTCTGGCTGATACGGTGGCTCTGGCGGGGCAATATCCAGTTCATGACGAGACTGAGAAATAAACTCGCCAAACCACTGCTGGAAATGTTCGGGTTGATTGATCAGCCCCAGCATCATTTCGCGCAGCTTGTCCATCTCCTGCGGCAGAACGTCTGCCGGATGATCGCGCGGCGGCAGCTCAGGATCGCTGTAATACGTGCTGCCCAACTCACGTTGCAAAACGTAATCGGCGAAGCCGCTGATAAGCTCGCGAGTGTTTGGCGCGCGGAATCCGACCGAATAGTTCATGGCGTTTTCCAGCGCATAGCCTTCGTGCGGGAATCCTGGCGGAATATACAGGATATCGCCGGGTTCCAGTTCTTCATCGATGATGGCTTCAAACGGATCGACCTGCAGCAGGTCCGGGTGAGGGCAATGCTGCTTTAACTGCAGTTTTTCACCCACACGCCAGCGACGACGCCCGGTTCCCTGAATGATAAACACATCGTACTGATCCAGATGCGGGCCAACGCCGCCACCGGGTACGGAGAAGGAGATCATCAGATCGTCGATGCGCCAGTCCGGCAGTTCGCGAAACGGGCGCATCAGCGCGGCGGTTGGCTCATGCCAGTGATTGACCGCTTGTACCAGCAATGACCAGTTGTTCTCGCCGAGATGATCATAGCTTTCGAACGGACCGTGGCTCACCTGCCATTTACCGTCCTGGTGGCTGACGAGTCGGCTGTCGACTTCGCTTTCCATTGCCAGTCCAGCCAGTTCGTCAGGAGAGAGTGGGTCAATAAAGTTATTAAACCCGCGTTTTAAGACCACTGGGCGTTTCTGCCAGTGGCGTTCAAGAAAATCGGGCCAGTTAAGTGTGAGTTGGTATTCCATAATGAGCATCCCGCAGGCTGGTATCTGCAACCGATTATAACGGATACTTAACCTCAAGCGTGAAGTCAGTACATATTTATTACATGCGACGATTACTCGTCTTTCTGGCCCGGCTGCTGACGGCCAAAAATAACTTCCATGCGCGCGCCACCCAGCAGGCTGTCGCCTGCAATTATCTGCCCGTCATACTGCTCGGTGATTTCCCGCGCCACCGCCAGCCCGACGCCTTGTCCTGGGCGTAGCGTGTCTACGCGTTGTCCACGGTCAAACACCACTTCCCGTTTGCTTTGCGGAATTCCAGGACCATCATCTTCAACCAGAATATGCAATTGATCCTCGGACAGTTGCGCTGAAATTTCGACAAATTCCAGACAGTATTTGCAGGCGTTATCCAGAACATTGCCCATCACTTCGACAAAATCGTTCTGCTCGCCCACAAAACTGATTTCGGGTGAGATATCGAGATTAATGTTGACCCCTTTACGCTGATACACCTTATTCAGCGCCGAAGTGAGCTTATCCAGTAACGGTGCGACCGGATGCAGTTCGCGACTGAGCAAAGCGCTACTGCCACGCATACTGGCGCGATGCAGGTAATAGCCTATCTGCTGGGAAATACGGCTGATTTGTTCCAGCATGATGGGCTCAGCGTCGCTGACGTTCATCTTTTCATTACGCATCGAGCGGAGCGTACTCTGTAGTACCGCCAGCGGTGTTTTCAGACTGTGCGTGAGATCCGTTAACGTGGTGCGGTATTTGTCGTAACGCTCACGTTCGCTTTTTAAAAGCCGATTGAGATTGCGAACCAGGCTGGTTAGTTCTCGCGTAGTGGCGGGGTTCAGCATCTCACGATGATGTTCCTCAAGCTCACGGACTTCGCGCGCCAGCGATTCAATCGGCCGCAGACTCCACCAGGCGGCCACCCATAACAGCGGAATGACCAGCAATAGATTGGCGACCAACACATAAATAAACCAACTCCAGACCATATATGAGCGCTTAAGCTCAATAGGGATGGTATCGACCACCACAATGGTCAACTGTGGCATTCTGGCAGTAGCAGGGTAGACGTTCACCGCCACGGAGTGGGTCATTTCGGCATCGTCGTCATCTTCTCTGACTTCTTTTAGCTGCTGCTGAGCGGAGTGATCTTCGCCTAGTAAGGTGCTGGTAGCGTCTACATTGGCTTCAATTTCATGAAAACCATTCGTTTTTAACCAGTCAGGTTGAATACTTTGCGTTAGCCAGGGAACATTGCGCTGCGCCCACAACAACTGACCACTTTCGTTATAGATCAGCGACATTGTTGGGCTTTGCATATCGAGATTTTCGGGCAGCTCGATATTAATCTTGCCGTTCTCCCATTTTGCCAGGGTATAGAACAGATTGCTTTCACCGCGCAGCAGGCGGAACGTTGTCTTATCGAAGCTGACGCTGTAGCCCACCAGGGCAACCATGCCGTAGGCCAGTGAGAGCACCAACACTACGCCTGCAGTTGCCAGTAAAAAGCGCAACCGCAGCGATAACGGGAAAAAATGACGCAATAATTTATTCATTAGCGCAATTCAAAAAGATATCCCTGACCACGCACGGTGGTGATGACGTCGTTCGGGTATTGCGCCTGTATTTTCTTACGCAGACGTCCCATCAGAACATCAATGGTGTGACTTTCACGCAGTTCGGCGTCCGGGTAAAGTTGCAACATGAGCGAATCTTTACTTACTACTTTTCCGTTATTACGGATGAGCGTTTCCATAATGGTGTATTCGAACGCCGTAAGTTTGATAACTTCATCATTGACGGACAATTCCCGGCGAGACAGGTCCACCTGAAAAGGCGGAAGGGAGATAATCTGCGATGCCAGACCGCTGTTGCGTCGCATTAGTGCCTGCATGCGCGCCGCCACCTCTTCGATGTGAAACGGTTTGGTGACGTAATCGTCAGCGCCAGCGCTGAGTACTTCCACTTTGTCCTGCCAGCCTTCACGCGCGGTTAACACCAGTATCGGCAGCGAAACCTCATTGCTGCGCCAGCGACGGATCAACGACAAACCGTCTTCATCGGGGAGTCCTAAATCAACGATTGCGATATCTGGCAGATGCTCATTCAGATAATAGTCCGCTTCCTTTGCATCTTCTGCATCATCAACCTGATGCCCTAAATCCTGTAGCTGAACCTTGAGGTGGTGGCGTAATAAAGCATTATCCTCGACAACCAATACGCGCATCATCGTTCCTCCCTAAAATAACGGTATGAATAGTTTAACGCTGATTATGTGGATTGAAAGCAGCGCTATGAAATTAAATAACTTTTCTCATGCTCCCCTGCCCGTGGGGGCGCCCTGGGGGCAGTGCTGTTGGCATCTGATTGTTCAGCATGTTGACCTGATCCTGGTTCATGTCGCCAATCCACTTGGAGTAAACCTCGTACACCATGCGCGCATCTTCATGTCCCATCTGACTCGCTATGAATGACGGGTTCGCTCCGGCCATCAAAGTCCAGCATGCGTAGGTATGCCGTGACTGATAAGGATTCCTTTCGCGGATATTGGCAAGTTTAGTGCCTCGCTTCCAGCCATAGGCAATCGAGTTCTTGGAGAAGTAACTGCCTTTCCTGGACGAATATGCTGTCGGTGAAAAAACGAAGCGAAGAGATTGCTGCTCAGTTTTTCCGATCTCCCGATGGTGAAATCGAATTTCTTGCTTCGGATTAGCGCCGGTGATTTCGTATTGTTCCTTTAGTGCATCCAGCGCAGGTTTAAGCAACGTTATCGTCCTTATTCCGGCATCTGTCTTAGGGGGTACAAATACTCGCTTATTCGTCAAACTTCTGGATACGTGGATTTCACCTTTTACCAAATCAATGTCTTCCCATGCCAGGGCGCATATCTCGCCCGGCCTCATCCCCGTATGTACGGCAACAATAATGATTAATGCCTGGCTACGGGGAAGGGCGGCTATCAGAGCCTGGTACTCATGAAGTAAAAGTGGGTCGGGATCATTTTTAGATAACTTGAGTCGCGACACTCCTTCATAAGGAGCATGCAATATAAACTGGCTTCGGTTTGCGAGCTTAAGCATTTCTGATAAAACTGCCATCTGTTTATTGACTGTTGAGGGCGCGCGGCCCTGCCTGGCCAGATTCGGCATCGCCGGGTTAATAATTGTCCCGGTCAATAACTCCTTTCGGTAATGCAAGATGTCGGCATGCTCAATATCTACCAGACGGGTATTTTCTCCGATTACACGTAGTAACGTATTTACGACCGAAGTAAGCGATAGCAGTGTTGCACCAGATACCTCTAAGGCTTTGGTGTCTGTAAAAAAATCACTTAATTCTTTAAACGTGGTGATTTTTTTGGTTGTGATGAACTTCTTAAGCGCTTTGGATTCCGGGAAACGTTCCGCATAGTCGAACTTACCGAGCTGTATTTCACTTGTTATGAGCGCGCGAAGATTTCCAGCTTTTTTGATGTTGCTGCTGTTCACCGTCCAGCCGCGAAGGACTTCGCGGCAACGTTTGCCGCGATAGGTAAATGTGATCCGTATTTTTCCATTATGCAGCTCAACGCCGGTTGGAAAGTCCATCATGCTTCCTGTACTAATTGGTTAATCTTTGGATAGTTGTACCAAAGCAGACCTTTAGAATTGTCAGTTTCCCCGAGAGCTGTCAGATGTTTGAAATGCACGCCTTCGATCCACAAATTCAACCGATAACTTTTAATTTGTCTTTCAGACAAGCCGGTCTTTTCTGTTAGTCGCGCTTCCACCATCCACTCTTCGCTGAAAATGAGTTGCGACATACATAACTCCGATGCCGCCAGCCACAACAATACATGCTGCAACTGGCTGTAAGTGAAAACCTAAAATCAGTTTTTTGTCAGGCGCTGCCAGATTGCAGATACGTATTTGACCTGATGCCGGGCGTCAGAAAGCGCATTGTGCATGTCGCCTTCAAACGGGATGTCGAAGCGTGGGTTGATACCGACAGATTTACCCAGTTCAACCATGGTCCTTACGTCCCTGTCATTCCAGAACGGAACAGCGAAGGGAGTTTCTGTTAATGCATATGCGCGGCGGAGAATGACGTTATCAAACGAGCATCCATTACCCCACAGCTGAACAGTGTGGCTACCGTTAGCAGCATTTTCAGCAATAAAGTCAGCCAGTAGTTCAAGGGTTTCACGCAGCCCCATGGCCTCATCAACCAGAATTGCAGAACGGGCTTCAGATGATTGTTTCAACCACCACTGAATTGTTGACGCATCCGGTTTCATGCCAAACGACATCGATGATTCAAGACTGACAACCTGGTAAAATTCGGCACCAGTGTTACCAGTTGAAGGATCAAAATATACGGCGCCGATAGAGACTATTGGTGCATCAGGACCGCTGCCCATAGTTTCCAAATCAACCATCAGGTGAGTATAAAAAGCGTTCAGGTGATCCGTATCTATATGGTGAACGGGTTCATTATTCAGGGAAGATGGAGGCTCACCAGTTGCATCCGTGCTTTCAACTGGCAAAGCTGCTGCTTCGCCCTGAGGCACATCAGGATTGGCTTTGATTTCGCTGTTGTCAGTTTTTTCCATCTGCACATCGCTGGTGGTTTCCTCGGTATTGGCTTGATGTAATTTTTCTTCGACGGCGCGCTGGCGTACCTGGTCTACGACAGAAAGCGCTGGCGCCGGCTGGTTACCCATCAGGCCATCAATGGAGAAAACACCGTTGCCCATGTTGGCGATTTCTGGTTGCTCGGTTATTGCCTTCTGTTCAGCTGTGGACTTCTCTTTAATCTCGTTTTCCCAGCTTTTTTCTGGTACGTGACCGGCTGCCGCCAGGGTTTCTTCAGTTGGGTGCTGGTGGTCGGTTTCAGTCAGGTTTTTGTTGATGTAACGGCTCAGCAGTTCCGGGAAATGGTGAGTGTTTTCTTCTGCACTACGAATAAGCGCGAAAATAGCGGCGCGGGAATAATCCAGGATGCCAGCGCGTTTGCGCAGGGCGGCGGACCACTCTTTGAACGGGCTTTCGTTTTTAGAAATGATCTCTTTTGCACGACGGAAAACGCCACCAGGAATATCGTAGATGTTGAAATCCATTGGAAGTGTGGCCAGCGCAATATCAATGTCCAGAGTATCCAGCGTGTGGACAAGTTGCGGGTTGCGATCGGTCTTATTGCCTCCACCAGCGTTGGTTCCGGAGTCAGTGCGTTGAATCTGCGACACACGATTGCCCTTACACCACTCTTTAACCAGCAGCCCACGGTCAATGTGTTCAGTGTTGAACCAGGCCTTAAAGAACTGAATGACGGTGACCAGATCAACTCGTTTTCCATCAACCGGAAAAACGGTTTTCAGCGCGCTGACAATCTTCCAGATATCGATCTCTGGCGCTTTCCTGAATGGTTCTACATTCTCGGAGGCAAGCAGCAGGTTCTGCACATAGCTGTTATCCACATCCAGCTCGAGTTCTTGAATGGTTTTCTTCTGCTCAGTATCAATATGGTAAGCATATTCTTCAGAAATAAACTGAGCTAAGAGGCGCTGGCGTAGCGGCAGAGTCGCAACGGTAATAAGCTCTGGCGTTACAGGTGGAGTGGCATGTTCATCACCCGCAACTCCTGCTTTCTTTTGATTAACCCACTCCTGAACGGTAAGAGCTCGCTTTTCTGGTTCTGCAATCCATTCGGTAATAAATTGCTCAAATGAAGCAACGGTATAGACCTGCTCACGGTCGAAGACTTCTTTTACAGCGCTTGCCAGCTTCCACTCGACATGAGCAGAAAGCTCTTTCACCGCTGGCACATTCGCAACGGCTTGTAACAGGTTTTGCACATAGAGATCATTTTCGTCCAGTTCCATTTGTCCGATCTGGATGTGCTGCGCTTCACTGATTTCCTTCTCTTCAGTGTCATTGACCAGGTGCGCAATCAGTCGCTGAGACAGGCGCAGGCGAGATATTGGGCGGAGCAACTCTGGTGCATCGCTGGTGGGTACATTGGCACTGGTAGTTTCAGGTTTTTGCTGGCTGGAAGTCTCCTGATTTTCATCATCAGGCCTCTGTTTCAGTTGCCACGTCTGCTGGTCTTCTGCCAGTTCGTAACGATCGCACCATGTGTCATCAAGTGTGCTTTCCTCAGGAAGATCGTCAACAACAAACCAGTTGGTGCGGACTGGTAATTGATAATCGGCACCACGACCGACGGCAATACCATTGTCTTCGAGAATATTGAGGATTTCGCGTTCTGCACGGGAATCTGATTTCGCAGAGAACCAGCAAAACAGGTTTTTTGCCTCAGTAGCTTTCGCTTTGGCTTTAATAAGATACGCATACGTTAACATTGCGTTCGGGCTCCATTGGATTGTAAGATACCCGGCAGCTGATGATCGCCGCCTAAGGTAGTGGTTATTGGTCAAAACTCGTTCCGGAAAGCTTTGGTCGGCTGACCGGGTACTTAACCCGCCTTGCGCGGGTTTTGTGCTTTATGGGGTAGGGGATTTTCCCTGCGCCAGCTGTGCGACGGGAACCCACTCCAGAGCATTCAGCACGGGTTCAAATGAATCAGGCGTGTGAGTAACGGCGCGAACGACGTCAGCCACGCTGGGATTTGCTTTGCGAAGGTGGTATCCGCCACCAGCGCCACGCTGGCTGGTTACGATTTCACTGCTGCGCAGCTTCGAGAAAATCTGCTCGAGATAAGACACAGACAGCTTTGATTCTTTACTGATAGATGCGATGGAAACCGGACTGCCGTTGTAAATCCTGTTGAGGATGGCAACGACCTGAACAGATGCCACCACACGTTTCATTCCAAACTCCATAGTCACTTCCTTACTGATGCTGGCAACAGCCATTGGTCAAACTCGTTATGAACGAACTGCAGTCTGTTGGTCGGCAGACGGGTCGCCCTTCTGTGCGAGCATGTAGCAAATTAGTCGAATGATTACTTCAATGCGGTTTAGATGTACGGCCTGACACCGCACTGGTTTACGTGCGAAATCAATCATTTTGGTTTCCTTGTTTTACCGGTCATTTCTCCATTTCAGGCTCGGTGGTAAGCTGGTATTTCCCATCTAGCCAGCAAGGACATAAAAATGGCCGCTCGACCAATAAGTGTTTTTTGGTTCAAGAACCGCGCACAGTATGATTCCTGTAAAGAAGTTCTGACCGATTCGTGGGTATTACCTGATGACTATCGGGACTGGCTCATCCGTTTCAATCAAATGATTGAGCGTTACGAACGTAGCGGTATCCAAGTTATTAAAATAGAGATAGAGCCCAACGAGTTCTCCGTTTGGTGCCTCTCCAATGGCTGTGAAATAAGCACCAAGAGCTGCAACGATTTCGCTGTTTTCCATGGCAGTAGCTATGCGATCCGCGACAGAGAACTTGATAGGGGATATGACTAAGCAAACCTTGCCTCCAACTTTAGTTATTTCGATCCTCATAATGTTTCCCTCAACATTCTGTCCCTGTGTCCAGTAACAGTGATACAGGGGGGTTCTTCATTTAGCCTTATCGCTGGCAAGCGGAACGGTACTGACTGCTGCGCATTAATGTTCGCCATCTCATCCGGTGATTCGTATGCCGCCGGCAGCTACTTCGTGGGCGTCCTGCCTAGATGACGTTTTTCAAACTGTGTTTATATTTAAACTCTAAATGTGTTTGAAAGTCAACACATCATGTGTTTAAGGTGGCGTGGATGATAACGATATGGGAAAAGGGAAGGTGAAAGGCATAAAAAAACCAGCCAAGTAGGCTGGTTAGATTGTTAAAAATTGTAGCTTAATCGTCAGTTGGCTTTAATCGTCCCCGAAGGTACTTCTCGACATACTCATCAATTTCTTTCAGCCGCAATTGAAAGGTATCGATCATTCTGTCTTGTTCAGACTCCGGCAACTGGTCAAAAAGAGTAATCAACTTACGATGTTTTGGCGTTAACCATGATTCGGCGTGATCATCACCAAACATTAGTTCAGCAGGGCTAATTCCGAGAGCTTTAGATATCGTTATAGCGTCGTCAACGCCCACATTGCGGCGACCCGCTTCATAGTTCCCGATGCGTGACTGAGCCCACCCACATAACTCTGCGAGTTTAGATTGCGACATATTTTTCTGTTCGCGTAGCTGCTTCAGTCTGGCGGCAATTGCAGTGTTTATATTCATTACTGATTTTTACCACGTTACGTGTTAACGCTCAAAGAACGTTTCGTCTTGACTATCTAACACATTGTGTGTTTAATTCGGCTAAACACTAAATGTGAGGACAAGATGAACAACATCGCCAAAGAACGGCAAGCGCTCGGTTTAACTCAAGAGCAATTAGCCAAATTATTCGGGTGGCGTCAGTCAAGGCTCTCAAATTATGAGAACGGAACACGTCAGCCTGGCCTACCGGAATGCAGATTGATTGTGGAGAAGCTTAACGAGTTAGGGCGCACCTGCTCTCTTGATAGTGTATTTCCACCACAAAGCGAGGTCTGAAAGATGCAATCAGTAGCTTATACCCATAATAAACCACGAGTAGCCGCTGCGGTGAAATCGCAAAATCAATTTAAACCCCAGCGACGTGACAGTATCCAGCACCGTGCCATATTGGCCGCCGTTCGTGAATGGGAATCGACATTACCAGGACAGGCACAGGAACGGATCGCTCAGCTGGTGGCTGAAGAGTGGGCCAAAGCAGATGGGCGCGGAATTGCTGTTAATAAGCAGAATTTATTCCGATATCTGAAAAATGAAGGGGGGTCAGAAAAGTACACGGCTTACGTTATGCAGCTGTCAGACTCAATCATTGCTGCTATGCCAGTTCAGATTGCCAGGAAGCACGGGTTAAGTAATGCGAGCACAGAAGCGGAGCTGGTGGCGAACGCTATCAAAGAGTGCAGTGAGGCACACCATGCGAAATTAATTGGCGCTCCATTACAAAAGCTCGAGAAGGAAATTCGTGAGGCGGCAATCGCATTGTTCAACATGCTACCTGCTGACGCGGTGGGACCACTACTGGCGAGTATAAGCGCCGTAGCGCCGCAATTGTTTTAATCGAGTTTTGACCTATGACCATTATTACTGCAACTCGCGGGGTGAAGTATGCCTAATCCTTTGGCTAAGGCCATGCCTAAGAGTAAGGCTAGTAACGAGCCTTACCGTAAGGTGAAGATCACCATGTGGGATGATCCTAAGTTTCGAGCCTTATCACCACTCCCGCCAAGTGGGCAGAGTCTGTTTATTTACCTGCTTACAGGTCCATTCACAGGGATTATTCCCGGGCTTTATAAGGCGGGAAGGGCGGCTATGGCCGAAGAATTAAACTGGGATGTCGAAGCCTTCGACTTAGCCTTAGGTGAAGCCATAGCGTTAGGTATGGTGGAAGCCGATCTTAAAGCCAGAGTTTTTTGGTTGCCTAATGCGGTGAAACATAATCCGCCAGCATCAGTAAACGTGATCAAATCCTGGGCAAGATCGTTTGAATTACTGCCCGAATGTTCACTGAAAGATAAAGCTTATGAAGCTCTCAAAGTCGCCTGCTTCGGGGTTTCTGACGCTATGGGGATGGCTTTTGATAAGGCTTTCGCCTTGCCTAAGGATAAGGCTAAGTCTTTGGCTAAACCTTTGCCATCAGGTATCCAGAAAGCAGTTAGCAGTAAACAGATCTTAAACCCCTCTCTTAACGCGGGCGCGATGAAAAATCCGAATGGGGAGGAACTGCCATCCCCGTCCATGCCCCGGTACCTGGACGGTGTTGATGAACCGATCGGGAAATTCAGCATGGCAGATAGCTGGCTTCCCTCCAGAGACTTCCGACAGCGCGCCGCATCGTGGGGTATCTCCCTGCCTGAACCAGATTACCTTCTGACTGAACTCGCAGAATTCACCGCGTATTGGGAGTCGGAAGGGAAAGTTTTTACTCAAATCCAGTGGGAACAAAAATTTGCCCGACATGTAGCCCGGGTGAGAACGCAGGTAAAACCAGAAACCGGAGGTAACAGTCATGTGGGAGCAGGATCAGAACCAACAGCATCCCGGGCAGTTCAGCAAATTCAGTCAGCACACGCAGAGTGGCGCCGCAGGAATGGACTTGATGGCGACGGAAACAGCCTGGCGACTGTGGCAGGTCATGGGGGAGGTGTATTCGAACCGATGGACCCAGAAGAACGGGGCGGAGCCTTCGCCTATCTGGATAGCCCAGATAGGTTCGATGACTGAACCTCAAATTCGGCTGGTCTGTCAGCAATGCATGGAGCGCTGCGCGATGGGAAATACATGGCCGCCTGACCTGGCTGAGTTTGTTTCTCTGGTTTCAGAGAGTGGGGCGAATCCATTCGGACTGAAATCGGAGCAGGTTATGACGGAATACCGGCGCTGGCGCAATGAGTCATATCGGTATTCAGGAAGCGATAAATATCCATGGCCTCAGCCCGTGCTGTATCACATCTGCATTGAAATGCGGAGAACGGGCGTAGAACGACAAATGACAGAGGGGGAGCTGAAACGACTGGCAGAAAAGTTACTCACGAAGTGGTCGAAGCATGTTGGTAATGGACTAAGTGTCCCACCAATTCGACGTCAACTGGAAGCGCCGCGCCATCCGGCAGGACCAACGCCAGCACAATTACTGATAGATGAATACAGGCGTCGAAAAGCGGCAGGATTAACAAATTGAATAATGAACAATCAGTAAATCTGATATTAAAACCACATAGCCATCATATTCGAATTTTCGAATGTGATGGTTGACGACACTCAACTATTGCAGGAAACTACGGAGAGAATTCAGGAGACTAAAATGGCTGAACTAACTTCTCTACAACTCTTCAAAAACCTTTCCGATGAAACTCGGCTGGACATCGTGTTGCTGCTTAGAGAAATGGGAGAGCTATGCGTGTGCGATCTCTGTACTGCGCTGGATCAGTCGCAGCCCAAGATCTCCCGTCATCTGGCAATGCTCCGGGAAAGTGGATTATTACTGGATCGCAAGCAGGGCAAGTGGGTTCACTACCGCTTATCTCCGCATATTCCGTCATGGGCTGCTCAGGTAATTGAGCAGGCTTGGTTAAGCCAACAGGACGACGTACAGGCCATCGCCCGTAAGCTGGCATCGGCAAACTGCTCTGGTAGCGGTAAGGCTGTTTGCATCTAAAAAATTTGCCTGAACATATATGATTTTTCGAATGTGAGGTATTCAGAATGAAGACGTTAACGGTGTTTGACCCGGCAATGTGCTGCAGTACCGGCGTATGTGGCTCAGATGTCGATCAGGTTCTGGTTGATTTCTCTGCTGATGTGCAGTGGCTGAAAGGACGTGGCGTACAGGTTGAACGTTATAACCTGGCGCAGCAGCCCATGAGCTTTGTTCATAATGAGAAAGCGAAAGTATTCCTCGAAGCATCTGGAGCAGAAGGGCTTCCGCTACTGCTGTTGGACGGTGAAACGGTGATGGCTGGGCGATACCCAAAACGCGCTGAGCTGGCTCGCTGGTTCGGTATTCCGCTGGAGAAGGTAGGGTTAGCTCCCACCAGCTGCTGTGGTGGTAATACTTCCTGTTGCTGAATATGTCAGGAGGACATATGAAATTCTTAGAGAATATCCCGCCTTACCTGTTTTTTACTGGCAAGGGTGGCGTAGGAAAAACGTCCATTTCCTGCGCGACGGCTATCCGCCTTGCCGAACAAGGTAAGCGGGTTTTGCTGGTCAGTACAGATCCAGCCTCCAATGTCGGTCAGGTATTCGACCAGGCTATCGGTAACACCATTCGCTCTGTGACAGCAGTTACTGGACTTTCCGCTCTGGAGATTGACCCTCAGGAAGCCGCCCAACAATACCGCTCCAGAATCGTTGATCCTATCAAAGGTCTTCTGCCTGAAGACGTTGTTAACAGTATCAGCGAGCAGCTTTCAGGAGCCTGTACGACTGAGATTGCGGCGTTTGATGAGTTCACCGGCTTATTGACAGACGCTTCCCTGCTGACCCGCTTCGATCACATCATTTTTGATACAGCGCCGACGGGCCACACGATTCGCCTTCTCCAGCTTCCCGGTGCCTGGAGTAGTTTCATTGAAAGTAATCCGGATGGTGCTTCCTGTCTTGGCCCAATGGCCGGGCTGGAAAAGCAGCGTGAGCAGTATGCTCATGCGGTAGAGGCGTTGTCCGATCCTGAACGTACCCGCCTGGTTCTGGTTGCACGACTGCAAAAATCTACGCTGCAGGAAGTAGCCCGCACCCATGAAGAACTGGCCGCAATTGGCCTGAAAAACCAGTACCTGGTTATTAATGGTGTGCTGCCTAAAGCCGAAGCTGAACATGACGCGCTGGCTGCTGCGATATGGCAACGGGAGCAGGAAGCACTGGCAAATCTTCCTGCTGGTTTATCTGAGCTACCGAGAGATACCTTATTACTCCAGCCAGTAAATATGGTTGGTGTGTCTGCGTTGAAGGGGCTGCTGGATACCCGTTTTGATGCATTACCGCTCCCGGTAACGAACGTCCTGTACACGCCTGAAAACTTATCGCTCTCTGACCTGGTCGATGATATCGCCCGCAGTGAACATGGCCTGATTATGTTGATGGGCAAAGGTGGTGTAGGGAAAACCACGATGGCTGCTGCCATCGCCGTAAGGCTGGCAGACATGGGATATGACGTGCATCTCACCACCTCTGATCCCGCTGCGCACCTGAGTACAACGCTGAACGGCAGCCTCAAAAACCTGCAGGTCAGCCGCATCAACCCTCACGATGAAACCGAACGCTATCGCCAGCATGTTCTTGAGACGAAGGGAAAAGATCTGGACGAAGCAGGGAAACGGCTATTGGAAGAAGATTTACGTTCTCCCTGTACTGAAGAAATTGCCGTGTTCCAGGCTTTTTCCCGAGTGATTCGTGAAGCAGGTAAGCGGTTTGTTGTCATGGATACAGCTCCCACTGGGCACACGCTGTTGTTGCTGGATGCTACCGGGGCTTACCACCGAGAGATTGCCAAAAAAATGGGGGAGAAAGGTCATTTTACTACCCCAATGATGCAGCTTCAGGACCCGGAACGAACCAAAGTTCTGCTGGTCACTCTGCCTGAAACCACACCGGTACTGGAAGCGGCAAGCCTACAGGCTGACCTTGAAAGAGCGGGGATTCATCCATGGGGCTGGATTATCAATAACAGCCTTTCCATCGCGGATACGCGTTCTCCGTTGCTTTGCCAGCGCGCTCAGCAGGAACAGCCTCAGATTGAGGCTGTTAAGAATCAGCACGCTGACCATATAGCGCTCGTTCCGGTACTGGCTTCTGAGCCAACAGGTATTGAAAAACTCAGAGAGTTGGCGAGTTAATTTTTTGTTTATACAGGGCGGCAGATCCGCCCTGTCAGGAGGGTGTATGTTACTGGCAGGCGCTATTTTTGTCCTGACCATTGTCTTGGTTATCTGTCAACCGAAAGGATTAGGGATCGGCTGGAGTGCAACGCTGGGCGCGGGCCTGGCTTTGATTTCTGGCGTTGTGCATATAGGCGATATTCCGGTGGTGTGGAATATCGTCTGGAACGCGACAGCGACCTTTATTGCGGTGATTATCATCAGCCTGCTGCTCGATGAATCAGGCTTTTTCGAATGGGCGGCATTGCATGTTTCACGCTGGGGTAACGGTCGTGGCCGTTTGCTCTTTACGTATATCGTTCTGCTAGGTGCAGCGGTGGCGGCACTGTTTGCCAACGATGGCGCGGCATTGATTCTGACTCCAATTGTCATCGCCATGCTGCTGGCATTAGGTTTCAGTAAAGGTACTACGCTGGCATTTGTCATGGCCGCCGGGTTTATTGCCGATACGGCCAGCCTGCCGCTTATCGTGTCGAACCTGGTGAATATTGTTTCGGCGGACTTCTTTGGTCTGGGATTCACCGAATATGCCTCGGTGATGGTACCGGTCGATATCGCCGCCATTATTGCCACACTAATTATGCTGCATCTGTTTTTCCGCAAGGACATCCCGCCAAGTTACGATCTGGCCCTCCTAAAGAAACCAGCAGAAGCAATAAAAGATCCGGCTACATTCCGCACTGGTTGGATAGTTCTGATTCTCCTGCTTGTTGGTTTCTTCGTCCTCGAGCCGCTCGGTATTCCCGTTAGTGCGATTGCAGCGGTTGGGGCGATAATTCTGTTTGCAGTGGCGAAACGAGGCCATGCCATTAACACTGGTAAAGTGCTACATGGTGCACCCTGGCAGATCGTCATCTTCTCATTGGGGATGTACCTGGTGGTTTACGGTCTGCGCAACGCAGGGCTAACCGAATATCTTTCAGGTGTTCTGAACGTGCTGGCTGATAAAGGACTCTGGGCCGCGACGCTGGGTACTGGCTTCCTGACGGCTTTCCTGTCTTCCATCATGAACAACATGCCTACCGTGCTGGTTGGCGCTCTTTCTATTGATGGCAGTACCGCAACCGGCGTCATCAAAGAGGCGATGATTTATGCCAACGTGATTGGCTGCGATCTGGGGCCGAAAATCACACCTATTGGTAGCCTGGCAACGCTGCTCTGGCTACATGTACTTTCACAGAAGAATATGACCATCACGTGGGGATACTATTTCCGCACCGGGATTATCATGACTCTGCCTGTGCTGTTTGTAACGCTGGCAGCGCTGGCGCTACGTCTCTCTTTCACTTTGTAATGAGATACTGATATGAGCAACATCACCATTTATCACAATCCAGCCTGCGGCACGTCGCGTAACACGCTTGAGATGATCCGCAACAGCGGTAATGAGCCGACCGTGATTCTTTACCTCGAAACTCCACCTTCACGTGATGAGCTGGTCAAACTCATTGCTGATATGGGTATTTCCGTCCGGGCTTTGCTGCGTAAGAACGTCGAGCCGTATGAGGAACTGGGTCTTGCCGAAGATAAATTTACTGACGACCAGTTAATTAACTTTATGTTGCAGCATCCGATCCTGATTAATCGCCCCATCGTTGTAACACCGCTGGGAACCAAACTGTGCCGTCCTTCTGAAGTTGTTCTGGATATCCTTCCTGATGCTCAGAAAGGGGCTTTCGCCAAAGAAGATGGCGAGAAAGTCGTTGATGATGCAGGCAAAAAATTGAAATAAGCGACAGGAGAGCCGCCTGTTATTTAGGCGGCTCCTTTATCAAATAAAAACAATGGATTGCCTCGATTTAAATCTTTGGACTGTTGATGCAACATTCTTCGCGTAGAAAATCAATAATCGATTCTAACTTGTCATATTGAGAAACGCAGATTAAGGAGCGGCTTTCGCGATTTTGTTTGACCAGACCAACGGAAACAAGAGCGGATATATGATGACTCAGTGTTGAAGATGGAATCGCAAGTTGTTTTTGTAGATCACCTACAGGTAAACCTTGTTCACCGGCTTTAACAAGGTGTTTGAAAATAAACAAACGTGTCGGATGTCCTAATTCTTTCATAGCTTTAGCTACTTCTTCTAGTTGCATGGTGCCTTCCTCGTCTAGTGATATTTCGATAATACCAGAAATATGTTGATCTAACCTCAATGATTCGATTATTCTAGAAATATAGTTTATGGGGGTTTCATGAATAGCTGGATTTCTATGTTTACTAACGCGGCAGAGATGTTCTTGTTTCTTGCTGTCGAGTTGTCTGCGCTTTTTTTTCTGATTAGTGCGGGTGTTAGCCTTATCAGGCAAAAAATTCCGGACCAAAAGATTCAAAGAATGTTAGGGGCGAGAAAGGGGAGAGGTTACATACTTGCATCGCTGTTAGGAGCTGTAACACCGTTTTGCAGCTGCTCTACAATTCCCATGTTACGCGGACTGTTATCAGCAAAAGCAGGCTTCGGTCCAACACTTACATTCTTGTTTGTTTCACCTCTGCTTAACCCGATAATCATTGGTCTGATGTGGATTACTTTTGGTTGGAAAGTTACTCTGCTATACGCTGTTATAGCTGCAACAGTTTCCGTACTGGCAAGTATTTTGTTAGATGTGCTTGGTTTTGACCGACATATTGTCGAAACATCAAAACCGCTGGCTAGCTGTTGTGGTGTTAGCAGTGGAAAAACTCTTGAAACTAAACTACGGAGTGTTTCAGCTTGCTGTTCTGTATCAAATCAACAGGACATAGGGGCTAATAGTTGTTCTAAACCACAAGAAACGTTTAAGAGTTTCTCAGCATTTCGGGGCACAAATTGTGAATTGAGCTGCGAGACAGGTCAAACAAATAAACAATTCTTCCCGAAAAGTGTAGTAAGAGATCCTGGTGCGATACGTCTG
Source organism: Citrobacter arsenatis (assembly GCF_004353845.1). Taxonomy (GTDB): domain Bacteria; phylum Pseudomonadota; class Gammaproteobacteria; order Enterobacterales; family Enterobacteriaceae; genus Citrobacter; species Citrobacter arsenatis. Next base: position 2,088,830 of record NZ_CP037864.1, read on the forward strand.
GCATTTCAGGATGCCTGGACTCAATTTAAAGATGTATTACCTTATCTGATGTTAGGTATTGTTATAGGGTCGTTTATCTACGGTTTTATACCTGCAGAGTGGATTGCTGCTCATGCCGGGCATGATAATCCGTTTGCGATTCCATTAAGTGCAGTTATTGGAATACCTTTGTATATACGTGCTGAGGCAGTAATTCCGTTGGCATCAGTCTTGATGGATAAAGGCATGGGAACGGGAGCAGTAATGGCTCTGATTATTGGTAGCGCTGGAGCTAGTCTGACGGAAGTAATACTGCTTAAATCAATGTTCAAAACACCCTTGATTGCTGCATTCCTGACCGTTATTTTGGGCATGGCGATTATTATGGGATACCTGACACAGTTGCTATTTTGATTGGGTATGTTAGACAGAACCAGAAAAAGTTGCAGGGGGGGCGAGCGTATGAAAGTTGTGCAATCAATCCCCATCAATACAGTTATCCAAATTTAAGGACGTTGATATCTCCATACTTACTATGGTGTTCAAACAACAAGTCCGCATTGGATTGAACCCGCTTCGGCGGGTTTTTTTGCATCTAATTGATAGGCTAAGGTTAGCAATTTGTGCTCTTAAGTCATTGATCATTTCAATGTATCGGTGTACTGTACAAATATACAGTATTGCAGTGGAGGCTAATATGAAAGTTGAACTCACCATTGATCGTACTAAAGAACTTCCAAAGGGAGCAGTTCCGGCTCTGGAGAAAGAGTTACTTAAAAGGTTGGGCAACCACTATGAGAACTGCAGCCTGAGCATACGGCGTACAGGCTCCGATGGTTTAAGCGTGTTTGGGGGGGACAAGGAAGATAAAAAGCAAATAGAGACTATCCTCCAGGAAACATGGGAAAGCGCTGACGACTGGTTTTATTAATTATTTTGGGTGTTACTTTGATCCCGTTTGCATGGGGGGGAGTTTAAGTGAAAGAAAAATTAGAATTGCCCAAAAAAGGCTACGCAGTCATCAGATGTCACGATGGGGTCATCGTTGCCAGGCTGCAATCATTTCCTGAGTGTGAGCGCGCCCTGATGTATAGGCGCGGTAGTATGGTGTCATTTATGCCACTTCAGGATGATGAAATTATCGGCACGCCAACATTGTTTACCCGGATGTTAGAAAGGGCTGGTTATCGTGTTTCCTTGGGAGTAGGTAGATGCTCTTAAATGTGGTAATGAGTATTGTTATGCTATGAATTAATTATCATAAAACTATTAACCCCAGTCGTATACTTATGCCATTGGGGTGTGTGGCCTTAACGAAAGGTAACAGGCTTGCGCTACAATATCACTTCATTTGCAGTACATCACTGAAACAACTCGATGATTTATATATCAGCCTTCCATTAATAATTTAGTAACCTTGCTGTAAATAACCTTCAACTTTTCATGTGGCCAATAGTTATAGCTGTATATTTACGAGTGAATGTTTACTTTGGTTTGCACGTAAAATGTAGAGTCAGAATATTCTCATTAAGTGGTAGGTGATTAAAATAATTTGCATGCCTCATATAAATAGTGATATCTATCACATAACAAAACATGTGCATCATTTGCATCTTAATGAGTTTGATTGATGAGCTAATATGCTGTCACTGCATGCGTGGTAACCTTTTGTTATTATTGGGTTTCAATAACGGAGTGTACATTAAAGCATCATTTTATAATGTTTTAATTGCGGGATTGTTATGAAAGTAGATATTAAAAATATTCATTGAGAAATTTAATAACCAACTGCTTCTTTGTGGACTTAACTCCCACGCCCCACGCAGTAGTGGGGTTTTTTAAAGAATTATCTGGTCTGTTTTGCAGTACCTGCACCTATTTAAAGATAGACCAGATAAAGGCAGTCAGTTTGTGTTTTCACCAATCCAATGAGGTTGTCTATGAGGATGGTTTTGATTTTTCCAGTATTAATACTTGTGTTGTCGGGATGTTCCCAACAACCAGGCGAGGAAACGTCGCAGGAAAAAGTACAAAACATATTCAAAGAAGCAAATATAACGCCAAGTTCTGTTGAACTTGAATCAACAGCAAGTTTGCTTGATGAATGCAGCATTAATGGGCGTAAGGCCAAAGCCGAGGGGAAATCAATTTCAGATGTAATATCAAAGGCTAACAAAGATACGGATACAGCTCTGGCAGGGTTCAATTCAGTTATGAATTCAAAAGGTATGTCTAAAAAACCGGAAGGTAAAAAGGCAGAAGAGTTGCTGCGTCTCACTTTATTAGCCTGCACAGAAACGGAAATTCAGGCATATCGCACGGGTGTCGTAAGTACTAACAATCCAGTAAGAGGTAAATCATGAAAAAGTTAATTGCATTTGCCATTGTAGCTGCAATTCACTCATCACCGGCATTAGCTATTAATGCACAATACCGCACTCAGCTTGAGCGTTCCGGTTGTACTGAAATGAATGCAGGAACTACTTGTGATATTCACAAAACTGTGGAGCAGAATGAACGAAATGCCCGTCGCCATGGAGGTAATAATTCTCCGGATGTAATCCGCGCTCATTTAAATCAGATGGTGGTTGGATCTTTCCGTGGAGAGGCAGTCGATGTAATGGAGTCTGACGGATGGACGCGTATTTCTCAGGACGGCACTAAATATCGTAAGGGGGAGCATTATGCAACCCTGGTCTGGGGACAGGATGATGCGGTTGCATCGGTAGTTGTACGCTGATTAATAATAAAAGAGACACAACACATGAAAAAAACAATCATATTTATTGCATTCACAGCTTTATTATCTGGCTGTTCTGCAGATTTTGCACAACGTTACGCTGATGCGAAACGTGAGCAGGACCGTAAGGAACACCACCATCACCATCATGACCGTCAGAACGATGATTACACCAGCTCCGATGGATATCGCATGATCACTAAGCAAGGTGTAACTCTTCCTGATTGTGAGGAACTGCCCGATGCCAGTCAGGCGGATAATGGTGGACGCTGCTGGTACAGGTAAAGCAGAAATTCTTACTGTCAGAACAGCTTTTACGATAATCCATCATTCTGTTAGACTTCAGTCTCAGGCCTGAACAACCTGAACCTGCTGCGCCATAGGAGAGAACCAATGGCGCAAAATCAAATCCAAAATACCCATTCACTGACGTTAACCAACGCCAGCGATTTTCTTTTTGCCGCATCCAGAGGTGCGTTATGAAGAAAAGCTGGTTTCAACATACCCAACTCACCACTGAGCAGGCTGACGAACTGGAAGCCCGCTATCGCGCAAAGCAGATTAAGACAGAGCGTAGTCTTGATAATGACTTTATTCACTGGACGATCAGCGCGTTCTTGCCAGAAGCATCTAAGCCTCCTCGTCAGGACAGAACCTGGCAACAACGGATCTGGAGGTGAATGTGAAAGTCTACGATATCACCCCAATGGGCAAGCCCAGAATGACGCGCGCTGACAAATGGAAAAAGCGCCCCGAGGTTCTGCGTTACCGGGCTTTCTGTGATGAAGTTCGTCTACAGGGTGTTGAGCTGCCGGAAAGCGGTTCGCATGTCACCTTCATTCTTCCTATGCCAGCGAGCTGGAGCAATAAGAAACGGACTGAGTTCAATGGTAAACCACACCAGGCTAAACCTGATTTCGACAACATGATGAAAGCCCTGATGGATGCTATTTACGAAAATGATGCTCATATATGGGATGCACGGGTATCAAAATTATGGGGTGAAACAGGGAGAATTATTATTGAGGAGCTAAAAGCATGACGCCACGCCAACGAAGACTACAGCAGTCAGCATTTGAAAAAGCAGCAGCTGCGCCGCGTAAAAGCTGGCTGGGTAAATGCATTCTTCTGACGGGGATTCAGTCAGGATGGATTAAATCCCTGCTCACTACATGGGGCGAGGGTGTGGGAGGAAAAACAGCACCTCGTATGCCGCGGGGCCATGCGTGCTGGAATGTGCTTAAGGGACGGAACTGGTCAGATAAGGCGTTAGAGCGCTTCACTGTAGCGTTGAACCAGGCTCGTGAAGAGGGATTCCGTGGACAGCAGGCGATGAACAGGGCACATAGCATTCTCTGGCCACAGTCAACTGCCAGTGTGATTGATGAAGCTTTGCAGAATGATGATGTCGATTTTGTTGAACAATGCGTACTGCAGGCACTGGATATAAACGATCCGGTTTATGTCGTTGGTCTTCAGTATTACACCACCCGAAAAAAAATCTCAGACATAACCCGGGAACTGCAGGCGATTGCGCCATGGTTAACCGACGGGGAGGCGAGAAAGCGCGTGCGATGGTGCCTGGAAATATTCAGAGCAAAAACATTTCTTGCGGTTCGTAACCAGATGAGAGCTGGGTTAGAGGATTGTTAGTCATACCAAAAGAGGAGCTGACCGGGAGACTGATGAGTCTGTAATTCGAAACAAAAACCCCGGTCAGTAGCTGGGGTAACTGGCTATTACTGACGATTCTGTTTAAACCGCTTTAAATCTCAATACAAACAATAGCAACGGAGTAGAAGGGCCACAGAATGGAGGTTATCACCGTATCAGCCAGGTCAAATTCTAGGCCGTGTACTCTATCCCCACGAACTAACAAAGCAAACATCACGATGAAGCCCGCGATATATATGGCCAAATAGTGATAAAGGCTCATGATAATTCCATTTATTAGGTTTGGCCCTGAGTCTACGTGCAATAACCACACAATTAAAATTGGTATTGCAGATCGATTTTCATTTATCGATCGTTCAAAACGATCGTTTCGTAACGAACAGCTCATTTATTGAGTAATGTTTGTACAAAATATTGGCAAGAATTAGCTATAAGTGCTTTATGACGTAAAAACGTTTGAAAACGGGCCAACAAAGTGAATAATTAATTCATGCTTGGCAGAGCTGCGCCACGATGGCAGCGACGAAAAGCGAACAATTTGAACATAACGAGAACCCCGCCGACGCGGGGTTTTTGCTTTCCGGCGATACGACAGGGGTATTCGCGAGGTGCATAGCACCAGTACCCCTGTCATATCGTCGATCCGCAATCGTCTGCAAGATAACAAGGCCTCCCAACCAAGCGGGGCTATTTTATGCCGCTTATTCTGAGAGGACTCACAGCAATAAGGTGAGTAAAATTCCTTTTGTAGTTTTGAACGTAATGCTCTAAAAGCTGATGCCACAAAGTTGCTGCTTAATTCAACATGTAGAATTTCTAACGCCAACTGCAAAGTTGAAGGCATATACTGCTTTGTAACCAGGGCGGGATGGGCACGCATATGAAAGAGGGCTATTACTGGATTCAGCATGTAGGCATTGTACAGGTGGCGTACTACACGAATGACACTGTTGATGATCTGGAATCGGGTAAAACAATCACAGGTGTCTGGCATCTGACCAGAGGCGATGACATTTGCCATAACGGTGAAGCAGAGGTGTTAGAAGGTCCTCTCTCTCCACCATTGTAAACAACTGTACTTACTTCGAGGCTGCCGCATGGCGGCCTTTTTCATTTCAGGCTCACGGGAATCATCCGCTACGTGCTTTGTTGATAAATTCAGCCCGTGAAGCCTGCCACTTTCAGAATAATAGTGCTATTTGTTTGCAGGCTTTTCTCATTATTTCTAAAGTTATAGAGTATCCAGTAAAAGCTCTTGTTTTGAAGTGGTTGTGATGAGTCCTCCCCAAGCGGATGGGTGAAACTGACAGTAAACAGTGCCAGTGAATGACATGCTTAACGCTTACGGGGCATGGTTTGTCAGCCAAAGGACCACCGGGAGATACCCGACACCACAACTGAACTTAAACCAGTCATACTGTTATCATCGTGGTGGAGAGATGGCGTTATGAAAATGCCCTTCAGAAATACCGTGATCGGGCTCAGCCTATCTATAGGCATTGCACTAATTATTGTTTCCCTGATTGTTGTTCTGAATGGCATTGGATTATGGTAACCCGCACTCTTAGCGTTCTGGAGACCGACATTTTTCGGTGCCTTTCATGTTCGGGCTGACGTTACATAATTAACAATAAAATCATTTATTTTCTGTCAGAGCTTTCGTTATCAAGGTTGATAGTGCTTCAAGCTGGATTGCAAGCTGGATACTTAACCAGACATATCCATGAACGGCACTTTCCATTACCTCATCACTTTCATTTGCGAGTAAAAGGCAATGCAACTCTTGTGTGATTTCATTAAGACGTTCGCTGTTTGATGCTATTGGAGACGGATTACCTTCATGCAGTGCATGAGCCAGCGTACTGAGAGTGTTGCGAGTCATTTGTTCCATGTCGGAAAGTGTATGAGAGTTCAATATCAGAAACCGGCTGCCGCGCGATGCCCAGTGGGCATTTATCTGAAATTTTTGGGCAGCTATCATATCTCGGGTTATCGACTGAATCTCCTCAAGCAGACTCTTTGCAATCTTTGTTTCTTTATTCACTGGTGTAATCAGACCACGCATTTTGACTACATTAGTTAACGCACGTGTTTGAAGCCCGGTCATTCTGGGCTGGTTCAGAACGTTTCGTGAGACCCCGGCTGAAGTGATTTTTAAGTAATCAGCAAGAAAGTCAGCAAGTTGGATACGCCAGTTAATGAATGCTCTTTGGGGATAAATACTGGTAAACAGCATAGCCAGAATACATCCCAAAATAATATTGGTGCTTCGCCATAATGCTGTCTGTAAGTCCCCGGCAGGAGCACTGCTGACTACGGCAAGCGTTATCCCAACAAGTAATGCAGCATACGGGCGTTTACTCATGGCCAGATAGCCGCAAAGGAAAGCAGCGCATCCACACCAGAGCATCATCAGAGTAAGAGAGTACATTTCAATGTGTAATGCAATGATCCCCAGAATTGCACCACCTACAGTTCCTGCCATTCGCTCAAGTGCTCTGGGGATAACGTTACCCATGTAGCTTACAGGTCCCATGACGACTACGAGTGTAATCAGGGGCCACGAGTGGTCTGGCAAATTCAACATTCTTATCAATAAGAACGTAATAACGAACGCTACAGCAATTCGTATCCCATGCACTATACGGTAGTTGCGGTAGATCTTTAGTTCTAAAGGACTTATCGGTTTGTTCCGTTTAACGGAAAAAATGTTCTTTTTCATTGTTTAAAGTCTTTAACTAAGAGCAAACGATAAAGAATATTCAGGTATACACTGAAAAAAACAGCTAGTCTTACTTTTTTAAATTTTAAAACCGCTGCGTGCTATTCAGGCTTACTGTTGTTAATTAGTTGCTAATTGAGTGATTAAGATGGGAGCATTCTGTAATACTCATTTTATCTTTGGGATTATCATTATGAGTATAAGTGCAGAGAACAGATTGAATGATAATCTGACATAAATTTAACTTGTTGACTTTAATCATTATTAAATTGTTGTGTGGTTTCCGGAAAATGGTTAGCATGGTTCAGATGAAGTACCTTCTTCGGTCAGGTAAATCTGCTTTAATGGTGTCTCTGGACGATTTCAAATCGGCAACAGTATCTGGGTAAAATACAGGATGAGCAAATACAAAATAGCAGCTCTGATGACTACAGCGTCAACGGTCGCACTGTTCTGGACAGTGGCATTAATCTTTGGGATGCTTCATTCTTTGGGTCTGTAGTCGAAATTGATTTAAAGCTTATAAAACATAACATTACACTGGCAGTTATGAGACGAAGGGGTATTGATATTAGAATGTCTGATATTCTTATCGCTGTATATTTTTATGAGCTAAGGTTTGAGCCAAAGCTCATTATATAAAATAAAGTTATATTAGAAAAAGGTATGCAATTAAACGATGCGTATCATCGAAATGCAACTGTATAAAGAGAAAGTGCAATAGCCAGAAATATCCAGTATTGAGAATGATAATGGAAAAGTTTAAGCATTAATATCCTCCACAGAGTTGGTTGTTAATTAATGGCAGATTTAAATGTCAACAACAAACAAAAAATCATGCTCACTGATTATTTAATTATTTCATAATGTTTCAGCCAGGCTCTATGGAGGTGCAATTGCACCAGTGATGGGATTTTTGCATCATTATGGTGAGATTAATGGCAGATGTACTTTATGAACTGCTCAATCTACCGATACAGACGACAATTATCATTCGAGGCTGCCAAACGGCAGCCTCTTCTTTTTCAGGCTCACGGATATCACTCACTACGTGCTTTGTTGATAAATCCAGCCCGTGAAGCCTGACCCTTTAATCACACACAACACCATCCGAAAAATCGGAGGTAGGGCTATGACCAGAATGAGCACCATTTACAGCAGACTTTCATATGGAACAGGAACCACGCTGACCGGCTGCGGTGTATCAGCGAAGGCATATGCCGAAACAGCTAAAACAGCAAAAGAGGTGTCCTGGATGTTGGCCGACAGAATTGCAGGGTTAAGCCTGAGTGACTGGGCAATTATTGTTGGTATCGCATGCACCGTTATCACCTGTGCTGTGAACTGGTATTACAGGAAAAAGGAAAGGGAGGACCGGCTTAATGGCAATGTCACCAAAGCTGAAGAATAAACTGAGCGCAGCGGTCGTTGGTTTGATTCTTGCCGGGGCTTCCGCCCCCGTGATTCTCGATCAGTTTCTGGATGAGAAAGAGGGTAACAGCCTGACAGCATATCGCGACGGCGGCGGAATCTGGACTATTTGCCGTGGCGCCACGATGGTTGATGGTAAGCCAGTAGTTCAGGACATGAGGCTTTCTGCTGAGAAATGTGCCCAGGTAAACGCCATAGAACGCGACAAGGCGCTGGCGTGGGTTGAGCGAAATATCAAGGTACCACTGACCGAACCACAGAAAGCCGGGATCGCGTCCTTCTGCCCATATAACATCGGCCCCGGAAAATGTTTCCCATCTACGTTCTATAAGCGAATTAATGCGGGCGACCGTAGAGGTGCCTGTGAAGCGATCCGCTGGTGGATTAAAGACGGTGGCCGCGACTGTCGTCTGACCAAAGGCCAGAAAAGCGGCTGCTACGGACAGGTTGATCGAAGAGACCAGGAAAGCGCTCTGACATGCTGGGGGATAGGCCAGTGAGTAAAATATTTGCTGTGTTTCTACTGCTGGCTGGTGCGTTTATTGCCGGAAGTGTCTGGAGCGACCGGGGCTGGCAAAAGAAATGGGCGGAACGTGATAGTGCTAAGTCTTCGCAGGTTGCGAACGCGCAGACCGCCGCCCGCATGATTGAGCAAGGGCGCATAATTGCCCGTGATGAGGCTGTAAAAGATGCACAAGCACAAGCCGCTAAATCTGCTGCCACTGCTGCTGGCCTGTCTGCCACTGTTAACCAGCTGCGTACCGAAGCAACAAAGCTTGCCACCCGCCTGGACGCCGCAAAGCACACCGCAGATCTTGCCACTGCCGTCAGAAGCAAAACAGCCGGAGCCGACGCCGCAGTGCTCGCCGACATGCTCGGACGCCTTGCAGAAGAAGCTCGATATTATGCTGAGCGATCTGACGAACGCTACCGGGCAGGAATGACGTGTGAGCGCATTTACGACTCAGTGAGGCAGTCAAACAACAACAGGGTTAGACGATGAACGCAGAAAACCTAAGTGAAGCGTATTACCTCAATAACGATATAAAAGAACTACAACTTCAGAAAAGCATACTGGAAAGTGGTGCCGGACTTGGTGTGACAATCCAGTCTACCTATCAGGATAACGCATTTCTTGATGCCATACGCCCGCATGCAGTGGCTGAACTTGATCGCCGTATTGTGGAGAAGAAAAAAAACCTCTCCACTCTGGGTGTTACATTCTCTTAAATGAGAACAACAATAAAAGGTTATGTCTGCTTTGCCACATTCTGAGAGTATGAGTTTTATTTGGTAGTCAATCAGTTACTTTATTGGTTTGCTTTCCGATGGAAGATAGATGTTTCCACAGAAGGGGCAAATTAACGTTATATTGTTTTTTATTCTCGACAGACTGTGCTTTGACTGGCGGGAGCAATGAGGACAAGTACTTTTCACATGGCGTAAAGTACGCATCTTGATATCTTTGAGTATCGACATGTTGATTGTCCTGGTGGGCGGTTAACAACCATACACCACATGTTGGCTAATAGCTTCTTTTATAACCGTTACGATGTAGTCGTTAGCCATAATCAATCAAGCCTCGCAATAGCGGGGCTTTTTAACAACTGAGGAATGAGCATTACAGTAGTTCTTACAGCTAAGCAGATTGAAGACCTGGCTGCCTTCGCAAAAGAAGATGGCCAGCCACAATACACCATCACTACCGGAACAATCCCTGAGTTCGAAGCGGATGATGGCGAGGTTATCCCTGAGTACACCGGGCTGATTGCCTATTCCAAGTCGCTAGAGCATAGCGTTCTACAGCTCGATAACTAACGAATCAACAAAACTTTCCATCCGCCATGACACCACAATGTCTCGTAGACATGCCAGGAAGCCTGACAGAAGAAGCTCGATACCATGCTGAACGCGCTGATGAAAACTACCGGGCAGGAATGACATGTGAGCGGAATTATGAGTCCGTAAAAATACTAACAATGAACCGTAGAGGAAAAATAATAGCTCTATAAATTAAGATGTTGACGGTTTTCGTGGATAAATTTGTGAATTTTTACTATGAAGGAAATACGACTCTTCCTTGAGTCAAAATCCCTGACAACTTAGGGTGATAGATAAAGGTCTTACGCAGCATGACATAATTTTCGATTTAAGCTATTTAAATTAATTTTTATGGTCAAAATCCACTGAGATTTACTTACAAAACTAAACCTTGCTATGTTTGGTTAATCATGCGTTAATGAATGTCTGGTTTGTAACGAATTTATCTGAAGCAGTCGCTGTAATAATTTTATTCCTTGTTCCTGTTGAGATTTCCTTGTTAGCTTTTCTCTCTGATAATTTTTTTCGGACCATTCTGCCCAAGGGCTTACTCAATAAAGGTAATTTTTATGTCTAATAAAATGACTGGTTTAGTTAAATGGTTTAATCCTGAAAAAGGTTTTGGTTTTATCACTCCAAAAGATGGCAGTAAAGATGTGTTTGTTCACTTCTCTGCTATCCAGAGTAATGATTTCAAGACGCTGAATGAGAATCAGGAAGTTGAATTTAGTGTTGAACAGGGACCTAAAGGCCCCACGGCAGTTAATGTCGTGGCTGTATAAAGTAACTGTTATTACTAATAATATTCACTTCAGATGTCCGTGTTGCCACGGATCTCAGTACCGAACGTCAAACTTTGATGTTACTGAAAAAAATCCTTTCGGAGCAAAATGTATTTTTTGCAAATCAACAATGATTACATTTGATAATATTGCACTGTACATTCGTTCTGGTCAGTCTTCTTTAGAATTCAGAAAATAAATTTCAGGTTCCTTATGGAGCCTTTTTTGTATGCTGAACCGACAATCTCTGTAAGAGACATCACGGTAAAATTATGAAAAAAGTCATCGTTTTTTTTAATGCAGAACCTGCAGTTGTTGTAACCGTAATGAAAGGTATTACTACGATAATGCGTGAGTTTCCCAATGGGGAAAAAGCACACCTACCCGTGATGTCAGCGGGATTTCCATCTCTGACAGGAGACCATAAAATAGTTTATGTAGCCTCTGATCGTGATGTCAGTTCAGAAGAGATCCTCGAGGCAGCCTCGAAGCTTTTGAAATGAGATCTGGTTGTTTCGTGACCGACCCGGATTTTAGTACAGTGGTTTGTGTGGTCGCGAGCTCCTTTACATGAAGATTGTACTGCAAACTATTGATAATTGAGTCTTTCTATTCTATCTTTTAAACATATCAGCGCTTATACAAGTGCTCTACGGGGAATGTAGCATGCTTGGCGTTGATACGTTAGAGATCAAGAGAGGTAAACAATGAACGTCGAAGATTTAAAAAGAAAAACTGAAGCGGATATTTCTGAATTCATCACAAAAAAAATTATTGAACTCAAAAAAAAGACAGGAAAAGAAGTTTCCGATATCCAGTTTAATGCTCGTGAAAAAATGACTGGGCTTGAAAGCTATGATATTAAAATCACATTAATCTAATTGTTATAAGACTCAGTTCGAGTGAAAAAGCATTATCTTGAAAGGTAATGCTTTTTTATTTCTGTCATAAAATTTAGAACGTTGTCAAAGCCTTCACTTCTAACCATAGATTTTCTGCTTACCTTTTAACGGGTCCTCCTTGACGATTCTGACCATCGAGGGGCAGCAGCGGCGCGGGATTTGGAGCATTTTTGATTCTTCACGCAACCATTTCAGCATTTGATGCTGATGACGGAACACTATCCCCGAATACACTGGGTTGGTTGCATTCTCTGATTCAAAAGAACACAGTGTGCTTCAACTTGACTGAGCAGGCATTACAGCAGACATTCACTGAGTGCCTGCTGTAATGTTAAACATTAAAATTTGTATTTATTTCTTATCGTTACAATCAGGGATCATCCTCAAAAGAGTGTTATCTTTCTGGACGTAGTGATGGAATAACGCTGCACCAGCATGCGCTGCGATTAAAAAATATCCGATGTTTGCCAGTGTTTCGTGAGTATCTTTGATAAGTGATTTTGTTTCCCCGTCAGGAGTAACGAACGATGCAACGTTAAAACCTAAGAAACTCCAGTCCTTTCCACCGTAAGCCATAATTGCAATACCTAATAATGGTAGAGCCAAAAAAGAAATGTACAGCAGGATATGCATTATTTTAGCAGCCATCATCTGCCAGGCTGGTGGGGGGGGAGTGATAGCTGGATCATGATACTTATGTTTAATAATTAATCGTATTATCATTAAAAACCAGACAAACACCCCAACATTGTAATGTGTTTCTTTCATGAGAAGGTAGGTGTTACTGCCTTTGGGAAACCAGCCACGAAGCTCCATAGCTGCATAGGTTATCGCTATTAATATCAGGGTTAGCCAGTGTAAGCGAATCTGAAGTTTTGAGAATTTGACCATTATTCTTGCCTCAAACGGTGTATTACATCGACCATAAATCATGAAGCTTAACAAATCCTTATTTTTGTTGGGAGATTAAGAGTTTGTTATTCCAGCGATCTCACTTGAATGTTTTGATAATAATTCTCATTTTTATTTCTTTCTGATAATCCTTGATGTTACGGGGCAAGAACCGCGCAGATTCTCGCTATTTATGAGAACTTTCAATCAACTACTGGTTCATTTTTACTTTCCGCCTATTACACAATTTGTATCCAACAAACAGGACTATGCCGATGCCAGCACGTGCTAAACGCCCATGCCGACACAAAGGGTGTGCGGCAATCACCAACGATGTCAGCGGATATTGTGACCAACACCGAAAGCAGCATGCTGGTGACGGCTGGCGGAATTATCAGTCAGGAAAGAGCAGAAAAGAACGTGGATATGGGCGGCTCTGGGAAATTAAACGAGCGCGTATCCTTCAGCGTGATAAATACCTGTGTCAGAACCATCGCCGGCAGAAGATAGCGAAGAAAGCTACCAGCGTTGACCACATCATTCCAAAAGCTCATGGCGGTACTGATGACGATTCCAACCTTGAGTCGTTGTGCTGGGAATGCCACAGAGCAAAGACAGCAAGAGAACGTATTCGATGATAATATTCACTGCTGTAATGCATAAGAACAGTTTCTACATTCATGCAGATACCCGGAAGGAATTTTGGGTGTTTTTAAGTAAAACATTGGGATGGGGCAAATTTGAGTTAATTCGCCCCTCTGACGAGTTTAGCCCTACTGGAGGGTTGTTTGAATTAGTCGAAGTGCGTTCGGCAGATTCAGAACCCCCTGAGTCAGTAACTGTAGGGTCAAATGTTTTATGGCGTCTCCCGGAAGCTCTCGGAGTTTTGAAATCAATCCCTTCTTCTGATCTTCAGATATATTTGCGACACGGATTATATCCTCAAGGGCAACAATCGTGTCATTGTGTAACCGAACGGTTTGAACCTTAAGGATCGCACTTAAGCCGCCATCATCAAGAAGAAAATCAATTCCTTTCTCTGTAATGTTGCAGTATGGGGCGTTGAAGATAAAATCAACGCCAGCCATGGTTTCGCTACGTACGAAGGGTGTAGAAACAAGACCATGCATTTCAAGATATAGCATGCACGCCACAAAGTGATCATAGTTATCAAACTTCTCAATGAGGTCTCGCTCCTGTGCCTTGTTTAAAAAGTTAGGAGCACAATCTATAAGAGCGTTGAGGATCTCAAGTTGTAAGGCTCTATCATATTTTCTGGTTTTATCCATTTCTTAGACTCCATCGTTTATTTATTGAGATTAACTGAAGACACTATGCTGAACATCCTGATGGATGACCAGTATCTGCTTTTGCATGCTTTCTTGCTGTCATCTTCAAGGGGGGAGGGGGGATCAAATCCCTGACCCCTTTCGCGCTTTAGGACTGCCCGCTTCCTCGTATTTTTATACCCGCGAAAAATGAAATTTAACCAGGAGTGTCGCTTATGGCTGGAACGGCGGGGCGTTCCGGGCGTCGCCCCAAGCCAACGGCGCGCAAGGAGCTGGCAGGGAACCCCAGCAAACGAGCCCTGAATAAAGAGGAACCTGTATTCACACCGATTAAAGGTGTGGCACCACCTGACTGGTTTTCTGAGGATGATGGTCTACCAATGGCGGCCGTCATGTGGGAACTGACCACGAAAGAATTATGTGGACAGGGATTACTGTGTGTTACCGATCTTGCCGTACTTGAGCGCTGGTGTGTTGCATATGAGTTCTGGCGCAGGGCGGTTAAAAATATCGCCAGAGAAGGGCTGACTATTACTGGTGCTATGGGGGGGAAGATAAAAAACCCTGAGCTAACCGCAAAGAAAGAGCAGGAATCGGAGATGAGCTCTACCGGCTCCATGCTTGGCCTTGATCCCAGCAGTCGACAACGCCTAATCGGCCTTGCCGGACAGAAGAAAACCTCTAACCCATTCCTGAAGATGATCAACTCATGAGCCGGAAATCGTACCCCAACGTAAACGCCGCGAATCAATACGCCCGCAACGTTGTGCGGGGGAAAATTCCGGCGTGCCTGTTTGTCATTCGGGCCTGCCAGCGTCATATCGATGACATGGCGGCTGAAAAGAGTAAGAAATTTCGTTACCGCTTCGATAAAGACATGGCAGAAAAGGCCGCGAAATTTATCCAGTTGTTGCCACATACAAAAGGAGAGTGGGCATTCAAGCGGATGCCGATCACTCTGGAGGCATGGCAACTGTTTATTGTGTGCTGCGCCTTTGGCTGGGTCCAGAAAGGGTCGAAGCTTCGACGATTTCGCGAGGTTTACACGGAGATACCGCGTAAAAATGGGAAATCAGCTATTTCGGCAGGTGTGGCGCTGTACTGTTTTACCTGTGATAACGAGTTTGGCGCTGAAGTATATTCCGGGGCCACAACTGAAAAACAGGCGTGGGAAGTATTCAGACCAGCTCGTCTGATGTGTAAGCGCACCCCGCTGTTGGTGGAAGCGTTCGGGATTGAAGTTAATGCGTCCAACCTGAACCGGCCAGAAGATGGCGCGCGTTTTGAGCCGCTGATTGGTAACCCTGGGGACGGCGCTTCACCGCACTGTGCGATTGTTGACGAGTATCACGAGCATACAACATAGACATTTCAGGGAATCAGTAGTGTTCGCCGTTGTACGCTAACATGATGAATAAAAAGATTTTTTATTGTTTTCATGTTCGGATGTGATCACATGCGTTTTCCTTGTTACGGTTCACTGTGTATTGCAGTGTGTATTGCTTTTGTGTTTGCAGAGAGTGAATAAATGGCTGCGGAAAACAAACTTAGTGACAGGCAACTAAAGGCGCTACAGGGTAAATCGCAGGATAAGCAGCGTCTGTTCTCCGATGGTCGGGGAATGTCGGTCAGGGTGAGTAAGAATGGTGCTGTAAGCTTTGTTATGTTTTACCGATTGGGCGGCAGGGAAACATCTCCGGTTTGGTTGACGTTGGGAAAGTATCCTGACATGTCTTTGAAATTGGCTCGGGAAAAACGTGATGAGTGCAGAACGTGGTTAGCGGAAGGGATTGACCCGCGTCACCGTATCGGCTTAATCACAGAAGAATCACAAAGGCCGGTCACCGTAAAAGATGCACTTGAGTATTGGCTGGAGTATTACGCCAAACCTAAGCGCAGAACTTGGGTGGTCTGCGAACAACGTTTTGCCCGTTATATTTATGGTCGCCTGGGTGACGTGCCCCTAACTCTTTGTAATGCAGCAATGTGGGTAAAGTGTTTTGATGAGGTGAGAAAAACCGCTCCAGTAGCTGCCGGGCATACATTTCGAGATGTGAAGCAGGCCCTCAAGTTTTGCCGGGTACGCCGTTATGCTACTTCCAACGAACTGGAGGATTTCACCGTTATGGATATGGGTGAAAGGGCGAAAAAAAGGGATCGTGTACTTACTGCTGATGAAGTGCGGGACGTTTGGTATTGGGCAAATACTGAGGAAAATAATTCAAAATTATCTCCTGTTAACCGGGTGACGCTTGTCATTTTGATGGTATTTGGATGTCGCGGACGTGAATTGCGAGAGTCACTCTGGAATGAATGGGATTTTAAAGAGTGGATTTGGACAGTGCCCAAAGAACACAGTAAGAATGGGCGCGAAATTATTCGCCCAATCCCCCCGCAAATCCGTCAATGGCTGGTAAACCTTCGTGCAATTGCAGAGGAGGAGGGCACAGAGCGCCTACTTAATGGTGAATTTGCAAAACAGACAGTTATGAGCACCGTAGGTAGCCGTTTCTGGCGTAAGTTCCGGCATGAAAAATCATGGTGTCTGCATGACCTTCGCCGGGTTCTTGCCACCAATCTAAATGACATGGGGGTTGATCCTCATGTTGTCGAACAGCTCCTGGGGCATACGCTACCGGGGGTTATGGGAATTTATAATCGTAGCCAATATCTGGCGGCAAAACTTGATGCTTTGACGAGATGGGTAGACTACCTGAATTCGTTGATCCGTTCTGATGCTAAAGAGGGAAGTCCCAATGTATAAATTCATGAGTAAAGCAGAACTTGAACTGATACCAGATCTGGAACGCGTTATCCGAGAACCGGAATGTTTTTGGATGACTGGTCTACCAAAATCTACTCGTGCTTTTATGGAGAAAAAGGGACAGTTTCCAAAGCATCTGGTGCTGGGCCCTAAAATCTGTGCCTGGCGGCTTTCTGAAGTGCAAGAATGGATAAAGACCAGAGCACAATAAACTGACACTTTTCAAACCAGACCCGCTTCTTCAGGCGGGTTTTTTTATAGGATTTTGCTGATGAAAAAATTTATTGAACCAACCCCTGAGCAACGTCGGCATTTACTGAACGAGTATGGTGTTCCATACGACCGTATTGTTCGTGAGAAGGAGCGTCGTGACATCACCTCGCTATGTAGATCGTCAGCGTGGGAGATGGAGCAGAATGAAGCCTACCCGCAGCGACGTAAAATTGGTAAAGCGGGGGCAGGATGGCTTCTTAGTGATCTGCTCCACTGGCTGAGAAATCTTGATAGATAAGCTCTCTTTGTTACACCTGCACGCTACTATAAGTGAAAGTAGCCATCTTCATAACAAGATTCGTCAAGATCAAAAATGGCAGTTGTTGATAAAAAGAGTCTCGAGTACATTCCTAACATTGATCGTATGATCCGTGAGAAAGAATGCAGAGAACTAACTACTCTTGCGAACAGGACATTTTGGAAGCTGGAGAAGGAAGGGAAGTTCCCTGAACGGATCAAGATCGGGGCTACAGCAGTAACTTATCACCTCTCTGAAATGCAGGCATGGATAAGAGGGAAATGGAACTAATATAAATGCAAGGGTGCTGTATGAATGTTACGGTTTATAATGTTAAGCAAGGCGATTCGTTTTTAATTAATAACAAAGAATGCTTCAGTGGAGTTCTACCATTATTGGTTGATACAGGATGTAGAAAATTTAATATGCATAGGAAAGTATCAGTTTCATTAAAGTCTGAGCTTTTTTCAATTTTAATAACCCACTCTCATAGAGATCATATGGGAGGGCTTAAGGATATTCTTATAAACCCTAAATGTAATGTTGATGAGGTATTTATCCCTTGGTATCTCCCTGAAATATTGCAGATAAATAAAATTCTCAAGAAAAAATTTGCTGCCTATAATAGTTTGTCGCTCCCTTCGTTTAAGAGTATAAAATTATCTTTTTTAGGTGAAGGAGATAATGTTTATCAGACGGGGTGTGATAACTACAAAGTTTTAAACCCACCTAAAAATGCAGATCAAGTTTATGAAGGTCTTATGGGGGATGGTTTGGTTAGCCAAACTAACGATGTTGAATCTGTTATAACTAGGTTAAATGAACTTGGATTTGATGTTGATATTAGAGATGTGGTTGATTACTCCCCTGAGATTACTCCGGATGCTGAGCAGGAAATATACCGGGCACAGGCAAGAAAATTTGTTCTTAAATTTTTCACTACGATGTCCTCTTTTGTGTTTGGCGCAAAAGCAAGTAATATAAAAAGCAAAGTGAGAGAACATCTGGAGTTATTATCAAATCACACAAGCATAGTATTCAAATATAAATGCGTCAACGATGGTCTGGGGTGGCTTTTTACCGGTGACGCTGACACGGAAGCATTTTCGCGAATCATGAATGGTAAATATAAAAACTATCTGAAAGCAGATATGTTAAAAGTGCCGCATCATGGTTCTAAGGAAAATTTAGATGCTGTAACATTGGGGTTTATTAATCCGCTGTTTGCCATTGTTAGTCATAATAATTTTAAAGGGAAAGGTATAGATCGACATCCACATCAAGAAGTTATGGATCTTCTGAATATAGCTGGTGTTGAAGTTTTTTATACAAATGATGTAAAGAAAAACAATAAAGTAATTATGAAAAGTTCGTATTCTCGGCCATTTAGTGGACTTTTTAAATTTTAGAGAGCTCATTATGGCAGCATAAGTTGCTGCCATATTTTTTATGATAAGCAATATTGTTAATTTATTTTTGACTTGCTCTAGAGCTTTTTAACTTTTCACGGCAGGCCTCTTTTACCCAGGAGCTAAAATTTCCTGGCCCAGCAGCATTGTTGATTTGCTCAAGCAGTTCATCTTCAAAGCGTATGTTTTTGGCCGTACTGCTCGAGCGGTCAAAATCGCGTTTAGGTTTTTTTTCTTGCATTGGTATATACCGATCATGTAGAGTGAATGCTGATGGTATATACCATTTCCTTTTGATGCAAGTTTTATAAACATTGAAGCCCGGATAGTGTTCCACCACTTCCGGGCTTCTAACCAAACCGTTAACTGGAGTAACGATTATGGCTGGAACACAGCATACCCAAACTCACCCTAAATTTACATGGCTATTCCTCGGTATACCGAAGGGACAGAACTGCATGCCTGTAGTTATCCGCATTGCCGCCGACACCGAAGAAGAAGCCCGCGAATGGTATTCCCGCTGGGATCTAACCTTTGCTGCGAAGATTCGCTCTGAGTGCTCTTTGTACCAGTATGCAAGTGGCGCTTATGAACTGAATGTGATGGGGGTACATCATGCATGAAAAATTACTGACGTTCACTGTAACGATCCCCGCCCCAGAAAATTTCACCGGACGGGTGCTGGTTAGTGTGGAAAAAGGAACTGCCCTGGGGACTTATGTATTGCGTAAGAACGAGTTCACCACAACGGTAGAAAGCTTCTTTGAATCCGCAAAAATGGCGGGTGCCCAGATTATTTATCCTGATAACAAATCAACACTGGCTGAGAAAATGGGAAAAATAGGGGGGCATCATGGATAACCAAATCCCTATGCTGAAGGTCTCACTGCATGTCTCCCCTGATTTTTCCGGTCGTATTTTGCTTTACGTCGAAAATGGCTTTGTTAAAGGAGATACGGTCTTACGCCCGGATGAAATTATCGGTACACCAGTACTCTTTGATCACATTCTCGAACGCGCCGGTTATCGCGTAACGCCAGTCAAAAAGGACTAACGCCATGAAAAAGAAAATTAACAGCTTAGCTGCTGGTGGCCAGACTCGGCCTGAAATCCTCCCGGGCGATATTTTCCAGGATAACAGGGGCGAACGGATAACTGTGAAAATGGTTACTGATAACCGGATTACGTATATCAGGGAGGGTTATTCCGGAGAGTGTGTTTTCCCGATCGAACGGTTTGAAAGGGAGTTCAGCCTGGTGAAACGTCAGACATTCAGCGAATGGTGCAAGTCAAACAACACAGCAGAAAAAATTCAGAACCTGCGGACGTTGATTGCTGCTAAGAGAGCGGGCAAATGAAACGTGCTCCGAACTTAAAATTTCTGTCAAAGGAAAAATTCACAGAGGCGATCATTTTTGCCGGGGCTGATGCTTACGCTCATGCAAAGGGATGGGAAGAGGGCCTGGGAAAACAAATTGCCGAAGATACAACGCCCCCTGTCTGGCTGGGGCCAAAGCAACTGGCGGAACTAGATAACCTGCAAATTATTGATAAGGGGCGGCGTAGTGCTCGTGTATATCTGGCAGGGAACATTGAACCGAGACTGATAAACATCATTGGTGAGAAGCTGGCGCGGGCAGGAGTGCAGGACGCCAAATTGTATAAGGGCATTCCGGATCGCCAGCCAGAGGACTGGCATGATTATCTGGAGCGGATCCGTATGGATAGTGTTGTTGTCGATCTCCCGGTCCCGAAACGCGAACCAGACCATAGCGGAATAACACCGGCATTGAATCAGATGGGGGCCAGCCAACGCGGTGAAGTGTTGCTGGCTCATTATGACGGCGATCTGGCAATTCATGCCGACTCGGACACCGTACACCACTATAACGGTGTGGTGTGGATTCCTCTCCCGGATAAAGAGCTGCAGCGCGAAATGGCCCAGATTTACATTGATGCCGAAGTGGCCTATTCACAGAACGCCGTCAAATCGGCAGTAGAAACCATGAAACTAAGCCTTCCGGTTATGGGAGTGACTGCCAGAAATCTGATTGGCTTCAGTAACGGGGTATTTGATACCCGGACGGGGCAATTCAGACAGCACAGCAAAACAGACTGGTTGCTGATCGCCAGCGAATTACCATTCAGTCCACCAGCCGAAGGGGAAACGCTGGCCAGCCATGCTCCTAATTTCTGGAAGTGGCTCCGTCGTTCTGTGGCCAGTAATGATCGTAAGACAGAGCGTGTGCTGGCGGCTTTGTTTATGGTGCTGGCGAACCGGTACGACTGGCAGTTATTCCTGGAGGTTTCAGGGCCGGGCGGTAGTGGTAAGAGCGTGATGGCGGAAATCTGCACCATGCTGGCGGGCAAGGCTAATACGGTGTCGGCCAGTATGAAGGCGCTGGAGGATGCGAGGGACAGGGCGCTGGTGGTCGGCTATTCGCTGATTATCATGCCGGATATGACTCGCTACGCTGGCGACGGTGCCGGGATAAAGGCCATTACCGGCGGCGATAAGGTATCTATCGACCCAAAACATAAAGCGCCGTACTCGACCCGGATACAGGCTGTCGTGCTGGCAGTTAATAACAACGCTATGACATTCAGCGACCGCAGCGGCGGTATCTCGCGCCGGCGGGTGATATTCAACTTTACCGAGGTGGTGCCAGAAAACGAACGCGACACAATGCTGGCCGAGAAGATAGAGGGAGAGCTGGCGGTGGTGATTCGCCACCTGCTGACACGTTTTGCAGACCAGGACGAAGCCAAACGACTATTGCACGAGCAACAGAAATCAGAAGAGGCACTGGCGATAAAGAGAGAAGGTGATTCGTTGGTGGACTTTTGCGGCTACCTCATGGCATCGGTAGTGTGTGATGGGATGTTTATCGGTAATGCCGAGATAGTGCCGTTCAGCCCGCGTCGTTATCTGTATCACGCCTACCTGGCATACATGCGCGCCAATGGCCTCAACAAACCAGTATCGTTAATGCGGTTTGGTACGGACATGCCTGGAGCAATGGCTGAATATGGAAAGGAGTATCAGAAACGGAAAACAAAGCATGGAATACGCTCCAACGTAACTCTGCATGACGATTCAGACGACTGGATGCCGTCATGTAACAATAATTCTGAAAGTGCTGGGGTAGAGTAAAATTATAGATAAAGTGTTCACCAGTATTCACCCTGTTAAAAAGTCTATCTATTACATGGTGTTAAGGGGTGAACACTTATTTATGAGGTATTCACCAAGTATTCACCTGTTCACCTTCTGATTTTTTTTTGTTCTAAATGGTGAAGGGTAGGGTGAACACTAGTGAACACTTAAAACGGAAGCGTTCACCACATAACGTAATGAAATATTTGAAGAAATATGTAAGGGTGAACAGGTGAACACTTAAACACATATTTTTAAATTTTATAGGAGGGCTATATGCCAATAACTGAAACAGAATGGAATGAGCACCATCAGAAGTATGGAACTCAAAGTATTGAAACTATGTCGATAGATGACTACCGGCGTGCATTGGTGGAGGAGGCGTTTTTTTGGGATGAACCACACGGTATCGTCATGCATACCCTTTCTGGAGAACGTATCATTACAAATACTGAGCAGCTTGATGCTTTGTTGGAACATCTTGAAGGGTATAGGGTATTGTTACCAGAACCACCGAGATGAATGAGTGAAAAGTAAACAATAGGCCTGGGTACTACCAGGCCTTTAATCAGTCAGAAGTAGATATCAACTTCTCTTTGAAATTTTGAGGTTAGGCTAAGAGCCTCGCTTGGACATTTACCGTTTTCAATTAGTGCAGACCAAAACTCATCATCATAGCAACCATCAAGATACAGATATCGGCAGATATTGATTAGATCGCACCGATCCCAGCCCTGAGAGCTGAAACTTCGCACTCCCAATTCATCTTCTAGCCCGTAAAAAGTCAGCCCCTCTTGTTTTCGCCAGGCATCATCAAGACGCTTTAGCAGAAATTCAACCTTCTCTTTAGATGAAGTGAAATACTGCGCATAAAATTCGTGAGGTTTACGGGGGACACTGCCATCGGTATCGCTCATCAATGGGTAAACGCCGGACTCCCAGGCGTGGAGATATGCATCGTTAAATTCATCGTGATGCTTGCCAATGTGAAGAATCTGCATCCTTTGCTGAGCGAACAAGGCACCCATAACGTCATTTTCAGTCATAAAATCCCTTATTGATTTAATGGTTTCCGTCTCACATAATAATTTTACTCGCTTGTTTTGTAAATTATTTGTGCGTCATCTTTCAAGACTGTTCGGAGTAAAAATACATCATTTACAACGATAATTTGATCCATATCTTGAAGAGTGGCCCTCAGACGTGAGCCGCCACTGTCCACCCGGTTCTTCCGGCATATCTGCGGTTTTCTCACCGGGTGGACAATCCCTTAAAGCGCTGGTTTCACGTCTCAACATTAATTGTTACGGAAACCACTCCATGAAGAAATTACTCGAATTACGCCAGCAAAAAGCCGAAATCAAAACGCAGATGCGTACCCTGCTTGAAAAAGCCGACAGCGAAAAACGCAGCCTGACCGATGAGGAAGGCACGCAGTTTGATGAACTCCGCACCCGCGTCCAGACACTCGATACTGAAATCAGCCGCTACGAAACCATTGCCAGCGAAGAACGCAACCAGCCGGGTCACCCGGTGAACGATAACGGCGTAAGCAACGACGAACTACGCACCTACATTCTGACCGGGGAAGCCCGCAGCCTGTCCACCGGCATTCCGGAAGATGGCGGCTATACCGTTATTCCCGAACTTAACAAACAGATTATGCAGCAGCTCAACGATGAGTCCGTTATGCGCAAAATCTGCACTGTGAAAAAAATCGGCAGTAACGAGTTTAAACAGCTTGTCTCTGTGGGCGGAGCGGGGGTGAACCACGGCGAGGAAGGAAAAGCCCGTGGTGAGACAACAACGCCGAAACTGGAAGAAGTCAGTATCCGACTCTTCCCGGTTTACACCTATCCGAAGACTACACAGGAAATCATCGATTTTTCTGGTGTGGATATTATGGGCTGGCTGTCCTCTGAAATTGGCGATGCTTTCGTTGATACCGAAGAAACGGATCTGGCATCCGGCGACGGCGTGAAAAAAGCGAAAGGCTTTCTCTCTTATCCCCGCAGCCAGGACGGAGACAAAACTCGCCCGTTCGGTACGCTTCAGTCCGTCACAGGTGCTGCACTAAATGCCGATTTGCTGATTGATCTGAAATTTAAACTCCGGGCGAAATACCGAAAAAATGCTGTATGGGTGATGAACTCCACCACGGCGGCCTCCGTTCAGAAACTGAAAAACGGTAACGGGGATTACATCTGGCGCGACCGTTTACAGGCAGGTGATCCGGATACGCTGCTGGGCCTCCCTGTTGAATATCTCGAAACCATGCCGGACAACCTGATCGGTATTGGCGACTTTAAACGTGGCTATTTCATCGTAGACCATGAGACAGGCACCCGCACCCGTCCGGACAACATCACCGAACCGGGCTTTATCAAAATTCATACGGATAAATACCTGGGCGGTGGTGTGGTTGATTCCGGCGCCATCAAGCTGCTCGAAATCTCCGCTTCCTCCACCAAATAATTCACAGGGGCTTCGGCCCCTTTCTGGTTTTTATGGAGTCCGTTATGGATACCGTTAATTTTGAAATCCGCACCTCAGAACTCATCGCCAAAGAGCGCAGGCTGGTGGGCTATGCGGTGCGCTGGAACAGCCTGTCAGAAATCATCTGGGACGAATTCCGCGAACAGTTTACGCCGGGGGCATTCGCTGGCTATCTCGCATCCGGTAATGATGTGCGCTGTTTATTTGAACATGACTATACCCAACTGCTGGGGCGTACCAGATCCGGCACGCTGATACTGTCGGAAGATGATACGGGTCTGCGATTTGAACTGACACCACCCAATACACAGTTAGGTAATGATGTGCTGGAGCTGGTGGAACGGGGCGATATAGAAGGCATGTCGTTTGGA
Source organism: Citrobacter arsenatis (assembly GCF_004353845.1). Taxonomy (GTDB): domain Bacteria; phylum Pseudomonadota; class Gammaproteobacteria; order Enterobacterales; family Enterobacteriaceae; genus Citrobacter; species Citrobacter arsenatis. The sequence goes on from NZ_CP037864.1 coordinate 2,113,769, forward strand.
TTCCGGGCATTGAAAGAGAACTGGGATATTACCCAGTCGCCTTATCTGCGTACCGTCACCGCTGCTGAACTGCGTGAAATTACGATCACTTCTCTGCCTGCTTACCCGGAGTCCGGTGTGGAAATTGCACACCGCTCGCTTTATTCCCAGTATCCGGAGTTACGCCGCGCTGGCGATAACCGCCGACGCTGGGCCGAACTGGTGGAGATCTGATATGTGGACTCTCTGGCCTTTCAGCCGTAAGGCAGAACAACGCAGCATGGCCATTGATGAATGGCTGGCGATGGCGGGCATACCTAATACCGGATCCGGCGAATATGTATCTGCGGGGACGGCGGAATCTCTACCGGCTGTCATGAACGCCGTATCGGTCATCAGTGAAGCAGTGGCAACCATGCCCTGTTATCTCTACCGGGTAACGAATGATAAAGGGCGTGAGGCGCGGGAGTGGCTGAGTAATCACCCGGTTGATTATCTGCTGAATGAGCAGCCGAACGACTGTCAGACACCGTACCAGTTTAAACGCACGATGATGCGGCACTGTCTGCTGAACGGTAACGCTTATGCGGTGATCCGCTGGGGCCGTGACGGACAGCCTGAATCATTGCATCCATATGCACCGGGGACCGTAGTTCCGGAGCGTCTGTCCGGACACCGTTACAAATACACTATTACTGAACCCTTTAGCGGAATCACCCGTACTTATCTTCAGGAAGAGATTCTGCATCTGCGTTATGCCACGGACGATGGTTTTCTGGGGCGCTCACCGATAACCATCTGCCGGGAAGCGCTGGGCCTTGGACTGGCCCAGCAGCGTCACGGCGCTAACATCATGAAAGAGGGCATGATGGCGGCGGGCATTGTCAAAGCAAAAGACTGGCTTGACGGCGTGAACGGTAAAAAAGCACTGGATGCACTGGAGCGGTACAAGGGTGCACGAAATGCCGGGAAAACGCCCATTCTTGAAGGAGGAATGGATTACGAAAAATTGGGCATGAGTAATCAGGATGCTGAATGGCTGGCTTCCCAGCGCTTTTCCATTGAAGACATTGCCCGTATGTTTAATGTTTCTCCGATCTTTCTTCAGGAATACAGCAACAGTACCTACAGCAACTTCAGCGAAGCGAGCCGCGCATTTCTCACAATGACCATGCGCCCCTGGCTGGCGAATTTCGAACAACAAATCAAATCCGCTTTGCTGGTGGCCCGTCCTGCATCCGGTACCCGTTATCAGGTTGAGTTCGATTCTGCTGACCTTCTCCGCGCCACACCAACCGAACGCTACGCCACTTACGAACGCGGTATTAAAAACGGAATTATGAATCCGAATGAAGCCCGCGAACGTGAGGGCATGTCGCCACGCGAAGGTGGGGACGAATTCAGCCAGGCCTGGAAACAGGAAGTGAAGATAAGCAATGAAAGTAAGGAAGGTAGTGAATGAGAGCCGGAGGATTAAAACATCGTATAACGCTGCAGCGCTATGAACAAAGTCAGGGGCCATTGGGGGAACCGATAAAACGCTGGGTGGACTACGCCATGGTCTGGGCTGAGGTAAAAGGTATCTCTGGCCGGGAGCTTCTGGCTACCGGTTCGTTGTCCTCTGAGGCCACAGTCAGAATATGGATACGCTATCGCAGTGATGTTAAGCAGGGACACAGGGTGAAATATCTGTCACCCGCAGTCAGTGGTGATATTTACGGTATAGAGGCGGCCCTCCCGGATAACAACCGCACAAGTCTTGAACTCCTTTGTAAAGGAGGCGTGGCCAATGGCTGAATTAATAACTCTGGAAGAAGTAAAACTGCATTGCCGCATCGACGGGGATGATGAAAACGCCCTGATAAACGGGTATATCGTCGCCGCGCTGGAGATTTGCCAGAAACATATCGGCAGGCGTTTTGATGACGGTCTCGAGTTTAATCCTGCGCTGAAGGTCGGATGTCTGCTACTGGTCGGTCACTGGTATGAGCACCGGGAAATAGCGGCGGAAAAAACGTCCGAGCTTCCCTTTAGCACTTCGTCATTGTGGAACTACTACCGGGAACCAGGAGTGTATTAAATGCCATGGCAACCCTTACGACGCTGTACAGAGCCCGGATGTAATAAACGGGTAAAGTCCGGCAAATGTGATGAACACAAACGGAATGCACAACGGCAGAGTGATAGCCGACGAGGCACACGCACAGAACGCGGTTACTCCAATCGATGGGGAGAATACCGGCTCCTCTTTCTGAAGGCTAATCCACTATGCGCACACTGCCATAATGCTGGCGTCTATAAGCAGGCAACTATCGTCGATCACATCATACCTATTGAGGGCGAAGGTGATGTGTTGTTCTGGCCAGCCAGTAACCACCAGCCGTTATGTGCTGCCTGTCATGGTCGCAAGACAGCCGCGACGGACCCGCTAACTAAGCAGCAGCGTAAAGCCGGGTTGTTCCGGGAACAGGAAGAAGCAGCGCAGCGCCGCAATGACTGGGTCTATGAGGTTACTCATGAGTGAACAGGAACACATGAGTCAGCGTGAACGGGGTGGGGGAGGTTTCAAAGACAACCCCCTCCCGGCGAGGAACCACCCGCTCCCTCAAATTTTTATGCGCGGTAATTTTTTTGACAGCAGTAAGTTAAGGAAAGAATAAGTTATGGCAAGACCACCCAAACCACCCGCCTATCTTGATGAAATCGCGGGACAGCAGTGGAAGACAAAAGCAAAGCAGATGGCTGAGCGCGGGGATTTAACCCCTGCGGACTGGAACAACCTTGAGCTGTATTGCGTCAATTATTCCATGTACCGGAAAGCCGTTGCAGATATTGCCCTGCGCGGGTTTTCAGTTGAAGGATCTCGTGGGGCCACAACCAGTAATCCGGCGCTGAAAGCCAAATCTGATGCTGAGAAAATTATCATTAAAATGTCGTCGCTGTTGGGTTTTGATCCGGTAAGCCGTCGCCGTAATCCGGTTGAAACGGAAGAGGAGGACGAGCTTGACCGTCTGGGATGAGTACGCAAACGCTGTAAAATTGGGGGAGATCCCGGCCTGTAAACGGCTGAAACAGGCCGTAAACCGGTACTTTTCAGACCTGTATGACCCCCGTTATGTGTTCGATACGGCGACCGTAGAACGGTTTATTGCCTTCTCCCGACTCTGTCCACACGTTAAAGGACCTCTGCGGGGCCAGCCTATCGCGCTGGAACCGTGGCAGCAATTCGCCTTCGCTAATCTGCTGGGCTTTAAGGTCAGGGAGACAGGTCGCAGAAAGTACAGCAGCGCCTTTATCGAAGTGCCGCGCAAGAATGCCAAATCCACTGTGGCCGCCATGCTGGCTAACTGGTTCCTGGTAATGGAAAAAGGCCAGCAGGATATTTACACGGCGGCGGTGAGTCGGGATCAGGCCCGTATCGTGTTCGACGATGCCCGCCAGATGTGCCTGCTGTCAAAACCGCTGAAAAAGCGCGTCAATATTCAGGCGCACAAGATCATTTTCCCGAAGAGCAACAGCCTGTTAAAACCGCTGGCGGCAAAAGCGGCCACTATTGAAGGGACTAACCCAAGCCTGGCGATTGTCGATGAATACCACCTTCATCCGGATAACGGAGTTTATTCCGCGCTTGAGCTGGGTATGGGCGCACGTCCTGAGGCGATTTTGTTCGCCATCACTACTGCCGGGAGTAACGTCGTTTCCGTCTGTAAACAGCATTATGACTACTGCTGCCAGATTCTGGCCGGGGAAGAGAGCAACGATTCTCTGTTTGTCCTGATCTACGAGTTGGACGACGAAAGCGAGGTTGAACAGCCGGAAATGTGGATCAAGGCTAACCCTAACCTGCATGTGTCCGTTGACGCCGCGAAACTGGAATCCACCATCCAGAAAGCTCGTAGCATACCGTCGCAGTGGGTGGAAATGCTGACCAAACGTTTCAATATCTGGTGTCAGGGATCCACGCCGTGGATGGGGGCCGGGGCATGGGATGCCTGTGCACTCGATTATGCTGAAGAAGATCTGGCCGGAATGGAGTGTTACGCCGGGTTTGATCTGTCCTCAACCAGCGATATCACCAGTATAAGTTACGCTTTCCCGTTCGACAGGGAGATCCGACTTCTTACCCGTCATTATCTGCCGGAAGCGCAGCTGCTTAACGTTGCTAACAAAAACCGCGCCATCTACCGCCAGTGGGTGAAAGCGGGCTGGATACGCACCACGCCCGGCGACTGTATCGACTATGACCGTATCCGTGATGATATCCTGCGAGATGCTGAAAAATTCAGTATCCGGCTGGTGGGCTTTGATACGTGGAACGCGACGCATCTGCGTACCCAGCTACAAGGGGCAGGGCTCGATGTGGAGCCTTTCCAGCAAACTTATCTGCGGTTCAGCCCGGTTGCTAAATCTTTTGAGGTGTTCGTTAACCGTAAGGTATTACGCCATCGTGGCGATCCGGTTCTGTCCTGGGCGATGGGTAACGTGGTGATGGAGTCCGACGCTAACGCCAACATAAAGCCTAACAAAAAGAAATCCGGTAACAAGATAGATCCTGCGGTCGCAGCGTTGATGGCATTCGGTACCTTCCAGGCAGAGCATGAAAATTTTGCTTTCGACATGAGTGAGAACTACAAAAAACGTTTAGAAAACTTTAAAGGTATATGATTATATACACAGCTGTGAATAAGTACATGTTGATTATATACAGTAATGAGTTATTTTCTTTTTGCACATGGCAAATAGAGAAAAACAATGAAGATAAACACAGTTAGAATAGAAAACTTTCGTTCATTTAATGATGAGACAATTACACTTGATGACTACACATGTTTTGTTGGATGTAATGGTGCAGGTAAGTCAACATTGCAAAATGCTCTAAATGTTTTTTTTAGACAGTATAAAGACTCAAAAACTGATTTAAGTAAACTTTCTGTTGATGATTTTCACCACAGAGATACTAGTAAGCCAATTCAGATTACCGTTGAATTTACTAATTTATCTAAAGAGGCAGTTGATGAATTATCAGCATATGTCCGACATGATAAGTTAATAATAACAGCTAAGGCTGAATATGATGAAAAAACACAACGTGCGGAAGTTAAACAGTATGGTAATAGACTGGTTATAAGTGATTTTAGAGTTTGGTTTGATGCCGAAAAATCTGGCTCAAAAGTTGACGAGTTAAAGGTCATATATAATACTATCAAATTAAAGTATAATGACCTTCCGGCTCCAACGACTAAAGCCGCAATGCAATCAGCACTGAATCTATTTGAAAGTCAAAATCTAGAGTTGTGTGAATTGGTTCCTAGTGAGGACCAGTTTTATGGTGTATCTAAAGGAGCAAATAGGTTAGCTAATTATATTCAATGGGTATATGTCCCTGCCTCAAAAGATATATCGGAAGAAGGAGATGAGTCTAAAAACTCAGCATTAGGCCAGTTGTTATTGCGAGCTGTAAGAACCAAGGTTAATTTTGATACAAAAATAGAGGAGATGAAAAATAAACTTCTTCTTGAATATCAAAGTATGTTAGAGGGAGAACAGGGCGCACTATTGGAACTTTCAAATTCCATAGAAAGTAAATTAAAAATATGGTCTACCCCCGGGTCTAGTGCAAAAATAATTTGGAAGAAAGACTCTGAAAAGTCAGTAAAAGTCGAAGTGCCATTAGCAACAATACAAATCGGTGAGAATGGTTTTTTAAGTGAATTATGTAGATTTGGGCATGGCATGCAACGCTCGTATATGTTGTCTTTACTGCAAGAGCTATCTACGAATGGAGATGATAATGCTCCTACTTTAGTTATGGCGATTGAAGAACCTGAACTTTACCAACACCCGCCGCAAGCTCGATATTTATCAGAACTCCTTCAGGAATTATCTACTAATAATAATCAAATAATTGTTTGCTCGCATAGTCCTTATTTTATTCCTGGGGATGACTTCCCAAAAATAAGACTTGTACTTATGGATGGCGAACCGAAAAGAAGTTTAATCAAAAGTGTGACCTATCAAAAGATATCGGATATGTTAGCTAGTGCGGGAGAAAAAAATATTTCTGAGAAAGGAATTCAGGCAAAAATGTTCCCAAGTTTAAGACCTGAGTTGAGTGAAATGTTTTTTGCAAAACGTCTGGTTTTTGTTGAGGGAATAGAAGATGTTGCCTATATAACGACGTATTTGCATTTGACTGATAATTATAATCGATTTAGAGCAATGGGATTCCATATCATTCCAGTTCATGGCAAAAGTGAGTTAATTAAGCCTATAGCGATCGCAAAGTTATTAGATATACCTCATTACGTGGTTTGTGATGCCGATACTGATAAAACAAGAGAACATGAAGTAATTCAGGCGAAGAAAGAAAATAAGATAATTCTTTCTTTTAATAATATCGAATCTGACGGATGGCCTACTAGTGATATCTATAGCAAAAATATTACTATGTGGAAATGCAATCTTACTCATGTTATAGAACAGGAATTTGGGGGGGGGTATAAACAGCATGAAGATAAAGCCGCTGCTTATTATAATAATGCAGGTGGGTTAAAAAAGAATCCGTTGGCTATTTCAAAAGCGTTAGAATTTGCTTGGGGAGCTGGGCTTCGGTCAAAGCAGATTCAAGAACTTATTGATAGAATCATTGCTTAATTTTTAAGGGATGAGAGTTTAGGGGGCTACGCCCCTGAGTGTCTCAACAACGTATAGAGTTGGGCATTAGCCTTTGTGTATTGCAATGTGTATTGCAATACACAATGAGAATTTTGATTCGTACAAATATAGCGTAATTAAATCAAGCAATTAAAACTGCTTGCAATAAATATCACGAGCATCCCACAGATTCGCTCTACACCACTATGCTGACGGGTATGGGGGCGCGGCGACAACCACTAATGTGGGCGATCACGACGGCGGGTTACAACATTGAGGGTCCATGCTACGACAAACGGCGTGAAGTGATTGAGATGCTGAACGGCACAGTACCGAATGAGGAATTGTTCGGCGTGATATACACCGTCGACGAGGGGGATGACTGGACCGATCCTAAAGTGCTGGAAAAAGCTAACCCGAATATGGGCGTGTCGGTCTATCGTGACTTTCTCCTCAGCCAGCAACAGAGAGCTATTAATAACGCCCGTCAGGCTGGTGTATTTAAAACTAAACACCTCAACATCTGGGTTGCAGCCCGTGCCGCTTTCTACAACCTGGTTTCCTGGCAGAACTGTGAGGATAAGACACTAACGCTGGAGCAATTCGAAGGACAGCCATGTGTTCTGTCTTTCGACCTGGCGCGCAAGCTGGATATGAACAGTATGGCGCGGTTGTTCACTAGGGAAATTGACGGCAAGACACATTACTACAGCGTTGCTCCCCGCTTCTGGGTTCCCTACGACGCAGTATTCAGCGTTGAAAAGAACGAAGATCGTCGTACTGCGGAGCGATTTCAGAAATGGGTTGAAATGGGACTGCTTACAGTTACTGATGGCGCTGAAGTTGATTACCGCTACATCCTTGAAGAGGCCAAGGCGGCAAACAAGCTCAACCCAGTCAGTGAGTCACCGATTGACCCGTTCGGCGCGACGGGGCTTTCACATGATCTGGCTGATGAAAGCCTTAATCCGATCACTATCGTTCAAAACTACACCAATATGTCTGATCCGACGAAGGAGCTGGAAGCCGCCATTGAGTCAGGCCGCTTTCATCACGACGGGAACCCGATTATGAGCTGGTGTATCAGCAACGTCGTCGGGAAGTATTTGCCCGGTAATGACGATGTGGTTAAACCCATCAAAGAGCAGAACGAAAACAAAATCGATGGCGCGGTTTCGCTGATTATGGCAATCGGACGGGCAATGTTGAATAGCCGGGCGAGTAATTCATCCGTTTACGACGAGGAAGATGTAGCATGCTAATGACGTTTTTAAGTTTTTTTATCGGCCTCGCCGGAGCCGCGTTACTGTCTGCCGGTGCCTGGCTTATTTCACCTGCAGCCGGGCTTATTACTGGTGGTTCAATCTGCCTGCTGTGGTCATTTTTAATCGCGAAATCAATGTCTGCCAGCGTAATTAAATCAGGGGGTGAATAATGTTCATTCCCCAGATGTTTCGGGGTAAATCTCAGTCTGGTGGTAGTTTCTGGCAGGCGATGCTGGGTGGTGTGAGTTCCAGCCAGAGCAAGGCGGGGATCATTATCACTTCTGAAACCGCAATGGCGTTATCGGCGGTCCGGGCATGTGTAACGCTTCTGGCAGAATCGGTGGCGCAACTGCCGTGTGAACTTTACAGGCGAGGCGCTAACGGAGGCCGTGAACGGGCGACTGACCACCCTGTTTATGATCTGATTCATTCCCAGCCCAACAAAAAAGACACTTCATTTGAATACTTTGAACAGCAGCAGGGCCTGCTTGGTCTGGAGGGGAATTGCTACTCGATCATCGACAGGGACGGGAAAGGTTATCCCCGCGAATTAATCCCGGTTAATCCCCAAAAGGTCATTGTCCTGAAAGGCCCGGATGGGATGCCATATTATGAACTACCCGAAATTGGCGAAACGTTGCCAATGCGCATGATGCATCATGTGAAGGTCTTCTCACTGGATGGCTATATCGGCAGTTCCCCAATCCAGACGAACGCGGATGTTCTTGGGCTAAACCTCGCCGTGGAAGAGCATGCTTCTCAGGTCTTTCGCCGTGGTACAACGATGAGCGGCGTTATTGAGCGTCCAAAAGACGCTCCGACGATCAAAAGCCAGGATGCTATCGACCGCCTGCTGGCAAAGTGGACGGACAGATATTCCGGCGTCAGAAACGCCTTCTCTGTTGCATTGCTTCAGGAAGGGATGAGCTACAAGCAGTTATCTCAGGACAATGAGAAAGCGCAGCTGTTGCAGTCCCGACAATGGGGCGTGGAAGAAGTGTGCCGGCTCTATAAAATCCCGCCTCATATGGTGCAGATGCTGGCGAAAGCCACGAATAACAACATTGAGCACCAGGGGCTGCAGTTTGTGATGTACACACTGTTGGCCTGGCTGAAGCGTCATGAAGGCGCATTAATGCGCGATCTGCTTTTACCCAGCGAGCGCAGTGATCTGTACATTGAATTCAATGTTTCTGGCCTGCTGCGCGGTGATCAGAAGTCACGCTATGAATCTTATGCATTAGGCCGCCAGTGGGGCTGGTTATCGGTTAACGACATTCGCCGCATGGAGAACCTTCCACCCATCGCCGGAGGGGACAAATACCTGACGCCTCTGAATATGGTCGACAGTAAACAAATCTTACCTGGCGATAACACGCCAACAGCAAAACAACTGGCAGAAATCAACTCTATTCTGTCCAGAAACTGAATATCACCCGCAGCGCGGGCTGACCTGGTAAACATCATGACAAAAAATTTAATTAATCTGCCGCACCTGGCGGCTATGGTCTTTGGTGTTCCGCATTACGTGACACGACAGACAATGGATTCTGTAAAAGCTGTGCTGGTTCCCCGTATTCAGGGATTATCAGAAGAGGCTGGAATTCACATGACGCAGGATCCTGATAACAATCAGGCGCCAGATTTGGTTCAACCAGCTGGTGGAATGGCAGTTATTCCTGTTCACGGCATTCTGGTTCCGCGTCGTGGGCAAATTACTGCAATGTGTTCTGAACTTACCAGCTATGAGCGCATACGTAGCCAGGTGCATGCTGCATTAAATGACCCTTCCATCAGTGAAATTGTGCTGGATATAAATTCTGGTGGTGGTGCGGCGGTTGGATGCAAGGAACTGGCTGATTATATTTTCCAGTCACGTCAAACTAAGCCTATTACTGCAATTGTGAACTACAGCGCCTATTCTGCGGCTTACTTTATCGCTTCGGCCTGCAGCAAAATTGTAGTCAGCCAGACCAGTGGAGTCGGCTCGATTGGAGTGATCATGGAACACCTGGATACTTCCAGGATGGAAGAGCAAATGGGGTTAACATTCACAACGATTTTTCGGGGAGATAACAAAAATAACGGTACACAACATGAGCCGCTGAGTGAAGACGCTCGGGGAATGTTCCAGAGGATGATTGACGATATGTACGAGACGTTTATTACCTCTGTAGCGGAATACCGGAATCTTGCCCCTCAGACGGTGATTAACACGCAGGCCGGAATCTATTTCGGCGCTGATTCCATTTCTGCTGGTCTTGCTGATGAAGTTTCGGATCCTCAGTCTGCGATTAATGCCATTGCAGCAAAGTACAAACAACCTCAACAAACCACTTCCATAAAGTTGCAGGCCGCCGCGATGGACCTGCAAACCAGAATGTGACCCGGCGCTAACGCGTCATTACCAGAAAGCAGCCTGTTGGCTGCTTTTTTTATACCAAAAAGAGAGAAAACTATGCCACAGATTGAAGAATTACGTCGTCAGCGTGCGGGTATTAATGAGCAGGTACAGGCCCTGGCCACGATTGAAACTACCGGTGGAACGCTGACAGCGGAGCAGTTAACCGAATTTGCCAGCCTGCAGCAGCAGTTCACGGATATCAGTGCCAGAATTGAGCGTCTGGAAGCGGCTGAACGTGCTGCAGCACTTGTTGCCAAACCGGTTAAAGGTACACAGCAGGCCCCTGGTATCAGCGTTAAAGCAGAGCCAAAGCAATATACCGGCGCAGGCATGACCCGTCTGGTAATGTCGATTGCGGCAGCACATGGTAACGTCCAGGACGCAGCAAAATTTGCAGCTGAAGAACTGAATGACCAGTCTGTCTCGATGGCCATCAATACTGCCGCCGCGTCAGGTGGAGTTCTTATTCCGCAAAACCTGCACAACGAGGTGATCGAACTGCTGCGTGATCGCACCATCGTTCGTAAGCTGGGTGCGCGCTCCATTCCGCTGCCGAACGGCAATATGGCGCTGCCGCGTCTGGCTGGTGGTGCGACGGCGAGTTACACAGGGGAAGGTAAGGATGCGAAAGTATCAGAAGCCCGCTTTGATGATGTGAAACTCACTGCGAAAACCATGATTGCGATGGTGCCCATCTCCAATCAGCTGATTGGTCGTGCCGGCTACAACGTGGAACAACTGGTCCTGCAGGATATTCTGACCGCGATTTCTGTTCGCGAAGATAAAGCCTTTATGCGTGATGACGGTACCGGTGATACGCCGATCGGTATGAAAGCGCGGGCAACCGAATGGAGCCGCCTGCTGCCGTGGGAAGCTGCTGCTGATATCAATCTGAATACGATTGATGCGTATCTCGACAGCATCATCCTGATGGCTATGGACGGGAACAGCAACATGATCAGCTGCGGCTGGGGTATGTCGAACCGTACCTACATGAAACTGTTCGGGCTGCGCGACGGTAACGGTAATAAGGTCTACCCGGAAATGGCCCAGGGGATCCTGAAAGGATTTCAGATTCAGCGTACCAGCGCTATCCCGGCAAACCTCGGTGACGGCGGCAAGGAGTCAGAAATTTACTTCGCTGACTTTAATGACGTGGTAATCGGTGAGGATGGCAACATGAAGGTGTCCTTCTCGCAGGAAGCCTCCTACCAGGACGGGGACGGCAATCTGGTTTCCGCGTTCTCCCGTAACCAGTCGTTGATCCGCGTGGTGACGGAGCACGATATCGGCTTCCGTCATCCGGAAGGTCTTGTTCTCGGGACAAAAGTGCTGTTTTAACCGGTCCTGCACGCTGTGCGACCACGGTCGCACAGAGTAAAAGCACGTAATCCCCCAGGCCCGCAGCAGCGGGTTTTTTCTTTTCAGGAGCAAAACGATGACAACGAAAGCGGCAAAAGCAGCGGCAGCGGCGGCTGCAGCCGGGGATGTGAAAAAGCCGGATGAACTGACGCCGGAAAATACAGTGGACGGGGATGACGGTCAGAATACTGCAGCGGGTTCAGGTGATGCCGGTGTTGATCTGACCGGAAGTGAAACAAACGGGGCCACGGGCCTGACGGGAGCAGAAGTGGCGCGGAAAGCGGTGGTTTTCCTGGGACCCTATCATCGTTATTCACGCGGTGATACGGCCTGTTTTGATGCTGAGTACGCAGAGAAACTGGTTGAGCGCCATATCGCGGTCTGGCCAAAAGATGCGAAGAAAGCGCTGAGTCCCCGCCAGGGAGCCGATGATCATGATACTGACATTGGATGACGTGAAAACCCAGCTCCGCCTGGAGCCGGATTTCACTGAGCATGACGATATGCTCACAAAAATGGTGGCGGCTGCGCAGAAGAGTATTGAGCGCGACTATTACTGCAAACTGGTGGGCAGCGATGACGAACTACAGGCGCTGCCGGAAGGTGTACGCGGTTTTGTAGCGGATGAGGATATCCAGCTGGCCATGCAGTATCTGGTCGGGGATGCGTATCTGAACGGTTTCACCGGTCAGTGGCTGGAGACGGCTGCGGTCCGGCACCTTCTTTTCCCGTTGCAGGAGAACACCGTATGAGCCTGAAGCCGGAAGAGATGACCTGCCGTCTTTCGATTGGGTATATGCAATCCGGGCGGGGGCCGCTGGGCGAATACCTGCCGGAACAGCTGGTCGTGACAGGGAAAGCCTGGGCGAAGTGCGAGCTGGTATCGGGCAGAAAGGTCCGCACACAGGATCAACAGCAGGTTGTTGAAACGTGTCTTTTTACCACTCATCCGAGCCTGAATATTGATATCGACTGGAAAATAACGACGTCTGATCGGGTTTATACCGTTCGTAACGTCGAGCGCCTGGCGGACCGTATCATCATCACAGGGGAGGCAGACGCACGCCATGATCGAGCAGGCATTGAAGGCAGCGCTTGAACGCTTAACCGGGCTGGATGCTTACCCTCTCCTCCTGCCGGATCAGCTGCAGGAGGGGATTACTTACCAGTGTATTTCCGATCCGGAAATGTACGCCGGACTGTTACGCACAGGCCTGATTGCGGGCCGCTTCCAGATAGCGATTCATCTGCTCAATGACTACACCCGCCTGATACAGCTGGATAAGAAAATCAGCGCGGAATGGACCGCTATCGTGCATGGCCAGCTTGAGGGCTTTCCTGTGCAGAATGTGGTCCGGGGTGGAATACAGCAGAGTAAATCGGTACTGACCAGCGGCAATATTCAGTACCGGTTCGTGCGGGATTTTACCTTTTACTACCGGGACGCCTCACCATGATCACCATGAATGTAAAAGGACTGGACGAGTTGGAGCGGCAGCTTATCGCGCTCGGTGAAAAGGTCGGCACGAAGGTGTTACGTGACGCAGGGCGCGAGGCACTGAAAGTGGTTGAAGAAGACATGAAGCAACATGCCGGCTTCGATGATGCGTCCTCTGCAGAGCATATGCGTGAATCCATCAAAATTCGCTCATCCACCCGGAAAGGTCGCGGAAATACGGTGGTCACCCTTCGGGTTGGCCCCAGCAAAAAGCACTACATGAAAGCGCTGGCCCAGGAGTTCGGTACGGTGAAACAGGTTGCCGATCCGTTCATCCGTCCGGCACTGGATTACAACGTCCAGCAGGTTCTGCGCATTCTGACCGTAGAAATCCGCAATGGCATTCAGAACAGGTAGCAACCGCTGCCCACTATTTAAGAGAGAATCATTATGGCTGATGAAAGTAACACGCCAAAATCATCCCCTGAGTACGCAATGCTTCCTGCCGGGACGGTGGTGAGGTTTGGCGAAGTAGGGGCCGCAGTGGCGGCGCTCAAACCCCTGATTAACTGTAAGGCGCTGGGCGCGACAGGTCAGACGGGGGGATTTGTCGACTGTACCACCCTGCTGGACAAGAGTAAGCAGTCGATATCCGACCTGCCGGAAGGGCCGGAGAAATCGCTGGGATTCATTGACGACCCAGAAAACGAAGATTTCACCGCGTTCCTCAATGCTGCAGAGCAGCGTAAGACCGTTCAGTTTTATATTGAGCTGCCGAACAAACGAACGGCTTCAATGATCCTTGCGCTTTCAGGCTGGCAGATGAACGAAATCACCGCGCCTGCCAGTGAAGTTATCCAGATTACGGTGCAGGGTAAGCAAAATAACATTAAATGGGGGAGTGCCGTGCCAGCGCCAGATGCCGGAGCGTAATCCGTTTCCCGTTATACACCGCCTCCGGGCGGTTTTTTTTCGTCTGAAAAACAGGATACATCATGTCTGAATTTAGCCTCTCCGCACTGAAAAAAGCACTGCTCAAAACGAACCCCACGCCGACTGAAACTGAAATCTTCGGTACAAAGGTTTACCTGCGTCGACTGACGGCGGCTGAGCTTATTGATCATGAGGATGCACTCATCGAGGCGCAAACCTCTGGCAATGCCCGCATGGCGTCTGAGCTGAGCGTACAGATTGTTATCGACAGTCTGGTTCAGCCTGACGGCTCCCCGATTAAAGCCAAAGATAAACCCACGGCGAAGGAGTTGCTGGCAGCACACGATAACGTTGCGCTTCTGGACGCTATCGACAAAGTGAAAAAACACGGTATCGGTAAGCTGGAAACCGCCGAAAAAAACTGAGTGACTCGCCCTGGCTGGAGCTGATTTTCTGGCTGGCCGACCGCTGGGGCGAGCCTGACCCGTCAAAAATTGCGGCACTTCCTGCAGACACGCTTTTCCACTGGCGTGCGTTCTTCCTCAAACAGGGCATTTTCAAAAAGCCTTCGACAGAAGGTTCTGACAGTAACCCGCCCCCTGTTAAATCTCACACCGCCGCCGTGAATCCGAATCTGGATGCGCAGTGTGCGGCAGTCATGAAGGTATTAATGTAATGGGTGACGTTGCCTCTCTTGCCGTTGGGCTGCATCTGAATGCAGCGAACTTTAAATCGCAGCTGATGAGCGCCTACGGCAGCGCTGAGAGTCAGTCACGCCAGTTTAACCGCAATGCTCAGGCTGATGCGAAAAAGACGGAGGATGCCTATAAGCGTGTTTCCGCTTCGGTATCGGGGCTGGCTGGCAGGCTGGCAGGTTTTGCCGGGGCGGGTTTATCGCTGGGTACCATTATCAGCACCACGCGGCAGTACAGCCAGTCGTTGTCGGATTTGCAGTCTATCACCGGTGCCACCAGTGCGCAGATGAAACTGTACGATCAGGCGGCGCAGGAAATGGGCCGCATAACGGAATACAGCGCATCACAGGCCGCCGAGGCCATTAAACTGATGGCTTCGGCAAAGCCTGAACTGCTGAGTACCTCTGCGGGGCTGACTGCGGCGACCAAAAGCGCGTTAACGCTGGCCCAGGCGGCAGGGACGACGCTTCCGGATGCCACCCGAACGCTGGCCCTGTCATTAAACCAGTTCGGGGCGGGAGCCAGTGAAGCCGACAGGTATATCAACGTGCTGGCTGCTGGCGCGAAATTTGGCTCGTCGGAGATAGCCGATACTGCTGCCGCGATTAAAAATGGCGGGGTGGCAGCGGCACAGGCTGGCGTGGGTTTTGAAACCCTCAATGCCGCCATACAGGTACTGGCGGAGCGCGAAGTGAAAGGCGGCGAAGCCGGGACCGCACTGCGCAACGTGATCCTGAATCTGGAGAAGGGAACCGATAAGACCCTGAAGCCTTCTGTTGTCGGGCTGAGCCAGGCGCTGGAGAACCTGGCGGGAAAAAACCTGTCAACCAGGCAGGCCGTAAAGCTGTTCGGGGTGGAAAACCTCAGCGCGGCATCCATCCTGGTGCAGAACCGCGAGAAGGTGGAGTCGCTGACTGCCGCCCTTACCGGTACGCAGACCGCGCATGAGCAGGCCGAAATCAGGGTAAATAACCTGAACGGCGATCTTCTCAGCCTGACTTCGGCTTTTGAAGGTCTGATTATTAAGGTAGGACAGAGCGGAAACGGTCCGCTGCGCAGTGGTGTTCAGACCGTTACCGATGCCATTAATGGCCTAACGGATAATTTTAATACGGTCGCCAGCGTTGCGCTGTATACGCTGATTCCTGTTCTGGCGACAAAACTGACGGCAGGTATCAGGGGGAACATCGGTGCCTGGGTTGAGCAGCAGCAGGCGGTCAGGGCCAGCGCGATGGCGCAGGCCGATATGGCGCGAAAAACGCTGGAAAGTACCGCCGCCACTCTGGCACAGAATAACGCAGAATTCGGGCGTTATCGGGAAATGGAGAAAAGCGCCAGACAATTTGGCCTTAACGTGAGTTACCAGAGCGAGTTTAACCGCTTAATCCGGCAGGAAACCGAGCAGACACTGCTCTCCACCCAGGCAAAGAGCCAGCTGAATGCTGCCAATAAACAGCTTTCCGTTTCAGCCCGCGCAGTCTCTGCAGCAGTAGGTATGGCCAGAGGGGCGCTGGCACTGGTGGGCGGTCCGGTGGGGGCGGCGATGCTTGCCGGTTCGGCGTTGCTCTATTTCCATAATCAGGCGAAGAATGCCCGCCAGTCAGCGATTGACCTGAAAAATGCTGTTGTTGAAACGAATGAAGAGCTAAAAAAACTGTCGCTTAACCAGCTCAACGTGAAGCAGCTGGACATTGATGAACAGTTTGAGAATCAGGTTATTCAGCGAAATAAACTGATTAAAGAAATTCAGGATGCGGAAAGCCGTATTGATGGCTTGAGTGGCTTCGATCCGTTCGGACAACTTAAAGGCGTACAGAATGATAAAACCCGCTACAAAGGGGATCTGGATGCCGTTGAGCAGGGGTTAAAACTCCTCAAAGAACGGCAAAAAATAGTCAAAGAGGCCATAGAACACGCTAAATCAGGGAAAACCGAACCCACGCCGAAGCCGGATAAACCAGGGAATGAAACAGGGAGCGATAAACCTGATACCCCCTGGACCGGAGAAGGCGGGGATACAGGGAAGGGGCAAAAGGCGAAGGTTAACCAGTATGAGCAACTGCGGCGTGAAATCGAAGCGGCGCATGCCTCAAGTCTCGGACGTATCAACCTGCAGGAGCAGGAAAGCGCCAGAAAACTCCTTGAAGCCGCCCGCGCTGACGGAGCCAGCGAGGCTGATATTCAGAAGACGCTGCTGCTGAATGCTGAAAACTATCAGAAACAGCGCCTCGAACTGGCAGAACAGTATGCGCCAGCCAGAGCAACTCTTACGAAAGAGCGCGAAGCGAGCCAGGAGCTGAAGTCGCTCCTGGATGCCCGTCTTCTGGATGAAAAGGAATACCAGACGGCCAGAATCACGCTGGCACAAAGTACGGCCCTTGAACTGTTACAGGCACAGGCAGCGGCAATGTCTGCCCCTCTGATTGATATTACCGGGACGGTTGATCCGCTGGCAGAACTGCGCAATCAACTGGCCGAGCGTCAGTCACTGCTGCAGACTTTTTACCAGAACGATGCGATCAACAAAGAGCAGTACGAACTGCTGAAGCAAAAGGCTGACAAGGATTCTGCGGATGCGCAGTACCAGACGGCGGTGGAGCTTTATAAGTCGCAGGGAAACCTGAACAGCCTCGCTATTGGCATGTTAGAGACCACCCAGGAGCGTTCCACTAACATGCTGACCGGCATGCTGGTAAACACCCAATCACTCCGGGACGGGATGATTGGGTTATTTTCCTCCCTGACTCAGTCGGTGATTAAAAACCTTGTCGATATGGCAGCGCAGGCGCTGATTACCAACACCATCCTGAAATCCATTATGGGCATCGGCGGCAGTCTTTTTGGCGGTGCAGCCACTGCGAGTACCGGCACGGCCATCAGCAGTTTTGGCAGCAGTTTTAGTTTTAATGAGAAGGGCGGTGTTTATAACTCACCTTCATTAAGTGCCTACAGTAACGGCATCTATGACAGCCCGACCCTGTTTGCTTTTGCAAAGGGGGCAGGCGTGTTTGGTGAAGCAGGTCCGGAAGCCATTATGCCTCTGGCAAAAACGACTGACGGTACGCTGGGTGTCAGGGCGCTGGGTGAGCCGGGTTCCTCTGGTGGTGGTATGAATGGGGGAATTGTTTATTCACCTGAGTATCACATTATCATTCAGAATGACGGGCAAAACGGGCAGATAGGACCGCAGGCATCGCAGATGCTGGTCAAAATGGTCGACACGCGTGTCATGAGTATCCTGAGAACTCAGGGACGTGATGGCGGCATGCTGGCGGGAGGATAAGTGAAAACCTTTCATTGGGCACCCAGGGAGGGGATGCAGTCTTCTGTTTCCCCTTCGGTGACAACCATAAAATTTGGGGATGGCTATGAGCAACGTCGCCCGACCGGACTCAACCATCAGTTAATTAACTTCCAGCCTGTTTTCCGTATTACGTCGGACAATTCCCGCACCGCACTTGAAGCGTTTCTGGCCGAGCACGGAGGATATAAAGCCTTTCTGTGGCGACCGCCAAAATACAACCGCACGATAAAAGTTGTCTGCCGGGAGTGGTCTGTTACGGACAACGTCACGTATTCCGATTTCAGCTGTAAATTTGAGCAGGTCATTGCTTAAGGATCCTTATGCAGGATATTCCTCAGAACACCCTCAACGAAACCACGAAAACCGAACAGTCGGCCCGCATTGATTTGTGGGAAATCGACCTGACGGCCTTTGGTGGCCAGCGCTACTATTTTTCAAATGAACTGAACGAGAAGGGCGAGCCGGTCACCTGGCAGGGCCGGAAATATGACGTTTACCCGATACAGGGAACCGGGTTCGACCTGGTAGGGAAAGGGACTACCGCCCGCCCGACGCTGGCGGTGTCGAACCTGTTTGGCATGGTTACGGGACTTGCGGCAGATATGCAGAGCCTCGTCGGGGCCACGGTGGTAAGGCATGTTGTGTACGCCCGTTTTCTCGATGCGGTGAACTTTACAGGCGGCAACCCGGAGGCCGATCCGGAACAGGAAGTAGTCAGCCGCTGGGTGATTGAACAACTGTCAGAGCTGAAAGCTACCACGGCGACCTTTGTGCTGGCCACGCCGACCGAAACTGACGGCAGCGTGTTTCCGGCGCGGATCATGCTGGCTGATGTCTGCAACTGGACCTACCGTTCTGAGGAGTGTGGGTATGCCGGGCCGCCTGTGGCGGATGAATTTGACAAACCCACGGCAGACCCGGCAAAAGATGCCTGCAGCAAATGCCGTACCGGCTGCGAGCTGCGTGATAACCTGCCGCGCATCGGCTGCTTCCTCTCGATTAACCGTCTTTCCTGATGGATACACCCATGAACAAAACTATCCTGGCGCATACCGCTGCGTGTGCGCCGGCTGAATCGTGCGGCTATGTGGTGAAGACGCCTGCCGGGGAGCGGTATTTTCCCTGCCAGAATCTTTCCGCTGAACCGACAATGTATTTCCGCATGGAGCCGGCAGATTACCTTCAGGCGCAGGCGGTGGGAGATGTGGTGGCCCTGGTACACAGCCATTCCGATGGCCTGCCGTTTCTCAGCGATGTTGATCGCCGCCTGCAGGTGCAAAGTGGCCTGCCGTGGTGGCTGGTCTGCGATGACCGGATAGTCAAATTTCGCTGCGTGCCGTTCCTCACAGGGCGGGCTTTTGAGCATGGCGTGGCTGACTGTTACACCCTGTTCCGTGATGCGTACCATCTGGCCGGTATTGAGATGCCGGATTTTGCGCGGAAGGAGGACTGGTGGAAGCAGGGGGATAATCTGTATCTGGATAATCTGGAGGCGACCGATTTTTACCGGGTGAATGCCACAGAGGCCCAGCCCGGAGACATTCTGATTTGTTGTTTTGGTTCATCGGTTGCCAACCATGCTGCGATTTACTGCGGCGACGGCGAACTGTTGCACCATATTCCTGACCAGCTCAGTAAACGCGAGAGGTATACCGACAAATGGCAACGCCGCACACACTCGATATGGCGACACCGGGCATGGCACGAGTCTGCCTTCACGGGGATTTACAACGATTTGGCCGCCGCTTCAGCCTCAGTATAAAAACGGGGGCCGAGGCCATTTACGCGATGGCCATGCAGGTTCCGGGCTTCCGGCAGAAAATGAATGATGGCTGGTATCAGATACGCATTGCAGGCCTGGATGTGAATGAAACCAGCCTGTCAGCCCGTCTGCACGAGCCGCTGCCGGACGGTGCCATTATTCATATTGTCCCACGCATGGCCGGGGCGAAATCCGGTGGTCTGTTCCAGGTGGTGCTGGGAGCAGTAGCAATAGCCGCGTCCTTTTTTACAGCAGGGGCTTCACTGGCAGCCTGGGGAGCAGCGTTATCTGCCGGTGCTATTTCGGCGTCCTCGGTTCTGTTTTCTATGGGGGCGGCCATGATGCTGGGTGGTGTGGCGCAGATGCTGACGCCGCAGGCAAAAATCCCCTCGTCCCGGCAGACCGATAACGGCAAACAGAACACCTATTTTTCGTCGCTGGACAATATGATGGCGCAGGGTAATGCCCTGCCGGTGTTATACGGTGAAATGCTGGTCGGCTCCCGCACGATCTCCCAGGAAATCAGCACACGGGATGAAGGTGGCGGGGGGCAGGTGGTGATCATCGGTCGCTGACTTACTGCAGCATATTTGTATTTACATAGAACCGCCTCCGTGCGGTTCTGTCGTTTCAGAGGGAACAGATTATGGGTAAGGGTGGTGGCAGCAGTAAAACGCCGCATGAGGCTCCTGACGACCTGAAATCAAGCCAGATGCTGACCGTTGTTGATGCCATCTGCGAGGGGCCGATAGAAGGCCCGGTGGACGGGCTGAAGAGTGTCAGAATTAACAAAACGCCGGTCCTCGACAGCGACGGTAACGCGGTGGTTCACGGTGTCACCGTGGTTTACCGCGTGGGGGAGGATGAGCAGACCGCGATGGAGGGGTTCGAAGACTCCGGCGCTGAAACTCTGCTGGGTGTGGTGGTGAAGAAGTCAGAGCCGGTGACCCGCACCATTACCACCAAAACGCTGGACCGCCTGCGCTTTACCTTTGGTGTGCAGTCGCTGGTCAGCACCAGTACCAAAGGCGACCGCAACCCGACCAGCGTACAGATGCTGATCCAGTTTCGCCGGGATGGCCAGTGGCAGGTGGAGCGGGATATCACCATTACGGGGAAAACGACCACGCAGTTTCTGGCATCTGTGGTGATTGATGATTTACCGCCCCGACCGTTTGAAGTCCGCATGCTGCGCCTCACTGATGACAGCACGACAGACCTGCTGCAGAACAAAACGGTGTGGTCGGGCTATACCGAAATCATCGATGTGAAACAACGTTACCCGAATACCGCTGTTATCGGCGTAAAAGTGGACGCGGAGCAGTTTGGCAGCCAGCAGGTCACGCGAAACTATCTCCTGCGCGGGCGTATTGTGCCGGTGCCGTCAAATTACGATCCGTTAAAGCGGACGTATACGGGACTCTGGGACGGGACGTTTAAACCTGCCTGGACAGATAATCCGGCCTGGTGTGTGCTGGATATGCTGACTCACCCGCGCTACGGCATGGGAAGCCGCATTGGTGTTGCCGATGTGGATAAGTGGGCGCTGTATGCCATTGCACAGTATTGCGATCAGCCTGTTCCTGACGGTTTTGGTGGGACAGAGCCGCGTATCACCTGCAATGCGTATCTGACGGACCAGCGTAAAGCATGGGACGTGCTGGGGGACTTCTGTTCTCTGATGCGCTGCATGCCGGTCTGGAACGGCAGCACCCTGACGTTTGTGCAGGACCGGCCCGCCGATAAAGTCTGGACCTATACGCAGAGTAATGTGGTGATGCCCGCTGACGGTGCGCCGTTCATCTACAGCTTCAGCGCACTGAAAGAGCGCCACAATGCCGCCGAGGTCCGTTACACCGACCCGAAAAACGGCTGGGAAACGTCCACCGAACTGGTGGAAAACGACGCTGCCATCCGGCGCTACGGTCGCAACGTTCTGAAGATGGATGCATTCGCCTGTACCAGCCGTGGGCAGGCGCACCGCGCCGGACTGTGGGCTATCACCACAGAATTGCTGGAAACGCAGACGGTGGATTTCTCCGTGGGTGCCGAAGGGCTGCGACATGTTCCCGGCGATATCATTGAGGTCTGCGACAGTGATTATGCCGGTGTGACCGTGGGCGGACGCGTCCTGTCAGTCGACAGCCTTACGCGCACCCTCATGCTGGACCGCGAGGTGGAGATACCGGCAGGCAGTAATGTGGTGCTGAACCTGGTAGGCAGCGATGGTCAGCCTGTTACCGTCGCGGTTACCGCGCACCCCGCCCCGGACCGCGTGACCGTCAGGCAGTTACCCGATGGCGTGGCGGAGTACAGCGTGTGGGGGCTGAAACTGCCGGACCTGCGCCAGCGCCTGTTTCGTTGTGTGGCCATACGGGAAAACGATGACGGCACGTATGCCATTACCGCCGTACAGCATGTCCCGGAGAAAGGATCCATCGTGGACAACGGGGCGACGTTTGATCCGTTGCCGGACACAGGTATCACGAACACGCCGCCTGCTGTGCAGCACCTGACCACAGAGATTCTGGCAGAGGATGGGCAGTATCAGGTGCGGGCGCGATGGGACACTCCGCGTGTGGTGAAGGGGGTGAACTTTTCCCTGCGCCTGACGGTGAAAGCGGAAGATAACAGCGACCGCCTGGCCAGCAGCCTGACCCTGACCGAAACGGAGCACACCTTCCGCAACTTGACTCCGGGGCGCTACACCCTGACGGTGCGGGCGGTGAATACCCAGGGCCAGCAGGGCGATCCGGCCAGCACTGATTTCAGCATCGCCGCGCCCGCAGTACCGTCTTATGTTGATCTGACACCCGGCTATTTCCAGATAACCGCCACCCCGCGCCAGGCGGTATATGACCCTACGATGCAGTATGAGTTCTGGTTTACAGATACACAGATTGCCGATATCCGCCAGGTGGAAACCGATGCGCGTTATCTCGGCACTGCGCTGTACTGGATTGCGGCCAGCAGCAGTATCAAACCCGGCAAGGATTATTACTTTTATATCCGGGCCGTGAACCAGGTCGGGAAATCGGCGTTCGTGGAGGCTAAAGGGCAGGCCAGCAACGATGCGGCGGGTTACCTGGATTTCTTCAAAGGGAAAATCACCGAAAGCCACCTGGGTAAAGAGCTGCTGGAGAAGGTGGAGCTGACGGAAGACAACGCCAGCCGGCTGGATCAGTTTTCGGAAGAGTGGCAGGACGCGAACGGCAAATGGAATGCCATGTGGGGTGTGAAGATAGAGCAGACCAAAGACGGGAAGCACTATGTGGCTGGTCTGGGCCTGAGCATGGAGGACACGGAAGAAGGGAAGGTAAGCCAGTTCCTGGTGGCAGCAAACCGTATCGCGCTTATCGACCCCGCAAACGGCAATGAGACTCCGATGTTTGTGGCTCAGGGGAATCAGATATTTATGAACGAGGTGTTCCTCAAATATCTGACGGCTCCCACTATCACCAGTGGCGGGAACCCGCCGACCTTTATGCTGACGCCTGACGGAAAACTGACTGCCCGTAATGCGGATATCAGCGGCCATATCAGCGCGAATTCCGGCACCCTCAGTAATGTGACGATAGCGGAAAACTGCACCATAAAGGGGACGCTCCGGGCCGAGCGTATTCTTGGGGATATTGTTAAGGCAGCGGGCAGGGAGTTTCCTTACTTCATAACCAGTAACGGTGAAAAACGGTACGCCAACGGGATACTGACAGTCGTGATTGAAGATGACCAGTCTTTTGACCGACAGATTTCCATTCCTGGGATTACCTTTCAGGGTGCAGCGTATGACAGCCAGACCAGTAATGACGTATGGGATGACTGTACGCTGACTGTCAGGAAAAACGGGGTGGAGATATACAAGCAGACAAGCAGAGGTGTACCGGCCGTTTTTACACGAACACTGGATATGCCTGCCGGGAGCGGACGGATGACGCTGAGTTTCAGCGTCAATACACACGGTAACAGCAGCGGCTATCCATTTTCCCGAATCAGTGACCTGCTGGTTATTGTGACGAAAAAGTCGTCAGCCGGGATAACAATAAGTTAATGACAGATACCGCCTCCGGGCGGTTTTTTTATGGAGGTAGTATGCCAGTACTCATATCAGGCATTCTCAGAGATGGCGCGGGAAAACCCGTACAGGACTGCACCATTCAGCTGAGCGCCAGGAAAACCAGCCCGACCGTTGTGGTTGAGGTGACCTCATCCTCGGTTACGGATGCGAATGGCCACTACAGCATTGAGGCTGAACCGGGTTATTACAGTGTGTCACTGCTGCGGGAAGGTTTTCCTCCCGTACTTGCTGGCGACATTTACGTGGCCCCGACCGATGCGCCGGATACCCTGAATGCGTTTCTCGATGCGCCGAAGGATGCGGACCTACGTCCGGAGGTGATGAAACGCTTTGAGGAAATGGTAAACCGCGTTGTGGATTTGAGCGGTGCAATAGAGAAGGATCGGAAACTCGCTGAACATGCCGCACAGTCAGCAGCGCAGAGCAATGATGCGGCAGCATTGTCTGCAACGGCTGCGGCGGAGTCACAGCGCCAGGCGGCGCACTCTGCCGATGCGGCTGATGTGTCTGCCCGATCTGCCGCAGATAATGCCCGACAGACAGCACAGGACGTTCTGGCCAGTGGTGCAGATGCGGACAGTGCGGCAAAGTCTGCACAGACAGCGAAGGATCAGACCGGAGTGGCAAAGACCGCCGCTGATACGGCACAGAAAGCGCAACAGGCGGCAGGAGCTTCGGCACAGTCTGCAGCAGAGAGTGCCAGAAACGCAGCAGCATCAGCACAAACAGCGGAGGAGTATGCTGGCAATGCAGCCGCATCCGAAAATTCGGTACGCGAAAGCGTCCTCACGGCCACGCAGGCTGCTGAACAGGGGGATAACAGCGCTGCAGCTGCAGCTCTAAGTGAACAGCATGCCAGGGAGTTCAGTGAAAAGGCTGCTAAATCAGAGACTGCGGCATCAGCCAGTGAAGAATCTGCATCTTCAAGTGGAGCATCAGCCCTGCAGTCAGCCAAAACGGCTGAGAACCATAAAAATGCAGCCGCTGAGAGTGCCAACCGCGCAGAACAGGCCAGAGATGAGGCCCTGACGCTGCGCGATGAAGCTCAGGAAAATGCCCTGAATGCCCGGAACAGCGCACAGGCTGCTGCTGCCAGTGAGAAAGAAAGTGGACAGGCAAGGGATGAGTCACAGCTTCTTGCTGAACAGGCCAGAAGTGCAGCCTCAAAAGCCGCCGCTGATACCATTAAAGAGATACAGGAAAGTGAAGACCTTAGTGGTCCGCCAGGTCCGCAGGGGCCTGCCGGTGCAAAAGGTGAAAAGGGTGACAAGGGAGACACCGGGTTAATGGGGGCAACAGGACCAACTGGCCCTGCAGGTCCGCAGGGACCGGCAGGTGCAAAAGGCGAAAAGGGTGACAAGGGAGACACCGGGCTAACGGGGGTAACAGGACCAACTGGCCCTGCAGGTCCGCAGGGACCGGCAGGTGCAAAAGGTGAAAAGGGTGACAAAGGAGATACCGGGTTAACTGGCGCCAGAGGGGCTACTGGAGCAACTGGCCCTGCAGGTCCGCAGGGACCGGCAGGCGCAAAAGGGGATAAGGGAGATAAAGGGGATACCGGGTTAACTGGACCGCAAGGACCACAGGGGCCTGCAGGCGCTAAGGGTGCAACAGGATCTACTGGACCACAAGGACCGGCAGGCGCAAAAGGAGCAACAGGTGCTACGGGACCGCAAGGGCCGCAGGGACCAGCAGGTGCACCTGCGGGTGCTCTTCATGCTGTAGGTACGTTTGCGCTGGCATATATGCCAGCGCCTGGAGGGAGAGGTACTAATCCAGGTACAAGTTATTCGGGGGGAAGTTTAATAGCGTGTGGAATTATCAGCAACAGCGACGCTAAAGCGTCGTTTTGTATTACGGGTAGTAGTGGCAAATATACTTTGCCGGGTACATGGCGTTCGTGTGGCATTGCATCCAGTTCTTCTGAAGGTCTGGCTGGGACTAATTTGGGTTACTATGCAGGCATTTTTCAGCGAATTTCATAAAAGGAGATTGTATGAACATTGAGGACATTCAGGCTCCTGAGTGGGCGAATAAAGGACATACAGCGATTAACTGTAGGGTTAAATTTGCAGAGTTTGATGAGTTTCTGCCGTTCACTGCATGTCCGAATGATTTTGAGGAGCATGGACGCCGTATCTACAGCGAGCTTGAATCAGGAAAGTATGGTCCTGTCGCCCCTTTTATTGTGACTGACAAGATGGTGGAGGATTTACGCAACCAGAAGCTGGCTGAAATCAGCAACTGGCGGGACGTTCAGGAAAACGCCAACATTATTTTTGAACTGGGCAATCGCCGGTGGGATGGAGGCAAAGCGTCGCAGGAACGTCTTGCGCCCGTGGTTATGGCTGCCAGTGCAGGAAAGTTACCTGAGGGATTCTTCTGGACGGATGCAGATAACCACGATGTTCCGGTGAATTTTGCGTTCCTGCAACAGCTTGAGGCGGCGATGATGCAGGCAATGGTGATACACGGTTTCAGAATTCACGAACGGCAGAGGCAGATGAAATCGGAGGTAGCGTTACTTACAGATGTTAATGCCATTGCTGAATATCCAGTTGGCTAGCGTGATAGGAAGTAATGTGCTGGTTCACCTTTCTAAACGTCTAAATGCCTGTAACCGCTAATATCTCACTTACGCTCGGGGTACTTGCTCCGTTTATGCTGATAAAGCAACTCATCGGCTTTCAGCATCGCCACTTCCAATGTGTCTCCTGGCAGCAGTTGATATGCCCCCCAGGAAAATGCCACCAGTTTATCCGGGTCAATCGCTAGTAATTGTTCCTGCGCCCGAGTAATAACATCACGGAATTTATTCAGAGAATAATCGATAAGAACCAGGCAGAACTCATCGCCCCCAAGCCGGATACCGTAGTCACTTTTGCGAATGGCATTTCCCAGTGCCATCCCCAGCATCTGTATCACTTTATCGCCCATATGGTGACCGAGAGAGTCATTTATTCTTTTGAGTCCATCACTGTCAATTGCGATGACTGTGACGGGGATACCTCTGTCAACGAGTGAGCAGATTTTATGTTCCAGCTCCGGTGTAATAACTTTTCTGTTATACAGTCCGGTCATCGCATCCGTCACGTTATCCCTAGAAAGCAAAGTTTGTCTGATTAATTGTTTATGGGCATATCGGCATAATCCCCAGGTTCCGAGAAGATAAAGCAGTAACAGCCATAAATTCGCAACAATAACGTAGATAGCATCTAGTTTCACATGCAGGGTGTAATACTGGGTAAGCGAGTCTTCATAACTGATCAAAGCATAAGATTTGATATATGGTTTATGGAAAACAATATGGCTTCCGGTTTCATTATCGGTGACATACAAAGAAAGGAATTGCCATAACAACGGACGATCGACTGTATTAAACGAAACCACCAGATCGTCAATGTTGATGTCTGTAATCATAATGCCTTTTACTTTATCACCCAGATATACCGGGGTAAGCATGCTGATAATATTATTGCGGGTATAGCCATCCTGATAAATATGAGACAGCGTAGTTTCTCCCTTTAGCAGATCTTTCAGGGCATTGTCATCAATCGAAATCGTGTGTGTGCTACGAGCAATATTGATGTTGCCACTATTACCCACGAGCCAGTTACTGAAGGTATAGTTGCGAGTATTAACTGGCTGATTAATATAAATATAGTTATGAGCAAGATCCACATAGTATCTGATGTTCCTGAACATATAACCGGTATAATTTGAAAAGCTGTACTTTGACTGAGCTGCACGCTCAGCGGTGTGAATAACCGATAGTGCGCCAATGTCTCCCACCCATTCTTTACACGATCTATTGCGGGTTTGCAGGGTGCCGTCGAGGTTATTTCTGTTTTTCTTCAACAGATTGAATCCGTAAATATCACCCTCGGTTTCAAGGTGCTGACATATTACTGTTTGTTCGGTATCGTCAAAGGACGCATCGGCTATTTGGCGATAAAATTCCCGCGAAAGCCGGGTGGCAATATTCTGGTTAATGGACTCTTCATGGAAAAGCGCCGACTTACCATTTTCAGCGACATACCCCATATAGCTCTGTAAATCTTGCGCTTCACGAACAGCCAGCGCGGCAAAAAGTGAGGTTGTGCAAACCACGATTATGACAAGCGCACTGATATATTTTTGTCTGGACAAGATGGCTAATTCCCTGTTGTACCACCTGAAAATAATAGCAAGTGTAGCACCAAACAACGACATCTTAGCGGGTTATGCCTCTAGGACAAAGCTTCCGCCCCTTCTGCAACACGCCAGAAGAGTAACCTGTTTGTGTCCCCCCTACATCGTCAACATAATTTTCCTGTGTTCATGCCGTCTTCCATACGCTGGTGATATTTACTGGCGGCTACCAGCGTAAAAACGTTGTCAATCACCGGGTCAGCCCGTCTTAGTGAAACTGGTTAACCAGCGCTTTTTAAAGTGATGAGACATCCCATGTTTACGTCATCGAACGCGATTTCAATACCGTGTTAATAATCTGGAGATGACGGTACAGCACTCGGTCCATCGGGATTTTCGCGTTTTTAATGTCCTTCATAATGCCAGTCTACATCAGATGACCATCACAATTGAGTGTGTTCACGTGTCGTTCAAAATAAGGTGCGCCAATATTCTCGAGAATTACATTAATGCCCTTGTTATCGGTGATGCTGGTGGCAACTGCAGCAAAATCCTCTGTCATATAATCAATGGCTTGATCGGTACACAGAGGGCGAACCCGACCGTGCTTTGCTGCGTTCGCAGTGGTGATTACCGTCGCGAAAGTCGAACGGTGGTCCCCACAACGTTGCCCCCTGAAAGCATCGGTACCGTTTCAATGGGTTTCAGTTTTTACAGATGGATCCGCGGTTACGAAGACCTCGGTAAGAGGGCTGCATTGTGCCAATTGCGGACGTTGTTAATAACAGTTGGTGTGGCTCAATAGAGAGCAGATCAGCGCTGTTCTGCATGCCTAACACTCAGGCGGCGATTTATTTATAATGTGCTCATAAAACCAAAGCATGAGAACTAAAATGCACAAGTTATTAAATATGCTGCGCTATAAGAGTGAGGGTACTGATATTGACTTCAAATCTGCACAGTACCGCTTTACCAATGGCTCTGAAAACGATAAATCAGAACTGCTTAAAGATATTCTCGCTATAGCTAACTCCTGGCGCGATGGCACCGGATATATCCTATTGGGATTTAAAGATCAGCGTCCCAATCCTGCGGAGGTAGTTGGAATCCATGACAGCATTGATGACTCTCGAATCCAGCAGTTCGTGAACAGCAAGGTGAAGCCGAAGCTTACATTCAGCTATGAGGAACACCTGTATGAAGGCAAGACCATCGGCATCATTTCAATCCCCAAACAGAAGCGCCCATTTTATCTCACGAGTGCTTACGGAAAACTCAAAAGCAATGTTGTTTATGTCCGAAGAGGAAGCAGCACTGATGAAGCCGAACCTGTCGAAACCATAGCGATGGGACATGAAGACAATGGTCGTGCGGAGATGAAGATCGAGCTATCCCTGCGGACACCTGATAATGACACTCTTCCCCTCAACTTTACCCACACTTACCTTCATTTCACTGAGGAGTTTCCAGACTTTGAAAGGCCCTCAAAACCATCAGGGCCTTATGACATGCTTAGTAACTCAGGCATTTACAGGGACAATAGGCATTTCTTGCGCGAGTACGCAGAATACATGCGAATCAATAAAGCGCTTATTATGCTAAGACTAGTGCTTCTCAATCGGTCTGGCGTGCAGTTGTCCAACGCTAAGGTTGAACTAACCATTGAGGCAATAGATTCCAATGTGCATGTAATCGCAGAAAGTGATTTGCCTAAAATGCCAAAACCAACGCGAAACGCGCTCGACGTCGGGTCCATTAAAAGCGGCCCATTGTTTAACAGAGATAACAAGCTGAAGATAATCGAAGATGCCCAAAATCCGGAATGCCATATTCGCTTAGGATCTCTATTGCCTGGGGAGCAGGCTAGTTCGGAGCTCATTGCAGTTTTGCCGGAAGGTCCTGGACGCATACGCATTCGCTTACGTGTTTTAGGTGGTGAATTGGCTACACCGATTGAGCAAGAGTTTGCAGTTGAGACAACGGGTGATCGTCTCTCTCTAGACTTTGAGGGTTTCAGGGATTACGTCACCGCTGAACAAGCGAAGTGATGGTTAAGGGATTCAGCAGTTCTGTAATCCAGAACGGGCGTAACGAATAAGTGGCCTGTTCCCAATTGATTGACACACGACATTAACAGCACCATCTATGGCGACTCAATTATGAACGTCTGCTTCTCGCTCACAGCGGACCTTATGACCTGACTTTCTGTCCGCTCCGTGCCATATGCGGACGTTCAAATATCAAGATGCTTCAATCAATGGGGAGTTGGTCATCACCATTTTACTTTATTATTACTTCTGGCATGTTTCGTAATGGACCTCTGGGGGGGTGTATTCCATCCCTATATCCATATAACCATTGGTCGTATTTTTCAAGCACATCTGTCGCTGCAAGTCGACTAATAATTTCATCCAATGGTGTGTCCATTAAATTCCCAAGATAAATATTCGGAGGTGCCAAAGCAACCGTACCAAAATGATTAATACTAACTCCGAGAGGGTTCTCTATTTGAAAATCAGAAAAATAAGATCTAGCACACTTTGCCATACTCTTATTATCACTCGAAACCGAATCCGAACGAACATCAAACACGTAAATATCTTGATAATATTCACCGAAGGGTGTAAAGCTCTCACTAAGAGTTGATATCTCTATTCGATATTCATCATCAGTTATAGCCATTTTTTTTGCAAATCTTTCCCCTCGACCACTAGGAGTGAATTTTATGCAATTAAAATAACTAGCACCAAGTCTCGATGCCAATTTGGCAGTATCTAGTGCATGTCCGAAGTTGTTTTTGCAACAGACATAATTAACGCCCCAAAGAATCTTTCCGAACTCCGACAACTGATACATTCCAAATAAAGTTTTCGCAAAGCTATTAGTACCACGGATGGTCGAGTTAATCTCCTCATTCGGGCCATCTAAGCTTATAGATAAATTATATCTCATGCCAGCTTCATACAGTAATTCAAGCCGTTTAGTAGCAATAACATGACCATTCGTAGATATGCTGGGCAATACTCCATTTTTAAACATATGTGCTACTACTTCTTCGAGGCCCTTGTGAAGAAAGGGCTCTCCGCCACCAAGGAATATTTGCCTCACGCCATGCCTTTGCAGAGTGCTTATAATACTTTTTAAAAGGTCCGTACTCAAGAATGCTTTAATCTTCGGGCTTGATTCTGAATAACAATGCTTGCATGCTATTGTACATTGGCCAGTCAGAGATAATGCCCCGGAAACTAATGAAATCTCAGCCATTTTTCATTCCTAAAATTCATTAAGATTCACGAGCAGGTTTACTACGCGAGCCTGGGTCCATACCAACCCTAATGCCCTCAATAGGTTGCCCTGCTGGTTGTATTTTACAAACTGTTAACTTTCGGCCTTTATAGCTAATGTCATCAGCAGCCAGTAAATCATTAGATGGTCGAACAATCATTAACCTTAATCCAGTTTCAACATCTTCAAGAATGACACCTAACTGAATGATTTTTTTTGACATATTATTACTCTCGCAATTTGCGTAGTTGAACTGAAGGGAAACATATCAAGAGTAGTTAGAATTTGAATAATTGCTAATTTTGAATGCCCTGTTTCCGCAACTAATCTACGACCAAAGGTGGGCTGCGGTGGGGTAGCCTACTAGGTACCTTTAAGTCCGCTTTTCGCTCAAAGCAGACGTTTTTTCCCTGTCGGACCTTACATCAACGCATAGGTTCTATTAACTCTGGACCTTGATTCTTAATATTCCCGACGGCACGCGTCACGGCGTGCCATATAAATTTATCAGCCGGCACGGAACCGTCGGCTACGATGTCCTCTGCTTCTTTCCCTCCTACATCTTGCCTAAGCCATTCGCGAGCGGCTTCCGGTGACAGGACCAGCGGTCGCCTGTCGTGAATATCTACCAGTCCTTTGTCGGCAGCAGCCGTTACTATCAGGAATCCTTCTGCTTCATCTCCTCGTTCGAATGGTGTGCTGCCGAACGCAGCCATGAATATCGGCTGGCCATCGGCCCGATGAATGAAGTAGGGCTGCTTCTTGTCACCTTCCTTTTTCCACTCAAACCAGCCATCAGCAAAGCAAATTGCGCGACCATGCTGCCAGAGTGGTTTAAACATTCTGCTGGTGGCCGCAGTTTCAGATCGTGCATTAATTAGCGGCGGCTTATCCCACCATCCTGGAGCATATCCCCATAGAACAGGGTCAAGGTGCAACTGTTCATCACGTTCGCTAAGCAGCAGAACTTTTGTGCCTGGTGCCACGTTGAATCGACCTATTGGTTCAGGGTCATATGGGATATCACGTTCAGCTTCTTCAGCGAGCAGGGCGAGATAGTCCTCGCGTGTCATTGACTGTGAAAAGCGTCCACACATAGAAACCTCCAGCCAGCTGTCAGACCGAAAGTATAGGATATTGACTAGAACGATAGGATTTGAAGCTCCACATCACCAATATTCCATTGTGGCCTTTAGCTTCTCGAGGTTGCTAAATGTCCGATAGATCACTACCCATTTTTACTTTTTTGGGGGCAAATTTGGGGGCAAAAATTAGTTTGGGGCATAATTTGGGGCGATGAAATGACTCATATTGCCCGCATTTGTCCAAGACGGTTTTTTATTAACTGATTGATTTTATGATAATTAGCTGTATTTTCTGAATTTACAAAATCAATTTTATAGTCTAACGCTGATTATGTGGAATGAAAGCAGCGCTATGAAATTAAATAACTTTTCTCATGCTCCCCTGCCCGTGGGGGCGCTCCGATAGCATCCTGCGCGCATCTCGCTCGGTCTTTTACCCAAGGGTGCCGCGACAATGATGTTTAATGTCTTACTGCGGGAAAGGGCGAATATCAAAGCCAGGGGCCCATGAGGTAAAAGAGGACTGTATAACTTGAATCCCGGCTCTCCTTCATAGGAGCATGCAATATAAACTGGCTTCGGTTTGAGAGCGTAAGCATTTCTGATAAAACTGCCATCTGTTTATTGACTGTTGAGGACGCCCGCTCCAGGCCTTGATAAAAGCCATTCAACTCTTTAGCGTTTTGCGATGAATTTCGTGAACGTTTTGGCTATCGGGGAGTGTTTTGCGTCGCGAACCCGTATTGTTTAATATTTATTCAACTCAACTCGGTTGATGCTTAAAAAGTTAGTGGCCATGATGCTCTACTTACCCACTGATTAGCTTCAAAACAATACCGAAGCTATCGTAGAACAGTATCGATATTGTTTATTTTTTTTCGAATGAAGATTATTTACCTATGAGTGATACTTTTAATTTTCTTGCATAGGTAATGAAATCTTTGCTCCCAAACATTTTAAATAAATTAAACCATTGATTTTTACCGAGATAATTTAATTTTATTAACTGTGGCTGGTAATGGTAGCACATTATAAAAATACCTTGATCATCATCAACTATATTGTTTTTAAGTGTTTTCATTTGACATGCGCAAACCAGTTGATAAAATTCTTGCCACTTTTCTTGACTTGTTACAATGGCACCGCCAATAATATAGGAGCGATTGTTAATCATATGGTCAAAAACCTGATGGATCGTTTTGACTTTTAGCCCTTTTTTTATTGTAAACAGGTTAACTTTTTTTCCGTCAAAGGAATAATCCCAGCGAGATAACCCGTTTGTTACCTCTGCATTACGACAGTAACCAAAATCAACCCACGCAATCATATCATCCTTAGCAAGTTTTAGCTTTATTGCCCGGTTTACGAAGTATGTTTTTAGATTGCAAACCAGAGCATAATCTGCAGACCAGTATTCAGGATTAATTAACTGACGGGTTTCAAGTTTGCTTCTGAATTCGTCATTTTTTTGAATCTGCGAAATTCTCTTTTTAAGATGGCGAAATTTTTTATTAATATCTACAGCGATTACTGTCGTGCGCTTTCCATCTCTTATTTTTTCAATTTTTGGCTTTAGGTCATTAGATGTAAAAATGATCATATCATTATCTAATTCAGACAAATTCTTGAAATACTCAATATAGCTATCAGACGTTCTCTCTAAATGAGGAGAGAAACCCTTATCGCTTGTCCAGCTACCTCTCCCTATATCGAAAAATGCTGTAACTATGGTAATAGATGAATTCATATTATGCAGTCCGTATTTTTACCTATCCAATCACACCTGATCGTTAGAAATATATTTTTGAAGTCTACCTCATCGCGGCATTCTATCAGTATCAATATGGGGCGGGAAGCATAATGTGATATTTGGAATGATAGGCAATGGATTGCGCATATGGACTTTTGGGAGCTTTTCCTATATCTATATCCATGATAACAAATTTCAGGTGATATTATAATATGATGAATAATAATCAAAGGCCACTGTTGGTTGTTAATTTATTTTTATGATATATATTTGATGGCTAATGATTCGCACGTTATACAAAATAGTTCCATTCTCTGGCATCAGGGTTATTCGTTGGAAGTGTCATCATTGGTTTAACCCGAATATCAGCCTCAGGGATAATGTTGCGGGCGATAAAAAGCCGGAGGCGCTGACGCTTTCCGGCTTGCATACGGGTATGAACTGAGGACCGGAACTGGCACCACCGCCTTCCGGTACCAAACAGATTACTTCAGTTCATCAACCATCGTGGTGGCGCGACCAATGTAATTGGCAGGCGTCATTGCTTTCAGGCGCGTTTTCTCGTCTTCCGGCAAAGCCAGACCGTCGATAAACTGCTTCATGCCTTCGGCATCAACGCGTTTGCCGCGGGTCAATTCTTTCAGCTTTTCGTATGGTTTTTCAATGCCGTAGCGACGCATTACGGTCTGGATAGGCTCGGCCAGAACTTCCCAGTTATGGTCCAGTTCATCCAGCAGATGATCGCGGTTCACTTCCAGTTTGCTCACCCCCTTCAGCGTGGACTGATAAGCGATCAGCGCATAGCCAATCCCTACGCCCAGGTTGCGCAGAACGGTAGAGTCCGTCAGGTCGCGCTGCCAGCGAGAAACCGGCAGTTTGCTCGCCAGATGCTGCAATACCGCGTTAGACAGGCCCAGGTTGCCCTCGGAGTTTTCGAAATCGATTGGGTTTACCTTGTGCGGCATGGTGGAAGAACCAATTTCACCCGCGATGGTTTTCTGTTTGAAGTGGTTCAGCGCCACGTAACCCCAGACATCGCGGTCGAAGTCGATCAGGATGGTGTTGAAACGGGCGATGCAATCAAACAGCTCGGCAATGTAGTCGTGCGGTTCAATCTGGGTAGTGTACGGGTTCCACTGGATACCCAGCGAGGTGACAAATTCTTCGCTGAACTGATGCCAGTCAACTTCCGGGTAAGCGGCGATGTGGGCGTTATAGTTACCGACGGCACCGTTGATTTTACCAAGAATTTCAACCTGGTTGAGCTGGCGATACTGGCGCTCCATACGGTAAGCCACATTAGCCATTTCTTTACCCAGCGTCGATGGGGTGGCTGGCTGACCGTGGGTACGGGAGAGCAGAGGAATATCGCGATACTGTACGGACAGATCTTTCACCGCGTCGATAAGTTTGCGCCAGTAAGGCAGAATCACTTCATCGCGGGCTGTTTTCAGCATCAGCGCGTGAGACAGGTTGTTGATA
Organism: Citrobacter arsenatis; assembly: GCF_004353845.1. Lineage (GTDB taxonomy): Bacteria > Pseudomonadota > Gammaproteobacteria > Enterobacterales > Enterobacteriaceae > Citrobacter > Citrobacter arsenatis. Next base: position 2,149,373 of record NZ_CP037864.1, read on the forward strand.
TCTTCTGAGGTACACGCGAAATGGATAAACTCGGAAACGGCGTGCAGTTCCGGGATATTCGCCACTTTCTCTTTCAGGAAATACTCAACTGCCTTCACGTCATGGTTGGTCGTACGCTCAATGGTTTTGATGCGCGCAGCATCTTCTTCATTGAAGTTAGCGACGATCGCATCAAGGAAACCGATTGCGTCGGCAGCAAAAGCAGGAACTTCCTTGATCGCTGCGTGCGCGGCCAGTTTTTGCAGCCAGCGTACTTCAACCTGTACACGGAATTTCAGCAAACCGTATTCGCTGAAAATCCCGCGCAGCGCGCTGACTTTATCGCCGTAGCGTCCATCGACAGGGGAAACGGCGGTCAGTGAGGATAATTCCATAGATCACAACTCCGGGGTTAAATGAGCAAGAATTTGTTTTGCCTGAGTCGTCAGGCGATTACGAGAAAACATGAGTTGCAGACGGCCTCCACCAACCTGATGCCAGAGGACGGCAGCACGGATGCCAGCCAGCAGCGAAGCGCGTACTTTAGCCTGAACCTGTGGGCTCTGAAGGATGGCCGGGGAGCCCGTAACCTGAATACGCGGGCCGAGTGGGCTGATGACGTCAACATAAATGCCAGCCATCGCACTCATCAACGTTTCTGACTGCAAATCAAAATGGTCCAACTGGCGCTGCAAGCCGTTGATACGGTCTCCCAGCGTGTCCATAGCGCCTTTAGCGGCTGACAGCTTACGCTCCAGCACCATCAGGCTTAAGGTGTAGCGGGTGAGTTCCGCGTTCAGCCCCTGACGACTGCTGGCGTTAAGCACGCCGAGCATTGTTTCCAGACCTAAACGCAGGTTAGCCTCACTGCCGCCAAACACGCCCAGCGTAGAGCTGGGATTCATATCGATGACACTGTTCAGTGAAACGTGTAATGCATCGGCATCACAATGCCCCTGGTGCGCCAGTTCTTGCACCAGGCGTGCCGACTGACAAATGCCTGCCAGGGCGAGGGTGATGTCATAATAATTCTTTGCCACGTTCACTGCTTCCTTGTATCAGATGTGTAAGTAATTATACCGGCAGCGGCAATCGCTGTTCGATAATGCCGCCGCCAAGGCAGATTTCGCCATTGTAAAAGACCGCCGACTGGCCCGGCGTTACCGCCGCGACGGGCTCGTCGAAAATGACTTCAATGCGCTCGGCATCCAGCGCCTTAACGGTGCATGGAATGTCGGTCTGACGATAACGGGTTTTCACCGTGCAGCGCATTGTGCCAGTGAACGGTTCGCGATCGACCCAATGCAGTTGCTGAGCCACCAGGCCAACGGACATCAGACGCGGGTGTTCATGGCCCTGAGCAACAACCAGAATGTTGTTCTCGACGTCTTTATCCACAACGTACCACGGATCTTCCGTACCTTCTTTCGTCCCGCCAATGCCCAGACCTTTACGCTGACCCAGGGTGTGGTACATCAGCCCCTGATGCTGACCAATCTCTTCGCCATCGACGGTGATGATTTTGCCTGGCTGAGCCGGAAGGTAACGACCAAGAAACTCGCGGAACTTACGTTCGCCGATGAAGCAGATACCGGTGGAGTCTTTTTTCTTGGCCGTAATCAAGCCGAGATCTTCGGCAATTTTACGCACCTGCGGTTTTTCCAGTTCGCCTACCGGGAACAGGCTTTGCGCGATTTGCTCATGGCCGAGCGTGTAGAGGAAATAGCTCTGGTCTTTATTGCCGTCAAGTCCACGCAGCAGGCGGCTTTTACCGTCAACGTCGGCGCGGCGCACGTAGTGACCGGTGGCGATATAATCGGCACCTAAATCTTCGGCGGCAAACTCGAGGAAGGCTTTAAACTTGATTTCTTTATTGCACAGAATATCTGGGTTCGGCGTACGGCCCGCTTTGTATTCTTCAAGGAACAGTTCAAAGACGTTGTCCCAGTATTCTGCGGCAAAGTTGACGGTATGCAGTTCAATGCCGAGTTTGTCACAGACAGCCTGCGCATCCGCGAGATCGGCAGCCGCTGTGCAATATTCCTCGCCATCGTCCTCTTCCCAGTTCTTCATGAACAGGCCCTCTACCTGATAACCCTGTTGTTGCAACAGCCAGGCAGAAACGGAGGAATCGACACCGCCGGACATGCCGACGATCACTTTTTTTGGGCTTTCAGACATAGGAATACTCACGACATTGAACTTCAAGGCGGCATATTCTAGCACGCAGCCCTTTACTTGACACCCTCTGTAAACGGCCAGTTAAATTCGCCGATTATTGCCAGAGGGTAGCGCTGTCCACTCTGATAACAGCGAATGCTCTCAGCAACCAGCGGGGAGCGCAGGTTTGGCGCTAAGATGATCTCTTCTGCGCTGACCCAGCGACAGCAATCTATATCGCTGTCATGAGGCTCAGTAGCGCACATATTGGCAAGCTCGATAGAAAACAGAAAACGTAAAAAGGGCGTTTTGTCCGGCGCAATCCATTGATGCATTCGAATGAAATGCTGCGGTTGTGCATTGATGCCTGTTTCTTCCCACAGTTCGCGAGCGGCGGCTTGCGCCAGCGTTTCGTCCGCTTCCAGATGTCCTGCAGGTTGATTCCACAGGGCTTTGCCATTGATTGTTTCCTCAACGACTAAAAACTTATCTTCTGCATGTACAATGCAGGCGACCGTGACGTGTGGTTTGAACATACTAATTCCTTATTCTTCGGCAAAGCCTTCAGCGGCATCCGGCGAACCGATCTCACCGGAGGTCTTATTGATGCTTATATTAGCTATAGCGGGCGCTGTTCGTGGATCTGCGGCCGATCCGCGACACCATTCAGTCTGGTGATCCTCGCGCACGATAATCGCAATATCATTTTTTTCATTCCAGCTTTCATAAAAAATACATTGATAGTCATGCCGTAAATTGAGAGTGGCGGCTCTCGTAGCTTTATCCGTCGACAGTGGATTGATGTCGTCGCGATAGCGATCGCCGCTGTCCAACGCCTGCAACTGTGATTTTTTCAACCAGCCGCGCACGATATGGCGATTGGTGGTGTAATAAACCGCTTCAATAAAATCATCTTTTGACTGCTCCTGTGCGGAAATAATGTCGCCGGGAACCAAAAAAACGGACGGGCTGCGGCACTGTTCCGTTGGCATACTATAAAACCAGGCGCGATCGTTGCCCGTAATCTGGTAATGGTTATCAGCTAGGGGGGACATTTTTTCGCGTTGCGGCATCTCTTCATAGGCCCATTTTTTACAGGCCGGATTGACGGGTAAGGGAGTCGCCAGAGGTAGCAGCCCCTCAGAGGAGACCCAGCCTGTGGCGAACATGCCGTTGGCGTCTCGATATCGAACGTAGCGAAAGGTATGAACGGGGGAGCGTGCAGACTCGGCTGAGCGCGCTTCTCTTAAAAACTCTACTGTATCTCCATTGACCAGAAAAGCTGGAAGCTGACATTCAACTTCCGGTGCAGAGTTGAAGTGTAGTCGGGAGGCTGTTTTTACCTGGGCGCTTTCATAGAGATAATCAGCCGCTCCTGCCGCGATACCTGCAGCCGCCTCACAATCCTGCGCGGCATAGCCAAAGGGTGATATGCCACACAGAATAAGTGTCGCAATGATTCGTTTGTCCATTTCTTTCACTCTTCCTTGTTAATAGCGGCGTAGAGGCCTGATGCTACAGTTCCCGCCACTCGCCATTGGCGAGATTGTCCAGCGTGTAATCTCCCATGGCATAGCGGATAAGGCGCAGCGTAGGAAACCCAACATGCGCTGTCATACGGCGTACCTGGCGGTTGCGGCCTTCATATAAAGTCACTTTCAGCCAACAGGTGGGGATATTTTTCCGTTCCCGAATAGGCGGGTTTCTCGGCCATAGCCATGTGGGTTCTTCTACCACTTCAATGCCAGCAGGCAGCGTGGGACCATCCTTAAGCGTTACGCCAGTGCGCAGGGCTTCCAGCGCTTCGGGCGTTGGTTCTCCCTCAACCTGGACATAGTAAATTTTCCCCGTGCGCTTGCCGGGTTGCGTCAGTCGGGCCTGCAATGCGCCGTCGTTGGTCAGCACCAAAAGACCTTCACTGTCCCGATCCAACCGACCCGCAGCATAGACGCTTTGCACGGGAATAAAATCTTTTAACGTTTTGCGCCCCGCTTCATCAGTAAATTGTGGCAAAACATCGTAGGGTTTATTGAACAAAACCACGCGTTTTGGCTGGTTTTCTTTACGCTGCTTAGTGACTTGTCGTGAGCTGAATCGCTCAACCCGGTGATTTCTAAAAGAAGTTTTTTGCATGGTATTTTCAGATTATATCAATTGCCGCATTATAGCCTAAGAACGAGTGTCTTTCATGGCGGCGAACAATAGGGTAGTATTGACACGCTCATTACAAATCATTAACAAAAAGTTGCTCTAACGCATCCGTGTAGCAGGACGCAAACGCACATGCAGCGTGATGACAGACGAGCAGAACCAGAAGCGCTCGAAGGAGAGGTGAATGGAAAGCAAAGTAGTTGTTCCGGCGGAAGGTAAGAAGATCACCCTGCAAAACGGCAAACTCAACGTTCCTGAAAATCCGATTATCCCGTTCATTGAAGGCGACGGTATCGGCGTTGATGTAACCCCACCGATGATCAAAGTTGTCGATGCTGCTGTCGAGAAAGCCTATAAAGGCGAGCGTAAAATCTCCTGGATGGAAATCTACACCGGCGAGAAATCCACTCAGGTTTATGGCCAGGACGTCTGGCTGCCTGCTGAAACCCTTGATCTGATTCGTGAATATCGTGTTGCTATCAAAGGCCCCCTGACCACACCAGTTGGCGGCGGTATTCGCTCTCTGAACGTTGCCTTGCGCCAGGAACTTGACCTGTATGTCTGCCTGCGACCGGTGCGTTATTACCAGGGCACGCCTAGCCCGGTTAAACACCCTGAACTTACCGACATGGTCATCTTCCGTGAAAACTCCGAAGATATCTACGCGGGTATCGAATGGAAAGCGGACTCTGCCGATGCCGAGAAAGTGATTAAATTCCTGCGCGAAGAGATGGGCGTGAAGAAAATCCGCTTCCCGGAACATTGCGGTATCGGTATCAAACCGTGTTCTGAAGAAGGGACTAAACGTCTGGTTCGTGCAGCGATCGAATATGCCATCGCGAACGATCGTGATTCTGTTACCCTGGTACACAAAGGTAACATTATGAAGTTCACCGAAGGCGCGTTTAAAGACTGGGGTTACCAGTTAGCGCGTGAGGAATTCGGTGGTGAACTGATCGACGGCGGTCCATGGGTGAAAATTAAGAACCCGAAAACCGGCAAAGAGATTGTGGTTAAGGACGTTATTGCCGATGCGTTCCTGCAACAGATCCTGCTGCGTCCGGCTGAATATGACGTGATTGCTTGTATGAACCTGAATGGCGACTACATCTCCGATGCACTGGCCGCACAGGTTGGTGGTATTGGTATTGCGCCGGGCGCGAACATCGGTGACGAATGTGCGCTGTTCGAAGCAACCCACGGTACTGCACCGAAGTACGCAGGTCAGGATAAAGTGAACCCAGGTTCCATCATTTTGTCTGCTGAAATGATGCTGCGCCACATGGGTTGGGTTGAAGCGGCTGACCTGATCGTTAAAGGTATGGAAGGCGCGATCAATGCCAAGACCGTAACCTATGACTTCGAACGTCTGATGGACGGCGCTAAGCTGCTGAAATGTTCAGAGTTTGGTGATGCGATCATCGAAAACATGTAATCCAGATTCTGGGTTGTATGAGAACGGGAGCCGAGAGGTTCCCGTTTTTATTATTAGGATTTAAATGGTTATCAAAATAATTTATTAAAACCCATAATGAATTAAATTTTAAACATGATTAATTAGATAGTTTGAATAGTATTTTTGGTAATAATTCTCATCGCATAAAGCCATGTATTAAATGCAACGCTATGTGTTCCAATTTTCATCCGCAGGTCGAGATGGATCTTGCTATAGCCATAAACGTACCCGGACTCCAGGCATTATGGCAGCCACCTAATGACTGCCATAATGTTAAACATTAAAATAATTATTTCTTAGGGTTACATTCAGGGAGCATCCTCATAAGAGTGTTATCTTTCTGAATGTAGTGATGAAATAACGCTGCACCAGCATGCGCTGCGATTAAAAAATATCCGACGTTCGCCAGTGTTTCGTGAATATCTTTGAGAAGTGACTTTGTTTCCCCGTCAGGAGTAACGAAAGGCGCAATGTTAAGACCTAAGAGACTCCAGTCCTTTCCACCGTAAGCCATAATTGCAACACCTAATAATGGTAGAGACACAAAAGAAATGTATAGCAAGATATGCATTATTTTAGCAGACATCATCTGCCACGCTGGTGGGGGGGGAGTGATTGCTGGGTCATGATACTTATGTTTAATAATTAATCGTATTATCATTAAAAACCAGACAAATACCCCAACATTGTAATGTGTTTCTTTCATGAGAAGGTAGGTGTTGCTGCCCTTGGGAAACCAGCCACGAAGCTCCATAGCTGCATAGGTTATCGCTATTAATATCAGGGTTAGCCAGTGTAAGCGAATCTGAAGTTTTGAGAATTTGACCATTATTTTTGCCTCAAACGGTGTGTTACATCGACCATAAATCATGAAGCTTAACAAATCCTTATTTTTGTTGAGAGATTAAGAATTTGTTATTTCAGCGATCTCACTTGAATCTTTTGATAATAATTATCATTTTTATTCTTTTCTGGTAATCCGTGAAATGGTAAAAAACTCTCGGCATTGCGCCAAAAATACTCAGTCATCTTGGGTGATTCACTTCCTTTAAATAAGGTGAGTCAACTCACTTTGCCCCGTAAGGGGCGTGTATCCGCCGTGCCGAGAGAGCATATCTTGCAGCGCTTGATGCCCACTCATCAGATTGATCAAGGTGTTCAATCTCTGACTCGGCTATTGGTGTTACGCGGATCAGCGGAACGGAACCGAAAGGCAAATTATCAATCTTACGGTCATCACCACTGAGGATGATTCGGGTCATTGGGTGATATTCATCTGTAAGTCTGCAAAACAGGATTGCGCCATATTTTTCAACATCGGCGGCAATCTGATACCCATCGGCAACGAGATCACCCAGGTTAATCAAGAGATGAGCCCAGTCATCAATCTGGTGGCTGGTAGTACTCGAAGCTTCAAATTCCATGAAAAGTTCGCATCCTACGCCATTTTCCTGGTCTGCAATGCCGGCCCAGGGCGTCGAGAGGCCATCAGTGGTCAGCGTTAGTTGGGTGTTCCACTTAATGTTAAGTACTCGACGATGGGGCCCGAACCATTCCGTCTGGTTGTGTACGTTCGCGTCATCTTGTTCAGCCATAAAGCCATCAGAGACGCTGCCATATTTTTCCCAAAAAGCTCGCCTTGCTACAGACGCTGCCTCATAAATCGGGTCTTGAGGCCCGCGCGGCACAATTGCCTCATCGAATAGTGTGTCAAGCGTTACGCGCCCTCGTATTAACGGTATTTTAGATTTTGTCCAGTGAACGATAACCTTATTAAAAGGCTTTATCGGTGATGCTGCGAGTTTCTCGACAACCTCCCGGACCTTCTGAAGGACGTGGTTACCCTCTGCAACGTGACTCCCGTCGGCATACATGTAGCCTCCGGTTAGGGAGGAGACTCCAGCCTGTTCGGTGATAAAGAACCATTCGCCGTTCACAGCGCCAGCGGGCGCCTTGTCTAAGGTCGAGCGTAAATCCCTTGTCGCATCAGCGTTTGAATATGCCGTCATATCTGTCCTTTAGCTTCACGTCTTGTACATCATACTTAGTTTAACTTTTTCAAAATGATAGTATTAATCATTTATCGGCCAGACAAACGTGCAAAACGTCTACCGGATCAGTTCCCTCTGCCTACAGACGGAAACTGCCACTCAACTTTCTCTATTGACGCAGCCCCCTTATGTACACATTCTCGTTTTGCGCGCAAAAGTACAAACTTCTGCTTCGCTCATAGCGGACTTTAGCGGCAGTAACAGCTTTACCATCAAGGTGTGACAACAGCGGCAGCGTGTTGAACGTGCAGGCGTGAAAATTTGGATTCTGGGCGAAAACTCTTCCCCAAAATTAAATCAAAGTTTACTTAATCTTGGGTAGAAGCTGCTGACCTGATCTTAACGATACAGTGTGATCCACTGAAGTGAAGGTGGATTGCTGGTGTTTTATATTATATGCATTGTGTCATGAGATATTTTTATGGTCAAAGCATCTATAAATTAAATTTTTAATAGTATAAATAACTGTCGTTGTGCATGCCGATTATAATTGAGCTGCTATTTTCAAAGAGTAAACACATTACAATATTTTTTATCTACAGTGCCGATTTCTGAACGGAGATTCAGAAGGTTAGAAAACAACAGGAGTAATTGGTTTTGCTGCAACGAAAATACATTGTTTTTACTCAGGATACTTACCTTCGTTGTTCTATAGACGCCTTGATGCAAGCGAGTTTTACAGAGAAAATATTGTGCTTCTGCGATGTGGATTCATTTCCTTCACTGGATGCGCTTTATCGTGCAATTGAATCAGTCTGTGCTGATACTAGAGTTATTATTATCTCACGTGGATTATGGCTTTCTCGGTTGCTTGGGTCATTAGTGGATTTGGAAATGACAGATGATTTTTACAAGTGGCGTTTATGTATCTTCAAGGGACAAAGAAACCACTCCCGTAAGATAATCGATAAAATACTAAGCATCCGGCAACTTAAGACATTAACCCGGCGAGAGATATATGTTATTCATTTATTACTGGCTGCAAATAGCGTTAGCGAAGCTGCCAAATTAGCAAGGTTTGACGTTAAGTTTTTTCAGGCGATAACAATCGCTATTGCACGAAAATACAACTTGCGTAATTCAAACGAACTGCACTTTTTTGTTCGTAAATATATGCTGTGGAGTTAGCGTGGTAATAGTTGTGAGGTTTTTATACAAATCATTAACGATACGTTGCCTTTTTGTTAACTCATCTCAGTGCTAACACCTGACTTATTCATATAATGCAGATAAAACATCTATAATATACCGTATTATCGATATAAATGGATGTTTTGCTGACCCGGGAATACTATCTACCCTGTACAGGTTGCTCAATGTTTCTGCGGAAAAGACCAGAAGAGAGAGGTTATCTGTAGAGTGCTCTTATATTCATTGCTGTGCCGCCACGATAATTAGCCAAAACATAAAGGCTTCGTGGTCTTATTCGGAAGGTGATTATGAACAAGATTTATCGTGTTATATGGAGTTCGGCTCAGAATTTATGGGTTGTGGTTTCGGAATTTGGTAAAGGTAAAACGAAAAGTAAAAACACAACCCAGTTATCCCCGAAATCTACCAGGGTGTTGTTTAATCTTAAGGCTATTAGCGCGGTTGTTACATTAATATTATCCGGGAACGTTAATGCATTAGAAATCAATGGATATACTGAATTCAACTCATCAGATACCATAAGTGATGGTTTGCAATGGAACACAACTTCTACTGTGCAGATAAACAACGGTGCGGATGTTATTGTTACGGGTAGTAATCCTACAATAAATATGGCACCGCCTACCAATGAAAATACCTCTATGTGGATAAATGGCGGTAGTTTAACAGCGGGAAATAGCGGTTCACTATTAATGGGGAATAATAGTATGCTGCAAATTGGTGGTTCCAAATTAGGAGGGTTGACATCGGAGCAATCCGGGGGGACTGCCGGTGTTATCTCTGTCGGTGATATTAAAACAAATACTGGCGCGACAGATGCGACCATCTGGATGTTTGGTTCAGAGAATGCAATGGCTAAGTTAACTGCAGAAAGTATCAGTCTTACTGCAGATCATAATAGCATATGGTTGGCTAATCCCAGTTCTTCAGAGCAGGGTGCCGAAATTAATGTTACGGGTGACATGACCGTAAAAAACACCAGTGGTGGCACGTTCATGATGGTGGGCAATTCCCAGCTTAACGTGGGCGGCGATCTGTATCTTGATACTACGAACGGTAGTTTTTTAGCGACAAACAATTCCACTTCAAATGGCATCAATGTTGGTGGCGATCTTACTTTCAGCAATAACGTTGAAATCAATAACATTGATGCGGTTAGTACTGCTGCAGGCATTTATTCAACGGTGGTAAATGTTGATGGAGATATCAATGTTGTTGGTAAGAACGTGGGGGGTACGGGTCTTCAGATATTGAACGCAGCAGGAACGGGCATAACGACTAATGGTGATTTCAATATATCATCAACAGTCGCTGACAACGTGACAAAAGTGATCTTGGGGCACGCTTCAAAAGTAACTGCTGAGAATGATATCACATTAAACAGTGTGTCCGGAGGCGCTACCCAGCTTTATATTGGCGATGCTAAGTATGGTGCCCCAGCCTCTATTGCTGCCAAGAGCATAGCAATGAGTGGTGATGGCGAGAATACGGTTATTTTCAATAACATCAGTCAGACTCAACCTGGCACTGAAGGCTATTTATTCAATATCGCGATTAATGGCGATGGCGTGGTAGAACAACAATCAGGGCATACTACCCTTGCTGCGGTGTCAAATTATACTGGTGGGACGGTAATTAGCGGTGGTTTACTTTCCATTGCAGATAGTAAAGCACTGGGAAGTGGGGAGGTATCTGTTAATACGGCTCCAAACAATAATACTGGACTGGATATTGCTTATGCTGATGGTAGCGCATTCAATAACATTTTATCAGGTAGTGGTAATACAACCGTATCTGGTGATGCCCAGATAACCGGTACTAACCAAAACTATGCTGGTAACTGGAATGTAACGGGCACAGCTTCAACGGATACTGCTGTGTCTTCTACGCAAAATAATTTCGGTAGCGGTACTGTAAATATCAGCAGTGACGGGTACTTGCACGCGACAACAAACAATGGATTCAGCATTGATAACAAGTTGACCGGAACTGGATATCTTGTTGCTGATAATAATGGTAATGCGTTTAACTTTAGCAACACGACGGGTTCTGAGTTCGCGGGGAATGTGATTCTCAATAATAATCTGTTCACATTAGAAGCAGACAATACGTCTGCGTTAACGAATGCCACGCTTACCGTGGGTACTGGCAACGCTACATCGGTTGGAAGCGGAACACAAAATATTGGCGGTCTGGCCTTTAATGGCGGGACATTAATTTTCGGTGCTGTTTCTCCTGGCGATACGCTTAGCGATCGATTTGTTGAGACGGAAAAAGATCTGAACTTAACCGGTAGCGGGCAAATTCAAATTAGTACTGGTGGTGATTTTGAAAACACGCCGCAGCATCCTGACACGACTATACCCTTGCTCCAGCAGGATGAAGGCGACGTTCTGGTTAAATTGGCTGATAGCCAGGGCACGGTTACCGGTAGTGCGGGGAACCTTAGCCTGATCGATCAAAATGGTAATGTGGTTTCTAATGCTCAGACATCTCACATTACTCAGAATGGTGAGACCGTGGCGAATGGTGTTTACGATTATCGTCTGACGAGTGGTGAAAATGGCGATGGACTTTACATCAATTATGGTCTGACCCAGGTCGAATTACTTGCGCAAGGGGATAATGCCCTAACCCTCAATGCGGAAGGGAATACCGGTAATGCCGCAGATCTCAGCGCCCGCGTGACCGGCAGTGGCGACCTGGCGTTTGACAGCGCCAGAGGCCAGACGGTATCGCTGTCGAATATGGATAACGATTACACCGGTATCACTGATGTACGCAGCGGCAACCTGCTGATGAAAAACGATAATGTTCTTGGACAGACCAGTGAACTGCGTCTGGCCGCTGAGACCGGTTTTGACATGAACGGTTATAGCCAGACTGTCGGTAAGCTGACGGCGGCGGCTGACTCACTGCTGAACATCAATGGCGGTAGCCTGACCCTGGAGCAGGGCGGAACAGCCGATGGAATATTGACCGGAAGCGGCGCGCTAAACATCAATGGCGATACGCTGACCATTACCGGTGAAAACAGCACGCTGACGGCAAAAACGACCATTGCAGAAGGTGCGCGCGTGCTGATGAACACCACGCTGGGTCTCGGCACGGGCGATATCGTGGCGGCGGGAACGCTGACGATGAGCAAGGCGGCAGGCGCGCTTTACAACAGCATCAGCGATGCCGGACGGGTTGAACTCAGCGAAAGCGACGTCGCGCTGGTGGGTAACAACAGCGCCTTTACGGGGCAATTTGCTGTGGATGCGGATTCCCGGCTTACCGCGTTCAGCGCAGAAAATCTGGGCAGCGCAGAGGTGAGCAACAGTGGTTCACTGGTGCTGAACAGTAATACCGACTGGCAGCTTGATAACGACGTTTATGGTAGCGGCGACGTGACCAAGCTGGGAGCCGGCTCCATTACCGTCGGTGACAACGCCGCCTGGACGGGGAAAACGGAGATTGAGCAGGGTGGCCTGGTACTGGGAGACGGCACATCTCCGGTCACGCTGGCCAGTACCGAAGTCAACATTGCGGCTGCGGGGATGCTCTCGGGCACGGGGGGCGTTGCAGGTCATGTGAATAACGCCGGTGTGCTGCAGGTGGGGACCGGGACCGGTGACAATCTCCTGTTCACGGTGGGGGGCGACCTGGTTAACAGCGGTACCCTCGCAACCGGTGTGAAGGGTCAGCAGGCCGGTAATCAACTGGTGGTCAATGGTAATTACACGGGTAATGGTGGTCATCTTTCCTTGAACACCGCGCTGGGGGATGACAATTCCGTTACGGATAAGCTGGTGGTGAAAGGCGATACCAGTGGCACAACCTCCGTCAGTGTCACTAACGCCGGTGGGAAAGGGGCCGCCACGATTGATGGGATCGAAGTTATCCATGTTGATGGCGCATCGGACGGTGAGTTTACCCAGGCCGGCCGTATTGTGGCGGGGGCATATGACTACAGCCTTGGGCGCGGTCAGGATGAAAACAGCGGCAACTGGTATCTGACCAGCGGCAAAACCAATCCGGATCCCGAACCAAAACCGGATCCGGATAAAGATCTGCGTCCGGAAGGCGGCAGCTACACGGCTAACCTGGCGGCGGCCAACAACATGTTCGTCACCCGTTTGTACGATCGCCTGGGCGAAACGCAGTATATCGATGCCCTGACCGGCGAGCAGAAAGTCACCAGTATGTGGATGCGCCACGTTGGCGGGCATAACAACTGGCGTGACGGCAGCGGCCAGCTGAAAACCCAGAGCAACCGTTATGTATTGCAGCTGGGGGGCGACATTGCGCAATGGAGCCAGAACGGACTTGATCGCTGGCACCTTGGCGTGATGGCGGGCTACGGGAACGATCACAGCAACACCCGATCGTCACGCACGGGTTACCGTTCCAGAGGTTCAGTCAATGGCTACAGCACCGGCGTTTATGCCACATGGTATGCCAATGATGCGTCGCATAACGGCGCCTGGCTGGACAGCTGGGCTCAGTACAGCTGGTTTGATAACAATGTCAAAGGCGATGATTTGCAGGGCGAATCGTATAAATCGAAAGGGGTGACCGCCTCGCTGGAAATGGGATATGCCCAGAAAATGGGTGAATTTAGCGGCAGTCAGGGAACGCTGAACGAATGGTACATACAACCTCAGGCGCAGGCGGTCTGGATGGGCGTGAAGGCGGACGACCATCGGGAAAGCAACGGCACCCGTATCACCAGCCATGGTAACGGCAATGTGCAGACCCGGCTGGGCCTGAAAACCTGGATTAAGAGCCATCATCAGATGGATAACGGTAAAGAACGTGAATTCCAGCCGTTTGCCGAGCTGAACTGGCTGCACAATTCACGAGATTTCAGTACGACCATGGACGGCGTGAATGTTCGTCAGGACGGGGCGAAAAATATCGCCGAGGTAAAAGTGGGTGTGGAAGGACAGGTAAGTCCGCGTCTTAATCTGTGGGGCAACATCGGAGTGCAGGCTGGCGACAAAGGCTATAACGACAGCGCTGCGATGATAGGCGTGAAATGGAACTTCTAAGCTGATTCTGCCGGGTAAGTTCAGCCAGACTGGCGTATGTCAGTCTGGTTATTTTAAATCCAATAATGAGTGCAATTATTCTTTTGGTGAAAGTTTGTACGGGAAGACATGTAGAGCGTTGGCTGCAATGGGATAAACGCCAAGACCTTCGGTTCTGGCTTTGATTTCTTCAAATGAGAGTGAAGGGGAAGGTTCGCGTCCGCCCCACAGATTGATGCCTTCTGGGACGTCGTCCCGGCTATACTCCTCGGCGATCTCGATAGTTCCACCGCTATTCAATTCGATGACAACGCTTTTTCCATCAACAGGAATCAGGTTCCCGTCATTGTCAGTGATAAAGATTTTCATTTGCTCACCTCTGTATTAGTGCATTCCTATGATAGCAAAATTAGATAAGGCACTACGTCGGTTTAGTACTGCAATTTTTTGTAATAACTTTATCGATAAATTAGTAAGTTACGTTGTTATTAGGGAAATGTGACTGGGCTCATGGCGATTTCCATTTCTGTCTACCATGCTCAGTAGAGACAATTTGAACACGTAAAATGTTCATCACAACGTGTTATCAATTTTCGCCACAGGACATGAGAATGCGCAAAGCACTGTTACCGGTAATTGCTGCGGTGTGCCTTTTATTCATTGGCGTTTTTATTCTTAATATGCAGCTTTGGTATTCCTCTTCGACAGAAACTCTTGGAGGCGCCAGATATGCTGCGAAAAATATGGATAACATCCTTGATGAGGCTTTCCAGGCAACCGTCACTGCCATAGGTATCGCTGAAAAGAAATGCGATCTGGAGGGGCAATACCAACTCGGAACAGAAGCCGCGCTACGACCTCATTTGCGAACGCTGATCATTATCCGGCAGGGAAAGGTTTGGTGTACGTCTTTGCCGGGTAATAGGATCTTACTTAAGCAAATTCCTGTAATTACTGATACGAATTTGCTATTAACTTCCGCAAGAAATACGGAAAATGAGATACCCGTTCTGCTGTATCAAACTCGTTTTCAAACCAGTCGTATTATTGTCACCATCAGCGGGGTGCATGTCCGTGGGGCACTGAAGGTTCCATTAAAGGGAGTGGCATACGCATTGCTCGTGGGTGATAAAGTACTCGGTTCATTGGGCGATGTGAAAACCGTAACACCAAGTGCAAATGCGTCTGGACGAGTGAATTCCGCAAAGTATCCCTTCAGTATTATCTATAATGAACCGCCATTGTTTAGTGCAAAAAGGTTGGTTACGCAGGGGTCAGGGATCCTGATTTTCATCCTGTTGATATCTGCTGCAGCCGCTTATGCTATTGATAAGTATCTGAACAAGAACGATACCCCCGAAGAAACGCTGCGCAGGGCGATAGCAAAAGGAGAGATCGTGCCTTTTTATCAACCCATCGTAAATGGCCGAGAGGGGACGTTACGTGGCGTTGAAGTGTTGGCCCGATGGAAACATCCAAAGGCCGGGTATATCTCTCCCGCTTCCTTTATTCCCGTCGCCGAAAAGTCAGGTCTGATCGTGCCGCTAACTCAAAGCCTGATGATGCAGGTCGCGGCGAATATGAACGCCATTGCCAGCAAATTGCCATCCGGCTTCCATGTCGGTATTAACTTCAGTGCTTCTCATATTACATCCCTTACATTTGTAGAGGAGTGCCTAAGATACAGAGACAGTTTTAATCGCGATGATCTCAATCTGGTCATCGAAGTCACTGAGCGCGAACCGCTAGATGTGGATGAAGATCTTGTGCAGAGGCTCAATACGTTACACGAAAATGGCTTTGTTATTGCGTTAGATGACTTCGGGACGGGCTATTCTGGACTTTCTTATTTGCATGACCTGCATATTGATTACATCAAGATCGATCAAAGTTTTGTGGGACGAGTAAATGACTTTCCCGATTCAACCCGGATTTTAGATTGCGTACTCGATCTGGCACGTAAATTGTCTTTAAGCATCGTTGCTGAAGGGGTTGAAACGAAAGCACAGCTTGATTACCTCAACAAAAACAACATCGTTTTCCTGCAAGGATACTATTTTTATAAGCCTGTAACCTTCACTGAGTTTGTCATGATTTTGCTTTCAAAGCCTAAAGTGAAGGTTTTCGTCGAGTAAACGCTGGACGACCGCTTGTTAGTGGAAATGGAATCTGAGGCCCGGCTCGCTACTAAAATTCCGATAATTGTCTTTATCGTGAGATAAATCTCGGATCCTGTTCTTTAGAAATTATATCCTTACTAACTAAATGGTCATTTGTATTTTCACATACAGTAACTGGATAACGGTATGGCAGAGATAACATTCGCTATGGAGCATGATTCAAGGCACGGAGCGGCGAAAAAAAGGTTGGATGTGCGAAGCAAAGCGAAGTACACAAACCGCAACCAGCTTGCGATTGCCGCAGTTCTCTTTTTAGGCGGTATCGTCGGGGGGATTGTTTTGGCATTGTATCTAATGATGCAGGAAGGGGTGTTTCTATATTGATTGTTTAAATATTCTTATGTTTAACACAATGCTTGTTGTATCACCAATAAGTTTTCTTATCTATTATTAAAACACAGCGCTGTCGATGATGTTTTTTGATTTTATGAATTATGAATACTTAATTAGCAGGGAATTACAAACTATCATAAATTTAAGCAGGTATTCCTGAAATACCTGCTTAAAATATCATTTCGAACAATATACTCTGGCTTCTCGAGGAGTATAGATGCCTATTGTGATGACGCGTAAGAAAACATCCATACCAGATTCCTGAACTTCGGTTCGTACTACCTTGTCTGCGCCACCGCAAACAGATGCTGCATCGATAGTTTGCGACTGACCAATGCCATTCAGGAAAAAGCTCTGTCTGGTTTCCTGGGTTGGTTTTTCTGCAATGCTGTTGTTTATTTTAAAGGTTTGTTGAGCACAACCGGATAAAACAGTTGCAGTAATAATTGCAATCATTAACTTTTTCATTTTTACCATTTTATAGTGTTGAATAGGGAGTCAATGATCTTCTCTAATGCCGCTGATACATATCTGACCAGTGGCTATGGCTAAGAGTATTATGTAGGCTATTTATCTATTGTTTAGTTTGATAAATATTTAATTAAATTTATGTTGATGCAGTGTAGAACTTTGTTGAGGGCTGCAATATTAATTCACATTTAATTTATGTCAACATTAAGCACTGGTAAATAAATGCGGGTATTAATGTAGCGTTGAAGGGGATGTCAAAATATGCGTTAGGTTAAAAATATGTTCCATCTTAACAGGGCTATCAGCGATAGCCCTGAGAGAAGGATGTTGGAAAAATTAGAACTGATAGTTTAAAGATACCCAGTAGTTACGACCCGGGTTTACGTATCCGGTGGTGGATTGTGCAGTCTGATAATAATCACCCGCGTAGGTGCTATTGCGGCCCACCTGGTACAGTTTTACTTCGCTAAAATCTTTATCCAGCACGTTATTAACCGCCGTATTCAGCGTCAGCTCTTTGGTCAGTTTGTAAGACATCCCCATGTCGAGAACGGTCCAGGCTTTTAAATTAGCGCCTTTATCGTCATAGACGGCCTTTTGTACTGCGCTGAGGTTGTCGTAATTTTCGGTAAAGCGAGGGGCTTTGCCGCGATAACGTGCACTCAGCCAGGCGTTCATATCTTCCGTTGCCTGCCAGTTCAGGCGAGCATTAGCCATATGTTTTGGCGTGTAGCTTAGTGGTGCACCTTTATTGTCACCATCTTTTTGCTTGCTCTGTGTGTAGGTGTAGTTAAGGGATAAACTCAGCACGTCCGACCAGAGAGGGAAGGTACTGGCGAATTCAATACCATCTGTCCTGGCCTTGCCGCTGTTGGTATAGCTGTTGGTATTATCATCGATAGAATACGAGACAATTTTATTCTTATATTCGGTATAGAAGCCGGTAACGTTGGCGTTAAGTCCGGCCTCGTTCTCGTAATATAGTCCGGTTTCGTAGCTGATACTTTCTTCCGGCTTGAGGTCAGGGTTACCGACCGTATTAACGGTTCCTTGCGCGGTTACGCCGCTGATCCCGTTATGCAACTGGCTGAGTGATGGCGCTTTATAACCGGTCGTTACGCCGCCTTTGAGAGTCCACTCATCAGATACGTCCCAGACCATATACGCACGTGGGCTAAGATGACCGCCAAAGACATCGTTATGTTCATAACGTGTACCAGCGGTTAACGCCAGTGAGTCGAGAATATGCCATTCATCTTCCGCATAGGCTGCCCATGTTTTTTGGTGGAATGTCTCGCCGGTATTGGCCAGCACGACACCGTCTTTCATTCGCGCATCCCAGTATTCCCCACCAAGGGTTAACAGGTGTGAGTCACCTAATGGCGTCAGTAGCACCGAGTCCAGAATGACGTTAGTGTTCTTGAGTTCTCGCGCATCACCGGCACGGCCAGCGTTCTCTGGCGTGAGTGCGGAGGAGACCAGTTGTCGGCCTTTGTTCTCGGTTTCATTCCAGCCGAGGGAGGATTTCCAGGTGCCGAACGTTAAGGCAGTATCGTGGCCGAGGGTCACTTTGTTGCGTTCATAGCGCAGCGTTTTATCATACCCCCCCGTCAGGTTACCCAACTGACCATCATCGTTGTCATAGCGCTGTCTGGCAGAGTCGAGATCTAACCACAGCGTATTGTTCTCATTGGTTTTCCAGTCGAGACGCGTGCCAATATTATAGTTTTCCGACTCGGTCGGATAAGGTACGCGGGTGGAGGCGGTATCGCTCAGAGAGGTGACGCTTGAACCCTGGCGTTGGGTGGTGCTCCCCCGAACCTGCATATCCAGTACGCCTGCGATCAACGGACCGCTTGACCAGAAGTTGGCGACCGTGCTGTTACCCCATTTATTACTCTCTTGCAGGTTAACGCCGGTATTAATGGAAGTGCTCCACTTATCGGTGCTTTTTTTGGTGATGATATTCACCACGCCACCGATTGCGTCGGAGCCGTATAGCGTCGACATTGGGCCGCGGATCACTTCAATGTGATCGATCGCCGCCAGCGGAGGCATAAAGCTGGTATTCATGGCAGAGAAGCCGTTTGGCGTCACGTCGCTACTGCCGTTTTGACGAATACCGTCAATCAGGATCAGGGTATAGCTGGCGGGCATACCGCGAATACTGATTTCCAGGCCACCGGTTTTACCGGTACTGCTTTCAACATCGACCCCTTCAACAGAACGCAGGGCTTCGCCTAAATCATTATATTTATTGGTTTGTAACTCTTGCTGTGAAATAACGGAGACGCTGGCGGCGGCATTGGTGATTTTCTTTTCGTAACCGGAAGCGGTTACCACCATGACATCTTCAGCGAAAGCCAGGGGGCTGGAAAAACCTAAACAGGACAGAACGACAGAGGCAACAGGTTTTAAACGCATAGTCAAACTTCCTTTGTTAAAAATTCAAAGGCAGTAAGATAATTGATGAAAATGATAATACAAATAATTATCATTACAAATTTACATAACTTGTCACTTCTGGTGTTTTTCTTGAATAAATATACATAAATTGTCATGAGTTTTAGATAAGGAAATAGCAGAGAGGGCCAATAGTCCGCATCGGTAATTATTAGACCGGGATTAATATGCCACTGAATAAATTGTGAGTGTTTAATCTATTTTCTGAGATTCAAGGCGTACTCATAACGGAGTATCAGAAAAAAGTATGATAATTTTGGAAAATCGTCATACTTTTCTGCGCCGCATCATTTTTTTCGTCATTTCTGTCCGCCATAATCCCTTTCCCAGGAGACCGTTCAACGACCAGGAATCGTTACGCGGTATAAAAATAACGCAAATCTGGACAACAAAATGATCAAAGGCAAGCTGGCACTGCTTACGTGCGTATTGACTCTCGCATTAACCTCACCATTACTCGCGGCGCAAAATGCGAGTGAAGGTCAGACGTTAAAGTTGGCAATTGGACCGGAACCAACGGAAGGCTTTGACCCGATGCTGGGCTGGAGTCATGGCAGCTATTTGCTTTTGCATGCACCATTATTAAAACAAAATGCAGATATGAGCTGGGGAAACCTGCTGACGGAAAAAGTCGCGACCAGCGCAGACGGCAAAACCTGGACGTTGACGTTAAAACCTGACCTTAAATTCTCTGATGGTTCGCCGCTAACCGCCGAAGACGTGGTGTTCACCTATAACAAAGCGGCAAAAAGCGGTGGCAAAATTGACATGGGCAACTTTACCCACGCCAGTTTGAAAGATAACCGCACGGTAGAAATCACGCTACGTAGTCCGCAGAGCACCTTTGTGAATGTGCTGGGTTCTTTGGGGATTGTTCCGGCGAAACGATATGACGAAAAAACATTCGCCAAAAATCCGATTGGTGCGGGTCCTTATCGACTGGTGAGTTTTCAGCCGGGACAGCAGTTGATCGTGGAGGCTAACCCCTGGTATGCCGGTAAGAAAAATGATTTCAATAAGCTGGTGTTTGTCTTCCTGGATGAAGATAACGCTTATGCCGCAGCGCGCAGTGGCCAACTGGGACTCGTGCGTATTGCGCCATCCATGGCAGTCGCCCCTCAGCAGCAGAATTTGAAACTTTGGGTACGCGACAGCGTGGAAAACCGGGGCATTGTGTTTCCGATGACTCCTGCAGGTAAAAAAGATGCCAATGGCAATCCGATCGGCAACGATGTTACGGCTGATATCGCCATCAGACGCGCCATCAACTACGCCATCAACCGTAAGCAGCTTGCCGACCAGGTTATGGAGGGGCATGCGATTCCGGCGTATAGCGCGGTTCAGGGCCTGCCGTGGCAGGGGCAGTCAGTCGCGTTCAAAGATGGCGACAGCGAAAAAGCACGAACGATTCTGGAAGACGCCGGCTGGAAAGTAGGAAAAGACGGCGTACGTGTGAAAGACGGTAAAGAGGCTCGCCTGACGCTGTGGTACGCCAGCGGTGACAGTACGCGTAGGGATTTAGCCGAAGCCGTACGTGCAATGCTGGAACCGGTGGGTATCCAGGTCTCGTTGCAATCCGGAAGCTGGGAAACGGTTGAGCGGCATATGCATGCGAATCCGACGCTGTTTGGCTGGGGAAGCCTCGATCCGATGGAGCTTTTCCATCACTACAGTAGTCAGGCCGCAGGCGTGGAATACTACAATCCGGGGTATTACAGTAACTCGGTTGTTGAACAGCATCTTAAACAGGCCATTGACGCCCCGGACTGGCAAAAAGCATTGCCTTTCTGGCAACAGGTGGAGTGGGATGGCAAGCAAGGGGCCGGCGTGCAGGGTGACGCTGCCTGGGCATGGTTGCTGAATATTCAGC
Organism: Citrobacter arsenatis; assembly: GCF_004353845.1. GTDB lineage: Bacteria > Pseudomonadota > Gammaproteobacteria > Enterobacterales > Enterobacteriaceae > Citrobacter > Citrobacter arsenatis. The sequence goes on from NZ_CP037864.1 coordinate 2,170,654, forward strand.
ACACTTACCTGGCAAATCCATGTATTGACTTAGGGAAAGGCGCACCGGAGATTCACGGTAGCTGGTCACTACTCAATAATCTGGATGAATGGACCTGGACCTGCCGTTGATGAAGTCTGTTGTGGGCCATTTTCTCCGGCTGATAGTGCTATTAGTGCTGGTTGCGGCTGGCACTTTTGTGCTGCTCAGCTTCTCTCCGGTCGATCCGATCCGCGCCTATATCGGCAACGATCTCCTGCACGTGCCGCCGGAACAATATGCGCGGATCGCCGCTCGCTGGGGATTGGACCAGCCGCTATGGGAGCGTTTTGGTCACTGGTTTATACGGGTATTGCAGGGCGATCTCGGTTATTCAATGTTGTTTAATGCGCCGGTTTCCAGCGTAATTAAGGAACGTTTTGCTACGTCGTTTGCGCTGCTTGGCGGCGCGTGGCTACTCTCCGGCATACTGGGAACTGCACTGGGATTTGTTGCGGGCCGCTACCTGAATCGCTGGCCGGATAAAGCAATCTGTCGCCTCAGTTATCTGCTTTCTTCGCTGCCGACTTTCTGGATTGGCATGTTGCTGCTGGCGTTATTTGCCGTGCGCTGGCCGGTATTTCCGGTCTGCTGCGCGTGGGAGCCTGGCAACAGCGGTGATATGGCCACGTTGACTGAGCGTCTACGCCATCTTGTGCTTCCTGTTTGTGCGCTAAGTTTGCTGGGGCTGGGACAAATTACGCTTCACACGCGGGAAAGTATCGCCAGCGTGATGAAAAGCGATTTTGTCCGTTTTGCGCGTTCTCAGGGAGATAAAGGTTGGTCGCTGTTGCGTCATCAGGTTCTGCGCCATGCCATCACGCCGGCGCTGTGCCTGCAGTTCGCCTCGCTGGGAGAACTGCTGGGCGGCGCGCTGCTGGCGGAAAAAGTGTTCGCTTATCCGGGACTGGGACAGGCCACTATTGATGCCGGGTTACGTGGCGATCTGCCGTTACTGATGGGGATTGTGTTGTTCAGTACCGTATTGGTGTTTATTGGCAACTCGTTATCTACCTGGTTTGTTCGTATGTTGAATCGTGCTCTGGAGCGACCTGATGCTCTATAACCCAACGCCGACGCTGATTCGTCTTCTGTTCTCTTTTAGCTGCCTGCTAGGCATTGCGGTGTATGGTGCACTGACGCTGGATAATCCGTTAGGCGTTAATTTGCTTGCCCGTCATCTGCCACCTGATGCGCTGTACTGGTTTGGTACCGATAACCTCGGTCGCGATCTGTGGATCCGATGCTTTCAGGGCGCGCTAACCAGTCTGCAAATTGGTATTGGCGCGGCGTTGTGCAGCGGTTTCATTGCATTAATGATGGCGGCGGTTTCGCGCATCCATCCGCGTCTGGATGTGCTTATGCGTCTGATTACCGATGCCATGCTGTCGATGCCGCATCTGCTGTTGCTCATTTTGATCTGCTTTACGCTGGGGGGCGGGAAAAATGGGGTGATCATGGCGGTTGCGTTGACCCACTGGCCGCGCCTGGCGCTGATCCTGCGTGCCGAAGCGCAACGTGTGGCCCACAGTGACTATCTGACGTTAACCTGGCGTCTGGGACACGGACATTTTTACTGCTGGCGGCAGCATTATCTACCCGCATTATTACCTCAATGGATAACGGGAACATTGCTGATGTTTCCCCACGCGGTATTGCACAGCGCGGCGTTAAGCTTTCTCGGTTTTGGGCTTGCGCCGCATGAACCGTCGCTTGGGCTGCTGCTGGCGGATGCGCTGAGGTTTATCAGTCACGGCGACTGGTGGTTGGTGCTGTTTCCAGGGCTGATGTTGTTCAGTCTGGTGATGTTATTCGATCAGCTCGCAAGGGCGGTACAGCGTTTATGGTTACGAGGTGACGCATGTTGAGTTTAAGACAGGTTTCGCTGGAGGTGGCGCGTTATCGCTGGTACGGCGCGAAAAACTGGACGTCACTGTTGCAGGATATCTCTTTTGATGTAGCACCTGGTCAGATGGTGGCGCTAGTTGGGGGAAGTGGGGAAGGGAAGAGCTTGCTGCTGCAATGCTTGCTCGATCTCTTACCGGATAATTTGCGCTTCCAGGGGGCTATCACCCTGGAGGGCAAAACGCTGGACAACGATGATATTCGCAAATGTCGTGGCAATACCTTCAGCTATGTCCCGCAGGGCGTTCAGGCGCTCAACCCGCTGCTCTCAATTGAAAAGCATCTGCGCAGGGCAAGCCAGCTTTCTGGCCAGCAATGGAATACTGGAAAGATTGAACACTTGCTCCAGCGTAGCCAACTGGAAAACCGTGTATTAGATGCCTTTCCGCGTCAGCTTTCTGGTGGCATGGCGAAACGTGTTCTGGCCTGTCATGCGTCGCTAAGTCAGGCGCGCTATATTCTGGCGGATGAAATTACCGCCTGGCTTGATGCTCCGCTGGCTAATCAACTGCTTGAACAACTGCGCGAGCTTTGTGATCAAGGGGCTGGCGTTTTATGGGTAACGCACGACCTCACGTTGGCAGCGCGCCATGCGGACCACATTGTTGCGCTTCATCAGGGAAGGGTTTCGGATAACGTCAGCCGGGAGCAGCTGTTACGCGGAGAGATTAGCGAGCATCTGCAGCGCCAATGGCGGGCGCTGCCTGAAAGAAATCAACTTTTTGGAGCGCGCGATGCTGTGCTGTCGTGATGTTACGATTTGTCAGGGAGAAAAGGTGTTATGGCAAAATCTAACCTTCTCCCTGCGCCCTGGAGAACGTATTGGGGTTTGCGCGCCCAGCGGAACCGGTAAAACGACCCTGGGACGCGTGCTGGCTGGCTGGCAAAAACCGATCTCAGGCGACATTCTGGTTGATGACCAACCGCTGCCGATGCACCAGTATTGCCCGGTTCAACTGGTACCACAGCATCCGGAATTAACCTTTAACCCGCGGCGCAGCACCGGCGATGCGGTTCATGATGCCTGGCGGCCTGATGCTGAAATGCTAACCCGCCTGCATATCAACCCAGAGTGGCTAACCCGCCGTCCCGGACAGCTTTCTGGCGGTGAGCTGGCGAGAATTGCCATACTTCGCGCGCTGGATCCGCGGACGCGTTTTCTTATTGCGGATGAAATTACCGCCCAGCTCGATCCTTCCATTCAGCGGGATATCTGGATGTTACTGCTTGAAGAATGCCAGCGTCGACCATTGGGTATGCTAATTATCAGCCATCAGCAGGCGCTGCTTGATCAGATCAGCACGCGGGCGCTACCCTCATCGGCTTGTACCTCTTTTCAGGCAAATAACTAACGTGATCTTAAAAAACATCGCTGTGGCTGCGCTAATGTGCGGGGCAGGTGCTTTTGCCGCGCATGCTTCCATTCAGGTTGGCTTTTCACCGGAAGGTTCGGCCCGGGCTTTAGTGCTGAATACGATTAATCATGCGCAGCACAGCATCGATATGATGGCGTATTCATTTCAGTCTGCAGATATTGTTCAGGCCCTCGTAAACGCTGAAAAGAGAGGCGTTGTGGTTCGGGCTGTTATCGACAAGAAACGAAACCAGGGCAAGGTTAGCCAGAAGGCCATCGCTTTTGCTGCCGCGAATGGGGTTGATGTGCAACTGGATGGTCACTACCACATCCAGCATGACAAGGTAATGATTGTTGATGGCGACACGCTGGAAACCGGATCGTTCAACTTCGCCAAATCCGCAGAATTTGACAACTCTGAAAATGTGTTAGTTGTGCGTGACGAACCTGCCGTTATTGCGCAGTATCAGGCCCATTTTGACAACCGTTGGAAAATCGCGCACCAGAGAGGTTGAATAATTCACAACGGCGTTGATTTAAATGTAATGTTATATTATAACAATTCACTCGCAAATGATTTGAGGGTGAAATTTTGGCTATTCGTTTCAGGAAACTGACCATCGCTCTGGGGATGCTTTTAGTCAGTGGTTCGGTTTTGGCACATGGTCATCATTCCCATGGTGCGCCAATGAGTGAAGCAGAACAAAAAGCGTCGGAAGGGGTATTTGATGATAACCAGGTGCAGAACAGGGCGCTGACCGATTGGGATGGCATGTGGCAATCTGTCTATCCGTATCTGGTCAGCGGCGAGCTTGATCCAGTGTTCAAAAAGAAAGCGGAGAAAGATAAAAATAAAACTGCAGAACAAATTAAAGCTTATTACCGTACAGGCTATGCAACCAACGTAGACACTATCGGCATCGAAAATGGTGTAATGGAGTTTCATACCGGTAATCAGGTGGCATCGTGCAAATACGACTATGCCGGGTATAAAATCCTGCACTATAAATCAGGCAAGAAAGGTGTACGGTATCTGTTTGAGTGTAAAACCGCTGACAGTAAAGCGCCTAAATATGTGCAATTTAGCGATCATATTATCGCGCCGCGTAAATCGAGCCACTTCCATATCTTTATGGGAAATACCTCGCAGGCAGCCTTGCTTGAAGAGATGGAAAACTGGCCGACCTATTACCCTTATCAGTTGAAGGGTGAGGAGGTTGTGGATGAGATGTTGCACCATTAATCCAGGCTAACCTTATCTGTACACACCCGCCGCCAGTGGCGGGTTTTTTAATTCATAGCCTTCTCTTTCCATCACCTGTCGCATTCGTTAGCATATTGTATCGCAGCAAGTGCATGTGTTTTTTCAGGAAGAGGTTAACGTGTTTGCAGAGTATGGAGTTCTGAATTACTGGACGTATCTGGTGGGGGCTATTTTTATTGTGCTGGTACCGGGGCCAAATACGATATTTGTGCTGAAGAACAGCGTCGGTCGGGGAGTGAAGGGCGGTTATCTCGCCGCCAGCGGTGTGTTTATCGGTGATGCTGTATTGATGTTCCTGGCCTATGCCGGTGTTGCCGCATTGATCAAAACAACGCCCGTTTTGTTCAACATCGTTCGTTATCTCGGCGCGTTCTATCTGCTGTATCTTGGCGCGAAGATCCTGTATGCAACGCTGAAATCGAAAGCAAGCGACGCCGCGCCTGAGGAAGTCCCGTTTGGTGCTATTTTTAAGCGTGCATTAATTCTGAGTCTGACGAACCCCAAAGCTATTCTGTTTTATGTTTCGTTCTTCGTGCAGTTTATTGATGTCAATGCGCCGCACTCTGGGCTGTCATTCTTTATTTTGGCTATTACGCTTGAGATAGTGAGCTTTTTTTACCTGAGCTTCCTCATTTTCTCCGGCGCGTTTGTGACGCAGTATATCCGTACGAAGAAAAAACTGGCCAAAGTGGGTAATTCTCTTATCGGTCTGATTTTCGTTGGTTTTGCCGCTCGTCTGGCCACGCTTCAGTCGTGACGCTATTGGCCCGCTAGTTGCGGCGGGCCTTCAATATGACGCTTTGCTTTTCATTGGTAATCGTATGGTTATAACCAATAAATGGTATTTTAAATGTATATTTTGAGGCGTACCCTGTGTACAGCAGCGGTTCAATAAGACTCGCTGGTTGTCGACTGGAAAAGGGAAGAAAAATGCTTCAAATTCCACAGAATCATATCCATACACGCTCTACTCCATTCTGGAACAAAGAAACGGCGCCTGCCGGAATTTTCGAACGCCACCTTGATAAAGGAACCCGTGCCGGGGTGTATCCTCGACTTTCGGTTATGCAGGGGGCGGTCAAATATCTCGGATACGCAGATGAACATAGCCCGGAACCAGTAGAAGTGATGGTGATTGAAGCCGGTCAGTTTGGCGTTTTTCCACCGGAAAAATGGCATAACATTGAAGTAATGACCGACGACACTTACTTTAATATCGATTTTTTCGTTGCCCCGGAAGTTCTGATGGAGAGCGCAAATCAACGAAAAGTCGTGCGCACCGGCAAGGAGTAAATCATGGGTAAAGCAACCTATACCGTAACAGTGACCAATAACAGCAATGGGGTTTCTGTTGATTATGAAACAGAGGCACCAATGACATTACTGGTGCCTGATGTGGCAGCAGAAGTGGTTAAAGATCTGGTCAACACCGTGCGTTCGTACGATACCGAGAATGAGCACGAAGTCTGTGGATGGTAGACGTTAGTTACTGCTACTGATTGAATACACTCGTTTTTAGATTAATAACCGCACTGTGTTTCGATGGCGCAGTGCGGTTTTTTTATCCGCGCGAAATACGGATATGTCCGGAAAAAGATTCCTTAAGATAACCTTAAGAAATTCGCATTGTTTGCTAATAGTTGATCATTCACAGGAGTTATGATCGCGGAACAGTAACAATACAGAACATCGCGCTTATGAAATTTAATACCCGACTTACATTATCCGCAATCATTCTTGGAATGGTCATCGTCGCGATTCCGTTCACCGCGAACTGGCATCTTCCGCTGCTCAACGGGACTGTCGTCAGATGGATTGAAAATGGCCAGGCGCTATGGCTGCTGTTTGGTGCGGTATTTACTCTCTGCTACATCCGGCCCTTATCACGTCCTGAAGGTGAGAAACAATTTTGGCTTTGGGCGGCAGTGTGGTGGCTGGTATTGCTGGGGCGAAGCACCAGCTGGGGGCGTGATTATTTCCCTGAGCATCCTAAACTCTTGTTCAGAGCTATCTCTGTCGTATTAATTGCTTTAATTATTCTACCCGTGCTGTTGTCCAGGCGCTTGCGTCAGGATATCGCCCGACGCGTGCGCAATGAACCGCTACCGCTCTGGCTGTTAGCGATCACCACCTGTGCATTTTTGATCTCCGATACAGTAGAGCATCATCGTTTGCTGGCACCTCTCTTTCTGCACAATCCCCAGTATGGTGATCTGATAGAAGAATTATACGAACTACCGTTTATGGCGGGGTTATTTCTGATGAACCTCGGTTTTATGCAGCGGGATAAGCAGGAGAACATGGCTTCTATCCGCTTCAGTGAACCACAACTGGTGAAGTAATAAGATAGCCTGAGTCTGGAAAAACAGACTCAGGCGGCAAGGGCGGTGACTTACGCAATGGCCTCACACAGGCGTGATTTCATGTCGCTATACGTTTGCGCGGCATATTTTTCTGCCCATCCCTGATCGGTAATGTGCTCGATATTCACCGCGCAATATTTGGTTTCCGGCGTTTTCGAAATAGGATCCAGATTATCCTGGGTTAACTCGTTACACGCGCCAATCCACCACTGATAGGTCATATAGATCGTTCCGGCATTGATGCGTTCGGAGACATCCGCGCGGCTGATGACCTTACCCCGACGCGAGCTGACCCACACCAGGTCGCGATGACGAATACCCATCTTCTCTGCATCATGGGTATTGATTTGCACATATCCTGGCTCGTCTGCCAGCGCTTGCAACGCTGCGCAATTGCCGGTCATCGAACGACAGGAGTAGTGCCCGACCTCACGCACCGTACACAATACTAGTGGGTATTTTTCGTCAGGAACTTCCGCTGGTGCCCGCCACGGAGCGGCAAACAGTTTGCCTTTGCCATTGGCGGTATCAAACTGGCTGTGCGCGTAAAGGTATGGTGTTCCAGGGCTTTCGAGATCCGTGCATGGCCACTGAACATGACCCATCTCACCCATTTTCTCATAGGTTACACCGTAGAACAGTGGGCACAGCTCGCGCATCTCATCCCAGATTTGCTGGTTATTTTGATACTGCATGGGATAGCCCATTTCGCTGGCCAACAGGCTGATAATCTCCCAGTCACGCTTTACATCACCGGTGGGTTCAATCGCTTTCTCAAAACGCTGGAAGCCGCGATCGGCGCAGGTGAAGACGCCGCCGTGTTCGCCCCATGAGGTGGCAGGCAGGAGAACATCAGCCATTTCCGCGGTTTTGGTCATAAAGATATCCTGCACGACGACAAAATCGAGCGCGTTAAATCCTTCGCGGACCAGACCTAAATCGGCCTCGGTTTGCAGCGGATCTTCACCCATGATGTAGTAGGCTTTGATTTTACCTTCGAGAGCCAGATGTGGAACCTCGGTGATACGGGTCCCGACCTTGTCATCCATCTGATTAACATCGATGCCCCAGGCGCTGGCGAATTTCTCCCGAACTGCAAAATCGGTCACGTCCTGATACCCCGGGAACTGGTTAGGCAACACCCCCATATCGCACGCGCCCTGCACGTTATTTTGCCCGCGCACCGGGCCAACGCCGACGTTCGGTCGCCCCAGATTCCCGGTAAGCAACGCCAGACTCGACAAACCGCGAACCACGTCAACGGCCTGACCAAATTGGGTGACACCCATCCCCCACATCACGGTTGCCGATGGTGCTGCGGCAAATGTACGCATCGCCTGACGAACCTGCTGTGCGGGAACGCCGGTCAAATGTTCAACGGCTTCAGGCGCATAGTCCTTAACGATTTCCCAGTATGTTTCCAGCCCTTCTGCATGTTTTTGCACATATTCGCGATCGTAGAGTTGCTCTTCGATCAGAACATGGCCAAAAGCGTTAACCAGCGCCATATTGCAACCGTTTTTCAACTGCAAATGTTGGTCAGCGATACGGGCAGTTTCAATACGACGCGGATCGCAGACAATGATTTTTGCACCATTCTGGCGAGCCTTAATGACACGACGCGCCACGATCGGGTGTGAGTCCGCACAGTTATAACCAAAGATCAGCAGGCATTTTGAGTTTTCAATGTCGCTGATGGAATTGCTCATGGCGCCATTACCTAACGTTTCCTGTAATCCGGCAACAGAAGGGCCGTGGCAGACACGGGCGCAGCAATCGACATTGTTAGTATGGAGCACACCACGGGCGAATTTTTGCATCACGTAGTTGGTTTCATTCCCAGTGCCTCGGGAAGAACCGGTGGTCATGATGGCGCGAGGGCCATAGGCATCTTTGATTTCAGATAAACGTTTTGCGGTGTAACGAATGGCTTCATCCCAACTAACGGGAGTGAATTTTCCACCTTTTTCATAACGGATCATCGGGCGAGTCAGACGGGGAGTCAGAAGGCGAGTGTCGTTAAGAAAGTCCCAACCATAGTAGCCTTTCAGGCATAACTGATTTTGGTTTGTTACACCCTCAGCGGCTTCGGCGCGGATGATTTTGTTATTTTCAACGACAAGCTTAAGCTTGCACCCGGCCCCACAATATGGGCAAACACTGGTGATTTTTTTCATCAATAACAGACCTGTTAAATGCTGAAATAGCGCGAATTGTAGACGCAGCCACGCGATAAACACGCGGACTACGATTTGTCGTAGCGACGGGCTGTTTAAGCACAAAGTGTGCCAGAAGTGAAAACCCAGCAATAACGGGGCTGACGGCAATAGAGTTAAGCAGAATGACTGACGATTCGACATTAATGACGAGTCGCGACAAAAATGCAGCCTGTCAGTCACGAGTCTAACCTTATGAAACATCAGAAAAAGATGAAAATTTGAAGTGATGACGATCACAAATTTTAATTTTTCAGCGCTATGCTATGCTTTTATACAACGAGTGAATCGTTAATTTAAAAACATAAGTGAGGAAAATTATGGGCATTATTTCATGGGTGGTTTTCGGTCTTATCGCTGGGATTTTGGCAAAATGGATTATGCCGGGGAAAGATGGCGGCGGATTCTTCATGACTATTATCTTAGGGGTTGTCGGTGCGGTAGTGGGGGGCTGGATCAGTACCTTCTTTGGCTTTGGTAAAGTTGATGGTTTCAACTTCGGCAGTTTCGTCGTAGCGGTTATCGGTGCGATTGTGGTGTTGTTTATCTACAGAAAAATTAAAAGCTAAGCAAACATACTGAAAAGAGAGGCCACTGATGAGTGGCCTTTTTTTGGGTTACCACCAGCCCAGTTCCGTTCCCAGAACGACAATGATAGCCACCCCAATCATAATAAGCGTTGTTTTTTTCATCGTTATGCTCCCGGCGCAGCGTAGCCGCCAATAAAAAACCAGGATAAGAAAACGACAGCGGAAATGAAAATGATGACGGGGAAAATAATACCGAGTCGCATGCGATTATCTGCCAGAGTTATTTAAAGACGAGCCAGCATAGCAGGGCTTAATGTACGACAAAAGGGGTTTTCCCCTGGCGCTTTTTATCTTTGTACATTGCGCTGTCTGCAAGGTGAAGCGCACAGTTTACATCAGTCTCAAGCGGATCGATTTCCACGACGCCCAGACTGGCGCCAGGATAAAACAGATGAATGTCACCCAATTGGTAGTCGCCGCAAATTTGTTGTTGCAGCTGATTTCTCACCTGCTGCAGACGATCGCATCGATCGCTTTCACTTTCCGGTGACAGGCTAACAACTAAAAATTCGTCACCCCCCAATCGCCCAAGGATATCATTGTCACCGCATACGCTAAGCAGGCGCTGGCCAATCTGGATCAGAAACTGGTCGCCAACCTCATGGCCAAAACGGTCATTAATCAATTTGAAATCATCCAAATCAATATAAGCGACGACTACCTTCTGTCTGAGGTGGTGAGCGAGCGAAAAAAGGGTCTCAACATTTTCAAAAATTGCACGCCGATTGGGTAATCCGGTCAGGGCATCGGTGTAGGAATGGGCGATCAGTGCGGCATTCGCTTCACGCAACTGAGCCACCAGCGACTCTTTTTGAATCGACTGGGCGATCAGGCCCGCAAACAGATGTAACACCTGTTCGCCACGTTGGCTCAATGCCTGCTGGTGACGACTGGTGGCGCAGAGCGTTCCGTAAAACGTTCCGTCGGGAAGATGAACCGGAGTGCTCAGGAAGGTAGTTATCTCCAGCGCGCGTGCGGCAGTACACTCCGGCCAGCGGGCGGGTACGTTGTCGCTGTACAGACAGTTTTCGTCTATGGCGCGTTTACACAGCGTCTCATCCCAGGGTACGGACAGCCCTTCCGGGATCTGCATCTGCTTGCTATTGCGCGCGTACAAAATATGCTGCAGGCGGGCATCTAAATCGACCTTGGTTAAATAGGTAGATTCCATCTCTGTCACCACTTCCAGCATCTCCAGAAGTTGGCGAACCAGACTCTCAACTGACTGCTCCGTAGCTAAGGATTGTGAGACTCTGGCAAGGATCATGTCCGACATGAGGTGTAAATGCTCCTGAGTAATGACTGGGCTGACGTTGCCCGCATGATAGAACATCAAGGTGAAAGATGAAACACGCCATCCAGCTCAAAATGTAAACATAAAATGGATAGCTGGCAGGAAAACATGGAGATAGATGGGGAGTCGGGGTAATCTGCCGGGATAAGGTTTTTAACAGGAGTAGATATGAAACTGGCGTGTATTGTTTTGCCCGGCCTGCTGGTGCTGGCGGGATGTACCACTCAGCCTGAAGCCCCTAAACCACCGAAAATTGGCATGGCGAATCCGGCATCGGTGTATTGCGAACAAAAGGGCGGCACGCTGATTGCGGTACAGACCCCGCAAGGCGTAAGGTCGGATTGCAAACTACCCGGCGGGGAAGTGATTGATGAATGGGCGCTTTGGCGTAGAGATCATCCGGCAACGGGCCAGTGATGCGCGGTCAGCATTGACGTAGCCACTCAGCGAGTACCCGTGCGTGGTTTTGCTGGGTATTTTTCGCCGCATACAGTAGCGTTAAGGTTTGCTGTCGGGCAATCTCTGCGAGACGCTTGCCTTCCTGCTGCTGTTGGGCCAGTTCAGCGCGGTATTGTTCGCAAAAGTGCGAGAAATCAATTAATTCTGCGTGGAACGCCTTGCGTAAATCAGATGACGGCGTAAGCGCTTTATTCCATTCATCAAAAACAAGGTCGGTCTTTTTCACCCCGCGCGGCCACAGCCGGTCGACCAGTACGCGATAACCATCATCTTTTTCCGCTGGGTCATACACGCGTTTACATTGAATTTTCATCTTTTCATCCGCTCCATTAAGCCACCGCGATATATTTCATCACCTTTATTACGGTTAAATAAGATCGTAAAACGTGACCATTATAGCATTCTGCCCGACCTGACTCCCAATTTAAGGGATTGTGATACCAACGAAAAATCGGTAGGCTGAGGCTCCTTATAGTGTCCCTCATTGTCTGGACCTAAGGAAAGTTTAATGGAAATTTCCCCAATTAAAGATACGCTTCGCATTGCGCTGGTGGGCGATTACAGCCCCGATATTGTGGCGCACCAGGCTATACCTCTTGCCATCGATGATGCCGCTGCCGTCCTGGAGTTAGTGGCTGATTATGACTGGCTAACCACATCTGATATCAGCAGCAGTGAGGATTTGATCGGCTATGATGCCATCTGGGTCGTTCCGGGTAGTCCATATCGCCATCTGGAAGGGGCGCTGATTGCGATACGCTACGCGCGTGAAAACAGCATCCCGTTCCTGGGTACCTGCGGCGGTTTTCAACATGCGATTCTGGAGTATGCTCGCAACGTGCTGGGCTGGAGCGATGCCGCCCACGCGGAAACGGACACCACGGGTCGGATGGTGATCGCACCATTGACCTGCTCGCTGGTAGAAAAAACGGATGATATTGAACTGCGGGCCAATACGCTGATTGCCAAAGCCTACGGGCGGGATGTTATCACCGAGGGTTATCACTGCAACTATGGCGTAGCGGAAGATTTTGCCGCCGAGCTTGAAAGCGGCGATCTTCGGGTGACCGGTTGGGATGAGGCTGGTGATATCCGCGCCATTGAGCTGGTGACCCATCCATTTTATGTCGGCACACTGTTTCAGCATGAGCGCGGTGCGCTGGCGGGAAAACCCGTGCCGTTAGTTCAGGCTATGCTGCGCGCAGCACGCGGATAAAATACGGGCAGGTTGTTAGCGAACCTGCCCGCAATATTATGCGCTTGCGATTTCCCGATTGCGCCCTGCGCACAAACCAAACACCGCCATCAGCATCGCTAGCACGGCGACACCCGCTAATGGAATCAGCCAGCTACCGTTGAGGTCGTGAATTTTACCCATCAGCGGCGGCCCACAGGCGGCCAGTAAATACCCGACAGACTGTGCCATGCCGGACAGGGCAGCAGCCTGATGCGCGGAGCTTGCGCGTAGGCCAATAAAGGTCAAGCCGAGGATCATCGTTGCGCCTGAGCCAAAACCAAACAGGATAGTCCACAGCAAAGCCTGGTCGGGCATTGTCGCGAATCCCGCTGCGCCAACGGCGCACATTAATGAAACCAGCGCGGCGATGGCACGCTGATCCTTAAACTTGTTCAGGACGAGAGGGATCAATAACCCAGGTGCGGCGGTCGCAAGCTGCAGTAAACCATGCAACGAACCGGCCTGCGCCTCGCTGTAGCCGTGGCTGATTAAAATAGCCGGTAGCCAGCCGATGATCACGTAATAGATTAGCGAATTTATCCCAAGAAACAGCGTTACCTGCCAGGCGAGACTGGAGCGCCAGATCGCGCGGGAATGCAGAGCGCGCGAGTTGCTCAAACTGGCATTGGCCGTCTGGCGGCATTGGGGTAACCAGATAATTAGCGCCAGCAGCGGAAAGACCATCAGTACCATCAGCGCGCCGTGCCAGCCAAACCCGTTCAACGCCAGCGGAACCACAATAGCTGAACCCAGTGCCGCCGCTGCGCCCATGGTCAGCGAGTATGCGCCAGTGAGTTTCGCCACATGCTGAGCAAAATCACGCTTAATCAGTCCGGGTAAAAGCACATTTCCCAACGCGATTCCGCAACCGATGATGGCGGTGCCGCTAAACAGGAATCCTGGCGAGGGTAGCGAACGTATCGCAATACCTGCGCAAATCAGTAGCATCGCGGCAAACAGGCTGCGTTCGATGCCCCAACGGCGCGCAACGGCGGCAGCCAGAGGGGATACCAGCGCAAAGGCGAGCAGTGGCAGAGTGGTCAGAAGTCCCGTCTGGGCGGTGCTCAGACCGTAGTTGGCGCGAATTGCATCCAGCAACGGGGCTGCACCGGTAAAGGTGACGCGCAATGTGGTGGCAATCATCAGGATCCCTGCAATCAGCAACGCTGCTTTTTTGCCGCGGGAGGAAGGCGTATTTGTCATTTTTTTCTCATATCGTCAGGCGAGGCGGTACTTTAGCGTTTTTACTCATTGGATGAATCAAGCTAAAATGACAGTTTATCGCTAAAAGCGGACATTTTTATGTTAGGACTGAGACTGGATGGGTATGAGCCAGACCTTCATCACGATGCGGCGGTGGCATTTTGTATACAGGCCCAGGAAGATGAACTCTTCAGTCCGCTGCATCAGCATCGTAAGGGGCAATTGATTCTGGCGTTGCATGGCGCGATCACCTGTGAGGTTGAAAATGCTATGTGGATGGTGCCTCCACAATATGCGGTATGGATCCCCGGTGAAATTCCACACAGTAACCACGTTACCGTTGACGCGCAATTGTGCTTTTTGTTTATTGAACCGCAGGCAGTCGTGATGCCTGAACGCTGCTGCACGCTGAAAATCGCCCCGTTATGCCGGGAGCTTATTCTGGCGCTGGCGTCCAAAACGGATGCGCAACGGCTGGAGCCGGCAACCCAGCGACTGACGCAGGTGTTATTTGATGAACTCCCGCAGCAGCCGCAGGAGCAAATGCAATTGCCGGTTTCCGATCACCCGAAAATTCGCAGAATGGTCGCGACGATGGAGCGCGAGCCGGCGCAATGGCAGACGCTGGGACAGTGGGCCAGCGTATTTGCGATGAGTGAGCGGAACCTTGCCCGTCTGGTCGTTAAGGAAACGGGATTGAGTTTTCGCCGCTGGCGTCACCAGCTACAGCTAATTCTGGCGCTGCAGGCGCTGATAGATGGTCATAACGTGCAACAGGTTGCGCAAATGCTTGGTTACGATTCGACCACGGCATTTATCACCATGTTCAAAAAAGGCCTGGGGCAGACACCAGGCCGTTATCTGGCTGGGCTGGCTACTGCTTCCCAACAATCAATGACACCAAACCTGCCGCAATGAGCGGTCCCACCGGCACACCGCGAAATAGCGCCACGCCCAGTACCGTGCCCACCAGTAAACCAGCAACAAGCTGAGGCTGGCTGCCCATAAGCGTAACTCCGCGTCCGCCAAGCCAGGAGACAACTACCCCGACGGCAATCGCGACCAGTGATTTCCAGTTCACAAAGGAGTGGATGAGCGTGGAGGGCGGTAGTGTTCCGCTGGCAATCGGCGCCATGACGCCAATGGTCAGAATAATAATCCCGACGGTCAGGCCCTGTTTTTCTATCCACGGGAAGAAAGTATTCAGAGGGGTAACACGGACAATAATCAGCACCAAAATTGAAACAGCGACAGTGGTGTTGTGGCTGACAAAGCCCAGAGCTGCCAGTCCGAGCAGGATCAGCAGAGTGACATCAAACATCGTAGTTTCCTTGCCAAAAGAAAAAATAAGCCTGCTTACTGTACGCGTAAACGCGTGACGGAACAGGCTTTTTTTAATGATTATGATTTTTTTTGGGCTAACGCACGAAGCTATGTTTTTTACTGCTAACTCTGGCTGTTATTGTTCACGGCGGAACGGGATTAATTCCGGTTGTGCGATACGCAGGTAATCTGCGGTATCCATGATCACGGATTTTTCCAGCACCCCGGCATTGAACGCAATTTCATTAAAACGCGCAAACAATAGCGGATCGGCCACCAGCTTGAGATTTGGATGGAAGCTAAACGGTGGGATAGCGCCAAATACGCAGCCTGTCAGTTCATCGACTTCCGCCGGGCTGGCAAGTGATGCTCTTAACCCGCCGATATGACTGGCTAACAGACTCAGGTCGGCCTGCTGATCGGCAGACAGAATCGCCAGTACGTGCTGATTAACGCCGTTGCCCTTGACCTTACAGACCAGCGCCTTTGCTCCCTGGCCCAGCGCGGTACCACGAATTTCAGAAACTGCCTCACATTTGCCGACGGCTTCATGGCTTACCACGCGATACGTCGCGCCTTGTTCTGACAACAGCGAAATTAAACGCTGATGCGTTGCGTTACCTTTGTTCACTTCCGTCATGACTTACTCCTGGTACAATAATGAATATCCTGTCAGAAAAATGATTACGCACCGGCGCGTTTTTTCTGTTTGTTCAGGTAGAGCTGTGCATCGGATGCTTTGTAGGCATCATCAATGGTGTCGTTTGGCTGCATATTATAAATCCCGGCGGAGAAGCTGATTGATATATCTTGCGCAATAATTTGTAAGTTATAGCGAATCCTTTCCAGCAGGCGGGGAGTTAATTCACCAGGATGGTCGATGAGAATAATGCAAAACTCATCCCCACCGAGGCGGATGGCATAGTCGCTTTTGCGAATCGAAGTTTGAATGGCTTTGGCCAGAATGGTGATAATGCGATCGCCTTCCTTATGTCCCAGCGTGTCATTAATGACTTTGAGTTTATCGCAATCAATGGCGATAAAGGTCACGAGGGTGCCTGAATTTACCAACTGCTGTAAACGCTGTTCGAGCGTTGGTGTTAAAATTTTACGGTTATAGAGCCCGGTCATTGCGTCGCTGATATTTTCCCGCGTGACGTTGTGATACAGCCGAAAGTGTGTTCTGACCATATTCAGCAGCAGTATTGTTGCCAGCAGGTAGAAGGCGAATATTTTCCATGATGAGACAATAAAATACATAAAATCAAGCGATAACGTGATGCGTATGCCGCCGGGTATGTCCTTTTCGTAGTGAACATAGCGAAACAGGTTGGTCTCGCTTTGGTGCACGAGTATTTTTTTACCAGAGTTGATGTCCGAGAGCGTCACGTTAAGATAGCGCCAGACGAGAGGGCGGTCGCTGGTATAGAAGATATTTTTTAAATTCTCTTTGTTGATATCCACCATCACCACGCCTTTTAACTTACTGGCGTAGTAGACCGGTGTTAAAAAGCTCATTACTTTTTTCTCGGTCAGGTTATCTTCATAAATACTGGAGATTACCGTGCGGCCAGTAAAAATACCGTCAATATCATTCTGGTCGATTCCGAGGGTGCCTTTTTGCAAAAACGACCAGTTGTGTATCGCAAATTTTCGCGAGTCGACCAAATCATAGAAATAGACGTAATTATTTTTGAGATCAACGTAATAGCGAAATTTATACTCCAGCGTACCTAATCCTTGACCGTAATCTTTCTGCTCACGATTAACATTTACCGCCTGATCAAAAGAGGGCAGCAGGAATATGTCTTCAAGTTTTTCATTACATTTCGTCGAGGTGGTCTGCAGCGTACCGTGTAATGGCGGGTAGCTATGCTTTGTGAGGTTGAGCCCATGAGTACCGTTAACGCTGTCAAAAGCAGTGCAAAGTTCTTTTTGTTGTTCGATAGAGGCGGGTTCCTGAGGGGATGAAAAAGTGCGCATCAGATGGGCAGCAATGCTTTGATTAGTATACTTATCATAGAGAAACGACGAGTCTGCTTTCTCATTGATATAGCGCATGTACGCATTCATTGCTTTATCGCTGGCAATGAGCTCATAAACCAAAAAAGAAGACGTCAAAACAATTACGCTGACGGAGATAAAGAGCCTGAGCGCTTTATGATGCAACTTCATAATGAATTACAGCCCATGGGTTAGAGATGCGATTTTACCACATGCTCCACATTCGCTCTAACGAAGCGGCGGGATAAACCATTGCAAAATGTCACTATCCCAGAAAGGGGAATACAATCAGCCGCAGGCAGAGCTACGGCTGATTGTTGTCGATTAATTATTACTGGTGGCGCTTTGCTTATGAAACAGTTCGCGGAATACCGGGTAAATATCATCCTGGTCACGGATATGCTGCATCGCAAAGTTTTCAAATGTTGATTGCAGATGTTCGTATTCACGCCACAAGGTCTGATGCGCGCGACGGGTGATTTCGATATAGCTATAATATCGCACCACCGGCAACAGCTTTTTCGCCAGAATCTCATGACATAACGGTGAATCATCCGCCCAGTTATCACCGTCCGAGGCCTGCGCGGCATAAATATTCCACTGGGCCGGGTCGTAACGGTCTTTTACCACTTCATCCATTAACTTCAGCGCGCTGGAGACAATGGTGCCACCGGTTTCCTGAGAGTAGAAGAACTCGTGCTCATCCACCTCTTTCGCCTGGGTATGGTGGCGAATATAAACCACTTCCACGTTTTTGTAGGTCCTGCTCAGGAACAAATACAGCAGGATGTAAAAACGCTTGGCCATATCTTTGGTCGACTGATCCATTGAGCCAGAAACGTCCATCAGACAAAACATTACCGCCTGGCTTGAAGGATCGGGCCGTTTTTCATAATTCTTGTAGCGTAAATCAAAGGTGTCGATAAACGGCACGCGTTCGATTTTTGCCCGTAATTCGGCAATTTCTTTGCGTAACCGTTCTTCTTCCAGCAACTGCGCTGGCTCACTTTTAGCGATGGTTTCCAAATCTGCTTCGAGCGCATGCAGTTCGCGACGCTTACCCGCCGTCATCGCCGTGCGGCGCGCCAGTGAGTTTTGCAGGGAGCGCACCACGCTGATGTTGGCAGGCACACCGTTAGAGGTAAAACCTGCCCGGTGCGTTTTGTACTCCGTTAACTGACGCTGCTGATTCTGTTTCAGGTTAGGAAGTGCTAAATCTTCGAACAACAGATCGAGATACTCATCTTTAGAAATCTGGAAGACGAATTCATCCTGACCTTCGCCGTCCTGGCTGGCCTGGCCTTGTCCGCTTCCTGAACCGCCGCCGCCACCCTGAGGGCGCTCAATACGGTCATTCTGCACAAAATGGTCGTTACCCGGATGCACACGATGGCGCAGGCCGCCACGCCCCTGGTGGAACATCGGTTCGCTAATATCATCGGTCGGAATAGAGACAGATTCGCCGCTATCCACATCAGTCACCGAACGCTTGTTAATGGCCTCGGAGATCGACTGTTTAATTTGTGATTTATAACGGCGCAAGAAGCGCTGGCGGTTAACCGTACTCTTGTTCTTGCCGTTAAGACGTCGGTCTATGAACCAGGTCATATGCCCCCCGTACTGCCAACTGTTCGCTATGTCTGTAAGTGCCGGATGGCGCTGGCGCTATCCGGCCTACGGAACATTGTTTTGCAAGCCCGGTAAGCGCAGGTGCCACCGGGCATTTATGTTAAGACGATTTACGTACGCGCAAATACCATTCGCACAGTAAACGCACCTGTTTACGCGTGTAGCCTTTTTCCATCATACGGTCGACAAAATCGTCGTGCTTTTTCTGCTCGTCAGTCGAGGTTTTGGCGTTGAACGAAATGACCGGCAGCAGCTCTTCGGTATTAGAGAACATTTTCTTCTCAATAACCGTGCGCAGTTTTTCGTAACTGGTCCAGTTTGGATTGCGACCGCTGTTATTCGCTCTGGCACGCAGAACAAAGTTAACGATCTCGTTACGGAAATCTTTCGGGTTACTGATACCCGCCGGTTTCTCAATTTTCTCCAGTTCTGAGTTCAGCGACTCACGGTCAAACAGCTGACCGGTATCCGGGTCGCGATACTCCTGATCCTGAATCCAGAAATCCGCATAGGTGACATAACGGTCGAAAATGTTTTGTCCATATTCAGAATAGGATTCGAGATAAGCCGTCTGGATCTCTTTGCCAATGAACTCAGCATATTTCGGGATCAGATAGCCTTTCAGGAACTCGAGATACCGTTCTGCCAGCTCCTGCGGGAACTGTTCGCGCTCGATTTGTTGCTCCAGTACGTAGAACAGATGCACCGGGTTAGCGGCCACTTCGGCATGGTCGAAGTTAAAGACGCGTGAAAGGATCTTAAACGCGAAACGCGTGGACAGACCGTTCATTCCCTCATCTACCCCAGCGTAATCCCGATACTCCTGATAGGACTTCGCTTTTGGATCGGTATCTTTCAGGCTTTCACCATCATAAACGCGCATCTTCGAGTAAATGCTCGAGTTCTCAGGCTCTTTCAGGCGAGATAGAATGGTGAAGCGAGAGAGCGTTTCCAGCGTGCCTGGCGCGCAAGGTGCATGGGTCAGCTCACTGTGGTTGAGCAGTTTTTCGTAAATTTTGATCTCTTCGGAGATCCGCAGGCAATAAGGCACTTTGACGATGTAAACACGGTCAAGGAACGCCTCATTATTTTTGTTATTTCGGAACGTCACCCATTCGGATTCGTTCGAGTGGGCAAGAATAATCCCGTTAAACGGCAGGGCAGAGATACCTTCTGTCCCGTTGTAGTTTCCTTCCTGGGTTGCGGTCAGCAGAGGATGCAGCACTTTAATCGGTGCTTTAAACATCTCCACGAACTCCATAATCCCCTGGTTTGAGCGGCACAGCGCACCCGAATAACCGTAGGCATCAGGATCGTTCTGGGCGTGGTGTTCGAGTTTACGAATATCCACTTTCCCGACCAACGCAGAGATATCCTGGTTGTTCTCATCACCAGGCTCCGTTTTGGCGATTGCGATCTGCTCCAGAATAGACGGCCAGACTTTGACGACGCGGAATTTTGTAATGTCCCCGCCAAAATCATGCAGACGTTTCGCAGCCCACGGCGACATGATCGTACCGAGATAGCGGCGCGGGATCCCATACTCTTTTTCCAGGATCTGCGCGTCTTCCTGTGGATTAAACAGGCATAACGGATGATCGTTTACCGGGCTACGTTCGCCATTGGCGCTCAGGACATAAATCGGTACTCGTTGCATCAGCGATTTCAGCCGTTCAGCAAGAGATGATTTCCCCCCTCCCACAGGCCCCAGCAGATACAGGATCTGCTTCTTCTCTTCCAGACCTTGAGCCGCATGCTTCAAATAAGAAACAATCTGCTCAATGGCGTCTTCCATGCCGTAAAACTCTTCAAAGGCGGGATATCGTGCAATCACCCGATTCGAAAAGAGTCGAGAAAGTCGAGGTTCGTGGGCAGTGTCAACCATGACAGGCTCACCAATAGCCATTAATAGCCGCTCTGCCGCGTTGGCATAAGCACTGCGATCTTGCCGACAAGTGGTAAGAAACTCCTGCAGCGTGAACTCTTCGTCCTTGGCAGCTTCATAACGCTGGCGATAGTGATCGAATATATTCATGGTATGCCGTCCTTTCGTTTTTTAGCACATGTTAAGAGCCGTTCATATGAATAGTAGAGGCCCCTGAAGAGGTAAACTGAACGACGTCGCTGCTGAAGAAATAAGCAACTCTCATGCCATTTTGGTGGTCAGGAGATCAACGTATTCGGTGATACACCTTCTAAAATTAAGCGTAGATGGCATTTGCAAAACTTGCCTGTGTGCGCAAATGAATTTCAATGGCATATCAATAACTCATCAGCAAAAAAAGCACATCTTATGTAAAGAAAGGGGGTAGGATTCATGCGGTGTTCACCGTCCTGCAAGCAAATTGTCATCACTCGCTGAGAAATTAGGGGGTTACATTCCGGGACGAATACGTAAAATAGTTGGGCTGAAGCGTATTGGCGGTTACACTTTGACCGCTACACATTTGAATAAGGAATTATGGACTGTGACCAAACTCAAACTTCTGGCATTGGGCGTCCTTGCCGCAACCGCAGTTAGCACCGCACAGGCGGAAAGTCAGTGGACTGTTGGTGCGGGTGCCGGCGTGATTAACAGCCCGTACAAACAGTATGACCGCGATGTTTATCCCGTTCCGGTTGTCACCTATGAAGGCGATAACGTCTGGTTCCACGGTCTGGGTGGCGGCTACTATCTGTGGAATGATACGGCAGATAAGCTCTCCATCATGGCGTACTATGATCCGACGCACTTCAAACCGGGTGATAGCGATAGCCATGCTTTGCGCCAACTTGACAAGCGTAAAAGCAGCTTGATGGCTGGCCTCTCATATGTACATAACACCCAGTATGGTTTCCTGCGTACCGCACTGGCGGGTGATACTCTGGATAACAGCAACGGCTTTATCTGGGATCTGGCCTGGCTCTACCGTTACACCAACGGTGCGCTGACTCTGACGCCGGGTATCGGTGTGCAGTACAGCAGCGAAAACTACAACGACTATTATTATGGCGTGTCTAATAACGAGTCCCGCCGCAGTGGTCTGAAAAGCTACAACGCTGACGATGGTTGGGATCCGTTCCTGGAGCTGACCGCGAGCTATAACTTCCTTGGCAACTGGAACGTATACGGTACTGGCCGTTATGTGCGTTTGAGTGATGAAGTTAAGGACAGCCCGATGGTTGATAAGTCCTGGTCTGGCATCTTCTCGGTGGGTGTGACCTACAAGTTCTGATGCCACTGTGTGTCAAACACGAGCCCGCAGAGATGCGGGCTTTTTTGTGCGTTACAGGGATGAATATTGATCTAAAACATGAGATTTGATTTTTTGTGCTGTCATGGCATTGCATCTGGACGCAACGAATATTTAACGTATTTTCCCTACTGTAATTACCTAAATTAAACCTGTTACTTGATTAACCTAAAATATCTTCGTTTGCCAATGGACGGATATCTGCACCATTTTACGAGTCATCGTTCTGCGTGTGTGATTTTGCTTTGTGCAATATCCTGATAAGATTCTGTTTTATAATCGTAGCAAGCATTGATTATTTTTCATCGTGCACTATCAGGACGCTGGTAACTATTTCAATCATTTGATTAACGTTGAAAGTTAACTTTCATTTGAAAAAAAAGAAATCATTCAGTTGATTTTTATTTTACATCTTTTAGGTATTTATCTGAAAAAATTAAAATTGACATTAAATAATTGATTGCAGATATTAATCCGACTTTAAAAAAGTAAAGGCAATAACGCTGCGTGGCTAACATATTACCTGCCATGCGGTTATTTTTGAGAATAAACCTGGTATAGATAATGAAAAAGTTAATCATGATAGCGATGATAGGTGTCGTTCTGACCGGATGTTCCACTGAGGCTTCACGCATGAATGCTTGCGAAAGCAAGGGCGTGAGCCGCGATGCCTGCTATATTGCAGAACAAAACCGTCAGGCGACCATCAATGCCGCAGCCGAAAAACAGGCTATGGAAAACGCGCAAAGCGTATATAGCTCAAATGATACTAATTCCAGTCATCACCACAAACACGACAAATATTAAGATTTAACTTATGAAAAAATTATTAATTATCGCTGTACTGGTAGCCGCATCTGCAGCGGTGCCCGCCTATGCCATCAGTGAGGCTTATCGTCAGCAGCTGCAGCATGAACATAAAACGATGGTCAGCGATGCGACTGCCTCGGCGCACGTCAACAAAATCACACCAGTGCATGTGAATAAACTGGGTGTAGACTTTAAACGCGGGGCTGATGGTATTGCTTATATTAATGGCAAAGCCGCGGCAAATGATGAGAACAGTGCAGAAGCTCAGACCTATAGCGCGGGCCTGATTTCCGTCATCGTTTATAAAAATGGAAAGATCAACGCGATGAAAGAAGGAAAATATTTAGGCCGCTTAAAATAACCGCTGTGCAGTTAAGATTTTTGCTGTTTGGCCCGGGGCATTATTTGTTCCCGGGTTTTTTAATGCCATTGCCATAGCGGTCAATTCCAATCTCAGATGGTGCAATTTGTGCACCTTAACAGGACACACGCCGGTTGTTTTGCTTTACTGTGGTGCATTAACACAGGAGGGTGCGATGACAGCGAAACAGGTGATGTTTACAAAGCAGGTATCGCTTCCTGCTATCGGGCAGGGAACATGGTACATGGGCGAGGACCGAAGCCGACGCCGGGATGAGGTTTCAGCACTGCAGGCGGGTCTGGATCTCGGCCTGCGGCTGATCGATACCGCCGAAATGTATGCTGATGGTGCAGCGGAAGAGGTGGTGGGTGAAGCACTAACGGGGCGGCGTGATAGCGCTTTTTTAGTCTCAAAAGTTTACCCCTGGAATGCGGGTGGGCAGAAAGCCATTGCCGCCTGTGAAGCGAGCCTGCGTCGACTGAAAACTGATTATCTGGATCTCTATTTGCTGCACTGGACAGGAAATTTTTCATTTGCTGAGACCGTTGATGCCATGGAAACGCTTATCGCACAGGGGAAAATCCGCAGCTGGGGTGTCTCAAATCTCGATTATGATGATATGCAGGCGTTATGGCAGGTACCCGGTGGGCGGGAATGTGCGACTAACCAGGTGCTTTATCATTTAGCATCGCGCGGTATTGAATATGATTTGCTGCCGTGGTGCCAGCAGCAACAGATGCCGGTTATGGCTTACAGTCCGCTCGCGCAGGCGGGGCGACTGCGTGGTGACTTACTTACTCACCCTGTGGTAAACGACATTGCGCGCGCGCACAACGTTAGCGCTGCACAGATTTTGCTGGCATGGGTGATTCGTCTTCCTGGCGTAATGGCGATTCCGAAAGCGGCAAGCGTCGCGCATGTGGAACAAAATGCCGCTGCCCTGGAGATCACGCTCTCTGTTGATGAAATGAAGCAGTTAGATAAGGCATATCCGGCGCCAAAAGGCAAAACGGCGCTGGATATGGCCTGATTTACCTGATGGCACTGCGCTTATCAGGCCGACGGCTACGAACGGTTTGTAGGCCGGATAAGGCGTTAGCCGCATCCGGCATGGTGCACTGATTTGCCTGATGGCGCTGCGCTTATCAGGCCTACGGCTGCGAACGGTTTGTAGGCCGGATAAGGCGTTAGCTGCATCCGGCATGCTGCACTGATTTGCCTGATGGCGCTGCGCTTATCAGGCCTACGATTGCGGGCGGTTTGTAGGCCGGATAAGGCGTTAGCCGCATCCGGCATGATGCACTGATTTGCCTGATGGCGCTGCGCTTATCAGGCCGACGGCTGTGAACGGTTTGTAGGCCGGATAAGGCGTTAGCCGCATCCGGCATGATGCACTGATTTGCCTGATGGCGCTGCGCTTATCAGGCCTACGGCTGCGGGCGGTTTGTAGGCCGGATAAGGCGTTAGCCGCATCCGGCATGGTGCACAGAGCTGTCTTAGCGTTTAGCAACTCGGATAGTCTGCGCCAGGCGAGACGGTTTTTCTTCGGTGGTTTTCTGCGGAGCTGTTGCGTAAGCCGTTTCTACGCAAACAAAGGTTTTGTAGCCGTCATCCGGCATGTCGCCCATGCTGACAGACAGCGCCGGACCAGGGTTCCAGCCCACGACGTTCAGATGGTGGTGGTGGACGACGTCAATATTGCGATTCAGCGCATCATCATGAATGACGCTGCATGCTTCCGGATTCAGATAGACACGATCGGTGCGATCCGGGAAGGTCTGGATACCATCAGCCAGTACATCTTCTTTAGCATCATTCACTTTATCGATCAGACGATCACCAAGACCACTGACTTTCACTGCCGCAATGTCACCGACGTTGAAATAGGTATGCAGTGCTGAGGTGGTTTCAAACTCACCGTGAGCTTCCAGCTCCATCTCACAGGTGGCACCCACTTTGAAACGGGCCAGCAAACAAAACTCGTGCGGCCATAGCTGACGCGTTTCAGCGTTGCTTTGTAGTTCAAACGTCAGCACCACGCCATTGTCGTCTTCGTTGTGTGCTTTTAGCGTCCATGGCAGGTTGCGGGCAAAACCATGAGAAGGCAGACCCTGCTGAGTCGCCGGACCGAACCACGGCCAGCAAATTGGTACGCCGCCACGCAGCGCTACGCCCGTTTTAAACGGAGTATTGTTACTTAACCACAGAACTTCATCTTCGCCGTTTGGTTTCCAGGAAAGAAGGTGTGCGCCCTGCAGTGCGAAAGAAGCTTTAACCTGTGGGTGATCGACAACAAGAACCTCAAGCTCATCAAGCTGGCGGCGGGAGAGGACAGGGGTAAGCTGTTCGATAACCGGGAGAGCAAAAATTTTATTAATCATTACGCAATCCTTTAATGCTCAGATAAAAAAAAGAGCGACCGAAGTCGCTCTTACAGATTACTGTCTCATCTCAACTTATTTGGAGATGTGAGCAATCAGGTCCAGAACTTTGTTGGAGTAGCCGGTTTCGTTGTCGTACCAGGATACCAGTTTCACGAAGTTGTCGTTCAGTGCGATACCAGCTTTAGCATCGAACACGGAAGTGCAAACTTCACCGTTGAAATCGGTAGATACTACGTCGTCTTCGGTGTAACCCAGAACGCCTTTCATCGGGCCTTCGGAAGCAGCTTTGATTGCTTTCTTAATTTCTTCGTAAGAAGCAGCTTTTTCCAGACGAACGGTCAGGTCAACAACGGATACGTTCGGGGTAGGAACGCGGAACGCCATACCAGTCAGTTTGCCGTTCAGTTCTGGCAGCACTTTACCTACAGCTTTAGCAGCACCGGTAGAGGACGGGATGATGTTCTGGGATGCGCCGCGGCCGCCGCGCCAGTCTTTGTGAGACGGGCCATCAACGGTTTTCTGAGTAGCGGTGGTCGCGTGGACAGTAGTCATCAGACCTTCGATGATACCGAAGTTGTCGTTGATAACTTTAGCCAGCGGAGCCAGGCAGTTAGTGGTGCAGGAAGCGTTAGAAACGATGTCCTGACCTTCGTATTTGTCAAAGTTAGCGCCTTTAACAAACATCGGAGTGTTATCTTTGGACGGACCAGTCAGAACCACTTTCTTCGCGCCAGCAGTGATGTGCTTACGAGCGGTTTCATCTGTCAGGAACAGGCCAGTAGCTTCAGCTACTACGTCAACACCAACTTCGTCCCATTTCAGGTTAGCCGGATCACGTTCAGCGGTAACACGGATTTTTTTACCGTTTACGATCAGATGACCGTCTTTCACTTCAACGGTACCGTTGAAACGGCCGTGAGTGGAGTCATATTTCAGCATGTAAGCCATGTAGTCAGCGTCTAACAGGTCGTTGATTGCAACGATCTCGATGTCAGAGCGTTCTTGAGCAGCACGGAAAACAATGCGACCGATACGGCCAAAACCGTTGATACCTACTTTGATAGTCATATATTCCACCAGCTATTTGTTAGTGAATAAAAGGTTGCCTGTAAAATTACAAAAACCTTACGCAGCGTCAAGCGGAATCGTGTCAATCATTGCGACAAATCAAACTGCTGCCTAAGCTTTGCGCAACTGACTCGCCTCACTCTTCCTTTGGGCTTGAAACCACATGGGGTCGGCGGCCCGAATTTTAAAGGGCAATCAAGATAAAAACGTGATTCTGATCACGAATCGCAGGCTGCCATTTCGCAAGGATCAAGTTTAGAACAAAAGTTCGCACTCCGGTGTTAATGTTTTGTTAGAATCTGTCTCGTGATGTGAGTTTAGATAAAGCGAGATGTGAGCAAATGGCTAATCAACCTTCTCCAGAAGAACTGAAACAAAATTTAACCGAAATGCAGTTCTATGTGACGCAGAATCACGGGACGGAACCGCCATTTACCGGGCGTTTGCTGCATAACAAGCGTGACGGCATCTACCACTGCCTGATCTGCGACAAACCGCTATTTCGTTCCGAGACAAAATATGACTCTGGCTGCGGCTGGCCCAGCTTTTACGAGCCTGTCGACGAAGAGGCTATCCGTTACATAAAAGACACGTCACACGGCATGCAGCGCATTGAAATTCGCTGCGGTAACTGTGATGCGCATCTGGGGCACGTCTTTCCGGATGGTCCGAAACCTACCGGTGAACGTTACTGCGTTAATTCAGCGTCATTAAACTTTACCGATGGTGAAAACGGTGAGCAAACCAAGGGCTGAAGAAACGATTCAGCAAATTATTCTGCGGAGAGTGGATTTAACATGAATATTGATGAGATGATCAACAGCATGACGCCTGAAGTTTATCAGCGCTTATCTACTGCCGTTGAACTCGGAAAATGGCCGGATGGCGTGGCGCTCACGGCAGAACAAAAAGAGAACAGCTTGCAATTGGTCATGTTATGGCAGGCGCGACACAATATTGACGCGCAGCATATGACGATTGATACCAACGGTGAAATGGTGATGAAGAGCAAGCAGCAACTGAAAGTGGAATTTGGTATTACGCCCGAACCTATTGCGACGTTTAAATCCTGATTACCCTGGCCCGGCAAACCTCCGTGTCGGGCCCAGAGTAGATATTATTTCTTGTTCATCATCGCCTTCAGATCGGCGAACGGATTATATTTCGCTTCGCCGACGTCTTTCTGCGCATCTTCGCCTGCCACCACGGTAGAACCATACTGATCCACTTCGGTGTATTTCGAGTGCTCATGATCGTGGCAATACAGGCACAACATTTCCCAGTTGCTACCATCTTCCGGGTTATTGGAGTGATCGTGATCGATATGGTGTACCGTCAACTCGCGCAAATTTGAATAAACGAACTCACGGGAACAACGTCCGCAGACCCATGGGAAGAGTTTAAGCGCCTTTTCCCGGTAACCGACTTCCAGACGGGCGTAATTTTTAGGGATGAAAGCCATACCAGCTCATGCCTCCAGTAGAAAATGAAAAGCTGCGCCAGTGAATGGCGCAGCGGATTGTGCTAATCATAACCTATTGTGGCAAGCGTTGGGATCAGTGTTTGATGCCTAACGAATCGGCTAACTGCTTCGCCAACTGATTTTGCTCATCCGCACCGTATTCCCAGAACATAGCGCCTCCCAGTCCTTTACTTTTGATGTAGTCAGCCTTGATCGCGACCGAGCGCGGGTTTTCATAGGAGAGGGCAAAGAGTGCTTTTCCATCTGCAGACTGTACCGACAGCCACGGCACTTTCGCTTCATCATCCCAATGTTGGCTAAAGCGCTTTTGCGGATCGTTGATCAACTTCGCCACGATATCGTTGTACTTCACATAGGTATCTTTGCTCAGATCGACGCCCAGTGATTTGAACAACTCAATTTGCGCGGGTTCGAAATAGGGCTGGGTAACGGGATTTTTCTGGGCATCGGGTTTGCTCCAGTCAATACCTGGCTCAACGGCGCGTTTCGGCACGCGTCCATAAAAACCAATGCCCAGGTTCATCTGACTCGCTTTTAGACCGGCGGCAAGATAGTTGTTGACGACAAAATCGGCGCTGTACTTATCCGCTGCGGCGACCGTCGGCCATTGCGTCGAATCGTACAGGTTGGAGTTAAAATACTGGGTGCCGTAAGCCATGTCATAGGTCATCAGGTTGATGTAGTCGAGCGATGGTGCAATGGCTTTCACATCTACCCAGCTTTTGGGACTTTCTGCATTTGCGCCCACGGCGATGGTCAGCAGTTTTTTATGTCCTAATGCGGCGCGCAGCTCTGTTAACAGCGCGGTAAAGTTCGCGCGGTCGGCCGGTTGGCTTTCAACCAGTCCCCATGCGCCGTTGACCGGATATTCCCAATCGAGGTCGATGCCATCAAGATCATATTTCGCCATTATCTCCTGCGCAGACTGAATGAACACCGCACGCGTTTCTTTCGTTGCCGCCGCACCTGAGAATCCACGTGCTCCCCAACCACCGACGGAAAGCAGCACTTTCAGGTTTGGATTTTGCTTACGCAGTTGTGGAATTTTCAGCAAATCATCCTGCACTTTCTGCGAAAGCCAAATCTGATGCAGCTTGCTGGCGTCTTTTAAGGCGTCGTTGGTCTCGTCTTTTTCATTGTTGTAAACAAGGCCAAATGAATAGTTGAGATGGGTTATCAGACGAACATCCAGTTTATTGATGTCACCACCGGGACCGGCAGTGACGTCGCCGCCACCATTAAAGTAGCCAACTGACATCAGCGAACTGGCGGAAACAACGCTGGCGCAGAGCAGGGGTAATGCTGCCAACAAAGGCAATAGTTTCATCGGTGTTCCTCTTTGACATTTAAACAAGCAAACACGCCACGGAAATGGCGTGGCGAAAAAAACAGCACTCGTAGATTAACAGTTTCATAACAGAAAAAATGCGAAGGGGTTCACGCCATTTTTAGCGAAGCGGCTGCCATGTTCCTGTGGTTTTCAGTTCATCGTTGCACTTATTTGTGATCTGAGTTGTGAAATACAGATTATTATCTGTGTTTTAAAGATTTCATGTTGACCTCAAAAATTATATGGATAAGTATGATGACCACTGATGCAAAACTAAACACAAAGGAAAATGCAATGAAAGCACTGGCAAGATTTGGCAAGGCCTTTGGTGGCTACAAGATGATTGATGTTCCGGAACCGGTATGCGGTCCTGAGGACGTTGTAATTGAAATCAAGGCGGCCGCTATCTGTGGCGCGGACATGAAACACTACAATGTCGACAGTGGATCCGACCAGTTTAATTCGATTCGCGGTCATGAATTCGCTGGGCAAATTGTACAGGTTGGCGACAAGGTTAAGGACTGGAAGGTGGGGCAGCGAGTGGTGTCTGACAACAGCGGGCACGTTTGTGGCGTATGTCCGGCATGCGAACAGGGCGATTTTCTTTGTTGTACAGAAAAGGTGAATTTAGGTCTGGACAACAATACCTGGGGCGGTGGATTTTCTAAATATTGTTTGGTCCCAGGGGAAATCCTCAAAATTCACCGCCATGCGCTGTGGGAAATCCCTGCTGGGGTAGATTATGAAGAGGCGGCTGTACTGGATCCTATCTGCAATGCCTACAAATCTATCGCTCAGCAGTCCAAATTTCTTCCGGGCCAGGACGTTGTGGTGTTTGGTACCGGCCCGTTAGGACTCTTTTCTGTACAAATGGCGCGCATTATGGGGGCTGTTAATATCGTGATGGTCGGGCTGGAAGACGATGTCGCGGTGCGTTTCCCCATTGCTAAAGAAATGGGGGCGACGGCGGTCGTCAACGGCTCGACGGAAGATGTAGTCGCACGTTGTCAGGAAATCTGCGGGAAAGACAATCTGGGACTGGTTATCGAATGTTCCGGCGCCAATATTGCCCTTAAACAATCTATTGAAATGTTGCGCCCCAACGGCGAAGTCGTCCGTGTGGGTATGGGTTTCAAGCCTCTCGATTTTTCAATTAACGACATCACCGCGTGGAATAAAAGCATCATTGGCCATATGGCTTACGATTCCACGTCCTGGCGCAATGCCATTCGCCTGCTGGCCAGCGGTGCGCTGAAAGTCAAACCGATGATCACTCACCGTATCGGATTATCGCAATGGCGCGAAGGTTTTGACGCCATGGTCGATAAAACCGCGATTAAGGTCATCATGACTTACGACTTTGATGAATAACCCTATTTATTAAAGGAAGGTTCCCGGATGGAACAGATAGCAAAACCGCACTGTGGCGCGAGGCTGGACAGGCTGCCTGACTGCCGCTGGCACACGTCGATGTTTGCAATGGTAGCCTTCGGATTACTGGTCTGTTGGAGTAATGCCGTTGGCGGATTAATTCTCGCGCAGTTAAAAGAACTCGGTTGGACCGATAATTCTACCACCGCCACGTTTTCTGCCATTACGACGGCAGGAATGTTTCTCGGTGCGCTCGGTGGGGGAATTATCGGTGACAAGGCCGGGCGTAAAAACGCATTTATCTTGTATGAAGCGATTCATATTATTTCTATGATCGTTGGCGCGTTTTCACCCAATATGACCTTCCTGATCGCCTGTCGTTTTGTGATGGGAGTTGGATTAGGTGCGTTGTTGGTGACCTTATTTGCCGGGTTTACTGAATATATGCCAGGTCGAAATCGTGGAACCTGGTCCAGTCGGGTCTCGTTTATCGGCAACTGGTCTTATCCACTCTGTTCGCTGATTGCGGTGGGGCTGACGCCATTGATCAGTGCGGAATGGAACTGGCGCGTACAGTTGTTAATTCCTGCTGTGCTGTCACTTATAGCAACTGTAATTGCATGGCGCAGTTTCCCTGAGTCGCCTCGCTGGCTGGAGTCTCGCGGACGTTACCAGGAAGCCGAACAGGTGATGCAGGTAATTGAGGAGGGGGTTATTCGACAGACCGGTAAGCCGCTACCACCAGTCGTAATAGATGACGATGGCAAACAACCTCGTCCTGTTCCGTATTCTGCGTTATTAACAGGGGTGTTACTGAAGCGGGTTATTTTGGGTTCCTTTGTTCTGATTGCCATGAACGTAGTGCAGTACACCTTAATTAACTGGCTACCGACAATATTTATGACTCAGGGTATTAATCTGAAAGACTCCATTGTCTTAAATACCATGAGTATGTTCGGCGCGCCTTTTGGGATTTTTATTGCCATGCTGGTAATGGACAAAATACCAAGAAAAACCATGGGGGTGGGATTGTTAGTATTAATTGCTGTGTTGGGTTATATCTATTCACTACAAACCAGCATGCTGTTAATAACATTAATTGGTTTCTTCCTGATTACCTTCGTTTATATGTACGTTTGTTATGCCTCAGCGGTTTATGTTCCGGAAATATGGCCGACCGAAGCGAAACTTCGCGGATCTGGACTTGCCAATGCGGTAGGGCGTATCAGCGGTATCGCTGCACCTTATGCGGTCGCTGCATTGCTTAGCAGCTACGGTGTGACGGGAGTATTTGTACTACTGGGCGCTGTCTCAATTATTGTCGCGGTTGCTATTGCCACTATCGGAATTGAAACAAAAGGCGTCTCTGTCGAAAGTCTCGGTATTGATGCAATTACCAGCAAATAATATTGATGGGAAATAAGATGAAAAATTCAAAAGCAATATTAAAAACACCGGGAACGATGAAAATTATTGACGCTGATATCCCGGTGCCAAAAGAGCATGAAGTGCTGATCAAAGTGGAATACGTTGGAATTTGTGGGTCAGATGTTCATGGTTTTGAATCGGGTCCTTTTATTCCGCCGAAAGATCCCAATCAGGAAATTGGTCTGGGGCATGAATGCGCCGGTACGGTGGTGGCGGTAGGGAACCGTGTGACCAAATTTAAACCTGGTGACCGGGTGAATATCGAGCCAGGCGTGCCGTGTGGTCACTGTCGCTACTGCCTGGAAGGAAAATACAACATCTGCCCGGACGTCGATTTTATGGCCACTCAGCCCAATTATCGCGGCGCGCTAACCCACTATCTGTGTCATCCGGAGAGTTTCACTTACAAGTTGCCCGATAACATGGACACCCTGGAAGGTGCGCTGGTGGAGCCTGCGGCGGTCGGTATGCATGCTGCAATGCTGGCGGATGTTAAGCCGGGTAAGAAAATCGTCATTCTGGGGGCTGGCTGTATTGGTTTAATGACCCTGCAAGCTTGTAGATGTTTGGGTGCAACTGATATTGCGGTGGTTGATGTACTGGAAAAACGCCTTGCGATGGCCGAGCAGCTTGGGGCGTCGACCGTTATCAACGGTGCAAAAGAGGATACAGTTGCGCGTTGCCAACAGTTCTCTGGTGACATGGGCGCGGACGTTGTTTTCGAAACCGCCGGTTCAGCTATAACCGTTAAGCAGGCTCCCTATCTGGTGATGCGCGGCGGGAAAATCATGATCGTGGGTACAGTACCTGGTGATTCAGCGATCAATTTCCTCAAAATTAACCGTGAAGTGTCGATTCAGACCGTTTTCCGTTATGCCAATCGCTACCCGGTCACGATTGAAGCCATCTCCTCCGGGCGTTTCGATGTGAAGTCGATGGTGACGCATATTTACGATTATACAGATGTACAGCGCGCGTTTGATGAATCTGTTAATAACAAACGTGAAATTATCAAAGGCGTTATTAAAGTAAATCATTAATTTATTGAAAAGGGAGAAATAATCATGCTGGCAGATATTAAATATTGGGAAAATGATGCCCAAAATAAACATTATGCGATAGCCCACTTTAACGTGTGGAATGCAGAAATGCTAATGGGGGTGATGGATGCGGCGGAGGAATCTAAATCGCCGGTGATTATCTCCTTCGGTACCGGTTTTGTAGGTAATACCTCATTTGAAGATTTCTCGCACATGATGGTTTCAATGGCGAAAAAGGCTTCGGTTCCGGTTATTACCCACTGGGATCACGGACGCAGTATGGAGATTATTCATAACGCCTGGACCCATGGTATGAATTCACTGATGCGTGATGCCTCTGCCTTTGATTTCGAAGAGAATATTCGTCTGACGAAAGAGGCTGTGGATTTTTTCCATCCGCTGGGCGTGCCGGTCGAAGCTGAACTGGGTCATGTGGGAAATGAAACGGTGTATGAAGAGGCGCTGGCGGGCTATCACTATACCGACCCGAGCCAGGCGGCGGAATTTGTTGAGCGTACCGGCTGTGATTCTCTGGCGGTAGCAATAGGCAACCAGCACGGCGTCTACACATCAGAGCCGAAACTGAATTTTGATGTGGTTAAACGCGTGCGCGAAGCAGTATCCGTTCCGCTAGTGCTACACGGTGCGTCAGGTATCAGCGATGCGGATATCAAAAAAGCCATTTCATTAGGTATCTCGAAAATCAATATTCATACCGAACTGTGCCAGGCGGCGATGGTGGCGGTGCAGGAGAACCAGAATCAGCCGTTCCTGCACGTTGAGCGTGAAGTTCGCAAAGCGGTAAAAGCGCGCGCTCTAGAGAAAATCAAACTGTTTGGTTCTGACGGTAAAGCGGAATGAAAAAATGGATAATATCGAGGTTATTTGTATAGGGGCGGCTATTGTTGATATACCCCTGCAGCCAGTGAGTAAAAATATCTTTGATGTTGACTCTTATCCTTTAGAAAGAATAGCCATGACCACGGGCGGCGACGCTATTAATGAGGCGACCATTATTTCTCGCCTTGGCCATCGTACTGCATTAATGAGCCGGGTAGGTGATGATGCCGCCGGTCATTTTATTCTCGACCACTGTCGTCGCGAGAATATAGATATTCAGAGCCTGAAGCAGGATGCCGATATTGATACCTCAATTAATGTGGGCTTAGTCACCGCCGATGGCGAACGTACTTTTGTGACTAACCGCAACGGCAGTCTGTGGAAACTGAATATCAACGATGTAGATTTTGACCGTTTCTCTCAGGCAAAGCTGCTGTCGCTGGCGAGTATTTTTAATAGCCCACTGCTTGATGGTAAAGCGTTAACGGAGATTTTCGCGCAGGCCAAAGTGAAGCAGTTAATGATCTGCGCCGACATGATTAAGCCGCGGCTTAACGAAACGCTGGACGATATTCGCCAGTCGTTGAGCTACGTGGATTATCTTTTTCCCAATTATGAGGAGGCAAAACTGCTCACCGGGAAAGAGACGCTGGATGACATTGCCGACAGTTTCCTGAATTGTGGCGTGAAAACAGTCGTGATTAAGACCGGAAAAAGAGGCTGCTTTATCAAACGTGCCGATATGAAAATGGAAGTCCCGGCAGTTTCGGGAATTACTGCTATCGACACCATTGGCGCGGGAGACAATTTTGCCTCGGGATTTATTTCTGCACTGCTAGAAGGCAAACCGCTGCGCGAGTGCGCGCTCTTTGCTAACGCAACGGCAGCGATATCGGTACTGAGCGTGGGCGCCACGACGGGCGTGAAGAACAGAAAGTTGGTTGAACAACTTCTTGACGAATATGAAGGGTAATAGCGGCAGATGAAAATGATTCCTTTAGGCAGTACAGATATTATGCTTTCGCGCATGGGATTAGGTACATGGGCCATTGGCGGCGGCCCCGCATGGAATGGCGATCTCGATCAGCAGATTTGCATCGATACCATTGTTGAGGCGCATCGCTGCGGGATCAATCTGATTGATACCGCGCCAGGCTACAATTTTGGCAACAGTGAAGTGATTGTCGGGCATGCGCTGAAAAAGCTGCCGCGAAGTGAGGTAGTGGTTGAAACCAAATGCGGCATCGTCTGGGAGCGAACAGGCAGTCTGTTTAACAAAGTGGGCGATCGCCAGCTGTATAAAAACCTCACCCCTGAGTCTATTCGCGAAGAGGTTGATGCCAGCCTGCAAAGACTGGGTATAGACAGTATTGATATCTATATGACCCACTGGCAGTCGGTGGAACCCTGTTTCACGCCGATTGCGGAAACCGTAGATACACTGAACACCCTTAAAAAAGAAGGGAAAATTCGGTCTATTGGCGCTGCCAACGTGGATACCGGGCATGTTAGGGAATACCTCAAACACGGTGAGCTGGATATCGTGCAGGCAAAGTACAGCATCCTTGATCGCGCGCTGGAAGCTGAACTGCTACCGCTATGCCAGAAGCACGGCATCATCGTGCAAGTCTATTCACCACTCGAGCAGGGGCTCCTGACCGGAACTATTGATCGGGATTATGTCCCTGGCGGTGCGCGGGCCAACAAAGTCTGGTTCCAACGGGACAACATGCTGCGGGTGATTGACATGCTTGAGCAATGGCGGCCACTGTGCGAGAAATACCGCTGCACAATCCCTGCGTTGGCCCTGGCGTGGATTTTAAAGCAAAGCGATTTAATCACCTTACTGAGCGGTGCAACCGCGCCTGAACAGGTGCGCGAGAATGTCGAGTCGTTGACCATTTCTCTGACAGATGATGATTCATTATTGATGAGGCAAATGGCAGAGGCGTTGGATAACAAATAAGCCTGATGGTATTGACCTCTGTTTCTGTGTAAAAGAGTATTAAAATCTGTGATTCAGACATGTTCTTTTGAAAATAAACATGGCCTATGAGATACTAGGGTCTTATTATTTCTTTGCAGGAAACAGAGGTGTCATCGTGGCGGCAAAAGACAGGATTCAGGCCATTAAGCAAATGGTGGCTAACGATAAGAAAGTGGCGGTATCTAATTTAAGCTCAATCTTTCAGGTAACTGAGGAAACGATTCGCCGCGATCTTGAAAAACTGGAAGATGAAGGTTTTTTGACCCGAACATATGGTGGTGCAGTGCTCAATACCACCGCGTTGGCCGACAATATTCATTTTTATAAGCGAGCAAAATCTTTCTTCGAAGAGAAGCAGATCATTGCCCGTAATGCATTACCGTTTATTAAAAATAAGACTACGATGGCTGCTGATTCCAGCAGCACGGCGATGGAATTATTAAAGCTATTGAAGGAAAGAAACGATCTGACGCTGCTTACCAACTCGGCTGAAGCTTTTCATGAATTGGCGCAGTCAGAAATTAACGTGGTGTCTACCGGCGGTGAGTTGAACAAGAATACACTGTCGCTGCAGGGAAGGATCACCAAGGAGATTATCAGCCGCTATCATGTTGATATCATGGTGATGAGCTGCAAAGGTCTGGATATGCAGAGTGGGGCGCTTGACTCTAACGAAGCGGAAGCAGAAATCAAAAAAACCATGATCCGTCAGGCGACTGAGGTGGCACTGTTAGTTGATCACTCAAAGTTCGATCGCAAAGCTTTCGTCCAGCTCGTGGACTTTAGCCATATTAATTATCTTATAACCAATAAGGCACCGGGTGCAGAGTGGATTGCATTTTGCCGAGAGAATAATATTCAACTCGTTTATTAATTGTAGCGTGGGTTGCGTCGATATTATTTTAGTTTGCACCTGGAAAATGCCATAAGAATCTAATGATGATGGATGGCGCGGCAAAATTGTTTCTGCCGCGATCGCCATACTTTCTATTTAGCTGAGTTTGAGGCATCCAGATGGAAAAATGTGACCCTATCGGCGCAAGATTAGATCGCTTACCTTTATCTCGATTTCATTTTCGTATTTTCGGCATTATTAGTTTTAGTTTGTTAATTACCGGTTTTCTCAGCTATTCCGGGAATGTGGTATTGGCAAAGTTAGTCAGTAGCGGCTGGTCAAATAATTATCTCAATGCTGCGTTTACCTCAGCGCTGATGTTTGGCTACTTTATCGGTTCACTCGGCGGTGGCTTTATTGGTGATTATTTCGGACGACGCAAAGCGTTCCGTATCAATCTGTTAATTGTCGGGGCCTCAGCTTGCGCGGCAACGTTTGTGCCCAACATGTACTGGCTTATCTTTTTCCGTTGTCTGATGGGGATCGGAATGGGGGCGCTAATTATGGTTGGCTATGCCTCATTTACAGAATTTATCCCGCCTGAGGTGCGCGGAAAGTGGTCTGCCCGTCTGTCATTTGTCGGCAACTGGGCGCCAATGCTATCGGCAGCAATTGGCGTCGTGATTATTGCCTTATTAAGCTGGAGGGTGATGTTTTTGCTCGGTGGTATGGCAATGCTGTTGGCCTGGTATCTGTCGGGAAAATACTATATTGAATCCCCGCGTTGGCTCGCTGGTAAAGGGCAGAGAAGTGAAGCTGAAAAACACCTTTTACAGGTGGAATCGCAAATTGAGAAAGAAAAAAACATCACTTTACCCTCCTGCCGGAATGATTGCCTGACGGCGGACGTAAGCACGGAAAGTGGGGCATTTTGGCTCCTGTTCAAGGGGCCGATGCTGCGCTGTACGTTGGTGGCGATCACCGTGCTTATCGCGATGAATATTTCGCTCTATACCATTACGGTATGGATCCCGACGATATTTGTTAATTCGGGAATCGATGTAACGAAATCCATTTTTATGACCGCGATCATTATGATTGGCGCGCCGGTTGGGATATTTATTGCCGCGCTAATTATCGATCGCTTTCCACGGCGATTGTTTGGTTCCTTCTTGTTGATTATTATCGCGCTGCTCGGGTATTTCTATTCGATTCAAACAGAAGAGTGGGCCATTCTGAGCTATGGGCTGGTGATGATCTTTTTTCTGTATATGTATGTCTGCTTTGCCTCTGCGGTATATGTCCCGGAACTGTGGCCCACGCATCTCAGATTGCGGGGATCGGGTTTTGTTAATGCAGTGGGAAGGATTGTCGCGGTGTTTACGCCTTATGGTGTCGCTATTTTGTTGACCCGCTACGGGTCGATCACGGTCTTTATCGTGCTCGGCGTAATGTTGGTGCTATGTGCGCTGATTCTATTTTGTTTTGGCATTGAAACACGCAAAGTTTCACTGGAAGAGATTTCAGCGCTGACCTGAGATAACGCGCCGACAGGAGTGACCCTGCCGGCATCGCTTACGGCTGGGTTTCCAGCCAGTCGTCAAGCGTATACAGCGTTGCGCCCGCCGCTGCCATTTCCATAAAAGCCTCTGTGCTGTCCTGGGGGTGAATATTGACGCCACGGCAGCCGTCGGTAATCACGCTGACGGTGTAACCAAGATCGAGCGCATCCAGTACGGTGAACTTAACGCAGTAGTCGGTAGCCAGCCCCATGATAATGAGTTCGGCAATGCGGTGTTCGAGCAGCCACGCGTTCAGTGCGGTTGCCTGACGACGACCGTTATCAAAAAATGCACTGTAACTGTCGACCTGCGGGTTCTCGCCTTTGGTGAAGGTTTGAGTTATCGCACGCTGGTTCAGCAGCGGATGCAGGGCCGCGCCTTCGCTGTTTTGCACGCAATGATCGGGCCAGAACGTCTGCGCCAGGCCATCGAGTTGCCCCTGACTGTAGGGGGCGACCTGGTGTTGGCTGGCAAAACTACCGTGATTCGCCGGGTGCCAGTCCAGACTGGCAACGACCGTGTCACCGCGTACGGCGCACCAGTCAATCAGACGGTTGGCAATATCGATTGTGCTGTCGCCTTGCGGAACGGCGAGAGCGCCACCGGCACAAAAGTCATTCTGTAAATCAACCAACAGTAAGGCTCGGGCCATGGGCATAGACTCCTTATTCGTCCGGGGTGAGCTCGCCGCGCAGATTTTGCGTCATCGCTTCACGAATGGTCTGCGTATCCAGTCCCTGGCTGAGCAAATAGTGCAACTTGGTGAGCGTAGCCTCAACGGTCATATCCGCGCCGCCAATCACGCCAGCATGCGCCAGGGCATTCCCCGTCGCGTAGCCACCCATGTTTACCTTACCGGACATACACTGGGTCAGATTCACCACTACAATGCCACGCGAACTCGCATCTTCCAGTTCTTTCAAAAACTCTTTGTTTTGCGGGGCATTGCCCACGCCGTAGGAGCGCAAAATTAACGCTTTTACCGGCTGGCGCAGGAAGTTGCGCACCACGTCAGCGGAGATGCCGGGATAAATGGTGACCACGCCAATCGGTTGTGGAGTAATGGGGTGAACAATCAGTTCGCCTGTGCCGTGCGGGGCTGGCGGTGTACCCAGTCGACGGATATGGATCCCGGCTTCCAGTAGTGGTGCAAGGTTAGGGGAGGCAAAAGCGTCAAAACCGTCAGCGTGCGCTTTAGTGGTACGGTTGCCGCGAAACAGTCGATTGTTGAAGAACAGGGTCACTTCATTGATCGGGTAATTTGCCGCCACGTACAGCGCATTCAGCAGGTTGATTTGACCGTCTGAACGTAGCTCTGCCAGCGGGATTTGTGACCCTGTCACAATTACCGGTTTACCCAGATTCTCCAGCATGAAAGAGAGCGCCGAAGCCGTAAACGCCATGGTGTCAGTACCGTGCAGGATGACAAAACCATCGTAATCGTCGTAGTGCGCTTTAATGTCTTCCGCAATATGCTGCCAGTCTTCCGGCGTCATGTCGGAGGAGTCCATCAGCGGGACATATTCATGGATGGTGAAGTCTGGCATCTCTGGGCGGTGGAATTCAGGCATCAATGCCAGCTGACGCTGGAGATGGCCGGACACAGGAATATAACCCTGTTCTGAGCGCTGCATACCAATGGTACCGCCGGTATAGGCAACGTAAATCGATTTCTTTTGCATGGGCGTCACAGGTTAAGTTGTGCATAAACAGGCGCAGTATAAAGTCCCCCCCGAAAAAATACAGTGCAAATGACGCATACCTGTCATCCGGTCAATATGTCATTTATGTTCAGTGCCTTGTCCCATTTGTACAGTGTTGTTTTACTTCCTCACGCTTACAGTAGCAGCCTTCCTTTTTGGATATAGCGATTGCCGATATCATGTTTCGTCCTAATGACAGTACGCATGGAGCCTGAATTGAAGAAAGACCTGAGAATTTTTCAGCCAGGCGAGTGGGCGGATGGAGACATTATTGCGGCTATTGATGCCAGTCAAACAGAGATGCCATGCAGACCACAGTTAAATGTTGGCATTCTGCTGTGGCCGGAATTTCCTCTGCTGGCGCTGGCAGGATTGACCGATGCGTTACGTCACGCGGCGGATATGGGGGATGATAGCCAGAAAATCCGCTGTTCCTGGCATCTGATGAGCGCCACGCCGGACCGACCTGTTTTAAGCAGTTCCGGGATGGCGATGATGCCGGATAGCGCATTCATTTCGCCGGAACAGTTTGACTATATTGTGGTGATTGGCGGTTTACTACGCAGCATGGCGAAAGCCGATCCGGGCGCGCGGCGCTACCTGCATCTTGCTCATCAGCTCAATATTCCGCTGGTAGGTATCTGTACGGGCAGCTTTGTTCTGGCGCAAGAAGGTTTCCTGAATGGCCTGACGGCGGCAATTCATCCCTGGCATCTGAATGACTTTAAGACACAATTTCCTCAACTGTCGGCCCGTAGCGGGATTGATTTTCATGAGGAGAAAGGGATTCTGACATGTCCGGGGGGGATCTCGACGATCGGGTTGGCGACAGAGCTTATTCGTCGACACTGCGGCCCTGACCGGGCGACGAAGGCCATTTTCCAGATGTCAGTTCCCAACCGAATAGAC
This sequence comes from Citrobacter arsenatis, assembly GCF_004353845.1. Classification (GTDB taxonomy): domain Bacteria; phylum Pseudomonadota; class Gammaproteobacteria; order Enterobacterales; family Enterobacteriaceae; genus Citrobacter; species Citrobacter arsenatis. The sequence continues at coordinate 2,211,857 of NZ_CP037864.1, forward strand.
AGCACCTCTGTGGCGGTATCCAGAGCGATTGGCTTTACCCATGTGAGCGATAGCCGGTTACGCAAAGCGGTATTTTTGATTGAGCAAGGACTGGTTAAACCAATATCGACCCGTTGGCTGGCGGCAGAGGTCAATCTGAGTCCGCGTCAGCTTACCCGATTGTTTAACGCCGAGTTTGCTCAATCTCCGAGTGAGTTCATCCGTCGTGCGCGTTTACGTTATGCCCACTGGCTGCTGATAAATTCTGGCGAGAGCGTAACGGAGATTGCACTGCGGCTTGGGTTTAGCGACTGTGCGCACTTTATTCGTTTGTTTAGTCGGGAGTTTGGCTGTACGCCTGGGGATTATCGCAATATGCGACAGCAGAGCCTGTAAAAAATACTGCCCCGTGAGGGGCAGTATTTGCAGGTTAGCGAACGTTGGCGCAGGTCAGGCAAAACGCATATCGGTTTTGCGGATCGTTAAACGCGGCCAGCTTATCGCTTTCCGCTTTTACCGCGCTCGCCGCAGAAGCAAGCGGTGGAGGGAGCATGGCCTGAATGGCTTCGGGCAGCATAGCGCGAACGGAGCCTGACATGCTATCCATCACCATATCGACGAATGTTGGTTCGTCCTGATAATACTCAATATGCCACTGTTTCAGTTTGGCAAGCTCAGCCGCTTTCGCGACGGCGTCGTCAAAATCACCGAGGCTGTCTACCAGTCCGTTGGCTTTCGCATCCTGACCGGTCCAGACATGGCCCTGCGCGATTTTGTCAATCTGCTCAGGCGTTGTCTTACGCGCATCCGCGACCAGCGTGATAAAGCGCTTATAGCCGTTCTCAATGCTCAGTTGCATCATTTGCTGGACTTCAGGCGGTAACGCCTTGGTGATGGATATATCCGCCAGCGGGGAGGTTGCCACGCCGTCGGTGTGTACGCCAATGGAATCCAGGCTGTTTTCGACGGTGTTGATCACACCAAAGATCCCGATTGAACCGGTCAAGGTGCTGGGGTTCGCCACAATGTAGCTGGCTGGCGTAGAGATCCAGTATCCACCGGAAGCCGCCATGCCGCCCATAGACACGACAACCGGTTTACCCGCCGCTTTTGCCGCAGCCAGTTCAGCTCGAATGACTTCGGAGGCGCTGACGCTGCCGCCAGGACTGTTCACGCGCAGAACAATGGCTTTCACTTTCGGATCAAGACGCGCTTCGCGGATCTGGGCGGCAGTGGTGTCACCACCCACGTTCCCTGGGGTTTCTTCACCATCCATAATCGCGCCATTCGCGAAGATAACGCCAATGCTGTCTCCGGTATCCGCTGGCGTTTTCAACGAATAATCGTAATAACTGACGGCGCGATAGTTTTTATCCGCTTTGCTCCAGCCAAACTGTTTGGTCAGTATTTTTTCGACTTCAGCGCTGGAGGCGAGTGCATCCACCAGTTTGTTGTCGAGCGCATATTTCGCGGTATCACCATCGACTTTCGTTAATCCGTCCAGCATCGCCTGCGCGCCCGGGAACACCTGCTGAGCAGGGATCTGGCGGTTGGCGGCGACCGTGCCGAGATAGTTCTGCCACAGCTCGCCGATCCAGCGGCTGTCGGCTTCGCGCGCGGCAGGAGACATATCATCGCGGATAAACGGCTCGACGGCAGACTTATAGGTTCCGACGCGGAACACGTGCGTGGAGACTTTCAGTTTGTCGAGCAGAGACTTGTAGTACAGGCCGTTGGTAGCAAAGCCGTGCAGATCAACGGAACCCTGTGGAGAGAGGTAAATTTTGTTGGCAAAACTGGCGAGGTAATACTGCCCCTGGCTGAAGTTATCGCCCACGGCAAATACCGGTTTCCCGCTGTCGCGGAATTCCCGCAGCGCTTTGCCGATATACTGCATGGAGGGCTGGTCAGCCCCGGCAAAATTTTTCAGATCCATCACGATGCCGGTGATGTTGCGATCATCTTTTGCCTGGCGAATGGTGTTCACAATATCGAACAGGGAGTTTTCCTGCAGACGATCGGAACTGGCACCAAACAACTGACGGCCAATCACGCTTAAACGACTGGTACTTGAGGGTTTATCAACAATCACCCCTGAAATATCCAGCAGTAGCGCGCCTCGCTCAGCGTGTTCGCTGGTATTGCTGCTGCTGACCTGCATCCAGATGCCCACGCCAACCAGCACCAAAAAGATGAAGAACAGGTTAAGCACAAATTCACGGACGAAATTGAGTAATCGCCATGTCCATTTAAAAAATCCGGCAATAAATCGCCACAGGGTTCGCATGTATTCTCCCTACCGATTAACAACACGCCATCCCGAAATCCCGGAGAAAGGCGATAAGATGAGGCTATCGTAATGACCCAACAGGCACTTGTCAGCAGGAATCACCGCCTGTGCTGTAACAAAATCCGCTCACGTGTTAATTTTGTGAACAAATCTTATTGTTGGAGTTAAGCAAATGGATGCACTCGAATTACTTATGACCCGTCGTAGCGCCTCTCGTCTCGTCGATCCGGCCCCGGCTGGAGAGCAACTGCAAAATATTCTACGGGCGGGAATGCGCGCGCCGGACCACAAAACGCTGCAACCGTGGCAATTCTTTGTGATTGAGGGCGAAGGGCGTGAACGCTTCAGCGCCGTGCTGGAAAAAGGTGCCATTGCCGCTGGCAGCGATGAGAAAGCTCAGGAAAAAGCGCGGACAGCACCGTTTCGCGCCCCGCTGATCATTACCGTGGTGGCGAAATGTGAAGAAAACGACAAGGTTCCGCTGTGGGAACAGGAAATGTCCGCCGGTTGCGCGGTAATGGCCATGCAGATGGCCGCTGTTGCTCAGGGCTTTGGCGGTATCTGGCGCAGCGGCGCATTAACCGAAAGTGCGGTCGTCCGTGAGGCGTTTGACTGTCGCCCGCAGGATAAAATCGTTGGTTTTCTGTATCTGGGCACACCGCAGCTAAAAGCGTCCACGACGATTAACCTTGCCGATCCGAGCGCATTCGTCCGTTATTTCTGATATCAACGGCAAAACTGTCTGGATTATGAGCAAAGACACCCGAATTCAGACAGTCACTCTTACCACATCATGGAATGAGCGCTACCATATCCGGATTGCAATGACAGGAGATGTCCATGAGCGAGCAAGCTATTCGTTTAACGCAATACAGCCACGGAGCCGGTTGCGGTTGTAAAATTTCCCCCAAAGTGCTGGAAACCATCCTGCATAGCGAACAGGCGAAGTTTGTTGATCCGAACTTACTGGTGGGTAATGAAACCCGCGACGACGCGGCCGTATACGATCTGGGGAACGGCACCAGCGTTATCAGCACCACCGATTTCTTTATGCCGATTGTCGATAATCCGTTTGATTTTGGCCGTATCGCCGCTACTAACGCCATCAGCGATATTTTCGCAATGGGCGGCAAACCGATTATGGCAATTGCTATTCTGGGCTGGCCGCTGGATAAGCTGGCACCGGAAATCGCCCGCGAAGTCACCGAAGGCGGGCGCTTTGCCTGCCGTCAGGCAGGGATCGCGCTGGCGGGCGGTCACTCTATCGATGCCCCAGAACCTATCTTTGGCCTTGCGGTAACCGGCGTTGTGCCGACCGAACGCGTGAAGAAAAACAGCACCGCTGAAGCCGGATGCAAACTGTTCCTGACCAAGCCGCTGGGTATTGGCGTGCTGACGACAGCAGAGAAAAAATCGCTGCTGAAGGATGAGCACAAAGGACTGGCGACGGAAGTAATGTGCCGAATGAACATTGCTGGTGCGGCATTCGCCGATATCGACGGCGTGAAAGCCATGACCGACGTTACCGGTTTTGGTCTGCTGGGACATTTGAGCGAGATGTGCCAGGGGGCAGGCGTTCAGGCGCAGATCGTCTACCAGGATATTCCTAAGCTTCCTGGCGTTGAAGAATACATCGCGCAGGGCGCGGTGCCGGGCGGTACCCAGCGTAACTTTGCCAGCTACGGACACCTGATGGGTGAAATGCCGCAGTCGGTACGCGATCTGCTCTGCGATCCGCAAACTTCCGGTGGTCTGCTGCTGGCGGTAACACCGGAAGCGGAAGCCGAAGTGAAAGCGGCTGCGGCTCAGTTTGGCATCGACCTCACCGCGATTGGTGAGTTAGTGGAAGCTCGTGGCGGTCGCGCCATGGTTGAGATCCGTTAACTCGATGCGGTTGTTTATTGCCGAAAAACCGAGTCTGGCGCGTGCTATCGCCGATGTGCTGCCAAAGCCGCATCGCAAAGGTGACGGCTTTATTGAATGCGGAAACGGACAAGTGGTGACCTGGTGTATTGGCCACCTGCTTGAGCAGGCGCAGCCAGATGCCTACGACAGTCGCTATGCTCGCTGGAGTCTGGTCGATCTGCCGATTGTCCCGGAAAAGTGGCAACTGCAGCCGCGTCCCTCGGTGACCAAACAGCTCAATGTCATTAAGCGCTTTTTACATGAGGCCAGCGAAGTCATTCACGCAGGTGACCCCGACCGTGAAGGACAACTGCTGGTGGATGAGGTACTTGATTACCTGCAACTGGCCCCTGAAAAGCGCCAGCAGGTGCAACGCTGCCTGATTAACGACCTCAACCCGCAGGCCGTCGAGCGGGCTATTGAGCGCCTGCGCGCCAACAGTGAGTTCATTCCGCTGTGCGTGTCGGCACTGGCGCGGGCGCGGGCGGACTGGCTGTACGGTATCAATATGACGCGCGCTTACACCATTCTTGGGCGTAACGCGGGCTATCAGGGCGTACTTTCGGTCGGGCGCGTACAAACGCCGGTGCTCGGCCTGGTTGTGCGTCGCGATGAAGAGATTGAAAACTTCGTCGCCAAAGATTTCTTCGAGGTAAAAGCGCATATCGTGACGCCTGCCGATGAGCGATTTACCGCTATCTGGCAACCGAGCGAAGCGTGTGAGCCGTATCAGGATGAAGAAGGGCGCTTGCTGAATCGTACGCTGGCTGAACACGTGGTAAACCGCATTAACGGCCAGCCGGCGATAGTCACCAGCTATAACGATAAACGGGAATCAGAATCCGCGCCGCTACCGTTTTCGCTGTCTGCGTTGCAGATTGAAGCGGCGAAGCGCTTTGGGTTAAGTGCGCAAAACGTTCTGGATATCTGCCAGAAGCTGTATGAAACCCATAAGCTGATTACCTATCCGCGTTCCGATAGCCGTTACCTGCCGGAAGAACACTTTGCCGGACGCCACGCGGTGTTGAACGCGATTAGCGTTCATGCGCCGGATCTGCTCCCACAACCGGCGGTCAATCCCGATACGCGAAATCGCTGTTGGGATGATAAAAAAGTGGATGCCCACCACGCCATCATTCCTACCGCGCGCAGCTCGTCCATCAACCTGAACGACAACGAAGCGAAAATTTACAACCTGATTGCCCGTCAGTATCTAATGCAGTTCTGTGCGGATGCGGTATTCAGGAAGTGTGTTATTGAGCTGGACATCGCTAAAGGTAAGTTTGTTGCCAAAGCGCGTTTTCTGGCGGAAGCCGGATGGCGCACGCTGCTTGGCAACAAAGAGCGCGACGAAGATAACGACGGGACGCCGCTGCCGGTGGTGGCAAAAGATGACGAGCTGCTGTGCGAAAAAGGCGAAGTGGTTGAACGTCAGACCCAACCTCCGCGGCACTTTACCGATGCTACGCTGCTGTCTGCGATGACCGGAATTGCGCGTTTTGTGCAGGATAAAGATCTAAAAAAGATCCTGCGCGCCACGGATGGATTAGGAACGGAAGCAACGCGCGCCGGAATTATCGAGCTGCTGTTTAAACGCGGATTCCTGGTGAAGAAAGGGCGCTATATCCATTCTACCGATGCCGGAAAAGCGCTGTTTCACTCGCTACCTGAAATGGCGACCCGGCCGGATATGACCGCGCACTGGGAATCTATTCTGACCCAAATCAGCGAAAAGCAGTGCCGTTATCAGGACTTCATGCAGCCGCTGGTGGGGACGCTGTATCAGCTTATCGATCAGGCCCGCAGCACGCCGGTACGACGTTTCCGTGGCATTGCCGCACCCGGCGGTAGTGGCGGCGATAAGAAAAAGAGCGCGCCGCGTAAACGTGCGGCGAAAAAAAGCCCGCCATCGGAAGAGGCAGGCGCGTAATTTGTAGGCCGGATAAGGCACGTGTGCCGCATCCGGCAATGCCTGATGGCGCGACGCTTATCAGGCCTACGGAAACAACAGTTCTGAATTAAATCACACCCTGGCCCAGCATCGCGTCGGCAACCTTCACAAAGCCCGCGATGTTGGCGCCGCGTACATAGTTGGTTTGCTTGCTTTCGCCGCCGTACTCAACGCAGGCGTGGTGAATATCCAGCATGATGTGGTGCAGGCGCGCATCCACTTTCTCCGCTTTCCAGCCCAGACGAGCGGCGTTCTGCGCCATTTCCAGACCGGATGTCGCTACGCCACCGGCGTTGGCGGCCTTACCCGGCGCGAACAGTACGCCCGCTTCGAGGAACAGATCGGTGGCTTCGATGGTGGTCGGCATGTTTGCCCCTTCAGCGACAGCTTTCACGCCGTTGGCGATTAACACGCGCGCCGCATCGACATCCAGTTCGTTCTGAGTGGCGCACGGCAGGGCGATATCAACCGGAACCGACCACGGCTGTTTGCCTTCCAGATAGGTCAGGCCAAACTCACGGGCGTAATCCGCCACGCGACCATCGCGACTGTCTTTAATCGCACACAGACGCGCCAGTTTTTCTTTGGTAAAGCCGCTTTCGTCGACCACGGTACCGCTGGAATCGGAGGCGGTGACGACTCGAGCGCCAAACTCCATGGCTTTTTCAATGGCGAATTGCGCCACGTTACCGGAGCCAGAAACTGCCACGCGCATACCTTCAAAGCCCAGACCATGGCGTTTGAGCATTGCTTCGGTGAAGTACACCAGGCCGTAGCCGGTAGCTTCCGGGCGAATCAGGCTGCCGCCAAAAGAGAGGCCTTTACCGGTAAAGACGCAGGCGCTGTTGTTGGACAGCTTTTTCATCATCCCGGCCATAAAGCCGACTTCACGACCGCCCACACCGATATCGCCCGCCGGAACGTCGGTATCAGGGCCTAAATGGCGGAACAGTTCGGTCATCAGCGCCTGGCAGAAACGCATGATTTCGCCTTCGCTTTTCCCTTTCGGATCGAAATCGCTCCCACCTTTACCACCGCCCATTGGCAGCGTGGTGAGGGCATTCTTAAACGTCTGCTCGAAGCCAAGGAATTTCAGGATCGACAGGTTTACGGAAGGGTGGAAACGCATACCGCCTTTGTACGGGCCAATGGCGGAGCTGAACTGCACACGCCACGCGCGGTTAACCTGTACCTGATTGCGATCGTCCAGCCAGACTACGCGGAACTGGATCACGCGCTCCGGTTCAACCAGACGTTCCAGCAATGACATCTGGCGATAACGTGGGTTTTGCTCGAGGAAGGGCCACAGTGTCGTCATTACCTCGCGAACGGCTTGCGCGAACTCGGTCTGATTCGGGTCGCGCTTTTGCACATGGTTAAGAAATGACTCCAGAGAACATGTCTGATCCATAGATATAAGAACCTCTTATGTATTGATATGGTTATATTTTTGATTTTTGTGTTAAGTGTTTTGCAGTTTTTGACTATACCACCAGCAGTGTGACGGGACGCAAGAAAAAATTAACCCCGCTAAGTAAATTAATATTGCGCCGTGGGTCATAACCAAAAACGATGATGGAAGGGGCTAAAGTTTCTGCCGATTTATACCGTTATACTGAGCATAACTGTCAGTCAAAAAGGAAAGAATATGCGCCGTTTAATCATGGCAGGAGCGTTGGCATTGGTGTCCAGCGCGACGCTGGCAAATCAGCTTTATCGCCCGGACGTGCAGGTGAATGTACCGCCGGAAGTGTTCAGTTCCAGCGGTCAGCGGGCGCAACCCTGTAGTCAGTGCTGCATTTATCAGGATCAAAACTACTCAGAAGGGGCGGTGATTAAGGCGGATGGCGTTCTGTTACAGTGCCAGCGTGATGATAAAACGATCAGCACGAATCCGCTGGTCTGGCGGCGCGTGAAAGAATAAACGCTTCTAACAGCGGGATATCGGCGGGCGCCAGCGGGTAGCGCAGCGCCTCTTCGGGTAAACACCAGACGATATCCTGATGTTCATAAGCCCTCAGTTCTCCCTGATATGACGGTACATGCCAGGCATGTAGGTGAATCATTCGGCCTGAAACCTCGCGTTGATGGCTGGCAATGTAGCGCCCAACGACCGCCTCGATGCCCAACTCTTCACGCAGTTCACGGACCAGCGCCTCGGGCTGGCTTTCCCCTGACTCAACCTTACCGCCGGCAAACTCCCACATGCCTGACTGATCCGCATGCTGCGGACGTTGAGCCAGTAAAATTTGGCCATCACGTTCTATGATAGCGGCGACCACGTCGAGGGTTTTCATCATATTCATCAAGATCTAACGGCAGAAAGTGACATACTATCGTTATCTTTGTTTTATCTAAAGTATTCAGGAGTAACCGTTGAACGATCCTCAGTTGTGGGTAAAACCGTTAACGCGTATCCCTTTTAGTTTAAAACCGCTCGTTGCTACGCAGAAAAAACATTATGGCGATGTGCTGCATCCCACGCGCTGGTGGGGGCGGATGCCATTTCTGTTCTGGCTGGTAGCGTTGTTTGTCGGATTTCTGGAACGTAAAAAGGCGCGCTTAACGCCGGTGATGCGCGCTCTGTTGATGACCCGTGTTTCTCAGGTGTGCGACTGCGCGTTCTGCGTTGATGCCAACAGTTTACGCCTGGCTGAACGCTGCGGCGCGCTGGATAAAGTCTTGCAGGTTGCTAACTGGCAGGAATCGACGCTGTTTAGTGCAGAAGAGCGCGCAGCGCTGGCCTATGCGGATGCGGTGACCGCTACGCCTCCACAGGTTGACGATGCGATGAAAGCGCTGATGAAGCAGTATTTTACCGATAACGTGATTACTGAAATGACCGCGCTGATTGCATTTCAAAATCTCTCGGCACGTTTTAACGCCGCCCTCGATATTCCTTCGCAAGGGTTGTGCGACAGTGTTAAAGGACGCCCACATGCTTGACCGTCATCTTCACCCGCGGTTAAAACCGCTGTTGCATCGCTGCGTGGGGATCATTGATAAACCTGCGATTACCCCGGATGGACTTACGCTCGTCGGTTTTGCCATTGGCGTACTGGCGTTACCATTTCTGGCGCTAGGCTGGTATCTGGCGGCGCTGGTGGCCATTGTGCTCAATCGGCTGTTTGATGGGTTGGATGGGGCGCTGGCACGGCGTAGAGGGCTAACCGACGCGGGAGGATTTCTCGATATCTCGCTTGATTTTCTGTTTTACGCCTTAGTGCCGTTTGGTTTTATTCTTGCCGCACCGGCGCAAAATGCGCTGGCAGGTGGCTGGCTGCTGTTCGCGTTTATTGGCACCGGAAGCAGCTTTCTGGCCTTCGCCGCGTTGGCGGCTAAACATCAGATAGATAACCCTGGCTACGCGCATAAATCGTTTTATTATCTGGGCGGGCTGACCGAAGGAACCGAGACGATTTTGCTGTTTGTGTTGGGGGGTCTGTTTCCGGGGTATTTTGCCGTGCTGGCGTGGGTCTTTGGCGCGCTGTGCTGGATGACGACGTTCACCCGGATCTGGAGCGGGTATCTGACGCTGAAAACCGTTCAGCGTCAGGCGTAAAGTCATGCGTTGCCAGATGCGCTTTGCTTACCCGGCCTACAACGATGATATAGCTAGCCAGGGTAAAGCGTTCTCGTCGCATCCGGCAATAATGCCAGTATTACATACTGGCGTCCGGACCCCGTTCACCGCTGGCGACTGGGTTTTTCGGATTGCTGCTCCACTCGTACCAACCACCGTCGTAGACTGAGACGTTTTTCCAGCCCATTGCACGGGCATACATAAACGTTTCCGAAGCACGCCAGCCGGTGCCGCAGTAGAAAGAAACCTGCTGGTCTGGCGTGATATTCCACTGTTTCCACATGGCAGCAATATCATCCGCGCTGCGCATGGTGCCATCCGGATTATGGAAATCTTCCATGTGGGTGGAGTCGCTGCCCGCGTGGCCCCAACGTGCGCCTGCGATCTCGCCTTTTGGCTTAATGTAGCTATAGCCGCTGGTAGTACCGATAAATTCTGGCCATGAACGAATACTCACCAAAGACGCATCCTGGCGATGCAGCAGGCCGCGTGCTTGTTCCATATCCAGCATCAACTGCGGTTGGGCAGGGATGTTCACACCGAAATCAGGTTCTGGTTTTACCGTTGGCGGAGTGCCGCGTTCGACCGGTAAACCTGAATTGGACCAGGTTTGCCAGCCGCCATCGAGCAGACGAACATCTTTCACGCCTGCGTACAGCATAATTTGCGCCACCCGCGCGGCGGCATAGACATCGCGACCGTATAAAATCACCGTGGTGTCGTGGCGGATACCGTGTTTCGCCAGCATCGCTTTGAGCTGCGCGTCGGAAACTTTATTCCACAGCGGCTCGCTTTCGACTTCGTTGGTATCAATGTAGCCCGCTCCGGGGATATGACTGAGCAGATACAGCTTCGGTGCGCCCCAGGCTGCTTCAATCACCTTCCAGTCACCGGTTGGTTTGGCGGTCACCTCTTTACCCTGCTGAAGATCGTGCAGCCACTGTGGATAAACCAATTGTTCGAAGTGCGGCAGACGTTGCAGGCGTTCAGGGTCTGCCAGCGCATCACTGAGGGTTGAAATATGGTTAAAGCCAACTTTTTGCAGACGGGATTTGACGGCCTGCATGTCGCTATCGCTGCCATACAGCGCCACCGGCGCGTCGGCTTTCAGCTGATGTGACTTAACCCAGGCGCTGAGTTGTTCATCATTCATCTTGTCGAGCCAGGCGGCAGACAGGTTCAGTGCGGAAGGTTCGTGTCCTGAAGGACCGTTGAGCGATTGCGGCCAGCCGTTGTAAAAAGCGCTCTGACGGGTATCAATCGCCGCGCCTTGCTGTTGCTGTAACTGGTTGAGGGTGAGCGTCTGTGCTGTTTCAGCAGCCCAGGAGGAAGCGCAAGCGAGCCCTAAAGCCAGTGCCAGCGCGGTCATTTGAGAAACACGTTTCATCGAATAGCCCGACGTTGAAAAAAGAAGACGACATTCTGTGCCGCCAGTTTAGTAAAAACCTTGCGTTAACGCAGCATATCGCCATATTTACGCCCAGTCTTCCATCTGCAATACACGGCCTGCGGGCGGAACATCCTGCGCGTCATGGGTCACCTGGACCACCGGTATACCCAGTTTACGGACTTCGGTGAAGACCCACTGGCGAAAGGTATCGCGCAGCGACGCATCCAGCCTGCTAAAGGGTTCATCGAGCAGCAGCGCCTGGGGTTGCGCCAGCAGCGCGCGAAGCAGGGCGACACGCGAGCGTTGCCCACCGGAGAGCGACGCCGGATCGCGCGAATAAAATCCTGCCAGGTCCGCGCGTGCGAGGGCGCTTTCCACCGCATGACGTCTGGCGGGACCCTGCAGGCTGGCGGGTAAGGCCAGCAGTAAATTCTGCCCAACGCTGAAATGGTCAAATAGCAGTGCATCCTGGAACAGGATGCCAATCTGGCGCTGCGCAGTAGGCAGGGTGTCAATACGCTGTTCGTTAAGCCACAGTTCGCCTGATGCCTGAAACTGAGGAGACAGCGCCCCAACCATCCACGAAAGCAGTGAAGACTTCCCACTACCAGAAGGCCCCATGATAGTGACAATGTCACTTTTATTGACCTGCAGATTAACGTCCTTCAGCAACGCCGTCGCGCCCTGATACAACGAAACGCCTCGTACGGTAAGCATTAGCGGAGTCCTTGTCGAAAGCGGCCGATCCACGCAGCGAGAAACGCCGTGAGTGCGAAAACTAACAGTGGTAACAGAAGCTGCCATAGCGCCTGGGTAGCCAGAATCGCGGTGCTACCGCCGCTGCTTAATGCTACCGCCTCGGTGGTCAGGGTGGGATAGCGTCCAGCGCCTAGCCACAGCGTCGGCATATACTGGGCAATACTGACTGAGAATCCTACCGCGAAGGCAATCAGCGCCGGGCGTACCAGCAGCGGGCATTTGACCAGCCAGAATATGCGGCCCCGTGTCCAGCCCAGCGTTTGTGCAATCAACATCAATCGCGGATCAATGCGTTGCCACGCCGGTTTGAGCACAAACAACATCCATGGCATCACCCACAGCAGGTGGCCCCAGACAATGGTCATCATCAGCCCATCCAGCCTCGTATATAACGCCAGCAGATACTGTCCGGTCACCAGCGGCAGCGCAGGCAAAATGAGCGGTAGCCAGACCCAGCGGTGTCCGGTTTGCGGACCCCATTCCAGCCAGACAAAAAGTATCAGCAGCGCCAGCACGCTGGAAAGGAGCCCCAGTTGCAGACTGTTGCTGAGCGCCTCGTCGTTTAGCGAAGAATAGTTGGCGAAAAGCGCCAGTACCAACGCACATACCACACCGCTCAGGGGCAAAAGTTGTACCAGCGGGCGTGCGATTGTCGCGGATGAAAAATGCAGGCGTTCCCCGTTTACAGCCGGAATAGTACGTCGCCAGATGTGCCAGAACAGATAACCCACCAGCGCGGTAATGAGGAGCAACAACACCAGCAGCAGACTGGCGAGCGCACCTTTAGCCTGTTGTTCGACGTCGCCCTGGCTGAGCCATTGCCAGCTCAACACGGCAAGCGTTGGCGGATTGCCGGGGCCAAGAACGATTGCCACATCAACAACGGAGAGTGACCAGGCGACAATCGCCAGCATGGCTTTGCCCAACGCCGGGGCGATAGCAGGCAGTACCAGCCACTTCAGGCATTGCAGTCGGCTGTAACCCAGTGAATCCAGCACGATTACCTGCTGCGAAAGTTGTTTTTCACTCAGCAGAGCTGAAAGGATCCATAACAAAAAGGCGCTCTCTTTCACCGCCAGCGTCACGCCAAGCCCAATGCCGTAGCGGTCCGGCTGGGGGCTGAGGAACGCTAGCCATTGCCAGAGCAGGCCGCCTTCGGCAAAAAACAACAGCACGCTGGTGGCGAAGGCTACGTGCGGAATTGCCAGCAGCCATGGAAGACGCATAGACAGACGCACCCAGCCTGCGCCCGGCCACAAGGCGAGGATTGCCAGCAGCGCGATGAGCAGTGCACCGCCAGCCGCGAGGCCTACGGAAACCAGCGTTGCCAGTAACGCCTGCGGGAGTTGAGGATCGGTAAATAGCGCCAGCCAGTGTGTGGGGCTAAGCGCCGGTGTTACCAGAGACAATGCCGCTGGCGCCAGCGGCAGATAAACTGCCGCCATGATGGCCCAGAGTAGCAGAATTAATGCGTACCGTAGCGGCGTAGCCATTCTTGTTCCAGAGCGTTTACCCAGGCTGCATGCGGTTCCGGCAGCACGGCAGGGAGTCCTTGTGGGATCCGTGCCAGTAGCGCATTACGCTGTTCGTCAGGCAATTTTTGTGGATCAAGCACCGAGGGATCTCCCCAGACAGTCGGGTCAGCTTTACGCAGTTGCGCTTGGGGCGAAAGCAGGAAGTTTGCCACGACTTTCGCTCCGGCGCTGGCACGCGCATTCGCCGGAATGGTGACAAAATGCACGTTGCCGAGCATGCCCTGTGAGAAACCAAAACTATAGCTGCTTTTGGGCAACTCACCGCTGGCCACTTTTTGCTGCGCGTGGGCAGGGTTAAAGGTCAATGATAAACGCAGTACGCCACTATTAAGCAGCGCATCCATTCGCGCAGGCGTGGGCGGAAAGTCTTTGCCTTCGCGCCACAAAGCAGGATGCAACGCATCAAGATAGTGCCATAACGGGGCGGTAACATCGGCGAAGGTGGTTGCATCGGGAGCGATTTTCAGTGCTTGCGGTTTGGTGGTGAGCGATATTAACAACTGCTCAAGAAACGCTGTTCCGGTAAAATCTGGCGGGCGTGGATAGCTCACCGTGCCAGGGTGCGCCTGGGCAAACTCAAGCAGTGCCTGCGGAGATAGCGGCGGTTGCGCGGTGAGATCGCGCCGCGCAATAAACGTTAGCTGTGCGCCGCCCCACGGTGATTCAGCCCCCTCCGTTGGAACGGAGAAATCTTCGGTCACCGGTTTTTGGGTATCAACATAGCGCCAGTTCGGCAGCGTTTGCGCCCACTGAGTTTGCAGCAGCCCGGCTTCTTTCAGCGTGCGGAAGTTTTCGCCATTCACCCACAGTAAATCGACAGCGCCGCCGGTTTTTCGCCCGGAGGCCGCTTCCGTCTGGATACGTTTTACGGCGTCGGCGGCATCCGCCAGGCGTACGATTTTCAGGTTAATGGCGTAGTGCGTTTTCATCTCACCGCTAACCCAGTCGAGATACTGGTTAACTGCATTGTCGCCACCCCAGGCGTTGAACCACACCGTCTGACCGCGGGCGTCATTTTTGATTTGCTGCCAGCTGGCGTCCTGGGCAAACGTCGCCAGCGGACAGAGCAATAAACTCAGGCACAATAAGCAGTAACGCATAATATCTCCATTGCTAGAAATGGGGGAAAGTCTCAGCTTTTTTTCTGTTGATGCTCAAGATAAAGGCTTCTCGCTACGGATATCGCCACACTCAGGGCGAACAGAACGAACAGGCCGGTCACAAACCAAAATGTGCCGCCGGTTAACAGGCTACCCGCCCATGAATAGACGATAGTGGCGGGTAATTGTCCAATGCCGGTGGCAATAAAAAAATGGCGAAAACGGATCGAGGTTAGTCCTGCTGCATAACTTACCGGGTCGAAGGGAACAAAAGGTAACAGGCGACAGACCAGAATTGTATGCTTGCCATAGCGCTCGAAAAAAGCGTCCATGTGGTTCAGCACCGTTTTTCCGGTCAGTTTTTCCACTGCGCCGCGACCTAAAATACGGGCAATAAAAAAGCACAGCGCCGCACCTGCCATTGCGCTGCTCCAGGACAGTACGCCGCCCCAAAATGCGCCAAACAGCGAGGCATTGGCAAACGTAATAACAAAGGCGGGAAGCGGCGCGACGATGGCCTGCAGGATCATCAGGAAGAACGACACCACCGCGGCCTGGGTTCCGTAAGAACGAATGAAATTCTCAACAGCATGCTGATCGATCGTGGTAAATGCCGCCAGGCTGCCGTGGAGAAAGTCGCTCACGCCTGGTATCCACGCCCATGCGATTAGCGCGAGCAGCAGCAGGGCGAGCAAGCTTACCCGGTAATAGCGTGTCAGTTGCGATTTATTCATTTTGAACATTTACCTGCGCACTCATGACGAGACGACGGATCAACATGCTTAAACCGGGCCCAGGCTTTGGCGGCCTGGACGAGCATAAACAGCGCTAGCCCCGCAATGCTGAGCTTAGCGATAAATGTCCAGCTAATCCCTTCGCTGGCCAGTTCGTGCGACATCAGCGTATAGATAAAGATGCCGGGCAAGGTGGTTACCGCAGATATCACGGTAAATGACCAGAACGGAATCGCCGTCAGCCCATAGGCGTAATTTTGCAAATTGTAGGGGAACAGCGGCACGAGCCGGGTCAGGATCAGAAAGTCTATTCCGCTATGGGCAATGCCTTTTTCGATAGCCTGAAACGTCGCTGTGTGCCCAACGTATTTTTGCAGCAGATCCCGACCAAGCCAGCGAGCCAGCAAAAACGACAGCGCCGAGGCAACGGTTGCCGCCACTAACGAGATGAGCGTACCTGTCACCGGGCCAAACAGCACCCCACCGACGATCACCAGAATACTGCCAGGGATAAGGCACAGCGCAGCAACAATAAACAGCAGGATATAAAGCGTATAGCCAAACATACCGCTTTGGCGGATGACATCTTGTAAATGATGGAAATTGGTTATCAGGTCGGTCAGACCATAATGATGGAAAACTCCCGCCAGAATGCAGAATAATACCGTGACAATTAGCAGCCGGTATTCTGCTTTATGCGAACTTCTTTTTCATGGGGGTTCTCCTGTAAAACCGAGTGCAATGCAGCATTTTCGTCAGCGAAAAGAGCGCGCGAAGATATAATAAATTCCCGGCCGTAACAATGTATTACCGTCGCTTTATTGATTTTGCACAGAATAAACAGACTCTCCAGGCCGGGCCCGGAGAGTGAAAAGACGCAGAAGGTCAGACGCGGAATTTAGCCCATACAGGCGCATGATCGGACGGTTTTTCCATGCTGCGAATTTCATAGTCGATGCCGGTTTCTTCGCAGCGCTCCGCCAGTGGGGTGCTCGCCAGCAGCAGATCGATACGCAGGCCACGGTTATCGTCAAAGCCTTTTGAGCGGTAATCAAACCACGAGAACTGGTCGTTCTTTTCAGGATAAGCGTGGCGATAGGTATCTACCAGACCCCAGCCCAGCAGGCGTTCCATCCACTCGCGCTCTTCCGGCAGGAAGGAACATTTACCGGTACGCAGCCAGCGTTTACGGTTCTCTTCACCGATGCCAATATCGAGGTCGGTTGGGCTGATATTCATATCGCCCATAATCAGCACAGGATTATCGCGTTTCAGTTCAGTCTCCAGATAATTTTGCAGATTCTGATAAAACGCGGCTTTGGCCGGGAATTTCGTTTCGTGGTCGCGGCTTTCGCCCTGCGGGAAATAGCCGTTGATCACCGTGATGCTGCCCAGCGGGGACGGAATTTCCGCCATGATGATACGACGCTGTGCTTCTTCGCCATCGCCAGGGAAGCCACGACGCACCGCGATCGGCGTTTCTTTCGTTAACAGCGCCACGCCGTAATGACCTTTCTGACCGTGATAAAAGACGTTGTAACCGAGCTTGGCTACCTCTTCAAGAGGGAACATATCGTCGTGGACTTTTGTCTCCTGTAAGCCAATAACATCCGGTTGGTGTTTTTCGACAATGGCTGCCAGTTGATGGGGACGGGCGCGCAGGCCGTTGATATTAAAAGAGACAAATTTCATAGTCGCTGCCACTTTGCAAGATGAATAGTGCAAGGATGGTAGCAGAATTTCCGCAGGCTGACTGCTTCTTGTCACCTGATTCCAACAATGATTGCTAATGGCGTTAACGATGGAGCAAAAACTGCACCGTTTTGGCGCGAAGCGCGTCAGAATAGGGCAATAATTTCCGATAAATTTTGTATACGATCACAATTCCAGAATTATATTTGGCGACTGAATAAAACTGCGTTTTTTCCTCTGTTTAGTCACCTTGTGCGCAAACATATTCACTTTATATGCACATGCAGTGAATATCGTCCCGATGTAACTTCTTGATATTCCGTTATTGACCTTCGTTTATGCACTTTTTTCGCTGGCTGGCACGAACCCTGCAATCTACATTTACACCGCAAACACTATATTTATTAACATATAAATAACCTTTTATTTACCGTTGAGGTCGCTATGTCTCTGTCAATTACGCGTGAAAATTTTGATGAATGGATGATGCCCGTATACGCTCCGGCCCCTTTTATTCCGGTGCGGGGCGAAGGTTCACGTCTGTGGGACCAGCAGGGTAAAGAGTATATCGATTTCGCGGGAGGCATTGCGGTTAACGCGCTGGGTCACGCCCACCCGGCATTGCGTGAGGCATTAAACGACCAGGCGAGCAAATTCTGGCATACGGGAAATGGCTACACCAACGAGCCGGTGCTGCGTCTGGCGAAAAAGCTGATTGACGCCACCTTCGCCGAGCGCATTTTCTTCTGTAACTCTGGCGCAGAAGCCAATGAGGCGGCATTAAAACTGGCGCGTAAATACGCCCACGATCGTTTTGGCAGCCAGAAGAGCGGCATTGTGGCGTTTAAAAATGCTTTCCATGGCCGCACGCTGTTTACCGTCAGCGCCGGGGGACAGCCCGCCTATTCACAGGATTTTGCACCGCTGCCACCGGATATCCGCCATGCCGTGTTTAACGATCTCGACTCTGCCGGCCAACTGATTGATGACACCACCTGTGCGGTTATCGTGGAGCCGGTGCAGGGGGAAGGCGGCGTGGTGCCGGCAACAAACGCCTTTTTGCAGGGACTGCGTGAGTTATGCGATCGCCATAATGCGTTGCTGATTTTTGATGAAGTTCAGACCGGCGTTGGCCGTACCGGAGAACTGTATGCCTATATGCACTACGGTGTTACGCCCGATCTGCTGACGACAGCAAAAGCGCTGGGCGGCGGTTTCCCCATCGGCGCACTGCTGGCGACAGAACGTTGCGCCAGCGTGATGACGGTCGGTACGCACGGTACGACATACGGCGGAAATCCGCTGGCCACGGCGGTGGCGGGCAAACTGCTGGACATTGTTAACACGGCGGAAGTGCTTAACGGAGTGAAACAGCGCCATGACTGGTTTGTGGAGCGTATTAACGCCATTAACGAACGTTTTGGACTGCTTAGTGAAATTCGAGGACTCGGACTGCTGATCGGTTGCGTGCTGAACGCGGAATTTGCCGGGAAAGCAAAACTTATCTCGCAAGAAGCGGCTGTTGCCGGGGTGATGGTACTGATTGCTGGCGCTAACGTGGTGCGTTTTGCGCCAGCGTTAAACGTCAGCGAAGAAGAAATCGCTACGGGACTGGATCGCTTTGCGCTGGCCTGCGAACGCATTAAAGCAGGAGGTTCATCATGATGGTGATTCGTCCCATTGAACGTACGGATATCACCGCGTTGATGCAGCTTGCCAGTAAGACCGGCGGCGGGTTGACCTCGCTACCGGCGAATGAAGCTACGCTGATGGCGCGTATCGAGCGCTCGCTACAAACCTGGCGCGGTGAGTTGCCAAAAAGTGAGCAGGGATATGTGTTTGTGCTGGAAGACAGCGCCAGTGGAACCGTGGCGGGGATTTGCGCTATTGAGGTGGCGGTAGGACTTAACGATCCCTGGTACAACTATCGGGTCGGTACTCTGGTGCATGCTTCGAAAGAGTTGAACGTGTATAACGCGCTGCCGACCCTGTTTTTAAGTAACGATCACACGGGCAGCAGCGAGCTTTGTTCTCTGTTTCTCGATCCGGACTGGCGTAAAGAAGGCAACGGCTATTTGCTGTCAAAGTCGCGCTTTATGTTTATGGCGGCCTTTCGTGACCGATTCAATGAGAAGGTCGTGGCCGAGATGCGCGGCGTGATCGATGAACACGGCTACTCTCCGTTCTGGCAAAGCCTCGGCAAACGTTTTTTCTCGATGGAGTTCAGCCGGGCGGATTTTCTCTGCGGAACCGGGCAAAAAGCCTTTATTGCTGAACTGATGCCGAAGCATCCGATTTATACCCATTTTTTGTCTGATGAAGCGCAAAGCGTGATTGGTCAGGTACACCCGCAGACGGCTCCCGCACGGGCGGTGCTGGAGAAAGAAGGATTTCGCTACCGCAACTATGTCGACATTTTTGACGGCGGACCCACCCTGGAATGCGATATCGACCGGGTGCGCGCTATCCGTAAAAGCAGGCTGGTGGAAGTGGCCGAAGGTCAGCCAGCAACCGGCGATTATCCGGCCTGTCTGGTTGCCAATGAAAATTATCAAAACTTCCGCGTCATGTTGGTTCGTGCCGATCCGGATACCCAACGACTGGTACTGACGGCGGCGCAGCTGGACGCCCTGAAATGCCACGCGGGCGACCATGTACGTTTTGTGCGTCTTTGTGCAGAGGAGAAAACAGCATGACATTATGGATAAACGGCGACTGGGTGACGGGGCTGGGCGAGCATCGGGTGAAAACCAACCCCGTAAGTGGTGATGTGCTGTGGCAAGGCAATGATGCCGATGCAGCCCAAGTGGCGCAGGCGTGTCGGGCCGCGCGTGCAGCCTTTGCCGGCTGGGCTAAACAGCCTTTTAGCGCACGGCAGGCTATTGTTGAAAAGTTTGCTTCATTGCTGGAAAGCAATAAAGCCGAGCTAACCCAGGTTATCGCCCAGGAAACCGGCAAACCCCGTTGGGAAGCCGCGACTGAACTGACGGCGATGATCAATAAAATTGCCATCTCCGTGAAAGCTTACCATGCCCGTACCGGAGAGCAGCACAGCGAACTACCGGATGGCGCGGCAACGTTGCGCCACCGCCCGCACGGCGTACTGGCGGTATTTGGCCCCTATAACTTCCCCGGTCATTTACCCAATGGTCATATTGTTCCGGCACTGCTGGCAGGCAACACGTTGATTTTCAAACCCAGCGAGCTGACGCCGTGGACGGGCGAAGCCGTGACAAAGCTCTGGGAGCAGGCGGGATTGCCGCCGGGCGTGCTGAATCTGGTGCAGGGCGGACGTGAAACGGGCCAGGCGCTGAGTGCGCAGGAAGATCTCGATGGTCTGCTGTTTACCGGTAGTGCAAATACAGGTTATCAACTGCATCGACAGTTATCCGGCCAGCCGGAAAAAATCCTCGCCCTGGAGATGGGGGGTAACAACCCGCTGATTATTGAGAACCCGGAAGATATTGATGCCGCAGTGCATCTGACCATTCAATCCGCGTTTGTTACCGCCGGACAGCGTTGTACCTGCGCCCGTCGCCTGTTAGTTAAAAAAGGCGCACAGGGTGATGCGTTCCTCGCGCGTCTGGTGGAAGTCAGCCAGCGTTTGACGCCCGACAACTGGGATGCGCAACCTCAGCCGTTTATGGGCGGGCTGATTTCCGAACAGGCCGCGCAACATGTTTATGATGCCTGGCAGCGTCTGGCGTCGTTGGGTGGTCGTACGCTGCTGGC
Source organism: Citrobacter arsenatis (assembly GCF_004353845.1). Taxonomy (GTDB): domain Bacteria; phylum Pseudomonadota; class Gammaproteobacteria; order Enterobacterales; family Enterobacteriaceae; genus Citrobacter; species Citrobacter arsenatis. The sequence continues at coordinate 2,232,507 of NZ_CP037864.1, forward strand.
ACCACGTCTGATGAAATCCGGAACGTCACTGCTGGCTCCTGGAATCATCGAACTGACCGGAGCAGCGAACGTACCTGATGAAGAAGTTTTTGGACCACTGCTCGGCGTCTGGCGTTATGACAGCTTTGATGACGCGATTCGTATGGCGAACAACACCCGTTTTGGCCTGTCGTGTGGGTTAGTTTCGCCCGAACGCAATCAGTTTGATCAATTGCTGCTGGAGGCGCGGGCCGGGATCGTCAACTGGAATAAGCCGTTAACCGGCGCGGCGAGTACCGCACCGTTCGGCGGCGTTGGCGCGTCCGGGAACCATCGCGCCAGCGCGTGGTATGCCGCAGATTATTGCGCCTGGCCGATGGCAAGTCTGGAATCACCGGCCTTAACGTTGCCAACGGTGCTCAGTCCCGGCCTGGATTTTTCTCGCGAGGATAAGCTATGAAAGCCCGTGAGGTAAATTTTGATGGTCTGGTAGGGCTGACTCACCACTATGCGGGGCTGTCCTTTGGTAATGAGGCCTCAACCAAACATCGTTTTCAGGTGTCGAACCCGCGTCTGGCGGCGAAGCAGGGACTGCTGAAGATGAAAGCGCTGGCGGATGCAGGATTTCCCCAGGCGGTGATCCCGCCTCATGAGCGACCTTATATTCCAGTATTGCGTCAGTTGGGTTTCAGCGGCAGTGACGAACAGGTGCTGGAGAAGGTGGCGCGTCAGGCGCCGCACTGGCTCTCCAGTGCCAGTTCCGCATCGCCTATGTGGGTGGCGAATGCGGCAACGGTCTGCCCGTCGGCAGATTCGTTGGACGGAAAAGTACATCTGACGGTGGCGAATCTGAATAATAAGTTCCACCGTTCGCTGGAAGCGCCGACTACCGAAGCGTTGTTACGGGCGATTTTCAGTGATGAGAATAGCTTTGCGGTCCACGGCGCGTTACCCCAGGTTGCGCTTTTCGGCGATGAAGGGGCGGCAAACCATAACCGCCTCGGCGGAGATTACGGCGACCCCGGCGTACAGCTATTCATTTACGGTCGTGAAGAAGGGAATGCGTCCCAGCCGAAGCGCTATCCGGCGAGGCAATCCCGCGAGGCCAGCGAGGCGGTAGCACGACTGAATCAGGTAAACCCACATCAGCACATTTTTGCTCAGCAAAACCCGGACGTCATCGATCTTGGCGTGTTTCATAACGATGTCATTGCGGTGTCGAATCGCCAGGTGCTGTTTTGTCATCAGCATGCGTTTGTCAGACAGCAGGCGTTATTAGAGCAGTTACGCAGCCAGGTGGCAGGGTTTACCCCGCTGGAAGTTCCGGCTGCGGAAGTGTCAGTGCAGGATGCGGTGACCACCTATCTGTTTAACAGCCAGCTACTGAGCCGGGATGACGGTTCGATGATGCTGGTTCTGCCGCAGGAGTGTCGGGAGCATGCGGGCGTGTGGCGGTATTTGAACCGTCTGCTCGAGGAAGACAATCCGATCGATGACCTGCGGGTATTCGATCTGCGTGAAAGTATGTCCAACGGCGGCGGTCCGGCCTGTCTGCGTCTAAGAGTGGTGCTTACCCCACAGGAGCAGCAGGCGGTGAATCCGGCGGTTATCATGAACGACACGCTGTTTAATACGTTGAATAACTGGGTTGACCGTTACTATCGCGATCGTCTTACCGCCGCCGACCTTGCCGACCCACTGCTGTTACGTGAGGGGCGTGAAGCGCTGGATACGCTGACGCAATTGCTCAACCTCGGCTCTGTGTATCCTTTCCAGCAGGAGAGGACCCGCCATGGATAATTTTCTGACCCAAACGCTCAACGGGATAATCCCTGAGAAAACGCAGGGCACTGCGCATGGTTTTGTCTGGCAGTGGGTAGGGCACGGGATTCTGGAGCTGACACCGAATGCATCTGTTGAACAATCTCTGGTGCTGTCTGCGGGGATCCATGGCAATGAAACGGCCCCGGTAGAGATACTGGATTCATTGCTGTCCAGGTTGTTTAGCGGTGAGCTAGCGCTGACATGGCGGCTGTTGGTGATTCTGGGAAACCCGCAGGCGCTGGCAGTGGGAAAACGTTATTGCCATAGTGACCTGAACCGGATGTTTGGCGGACGTTGGCAGATTTTTGCCGCGAGTGAAGAAACGCAACGCGCCCACGAGCTTGAGCTGTGTCTGGAAGATTTTTATTCGCGGGCGAAAGAGTCAGTGCGTTGGCATTTGGATCTGCACACCGCGATCCGCGGATCACAGCATCTGCGCTTTGGCGTGTTGCCACAACGCAACGTTGCCTGGGACGAAGATTTTTTGGGATGGCTGGGATATGCCGGGCTGGAGGCGCTGGTTTTCCATCAGACGCCAGGCGGTACGTTCACTCACTTTAGCGCTGAACATTTTGGCGCGCTGGCCTGTACGCTGGAGCTGGGTAAAGCGCTACCTTTCGGGCAAAACGATCTGGCCCAGTTTGCGCAGACGGCAGATGCACTGGCGAAGCTGCTACAGGGCGAGCGCATGTCTACTGGGGAAACATCCCCGCTGCGTTACCGCGTGGTGTCACAAATCACGCGGCGTAGCGATGATTTCATTCTCCACATGGACAACCAGACGCTCAATTTTACCCCTTTTAAAGAGGGCACCCTGCTGGCGCAGGATGGGAATGAGCGTTTTGTCGTCACCCATGATGTTGAATACGTTCTCTTTCCAAATCCTAACGTAGCCTGTGGTTTACGTGCCGGATTGATGCTCGAAAAATTTTGACTAATATATTCGCCCTGCGGGTTTATCCTTACGGGCTTATTCTTGCGTGCTGTTTTTATTTATTACGGATTATTCCTGGTGAATTGCTTTCTTAATAATCAGGGTTCAGGTATAGTTCTTCATAATCCTTTCAAAATCATCCTGTTGTAATTTTTCATTGCAACTCTGCACAATTAATTCTTTTTTTCTTCATAATTGATGAAAGTTTGTTTTTTACACTTTCATTGTTTTACCGTTGCTCTGATTAATTGACGCTTAAGCCGGTAAAGTTAATCTCGTCAACACGACATTACACTGCATAAGAGTCGCATGGTGTCGTAAAAATAACTGAAAGAAAGGATAGAAATTATGCGTAAACTGACTGCTCTGTTTGTTGCCTCTACCCTGGCGCTGGGCGCTGCTAACCTGGCACACGCCGCTGACTCGACAACAGCTACGCCAGCTGATGCCAAACCGATGATGCACCACAACGGTAAGTTTGCCCCGCATCACGACATGATGTTCAAAGACCTGAACCTGACCGACGCGCAGAAACAGCAGATTCGCGAAATCATGAAAGGTCAGCGCGATCAGATGAAACGTCCGCCGCTGGAAGAACGCCGCGCAATGCACGACATCATTGCCAGCGATAGCTTCGATAAAGCGAAAGCCGAAGCGCAAATTGCGAAGATGGAAGAACAGCGCAAAGCCAACATGCTGGCGCATATGGAAACCCAGAACAAGATTTACAACATTCTGACCCCGGAACAGAAAAAGCAGTTTAATGCCAATTTTGAGAAGCGTCTGACAGAACGTGCGGCGCAGAAAGGTAAAATGCCACAAGCTGCTGAGTAATCGTTCAGCGTCTACACTAACTCATTCACGCTGTGTGTGTTGATTGCCGCGCAGCGTGAAACCAAACTCAAGACCGCCGCTCTTGTCCACAACACGTTTAACGAGGTGGGCAGGATCGGCGGTTTTTTCTTTACTGCCTCTTGCACCGCGCATGTGACACGTTATTCTCCTGAAGCCTGCGAAAATTCCACCTGGAAGGCGCGAATTTTTTTGCAAAACACCGGGTTCATCGCTAAGGCAAATCAACTCTGCTGCCGATAACAATAATCTGCAGGGTGAATAAAACAATGATGATTTACGGCTGCCTGTATATGGCGGGCTGCCGTGCTGCGCCTTTCTGGAGGGATGATGGAATACTTTGATATCCGCAAAATGCCGGTCAATCTGTGGCGAAATGGCGCGGGAGAAACGCGTGAGATTTGCTGTTTTCCGCCAGCAACACGAGATTTTCACTGGCGGGCGAGTATCGCCTCCATCGCAGCAAACGGAGAGTTTTCTCTTTTTCCTGGCGTAGAGCGAGTGATTACCCTGCTGGAAGGCGGAGAAGTGACCCTGGAAGAGTCGAACACCTTCACGCATACCCTGAAACAGCATCAGCCTTTTACCTTTGCCGGTGACAAAGTGGTAAAGGCGAAACTGACGGAAGGCCAGATGTCGATGGATTTTAATATCATGACCCGACGGGATGTCTGCCAGGCGAAAGTCAGAGTGGCCGATCGCACTTTCACAACGTTTGGTTCGCGCGGCGGTGTGGTGTTCGTTATCAGCGGTGCCTGGCAACTGGGCGATAAGCTCCTGACGGCCGACCAGGGGGCAAGCTGGCACGATGGTAGACATACCTTACGACTGCTGGAGCGCGAGGGGAAACTACTTTTCAGCGAGATTAACTGGATGCCGGGGCATTCTCCGGACGCAGTTCAATAATGTCATATTGACCAGACAGAACAGGACGGCAGAGAATTTTGTAGCCATCATGGTCAAAGCCGGCCGGCATACGCGCAAGCGCTGCCGCCTCATCCAGCGTAGAAACGGCTCCCAGCCACAGCCAGTTATTGATGATATGGTACTGCGTCATTTCAGCGCGGGTTTCCTGCAACGCAATGGCATTGCTCCACGGCCAGCAGATCACGCGTACTCTTTCCAGGGCAGCTACCAGACGCAAATGATGCGCTTCAGGGCTTTCTTTTCCACAGCAGGCTCCGGCGCAGCGTTTAAGCGCGGAGCGAAAACAGGCGCGCCCTCGACTCAGGGGTTCCAGACCCAACAGGCCGTAGCACAGCTGTTGTTCATCGGCGAGACTTTGCAACGTTTGTAGCGCCGCGCGGCGATTAGCAAACAGACCAAACAGATTGGGTGCATGGGAGAAATCAATATCTCGCGCGTAGACAACCTGAACGTTCCGCTCGGTAAGCTGCAAGGAACAAAGCTGACGATTGCGTCGCAGCCGTTTGTTAAACAGGGGGTGCTGCTCTTTAATAAGTCGCGCTTCCAGCAGCAGAGCACCAAGCTCTCCAGCTGTGCAAATCCAGCTAATACGCCGGGCCTGACGTAGCATGCTTGCTTCATCTGCGGTACGCAGATGCGCCAGCACGCGGCTGCGAATATTGACGCTTTTACCAATATAAAGCGGCATGGTGTCGCTCTCACTGTGAAACAGATAGACGCCAGGCGCGGTAGGCAGCGCACTCAAAAATGGGCGCAGGTGCTCGGGATATTCATAGATTGCCGCTGCCTCAAATGTCAGGCGAGGGGCTGATTGACGGCGTACCACTGTTGACTCCGGATGCTGATTATTCATCCAGTATAACAGCCTGGAAGCGATTAAAAAAGCGGCATGAGGTCAACTGGCTAAAACCGGATAGCGGCAATCCTGGCGCTATCCGGCTTTATAAGGGGAAATAATTACGCTTTTTTCCAAAAATCATCAAATACGGTGATCGGTGGGCGACGTTTGTGCTCAGTTTTCACGTACCAGCCTTCAATCTTTTTCGCGACGTCGGCAGCCAGCGTTTTTCCTTCCAGATAATCGTCGATGTTGTCATAGGTGACGCCCAATGCGGCTTCATCCGGCAGAGAAGGGCGATCGTCCTCGAGATCGGCGGTTGGCGCTTTCTTATATAAATGCTCAGGGCAGCCCAGCGCTGCAAGCAGTTGTTTACCCTGGCGCTTGTTCAGGCGAAATAGTGGGTTAATGTCGGTACCGCCATCGCCGTATTTAGTGAAAAAACCGGTGATGGCTTCTGCTGCATGATCGGTCCCCACCACAACGCCGCTGGTCATGCCGGCGATGCTGTATTGTGCCTTCATGCGTTCACGGGCTTTTTCGTTCCCACGCACAAAATCGCTTAGCTCAATACCCGCTTCACGCAGAGCCTGCTCGCTGGCCAGCACCGCGCCCTTGATATTAACGGTGAGTACGCGGTCCGGTTGAATAAAGGCGATGGCGTCCTGACAGTCCTGTTCATCGGCCTGAACACCATACGGTAGGCGTACGGCAATAAACTGCAGTGCGTCATTTCCTGTTTCGTTACGAAGTTCGGATATCGCCATCTGGCACAGTTTTCCCGCCAGCGTAGAGTCTTGTCCGCCGCTAATTCCCAACACCAGAGATTTCAGAAAGGGGTAGGTCTGTAAGTAGGATTTCAGGAAATCCACGCTGCGGCGAATTTCTTCTTCTGCATTGATGTGCGGTTTTGCGCCAAGCGCCTGGATTATCTCTTGCTGCAGAGTCATTTAACCCCCTCCTAAATATAAAAATGATCAAAAAAATGATGTGTTAAAGCTAACGCGTTGAGGCCCAAACGACAAGGGATGCGAGACTGATATCGCAGGATTTTGTTTTAATATACTCGTCATCCTTCAAGTTGCATGTGCGCTGGCTGCGCTCACTCACCCCAGTCACGTACTTATGTACGCTCCTGGGGATTCGCTCCCTTGCCGCCTTCCTGCAACTCGAATTATTTAGTGTATAGAATTTTCCGAAACCACCTAAGTATCATCTGATTGCTTGAAAAATGCGTGGTTGTGCTCCAGGCTTATATAACACGCTGAAATACAAGAGGACGGAATATGAACAAGAATCTAACAGGAATTCTGAGCGCAGCGGCTGTTTTGACTATGCTGGCAGGGTGTACGGCCTACGATCGTACTAAAGACCAATTTGTTCAGCCCGTGGTGAAAGATGTGAAGAAAGGGATGAGCCGGGCGCAGGTGGCGCAGATTGCCGGTAAACCTTCTTCTGAAGTCAGTATGATCCATGCGCGTGGGACATGTCAGACCTACATCCTGGGTCAACGAGATGGTAAAGCTGAAACCTATTTTGTTGCTTTAGACGACACCGGACACGTGATTAACTCCGGTTACCAGACCTGCGCAGAGTACGACACCGACCCGCAGGCAGCGAAGAAGTAACAACTGTTTATTGCCTGAGCACTCTGGAAAACCGGCCACCGCGCCGGTTTTTTTGTCTCTTACGATCTTATTTATTGCCGCGAATTATTTGCCCGAAATGTGAGGGGGGTCATAACGACAGGTCAAGGAGAGACAATTTAGTTGGTCAAGGAAATACCATCCGCCGGTGCAATCCCGTATACTCATTTCAGCCACCTAAAAAAGTAATTTAGCTGACGCAAGTTACCCAGAGCATGGATGCAGGTCATGGCTTGCGGAGTGTCTGGTTGACAGATAATCGCATATGAGGATCGTTTTAATGGAAAAGAAACACATTTATCTGTTTTGTTCTGCGGGCATGTCGACTTCATTGTTGGTTTCGAAGATGCGTGCTCAGGCCGAAAAATACGAAGTGCCGGTTATTATTGAAGCGTTTCCTGAAACGTTAGCCGGAGAAAAAGGTCCAGCAGCCGATGTCGTGTTATTAGGTCCACAAATTGCTTATATGTTGCCCGAAATTCAGCGTTTGTTACCCAACAAGCCTGTGGAAGTGATTGACTCGCTGCTGTATGGCAAAGTCGATGGTTTAGGCGTGCTTAAGGCTGCTGTTGCAGCAATTAAAAAAGCCGCAGCAAATTAATTATTTTATTTTAATTTTTCCCGTCAAAGAGTTATTTCATTAACATTCACCGTAATTATTAATTGCGGTATTTAAGGGTATTTTTCTATGAGTAACGCTATTGCTTCACTTGAAAAGGTACTCCTTCCTTTTGCTGTAAAAATTGGAAAGCAGCCACACGTTAATGCAATCAAAAACGGTTTTATTCGTTTAATGCCGTTAACCCTCGCAGGGGCAATGTTTGTATTAATCAATAACGTTTTCCTGAGCTTTGGGGAGGGGTCGTTTTTTTATTCGATGGGCATTCGACTTGATGCTTCAACTATTGAAACGCTGAATAGTTTGAAAGGCATTGGTGGGAACGTCTATAACGGTACGCTGGGTATCATGTCCTTGATGGCACCGTTCTTCATCGGCATGGCGCTGGCGGAAGAACGCAAAGTCGACTCACTGGCTGCCGGCCTGTTATCCGTCGCCGCGTTTATGACCGTAACGCCATATAGCGTGGGTGAAGCCTATGCCGTTGGCGCGAACTGGCTCGGCGGTGCCAATATTATTTCCGGTATCATTATCGGCCTCGCGGTCGCGGAAATGTTCACCTTTGTGGTCCGTCGCAATTGGGTCATTAAATTACCTGATAGCGTACCGACATCCGTATCGCGCTCTTTCTCTGCGCTGATTCCTGGTTTCCTTATCCTCTCCATTATGGGGATCATCGCCTGGGCATTGAACACCTGGGGTACGAACTTCCACCAGATTATTATGGATTCCATTTCAACTCCGCTGGCATCGCTGGGCAGTGTGGTGGGTTGGGCCTACGTAATTTTTGTTCCGCTGCTGTGGTTCTTCGGTATTCACGGTTCACTGGCGCTGACCGCGCTGGACAGCGGTATCATGACGCCATGGGCGTTGGAAAACATCTCTATCTACCAACAGTTTGGGTCCGTAGACGCCGCGCTGGAAGCCGGTAAGACGTTCCACGTCTGGGCGAAACCAATGCTTGACTCCTATATCTTCCTTGGAGGTAGCGGGGCAACGCTGGGTCTGATTATCGCAATCTTCCTGGCATCGCGTCGTCCTGATTATCGTCAGGTTGCTAAACTGGCACTGCCGTCAGGCCTGTTCCAGATTAACGAACCTATCCTGTTCGGTCTGCCGATCATCATGAACCCGGTGATGTTTATCCCGTTCATTCTGGTGCAGCCGATTCTGGCGGCGATTACGCTGGCAGCTTACTACTCAGGCATTATTCCACCGATTACCAACATTGCACCGTGGACCATGCCAACCGGTTTGGGCGCGTTCTTTAACACCAACGGTAGCGTCGCTGCTCTGCTGGTCGCGCTGTTCAACCTCGGTATTGCAACGCTGGTTTACCTGCCGTTCGTGGTGGTAGCCAACAAAGCACAGAACGTTATTGATCAAGAAGAAAGCGAAGAAGATATCGCTAACGCATTGAAATTCTAAATTTAATCCGGCATGGCTTCACGGTCATGCCGGACTGAACCAGAGGAAAAAAGTATGTTGGATATCGAGAACATCGTCGACACGCAGTCAGAAGCGGAAGAACTTGAAGAAGTGGTGATGGGTCTCATCATCAATTCCGGTCAGGCACGTAGCCTGGCGTACGGCGCGCTCAAAATGGCCAAGCAAGGCGATTTCGAGTCGGCTAAGGCCATGATGGATCAGTCTCGCCTGGCGCTGAACGAAGCGCATCTCGTACAAACGAAACTGATTGAAGGCGATCAGGGCGAAGGTAAAATGAAAGTTAGTCTGGTGCTGGTCCACGCGCAGGACCACCTGATGACATCAATGCTGGCGCGTGAGCTGGTGACTGAACTGATTGAGCTTCACGAGAAGCTGAAATAGCGAGGAGTGCATAATGCAGCTACAGATTAACGCACCGGAAATCAAAACTGTTTATGAACAGCAGCTGTTTAATGGCAAAAATTTCCATGTGTTCATCTATAACAAAACTGAGAGCATCAGCGGGCTGCATCAGCATGACTACTATGAATTTACCCTGGTTTTAACCGGGCGCTATTATCAGGAAATCAACGGTAAACGCGTACTGCTTGAACGCGGGGACTTTGTTTTTATCCCGTTGGGATCGCACCACCAGAGTTTTTATGATTTTGGTGCGACAAGGATCCTTAACGTTGGCATCAGTAAACGTTTTTTTGAACAGCACTATCACCCGCTGCTGCCTTTTTGTTTCGTGGCATCGCAGGTCTATCGGGCGAATAACTCGTTTCTTACCTATATTGAAACGGTTATTGCATCACTGAACTTTCGTGAGAGCGGACTGGATGAATTTGTAGAAGTGGTCACCTTCTACATTATTAATCGGTTACGCCATCATCGTGAAGAGCAGGTGATGGACGATATTCCGCAGTGGCTTAAAACCACCGTAGAAGTCATGCACGATAAACGGCAGTTTAGCGAGAATGCGCTGGAAAATATGATACACCTGTCCGCGAAATCCCAGGAGTATCTGACCCGCGCGACCCAGCGTTATTACAGCAAAACACCGATGCAGATTATTAATGAAATTCGCATTAATTTTGCTAAAAAACAGCTGGAAATGACGAACTATTCTGTAACGGATATTGCTTACGAATCTGGCTACAGTAGTCCAAGCCTGTTTATTAAAACATTTAAAAAACTGACGTCATTTACACCTAATAGCTATCGCAAGAAATTAACTGAATTTAATCAGTAGATATTATTTGCCAACAACCCATTTTTATAGCTTGCCCAAAATAGCGTCGGGACAGCCACGCTATACCTGACAAACGGGTTGAGCATAATACACGTCAGTGTTTTGACACTGAAGGGAGAAAGTATGAGCCAGAAATTAAAAGTCGTCACTATCGGTGGCGGGAGCAGCTACACCCCTGAGTTACTTGAAGGCTTTATCAAGCGCTATCATGAATTACCGGTTTCTGAATTGTGGCTGGTTGATGTCGACGGTGGAAAAGAGAAGCTGGACATTATTTTTGACCTTTGCCAGCGCATGATCGACAAAGCCGGCGTGCCAATGAAGTTATTTAAAACGCTGGACCGCCGTGAAGCTCTGAAAGATGCTGATTTCGTTACCACCCAGCTGCGCGTAGGACAACTGAAAGCCCGTGAAAAGGATGAGCGTATTCCGTTAAGTCACGGCTATCTGGGGCAGGAAACCAACGGAGCGGGTGGGCTGTTCAAAGGTCTGCGTACCATTCCAGTTATCTTTGATATTGTCAAAGATGTGGAAGAACTGTGCCCAAATGCTTGGGTGATTAACTTCACTAACCCGGCCGGAATGGTAACTGAAGCGGTCTATCGCCATACGAATTTCAAGAAATTCATCGGCGTGTGTAATATTCCTGTCGGCATGAAAATGTTCATTAGCGATGTGCTGGCGCTGAAAGAGAGCGACGACTTATCCATCGATCTGTTCGGTCTGAACCATATGGTCTTTATTAAAGACGTACTGGTGAATGGTACATCACGCTTTGATGAACTGCTGGACGGCGTGGCTTCGGGCCAACTGAAAGCCTCCACCGTGAAGAACATCTTCGATCTGCCGTTCAGTGAAGGGTTGATTCGCTCGCTGAAACTGCTGCCGTGCTCGTATTTGCTGTACTACTTCAAGCCAAAAGAGATGCTGGCGATTGAAATGGGCGAGTACTATAAGGGGGGCGCACGCGCTCAGGTGGTACAGAAAGTGGAGAAACAGCTGTTTGATCTCTACAAAAACCCGGATCTGAACGTGAAGCCGAAAGAGCTGGAGCAGCGCGGTGGAGCCTATTATTCCGATGCGGCCTGCGAAGTGATCAACGCCATCTACAACGACAAACAGACCGAGCACTATGTTAACGTTCCTCACCATGGGCATGTTGATAATATTCCGGCTGACTGGGCGGTTGAAATGACCTGCACACTGGGACGTAACGGTGCGACGCCACACCCACGTATTACTCATTTTGATGAGAAAGTGCTCGGCCTTATCTATACCATTAAAGGCTTCGAAGTCGCGGCGAGCAATGCGGCGCTGAGCGGTGAGCTGAATGATGTGCTGCTGGCGTTGAACCTGAGTCCGCTGGTGCACTCCGACAGCGATGCCGAAATTCTGGCGCGTGAGCTGATTCTGGCGCATGAAAAATGGCTGCCAAACTTCGCCGGGTGCATTGAGAAACTCAAAAGCGAACAACACTAACTGAGGTCGGCTATGGAACGCGTACTGATTGTAAATGCGGATGATTTTGGCCTGAGCAAGGGGCAAAACTACGGCATTGTTGAAGCCTGTCGCAATGGCGTTGTCACGTCGACAACGGCACTGGTTAACGGCGTGGCAATTGACCATGCGGTACAGCTTAGTCGTGACATACCTGAACTTGCCGTTGGGATGCACTTTGTCCTGACGCTGGGCAGGCCGTTGACGGCAATGCCAGGCCTAACTCGTGATGGGTTACTGGGGAAATGGATCTGGCAAATGGCTGAGGACAACACCTTGCCGCTGGATGAAATTTCTCAGGAGCTGGCCGCGCAGTATCAGCGTTTTATTGACCTGTTCGGGCGGGAGCCAACGCATTTGGATAGCCATCACCATGTGCATATGTTCCCGCAGATTTTCCCTATAGTGGCTGGGTTTGCAGCCCAAAAGGGAATCGCGCTACGGATCGATCGTCAGACGGTATTCCAGGCGTCTGACTTTCCGCAAACGTTGCGGACTTCCCAGGGATTTAGCAGCGAGTTTTATGGCGAGGCGATTTCTGAAGCCCTGTTTTTGCAAACGCTTGACGCGTCAGCAGACCGGGGAGAGTCCTCGCTGGAAGTGATGTGTCACCCGGCCTTTATCGATGACATTATTCGTCAAAGTGCCTACTGTTACCCCCGCTTAACTGAGCTCGACGTGCTGACGTCTTCGTCACTGAAATATGCTATTGCGGAGCGTGGTTATCGTCTTGGCAGTTTTCTGAACGTGTAATTCCTGAGTTTGCGGCGCTTAATGCGCCGCATTTTTTTAGGCCGGAATCGTGTCTGCTTTTCCGGCGCGTGACCAGACGCGGTGCGCGGTCATCAGCATCAACAGATCATCCATAAATTGTGCGTCTGCACTGTCCGCTTCCACCACGCCTTCTTCTCCTTCATTTTTGATATTCAACGTTGCTTTAAACTGACGAGCATCGCCAGCCAGGGCGATAGGTTTTAAATGCTTATACGCTTCAAGTAAATAATATCGGGCATCACCGTTCGTAACGATATCCGCGAGATTGCCACACGGAACGATAACCGCATCGACCGTCAGGGATGGCGAGCCTGCAAAAGTACCGGCGATCGTCAGGACAGATCCATCATCGGCAACTACATTCCCCATGCGGGAATAGAGCAGTTTGGCATGAACGCCTTTGGCCTGTAGGGCCTGCATGATGATGAGCAGGTCGCTCGATTTCACATGGTCATTAAGTAAGATGGCGACCACACGGCCCTTAATCTCTCCTTGCGAACCCGCATATAAACTGAGTGACGGCGCATTTTTCAAACCGTTGACGTTGGGCGGTGGCGTAATTTTTGTCTGTTCCTCGGTTAGCTCAAAACCGAGATTATCGGCAACCGCCGCGGCGAGGGCAGTATCAATATGGGCTAATTGTTCGACCACTCTTTCCCGAATATAGGGGCGCGTAACTTTGCTGAGTTCGAAACTGAATCCGCCGATAATATGCTGCTGTTCAATTGGCGTCTGGCTTAGCCAGAACAGGCGAGGTTGCGCATAATATTCGCCAAAAGAGGGGCTGCGTTCGCGGATTTTGTTTCCTTCAATCCGTTCCTGATACGATTCAAATCCGCCGCGTTTTGGTCCCGGCGGCGTTTCACGCGGCCAGTTGTCGTTGATGGAGTTCGGTTCATAGTTGGCAGGATTGGTATCGATGTCCATACGATGCATGCCGTCACGCTGGAAATTATGGTACGGACAGGTCGGGCGGTTGATCGGGATTTCATGGAAGTTTGGCCCGCCCAGGCGACTGATTTGGGTATCAGTATAGGAGAATAAGCGGCCCTGCAGCAGGGGATCGTTGGTAAAGTCGATGCCGGGGACGATGTGTCCGGGATGAAACGCAACTTGTTCATTTTCGGCGAAGAAATTATCCGGATTGCGGTTCAGCACCATTTTACCAACGCGTTGCACCGGAACCAGCTCTTCAGGGATCAGCTTGGTCGGGTCGAGCAGGTCAAAATCGAACTTGAATTCGTCTTCTTCGGGAATCAGCTGTAGTCCCAGTTCATATTCCGGATAATCGCCTGCTTCGATAGCTTCCCACAGATCGCGACGATGAAAATCGGGATCGCGACCGGTAAGTTTTTGCGCTTCATCCCATACCAGCGCAGCTTTACCTGCCAGCGGTTTCCAGTGGAAACGGACAAAGGTGGCTTTCCCTTGCGCATTTATCAACCGGAATGTGTGGATACCAAAACCTTCCATCGTGCGATAGCTGCGCGGGATCCCCCGGTCGGACATTGCCCACATGACGTTGTGCAACGTTTCCGGCTGTAATGAGACATAGTCCCAAAAGGTATCATGAGCGCTTTGTCCTTGCGGGATAGCCCAATGCGGCTCCGGTTTTACCGCATGGACAAAATCTGGGAATTTATGAGCATCCTGAATAAAGAAGATGGGTGTATTGTTTCCCACCAGGTCGAAAATGCCCTCTTCAGTATAAAACTTGGTCGCAAATCCCCGAATATCTCTGACCGTATCCGCGGAGCCTGCGCCGCCCTGAACCGTAGAGAAACGGACAAAAACCGGGGTGATTTTATTTTCATCACTCAAAAAGTCCGCTTTCGTCGTTGCGCTGAGGCTAGAGTAGGGCTGAAAGTAACCGTGAGCGGCAGAACCTCGGGCATGTACGATCCGCTCCGGGATGCGTTCATGATCAAAGTGGGTGATTTTTTCCCGCAGGATGAAGTCTTCCAGCAGGGTTGGCCCACGGTTTCCGGCGCGCAGAGAGTTTTGATCGTCCGCGATGCGCACGCCCTGATTGGTGGTTAGGGCAAAAGCTTCGCTTCCTTTGCGAAAACTGTCCAGCGCGTTGAGCTTGTCACTTCTGATGTCTGGCGCTTTTAAGCTGCCGGACGTAGTGGGTTGCATGCCTGGCGGTGTGGGTTCAGGCGCTGGGCGATGTGAACCGTCTGCTGGTGGCAGTGAGTCAAGTCCTGGCTGGGATTCGCTGGCATCATGAACCGGCGCTGAGTGATGGAGTGGGTGCTTATCATTCTGTGACATTAAACTCGTCTCCTTGTTTCATTGCTGAAAGGGTCGTTGTTGCTGTCAAAAGCTTTAACTATAGACCACTCACACAGCGGCGCTGATAAAGGCCGATGACGTAAAGCGCGATGAACCAGGCAAACAGCGCACGCAAGGCAGGACGCAAGGTGGCAAAATCGGCTAAGATAGCAGTTTTCTGATTTTTAGAATTTGTCTTTAGTGAAGCAACTGATTATGAAACCTCTTCGCCAACAAAATCGTCCGGTTATCAGCTATGTTCCTCGCGTGGAGCCAGCTCCACCAGAGCATGCGGTTAAAATGGATGCGTTTCGTGACGTATGGATACTGCGCGGAAAATATGTCGCTTTTGTCTTAATGGGGGAGGCGTTTCAACGTTCGCCTGCATTTACGGTCCCGGAATCAGCGCAACGCTGGGCTAATCAGGTTCGCCAGGAAAATGAACTGAGCGATTAATGGATATAAAAAAACCGCCGGAGCATAACACTCCGGCGGTTTTTTTTAGCTGACGAACTTAGCGATGCGCCAGTTCGGCGTTATCGTCGCTGTCCAGAATTGTTTTATCGGTCTGCTTGAGCCATTGGCTGGTCAGCGTACCGGCAGTCATAGAACCGCTTACGTTCAGCGCGGTACGACCCATATCGATCAGCGGTTCAACGGAGATCAGCAGCGCAACCAGCGTGACCGGCAGACCCATAGCAGGTAGGACGATCAGCGCGGCAAACGTTGCACCGCCACCGACACCCGCAACACCTGCGGAACTCACGGTCACGATACCGACCAGCGTGGCAATCCACATTGGGTCCAGTGGATTGATACCGACGGTCGGTGCAACCATCACTGCCAGCATTGCCGGGTACAGGCCCGCACAACCGTTCTGACCAATCGTAGCGCCAAAAGAGGCGGCGAAAGAGGCGATGGATTCAGGCACGCCCAGACGACGGGTCTGCGCTTCAACGTTCAACGGAATTGAGGCTGCGCTGGAACGACTGGTGAAGGCGAAAGTCAGCACCGGCCACACCTTGCGGAAGTATTTCAGCGGGCTAACGCCGTTAATACCCAACAGGATCCCGTGAACCACGAACATAATGCCCAGACCGAGATAAGAGGCCACGACGAAGCTACCCAGCTTGATGATGTCCTGCAGGTTGGAGCCTGCAACCACTTTGGTCATCAGCGCCAGAACACCGTACGGCGTCAACTGCATCACCAGACGAACCAGTTTCATCACCCAGCTTTGCAGGGTATCGATAGCGACCAAAACGCGCTCGCCTTTTGGTGCATCATCTTTCAGCAGTTTCAGTGCGGCAACTCCCAGGAATGCAGCGAAGATAACCACGCTGATAATCGACGTTGGGTTCGCTCCGGTCAGATCGGCAAACGGGTTTTTCGGAATAAATGACAGTACCAGTTGCGGAACGCTAAGGTCCGCCACTTTGCCAACATAGTTGGTTTCAATCGCGTTCAGACGTGCGGTTTCGGCACCACCTTGCACCAGGCCTTCGGCGGTCAGACCGAACAGGTTGGTCACCAGAACCCCTACCAGCGCAGCAATCAACGTGGTAAACAGCAGCGTGCCGATGGTCAGAAAGCTGATTTTACCTAACTGAGAGGCGTTGTGCAGGCGCGCAACGGCGCTGAGAATAGACGCAAACACCAGCGGCATGACAATCATCTGCAGCAGTTGGACATAACCGTTGCCGACAATGTTGAACCACTGTACGGAATCTTTAAGAACCTGGCTGTCGGAGCCATAAATGGTGTGCAGGGCAAGGCCAAACACGACACCCATGACCAGACCAACCAGTACTTTTTTTGCCAGACTCCACTGTTTGTGACGGGCTTGCGCCAGCACGAACAACAGCACTACGAACACGATAATGTTCGCGATTAATGGAAAGTTCATCCCCGTTCTCCTGATCTTATTATGCGTATCACCGTTTAAAGGTGATTCTGTTGGCGCAAGATTAGCAGAACTGTGACTTGCCTCTTATATTCAAATGGAATTGTTTATGCCAAAAATAACTTTTTGGCTGATTTATTAGTCAACCTGGTGCGTTATAAAACGATTAAACTGCATTTGCAGCGTATTTATCATCTGGGATGACCAGCGCACCGCGCTGTTCTCTTGTACGGTCTGTGGCATCCAGATTGCCCATGCGAACAGCGCCATGCACAGAAATCGCTCCAGTTGATTACCTTTTTGCGGCACGAGAATGGGCAGGCGAAAACGCCAGCGGCAGGGCCAAAGCAGGGGGACGCCTGCCGGGGTCAGCATGTCGGCCAGAATGTGGCTGAGATAACCGAGAACCATACCTTGTAAGGCATCAGCCGGTATTATCCAACTGTCCGGGACTTTCAGGTAAAACGTGGCCAGTAGGGCAAAGACCGCCAGCAGGCTATGTGTAAACCCGCGATGACCAAATGCCCGGGCAATGGGTTTTGATATCCACTTCAGACGCTGCCCCAGCAGAGATTTGGGATGATCGATATCCGGCAGCAGGCACGTTAAAATGGCTGAAGGAACAATATGCCACCAGTCACCCTGCGCAAGAACGGGCGTTAGCTCGGCATTCTTGGCAAAAACCGCACAGGCAATAGAAAAAAGAAGGTGACCTTCCGCCGTCATGATAAAACCCAATAAACTGTCGATTCATACAGTATAGGGGTTTTATACAGTAGGCGGAAGAGGTGACGTTGTAACCCTTTGTCACAAGTGTGCCTTTACCGCGCCAGCCAACCGCCATCCACGGCCAGCGTATAGCCATGAATATAGTCAGAGGCAGGACTGGCGAGGAAAACAACCGGGCCTTTCAGGTCATCAGGCGTGCCCCAACGTCCGGCGGGAATACGATCGACAATCTCCTGATTACGCTCGCTGTCTTCGCGTAACTGCTGTGTGTTATTGGTCGCCATATAGCCGGGAGCGATGGCATTGACATTGATCCCCTGGGAGGCCCACTCATTGGCCAGCAGGCGGGTGATACCCAGCACGCCGCTTTTTGAAGCAGTATAGGAAGGAACGCGAATACCGCCCTGGAAAGAGAGCATTGAGGCAATGTTAATGATTTTTCCGCCGTTGCCCTGAGCCAGAAACTGGCGCGCCACGGCCTGTGACAGAAAGAAAACGGATTTGAGGTTGAGATTCATTACGTCATCCCAATCCTTTTCGCTGAAGTCCAGCGCATCCTGACGACGTATGGTTCCCGCATTGTTGACCAAAATATCGACCCGACCAAATGCCGCCACCGTTTGTGTCACGATACTGGCGAGCCCATCTTGTTGGCTGAGATCGGCCTGAATAGCCATAAAGCGTCGACCGAGGGCGTTAATTCTCTCTGCGGTTTCATGCGGTATTTTACGATTCACGCCGACCACATCGCAGCCTGCTTCGGCCAGCGCCAATGCCATACCCTGCCCAAGGCCGGTATCACATCCGGTGACAATGGCGACTTTACCCTCGAGACGAAAAGCTTCCTGAATCATGTTTACCCCAACTATTTATGTCATTAACGCTTGCGCTATAGAGGAAGGATAGGAGAGGTTAAACAGAAATACAATTAGAAATGAAACGATGTTTTAAAAAACCGTAGTGAGATGGGCAATGCAATCATTGCCCATCGCAGGACTAGCCGCGCAGGTGAACGGCGGTGAGTTCGGTGAGCGAGGTCAGTTTGACGTCGGCAAGAACGAAGCGAGGATCGGCCTGATTTTCATGTGCCGGCACCACGATGGAACGCATACGGGCGGCTTTCGACGCAATCATGCCGTTCACCGAGTCTTCCAGGGCTACGCAGTTTAAAGGAGCAATGCCGAGCTTCGCCGCGCAATCGAGATAAACCTGCGGGTGCGGTTTGCTATAAGGCAGCTTTTCCGCAGAAGCCAGCGCATCGAAATCATCGCGCAGATCAAACATGGTCAGCACTTTTTCCAGCATATGCAGCGGCGAGGCGGATGCCAGTCCTACTTTGATTCCCTGAGATTTGCACAACGCCACAGCTTCACGCACGCCCGGCAGTAACGGCTTTGTTTCTTCCACTAACGCAATTGCTCGGGTGATGATGCGCTCGGTGACTTCCTGACGTGAGGGACCGTTCCACGGTTGCTGCGCAAACCACAAATCAACCACCATGTCGATGCGTAGGCCAAGGGTGTCGGGAAGTTCATGGCGGCGGGAGATATCAACGCCTAAACTTGCTATCACATCCAGTTCGGCCTGATCCCAAAGCGGTTCAGAATCGACCAGTAATCCATCCATATCGAAAATTGCAGCAAGAATTTGACGCGGGGTTGACATCACAACCTCTCCTTTACGGTGATAAAAGGGATTAAGAGCCAGCCTGGACGGGCTCTGAGCGTTCATTATGGCTAATTCAGCAGTATACCGCCTTTAAAGATCAGGCGAAAACGGTAATCAACGGGTAAACTTAGGCCAAAATGACACGTCTTAATCAAGGGGAACTCATGACGTATCAACAGGCTGGACGCATTGCCATCTTGAAAAGGCTGGTGGGATGGGTAGTTTTCATTCCTGCGCTGATTTCAACGCTGGTTTCAGTACTGAAGTTTATGTATGCGCACAGCGAAAAGCAGGAAGGAATTAACGCGGTCATGCTCGATTTTGCCCATGTGATGATCGACATGATGCGAGTGAATACACCTTTTCTTAACGTGTTTTGGTATAACTCGCCGACGCCCGATTTTCAAAGTGGACTGAATCTCGTTTTTTGGCTAATTTTCATTCTGATTTTTATCGGGTTGGCGTTGCAGGACTCCGGCGCCAGAATGAGTCGTCAGGCGCGTTTTTTACGTGAAGGCGTTGAGGATCAGCTGATTCTGGAACAGGCAAAAGGCAGTGACGGGTTATCTCGCGAACAGCTTGAGTCGCGAATTGTCGTACCGCACCATACTATCTTTTTGCAAATTTTCCCGCTGTATATTTTGCCGGTGATTGTACTTGTGATCGGCTACTTCTTCTTCTCATTGCTGGGCTTTTTGTAAGTGCTGGTCTATCAGGCCTGCCGCGTTGTGACACGCCAGGCCTGATAATCGTGCTAAGCCGCCAGTAACCTGTCCAGCGCTTTCTGCGCGACCACCAGATGCTGTCCCCCGAACAGAATGGCCCGATTCAGCAGCGTATAGAGCTGGTAGACGGGCTGTCTGTCGAGAAAATCCAATGGTAGCGGGGAAACCGACTGATAGCCGTCATAGATTTGCGGCGGCTGATCGGTATGCAACGGCAGCATTGCCAGATCACACTCTCTGTCTCCCCAGTAACAGGCAGGATCAAAGATGTACGGACCGTTCGGACCGAGCGCGCAGTTCCCGGACCACAAATCACCGTGCAGGAGAGACGGCTGCGGCTGATGGGCAGAGAGACGCTGCTGTACATGCTCGACAATGGCGTCGATATTGCCAAACGCAATGCCTTTTTCAGCGGCGAGTTCCAGTTGCCACCCGATACGCTGCTCGGCAAAAAAGGTTGACCAGCGACGTTGCCAGGTATTGGGTTGGGGTGTGGTCGAGAGCGCATTATCGAAGTCAAGCCCAAACTGCGGCTGATCGCTCCATTCATGCAAATGCGCCAACTGTTGGCCGAGGATAAAAGCGTTGTGCGCATCCAGAGGACGGGGAGGGAGGAAATCCATCACCAGAAAGCTATAATCTCTGTCTGCGCCTACTGCCCAGACTTTCGGTACAGATACGGTTTGACTGCGAGAAAGTAGCTCCAGTTGGTCGGCTTCCGCCGTAAAGCCGGTTAATAGCTCTCTTTCATCGCATTTAACGAAAAAATCGCGCCCCGCATAGCGTAAATGCCATGCGGCGTGGATCTCTCCGCCGGGCAGTTCGTTACGCAGTTCGATTTCGCCTTCACCTAGTTGCTCGCTTAAAAGACGACTGATAGCCTGCCACATGATGTCTCTCCCCATGTTGTCTGCCAGATCATAAGGTTAGCGCAAGAATGCGGTTAAAAAACACGAACTGACGCACACCACGGACGCGTCATCGCTGGAAAGGCACTTAATGTTTGTTGTTCTTCTTCACCTCGCATCGTTGTGAAGATGCCCAGTTGCACATGATTCACTTCTTTGTAATCACGTGATTTTTTATCATAGACGTATAACACCCATGCCGACAGTTTTACGGGCAAATCCCCCGGGATTAACACCAGGGGAAGATGTCATTACTGAGTAAGATACGAATATATTTTTTGCGTATCGTCTAAAGCGCACAGACGCGTACCCTGATTCAACGTAGCGGCGCTACCTGCAGCG
This sequence comes from Citrobacter arsenatis, assembly GCF_004353845.1. Classification (GTDB taxonomy): domain Bacteria; phylum Pseudomonadota; class Gammaproteobacteria; order Enterobacterales; family Enterobacteriaceae; genus Citrobacter; species Citrobacter arsenatis. Next base: position 2,253,629 of record NZ_CP037864.1, read on the forward strand.
ACACCGTAGCGAACAATGTCTTCAAAAGGTGCGTTCTCTGCCAGTTTAAGCGTCATCGCTCCGACCATACTGTCGCCCGCGCCTACGGTACTTTGACTTTTCACCGGTGGCGGAACCACCTGAACGCAGGTATCTCTATCAACGCCCAGCGCCCCTTGCGGCCCAAGCGAGACCACAACGCGATGCGCTTTTCCGCTTTGCACGATTTCCTGCGCGGCTTTGCGCACATCGTCGGGTTGTGTCAGTTCGCGGTTGACCAGCGCGCTCAGTTCTTTGAGGTTGGGTTTGACCAGTTCGATATTGCCGATGGTTAACGCTGCGGTTAGCGCTTCGCCAGAACTATCGACGATACAGCGGATACCCTGTTTTTGTGCCGTGGTAACGAGTCGGGTCAGCTTCTCAAGCTGAACGCCAGGTGGCAAACTGCCGCTAATAACCAGCAGCGCGCCAGACTCTATTTCCAACACCTGATCCTGAAGTTGGTAGAACTCATCATCGGTCAGCGCAGCGCCTGGCATGACAAAGCGATACTGTTCGCCGCTGGACTCAACGTGAACATGGAGATTTTGTCGGGTCCAGTCTTTGGCTTCGACGGTGGATACGGGAACATTTTCGTCGGCGAGCAGGGCAACAAGATGCTCTCCGGTAGCGCCTCCCGCAGGGAAAATAGCCGTTGCGGTTCCGCCAAGATGGGCAATTGCGCGAGCGACGTTGATGCCGCCGCCGCCGGGTTCAAAAACCGGCGAGGTACAGCGAAGCTTACCTTCCGGGTAGATTTGCGGAGTGATTGTTGCGCTATCGAGAGAGGGCGCAAGTGTTAACGTATAGATACGTACCATCTTTACCTCCTGTTAGGCTGTCCTCAGTCTGGCACTTAACCCCGCGAAAGTGAAGTAATTAACAACATGATTTTTCATATCTTTATTTAAAATTATCGTTTTAAAGTTATATAAATAAAATAACGGTTTAGGAACGCTCTTATTCAAAAAATGAAATAAGAATTTATTGCTATGTTATTCGAGTCTTTTTATAATTTGTTACCTTTCAAGGGTCTTTTGTCATTGATCCATATGAAAGTTTCCGAGACCGTAATGGTCTCTTTTTTTGTTGTACGGACTCTTAATAAATGAAGCTTTTGAAGACAGTGCCCGCAGCATTACTGCTGACGGGAGGCCTGCTTGCGTCAATGCATGCTGCCGCCGATGATTCCGTTTTTACTGTCATGGATGACCCTTCCAGCGCGAAAAAACCCTTTGAAGGTAACCTGAACGCGGGATATCTCGCCCAGTCAGGCAACACAAAAAGTTCTTCTTTAACCGCAGACACCACCATGACCTGGTACGGTGAAACCACGGCGTGGTCTCTGTGGGGAAATGCCAGCAATACCTCCTCAAATGATGAGCGTTCATCGGAGAAATATGCCGTAGGTGGCCGTAGTCGTTACAACATGACCGATTATGACTATCTCTTTGGACAGGCAAGCTGGTTGACCGACCGTTACAACGGCTATCGCGAGCGTGACGTGCTGACTGCAGGTTATGGTCGCCAGTTCCTCAACGGACCGGTGCACAGCTTCCGTTTTGAATTCGGTCCTGGCGTGCGCTATGACGAGCATACGGATGGCACCACCGAAACGCAGCCGTTGGGTTATGCGTCCGGCGCCTACGCATGGCAGATGACGGACAACACCAAGTTTACTCAAGGTGTATCGGTATTCGGTGCTGATGATACAACGCTCAACTCTGAAACGGCTTTGAATGTTGCCATCAACGAACACTTCGGGTTAAAGGTAGCTTACAACGTGACCTGGAACTCTGAACCACCGGCAACGGCGCCGGAGCATACCGATCGTCGTACGACTGTTTCACTCGGCTATCGGATGTAATGATCCGCCGGGTCAAATAATTGGCCCGGTTTTCCCAATTAAAGTTAAGTTTATTTAATATGTAATCTACGTTTTATTTTTACCACGTATCAATAACGCGCTATTTTTCAGATGAATTCGATTTAATAGATAAATAAACGGAACGGCACATTAGCTGCCAATAATTTAACCCCAGATCATTGCAGCCCAACGCAGCATCAGCATTGCCGCACAAATAACCAGCAGGATCACCACCATCTTCCAGTGTTTCTTTGCAAAGCGATTTGTTGGCATTGTTCTTTTCCTGCTCCGGTTGAATGACTTTCTGCAAGTGTAACAAAGACGTCAGGGTGTCAGTGAATTGATTTACATCATACAGTGCGCGTTGATTGCTGCTTTGATCGGTTCGTAACACCGTGTACACTGTCAACGGTGTTATCAAAAAGCGGGTGTAGGTCCAGTGTAGCCATTCAGGCGACCAGTGACATATTTCGCAGAGTGAAGCGGGAATCAGCCCATACCTTTTTGATAATTTTAAATATTGAATCTTTGTATGTGATCTTACGTGTGGGTCACCACTGCAAATAAGGATATAACATGCCTGTTATTACTCTTCCTGATGGCAGCCAACGCCATTACGACCACGCTGTAAGCCCCATGGATGTTGCGCTGGACATCGGTCCAGGTCTGGCGAAAGCCACTATTGCTGGCCGTGTTGACGGTGAGCTGGTAGATGCTTCCGATCTGATTGAGCATGATGCGAAGCTCTCTATCATCACCGCGAAGGATGAAGAAGGTCTGGAGATCATTCGTCACTCCTGTGCGCACCTGTTAGGGCACGCGATCAAACAACTCTGGCCGCACACCAAAATGGCGATCGGACCGGTTGTTGATAACGGTTTTTACTACGATATCGATCTTGACCGTACGTTAACCCAGGAAGACGTCGACGCGCTCGAGAAGCGGATGCACGAGCTCGCTGAGAAAAACTACGATGTCATTAAGAAGAAAGTCAGCTGGTACGAAGCGCGTGAAACCTTCGTGAAGCGTGACGAGACCTATAAAGTCTCCATTCTTGATGAAAACATTGCCCATGATGACAAGCCTGGCCTGTACCATCATGAAGAATATGTCGATATGTGCCGTGGCCCACATGTGCCGAACATGCGTTTCTGTCATCACTTCAAACTGATGAAGACCGCTGGTGCATACTGGCGTGGCGACAGCAATAACAAGATGCTGCAGCGTATTTATGGTACTGCATGGGCAGATAAAAAAGCGCTGAATGCCTATCTGCAACGTCTGGAAGAAGCGGCCAAACGCGACCACCGTAAAATCGGTAAGCAGCTTGACCTGTATCATATGCAGGAAGAAGCACCGGGTATGGTGTTCTGGCACAATGATGGCTGGACTATCTTCCGTGAACTGGAAGTCTTTGTTCGCTCAAAACTGAAAGAATACCAGTATCAGGAAGTTAAAGGTCCGTTCATGATGGACCGCGTGCTGTGGGAAAAAACAGGTCATTGGGATAACTACAAAGATGCGATGTTCACGACCTCTTCTGAGAACCGTGAATACTGCATTAAGCCCATGAACTGCCCAGGCCACGTGCAGATCTTCAATCAGGGTCTGAAATCTTACCGCGATCTGCCGCTGCGTATGGCTGAGTTTGGTAGCTGCCACCGTAATGAGCCTTCAGGCGCGCTGCATGGTCTGATGCGTGTTCGTGGCTTCACTCAGGATGATGCGCATATCTTCTGTACAGAAGAGCAGATCCGTGATGAAGTTAACGCTTGCATTCGTATGGTCTACGATATGTACAGCACCTTTGGCTTCGAGAAGATCGTCGTCAAATTGTCCACTCGCCCCGAAAAACGTATCGGTAGCGATGAAATGTGGGATCGTGCTGAAGCGGACCTGGCCGTTGCGCTGGAAGAAAACAACATCCCGTTTGAGTTCCAACTGGGTGAGGGCGCATTCTACGGTCCGAAAATTGAATTTACCCTGTATGACTGCCTCGATCGTGCATGGCAGTGCGGTACTGTACAGCTGGACTTCTCTCTGCCGTCCCGTTTAAGCGCCTCTTATGTTGGCGAAAACAACGAGCGTCAGGTGCCGGTTATGATTCACCGCGCAATTCTTGGGTCGATGGAACGTTTCATCGGTATCCTGACCGAAGAGTTCGCTGGCTTCTTCCCGACCTGGCTTGCGCCGGTTCAGGTTGTTGTCATGAACATCACCGATTCTCAGTCTGAATACGTTAACGAATTAACGCAGAAACTACAAAATGCGGGTATTCGTGTAAAAGCAGACTTGAGAAATGAGAAGATTGGCTTTAAAATCCGCGAGCACACTTTACGTCGTGTCCCTTACATGTTGGTCTGCGGTGACAAAGAGGTGGAAGCTGGCAAAGTTGCCGTTCGCACCCGCCGTGGTAAAGACCTGGGCAGCCTGGACGTAAATGAAGTGATTGAGAAGCTGCAACAAGAGATTCGCAGCCGCAGTCTTCAACAACTGGAGGAATAAGGTATTAAAGGCGGAAAACGAGTTCAAACGGCACGTCCGAATCGTATCAATGGCGAGATTCGCGCCCTGGAAGTTCGCTTAACAGGTCTGGAAGGCGAAGCTTTGGGTATTGTGAGTCTGAGAGAAGCAATCGAAAAAGCTGAAGAAGCTGGAGTAGATTTAGTTGAAATCAGCCCTAACGCCGAACCGCCAGTTTGTCGTATTATGGACTACGGCAAGTTCCTTTATGAAAAGAGTAAGTCTTCTAAGGAACAGAAGAAAAAGCAAAAAGTTATCCAGGTTAAGGAAATTAAATTCCGTCCTGGCACCGACGATGGCGATTACCAGGTAAAACTCCGCAGCCTGGTACGCTTTCTGGAAGATGGCGATAAGGCTAAGATCACGCTGCGTTTTCGCGGTCGTGAGATGGCCCACCAACAGATCGGTATGGAAGTGCTCAACCGCGTCCGTGACGATCTGAGTGAACTGGCAGTAGTCGAATCCTTCCCTACGAAGATCGAAGGCCGTCAGATGATCATGGTGCTCGCTCCTAAGAAGAAACAGTAAGGCCTTCAAGTAGCAATGTCTGTGGAGCCTGCGGGTTCCACAGCCGTTGTTCGCCTACGTTTCGTTTATTAACAATGCGAAGTGGAAGTTATTAAAATGCCAAAAATTAAGACCGTACGCGGTGCTGCTAAGCGCTTCAAAAAAACCGGTGGTGGTGGATTTAAGCGTAAGCACGCAAACCTGCGTCATATTCTGACCAAAAAATCTACTAAGCGTAAACGTCACCTGCGTCCAAAAGGCCTCGTGTCTAAAGGCGATCTGGGTCTGGTTATCGCGTGCCTGCCGTACGCATAAGCCGTTAACGTTTAATTCATTTTTTTACTAAGAATATAGATACAGGAGAGCACATATGGCTCGCGTAAAACGTGGTGTAGTTGCCCGTGCACGTCACAAGAAAATTTTGAAACAAGCTAAAGGCTACTACGGTGCGCGTTCTCGCGTATACCGCGTTGCCTTCCAGGCTGTTATCAAAGCTGGTCAGTACGCTTATCGTGACCGTCGTCAGAAAAAGCGTCAGTTCCGTCAACTGTGGATTGCGCGTATCAACGCAGCAGCACGTCAGAACGGTATTTCTTACAGCAAATTCATCAACGGCCTGAAAAAAGCCTCTGTTGAAATCGACCGTAAGATCCTGGCTGACATCGCAGTATTCGACAAAGTAGCGTTCACCGCTCTGGTCGAAAAAGCGAAAGCAGCTCTGGCATAAGCCGGTGAAAAGAGGGAGCCTGGCTCCCTCTCTTTTATTTGTAGTGCAATCAATTAGTTGACAATTTATCCGTAAGCCTTTTCAATAAAGGTTGTCCGGTTTTTACCACATAAGGTAACGCAAGCATGAATGCTGCTATTTTCCGCTTCTTCTTTTACTTTAGCACCTGAAATCAGGAGGCTTGCGCGTGAAAGAAGAAACGGAAAACAGCGCCTAAAAGCCTCCCTGGTGGAGGCTTTTTTTATACGTGTCGTCCTTCAAGTTGTCTCTGTGTTGGCTGCATTCGCTCTTTTGCCGCGTTGATACAACTTGAATGATTTTGCGTATATACGAGCGACTAGTGAATATCGCAACATAACGAGGAAAACCATGTCACATCTCGCAGAGCTGGTTGCCAGTGCAACGGCCGCCATTAACCAGGCTTCAGATGTTGCCGCGTTAGACAATGTCCGCGTCGAATATTTGGGCAAGAAAGGGCACTTGACCCTTCAGATGACAACCCTGCGCGAACTGCCGGCAGAAGAGCGCCCGGCAGCAGGTGCGGTGATAAACGAAGCCAAAGAGCAAGTTCAACAAGCGCTGAATGCGCGTAAAGCAGAATTAGAAAGTGCTGCGTTAAATGCCCGTCTGGCTGAAGAAACGATCGATATCTCTCTGCCGGGACGTCGTATCGAAAACGGTGGTCTGCATCCGGTAACGCGTACTATCGACAGAATTGAAAGTTTCTTCGGTGAGCTGGGCTTTACCGTGGCGACGGGGCCAGAAATCGAAGATGACTATCATAACTTCGATGCGCTGAACATTCCTGGCCATCACCCGGCGCGCGCTGATCACGACACTTTCTGGTTTGACGCGACGCGTCTGCTGCGTACGCAGACTTCCGGCGTGCAGATCCGCACCATGAAGGAAAAACAGCCGCCGATCCGTATTATCGCCCCAGGCCGTGTATATCGTAACGATTACGATCAGACGCACACCCCGATGTTCCATCAGATGGAAGGGCTGATTGTTGATACCAACATCAACTTCACCAACCTGAAAGGCACGTTGCACGATTTCCTGCGCAACTTCTTTGAAGAAGACCTGCAGGTTCGTTTCCGTCCTTCCTACTTCCCGTTCACTGAACCTTCTGCGGAAGTAGACGTGATGGGCAAAAACGGTAAGTGGCTGGAAGTGCTGGGTTGCGGGATGGTTCACCCGAACGTGCTGCGTAATGTTGGAATCGATCCGGAAATCTACTCGGGCTTTGCGTTCGGTATGGGTATGGAGCGTCTGACCATGCTGCGTTATGGTGTGACCGATCTGCGCTCTTTCTTCGAAAACGATCTGCGTTTCCTCAAACAGTTTAAATAAAGGCAGGATAAAACAATGAAATTCAGTGAACTGTGGTTACGCGAATGGGTAAACCCGGCGATTGATAGCGATGCGTTGTCAAACCAAATCACGATGGCAGGTCTGGAAGTTGACGGTGTGGATCCTGTTTCCGGCGCGTTCAACGGCGTTGTAGTAGGCGAAGTGGTTGAGTGCGCTCAGCATCCGAACGCTGACAAGCTGCGCGTCACCAAAGTGAATGTAGGCGGCGACCGTCTGCTGGATATCGTCTGTGGCGCGCCAAACTGCCGTCAGGGGCTGAAGGTGGCTGTAGCAACCGTTGGCGCTGTTCTGCCGGGCGATTTCAAAATCAAAGCCGCGAAACTGCGCGGTGAGCCGTCTGAAGGTATGCTGTGCTCTTTCTCTGAGCTGGGTATTTCCGACGATCATAGCGGTATTATCGAACTGCCGGCCGATGCACCAATTGGCACCGATATCCGTGAATACCTGAAACTTGACGATAACACTATCGAAATCAGCGTCACGCCGAACCGCGCCGACTGCTTAGGCATTATTGGTGTTGCTCGTGATGTTGCTGTGCTGAACAAAGCTCCGCTGGTTGAGCCGGAAATGGCGCCTGTAGCGGCAACCGTTAGCGACGTTTTGCCGATTCAGGTTGAAGCCGTAGAAGCCTGTCCGCGCTATTTGGGCCGCGTGGTGAAAGGCATCAACGTTAAAGCGCCAACCCCGCTGTGGATGAAAGAAAAACTGCGTCGTTGCGGTATTCGCTCTATTGATGCCGTGGTTGACGTGACTAACTATGTGCTGCTCGAACTGGGCCAGCCGATGCACGCATTCGACAAAGACCGCATTGAAGGCGGGATTGTTGTCCGTATGGCAAAAGAGGGTGAGACCCTGGTATTGTTGGACGGCAGCGAAGCGAAACTGAATGCGGATACGCTGGTGATTGCGGACCATAACAAAGCGCTGGCGATGGGCGGCATCTTTGGTGGCGAACACTCCGGTGTGAATGATGAAACGCAAAACGTTCTGCTGGAATGCGCGTTCTTCAGCCCACTGTCTATTACCGGCCGCGCACGTCGTCACGGTCTACATACCGATGCTTCTCACCGCTATGAGCGTGGTGTTGATCCGGCTCTGCAACATAAAGCCATGGAACGCGCGACACGCCTGCTGATTGATATCTGCGGCGGCGAAGCGGGTCCAATCATTGACGTAACCAACGAAGCTACGCTGCCAAAACGCGCAACCATTACGCTTCGCCGTAGCAAACTGGATCGTCTGATCGGACACCACATTGCAGATGAGCAGGTGAGCGATATTCTGCGTCGTCTGGGTTGTGACGTCACGGAAGGGCAGGATGAGTGGAAAGCAGTAGCGCCGAGCTGGCGTTTCGATATGGAGATCGAAGAAGACCTGGTCGAAGAAGTCGCCCGCGTATACGGTTATGACAATATCCCGAACACGCCAATTCAGGCGGGTCTTATCATGGGTACGCATCGTGAAGCGGATTTGTCGCTGAAACGCGTAAAAACCATGCTGAATGACAAAGGTTACCAGGAAGTCATTACTTACAGCTTCGTCGACCCGAAAGTCCAGGCGCTGCTGCATCCGGGTGAAGAAGCGCTGCTGCTGCCAAGCCCAATCTCTATTGATATGTCGGCAATGCGCTTGTCCCTGTGGACTGGCTTGCTGTCTACGGTAGTGTACAACCAGAACCGTCAGCAGAACCGTGTGCGTATTTTTGAAACGGGTTTACGTTTCGTACCCGATACGCAGGCCAACCTCGGGATCCGTCAGGATCTGATGCTGGCGGGTGTGATCTGCGGCAACCGTCATGATGAACACTGGAATCTGGCAAAAGAGACCGTTGATTTCTATGATCTGAAAGGCGATCTGGAAGCAGTTCTCGACCTGACCGGCAAACTGGCGGACATTCAGTTCAAAGCTAAAGCGAATCCGGCGCTGCATCCGGGTCAGTCTGCGGCGATTTATCTGAAAGGTGAACGCATTGGTTTCATTGGGGTTGTTCATCCTGAGCTGGAACGTAAACTGGATCTGAACGGTCGCACTCTGGTGTTTGAACTGGAGTGGAACAAGCTCGCAGACCGCGTGGTGCCTCAGGCGCGTGAAGTTTCTCGCTTCCCGGCGAACCGTCGCGACATCGCGGTCGTTGTGGCCGAAAACGTTCCCGCTGCGGATATTTTATCCGAGTGTAAGAAAGTTGGCGTAAATCAGGTAGTTGGCGTAAACTTATTTGACGTGTACCGCGGTAAGGGTGTTGCGGAGGGTTATAAGAGCCTCGCTATCAGCCTGATCCTTCAGGATACCAGCCGTACACTTGAAGAAGAGGAGATTGCCGCTACCGTCGCCAAATGTGTAGAGGCATTAAAAGAGCGATTCCAGGCATCATTGAGGGATTGAACCTATGGCGCTTACAAAAGCTGAAATGTCAGAATATCTGTTTGATAAGCTTGGGCTTAGCAAGCGGGATGCCAAAGAACTGGTCGAGCTGTTTTTCGAAGAGATCCGTCGTGCTCTGGAAAATGGTGAGCAGGTAAAACTCTCTGGTTTTGGTAACTTCGATCTGCGTGATAAGAATCAACGTCCGGGCCGTAACCCGAAAACGGGCGAAGATATTCCCATTACAGCACGGCGCGTGGTGACCTTCAGACCCGGACAGAAGTTAAAAAGCCGGGTCGAAAACGCAACGCCCAAAGAAGAGTGATTTAACGATACGCAGAGTATGACGCGTATAACTAAAAAGGCCGCTATGCGGCCTTTTTCCTTTTCACTACCGAATCAGCACCGTAGAATCACCCCCATCTCTTTTCAGCAGAATGGAAAACATGCTGACTTTCGCCCATCAACAGCAGCGACGAAACGTGCGCTGGATACTGTCACTGTCAGTACTGATGCTACTGGCAACGATCCTAAGCTTGTGCGCAGGAGAACAGTGGATCGCCCCCGGCGACTGGTTTAGCGCCCGCGGCGATCTGTTCGTCTGGCAAATCCGACTTCCCCGTACCCTTGCCGTTTTGCTGGTAGGCGCTGCGTTGGCCTTATCTGGCGCAGTGATGCAAGCTCTCTTTGAAAATCCGCTCGCGGAGCCCGGATTACTGGGGGTGTCTAACGGCGCGGGTGTCGGGCTTATCGCAGCGGTGCTGCTGGGTCAGGGCAAACTCCCCGGCTGGGCGTTGGGCTTATGCGCCATCGCTGGGGCGCTGATTATCACGCTTATTTTGCTACGTTTTGCCCGACGTCATTTGTCTACCAGCCGCCTGTTGTTGGCGGGAGTGGCGCTGGGGATTATCTGTAGTGCGCTGATGACATGGGCCATCTACTTCTCCACCTCCTTTGATTTGCGACAGCTGATGTACTGGATGATGGGGGGCTTTGGTGGCGTAGACTGGCATCAGGCCTGGCTCATGGTGGCGTTGATTCCGGTGCTGGTGTGGATCTGCTGTCAGTCGCAGCCGATGAATATGCTGGCATTAGGAGAGACGTCTGCTCGTCAACTGGGGCTGCCACTATGGTTCTGGCGCAACCTGCTGGTGGTCGCCACTGGCTGGATGGTTGGCGTAAGCGTGGCTCTGGCGGGAGCAATTGGTTTTATCGGGCTTGTTATCCCACATATTCTGCGGCTGTGCGGTTTAACCGATCATCGCGTGTTACTGCCGGGCTGCGCGTTGGCTGGCGCAATCGTATTGCTGTTGGCTGATGTGGTCGCGCGTCTGGTGCTGGCCTCGGCTGAGCTGCCAATCGGCGTGGTGACGGCCACAATGGGCGCACCGGTATTTATCTGGCTATTGTTAAAAGCCGCGCGCTAGAACGCGTTGGTTCGGTCTATGATTAAAAACTGAAAATCCACCTGTTGTTCTGGAGATGCTATGCAAAACACTATTCTCGATACAGAAGTGACGACCATTGACGGTAAGGTTACCTCATTGCAGCCGTATTCCGGAAATGTGCTGTTAATCGTCAACGTGGCTTCAAAATGCGGACTAACGCCCCAATACGAGCAGCTGGAGAATCTGCAGAAAGCCTGGCATCAGCAGGGCTTCACCGTCCTGGGGTTCCCTTGCAACCAGTTTCTGGGCCAGGAACCGGGCAGTGAAGAGGAAATAAAAACGTATTGCAGTACCACCTGGGGCGTTACCTTCCCGATGTTCAGCAAAATTGACGTCAACGGCGAGGGACGCCATCCGCTGTATCAAAAGCTGATTGATGCTGCGCCAACGGCGGTTGCGCCTGCTGATAGCGGATTCTATGAGCGTATGGCAAGTAAAGGTCGGGCACCGCTGTATCCAGACGATATCCTGTGGAATTTCGAGAAGTTTTTAGTCGGGCGAGATGGTCAGGTATTGCAACGATTTTCACCCGATATGACGCCTGAAGATCCCATCCTGGTGCAAACCATTCAGAAGGCGCTGGCAAACTAATGTCCCGATTGATGCAGCTACAGGACGTAGCGGAATCGACCCGACTCGGCCCGCTTTCTGGTGAGATAAAAGCAGGCGAGATCCTGCATTTAGTGGGGCCTAACGGGGCAGGAAAGAGCACGTTGTTGGCGCGTATGGCGGGCCTGACGACCGGAGAGGGCAGCATCACCTTGGGTGATATGCCGCTTGACGAATGGCCGTCAGCTAAGCTGGCGCACTACCGTGCCTATCTTGCGCAACAGCAAAATCCACCGTTTGCGATGCCGGTCTGGCATTTTCTGACGCTGCATCAGCCTGACAAAGAGCGCACCGATCTATTACAGGACATCGCCGATGCGCTCGGCCTTGGGGATAAGCTGGGGCGTAGCGTGAATCAACTCTCCGGGGGGGAGTGGCAGCGCGTACGCCTGGCCGCGGTTATCCTGCAGATTTGCCCGCAATCGAATCCATTAGGTCAGCTTTTATTGCTGGATGAGCCGATGAACAGCCTGGACGTGGCGCAACAAAACGCGCTGGACAGGTTGTTAAGTCAGCTGTGTTCGCAGGGGATAGCGATTGTCATGAGTAGCCATGACCTTAATCATACCTTGCGTCATGCGCACAAGGCCTGGCTTCTTAAACGCGGGAAGCTGCTTGCCAGCGGCTCACGGGATGCGGTACTCACGCCGGCTAATTTGTCTGCAGCTTATGGCGTGAACTTCCGTCGTTTGGATATTGAAGGACACAGAATGCTCATATCAACCACTTAAGTTAAATGGGTTCTTGAAAATCATATAATTTCCACGCTAAATTGACATAAAAATATAATTCAGAGGATTCGTCCTGAATGCGCTTTTGGCTCCTTTTCATCACAGCATTGTTTTTGGCGGGCTGCAGCAGCCATCGTGCTCCTGCGCCAAACGCTCGCTTGTCGGATTCTATCGCTGTTATCGCCGGTCTTAATGACCAACTGCAAACCTGGCATGGCACACCTTATCGTTATGGCGGCATGAGCCGTAGCGGGGTAGATTGTTCTGGGTTTGTTTTGATGACGATGCGCGACAAATTCGATCTGCAACTCCCGCGTGATACACGCACACAATCGAAAATTGGTACTGAAATCGATAAAGATGATTTACTGCCCGGCGATCTGGTTTTCTTTAAAACTGGCTCCGGGGAAAGTGGTCTGCATGTCGGAATTTACGATACCAATAATCAATTTATTCATGCCTCAACCAGCCGCGGAGTGATGCGCTCATCCCTGGACAACGTTTACTGGCGTAAAAACTTTTGGCAGGCGCGACGTATTTAATCCTCATTAGTCACGAGGCCGCCTAAGACTGTGCGGTCTCGGCATTTCCATTTGAAAGTCACTTTTTTATTTCTGCCGTTAGCCGGACAATACCCCTGAACATTAAGAGCGTATCTTGCTAAAAATATGATTTATTCCGAGATATTAAAAAGTGCAAAGCTGGATATTCGTTTATAATCAGGATAAGCTAAAAAAAAGGATTCGATTTACCGGCTAAAAAGGGACAAATGAAAGGGCCTCTACTTGCATCAGCAATAACGTATTTCTCCATCCTTTGCTACAGGATGCCGGATAACACCTATGCAGAGGGGCTGGCACGATGATTGTTTCACTGGATACTCTTTACCATTCAGAGTTCTCTTTTCTCCCTGCGAGAAGCGAAAAAGGCGATCTTGAATACGTCGATATCATCACCAGTTTCGCCAGTGCACATGGGGATGTACGTATACCCACTGAACTGGTCCTACCTCGGATGACGGGTGAAGAACAATGTCGCTTATTTAGCGAAAAACTTGAATTAATCGAAACGTGCCAACACTTTTTTATTCAACGGAAAGTTTCCGCCTGGATTAATTTAACGCCGGCAATTGCTAATACTTTATTATCAGATGCTAAATTTGCTTCACAAGTTGAACGATTTTCATTTCTGGAGCTGGCTATTAATGAAAATTATCCAGAGTTAAATAATGGAAAAGAGAATCCAACGCTGGCTGCATTAGCGGCGCGATTTCCACTCGTTTTAACAAACTATGGTGCTGGCGGCATATCAACCCGGGCCATTTTTGATGGTCTGTTTAAACGTGTCGTGTTGGATAAAAACTTTGTTCAACAAAGGATTACACATATTTCGTTCGAGCCGTTTATGCGGGCGATCCTGGCGCAGATATCTCCTTGCAGTGAGTCAATCATCATCAGCGGTATTGATACACCGGAGATGCTAGCGCGCGTGTTACCTCTGGGATTCAGCGCTATACAGGGAGGATTATGGCCAGCCGTGCCTCCCGCGCAGATAATTTCGCTCGCTAACCGATAACCCTTATATTTGCTGGTGTTTAACAGGCTATTAACAGTCTACACTAGAGGCAGGAGGCCCTATGACCCTGTCTTTTACCACTCGCTGGCGTGATGAATTACCAGCAACCTTTACAGCTCTTTCACCTACTCCCCTGAAAAACGCGCGCCTGATCTGGCATAACGATGCGCTGGCGGAGCAATTAGCTATTCCTGAGTCGCTATTTGATACCCCGAGCGGAGCAGGCGTTTGGGGTGGCGAATCGCTTCTCCCCGGTATGTCGCCTTTAGCGCAAGTGTATAGCGGGCACCAGTTTGGCGTCTGGGCAGGCCAGCTTGGCGATGGCCGCGGGATCCTGCTTGGCGAACAACAGCTCGCTGATGGCTCAACGTTTGACTGGCACCTGAAAGGCGCCGGGCTTACGCCTTACTCCCGCATGGGTGATGGGCGCGCCGTGCTGCGCTCGACAATTCGCGAAAGTCTGGCCAGCGAGGCGATGCACTACCTGGGCATACCGACCACGCGGGCATTGTCGATTGTTACCAGCGACACGCCGGTGTATCGCGAAACGGTAGAAGCAGGGGCGATGCTCATTCGTGTGGCGCAAAGCCATATGCGTTTTGGCCATTTTGAACACTTCTACTATCGTCGCGAACCGGAAAAAGTGTGTCAGTTGGCAGACTTTGCAATTCGCCATTACTGGCCGCAATGGCAGGAAGAAGCCGATAGGTATCAGCTGTGGTTTAACGATGTTGTCACGCGTACTGCGACGTTGATCGCTGACTGGCAGGCGGTAGGATTTTCGCATGGTGTCATGAATACGGACAACATGTCGATTCTGGGACTGACGATGGATTACGGCCCATTCGGTTTTCTTGATGACTATGTGCCCGATTTTATCTGCAACCACTCGGACAACCAGGGACGATACAGTTTCGATAATCAACCGGCTGCAGCGCTGTGGAACTTGCAACGCCTGGCGCAAACCCTGTCGCCGTTTATCCCGGTCGAGGCGCTCAATGATGCGCTGGAGGGTTACCAACTGGCGCTGTTAACTCGCTACGGTCAGCGCATGCGGCAAAAGCTCGGCTTCTTTAGCGAGCAGAAAGATGACAACGAACTGCTGAGCGAACTGTTTAGTCTGATGGCGCGGGAAAGAAGCGACTATACCCGAACGTTTCGCATGCTCAGCCAAACAGAACAACACAGTGCGCAATCCCCGTTGCGCGATGAATTTATTGACCGTGCAGCATTTGATGACTGGTTTACGCGGTATCGCGCGCGTCTGCAGCAGGACAATATTGCTGATGTTGCCAGACAAACGCAGATGAAGGCGGCGAATCCGGCAATGGTATTACGTAACTGGCTGGCGCAACGGGCCATTAGTCAGGCAGAGCAGGGGGATTACACCGAGCTACATCGGTTGCACCAGGCGTTGCGTACCCCGTTTGTCGATCGCGATGATGATTATGTCAGCCGCCCACCTGACTGGGGAAAACGGCTGGAAGTGAGCTGTTCAAGCTAAGGGGCCAGAAACACCTGCGGGGATCCGTTGGCCGGATGCTGGCCAACGTGTACCTGAGCGCCATACCAGCGTCTCAGGTCATCAGCCTGTAATACGGCCTCCGGCGTCCCCTGCGACACCAGCCTGCCGTTGTGCAGCAGCACTATTCTGTCAGCCCACAGTGCGGCGAGGTTTAGATCATGAAGCACAATACACACGTGCAGCTCTCGTGAAGCGGTTAGCATCTTCAGCAAGCGCAACAGATGCTGCTGGTGGTAAAGATCCAACGCAGAGGTCGGTTCATCAAGAAATAACCAGCCGCGAGGCGTGCCGTCACACCAAAGCTGCGCCAGCGCTCGGGCCAACTGTACTCGCTGTTGCTCGCCGCCGGAAAGCGCGGCGTATTGCCGGCCAGCCAGCGGTGTGCATCCGGTCATTTCCATCACCTTAGCGATAATTTGGGATTCCGGTCGTTGGGTCCAGGGCGCACGTCCCATCGCGATGACGGCCTCTACCGGCCAGTCGAATCCCAACTGCGTTTGCTGACGCATCACCGCCCGATGCCGTGATAGCCTCTGGGCAGGCCATTCATCCAGCGTTTTGCTCGCCAGTTCGCAGCGCCCGGTAGCCGGTTTAAGATAACCGGTTAGCAGGCGTAGCAGGGTGGATTTCCCCGCACCGTTTGGGCCGATGAGCGCCACCAGTTCACCTTTTGCAAGGGTGAGTGATACGTCATCAATGACCGTTCGGCCAGCCACGCGGTAATGAAGCCCTTCAGCGGTGAAATGTTCAGCCATGCGGTCCTCGCTGACGAAAAATAAGCCATAAAAACCACGGAGCACCGAGAAGACTGGTCAACAGACCGACCGGCATCTCCGCAGGTGCAACCGCTGTACGGGCCAGCGTGTCGGCAATCAGTAATAAAAATGCGCCCGCCAGCACGGAACCTGGAATAACAGCACGATGATCTGAACCGAGCCACATGCGCATCAGATGCGGGATAACCAACCCGATAAAGCCAATCACGCCGCTTACCGCCACGGCTGCGGCAACCAGCAATGCGCTACAAAGCAGCAAAATACGCTGAACGGTACGCACATCTACGCCGAGATAATGCGCCTCCTCCTCACCCAACTGCAGCAGGTTTAGCGCCGGTGCCAGACGCCAGATTATCAATATCGTTGGGATAGCCAGCGAGGTAACCGCCAGCAGCGTGGACCATTGCGCGGCCCCCAGACTGCCCATTCCCCATAGCGACAGCTGGCGCAGTTGCGCATCATTACTGACCCATGACAGCACGCCAACCGCTGCCCCGCAGAGCGCGTTGATGGCAATACCGACCAGCAGCAGACGTGAGAGTGACCCGTCGTGCTGCTGGCTGAGGATAAAAATAACCACCGTCGCCGCCAGGGCACCGAGAAAAGCGGCCAGCATCGGGGCGTACAGCATCAGCAACGCGGGCAAAGAGATGGGGAGTACCACCCACAGGGCGACGGCGCAGGCGGCGCCGCTGCTTATCCCCAGTAATCCAGGGTCTGCCAGCGGATTGCGAAACAGGCCCTGCATCACGCAGCCTGCGAGTGACAGAGAGCCGCCAATCACCAGCGCCAGCAGGACGCGGGGCAGGCGAATGGTGAGCCAGATTTGACGCAGTGCCTCATCGCCATCCCGCCAGAGCAGACTCACCGGCAGGCGCAACGCGCCAAAACCGGTAGCCAGGATTGTCATCACGACTAACATGAGTGCGAGTGACCACAAAGAACAACGGATACGTCGGGACATCAGGGGAGTTGCTCTGCTTTAACGCGAAGCTGCAAAATAGCCTGTGGCGTGCGTACGCTAAAGCCAAGCAGCGCCATATCGTCCACCTGCAACACCTGTTTATTCCGCCCGGCAGGTGTCTGTGCAAGGCCAGGCAACGCCCACAGATTATCTTCGCCACCCATCGCCTTAACGCCGTCTTGCGAAATCACCACCAGATCGGGCTGGCTGGCAATGACGCCTTCCTGTGACAGCGGCTGATAGCGGTTAACGCCCTGCATTGCGTTGAGCAGGCCGGCGGCGCGGATAGCTGCATCGGCTCCGGTTTGCTGGCCCGCCGCCATTGCGGTCATCCCGCCATGATTGAGAATAAACAGCACACGTCTATTTAGTTCAGATGACGGGAGCGTCGCCAGTTCCTGACGTAACATTGCGCGCAGCGTTTCGCCCTCGGCCTCCCGATGGGTTGCCTCGGCGATGACGCGAATTTTTTCATCAATCACGTTAAGATCGTTGCTTGCCGGGATCGTGACAACTCTGACGTTGCTCTGCTCGAGCTGTTTTAGTGCCAGAGAGGGTTGCGCCTGCGCGCTGGCAAGGACCAGTGTCGGGCGGGTAGCCAGGATCCCTTCGGCGTTGAGTTGGCGTAAGTAACCCACATCCGGTAGCGCGTTTGCCGCTTCAGGCCACTGGCTGGTGCTGTCTCGCGCCACCAGGGAAGATTGTGCTCCCAGTGCGTATACAATCTCGGTCACATCGCCACCGAGTGCAACAACCCGTTCCCCGGCAGCAGCCAGCGCTGCGATGGGCAGCAGCGCGATCAGGGCCAGCAGTTTTTTCATGCGGCCAGTCCTTTCGGCGTGAGGGCGCCAATTTGTGCGCGCCATTGCGTCTGCTCTGGTTCACCTTCCGTACGCTGACCATACAGCTGAGCGATTTGCGTGCCGTCGGCAGCAAACAGTTCCAGACTGGTGACGTGGCCATCGGCGGTCGGTTTGCGCGTTACCCATGTTTCTGCCACGCTCTCTTCCAGTAGGTGTAAGGTAAATGCCGGGTTGAAGATATTCAGCCAGCCTTTCATCGGCACCAGTTTTTCTACCACGCCGGTAAAAATCTGTACGCAGCCACGATTACCCACAAAGACCATAATTTCATTGCCATCCTGGCGCGCGGTGTCGAGTAACTGCGCCAGTGCACTATTTGCGACTTTACAGGCCAGATCGTCGCCCACCAGATTAAACGCCTGTTGGCGGGTGAGATCGTGGCGTTTCAGCAGACCGAAAAACTGGTGTACATCGGTCATCGCTCGCCATTCTTGATCAACGGTCTGCGCATCAACCGCGATGTCGGCTGGAGCCGAATTGTTGGCCGGTTGCAGCACCAGTGGCGGGTTTTCAGCAAAGATGAAACGGGTCAGCAACGCAACCCATTCCTCTATCAGGGTGTTTTGTGTGGCATAGACTTTCAGCAGAGCATCTCCCTGATGGTCAAAGAACTGAATGCTCTGGCGCTCGCCATGGGCGGTTGTTTCGCTGATATGAAACACGCTTGCCCACTGATTGAGGAACAGGCGCAGGTCGAGGGCGTGCGGATTAAGAACCAGCCCGGCATGACCGTTGAGGTGCTGATTGGTAAAAGTACCCACCTGCTCATGTACCGCGTATTCGTTGCGGCATATACATTTGGTTTCGCCTACGGCCTCCAGTGCGCCGAGGATTTCGCGCACTTCGCCACGTAAGCGCCAGGCGTCATGACCCACGCGCGCGAAGGTCAGTTCGGCTTCGCTAATATTCATCAACCCCGCAATATCACGTGCGTATTTGCCCGGGTTTTCTTTCTTAAGTTCCAGCCAGCGAGTGTAATGATTCATTGTCTCTTCCTTCCAGATTGCTGCCCCGGCGAACCGGGGAAAAGTGATTACCACTGATAACTCACGAAAAGTTTGCCATTACGACCATCCTGCGGAATGCCCTGCGGCGACCAGTACTCTTTGTCGAAGGCATTGCCCAGTACCAGCGTGGTGGTCATGCCTTTCAGCGCCTGTTGGCCCTGATAGCTCACGTAGAAATCATTCACCGCATAACCGGGCTGTTTAGTGTAGCTGTTGCTGATATGCGTTGAACGATCGGCAAAAGTCCCTATCCAGCCCACGGAGAATCCGCTGTGCGCAACCGGGACGTTCAGTTTGCTGGTAACGGTGTCCGGGTTAATGCTGGAAATATATTCCCCTGTGTCAGTATCTTTGCCGCGCGTGCGGTTGTAGGCCATATCGAGACTGAACAGGTCGGCGGTGTATTTCGCCATCACATCCCAGCCCCAGATTTTGGCGTTGGGCACGTTATAGGACATGGTTGTCGCGGCGGCGAAGTCGACGCTGGTGGAGATGTAATCTTTCGCTTTGGTGTCGAAATAGCTGGCTTTGAATTCGAGCGCATCGCTCGCCATCAGCAGATCATCAAAGCGCAGACCAAATCCGTATTCCTGTGTTTCGTTGGTTTCCGGACGCAGGTTAGGGTTTGGCACCCAGTAGTTGGTGTAAAAACGGCCAATCGAGAAGTGTTTCGCATCGTTATACATCTCGCCCATCGTCGGTGCACGGAAGGCCTGAGCGTATGAACCGAACAACATCAGCCAGTCGGCAGGCGCAACGGTGAGTCCAGCGCGAGACGACCATTTATCGGCATCGACGTCTTCATAGCCGTCGCTGCTGCCGCGATATGAGTCATAACGGGTACCGCCCAGCAGCGTAACCGGCAGGTCGCGCAGAGTGATTTCATCCTGTAGCCAGCCGGAGCTGAAATCAATTTTTGCCTCCGGGAAACCCGTGGTTGCACCACCAGGCTGTTGTTCCTGACGGTAGTATTCGCCGCCGTAGGTCAGCAGATGAGACGCAAATGAGTCGCTAAACAGGCGGGTACGATTGTCGATTTTGCCGCCTTTGGTGGTCTGCTTACGAAATTCGCCCGTGTTATCAAGGTCCTGGGCATTAATACGCGCTTCGGACCAGTAAATGCGGGCATTCGCATTCAGCCAGTCATTGTCCGCCGGAGCAAGGGAGTAGGCCAGCTGTGCATCGCGCTGGATGGTTGAACGATCGGTCATCGGGTTGCTGGTGGCATCCGCTGCGCTGGTTTGCGGGTTTTTAGGTTCACGGGCGTCATTGTTGTAGTAACGCAGCGAACCGGCCAGCGTCTGGGCGCTGTCAATTTTCCAGCTACCTTTTGCCAGCATATTGTTGATCGCTTCATCGTTTGGCGCTGTGGTACCGTCACTCTGGCGTAAATCACCGCGATCGCGACTCGACCAGGCAAGCAGTCCGTCCAGCGTATCGGTGCGGCCATACGCGCTGGCACCCATACCAAGGCTGTGATCGCCGGTTGCCGCAGTACCGAACACGCGATAACCGCTGTGTTGTCCGACTTCCAGCAGATCTTTGGCATCCGCAGTGTCATAGGCGATCACGCCGCCCAGCGCGCCGCTGCCGTACAGCAGTGCAGAAGGGCCACGCACGACTTCGATGCGTTTGATAAGCGCTGGGTCGAGGAAGGTACTGTTCAGGTGTCCGGTGTCGGTTCCCTGACGAACGCCGTCAACCAGCACCAGAACGCCGCGTCGGTCGTAGCCACGCAGATTCACATCCTGGCCGTTGGTGCGTCCCGTACCGTCAAGGGTCAGGCCTGGAACCTTACGTAGCAGGTCGGCTGCCGAACTGGCGGTCTGGTTTTCCGGGGCGCTGGCATCAATTACGCTGACCATCATCGGCGCTTCAAAGGCGCTACGGGCATTGCCGGTGGCGGTGACGGTCATATCTTCTGCCGCCGCATTGGCGACGGCGGGCAGGTTACTGACAATCGCCAGCGCCAACAGCGATGGGCGCAGAGACGCAGTGTGCAGGTAAGGCATAGCAACTCTCCATTAGGAAATCGAAAAGCGCTGGCTGCCTGGGTATTACCTGGGTGGCTGGCGAAAAGTGTCGTTTATTTGGTCAGAATGAGTTTTCCAGCTTGAGTCTGGCGCAGCAGATAGTGCTGGCCATCATGTTCTATGATCACGCGTCCTTCTTTACCCAGCAGATTTTTACTGTCAATTCGGCGTTCGTTTGGCGCGACGGAAGGCGGTGCATTTTCTTTTGCGGGCGTTGCTGTTGTGTTATCCATACGTGACATAGTGTTTAAAAATAACAATCAATGTAACAATGATAATCATTATCATCAAACTGCAAATTTGCGGCAAGCATTTTTGTGAAATAATTGTGACGAGAACGGATATTGTACAGCAAAGCGGGGGAAAACAATGGATTAGCACCGGGCAACGTGAAGTTACCCGGCGAACGACATTAAAAACGGCTATCAACCGCAGAGGCGAGTTTTTCAACCAGCAGTTCAGTATCTTCCCAGTTCAGGCATGGGTCGGTAATGGACTGACCGTAAACCAGCGGCTGGCCGCTAACGATTTTTTGCGTACCTTCACGCAGGAAACTCTCCGCCATGATCCCGGCAATCGCCGTTGAACCGTTACGAATTTGCTGACACACGTCATCGCAAACGTCCAACTGACGACGATGCTGTTTCTGACAATTACCATGGCTAAAATCGACCACCAGATGCTCAGGCAGGGAAAATTCGTGCAGGGTATCGCAGGCGGCGGCAATATCTTCAGCATAATAATTCGGCTTTTTACCGCCGCGCATGATGATATGTCCGTAAGGGTTACCACTGGTCTGATAAATGGTCATCTGGCCGGTTTTATCCGGTGAGAGGAACATGTGGCTGGCGCGGGAGGCGCGAATTGCATCGACGGCGATACGCGTGTTGCCATCGGTGCCGTTTTTAAAGCCGACCGGGCAGGAGAGCGCGGACGCCATTTCACGGTGGATCTGGCTTTCGGTAGTGCGCGCGCCAATGGCTCCCCAACTGATTAAATCGGCAATAAACTGACCGGTCACCATGTCGAGGAATTCTGTTGCCGTGGGTACGCCCAGTTCATTGACCTGCAACAGCAGTTTACGCGCCAGTTCAATGCCGTGGTTCACGCGGTAGCTGCCGTTTAGATCCGGGTCGGAAATTAAGCCTTTCCAGCCCACGACGGTGCGCGGTTTTTCAAAATAGGTGCGCATCACGATTTCCAGACGCGCCTGATGTTTTTCGCGCAGCGCCTGTAAACGCGTTGCGTATTCCATTGCGGCATCAAGATCGTGAATCGAGCAGGGACCCACGATCACCAGCAAACGAGCATCTTCACCATTTAATATTTTTTCTATCCGGCGTCGGGATTCCGTGACATGACGGGCGACGGAGGATGAAACAGGATGCCGTTGCGCAAGCTCTGCTGGGGTAACCAGATTGTCAATACGCGCAGTACGGAGTTCATCGGTTCTGTTCATTACTTGTCTCAGAAATTTGTTGCTTCAACGGCAGGACTACCGGGAAGTGATGTACATCACAATATCACACTCATCCTGCCTGGTGGCGAGCATAATAACAAAAAATCGAACCAATGCACTAGCATTCTAGTACATGCGGCGATTCAGTCCCATAATGTCGAGGATCTTGGTAGCAATCTCTTCTACCGAGTAATTGGTACTGTTCAGCCATGGGATCTGGTTTTTCCGGTACAGCGCTTCCACCTCTGCTACCTCCATTCGACACTGTCGCATTGAGGCGTAACGGCTGTTCTCCCGACGCTCTTCGCGGATAGCCGCCAGACGCTCTGGGTCAATGGTCAGGCCGAACAATTTATGCTGCAACGGTTTAAGGGACGCTGGCAGCACCAGGTTATCCATATCATCGGCAATAAAGGGGTAGTTGGCGGCGCGAATACCAAACTGCATGGCCAAATAAAGACTGGTCGGCGTTTTGCCGCAACGAGAAACGCCGAGCAGGATCACCTGCGCCTGATCGAGGTTGCGCAACGAAATACCGTCGTCATGGGCCAGGGTGTAATCAATGGCGGCAATGCGCGCGTCGTACTTGTTGAGATTGCCGGGATTCAGACCGTGGGTCCGATGGGCGATAGGTGTAGGGTCAAGCTTCATTTCGTGCTGGAGAGGGGCAACCAATGCCTGCACGATATCCTGACAAAATCCTTCACTTTGTAGAATAATTGAGCGAATTTCCGGCAGGACGATGGAGTAAAACACCAGTGGGCGCACGCCAGTTTGTTGGTAGATCGCGTCAATTTGGTCTTTAACCGCACGTGCACGACTTTCATTTTCCACAAACGGCAGCGTAATGCTGCTGATCGTGACCGGAAATTGCGACATTACCGCGTGGCCCAATACCTCAGCGGTGATGGCTGTACCATCAGAAATATAAAATACGTGACGATCAACAGCATTATCCATTTTGCTCATCCTGGGGCTGACATAATTCTCTGAAAGCATAAATTAAAATTCGCCAGAAGCGAATATTGCTGCATCTATTTTATAAAATGAAACGGTATTTTTATATTTACTGAAAAGTACATTTCATTTTTCGGAACAAATGTTTATACCGGTAGTTTTTGTGGTGATCCCCTGTAGCTCGCGGGTTTGCGCAAATGCGGAAACAATCTGAAAAAATAAAAAATAAAGTTGCTTGAACGATTCACCGTTTTTTTCGTTGAGGTAAATATGCAAAGATAATTACGCAAAATTGAGTTTCCTAACCTCGTTCATATATAAGGATTGTTCGATGTCCAACAATGGCTCGTCACCGCTGGTGCTTTGGTATAACCAACTCGGCATGAATGATGTAGACAGAGTTGGGGGCAAAAATGCCTCCCTGGGTGAAATGATTACTAACCTTTCCGGTATGGGTGTTTCCGTACCGAATGGTTTTGCAACGACCGCCGATGCGTTTAACCAGTTTCTGGACCAGAGCGGTGTAAACCAGCGCATTTATGAGCTGCTGGATAAAACGGATATTGACGATGTCACCGAGCTTGCGAAAGCCGGGGCACAGATCCGCCAGTGGATTATCGACACTCCTTTCCAGCCCGAACTGGAAAATGCCGTCCGCGATGCCTACGCGCAGCTGTCAGCGGACGATGCCCATGCCTCTTTTGCCGTGCGCTCCTCCGCTACCGCAGAAGATATGCCAGATGCGTCATTTGCCGGTCAGCAGGAAACCTTCCTCAACGTCCAGGGATTTGATGCTGTACTGGTTGCCATTAAACACGTATTTGCCTCGCTGTTTAACGACCGCGCGATCTCTTATCGTGTTCACCAGGGTTATGACCACCGTGGTGTGGCGCTCTCTGCTGGCGTCCAGCGGATGGTGCGATCGGACCTCGCGTCCTCCGGCGTAATGTTCTCCATTGATACCGAGTCCGGCTTCGATCAGGTGGTGTTTATCACGTCCGCATGGGGTCTGGGCGAGATGGTAGTGCAGGGGGCTGTTAACCCGGATGAATTCTACGTGCACAAACCGACTCTGGCGGCTAATCGTCCGGCGATCGTCCGTCGCACAATGGGTTCGAAAAAAATCCGTATGGTCTACGCGCCAACCCAGGAACACGGTAAGCAGGTAACGATTGAAGATGTACCGCAGGAACAGCGCGACATTTTCTCCCTGACCAACGCTGAAGTGCAGGAGCTGGCGAAGCAGGCGGTACAGATCGAGAAGCACTACGGTCGTCCGATGGATATCGAATGGGCGAAAGACGGTCATACCGGCAAGCTGTTCATTGTGCAGGCGCGTCCGGAAACCGTGCGTTCTCGCGGCCAGGTAATGGAGCGTTATACGCTGCATGCGCAGGGTAAAATTATTGCTGAAGGTCGTGCTATCGGCCATCGCATTGGCGCGGGCCCGGTCAAAGTCATTCATGACATCAGCGAAATGAACCGTATCGAGCCAGGCGACGTTCTGGTTACCGACATGACCGACCCGGACTGGGAACCGATCATGAAGAAAGCGGCGGCGATTGTCACCAACCGTGGCGGTCGTACCTGTCACGCGGCGATCATTGCCCGTGAACTGGGGATCCCGGCTGTGGTTGGTTGTGGTGATGCCACCGAACGTATGAAAGACGGTGAGAAGGTAACCGTTTCCTGCGCTGAAGGTGATACCGGTTACGTTTACGCTGACATGCTCGACTTCAGCGTGAAGAGTTCCAGCGTGGAGACCATGCCGGATCTGCCGTTGAAGGTGATGATGAACGTCGGTAACCCGGACCGCGCTTTCGACTTCGCTTGTCTGCCAAACGAAGGTGTCGGCCTGGCGCGTCTGGAATTTATCATCAACCGCATGATCGGCGTCCACCCGCGTGCGCTGCTGGAGTTCGATGATCAGACCCCTGAGCTGCAAAACGAAATCCGCAGCATGATGAAAGGTTTCGATTCCCCACGTGAATTCTACGTCGGTCGTCTGACGGAAGGGATCGCAACGCTGGGTGCGGCGTTCTATCCAAAACGCGTTATCGTGCGCATGTCGGACTTTAAGTCCAATGAATATGCCAACCTCGTCGGCGGTGAGCGTTATGAGCCACATGAAGAAAACCCAATGCTGGGCTTCCGTGGGGCGGGGCGTTACGTTGCCGATAGCTTCCGCGACTGTTTTGCGCTGGAATGTGACGCAGTGAAACGTGTCCGTAACGACATGGGCCTGACTAACGTTGAAGTGATGGTACCGTTCGTACGTACCGTTGCTCAGGCGAAAGCGGTAGTGGAAGAGCTGGCGCGTCAGGGGCTGAAACGCGGTGAGAACGGACTGAAGATCATCATGATGTGTGAGATCCCGTCCAACGCCTTGCTGGCCGAGCAGTTCCTTGAGTATTTCGACGGTTTCTCCATCGGCTCAAACGACATGACGCAGTTGGCGCTAGGTCTGGACCGCGACTCTGGTGTGGTTTCTGAACTGTTTGATGAGCGTAACGACGCGGTGAAAGCGCTGCTGTCGATGGCGATTCGCGCAGCCAAGAAACAGGGCAAGTACGTGGGTATTTGCGGTCAGGGGCCCTCTGACCACGAAGACTTTGCAGCCTGGCTGATGGAAGAGGGAATCGACAGCCTGTCGCTGAACCCGGATACCGTCGTGCAGACATGGCTGAGTCTGGCGGAACTGAACAAGTAACATCATGCCTTATCCGGCCTATTCAATGTAGGCCGGATAAGGTGCGCTAGCGTCGCCACCCGGCATTTTATCCTGCAACGATCTCCACACTCTCCACGTTTAAACGCTGAATAATATCCTGACGCAACTGGTATTTTTGTACCTTGCCGGACGCCGTGCTCGGTAACTTCTCGACAATCACGATGTGCTCCGGATATTTATACTTTGCCACCCGTTTGCGGCTAAAAAAGGCCACCACTGACTCCAGCGAAAGTGAGTGATGCGGAGGTTTCAGCACAACGTAAGCGCACGAGCGTTCACCTAAGCGTTCGTCCGGCATCGCGACAACGCAGGCATCATGAATGCGTGGATGCTGCAATAAAATATCCTCAACTTCGCGGCTGCTAATATTTTCCCCGCCGCGCACAATAATATCTTTCTTGCGTCCGGTGATTTTGATGTATCCCGCGTCGTCCATCCGGCACAAGTCGCCACTGTAATACCAGCCGTCTTGATCCAGCGCGCGGGCGGTCAGTTCGGGCTCATCGAGGTAGCCCATAAACACATTCGGGCCACGCGAGGCTTCTTCACCTTCTACCCCCGCAGGCAACGTATTGCGCGCGTCATCGACGACTTTAATTTCGACGCCGGCGGCGGCATATCCATCGGTATTCATCATGCGCGAAAGTGAGTCATCGAGATCGACCAGCGCATGCGGCGAGCTCTCCGTGGAACCATAGATGCTTAACAATTTAATACCGCGCTGTTGGCAGTCTCGGACAATTTTTTGCGGAATGGTGGTGCCTCCACATAAGAAAAAACGAAGTGAAGTGAGATCGCAGGACCGGTTTTCCATGCTACACAACATGTCGTAGACGAAGGGGGTTGCACCGAGTACGCAGGTACAGCGTTGTTGCTCCAGCAATTCAAGACAGGCTGTTGGGGTGAAAATATCCAACAATACGCTGCGGGCACCGATTAAAAACGGTGCGGTAACGCCATGCAGAAAACCTGTAGCGTGTCCAAGTGGAGCGGGCATCAAAAACACATCCTGCCAGGTGAGATTGAGACGCGCACAATAGGCACGTTCGCTGGCAAGGATGTTGTTATGGGTTAACATTACGCCTTTCGGCATTCCTTCGGTTCCGGAGGTAAACAGCACGGCAGCCAGTTCATCGGCGTGAACGTTAATAACCTCCGTCAATGGTGGTGCTAAAAGCAGCTGGCTGAGCGCCACTGAGGTGGTTGCCGGTGCCAGTTTATCCACGGCGACAATTTGTTGCAGATGCGGTAATTGGTTTTGTAAGGGCAGGATAAGGTCTACCGGTCGGGTCTGTTTGAAAAGTGTAGGCGCGAAAAAAATCTTCGCTTTGCATTTGTTCAGTACCCACACCAGCTCCGCTTCGCGCCAGGCAGGCAACAACGGTACTGAAACGGCCCCGGTTTTCAGGCAGGCCAGATAGATAAGGGTAAATTCGCACCAGCCCGGCAACTGAAAGGCAATACGGTCGCCGGGTTGAATACCGCAGGCTAAAAACCAGGTTGCCAGACTGCTGGCCGCGCCGTCGAGTGCCGCGTAGGTATAAGCAGCGCCATGATTATCAACCACGGCAATTTTATCCGGCATGGCTCTGACCGTTTGACGCCAGTAATCGCCAAGCGAAGCATCGCCCCATAAACCCTGTTGTCGCCAGGCTTCGCGACGTTCGGTATTAAACGTTAGTGTGATACTCATGAAGTTATTCCCAGGATGATTTCGGCATACATCTGACCGGATGGCCAGCGAGGCCGATCCGGCGTGCAACATGATGCAAAACCCGCTAGCCGTAGCGGAAATCAACGCCAAATGTTCCGACCGGATATTCCCATTGGTCGAGGATAGTGTCGCCGCACAGCACCCGGCAGGTGCCACACTCCAGGCAGCCTGCGGAGTCAAAATGAATATTGCCACTCTCGTCCTGCTTATACAGCCCGGCGGGACAGGCTTTCAGCAGCTTGCGAAATTCATTAAGATCGGGATGCTCAGCCAGGATGATGTGTGGATGGCCTTCATCGACATTGAATTTATTCACACCCAATTTGACGTCGACGTTAACGTTATTGTCCTGGTTCATAGTGCGGTTGCTCCCTTGATGCCATCTTTCAGTAAGTTCATCAGCCCAATTTTCCTGGCATGAGACATCATCATCTTGCGAACCGGCTGATTTGGACGTCCGTCGACGGTAAACATATCGCTCATAATATCGGCCATCATGCGGGGATATTGGGTGAACAGGCGCGGGTTTTCCATCAGCGCCGGGATCTTGCGAAAATGCTGTAAATCACGCATCACGCAGCCCTGTTCGAGGGCGCGTTTGTAGCCCATCAGGCTACTGGCTGAGTAATCCTGGCGCTCTTTTGCGGCAATGGCTGTTTGAGCGGCAGCTTCTGCGGAGGCTATCGCCAAATCCATGCCGCGTACCGTGTAACCCAGATTCAGACAGAAACCAGCGGCATCGCCGACGATCATCACACCGTCATCGACCAGTTTCGGAACCATTGTCAGACCGCCTTCCGGCACCATATGCGCGGAATATTCCAGTAATTCACCACCGGCAATCAATGGACGAATAGTCGGGTGTCGCTTAAAGTCTTCCAACATTTGTGGAATGCTTTTCGTCGCATGGGCAATATCCCCCAGACCACACACCAGACCCAGAGAGACGGAGTCCTGGTTGGTATACAAAAATCCTCCTCCCATCAACCCATCAGACGGTGAGCCTGCAAACAGCCAGGCTGTACCTTCGTTAGCGGACAGGTTGAATCGATCCGCAATGACCGCAGGTGGTAAGCCGATCAGCTCTTTTACGCCCACGGCATAGTGGTGTGCTGAAGAGGGGGGCACCATCCCCAGTGACCGTCCCAGCATAGAATTGACGCCATCGGCAAGGATGACCATATTGGCTTCCAGGATATCGTCACCGGCTTGCACGCCGGTGACCTTATTACCTTCGCGGATTAGTGCGTCGACGCGCACGCCGGGAATAAACTGCGCGCCTGCCTGTTCCGCTTTTTCCATCAGCCAGGGGTCAAGCCGGTTGCGCAACACGGTGTAAGAGTCCTGCGCTGGCGCGTTGTCTTTTTCACGATGGAAGTCGAGAGTGACGGCGCTCTCTTCGGTCAGGAAGGAGATTTTTTCGCGGGTGACTTTGCGCTCAAGCGGTGCTTCCTGTGCAAAACCGGGTATGATGCGTTCAAGGCTATGCGCGTAGAGTCTCCCGCCGGTCATATTTTTACTGCCCGCACTGTTTCCACGCTCGATGATTAGTACATCCAGCCCGGCCTGGGCCATAACGTAGCCTGCAATTGTACCCGCCACGCCAGCACCGACCACAATGGCATCAAATTTTTCATCTGACATGCTATATGCTCCCTTCCCGCTGCGAAGGCAGCGGGAGATGTGCGTTAAATGGGGGATTAGCGACTGAGGTGTTCAATAAGGGCTGGAACAACTTTGTAGATGTCGCCCACCAGGCCGTAATCGGCGTAATTGAAAATAGGGGCTTTTTTATCTTTGTTGATAGCGACAATGACTTTCGCGCCGTTACCGCCGACCATATGCTGAATTTGTCCTGAGATGCCCAGCGTGAGGTAGAGATCTGATTTCAGTAACACGCCAGAAACACCAATATAGCGTTCACGTTCCATCCAGTTTTCGCCTTCGGCAATCGGTCGTGAACAACCCACTTCCGCGCCCAGTAAGATTGCCAGTTGGTGCACCATTTCCAGATCGTTTTGCGCAACCAGACCGCGGCCCACACCCACCACGCGTTTGGCTTTGCTGAGATCCACGCTGCTTACGGATTTGGCACGACGTTCCTGGCACATAATTTCATGGTGCGGTGCAATGTAAGCGGCTGAGACAACAGGGCAGTTGTGCGAGGCATTCTCCTCTACCGGTTCAAGCCAGCCAGGGGCAAGCGTGATAATCGCCAGCGGGGTTTTGATTTTTTCTTTGCCGAATGCCAGGCCACCATACATACGGTGTTCTGCGAACAAGGCGTCATCATCAAGCGTTACCGATGTGGCATCGTTTACCATCGCAGCATTGAGCTGAATACTTAACCGCGCACCAAGGGATTTAGCGCGTTTGGTGGCGGGCATCAGCAGTAGTCCGGCGTGTTCATGCATCAGGGCAGCAATGGTCTCGGCGTAATTTTCAACACGCTGCAAACCAGAAGTTGCTGCAAGCACGATGACTTCATCAGCACCCAGAGGTTTAACCTGATTGGCCTGTTCACTGCCTTGCACAATAAGGCGTACCTGTTCACCCCACAGGCGAGCGCCGGCCATTAATTCTGCATAGCGTTCTGCGTTATCGCTGAACACCCATACGTTGGCTAATTTACTCATGATAATTTCTCTCCGTTGGGCTTAGTTCAGGGCTTTTTTCATATGTTCAGCCAGTTCGGCAATGGCTTCTGCTGAGTCATTTTCCAGAATGATGTGCTGACGTTCGGTTTGCGGCGGCACGGTGAGACTCACCAGTTCTGCTAACGGTGACGCAGGTATCCAACCAATATCGCTGGCTTGCCACGGAGTGACCGGTTTTTTACCTGCGCCCAGAATCGCTTTCATCGAGGGGATACGCGGTGTGTTGATATCCGACGTCACGCAAAGTACGGCGGGGAGCAGCAGATCAATCACTTCGACTTCATCTTCCAGCGTGCGTTCAACCACAAGGCGATCGCCGTTACGTTGGATGTTGCTAACGGCATTGATTACCGGGAGCTGTAAGAGTTCGCCAACCAGTAAACCGACCTGCTGCGCGTAGATATCCCCCGATCCTTCACCGAACAGCATCAGATCGAAGCCCATGTGTTCAGCTGCGCAGGCCAGTGCCTGAGCGGTATCCCGCGGCAATGAATGTTCCAACTGGGGATCCTGCACCATAAACAGACTGTCCGGCCCGCGGGACAGCACGTCTTTACGCACTTTGGAGTTCTGCAGTAGCGAACCACCCACCGTTAAGGCGACGATTTCATCACCTTCCGCGCTAAGTTGTGCTGCGGCCTCTATCGCATTCAAATCAAACTGACTGATTTTTGCGTCGGCCCGGTCAAAGTTAAGCGAACGCTGTGGGGTAACAACAATGTCCTGTTCTTCAGGCACCAACTTAAAGCAGGTTATTATTTTCATGGCATCTCCAGTGATTCTCGTGTGGATGATGACGAGGTGCGTCATTATCGACAGTAGGGAAAATTGACTGAAAATAGTCTGCGACAGAAGAGGGGCTGTTTTCGACGGGGCAATCTGTTTTCATTCCCAACAATCTTGCAAAAAAAAGCGACGAGGGAATGCCTGGTTTATCAGCAATAAACAGACGTTGCGTACTGCATGAAAACATGGGGAGATACAGGCAGTGAAAATAATTGCGAAATGCATCATGTTTTTAAACGCTTCTGCCTTCAATTTGTTTCTTATATGTAAATTATGGATGTGGAGTTAATAACATTTATTCTTTTTGATTATTATAAAACTTAAATAATCGTGGCAGCAATGCACCGGAGTCGCAGGTGTCATCTTGCAGACGGCACAAATAATTTTGTTTCGCCTGGATGGGATAACGATGTATAACGTCATTATCGTTTTCATTTTTCAATATTAATAATCCTTAAAATTGCTGCCTTTAGGCGGAGGTTGTCATGTATCAACGTTGCTTTGATAATGCCATGGAGACCCTTTTTGAACAGGGAAAAAACCCGAGATTCTCGCGATTCGTCATCAGTGATGACCCTAACTGGGAGTCTGGTCATCATGTGCACGATAATGAAACAGAGCTTATTTATGTCAAAAAAGGGGTTGCAAGATTAATTATCGATTCGTCGCTGTATGTCGCGCATGCCGGGGATATCGTGGTGATAGAACAAGGTCGACTGCATGCGGTTGCTTCGGATAGCAGTTCACCCGCAACCACTTACACCTGCGCGCTCTACGGTTTTCGTTTCAACGACTGGCAGGATAATCAGTTATTACAGATGCACTCGTGTCCGGTCATTAGTGTTACTCAGGGTAAGGAAGTTATTAAGAGTATCTTTAATGAGTTGAGCGTTATGCTGCCGCAGAGCAAAAATAACCTGACGTCTTCTGCTTACGATGCTTTTGCCTATGCTCTAACCGTCTTATATTACGAAAATTTTAAAAATGCCTATCGTTCTGAACAGGGTTATATTAAAAAAGATGTTTTAATTAAAGATGTATTGGTTTATTTGAATAACAACTTCCGTGAAAAAATCACTCTTGATCAGTTATCCAAAAAATTCCGCGCCAGTGTCAGTTATATCTGTCACGAATTTACTAAGGAGTATCGTATTTCGCCGATCAACTATGTGATTCAGCGACGAATGACCGAGGCGAAATTTGCCCTGACGAATACGGAAGCTTCGTTAGCGGAAATCTCCTGGCGGGTAGGGTATGAAAATGTCGATCACTTTGCCAAACTCTTTCAACGGCATGTGGGATGTACTCCCAGCGATTATCGTAAGCAGTTTAAAAATAACCTGGCAGAGCAGGAATGCTTGATACCTGAAGTCTGATTCTCCACCATTGCACCGGATAGCGTCTGTACGCTATCCGGTAAGTACTATCGTTTATTTGTTCTGGTAATCTTTGAGGATCTGGCGACCCGCGACGTAAATCATGATTTCATCGGTGCCGCCGCCAATACGTTCGCAGCGGACATCGCGCCAGAATCGGGATACGCGTGCTTCATCGGTGTAACCCAGCCCGCCCATGATCTGAATGGCGTCATCAATCACTTCCATTGCCGTACGAGCACAATACAGTTTCGCCAACGCCGCGCTGGTCCGCAGTGATTGTTCCTGATCGGCCTGCCAGGCCACTTTCAGCACCATATTGCGCATGTTTTCGATTTTAATCGCCATCAGCGCCAGTTTTTCCTGGATCATCTGGTTATGGCCAATCGGTTTACCAAATGCGATACGTTGGTTAGCGTAACGGGCGGCATCTTCGAAGGCACACTCGGCGAAACCGGTACTACGCGCGGCGTTGATCAAGCGTTCCATTTCAAAGTTGTACATGACGTTGAGGAAGCCCATGCCTTCTTCGCCGACCATATCGCTTTCGTCCACTTCGACATCATCAAGATAGACTTCGCAGGTGCTGAGCATGTGCCAACCAATCTTATGCAGTGGATTAACCTTAATGCCGGGTTTCTTCGAATCTACCCACCACAGCGTAAAGGCTTTTTTCGGGTCTTTCGGCTCGGGATCGCGTGCCAGTACCAACATATACGGGTACTCTTTAGCGCCGGTGATAAAGGTTTTTTGCCCATTGAGATACACTTTTCCGTTTTTGCGGGTGTAGCTGGTGGTTGCGCTGTTATTGTCTGAACCGGCTCCCGGTTCGGTTAATGCCAGCGCATAGGCCGGGTCGCCCGTTTCCATGGTGCTTTCTGCCGTTTTGCGTAACTGTTCGGCGGAGCCGAAACGGCGCATACTGTGGATGCACTGACCGTTCGTTATCAAAAAAGCAGGCGCGCCACATTTGGACACTTCCATCAGTGCCAGCATCTGCGTGACGTAATCTGCCGGGATGCCGCCAAACTCTTCCGGAACGCCCAGCATCGAAATACCGTTGTCAGCAAGGGCGCGCATAAACTCTTTCGGGTAAGTAGCCGTCTGATCGCAGGTCCGGAAATATTCTTCCGGGAAATTACTGGTAATCAGTTCCCGAATGCTGGCAAGCAGCAGTTCTTGTTCTTCAGTTAAAGAAAAATCCATCAGGTACTCCTTTTAATTGGCAGCATCGGGTAATACAAAACCCATCGAGGCATCGATAAATAATTTTTTGTCCATCACTTTCAGTTCCGGAGAAATAACCGGAGAAAAATCCATTTTGTCCAGAATGTCTTCCTGCAAGGAGACGCCTGGAGCAATTTCAACTAAATGAAGGCCATCTTCTTTTAACGTAAATACAGCACGTTCGGTTATATAACGCACATCCAGTCCACGCTCGAGGGCAATTTTCCCGCTGAAAGTTACTTCAGGTAATTCGTTGACGAATTTTTTCACTCGTCCTTCCTGAACAATGGTTAACTTGCCATCGGCGACTTCCGTTTTCAGGCTGCCGGCCGTTAACGTGCCGCAGAAAACAATTTTCCTGGACGTGGCGCTGATATCGATAAAACCGCCGGTACCCATAATTTTGCCGTTGAACTTATGTACGCCGACGTTGCCGTGGCGATCCACTTCAGCAAAGCTTAAATAACATACATCCAGCCCACCGCCGTGGTAGAAGTCAAACTGGGAGGTCATATCCAGAATTGCGCGGGTGTTGACGTTGGCACCGAAAGCAATCCCCTGAGAGGTAATGCCGCCAACCGGGCCAGTTTCGACCGTCAGGATAAAGTCATCAGCGCAACCCTCTTCGCGTGCGACGAGGCCTATGCCGTCAGCGATACCCACGCCAACGTTGCCGACCGCGCCTTTGCGCATTTCATACAGTGCGCGTCGGGCCACCAGTTTACGCTGATTGAGCGGCAGGGGCGTTTGTTGGCTGTCATCAAGGATAAAATCGCCAGAGATAAAGCGGTTAACCGGCGCACCGCCGTACAGTTGAGTTTGATCGGGGTCGATGACCACAATATCGACCAGATAGCCCGGAATACGCACCGCTTTCGGGTGCAACGTTGCTTTCTTCACCATTTTTTGCACTTGCATCATGACGATGCCGCCGTTGTTGTGTACGGCCTGGGCGATCACCAGCGCATCAAGATACATAACTTCATCTTCAAAGGTGGCGTAGCCTTCGCTGTCGCAGGTGGTGGCACGAATAAAGGCGATGTTTGGCGCAATGGCTTTGTAGTAGAGGTACTCTTTGTTATCGATTTCCACCAGCTTTATCAGCTCTTCGGTGGTTACTTCATTCAGTTTCCCGCCCTGTTGGCGGGGATCGACAAATGTTCCAATGCCAATCTCACTCAATATGCCTGGCTGATGGGCTGCCGATGCACGCAGGGTTTGGGTTAATACACCCTGAGGATAGTTGTAGGCAGCAATTTTGTTCTGTTCAGCGAGGTCGGAGATTCGCGGTGATTGCCCCCAGTGACCGCATAATGCCCATTTGACTAAACCTTCCTGGGCCAGCGGGCTAATTCCACGGTCTGCACGGTCACCCAGTCCCGTTGGGCTTATCAGTGATAAGTTTCGTGGTAATTGTGTGTTTTTATATTTTTCAGCCAGTGCGTTGATTAATGTTGTTGCTTCGAGAATGCCACCACCCGCACCTAATACACAGAGTGTGGCTTCATCAGGAATATAATTAATGGCGTCCGCTGCGGATAATACAGGTACCCGACCATTAATGCGTTTTGGTCTTAACAGTTTCATGTAAACTCCAGATTATATGCGTGCGACGACCTGTCGCTATATTCGACAATAATAATTTGAGTTATTTAATAATGTCCGGCCACCTGCCCGATATTCGTGATTAAGCGAATATCTGGGGCAGGGGGGTACTGATATTAATATGAGTGAATTTTATTATTACGCCTGATGCAAAATGGTCAAAACGGTACGTAGATCGGTGACCGAAATTTGTCCAGGGGCGGAGGCTTTTTTTACCGCACCAAAGGTTGCCGCTGAACCGAACACCTCACCGGACAGGCGTGAAATTACCCCCGTTTTGGCCATCGACATGGTGATTATCGGCCTGTCCGCATAACGTTCTTGCATTTCCAGCGTGGCGCCAAGCAAAGTCAGTACATCCGTTTTATTTTGCGGCATCAGGGCGATTTTAGGGATATCTGCGCCAAGCTCCTGCATTTTACGCAGACGCTGAACAATCTCTTGCGCCGCTGGCGTCTTATGGAAATCGTGATTCGACATAATGACAGCGACATTTTTAGCGTGCGCATGTTCGACGGTGGCTTTAACCAGTTCGTCACCGGTGAACAGCTCAAGGTCGATCATATCTACCAGACCGCTGTCTACTGCTGCACGGTTAAGCGCAATATAGTTTTCGACAGGCAGCGCCTGTTCACCGCCTTCTTTAGCGCTTCGGAAGGTGAACAGCAGCGGCTTATCAGCCATCACATCACGGATGGCGCGCGCAGCTTCCAGCACGGCATCCGTGGAGGAGACATCGCTAAAATGGTCAACGCGCCATTCCAGAATGTCGAAATCCGCTTCGCGATAGGCCAGCGCTTCGCTTTTTACCGTTGCGATGTCTTTACCCATCAGCGAGACAATGATCTTTGGCGCGCCCTCGCCAATTACGAGGTTTTTTACGGTTACGGTTTTCATTTATTACCCTTTAAATATATTACAAATGCTTGCCCGTCAGGCTGCAAAACCCATAACCTGTTTCACATACTCCAGCGGGAAATCTTTCCCGGTCCAGAGTTTGAACTGTTCAGCGCCTTGCCATAACAACATGCCGTAACCATCAATCGTTTTGCAACCGGCAAGTTGTGCCTGCTGCAATAATTTGGTCATATGCGGGTTGTAGACGCATTCCGTTACCAGCAGGTCCGGGCGCAGCAGGGAAACATCGGTCACGAGAGATTCGTTTTCCAGTGGTTTCATGCCCACTTTCGTACCGTTGGTTAAAATATCCGCGCTGGCCAGTGCATCAGCAAAAGCCTGTCGATCGTCGAGATCGATAACGGTGACCACACAGTCGGTATTTTCATTGACCCGTTTGGCGAATTCTTGTGCTTTGGCAAAGAACTCATCCTGGCGGTTAAAGAGTTTGATTTCTTTGATGCCTTCAATCGCCGCCTGGGCGCCAATGGCCGTCGACGCGCCGCCTGCGCCCAACAGTACCATGGTTTTACCTTTGATATCGAAACCGCTTTCCTTGATTGCCCGAATATGACCAGTGCCATCGGTGTTGTAGCCGCGCAGGTAACCATCATCATTGACGATAGTATTGATCGCACCGACCAGTTTGGCTGCAGGCGTTAATTCATCAACATATTCACATGCCAGCTGCTTGTTGGGCATAGAGACCCCGGTACCACGCATCTTTAAGGCTTTCAGCCCGGCAATAGCGTTAGCAAACGTTGAGTTATCGACTTCAAATGCCATGTAGGTAAAAGGTAATCCTGCTTTTTCTAACGCCTTATTTTGCATTTCAGGCGACAGACTGTGCCTGATAGGGTAGGCCATCAGACCAATCAGTTCATATTTAGCAGTTACGTCCATTTAATACTCCTTCTAAATAATTTTATTGAAAATAACGTTCGCCCAACCGCACATCATTTTTGGGGATATCAAATACGCGGTAGTAACGAATAAAGACGATGATGGCGGTAACAAAGGCCAGCAAAGCAAATGCGAGATCCAGCAAAATGATGTATTGCAGGCCAATATTGGAAAGGTATCCGGTGATTAATGGGATTATGAAGTTGGCGACGCCTCCCATCATCATATAAATGCTGGTGACCTTGGCTTTGCTCCTGGGGAAAAACTCTGACATTACCGACACGCCGAGTTGTAAAATACCGCCAGCGGCAGAGAATCCAATCAAAAATGATCCGACATTACACACTAATGGGGACGGATATAAATAGATAACGGCGGCAGTGATGGTTGCCAGACCGGCGTTAAAGACATTAGCCCATATAGGTCTAACCAATTTCTTCAGCAGTGCGGCAAAAATAAATACGCAGACCAACGATCCCATGCTGTAGTAAGAGATCGTTTTCAGTGCGTCGGTTTCTGCCATGCCGGCAAATGCCATCGCGTATTTCGGCATCCAGACCACGATGACATAAAAAGTCGAAAACGCAGCAACACCAAACATGACGGATGCCATGCCTTCCAGCCAGACCAGCGGTTTACTGTTCATCTGGGGCAACTCTTTTGCAATGCCCGCATCCACCATCTGGCTGGGGAAGCGGCTTTTTAGCAGCATCAGGGTGATGACGACGAACAGTACGCCTGGGATGATGACCGCATAGCCGTACCAGACATGATTGAGCAGCATGGTACTGACGACGATGGGGTAGACCATCTGCCCAAACGAGACCATCGCTTTAACCAGGATAACGGCTGAGCCAGATGCTTTAGGGAAACATTCCATTAATGCTGGATAGCCACCGGTATCCAGCGCTGAGTTTGCCACACCAACGCAAACAGCCAGAATAAAGGCAATCATCAGATTTGGGCTGGCAGGAATGCCGAAGAAAAAGAGCATGTACAGAATAGCACCCAACAGGATGATTGCCCGCCGACCGAATTTGTCGGAGAGTACACCAAAAAATAAAATACTCACCAGGCGACCAAGACCAATGCCGGAAATTAAATAGGCAATTCCGGCGTTATCGGTAGAGAATTTTTCTGCAAGCGAGCTCATATTTTGCGCAAGCGTAATGACGCTAATACCGTGTAAAAAATAACTTAAATAAATACAGGTTATCGCCAAAAGAAATGGCGTATTAAAGGTCTTGTTTTGAGACATGTTCACAACTCCTTGCGGATTTTAAAATTGTTCTGTGCTCGTCGATATGTTTTAAAATGCGGCGACCTTGTAATTAATATACCGGGCAGTAATCACGGGAACTACATAGCATGGCGTTTAAGTTACCAGGTATATTGCATGTCAAACTGTGAAATTTAATTCTTCTGGGCGACGTTTTGTTGATGTTTTAAAACTACGGCCAATTATTTTGCAGACGGTGGGAACAATATTGCATTCACGCTATTCTGCGACCTGAGCCATTTTGAGTTGATGCTTTGACGCAATGCGGCTGCGATAACCAATAAACAGCGCCAACAAAAAGCCTATAGCGGCTATGCCGGTATCAAACCACATGATGTGAGCAATGCTAATCTCGGAGAGCTTTGCTGTAATCAGTGGGATGGTGAAAGTGGCAATGCTGCCTGCACTGTAGTAGATACCCGTAGCTTTGCCTTTCGCATGTGGAAAGCGTGCGGCCATCAGCGTTAAACCGATTTGGACAACACCTCCGGCTGAAGAGAAACCGATAACAAACGCGAAGACGATGACCACGTAAGGGGTCGGATGCAGGCAAACCATTAGCAGTGCGCAAACTGAGATGAACGTGTACAGCATCAATAACGATGTAGCGCGTTCCATTTTTCGAGCCAGTGGTGCCGTGATTAACACACACAGGAGAGAGCCACAGGTGTAAATGCTTAATAGCTTGATCGATAACGTATAGGACATCCCGGCGACAAATTGTCCGTACTGCGCTAGCCACTGGCTCACCAGGTAAAATGTCGCCATAGAGATGTAGCCGTACAAAGTGTAACTGGCGAGATCGAACAGGGAACACTGGTGCTCAGGTTGTCCGGTTACTTGTTTTGCAGGTTGTGTCCTGATGGCGATATGTGGTCCAGGATGCGGCGGAAACCGACAGCGAAACAAAAACACGCCGTTGAGTAACATAACCGCTGCCGCCAGCAGGAAGGACCAACCAAACCAAAGTTCGGCCCACACCAGCAGGCTGATAATCATGGGCAGCAGAAACTGACCGCTGGAGACGAAGGCTTTAATTAAAATATTGGCCGTGCTGGGCGAGCGGGGAAACGCCTCCATCAGGCTGGGATAGGTTCCGGCATCGAGAAAACTGTTTGCCATTCCTGCTAAAAAACCAAATGCATAGGCGATATAAATACTGTGGGTATTGATGATGCCAATAAAGAAAATCAGATAGCAGGTCATGCCGAGAATAATAAACGGTCTGCGGCCATAGCGATCGGAAAGCATGCCCGCTACCAGTAAAACGCTTAGACGGCCGATGCCAAGTGAGGAAATAACAATCGAGACGCCCGCAGCATTGGTTTGCCACTGTTGTTCCAGCGAAGACATATTGAGGCTCATCAGAATGACCCCCATGCCGTGTACCAGGTAATTACAGTACAGCCCTATCGCAGTGGAGAAATAGGTGTTTTTCATAATGTGTTACTCAGCGAAGAGGCTACATAAGTGTGGCGGCGCCGTTTCTTAGCACAAACGCTCAAGGTCGTGGGCGTAGAGCTCAGCAGCAACCGATTGATAAATTTTCCAGTCGAGAAAATCATCGTGCTGATAAACCAGCTGAAAAGAGATGAGATCGGGGAAAAAACGCATGGTGTTATTACCGATACGGTTATTTATTTTGTCGATAATTGCGTTAATTCTTAACTTTCGTCTGGCCTTCATTTCCGTACAAATGCGCGTGATGTCATCCGGGATTTCCCTTTCGCCATTCTCCCATTGCTGCCAGGCAGCAACATTGTTATCACGTGAGATATACGTAGCGCTTTCTTCTACCGTCATAGCAAAAATATGGCGGATAGCCTGCAATTCTAATTCGTTCACTATTTGATTACCTCATAAAAGACGGTGGAGTAGTAATAGCATTGCTGTGGATATTTCGGCTTGAAGAGAGTCACAGTATCTTGTGCAATATTATTTGTTATTGATATGTGAACGAATAGAGAGATAACCAACCTGAACGGGTTGCTTGCGGTAGATCACATTAACTAAATAACGTAATTCCGCTGTTTATTTCCATAATTGTCTACTTCCTTTCGCCTCTCAATACTTGCCAGAGTGATGTGTCCGACAGTGTGAGTGATATTCCTGGTTAATGACCTATTACCTGATATTAAGGCACAAAAATGACGATAACCTCTGTACTGACAACCCGAGATAAAATTGGCTACGGACTTGGCGATATGGCCAGCGCTCTGGTCTGGCAGACCGCGACCCTGTTCCTTGCCTATTTTTATACCGATGTATTTGGTCTCCCAGCCGCCATCATGGGCACTATGTTTCTGTTGGTTCGCGTAGTGGATGCGTTTGTCGATCCTTGCATTGGCGCGTTGGTCGATCGCACCCAAACGCGTTATGGTCGCTTTCGCCCTTGGCTGTTGTGGTTTGCGATTCCTTTCGGCGTCAGTTGCATCATTACATTTTACGTTCCTGATGCAGGTGCCACGGCTAAAACCATTTATGCCTGCGTCACCTACGGCACCCTGAGTTTTATCTATTCGGCGATCAACGTACCTTATTGCGCGATGCCGGGTGCGCTAACGATGGATCCGCATGAACGCCATTCGTTGCAGTCCTGGCGCTTTGCATTGTCTTTTATCGGTGGACTGATCGTGACCGTAATTGCGTTGCCGTTGGTTGCAACCTTGGGTAAAGGTGATGCACAAACGGGCTATTTCTATGCCATGAGCCTGATGGGACTGCTGGGGATTATTCTCTTTTATACCTGCTTTTTCCTGACCAAAGAACGCTTCACTCCTCGCCGCGACAGCTCAGGTTCAATGTGGGGCGATTTGAAGCTGTTGGCCGGTAACAGCCAGTGGCGCATAGTTTTTCTTTTCAATATTCTGCTGCTTACCGCTGTTGTTACCCGCGGTTCGGCGACCATGTATTACGTCAAATATGTCCTGTTAAGACCCGAGATGGTGTTCATGTTTATTGTGTCGGGCATGATGGCGGCGCTGCTCGGCGCGTTGTTGTCCGCACGTTTGCTGGGCAAATTTGATCGCGTCCGCGCTTACCAGTGGACCATCCTCTCCTTTGTAGCCTTTGCAACCCTGATCTTCTTTATCCCGCCAGAACGCGTCTGGCTGATTTTTTCGCTCAATATTGTTTTTGGTTTTATTCAAAATCTGACGACGCCGCTGCAGTGGACGATGTTCTCCGATGTGGTTGACTATGAAGAACACCGCAGCGGCAGACGACTGGACGGTCTGGTGTTTTCAACCGCGCTTTTTGCCATCAAGTTTGGCCTTGCGCTGGGCGGCGCTGTGGTGGGCTGGTTACTGGCGGCGGTGGATTACATGCCTAATGCCGCACATCAGAGCACGACAGTCATCACAACCATCAATGCGCTGTTTTCATTGATCCCTTCGCTGTTATTTCTGGGCATGGCGCTGCTGCTGATGGTTTACAAACTCAATAGCAAAACAACGGACAACATTGCGCGCGAACTGGCGCAAAAGCGTGATCTTAACGCTGAGGCCAATATGCCACAGCCGGTATTGAATACTGTAATACAGGAGTGAGAGATGAGACCGGACTATAAAGACGCAAAGCGCCCAGTCAATGAACGCGTGGCCGATTTGCTGGCGCGTATGACCCCGGAAGAAAAGTTCGCACAAATGCATGCGTATTGGCTGGTGCTCTCTGCAGATGGCGACCACCGGGAACGCAGCGACATGAGCGATGAGTTTGCTGGCGTAAGCGAGCAGGTGGCGCTTGCCGAGCGGCTGAAGATTGGTGTGGGGCAGATTACTCGCCCGCTGGGTACCCACATCGTTGAGGC
The DNA here is from genome assembly GCF_004353845.1 of Citrobacter arsenatis. GTDB lineage: Bacteria > Pseudomonadota > Gammaproteobacteria > Enterobacterales > Enterobacteriaceae > Citrobacter > Citrobacter arsenatis. The sequence continues at coordinate 2,295,936 of NZ_CP037864.1, forward strand.
GAAAACGGGTGTGCGGGCGGCAAATCGACTGCAAAAAATGCTGGTTGAAGAGACTCGACTGGGCATCCCCGCGCTGTTTCACGAGGAGTGCCTGGTGGGGTTGTTATGCAAAGATGCCACCTTGTTTCCCTCGTCGCTGAACTACGGTTCGACATGGGATCCTGAGCTGGTTGAGCGCGCCGCCAGGCAGATTGGTCAGGAGGCGCGTTCAACCGGATGCCGCCAGGGTCTGGCACCGGTGCTGGATGTCTCACGCGATGTCCGTTGGGGCAGGACGGAAGAAACCTTTGGTGAAGATCCCTGGCTGGTGGGGGTGATGGCCTGTGCCTATGTGCAGGGCTTGCAGGGCGAAAAACGCGATGTGCTGGCGACGCTGAAACACTACGTCGGGCATTCGTTTAGCGAAGGGGCGCGCAATCATGCGCCGGTGCATCTGGGGTTTTGCGAGCTTAACGATACCTTCCTGCTGCCGTTTGAGATGGCGGTAAAACGGGCCAATGCCGGATCGGTAATGCCTGCCTATCATGATATTGATAACCAGCCCGGGCACAGCGACAGCTACCTGCTAACCACAATTTTGCGCGAACAATGGGGGGTCGACGGGATCATCGTGGCGGATTACGGTGGTGTGAGTTTACTGCATCAGCATCACGGCGTGTCGCATGATGCTGCGCAATCTGCGGCGCTGGCCTTTAACGCCGGACTCGACGTTGAGTTGCCGAAAGACGACTGTGCGCGCCATTTAGCCATGGCGGTAGAACGTCGCCTGATAACCATGACTAAAGTCGATGAGATTGTTACTCGTATCCTGACGGAGAAATTTCGTCTTGGCCTGTTCGAACAGCCATACACCGATGAGTCCGCGATTGATTTACAGTCCGAGGAAACACGCAAGGTCGCACGTGATATTGCCACGAGCTCGATGACGCTACTGGAAAATAACGGTATTTTACCGCTGCAGGGTAAACCTCGCGTTGCGGTTATTGGCCCTACAGCGGACGATCCGCTGGCGCTGCTCAGCGGTTACAGCTTCCCGGTGCATCTGATCATTAGCGATATGGCCGATAGCGCCGCGCAGGTGACGACCCCACTCGCCGCGTTGCGCCATTATCTGGGTGACGACCATGTCGACTACGCGAAGGGGTGTCATATCATTGAGACACGACTGGCGGGCGCACCGGTGTTTCCCGGCGACAGCAGCGGCAGACCGATGCAGTCCTCTCCGGTCTCTACCGATCAACGTTTGATTCCTGAAGCGGTTGCCGTCGCCCGTCGCAACGATGTGGTGGTGGTCTGTGTGGGCGATCTGGCCGGACTTTTCCAGAGCGGCACGGTGGGAGAAGGCTCAGATACCGACAGTCTCACTCTGCCAGGCGTACAGCAACAACTACTGGAGGCTCTGGTGGCGACGGGTAAACCGGTGGTGGTAGTAATGACCGGCGGTAGACCGTATAACCTGCAAGGGCTGGAAGATAACGTCGCCGGGCTGTTAATGGCGTGGGCGCCGGGTCAGGAAGGCGGCTGGGCCATTGCCGATGTGTTAACCGGACGGGCTGAGCCGCAGGGCAGACTAGTGGTGAGCGTGCCGAAAAGCGCAGGTGCCATGCCATATTACTACAATCACAAACTAAAAAGTGGCGGTACGCCGTTTGCGTTCCATTTTGGCTCCCGCTATCCCTTCGGCTACGGTAAAGGTTGGACTGAGTTTGCCTGCGAGGGCATTACGCTGCTGGGGCCGGACGTTCCGGTGGAGGGCGAAGTTGTGCTTCAGGTCGTGGTGCGTAACCGTGGCGAGCGTAGGGGAAGTGAAGTGGTGCAACTGTATGTCCACGACAAAGTAGCCTCGATGGTTCGCCCCGTTAAAGAGCTGAAAGCGTTTCAGCGCGTCACTCTGGACCCCGGCGCATGCGCGACGCTGACTTTTTATGTGCCGGTGGATATGCTCAACTTCACCCGCCGGGATGGCAAACGGGTGGTGGAACCCGGTGAGTTCGACCTGATGGTTGGGAATTCATCTGCGAACATCTGGGCGAGCACGACGGTCAATGTGGTCGGTACGCTACAGATTATGCCGATAAACTGGCAGATGGTGAGCCGTTGCGTGGTGAACTGCGAGTAAACGTTAAAAAAAAGCCCATCGTGGGAGATGGGCAAAGACTACACACAGCAATTCGTTGTTTCACTCAGGGGATTTCCATGCTTATAAATCAATGTGTTGATTTCAAGCCATGGGCTAATAGTAGGCATTGTGATTTTTTACGTCGATCAGATTCATCTCAATAGTTTAAAAACTGTAAAGAATTTGCGACACAAATGAGTCTTTAAAGAAGAAGGAAGTTGGGATTAAAGCAGTCTGCGAGAGGGATCGGTTAGCATCGTTAAACAATCAGGCGGCAGAGCCGCCTGACTTAGGGTTACTTATTGCGTTCTATTTCAGCAATTTCTTCGAGAATTTCATCCGGATCGCTACCCGGCGCAGGGGCTTCGTTTACCCATGCTGAGAACAGACGCCAGGAGACGGCCAGTACCACCGGGCCGATAAACAGACCAATCATGCCGAAGGCAATTAGTCCACCGATGACCCCAGAGAGAATCAGGATCAGCGGCAAATCGGCACCCATGCGAATCAGCATCGGGCGAATGACGTTATCCAGCGTGCCGACCACGCCGCTCCAGACCAGCAGAACCGTGCCCCAGGTTGAATCGCCCGTCCAGTACAGCCAGATAATAGCCGGGACCAGCACCGGCAACGGCCCCAGTTGCACCAGGCATGACAGGATCATCAATACCGCCAGCAGTGTGGCATACGGCACGCCGGTTACCGCCAGACCAATGCCGCCGAGAACCGCCTGCACCAGTGCGGTGACCACAACGCCTAATGCGACGGCGCGAATGGCCTGCGCCGCCAGCAGAATGGCGGCATCGCCGCGTTTGGATGCCAGGCGGCAAGCGAAGTGGCGAATACCGAACGCCACCTGCTCACCACGCCAGTACAACAGAGCGCTGAACAGCAGCATCAGACCGCAGTGCATCATAAAACGGCCAATATGTGCAGCCTGTCCGACAAACCAGGTGGTTGTCGTGCCGATATAAGGACGAACTTTAGCCATAATGGCCGAGCCCCCCATATCCAGCAGACTGTGCCATGCGGCATACATTTTGGCGCCGACCAACGGGATACTGTTCAGCCACGCCAGATCTGGTAACGTCATATCGCCTGCGGTTACGGCGTGGATCAACGGTCCGCTGCCGTCAACAATACTGTTAACCAGCAGCGCGATAGGAATGATGAACAACAGTACCAATAATAGAGTCATCACCAGCACGGCCAGCGAGCGGCGTCCCCAGAGTAATTTTTGTAAGCGTAACAGGATAGGCCAGGTTGCAATGACCACCGTACCCGCCCATGCAAAACCGAGGATAAAGGGCTGAACAATCCAGAGACAGGCCACAATCATGATGGCTAAAAACAGCACCGATAGCAGCACTTGTGCAATATCCCTGGGCTGACGGAAATTTACCATAAATACTTTTCACCTTTGTCTTTGCGCCAGAACGTTGACGCGACGTGAACACTTAAATGACGCCCTGTAATGATGAGCAATTTCAGCGGTTTTGAACAGGCGGATTCTGCCTGTAAATCTGCTGAGCGTATTAGAAAAAAATGTGATACAACAAACAAAGCAACACGCAAACGATTAAATTCACAACACGGACCGCAGGAAAGGGTCACTATAATGATTCCACAAATTTCTCAGGCGCCAGGTGTCGTTCAACTGGTGCTCAATTTTTTGCAGGCGCTGGAGCAGCAAGGATTTACGGGCGATACGGCAACGAGCTATGCCGATCGTCTGACAATGTCGACGGATAACAGTATTTATCAGCTGCTTCCTGATGCTGTCGTTTTCCCTCGTTCAACCGCAGATGTGGCGCTAATCGCTCGTCTGGCGGCGGAACCTCTTTTCTCTTCGCTGATTTTTACCCCGCGCGGCGGCGGCACAGGGACCAACGGTCAGGCGCTGAATCAGGGCATTATTGTTGATATGTCCCGCTATATGAGCCGCATCATTGAAATCAATGTGCAGGAAGGTTGGGTGCGGGTCGAAGCCGGGGTGATAAAAGACCAGCTTAACCAGTTTCTGAAGCCTTACGGCTATTTCTTCGCCCCCGAATTATCCACCAGTAACCGGGCAACGCTGGGGGGGATGATCAATACCGACGCATCAGGGCAAGGTTCGCTGGTTTACGGTAAAACCTCCGATCACGTGCTGGGTATCCGCGCGGTGTTGATGGGCGGCGATATTCTTGATACTCAGCCAATGCCGGTCGAACTTGCCCAAACCCTGGGAAATAGCAATACCACTATTGGCCGCATCTACAAGACGGTTTATGACCGTTGCCGCGATAACCGACAGCTGATCGTTGATAAATTTCCGAAGCTTAATCGCTTCCTGACCGGTTACGATCTGCGGCACGTCTTTAATGATGAGATGACCGAATTTGATTTAACCCGCATTCTAACCGGCTCAGAAGGGACGCTGGCGTTTATCACTGAAGCCCGTCTGGATATCACGCCGCTGCCCAAAGTAAGACAACTGGTTAACGTCAAGTACGACTCTTTCGACTCGGCGTTGCGTAATGCCCCGGTGATGGTGGAGGCGCGTGCGCTGTCGGTAGAAACCGTCGACTCCAAAGTGCTTAATCTGGCGCGGGAAGACATCGTCTGGCACTCGGTAAGTGAATTGATTACCGATGTACCTGATAAAGAGATGCTGGGTCTGAACATTGTAGAATTTGCCGGTGACGACGAAGCATTGATTGATTCGCAGGTCAGCGCACTGTGTGAACGTCTGGATGGCTTAATCGCTCGTCAGGAAGCGGGCGTCATCGGCTGGCAGCTATGTACTGAACTGGCGGGCGTTGAACGTATTTACGCCATGCGTAAAAAGGCCGTCGGTCTGCTGGGGAACGCAAAAGGTGCTGCGAAGCCGATTCCGTTTGCTGAGGACACCTGCGTCCCGCCGGAACATCTGGCTGATTATATTGCCGAGTTCCGCGCGCTGCTCGATAGCCATGGTCTCAGTTACGGCATGTTTGGTCACGTAGACGCAGGTGTACTGCACGTCAGACCGGCGCTGGATATGTGCGATCCGCAGCAGGAAGTGCTGATGAAGCGCATTTCTGATGATGTCGTCGCGCTGACGGCAAAATATGGCGGTCTGCTGTGGGGCGAGCACGGGAAAGGTTTTCGTGCAGAATACAGCCCGGCGTTCTTCGGTGAGGAGCTGTATCGCGAACTGCGTAAAGTGAAATCGGTGTTTGATCCGCAAAACCGGCTGAATCCGGGGAAAATCTGTCCACCGGAAGGCGTTGATGCGCCGATGATGAAAGTGGACGCGGTGAAGCGCGGAACGTATGACCGCCAGATCCCGCTGGCAGTACGCCAGGAGTGGCGCGGGGCAATGGAGTGTAACGGTAACGGGTTGTGCTTTAACTTCGATGCGAAAAGCCCGATGTGTCCGTCGATGAAAATCAGCCTTAACCGTATCCATTCGCCAAAAGGACGAGCCACGCTGGTGCGTGAATGGCTGCGTCTGCTAGCAGACCGTGGAATTGACCCGGTACAGCTGGAGAAAGAGCTACCGGAAAAACGCGCCAGTTTACGTACGCTGATTGCCCGTACCCGCAACAGCTGGCATGCGCGCAAGGGTGAATACGATTTCTCGCACGAAGTGAAAGAGGCGATGTCCGGCTGTCTGGCGTGTAAAGCCTGTTCCACACAGTGTCCGATTAAAATCGATGTACCGGAGTTTCGCTCGCGCTTCCTGCAATTGTATCACACGCGTTATCTGCGCCCGTTACGCGATCACATGGTGGCGACCGTTGAGAGCTATGCGCCGCTAATGGCGCGCGCACCCAAAACGTTTAACTTCTTCATCAACCAGCCGCTGGTGCGGAATCTGGCTAAAAAGCACATCGGTATGGTCGATTTACCGCTGTTGTCAGCGCCATCGCTTCAACGTCAGCTGGTTGGCCATCGTTCAGCCAATATGACGCTGGAACAGCTTGAACTACTCAGCCCGGAACTAAAAGCCCGTACGGTGCTGGTGGTGCAGGATCCGTTCACCAGCTATTACGATGCGCAGGTGGTGGCTGATTTTATACGCCTGGTTGAAAAGCTGGATCTGCATCCGGTACTGCTGCCTTTCTCGCCAAACGGCAAGGCTCAGCATATTAAGGGCTTTTTAAACCGTTTTGCTAAAACCGCGAAGAAAACATCTGAGTTTCTCAATCGGGTGGCAAAGCTGAATATTCCAATGGTGGGGGTCGATCCGGCGCTGGTGCTGTGTTATCGCGACGAATACAAACTGGTACTCGGGGAGCAACGGGGCGATTTCCATGTGTTATTGGCCAACGAATGGTTATCGACAGTTGTGGCGTCACAGCAGCCAGTCGCTGTGGGCGGTGAACCGTGGTACTTCTTTGGACACTGTACCGAAGTGACGGCTCTGCCGGGCGCGCCTGCGCAGTGGACGGATATTTTTGCCCGCTTTGGCGCAAAACTAGAGAACGTCAGCGTGGGGTGCTGTGGAATGGCGGGCACCTATGGTCACGAAGTGAAGAATCATCAGAACTCACTGGGGATCTATGAGCTATCATGGCACCAGGCAATGCAACGATTGCCGCGTAACCGTTGTCTGGCTACCGGATACTCCTGTCGCAGTCAGGTTAAACGCGTTGAAGGCACGGGCGTTCGCCATCCATTACAGGCACTGCTGGAGATTATAGGATGATCTGGAAACGTGAAGTCACACTCGAGGCGCTCAATGCTATGGGTGAAGGAAACATGGTGGGGCTGCTCGATATTCGTTTTGTGCACATTGGCGATGATACGCTGGAAGCCACGATGCCGGTGGATCACCGTACCAAACAACCTTTTGGTCTGCTGCACGGTGGCGCGTCCGTAGTACTGGCGGAAAGTATTGGTTCGGTGGCCGGCTACCTGTGTACCCACGGGGAACAGAAAGTGGTGGGCCTGGAGGTTAACGCCAACCATATTCGCTCTGCGCGGGAAGGGCGCGTCAGAGGGGTATGTCGCGCGGTACATACCGGCTCTCGTCATCAGGTGTGGCAAATCGAAATCTTCGATGAGCAGGGACGATTGTGCTGCACGTCGCGTCTGACAACCGCAATTTTGTGATGCATATTGCTTTTGGTCATTATCTGCACAGCGAATGGTGTTATACTGTGCAGGTTTTGAACACAAGCGAGGATGATATGTCTACCCAATTAGACCCGGCCCAACTGGCAATAGAATTTTTACGTCGTGATAAAACCGATCTTTCACCGGCTCAGTACCTGAAAAGACTGAAACAGCTTGAGCTGGAGTTTGCAGATCTGTTGGCGCTCTCTTCCACTGAACTGAAAGAAGAGATCTATTTTGCCTGGCGCATGGGCGTTCATTGATTCCGGTATGCTTATCGTAATAAAACCCCGACCCGCGTTCGGGGTTATTTTTTTGCCTTAGATCTTAATTACCACTTCATTTCACCGCTATTTACCTTCGCACTCAGCTCCAGAGAGCTTACGTCTGCAAGACCCGGCCATGCCGCGGTCATGGTTTTAATCACATAGTCTGAACCTTTCTTCGCCCCCAACGCCAGCTCAAACGACTGTAAATAGTCATGTGTGAAGCGAATGGCCTTATCGCCCGCAGGGCGTTCGCCAATGTAATGACCCGGCACTACCTGAGTGGGCTGCAATCTTTGCATTTCACTCAGTACGTTACGCCATGCGCTACGTTGTTCTGCCGACTGCGTATCCGCCGTCCAAACGTGAATACCAGAAGCCACACCGGTACCGCCAATAATGGCCCGGTTCGCCGGGATCCAGACATAGGCTGCATAATCGTTGGGATGACGCAGCTCCAGCGTTTCACCATCAACCGTGAAATGCGTTTGCGTTGTCGCCTGCGGAACGGTGAGTGTTGTTGGCGCACCGTCCTTCATTTGCGGACCCCAGAACTGCAGCTTGGCCTCTTTGGTGGCGCGGATATGGTCTACTACCTGCGGTGTTGCCAGAACTTTTACCTGCGGGAAGGCGTTGACGATGGGCTGCAGTCCGAAATAGAAATCCGGATCGCCGGAAGTGATCACGATTGCCTTCAGCGTTTTACCGCTGGCGCGAATCATCTGCACCAGTTGTTCACCATCTTTGGTACTGAACTGGGCGTCAAACAAAATGGCCTCTTTGGGACCAGAAACCAGTGTCGAAGAAACCGGAAAAATAGCCTTGTCCTGTGGGTTATAGACGTCCAACTGTAGCGGCGCGGCGAAGGCTGAAGACGCGAAAAGAGGTAACAGCAGGGACAGAGATTTAACTTTCATACCAGGTAACCTTGTGCAGGAAATTGTCTTTTGATAGTGCCCGTATTTTAAGGATATTCGGATCTGTTAGAATTCCCTCATTAGGACATGCTGAGTTTCATAAAACGATCGGATGGGATGCAATGGACAGAGTGATGGCGGCAACGGTATTCAACCATATCTGTGATTTGGGCAGTCTGAGCGCCGCCGCGCGTGCATTGGGGCTTTCCCGTCCGATGGTCAGCCGATATCTCGACGAGATGGAGAAATGGGCGGGGGCAAGGCTTATCCACCGGACGTCGCGCCGTTTGACTATCACGCCAGCAGGTGAAGAGGCATTAGCGAAAACGCGTTCTCTGGCGCAACTTTCACTGGATATCAGCGCAGCCAGTGCCGCGCAAACGCCGTCCGGCACGTTGCGTGTGGCCTGTGCACATTTTACTGCCATGCATATCTTAGCGCCGGTTCTGCCTGCTTTTCTGGCGAGGTATCCGCAACTGCGTATCGAGGTGGAGATCAATAATCAACCGGTAAGCCTTGTGGGAGAACGCATCGATGTGGCGATCCGTATAACGGAGAACCCAGAGCCAGGAACCATCGCCCGTCGTCTTGGAGACTGTCAATCGGTACTGTGCGCGTCTGTCGATTATCTACGTCAACATGGCACTCCTGAGACTATCGACAATCTTACGCGGCACAATTGCCTCTATTACAGCGGTTTTGCTGGAAAATCCTGGCACTTTCTGGATGCTCAAGGTCAGGCCGTCTCTGTTGCGATTAAGGGGAATTTGAGCGCCGGGATCTCGTCGTTACTCTGTGAGTCGGCGCTGGCGGGAATAGGGGTTGCGTTAGTGCCGGAACTGGAAGCGCGGGAAGGGCTGGCACAGGGGAAACTGATTAGACTATTGCCTGAGTTGCAACCTAAATGCCTGCCGATCTATGGTTTATACCTTTCCCGTGAGCATCAGTCGGCGGGGCTACGTTTGTTACTGGAAGCACTTAGTGAGGCACAGTGCTAACCAGGTGGCTAAACGTGCTTATAAAATAGTCAAACCGCAATTTGTGTTAAAAAAAACTGATCGGCGTATGAGATTCTTCTTATCGCCCCTTCAAGAGCTAAGCCATCGAGAGTGCCGGAGATAAGCGCCGGATGGGGCCGGAACCCTTAAGCCTGCCAGCAAGCAGACTTAAGGGTTTTTTGTTGTTTGTCGTCAGTACCGAAAACAGTAGGACGGAGGTCCTACCGTAGGAGATAAAATTCATCCATGTCAGTAACATCATGCGTAGGGAATGGCGTCTGAAGTCAGTCAAGCGCATAACTGCGCCATGCGATTTTTTTATGCGTCCAATATTGCCCCATTCACATTATGGTGAGAGAGGATGGCGGAGACGTTCGCGCAGGCTTTATCCTTCCGGCGATATGGCAGAGGAAAAGTGCTACGGCACAGTGCCACTGTCATATCGCTGATCTCAATGCCGTTCTAAGTTACGTGTGAATTGGAGTCTGGTGACAGACTGCACTTTCCAGAGTCCGTTCTCTTTGACCATGCAATCAATGACAATGTGTTTTTGCTCTTTTCCAAACGCTACGTAAACATTAACGCAAACCGGATCCGTATCACCCGCAATGGCGCTTACATTGCCGGACCAATCATCGCCAATGTCTTGTGCCTTTAGAAAAAAATCAGCATCATAGAAAACCTCATCATCATAATTTGGATCTTGTGTTCGCCTTAGTTTCTGCATCGTTGATGCAATAACGTATTTATCAATATCCTTACCGTCGGTAATCGGAAAATTATTTTGGCTAATTTGATTCACGTACCAGTTGTTAAATGCGACAGCCTGGTTAACTGGATCGCTGGTATTTGCTATTGCAGATGATGCCATCAGCAGCAAAAGTAGTAATTTTTTCATGTTACTTGTGCCTATATATAGTAAAAGCGGGCTGGAATTTTCTGTACTGTGGCCCTGGATATAAACTGCGCTGTACGAAATCGGAGTACCAGGTTCCTGTTCCATCGTAAATACAGGCGTGCCCATACTGGTTTGGTCCTGGTAAAGCATCAATAACCGCTATATCGCCCTCTATTAGGGTGCCGTATGATTTGCTGAATCCTGCTTTTTCCAGGGATCTTGCAAAATTGTTGGCATCAGCGCCTTCGATCATCACGCCACCTGCGCGAATTGCTGCGGCTACTGCTCGAGCGCAATAGCCCTGGCTTTTTTGATGCGCGTGACTTCGCGCATACGAGACCGCATCGTGTTTATTCCATGACATAAAATTCCCTTAGTAATAGAATGAATCATAAAATAACAATACTCCGACACTTAATTCGAAATTGTATTATATAGTGAAATTTAATTAACCAACATATATAATTCAAATGCTAATAATTGAATTGATAATTAAAGTGTATAGCAACGTATTGAATTAGCAATTAGTCCAGCAAATCCCAAAGTTAATATTATTACTTAATGTTTATTGTTAAATTCGAACTGGCTTGTAAATTATGACGATTTTAAATCGGGAAAGCGCCTCGCATAACCTCCATTTTAGGATTTGGGGGGAGGGGGAAATTTGGGGGCAAAATCGCGCTGAGGGCTCAATTTTGAACGTTAAATAGTCCGTCCTCGTCTATCGCGAAAAAAGACTAAGTTACTGATTATATAATAATCGTATGATTTCATTAAATTTATAAAACCTATCCCTTAAATAGTCATTTTCTATACATCTTTTGATGTTTGACCGGCCTGAACGATTAAGTTTCTATAATCCATTATTAATCAATGTATTGAACAAAAAATTCCATCCCTGTAAACCCACGCAGCAGGGTCTATGCTTAATAAAAGTAGTCAAAAAGGGCGATTAACCCGAATGCCCCTGCTGTTGAGGGGTTGAAGTGATAATCATTATCACTAACATGGTGTTATAGCTTCAAAGCTAGTGACTCGAGGTAACTCTATGGAATTGCATTCAGGAACATTTAACCCGGACGATTTTGCCTGGCGTGGACTGACGTTAACGCCAGCGGCTGCGGCACATATCCGCGAGCTGGTGGCAAAGCAACCCAACATGTTGGGCGTGCGTTTAGGCGTGAAGCAAACGGGATGCGCGGGATTCGGCTACGTGCTGGATACCGTTAGCGAGGTACAAAAAGACGATCTGCTGTTTGAAACGGATGGTGCCAGACTTTATGTGTCGCTACAGGCGATGCCGTTCATCGACGGCACGGAAGTCGATTTCGTTCGCGAAGGATTAAATCAGTTATTTAAATTTCATAACCCGAAAGCCCAGAACGAATGCGGCTGTGGCGAAAGTTTTGGGGTATAGGCGGTACTATGTCTCGTAATACTGAAGCAACTGACGATGTCAACACCTGGGCTGGCGGGCACCTTAATTACAAAGAGGGCTTCTTCACCCAACTGCAAACCGATGAGTTGGCGAAAGGGATCAACGAAGATGTCGTGCGCGCGATATCGGCAAAACGAAATGAACCTGACTGGATGCTGGAATTTCGCCTGAATGCCTTTAAAGCCTGGCTGAGTATGGAAGAGCCGCACTGGCTCAAAGCGCACTACGACAAGCTGAATTATCAGGATTACAGTTATTACTCTGCGCCGTCCTGCGGCAATTGTGATGAAACCTGCGCGTCTGAACCGGGAGCTGTTCAGCAAACGGGAGCGAATGCCTTTTTAAGCAAAGAGGTAGAAGACGCCTTTGCACAGCTTGGTGTGCCGGTCCGTGAAGGCAAAGAGGTGGCGGTTGATGCCATTTTTGATTCGGTGTCGGTAGCGACCACTTATCGCGACAAACTGGCGGAACAGGGCATTATTTTCTGTTCGTTCGGTGAGGCGATTCACGATCACCCTGAGCTGGTAAAACAGTATCTGGGCACGGTCGTACCGGGTAATGACAATTTCTTTGCCGCGCTGAATGCGGCGGTGGCATCCGACGGTACGTTTATCTATGTACCTAAAGGTGTGCGTTGCCCAATGGAACTGTCGACCTATTTCCGTATAAACGCGGAAAAAACCGGGCAGTTTGAACGCACCATTCTGATTGCAGATGAGGGCAGCTACGTCAGCTACATCGAGGGTTGTTCAGCCCCGGTGCGCGACAGCTACCAACTGCATGCGGCGGTGGTGGAAGTCATCATCCATAAAGATGCCGAAGTGAAATACTCGACGGTACAAAACTGGTTCCCCGGCGATGGCAATACCGGTGGCATTTTAAACTTCGTTACCAAGCGCGCCCTGTGCGAAGGCGAAAACAGCAAAATGTCGTGGACGCAGTCGGAAACCGGTTCGGCGATTACCTGGAAATACCCAAGCTGCATTCTGCGTGGCGACAACTCTATCGGCGAATTTTATTCCGTTGCGCTGACCAGTGGTCACCAGCAGGCCGATACTGGCACCAAGATGATCCACATCGGCAAAAACACCAAGTCGACCATTATCTCGAAAGGGATCTCCGCCGGACACAGCCAGAACAGCTATCGTGGTTTAGTGAAGATCATGCCGACCGCTACCAACGCCCGCAACTATACCCAATGCGACTCGATGCTGATCGGTGCGGATTGTGGGGCGCATACCTTCCCGTATGTGGAGTGTCGTAACAACAGCGCCCAGCTTGAGCACGAAGCCACAACGTCGCGCATTGGTGAAGATCAGCTGTTTTATTGCCTGCAGCGCGGCATCAGCGAAGAGGATGCCATTTCGATGATTGTAAATGGTTTCTGTAAAGACGTGTTCTCTGAACTGCCGCTGGAATTTGCCGTGGAAGCGCAAAAACTTCTCGCCATAAGTCTTGAACACAGCGTCGGTTAAAATTTAAGGAAAGCACATGTTAAGCATTAAAGATTTACAGGTCAGTGTCGAAGATAAGGCGATCCTGCGTGGGCTGAGTCTTGACGTTCGCCCTGGGGAAGTCCACGCCATTATGGGGCCAAACGGTTCCGGGAAAAGTACGCTTTCCGCCACGCTCGCCGGACGTGATGACTACGAAGTCACCGGTGGGACGGTGGAGTTCAACGGTAAGGATTTACTGGAACTGTCACCGGAAGACCGGGCAGGTGAAGGGATCTTTATGGCATTTCAGTATCCGGTAGAAATCCCCGGCGTCAGTAATCAGTTTTTCCTGCAAACGGCATTGAATGCGGTGCGCAGCTACCGTGGCGAAGAATCGCTGGACAGGTTTGACTTCCAGGATTTGATGGAAGAGAAAATCGCGTTGTTGAAGATGCCGGAAGATTTGCTGACGCGCTCGGTAAACGTCGGTTTTTCCGGTGGCGAGAAAAAGCGTAATGACATTTTGCAAATGGCGGTACTGGAACCGCAACTGTGCATTCTTGATGAGTCAGACTCCGGGCTGGATATCGATGCGCTGAAAATCGTTGCCGATGGCGTGAACTCGCTGCGCGACGGGCAACGCTCATTCATTATCGTCACTCACTATCAGCGCATCCTGGACTATATAAAACCCGATTATGTTCACGTTCTCTACCAGGGGCGAATTGTGAAGTCCGGCGATTTCACGCTGGTCAAACAACTGGAGGAGCAAGGATATGGCTGGCTTAGCGAACAGCAGTAACGTGCTGCAACAGTGGCACCATCTGTTTGAGACGCAGGGTGAGACGCGCTCGCACCATGCCCAGCAACACCTGCAGCAGATGCTGCGTCTGGGGCTGCCAACGCGTAAACATGAGGACTGGAAATACACGCCGCTGGAGGGCTTAACCAACAACCAGTTTGTCAGTCATGTTGCTGAGATAACGTCAGCCCAGTGTAAAGCGTTGGCACCGGTAATTGATGCTGTCCGACTGGTGTTTGTCGACGGGCAATTCTCGCCGACGCTCAGCGACAGCGCGGACGGTAGCGGTTTTGATATTACCGTTGACGATGCGCGCCAGATGCTGCCAGCGGCTATCCAACCGGAAGTTTTTCTGCACCTGACCGAAAGCCTGTCCCGCAGCGTAACGCACATTCAGGTGAAGCGTAACCAGCGACCTGCGAAACCGCTGCTGCTGCTGCACATTACCCAAGGGCTGGCGGGCGATGAGGTGAACACGGCGCACTATCGTCACCATCTGGAGCTGGCAGAAGGCGCTGAAGCCACCGTCATTGAACACTATGTCAGTCTTAGCGAGCTTCGCCATTTTACCGGCGCCCGCTTAACCATGAACGTCGCGGCGAATGCGCACTTACGCCACATCAAACTGGCGTTTGAGAATCCGCTCAGCCACCACTTCGCCCATAACGATATCCAATTGGGCGCTGATGCCACCGCCGCTAGCCACAGCTTTTTACTCGGTGATGCAGTGTTGCGCCATAACACCAGTACTCAGCTAAACGGTGAGAACACCACGCTTCGCCTAAACAGCCTGGCGATGCCGGTGAAAAATGAAGTCTGTGATACCCGAACCTGGCTTGCGCACAACAAAGGGTATTGCAACAGTCGACAGTTGCATAAAACCATTGTCAGCGATAAGGGACGGGCGGTATTCAATGGCCTGATCAACGTCGCTCAGCATGCCATTAAAACCGATGGTCAGATGACCAACAATAATTTGCTGCTGGGTAAACTGGCGGAAGTGGATACCAAACCACAGCTTGAAATCTATGCCGACGACGTGAAATGCAGTCACGGGGCGACGGTAGGGCGAATCGACGACGAGCAGATGTTTTATCTGCGCTCGCGCGGGATTGGCCAGCAGGATGCTCAAAAAATGATTCTCTATGCGTTTGCCGCTGAGCTGACGGAAGCCCTGGGCGAGGAAACGCTGAAACAACAGGTACTGGCACGGATCGCCCAACGCTTGCCGGGAGGCGTAGCATGACATTTCCCATTGAAAAAGTGCGGGCCGATTTCCCGGTCCTGACGCGTGAAGTGAATGGTTTACCGTTGGCGTATCTGGACAGCGCCGCCAGCGCGCAGAAGCCCAACCAGGTGATTGATGCCGAAGCCGAGTTTTACCGCCACGGCTATGCGGCGGTCCACCGCGGTATCCATACGCTGAGCGCGCAGGCCACGGAAAAAATGGAGAATGTGCGCAAGCTCGCCTCGCTGTTTATTAACGCTCGTTCAGCCGAAGAGCTGGTGTTCGTTCGCGGTACTACGGAAGGCATCAACCTGGTGGCGAACAGTTGGGGCAGCAGCAATGTGCGGACGGGCGATAACATTATCATCAGCGAAATGGAGCATCACGCCAATATTGTGCCCTGGCAGATGCTGTGTGCCCGCGTAGGAGCAGAGCTGCGCGTTATTCCGCTCAATGCAGAGGGTACGTTGCAACTGGAAACGCTACCGACGCTGTTTGACGATCGCACAAAACTGCTGGCGATTACCCACGTATCTAACGTGCTGGGCACGGAAAACCCGCTGGATGAAATGATTGCGCTGGCGCATCAATACGGCGCAAAAGTGCTTGTGGATGGCGCACAGGCGGTTATGCATCATCAGGTGGATGTGCAGGCGCTGGATTGCGACTTCTATGTTTTCTCCGGACACAAACTCTACGGGCCAACCGGTATTGGCGTTTTGTATGCCAGAGAGTCGCTGCTACAGGAAATGCCGCCGTGGGAAGGCGGTGGTTCAATGATTGCGACGGTGAGTCTGAGCCAGGGGACGACGTGGGCCAAAGCCCCCTGGCGCTTTGAAGCTGGAACGCCAAACACCGGGGGCATTATCGGTCTTGGCGCGGCGATTGAGTATGTTTCAGCGCTGGGGCTGACTGAAATCAGCGAATATGAACAGTTCATGATGCGCTATGCGCTGGAACAGCTGGCGGATGTGCCGGATTTGACGCTTTACGGGCCGGATAACCGCCTGGGGGTGATTGCGTTTAACCTCGGCAAACATCACGCCTACGATGTCGGGAGTTTTCTCGATAACTATGGGATCGCCGTGCGAACAGGGCATCACTGCGCTATGCCGCTGATGGCCTACTATGACGTTCCTGCTATGTGCCGGGCATCGATCGCCATGTACAACACCCACGAAGAAGTGGATCGCCTGGTAACGGGTCTTAAGCGTATTCATCACTTACTGGGATAACAGGGAGGCGTTATGGCTGCGCTACCGGATAAAGAAAAGTTGTTGCGTAATTTTCTGCGTTGCGCTAATTGGGAAGAGAAATACCTGTACATTATTGAACTGGGTCAGCGTCTGCCGGCATTAAACGACGACGATCGGAATGCGGAAAATAGCATCCAGGGATGTCAAAGTCAGGTATGGATTGTTATGCGTCAGAATGCCGAAGGCATTATTGAATTACAGGGCGACAGCGATGCGGCAATTGTGAAAGGACTTATCGCTGTGGTATTCATTCTGTATGACCGCATGACAGCCCAGGATATTGTGAATTTTGATGTGCGTCCGTGGTTTGAAAAAATGGCGCTCGCACAGCATCTCACACCGTCTCGTTCACAGGGGCTGGAGGCGATGATTCGGGCGATTCGCGCCAAAGCAGCAACTCTTAGCTAAACTGATAAAACACGTCAACTTTCAGACCGACTTGAAAACGTTCGTGTAGGGCAACGCAGTGACTCGTAGGCCGGATCGGACGCTTACCGCCGTCCGGCAAAAACGCCAGGGGGGTGAGTGAGTATGAAACGCGCGTCTGTTATTACGTTAATGCTAATCGGCGCTTACAGCGCTATTCAGGCCGCATGGGCGGTCGATTATCCTTTGCCCCAGGCGAACAGCCGTCTTGTTGGGCAAAACCAAACCTACACTGTGCAGGAAGGTGATAAAAACCTACAGGCGATAGCCCGTAAGTTTGATACTGCCGCAATGCTGATCCTTGAAGCCAACAATACCATTGCCCCCGTACCTAAACCCGGAACGCTGATTACTATTCCCTCGCAATTACTGCTACCGGATGCGCCACGCGAAGGCATTATTGTGAATCTGGCGGAACTACGTCTGTATTACTTCCCGCCGGGAGAGAATATTGTTCAGGTATTTCCGATTGGTATCGGTTTACAGGGGCTGGAAACGCCGGTGATGGAAACCCGGGTTGGGCAGAAAATCCCGAATCCGACGTGGACCCCTACTGCAGGCATCCGTAAACGCTCTCTGGAGCGTGGCATCACATTACCGCCGGTAGTACCCGCCGGACCAAATAACCCGTTAGGACGCTTTGCACTGCGTCTGGCGCATGGAAACGGGGAATACCTGATCCATGGCACCAGCGCGCCGGACAGCGTGGGCCTGCGTGTGAGTTCTGGTTGTATCCGCATGAACGCACCGGACATCAAAGCATTGTTTGCTCAGGTCCGCACAGGCACGCCGGTCAGGGTGATTAACGAGCCGATTAAATATTCGATTGAGCCGAACGGCATGCGGTATGTTGAAGTGCATCGACCGCTGTCGCCGGAAGAGGAACAAAACGTCCAGACCATGCCGTATGTGCTACCGGCCGGTTTTACCCAGTTCAAAGATAATAACGCGGTGGATAGCAGCCTGGTGGAAAGGGCGTTGTATCGTCGTGCGGGTTATCCGGTCACCGTAACTGCCGGGCAAGCCTCGGTTGTTAGCAATGGCGCGGAAGTGAAGTCTGTGCGCAATGGCGTACCGGGAGAGGATGCAGAGGTGCGCGCTACGCAATAACAGGGAAGGGGATTTCAGGGCAAAAAAAATGGCGCACAATGTGCGCCATTTTTATTACACAGATACTATTACTTGCGGTATTTAGTAGCTGCGTTGTCCAGACGCTGGTTAGCGCGAGCTGCGTCATCTTTAGCAGCCTGAACGTCGGAACGCATTGCGTTCACGTCGTTGCTCAGCTGGTCAACTTTAGCGTTCAGAGTCTGAACGTCAGAAGACAGCTGATCGATTTTAGCGTTGCTGGAGCAACCTGCCAGCAGAGTAGAACCCAGGATTACCGCGCCCAGTACCAGTTTAGTACGATTCATTATTAATACCCTCTAGATTGAGTTAATCTCCATGTAGCGTTACAAGTATTACACAAAGTTTTTTATGTTGAGAATATTTTTTTGATGGGAATGCACTTATTTTTGATCGTTCGCTCAAAGAAGCATCGAATTGTGCAAAAACGGCTAAAAAACCGAGTGAAAACAGAAAGCTTCCATCGGATTCATCTTAGATAATCACGGATTAGATAGTGAAATCCGATTTGATTTTTTATTAATTGTGGCTATCGATAAAATAAAAAAAGCGCCTTAAGGGCGCTTTTTTAAGCAAATTAATTCGCGATGGAATTATTACAGCACGTGAACGGATGCGGTATTGGTGGTGCCGCTCGGAACCAGTGCACCAGAAACCATAACCACAACTTCACCTTTCTGAGCCAGACCGCTTTCCAGAGCGACTTCTTTACCCAGACGATAGAAATCATCAGTAGAGCTGATTTCTTTAACCACCTGTGCAACAACGCCTTTGCTCAGCACCAGCTGACGCGCGGTAGTTTCGTTGGTGGTCAGCGCCAGAATGGTGGCATCCGGGAAGTATTTACGTACTGCGCGAGCAGATTTACCGCCCTGAGTTGCGACGACGATCAGCGGCGCATCCAGTTTTTCTGCAGTTTCAACCGCGCCACGGCAAACGGCTTCGGTGATGCGCAGTTTGCGGCTGTCGTTGTTGAAGTCCAGACGGCTGGTCATCACGCGGTCGGTACGCTCACAGATGGTTGCCATGATGGTAACGGCTTCCAGCGGGTATTTACCTTTAGCAGACTCACCAGACAGCATGACTGCATCGGTACCGTCGAGGATGGCGTTCGCTACGTCACCAGCTTCAGCGCGGGTCGGGCGCGGGTTTTTGATCATGGAGTCCAGCATCTGGGTCGCAGTGATAACGACTTTACGTGCACGGATACATTTTTCGATGATCATTTTCTGCGCGAAGATAACTTCTTCAACTGGGATCTCAACACCCATATCGCCACGCGCAACCATGATGCCGTCAGACGCTTCGAGGATTTCGTCGAAGTTGTTCAGGCCTTCCTGGTTTTCGATTTTGGAGATGATCTGGATGTTTTCACCACCGTGCGCTTTCAGGTGCTCACGGATTTCAACGACGTCAGAACGTTTACGGATGAAGGACGCTGCAACGAAGTCAACGCCTTGCTCGCAACCGAAGATCAGGTCCTGTTTATCTTTTTCAGCCAGTGCTGGCAGCGCGATGGAAACGCCCGGCAGGTTAACGCCTTTGTTTTCGCCCAGGTCGCCGTTGTTCAGCACTTTACAGATAACTTTGTTACCTTCGATAGCGGTAACTTCCATGCCGATCAGACCATCGTCAACCAGAACGGTGTTGCCAACGGACAGATCTTTAGTGAAGCCTTCATAAGTCACAGCAACGATTTCGCTGTTGCCGACGACAGATTTGTCGGTGGTGAAGGTGAAGGTCTGGCCCGCTTTCAGGGAAACGTCGTTACCGCCTTCCAGTTTAATGGTACGGATTTCCGGACCTTTGGTGTCGAGCAGGATTGCGGCTTTCTTGCCGGTTTTGCTCATGACGTTGCGCAAATTCTTGATGCGCTGACCGTGTTCTGCATAGTCGCCGTGGGAGAAGTTCAGACGCATGACGTTCATGCCCGCGTCCAGCATTTTGGTTAACATCTCTTCGGATTCGGTTTTCGGACCGATGGTGCAAACAATTTTCGTCTTTTTCATGACAGTCTTAGTCTTTAAGTTGAGAAGGATATGGAAATCTGGCCCCCGCCGCGCACGGACGAGAAGCTAAACCTGAGTTACGAAAGTTGTGATGCCTCGCTCTAAGGATAGGTGACATCGAAAGAGCGTGCAGAGGAATGTGTGCTTGTGTTTCAGCCCAACGGGATGGTGAGTTTTGTAGTCGTTGAGTTTTACAGGTCAATGTGCTGAAACCATTCAAGAGACAATTGGCGCGCATTATACGCTGAAAATTATCAAAAAGGAAAATGGAAACAGCGTTTCAAAACACTTCTGTGCAGTTTTACAAAGAATATTCATTAATTTGTTCAGTTGTATGGATAAAGAGGTTGTTCGCAGCCGCAGTTTGTTGCGCAACAAGCCGTAATTGCCATCCCGGTGCATCAGATTTATGTACATAACGCCGACCAAACAAACATATTCCCAAAAGTTATATCAAATACGTTTTAATTCATTTTAAAAACCAATCTCACTGATTACACTCGTTTGGACATCCATACTGCTAAACAGCCAAAAGCGCTAGCAGAAGAACAATAAGCAGCGGATACCCAAACGACATGATTGTCCTGAAAAATATTTCGAAAGTGTTTACGCCAGGCAGGCTTGCCATTACCGCTGTTGATAACGTCAACCTGACGGTTGAACAGGGACAGATTTACGGAATTATTGGTTATAGCGGGGCGGGAAAGAGCACATTAATTCGCTTGCTCAACGGGTTGGAAAAACCGACCTCCGGCAGCGTAACGATTAACGGCCACGATATCTCTGCCGCCCGTGGGGAATCATTACGCCAGGCTCGACTGAAAATCAGCATGGTATTCCAGCACTTCAATTTGCTGTGGTCACGAACGGTTAGTGAAAATATTGCGTTCTCTATGCAAATCGCTGGAGCGTCAAAAGCATCGATTAAAACGCGAGTTGCTGAACTGATTACGCTGGTTGGGCTGAGCGGTCGTGAAAATGCGTATCCGTCCCAGTTGAGCGGTGGGCAAAAGCAGCGGGTTGGCATTGCTCGTGCGCTGGCAAACAATCCTGACGTCCTGTTGTGTGACGAAGCCACCTCGGCGCTGGACCCGCAAACGACCGATCAGATCCTCGATTTACTGCTCGATATTAACCGTCGCTTCAAATTGACCATTGTACTGATCACCCATGAAATGCACGTGGTACGCAAAATCTGCGATCGCGTCGCGGTAATGGAAAACGGTAAGGTCGTTGAGGAGGGCGACGTGCTCAATGTCTTTACCCATCCACAGCAGCCGATCACCCGACAGTTCGTTCGTCAGGTGAGCCAGTATGCCGAGGAAGACGAGTTTAATCCGCAACTGGCAAGTGAGCTTGGCGGCGTAGTAATTAAGCTTACGTTTACCGGGCAACGCACGCATCGACCCGTAGTTGGCGAATTGACCCTACGCTATGGCCTGCCGTTTAACATTTTACACGGCAAGATGGCGCAAACCGCGCACGGCGTGTTTGGTCAGCTTTGGGTACACGTTGTGGCCTCTGAAGAACAACTGAACAATATTTTGGCCGACCTGCGCCAGAGCGACATTGAAGGCGAGGTGATCCAACATGGCTGAAGATCTGTTTCCCCATCTGAAATGGGAGCAACTGCTGGCGGCAACCCAGGAAACGCTCTATATGACAGCGCTTTCTGGCGTGGCGACCTTTGTTCTGGGGATCGCACTTGGTCTGGCGCTGTTCCTGACTGCGCGCGGCGGACTGTTTCACAATCGTGCGGTGTATAGCCTTATTTCGCTGGTGGTGAATATCTTTCGTTCAATCCCGTTCATCATTTTGATCGTGCTGCTGATCCCATTCACCAAAGCGATGGTCGGCACCATTCTTGGTGCCAATGCCGCGTTGCCTGCGCTGATCGTGGGGGCCGCGCCGTTTTATGCGCGTCTGGTCGAAATTGCCCTGCGTGAAGTGGATAAAGGTGTTATTGAAGCGACGCGTTCGATGGGCGCACGGCTAAGCACGCTTATTTTTCGAGTTTTATTGCCGGAATCTTCTCCTGCTCTGGTGTCCGGGATCACCGTGACGCTGATTGCGTTGGTTAGCTACAGCGCGATGGCAGGGGTAATTGGCGCCGGTGGTTTAGGGAATTTGGCCTATCTGGAAGGATTCCAGCGCAACCACAGCGACGTCACGCTGGTGGCGACGGTGACGATTCTGCTCATTGTCTTCATCATCCAGCTTTGCGGCGATGTGATCACCTCTCTGTTAGATAAACGCTAATAAAATACGGAAACCATTATCATGAAAAAATCACTGACGTTACTCGCCGCAGCAACCTTAAGCGCCCTGAGCTTTGCCTCCTGGGCTGATACGCTGACCGTTGGCGCATCTAACGTGCCGCATGCGGAGATCCTTGAGCAGGCTAAGCCGATTCTGGCGAAGCAGGGGATCGATCTGGAGATTAAACCGTTCCAGGATTATATTCTGCCGAACACAGCGCTGGCTGGCCGTGAGATTGACGCGAACTACTTCCAGCATATTCCGTACCTGAACAGCGTGATTAAAGACCATGCGGGCGATAAAACCTACGATTTCGTCAGCGCAGGAGCGATTCACATCGAGCCGATCGGTATCTATTCGAAAAAAGTGAAATCGCTTAAAGATCTGCCGGAAGGCGGCAAGGTTATCATGCGTGATGCGGTATCTGAGGAAGGCCGTATTCTGTCGATTTTCGAAAAAGAAGGTGTGATCAAGCTGAAGCCGGGCGTGGATAAAGTGACCGCGCGCATTAGCGATATCGTCGAGAACCCGAAAAAACTGAAGTTCCTGCCTAACGTGGAAGCGGCGCTGTTACCGCAGATGTATAACAACGATGAAGGCGATGCGGTGGTCATTAACGCCAACTACGCCATCGATGCCGGGCTGGATCCGGTGAAAGATCCTATCGCCGTCGAAAGCGGTGAAAATAACCCGTATGCCAACATCATTACCGTGCATCGTGGTGACGAGAAGAAAAAGGATATCGTAGCGCTGGTTGATGTCCTGCATTCAAAAGAGATCCAGGACTGGATCCGCACCAAATATAAAGGCGCGGTGATCCCAGTAAATAACTGATCCGCTTTTTGCCTTATCCGGCCTACAACGTCCTGTAGGCCGGATAGAACGCGTTAGCGTTGCCATCCGGGGCGAGAGTTACACTCGTTCAATTCTTGCGGGTAACCCCTGACGCACCGCCGCACCCGATACCCAGTCAAGCCAGGTATTGGCTACCTGCCGGGTAGGATCCGCAAAACCCAAATCGTTGAGATTAATCCCCGATCTTATTTGTGCATCAAACGCCATCGGCTCGCCGTCAAGCGTATGCTGCGCTGCGCCCATTTCTTTATGCCCATAACCGTGTTCAATGGCGATCACGCCCGACATGACACCATGCAGCAGGCTGATCTGCGCCTGCGCTTGACCGCCAGGCGTGGTGATCCGTACCAGATCGCCGTGCGCTAAACCGTAGCGCTTACCATCCAGCGGGTTGAGCGCCACCAGATTAACCGGCTTCAGATGATGCAGGCGCGGAATCACCGCTGTGGCGCTGGACATGGTATTGGATTTAAAGGAAATCAGTTTCAGTGGCCACTCTTGTTCCGGGAATAACTCCTCGACCGCACGTCCATCTGACAGGCGCGAAGGATACCAGGCCGGGCAGCCGCTGTAGCGCTCGCCGGTAATCGCATGGCGATGCGCGGCAACGCCTGCGTTCCAGATTTGCAGTGGTTTTTCCCACGCATTGCCTACCCGATTTTCGACCCGCCCGCTGGTGTCCGGTGCAAAACGCCCGCCGCGGGAGTAGATAAACGCCACCCGGCTGATTTCATCGGCTTTCAGCGTTTGGGTCATTACAGGCACTATCCGCTGTACTCCGGTCAGCGCAATATCTTCCGGTTGCGCCTCGGCGACCGGCGCTTTACCCATAAACGCAATATTGGCGGCGAGTCGCAGGTAGTAATCTTCCGCACGGTTCAAAGGATAGCGGTTGCCCTGAGGATCGGTAATCGCATTGTCGCCGAATCCAGGTAGCCCGATGCGTTTTGCCACTGCGATACAGAAAGACTCCATCGAGGCCGGTTGACCGTCAGCGGTACTGCTGGTCGCCGCTCTGACGACCGGCCAACGTGCGGTAGTGGCTTTACTGGCCACGCCCGCCCATGGGGCGCTGAATCCCCAACTTTCGAAGTTATGGGTATCCGGCACGATGTAATCTGCCAGCGCCGTGGTTTCATTCATAAAGGCGTCAATCGCGATAAACAGCGGCAAGCGGGCAGGATCTTTTAGTTTTTCTTCCGCCACGCCGCGCAACCCTGCAATGCCGTAGAACGGGTTGGTCATGTTGGAGATCCAGGCTTTCAGCGGATAAGGGTAACCTTCAAGCGCTGAGACGAGAAGTTCGGTAAGCTGGCCTGCGACAAACGGATACCACGGGGCTTTGGCCGGGAAGGGGGATTGTCCGGCAGCCAGCTTATTGCTGTACTCTTCGGAAGACTCATAAGCCGTTTTACTGCGCGCGATGCTTAACCCTTTGGGTTTTACCTTCCCGTCGAAGCTGTCCATGTTGTAGCGTGGGCCGTCCGTAGCGCCATTAAACTTGCCGCCGCCGACGAACACGCCGCCTTCAAGACTGAGGTTGCCAATCAGCGCGTTGAGCATCATCACCGACCAGGCGTTATAAAATCCATTGCCAGCCATCATGCCACCGTGCGTGATCACCGCTGCTTTGCGTCCATGGCGGGTAAACGCATCGGCTAGTGCGCCAATGTCTGCTTCAGACACACCGCACTGCTGGCTGTATTGTGTCAGCGTGAGTTTCCCGGCGGACTCTTTCAGGCACTGAAGGCTGCTTTTTACCGTCACCGACTGACCGTCTGCCAGCGTGACTTCACGGGTGACAAACAGCTGCGCGCGCGGGCAACTGCTGGCGGCGACAATTTCGCCGGCCTCGTTAATGACCACGGGCTCCTGGGCGGCGTTTGCGCTCAGATGCGCGAGGGCTAAATGCTGTCCGGCAAGGGTTGGAAGCTCATTGGTAATCACCAGATGCGAGGCGTTAGTCCAGCTTTTTTCTCCGGCCTGTTGCATAGCCTGCACGCCGGGAATGGCGAGGTAATCGGCGTTATAACGCTGCTTATCGATAATCCAGCGGATCATCCCCATCGCCAGCGCGGAATCGCTTCCTGGACGTACGGGCTGCCAGTGGCCGCGATCGTCAGCCAGCACCGTGGTTAAAGGTAGGGCCGGCGCTACCACCACATAGCGGAAGTCGTCGCGTAAACGGGCGCTGGCCAGTTGGCGAGCCTGGCGCTTAAACGGGTTGCCGGATTGTGCCGGAGAAGTGCCCATAAACAGTGCGAATTCGACGTTATCCCAGTCAGGCTTCACGTGAGTGTTTTTATCCAAATCGCCCATTAGCGCACCGGAACCAGCCCGATAGGCCAGACCGCAGTAAGCGCCATGCGCGCCGAAGTTTTTACTGCCGAAACTGTTCAGTGCGAAGCGGCGTAAAAATGTATCACGTCCTTCATCACTGGTATTGGTGACTAGCAGTTGATTGGATTTTGGGCCAAAGCCCGGATGTCTGGCATCAAGCGGTGTGTGGGTGTCATGGATTGCTCGTAAGCCGTCAACATGGCCTTCACCAAACAAATCGCCACCTTCCACCACCTCTTTGATCAGTTGTTCGAAGCTGATGCGCTGCCATTTTCCCTCACCGCGTTTGCCGACGCGTTTCATGGGTTCCAGAATGCGCAGCGGACTGTAGAGTCCTTCAAGTAAGGTTGCGCCACGGGCGCAGGCAGTGGAGCGAGCGTCAAGACCCGATTCGCCAGCCAGTTGTTCCATTGCGGTGGCAAAGGGGACAGAGGAGTCAATATGATGCTCCTGAGACAACGGATGATACGGGTTGCCTGCAATGCGCAGCACCTTACCTTGTTCGCTGTCAACGCGAACCCGCACGCCACATTGCGTCCAGCAGCCGAAGCACTGCGTCATGGAAATAACCTGCTGCGGGTTTTGCTGCCAGCGCGGTTGGGCATTGGCTTCGGGGATAAGGGCGTTACCAAAAATACGGTCACGGGTTATTTTACCCGAGGTTCCGTCCAGCAAACCGTCTATCGCGCGCTTTGCCACATCCCGATAACTCAGGCCAAAAGTCACCATGCCACCTACGGCAAGACCCACTTTCAGCCACTGACGACGAGTTAAATTAGCCATGTTGCATTCTCCTTGCGATCGCGTTCAGGGCTTCACGAACAATAATGATCAGTGCAATCCACAGTCCAAAGGTGCCCAAAATGGCCAGCCAGCCATCGGTACCGCCAGGCAGGGTGTAAGGGTTAAACTGCGCGTTAAATTTCGGGATGGTCTGTACCTGGATGAGTAACGTCCAGCGCATCAGCCAGCAGAGCGCCATCGCGCTTAATGCGAGGAGTATGCGCAGCAGCAGCGATAAAGGGTTACGCAGCACCAGCCTACAAAGAGCAAGCGATACAAGCCACAGCGCAATCCAACCGATGGCGTAGTGTCGTGCTGAAGAGGCAACGTCGAGCCACTGGCGAATAGCCGAACCGGAAAGCGTATTGCCGCTCGCCCATATCACCACCACTAAAGCCAGCGCTGCCAGGGTGACTGTCTGTCCCCACGCCAGTTTGCGCGTTAACGTTCCCTCGTGTTTTGTCGCTGCGATGAGCAGGGCGAGAAACGTTTGCAGCGCACTGAGGAACATTGCAACCGGGAAGGCGTAGCTAAACCAGACAGGACGTGCCTGGACCACCGACACTTCGCGACCGGTGTAAACCAGCAATCCGATGGCCGACAGGGCGCTACCTATGGCTAACCATTTAGTGACACTGTAACTTTTGAGTGTTAGCCGTTTCACGTGCTGCGCCAGAAACCACAGGCCTAAGAAGCAGGTAAATAGCGGTAAAAACAGCGCGCCCCACGGCATCCAGGACCATGGCGTCGGCCAGGCGTAGAAATGCCAGACGCGGGCGGTTTGGTGTAAATCAGCGGTCAGTGCCAGCGGTGCGGTAATCGCGCAGGTCAGGGCGATTAACAGCGTCAGGTTTTCCAGTTCCGGTGTCTCCTGTTTGCGCCAGTGAAGCACACAGGCGAACAGCGCGGCGCAGGCGGCAATGCCAATGAAAAAGAAATATTGTACGGCCCAGGGCAACCAGCTTATGTCCTGAGGATGGGCCAGAACCTCTTCAATAACCAGTGAATGGTCCATTTAAACCTCCTGCCAGAGAGCGGGTTGAGCACGTCCCATCAATGGGGTGATAAATGACTCGTCCAGGCCAAGATAGAACACGTGTGGTGCAGTCCCGTTTTCCGGTTTCAGGACTTTGATAGCGTCATGGTGTTCACGCAGCATTTGCGAAATTCGACTGTGCGGATCTTTGATATCGCCGATGATGCGCGCGCCGCCGACGCAGGATTCCACGCAGGCCGGGAGCAGGCCCGCTTCGAGACGGTGAACGCAGAAGGTGCATTTATCGGCGGTTTGCGTTTCATGGTTGATGAACCGTGCATCATAAGGGCAGGCTTGCACGCAGTAGGCGCAGCCCACGCAGCGCGTGTTGTCGACTACCACAATGCCGTCTTCGCGCTGGAAAGTAGCCTGTACCGGGCAAACGGGCACGCAGGGGGGATTATCACAATGGTTGCACAGCCGCGGCAGCAGAACATTGGTGACGCTCTGCTGGCCTTCTATCTGCACCTGATACTGGTTAACAAGGGTGCGAAATTCGCCCTGCGGCGTCTGGTTTTCAATGGCGCAACTGACGGTACAGGCCTGGCAGCCGATACAGCGTCGCAGGTCAACCAGCATGGCGTAGCGGTGCTGAAGTGAGCCTTCATGGCGTTCAGGCGAGAAGGGGAACTGTGCCTGAGCCAGCGGGACCAGCGATGCGCCAGCGGTCAGGACGCCCAGTTGCTGGAGAAACTGCCGTTTACTGCTATCCATATTTTCTCCCGTCACGATGCAACAACGAAACATTGGTCA
Source organism: Citrobacter arsenatis (assembly GCF_004353845.1). Taxonomy (GTDB): domain Bacteria; phylum Pseudomonadota; class Gammaproteobacteria; order Enterobacterales; family Enterobacteriaceae; genus Citrobacter; species Citrobacter arsenatis. Next base: position 2,323,968 of record NZ_CP037864.1, read on the forward strand.
CGCCGTTGATTTGCTTGTGATGAATAAAGAATCTTGATGATTTACAGTGTAAAAATGGTGACGGGGGTACTCTATTGTGGTTAACCACATACCTCGCTTGTTGTTGATCTAAAACAACATAATTGACAGGGGTAATTGAGTGGGACGCAACGTAGTAAAATGTCTGACGGTGCTGGCATCGCTATGGATGCTAAGCGGAGTGGTCAGGGCACAGACCTGGAACATTGGCGTTTTGGCGATGCGTGGTGAGGTCTCCACACGTAATCACTGGCAGCCGCTGGAAACCCTGTTGAATCAGCAAATTCCCGGCGAACAGTTTCATATTCAACCGTTGGACCTGCACCAGATGCAGGAGGCGGTGAATCGTGGCACGGTACAATTTGTGGTTACCAATCCGGCGCAATTTGTTCAGTTAAACAGTCGTTCTGCGCTGCGTTGGTTGGCATCGCTACGTTCTACTCGCGGGGGAAAAGCCACCAGTAACGTAATTGGCAGCGCCATTCTCGTCAGGCGCGACAGTGGGATAACCTCCGTACACGATCTGATCGGCAAAACGGTGGGGGCCATTGACGCTCAGGCATTTGGCGGCTATTTGCTGGGATACAAAGCACTCAGCGATGCCGGTTTGCGCCCGGAGCGCGATTTACGTCTGACGTTTACCGGGTTTCCCGCCGATGCCTTACTCTATTTATTACGCGAAAAAGCCGTGCAGGCGGTGATTGTTCCGGTATGCCTGCTGGAAAAAATGGATGAAGAAGGGCTTATTCGTAAAACAGATTTTATGGCCGTGCTTAACCATCCGACCTCGATTCCCTGTTTAACCAGTACGCCGCTCTATCCTGACTGGTCGTTTGCGGCACTGCCCACCGTAAGCGACGAGCTGGCCGATCGCGTCACGCGAGTCTTGTTCAATGCACCGCAGAATGCGACGTTTCGCTGGGGCGCGCCCGCTTCCACACGCGAAGTAGAAACGTTGCTGCGCGATGTCCGCCAACATCCACAGCAGCGCCAGCTGTGGCTGGATATCAAGAGCTGGTTTATTCAGCATCGGCTGGTGATGGGGACCGTGGCCGTCGTGTTATTGCTGCTGCTGCTCAATTATATCTGGGTGATGTTGCTGGTCCGTCGGCGTGGCAGGCAACTTGAGCGGAACAACATACTGTTGCGCAAACAGGAACAAGAACTGGAAACTGCTCGTCAAATGAGCGTGCTTGGCGAGATGACTTCAGGTTTTGCCCACGAGCTCAATCAACCACTGTCGGCTATCCGTCATTATGCACAGGGCTGTTTAATCCGCCTGCGTGGTCAGGATGAGCAGCATCCGTTGCTGCCCGTGCTTGAGCACATAGATGCCCAGGCACAGCGGGGGGCCGATACGCTGCGCAATCTCCGCCAGTGGGTCAGCCAGGCGCAGGGTAATCCGGTACTCGCCGACGACTGGCAAGTCGTCAATGTTCATGATGCTATCCATCACGTTTGGCAATTATTGCGTATGCCTCAGCAATTCCCGGCAGTATCGCTGCAAACGCGGATCGACAAGGCGTTAACGCTAACGCTGCCGAGCGTGCTTCTCGAACAGGTGCTGGCTAATTTGGTGCTCAATGCGGCCCAGGCCGGGGCAACGACAGTATGGTTTAGCGCCCAGCATGAGGAGGGGGATGTGCGTATTCAGGTGCAGGATAACGCTGGAGGTATTGATGAGGCACAATTGTATGAGGCTTTTCAGCCGTTTATGACCACCCGTAAAGAGGGCATGGGGCTGGGATTAGCCATTTGTCAACGGCTGGTGCGCTACGCAAATGGAGACATTGAGATCAAAAATCATCAGGCCCCTGATGAAAAAGCGGGTGCGGTGGTGACATTACATTTTAAGCAAAACCAGGAGGGAGCCCGTAGTGGCAATCATTCATCTGCTGGATGACGACATTGCCGTCACCCAAGCTTGTGCGTTTTTACTGGAAAGTCTGGGATATGAGGTCTGTTGTTGGGAGCATGGCGAAACATTCCTCGCCGAGGCAAATCTGCACCAGGTGGGCGTACTTTTGCTGGATATGCGTATGCCGGTACTGGATGGGCACGCAGTGCATGAAGCCATGCGCCAGCGAGAAAGTACGCTGGCGGTGGTATTTCTCACCGGACATGGCGATGTGCCGATGGCGGTTGAGCAAATGAAACGTGGCGCGGTCGATTTTTTGCAAAAGCCGGTGTCCGCTGGGCCTTTGCAGACCGCGTTAGAGCATGCTTTACAGGTTTCTCATGCCGCCTTCTCGCGACAAGAGATCGTGGCCTGCTATCAGATGCTCACGCCAAAGGAACGAGAGTTGGCGCAACTGGTCGCAAAAGGGTTAATGAATCGGGAAATTGCTGACGCCATGAGTATTGCTGTACGCACGGTTGAGGTTCATCGGGCTCGGGTGATGGAAAAAATGCAGGCGGGGAGTCTTGCTGAACTGGTGAATCGACTGCAGAGGATTCAGTAAATTTATGACATTCATTTGATTTCCATTGAATTTTGTCTAATCCGTCAGACTGATATATGCTGTTGGTTTGAGTTAATGACCAGCGGGCAAAAATGGGAAATCAAACCAAAGACGACGAGTTGTACCGTGAAATGTGCAGAGTAGTCGGTAAAGTAGTGCTGGAAATGCGCGATCTGGGACAAGAGCCTAAGCATATCGTCATTGCGGGAGTACTGAGAACCACCCTCGCCAACCAACGAGTGACGCGCAGTGAGTTAGAAAAACAGGCCATTGAGACCGTTATTAAAGCATTGGCTGGATAATCCATAAAAAGAGGAGGGCAGTCTCTTACGCCGTCCTCTTATTTTTCGTCACGTTAATCGAACAATATATATAATTCAGGGTCGCAATTAACGTAACATACTTCGTTATATATTTTAATACATGTCGAGTAACATATAAAATATAGGTGAGACTGGAGTCACAAATATTTGCAATGCATATGAAATACTATTTCAACTCACCTAAATGATAATAAATCTCACTCCGTATTAATTATTTCCCTTCCGTTTTTTAATTGATAACGATCAAGGCTACGAGGGGTAAATAACCACATTATTCCTATACCTAACCCTAAAGGATTAGATTCGTTCAGTTTAACCTCCGTCATTTATTCGATCAGGTTAGGGCAAAAATTCACGTGTTGTTGGCAACATTATATGGCCGATTCGGCCTGGTATGCGCTTAAAAAATAGCCTGAATATGTTGCTGCTACTGCGTTTGCGAAGAGGATGCGAAATAAATGAACAAGGTAGATCGTCCATTTTTAGATTGTGGTTTAACGCGGCTTGAATTTCTCCGTATATCCGGAAAGGGTCTGGCAGGACTGACCATTGCGCCCGCGTTGTTATCACTTTTTGGTTGTAAACAGGAAGATATCGATAGCGGTACAGTTGGTCTTATCAATACGCCTAAAGGGGTGTTGGTGACGCAGCGAGCACGCTGCACCGGTTGCCACCGCTGCGAGATTTCCTGTACCAATTATAACGACGGGGCCGTTGGCACCTTCTTTTCCCGCATCAAAATTCATCGCAATTACTTCTTTGGCGATGATGGCGTCGGGTCCGGTGGCGGACTCTATGGTGATTTAAACTACACCGCGGATACCTGCCGTCAGTGCAAAGATCCCCAATGCATGAAGGTCTGCCCCATTGGCGCAATTACCTGGAAACAGGAAGACGGTTGTATTGCGGTGGATCACAAACGGTGTATTGGCTGTAGCGCGTGTACCACCGCCTGTCCGTGGATGATGGCGACCGTGAATACCGAAACCAAAAAATCCTCAAAATGTGTGTTATGCGGGGAATGCGCCAATGCTTGTCCGACTGGGGCATTAAAAATTATCGAGTGGAAAGATATTACTGTTTGATAGATAGCAGGAATGCCTGATACGCGTCATTAATTGCCGAAAATATCGCAGTTTTGCAGAAAAAACTGCCTGAAGAATGGCGGGTATATCTATTAAACCTTCTTGCAAAGGAAAACATGATGGCTAATGGTTGGACAGGTAATATTTTACGGGTCAATCTCACCACGGGTAATATCACCCTTGAAGATTCCAGTAAATTTAAAAAATTTGTCGGCGGGATGGGCTTTGGTTATAAAATTATGTACGACGAAGTCCCGCCTGGCACTATGCCTTTTGATGAAGGGAATAAACTGGTTTTCGCCACCGGGCCATTGACAGGCTCTGGTGCCCCCTGTAGTTCCCGCGTCAATATCACTTCCTTATCAACGTTCACCAAAGGTAATTTAGTGGTGGATGCCCATATGGGCGGCTTCTTCGCCGCACAAATGAAATTTGCCGGTTACGACGCCATTATTATTGAAGGCAAATCCGCATCGCCAGTCTGGATCAACATCAAAGACGATAAGGTCAGCATCGAAAAAGCCGATTTCCTGTGGGGCAAGGGGACGCGTGCTACCACCGAAGAAATTTGCCGCATTACCAGCCCGGAAACCTGCGTCGCCGCTATTGGCCAGGCGGGTGAGAATCTGGTGCCGCTCTCCTGCATGATCAACAGCCGTAACCACAGCGGCGGTGCCGGTACCGGTGCGGTGATGGGCTCGAAAAACCTGAAGGCCATTGCGGTAGAAGGGACCAAAGGGGTCAACATCGCCGATCGTAAAGAGATGAAGCGGCTCAATGACTACATGATGACCGAACTCATCGGTGCCAATAACAACCACGTTGTGCCTAGCACCCCGCAGGCCTGGGCTGAATACTCCTCGCCAAACTCACGCTGGACGGCCCGTAAGGGACTGTTCTGGGGGGCGGCAGAAGGAGGGCCAATCGAAACCGGTGAAATCCCGCCCGGCAACCAGAATACCGTGGGTTTCCGTACCTATAAATCCGTGTTCGATCTGGGACCTGCCGCTGAGAAATACACGGTTAAAATGAGCGGCTGCCATTCATGCCCGATTCGCTGTATGTCGCAGCTCAATGTCCCGCGGGTGAAAGATTTTGGCGTACCGAGTACCGGTGGCAACACCTGCGTGGCGAACTTTGTTCACACCACCATTTTCCCCAATGGCCCGAAAGATTTCGACGATAAAGACGATGGGCGCGTGGTGGGAAACCTGCTTGGCCTGAACCTGTTCGACGATTATGGTATTTGGTGTAACTACGGACAGCTGCACCGTGATTTTACTTACTGCTATTCGAAAGGCGTTTTTAAGCGCGTACTGCCGGCTGAAGAGTATGCGGAGATCCGCTGGGATCAGCTGGAAGCAGGCGATCCTAACTTTATCATAGATTTTTACTATCGACTGGCGCACCGTGTGGGGGAACTCAGTCACCTTGCGGACGGTTCGTATGCCATTGCTGAACGCTGGGATTTGGGCGAAGAGTACTGGGGTTATGCCAAAAATAAACTGTGGTCGCCGTTCGGTTTTCCTGTCCATCATGCAAACGAGGCTTCGGCGCAGGTGGGGGCGATCACCAACTGTATGTTTAACCGTGACTGCATGGCGCATACCCATATCAACTTCATTGGTTCCGGTTTACCGCTGAAATTACAGCGCGAAGTGGCGGGCGAGCTATTTGGTTCACAGGATGCCTACGACGAAACCAAAAACTACACCCCGATCAATGCCGCCAAGATCAAATATGCCAAGTGGACGCTGCTGAAAGTCTGCCTGCATAACGCGGTTACGCTGTGTAACTGGGTCTGGCCGATGACGGTTTCACCACTCAAGAGCCGTAACTATCGCGGAGATTTAGATCTGGAAGCGAAGTTCTTCCAGGCGGTCACCGGCGATGAAACCACGCAGGCGAGCCTGGATCTGGCGGCTGAACGCATCTTTACTCTGCATCGTGCCTATACGGTCAAACTGATGCAAACCAAAGATATGCGCAATGAACACGACCTTATCTGCTCCTGGGTGTTTGATAAAGATCCGAAGATCCCGGCCTTCACCGAAGGGACCGACAAGATGGACCGGGAAGATATGCGCCAGTCATTGACGATGTTCTATCAGGAAATGGGCTGGGATCCCGAGCTGGGTTGTCCAACGCGTGAAACCCTGAATCGACTCGGACTTGAAGATGTGGCAGCTGATTTGGCTGCGCAGGACCTGTTGCCAGCGTAAGGAACGTGAGATGACTAACGTGAGCAACGTTCTGGCACCTGTTGAGGCGCTTCCTGACGAGGTTGATAGCCAAAAGAGACAATGGCTACAGGCGTTTCACCCGCCGGTACAGCGGGTGGCTGCGCCGCAGGTTCAGGAACCCGTCAGCCCGGAGTCGATTGTGGCAGATTTTATCCGCCAGCATTCAGCATCGGGACAGCTGGTGGCGCGCAGCGTGTTTCTGCAGCCACCTTATTCGGTCCCTGAAGACGATCTCTGCGCGTTGCTGGATGCGCTGTGTCAGGACGCGAAAAACGCGGATATCACCCGTGTGCAGGGCGCGGAAGATGTCTACTTCTACTCAACGCAAACCATGACGGCAAACTATGCCGGCATGTGCGTGCAGGTGGTGGAAAACGATATCTGCCGCGCGATTGCCGAGGCGGTACGCTTCGACGGTCGCACGTATCCTCGCCCCTATAAGGTCGCCATGTTGATGCAGCCGCCGTATAGCTTTGATTCTCAACAGATTGCAGCTGCGCTCACGGCCATGGAAACGCACCCAGATTACGCAGACATACGGACTGTGGAATCGTCAAATGCGGAGCCTTATTTGTTCAGCGAACGTTTTATGAGTTATGGCAAAGCGTACGGCCTGTGCGAATGGCTAGAGGTTGAGCAGTATCAGAACCCCTGAATTCTTCAGGTTGATGTCATGGAACGTGTGGACGACCACTGTCACAGTATTAGAGGATAACCCGATGTCCTTCACCAGACGAAAATTTGTCATTGGCATGGGGACGGTGATTTTTTTTACCGGCCCAGGTCAAAATCTGTTAGCGAGTACCCGGAGCCCTAAAGACGTTAATTACGTCATGATTCACGACGAATCACGGTGTAACGGGTGCAATATCTGCGCCCGCGCATGCAGGAAAACCAACCATGTCCCTGCCCAGGGCAGTCGTTTGTCGATAGCCCATATTCCGGTTTCAGATAACGACAACGAAACGCTGTATCACTACTTCCGTCAGTCTTGTCAGCATTGTGATGATGCGCCCTGTATTGAGGTGTGTCCCACCGGTGCCTCATGGCGAGATGAGAATGGTATTGTGCGGGTGGACACGTCTGCCTGCATCGGCTGTAGTTACTGTATTGGCGCGTGTCCGTATCAAGTGCGCTATCTCAACCCGCAGACCAAAGTGGCAGATAAATGCGATTTCTGCGCTGAATCACGCCTGGCGAAAGGTTTCCCACCAATCTGTGTTAACGCCTGTCCGGAACATGCGCTGATTTTTGGTCGTGAAGATAGCCCGGAAATTCAGACCTGGTTGCGCGAGAACAAGTATTACGAATATCAACTTGCAGGTGCCGGGAAACCCCATTTGTATCGTCGGTTCGGTCAACATTTGATTAAGAAGGAAAATGTATGAACGCGTCGCAAAATGCCGAACAGTTTCACGCCCAGCTTGCGCAGTATGTTCCCCTGTTTTCACCGGACTATTGGCCTGTGTGGTTGGTCATTGCCGGGTTGATGCTGGTGGGAATGTGGCTGGTGCTGGCGCTACATGCCATGCTGCGTTTTCGGGCGGCGCATAAAGCGTCGGCAGGGCACGGTGAAAAGGTCTATTTATATTCGAAGGCCGTTCGTTTGTGGCACTGGTCGAATGCGCTGCTGTTTCTGCTACTTCTGGTCAGTGGCCTGGTTAATCACTTCTCCGCCGTCAGCGCGCCGGCGATGAAAACCCTGCTTACCGTGCATGAGGTCTGTGGCTTTTTGCTGCTGGCCTGCTGGATTGGTTTTGTCCTGATCAACCTGATTGGCGGCAACGGACATCACTATATTATTCAACGTCAGGGCTGGATCGCACGCGCGCAAAGACAAACGCGTTTTTACCTGTTTGGTATTATGCAGGGTGAATCACATCCTTTCCCGGCATCAAAGCGTTCTAAATTCAATCCGCTACAGCAGGCGGCCTATGTTGGCGTGATGTATGGTTTGCTGCCACTGCTGCTGATCTCGGGGTTGTTATCGCTCTATCCGACGGTTGTCGGCGACCTGTTCCCCGGCGTGCGTTACTGGCTGCTTCAGGCGCACTTCGCGCTGGCGATTGTCAGTCTGTTTTTCATTTTTGGGCATCTTTATCTCTGCACTACGGGCCGCACGCCGGGCGAAACCTTCAGGTGTATGGTGGATGGCTATCACCGGCATTAAGTGATGATGATTACGCGAAGTGACTTACGGGCCTGGCGCGTTGGGCCCGTAATGTATCGCTGGTTTCTACGAGCTTTTCCCGCTGGTGGAAGTTATGCCGATGTCCATCGTGCGCTCCAGCGGGAAGGGTATACAGATTGGGCGAATAGTCTGGTGGAATACGGCTGGTCAAAATGGCGGGAAGAGGCGAGTTTTGTCCAGCAGGATATCAGCGCAATGGGGAATATTTCCCGTGTGCAAACGGCGGGGGAAACCAGCCGCCCGCTGGCGAGTGCGGAAGATAATGCCCGATTTAGCTGTTCAGGCGATAACGTTAAAATCGCCAGCACCGGGTATGCCGCCCAGATCGCCAGCGCAGGCTACAGCGCACGTATAGGCAGCGTAGGCTATAACGCGCATATCGGCAGTTCCGGCGATCGCGGGCGAATTGCGGTGGCGGGAAATTCAGCGCGTATCAGTAGCGTGGGCGACGGGACGCGTATCGCCAGTACCGGTATGCGCGTGCGCATCAGTTCGCTCGGCGACCGAAACCGGATTGCCAGCAGCGGCGATTTAACTCAGTTGGCCTGCTTTGGTGCAGAGTCGAAAATCGCCAACTGCGCGGACAACATCCACATTATTGCCAGCGGAGAGAATGCTGTTGTAGCCAGTACCGGCGCTGTGGATTCGATAATACTCGGGCCCGGCGGCTGTGCGGCGCTGGCCTATCACGATGGCGAGAGAATGCGTTTTGCGCTTGCCGTTGAAGGGGAAAATAACATTCGGGCGGGCGTAAAATATCGGCTCAACGAAGACCATCAGTTCGTGGAATGTTGAGCCGTGATTTCATTTCAGCGCGAAGCGGCGTTGGGTGATTTTCTCCAGGCTCAAGCACAGCAGGTAATAGACCAGTCCGGTAAAGATAAAAATGGCTGCCGGGTAGATTTGCACCCGACTGTTAACCTGACCGGCAACCGTCGTGAGTTCCGGGACGTTAACGATAAACGCCAGTGACGTGTCCTTCAGTAATCCAATAAATATCCCCGTTAGCGACGGCAGTACGTTACGCAGCACCTGCGGTAGCAAGATAAGCCACAGAGCCTGATAAGGGCGAAAACCCTGAACCACTGCCGCGTCATATTGCCCGCCTGGCAGCGCGCTAATTCCTGCATACACCGAGTGCATCACCGAGGCGGCGGTAAACCATGCCAACGCCAGCGTCACGGTAACGGCACCAGGGAGATCGCTTCCGGTCATCATGGGGAGCAAATACCACATCCAGAAAATCACAAAGATGAGCGGAATGCCGCGAATAAATTCTGCCCAGATAAACAATACGTTGCGAACCGCGCCCGGAAATCGCCAGGCGCAGCAGGCAAGAATTATCCCGCCAGGTAACGCCAGTATCGCCGCGCCGATCGCCATCAGCACAGTGAGCAGAACGCCGCCGGGCTGACCTTCGGCCACACGTCCCCACAGGAGATAGTCAAGATTGTCGGTAATGACCGTAATATTAGCGATCATGCTGGATGCTCCTGTCGCTGAAGATGCGCGTTCTTACTTTTGACAATTTACCCGACGCAGACTGCGGGCCAAGACGCGTAAGCAGCATACCCAGAACGATGCCGGTAAACAGATAGAGCACGGTGCCAATGGCAAAGGCTTCCAGTGCGTGCGCGTTGTAGCTCTCAATTTGCCGTACCTGGTAGGTGAGGTCAGCAAATCCAATACCGCTGGCAAGTGAGGAGAGCTTCATCAGGTTGAGATATTGCCCAACAATGGGTTGCCAGGCGTTTGCCAGCCCCTGCGGCAGCAGAATGTGGCGAAAAATTGCCCAGGATGAAAAACCTTGCGCCACAGCGGCTTCGCGTTGTCCGGTAGATACCGCCTGCAAACCAGAAGCGATCTCCTCGACCAAAAATGCCGAGGTAAATACGCCCAGCCCCCACGCTGAACAGATAAACTCTGGCGTTAACCACCAGACATCCCCCGGCAGAATAGACCATGGATGCTCAGCATTGATAAAGGTAATGACGTCGCGGGGTAACCAGTTCCATGCGGCAAAATACCAGAACATCAGTTGCACCAGTAAAGGTGTGTTGCGAAACACTGAGACCCACACGCCGACCACCGCTTTGGCGAGGCGATTGTCCGTCAGGCGCAGACCGAGGAGGGCGATGGCAATGAGCGTGGCGAGCACGATACCAGCCAGCGTCACCCAGAGCGTGGTGAGAAAACCGGAAATTATCCATTGCAGAGGTTGCCCGCTCAGCACCCCCTGCCAGTCCATTGCATGCATTATAGCGATGACTCCTGGTGTAACGGATCGAGCACTTTTTTCAGGAAACGCTGGGTTCTCGGATGCTGTGGTCGGGTGAAAAAATCCTCTGGCGCGGCTACTTCAAGAATATCGCCGCCATCGATGAATACCACACGATCGGCGATCTCACGGGCGAAATGCATTTCATGGGTCACGACAATCATGGTGATGCCGCTGTGGGCCAGGTTTTTCATCACCTGTAATACCTCGCCGATCATTTCCGGATCCAGCGCGGAGGTTGGCTCATCGAACAGTATGATTTGTGGCGACGAGGCCAGCGCACGGGCGATCGCCACACGCTGCTGCTGCCCACCGGACAACTGCGCGGCATAGGCGTTGGCTTTTTCAGCCAGCCCCACTTTTTCCAGCAACTCGAGTGCCCGATGCTCCGCTTCCGTCTTGTTCCAGCCGTGAACATATTCCAGCGCCAGGGCGATGTTCGAAAGCGCTGTCAGATGTGCATAGAGATTGAATTGCTGAAATACGAAACCGATTCGGCTGCGTAACTGACGTAATGCTGCTCCGCGCAGCTGACTAATCGGTTTGCCATCAATAAAAATTTCACCTCCGCTGAGCGACTCAAGTTGGTTGATAAGACGTATAAGAGTGGACTTTCCAGAGCCAGAAGGGCCCAGAATGGTTACCACTTCACCGGGTTCAACTGACAGGTTGACGCCGTTAAGTACGGTGTGAGCGTCATACTGTTTAATCACATTGCGCAGTTCGACGCTCGCCTGGCGCAAATGGGAAAAATCCGCAGCCGAAGCTGCGGACCGATGAAAAAGGGCTGAGAGCATATTACTTGGCTTCTATTTTAAAGGCGCGGGGTTGCGGATTTTTGGTTTCAGGACCAAACCAGACATCATAAATTTTGGCCGCCTGCCCGGTAGATTCCAGCTTCAAAAGCTCATCATTGACGGCTTTTAACAGCGCAGGCTCACCTTTTTTCACCCCCACACCGATCTCTTCTTTGCTCAATAGGTCTGGTAGAATTTTGAAATCTGCTTTATCCGGCGCACCGCCTAATAAACCGGCGAGAATTGTACTGTCCTGGGTGATGGCCTGAACGTTGCCGTTGCGCAATGCGGTTAACGCCAGTGGGATATCGTCATAAGCCAGTACGCGTGACTGCGGGAAGCGCTGATGTAGCGCCTGCTCACCGGTGGTGCCTTTTACCGCGCCAATTCGCGCTTTGCTGTATTCATCGAGCTTGTCCGGAGATTTTGCTGGCACAAGGAACTGCTGGCCGGTAACAAAATAGGGGACGGAGAAATCTATTACCTGCGCTCGCTCAGGTGTAATCGTAATATCCGCGACGATTAAATCGGCTTTACCGGATTGTAATAACGGAATGCGGTTTGCCGGATTGGTCGCGACCAGTTCCAGTTTTACGCCAAGGGATTTGGCCAGCGCTTCGGCAAAATCAACGTCGTAGCCGACAATCTGATGCGTTTTCGCATCGATGGAGCCAAACGGCGGATTCGCGTCGAATGTCGCGACTTTTACGACGCCAGCGGCCTTGATGTCAGCCAGTTGGTCGGCCTGGGCCTGCGAGACGGTAAAGCCTGAGGCCAACAGTACGCCGAGTGCCAGCAGTGTTCTTTTTGCGCGGTAAGTTTTCGTTGCCATCGTTGTATGAAATCCCTGTAGTTTTTGGTTTGTGCTTTTTACGCTCCCATAACTTACGGTTGGGACAAAATAAGAAAAAATTCTTATCTATATACAAAATGTTATTAGTGATGAAGGTGTTAATGATGGGTGAAAATATTGCAAAAGCGAATGACAAAATAGCGCATAACCTTGGCAATAATCCGCATTTTGTTTTTTGTATGAGAATGCGCTGGAAGAAAATTGACGTGCGCTAATGTCCAGAAACGTTACTGGAATACCCTCCAGACCTATACCATATGTCACAACAGGTCTGGATTGGGGATAAGCATTCTGCGTGATAATTTTAACGATCTCTATTATCTCATTATCGTGGCCCGCGAGCGTAGTTTCACCCGGGCAGCCCCGGACTAGCGCATGCCGACGCTGGGCGGACTGTATGCCTGGGAGTATGCCAAAAATGGGCAAGATTTGCGCGTGCGGATGGAAGGGTAGCTTATTTTTAACAATTTGCCCTCACGAATCAACGCAGCGATCGCCGGAATGGGGCTGGCATTTGTGCCAGAAAATACCGTCGACCAGGCCGTTGCAGAAGGCGCGCTGGAAAAAGTTCTGGAGGACTGGTGTGAACCTTTCCCTGTCTATTATTTGTACTACCCCAGTCGAAAGCAGCACACTGCCGCCTTTGCGCAACTGATTGAGGCGTGACGGTATACGGGCTGAAGTGGGGAGGTTAACAGGCGATAAAAAAACCGGCATTGCGCCGGTTTGGACATCAGATCTTGCAGGCGTCGCCGCAGTCATTATCAGCAATAATTTCCTGCGCTTTTTTGTCTGCATCTTCCAGGCGTTCAGCATTACGCTCTTGCGCTTCTTCCAATCCATCAAAGACCAGATTATCGAGATCAATTTCCATCATTCACCTGCTCAGGTTCAGCGTTTAACATCCCGTTAGTATATTGCAAAAATGTTGCTTAACAGCAGCGATTCTTGCTACTTCGCATCGAACTTAAATGAGATGTGTATATTTTTCCGGCAGCGTGGTCCACAGATGGCGGTTTGCCGCGCTGAGAATGATATCGCGCATACATTCCCGCGCCTTAACCCCTTGACGCAGCCGTATGGCTTCCAGTAGTAGACGATGCTGCTCAACAGCATGCTCAGTTTCCCGTACTGATGATTCCTGTGTCTGTTTAAACGACAGCATCATGGCCGCTGAGAGTGCGTTGCCAATCGACATCAAAAATGGGTTATGACAGGACTTTAGCAGTGCGGTGTGAAAGGCTAAATCGCCTTCCTCAAAGAGTGTTACCTGATCCTGCTGTTGTCCGCGCGACATCAGCGTCCAGGCATCTTCCATGGCGGCCAAATCGCGAGCTGTCGCGTTTGCGGCGGCCAGAACGGCGGCGTTAGGCTCAAACATCAGGCGCGTTACCACCAGTTGCTCCGCCACATCGGGTGAGATCCCCACTTCTTCCATCCAGCCCAGCACATCCGTATCCAAAAAGCTCCAGAGTTCGCGCGGGTTGACTGTACTGCGCCGTTTAGCCTGGATGGATAGCAAACCTTTTGCCGACAGGACATGCAACGCGTTTCGCACGGACGTACGTGATGCGGAATATTGCACGGCAAGCTCATTTTCACCGGGGAGCATATCCCCATCGCTCAATGTTCCACGGATGATTTTCATCGCCAGATCGCGGGTGATCGTTTCAGAGATGGTGGCCAGGGAGGTGGTCATAGTTAGCCTTGAAAATTTGGACGTTACCCATTGTACGCATAAAACGAAACGTTATGCATACAAGGTATCGCTTCTTGTCGCTTCAGATGAGAAATAGCCACGTTTTATTTCACTTCACGATCGTGCTCACAGATCGTCCATGTAAAATTAACTACATTCTTGTAATACAAGATTTGATTATTGAGGTTACAAGATGAAAGGGGAATGGGTTGCAATCGACTGGGGGACCTCTAATTTCCGTGCGTGGTTATTGGCAGGGAATGCTGTGTTGGATAAACGCAGCGCCAGCTGCGGACTCCTCCATATCGAGCCGGGGCAGTTTGATGCGACGTTAAAGACGCTACTTGGTGAGTGGGTTGCTGATAGTTCGCCAATGATTGTGATGGCCGGAATGGTGGGGTCGCAGCAGGGCTGGTATGAGGTTGATTATTGTCCGTTACCTGCCGGTGCCGACAGTCTGCTCGAGCAGCGAAAAAAATTCATTACCTCGTGGGGCAGTGAAGCCTGGATTGTTCCTGGATTATGTAAATCACCCAGTGGTGATTTGCCGGATGTGATGCGTGGCGAAGAGATTCAGCTCCTGGGTCTGTCTTTACTGGAGGGAATCGATAATTTCCAGGCGATCCTTCCGGGCACACACAGCAAACACGTCCGGATGCAGCAGAAACAGATCGTTGATTTTTCGACATATATGACCGGCGAACTGTTCCACGTACTCATCACACACTCTTTGCTGGGACGTGCACTTCCAGACGCAGCGGTTGATGACAACGCATTTCTGCGCGGAGTCGAAATTTCCCGACGCAACGCTGCGCTAAGCCAACTCCTTTTCTCCGCCCGAACGCTACGCCTTTCGGGCGAAATATCTGCTGAATCAGTAGGTGATTACCTCTCCGGCTTATTGATCGGATCGGAATTTACCACTGGCAACACCGGCCCTGTTTGGCTGGTGGGCAGCGCGGTCTTAACGCGCCGCTATCAGCTGGCTGCCAATGCATTTGGCATTCAGACATGCTGCATCGATGGCGATTGTTGTTTTATTGCTGGTATGCAGTTCCTTCAACAACGGCTAACTGAGAAACAAAATGGACAGTGTTGACTTTGCCTCCTTATGGCAGAAAACGCCGCTTCCGATGATCGCGATTTTACGCGGTCTGACGCCAGAGGAAGCGCCGGAAATTGGCGATGTATTGCTGGAGGCGGGCTTTACGTGGCTTGAAGTACCGCTAAATTCTCCGCGAGCGTTCGATTCAATTACGCTGCTACGTGAACGCGTCGGCCAGCGTGCTGTTG
This sequence comes from Citrobacter arsenatis, assembly GCF_004353845.1. GTDB lineage: Bacteria > Pseudomonadota > Gammaproteobacteria > Enterobacterales > Enterobacteriaceae > Citrobacter > Citrobacter arsenatis. Next base: position 2,339,210 of record NZ_CP037864.1, read on the forward strand.
TCGGGGCGGGTACGGTACTGACGGCGGAGCAGGTTGATCGTGTCGTCGATGCAGGCGGACAGGTAGTTATATCGCCAAATATGAATCCCTCGGTAATCCGCCGCAGCAGAGAGCGAGGGGCTATCAGTTTACCGGGTGTCGCCACGCCGAGCGAAGCGTTTGCGGCCCTGGACGCTGGCGCAAGTGGTTTGAAGTTTTATCCTGCGGAAATGATCTCCCCAGATATCCTGCAGGCTATGTGCGTGGTACTACCACCTCACGTAGTTTGTATGCCGGTCGGCGGTATTGTTGCCGAGTCGCAGCAGTTGCAAAGCTGGTGCCGGGCGGGAGCGAAAGGGTTTGGCTGCGGTGGCGGTTTATATCGTGCGGGCGCAGATAGCAAACAGGTTCGGCATAACGCGTTGGCCTATGCTCAGGCATGGCAACAGGTTAATTGCAGGGCGTAGCGCCAATAACAACTCAAGAGGCTGAAAGATGAATACGCGTACCCTCGATTCTGAAAACAAAAATGCGGTTTATCGTAAAGTTACCCGACGACTGATTCCGTTTTTAATCCTGTGTTATTTCTTCGCATATCTTGATCGTGTGAATGTGGGCTTTGCCAAACTCCACATGCAGGATGCGCTAAATCTTAGCGATACGGTTTATGGAATTGGCGCGGGTATCTTTTTTATCGGTTACTTTATTTTTGAAGTGCCGAGCAACTTGCTGATGCAGCGCTTTGGTCCTCGTTTTTGGATTGCGCGCATCATGGCCAGTTGGGCGGTGTTGTCTGCACTGACGATGTTCGTTACCACGCCAACCCAGTTCTACGTTGTGCGTTTTTTACTTGGTGTGGCAGAGGCCGGTTTCTTTCCGGGTATCGTTTACTATTTAACCTTATGGTTTCCTTCATGGCGTTCGGCGCGCACGCTCGGGTTGTTTATTCTGGTCACGCCGTTATCCACCATTATCGGCAGTCCGCTTTCAGGGCTGATCCTGAAGATGTTTGAAGGTGTTGGCCATCTGCATAACTGGCAGTGGTTGTTCCTGGTAGAGGCAATACCTTCATTCTTGTTGGCCTTTGTGGTGCTGCGTTATCTCGATAATGACGTGAAATCGGCGAAGTGGTTATCGAATGATGAGAAAGCGTTAATCGAGCAGGATCTGCAAAAAGACCAGCTTGATAAAGTCGCTGCCAATGCGGGAATGCCGCAACATAGTTTATCTGCGATGTTCCGTAATCGCTTCGTCTGGTTATTGGCGCTGATTTTCTTCAGCTTCAACATTGGCTATTACGGCATTAATTTCTGGCTTCCGTCGATTATCAAAAGCTCTGGCGTACAGGATGATTTTGCCATCGGCCTACTGGCAGCAGTGCCTTATATCTTCGGTGCGGCCTGTATGTTATGGAACAGCCGCCACTCTGATCTGAAACAGGAACGTCGCTGGCACATTGCGATTCCAGCAATAGTGGGCGCAATTGGTCTGACATTGAGTGCGCTGAATGAAGGTTCCACATTCTGGATGATGGCGTGGATTTGCGTTGCCATGTCCGGCACGTTATCTCTGATTCCCACCTATATCAGCCTGCCGGGGACGTTGCTTTCTGGTACGGCAGCGGCGGCAGGCATCGCGTTAGTGAACTCTATCGGTAACCTGGCCGGTTTCTTTGGGCCAACCGTGCTTGGCTGGTTGAAAGACACCACCGGCAGCACCAGCAGCGGGCTGTATATCCTGGCAGGATTTTTGGTTCTCTGCGCTCCGCTTATTTTCCTCATCCCGGCACGATTGATTAACCCTCGCGATCGCCAGGCATCGAAACCGATAGAAAACAATGTATTAACGAAAAGAGGTCATATATGAGCAGTTGTGGCAGCGGATGCGCAGGTTGCGGTGGTGAACACTTCAATCCGATCCTCAGTGGTGATGACGGTGCTCTAAAGCGCGCCCTGTATAAATCGATGGGGCATACGGACGCGCAGCTCCGCCGTCCAGTAATTGCCGTAGTTAACAGCTATACCAATGCGACGGCAGGGCACGCCAATCTGAATGAACTGACCGCGCATGTGCTAAATGGCATTGATGACGCGGGAGGTGTGGGGATGGTGTTTGGTACCATTGCCCCTTGTGACGGTATTGCCGAAGGGCATTTGGGTATGCGCTATATTCTGGCGGCACGCGAAATCATTGCAAGTTCAATCGAGGTCATGATGCGCGCCCACCGCTTCGATGGCATGGTGTTGCTGGGATCGTGTGACAAAATCGTCCCCGCCATGCTGATGGCGGCAGCGCGCCTCGATATCCCGGCCATTTTGGTGAACGGCGGGCCAATGTATCCCGCGGAATACAAAGGTAAGCACTGGGACGGCAATATCGTCACCGAGGCGATTGGCTGGAAACGTCGTGGCGAAATTGATGAAGTTGAGTTCCGCCATATAGAGGATATTGCCGAACCTGGACATGGTTCCTGCACCATGTACGGTACCGCCAATACGATGTGTTGTATTGCTGAAGTACTGGGGATGAGCCTGCCTGGAAGCAGTATGCTGCCCGCGATTTCACACGAACGCCGCGATTGTGCATACGCGACCGGGATGACGGCGGTGGATCTGGTAAAACGTGGGGTGAACGCGCGGCAGATCATTACACGCGAATCAATCCGTAATGCGATGGCCTATCTGCTGGCGACGGGAGGTTCCACTAACGCCATTCTACATTTGCAGGCCATTTATTATGAGGCTGAACTGGGCCACCTGCCACTGTCTGAATTTGATGCGCTGAGCCATCAGGTACCCCTGGTTGCTTCGCTCTATCCGGCATCGGAATACGACATGATCGATTTTTGGGAGGCTGGCGGCGTTGCGGCGGTGGAAAAAGAGATCGCTAATTTATTGGATCTCAATTGCCTGACGGTCAACGGACAAAAAAAAGGGGAGTGGTTGATGGATGTTCCCTCCACCCGACGCCCGGAAGTTATCCATACGCTGGCGATTCCGGTCCGCAATGAGTCGGGGGTCGCTGTACTACATGGCAACTTGTCACCGATGGGGTGCGTAGTGAAGCCTGCTGCGGTTCCGGACCATTTGATGGTCTTTACCGGGCCTGCGGTGGTATTTAACAGCGAAGATGAGGCCGTTGAGTCCATTCTCTCCGGCGATATTCAGCCCGGTAGTGTATTGGTTCTGCGCTATGAAGGACCAAAGGGAGGGCCGGGTATGCCGGAGATGTATAAGCCGATGAAATTCCTCGAAGGAATGAACCTTTCGAACTCCTGTGCGCTGATCACCGATGGGCGTTTTTCCGGCTCGAACCGTGGCCTGTTCGTGGGGCATATCTCACCAGAAGCCAGCGATGGCGGCGTACTGGCGCTGGTGGAAAACGGCGACTTAATCAGTATTGATATTCCACAGCGGACATTAACGTTGAATGTGGCAGATGCTATTTTGGCTGAACGTCAGCAACGTTGTCAGTTGGTACATAAAGAAGTACCGCGCGGGTTCTTGCGTCTGTATCGACGCTGGGCGCTACCTGCTGCGCAAGGCGCGGTACTGGCGGACAAGGAGGATTCGTAATGGCAACCGTTGCAAAGATCCAGGGCGTTAATCCCATTGTTGCTATGTCATTTACGTCACAAGGTGAGGTGGATTTTACCAGTTTTCGCCGTCTGCTGGCCCACCTTTCTGGTGTGGGTGTTAACGGGTTGACACTGTTTGGTATTGCCAGTGAATTTCCAAAGCTTGACGACAGCGAACGAATGCAATTGGCGGAAATTTTTCTTGCTGACTTAGCGGGTAAAGGTGTCTTTCGCGCACTGTCGGTCACCGATCATAGCACCGATCTCGCCGTACGTCGGGCGCGGCGGTATCAGAGTATGGGGGCCGATGCGCTGATGCTGCTTCCACCATTTTTTCTTCAACCGTCGCTTGCCGCCGTACAGGCGCATATCGCGGCGGTGCTGGAGGCGGTAACTATTCCGGTAATGGTGCAGTACGCGCCTGGAGAGACTGGATTTCCGCTCTCGCCCGCGCAACTGGCCGACGTGGCTAAACGCTATCCCCATGCCGTGTTTAAGATTGAATGCAATCCACCGGTGGACTACACCCGTGAGTTTCTGAAGCTGGTGCCAGAGGCTCACGTTCTCAACGGTTATGCTGGCTTGTATATGCTGCAGATGCTGGGGGGGGGGGCAAAGGTGTGATGCCGGGGTGTTCGTTTAGCGAGATTTATGTACGAATTTACCGTCACTGGCTGGCAGGAGAACATCAACAGGCGGTGCAATTACACGAGGCGCTGTTACCCTATATTCAGCGCTGGATGCAGCACTGTGAGTATATTATTCAGGTTGAAAAGACAATATTGCAGCGACGCGGGATCATCGATGATGACTATTGCCGAAAGCCTGGTTGGTCATTAACGAATGACGATATAAAACATATTGATAGTTTTATTTCACAGTTCAATTTGTCGGCATGAGCAATACGAATAGGGGTAAGAGCAAAACGTTTTAACCGTATACTCTGCACCGGATCGAAAATCTTGATCCGGTGCAACTGTACAATGCCTAAAAGCATCAATTTTGTTTCTTCACCGCCTCTCACATTAAATTCAATTTGTTAATTATCTGTTTCTATTGTCTCGTAATCCCCCGATTTTGTAGCAATGTGATGTGCGATCATTTTTAACAAATCTGCGACAAAATCACTATACATATAACTTAATATCTTTTATACATTAATTGTTCAACCCTGCGACTATTCCACAAAAGAGAAAGCTATATGGAACAGACACCTGATAAGAAAAACGATAATTTTCAAAAAGATGGCAAAGAACAATTCAATCGCTCGATCGGTCTTATTTCAAACTTTGCGCTGGGTTTTACCTACCTGTCGCCGCTTACCGCCGTCTATTCGCTATTTGCGTTGGCCGTAACGCTGGCGGGGCCGCCCGCAGTATGGTGGATTTTAATCGTCGCATGTGGACAACTTTTGGTGGCGTTGGTGTTCGGTGAAGTCGCTTCCCAGTATCCGATAACCGGTGGGCTGTATCCCTGGGCCAGAAGGTTATGGGGCAAGAAATATGCGTGGATCGCCGCCTGGATTTATCTGTGGGCGTTGGTGGTTACCATTACGTCGATTGCGGAATATACGTCGACGTTTGTTGAATCGCTCTTCCACTATGGCCAGACGCCAGCCACTATGTTGGTGACTTCCGTCCTGCTGCTGCTGTTGATGATGGCGGTTAATATGTCCGGGACTAAAAATCTGGCCCGGGTCGCGAAAATTGGCTTCTGGTGTGAAATTGTCAGCGTGATCGCGCTGGGGATTTATCTGCTGATTTTCCATCGTTCGCAGCCGTTCTCCGTCATCTTCGACTCGATGGGCGTTCTGGCCCATGACGGCAGCTATTCCACTGCATTTATGTCCGCTGCGCTGATGGGACTGTTTATGTTCTTTGGCTTTGAGGCCTGCGGTAACGTTGCGGAAGAGGTGCAGAATCCGAGTAAAAAGATCCCGGTCGCGATGATTTTAAGTATCGTGTTTGGCGCGATTTCCGCGATTATTTCCGTGATGGGTTATCTGCTGGCATCACCAAATCTGGTCAGTATCGTGAATGGCAAAACGTCCGATCCGATCCCGGCTATCCTGAATGAAGCACTTGGTGAAACTGGCGCAACTGTCTTTATCATCGTCGCGATTGTGGCGATGCTGTCATGCATTCTGTCTCTGCAGGCTGCGTTAAGCCGCCTTATCTTTTCCTTCTCGCGCGACAGAATGCTGCCGGGTAGTGAATGGATGTCAAAGATCTCTAAAAATGGCGTTCCGGATAATGCCATGGTCGTTAGCTGTCTGCTGCCCGTCATCATCTGTGTTTGGGTTTATTTCCAGCCAGATAACCTGTCGCGTATTACCGCATTTGCCGTTATCGGGATTTACATCTCGTTCCAGATGGTTGTGCTTGCCGCGCTGCGACAGCGTCTCAAAGGCTGGAAACCGGCCGGAGAGTGGACCATTGGCGGTTGGGGCGTGATTGTGAACGTGCTGGCGCTGGCCTATGGATTGTGCGGGATTTGGTTGCTGGCACAACCGGCAGACAGCAGCGACTTTATCGACCGTTGGACGGTTCTGTTCGGCCTGGCGATTGTCGTTGGCTCGGGGCTTATCTATATGTTCCTGACCCGTCCGTTTGGTCGCTCCGCGGCGCCGGAAAACGACGCCATTGCCTACGCTAACAAGCTCAATATGGGGCAGGATAGCTAAAAACGAAGGGCCTTCGGGCCCTTAGTTTTGATAGTGATAAAGGATAAAGTAGTCGCTCTGATAAACCACGCGGCTGTTTGCTGGAGAGAGTAATTCACCCACGCGAAAGCGCGGCCAACTGGAGAAGATGATCCTGTTTTCCAGATTGGTCAGAATCACATAATCAGGATGAGCGCAGGAGAGCAGCTCGGCTTCTATCTGACTGACCAACAGATCGACGGCGGCGACGCCAAGAAACTGCTCGTTGTAGTAAACCGGCACTGCCGAGGTCAGGGTGTAGGAGATATTGCAGATATAGTCGACGTAGGGGCCGTGGATATAGGCTTTCCCTGCCGGAGGTGAGTGTTTAAACCACTCGAAGGTTCTGAAATCCAGTCGTTGCTGCGTGGCCTGATCCAAATCGAGATGCGCCTGACTCAAACCATTATCTTTCTTATACCACCATTCCAGCAGCCAATACTCTTTGGTGGCTGCGGTGCTCTCAATATGGCTGGCGAACCCGGCCCCAGAACAATAATGGTTGTCGCTGAGCGTGCGTTTGATGTGTTGCTGAACGGTCGATCGCACCGAGGGATCGAGAACAACCTCTGCTGAGGCCTTTTGCACCCTGGAAATCGCCTCATGGATGCTCCTCGCCAGCGCAACGGTAGAATCTACGGTACAGGCGGTAATATCATCAATCTTACGAATTAATGCGCTTAAGGATGTCGAAGAGCTCATTGTCTGTTCTGCCTTCACTGATTGTTAGTTCGCGTTATATTTCAGCTTTTTTTCAATAAGGTAATAGGTAAACGTGTCGATGATCTGTGTGGCAAGCTGCACAGATTCCGCCTCGTTGTGCGCCGCCAGCGCATCGGCCAGCGCCGAATAAAGCGCGATAATTTCGGCATGAATGCTGTCTGTACGATAAAGTATCGCCACCAGCGATGCCCATTCAGCCTGTACATGCAGCTCCTGGTTGGCCAGTCGCGGCGAATGTGAACTGGCGGCTATCGCCAGCAGACAACGCATATCGGCCTGGGTCATCAGCTCTGGCGAATTTGCTTTTCTGAGCACCTCAACAAACTCGCGAAATTTGGCGATATCCGCACCGGTCATCCGTCTGGATGCCAGCCTTGCGCTATGGCTTATGATGGCGCAATGCATTTCACCCAGGTCTGAAAGGTAATCCGTACTGATTGCTTTAAACGGATGGAGCGTGCTGTTTTTACCATCAATATTCTCGCATACGAAGCTCCCGCCATTACGACCACGAACCGTATGGATAAGATTATTAGCCCGAAGCGTGTTGAGTGCTTCTCTGATGGTGATATGTGAGACCCCCATCATCTTTGCCAAATCAGTTTCGTTGGGAAGTTGTTCTTTTGGCTCCAGCAACCCCGTAATAATGGCGTTTGAAAGGCGTTGCACAATCTGGTCTGAACGACTGACCTGCCCGATAGGCGCAAATATGACCGCGTGAGTAATCATAATCTTTTCTGTACTCAATTCCCTGAAACAACGACCATTCTTAACACATGCCCGCCGGGCAAGGAAGGTAAGAATGGCCGAGTTATTTTACATGCCTGGGCGCACTTCACTGCACAAGCGGATGTGTGTTCCGATAACCTCATGATGAGCCGGGCATAACGCGTTAGCTCACGATGAAAAGCCTTCTCCTGCAGATGTAAAAATTAAGTTAAAAATGCGAGGCTTATCATAGTGTCAATGTTGCGCATTTGAAAATGTTTTACAATATATATATTACATAAGATTCTTTATGTATTAACTGGCAGGAGACAGGCATGAAAACCCTGAAGCATTTTATTAATGGGCAATATGTAGCAGGCAGCAGTGAAGATACCTTTGAACTGGTGAGTCCGGTCGACGGCGAAACGTACGCATTATCTCCCAACGCCAGTGCGGCAGAGGTGGAGCAGGCCTACTCGGCGGCAGAGGCGGCGTTTAGCATCTGGCGTAAATCGACACCGGCACAGCGACAAAAGGCGTTATTGCGCCTGGCCGATGAGATTGAACGAAACGTTGATCGGCTGGTAACCGCACAGAGTCAGGAGACCGGTCAGCTTCGCCATTTTATTGAGAAAGAAGAGATCGCGGCATCCTGTGATGCCATCCGTTTTTTTGCCGGTGCGGCGCGCTGTCTTGAAGGGAAGGCGGCAGGTGAATATTCAGCCGGGTTTACCTCGACTATCCGCCGTGAAGCGCTGGGTATTGTGGGACAAGTCACGCCATGGAATTATCCGTTCATGATGGCGGTATGGAAGATTGCGCCAGCGCTGGCGGCAGGTAACACGGTGGTATTAAAGCCAAGCGATACCACGCCGATCAGCACGCTGCTGTTGGCTGAACTGGCTGCTCCATTATTCCCGAGAGGGGCATTTAACGTCGTGTTGGGCAAAGCCAGTAGCGGTTCGCTGGTGGTTTCAAACCCGAAGGCCTCACTGGTTTCGATTACCGGTTCGGTCCGCGCGGGTCTGCAGGTGGCGGCTTCGGCGGCGGCAAATCTGACCAGAGCGCATCTGGAATTGGGCGGGAAAGCGCCCGCGGTGGTGTTTGCCGATGCGGATATGGACAAGGCGATTGCGACGATCGTCACGGCAGGTTTTTTCAATGCCGGGCAGGACTGCACGGCGGCTACGCGTATTCTGGTCGAACAGTCCATCTACGCTGAGTTTCTGGAGAAGCTGATCCAGAAAACAAAGAGTATTAAATTTGGACCGCCAGAAGATCAGGATGCGCTATATGGCGCGTTGAATAGCAAAAAACAGCTGGAGCAGGTTAAAGGCTTTATTGAGCGTTTACCGTCACATGCAAAAATTGAAACCGGTGGGCGCGCCGGACCGGGACCAGGATTCTATTTTGAGCCGACGATCGTCTCTGGATTGCATCAAAATGATGAAGCTATTCAGCATGAAGTATTTGGCCCGGTAATGACTATTCAGCCTTTTTCTACTGACGAAGAGGTACTACACAAAGCGAATGATGTGGAGTATGGTCTTGCCGCCAGCGTCTGGACCAGTAACCATGGTCGCGCACAACGCTTCAGCATTGACCTCGATTTTGGCACGGTGTGGATTAACAATCACATTCCTCTGTGCGCCGAAATGCCGCACGGCGGGTTCAAAAAATCGGGCTACGGCAAAGATCTCTCATCTTATTCTCTCGAAGAATACACTCGGGTGAAACATATCATGTGTGACATTTCTGAATAGAGAGGATTACGATGAAAACATTAAAAATAGCGGTGCTTTCATTAGTGATGTTCTCGGGCTATAGCCTGGCAGAAAGCACCTCGCTGAATACCGTGAAAGCGTATATGGCGGCGTGGAATGCGCACGATGCTTCGCGAGCCGCTCAATATCTTGCGAATGATGCAGTCTATTATGATGCCGCTGCGGGCGAACCGATAAATGGCAGAGATAAAGCGGAAAAAGACGTTATCGGCGCTTTTATTAAGGCGGTGCCAGATCTGAGCTGGAAAATGATCGGTAAACCCGTCTACGACGAAGATACCGTGGCGTTTCGTTGGGAATTTTCAGGCAAAAATAGTGGTGAATGGGCAGGGAGTCCGCCAACAAATAATCCGATCAAATTTGAAGGCGTCAGCTATATTCATGTTAAAGCAGGAAAAATCACCTGGCAGGGTGATTATTATGATTCTAAAAAACTGGACGAAGAGTTAAAGCCAGTGAAGTAGTTGGCTGTACCCCTTTATTAATATGAAGGGGTATATCTCTTATTTGTGTCGTATTAAGGGCAGTGTGTAGCAATAAGGAAAAAAGTTAATGGCAATTACCAGACGTGATTTTCTCAACGGCGTCGCAGTAACTATTGCAGCGGGCCTTACCCCGCTGGAATGGGTCAGGGCGGCAGGCAAGGGAAACGCATTTATAGATGGAAACTATTATCCGCCTGCGCTGACTGGGCTACGGGGTAATCATCCTGGATCGTTTGAAATGGCGCATGCGTTAGGCCGCGAACATAAGCATTTTGACCTAAACGCTCTGCCCGTTGAGGAAGAGTACGATCTGGTGATTGTGGGAGGCGGGATTAGCGGGCTGGCTGCCGGGTGTTTCTGGCGACAACTTGCCGGGCAAGATAGCCGGGTCCTGATCCTCGATAACCATGACGATTTTGGCGGACACGCCAAACGTAACGAATTTACCAGCGCGGGCAAAAAATTACTCGGTTATGGCGGCAGCGAAGCATTCCAGTCACCCGCACATAATTTCAGTCCTGAGGTGCAAAAACTGATGGAAACCGTGGGCGTCAGCGTCACGCGGTTGAAACAGAGTTTTGACGTTAACTTCTATCCCGACTGGCAGCTCAGTCGCGGCGTTTTCTTCGACAAAAAGAATTTTGGCGAGACAAAAATCGTCAGCGGCGATCCGGGCCGCGCGGTATCTGATGATATCCCGCCAGACAGGCTCAATGGCCGTAAAATTGAAGACTTTATCAATGATTTTCCGCTAAGTGAGAACGACAGGAAAGCGCTGATTGACCTGCACGTGCGCCCTGGCGATTACCTTCCGGGGATGACGGTCGATGAGAAAATGGCATGGCTGGATACCCACAGCTACAGTGAATTTTTAGCAACGAAAGTTGGTTTAAGTAAAATGGCGCTGCTCTATTTTCAGCAGCGTTCCAACGACTTCTTTGCCATTGGTATTGAAGGCATCTCCTGTAGCGACGCCAGGGCGTGCGCCTTACCCGGCATGGAAGGGATGGGGTTACCGCCGTTGGACGGAGAGTCGCTGGCCGACCTTGAAGAGCCATATGTTTACCATTTCCCGGACGGTAACGCCGGGTTGGCCCGACTGTTAGTCAGGTATATGCTGCCGGATGCGCTACCGGGTAGCACGATGGAAGATTCGGTCCTCGCCAGACTGCATTACGAAAAGCTGGATCTGCCGGAAAACGCCACGCGTTTGCGCCTGAACAGCACGGTGATTAATGCGGCCAACGTACAGGATGGCGTGGCGGTGACCTATCTGCGTGACGGCAAGATGCACCGTGTGCGCGGTAAGAACACCATCATGGCAGGCTATAACATGATGATCCCGTATCTGGTGCCCGAGATGCCGGAACAGCAGCAGGCGGATCTCAAACTGAACGTCAAGGCACCGCTGGTGTACACCAACGTGGTGGTCAAAAACTGGCACGCGTTCAAACAGCTTGGCGTACATGAGTTTTACTCTCCGGCGGCACCTTACAGCCGGGTTAAGCTCGACTATCCGGTCAGCATCGGTGGATACCAACATCCAGCCTCACCGGACGATCCGATGGTCATTCATATGGTCTATGTACCGACCTATCCGGGCAGTAACCTGTCGGCCAGAGAGCAGTTCCGTCTGGGACGAGCCTATTTGCTGGGGACCACCTTTGCGGCGCATGAAGAGATGATTCGCTCCCAGTTGCAGGAGATGTTCGGCTCAACCGGATTTGATAATCAACGCGATATTTCCGCCATTACCGTTAACCGCTGGGCGCATGGCTATGCGTACTACGCCAACTCGCTGTTCGATGATATGGATAAAATGCCAGAAATTATCGAGCGGGCGCGTAAGCCAGTCGGTCGCATTGCCATCGCTAACTCCGATTCTGACTGGAGTGCTTATGCCCATACGGCAATCGATCAGGCATGGCGTGCGGTTAATGAACTCAAGGATATGGGGTGATCTATGCGTAACGTAACCATTCTCGCCGCCTGTTTATTTACTGCTTCGGTTTCCGCTGCTGAATCTAACGGTGAATATATCGCGCGAATTTCTGACTGCGTGGCCTGTCACACCACCGAAGGTGGTGCGGCGATGGCGGGGGGCAAAAAATTTCCTACTCCGGTGGGGGATATTTATTCGACCAACATTACCCCAGACAAGACGCAGGGTATTGGAAATTACTCATACGAGGATTTTGACAAGGCGGTACGACAGGGAATTGCCAAAGACGGCCATCCGCTTTATCCGGCTATGCCTTATCCCTCTTATGCGAAACTTTCTGATGAGGATGTTCAGGCGCTGTATCGCTATTTTATGCATGATGTCACGCCGTCTGCGCAACCCAATAAAGAGAATGCTATTCCGTGGCTACTCTCCGCCCGCTGGCCGTTGCATATCTGGAACTGGCTGTTTACCGACGCGCCAGCAACGACAGTAGAAAATGCGAAACCAGACGACAACGCAGCCCTGGTAAAACGGGGCGCTTATTTGGTGGAAGGCCCCGGACACTGCGGTTCATGCCATACCCCGAGAGGCATGGCGATGAACGAAAAAGCGTATACTAATGCTGATGCCGAATACCTGAGTGGCGCGATGATCGACGGCTGGTATGCACCGTCGCTGCGCGGCACCGGTATGTCTGAGCAGGAGTTAAAATCGCTGTTGCTGACCGGTAAAAGCAAGCATGCCGCGGTTTCTGGTTCGATGGCTGAAGTCGTCACGCAGAGTACACAGTATCTGACTGATGAAGATGCCACGGCGATTTCGCAATATCTGCTGAGCCTGAAAAGCGCGAAGCCTGAAACGGTGCGCACAGCAGCAACCTCATTGTCCTGGTCGAATTCCCCCGAGGCCGGCAAAGTGACCTATAACCGCTACTGTTCAACCTGTCATGGTCTGGAGGGGAAAGGTACGGATGATAACGCGCCTTCTTTGATCAACAACCCGCTGGTAATGGTTGATGACCCGACGCCGCTGTTCAGAGTGATTGCCCACGGCGCAGAAACACCGACAACGCGTGGCAGCGTCTCCTTTAAGATGCCTGCCTACGGTGGCTTGTTAAGCGACGGCGAAATGCGCGACGTGATTAACTACGTGCGTAAAAGTTGGGGAGAAGGGAATGGTGAAGTAAGCCAGGAAGACCTGGCTGGCGTTAAAAAAGCGTCACATTAAACAGGATGCCGGATAAGGTGCTTACACCGCCATCCGGCCGTGCTTAGACGGCGTTTACTCTGATAATACTGACCAGTCGGGTAAACGCCGCCGCCATTTCATGCTCTTCGATACTGGCAAATCCCAGCAGCAGGCCGCTGCGCTTCTCTTCATTCACGTAGTAGCGAGACAGCGGGCGCACCAGCAGCCCTTGCGTATTCGCCTGCTGGGCAATGACAACGTCATCGCTCCCGGCGGGCAACTGGAGAATCATATGTAGCCCGGCGTTGCTGCTGAAAGAACCAAGATAATGCTCACCAAGCTGGCGGCTGATAAGCTCCACCAGCGTCTGACGCCGACGACTGTACAACTGGCGCATTTTACGAATGTGGGCCGCGTAGTAACCCTCGCGGATAAACTCCGCCAGCGCGGCCTGAATCAGCAAATGTCCGCCACGATAGAGGTCGTTATGAACTTTCTTCAGCGGCGCGGCTAGCGGTTTGGGCAGCACCACGTAGCCAAGGCGTAATGCGGGATAGAGTGTCTTACTGAATGTCCCGATATAGATGACTGGCGTCTCTTCTTCCAGCCCCTGCAAAGAGGGGATTGGCTGACCGGAAAAGCGAAACTCGCTGTCATAGTCATCTTCTACTATCCAGCTTCGCGTTTCACGTGCGCGAAACAGAAGTTGCTGACGTCGACTGAGGCTCATGACCGAACCGAGCGGATATTGATGTGACGGTGTCACAAATATAAGCTTTGGCGTAGGTTCGCCAGCTTCCGGCGGGACCATACCTTGTTCATCAACCGGGATCGCCGAAAAATTTACCGCATTGATGCGCAAAATATTTTTGATTCCCCAGTAGCCCGGCTCCTCAATCCAGGCATTATCGCCCGGGTTGCATAAAGTCCGGGTCACCAGATCCAACGCCTGGTGAATACCTTCGGTAATCAGAATCTGCTCCGGTGAACACCGCACGCCGCGAGCGGTGCGCAGATAGTCTGCCAGCGCTTCTTTCAGCTCATTCACGCCGCCTGCAGCATCGTAAGTGAGAAACTCCGGGCGTAGTCGTCTCGCCAACCTGTCCTGAATTTTTTTGAGTACCCGATGAGGGAAATGCTCTACATCAGGTACGCCTGGAATAAAAGCCCCCCACTGACGGGGACTGGCGCTGGCATGTCCCAACAGCTCAAGGCAGCGGGCAGATAAGCAGGTGGGATCCTCCAGAGCAGCAACAGCAGGCTCTTTATTGGGACGGAGGTTGAGATTGTCCAGCACACTATCAGTGACAAATGTGCCGCTGCTGGTGCGTGCGGAGATGTAACCTTCGGCCTGCAATTGTTCATAAACCCGCAGAACGGTATTGCGCGATAGCGTCAGTTCTCCCGCCAGGTCACGCGACGGAGGCATTCGGGTAGCTGGTTTCAGGCTCCCCTCGAGGATGCAACTACAAATGGCGGCATACAGACGACGATGCAGTTTTTGATCGGGCTGTTGGCTAAATGCCTGCTTGATCACATCTCCGGCAAGTGAACGCATTTGGATCCTTAAAATAAAACGATTTGGCTCTCGATTAAAGTACCAGATGGCGTCTAAATTTAAAGGGTAATTCAACCAAAATGTATTAACGGACAAGGTGTAAGAATGAACAATAAAAACCTGCAACAACGTCGTCTGGATGCCACCCCGCGTGGCGTGGGTGTGATGTGTGATTTTTATGCCCAGTCGGCAGAAAACAGCACCATTACCGATATCGAAGGCAATCAGTACATTGATTTTGCCGCCGGGATTGCCGTGCTGAACACCGGACACCGTCATCCTCGCCTGGTGCAGGCAGTCGAAGCACAACTTCAGGCTTTTACCCATACGGCTTATCAGATTGTCCCGTACGAAAGCTATGTGTCTTTGGCTGAGAAAATCAACGCCGTTGCGCCAATCGACGGCAAGCGGAAAACGACGTTCTTCACCACCGGGGCTGAAGCGGTAGAAAACGCGGTGAAAATTGCGCGCGCACATACCGGCCGTCCTGGCGTTATCGCGTTTGGCGGTGGTTTTCATGGGCGTACTTATATGACGATGGCGTTAACCGGCAAGGTGGCGCCCTATAAAAAAGGTTTCGGTCCGTTCCCTGGTTCTGTTTACCATGCGCCGTATCCTTCCGAATTGCAGGGTATTTCTACTGCAGACTCCCTAAAAGCGATTGAGCGCCTGTTTAAAGCTGATATCGATCCAACCCAGGTTGCGGCGATTATCTTCGAACCCGTGCAGGGTGAAGGGGGCTTCGTGGTGGCTCCGCCGGAGTTTGTGGCTGCCATCCGCCGTATTTGCGACGAGCATGGCATTGTGATGATCGCCGATGAGGTGCAAAGCGGTTTTGCCCGTACGGGTCAACTGTTTGCGATGGATCATTACGCTGATAAAGCGGACCTGATGACCATGGCAAAAAGCCTTGCGGGCGGCATGCCGCTGTCAGGCGTCGTGGGTAAAGCCGAAATCATGGATGCGCCTGCGCCGGGTGGTCTGGGCGGAACCTACGCCGGTAACCCGCTGTCGATCGCGGCGGCCCATGCGGTGTTGGATATCATTCGTGATGAACAACTGTGCCAGCGTGCGGCTGCGCTCGGCGAACAGCTGCGCGCCGCTCTGACTGACGCGCAAGCAGGGTGTCCGGAGCTGGCCGAAGTGCGTGGTTTAGGCTCTATGATTGCCGCTGAATTCTGTGATGCAGCGACGGGAGAACCCAACGCTGGCGCCGCACAACGCGTGCAGAAGAAAGCCCTTGAGCAAGGATTACTGCTGCTGACCTGCGGTCAGTATGGCAACGTTATTCGTTTCCTTTACCCGCTGACAATTCCGCAGGATCAGTTCACCCAAGCGCTTGAGATCATCAAAGCCGCGACGAAATAATCCCGTATACCGCAGAAAAGACACAAAGCCGACGGTCGTTATCACCGTCGGCTTTATTATTGTCGGCATAAATTGATCTTCCTCGTGTGTAGCGCGGTATTTATCGCGAATGGGTTGCCAGTCATTTCGTTATATAATTTAATGCATATCGATTTTACTCCTCTATCCAGATGGTATCCCATGTTTACTTTCCGTTCTTTTGTGCTGGTATGCGCCAGCATGTTGTTTGCGTTTTCTGCCCAGGCCGACCGTACGATCACCGATCAGCTTGGTCGTCAGGTCACGATAGCGGACCACATCGACAAAGTGGTCGTGCTGCAACACCAGACCTTAAATATTCTGGTCCAGCTCGATGCGCAGCAGGACATTGTTGGCGTGATGTCGAGCTGGAAAAAACAGCTCGGGCCTGAGTTTGAACGCTTTATGCCGACAATTTCCACATTGCCGACACCGGGCGACCTCACCAGCGTGAATATTGAAAGCCTGCTGGCAATCCATCCACAGGTGGTGTTTGTCGCCAATTATGCGCCTGCGGAGATGATCCAGCAGATTCAAAGCGCCGGTATTCCGGTCGTGGCTATCTCGTTACGTAAGGACGCCGCAGGACAACAGAATAAAATGAACCCGACCATGGCCGATGAAGAGCAGGTTTACAACGAAGGGTTAAAGCAAGGGATTCGCCTGATTGCGGACGTGGTTGGGCGTAAACCGCAGGCCGAGACATTAATCGACTACATTTTTGCGGCACGGGCAAAATTTAATGCGCCGGTTGCAAAAATCCCGGATGCGCAAAAAGTCCGTATTTATATGGCTAACCCCGACCTGATGACGTACGGCTCCGGGAAGTACACAGGACTGATGATGCAGCACGCAGGGGGATTAAACGTGGCGGCAGCCAGTGTGAAAGGCGCGCGTCAGGTGGCGCTGGAGCAGGTACTAGCGTGGGATCCGCAGGTGATTTTTGTCCAGGATCGCTACCCGCAGGTGGTGACTGAAATCCAAAACGATCCTAACTGGCAGGGGATTGATGCGGTTAAAAATCATCGTGTCTGGTTGATGCCTGAATACGCCAAAGCCTGGGGCTACCCGATGCCGGAGGCGTTGGCGATCGGTGAGCTGTGGATGGCCAAAAAACTGTATCCGGATGCTTATAAAAACGTGGATGTTGATGCGCAGGCACAAGACTACTATCAGCGTTTTTATCGTGTGAACTGGCAGTCTGATGCAGCTAAGTAATCGCCTGTTGCCTCAGCAACCACTCTTGATTGCGACGGTTCTGTTGCTGGGCGTCAGTTCGCTGTGCCTCGGACAGTATCCGCTGTCGTTGCGTGAGGTGTTTTATCACCTGATGCACTTTAGCGATGCCGAAGGGATTGCCGGTCAGGTTATCTGGACGGTCAGGCTACCGCGTATTCTGATGGCGCTGCTGGCGGGTGGCGCGCTGGGTTTGTGCGGCGCGACGCTGCAAGGGGTATTTCATAATCCGCTGGTCGACCCACATATAATCGGCGTGACCTCCGGGGCCGCTTTTGGCGGCACGCTGGCTATTCTGCTCGGCCTGTCGCCCTTGTTGATGATGGGCTCAACGTTTTTCTTCGGTCTGACGGCGTTGGTCCTGGTGTATGCCATTGCTGCGCTACAGGGGCTGGAAAATACGCTGGTGCTGATCCTGTCGGGTATCATTTTGAGCGGTTTTTTTGCCGCGCTGGTGAGCCTGATTCAGTATCAGGCTGATACTGAAGAGACGTTGCCCAATATCGTGTTCTGGCTGCTGGGCAGCTTTGCGACGGCCAACTGGCATAAAGTTCTGTTGTTGGCGATCCCGGTTAGTATCGCCGCGACGGTTTTGTACCAGCTACGTTGGCGGATAAACCTGTTATCGCTCAATGACAAAGATGCCAGAGCGCTGGGCGTCGCGGTAGTTCCTCTGCGACGCAGCGTTTTGGTGTGCTGCGCATTTTTAGTCGCCGCTCAGGTGGCGGTTAGCGGCAGTATTGCCTGGGTTGGGTTGGTTATTCCGCATCTGGCGCGTTTGCTGGTGGGCGTTGATCATCGTCGTCTACTGCCGTGCGCTTTCTGGCTGGGGGGCGGTTTTATGATTGTGGTGGATGATATTGCGCGCACCCTGATGCACGCGGAGATACCTTTGGGGATCATCACCGCATTATTCGGCGCGCCGCTGTTTGCTTATCTACTCATCCGCTCCAGCCGCCGGGAGAAATTATGAAATCAGCCGCACTGCGCGTAAATCAGCTTACTTATGGATATCGTGCGCCGTTATTTGAACCGCTTACGTTCTGCTGCCAGAAAGGTGAGATCTGGGCTGTACTGGGACGTAACGGTCTGGGTAAAAGTACGCTGCTCGATACGCTCACCGGCACGCTGCCTGCTTTAGGCGGCTGCGTTGAAAATGCGGGTGGGATAGGGATTGTGGCGCAACATTGTCAACTGCCATTTCCTTATACGGTGAGCGACGTGGTGTTGATGGGGCGAGCACAGCACGTGAAGCTTTTTGCGCAACCGAGCCTGCAGGACCAACAAAGAGCGACGCAGGCGCTGGAGCAGTTAAATATCGCACAGCTTGCTTCCCGCTCGTTTAGCTCACTTTCAGGTGGGCAACAACAGTTGGTAATGATAGCCCGGTCTCTGGTGACGGAGTGTCAGATGCTGTTGCTCGATGAACCCTGTTCCGCGCTGGATCTTGCCAATCAGCAGGTGGTGCTGCAGCTCATCAGCGATCTGGCCCATCAGCAGGGATGCAGCATTCTCTTTTCGACCCACGATCCGCTGCATGCGTTACAGATAGCCACTCATACGCTGCTGCTGCTTCCCGAAGGAGAATGGCGGGCAGGGCCAACGAATAGCATCGTGACGGAAGAGAATCTGTTCCTGGCCTATGGCTTACCGCTGCGAAAACTCAGCGTGGAGAACCACCACACGCCGTTTATCGCGCCGTTGTTTTCTATTCGTCGTTAAGCGGTAAGAATCCTGCGGCGGTAAGGAACGCCTGCCCACTGCGGGAAAGTATGAATTCAACCAGCGCCATCACTTCTTGCGAGGCGTCAATCACCGCCAGTTGGTATTCGCAGCGAATATTGTGCTCATCAGGGATAGCCACGTAATGTACGTCGGGCTGGGCGCGCAGCGCGTGTGCGTAATGCGCGTAACCGATAAACAGATCGGCGAACCCCTGGCGCAGAATCCAGGCGCTCGCCAGTTCTCCTTGTGGGATTCTTACCGTATCACGACCACCAACCAGCGGGATGGCGCGCGCCCGAAGCTGTTGCCCGAGTCCCGGTTCCAGTACATCCATGTTGTCGAAAAATGCCCTGGTATAGTCTCCGGAAGGATCGCAGCCGGGCGTTGATGTAGCTATTCGCAGCGTTGGATCGCGCAGCAAATCCAGCCAACCACCGGCTCGGTTGCTTACCAGACTCAGTTGATTCCAGCTAAAGGTCTGCGTGAAGGCTGCTTTCTGCTGAGCCAGCAGGCGTTGCGGATGCTCCCGATTGGCCGAGGCAAAGAGCGTACAGGGTTCACCTGCTTCAATCCGCTCGCGCAATAAACCAGCCGGACCATATTCCACCTTAACGTCTATTCCGCTCTGGTGCGTGAACTGGCTTAACAATGTGGTAAATGGCAGACGTAAACTGCCCGCGGCGAACAGGGTGATGGAAGAGGGCATGGTATCCGATCTCTGGCGAAAGACATTATGTGAAGAAGATGAATGATACGTGCCGAGCATGAAAATTAGAATGATTTAGCGTATTGCTATTGTAGCAATGTGGGAAATGATAAAATTAAAGATAAAAAGATAGTTTTGAAGGGAAATGGCACCAAATCGAAGAGATGATTTGGTGCGTCCGAGTGGACTCGAACCACCGACCCCCACCATGTCAAGGTGGTGCTCTAACCAACTGAGCTACGGACGCAATATGGTGCGTTCAATTGGACTCGAACCAACGACCCCCACCATGTCAAGGTGGTGCTCTAACCAACTGAGCTATGAACGCAACGTTGTAGGTGACAACGGGGACGAATATTAGCGGCACAGACCGAATGAGGCAAGAGGGAAATCGCATTTTTCTTCCTGAACTCACGCGATTGCAGAGTAATTAAGCAAGTTGATTATATTTTGTTGATTTTGCAGCGTGTTTTTTATTCAGGCTGTGCGCTGGGGGCATAATGAGCGGTTTAAATTACAGGGAGACTTAGACTTTAAGTGCGGCAAGGATCGCGGTTTCTATTTTCTCCGGGGTAGTGAAGGGGGCAAAACGCTTGAGTGGTTTGCCGTCACGCCCGATCAGAAACTTAGTGAAGTTCCATTTGATCCGCCCACCCAACATGCCGGGTAATTCGGCTTTCAGGTAACGAAACACCGGATGTGTAGCGGCACCGTTGACTTCCACTTTCTCAAACATCGGGAAGCTCACACCATAGTTGATATGGCAGGTTTGCGCGATTTCGTCGGCCCCGCCGGGTTCCTGATTTCCAAACTGGTTGCAGGGGAAACCAAGCACCATCAGACCCTGTGCGGCGTATTTCTTGTAGAGCGCTTCAAGGCCTGCATATTGTGGCGTGAAACCACAATGGCTGGCGGTATTAACCACCAGAACCAGTTTGCCAGCATAGTCGACCATAGAAATGGGCTGGCCGTGCAGACTGGTGGCAGAAAGTTGATAAAAGGTGGCCATGCCGGAATCCTCAAAGAAGGTCGCAGTACTCATTTTGCCTGCGCGGAACTGGTTTCACTTCGCGATTCTTTATTATGGTCGCAACCGTCGGATTAATAAACTGACCATGGAAGCGATGGCGATTTATTATTTTGTCGGGCAAGGGCTAGTTTTTTCAATGTGTCCCACTGGCAATAAGGTCAGGTGACGACGAAAAGGAGGAAATATTACGTCGTGCGCGGTTGTCACTTGTATATCGCAGTGACAGATATAGAAAATCCACGGCAGGCGTGGATTTAGAAGATGTTTGAGGGCAGGGGTTAGCGTTCGCGCGTTGCCATTAACAGCGCCAGGTCGACAAGGCGATTGGAGAATCCCCATTCGTTGTCGTACCACGCCAAAATTTTGACCATATTCCCGCCAATTACCAGCGTTGACAGGCCGTCGATAATGGACGAACGCGGGTCACCCTGATAGTCGCTTGAGACGAGCGGTTCATCGCTATAGCCGAGGATCCCTTTCAGTGGCCCCGTTGCGGCTGCATCGCGAAATGCGTTATTAACCTCTTCTGCCGTTACATCCCGCTCAAGCGTGACGGTCAGGTCGACAATGGACACCACCGGAACCGGTACGCGCAGCGAGTACCCGGTTAAGCGTCCATCCAACTCAGGGATGACTTTGCCAAGCGCCTTCGCGGCCCCGCTGGAGTAAGGCACAATCGATAGCGCAGCGGCGCGGGCACCACGCAGGTCTTTTTCCGGCTGATCGTGCAGCGCCTGGCTGTTGGTGTAGGCGTGGGTGGTGTTCATCAAACCATGCTTAATACCAAAGTGCTGGTGCAGAACCTGCGCGGCAGGCGCCAGACCGTTGGTGGTGCAGCTACCATTGCTGACGACAAAGTGTTTATCCGGGGAGTAGAGCCCATCGTTCACGCCCATCACGATGGTTAAATCGTCGTTTTTACCGGGAGCGGAGATAATCACACGCTTTGCGCCGCCGCTGTGGATATGTACCGCCGCCTTGTCACGGTCAGTGAAGAAGCCGGTGGCTTCAATGACGATATCAACGTCACGCTGACGCCACGGGATATTGGCGGGGTCGCGTTCGCTGAACACGGTAATGGAGTTACCGTCAACCACCAGTTGCCCCTCACCAGCGGTGACGTTGGCGTCGAGTGTACCGAGCAGCGAGTCGTATTTAAGCAGATGCGCCAGCGTTTTACTGTCTGTCAGATCGTTGATTGCCACAATCTGAATATCCGGGTTACCCAGTGCTGCTCGCAAAACGTTACGTCCGATACGGCCAAAACCGTTAATACCGACCTTTACCATGATCAACTCCTTATCTGTTGTCTGTTGAACTAATCTAGGCCGGTCACCAGTTGGCGTAAATGACAAAAAAGGATCACTTTACGCCATTTTGCGACAGTGAAAACGTTGGCGATATTCACCGGGTGTCAGGTGAAGTTGTTTTTCAAACAGTCGTCGCAGGTTAATACTGCTGCCAAATCCTGTCTGTTCGGCGATACGCTCCAGCGTCTCGTTGGTCTGCTCCAGACGCTGCCGGGCAGCGGCGAGGCGGGCTTCTGCGACGTAGCGCGCCGGAGACGCGCCGGTTTCCCGGGTAAACACGCGGGTGAAATTACGCGGGCTCATGGCGACTTTTTCCGCCAGTTTATCTACGCTGAGGTCGGCGGTGAGGTTCACGAGCAGCCAGGCTAGCAGATCGTTAATCGGGCCCAGAGTGCTGGTCTGTTGAAGATTGTAGCGGCTAAACTGCAGTTGGCCCCCGGGGCGGCGCAGGTACATGACGAAGTCCTGGGCGACGTCGCGCGCAAGGCTAAAGCCGTAGTCCTCTTCAACCAGCGCTAGCGTCAGGTCGAAGCCGGAGCTGACGCCGCCTGAGGTCCAGATGTGTTCATCCTGAATATAGAGCGGACCGCCTTCGACGTGCACATTAGGGAATTCTGCCTGCATGGCTTCCAGCAGTTTCCAGTGGGTGGTGGCGCGTCTGCCGTCCAGCAGTCCGGTTTGTGCCAGCAGCATCGCGCCGCCGCAAATGGAAGCAATGCGGCGGGCATGGGGAGCGGCAAGGCGCAGCCAGTCAGCTACCGCAATACCTTCCTGCGGGTTTTGACCTCTGCCAGTGATAATAATGGTATCGAGAGGCTCACGAGGATCTATTTCATGCAGGCGATGATCGGCCAGCAGATTTAAACCGGACTGACCATGAATGACCTGATGCGGCTGGGTTGTTGCTAGCTGGACCTGATAACAGAGGTCTGTAGCGCCTTGTGGATGCAGACGGTTGGCCTGCATCAGAATGTCGGCAATACCAGCGGATTCGAACAACATGCCGCCATCCGGTACAATAATGAGTATTTTTTTCATGTCCTAAAAAGTAATCTTTTTACATAATAAGTCAATAGTACATAAGTACGTCGAAAAAGACTTATGCCTGCCGCAAAGATATACCAGTACTCGCGGATGGTTTGATTTTTACTGAATGGCTGGGATGGGAGAAAGAGAAGGGGCCGCGGCTGAAAGATACCTAACATGACGACATTAAAGACTATTTTAAAAACTAACCTAATGACCGATATTCTTTAGGTGAGTGGTTAACTGGTATCATCGTGGATCAAATCATTAAGATAAGGGTTTTAATTAAAATAATTCCTTTCTGGATACCCGGATATATTTTTATGACAGATTTATATAATAAAAATCTGTCATAATGCAAAGCGTCTTTAATTTATAATTAGAGATTTGCCACGTTGTGATATACTTTCTGAACATCATCGTCATCTTCAAGGGCATCGACAAGTCCTTCAAAGATTTCTAAATCTTCTGGTGATAGTTCAATTTCTGACTGAGCAATCATTTCTAATTCTGTTGTTGTGAATTCAGTAATTCCAGCTGCTTTTAGTGCTGCAATACCTTTGTGAAGGTCTGTAGATTCAGTATAAATAACGATGTTGCCTTCTTCTTCGGTTACATCGCGAACGTCAACTTCAGCATCAAGCAAAATTTCAAAAATATGGTCTGGATCTGTGCCTTTAAATACAATGACTCCAGTATTGTCAAACATATAGCTGACAGCACCTGCCGCACCAATATTCCCGCCTTTTTTATTGAAAATGTTGCGGACATTAGCAATCGTACGGTTAACATTTGAAGTCAGCGTTTCAGCGATAACCATTGAACCACTTGGTCCAAAACCTTCATAACGCCCTTGTACGAACGTTTCATCGCTGCCGCCTTTGGCTTTATCAATGGCTTTATCAATTACGTGCTTTGGAACCTGCGCTTGTTTCGCACGTTCAATAACAAATTTCAAAGATGTGTTTAATTCTGGATCGGGTTCGCCTTGTTTAGCAGCAGCATAGATTTCCACACCAAACTTTGCATATATATTAGATGTTGCACCGTCTTTAGCCGTTTTTTTAGCAACAATGTTTGCCCATTTACGTCCCACTGGAATGTCCTCTTCGAAAATACATTTACATTATTGGCAGGTAAATAACCTGCACGTTTCTCTGTTATATTATATCATGATATGTAAATATTCGTCTATGAGAATTAAAAATATCCCGGTTTTACTGAGTGTAACTTTAATTCTATCAATCGTTAACATTGTGGATAAGCTATTTACGAATTGTTTCTGGTTCTTTTTTAACCCTTAATATTTGAACTGCAACCACAATACGTAAGACAAGAGAAGCAAAACCGATGGTACTGACAAATACCCACTATTAAACGTGCTGCTGAGCTGTTTGCAGATTGCAAACGGTCATTGGTGAGGCTTGAACAGTTGCTGTGGCTACAATAAAAAGTCCTTCAGCATCAAGTGATAAGAGCATAACTTATTCCCTATGCCGTAAATTGATGCCTACCTGGAAGAGTCGTTGGAATCTGACACAAACCATTTTACGCTGTGCATCACGTAGACTGGAATTCGGTTCCGAAGGTTATAGAATAATCACTTATTTCTCAGGGAAGGCGATAATGACAGATTATTGGTGGCAGGACCTGGTCGATCGTAACAACCAGTGGCAAGGACTGGAGCTGAATCTCAAAGACAGTCAGAAAAATGCACCCGCAATGGAAATGCTCAGCGGTCATTATGGTCGTATGGCGTTGCAGTACTGCGGCGAAACGCTATTCTGGGCTTCAATGCTTGAGGACCATTCTGGCGTCTGGCTGATTTTTAATGCGGATCATCCGCGGAGTCAGGGGATGTTACCCCCAGTGACATCTGAAGATATTGAACGGATAAAAGCTAAAGGCGAGCACGCATGGACAGGCGAATGGTGCCGGTATTTTATTCGTCAGCTAATGAACGCGCCAGCGCCGCTTCTCTCACAACAGCGTTGGTTGATAAGGCCGATGCTACCGCATCAGCAATCATCACGCTATTCCAGTCCCCAGCCCATTCCAACAGAAAACTGGCGGTTTGCCTCACCAGAAAGCACAGAAAATATAACCTGCCGGTGGACGCTGTATGGTGCAGATATTTCAGCGCTAACGCACCCGGATCTCGTCAGGCTGGTTGACTGGTGGTGGGGCGGTGATTTGCTACTGGGACGTTATGCCATTCAACCCAATACCGGGCGGTTAAAGTGGTGGCGTAAAAAGTGTCGTGAAGGGACGTTACCACCGATACTGGTCTGGTATATCGCCGGATTAGGGTCTTATGTGATCCTCGACGGGCATTACCGTTTACAGGCGGCGATCGAAGAACAGATCCCACCGTTATTTCTGGTGCTTAGCGAGCTGAATGAAACGGAATATCCTGCTGATGTCGTCCATCAGGCGCGTATAGTTCAGTCGCTGGAAAAGCAGCTGGCTAATAATCCCAAATACAGTATTAATGCGGCAAATCAGACGCTGATTAACCTTTATGACAGACGTTATTTTTACGCGTCAACGCACAGCCGCGCCATTCTTGGCGAAGGGGGACAGTGGGCTATTGATGTGGAGGAGTATTTGCAAAAACATCATCTCCAGACGTATCGGGAGCGGATATTTCGGCGGGTCAAAGAAGATTAATTTTTACTGAATTTGGTCAATAAGATGCGTGTTAGCTTCTGACAACCCCCGGCGATGGTAATTCGTCGGGAGTTATGTTTATTTATCGAAAAGGGTATTATTAGCGCTCAGAACACCGGTAAGCCCAGACCTTGCTTCACTTCTCTTAATGTCTGCTGCGTAACTTCATGCGCCTGTTCGCTGCCTGTTTTGAGCATCGCCATCAGCATGCCTTTATCCTGAATGTAAGTTGCCCGTCGCTCGCGCATCGGGGCGATGAGCTCTTGCAGACACATCTCCAGCTCGTTTTTACAGGCCCGATCACCGAGACCACCGCGCTGATAATGCGCCTTCATCTCCGCTACTTTCGCTTTATCCGGGTGAAAAGCGTCGAGATAAGTGAATACCATATTGCCGTCAATCTGCCCTGGATCGGAGACTTTTAGATGATTGGGGTCGGTGTACATTGCGCTGACCGCATGATGAATAGCCTTTTCGCTGGCGGATAAGAGTAATGTGTTACCGAGCGATTTAGACATTTTGGCATTACCGTCTATCCCCGGTAGGCGGCTGGTTTCACTCAGCAGCGCTTTACAATGCGACAAGACGGGGACCGGTAACAGGCTATTCATCTTATGTACGATCTCATTGGTCTGCTCAATCATTGGCAACTGATCGTCGCCAACGGGAACCACTTCCGCTTTGAAGGCCGTAATATCTGCCGCCTGACTGATAGGATAAACCAGAAAACCAACCGGTAACGAGCGGGCAAACCCTTTCTGCGCAATTTCGTTTTTGACCGTAGGATTACGCTCCACGCGAGCCACGGTGACGATGTTCATATAAAGCGCGGTCAGCTCAGCGAGAGCGGGCAGGGCGGATTGCAAACAAATGGTGGTGAGTGACGGGTCTATGCCTGCGGCGAGGTAATCGGCCAGAACTTCGGGAATATTGTCCCGGATCTTTTGCGGCGTGCTGCCGTTATCGGTTAGCCCTTGCAGATCAGCAACCAATATAAACTGCTGATAATCATGTTGCAGAATAGCACGCTGGCGCAGAGAACCAACATAATGACCGAGATGCAGCGGGCCAGTGGGGCGATCGCCAGTGAGGATGATGGTTTTGTTGTTCATGTAAGACTCCTTAATCATAAAACCGAAAGGGGTCTTTAAATGCAAATAACCGCCTTTCGGCGGTTATCTAAAATGGGGAAAACACATTCTGACCGCCTTTAAGAAGGCAGCCACCACAGGTTGTGATTAAAAGCGGTGATATCGTGTGTTGTGTTCATCCCGTTAACATATCACCGCCTGGTGCACAGGTAAAGCAAAGCACTGCGTGTTGGTTTATCTTAGCTCGCTTCCAGCATGCCAAAGCTTACGATGCGCGAACGCCCCAACTCTTTCGCGCGATACAGCGCCACGTCTGCGGCGCGCAGCAGGTTGTCGCTCTGGGCGTGCTGCGGATAACTGGCAACGCCGATAGAAACATCAACGTGACCAATGTCAGAGACGCCAAAGCGCAGCGACAGTTCGCGTACGCCGTTGTAGATATCTGTCGCAAAGCGGTTGGCGGCCTGTTCATCCGTATTGGCCAGCAGCACCAGAAACTCTTCACCGCCGTAGCGGAAGGCCATGCCGCTGTCGTGGACAACGCGCTGAATCGTATTCGCGATACTTTTTATCACGCTATCGCCCGCCTCATGGCCAAAGCGGTCGTTAATACTTTTGAAATGATCGATATCGATCATCAGGCAACTGATTGGCTCTTTGTTACGCACAGCCTGGCTCATTTGGGTGCGTAGCGTATCTTCCAGATGATGACGGTTGCGCAGGCCGGTTAGGGGATCGTAGAGCGCTTTCTCCAGCAGCGCATCGCGCAGCCGCTGGTTGGCTAATGCCAGACCGAGCGCTTCCGCCATGAGTTCCAGATACGCACGCGAGGGAGCAGAATCATTGCCGAGGTTCTGGAATGAGAGCAGGCCAATGGCTTCACCCTGGGCAATCAGTGGTACGCACAGAGTGTGCTGCTGGCATGACTTCGGTAGATGGTAGCAGGCGATATCGGGTTCGCCTTGCACCGGGGGATGGCTCTGACCACGGCGCACAGCCCAACACTCGTCCGGATGGAAAGCATCTGCTTTGCCCTGAGGTGAAAGCCACTGCGCAACGCAGCGCATTTGCCAGGGTTCACGGTCCAGTATGTAAAGTCGCCCGGCAATACCGGGGGCAATATTTGGCGCAAACAGCTCTGCGACATTAATGACATCGGCAAAACTCTCGCAGCCTTGCAAACGTTGCGTCATACGTGCCAGTAACTCGCGGATTGCCCAGTCGGCGTCTCGTTCTTTCTCCAGTCGTTGTCGTACCAGGCCGTTTTCGCGAAAAATTCGGATTGCCTGTGCCATATCACCGATTTCATCAATTTGGTTAAAACTGGGCGTTTCCACGGCGTAATCCTGCGATGCCAGACGATTAACCACATCGCTCAACCGTACAACGGGGCGCAGTACGCGGCGTTTTAGAATAAAGCCGAGGACGAACAAAAATAGCAGCGCCGTCAGCCCGACCATCACTTCCGAGGCCGTACGTAGCGTGCGTGATGCCTGGGTGGCATCTTCAATGGTGTTGCGTACGCGGTTGTCGAGCAGCTGACGGAAATGGTCTATCCGATCCTGGGCGCGCTCCAGTTCTTGTTCATAGGTTTTCCCGTACAGCAGGGCGACGGCCTGCGATGATTCTCCGCGCGCGACGCTGGCAAGCGCCGTAGCTTGTTCATCCTGCAGAGCATCAACAATCTGTAGCCCTTCATGTAATAGCGCCAGCTCTTCATCCGTTGCTCCGAGGTCTTTTAGCTTCGACAACCGTTGCTCAACCGCTTTTAGCGACGCTTCTTTCTGGCGGTAGGTGTTAAGTGCCTCAGGATCTTTTGCAATAACATATTCGCGGGCCAGATCGGACAGCGACCAGGCGTCGAGCTCTACTTCTTCGGTCAGTTGATCGAATTGATAACGCTGCTCCACCACCTGGCGTTCGGTGTTATCGGCGCTGGAGGCCATCAACATGACAACGCCGGAGGCAATGGTCAGACATACCGTCGCGCTGTAGGCCCAGTTGGTGATTGTGGCAATTCGCACTGATTAGTTCCTTCTGCGACGATTAATGAATACGCATGATTGAAATTATAGGAAACGTATGATTTTGCGTGAAAATAAAAAAGGCGGTCCGAGGACCGCCTTCTGTTATCGTCCGGCCATCATAAATCTGGAGGATTTTTTCCTTCTTCCATAAAGGCTTCGTCAATTCCTTCCACGTTACCCTCATGGTCACGCCCGGAAAACAGATTCCAGCAGGTTATGAACAGCGCAGCAATCAGAGGACCAATCACAAAGCCGTTAATGCCGTAGATCTCCATGCCGCCGAGGGTGGTAATCAGGATCAGGTAGTCCGGCATTTTGGTGTCTTTACCTACCAGCAGCGGGCGCAGAATATTGTCCACCAACCCGACGATAATCACGAAGAAGCCGACGATAAACAGACCTTGCCATAGCTGGTGGGTGGCGAAGAGGAATATTGCCGCTGGTACCCAGACTATCGCTGAACCGACGGCGGGCACGAGGGAGAGAAACGCCATCAGCGCGCCCCACAGCACGCTACCGTCGATATCAACAATGGCAAACGCGATGCCACCTAGAATACCCTGAACCAATGCCACTACCGCCGTGCCCTTAACCGTTGCCCGCGTGACGCCGACGAATTTGGCAAACAGGTGCTGCTTGGCAAAATCAGAAAGTGGTAATGAGTCCAGAATCTGGCGTACCAGGTACGGTCCGTCCTTCAGTAAGAAAAACAGCAGATACAGCATGATGCCAAAGCTAATAGCAAAGCCGAATGTCCCTTTACCAATCAGGAACGCGCTGCCTGCGAGGTACTGTCCACCTTGCAGGACCACGTCGGACAGTTTTTTCTGAATCTGCGCGACGTTATCCAGATTATGTTCTGCGAGGAATCCCCTTGCCCAGCCCGGAAGATACGAAATAATGGAAGTGACCACTTCCGGGAATTGAGTGTCATTTTGTTGTAATTTGGCATACACCACGTTCAACTCAATAGCCAATGAAGAGAGGATTATCATCAGTGGGATAAAGACAATCAGACAGATGATGCCGATGGTGAGCAGTGACGCCAGCCCGTTGCGTTCGCCAAGCGCGCTGCGCAGTCTGTTTTTCACCGGATTAAAAATAGTGGTTAGGATTGCGGCCCACAAAATGGCGGAAAAGTAGGGGGACAATACATCGAAGAACGCCCAGGTCACGAGGGCAAGTATGAAAATGAAGAAGCCTTTAGTCAGTCCGTTAAATCGCATTAGTGAACCCTGTAATGAGAAGCAGTCCCGACTATAGAACCGTTCAGGGGAATTACCAACTTTAGCGGCAGATATTTAGCTTAAAGATGTTGCGCTAAGGCTACATCTGCCTGAATTGATGACTTTCAGAAGATGGGTGCGGCTTTCTATAAATGCTCGGTGAGTCGTTCTACTTCAGTCCGGCGCATGGCAGACCGCCTCAATATTATGGCCATCAGGTGCAATGACAAATGCGGCATAGTAGTTTTCGCTATAGGAACGTAAGCCAGGTGCTCCGTTATCTTGGGCTCCTGTGCGCAAAGCAGCATTGTAAAATTCATCAACTTGCTGCCGGGTTTTCGCGACAAACGCCAGATGCAGAGGGGCCGGTTTGTCATTCGTGTGGAACAGACAAAGTGAAACATTGTCGGAACCCATTTCAACACCGTAGCTTGGTGTGCCTTCATCGATGAGTTTTACGCCAAGCGGCTGAAGCGCGTTGAGAAAGAAAATTTTACTTTTTTCGTAATCACTTACACCGATTTTCACATGATCGAACATTATTTATTCCTCATGAAGATATGAACAAATAAAGAGTATATAAAGAGATTGCAGTTGGATTCACGTAGGAACCTGTCAATGTGATGAACATCAATTTTAGAGAGCTATATATCTACAGTACCTGCCTTTGCTGTTTTAATTGGATTCTTTGATTGCTTGGTTTGTGTCCCGCCTAATATTCATTAGTAATGGCACATCAGTTTTGTTAATTTTTTACTCTTACAACAAGAATGGATTTAAGGAATTGAGTGAGCAGTTAAAGATTGATATTCCAGCACAGAAAGGCCGAGGCTTTTTGGAGTGCTAAAGGTCAAACGCTTCATGTTATTGATCCTCAAGGTAAGCAATCCGTGGACTATCATGGTGAACAGGGCTTAAGTTTTATTACGTACTCCTAATGCTGTGGAAATTGCTGACCGTCTTGGCGCTGTTACTATGGGGGGGCCGCTGCGGTTATTGCTGCACGTAACCAATCTCCTTAAAAATCGGCTGGCAGTTGGTACAGATTACTTAAGTCGCAATATCTGCCTCTGGCACACTGTGGAGATTGCTGACAGATGTGAAGGTCCGCTGTGAGCGAGGAGCGGAAGTTCGCTCTTTAGCCATATTCTAATTCTGTGCTTGCTGCAAAAAACAGCCCTCTATCAGAGAGGGCTGTTATCTGATATAGGTTGTCTAGTCTCACGGGAGAAATTATGGCCTAATCTCCGGTAAAGCTGCCCTCACAGCGCTGACTATTCCACTATGTGATTCGCTAGTAAGGGTTCTGATCAACCAATTTTCAAACTGAATTTTGCTTTTCCCTGTTAGCGTCAATCCAGCTTTGGCTAGCATACCTTTATTATCAAAAATAGAAAGGATTTTATCAATGTCTCTTTCCTGAATTGCCGTTCTTAGATCGTTAGCATGAGTATTATATATTAGCTCAATATCCAATGAATTAGTCTTGTCATGATATAATTTTTTCATTTCATCAATGCTATTGCTGGCACTGATGTCTACTAGTTTAAGGTATCTATCTATTCTTCTTTGACAATACATACGAATGCAATTTTCAAAGTTAGCACCTTGATTTATTAACGCAATAACATCGTCCAATATGATATCTAATTTCCTAATTATTTCATCTTCAGGATAGTTTTCCTTGATAGCAATCTCGCGACTAACAGAGGGAATGAGGAAAACGTTTTCAATTTCAGAAACAGGAAGAACTACAACCCCAAGTTTATTAAATGCTTCCACATCTTCATCGCTATGACCGTCAGCGTCAACAATACCGGCACACTTTACACGTGTGAGAGTTTGATTTGCTCTAAGTGTAACTACAGCATGAATCACATTTTGGCAAGATCCTCTAGGTATAACTGTCCATCTAGGGTAAATGCTACGGTACAATGCTTTATCCAAACTATTGTCATCACCTTCAACGAAAAGAATCGGCCTTCTACTACCTAAAATAAGAGTTGTTAACTCTTCAGAAAAACCTGTTCCTTCTGGTATCTCTTCCAACCCCCAAGTAGGGCCATTTGGTTGATAATCTTTAATTGCTATTTTTTTTGCAATTCTGCTTGCCGCAAACTCAATGTCATGAGTAATGAAAATAAAAGCACAATCTTGTCTAGCACTTTCAAGCTGATCCCAAAGTGAACTCATTATAGAACGATGGATGTGGAGTTCAGGTTCATCAATAATGAGAACAGTGTTAGTTGCGGCGACTAAAACTTGTCCAATTAGATAAAAAATAGCTCGCTCACCATCACTCATATCTGCGGAGCT
This sequence comes from Citrobacter arsenatis, assembly GCF_004353845.1. Lineage (GTDB taxonomy): Bacteria > Pseudomonadota > Gammaproteobacteria > Enterobacterales > Enterobacteriaceae > Citrobacter > Citrobacter arsenatis. The sequence goes on from NZ_CP037864.1 coordinate 2,371,607, forward strand.
ATAGGTTAAATCATTACCAGGTATTTTTACCTGAATATCATCCCCATCAATAACTAACTCTCTATGGGGAATTAAGCTCCCCCATATTTCATTTAATTTCTCAAATTTGGCTTTCTTGGGTTCGCCGCTGACTTTACCCATTAAAATATGATGACTACCAAGTGCCGTTTTAGATTGCTCAGCAAAAAGTGCCTGAATAACAGAGTCAAAATCGTTAAGCAATATACTACTGGCTTTAGATCGCCACCGACTGTTATTACGATTATGAATAGATATACCGTCCCAATCACCTCCATACCTGAGTGTTCTCAGGGCCTTATCTTCTTTTATTTTTGGAACATCTGGGTTTAAATTCAACGCGCGATGAGCAGATATCCTATGAGCTTGTTCCCCAAGAGATTCTTCGATGTTTATAGCAAGCCGTGATTTTCCACTGCCATTAGCGCCAACAAAAATAACAGCCCCGCCAAAATCAATGCCTATGGTTAGATTACCTGTGTCTGTAGGTACTTTAAAATCCATTTACATTCCTTTCTTATTTATAAAAGATGATAATAAAAATAAAACCTCAACTTATCAATGTGGAGGCTCTATTTACCATAAAACTGTATATACCACATTGATTTGCTAATAGACATATCCAACCACGTTTTTTTATCAAAGGAGATTTTCATCCTCTGAGCAGCTCCCCTTAAAATAATATACCATGTGCAATTAACGTCCGCTTATGGCACGAAGCGGACCGCCTGATGCATTGCAAGGTCTACTTCGAGCGGGAAGCGGGTAAAGATAAGGGATTGACAAAATCCTCACACAAATGGTTGTATAATACAACTATTGTTGCAGGGTAATGCTCATGATTTCTGAACTAAAAAACATACAAAACATACGTGCGGCATCACGCTTAATGGTGCGAGAGCTGGGGTTCATGAACCAAAACCTGGCTGCAACCGACTATCCTCCTTCAGCAGTTCACGCCATGCTTGAAATTGAAACACATGGGTCATTGACTGCCGCTCAACTGGTCCAGATCTTGGGGCTAGAGAAGTCCAGCGTTAGCCGCATGCTCGCTAAACTTGTCGAAGCCGGAGAGCTTAAAGAAAGTCCTTCTGCTGAAGATGCGAGGACAAAACGGCTAAGCCTTACCGGGAAGGGCATGGAGACCGTACACAACATCAATACTTATGCTGACGAACGTGTCGGAGCAGCACTTGGTAAGCTCGATCTGTTTACACAAGAAGCTGTATTACAAGGTCTTTCTTCCTATGCCAGCGCGTTGAAAGCCTGTCGTGAAAGACTCGAAGGCAAAGTGTGTAACAGCTTCAAAATAGTTACGGGCTATCATCCCGGTATGATAGGTCGTATTACTGAAATGCATGGCGGCTATTACGCCAGAGAACATAACTTCGGCAGTTTTTTTGAAGGGAAGGTTGCCGCAGGTCTTGCTGATTTTTCTGGCCGTCTGGACAAGCCATGTAATCAGATCTGGCTGGCAATGGTGAATGAACGCATAGTCGGCTCAGTTGCAATTGACGGTGAGGATCTGGGGAATAATGAGGCGCATCTGCGCTGGTTCATTCTTGACGATGGGTGTCGTGGCAGCGGACTGGGTAGAAAGCTTATTGGAGAAGCGATGAGATTTTGTGATGAGCAGAGATTCTCATCGGTACAATTGTGGACATTTAATAAACTTACTGCAGCAAGACGATTGTACGAATCATACGGATTTGAATTATCGAATGAATGGGAAGGCGATCAATGGGGTAATACTATTACTGAGCAACAGTTCACTCGAAAGACTTCTTAAAATCGCTAACCACTAACCCTGGCGGTCAGGATATTTTTGCGTACTTGCATCTGTCAGTGAACTCACAGCAGATAACGTACGCTATGATTTAATAGTGAAATCGTCATGTATTCTTCCCGAAAAAGGGACGTCAATAAACGAGGGGGGCGTTATGAACACTCAACCTGTCATCGGGATTAGTGGATGTTTAACTGGTTCAGCTGTGCGATTTGACGGTGGGCATAAGCGGATGGGGTTTGTGATGGACGAGCTGGCTCAGTGGGTGACCTTCAAACCTGTCTGTCCGGAGATGTCCATCGGTTTGCCAGTACCACGTCCCGCGTTGCGTCTGGTTCAAACCGCCCAAGGGAATATACGCATCTGTTTTAGCCATGCGCCAGGTGAGGATGTAACCGATAAAATGTCCGATTTCACCAACGCATATCTTCAGGGTCTTGGTGGCCTCTCAGGTTTTATCGTCTGTGCTAAATCGCCGAGCTGCGGTATGGAAAGAGTGAGGCTGTATGACGAGAAGGGAAATCGTGGGCGAAAAGAGGGGACTGGCCTGTTTACTGGCGCGTTAATGGAAACCTACCCGTGGTTGCCGGTCGAAGAAGATGGCCGTTTGCACGATCCGGTGCTGAGGGAGAACTTTGTCGAACGCGTGTTCGCATTACATGAGCTTAATAGGCTGCGGGCCGATGGTCTTACTCGCCACGGCTTACTCAATTTCCACAGTCGCTATAAGCTTCAGCTTCTGGCCCATTACCAGGCAGGTTACCGGGAGATTGGTCCATTCGTTGCTTCGATCCATCAGTGGGATGATCTGGACGCTTTTTTCGTTATTTATCGTGAAAAGCTCATGGCAATCCTCAAAAAGCCCGCCTCACGGAAAAATCACACCAACGTACTGATGCATATCCAGGGCTACTTCCGCGAACGGTTGAACGCGCGCCAGCGCGGAGAGTTACGTGACGTTATCCTCAACTATAGCGGTGGGCTGCTGCCAATATTGGCGCCTCTGACGCTACTCAAGCACTATCTGGCTGAATACCCAGACAGCTATCTGCTTACCCAGAACTATTTTGATCCTTATCCGAATGATTTAGCGCTACGGTTGATGATCAAATAGTGTGAGAGCGATTCAACCGTTTCTGATTCTCTCATCGATACAAGGCTGAGGTTTACCAAACAGATATCCTTGAGCGAAATCGCAGCCCAGCGCCTGGAGTCTTTCCAGTTGCTCCTGCGTTTCAACACCTTCTGCAACAGCCTTCATATTGAGGGACTTCGCCATACCGGTGATCAGTTTGATGATATTAAGGGCGTCTTCCTGGGTGGATATTGAATGCACAAAGGATTTATCTATCTTGATTTTATCGAAGGCAAGCCTGCTGAGGCGTGAAAGAGATGAGTACCCGGTTCCAAAATCATCAATGGAGATTTTTACGCCCAGTGCTCTGAGCTTATTAAGGGTATTCATTGGCGTTGTACTTTCGGTAAAGAGAGACGACTCTGTTACCTCCAGTTCGAGGCGGTCAGGTGGAAGTCCTGTTTCTTTCAGAATGGATAGCACGATCCCGGCAAAGGCTTTGCTGCTCAGCTGAACAGGGGAGACATTGACCGAAATTTTAGCCGGAACCGCCCAACACGCCGCTTCCCGGCAGGCAAGTTCGAGAACAGCTTTCCCCATCTCATTAATCATGCCTGTTTTTTCAGCAACAGGAATAAAGTGATCAGGCGACAGGAGGCCTTTTAGAGGGTGTATCCAGCGAATAAGCGCCTCATAGCTGTAAATCTTCTGGCTGAAAGAATCAACAATCGGCTGGTAATAGACCACGAATTCTTTGTTCACTATTGCCAATGCCATATCATGCTCAAGCGTTCTGCTTTCTTGCAGCTTTTCTAACATTCGTTGCCGGAAGACTTTTATCTTCCCGGAGCCTTCATTTTTGGCTTCATACAGGGCCAAATCGGCAAATTTATAAAGATAGTCGGAGCGACGTTCAGTTTCTGAGATAACAATGCCAACACAGGTAGTTATATTTATAATCGTATTGTAAATAGTGTAGGGCTGGCTGATAAATTCACATATTTTCTGGGCACGCGAAATAGCGCGGCTTTCTGTCAGGCCACTTGATAGAAACGCAAACTCATCTCCCCCCAGACGATACAATGTATCAGACGTCAGGCTCATCGATATCAGGCGGTCTGATATCTGGCGCAGTAACATATCACCAGCATCATGACCATACGTATCATTTACCTCTTTGAAGCGATCTAAATCAAACAGCATTACAGTCACAGCATCGTGATTTTTTTCTGCTATCTCGATGGTTTTGTTTAAATCGCCCCAGAATAATTGACGGTTATTCATCTCGGTAAGAGAGTCATGGTAGACGTCATATTCTAGTTTAGCATTCTGGATTTGCAGTTTTTCTTTCGATTTCTGCAGTTCTTCCGCAAGACTTTTGACCTGAAGGTGCGCCCGCAGAATATTTCTGTTTTGATAGAAAATGAGCACGCCCAAAATCGCACTCAGTATTATCAGCAGCACCGAGGTTGCTGAGTAAATATAGTACAGCGTTTGAATTTTTTGGTTGGCGTTATTGATCGAGTTGACATCTTTGTTTAACGCACCGGATGAAAGACGGCCAAGTGGAGCATCCAGAGCATGCATTTTTTTCAGGTATGCCTGAAGTGCTGAACGATTCATTTTCTCGAGATTAACATCCAGAAAACTAAGGGTGTTTTCAAGTTTTACCGCCAGTTCACGGTGCGCTATATTGCTTTCTATGTAGCGGCCCAAATCACCTTCTTTTATCAAATCACTCTGGCTGAGCATAATGTCGAGACGCATGCGTACATCATCGAGATTCATCGTATCATCGATAGTGTAAAGGCCAAGCAACGATTCAAATCGGTAATATTGTGACACTAACTGCGCAGCAGACCATGAATCGGTGTAGTGGGTCAGTTTCTGTAACTCTTGTTGCCTTTCATGGACCAGGAAAGAGATATACCCGGTAGATATAAAAAGAAAAAAGATGATGCCAGCCAGTATTCTGTTCATGGTGTTCCTCTGAACGCTTACTCAATATCCATACTACTGACCTGCCATGCAGACCTTGAATAATAAATCTGATTATTCAGTTCTGGCATGCTGTCATAGGGGTACACAATGAACAACGGGCCTTTATCACGGATACGCATATATTTTCCGTTGATCTTTAAAGCAAGGATGGCATTGTATTTTTTGAAGTCACTGAGAGGGATAACGGTGGTGTAGTCATTGAGCGCAGTGACCTTTACAACTGAGCCATTCGCCCCAACGTACTCCATGAGCTTTTGTAGTGGAATACCCGTAAAGGTAGTGCGTCCATTATACCAGGGTGAGGTGGTCTGGAAACTCACCATGCCCAGCTTCTCAAGGCTGGTGGTATCAAAAACGGCTTTCCCGTCTGCATTTGTATTTTCAATATTACCGGACAGCGTTAAAAGAACTTTACCAGAAGGCTGGGGAAGTTCACCCGCCCAGAGCTGGGTGGTGAGCACAAAGCTTACTAACATGACGATTAACCGCATTCTTACCTCACCAATCAGCCGGATGTAAAAGAATTATAATTTAGATATCACCCTATTTATATATATTGCATAGGTATTATTGATGCAATAAATTTAGCTGCATTTTTATCCCTCCAAATCAATGTGTTAGCTGTTTTTAGTTTTATTATGATGTTTAATCAATGCTGGTGGTGTTATTTGAGGAAAACGTAATCTCACTATGTATGTACAAAAATAAATCATCTATTGACTCAGCGCCAATAAATGCCTACGAAAATAAAGGTTTATTTTTTCCCAGCGGCGGGGCGTTGTTTACTGATTGATAGCAATATCGGATACGAAGCGGGCCAAAGTATAGCGGGAGCGCTTCGTGTCGGTAATCAAGATCCGATTTTTTATACTGCGGCTGGTGCGGTTTAACTGAACCCGTTTATTCACCCGCCTGAACTGACTGGCGGGCATACAGATAAGCGGTGGCCCTGGAAACGCCCAGATGTTGCGCTACGGTGTCCATAGATTTTCTTACGTTCAGCAATCCGTCGTTGCGTAATTGTTGAATCAGCAGCTTACGGTCTTCAGGTTTAAGGGCGCGTGCCGTTGTGGCGCGCTTAGCGGCAAAGTCATCGATACGCTGGCGGATGACTTCATTACTGCCAGGATCGATATGTTCCTTTATAGGCGAGTCTGCAGTTTCAGTAAAACGCGCAAGGGCGCTCTGCATGCCACGAAACAGCGTCATATCCACGTTCAGGCAGAGTGCCGCTACGTATTGGCCTTCTTCATCCTTGATGCCGATAGACGTACTTTTCACCGGGCGGCCATCGGCAAACTGGTTGCTGTAATTAGCAATGATGCTGGGAAATTCAGGCGACGCGATTCGCGCCAGGCCCAGTTCCGTTGCCGGCTGGCCGGGTTTACGTCCGGACAGGTTATTATGGATGGACAAAATGGCATGTTCAGGATTCTTAAGGTCATGAACCACCACTTCGCAAAACGGAGAGAAGGTCTCGCTCAGCCCCCTGGCGATAGTGTCAATTTGGCTGAGAAGCGAGTTGTTGTCGGTGTTTGGCATGCCAGTCTCCTGTGGTGATGCCTGTTGCCACGATGGTAAGCAGTTTACAGTGAGCTGGGTTCGCTTTTCCAGACGGGAATATACAGACAGTAAAAAGGTATCCGCAGAGCAGATACCTTTTTGATCACCCGGCGAGGAATTCACCGTAGCGACTGATGTCCACGTTGCCGCCGCTGATGATAATACCGATTTTCTTCCCGCGCAGTTCAGCTTTGCTCGCTCTGGCGGCGGCAAAACCCAGACAGCCAGTCGGCTCCACGACAATTTTCATGCGCTCAGCGATAAATTTCATTGAGGCGACTAATTCATCGTCTGAGACAGTCAGAATATCGTTCACGTTTTGCTGGATAATTGGAAACGTAATATTCCCGAGATGTTGAGTTTGAGCACCGTCAGCAATAGTTTTGGGTGTACCGATATGAACAATTTTGCCGTTGCGAAACGACTGTTGACCATCGTTTCCCGCCTCGGGTTCGACACCATAAATGACACAGCCAGGAGACAGATGTCGGGCCGCCAGTGCGGATCCTGAAAGCAGGCCGCCGCCGCCCAGACACACGAAAAGAACGTCTAACTGACCCACTTCTTCAATCAGCTCTTTTGTGGCGGTACCCTGGCCTGCAATCACGTGCGGATGGTCGTAAGGCGGGATCAGCGTTAATCCGTGTTTTTGTGCCAGGTCCCGACCAATTTTTTCACGATCTTCGCTGTAGCGATCGTAAATCACCACATTTCCGCCATAGCCCTTAGTTGCGGCAACTTTGGCAGCCGGGGCATCATGCGGCATGATAATTGTCGCCGGGATCCCCAACAATTTTGCCGACAGGGCAATGGCCTGTGCATGATTGCCGGAAGAAAAGGTGACGACGCCCGCAGCGCGTTGTTCCGGTGTGAACTGGCGTAACGCATTCATTGCTCCGCGAAATTTAAACGCGCCCATTCTCTGGAAGTTTTCGCACTTAAAGAAAACGTCAGCTGCAAATTCCTCATTAACCGTTCGGGAGGTCATCACCGGAGTTTTGTTGGCATAATCCGCGATGCGCTCAGCCGCAGCGGCGACATCGTGATAATCAGGCAGTGTCATTTCAGTCATTGTTTTTCACCTGTATGTTGTTAAACGTCATGCTTGTGGGGCCAACGCAATAGCTTCAACTTCCAGCGCAAAACCATAATGAAGCTCTGCAACGCCTGCGACCGCACGAGATGGGCGGAAATCGCCGATCCATTCCCCATAGATTTTGTTAAACGTTGGCCATTGGTTGATATCCGTCACATAGACGCGTACTGACACCAGGTGCTGACGAGACACTCCCGCGCCCGCCAGACAGGCATCAATGTTCTGTAGTACCAGCCGCGTTTGTTCTTCAAAAGAGGCATCCGTTTTTTTTACGCCATCAAAAGTGACCGGCAACTGCCCAGAAATGAAGACGAAGCCGCCAGCCGTTGTACTGTGCGAGTAATGACCTGCAGGCGGAAAGCCCCCTGCAGAAGCGTTCAATGTAATGTCCACAGTCATAAGAGAATCTCCTGAAGTAGATGGTAATTCAATTTGTATAAAATAATACTGTTTGTCTTATTTATACGCCTTCATGTTACTTTTGGCTAGTGGTAGTTTTCGCGGATGCTGATTTTGTGAACTATGGCAATCTCGGCCCACGTTATACCGCACTCGGAGGCGGTGAAAGAGGGGGATCGCTTTTGATGATGGGGAAAGCTGGTGAGGGAAGAAGCGCCCCAGGGCGGGGCGTCTAAGGCAAAGTATCAGCCGATATGACCGCGGTTAATCTTACTCAACGGTTCATTGATATCGAAGATTTTGAACATCACGTCTTCCACCCCCAGGTGCTTCAGACGGGCTGTGTGTTTTTTGACATAGGCCAGCGCGGTGTCTTCATCCTGAAACAGGTAGATGCCACCCGCTTCGTGATTTGCTTCGTTCTCGGTCCAGATTTTCCAGATGAAACCCGGCTCCTGGTTGATTGATTCGGCCAGTTCAACGAGCTGATGCGACATTTCAACGCCGAACGGGCCATGAAAATCAAAGTGTATCTGCACGAGTTTGTTCGACATAAATCCTCCATGGATTAGTTAATTAGGCTAGCGCAACAGCACCTTACCGGTCAGATAAGTTACCGCTTGCCCGCCAATGTAGACACGCGTTCCTGTGAGCTGGCAGCGTAGATCCCCGCCACGCTCGGAGACCTGGCGCGCCAGCATCTGTGTTTTATTCAGTTTTGCAGCCCAGTAAGGGATCAGCATACTATGTGCTGATCCTGTGACCGGGTCTTCCGCGACGGCTTCACCCGGGCAGAAGAAACGGCTGACAAAATCGTATTCCCCGTCACCCGGTGCGGTGATACAAACCATTTTCCCCAGAGGAATCATGGCGTGGATGTTCGGGCGCACAGCCTCAACCTGCTGTTGGTTCTCCAGCACTACCATGTAATCGCGCGCGACGCGGACTTCTTTATATTCGGTGATGCCTAATGTTTCCAGCAGTAAGGCGGGCGGTTTCACAGGTTCGCTTTGCCAGGCCGGAAAATCGAGCGTCAGCCATTCACCGCTGCGCGTGACCGTCAGCGGACCGACAAACCGGGTGGCAAAATGGATGGTTGTGTCCGGGTAACCCAGATGTTCGAAGATGACATGTGCGGCGGCAAGCGTGGCATGCCCACACAGATTGATTTCTCCCTGAGTAGTAAACCAACGCAGCTCGAAACCATTCTCACTGGCGACAAAAAAAGCAGTTTCCGACTGATTATGCTGCTGCGACATTTTTAATAATGTTTCATCGGGCAGCCAGTCAGCGAGCGGACATACTGCAGCAGCATTACCGCCAAACGTCTTGGTGGTAAAGGCATCTACCATGTAAAAATCGATTTGTTGCACAGTGTAACCCTCTCATCGCACGCGGCATAATCCACACTCTATCATGCAATCATTGTCATGGGTTAAACGCTCCGATTCGCCTGGCTGGGGAAAATTCGTTATCATCCGTTCCCACACTTCACCCTGGCTGCTCATGTCTACGATCCTCGATACCTTTATTGCCCCGCCTTGTCATGACGAGATAGAAATCCTCTATCAGGACGAGCATTTGGTGCTTATCAATAAACCCACCGGGCTGCTTAGCTTGTCGGGGAAAAATCCGCAGAATATCGATTCGGTACATCACCGGCTGGTACAGATATACCCTGGCTGTACGCTGGTACATCGCCTTGATTTTGGCACTTCAGGATTGATGGTGGTTGCCCGTAACAAGGCTATCAACGCCGCGCTTTGCCAACAGTTCAGCCAACGTGCGGTAAGCAAGGTGTATAGCGCGCTGTTATGCGGGCATCTGGAAAACGATGTAGGAATTATCGATGCAGCGATAGCCAAAGACCCAGCGCTGTTTCCACTGATGTCGATTTGCGCCATCAATGGCAAACCTGCGCGCTCGCGCTATCAGGTTATTGAGCGCTTTGTGCATCGCCAGGAGGAGGGGACGTTACTTCCCGTGACGCGGGTACAACTGACGCCTGAAACCGGGCGTACCCATCAGTTACGGATCCACTGTCAGCAGTTGGGCCATCCTATTTTAGGGTGCGATTTGTATGGCGGGCGTCTGCTGCCAGGTACTGAATTAACCCCGCGGCTAATGCTGCATGCCAGTGAACTGCATTTCAGGCATCCTGTGAGTCAGGAATGGGTAAATGCCCAAAACGCCAGCCCGTTTTGAGGGGGTAAAAAAGCCGCCAGATGGCGGCTTTTTTGGGGCTATCGCGCGGCGCGTTGTAAAATAACCGCTGACGGCTGGCGCTGCAGAAAACGCATGCGCAGCATCATCAGCACCGCCGCAGAGGTCAGGCCAATAATAAAGCCCATCCAGAATCCAGCCGGTCCCATCCGGTCAACCACCAGATCGGTCAGGGCCAGAATGTAACCGCTTGGCAAACCCAACACCCAGTATGCCGTAAAGGTAATAAAGAATATGGAACGCGTATCTTTATAACCACGCAGGATACCGCTACCAATAACCTGGATTGAGTCCGATATTTGATACACCGCGGCCAGTAACATGAGCTGCGCCGCCAGTGCGACAACTTCCGGGTTATTGTTGTAGAGCAGGGCAATGTGCTCGCGGAATGTCACGGTGAAGATCGCCGTCACCACCGCCATGCAGACCCCGACCCCCAGCCCTGTTCTGGCGGCAGTTTGCGCATCCAGCGTCGAGCCCTGACCCAGACGATAACCGACACGAATGGTGACGGCAGCAGCCAGAGACATCGGCAGAACGAACATTAACGAGCTGAAGTTGAGTGCGATCTGGTGTCCGGCCACGTCAACGATCCCCAACGGGGAAACCAACAGCGCCACTACAGCAAACAGCGTCACTTCGAAAAATAAGGCCAGCGCGATAGGTAAACCCAGTTGCACCAGACGCTTCATTACGGCGGTGTCGGGTTTCTGGAAACCACGCTCATTGCGAATATCACGCATAGAACGGGCGCGTTTAACGTAAGACAGCATGGCGATAAACATCACCCAGTAAACCGCCGCCGTTGCCACACCACAGCCCACGCCGCCCAGTTCCGGCATGCCTAAATGCCCATAGATGAACACATAGTTCACCGGAATATTCACCAGCAGGCCGAGAAATCCCATCACCATCGCCGGTTTAGTCTTGGCCAGGCCTTCACACTGGTTACGGGCGACCTGGAAGAACAAATACCCCGGTGCGCCCCACAGCAGCGCGCGCAGGTAGCCGACGGCTTTATCCGCCAGCGCCGGGTCGATGTTATGCATGGAGCGAATAATGTAGCCCGCGTTCCATAGCACTATCATAATCAGAACGGAGACGCTGCCCGCCAGCCAGAATCCCTGGCGTACTTGATGGGCGATTCGATCGCGGCGTCCGGAACCATTGAGTTGCGCAATTACCGGCGTCAACGCCAGCAGCAGTCCGTGACCGAACAGAATGGCCGGCAGCCAGATAGACGTACCAATGGCAACGGCCGCCATATCCGTGGCGCTGTACCCGCCCGCCATGACGGTATCAACGAATCCCATTGCGGTTTGAGCGATTTGCGCAAGAATCACCGGAATTGCCAGAGCTAATAACTGACGCGCTTCACTTACATACTTTTGCACGTGTACACCACTATATTGTTGTTATTTGAGAGACTAAAAAAGCCGCCTTATCTGGCAGCAAGGAGAAAAAGCAGGGGAAATTTCAGTCTATTGTAGCGAGGAATACGTAATTCTCCAGTGAAAAAACAGGCAGTCGCGGTGCATCGCTGGCAACCTGAATTTCCACCTGCTATTGTGCTGTGCAGAGATGTCTTAATTGAGTTCAGGAGTTAGAAGTATGTTTACGGGTATTGTGCAGGGCACCGCGAAATTGGTGTCCATTGATGAAAAACCAAATTTTCGTACGCATGTTGTGGAGTTGCCTGAATATATGCTGGATGCGCTGGAGACCGGCGCATCGGTTGCCCACAATGGCTGCTGCCTGACGGTCACCGAAATTAACGGTAACCAGATAAGCTTTGATCTGATGAAAGAAACGCTGCGTATCACCAATCTGGGTGACCTGAAGGTTGGCGATTTGGTCAACGTTGAGCGTGCGGCAAAATTCAGCGATGAAATTGGCGGGCATTTAATGTCGGGCCATATTATGACTACTGCCGAAGTGTCGAAAATTCTGACCTCAGAGAATAACCGCCAGGTGTGGTTTAAAGTTCAGGATCCATCGCTGATGAAATATATCCTGTACAAAGGATTTATCGGTATTGACGGCATCAGCCTGACGGTTGGTGAAGTGACGCCGACCCGCTTCTGTGTGCATTTGATCCCAGAAACGCTGGAGCGCACGACGCTTGGCAAGAAAAAGCTGGGTGCGCGGGTCAACATTGAAATAGATCCTCAAACCCAGGCGGTGGTGGATACCGTTGAGCGCGTGCTGGCGGCACGTGAAAGCACCATCAGTCACGTCACGGGCGAAGCAGGAGCGTAAGCCTGAGTGTCAAGCCCCCGTTGGCACGGGGGCGATAACGACTAGCGGGGAACGCGCAGACCGTGTTCAACGCCGCGGGAGAAAACTACCTGCCATAGCTGAATGTCACGAGCACGAAAGGCCCCCGCGCAGGCGTTCAGATAATAGCTGAACATCCGTTTGAAACGCTCGGTATAGTTATCGGCGATTTCAGGCCAGGATTTCATGAAACGCTCGTGCCATGCCATCAGCGTGGTGTCGTAATCCGCGCCAAAATTATGCCAGTCTTCCATCACAAAATGCGGCTCGCTGGCGTTAGCTATCTGGCGAACTGACGGTAAACAGCCGTTCGGAAAGATATATTTATTGATCCACGGGTCAACATTATTGTCGGTTTTATTCGAACCGATGCTGTGCAGTAAAAAGAGACCGTCCGGTTTTAGATTACGATCGACCACTTCAAAATAGGTGGCGTAGTTCTTTGGACCCACGTGCTCAAACATGCCCACGGAGACAATGCGATCGAATTTGTCGTTCAGGTCGCGGTAATCCTGTAGCAAAATGGTGACATCCAGCCCTGCGCAACGCGCCTGTGCCATTTTCTGCTGTTCTGCCGAAATGGTCACGCCCACCACGCTCACGCCATATTGCGATGCCATAAACTGAGACAACCCGCCCCAGCCGCAGCCAATATCAAGTACGCGCATTCCTGGCTTCAACTGCAGCTTTTCAGCAATCATTTTTAGCTTCGCCTGCTGGGCAGATTCCAGGGTGTCGGCATCTTTCCAGTAGGCGCAGGAGTACTGCATGTAGGGATCAAGCATGCGGCTAAAAAGGTCGTTGCCCAGATCGTAATGTTCTTTGCCGACGACCCATGCACGTTTTTTGGTCTGTAAATTGAACAAACGGGCCGTAGCGATACGTAGCGTATCTTTGAAGTGGCGGGGGAGTTGGTTTTCAAGACCAGCGCGCAGGACTTTACTAAAAAACATGTCCAGCCGGTCGCATTCCCACCAGCCATCCATATAACTTTCACCTAACCCTAACGATCCTTCCTGCAATACACGTTTGAAAAAGTCGGGGTTCTTTACGCGAATATCTGCCGATGCCGGGCCATTAATGGTAATGCCTGCACGGCTTAATAATTCATTGGTGATGCGGTACCAGTCATCATCCGGTACGCTGACGTCTTCTATACACGATGAACTCATAGCTTCTCCATCACTGGTCGGTGATCAGAACCTTAAAACAGCGTAGACGCTTTTTTGGGCTTTGTGAGAAATCTCACGGAATTAATCCGCGAATCTATAATCCGACGTAGAACAGAGGAAGGGAGGAACCCTTGCCGAAAAGACCATCCGTGGGAAAACGGGAACGTTCATGTTCCCGTTAACACATAAAAATTATCGTTTTTTTAACAACCGGGAATCAGTATAGGCCTGATTTTTTGACGATTCAACCGATAATTGTTAGCTGGCTAATTAGTTACCCGCAATAATCATTAGTGAGACTCGCCGTGGGCAATTTGTGCACGGTCATCTGATTGCGGGGCGTCAGCTTTCTGTGATTGCATTTTGTAACCCACGCCCGCCAGCAACACTGTTATCAGCATCACGCTGGTGGTAGTAAGCAGTGGGGTTGCGATCAGCCAGGAAACCACAAGGCTTGCCAGGAAGCATAAACCCAGCTGCAGTGTGTTCTGCAACGCGGCTGCGCGCCCTGTGGCCTGAGGGAAAGGACGTAACGCTTGCGCAACGACGATAGGGTAAATTGCCCCGTTGGCGATCGCCATCACGCAGAATGGGATCAGGATTTCAGCCAGCGCAACATGGTGAATAAAGCCGGTTGCCCAGGTTGCCACAACGCTGATGGCATACAGAATGAGTAACCAGGGTAGCAGCTGACGGCCCTGCCATTTTTGCAGCGCAGCGCGGCACCCGTAGCCACCGATTAAGAACGCGATGGTTTGCGGAACATAGCTCAGGCCAATTACTGCCGGACTGTAGCCCATCTCGCTGAGGATGAACGGGGAACCCGTCAGCCATGCGAAGAAGCTTGCAGAACAGGCGGCATAAATCAGCACGTTTCCGCGGTAAGCTTTTGAACGTAGCAGGGTGGTGAACGTCAGTTTGTCCTGGCTGTCGTCGCGCGCCTTAGCCGTGGGCTTTAAGCGCAGGGCTGGAAGCATCAGGATTAGGGTAATGGCAAACAGGGTGGCGAAAATGGCCTGCCAGGAAAAATGTACCAGGATCCAACTGCCTAATAACGGTGCTAATGCCGGAGACAACCCGACCAGCGGCATAATGGTGGCAAAGATACGGTTTACTTTTTGTGAAGGATAATAATCGGTAACCAGTGCCTGCCAGATAACCGATGCTGCACAAACACCCACCGCCTGAACAAAGCGCAGCGCCAGCAGGCCGGTGGCGTTTTCAACCCACAGCATACCCAGACTGCCCAATGCAAAGATAGATAAACCCAGCAGCAAAATAGGCTTGCGGCCGTAATGGTCGGAAAGCGGTCCCCACAGAAGTTGCGCGACGGCAAAACCGGCTAAGAACAAGCTGAGGCTGGCGCTGACGGCAGATGCAGGCGTTTGCAGATCGGACTGAATGGCGGCGAAGGCGGGTAAATACATATCCGTTGCCAGAAAGCCGAGCACGCTAAGACCTGCCAGCCAGACTAAAAACCCTTTCCCAGGTTGCATCATCATTTCTCTTTTTTTAGCAGTAGAACAATGCCGCTGAGTGTAGTGAGTGTAATTCTCGCTGTGAAACGCTAATATTTGCTTACTGATTTCAAATTTTTTGCAGGCAGAATATGTGGTCGGAATATTCACTGGAAGTGGTTGATGCGGTTGCGCGTAACGGCAGCTTTAGTTCGGCCGCGCAGGAGTTGCACCGTGTACCTTCGGCAGTAAGCTACACTGTACGGCAACTGGAAGAGTGGCTGGCGGTGCCGCTTTTTGAGCGACGCCATCGGGATGTGGAATTGACGCCTGCCGGCGCATGGTTTCTCAAAGAAGGCCGCTCTGTTATCAAAAAAATGCAGATCACCCGACAGCAATGTCAGCAAATTGCCAACGGCTGGCGCGGACAGTTGGCGATCGCTGTCGATAACATTGTCCGCCCGGATCGTACCCGACAGATGATCGTAGATTTCTACCGTCATTTTGATGATGTTGAACTACTGGTTTTTCAGGAAGTGTTTAACGGCGTCTGGGATGCGTTGTCCGATGGACGCGTCGAACTGGCAATCGGCGCCACGCAGGCGATTCCGGTAGGGGGGCGCTATACCTTCCGCGACATGGGAATGCTGAGCTGGAGCTGCGTGGTGGCAAGCCATCATCCGTTGGCGTCAATGCCCGGACCGCTAAGTGACGATACGTTGCGCAACTGGCCATCGCTGGTGCGCGAAGATACCTCCCGAACGCTGCCAAAGCGTATTACCTGGCTGCTGGATAACCAAAAGCGGGTTGTGGTGCCAGACTGGGAATCTTCGGCTACCTGTTTATCCGCAGGGCTATGTGTGGGCATGGTACCGAGACATTTTGCCAAACCGTGGATTGATAGCGGCAAATGGGTTTCGCTTCAGTTGGAAAATCCCTTTCCTGATGCCGCATGCTGTTTGACATGGCAACAGAACGATACCTCGCCTGCATTGAGCTGGCTGCTGGACTATTTAGGGGATAGCGAAACGCTGAATAAAGAATGGTTGCGGGAGCCAGACGAGGCTCCCGCACAACAGGCTTAACGGCGGTAATCGCGGAACGGGCCATCGGCAACGGAGCGGCGTTCTACCAGACGTGGATGCACCTCGATAGACTGCGACTCCTCGCGCTTATTCACGATACGGTCTAACAACATGTTGAAGGCTGTTTCACCCAGCGAATCCTTAGGCTGGTGAATGGTCGTCAGCGCTGGCGTGAAGAAGCGGGCGTTACGTACGTTGTCGTACCCGATAAGCGAGACATCCTGCGGGACGCGCAGTCCCATCTCGTCAGCGGCGCACAGCGCACCCATCGCCATGATATCACCACCGCAGAAGACAGCGGTCGGACGATGCGACTGCGACAGAATTTGCTGCATGGCGCGATAGCCGGACTCAGGCTCAAAATCGCCCTGCACAATCCAGTTGTCAGGCACTTTAATCAGCGCTTCTTCCATCGCTTTCATAAAACCTGCCAGACGCCCGGCACCGGTATTACGTTCCATTGGGCCTGGGATCACGCCAATCTCACGATGACCGCGTTCTACCAGATACCGACCCGCCATGTAACCGCCTTCGAAGGCGTTATCAATAACCGTATCGGTAAAGTCGGCTTTGGCTTCACCCCAGTCCATGACGACCATCGGAATATGGCGATACTCTTCGAGCATCGAAAGCAGCGACTCCGGATACTCAGAACACATCACCAACAGACCGTCAACGCGCTTTTGCGCCATCATCGACAGATAAGCCTGCTGCTTTTCGAGACTGTTCCAGGCGTTACCCAGAATCAGGGTATAGCCTTTCTGGAAACAGTTTTTTTCAACGGCTTCGATAATTTCAGCGAAATAAGCCGCTTCGCTGCTGGTGGCCAGCAAGCCAATGGACTTGGTGTGATTCACCTTCAGGCTGCGCGCCACAGCGCTCGGAGAATAGTGCAGCTCTTTGATCGCCGCCCAGACTGCATTACGTGTTTCTTCCGCGACAAAGCGCGTCTTGTTAATTACGTGTGATACGGTTGTAGTGGAAACGTTTGCTCGCTTCGCTACATCTTTAATTGTTGCCATTACATCTCACTCCAGACCATATCCTAAGCTCCTGAGAATACTCCAGGTAAACGTTTGCCTTTACACACCCTTAGCGCAACGTAAGGGTTGCGGCACGCCGGGAAAACGACACGGAACGTCAGGAAGGGGTCAATGGCCGGTACGCTAATCAAGTAAGCGTGGAATTTTGTCTGATCTTAACGAAAAGGGGAAGAGTTAAAAGCAGTTATCAATATAAATCGTGAGAGATTTTTGCTTTCAAGTGTGTAAAAATGCGCAATATCACTTTTTGTGTGGGAATAAAAAGGAGAAAACTTGATGAGCACCGATCTGAAATTTTCGTTAGTGACTACCATTATTGTTCTGGGTTTGATCGTCGCGGGTGGCCTGACCGCAGCGCTGCATTGATTTCCCCGAGGGAGTTAGTTCTCCCTCATCCTTTCCGCTTGTTTTCCTCCTCTATTGTTTGCGAATAAGCAAAAGTCTTTTGCAGTTTTGTTAACTTTATTAATTTTGCGATCAATGTCATGCTTTTGACTCTTATTTTATGTCGCGCCACGGCTCGACGTTACGGAGTCGAAATATGAAACTCAATTATCCTTTACTGGCGCTGGCGATCGGAGCGTTTGGTATTGGTACCACCGAATTTTCGCCAATGGGATTATTGCCCGTCATTGCCAAAGGTGTGGATGTCTCGATTCCAGCGGCCGGAATGTTAATCAGCGCCTATGCGGTTGGCGTGATGGTGGGTGCTCCGCTGATGACATTACTGCTATCTCATCGTGCACGACGTAATGCGCTGATATTCCTGATGGCGATTTTCACGCTGGGTAACGTTCTCTCGGCTATCTCGCCGGATTACACCACGCTGATGTTGTCGCGTATTTTGACCAGTCTGAACCACGGGGCATTCTTTGGCCTTGGTTCCGTTGTAGCCGCAAGCGTAGTACCCAAACATAAGCAGGCCAGCGCCGTGGCAACCATGTTTATGGGGTTAACTATTGCCAATATTGGCGGTGTCCCGGCGGCGACCTGGCTTGGTGAAACTATCGGCTGGCGCATGTCGTTTTTGGCAACGGCGGGTCTGGGCGTCATCGCTATGGTCAGTCTGTTCTTCTCGTTACCCAAAGGTGGGGCAGGAGAGCGCCCGGATGTTCGCAGCGAACTGGCGGTACTTATGCGCCCGCAGGTGTTGTCGGCGCTGTTAACGACTGTTCTGGGGGCTGGGGCGATGTTCACGCTTTATACCTACATCTCTCCAGTGCTGCACACTATTACCCATGCCACACCAGTGTTTGTGACCGGTATGCTGGTGCTGATAGGCGTAGGTTTCTCAATCGGTAACTACCTTGGCGGCAAACTGGCTGATCGTTCAGTCAACGGTACGCTGAAAGGTTTTTTACTGCTATTGATGGTAATTATGCTGGCCATTCCCTTCCTTGCGCGTAATGAGTTGGGAGCGGCGGTTAGCATGGTTATCTGGGGGGCTGCGACGTTTGCGGTCGTTCCGCCGTTGCAGATGCGTGTGATGCGCGTTGCCAGCGAGGCGCCAGGATTATCATCGTCAGTCAATATTGGCGCGTTTAATCTGGGGAACGCTCTGGGTGCCGCGGCCGGTGGGGCGGTGATTTCCGGTGGTTTGGGCTACAGTTTTGTGCCAGTGATGGGGGCGATTGTGGCGGGGCTTGCGCTGCTGCTGGTGTTCATTTCCGCAAGAAGGCAGCCTGAAGAGGCTTTCACGACCGCGAATTAGTGCAAAAACGCAGAAGGAATTCCTTCTGCGTTATCTTTTTTATGCTGCGAAGTTCTTCGCAACAAATTCCCAGTTTACCACCGCCCAGAAGTGCTCCAGGTAGCCAGGACGGGCATTGCGATAATCGATGTAGTAGGCGTGTTCCCATACGTCAACGGTCATCAGCGGCGTCGCGTCGGTGGTCAGCGGAGTACCCGCGTTGGAGGTGGAAACGATAGCCAGTTTGCCATCTTTTCCCTTCACCAGCCAGGTCCAGCCAGAACCAAAGTTTTTGATAGCGGCATCGGTGAACTGCGCTTTGAAATCCGCAAAGCTGCCAAAGGAGGCGGCAATGGCCTCGGCCAGTTTACCGGTAGGTTCGCCACCTGCATTCGGTGCCAGGCAGTTCCAGTAGAACGTGTGGTTCCAAACCTGGGCTGCGTTATTGAATACACCACCTTCAGAGCTACGTACGATCTCTTCCAGTGATTTGCCTTCAAACGCCGTGCCTTTAATCAGGTTGTTCAGATTGGTCACGTAGGTTTGATGGTGTTTGCCATAGTGATATTCCAGCGTTTCGGCAGAAATGTGCGGTGCCAGAGCATCTTTGGCATACGGTAATGCAGGTAATTCAAACGACATTGCTTCTCTCCTTATTATTTATATTGAGTACACACAATAGCCTCATTGTGAGTAAGGATAGGGTAGCAAATTGAAAGGTTATGCAAAAGAAGAACTTACCCTACAGCATGTTCTGTAGGGTAAGTTTTTAACGAATTGTTTTTGGCGTCATCACTCGACGAGCACCCACATAGTGGCGCTGCCAGTAATCTTCGCTCAGAGAGGTGATTTGAATTTCCTGACCGCTGCGCGGTGACTGTATAAATTTACCGTTACCGACATAAACGCCAACGTGATCGGCTGTTCCGCGACCCTGGGTACGGAAAAAGACCAAATCGCCATTTTTCAGTTCGCCACGTTCGATCGGCGCGGCATCGCGCAGGTGGTACATTTCATTCGCAGTACGCGGAATGCGGAATTTCACCAGATCTTTATAGGCATAATAGACCAGACCGCTGCAGTCAAACCCGGTTCTTGGCGAGGAGCCACCCCAGCGATAAGGCTTGCCGATTTGGTTCATCAAGGTGGACATGGCGGTTTTAGTCGCTTTCTGCACTTTGACTTTATGAGCGTCAGCAAGCGTAGTTGGTGCGGCGGTTTTCACCTTCACACAGCGCGGCTTATGACCTTTGCGCGGCGTGCATTTTTCAGTCCAGGTGACGGCCGCGGTTTGTGCTGCCGCGGTTTTACCTCGACGGTTTGCAGTTTTGGTCGACTTTGCCGGAGTAGCAGTGCGATTTTTAGAAGAGGAAGCGGTTTTGGTGCTGGTTTTGCTGGTGGTCTTTGTCGCCGTTTTCTTGCTGGTTTTTTTTGTTTTTTGACTGGTTGTTGCGCTTTTCTTTTTATCTACCGTTTTGATGATGTGAGAATTGGTAGGTGTCGTCCTGGCCTGCTTCGAAGCATGAGCCATAGGCGTAAAGGGCAGTGTAGTAAAAAGTAAAGCACAGAGCGTGATCGAGATTCGGTTTATCCGCGCCACTGAGCAGTCCTCTGGTAAGGCAGGTCTATCATGCCTGCGTGTGATTTTCAAAACTTGATGATTCTAATCTATAGAAAGAGGGAAAGTTAATAGCTTTTTTTGTTTAAAACTGGGTTTCGTAACCGACCGCAAAAAAAAACAGCAATTAACGCTGGAGTTGGTGAACAGATAATCAAATCCACAGGCTTCAAAGGGATAAATGAGATTGTGAATGCAACTTTTAGCATCAGGGGATAAAATAATAAGGCGTAATGAAAATGTTATTTTCCGTTGCCTGTCTGACCCGTTACAATGTCAGACTACTGCCGTAAAAGAAGTTTAAGGAAGCAAGATAATGAGCACCACTATCGAAAAAATCCAGCGCCAGATCGCTGAAAACCCGATTCTCCTGTACATGAAAGGTTCCCCTAAACTGCCAAGCTGCGGTTTCTCCGCTCAGGCTGTGCAGGCGCTGTCCGCCTGTGGTGAACGCTTTGCATATGTTGATATTCTGCAGAACCCGGATATTCGCGCCGAGCTGCCGAAATACGCGAACTGGCCGACGTTCCCGCAGCTGTGGGTTGATGGCGAACTGGTTGGCGGCTGTGACATTCTGATTGAAATGTACCAGCGCGGTGAGTTACAGCAGCTGATTAAAGAAACAGCGGCAAAGTACAAAACTGAAGAGCCAGACGCTGAGTAATATCAGCGGAAATTAAAAAGCGACCTGTGAGGGTCGCTTTTTTTATCGCTCCGTTATGCTTCTTCAGGCACGGGGAGAGGCCAGCCGCCGAGACGTTTCCAGCGGTTAACGATTTCGCAAAACAGCACGGCCGTACGTTCTGTGTCATACAGCGCCGAATGCGCCTGATTCCCGTCAAATTCCATTCCCGCCGCCAGGCACGCTTTCGACAACACCGTCTGCCCCAGTGACAGTCCGCTTAATGCTGCGGTATCAAAGGTTACAAATGGATGAAACGGATTACGCTTGAGCGAGGCGCGTTCTGCTGCGGCCATCATGAAACTGTGGTCGAACGTAGCGTTATGCGCCACCATAATTGCCCGATTGCAGCCGCTGTCTTTAATACCTTTACGCACCATTTTGAAGATGGCATGCAGAGCATCATATTCGCTGACCGCACCGCGTAGCGGATTGTTAGGGTCGATACCGTTAAAGGCGAGCGCTTCTGGTTGCAGATTCGCGCCTTCAAATGGTTCTACGTGGAAATGTAACGTGGTGTCCGGCATCAGCCAGCCTTGTTCATCCATTTTCAGTGTGATGGCAGCAATCTCAAGCAGCGCATCGGTTTTGGCGTTGAACCCTGCGGTTTCGACATCAATGACAACAGGATAAAAACCACGAAAACGGTCACACAGACCGGAAAGTTGAGCGTTATCGGACATCTGGGTCTCTTAATACGGGAAAATTGCAGCGCGTATTATGGCAAAATGATGAGTATAAAACTACGGGCACAGACGATCTGCGCCCGAGGGGAGGTTAGTCGCCCAGGCCGCGCCCGGCGTCTTTCTCTTCGATCAGCTCAATTTTGTAACCGTCCGGATCTTCAACGAATGCGATCACTGTGGTACCGCCTTTTACCGGACCCGCTTCACGCGTAACGTTACCGCCATTCTGACGAATACGTTCGCAGGCTTCGGCCGCATTGTCTACGCTCAGGGCGATATGGCCATAGGCAGTGCCCAGCTCATACTTGTCGACACCCCAGTTATAGGTCAGTTCGATCACGGCTTCGCTGGTTTCTGGGCCGTAGCCGACAAAGGCCAGAGAGTATTTGTATTCAGGGTTTTCGCTGGTACGCAGCAGTTTCATGCCCAGCACGTTGGTATAAAACTCGATGGAACGCTGCAGGTCACCCACGCGCAGCATGGTATGAAGTAAACGCATCTTTTTCCCCTTCGAAAATGGCTAATACATTCAAAATGTTGTTTTAGTATAGCGGCGATGTTACGCCGCTATCAATGGCAGAACGGAGATTGTGACGTTAGAGGGTAGGATAATCGGTGTAACCTTCCGCGCCGCCGCCGTAGAAACTTTCGGCACGTTGCGGATTCAGCTCCGCTTTACGTTGCAGGCGCGCCACCAGATCCGGGTTAGCGATATAGGCGCGACCAAAA
The DNA here is from genome assembly GCF_004353845.1 of Citrobacter arsenatis. GTDB lineage: Bacteria > Pseudomonadota > Gammaproteobacteria > Enterobacterales > Enterobacteriaceae > Citrobacter > Citrobacter arsenatis. The sequence continues at coordinate 2,394,207 of NZ_CP037864.1, forward strand.
GCAACGGCGTCGATCAGGCCTTTCTCGATCAGCGCTTCTGCTTTTTCAGGCGTGTACGCGCCTGCGCCAATGATAGGTCCGTGGAAACGTGCACGAACTTTTTCGCGGAACGCATCGGAATAAGGCTCGCCGCCGGCCCAGTCCGGCTCAGACATGTGCAGGTAAGCGATTCCGCGCTTGCCCAGTTCTTCAATCAGATACAACGCATCGGCTTCTTCGTTCGGACCATTGTCTACGTTCTGGAAAGAACCAATCGGGGAGACGCGAATACCAATGCGATCGGCACCCCATTCTTTAATACCCGCATCGACAACTTCCAGCACCAGACGCGCACGATTTTCGACGCTACCGCCATATTGATCGGTACGCTGGTTAGAGGTTGGCGACAGGAACTGGTGCAGCAGATAGCCGTGAGCGGAGTGCAGTTCAACCATGTCGAAACCTGCTTCGCGCGCGTTGGCAATAGCCTGACGGAAGTCATTAACGATACCCGGAATTTCTTCGGTTTCCAGTGCGCGTGGCATGGAAGTATCGGCACGCGTTGCCAGACCGTTTTCATCGCGCAGTGAGGTGCGGGTACCGGCGCTAATCGCAGAAGGAGCCACAGGAGCCTGACCGTTTGGCTGCAGACTGGTGTGAGAGATACGTCCGGTGTGCCACAACTGAACAGCAATATGACCGTGTTCAGCGTGTACGGCAGCGGTGATTTTCTTCCATGCGGCAATTTGCGCTTCGCTGTGTAAGCCGGGTGCGCCTGCATAGCCTTTCGCCTGGGCGGAAATCTGCGTCGCTTCGCTGATGATAAGACCCGCGCTGGCGCGTTGACGATAATACTCGGCCATCAGCGGAGTAGGGATGTCGCCAGGCTCAATGCTGCGCAGACGCGTCAGTGGGGCCATGAATACGCGGTTTGCTGCCGTAATGGCACCCACTTTCAGCGGGGAAAACAGTTTTTCAGATGACATGTGGCACTCCTGAATAGACCGGTCGTCTAGTAATAAAGAAAATAAAAACGCCTGTTAAACGCCAGGCGTTGCAATGATGTTTTTAACGTGTGCCAGCGCATTTTCCAGCGGGGTGGCGCTACGAGAAATCTTGGCCTGCAAATTGGCACCCAGCCACAGCGCATACAGCACCTGCGCCTGCTGTAACGGCTCGCCAACGAAGGAAAGGCAATGATTGGCCTGACCTTTCTCCAGCGCCTGCGCTAACAGCGCAATAATGTGCCGCGCGCCTTTATCCATCGCCGTGCGCATATCTTCTGACAGATCGCATACTTCGGCAGACAGTTTTACTGTTAAACAGCCGCTAATAATGCCGTGCTGGCTAAACTGGTTCAGGGTTTCCTGATAGTAGGCCAGAATGCGGTCGCGGTAGTTTCCTGCCCCTGTATCAAAGTGCGCAGCCAGTCGCTGATGATAGGCCGCATAGTGGCGTTCCAGCATCGCGACACCGAACGCTTCTTTAGAGCGAAAATAGTGATAAAACGAACCCTTGGGCACTTCAGCGGTTTTCAGTAACTCGCTTAAGCCCATGCCGGTGAAGCCGCGCTGCATACACAGCAGCTCGCCAGTCGCCAGCAGATGTTCGCGTGTATCGTGTTCAGTGATTTTGTTCATGGAAAGGAGTGTAATAGACCAGTCGGTCTAATGCAATAGCGCTTGCGAGAAATTCAGTTACCGTCTTCAATAGGTATATCAATCTAACTAAAGGAGGGGATGTGGCCGAACAGTTGGAGTTTTTCCCCGTCCAAAGCCCATGCCGTGGAATATGTCAGTCTGACGAGCGCGGTTTTTGCCGTGGCTGTTTTCGCAGCCGGGACGAGCGTTTCAACTGGCAAAAGATGAGCGATGCCCAAAAGCAGGAAGTGCTGCGGCTATGTCGCCAGCGATTGATGCGTAAATTACGAGCAAACAAAGCCAACCCTTCGGAAGAACCGCAACAACCTTCACTCTTTTAAAAGCGTAATTGCGTATACTCGATGCACATTCACTTATAAGGAAGCTGTTATGGTTCAGCGTATTACTATTGCGCCGCAAGGTCCGGAATTTTCTCGCTTTGTGATGGGGTACTGGCGCCTGATGGACTGGAATATGTCTCCACGCCAGCTCGTCAGCTTTATTGAAGAGCATCTGGATGTGGGTGTTACCACCGTCGATCACGCCGATATTTATGGCGGATACCAGTGTGAGGCGGCGTTTGGTGAGGCAATGAAGCTGGCTCCACATCTGCGCGAAAAAATGCAGATAGTCACCAAATGCGGGATCGCGACGACGGCGCGCGCGGAAAATGCGCTGGGCCACTACATTACCGACAGCGCGCATATTATTGCTAGCGCGGAAGAGTCGCTTAAGCTGCTGGCGACCGATCATATTGATTTGTTGCTGATCCACCGTCCCGATCCGCTGATGGATGCAGACGATGTAGCTGATGCGTTTAAAAAATTGCACCATAGCGGCAAAGTGCGTCACTTTGGCGTCTCCAACTTCACCCCGGCACAGTTTTCACTGCTGCAATCGCGTCTGCCGTTTACTCTGGCTACCAACCAGGTTGAGATCTCACCGGTACATCAGCCGCTCCTGCTGGATGGTACATTAGATCAGCTGCAACAGTTGCGCATTCGTCCGATGGCCTGGTCCTGCCTTGGCGGCGGTCGTCTGTTTAATGACGATACGTTCCAGCCATTACGTAATGAGCTTGCCGCGATCGCAGAAGAGTTAAACGCGCAGTCTATTGAGCAGGTGGTGTACGCCTGGATTTTACGTTTGCCTTCTCAGCCGCTGCCGATTATTGGCTCCGGGAAAATAGAGCGCGTACGCACCGCTATTGAGTCTGAGTCGCTGAACATGTCTCGCCAGCAGTGGTTCCGTATTCGTAAAGCCGCCCTGGGCTACGACGTACCTTAATCGCGTTTTTGGCGTATCTCCGTTCAAATTTGTGTCACTGGTTTACACTTAACAATCAGACACCTTTTAGACGGAGTTCTTATGAAGCGTTTGAGTTTAGCCATTATTACCTTACTCGCCTGTGCAGGTGCGCAGGCCGCCAGCGAAGAAAAAGTGACGATGAATTTGGTAACGTCGCAAGGCGTCGGCCAGGCGATTGGTACGGTCACTATTGCTGAAACCGGAAAAGGGCTGGAGTTTACGCCGGATCTGAAAGCCCTGCCGCCGGGTGAACATGGCTTCCATGTGCATATGAACGGTAGCTGTCAACCGGCGATTAAAGACGGGAAGGCCTCAGCCGCGGAATCGGCTGGCGGTCATTATGACCCGCATAAAACCGGCAAGCATGAAGGTCCAGAGGGTGCAGGCCACATGGGCGACCTGCCTTTACTGGTGGTAAATAACGAAGGGAATGCCACGACGGCAGTGACAGCCTCCCGGTTGAAATCACTTGATGAAATTAAAGGTAAAGCGCTGATGATCCATGTGGGCGGCGATAATATGTCCGATCAACCGAAACCGCTTGGCGGTGGCGGGGCGCGCTACGCCTGTGGCGTTATCAAATAATCAACTGCTTAGCGTACCCGGCGGCGGTGCCTGTTCAAGCTGTGAAAGAGAGCAGTGTAACCGCCAAACCAGCGCCGACAACTCCTGCGCAGCAGGTTGATGATGGTGGGCGAGCGTATCGCAGATGCGCTGTAGCTCACTTAGCGTGGCATTCAGCGGTCGTTGTTGGACGCCGCGTTCACTCATTACGTCGCGTAGCAACGCGATACACACGTCTCTGACGCGAGCCAGCGGATCGGAACGTGCCTCCCAGGTGCGTAGTTGCCACACCACGTGCGAACAGTTCAGCAAGACTACCCCCCAGCGCAATAACCAGCGTCGTGCCAGCGCATCCTGACTGTTGCTGAGCTGGCTAACGTGATGATAGGTCAGTGATTCAAATTCGTTTTCACTGAGTGATGGATGTCGGCTGAGCTGATCGACAAAATCTCGACGCAGGGCGCGAATATGGCGGCGACTTTTCCGCGCATCCGATCCGGGCCGCAGAATGGCGAAGGCCAGCCATGACAGCGCCACGCCGGTGATTTTAGCCATATTGTCATTCAGAAAATCAGCAAAATCATAAACTGGTGGATTGGTCACCGCGATAAACGATCCCATAAACACGATCAACTGTCCCCAAAGACCCGCCAGAGCGGGCATTTGCAGCTTCAGAAGTTGCATGGTGGCGAGTAGCGGGAAGAGAAACAGGATGAATTGCCAGAGGTCAGAAATTTGCACCATCAGGCCAAACTTAACCACAAAGCTAAACAGCGACAGCAGAACCAGCGTGCGCATCAGTAAAGAAAGCGACTTGAACGGCGTGGCAACGGCGGAATATAGCACGCTGCTGATGGCGGCGAGCGTGAGTGCGCCGGAGCCTGATTCCCATTGTGCGCCAATGCTCCATGCGCCGATAAGCATCAAGGTACAAAACGTACGCAATCCGCTCCAGATGGCTTCTGCATTATCGGTATGACGGGCAAGTCCCGGCGTGCGGGCGATATTAATACGCTCAGCGGTAACGCCATTATCCAGCAAATGCAGATAATGACTGCTGCGTAAGTAGAGCCGACAAAAATAACGCAGCCGTTGCCAGAAGGCGACGTGTCGATAGTCGCGGGCATCGACGGGGCGCAAGGGGGCGATAATACGTGCTACGGTGTAGCTGTCGGTATTAGATTTGACCAGCTCACTGAGCAATTGTTCGATGATTTCCCGGGTATTCGCCGGGGGATTAGGCCAGTTCAGCAGCATTCTGCGCAGACTGGAAATCACGCTGGTCATGCGTAACTGCTGGTGTAACAGCGAATTGAGCAACGCATTTTGACGGCGAAAACGGTAATGACTCCAGAATGCCTGAATACGCAGCAGATTCATGGTCAGAATCTGACCGATAACACCTTCATGGGCCGTACGAATGGCATCAGTTGTTTCCGGTTGCCAGAGTAAGCTGGCGTGTTCCAGTAAACGCGAATGCATGTTTTTCAGTGCGGTAAGCAATGCGGTGCCATCGGAAGTGCTGGGCAGGATCATCATCATCATGCCGCCGCACAGGATACCGACGATGACCTCACATACGCGGGCCTGCGCGATATCCCATAGCTGGGTAATCTCCACGGTATTGACCATGGGAAACGCAATGATCGCCGCTGTATAGCCTGCCAGTTGAAAGGCGTAGGCGACATTATTGGTGAAATGCGCGCAGGCCCAGGTACAAAAACCGATCCACACTGACATACAAAGCAAAAAAAGCCAGGGTTCATTGAGAGTGTGACCGGCAATTATCAACGCGGCGGTGGCGCCAAGCAAGCTACCTGCCACACGCCCCAGGCTTTTGCTGATAACCCCTCCGACGGTGGGAAAACTAACCACCGCCGCTGAAGTCATCGCCCAGTAGGGTTCATCCAGATTCAGGTAATAGGCGAACGTCAACGCCAGACACATGGCGATAGTGTTTCGCAGCGCATAACGCCACTGGGCTGCCGTGGCTTTAAACCACGGTAAATTGCCAGGCTTCAGGTGGGGCAGTTTCATTTACTCTGGCCGATAGACACGCTGCATGTTGTACCGGAAACCAGCGTGGCATCCTGCGGCAGTGCGTCAAATTCGATGCGAACCGGAACTCGCTGTGCCAGGCGCACCCACGGCACGTTAGGTTTGATGTCGGGAATCAGCCCGGAATCGCTTTCCACACTTTGGTCGTAAATGGCGCGACCAATACTGGAAACGTGACCCTGTAACTTTATATTGCCGCTATAGAGTGTGATAACCGCGGGGGCGCCTTCGCGAATGTGGCGCAACTTGGTTTCTTCAAAATACCCCATCACATAAAAAGAGTGGCTGTCGACAAGGGCAAACAGAGGCTTACCGGTGGAGGCATAGTCTCCGGTACGGGTCGAAAGGTTGGTAACCCAACCGGCAACGGGCGCTTTTACCACCGTTTGCGTCAGTTGCCATTGTGCCTGGCGCAGACTGGCTTCGGCGGCTTCAACGCTGGCCTGCATGGCTTTCACGTTGAGGTTTGCGGTGTCCAGGTCTTCGGCTGAGATGTAATTTTGCGATAAATGACGGCGGCGGTTAGCCTCGTTATTGGCTTTCGCCAGGTCAGACTGTGCTTTCGCCAGTTGCGCTTGCGCATTCAGTTCAGCAATGTGAAACGGCGTCTTGTCGATAATAAAAAGGACATCGCCCTTATTCACAAACTGGTTATCTTTTATGTTGAGTTCGCTAATGCTGCCTGAGACCTGCGGCGTGATGCTGACCTGCTCAGCGCGCACTTTGCCATCACGTGTCCAGGGCGACTGCATATAGTAATTCCACATCCACCATCCGGCGAAAACTGCGATTGCAGCGACTATAATGGTGGAGAAGTATTTAACGGTTTTAAGCGACATAATCACCACACAATCAGCATAACAAAGGCCAGACACACGCAAAGCGTAAAGAGTGACAGATCCATTAACAGGGGATGCCAGATTTCGCCGGAATAAATCCAGTCGCGTAGCAGGCGATGAACAACCAGCCAGAGAAGGAATCCTGCTACAAACGCCTTGAAAACGGGAGGGAAGTAGACAGATGCTCCGATCATTAAATCTTGTAGGGGCAATCCTGTTGCATTAAACATAAACTTCACGGGCAAAATCCTTGGCGGAAGAGAGCATTGCTATAGGTTTAGCAAAAAAGAGACAATGAGTCTCTGTAACGCATAATGTCTGAAAAAATGTCAGCCGGTAAGCAAATTTGGCAATACATTTGTTTTGGGAATACAAATGCTGCACACTATTCTAAAATCAGTACAATAACTTAGCAAGCTAATTATAAGGAGATGAAATTGGAATCGCCATTAGGTTCTGATCTGGCACGGTTGGTGCGCATTTGGCGTGCTCTGATTGACCATCGCCTGAAACCTCTGGAGTTGACGCAGACGCATTGGGTTACGCTGCACAACATTCATCAATTGCCGCCTGATCAATCGCAGATTCAGTTGGCTAAAGCGATTGGCATCGAGCAGCCTTCGTTGGTACGTACGCTTGACCAGCTGGAAGAAAAGGGACTCATTTCACGACAGACTTGCGCCAGCGATCGTCGGGCAAAGAGAATTAAACTGACAGAAAAAGCAGAGCCGCTGATCGCAGATATGGAAGCGGTTATCAACAAGACACGTGGAGAAATTTTGGAAGGGATTTCAGCTGAGGAAATTGATCTGCTGATTAAACTGGTCGCCAGACTGGAACACAATATTATTGAGCTGCAGTCACAGGGCTGAGACATAAGATGACGTGTGGCCAGAGGCTGACCACACGTGAATTCGATTAGCGTGGAGACACGGTAACCTGGCTGCCGTTGTTAGCCATAACAACGCGCTGGCCGGCAGAGAACTTGGTCGCACCCTGTTTCTGAACCACCATGATGGTATTACCGTCGTCCTTACGGATTTCCAGTTCCACACCCTGGGTTTTATTCATCGCACCTTGTACGCCTTGACCTGCTACGCCACCGGCAACTGCGCCTGCAGCCGTCGCTAATGAACGACCCGTACCGCCGCCGACGGTGTTACCGAGGAAGCCGCCGAGTACCGCACCACCAATAGCACCAATCACGTTTGCGTCATCGCCACCCTGGATTTGCACCGGACGAACATGAACAATCGTACCGTAGGTAACGTTCTGAACTTGTTTCGCTTCGGATGCGGTATATACGTCACCTGAAAGGCTATCATTGTTAACGCAGCCCGCCAAAGATACGCCCATTAATGAAACAATCAGCACACGTTTAATCATTTACAAATCTCCTTTGTCACCACGAAACGCTAATTAAGCACCCTTCATGGCTAAATTATATGGCATTTGTGAGCCTAAGGTCACATGTTCTACTGGAACAATATGAAAATCTTAACCGAAATCGGATATACCGAGTATAAACGAATCATTCATATAATTGATGTAATAAAGCGTCCGTTGTAATGATTAGGCATTAAAAATCATTACGGAAGCATGGCATTAGTCGGCACTTTATGGTTGAGTGTCAAGGCTAATTTGCTTAAAAGGATGACATATGAAATCGGGCCGTTTTATCGGTGTAATGTCTGGAACCAGCCTTGATGGCGTCGATGTTGTGCTGGCGACGATAGATGAAACGATGGTTGCGCAGCAGGCGAGTTTGACCTGGCCTATTCCTCTCCAGATAAAGCAAGCGATTCTGGATATCTGCCAGGGCCAGCAGCTTACGCTATCGCAGTTTGGCCAACTGGATGCACAGCTCGGTTATCTGTTTGCGGAGGCGGTGAATGCGCTGCTGGCGCAGGAAAAATTGAAGCCCCAGGACATCGTTGCAATTGGCTGCCATGGGCAAACAGTGTGGCATGAACCGACGGGCGCAGCTCCCCACACGCTGCAAATTGGCGATAACAATCAGATCGTCGCACGTACCGGTGTAACGGTAGTGGGCGATTTTCGCCGTCGGGATATTGCTCTCGGAGGACAGGGTGCGCCGCTGGTTCCCGCTTTTCATCAGGCGCTGTTGGCGCATCCAACGGAGCGGCGGATGGTGCTAAACATCGGTGGGATTGCCAATCTGTCTCTGCTTATTCCGCAACAGCCCGTTCGCGGCTACGACACCGGGCCGGGCAATATGCTGATGGATGCCTGGATCTGGCGGCAATGTGGTCAACCCTACGACAAAGATGCGCAGTGGGCCAGTTCGGGAACAGTGATCCTGCCTTTACTGCAGAATATGCTTAGCGATCCGTATTTTTCTGCACCTGCACCGAAAAGCACAGGTCGCGAATACTTCAATTACGGTTGGATAGAACGTCATCTGGCGCAATTCCCAGGGATAAGTTCGCGGGATGTGCAGGCGACGCTTGCCGAACTGACGGCGGTCACCATTTCAGAACAGGTCTTGCTAAGCGGCGGTTGTGAGCGACTCATGGTATGCGGTGGCGGAAGCCGTAATCCGCTGCTGATGATGCGTCTGGCGGCACTGTTGCCGGGTACGGAAGTCACCTCAACCGATGAGGCCGGGATTAGCGGCGATGATATGGAAGCGTTAGCCTTTGCCTGGCTGGCGTGGCGAACGCTGGCGGGATTACCGGGGAATTTACCGTCCGTAACTGGCGCATCAGAGCCGAGCGTTTTAGGAGCAATTTATCCTGCTAACCCGCGAACTCAGAGTTAACTGAAATTATTCAGCGCCATGTGCCGGTAAACTAGGGATATTAGGGAGGGTGCCATTACCCTCCTGGACCAGGAAAGTCTTCAGGATATGGCTATGAAAAAACTGTTATTAGTGTGTCTGCCGGTACTGCTTAGCGGGTGTAGCGTGTACAACCAATTTGTCGAGCGTATGCAAACTGATACGCTTGAATACCGTTGTGACGAAAAACCGCTTACCGTGAAGCTGAACAATACCCGCCAGGAGGCGAGTTTTGTTTATGATAATCAGCTATTGAACCTCAAACAGGGCGTGTCGGCATCGGGCGCGCGCTATACCGATGGTATTTACGTTTTCTGGTCTAAAGGCGACGAGGCAACGGTCTATAAACGAGACAGAATTGTGCTAAATAACTGTCAGTTACAGAACCCGAAGCGTTGAGATTTTCACCTGGGCGGCGCACAATAGCGTCACCCACTGACAATCCGTAGCCAACATCATGTCTGATAACGACGAATTGCAGCAAATCGCGCATCTGCGCCGTGAATACACGAAAGGCGGTCTTCGCCGCCGCGATCTTCCCGCCGAACCCCTAGCGCTGTTTGAGCGCTGGCTGGGGCAAGCCTGTGACGCCAAACTGGCCGATCCCACCGCGATGGTTGTTGCGACCGTTGATGAAAATGGCCAACCTTATCAGCGTATCGTGTTGCTCAAACATTACGATGACAAAGGGCTGGTGTTCTATACCAACCTTGGTAGCCGCAAGGCGCACCAGATCGAGAAAAATCCCCGTATCAGCCTCTTATTTCCCTGGCATATGCTGGAACGGCAGGTGATGGTGATCGGCAAGGCGGAACGTCTTTCCACTCTCGAAGTGGTGAAATACTTCCACAGCCGCCCACGCGACAGCCAGATTGGCGCCTGGGTATCTAAACAATCCAGTCGGATCTCCGCTCGCGGTATTCTCGAAAGCAAATTCCTCGAACTGAAGCAGAAGTTCCAGCAAGGGGAAGTACCACTGCCCAGTTTTTGGGGCGGCTTTCGCGTGAGTATTGAGCAAATGGAATTCTGGCAGGGTGGTGAAAATCGTCTGCACGATCGTTTTTTATACCAACGCGAAGATAACGCGTGGAAAATTGATCGCCTGGCCCCTTAAAGATGCAAATTTCTTGTTTTAAGCGCTGGTGCTGAACAATCCGGCGCTTTATTCTATGTTTCTTTCGCATCAGGCGAAAAGTCGTGTACCGGCAAAGGTGCAGTCGTTTTATACATGGAGATTTTGATGGCAAGCAGTAACTTGATTAAACAATTGCAAGAGCGGGGGCTGGTGGCCCAGGTGACGGACGAAGAAGCGTTAGCAGAGCGACTGGCGCAAGGCCCGATCGCGCTCTATTGCGGCTTCGATCCTACCGCTGACAGCTTGCATTTGGGGCATCTGGTTCCATTGTTATGCCTGAAACGCTTCCAGCAGGCAGGCCATAAGCCTGTCGCCCTGGTGGGTGGCGCAACCGGTCTGATTGGTGACCCAAGCTTTAAAGCCGCCGAGCGTAAACTGAATACCGAAGACACCGTGCAGGAGTGGGTGGATAAAATCCGCAAACAGGTTGCACCGTTCCTCGATTTCGACTGTGGCGACAACTCTGCGATTGCTGCGAACAACTACGACTGGTTTGGCGGTATGAACGTACTGACTTTCCTGCGTGATATCGGCAAACACTTCTCTGTTAACCAGATGATCAACAAAGAAGCGGTTAAGCAACGTCTGAACCGTGACGATCAGGGGATCTCTTTTACCGAGTTTTCTTACAATCTGCTGCAGGGCTATGACTTTGCCTGCCTGAACAAACTGCACGGCGTGGCGCTGCAGATTGGTGGTTCTGACCAGTGGGGTAACATTACTTCGGGTATCGATTTAACCCGTCGTCTGCATCAGAATCAGGTGTTCGGTTTGACCGTTCCGCTGATCACTAAAGCTGACGGTACCAAATTTGGTAAGACGGAAGGCGGCGCGGTATGGCTGGATCCGAAGAAAACCAGTCCGTACAAATTCTACCAGTTCTGGATCAACACCGCCGATGCAGACGTGTATCGCTTCCTGAAATTCTTTACTTTCATGGACATTGAAGAGATCAATGCGCTGGAAGAAGAAGATAAAAATAGCGGTAAAGCGCCGCGCGCCCAGTATGTTCTGGCCGAGCAGGTCACACGCCTGGTTCACGGTGAAGAAGGTCTGGTTGCGGCAAAACGCATTACCGAAAGCTTGTTCAACGGTAATCTGAGCGACTTGAGCGAAGCGGATTTCGAACAGCTGGCGCAAGATGGCGTACCGATGATCGAAATGGAAAAAGGTGCCGATCTGATGCAGGCGCTAGTGGACTCCGAACTGCAACCTTCTCGGGGTCAGGCTCGTAAGACAATTGCGTCAAACGCGGTAACTATCAACGGTGAGAAGCAGTCCGATCCGGAATACTTCTTCCAGGAGAGTGATATCCTGTTTGGGCGCTATACCTTACTGCGCCGTGGCAAAAAGAACTATTGTCTGATTTGCTGGAAGTAAGATTTAGTTAGCAGGGGCGTGGGAAACTACGCCCCTTTATTTTTTCAGGGTTGTGGTAAGTAAAATGAAGAATATCCTCGCCATCCAGTCCCACGTTGTTTTTGGCCATGCGGGCAATAGTGCAGCAGAATTTCCCATGCGTCGTCTTGGCGCAAATGTCTGGCCGCTGAATACCGTTCAGTTTTCTAACCACACGCAGTATGGCAAATGGACCGGTTGCGTGATGCCGCCAAGCCATCTGACCGAAATCGTCCAGGGCATTGCCGATATCGATAAACTCCAGACCTGCGACGCAGTACTGAGCGGATATCTTGGCTCGGCTGAACAGGGCGAGCATATTCTGGGTATTGTGCGCAAAGTTAAAGCGGCCAATCCGCAGGCAAAATACTTTTGTGACCCGGTGATGGGCCATCCGGAAAAAGGATGCATCGTTGCACCAGGCGTGGCGGAGTTTCATGTACGCCATGCGCTTCCGGCCAGCGATATTATCGCCCCTAATCTTGTTGAGCTAGAAATCCTGTGCGAGCATGCGGTGAACAATGTCAGCGAGGCCGTGACGGCTGCGCGTGAACTCATTGCTCAGGGACCAGAAATTGTGCTGGTAAAGCATTTGGCTCGCGCGGGTATCAGTACCGATCGTTTCGAGATGCTGTTGGTTACTGCTGAACAGGCGTGGCACATTAGCCGACCGCTGGTCGATTTTGGCGCGCGTCAGCCGGTTGGTGTGGGTGATGTGACGAGCGGATTGTTACTGGTGAAACTGCTGCAGGGTGCGTCTTTACAGCAGGCGCTTGAGCATGTGACGGCGGCGGTATACGAAGTGATGATTGCCACCAAAGAAATGCACGAGTATGAGCTGCAGGTTGTGGCAGCACAGGATCGTATCGCTAAACCTGAGCACTACTTCAGCGCAACGCAGTTATAATCAATGCCCGATGGCGCTCACGCTTATCGGGCATAATTTAGCTGTAGGCCGGGTGAGCGTAAGCGCCGCCCGGCAACAACAATTAATTTAACCCTTCAGCTTTAAGCGCTGCGGCAACCGCCGGGCGTTCAGCCATGCGCGCCATGTACGCGTCGATATGGCTTAATCCTGCCATATTCAGCTTAACCGCGTAAGCCCAACGCAGCACGGTGAACAGATAGGCGTCCGCAATGCTGAAGCGCGGGCCGCAGATCCATTGATCGTCTTTCAGCGATTCATTCACGTACTGCATTTTTTTCTCCAGCAGCGCGCGAACGGTTGGCTTGAAATCTTCCGGTGTATCGGGACGGAACAGTGGCGTAAATCCTTTATGGAGTTCCGTCGCAATGTAGTTGAGCCATTCGATGGTTTTGTAGCGGGAGAGGCTGCTGGTAGGGGCCAGGAGCTGACGGTCTGGAACGGTGTCCGCCAGGTATTGCATGATGGCGACGCCTTCAGTCAAGAGCGTACCGTCATCCAACAGCAGCGCGGGAACTTGACCTTTTGGGTTTACCGCGAAAAAATCATCGCCGTTTTCCAGACGTTTCTTCATTAGATCAACACCATCCAGCGTGAAGTCTTTACCGCTTTCACGAAGTGTGATGTGGGAAGCGAGAGAACAGGCGCCCGGTTTGTAGAACAGTTTCATCGGTAACTCCTTTTGGCTGAGGTATACCGTATGGTAGTGCTAGCTCAGGCAAAAAAAAAGCCGCTAACATCAGTTAGCGGCCGAAAATGAGTTTCCCTGAGAATTACGCTGTCGCGGCCTTTGAGGCTTTCTCATTGACGTCATCATCCTGAGTCATACGATTCAGTTTCGGTGCCGTCAGCAGCATCAGAACAGCGATAACCGCCGTTGCAACACCAATCTGCAGGAACACACGACCGTAGACTTCAAGGGACATCAGCGGGTCAGTCACGTTCTCTGGTACAGCCATCATGTTAGCAACGTAACCACCGATGATGTTTGCACCGGCAGTTGTCAGGAACCAGCTACCCATGATGAAGCCCATCAGGCGTTGCGGAACCAACTGTGCCACCATTGCCAGACCCAGACCGGAGATCATCAGCTCACCGATACTTTGCAGACCGTAGCAGATGATCAGCCAGTTAACGGATACGATGCCCGCGTCGGTAGCGAATTTCGCGCCCAGAGGCAGGATCAGGAATGCACCAGAGCACAGTACCATACCAATTGCAAACTTGGTCGGCATCGGCAGAGTATCGCCCATCTTGTTATAGATAGCGGCAAGGATTGGGCTACCAATGATGATCCAGAACGGGTTCAGTGCCTGGTACTGCTCAGGTTCGAAAGCAATGCCAAGAATAGAATGTTCAACGTTACGAATCGCGAAGAAGTTCAGTGAGGTTGGCATCTGGCTGTACAGTACGAAGAAGATAATCGCTTCCAGCATCAGAATGAAGGCGACGATCATTTTACGACGTGCAGCACCGTGCATGGTGAAGGCTTCTTTACCGAAGATAAACACGATACCCAGCGCAATGACGCCCAGAACCATACGTGCAATCTGCTGGTTGTGCAGCAACCAGGTTGCAATGGCGATCAGTACCACAACGCCTGCAATGGTCAGCAGCAGGTTACGGAAGTTGATCGGCTCAAAGTCAGGTTTAGAACCGTACTGTTTAACCCAGCGCTGGCAGAATGCGAAGTTAACAACGGTAATCAGCATACCTACGACGCTCAGCGCGAACGCGGTGCTCCAGCCGTAACGCGCAGCTAACCACGGCGTTGCCAGCATAGAAAAGAATGAACCGATGTTGACGGACATGTAGTACATGGTAAATGCACCATCAAGACGCGGGTCATCTTTGGCATAGCAGGTAGAGAGCAGGGAGGATGGGTTTGCTTTAAACAGGCCGTTACCGACCGCAATGGCCGCCATGCCCATATAAACGATACCCGCATCGTGACCGGACCATGCTACCAGCGCATAACCGATAGCCAGGACAATGGCACCCAGCATAATGACGCGTTTTGTTCCCAGAACTTTATCACCTAACCAGCCGCCAATGGCAACCAGACCGTACACCAGGGCGCTAAAGGACGAGAAAAGGGTGATGGAATCCGCTTCTGACATACCCAGCTGTTTCACCAGGTAGACGGCCATAATCCCTTGCAGGCCGTAATAACCAAAACGTTCCCACAGCTCAATAGAGAAAATGAGATAGAACGCTTTTGGTTGTTTGAAGGCGTTTAAACTTACGCTTTCTGTTGGTTTATTGTTTGCAGTAGACACTTTTACCTCTTTTTTTACATCCCATATCAACGGGGGTGTTCAGGTACGTGATGAGTCAAGTTCATCCGTCCGATTGTTATAGTGGGAGGGGAAACGGCAAGTAATGTTCACTATCTTGCCCCTTCAGACAAGTGGTTTGTAATAATCTGTTACATATATAATGACTGGTGAAATCGTCGGGGGTGTGAAATGTTATCTAGCGTTAAATTTCTTCATTTGAAAAATGGCAGATTTTTACACTGTTTAATCAGGTCAAAAACCGCAATGCGGCAATATGTTCTGCTATTTAAGGTTGAATCCAGTGATATAGGCCATTATCTGAAAAATAGCCAGTGTAATGTTTTGTTTAGAAACTGTGCAATTAGGTCATCTGATTGTCACTTTAACTAAAAAATAAAAAATTATTAACATTGTGTTATCTGGGTGATCTGGATCACGTATAGATAGAAATTTCTTTTACTAAAAAAACGATTAACCTGCTGAGGTGATAATACACAAGAATATTACATTAGATATGGGTGCCGGAGTGGCATCATTGTCGGCAAAAGAAACTCTGGGGAGTGCATAACTAATCGTTATGCGTGTGAGGGGCAAAGAGGATGCCCCGGCAGTATCAGATATCGACTTTCTCTTTGAATTCGCAGAGATCTTCGATAATACAGGAACCGCAGCGCGGCTTTCTGGCTATGCAGGTGTACCGGCCATGAAGAATTAACCAGTGATGACAATCGACTTTAAATTCACTGGGTACGACCTTCAGCAACTTCTCTTCAACCTGCTCTACGTTTTTACCAGGGGCGAATTGCGTGCGGTTAC
The DNA here is from genome assembly GCF_004353845.1 of Citrobacter arsenatis. GTDB lineage: Bacteria > Pseudomonadota > Gammaproteobacteria > Enterobacterales > Enterobacteriaceae > Citrobacter > Citrobacter arsenatis. The sequence continues at coordinate 2,409,948 of NZ_CP037864.1, forward strand.
AGACACGAAAAATATGAGTATCTACGGCAATAGTGGGCCAACCAAAGGCGGTATTTAACACTACATTGGCTGTCTTTCGTCCAACCCCGGGCAGGGCTTCTAATGCGGCACGGTCTTCAGGCACTTCACCATTATGCTGTTCCAGCAGAATACGGCAGGTTTTAATTACGTTCTCCGCTTTGCTGTTAAACAAACCGATTGTTTTGATATAGGACTTAACACCTTCAACACCGAGCGCCAACATCGCGGCAGGGGTATTGGCGACAGGGTATAGCTTAGCCGTCGCTTTATTGACGCTGACATCGGTGGCCTGCGCGGAGAGCAAGACCGAAATCAGCAGTTCGAACGGCGATGTAAAATTAAGCTCGGTTGTCGGATGCGGATTGTTATCACGCAGGCGCGTCAGTATTTCCAGCCGTTTTGCTTTGTTCATTATACATTCCCTGTTTCACCAGCGGGAGCGTCCGCGACAGCCGCTTCGGCACGACGTTTTTTCATTTTCTCGTCAATCAGATATTTAACTGCCAGCATCAGACCCAGGCCAATAAACGCGCCCGGTGGCAGCATGGCCAGCAGAAACGGCGTATCAGTATGGAAGATCTCAACGCGCAGTACTTTGGCCCAGCTACCCAACAAGCCGTCGGCGCCATCAAATAGTGTACCGTTACCAATTATTTCACGCAGCGAGCCCAGAACAAACATGGCACCGGTTGCGCCCATGCCAATGGAGAAACCATCGAGCGCGGATAACGCAGGGCCCTTTTTGGCCGCGAATGCCTCGGCACGACCAACAACAATACAGTTGGTCACAATCAGCGGTATAAAGATGCCCAGAGACTGATACAGGCCGAAGGCGTAAGCATTGATCAACATCTGCACCGCGCTCACCACGGAGGCGATGATCATGACATAAATCGGAATGCGAATTTCAGGCGGTGTCCAGCGACGAAGGGATGAAATCGTCAGGTTCGTCAGCGTCAGGACGAGCGTAGTCGCGAGTCCCAGACCCAGCGCGTTGGTGGCGGTAGAGGTGACGGCCAACAGCGGACACATCCCGAGTAACTGCACAAGCGCGGAGTTATTTTTCCATAACCCCTGGACAATGACGTCTTTAATTTCGCTCATGGTTTATTCTCCACAGGCGCTAAGTTGAGGAAGTTGCGCGGGTAGGGTCTGCGCAAACACACCAGCGCGTTTTACTGCATTCACTACCGCACGCGGCGTAATGGTTGCACCCGTAAACTGGTCAAAGTCGCCGCCATCTTTTTTCACCGCCCAGTGGGAGTCGTTACCCGCCGCGATCGTTTTGCCGCTAAAGTGGGTTATCCAGTCGGACAGTCGCAGTTCGATTTTATCGCCCAGCCCTGGCGTTTCATGATGTTCGGTCACCCGCGTACCCAGCACGGTACCGGAAAAATCGACGCCAACCAGCAGTTGAATCGCCCCGGAATAACCATCTGGCGCCGTAGCTTCAAGAACTGCGGCAACGGGACGATCGTCCTGGCGGGCAATATACACACGATGTGTGCCTTTGCCCAACGCCGGCGCATCGACCAGATAACAACTCTCAGACAAGTTATTATTGTAGCGGTCGCCAGGCAGAACCTGATCGAACAGCGTTTTTTGCTGCAACGCGGCCTGTTCATCAATGGTGGATTTAGTTAATTGATTGATTGCCGCGGTTAACCCCGTCGAGCCCGCAGCAAACAGCGCCAGTGTAATACCGTGTTTACGAATCGTTTTCAGCATAGGGAGTCCTTAGCGATGTCCGTACACGCGAGGGCGAGTGTAATAATCAATCAGCGGAACCGTGATATTTGCCAGTAATACGGCAAAAGCTACGCCATCAGGATAACCGCCAAAACTGCGAATCAGCCAAACCAGTAGGCCCGCAAGCGCGCCAAAAATCAGGCGGCCACGGTTGGTAGTTGACGCGGTAACGGGATCGGTAAGAATAAAGAATGCACCCAGCATGGTCGCGCCGGAAAGCAGGTGCAACTGAGGTGAGGCTAGCGAATCAGGCGAGAAAATCCAGCCTAAAGTAGCGCAAACAGCGAGCGACAGCAGGAAGCTAACCGGGATATGCCAACGAATCGCTTTCTGCCATAACAGCACGATACCGCCAGCCAGCCAGGCAAGGTTAACCCATTGCCAGCCAGCGCCGGCTAGCATGCCGCTGTAGATAGGGTATTGCATCACCTGCTCAACAGTTCGTCCTGCATGCAGCGAAGTCTTAAAGGTATCAAGAGGTGTTGCCTGGCTGATACCATCAATGCCCATGCGCAGGGAGTTCATATCCCCGCCGCTGGCGGTATGTCCGCTAAAGATAACATTCAGGGCGTCAAAGAACCCTGGCACAGTAGCCGCAATTTCGTGCGGCGGCAGCCAACTGGTCATTTGTACCGGAAATGAGATAAGCAGTACGACGTAACCGATCATGGCGGGGTTAAACGGGTTCTGACCGAGGCCGCCATACAACTGTTTAGCGATGATGACGGCGAATACCGTACCTAAAACAACCATCCACCAGGGGGCGAGCGGGGGAATACTCACGGCCAGCAGCAACCCGGTGAGCAATGCCGAATTGTCTTTTAAAATCGCGACAATCGGTTGTTTACGTAGTTTAAGTACGCCCGCTTCGGCGGCGATAGCGCTGATGGCGGCCAGAGCTATCTGGAATAACGTACCCCAGCCAAAAAACCACAGCTGAGCGGCGATCCCCGGCAATGCAGCAAGTAACACCAGCATCATGATACGCGATGTCTGACGCTGGTTATGGGTATAAGGGGAGCTTGCGATTCTGAATACCATTTATTCCTCGTTTACAACCTGCTGCTGTGCGGCTTTCTTAGCCTGAGCGCGAGCAATAGCGGCCGCGACGGCGGCTTTGCGTGGATCGACTGGTTCGGCAGTTTCCGTAGTCGGTTGCTGCTCGAGCTTGCGGGCTTTGGCTCGCGCGATAGCCGCTTCCACGGCCGCTTTACGCGGATCCACAGGTTCGGCAGTTTCCGTAGCCGATTGCTGCTCGAGCTTGCGGGCTTTGGCTCGGGCGATAGCCGCTTCCACGGCCGCTTTACGCGGATCCACCGGTTCGGTAGTTTCCGTAGCCGATTGCTGCTCGAGCTTGCGGGCTTTGGTTCGCGCGATAGCCGCTTCGACAGCCGCTTTACGCGGATCCACCGGTTCGGCAGTTTCCGTAGCCGGTTGCTGCTCGAGCTTGCGGGCTTTGGCGCGGGCAATAGCCGCTTCCACGGCGGCTTTACGCGGGTCTGTACCCGCACTGTTGCCTTCAGTTTGTGGCGGATTTTCCGTTCGGGAAGCGCGAGCTTGCGCCTTACGCGCCTCGCGTGCGGCAATCACCGCGCTATTGTCAGGTTTTTCGCCTGCCTGAATGACTACTGGCTGCATTGCCTGGGCCTGTTTTTCTTTTACGCGAGCCAGGGCGGCGGCAATGGCATCGTGATCTTTAGCCGCAGGCTGAACGGCCGCGCTTTTGTGGCGCTCAAGACGGGCTGCTTTTTCGCGTTCAAGGCGCGCCTGTCGGGCTTCGAATCGCGCTTTCGCTTCGGCGGCACGTTTTTCTTCCTGGCTAATGGCGTAAATCTCGGCTTTTTCCTGACGGAAATATTGCACTAGCGGAATATTGCTTGGGCATACCCAGGCGCAAGCACCACATTCAATGCAGTCGGCGATATTATGAGCCGTCGCTTTGTCATGCTGTTGCCCTTTACTGAACCAGTAAAGCTGCTGCGGCAGAAGATCGGCCGGGCAGGCATCGGCGCATGCGCTACAGCGAATACATCCTTTCTCTTCTGGTGTTTCACCCATTTCATTGGCAGAGGGCGCCAGAAGACAGTTGGTAATCTTCACCACCGGTACATCCAGCCACGGCAGCGTAAAGCCCATCAACGGTCCGCCCATAATCACCATCTGGTCGGCGGAAGGGCAAAAGCCCGCGTCGTTGAGCAGATGACGAACAGGCGTACCTAAACGCGCCCAGACGTTGCCCGGACGGCTGACGGCTTCACCGGTAAGCGTCACGACACGCTCGGTAATTGGTTCTCCGTCAATCACCGCTCGTTTGATTGCATAGGCGGTTCCGACGTTTTGCATCAGCACGCCGATATCTGAAGAGCGCCCACCGTGGGGGACCTGCTTGCCGGTCAGGATTTGCGTTAACTGCTTTGCCCCACCTGAAGGATACTTGGTTGGGATCACGCGTAAGCTGATATCGTGTGAATCAGCCAGCACTGCGCGCAGCATGGAAATTGCCTGCGGCTTGTTATCTTCGATACCCACCAAAATTTCGCGGGGCTGAAGAATATGCGCCAGGATACGGATACCTTCGACGACCTGCGCCGCGCAGTCCTGCATCAGGCGGTCATCAGCCGTAATGTACGGCTCGCATTCAGCGGCGTTGATGATCAGCGTTTCAATTTTATCACCGCCGCCCTGTAGTTTGACGCCGGTGGGGAAACCCGCGCCACCTAGTCCGGCAACGCCGAACTGATGAATACGTGCGATCAGCTCTTCACGGCTACGGGAGCGGTAATCGATCCAGCCATCCCGTTCAATCCAGCGATCTTCACCATCGGCGTCAATGATAACGCTCAGTTCAGCGAGTGCCGAGGGATGTGCAGTAGAGTGCGGGGCAATGGCTACAACGGTACCTGACGTTGGTGCATGGACCGGAAGCATTTTGCCACGTCCGAGGGTTAACGCCTGACCACGAAGTACGGTATCGCCCACGTTTACGCACAGTTCCCCCTCAGCGCCAATATGCTGCTTCAGCGGAATAACAAAGCGTGGTGCCAGCGGAACCTGTCGCAGCGGCGTACCGTTTGACTGAGTCTTCATTTCTGGTGGATGAATGCCGCCATCAAAGTCCCAGATTTTGTTTTTTCTGAATGCAGAGAATAACTTAAACATGTTGTTCCACGGGAATGATGCGCACAGGGATAGTGTTTAAATCCCATTTCCAGCTATCTGGTGTTTCGGCTACTGGACGTAATTCGATACATTGCGTAGGGCACGGATCGACGCACAGATTGCACCCGGTGCAGAGATCGCTCATCACCGTATGCATGGCGCGCGTTGCGCCGACGATCGCATCAACCGGGCAGGCCTGAATGCACTTTGTGCAACCGATACAGTTATTTTCATCAATGACCGCCAGCATACGCACGGGCGTAACATCTTGTTCATCACCATCAATCGGCTGCGGATCAACGTTCAGCAGGGCGGCAATTTTTAACATCACCGCTTCGCCACCGGGGGCGCAACGGTTGATCTTTTCACCATGAGAGCCGATTGCCTCAGCATAAGGATGACAGCCCGGATAGCCACATTGACCACACTGGCTCTGCGGGAGAATTTCATCAATTTTCTCCACGACCGGATCGTCCTCGACGGCAAAACGTCGTGAGGCATAACCCAAAATAGCGCCGAACGCCAGACCCAGTAGACTCACTGCGGCAACGGCAATCCAGATAGCATTCATTACAACTTCACCAAACCACTAAAGCCCATAAAGGCCAATGACATTAAACCGGCGGTAATCAGCGCAATCGCATTACCGCGAAACGGCGCCGGGACGTCCGCCACGGCGAGACGCTCGCGAATTGCTGCGAACAGTACCATCACCAGTGAGAAGCCGACTGCGGCGGAAAAACCGTATAGCGCCGACTGTAAAAAGTTATGGCCGAGGTTGATGTTCAGTAGCGCTACACCCAACACCGCACAGTTAGTTGTGATCAGCGGAAGGAAGATCCCCAGCAGGCGGTAAAGTGCAGGGCTGGTTTTGCGGACAACCATCTCGGTAAACTGCACCACGACGGCGATAACCAGAATAAAAGCCAGCGTGCGCAGGTAGATAAGATTGAGTGGGATTAGGATCCAGGTATCAATCAGCCATGCGCAGATGGATGCCAGCGTCATGACAAACGTCGTGGCAAGGCCCATACCCATTGCGGTTTCCAGTTTTTTGGAAACGCCCATAAACGGGCAGAGGCCCAGAAACTTGACCAGTACAAAGTTATTGACCAGTACAGTTCCGACAAACAGCAGCAGGTAATCAGTCATTTTTCGGCCTGAAATAAAAAAGCCGCCTATTATCTGACAATCTACAACAGGCGACAACAGGTTAACTGTAGGGTTATTACGGGTTCACAAACGTTGTTTTAACGCGCTGCGAGCGTTTGAAATAGGGCACCAGAAGTGCTGCAGCCAGCAATGGGAACAGCAGTTGGCGCACGGCAAAGGCGTCCGGAACCGGTGAAAACGCAAACGCTTTAATCGCCAGCAACACGGAAATCAGCAGCCATAGAATATAATGTTTAGGCACACAGGCTCTGCGTTTGAAAAACGCAATCGTCAACCAAAGGGTGTAATACCACATGGCGATCGCGGTAATAAAGGAGACGCCCCATAACAGCAAATTTACCGTACTTTGCTCACCCAGCGTTTTGAAGGTTTGCGGTGTAGCCAGCGCAGTGGCATAAAGTAATAACGCCAGCGAAGCGCTTAACAACGCGACTAACAGCCAGGCCAGTGGCCCAAGTAGCCAGCCTCCGATACGTTGTGCCGGTGTGGTAGTCATCTCTTCTCCAGGTTTACGCGCGCAAACAGTCGTGCCATTCATTTTGGGGCAATTATTATAAAGCTTTTAACGTTGAGCGCTACTTTCTTCTTTATTGCACGTAATGCCAGACTGATTTAGGTACCTGACCGACGTCAAACAGACGGCCTCCTGAGATAAGCTCCGCACGGCGATGATCTGCGGCACGGTACATATTGATAATGTCGCTATCGTCAGTCAGCGTGTAGTTAAGATGGTCGAACAGTTTTTCCAGACTATCGAGTGAACTGATTTTGCGGAATTTTAATAAGTAATCCTGAACAGTCATAAATGCAGATCCATATAAATAAAATAATACCAACGGAGTAGAAAATATAAAAATAAACAACGTGCACAGGTAAAAGCGGATTTACGTGCAAGTGTAAGAAGAGTGTTCATACCTGTGAAAAAGCAGGCGCTATGCGCACCTGCGACAAGGGTAACGCGCTTCGCCAGCTCAGGCAATATGCAGCCGGGCGGGATGCGGCATAACTCGCTTTTTTTGACAGAATTCGATCTTTTGCAGCCAAACCCTGCAGCCACTACATGTTAATTGCCGGGTGATAAAAGACTGCCGATGCTTATTTCTTCTGCACAGCAGCAACGGGCTCCGGTGGCTGGTAATTGTCAATATGATTGGCAACGCCCAGCAGGATCACGGAAACGGCGAGAACAATCCAACCTGTTAATTCAATAAGACGATTCATTACTGATGACATTTGCTTTGATTTATCCTTAAACACAGGCTGCAAATGTTACTAATCTCTCAATAATTCAGCAAGATGATTGGGAACGATTTCTACCTATTTTTCGCTGCAAGTTACGCATAAGTGGCATATGTTTGACTTAAGTTAAGAAACACCCTTTGTAGCGCAAAGGTTATTAAACTATTGAGACGTTGCAAGGTATGGTGTGAAATAGGTCAGTCCTGAATTGAGAGGCAATAACATGAGTGACAACATCCGCGTTGGGCTAATTGGCTATGGTTATGCCAGCAAAACCTTCCATGCCCCCCTGATTGTGGGCACACCGGGCCTGGAACTGGCTGCGGTTTCCAGTAGTGATGAAGCAAAAGTGAAGGCAGACTGGCCTACGGTGGCGGTTGTTGCTGAACCAAAGCATCTTTTTAACGATCCAAATATCGACCTGATAGTGATCCCCACGCCCAATGACACGCACTTCCCGTTAGCGAAGGCTGCGCTGGAAGCGGGCAAACATGTGGTTGTTGATAAGCCTTTTACCGTGACACTGTCACAAGCTCGTGAACTGGATGCGCTGGCGCGCAGTCTCGGGCGCGTGCTGTCTGTGTTCCATAATCGTCGCTGGGATAGCGATTTTCTGACGCTGAAAGCCTTGCTGGCGGATGGCGTATTGGGAGAAGTGGCGTATTTTGAATCCCATTTCGATCGTTTTCGCCCGCAGGTTCGTGACCGTTGGCGTGAACAGGGCGGCCCGGGAAGCGGCATCTGGTACGATTTAGCACCGCATCTTTTGGATCAGGCGATTAACCTGTTTGGTTTGCCCGTCAGTCTGACGGTAGACCTTGCCCAGTTGCGCCCCGGTGCGCAGGCGACGGATTACTTTCATGCCATCCTGACGTATCCGCAGCGTCGAGTGATTCTGCACGGTACCATGCTCGCTGCAGCAGAATCGGCCCGTTATATTGTGCACGGATCGCGTGGCAGCTATGTGAAGTATGGTCTTGACCCGCAGGAAGAGCGTTTGAAAAATGGCGAGCGGTTGCCTCAGGAAGACTGGGGCTATGACATGCGCGATGGCGTATTGACGCGAATAGAAGGTGAAGAGCAGGTTGAAGAGACCTGGCTTACCGTACCGGGTAACTATCCGGCGTACTATGCAGGCATTCGTGACGCGCTAAACGGTAACGGTGAGAACCCGGTTCCGGCAAGACAAGCTATCCAAATCATGGAGCTGATTGAGCTGGGTCTTGAATCAGCGAAGCATCGTTCGACGCTGTGCCTTGCCTGATTACGCTAATGCCGGGTGGAGATGTACTGGCATTTTATCCGGCCTACAATGAAACCCAACGTAGGCCGGATAAGCGTTAGCGCCATCCGGCACTTTATACGTTACGCTGCGCCGACTTTCTCGCGTAAGGCACGTTTTTCTTCGTGACTCAGAAATGCCATTTCCAGACCGTTGATTTGCGCCTGGCGGATCTGTTCGCGCGTTAGTCCTGCTGCGGGTGCGGCAATGGTGTACTCATGAATAATATCCACACCCTGAACAGCCGGATCGTCCGTATTCAAACTGGCTAATACCCCGTGCTCAAGGAAGGTTTTCAGCGGATGGGTTGCCAGTGAGGCAACGGTGCTGGTCTGAATGTTCGATGTCAGGCAGGATTCGATGCCGATACGGTGCTCGGCGAGATAATCCATCAACGCACGATCTTCAACGGCTTTAACGCCGTGACCAATTCGCTCGGCGCCCAGCTCTTTAATGGCCTGCCAGATGCTTTCTGGCCCCGCGGCTTCGCCCGCATGCACGGTAATACGCCAGCCAGCGTCGCGTGCCTGGTTGAAGTGCGACAGGAACAGACTGCCAGGGAACCCCAGTTCGTCACCAGCCAGATCCAGAGCCGTAATATGGTCTCGGTGGGCTAACAGCGCATCCAGTTCCTGCAGGCAGGCAGCTTCGCCGAAGGTACGGCTCATAATGCCAATTAGGCGTGCTTCGACGCCAAATGTCTTGCAACCCTCGCGTACGCCGGCAATAACGGCCTCAACCACGCCCGCGACGGGGAGCTGGTGCGCCATCGCCATATAGCCTGGTGAAAAACGTAATTCTACATAGTGCAGACCGTTACGTGCGGCATCCTCAATATTCTCAAACGCCACGCGGCGGCAGGCATCCAGCGAGCCCAGTACCTTCACGCCCCAGTCGAGCTTGGATAAAAAGCTCACTAAATCCGGCTCAGTGGAGGTCACTTGCACATGAGGGATCAGCGTTTCCAGCGTTTGTGCCGGAAGGGGTAAATTGAACTGACGACCCAGATCCAGGATCGTTTGGGCACGGATGTTACCATCAAGGTGGCGATGGACGTCGGTAAGGGGGAGAGAAGTATCAATCATGGTCGCACTCGTGTTTTTAGGTAAAGTGCAGGCCATTATACAACAGAAATATGTTCCTCTAAAAACTTTAAAGTTTTATTTTTATCAGATATTGATTGAATAACATCGCTAATAGCGAAAAATGGACACTTTCCAGTTTATGAATGCGCGATAAGGTATGTTATAAAAAACACAATAACGAATGAGGGTATTAATAAAGTGAAAAGTGTAAAACTAATTGTCAGTACAATGTTCTGTGGAAGTTTACTTCTGGCAACTGTGCCTGCGCATGCTGCGTATAAAGCGGATGAAACGCATGTTATCCAGTTTAAGAAAGGTACCAGTGGCGCAGATATCAAGGGTACAATTACGGGTGATAAAACAAAAGATTATACGTTTGTCGCCAAAAAAGGGCAGACCATGCAGGCAGTTCTGAAAAGTGCATGGCCTCATCCGTTCATGAGTATTATTGCGCCGGGCGAACAATTCATTTTTGATGGCATGATGAGCGGTGATACATATAAAAATACGCTACCTGCCAGCGGTAAGTATACTATCAGAATATATCAAAAAGGTGCGGCGAAAGATGAAGGTAAAACTAACGCATTCCAGCTGCACATGAAAATTACCAACTGATAATGAGGAAAAGATCGCCTGAATGGCGATCTTTTCCTTTGCTATTAAATATTTTCGTCAGAATAGGCCACAACGCAATTGCGTCCCTGGTTTTTTGCCTTATACAGGGCGCGGTCGGCGCAATCGGCGAGTCTTTCCGCAGCCGCACTGTTTTCCACGGAGGTTACTATCCCCAGGCTAATGGTGATGATGCGTGGAAAGTCACCGTCGGTTGTTGCCTGGGTTTGTTGTTCAACATGTTTTCTGATCCGCTCGGCAATGTTAAACGCTGCATCGGCATTCGTTTCAGGTAGCAAGACGGCAAACTCTTCTCCACCAATACGCGCAACGATGTCGCTGCGTCGACTTAACCGCTGCATAATTTTCGCCAGCCTGATAATCACCCGATCGCCTTGCAAATGTCCCCATGTGTCATTAACTGATTTAAAAAAATCAATGTCGCAAAACACAATACTTAACGGCTTGTGGGGAGATGAAGTTTTAACTTCGTTGCTTAATGCGTTATAAAAATATCCGCGGTTATAAAGTCGGGTCATCGGGTCGCGAACTGAGTTTTCATAGGATAATTCATAGGCTTGTCGTGAAGATTTATAGCGTTTGAAGATATCCGACATGAGCACGATCATCACGACCATCGCGCTGAGACATTCCAGTCCTCTGGCCAGATACCATCCGGCGGAATCTATGTGAGTGTACTTCAGCATAATGATGACACTTAACAGGTTGCTGAGAGCAACCAGAGACATGCTGACCCAAAACTGTGTTTTTAGGCGAGTTAAATTTGCCCCTAGCAACATAATGCTGGTCCACAATATGATCAGGATATAAATAAAACTTCCACGCCAGGGGCGCAACCATTCGAATGTATCTGTATCAACTAACTGAAAGGCGATTGGCGTAACGCGAATGGAATAGAGGGTAGCCATTACCAGGTGTACTACGCTCCACACGTAAGTTGCATAAATTATTGTTTTGCTGCATTTTCCTTTTTTATGCTTGAATCTGTACAGATAATATGTAGCAAAAAACAACCCCGTAATTAACATATTTCTCATAAAATATAAAACAGCAATGTCGTTGTAGATAACACCGGGGAGACCGTTTTTATAAAAATAAATATAGAGGGCGAGAAATAAAAAAAGACCCGAGCAATAGAATGCGCAGGCCAGGGGTAAAAGGTATTTTTTGTGTCGATAACTCATGTAATTCATCGACATAAAGCAACCTATCTGGATATGCAATACGCCAGCGAAGGTGGCAATAACGGGATAAAAAGAGAGACTGTAGCGCTGGTTATTGAAAGGGATAAACCACAAACAAATAGATGCTGTTAGTGATAAGAGTAAAAAAAAAGTTAAATTCTTTTTTCGAATGTTTGTTTGTGTTGTATTCATGGTTTTTATGTATATAAAACAGCGCGATATTTCACGCCATCTTCTCAGCTTTATGTTTTGTATTTTTGATTTTTATTGCGGTGAATTTTTTACTGAAAGGAAAGGAGCTCAGGAGGGGAGCTTTAAAACATGCGATGCAAAATAGATTTGTTTGTTAATTGAAGACGTTGCGCAATGAATTTTCATTGCGCAACTCTATTTAACGTATTGTGCGGATGGCGTTAATCAGCCCCTGAACGCCTTTTTCAAGCTTAGAACGCGGGCATCCGGCATTGAGGCGTACAAAACCACGACCTTCTTCTCCGTAAGTGTATCCCGGCATAATGGCGACTTTCTGCTGGTGGATGAGCGCATCCTGCAGTGCATGGTCATCAATATTGAGCGGGCGCAGGTCAATCCATGCCAGATAGGTGGATTGTGGAACCTGCCAGTTGAGTTCGGGGAATGCGGCATTGAGCTCACGAGCAACGTAATGCAGATTACTGGCAAGATAATCGCGCAGCGCATCAAGCCAACCAGCGCCCTGTTGATAAGCCGCAATATGCGCGCTAAGTGCCAGTACCGCAGGTGATGAAAGGCCATCGCGGCCTTTTAACGCACTGAGGTAATCGTTGCGGCTTTGCGCATTCTCAATAATCCCGTAAGCCCCGGTTAACGCTGGAATATTGAAACTCTTTGAACCGGAGGTGAGCAGCGCCCAACTGTCGCGTGCGACGTTACTCCACGGGATGTGCGGCTGGTCTCCCCATACCATATCCATATGGATCTCATCGGAAATGACTTTTACACCGTGGCGCTGACACAGTTCTGCCATGGTTTCCAGTTCGTTACGCGTCCACACTTTGCCCGTGGGGTTTTGCGGGCTGCAAAGCAGAAGAATCTTGCTTTCAGGTTGAGACAACGCTTCCTCCAGTGCAGCCATATCGCAAAACCAACCGTCAGTACGTTTTGCCAGCCCGACAGCGCGTACCTGGCGCTGATTACCTTCAATCGCTTTATAAAACGCATCGTAAGCCGGCGTATGGATCACCACCGCATCGCCCGCAGAAGACCACTGGCGGATCAGTTCCGACACCATATAGATGACCGAGGGGCCATAAACCAGCGACTCAGGATCGATTTTGGAATTGTGTCGCGTTAGAAACCAGTGGCTAATTGCCGCCAGAAACTCATCATTTTTCCAGCGGCTGTACCCCAGCACGCCATGTGACAGGCGCTGAGTTAGCGCCTCCAGAATGCAAGGTGCGGTGGCAAAATCCATGTCGGAGATGGTGAACGGCAGCAGGTCGGCTGAACCAAAACGGTCGGCAACGTAATCCCACTGAGTACACCAGGTACCGTGCCGGTCCACAACCTTTGAAAAATCAAACATATTGTTGTCCTTACGCCTGTACGGTATTCATCAGAACCGAGATCTCGTCTTTCACTGACTGGACCTGCGGACCAATAACTACCTGGAGGTTATGCTGATTGAGTTGTACTACGCCAATGGCACGATTGTCCTTCAGAGCCTGAACGTTAACAAGCGACATATCTTTTACTGACAAGCGCAGACGAGTGATGCAGTTATCCAGACTGACTATGTTATCGGCACCACCCAGTGCCTCCAGAATGGCGGGGACGTTGTAACCGGATTTACCCGGCGCTCCAGCCATGACTTTTTCGATATTGCTGGCAATTTCTACTTCACGACCCGGCGTCTTGAGATTAAAACGTGTGATGGCGAAGCGGAAGATCACGTAGTACACCGCGAACCAAATAGCCGCTACTACAGGGACCAAATACCACTTGGTGGACAGTCCGTGCAGGATGCCGAACACCACGAAGTCAATCAGGTTACCGTCCGTGTTACCGATAGTGACGCCAAGAACCGCCATCACGGTGAAGCCAAGACCGGTCAGCAGGGCGTGGATAACATACAGAACCGGGGCGACGAACAGGAATAAGAACTCGAGGGGTTCGGTGGTACCGCCGATGACACAGGCAATCAGACCAGAGATTAATAACCCTTTAATTTTATGACGATTTTCAGGGCGTGCACAGTGGTACATGGCTAATGCCGCACCCGGTAAACCACCGAGGAATGCCGGCATTTTACCCTGGGACAAGAAGCGGGTTGCGCTTTCAGAAAAGCCTTGCGTGGTTGGGCAGCTCAGCTGAGCCTGGAAAATAGTCAGTGCACCGCTCACGCTATGGCCGCAGACTTCCTGTGTGCCGCCGGCTTCGGTGAAGCGAATGAGTGCCACCAGAATATGGTGAAGACCAAAAGGCAGCAGCAGACGTTCACCGGTACCGAACAGCATAGGACCAAATTCACCCGCGCTGTTGATGATGTGGCCGAGTCCGGTAATGCCCATGGCGAAAACTGGCCAGATCAGAGGAATGACCAGCCCGACAAGTCCCATCACCACTGAGGAGATAATTGGCACAAATCGCGTACCGCCGAAGAAGGCCAGCGCATCCGGCAGACGAATGTTGTGGAAGCGTTCATGCAGCATCCAGACGATGATCCCGGCAATAACCGCGCCGAGGATCCCTGTGTCGATCGACTGGATCCCCAGAATATTTTGCACGTTGTTGGCTTTGAGGATCGCCGCATCCGTGGTGGGTAAGATACCTTTGGCAGTCAACCAGAAGTTGACGGCAAGGTTCATGACCGCATAACCAACAAAACCGGCAAACGCCGCCACGCCTTTGTTCTCGCGCGCCAGTCCCAGAGGAATGGCAATACAAAACATCACCGGCAGGAAGCTAAACGCAAATGAGCCAACTTTACTCATCCAGGTAAAGATGGCCTGAAGCACCGGATTCCCCAACGCTGGGATCAGCGTTAAGACATCATGGCTGCTCAACGAACTGCCGATCCCCAACATGATCCCGCAAAAAGAGAGCAGCGCAACGGGCAGCATAAAGGTTTTGCCCAACTGCTGGAAAAATTCCCATAACGTTATTTTTGGTGTGGTTCTCGCCGTCATCAAACGACTCCTTGTAAAAGCTGGCTGACTAATGATGGCGAGAAGATAAAACGTTTTACCTAATTTTAGTGCGGTATAAATCACATTATCGAATGATAATAGGGCGTATAAATATAAGTGATTGATAAAACGTTTTATCCGTCACGTTATCGGGGAGTTTGCTGTTTTTATGGCTATAGCCAAAAAAATAACCATTCATGATGTCGCGCTGGCTGCGGGGGTTTCGGTCAGTACCGTCTCATTGGTGCTCAGTGGAAAAGGGCGAATTTCATCAGCGACCGGTGAACGGGTGAATGCTGCTATTGAGCAACTGGGGTTTGTGCGTAACCGCCAGGCATCTGCGCTGCGCGGTGGGCAGAGCGGGGTAATTGGTTTGATTGTGCGCGATCTGTCTACGCCGTTTTATGCCGAGTTGACGGCGGGGCTGACGGAAGCGTTAGAAGCGCAGGGGCGCATGGTCTTCTTACTGCACGGTGGTAAGGATGGCGAACAGTTGGCGCAGCGTTTCGCGATGTTGATCAACCAGGGGGTTGATGGCGTGGTCATTGCCGGAGCAGCCGGCAGTAGTGACACACTGCAACGACTGGCCGCTGATAAAGGGATCCCGGTGGTATTTGCATCCCGAGCCAGCTACATGGATGACGTTGACACCGTCAGGCCCGATAACATGCAGGCTGCGCAGTTACTGGTTGAACATCTCATTCGTCACGGACATCAGCGAATTGCCTGGCTGGGGGGGCAGAGTTCTTCATTGACCCGGGCTGAGCGCGTCGGCGGTTATTGCGCCACGTTGCTAAAATATGGTTTACCGTTTCATAGCGACTGGGTGCTGGAGTGCTCATCCAGCCAGAAGCAGGCTGCAGAAGAGGTGACGGCGCTGCTACGGCGCAATCCGACAATCAGCGCGGTAGTGTGCTACAACGAAATAATCGCCATAGGTGCCTGGTTCGGCCTGATGAGAGCTGGTCGTCAGAGTGGTGAAATTGGCGTAGACCGCTATTTCGAACAGCAAATATCGTTGGCCGGTTTCGCTGATGTGGCGGAAAACGCGCTGGACGATATCCCCATTATCTGGGCTTGCACGCCCGCGCGTGAAATGGGATACACCCTTGCAGAACGTATGCTACAACGCATTGGTCACGATGAAGGTCATTCGCGCAATCTAACGCTTTCCGCTCACCTGGTGGCAACTGAATAAAAAAAACCCGATAACACTGTTATCGGGCCTGTTGTACAGACGTTATTACTGTTGCGGAATGGCAGGAACGTCCGGCTCTGTGAGCGAAGGCATGCCGAACATGCCAACAAACTCATCAAGCGGCATTTTTTGTCCGTTCAGCGTCACCTGGCCGTTTGCGTATTGCAGGCTGGAGCCGATAACGTTGTCCTGCAGCGTAGTAATACGGAACATCTGACCCATCGCCGCGAGGCCATTAACCTGTTGCTTTGCCAAACCCGCCGCTTCTTCCTGCTGATACCCTTCCAGTTTGGCAATCTGCGTCATGAACTCAGTCGCCATATCGACAGGGATGGTCAGTTTAGCATCCAGCGATTTGACAGAACGATCCACTTCCTGGGCCAGGGTTTGTGGTTCCTCGGTGTTTGCGGTCGGATCTTTTAGCAGCAGTGACAGATTAAATGCGGTTTCCCCTTTTGCGTTCTTCCAGCTCAGCGGGGCAATGGTGATAACCGGTTCGCCTTTCATCAGGATTGGCAGCGCATTAAAGAAGGCTTCAGTGACTTTCTGCTGATAAAGCTCAGGATTTTGCACTACATCAATCTGCGCCATCAGCGCTTTGGTTTGGGCGCTATACTGCTGGCTGAACTGGTGCAGCGCTTCACCATCAATCTGGCCCACTTTCAGCGTCAGCTTACCGCTCCCCATATCCTGGCCCTGCAGTTTAAGGCTGTTGAGGGTGTAATCCAGTTGGCTGTTAACGGTTTTGCCATCGTTGATCAGATCGGATTTGCCATCAATACCCATGCCTTCCAGAACCGCCAACTCTTTACCCTCGACTGAAATCGACAGCTTTTCGAGTGATAATTTCTGATCGCCGATGCGCTCACCAAAGCTGGCGATGCTGCTGGAACCTTCAGTTTTTAGATTATTGAAAGTAACTTGTACTTTCTGATCGTACTCATTAACCGCATTAACCAGGCCACTTTGCGCCTCACCAGTCAACGACACTGCATTACCATCTTTGTCTGCTGTGAACTGGAATTCCCCGCCGCTGAAGGCCACTTTTTCGTCGCCTTTCTCATAGTTCAACGGTTTGAGGGAGAGATCGGAACGGGTATCCCCGCTGTAGCCAATACGGGAGTTAATGACAAATGGCGTCTCGCCTTTGGCAATATCAAACAGTGGTTTGGTAACGTCGTTATTCACCAGCGTTGTTTTCACTGAGGCCATAGCAGGGACAAGATTCAGTGATTTCAGTTGCGCCAGCGGGAAAGGACCGTGATCCACGGTTTCATTCAGGACGATGCTTTGTCCTGGTTTCAGCCAGGAATCTGGCTGCCCGACGATGGGTTTGACCACCAACTGCAGTTGGCTATTGAACACGCCGCGCTGGTAGTTCTGATAACTCAGTTCAATGCCCGCCTCAGGGGAGTAGCGTTTTAACTGATCGTTTGCCTGAGTTACCATCTCGGCGAGATGCGTTTCGAGTTTTTTTCCTGTGTACCAGGCGCCGCCCGTCCAGACGATACCCAGTGCAACCACCACACCCGCAGCTACCAGCGATTTTTTCATTTTGATATCCATAAAATAAAACCAGGCGTTTGAAGACGCCTGGAGGAGTGACATGTCTTAAACTCACTACAGCTTAGCAAGAGTTGTTAAAAATATCAGTATCTTGCTACAGCTTGTTATAAACCCGAGCTAAACGGCCCTTGCCGCTGACGTTTACCGGCGATTCATTTGCGCTGATAAAGGCCGACTCACCCGGCAACAGGACCAAACGCTGCTCGCCTTTGCTCAGCACGGCTTCTCCCTCAATGCAGAATAAAATAGCCGCACTTTGCTGGCTGATTTCTGCATCACCGACGGTCAGTTCATGTAGGGAGAACGCGAAATCATCGACCGGAATGGGGAAGTCCAGTTCGCCATCCGTCTTAACCGGTGTGGTCAGCAACTGGTTTGCAGGCTTGGCGACAAACTTAACGTTGGCGACCAGCTCAGGGATATCAATATATTTTGGCGTTAGTCCGGCACGCAGCACGTTGTCTGAGTTAGCCATTACCTCAAGCGCCACACCTTGCAGGTAGGCGTGTGGTGTTTCGGCAAACAGGAACATCGCTTCGCCTGGATTGAGCTTCACCACATTAAGCAGCAGCGGAGAGAAGAGCCCGCTGTCGTTCGGGTAGAAGTCGGCTACCAGGCGAATGGTTTGCCAGGGTTCACCCTGCTGGCTGTTCAACGCCGATTTCAGGACCGCCAGCGCATGGGATTTCTCCTCATCTTGCATATTCAGCAAACTGGCGAAAAGATAGCTCAGACGTTCTGCGCCTGGTTCCTGCAGGAAATGCGCAATAGCCGGATGCGCGGCGGAGACGGGCTGTAACAAGGCAACAATGTCAGAGAATTCGCGAAATGCATTCATCGCCAGGAAAGGCGTTAAAGCAAAAACCAGTTCCGGTTTGTGGTTAGGATCTTTGTAGTTACGCTCGGCGGCATCCATCGGGATCCCGGCTGCGTTTTCTTTGGCAAATCCAATTTCAGAGTTGTGCTTATTAGGATGAACCTGAATCGAAAGAGGTTGCGCGGCGCAGAGAACTTTAAACAGGAAAGGCAGTTCACCAAAGCGTTTCGCAACGGCATCGCCTAGCAGTGCGGTTTTATCGCGTTCGATGACATCGCGTAGAGCGATCGTCTGGCCGTCAGCGCCCATAACCTGCGAACTGCTTTTCGGATGCGCACCCATCCACAGCTCAGCCATCGGTTGCTGAGTGGGGTTGGCAATCCCATAAAGTTCCGTTAACGCAGTTTTACTTCCCCAGGCGTAATTTTGCACTGAGTTGATGAGTTTTTGCATTCTCAAGCCCTGTTTCAATGTGGAATTTTCTGCGGCTATTAAACCAAGAAACCCAGAGGGAAGTAACCTGCACATGTAAAAAGTCGTACTTGTCTCAGTTTTTGTTAAAAAATTGTGTAGGATATGGTGACTCGCTTTTAATACCCTGAGCAATTCCGGTTGCAGAAACCTTTCTTTCTACATTCCGGCCTGCGGCAGGGAAGCAGGGCAATGGAACATCTGCCCAGAGAATAACCAGACCGAGCAGTAAGTGAGAGCACAATGTCAAACAAACCCTTTCATTATCAGCATCCTTTCCCCCTCAAAAAGGATGATACCGAATACTATCTGCTGACCAGCGAACATGTCTCCGTTGCCGAATTTGAAGGGCAGGAGATTGTTAAAGTAGAACCACAAGCCTTAACTCTGCTGGCCCGTCAGGCCTTCCATGATGCGTCGTTTATGCTGCGTCCTGCGCATCAACAGCAGGTGGCCGATATTCTGCGAGACCCGGAAGCCAGCGAAAACGACAAATATGTGGCGCTGCAATTCCTGCGTAACTCGGACATTGCGGCTAAGGGTATTTTGCCTACCTGTCAGGACACCGGAACCGCGATAATCGTAGGTAAAAAAGGTCAGCGCGTCTGGACCGGCGGCGGTGATGAAGCGGCACTGGCGCGTGGTGTGTATAACACTTACATCGAAGACAACCTGCGCTATTCACAAAACGCCGCACTGGATATGTATAAAGAGGTAAACACCGGTACTAATCTGCCTGCACAAATAGATTTGTATACTGTCGATGGCGACGAATATAAATTCCTGTGTATTGCCAAAGGTGGTGGTTCGGCGAACAAAACCTATCTGTACCAGGAAACCAAAGCGCTGCTCACGCCGGGCAAATTAAAAAACTACCTGGTTGAGAAGATGCGTACGCTGGGTACAGCGGCTTGTCCGCCGTATCACATCGCGTTTGTTATTGGCGGTACGTCAGCGGAAGCGACGCTGAAAACGGTGAAACTGGCCTCTGCGAAATACTACGATGAGCTACCGACCGAAGGTAACGAACACGGTCAGGCATTCCGCGATGTGGAACTGGAAAAAGAATTGCTGATTGAGGCGCAGAATTTGGGGCTGGGCGCGCAATTTGGCGGGAAGTACTTCGCTCATGACATCCGCGTGATCCGTCTGCCGCGTCACGGCGCGTCGTGTCCGGTTGGTATGGGCGTTTCTTGCTCAGCCGATCGAAATATCAAAGCTAAGATCAACCGCGAAGGTATCTGGATCGAAAAATTGGAGCATAATCCTGGAAAATACATACCAGAAGAGCTGCGCCAGGCAGGAGAGGGTGAAGCGGTGCGCGTTGATCTCAATCGTCCGATGAAAGAGATCCTGGCCCAGCTGTCTCAGTACCCAGTTTCTACGCGTTTGTCGCTTAACGGTACAATCATTGTTGGCCGTGATATTGCGCATGCGAAACTGAAAGAACGTCTGGATAACGGCGAATGTTTGCCGCAGTATGTTAAAGATCACCCAATCTATTACGCCGGTCCGGCAAAAACGCCGGAAGGCTATGCATCTGGTTCGCTTGGCCCAACTACGGCCGGGCGTATGGACTCGTATGTTGATCAGCTTCAGGCCGCGGGTGGGAGCATGATCATGCTGGCGAAAGGCAACCGTAGCCAGCAGGTGACCGACGCCTGTCATAAGCATGGCGGTTTCTACTTAGGCAGTATTGGCGGCCCAGCTGCGGTATTGGCCCAGGGCAGCATCAAGAGTCTGGAGTGTGTCGAATACCCGGAACTCGGGATGGAAGCTATCTGGAAAATTGAAGTGGAAGATTTCCCGGCGTTTATCCTGGTCGATGACAAAGGCAACGATTTCTTTAAGCAAATTCAGACGTCGCAGTGCGCACGCTGCGTTAAGTAACGTCAGCCGCCCTTCGGGGCGGTTTTTTTATCGCACGAACCACCAAACGACAGATTAATCCTCGTTAATACTCATAAGACCAATGCAAATGGGCAATGTCGAAACATAACCTAATCAATTGTTAATGTAAGGAGCAGGTAATGGTAACGGTACGCCGCGAGAATGATTCAATGGGCGCAATTGATGTTCCTGCCGATAAGCTTTGGGGCGCGCAAACCCAACGTTCGCTGGAACATTTTCGTATCTCTACGGAGAAAATGCCGGTCTCGCTGATCCATGCGCTGGCGCTGACAAAACGCGCCGCTGCAAAGGTTAACCAGGATCTCGGGCTGTTGGCGGAGGATAAAGCCAGGGCTATTATGCAGGCCGCAGATGAGGTGTTGGCGGATAAACACCGCGAAGAGTTTCCACTGGCCATCTGGCAAACCGGCTCTGGCACGCAAAGCAATATGAATATGAACGAGGTGCTGGCAAACCGGGCCAGCGAATTGCTGGGCGGTGTACGAGGGATGGAACGCAAAGTACACCCCAATGATGATGTTAATAAGAGCCAAAGCTCGAATGATGTCTTCCCAACCGCGATGCACGTTGCCGCGCTGCTGGCGCTGCGTAACTCTCTGATCCCGCAATTAAATGTGTTGACCAAAACGCTTAATGATAAGTCTCACGCTTTTGCCGATATCGTCAAAATTGGCCGCACGCACCTGCAAGATGCAACCCCGCTTACGCTTGGCCAGGAGATTTCCGGCTGGGTAGCCATGCTCGAACATAACCTCAGACACATTGAAAACAGTTTACCTCACGTGGCGGAACTGGCGCTGGGGGGAACCGCGGTAGGAACCGGGCTGAACACCCATCCGGAATATGCTCGCCGGGTCGCGGATGAACTGCGGGTTATCACTTGTGCGCCGTTCGTTACCGCACCGAATAAATTTGAAGCGCTGGCCACCTGCGATGCTCTGGTTCATGCCCACGGCGCGCTAAAAGGGCTGGCGGTGTCACTGATGAAAATCGCCAACGATGTACGCTGGCTAGCATCCGGCCCGCGTTGCGGTATCGGCGAAATTTCGATTCCGGAAAATGAACCGGGCAGTTCGATCATGCCGGGCAAGGTCAATCCTACCCAGTGTGAAGCGCTGACCATGCTGTGCTGTCAGGTAATGGGCAACGATGTCGCCATCAATATGGGCGGGGCGTCAGGTAACTTTGAGCTCAACGTTTACCGGCCGATGGTTATCCACAACTTCCTGCAGTCGGTACGTTTGCTGGCTGACGGTATGGAAAGCTTTAACGAGCACTGCGCGACGGGAATTGAGCCCAACCGTGAGCGAATCGATCAATTGCTCAATGAGTCGCTGATGCTGGTGACGGCGCTCAATACCCATATCGGGTATGATAAAGCGGCTGAAATTGCCAAAAAGGCGCACAAAGAGGGGCTGACGTTAAAAGCCTCCGCTCTGGCGCTGGGATATCTCACCGAAGCGGAGTTTGACAGTTGGGTACGCCCGGAGCTGATGGTTGGCAGCATGCGGCCAGGCAGTTAATCAGCAACGTACAGGTGCAGCCGGGGAATTACCAATCTCAGCGGCTGCGCCTGAGGTTTAAAACGATGCTGAACATTGTCGGCATCGTAATTCAGTAACTCGCCGATATCCGGTACGGTCATGCCGTTCTCGTTGTTGAGGAGCGCGATCAATGGCGTAGGGCAGGCATACTGTACCTGCTTTTGCTCTCCTTTGTACCAGACGCGGGCGATGGGCTGCACTTTTACCGGTCGTTTGATCTTCAGGCGGGCATGTTGTCCCAGGGCGGCGACATCCCGATATTCCCGCTCAAGCTTTGCCTGCCACTCTTCACGCGTCCAGGGATGCACGCTGCGTGGTGACGCCAGGCTTTTTTCCAGTTGCTGCAGAACTTCATCGCGTTTCAGATTTTTAATAATGTGCTTGTTGGCCCAGCCGAAGCGCAGAGTAGCAGGGTCTCTGACCAGGGTGAGCGTGCGATAGGCATTCAGCGTAATCAGTCCCGGCAGGTGGCGATGCACCCATTCGAAACGCGCCGCCGACGCCAGCCCGGACTCCACCGTGACGATACGCTCGAAGGTCGTTTTTAGCTGGTTAATGCGTTGTATTTGTTCTTCCAGAACACGGTGGCTAGCGCTATCCACCTGATAACACAACACACCAGGCAGGCGGACGGCCGCTTTGCTGCTCCGATTCTCGGATTGTTGCTGGATAAACAGGTGACGATAGTGGCCTAGCGCCAGCGTTTCAGCCTCTTTGCCTAAATGCTGCTTAACATCAATGCTTTGTAATGGGGCATGCTCTGCCTCCTTGACCACTTCCGGTAACGAGAAGACGCGCGCAACCAGCAGCGTCTGCTGCAACAGGTTTTCGTTCAGAAGCGCCAGCGCTTGTTCCATCTGGCGGAAGGTGCCGTTCAGGCGGTCGACGAGATCGTAACGGGCCATAGGTTTACCATTTTAGTTACAACATACTTTTTTTATAGCACACCATCCGCCACCTGACCACCGAGCAGTCTGAGTCAGGCAGCTGAAATTTCAGGAATGTTATGCCAGACGGGCCAACTGAAACAAAAGCGGGCTCCGCCAAGTTCACTTTCATCGCAGACGACCGTACCGCCCATAGCCAACGCAATTGAGCGGACGATGGCTAACCCTAGCCCGCATCCACCAGTTGCCCGGTCACGGCTGGGGTCAAGGCGAACAAACGGTTCAAAAATTTGTTCGCGGGCGTCTGGAGCAATACCGGGCCCGTCGTCTTCCACAACCAGCGTCGCCTGATTGCCGTTCAACATCAGGCTCGCTTGAACTGTAGACTGGCAATAGCGCAGGGCATTATTCAGTAGATTATCCAGTACGCGCTCCATCAGGCGCATATCCAGCGCACCGTAATCACCGCTCTGGAGATGGCGTAAGCGCACCGCCCGCTCAGGATTCACGCTTTGCACATCCTCCAGATGGGTTGTCAGCCAGACAGGGAGGTCAGGAACGCTAAGCTTCAGTTCATTTTGCGGACGGTCCAGTCGGGCGTAGGTCAGTAATTCTTCGATCAACGCTTCCAGTTGGCCGATATCTCGATTTAACGCCTGAGATTCCTGCACGGTGAGGTTATCACTCATTTCCAGCCGGTAACGTAAGCGAACCAGTGGGGTACGCAGTTCATGGGCGATGCCATCGATTAGTTGTTTCTTACTGGCGATTAGCGCATTGATATTGTCCGCCATCTGGTTAAATGCCACACCCAATCGCTCGAAGCTGGAACCATTGTCAAAATGGAGGCGTTCGCCCAGATGTCCTTCGCCAAAACGTTGCGCAGCGGCCTCCAGTCGGAGCATCTCCTGCCAGTGTGGGCGCATCCAGATAAGCACCGGGAATGCCAGCGAGATGGCAATGAACGCCATCAGTGCGATGTCCAGCAAACGCATTTGATGGAGAAAATAGAGATAGGGGACCGGACCGACGGCCAGCACATAGTGGCTGCGAGGGATCCGTTGAATAAACGTATATTGATCGTCAAGCGCAACGATATCGCCTTCTCGCAAACGCTGCATAGTTGGGGCGTCCAGCGTGTACTTATTCAGCGGTTCAACGCGCAGGTCAAAAGAGAGGTTTAAATCCATCTCCTTCAGCGTTTTCCCCCAGTCGCGTGGCGGGATCTCACGCAGCTCACTGCGCATCAGGTATAGCGAGCTTTTCATTAAATCGTCGAGCGACTGTCTGCCTGCGCGTTCTGCGGTGAATTTGTATACCAGTCCGACCAGCAGGGTCATTACCAGAAAGCAGACGAACAGTAACAGGTAAAACTGCACAAACAGCTTCTTCATAAGAAATCACCAGGTGCTCAATAAGTTAGCTAATGCGCGTTTCCCTTTGTAGGATACTGTTGTATCCGCCGATGCACGGATTCAAAAATTCAATCCGATCAACACCGAACGCGCTTATCCTGGCAGAGTACACTGTATGAACCCTTTCTGCATTCTCGTAGCCATGAGGCCCGTAATAAATGCAGCATGTCTGGAACGGGCGAGGGCGGCGTAAACCTGAGTGCTGGCTAAACCCTCAATGAACTGCGCATACGAGAAATGGGCCGGAGTTGTTCGAGATAACCATATCGCCGGTTGGCAACTGACGAATGCCAAAAATGCGTTGGACGCCGGACATAATGGGCATGAAATATTTCTTTTCCATTGCTTCTGGAACGCTGTCGCTACCTGCGTAGGATGATGTTAACACCTGCATGCTATACTCATTTGGCGCAATTCGCTCATAACTATATATTATGGTACGGTTCAGCGTGTACATATTTTCGGCGTCATGTATGTTACCGGATATATGTAAAAAAGCCTTGCCGCTGTGAGTGAATGACACGCTTTGGGTGTAATTCAAAAAAGGAACGTTGCCTTTGTTAGTGTAAAAAGAAGCCGTTGATGATGAGCAGGTAAAATCCAGGTTATGCCGTGAATACCAGTAACCCACAGCTAGAAAAATAATCAGTAGTAATGTACCGATACCGTATAAAAATAGTGGGCTCTTTTTCATCAGCGGTTCCAGGTGTAGTAATAAATATTCTGGCAGGTATCTCGGTTGTCATCCCACTCAATGCAGCGGGTGAACATCACTCGGGCAGGCTTGTGCAAATGTAATGCTTCCTGCGCATAAATATAAAAAGCGGTTGTTTTTGTGCAGATTTGATTATTCATTTCCAATGCTTTTTCCGCGACCGCGAAGCTTGAGGCATCTGCCACATCACTTTTCACCCCTGAAATATCATAGACAGGGCATCCTTTTAATTCTCCAATTTTACGGGGTATTATTTTATCTGGTTGATAGGTGTACAGGAATGTGCCTGCTACTAACACTGCGAACACCATTATTCCCACGACATACCTGGGCCAATGAGGAACTCGTCGGCGCGCAGTGATTTTTTGCGATACGCTAATTTCTTTGCTCAAATAATATCCTGCACGCGGGACGGTAACGATAATTTCCTTATCACCAAGATACCCGGACAAGATTTTTCTGAGAAGGCTGATGTACTGATTTAACGTGTTTGATGAAGAGGCAACACCTTCTTTTTCCCATATCTCATCAAACAACGTGTTGCGTGTCACTAGCGCACCATGGTGTTGCAGCAGAAAAGAGAAAATCTTATTTGCAATTGTCGTCAAATGGGTCGCTTCGGCTACCTTTTCGTCAGCCCGCCGCAAAGTCCCGTTTAAGGCATCATAGATGACGATGTCATCAATGAGATACAGCATCGCTCGTCTCCTTATGTAGAGCATTTCTATATGATAGACCTATATTTCCGCTTTGTGCTTAGATGTCATATGTTAATCTTGATATGGAATTATAATCTATTCTATAGGTATAATTTAGTTATATATACTATAAATGCTTGTGACATTGGATTATAGTGTTGTTGTGCGGCGGAATCATCTGAATACTGTGCTCATCGAAACGGACGGCATTCTCGTTCCGTACAGTAATAGGACAGGGCACAGAGATGATGAGTACCCTCATAAATTGCGCGACTCACCGGTGGCTGACTGATATTGAACATTTCCGCCTCGAACCGCTTATTGATTTAGTGGAAAATCGTATTGTTGGATATGAAGTCTTAAGCAAATTACGTTATGAACGTAATCCTGAAAAATGGTTTGCCAATGTATCCGGTCGTCAGCAGGTCGAGTTATTGCTGCAGCAGGTCGAGCGCGTGACCGATCGCATTGTCGATAGGTGTTTTTATAACTTATCCATTGATGGATTTATGTGTCTGAGTCAGTTGGACATTGATCGCATTGCTACATTTAACTCTATATGTATAGAGATATCTGATGCATCTGCGCTCAAGTCTCTCGATGATAAAACCCGCTATTTATTTTTTAAAAAGCTCCGAAGCTTACGTTCTTATGGTGTGAGAATATGGGTGGATGATTTTACTTTTGCAGATTTGGTGAGCTTGCCTGAATATAATGGTAACGTTGATGGTATTAAAATAGACAAAAGCGAAATCAACTCCCCTGCGCTGAAAAACATCATTCACTCCATTAAGACCGTTATGGAAAATATTCCAGTGCTGATTGAAGGTGTGGCATCGGAAAACGAACTTATTACCGGTATTCAATCTGGGGCTGATATTGCTCAAGGCTACTTCTGGAAAAAAGAAAACCTAATTGCGATTTGATATTTTATTTAATTTCATGCTGCCTTAAATACAGCATTTCAATTTTTAACTAAAAAGGTTATAACAATGCTTCATTGTAAAATGAATCCGCTTTCTTTATTGATCGCTTCGGCCCTGGCCTTTACTCCGCTGGCACAGGCCACGGACGTAACGTCTGGTAATATCATCGATGTGAATGATGGAGAAGTGGCCGAGGATGTGACTGTTAAATCAGGTGGGACTTTAAATATTCTTGATGGTGGAATGTCTCAGGGAACGTCAGTTGATAAAGGGGGTAAAGAAAATGTACATGCAGGTGGTATTTCTGAAAATGCAACGTTAGAAAATAACGGTGAGCAAAATGTCTCAGGTGTAGCTAATAATACCCAAGTTACCACAGCTGGGCAGCAGTATATTGACAACGGTGGTGTTGCGAATAATGTCACAGTTGGTGGGGGGAAAACGTCGGTATTCAGTGGGCAACACGTAAATTATGGTGGTGTAGCAAACGGTACGGTGCTTGTTGAAAAGGGATTTCAGTCGGTTAGGGCAGGAGGGAATGCCTTCAACACAGTGATCAACGGTGGAATACTGTTTGTTGACGGTGGTGTGGCGTCAGATTCTCAGCTCACTGATGGACAGATTTACGTCGAGCAGGGCGGAATGCTCATGAATACTGTTCAGACTGGCGGTGACATCGAAATTAGCACTGGGGGGACGGCAAATGATACGGTCTCTTCTAACGGCACCATCCGTGTTGAGGGGAATAACAATAATAATCAGCTATTCGCTAGCGCATCTGAAACTGTCGTCAATGGTGGTATTTCTGACGGTTCTGTGCTCAATGACAATGCGACTCAAATCGTTGAGGCGAATAGCGAAGCGTCTAACGCCACCTTAAACGATAAAAATACTGTGCAGTTTATTAGGCTGGATGGTTTAGCCGTTGGCACGACAGTAAATGGCGGCACGCAGAATGTTTTCGGTACAGCACGGAATACCAACCTCACTGGTGGCACACAAAATGTTCAAGACGGCGGTATCGTGCAGAACACAACGATTAACGGTGGCTTGCAGATTGTTCAGCTTGGCGGAACGGCACAAAATACGCTGCTGAATAGCGGAGAGCAGGATGTGCGCAAAGGTGCAGTGGTGACCGATACCACTATCAGCGGTGGTGGAAGTTATGTCGCAGGCGTTGCGATACGTAGTGAAATCACAGACGGTTTTATGCAAGTTCTTGACGGCGGCATAGCGAAAGACACCAACGTTCAAGGCGGTCTTTTTGCACTGAATGCCGGGGCTGAGGCTGTGGGTAAAACTCAAATTGAGAATACCGGTCGTATGCTGATGTTGGCGGGATCGAATGCAACGGACGTCACGCTCAATAAAGGCTCCTTGACCGTCTGGGTTCCGAGGGAGAATGACATCTCAATCGCTGCTCGTATTGACCAATTGACCATGAATGAAGGCACGGTTGCGTTTCATTCCACCGTTGAGGAACGGTACTCGGCGTTGCAGATAGGTGAGCTCAACGGTACGGGGCTTTTCCAACTGAATACTTCCCTTGCCGATGGCGCGGCAAACTTTGTCACCATTGAAAAGGGCAACGGCAGTTTCGGGTTAGCCGTCGCGGATTCCGGTAAAGAAATTACCGATCACACCAACCTCACGCTCAACCTGATAAATGACCAGGGCGGTAATATCGATTTCACCCTGCAAACGGCAGTCGGTGAAAGCTTGCGTGCGGTAGACGGCGGTACTTATATGTACGTTCTAAAGCAGGAGGCCGGAAAAGACGCCATGGTAGGCAACGTTTGGTATCTCGGCGCGATGACCGATGAAAACGGTGGTGGAGATGGCGGAGATGGCGGAGATGGTGGTGGTAATGGCGGTGATGGTAATACTGGCGGCAATGGCGGCGGCAATCTGGTTGTTACCCCATCGACGGACGCTGTACTAAGTCTGGCAAATGCGGGTCTGAATATTATGCGTGGAGAAATGGAAGGCCAGCGTGTATACCGCCACGGCCGCAGCCAGAGTGCCTCGCATGGTGAAGGGAGTGTGTGGGGACACTATCTTGGCAAAAAGAGTGCCGCTGAAACCAGCAATGGCGCAGCCTATAAACTGTACCAGAATGGAATGGAATTCGGCAGCGATGTGGTGAGCGTCTTTGAAAATGGCAACCTCGTTACGGGCGGCTTTGTCTCCCTGACCAGCAACAATGTTAAGCATGCTCGCGGGGGTACCAGCAAGGTCGACAGCTACGGTCTTGGGGCATACGGCACATGGTATGACAATAGCGGCTTCTATCTGGATGGCGTCCTGAAAGCCAACCGACTGGAGAGCAAATTGAACGCGCGCATGACCAATGGTGGAACAACCACAGGTGAATGGCATCAGTATGGCGTAAGCAGTGCCCTGGAAGCGGGATATACCTTCATGCCGATGGAGTCTGTTCGCGTCGAGCCGTTTATGCGCATGACCGGCACTTTTATCAACGATGCGAACGTCACGCTGAATAATGGTATGAAGGCGAATACCGGTAAGGCTCGTTCCTTAACGGCCGAAGCGGGTAGCCGCTTCGGAACGGATTTTCTCATGGGTCATACAGCACTTCGCCCATACCTGAGCATGAGCGTCGAACAGGAATTAGCGCACTCGAACGAAACGGCAATTAATCAGGTTAATTCCTTTAAGAATAACCAGAATGGGACCTCCGGAAAATATGCCGCAGGCATGACCGTGAACCCGGCTAAAGATGTGACCCTGTATGGCGAATTTAACTACCGCCAGGGGCGCTACATAGAGGAACCGATTCAGGGCATCGCTGGGATCAGTATCAGTTTCTAACCCCCCGAGGAGATTGCGAAGGGGGAGTGTTCTCCCCCCTCTTTCAGAGGGTATAAGAGTGACATATCGAATAGAAACACGAAATTGCTACTTACGGGTTGCGCTGGAACGGTTGGAAGGGGTCAGTGACCGCAGCATCGATACGTGTATTATTGATCTGGCCTCCTTTCGTTCATTGACTGAGCTTATTCGCATCGTTAGTCGTAACGAAACCAGGACCCGGTTTATTTTTATCGGTAATTGCGGGAGCTTCTCTTATGCTCTGGCGTCGCTGGTCTCCGTAGACTCTAAAGCCTCTCTGCGAGGCTACTACGAAAAGTTGCGCCATTGTCCTGGGGTGTCTTATGGCATGGCAATGACGTTGCTTATTAATCTCAAAACCATGGCAAACCTGACACACAAGGACATGGCCACTGTACATAGCCTGTTGCTCAACGACTCAATGAAAAGCGCGGCCGGGCAAATTGGTACCAGCCCTAAGCTGTTTTATCAGCGAGTCGACACGCTGGTGAAGAAGATGAATATGCTTAACCGGCTACAGACGCAGCTTTTTTTACGTCTTGAATTTCGACCTGATTATGTACAAGAGAGAATTAACGAACATGTTCGACTTTCGGTTCGGCGGCAGTTGGGCCAGGTGAATAGTCTCGTCTTAACAGAGTAATTGCTGCCGACGGCTGTCTTTGCGCAAGGTGAGTGCGCGAGATGAGAGGGAACATCATCACCTGAAGGATAAAAACAGCGCAGGGGCGGAAATTCTCCGCTCCCTGTTTTTCGCGATGGTATGATTTTATTTTATTCTTAATATTAGGGAGCCGTTGGCCGAAAAACAGGATAAACGATCTGTTTTATAATCTGTCGGTTAACCATTTCTCGAGGGCTATAGTTTTAAAACCAGCATAAAACTCTGTACAGGGAGAGTGTAGCCCCGTTCCGTCATCACTATAATGCCATACCTATCTCGCTAAACGTTCCCACCGGCGATTTACACTGGTTGAAGCGGGTGGACAATACTTCGGAAAACACATGTTTAGTACCTACCTTAGTCGCTGGGAACTCGTCCCGGATGGTGTTCCGTTTGTAACCCGTACGTCGCAATTGTTACCCGTGAAGACAATTCACGGTGACAAGAAAGCTATCCTTAAACTTACGCGTGATGACAGTGAGCAAAACGGCTGCCGGCTGATGGTTTGGTGGCGCGGGATAGGGGCGGCGAAGGTGCTGGCCCATGAGGAGGGGGCAATACTGTTAGAGCGTGCCACTGGGATTGACTCTTTAACTGAAATGTCCCGCTCGGGCGAGGATGCGCGCGCCTGCCGACTCATTTGCCATACTGCCCGTCGACTGCATGTTGCGCCAGATACCTCAATACCGCGACTCACGCCGCTTGAACACTGGTTTCGCGATCTTGAACCGACAGCGCAAATTTATGGCGGGATCATGCTTAGTTGTGCGCAGACCGCCAAAATGCTGCTTTCTTGTCCGCAAGAGGTGGTGGTACTGCACGGTGACCTACACCACGGCAATATTCTGGATTTCGGCGCGAGAGGATGGCTGGCTATCGATCCTAAAGGACTGGTAGGTGAGCGTGGCTTTGATTATGCCAATATTTTTACCAACCCCGATCTTGCCGACCCGTCCAGACCTGTCGCCATTGAGCCCGAAATATTCACCCAACGGGTAAATATTGTGTCTGAAACCGCCGGGATTGAACGACAACGTCTACTGATGTGGATTATTGCCTGGTGTGGGTTGTCGTCTGCCTGGTTTCTGCAAGAGGGGGGCAGCGCGACTATACCCCTGCGCATTGCGGAGTTTGCGATGGCGGAACTCGCATCAAGTAGTAACCAACTTTGATCTACGACACTGGGCAGGTAATTCTTAAGAGTTATCATTAGCCTGATAAACGTTTTATTAATCAATCAGTGAACGGCGGTGTGGAGTGTTGTTTAGCGCAAATTTTACAGGCTGGAAACAATGAACGCATTGTTTTCAATATTAAAAAAACGCCCGAACATTCTTTTGTTGATGGTTTTACTCATCGGGGCAAATATCGTGGCGTGGTTGTGGGCATTCACCGCGTTTAGCAACAACACTTCGTTACTGGCGCTGAGTTTGATCGCATGGTGCTATGGTTTGCGCCACGCTGTAGATGCCGATCATATCGCCGCGATAGACAGTGCTACGCGCAAACTCATGCAGCAGAAAAAACGCGCCCTGACGACGGGAGCCTGGTTTTCCCTCGGTCACTCCACAATCGTGGTGTTGGCAAGCATTGGCATTGCGCTAACCACCAGCGTGTTTAAGCAACACATGACATGGTTTCAGAATATCGGCGGCCTGATAGGGACCACGGTTTCTGCCGTGTTTTTGCTGATTCTGGCCACTGTCAATCTCATTATTTTCTGCCATGTCTGGAAGGCTTTCCGCCATCTAAAACGCACCGGGACTTACGATGCCACCGCGGAAGATATTACGGTTTCGGGTCCGCTGAACTGGCTTTTCCGCTCGGCGTTTCGGTTGGTCGGCAAAGACTGGCATATGTATTTTGTCGGTTTTCTGTTTGGTCTGGGTTTTGATACCGCCACTGAAATTTCTCTGCTGGGCATTTCCGCTTCAAGCGCATCCAGTGGTATGTCGGTATGGTCCATTCTCGTGTTCCCGGCGCTGTTTACCTGCGGCATGGCGTTAATTGATTGTCTGGACAGTATTCTGATGGTTGAGGCCTACGGATGGGCATTCAATAAGCCGCAACGTAAGCTCTATTACAATATGACCATTACCGGGACTTCGGTGATTGTCGCGCTATTTATTGGTGGACTGGAGGCGCTGGGACTTCTCTCTGACGCGTTTTCCCTCCAGGGGGGATGGTGGGATACCGTTAGCAATTTGAGTGACCATATGGGAAATGTCGGTTTTGCAATTATTGGCGTTTTTATCTGCTGCTGGATTATTTCTGCCGTAAATTACCGTTGGAAAAAATACGACGGACTGACGTTCAGTTGACGCAAAAGAAAGCTTTTCGTGACAGTGTAACGTTTCGTGAAGGATCTGGCCGATCATTGTGACCGGCCGGTGGGATTACTTTGGAGACGCGTCGTCCCAGGCGTGCGGTGCAAACAGGTAACCTTTGTTGCGCACTGTTTTGATTCGATAAGGTTCAGTCGCGTTATCGAGCAGTTTTTTGCGTAACCGGGAAATCGCGACATCGACGCTGCGGTCCATACCGTCATAGCTTACGCCGCGCAGGTTCTTCAGCAACGCGTCGCGGTCCATAATCTGCCCTGCATGGGTTGCCAGTTCCCACAGTAATTCAAAATCGGCGGTGGAAAGAGAGACTTGCTCGCCACCGAGTAGCACGGAGCGGTTAGTGGGGTCGATAGTGAGTGTGCCAAAGCGTAGCGTTGTGTGCGGTGTGATGGTCGCCGCCTGAATGCCTTTAGCCTGGGCCGAATGTTCATTCTGGCGCAGATGCAAGCGCAGACGAGCCAACAGCACTGCTGGCG
Organism: Citrobacter arsenatis; assembly: GCF_004353845.1. Taxonomy (GTDB): domain Bacteria; phylum Pseudomonadota; class Gammaproteobacteria; order Enterobacterales; family Enterobacteriaceae; genus Citrobacter; species Citrobacter arsenatis. The sequence continues at coordinate 2,443,126 of NZ_CP037864.1, forward strand.
GCGTGGTTTTCAGAATATAGTCACAGGCGCCCATTTCCAACGCCAGGATATGGTTCATGTCGCTGTCCAGCGAGGTGAGCAGGACAATCGGACCCTGCCAGCGTCCACGCAAATCGCGGCAGATAGTCATGCCGTCCTTGCCCGGTAGCATGATATCTAATAACACCAGATCGGGTTGAACTTGCAGGATTCTCTCCTCAGCCAAATCACCACGAGGTTCAAGGATAACCTCAATATCATGCCGGGCCAGATAGGCCGCAATCAGTGAGCCAACGTCGGGATCATCTTCAACAAATACGATGGTGTTCATATCATTCATTTTGAATATAAAACGCCAACATACACCGCCCAGGTTTTTCCTTCCATTAATCTTTTCTAAACGAGAACGCTTCCGTTATGCTAGAGGCCGATGTTATTGATGTGTTAAGGCAGAGTGATGGGACTCGTTATAAAAGCGGCGCTCGGTGCGCTGGTGGTGGTGTTGATTGGTTTGCTGGCGAAAACAAAGAACTACTATATTGCCGGATTAATTCCGTTGTTCCCGACCTTTGCGTTGATTGCGCACTATATTGTGGCCAGTGAACGTGGGATCGAAGCGTTACGTACAACCATAGTCTTCAGCATGTGGTCGATAATTCCCTATTTTGTCTACCTCGTTTCGCTGTGGTATTTCACCGGATTTATGCGCTTACCCGTTGCGCTCGGCGGTTCAGTGGTGTGCTGGGGCCTGAGCGCGTGGTTGCTGATTTTTTGTTGGATTAAACTGCACTAACGCAGATGACGCCCACCATCAAGGGCAAAACTACGCCCGGTGACAAAACAACTGGTTAGCAGATAGTCAATTAAATCAATGACCTCTTTTTCACCCGGCGCTGTTTTCATCAGCGATTTGTTCAAGGCCTGCTGGCGATACTCTGCATCGTCACCCTCGTTAAACAGGATAAGCGAGGGGGCAATCGCGTTTACCTTCACTTCCGGTGCCAGTTTGCGTGCGAACGAGCGGGTCATATTGTCCAGCGCCGCTTTGCTGGCAGCATAAGCAATGTGCTTATCGCTGCCACGCTCCACAACGTAATCCGTAAAATGGATAATATCGCTGGCTGCGTGTCCGTGGCCGCGCAGCAATCCTTCCAGCGCATGGTTGAGCAGGTAGGGCGTATTGACGTGAATCTGCATCATGGCAGCCAGGACTTCGGTCAGAGGAATACCGGGCTTTTCTGCAAGCCAGGCGCTGGCATTATGCACAATAGCGCGCAGGCCATCTGTCTGTGTTTTGACTTCATCAGCAAAGGCCAGTACGCCTTCGTCGCTGGAAAAATCAGCCTGGAGACACAGCGCACCCGCATCTCGCAAACCATCAATGGCCGGATAATGCGTGCGGTAGCTGACGATAACCGGCTGTTTCTGATTCAAAAAGTGCCATGCGACGGCGAGGCCGATACGTCGACCTCCTCCGGTGATAAGAATTGGCAAAGGGGGTTTTTTACCCATCGTAATCTCCATGTGTCGCGAACGATGGGGACAATATTACCCCACCAACATCCAGGTCGCCGGAACTGCAGCAACAAGCAGCAGGCCAATCAGCGCCATCTCCTGGCGTTTTAATACGTTTTCATGCGCGTACGTTTTACGGGCATAAAGGAAAACCAGCAGTCCTGGCGCATACAGCACTACGGACAGCAGCAGGTGCATCGGACCTGAGGCATACAATAACCATATGCCATAAATACTCGCTCCGATACCAACAGCCTTATGAATCGGACGGGTGGCGATTTTTAGCAGAAATGCACCGACCAGCAAATAGGGCACCAGAATCATTTCTGAGGCGATGGTCAATAACGTATTGTAGTCGGAACCAGTGAGCCAAATCAGCACCAGGCAGATCTGCACGCAGAAGTTGGTCAGCCACAGCGACGCTGACGGTGCCCCTTGCGCGTTCTGTCGTGCAAAAATGCGTGGAAACGCTTTGTGCGTGGAGGCGAGGAACGGCACTTCCGCCGCCATAATCGTCCAGCTTAAATAGGCACCACACACGGAAACAATCAGACCTGCGGCAATAATAATTTCGCCCCATGGTCCCATCATTTTAACCATCAGACCGGCCATTGATGGGTTACGGATCTCCGCCAGTTCTGGACGCGCGACAACGCCCAGAGACAGCAGGGTGACTAGCAGGTACACACCCAGCGCGGCGAGTACCGCCAGCAGCGTGGCGCGTCCCACATCGCGTTTATTTCTGGCTCGGGCGGAAACCACTACCGCGCCTTCCACACCGATGAAAACCCACAGGGTGATGAGCATGGTGTTTTTGACCTGCTCCCAGACGGGAACGCCCAGTGCCACGCCGGTAAAATCGAGGGTAAAGGTGTCGAGCTTAAACAGCATGAACGCCAGTACGATAAACAGGCCAAGTGGCAGTAATTTTGCCAGCGTCGCTACCAGGTTAATACTGGCTGCCGTTTGCACACCACGCAGCACAAGGAAGTGAACGATCCACAGCAGCATCGATGCGCCAACAATAGCCTGCCAGGTGTTACCGTCGCCAAACAGACGCAACTCCGGCGTGTCGGTAAAGAAGCTGAGCGCAGAGAAAACGATCACCAGATACGAAACGTTAGCGATAACGGCACACAGCCAGTATCCCCACGCGGAGCAGAAGCCAATTAGTTCGCCAAAACCTTCACGCGCATAGGTAAAAATACCACCATCCAGTTCAGGACGGATACGCGTCAGGATCAGCATAGCAAAGGCGAGCAAAAGAATACCCGCACCGGTAATCGCCCAACCAATCAGTAATGCAGCCGGGCTGGCTACCGCAGCCATATTTTGTGGCAGGCTGAAAACGCCAGCGCCGAGCATTGAGCTTAAAACCAGCGCGGTCAGTGCGCTCAGACCCAGTTTCTTTTCCATTTGTATCCAGTTACAAAAACGAGAGTGAGAGAATAATTATTTTGGCAAACCGCATAAAAATGGTGAAAGCCACTAAGGCGCGGGATTTTACGGAGAGAAGACAACGCATGCAATGGGGATAGAGAGATTTGTGACTAATAGTGTGAAAAGTTGTCTTAATACTGCTGTTTTTGCTTCGTCTGAGGGCGGAAAAGCAGGAAATTATCAGGTCTACAAGGGCTGTAGACCTGATAAGACATTAGCTGTTACTTATACAGATCAGCGCTGATGGTCATGTTGTTACCACGTTCTGACCACTGACGGGTGATGTGATAGTACTTCGCGCCTTTCTTCGCTGCGCGTTTAGCCACCTGGTAAGAGATTTCGGTCATGTTGCCGTAGTTACCGGTGAACTTGATGCTGTCGAACGGCACCATCATGGCAGCAGTCGCTTTGTTCAGTTCTTCCACTTTGGTTCCATCCGGAAGCGTGACAGTGTAACGCCCGCCTTTGGTGGACTGCGTTTCGAAGAAACGACCAACTTCAGCACTCGGAGAGGCGGTAGTTGCAACGCCTGGGATCTCAACTTTCTTCGCGGCTTCGCCACCGGCTGCCAATGCGGCACGTCCGGCATCAGAATCGGCTGGGATCGCATCAGGGCTTTGTACTACGCGTTTTTTCGCATCAGCTTTATAGATGAATGCGGTAATACGCTGGTTGCCGCCCTGGTTGGCATCAACCTGGCGCACGATATAGAAGGAATAAGCGCCTTTCTCTCTCGCCGCTTTGGTGATGGCATCGTTTACTTCAGGCTGGCTGCGGTAGAACCCCTGTACGGTAACGGTATCGTAAGGTTCTATCAGAACGGCCTGATCTTTAGGCAGTTCGACAACGCCGTTAATCACACGGTTTTTGGACGCTTCCGCTTTTTCAGCGTCGGCTTTATAGACGTCGGCGACAACGCGCCAGTTACCGCCGCTGCCAAAATCTGAGGTATCAACAACATAAAAGGAGGCTGCACCGTCTTTATCTGCACGGCGTGATACGGCGGTCACCGCGTCACCGATAGCATTAAAACGACCGGTAACCACAATGCGGTCATAGGGTTTCAGGGCAGCCGCTTGCTCCGGCGTCAATTCTGTCGCTGCATTTACAGAAAAAGCAGTCGCAGAAATAAGTGCGGACGCCAGGAGAGTGTTCTTAAGCTTCATAAAAATAATCCTTCGCCTTGCGCAAACCAGGTACTGGTATTGTTATTGACTAGAAACGTCGCTGATTATTGCATTTAAATTGTGTCAGTGTCTGCGTCAATTTTCACTCATCGTGCCACCTGGCGTAACAACATCGATAACATTTTGTGATATGTCGAAAATTTCGGCATTTGGTGACCAAAACTGATAAAGCAGTTGAATTTCATAAGTTAATTTAATGTTAATTAATTGTTTTTGGCAGGTACGTAATCATGTTTTGCCGCTTCGCTTGAGCGAATTATCGGCCTTTGTGGGGTATTTTTAGGGCATTTTATCTGCCTGAAGTTCGATCCATCTCTATTTTGCGAATTTCATAATAAATACTGTTTTTTGGCGCTAGATCACAAGCGTCATTTTCAGTAGGTTATACAGAGTTTGTTACTGTTTTATTTTATTGAGGTAACACTGACCTCTTTCGAGAGTGCGCGCATGCCTCGTGCGAACATTGATAAACCATCATCATAAATACAGATGGAAGGGAACATTATGCGAATTGGCATACCAAGAGAACGGTTAACCAATGAAACCCGTGTCGCAGCCACGCCGAAGACGGTTGAGCAGCTGCTTAAATTGGGTTTCAGCGTCGCGGTTGAAAGCGGCGCAGGTCAACTGGCGAGTTTTGACGATAAGGCGTTTGTACAAGCAGGCGCAGAGATTGTTGACGGAAATGCCGTCTGGCAATCAGAGATTATCCTGAAGGTCAATGCACCGGAAGAGTCGGAGATTCCACTGCTCAACCCGGACACGACGCTGGTGAGTTTTCTTTGGCCGGCACAAAATCCTGAGCTTCTGCAAAAGCTTGCTGAGCGCAATGTGACGGTTATGGCGATGGACTCTGTGCCGCGTATTTCGCGCGCGCAATCGCTGGATGCCTTAAGCTCGATGGCGAATATCGCCGGATATCGCGCCATTGTTGAAGCTGCACATGAATTTGGTCGTTTCTTTACCGGCCAGATCACCGCCGCGGGCAAGGTTCCTCCTGCCAAGGTTATGGTGATTGGTGCGGGTGTGGCAGGTCTGGCGGCTATCGGTGCTGCCAACAGCCTGGGCGCTATCGTTCGCGCTTTTGACACCCGTCCGGAAGTGAAAGAACAAGTTCAGAGTATGGGCGCTGAGTTCCTTGAACTGGACTTCAAAGAAGAGGCGGGCAGCGGCGACGGTTACGCGAAGGTGATGTCCGAAGCGTTTATCAAAGCTGAAATGGAACTCTTCGCCGCGCAGGCGAAAGACGTCGACATTATCGTTACCACCGCGCTGATCCCAGGCAAACCAGCCCCGAAACTGATCACCCGTGAAATGGTTGATTCGATGAAGGCTGGCAGCGTGATTGTCGATCTCGCCGCGCAAAACGGCGGTAACTGCGAATACACGGTCCCTAACCAGGTAACCACCACAGAGAACGGGGTGAAGGTTATCGGTTATACCGATTTGCCTGGTCGTCTGCCAACGCAATCTTCCCAGCTGTACGGCACGAACCTTGTCAACCTGCTCAAACTGTTGTGCAAAGAGAAAGATGGCAATATCACCGTCGATTTTGACGACGTGGTCGTGCGCGGCGTAACCGTGGTGCGTGACGGTGAGATCACCTGGCCTGCGCCGCCGATCCAGGTTTCTGCTCAGCCGCAGGCAGCGCCGAAAGCAGCGCCTGTGCCGAAAGAAGAGAAAAAACCTGTCTCACCGTGGCGAAAATATGCGGTGATGGCGTTGGTTGTCATTCTGTTTGGCTGGCTTGCCGACGTGGCGCCGAAAGAGTTCCTGGGCCACTTTACGGTGTTCGCGCTTTCCTGCGTGGTGGGTTACTACGTGGTGTGGAATGTGTCACACGCGCTGCATACTCCGCTGATGTCCGTGACCAACGCCATCTCCGGGATCATTGTTGTCGGGGCGTTATTACAAATTGGCCAGGGTGGCTGGGTGAGTTTCCTGAGCTTTATCGCGGTGCTTATTGCCAGCATTAATATTTTCGGTGGCTTCACCGTGACTCAGCGCATGCTGAAAATGTTCCGGAAAAACTAAGGGGTAACATATGTCTGGAGGATTAGTTACAGCTGCATACATTGTTGCCGCGATCCTGTTTATTTTCAGCCTGGCGGGGCTTTCGAAACACGAAACCTCTCAGCAGGGTAACAACTACGGTATCGCCGGGATGGCGATTGCGTTAATTGCCACGATTTTTGGCCCGGATACCGGCAACGTTGCGTGGATCCTGGTGGCGATGATCATTGGCGGCGCGATTGGCATTCGTCTGGCGAAGAAAGTCGAGATGACCGAGATGCCGGAGCTGGTGGCGATTCTGCACAGCTTTGTCGGTCTGGCTGCGGTACTGGTGGGCTTTAACAGCTACCTGTATCACGACACGGGCCTGGAACCGATTCTGGTGAACATTCACCTGACGGAAGTATTCCTGGGCATCTTCATTGGTGCGGTGACCTTCACCGGTTCCGTGGTGGCGTTTGGCAAACTGCGCGGCAAGATCTCTTCTAAACCGCTGATGCTGCCGAATCGTCACAAAATGAACCTGGCGGCGCTGGTTGTTTCTTTCCTGTTGCTGGTGGTGTTTGTTCGTACCGAAAGCGTTGGCCTGCAGGTTCTGGCGCTGCTGGTGATGACCATTATTGCGCTGGCTTTTGGCTGGCATCTGGTGGCCTCCATCGGCGGTGCGGATATGCCGGTGGTCGTTTCAATGCTTAACTCCTATTCAGGATGGGCGGCAGCGGCGGCGGGCTTTATGCTGAGTAACGATCTGCTGATCGTCACCGGTGCGCTGGTCGGTTCTTCTGGTGCGATCCTGTCTTACATTATGTGTAAGGCGATGAACCGTTCGTTCATCAGCGTGATTGCAGGTGGCTTTGGTTCTGATGGATCTTCTACCGGTTCTGATGAAGAAGTCGGTGAACACCGTGAGATTACGGCGGAAGACACGGCAGAAATGTTGAAGAACTCGCACTCCGTGATAATCACCCCGGGCTATGGTATGGCTGTGGCTCAGGCGCAATATCCGGTAGCGGAAATCACCGAGAAGCTGCGCGCGCGCGGCATCAAAGTGCGTTTCGGTATTCACCCGGTAGCAGGGCGCTTGCCCGGTCATATGAACGTACTGCTGGCTGAAGCCAAAGTGCCTTATGACATCGTGCTGGAAATGGATGAGATCAACGATGATTTCGCCGATACCGATACCGTGCTGGTGATTGGCGCCAACGATACGGTAAACCCGGCGGCGCAGGATGACCCTCGCAGCCCGATCGCCGGTATGCCTGTGCTGGAAGTGTGGAAAGCGCAGAACGTCATCGTGTTTAAACGTTCAATGAACACTGGCTACGCAGGTGTACAAAACCCGCTGTTCTTTAAAGAAAACACCCATATGCTGTTTGGCGATGCCAAAGCTAGCGTGGATGCGATCCTGAAAGCGCTGTAACCGTCAGTGAAAACCAAGGCGGCCTCTGCGGAGGCCGTTTTTATTAATATTCCGTTATTTATGAGTACAGTTCATAAACCCATGCGGTTTTAGCCGTCTAATCACCGTAATGCGTCGTGTATATACTGCTGCCTGATTTTTTAGAACATGACAGGACGCTATGCGTACACGTGAACATGCCTCGCCGGTGGCTACCGCAAGCCAGACCGGTCTTACTTTTATTCTGATCCTCAGCGGCCTGATGGCCTTTACCTCGCTTTCCACCGACATTTATCTTCCGGCAATGCCGACAATGGCAGAAGACCTACATGGCAATGTAGAACTGACCATCACTGGGTTTTTGATAGGTTTTGCCATCGCGCAGTTGATTTGGGGGCCGATTAGCGATCATCTGGGGCGACGTAAACCGCTATTCATTGGCATGGTACTTTTTATCATCGGTTCCGCAGGGTGCGCGATGTCCACGAGTATTACGCAAATTGTTTTCTGGCGGGTCTTTCAGGCTCTTGGCGCCTGTACCGGACCTATGCTGGCGCGGGCGATGATCCGCGATCTCTTTGCGCGCACTCGCGCGGCGCAAATGCTTTCAACTCTGGTACTGGTCATGGCGATTGCGCCGATAGCGGGGCCGTTGATTGGCGGTCAAATCATTCGCCTGAGTACCTGGCACTCTGTTTTTTGGCTGCTGGTGGTGATTGGCGCGCTAATGTTTATTTCCTTGAACTGGCTACCGGAAACATTGCCGGAAGAGAAGCGGGTCAAAGCCTCTTTGGCTGGCGCATTTCGTAATTACCGGTCGTTATTAGCCAATGGCCATTTTATGCGCTACACCCTGAGTCTGACGTGTTATTACGTTGCCGCGTATGCGTTTATTACCGGTTCGCCGTTTGTATATATTAGTTATTACCATGTTGATCCACAGCATTACGGCTGGCTGTTTGCGCTCAATATTGTCGGGGTCATGGCTATGAGTGTTGTAAACCGTCGTCTGGTGCAACGCCATGCTCTGGAACAACTGCTGAAGTATGCGACGATGCTGGCGGCGCTGGCAGCAGTGGCGCTTGCGCTGCTGGTTAAACTGGAGTCCGGTGGTGTTGTTGCCATTATCATCACCGTTTTTCTGTTTTTCTCGATGAATGGCATCATTGCCGCGACTTCAACCGCTGCCGCGCTGGATGCGGTACCGAACATCGCCGGTTCAGCCTCCGCCTTCATTGGCGCGTTACAATACGGTAGCGGCATTATTTCATCATTGCTGCTGGCTGCCTTCAGCGACGGAACGCCATGGACCATGGCATGGATAATTGCGTTATTTACATTGTTAAGCGCCGTTCTTGCGCTACGCGCTGACCGATAAACAGATGCCCCGCGATGGCGGGGTAAAAATTCACTCTTTGTTGAGATCGCTAAGCAACACGGCAATGCTTTGGCCGCCGTTGGTTTGCTCAAGCGCGATTTTCACGATGATGGTCAGCGGTACAGAAAGCAGCATCCCGACAGGCCCCAGCAGCCAGCCCCAGAAGATCAACGACAGAAATACCACCAGTGTAGAAAGTCCAAGTCCACGCCCCATGATCCGCGGTTCGAGGATATTCCCGAATACCAGGTTAATGACCAGATAGCCTGCTAACACCACCAGAGCGTCATAAAGACCGCTAAACGCCAGCACCTGAGCAATAGGAGGAATGGCGGCCAGTACCGAACCGATATTAGGAATATAGTTCAGGGCAAAGGCCAGTAATCCCCAGACAAAGGCGAAACGCACGTCGAGTGCAGAGAGCATGCCCCAGGCCACCAGCCCGGTCACAATGCTGATCGCCGTTTTTAGCACCAGATAGTGAGATACGCTGTCGATAGCGCGTTGAATCGCCGCCATTCCCTCAATGGGGCGACTCATCATTTGTTTGAGCTTGTTGGGGAGCTGCGGGACTTCCAGCAGCATAAACACCACCGTCAGCAGCAACAAAAATATCGATGACATTGCATTAGACAGCTGCGTCAGTAAATTGGTCACCAGCGTCATTGCCGCGTTTGGATCGATATATTTGACGAGTTCGTCCACGGAAACGCCAATCCCCGCACGCTGGAGCCACGGCTCAAGATTCTGTAGCGGAATAACCAGTGAAGATCGATACTGCGGCAGCGTACGCGCAAGCTCATTTAAGGATGTACCTAAATATGCTAATAGCAACACCATTAGCATCACAATAATAACAATAAGCAATGACACCGCGAATACGCGCGGTATGCGAAGCTTGCCCATCCGCTGCACCACGGGATTCAGCACGACGGCAATAAATAACGCCAGAATAAAGGGGACGATGATATCTGCGGCAAAGCGAATGCCGCTCAGGATGATAACCAGCATGCCCAGCATAATGACTATTTTCAGACCGTTTAGCGTGATGATCGGTTTCGCCATGTGTATTCCTGCATTTTTTATTTTTGAATCTGAATAATAATGTGATTTGCGTCGAGCCGTTATAACAAAAATCAAACGGGGCAGGTAAAGAAGTGAAAAGACTTTGAGTTCGTCTTGCAGCTATGATACAAATCATCTGTGTTTAACTACCGAGGACAATTATCATCCGCGATGATGAGAAGCAACACTGCGGATAATTGTAATATTATGGACAATATGTTCAGGATGTTTTTGCGTTTACCTACACTTCTTCGTACCTCCTCTACTTTCTTGCTTGCGGGTGAGCAACACTGGCGCAACGCGCTTTAGTCCCTTCTTCTGCCTGAGCTGGCGCAGTGCGCTGAGCTAACTAATTTTATTTTTTGGTTTACTGCACGCAGTAGGCCCAAAGGACTATATTCTCAAGCAGGAGAAGCATCATGTTTTACTGGATATTATTAGGTCTGGCCATTGCGGCTGAAATTACCGGTACGCTGTCAATGAAATGGGCAAGCGTCGGTCATGGTAATTCGGGCTTTATTTTAATGCTGGTAATGATCGCCTTATCGTATATTTTTCTCAGTTTTGCCGTTAAAAAAATTGCCCTTGGTGTGGCCTACGCCTTGTGGGAAGGTATCGGTATTTTATTTATTACGCTGTTTAGCGTGCTGTTATTCGATGAAACCTTGTCCGCGATGAAGGTGGCCGGTCTGGTCTCGCTGGTGTTAGGTATTGTGCTGATTAAGTCCGGTACACGAAAACCGACAAAAGCGGGTAGAGAGGTGACCCATGCAGCAGTTTGAGTGGGTGCACGGCGCATGGCTTGGTATGGCCATCGTGCTGGAAATTGTCGCTAACGTCTTTCTGAAGTTTTCTGATGGATTTCGCCGCAAGATTTATGGCGTACTGTCACTGGCAGCCGTGCTGGCGGCTTTTAGTGCGCTGTCGCAGGCGGTAAAAGGTATCGACCTTTCTGTTGCCTACGCTCTGTGGGGCGGATTCGGGATTGCCGCGACGTTAGCGGCAGGTTGGGTGTTGTTTGGTCAACGCCTGAATAATAAAGGCTGGATCGGCGTGGCGCTGCTGCTTGCCGGAATGGTAATGATAAAACTTGCCTGATATCCGTGCTGCCCGTTAATGCGGGCAGCATGCGTTACTCCTTCGCCAACGCTTCCAGCTTATCGCGAAAACCGGTCACGGATATGGCGCGATTATCGGCCCGCCAGCGATCTTTCGCCGCCGGAGCAGAGCTTTGTACACCAATCAACTGCCAGCCTGAATCTGTCTTCAACATCAATGGTGAACCGCTGTCGCCCGGGAGCGTGTCGCACTGGTGCGACAAGACGGTATTCTGCGCCCAGCCGGTCACCACGCAATCCTGATGTGTGTATAAGTCGTCAAGATGATCTTCCGGGTAGCCCGACTGCGTGACTTTACGCTCTGCGGTTTTCAGTGCTGCGGTTAATGCCGCTTTATCACCCTCAAATAACGGCAGCGGTGTGATTCCAGAAGGTGGGTAACGCAGCACCACCAGACCAAAATCCCACGGGGCTGCTGAGGGCGGCACAATCCAGCCATCGCCATCTGCTTTTAAACGTTTTCCGAGTGAGGGATCAACGCGTCCTTCGATTCCATGAATTTCATAGCGCCAGACTCCCTTTTTCGACACGAAGCGTAACGCCACGGCTTTATCTGGCTTGCCTTTCGGTGGGGTGAGTAAGCAGTGACCGGCAGTCAGTGCCAGACGTGGTGAAATGAGCGTGGCGGTACACAGGTTACCGCTGGCGGTTTCCAGTTGCCCGATAGCGTCCCACGGAGATTGCGTTGGGTCAGTCACCTTTATGCGATCGTCATGACCAAAAAACAGCGTTTTTATATTTTCCGCTTCAGCGCTGGCCGTTGCAGGCTGATCTGCATATGCAACGACAGGAAGTAAACAAATTGAACCCAGTAACACGGCAATGGTTTTATGCATATCACACTCTGGTGGGGAATTATGATTTTTAACAGCAAACCCTCAGTTAATACTATAGACGGGACGGTGGGAAAGTGGGAGTAAAATCAGATAACTACACTCAGGAAAGATAAAAATGCATGGCAATGAAGGCGCATATTATTAAGGTAATAAGAATGAACTCAAAGCGGTAATGTGACACCATTTTACCCTCCGAAAGACGGCGCTAAATCAGGTCGATTTAGCGCCGTAGGCTATGGCGTGGGGGACGCCATAGTGACTACAAATGTGTTATGCAGCAGGTTGAGCGGCTGGTTTAGCGGTGTCGTGTTTTACTGCTTTTTTGGTGTGTTTTTTAGCAGCCTGAGCTTTCTGCTCTGGTACTTTTTGTTCTGCAGCGGGTTTGGTTGCTGCTTTTTTGGTGTGTTTTTTAGCGGCCTGAGCTTTCTGCTCTGGTGCTTTTTGTTCTACAGCGGGTTTGGTTGCTGCTTTTTTGGTGTGTTTTTTGGCAGCCTGAGCTTTTTGTTCTGCCGCTGGTTTAGCGGTGGATTTTTTAGCGTGCTGTTTTTTGTGATGAGTGGTTTTTGCCGGGGCTGCTTTAGTGGTTGCAGCAGCAGCCGGAGCGGTGGTCGCAGTTGTTTCAGCAGCAAACGCAGCAGAAGACAGACCCATAGCAGCGGCAACAACCAGAGCTAATACTTTTTTCATTCTCATACCCTCGATTTGGTTTTTCATTCAACCCCACTGCGGGGCCGTTGAAATAACTATATCGCTGTAATCTCAGGGCTTCCGTGAGTCATTGGTTTCGGCGTGTAACGATATGTACAATGACTCACGGTATAAGATTACAAATAGCGGGCTTCCAGATGAGCGCGGAAATAACGGCTGCTGAGTGGCTCTCCGGTGGCCTGGGTAATAAGCTGTTCGGTGGTAAAACGGCTGCCATGCTGCCAGATGTTCTGACGTAACCAGTCAAACAGGGCTCCAAACTCACCTTGCGCAATAGACTGGTTCAAATCAGGCAATGCGCGGTTAGCGGCACTGAACAACTGCGCCGCATACATGGCGCCTAAGGTATAGGAAGGGAAGTAGCCAAAGCCGCCGTCGGTCCAGTGAATATCCTGCATACAACCGTTACGATAGTTGCCGATCGTTGACAACCCCAGCCAGGATTGCATTTTTTCGTTCCACAATGCCGGGATATCATCCACTTCAATATCGCCATTAATGAGCGCACGTTCGATTTCATAGCGCAGGATCACATGCGCAGGATAGCTCACCTCGTCCGCATCAACACGGATAAACCCGGGTTTAACCTGCTGGTTCCAGGCGATGAAATTGCTTTCTTCAAACGCAGCCTGATCGCCAAAGTGGCGCGTTACAGCCGGAATCAACCGCGTCAGAAAGGCTTTACTGCGTCCCAGTTGCATCTCAAAGAACAGACTCTGGGACTCATGAATGGCGGTTGAGCGTGCCAGAGCGATAGGTTGCCCTGACCAGTTAGGCGGAAGATTTTGCTCATAGCGGGCGTGACCGGTTTCATGGATCACGCCAAACAGCGCACTGAGCAATTCGTTTTCATCATAGCGGGTGGTAATTCGGACATCTTCCGGCACACCGCCACAGAAAGGATGTGCGCTGATATCCAGTCGACCAGCCGTAAAATCAAATCCCAACTGCGCCATCGTTTCAAGGCCCAGCTCCCGCTGGATTGCGGTTGGGAAGGGGCCAACCGGGGCGATGAGCGATTGCTGAGATTGCTTTGCCACCACCTTGTTTAGCAGATCGGGCAGCCAGCTTTTTACATCTGCAAACAGGACATCCAGTTGGGCGCTGGTCATTCCGGGCTCAAAGATGTCCAGTAGCGCGTCATAAGGCGAACAGCCTTTTGCGTCTGCGCGTATTCGGGCTTCTTCGCGGCTGTACTGCACGACTTCTTTCAGGTTTTCGGCAAATCCTTCCCAGTCATTCGCGGGGCGCTGGCTGCGCCAGGCATGCTCGCAGCGGCTACCCGCCAGAGATTTTGCTTCTACCAACGATTCGGGCAACAAGGATGCCTGGTGATGCAGGCGCGACATTTCGCGCAGATTCGCCTGCTCAACGTCGTTGAGATCTTCCTGTTGCGCTGCGGCGATCCATGTTGCCACTTTCTGGTCGGTTAACAGTTGGTGTTCAAGTACGCTCAGTTCGGCCAGCGCTTCGCCGCGAGCTTTGCTGCCGCCAGACGGCATCATGGTAAACATGTCCCAACTGGCGATTGCCGAGAGGTGGGAGAAGCGAGAGAGCCGCTGGAACGTGCGGGTGAGCTGATGGTAATTATCATTGTTACTCATTTTTTGTTCTCGTTCTGCTTAGGTGTAGTGAGAAGTTTACCGTGATTTATTCACTTTTCATAAACACACCTTTATACCCGGTTTTCCGTAACAGCTTTTTATAGCGAAAAGCCAGCAGCACGACAAAACAAATGGCGTAGATAATGGGAATCGGTGATAACACTTTTACCGACCACAGGTAATGCAGCGGAAGCAAAATGGCGGCCAGATACACGTAGTTGTGCAGCGTTTGCCAGCGTTTGCCCATTTTACGTTGCGCGGCTTGCGTGGAGGTCAGCGTCAGCAGGAGTAAGATAACCCAGCCCGTCATGCCAAGCGTTAACCAAGGGCGCGAAACCAGTTCACGTCCCAACAATCCCAGATTTTGCATACCCAGCTCCAGCAGCGCATAGCTGGTTAAATGCAGCGTGGCCCATGTAAAACACCATAATCCTAACAACCGCCGGGTGCGAAACAACAAAGGCTGCTTTGCATAGCGCGCAAGCGGCGATACCAGCAGGGTTGCGAGCAAAAACTTCAGCGCGGTAATGCCCGTAAAGTGCTGGATATCTTTTCCCGGATCGGCACCCAGTCCGCCATGTTGCGCGGCCCAGAAGAGCCATAGCAGAGGTAAAAAACCGGCGAGATGCAGCAACACTTTCAGGGCGGTTATCTGTTTTGCGGTTAACCTCACTTAAAAATACTCCCGTAGGTCCATGCCCTGGTATAAAGAAGCCACCTCATCGGCATAGCCATTAAAAGGCAGCGTAGGCTGTCGCTGTACATCGAGAATGCCACCCGAACCGATAAAACGCTCTGTGGCCTGAGACCAACGAGGATGATCGACCTGTGGATTTACATTGGCGTAAAAACCGTATTCGTTCGGTGCTGACATATTCCAGGTCGTCGGCGGCTGCTCACGCGTTAACTTAATACTGACTATCGATTTAATGCCTTTAAAGCCGTACTTCCAGGGGACGGTCAGGCGGATCGGCGCCCCGTTTTGCGGTGGCAACGATTTGCCATACACGCCTACGGTCAGCAGTGTTAGTGGATGCATGGCTTCATCCAAACGCAGACCTTCAACATAGGGATATTTCAACCCACCACCAATGAAGCGATCTTTCTGGCCGGGCATTTCATCAGGGGCGTAGCGAGTTTCAAAGGCGACGTATTTGGCGTGACTGGTTGGCTCAACCAACGCCAATAATTTATGCAAAGGAAAACCCACCCACGGCACAACCATCGACCAGGCCTCCACACAACGCATTCGGTAAATACGCTCTTCTAATGGAAAACGAGTGGTCAGGGCATCATGATCCAACGTTAACGGTTTGTTCACCTCTCCGCTGATGGTCAACGTCCAGGGATCGGTTTTCAGGCTACCGGCATTGGCGGCTGGATCGGCTTTATCCAGACCAAATTCATAAAAATTGTTGTAGCCCGTCACCTTATCTTCCGGCGTCAGGGACAGATTGTTTTGCCAGTGCTCGGGCTTTGAGAACTCGAGCGGTTTGCCTGCCGGCGCAGGTGGACGATCGTTGCCTTTAAACCAATTCAACAAACTGGCCTGCGTCGGGGCAGGCAACGACGCCGCCGCCGCACCAATCCCAAGTGCTTTAAGGATCTGTCGCCGTTGCATAAAAAATACTGACTCGGCTGTAACATCAGCTTCCCGAAGTGGACGTTTTTTCTGCATAACGTTTCCTTTTTATTTTCATGTTAGGGGCAACAAAGCAACGTTTCCCTGTTGATGCCTGACGAGTGGATAGCGACATATTGGGCGCATGCGTATCCCAGGATCCTCACGAAAAGTTAAAAATTTTGTGATAACTTCCGCCCCTTGCCTGAGGTAAGCTTTCAGCATGACGAGAGGGAGATGACACTGATGGCAAGCGCAAAAAAGATATTTTTGGTGGAAGATGACAGCGATATTGCCGCACTTTTGCAACTGAGCCTGAAAGATGAGGGGTACGAAATCATTCATGAGGCTAATGGGGCACGAGCGCTTGAGCAACTTGAGAAGCATGTCTGGGATGCCGTTATCCTCGATCTAATGCTGCCGGGCGTGGACGGTCTGGAGATTTGTCGTCGCATTCGTCAAATGAGTTTCTACCTCCCTGTCATTATCATCAGCGCCCGCACCAGTGAAACTCACCGGGTATTGGGACTGGAAATGGGTGCCGATGATTATTTAGCCAAACCTTTCTCGGTGTTGGAGCTGATGGCCCGGGTGAAAGCACTGTTTCGCCGTCAGGCGGCTATGAGTCAGAATCTGCGTATGGAATCGGGGATTATCAGTGTCCATGGCGTTGAGATTGATCCATTAGCCCGGGAAGTCAGCCAGCATGGTAAATCCCTCGACTTAACGCCGCGTGAATTCGATCTGCTCTATTTTTTCGCCCGTCATCCAGGAGAGGTCTTTTCGCGTCAGGCGCTGTTAGATCAGGTGTGGGGCTACCAGCACGAAGGGTATGAGCATACGGTGAACAGTCATATCAATCGCCTGCGGACCAAAATTGAAAAAGATGCGGCGGAGCCGGAAATTATTCTCACGGTTTGGGGACGAGGCTATAAGCTTGCTGCGGTTAACGCGGAGCATCAGCCATGATTTATCGCCTGTCGCTGAGCCAGCGTCTGACCCTGGTCTTTACCGCCATCATGTTGATTTGTGCGGTTGCCGTTAGCGTTGTCCAGATCCGCAGCAGTAAACAGTATGGCGATGCCATGGTGCAAAGGCTCTCGCTGGAACTGGCGAGCAAGATTGTCAAAAGTGAGTCACTTATTGATGCCAACGGGCAGGTTAGTCGCCAGACCTTAAAGGGATTGTTTGATCACCTGATGACGCTTAACCCAAGCGTGGAACTGTATCTGGTTTCGCCGTCAGGTGAAATACTCGCCGATGCCGCTCCGCCCGGGCATATTCAACGCCAGAACATTAGCGTACAGCCGATTCAGGTTTTCCTTGATTCGAACGAATTGCCCGTATATGGCAATGATCCGCGCAGCAGCCAGCAAAAAGTCTTCAGCGCCGCGCCAGTTTTCTTTAACGGCGAACTGCACGGCTATTTATACATTATTCTCCAGGGCGAAGATCTGAATATGTTGGCGAATACTGCCTGGCAAAAAACGCTCTGGAATACCGTGGCTTGGACGTTAATACTGGTTTTATTAGCCGCTGCCATTGCGGGGTTCCTGGTGTGGCGATGGGTGACGAACCCGGTGAAAAGGCTGACTGGGCAGGTAGATAAACTGGAGCAGGACAGCATCAGCGTCATCAAACAGCTGGCGCAAAAAAATCCCGAACCGGCCCCGGCAAATGAAATTGCGTTGCTGAACAACGCGTTTATCGAGTTAGCGCAGAAAATTGCGCAGCAGTGGGATTTATTAGCGGACAGCGATCGTCAGCGCAGAGAGTTTATAGCCAATATCTCGCACGATTTACGCACGCCGCTGACTTCACTGCTAGGGTATCTGGAAATGCTGTCGCTGAAAGCCGATACGATGACGCCGGAGGAAAATCGACATTATCTTAGCATCGCACTGCGCCAGGGGCATAAGGTTCGCCATCTGTCACAACAGCTGTTTGAGCTGGCGAGGCTTGAGCATGGAGGTATAAAACCGCAGCGTGAACGATTTGCTATTGGCGAGCTGATCCAGGATGTGGCACAGAAATTTGATCTCCCCGTTGCCACACGTCATTTGCAGTTGCACCTTGACGTAACGGGGCCGTTACCGCTGGTGAATGCGGATTTATCGATGATGGAAAGGGTCGTGACGAATTTGCTGGATAACGCTATCCGTCATACGCCTGACGGAGGCGAAGTGCGGCTAAAAGTCTGGCGTGATGAAGGCCGTTTGTTAGCTGAAGTACAGGACAGTGGGCCAGGGGTAGATGAGGCTGTACGGGACGTATTGTTTCAGCGCCCGACGGCGTTAATTCCCCGTGAGCAGCGGGCAGAGCGGGGCGGCTTGGGCTTACTGATTGTGCGTAGAATGCTCGAACTGCATGGGGGAGATATTAGCCTTGTTAATTCAACGGTAGGGGCCTGCTTCCGTTTCTCGTTGCCGCTGGCGGATTCTCCCCTGAGTAGTTGACAGTGAAGTTCCGGAGTAAAGAGGGTTTTGGTATTGTACCCATGGGCATTGCGTAAAAGTTGGTAGGTTGTCAGTGATAATGAGAATTTTTATCATACACTGATAATTCATCAACTTATCTTCGATAAGCGCAAGGAGATCGTATGTCACAGGATGCCGACAACCTGTATATCGCCAGGACCAAAGCGGTAGCTGGCTGTTTTTCAATGTTTTTGCTGATGTTTGGCCTTACGTTTACCCCGTTGTTTTTCCCCGCGAGTCAGGACCTGCTTGCCAAAGGGCTACTTTTCCCGCTGCTGTTTGCGCTGGAATTTGTTGTGCTGGTTCCGCTGTATTGTTTCTTCTTCAGAAAGAGAGAGGGGCTGGGTAAAGGAACTTTCAACGCCAGGTGGTTTGCCATACTGTTCATGGCGCTGTTGTTTATTCAGCTCATCCTGCCATGGATTCTGGGCCTCAGACAAACCGAAGCGTGGGTGACCAGCCAGGTCTCCTTAAACAGCTACGCGCTGTGGTTATCCACACTGACCCTGATATTTATTGCCCCAGTTTATGAAGAAATTGTTTTCAGGGGCTGTTTATTCAACGCGTTCCAGTACTGGTTCAATAATAAAACTTGGCTATCGTCGGTGGTGGTATCGGTCATTTTTGCCCTCATGCATACGCAGTATGTGGATCTGCGCACGCTGCTGATGTTGTTTTTGGTGTCACAGGTTTTGATCATCGCCAGAGTGAAAAGCAACGGGCTGTTGATGCCGGTTATGCTGCATATCGTGATGAACGGGACGGTTATTGCCCTGCAAATGGCGGCTCAGACGTTACAGCCTGATTGATGAAGGAGATGCCCGGAACCCGGGCATCGTGGATTATACGTGCAGACGATGATGCAAACGTGCGCCGACCAGCAACGCCAGCACCAGCATCAGGGCGATAAATCCGCCCACGCCGTTCCAGCCGTAGCTGTGCCAGAATACGCCGCCGAGCGTCCCGGCAATACTGGAACCCAGATAATAGCTGAACAGATACAGGGAAGACGCCTGGCCTTTGGCACGTTTTGCCCGTGGCCCAATCCAACTGCTTGCCACGGAGTGCGCGGCAAAGAACCCGGCAGAAAAGAGCAGCATCCCGGCGAAGATCAGCCATAACGACGTGAACAGCGTCATTAACAGTCCTACCAGCATCACGCCGGTAGAAAAGATCATTACCGGGCCGCGTCCATAGCGGGTCGTCATTGAACCCGCTTTCGGCGAGCTCCAGGTCCCGGTCAGATAGGCTACGGAAAGCAGGCCGACCACCGCCTGACTGAGTTCCCACGGGGAGAGCATCAAACGATAGCCAATGTAATTAAACAGCGTGACAAACGACCCCATCAGTAAAAAACCTTCCGCAAACAGCAGCGGCAAGCCTCTGTCGCGCCAGTGCAAGCGGAAGTTAATAAACAACGTTTTCGGGCGCAGAGACGTTGGTCTGAAATGACGGGACTCCGGCAATATTTTCCAGAACATCAGCGCGGAGGCGAGGGCAAAACAGCCAATCGCCGCCAGCGCGATGCGCCAGTTAAAAAAGTCGGTAAACACGCCGCTGATCAAACGACCACTCATACCGCCAATCGAGTTACCGCTGATATATAAGCCCATTGAAAAGGCAACAAAGCTGGGATGAATTTCCTCACTCAGATAGGTCATTCCTACCGCTGCCACGCCGCTGAGCGAAAGACCTATCAGCGCACGCATGATTAAAATACCGTGCCAACTGGTCATCATCGTCGAAAGCAGCGTACAACAGGACGCGAGCAATAGCGCGGTAACCATTACCGGCTTGCGGCCTATCGCATCGGAAAGTGGACCGGTAAACAACAAACCGATCGCGAGCATCGCCGTTGAGATGGAAAGCGAGATACTGCTGCTGGCGGGAGAGACCCCAAACTCGTGCGAGAGCACTGGCAGTATGGGTTGTACGCAATAGAGGAGGGCAAAAGTTGCCAGCCCGGCGGAAAACAGCGCCAGCGTGACGCGCATGAATGGGGATGTTCCGCGTTTGATAAATCCATCCGGTGGGGTCACTATCTGTTCATCAACATCGCTTGTTGGCGCGGTATCGACAGTTGTTGTACGGCTCACTTGAAATCCTTGCTCAATCAAAAACCTCTACAGGGCTAGCCTTAAGAGTATGAAAATCACAATATTCTGTCTAATATATTAATAATCTCAAATAATATCTTTAAAATATGAATATCGAACTGCGTCATTTACGTTACTTTGTGGCCGTTGCTGAAGAGCTGCATTTTGGCCGGGCGGCGGCGCGGCTGAATATTTCGCAACCGCCGCTAAGCCAACAGATCCAGATCCTGGAGCAGCAGGTCGGTGCCCGGCTTCTGGCGCGCACTAACCGCAGCGTAGCGCTGACCTCTGCCGGAAAGCAGTTTCTGGCGGACAGTCGGCAGATCCTCGGTCTGGTTAATGAAGCCGCAGCCAGAGCTGAGCGCTTGCATCTGGGTGAGGCTGGAGAGCTGCGGATCGGCTTTACGTCATCGGCGCCGTTTATCAAAGCGGTTTCAGATACCTTATCCCTGTTTCGTCAAAGCTACCCGGCAGTGCATATGCAAACCCGCGAAATGAACACGCGTGAGCAAATTGCCCCGCTCAATGAAGGAACGCTGGATTTGGGACTTCTGCGTAACACGCAGCTTCCAGAAACGCTGGAGCGTGAAATTATTCTGCATGAACCACTGATGGCGATGATCCCCCGCGCGCATCCGTTGGCGCAAAAGCCAATGGTCACGTTGGCGGAGCTGGCGAATGAGCCATTTGTCTTTTTTGACCCACATGTGGGGACGGGGTTGTATGACGATATTCTGGGCCTGATGCGTCGCTATGGACTGAAGCCGACAATCGCTCAGGAGGTTGGCGAGGCGATGACTATTATTGGTCTGGTGGCCGCAGGATTAGGTGTTTCCATTCTTCCTGCCTCCTTTAAACGGGTGCAATTGTATGAAATGTGTTGGATCCCGATAGCGGAAGAAGATGCTGTCTCGGAAATGTGGTTAGTGTGGCCAAAGCATCATGAGCAAAGTCACGCCGCGCAACGCTTTCGCGAACAGCTGCTGGCGGCCGTTCAGTCGATTAATTTAGTTTAAAAATAAGCAAAAATGTGCAGTAAATCACAAGGCTAAGTAAAAAGTTGACGGGAGCCATTGAAGTGCTTCACCATAGCCCGCAGATTATTTCGGAGCGCGAAAATAAAGGGAGTAAGTGGTGGTTGCTGATAGTCAGCCTGGACATATCGATCAAATTAAGCAGACCAATGCGGGCGCGGTTTATCGCCTGATTGATCAGCTGGGTCCGGTATCGCGTATTGATCTCTCTCGCCTGGCACAATTGGCACCTGCCAGTATTACTAAAATTGTCCGCGAAATGCTCGAAGCGCACCTGGTGCAGGAGCTGGAAATCAAGGAAGCGGGCAGCCGTGGACGTCCGGCCGTTGGGCTGGTTGTTGAAACGGAAGCCTGGCACTATTTATCCATACGTATCAGTCGCGGCGAAATCTTTCTGGCGCTGCGCGATCTGAGCAGCAAGCTGGTGGTTGAAGATTGTCTCGAAATGGAGTTGGTCAGTGAAACACCGTTGCTGGAACGCGTCATTACCCAGGTCGATCAGTTTTTCATCCGCCACCAGCAAAAGCTGGAGCGCTTAACCTCCATTGCCATCACCTTACCCGGTATTATTGATACTGAAAACGGTATCGTGCATCGCATGCCATTTTACGAAGATGTCAAAGAGATGCCGCTGGGCGAAGCGCTCGAGAACCATACCGGCGTTCCGGTTTATATTCAGCATGATATCAGCGCCTGGACTATGGCTGAGGCGCTTTTCGGCGCATCGCGCGGCGCACGCGACGTCATTCAGGTGGTGATCGATCATAACGTTGGGGCTGGCGTTATCACCGACGGTCATTTACTGCATGCTGGCAGCAGTAGCTTGGTGGAAATTGGCCATACGCAGGTGGATCCGTACGGTAAACGCTGCTACTGCGGTAACCATGGTTGCCTGGAAACGATCGCCAGCGTCGACAGCGTGCTCGAACTGGCGCAGGTACGCCTGAAGCAGTCAATGAGTTCTTCTTTACACGGACAACCGCTGACTGTCGACGCGCTATGTCTGGCGGCGATGCAGGGTGATTTATTGGCGAAAGATATCATCAGCGGCGTCGGAACCCACGTCGGGCGCATTCTGGCCATCATGGTGAATTTGTTCAACCCGCAAAAGATATTGATTGGTTCTCCGCTCAGTAAAGCGGCGGATATTTTGTTTCCTACTATTGCTGACAGCATTCGTCAGCAGGCGCTTCCGGCCTACAGCCAGCATATTGTCGTCGAAAGTACGCAGTTCACCAATCAAGGAACCATGGCAGGGGCTGCACTCGTTAAGGACGCGATGTATAACGGTTCTTTGTTGATTCGTCTATTACAGGGTTAACATTTTTTAACTGTTGTACGAAAAATTGCGCTATCTCAAGCTGATTCTTGCCATCATACCTTAGACTTTCTCCACTGTTTTATTTTCCTGATTTATATTTTCAAAGCATAACGGTGGAGTTAGTGATGCTGAAGCGTTTCTTTATTACAGGTACAGACACTTCTGTTGGGAAGACCGTAGTTTCCCGTGCATTACTACAAGCGTTAGCGTCAGGGGGTAAAAGCGTGGCGGGTTACAAACCCGTAGCGAAAGGAAGCAAAGAGACACCTGAAGGCCTGCGCAACAAAGATGCGCTGGTACTACAAAGCGTGTCCACTCTCGAACTGCCTTATGAAGCGGTCAACCCGATTGCGCTCAGCGAAGACGAAAGTAGCGTTGCGCATAGTGGTCCGGTCAATTACACCCTGCTATCCAACGGTCTCGCAAGCCTCAGCGAAAAAGTCGATCACGTTGTTGTGGAAGGTACCGGAGGCTGGCGGAGTCTGATGAACGATCTGCGTCCGTTATCTGAATGGGTGGTGCAGGAACAACTGCCGGTGCTGATGGTAGTGGGTATCCAGGAAGGCTGTATCAATCATGCCATCCTTACCGCACAGGCGATTGCCAGCGACGGACTGCCGTTGATTGGCTGGGTCGCAAACCGAATCAACCCGGGGCTGGCGCATTATGCGGAAATCATTGATGTGCTGGGTAAGAAATTACCTGCACCGCTGATCGGCGAACTACCTTATCTGCCTCGCGCAGAGCAGCGTGAACTGTCTCAGTACATCCGCCTGTCAATGCTCGGCAGCGTGCTGTCGGTAGATAGAGTCCTGGCGTAACGTTCGCGACAGCACTGACGCCAGCACACAGGCAATCAGCAATCCGGGGAGCAGACGATACTCCCCGGTCATTTCGCAAACCATCAGTGTCGACATTATTGGCGCATGCGTGGTCGCGGCCAGCAGCGTGGCCATCCCCGTTAATCCCAGCAAAATGGCAATTTCATCCGTTCCCGGAAGCCACAATCCCCACATGCGTCCAAGCAGCATGCCTACCGACAGGCCGACAAACAGCGTTGGCGTGAACACGCCACCTGGCGCACCGGAACCACTGCTGGCAAGCACCGCCAGTAATTTGCAGATGAAGATCCCGCTTACCACTGCCAGCAACGGTGGGGAAAGTAAATACGACTGTACCACGCTGTAGCCGTTACCCCAGACCGCAGGCGTGAGCAATGACAGCAGACCAACGATCAGCCCACCAAGCGCCAGTTGCCACGGGGGCGAGAGTTTTAAGCGCAAAAAACCATTATGGCTGGTGGTCATCAACCACATAAAGAGCGGCCCGCAAATACCGGCTGCCAGACCGGTACTGACGATCATGACGTATTCCAGCGCATGCAGTTCCGGTATGAAGTGCACGGTATACAGCAGCGCATTGCTGTCGCTCAGCACATTGGTGGTGAGTAAGGCGACGACGGCAGAAACCACCACTGGTCCCAATGACGCGAGGATCAGCGTGCCAAACAGCACTTCAGCAATAAATAAACTGCCTGCCTGCGGGGCATGATACGCTCCAGCCATACCTGCTGCGGCTCCACAGGCAATCCATAACTTCCATTCTGTACGCGGGGTAAAACGTTGAGCAAAGCAGGAGGCAGCCAGCGCCGCCAGTAAAATCATGGCACCTTCACGCCCGATGGCGCTCCCGCTGGCGACGACCAGTAACGAGGCCAGCGATTTCACCAGGCTGGCACTGACGTCAAATTGTCCATCGGTTTGCAGGGCCTCCATATAATCGGTGGGCGCCTGCGGGCGTAAGCGATTGAACTTTTGCCAGCCCCAAAGCAGTAAACCCGCCGCCAGCCCCCCTAACGCAGGCGTCAGCACGCGTCTTAAAGGCGAAAGGTTTGTCGCCGCGTTGACCAGGCTTCCCGTATCATTGCTCAGGAACAACCATTCGAGAAGAAACATAGCATGACGAAATCCTGCGACGGCCAGCGCGGCAAGGACGCCAATCAGCGCGGCAATCAGCAGACGGCGAAACATGGCGCGCAGGTCAGGATAAGCATGTAAATGATGCATGAGTGGCCAGAGAGGAAGTTTCAGACGTTCTATTTTGCGACCATTTGGCAGCAGAAGCAAAAGCTCAGCGTGCGCAACAGGATGCACGACAGGCAGGATGCATCCTGCCTGTCGTGAAATTAACGAAACAGGGGCTTATCAGCTATCGGGATCAGTAACTGTGACTGCCACTGCGACAGCGTCAGGCGCGCCAGCTCACCCAGCGCCTGATAGAACGGGTGGTCAGCTTTTTCGATAAATACATCAAGGAATCGCGATGACCACGGGAAAAGATGCCAGGCCAGCAGCTGTTCGCACTCGGTGTGGCGTTCGTTCTCAGCAAGCCAGGCCGTCAGCAACAGCAGCGAACCAAAGTGATCTTCTGGCTCATTTTGCTGTATGGCAAACTGGATACCGTTGTCCCGCATCCACTGACGCAGAGCCAGCGTAGAGTCGCCAAAAAGCACGTTTTCCCGATCCAGCCAGACGGATCCCCAGGGCGGAGAAGGTAGCGCATACGGACCGACAAACAGGCGCTGCCAGGCCTGCGGGAGAGGCTCATCGATCTCGGCTTGCAGTTGTGCTGCAAGCGGGAAGAGCGTTGTCTGATCAAGCGGCCACTGCCCTTGCCAGTCATCGGTTCTTAACGCGGTGACTAATGCAGAGGCTTCCGCGCTGTCTGGCGCGTAGTAAAATAGCGCGCCCAGTACGCGTGCAGCGGTAGAAAAGTTGTCACGTTGTGAAAAATGGGTCATGCAAACAATCCTGAACAGTGCGGGTTACCCCGCACCAAAAAGTTAACCTGCAACAGCCATTCCGACTGTCATATGTAAACCGTAAAACAATCCGCGGCCGATGATTTCACCGCCAAGCACTAAAACTAAACCCAGCGCCAGTCCGCCGAGGGACGGTTCTTTGCGACGGATTAACGGACATATCCAGCAACCCAGACCTGCAGCCAGCAGCAGAACGCGCCAGACCTGTAAACTGCCATAGTCGGGAACCAGCGCGCTGGCGGATTGTACCGAGCTGTGAATGCCACCGAGGGACATACTCTGCAGGATGATAACAGCCACCGTCACCAGCAGGGCCACAACGCTGATACCGGCGAATCTGGCAGCGCTAAAAGAAACACCCGCAGCGCGCAGCAACAGGGCGGCGAACAGCGGCCCGATTAGCAACATCGTCATAAAAAAGGCCAGGGTGGTGTAGCCATTATACCAGGTTGGGACAGTGTCTATCTGGTAGACGCTGGTCATTGCCAGGACAAAGGCCAGACCCAACAGCATGCCCACCATCAACCAGATTTTGCCTAACGCTGCGGGCATTTTACCGAGAAACGCCACCAGCCACCACAGGCCACCGACGGCGAAAAAGAGTGAGCCGCTGGCAATTTCGTTACTCAGCGCAGATGCACCGACCCTGTTCAGCGAGTTAAACGCACGCAGCGGCGAACCTAAATGCATAACCGAGGCGAGAAAGGCAATGCCCATCACGAGCCACAGAAAAAACATACTGCGCACGATACGTTGCTTTGCCACACTGTCTTTAGCGGTCAGCCAGCCATAACCACTCACTATCAGTGCGCCGACCACACACTGACCCAGCACCGTAAACAGAACCAGCGGCCATTCATGCCATCCATTGCCCATGTTACACCTCCTTCGGATTTGCCAGATAACCCGTGGTATCCCCGGTCGGGCAGCTATTGGCGTTGGGTTTGATCACAATGCTCGGTTTGGTGAAGTGCGCACCCGGCAGCGGAGCGACTGCCGCCAGCTCACCGTGTTTTTTGCGCAGTTCATCAATGGGACCAAAGTCCAGTGCGCGCAGCGGACAGGACTCGACGCAGATGGGCTTTTTGCCGTCGGCGACGCGGTCATGACAGCCATCGCACTTGGTCATATGTCCTTTGGCGGCATTGTACTGCGGCGCGCCGTACGGGCAGGCCATGTGGCAGTAACGACAGCCGATGCATACGTCTTCATCCACCACCACAAAACCATCTTCACGTTTATGCATGGCACCGCTGGGACAAACCTTGGTGCAGGCCGGATCTTCGCAGTGGTTACAGGCAATAGAAAGGTAGTAGGCAAAGACATTTTGCTGCCAGACGCCGTTGTCTTCCTGCCAGTCACCTCCGGCGTATTCGTAAATCCGGCGGAAACTGACGTCGGGAGTGAGATCCTTGTAGTCTTTGCAGGCCAGCTCGCAGGTTTTACACCCGGTGCAACGGCTGGAATCAATAAAAAATCCATACTGAGTTGTCATGGGTTAGTCCTTATACCTTCTCGATCTCGACCAGGTTAGTATGCTGTGGGTTGCCTTTTGCCAGCGGCGACGGACGTTGCGTTGTCAGGGTATTGACGCAGGCACCATGATCGATCTTATCGCCAGCCATATCGGCATCATGCCATGCGCCCTGGCCCATGGCGCTTACGCCGGGCAGGATCCGCGGCGTCACTTTTGCCGGAATACGCACTTCACCGCGATCGTTAAAGACCCGCACCATATCGCCATTTGCAATTCCCCGTTTGTGGGCATCGACGGGATTTATCCAGACCTCCTGACGACAGGATGCCTGGAGAACATCGATATTGCCGTAGCTGGAGTGGGTACGGGATTTGTAGTGGAAACCAAACAACTGTAACGGGAATGAACTGCGTTTCGGGTCATCCCACCCTTCAAACGTGGATGCGTAAACCGGAAGCGGACTAATCACTTCATCCTTTTGCAACTCCCAGGTATTGGCAATTTTCGCCAGTCTGCTGGAGTAAATTTCAATCTTACCCGATGGGGTTTTGAGCGGATTGGCCTGCGGATCGTCGCGGAATTTTTTGTAGGCGACAAAGTGTCCGTTAGGATCTTTGCGTTTATAGATCCCCATTTTCTTCAGCTCGTCGTAAGAAGGGAGCGCTGGGTCTTTAGCCAGCATTTTTGCATACAGATACTGGAGCCATTGCTCCTGGGTCCGCCCCTCTGTAAACCGTTGATAGATATCGTCGCCAAGACGTTTTGCCACTTCACTCATTATCCAGTAGATCGGCCTACGCTCGAACTTAGGCGACGTTGCGGGTTGAATAAAAATGAGATACCCCATGTTGCCCGCATAGTCATTAGGAATGATGTCTTCCTGTTCAACGGTCATTAAATCAGGCAGCAGAATATCGGCATATTTGGCCGAAGAGGTCATGAAGTTTTCGATGACCACTATCATTTCGCATTTCGTGTCGTCCTGAAGGATCTCATGCGTCTTATTGATATCTGAGTGCTGGTTGGTAATGGTATTGCCCGCATAGTTCCAGATAAATTTAATCGGTACGTCGAGCTTATCTTTCCCACGAACGCCATCGCGGGTAGCGGTCATTTCCGGGCCACGGGCGATGGCGTCGGTCCAGCTAAAACAGGATATCTGGGTCTTGATGGGATTTTCGGGCAGCGGCATGCGTTCAATCGTGATGGTGTAGGTTGATTCTCGTGCGCCGCTATTGCCGCCGTTGATGCCGACATTGCCGGTCAAAATAGGCAACATGGCGATCGCACGTGAGGTCAGTTCGCCGTTAGCCTGACGTTGTGGACCCCAACCCTGACAAATATACGCCGGTTTTGTGCTGCCGATTTCCCGTGCCAGTTTGATAATGCGCTCGGCAGGGATCCCGGTGATGTGTGAGGCCCATTGGGGCGTTTTGGCAACACCGTCATCGCCGTCGCCCAGAATATAGGCTTTGTAGTGCCCGTTAGCCGGTGCGTCGGTGGGCAGCGTTTTTTCGTCATAACCCACACAGTATTTGTCGAGGAACGCCTGGTCGACGAGATCTTCGTTTATCAGGACCCAGGCGATTCCCGCCACTAATGCGGCATCGGTTCCCGGACGAATAGGGATCCACTCATCTTCACGACCCGCTGCGGTATCGGTATAACGCGGGTCAATGACGATCATCCGGGCATTAGAGCGCTCGCGGGCCTGTTCAAGGAAGTACGTTATTCCGCCGCCGCTCATACGCGTTTCGGCAGGGTTATTACCGAACATTACCACCAGCTTCGTGTTTTCTATATCGGAGGTGCTGTTGCCGTCATTTGAGCCGTAGGTATAAGGCATTGCCGCCGCGATTTGCGCGGTACTGTAGGTGCCGTAATGACTCAGAAATCCGCCATAGCAGTTCATCAGGCGAGCGACCAGCGAGGCATAAGGGGAGGAGCGTGTAATGTTACCGCCGACAATGCCAGAGGTGTAGTTGATATATACGGCCTCGTTACCATATTTCTGCACGGTATTTTTCAAACTGGCGCTGATGGTATCCAGAGCTTCCTGCCATGTGATGCGTTCGAATTTACCTTCACCGCGTTTGCCTACGCGCTTCATTGGATAATTCAGCCGGTCCGGATGATTAATCCGTCGACGGATTGAGCGCCCTCGCAAACAGGCACGGACCTGGTGTTGACCATAAGTATCGTCACCGGTCGTGTCGGACTCCACCCAGACGACTTCATCATCTTTGACGTGGAGTTGCAGGGCACAGCGACTGCCGCAGTTCACGGAACAAGCGCCCCAAATCACTTTTTCTTCAGCGGGTTGTATCGCCTGTTGTACCGCAGCGGCAGCGGTGCGCATTCCGAAAGGTAACGACAGTCCGCCCGCGGCAAGCGCCAGTGAACCGATAGCCGAGGATTTCACTAATGTCCTGCGGCTGATGCCTCCATATTGCTCAGTTTCCGACATAACTCACTCCATTATAGTTATCGCTATATATTAATTTATATAGCGTAATTAATAGCCTGCTAATAATAGAGTGAGTTTACCCACTAATAGGTACGGGATATTAATGCATATCAAACAGAAGTGACCCTCCGCGAACGGAGGGTAAGATTTATTGTGGTTCGGTGAGGGGCCCGTCCTGGGCAGGAGCACTATTGGCGGGGGCATTGCCGCTGTTGGTCCGGGTATAGAGAATTTTGTGCGTATCGTTTGCACAGTGTCCCACGACCAGTGAATCTGGTTGATCGGCCTGATCGTTGGGAACAATGTTCAGCGTAAAGCTGGATTCAGCAACGCCATTATTAATGATGCGCTGTTCGATATCGCTTTTCACTCGTTCGCATGACGCCGGGGCCGCCAGAACCTGCGGAGAGGCGGCTAGCAGTAAGAACGCAGTAATTCCTGTTATATATTTCATCATCAGCTCCTTTATGATCGACATAGTCTAAGACTAGCATTTCTGGTGTAAATAACTGTATTTGCTAATATGATTGAGAATTATCTTCTTATCCCGGTGAAAAATGTGAAGAAAAAGACCCTGTTAGGTTTCCTTTGTGTCGTGCTGGTCGGGTGTGATAACGCCAAAGGGCTGAATTCCTTTACGCCGGAAATGGCCAGCTTTTCCAATGAATTTGATTTCGATCCGCTGCGCGGGCCGGTGAAAGATTTCAGTCAGACGCTGCTCAATGACAAAGGTGAAGTCACCAAGCGCGTTGCCGGTACGCTCTCGCAGGAAGGATGCTTCGATACCCTTGAACTGCATGATATCGAGAACAATGCCGGCATGGCCCTGGTTCTGGATGCTAACTATTACCGGGACGCCGAAACGCTCGAAAAACGGATTCGTTTACAAGGTAAATGCCAACTGGCTGAATTGCCTGCGGCGGGCGTGGTGTGGGATACCGACGACAACGGTTTTGTTGTTTCCGCCACGGGAAAAGAGATGAAGGTGCAGTATCGGTATGATGCAGAGGGTTACCCGTTGGGTAAAACAACCGTCAACAAGGACAATACGTTGCAGGTTGATGCCAAACCGTCGGTTGATCCGTTGAAGAAGCTGGACTACACCGCGGTGAGCCTGCTCAATAATCAACCGGTAGGCAATGTCAAACAGACCTGTAAGTACGATGAGTATGCGAATCCAGTCAACTGCCAGCTCGTTATCGTTGATGAGAGCGTGAAGCCGGCAGTTGAACACCATTACTCAATAGAAAACACCATCGATTACTACTAACCGCCCTTACTGAGCGGTTGGTTGCAGCAGGTTGGGACCTGACGTTTTATGTTCTGCCAGATACTGCTGCTGGAAGATACACATACGGATAGTGTTGCGGTATTGGCCGTTGATAAAGAATTCATGAATCAGCTCGCCTTCCACCATAAAGCCGAGTTTACGGTAGATGTGGATGGCTTTTTCATTCTCTTTATCAACGATCAGATACAGCTTATATAAATTGAGTACGGTAAAGCCGTAATCCATCGCCAGCTTAGCCGCGCGCGTTGCCAGACCTTTTCCCTGATACTCCGGTGAAATGATGATCTGGAATTCTGCCCGGCGGTGCACATGGTTAATTTCAACCAACTCTACCAGACCGGCTTTCTCACCGTCGCATTCCACAACAAAGCGGCGTTCGCTTTGGTCGTGAATATGCTTGTCATACAGGTCTGACAGCTCAACAAACGCTTCGTAAGGTTCTTCAAACCAGTAACGCATTACGCTGGCGTTATTATCAAGCTGATGAACAAATCGTAAATCTTCACGCTCCAGCGGGCGCAGCTTAACACTGAGGGCGCTAGTCATATCGTATCCTTTCAATATCCTTCAAAGTGCAATGATTATGGGGCAACGGTGCGGCCAGTACGGCGGTCAAGGCAGCGCAGGGTGTTGGGTTCCCAGTACGCATTAATATTAGCGCTCTGCTCGCACTTATCACGGCTATCAAAGGCCGCATCGGCTTTGTCCCACTCTTTCTCTGTGCGTTTGTTAACTTTTTGGCGAAGCTGACGCGTATCGTTCCATTGTTCCTTTTCCATTGCTGCTTGTTGACGACTTTGCGCACTGTCCCCGGATTCAATAACCAGTTTACTGGTTTCAGCGAATGCGGAAGAGGTGTACACAGCCGCAGCCAGCGTCAGCATAGCTGTCAGGCACAGGCGTTTGGTCAGTGTAATTTTCATGGCGAATTCCTTTTATGGGAAAGGGAAAAAACGATAAAACAGGGTTAAATTCTACACTATTCCGACTTGCGGGCATACCCACTCAGCGGATATGGATACGCTGGCGATATTCTGTCGTATCATGGTTAAACCGACGTTAACTGAATAACATCAATGCTTAAGACCACATTACTTTTTTTCGTCACCGCATTATGCGAAATCATAGGCTGCTTTTTACCCTGGCTTTGGCTTAAGCGAGGGGCAACGGCATGGTTGCTGATTCCCGCCGGGGTGTCACTGGCTTTATTCGTCTGGTTGCTGACGCTGCATCCCGCAGCGAGCGGGCGTGTTTACGCGGCCTATGGCGGGGTTTACGTGGTGACAGCGCTGCTATGGCTACGCATTGTCGATGGTGTAAAACTCAGCCTGTACGACTGGTCCGGTGCGCTGGTTGCGCTCTGCGGGATGTTGATCATCGTGGCTGGATGGGGGCGCGCATAGCGCCTTTTTTGTGATCAATCAGCGTTTTTTTGATCTTCATACTTGTATGGTAGTAGTTCAGTTGAGTAAATTTCCTGCATCACAAGAACGGATGTAAGGAATAAGAAATGAAGATTGTTGGGGCTGAAGTATTTGTCACTTGTCCGGGGCGTAATTTTGTCACGTTGAAGATCACGACGGATGACGGGATCACCGGACTGGGAGATGCCACATTAAACGGACGTGAGCTTTCGGTAGCGTCCTATCTGAAAGATCATGTATGCCCGCAGTTGATTGGCCGCGACGCGCATCGGATCGAAGATATCTGGCAGTTTTTCTACAAAGGTGCGTACTGGCGTCGTGGTCCTGTCACCATGTCGGCGATCTCCGCAGTGGATATGGCATTGTGGGACATCAAAGCGAAAGCGGCGAATATGCCTTTGTACCAGTTGCTCGGCGGTGCATCGCGTGAAGGGGTCATGGTTTACTGTCACACCACCGGCCATACCGTTGATGACGTACTGGAAGATTATGCGCGTCATAAAGAGATGGGCTTTAAGGCGATTCGCGTGCAGTGCGGCGTACCGGGCATGAAAACCACTTACGGCATGTCAAAAGGAAAGGGACTGGCCTACGAGCCAGCGACGAAAGGGCAGTGGCCGGAAGAGCAGTTGTGGTCGACAGAAAAATATCTCGATTTCACGCCAACGCTGTTTGAAGCCGTACGCAATAAATTCGGTTTTAATGAGCACCTTCTTCATGACATGCATCACCGTTTGACGCCAATTGAAGCCGCCCGTTTTGGTAAAAGCATTGAGCAATATCGTCTGTTCTGGATGGAAGATCCAACCCCAGCTGAAAACCAGGAATGCTTCCGCCTGATCCGCCAGCATACGGTCACGCCGATTGCGGTAGGGGAAGTCTTCAATAGCATCTGGGACTGCAAACAGCTCATCGAAGAACAACTGATTGACTACATCCGCACCACCATCACCCATGCGGGCGGTATTACCGGTATGCGCCGGATTGCCGATTTCGCGTCGTTGTATCAGGTACGTACCGGTTCACATGGCCCTTCCGATCTGTCTCCCGTGTGTATGGCTGCTGCGCTGCACTTTGATCTGTGGGTACCGAACTTCGGCGTACAGGAATATATGGGGTATTCCGAGCAAATGCTGGAAGTGTTTCCACATAACTGGACCTTTGATAACGGCTATATGCATCCAGGAGAAAAACCCGGTCTTGGGATCGAGTTTGACGAAAAACTTGCGGCGAAATATCCGTATGACCCTGCATATCTGCCTGTTGCTCGTCTGGAAGATGGCACGCTGTGGAACTGGTAAGGAGTGATGCACTATGAAAAGTATTGTGATTGAAAAGCCGAATGCGCTGAA
The DNA here is from genome assembly GCF_004353845.1 of Citrobacter arsenatis. GTDB lineage: Bacteria > Pseudomonadota > Gammaproteobacteria > Enterobacterales > Enterobacteriaceae > Citrobacter > Citrobacter arsenatis. The sequence goes on from NZ_CP037864.1 coordinate 2,476,749, forward strand.
TATTACCGAGCGGCCAGTTCCTGAACCCGTAGCGGGCGAGGTCAGGGTAAAGATAAAACTGGCGGGGATCTGTGGTTCTGACAGCCATATTTATCGCGGACACAATCCATTTGCCCAATACCCGCGCGTGATTGGCCACGAGTTTTTTGGCGTGATTGATGCGGTAGGCGACGGTGTTGACCGTTCGCGAATGGGCGAGCGGGTGTCCGTTGATCCGGTCATCAGCTGCGGACATTGTTATCCCTGTTCAATTGGTAAACCTAACGTTTGTACATCGCTGGTGGTGTTGGGCGTGCATCGCGATGGCGGTTTCAGCGAGTACGCCGTGGTGCCGGCGAAAAATGCCTGGACTATCCCGGATACCGTGCCTGATGACCATGCGGTTATGGTGGAGCCTTTTACCATTGCGGCAAACGTGACTGGGCAAATCAATCCAACAGCAAACGATATTGCTCTGATTTATGGTGCTGGCCCTATGGGGTTGACCACCGTACAGGCGCTTAAACGTGTCTACAAAGTAAAAACTGTGGTCATTGCCGACAGAATCGATGAACGCCTGAGCATGGCGAAGCAGTGCGGTGCTGACTGGGCCATCAATAATAGCCAGCAATCGTTGCAAGATTTCCTGGCGGAAAAAGGGCTAAAACCGACCATCGTCGTGGATGCGGCTTGTCATCCATCCATTTTACAGGAGGCTATCACGCTGGCATCGCCAGCCGCACGGATTGTTCTGATGGGATTTTCCAGCGATCCTTGTCAGATTGTTCAACAAGGCATTACCGGGAAAGAGCTTTCAATTTATTCCTCAAGATTAAATGCAAACAAATTCCCGGTTGTGATTGATTGGTTGGTCAACGGACTTATCGATCCTAATCAACTTATTACCCACACTTTTGACTATCACCACGTTACAGACGCAATTGAATTGTTTGAGAAAGATCAGCAGCACTGCTGCAAAGTTTTACTCACATTCACTAAATAATATAAATATCTGCGAGTAAGTGGTACGCATCTTACCTCTTAGAGATAGCCAATATGAACCAAGAAAAACACGAAAGATCAACGAAGGATTTGGTCAGAGCCGCCGTATCCGGATGGTTGGGTACAGCGCTCGAATTTATGGATTTCCAGTTATATTCTCTGGGCGCCGCACTGGTATTCCATGAGATATTTTTCCCTGAACAGTCTGCCGCGATGGCGCTCATTTTAGCGATGGGTACCTACGGTGCAGGATATATTGCTCGTATTGTTGGAGCATTTATATTTGGCAAAATGGGAGACAGTATTGGACGTAAAAAGGTGCTGTTTATTACCATCACCATGATGGGGATCTGTACAACGTTAATAGGTGTACTGCCTACGTATGCGCAAATCGGTATCTTCGCGCCCGTATTACTGGTGACGCTGCGTATCGTGCAAGGACTTGGCGCAGGGGCTGAGATTTCGGGCGCAGGTACGATGCTTGCTGAGTACGCGCCAAAAGGCAAACGCGGCATCATTTCCTCACTTGTCGCTATGGGGACAAACTGTGGAACCCTCAGCGCAACGGCTATCTGGGCGGTGATGTTCTTTGCTCTTGACCGCGAAGAACTGTTAGCCTGGGGCTGGCGAATTCCGTTCCTGGCAAGTGTCGTGGTGATGATCTTTGCCATCTGGTTACGTATGAACCTCAAAGAAAGCCCGGTATTTGAGAAGGTTAATGATCAAGAAAATACGTCGGCATTAAACAAAGCATCGGAAAATACGCTGGGGGCGATGTTTACCAGTAAATCGTTCTGGCTGGCTACCGGTTTACGCTTTGGTCAGGCGGGTAACTCTGGGTTAATCCAAACCTTTCTTGCCGGTTATTTAGTACAGACGTTGCTATTTGATAAATCAATCCCCACCGATGCCCTAATGATTAGTTCGGTGCTTGGGTTTATTACTATACCGTTGCTCGGTTGGTTGTCAGATAAGTTTGGTCGTCGCTTGCCTTATATTATTCTGAATATTTCAGCAATTATTCTGGCGTATCCGATGCTATCGATTGTCGTGGATAAAGCGTATAGCCCGGGCGTTATTATGACGGCACTGATTGTTATTCATAACTTTGCCGTGTTGGGATTATTTGCTCTCGAAAATATTACCATGGCTGAAATGTTTGGTGCCCGTAACCGATTCACACGCATGGCGATTTCAAAAGAGGCTGGTGGGTTGGTTGCCGTTGGCTTTGGTCCGGTACTGGCCGGTATTTTCTGCAACATGACTAACTCCTGGTGGCCAATTCTGGTGATGGTCATTGCCTACTCATTGATCGGCCTGGTTTCCGCGTTGCTGATGCCTGAAGTAAAAGACCGCGATCTGAGTATTCTTGAAGATGCAGCAGAAATAAATAAAACCGCTAAGGTTCGTGCTGGAATAAGTCAGGCAAGCTAATGCGATGTTAATAGTGCGCAAGGTGCCTAATAAAATGCACCTTGCGCGATGAGCAATTATTGTTAAACCGTGCAAGCGGAATCTATTGGAGAAAAGCATGGGCTTTATTAACGATCGATTCATGATCGGAAATGAAGTTGGTGTTCGGTTATATCAGGATGTTGCTAAAAACCTGCCGATCATCGATTATCATTGTCATCTCGACGCGAAAGACATCTTCGAAAACAAAGCTTTTAATGATATTACTCAACTTTGGCTGGCAGGCGACCATTATAAATGGCGTGCCATGCGAGCCAATGGTATTGATGAGTATTTTATTACGGGTGCAGCCAGCGCTGAAGAAAAATTTCAGGCGTGGGCGGAAACAGTAGAGGCCGCATTTGGTAATCCTCTGTATCACTGGACGCATTTAGAACTGAGTCAGTATTTTGATTGCAATATAAACCTTGATAGTCATAACTGGCGTGAAGTCATGGAACATTGCAATCGGCTGATAAAACAGAGTGATTTTAAACCTCGCCGTTTAATGGAGCGTTCGCAAGTTGAGGTTATTTGCACTACTGATGCCCCTCTGGATTCTCTTGAGTACCATCGTTTGTTACAACAAGATGAAACGTTTTCAATAAAAGTATTGCCTACGTTCCGCCCCGATGATGTTTTTATTGAGAATGCCACCGAATTTGCACTGTTTATCGCTAAACTTGAGGAAATGACGGATATCCATATTGACTCGTTTGCTCATTTTTCCCGGGCAATAGAGAAACGCATTGATTGGTTCCATGAAACGGGGTGTCGAATTTCTGATCATGGTCCCGTGAATATTGAATACCATGCAACTGAACCTTTACGAGTCAACCAACTTTTTGTACGCAAGGCGGCCGGTGAATGTTTGAGCATTACGGAAGAAGCAGAGATTAACAGCGCTATCTTTATCATGCTTGCGGGGCATTACAAGGCCAGAAACTGGGCGATGCAGATTCACTTTGGTGCGATTCGTAACAATAACAGCCTGATGCGCCAGCGTCTTGGTATTAATACCGGGTTTGATTCCATCAACGATCAGTCCGGTCTGGCTTCGTCGCTGAATCAACTGTTAGATGCAATGGCGCAAGCCGACGCGCTGCCAAAAACGATCCTTTATAACCTGAATGCGGTTTACAACGATGTTGTCGCAACCACAATTGCTAATTTCCAGAATACTGAACATGGTGTTAAATCACCTATCCAGTTTGGTTCTGGTTGGTGGTTTAATGATACGCGCCGTGGAATGGAGAATCAGTTAAATAGCCTGGCGGATCAGGGGTTGCTGATGCATTTTGTTGGGATGCTAACAGATTCGCGGAGTTTTATTTCTTATCCTCGGCATGATTATTTTCGCCGGATCCTCTGCAATCTGCTCGGCAGCTGGGTTGAAAAAGGGGAGGTCCCAAATAATAAAGATATTCTGACGCGAATGGTCAGGAATATTTGCCACGATAACGCTAATAATTATTTTAAATTCTAATAATATTTCTGGTGAGGATAGAACATGTCTCGTACTAATAGAAAAATAACCATCCCAATTAGTATCGGTTATGGGATGACAGATATTATGGGCGGTGGTGCATTCACGGTAATTGGCGCATGGTTACTCTTTTTCTATACGACCTTCGTGGGATTATCGCCAGTTGAAGCGGCATCGATAGTCGCCATTGCGAGGATTGTTGATGCTATTGTTAGTTTGTTTATGGGGTCATTTACTGACCATTTTTATAAAAATCCGTTAGGTAAAAGATTTGGCCGGCGTCGTTTCTTTTTACTTATTGGTGCGCCGCTCATGTTGGTATATACCTTGCTGTGGATGACCGGCATGAATTTCTGGTTTTATCTTGCAGTTTATCTGGCATTTGAAATTATTGCCGCAATGGTATTAATCCCATGGGAAACTCTGCCATCGGAAATGACCAAGGATTTTAATTCGCGCACCAAATTATCGACCTGTCGTATGTTTTTGTCGGCATCCGGTACATTTTTAGCAACCTTTATTCCTGGGCTGCTGATTGGACATTTTGGCGAACATGATCCAAACGCCTATTTTATTAATGGTGTCGTTTTTGCTGTGTTGTTTATGGTGTGCGTATTTATCTCATGGAAAGTGACCTGGGAGCGTGATCTAACCCCTGAAATGCTCGAAGAGCTTGAACGCAGTAACCAGCCAACATCTTTTGTTGAAAAAGTGGCAATGGTGGGGCATTTATTTAAGGAGTATGGTTCGACGCTGAAAGTGCGTGCGTTCAGAAAACATCTGGCTATCTACTTGCTTTCTTTCACCGCTAAAGATGTTTACAACACCGTCTTTGTTTTCTTCTGCGTTTATTGTCTGAACGTATCATCTTCATTGGCAGGAACACTGCTGTCGATGAGTATTGTGGGGCTGCCGGTCACGTTAATAGCAGGATTCGCCATTATAAAATACGGACCGTCTCGACTGTATGTCTTTGCCTATACGTTAATGATGTTGTGTCTGGTTGGGTTGTTTATGGTTTACCAGTTCCCTACAGACAACAAAGTAACGTTGCTGGTGATTTTGGCTGCACTGTATCAGGTAGGGCGTTGTGTACTGGAGTTCACGCCGTGGAACGTTTTCCCGTTCATCCCTGATATCGATGAGATGATCACTCGCCAACGTCGGGAAGGGTTATTTGCCGCAGTGATGACATTTTCCCGCAAGACGACGGTTGCGATTGCCACCTTTATCGTCGGTTTAATGTTGCAAAATGGGGGCTTTGTTAAAGGGAGTCAGGTTCAGCCGGAACAGGCCATCAATACTATTGCGACGTTGTTGTTTGCAGGGACGGCTGGTCTGTTGATTCTGGCATTGTGGCAAGCCTTGACCTTCCACTTGAATAAACGCACGCACAAAATTTTTGTCGATGAGGTTGAGCGGTTAAAGGCGAATGGTGCAAAGAACGATGTGGATCCTGAAGCTCGTCGGATTGTGGAAGATTTGACCGGCTATTCCTATGACACACTTTGGTGCGAGGGAGAGAAGAAGGCGCCTGAAAAGCATAAATCACTCTCTCAGTTGAGTTAATCGAACGACAGCCTGGAGTGAAGGATGCCATTTCTTTAGGCTGTCACATAAGTGAAAAATGATGTCATACCAATTATAAAAAGCTTAATACAAATCAAAACATACAACCATACAGGCGTTACTCTGAATCAATTCTGATTTCATTGATAAGTAGGTACTACAATGCAAAACAAATTATTAACGGCAAAGGCTACGCTTCCTGGCTACGATCGTACAAAACTGGTTCCACGAATTGTCCACTTGGGTTTTGGCGCATTTCATCGTGCGCATCAGGGCGTTTACGCGGATATTCTGGCAGCAGAACACGGCAGTGACTGGGGCTATTGCGAAGTGAATCTGATTGGCGGTGAGCAGCAGATTGCCGATCTGAAACAGCAAGATAACCTGTATACCGTTGCAGAAATGTCTGCGGATGCGTGGACTGCAAGAGTTGTCGGCGTGGTGAAAAATGCGCTGCATGCGCAGGTTGATGGTCTGGAAAGCGTACTGGCTGCGATGTGTGAACCGCAGGTTGCGATCGTTTCCCTGACTATCACCGAGAAAGGATATTGCCACTCCCCGGCGACCGGTCAACTGATGTTAGACAACCCGATGATTGCCGCCGACCTGCAGAACCCGAAACAGCCAAAAACGGCGCCAGGCGTAGTGGTTGAGGCCCTTGCTCGACGCAAAGCAGCGGGTTTGACCGCCTTTACCGTGATGTCCTGCGACAACATGCCAGAAAACGGTCATGTCATGCGCAATGTTGTCACGGCGTATGCCCAGGCGGTGGATACGGAACTGGCTGCGTGGATTGAACAACATGTCACATTCCCGTCAACAATGGTCGACCGCATTGTCCCGGCGGTGACGACTGACACTCTCGACAAAATTGAACAACTGACTGGCGTGCGCGACCCGGCAGGCGTAGCTTGTGAGCCGTTCCGTCAGTGGGTTATCGAAGACAACTTCGTCGCTGGTCGTCCTGAGTGGGAGAAAGCCGGTGCTGAGCTGGTGGCGGATGTGATTCCGTTTGAAGAGATGAAGTTGCGTATGCTTAACGGCAGCCACTCTTTCCTGGCTTATCTCGGCTATCTGGCGGGATATCAGCACATTAACGACTGCATGGGCGATGAAAACTATCGTCTTGCCGCCCGCGCGCTAATGTTGCAGGAACAAGCGCCAACGCTAAAAGTGAAAGGCGTCGATTTGCAGCAGTATGCCGATCGCCTGATCGCGCGATATAGCAACCCCGCGCTGCGTCACCGTACCTGGCAGATCGCTATGGACGGCAGTCAAAAATTACCGCAGCGCATGCTTGACTCAGTTCGTTGGCACCTTGTGCACGGCAGCGACTTTGAACTGCTCGCACTGGGTATAGCTGGTTGGATGCGCTACGTCGGCGGTGTGGATGAGCAGGGGCAGGCGATTGAAATCAGCGATCCGCTGTTGCCGGTGATCCAGGATGCCGTACGCAGCAGTCAGGAAGGTGAAGAGCGCGTTCAGGCACTGCTGGCCCTTGATGCTATTTTCGGTCGTGAACTGCCGCAGGTTGAACGGTTCCGGTCTCAGGTGACGAAAGCGTATCTTACGTTGCTGGCTGAAGGTGCGAAGGCGACGGTTGCGAAGTATGCGGCGAAACTGAAGTAATTACGCGTTTTATCTAAGTCGCCATCCGGCTTGAAATACAGCCAGATGGCGCATTGTTTTCTGGCATTCGCACCAATTAGTTCATGCCTAAACGAATCAGTTCGAGGGGGGCATATTTTCCTTCACACCCTTCGATTTCCACTGTTTTCCCGCGGCGAATTTGCTCAGCGGTCAGGCCATCGGTGTCTATCGCGGTAATGCGGCCGGTGAGTCCGGTGTCGCTAATCATGACGCGGCTGCCAGTGGTGATTGCGTTACGGTTACGATCGTATGTTTTCATGGTGTTTTCTCCTTTCCAACTTACCGTCAAAGCCCGTGGGCTTTTAGTCCCACGTAACGGGCGCAATATAAATACGCTTCTCGTTAATGATTTTTTTTGTTTTCGATCAAAATCACAGCTTTTTTTATGCAGATGTGCGGAGAGGGAAACACGCAGGAGAAACTCACCTCGATGTGAGGTGAGCGTAATATTAATCTTCGCTGAACCAGTCGCTATTTTCCTGGCGGATTAGCTGAACTGACTCACCAATTTCCTGAAGATGCAGCATCATTGCGCGCTCAACGGCATCACCATCATGTTTCTCCAGTGCGGCAAAGATATCGTGATGCTGGCGCAGCAGCATTTCTGGCGGAGAAATATGATCCAGGCTCATATAGCGGACGCGGTCAATCGTGGCCTTAATATTCTCGACGGTGTCCCAGGCGAGCTGGCACTCGGCGATTAAAGCCAGTTTCTGATGAAACTCGTCATCAAGCTGGAAAAAATCATCGATTTGCTTGCGATCAATCGCAATGCGCTGCTGATGCAAATTCTGTTCGAGCTGATAGCACTGTTTATCGGTGATCAATGCTGCGGCGCGGCGAACCACGGCACATTCAATTGCCTGACGAACAAAACAGCCGTTTTGTACCTGCGACAGTGAAATTTTGTTAACGTAGCTGCCACGCTGCGGGCGGATCTGAATCAGGCCGTTCTCTGCCAGTTTAATGAATGCTTCTCGTACCGGCTGGCGTGACACATTAAAGCGTACGGAAACCTCTTTCTCCGACAGCGGGGTACCGGGCGCAATCAGGCAATGCACGATATCACGACGAAGAATACGGTAAATCTGTTGATTTACTGGCTGTGTAGGGTTGAGCTGCGTTTCTACGGTCATTCATTCTTACTTTTTAGAGAGTTAACCCAGATATTTTATCACTTATTTCAGGCTATCTATACCCGGCGCGGGGCCGGGCAGAGAAATTAGCTCCGATGAATACTCAGTCCGGCAAAAGACTGTGTGACAGGCATCATTTCAAGGGTGTTAATGTTGACATGAGCGGGCAAAGACGCCACCCACCAAACTGCTTCAGTGACATCTTGCGGGGTTAGCGCAGTGGTATTTTCGTAGGCTTTTTCAGCTTTAGCGTCATCGCCTTTGAAACGTACATTAGAGAACTCCGTACCGCCAACCAGACCCGGTTCAATGTCGGTGACGCGAATTGCAGTGCCGTGCAAGTCAGTACGCAAATTCAGGCTAAACTGGCGCACAAACGCTTTGGTTGCACCGTAGACGTTACCGCCAGCGTATGGCCAACTACCTGCGGTAGAGCCGATATTGATAATATGACCACGGTTGCGCTCAACCATACCTGGCAGCACGGCGCGGGTCATATAAACCAGGCCTTTGTTGTTGGTATCGATCATATTTTCCCAGTCTTCAATGCTGGCCTTATGAGCCGGCTCAAGGCCCAGCGCCAGACCCGCATTGTTGACCAAAACATCAATATTGCGCCATTCCGCGGGTAACGCGTCCAGCATCTCTTCAATTGATGCACGATTACGTACGTCCAGTTGCGCGGTATAGAGGCGGTCACCCAGCTCATCTTTAAGTTCCTGCAGGCGCTCCTGACGGCGTCCGGTGGCAATAACTTTATGCCCATTCTCAATAAAACGACGCGTAATGCACTCACCAAAACCTGCGGTTGCTCCGGTTACTAAAACGATCATCTCACTGTTCCTCAACGCTTTTTATGTAGTACTACCATAGCACGTCATTTCTGTTCAGAGCTATTCCTGCTTAACGTGATTGCGGTCGATTCGTGGGAAGTCTACTCTGGTAAACAAATCGTTTTCAGGAGTGAAAGATGTCGTTAACGAATCCTTTTTTTCACCACAGCACATTGCCTTATCAGGCACCGCAGTTTGATCTGATTGACGTACAACACTACCGTCCTGCGTTCGATGAAGGTGTACGGCAAAAACGCGCAGAGATAGAAGCGATTGTGCAAAACCCGCAGCACCCTGATTTTGCTAATACTTTGCTGGCGCTTGAGCAAAGCGGTGTGCTACTCACGCGGGTGACCAGCGTTTTCTTTGCTATGACAGCGGCGCACACCAACGATGAACTACAGCGCCTTGACGAAGAGTTTTCCGCAGAGTTAGCGAGCCTTGCCAATGATATCTATCTCAATAGTGCGCTTTTCGCGCGCGTCGAAACCGTCTGGCAACGGCGCAGTACGTTAGGTCTGGATAGCGAATCATTACGCCTTCTCGAAGTCGTCCACCAGCGTTTTGTACTGGCGGGTGCTCGTTTGAATGAGGTAGATAAAGCCCGCCTTAAAGCGCTAAATACGGAGTCAGCCACGCTGACCAGCCAGTTTAACCAACGGCTGCTGGCGGCGAACAAGTCTGGTGCTATGGTGGTGGATGATGTCCGACATCTGGACGGACTCAGCGCAGAGGAGATAGCTGTCGCTGCTGAAACCGCAAGGGAGAAAGGGTTTGAAGCGCGTTGGGTTATCCCGTTATTGAACACCACTCAGCAACCGGCGCTTGCGGTATTACGCGATCGTCAGACCCGCAAAAGCCTGTTCACCCGCGCATGGACACGGGCTGAAAACAATGATGCCAACGACACTCGAGCCATTGTTCAGCGGCTGGTGGAGATCCGGATGCAGCAGGCGAAACTGCTTGGCTTTGCCAATTACGCCGCCTGGAAAATTGCCGATCAAATGGCAAAAACGCCGGACGCAGCACTGACTTTTATGCGGGCTATTGTTCCTGCCGCACGGGCGCGGGCGTTGGGTGAGCAGGCTGAAATCCAGAAAGTTATTTTTCAGGAACAAGGGCAGTTTAGCGCCGAGGCCTGGGACTGGTCATTTTATGCCGAGCAGGTTCGACGTGAGAAATATGCCCTTAATGAGGCACAACTCAAACCTTACTTTGCCCTGGATTCGGTGCTGAACGAGGGCGTATTCTGGACGGCAGAACAGCTCTTTGGCATTAAATTTATAGAACGTTTCGATATTCCTGTTTATCACCCGGATGTACGTGTATGGGAAATATTCGATCATGATGGCGTAGGGTTGGCGTTATTTTACGGTGATTTCTTTGCCCGCGAATCAAAAAGCGGCGGAGCCTGGATGGGCAATTTTATTGAGCAATCGCTGCTTAACGAAGCCAGACCGGTTATTTACAACGTCTGTAATTATCAGAAACCTGCAAAGGATCAGCCCGCATTACTGCTGTGGGATGATGTTATTACGTTATTTCATGAGTTTGGGCATACGTTGCACGGTCTGTTCGCCACTCAGCGTTATGCCACGCTTTCAGGGACCAACACTCCGCGTGATTTTGTCGAATTTCCTTCGCAGATCAACGAACACTGGGCGAGCCATCCGCAGGTCTTTGCCCGTTTTGCTCGTCATGTTGATACCGGGGAGCCTATGCCACAGGCATTGCGAGAAAAAATGCAACAGGCCGACCTGTTTAACAAAGGGTACGACATGACCGAACTGCTCAGCGCTGCATTGCTGGATATGCGCTGGCACTCTCTGGAGACGAATGATTCGTCTCCTTCGGTTGATCAATTTGAACAGCAGGCGTTAGCGGCGGAAGGTCTGGATCTCAGGGCCGTGCCGCCACGTTATCGCAGTAGTTACTTTGCCCATATCTTCGGCGGCGGTTATGCCGCGGGGTATTACGCCTATCTGTGGACGCAAATGTTGGCCGATGATGGCTATCAGTGGTTTGTAGAGCAGGGTGGATTAACCCGCGAAAACGGGCAGAAATTCCGCGAAGCGATTTTGTCCCGCGGGAATAGCACTGATTTAGCTGAACTTTATCGCCAGTGGAGTGGGCGCAACCCACAAATGGAGCCGATGCTGGAGCATAGAGGTTTGCGCAGCTAAGACATTTTTAACCAGAAAATAGAACCGGGCGCGATGCCCGGTTTATTGCTGGGTCATTTCTTCCCCAAAACGCTACCCCAAAATGGACCCTTAAATTCTGCAGTCATCGGTAATTTTTTTATTCAGAATTAATAGGGTGAGACGCATTACGGGCAATCATGTAGAAAACCTGGCATAATGAATTAAATTTCTATAGTGGATGTCTGATCGCAAGAATCACGATATATAATTCATCTCGCTAGCAATAAACATTCTTACTTCATTTAAATATCTCAGGTTGAGTTTTCTTGCGATTATCGCTATGTACGAGTAAATGGTTTTATTATTAACATTGGCTAATTCCGCAACGCTTGATACATCCGGATGTTGATATAGTGCCCAGGCTATTTTTCTCTCTTTTTTGGACATCATTGACAGTTCTAACAACATAATAAGATGTTGTTTGAAATCGGGCCAACTAATAGTTCGCCCAGTTTTCAATAACTGTTTAATGTCATCCAGACAGTTATCACGCCCGAATGTTGCTAATGAACTTAATATTTTGGAATGAACACTTATTCCTGTCAGTATATAAATACTCTGGTTGGTTCTGAGTTCAACACCATCTATTTCATCAAGCAATTCTGAAAATGATGTATAGGAATCAATGTCAACAATACATGTATATCTTTCAAAGCTGATTTCTCTTAGCAAATGTCTGAATGCAAATTTGATATAATTGTTCTTTGTGAAAATTCTGTGTCGCATTTGAGTGCCAATACCTATGGGTAAGAATATATTGCGAAAATGACATATCCTCTATTACTTTCAAAGATACTGTCGAGCAAAGTGTTCAATGCTTACTGGTCGAGAAAATAAATATCCCTGAAAATTGAGAACACCTTTTTGCTTTAGCAGTTGATATTGCTCTTCGGTCTCAACGCCTTCGGCTATAAGATCTATACCGAGATTCTTTGATAGCATTAAGATCGCATCAAGCACGGTTGAGTAAACCAGAGAACCATTGTTAATAACGGTAAGGCAGCTGTCGATTTTTATCGTCGAAAATCCAGCATGCTCAATATATTTGAGACATGAGCTCCCACTGCCAAAATCATCAATAGCAAAACGCACACCCGATGCGGTTAGTTGTTGCATAGATTCAAGAGCAAAATCATCGAAGTCCATAGTCCCGCGTTCAACGATCTCAAGTACGACAGCAATACGGTCTTCAAATGTCTCATTAAAATCGGTCACTTCTTTGATTACTCTTGGAGAGTTCAACTGTCTTGCACAGATATTGAATGAAAGATAGAAGTCGTTTGGTAAAGCACCTGCATACCCTTCAAAATAGCTTTTAACACCAGATAACAGAGAACATGTAACATCGTTAATAACATCACATGATTCCATTGCAGAGAGATATTTTTCAGGGGAGTGAAGGATTCCATTTTTTAGAATCCTTAATAACACTTCTCCGCCAACAATTACATCAGCCTTGTACACCGGTTGTACATAAGGCACAAATTCAGCATCAGTCAGTTCTGCTGACAAGATCGATTCCTTAATCAGTGTGCGAGCCTTGCTGAAGAAACATTCTGCTTTCATGAGTATTTTAGTACTAATCATCATGTCGCTCCTTTCCTACTGGGTTTGTGAACCGGGATAACAGCCAAGGCTGTGAACTGCAGTTGTTAATCCACCGCTCATGGAAAATAAGAACCAGCTCATTCATTCTTGCGAATAATCCTAACAACAAAAATTACTTGTTAGCTATTTGTATTGGTAAAAAAGAAAATTACAAATTAATGGCCTGTTAATATTGTATTTTACAAAACATATAGCTGCTTCGGGGATCGTCACAGCCTGGCTGTGCTAGGATGCAGTGTAAAAATGAATGGATTCTTCACCCGTTGAAAGGTGTAAGAAACCGCTAAGTAACCATCATGGATAAGGAGTCAGAGATGGTTTTCGAGATTGATAAGCGAGTTTGTTATCGGTCTGAAGATGGTGCTATGTGGCCATCCGGGGACGAGGGCTCTACTGTCACTCTGACCCTGACAATGAACAGGCTTTTGGCATGTCTTCTTGAGAAGCAAGGACAGGTTCTTACCCGCAATGAGTTATTGGACAGTGTATGGGATGCTCATGGTCTGCGTTCTTCTAGTCACACGCTAAACAAATATATCTCTGAACTGAGAAAACACTTCGTACAGTTTGGCATTGTCGAGGAATGTATTACGACTGTACCTCGTGTTGGTTTCATGTTTAACAGTGATGTCGAGATTAGTGTAATGACTCAGCCCAATATTGTGGGTAAATCTATCTTTAACGTTGAAAAAACTGAAACCCAGAAGGTCAAGTCACGTTCTTTGATAGGGGGTAAAAATAGGTTCTTGTCTATTTCGCTAGCATCGGCTGTAATCTTAATTAGCGCCACTTTTGTGGTGTTAGGTGTTGGCGTTCCATCAAAGGATTTAAGTCAGACAACAAATTTGAAGACTTATTTCTTGTTCAACTATGATGAGTGCCCTGTGTACACTGTGCAAAAAAACTCCGCATCACTCTCTGAACAAAAAAAAGAATTATTCATCGATTTGGCGCAGGAATATGAAATTGATTGTCTGGAGGGAAGCTCATTTTTGTATCAGGTTTCTGAATCATATCTTTACGGCAACAAAGGACGCGCCTTCATTAGCCGATGTACGTCCAGAAACGATAAATACATCTCCTGTCTGAATAACTATTGGAATGGTTATGAACGCACTCATTAAAAAAACAGGGTTGATTACTCTACTTCTACTCCTTGTTCTGGCGTTATCAGTGTGGTTCTACGTACACAAACGGCAGAATCAAAACTATTTGAAAGTTAACTGCTCAACGATTCTACGCTATAACCACCAGGATCCTGATTTTGTTGCGGCGTTAGACCTGGTATTTCGTTTGGATGAAAACCATGACGGACAAGCTGTCTTGTCAGGAAACATTCACTCTGAAAAAGGGGCTGCAATTATCTCAAGAACGGTATTATTCAGTTATGAAATGAACAGGCCCGGCGAGATCTCCATCATGAATACGCGTTACGTTAAAAATCCACGTGATACAGCAGATGAGGAGAGCTTTAAAAGCAGTTTCTTTTATGTCCCTGAAGGAACGGTTCGCCAACTGACAGTTGAGCGTTCCAATAACGGTTGGTTACTAGGAAACTTACAATCGCCTTTTGCGCTTTGTGTGAACAGGGCCGGTTAAACGACCGACATACTGACAGCGATGATCTGATGCTCGGTAAAACGGGCTTTACGCATAGCGATCTCCTGTGCTGATAGTATGACGCCCGGTTTTTTGTATTATCTAAGAAAAGATGCCTGTAATTTACCTCTCTAATCGGAAAAAGTGACTTTTGCTCTGTGCGACAATCATTGTTCACCGACGTTGAACTTCATAGAGGGTTTAAACATGCCTGAACGTACAGAACTTGTTGATAAAGTAGTCCTTAACAGTCTGCAGACCTACTTTGAGAATTGGCCACTGGCGACAACAGGGGATATTGTAATTTTTACCCTGACCTTAACGACCCTGGCGGTAGCAACTCTGGCAGTGGACATTGATAGCTATAAAAAGCTTAAGGCATACACATCCGCTTTCTTGACGGTTTTTATCCATCCGCGAAAATAAAAGGCTCCATAAACCACGACCAATTTGAGCCAGGTATGATCTGAGTGAATGATGCTCGCTATGCCGCGACCAGTGGCATAGCGTTGCGCAATGCCATTGTTAATAGCGACTTATTAATTACTATAAACAAATTTACATAAATTTTCTTTTTTGTCGTTAAGATAATTACATCAGAAACGCTCGAACAGGGAAGGAAGGCCGTGATGATAAAAGATACGAAGGAAATAGATGCAATTTTGATAGCGTTGAACAAGTCCATTGATGCCCACTACAAATGGCTGGTAAAAATGTTCCGCTGCGCTGTCTCTTCAGATGTTACTCAGCCGGATATTATGGCTGACAACTCCCATTTTATTTGTCAATTCGGTCAGTGGCTTAATAGTCAATCACTGCACAATGAAGATGATTGTAGTTATGTAAATAAGATAAATGCAGCGCATGAGAAGATGCATTTATTAGGCAAGGAGTTGCTATTAGCAATAGTTGATAATCGTAGCCATTTATGGCAATTCGACAGCTTCCAGGACGCGCTACTGGCATTTACGTCTGCGGTAATGGACTATAAAATATATTTACTGAGTATCCGTAGTAATATTGACGTATTAACAGGGTTACCTGGCAGAAGAATGCTCGATGAGTCTTTTGACCAGCAGTTACTCGATGCCGAGCCGCTTAATCTCTATATATTGTTGCTGGATATCGACCGTTTTAAGCATGTTAATGATACCTATGGTCACCTGGTAGGGGACGTGGTATTGCGTGCTCTGGCATCAAATTTGCTGGCATGGACGCGTTATGATGAGGTGGCTTACCGTTATGGTGGTGAAGAGTTTATCATTATCATCCGAACCAAAACTGACGAACAGGCTAGCCTGGCGGGGTTACGACTTTGTCAGCTTATTGGCCAGAAAAAAATACCCTATGCTGATGGAGAGATCGGTATCACGGTAACGGCTGGCATAACCCGGGTTCAACATGAAGAAACGCTGGATACCGCACTTGGGCGGGCTGACAGGGCGATGTATCAAGGAAAGCAGACCGGCAGGAATCGTTGCATGTTTATGGATGAACGCGAGCAGATCTCATTGGTTGACAGCAATGATGGGATCTCATACCCCCTCAGCGCGTGAGGTTTGCGAACACCGTTTTGAGGTAGTTGCGTTTCGTTTAACTTTCATTGGGGTTATCGATGATAGGTTAACTTACTATCCGTTATCTTCGCAGGGAATTGCCAGATAGCGTATAAAAGCAAAACACAAATCTATCCATGCAAGCATTTACCGCTGGTTTATCCGGCGGTTTTTTTTATCTGTCATTCAGGGAAACGGTGCCGGGAGCGTGATTCAGATAAAAAATGGCCCCTTGTGCAGCTACGCAACAAGGGGCCGGGTCGGTGCAGGACTATCTCCGTTCATCAATCATCCCATCTGTGGCTAAAATACGCGGCCAGGAAACCGGAAAATAAAATAATTCCCAGAACAGCCATAAAAATATTCATATTACCCAGCATAGTAAATGCTCCTTTATCTGTGAGTTTCCTCTCTTACCTTAAGTTCACCTCGCTTATGACTATAGTAGCAATTCAATCTTAAACAAAGGCTGAACTGTGTGATTATTTCGGCTGAAAAGTAAAATTTTGACGTGATTACGTCGAGGAAAATAAATAATAGTGACCAGACACATTTATCTGCGCACAAATAACCTTGATTTTATACCGCGGCAGCGGCGTTGTGGCGATGTGTTGCAGACGCAGATTGTTGCACGTTTATAATGCAGAGTTGTCTCATGGTGGTTCAATTTTTCGTCTGATTAATCATCCAGGCGGTAAAAACTAATACTGATTTTCCTGTGTTATATGATAAGCGATTGATTTGTCACTTCTTTTAATATCTGGCATCGTTTTTGCCTTATCACTTCTGAACACCCTTAATTTGCACCGTTTTGTCTGCCCGGCTGCACCGGAGCTTTCAGCAAGTCTAATTTCAGGAGTGAAACTATGCAGCGTCGTACATTTTTAAAAGCTTTTGCGCTTTCAGCCTCTGTAGTAGCAATGGGAATGAGTTTTAACGTTCAGGCGGCCGATACCATTAAGGTTGGCATCATGCATTCGTTATCTGGCACGATGGCCATCTCTGAAACGCCGTTGAAAGATGTGGCATTGATGACCATTGATGAAATAAATGCGCAGGGCGGTGTATTGGGTAAAAAGCTGGAGCCGGTGGTGGTTGACCCAGCCTCGAACTGGCCGTTATTTGCTGAAAAAGCACGTCAGCTTCTGAGTCAGGACAAGGTGGCGGCGGTTTTCGGTTGCTGGACATCGGTTTCGCGTAAATCAGTATTACCGGTATTTGAAGAGTTAAACGGCCTGCTGTTTTATCCGGTGCAATATGAAGGAGAGGAGATGTCGCCCAACGTCTTCTATACCGGCGCAGCACCCAATCAGCAGGCGATCCCGGCGGTTGAGTATCTGATGAGTGAAGACGGCGGTAGCGCTAAGCGCTACTTCCTGCTGGGTACGGACTATGTTTATCCGCGTACGACTAATAAAATTTTACGCGCCTTTTTACATTCGAAGGGCGTTGCCGATAAAGACATCGAAGAGGTGTATACCCCATTCGGACACAGTGATTACCAGACTATTGTCGCCAGTATAAAAAAATTCTCCGCAGGGGGAAAAACGGCGGTGGTATCGACCATTAACGGGGATTCTAACGTTCCATTCTATAAAGAGTTAGCGAACCAGGGGCTGAAAGCCACCGATGTTCCGGTGGTGGCATTCTCCGTTGGTGAGGAGGAGCTACGTGGTATTGATACTAAACCGCTGGTGGGCAACCTTGCTGCGTGGAACTACTTTGAGTCCGTAGATAATGCGGCCAACAAAAAGTTCGTTGCGGATTACCGTGCGTATGCCAAAGCCCATAAGTTGCCAAACGCTGATTCGGTGGTGACGAACGACCCTATGGAAGCCACGTATGTTGGGCTGCATATGTGGGCGCAGGCGGTAGAAAAAGCCGGAACTACCGATGTGGATAAAGTTCGCGCTGCGATGGCGGGACAATCATTCGCTGCACCATCCGGTTTTACCCTGACCATGGATGCGACCAACCATCACCTTCATAAACCTGTGATGATCGGCGAGATTGAAGGCAACGGCCAGTTTAACGTGGTGTGGCAAACCGATGAACCGGTCCGCGCCCAGCCGTGGAGTCCATATATCGCCGGTAATGATAAAAAATCTGAACAGCCTGTGAAAACCGCCAGCAACTGATCTTACGCCCTCCTGCGGGAGGGTAATGCTTTGGAGAACGCTCATGAAAGCGATGCGCTTTATTCGTGGTGTGTTGTTGCTGACGTGGTTTTTACCGTGGATAGCGCAGGCCGCAGATGCCGATTTTTTTACCGCAGCTAGCCGTAGTCAGCAGGCTGCCTTGCTTGAGCAATGGTCGGTGAATCCTGACCCTCAGCGTTTACCACTGCTCAATGCGCTGCGTGATGAGAACCTGCTGACAGATGACGCGAAAAACGCGTTCATCATGAACGACTCGCACATACAGCCGTTAGGAGCTGCGACAGGTCCGCACGGCGACCTAAAAAAAGTCCGCCTGACTAACCGCCTGCGTAATCTGGTGGCCGGAACGTTGGCCGTTCATCAACTTTTAAGTGACAGTGTCACGAATAGGGTGGGTGCAGCGCGCACATTACAGCGTGAGGCACAGCCGGGGATGCTACCGTTTTTGCAGCAACAATTGGCCCGGGAACCAGATGCTGGCGTGAAATCCGCACTGGCTATTGCACTGGCAAACCTGCAGTTGACCAGCACCTCGCCTGAGATCAGACGTCAGGCAATTGAACTCTTAGGGGCATCAAACGATCCTGAAACCCAGGCGCGTCTGCAGCCATTTACCCGGGCTGAACATGAACCCGATGCCCGGGTGCGTGCTGCTGCTGGTGAAAGTCTGAAGTCCATCGCACATCGTATGAAGGTTGGCGATCTGCTTGGGCAGGCATTTATGGGGTTGTCGCTGGGCTCAATTTTACTGCTGGCGGCATTGGGTCTGGCGATAACCTACGGGCTTCTCGGCGTCATTAACATGGCGCATGGCGAGATGTTAATGCTCGGCGCGTACTGTACCTGGATGGTGCAACAACTGATGGGCCAGTATTTCCCGCAATGGATGGCCTGGTATCCGATTATTGCGCTTCCGGTCGCCTTTTTGCTTACCTCGGCAGTGGGAATGCTGCTCGAGCGCGGGGTGATCCGCCATTTATACGGGCGTCCGCTCGAAACGCTGCTGGCGACCTGGGGTATCAGCCTGATGCTCATCCAACTGGTGCGTATGACCTTCGGCGCGCAAAACCTTGAAGTCGCCAATCCGGCATGGCTTTCCGGTGGGATTCAGGTTTATGCCAATCTGATTTTACCGTGGAACCGAATTGTGGTGCTTGGTTTTGCCATGCTGGTGCTGTTCTTTACCTGGATGTTGTTGAATAAAACTCGCCTTGGGCTGCGCGTGCGCGCGGTGACGCAAAACCGCAATATGGCGGCTTGCTGCGGCGTACCTACCGGACGCGTCGATATGCTGGCCTTTGGTCTTGGATCAGGAATCGCCGGACTGGGTGGCGTTGCGCTCTCGCAATTAGGCAACGTCGGACCTGAGCTGGGGCAAAGCTACATTATTGATTCGTTTTTGGTGGTGGTGCTGGGCGGCGTTGGCCAACTCGCCGGGAGCGTGGCCGCCGCGTTTGGGCTAGGGATCTTCAATAAAATTCTTGAACCACAGGTAGGGGCGGTACTCGGCAAGATCATGATTCTGGTGCTGATTATTCTGTTTATTCAGAAACGTCCTCAAGGGCTGTTCGCGCTGAAAGGGAGGGTTATTGACTGATGACGATGCCAATGACATTAACGCTGGCGCGTAAAGCGCCACGTGCAACACGCGTGCTGGGGCTGGGCCTGCTGCTGGCGTTGATTATTCTGCCGTTTCTGGCGCTGTTACCTGCGGATCATCCTCTGGCCATCTCGGTGTGGACGCTGACGCTGGCCGGAAAAATTCTCTGCTATGCGATTGTGGCGGTGGCGCTGGATCTGGTGTGGGGCTATGCGGGAATGCTCTCGCTGGGCCACGGTATTTTCTTTGCGCTGGGGGGATATGCGATGGGAATGTACCTGATGCGCCAGGCCTCCGGCGAAGGGCTACCGGCTTTTATGTCGTTCCTGTCATGGACTGAGCTACCCTGGTTTTGGTGGGGGACACAACATTTCATCTGGGCGATGCTGCTGGTCGTTCTGGTGCCGGGCCTGCTGGCGTTGGTATTTGGTTGGTTTGCTTTTCGTTCCAAAATCAAAGGCGTCTATTTCTCCATCATGACCCAGGCCCTGACTTTTGCCGGTATGTTGCTGTTTTTTCGCAACGAAACGGGCTTTGGGGGAAATAACGGTTTTACCGGCTTTAGCACTATTCTGGGTTTCCCGGTGACCGCGACCTCAACCCGTATCGCACTGTTTTTGGCAACGGTCTTGCTGCTGGTTCTGTCCATATGGTTGGGGCTGGCGCTGGCCCGCAGTAAGTTTGGTCGTATTCTGACTGCCGTGCGCGATGCCGAGAACCGGCTGATGTTCTGTGGTTACGATCCAAAAGGTTTCAAGCTGCTGGTGTGGACGCTTTCCGCCGTGCTGTGCGGTCTGGCTGGGGCGCTGTATGTGCCACAGGTGGGGATCATTAACCCCAGCGAAATGTCGCCGACTAACTCGATTGAAGCGGCGATTTGGGTTGCCCTCGGCGGGCGTGGAACCCTTATCGGCCCGGTATTTGGCGCCGTACTGGTGAATGGCGCTAAAAGCCTGTTTACCGTCATTATGCCGGAATACTGGCAGCTGTTTCTTGGCCTGATCTTTATTGGCATTACGCTGTTTTTACCTCGCGGCGTGATTGGCCTGTTTCGCAAGGGAGACAAATAATGCAGCCAGATGAAGGTCTATTTACCCGCCAGATGCCTGGCGATCGGTTTCGCAACCAAACGGACCCTGTGCTCCAGTTGGAAAACATTAACGTTAATTTCGATGGATTCCAGGCGTTAACGGACCTCACGCTCAATATTGGCGTTGGGGAATTGCGTTGCATCATTGGTCCCAACGGCGCCGGAAAAACGACGCTAATGGATGTCATTACTGGCAAAACGAGGCCGCAAAGTGGTCGTGCGATATACGATCAGTCGACCGATTTAACCACGCTTGATCCCATCGCCATTGCGCGTCAGGGGATTGGACGCAAATTTCAAAAGCCCACGGTATTTGAAGCGTTAACGGTAGAGGAGAACCTGGAGCTGGCGCTGAAAAGCGATAAATCCGTCTGGGGCACTTTACGGGCGCGCCTCACGGGCGAACAGCGGGATCGCATTGATGAAATACTGGCGCTGTTGCGGCTGAGCAACGAACGGGGCCGCCGCGCCGGGCTGCTTTCGCACGGGCAAAAGCAGTTTCTCGAGATTGGCATGCTGCTGGTCCAGGAGCCGCATTTACTGCTGCTGGATGAGCCTGCGGCGGGCATGACGGACGCGGAGACGGAATACACTGCGGAGCTGTTTCGCCAGCTTGCGGGTAAGCACTCTCTGATGGTTGTTGAGCACGATATGGGATTTGTCGAAACCATCGCCGATCGCGTCACGGTATTACATCAGGGACGTGTCCTGGCTCAGGGGAGTCTGCGCGAAGTGCAGGCCAATGAGCAGGTTATTGAAGTTTATCTCGGGCGTTAAGGAGTTCAGATGCTGCAGGTGAAAGAACTGAATCAATATTATGGGGGCAGCCATATTCTGCGGGGCGTGAGCTTTGAGGCACGTATAGGCGAAGTGACATGTCTGCTGGGGCGTAACGGCGTGGGGAAAACGACGCTTCTGAAGTGTCTGATGGGGCTAATTCCTGCCCGCAGTGGAAGCATGCTCTGGCAGGAGAAAAATGTCACTCAGTGGAAACCACATCAGCGGGTCAGGGCCGGTGTGGCATATGTCCCACAGGGGCGAGATATTTTTCCGCGTTTGACGGTAGAAGAGAATTTGCTGCTCGGCCTTTCCCGTTTTTCTGCACAGGAGGCGCGATGCGTTCCGGATGAGATTTACGCGCTCTTTCCAGTTTTACAGGAGATGAAGCATCGGCGCGGCGGAGATTTGTCCGGCGGGCAACAGCAGCAACTGGCGATTGGACGTGCGCTGGCAAGTCGCCCGCAGTTGTTGATCCTCGATGAACCTACTGAGGGGATCCAGCCATCGGTGATCAAAGAGATTGGTCAGGTGATTTCTCAACTGGCGCACCGGGGGGACATGGCTATTTTGCTGGTGGAGCAGTTCTATGATTTTGCACAGCAGTTAGCCGACAAATACCTGCTGATGTCGCGGGGCAGCATTATTCAAAGCGGCGACGGTAAAAATATGGAGGCCGAGGGCGTTCGAGGGCTGGTTGCTATCTGAGATATGCGACAGAGCGGTTCCGGCTCTGTCGCGATCATCATCAGCAAACCGCCGTCTGGCCCCAGGGTTTGGCGCGCATGCCTTTTATCATTAGCGCCCAGGCAAGCACGATTGCCACCATCAGCGCCACAAACAGCGACCACGGCGGCAATGTGGTTAAAATGACACCGCTGACGAGTGGGTTTACCGCAGCGCCAAGCCAGCCCAAAGACTGGGCGGAAAAATAGCTGGCCTTCATTCCTGCTGGCGCGATGTTGTCGATGAGCATGTATTCCCCTGGCGCGTAAATGACCTCGCCGATAGTGAAAAAGGCGGCAGAAATCCCCCATAACAACAGGCTGTTGCCTGAGAAGGTGAAGCCAACCAGACCGACCACAAAGAAAAGCGTAGCCACTGTCATTAACGGGCGGATATTCGTGGTGGTGAGCCTGCGTCCAAGGGCATATTGCAGTGATACCACAATGGCGGCGTTGACGGGCAGAACAACGGCCACCACCTTTTCGGCAAAATCGCCGTCAGCAACCACCATGACGTATTGTGAAATACAGGACGCGAAGGCGCCGCTAACGAATGACGCCAGGAACGCTGATAGCGTAAACCAGCATAGTGCTCTGTCGCGCAGCAGTACCGACGGGGACCAAACCGCGGCGTTTAAACCTTCTGATGCTGCCGGTGAACGTTTTACCCAGGTCTGGATAAACACCAGCGGTAGAGCTGAACAAGCAGCGGCGAGCCAGAACGGCAGGTTGATGCTTTGCATCACCAACAGCGTGCCCAGCGGTGGGCCAACGGTCCAGCCGATGTTCAGCACGGTATAGTTGAGCGAGAAAATTTTCGTTTTGTTGGTCGCCGAGAGGTTATCGGCAAACCAGGCCTTCAGCACTGTGGCGAAGACGGAGTAAGCGCAGTTGATCAGAGCGAAAAGCAGAACGACCACCACGACGTTATGTACCAGTGGAATAGCAATAAAGCCGGAGGCAAAGCCGCAGATTGCCAGCAGCATATAGCGTTTTTTATCGAACTTGTCGGCCAGAATACCAAAACCAAGGCTGAACACCACGCCAATGGTCAGCGCGACCGTCATCGCATAACCGATCAGATCGACGCTCAGGTTGTACTGCCGGCTGAGGTAGATCGTCATAAATGGCAGCGTGGCGCCACGTCCAATCGTTAATAACAATGATGACGCGAGTAACGCGAGAGTGGACCTTCTCAGAGAGATATTCATTTTCCTGCCCGACAATGCATGTTGTTATGTTTTTTTTAGATATAAGAAACAAATAGCATGCTAAAAGTGTGATGTACACTCATTAAGTTGTCCGAAAATGCCCTGTGTGGCCTACCTGAATTAATGATCTGTTACGGCACAACGATTTCCGTTACTTTAACTTGTTTACAAAAATTTAATATTTGCAGGGGCGGTGGTATGTCGCGTAAAGACGGGTTATTAGCGTTACTGGTCGTTGTTGTTTGGGGGCTGAACTTTGTCGTCATTAAAGTGGGGCTGCACAATATGCCGCCCTTAATGCTGGCGGGGCTGCGATTTTTACTGGTGGCGTTCCCGGCGATATTCTTTGTTGCCCGTCCGAAAATACCGCTCTCGCTGCTACTCGGCTACGGGCTGACCATCAGTTTTGGGCAGTTCGCATTTCTCTTTAGCGCCATCAAATTCGGTATGCCAGCCGGATTAGCTTCTCTGGTATTACAGGCTCAGGCGTTTTTCACCATCGTTCTGGGGGCATTTGCTTTTGGTGAGCGTCTGCAGGGGAAACAACTGGTCGGGATTGCGCTGGCGGTATTTGGTGTGCTGGTGCTGATTGAGGCCAGTCTGAACGGCCAGCATGTTGGCATGCTCGGTTTTATGCTGACGCTGGCGGCGGCGCTAAGCTGGGCCTGCGGTAATATCTTTAACAAAAAAATCATGCAGCATACGTCACGCCCGGCAGTGATGTCGTTGGTGGTATGGAGCGCGTTGATTCCCGTTGTGCCATTCTTCCTGGCCTCATTACTTCTCGATGGCCCAACGCAAATTACCCAAAGTCTGGTGGCGATCGATATGACTACCATTCTGTCACTGGTATATCTGGCGTTTGTGGCGACCATTGTGGGTTACGGTATCTGGGGGTCGTTACTCGGGCGTTATGAGACCTGGCGTGTCGCGCCGCTCTCTCTGTTGGTACCGGTGGTTGGACTGGCGAGCGCGGCCGTACTGCTGGATGAAACGCTGACCGGATTGCAACTGCTTGGTGCGCTGCTGATCATGGCTGGACTGTATATCAATGTGTTTGGTTTTCGGTTGCGTAAGATTGCGCAGGCGAGAGGGTAAAAAAAAGCCCCGCAGTGACGGGGCAAAAAAATTACAGGTTGCGCATATTGTAATAAGGCACACCTAATTCGTCGGATTTGTCGCTGCCTGCACCCATATGATTAAAATCGAACGGGGATTGATCGTGCGCTGGCGGCATAATCATCGCGTCGCGACTGTTCTGGGTGGCAGGTTGCGCGGTCTGTTCCGCCATGCTCTGACCCGAAACAACAAACAGCAGGGCCAGCATTGCATAAGACAGAAGTTTCATGATTTCCTCGGTTACGTCGTTAACTGGCGATTAGCAATTACATTGATTGAGTGGAAGCAAATAGCGCGATTCGCCGTGCATATTCGTCATACGGTATTTATGCGGCGGAACATCAAAATAGTTTTTGAATGTTCGGGTCAGCGTTTGCTGAGACTCAAAGCCGTAACGTTCCGCCAGATAAAGGATCGGTTCGTTACTTTCTTTTAATTTTTGCGCTATTTCAGTCATTTTACGGCTGCGAATGTATTGACCCAGTGAATGGCCGGTTTCTTTTTTAAACATCCGTTGCAGGTGCCATTTGGAGTACCCTGAACGCTCTGACACTTTTTCCAGCGAGAGCGGCGATTCAAGGTTATTTTCGATCCAGTCCAAAATGCTATGAATAGTGATTGTGTCAGTATTGCGTCTGGACATCGTCATACCTCTTTCTGTTTACGGCAGGATTTTCTTAAGCAAATGCTCAAGCGTGGTGACTTCATCCGCCGTTAAGTTTTTTGTTAGTTCCTGGTGCAGGTCTTGCCCTACTAATTGATGACACTGCTCGCAAATTGCTGCGCCATGCTCGGTGAGTTTCACCAGCACGCCTCGCTTGTCATGTGGATTCGGAAGCCTTTCTATCCAGCCTTTACAGGCCAGCCTGTCCAGCATCCGCGTCAGGGCGCCGAGATCGACAGACAGCACTTTTTTCAATTCGACAGGGGTGATGCACACCGCGCAACGGATCGAGCAAAGCACTTTGAACTGCGATGCCGTGATATCCAGCGGTGACAAATAGTCGTTTAGCAAACGATCTTTTTTCTGATTAACCATGTAGATCAAACGACCCAGTGGGATGATTTCGTTAAACAGATCACTGGTGCTTTTCACAATGGTTGCCCTGGCAAGTAGTTAGTCACGGCTGATATTATTGCTTAGGCAAATATAAGTCAAATGAATGGGTCGGCAAATGCCACGTTTTGCTAAATCATCAGACCGAACACCTGGTGAGTGGAAATTTAACGGTTTGATAATTATGGTTTATACGTGTGGATGAAAAATGAATCCTTACAGCGCGAAAATGGCTTATCTCCTGGATTTCACCGTATACTTGCCGTTGACGATTAACGCACAGGAAAGATGACAATATGATGGACTTGTTTAAAGCAATAGGGCTGGGGCTGGTAGTCCTGTTACCGTTGGCAAACCCGTTAACCACCGTGGCATTGTTCCTTGGCCTTGCCGGCAACATGAACAGCGCAGAGCGTAACCGTCAGTCACTCATGGCGTCCGTTTACGTGTTCGCCATCATGATGGTGGCGTACTATGCCGGACAACTGGTGATGAATACCTTCGGGATTTCGATTCCCGGGTTACGTATTGCGGGGGGGTTAATCGTTGCGTTTATCGGCTTTCGCATGTTGTTTCCACAGCAGAAGGCGCATGATTCTCCGGAAGCGAGAAGCAAATCAGAAGAACTGGAAGACGAACCTACTGCCAATATTGCATTTGTTCCGCTAGCCATGCCAAGTACTGCGGGCCCAGGGACGATTGCAATGATCATCAGTTCGGCGTCAACTGTGCGTCATGGTTCCGAGTTTCCGGACTGGGTGATTATGGTCGCGCCGCCGATTATTTTTGCGGCAGTCGGGGTGATCCTGTGGGGCTGTTTGCGCAGTTCCGGCGGGATTATGCGCCTGGTTGGCAAAGGCGGTATTGAGGCGATTTCCCGTCTGATGGGCTTCCTGCTGGTATGTATGGGCGTGCAGTTTATTATTAATGGCGTGCTGGAAATCATTAAAACTTACGCTTAAAACTGACGCTTAAAACAATGTGCCCGGTATGGTCTGCCGGGCACGGTTTTTTATGAATGCTGAGGCTGCTCTTCCAGTGATACCGGCCATTTACGGAAGATAATTACCGACCAGATCAACGCGACAACGGCAGGTACTGCGCCGACATAACCAATCGTAGACATTGACCAGTGCAGACTCACCTGATTTCCCACCAGTGCGCCAGCGCCTATACCGATATTAAAGATACCTGAGAAAAGGGCCATCGCGACGTCGGTGGCATCCGGGGCCAGCGCCAGCACTTTGACCTGCATCCCCAGGCCTATCAACATAATGGCGATGCCCCAGAATATACTCAGGACGGC
The DNA here is from genome assembly GCF_004353845.1 of Citrobacter arsenatis. GTDB lineage: Bacteria > Pseudomonadota > Gammaproteobacteria > Enterobacterales > Enterobacteriaceae > Citrobacter > Citrobacter arsenatis. The sequence goes on from NZ_CP037864.1 coordinate 2,503,867, forward strand.
CAGATGCATTTCGCTGTTCGCGGCGGGCAGTAACAGAACCAGGCACACCGTCAGCAGGGCAATAGCGCTGCTGATCAGTATGGATGCATGTTGATTACCCAGCTTGCCAAAAATGACGCTACCGACAATTCCCGCTCCACCCAGAACCAGCAGCAGCACGGTTGCAAAGTTTGCGCTCAGTCCGGCGACGGTCTGCACGAACGGTTCAATGTAGCTGTAAGCCGTATAATGCGCGGTGACCACAATCACCGTTAGCAGATACAGGCTCATTAACGCCGGGCGGCGGAATAACACCGGCAGGCTTTTTAATGAACCAGAATGCTCGCTGGGTAATTTGGGCAGCAGCTTAATCAGACAAAGTAGGGTGACCAACGCCCCCATACCGATGGCGAAGAAAGTGGTGCGCCAGCCAAAATACTGGCCAACGATGCGCCCGATAGGCAAACCCAGCACCATCGCCAGCGCGGTGCCGGTCGCGATCAGGCTTAGGGCCTGCGCGCGTTTCCCGGCCGGAGCCAGGCGGATCGCCAGCGAGGCGGTGATCGACCAGAAAATAGCGTGCGCAAAAGCAATACCAATACGGCTAACCACCAGTACGGTAAAATTCCATGCCAGGAAAGAGAGCACGTGGCTGGCAATAAACACCACAAACAGACAGATCAGCAGTTTGCGACGTTCTACCTGGCTGGTCAGCAGCATAAAAGGCAGCGACATCAGGGCTACAACCCAGGCGTAGATCGTCAGCATGATCCCGACCTGCGCGGTCTGCATATTAAAACTTTGTGCGATGTCGGACAGTAAACCGACAGGAACAAACTCGGTGGTATTGAAAATAAAACCGGCAATGGCAAGCGTAACTACCCGTAGCCACGCGACCTTGCGGGAAACAGTGTCTGTTGTCATATCAAATAGGTGGATTAGCTGCGAAAAGGTAAGGTCACGATCTTAAAACGTTTGCTGGCGAAAATACAATCATTTCGTGATTTATGTCACATTATTCTGCTGAATATTTGGCGGTTTTTCGGGGAACCGGTCAGCACGATGACTGACCGGGAAACAGAGTAAGCTGGAGCAGGTGTTAATGCTGTTGTGCCTGATTCATGCACAACGCGTCATACTCGCTGTCAACGATGGGTTCTACTTTGCCCATTAAAAACAGGTAATTCAAGATACCTAGTACGACGAGTGCCGCAGAAAACACCAAGGCCCACGTAAATGATCCCGTGGCGGCTACGATTGCACCAGTAATAATCGGGCCGACTGCGCCGCCCATGTTTGAGACGGTATTCTGTAACCCGGCAACAATTGACACGCTGTTTTTGGGGGCAACATCGCCTGGTAATGCCCAGACCTGTGAGGCAGCGACGGTAGTTCCTGATTTAGCCACACACAGTAAAAAGACAGTCATAAAAACGGAGTCAGTAAAGGGGGCAAAACCAATACATAAAGCCATCAATAAACCAATGGTCAGGAATAATTTTCTTGTAGCGGTGAGCGATAATATCCGTTTATGTACCATGCGATCCGACGCCCAACCTGCGAAAACTTCAATCACCATTCCGCAAAGTAATGGAAGGGCCGCGACCATACCCATTTTGATAAAATCCATGCCTTTGTCTTTTACCAGATAGGTCGGCAACCAGGTAATAAAGAAATACGAGGTGTAATTGATGGTGAAAAAACCGATACACATTGCCCAGATATTGCGATAGCGTAGCAACTTATACCATCGCATGGGTAATACAGATTTATCACCATGTTTTTGTTTTTGCCCCTCGCGAATATGTTTCACTTCCGCTTGACTGATTTTTTTGTGATCTTCCGGGTTTTCGGTATAAATAAAATACCACGCAATGACCCATAAAATTCCCACGCTACCAATAATAAGAAACGTTAGTCGCCAGTCGAATTGATAAATCATCCAGACAATCAGCGGCATGGCGACGGCTCCGCCGAATTTTGAGGCGCTGTCAAACAATCCAGAAACAGTAGCTCGTTCTCTGTCAGGGAACCATCGTGCGGCGATCCCCGCATTGCTTGGATAGGCAGCGGCTTCACCTACGCCTAAAGCCAGTCTGAGTGCCAGCAACGACTTAAAACCAGTGGCCAGCCCCATCATTGATGTGGCGATTGACCACCACGCTACGGCAATGCCTAGACCTTTTTTCTGGCCGAAGCGATCGGCGAACCAACCTGCAGGTATTTGCAATAAGGAGTATGACCAAAAGAATGCTGCCATTATAAACCCCATCATTTCGGGATCGAGTTTAAGCTCATCAATAAGATGAGGAGCAGCAGCTGATAATACCGTTCGGTCAATATAGTTAATTGCAATAGCAAGCCACATTAATCCCGCAATCCACCAGCGAATTCGGGATTTTTCAGCAAAGTTATTCATATATTTGGCCCATGGTAGATGTGTATTATTTTAGTATAAAGGGTACATTTTTACCGTTCTTTTAGAGTGAGTTCATAATGTTTTGCGGCTTCTGCTTATGTATGACGCACGCTATAATATTGTGTACACATTGCTCTCCAATATTGCTTACCGCACCTTCGGTATATCCTGCGATGTGTGCTGTCGGAATAAAATTTTCCAGGGCAAACAAAGGATGCGCATTGCAGGGCTCCTGTATAAAGACATCGGCGGCTGCACCTTTAATAACGCCCTGAGTCAGCGCCTGGAACAGATCATCTTCATTAACGACCCCACCACGTGAAACATTGATCAAATAGCTGCTTTTCTTCATTTTCTGCATGCGTGCAAAATCAAAGAGATTTTTTGTTTCAGGGGTTAGTGGGGTATGGAGGGTAATAAAATCACTGTTTTCTGTTAAAGTATCTATCGAGACATACTCAATACAATTTGCTTTGGCGAACGACTTATCCTGCCAGGCATCATGAGCCAGTACGCGCATGTTGAAACCGCGAGCGCGCAGTGCGACCTGTTTACCTATATTTCCCAACCCAATAATACCGATGGTCTTGCCATAGACATCAGAGGCGAAAATACGTGGCCAGTTTCCGGTGCGAGTTTGCTCAATTGCACTGGGCAATTGACGCGCACAATTGAGGATTAATGAAAAAGCAAAATCGGCCACTGCATGTTTATTGGCATCTGGCACATTGGTAACGTAAATGCCTTTCTCCCTGGTAACACCCAGATCGATGTTGTCGACCCCTACGCCATGCTTACAGACGATTTTCAGTTGAGGGGCGGCTGCCAGCAATTCAGCATTAACCTCTGTGAAGGCAACGATCATCGCCACTGTGTCCGCAAGATATGGTTCGAGTTCTTTTAGTCCTATATCCGCGGGGAGCATAATTAATTTAAGTCCCACATCCTGCAGTTGCTTGATTGGTTGCCGATCGTATTTGGCAAATGATGGTGAAGTACAGATGATGTTCATAACACAATCCTGTTGGTTAGGCGGCGTTGCCGCCGCTGTAAAAGAGGTTATTGCAGATAGTTATTGATAATCTGTTGGATCTGTTTTTCCTGTTGCGCGTTAAACGTGACGGTGTAACGACTTGCACCTACCTCATAACCCATGATTTGTAATGCTTTTTTAACTGCGGCAGGGGAAAAAGCAACTTTATAGAGATCGGTTCGCAAACCCGTGACGCTTTCCTGAGCCTCATGCGATCCGGCAATATCACCGGTCTTGAATCGCGCCCAGATAGCGTTAATTTCTTTCGGTGCCACGTTCGCCAGACCAGAAATACAGGCAGAACAACCGTCAACGAATCCCTGGTGAATCAGCGAATCCGGCCCATTCAACACATCAAAACCTTCGATATCTTTGACGGCGTCAAGGAATCCTCCGAGGCTTTCATAGCTACCCGCGCTGTCTTTGATGCCAATGATGTTGGGATGCGCCGCCAGCACTTTTGCGGTTTCCGGTTCAATGGTGTTACCCGTACGTGCCGGGATGTTATAGAGAAATACCGGCACCGATAGCGCGTCGGCAATCGCGGTATAGTGAGCGATCAGTTCCTGTTGCTTGAGCGGAACAAAATACGGGGTAATAACCGATACGGCATCGACGCCCAGTTTTTCTATTTGCTTGCCCAGACGAATGGTTTCACGGGTTGATATTTCACCGATATGCGCCACCACGTTTGCCCGCCCAGCAACTTCCTCAACGCAGGTACGGGTCACCGCTATTTTTTCTTCCTCGTTAAGCACAAAAAACTCGCCATTGGTGCCGCCGCAGAAAATACCGTTGCCGGCGTTTAGCTGGCGATTCACCTGGTTTCTGAGTTCGGTGAGGTTTAGCGCCCCTTCGCTGTCAAAGGGGGTAACGATTGCCGTCAGTACACCACAGATTCTCTTACTCATGATTCACTCCTTTGGTAATCAGTTCTGGAAATAGTGTTTGATAAATAGCCTTAACGTCGTCATGGCTTACCTGACAGGGCGCGTTGTTCATCAGACGTTTTACGTTAAGCGCGGCATCTGCCAGCGCGGAAAGGTCAGTGGACGGCACGCCAAGCGTTGCCAGGTTGTCGGGCAGGTTGAGCCGTTTCACGAGTGCGGAGAAGTACTCCACCAGCGCGAAAGATTTTTCTTCAGCGCTGAGTGTGCGATCGGCGTCAGGTAGCAGATCCCAGACCTGGGCAAATTTGTTGACCGCGTGAGGGCGAACCACCTTCATGCAGGGTGCTAACAGAATCGCGTTAGCGACACCATGCGGGAGATGGTATCGACCCCCCAGGGGATAAGAGAGCGCATGAACCAGATGTGTACCGGCGTGATTAATCGCCACACCGCCATAGTATGACGCCCACAGCATCTCCAGTTTGGCCAGTAAATTGTTCGGTTCATTGACCGACGCTTCGATGTTTTTCAACAATTTCTGTAAACCGATGAGCGCAGCGTTGTCGCTGATCGGGTTGGCGATGGTTGCTGTAAAGCATTCAATCAGATGGCAGAGCGCGTCAATGCCGGTGGATGAGGCGATGTGCGCTGGCATGCTGGTGGTGAGTTCCGGTAGCAAGGCGACATAATCCGGCAGCAGTACCGGGGAGATGATACCGACCTTGGTGTTTTGTTCTGGGATGGCCAGTATTGCGTTTGGGGTGGCTTCTGACCCCGTGCCAGCGGTGGCGGGGATAAGTACGGAGGTCACTCGGTGCAGTGGTTTCTCGCCTGCCAGCATGGCGTCAAGCGTCGGGGACGCAGGGTGACATAAAACGGAGAGCAGTTTCGCCACGTCCAGTACGCTACCGCCGCCAATACCAATCACCATTTCCACATTGAGGTCAGCCACGCGTTTGACGAGTGTACTGACGTCATGATGACCCGGCTCAGCAGGTACGTTATCAATCAGTGTCACCTGACGGCCATCATTAGCCAGCAGAGAACGGATCTGCGCTACCGCATCCAGTCGAACAATATTTGCATCAGTTACCAGCAGCAGCTGGCGTTTACCACTCAGTAATGGCTCCAGTGCGGGGATGGCATGTGAACCGCTGATCACGGTGCTATTAATTGTTGCCACAACATTCTCCTGTTGTTTGAGTGATTGAATTCGCTCACTGTGATTCAGGAACGATGACATCATGGGCTAAATTTATAATTTATCTCGGAACTGAATAACTTGAGCTTGCTCACATTTAATCAATTGTGATTGAATATAATCATTAACAACATACAACGACCCGGAGCAGGGATGAGTAAACATGTAGCAAGACCGCAAATCCTGGTTATCGCCGATGACTTTACCGGGGGGAATGATGCGGGGGTCAGCCTGGCGCTGACGGGAATGACGGTGAATGTCGCCTTCACGTTGCCTTGCACCGAGGAGACCGACGTACTGGTCGTTAACAGCGATAGCCGAGCGCTGGATGCACCGCAGGCAGCAGCCCGTGTAAATGCTTTAGCGCTCGCCTGTCATGCCGATCCGCGGGCACTGTGGGTAAAGAAAATGGACTCCACTTTACGTGGTAACCCTGGGGCTGAAGTGGATGCGCTTATGCAGGTAACGGGTAAAAAACTGGCCATTGTTGCGCCGGCTTTTCCCCAGGCAGGCCGGACAACTGAACAGGGCCTTTGCCTTATCAATGGTGTCCCGGTAAGCCAAACGGAATTTGCCAGCGATCCGAAAACCCCGGTAGTCAGCGCTGATATTTGTGCGGTACTTCAGGCACAAACCGCCATTAAATGTCGGGCTATGTCACTGAGTGACTGTCTACAACACCTGAACGAGGCTGCCCCTGATTTGCCACAAATATGGGTAGTTGATGCGCAGAGTAATGGGGATCTCGATGCCATTGTTGTTGCCGCAATGGAGCGAAATAATTCACCGCTGTTGGTGGGGGCAGCTGGAATCTGTGACGCACTGGCTCGCCGTGTTCAGACGGTATCTTCCCGGCGTTTACTGGCGATTGTGGGATCAATGAGTGAAATTGCTCAACGCCAGATTGCTGTCGTGTGCAGGGATCCGCAGGTCGAGGCGGTATTCATTGATATCGAAAATGTGTTCGAAGGGGCAATGTCCAGGTATGTCGCTCGCATCATTGACGTTCTGGCATCCGGTAAACACTGCATTGTTCACACCTGTACTGATGATGATGCGCGGCACCATATTCCACACCTGTGCGCACGCTGGCAGGTGAGTCGCGCTCAGTTGGGTGAACAAATCTGCCAGTTCCTTGGGCAACTTACCCGACAGGTTTTAGATGATGTCTCACCCGCTGCGCTGTATCTCTCCGGTGGCGATGTTGCCATGGCGGTTGCTGAAGCGTTGGGAGCAACAGGGTTTCGTATTACCGACCGTGTGGCCCTGTGCGTGCCGTATGGCCATTTTGTTGGCGGTTACTGGCAGCACCCGGTTATGACAAAGGCAGGCGGATTCGGAGACGAAACGACGTTGAGTCAGGTTTTGAATTATGTTGAGGAGAAAATGAGTGAATAACACTATTGCGGTAACTATGGGCGATCCGGCGGGCATTGGACCGGAGATCATTCTTAAATCACTGGCGGAGGGCGAACTTTCTGGCGCGCCGGTCATTGTTGTGGGATGCGCCCAAACGCTGCGTCGCATCCAGTCATTAAATGTCACCCCGCCAGCGGAACTTCGGGTGATTGATAACGTATCCCAGGCACAATTCGCAGCGGGTGTTATCAACGTGATTGATGAGCCACTCGCCGACCCGGCATCTCTTGAACCCGGTGTGGTGCAAGCGCAGGCCGGAGATCTGGCTTATCGCTGTATCAAACGAGCCACGGCATTGGCGCTGAGTGGAGAAGTGAAAGCGATAGCCACTGCGCCATTGAATAAAGAAGCGTTACATATGGCTGGTCATCATTATCCCGGTCATACCGAGTTACTGGCGCAACTGACCAACAGCAAAGATTACGCGATGGTGCTGTATACCGATCAGCTCAAAGTTATTCACGTCACCACTCACATCGCCCTGCGCAAATTTCTGGATACGCTCAGCGAACAGCGGGTGAAAACTGTTATTCAGGTAGCACATGACTTCCTGCGTCGCGTCGGATATGAAAATCCGCGTATTGCGGTGGCGGGTGTGAATCCCCACGCGGGTGAAAATGGCCTTTTTGGCGATGAAGAGATAACGGTTGTCGGACCCGCAGTCCAGGCAATGCAGGCGAAAGGACTGAACGTGACGGGACCATGCCCACCAGATACCGTATTTATGCAATGTCATGAAGGTATGTATGACATGGTGGTGGCGATGTATCACGATCAGGGCCACATTCCGCTAAAATTGTTGGGATTCTACGATGGGGTGAATATCACTGCTGGATTACCGTTTATTCGCACCTCTGCGGATCACGGTACGGCGTTTGATATTGCCTGGACAGGTAAAGCCAAGTCTGAGAGCATGGCGGTGTCCATCCAGTTAGCAATGCAAATTACGCGGGATTAAAATGAAGGGATATAATCGGTTAGAACAGATTATGGATTATCTGAAAGGACATAATCTGGCGACGGTTGAGCAGCTTGTCGCTGTGACTCAGGCTTCTCCGGCAACCATTCGCCGTGACCTGATCAAGCTCGACCAGGAGGGTGTCATCAGCCGTACCCACGGTGGCGTCACGCTTAATCGGTTCATCCCTTCACAGCCTACTACCCATGAGAAAATGCAGCGTAGCCTGCAGGAAAAACAGGCTATCGCCAGCGCGGCGGCAGGTCTGGTGAAGGCAGGCGATGCTATTGTTCTGGATGCGGGGACGACAATGATTGAACTGGCTCGTCAGCTCACCCATCTGCCGCTGCGGGTCATTACCAGCGATCTGCACATCGCACTTTTTCTCTCTGAATTTAAACAAATTGAAGTGACGATCATTGGCGGGCGAATTGATGACTCCAGCCAGTCCTGCATCGGCGAGCATGGGCGTAAGCTGTTGCAGACCGTCTGGCCAGATATCGCGTTTTTAAGCTGTAACGGTTGGGATCTGGCGCGCGGGATCACCGCGCCGACGGAAGAAAAGGCCGGGGTAAAACGAGACCTGATAGCCAACGCCAGTCGCCGGGTACTGCTCGCAGACAGTTCAAAATATGGCGCGTGGTCATTGTTTAACGTTACCCACCTGAATGCGCTGACGGATATTGTGACCGATGCCCGGCTCAATGAGAACGTGCGCGAACAACTAGAACAGTTACCCTGCCAACTGACGATTGCCGGTTAATCCGTATCCTCCGGTAGCTGGGGGTTCAATACCTCAATAAACGCTTCCAGTTGCCTCGTCATTGCGCCTCTGCGCCAGACCAGCCACGTATTCAGCCAGCGCCAGTTTTCGCTTAGCGCCCAGGCATTGACCTGATGATGCCCTGGCATACTTTCCAGCATCGAACGCGGGATCAGCGCGATACCCGCACCAGCAATAACGCAGGCCAGCATTCCGTGATACGACTCCATTTCATGAATAGTGCCGGGCATTGCGCGATCGGCATGAAACCAGCTTTCAAAATGACGGCGATAGGAACAGTTGGCGCGAAAGGCGTAAATATTGCAGCCATTAACGTCACTGGCCCGCTGGATGGGGGGATGACCGTGCGGCGTGACAATCATCATCTCTTCACGGTAGACCGGCATTCCTTCAAGGCCCGGATGGGTAATTGGACCGTCAACAAAGGCGGCGTTCAGCGCCCCGTCGAGCACACCATCCAGCATTGTGCCTGAAGGCCCCGTCGCCAGCGCAAACTGAATTTTGGGATAACGCTGGTTATATTCCGCCAGCGTGGCAGGGATTCGCACAGCGGCGGTACTTTCCAGCGAGCCAAGAGAGAACAGCCCCTGGGGTTCATCACCAGCGACGACCATTCTCGCTTCCTCAACGAGCGCCAGGATCCGCTGGCTGTAGCGTAAAAAGTTGTGCCCGGATGGGGAAAGCCGCAGACGCTGGTTTTCACGAATAAACAGATCTACGCCAAGGTCGGCTTCAAGCTGGCGAATGCGGGTGGTGAGATTAGATGGCACGCGATGCACCTTCGCGGCGGCCTGCGTAATGCTGCCGGTCTCTGCGACGGCATTGAACATTTCCAGTTGCGTCAGATCCATGTTTTTCTCTATTCGTGAATGGTGTGGTTAATATTATTCATTTTTCAGAAAGAGTAAATATGCGCATGATATAACCATACCCTGCGATAAAAAGAGGCAATTATGACTATCACAGCAGCAACACATGCGATTTCCGTTAATCCTGCTAACGGAGAAAGGTTGACGGCGATGCCGTGGGCGAGCGCTGAAGAGATTGCACATGCGCTGAGCCTGGCCGCGAGTGGCTACAGCGAATGGAAACACACTACCGTTGAGTATCGCGCACAAACGCTGCGTGATATCGGGCAGGCTCTGCGTCATCGTGCGGAGGAGATGGCGCAATGTATCTCCCGTGAAATGGGCAAACCCATCAAGCAGGCGCGTGGCGAGGTTGCCAAATCAGCGGCATTGTGTGAGTGGTACGCTGAACATGGTCCGGCAATGCTCAATCCGGAACCCACGCTGGTAGAGAACAATCAGGCGGTGATTGAGTATCGCCCCGTAGGAACCATTCTGGCGATCATGCCGTGGAATTTCCCGCTCTGGCAGGTATTGCGTGGCGCCATTCCAATTCTGTTGGCCGGAAATGGCTATCTGTTAAAGCATGCACCGAACGTAACCGGCTGCGCTGCGATTATCGCCCAGGTTTTTGCTGATGCGGGTGTTCCTGCTGGGGTTTACGGTTGGGTGAACGCCGACAACGCCGGCGTTAGCCAGATGATCAACGACCCGCGTATCGCGGCGGTAACGGTGACGGGTAGCGTACGTGCCGGTGCGGCGATTGGCGCTCAGGCGGGGGCGGCGCTGAAAAAATGTGTGCTTGAACTGGGTGGTTCCGATCCGTTTATTGTCCTTAATGATGCTGATCTTGACCTGGCCGTTAAGGCTGCGGTCGCTGGCCGTTATCAAAATACCGGGCAGGTTTGTGCGGCAGCGAAGCGCTTCATTATCGAAGAAGGAATTGCAGCTGAATTTACTGCACGCTTTGTGGCGGCAGCGAGCGCGCTCAAAATGGGTGACCCGCTGAATGAAGAAAACGATCTGGGTCCGATGGCGCGATTTGATCTGCGTGATGAGCTGCATCAGCAGGTTGTGGCCTCCCTTGCCGAAGGCGCGAAATTACTCCTTGGGGGCGAAAAAATAGCAGGTCAGGGCAATTACTATGCCGTGACGGTACTGGGTGGCGTAACGCCAGAAATGACGGCTTTTCGTCAGGAGCTGTTTGGTCCGGTTGCGGCGATAACCGTGGCCAAAAATGCGGAACATGCTTTAGCACTGGCGAATGACAGTGATTTCGGTTTATCCGCCACGGTGTTCACCGCAGATGAAGCGTTGGCGCAGGACATGGCGTCACGCCTGGAATGTGGCGGCGTATTCATCAATGGCTACAGCGCCAGCGATGCCCGCGTTGCGTTTGGCGGCGTGAAGAAAAGTGGTTTTGGCCGCGAGCTTTCACACTTTGGCCTGCATGAGTTCTGTAACGTGCAGACCGTCTGGAAAAACCGCCTCTGAGTTGTGGGTGCCTCCATTGGGGGCACCTGTCTTGATTCCGCCTTCCGGCCTGACGCTGCGTATTCAGCTCTGTTATACTCGCAGGCCTTTCATACCTGCGAGCAAGGAGCATGTTGTGGCCAGGGCCATGGACAATTCAATTTTAGAGACCATTGTGCAGCAGGTTCGTCCGCTGATTGGTCAGGGTAAAGTCGCGGATTACATTCCTGCATTAGCCTCAGTCGACGGTTCAAAACTGGGTATTGCCATTTGCACCGTCGATGGGCAGCACTATCAGGCGGGGGACGCGCAAGAGCGCTTCTCTATTCAGTCAATTTCAAAGGTGCTTAGTCTGGTCGTGGCGATGCGCCACTATCAGGAAGAGGAGATCTGGCAACGGGTTGGCAAAGATCCATCCGGTCATCCTTTTAACTCCCTGGTACAGCTGGAAATGGAACAGGGGATCCCGCGTAATCCCTTCATCAACGCCGGGGCGCTGGTGGTTTGCGATATGCTGCAAGGGCGTCTGAGCGCACCGCGTCAACGGATGCTGGAAGTGGTACGGGCGTTAAGTGGGGTTTCGGATATTGCCTATGATGCGACGGTGGCGCGTTCTGAGTTCGAGCATTCTGCGCGTAACGCGGCTATTGCCTGGCTAATGAAGTCCTTTGGCAATTTTCATCATGACGTGACCACCGTTTTACAAAATTATTTTCACTACTGTGCGCTGAAAATGAGCTGTGTGGAGTTGGCGCGCACGTTCGTCTTCTTGGCTAATCAGGGGCATGCCTTTCATCTTGCGGAGCCCGTGGTTACGCCCATGCAGGCCCGGCAGATTAACGCGCTAATGGCGACCAGTGGCATGTATCAGAACGCAGGGGAATTTGCCTGGCGGGTGGGTTTACCGGCGAAATCTGGCGTTGGCGGCGGTATCGTGGCTATCGTTCCCCACGAGATGGCGATTGCCGTCTGGAGTCCGGAGCTGGATCCGGCAGGAAATTCGCTGGCGGGTATCGCCGTGCTGGAGCAATTAACACAACAGCTGGGGCGCTCGGTTTACTGATGAATACGCTCGATCCTCTTTTTGCCCGGCTGGCGAAATCAACGTTTCGCTCGCGGTTTCGCCTTGGTCAGAAAGAAAGGCAGTATTGTCTGGATAAAGGTGCGCCGGTTATCGAGCAACATGCTGCGGATTTTATTGCCAAACGGCTGGCTCCGGCCTGTCCTGCCAATGATGGCAAACAGACGCCTATGCGCGGGCATCCGGTGTTTATCGCCCAACATGCGACAGCGACCTGCTGTCGGGGATGTCTGGCGAAATGGCATGATATTCCTCAGGGTGTGGCGTTAAACGAAGAACAGCAACGTTACGTTGTCACGGTTATTTATCACTGGCTAGTGATCCAGATGAATAAACCCTAGATAACATAATCCTATGATATACCTCCTTGTGTTGAGCTTTTGTTAAAAGCAGTATGAAGGCATCAATATAAGGAGAACAAAATGGCTTCCTGCAAAACCTGCTTTGTGCTGAGTGCGGCACAGATTCTGTCGAGAATCGACGAGCTCAGCGATATCCTTGAAACATGCGTCAATAACGGCGCTTCTGTCAGCTTTATGCTGCCTTTTACGGGTGATAAATCACGGCCTTTCTGGATGAGCGTTGCGCAAAGTGTCGAACGTGGAGAAAGGATTGTTCTGGGTATGCAGAACGCGCAGGGAGTGATTGTCGGTACCGTTCAGCTCATTATCGAACAACCTGAAAACCAGCCTCACCGTGCGGATGTCGCCAAACTGCTGGTACACCCCTCAGCGCGGCGCGGTGGGGTTGCCCGCGAGTTAATGAATGAACTTGAAAATTGTGCGCGCCAGCAAGGTAAAACGCTGCTGGTACTTGATACGGCAACTGGCAGTGGCGCGGAGTTGTTCTACCACAATTGCGGATGGCAAAAAGTAGGGGTGGTACCCGGCTATGCAAAAATGCCTGACGGGACGCTGACCGGGACCACACTTTTCTATAAAACGCTCTAATTTGTTGCCGGGGATTGATCAAAACAGGGTTTCAATGTATTAAAGTTTGCTAACCTATTGGACCAATTCAATCAGGTTGTATGACTAATCAAGAAGGGAACCCATTGTGCAAACACTAAATCGTCGCGATTTCCCCGGTGCTCAGTATCCTGAACGCATTATTCAGTTTGGTGAAGGAAACTTCCTGCGCGCCTTTGTTGACTGGCAGGTTGATCTGCTGAACGAACATACCGATCTGAACGCTGGTGTGGTCATTGTTCGTCCTATCGAAAGTACCTTCCCGCCATCGCTGAGTACGCAGGATGGTCTCTATACCACCATTATTCGTGGTTTGAATGAGAAGGGCGAAGCCGTAAGCGATGCCCGTTTAATTCGTTCAGTTAACCGCGAAATCAGCGTCTATAGCGAATATGATGAGTTCCTGAAGCTGGCGCATAACCCGGACATGCGTTTTGTGTTTTCCAACACCACTGAAGCTGGCATCAGCTATCACGCAGGCGACAAGTTTGAGGATGCACCGGCGGTGAGTTATCCGGCCAAACTGACCCGTCTGCTGTTCGAACGCTTCAGCCATTTTAAGGGGGCGTCGGATAAAGGCTGGATTATCATCCCTTGCGAACTGATTGATTACAATGGTGATGCGCTACGTGAACTGGTACTGCGATACGCTCAGGAGTGGGCGTTGCCGCAAGCATTTATTCAGTGGCTGGATCAAGCCAACGCATTTTGCTCTACGCTGGTGGACCGCATTGTTACCGGTTATCCGCGTGACGAAGTGGCACAACTTGAAGCTGAACTGGGCTATCACGATGCCTTTCTCGATACCGCAGAACACTTCTATCTGTTTGTCATTCAGGGACCTAAATCATTAGCCGCCGAACTGCGTCTGGATAAATATCCGCTCAATGTTCTGATTGTTGATGACATCAAACCGTACAAAGAACGGAAAGTGGCGATTCTTAACGGCGCTCACACTGCACTGGTTCCCGTTGCCTGGCAGGCCGGTCTGGACACGGTTGGTGAGGCGATGAATGACGCAGAGATTTGCGCCTTCGTTGAAAAAGCTATTTATGAAGAGATCATTCCGGTACTGGATTTACCACGCGATGAGCTGGCATCTTTCGCCAGCGCGGTGACCGGTCGTTTCTGCAATCCGTACATCAAGCATCAACTACTGTCGATTGCCCTGAACGGCATGACTAAATTCCGTACCCGTATATTGCCGCAGCTGCTGGCAGGGCAACAGGCCAGCGGCAAGTTGCCGGCGCGTCTGACGTTTGCGCTTGCCGCATTGATTGCGTTCTACCGTGGAGAGCGTAACGGTGAAGCATATCCGGTCCAGGATGACGCACACTGGATGACGCGTTACCAACAGCTGTGGTCCCAGCATCATGACCGCCAGATAAGCACCGAAGATTTGGTTAAATCGGTACTGGGCGTAAAAGAACACTGGGAACAGGATCTGACTCAGGTTTCCGGCCTGGTGGAGCAGGTGTCTGCCGATCTGGATGCCATTCTGGCAAAAGGCATGCGTGAAGCTGTTAAGCCACTGTGTTAATTCTTCAACCCGGCTCAGGCCGGGTTTTTTATAAAACAAGCATTAGTTACAACATACTATTACTCTTTTTTTAAACATGCAGCCAGTCTGTCACTCTGGTGCGGAGAAGGTTCCAGCAGGGCAAAGTTGTTTAGTTAATGTTGCGATTAACTTGCAACATTGATCGCTATCGCGTCTAATGTGACGGATTTCACATTTTTCCGAAGATAACCATGATCGTTCGCCCCCAACAACACTGGCTACGCCTGATATTCGTCTGGCATGGCTCAGTATTATCTAAAATCTTTTCACGTCTGCTGCTGAACTTCCTGCTCTCCATCGCCGTTATTATCATGCTTCCATGGTATACGATGCTGGGCATCAAATTTACCCTGGCACCGTTCAGCATCCTCGGCGTAGCGATTGCTATCTTTTTAGGCTTTCGCAATAACGCCTGTTATTCACGTTACGTTGAGGCCCGACACCTGTGGGGGCAGTTGATGATTGCTTCCCGATCGCTGCTGCGTGAGGTAAAAACCACCTTGCCGGACGACGCCGAACTGGGGCAGTTTGTTCGTTTGCAAATCGCGTTTGCCCACTGTTTACGTATGACTTTACGTCGAAAGCCGCAGGCAGAGCCGTTGGCGAAGTACCTCAACGAGAAGGATCTGCAGACGGTATTTGCCTCACAATCTCCGGCAAACCGCATTTTGCTGCTGATGGGGGAGTGGTTGGCAGTGCACAGGCGTAATGGACAACTATCCGACATATTATTTCATAGTTTAAACAATAGGTTAAATGATATGTCTGCGGTGCTGGCAGGTTGTGAGCGGATTGCGAATACCCCGGTTCCGTTTGCTTATACTTTGATTCTTCACCGCACGGTATACCTGTTTTGTATCATGCTGCCATTCGCCTTAGTGGTGGATCTGCACTACATGACACCATTCATTTCAGTGCTTATTTCCTATACTTTTATTTCACTCGACACGCTTGCAGAAGAGCTTGAAGATCCGTTTGGCACAGAGAATAACGACCTGCCGCTGGATGCAATTTGCAATGCAATCGAAATCGATTTGCTACAAATGAATGATGAAACAAATGTGCCAGCAAAACACATGCCGGATAAGCATTACCAACTTACTTAGCGACGGTCGTTTTGCCACCATGCCGGCTGCATGTCGGAGAAAGAATGAAACTCTGGTGCCAGGTCTTCATCGTGAGGATCGTCGAAAGCCCCGGCTAAAAGGGCAATTACCGGGGCGTCATCAATGGCGCCCACGGAACTTCCGCACTGAGGGCAAAAGGCCCGACTGGTCGTTTCAGATGAGCGCCAGGTTGTCGGTTTTCCGGCTTTACCCGTCCATTCTACATTTTCAGCATTAAACTCAATCCAGACGACGGTCGGAGCACCCGTATGTTTCTGACAGATATCGCAGGAGCAGGTATGGGAATTATTAGGACTGCGGGCAGCAAAGCGGATTGAACCACACAGACAGCCACCAATGTAGACTTTAGACATAACAACTCCCGTCAGAAACACGTGGCAAAACACTAGCAGATGGCTGGCATTGCCACTAGATCCTTATGATAAAAAGGCGAGGGCGCGCATAGACGATAGTTCATTCCTGTGATCTGTCTGATGATAAATGCTTAACTATTGCGTCTGGCAACGATAAACATTCGCGGAAAAGCCAGTAAAATTTTGCCGTTTTCCTGAAGTGGATACTGTTCCTGAAGAAGTTCATGGTAGCGCGCCAGGTACTGACGTTGCTCGCTTTCGCTCAAATCCTGCAACCAAGGACGCAGACCCGTAGAACTCACCCAATCGATAATCGCCTGATGAGAATCCATAATGTGATAATACGTTGTGCGCCAGATATCCACCTCACAACCTGTTTCGGTCAAAATATCGTAATAAGCATGTATGCCAGGAAGTGGAGCTCGGCCCCGGTCGGGGTAACCCTGTTCATAAGCCACTTCGCGCATCAGAACATGCGTGGGTTCCAGCCAGTTATCCGGCATTTGCACGGCCAAAACGCCGTTGTGCCCCAGTAGCGACACCAGATTTGGGAACAATTCATAGTGATCGGGTATCCATTGTAACGATGCATTGGCATAAAGCAGATCCACGGGATGTTCGACCTGGAACTGACTGATATCCGCTTCAATAAAGTGGCATTTGGGTAATACGGTACGTGCTTCATTCAGCATGGCGGGTGAGGTATCAACCCCGGTTATTACAGCCGATGGCCAGCGTTTGTGCAGTAATGCCGTACTGTTTCCCGGACCACAACCTAGATCGACCACTGAACGGACACTCTCTAACGCGACTCTGCTGAGTAATTCTGCTGCGGGTCTTGAACGTTCAGTTTCATATTGCAGATAAAGTGAAGGGTTCCAGTCGGCCATGAACGAATCTCCAGTATGAGAGAAAAAGGGGGAAAGGGTTGTATAAATCCTTGCCGATGAGCCATTTCTTTTAGAAGATTATATGAAAATGAACGATAAGGGCAGAAATATGCTGGAAACATCGAGACTGATTTTACGCCAGTGGGAAGCTAAAGACAGAACCCCATTTGCCGCGCTAAATGCCGATCCTGACGTAATGCGTTTTTTTCCGGCACAGCTGCAACAAACGGAAAGCGACAACCTGGCTGCAAGATTCCAGGAAGGCATTGCAGTACGCGGCTGGGGATTCTGGGCCGTTGAACTTAAGAAAACACACCAGTTTGTGGGGTGTGTAGGCTTACATCCACAACCTGATAAATTTCACTTTTCACCCTGTACCGAAATAGGCTGGCGTCTTGCTAAAGACTACTGGCACCAGGGGCTGGCATTGGAAGCCGCCGAGGCATGCCTGACGTTTGCTTTCGGGGAATTGGCATTAAGTGAGGTAGTTTCATTTACTTCTGTGCTAAACAAACCGTCGGAAGGCTTGATGATACGGCTGGGCATGAATAAAACTGAAGAGTTCCTGCATCCCGCGTTACCGTCTGATCATCGGCTAGCACAACATGTTCTGTACCGTCTTTGCCGATAATTAGTCAGACTGTTTTGAGCCTTTTCTCATATCAGAAAAAATAACTAAGCCTATTCCAGCTAAAATAATAACGCTTGCAAGAAGGATCCTGGCGGTGAGCGTTTCACCCAATAACACGATCCCGCCAAGCGTGGCGAGACAAGGAACGCTGAGCTGGATGGTACTGGCCGTCGTGGCTTTGAGCAACGGAAGAAGCGAGTACCAAAGCAGATAAGCGCCT
This sequence comes from Citrobacter arsenatis, assembly GCF_004353845.1. Lineage (GTDB taxonomy): Bacteria > Pseudomonadota > Gammaproteobacteria > Enterobacterales > Enterobacteriaceae > Citrobacter > Citrobacter arsenatis. The sequence goes on from NZ_CP037864.1 coordinate 2,521,702, forward strand.
CCCGATGTTAGTGCGCCTGATAATACTCCCAGCATTATTCCGTTTATATCAATGTGAAGATGGGTATGAAAGATGAGGGGAATAATCAGTGCAACCGGGACCGTCAGGATGAAATTACCACTCGTTGAGGCTACGGCATGCGTGATTTTTTTCCCTGCGATACTGTACATCGCCCAGGCAACACCGGAAATAATCATCATGACTGAGGCATACAAGGAAGGCCGCTCAGCACCAGGAAGTAGCAATATCGCTATTCCAACCAATGCTCCCAGAATCCCTGTTATTTTTAATATTACGAGTTTTTCTTTCTGAACTAATCCCCATACCGTCATGACGAGCTGAACGGTACCAAAGAGCAGCAGGGCGCCGGTGCCGGTATTGAGCGAAACATAGGCAACGGAGAATGAGAAAACATAAATGCAAAGTAGCAGGGCGTTTAACCATCTAAACTCTATTTTTTTACTCTCAGATGCTATCGTGATGAATAAATAAAGGGCAATCGCACCACTGATTAACCTGAGACTGCTAAAAGAAATGGCATCGGCATGCATATCCTTAAGTGCGATTCGGCAAAGCACTGAATTTCCAGCAAATGCGATCATTGCGATAACGATTTTGATGAGCAAGTTAGCGTCCTCAATCTAATACAACAGTCAGTGCCGGTGCAGGTGTTCAGGTTTCAAAAACAGGTGTTTTGATCGATGTATTTACCCACATCTACGACGCTGTTCGTTTCAGGATCGACATTGAGAACCACAAAACGCGTTTGCGGACAAAATTGCTCAGCACTTTTCTTGCTGCATTCAGTTTGCAGCCATCGATGTTGACCATAATCGGTGACAACCGTATTGAGATTGCTATATTCGTTGCATACAAAACCTTTTTCAGTCGCTCTTTGTCTCGCTTTGGTTGTGGTCATCATTCTGTTAGGACGTTCTCTGGCTTATGGAAATAGTGCTGTATGGGGTGGTGTTATCAAAATGATTGTGTTGATTATGCTTGTTATCGCCGCCGTACCTGTGGGCGTTTTTTTATTTTCTATTCTGGGGACTTATCTGTATGAAATGACGTAAGAAATGGACTGTGTTGCTAAAATAGTTAGGTCGCGGCGCTTTAAACAACGGTTCGACATCATTACTGAGCAGTACAAGGACTACCATAAAATCTTAGATTCTTCCTCATTCCATCTTGGTGCGCATAATGTATATTATGTTAAATACGTTTTGGGAGCGTATTCAGTAAAACCTCATGTGGATTACGGTACTCGGTCCCCTACGCTGGTTAGCCGAATAGTCAATCATGAAAGCCGAAGGAACAGAGTTCGTTCCTGCAGTTGAGATGCTTTGAAACCGTGGTGAATATAGAAGCGTTTAGCCTCATCAGTGAGTGCATGCACCATAACGGCACGCACGCCAATATTATCCGCCACTTTGTAACACCGCAGCACCGCATCGTGAAGCAGATCGGCCCCTAACCCTTTTCCGCGAACAGAAAGATCTACCGCCAATCTGGCAAGGATAATTACGGGGATTGGATCTGGCATGTTACGTCGAAGATTGCCTGTTGCTTCTGTATGGTTGACGCTGCCGGTGGCCAGTGAATAAAAACCAGCCACTTGTCGTGTGTTTGTCTTGCAGACAACAAACGTCCGGGCAGCGCCGAGAGCCTGGTTTTTCAGCCCTTTTTGTTTTAACCAATCATCGAGAACAATTTCTCCGCTGACAAATTCTGCCAATTGATGCAAATGTGTTAGCGGCTCAGGCGCAGTTACAAATCCCACTGTGGTTTCCTTGCCAGTAACTTTCTGATGGCCGGTTCTTCGGCAACCGGAGCATCAAGCATCTCGATAAACTCAGCGTATTGTTCATCATTAAAATTAAAGACTCGGCGATCGAGAATTACGTTCTCTGCCGCCTGACAGGCCATTTCCAGAATAAAGTCTGTACGCGATTTGTGTAGAATCTCTGCGGCCGCATCAATAAGCGCTCGTTGGGATTCTTTAGCTCTAAGGTTGAGCTGAACATCTGATTTCATCATTAAACCTCTTGTATAGCATTTGCTTTACAAGCATACCATAAGGCTTCAGTATAGCAACTGCTATACAGTCAGATTCAACTCAGCGCTCTGATAAGTAACAATAAAAAACCCGCCAGGGTTGACGGGTTTTGACATGCTCGTAACGACAATTAAGGCGTTACGATGTTAAACCAGAAATCAAAGCTGTCTAAATATCCGAGGAACTCATCAAGCTTGGCGTGATTGCCGATAATCTGTACGTCACCCTTCTCTTCCGCCTGTTTCAGCGATTCTTCCTTGAGGATAATTTTGTTCAGCGTAGTTCGGTTTAGCGTAATGGAGGCATCAGCATTGCTGGCCTGTGTACCTGCGCTATGGTTAAGAACCCCGTTTTCCAGTTCAAGTTTATATTTACCGCCGTCAGCGCCTAAATCGACGTTGAACACCGCCTGTGCGTTAGCCGCTTTTTCACCGTTAATGTGTACCGCGAGATAATCAAAGAACATCTCTGGCGACATGGCTTTAACGGTATCCGGGCTGGCGGTATTTGGCGTTGCGCCTTTTACCACGCCGTTACGCAATTCTTGCGCGCCAGTCAGATAAAAATTACGCCACGGACCTGACTCAGCCTGGTAACCCATCTGCTCCAGAGCATCGGCTTCAAGATTGCGGGCGTCTTTATTGTTCGGATCCGCAAAGACGATATTGTTAGTCACCTGCGCCACCCAACGGTAATTCCCCTGGGCATAATCCGCTTTTGCTTTTTGCATGATGGCATCAGCACCGCCCATATAATCAACGTATTTCTTCGCGGCATCGATGGGCGGTAATTCATTCAGCGTTGCCGGGTTACCGTTGAACCAACCGAGGTAAAACACATAAGTTGCTTTTACATCATGGCTAACGGAACCATAGTATCCACGGCTGGCCCAGGATTTTTCAAGGCCAGACGGCAGTTTGAAGTTAGCGGCGATTTCGTCACGAGTCAGTCCCTGATTAGCCATACGCAAAGTCTGATCGTTGATGTAACGGTACATATCGCGCTGGCTCTTCATTAACTTCACAACATTTTCATTACCCCATGTTGGCCAGTGATGCTGAGCAATAATAATGTCCGCCTTGCCACCCCAGCGGGCAATAACGTCATTGATATATTTTGACCAGGCCAGCGGGTCGCGGATCTTCGCGCCGCGCAGCGAATAGGTGTTATGCAACGTGTGGGTTACATCTTCCGCGGCCTCGATCATTCCCTTCTCTTCCACATACCACAGCATTTCAGACGGTGCTTCCGAACCCGGTGCCATCATGAAGTCATAGGTTAGCCCGTCGATGACTTCTTTCTGTCCGGTGTGGGTAATGTAATTCGTGGGTTCGATCAGCGTTACCGTACCGGCTGAGGTTGTGGTACCCAGGCCCGCGCCGACCTGACCTTTTGCGTCAGGTTTCAACAGATTGCCATACATATAACTGGCCCGTCGACTCATGGCGTTGCCCGCCATAATATTTTCAGATACGGCTTCCTTCATAAATCCAGCTGGTGCATATACCTTTACTTTACCGGATTTGACATCAGCTTCATCAACGACACCGCGTACACCACCGTAGTGGTCAACATGGCTGTGCGTATAAATGACGGCAACAACGGGTCTTTTACCGCGATTTTTATAATATAGGTCCATACCGACTTTTGCCGTTTCCGCTGACACCAGTGGATCAATGACCGTAATCCCCTCCTTCCCTTCCATAATGGTCATATTCGAGAGATCCAGATTACGGATTTGATATACACCATCGGTAACCTGGAACAAACCACCAATATTGATCAACTGCGACTGACGCCACAAGCTTGGATTAACCGTAGCGGGGGCTTTTTCGCCCTCCTTTATAAAAGCATATTGCTGCGGATCCCAGATGATATTTCCCTGTTTCCCTTTAATGAGCTCGGTGGGAAGCGGAGCAATAAATCCCTTATGTGCATTTGCGAAATCGGTTTTATCAGTGAATGGCAGTTGGCCGTATAAGGCATCATTCATGCTTTTGGTTTGGACAGTAGCATCTTTTGCCCCGTCCTGTGCGATTGCAGGAAGTGACATTAATGATGTTGAACAGACACCGGCTAAAGCCAGATAACTTACTAGTTTATTTGGTTTCATAAATCCTCGGCTAATAATAAATTTTTAAGCAGGACTAGCGCTGCTTTATTGATTATTGGTAAGCATCTGTGATGCTACATTTATCAGGATGATGTGATTGAATACTGAAAGATTAACACAGACTAATGAGACAATATCGTTAAATAATGTTTAATTATAAATTTTTATTTAAACAATTTATCCGTAGACAATGGGTTGTTTAAAAAGATAATGACTGACTCCCATATTCTTAGGTCAATAAATATGCGTGCACTCTATCTACTTCTCATTATTGGTACCCTTTCTGGTTGTAGTTCTTCGCCGCCTGAAAAAGTTACTAAAATTAATAAAATGGTCATTCCTGTTGTTCAGGATAAGTCATCATCAACGTTGAACAGTAATTCGAGGTCCTTATCGTTATACCAAGAAAATCAACTGCAAATTGAAATCATCGCTAATTCACTAAAAAGTGATTATCTTCATGATGTTAAGCGTAATGAGATGTTTGATGTTCATAGCCAGGCATTCCAGGTGTATGCTTCATTATCAAAGCTTGAGCAAATGCAGCAGATGAACAATTTTTATTATAAAGAGCATAATCAAACAGGACTGTTAAGCATCAATCAGTCGGTTAATTCTCTTATCGAATAATAAAAAGCCTCCTCAGATATTAATGAGGAGGCTTTTTATATGGGCTATTTGATTAACTCAGATTATTCATGCTGGCCAAAACGATAGGAAAGACCTGCCGTTACAGAACTGACATCGCTGGATGCGCCAATCTGATTTTCGTTGCCGACATTACTAACCCATTGATATTCAAGACGCCCTGCCCAGTTTTTATTAAAGGCATATTCCGTACCTACCGCAACTACCGGGCGAACACCTGTATCAAAACGATTATTCCCTTTGATATCAGACTCTGCGCGATATCCCATTGCACCTGCCCGGCCATATACATCCCAGGCATCATTCAGGCCATAACTTGCTTTTAGCGTCAGTTGCAGTCCCTGACTTTTCATTTGCGAACCGGATGCGCCATTTTTACCATTGAACTGCATATTACCTAAATAATCATAGCCACCTTCAACGGCGAGCCATGGGGTAATTTGATAACCGGTAAATACACCACCACCGACATTATCTCCATCAGTCCCAACATTCCCGAACTGTTCACCATGGTCATTGCTCTGTTGAGTGGTGCTGGAATCAAAATAGTGTGACCAGCCAAATTTACCACCAGCATACCAGGTTCCGACATCTGCCGCGGCAAAAGCAGTTGTGGCAGTGAAAGCGTTAGCAATAATAAGTGTAATAAGCGTCTTTTTCATATTTTTCCTATCGTGGACATCTAGCTATGATTGATACATATAACGTGTCGCTACAATAGGATATTTGAGTTGCGGTGATAATTGTTTTTTAATTTATTTTTGGATTTGTTTAAAATCGCTCAGGTAATTTATTAATAGTAGTAAGGTATCCCCCACGTTCGAAATCAATATAATTACCCTTTTTTAACGCGGAAACAACATTTAAAACACTGCTGCGCGATAAGTGGGTGCGATCCTGAATGTAATCCAAAATAGAGACGCGTTTGCGAGTCTCTTCCGGTAACAAAATCATCTCCTCAAGATGATTGCGTATTACGGAATAGGTACGCTGTTGTACCACTAAATCATCACGATAAAAGAGATAGCCCGTATGATATGAAAGCACCGCCGCCGCATCTTCCCACAAACCTTGCTGGTGAAAGAGCTCTCGGGCTTTATCGGCATCAACGCGTAATATGATTGACTCAGCTTCCGCGCGTAATAAATGGCCATGCACCGGCTGGATCATCTCGGCAATACCAAACAAATGAGGCTCATATACCGTCACAATCAACAGGCCGTCAGAAGAACGTAAAATGGACAGTTCTCCTTGTAGGAAAAGATAGAGCTGAGGCTTATTCTTGTATTTCCACATGATACGACGCCGAGGTACAACCTTAAGTTTTTCTGCAATGGGTTCAAGCACTTGAATTAAACGTTGTATGCTTTGCTCTGGACGTACTGGGGGTGAAATTTGCATGATCAACCTGTATTCTTTTGATTGTGATAACGATATGATTCTCTGTATCTTCCATGAAGATAGTACAGAATTATATTAAATCCATAAGTTAATCAATAATAAAAGTTAAACAAGTATTTGATATAGGGCCACCAGCATACGGTTACGGTGCAGGACAGATAGATGTTTTGCGATGGTGACTATTAACAAATTATAAAATTACGCATCAATAATAAAGATACTAAAACTGATAGCTGTAGTTAACGCTGGCAAACCAAAGCCACGGTTTTTTATACTCACCAGCATAGATATCAGACTTAACTCTGGATGACTGCATATGCAAATACTCAATGGCAACGCCGATATTACTGGCTGGAGTAATCTGGTACTGCGCTCCGGTGGCAAATCGCCATTCATCCCCGGTTGGTAACGAAAGTGCGACATCACTTTGTGTTTTGTAGGGGGAACTGTCGAATGCGACCCCGGCATTAATACGCCACTGTTCATCGGGACGATACTGCACGCCAAGCGCCGTATGCCATGTATCTTTCAGCCGATTAGCACGTTCGTCAGGATGACCATTAATTGTAATCTGAGGGCTACCAAACTGACTCCAGTCCTGCCAGCCAAGATCGCCCATTACTGACCAGCGTCGGTTGACGTCGTGAACCAGGCTAAACATTATCTGTTGTGGCGCGCGGACTTGTGCAGAGATCGGTAGGTCATATCCAATATTGGGTAGATTTGGGAAACGCGCTGTCCCGTCAATATTGAAATGATAATCAGTCTTGCTGGTCCAGGTTAGGCCCGCCCGGGTCTGGTCAGTTAAATCCATCAATAAGCCAAGGCGGTAATTCATCGCCCAATCATGATCGTTTTGTTTCTCATCATGACCGTCTACATTTCTTTTTAATGACAGAAACCCGTAGTTTAACCCCGCAGCAGCACCAACCGACACCTTGTCACTTAGCTTCCATGCAACCCCGGGGCTCAGCGTCATCGCAACCATGGTACTTTGCTTAATCAACCTATCCCCGGCCCAGTTACCAAAATCGATACCCAATCCATAGTTGCCATATAGTCCCAGCCCGGCTGAAACGGTATCGCTCAGTCGTTGTGTATAAAACATACTGGCATTGGGAAACAGCGTCATTACGTTACCGGGACTTTGCCTGCCGTCAACGCTATTGTTCAGGGTATAGGGAATATCTCCGCCCATCGCTTGCCCCCCTCCGGTGATCATATGGTCAGGCAAACGGGTCATTCCCGCTGGGTTTGTTAACAGCGTTGAGGCATCCTGAGCGCGAGCGGCCTGACCTGCGCCAGCCAGCGCCGTGTCCTCAGTTCCGACCTCATAAAAATAGAGCGCACTGGCGTGACCGAAAGCTGAAAAGAGTATCCCGGAGAGAAGAATTATATTTTTTTTCATTGCATTACCTGTTTGGAGGGGCGTTCTTTACTAAGCGGAGGACCGGCTATCACATTGTATTGTTTTATGCTAATAGCATAATCAGGCACCAGGAATGATGTCGCGTTAATTTTTATCCAATATTAAATTTTAAATATCAGCCCCACATAATCTTAAATTCAGGCTTAATGAGAACTCTTCTTAATAAGCAATTTGACATAAATTCTAATGTAAAGAAATGAAAATTTAATCTTTTCATAAAAAAGTATGAGTGAAGTCGCCAACGGAAAAACCATAGTTATGATCATCACATAAATGTCATCTGAGTTTTAAAAAACCTACACATTCTCTGCTTGAGAAGACCTCGTCTTCTCAAAACCGCGCGTCCGGAACATGCCTTTTATTTCAATAAGGTATGATGGGCTTTAACCATTAAAGCCTGATATATAAGCGAGGTGAATATCTTATTGTGCTAACTAAATTTCAGGAGAATAACTCTAACCAGGTATGGATGTTTTTGGCATTTAAAATATGGAATTTAATCATGTAATAACAATCAGGTATCTGATGCGACTCTTTTCTCTGTCAGTTTATGTAAATTGAAGGAAAGAGTGATGATAGCTAATACAGGTAAAGATAGGGGTAATGACTTATGGCCTCACAATATGACTTTACTGTCACTCTGCACGATCTGGCTTTTATTCTTAAGCAGATCAAAATATCCGAAGCGGCAACTAACCCGGATGGTAGCGTTAATGCTGAAATGCTTCGAGAATTAGTCTCCAGTCCGCTATTACCATATGGACTGCGTACGGTAGATGGTTCATGGAATAACCTTTTACCAGGTCAGGAGTTATATGGTTCTGCTGACCAGACAATGCCCAGATTAACCGCATTAAACTGGCAAGATGCGGATCAAATGACCAGCTATCTCCAAATTGGTGGCATGGTTGTTGATGCCGATCCGCGAATAATTAGTAACTTAATTTCAGATCAGACGGCCTCAAACCCGGCCGCGCTGGAGGTTTTTAATGCATTAAAAGATGCGCCCGGCGGCGGTACCATTACAGGAGAAGGCAGCTTATCCATTCCCAACCAGTCTCCCGATATTGGGCTCTCCCCCGCTTTTAACGGCTGGATGACCTTCTTTGGCCAGTTTTTCGACCACGGTCTGGATTTGATCCCTAAAGGAGGCAACGGTATTGTTTTCATTCCGCTACAGCCCGACGACCCTTTATATGTGGAGGGGTCGGATACCAACTTTATGCTATTAACGAGGGCGACGGTTGATGAAAATCGAGAGACGGTAAACCTTACAACCCCCTTCATTGATCAAAACCAGACCTACACCTCCCATCCTTCACATCAGATTTTCATCCGCGAATACGTCATGATTGACGGGAAACCCGAGCCAACCGGGAATCTGTTAGGGGGGGCTAACGGAGGGCTGGCGACCTGGGCTGATGTTAAAAACCAGGCTGAAACCCTGCTGGGCATTAAACTCACCGATCAGGATGTTTTTAATGTTCCTCTGCTGGCAACGGACCGCTACGGTAATTTGATTTTAAGTGAAAACGGAAAGGTACAGATTGTTACCACTGGCGGCCTGGTTGAAGCCAACGGTGGCCTGTTACCTGCGGAAACGTTCCGCACCGGTCATGCGTTTCTGGATGACATTGCTCATACTGCCGCGCCAAAAGCGGGCCTGCTGGCAGATGAGGACGGTGCTATTGGCGGTGAAGGACCACAACCTGCAGGAACCTATGATAACGAATTGCTCGACCGCCACTTTATCACCGGCGACGGCCGCGGGAATGAAAACATTGGTTTAACCGCGGTGCATGCCGTTTTTCACAGCGAACATAACCGTCTGGTTGAACAGTATAAAACCACGTTGCTGGAGACCGGTGATATCGACCTCATTAACCAGTGGTTGATGCCGAATCATCAAATCACCGAATTACCTGCTGATACCAGTACTCTGGTATGGAACGGCGAGTACCTGTTTCAGGCTGGCCGCTTCTCCACAGAAATGCAGTACCAACATCTTGTGTTCGAGGAGTTCGCGCGTACCGTACAACCCGCCGTCGATCCGTTTGTCTTCTCCAATACGGCGGATATTAACCCCCTGATCTTTGCCGAGTTTGCGCATGTGGTTTACCGTTTTGGGCATTCAATGCTGACAGAAACCGTGGCGCGTACCGACATTGATATGCAAAGCGGTGATATCGGTCTGATTGCCGCGTTCCTGAACCCTGTGGCATTCAATGAAATCAACGGTGCCACCGTTACTGACGATCAGGCCATCGGCGCAATTGTGCGCGGTATGACGCGTCAGGTAGGCAACGAAATTGATGAGTTTATTACCGATGCCCTGCGTAATAACCTCATCGGCCTGCCTCTCGATTTAGGCGCGCTTAACATCGCCCGCGGTCGTGACACGGCAATGCCTTCGCTGAACCAGGCTCGCGAGCAGTTTTTTGCATTAAGCGGTGATAGCCAACTACGCCCCTATACCAGTTGGGCTGACTTTACCACCTACCTGAAAAACCCGGCCTCTATCATTAACTTTATGGCTGCTTACGGTCAGCATGAGCTGATCCTCAATGCCACCAGCCTTGAAGGTAAACGCGCGGCGGTTAACTTCCTGCTGTTTGGCGATGCCAATAACGCCCCCCCTGCGGATGCAATGGATTTCTTCAATAGCACCGGGGCGTGGGCAACGAAAGAAACCGGCCTGAATATGGTCGATTTCTGGATTGGCGGACTGGCTGAGCGCAAAAATGAATTTGGCGGCATGCTGGGTTCAACCTTCAACTTTGTCTTTGAAACGCAAATGGAAATGTTGCAGGACGGCGATCGTTTCTACTACCTGAGCCGCGTTCAGGGACTTAACTTACTCAACGAACTGGAGGCCAACTCGTTTTCCGCGCTTGTCATGCGTAACAGCGATCTTGGTGAGGAGGGTTCCTCTCACCTGCCCGCCAACCTGTTCCAGACGCCGGACCATATTTTCGAAGTGAACCGCGTGCTGCAAACGGAAATCGACCCGAAATGGGGTAATCCGCTGAAAGATCTGCTCTCGCCGCTACTGGTGCGGCGGGATCCGGGTGCGGATGTTGACGGTGATGGCTTTGCTGACGGCGGTTATCTGAAATATACCGGTGATGGGCATGTGGTGCTTGGCGGGACCGCGGGCAACGATACGTTAATCGGTGGTAAAGGAATCGACAGCCTGTGGGGCGATGGCGGCGATGATCGACTGGACGGCGGAGACGAAGCGGATGTGGTCCACGGCGGTGACGGGGATGACATTATAACCGATACCGGTACGCCCGTTGGCGATGCGGACTTCCTGCACGGCGATGCCGGACATGACGTTATCTTCTCCGGTAACGGAAACGATCTGGTCTTTGGCGGCAGCGGCAGCGACTTCGTGGTCGTCGGCGAAGATGCGCAGGAGGTCTTCTCGGGTCAGGATAACGACTTTGCGCTTGGCGGCTCGGGCGGTGATTTTCTGATGGGCAACGAAGGTGATGACTGGCTGGAAGGCGGCGACGGGTTTGATACGCTGGCGGGTGATAACTCTGAGCTGTTCTTCAACAGTACCATTATCGGTCACGATGTTCTCAACGGTCAGGGTAACGACACCGACTACGATGGCGAAGCCGGTGACGACATCATGGTTCAGGGCGCGGGGATCCAGCGCAATAATGGTATGGCCGGTTTCGACTGGGCTATCCATAAAGGCGACCCTAATGGCGCTAACTCTGACCTTGGGATCCCGATTTTCGTCAACCAGCAGGAGTTTATCCTGCGCGATCGTTTTGACCTGGTTGAGGGGCTGTCGGGTTGGAAATACAACGATATCCTGACCGGGACGGAACAGCCGATAGGCACTGCGCCGGTTCAGGGCGTTCCCCTCTCTAACAACCTGACCCAGGAAGGTGCGGACCGTATCAACGGACTACAGGCCATTCTCGGCGTAGAACGTTCTGCTAACCCGAATGCGGTGCTACTCAACCCTGATGATGGTAGCGATATTTTACTCGGCGGCGGCGGTAGCGACCGCATTATGGGTAAAGCGGGTAACGACATCATCGATGGTGATGCGTGGCTCAACGTGCGTATAGCCGTTACCGGTATGGCGGGACTCACCAGCGCCGAAGGCATGGCCGAACTGAAGTCATACATGCTGGCCGGTACACTGAAACCGAATCAGCTGTCGATTGTGCGCGAAATCCTGCGTGAAGGTAACGGTACAGAAACTGACGTTGCGGTATACCGCGATGTCAGCAGCAACTATGCCTTTACCCGTATGGCTGATGGTAGCCTGCGCGTCGACCACGCCACGCCGAATGCCGCGCTGAATCTGAATGATGGCGTTGACCGTCTGTTGAACATCGAAAAACTGGAGTTTGGCGATGGGAAGCAGCTGTGGGTGACCGCGCAGAAAGCGACGGGCGATCTTACCATCAGCAATTCTAACCCTTCGGTGGGCGATCTGCTGCGCGTCAACGTGGCGAACTTGCTGGATGGTAACGGGTTGGCGGCGGATGTGGCCATTACCATGACCTGGCAGGCATTCGTCAATGGTCAGTGGCGGGATCAGGCAACGGGTGCGGAGTTCAGAGTCCCTGGCGCGATTCAGGGGGCAGCGCTACGCGTGGTTGCCAGTTTTAACGACCGCATGGGTGACGCTGAAACTCTGGTGTCGGCACAAACTCAGGCAATCCTACCGCGAAATCAGGCCACTACAGGTGTGCCGGTCATTAACGACCTCACCCCGACTGAAAGCCTGACGCTGACCGCCGTGGTATCGGGCATTGCGGACGCTGACGGCCTGAGCGGAGGCAACTTTACATATCAATGGAGGATGAGTTCACCAAGCGGATTCGTCAACATTAACGGTGCGACATCCGCAACCTATACGCCGGGCCAGGCCATGGTCGGTCGGACGCTACAGGTGGTGGTAACCGTCGTTGACGATGAAGGTAACCCCCCTGTTGTTCTGACCTCGACCACTACGCAGCCAGTGGGCGACCTGATTGTTGGAAACAACGGCGCGAACACGCTCGTCGGTACCGCATGGAGCGATATTCTGCGTGGTGAAGGCGGGAATGACACCTTACTGGGCGGCGCGGGAGACGATCTGCTCGTCGGCGGTGCAGGTAACGACAGCCTGTCTGGTCAGGCTGGACAGGATATCCTGCAGGGTGACGCAGGCAACGACACGCTCGATGGTGGTCTTGGTGCCGACAGTATGACTGGCGGCGCGGGCGATGATACCTACATCGTTGATGATTTCGCTGATGTGGTTATCGAAGGTGTAAATGGCGGTACGGACATCGTACGTACCAATCTCAGCAGCTACGACCTCACCGCTAACGTGGAAGAACTGGTCTTTACCGGCAGCGGCGCTTTTATCGGCACCGGTAATGCCATTGCGAACACCATTACGGGCGGTTCCGGCAATGATTATCTGTTCGGTATGGGAGGTAATGACCAGCTGTTTGGCGGTTCCGGGAATGACTTCCTCGATGGCGGAGATGGCGTTGATAACCTGCAGGGCGGAAACGGCAACGACGTCATGATTGGCGGTGCGGGCGTGGATACCCTTTCCGGCGGTAGCGGCGACGATATTCTCAATGGCCAGGCGGGTAACGACATTCTGGATGGCGGTGCCGGAAGCGACATCTTTGCCTTTGGGGCTAGTTTTGGGCAAGACCGGGTCACCGGTTTTGACAGTAACCCCAACGGCGGCCAGGACTTCCTCGATCTCGTCCTGCTAGGTATCAACGCGGGTAATTTTGCCAGCAGCGTGTCTATCACCGGAAGCAATGGCAACACCGTTGTGACTGTCGGTACTGACACCATCACATTAGTGGGCGTCAATTCGACCACTGTGAATATTGGTGACTTTTATCTGGAAATGCCCACCACTCTTGCCAGCAACAATGGCAATAGTTCATTGATCGTATAAGGAGAAGACTATGTCGCGCCAGCATACGCCAACAGAACTGAATGATGCATTAAAAGGAACGAAACCCACTTTTCTGATGCTGTTGTTTTTTAGTTGTGTGATTAATATGCTTATGCTGGCGCCGGCAATTTATATGTTACAGGTCTACGATCGCGTGCTGGTGAGTAAAAATACCACCACGCTGTTAATGCTAACCTTATTGATTGTCGGCTTGTACATCGTTATCGCCATGATTGAATCAGCCCGCGCGCAGGTTATGGTCAGGCTTGGCAACAGGCTGGATATAAAGCTAAGCCAGTTGGTTTTTAACGCGGCATTTAAAAGAAAGATGGTTACCGGTGATAACAACCCGGCGCAATCTTTAGCCGAACTGGATCAACTCCGTCAGTTTCTTTCCGGGAATAGTTTGTTCGCCCTGCTGGATATTCCCTGGACGCCGATATATCTGTTCATCGCCTTTCTGGTCCATCCTCTGCTGGGCTACCTTTCCCTTGGTGGGATAACGTTATTATTTATTCTGACGCTGGTTTCCGAAATCGCTACCAAGCGTCCGATTCAACAAGCGCACGCCTTAACGATTAACAATGCCAGCAAACTCAATAAACAGCTGCAAAACTCCGATGCCATTGAAGCGATGGGAATGCTCTCGACCCTGAAGTTCAACTGGCAGGAACAGCATAACAAAGTGCTGGCACTACAAACGCAGATTGCCGACAAAACGGCTGGATTAAGCAGTCTCAGCCGCTTTGTGCGCGTGTTGCTGCAATCTATCGCGCTGGGTGCCGGGGCTTTACTGGTGATCGGCGGTCATATCACCCCAGGACTGATGATTGCCGCATCGATTATTCTTGGCCGCGTCCTCAACCCGGTGGAACAGGTTATCGGCAGTTGGAAGCAGTTTGTGCAGTTTCGCAGCGCCTGGCATCAGGTCTCTGACCTGCTGAAGGAGTATCCGGCACCGAAAGAGGTGCTGACCCTGCCACGTCCGAACGGCAACATCAGCGTTGAAGGTGTTTTTGCTGCAGCCCCAGGTCAGTCTTCCCCGCTGCTGCGTAATATCTCCTTCCAACTGGAACAAGGCGAAGTGCTGGGGATTATTGGCCCTTCGGCCTCAGGGAAAACATCGTTGGCCAAGGTTCTGGTTGGCGTCTGGAAGCCGTTATCAGGAAAAGTCAGATTAGACGGAGCGGATATTTGTCAGTGGGATAAAGCGCTGTTGGGACCGTCCATTGGCTATCTGCCGCAGGATGTTGAACTGTTTGACGGCACCATCGCGCAAAACATTGCCCGTTTCACCACAAATGACAGTGAGCTTATCGTCGCTGCCGCCCTGCTGGCAGGCGTACATGAGATGATCCTGCGCTTGCCGCAGGGATACGACACACCGCTTGGCGCAGGTGGGTACCAACTCTCCGGCGGGCAGCGGCAGCGTATTGGGCTGGCTCGCGCCGTTTACAACAACCCTGCGTTTATCGTGCTTGATGAGCCGAATGCCAATCTTGATGACGCGGGCGAATTTGCGCTCGTTAAAGCCATCAATACCCTGCGTACGCAGGGACAAACCACCGTCATTATCTCGCACCGACCCACGCTGCTCGGCGTGGTCAATAAGGTCTTGCTGCTTAACGATGGCGCTATTCAGGAGTTTGGTACCCGCGATCAGGTTTTCGCCCATTTGCGTCAGGCCAACGTACTGAAACCGGTGGCAACGCCGTCTTCTTCCACTACTGAACAGCAACGTGAGGCATGAAGATGAAACAGAAACCTGACCATGCGCCTTCCGCTGGCGTAGATACCAATATCTGGTCGCCAATTATTCGGGGCGCGATCGTCATTGTGCTGGGTGTTGGCAGCTTCATTCTCTGGGCAGTACAAGCGCCGTTAGATGCGGGAGTGGTCGCCGATGGTACGGTAACCGTATCGAGTAACCGCAAAACCATTCAACATCTGAGCGGCGGCCGGGTAACGGATATCTTTATTAAAGAAGGCGATTTCGTAAAGAAAAATCAGGTTCTCGTCCGGCTGGATAAAATGCAGCTCGAAATGCGTTTCAGCGCGTTAAATGCCCAGTATATTTCGGCAAAAAGTATTGAGGATCGCCTGCTGGCTGAACGCGATGGCCTGGAAGCAATCGACTTTAATACGACGCTGACGCAGCAATTTTCCGGCAACAAACGGCTGGCGGAAGTGAGAAATTTGCAGGCTAAACTTTTCGATACGCGGCGCAAAACCATTCAGGACGAACTGTCGATGATTCAGGAGACGCTCGATGGTCTGGTGGGACAAACGGATAATCTCAATAAAATAAAAGGCTATCGCGATCGCCAGTTCAGTCTGATTAACCGCGAACTGGGTGCTATTCGCGCACTGAGTGAAAAAAACTATTACCCCAAAGCGCAATTACTGGTGCTTGAACGCGAGGCAGCAGAAATATCCAGCAGCGTTTCAGAAGATATTCTTAATATTGCCAAACTGAAATCCCAACAGAACGAATTAAAAATTAAAGCCTACCAGGTGCGTCATCAATATTTACGCGAAGTTGAGTCTGAACTGACTGAAAATCAAAAAGAGGTGGCGATGCTGGAAGATGAACTGGTATCCACGCGTCATGAACTGGATAACACCGAGATTCGTTCACCGATTAACGGTATTGTGCTGGATGTTAAAGTCAGTACCGTTGGCGGCGTCATTCAGCCCGGAGAACATCTGATGGACATCGTTGCCGCCGGACAACCAATGCAAATCGATGCCAAAATACCGGTGCATGCCATTGATAAACTGGTCCCCGGTTTAACCGTTGATGTACTGTTCCCTGCCCTTAACCACGCGCTGTTACCTTCGGTCCCGGCTCGGGTTCTCACCATCTCGGCGGACCGCTTAATTGATGAGGCCACACAGCAGCCTTACTACCTCGCTGAAGTACAGGTTTCAGCAGAGGGAGCCCGATTGCTGGGCGATTACAAAATTAAAGCGGGAATGCCCGCCAGCGTGACGATCAAGACCGGTGAACGAACCCTGATGAGTTACCTGTTTAAACCGTTAATTGCCCGTCTGGAACTGGCATTTAAAGAGTATTAAGCCATCCATTACCGGTATGGTGTGCGCCTTGCCGCGCCATACCGGTTTCTGCCATTGCTGGCAGCTTTGCTTTCTTGTAACCTTCTTTCCGTCGCACGACTGACAAAATCTGGAACCACTGAACTGGACTTCATATGAATGCTCATATTTCTAAAGACCCTTTACATGGCGTAACGCTTGAAATGCAGGTCAATGCCCTGGTTGATCGTTATGGTTGGGCTGAGCTTGCGCAACGTATTAGTATCAACTGCTTTAAAAATGAACCGAGCGTTAAATCCAGTCTGAAGTTTCTGCGCCGTACGCCGTGGGCGCGGGCAGAAGTTGAAGCGCTGTACCTTGATTCTCTGCATGACCTGGCCTCAAATAACTCCCCCGAGCCGGCGTTCGATCCCTGGGCTAACAGCCGCAACAAGAAGAAATAAGAGCAAAATCTGATGTCAGCATCCGGTTTTTTTTCAGGAAATTATCAGAAAAAACTGGCGAATATTCTCGCCCGTTCCCGCGCCAGACTGCCGCTAACCAACATGAAATGGTTTGCGCTGCTGGTAGGCAGTATGTTGCTTCTGGGGAGTTGTTCTTCACAGCCCCCTGACTCCAAAATTTCCCCTCAGCCCCCGGTGAGCAAACCGCAGCAAAGCAAAGAGCCGGTACGCGGTATCTGGCTGGCAACGGTTTCTCGTCTGGACTGGCCGCCGGTTTCATCTGTCAACATCAGTTCGCCCGCCGTTCGCATCAGCCAGCAGCAAAAAGCGCTGACGGACAAACTGGACAACCTGAAACGTCTTGGCATTAATACCGTCTTTTTCCAGGTGAAGCCCGATGCCACCGCGCTGTGGCAGTCTACAATCTTGCCGTGGTCAGATACCCTGACGGGTACGATTGGTCAGGATCCAGGTTACGATCCGCTTCAGTTTATGCTCGATGAAGCGCATAAACGCGGCATGAAAGTCCACGCCTGGTTTAACCCCTACCGCGTGTCCGTGAACACCAAACCCTCGACGGTCACCGAATTAAACAACACCCTGACACAGACGCCTTCTAGCGTTTATGTTCTGCATCGGGACTGGATCCGTACCTCGGGCGAGCGTTTTGTGTTAGATCCCGGTATTCCCGAAGTGCGCGACTGGATAACCAGCATCGTGGCTGAAGTGGTTGAGAATTACCCGGTTGATGGCGTGCAGTTTGATGATTACTTCTATACCGAGTCTCCCGGCTCTGCGCTCAACGACAATCAGACCTTCAGAAGATACGGCCAGGGATTTGCTTCCAGGGCTGACTGGCGGCGTGATAACACGCAACGCCTGATCGCCCAGGTTTCACGAACCATCAAGAAACTCAAACCTGAAGTCGAGTTTGGCGTCAGTCCTGCGGGCGTATGGCGCAACCGTTCGCACGATCCGGCGGGTTCCGACACCCGCGGCGCGGCGGCCTATGATGAATCGTATGCTGACACCCGTCGTTGGGTGCAACTCGGCCTGCTGGACTATATCGCTCCACAGTTGTATTGGCCTTTTGCCCGCGATGCAGCGCGCTACGATGTACTGGCAAAATGGTGGGCTGATGTCGTTAAATCAACTAACACCCGCCTGTATATTGGGGTGGCGCTGTATAAAGTTGGCGAACCATCGCGAAAAGAGCCTGACTGGACGGTTAAAGGTGGCGTACCCGAGCTGAAAAAACAGCTCGATCTGAACGAGTCTGAACCGCACATTAACGGCACAATTTTGTTTCGCGAAGATTACCTTAATCAGCCGCAAACGCAGGAAGCTGTGACCTATATTCGCAATCGTTGGGGGCGCTAAAAGTTGTCCTCTGGACTGTTTAGCGAGGAAATGTAGCGGGGACGTTGCCCCGCCGAGGGTTAATTCTCCGCTACGTGTAGCGGTTGGGTCTGCGTTATCGGGACATTAACCGCCGGACATTTTCATTAACTTGTTTCTGTATCGTATTCAGCGTGGCTTGCGTTATCCGATCGGGGTATGTATCCCTGGCGATAGCGCTCAATGCCGTGGCAAAGTGGCAGACCTTTTCGATTATGCCGTTCACATGGTCAGCAGATAACTCAGCTTCCTGAACGCCAAGCGACAGAAGGTGCTTTCTTTCGATATCCAGCGCCTCTCCCAGCACGTCCATTTGATGATACCCACCGGGGCCTTCACACCAGGTGACGTCGTAAGCCGGTGCGAGAGTCCAGTTTCCATCGGCTGACATTAAATAGGCAAAGTTCTTCGGATGATCGTCACGGTTATTAAATGCCACGTTGAAAACCACGCGTTCAAACGCTTTCGCCTTTTCTCTGACATCATTGGTGCAAATCTGCGTGGCCCGTAGAAAATCCCGATAGTCTAAAGCGCCGGGTATCTGGTAATTAGTCCCGGTAAGCGCCGCCAGACTCTGCATAGGAATACGTATCGACTGATCACGGTCGAAACGGCGGGTGGCAAATGCTGCCTGCCCGCCAGGCAGATTGAAGTACGCCGTATCGGGCGTGGTTATCCCACATTGGCGCAAGCACTCAGCATAAACCGCTTCAATGGCACATACCTCAGCATGTTCATGCCTGGCGGGAAACTTTATCAGCCAGCTTTCGCTCCCGGGGAGCGGCGCAGTGGTGAATTTAGATGTGACAGTGTCACGATAAAGCAACGCCTTGGGCCTTGCCCCTTGTGGCGAACCGCCCATCTGAAGCAGTTTTTGCAGGAATTCCCCCCCTTCACCGCTCAGGACTTCCTGGACCTCAGAGGCCAGTTGTTCAAGAGGAACATCCTCTTTTGAAAGCGTCTCGACATCTGACTGAACGGGCTGGAATGTCATAGCGCCCATCGCGTTGTTGCCGACCCAGGTTAAGCGCTCCAAAGGACCTATGCGCGCTGCGTTGAGTCCGCGACGTTTAAATAATCGGTCCATCAACAGCATACCCCAGCCGTCAGGCAGTGAATCATAGACTGGTCCCGGCAACCCTAACTGATGTGCGGGGAAATCCCTGCGTAGACGGGGACCGTTCAGCGGTAACATCAGCCGGGACAGTTCCAGACCCTTACGTATAGCGTCCTCACTGTATTCAAAGGCGATCAACGGGCGTCCGGTCAGCGCCGTGGAAGACACCAGTTTTCCCCACAGCCATTTCTCACCCCAGCCTTCATAAAAAACATCGACTTGTTCAGGCATCAGAGTTTTTCCTTTTCACCCGCTGGCGTGCCGCGCTCTTCTCGTAACGCAAAATATCATCCAGACTGTCAATCCTGGGTTTAAATAAACCCTCCAGCGCATCGCCATAGCCTAATACCATCGCGACTTTGACCAGATTCTCAAACCCTACATTCTTACCCGCTTCCAGATTTGAAACGGTATTCACACCGACACCTGAACGGGCGGCCACATCCGCCTGCGTCATTTGTCGGGCGAGTCGTTCTTTACGCAATCTGTCGCAAAGTAGCTTAACGATGTCGGCTGCAGTATTTAGCGTTAAATCCATAATATTGGCTCTTATTGGGATAAAAACGACTTTACCCCCAATATTATAGAGTTAAGTGGGGAGTGATTCAAAGTTTTATAAGACACAATAAAGAGGAGTTAAACGGATAAATCGTGTTTAAGAGTTACTATACTGGAGTTATCCGGGCACAAGGTTTGTGCCCGGATAGAATGTGATTATCAGGCAACGGAAGGCTCAGGTAATCTGAAGGATGAGACCAGCAACGCCAGTTGTTCCGCCTCTTCTTTCAGCGCCTGCGTCCGCGCCGCGGCATCATCAATTAACGAGGCGTTTTGCTGAACGGTACTGTCCATTTCGGTGACCGCCAGCGTTATTTCGGAGACGCCCTTACGTTGTTCTTCACCCGCAACGCGTATTTCCCCCATCAACTGGCGCACCTGACGCACATTGTTAACCAGTTCACCCAGACGTTCGCCGGCATTGTGAATTTGCTGACTTCCGCTGCCAACATGAGAAACGGATTCATCAATCAGCGCTTTAATTTCCTGTGCAGCAGTAGCGCTGCGCTGGGCCAGCGTGCGCACTTCGGAGGCTACGACGGCAAACCCTCTGCCGGCATCACCAGCCCTGGCGGCTTCAACCGCGGCATTCAGGGCGAGAATATTGGTCTGGAACGCAATGCTGTCGATGACCGCGACAATTTCTACCATTCTGCCTGATGAAGCGCTAACGTTATCCATTGTAGAGATAACGCCCTGCATAACATCGCCGCAGCGGTTAGCGGTTTGCGCGGTGCTATCGGATAGCTCATCAGCCAGTTGAGTATTACTGGCATTTTGATGAACGGTCGCATTTAATTGTTCCATCGCCGCCGAACTCTCTTCCAGCGCAGCGGCCTGCTGCGTCACGCGAGATGAAAGCTCCATATTACTGTCAGCGAGGCTAACGGCATTATTCGCCACTACTGCGCTGCTGCTTCTGACGGTGATTAAAATGGCTGAGATTTTATCAACGAACAGGTTAAACGCCTCGGCGATAGCCGAAATCTCATCTTTACCGCGCACATCCAGACGACGGGTAAGATCGCCTTCGCCCTGCGCAATGTCATCAAGCGCCTGACGGGTATCATCCAGACGTGAAATCAGTCGGCGAACCATCAGCCAGGATCCCACCAGCAACAGCGTCATTATCGGAATTAACACTTCCAGGACGTCCTGCATCATCACTTTAGCAAGGCCGACGATACGTGACTCAGGCGTTACAAGACCGACAACCCAACCGGTATCCGCCATCGGGAACAGCATTACCCGTGATGCCGTATTCAGGACGTTGTCGTTTGCAAGCGTAATCGTCTTCACCCCATCCGCCGGGCGCAGAGATTTCAGCCCGTTTTCCACCGGTATAAGCCACTGCGCACTTTGCGCCAGATCGTGAATGGTTTTATGTTTTGCCAGGTCGGCCTGCGGGAAATAGAGGATCTGCCCTTGTTTGTCCACGACAAACGCGTAACCACCGGTGCTGTTTCCCTGCTGCTGCATGAAGGTAGCGACATTATCCAAGCGAATGTCGGTGGTGGCGACGCCGGCAAATTTGCCCGCCAGTTGATAAGGCACGCTGCATGTGACCATGTTGACGCCTGAACTGGCGTCCTGGTAGACATCAGACCATAAGCAGCTGTTTTGTGAATGGCCTTTGGCATGCTGATACCAGCTTTCATTGTGGTAGCCGCTTGATCCTTCGACGTTATAGTCGTTGGAATACACCAGTTTTCCTTCAGCATCACGCGCCCAGAAAAAACTTCTTTTCTCTACACCCGCGGTGAATGCATCAGGTTCTGGCCAGATGCCGCCGCCGGTAATAATTGAGTCTTTACCTTCTCCGATCAGATGCGGAACGACGCTTTGGTAAAGAGATTCATCGTTGGGCAGCACTTCAGCCAACCGTGACAGGCTGACCGTCTCACCTTCAATTCGGGACAATACGGTACTCAATTGACGGGTTAAACCTTGCCCTGTTTCTTCGATCAGGGCGGTGTTGATTTCAACGACGCGCGGCTGACCGCGCCAGAGCATAATCACCACAATAACAAGGGTCGTGACCGCAAGCAGCAGAATGCCGCCGATGGTTAAACGCGTCGAAATACGAGTAGGATACCAGGCCATACAAACTCCTTCTGCAAAAGGCTAACTTTTATCCAGTATCGGCACGGGAGTTTATATCTTTATAAAGTTTTCTTAAGTATCACAAAACAAATAAGTGACGTTGTCACGAATAACAAAACCCAGCACTTTGGCTGGGTTTTAATAACGGCTTAATCTTATTTGGATAATTCTTTTTTGATTTCGTCTTTTATTTTGCTTAATTCACTTTGCGGATGTTTTTTACAAAGTTCAACGGTCAGGGGAACTGCAGTAGTTACGGTTTCGTTATAGTCAACGTAGTCGCCACCTTTGAAGTCTTCGTCTTCATTGAGCACCCAGAAAGCCACTGGAGCCATAGTTTGCGGGTTCAAATCAATAAACTCCTGGCAGCTCATGCCTTTCGGAGTCACTTCAGTTTTAGCGTTATCCGTTGCTGCACTGACGCTGACACTGGTTAACAGCGCTGCGACCAGAATACCTGCTGTAGAAAGGGAGAATTTATTCATTGTAGTACTCCATTTATAATATAAATAATATCTACACTTGCGCTTAAAACCGTTTATGTAGTTCGCAAAAAATAATACCCCTACCGTCATAAGAATAAAGATTGCCGCCATTGATATGGCTGAAATTTATATTTCACATTACTGATTCTGATGTCTGAGCCTAAAATGTGGCCACAATGTGATCGTTCCGACGAAATCAGCAGATTCATACCCCGCTCCCTCTGTCGTTGCACCAAAACTGAACTACGCTGCACAAATGTTGATCATTGGTTAACGAATATGGGCTTTGTTTTAACAAAAACAGCCAGTGTGCCGCTGTTATCGACCTGGCACGCGTCCTGCATTGTTAATTTGCTAACAGTGAGCCGTAATCTGACAGACAACTAACAGCGAGAAGGTAATGACCGCAAAACCTGAGTTATTTACCCGCATAGAGCAGACCTTCAGCCAGTTGACGCCCAGCGAAAAGCGCGTGGCTGGGTGGCTGTTAGCCCATGCTGTACAGATCCCTTTTGAAACCGCGGATGGTATCGCCAAAGCGACCGGAACCAGCGGTATTACCGTTGGACGCTATCTGCGTAAACTGGGTTTTCGTAATCTGGAAGATGCAAAGGCCAGCCTGCGGGAACTACCCGTCGTCCCCTATCAGCCCTGGGGAATGAACGAGCGGCTGGACTCCTGGCACCAGCAACAAAGCCTGCCGGATCGCGTGCAGCAGTCGCTGTTACTGGAAATCGACGCCATTACCCATGTTTATCAACTCGCACAAGGCGAAACGTTTTTACGCATTGCGCAGCAGCTGGCGCATGCGGAAGCCGTGTATGTTCTCGGGATCCAGTCCACCCGCGGGATCGCCAACGCTTTTTTCAGCCACCTGGAATATCTGCGGCCTAAAGTGAGCTACTCTGAAGGGCTTTCCGGCAGTTGGGTGGAGTCGCTGAATTCAGGATTCAGCCAGCCTTACGTGGTGATCACCGATATGCGCGCCTATTCCGCTATCTCGCGACAATATTGCCGCGTTGCTACAGAACGCTGTATTCCGCTGGCGCTAATCACCGATGTGTGGTGCCCGTGGGCCAGAGACTATTCTATTGATTTACTTCAGGTAAAAACCGACACCGGACATTTCTGGGATTCACTGGCTCCGGTGAGCTGTTTGTTCAACTTATTACTCTCTGCGGTGGTGGCCCAACTGGGTGACTCCCTCGCAGGACGCCTGCAAACCAATCGCCAGTTACAACAACAATTTGGTCAATTCGAACAATAAACAGGAAACGTGCTATGTCAGAAACCCCAGAACTGGTCGATCTGTCGGTGATATTTCCGTCGCTGCATATTGATCTTAAATACGCTACTGCCGACAACATTACCGGCGCGCCGATCTATCAGGAAGCGCGTTGCCTGTTGCACACCGAGGCGGTAACCGCGCTGGCGAAAAGCATCAGTATTGCGCAACTGGCGGGTCTGAAGCTTGTGGTGTACGACGCGTATCGCCCCCAGCAGGCGCAGGCGGTGTTGTGGAATGCGTGTCCGGATCCCCAGTACGTTGTCGATGTGGCGATAGGGTCCAATCACAGTCGCGGAACGGCCATTGACGTTACGTTAATGGACGAACGTGGCGTTCTCCTCGATATGGGGGCCGGTTTTGATGAGATGCACGACCGTTCCCATGCCTGGCACCCTTCTGTTCCTCCGGCTGCGCAGCGCAATCGGCTGCTGCTCAATGCCATTATGTTCGGGGGTGGTTTTATCGGTATTAACAGCGAGTGGTGGCATTTTGAATTACCTGATGCCGCCCGCTACCCGCTGCTTGACGACCAGATTGCCTGTTTCCCTGCTTCACCCATAACAACACAACATTTACTTTAATTCTGGAGCCTGGTTATGAAGACTACACCTGCGTTAAACGCGTTTTTTCGCCCCGCTCTGATAGCCGTTGCGCTGGCGTTTGCCCTGCCTGCCGCGCAGGCCGCCGTACCAAAAGATATGCTGGTGATTGGTAAAGCCGCCGATCCGCAGACGCTTGACCCCGCCGTGACCATTGATAACAACGACTGGACGGTCACCTATCCCTCATACCAGCGGCTGGTGCAGTACAAAACCGATGGCGGTAAAGGATCCACGGAAGTTGAAGGTGACTTAGCCAGCGGCTGGAAAGCCTCGGACGATCAGAAAGAGTGGACGTTTACCCTGAAAAACGGTGCCAAATTCGCCGACGGAACGCCGGTGACGGCAGATGCGGTAAAGCAATCTTTCGAACGTTTGCTCAAAATCGGCCAGGGTCCCGCAGAAGCGTTCCCGAAAGATCTGAAGGTTGAGGCCATCGATAATACCACGGTGAAGTTTACCCTCAGCCAGCCGTTTGCTCCGTTTTTGTATACGCTGGCAAATGACGGAGCTTCAATCATAAATCCGGCGATCTTAAAAGAGCATGCCGCAGACGATGCCCGCGGATTCCTGGCGCAGAACACGGCGGGTTCCGGGCCATTCATGCTCAAAAGCTGGCAAAAGGGACAACAGCTGGTGCTGGTGCCTAACCCGCATTATGCCGGTACTAAACCGACCTTTAAGCGTGTTTCGGTAAAAATCATCGGTGAAAGCGCCTCCCGCCGCCTGCAATTGTCGCGTGGCGATATCGACATTGCCGATGCGCTTCCTGTTGACCAGCTAGCCGCCTTAAAACAGGAAGGCAAAGTGAACGTAGCGGATTATCCCTCGTTGCGCGTGACCTATCTGTATCTCAACAACAGTAAGGCCCCGCTCAATCAGGTGGATTTACGCCGCGCCATCTCGTGGGCCACCGATTATAAAGGCATGGTAAACGGGATCCTCAGCGGCAACGGGAAGCAAATGCGTGGACCGATCCCCGAAGGCATGTGGGGTTTTGACGACAAGGCCATGCAGTACAGCTTTGATGAAGCCAAAGCGAAAGCAGCATGGGACAAAGTTGCCAGCAAACCTGAAAGCCTGAGCTTCCTGTACTCCGATAATGATCCTAACTGGGAGCCTATCGCGCTCGCGACTCAGGCAAGCCTTGGCAAACTGGGTATTAAGGTGAAGCTGGAAAAACTGGCTAACGCCACCATGCGTGACCGCGTGGGCAAAGGCGATTACGACATTGCTATTGGCAACTGGAGCCCGGACTTCGCTGACCCGTACATGTTCATGAACTACTGGTTTGAGTCAGATAAGAAAGGCTTGCCGGGTAACCGTTCGTTCTATGAAAACGGTGAGGTCGATAAGCTGCTGCGTAGCGCGCTGGCCACGACCGATCAGGTTGCCAGAACCAATGACTACCAACAGGCGCAAACCATCGTGATTGATGAAGCAGCCTACATCTATTTATTCCAGAAAAACTATCAGTTGGCGATGAACAAAGACGTCAAAGGATTTGTATTCAACCCCATGCTGGAACAGGTCTTCAATATCTCCACCATGAGTAAATAAGCCACGTTGATGCGGAGCCGCGCTGGCTCCGCAAGGGGAAGCTAATGACGTTCTGGAGCATTTTACGCCAGCGATGCTGGGGACTTATTTTGGTGGTTATCGGTGTTTGCGTAATCACATTTATTATTTCGCACCTGATACCTGGCGACCCCGCGCGGCTGCTGGCGGGCGATCGCGCCAGCGATGAAATTGTTGAAAACATTCGCCAACAGCTGGGGCTGAACCAGCCGCTGTATGTGCAGTTTTTTCGCTATGTCAGCGACATTTTTCACGGCGATTTAGGCACCTCTATTCGCACCGGACGTCCGGTGCTGGATGAGCTGCGCATCTTCTTCCCCGCCACCCTTGAGCTGGCTTTCTGTTCCTTGCTGCTGGCGCTGGTTATTGGGATCCCGTTAGGCATTTTATCTGCGGTGTGGCGCAACCGTTGGCTTGATCACCTTGTTCGCCTGATGGCGATCACCGGTATCTCCACGCCTGCATTCTGGCTGGGGCTGGGGGTTATCGTGCTGTTTTACGGTCATTTGCAAATTTTGCCCGGCGGTGGGCGGTTAGACGACTGGCTGGATCCGCCGACGCACGTCACCGGGTTCTATTTGATAGATGCCCTGCTGGAAGGCAACGGTGAAGTCTTTTTCAATGCGCTTCAGCATCTGATCCTGCCATCGCTGACGCTGGCTTTTGTGCACTTAGGGATCGTTGCCCGTCAGATTCGCTCCGCCATGCTGGAACAATTGAGTGAAGATTACATTCGTACCGCTCGCGCCAGCGGGTTGCCGGGCTGGTACATCGTATTGTGTTACGCGTTGCCTAATGCGCTCATCCCCTCGATAACCGTTCTCGGCCTGGCATTGGGCGATCTGCTCTACGGTGCCGTACTGACCGAAACGGTCTTCGCCTGGCCAGGCATGGGCGCCTGGGTGGTAACGTCGATTCAGGCGCTCGACTTCCCGGCGGTAATGGGATTTGCCGTGGTGGTCTCTTTCGCCTATGTGCTGGTTAACCTGGTGGTCGATTTACTCTATTTATGGGTAGATCCACGAATTGGACGTGGAGGCGCGCAATGATGCTCACACAAGAAACGCCGACCGCGCCTCAGACAGCACGTCGCCGCACGGACTGGGCTAAACTTTTCTGGATGATGAAAAGCAGCCCACTGACGCTGGTTGGCGGGGTCATCATTGTACTGATACTGCTGCTGATGGTGCTGTCGCCGTGGATAACCCCGCACGATCCTAACGCCATCAATTTGAGCGCTCGCCTGCTGCCCCCGTCAGCCGCTCACTGGTTTGGTACCGATGAAGTGGGTCGCGATCTGTTCAGCCGGGTTCTGGTAGGAAGCCAGCAGTCGGTCGTCGCAGGTCTGGTGGTGGTCGGCATTGCCGGAGGATTAGGTTCGCTGCTGGGGTGTCTGTCAGGTGTTATGGGCGGACGCGCCGATGCAATTATTATGCGGATAATGGACATCATGCTGTCTATTCCCTCTCTGGTGCTGACGATGGCGCTGGCCGCCGCGCTGGGTCCAAGCCTGTTCAACGCCATGCTGGCGATTGCCATCGTACGTATTCCGTTTTATGTGCGCCTCGCCCGTGGTCAGACGTTAGTGGTGCGTCAGTTTACCTATGTGCAGGCAGCGCGAACCTACGGGGCTTCTCGCTGGCATCTGATTAGCTGGCACATTTTGCGGAACTCCCTACCACCACTCATTGTACAGGCGTCGCTGGATATCGGCAGTGCGATCCTGATGGCCGCCACGCTTGGGTTTATTGGTCTGGGCGCACAGCAGCCCAGCGCTGAATGGGGTGCGATGGTCGCAATTGGCCGCAATTACGTGCTTGATCAGTGGTGGTATTGCGCATTTCCTGGCGCTGCCATTCTGATTACCGCCGTGGGCTTTAATCTCTTTGGCGATGGTATTCGCGATCTGCTGGATCCGAAAGCCGGAGGAAAACAGTCATGACACAACCCGTGCTGGAAATTGAAGATTTACATCTGAGTTTCCCCGGCTATAAGGCTGACGTGCATGCGCTAAACCATGTATCGCTGCATATCAACCGCGGAGAAATCGTTGGCGTGGTGGGTGAGTCAGGTTCCGGCAAATCCGTAACAGCCATGCTCACCATGCGTCTGCTGCCGGAGGGAAGCTATCATGTTCACCAGGGGCGCGTTTCGCTGCTGGGGGAAGATGTGCTCAACGCCAGCGAGAAGCAAATGCGCCAATGGCGCGGCGCATGCGTCGCGATGATCTTTCAGGAACCCATGACGGCGCTGAATCCGACCCGGCGAATCGGTCAGCAAATGGTGGAGGTTATCCGCCATCACCAGACGTTAAGCCGTACGGATGCCCGTCAGAAAGCCATCGCTTTACTCGACGAGATGCAAATCCCGGACGCGCCGGAGGTGATGAAACGTTTCCCGTTTGAGCTTTCCGGCGGGATGCGCCAGCGGGTAATGATTGCGCTGGCCTTTTCCTGCGAACCGCAGCTCATTATTGCCGATGAACCGACCACCGCACTCGACGTCACGGTACAACTGCAGGTGCTACGTTTGCTGAAGTTAAAAGCGCGCGCCAGCGGTACAGCCGTGTTATTTATCAGCCATGATATGGCGGTGGTTTCACAGTTATGCGATCGGTTATACGTCATGTATGCCGGGAGCGTGATTGAGAGTGGCCCGACGCAAACCGTTATTCAACACCCGACGCATCCCTATTCCATTGGTTTGCTGAAATGCGCGCCGGAACACGGCGAGCCACGCGGATTGCTGCCCGCCATTCCCGGTACCGTACCGAACTTAACCTGCTTACCGGCGGGATGTGCGTTTCGTGAGCGCTGCTTTGCCGCCGGCCCTCGTTGTGAAGAAACGCCTGCGTTAAGCAGTCAGGGAGGCGCGGATCAACAATCTGCCTGCTGGTATCCGCAACTGGAGACAACCCATGTCTGATTTTTTACTGGATTTGCAGGATGTTCATGTCAACTTCCCTGCGCGTAAAAACTGGCTCGGTAAGGTAACTGAACGGGTACATGCGCTCAATGGTCTGGATTTACAGATCCGTCAGGGAGAAACGCTGGGGATTGTTGGCGAGTCCGGCTGCGGCAAAAGTACACTGGCGCAACTGCTGATGGGGATGCTGAAACCCAGTCAGGGAAACTATGCTCGCCGTGGTGACAAACAGCACGACGGTATGCAGATGGTCTTTCAGGATCCCCTTTCATCGTTGGATCCGCGCTTACCGGTATGGCGGATAATGACCGAACCGGTGTGGATCCAAAAGCAAAGCCCGGAGCGTGAACGACGCATACTTGCCGAGGATTTGGCGCAACAGGTTGGGATTCGTCCTGAATATCTCGATCGCCTGCCGCATGCGTTTTCCGGTGGGCAGCGCCAGCGTATTGCCATCGCCCGGGCGTTGTCATCAGAGCCAGACGTGATTGTTCTGGATGAACCTACCTCGGCGCTGGATATCTCCGTACAGGCGCAAATTCTCAACCTGCTGGTGTCATTGCAGGCGCGCAGAAACCTGACCTACGTGCTGATATCGCATAATGTGTCGGTGGTCCGCCATATGAGCGACCGCGTGGCGGTGATGTACCTTGGGCAAATTGTCGAGCTGGGCGATGCGCAGCAGGTTCTTACTCAACCCGCCCATCC
This sequence comes from Citrobacter arsenatis, assembly GCF_004353845.1. Classification (GTDB taxonomy): domain Bacteria; phylum Pseudomonadota; class Gammaproteobacteria; order Enterobacterales; family Enterobacteriaceae; genus Citrobacter; species Citrobacter arsenatis. Next base: position 2,551,549 of record NZ_CP037864.1, read on the forward strand.
CTACACGCGATTATTGCTGGACTCGATCCCTAAAACGGGCGCACCGCTGGCGGAAGATTTGGTGTTACGGAAAACTGAACTCCCGGGGAACAGAACGCTGCCTCAGGGCTGTTTTTTCCGTGACAGATGCCCATTGGCAACCCACGGTTGTGAGCAGAAACAGCCATTGCTGAAAAGTGATTCCGGATGTGAAGTTCGCTGCTGGCGGGCGGTTACATGATCTGAAAGGTTGGCGTATTGTGTGAGGGCATCAGGCGCAATACGCCTTTTTCAGTGAGTCCACCAGCACCTCTGAGGCTGTAGATAATTTATGATGTGCCGAACGCAAAACGCCGATCCGTCGCTGGATCACCGGTGTATCCAGATCGATACAGGTTGCGCCCAGCTCGGTCATTTGCGTGCGGCACAGCGCAGGCACGGCGCTGCCGCCGAGGCCGTTGGCCACCAGACGACCAACGGTCACCAGTTGATGACTCTCCAGCGCCACCTCCAGCGTATGTCCGCTTTGCACCAGTTGTTCTTCCAGCATCAGGCGCACGGCGGAAGGACGTTGCAGGGTGATGAAATCCAGCGTTAACAATTCGCGCCACGCAATACGATCCCGGCCCGCCAGTCGGCACGTTGGCGGCACAATGGCGATAAAACGATCCACGCCAAGCGGCGTGAAATGCAGATGCCCTGAATAATCTGGCTCAAAGGCAATGCCCATCTCCACCCGCCCTTCACTGACCATCTCAATCACGTGTTCGTTGATCACATCGTGAACCGTTACGTTGATACCGGAGTAAGAGTCACGAAACGTTTTTAGTACCGATGGCAGGACGTTAGCAGCAAATGAGGGCATGGCGGCAATAGAGATTTTACCGCGCTGCAGCGTAAAACGCTGATGCATTGCCTCTTCCGTATTCTCCCAGTCCGCCAGCAGCTGTCGCCCCATGTTCAGCAACGTTTCGCCCTCCTGCGTCAGGGTCACTTTGCGGGTGGTTCTCAACAGTAGCGCCCCGCCCAGCGAATCCTCCAGCCCTTTAATCGCCAGACTTAATGCGGGTTGCGACATATTCAGTCTTTCACTGGCATGAGCAAAATTCAGAGTGTGAGCTACCGCTAAAAACGCGCGTAACTGTTTGATGCTCATTCCCATTTCGCATTCCTTTAACTTGTTGAATACCTTTAATTAACATTAAATTGATAAAAAAACCCAATAAGTGAGTCACAAATTTAAAATTAACAAATCATTTTTCACCCCCAATGATGTCGGCAAGGACAACTGGAGGGGCAAGTATATGGCTGGACTGGATAAACGGGTCGCCACGTATCAAGAGGCGCTGGAAGGACTGACCGATAACATGACGCTGCTGGCGGGCGGTTTTGGCTTATGTGGAATCCCGGAGAACCTGATTGCCGAAGTACGTCGTCGGGAGGTTCAGGGGCTTACGGTTGTGTCAAACAACTGTGGCGTGGATGGTTTTGGCCTTGGCGTGCTGCTGGAAACGCGCCAGGTACGCAAGGTCGTCGCATCTTATGTGGGTGAAAACGCGCTGTTTGAGCAGCAGGTTCTTAACGGTGAGCTGGAAGCTATCCTGACACCGCAAGGCACGCTGGCAGAGCAACTGCGTGCGGGCGGCGCGGGGATCCCGGCATTCTATACCGCTACCGGATACGGCACCCCCGTGGCCGAAGGAAAAGAAGTTCGCGAGTTTGCCGGACGCCCTTACATCTTAGAACAGGCGATAACCGGTGATTTTGCGCTGGTTAAAGGCTGGAAAGCCGACTGGTACGGCAACGTTATTTATCGCCACACCGCACAGAATTTTAATCCACTGATGGCCGCCGCAGGGCGTATTACCGTCGTGGAAGTTGAAGAAATTGTCCCTCCCGGAGAGCTGGATCCCGCCGCAATTCACACCCCAGGAATTTTCGTTAACCGACTGATTCTGGGGCAGTTTGAAAAACGTATTGAACAACGCACCCTGCGACAGAAAGGAGCCTGACCATGTTAACGCGTGAACAAATGGCGATGCGTGTCGCCCGCGAACTGCGCGACGGTTATTACGTCAACCTTGGGATCGGTATCCCCACTCTGGTGGCGAACTACATTCCTGATGGCATGGACGTAATGCTGCAATCGGAAAACGGTTTGCTGGGTATGGGCCCGTTTCCCACAGAAGACGAAATTGATGCTGACATGATCAACGCCGGGAAACAGACCGTGACGGCGCGTAAAGGTGCAGCGATCTTCGACTCGGCGCAATCCTTCGCCATGATCCGCGGCGGCCACGTTGACCTGACGGTGCTTGGCGCATTTGAAGTGGATGTAAACGGCAATATCGCCTCATGGATGATCCCTGGAAAAATGGTGAAAGGCATGGGCGGCGCGATGGACCTGGTTGCCGGTGCCGACAACATCATCGTGGTGATGACCCATGCCTCCAAAAGCGGTGAGTCGAAACTGCTTCCCGCCTGCACCCTGCCGCTGACCGGCGTGGCCTGCATTAAACGCGTGCTTACCGATCTGGCGCTCCTGGAAATTGCCGACGGCGCGTTCATTCTGCGTGAGCGTGCGCCGGGCATCAGCGTGGATGCAATTGTCGCCAGAACCGCCGGCAAGCTGATCGTTCCCGAAAATGTTCCCGAAATGCACTTTAGCTGAGGAGCCGACCATGCAGGATGTTGTGATTGTCGCGGCAACGCGCACCCCGATTGGCAGTTTTCATGGCGCGCTGGCAGCGCTTTCCGCGGTTGAGCTAGGTTCGATAGTGATCCGTTCACTGCTGGAAAAAACCAACCTGGCGCCTGATCAAATTGATGAAGTGATCTTCGGCCAGGTCCTGACGGCAGGCAGTGGCCAGAATCCGGCCAGACAAACGGCATTACGCGCAGGTCTGCCGGTAACCACGCCAGCGTTAACCATTAATTTGGTGTGCGGCTCGGGCCTGAAGGCGGTGCATCAGGCGGTTCAGGCAATTCGCTGCGGTGATGCGCAAATTGTGATTGCTGGTGGGCAGGAGAGCATGAGCAATGCGCCCTATTTTCTCGATGGAGCCCGGACGGGCCTGCGGTTAGGTCATGCCAGCATGAAAGACAGCGTGGTGCATGACGGTTTGTGGGATGCATTTAACGACTATCACATGGGCATAACCGCAGAAAATCTGGCGGACAAATTCGTTATCAGTCGTGAGCAACAGGACGCCTTTGCCCTGCACTCCCAGCAAAAAGCGGCCGCTGCCATTGAAGCCGGTCGTTTTAGCGCGGAAATCACGCCGGTCAGCGTCCCTCAGGGCAAAAAGCCCCCGCGTGTGGTTGACCGCGACGAGCAGCCTCGCCCGGATACTCAAGCCGATAAGCTGGCGCAGCTCAAGCCAGCGTTTCGCCCAGGTAACGGCACGGTGACCGCCGGGAATGCGTCGTCAATCAACGATGGCGCCGCCGCGGTAATGCTAATGAGCGCCGCTAAAGCCGCACAACTCAACCTCCCCGTACTTGCCCGGGTTGCAGGTTACGCCGTTTCCGGCGTCGACCCTGCCATTATGGGTATTGGGCCAGTAGAAGCATCACTTCAGTGCCTGAAGCGAGCGGGATGGACGTTAAATGATGTCGATCTCATTGAAGCCAACGAAGCTTTTGCCGCGCAAGCGCTGGCGGTTGGCGAATCCCTGAACTGGGACAGTAATCGGGTAAACGTTAACGGCGGCGCGATTGCGCTGGGCCATCCCATTGGCGCCTCGGGTTGTCGAATTCTGGTGACGTTACTGCATGAAATGGCCCGCAGTAATGCCGCAAAAGGGCTGGCTACGCTGTGCGTAGGCGGCGGTCAGGGGATTGCGCTGGCGGTAGAACGTTCGCAGGAGGTCCCTCATGCAAAGTAAACATATTTGCGTACTGGGCGCGGGGTTAATGGGCGTCGGTATTGCCACCCACTTCGCCCGGTATGGTCATGATGTCTGGCTGTATGACACTGACAGCAACCGCATTGCAGAAATGGGTGCCGTTGCCAGCGGTATTTTAGATGAGTTGATTGTCACCGAGCAGTTTGCAGCCGACAAAAAAGAACAGGTTGTGAGCCGTCTCTATGGCACGACCTCGTTATCGGAGGTTGCCGCGTGCGGGTTACTGATTGAAGCCATCCCGGAGCGACTCGAACTCAAGCACGCGCTGTATGCGCAACTGGAAGAACTGATCGCGCCACAGGCCGTTATTGCCAGTAACACCAGCGGCCTGCCGCCGGATGCGCTGGCAGAAAAGCTCGCCCATCCAGAGCGCCTGCTGATCGCCCATTTCTGGCACCCGCCACATTTCATTCCGCTGGTCGAAATTGTTCCTGGCACCGCCACGAAGCCGGAATATCTGCATGAGCTGCAACAGCTATTGCTTTCGATGCAACTGGAAGCCGTGGTGCTCGACCGCGCCGCGCCGGGATTTGTTGGTAATCGCCTGCAGTTTGCCCTGCTGCGTGAAGCATTGCATATCGTTAAAAGCGGTATTGCCAGCGCAGAGGTGGTGGACCAGGTCATGCGCGCCTCGCTTGGCCGTCGCTATGCGATGGTCGGTCCGCTGGAGGCGGCAGATATGACCGGACTTTCTACGGTACAGGATATTTGTCGGCATCTGCTACCTACGCTCGCCACCGGTAGCGACATGATGTCGCTGGTCGCTGACAAGGTTGCCAACGGTGATACCGGTTTACGCAGCGGTCAGGGATTTTATCGCTGGGATGATTCGCGCAAGGAATACATCCAGCAACGCAGAGAGCATCAGCTGCGCTTTGCCCTGAAACCGTAACTTCTCTTTCTGTACCCCCACTATAACAATGATATTGAGGAGTCATGATGAGTGTATTAATCGCCCTGGCAGCGTTGGGCCTGCTGATGCTGGCAGCCTATCGCGGATATAGCGTCATCTTGTTTGCCCCCATCGCGGCTTTAGGTGCTGTATTGCTTACCGAACCCAGCGCCGTCGGGCCTGCTTTCACCGGCCTGTTCATGGAAAAAATGGTCGGTTTTGTGAAGCTTTACTTCCCGGTGTTCTTGCTGGGCGCCGTGTTTGGCAAGTTAATCGAGTTATCCGGTTTTTCACGCTCCATCGTTGCTGCCGCCATCAACATTCTCGGGCGTCGTCACGCCATCCCGGTAATTGTGTTGGTCTGTGCGCTGTTGACCTATGGCGGCGTGTCGCTGTTCGTGGTGGCGTTTGCTGTGTATCCATTTGCGGCAGAGCTGTTTCGTCAAAGTAATATCCCGAAGCGCCTGATTCCGGCAACCGTTGCGCTGGGAGCCTTCTCCTTCACCATGGATGCTCTGCCAGGCACGCCGCAGATCCAGAACATTATTCCGACCAGCTTTTTCGGGACTAACGCCTGGGCCGCGCCGTGGCTGGGTTTGATAGGTTCACTGTTTATCATCGTTGTCGGTCTGGTGTATCTCGAGCGCCAACGTCGTAAAGCGCAGGCGAAGAATGAAGGTTATGGCACTGAACTGTTAAACGAACCGGAAACACCGGATAACATTAACCTGCCGAACCCGATAATTGCTATCTCTCCACTGATCCTGGTTGGCGTGTTTAACCTGCTGTTTACTCGTTGGATCCCACAATGGTATGGCGCTACGCATCAACTGGAACTTCCGGGGCTTGCCAAACCGATTACCACCGAAGTCGGTAAAATCACCGCTATCTGGGCAGTAGAAGCGGCGCTGATTTCTGGGATTTTACTGGTGGTGCTGTTCGGCTATCGCAACATTAAAGGTCGCCTGGCGGAAGGCAGCAGAACGGCGGTTGGCGGCGCGATCCTCGCGGCGATGAACACCGCATCGGAGTATGGTTTTGGTGCGGTGATCGCTGCCCTGCCGGGTTTCCTCGTGCTGTCAAAAGCGCTGGCGGCCATTCCCGATCCGCTGCTCAATGAAGCTATCAGCATCACCACGCTTGCCGGGATCACCGGCTCGGCGTCCGGTGGGATGAGTATCGCCCTTGCCGCCATGTCCGACACGTTTATTGCCGCTGCCCATGCTGCCAATATCCCTCTTGAAGTCTTCCACCGCGTGGCGTCAATGGCCAGCGGCGGCATGGATACCCTGCCGCACAATGGCGCGGTCATTACCCTGCTGGCCATTACCGGTCTAAGTCATCGTCAGGCGTACGGTGGGATATTCGCCATTACCGTCATTAAAAGCCTGGCCGTGCTGTTTGTTATCGGCGTCTTCTACACCACCGGAATTGTTTAAGGAGAATCATCATGAACTTAACGGGAAAAACTGCCCTGGTTACTGGCTCTACCAGCGGTATTGGATTAGGCATCGCACAAGTGCTGGCACAAGCGGGTGCTACGTTGATCCTCAACGGGTTTGGTGATGTTGAAGCCGCCAAAGACGCCGTGGCGCAGTATGGCAACACGCCAGGCTATCATGGCGCGGATCTGAGCGATGAAGCGCAAATCGCCGACATGATGCGCTATGCAGAAAGCGAATTCGGCGGTGTGGATATCCTGGTCAACAACGCCGGGATCCAGCACGTTTCACCGGTGGAAACCTTCCCGGTTGATAAATGGAACGCGATTATCGCCATTAACCTCTCTTCTGTCTTTCACACCACGCGGCTGGCGCTTCCAGGCATGCGTACACGGAACTGGGGGCGCATTATAAATATCGCCTCTGTTCACGGTCTGGTGGCCTCAAAAGAGAAATCCGCTTATGTGGCGGCGAAGCATGGCGTGGTGGGATTCACCAAGACCATCGCGCTGGAAACCGCGCAGACGGGCATCACCTGCAATGCGCTGTGCCCCGGCTGGGTGCTCACGCCGCTGGTTCAGCAGCAGATTGATAAACGTATTGCCGAAGGCGCAGAGCCTGACGCCGCACGTGACGCCCTGCTGGCGGAAAAACAGCCATCGCGGGAATTCGTCACGCCGGAACAGCTAGGTGAGCTGGCACTATTTTTGTGCTCAGACGGCGCGGCGCAGGTGCGAGGTGTTGCGTGGAATATGGATGGTGGCTGGGTGGCGCAATAACATCATCTGGTGCCGGATAAGACCGACTCACATCCGGCACGGTCGTAGGCCGGACAAGACGCAGTCGCATCCGGCATGCCATTGTTATGACTTCAGTTTGTAGTCCAGCGTAATTTCCGCATTCAGTACCTGCGATACCGGGCAGCCGGCTTTCGCTCTCTGGATGATGCCATCAAACGTGGCGGCATCGATCCCCGGGACGCTCACCTCGCTGTGCAGCGCGACTTTGGTGATAGCAAAACCGGCATCCACTTTATCCAGAGAAACATCGGCAGTGGTATCAATGGCATCCGGGGTAAAACCCGCTTCGCCCAACATCAGTGAAAGCGCCATCGAGAAGCAGGCTGCATGGGCCGCGCCAATCAACTCCTCAGGATTGGTACCTTTCACACCTTCGAATCGGGTATTAAACCCATACGGCTGCTGATTCAACACGCCGCTTTCGGTCGACACGGTCCCTTTACCGCGCTTAATGTCGCCTTCCCAATGTGCCTGACCTTTCTTATGGATAGTCATTACCGTTCTCCTGTGTTGTCGTTGGAGTTACAAGTATAGGACGGCAGGAAAAAAGCATGGCACATACTGGATAGTTCTCATTTGCCGCTTAAGCATTGACCTTTCATATAAAATGACCGACCATCCAGAAAGCCGTTATTTTGAACATCGGCTTTCTATCAGGTTGTATTTCGTCCGTTCTCATACGGGCTCGCCCTTGAAACCAGTAACAGGATTAAGGAGTTAGAATGAAATCGAACCGTCAGGCCCGTCATATTCTCGGACTGGACCACAAAATCTCAAATCAACGCAAATCCGTGACCGAAGGTGACAAAACCAGCGTGGTCAATAATCCTACCGGAAGAAAGCGCCGCGCTGACGGCAAATAGCCTTTCGCACGTCTGACTGAATAACGAGATAAACACCATTGCAACCGCAGTGGTGTTTTTGCTTATAAAACCCCTTAACCCATTCACAATGCTTTATACTTCGCCCGTTTCCCTGGCATACAGGCCACATACGATCATAAAGAGTGCCAGGGACGGTTATTCAAAAAAGAGTGAGTGACATGGAAAACGAAACTAAAAAACTGCGTTCCCTTTACATCCCTTACGCTGGCCCGGTACTGCTGGAGTTCCCTTTACTGAACAAAGGGAGCGCTTTCAGTGTGGAAGAACGCCGTAACTTCAACCTGCTGGGGTTACTGCCGGAAGTAGTCGAGACGATAGAAGAACAGGCTGAACGCGCCTGGATCCAATATCAGGGCTTCAAAACCGAAATCGACAAACATATTTACCTGCGCAACATCCAGGACACCAACGAAACCCTGTTTTACCGACTGGTGCATAATCATCTTGATGAGATGATGCCGGTTATCTATACCCCAACGGTCGGCGCAGCCTGTGAGCGTTTCTCTGAGATCTATCGTCGCGCGCGCGGCGTGTTTATCTCTTATCAGAACCGCCACAATATGGACGATATCCTGCAAAACGTTCCTAACCATAATATTAAGGTCATCGTCGTCACCGATGGCGAACGTATTTTGGGTCTTGGCGATCAGGGCATCGGCGGAATGGGTATTCCAATCGGTAAACTGTCGCTGTATACCGCGTGTGGAGGGATTAGCCCGGCCTACACTTTGCCGGTGGTCCTGGACGTGGGGACTAACAACCAGCAACTGCTCAACGATCCGCTGTATATGGGCTGGCGCAATCCGCGTATCACTGATGATGAATACTACGAATTTGTCGATGAATTCATCCAGGCCGTGAAGCATCGCTGGCCGGACGTACTGTTGCAGTTCGAAGACTTCGCACAGAAAAACGCTATGCCGCTCCTGACCCGCTATCGCGATGAAATCTGCTCGTTTAACGATGACATTCAGGGAACCGCGGCAGTGACCGTTGGCACGCTTATTGCCGCCAGCCGCGCGGCCGGTAGCCAGTTGAGCGAACAAAATATCGTCTTCCTCGGGGCGGGTTCCGCCGGTTGCGGAATCGCCGAGCAGATCATCGCGCAAATCCAGCGTGAAGGTTTAAGTGAGGAAGCGGCGCGTCAACGCGTGTTTATGGTCGATCGCTTCGGCCTGTTAACCGACAAAATGCCGAACCTGCTCTCTTTCCAGACCAAACTGGTGCAAAAACGCGAAAACCTGCAGCACTGGGATACGCAAGAAGATGTGCTGTCGTTGCTCGATGTGGTCCGCAACGTTAAGCCGGATATCCTGATTGGTGTTTCCGGACAGACCGGCCTGTTTACCGAAGAGATCATCCGCGAAATGCACAAGCATTGTCCGCGTCCGATCGTCATGCCGCTGTCTAACCCGACTTCCCGCGTAGAAGCCACGCCGCAGGATATTATCGCCTGGACCGAAGGTAATGCGTTGGTTGCGACCGGCAGTCCGTTCGCTCCGGTGCTGTGGAAAGAGAAACTTTACCCGATCGCCCAGTGTAACAACGCCTATATCTTCCCGGGTATTGGTCTGGGGGTTATTGCTTCCGGTGCGTCGCGCATCACCGATGAAATGCTGATGTCTGCCAGTGAAACGCTGGCGCAGTATTCACCGCTGGTGCTCAACGGTGAAGGACTGGTGTTACCGGAGCTGAAAGACATTCAGACAGTTTCGCGTGCCATCGCTTTTGCCGTGGGCAAAATGGCTCAGCAGCAAGGCGTAGCGGTGAAAACGTCTGCCGAAGCGCTACAACAGGCGATTGACGATAATTTCTGGCAGGCGGAATATCGCGACTACCGTCGTACTTCTATCTGACGCTTTGCCCGGCGGCAAACTGCTGCTGGGCAATTTTAAGCGTTCGATGAACAAAATGCTGTAGGTGGATTACTGCTCTGAAAGTTCAAGTTCTGCAATTACCGGCAGGTGATCGCTCGCCGTAGACCACGTAAATTCGGGTGAATTATGTGGGATCTGCAGATTTTTGACGTTCCACTTTTGACCTTTAAATGTGAAAATATGGTCAATATCAATCGCAGGGTTTACGGCTGGCCAACTGCGCGTATCGATGCCTTCTTTCGTCACTTCATTGAAAAAGTAACGTATTTCTTTAAGGGGTTGTTCATCTCGGGTTGAATTGAAATCTCCCGCAAGAATTTTAATTGAAGATGCGATATCCGGGAAATCAGTTGTTGCGTCACCAATGCTGATATCTAACAGGTAGCGCGCCTGCTCAGTCCGCATGGCGGGATCTTTTTGCCAGTCGAGATGAGTGACCATAATGATCGGTGCGGAATCAAAGCCAGGAACATCAATCTGCGCCAGTAACGCCACACGTTGTTCAGCGTCACCCGACGGTAATTTCACTACCTGCGAATGCAGTATTTTATATTTGGAAAGAAGACCTAAGCCGTACTCACCGCCGTCAAAATCGATAGCTTTTCCAAAGACATAATGCAGTTTATTGGCATCGGCGATTTTTTTGAGTTGATCAATCTTTTGGCTACGTCCTGTTTTATTATCAACCTCCGGAACCGCAATAATATCGGCATCTATTCTTTTAATAGCCGAATTAAGTGCAGTAAAATCCGCTACATCTGCAGAGGCTTCATTTTTACCAATGTTATAGGTAGCAATCTTTAAATGAGGCTTTTGTTGTGCATAAGTTTTGTCAGGAACCCCACCTTTTTGCACTTTAAGTATTTCATTACCAGCAAGTTTCTCACTCGCTTGTGCATTTGCAAATAAACATCCCAGCGCAACCAACGTTAATGTAATTGTTTTTTTCATGTTATCTATTCTCCAAATAATAAAATAGTGTGCAGAGGATACTGGAGAATTTAGATCGTTGTTGTGATCCTTAACCCATGCTTTTGACGCGAAGAAAATTAACTTTCACATGAATAATCTGCGTGCAAATCTCCTGAATCAAGTTAACCGCTTCGGTCTCAATTCTCACAATACTAATGCTGCCGGGCGTGCAAAACTTGCGCGACAGCGTAACTTGCGATTACACTTTCGCTACCGATTAACATTCTGAAAAACAAAAGGAGGATACTTATGCTGTACTGTGAACGTTTTATCGTTTCACATGCTTTTGGCGATCGCCAGTGCTCAAGCGTTATCGGTATCGTGCTGCGATAACTTCTGCTTGAGCGAAGCTAACTTCTAAATCCCCTTCTCTCGGGCTTACCGGGTTATCGTCAGCGATGTTTGACGAGGCGTTTTCACGCCTGTAACTCTTGAGTAAGCAACAATGAGCACATTACTAACCGCACAATCCTTACACGTTGATACGGCATTCGGCACGCTATTCGACGATCTTTCCTTTACCCTGAAAAAAGGCGACCGCATCGGGCTTATCGGTTACAACGGCTGCGGCAAAAGCACCCTGTTAAAACTGCTCGACGGCACGATCTCGCCCACCAGCGGGACTATCGCTCAGGCTAACCACTGCCATCTCGCCCGTGTCGAGCAACATCTACCTGACGATATACTGCCGCTTACGCTGCAGGAAGCCGTTCTCGCGCAACTTCCCGAGCATGAACGCGCAGCTCAGCAGTGGCGGGTTGAAGCGCTGCTCGCCGAAATGGGTTTTACGCCGGAGAATTTATCTCTGACTGCACAAACGCTGAGCGGTGGCCAACACACGCGTCTGTTATTAGCACGGGCGTTGATGCGAAATCCTGACCTGCTGCTGCTGGATGAGCCGGGTAACCACCTGGACTTGCCAACATTACTGTGGCTGGAACAGTTTTTGCAGAACTGGTCAGGCAGTTTTGTGGTGGTCTCCCACGACCCGCAGTTGCTGGACGCGGTCACTCACGGAACCTGGATCCTGCGCGATCGAACGCTCCATGCCTTTGATCTGCCCTGTAGCGCAGCGCGCCAGGCACTGGCAGAAAGAGACGTCAGCGATGCTCTGCGCCATAAGGCTGAGCAAAAGGAGATAGACCGGGTTACCGCCAGCGCAAAACGGTTGGCAACCTGGGGACGGGTTTACGACAACGAAGATCTCTCCCGCAAGGCCAAGCAGATGGAAAAACAGGTGCAGCGCCTGAAAGAGGTACAGACCGAAGTGACGTCAGGAAGTCAGTGGACGCTAACATTGCAGGGTGATGCCCTGCGTGCGGATCGTTTGCTGGAGATTACTCATCTGTCCGTAACCCCTGCTCCCGGCGCTGATATGTTGTTTTCCATTGCCGGTATCCGGTTGAAAAGTGGCGATCGCGTGGCGATTGTCGGGCGCAACGGTTGCGGGAAATCCTCGCTGTTAAGGCTTATCTGGCAACAGTTTCAGTCACAACTGGCATCACCTTCGCTGGTGTTACACCCGCGCGTTACGCTGGGGTATTACGACCAAACGCTGCATCAGCTCGCAGACAACGATTCGTTATTTGACGCGCTGGAAGCATTTGCCCCTCAGCCAGAGACTCGCAAGATGGCGCTGATTAGCGCGGGTTTTCCGTGGGTCAGGCATGCGCAGCGCGTCAGTACATTAAGCGGCGGTGAACGATCCCGGCTGCTGTTTGTTGGGCTGACGCTTGCGCGTTACAGCCTACTGATGCTCGATGAACCGACCAACCATCTGGATATGGAAGGTAAAGAGGCGCTGGCAGAAACGCTGCAAAGCTATAACGGCGGCGTGTTGCTGGTCAGTCACGACCGTCAGCTTATCAGCCAAAGCTGTAACCGGTTTTGGTTAATCGACAATGGCGAACTCAGCGAATGGCACGATCTGGAGGCGGTAAACGATCGTATTCGGGAAACATCCTCGGAGATAACCGTTCCCAAAACGGTGGTCAAAGCGGAGCATGAAGTCAGCGGAGACAGCGATGGTTTGCTGGAACAACTCCTCGAGCTGGAGCAACGTCTGGCCGACGATCTCGCCCGCAAGCCGAAACATCAAAAGCCGCTGTTACAGGCACAATGGCGTAAAGAGATTGAACGTCTGAACTCACAACTGGAGTAACCTCTGGTGCCGGATGGCGCAGGCTTATCCGGCCTACATCAGCGAATGTGCGTGTAGGCCAGCCATCCGGCAATTCTTGCGTGACGCTTTCCAGATTTTCCCCGACTCCCTTTCTCTTTTTGCGCATTCGCCGCACAATTTTAAAAATCACAAACGTACTGTTGCGTTTGACGGAACATTAATGGTAGTGTTCCTCTGGAAGGAACAGGGATGATACGGATGATCATGAACTTCAGACACAAGGGATTGCGCGATTTGTTTCTTCATGGACGAACATCAGGCGTTATGGCGAAACATGTCCGACGATTACGACACAGGCTTGCAGTTATTGATGCTGCAAGCAAGGTTACAGATATCAATATGCCCGGCTATAAGTTACATCCTCTGATGGGTGATCGTGACGGAATATGGGCAATTGCCGTTTCAGGTAACTGGCGTATTACGTTTGAATTCGTCAATGGCGACGCGTATATACGGGACTACGAGGACTATCATTAATGAAGATGGCAAATCATCCCCGTCCTGGGGATATCATTCAGGAAGCGCTGGACGAACTCAATGTCAGCCTGCGCGAGTTTGCCAGAGCTATGGAGATTGCCCCTTCAACGGCAAGCCGACTATTAACCGGGAAAGCGGCCCTTACGCCAGAGATGGCGATTAAACTCTCCGTGGTGATTGGCAGTTCACCTGAAATGTGGTTAAACCTGCAAAATACCTGGAGCCTGGCAGAAGCCCAAAAAAGCGTGGATATTTCACGCCTGCGTAGGCTGGCAGCGCAGTGATAAAAGTGAATGCCGGATAAACTTTTGCCATCCGGCATACCATTTATTGCTGCGGTTTTTTCTCTTTCCAGGCCTCCCAGGCCTGCTTGATCTCTTGCTTCGCCGTAGCAGCGTCGTTGAAACCGTTTAATTCTACCTTCTTGCGCCCTTCCGGCAGATCTTTGTACACGCGGAAGAAAGATTCCAGACGTTCAACTTCAATCTTTGGCAGGTCGCTCAACTCGTTGATGTTGTCATAAGTGGGATCAATTTTACTGGCCGGAACAGCAACAATCTTGTCGTCCTTTTCACCGCCGTCGATCATCTTCAGGACGCCTATAGCACGCAGCTTAATCAACGTTCCCGGGGCCAGCGGTGCACGGGTATAGAAGATAACATCCAGCGGATCGCCGTCACCGGCTAATGACTGAGTCAATGAACCGTAGTTGGCGGGATAGGCAACCGGCATTGACTGGAAGCGATCGGCAACGATAAAACCGGTTTTGGCGTCGGTCTCATATTTAATCATGCCACCGGCCGGGATTTCGGTTACGGCATAAAACTCTTCCGGGTTATTCTCCGGCTGAGGAAACTCAAGGATATTTTGTGCCTGCGCAGACGCACAAAGAAATACGCTGACTGCGAGTAATTTTTTCACCAGATGCATTGTCTTTTAACTCTTCTATTATTGGAAAGACAACACCTTACGTTCAGCAGATGACAGAAACATGACGTTTTTTTGGCAAAAAAATGGCGCTACCGATGTAGCGCCATTTCGTGGAAGTAATTTCAGGGATTAGTTAACCCCTTCCTCACTCTCTTTTTTCGCTTCTTGTCTTTCAACTTCGCGATACCAGCGCGGGTGGTGTTTCTTCGCCCAACGACGGCTTACTTTCCCTTCGACCATGCCTTTAATCGACCCTTTCACCCAGAATGCCATATACATATGGATGAGGATGGCGTGCATCAGGATGATCCCCGCCGCCGCATGGATCAGCAGGCTATAACGCACAACCTGCATCGGGAAGAACTGCGCAAAGTATGGACGCCAGATAATAATACCGGTAATCAACAGCACGAAAATCATGCTCATGATCGACCAGAACATCATCTTCTGCCCGGCGTTGTACTTACCCACATCCGCCACTTTGTGCTCATTGCCTTTCAGCACTTCCACAATGTTCTTCAGCCACGGAATATCTTTTTTATCCGGGATGTTGTGATGAACAAAGCGTACAAACATGAACATTAGCGCCACGAAGATCAGCAGCCCGAAGAACGGGTGCAAAATGCGTCCCATCTGCGGTGTACCGAAGGTCTGCGTCAGCCATTGCAGAGTCGGGAAAAAGAACGAAATCCCCGACAGCGCCACCAGGAAGAAGCAGATCACCACCGTCCAGTGACAGGCGCGGTCGATAAACTTCGTGCGCACAATCATTTTCGACTTACTCATGATGATCCTCCTCGTCGTCGTCCACTTCCTTATTCGGACCGATACCAATGTAGTGGTAAATCAGCCCGGCGAAGGTGGCGATAAATCCGGCAGCGGCCAGCGGTTTCAGCGCCCCTTTCCACAGATTGATAGAGGTATCGATCTGCGGATCTTTCGGCAGGCCGTGATACAGCTCCGGCTGGTTGGCGTGATGCAGAACGTACATAACGTGCGTCCCCCCCACACCTTCCGGGTTGTAGAGACCGGCGTGTTCGAAACCGCGTGCTTTCAGTTTTGCCACACGCTGTTCGCCCATTTCCAGCATTTCCTGCTTGGTGCCGAAATGTATTGCCCCGGTCGGACAGGTCTTCACGCAGGCAGGTTCCTGCCCGACGCTGACCCGGTCGACACACAGCGTACATTTATACACGCGGTTATCCTCTTTATTGAGGCGCGGAATATTAAATGGACACCCGGCAATACAGTAGCCGCAGCCAATACAGTGTTCTGACTGGAAATCGACAATCCCGTTAGCGTACTGGATGATAGCCCCGGCAGACGGGCATGCCTTCAGGCAGCCCGGATCTTCACAGTGCATACAGCCGTCTTTACGAATCAACCACTCCAGCTTGCCGTTCTGTTCGGTTTCGGTAAACCGCATCACCGTCCAGGACTTGGCGCTGAGATCGGCGGGGTTGTCATACACCCCGACGCAGTGACCGACTTCATCGCGGATATCGTTCCACTCTGAGCATGCCACCTGACAGGCCTTACAGCCTATACAGGTGGAAACGTCGATCAGCTTCGCGACCTCGGCTTTGTAATCACGAGCCTGAGGCGGCGGCGTGATGGAGTTTGTTGCGGACCGTTTGATGATGTCCTGCGTTTCCATAGACATATGTTCGCCTCCCTTACGCCTTCTCGATGTTAACTAAAAACGCTTTGTATTCCGGCGTTTGCGAGTTTGCATCACCGACATTCGGCGTCAGGGTGTTGGCGATATAGCCTTTACGCGCGACTCCTTCAAAGCCCCAGTGGATTGGGATCCCAACCGTTTCAACCTGCTGACCGTTGACGTTCAGGGTACGCAGACGACGAGTGACCACGGCAACTGCGCGAATAAATCCACGCTTGCTGCTGACCTTCACGTGATCGCCGTTGTTAATCCCTTTCGCTGCCGCCAGCGTTTCGCTGATTTCCACAAACTGCTCAGGTTGGGCAATCGCATTCAGCAATGCGTGCTTGGTCCAGGTATGGAAATGTTCGGTCAGACGATAGGTCGTCCCGACGTACGGGAAGTCCTGTTTTGTACCCATACGCAATTTATCCGCCTCGTACAGACGCGCTGCCGGGTTGGAGATCACGTTCGGGTGCAGCGGGTTAGTACCCAGCGGCGTTTCCATCGGTTCGTAGTGTTCCGGGAACGGACCTTCCGCCATCTTATCGATAGCGAACAGACGACCCAGACCTTCCGGCTGCATGATAAACGGATTGGTGCCGCTGCCCGGTGCCGCGGTGTTGAAGTCCGGAATATCGTTCCCCGTCCACTTCGTGCCGTTCCACTGGATCAACATGCGTTTTGGATCCCACGGTTTACCCTGCGGATCCGCCGAAGCGCGGTTATACAGCACGCGACGGTTGAGTGGCCATGCCCATGCCCAGCCCAGCGTATTACCGAGACCAGACGGGTCGGCGTTATCGCGGTTGGCCATCTGGTTGCCCTGCTCGGTCCAGCTACCGGTATAAATCCAGCAGGACGATGAGGTAGAACCATCATCGCGCAGTAGCGCAAAGCTGTTAAGCAATTGGCCTTTCTTCGCAACCAGCACACCGTTGGCATCATAGAGATCTTCCAGCGCATAGCCGTTGTTCTCTTTTGCCACTTCCTCGGAATGCGGTTCGTCCGGCTGCTTATAGTTCCAGCTCATTTTCAGAACGGGTTCTACAGCTTTACCGCCTTCAGTGCGATACATGTCGCGCAGACGGTGGTAAATACCGGCCAGAATTTCGCCGTCGTTGCGGGCTTCACCCGGTGCGTCCTGACCTTTCCAGTGCCACTGCAGCCAGCGGCCGGAGTTGGCGATGGAGCCGTCCTCTTCCGCAAAGCAGGTCGATGGCAAACGGAAGACTTCGGTCTGAATAGACGCCGGATCAACGTCGTTTGATTCACCGTGGTTTTGCCAGAACGTCGAGGTTTCGGTCACCAGCGGGTCGATAACCACCAGATACTTCAGTTTGCTCAGGCACTGCACCACTTTGTTTTTGTCCGGGAAGGACGCAACCGGGTTAAAGCCCTGACAGATGTAGCCGGTGACTTTTCCGCTATCCATCATGTTGAAGTATTTGATGACGTCGTAGGACTGATCCCACTTCGGCAGCCACTCAAAGCCCCAGTCATTCTCTTTCTGTGCCGCATTGCCGTAGAAAGACTTCATCAGACTGACGAAGAATTTCGGATAGTTGCCCCAGTAGTTAACCTGGTCGGCCAATGTTGCTTTTGGCGTGTTAGCGGCCAGATAGGTTTGCAGATCTGCCTGTTTTTCTGACGGCAGCGTCAGATAACCTGGCAGACTGGTAGAGAGCAGACCTAAGTCGGTTAATCCCTGAATGTTGGAGTGACCGCGTAAGGCGTTGACCCCGCCACCCGCCATCCCCATGTTGCCGAGCAGCAACTGGATCATCGCCATGGTACGGATGTTCTGTGCCCCGACGGTATGCTGCGTCCAGCCCAGCGCATACAGGAACGTGGTGGTGCGATCCGCCGCGCTGGTAGAAGCCAGCACTTCGCAGACTTTCAGGAAGTCTTCTTTCGGTGTACCGCAGATGTTTTCCACCACATCCGGCGTGTAGCGGGAAACATGCTGTTTTAGCAGATTCCAGACACAGCGAGGATGGCTTAACGTTTCATCGCGTTTCGCGTAGCCGTTTTCATCGAACTGGTAGTTCCAGGACGATTTATCGTATTGGCGTTTTTTCGCGTCGTAACCGCTGAACAGGCCGTCTTCAAAAGCAAAGTCATCCCGCACCAGCAGGCTGGCGTTGGTGTAATGCTTAACGTATTCAGCGTTAATTTTGTTGTTTTCAATCAGGTACAGCAAGACGCCGGACAGGAACG
Source organism: Citrobacter arsenatis (assembly GCF_004353845.1). Lineage (GTDB taxonomy): Bacteria > Pseudomonadota > Gammaproteobacteria > Enterobacterales > Enterobacteriaceae > Citrobacter > Citrobacter arsenatis. The sequence continues at coordinate 2,569,772 of NZ_CP037864.1, forward strand.
TAATGTCCGTGCCGGAACGAATTGGCGCATAGATATCCGCCACCGAGGCTGTACGAGTAAAACGAGGGTCAACAACAATCAGCGTGGCATCATTGTTGTTTTTGGCTTCCATCGCCCAGCGGAATCCCACTGGATGTGCTTCAGCGGCGTTACCGCCCATCACCATCACGACGTTAGCGTTTTTAATATCAACCCAGTGGTTGGTCATCGCACCGCGACCAAATGTTGGAGCAAGACTTGCTACCGTTGGTCCGTGTCAGACGCGCGCCTGGTTGTCTACTGCCAGCATGCCGAGTGAGCGCACAAATTTTTGCGTCAGCATGCCGGTTTCATTACTTGCCGCAGATGCACACAGCATCCCGGTTGAAAGCCAGCGGTTTACCGTTACGCCCTGCTCATTCTTCTCAATAAAGTTAGCGTCACGGTCAGTTTTCATCAGCTTCGCGATACGGGTGAAAGCCTCATCCCAGCTGATACGCTGCCATTTGTCGGAGCCTGGAGCGCGATATTCCGGGTAACGCAGACGGTTTTCACTGTGCACGTAATCCAGTAATCCTGCGCCTTTAGGACATAAAGCCCCACGGCTCACCGGATGATCCGGATCCCCTTCGATATGGTAAATCGACTCTTTGGCGTTTTTTGCTCCATCTCCCAGGCTATACATTAATAGCCCGCAACCTACGGAACAGTATGTGCAGGTGTTTCGGATCTCTTTGGCGCGTAACAGCTTATAGTTTCGCGCCTGAGCCAGTGCCATTTTGGGTGCAAAACCCAGAGCGGCTACTGTTGTTCCCGCCATACCGCCCGCGCAGATTTTAAAAAATTGTCTGCGGCTGACGTCCATTGCTTTCCTCTTTTTTGCAGGGGTTCGTACATGCCATCTCTCAAATTGCGCCAGCGCGGCATAATTGAAAAATGGCATGTACAACTTCGCGACGAAACTATCAGCTATATCCATATTTTTTTTGCGTCAAATCAATAACGAAACGGTTCCGCTACTAAATAGTGCACTTTGTTTAACCTTTGTACCCATAAGGGAGTATGGGCAAGGCAATTAATTCGCGCGCTACGGTATAAAAGTGCTATAAATTTCAGCTTAATTTTTTGCCAGCGCCATGGACAGACAATCAGAATGACAAAACAAAAAGCAACATTAATTGGGCTCATTGCTATCCTGCTCTGGAGCTCTATGGTCGGACTCATGCGTGGGGTAAGTGAAGGGCTAGGTCCTGCGGGCGGCGCAGCGATGATTTTTTCATTAAGCGGCCTGTTGCTGATATTTACCGTCGGCTTTCCGAATATCAGAAGAATTCCTGTGCGTTATTTAATCGCCGGTAGCGTGCTTTTTGTGAGCTATGAAATATGTTTAGCACTGGCTCTCGGTTATGCGGCTACCCGACACCAGGCTATTGAAGTGGGTATGGTCAATTATCTCTGGCCAAGCCTGACAATATTGTTCGCTATCTTATTTAATGGTCAAAAAACAACCTGGCTGGTGATTCCTGGATTAATTATCGCATTGACCGGGGTGTGTTGGGTATTGGGCGGCGAAAACGGTCTTAATCCGAGTGAGATTATCAGCAATGTTTCTACCAGCCCGCTCAGCTATTTTCTCGCTTTTCTCGGTGCTTTTATCTGGGCAACGTATTGCACGGTGACCAATAAATATGCAAAAGGCTTTAACGGCATCACCGTGTTCGTTTTACTGACCGCTGCAAGTTTGTGGGTTTACTATTTTATTACGCCACAACCAGAAATGGTTTTCAGCACTTCGGTGACGATTAAAATGTTCACCGCGGCATTAACGTTAGGATTTGCCTATGCCGCCTGGAATATTGGCATTTTGCACGGCAACGTCACCGTCATGGCCGTAGGTTCCTATTTTACCCCTGTACTCTCTTCTGCACTGGCTGCGGTGTTGCTCAGCGCCCCGTTGTCGCTTTCCTTCTGGCAAGGTGCGCTGATGGTCTGTGCTGGCTCACTGCTTTGCTGGCTGGCAACCCGCCGCGCTTGAAAAAAATCGGGTTTTATCACAAACAAATAAAACCCGACTATACTTTAAACAAATTGATGAATAATAATTGCTCATTCCACTTGCAGGTTGTGTTTAAATTTGTTTAATTAAATGTTAAATATATGGTAATTAATTAACGATTGAAAGTATTACCCGGTTATCTATATTCCTTAACATGCATATATTACACCTGCGTGACTAACGCCATTTAAACCATAGTTCACACAATAGTCCCCTGCGTAAATATACCCATTCAGATCTGTCACATATATAGATTAATACAATCAGCTATATTATGGAGATCTGGATCACACAACTTCAAATATTTCGCAATATTATGAAACTTATTATTGAACTTATACCACTGCGTCATTTAAAAATAGTTTGCCATTGACGAACCCCTTCGTTTAGCAATGGTTTAGGAAACACACCAAGAAAAAATTATAAGGATTATTTAGAATGAAACTTAAATTAGTTGCAGTGGCAGTGACTAGCCTGTTGGCGGCAGGTGCGGTAAACGCAGCTGAGGTATATAACAAAGACGCAAACAAACTGGATATCTACGGTAAAGTTCACGCTCAGCATTACTTCTCTGACGACAACGGCAGCGATGGCGACAAAACCTACGCGCGTCTGGGCTTCAAAGGCGAAACTCAGATCAACGACCAGCTGGTTGGTTTTGGTCAGTGGGAATATGAATTCAAAGGTAACCGTACTGAATCCACCGGTGGTTCCAACAGCGATAAAACTCGTCTGGCATTCGCTGGTCTGAAATTTGCTGAATACGGTTCTTTCGACTACGGTCGTAACTACGGCGTAGCATACGACATCGGCGCATGGACCGACGTTCTGCCAGAGTTCGGTGGCGATACCTGGACCCAGACTGACGTATTCATGACTGGCCGTACTACCGGCGTTGCAACCTACCGTAACACCGACTTCTTCGGTCTGGTTGAAGGTCTGAACTTTGCTGCTCAGTACCAGGGCAAAAACGACCGTAGCAACGACAAAGAAGCTAACGGTGACGGTTTCGGTCTGTCTTCTACTTACGAGTATGAAGGCTTCGGCGTAGGTGCTACCTATGCGAAATCTGACCGTACTGACTCTCAGAGCAATGCTGGCAGCGCGTTCAAAGCTGACGGTAAAAACGCTGAAGTATGGGCTGCTGGTCTGAAATATGATGCGAACAACATCTACCTGGCAACCACCTACTCCGAAACCCGCAACATGACCACCTATGGTTCTAAAGTTAACGGTATCGCTGATAAAGCACAGAACTTTGAAGTTGTTGCACAGTACCAGTTCGACTTCGGTCTGCGTCCGTCCGTTGCTTACCTGAAATCCAAAGGTAAAGACATCAACAATTACGGCGACCAGGATCTGGTTGAATACGTAGACCTGGGTGCTACCTACTACTTCAACAAAAACATGTCTACCTTCGTTGATTACAAAATCAACCTGCTGGATGACAATGCCTTCACCAATGCTGCCGGTGTAAGCACCGACAACATCGTTGCTGTTGGTCTGAACTACCAGTTCTAATTTTGTTGTAGTCTGAATACAAAGCCAGTCCTTTAAGGGCTGGCTTTTTCTCTTAATGTAGACTCGGTCATAAGGAGTATGCCGTGCAGACATTCACTGGTCGTTGTCTTTGCGGACAGAGTCATTTTACCGTCGACGTCGAAATGCTGGATGTCTATGCCTGCCATTGCACCTTGTGCCAAAAGTGGTCGGGTGGCATCGCTATGTATCTGGAAGCCAGCACTCACCCGCTGATGTCGCCGGATTCAGCAGAACCTTCGCACTTTCCTTCTTCAAATCGTGGTGAACGTTTCTTTTGTTCCGGTTGCGGATGCCCGCTGTGGTTTACCTTAACGGGCAGCGATCGCTATTTTGTCCCGTGGACGCTGTTGGAACTCAATGAGGTAGATCGCCGCCGCCTGGTGTTAGCGGCAGAGATCTATACGGAAACACAACCTGCATTCTGGAGACTGACGGGGCAATACGCTCGACTGAGTGGGAAAGAAGTCGAAGAGATGGATTACCCCTGTCATTTAGCCCATTAGTTACTGGCGCTGTACCTTCGCCAGGCTGAACCACATTCCTATCGCTAATATGATAAGCATACTGCCGGCGCTGCTTAAGGCCACGCTGTGCGACCAGGTAAAAGCTTCTCTGGCAGCCGACAGTAACGCTTCACTCAGCGACGATGGCAGCGAATGTGCCAGTTGCACCGCTTCACCCATTGACGAGGTGGCGCGTTCTATCTCCTGCGGATTAAGTCCGACTGGCGGTAGAATCGAGGCTGAAAAACTGCGGCTTAACAGCAAACCAAAGATTGCGATCCCAAGCCCGGCGCCCAATTCATAAGCCATCGTCTCGATGGCGCCCGCAGCCGCGGCTTTTTCTGCCGGAGCTGCCGCCATGATGGCCGCTGTTGAGGCCAGAAGCGCACTTGCCGCGCTAAAACCGAGTAATGCCATTAATACCCAGGCTTGAATCTGCTGGGTGCTGAAATCCGTCATCGCCAGGCCGTAAAAACTCACCGCGCTCAGCGCCATGCCCGCCGTGGCCACACAACGTAATCCCAGGCGTGAAACCAGCATACCGGCAATCGACCCGCTGAAGCCGCTTGCCAGCATCACCGGCAGCATAAACAGTCCTGCCTGATACGGCGTTAAACCGTGAACAAACTGTAGCTCCTGGGCCATCAGCAACTCGAAACCTACCAGCGTTATCATCGCGGTCATCGCCATCACTACGCCGCTTAAAATGATGCGATGCGTGAACAGCCGCATATCAATCATCGGGCGGGAAGCGGCAAGCTGGATGCGGACAAACTGCCACAACAGCAAAGCGCCGGTTAACAGCGTCAGGGCAATGGCAACGGTCGCCGTATGTCCTTTCAGCGCGGTTTTGGCGCTGTAAACCAACAGCAGAATGGCGACAATCAGCATTATCGCATGACCAAAATTTAACGATTGATCGCGACGTCCGGCCTGGCGCGGCACTAAGCGTGCGGTTAAGGCCATGACCACCAGAACAATCGGCACATTAATTAAGAACACGGATCCCCAGTAGAAGTGCTCCAGCAGCATCCCGCCAACCAATGGACCAAATGCCGCACCGCCGGAACCGACGGCGGCCCAGACGCCGAGCGCCATGTTGCGATGCCGCTGCTCAGCGAACGTGGCGCGAATCCCCGCCAGCGTTGCCGGAACAATCATCGCCGCGCCAATTGCCAATACCGCCCGGGTAGCAATCAGCCAGCTGGCGCTATGAGCAAAGGCCGCCGCCAGCGATGCAAGGCCAAATAAGCCAGCGCCTAACAGCAGCAGACGTTTAAAGCCGATGCGATCGCCCAGCGCGCCCATTGGCAATACCATACCGGCCATTACCAGGGAATAAATATCAATGATCCACAGCAACTCGTTACCACTGGCGCCCAGCGTCATACTCAGCGTGGGCGCGGCAACGTGCAGCACCGTTGCATCAATCGCAACAGGGATGTAGACCAGCACAATAATGACGAGCGTTAACCACTGACGAAACATAAAACTCCCTAACGAAACTTAAACTGGACACATGTCCAACTTGGGCGATCCTACGGAAAATTGAACGCATGTCCAACTTTTTGTTAGACTGCGTGATATACGGGTACAGGAGGAAAGATGAGCTATCTGAATCGGGATGAACGTCGGGAAGTTATTCTGCAGGCGGCCATGCGTGTCGCGCTTGAGGAAGGGTTTACCGCTATGACGGTGCGACGCATTGCAGCCGAAGCGCATGTCGCGACGGGCCAACTGCATCATCATTTTGCCTCTGCGGGCGAACTCAAATCCCAGGCATTTGTGCGTCTGATCCGTACCCTACTCGACGCGGAACTGGTCAGTGAAAACGCCAGCTTCCGTGAGCGACTGCATGCCATGCTGGGCAGTGAAGATGGCGGGTTCGAACCCTACATTAAGCTGTGGCGTGAAGCGCAGGTTGTGGCGAGTAAAGATCCAGAAATCAAAAGCGCCTACCTGTTGACCATGCGGATGTGGCACGAAGAGACCGCCAACATTATCGCTCAGGGACAGAAAGCCGGTGAGTTCTCCTCCATTCCAGATGCCGCCGACGTCGCCTGGCGCTTAATCGCACTGGTCTGCGGTCTGGATGGGATGTACATATTAGGCATTGAGGAAATGGCCGATCCTGCCTTCGATCGCCATCTTGATCGTATGATTACGCTGGAGTTATTTATTTGACGCAATAGATGAATTAACAATACACCTTTTATATTTACAATTAGTAACACTTGAGCAACGTGTAATTCTCCCATCACGCCGCGTTATTGCACTTTTTTATCTATTCTTTCAGTCAATATTCCTAAAACTTTTCAATAGTTTCTAAAAAGAAGCCGCGCGGCGCTGCATGCGTTTATTTCTTTTTCATGAACGGCATGTGCATGGAGAATAATATGTCATCATCAAATGAGAAAAGTAATCGTTATCTTTTAACTGACTGGAAACCAGAGAACCCCGGCTTTTGGGAAAACAAAGGCAAGCATATTGCACGAAGAAACCTCTGGATATCAGTGAGTTGCCTGCTGCTTGCGTTCTGCGTCTGGATGTTGTTCAGTGCCGTGGCCGTTAATCTGAATAAAATTGGCTTTAATTTCACCACCGACCAACTGTTTTTATTAACGGCATTACCTTCTCTTTCTGGTGCAATATTGCGCGTTCCCTACTCCTTTATGGTACCTATATTTGGTGGGCGTCGTTGGACCATTTTTAGCACGATCATTCTGGTTGTTCCCTGCGTTTGGCTCGGATTTGCCGTGCAAAATACCGCTACTCCGTTTGGCGTATTTATTATTATTGCGCTGATGTGTGGTTTTGCTGGCGCTAACTTTGCTTCCAGCATGGGCAATATCAGCTTTTTCTTCCCCAAAGCGAAGCAAGGTAGCGCGTTAGGCGTTAACGGTGGTCTTGGCAACCTCGGCGTCAGCGTGATGCAGTTGATCGCGCCTTTGGTTATCTTTCTGCCCATCTTTACCTTTTTGGGCGTTCAGGGCGTACCGCAAGCTGACGGCTCGTTATTGTCGCTGGCCAATGCCGCGTGGATTTGGGTGCCGTTACTGCTGATAGCCACCGTAGCAGCAGGCATGGGAATGAACGACATTGCCAGTTCGAAGGCTTCGATCGCTTCCCAGTTACCGGTCCTTAAGCGTTTTCATCTGTGGTTATTAAGCCTGCTGTATCTTGCCACCTTCGGTTCATTTATCGGTTTTTCGGCAGGCTTTGCCATGCTGGCGAAAACCCAGTTCCCTGACGTGAATATCCTGCAACTGGCGTTCTTCGGCCCTTTCATCGGCGCGCTTGCGCGATCGGCGGGCGGCGTTATCTCTGACAAGTTCGGTGGTGTCCGCGTCACGTTAATTAACTTCATCTTTATGGCGCTGTTTAGCGCCCTGCTGTTTCTCACCCTGCCAGGTTCGGGAGAAGGTAACTTTGTCGCTTTCTACCTGGTGTTTATGGGCTTATTCCTGACCGCGGGTTTGGGAAGCGGGTCGACCTTCCAGATGATTGCGGTGATCTTTCGCAAAATCACGATTTACCGGGTGAAGCTGCACGGTGGTACCGAAGAACAGGCTCAACGTGAAGCGGTAACCGATACCGCCGCCGCCCTGGGATTCATCTCAGCCATTGGCGCTGTAGGGGGCTTCTTCATCCCTAAAGCGTTTGGATCATCGCTGGCATTAACCGGCTCTCCGGTGGGTGCCATGAAAATATTCCTCGTGTTTTACATCGTCTGCGTGCTGGTGACCTGGCTGGTCTATGGCCGTAAATCACAAAAAAAATAACGAAATGGAAACCGCAGGATCGAACGGTTATGTAGGTCGGATAAGGCGTTAGCCGCCATCCGGCATATGACGTCTTATCAGGTCAGGCGTTCGATTCACCGTCGGCAATATTACCGAAGCAGGAGTTATGTCATGAGTAAACTGTTAGACCGCTTTCGCTACTTTAAACAAAAGGGCGATACGTTTGCCGAGGGGCACGGGCAAGTAATGCACACCAACCGCGACTGGGAAGACAGTTATCGTCAACGCTGGCAGTTCGACAAAATTGTGCGTTCTACCCACGGCGTTAACTGTACCGGCTCATGTAGCTGGAAAATCTACGTCAAAAACGGACTGGTAACCTGGGAAACGCAGCAAACCGACTACCCGCGTACCCGCCCTGACCTGCCAAATCATGAACCCCGCGGCTGCCCACGCGGCGCCAGCTATTCCTGGTATCTTTACAGCGCCAACCGCCTGAAGTATCCGCTGGTGCGTAAACGTCTGATAGAACTGTGGCGCGACGCCCTGTCCCGCCAGCCCGATCCGGTGCTGGCCTGGGAATCCATTATGAACGACCCGCAAAAATGCCAGAGCTACAAGCAGGTGCGCGGGCGCGGAGGGTTTATCCGTTCCAACTGGAAAGAGCTTAATCAGTTGATTGCCGCCGCCAACGTCTGGACGGTGAAAACCTATGGCCCGGACCGCGTGGCCGGATTCTCTCCGATCCCGGCGATGTCGATGGTCTCCTATGCCGCTGGCACGCGCTATCTCTCGCTACTGGGCGGAACCTGCCTGAGCTTTTATGACTGGTATTGCGATTTACCGCCCGCGTCACCGATGACCTGGGGCGAGCAGACCGATGTGCCAGAATCCGCCGACTGGTATAACTCCAGTTATATCATCGCCTGGGGCTCTAACGTGCCGCAGACCCGTACCCCTGACGCGCACTTTTTTACAGAAGTACGCTACAAAGGCACTAAGACGATTGCCATTACCCCGGATTACTCAGAAGTCGCCAAACTGTGCGACCAGTGGCTGGCACCCAAGCAAGGCACAGACAGCGCGCTGGCGATGGCAATGGGCCACGTCATTCTGAAAGAGTTCCACCTCGACAATCCCAGCGATTATTTCCTCAATTACTGCCGTCGCTATACCGATATGCCGATGCTGGTTTTACTGGATGCCCGGGAAGATGGCAGCTATGTGCCTGGACGCATGATGCGTGCCTCAGACCTTGTCGATGGTCTGGGCGAAAGCAACAATCCAGAGTGGAAAACGGTAGCTTTTAACAGCGCAGGTGAACTGGTGGTCCCGAACGGGTCAATCGGTTTTCGCTGGGGCGAGAAAGGCAAATGGAACCTGGAGCCCCTGGCGGCTGGCGCGGAAACAGAACTTTCTCTCTCGCTGCTCGGTCAGCATGATGAAGTGACCGGCGTGGCATTCCCCTATTTTGGTGGCAACGAAAACCCGCATTTTCGCAGTGTAAAACAAGAGCCGGTGCTGATCCGTCAACTGCCGGTAAAACATCTTAACCTCGCTGATGGGAGTCGTTGCCCGGTAGTGAGCGTCTATGATCTGGTGCTGGCGAATTACGGTCTCGACCGTGGTCTGGATGACGTTCATAGCGCACAAGACTACAGCGAAGTGAAAGCCTACACCCCGGCCTGGGGCGAGCAAATTACCGGCGTGCCACGCCGTCATATCGAACAAATCGCCCGCGAGTTTGCCGATACGGCACATAAAACGCATGGCCGTTCGATGATCATCCTTGGAGCTGGCGTCAACCACTGGTATCACATGGATATGAACTACCGTGGGATGATTAACATCCTCGTGTTCTGTGGTTGCGTGGGGCAAAGCGGCGGCGGCTGGGCGCACTATGTGGGTCAGGAGAAACTACGTCCGCAAACCGGTTGGTTGCCGCTGGCCTTTGCGCTGGACTGGAACCGCCCACCGCGTCAGATGAACAGCACGTCGTTTTTCTACAACCACTCCAGCCAGTGGCGTTATGAAAAACTCACCGCGCAGGAACTCCTCTCTCCGCTGGCCGATGCGTCGAAGTTTAGCGGACATTTGATTGACTTTAACGTGCGTGCAGAAAGGATGGGCTGGCTGCCGTCCGCGCCGCAGCTTAACCTCAACCCACTGACCGTTAAAGCAAAAGCCGAACAAGCGGGGTTGTCTCCTGCGCAATACACCGCGCAGGCGCTGAAATCGGGTGATATTCGTTTTGCCTGCGAGCAGCCGGATAGCGGTAGCAACCATCCGCGCAATCTCTTCGTCTGGCGCTCTAACCTACTCGGCTCATCCGGTAAAGGGCATGAATACATGCTCAAGTATTTACTGGGTACCGAAAGCGGGATCCAGGGGGAAGCGCTTGGCTCAAGCGAGGGTATTAAACCTGAAGAAGTTGAATGGCAGTCCGCGGCGATAGAGGGCAAACTCGATCTGCTGGTCACGCTCGATTTCCGTATGTCGAGCACCTGCCTGTTCTCCGATATCGTTTTGCCGACCGCGACCTGGTATGAAAAAGACGATATGAATACCTCGGATATGCATCCGTTTATTCACCCGCTGTCGGCGGCGGTCGATCCCGCGTGGGAATCGAAGAGCGATTGGGAAATTTATAAAGGCATCGCCAAAGTATTCTCTGAGGTTTGCGTCGGACATCTTGGACAAGAAACGGATGTGGTATTGCAACCGTTGCAACACGACTCCCCGGCAGAACTGGCGCAACCGTTTGATATTCAGGACTGGCGCAAAGGCGAATGCGATCTTATCCCGGGGAAAACGGCACCCAATATTGCCGTTGTGGAGCGTGACTACCCTGCCACCTACGAACGCTTTACCTCACTTGGTCCACTCATGGACAAGCTCGGCAACGGCGGGAAAGGCATAGCGTGGAATACCCAGACGGAAGTCGATTTTCTCGGCAAGCTGAACTACACCAAGCGTGAAGGCCCGGCAAAAGGACGCCCGCTGATTGACACCGCGCTGGATGCCTCGGAGGTGATCCTTGCCCTGGCGCCGGAAACGAACGGTCAGGTGGCGGTGAAAGCCTGGGAAGCGCTGGGGGCGATGACCGGACGCGACCATACGCATCTGGCGTTGAACAAAGAAGACGAGAAGATCCGTTTTCGCGATATCCAGGCGCAGCCGCGCAAAATCATCTCCAGCCCTACCTGGTCCGGGCTGGAAAGTGAACATGTTTCCTATAACGCTGGTTATACCAACGTCCACGAGCTGATCCCCTGGCGTACCCTGTCCGGTCGCCAGCAGCTGTATCAGGATCACGCGTGGATGCGTGCGTTCGGTGAAAGCCTGGTGGCGTATCGTCCACCTATCGATACCCGTAGCGTCAGCGAAATGCGCGAAGTTCCGCCTAACGGCTTCCCGGAAAAAGCACTCAACTTCCTGACCCCGCACCAGAAATGGGGGATCCACTCTACCTACAGCGAAAACCTGCTGATGCTGACGCTGTCGCGCGGCGGCCCGATTGTCTGGATCAGCGAGACCGATGCCAAAGAGTTGGGCATTGAGGATAACGACTGGATTGAAGCGTTCAACGCCAACGGTGCGCTCACCGCGCGTGCGGTGGTGAGTCAGCGTGTGCCACCGGGAATGACCATGATGTACCACGCTCAGGAGCGAATCATTAATATCCCTGGCTCGGAAGTCACCGGAATGCGTGGCGGGATCCATAACTCAGTCACCCGCGTTTGCCCGAAACCCACGCATATGATCGGCGGCTATGCGCAGCTGGCATACAGCTTCAACTATTACGGCACGGTCGGCTCTAACCGCGATGAGTTCATCATGATTAGAAAAATGAAAAATATTAACTGGCTGGATGATGAAGGTCGCGATCAGGTACAGGAGGCGAAAAAATGAAAATACGCTCACAGGTAGGCATGGTTCTTAATCTGGATAAGTGCATCGGCTGCCACACCTGCTCCGTCACCTGTAAAAACGTCTGGACCGGGCGTGAAGGGATGGAATATGCGTGGTTTAACAACGTTGAAACCAAACCCGGTATTGGTTATCCGAAAAACTGGGAAGATCAGGAAGAGTGGCAAGGCGGCTGGGTTCGCGATGTTAACGGCAAGATAAGACCGCGTCTGGGCGGCAAGATGGGCGTGATCACCAAAATTTTCGCCAACCCGGTGATCCCGCAAATCGATGATTATTATGAACCGTTTACCTACGATTATCAGCATCTGCATAGCGCGCCGGAAAGCAAGAATCAGCCCACCGCGCGTCCGCGCTCGCTGATCGATGGCAAACGGATGGACAAGATAATCTGGGGCCCCAACTGGGAAGAGCTGCTCGGCGGCGAATTTTCAAAACGTGCCCGTGACCGTAACTTTGAGAAGATGCAAAAGGAGATGTACGGCCAGTTCGAAAACACCTTCATGATGTATTTACCGCGCCTGTGCGAACACTGCCTGAACCCAAGCTGCGTCGCCACCTGCCCGAGCGGTGCCATCTATAAGCGTGAAGAAGATGGCATCGTGCTGATCGACCAGGACAAATGTCGCGGCTGGCGTTTGTGCATCAGCGGTTGTCCGTACAAAAAAATCTACTTTAACTGGAAGAGCGGTAAATCAGAGAAGTGCATTTTCTGCTACCCGCGTATTGAGTCCGGCCAGCCGACGGTATGTTCGGAAACCTGCGTTGGGCGTATCCGTTATCTCGGCGTATTGCTGTACGACGCCGACCGTATCGAAGAAGCGGCCAGCACCGAGCATGAAACCGATCTCTATGAGCGTCAGTGCGATGTGTTCCTCAATCCGCACGACCCGGCGGTGATTGAAGAAGCGTTAAAACAAGGTATTCCGCATAACGTCATCGAAGCGGCCCAACGTTCGCCGGTTTACAAAATGGCGATGGACTGGAAGCTGGCGTTGCCGCTGCACCCGGAATATCGCACCCTGCCGATGGTCTGGTATGTACCGCCATTGTCACCAATTCAGTCGGTCGCCGACGCGGGCGGACTGCCGCACAATGGCAACATTTTGCCGGCGGTTGAATCACTGCGAATTCCGGTTCAGTACCTCGCTAACATGTTAAGCGCAGGCGATACCGGTCCGGTGCTGCGCGCGCTCAAACGGATGATGGCCATGCGCCACTATATGCGTGCGCAAACCGTCGAAGGCGTGACGGACACCCGCGCGATTGAGGAAGTGGGTCTGACCGTTGAGCAGGTCGAGGAGATGTATCGCTATCTGGCCATCGCCAACTATGAAGACCGCTTCGTGATCCCAACCAGCCACCGTGAAATGGCGCGCGACGCCTTCCCGGAGAAAAACGGCTGTGGATTTACCTTCGGTGACGGCTGCCATGGTTCAGATACCAAATTCAATCTGTTTAACAGCAGTCGTATTGATGCCATCGACATCACCGAAGTGCGCGATAAAGCGGAGGGTGAATAATGCAAATCCTGAAGGTTATCGGCCTGCTGATGGAATATCCCGACGAGCTGCTGTGGGAGTGTAAAGACGACGCGCTGGCGCTTGTGGCCAGCGAAGCCCCAATGCTGACCGAATTTAGCCAGGGGTTGCTCAATGCGCCACTGCTGGATAAACAAGCGGAATGGTGCGAAATCTTCGACCGGGGCCGGGCTACCTCTCTGCTGCTGTTTGAGCACGTGCACGCCGAATCCCGCGACCGGGGCCAGGCGATGGTTGATCTGCTGGCGCAGTACGAGAAGGTTGGGCTGCAGCTCAACTGCCGCGAACTGCCGGATCATTTGCCGTTGTATCTGGAGTATCTGAGCGTACTGCCAGAGGCCGAGGCCAAAGAAGGACTGCAGAACGTCGCACCGATTTTGGCGTTACTGGGTGGACGCTTAAAACAGCGCGATACACCGTGGTATCAACTGTTCGACGCCCTGCTGCTGCTTGCCGGAAGCCCTCTTTCAAGTGACAGCGTCACTAAACAGGTTGGCGCGGAAACTCGCGATGATACCCGTCAGGCGCTGGATGCGGTCTGGGAAGAGGAACAGGTGAAGTTTATCGAAGATAACGCCACCGCCTGCGACAGCTCACCGTTACAAAACTATCAACGACGCTTTAGCCAGGACGTGGCGCCGCAGTATGTCGACGTCAGCGCGGGAGGCCCGAAATGATACAGTACCTGAACGTCTTTTTTTACGATATCTATCCGTACCTGTGCGGGACGGTGTTTATCCTCGGCAGTTGGCTACGCTATGACTACGGGCAATACACCTGGCGCGCCTCTTCCAGCCAGATGCTGGACAAACGCGGTATGGTGTTATGGTCGAACCTGTTCCACATCGGCATTCTGGGGATCTTTTTCGGGCACCTGTTCGGCATGTTAACACCGCACTGGATGTATGCCTGGTTCCTGCCGATTGCGGTCAAGCAACAGATGGCGATGATTGCCGGCGGGCTATGTGGCGTGCTGACGCTGATTGGTGGCGCAGGCTTGCTGGTGCGCCGTCTGACCAACCCGCGCATTCGTGCAACCTCTTCCACCGCCGATATTCTGATCCTCTGCATTCTGCTGATTCAGTGTATCCTCGGCTTAACCACTATCCCATTCTCTGCGCAGCATCCTGACGGCAGTGAAATGCTGAAACTGGTTGGTTGGGCGCAGTCGGTGGTGACTTTTCAGGGCGGTGCGTCTGCACATCTGGATGGCGTGGCGTTGATTTTCCGCGTGCATCTGGTTCTCGGGATGACTATCTTCCTGCTGTTCCCGTTCACACGTCTGGTCCACGTGTGGAGTGCGCCGTTTGAGTACTTTACTCGCCGCTATCAAATCGTGCGTTCCCGCCGATAATGTCCTCTGCTGCCCGGTAGCGCATGCGCTTACCGGGCAGCATCGCTATCCCGCTTTTTGTACGTTATGATGCTTCTCCATTCCAGGGAGAACGCTAATGAAACCACAGGTTTATCATGTTGATGCCTTTACTTCGGTCCCCTTTCGCGGCAATTCAGCGGGCGTGGTTTTGCATGCCGACGGACTGAGCGAAGCGCAAATGCAGCTCATTGCCCGCGAGCTGCGCCATTCGGAAACCGCATTCCTGCTGACCAGCGACGACAGCGATGTTCGCATCCGCTATTTCACGCCGACGGTCGAAGTGCCTATCTGTGGACATGCTACCGTCGCCGCACATTATGTGCGGGCCAAGGTGCTGGGTCTGGGCAACTGCACGGTCTGGCAAACCTCGCTGGCCGGACGTCATCGGGTGGATATCGAAGCTACCGGGGATGACTATCGCATCAGCCTTGAGCAAGGTGTACCCGGATTTGAACCTCCACTGGAAGGCGCTGTTCGGGCCGCGATTATCAATGCTCTGCACCTGAGCGAAGACGATATGCTGACAGGCTTACCCATTCAGGTTGCCACCACCGGACATTCGAAAGTGATGATCCCACTGAAGCCTGAGGTGGATCTCGACGCCCTTTCCCCTGATTTACCGGCGCTGACCGCCATCAGCCAGCAAATAGGCTGTAACGGTTTCTTCCCTTTTCAAATCCGTCCGGGCGAAAACGCTACTGATGGCCGCATGTTTTCGCCTGCCATTGGTATTGTGGAAGACCCTGTTACCGGCAATGCCAACGGTCCAATGGGTGCATGGCTGGTTCACCATGGGCTGATGGCGCATGATGGCAAAACGTTACGTGTTCAGGGGCATCAGGGCCGCGCGCTCGGGCGCGACGGGATTGTTGATGTAACGGTGACTATCCGTGAAAACCAGCCGGATAAAGTCACCATTACCGGTTCGGCGGTGATCCTGTTTCACGCAGAATGGGCGATAGATTTTTAATCGTTTCCGTAGGCCGGATAAGGCGATGACGCCGCATCCGGCATAACGTCAGATGCCCCTATTTCCCCGCTTCCGGATGCGTATCAAACGCCGCCATGACCGTTGCCAGCTCATCCTGGGTAAACCCATGCTTTGCGTCATCCACGCCCAGTCCAAACCGTTCTTGCAACAAAGCATACAGGCTGGCGACGTCAGGCAGATTAATCTGCTCTACCGCGTGTCCATCCTGATAATGGGTAAAATGAAAATTGGTTAATGTTAATTTCCCGCCGTCAGGCAGATGACGACACATCAGCAGATGATGGCGAAAATGTGACTGCGGCCAATGAGCGGACCAGAAGTTGCCCATCAGATAATCGCTCTGATGCTGTACCACCAGGTCGAAATGGTACATTGATTGCCAGTGTTCATGATGACGGAACTGCAGGATCCAGTCTTCATGGTCCTGAATCAACCGATACTCGCCGTGTGGCGTTTCCTGCTCAATGTTAGCTTGCAGCCGAATCGGCGCCGTCAGCGTTTGCCCACCGAAGCCAACGTCAGCAATCCACTGCTCACCCTGCAATTCAACCAGCAACAGACGATGCGTGCGCGGTGGCAGGCTTGACGGATTTGCCAGTACCACGCGACCGAGCAAACTGCGTACGTTAAAACCGATTTCGCGTAATGCGCGTTCAAACACTCCGTTCTGTTCAAAGCAATAACCGCCGCGACGCGCCGTGACCAGCTTCTCTTCCAGCGACAAATCGTCAAGCTGCATCTCTCTTGGCAGCAATACGTCCAGGTTTTCAAATGGAATTGCGCTGTTGTGCAGTAGATGTAGCGCTCGTAAGGTTTCAATGTTGACGTTGGCCGAATCTGACCAGCCAATACGGGCAAAATAAGCGGTTAAAAAAGGCGTCATACGGAGTTCCTGTTCGGTTAATGCAGTACTTATAACGCATTTTTAAATTTACGCCGTCGATTTTGTGCGTTGTTCCTGCTGGCGAGGCGACAAAATCGCTAATACCGTTAATATCTATGTTTATTGTGGTGTGTTATCTCTCAGCCAAGGAGTATCCATGAGCCATTTTCGTTCGATCGAATTAAAACATGCCAGTCGGCTACTCAATCACGGCCCTACGATATTGATCACCAGCCGGGATGAGCATACCGAGCGGCGCAATGTGATGGCTGCGGCGTGGTCAATGCCTGTGGAATTTGAACCGCCGAGGGTAGCCATTGTTGTTGATAAGACCGCCTGGTCGCGTGAACTCATTGAACGTAGCGGTAAATTCGGCATCGTGATTCCGGGCGTCGCCGCCGTCAACTGGACCTGGGCCGTAGGCAGTGTTTCCGGTCGCGTGGAAGATAAATTCAACTGCTATGGCATTCCCGTGGTACAAGGACCGGTCCTGGGGTTACCGCTGATAGAAGCGAAATGTCTGGCCTGGATGGAGTGTCGCCTGTTGCCGGCCACTGCGGCGCAGGAAAAATATGACACGCTGTTTGGGGAAGTGGTTTCGGCAGCCGCTGATGAGCGAGCCTTCGTGGAAGGACGCTGGCAGTTTGATGATGGCAAGCTCAATACTCTGCATCACCTTGGGGCCGGAACGTTTGTCTCCAGCGGGAAGCGCATCATCGCAGTTGAATGATACTTTACTAACGGATGGCAGTTCTCCGCTGTCATCCACGACTGTTTTCTTATAACTTCTGAAAAACCAATTAGATGTATTACCCCTCATTCCTTGCTGAATCATACATGTGAATTATAGTTAATGTTGCACTAACTCAAATACCTAATCAAAACGCTATCCGTCAAAGCAGCATCCCCCAACTGTACTTATGAAGTGTCAGAGAGGTTTTACGATGCAACTTAATAGAATCGCACAAAGTTTTATACTTGCTGGGTTACTCACATCGTTTTCTGTTCCCGTTATGGCCGCTGAGGCTCCTAAAGACGCCACCGCCGCCACGCAACAAGCCAACAACGCGCTTTACAACCAACTGCCCTTCTCCGATAACACCGACTTTACCGACGCCCACAAAGGCTTTATCGCTCCACTCCCGCAGGACGTGATCAAAGGCGAACAGGGAAATGTTATCTGGAATCCGCAGCAATACGCGTTCATCAAAGAAGGCGATAAAGCGCCGGATACGGTCAACCCGAGCCTGTGGCGTCAATCCCAGTTGATCAACATCAGCGGACTGTTTGAAGTAACGGATGGCGTTTACCAGATTCGTAACCTTGATCTGTCGAACATGACCATTATCGAAGGTAAAGAAGGTGTTACCGTCGTTGACCCGCTGGTCTCTGCAGAAACCGCAAAAGTCGGGATGGATCTTTACTTTAAAAACCGCGGTCAAAAACCGGTTGTCGCGGTGATTTATACCCACAGCCACGTTGACCATTACGGCGGCGTACGCGGCGTTGTTGATGAAGCCGACGTTAAAGCGGGCAAAGTGAAAATTTATGCGCCTGCCGGATTTATGGAAGCTGCGGTCGCTGAGAATATCATGGCCGGTAACGTCATGAGCCGCCGCGCGAGCTACATGTACGGCAACCTGTTAAAGCCTGATGCCAAAGGTCAGGTCGGCGCGGGACTGGGAACCACGACCTCTGCGGGAACCGTTACGCTGATTGCGCCAACGAATATCATTGAGAAAGATGGACAAAAAGAGGTCATTGACGGACTGACCTATGACTTCATGCTGGCTCCGGGGTCTGAAGCACCTTCGGAAATGCTGTGGTACATCGAAGAGAAGAAACTGATTGAGTCTGCGGAAGATGTCACTCACACCCTGCACAATACCTACTCTCTGCGCGGAGCCAAAATCCGTGAACCGCTGCCGTGGTCCAAATATATCAACGAAGCGATTGTCCGCTGGGGTGATAAAGCCGAAATACTGATGGCGCAGCACCACTGGCCAACCTGGGGTAATGACAAGGTTGTAAGCCTGCTGAAAAGCCAGCGCGACCTGTATCGTTACATCAACGACCAGACGCTGCGCATGGCTAACGAAGGTCTGACCCGCGATGAAATCGCCGCGAACTTTAAGCTGCCGGACTCACTGGCCCATACCTGGGCAAACCGCGGATACTATGGCTCCGTTAGCCATGATGTGAAAGCAACCTATGTGCTTTATCTCGGCTGGTTTGACGGCAACCCGGCAACGCTGGATGAACTGCCGCCTGAAGAATCTGCGAAGAAATTTGTCGACTATATGGGCGGTGCGGACGCCATTTTGCAGAAAGCCAAAACCGACTATGACCAGGGTAACTATCGCTGGGTGGCTCAGGTGGTGAGCAAAGTGGTATTTGCCGATCCGAATAACCAGGCCGCGCGTAATCTGGAAGCGGACGCGCTGGAGCAATTGGGGTATCAGGCTGAATCCGGCCCGTGGCGTAACTTCTATCTGACCGGGGCGCAAGAGCTGCGAAACGGCGTAGTCAAAGGCCCAACTCCGAATACCGCCAGCCCGGATACCGTTCGGGCGATGACGCCGGAAATGTTCTTCGATTATCTGGCGGTACATATCAACGGACAAAAAGCGGGCGATGCGAAGTCAGTATTTAACATCGACCTTGGTAGCGACGGCGGTAAATACAAGCTTGAGCTGGAGAATGGCGTACTGAACCATACCGCCAATGCCGAAGCAAAAGATGCCGACGCCACCGTCACGCTAAATCGCGACACGCTGAACAAAATCATCCTTAAGGAAGTGACGCTGAAACAGGCACAAGACAGCGGTGACGTGAAGATAACCGGGGACGGCGCCAAGCTTGATGCCATGCTCGGCTATATGGATAAGTTCGAATTCTGGTTCAACATCGTTACGCCGTAAGCACAACGAAAACGGGCGGATTTTCCGCCCGTTTTTTCTTACATGCTGTAGCCAGGTTTTTTAATCAACCTTGCCATCTGCGGCGCAATTTCCGCATCCCACACGCCCTGCCACGCCTCTGGCTCAATTTCATTAAGCGCCACGCTCACGGAACTGTCTTTGCTTTGCAAATGACGAATAATGACGTCGGCAATATCCGCCGCCAGCGCGGATTTTTGTTCGTCGGTAAGGGAGCGAGGAAAACATTTGATATCGACGTGCGGCATAGCAGATTCCTTATTGTTTTGGGATGCAGGTAACTTATGCGGACTCTCGTTCTACCAGATGAAAGCCGACATCAATAATATCGTCTTCACGCGGAATTTGTTCGATACGATCGGCAAGCAGTGAAGCGGCACGTTGTCCAATGGCCCGTCGGTCGACGCTGACGGTGGTGATCGCAGGTCGGTTACTGGCGGCAAAATCGAGATCGCCAAAACCGATAATCGCTAACTCCTGCGGCACGCGTAGACCACGGCTTTCGGCTTCCATGATCGCCCCCTGGGCTAGCGTATCTGAGCTACAGACAATGACATCAAACGCGCCTTCAGCCAATAGCTGAGCTAATCCACTGCGCCCTAATGCCAGAGAGGCCGGAAGCGGAACATCCACCTGTGCGTCAGCCGCAACACCATGACGTCTCAGCGCATCGCACAGTCCTTGTTTACGCTGTCCCGCCCGGCGATCGGCTGTCCATAACAAACCGGGTCGGCTATAGCCTTTTTCCAGCAAATAGTCTGCCAGCGCCTGGCCGACTTTTTCGTGCGAAAACCCGACCAGCATATCAATGGGGGTTGGCGTTAAGTCCCAGATCTCCACGACCGGGATGGCCGCATTAAGGATCACCTTTTTCAGCTCAGCGGTATGATGGATACCGGTAAGCACTACGCCATCCGGACGGCGTGAAAGTAGCGTCGCCACCAGTTCAGCCTCTGTTTGCGGCGTATAACCCGACACGCAGAGCAAGATGTGGTAACCGCGTTCAGCCAGTTCATCACTTAATGACTGGATGGTATCGACAAACATATTGTTGTTAATTTGCGGGACAACCACGGCGATAAGCTTACTGCGTCGCGACGCCAACCCCCCGGCCAGCGCGTTGGGGATATAGCCGGTGGCGCGTACCGCCTGCATCACTTTTTCCACCGTTTTCGGGCGCACCAACTGCGGGGTATTTAGCGCCCTGCTCACCGTCATGGGTGACAATCCCGCGGTACGGGCAACATCTTCCAGCGTGGGGGCACGCGGAGGTCTGGAGTTTTTCACTGTCGATGCCCTTGTCAAAAATCGCCGATGTATCCTGGCATTATTCATCATGATTTCGGCTATTGCCAGCATCCCACTACCATAACGCAGAGAAAACAGCAGCTTAGATAATCATCTCCAGGTAAAAAATGATAGCGATATCATAATGATTTGGGCGTTTCCCCATAAAGTATTGGAATGTGATGTTGCATACAAGTTATCGCCCTTTTATCTCCGTATTTGTGAGCAATTGTTCAAATCACAATCAATTCGCTGGCACAGTGATTGCGCTAACATTAAAAATGATAGCGCAATCATTTGTTATCACCAGGAGTGAATAAAATGTCTTTAAGCGCTAATTCCGATGCCGTAACCTATGCCAAATCGGCTAATGCAAAAACCGCGGCAGAAACCGGCGACCGTATCGAATGGGTTAAGCTATCCCTCGCTTTCCTTCCGCTGGCAACACCGGTCAGCGATGCCAAAGTGCTGACTGGTCGTCAGAAACCTCTCACTGAAGTCGCCATTATCATCGCCGAGATCCGCAGCCGTGACGGATTTGAGGGCGTTGGATTTAGTTACTCCAAGCGGGCTGGTGGCCAGGGGATCTACGCGCATGCCAAAGAAATTGCCGATAACCTGTTAGGCGAAGATCCAAACGATATCGACAAGATCTACACCAAACTGCTGTGGGCTGGCGCTTCCGTCGGACGCAGCGGCATGGCGGTACAGGCTATCTCCCCTATCGATATCGCCTTGTGGGATATGAAGGCCAAACGTGCAGGGTTGCCGCTGGCAAAACTGCTGGGCGCGCATCGGGACTCCGTGCAGTGCTACAACACCTCCGGCGGATTCCTGCATACGCCACTGGATCAGGTGCTTAAAAACGTGGTTATTTCCCGTGAAAACGGCATTGGCGGCATCAAACTCAAGGTTGGTCAACCAAACTGCGCTGAGGATATTCGCCGCCTAACCGCGGTGCGTGAAGCGCTGGGTGATGACTTCCCGCTGATGGTCGATGCCAATCAGCAGTGGGACCGGGAAACCGCCATCCGTATGGGACGTAAAATGGAGCAGTTCAATCTGATTTGGATTGAAGAGCCGCTGGATGCCTACGATGTTGAAGGTCACGCCCAACTGGCCGCCGCGCTTGATACCCCGATTGCTACCGGTGAAATGCTGACCAGTTTCCGCGAACATGAGCAGTTGATCCTCGGCAATGCCAGCGATTTCGTCCAGCCCGATGCACCGCGTGTGGGGGGAATTTCACCGTTCCTGAAAATTATGGACCTGGCGGCAAAACACGGACGCAAACTGGCACCGCACTTCGCCATGGAAGTTCACCTGCATCTGTCCGCCGCTTACCCGCTTGAGCCATGGCTGGAACATTTCGAATGGCTGAACCCGTTATTTAATGAACAGCTTGAGCTGCGCGATGGCCGGATGTGGGTTTCCGACCGTCACGGTCTGGGGTTCAGCATCAGCGAACAAGCGCGCCGCTGGACGCAATTGACCTGCGAGTTTGGTAAACGTCCTTAATTTATTTGGCGGGTAAGTAACACCCGCCCTCTTCCCTACAGATACGCTCTCAACCTTATGAAAGGAGTGGGTGATGAACACAATAATAAAGCGCACAAAAGTGCGTTACGGCATTCTGATATTTCTGTTTCTTGCGACCGTATTTAATTACGCCGATCGCGCGACGTTATCCGTCGTGGCGCCGATTATGAGTAAAGAATTAGGCTTTGATCCCGAAGCTATGGGACTGGCCTTTTCTGCCTTCGGTATTTCTTATGTCATTATGCAACTCCCCGGCGGCTGGCTACTGGATCGCTATGGCTCGCGCCTGGTATACGGCTGCGCCCTGATAGGCTGGTCGCTGGTAACCATGTTTCAGGGCACCATTTATCTGTACGCCAGCCCGTTGGTCGTATTGATTATCTTGCGATTACTGATGGGCGCCATTGAAGCGCCGGCCTTTCCAGCCAACAGTCGATTAAGCGTGCAGTGGTTTCCTAATAACGAACGCGGCTTTGTCACCTCTGTTTATCAAGCCGCACAATATATCTCGCTAGGCATTATTACGCCGTTAATGACGATTATTTTGCATAATCTCAGCTGGCACTTTGTTTTTTATTATATCGGGGCGATTGGCGTTATTCTTGGCGTATTCTGGCTGGTCAAAGTCCGAGATCCTATGCATCATCCGAAGGTAAACCAGCAGGAAATTGACTATATCCGGGACGGCGGGGGCGAACCGTCACTGGGTAATAAAAAAGAGTCACAGAAAATTACCTTTGCGCAAATTAAAAGCGTCTGCGTCAATCGCATGATGATTGGCGTATATATCGGACAGTTCTGCGTGACGTCAATTACCTGGTTCTTCCTGACCTGGTTTCCTACCTATCTGTATCAGGCGAAAGGCATGTCGATCCTTAAAGTGGGATTTGTCGCCAGTATCCCTGCCATTGCCGGTTTTATTGGTGGATTGTTAGGCGGCGTTTTCTCCGACTGGCTATTAAAGCGCGGCTACAGCCTGACGATTGCCCGTAAGCTGCCGGTTATCTGCGGAATGCTATTATCCTGCGTCATCGTTATCGCCAATTACACCTCGTCAGAGTTTGTGGTTATCGCGGCGATGAGCCTGGCATTTTTCGCCAAAGGCTTTGGCAATCTGGGATGGTGTGTTCTCAGCGATACCTCTCCAAAAGAAGTACTTGGCATTGCTGGCGGCGTATTCAATATGTGCGGCAATATGGCCAGTATCATCACCCCACTGGTGATCGGCGTCATTCTGGCGAATACCCAGTCCTTTGATTACGCCATCTTGTACGTCGGCTCGATGGGGCTGATCGGCCTGGTTTCCTATCTGTTTATCGTGGGGCCGTTGGATCGAATTACGCTCACCCCTTCTGCTGCGTAATTTAAACTTATGGCGATAGTTCGCCCGCTGTTCCGGGAATTGCACTCCTGCGGAACAGCGTTTTTTATTCAAATGATCTTATTGTTTCTCAGAACAGTACGCAGTCTCGGGTGCTGACAGACCGCATCGGCAATGGCGCTAATATTCGGCGTGTTGTCCTGAAACCAGTCATGTCCCGGACCCCAGGTACGCATAACGGCAATATAAACGTCCAGAAGTGTTAGCTGCTCCCCGAACGCGTACGGCTCAGCGTTTAGCTGGTCGTTCAGCCATATATAAAGCAATTTACGGTACTCAATACAGTTCTTTTTCAACTGCGCCGGGGCGTCCGGCGCCCAGCGTTGTGGGTAATCGGCATAGGTAAACGTGGGATAAACATTTGCCACCAGCCAGATCAACAGACGCTGAAACTGCTGGCGTTCGGCGTGCCCAACGGGTGGCGAAAGTGCTGGGCAACGATCGAGGATCATCAGCGCGATCGCCGCCGTTTCCGTCATCACGTTGCCATTTTCCAGTATCAGTGTGGGCACCTGACACAGCGGATTCATTGTTTTTAGCAACTCTCGCGAAGGCCCGTCGCTGTCAAAGCCGTCGACATCAATAAAACTGTAAGGGATCTCCGCCAGTGTGAGCATCACTTCACTGATGGCCGATCCCCAGCCCGGTACCCCATAGACCTTAATCATGCTGCACCCCCTAAAGTTAAAACCCTAAGTGTAGAGCAGCATTCGACGACCAATGCAGACATGTCCATCTTTCCCTGAAACTCACAGAACTTTCGACAAAAACTGCTGGGTACGCGTGTGGCGTGGATGATTCAACACCTGCTCGCTGCTGCCCTGCTCGACGATTTTACCATCGACCATAAACACCACCTGATCCGCGACTTCCCGGGCGAAGCCAATCTCGTGGGTCACCACAACCAGCGTGGTTCCCGACTGCGCCAGTGCTTTAATGACATCCAGCACCTCACCGACCAGTTCAGGATCCAGTGCAGATGTCGGCTCATCAAACAGCATAACGCGCGGATTTAGCGCCAGCGCACGAGCAATAGCGATACGCTGCTGCTGTCCGCCGGATAAGTGACGCGACCAGGCATCAGCCTTATTACGCAGCCCAACCGCATCAAGCAGGGTTAATGCCCGCTCGGTGGCGGCTTTACGCGATGCCAGACCATGCGCAATGGGCGCTTCAATCAAATTCTCCAGCACCGTTAAGTGTGGGAACAGATTAAAGTTCTGGAACACATAGCCGACGTTTACGCGCTGGCGCAAAATTTCCGCCTCTTTCAGTTCATACAGCTTGTCTCCCTGCCGACGATAGCCAATGTAATCACCATCGATTTGAATAAACCCCTCATCGACGCGCTCCAGATGGTTGATGGTCCGCAGGAGTGTGGATTTCCCTGAACCGGACGGCCCGAGAATGACCGTTACCGTACCGGGAGGTATCTCCAGCGACACATTATCCAGCGCTTTATGACGGCCAAAGTATTTGCTGACGCCGGTAATGGAAATATGGCCTTCAGGCGAGTGGGACATGGAGGGCCTCCTGCTGTGGACGTTGACGACTGCGTTTTTCTGCACGACTCACCCGGGCAGTATTGATGGCTGAACGTCGTTCGCTGCGCGCCAGCGCGCGTTCGACAAGGTGCTGAATTAACGACAGGACGCTGGTGATCACCAGATACCACACCGCGCCCACCATCAGCAGCGGGATCACTTCCTGCGTGCGGTTGTAGATCATCTGGATGGTATAGAACAGCTCCGGCATTGCCAGCACGTATACCATCGCCGTCCCTTTTGCCAGACTGATGATTTCATTGAAGCCCGCAGGCAAAATGGTGCGCAGCGCCTGCGGCAGAATAATCCGCAGCGTACGACGCCATGCCGGTAAGCCCAGCGCTGCCGCCGCCTCGTACTGACCGTGATCAACCCCTAAAAATCCACCACGAATAATTTCAGCGGTATAGGCGCTTTGCACCAGCGTCAGGCCAACCACCGCGGTGGAAAATTGGCCGAGCACATTGATGGTCTCAAAACTCCCCCACTGAATGGGCGTAAACGGAATACCAATCGCCAGCGTGTCGTACAGATAGGAGAAGTTGTACAAAACGATTAGCACCACAATCAGCGGTAACGAACGAAACAGCCAGATGTAACTCCATGCCAGACCGTTCAACAGCCAGGAAGATGAAAGCCGCGCCAACGCCAGCAGACCACCAATGATAATACTCAACAGCGTCCCGATGAGCGTCAGTAACAGCGTTTGCCCGAGGCCGGATAAGATAACCGGATCAAAGAACCAGCGGGCAAACACGCCCCATTCCCAGCGCGGATTAAACGCCACGGACTGGATAATCACCGCCAGAACAAACAAAGCAATGACCGCACCAACGGTGCGCATGGGGTAACGCGCCGGTACGACTTTAATGCTATCCGTCGTTTTCATCTTCTCTCTCCTCAGGCGGTTCTTGCCTGACCGGCGATAGTTAACAGTTTGGTAAAGCGTAGTCGCCCATCAAACGGTGGTCGGCTGTACTCTTCGGGATCGCGCATCGTATCAAATTGCGGATCGTAGCCCTGGCTTAAGTAAAGTCGGACGGCCTCCGGCTGGCGAAATCCCGTGGTCAGATAAATCCGGCTGTAGCCTGCGAGCAGCGCCCGACGCTCCAGCTCCCGCACCACGCGCGCCGCCAGCCCCTGCTGACGCAGACTGCTTTTCGTCCAGATGCGCTTAATCTCAGCGGTGTTTTCGTCGTAAGGTTTATAAGCCCCGGTGGCGATAATCTCACCGCGGCGCTCCAGCACCACGAAAAGCCCCTGCGGTGCCAGATACCATTCGGTCAGTTCCACTTCAGCGTCGCGAGAAAAGTAATCGCCATAGCGGGCGGCATATTCACCGAACAGACCGTTCAAAATGGGCTGCAGCTCGCTGGCTTCCGGTGAGACCACGCGAAATTGATCGCTCACGATGACCTCCTTAGTCGCCTAAACCGGCCGGGTTAATTTCAGATTGTGGAATGCGTTCCACCCCTTCTCCCCAGCGATTCAGTACCTTGTCATAGTCGCCGTTGCCAATCACGCCGTTGAGGGCGGTTTGTACTGGCAGAACCAGACCGCTGTCTTTTTTCAGCGTCACAGCGATGTGTGCCGCTTTTGGCCAACCGCCATCAACGCTACCCACTAATTGCGTTTTACCGTTGAGCGCGGCTTTCCACGCGCCGATTACATTAGGACCGAAGTAGGCATCGGCGCGGCCTGACTGTAGGGCCAGGGTTTGCGCGGCATCATCTTTGGTATACACCGGCGTAAACGGCTGTAACCCTTTCTTCACGTTCTCATCGTTCCAGGCAAGCAGGATGGCTTCCTGGTTTGTCCCCGAACCGACAATGATGCGCAGACCGGCGATATCTTCTGCCTGCTCGATTTTCTTCAGCTTGCTGCCCGTTTTGACATAAAAGCCAAGAGAATCCTTCCGATACGTCGCGAAATCGAATTTTTCTTTGCGTGCTTTGGTGACGGTAATATTACTGATCGCGGCATCGTATTTGCCGGAAGTGACGCCCAGCGGCCAGTCTTCCCATGACGTGGGCACAACGTTGAGTTCCAGCCCCAGACTGTCAGCCACCAGACGCGCAATGTCCGCCTCGCTGCCGATCAGCGTTTTATTGTCATCGGCAAAGACGGTCAGCGGCGGCTGGCTTAGCCCGGCAATCGCCACGGTGAATTTTCCCGGTACGGCCAGGTGCAGGTTTGCGGGCAACTGCGCAATCGCCTGCGGATTTTTTGCCGTATTAATCGGCGTTTTATTGGCTTCCAGGCTTACGCCCGTGCCGTTGATCGTTACCTCATTTGCCCAGACGGACGCGCTGAAAGCCAGTGACAGCGCGAGGAATACTGATTTTTTCTGCATAGCGTTTTTCTCTTATTGTGTGAATTGATTTGCAGGTGTCGCTAATCCCAGGCTTGCGCGCAGGGTCATACCGGGATATTCATGGCGGAACAGGCCGCGCGCCTGAAGCACGGGGACAACCTGTTCGACAAACCGCGGGAAGGTATCCGGCGTTCCGCCCTGGATGATAAAACCGTCAGCGGCTTCTTCGTCGAACCACTGCTGCAGACCGTCTGCTACCTGTTGCGGCGTACCGCTAAAGCGTGGACGTGGACTGGCCGCTTCCAGAGCAACCTGGCGGAGAGTTAAGCCACGCTCATGCGCAGTGCGTTTGATCTCATCAGTCGTACTGCGAAAGCTGTTTTGCCCGAGAGAGCCCAGATCCGGGAACGGTGCGTCCAGCGGATATTGGGCAAAATCATGATGTTCAAAGTAGCGACCAAGGTAGTTCAGCGCGTCGGTAATAGACACCAGCGCAGCGGTAGTCTGATATTGCTGTTCAACGTCCTCTGCGCTGTCGCCAACAATAACGCTGACGCCCTGGAATATATGCAGTTGTTCGGGATGTCGACCGGCGCTTTCCAGCTGGCTTTTTACATCCTGATAGAATGCTTTGGCCTCTGCCAGCGACTCCTGATGGGTGAAAATAGCATCAGCATGCTGCGCCGCTAATTTCTTGCCATCTGCTGAAGCGCCCGCCTGAAATATAATCGGACGGCCTTGTGGCGTACGCCCAATATTTAATGGCCCGGCGACCTGAAAATAATCCCCATGATGGTTAAGCGTGTGCAGCTTTTGCGGATTAAAAAATTCTCCGCTTGCCTTATTTCGGGTAAAGGCATCGTCTTCCCAGGAATCCCACAGTCCTTTTACGACCCGTAAATATTCATCGGCAATCCGATAACGCTGGGCATGCTCTGGATGCTGGGCGCGGGAATAGTTTTTTGCCGATCCCTCCAGAGGCGACGTAACCACGTTCCACCCGGCACGGCCCTGGCTGAGATGATCAAGGCTGGCGAACTGCCGTGCGGTAGTAAACGGCTCGCTATATGATGTGGACACCGTGCCAACCAGTCCCAGATTCTGGGTGATACTGGCCAGGGCAGATAATACCGTTAACGGCTCAAAACGATTTAAAAAGTGCGGGATTGATTTCTCATTAATATACAGACCATCGGCGACAAAAATAAAATCCAGCTTCCCTTTTTCCGCAATAAGCGCCGTCTCTTTGACAAATTCAAAATTAATACTGGCATCGGCCTGAGCCGCCGGATGACGCCATGCGGACATATTTCCCGATGCGCCATGCAGAATAGTACCGAGCCGTAGTTGCCGATTTTCAGCCATAATAATCCCTTCCCAACAGGTAAAATTAAAGGTGTGCGAATGCCGTTTTTGCTAACTGTGCAAAATAATGCGCGGCTGGTTCAATTAAACGCTCGTCCGGATTGAATCCCGGGTGATGTAAGCCGTATTCACTGGCGCTGCCAATACTGACGAATGCGCCAGGCGTATTTTGCAGGTAGACGGCAAAATCCTCCCCGCCCATATGCAGGTCGGCATGGTGGGTGGTGTAGCCTGACTGTTTCGCCACCGCGGTGGCGATATCGGCCCAACGATCATCATTTACCAACGCGGTCGGTCCCGCATGCCAGATTACGTCAATTTGTGCGCCAAAAGCGTGGGCAAATCCGGCTGCGATGTCATTAACCCGGTCCTTAACCTGCTGCTGTACCTGGGTGCGGTGCGTTCTGAGCGTCCCTTCCAGCTCAACGGACTCTGGTAGTACGTTCCATGTGTTTCCTCCCTGAATACGGGTCACGCTGAGCACGACTGAATCCAGCGTGTTAACGTCGCGACTGGCAACGCTTTGCAACACCGTTACCAACTGGCTGGCGAGCAGGATGGCATCTTTGCCCTCATGTGGACGTGCTGCGTGCGCGCCCTTGCCATTTATGCGCAGCACAAAGCGATCAACATTGGCATAGAACGCACCGCCGCGTGTGGCAAATTCGCCGACCGGCAAACCCGGCTCATTGTGCATGGCAAAAATAGCCGCTACGTTTTGCAACGCGCCGGCGCGGATCAGCGTTTTTGCGCCGCCGAAACTCTCTTCAGCTGGCTGAAACAAAATACGTACTCGCCCCGGTAAAGTTGTTTCCTGCTGTTTAAGCAGCAGCGCGGCGCCAAGCATAACGCTGGTGTGAACATCGTGCCCGCAGGCATGCATCACGCCCGGCGTGAGGGAGCGAAACGGAACGTCGGCGCTTTCTTCTATCGGTAGCGCGTCGATATCCGCCCGCAGCGCAATAACATCGTCTCCTTGACCGATTTCCGCGACCAGACCGGTTTGCAGCTCGAACGGCAAAATATTGACGTCCGCTGCGTGCAACCAGGCGTGGATGCGCGCCGTGGTTGCGTCCTCCTGCAGAGAAAGTTCCGGGTACTGGTGTAATTCACGACGCCAGTTGATAAGCGTTGAGCCGAGAGTCATCAGAGCACCTCCACGGCGTCATGAGCTTGCGCCAACAAACGCAGCGACGTCAGACGCGCGTGACCTTCCGCCACAGGCGTATCGATAATGAACTCGTCAATGCCAAATTGTGTGTGTAAGGTTTTAAGCTTCGCCATCACCTCCTGAGCGGTGCCGTACAACAACGCCAGCTCACGCCGCGCGATTTTGCGTGGCGGGCTGCCAGCCTGCGCGGCAAATGCCAGCGCCTGCTCTTCGCTGCCTACCGTAACGCGTTGACCATCTTCCAGCTCCACGCCCCAGATTTGCACGTTTTCCGCCAGCTGTGCGGCGGCGTCGTGACTGTCAGCCACAATCACCTGAACGGCGACTATCGTCGGGCGAGTGCTGTGGATCTGCCAAAAGGATAAAACGTCACGCAATAACGCTTTATCACCATTGAGGTGTGCCGCGAAGATAAAATTCCAGTCGGATCGCGCTGCTGACTGTGCACTTTGCACGCTGGCCCCCAGTACAAAACCTTCCGGCGGTTGCGGTGGGATTGGCGTTGGGAATACCGCTTCCCCGCTTTCCGTTCCACTCAGCGTCAGCCAGGCGTTAAGCTGGGAAAGCTGGTCGGCAAAACTGCCTTTTTCTTCCTGATGAAGTCCTTGCTGTAACGCCTGAGTCGACAGCGGTAAGCCGCCAGGGGCTTTCCCTACGCCGAGATCGACCCGTCCGGGTGCCAGCGATGCCAGAAGATTGAAGTTTTCCGCCACTTTGTATGGGCTGTAATGTTGCAACATCACGCCGCCGGAACCGACGCGAATGCGTTGGGTTTGTCCGAGGATCCAGGCGATCACCAACTCCGGTGATGGGCTGGCCAGCTGTGGCGTATTATGGTGTTCCGCGATCCAGAAACGATGGTATCCCCACTCTTCTGCCAGTTGCGCCAGGCGCAATGTCCGGGCAAGCGCAATCGCGGCGGTTTCACCTTCCCCGATGGGGCTTTTATCCAGAATACTCAGGCGATATGACATGTTACGAGCCTATGATTGTTAACATGTCTTCATTATTAATTTAACGAATAACCATGCAGAAACAATTAATTCACATTTGTTCGGCTAAAAAGTAGATAACCAACCCTGTTGCCATCAGGGATAATACCAGCGGCTTCCTTTACTGGTCGGAACACTCAATGGAAAACAAGCATAATTTATGACCTACAAAATATAATAGGGGCGCGACTCTCACGGAAATAACATCAAAATAATTTCATACCAGTTTTCTTTTTGCGAAAACGTTTTTTAGCGCGATTTACGTTAAGTCAGGTTAAACGACTTGCAACGTTATGCGGTTGTATTAAATGTTTCACTTTTATGACGTTTAATGGATAGTACATATAGGATTTTTTAATTTAAACACTTCCACAGCAATGATGATTAGTGGAGAATGCAGCGTTTCTTATTAAAACGGTTTAATACAGCTTTTTAATATTCCCCGACTTTATTGCGGGGATTTTTGTATGGATTATACATACCATCATGGGGCCTCTATGAAAAGTAACATGCCCGTTACACAAATTGAGCACACACTTAACGATAAAGCGACGCTGCTTTCGACGACGGATAAAGAAAGTCATATTACTTACGCCAATTCCGCTTTTATCGACGCCAGCGGATTTAACGAACACCAGTTAATGGGCGAACCGCATAATATTATTCGCCATCCTGATATGCCTCCCGCTGCGTTCGCCGATATGTGGTACACGCTACAGCAGGGAGACAGTTGGACGGGGATGGTGAAAAACCGCCGGCAGAACGGCGACCATTACTGGGTTCGCGCTAACGTTACGCCGGTCTGGCACAATGAAAAACTCACCGGCTACATCTCGGTGCGTACCGTTCCTTCGCGCGATGAAATAACTCAAAGCGAAAACTTATATCAAAAAATTAATAATCAGCAATTTAAAGGGTTTCGCCTTTTTAAAGGCATTATCATTCGCCGCGGTATAATGTCATGGGCATCAATGTTTAAATGGCTGAGTATTAGTCAACGCGTCAATTATTCTTTAGGGGTAACCGCCCTGCTCGCTGTGCTATTTATCTTCGTTCCTGTTAATCCATTTATTCAGGCTGGAGGGTTGCTGTTTATATTTCTGATGCTTGCTATTTACCTTAAGTATCAAATTTGTCAGCCAGTTAATACGCTACTGACGCAAATGAAGAAAGTGGTGTCCGGTCGAAAACCAGATAACTGTCATTTAAATCGGGTGGATGAGATCGGAATGCTAATGCGTCTGGTTAATCAGTCCGGACTTAATTTGAATTCTCTGGTCGATGACGTTAGCACGCAAATATCCGGTATTCGCGCCATCAGTCAGCGGGTGTCAAAAGAAGGTACAGCGCTGCATAAGCGTTCAGAGGAAACTTCCGCCGATCTGCAACAGACGGCTGCCGCCATTGAAGAAATTGGCAGCGCGGTACAGCAAACCGCTGAGACTGCGGCACACACCATGACCATGGCCGATAAAACCAGCGCCAACGCAGCGAAAGGCGGCGATATCATGAAACAAACTATCGCCATGATGCAGGCGATATCACGTGACAACGGACAGATCGTCGACATCATTGGCGTAATCGACAGCATCGCCTTTCAGACCAATATTCTGGCGCTCAATGCTGCGGTTGAGGCCGCGCGAGCCGGGGAGTCCGGACGTGGTTTCGCGGTTGTCGCGGCAGAGGTCCGTAATCTGGCACAGCACTCGGCGTCAGCGGCAAAAGAGATCAAACAGCTTATCGAGAAGAACGTCGCCAACGTTAATAGCGGCGTCAAAATGGTGGAGCAAACGGAAACGCATCTCACCGGGATGATTGGTGATGTACTGCAGATGTCAATGATGATCAAAGACATTAGTCTGGCCACGCGCGAGCAAACCCAGGCGTTGGATCTGATTAACGATTCGATTTCACGCGTTGGCACCATGACGCACAACAACGCCGAGATGGTGGAGCGCGTCACCGACGCTACCGCCGATCTGACCCAGCGTTCATCGCGCTTACAGCAGGCCGTTCAGGTCTTTGGCGTATCAGCATAACGTTGCTGCGCTTATCGGGTAAATGTCCCGATAAGCGCACGCCTCTACCGATCCACATCCCCTTTTCTTTTATTGGCTGAATCGAGGCCACACCGCGCCAGTTGTGGCTGTACAAAATTGCTGAATTCTTGTTGCCGGGGCTTTGCGCAACCGATCAATTGAATGTAGGATGCTCGGCCGGCAGTTTTCCCCGTAACACAATGAAGGGTAACGCTGTTTTCGCCGCAGCAGGTGCGGCAAAAAGGATTTTGTATTTTTGTCAGGTCAACAGGAAAAGTAATGAACACAAACAACACGCAAGCCGCGGAACAACATGCGGCGAAACGACGCTGGTTGAATGCCCACGAAGAGGGGTATCACAAAGCGATGGGGAATCGACAGGTACAAATGATCGCCATTGGCGGCGCAATTGGTACCGGGTTGTTTTTAGGCGCAGGCGCACGCTTGCAGATGGCCGGTCCTGCTTTGGCGCTGGTCTATCTGGTGTGCGGTATTTTTTCGTTCTTTATACTGCGCGCGCTCGGAGAACTGGTTTTGCATCGCCCTTCCAGCGGTAGCTTTGTCTCTTACGCCCGTGAATTTTTAGGTGAAAAAGCCGCCTATGTGGCTGGCTGGATGTACTTCATCAACTGGGCGATGACCGGTATTGTCGATATCACCGCAGTCGCGTTGTATATGCACTACTGGGGCGCATTTGGCGATGTACCGCAGTGGGTGTTCGCCCTCGGCGCACTGGCCATTGTCGGCACCATGAACATGATCGGCGTGAAGTGGTTCGCGGAGATGGAGTTTTGGTTTGCGCTGGTGAAAGTGCTGGCAATTGTCATTTTCCTGGTGGTGGGTACCGTCTTTTTAGGCACCGGAAAGCCGCTGGATGGTAACGCCACGGGTTTTCATCTGATTACCGACAACGGCGGCTTTTTCCCGCATGGCCTGCTTCCTGCCCTGGTACTGGTTCAGGGGGTGGTTTTCGCGTTTGCCTCTATTGAACTGGTAGGTACTGCCGCTGGTGAGTGCAAAGATCCGCAAACCATGGTGCCGAAAGCGATCAATAGCGTTATCTGGCGTATTGGACTGTTCTATGTGGGTTCGGTTGTGCTGCTGGTTCTGTTACTACCGTGGAACGCCTATCAGGCGGGACAAAGCCCGTTTGTTACCTTCTTCTCCAAGCTGGGCGTGCCGTACATTGGCAGCATCATGAATATTGTGGTGCTCACCGCGGCGCTTTCCAGCCTTAACTCAGGGTTGTATTGCACCGGGCGTATTTTACGTTCCATGTCGATGGGCGGCTCGGCGCCAAAATTCATGGCTAAAATGAGCCGTCAGCAGGTACCCTGGGCTGGGATCCTCGCCACGCTGGTCGTGTATGTTGTTGGGGTATTCCTGAACTATCTGGTGCCGTCACAGGTGTTTGAGATCGTGCTGAACTTCGCGTCATTGGGCATTATTGCGTCGTGGGGATTTATCATGGTCTGTCAGATGCGTCTGCGCCGGGCCATAAAAGAAGGTAAAACGGCTGACGTCAGTTTTAAGCTGCCGGGAGCACCGTTTACCTCGTGGCTCACGCTGCTGTTCTTGCTGAGCGTGCTGGTGCTGATGGCGTTTGATTATCCGAACGGTACCTATACCATCGCCTCATTACCGCTGATTGCTATCCTGCTGGTTGCGGGTTGGTTTGGCGTACGTAAACGCGTTGCAGAAATCCACCGCACCGCGCCATAACGGCAAAAGGCCTGACAGGTTACCCCTTCAGGCCTTCTTTTTTAGTTCGCTTCAATCAACTGCGCTACGTCGTTACTGTTAATTTCCCGCGCATTCCCATCCTGATCGGTATAGCTGGTCATTCCCGTGTCTTTATCCAGTTTTGGTTTACCCTGGGTGGTGATGGTTTGTCCACTTTTGGTCGTCATAACGTAATCGGTGGTACACCCTGCCAGGGTAAACAGCATTACGCCAGCACACAGACAGATAAATGGCTTTTTCATGGTATTCCCGTGTTATTCAGTTAGCCGTTGAGGGCGTAGTGTAAGTCCCTGAAGTGGGTCGGGCTACTGGCGGGGTGTAACGAGGCGTATCGTGGGGTTTAGAGAAATGACAGGAGGGGTTTCCCCCTCCCGTTATTTACAGCGCAATACGAATAACATCGTCCGGCTGGGTGGCTTCCTGCTCGCGAGTAGACTTCTGTTTCACGCTGACATACAGGGTCTTACCATCGGCAGAGAGCGCCAGGCTGTTCGGGAATGTTGGGGTCTCGAACGTTTTAACGACTTTATAGCTTTTCGCGTCGATCACGCTCACTTTTCCGGCCTGACGATGGGTCACGTAGGCTTCGTTACGCACTGGGTTAAACAGCACGGCCAGGGATTCCGGCGCAGCGACTTTTGCCAGTACGTTGCCATTACGGGTGTCGATAACCAGCACTTCTGCTGCTTTAGAGTCGGTGACAAAGGCGCGGTTGCCCGCGGTGTCCAGACTCAGGTTGATAAAGAAATGCTCTTTTCCATCATCCAGCAGCTTTTTGCGGCTGAGAATTTTGTTGGTAGTGGTATCAATGGTGATGAATTCACCGTCCGCATTGGCGGTGTACAGGCGTTTAGCCTTGCTGTCGACAGCCAAAGCAGTGCTCATTTTGCCGGTATTTTGAATGGTGTCCTTCAGTTTAATGGCATCACCATCCACCACCCAAATCACGCTCTCTTTACCAATTCCGCTAATGTATACCGTGTTGGTGGCATCATCGGCGACCAGCTCACGCGGCTGCAGCGGGCGAACGTCTTCAGAACGTTTACGTGCATCCAGCACCAGACGTCCTTTCACCGCACCCGTTTTGGCATCCATCGCCGTTACCGCGCTGTTTACCGTGTTGCCGAACCACAGCGTTTGCGTGGCGTTGTTGATGGTGGCGCCAAACGGTTTGAGATCGTTATGAATAACCTGAGTCACTTCAAGGGTGACCGGATCAAGACGGTAAACCACCCCGCCGGTATCCAGTTTGCGGCTCTGTGAGGTCGCCAACCATAGCGCGTTCTCTTGCTGGCTGTACGCCATTTCATAGGCGCCTTTGCCCACGGCTTTGCGCAGCAGTTCTTCTGCAGCCTGCGTAGTAAAAGATGATGCAACAAGCAGTGAACCTAACAGTAAAGAACCACGCAGACGCGGCGAAAACAGATGACGTAAAGACATGACGACTCCCTTTGATAAATTCGTTTGTTACTGCTTCACATAGCTTCAATGAGCAAAATCATGGTTTTGCCTTTTTAATAATGAGAATAGTAATCATTATTCATCGCAAAGTGGAGCACTTCTTCACATATTGACTACAATCGTTTTCATTGCCCGATTAACTCCCGCAATTCAGCAGCGCTAAATTTCAGCTTTTATTTAAAAAAATTCACGCGCTTACCGTCGGTTTTACGGCGTGAGCTTCATTAACTGGCCTTGTTCATGACGATTTTTTCAGCCCGCTATACGGCATTTTATGTTTCTTTTCTGCCTCTCCTGTTCTCACCTTTAGCCCTGGCGGCAAGTGAGACAAACGATCAAACGCTGATCGTAAGTGCGACGCCACAGTCCGTTTCTGAGCTGGATACCCCTGCTGCCGTCAGCGTCGTTGACGGAGAGGATATGCGTCTGGCGACGCCGCGCATTAACCTGTCTGAATCCCTGACCAGCGTCCCGGGCCTGCAGGTGCAAAATCGACAGAACTACGCCCAGGACCTCCAGTTGTCGATCCGTGGATTTGGTTCGCGAACCACTTATGGCATTCGCGGCATTCGTTTATACGTTGATGGCATTCCAGCAACCATGCCGGATGGACAGGGTCAAACATCCAATATCGACATTAGCAGCATACAAAACATTGAGGTTTTACGTGGCCCCTTCTCTGCTCTGTATGGCAATGCGTCCGGCGGGGTGATGAATGTCAGCACAGAAACGGGACATGAGCCGCCCACCATTGAAGCCAGCAGCTATTACGGTAGTTTTGGCACCTGGCGCTACGGTTTAAAGGCCACCGGAGCACTGGGCGATGGGACTCAGCCTGGCGATGTAGATTACACCGTTTCAACAACCCGGTTTACCACCCACGGGTATCGCGATCACAGCAGCGCGCAAAAAAATCTGGCTAACGCCAAGCTGGGCGTACGCATTGACGATACAAGCAAACTGGCCCTGATTTTCAATAGCGTGGACAGTAAAGCCGACGATCCCGGCGGTCTTACCGAGTCGGAATGGCGGGTCGATCCGCAGCAGTCGCCGCGCGCTGAGCAATTCAATACGCGAAAAACCATCAAGCAGACCCAGGCGGGATTGCGCTATGAACGCCAGCTTAGCGTGCAGGATGCGATCAGCATCATGACCTATGCAGGGGAACGTGAAACCACTCAGTATCAGTCGATCCCGATAGACCCGCAGTTAAAACCGTCTCATGCCGGGGGCGTCATTACCCTGCAACGCCATTATCAGGGGATAGACAACCGCTGGACTCATCGGGGTGAGCTGGGCATACCCGTGACCTTCACCACCGGTCTGAATTATGAAAACATGAGCGAAAACCGTAAAGGCTACAATAATTTCCGTCTGGTTGATGGCGTGCCGGAGTATGGGCAGAAAGGCGACTTACGCCGTAACGAACGTAACCTGATGTGGAATGTCGACCCCTATCTGCAATCCCAGTGGCAATTAACGCAGAAGCTCTCACTGGATGCTGGCGTTCGTTACAGTTCAGTGTGGTTTGATTCTAACGATCGCTATATTGCGCCCGGTAATGGAGATGACAGCGGTGACGCCAGCTACCACAAATGGTTACCTGCCGGATCGTTAAAGTACGCTATCACCGATGCCTGGAACGTCTATCTGGCCGCGGGGCGCGGGTTCGAAACGCCGACCATTAACGAACTGTCCTACCGTTCTGACGGCCAAAGTGGGATGAATTTTGCCTTACAGCCTTCAACAAATGACACCATTGAAATCGGCAGCAAAACGCGTATCGGCGACGGATTGTTTACTGCGGCTCTGTTCCAGACCAACACGGACGATGAAATCGTCGTTGAAAGTAATAATGGCGGTCGTACGACCTATAAAAATGCCGGAAAAACCCGCCGTCAGGGAGGTGAGTTATCCTGGGACCAACGCTTTGCAGGAAGCTGGCGCGTAAAAGCGGCATGGACCTGGCTGGATGCAACCTACCGCAGCAACGTCTGTGGCGATCAAAACTGCAACGGCAACCGACTGCCCGGCATTGCACAAAACATGGGATTTGCATCACTGGGCTATGTACCCGATGAAGGTTGGTATGCGGGAGCAGATGTTCGTTATATGGGCGACATTATGGCCAATGATGAAAATACAGCAAAAGCTCCGTCATACACCGTTGTTGGCTTGAATACCGGTTATAAATTTTATTACAGCAGTCTCATGGTAGACCTGTTCGGTCGGGTGGATAATCTGTTTGATAAAACCTATGTCGGCTCGGTGATTGTGAATGAATCAAATGACAGATACTACGAACCAGCGCCAGGACGAAACTATGGCATAGGTATTAATCTGGCCTGGCGTTTTGAGTAAAACTGGCGGGAATGATTCCCGCCATCCATTTTACGCATCGTCAGCAAGACGAATAACCACCTTGCCGAAATTTTTACCAGTCAGCAAACCGATAAAGGTCTGCGGCGCATTTTCCAGACCGTCGGTGATTTGTTCGCGGTAATGGATTTTGCCCTCTTTTACCCAGCGCCCCATCTCCCGCTGAAATTCATGAATGCGGTGGCCGTAATCCTGACCAATAATAAAGCCCTGCATGCGGATACGCTTTTTCAGCAGCGTTGCCATCAGCAACGGTAATCTGTCTGGTCCTGCCGGCAGCGAAGTGGCGTTGTAACCGCTGACCAGTCCGCACAGCGGAATGCGCGCAGAGGTGTTGAGTAACGGCAGGACCGCGTCAAATACCTTACCGCCAACGTTTTCGTAATAAATATCGATACCTTGCGGGCAGGCTTTTGCCAGTTGTTGCGCAAAATCTTGCGCGTGGTGATCGAGACAGACATCAAAGCCCAGCACCTCGGTGGCATGTCGGCATTTCTCTGCCCCGCCTGCAACGCCGATCACCCGGCAGCCTTTGAGCTTACCAATCTGCCCTACCGTTGCGCCAACCGGGCCGGTTGCGGCGGCTACCACCAGCGTTTCTCCCGCTTTTGGCTGACCGATATCCAGCAGCCCCATATAAGCGGTAAAACCCGGCATTCCCATAACACCCAGTGCCCAGGAAGGATGCTCGGGATTATCGCCAAGCTTTACCAGGCCACTACCGTCGGAGATGTCATAATCCTGCCAGCCGCTATAGCTCAGTACCCACTCGCCTGGCTGGTAATCAGGATGGTTGGATGACACCACGCGACTTACGGTTCCGCCCACCATCACGCCGCCAATCTCTACCGGCGGGGAGTAAGATGGCTCATCGCTCATGCGGCCACGCATGTACGGGTCGAGAGAAAGAAAAACGGTACGCAGCAAAACCTGGCCTTCACCCGGCGTTGCCACCTCATCCTCTTCAAGACGGAAATTTTCCGCAACCGGTGCGCCATGCGGACGGGAAGCCAGTACCCAGCGACGGTTACGATTAGTCTGTTGACCCATGATGTGCTCCTCTGCTTTTGGCATGAATCCATCAATAGTAGCAGCCTGTGTCCGCCATTTAGCTGACGACATGATTTAACCGCACAACCAGGTAAACGCAGGGTTGCGCGGTTTCATTGATAAATCGACAGTCATTCGGCGGGCCAAGCTCCAGGCAATCGCCAGCCTGCATTTCATGGCGCACGTCCCCTTCCACAAAAACGAGTTCTCCTTGTTGTAGCCAGATAAGCTGTCTGGCCTGCACGTAGGAGGAAGCTGGCATCGGGATATCGCTTCCAGCGGGCAATTCTATCTGCACCAGATCGATCGGCAGATCGCTACGCGGTGAAACATGGCGGCGCAGATAGTGACTTTGCGGGTCGTGCCAGACGGGCTGGTCTGCGAAGCGCAGCAGCTTGCCCTCCTGCATTTCGGCACGCGCAATCAGCATGGACATGCTGATACCAAAGGCGCCGGAAAGCCTGCCCAGCAGCGTGGCCGTAGGACTGCTCTCACCGCGCTCTATTTTATGGATCATCGCCCGCGACACGCCTGCGCGCTCGGCAAGTTCCGTCAGTGACCAGCCGCGAGATTCCCGCTCAATGCGAATTCTTGCACCGATCCGTTGATTTATGCTGTCTTCAATAGTATTCATATTGTAATACTATAGTGAACAACCCCTGAGGTTCAACATGTCAATTCGATTTGCCAGCAAAGAAGACTGTGCCGCCATTGCAGAAATCTACAACCACGCGGTACTGCATACGGCGGCTATCTGGAACGATCAAACGGTCGATGCCGAAAACCGTATTTCCTGGTATGAAGCCCGCCAGTTGATGGGCTATCCGGTGCTGGTGAGTGAGGAGAATGGCGTGGTCACGGGGTACGCCTCCTTTGGCGACTGGCGTAACTTTGATGGATTCCGCCATACCGTTGAACATTCGGTGTATGTACATCCTGAGCATCAGGGAAAGGGGCTGGGGCGAGCGCTGCTCAGCAGACTGATCGAAGAAGCGCGCGCGTGCGGCAAGCACGTGATGGTGGCGGGCATTGAGTCTCAAAATCAGGCGTCGCTACATCTGCACAGTACGCTGGGTTTTAAAACCACTGCGCAAATGCCGCAGGTTGGCACCAAATTTGGCCGCTGGCTGGATCTGACCTTCATGCAATTACAATTAGACGATCGCCGCGATCCGGATGCCGGCAGATGAATCAGATGCTGACCCTCTCCTTTCTGATTGCCGCAGGTATTGGTCTGGTGGTGCAAAATACCTTAATGGTGCGTATTACGCAGACCTCCTCGACGATCCTCATCGCCATGTTGCTTAACTCGCTGGTCGGGATCGTGCTGTTCGTCAGCATACTGTGGTTTAAGCAAGGTGCGGCGGGGTTTGGCGAACTGGTCTCCAGCGTGCGCTGGTGGACGCTAATCCCAGGTTTGCTGGGATCGTTCTTTGTTTTTGCCAGTATCAGTGGATACCAAAATGTGGGTGCTGCGACCACTATCGCGGTGCTGGTGGCCAGCCAGTTAATCGGCGGGCTGGTGCTGGATATTCTGCGTAGCCACGGCGTACCGCTGCGGGCGCTGGTGGGGCCGGTCTGTGGTGCGGTTCTGCTGGTCGTCGGGGCCTGGCTGGTGGCCAGACGCTCATTTTAATTGCGCTTATCCGGCCTACGGAACGTGCCTGTAGGCCGGATAAGGTGAGAACACCGCCATCCGGCAAGGAAACATCAGAGGATAGAGCCGCCTTTGGTCAACTGCTCGCGACGGGTTTCCATATCCTCTTTATGCTGACGGCCATGATGTGCGATCGCCGTACGCAAACGCTGTTGCTGGGTGTAGCGATCTTCCCGACTCAGCGCGACATCATCGCTGAGTTCGATCAGCAATTCATTCATATGCGTAATGACGCTCTCTTCAATGGCGGCATCAACACGTGCGCTGACCTCATCCAG
Source organism: Citrobacter arsenatis (assembly GCF_004353845.1). GTDB lineage: Bacteria > Pseudomonadota > Gammaproteobacteria > Enterobacterales > Enterobacteriaceae > Citrobacter > Citrobacter arsenatis. The sequence goes on from NZ_CP037864.1 coordinate 2,611,454, forward strand.
ATGCGACATAATCTCTCCTTAACTCATTAATTTAATTTTGCTTTTGAAAAATCACTGCCCATCAGGCTGACGCTGTATCCGCTGACGTTGCTGCGCGTAGCGTAGAACGTTTTACCGTTTGCCAACGCAATCCACGGCGCCTGCTGGTAGAAAATCTCTTGCGACTGCTGGTAAAGCGCGGCGCGCTCATCAGGTTTACTCACCAGTTTCGCCTTTTGCACCAGCGAATTATACTCTTTATCGCACCAGCGCGCGGCGTTAGATCCGGTTTTAATGCTGTCGCAGCCCAGCAGTACATCGGCGAAATTATCCGGATCGCCGTTGTCTGACATCCAGCCGAACAGCGCGGTGTCATGCTCACCTTTACGCATTCCGGAGAGATATTCGCCCCACTCGTACGACACAATTTTCGCCTTCACGCCAACCTTAGCCCAGTCGCTCTGGATCATCTCGGCAATTCGTCGGGAGTTCGGGTTATATGGGCGCTGAACCGGCATTGACCACAGTGTCGCTTCAAAGCCGTTTTCCAGCCCCGCCTGCTTCAGCAGGTCTTTCGCTTTTTGCGGGTCGTAAGCGTAATCTTTTAGATCTTTATTGAACCCCATCATATTCGGCGGAATTGGTGATTTTGCCACCGTACCGGAACCTAAAAAGACGGCGTTAATAATGGACTTTTTATCGGTCGCGTAGTTTAACGCCTGACGCACCAGCACGTTATCAAACGGTTTTTTCTCGGTATTAAATGCCAGATATCCGACGTTCAGCGCTTCTACCGAATGCAGCGTCAAATCTTTATTCTTTTTAATCTCGTCAAATTGTACGGGGGCTGGCGCCGGGATTATCTGGCATTCATTGGTTTGCAGTTTTGCCAATCGGGTCTGTACGTTTGGCGTGATGGAGAAGATCAGGTGCTTCGTTGGGACGGCGCCATCCCAGTAGTTCGGGTTGGCGAGATAGCGGATTTGTGAATCCTGCTTGTACTGTTGCAACACGTAAGGCCCGGTACCAATCGGCCAGTTATCGACGTTTTCCGGAGTACCTTTTTTCATCATCACGTCGGCATATTCCGCAGAGAGGATGGAGGCAAAATCCATTCCCCAGTCGGCAAGAAACGCGGCGTTAGGTTCATTGAGGACAAACTGAACGTGATAATCATCGACCTTCTTCACTTCCTGAATCAGTTTATCCAGACCGACATCGTTAAAGTATTCGTAGCTTCCCTGAGAAACCTTGTGGTACGGATGATCGGCATCTTTCTGGCGTAATACCGAGAAAATCACATCATCAGCGTTGAAATCACGGGTCGGTTTAAAGAATTTATTACTGTTGAATTTTACGCCCTGACGCAGGGTAAAGGTGTAGGTCTTACCGTCCGGCGAAATCGTCCAATCCGTTGCCAGAGAAGGCACCGGCGTATTTTTTACTGGATCAAAGTTGATGAGCCGGTTGTAGAGCACCTGTGAGCTGGCCACAAACGATGGACCGGAACTGGCGATTTGCGGATTAAATGACTCCGGCGACGCTTCTGAGCAGTAGATGATGGTATCAGTATTGGCCGCGAACGCAGCGCCTGACGGTAAGACGGCGCTGAGCGCCAGCGCGAGTAACGTTTTCCTTGCAATCATGGTTATAAGCCTTCTTATTTTATTATTAACCGAGATATCAGAGCATAGCTGACAAAAACTGACCAATAACAAATCACTATCAGGTTATTCTAATCCGGTGTATTTCGCTGAATAATTCAGCACCACAAGCGGATTAATTTCCCTTAAGTCTTTTTCAAAACGTCAAGATTTTTCCCGGCACTCTATGCCATGAAAATTCGCCCCTTTTTGCCTCTCTTCCGCCGTTTGCTCGCTTTTATAAAACGTAAAGTAGATACGTGAAGAAGTCTAAGGGGTAACAACGTGGCAAAAACTCTCTTGCGCAGCGGCAATTTGGATGACTATCAGGCCGTGGGTGGCGGTGGTCAGGCCGTATTTGATTCAGCATTGCAAATTCGTGAAACGCTTCGTCTGCGTAAGCAGCAGGCGATGGTGGATTGTCTGGCGATCCCACAAATTAACGATAACGGCGATCGGGTGGACTGGTATTCGCCGATTGAAGGCAAAGCCGTTGCGTGGAAAGCCGCTGATGAAGAGGCACGATTTCGTGCACTGCGCTATCTGGGGAGCACGCTGGAAAATGCGGCGGCCCTGAGCCGTAAAAGCCTGCAATCAGGTAAAACCTCCCTGCAGCTGTTTGGCTCACTGCTTGAAAAAGCCATCCAGTTTCCTGGTGAAAACCACGTGTTTCTGGTTGATGGCAAGCCGGTTATTACGTTCTGGGGCTTCGTCAATCTGAATGAAAATCCCCGCGACGACGTACTTGATTGTTTACGCCTTGCCGATATTCCTCCAGTGGTTACCGTAGCGGAGCCTGAGCCGGAAGAAGAACCCCCTGCGGAAATCACCTTCGCCGAAGCCGACGCACCTTTACTGACTCCGATCGTTGAGCTGCCTAAGCCGGTTGAACCTGAACCACAGCCCCCGGTCATTGTTAACGAACCTGAAGTTACACCGCTGCCGACACAGGAAAAGCCCACACGCCGCCTGCCGCTGTGGAGCCTGCCCGTTGCCGCAGTGATCATTGCCGCTATTGTTGGACCACTGCTGTGGAAGCAACAGACTGTCCAGCCGGTAGCCGCAGTCTCCCAAAGTGAAGTTGCTAAGGCAGATGTGGCGCCGCTGCCAGAACTGACATCGGCACTGCCGCTGCATCGGGCTGAAGTGATCCCGGCTGCAAAAAAAGAAAAACCCGTCGAAGGACCGGTGGTGATCGCCGCGATTCCAAAAGATGCGCTGGTGATGGACGCCAACCAGATGAAGGCCGGAACGACGCGTTTTCTCAACGGCAACTGGCGCGTCATGGTTGATGTTAAAGATCCGGTCAGCGGTAAAGCGCCGTCGCTGCGCTATCAGATCCAGGCCAATAAAGGCACTGCGCGCGTGGTGCATGGTGACAACATTGTTTGTCGTGCTGAGATTTTCTCCGGTTTGCATCAGTCAGGTGAATTAATGATTAAGAGTCGCGGCAATGCCCGTTGCACGGACGGGTCTCGTTATCCGATGCCTGAAATTACCTGCAAAGCGGGAACCAATGACGTCGCCGCCTGTACCGCACGTTATGACGATCACGCGGAAATCCCCCTGACGATCAAAAAGATAGGTGCCTGATTTTATGTTGGTGAATCTGTGTGACTACAAACAGAGCGTGACGCTCATCGCCAACAGCGGTGTGCAATTTCTGGATTTTGGCCTGACGCCACAGGAGTCTGCGCAGCATGGCCGCTTTGTGCGCAAAACGGCCAACGGTCCCTTGCTGCGGTTGGATTTCGATCTGACAACAGGACGCTATACCTTGCCAGGCAGCACCGGCGGTCAGCCCGAAGTGGTGAAGCCGGAAAGCACCCATACGCTGCATTATTCGCTGGACGTGCTTGATGGCGTCTGGCTGCCGCTGCCGTTCCTGCGCTTTAACCCGCCGCGTACGTTTGTTGAAGGCCCGGATAACTGGGCGCGCGTACAGGTGCGAAAGCTGGCACAACCTGACAACGCGGGCAACACCCATCGCGTTACCGTGGCGCTGGACAGCCAGCTCACTGAAAATGCCCCTGCGGCGTTAACCCCCAACGAAAATGACCTGCTTAATGGGACGCGGTTTGCGCTGGCCTGGCATGATAACGAAATCGCTGATTTCCTCGACCAGACCTGGATTGACGGCTGGTTGCGCGAATCCTTTATGCATCATGTCACGCAGCATGAGAACCGCTCTGAACAAGAGATCCAGCAGGCGCTGCGTAACTTTGAATACCAGGCGCATTGGTTGAATGTTCTGACCTTGTTAGGCGAACAGCTTTCCGTCCCGGAAGTGAAACTGGTCACGCACACCCTCAGCGCGCCCGCTATTCCGGTGGATCTCATTTTGGATATCGGTAATACCCATACCTGCGGCGTCCTGATTGAAGATCACGGTGATGCCAATGATGGACTGCGCCAGACTGCCGAATTGCAGGTGCGTTCGTTAAGCGAGCCGCAGTTTCTTAACGATCCGCTGTTTACCAGTCGCCTGGAGTTTTCCGAAGCGCGTTTTGGCAAGCAGCACTTTTCCGTTGAGAGCGGTCGTGATGACGCCTTTATCTGGCCGTCGATTGTTCGCGTTGGCGACGAAGCCCGAAAGCTGGCGATGCAGCGCATGGGCACCGAAGGCAGCAGTGGGATCTCCAGCCCGCGCCGTTATCTGTGGGATGAAACGCCGGTGTTGCATGACTGGCGCTTTAGCCAGATGAATGGCAAAACCCAGCGCGAACCGCTGGCTACCGCCTTCCCGTTGATGAACCTGATGAACGATGACGGACAACCGCTGTTCAGCCTGCCGCAGGACGATCGTCTGCCGGTATTCTCACCGCAGTACAGCCGCAGCACGCTGATGACGCATATGCTGTGCGAAATACTGGCCCAGGCACTGGGGCAAATCAACAGCGTGGCGACGCGTTTGCGCCTCGGATTCCCGGCGTCTCCTCGTCAATTGCGAACGCTGATCCTGACCCTGCCGTCGGCGATGCCCAAACAGGAGCGTGAGATTTTCCGCCTGCGCATGTTTGAGGCTGTTGCACTGGTCTGGAAAGCGATGGGTTGGCACCCGCAGGATGAGGATTTCACCACGCGTAAGCAGCAGGAAAAGAGCGTAGTTCCCGTACCTGAGATCCAGATGGAATGGGATGAAGCCAGCTGTGGGCAACTGGTGTGGCTGTATAACGAAGCCATCTCTCACTACGATGGTCACACCGAATCATTCTTTAACGCCCTTGCCCGCCCGGACCGACTGCCGGAACCTGGTGAGATTAAAGGCCGTGCGCTGCGGGTGGCGTCTATCGATATTGGTGGCGGGACAACGGATATGGCCGTCGTCCATTACCAGCTTGATGACGGCGTTGGCGCGAACGTCAAAATCACCCCGCATTTGCTGTTTCGCGAAGGCTTTAAGGTCGCGGGCGATGACATGCTGCTGGACGTGATTCAGCGTTGCGTGTTGCCTGCCCTGCAAACCCACTTACAACAGGCTGGCGTGACCGACGCCGCGGCATTACTGGCCACGCTATTTGGCGATTCCGGGCGCATTGATACTCAGGCGATTCTGCGTCAGCAAACGGCGTTGCAGCTCTTTATGCCGCTCGGTCATGCTGTGCTCTCCGCCTGGGAACAAAGCGATATTAACGATCCGGTAGCCGGGCTACATGCCACCTTTGGCGAACTTCTGAGCCAGCTACCCACGCGCAACGTAATGAATTATATCCAGCAGGCTATCGATCATGCGTTGCCGTCTGGTTCGCCAGCGTTTGATGTTTTGAGCGTGCCGTTACAGGTACAGTTCAGGCAGTTACAGGAAGCGTTACTCGCGGGGCAATTTACCCTAACCTCCCCGCTGCATGCGGTCTGTGAGGCCATTTCACACTATCGCTGCGATATTTTACTAGTGACCGGCAGACCCGCATGCTTGCCGGGCGTACAGGCGTTGATCCGCCATCTGCAGCCCGTTCCGGTTAATCGTATGATCTGGATGGATAACTATCGCGTACATGAATGGTATCCGTTCAGCCAACAGGGGCGGATTGGTAACCCTAAATCCACCGCTGCTGTAGGCGCTATGCTGTGCAGCCTGGCGCTGGATTTGCGCTTGCCGCGCTTTAACTTTAAAGCTGCCGATATCGGTGCTTACTCGACCGTACGTTATCTCGGCGTGCTGGACAATACCGTTAACACGCTTCGCGATGAGAATATCTGGTATCACGATATCGATCTGGATAAGCCCGGCGCCAAGCTGGATACCCGCCTGCACTTCCCGTTGCGCGGCAACGTGACGTTAGGTTTCCGTCAACTCGCAAACAGCCGCTGGCCTGCTACACCGCTGTATACGCTTAGCATAAATTCTGCCGAACTGGCCAAAACCATCGCCGGAGATGGCGTGTTGAATGTACGGCTGCAGCTTCGTGGTGGCAGTAAAGAAAGTGGCCCGGAATGCTTTGTACTGGGCGATGCCTGGTTACAGGATGGCACCCCCGTTGCCGCCAATGCCTTAACGTTAAAACTGAATACGCTGGCAGACCGTCGCCATAGCGGTAGCCATTACTGGATTGATAGCGGGAGCGTGTACCTGAAATGAGTAAGAAGTTAAACACCGCGCAGGCCGCCATCGAGTGGGTATCTGACACCCGCCAACATTCGGCGCGTCTTGATGATGAAGCCGATGCCCTGCTGGCACAGCTCACGCTAGCCGCCGTGCATGAATCGACGCTGAAGACGGCTTTTTCATCACAAGGATGCGTTGGGCTATACGGACATTCGCAATCGGCGAAAGCGCACCTGCTCTCGGCACTGTGCAGCAACGCCAATGGCAAAGTGAACATCGTGACCCCGGATCGCAGTTTTGATTACTTTTCGCATATAAATCCCGGTCATGCGCCGACCAATATGGCAGTCCGCTTTACACGCGATGAACATCCGCTCGATAGTGAATGGCCATTGCGTCTGCGGCTACTCAGTGAAGCCGAACTGGTACAGCTTTTTATTACCCAGTTCTGTGCGCTCCCGGACAACCGCCAGGTTGAAAAATCGATTATTGAGGCGCGTCTGGAAAAATGGCAAACGCTGCGTCAGCGTCATCCGGTAGCAGGTATTACCGCGCATGATGTCGTGACGATTGGCCGTTTCTGGCGCTCCTGCGTACCGGCTAACCAACAGCAAATAGACGATGCGCTATGGCAACAGTTTGCCACGCTGCTACCGGCACTGGATCTGACTACCCGGGCAAGCGCCTGGGCGTTACTGTGGGGAGAACAACCAGAACTCACGCAACAGTGGTTAGCGCTGGCGCATACGCTGCAGCAAACCGGAAACGCGCAAGAACTCGCGGCTCCGCTGAGCCTGCTGGTTGACCATTTTGGCTTACCTGCCGAGAGTTTCCTGACTCAGGCGGCCTTGACCGGCAATGAGGCGCAAAGCGATGTGGTGGTTCATCCTATTGAAAACCACCAGTTGCTCAATGCCGTCAGTCTCTCTCAGGCGTCACTGGCGCTGCTGACGCGCGAGCTGGTCCTGACGGTTGAAGACGCCGTACTGGAGAGTGTCGATCTGCTCGATATTCCCCTCGCCCCGGATGCGCATTCCCATCCTCTGTGGCAGGCAAAACTGGGCTGGATGCTGGAACATTATCGCCAGCATCTGCAACCGGATGTGCTGTTAATTTGTAATGCGATATCTATCCGCTCCCAGACGCCAGCCATCACCCGCAAGCTGCTGGGCTGGGTGAACGATACTCAACCCGTCCACGACGCCGCATTGCCAGGCGTGGTCTGGGCCATTACCCCGCAGGATGCGCGGTTTAGCACCCAGCAAAATCTTGATGAATCCGTGCAGCAATTAATGGGCAAACCCGGACTGCACTGGGGCACGCTGCAGGCGCTGGATAAACACAGCTTACAACGCCTCGTCGAATGGCTGACTCAGGCTACCTCACCACAGCAGCGCCAGGCCAGGCTGACCTCCCTGCGTGAACAGCATCAGCAGCGCGTACGCGAAACCCTGATCGGCTGGATTCATCCCGGTGAGACCGAATCAGCAAGCAATGAGTCAGTGATCCGCCAGCTACAGGCTCAGGCGGCAAAGCATGGCGAACTCCTGGATGGTTTGCTCCCGCCAATGCGCCTTTTTGAGTCGCTGTTGCGGGTTCAGCAGCCGCGTGAGGAACAGGTAAGCGGGTTATTTAATGACGAGATCGACCTGTTTGCCGAGGTGCACGACACACAGCACTCGCCGGAAAGCAAAGAGAGCGGATATCAGGCGCACAAAATGTGGGTTAACCACGTGCGCCAGTGGTGTCGCGATGAAAATAACGCTCGCCGTTTACGTCTCGAACCGCGTACGTTAAGGCAGGTTGCCGATATCCTCGTCACCACCAGCTATCGGCTGGAGATGCCGCTACGCTTACAGCGCATTATGCAGCACGAAAATGTCTGCGCCGCGCAGCTTCACGCCGATATTGGTGATTTTATTACCTGGCTTGGATTTGCCGATGTAGCCGAGGAACAGCGCCCTGCCAGCAGGATCCAAAAAGGATCGGCTATTTTTAGCGCGCCAAAGCAGCAGCCGATGGTACGCCTGACGAAGCTGGATGAACAACCTTCGCACGGCGCTAGCCGTTACGTTTACGACTGGCTGGTTGCGTTGTATACACGCGCCAATGAAAACGTGGGATATCAGCATCCGCAGGACGTCAGCGACGCCGATAAAAAACGATTAGATGCCCTGCTTTTCTCCTGAAACGGCGTTAACGCCGTTATCAGAACAGAGAAAACATTAGCGCGACGGGAAAACTCATCGGCCAGGTCGCCCCAACCAATACCGCACTGAGAAAGCGAATTCGCTTTTTATCGCGGGAAAGAAACCAGGTGATGATTGCCGTGATAGCGGCCATCACCGCATAAAAAACCAACATTTTTTGGTACAGAGACATGTAAGGCGTCCGGGCCGAAAGGTAAAATCGCGCGCAATATGCTCTTTTTCATGACCCACATCAAGTTTTATTAATTATTTTAAGAGAAACGGTCATAAAACAACCCATTTTCATTATGTTCAGAATTCGTACTATTGCGGATAGTTATAAGCCGTACTATACCCATAAGGGTTAAAACGAAAGGTGGCAAAAATGAATGTTTCCAGTAAAACTGTGGTGCTGATAAATATATTTGCTGCTGTAGGACTTTTCAGTCTGATATCCGCAAGGTTCGGCTGGTTTGCTTGATGTAATTCTTCTTGATTAATTGCAGCGTCCACTGGCAGAGAGGGTCTTCTCTCTGCCATTAGTACGCGATCTTCCCACTCTCCCTCCGTCGGGTAAATTATCCTTAGTATGTAATACCCCTATTCCTTCTGCGGCATTATGTTGCCCGAATAACGGCTTGGCGTTGTGCCGGTATGTTGATGGAAGAAAGCGATAAAAGCACTATCACTGACAAATTGCAGATATTGCGCCACCTGGCTGATATGACAGCCGTCAGCCAGCATCTCCATGGCTTTTAACAACCTAAACTGCTGTCGCCAGCTTTGATAATTCATCCCGGTATCTCGGGTAAATATTCGACCGATCGTCCTCTCGCATGCCCCAACCCGTTGGGACAATTGATTCAGTCGCGGTGGCAATTCTCCCATGCGCAATCCCTCTAGCCACAGGCTCAGCCGCGGGTCTGAAGGAAACCGCAACGTCCAGTTTTCACTGCAGGCGGCACGCATTTCCTCACAAAAGACGGTGATGAGGCTGGACTGCTGCGCGGCAGGCATATCCCATGACCAGAAGGCCATACGTTCTATCACTTCAAAAAAGAGAGGGTTAACTTCGACTATCTGCAGCGGTAACTCAGATAACGGCAATGTGGTTGAAAAGTACAAAGAACGATACGCCATTACCCCACGCATTATGGCGCGATGTACCGTACCGGCCGGGATCCAAACCGCACGCCGTGGCGGTAGCAGACACAGGGCCTGCTCCAGCTCGATCGTAATGCTCCCTGCGGCAGAGAAAAGTAGCTGATGACGAAGGTGGCTATGCCGCCCAGAATCGTGTACGCCCATATCAGAGGCAATCCCGATAACCGGTTTATCAAAGCTATCCGCATCGAAATCATCATCCGGGGCAATTTTCATTATCTGTCCGATATTTGATATTTAAAGTCCTCATAATGGTAATGCGACACATCCCATTCAGCAATAATGCCCGCCTGTTTTATGTCTTTGGATATTGTATGAACACGTTTCGTCGCCCGCCGTTGTGGCTTCTCACGCTACTGATTATGTTTCCACAACTGGTGGAAACCATTTACAGCCCGGCATTGCCAGGTATCGCCACGTCTTTTCACATAAGCAGTGAGCGCGCGGCGCAAACACTTTCCGTTTATTTTGTTGCCTTCGCCGTCGGCGTGGCGTTGTGGGGTTGGCTAAGCGACTGCATCGGACGACGTTTGGCGATGCAGGCTGGACTTATCTGCTATGGAACAGGTTGCGCATTGGCCGTTGTTACCACCGACTTCAGTATTTTGCTGCTGGCGCGGATGATCTCCGCCATCGGCGCGGCCGCCGGGTCAGTGGTAGTACAAACCATGCTAAGGGACAGTTATGAGTCAACCGCACTATCCCGCGTCTTTTCTGTGATGGGCGCCGCGCTGGCATTGAGTCCGGTTTTCGGCCTGCTGAGCGGCGGTTGGCTGGTTAGCCTGTACGGTCATACCGGTGTATTTGTTGCTCTGGTGCTGCTGGCGCTGCTACTGCTGATACTGACAGCGGCTGTGCTGCCAGAAACCCGGCCCGAGCATACGCTCACGCCTGAGCTTGCTGCGCTGCTCTCCCGCATGGTGCGAGACAGTGAGCTGTGGAAAAACGCCATGCTGGTTGCCCTCCTGAACACCATGCTGTTTAGCTATTACAGCCTGGCGCCGTTTCTTTTCGGGCAATTAGGATGGAACGCCAGAGCCTTTGGCTGGACGGGCGCGTTGCTTGCGTTTGCGTCACTGTCGGGGAGTCTGCTGAACCGGAAATTGTTAACGGCAGGTCTGACGCCGGAACAACTGGTACGTTATGCCTGTACGCTGGCAGCATTGTCAGGACTGGTCGCGTGGTGGCTACAGCACTGCGCGCTGATCCTGCTGCCTGTGTTCGGCGTGGTGTTAGCCTATGGAATCGCGATTCCCAATGTGCTGAGCCAGGCGCTGCGTCACTACCGTGCACAGGCGGGGACCGCCGGTGCTTTGTTCGGATTAAGCTATTACCTGTTACTGGGAATGATGCTGGGGTTGGCAGGCATGGTGCAACAGTTGGGGCTGGTACTGAGCGTCTGTGCGTTACTCGCCTGGCTTTGCAGCTTGCGCCGCTGATAACCGGGCGGTAAGCCAGAAAGCACAAAGCCCCGACAGTAAGCCGGGGCTTTGTTGTATCAATTAGCCTGACCTCGCGGATATTTCCAACTTACCGCCGTCCGATGGCGACGAGGCCAGTGCCGCGAATAGTATAGACACACGTTTGCCAGTATTTAGCTATCCGTGCCCCTTTTACCGCTCGCACTTAAGATATTACTCATGCTTGATCATGACATGGCGAACAATCGTGTAATCCTCCAGTCCATAAACCGACATATCCTTGCCATAACCAGACTGTTTCTGCCCGCCGTGCGGCATCTCGCTGACCAACGTGAAGTGGGTATTGACCCAGGTGCAACCATACTGCAGGCGAGCGCTAAAGCGATGCGCGCGCCCCACATCCCGGGTCCAGACTGAGGATGCCAGTCCGTATTTCGAATCGTTAGCCCACGCCAGCACCTGATCTTCATCTTCAAATACGGTTACGCTGACCACCGGGCCAAAAACTTCCCGCTGCACGATGGCATCGTCTTGCCTGGCTCCGGCCAGCAGCGTCGGGGCAAAGTAGTAGCCTGCGCCATCCACTTTTTTACCACCGGTGATGACTTTGATATGCCCTAGCGCTTTGGCCTCATCGACCGCTTTCGTCACGCGGTCAAGATGCGCCTGCGAGCTCACCGGTCCCAGCTCGGTCGATTCGTCATTCGGTGCGCCGATTTTCAGGCTGGCAACCGCCGCGCCGAGTTTCTCGACCAGCGCGTCATAAATGCCTTTCTGGGCATAGATTCGACAAGCCGCTGTACAGTCTTGTCCGGCGTTGTAATAGCCAAAGGTCCGTACGCCGCTCACCACAGCATCCAGATCGGCATCATCAAAAATGATAACCGGGGCTTTGCCGCCCAGTTCCATATGCGTGCGCTTAATCGAAGGCGCGGTATGCTGGATAATGTGTTCACCGGTGGCAATGGAGCCGGTCAGAGAAACCATCCGGACTTTTTCATGACCGGTCAGCGGGTCGCCTACCGTTTTACCGCGGCCAAACAGCACGTTGATAACGCCAGCCGGATAAATATCTTTGGCAAATTCAGCCAGTTTAAGCGCCGTCAGCGGGGTAATTTCTGACGGTTTAATCACCACACAGTTACCCGCCGCCAGTGCCGGCGCCAGCTTCCACGCCGCCATCATCAACGGGTAGTTCCACGGCGCAATAGAAGCCACTACGCCCAGCGGATCGCGGCGAATCATCGACGTATGCCCTTCCAGATACTCTCCGGCCGCCTGTCCCTGCAGGGTACGAGCCGCCCCGGCAAAAAAGCGGAAAACGTCGACAATTGCCGGAATTTCATCGTTGAGGACGCAGTGCAACGGCTTACCGCAGTTGAGTGATTCCAGCTCTGCGAAGGTTTGCGCGTTATCGGCGATAGCATCCGCCAGTTTCAGCAGCAATTCGGAACGAACTTTTGGCGTGGTTTGTCCCCAGGTGGCAAATGCGCTGTCGGCTGCGCGTACCGCGGCATCAACCTGCACGGCTGACGCCTCGGCAATCTCCAGAATAAGTTCACCAGTGGCAGGGTTATAGACTGGCTGCTTTTCACCTTCACCGTTGACCAGCTCGCCATTAATCAGTAATTGATGTTGCATAGCAATTTCCCATATCGTCGTTTATTTACCGTTTCCGGCGAGAGTGTCGCCTTCACGCGTTAGCCACCAGGCCCCTAAAATTGGCAGTGTTGTCACCAGCATTACCAGTAATGCCACAACGTTGGTGACAGGCACATCTCGTGGTCGGCCCAACTGATTGAGCAGCCACAAAGGAAGTGTTCTTTCATGTCCGGCGGTGAACGTTGTCACGATGATTTCATCAAACGACAAGGCAAACGCCAGCATCCCTCCCGCCAGCAGTGCCGATGCCAGGTTTGGCAGCACGACATAACGAAAGGTTTGCCAGCCATTGGCGCCAAGATCCATAGACGCTTCGACCAGACTCCATGAGGTACGGCGAAAACGCGCCACGACGTTGTTAAATACCACCACCACGCAAAACGTCGCATGGCCCACGACGATCGTGAGAAATCCGGGTTCCAGGTTGATGGTTTTAAACGCCGTCAATAGCGCCAGACCGGTAATAATCCCCGGCAGCGCGATCGGCAACAGCAGCAACAGCGATATTGCGCTTTTACCAAAAAAGTCCCTGCGCCACAGTGCGGCGGCGGCCAGCGTCCCCAGAACGAGAGCAATGGCCGTCGACAACGCAGCAATTTTAAGTGACAACGTCACAGATTCCAGAATATCGCTACGCTGTGCCGCAACGCTAAACCACTTCAGCGTTAATCCCTGCGGTGGAAAACTAAATGCAGCCTCCTCAGTATTAAAAGCATAGGTGGCGATGATGAGGATGGGAAAGTGCAGGAAAATAACCCCGCCCCATGCCGCCAGTTTGAGTAACCAGGGTGCGCGTTCAGAGTGCATCAAAAGCTCCCAGACGCTTCACGAACGCCAGATACAGTGCGATTAACACAATCGGCACCAGAGTAAATGCCGCCGCCATTGGCATATTGCCGATCGCCCCTTGTTGCGAATACACCATGTTGCCGATGAAATAGCCCGGCGGTCCCACCAGTTGTGGCACGATAAAATCGCCTAACGTCAGAGAGAAGGTAAAAATCGAACCCGCCGCAATACCGGGGATCGCCAACGGGAGGACCACATAGCGGAAGGTTTGACGCGGACGCGCGCCCAAATCAGCGGAGGCCTGTAACAGCGACGGCGGAAGTCTCTCCAGCGCGGCCTGTACTGGCAGGATCATAAACGGCAGCCAGATGTAGACGAACACCAGAAAGCGCCCTAACCCTGAGGTCGACAACGTATTGCCGCCAACTGCAGGCAACGTCAGGAACGAAAGCAGCAGCGGCTCCAACCCCAGATGGGTTAAAAACCACTGCGCCACGCCGTCTTTAGCCAACAGTAACGTCCACGCGTAGGCTTTAACAATGTAGCTGGCCCACATCGGCAACATCACCGCAATGTAAAAAAAGGCTTTCATTTTGCCGCTGGTATAGCGCGCCATATACCACGCCATCGGAAACGCCAGAATCGCGCTGGCAATCGTGACCGCCACCGCCATCGTCAGGGTGCGCAAAATGATGTCGTAGTTAGCGGGATTAAACAGCGCCTGCAAATTCGCCAGCGTCAGGTCCGGCGTAACCGACATGGTGAAATCGTCGAAGGTATAAAAACCTTGCCACAACAGCGTCAGTAGTGAGCCGAAGTAGACGATACCAAACCACATCAACGGTCCGAGGAGCAGCAAAAACAGCCCCAGTCCAGGATTACGCCAGAAGAAACCGGAGATCCGGTTCAGACTTGTCGGCTGTGGAGGCGAATGTAAGACATTCATAGCCATTCACCTCTCCTCAACCAGCGGTACCATCACGTCACGTGACCACGATGCCATCACCTGCTGACCTGGCGACAATGTTGAGGGCAGCATTTCGCCTGTCAGGTTCGCCTGGCTAACCAGCAACTTTTCGCCACCGGCCAGTTTCAGTTCAAACCGTGTCGCCGCGCCCTGGTACTGCACCGCCTGGATAACCCCCGGAGCCTGGACTTCTCCCTCGGCATCATTCAAGCGAATGTGCTCCGGACGCAGGGAAAACATTCCCTGTAGCCCGCAAACGTTCGCTGACATCGTGGCATCAAAGACATTGGACGTCCCGACGAAACTTGCCACAAACGGTGTCCGCGGACGCATGTACAGTTCACGTGGGGAATCCACCTGTTCGATGCGACCGTTGTTAAACACCGCCACACGATCGGACATCGACAGGGCCTCGCCCTGATCGTGGGTAACAAAAATGAAGGTGATACCAAGAGATTGCTGTAATTTTTTCAGCTCAAGCTGCATCTGTTCACGCAGCTTAAGATCCAATGCTCCGAGCGGTTCATCCAGTAACAAGACACGTGGTTCATTGACCAGCGCCCGGGCAATCGCCACGCGCTGCCGCTGACCACCGGAAAGTTGCGACGGTTTGCGTTCATGCACAAACCCGAGCGCAACTTTATCCAGTGCTTCACGCGCTTTTGCGTGGCGCTGTTTTTTATCAATGCCTTTGACCATCAATCCGTAGGCGACGTTGTCGAGAATCGACATATGCGGGAATAGCGCGTAATCCTGAAATACCGTATTGACGTCTCGTTCCCAGGGCGGCAATTCGCTGGCCTGCTTACCAAAAATAGTGATTGCGCCGCCTGACAGCTGTTCAAACCCTGCAATCAGGCGCAGACAGGTGGTTTTGCCGGAGCCGGATGGCCCCAGCATAGAGAAAAACTCACCGTCGTTAATCGCAATACTCACTCCATCAACTGCACGAACATCCCCGTACAGACGCGAGACGTTATGAAACTCCACTGCGTACGTCATAAAACCCCCAGCGGAATTAGCGACCGCCCATAATGGCGATGTAATCCTGCGTCCAGCGACTGTAAGGAACGAATTTGCCACCTTCTGCGATCGGCGTTTTCCAGAAGGCAATTTTGTCAAAGTAGCTATAGCCGTTGGTTTCACAGCCCTTTTCACCCAGCAGCGGGCTGGCTTTACAGCCTTCAGGCACCACTGGCAGAGAACCAAACCAGGCCGCAACGTCACCCTGTACTTTCGGGGTTAACGACCAGTTCATCCATTTATAAGCACAAACCGGGTGTTTCGCTTCGCTGTGCAGCATGGTGGTATCAGCCCATCCGGTGACCCCTTCTTTTGGGAAAACCGTGGCGATAGGCTGACCTTCCCCTTTCAGGGCGTTAGCCTGGTAAGGCCAGGCGCTTGATGCCACCACACCTTCGTTTTTGAAGTCGCTCATTTGCACGGTGGTATCGTGCCAATAGCGATGGATTAACGCGTGCTGATCGCTCAGGACTTTGATAACCGCCTGATACTGTTTTTCGGTGAGTTGATAGGGATCGGTAATACCCAGTTGTGGCTGAGTCGCCTTAACGAATAACGCGGCATCGGCGATATAGATCGGGCCATCGTAGGCCTGAACGCGTCCTTTGTTGCTTTTTCCGTCTTCAAGTTTTTGCTCAACAAACACCACGCTCCAGCTATCCGGCGGGGTTGGGAAAATTTTAGTGTTATACATCAGCAGGTTTGGTCCCCACTGGTACGGCGTGCCGTATACTTTTCCACCAACGTTAAACCATTCGCCTTTTACCACACGTGGATCGATGGTTTTCCAGTTAGGGATCAGCGCGGTATTAATCGGCTGAACGCGTTTTCCCATAATCAGACGCAATGAGGCGTCACCGGAAGCGGTAACCAGGTCGTAGCCGCCTTTTGCCATCAGGCTGACCATCTCATCAGATGTGGCCGCCGTTTTGACATTGACCGCACAGCCGGTTTCTTTTTCAAACTGCGAGACCCAATCATATTGTTTATCGGTTTGACCACGTTCGATATAACCCGGCCAGGCAATAATATCCAGACGGCCTTCCGGTTTATCTAATGATGTTGGGGGTTCGGCTGCCTGTGCAGTCATCAGCGTCATACTGAGTGCGCACAGGCTAGTGAGGGCAAACTGCTTGCTCATAACGTCTTACTCCTGTCTAAAAAATATTGAGCGGCAGCCTTGCCGTAAATATATGTCCTTTCCTAAAAATAGTCGGGGTGTTGCAAGCGTTCCTGCTGGCGCAAGGAAATTTAATCAGGTTGTGAGCTAACGCTCATTACGCTACAGACTCTGACCGGGGCTTTTAATCTTCTGGAGTATAGACAAGGAGTTAGACGCAATGGTGGCAAGAGTAATAACTATTGATTTTTTGTATGGTAGCACCCGATATAAATAACATCAGGGCGCGGCATTCTCTATTTCTAAAATAAGAACGCGCTATTCTTTTATATTGAATAGCGCGTTATGCTTTATTTCATCATCTCGCGAATTAATTTTCCAAGCTGTTTTACAGCCTGTTCCTCACGCTCTCCCCAGTGCCATGCGGTATTAAAACGAAAGAACCGTGTCCAACTCCCTGAGGTTGAGAACATTTTTCCCGGCGCAATGCTGATATGGTGCGCCAGCGCCTGAATACTAAGCACGCCTGCATCAAGCGGTTCTGGCAATTCCAGCCACAGAAAATAGCCGCTGTCGTTGTGGTGAATTTTGACTTCCGCCGGAAGATGGCGCAGCAGCGTTTGCCAGGCCTGCTGTTTGCGTTCCGCCAACTGTCGGCGCAGACGACGCAGATGCGCGTCATAGCGACGGGTTGACAGATAATCAACAAGTGCAAGTTGCATTGGAGAACTGGTAGATAAGGTGCTCATTAGCTGGAGCCGCTGAATGCGCCGGGCATGCTTCCCTGCCGCCACCCAGCCAACACGAAACCCTGGCACCAGGCATTTCGAAAACGACGAACAATGCAAAACGCTGTCGGCGCGATCCCAGGCTTTGGCGGGCAGCGGTTTTTCACGACCAAAGTACAGCTCGCTGTAAACATCATCTTCTATCAGCATCACGTGGTATTTTTCCAGCAATGCGACCAGGTGCGCCTTTTTCTCTGGGCTGAGCGTAAAACCCAGCGGATTTTGGCTGTTGGTCATCAACCAGCAGGCTTTTACCGGATACTCCTGTAGCGCCTGTTCCAACGCGGTAAGGTCGATCCCCTCTTTTACGTCGGTGGCAATCGAAAGCGCTTTCAGGCGTAGCCGTTCAAGGGCCTGCAATGCCCCGTAAAAACAGGGGTTTTCGACAATCACCCAATCCCCTGGCTCGGTAACCGCCTGCAGGCTCAGATTAAGGGCCTCAAGCGCACCGGTAGTGATGACGATTTCATCAGGTGAAATGGTCATCCCCTGTTGAGCATAGCGACGGGCAATGGCATGGCGCAGCTCAGCGTTTCCCGGTGGCAGGTTTTCGATCACACTCATGGCGGTGGCGGTTTTACTCACCTGCGCCAGCGAGCGGTTCAACTGCTGGAGGGGAAACAGACGTGGGTCGGGGAATGCAGAGGCAAATGGCATCACTGACGCATCCCGGCTGGCTTGCAACATATCAAAAATATAGGTGTTGATATCCACCGCTTCATCGCGCATGACCTGCGCCTGTGGCGCTGCCGGTTCACGTTGCGGGCGCGCCGCAACGTAGTAACCCGATTGCGGTCGGGCAATAATCCGCCCCTGACTCTCCAGCAGCTGGTAAGCGTGTCCGACGGTCATGAAGCTCATGCCGCTGCTGACTACCTGTTCACGCAAAGATGGCAGGCGATCGCCTGGCTGCCATACGCCAGACGCGATTTGATCGCGAATTTGCTCAGCCAGTCGCTGGTATTTTTTCATTTTTCGTCCTGATTACCGGTGTCGGTGACAACCACTGTGTATATCAGTCTACATAAATAACGGTTTTTTCAGAACTGTTATAGTTAACAGTTTTACAACATCGTTAATGACAGTTCTTGCCTAAGGCGCGAGTTTCTAGAAGAGGTTGCTATTCAATCACAAGAATCCAGCGTCCAGATTTCATATCAGCCAGGCCAATCTATAACAGCGCGACAACTGTTATGGTTAAAAAGAACTGTTCTGTTTCTGCCTTCCATTGCTTTGCAGTCTTAGAATTGCGCTAAATCAATTTTGCCTGCGGAGTTAAGCATGTTCGGTCTTGACGCGTTTCACCTGGCAAGGATCCAGTTCGCGTTTACGGTATCCTTCCACATCATCTTTCCGGCCATTACCATTGGCCTCGCCAGTTATCTGGCGGTGCTCGAAGGGTTATGGCTAAAAACGAAAAATCCCGTCTGGCGCTCGCTATACCATTTCTGGTCGAAAATTTTCGCCGTAAACTTTGGGATGGGCGTGGTTTCCGGGCTGGTGATGGCCTATCAGTTCGGCACCAACTGGAGTGGTTTTTCCGAGTTCGCCGGAAGCATCACCGGGCCGCTTCTCACCTATGAAGTGTTAACTGCCTTCTTCCTCGAAGCAGGTTTCCTCGGGGTAATGCTGTTTGGCTGGAACCGGGTTGGCCCAGGGCTTCACTTCTTTGCGACCTGTATGGTTGCGCTGGGTACTATTATTTCTACCTTCTGGATCCTTGCCTCCAACAGCTGGATGCAGACACCGCAAGGCTATGAAATCGTTAACGGGCAAGTCGTTCCCGTCGACTGGTTCGCCGTTATTTTCAATCCTTCATTCCCTTATCGTTTGCTGCATATGTCCGTTGCCGCCTTCCTGAGCAGCGCGCTGTTTGTCGCAGCGTCGGGCGCATGGCATTTACTGCGCGGGAATAACACCCCGGCTATTCGCGCCATGTTCTCAATGGCGCTATGGATGACACTCATCGTCGCCCCGTTGCAGGCCTTGATCGGCGACATGCACGGTTTGAATACCCTGAAGCATCAGCCGGCAAAAATTGCCGCCATTGAAGGCCACTGGGAAAACCGCCCCGGTGAACCGACTCCGCTGCTGCTGTTCGGCTGGCCGGATATCGAGCAGGAGCGCACCCGCTATGGGCTGGAAATCCCGGCGTTGGGCAGTCTGATTCTGACCCATAGTCTGGATAAGCAGGTCCCGGCCCTGAAAGAGTTTCCTAAAGAAGACCGGCCCAACTCCACCATGGTGTTCTGGTCGTTTCGCATAATGGCCGGGCTGGGCATGCTGATGATCCTGCTGGGCGCATTTGCTCTGTGGCTGCGCTATAAGCAGCGTTTATATACCTCGCGTCCTTTCCTGCGCTTTGCCTTGTGGATGGGCCCTTCCGGACTGATTGCCATCCTTGCTGGCTGGGTAACCACTGAAGTTGGCCGCCAACCGTGGGTGGTTTACGGGTTACAACGTACGGCGGATGCGGTTTCCGCACACGGTGATTTACATATGAGCATCAGCCTGCTGTCCTTCTTTGTGGTGTACAGCTCGGTGTTTGGCGTGGGTTACAGCTACATGATCCGCCTGATCCGCAAAGGGCCGCAGGAAGATGACCCGACCGTTCCGCCAACCGGCACGCCTGCCCGGCCGCTTTCTGCTGCCGTCCTTGATTCTCAACCGGAGGCACACCGCTAATGGGTATCGATTTATCAGTTATCTGGTTTGTAATCATCGTGTTCGCCACTCTGATGTATATCGTGATGGACGGTTTTGATCTTGGGATCGGTATTTTATTCCCGGCGATTCAGGATTCTGATGACCGCGATGTGATGGTCAACAGCGTCGCTCCGGTATGGGACGGCAATGAAACCTGGCTGGTGCTGGGCGGAGCCGGATTATTCGGCGCTTTCCCCCTGGCCTATGCGGTGATTGTTGATGCGCTAACGATCCCGCTGACGCTGATGCTGATCGGCCTGATTTTTCGCGGCGTCGCGTTTGAGTTTCGTTTTAAAGCCACGCCGGCGCATCGACCATTCTGGGATAAAGCTTTTCTCGGCGGCTCAATCCTCGCAACATTCACGCAAGGTGTCGTAGTGGGTGCCGTACTCAACGGATTTTCCGTTACCGGGCGCAGCTACAGCGGCGGTCCATTCGACTGGCTGACCCCGTTTACGCTGTTCTGCGGCGTTGGCCTGGTTGTAGCCTATGCCCTGCTGGGAGCGACATGGCTGGTGATGAAAAGTGAAAATCCGTTGCAGGAAAAAATGCGCCGCGTAGCAAAAAAACTGCTGCTGGCGATGCTGGTTGTCATTGCCATTATCAGCCTGTGGACGCCGCTGGCGCACAGTGCGATCGCCGAGCGCTGGTTTAGCCTGCCCAACCTGTGGTTCCTGATGCCGGTTCCGCTGCTGGTTGCGCTTATCAGCATCTGGCTGTGGCGTGCGCTGGGGCAGCAAAATAGCCATACGCTGCCTTTTGTATTGACGTTGGGGCTGATCTTCCTTGGGTTCAGCGGGCTGGGGATCAGTATCTGGCCACATATCATTCCACCGTCCATTACGCTCTGGCAGGCGGCGGCTCCGGCGCAAAGCCAGGGGTTTATGTTGGTTGGCGCACTGCTGATTATCCCGATAATCCTGGTGTACACCTTCTGGAGCTACTACGTTTTCCGCGGCAAAGTTCAACATGGTGAGGGGTATCATTGATGCAACAAACAATCTGGAAACGCCTGATGTGGCTGGTGATCCTCTGGGGCGGCAGCGTGATGGCCCTCGCCGCCGTTGGTATGTTTTTTCGTCTCCTGATGACGGCCGCCGGATTTAAGTCCTGAATTTCTCTCTGATAACAACCGGGCAGCGCGCTATTGCCCGGTTGTGACAAACCCTAACGTTAGCTAAACAAAAATGTAAAAAACATCGAAATGACAAAACAGAGATTGTCATTTACCCGATTAGAATATTGAATAGTCACCAGGCGAAATTATCGCCAATTCCGCAGCTAACGTACCAGAGGGTGCATGATGTTTAAGAAAGGGTTAACGGTGTTATTGCTGGCCAGCGCGCTTTTTTCCGGTCAGCTTTTCGCTACTAATCAGGGACATGAATATCTTCAGGTGCAGGATGCCGATCACTTACTACGACACACGGCCGACAGCGATGAACTGCGCGTGACGGCGGAAGAATCCGCCGCCGATCTTCGCGAACACCATTACTGGCAAAAATCACGCAAACCCGATTCCTATCAGAGCTAGACCTTAGCCTTTACGCTTCGGCAGCGTTTTCAGCAGTTCTTCGGGGCTGACGGAAGCCACCACGCTGCCCGGCAACGGCATCTTCAGAATGTGATGTTTCATCTTGCCGATCACGTGCATTTCGCACGGTCGGCAATCAAATTTCAGCGTCAGGACCTCATCGCCGTTAACCAGTTGCATCGGCGTGGCTTTCCAGCTTTTGATATTCCCTTTTGCCTGTTTCGGGCACAGGTTAAACGCAAAACGCAGGCAATGCTTGGTGATCATCACCGGTACATCGCCCTTTTCTTCATGCGCCTCATAGGCGGCATCAATCAACTGAACACCATAACGGTGATAAAACTCACGCGCTTTATGATTGTAGACGTTAGCCAGGAAGCTAAGATGCGTTTGCGGATAAACCGGCGCCGGCTGTGCGACCGGTTTACGGCGTCCGCGCTGGTAGCTTTGCAAACGCGCTGCATCCAGCATCTCGACCGCTTCACGTCGCAGCTGATTCAGTTGACCGTTTGGCACAAACAGCGCCCCCGGCAGATTCACCTGAATGCTGCGGGCGTAATAAAGCGTTTGTCCAAGCTTTGCCAGACCATCCTGCAGGTTGCTCAACGCTTTTTCCGCATTGTTCGCTTCCTCAAACTGGCCGTCCAGCGTATGGGTAATACTCACCCCCTCCTCACTGGTGAGCGTCAGGATCAACTGCTCCTGCCAGCCCCCCAACTCAATATCGACCGCGACGCGTCGCTCGCTGGAGGTTTTGGTCAACGCCTGCTGCCAGTTATGATCGAGGTTGCGGTTTAGCGGATGATTAGCACGTACTTTGTGCAAATCGGCGGGCATTTCATTCGGCCAGACCCGATAACGGTTGTGCCCCGTTTTTTCAACCGTGTTAGCGCGAAATCCGACTACCTCACGCTTGATTAACACGTTCAGGCCATCCCCGTTTGCCAGCGGCTCGGTTACCTCAACATCGAGATGATCTTTTGCCACCTTCAGGACTTCGCCAACCGGCAAACCGATGAATTTTGGTGAGTCGAATGCGCCGATATCTCCCTTACGGGCATTCACAAAATAATCGGTACTGCCACGATGGAAGGTTTTTTCCGTGGATGGAGTAAAGAAATGTTCGGTACGCCCGGCAGAAGAACGGACCAGATCGCCGCGTTCTTCAATGATAGCGTCCAGCATCTGCCGATAATGCGCAGTAATATTTTTTACATAGCTCATGTCTTTATAGCGCCCTTCAATTTTGAAGGAACGCACACCGGCATCAATCAACGCGCCAAGGTTGGCGGTCTGATCGTTATCTTTCATCGACAGCAGGTGTTTTTCATAGGACACCACGCGCCCCTGATCGTCTTTCAGGGTATACGGCAGGCGGCAAGCCTGGGAGCAGTCGCCGCGGTTTGCGCTGCGCCCGGTTTGCGCATGAGAAATATAGCACTGGCCTGAATAAGCTACGCACAGCGCACCATGAATGAAAAATTCAATGGTCGCATCGGTAGCCTGGTGGATGGCATTGATCTGCTCAAGGCTCAGTTCGCGCGCCAGGACAATCTGGGTGAACCCGACATCTGCAAGAAACTTTGCTTTCTCTACGCTGCGAATATCACACTGGGTGCTGGCATGCAGCTCAATAGGCGGAATATCCAGCTCCAGAATCCCCATATCCTGCACAATCAGGGCATCAACACCGGTCTGATACAGATCGGTAATTAACCGCTGCGCGGGCTCCAGCTCATCATCGTGCAAAATTGTATTCAGCGTCACAAAGATTTTCGCGCCGTAGCGATGGGCGAAAGGCACCAGTTCGGCGATATCTTTCAGGCTGTTACTGGCGTTATGACGCGCGCCAAACCCCGGTCCGCCAATATAAACGGCATCTGCGCCGTGCAAAATGGCTTCACGCGCAATGGCGGTATCCCGGGCCGGGCTTAACAATTCAAGGTGATGAGGCTGCTGGCGCATACAGTTGTTATCATCCACAAGCGATAAAAATGGCGGCTATTGTAGTCACAAGCGCGGCTTTTCGAAATAGTTTTCCCGATTAACTGCGCGGGTAATGGATCAACGAATGAAAGTGCACCGTTTGTTCACTGCTGTTACGGTAGCTATGCGCCCGGTCTCCGGCAAAACGCACGCCCTCGCCGGATTTAAAGGTGCGCCACTGCCCCTCAATACACATATCCAGCAGCCCATTTATCACTACCACGTGCTCTATCACGCCGGTTTCATGCGGAGTGGATTCGCTGAGTGCGCCGGGCGCCAGCAGTATCGAAAAATGATCGAAGCACAACTGCGGATCCCACGGAAACAGCGGCGTGACGACCATCGCCTGCTGCTGGGGATCGAATGTCGGCGCGCCGTCTGACTCCGGCGGTGAAATGAAGGTTGAAAACGGGACGTTCAGTCCGGTAGCGATTTTCCACAATGTTGCCACCGTTGGGCTGGATTCGTTGCGCTCAATTTGTCCCAGCATGGCTTTGGACACGCCGGTTTCCTCCGCCAGACGCGACAGGCTCCATTCCCGCTGGTGACGAAGCGTTCTGAGCGTTGTGGCCAGATAGTGGGTTAAGTTATCCATTTTTCTCCTTCATCACTCTCCCTTCTCAGGGCTACAGCTTAGCACTTGTACGCTATAACGCACAGTGTTACAGTAATTGACCGTTATAACGCACACGGAGTGACTATGCGTGCATTTCCCATCCCTCTGCCCACCGTTTTATCAGGTTTTGTGGCTGTCCTGGTCGGCTATGCCAGCTCGGCTGCCATTATCTGGCAAGCGGCGCTGGCAGCTGGTGCGACGACCGAACAAATCGCGGGTTGGATGACCGCGCTAGGGATAGCGATGGGTGTCAGTACGCTGGCGCTGACGTTATGGTATCGCGCCCCTGTACTCACAGCCTGGTCAACGCCCGGCGCCGCGCTGCTGGTTACGGGCCTGCACGGGGTATCGATTCAGGATGCCATCGGCGTTTTTATCGTGGCTAATGCGCTGATTGTGCTGTGCGGCGTAACCGGACTGTTTGCCCGGCTGATGAAAATCATCCCCCATTCGCTGGCATCAGCCATGCTGGCCGGGATCCTGCTGCGTTTTGGTCTGCAGGCGTTTAATAGCCTCAACAGTGAGCTTATTTTGTGCGGGAGTATGCTGGTGGCGTGGTTGGTGCTAAAAGTTATTGCCCCACGATATGCCGTTATCGCCGCAATGTTGGTGGGTATTGCTATCGCACTGATGAAAGGTGACGTTGTCACTGAAGGTGTCAATTTGTCGCCGGTTATGCCCGCGTTTATTGCCCCCCACTTTTCATTGGCACACAGTATCAGCATTGCGCTACCGCTGTTCCTGGTCACCATGGCCTCGCAAAATGCCCCCGGTATTGCCACCATGAAAGCGTCGGGTTATTCGTTACCCGTTTCACCACTCATTGTCTTTACCGGCCTGCTGGCACTGCTGTTTTCACCGTTTGGCGTCTACTCCATCTGCATTGCCGCCATCACCGCCGCAATTTGCCAAAGCCCCGAAGCGCATCCTGATGCCAAACGACGCTGGCTCGCTGCCGCCGCGGCTGGCGTCTTCTATCTTCTGGCAGGGGTGTTCGGCGGTTCGGTCACAGGACTGATGGCGGCTCTGCCCGTAAGCTGGATCCAGATGCTGGCCGGTCTGGCGTTGCTCGGGACGATTAGCGGGAGCTTGTATCAGGCATTGCATCATGAAGCAGAGCGCGACGCGGCTATCGTGACGTTTCTGGTCACCGCCAGCGGTCTGACGTTACTGGGGGTTGGCTCTGCATTCTGGGGATTAGTGGTCGGCGGAATCTGCTACGCAGTGTTGACGTTATTTCGCCGCACGTAGTTGCGTAGGCGTTTTCCCCGTCACCTGTTTAAACCGGTTACTAAAATGGCTCGCCGAACTGAATCCACAGGCCATCGCAATATCCGACAAACTGCGTGAAGAGTGACAGACCAGATGCTGCGCCAGCGCCATACGGCGTTGCATCACGTACTGATGCGGTGCCATATTCATCGACTGGCGAAACATTCTGGCAAAGTGAAATTCGCTTAGCGCCGCCTCGCTTGCCAGCAAACTCAGAGTTATCGGGTACGCCAGATGTGCGTCAATGTAGGCCAGCACGTTACGCAAGGTGGCTGGCGCAAGCCCCCCGGTGACGGTAGGCAGTCTCCATTGAACGTTGCTGTAATGCTGGATCAGATGCGTTAACAGTAGCGAAGATGCCGCGCTGAGCGTGAGGTGATTGGCCGGTTGCTGCCAGTCGTTACCAAGCAAAAACTGACGATAAACCGCCGTGATCCCAGGGTCACTGCCAAACGTATGCTCGTCCAGCGTGAAGCTATAGGGGCTTTTGTCCCAGACTTTTTCGCCCACTTCGCGCAGATGAGCGTCGGTACAATACAGGTGAACAAAGGAGAGATCGTCGCGGATATCCCAACTTGACTCGCTCTCTTTCGGCATCAGGCAAAAACGGTCAGGCCCCCCGCCATTCTTCCAGCCCCCCGCCGTTTTGTGGTAACTCTCGTAGCCATCCGCGATATATAAACTGAGCGTATGGTGATCGCAATACTGAGTGATGGTATCGCGCTTGTTTGACCAGGCCGCCAGTTGGATCCCTGAATGTAACGCAACCGATTCATGCAGCACGGCATTATGTTTGCGTAAGTTTTCAAAGGCATCGTAGGGCTGAGGCATACCATCACATTCAAAATAAGTTAGCGTGCTTTCAGTCTATAACAGCCACATATTGTTAACAGCTGCCTTTTCGCTTTTACGCTAAAAAAGCGCAAGATTTTGCAAGTCCGCCGCAAGCCGATGAAAGCCGCCTGCCGCCAGACATGACACAGTGTGAACCTGAATACAAAAAGAGAGAGTCATATGAACGCACTGTTGTACTGTCTGGTGGTGGTCATTTGGGGAACGACATGGATTGCGATTTATTTGCAACAAGGCCCGGTTTCTGCGCCGGTTTCTATTTTTTGGCGCTTTGCCGTAGCCAGTTCGGTGATGATAGTTATCCTGCTGGCAGGCGGTAAATTACGCAAATTGTCTGGCCGCGATCATCTGTTTTGCCTGTTACAAGGCGGATGTGTTTTTTGCTTCAATTTCTGGTGCTTTTATACGGCTGCGGCGTGGATTAACACCGGCCTGGAATCGGTGATTTTCTCAATGGCCGTCCTGTTCAATGCGGTCAATAGCTTCATCTTTTTTGGGCAAAAACCACCGCTGCGCTTCTATATTGCAGCCGGTCTGGGACTGACGGGCATTGTGACTCTGTTCTGGCAGGATTTGCTCAACAGCGGGTTTAATCATTCACTGCTGCTGGGTATCGGTTTGAGCGCTCTGGGAACCTTCGGTTTCTCATTGGGAAATATGATCAGCCTGCGTCACCAGAAAAAAGGGCTGGAAGTGTTAACAACCAACAGCTGGGCCATGCTGTACGGTACGTTGCTGATCGCCGCTATTGCGCTGGTGCGCGGTGACAACTTCACGCCGCAGTGGACATTCAGCTATCTTAGCGCGCTGTTGTATCTGGCTATTTTTGGTTCGGTAATTGCCTTCGGTGCTTATTTCACACTAGTCGGTCGCATTGGTCCCAGTAAGGCGGCATACAGTACGCTGCTTTTCCCGCTGGTCGCGCTGACGCTATCAACATTATATGAAGGATACGTCTGGCAGGTTAACGCGATTGCTGGTTTAGTGTTGATTTTACTTGGAAATCTGGTGATGTTTGCCAGACCAGAAGCGCTGATGGGGAAACTATTATATCGACGCCGGACGGCATAAAAAAACGCACCATCCAAAGATGGTGCGTCCGTCATTCTTATTGTGGTTTTTTATTCACGTCAAACATGGTGGCATCGGTCGCCATGTCATCAACAACTTTCTTCAACGTCTCGAACGCCATCGGCGTGCTTTCGTTGTTCAGGTCCTTGCCTTCACCCTTACGTACGACCTTAATCACTGGTTTATTGGTCGCCGCATCAATCAACTCACCCTCGAAATAGAGGTTGGTATCCATGGTACGGTGGCCCGTCGCCATTTGCGTTCCTGCAACGAGTAGCGCAACCGGGACCACTTCATAGAACTGCAGCCCTTCTTTGCTGGTCGCAACGCCGGTAATCGCTCCGCGGAAAATCAGGCTACGCGGTCCGGGGGTCGTAACCAGAGGCTTACGCTTGCTGATGGCGGATTTCAACTGTGTATTGGTATAGCTCAGCAGTTGATCAAGAACCTGCTGCCCTACCTGCGTAGTAGGTTTAGGAACCGGATAATACGTTACCGGGTTATAAACAATGTTGTCATATTTGGATTCGTTGTAGCTCGGATCAACCCAACGGAGTACCGTTTGTCCCGATGCTGATTTTGTTTCCTTCAGATCAGAGTAATTTTTTAAAAACCCAGAATATTTATCCGGCTCGGTCACTTTTGACGCACAGCCGGATAATGCCAACAAGCCAGTAAGCACTGCAACTTTAAATAAAGTTTGAGTACGCATGAAACGATCCCTTTAGTTTTCGCAATGATGCCTAAAAAGGATAGCAAAACAGTTTCATTTTGGATGTACTAAAAATGGTAAGCACCGCACAATTTTATCTCTGCGTTCAGCTCAAAAAATGCTGAACGCAGAAAGAGTTAACCCAAACGGGTGCCTCAGGCAGTTTTGCGTGCCAGCATTGTGGCAAAGCGCAGTTTAATTCGATTACCGTTTTCATCCGTACGATGAAGTTCGCCCACATCTTCGTTATATTTCAGCAGATCCCACCCGCTGTAATAATTGCGTAATTCTCCGGCTTTAAACGCGAACGGGAAACCAACGGTGCACGGGAAATCATCAGTATCCATCGCCGCAACGATTAAGTTATATCCACCCGGTTTGGTGCAACGCTGCATATTTTCAATAAGGCCAGGGATAGTTTTGGCTTCAAGGAACATCAGCACAACGGTAGAAAGAATAAAATCATATTCACCATCAAAGCGTAATGCGTTGAGGTCCGCAACATTCGCCTGCAGATTAGTCAGCCCTTCAGCCGCTTTGATCCGTTCAAGATTAGCGATGCTCATGGGATTTTTATCCCATGCCGTCACGTCATAACCGTTTGCTGCAAGGTACAGGCTGTTACGGCCGTTACCGCAACCCAGGTCTAACGTTTTGCCTGGTTTAACAATTTTTGCCGCTTCAACGACATCAGAATGCGTACGGGTTAAATCGTATTTCTCAGTAAAGTAGTTTTCGTCGCAAAGGGTCATTATTTATCCTCAGATTTCAGTAATGCAGCACGCTCGGTGCGGATGAGCAGTTTTCCCTGCATCAGCAGTGCAAACGTACGTACCAGTAATAATGCAATGATAAAATTGGTAAAAATAAACAGCGGGATCGACAGCGTATGGAAGAATCCTGATTCGCTGCCGTGTCCCAGATGCAGCCCTGTTGTCGCCAGGGCAGACACGCCAAACGAGAAGCTCCAGAAAGACGCATTAAATGGTTGTGACAAATACCACGGCATAAGGCGTAGCATGAACAGAAGTTGCAGTAGACCATAACCAAACAGCATTTTGGCTAACGTATCGCCCTCGCCGCCGTTGACGCTAAGCCAGGCGCTGCAGGCGACCAGCGCAGGCGCCAGTTGAATGCCAAGTGAAGTACGTAAAACTGCAGGCAGCTCGCCGCAGCTGCGTAAACGTTGCAGAATCACCGGCTCCAGGCTGAGCCAGGAAAATACACCTGCGCCCAAAAACACCATTCCTGCGTCATTGAAACCAAGCGCTCCACAGGCCATTGCGCTGATAAAGTTATTGGCGACGGTTGGCAGATACAGACCCGGCGTGGTGGCTTCCTCTGGATGCGCACCGCGCCACAACCCTGCCGTTTGCCAGGCTGCGTATGCCAGCTGTATGACCACGCCAATGCTGAACAACCCAATCGCCAGCGGTCGATACCACGGAACAAATCCAATCGCGACCAGCATCGTGGTGGCCGGAAACAGACTGACAAAGCTACTCATCACCGGGTGACGAATTTCGGCCAATACGCTATGCGGAAAACGCAGTAAACGGCTCAGAAAGGCCAGCGTCAGCAACCCCCAAATGACCATGGCGAGGATCACTAAACCGTCGCCAACCCAGTGGCTCACTGGCCACACCTGGCTGGCATAACGCCACGCGAATCCCATCCCGATGATGCCTAGTACCATGCCAAAATAACCGGCCGGAAGATTGAGGACCCGCTCACTCTGTTTGTTCTTACTCATTTTGTTTATTTTTTAAAGTATATTTGAAATGCATTTTATGGAATTTCCGCCGATTTAGCCAGTGCGGAAAACTTTGCTACGTTTAACTAAGGTGCGCCACATGGAAATGAGCTATGACCAAATATCGTCTGGGCGATGAGCCTCGCTCCTTTAGTTACCAGGATAATGGCAATAAAAAAAGCGTATTACTACGCCAAATAATTGCGCTCACTGATTTTAATGATGTCCAGGCCGGTACACCGGGCGGCTGGATTGATGACGAAAGCGTGTTGTCGCAAAGCGGCGATTGCTGGATTTACGATGAAAACGCGCTCGCGTTTGCCGGGGCGACGATTACAGGAAACGCACGCATTACCCAGCCCAGCGTGGTCAGAGATGGCGCACAGATTGGCGATGCCGTGTGGATTGACCGGGCTGAAATCAGCCATAACGCACAAATACGTGACAACGTCACCATCCAGGACTCAGTGGTACGCGGTGAGTGCCTTCTCTTCGGCGAAGCACGCATTATGTGTGGCTGTGAAATCATCGCCGCCAGGGGGCTAACCCGTGAAAGCGACCAGCTTCTGCAAATTTACGATCGCGCAATCGTAAGCCACTCGCGTGTAGTACATCAGGCGCAGATTTATGGCGATGCGAAAATTAACTACGCCTTTATTGAGCATCGGGCGGAAGTTTTTGATTTCGCCCAAGTGGAAGGTAATGAAGAAAACAATGTCTGGATTTGCGATTGTGCCAAAGTCTACGGCCATGCGCGCGTCGTCGCCGGGACCGATGAAGATGCCATTCCCACCCTGCGCTACAGCTCACAGGTGGCGGAACATGCGGTGGTCGAAGGTAACTGCGTGCTGAAACACCACGTGCTGGTCGGCGGTCATGCACAATTACGCGGTGGGCCGCTCCAGCTTGACGGTCATATCCTGATTGAAGGCCACGCCTGCGTGCTGGGCGAGGTGTTGATCGAGCATCATATTGAGATAACCGGCCAGGCGCATATCGAAGCGTTTGATGGCGATGCAATTCACCTACGCGGACCGAAGGTAATTAACGGTGAACAACGCATTACGCGCACGCCTATCGCCGGTTTATTCTGAGCCGCCATCAATGATACGGGCGTAGAGATTCACATCATGGTAATCACCGTTAAGGAACTCCGCCTGTTGCATGCACCCTTCCAGTTGAAAGCCATTACGCTGCGCCACCTGGTTGCTCTCAACGTTGTCTACACGACATTTAATCACAAAGCGGCGGATCTCCTGACGCTGCGCGTAATGATGAATTAATGCCTGTAACGCCTGGGTCATGATGCCTTTGCCCTGATGCTCCTCATCCAGCCAGTAGCCGATATAAGCCGCTTTGTTCAGCGGTTCTATCTGGTTAAATGAGATGACGCCCACCACATGCTGTTGCGCAAAAATAAGGAACATTTTGGCGTAACCGCGCTGGTGCAGCATCATATTGCCCTGCACGTTCTTGCGGGTGTCTTCCTCAGAGTCAACAAACTGCGGCCAGTTTAGCGACTGTTGAAGCCAGGTTTTATTTTTAAGCACCAACTGATGCAGGGACGTGACGTGTTGCTCTTCTACGGCACGCAGTTCTAACGTGTCATTGATGGTAATCACTTCTGACATATTCATTCCGTTATGCTGGTTAAGCTCATTAAATAAAAACAGGAAGGGCTTCCCTTTTGGAAGCCCTTTTACACAGCAAGTGCCGTCTTACTTAGCTCTCGCTGACACTCTCTTTTTGCAATATTTTGAGCAGATCTTCCTTCAGGTGGAGTTTCTGTTTCTTAAGGCGAACAATGTCCAAACTATACCCCCGACCATCCGAACCTTCCAGTCTGGAGATCTCATGATCAAGGCTGTTGTGTTTTTCGAATAAGGACAGAAAGCGAGGGTTCTCGGTTTTCAGTCGGGAAATAAGGTCTCTGTATTCTGGAAACATACTTTCTCCCTGTTAGTGGACAAGAACGTGTATAAGAAATACACACTCACAGAGTACCCATTTGCCATACAGAAAAATGCGAACAGGATCGAGTAAATAGTGTACAGAGCCGTTATGGGGAGGATTGCAGATACGGCTCCCCATCAGGAGAGCCGTAAAGGGAGTAATTAACGCATCTCGCGGTCGTCAACGTACTGGCGTTTATCTGGTGCTGGCGGGAAGTACTGATACAGCCAGGTTTCGCTGATGGCATCGCCCTGACAACGCAGGAACATACGCATATCTACCGGGTCGGTTGAGTCAGAGGTCGGATACCAGTCAAACTGGATACGGTAGCCGTCGATAGGCTCCACGTAGAGGATCTCAATCTGTTTCGCTTCACCGCTGGAGAGCGTAATTACCGGTTCAATGCCCTTCGGCGCGGCAGCTTTCAGATCGCCACCAACAAAATCAACGGCAAAACGGCGCGCCCATTTTTCCGGGTAGTGCTCGCCCGGCGCCCATCCTTCCGGGAAGCCGCCCATGCCTGTACGAGTCGCCATCACGCGTGCCAGCGGCGAACGCACCGGCGGCTGCGCGCTCCAGTACAGGCGATATTTGAATTCCAGCTCATCGCCGGCTTTGATCGACTTCTCCGGTTGCCAGAAGCAGACGACGTTATCCAGCGTTTCGCCGGTGGTCGGGATCTCCATCAGGCCGATGGTCCCCTTGCCCCACTGGTTACGCGGTTCGACCCACAGGCTTGGACGCTTGTTGTACCAGCCCATGATGTCCTGGTAATGGGAGAAGTCGCGATCGAGCTGCAGCAAGCCAAACCCTTTCGGGTTGTTATCGGTATAGGCGTTAAACTGCAGTTTTTGTGGGTTATTCAGCGGGCGGCAGATCCACTCGCCGTTGCCCCGCCACATCGCCAGGCGATCGGAGTCATGAATTTGCGGGTGAATAGTGTCGCACATCCGACGTTCATTGTTGCCGCAGCTGAACATGCTGGTCATCGGCGCAATGCCGAGCTGCTTGATGTCTTTGCGCGCATAGATATGGTTTTGTACATCCATAATCACCTGCGTTTTCTCGCAGTGGATAACGAATTTGAATGCACCGGTTACGCTTGGGCTGTCGAGAAGCGCATACACGGTAAAGGAGGTTGCGCCCGGTTTAACCGTTTCGAACCAAAAGGCGGTGAAATCAGGAAACTCTTCTTTACTGTCGGTGTAGGTATCTACCGCCAGACCGCGAGCCGATAAACCGTACTGGTAGGTGTCATCCACGGCGCGGAAGTAGCTGGCGCCGAGGAAAGAAACCACATCGCGGCGGGCCAGTTCTGGCGCTTTAAATACGCGGAATCCGGCGAATCCGAGGTCGGTCTGCCCTTCCAGCTGTTTGGTATCCACGCCCGCATCGTTGTATTTAAACAGTTCCGGACGGAAATGGATTTCACGCGCCATATGCGTACTGCCATCGACCGAGAACATGCGAACCCGACGACGAAATCCCATTCCCACATGGAAGAACTGCGCATCAAGCTGACGATTTTCAACATTGTTCCACAGAGATTGCTCTGCGTCATATTGAATGCTGTTGTAAGCCTGCGGCGTCAGTTTCGCCAACGTGTCCGGTAATGCGCGCGGTGCGCCGCCCCAGGGTTTCTGTGCTAAGTCGTGGGCCATCGATTGCAGAACGGAAAAATCAAAACGTACGGTTTTTCCGTCTGCAATGTCAGACTCTGCCGCAAAGGCGGCGCGGGAAAAGAGTGATGCAATACCACTGGTTCCGCACACGGCGGCCATTGCCATTGAACCTTTAATAAATCGTCTGCGATTCATGCCTGAAAGTGAGTCCTTCTGGTCGTGTAAATGGTCCCGCGCCGGTCAAAATCTGCGGCAAGAGAGTGCACATTTCTGACCGCTCACTCTAGACAAAATTCATTAATAATCCAATTGTTGGTCGCCGATTATCTGTACAAAATCGAAAATATTTTATGTCGATGGGAACAGACCGAATCCCATGTAAATTCAATTAAAGTAAACCACACCGACGTTTACTTCGATCTTGCGCCTCCTGATACAACGCAAACTCATCATAAACCTCACAGCCCAGCGCCTGTTCAAACGCGTCACGGCTGGAATTACCGTGGCTACGAGCCTGCGTTTCATTCCCTAGATTCGACTGGAAGATGCCCGCGGCGCTCACCGGTAAAAAATCTTCGTAGGTGATGGGTTGCGCAACCAGCCAGCCCCGCTCAATGAGCGGCTGCGGGTCGTCATCAGGACGAATCGCCTGCCGATGCGCTTCACCCGACGGCGTCAGACGATAGCGGAACCAGGCAAGCCCCTGCTGGCGCAGCAGGAATTCGCTGTCCGGGAAAGCCTTGAATACTTCCTGAAGATGTAACTGGTGCGTCAGATTGTCTTTTCCCGTTCCCGCGTTATTCAGCAATTCGTCGTACAATGCTCTGCCTTTTGGCGTCAGGGCCACGCCGCGCTGTTCGATTTCGCCAAAACGCGCCGTGTGAGTACCGCGCATTTCACCGGCAAACAACACGGGCTCTTCCAGCGCTTTGAAGCTGGTCTGACGCAATAAAATGGGCACCTCGCGGCGCGGCGGCCCTTCAATCAGTATTTTGGGTTCAATGCCGCATTCCGGCATCATCGACTGCACCCGGTCGATATCCAGCGTACGCGGCGTCAGATGGTTGATATGGCAACCGGGGAAACACACCACATCGGCAATCAGCCGGTGTTCGTTGTGCAATTCGTGATAGGTCGCCTCATCGACCGTGGCATGCTGATGCCAGCGGAAAGTTTCCAGCGCTTCATGCACAAACTCCTGCGCCTGCTCAGTCGTAAAACTGCCCTGCGCATCAAACTCATCCAGCAGTTCATGACAGCGACGGGTGAAAATATCGCGCTTTGCAAGGATCTCTGCGGCCTTCTGCCGCAGCGCGGCGTTTTCGATTAATTCGAGCCGTAATAACGAGGTGAATACCCGAAACGGGTTGCGTGAAAGCGACGCATCGTCGATGGGACGAAATGCGGTGGAATGTACGGGGACGCCGGCCTGGGAGAGGTCGTAATAACTCACCGGATACATGCCCATAATGGCAAACATCCGGCGCAGCGTAGAAAGCTCCTGCGCAGTACCCACCCGAATAGCACCGTGGCGCTCAACGTTTAGCCGGGCCAGTTCATCCGCATTAGCCAGTTTTTCATGCAGCGTCGGATTATTTTCCAGTACCGCCAGATTCACATCAGCGACAAGTTCCAGCAACGTGCCATATTGCGGGACTTCCTGCTGGTACATTGCTGACATTGCCTGCGAAAATTGTTCCCGAATCTCATCTGCCGTGATGGTGTTCGCCATAATGTCATGCCTCCAGTGAATATTACCTGGAGTGTAGAAAACGCCGCTGACTCCGGTGGGAAGAATTTACAAAGTGTGACCCCGCGTAAACTTCCCACCCATGCAGACAGTGAACAGAACCTACTGGCGTGGTTTTAAATGACTTTCCAGCCAGGGCAGCATCTGTTTTTTACGGCTAAGCATACCTTCTACTTTGCAGGGTTGCGGGATGTCTGAAAGCTCAGAACCGGCAAACCACAGGCTGGTGTCGCCCAGATTGATGTCGGTGAGCATCAGGACTACCAGTGCGGCATCCTTCTCCTCTGCATAACGCGTCATTTCCAGACGGAGATCGTCCAGCACCGCGTCTACCTGTTGCAACGCATACAGTTCAAGCTGCGCCACACAGACCGAATGTCCATGGATGGTGAAAGTTTTAATGTCTTTTTGCAGAAGTTCGCGGGCGCTCATCCCTTCCACGCTCGTTTTGGCAGACAGCAGGTCACGACTAAACGCGTCAAGATCCACACCGGTTTTTTGAGCCAGCGCATCCACTGCCAGACGATCGTCAGAGGTGGTCGTTGGCGACCTGAGCGTGACAGTGTCACTCAGCACGGCACCCAGCAGTAAAACGGCCTCAGCGGCAGACAGCTGGCTGCGCTCATCTTCCGTCATCAGTTGCCATAACAGCGTCGCGCTACTGCCGACTGGCTTCACCCACACTTCTGGCGGCAGACGAGTTACTAATCCACCAAGTCGGTGATGATCGATAATTCCCACCACGTTACTTTCCGTCAGCGATTCCGGTCCCTGAGCTGGCTCGGTAAAATCGACCAGCCAGACATCACTATCGGTCAGCTCGAACGTCAACCGTTCAGGCATCGTCAGCCCCGCATGCTCAAAGATAAACTGCGTTTCGCGGTTCGGTTCGCCCAGACGCCATGCCGTTGCCTGCTGGCCACGTAAAGTAAGCCAACGCGCCGTCATGGCGGCGGTACAAATGGCATCGCTGTCGGGATTAAGGTGCCCTATTACATGTATCATTAATCAGTGCCTTGTGAAGATAATGGTTCAAAAGCAAACAATAACTACAGTATATCGACTGGACCCACTCCCTTCCATGATCCCACCCGCCAGTAGCCTGTACAAAACATAAGCAAAATAAATTAGTTGTAAGTAAAACATGATAAATGTTAATAATATTTTGCTATCAAGTTATCAA
Source organism: Citrobacter arsenatis (assembly GCF_004353845.1). Lineage (GTDB taxonomy): Bacteria > Pseudomonadota > Gammaproteobacteria > Enterobacterales > Enterobacteriaceae > Citrobacter > Citrobacter arsenatis. The sequence continues at coordinate 2,647,755 of NZ_CP037864.1, forward strand.
AAACGAACAACTTCACTTGTCACCGATACGGCTCTGTTTTTAACATCGCTTATGGAAAAAAATGTTCTGTTCAATCAGCGCATTCGCTTGCGCCACCTTCATACTTTTGTCGCCGTTGCACAGCAGGGAACGTTGGGGCGCGCGGCTGAGACCCTTAACCTGAGCCAACCGGCTCTCTCCAAAACGCTAAATGAACTGGAGCAACTGACCGGAACCCGGCTCTTTGAGCGTGGCCGCCTTGGCGCGCAGTTAACGCTGCCCGGAGAGCAGTTTCTTACCCATGCGGTTAGAGTGCTGGATGCGCTTAACACCGCCGGACAAGCGTTAAACCAGCGAGAAGAGTCGCAAACTGATGTCGTACGGATTGGCGCCTTACCCACGGCGGCACTGGGCATTCTGCCGGCGGTCATTGGCCCGTTCCATAAGCAGCAAATGGAAACCACGCTGCAGGTTGCCACCATGAGTAATCCCATGATCCTGGCGGGTTTAAAGTCAGGGGAAATTGACCTCGGCATTGGCCGTATGGCCGATCCGGAATTGATGGTCGGTCTGAACTACGAATTATTGTTTCTGGAATCGCTCAAACTGGTTGTGCGCCCTAACCACCCGTTGTTGCAAGAAACCATCACGCTGAGCCGGGTCATGGAATGGCCGGTGGTGGTTTCGCCCAAAGGAACCGCACCTCGCCAGCACGCAGAGGCATTGTTGCAAAGTCAGGGCTGTAAAATGCCGCCTGGCTGTATTGAAACGCTGTCAGCGTCGCTCTCCCGCCAACTGACGGTTGATTACGACTATGTATGGTTTGTCCCTTCAGGCGCGGTTAGAGAAGATTTACGCCAGGCGACGCTGGTGTCATTACCGATTCCCACCCACGGTGCGGGTGAACCCATCGGTATTCTTACCCGTGTCGATGTGCAACTCTCTCAGGCTGCGCAGATCCTTATCGCCGCAATACGCAAAACTGTACCGTTTTGATGCCAAAAAAAGGGACCACCAGGTCCCTTAAATTTATGGTTAAAACGTTTCCCAGTTATCGCCACTGGCCGTTGCCGCCTGCGGGCGTGAATGGTCAGGCATTGTTGTCACAGGAGCGCGTTTAATCGCGCTTGTTCCCGTTAAACGGAATGTGCCAACAGCCTGCGTTAAGCGTGCTGCCTGCTCTTCAAGAGAGGCCGCCGCAGCCGATGCTTCTTCAACCAGCGAGGCATTTTGCTGCGTAACCTTATCCATTTCTGAAATCGCCTGGCTCACCTGTACGATACCCCGGCTCTGCTCATCAGAGGCTGCAGCAATTTCCAGCATAATGTCCGTGACGCGTTTTACCGCATCGACAATATCCGTCATCGTATTGCCCGCCGCGACGACTTCTCCGGAGCCCTGATCAATCAGTCGGACCGATTCGCTGATCAATCCTTCAATCTCTTTTGCCGCCTGGGCGCTGCGGCTTGCCAGCGTGCGCACTTCACTGGCTACGACGGCAAACCCACGTCCCTGCTCTCCTGCCCGCGCCGCTTCGACCGCGGCGTTCAGCGCCAGAATATTGGTCTGAAAAGCAATGCTGTTAATCACGGCGGTGATTTCGGATATTTTCTTCGAACTCGTTGAGATATTGCCCATGGTTTTGACCACGCCAGAAACCATCTGACCGCCCCGACTGGCCTTGCCGGAAGCATCTTCCGCCAGCTTGCTCGCATGATGTGCGTTGTCGGCGTTTTGCTTCACCGTGGCCGTCAGTTCTTCCATGCTGGCCGCCGTTTGTTCTATCGCCGCGGCCTGTTGTTCGGTTCGTGAAGACAGATCGGTATTCCCCGCAGAAATCTCACTGGTACCGCGATAAATTTCTTCCGCCCCCTGACGTACCGTACCCACCGTTTTCCCAAGCGATCGTTGCATTGTTTGCAGATGGCGGCTCAGACGACCAATTTCACTGCGCCCGGTCGGTTCCTCCTGCATGGTCAGATCGCCCGCGGAAATTTGCTCAATACGCTGGGCTGCGCGCAGTAGAGGATGAATGACGGTGCGGCGCAGAACAATGAACGTCATCACGGTCAGCGCTAGCGCAAGAACGAATGCGCCCAGCATAAAGGCCATGCCGAGCTGGGTACGCTGGTGCGCCTGTTCGCTTAACTGATTCGCCCTTGCGGTACGGATGTCGATCGCTTTTAACAACACCTTGTTGTAAGCAGAGTCCAGCGGCCTGGCCTGTTCATTTTCATGGTTGATGATCGCTTCAAACATGCCGTTTTTAGCATACTTCAGCATAGGCTGTAAGCCGTCGGTATAGGCTTTGAAGCTGGCGCTCAGTTTCGCATCTAACGCTTCATCGGCAGACGTTTTTACCGCACGTGACATATAAGCATTGAAACCGTCCTGCGACTGCTTAATCCGTTTTTCCGCCTCGGCAATATTGGCCTTCATGTCATCCATTTCGGCAATACGGCTCGCCGCGCCGGCGTGGATCATGTTGATACGTGCGGTGCGTAAGTGGTTAGAGCTGTTAGATAACCCCATCCTGACCTGAATCTCATCGGTCACGTCGCGCTGATCGCGATCGGCCTGCATAAGAAAATAACTGGCCAGTCCGGAACTTAAGGCGAACAGCAGAAGGATGCCACCGAGAATGGAGGAAAACAGCGGAACCAGCCGGATTTGATGCAAAAAGCCCAGTTTATGCTGGGCTTGCATCGATGTAGTGTTGTCCATGACCGTCGACTCTCTTGTAGGGTTTATGCGTGAAAACACGCCCGTTAGATAGTCATCGGCAATCCGGGAAGTTTACTTACCGCGAAAAGCGCCGGATTCGTCACACTTTCACAACATAATTCTAAAAAATTCAGGAAAGTGCCAGCGGTGAAATCCGCTGGCCAATGAATCAGTTATCGCCAAAGTGGATAACGGTACGGATGGACTTACCCTGATGCATTAAATCAAACGCTTCGTTAATTTGCTCCAGCGGCAAACGGTGGGTAATAAAGGGATCCAACTGAATTTTCCCACTCATTGCATCTTCAACCATGCCAGGAAGCTGAGTACGCCCCTTCACGCCGCCAAACGCGGAACCACGCCAGACGCGCCCGGTAACCAGTTGGAACGGACGCGTTTTGATCTCTTGCCCTGCACCCGCCACGCCAATGATGATGCTTTCGCCCCATCCTTTATGGCAGCATTCCAGCGCCGCGCGCATCACGTTAACGTTACCGATACATTCAAAGCTAAAGTCCACGCCGCCGTCGGTAAGCTCGACAATCACATCCTGAATCGGTTTGTCGTAATCCTTCGGATTGATGAAATCGGTCGCGCCCATTTCACCTGCCAGCTTAAATTTTTCCGGATTGGTATCAACGGCCAAAATACGCCCGGCTTTCGCCTGCACCGCGCCCTGAATGACCGCCAGACCAATACCGCCCAGACCGAATACGGCTACGGTATCGCCTTCTTTCACTTTTGCGGTGTTGTGAACTGCGCCAATACCGGTGGTCACACCACAACCCAGCAGACACACTTTGTCCAGCGGAGCCTGCGGGTTAACCTTCGCCAGAGAGATTTCCGCGCAAACGGTGTATTCGCTGAAGGTGCTGGTGCCCATATAGTGATAAATCGGCTCGCCGTTATACGAGAAGCGCGTCGTGCCATCCGGCATTAAACCTTTGCCCTGGGTCGCGCGTACGGCCTGACACAGGTTAGTTTTACCCGATTTACAGAACTTACACTCGCCACATTCTGCGGTGTACAGCGGGATCACATGATCGCCCGGCTTCAGGCTGGTGACGCCTTCACCCACTTCAACCACAACGCCGCCGCCTTCATGGCCAAGTACCGCCGGGAACACACCTTCCGGATCGTCGCCAGAGAGCGTGAAAGCGTCAGTATGACACACGCCAGTGTGGGTAATTTTAACCAGCACTTCACCTTTCTTTGGCGGTGCGACGTCGATTTCGACAATTTTTAACGGTTGGCCGGGGCCGAATGCAACTGCTGCACGTGATTTCATTTGTCTCTTCCCATTATTGCGAGGTGATGGTGTTATTTTAGATAAGCACGCAGAAGATGGCCGATTTCAGCCATGCGCACGGCACGCTGGTCTGGCGTAGTTTCCCCGCTGACCAGTTCGTCTTTCAGGTGGATCTCAACCATTTCGCCCATCAGGCCATTGGACGCGCCGCGCACGGCGGCAATTTGCTGCAGGATAGCCAGGCACGGCTCGCCGGATTCCAGCGCGCGCTCAAGCGCATCAACCTGGCCGCGAATACGGCGTACGCGGGTGAGAATGCGTTTTTTATCTTCGGGTGAATGCGGCATACGCCCTCCAAAAACTATACCCCCCTATAGTATCAGTGATTTTGTATATATGTAAAACATTAGGTTTACTCATATTAGCTAATGAGTATAACGCCCGTTTTACAGGGGTGATGAGTGTTTTGAACAGACGAATCATAGATGAATAGTTCTGTAATACTAACTTTAATTATGTGGATATAGTGCGTAAAATTAGGGGAGATCCAATAATTAAAATAACAAGAGTAAATATGACTTTTTATCATTATTTAGCTATATACGTCGTAGGGGTTGTCATCATGTTTGCGCTGTTAATCCGCGGAGATAAAATACATGACATTGAATTTGATTTAAGAGATACGCTCATCACATCCCTGCTGTGGCTATTTTATGTGGTGGCTATTTCTTGTGTTATTATTTATGTGTCTTTTACACAAAAAAAACCACCAAATTGAGGAGAGTGGTAGGGGAAGTGAGTGAAATCACTACCCAACCCGCAGTAAGTCACTGTATCTCGTGGTGTAACGTGGCGAAAGCATATCTCGCTTCATCGCCCACGGTTGCTGTATACCTTGTCCGGCAAAATAGATCGTTCCTTTCCCCTTTTCAGCATTCAGCGTATCCAGTACATCCATTAGTTTATCGCTGTTACACCGCGGGGCGTTGTCATCAAAAAGATTCAGTTGGGCAACGCCAGAGCTAAAAAAATCTCCCAGCATGACTCCGGCTTTTTGATAACGCAGCCCATCTCGCCATATTGCATCCAGACTACGCGTTGCTGCACCAATTATTTCCCGACTGTCCTGAGTTGGCGTCAGCAGTTTTATCGATGCGCTGTTGCCGTAATAGGGTTCACTCAGTGCAAACGGGCTGGTTTTGATAAACGTAGAGATAAACCGGCAGTACTGGTGTTCTCTGCGCAGCTTTTCCGCCGCTCGTGAAGCATAGGTACAAATGGCCTCCCTCATGGCGTTGTAATCCGTAAGTTTCTCACCAAACGATCTTGAGCAGATAATTTCCTGCTTAACCGGCGCAAACTCTTCCAGCGCCAGGCAAGGCTCACCGCGCAATTCCCGTACGGTGCGCTCAAGCACGACGTTGAAATGTTTACGAATAAAGCGAATATCGGTATCCGCCAGATCGAGGACCGTTTTGATGCCCATGGCGTCCAGTTTCTTGCCGATACGGCGTCCGATGCCCCAGACTTCATCAACCGGAAGTGCAGCCATCAGCTTACGCTGACGTTCAATATTTGAGAGATCCACGACTCCGCCGGTCTGTTCCTGCCACTTTTTGGCAGCATGATTTGCCAGTTTGGCCAGCGTTTTGGTCTGGGCGATGCCGACCCCAACCGTGAGACGTGTTTTCTGTAAAATAGTTGCTCTGATTTCCCGACCAAAATCCGTAAGATCCCGGCAGTTTCGCACGCCCGTTAAATCGCAAAAGGCTTCATCAATACTGTATATCTCCACGCGTGGAGATAGCTCCTCCAGAATGGACATCACCCTGCTGCTCATATCCGCATACAGCTCGTAGTTTGAGCTAAAACAGAACACGCCGTAGCGCCTGAACAGATCTTTCTGTTTGAAGTATGGAGCCCCCATATTAACGCCAAGCGCCTTCGCCTCCGCGCTACTGGCAATGACGCAACCATCGTTATTTGAAAGAACGACAACAGGCTTGCCCTTCAGGTCGGGCCGGAATGCCGACTCGCAGCTGGCATAAAACGAATTAACATCTACCAGTGCAAACATAATCAGCCCGCTGCTTTAACGATAAATGTCACCACGCCAAATATATCCAGCGTGTCTTCGCTGCCAATCATGATCGGCGCGTAGGCGCAGTTCTCTGGTTTTAGCATCACAACCGGATGTAATTGCAGGCGTTTAACGGTGAACTCGCCCTCAATGGCGGCAATAACGATGTCTCCATGGGCGGGCTTTCTGGCACTGTCGACAATCAGCAGATCGCCCTCACCAATCCCTGCCCCCATCATGGAGTCGCCAGATGATTTTACAAAATAGGTTGCGCTGGGATGCCGTACCAGCAGGTCATTGAGGTCGATACGTTTCTCAACGTAGTCCTGCGCCGGAGAAGGAAAACCACAAGGCACAAGATCGCTAAATAGCGGTAAGCATTTGATTTCGCGGCGTTGCGCAGGCTGGAAAAACAACATAATAATCTGCCTCTCATTTACTGTATTTATATACAGTAGTTTTAATAAGCGCAGCAATCAAGTGACGAGAGTGGCGAACTGAGCGTTGTTTAGCCATCTCGTCGGTAAGCTTTTATGATGTCTGGGAAAATAATTTCCGATTTTTAGCACCTGCCGTACACATCATCTTGTGGACGGTTACTACCTTGACTCTGATATGTTTTCGTTGCATGTTTCATTTACTCCCGGATGAAGCGAGTAGATATCCGGTGGTTTCATTACAGAAGTAGACTGCAAATCTATGGGTTAACAGGTGACTAAATTTTCTGATATTCAACAATAACATAATATTATATTTATGGATTGAAAGTGTTTTAAGTGAAATACTCATTTCCTGTGCAATATAGCGATCTGTCTTCCGCTGCATGACCAGGCTTATCACCTGATGCTGCTTTTGGGTGAAGACAATTTCAGGACGCCAGGAATTAACATATCCATATAGTACTGTGTTCTGAAACGCCTCCTTTGATATAGTTCGAGAAACAAAGGTTACTGGAGTTCCTATCATACATTTTCTAATGCCAAAAGGAGACATTATGCAAATACTCTCTGGTTCTATTTCAATCAGTCTGTTAGTTATTTCCGTGTAAAACACGTTATTTCTTAGCGTGTCAATAATAACGTATGACTGACGATGACTCTGCAGGCAAATATCTTCTATATGACAGATGTGTATTGTGTTATCCGGCCCGACAATACGAGATATCGAATCGAACAAGATCATATCTTTAGTGATTACAAGATACATTTTCTGCTCCTTTGCATATCAGAGAAATCGTTGGCCGATTCTGCCTGATTTATTCCTGTACTATCCGGGGATACTTCTGCAGAACAAGAGTCATCCAGTGAAGGTAACAACCTGATCTGCATAGGAACATCCCAAATACGCTCAATTGAAATATGCGGGAACAGATATCCTTGTAGCCAACAGTGGGGATTTGCCGACAGGGACATCAGATGCGTCGGATTTTCTATGCCCTCCACAACCACCAATCCTGTATAGCGTGTTAGATCACGAATAACCTTACTCAGTTTTGAAATATCATTAATATGGTGCTCCCAGAAAAAAGTTTTATCTATTTTTGTTCCGCAGAAAAAACCGCTAATCAGCAATGCGAAATTATTTCGGCTGCCCGACCCTACATCATCCAGCCACAATGCAACATGCGGGCGCAAATGGTTCAGCAATCCCTGTTTTTCTTTCTCTGACGACGGAAAATGTTCATGAACTTCAAGCCGGATAAACGGCATTTTCGCCAGAAGCGAAAGCACGGATTTATCTCGTAAAAGCCATACTGCCGTATCTGCATCCAGATTTAAGGAAAGGTAAATTTCCTGTTTAATAAACCAGGAATACCAACGACGAATACAATACAGCTGCCTCACGAAATTAAGCCATTTATATTCTGGTATCAGAATATCTGCCATTTCACTGTATGAGCACGTTTTTCCATCTGGTGTGGTAAAAGACGTTAACATCTCCATTGCCACCAGACGCCCTGTCATTGTGTAAATAGGTTCACAAAAATAATTTTGTTTATATCTGTTCATCATGGCGTTATATCTTTCGCAGAAGAGCGATCTACGAGACTTAAACAGATATCTCGTAGATCGGTATCAAAAATACAGGTCACTGATAATTAATGGTGTAAGTCAGACTGGTGCTGATTTTACCGCCCTGAACGCTGCTGTTAGTCCGGATAATTCTCGCCCCGAGCGGGAAGCTCACTGAACCGCTGCTGTCACCCACAGCAGGCGTGACAACGATGCTACCGGACAGATTCTGGACGACATAGGTTCCTGACTGCTTCGATGCCACCTGCACTCCAAAACCTGATGCCGTGGAGGTGTTATCCAGTGCCACAATGCCATTGACGGAATCAATAGCTGACGTATTTGGCGTCAGCGTCATGGTCAATTTATTGGGCGCAATGCTGCCGGACTGGGAGACATTGCCGGTGTTAAATCCGGCGATATTGTACTGGGTATAACTGCCGTTACTGTTATTCCCGAGAAATGCTGAACAGCCCGCCAGTCTTACGGGCGTGTCCACCCACGCGCTGGCATCACCCTGACTTTTCAGCACCGTTGTGTTAGTGGTCCCGAGATCCCAGGTAAAATTAGGCGTAGTACAGGTTGGTGCCTGCAGGGTAAAACCACCGGTAACAGTGTGCCATGCCACCCTGGCCGGATTATTATCTGCATCCATGGCATCAATTCTGACCTGAGGGAAAAGCGCCGTATTGACAGTACCTGCGGTAATCGGTCCCATCTTCACCAGCTCAATAGTGAAATCCAGCCATCCTCCTTCGTTAACTTGTCCACCAAGATAAGTAGTGTTAAAAGGATAATATTTATTTTCGTAAGGGTTACGAAAGCGCACGCCCAGTCCAGTAATGCCAGTCTGATAAATATTACTCTGTCCGGGATATAATGAGCCACCAAACAAACTCATCCTTGTATAGGCTCCTGAATTTGTGCAAGAAACAGTCACCGTCGAAAAACCGCGCACCTGCTGGACACGAATATTACTGCCTGTAGGAAAGTCTTCCCCGGCGCTAAATGTCGCTGCCTGAAGAGGGATCTGCACCGTATACTGCCCACCAGTGGAACACACCGCCATTGCCTGGGTAGATAATAAAAAAACACTGCAAACCAGAAAAAAACGAAGTACCCAAAAAACTGTTACGGAACGTAGTAGTCTGAACATATTCTCTCCCTTATACGCATAAGATGTATTGATACGCTTTGTGGAATTAATATCTGCACGTATAAGTTATCTGCTGTATGGTTTTCGCGTCATCCACCACGCTGAACGGCATAATGCAGGTGCTGGCTTTCCCCTCATGGTTCACCGTGGTAAACAGCTGCCCCGTTTTGTTACTCACGCGGGCATAAACCATCCCCCCCTGCCCCACCATTCCTGCCGTATTCCCCTGGCTGTCGGTGATAGTGGCACCAAATGGCAATCCGGCATCTTCCCGGGCTGGCGTCAGCAGCAGCGCATAACCCTGCTGCGTGGCAAATTCCGCCACAACGACTGCCCCGGCTCGCGGAACGACGTTCATGGTGGTGCTCTCCAGTTCAACCTTGTCGGACAGTCCTTTCGGATCAAGGCTGACAGGATTACGCTGATACGGCATGGAGGCTGGCATCACGGCATTTCCCCAATGATCAAGTTTCAGCCCCGGATAACTGTTGACTTCCGCCCCTGCGGCTCCCGGAGCATTGACCACCACCCAGGTGTCACTGGTGTACGGCGTGAACGTCACTCCGTGTGGATGCGCCACGACTGAGCCTGAAAGCCCGGCCGATAACGTATGGTTATCCCGCCCGACGCCAGCAGAGGCGTTAACAGATGTCCATGGCGACAGGTACTGACCGCTAACACTTCCGGTACTACCATCCTGCTCACTGTGAGTGCCTGACACACCCCAGCTCATTTGCTGGTTTTCCCCGGCAGTTCCTGCAAGCGCAACCTGTTCGGACAGACCGCCGCCGCTGTCATGCGACAGTGATGAGCTGAAGGTCACCGGGCGCTCATCACCCAGCGGCAGACTGAATGACACCAGCCAGTTGGTCTGCATACTCCCTTGTGGTGCCCGGTTGCGCGTGGCCGTGAGGGAATAGCTCAGCCGTTTCCAGCGGTTGGTGTACCCCAGCTGATACTGCATATCGTTTCCGGAATGGTCCCAGTAATTCTGCGAGAGGCCGGTTGCCGAGATCGTCCCCCAACCTTCCGCCAGCCCCTGGCTCAGGGTCAGGCTGTACCGGTTTTTGGTCCGGTACAGTAACCCACTGTGAACCGGTGCCCCTTCCTGCAGATTCTGGTATTCCATCGCCTGCGCAAAATCCAGATAATCCCGCGTGGAGAAGCGATACGCCGCCAACGCGATATTGCTCTGCGTATCAGAGACCAGTTTGTTGTACGTGATGCGGTAACTCTGCCCGCTCAGCTTGTCCCTGACCGTGGAAGTGCTGGCCTGGGTCACATCCAGCGCCAGTGCCCCCAGAGGGGTGGAGACTGCACTACCGGCCTGGTATGCCTGATAGCCGTCGCTGAACTGCATCCCGCCGTACAGCGTCAAAATATTAGTAACCCCCTGCTGCCAGGTGGCCTGGTAAAAAGGCTGGCCGTCACGCCCGTCCGGTTGTCGATATTTCCCTGCCACCGCTTCGTAGCGTGATGCGCCCGGACGTAGCAAATCCGTCACAGAGGCATAAGGCACCAGAAACGTACTCTCACTACCGTCCGCCTCCCGCACCGTAACGCTCAGATCACCACCATAGCCGGTCGGATACAGGTCATTAATCACGAAGGCCCCTGCCGGTACTGTGGTTTCATAAATCACGTTGCCGCCCTGGCTAACGGTTACCCGCGCGTGACTGCGGGCAATCCCACGAATTTCCGGGGCATAACCGCGCTGTGATTCCGGTAACATCTGGTCATCGCTGAACACTGACACGCCTGTATAGGACAGCGAATCAAAGAGACGTCCTGATGTATTCGCTTGTCCTGCCAGAAAACGGCCACGGATTGGCGTCACATCATGCTGAATATAGGTATTGATGCTTTGATATCGACTACCGCTCCCGGTCTGATTTGTCAGGCTGCCGTTATGACGCAGAAACCAGCCCCCCACGTTCAAACCACTGTTGAGACTCAGATACTGTGAATTAAACGTGTCTCCAGCAGACTGGGACTGATAGGCGCTGGCGTTATACCCGACGAACGCCGCAAGGCTACCGTTCTGCCACAGCGCCTGTGGAACAGTTCCTCGCGCCGTTTTTTCCAGGTCCTGCTGGGGAATGGCCACCACCAGTTTCTGCTGGCCGCTGTCCCAGGTCAGGCGTGCAGAAGGAATTATCTTTTCGACCGGCGTACACTGCCCGGAGGACAATGCTTCCGTATCACGCAATGCGGAGGGCATCACATTCAGACGAGCCAGCAGCTCCGGGTTCATACACACCGCGACTCGTCCATCAGGTTGTTTACTGAAGATCAGTTTTTGTGTGGCCAGTAGATCGTCATTCAGCCAGATATCCACCAGATATTCCCCGGCCTGCATACCGTTGCCGTGAGTAAACTGTCTCAGATCAACATCTGACGTATAGGCGCTGTCCAGGAAGGAAGTATTAAACTCCACATCACCGGCGCCAGACTCAGCGGCCATCACAGGAAATACCATTAACGAGGCGTATATCCAGGCAACAGGTCGCCCTGCCGAAATCATTTCAGCAAGAAAGGTTTTATGCATAAGAGTCCCCTGGTATTACAGTCGGCTCACCGACGCAGTGACAGATGAACCGTAATCATTAATGGCATCGACAGTCAGACTGTCCGCATTATCTGAAATCACACCGGAAGGTAGCTTTATATTGACACTGCTGTGCGGAGCCACCATATCTGCAGGAACAGTCGTCTTTTTACTTCCATGCATGAGAGTGATCCCTACTGCTGAAACATGATATGCGGTAGGGTTACTGAGGGTGATGTTATTCCCCTCACCGCGCCAGCGGAGCTGGGAAATGGCTGCTTGTGCCCCTTTATCACTCAGCGTCTCTGGCCGGAAAAACAGCTTGATACGCGAGCGGAAAGCCACCTGAACCTGATTATTACCTTTTTCACCTACAGGAGGGATTTCCAGTACATTAAGCCAGTAAACGCTCTCCCGATCCTGCGGGAGTGACGTCCCTGTATAAGACAGGCGCAGTGTCTGACCTGCGTCAGCATTCACCCGTGTCAAAGGCGGTGTGAGAATAAACGGTGTGCGCATGATATCGGGTCTGATGTCCTGATGACCATCATCAGTCCAGCTCTGTAACAATACCGGATATTTCCCTGGATTCATTATCTGAATGCTGACATCCTTTTCCGCGCCATGATAAATCACACGGGTGGAACTGATTTGTATACTGGCATAAGCAGTTGATATTCCGGCAGCCAGAAAACACGCCACCAAAGAAAAGAAGCGATGCAGGGTCATGATATAATTGCCTTAACAACAAAAATAATAAAATTTATTTTATATATTTTTAGAGCCCGGAAATGGCGGCGTGAATCATATCCGCCAACTTCCGGTACATTACTGAATCAGATAAATGCTGATAATTATATTGAGCTAACAGAAGACATTAGTTATCTGCAACAATACTGCTGGTGATAATCTCTGTATCGTATATAAATAGCAGCCTACTGAAATTAATTATATATCAGGGAATAGGTTACGCTGGATGTTACTGCACCTGCGCCAGCCGCCCCGGTGGCATAGTAACGCACAGAATATGGTAGTGTGGCGTTTCCACCGCTAATAGCAACATAGTTACCCGTGTTTTGGGCGATATCCCCCGCTTTAATCGCCGTATTACCTGTACCGTCAACCAGTTCCAGAACAACATTCGATGCGCCACCCGCGGCTGTGTTAATCAGGCGCCCGTTGCTGTCTACATTCGCCCCTTTTTCAAAATAAGCTTTTACCGTTCCAGCTGAGGCCGGATTAGTCGCGGCACATCCCGTGACATCCATTTTAAATGCGGTCTGACCCGCAGTATTACCTTGTGCTGCCAGGACATTAGCCTGAACGGTCGGCAGGGTAACGGCTGCTGCTGTCGTCCCCGTAGCGCCATTAACGGTAGCATTACAGGTCTGGTTATTTACCGCACCTGTAAAGTTAATAGTGCCATTTCCGGCTGCCTGAACAACAGAAACAGCAAACACGCTGCTGAGTGCAGCGATAGCGGTAATTTTTTTCATTATGATATTCCTGATAAAGATATATACGAGTTGTTGCGCATATCAAAGAGAACATAGCTTCTCATGATAAGCTGAATCGATTATGAACAAGCTCAAAATTAAATCAACACTTATTTAACCTTGAGAACTTACCCAAAACTATAATTAATTCCTAAGAAAATAACCTTGTTTATTATTTATTCCGCACGCATTCACTCTAAAGTCTCAACTTAATGGAAAAAATGAAATTTTTGTATTACCGCAAAAAGCAAAACCATACCTTAAACATGGGTTTATATATTTTATTAATTCTTTTTTGCTATATCTCGAAATAAAAAGTTATATATAAGTGGTATTATAAATAATGGTTTAGAGAAGTAATTATAGTAATAGTCCCGTAGGAAATTAACCACTAATATCAAGATAAACATTTACGCTGCTAATAAATAGTTAGAAAAAAACCTGTATTACTTGTAGATATCGAATCCCGAAACCGGGCAATGAGCACTGGTCAGCGACGGTGCGAACATTAGGTTATAGCACCATACTGCTAACGGTACTGGCCATCGCCAGCCTGAAAAAACAAACAACGCAGGTCGTTCTAAAAGAGATACCCTGTGAAAAACAATCGGCAAAAAAATGCCCCGCATTTGCGGGGCGTTACCTCAGGAGCGTTTTCGCGGCATCATGCGCAGCAACGTATTGTCCTTCCAGAAATAGTGATGCATCAGGGCCGCGGCGGCATGTAGGGCAATAACAAAATAGCCCAGATTTGCCAGCGTCACGTGCCAGGACTTCAGCATATCCACTAAATCAAAGTTGGCCTCTGCCGCATGCGGCATAACGATGCCGAATGCAATCCACGGGTTACCCCGGTTGTACATCATCACCAGCCCAATAATCGGCAGGACAATAAACAACAGATAGATAACCAGATGCCCCAGATGCGCCATTCCGGTCATCATCGGCTTCGGTTTTGGCACAATCGGCGGTGCCGGGTATTTCAGCCTGACCAGCAGACGCGCCACCATCAGCGTTAAAATAGTGATGCCGCAGGATACGTGCACCATGTTGAACAAGGGGCGATAGCTGCGCGGGAAAAATCCGCGAAGCTCCATGGCGCTGTAGGCCACGATGACCAACAAAAAGACCAGCCAGTGAATACCGATTTGCAGGCCAGAATACTTATTCCCCATAACACTTCCTGAATAAAAACAATAATGCGTCAACATAGCGGGATTTTGTTAAAAATTCATTAACTTTTGTTCATCCATGGTTGATGATGAGCGAGACTGCCACCAAGGTATAGCTCACTGGGTTCCCGGCCTCACGTGTTTGGCCGGGCTACGACGCCATAAAATTAATCCGGTGAATGATTTTTTATACCTGACATTTTCAAAGCATATTGTTTAAAAAAAACTAAAAAACACCTTCAATAAATTTAAAAATGAAAACAGAAGCACCCTATTATTATATGTTGTTGGGAGAGCAATTCCTTTAAGGAGTTTTATTCGAAGTGCATTCCCATTATCAATATTAAATCCAATATTCATTTCGTTAAGGAATAACGATAAAAAAATCATTCTGGCGGGTGCCATCGCACTCACTACCACCGCCGCTTTTGCCGAGCCTACCGCAGTATTAAAAGTTCAGGGTACGCTGACCAACTCGGCGTGCTCTGTCACCATGAGTGATGGCGGTGTTATCGATTACGGCTACATTCGCCTTGGAAACTTTTCCGCTACCGATAACAATGAACTTGGCGAAAAATCCCTGCCGGTAACAATTAACTGCGATGTCGCCACTAAATTGGGTTTCCGCATGCAGGATAACCAGGCCGATAGTAATTCAAATATAGCAGTCCCAGTAAGGGGGGGCACAGCTTCTCCTGGTTCCGCTAGCTATTATAACTATGGTATCGGGAAAACAACCGATGGTGTAAACATTGGCAATTATGCCTTATGGATTAGCAATTCCGTTGCTGATGGTAATAACGTTGACAATATCCTTCGTCACAACGACTGGAGTAGCAACCACCCATGGGCCAAAACAGATAGCCCTCGTAGCGATGGCTTCAGTTTATCTACCGTAGCTGCCACCGGCACCCTTGAACCGATTGCATTTACAACCTACACCTTTGACATCAATATCAATACAATGATTAAAGAGACCAGCACGCTTGCCATCACCGACGATACGCCTATCGACGGCCAGGCAACCATGACGCTGGTTTACCTCTAATCACGAACATTCCCTGATAATCAGAGAAGTGGCCAGGGCTGCATCCAGACTGCAACTGAATGTAGCCCGGCCAAGCGGAGCGCCGCCGGGATTAGCGCTTACCCCTGCGTTTGCAGATACACCACCTGCGTTTGCAGGTATTCGTTCAGGCCGTGTTTACCATCAGCCCCGCCAATCCCGGACTTACGCCAGCCAGCGTGGAAGCCCTGCATCGCCTCGAAGTTTTCACGATTAATATAGGTTTCGCCAAACTTCAGTCCCTTAATCGCTTTCATCGCCGTATTCAGATTCTGCGTATAGATCGATGAGGTGAGACCGTAGTCGCTGTCATTCGCCATCGTCAGCGCCTGTTCCAGCGTATCAAACGCGACCACCGGCAGCACCGGACCAAACGTCTCCTCGTGCATAATCGCCATCTCCTGGCGTACGTCTAACAGTAACGTCGGCGGATAGTAATAACCTTTGCCGGCAACGGCTTTACCGCCCAGCACCACTCTGGCCCCTTCCTGCACCGCTCGTGCGACTTTCTGCTCGACACGCGCCAGCGCAGCGGCATTAATCAGCGGTCCCATTGCAATATCATTGCGCTCGGCCGGATTGCCAAACTGCACGGCTTTCATCGCCTCGCCCAGACGATTAACAAACTGATCATAGATACCTTTCTGAACGTACACGCGCTCGGCACAGTTGCACACCTGCCCGGTGTTGATCACGCGGGAGTCGACAATGGCCTTCACCGCCAGCTCGAGATCCGCATCATCCATCACAATCGCCGGTGCTTTACCGCCCAATTCCAGACAAACCTTGGTGATATTTTTCGCCGCCGCGGCCATAATTTTCTCACCCGCACCGACGCTACCGGTCATACTCACCATGGCCACCTTCGGGTTTCCGGCCAGCTCCTGACCGACCGTTTCACCGCGTCCCAGCACCAGATTAAAGACTCCGCGCGGTAAGCCAATGTCATCAACAATTTTGGCAAAAGCGATGGCGTTATTCGGGGTGAATTCACTCGGCTTAATGACAATGGTATTGCCCGTCAACAATGCGGGAGCCAGTTTGCGGGCAATCAGGAAAAACGGGAAGTTCCACGGCAGAATGCCCGTAGTCACGCCCAGAGCACGTTTAAAAAGCAAAATATTCTCGCCCGGACGATCGCTTTGCAGGATCTCGCCTTCATAGCGACGTGCCCACTCCGCCATGTAATCGATATAGTCGGCGGTAAACGAGACTTCGACATCCGCCAGTTGCTGTATTTTTCCGCCCTCCGCCACAATCAGCGCACTGATTTCAACGGCTCGCTGGCGAATACCCGCAGAAATCTTGCGTAACCAGTTTGCCCGCTCAATGGCGGGCAGCGCCTCCCATTGCGGCTGAGCGCGCTGTGCGGCATCGATCGCTTTACGCGCATCTTCGGCACGACCATCGGGAATACGCGAGATAACCTCTTCCGTGGCCGGATTGACGACATCAATCCAGGCATCATCGTGCCAGGTCACAAACTGCCCATCGATATACATAGGATGTTGTACGGGTACTGACATGCGGCTCTCCTGTAATTGATTTGTTTTTAACAAGTAAAACTATTGTTAATTAATATCAATCATGCATGTCGCATTATGGCTGGAGTGGCTGTTCTGTGAGCGGCTTCATAAAAGCATCTGACAAAGTGAGGATGAAGGGAAAAAACAGGTGGGATTTCTGCCCGTTTGCCGCAAAACATCAACAAACGGGCAGCAGGAATTACAGAGAGCGACTCTCCAGCAAGTCAGTCAGCGCGATGTCATTTTGCAACTGCTGCCAGGCTTGCTCAACGTTCTGGGGAATATCAACATGGGCGATAAAATCGCGGCCGCAAGGCCCGTAGCCAGTTGCATCATCACGCAGGCGTGGAAGCTCGCCGGTAATGAGAGAAAGGTAGCGATCTACTGACCACAAACCGTCTGCTGCTGGCACAAAATCCACGCCGTTTTGCTGTTGGGCCAGCTCAGGTATGAATCCAGGAAAACTCAGCCAACGCGGCGCATGCGGTTCATCGCGGGTTACGCGCTGAAACGTTGCCATCGTGCGACGTTGCATCGTGGGATCCTGCACCACAATGACAGTTTGAATGCTTTCTGTCGCCTGATTCAGTAATGCCCAGCTAAATCGGGCATTCTCACCGCAGTTTGTTGACTGGTCTTCCACCCAAATCTTCTCTCCCGGAATTTGCCAGAACTGATGAGCGATATCAGCCAGGATCGCCGCTTCCGCGCGTCCGGTGGTGCGAATGATGTTGTAGCGAGGATGCTCTGCTATCGCGTCGTACAGAAATCGTGTGGAGTGACCGATACCACCGCTAATCAACAAAGGAACCTGCTGCTCTTTGGCGATCAGACAGGCGGCGTCAATGGTCGGAATAACCGCGTTCCCTGCCAGAATCACGCAATCTGACTGAACGGTGATATTCCCCGTAAAATCATTCTGCGCCAACCATCGCCCTACGGTATTTATAGCCGCAAGGGTGGTTGCGGCAAGTGTCGGAAACTGACTCATACTCATGACTCCTGGTGTTTATTCTTTACCGGGGACAGATGCTGGATGGCGGCTACGCTTATCCGGCATCTGTCCAGCACCGCGTTACCCTGTAATCTGCTCCATTGCTTGCAGAATACGTTTATCGGAGATTGGATACGGTGTACCAAGCTGCTGGGCAAAATAGCTGACGCGCAGCTCTTCTATCATCCAGCGAATCTCTTTGACATCGTCATCTTCCCGGCGCGCGGGCGGCAGCTTATTGAACCACTGCTGCCAGGCCTGCTGCACGCTATCCACTTTCAACATCTGCGCACGGTCACGATGCGGGTCGATAGCCAGTTTTTCCAGACGTTTTTCGATAGCCTGCAAATAGCGCAACGTATCGCCCAAACGTTTGAAACCATTGCCGGTAACAAAACCACGGTACACCAGCCCGCCCATCTGCGCTTTGATGTCTGCAAGCCCCAGCGCCATGGTCATATCCACGCGCCCTTTCAGACGTTTGTTGATATTAAATACCGCGGTCAGGATCTGCTCGACCTGCTTCGCAATATCCACCACCGTATCGTTCAGTTCAGCCCGCACTTTCTCATGCAGCGCGATAAAGCCTTCTTCGGTCCACACCGGACCGCCGTTGGCGTCAATTAACTGATCCACACCGCAGGAGATACAGTCGTCAATCAAATCCAGAACTTTACCGTACGGGTTAAAATACAATCCCAGCTTGGCTTTGTTGGGCAGTTTCTCATGCAAATATTTGATCGGGGATGGAATATTCAGCAACAACAGACGGCGTAAACCACACCACATCGCCTGCTGTTGCTCCAGCGGGTTATCAAACAGTTTGATAGCAACGCTGTCACGCTCATCCACCAACGCTGGCCACGCTTTGACCTTATAGTTACCGCGTTTTTGCTCGTAACTTTCCGGAAGCTGACCGAAGCTCCAGATGTGCAACCCGCTCTGTTCGATACCATCATCCGCCACCGCAGACAATGTTTCCTGAACTTTACCTTTCAGCGCATCTTTCAGATCCTGCAGCGAACGCCCTTCCTGCAGCTTCTTGTTTTTATCATCCACTACCCGGAAGGTGATTTTTAGGTGATCGGGCACCTGATCCCAGTGCCAGTCTTCGCGGTCAACGGTAACGCCGGTCATGCGACGCAGTTCACGCTCCAGCGAGTCCAGCAGTGGCAGTTCCAGCGGCGTGACGCGACCTAAAAACGCTTCGGCATAGTTCGGCGCAGGCACAAAGTTGCGTCGTACCGGTTTCGGAAGCGACTTAATCAGGGCAATCACCAGTTCGCGGCGCAGCCCCGGGATTTGCCATTCAAAACCGCTTTCTTCGATCTGATTAAGCAGCGGGAGTGGAATATGCACGGTCACACCGTCCGCATCGGCTCCCGGTTCGAACTGATAGCTCAGGCGCAGTTTGAGATTGCCCTGATGCCAGAAGTTCGGGTAATCCAGCTTACTGATTTTTTCCGCACCCTCTTTGATGAGCATGCTCTTTTCAAAGTTGAGCAGATCCGGCGTTTCGCGGCTGATCTTTTTCCACCAGCTGTCAAAGTGACGCGCAGAAACCACGTCATGGCTGATGCGCTGGTCGTAAAACTCAAACAGCGTCTCATCATCGACCAAAATGTCGCGACGACGCGATTTGTGCTCTAACTCTTCCACCTCAGCCCGTAGCTTCAAATTGTCACGGAAAAACGCATGGCGCGTTTGCCAGTCGCCTTCCACCAACGCATGGCGAATGAACAGTTCACGCGACAGCGCAGGATCAATCTGGCTGTAGTTCACCTTACGGGCCGCCACAATCGGTAAGCCGTAGACGGTGACCTTTTCCGTCGCCATCACCGCGCCCTGCGCACGTTCCCAGTGCGGCTCACTGTAAGAACGTTTGATCAGATGTTGGGCAACCGGCTCCACCCACTCAGGATCGATGCGGGCTGCAATACGTCCCCACAGGCGACTGGTTTCCACCAGCTCAGCCACCATCGTCCACTTCGGCGGTTTTTTAAATAGACCAGAGCCTGGGAAGATCGAGAAGCGAGCGTTACGCGCCCCGGTAAACTCCTGTTTATCGGTATCTTTCATCCCGATATGCGACAGTAACCCGGTCAGCAGCGCAACGTGGATTTCCCGATACTCAGCAGGTTCACTGTTAACCGGAATCCCCAACTCTTTCACTACCTGGCGCAGTTGCGTGTAAATATCCTGCCACTCACGCACGCGCAGATAGTTCAGGAAATCCAGTTTGCACTGGCGACGGAACTGGTTTGACGACAGCGCTTTTTGCTGCTCGCCGAGATAGTTCCACAGGTTCACAAATGCAAGAAAATCAGACTCTTTGTCATGGAAACGGCGATGCTTCTCGTCGGAAGCCTGCTGCTTGTCCATCGGACGCTCGCGCGGATCCTGAATAGACAGCGCCGAGGTAATGATCATCGCCTCACGCACACAGCCATGTTTTTGCGCTTCCAGTACCATGCGCGCCAGACGCGGATCGACCGGCAGTTGCGACAACTGACGGCCCAACGGCGTTAACTTGTAAGCGGTTGCCTGTTCGTCGGTGGTTATCGCTCCCAGCTCTTCGAGCAGGCGCACACCGTCCTGAATGTTGCGTTTATCCGGTGCTTCAACAAACGGAAACGCCGCGATATCGCCCAGCCCCAACGCGGTCATCTGCAAAATAACGGATGCCAGGTTGGTACGCAGGATCTCCGGATCGGTAAACTCCGGGCGCGACAGGAAGTCGTCTTCGGAATACAGACGAATACAGATCCCTTCCGAAACACGACCACAGCGGCCTTTACGCTGGTTAGCAGAGGCCTGCGACACCGGTTCGATCGGCAAGCGCTGGACTTTGGTGCGGTAACTGTAACGACTGATACGCGCAGTGCCCGGGTCAATCACATACTTGATGCCGGGTACGGTCAGCGACGTTTCCGCCACGTTAGTCGCCAGCACGATACGCCGACCGCTGTGCGACTGGAACACGCGGTTCTGCTCGCTGTTAGAGAGACGCGCATACAGCGGCAGCACTTCGGTGTGGCGCAAATCCAGCTTATTCAGCGCATCGGCGGTATCGCGGATTTCGCGCTCGCCGCTCATGAAGATCAGAATGTCGCCCTGACTCTCACGGCCTAACTCATCTACGGCATCAAAAATCGCCTGCAGTTGGTCACGCTCGGTATCATCTGCATCTTCAATAATCGGACGATAGCGCACTTCCACCGGATACGTTCGACCGGAGACTTCGATAATCGGCGCGTTATTGAAATGCTTTGAAAAACGCTCCGGGTCGATAGTCGCCGAAGTGATAATAATTTTTAGATCCGGACGACGCGGCAGCAGTTCTTTCAGATAACCGAGCAGAAAATCGATGTTCAGACTGCGTTCGTGCGCTTCATCGATGATGATGGTGTCATACTGCATCAGCAGCCGATCCTGCTGGATTTCCGCCAGCAGAATACCGTCTGTCATCAGCTTGACCATGGTGTTGTCACTGACATGATCGCTGAAACGAACTTTATAACCGATACAGCCGCCCGGCTCGGTTTGCAGCTCTTCCGCAATACGATTCGCCACGGTACGCGCCGCCAGACGACGCGGTTGGGTATGACCGATCAGCCCTTTTACCCCACGTCCCAGTTCCATACAGATTTTGGGTAACTGGGTGGTTTTACCCGAACCGGTCTCACCAGCCACAATCACCACCTGATGGTCGCGAATCGCCTCCAGAATATCCTGTTTTTTCTGGCTGACGGGCAGGTTTTCCGGATAGCTGATAACCGGACGCGCCGCTTCACGCAGCACAACTTTACCTGCTGCGTGATCAATCTCTTTTGCCATCTCCTGGTAAATGGCCTGTTGTGCATCAGGATTTTTAACCTTCTTAACACCGTGCAGGCGGCGGGCAAAACGCTGTCTGTCACGCAGCATCAGTGAGTCAAGCTGTTGTTGCAACATGTTGAAGGTTAATTTTTGTTGTTCTGTCATAGCGTTAAAAGGCAGTGCTCTGCCGGGTTAAATCTCTTTTAGATGATAGATATAGAGTACCACATCGGCGCTTTTCATGTGTTGTTCAATAATTTCGAACATAGGATTCGATATATTGCGCTATCACTGCGACAGGATTGTGAATAAAGTGTCAACAAGCAACGGGGCACAACCCCTTCAAACACATAAAAGGAAACACCCATGAGCAAGGTATTAGTTCTGAAATCCAGTATTCTGGCAGGGTACTCTCAGTCTGGTCAGTTGTCTGATTATTTTGTTGAACAGTGGCGTGAAAAGCACTCCGCTGATGAAATCACCGTCCGTGACCTGGCTGCAAATCCTGTTCCGGTACTGGATGGCGAACTGGTGGGTGCACTGCGCCCGAGCGATGCGCCGCTGACCCCACGTCAGAAAGAAGCGCTGGCGCTGTCCGATGAGCTGATTGCTGAGCTGAAAGCGCATGATGTGATTGTTATCGCCGCGCCGATGTATAACTTCAACATCCCAACACAGCTGAAAAACTATTTCGACCTGATTGCCCGTGCAGGCGTGACCTTCCGTTATACCGAGAAAGGTCCGGAAGGTCTGGTAACAGGTAAACGCGCCGTCGTACTGACCAGCCGTGGTGGTATCCATAAAGATACGCCGACCGACCTGATCACGCCGTATCTGAACGTATTCCTGGGCTTTATCGGCATCACCGACGTGAACGTTGTCTTTGCGGAAGGTATTGCATACGGTCCGGAAGTGGCAACCAAAGCGCAGTCCGATGCGAAAGCTGCCATCGACAGCGTCGTCGCTGCCTGATAATTCACCCTCTCACCATCCGGTGGGAGGGTTTCTGCAGTATTTACTTTTTTACCTGCACCCGAACCTGTTTGCCGTGAATGCGATTAATATCACGCCAGATGGTTGCATAATCCCTGCATTTCGCCAGATTCTCTTCCCAGCAATGCAGCAAAAACTGTTCAGGCTCGGCGACATCCCGGCTTAACAGCTTGAATACCCAACGATTCCAGACATACCACTTGAGAAGCCACATAATCTCACTCCGCAACGCAACCGGTGTAGAACTATATCAGCCTCAATTTGATGCCGTGTGGCAACTATTGCGATGTCGATGAATAATCCAGATGAATGCTACATCAACAGTACCAGCCAGATAACCCACAGAACCGCAATCATGTAGAGCGTACGCCGAAACTGTTTCAATGCACCGGACTGCCGTTCAGCCAGCGTTAACGTTTTCAATCGTTCACGTCGCCAGATAAAACACAGCGCGCTTCCGGCCTGCTCGTTGTTTTGCGGATTAATGAGCGAAAAATAGCGATCATCCAGCCACAATCGCCAACAACCAAACCAGACCACAGCGCACAGCAATGCCATGACTGTGCGCAATACCCCCGACGGAGCAACAAACAGCACCCACGCCATCGGTGGGAGGGAAAAAAGCACAATGAAGCGCCAGCTTGCCAGCGTGTGCCGCAACATACCATGCAAAAGCGCCTCATCATTTGTTACACCGTCACTTTCTGTTGCCATTGTCGCAGCATCTCCAGATGTTTATCCGTCAGTACCACCTGTGGCCGACTTGCGCGTATCTGCGCCACGGCCTTTTCTACCGTCGCCGCATGGCCATAACGTAATAGCCACGCTGCTACCACCATGGCACTGCGCGACAGCCCTAAGGCGCAATGCACCAGCACCGTTCCCTGTTCCTCACGCAGAGTCTCCAGAGTGTTTACCGCCTGCTGCAGTTCAGCTTCATGCGGGATCACTAAATCCAGCATCGGTACGCAATGATAAGTACGCGAGGACGTCGCCCGCCCACGGGAAAACTCAAAGGTCACGTCGAGCACCGCTTTTTGCGCAGGGATGCAGCGAGGGAAACAACCGAGATATACCCCCGCCGCAACCGGACTTACCGCTGGCAAACGGCGGGTAAACCAGCGCATCGACAACCACATGCCTGCACGCCACGGCAAGGACAGCCAGTAAACGGCGGGAGGCAGTCGCCCCTGTGTATCTTTCGCCGTCGCCGCCGCGCCGAATCCAGCGTAACCGCAACCAACCATCACCAGGGCCAGCGCTGGCCATAACAGCCATGGAACCAGAAACGCCGCGACAATAGAACATAATGCCGCACCCAGCAGGTAACGGCGCATCAGCCTCAGGCGCGCTGCATCCGGTTTGCACCAGCGCCAGTGTTGTTCCGGTATCATCCAGTCAATCAGCATTCCAGCCGCCAGCCCGGTAATGATGTCGATAAAATGATGCTGCCAGGTGGTCAGCACCGATACCGCGATCAGTAAAGACCAGCCATCGCACAGTCTGCGCCAGCCGCCGGACAGATGGCGACTGAAATGCCGCCACAGCAGCCAACAAAGAATGATATGCAGCGACGGCGACTGGTTATAAGGCAGATCGAACTGTTCGAGCTGAGCAAACAGCCAACCCGCCGCGCCCGTCACTTCGGGGCGGGTAAAGGTAAACTGTAACGGGAACAGTAAAAAACCACCGCAGGCAATCACCGATGCCAGTACCAGCCGGAGCACCAGTCGACGCTGTTCGAAACGCGTGGTGCAAACAAACAGAGATAATCCGTAAAACAGATCCAGGCTCCAGTACGGCAGAATGGTCCACGGAAGAAAGGGAATGGCAGCCTCCCAGCCAAACACGATGCTGCCAACGTTCTGATAATGAGCATCCTGCCAGGCGGTATATTGATTCACCTTGCCGTAGGTAAGGAAAAAAAATGGCGCCAGCAGCAGTAACCAGCCTACCGCCTGCACCATAACTTTACGCTGTTCAGGATGCACGGCGTACCGCCATAGAAACGGTGAAAATACCCCACTCATCAATCAGTTGGGTACACTTCTCAAAGCCCGCCTCGCGGACCAGCGCGTCCATTTCACCCTGTGTACGCACGCGCATAACCCATGCTTTGCCGTCTTTATGACTGGTCAGCGACCAGGCTATCGTTTTAAGCTGCGGATGCCACGGCTGCCCGGTGTAAATCAATACGCCCCCCGGCGCTATCGCCTCTGCCAGCCCGGCCAGAGAGTTTTTGACCAGCGCATTTTCAGGAAAAAGCTCGTACAAACCAGAGACAATCCCCAGACCAGGACGAGGCTCCAGCGCCGCCAGTTGTTCGCGGTTGAAGGCATCGCCTTGCTCAAAACGCGCAATGTCAGCCATGCCTCTGCTGGCGATCATTTCCCGACCTTTATTCACATTCAATTCACTGTAATCACGCAATAAAATTGAACGTACCGCCTTTTCGCCTTCCAGCGCATCAAGCACATAGCGTCCATGTCCGGCAGCAATATCCACCACATGTACCGGCGTGCCCTGCTCATTCAACTGTGCAACAGCCTTACTAATCAGCATCTGCAAATGAATCTTACGCTGGCGGATCCCCTGCCAGCCGACATTGTTCAGGTAGTTCTTGTCGATTAAACGCCCCAGTGCACCGTTGCCCTGCGGCTGGTTGCGATAGACATAATCCAGTGTGCTACCGGAATCAAAACCGGTTTCAAATCCAAGACGCACGCCTGTTGATTGTGTGCCCAGAAGCTTCATTCCGTAGCGCAGGCCACGGTACGCAATGTCGTCAAGAGAATACGGCGCGGGTCCCCCGTTGAGCATCCGCCAGGTATCGGCGCCAGGGCTCCAGCGATCTTCGTTGCTGTAATCAAAACGCTGTGGAGGCATAGCGTAGAGCGTAGAAATGAAATCACGCATTTTATCGAACGCCAGGTGCCGGTCTTTTTCGCCCAGCGTGTCGTGGTAAAAACCCGGCAGCACGTGCAGCTCTTTGAGGGGATTTCGCAGACGCTGATAAAAATCAATTTGCGGCTGGCGATGCACAACGAAATCATCGCCGGAGACCAGCAACTGCACAGGCATCGTAATGGCGGCGGCATCGCTGACAATGCGTTCTGCCGTTTTGTAGAGATCCAGCAAGATATTAACCGCAATAGCCCGGGTTATCTGGGTATCGAGGTTAAAGCTCGCCACACGATCGACGTCATGCGTCAGGTATTTACCCTTAACATAAGAGTTAACGAAAAACAGGCCGCGCAGTCGGTGCATTAACGCCAATCCCTGACGAGCAAACGGCACATACAATTTCACTTTGAAGGCCGGTGATGCCAGTACTAATCCGCGAATAGCGGGAGCATAGTCATGTACCCAGGTCGCGGCCAGTACCGCGCCAACGCTCTGCGCCACCACTACCACATCTTCAATGGCGGCATTACTGTCCGCAGCGGCGAAACGCACAAATTCTTCGACATCCTGTACCGAACGCGCCAGAGAAGGACTATAGCCGCGCTGGCCTGGAGAGTGTCCGTGACCGCGCGCATCCCAGGCATAGAATGCGGTATCCGGCATCGCCAGTTCGTCCACAATATGTTGCAGGCGCCCGGAATGTTCGTGCCCGCGATGGAACATGACGATCACTTTTGGTGCCGCACCCGGCGCAGGGGCCGGCCAGTGGCGATAAAACAGCTCGGTATTGTCACTGGTCACAAAATGACGTTCGTCAGGTACGCGTGTATCACTCATGCGAATGTAATCCTTTGGTTTGTTGCTCCAACAGCAACAGTTGCTGTTGGAGTCCATCCATGAAAAGGTGTTTATCCCCGTGAAAATACAATGCACTGCCAATATTCACATCAATAAACAGCGGCAGCGGGATACGATTCCCTTTCGCCATGACAGATTCGGTACCACGTAGCCAGACGGGAATAATCGGTACCTCCGGTACGCGCTGGCTCAGATGCCACAATCCGGATTTCAGCGGCGACAGCTTCCCGGGTTCACCTCGCGTGCCTTCCGGAAAGAGGATCAGGACTTTGCCGTCGCGTAATGCCTGTTCACACTGCGCCAGCGGATCGGCTTCTCCGCCCTTTCGCGAAATGGGAATAATGTTGAGAATATTTAGTGCAAACCAGGCCATTGCTTTATTACGCAGGAAATAGTCAGCGGCAGCAACCGGATGAACCGACGCCTGACGGCGCAGCGGAAAGAGCGAAAGCAGCGCAAAAACATCCATATGGCTGTTGTGATTGGCGACAATAATTGCCGGGCCGCGGGTAGGCAAGCGCTCCCGGTGCCTGATACGCAGCCCAAGCCACAGCCAAATCACCGGCCAGACGATGCACAGCGTAAACAGCGTTCGCAGAATTGAGCTCAGCATAATTTAATAGCAAAAGTAGCGAATGAAATGGAAAAACACCGGCGCGGTGAAGATCAGAGAATCCAGTCGGTCAAGGATCCCGCCATGACCTGGCAGTAATGTTCCACTGTCCTTCACGCCGATGTCGCGCTTGATTGCCGACATCACCACATCGCCACAAAAACCACTGATGCCGATAATAAAGCCCGCCAGCAGCGACAACGGAATGCTTAACGGTGTCATCAGCGGACCAAGTAGCGCCGCCATCAGCGTGGTGGTCGCTACGCCGCCGACCAGACCCGCCAGCGTCTTATTAGGGCTGATTCTGGGCATCACTTTGATACGACCAATCGATTTGCCCCACAGGTACTGCGCAATATCGTTGAATTCCGTTAAGCCAACCAGGAACAGCACCAGCAATGCGCCGGTTTGTTGACCATCATCAGGCAGAACCAGCAAAAATGCGACATGGCTGAAGGCAAAAACGGTGGTCATCAGGCTCCAGTGATGCTGCGAGGCATAGCGCAAGAAGCCCTGAGTATCGCCCGCAATGACCATCCGCACGGGTAAGAATAAAAAAGCATAGACCGGAATAAACACCACAAACATGCCGTACCAGTTAATGCCAATCAGCCAGTAGTTGACTGGAATAGCAATGAACATCCACAGCAACGGCATGCGATCGGTCTGACGCGACGGCACCAGCGTCAAAAATTCCTTTAACGCCATAAAGCTGACCAGTGCAAAAAAGGTCAGTGCCAGCCAGTGCGGACTTAAAATCGCCAGAGAAAACAGGACGATGATTATCCACCAGGTGCGAATGCGTAGCGTCAGTTCCCGCCAGTCTTTGTCCGGCCTTCGCCACACCAGCAATCCATTCACCACTGTTGCAACCAGCAGCAGTGCAAAAATGACCGCGAGTGACTTCTCCAGCAGCATCATTTCGCCCCCTCTTCGCGTAAGGCGCTTTTACAGCGGTTAATCACCGTCCATAGCAGCAACAGCGTAGCAACTCCCCACAGCATGTTGTTCCACTGCACAAGCTGTGGCCACAGAGTCAATGCCAGCCCCCATGCACCAAATACCAGCGCCCGGTCACTTTTGCCCAGCGGCCCGGCATAGCTACGAACGCCATTAATCGTTTGTGCCAGAACGCCGCAAAACTCCGTCATTACCGCACAAAACAGCATTACCATAACCAGCACGACGTTACTGTCGGGGAGGAACATAAACGGCATATAAAGCGCTATATCGGACAAAATATCCCCGCTCTCGTTCAGAATGGCCCCAAGACGCGATTGTTGGTGACATTCACGCGCCAGCATACCGTCGAGCGCATTGAGCGCCATTCGGATAAACAGCACGATGGGCAGGAGAAAAAAATATTCAGGTTGGGGGAAAATCACCAGTCCAGCGCCGGTGAAAAAAGATAGCGCCATCGCGGCAAGGGTAACGTGATTCGCCGTGACGCCTTTTTTATGTAGCCAAAACATTAATGGGCGCAGAAGCGCCTGGAAGGCGGGCTTGACCTGATAAAGCGTCATCATCACTCCTTGATAATTTACGGTTTTGACTATAGTGGATTAATTAACAGTACCCGCCTATTACTTTTCTTTGGATTAAATAGAAATCGGATTCTATCTACAACCCTGTCGATTATTTTCTCAGCCACTTACCATTAATACCCTGGACGTACTCTCCCGGTTTCGCGCGGGCAACCAGCTTTTGTCCGGCCATTTTCGCGACTTCATCTGGCGGAATGTTGTTGCTCTTGGCCAGTTGCTGATAGCTGGCGCTGCGCGCTTTGTTAATCTCACTCACCAGCGACTGCGTTTCGGCATCCGTTTGCAATGCCACCAGATAACCATTAAGCGTTTCACCTACCCGCCCCTGGGTTCTGGCTTCATTCAGGGTCAACGCCCACACGTTTCCGCTGAGTAAACTCAGCGCCACCAGGATCACTGCAAGCTGTTTTTTCATTGTAACCTCAGAACAGATCGCTGCGCGATTTCAATAAGCTCTCAACGTCTTTATCGACTTTGATATGGATCTCATGCTCGATTTTGACGTTCATATTAATCGTGATCGGCTCTTTTGGCGCAGCCACTTCGATTCTGGGTGTGCACCCAACCAGCAGAGATGAAGCCAGCAGACCCAGCGCGGCAGCTATCGTTTTCATTGTTGTTCCTCACATTCCTTGCCTTCCGGGCAATGGGTTTCCGGCAGCGTTGCATTTTGTTCAAGCCATGCCTGTAAATTGTCGCCAAAACGCAAACTGCGCCATAGCGTAAAGACGTTTTCCTCGTGGGTGTAATTCAAATTAACCGTCCCCACTTTGCCATCCACCCGACTGTTGCCCGTCACCGTTGCCTGCATGGTCAAGACACCGAGGTTATCCAGATTTATTTTCGTCCAGGAATGGCTTATTTCCATATAACGCAGCCAGTTAATGGCCGCCCCCGCCGCCATATTATCTTTGACGACGGCATCCGCCGTGTCCTTATCAATACGCAGCGTCATAGGCCCCGGGTTGGTTAACCATCCATCTTTGATGATCCACTTTTCGTTATCCAGCCATAATGGCAATGCACCGCTGACTGGGCCAGACATGGCGAACTGCTTGGGATTAACCGCGCTGATAAGCTCACTCAAGGAGATATTCTGCACGCGTAATAATGCAGGATCGTGCTGCGGCATCCGCAGTTGCTGCATAATGACTTTGCCCCCCAACAGCTCGGCGCTGACATCGCTTAGCAGTAACGGATTGGCTTCACTCCAGGGATACGCCCCCTGCAGATCGGCGGCGATATTTTTCACCGTGACCTGATTCACCACTTCGGCAATACGCAGTGAAATAGGTCCACGCGTACCCAACTGCCATGCGCCTTCGCTAAACCGGAAAGGCAACACAAAATCAACGCCGTTAATTTGGTTATCGGGCATCCAGGCGCTACCGCCCTTTAATACTCCATGGCCGCCTGCTTCAAAGCCCTGATCCGGAGCCGCTGAAAACGCAACCTGTGCATACAGTTCGCCTTCACGTAGCTTCATTTTCCAGTCTGGCGGAATAAGCGGCTGAAATACGGTGAGCGATTGTTTCGGCCACCAGGCCAGTCCGCGCAGACGGATCCCGTCCCAGCGACCATTAAGTTGCACGGGACCAATCGCGCCCGCGTGAAGTTGACCTTTGAACTGAAAAATCGTCGGATCGGTACCTTCCACACTGAACTTCAGGGTTGACGGCGGTAACACGCTTCCCCCGGTGAAGGTGGTGTTTCCCGCGTCCAGCGACAGCGCACCGCTGAATGTCGGTTTATTAGCATCCCGTACCCAGACGATCGGCTCATCCATCACCAGACGCGGGTTTTCCACCTTCATAGTGCCGTATTGCAGATGGTCAAAGCCGGTGGAGAGATCAAAAAGCTTCAGGGTGTTGTCATGCCACTCCCCCTTACCCGCCACGTCCCAACGCGCATGCATCGGCGTAAAGCTACCTTCACCCCAGTATCTCCACTGCCAGCGACCCGCATCAGGAAGAAAATCATTTGCCAGACCATCCAGATGCAGTTCAAAACCGCCCATCTGGTTTTCATGTGCACGCAATATAGCCTGCAGACGGCCATCTACGCCGCGTTGCGTTACTTTTACGCCCGCCAGTGGCCAGCGGATTTCGTCAATATCCAGCGAGTCAATCACTCGCCCACGCGAACGCAACAGCGCCCCCGGCTCGAAAGCGAGCTGCGGGTCGGTCAGGCTTCCGGTGAGCCTGGCGGGTAATTTTGCGTAGAAGATCAGGTCATTCTGTTTCGCTTCACCAATCAACTGCAACGGCATATCGCTACTATCCACACCCAGCTTACCCGGCCCCAGTGTTAATACAGCGTTTCCTTTACCGGCATCGCCTTGTGTAAGAATGTTCAGACGCCCACTCACCACCGCGTTTTCCAGCCCGGCCTGCCAGTTTTCAACTTTCATGCCCAGCCGCCCGCTGAGCGGGAATCCCTGATAAGGCCAGTTCCAACGACCATCGCTGATGGTCAACTGCTGGCGGGTTATTTCCCACGGAAGATCGAGCAGCGGATCGGCATTATCACGCGCCATGACGATCAGTTGTCCGCTGTTTTCTTGCCACTCCAGTTCGGCATCCACAAGCGTTGGCTCCTGCGGCAAACTCAGCGTCGCAACCGCATGACCGCTCACTGGTAACCCATCAGGGACCAGCGGCATGGTAAATTCACCGACCAGTTTTACCGGCGGTTGCCCTTCAAATGCAGCGATATCCAGCTCATTTACCGTGAGATTTTGCCCATGCAAACGCCCCTGGAATTTAACCTTTTCACCCTGGTAGCGCAGTTGCTGGGTAGAAGGCGTTAGCGAAAGAGACAATTTCCCCTGCCATTCCTGCCAGGGAGAGAGAATAAGTCTGTCGATGTTAATCCAGGTATTGGGCAGCATCGATTGCCATTCAGCCAGCGTTTTGGGAGCTACCGGAGACGCTTCTGTCTGCGGCAATTTGGCCAGGCAAGCTGAATCCAGCTCAATTGTCCCGACATTGAGCAACCAGCGGCTGGGGTGAGAAAGGTCCGCCTGAGTAATGCGCGCTAGCGGGCAGTCATCAACCAGATAGCGAAGTTCCGGGATATGTAGCCCATGCTTTGTCAGCCGTGGGCTTTCATCCAGCGCGATGCGCGTACCAACAGGTAACCAGACGCCCACCAGCGTAGGAACCCACAAGCCAAGCGTCATTACCAGCGTCAGCGGCACGAGAATCAATAATAAGAGGAGTGCCAGAACGGCTTTATATTTACCCTTCATGGGTAGTTAATATCCTGATTTAGCGAAAATTTAAGCCGGTTTCGGCGTCTATTGTGGCATGTTTAGCTAAATATGCCCACCTTAAGAATAGATGTCATTGAAGTATATGTATTATTTATGAATTGAAAGATGTTGCGAAAATGAATAATTATTCATTAATATAGGCCTTTGTTTTATATGGCACGTTGTTACACGTGCCGTCGGGAATATAAATAATTCAGACTCAATGAGGTCTCAGTTCTCCATCGCTATGTTTCGGTCCAATACGGCCCGCTTCTATCAGAATTTCCTCAATGAGTTCTTCAAGGCACTCCCTACCATGATGATCGCAGACCAGATGTACCTGCCGGGAAATCTCTTCAGGTTTCATACCATCACATAACGCCGCCTTAAGCATTAAGGTGGCCCATCGTTTTGCTTCAGAGTGAGTTAACATGACCCCTCCCGATATTTGCTACCTGTATAAGCGTAGCCTTCCGGATGTGATTCGGCAGGCTTTTTATCTGTGTTAAATGCGACATCCCATGATAGCAAACAACGTTTCACCTCCTTGTGTCCCAGCAGTCAGATACCCCTCTGCGCTAAGAGCCAGCGGGCGTCGTGTTACAGAATTCCCGACATTTCCGCCAATGACCTCAATCTGATCGGTCCCTACTGAAACAACCAGGTCGGTGTGGCTGCTGTAGTTGCCAAGGTGCTGATGATCGTAATCAACGACTTTGTCGGGATCTCTGTCCCAACAGACTAAATCCCCCACCTGCGGTTTACGCTCATTCAGCCTGTATCCCCAGTACAACGCTTTGGCATTACCCTGATTTCTGTCGCGTATCGATTTGCTGATGTACGTTGCATGCGACGCGGAATAAGAAAAACGATCTTCGGCTCCGGCCTGGCGCATCACCCATGAAATAAATGCCGCCGACTACGGCCAGTCATGATCGCGACCATCAAGATCGTCTCGCCCTATCTTCTTCCAATACAAACCTACGCGCTGCCACCAACCATCCTCACCCTCTTTGTGCCCGGAATGAATAATGCCGCCATTACTGTTGTAGCGCTGCTCGCCAAAAAAATGCCATTCGTCGACAGCGATGGACGCGGTATTTGCGGTAAAACCAGCAGTGGACGCAGGCTCGGGCGGTATTCCCTCGTTACCATTAGTCATTTCACCAAGGAAGGGAACAACCGGTTGCTCTGTCGGTAAAGCGGTTATCGGATGTCCGGAAATTTCAGGTGACGGTCCGACAAGTATGCCGTTGGCGTTGATGGGGACCAGTGCGAGATCCCAATTACCGCGATCGATTTCAAATCGCAAACACTTTGTCCGGTATACGGTAGGATGGAGTTCGGTGTTGCTGTGATTGGCCAACCACTCCTGTCGTACATTCACATATTGGGAAATCCAGGTGCGCTCATCGCCACCGCTGGCCGGAGGAACCTCAGGAAATCTGGCGCGTAAAAAATGTAAAATACTGCCGCTGTGGACAAAAGAGTCATAAATTACCAGCATGGAAAGCGCATCTTTGAAGCCAAAAACCTGCGCCCAGTTCAGTGCGGGAACGTAATAGCGTTCATCAAAGAACCGATCCTGAACCGTCTTCATGATTGGATCATCTCGCCCCGCCTGCCGCAGTAAGGTTTTAAACTGTTCGTTGTCAACCAACGGCTTATACCCAACCAGTGGTGCAAACGGGGCAAGTCCGGCGCTAAACACCCCGTTTGCATTCACATATCGGGTTACCAGATCCTGTAATTTTCCATACTCCGTGGTTTGCGAGCGACCATAGGTCAACTGTCGGATCCCATGCGGGCCGTCATGGAATATCGCTATTACCGAGTAGTCCCCCTCGGCCGACCCGGTTTCAAACGCATTCAGGACGCGCTCACAAAGGCTCTTATTTGCTGGAGTAAGTATCATAAAATCCTCTCTATCGATATTAATGGCTGTTCTTACCGCTATTTTTTCGTACTGTTTGGTTTGTCCGGTTCTGCTGGCTTTGGCCCCGTGGAACGGACCTGCATTACGCGTTGAAGAATGTCGAACCAGAAAGGTCCGCCGAGAGAGACAGCGAAAACAGTGATCAGGCGACTATTTCAGAGGGAATATAAGAGGGACGCCCATGTTTGCCTTTGCTAAGCGATTGAACCAATGGGTGCTCAAAAAATTGGTTAATAAATTGCTTATCCGGCGCTAACTCTCCTGAAAACAATTCATCCAGTGCCGCGACAAGGTTTTTACTACGCAGATTGGTCCAGGCTGATATCGCCTCAACAATGGCGGTGCATGTCATTGCAAAGACGAAATAAAGGGTCATCAACCCAATCAGAACATCGAGTGTCTCAAGCCCAAACATATCGATTTCCTCTCTACCACAAGTGTCAGGTCAACCGGAAGCTGAAAGTCGCGCAGATTCCTCCCTGAGAATATGGATCTCATGCGGTGAATAATCGGTAAGAGGTTCGTTGTAAATGAAGGTGACAAATCAATCAGAAGTCGCACGCCGCCAGGAGGAAGTAAAAACAGTTGTTGAAATTGAGTAACCTGCCCACACTAACAACAGATGCGCTGAAATTATTCATTACGCCTATGACTATCAATAACTTTTTAGATTTTGTAAAATAATTTGAATTGGATTAATGTGACGTCAAAATCACTGGAGAAAGTCTTATGAAACTCGCCATCTATAGTACAAAACAGTACGACAAGAAGTATCTGCAGCAGGTTAACGAGGCTTTTGGTTTTGAACTTGAATTCTTTGACTTTCTGTTGACGGAAAAAACAGCGAAAACCGCCCATGGCTGTGAAGCCGTGTGCATTTTCGTCAACGACGATGGCAGCCGCCCCGTTCTGGAAGAACTGAAAAAGCATGGCGTGAAATATATCGCGCTGCGCTGCGCCGGGTTCAATAACGTCGATCTCGACGCAGCAAAAGAGCTGGGCCTGCAGGTTGTGCGTGTGCCAGCCTACTCACCAGAAGCCGTCGCCGAACATGCGATTGGCATGATGATGACGCTGAATCGCCGTATTCACCGCGCCTATCAGCGTACCCGTGATGCCAACTTCTCTCTTGAGGGGCTGACCGGCTTTACCATGTATGGCAAAACGGCTGGGGTGATCGGTACCGGTAAAATCGGTATTGCTGCACTGCGGATCCTGAAAGGTTTTGGTATGCGCCTGCTGGCATTCGATCCCTACCCGAGCGCTGCTGCGCTGGAGTTAGGCGTTGAGTATGTTGATCTTAAAACGCTGTTCGCGGAGTCCGATGTCATCTCCCTGCACTGCCCGTTAACGCCAGAGAATTATCATCTGCTCAATCACGAAGCCTTTGAGCAAATGAAAAATGGCGTGATGGTTATTAACACCAGCCGCGGGGCGTTGATCGATTCGCAAGCCGCTATCGATGCGCTGAAAAACCAGAAAATTGGTTCTCTGGGTATGGACGTGTATGAAAACGAACGCGACCTGTTCTTTGAAGATAAATCCAATGACGTGATTCAGGATGATGTGTTCCGCCGCCTGTCGGCCTGTCATAACGTCCTGTTCACCGGGCACCAGGCGTTTCTGACCGCCGAAGCGTTGACCAGTATTTCTGAGACGACGCTGCAGAATCTGGCGCAAATCTCCAAAGGCGAAAGTTGTCCAAACGCCCTCTTCTAATCTCTCTGCTCCCCTGGTTTCAGGGGGGCATTTTCAGACAACCACCGATGATAAAACACTCAGTATCATTATTATATTGAATGTATTCCCGTCACAAACGTAGAGAAATTTAATGAAGAACGTTGTCACGTTGATTGCGCTCAGCATGCTGATGGCTGGTTGTGTGAGCAATGGAAAAGTTTCCGTCAATCGCGAACAGTTGCAGCATCACCGCTTCGTTTTGCAAAGCGTGAATGGTAAAGCCGTCACCGTCGCCAATAACCCGCCTGAACTGAGTTTTGGCGAAAACATGACGGTATCGGGAAAGATGTGTAATCAATTCCACGGCCAGGGCAAGCTGTCTGACGGTGAGTTGAAGGTAAAAGATATGGCCATGACCCGCATGATGTGCGCCGATCCACAGCTTAACGCGCTCGACGGTATCGTCAGCGAAATGTTTAAGCAAGGCGCGCAGGTCGATCTGACTGCTGACCAGTTAACGCTGGCGACAGCAGAACAAACACTGACGTATAAACTCGCGGATTTAATGTAGGAAACGCGCGGGCTTAATAGTTGCCACAGCTTCCGGCGGCAAGCGACTGCTCACTACAGCGTTTGCCGTTGGGTAACGCACACATTCCGATAGCTGAGCCATCCAGTTGACGAGCAACAGAGAGCGAACCCCCAATCATGGCGCAATTAGCTTCTCCAGAACTGGACATTGCGGCCCTCATCCCCGGTGCGACATGCGCGGCAGTTGCCTGTTGAACAGGTTCACTGCTACAAGCCGATAATAATAACGCGGCACACCCTACCCAAAACGCTGCGCGCATCTTACTCCCCTCTGAATATTAACCAAACGACACAGCCATAAATAATAGGCAGCGGAAACACCGCCGTCGAGAGGCAATATGCGCATTTATGCGCGTTGTTTACATTTTCTGGCAATTTTTTGCCTGCTCCTTTGATCAAACCATTCATTCTGTTAATTCCAGGGACACAAAAGCGAAAATCTGTCTTTGGCGCTTTTGCTAAAATAGAAGGATAACTACAGGATTCGCCGCTGTTACGCGAGTCCCTCTTTTTGCGCAATGTAAGGGTGTCAGTATGATCACAATTGACGGTAATGGTGCGGTTGCTTCGGTCGCATTTCGTACCAGCGAGGTTATCGCCATCTACCCGATTACGCCCAGTTCGACGATGGCAGAACAGGCGGATGCCTGGGCCGGGAACGGGCTTAAAAACGTATGGGGGGATACTCCTCGCGTCGTAGAAATGCAGTCAGAAGGCGGTGCAATCGCGACCGTTCACGGCGCGTTGCAGACCGGTGCGCTCTCTACGTCGTTTACTTCATCGCAGGGCCTGCTGCTGATGATACCAACGCTGTACAAACTGGCCGGTCAGTTGACCCCGTTTGTTCTGCACGTTGCGGCACGTACGATTGCGACTCACGCGTTATCAATCTTTGGCGATCACTCCGACGTGATGGCGGTACGCCAGACGGGATGCGCGATGCTGTGCGCCAGCAGCGTTCAGGAAGCACAGGACTTTGCGCTAATTTCGCAAATGGCCACCCTCAAAAGCCGGGTCCCGTTTATTCATTTCTTTGATGGTTTCCGTACTTCGCATGAGATCAATAAAATTGTGCCGCTGGCCGATGACACGATCCTCGGACTGATGCCGCAGGCAGAAATCGATGCTCACCGCGCCCGTGCACTTAACCCTGAGCATCCGGTTATTCGCGGTACGTCTGCGAACCCGGACACCTACTTCCAGTCACGCGAAGCGACCAACCCATGGTACAACGCGGTTTACGATCATGTAGAACAGGCGATGGACGATTTCGCCGCAGCCACAGGTCGCCAGTATCAGCCATTTGAATATTACGGCCATCCGCAGGCAGAACGCGTCATTATTTTGATGGGCTCGGCGATTGGTACCTGTGAAGAAGTTGTCGAAGAATTGCTGGCTCGCGGCGAGAAAGTTGGCGTTCTGAAAGTGCGTCTGTTCCGCCCATTCTCTGCCAGACATTTACTACGCGCCTTGCCGGAAACGGTACGGAGCATCGCCGTCCTGGACCGCACCAAAGAACCCGGCGCGCAGGCTGAACCATTGTATCTGGATGTGATGACCGCGCTGGCGGAAGCCTTTAACTGCGGCGAGCGAGAAACCTTACCGCGCGTGATTGGCGGGCGTTATGGCCTTTCCTCTAAAGAGTTTGGCCCCGACTGCGTTATGGCGGTCTTTAATGAGCTGAGTAGCGCGAAACCGAAACCTCGCTTTACGGTCGGGATCTATGATGATGTCACCAACCTGTCGCTACCGCTGCCGGAAAACACGCTGCCTGGGACCGCTAAGCTTGAAGCGCTCTTTTACGGGCTGGGCAGCGACGGGAGCGTGTCGGCCACCAAAAACAATATCAAGATTATCGGTAACTCTACGCCGTGGTATGCGCAGGGTTATTTCGTTTATGACTCGAAAAAAGCAGGCGGCCTGACGGTTTCTCACCTGCGCGTCAGCGAGCAGCCTATTCGCTCAGCGTATCTGGTGTCGCAAGCCGATTTTGTGGGCTGTCACCAGCTGCAATTTATCGATAAGTATCAAATGGCCGAGCGCCTGAAACCAGGCGGTATCTTCTTGCTTAATACCCCGTATAACGTGGATGAAGTCTGGGCGCGTTTGCCTCAGGAAGTTCAGGCTGTACTGAATCAAAAGAAAGCGCGTTTCTACGTCATTAATGCGGCCAAAATCGCCCGCGAGTGCGGCCTGGCTGCGCGTATTAATACCGTTATGCAGATGGCGTTCTTCCATCTGACGCAAATCTTACCCGGCGACAGTGCGTTGATCGAATTGCAGGGTGCGATTGCGAAAAGCTACAGCAGTAAAGGACAGGACCTGGTGGAACGTAACTGGCAGGCGCTGGCCCTGGCGCGTGAATCCGTCGCCGAAGTGGCGCTCCAGCCGGTTGATCCGCATAGCGCTAACCGCCCACCGGTGGTTTCTGATGCCGCACCTGATTTCGTGAAAACCGTCACTGCGGCAATGCTCGCCGGTCTGGGCGATGCCCTTCCCGTTTCAGCGTTGCCGCCAGATGGTACCTGGCCAATGGGCACCACGCGTTGGGAAAAACGCAATATCGCAGAAGAGATCCCTATCTGGAAAGAAGAACTGTGTACACAGTGTAACCACTGTGTTGCCGCCTGCCCGCACTCGGCTATCCGTGCCAAAGTGGTTTCACCAGAAGCGATGGAAAATGCCCCTGCCAGCCTGCATTCTCTGGATGTGAAATCACGCGATATGCGCGGTCAGAAATATGTTCTGCAGGTCGCGCCAGAGGATTGCACCGGTTGTAATCTATGCGTCGAAGTGTGCCCGGCGAAAGATCGCCAAAACCCGGAAATCAAGGCCATTAATATGATGTCCCGCCTTGAACATGTTGAAGAAGAAAAAGTTAACTACGACTTCTTCCTCGATCTGCCGGAGATTGATCGCACTAAGCTGGAACGCATTGATATTCGTACCTCGCAGTTGATCACTCCACTGTTTGAATATTCCGGCGCCTGCTCTGGCTGTGGTGAAACGCCGTATATCAAACTGCTTACGCAGTTGTACGGTGACCGCATGCTGATCGCCAACGCGACCGGTTGTTCATCGATTTATGGCGGAAACCTACCCTCAACGCCGTATACCACCGACGCCAACGGCCGTGGGCCTGCGTGGGCAAACTCACTGTTTG
The DNA here is from genome assembly GCF_004353845.1 of Citrobacter arsenatis. Taxonomy (GTDB): domain Bacteria; phylum Pseudomonadota; class Gammaproteobacteria; order Enterobacterales; family Enterobacteriaceae; genus Citrobacter; species Citrobacter arsenatis. Next base: position 2,687,111 of record NZ_CP037864.1, read on the forward strand.
AAGATAACGCTGAGTTTGGTCTGGGCTTCCGTCTGACGGTGGATCAGCACCGTGTACGCGTCATGCGTTTACTGGAACAGTTTGCCGATAATATTCCGGCTGAACTGAATGACGCCCTGCACGCTGAAGCGACCCCAGAAGTACGCCGTGAACAAGTTGCAGCGCTGCGCCAGCATCTGAAAGATGTCGAAGGTGCACAACAGCTGTTAACCGATGCTGACGCGCTGGTCGAGAAATCCATCTGGCTGATTGGCGGCGACGGCTGGGCGTACGATATTGGTTTTGGCGGTTTGGATCACGTCCTGAGCCTGACCGAGAACGTCAATATTCTGGTGCTGGATACTCAGTGTTACTCCAACACGGGCGGACAAGCGTCGAAAGCCACGCCGCTTGGAGCCGTCACCAAATTTGGTGAACATGGTAAGCGCAAGGCTCGCAAAGATCTTGGCGTCAGTATGATGATGTACGGGCACGTGTATGTGGCACAGATTTCTCTGGGCGCACAGTTGAACCAGACGGTGAAAGCTATCCAGGAAGCGGAAGCCTATCCGGGTCCGTCGCTGATTATCGCCTATAGTCCTTGCGAAGAGCATGGTTACGACCTCGCACTAAGCCACGATCAGATGCGTCAGCTCACTGCTACCGGATTCTGGCCGCTATACCGCTTTGACCCACGTCGTGCAGACGAAGGTAAGCTGCCGCTGGCGCTGGACTCTCGCCCGCCGTCAGACGCGCTGGCTGAAACATTGCTCAACGAGCAGCGCTTCCGCCGCCTGAATGCCCAACAGCCAGAAGTTGCTGAACAGCTGTGGAAAGACGCCACTGCCGATCTGCAAAAACGCTACGACTTCCTGGCCCAGTTGGCGGGTAAAGCAGAAAAGAGCGGCACCGAGTAATACGTTTAGCTCTGTATTAAGCTGAAACCCAAAAAAAAGCCCGAACACTTGTTCGGGCTTGTCAATTTATTCGCTGGCTAATTAATAATAGCTATCAATAGGTCAACGAAAAATAAAACGTGACAATAAAGGCATATAACACGCGCAGAATAGCCCAACACAATTCACTTGTATAATTTTTATTTTATATATATTCGATCGACATATTCACACAAATTATCACCATTTCCGTAGAATTATTTATTTAAGGTTTTACTTAAGACGTAACAATTCATATTTATCTCTTTACGGAACTTCTCCTTTAGCATGCTTTTACTCCCTACATGGGTAGTCACAGGTTAATAAAAAAACTAAAGGATTATTTCAATGAACAGAAAAGTACTGGCTCTCGTAATTCCTGCCCTGCTGGCTGCAGGCGCTGCTCACGCTGCTGAAGTTTATAATAAAGACGGCAACAAATTAGATCTCTATGGCAAAGTAGACGGCCTGCGTTATTTCTCTGACGACGCCAACAGCGATGGCGATCAGACTTATGTTCGTGGCGGTTTCAAAGGCGAAACTCAGATTAACGATATGCTCACCGGCTACGGTCAGTGGGAATATCAGGTTAATGCCAACACAACTGAAGGCAACCGTAACAACAACTTTACTCGTCTGGCCTTTGCCGGTCTGAAATTCGGTGATTACGGCTCATTCGACTACGGTCGTAACTACGGCGTACTGTACGACGTGGAAGGCTGGACCGATATGCTGCCAGAATTCGGTGGCGACTCTTACACCAAAGCAGACAACTTCATGACCGGCCGTGCGAACGGTGTAGCAACCTACCGTAACACCGACTTCTTCGGTCTGGTTAACGGTCTGAACTTCGCACTGCAGTATCAGGGCGCGAACGAACAATCAAGCAAAGAAGGCGATGCTTTCTACCAAGAAGGCACCGGTAACGGCAGTGACCGTAACGTTCAGAACTCTAACGGTGACGGCTTCGGTATCTCCTCTACCTACGATCTGGGTATGGGCGTAAGCTTCGGTGCGGCATATACCACGTCTGACCGTACTAACGAGCAGACTACTGCTGGCGGCAACGTTGCTGGCGGTGATACAGCTGACGCATGGACTACTGGCCTGAAATACGACGCCAACAACATCTACCTGGCAACCATGTACTCCGAAACCCGTAACATGACTCCGTACGGCGACAGCGGCGTAGCCAACAAAACTCAGAACTTCGAAGTAACTGCACAGTACCAGTTCGACTTCGGTCTGCGTCCGGCAGTGTCTTTCCTGATGTCTAAAGGTAAAGACCTGAACGCTACCGACGGCGACAAAGACCTGGTTAAATATGCTGATATCGGCGCTACCTACTACTTCAACAAAAACATGTCCACCTACGTTGATTACAAAATCAACCTGCTGGACGAAGACGACAGCTTCTACACTCGTAACAACATCTCTACTGATGACGTAGTCGCATTAGGTCTGGTTTACCAGTTCTAATTTGTCAGCCCGCTGGCAACAGCGGGCTATCCTTACTTTCATAGCAATTCTGTTTTATCCAGATCAAAACATTATATCTGTTGCGCTAAAACACAACTCTGATAGATGATATCGTGCATTAAGGCCTGTTGTTGAGGATACCTGCAATGAATCATCATCCTGTAAAATCATCCCGTATTGCATCCGTCGGCTATGACGAATCCTCCCGCACGCTAGAAATTCGCTTTCATCAGTTGGCGACCCTGCAATATCAGCATGTCCCGGTCCGTATTTTTCGTGATTTCCTGAGCGTCGTTTCTAAAGGTCGATTTTACGATGGGGTAATAAAAGGAAAGTTTCCTGAAATTAAAATAAAGTGATGCCAAAATGTGATCTTTGTCATTGTACATAAAGTGCCATTACGCGGTAAGCTTTAGGTGGATACTTAAACAGGAGGTTTTATGAACAGAACGATTCTTGTACCCATCGATATTTCAGACTCAGAATTAACTCAACGCGTTATCGCCCATGTTGAAGCAGAGGCAAAAATTGACGATGCGCAGGTTCATTTTTTGACCGTCATTCCGTCACTGCCCTATTATGCTTCTTTGGGACTGGCCTACTCGGCAGAGTTACCGGCCATGGAGGATCTGAAAGCCGAAGCGAAATCTCAACTGGAAGAGATTATCAAGAAGTTCAATATCCCAACGGACAGAATGCACGTTCATGTTGAAGAAGGTGCACCGAAAGACAAGATTCTTGAAATCGCTAAAAAATTACCGGCTGATATGGTCATTATTGCCTCACACCGACCTGACATCACCACCTACCTGCTGGGCTCTAACGCCGCAGCCGTGGTGCGTCATGCTGAGTGTTCGGTACTGGTAGTCCGCTAAGCTGCCTTGCCCGCACATCGTTGCGGGCTTTTTGTTTCTACCTCATATCCCCCCACGATTCCTGATCGAAGCATGCAAGGCCATTTCAGTATCGCTACGTCGCGACATCATTACGCCCTCTCTTGAAACCCGGATAAAAACAGAGCATAAACACTGTATATACATCCAGCACAAGAGCGGTAAGCAATGTTTGTGGAACTCGTTTATGACAAAAGGAATTTTGAGGGTCTGCCTGGTGCAAAAGATACCATTCTGGGCGAATTAACTAAGAGGGTTCATCGGATCTTCCCTGATGCTGATGTCCGGGTTAAACCGATGATGACGTTGCCGGCGATCAACACTGATGCCAGCAAGCATGAGAAAGAACAGATAAGCCGAACGGTGCAGGAAATGTTTGAAGAGGCTGATATGTGGCTGGTTTCAGATTAAACGCATTGAACCATCATATTGCTTAAGTAAAATCCGTCGTGACTGGCAATCATTCAATACTCGCACTATCGGAGGTTTGCCGGTCAGCCGCAGCCATGCTCTTGCATACGGCATGGTCGCGGCAGTTCACCTCCCCTGTGGTTTTCACTCCCTGAGATTGCGCGTTGAGCGTCCGGAACCAAATTATCTGGCGGTGAGCCGTTCCACAACTTTCTTCTGCGCTGCAATATCCGCTTTCAACTGATTAATTTCTTCCTGCCCGAGGCCATGCGCCTTTATTCAATCATGCGGTTCGCGGTTTTTCTGGTCTGGTCACGGAGAGCAAAAACCTTACTACTCTATGAGTAGCATTGGCACCAGATAGAACACAGCTGTAAAACGTGCTGGTATTCGTCGCCGTAATCCGTACCATACGCGGCATACTTTGCCTGCTGGCTGTTATCGGCTGGAGCAAACCCATCATTCATAGCTAATCAGATGGGGCATGAAAATGCGCAAATGGCGTACGAAGTCTACGGTACATGGATTGAAAAAATGAATGGCGATCGGGTTGCAATGTTGAATAACACACCAGCCCTGTGATGGAAGTTTGCCCCTTATATGCCCCTTTTGGTTTTTGAGAACGGTAAGAATGCAAGATAATCAACAAGTTACAAAGAAAGAACAATACAACCTGAACAAATTACAAAAACGTCTGCGTCGTAACGTCGGCGAAGCGATTGCCGACTTCAATATGATCGAAGACGGCGATCGCATTATGGTGTGCCTTTCCGGCGGGAAAGACAGCTATACCATGCTGGAGATCCTGCGTAATTTGCAGCAAAGCGCCCCGATCAGTTTTTCCTTAGTTGCGGTTAACCTCGATCAGAAACAACCTGGCTTCCCGGAGCACATTCTGCCGGAATATCTGGAACAGCTGGGCGTTGAATATAAGATTGTCGAAGAAAACACTTACGGGATCGTCAAAGATAAAATTCCTGAGGGCAAAACAACCTGCTCACTCTGCTCTCGCCTGCGTCGCGGCATTCTGTATCGCACGGCAACTGAGTTAGGCGCCACCAAAATTGCGCTTGGCCACCATCGCGACGACATCCTGCAAACGCTGTTTTTAAACATGTTCTACGGCGGAAAAATGAAAGGTATGCCGCCGAAGTTGATGAGCGATGACGGTAAACATATCGTTATCCGTCCACTGGCTTACTGCCGGGAGAAAGATATCGAACGTTTCTCAGAAGCGAAGGGTTTCCCGATTATTCCATGTAATCTGTGCGGCTCACAGCCGAACCTGCAGCGCCAGGTCATTGCGGACATGCTGCGCGACTGGGACAAACGCTACCCTGGCCGTATTGAAACCATGTTTAGTGCGATGCAGAACGTTGTGCCTTCACATCTGAGCGATATCAATCTCTTCGATTTCAAAGGCATCAAACATGGTTCAGAGGTTGTTGACGGCGGTGATTTAGCGTTCGATCGTGAAGAGATCCCGCTGCAGCCTGCTGGCTGGCAACCGGAAGAAGATGATGCTCAACTGGATGAGTTGCGCCTGAACGTGGTGGAAGTGAAGTAAACATCATATCAGGCCTACAACGTGATATGCACCTGTAGGCCTGATGAGCAGAGCGCCATCAGGCGCTCAAACCGTCAGTTATTTCAATAACCGGACCCGACAAGTCTTACCTTTAATCTTACCGTTCTGCAATTGCTTCCACGCCTTATGCGCTACAGTCTGGCGAACGGCGACATACACATGTGCCGGATGAACGGCAATTTTGCCGATATCGGCACCATCCAGACCAATATCACCGGTCAGTGCGCCGAGTACATCGCCGGGACGCATTTTCGCCTTTTTACCGCCATCAATGCATAACGTCGCCATCTCTGCTTCCAGCGGCAGGATGCCGTCGTTAGCTGGCGCAGGCAACCAGTTCAACTTCAGTTGCAGCATTTCAGAAAGGATGTTGGCGCGCTGAGCTTCTTCCGGTGCGCAGAAGCTAATCGCCAGCCCGCTGTTGCCGGCACGCGCGGTACGTCCGATACGATGGACATGGACTTCCGGATCCCATGCCAGTTCGAAGTTAACCACCAGCTCAAGTGATTTAATATCCAGGCCACGCGCAGCCACATCGGTGGCAACCAGAACGCGTGCGCTACCGTTAGCAAAACGAACCAGCGTCTGATCGCGATCGCGCTGCTCAAGATCGCCATGCAAAGAGAGTGCGCTTTGCCCCGCCGCATTCAGTGCATCACACACGGCCTGACAATCTTTTTTGGTGTTACAAAAAACCACGCACGAAGCGGGCTGATGCTGGCTGAGCAATTTTTGCAGCAGCGGAATTTTACCGCGGTTGGAGGTTTCGAAAAACTGCTGTTCAATCGCCGGCAGTGCATCAACCGTATCAATTTCGATCGTTAATGGATTTTGCTGCACCCGGCCACTGATAGCGGCAATGGCCTCTGGCCAGGTTGCGGAAAACAGTAGAGTCTGACGAGACGCTGGCGCAAAGCGAATGACATCATCAATCGCATCGCTAAAGCCCATATCCAACATGCGGTCAGCTTCATCCATGACCAGCGTATTCAAGGCATCCAGAGAAACGGTGCCTTTTTGCAGATGGTCGAGTAAACGCCCTGGTGTGGCGACAATAATATGCGGCGCATGCTGCAGGGAGTCGCGCTGTGCGCCAAAAGGTTGCCCACCGCACAGTGTTAAGATCTTGGTGTTTGGCAGGAAGCGCGCTAAACGACGCAGTTCACCCGCCACCTGATCGGCAAGCTCACGCGTTGGGCACAGCACCAGCGACTGCGTTTGAAACAGTGCAGCATCGATATGCTGTAATAATCCAAGACCAAAAGCCGCCGTTTTGCCACTGCCGGTTTTAGCCTGCACGCGAACATCTTTCCCCGCCAGGATTGCCGGTAACGCAGCAGCCTGAACAGGCGTCATTTCAAGATAACCTAGCTCGTTAAGATTCTCGAGTTGGGCAGCAGGTAAAACATTCAGGGTTGAAAAAGCGGTCACAATTTAATCTCGCGGTAAAAACTCACATTCAGCAGGCGCGTATCCTCGCAGATCTGCGCTCGCGATGCGACAATTTAATCGGCTCTTCATCCGGTGGTGGGTCGGGCATTGGTTGCGGACGAGGTATGGGATCGGGAATGGGAACCGGGTCAGTCGGGAGCGAATCAGTGTGCAACGTTGCATTCAGGCAGGTCATATACTCCTCCAGTCATTCAGGTTGACTCTTTTAGGGTAGACGCTGATTTCCTGCAGGCAAAAAAAAGCCGACTAATCTAAGTCGGCGTCGTACGAATCAATTGTGCTATGCAGTAATTCAAAAAAGGAAGTAAGACAATATGGAGCGCAACGCCCATCGCTTGACGTTGCATTCACCTGCGAGAGAGATATTGCCCCGAATAGGTAGATGGTTTATTGACTTCGCTCAAAAACCAGGACGTTTCCATGCGCAAAAGTCACTAAAAAATGTTGTTGTTACAACCATTTACTACGATGCAACCATAAAGTAACACCACCAATCAAGACCACTAACAGAATACAAAAAAGTGAGAAACCAAACTGCCAGCCACCGCCGGGAATCCCGCCAAGGTTAACGCCAAACAACCCGGTTAAAAAAGTGCTGGGAAGAAAAACCATTGCCATCAATGACATTGTATACGTTCGGCGAGCCAGGGACTCCTGCATCACCTGCGCAATTTCATCCGCCATAATACCGGTCCGGGCAATACAGGCATCTATTTCATCTAGCCCTCTCCCCAGCCGGTCAGCGATATCCTGCATCCGCCGCCGATGGTCGTCGGTCATCCAGGACAGCCGCTCGCTCGCCAGGCGGGCATAGACATCGCGCTGAGGCGCCATATAACGGCGCATCACAATTAGCTGCTTACGCAGCAGTGCCAGGAAACCACGCGGCGGGATCTGCTGATCCAGCAGGTTATCTTCCAGATCGATGATCTTGTCGTGCAGTTGCTCAATAAATTCGCTGGCATGATCGGTCAACGCATCACAAACATCCACCAGCCAACTGCCGCAATCAGCTGGTCCCGTACCTTCCTGGAGATCGCTTATCACATCATCAAGCGCCAGCACTTTGCGCTGACGCGTTGAAACAATCAGGCGTTCATCCATATATAAACGCATCGCCACCAGTTGGTCAGGTCGCTCGTCGGTACTGCCATTGATACAGCGCAGCGTGATTAACGTTCCTTCACCTACTTTGCTGACGCGTGGGCGTGTGCTTTCACCCGCCAGTGCATCACGGACATTATTGGGAAGCAAAGGTGTTGTTGCCAACCATTGCGCGCTTTCAGGATGGGTATAATTAAGATGTAGCCAGCAGGGGTGCTGACTGTCGATAACATCGTTATCTTCCAGCGGTTTCACTCCACCACGGCCATCAAGCAACCAGGCAAACACGGCATCCGGCACATTAACATCCGTTCCCTTAATGGCTTCCACAGCGCCTCCACAAACATTCAGCTTTTTTCGTTAGTCTAGCTATCAGAATATGTTAAGCAATATCTCATTGTCCCATTGTGCTGAAATGATTCATAAAAGTATCTGAAAAAAGAAAAGCGCCGACGAATGCGGCGCTTATTACCCGATGCCCCCTGTTAAGCCCGCTGGCGTCTCTCTGACTCGAGCGCGTGGCTTAAGCGAAATTTATGCGTTCGCGACTGGAGGTCAATCACCTGGTTTTTCAGGACACCCGAGGAGTCAGAAAGCTCATCAACCATAATGGCATTACTTTGGGTAACGTTCTCCAGTTCAGCCAGGGCATGGGTGATTCTGATAATCCCTTTCTCCTGCTCTTGCGTAGTGGTTAATATCTCGCCCATTAGTTGGTTTAATTGCCCTGCACCACCAACAATATCATGCATATTTTTTTCAGCTTCACGGACAATTGCCGCACCTTGCTGAACATTTTGATGGGTTTGGGCAATCAGTTGCTTAATATTCTTCGCGGCATCTGCACTACGATGTGCAAGCATTCTCACCTCGCCGGCGACAACGGAAAAACCTTTACCATGTTCACCGGCCCGTGCGGCTTCTACAGCAGCATTCAAGGCCAGAATATTTGTCTGGAATGCGATACCGTCTATCAGCGTAATAATTTCCGTCATCTGCTGGGCGCATTCGGTGATTGACCGCATATTTGTCGCAACCTGCACCATTAATTCACCTCCCTGACGAGCGCATTGCGTGGCAATTGTTGCCTGGGCGCTGGCTATTTGAGTGTTATCAGCATTGTTTCTCGTATTAACCGCTATTTCATCCATGTTGGCGGCAGTTTGCATTAATGCCCCAGATTGCTGTTCCGTTTTCACCGACAGTTCAGCGCTGCGTTCCGCAAGCTGTTCAGAGAGCGCCATCGCCGTTTGCGAGGATGTTCGGATCTCATTAACGAGTGTTGAGATATTACTTGATAAGCTATTGATCCCCGGAATGAGTCTACCTGCACAGTTATTGCCAAATTCTGGAATACTGATTGCCAGATTCCCGGACGTCACTTCTTCAATGCTTCTTTTAACCGTATTAATCGGCATGACCAGATATTTCGTCATGTACCACCACAAACATAATATAGAAATAATACTTACCACATTTGTACCAATTATAATTTCCGAAGTGGCCGAAAAAATCATTTCCACAACATTGAGAGCAACTGCCGTAATGAGCAGAAATAAAATAATGAAAGTTCTGACGCTAATATCATTTAACATTTTAGCCCTGTACACCAAGAAATAACGTGAATGTTATTTTTATAGCATCTGCAATACAGATTTCCATAGCTCTGTGATGAAAGCTTCACTTTCAATGAGAGCCTGCAGTCCTTTTACTTAAGGCGATAAATTACACCCTTTATTTCTGTTAGCTCAGTGCTTTATCCTGCAAGGCGACTGTGATGACGCCAGACATCAGATTATTGTGATGGCAAGCACATAGCGATCACAAAACGCACAGTGCTATAAGTTTGGTGAATGTTTATATAAGTAATGGCGCGTTATTTTCACTATCTTCCCGCTCCCTCTAATACCTGGTGTAAAAATACAAGAACATTCCTGGTTTTATCAGGTTAACTGGACAAAACCTGCTAGATTTATCATCACGGCTTTTTTTCGATAGGTAGTAAGATGTTGCACGTGTCGTGGGACCCTGTATTAATTGGGATTTCCTTTGTTGTCGCGTTTATTGCTTCCTTTATTGCCCTCGACAGCGCGGGAAAGGTAGCAATCTCCAGCAGACGTGAATCGACCTTTTGGCGATTATCTGGCGGCGCTACGTTGGGTATGGGGATCTGGTCGATGCATTTTATTGGCATGCTGGCCATGAAAATGAGTATGCCGATCAATTACCACCTCGCACTCACGGCATTTTCATTCGTTATTGCGATCTTTTCTGCCACTCTCGCCATTAATATCGCCATTTCCGGTAATACGCTATCAACTAAACGATTGGTCGTAGCCACCAGCATTTTAAGCGCTGGTGTTGTCACGATGCACTATGTTGGCATGTATGCCATTATCGAACATGTGGGCATCTCATGGAATAGCTCGCTGATACTGCTCTCGGTGATCATTGCCGTCGTTGCGTCTGGCGTCGGCTTATGGCTGGCCTTTCATTTACGCCAAAATAGCCGTCGCGCGCTGATTAACCGACTTATTGCCGCCCTTATTATGGCGCTGGCAATTGCCTCTATGCACTATACGGGGATGGGGGCGGCAACGTTCACCCATTTTGGACACACCGCGCACGATGGGCTCAGTACGCTGGAACTCTCTGTCTGGGTCTGCGCCGTCACGCTGATTATTTTGGGTATCATGCTGGTCGTTTCGATGGTGGATTCGCAACTGCGCACTTCCCGACTGGCTGACAACCTGCATCAACTGAATTGCCAGCTTGAGCACCAGGTCCACTTCGATGCGCTAACCGGACTTGCCAATCGAACGCAAATAGATACCTGTTTACAGGCCTGCCTACGTCATTCCAAACTGCATCAGCAGCATTTCGCGTTGGTATTTATCGACCTCGATCGCTTTAAAGTCGTTAATGATACCTGGGGGCACCACATTGGCGATCAGTTGCTGATTGCCAGTACACAGCGAATCTACAGTTGTCTTGATGACTCAATGACGCTGGCAAGACTCGGGGGAGATGAATTTATCCTGTTGGTTCCTGACTGCAACCAGCAGGAAATCTCCGCTTTAATGGCCCGGATTGCAGACACGATCGGTGATCCCTTTACCTTGTTTGGGCACACCATTCGCGTTTCGTTAAGCGCCGGAAGCAGCATTTATCCCGAGCATGGTTCAACGCTGCATGAGCTAAAAGTGAAGGCCGATATGGCGATGTATCATGTCAAACAGGCGGGCAGAAACGGCTGGGCCATTTACAGCCCGGAGATGGAATCTATTGCGGATACGCCGCCGGCATTTTTACAAGAACTGTCACAGGCCCTTGAACACAATCAGTTTGAGCTGTGGTATCAACCTAAATATACCGTTGGAGATCATGCTCTGTCCGGTTTTGAAGCCTTGTTACGTTGGCATCACCCAGAACGCGGCATGCTGTTACCTGCTGAATTTCTTCCGGCTCTGGAAGAAACCGGCTTGATCATTCCCGTCGGCAAATGGGTTATTCAACAGGCATGTCTGCAGTTGCATCAATGGAAATTGCAGGGGAATTCAGAATGGACGTTAGCCGTTAATCTCTCCCCCGCCCAGTTTGAACAGCATGATATTATTGATGTTGTTTGTAACGCTCTGGCGCAATATCAACTTTCGCCTGCCTGCCTCACGCTGGAACTCACTGAAAGCACTGCGCTTAAAAATTTAAAACGCAGCATTGAAGTTCTTAATGCCTTCTCTGCTTTGGGGATCACCGTTTCTATTGATGATTTTGGTACTGGTTATTCAAATATATTGATGTTGAAGTCGCTTCCGGCGCGGGAATTAAAAATCGACAGGATATTTGTCAAAGATATTAGCGAGAACAGCAAAAACACCAAAATTGTGTCTACCATTATTGACATAGCTCACTCCATGAATATGCGTGTGGTGGCTGAAGGAATAGAAACTCAGGAGCAGGAAATACTCCTTACACAAATGGGGTGTAGCATGCTACAAGGTTTTCTGTTTGCAAAACCGCTGCCAGCGCATAAGATTCATGAACTGCTACAACCAGAAAACAGCATCAAACAAAAGCCAGTCGTACACCCCTTGTCTCACCGACAATCAATAACATTGTGAGACTGTAATATCTAAAATATTCGCCATTAAACGGGCAACACAGCAGATAAAGATAACGGGATTATCGATGAGCACAACCGAGTTGAATTCACTGGATTTATTAACCTTTCCGGTGTGGATTGTTTCGCCACATTCCGAAGAACTGGTGTTCGCTAATATCGTTGCGCGGGAGCTAATGCAAGGGCTCTGTTTTTCTCCACTTCGCAAGGGCATATTTTCAACGCATGCTCAAAATGATTTAACTATGTATCTCAGCGACTTGAGAAATCATCATAGCATTGTGGAAATTCTCACGGTTTATCGCGACAGCGAAAAAATCGCAATGGCCTGTCGCCTGTCGATCAGGACCTTGCCGGATGTGGGTGATGTCATCCTTTTCGAAGGCATTGATACGCCTACTGCCCAAGGTCTGAAAGCGAGCCGTTCAGCCAATTACCAGCGGAAAAAACAGGGATTCTACGCACGCTTCTTCCAGACTAACTCGGCACCAATGCTACTTATCGATCCGTCCCGCGATGGACAAATCGTTGATGCCAATCTCAGTGCACTCAGTTTTTATGGATACAGCCATGATGTGATGTGCCAGAAACATACCTGGGAAATCAACATGCTGGGCCGTCATATACTGCCGGTAATGCATGAAATCGCCCATTTACCTGGCGGCCATAAACCTTTGCATTTTGTCCATAAATTGGCAGACGGCACTTCTCGTCATGTACAAACTTACGCAGGCCCCATCGAAATCTACGGTAATAAACTCATGCTGTGCATTATTCATGACATTACCGAGCAGAAGCGCCTGGAACAGGAGCTGGAGCGTGCGGCCCTGCGTGATGCCTTAACGGGATTACTTAACCGCCGACATTTTTATCAGGTAACCGAACCGGAACAAACGCATGCGATCTCTTTGACGCAAGACTACAGCCTGCTATTGATCGATACCGATCGTTTTAAAAGCATTAACGATCTCTTTGGCCATTTAAAAGGTGATGAGGTGCTCTGCGCTCTGGCGCGCGCGCTGGAATCCTGCGCAAGAAAGGACGATCTTATTTTCCGTTGGGGAGGTGAAGAGTTTGTGCTGCTGCTGCCGCGAACCTCGCTGGATGTCGCCCTCAATCTTGCCGAAACGGTCCGCGCAACGGTAGCCAAGGTTACTCTCCCAGGCCTTCCCCGATTTACCGTCAGCATTGGCGTTGCCCGGCACGAACCGAACGAAAGTATTGATGAGTTATTCAAACGTGTGGACGACGCGTTGTACAAAGCCAAGAATGAAGGCAGGAACAGAGTGCTGGCCGCCTGATGTTAACTTTGTCAGCGACTACGCTTAGCGTGACGCTCCCAGTTTTCCTGTTTTGCCTGCGCGGTTTTACGTAATGCCACATAGCATGCCCCGCTGCCGCCGTGATGCGGCAACGCGGTGCAGTAGGCCTGTACATCGTCAAATTCCGTCAGCCAACGCGCCACATAGCTGCGAACAATATTCGCGTGGGAATTATCCTCCCGCCCCTTACCGTGTATCACCAGCACGTTACGTAACCCATCCTGCTGTGCCTGCAGAATAAAACTGAATAGCATCTGACGGCATGTTTCTACGGGCTGACGGATGAGATTAAGGCTCGCCTGCTGCGGATATTTTCCGGTTCTCAGTTTGTCAGTCACACCGTGCTGCAAACCTTCGCGACGAAACTCCAGCGGTTCGCTCAACGGAACAATATCGAGAAACCCTGTCGAGAGAAAGTTGTCCAGTTGAAGCGTGTCGATACGCGCCGGAGTACGGACATTGCGCGTTGGCTGCCAGTGAACATCGGCGCAGCCCTTAAGCGGTTGAACATCCCCCATAGCATCAAGAAACAGTGAAGCATCATCAAGGTTCATGTTTCATCCTCCAGCGAATTACGACGAACGTTATCATAACCGCGCACTATTATACCGACAACGGTTTACGATTATTTCCAGTAATTCACCGGGTTCGCTCCGTTGAAAAGATCTACTCACATCATGAAGATATCCGTTTTTAGGGGTATAGCTGCGACTGTCGCTGGCGTGATAATGTGTTAGCTCGCCTGAATGCTGTAATGAGAGAAACGGATGCTTAACTTACTGGAAGACACTATAGACACGCCACTGGGCCCGTTGTGGGTTATTTGTGATGAGCAATTTCGCCTGCGCGCGGTGGAATGGGATCAATACAGCGACCGCATGGAACAATTGCTGGATATCCATTATCGTGCAGAGGGTTATCAGCGCATTGCCGCCAAAAACCCTGGTGGATTAAGCACTAAACTGTCGGAGTATTTTGCCGGGAACCTCAGCATTATTGACACGCTGGAAACGGCAACTGCGGGTACACCTTTCCAGCGTGAAGTCTGGAAAGCTTTACGCACTATCCCCTGCGGACAGGTCATGCATTATGGTCAACTGGCCGAACAGCTGGGACGCCCCAATGCCGCAAGGGCCGTCGGCGCGGCCAATGGTTCCAACCCGGTAAGCATTGTGGTCCCCTGCCATCGCGTTATTGGACGCAACGGCACCATGACCGGATATGCCGGTGGCGTACAACGAAAAGAGTGGTTATTGCGCCACGAAGGCTATTTGCTACTCTAGATTCCAGGCAATTAATGCCTTATTCATCACACTTCCACATAATGCACCCACAGATAAAGTGTGGTTAATCAAATAGATACAAACATCCACCCCAGTTATGCCTGAATTATTCTCTATTGGGAGTAGCTCAGGCTTACGTGCTCACCAAAAAGATGTTAAAATTGACAAATATCAATTACGGCTTGAGCAGACCTATGATCCCGGAAAAGCGAATTATACGGCGCATTCAGTCTGGCGGTTGTGCTATCCATTGCCAGGATTGCAGCATCAGCCAGCTTTGCATCCCGTTCACACTTAACGAGCATGAGCTTGACCAGCTCGATAACATCATCGAGCGCAAAAAGCCTATCCAAAAGGGGCAAACGCTCTTTAAAGCAGGTGATGAGCTTAAATCACTCTATGCTATCCGCTCCGGAACAATTAAAAGCTATACCATTACCGAACAAGGTGATGAGCAGATTACCGGTTTCCATCTGGCGGGCGATCTGGTCGGTTTTGACGCGATTGGCAGCGGACATCACCCGAGCTTTGCCCAGGCGCTGGAAACCTCAATGGTATGCGAAATTCCTTTCGAAACCCTTGATGATCTGTCCGGCAAAATGCCGAATCTGCGTCAGCAGATGATGCGTCTGATGAGTGGCGAAATCAAAGGCGACCAGGACATGATCCTGCTGTTGTCGAAGAAGAATGCAGAAGAGCGCCTGGCAGCCTTTATCTACAATTTGTCCCGCCGCTTCGCCCAACGTGGATTCTCACCTCGTGAATTCCGCCTGACCATGACCCGTGGCGACATCGGTAACTATCTCGGCCTGACGGTTGAAACCATCAGCCGCCTGCTGGGTCGTTTCCAGAAAAGCGGCATGCTGGCAGTGAAAGGCAAATACATCACTATTGAGAATAGCGACGCGCTGGCAGTTCTTGCTGGCCACACGCGTAACGTTGCGTAATCTTTCCGCAAGCATCTCTGTTATCCTTCTGTCAAATCGCTAAATTTTCCCGATTTATTGATCTGGCAGGAGGTTATCCCCTGTTTCAATCCACATTATTGGGTTACTCTTTTAATTACAAACTGCGATGACAGTTGTAAGGA
This sequence comes from Citrobacter arsenatis, assembly GCF_004353845.1. Taxonomy (GTDB): domain Bacteria; phylum Pseudomonadota; class Gammaproteobacteria; order Enterobacterales; family Enterobacteriaceae; genus Citrobacter; species Citrobacter arsenatis. The sequence continues at coordinate 2,702,767 of NZ_CP037864.1, forward strand.
GACCCTGTATGGCTATGTATAAAAATATGCTGGTCGTTGTCGATCCAAACCAGGACGATCAACCCGCATTACGGCGAGCTGTTTATTTGCATCAACGGATTGGTGGCAAAATTAAAGCCTTTTTGCCGATCTATGACTTTTCCTATGAGATGACTACCCTGCTGTCGCCCGATGAGCGTACGGCAATGCGTCAGGGGGTCATCAGCCAGCGAACTGCGTGGATACGTGAACAAGCGAAATACTATATCGAAGCAGGGATCCCTATTGAGATTAAAGTGGTATGGCACAACCGTCCCTTTGAAGCCATCATCCAGGAAGTCATTAGCGCTCAGCACGACCTGGTCCTCAAAATGGCGCACCAACATGACCGCCTCGAAGCCGTAATTTTCACCCCCACCGACTGGCATTTATTGCGTAAATGCCCAAGTCCGGTATGGATGGTTAAAGACCAGCCATGGCCTGAGGGGGGTAAAGCGCTGGTTGCAGTGAACCTCGCCAGTGAAGAAGCCTATCATAACGCGCTTAATGAAAAATTGGTTAAAGAGACGCTGCAACTGGCAGAACAGGTTAACCATACTGAAGTGCATCTGGTTGGCGCCTACCCTGTTACGCCAATTAACATTGCCATTGAACTGCCAGAATTTGACCCCAGCGTTTATAACGACGCGATCCGTGGACAGCATTTATTGGCTATGAAGGCGTTACGTCAGAAATTCAGTATCGATGAGAAAATGACGCACGTTGAAAAAGGATTACCTGAAGAGGTTATTCCTGATTTAGCCGAGCACTTGCAGGCAGGGATAGTGGTACTGGGCACCGTTGGCCGTACCGGGATTTCTGCTGCGTTTCTTGGTAATACTGCGGAACAGGTTATCGATCATCTACGCTGCGACCTGCTGGTCATCAAGCCGGATGAATATCAGACGCCAGTTGAACTGGATGACGAAGAAGACGATTAACCGCTCAACTCAATGCCGGATGGCGATCTCATCCGGCATTTCAACACTTAGTGCTGCTCTTCGCCACCGAGGAAATAGATACCCAGCGGGATAGCCAACAGAATCGTAAACACCATGCTATAGACACAAATCATTGCCGATTGAATGGCGTACATTGAAGCGGTCCAGTCGGATAGCGGAATGTCATACTGTTCAATAACGCCACCGATCGTCGCTCGCGTCACGACCGACGCTGCGATAATAAACACCCCAAGCAGGCACAACAGAAACTTCCGTCCCTTCGCTGTCTTCAGCTTAGCCATGATCATAGTACTGTCCTTTTGCAGATGAAAATCTTGTTACTTTGCGCTAACAATACCATGACATCTCCTGACTGTCTGCTACATAAACCGCATCCTGGACTGATGTCAGCGCGATTTCGCCGAAAATAGCGCTAATTGCATTATATATCTCTCCTGGTGATTAATGATCTGACCGCCTTAACTGGGTAAAATATTCGATGATGAGGATGTCAGATGATATTTCACTACCACGGAGCTACCTGGAAGAATCATGATCGCTGAACTGTTTATAAATAATGCGTTTAATTTGACGGTAATTCTCAGCAGCTGCGCAGCGCTGGTCCTGATGAGCGTCTGGTATCATCGTGGAGAGCGGCGCTGTAAAGGGTTCATATTTCACGCAGCGCAATTTTTTGTCTATGCCATTATCATCGGAACGTTTGGCAGTATTGCTAATAACGTTATCGAAAGCTACAACCTGAAATTTATCTCCCCCAGCGTGGTCGACTTTATCTGCACCTCATTGATTGCGCTGATCCTGACCACCAAACTCTTTTTGATGATTAATCAGTTTGAAAAAACGCAGATTAATAAAGGCAGAGATATCACCAGCGCGAGGATCCTGTCCCGTATCATCAAGATTACCATCGTGGTTGCTATCATTTTGCTGTATGGCGAGCATTTCGGCATGAGCCTATCTGGCCTGTTGACCTTCGGCGGAATCGGCGGTATCGCTGTGGGTATGGCGGGTAAAGATGTTCTGAGCAATTTTTTCTCTGGCATTATGCTCTATTTCGACAGACCGTTTAGCATCGGCGACTGGATCCGCTCCCCGGACCGCAATATTGAAGGTACGGTAACGGAAATCGGCTGGCGGATGACCAAAATAAAAACCTTCGATCATCGCCCGCTATATGTACCAAACTCGGTTTTCTCTTCCATCAGCGTAGAGAATCCAGGAAGGATGACTAACCGACGTATCAAAACAGTGATCGGGTTACGATATGAAGATGCTGATAAAGTTGGAGCCGTGGTGGAGTCGGTCAGACAAATGCTGCAAAACCATCCGGGTATAGACCAGAAACAAACCCTACTGGTTTATTTTAATGAATTTGCCGATTCATCGCTGAATATCATGGTGTATTGCTTCACGAAAACCACCGTCTGGCAGGAATGGCTCGCGGTACAGCAAGACGTTTATTTGAAGATTATTTCGATTGTCCAGGCAAACGGTGCCGACTTTGCGTTCCCCAGCCAAACGCTGTATATGGATAATCCTGAACAGCAACCATCAGCACACTAACAAAAGAAAAGACGCGGAAATCCGCGTCTTTTTTTGCCCTTATTTCAATAAGGCAATATCAATTACGAAGCGATATTTCACATCGTTTTTCAACATCCGTTGCCAGGCATGGTGAGTATCCTGAATATTGATCACTTCCACATCGGCTGTAATACCGTGCTGGCCGCAGAAATCGATTCCTTCAGGGACCTTCATCACCGGTTTTTAGCTCGCGCGCCGATGATTAGAGGGGGAAAGAAGGACAAACTTATGAACCGTGCTCATTAATAACAAGGGTACAATATATTTCCTGGCGCTTGCGTTAAGCCTTACGCCACGATTTCAATCAGGTTGCCGTCAGGATCGCGTATCACCGCTTCGTAATAGCCATCACCGGTGGTACGTGGGCCAGAAACTAATATCCCCTTTTCTTTTGCACGCATCTCCATAGCATCAACATTTTCGCTACCACCAACGGAAATGGCGAGATGCACCCACCCTGAGGTGTTATTGTCCGGCGTATGTTCTGTCAGCCCGGGCTTAGTCATCAACTCAATCGCAATATCTTCGCCAATGCTGACAAAATAGGATTCAAATCCAGGATTGGTTTTACTACGGTATTTTTCGTTGATCCTGGCGCCAAAGAATGTAACCCAGAACTGAACTTGCTGCTCGAGATCCAATGTCCATAACGCCATATGTGCAACCTTCATCGCTGACCTCTACTTGCTGTAACCAAAAATAGGTTCCCCAAAGGGATGTTGACATCGCGAACCATAATGCACGATCATGATTGTTATTGCTCGATGTTTATTTTATCAGGAGTGTTTATGCTCGATTACGCCGCATTCCCGGAACAGCGCCAGGCGCTTATCTATCAGATCCTGCAGGAAAACGGCAGGGTCATCTGTTCCGAACTTGCCAGCAGGTTAGGCGTTTCTGAACACACAATCCGCCGCGACCTGCATGAACTGAGTAAAGATGGCGTGTGTAAAAAAGTCTACGGCGGTGCGGTCATTGCACTGCCCGAATCCGAAGACATCACCGTGCGCAAGAGTATTAATGTGGTGAAAAAGAGCAACATCGCGCAGCGCTGCGCCCGGCTGGTCAAATCAGGAAGCTGCATTTTTATCGACACCGGCAGTACCAATCTGGCGATGGCTGAAGCCCTGCCCGCAGAGCTGGCGTTAACCGTGGTAACAAACTCTCCGGAAATCGCCGCCGTTTTACTAAAAAAGCCGCTGTTTGAGGTCATTATGCTGGGCGGTATGGTGCAGCGATCTTCAGGAGGCTGTGTCGGGGCCTCCGCTATCGCACAGGTGCAGGGTATTTTATTCGATCAGGGATTTATCGGTGGCTGCGCGATGTCGCCTGAATCCGGCTTAACCGGGTTTGATTACGCAGACTGCGAGTTCAAAAAAGCGGTAATCAGACAGTGCAATGAAACTATCGTCGCGCTGACCGCGGAAAAAATACCGGCCGTTGCCCGTTATGTCGTCACCGAAAGCAGTAATATCGATGTGATTGTCGTCGAGGAAAATATCAGCAAAGAGTATGCCACGGCCTTTCAGGCGCACGACATACGAATTTATACCGTCTGACAGCACACCATGTTTCTTCCTTTACCTTATGGCTCGCCGAAAACTCACTGTGCTAAACGTCGCCCCCGGCGTCAACGCGGTGATTGCTGACAGACGATCCAATCGAATTTTTTGCTGGTTTTCATGGTTCTCTACCAGCAGAAATTCTTCTTTGTCCGCGGTGGTACACGTCGTCAGCGCTTTAGCATCCAAATAAGTGCCATCCGTTAGCTCAATGCGCAAGCAATAGTGGTACATGCAGGCGATTTCCAGATAATCATGAAGATCGCAATCTATCGGGTGATACTTTTCCATCGCTTTCATAACCCCACCTTCGTCACAGCCTTATTTGCTCGGGAAATCGCCAATGCCACTTCCCGAACGAGCCGGCTATTTCAGTGCTTCACAATATACATTGTGCGACTGTAGGCGACATCTTCAGGGTTAGTGATCGGATACCCTTTCAACCACGGTTTAATTAAACGCCCATTGGTATACTGATAAATCGGCGCAATAGGTGCCTGTTCCATCAGAATTTTCTCCGCCGCGTTGTAATCGGCATTGCGCGCTTTCTGCGTATTCTCCAGAGTAGCCTGGGTCAACACTTTGTCGTACGCCGGATTGTTAAAACGGGAGATGTTGCCCGTATGGGTCGAGGTTAACAGCGACAGGAATGTAGAGGGTTCATTGTAGTCACCCACCCACGAAGCGCGGATCACATCAAAATTGCCGGTATTACGGCTATCGATGTAGGTTTTCCACTCCTGGTTTTGCAGTTTTACGTCAACGCCGAGATTTTTCTTCCACATCGACGCGACAGCAATAGCGATCTTCTGATGGTTTTCAGAGGTGTTGTACAGCAGCGTCAGTTTAAGCGGTTTCTGTGGACCATAGCCCGCCGCACGCAGCAGCGTTTTCGCCTGCGCATTCAGTTCTTCCTGACTCATTTGCTCAAACGGTGAAGGTTCCGGCACAAATCCTGCCGTTACATCAGGCGTAAAATGCCATGCGGGCTTTTCACCGGTTCCCAGAACTTTCTCCGCCATCAGACGACGATCGATAGTCATGCTGAGCGCCAGACGCACGCGTGAATCGGCCGTCGGTCCCTTCTGGGTATTGAAGGCATAATAGTAAGTACCAAGCTGCGGCGGAGTGTAAACCTGGCCTGGGATATCCTTCAACAATTTCTGATACATGTTTTTCGGGAAGGACTCGGTAATATCGATATCACCAGCAAGGTAGCGCTTGGTAGCTGCCGATTCCTGGTTTATTGGCAGGAAAGTGACTTTTTGCAGCACCGTTTTGGCGTTGTCCCAATAATGTGTGTTCGGCACAACGTCCAGTTTTTCGTTGACGACGCGATCTTTGAGCACATAGGCGCCGTTACCAATCAGATTACCCGGTTTGGTCCACTCTTTGCCGCTCTCAACGTTGGCTTTTTGTACCGGATAGAACGCGAAGCTCGCCGTCAGATTGGCAAACCAGGGCAACGGTTTATCCAGTTGGACTTTCAATGTACGCGCATCAACCGCGCTAACGCCGAGCTTATCCGGCGTGGCTTTTCCATCGATGATCGCCTGCGCATTATTAATACCCGCCAGGGCAGCAAACCAGGCAAATGGCGACAGCGTTTTCGGATCAACCAGACGCTGCCAGCTATAAACAAAATCCTGCGCCGTTACTGGCGTGCCATCCGCCCATTTTGCATTGTCGCGCAGCGTAAAGGTCCAGATACGGTTATCGTTGCTTTTCCACTGGGTGGCAACACCGGGTACAATCTCGCCCTTCTCATTCTGGTTAACCAGCCCTTCAAACAAATCACGAATAACCTGAATTTCAGGAAGCCCGACGGCCTTTGCCGGATCCAGTGACGCGGGTTCGTCTTTGATATGACGCACCAGCTCTTGCTTTTCTGCCAGTACCGTTCCGCTGGGAACATCAGCAGCCCAGGATAATGAAATGCTGCTTACCAACAGCGCACAACAGGTTACTGAAACAGAATGCTGCATAAAATACCCTCAATTCCGGCTACTAAGTGAATGTGTAATTATTTGTATCGCCAGCAGGAAATGCAATTAACTTCCAACAAGAAAGTGATATTACACCTGAAAAGATAAGTGTGTGAAAACGATTTGATTATCCATACATTTTGCACAACACTGCGAGTAACAATCCAAGCATTCAGAGATGACTATGACCGTTACCCGCCCCCGTGCCGAGCGCGGCGCATTCCCACCAGGAACCGAACATTACGGACGTTCATTGTTAGGCGCGCCACTAATCTGGTTTCCCGCAATAGCAGCCGATCGTGAAAGCGGCCTGATACTGGCAGGAACGCACGGCGACGAAAACGCATCGGTTGTCACTCTTTCCTGCGCATTGCGTACGCTTAACCCTTCCTTACGCCGCCACCATGTGGTACTGGCAGTTAACCCGGATGGTTGTCAACTCGGACTGCGCGCCAATGCCAACGGCGTGGATCTAAACCGTAACTTTCCCGCCGCAAACTGGAAAGCGGGAGAAACGGTGTATCGCTGGAACAGCAGCGCAGAAGAGCGAGATGTGGTGTTGCTGACAGGCGAAAGTCCGGGCTCAGAACCGGAAACCCAGGCGCTGTGCCAACTTATTCACCGAATTCATCCGGCTTGGGTGGTCTCTTTTCACGATCCGCTGGCCTGTATTGAAGATCCCAGACGCAGCGAATTAGGCGCGTGGCTGGCGCAGTCGTTTGAATTGCCCCTCGTTACCAGCGTAGGTTATGAAACGCCCGGCTCTTTTGGAAGCTGGTGCGCAGATCTCAACTTACACTGCATAACCGCAGAATTCCCGCCCATTTCTTCAGATGAAGCAAGCGAGAAATATCTGCTGGCTATGTCCAATCTCCTGCGCTGGCACCCTAGAGATGAAGCTGTCCGGTCGTAAAATGCAGTGCCGGGTCCGCATCGCTGGCAAGCCAGGTAGGACCATCAAGATCGGCATAGCTAACCTGCGGCGTAAGGGGTAACGCCGCGCCGATCGCCCGGGAGGTACACAGCATACAGCCAAGCATTAGTGCAAATCCCTGCTCGCGTGCTTCGGTTGCCAACGCCAGCGCTTCCGTCAGGCCGCCTGTTTTGTCCAGTTTGATATTGACCATTTCATAGCGCCCGTGCAGCGCTTTCAGGCTGCTGCGGGTATGGCAGCTTTCATCCGCGCAGATCGGCAGCGGGTGCACAAAATTCTCCAGCGCGGCATCGTCTTGCGCTGGTAGCGGTTGCTCCAGCATCGCCACACCTAAATCAGCCAGGAGCTGACAGCGTGCCGCAAGGCCTTCTGCCCGCCAGGATTCGTTGGCATCGACAATAATCGTGGCGTCAGGAACAGCCGCACGAATGGCAACCATCCGCTCACTAATCAAGCGAGCATCCAGTTTAACTTTCAGCAGTTTTGCGCCATTTTCCCACAGCGCAGCCGCGCTCGCGGCCATTTGTTCCGGCGAGCCAATCACCACGGTTTGCGCCGTCGTCACCACTTCTCCCAGCTCACTTCCCGCCAGTTCCGCCAGCGACTTCTGCTGTTGACGCGCACTCAGATCCCACAACGCGCAGTCCACGGCATTACGCGCAGCTCCCGCTGGCAGCAGCTTTTGCAGCTCTTCACGTGTTAGTCCGTTTTCCAGTTGCGGGGCAATGCTCATAATTTGCGCCAGCACTGAAGCATCGCTTTCACCGTAGCGCGGGTATGGTGTGCACTCGCCAATACCTGTGACGCCGGTATCTGTCAATTCGACGACAACCACATGCGCTTCGGTCCTGCTCCCACGGGCTATGACAAAGGGAGTGTGCAGCGGCCAGGCTTCCTCATATACCTTAACTGTTCTCATCTGTTTTCCTTAATGCAGTCCCTGAAGCGGATATCCGCAAATAGCGTTTGCTGTGTTAACTGCTGATGGCATAAACTAGCCCTGACGTTAACTATATGTAAACAGGAAGATAACCATGTCACAAACCGTTCATTTCCAGGGCAACCCGGTAGCCGTTGCCGGCTCTATTCCTCAGGCTGGAAGCAAAGCTCAGGCTTTTACCCTTGTGGCTAAAGACCTGTCTGACGTTACGCTGGGCCAGTTCGCAGGCAAGCGCAAAGTGCTGAATATTTTCCCAAGCATCGATACCGGCGTTTGCGCGGCATCGGTACGTAAGTTTAACCAACTGGCGACAGAAATCGACAATACCGTCGTACTGTGCATTTCGGCCGACCTGCCATTCGCCCACTCTCGTTTTTGCGGCGCGGAAGGTCTGAGCAACGTTATCACGCTGTCCACCCTGCGCAACGCAGAATTCCTGAAAAACTACGGCGTTGAAATCGCTGAAGGCCCACTGAAAGGCCTGGCTGCACGTGCCGTGGTCGTTATCGATGAAAACGACAACGTCGTTTTCAGCCAACTGGTCAATGAAATCACCAACGAACCAGACTACACCGCTGCGCTGGACGTACTGAAAGCGTAAGCTGCGTCTGCATACAAAAATGCCTCCGCATGGAGTAATGCCGATCATTTAACGACGAGCAATAGTTGTAACTATACCTAAGAGCGGCATATCCGGAGGTAATGAATTTGTTGCCCCCGGTATTTGTTACGTTCACCTTATGTTTTTCACTTCTCTGAAACGATTACTCCCAGTGAACGTGTTAAGGGTACTATCGCCGTACCCTTAACAATCCCGACTCCCGGCGGGAAAATTGTTGCTGCGCAATACCCTCCGCTTATTCCTCCAGGCTACCGGGCCGGGCGCGAGGTAGCGTCCTTGCAAAGCGCGCCCTGAGCCAGCATCCATGCTGGCTCTCCCGGCCTTACGGAAAGACGTCGGCAATTTTCAGCCGGACCAGCCCACACCTGACCATCTGCGTTTTTTGTTTAAACAGCAAAACGGAGTTCACTGGAAGTCAGAGCATTGAAGCGATGACCCCGGTTCGGCTGAAAATCGATGAGGCGTTGACGGCTGACCGGGGCTGCCCGCAGGGATGCGGGCAGAGGGGATGGCCTGCACGGATGCAGGCTCGGCCCCGACCCGACAGGCAGACGGCATAAGACGAATAACTCGCGCAGCGACGATTTTCCCGCCGGGAGCCTGGGTTGCAAGGGAGGCGGCGGTGAGCCTCCCTTGCACGTTCACGGGTACCTGTGCTTCAGAAAAGTGAAAAGCTGAAGTGAACGGAACCCTGAGTAGGAGTCACATGTTCTCCATAATGCTTAACTGACAAGCATTACTCCGAATGGAGGCATTTTCATTTACGACATTACTCTTCGCTTTTTTTCTGTTGGCTCAAACCATATTCGCGAAGTTTATTGGCGATCGCAGTATGTGAAACACCAAGCCGTTTGGCCAGTTTACGCGTGCTGGGATAGTTCATATACAGTTGCGTCAGCACAGAGCGTTCAAAGCGGCTGGTAATCTCATCCAGCGACCCTTCCATCACCTCTTCTCCGACCGCAACCGTTGCCGCATCGTAATCCGGCAGTAAAATATCCTGCGGCCGCAGCTCATAACCTTCAAGCTGAGTCAGCGCCCGATAAATAGCATTTTTAAGCTGACGCACGTTGCCCGGCCAACCGTAGCGGGTTAACACCGTGCTGAGGTCGGCGGACAGCTTCGGACGCGGCACGCCCTGCTCGTCGGCGAAGCGCGCCACAAACAGTTCGGTAAGCGGCATAATATCCTGCGGGCAATCGCGCAGCGGTGGCAGGTTTAGCGTCAGTACATTCAGCCGATAATAGAGGTCTTCACGGAAAAGTCCTTTTTGTACCAGCTCCACAAGGTTCTTTTGCGTTGCACAAATCACGCGAACATCAACATGCACTTCGTGATCTTCTCCCACACGCCGGAACGTGCCGTCATTGAGAAAACGCAGCAACTTGGTCTGCATACGCGGCGACATTTCGCCAATTTCATCTAACAGAACCGAACCACCATTCGCCTGCTCAAAGAAGCCTTTTTTGCCTTCCGGTGCATGGCCAAACAGTTCGCTTTCGACCGCATCTTCAGGAATTGACGCGCAGTTCAGCGCCAAATACGGCTTCGACGCGCGCGGACTTGCCAGGTGGCAGGCATGAGCAAAGAGATCTTTGCCGGTACCGGTATTACCGGTTATCAGCAGCGGCGCGCTCAGTGTCGCCAGCTTACGCGCCTGCTCCACCACGTGTTTCATTTTGGCACTGACGGCAATAATCTGGCTAAATGCGCTCAGATCCTGGGTCGTCATATTTTGCAACTGACGTCCCATCCGCAGGGTGGAACGTAGCATGACAACGGCCCCGGTCAGCATCTGCTCCTGATTTTCACCCTGCAAATGGACCGGCGTAATTTCCATCAGGAAATTCTGTCCGTTAATGACGACATGTTCGCTATGGGAATCCTGTGGATTGCTTTCGAGCCAGCGCTGAAAGTTAAACCCGTTGATTAACTGGGCGGCGGTATGATTGCGCATCCGATCCTGAGTGTGCGCGAAAAGCTGACAACTCGCAGGGTTCGCCATCTCGATTTTGCTTTTCATGTCCAGAGAAAGGACCGGTTCTGGCAATGCCTCAAGCAGCGCGCTCAGCGCAAGATGTTCACGCTCGGAGGGCATCCAGGGCACGGTACGCACATCCGTAACCCCTGAGATACGGCGGATTTCAGCCATCAGGCTGCTGAAGTTAGTGAACTCCAGTTCCGCAAAATTGAGGTAAATTCGCCCGATGGGGTCAATCTCGATACCGCGCAAATCAATGCCTCTCAGCACCAGTAAATCGAGCAATTCGCGGGTCAGACCAAGTCGGTCTTCACAAAAGACTTCCAAACGCATAGGAACCTTCACCTGGACAAGGGATTATATGTTAAATGATAAGACAGTATTTCGTTTGCAGGAAGAACTCTGTCAACAAATATTGACAGCTCGATGGAAAATTGGGCGCCAGGACGTAAAGTTAAACAACTGACGCCCAATTTTTAGCTAACTTTCGCGTGGAGATTTGTTCTTTTGTAAGGTTTCCTTCACCTGACCAATTAATTGACGGCGAAAATCGCCCAGTCGTGGCTTATCGTCATCGATCCACGGTAGCGGTCGGCACAGTTCCATGGCTTTAATGCCCAGTCGCGCAGTTAATAACCCCGCGCCAATGCCCTGTGCGGCACGCGTTGATAAGCGGGCGGCTAAATCCTGCGACATCCAGTCCATTCCCACTTCCCGCACCAGTTCACTGGCCCCGGCAAAAGCAATATTCAGCAGTACCAGACGGAACAAGCGCAGGCGGCTGTAATAACCAAGTTCAATGCCATACAGCGATGCAATGCGATTAATCAGCCGCAAATTGCGCCAGGCGATAAACGCCATATCCACCAGCGCCAGTGGGCTGACGGCAATCATCAGCGTCGACTCCGCCGCTGAACGGCTAATCTCACGTCGGGCCTGCGCATCCAGCACCGGCTGCACAAGATGGGCATACAGGCTGACCACTTCGCGATCGTTCTGCGTTTCATGAATTGAGGCATACCAACGCTGTAGCGCCGGATGGGACTGATCGATACCCGCCTGCTGCGCCAGCTTTTCACAAAATGCACGACCTTTTCCGGTTCCATGGCTGTGGAGCAGATCTCGTGCTTCGTCACGCTCGTGCGCGCGCTGGCGTAAGCGCCACAACCGACGCCACTCGGTCGCAACCGATCCAACGCCCGCACCGATAATCAATGCGCCAGCGGCACATCCTCCCAGCGCGACCCAGTCCTGAGTCTGCCAGGCGTTCATGGTCCACTGCACACCCTGCGCGACAACGCTCGCGCCAAACAGCGCCAGCCCACCCATCACCATCTTACGCCACAGACTGCGTTTAGGGCGTAAGGCCGCATCAATGACAGCCTCCGCCTGACCTTCGTCTTCCAGTGGTTCATCCACTTTCGCCGGAGAAAAAGTCTGCGCCTCCGTCTCATTGAACATCTGCTGCGCTTTAAACGCCGCGTTTTGTTCCACCTCCAGCGGACCTGAGAAATCGATACGCGGTTTTAACGGCTCGCTCATCGCAATTTATCTCCTATTAAAAACTCCAGCGCGGCATCAAGACGAATATGCGGTAAGGGTTTATCAACATCCATAACCTGTGGGCGAAATGCCTCAAACTGGAAGCCCTGGCTGTCCCAGAATGCTTGTCCCGGTAGTCGTGCGGGCACTTCTCCCGGATAAACGGTTAACGGTTCGCCATCGCTCAGGCGATTGCCACGCAGCGCCGGAATTTTTTCGCCCTTCACATCGATCAGGCCGCTGGTGGTTGCCTGCACCGATGCCAGACCCAGACAATCCATGCTGATACCTTCGAACGCAGCGTTTTGCCAGGCGTCCTGGATTAATTGCTGCAATAACGACACCATATTGGCGTGCTGGTCGACCGTGACGTGGTCGGCTTTGGTGGCGGCAAAAAGCAGTTTGTCGATCACCGGAGAAAACAGCCGACGAAACAGCGTGCGCTGTCCGTAATGGAAGCTTTGCATCAGTTGGGTGAGCGCCAGACGCATGTCGTTAAACGCCTGTGGCCCGCTGTTGAGCGGCTGCAGGCAATCGACAAGTACAATCTGGCGGTCAAAGCGCAGGAAGTGATTCTTATAAAATCCCTTCACGACTTTTTCACAGTAATAGTTAAACCTGTCGCGCAGCATGCCCGCGTTGGTGTGTTTGTCTGCCTGCGCCAGCTTCGATTCACCATAAGCATCAACGTCCGGCCACGGGAAGAATTGCAGCGCAGGCGCGCCTGCCATATCCCCGGGCAGGACAAAACGCCCCGGCTGAATAAAATGCAGCCCCTGCTGTTTGCATTGGTGCAAATATTCCGTCCAGGCAGCAGCGATCTCCGCCAGACGATTCTCATCAGCAGGTGCCAGCGGATCCAGCCCCTGGCATAACTGCCGCCATTTTGCCGACCATTCGCCTCGCTGCCCCTGTAATAAACCGGTCATTTGCCGCGACCAGCTTAGATAATCCTGGGCGAGCATCGGCAAATCGAGCAGCCACTCCCCCGGATAATCGACGATTTCCAGGTACAACGTGGAGGTATCTTTAAAGTGACGCAGTAAAGAGTCATTGGATTTGTAGCGCAGCGCGAGGCGTATTTCACTCACACCACGCGTCGGCGTCGGCCAGGTCGGCGGAGAGCCATACAACTGCGCCAGTCCCTCATCATAGGTAAAGCGAGGAATACCAAAATCGCGTTGTGGAACTCGTTTGACACCGAGCAAACGCTCTTCGCGCACGCAACTGAGCAACGGCAAACGCGCACCCGCATGAATATTGAGTAACTGGTTTACCATTGCGGTGATAAACGCCGTCTTACCGCTACGACTAAGTCCGGTGACAGCCAGGCGCAAATGCCGGTCTACGCCGCGATTAACCAGCGAATTGAGTTCATTTTTAAGTCGCTTCATCGCCATCCCGTTTTGCTGAAGGAACCGAAGAAATTATAACAAACAGGAAGTAAAGATAGGGGTCAATTCTTACTTATCAACTACCTGAGCTGTATCAGGCGGCATTAATCTTACCGCCTGTAGCAGAATGAATGCGGGAAGTTTATTTATTCTCTACTTTGGGAAGCGCTATCTGATTGATGCCACCTTCGTTGGTCACCTGCGTGTAGCCCATTTCAGTTAACATATCCTTCGCCTGCCCTGATTGACGTCCGGAGTTGCAGTACAGCTTCACCGTGTCGTTCTTATCAGGAACTTCAGCGGCGATACGCGCCTTCATCTCTTTTAACGGAATGTTGACGGCCCCCTGAATATGCTGCTGTTGGTACTGTTCAGGAACGCGAACATCAATCCAATGCTCGGCAGCATAAACCGGCATGCCGATGACCAGTGCCAACGCTAATACGCCTTTTTTCAACATAATATCTTCCCGACTGATTGTTGGATTTAACCACCACACTATACGCCAGTTCTTAAGAAAATATTGCGACTGCATTATCACCGTCTGCACCCGTGGACGTATTGTTCATCAGGCGACACAAAGTGCGGTTAGCCTTTTGATTTTCTTGCCCGCATTCCGAGATTGTTGTCATTCGCCAATTAACTCCATAATATGTCCGCCATTGACTCTCGGACGGAGCTTGGGATCTATGTCTCCTACCATTTATGATATTGCACGAGCCGCTGGCGTATCAAAATCCACGGTATCGCGCGTGCTTAATAAGCAAACCAACATCTCGCCGGAAGCGCTTGAAAAGGTGCTGCGCGCTATTGATGAGTTACAGTATCAGCCCAATAAACTTGCTCGTGCGCTTACCTCCTCCGGGTTTGATGCAATAATGGTGATATCTACCCGTTCTGCGAAAACAACCGCCGGTAATCCGTTTTTCTCTGAAGTGCTGCATGCAATTACTGCCAAGGCTGAAGAGGTCGGTTTTGATGTCATATTACAGACGTCACGAAGTACTGAAGATGACTTACAAAAATGTGAGAGCAAAATTAAGCAGAAATTGATCAAAGGGATCATTATGCTGAGCTCTCCTGCCGATGAGTCATTTTTTTCGCGGTTGGATAAATACAACGTTCCGGTCGTCGTTATTGGTAAAGTCGAAGGTGAATACGCTAATGTCTACTCTGTAGACACCGATAACTATCGCGACAGCATCACGCTGACAAATGCGCTTATTGAGAGTGGCCATCGTAATATAGCCTGTTTGCATGCGCCGCTTGATGTTCATGTTTCTATCGATCGCGTTAACGGTTATAAAACCAGCCTTCAGGCGCATAAGATTAAAATGCGCGAGGAGTGGATTATTGACGGGGGTTATACCCATGAAACGGCCCTGCTTGCTTCACGAAAATTACTGAGTCAACAACCGTTACCCGATGCCGTTTTTGCCACCGACAGTTTAAAAATAATGAGCCTATATCGCGTGGCGGCTGAGAAAAATATCACCATCCCGCAACAACTTGCCGTTGTTGGCTATAGTAATGAGCTGTTGTCTTTTATGCTCACGCCCGTTCCTGGCGGTATTGATGTGCCTACTCAGCAACTGGGTGAGCAAAGCTGTAATTTATTATTTAACCTGATTGCGGGTGAGAAAGGATTACAAAATATCACGGTCAGCACGCAAATATCGCTGGCTGACTCGCTGGTGTAAAAACTGGGGCATATAATGCCCCAGCCTATTTTAGAATGCGTAGTTCACGCCTATACCAGCATAATGGAATCTGTCGCTTTCGCCTTCATCGTGATCTTCCCACTCATAGGCATACTCCAGTGACATTGATAAACCGTTCTGGAAATCATATGCATACAGTAACCCGAGACGATTGAAATCATGACCTTCACGTGCCGGGTCATCCTGCCAGTCCCAGTTTGACCAGCGATCAAGCCCCAGGCGGGTATACGGCGTCAGGGTAGTATTGCCGAAAGACAGTGGCAAATAAGCACGAATTTCCTGAGTTGAGAACTCACCATTATTACGTGAATCAGCCAGATTAAAGCCGCGCTCAAGGTAATAGTTGACCGTTAAGCCCACCGTTTCGTTAAACGTATAATTCAGCCCGCTCTCGCTTTCGACACGACTATCGGAGTAGCCGGTGGTGCTCAAATCATTTACGAACTGATACATCGCCAGCCAACCGCTAAAGCGCAGGTCGTCGGTCAGTTTTACATCCCAGTCCGGCTGAACTTTCCAGCGCTGCATATTGGCGGTATCTTTTCCCGGTTCATTGACATAGTGATAACCGTAATTACGGAAACCACCGGTCAGGCCGAAATTAACATCTTCGCTTTCCAGAAATTGATAGCGAACTTCCAGTTCCGGGCGATCAAACCAGGTTCCACGTTTACCCTCGCTGTAATCAACCGGTCCTTCCTGATAATAGGCCAGCGATATTTTCCACGGTCCATTGGAGGCATTGAAATAGACTGACGGCTCCGCCAGTCCATCCATATCTTCGCCCTGACCTTCAACGTTTTCTATTTCGTACATAGCACCGATATTAAAGTGCCAGTCATTCTTTTCAGCGGCCTGCGCACAGGCCAATCCTGCGCTCATCATCAGCGCAGTAGCGGACAGTAGGGTTTTCATTATTATTCCTTGTTAAAATACTCGCAAAAATGCCCCAAGGCTTGGGGGATTGTTATCCCCCCGGAATTTTATTGAATAGCCACTTCAGTTTCAGCATCAAAGAAATGGCATTTCGCCATATCAAAATAAATAGTGATGTTCTCTCCTGCGTGATAATCATTCACTGCCCCAGCACGGACCACTAACTCATGCCCCCCAACAATGGTATAAAGCATAAATTCAGCGCCGGTTAATTCTGCAACGCTAATTTTTGCCGATACACTATTTTCATTATTAAGCTGCGGATGTATATCTTCAGGACGAATTCCCAGCGTGACCGCCTGATGTTCATAACCCTGCGCTTTTAATTGTGCTAATTTATTTTCTGGAATCGTTAATTTCAGTGTTTCAGTAACAAATTTATTACCGTCAATCGCGCCACGAATAAAATTCATAGCTGGCGAGCCAATAAATCCGGCGACGAACATATTTGCCGGGTGATTATAAACCGTTTTCGGCGCACCGACCTGTTGAACAATACCATCCTTCATAATCACAATACGCGTCGCCATGGTCATGGCTTCGGTTTGATCGTGGGTAACATATATCATGGTGGTATTGAGTTTCTGATGCAGTTTGCTGATTTCAGCCCGCATCTGAACGCGAAGTTTGGCATCGAGGTTCGATAAGGGCTCATCCATCAGAAACACCCCTGCCTCACGAACAATCGCACGCCCTAACGCCACGCGCTGACGCTGACCACCAGATAACGCGCCGGGTTTACGTTGCAGATAATCGCGCAGGCCAAGGATTTGCGCCGCCCAGTTGACGCGTTCCTCAATTACGGCAGGATCAATTTTCTGCATCTTCAGGCCAAACGCCATGTTGTCATAGACGGTCATGTGCGGGTACAACGCGTAGTTCTGGAAAACCATCGCAATGTTGCGCGATTTCGCCGGCACATCGTTCATCCGTTTACCGTCGATCAGCAGATCGCCGCCGCTGATCTCCTCCAGACCGGCGATCATACGCAACGTTGTTGACTTCCCGCAGCCGGAAGGTCCAACAAAAACAATAAACTCTTTGTCTTCGATTTCCAGATTGAAGTCTTTAACGACGTGTACCTGGTTGTCGTAAATTTTTTGAATGTGTTGCAACGAAAGCTGTGCCATGTTGAATCCTTTACTTGTCGTGTTGCCAGAAAGCCGATAAGCACGGCCACGTCAGAAATTCGGTTGCAGGAAGCTGCAAGCCTGCCCCGTTCAGCCCTGTCCCGATGCCGACAGAAAGCATGCCGCAGGCATTGATTGCATCAATTCCCGCTTGTGCATCTTCTATGCCAATACACTGCTTCGGGTCAACGCCCAGGCCCGAACAGGCAGCCAGGAATATTTCGGGATCCGGTTTCGAGCGGGAAATCAGCGCGGCGTTCGCACAAAAATCAAAGCACGCGCTAAGATCAAGCGCTTGTAAAATCGCAGGAGCATTGAGCGACACAGAGGCTAGCCCCACCGGGATCCGCTCTTCCCACAGCGTCATCAACAGCTCCCGTATTCCCGGCAATACCGAGTTAACCGTCAACTGGCGCAAAGAATGGACATACAGACCATTTTTTCTCTCGGCCAATTGTGCGCAGGCCTCGGGAGAAAACGCCCCTGTCTTCCCACCATGGCGCAAAATACGCTGTAGCGATTCGCCGCGACTAATCCCTTTCAGGCTGTCGTTAAACGCTTCGTCAATCGCAATCCCTATTTCACCGGCTACCTGCCGCCAGGCGAGAAAATGCAGATGCGCGGTATCAGTAATCACACCATCCAAATCAAAAATGATGGCCTGTGGGTTGAGTATCATTCATCGCCCCCTTTCGTGGTAGCGGTCCCATAATTGGGCGAAATAATGGTGGCATTGCTGATTACGGTCTCCCCCTGCACGATGACCTTTTCGCCATTGACCCAAAGGACAATTTGCTCAGTGCTGGTAATACGGATTTCGGCAGCATTGATGGTTATCTGTATAGCGGAGCCCTGCCAGCGTAGCGGGAAAGACAGCGTTTGCCAGTGAACAGGTAATGCAGGCGCAAGGTGTAACTCCCCGTGGCGAACATTTACGCCAGCGAATCCCTGGATTGCCCCCAGCCAGATGGCTCCCGTCGCCGCAGCATGAATACCGTCATCACAGCTATGTGGATCATCCCCAAGATCGATGAGCGATCCTTCGCGCCAGAACCGATATCCCCGAGCCGAATCACCGCAACGTGCAGCCACAATCCCATGAATCGCTTTGCTCAAAGAGGAGTCATGAATGGTGCGCGGCTCGTAAAAACGCAGGTTAGCCAGGCAGGTTTGCGGGCTGAATTGCTCCGGTAACATGTAGGTCAGCATCACTACGTCGGCCTGTTTGAGAATTTGCATCTCATTGACTTCCGCACGGGAGTAATCGAGTAAAATCGTCTGCTTGCCCGCTTTGGCTTTATACTGCGACAGATCGATAGCCGGTTTGCTCAGGAAGGTATCATCCTGAGGAAGCACGCCATCGGGCTGAATTTCCGGTCGCCAGAGATGCTGTAAAAAATGCTCTGCGCGATGAATAAACGTATCATCGCCGCAGCCCAACCGACGAGCAAAACCCAGCGCCTGCTCTACGTTGTACCAGGCCATGTAGTTGGTAAAGGCATTGTTGTTCACATGTTCAGTGTATTCATCCGGGCCAATCACATTGTGGATCTCTAAACGATCGTTGACCATGACTGCCCTGCTTATCCAGAACTTCGCCGTTTCCAGCAGTAGCGTCATACCCTCACGGGACATAAAGTTTAGATCCCCGGTAGCGTGCCAGTAATTGATTACCGCCCAGGCAATATCCGCCACGAGGTGATGTTCAGCCTGCGCGGACGCCACTTTCTGCCGCAGCCCGGTACGGATATTGATCGCCGCAAATTCAGGTGTTTCCTCATCACCGCTGCGAGCGCTTTCCCACGGGAACAGCGCGCCCTGCCAACCGTTTCGGCGCGCTTTCTCACGCGCTCCCGACAAATTATGCCAGCGGTAACGCAATAAACTTCTGGCGGTTTTCGGTCCGGTGAACAGGTGAAACGGTAACAGAAAGACTTCGGTATCCCAGAATACATGGCCTTTATACCCTTCGCCCGTCAGACCTTTTGCCGCAATACTGCTGCGCTCATCGTGGTCTGGGGTCATCACACGCAGATGATAGAGCGCATAGTCCAGCGCGCGCTGATCGTTGATATCCGTACTGACAACCTGAACGCGACGTGTTTGCCACCAGGCATGCCAGTTGGCGGTCGACTCAGCCAGCAATGCGTCATATCCCTGCTGGGCGCACGCTTCCAGATTGCGCAGCGCTTGACGCCCCCAGGTCTCAAGCGACAGGCTGCGCTCGCTCGCCCAGTCTATCCAGCTCATTTTCGTCAGCGTGACGCGCTGCCCGGCTTGCGCCTGCACGCTATTGTGCTGCAACAAGCGGCGTTCTTTCGCGGTGAAGCAGCGCTGCGCCGCACCGTCTACATCACAAAACGTAGTGATAGCGATATCGTTGCGGCCGTCCTGGGTAGTGTAAATCCCTTGCATAAGATGCTGGCCAAATACCCGGACCTGCGTTTCATCGAGATGCTGACGACCATGATTGGTGATCGTGGCATCAATACCGGTCGAAATACCAATGCTGGCATCAGCATCCAGTGGCGTTACGACAACTTCCAGTGCAAACAGCGGCAATTTCTGTGCCGAGACAAATCGCCGACTTTCAATAGCAAAACGCGCTCCGCCAGACGTACGCCAGATAAGCGCACGGCGTAACTCTCCACTGGCAAAATCCAGTTCACGATGCCAGCTTTCAATAACGCCGCTGCTGAGTGAAAAAATCTCGCCATTGAGTGAAATCTCCACTCCGACCACATCAGGCAGATTAACCAGTTCATTAATTTCGCCTTTCCCTGCCCTGTGATACAGTCCTGCCAGGTACATACCGCGCGTTTGTAAGGTGTAGTCTTCCTCGTGACTGGCGCGAATTCCCATATAACCGTTGCCGGTCGTCATCAGTGACGCATATTTATTCAGGCTGTGTGGGCAAAAAGCCGATTCAGTGAGCATTACTGGCTTCGTCATAAGTCTACGTAGGTCCCTGTTTCAGCCGATTGATACAGTGCGGCAACCAGTTGTTGAATAACGACGCCTTGCTCTGCGTCTGCAATAGTGACAGGTTCACCCTGGACATGATTCACGAATGCTTCCATGCTGCGATAATGACGGTTGTCATCGGCCATTTCGCGCGCAAGCAGAACGTCAAGCGCACCATCACGATCGGTATACACCTGGGCCGGAAATAAGGTCGCCCCCGCCAGATCGCCGCAGAAATTGACGTTCATAATCGATTGTTCCGGGATATTCAGAGCAAAAGAGGTTTCCAGGCGCAGGATACCGCCGTTATGAAATTCAATCGTGCCGAACAGAGAATCCTCCACGGAATACGTCGCGGGATCCCATTTCCCAAACTGGCCGCTGTTTTTACGCGTGCCAATGCGTTGATAGCTGTGCGCATTAACGCGCTTTACTGCCGGAAACCCCAGTACATACATGGCGGCATCCAGCATATGAATACCGAGATCGATAAGCGGCCCGCCGCCCTGCAGTTCTTTGTTGGTAAATACCCCCCAGCCAGGGACACCGCAGCGGCGCAAAGCGCGGACATTGGTGACATAGATTTCACCCAGTACGCCGGCCATCACCTGCTCACGAAGCAGTTGCGTATCCAGTGCGAAACGATGATGAAAATCATAAGCCAGTACTTTTCCCACCCGACGCGCCGTTTTACACATCTCCAGCGCCTCGTCTGGTGTCATCGCCGGAGGTTTCTCGCACATCACATGGCAGCCAGCGTTCAAGGCCATCATGGTGTGTGCATAATGAAAACGATTGGGCGAACAAATGCTGACGATATCAGGCTTTGCTTCGCGTAACATCGTTTGCGGATCGTCCCAAACCTGCGGATTACCGTATTTCTCTGCCAACCCCTGCGCCTGTGACAGGCGGCTGTCGCAGACAGCCACCAGTTCCAGATCGTTGCGGGTGCAGTAGTACGAAGCATGAACTTTATCCGCCACCTGCCCGGCGCCGATAATGGCGACGCGTAGCGGAGCGCTTGTCAGTGCACTTTTCACGGAGATCCTCTTAGCAGGTACGCAGCCAGGCCAGCGACTGACGGTACGCTTCCGGCAGGTTCTCCGCCCGCACACGCCCTTCATACACCACGTAACCCTGGTAATTATCTTCACGCAGCTGGTCAAACAGCGCAGAGAAATCCAGCGTACCGCTCCCCGGCTGATAACGATGGTTATCTGCAATATGCACGTGACCCAGCAGATCGCGATTGTCGTGCAACGCCTGTGCCATATCGTCTTCTTCGATATTCATATGGTAAAAATCACCAATGATTTGCACATGCTTCAGGTTGTTTTCCACGATATAGCGACGGGCATCCGCCAGGGTGTTGATCATATGATCCTGATAGCGATTGAGCGGCTCCAGATACACTACCGTCCCCGTACGCTCGGCGACTTTATCAAGATAAATCAATGAATCACTGACAGCTTTACGATCGCCTTCCAGGCTACGCGGAGACGTCATCGGCGGTAAGCGGAAGGTAAACATGCCCCATGCAGCCGGTACAATGATGCCTTGTCCACCGACTTCGGCCAGCGCTTCGAGAATGCGGGTAATCTGCTGCAACCCGTTTAAACGACGCTCTTCGATAAAATCACCGATCCAACCTTCATAGCCGCCGCAAGCGGTAGTAACGGGCAGACCCGTTTCTGCGATCGCCGCTTTTACTTCCGCGAGATTGTTGACCAGCAATTTGCCGTCAATTTCAAAACCGTCGAATCCCATCTCTTTGATGTAACGGAATTTCTCGAGAATATTTTCCGGAAAAAAAGCCTGGTTCTGTGTTCCAATTTTCATTTTCTGCATTCCTTAATTAAAACGTCACGCCCATTTTGATGCTCTTTTCCGGATGGCGGTCGACATACTGCATATAGCTTTCCGGGCTGCTGGCAAAAGTTACTACCGGATCAATAAGTTCTTCACAGTTCAGGTAACCGTTCATCAACAGTTCCCAACAGGTCTCCTCAATACGCTTGCGGCTCCAGCGCGGATAATCTGGATTTGGTTCACTACAGGCGCGGGAGAAGACAATTTTGGCGTTGTTAAAGTGCGCTTCACGCCCAAGGTTGAACCCTTCTGCAAAAGGTTTGGCGAAAGCGACATAGGAAATAGTTCCACCATAGGCCAGACCACGTAGCGCCGATTGCAACGCATCCGCATAACCGCTGGTTTCGATGATCACATCAGCACCCTGCTTACCGGTCAGCTTCTTAATTTCCATTCCTACATCGGTGCCCATAGGATTCAGACAGAAATCCGCGCCGTGGCGACGCGCGATATCGCAGCGATGGGCAATCGGATCCACGCCAATGACCACTGAGGCTCCCGCTTTCTTAGCCAGTTGCACTGCAATCTGGCCAATTGCGCCTAAGCCCACGACGACCACAAAGTCACCGACGCGTACATTGGCGTCGCGCACACCGCTCATGGCGAACTGTGCCGGGTCATAGCACACGGCATTTTTCCACGAACTCCCTTTCGGCATTTTGCGCAGTTTGTAGTTGTTCACCGCATTAAAAATCACCGTTTCTGCCAGAGGACCGTAGCCACAAACTGAATCGCCAACGGCGTATTCGGTCACATCGCTGCCACACTCAATAACATCGCCCACCACCATATTGCCAAGCTGGAATTTACCGAATTCGATCCCGCGCGGTGCCCCTTCCGGACGCGGCATAAACATTTGCCATTCACCGTTAAAATCTTCGTCAATAAACGGGCTGGCAGCGCGAAAATCGACCACTTCGGTGCCATGTTTCGGCGCGCCAAATTTAACGCGAACTTTCACTTCATTGGCGGATACCACTCTGTCTTCATATTCCACCAGCGCTGCAACACGCGGTTCTGTGGCAACTAACTTCTTCATTTACAACTCCTTAATTAAACTGGCCGCTTAGCCTTTCACGCCGCCTGCGGTCAAACCACTTTTAATAAAACGTTCGGAAAGCGCATACATAATGACAACCGGCAATGCAGTGACTAACGATGCAGCCATCATGCGTCCCCAGATATAGTCAGGCGTACTAAACAGCGCGTTCAGACCGACCGGTAAGGTAAAATTGCTGGCGCTGGAAAGGAAAATCGAGGCAAACAGATAGTCATTCCACGCCACCATAAAGCAGTACACAAAGACCGAAACCAGACCAGACATCGCCAACGGCACGGTTATGCGAAAGATGATCTGCAGACGGTTCAACCCATCCATCATCGCGGCTTCTTCTATTTCATCCGGAATGGTGTCGAAATAGCTTTTCAGCATGAACACTGCGGTCGGCAGCGTTTGGGTGACCATGGTGATAATCAACGCCATTTCAGTGTCGTAGATGCCGAGTGCCGTAATGATCTTGAATAACGGCACCACCAGCAGGATCCCCGAAAACATGTACACCGTGTAAAAACTGGCATTGATGGTCATTCGTCCCTTAAAACGCAGGCGGGAAAGCGCATACGCCCCGAGCACGCCGAGAAATACCGCCACCACCGAAGACGTCACCGATACCACCAGGCTATTACGGAAGTAGTCAACAAACGGGAAAATCATCGGGTTGAAGATGTCGATGTAATGTTCCAGCGTCCATTGCTGCGGTAACAGCGTCGGATGCAGTGAAATCGCCTCTTTTGCGCTTTTGAATGAGGTCATCAGCATCACAAAAAATGGAAATAGCGTGATGCCCAGGAAGACAATTAATCCACAGTAAAAGCCAATGCGGCCAAGCGTGCGCTTATTTGTTGCCATTGAGGTTCACCCGTTTTCTGGTCAGCAGGATAACAGCGAAAATGATGACGAAGAGGACGACAGAAATCGCGGCCGCTTTGCCTAAGTCGTTAAATGCAAACGCTGTTTTATAGAGATAGACCCCGAGAATATCGACTTTGGTGGTCAACAGATAAACATCGGCGAACATGTAGAACATCCAGATCGTGCGCAGCGTGACCACGGTCGCCAGTACGGGCATAATCGCTGGCAACGTGACGATACGGAAACGTTGCCACGCGTTTGCGCCGTCCATTTCTGCCGCCTCATACAACGATTTATCAATAGTCTGTAAAATCGCCAGAAACGAGATAAAGGCATACGGGAAGTAGCGCCAGATGGCGAACAGCACGACCAGCGCGAAGCTGCTGCCGGGATTGTCGAACCACAGCGGCGCCTGATCGTAGAGATGCAACAGATCCACACCGAGGTAGTTCACAATGCCGTAGCCGTTGTTGAACATGTATTTCCAGGCAAACACCAGCGAAATTGATGGCGTTACGTAAGAGAGGATAACCAGTGAGCGCGCCGTTTTCCGCAGACGAAACTCACGGTTAAAAAACATCGCCACTCCCAGTCCCAACACCGTGCTCCCAGCGACAACCAGCGTGGTATACCAGACCGTCATCCACAGCGAATGCCAGAATCCAGGATCGGATAAGATACGGATATAGTTACTCAACCCGACAAACGTAGACTCAATTTGCGGATTAAGCGGCAGACGCATGAAGCTGATTTCGATGTTAGATATCATCGGCCACGCCACTAAACCGCCCAATAACAGCAAGCTGGGCGCCAGCAGCAGCATGGCGAATGGCATATCAGATCGACCTGAAAAGAACTTATTCATCACGGCTTTCCATTTCCCCATTAGCGCTGTTCAACGAGGTCATCCAGTTTTGTCTGGCTTGCCTTGATGGTTGATGAAAGGTCAGCTTTTCCTACCGTGACGTTGTGCACCATGGTACTCACGATGCCGGAGCCGGTTACGTCGCCCATGCGGGTAAAGTTCTTATCACCGACGGCGCCAAAGACCTGAATATTCGGCAGTTCGGCAATCAATTGATCGGGTAATTCCCCCAGTGCTTTGATAACGGCGTTTTCTTTCCACGTCGGCGTATTCACCACCGCTTTGTTGACCGGCAGCGCTGCCCCTGGCGACATCATGACCCAGTCCGCAATGTTGTCGGCCTGCTCCATAAAGGTGACAAATTTCTCAGCCGCTTCTGTCTCTTCGCTTTTTTGACCTGCGGTGATGGTTAGCGACGTCAGCATGCCGTAAACAGCGGAATTTTTTTCCGTCGGCACCATGAAGCCAACATTTTTAGGATCGCCCTCTTTGATCACCGCCGGGAGGATATAGGTGGAATAAATCGCCATTGGCGCCGTGCCGTTCATGAAAGCATCTTTGACTTCCATGATGTCGTTCGAGCCCGGCATGGTGTTCATGGCAAGTTGGCGGTAATACTGCAACGCCTGCGCCATTTCAGGCGTGTCGAGCGTAATCTTTCCCTGCGCATCAAAAACGTTGGCCTGGTTAGAGAGCGCGAACTGGGAGAATGACTGTTCGGTCAAAACGCTTTCTGCCGTAGGCAGCGCAATACCGTATTTCTTACTGCCAGGATTGTTGAGCTTTTGCGCCACGTTTAGCAATTGCTGCCAGTCTTTTGGCTCTTCCAGTCCGGCTTTTGCCAGCACATCTTTGCGATACCAGATCCCGCCAATCCAGGCACTGACCGGAACCCCGGTCCATGCACTACCGTCTTCAGTACGTACAATACGCAGGACGCCATCATAAAAAGCACCTTCACCTACGCCGTTGATGACCTGCGCGACCGCTTTACGGTCGATAAGGGATTCTTTATCCATAACTTTCGCGTAGTCATGGCTGGTTTCAATGACTTCAGGCAGTGAACCGCTGCGCGCCAGGGTGATGACCTTGGTGTTGTAAGCATCCTCTTCCACAGGGACCTGTTTGACGCTGATGCCCGGGTTTTCTTTTTCAAAACGCTCAATCAGTTTTGCAATAACCGCCTGCCGCTCCTGCTCAACAGAAGAGTGCATAAATTCAATCGCGACAGAGGACTTTTTATCATCCTTACACCCGGAAACCAGGGCGCAGGAAACCAGTGCTGAAATCAGCACAATTTTAGCTTTAAGCATGAAATGTTCCTTTTTATTTCTTAACCCACATGACCTGCCAGGCGTACAACGTTAATTCCTTACCTGAAATAGTTTTACCGCTAATCAAATCAATTCCATTTCCAATATCAATACGAATGGTTTGAGTATGACCGCTGACATTAAATAATCCGGTAATTTCCTCACCTGTTCCCGCCGTACGTATAATTTGCATTACGGCCGGTGTAACACTGCTAATTTTAAAATCACTATCAGGATGAAATGCTTTATTACTACGACGTATTACAATTAGCCGGGATAGTTCATGATAAATAGCGTGACGCAAACTGGATTCATCTTCCAGCTCCGTTTCTATTTGTCTTACCTGATATTTTTTGCGGTTAATCGCACGATTATAACCGAACGTCTCGACACCTTTATAATCATTACGTGACCCAAGGATACTTTGAATGTAAACCGCCGGCACGCCTGGAAAACTCAGCAAAATGGCATGTGCGAGAATAAAGCGAGAAAACCGTTCAGCATCGCTACAATTGCCAGGCGTTAGCGCATCCATATATGTCACGTTAATTTCATACGGACTGCGACTGCCATCAGGGTTATTTTTCCAGTTAACCAGCGCACCTTCCTGCTGTAGTTCTGTCACCAGCCGCATGATCTCGTCTTCAGGCAATAAACCGCGTAATGGGTTGAGACCAATGCCGTCATGCGATGCGAGAAAATTAAACCAGGTCGTCTCACCAGACGGCAGCTCCAGTGATTGCGCCCACTGGCACAATGTCGACGTATCCTGGCGTTGTACCGCATGCAGCACCAGCGGTGGCAGCGAGAACTGGTACACCATATGCGCTTCATCATGGCCATTACCGTAGTAGGATACGTTATCCTTATGCGGGACGTTTGTTTCGGTAATAATCGCCGTGCCAGGCGCCGCGCAGTCAGCAATAGCGCGGAATAGTTTGATGAGCTGATGCGTTTTTTCCAGATGAATACAGCACGTTCCAGGCTCTTTCCACATAAAGCCAACCGCATCCAGGCGGACATAATCTGCGCCCTGCTCAAGATAGCTCAGCAGTACATCGACCATCGCCAGTAACACCACCGGGTTGGCATAGTTGAGATCGATCTGGTCATCACTGAACGTCGTCCATAAATGGCGCACAGTGTTATCTTTTAGCGTAAAAGGTGTCAGTAACGGTAATGCGCGGGGACGCGTGACGTTGCTCAGGTCCGTATCAGGATCCATTGCAATAAAGAAATTTTCATAACCGTCAAGCTGTTGCAAATAGTTATTAAACCATTCGCTTTTGGCTGACATATGGTTACAAACAAAATCAAACATCAGTCGACTGGATTCGCCCAATTGCTTAATATCATTCCAGTCACCGGTTTCTTCGGCAACCTGATGATAATTAACCACGGAAAAGCCATCATCCGATGACCACGGATAAAACGGCAGCAGATGCACATGAGAAAATGTCGACTTAAGCCATTCATTATAAAACTGATTAAACGTCGGCAGCGGTTTTTTATCAGTCCCGTGGAATTGATCGGCGTAGGTAATAAGCACCACATCGCTCTCGTCCCAATGCGCTTTACGGATTTTTTTAATTAATCCCTGTGATTTCTCTAAACGTGCAAACAGCGCTTCATAGTGGCATGAAGTAAATGTATCACCATAAACTTCTGTCAGGCATTTTTGGATTTTTTGGTTCACCTTTGATTCTCGTGGTAGCGGTCCCATGAATCAAGAGACTACTCTGCAGGAAATAAGCTGTCAATCAGCTGAGATGGGCTTAAGGGGGGTAAAAAAAGAATTTTGGCAGCCAAAAAATCGTATTTGTGAGCTGCCGCAAATTAACAG
Source organism: Citrobacter arsenatis (assembly GCF_004353845.1). Classification (GTDB taxonomy): domain Bacteria; phylum Pseudomonadota; class Gammaproteobacteria; order Enterobacterales; family Enterobacteriaceae; genus Citrobacter; species Citrobacter arsenatis. The sequence goes on from NZ_CP037864.1 coordinate 2,730,844, forward strand.
AGGGAATGTTGATTAATTGTTGCTTGCTTTTGCTAATTCAGATATCAGGTTTGATTACCGGAATATCGTTTCGACAATTTTGCCGCAGCCCGACTCAACACCGGTTCCAGAACCAACGCCAGCAGCATTTTTAGCGGGCGTCGGGCGACGGATTTCACCGCCCACCCTGCAACCCCTGCCGGACCGTAACGAAGCGCGGTCAAAAGCACCAGCTTACCTGCTATTTTAAAGCCCGGCTTAACCCTTTGCCCGGCACGTTGCCAGCGATTGTTCATTTCTAACCTCACAATTGGCGGAAACGACTACGTAATGAAAAAGTATCAGACGTCACATAACGCTCCATTTCACGCAAACGCTTTTCACTTGCCGCCAGCTCGCGATCGACGGCATCCAACAGCTCACCGCTTGATGGCTGTTGCTCGCCAGAAACCACATTGTCCGGCATAGGATCCAACACAAACGTCAGCACGATGTAGGCGACGAAGGTGAAAAAGGCCAGACCAAAAAAGACTGACAACACCACCAGTATCCGTACCAGCTTCACAGGCACATCGAGATAATGCGCAATACCTGCGCAAACTCCCTTCACCATGCCCTGCTGCGGAATACGCCACAGTTTTTTGTTCAGGTTAACGCCTCCCATTAGCGGTCCCTCCAGTTTGGATGTTCAGCATCAAGGATGTCTTCCAGCGCCTGAATGCGCTCGCGCATCCGCTGTGCGTCATCGTTGAGTTCGACCAGACGTTGCTGTTCACTTTGCGACAGTTCGCCGCGACTGGAACGGTTGCTGTAATGCAGCCAAAGCCAAATCGGTAAAACGAACAACACAAAGATGGTTAACGGGATAGCCAGAAATAGCGCGCTCATGAGTACTCCTTACAGGTGATGAGCGGCGGCGCGTTCGGGCGCCGCCAGATGTTATTATTGCTTGTCTTGCTGCATTTTGGCTTTAAGTTGCGCCAACTGCTCGCTGATTTCATCATCTGCTTTCAGGTCAGCAAATTGCTGATCCAGAGATTTCTGTTTACCGAAGTTATGGCTTTCAGCCTCAGCTTCCATCTGATCGATACGACGCTCGAAAGATTCAAAGCGCGCCATCGCTTCATCAAGTTTACCGCTGTCCAGTTGACGACGAACATCACGCGAAGAACTCGCTGCCTGATGACGCAGCATCAGCGCCTGCTGACGAGCGCGGGTTTCACTGAGTTTATTTTCCAGCTCACCGATCTCTTTTTTCATACGCGCCAACGTATCGTCGACCAGCGTCACCTCATGTTCCAGGGAAGCAATCAGATCAGTCAGTTTCTGTTTTTCGATTAACGCAGAACGCGCCAAATCTTCTTTCTCTTTACGCAGCGCCAGCTCTGCCTTTTCCTGCCACTCTGCCTGTTGCGCACTGGCCTGTTCAATACGGCGAGATAATTGTTTCTTTTCTGCCAGAGCGCGTGCGGAGTTTGAGCGCACCTCGACCAGCGTGTCTTCCATTTCCTGGATCATCAACCGCACCAGCTTCTGCGGATCTTCAGCCTTTTCCAGCAACGCATTAATGTTGGCGTTCACGATGTCGGCAAAACGAGAAAAAATACCCATAATGTAATCCTCACTTACTGTTCTGATATCGGGCTATGCCCTGCTGTTCTCGTAATGCACTTGGCGTGCCAACTTTTTATCTTATTGATTTTAATAATTATATGTAATTTTACCTGACGACAGAATTAGGGTAAATTGGTGAATAACACTAACAAGTGGTGAATTTCATCATGGCAGGATACAAAGATAATCTTCTGGGCGAAGCAAACAGCTTTATTGAAGTGCTGGAACAGGTTTCTCATCTGGCGCCGCTAGATAAACCTGTACTGGTTATCGGTGAGCGAGGAACGGGTAAAGAGCTTATTGCCAACCGCCTGCACTACCTCTCCACCCGTTGGCAAGGTCCATTTATTTCGCTTAACTGCGCTGCGCTCAACGAGAACTTACTTGATTCCGAACTGTTTGGTCACGAAGCTGGTGCGTTTACCGGCGCGCAAAAACGCCATCCAGGACGTTTCGAACGCGCCGATGGCGGTACGCTGTTTCTGGACGAACTGGCAACCGCCCCAATGCTGGTACAGGAAAAACTGTTGCGCGTCATTGAGTATGGCGAGCTGGAGCGCGTTGGCGGCAGCCAACCCTTACAGGTTAACGTTCGCCTTGTTTGTGCGACCAATGCCGACCTACCGCGCATGGTTAGCGAAGGCACTTTTCGCGCGGACCTGCTGGATCGTCTGGCCTTTGACGTGGTGCAACTTCCCCCGTTACGCGAGCGTCAAAGCGACATCATGTTAATGGCCGAACACTTTGCCATTCAGATGTGCCGCGAGATCGGGCTACCGCTATTTCCAGGCTTCAGCCCCGAGGCCAGAGAAACCCTCCTCCACTACCGTTGGCCAGGCAATATTCGTGAACTGAAAAACGTCGTGGAACGCTCTGTTTATCGGCATGGTACCAGCGATTACCCGTTGGATGAGATAATCATCGATCCCTTCTGCCGTCATGTCGTGGAATCTCAGGCGCGAGAAACAAAATCAACATCTGTAGCATTACCGCTGGATCTGCGTGAATTCCAGCAGCAACAAGAGAAGACGTTTCTGCAAACCAGCTTGCAGCAGGCGAAATTTAACCAGAAAAAAGCCGCTGAATTACTGGGTCTGACCTACCATCAGCTACGCGCTTTGCTGAAAAAGCACCAAATTTAAGACACATTGCGCGGCGATATACTGGAGGGTTTGACGCATAGCGTTAAACCAGATTACCATGATGAAATTACTGTATAAAAAAACAGGAATCTCATTATGACCCTGGCATTAGTTGGCGAGAAAATTGACAGAAACCGTTTCACCGGTGAAAAAGTTGAAAACAGTACATTTTTTAACTGTGATTTTTCGGGTGCCGACCTCAGCGCTACGGAATTTATCGGCTGTCAGTTCTATGACAGAGAAAGTCAGAAAGGGTGTAATTTTAGTCGCGCTGTCCTGAAAGATGCCATTTTCAAAAGCTGTGATTTATCCATGGCGGATTTTCGCAACGTCAGCGCACTGGGCATTGAAATTCGCCACTGCCGCGCGCAAGGCGCAGATTTTCGTGGCGCCAGCTTTATGAATATGATCACCACGCGCACGTGGTTTTGCAGCGCATATATCACGAATACCAACCTTAGCTATGCCAACTTTTCGAAGGTCGTACTGGAAAAGTGCGAGCTGTGGGAAAACCGTTGGATGGGAACTCAGGTGCTGGGTGCAACGTTTAGTGGTTCAGACCTGTCCGGCGGCGAGTTTTCGTCGTTCGACTGGCGGGTCGCAAACTTTACGCACTGTGATTTGACCAATTCAGAACTGGGTGATTTAGATATTCGGGGTGTCGATTTACAAGGCGTCAAATTGGACAGCTATCAGGCAGCGTTGCTGATGGAGCGGCTTGGCATTGCAGTGATTGCTTAGCATTCAGAGAGCGGTCAGTACCGCTCCCGCCCTTATACAATAGTGTCCGCCCTTGCCTTAAAAGTCATTTTCGACACAGAGAGCATAAACGTTAGAGGGTTCCGGTCCCCCCATCAGAACACCAGACCTGACCAGACGTATAGCTGTTCTCTTCAGCGGCCAGGGTGACATAAAGCGGCGCGATTTCCACCGGTTGACCAGGACGTCCCAGCGGCGCATTTGCCCCAAATTTCTCCACCTTTTCCTGCGGTTGACCGCCACAGCACTGCAGTACAGTCCAGTATGGACCCGGTGCTACGGCATTCACACGGATCCCTTTCGGGGCCAACTGTTTCGCCAGCGATTTAGTAAATGCCACGATAGCTGCTTTAGTCTGAGCATAATCAAGCAGGATTTCACTTGGCTCATAAGCCTGTACCGACGAGGTATTAATGATCACACTGTTTGGAGAAAGATGGGGTATAGCCGCTTTGGTTATCCAAAACATAGCGTAAACATTGGTCTTGAATGTTGCATCGAAATCTTCTGTGGTGAGTTCTTCAATTGACTCGCAAAATTGCTGACGCCCCGCATTATTGACGAGAATATCCAACCCACTCAGCCCTTTTACCGCCTGTTTGACCAGATGGCCGCAAAAAGTCTCATCACGAATGTCTCCAGGGATAGCCACGACATTTCTGCCTGCTTTTTTTATCAGGTCGACAACTTCACGCGCATCGTCTTCTTCTTCAGGTAAATAGTTGATCGCTACATCAGCACCTTCGCGAGCATAGGCGATGGCAACAGCACGTCCAATGCCTGAATCTCCACCGGTGATTAATACCTTGCGGCCCTTTAATCGACCGCTACCCTGATAGCTCTCCTCTCCATGATCGGGGCGCGGTTGCATTTTACCGGCCAGTCCGGGAAAGGGTTGCTTTTGCTGCGCAAAGGGCGGCACCGGAAAACACGCAGAATTAGTTTTATTGATTGCCGTTTTTTCCTTATTTAAGTCAGCCATTAAGTCACCTCTCATTATTTAGCACAGCGATTGATAAGCATAGACCAAAATGAGTGACATGGTCTTTATCATTCACCGAGATTAATTTTTAATGGCATATTATTTCAATCACCATGCTTATCACCGCAGCGCACCAATGCCTATTTTACGAGGTTAACTCCGGCTTAACTCAAAATCTCAAAACAATTTAAAATCAATACATTACAAAACACATCATCGTAACGATGTCGATATTCTCATTGAGTTCCGAGATTAGTCACCGAAGCGCTCATAATGTCATTGCTATCCAGCTGTTTTTCGTCAATTAATCTCCCAGCATCTCCTCGCTTATATCTTACCAATGTCATAATTAATTAAAACGTTATCATTTGAGAATTATCCAGCTCGCAGCATTAATAAATAGCAAACAAACTTAACATCTCAACCCAGGAAAAATGGAGAACGTATGAAATTATCCATAGCACCATTCGTATGTTGTTTTTTATTGTCTCCGGCGCTTGCCGATGATGCCGGTGGGTTGAAAAAAGATACGGCCCCGCCGCCCGCCCACGCTCTGGAAGACGGTTATCGCGGGACCGAAAATGCAAGGATAATGACTGTCGAACAAGCAAAAACTATGCATGATGGCGCGACTATTTCTCTGCGAGGTAATCTCATCGAGGATCAAGGCGGAGATAAGTTTATCTTTCGTGATAAAACCGGCAGTATCCATACACTAATCCCGCTGGCCGTTTTCGATGGGCGAACGGTTGAACCCGATCAAATGATCAGTATTAACGGGAGCCTCGACGCGAAAATGCAACCACCAGTAGTGCGGGTAACTATGATCCAGAAGTAGCACATTTACCGGGAAGGAGGACATTCTTCCCGGTAAATGTTCTTTATTCCCACGATCTTGCTAATGCTCTCTTCTTCCCGTCGAGGCCAACTTAACCTCCTTTCCCCTCGCATTTTCTTGTCTGTCGGTGAATCCCGCGTTTAAGCGGGTCAGATGAGTCATGAAAATGCTAAGATAGTTAACAGAGTGGATTCAAAGTGGATAGCAGGTATGAATTTTGACCATGTCGCGATGTTGAATTCGCGGTTATCACCCCTGCGGCCCTCAAACACAAACGGTAATGGCAAATGTCATTAAGTATTAGTAAGATAGCCCCTTTATATATAACCCTTTAAAATTATGCGCCTGGTTTTATCATCTCTGATCGTGATGGCTGGATTTCTGAGTGGTCAGGCTGCTGCTGCGCCTGAGCAGGCCTCGCACGCTGATATTCGTGACAGCGGCTTTGTCTATTGCGTCAGTGGGCAGGTCAATACGTTCAATCCACAAAAAGCGAGCAGCGGTCTGATCGTCGACACGCTGGCGGCTCAGTTGTATGACCGACTGCTTGATGTCGACCCGTACACCTATCGACTGGTGCCTGAGCTGGCCGAAAGCTGGGAGGTGCTGGATAACGGCGCAACCTACCGCTTCCATCTGCGTCGTGACGTACAGTTTCAGAAGACTGCCTGGTTCACTCCCACCCGTAGACTGAATGCGGATGACGTGGTGTTTACCTTCGAGCGCATCTTTGATCGCCAGCATCCGTGGCACAATGTTAACGGCAGCAGTTTCCCCTACTTCGACAGTCTGCAGTTCGCCGACAACGTTCAAAGCGTACGCAAGCTGGACAATAACACCGTTGAATTTCGCTTAACCCAGCCCGATGCCTCCTTTATGTGGCACCTTGCCACCCACTACGCCTCCGTGATGTCAGCAGAATATGCGGCTAAGCTGGCAAAACAGGATCGCCAGGAACTGCTCGACAGACAACCTGTCGGCACGGGCCCGTACCAGCTTTCGGAGAATCGCGCCGGGCAATATATTCGACTACAGCGCCATGAAAAATTCTGGCGTGGTACCCCACTGATGCCGCAGGTGGTTGTGGACCTGGGTTCAGGCGGAACCGGACGTCTGTCGAAACTACTGACCGGCGAGTGCGACGTTCTGGCCTGGCCTGCCGCCAGTCAGCTCAGCATTTTGCGTGATGACCCGCGCCTGCGTCTGACGCTGCGTCCGGGGATGAACATTGCCTACCTGGCATTCAATACCAATAAGCCACCGTTGAATAACCCGGCAGTGCGGCATGCACTGGCTCTGGCTATTAATAATCAACGATTGATGCAGTCTATCTACTACGGAACGGCGGAAACCGCGGCATCTATTTTGCCTCGCGCCTCGTGGGCTTATGACAACGAAGCTAAAATTACAGAGTACAACCCGGCAAAATCGCGCGAGCAGTTAAAAGCGCTGGGGCTGGAGAACCTGACCTTGCAGCTTTGGGTTCCCACCAGCTCACAGGCCTGGAACCCCAGTCCGCTGAAAACCGCCGAGCTGATTCAGGCAGACATGGCTCAGGTGGGTGTCAAAGTGAAAATCATTCCGGTAGAAGGTCGTTTTCAGGAGGCGCGATTAATGGATATGAACCATGATCTGACGTTATCCGGTTGGGCGACGGACAGTAACGATCCCGACAGTTTTTTCCGACCGTTGCTAAGCTGCGCCGCTATCAACTCACAGACCAACTTCGCGCACTGGTGTAATCCGCAGTTCGACAACATACTGCGCAAAGCATTGTCTTCGCAGCAGCTCTCTTCGCGTATTGACGCCTATGACGAAGCACAAAATATCCTGGCGCAAGAGTTGCCGATCCTGCCACTGGCCTCTTCACTGCGCCTCCAGGCGTACCGCTACGATATCAAAGGACTGGTGCTCAGTCCTTTCGGCAATGCCTCCTTTGCCGGTGTTTCCAGGGAAAAGAAAGATGAGGTGAAAAAACCATGATTATCTTCACCCTACGTCGATTTTTGCTGCTGCTGGTCACTCTGTTCTTCCTGACCTTTATTGGATTCAGCCTGAGCTACTTCACGCCTCATGCACCGTTACAGGGCGCATCGCTATGGAACGCCTGGGTGTTCTGGTTCAATGGCCTCATTCACTGGGATTTTGGCGTGTCTAGTATTAACGGCCAGTTGATTTCAGAACAGTTGAAGGAGGTATTCCCGGCGACGATGGAACTGTGCATTCTGGCCTTTGGTTTTGCGCTGATGGTCGGGATCCCCGTTGGTATGCTGGCTGGCATCACGCGAAACAAATGGCAGGACCGCTGTATCAGCGCATTAGCATTGATGGGCTTTTCCATTCCGGTATTTTGGCTGGCGCTGCTGCTGACGTTGCTCTTCTCACTGACCCTCGGCTGGCTGCCCGTGTCGGGACGGTTTGATCTGCTCTACGAAGTGAAACCCGTTACTGGATTTGCCATTATTGATGCGTGGATCTCCGATTCGCCGTGGCGCGATGAAATGCTGATCAGCGCAATCCGTCACATGGTGCTTCCGGTGTTGACGCTTTCCGTTGCCCCTACCACGGAAGTTATTCGCCTGATGCGTATCAGCACCATTGAGGTCTTCGATCAAAACTACGTCAAAGCGGCCGCCACGCGCGGTCTTTCACGCTTAACGATTCTGCGTCGTCACGTCCTGCACAACGCCCTTCCGCCGGTTATCCCGCGCCTGGGATTACAGTTTTCCACCATGCTGACGCTGGCGATGATTACTGAGATGGTCTTTAGCTGGCCAGGCCTTGGTCGTTGGTTGATTAACGCGATTCGCCAGCAGGATTACGCAGCGATTTCGGCGGGCGTTATGGTAATTGGCTCACTGGTTATCATCGTTAACGTCATCTCTGATATTTTGGGTGCTATGGCTAACCCTCTGAAACATAAGGAATGGTATGCCTTACGATAGCGTCTACAGCGAAAAGCGACCACCGGGTACGCTGCGCACCGCATGGCGCAATTTCTACGGCGATGCGACGGCGATGATTGGCCTGTACGGCTGCGCAGGCCTGGCGATTCTGTGTATTTTTGGTGGTTGGTTTGCCCCTTATGGCATCGACCAGCAGTTTCTCGGTTATCAGCTTTTACCGCCGTCATGGTCGCGTTATGGCGAAGTCTCATTTTTCCTCGGAACCGACGACCTCGGGCGTGATGTGTTAAGTCGCCTGCTCAGCGGCGCGGCCCCGACTGTTGGCGGCGCGTTTGTCGTCACCCTCGCCGCCACGCTGTGTGGTCTTTTGCTTGGCGTGGTTGCCGGCGCGACGCACGGTTTGCGTTCTGCGGTGCTGAACCACATTCTGGACACACTGCTCTCGCTCCCTTCGCTGCTGCTGGCGATCATTGTGGTCGCCTTTGCCGGCCCCCATCTGACACACGCGATGTTTGCCGTCTGGCTGGCGCTGCTGCCGCGCATGGTTCGCTCCGTCTATAGCATGGTGCATGACGAACTGGAAAAAGAGTACGTTATTGCCGCTCGTCTGGACGGTGCTACCACGCTAAATATCCTGTGGTTCGCCGTTCTGCCTAATATTACCGCCGGGCTTATCACTGAAATTACCCGTGCGCTGTCGATGGCCATTCTGGACATCGCGGCGTTGGGTTTTCTCGACCTTGGCGCACAGTTACCTTCACCGGAATGGGGAGCCATGCTGGGCGATGCGCTGGAGCTGATTTACGTCGCACCATGGACGGTGATGCTGCCTGGTGCGGCGATTATGATAAGCGTGTTGCTGGTTAACCTGCTTGGTGACGGCGTGCGCCGCGCAATTATTGCGGGGGTGGAATAATGCCATTACTGGATATCCGCAACCTGACCATTGAATTCAGGACCGGTGAAGACTGGGTGAAAGCGGTTGACCGTGTCAGCATGACCCTTAATGAGGGTGAAATTCGCGGACTGGTCGGCGAGTCCGGATCCGGCAAAAGTCTGATCGCCAAGGCCATTTGCGGCGTCGCTAAAGATAACTGGCGCGTAACCGCGGATCGCATGCGCTTTGATGATATCGATCTGCTGCGTCTTTCAGCTCGTGAACGGCGCAAACTGGTGGGTCATAACGTTTCCATGATCTTTCAGGAACCGCAATCGTGTCTCGACCCGTCCGAGCGCATCGGAAGGCAATTGATGCAAAACATTCCTGCCTGGACCTATAAGGGCCGCTGGTGGCAGCGCATCGGCTGGCGCAAACGCCGCGCGATTGAACTCTTGCACCGTGTCGGGATAAAAGACCATAAAGATGCCATGCGCAGCTTCCCGTACGAGCTGACCGACGGCGAATGCCAGAAGGTGATGATCGCTATCGCCCTGGCTAATCAGCCGCGTTTGCTGATTGCCGACGAGCCAACGAATGCAATGGAGCCAACCACCCAGGCGCAAATTTTCCGCCTGCTAACCCGGCTGAACCAAAACAGCAATACCACCATTTTGTTGATAAGCCACGACTTGCAAATGCTCAGCCAGTGGGCTGACAAAATCAACGTGATGTACTGCGGACAAACGGTGGAAACTGCACCCAGTAAAGATCTGGTGACCATACCGCATCATCCTTATACCCAAGCGCTGATTCGCGCCATTCCTGATTTTGGTAGCGCAATGCCGCACAAAAGCCGCCTGAATACCATGCCAGGAGCAATTCCATTGTTGGAACAATTACCTATCGGCTGTCGTCTGGGGCCACGCTGCCCCTATGCTCAGCGTGAATGTATTGAAACCCCAAGACTGACCGGGGCAAAGAATCATCTCTACGCCTGTCATTTCCCGCTGAACATGGAGAGAGAGTGAGATGGTAGAAACCCTGCTCGAAGTCCGTAATCTGAGCAAAACCTTTCGCTACCGGACGGGCTTGTTTCGACGCCAGACCGTTGAGGCCGTTAAGCCCCTGAGCTTCACTCTGCGCGAGCGTCAGACGCTCGCCGTCATTGGTGAAAATGGTTCCGGCAAATCCACGCTGGCCAAAATGCTGGCCGGTATGATTGAACCCACCAGCGGTGAACTACTGATTGACGATCATCCGTTAAACTATGGCGATTATTCATTCCGCAGTCAGCGGATCCGGATGATTTTCCAGGATCCGTCAACGTCGCTTAACCCGCGCCAGCGTATCTCGCAGATCCTCGATTTCCCACTACGCCTGAACACCGACCTTGAGCCTGAACAGCGTCGCAAACAGATCGTCGAGACCATGCGCATGGTCGGACTGCTGCCCGATCATGTGAGTTATTACCCGCATATGCTGGCACCTGGACAAAAACAGCGTCTGGGACTTGCTCGAGCGCTCATTTTGCGACCAAAAGTGATTATCGCCGACGAGGCCCTGGCTTCTCTGGATATGTCGATGCGTTCGCAACTCATCAATCTGATGCTGGAATTACAAGAAAAACAGGGGATTTCGTATATCTATGTGACTCAGCACATCGGCATGATGAAGCATATCAGCGATCAGGTATTAGTCATGCACCAGGGCGAAGTGGTTGAGCGCGGCAGTACAGCGGATGTTCTGGCCTCTCCGCTGCATGAGCTTACCCGTCGCCTGATTGCCGGTCATTTTGGCGAAGCGCTTACGGCTGATGCCTGGCGTAAAGATCGCTAGCAGAATCGCAGCCCTCCTCAACCGGAGGGCAGTTTTGCAATCAGTGACAAACACTGGGTAAAAGCAGTGTATCAACCTCGGTAAAAGCGACCGAAGGAAAAAGCGGCCCCTGCATTGCCCACACACCCGCAGCGCTAACCTCATCGATAAGGTGTAAAGCTTCCACTCCTTCCACTGCAATTCGATCGCAATATTCGCGGATGTTTTTAATAAGCACCGGGAACATCGGTTTTTCAACCTGCTCCAGGAAAAAACCGCGATCCAGTTTTACAACATCAAAACGACCGCAAACCAACGGACCGGCCCCAATGCTGCCGGAACCCAGGTCGCCCAGCCATAACGCGTTTGGACCGTCGCAAAGTGAATTAATCAGCAGATTATTCAGGCACGCAGTATTCGTCAGGAAACGCTCTGAAAGTTCCAGCGCGATAAATGGCATTGCATGTAATGCAGATTTGATGACCGGGTCACCAATCGCCAGCAGCGCCATTTCATCAATGAGATTCAGGGTACAGAGAAGTTTATTGTTCTCAAACCAATCACGCTTTTCAGCAATTAATCGAATTTGCTCGAGCATGAAATTACGCTTTTGTTCGCTATTCCACGCTGAAATGATGAACTCAGGATGTAACGGCGAAACCGTATCTGAAGCAAACCGGGGGCTAATCTCAACACCCAGTAACGTATCAGTTGTGTCTCTCATCGGTTCCGCGATGAAATGATAGTGCATAAGACCACTCCAATTGATCATAACCTACTGATAATGCACTTTTAATCACAATCAATCAATAATATCGATCAATGAATCAATATCGATCGATAAAAACAATATATCATAACGAACTGAATGTGGTCATATTTTTTGTTTTAAGAAAGTTCTTACCTTGCTATGTTTATAAACATAAGCTAGCCGTTAATAATACCACTATGATGCCTTTAAAGCCTTGTATTTTCTCTATTCCCAACGCATCACAGAATGAATGGGGCTTAACCAGGGAGAGTGGGATATAATTGCAGTCCCATTTCGAGCAACCTTGAAATTGTGATCATAACTCATTGATTGCTAAAAATAAGCAATGACTATAAGGATTAAACTTATGGGTTTTCTTTCCGGTAAGCGTATTCTGGTAACGGGTCTTGCCAGCAAATTGTCCATTGCCTGGGGTATTGCGCAGGCAATGCATCGCGAAGGTGCTGAACTGGCGTTCACCTACCAGAATGACAAGCTTAAAGGTCGTGTGGAAGAATTTGCAGCTCAACTCGGATCCAGTATCGTACTGCAGTGTGATGTGGCTGAAGACGCCAGCATTGATGCAATGTTTACTGAGCTGGGCAAAACCTGGCCGAAATTTGATGGTTTCGTGCACTCCATTGGTTTCGCACCTGCTGACCAACTGGATGGCGACTATGTGAATGCGGTTACTCGCGAAGGCTTTAAAATTGCTCATGACATCAGCGCTTATAGCTTTGTGGCGATGGCAAAAGCTTGCCGCGCCATGCTGAACCCAGGCTCTGCGCTACTGACCCTTTCCTATCTTGGTGCAGAACGCGCTATCCCTAACTACAACGTGATGGGTCTGGCGAAAGCGTCACTGGAAGCGAACGTCCGTTATATGGCTAACGCGATGGGGCCGGAGGGCGTGCGTGTGAACGCTATTTCCGCGGGCCCAATTCGTACGCTCGCGGCTTCAGGCATCAAAGATTTCCGAAAAATGCTGGCACATTGTGAAGCGGTTACACCAATTCGTCGTACCGTTACCATTGAAGATGTGGGCAACTCCGCAGCATTTCTGTGCTCCGATCTTGCCGCCGGCATCTCTGGGGAAGTCGTTCACGTCGATGGTGGCTTCAGTATCGCTGCAATGAATGAGCTGGAACTGAAATAATCCTAACTCCTCGATGGGCGGTGTTGCGCCGCCCATGACTCGCCTTTGCTCACTGCCATATATGCTTTTCTGATATTTATTATCACGTAACAATCTTTCATCCCCTCATCTGCTTACGTCAGGATATTGCTGCGCAAACGATCCGGCGTAGTGGTATGACGACGTGTCCGGGTCGCCACTTTTTAGATCAAGGACCGCCCATGGAACAACGCCGAATTGAAGGCAAAAGCCACTGGTATCATGAGACGCAATCCAGCACGTATCCACAAGATGTTCTGCCCCTGGTGCCGGAAGCCGCTGATGTCGACGACAGCTTTTTACTGGATCTGGCGATACCTGATGACGCGCTTTTGCCCTTTCAATCCTGGTTAGCCCCTGCCCGTAAACTTGCCCAGATTCTCTTCCCGGTTCACGTCAACCTGAGTCAAATGCACACATTCAGTGCCTATGAACGGATGAGTACAGCCTTAACCGTCGCTCAGGTGTATGGCGTCCAGCGATTATGTAATCACTATGCCGCGCGTTTAACACCGCTTCCTGGTCCAGACTCGTCCCGGGAGAGTAACCATCGACTGGCACAAATTACCCAATATGCTCGCCAACTTGCCAGCTCTCCTGAGGTGATAGGCGCACGCGATCGCCAGCATCTGGATGCGGTCGGGCTGACTACCAGCGATAGCATTTTAATTAATCAAATCATTGGCTTTGTCGGTTTTCAGGCCCGTATTGTGGCCCTGTTTCAGGCCTGGGTCGGACATCCGGTACGCCGAATTCCGGGACTGGATATACAGCAATTCGCTCAGGCTTCGCCATTTAGCGCAACAAACACAACCTGGCACGCTGCGCCCTTCCCGATCGAAAAACATCCTGACCATCATGAAGCGACGACGAGACGTTATCCCGATGAACTGCAAGCGTTAGCGTCATTACTGATACATGCACCGGTTATTATGGACTTACTCGCGACGCTGATTTCCAGTACCCGGCGTAGCGCTGTATCGACGCGGACATTTACACTGGCGGCGCTAATGACGTCACGGATTAACGGTAGCGTAGCTTGCTTTAATGAACTGGCGCATTCTGCAAATGAATTAGCCGACGTCATAGCCCTGCTTCGCCTGGATGAACGTGAACTACCGTGTTGGGAACAACGACATCCGGTTGAGCGCGTCACCCTGCAAGCGGTACAATGGCTGACCCGAGCGCCCGACCGCTTTAGCCCCGCGCTGTTAACCTCCTTGTTCGATCAGGGCATCTCTTCCGAACAAGCGATTAACCTGTTGGCCTGGAGCGGATTGTGCGGATGGTTGAATCGCTTGAAAATCGCGCTTGGCGAGACTTGTTAACCGATCCACTTACTGAAAGAGCGCTTGCCGCAACTGATAGAATCGCGTAAAACTGTCAGCCGCTCTTTTAGCCACGAAAATAGACAATTATGCTTCAGGACAACCCGCTGCTAGCGCAGCTTAAACAGCAACTACATTCCCAGACGCCACGTGCTGAAGGGGTGGTAAAAGCCACGGAAAAAGGCTTTGGCTTCCTGGAAGTCGATGCACAAAAAAGCTATTTCATTCCGCCGCCGCAGATGAAAAAAGTGATGCATGGCGACCGCATTGTTGCGGTTATCCATACAGAAAAAGATCGTGAATCTGCCGAGCCGGAAGAACTGATCGAACCCTTCCTGACGCGTTTCGTGGGTAAAGTTCAGGGCAAAAATGATCGCCTGTCCATTGTGCCGGATCATCCGTTACTAAAAGATGCTATCCCTTGCCGTGCCGCCCGCGGCGTTGAACATGAATTTAAAGAAGGTGACTGGGCCGTAGCTGAAATGCGCCGCCACCCGCTGAAAGGCGATCGCACTTTCTATGCCGAGTTAACCCAATTTATCACTTTTGCTGATGACCACTTTGTCCCGTGGTGGGTCACGCTGGCGCGCCATAATCTCGAAAAAGAAGCGCCGGACGGTGTGGCAACTGAGATGCTGGATGAAGGTCTGGTTCGTGAAGACTTAACCGCTCTCAACTTTGTCACCATCGACAGCGCCAGCACTGAAGATATGGACGATGCGCTCTACGCTGAAGAACTGGCCGACGGCAAACTGCAATTAACTGTCGCCATTGCCGATCCTACTGCCTGGATTGCAGAAGGCAGCAAACTGGATAAAACGGCAAAAATTCGCGCGTTTACTAACTATCTGCCGGGGTTCAACATCCCGATGTTGCCACGTGAACTGTCTGACGATCTCTGCTCTCTACGAGCAAACGTTGAGCGTCCGGTTCTGGCTTGCCGGATGACCATCACCGCGGATGGCGCGATTGAAGACAACATTACCTTCTTCGCAGCGACGATTGAATCGAAAGCGAAGCTGGCCTACGACAATGTCTCCGACTGGCTGGAAGGCGCCGGTGACTGGCAGCCTGAAAACGACGCGATTGCCGAACAAATCCGTCTTCTGCATCGTATTTGCTTGAGCCGTGGTGAGTGGCGTCATAACCATGCGCTGGTATTTAAAGATCGCCCGGATTACCGCTTTGTTCTTGGTGAAAAAGGTGAAGTGCTGGACATCGTCGCTGAGCCTCGCCGTATCGCAAACCGTATCGTGGAAGAGTCCATGATTGCGGCAAACATTTGCGCCGCCCGCGTACTTCGCGACAAGCTGGGCTTTGGGATTTATAACGTCCATATGGGATTCGATCCAGCGAACGCCGACGCTCTGGCCGCACTGCTGAAAACCCATGGTATGCACGTGGATGCCGAAGAGGTTCTGACGCTGGAAGGTTTCTGCAAACTGCGCCGTGAACTGGATGCGCAGCCTTCTGGTTTCCTCGACAGCCGAATTCGCCGCTTCCAGTCTTACGCTGAAATAAGTATCGAGCCAGGTCCGCACTTTGGATTGGGTCTGGAGGCTTATGCCACCTGGACCTCTCCTATTCGTAAGTACGGCGATATGATCAACCACCGCCTGCTTAAGGCCGTCATCAAAGGTGAAACCATCGCCCGCCCACAGGATGATACCCCGGTACAAATGGCGGAACGTCGTCGCCTGAACCGAATGGCTGAGCGTGATGTCGGTGACTGGTTATACGCCCGTTTCCTGAGTGACAAAGCCGGGACCGATACCCGCTTTGCAGCCGAGATCATTGACGTCAGCCGTGGCGGCATGCGCGTGCGTTTAGTTGATAATGGTGCAGTTGCATTTATTCCAGCCCCGTTCCTGCACGCCGTTCGTGATGAACTGGTATGCAGCCAGGAAAGCGGCACCGTGCAAATTAAAGGTGAAGTGGTTTATAAAGTCACGGATGTGATTGACGTAACCATCGCCGAAGTTCGCATGGAGACGCGTAGCGTTATCGCGCGTCCAGCTGTGTAGCATCCAGTCATCCAGCGACCTTTCTCATTTTGTGAAAGGTCGTTTTCTTTTTTCCGCCCAATTTCCCACCACGCACTACACTTCTTTCATTCGGTCAAATTTATTTTTTTACTATTTTCAGTTCCGTTGGCTTTGCTTTTTACGGATTCTGGATTACACATAAATATATAAAAAAAACAATACGTTCAGCCATAATCACCCTGAATGAATCATGGCTACCTATACTTTTGAGGCTCTATGCGCTTTAAACGGGATAGTACACATCATGAAAGACGTCCGGGAGCGGGTTACGTTGTATAGCTATGTGGGCACTCATAACCCCTACTGGCGTTTGTCAGAGGATTGCAACATCTTGCATTTCTCTAACGACGAAACGTCAGCCGCCGATCAGACCATCGAACTAAGGCCAGAACAAGCCGATCGCATTCGCGAGATGACGGTGATTACGTCAAGTCTGTTAATGACGTTACCCATTGAAGATGACGACATACCTGTGCATCTGGTCGGGCGAAAAATCAATAAGCGCGAATGGGCCGGTAGTGCATCCGCCTGGGATGACACCCCTTCCGTCGCCCGCGATCTGGCACACGGGCTCTCATTTGCTGAGCAGGTCGTTTCTGAAGCCAATTCAGTCATTGTTATTCTTGATCGCATGGGCAACATTCAGCGCTTTAATCGCCTGTGCGAAGAGTATACCGGCCTCAAAGAACGGGAAGTCATTGGCCAAAGTGTATTCACACTGTTTATGAGTCGACGTGAGGCAGCGGCTTCGCGACGTAACATCGAGGTCTTTTTTCGCGAAGGTAACTCGTATGAGGTTGAGCGCTGGGTGAAGACCTGCAAAGGCCAGCGCCTGTTTTTGTTTCGTAATAAGTTTGTGCATAACGGTAGCGGCAAGAATGAAATATTTCTGATCTGTTCCGGTACGGATATCACGGAAGAACGCCGCGCACAGGAGCGTCTGCGGGTATTAGCGAATACAGACTCCATCACTGGCTTACCAAACCGCAACGCAATTCATGAGCTGATCGGCAACGCGATTGAAAACGCGGGCGATACGCAGGTCGGCATTGTGTATCTCGATCTGGATAATTTCAAAAAGGTGAACGATGCCTACGGGCATATGTTTGGCGATCAGCTTTTACAAAGCGTATCGCTGGCAATCCTCAGTTGTCTCGACGACAACCAGATACTGGCGCGCTTTGGCGGCGATGAATTCATTGTCCTTGCCACCGAAACATCCCAGGGCGCACTGGAAGCCACTGCATCACGCATTCTGACGCGCCTGCGCCAGCCCTTTCGCATCGGCCTGATTGAGGTCTATACCGGATGCTCTATTGGTATTTCCCTCGCACCGCAGCATGGTCAGGACTGTGAGAGTGTCATTCGTAACGCGGATACGGCCATGTACACTGCGAAGGAAGGCGGTCGCGGACAGTTCTGTGTGTTCTCTCCGGAAATGAATCAGCGGGTATTTGAATATCTGTGGCTGGATACCAATCTGCGTAAGGCACTGGAAAACGATCAACTGGTTATCCATTATCAGCCAAAGATAACCTGGCGCGGTGAAGTGCGCAGCCTGGAGGCGCTGGTTCGCTGGCAGTCACCAGAACGCGGCCTCATTCCACCGCTGGAGTTTATCTCCTACGCCGAAGAGTCGGGGCTCATCGTCCCGCTGGGTCGCTGGGTTATTCTCGACGTTGTGCGCCAGGTCGCGAAATGGCGCGCCAAAGGTATAAACCTGCGCGTAGCGGTAAACGTTTCAGCCCGCCAGCTTGCCGACCAGACGCTTTTTACCGCACTTAAGCAGGTACTTCAGGAACTCAATTTTGAGTATTGCCCTATCGATGTTGAATTAACGGAAAGCAGTTTGATTGAAAATGAGCAACTGGCGTTGTCCGTCATTCAGCAGTTTAGCCAGTTAGGAGCGCAAATCCATTTGGATGATTTTGGTACCGGTTATTCATCACTGTCTCAACTGGCCCGCTTCCCGCTTGATGCGATTAAATTGGATCAGACCTTTGTCAGAGATGTACACAAACAATCGATTTCACAATCGCTAGTGCGAGCCATTGTTGCGGTAGCACAGGCGCTCAACCTGCAGGTCATCGCCGAAGGCGTTGAAAGTGCAAAAGAGGATGCATTTCTGACCAAAAATGGCGTCAATGAACGTCAGGGTTTTTTATTCGCCAAACCAATGCCAGCTGCCGCATTTGAACGTTGGTATCGCCGGCACCTAAGTAAAAAAATGCGCTAATGCAGAGAAATTAAACGTAGTGAATAGCCATAAATGGACATTACATGCGGATCGTATCTGCATGTAATCACAGAATATATAATATTCTTCAATCGTTGAGGTTAATACTATTTTTCCCTTCTCTTTTGCCATGAAATTCTGCATCATGAAATTCAAACTCAATTGCCATTAGGATGATGACCATGTCTGATATCGACGCTCAGCGTCTGGCCGAACGTATTGATACCGTGCTGGATATCCTCGTTGCAGGTGATTACCACTCAGCCATTCACAATCTTGAAATTCTGAAGGCTGAACTGTTAAACACGGTCAAAGAAGATACCGAATCTTTGGTGAAAAAGCATAAGGCTCCGTGGGAGATCTGATGACATCGCGCTTTTGATGTCGCTGCTATCAGCAAACTGCGGACAATGCAGTTTCCGTTTAATTTCCGATACGATATCGCTATAAAATTAATACTATGAATTCCCGACAACAATCTATTTTGCAGATGGTGACCGATAAAGGTCAGATGAGCGTCGCCGATCTGGCAAAAATCACCGGTGTTTCAGAAGTGACGATTCGACAGGATCTGAATACGCTGGAAAAACAGAGTTATTTACGCCGAGCACATGGTTTTGCTGTTTCATTGAACAGTGACGATGTTGAGACGCGCATGATGACCAATTTCACTCTAAAGCGTGAACTGGCTGAATTCGCTGCATCACTGGTCAGTCCTGGCGAATCCGTATTTATTGAGAATGGCAGCAGCAATGCGCTTCTGGCCAGAACGTTGGCTGAGCAAAAAGATGTCACCATCATTACTGTAAGCAGCTACATTGCCCATCTTCTCAAAGAAACGCCCTGTGAGGTGATTCTTCTCGGTGGTATTTACCAGAAAAAAAGCGAGAGTATGGTCGGCCCCTTAACTCGCCAGTTTATTCAGCAGGTACACTTTAGTAAGGCCTTTATCGGCATTGATGGCTGGCAGGCAGATACCGGTTTTACCGGACGCGATATGATGCGTTCTGACGTGGTTAATGCGGTGCTGGAAAAAGGCGCAGAAGTCATTGTGCTTACCGACAGCTCCAAATTCGAAGCCATTCACCCTTACACCCTGGGTCCATTAGCGCGATTCAGCCGCGTAGTGACGGACTCCAGGCTCAGCGCCAGCGTACAAATGCAGCTCGAGCATTCAGGATTAACCGTCAATATCATTGACGCTCACGCATAAAATCTTCAGGAGATGATTTGCCAGCAGGCAAATCATCTCCTCTCTGAGAGTTATCTGACAGTCCAATTAAGACTTTTTACCTGTCGTTAACAGGATAAAGTCGTAAAATTAATGTTAGCGATATAACAGGAACGAACCTCCAACTTCAGGATAGTGTTTGTCATGCCTTCGCTAACAGTTTCACGGAAATATCTTCGATAGTCTTAATTTGGCACTATCCTTAAAGAACTATGGATTCCGTGAATCAATAATTCAGGAGAAAGTATTATGTTAGTAACGAGCAAAAAAATGACCGCGGCCATTCTGGCGATTACTCTGGCAATGTCTCTGAGCGCCTGCTCTAACTGGTCCAAACGAGACCGTAATACCGCGATCGGTGCTGGTGCGGGTGCAGTAGGTGGTGCAGTCCTGACTGATGGCAGCGCGCTGGGTACGCTGGGTGGTGCTGCAGTAGGTGGTATTATTGGCCACCAGGTGGGTAAATAATCTACGGTTGAACGGCTCGATATAATAATACGTTTACTTTTTCAGGTCTGTATTATTAAAAAGCCACGGATTTTTTCCGTGGCTTTTTTTATTAACCGCCTGCCAGTTTAACCTTCATTCCTTTGGCTTCCAGCAGCGATTTAATCAGGTCGCGTTTATCGCCCTGAATCTCAATCACGCCGTCTTTTACCGCCCCACCGCATCCACACTTTTTCTTCAGTTCAGCGGCTAATTTGGTCAGTTCAGCATCGTCTTGATCAATACCGGTGATCAGACACACGCCCTTCCCTTTACGGCCACTGGTCTGGCGCTGAATACGGACAATGCCATCGCCTTTAGGACGCTCAGGTGCCGTTTTCGGTTCATCAATTCGCCCGGTGTCGGTTGAGTAGACCAGGCGAGAGTTCGAGTCATTCATTTACGCACCTCGTTTCAGGGAGGTATTGATCATCTTCAGCGTCTGCGCGGGATCGGCCGACTGCGTGACCGGACGACCAATCACCATATAATCCACACCGGCTAACTGCGCCTGCTCCGGCGTCATAATACGACGCTGATCGCCCGCCTCGCTACCTTCCGGGCGAATTCCCGGCGTCACCAGCTTAAATGCCTGACCAAACGCCTGCTTGAAGCGCACCGCTTCCTGAGCTGAGCATACGACCCCATCCAGACCACAATTTTGCGTTAAACGTGCCAGTTTTTCAGCATGCTCTGCAGGTGACAACGTCACACCAAGATCGGCGAGGTCACTGGCTTCCATACTGGTCAGAACCGTCACCGCAATTAGCAGCGGCGCGTCCTTGCCAAAAGATACTAAGGCCTCACGGGCTGCGGTCATCATACGCGCCCCGCCAGATGCATGAACGTTAACCATCCACACACCAAGATCGGCCGCTGCTGCAACGGCATGTGCAGTGGTATTGGGAATATCGTGAAATTTCAAATCAAGAAAGACGTCAAAACCACGCAGTTGTAGATCGCGAACCAACTGAGGTCCAAAAAGCGTGAACATCTCTTTGCCCACTTTCAAACGGCAATCACGAGGATCTATTCTGTCGACAAAAGCTAATGCTTTATCACGATTGGAATAATCGAGAGCGACAACGACAGGAGAATCAGTAACAGCACGAGAAGAAGATGAAGCAGTAAACGTCATGACCAGACCTTCCTGAGGATGGGCGCCTGCAGTGGCGCAAAATGGGTAAACGGCGTGCATTCTACCTGCGGTAATAGAAAATTAACAGGCGCGATTACATTTCTACCGGACGAATCTGGCAGCGGAGGTTGAGGATGGATCTATGACACACCACTAGTATGTTGTAACTAAAGTGGAGCTTTTTTAAAAATTACAGCCCATCAAGTCCGCGAATGGGCTTAATGGTTGACCATGAACGACATGATGGGCAGTGCCAGTACAGCGTATACGCGGTAAAACCGCACTTCTGGCAGCGGTAGCGCGGTTTGCTACGTACCTGCTCCCCAACCATATCACGAAGAACCATCAGGCTCTCTTTGGCACGCCCTTCTTCTGCTTCGTTGAGATGATAATCCATCAGCTTGTGGAACACGCGCATCGTAGGATGGCGTTGCAGTTGACGAGTGATATAGACCTGGGCGGTGTCAGTCCCTTCACGCGCCTCAAGGATATCGGCCAGCATTAGCTCAGCGGCGGCACCAGTATTCTCCTCAACAGCACGACGTAAAAACTCTGCCCACTCATCGTTTTTCCCCAGATGCTGGTAGCAACTTTGCAACATCTCCAGCGTTTCGCTGACCAGCTCTTTGTCCTGGGAAATTACCCGCTGCAGGCTTTCAACCGCCTTCGCATAATCGCCTTTTACCATGTACACGCGTCCCATCATGATGGATACCCGTGCACTGTTTTTATCTGCTGCAGCCCCTTTTTTCAGCAACGTCATCGCGCGATCCATCTCGTCGCTGCCTATTTGCTGTAAGGCCAGTTCGCAGTAAAAATGCGCTATCTCAATGCGCTGCTTGTCTTTACCAAGCTTCACCAGACGTTCCGCAACATCAATGGCTTTTTGCCATTCGCTGGTGGCCTGATAAATTTGCAACAGCTGCTGTGATGCGCCGACGCGGAAATCTGTTTCATCGGTAAGCTGATTAAACATGTCTTCCGCGCGGTCGTACAAACCCGCGGCCATGTAGTCGCGCCCTAACTGCTGTACGGCCAGCAAACGCTGCTCGTAGGTCAGCGAGGCACTTTCCATTAGCGTTTGATGGATGCGGATCGCGCGATCGACTTCACCGCGAGAGCGGAACAGATTTCCAAGGGTGAGATGAGCCTCAACGGTGCCTGTATCCTCTTTTAGCATATCAAGGAACAGATCCACCGCTTTATCTTGTTGGTTGCTCAGGAGGAAGTTAACCCCGGCGACATAGTCGCGGGAGAGACGGTTAGCTTCATCCTGCTTGGTTTGTTGCGCACTTCTGCGACCCATATACCACCCATAGGCAGCGGCTACAGGTAAAAGCAGAAACAACAACTCCAACATAAATAATTATTCCTTCACAACCGACGAATCGGCAGATACCGCAACGTCGGTCGCAGGCGCAAGCTGGTTTTCCAGTCGTTTGATTTTACGTTCGGCGCGCGCAAGAGACACACGAACCTTTAGCCAGAAAAGGCCGCAAATTAACCAACCAATCGCAAAACCTGCGGCAAACAATACAGCAAGCAGCGTAGAGATACGATACTCACCCTGAGCCAGCAGGTAATTAAACGTAACCTGTTGATCGTTTTGCGCACCTAATGTCACCGAAATAACAAAAATCGCCAACACCAGTAAGAAAATGAGTAAATATTTCACATTACTTCCCGTTATGTGGTTTGAGCGAATAAATCGTGTCCAACTTACCGCGTTGAGCCCTTTAAATTACCATTTTCACAACGAGTGCGAAACGGAAAAGCGCTTTCCGCTTTCTGATTTGAGGGCAAAATTTTAAAAATCAATCATCGCTGACTTTCTTGTTCACGCTGCGCGATTTCTTTTGCCTCCTGCACCGGCGGCGTTAGTGGCCCACATACCCGCTGTGCGAGCCATGTTGCCAACGTCACCAGCAGCCACGAAATCAGCGTGGCCACGACCAAATCACGTGGCCAGTGCATACCCAATAGCAAACGGCTACCCATAACGCCGGTAGCCCAGGTCAACAAAAGCACAATCGTCAACGTGCGCCTGCGCGGCCATAACAGCCCTACGGCCAGCAAAGCCCAACTGGCGGCAAACATCGTATGCCCGGATGGAAAAGCAAAACCCGTTTCTTTTTGCCAGTGCTTGCGTAAAAACGTTGGAATATCCTGCTGTTCGGCCAATTGTTCCTGGACCAGGTGCCCACGTTCTTTACGTTTTAAAGTGTAGAACTCATCAACCGGGATATGGTGCGTTTTTTCCAACCAGACGACAAAGGGCCGTGGCTCCTGCACCCGATCTTTAACCCAGGACTTCACGCCCTGACCGACTAAAATCGCTGCCGCCAGAATAGCAAACAGCATTATCGCGGCTTTAAGGCGAAAGCGAAGGCACCACAGAAACCATGCACAGAGCACCACGTGAGTGATAATGCCCCACGGCTGCGTCACCGTTTCCGTTACCCAGTACAGCGCTTTTAACCACCAGACATTGTGTCCCGGCTGCCAGCTCCAGCCTGATACCCATACGGCAACCGGCATGATAAGTAGCAGTCCAGCCCCGGCGGCGGTGCGCTTTGCAATAGAAAGCATTGCCTCTCCTTTTGTCGATAAGTCCCACAATCATAACTGAAAAATGTGCACTCCGGGAAAATTGACAATTTTGTGCCATTCCAAAAGCGAATACGTGGTCGCGATTAGGTGAACGTCGCTGCCTTATGGCAAAATAGTGCAATACAGAACAGAAGCCGACAGGCAACGGCACGACGAGTGCCAGCATAATCTGGAGAATTACATGCAGCTTAAACGTGTGGCAGAAGCCAAACTGCCAACCCCCTGGGGTGATTTCCTGATGGTGGGATTTGAAGAACTGGCAACCGGACACGATCATGTCGCACTGGTATTTGGCGATATCACAGGCCAGACGCCTGTTCTGGCGCGTGTCCACTCGGAATGTCTGACTGGCGATGCGCTGTTTAGTCTGCGTTGCGATTGCGGTTTCCAGCTTGAAGCAGCCCTCACCCACATAGCTGAAGAAGGGCGTGGGATTCTGCTGTATCACCGTCAGGAAGGACGTAACATCGGCCTGCTCAACAAAATCCGCGCTTACGCGTTGCAGGACCAGGGCTATGACACCGTTGAAGCTAATCATCAGTTAGGGTTTGCCGCAGACGAGCGCGATTTCACGCTATGTGCGGATATGTTCAAGCTGCTGGGTGTGGATGAGGTTCGTTTACTGACCAATAATCCGAAGAAAGTAGAAATCCTGACCGAAGCGGGAATCAATATTGTTGAACGCGTGCCGCTGATTGTGGGCCGTAACCCAAACAATGAACATTATCTGGACACCAAAGCCGCCAAGATGGGACATTTGTTGGGCAAGTAATCATTGTCACCCCTGTAAAAAAGCCTGCTCTCGCAGGCTTTTTTTATATTTTAATTCAACATATTACGAATTACGTAGTGCAAAATACCATCGTTTTGGTAATACGTTAGCTCCGTCGCGGTATCAATACGACAGCGGCATAGAATCACCTCTTTACGCCCATCTGCACGTACCATATTCACCGGAACGGTCGCCCCCGGCTTAATGTTTTGCAGGTCCGTAATATCGATCGCTTCCTCACCGGTTAGTCCCAACGTTTTACGCGTGACACCCTGCGGAAACTCCAGCGGCAAAATCCCCATACCAATCAGATTAGAACGGTGGATTCGCTCAAAAGATTCAGCGATAACCACGCGAACGCCCAGCAAACGTGGGCCTTTCGCCGCCCAATCGCGACTGGAACCAGATCCATATTCTTTCCCGGCAATGACCGCCAGAGGCACGTTCTCCTGCTGGTATTGCATAGCCGCATCATAGATGGCCACCACTTCAGTTCCCGGTAAATGACGCGTCATACCGCCTTCCACGCCGGGTACCATTTCATTGCGAATACGAATATTGGCAAAGGTACCACGCATCATCACTTCATGGTTCCCGCGTCGTGAACCGTAGGAGTTAAAATCTTTTCGCTCAACGCCGTGACTTTGCAGGTAACGCCCCGCCGGGCTGTCCGGTTTAATACTACCGGCAGGAGAAATGTGGTCGGTGGTGACGGAATCCCCGAGCATAGCCAGAATACGCGCGCCGTGAATGTCCTGGACCGGATCCGGCGTAGCCTGCATCCCATCGAAGAACGGCGACAAGCGGATATAGGTCGAGTCAGACTGCCAGCCATAGGTATCCGCCCGATCAACCTGGATTGCTTTCCATTCCGGCGTGCCTTCAAATACTTCGGCATACTCTTTATGGAACATCGCGGTAGAGACCTGCTCAACGGCCCGGGCGATTTCCTGGGCAGTTGGCCAGATATCTTTCAGGTAAACGGGATCGCCTTTTCTGTCATGACCTAACGGGTCTTTCGTCAGGTTGATATTCATATTCCCCGCCAGCGCGTAGGCCACCACCAGCGGCGGTGACGCCAGCCAGTTAGTCTTCACCAGCGGATGGATACGACCTTCAAAGTTACGGTTGCCGGAAAGCACCGCTCCAACCGTCAGATCGCCTTTTTTGATGGCCGTCTCGATAGGATCGGGTAACGGTCCGGAGTTACCAATACAGGTGGTACAACCGTACCCCACAAGATTGAATCCCAGCTCATCAAGGTACGGTGTGAACCCGGCCTGTGCCAGATAATCAGAAACCACCTTCGATCCTGGCGCCAGTGAAGCTTTCACCCACGGCTGGCGTTTCAGACCAAGCGTCACGGCTTTTTTCGCCAGCAGCCCCGCCGCCATCAATACGCTTGGGTTAGAGGTGTTCGTACAGGAAGTGATTGCGGCTATTACCACTGCGCCATCCGGCAGCTTATACTGCTGACCGCTCATGGTGTAGTCCACTGGCTGACGGTCTTTAAGCGAGCTATTCACCTCAAGTTCATTACTCGCCGAAAACGCTTTCGGTACATCAGCCAGCGCAACCCGATCCTGCGGGCGTTTCGGTCCGGCAAGGCTTGCCTCCACGCTCCCCATATCCAGCTCCAGCGAACTGGTAAATACGGGTTCATCGCCTGGGTTACGCCACATGCCCTGCGCTTTAGCATAGGCGCTAACCAGGTCGACCTGCTCCTCACTGCGCCCACTCAGACGCATATATTCAAGAGTGATGCTATCGATCGGGAAGAAACCGCAGGTTGCGCCGTATTCCGGTGACATGTTCGCAATGGTTGCCCGATCGGCCAGCGGTAAGGTGTCCAGCCCATCGCCGTAGAATTCAACGAATTTACCGACCACGCCGTGCTTACGCAGCATCTGGGTGACGGTCAGAACCAGGTCTGTCGCGGTGATGCCTTCGCGCAGTTTGCCTACCAGTTTAAAGCCCACAACATCCGGGATAAGCATAGAGACGGGTTGGCCCAACATTGCCGCTTCGGCTTCAATGCCCCCAACGCCCCAGCCCAGTACACCGAGACCATTAATCATCGTAGTATGGGAATCGGTACCGACCAGCGTATCGGGATAAGCCACCCACTCACCGTCCTGTAACTCGCTCCAGACGGCTTTGCCCAGGTATTCAAGGTTAACCTGATGGCAAATCCCCGTACCCGGCGGTACCACGCTGAAACGACTGAATGCCTGCTGTCCCCATTTCAGGAACACATAACGCTCATGGTTACGCTCCATTTCGAGACGAACGTTCTCTTCGAAAGCGTCATCATCACCGAAACGGTCTACCGTTACCGAATGGTCAATGACAAGGTCCACTGGCGAAAGCGGATTCACTTTTGCCGTATCCCCGCCCAAACGCTTCACCGCTTCGCGCATGGCGGCCAGATCGACCACCGCCGGCACGCCGGTAAAATCCTGCATCAAAACGCGAGCAGGTCGATAGGCGATTTCACGATCGGCATGGGCGGTCTTCAGCCAATGCCCGAGCGCATAAATATCATCTTCAGTAACAGAATTTCCGTCCTGCCAGCGAAGCAGGTTTTCCAGCAAAACTTTTAGCGACTTAGGTAGACGGGTGATATCACCCAGTGATTTTGCGGCCAGCGGCAGACTGTAGTAGCGGTAGGTTTTATCTTTAACCTGCAATGTGTCCTTACTGGCTTCTCGTAGGGTCGACGACATAGCTCCTCCTTAAATGACAGGGTTGGATCCCCTGATTTCCTCAGGGTTAGTATTAAAGATAACACAAACAAAATGTAACGCTTTGATAACAACTCAAATTGATAAAAGTGGAGAGCGTCAAAACTGCCAGGTGAAGTAAATGGCAAGGAGAAAGGTTTAAGCGGTCAAAGATAATACGGTGAATGTGTAGCAAACACTGGCACAATCGATAATACGCTGATAAGCGTGGCTTATCGTACTTAATCGGAATAAATTATTTGATACACAAGAAGACGGACTAATAATATTTATAAAATACGTCGCAATTATTGTTTCTGCTCATCATCATCCTCAAACAGCTCGATAAACGCCCGCTGCTCAGGAGAGAGTTTCCAGGTCGCTGGAATATTCGGCTTATTCACTGCACCACATTGACTCTCTTGTTCAAGGTCATCAGGCGATGGCGCCACGGTGACGCGTTGTTCCGGTGCGGACATGATCTACCCCCACACGTTCCAGGCCACGAGCGCGATAATAATCCAGAACACGGCAGAGCCAAGAAACACAGCGAACCAGGCTTTACGTTTCATCGCGGGATCCCTGCGTGCTGGCTGGTTTCCTGAAGACATCGCTAACCTCATGCTATCGAAATCACTTATCATTTTGGCACCAAACAATCGGTACAATTAATCATCAGATAGGAGGAATCCTAATAAAAAAGGCGTAAAAAAGCCAGTTAATTTTCGTACTCGACCTGATAAATAAATTATTTGTTTGATCGATTATAAATATTTGCGAGGAATTTTTGGCAAGCTGAGTAATTTGAAACTACTTTAGTGAGTCTTTACCATAAACAATATATGGTTAATATATAGATGAAAAATAATGAATAGCTCAGATTTTGTCGTCGGTATCCCTTTATGTTTAAGGATACCGACGAGGTTACAGCCGTTATTACTTCTCAGGCAATTTAATATCTTTAAACATGGCTTCAATATCGTCGTTGGAACGCAGCGCCACCGCCATATCCACCACATCGCGCGTCAGATGCGGCGCGAAACGCTGAATAAAATCATACATATAGCTGCGTAAAAAGGTGCTGCGACGAAAACCAATTTTGGTGGTGCTATGACTGAAGATATCATGCGCATCTACCCGCACCAGATCAGGATCGGAGACAGGATCAACCGCCATGCTGGCAATTACCCCCACACCGAGGCCCAGACGGACGTAGGTCTTAATAACATCGGCATCGGTCGCGGTAAAGACAATGCGCGGTTCCAGACCCGCACGATTGAACGCGGTGTCCAGCTCCGAACGTCCGGTAAATCCAAAGGTGTAGGTTACCAGTGGATACTGAGCCAGTTCCTCGATAGAGACGGAAGATTTACCCGCCAACGGATGGTCGGGGGTAACAACGATCGAACGGTTCCAGTGGTAGCAAGGTAGCATCACCAGATCGTCATACAGGTGCAGTGCTTCCGTCGCGATAGCAAAATCTGCATTTCCTTTCGAGACAGCTTCGGCGATTTGCGTTGGCGATCCCTGGTGCATGTGCAGTGAGACGCGAGGATAACGCTCAATAAAACCTTTAATCACGTTCGGCAGCGCGTAACGCGCCTGAGTGTGCGTGGTGGCAATATACAGCGAACCTTTGTCCGGCCAGGTATGTTCACCAGCAACGGACTTAATGGCGTCGACCTTCGACAGAACTTCCCGCGCAATACGAATGACTTCCTGCCCCGCTGGCGTAACCTGGGTCAGGTGCTTACCACTACGGGCAAAAATCTGGATGCCAAGTTCATCTTCCAGCATACGAACTTGCTTACTGATACCGGGCTGGGAGGTATAAAGCCCTTCCGCCGTTGAGGAGACATTAAGGTTGTGGTTCACCACCTCAACAATGTAGCGAAGCTGCTGTAATTTCATGTTAAGCCATCCCGATTTGCGCCATCAAATCATCGTTTCATTGCAGGCTCACGGGCGCTGCTAATACGATTTAATAATAAAAAGTCTGTTAACTATAACCACTATATCATTTATATGTGAGCTGTATAGATATGACAAAAAATAATATGCCAGAAACAAAAAGGGTCGCTTACGCGACCCTTTTGAGGAGAAATTCAGCCGAAATGCTGTTATTTCTTCCCTTCTACCCATTTACCGTCAACGAAGAACGCGGACCAACCGGTCGCTTTACCGTCTTTCTCAGCGGCAACGTATTGCTGCTTGGTTTTACGGCTGAAGCGAACCATGGACTTGTTGCCGTCCGGGTCAGTCTGCGGTGCATCTGCCAGATAGCGCAGTTTTTCCGGCAGACGATCGCGGAAGCGGTACAATTCTTCCACCAACGGTGCACGAGTTTCACGTGATTTCGGGAACGTATTTGCCGCCAGGAAGATACCTGCAGCGCCATCACGTAACACGAAATACGCGTCAGATTTTTCACATGGCAGTTCCGGCAACGGAACCGGATCCTCTTTCGGCGGAGCGACTTCACCGTTACGCAGGATCTTACGGGTGTTTTTGCACTCGTCGTTGGTACACGCCATGTACTTACCGAAACGTCCCATTTTCAGGTGCATTTCAGAGCCACATTTCTCACACTCAACGATAGGACCGTCATAACCCTTAATGCGAAATTCACCCTCTTCGATCTCATAACCATCGCAGGTAGGGTTATTACCACAGACATGCAGCTTGCGCTTAGGATCGATAAGATAGCTGTCCATCGCCGTGCCACACTTCTGGCAGCGACGTTTGGCGCGCAGAGCGTTCGTTTCCGCATCGTCGCCTTCCAGCACGTTCAGTACTTCGTTTTCCGGCACCAGGTTAATGGTGGTTTTGCACCGCTCTTTCGGGGACAGCGCGTAGCCGGAACAACCAAGGAAAACGCCGGTGCTGGCGGTACGAATACCCATCTTGCGTCCGCAGGTTGGGCAATCAATGCTGGTCAGCACCATCTGGTTCGGACGCATGCCGCCCTCTTCAGGATCTTTCTCAGCTTTATCCAGCTGCTGAGTAAAATCGGTGAAGAAGTTGTCGAGGACGCCCTTCCATTCGGCTTCGTGATTCGCCACCTGGTCGAGGCTGTCTTCCATCTGTGCGGTAAAATCGTAGTTCATCAGTTCGCGGAAGTTTTCTTCCAGACGATCTGTGACGATTTCACCCATTTTTTCAGCGTAAAAACGACGGTTCTCAACGCGAACATAACCGCGATCCTGAATCGTAGAAATGATCGACGCATAAGTGGATGGGCGACCAATACCACGTTTTTCCAGCTCTTTAACCAGTGACGCTTCGCTGAAGCGCGCAGGCGGCTTGGTAAAGTGCTGCGCAGGCGTCAGTTCGATAAGCGTCAACGTATCGCCTTTATCCACCGCTGGTAAAATGCGGTCTTCATCGCCCTTACGCAGCGCAGGCATCACTTTCGTCCAACCATCGAAACGCAAAATACGACCACGCGCCTTGAGACGGAAATCACCCGCGCCCACGGTCAGCGTGGTGGAGTCATATTTGGCTGGCGTCATCTGACAGGCAACAAACTGACGCCAGATCAGCTGATACAGTTTTTGCGCATCAGCTTCCATATCTTTCAGCGATTCCGCCTGCACAGCGACATCTGAAGGACGGATGGCTTCGTGTGCTTCCTGCGAATTCTCTTTGCTGGCGTACTGGTTCGCGCTCTCCGGCAGATACTTTTTGCCAAAATTATCGCTGATGTACTCGCGAACCATGTTCACCGCATCCTGGCTCAGGTTGGTTGAGTCAGTACGCATATAAGTGATGTAACCCGCTTCATACAAGCGCTGCGCCATCATCATGGTTTTCTTCACGCCGAAGCCCAGACGCGTACTGGCGGCCTGCTGTAGCGTGGAGGTGATGAACGGCGCGCCCGGCTTGCTGCTTGTCGGCTTATCTTCACGTTCCAGGACGCTATAGCGCGCTTTTTCCAACAGGCTAACTGCGGCAAGCGTTTGTTCCCGGTTGACCGGGCGGAACGGTTTGTCATTCTGATGCGTAACCTCAAGCGGTAACGCATCGCCGCCAGGCGTGGTCGTGTTGGCATCAATTTCCCAGAACTCTTCTGGAACGAACGCTTTGATTTCGCGTTCACGCTCAACCACCAGACGCACGGCAACCGACTGCACGCGGCCAGCTGACAGACCACGCGCGATTTTTTTCCACAGCAGCGGCGACACCATATAGCCCACAACGCGGTCCATAAAGCGGCGCGCCTGTTGCGCATTGACACGGTCGATGTTCAACTCGCCCGGTTTTTCAAACGCCTGACGAATAGCGTTTTTAGTAATTTCGTTAAACACCACGCGGCTGTAGCGAGTGTCGTCGCCACCGATCACTTCCCGCAGGTGCCACGCAATGGCTTCCCCTTCGCGGTCAAGGTCGGTTGCGAGATAGATGTGGTCAGCTTTTTCAGCCAGTTGCTTCAGTTCAGAAACAACTTTCTCTTTACCGGGCAGCACTTCATAACGCGCATCCCAGTTGTGCCACGGGTCAACACCCATACGGTTGACGAGAGCGCCACGTTCATCCTTTTTGGGCTTTTTAGCCGTTTTGGTGGAGGTTGAGTCGGCGCTCTTTTTAGTTGCTGAGCCACTGGTCGGCAAATCACGGATATGACCGACGCTGGATTTCACCACGTAGTCATTACCCAGATACTTGTTGATCGTTTTGGCTTTTGCCGGGGACTCAACGATGACAAGAGCTTTACCCATATTCACCTTTACCTAATTTGATTCTTCCAGAATGCGTCGCACGTTGATTCACCTTCCACTGGCGACGAGACATCG
Source organism: Citrobacter arsenatis (assembly GCF_004353845.1). Taxonomy (GTDB): domain Bacteria; phylum Pseudomonadota; class Gammaproteobacteria; order Enterobacterales; family Enterobacteriaceae; genus Citrobacter; species Citrobacter arsenatis. Next base: position 2,763,046 of record NZ_CP037864.1, read on the forward strand.
ATATGGTCTCTGCGTCGGCGGATATCAACCCCTTAAACTGATTCGCGCTTGTAATGTAACTCTCATGTAACTGAGTTAACAGGCTTTTTTTCTCACAAACGCTCTTGCACGACGAAGTATTGGTCGAATGTCAAGCAAATCTGTTGCCAGATTGACGAAAGCGTCACACTGTACCTGATAAAATGCGTTACGCAACTTTATTAGCATGCAAAAACAAATCTCGCCAGTTGTAACACCGTCGTAAAGCCTTCATTTATGTCAGGGAATATTTGCCCATAAGCTGGGCTCGGCGTAGACTAATGTCCTTGTTTAAGGAGTAAATCATGCATAAAGACACTCAACCCATCGATCGCGAAACGCTGCTGATTGAAGCCAACAAAATCATTCGTGAGCATGAGGACACGCTGGCGGGGATTGTCGCCACCGGCGTTACGCAGCGAAACGGCGTGTTGGTTTTCAGTGGAGATTACTTTTTAGACGAGCAAGGGCTACCGACGCCCAAAAGTACGGCAGTGTTTAATATGTTTAAACACCTGGCGCACGTACTTTCTGAAAAGTATCACTTGATCGATTAACACAACAAATGAGTTGCCGGATGGCGGATTCGCCTTATCCGGCCTACGAACCACTAAATCGGTAGGCCAGATAGGATACGTTAGCATCGCCATCCGGCAATAACACTTTTACATCAGAGGTTTCTGACCCCGCTGCCACCAGCGCAGCAGTAAACGATCGGCGCTCTCCGCCGCGCTGCCGGTAAAACGGTCCATCAGTTTTTTACGCTGCAGATAACGTACGTTCAATACCTCACGACCTTCCATTAACCCGAGAATTACCTCATCGCTGGTATTGATCTCATCCACCAGCCCATTTGCCAGCGCCTGTTGCCCAAACCAGTGCTCACCCGTGGCAACCTGTTCAATGTCCAGAGTCGGACGCATGCGCTGGACGAAATCTTTAAACAGATGATGCGTTTCGTTCAGATCTTCACGGAACTTCTGCCGCCCTTCTTCCGTGTTTTCACCGAGTAAGGTCAGCGTCCGCTTGTACTGTCCGGCGGTGTGCAGTTCGATATCAATATCTTTCCCTTTCAGGAAGCGGTTAAAGTTGGGGATCTGCGCCACCACGCCAATGGAGCCGACGATGGCAAACGGCGCCGAGACAATTTTATCCGCCACGCAGGCAATCATGTATCCGCCGCTCGCAGCGACTTTATCTACCGTAACGGTCAGCGGGATCTGCTTATCGCGCAGGCGTTGTAATTGCGACGCGGCCAGGCCATAGCCGTGTACCACACCGCCCGGGCTTTCCAGACGAACCACCACCTGATCCTTGGGTTTAACGACCGCCAGCACTGCCGTCACCTCTTCACGTAATGCGCTGACCTCATGGGCATCCATACTGCCTTTAAAATCAAGTACCCACACGCGCGGTTTGTCAGATGACGTGCTGTCTCCCAGCTTCGCTTTTGCCTTGGCTGCCTTCGCTTCCTGTTTGTGTTTCTTTTTCTGCGCCTTATGCCAGAATTTTTGCTGATGCCCATCCAGTAAGGCCAGCGACAGGTCTTCTTTCATCTCTTTATATTGCTCGCTGAGATTAATAACCCGCAATTCCCCACGCTGACGTTTGCGTTGTGTCGCGTTTACGATCAACATAACTACCACCGCAATAGCCACCACGACAGTGACAATTTTTGCCAAAAACAGCCCATATTCAGACAACAATTCCACGAGACCCACCTTGGTTAAACAACGCTACTTTCGCTCAGTGTACAACAGCCTTGTTAACCCGTCTTGCTTCATCCATCCCGTGAGGAATCGGCAAAAAGCATGACAAAGCGTTCATTTTGCGGTGTTATTGCCTTTGGCTGATTGAAAAAGAACAGGGTTTAAGGCATAAAGCCCAAAAGTTATCGCGAACGAGATGGCCAGCCGTCGCCGAGGAGTAGCCGTGCATTACCAACCTAAACAAGACCTTCTACAGGACCGCATTATTCTGGTCACTGGTGCCAGCGACGGCATCGGGCGTGAGGCCGCACAAACCTACGCGCGCTACGGCGCGACCGTTATTCTGCTAGGGCGTAACGAAGAAAAGCTGCGCCAGGTTGCCCACACCATCGCCGATGAAAACGGTACGCAACCGCACTGGTTCACGCTGGATCTGCTCACCTGTACTTCTGACGAATGTCACCAGCTCGCACAGCGTATTGCCGCGCATTTCCCGCATCTGGATGGCGTACTGCATAATGCCGGATTGCTCGGCGATATTTGCCCGATGAGCGAGCAAAACCCGCAGGTCTGGCAGGATGTAATGCAGGTAAACGTCAACGCTACCTTTATGCTGACCCAGGCATTATTGCCGTTATTACTCAAATCCGATGCCGGATCGCTGGTCTTTACCTCTTCAAGCGTTGGTCGCCAGGGGCGCGCCAACTGGGGGGCGTATGCTACCTCCAAATTTGCTACTGAAGGAATGATGCAAGTTCTGGCAGATGAATATCAGAACCGTCACCTGCGCGTAAACTGTATCAATCCAGGCGGTACACGTACCGGCATGCGTGCCAGCGCGTTCCCGACGGAAGATCCGCAAAAATTGAAAACTCCCGCCGATATTATGCCGCTCTACCTGTGGCTGATGGGCGATGACAGCCGCCGTAAAACCGGTATGACTTTCGATGCCCAGCCGGGCCGTAAACCAGGAATTGCCCAATGAGTGAAGAACGCTATCAGCAGCGCCAGCAGCGCGTAAAAGATCGGGTAGATGCCCGTGTTGCCGCAGCGAAGGATGAGCGCGGGATAATTATTGTGTTCACCGGAAACGGTAAGGGTAAAACCACCGCCGCGTTTGGTACCGCTACGCGCGCAGTAGGCCACGGTAAAAAAGTCGGTGTGGTGCAATTTATTAAGGGTACGTGGCCAAACGGCGAACGAAACTTACTCGAACCCCACGGCGTCGAGTTTCAGGTCATGGCGACAGGATTTACCTGGGAAACGCAGAACCGCGAGTCCGATACTGCAGCCTGTATGGCCGTGTGGGAACACGGCAAGCGGATGTTGGCTGACGCTGAGCTGGATATGGTGATACTGGATGAGTTGACCTATATGGTGGCATACGACTACCTGCCGCTTGAAGAGGTCATCAATGCCCTCAATGCGCGCCCAGCCCATCAAACGGTGATTATTACCGGTCGTGGATGCCATCGCGATATTCTGGAGTTAGCGGATACAGTCAGCGAGCTGCGCCCGGTCAAGCATGCGTTTGAAGCGGGCGTGAAGGCCCAGATAGGGATCGATTACTGAGTGTAGGCCGGATAAGGCGTTTGTGTCTTATCCGGCTTCACGCTAACGCCTGATGGCGCGTTGCTTATCAGGCCTGGTCATGATTAACCGTTGTTGCTACGACCGCCCGGACGACGGCTGCTGCCGACCTGAGAGTGGCGCTTCACCGCACGGCGGATCTGATTAGCCTTCATACGGCGACGATCTTTCTCGACGGCGACTTTAGAGGTCGTTTCCGGCTTCAGTTCCACCAGCTCACGCAGATAGTTGGTCTGCGCAAGATCAAGCTCCGTCCAGCCGCCACGCGGCAGGCCTTTCGGCAGCGGAATATCACCATAACGGACGCGGATAAGACGGCTTACCTGTACACCTACAGCTTCCCACAGGCGACGGACTTCACGGTTACGCCCTTCGGTCAGCGTGACGTTGTACCACTGGTTGATCCCTTCACCGCCGCTGAACTTGATCGTTTTAAATGCCGCCGGACCATCTTCCAGCTGCACGCCACGGCTCAGATCGCGCAATTTCGCGTCATCAACCTGACCAAATACACGCACCGCATATTCACGTTCCACTTCGCGGCTTGGGTGCATCAGACGGTTAGCCAGTTCACCATCGGTGGTAAACAGCAGTAAACCGCAGGTATTCACATCCAGACGCCCCACGGCAATCCAGCGCGCATCGCGCAGTTTAGGCAGACGATCAAATACGGTTGGACGACCTTCCGGGTCGTTACGGGTACACAGTTCACCTTCTGGCTTGTAATAGGCCAGTACGCGGCAGATTTGCTCCGCAGACTCTTTAACCGAAATCAGATGACCGTCGATGCGGATTTTTAGGCCCGGCGTGACTTCAACGCGATCGCCGAGCGTGGCAATTTTACCATCAACGCTCACGCGACCCGCGGCAATAATAGATTCAATTTCACGGCGAGAACCGTGGCCAGCGCGCGCCAGCACTTTTTGTAACTTTTCGCTCATAGAGCTTCCTTTAGATGTCGCCTTCACAGGCGTCGAACAGGAGAATCAACGGCGCCAGTCAGCGCCATTTTAAGGCCGCGTAGTATAGCGGTTCGCGCCCTTATAAGAAAGGTTTAACGTCACCGACGCCTTCACGCAACACCACCGGAGAATCGTCGGTTAAATCGATGACCGTGGTCGGCTGCTGGCCGAGATATCCACCGTGGATAATCAAATCCACCAGTTTCTCCAGACGGTCTTTAATTTCTTCCGGATCTGACTCGGTAAATTCGCTGCCCGGCAGCATCAGCGATGTAGAGAGCATTGGCTCGCCCAGCGCCTCCAGCAGCGCCAACGCTATCGGATTCGAAGGCACGCGCAGGCCAATGGTCTTACGTTTTTCCTGCAACAAACGGCGCGGAACCTCTTTCGTCCCTTTCAGGATGAAGGTGTAGTTGCCCGGCGTGTTGTTTTTAATTAACCGGAAGGCCACGTTGTCGACAAACGAATAGGTCGACAGTTCTGACAGGTCACGACACATCAGCGTAAAGTTGTGTCCGTCAGGCAGATGACGGATGCGGCAAATGCGCTCCATCGCGCCTTTATCTTCAATTTTGCAGCCCAACGCATAGCCGGAATCGGTTGGATAGACGATCACCCCACCTTTACGCACGATTTCAACGGCCTGATTGATCAGTCGCTGCTGCGGGTTTTCGGGATGAATATAAAAAAACTGGCTCATACTTTCCTCTCTGTGATCTCGGGCTGCTCCCAAAGTTGCCAGACGCCTTCTACGCCTGCGGGCAACCAAAGTTTACGCCCCAACTCAATCCATGGGCAGGGTAGATGAAAATCAGACCCTTGCGATGCCCACAGCTGATGCGAACGCGCAAGCGTCGCCAGATGGGTGCGTTCATTGGGAGACTGCTGGCACTGTGCCACTTCCATCGCGTCACCGCGATGTTCAGCAAAATGCGCAACCAGTCTTTTCAGCCACTTAGCGCTAAGATCGTACCGACCTGGATGAGCCAGAACTGCCTTACCGCCAGAATGATGAATGACATCAATAGCTTGTTCTATTGTACACCACTGTGGCGGAACGTAACCGGTTTTCCCACGGGCAAGGTATTTTTTAAAGACATCCGCCATTGTTGTGGCTTTTCCGCATTCCACCAGGAAACGCGCAAAATGGCCCCGGGTAACCGCCCCACCATCAGCCAGACGTAACGCCCCTTCCCACGCGCCGGGGATATGCGCTTTGTCGAGTCGTTCAGCAATCAGGCGCGCGCGCTGCTGACGACGTTCCGTTTGTTGCGCCAGAAACTCGCACATCATTGGATGGGCGATATCAATGTTCAGACCCACTATATGGATCTCATGGTTTTCCCAGACCGTTGAAATTTCGACGCCAGGGATCAAATTTAACGCTAAACCCGAACGTGAAATTTCTTCTCTTGCCGCCGCAATGCCCGCCGTGGTGTCATGATCGGTGATCGCCAGTGTACCGACTCGCATCTCTACCGCACGGTGTACTAAGGCTTCTGGCGTTAACCGCCCATCGGAGGCTGTAGTATGACTGTGCAGGTCATAAATCACTGCGTAATTCGTGTCGCTCAAGGCGGCTCCCGTTTCAATAAATGTCGTAACACGCCCATCATAGCGGTTTCGACAAATATACTGAAATCAGGTGTTGACTTTATTCCATCGAACTAGTTAACTAGTACGCAAGTTCACATAAAGAAGGTATCTGAGATGAAAGCAACATTTATTCTGCACGGTTGGTGGCGCACTTCCTGATTTCGGGCAGTGTCTTACGTCTGCAATATGCAACCAGATACCAGGCCCGCCAAATGAGCGGGCTTTTTTTTGAACAAAATTAATGAGAATAACGATGCAAACTCAAAAACCGACACTCGAACTGCTTGCCTGCGATGCCGCCTACCGTGAAAATCCAACGGCGCTGTTTCACCAGGTGTGTGGCGCACGTCCGGCCACGCTGCTGCTGGAATCTGCAGATATCGACAGCAAAGACGATCTGAAGAGCCTGCTGCTGGTCGACAGCGCATTACGCATTACCGCCATCGGTGACACTGTCACTATCCAGGCGTTATCGGCAAACGGCGCATCGCTGCTGCCCCTGTTGGACGCCGCCCTGCCAGCTGGCGTTGAGAATGAACCACAGCCCAATGGCCGTCATCTGCGATTCCCTGCCGTCAGCCCACTGCTTGATGAAGACGCCCGCTTATGCTCCCTGTCCGTATTTGATGCATTCCGTTTATTACAGGAGCTGGTTAATGTTCCTGCGCAAGAACGTGAAGCGATGTTCTTCGGCGGTCTGTTTTCTTACGACCTGGTTGCCGGTTTTGAAGATTTACCTCAGCTTGAAGCTGGCAACCGTTGCCCTGATTACTGCTTCTACCTGGCAGAAACGCTGATGGTTATCGACCACCAGAAGAAAAGCACCCGCATTCAGGCCAGCGTATTTACCCCTGACGATGTAGAAAAACAGCGTCTTAACAGCCGTCTGGCGCAGCTGAGCCAGCAGCTTACCGAGCCTGCGCCGCCGCTGCCCGTCACTGAAGTCCCGCAGATGCGCTGCGAATGCAATCAGAGTGATGAAGAGTTTGGTGCCGTAGTGCGTGGGATGCAAAAAGCCATTCGCGCAGGTGAAATTTTCCAGGTGGTTCCGTCCCGCCGTTTCTCGCTGCCCTGTCCGTCACCGCTGGCAGCCTACTATGTGCTCAAGAAAAGTAACCCCAGCCCGTACATGTTTTTCATGCAGGATAACGATTTCACGCTGTTTGGTGCTTCCCCGGAAAGCTCGCTGAAATACGATGCCACCAACCGCCAGATTGAAATCTACCCGATTGCCGGGACCCGCCCACGCGGTCGTCGTGCGGATGGTTCGCTTGACCGCGACCTCGACAGCCGCATCGAGCTGGAAATGCGTACCGATCATAAAGAACTTTCCGAACACCTGATGCTGGTTGACCTGGCGCGTAACGACCTGGCGCGCATCTGTACGCCGGGTAGCCGCTACGTTGCCGATCTCACCAAAGTGGATCGTTATTCCTTCGTTATGCACCTGGTTTCCCGCGTGGTTGGCGAGCTGCGTAGCGATCTGGATGTGCTGCATGCTTACCGCGCCTGCATGAACATGGGTACGTTAAGCGGAGCGCCGAAAGTTCGCGCTATGCAACTTATCGCCGAGGCCGAAGGCCGTCGTCGCGGCAGCTATGGCGGCGCGGTAGGTTACTTCACGGCCCATGGCGATCTGGATACTTGTATTGTGATTCGTTCCGCCCTTGTGGAAGACGGTATTGCCACCGTGCAGGCCGGTGCCGGGATTGTTCTGGATTCTGTTCCGCAGTCTGAAGCCGATGAAACCCGTAATAAAGCGCGCGCGGTTCTGCGTGCTATTGCCACCGCGCATCACGCTCAGGAGACTTTCTAATGGCTGACATTCTGCTGCTCGATAATATCGACTCTTTTACCTATAACCTGGCGGATCAGCTGCGTACTAATGGTCACAACGTGGTGATTTACCGTAACCATATTCCGGCCCAGACGTTAATTGACCGCTTAGCAACCATGAAAAATCCGGTGCTGATGCTCTCTCCGGGACCGGGTGCGCCAAGCGAAGCGGGCTGCATGCCGGAGCTATTAACCCGACTGCGCGGCAAACTGCCGATCATCGGCATTTGTCTGGGTCATCAGGCGATTGTTGAGGCATATGGTGGATATGTGGGTCAGGCCGGGGAAATTCTGCACGGCAAAGCGTCCAGCATTGAACACGACGGTCAGGCGATGTTCGCCGGTCTGGCAAATCCGCTGCCGGTGGCGCGCTATCATTCGCTGGTTGGTAGCAATGTACCCGCCGGATTGACCATCAACGCCCACTTTAACGGCATGGTAATGGCGGTGCGTCACGATACCGATCGCGTCTGCGGCTTCCAGTTCCATCCGGAATCCATTCTGACTACCCAAGGCGCGCGTCTGCTGGAACAAACGCTGGCCTGGGCGCAACAGAAGCTGGAACAGACCAATACGCTGCAACCCATTCTGGAGAAACTGTATCAGGCTCAGACGCTGTCCCAGCAGGAAAGCCACCAGTTGTTCTCAGCTGTGGTACGCGGTGAACTGAAGCCGGAACAACTGGCTGCGGCTCTGGTGAGCATGAAAATTCGAGGCGAACACCCGAATGAAATCGCTGGTGCGGCAACCGCGCTGTTGGAAAACGCCGCCCCGTTCCCGCGCCCTGATTATCTGTTTGCCGATATTGTTGGCACCGGCGGCGACGGCAGCAACAGTATCAATATTTCTACCGCCAGCGCCTTTGTTGCAGCGGCTTGTGGACTGAAAGTCGCCAAACACGGCAATCGCAGCGTCTCCAGCAAATCTGGCTCTTCGGATCTGTTAGCGGCATTTGGTATCAATCTGGATATGAACGCCGATAAATCCCGTCAGGCGCTTGACGACCTCGGGGTGTGCTTCCTGTTTGCGCCGAAATATCACACCGGATTCCGCCATGCCATGCCGGTACGCCAACAGTTGAAAACCCGCACGCTGTTTAACGTGCTCGGCCCACTGATTAACCCGGCGCATCCGCCGCTGGCGCTGATCGGCGTTTACAGCCCGGAACTGGTGCTGCCAATTGCCGAAACGCTGCGCGTACTGGGATATCAGCGAGCAGCCGTAGTGCACAGCGGCGGAATGGACGAAGTTTCACTGCATGCGCCGACCATTGTGGCAGAGCTGCACGATGGCGAAATCAAGAGTTATCAACTGACGGCGGAAGACTTTGGCCTGACGCCATACCACCAGGAACAGTTGGCTGGCGGTACACCGGAAGAAAACCGTGACATTCTTAGTCGCTTGTTACAAGGTAAAGGTGAAGCCGCTCATGAAGCTGCTGTTGCCGCGAATGTCGCCATGTTAATGCGCCTGCACGGTGAAGAAGATTTAAAAGCCAATGCACAAACCGTGATTAATGTACTGCGCAGCGGCGCGGCCTATGACCGTGTCACTGCACTGGCAGCAAGAGGGTAAATGATGCAAACCGTTTTAGCGAAAATTGTCGCGGACAAGGCGATTTGGGTAGAAGCCCGCAAACAGCAACAACCGCTGGCCAGCTTTCAGAATGATGTTCAACCCAGCTCTCGTGACTTCTACGATGCGCTGCAGGGGGCACGTACTGCCTTTATTCTGGAGTGCAAAAAAGCGTCTCCGTCAAAAGGCGTGATCCGTGATGACTTCGACCCGGCACACATTGCGGGCGTCTATAAACATTATGCTTCCGCGATTTCCGTACTGACCGATGAGAAGTATTTCCAGGGGAGCTTTGATTTCCTGCCCATCGTCAGCCGCATCGCACCGCAGCCGATTCTGTGTAAGGACTTTATTATCGACCCTTACCAGATTTATCTCGCGCGTTTTTACCAGGCGGACGCCTGTCTGTTGATGCTGTCGGTGCTTGATGATGAGCAATACCGTCAACTCGCCGCCGTTGCCCACAGCCTGAAAATGGGTGTACTGACCGAAGTCAGTAACGACGAAGAACTGGAGCGTGCTATCGCCCTGGGCGCCAAAGTCGTCGGTATCAACAACCGTGATTTACGCGACCTGTCGATTGATCTAAATCGTACCCGCCAGTTGGCACCGCGACTGGGCCACGGCGTAACCGTTATCAGCGAGTCCGGCATCAATACCTATGGTCAGGTGCGCGAACTCAGCCATTTCGCCAACGGTTTCCTGATTGGCTCCGCGCTGATGTCGCATGATGATCTGCACGCCGCCGTGCGTCGCGTACTACTTGGTGAGAATAAAGTCTGCGGTTTAACCCGGGCTCAGGATGCAAACGCGGCATACGAAGCGGGCGCCATTTACGGTGGTTTGATTTTTGTGCCTACATCCCCGCGCGCGATAGGTATTGAACAGGCGCGGGAAGTCATGACCGGTGCACCGCTGCAGTATGTTGGGGTGTTTCGCAACACAGATATCACCGACGTGGGTGAAACAGCGACTGTTCTGGGGTTAACTGCCGTGCAACTGCATGGCAGTGAAGACCAGGCCTATGTTAACGCCCTGCGCGACGCGCTACCCGCACAGGTACAAATCTGGAAGGCGCTAAGCGTCAGCGAGACGCTGCCAGCCCGTGATTATCAGCACGTCGATAAATACGTATTCGACAATGGTCAGGGCGGCAGCGGTCAACGCTTTGACTGGTCACTTTTAGGCGGACAATCGCTGGATAACGTTTTACTGGCTGGCGGACTCGGCGCAGATAACTGCGTGGACGCGGCAAAAGCCGGCTGTGCCGGTCTCGATTTCAATTCTGGCGTAGAGTCACAGCCGGGCATCAAGGATGCATGTCTTTTGGCTTCGGTTTTTCAGACGCTGCGCGCATATTAAGGAAAAGGACATGACAACATTACTCAATCCGTATTTTGGTGAATTTGGCGGTATGTATGTGCCACAGATTCTGATGCCTGCCCTGCGCCAGCTGGAAGAAGCTTTTGTCAGCGCGCAAAAGGACCCTGAATTTCAGGCGCAGTTTACAGACCTGCTGAAAAACTATGCTGGTCGCCCAACCGCATTGACCAAGTGCCAGAACATTACTCAAGGCACCAACACGACGCTGTACCTCAAGCGTGAAGATTTACTGCACGGCGGCGCGCACAAAACCAACCAGGTGCTGGGCCAGGCATTGCTGGCAAAGCGTATGGGAAAAACAGAGATCATCGCCGAAACCGGCGCGGGTCAGCACGGTGTGGCATCTGCTCTCGCCAGCGCACTGCTGGGACTGAAATGCCGTATTTATATGGGTGCGAAAGACGTTGAACGCCAGTCGCCTAACGTTTTCCGTATGCGTCTGATGGGTGCTGAAGTTATCCCAGTTCACAGCGGTTCCGCCACGCTGAAAGATGCCTGTAACGAAGCGCTGCGCGACTGGTCTGGCAGCTACGATACCGCGCACTATATGCTCGGTACGGCGGCAGGTCCGCACCCCTTCCCGACCATTGTTCGTGAATTCCAGCGCATGATCGGTGAAGAAACCAAAGCGCAGATCCTCGAAAAAGAGGGTCGCCTGCCGGACGCCGTTATCGCCTGCGTGGGCGGAGGTTCTAACGCCATCGGTATGTTCGCCGACTTTATTAATGAAGCCAGCGTCGGACTGATTGGCGTAGAGCCAGGCGGTCACGGGATTGAGTCGGGAGAACACGGTGCGCCGTTGAAGCATGGGCGTGTCGGGATTTACTTCGGCATGAAGTCCCCGATGATGCAGACCGAAGAAGGACAGATTGAAGAGTCTTACTCAATTTCCGCAGGACTGGACTTCCCGTCAGTTGGGCCACAGCATGCATATCTGAACAGCATTGGTCGCGCCGATTATGTTTCGATCACCGACGATGAAGCGCTGGAAGCCTTTAAAACGCTGTGTCTGCACGAGGGGATTATTCCGGCACTGGAATCCTCCCATGCCCTGGCGCACGCGTTAAAAATGATGCGTGAAAACCCGGAAAAAGAGCAGTTACTGGTGGTTAATCTCTCCGGTCGCGGCGACAAAGACATTTTCACCGTACACGATATTCTGAAAGCGCGAGGGGAAATCTGATGGAACGTTACGAAAACCTGTTTGCACAACTGAAGGACCGCAAAGAAGGTGCTTTTGTCCCCTTCGTAACCCTGGGCGATCCGTCTGTAGAGCAGTCACTGAAAATCATTGATACGCTGATTGAAGCCGGTGCCGATGCCCTTGAGCTCGGTATTCCGTTCTCCGATCCGCTGGCTGACGGCCCAACTATTCAGGAAGCCACCCTGCGTGCATTTGCCGCCGGCGTCACGCCGTCGCAATGCTTTGAAATGCTGGCGCTGATTCGCCAGAAGCACCCGACGATTCCCATTGGGTTGCTGATGTATGCCAATCTGGTGTTCAGCAAGGGCATCGACGAGTTTTACGCCCAGTGCGAAAAAGTAGGTGTGGATTCGGTGCTTGTAGCCGATGTTCCCGTTGAGGAATCGGCGCCATTCAGAGCTGCGGCACTGCGCCACAACATCGCACCGATTTTTATCTGTCCGCCGAACGCCGATGAAGAACTGTTGCGCCAGATTGCCTCTTATGGCCGCGGCTATACTTATCTGCTTTCACGTGCAGGCGTGACCGGTGCAGAAAATCGTGCGGCGTTACCGCTACATCACCTGGTCGAAAAGTTGAAAGAATATGATGCGCCGCCTTCTTTACAGGGCTTCGGTATCTCTGCGCCTGAACAGGTCGCCGGTGCTATTGAAGCCGGCGCTGCCGGCGCAATTTCCGGCTCGGCGATTGTGAAAATCATTGAGAAAAATGTTGCGGCACCGGAACAGATGCTGGCAGAGCTAAAAGCTTTTGTCAGCGCGATGAAAGCCGCTACCCAGCAGTAAGTCAATCAACCGCCAGAGACATCTGGCGGTTTCACCCTTCTTTCGTGTGCTTCATTCTATACATGGCGCTATCCGCATTCTGAATGGCTACATCCAGTTCACCGTTCACCTCTGCAATCCCCCAAGAAACTGACAATGGCACGGTATGACCGTCCACCACAAACACATGACTGGTCACTTGACCGCTAATACGTTGCGCGATCGCTATGGCGTCAGTTGCCTGCGATCGAAACAGCAGGATCATAAATTCATCTCCGCCAGTACGAATCACAATATCGTGGCTGGTGCGGGTGTTAGACAGCATCCTATTGGCAATAATTTGCAGCGCCCGGTCACCTGCCGCATGGCCCCAGGTATCATTGACAGCCTTGAATTTATTGCAATCCAGTAACACCACCGAGCAGTGCGATAAATCACGACGTTTGATGATGTCGAGTATTCGGCGGTTAAAACAGCCGGTCAACGTGTCGATATAAACCTTAAGGTCGCTTTCGTTTAGCCATGACTTTAACGAGAAACTAATGATGATGAAAAAGAACGGCGCCAACAGCATAACGATCCCGGCATGTGGGTCACGCGCCATAAAACGGCCTAATGATAGCGAATAGTGCAGCGCATATTTCTCCGAAAAATTGCGCACCATAAAGCGGGATTGACCGGTACATTTCCCAGATAAACAGAGACTCTCATGGTTGGTTAAATTCACCAACTCCACATTCAGCTCGGGGGGAATTTGGTTGTCAAATGCCTGAGCCAATGCTTCCTGCAATTCGGGCTTTGAATGGTCATAGACCAGATAAGCCACAATTTGGTCTGATATCTCTTTACCAGACAGATCGTAAATATAGCTCACCACGCTGTAAGCTTTTTCGCCGGTAATTTTATCGGTATAAAAATTCGTTGAACTAAGGGCTTTATTTTTGACGTTTTTCTGCAACAGTCGGGTATAGAAATCGACCGGCGGATAGAAAAATTGAGTGATATCCCGCGCCATTTCAGAGTTAGAGAAACTGAAATTGCGCGAATCGGAAGCCATAAACCAGTAAAAATAATCTGAGTTTTTGGCGATGATATAACGATGTGCATCAAAGCTGCCTGGGTTTAGCTCATTGACCATACCGCGAATAAACTCCGCTGCCGTAAACATACACAGCGCGTTGTGGCTGGTTTGCTGAGCAACCATTGTCCCCGTCGCCGAATGCAGCCGCTTTGGGTCGGCGTTAATTCCCCATTCATTCTCATAGCGAGGAACAAATCGGGATAAATCGCCACATTGCTCGCCATTTTTGATGTGGTGATAGCGCTCACCAATGGCATCAGCGATCAACTCGTTATCGTTAAAAATGTCCATCATGCGCGCTTGCAGGCGGTTAACACCTTCACTGGCTGCAGCCGTCCGCTGTTCATAAATAATAAACAGAAACAACGAGGTAAATATCAACGTAATAAGCCCTGATACCAGCAGTGCCTGCCTGTTCCTGAGCTTGTCCTGCACAATCTTCACGAGTCCACCCTGATAGTTAACAGTATTGCCAAACCGGTTACCCGTTTATGTTGTTGCATAACTGCGTTGTACGTTGATTGAGAATGTTAACCGTCCCTAAGCTAATGAGTTACATGCCCGCAGCTACGCTGCGCTGATGTTACGGATTTATACAATAAAAGCGCATTCTTGTTAACATAAATGCAAACTAATCATCACCCTCAATCGGATACCCTGCCCGGCGAATGGCCTCGCGACAATCGCTCACGCCTGCGGCATAGCCTGCTTCAATCTCACAAACTGGGCTTGCGCTGCAATAAGGCAGTGTAACCGGAGTGGCAACCTGTTTTTCCAGGGCTTCAATTTTTTTCATGTAATGCAGCAATTCACGGGCGACTCTCACGGCAAACTCTGTCGTTTCATCCCCGATGTTTGTTTCCAGAAGCGTGATTTTTTGTTGGAGTTGATGGCGGGTTAGCATCGTCAATACCCTCAAAGCCAGTTTGCTTAAAGAGTAGCATTACATCGAAGAAGAGAAGTACACCACTGACGATTCAGGGGGAAAATCGTGATCACAGCCTTCACAGTTATGGCTGAAACCGGGCACGGTTTCCTCGTACTTTTACAGAACACATTCATAGGTAGCGAATAACCCTGCCCATCCCACATTCGGTCTGAGATGTTGGCGTTGTTTTCAATGTTTAATAGATGAGCATCGAAACGCTGAATGCATCAATATCATAAAGTTTTGGTAATGTTTTAAATACATATCATATTAAATATAAATATTACATTGGCTCATCAAGACTAAAGTCATTATAGTGTCAGAGTAATAGAGTTATTTTTCACAAGGCCATAATAATTTCACTTAGGTCATGTTATTAATGTGTGAATTAGTTGTTTATAAATGCAAGATGCACCAGGCACTATTTTCACTTAACTCAAACTCACCTTTTAAAATATTCAGAAAGCCAAAGGGATCAAACCACAGGATAACAACTAAATAGCATTGAATAAAACGACATAAAGGCGATCACACCTGAGACAGGTCTGTGAGATTGCTATATGTAACTTATTCACCCTCAATAATTGCATAAGTAAACAATAAAAGCACATAAGAACAAAATTCTTATGTTTAAAACATATTTTTTTGTCAGGATATCTGGGTCCATAAATTAAAAATCATGTCTATCCAATTTAACCTTCAAATGGTCAGAAGTGGTTTACGCCCACTTAAAATTATTCCGCTAATTATTTCTGTGTTAATTATTGCTAGTGTTAATATATTAACTGCAAAATATAACACTGTGATTAATCGGACACTTGTGTTTTTCATGATCATGCTTTCATTACGATGCCTACAGTATTTTTTTTCAGAAATATTCTGGCTGCTTTAATTTTAATACCCGTCGCAGGTGATATCACTCTTCAATTGCATGCCTGGAATAATTACAACTCAGAATTTAGTTATGGATTTGCGTTAAGTGTTTTGAATACAACTCCCAGTGAAGCAATAGCTATGCTGAGATTATATTGGCGCGACTGTGTTACGTTCTTTACACTTGTAATGTTTTTTATTTACTCTATAAATACTGGCACGAGGCCTGTACCCTATCGATTTCGTCATTACCCAATAGTTATTTTGGGCTTAATAATTTTCTTTTTGTTTTCGCAAGCTTATCTCCACCAGATAAGGAAAAGTAATGTTGAAAGTCTGGTGCAACGAGTCATCCACTCCACTCCAGTAAGTACCGGAAAAGAGTTTATGCAGGCTATGCAAGATAACGCCATAATTTCTGATATCGGTACAAACATTCCCAATTATAAGATAACAGTAACTGATACAGGAATTGAAAATTATATACTGATCGTCGGGGAATCTGCGCGTGCGTTAAACATGGGAATTTATGGATACGCAAGGGATACCACCCCTGAACTTATCAAACAAAAGCAGCAACTTTTACTGTTTCATAACGCGATTTCGCCTGCGCCGGTAACAATCATGGCCGTCCCCATGGCACTTACTGCTGACTCAGTGCAAGCCCATCACCCTCGTAACTATAGCGATAATATTATTAATATCACCAACCAGGCTGGCTATGATACATACTGGTACAGTCGCCAGGGAAATGGAGGGGCACATAACAATATAATTACTGGGATTGCCATGAATGCACATCAGCATGAATGGATAGAATATGGCTATGATGAGGCGTTGTTGCCGTTATTACACAAGGCATTACTGAAGCCAGGTAAGAAACTTATTGTCCTGCATTTATATGGCAGTCATGAACCTTCCTGTCAACGTTTTCCAGAAAGTCATACTGTCTTATTTGGCGAGAGTAAAGCTGACGATTGTTATGATAACTCAATTCGCTATACTGATGAACTGATGGGTAATATATTCAATGCGCTGGAAAACACTCGCTCATCAGTAATGTATTTTTCCGATCATGCGCTGATCCGTGATCCTGCACGCTCTGTGGTTTATTCTCATGGCGGTGTTAGACCGCCTAAAGAGGCATTACAAATCCCGATGTATATTTGGTACAGCCATTTAGTCGATGAAAAAACAAAGCTCACTGGAGATTATAATACGCCGTGGTCTTCCGATGATCTTAACTCTCTTGCAGAATTGTGGCTTGGCATCCATCGTCAGGGTAATGCGAAAAAGTCTATGAAATCCTGGTTAATAAACTACCAAAAGGAGATTTTCATCATGGACACAACGGGTAAAAAATACCATTGGAATGATGTTCGTTGATGCTGAAGAGTTGGCAAAACTGGTCATTTGATGACCAGTTTTGCAGCAAGGTTTTACAGAAGTATTTAAAAACGATAACCCGCAGAGAACATAAACACCCACGGATCGAGACGTACGCTGTCTCGTTGCTGGGCGCCACCCATTTTATAGCTTGCGGTGGTATCGATATCCATATACCAGACCGACATGTTAATCAGCCAGTCGCGGTTAATCAGATAATCCATACCAACCTGCCCTGCCGCACCCCAGGAATCTTTCAGGCTCAGGTCCGATAAGCCGGTTTTTTTGCCGTTATCGTTAAAGCTTTCGTCGAAGAAAGTGGTGTAGTTCACACCAACCCCCACGTAAGGACGCAGTTTGCTGCTGGAGTCACCGAAGTACCACTGTGCCATTAACGTCGGTGGTAAATGGTGAACGGTAGCAATATCGCCCGTCGCGGCAGTCCCAATTTTATGGCGGAACGGCGTGGCGGCCAGTAATTCAACACCGATATTGTCGGTTGCCATATAGGTAAATGTCAGACCCAACTGCGTGTTATTGCTGACATTAAAGCCACCCAGGCTTCCCAGCGTACCACCCGCGCCTTCCGTCGGCCTGACGGTGGCAGAACCTGCACGAATAAAGAATTCTCCGGCCTCATGCGCAAATGCGTTACCAGAGAGAAGAGTTGTTAAAGCCAATGCTGCAACTGTTAATTTTTTCATGTCCGCTCCATCGTTATGGTTATAAAAGCGGAACGAATATACCCACATTGGAGTAATAAGTGATCTAACCTGGATCACATTGACTTTGATAATTTAACATTTATTGATCCAGATTAAGTTAGAACTTGCATTCAAAATCCTGGTTAAATTAATTCAGATCAATTTTGATATATTTTCACATCGCAAGTACCTTGCCTCTGTTCCTACAGGGGATGGAGATTTGCTCATGATGCGCAGAGAACAACCAATGTTCTTGCATGACGCTGAACGCATAGCCAAAAATTACCGGGGATTTACAAAGATATGCTTTTCCATACACCGTGCGATGCTGCCACTGTAGAGTTATCCAGGGTACAATTGCCCGCAAATGAACACCTGCAAAACTCAAGGAGAGTGCATGTCTATCACGGCGAAATCCGTTTACCGTGACACGGGGAACTTTTTCCGTAATCAATTCATTACCATCTTGCTGGTATCGTTGTTGTGCGCGTTTATCACAGTGGTGTTAGGGCATGCCTTTTCTCCCACCGACGCACAAATTGCGCAACTCAGTGAAGGCGATCAGTTAACCAGCAGCGTGGGGTTATTCGATTTGGTGCAAAACATGACTCCGGAGCAACAGCAAATTTTGCTACGCGCTTCTGCGGCATCAACGTTTTCTGGCCTGATCGGTAATGCCATCCTCGCGGGAGGCATCATCCTGATGATTCAGCTGATTTCAGCCGGTCATCGGGTCAGCGCTTTACGCGCCATTGGCGCCAGTGCGCCAGTTCTGCCTAAGCTGTTTATTCTGATTTTTCTGACTACTCTGCTGGTGCAAATCGGTATTATGCTGGTGGTGGTTCCCGGTATTCTGCTGGCCATCCTGCTGGCACTCGCACCGGTGATGTTAGTACAGGACAAAATGGGTGTTTTTGCCGCTATGCGCAACAGTATGCGTCTGTCGTGGTCGAATATGCGCCTGGTTGCACCGGCAGTGATCGGTTGGCTGTTGGCAAAAACGTTGCTGTTGCTTTTTGCGCCAAGTTTTGCGGTACTTACGCCAAATGTAGGCGCGGTATTGGCGAATACGCTGAGCAATATGATCTCCGCCGTGTTGCTGATCTATTTGTTCCGCCTGTACATGCTGATTCGCCAATAAACCCTGAACGCATTCCGGGCTTGTACCCGGTGCTTTTAATGACGGAATCGAAGAATGAAGCAGTTTCTTGATTTTTTACCGCTGGTTGTCTTTTTTGCTTTTTATAAGCTCTACGACATCTACGCGGCGACCTCGGCACTGATTGTCGCGACGGCTGTCGTTTTAATTTACAGCTGGGTTCGCTATCGCAAGGTCGAAAAGATGGCATTAATCACCTTTGTTCTGGTAGCCGTGTTCGGTGGCCTGACTATCTTCTTCCACAATGATGAATTCATTAAGTGGAAAGTAACGGTGATTTATGGACTGTTTGCTGGTGCACTGCTGGTTAGCCAGTGGGTAATGAAAAAGCCGCTGATCCAGCGCATGTTAGGCAAAGAGCTGACCCTGCCGCAGCCGGTATGGTCAAAACTTAATTTAGCCTGGGCCGTCTTCTTCATCCTGTGCGGTCTGGCGAATATTTATATCGCGTTTTGGCTACCGCAGAATATTTGGGTCAACTTTAAGGTGTTCGGCCTGACCGCCCTGACCTTACTCTTTACGTTACTGAGCGGAGTCTATATTTACCGCCACCTTCCGCAGGAAGATAAATCGTAATATATGCTCGCCAGATCTTCGGATCTGGCGAATTTTTATCCCCTCGCATTCTAGATTGCAGTTAACTCGCCTTACTTCCGTTCCACCCGCCGCATCCCCTCTGTTCTCAGCGCATAAATTCTAGTAGCATCGCGCCTGTAATCTTTCTCTATAGTCGGTTCTACAATGACAACAACGAATAACACTCCCCAGGGCGAACTGGTTTTACGCACTCTGGCTATGCCTGCCGATACCAACGCGAACGGTGATATTTTTGGCGGCTGGCTGATGTCACAAATGGATATAGGTGGCGCTATTCAGGCCAAAGAGATCGCACATGGTCGTGTGGTCACGGTGCGGGTTGAAGGAATGAGCTTTTTGCGCCCGGTTGCCGTAGGCGATGTGGTTTGTTGCTATGCACGCTGTGTGAAACGCGGAACGACCTCGATCAGCATTAATATTGAAGTCTGGGTGAAGAAAGTCGCTTCTGAACCTATCGGCCAGCGCTATAAAGCCACCGAAGCGCTGTTTATCTATGTTGCCGTTGATAAAGACGGTAAACCGCGTCCGATCCCTACTCTGGGCTGATAGCGCGCCCCGACACCGTCTTCCGGTAATCATCACTCTTGATCATTACCGGAAGGCGGCGGACCGCCAAATCCGGCCTGATGCTTACTCGATCTGTGTTGTGCCGTTAAGGCGGAACACGATATTCACTACCAGTCCAGAACCTGGTTTACCGGCCTCATAGCGCCATCTGCGCATCGCATTTTTCACTTCACGCTCAAACATATTCGCAGGCTGTGCAGACAGGATCTCCACATTTTCAACCCGACCATCCGGCGTTACGTTAAATTTCACCTTAACCCGGCCTTCAATACGCAACGCTTGTGCACGCGCCGGATACTGCGGCTGATTACGACTTAAAGCTCGCGGGCCAGACGGTGCGCTCACCGCCGGTTTAGCGGTTGCCGGAGCACTGCTGGTCGTTGGACGCGCAGGCGCTGTATTTTCAAACGGAGACGACGGACGCGGCTCAGTTGGTTTTACATCGCGTTTTGGCTGCTCTTCCACCTTTTTCACCGGTTTTGGTTTCGGTTTAGGCTTGGGCTTCGGTTTCTCAATCACCACAGGCGCTTCTTTTGGCGGTTCCGGAATCGGCTCTGGTTCCGGCTCAGGCTCGACGACGGGTTCCGGCGGTGGCTGAACGGCCTGAGGCGGTTCGAGATCGGCAGGTGCAACCATCGTAACGGAGATCGGCTGCGCTGGCGCAGGCAGTTCAATAACCTGATGTACCGAGGTATACAGCAAACCTGCCACTACAGCGCCATGAATGCCGACAGAAAGTAACGTTGGCCAGGGAAAGCGACGAGGTAAATCAAGGGTCATTGAAGTCATAATCGTTTCAGTAAAAAAACCAGGCCTCGATTTTAAATGCAAATAGCAATCATATTCAATAAGGCCGTAATGCTAACTGACATTTAAAACGCGATTTTATGATAAAAAACCATTTTCAGAGTATGGCCTTAACATATCAGTTATCTTTCCGTTGCAGTTACCAGGCCTTTCCAATAACGTAATTATGACCTTTTACCGTTCAAGGAGCTCTACCCGTGCTGTACGTTATTTACGCTCAAGATATCGCAGACTCTCTCGAAAAACGTCTTTCCGTTCGCCCTGCTCATCTGGCTCGTCTACAACTCCTTCATGACGAAGGCCGTTTGCTTACGGCAGGTCCCATGCCAGCGGTTGACAGTAACGATCCCGGTGCTGCGGGCTTCACCGGCTCGACGGTAATTGCTGAATTTGAATCTTTAGAAGCAGCGCAGGCGTGGGCAGAAGCCGACCCGTACGTTGCGGCAGGCGTTTATGCACAGGTTTCAGTAAAACCGTATAAGAAGGTTTTTTGAATTTAAATAAATTATTTTAAATTCAAATACATAAAAAAATACAATCATCCAGTATCAAAATTAAGGGCGCATTTAGGTACACATTAATCTAAGCGCCCTCTCTTTTCGCCACGACCTATACTTTCAGTCTGACATACGGCTGGAGGTTTCTATGTGTGGACGCTTTTCACAATCAATGGCGCGTGAAGATTATCTTGCCCTGCTCGCTGATGAATCAGAACGCGACATTCCATACGATCCAGAACCCATCGGACGTTTCAACGTGGCACCTGGTACCAAAGTTCTGCTGCTGAGCGAGCGTGACGAGCAACTCCACCTTGATCCAGTTATCTGGGGATACGCCCCCGGATGGTGGGATAAACCGCCGCTCATTAACGCAAGGTCTGAAACTGCGGCCACCAGCAGAATGTTTAAATCACTCTGGCAGCGTGGTCGCGCAATTTGCTTTGCTGATGGATGGTTTGAGTGGAAAAAGGAAGGAGACAAGAAGCAACCCTACTTCATCCATCGCGCCGACGGCAAACCGATATTCATGGCAGCGATCGGCAGCACACCATTTGAACGAGGTGATGAAGCAGAAGGTTTCCTGATAGTGACAGCTGCAGCTGAAAAAGGGCTGGTAGATATTCACGACAGGCGGCCGCTGGTTCTGTCACCTGAAGCTGCAAGGGAATGGATGCGCCAGGACGTAGGAGGGAAAGAAGCTGAAGAGATAATTGCCGACGATACAGTGCCCGCCGACAAGTTTATCTGGCACGCCGTTACGCGCGCGGTGGGGAATGTGAAGAATCAAGGACCAGAGTTAATAGAAACTATGCGCTGATGTATGATGCTGTAGAGAAAAACGTCTACTTTGAGCGAACAGCAGTCGTTTATGCTGCAACAAGACGAGCGTCTACATCCAAGCCTTATTTTGGAGAACCACTCTATATCCGTCTGAGTCAACAAATGTCTTTCCGTTCACATCCCAGTAAGGATTAAACGATTTCATCATTTTAAAACCAGCCTCAGTCATTCTTTTGCAGGCATATATCCATTCGTTTTTATCCGAGTAATAAAGAACGAGCAAGTCATCCTCGGTATGCAAAGGCTGTACGGGATGGTTAAGACAAAAGGTGAATTCGATGTGCCAGTTTAACTCCTTACGTCCTAACATGATTCCATTGAAACCTTCATGGTCGTTGAATTCAGCAATTTTATGCAGGCCGAGCCCCTGACTGTACATCAGAAAAGATTTTTCAAGATTGGTAACGGGTTTGGCAATACGCATATGAGTAAACATCTGGAATTCTCCTGGAAGATACCGCTTGTACGTTGAAATCTAACCAGAGTTTACACGCTATCATGTTTTTAATTTGTCTAGTTGTGCCTGCGAAATATACCGCCTTGTTAACGTCTGATCCTGGCACATAGTGGACGAGCTAACTGAGATGAAGGTCCGCTGTGAGCGAGGAGCAGACGTTCACAACTATCATCGCCATTGATAATGCTCTACTCACCTTCCCGTGTGTTAACCGACAGGGAGCAGATCACCGTATTTTACATAGCCCTCCAGCGTTGCATCCGCAACGTCGATTCTGATCACCTCGGAGAACTCATCGACACTACGACCACGGCGTTTAAATGCTTATTTGAGAATTAGTCGCTAAGCCATGACCATACTTTATATACACCATACCCAACTAAAGCTACGCCTCCCGCGGCAAGCACAACGGGGGCCGCAGCTACTGTAGCTGCTGAAGCTCCAGTTAAGCCAACAATAGTACTCGCTCCACCAGAGAAAGCTGCTGTAGTTAACCCTGCACCACTAGCAACAGACGATATACCGGTCAATGCTGAAGTACCGGATGTCATTGCCCCTGATGCTATAGCTCGCGTAGCAACCTGACGGCTTGCCATGGACGCCGCAGTTCTTAATACCGTGGGGGCTGTTTGAGTTATTTTATAATAGCTGTAAGCATTGACCCCCGCCTGCCCTACAGATACTGCCATAGTCTTCACTGTTTTGACCTGAGCGCTTTCACTAACGCCAGTCACACACCATGTCGCAAAATGCTCACAGTTGTTGTTGAATATATTATATCCATCCTCACCCAGTCTGGATTTAGCCCTTTTCACAATATCTACATTGGAGTAAACACATTTAGCATCCAGATGTTCGATAATGGCAACTTCGCTCTGGTTCTGATTGAAGTCTTCAAACGAAGTCTCACAGATTTTACCTTTGCTTAACCCACTTGCCAGACCTGAATAATGGATAACTTTACCACTCCCAATGTAAATACCATGATGAGTATATCCGGTACGTTTGGATGAAAGGTGTGCGCCAAGGGTAAACATCGATTACTCCATTTTCAGCTAATCATATCCGCCGAGTTTATACCCGAAAGTATTGTTTGGAAATCACCAAGCATTCAAATTATTTTGTAAAGACTTTTTCCCCTTATGACAGGAGAAGTTAAACGAGGTTCATGATGTCCGCGTTGAGCGAGGAGCAGACGTTCTTGTACAAAGCATGTCGCCAGATTACAGTGAAGCCATTGATTGACAAGTGAGTCGAATCACACGCGCAACAGGCTTGCATGTAATAGTGAGCGCTTTAAAAAACGTGGTCGTCTCAGGCCGGACTGGAATCGTGCATTGTTTCATCCGTGTTGGGAAGACGTGCCGATTGTTGAGCCTAAAGGCACAGTTTCCTGTGCTGCTACATACAGATGAGGCGATCCTCGATTTCGACCTGTCCATAGAAAAGGCCCTCTTTCCTGGCAAGCTAAATGGTTCATTCAGATAATTGATCGGTTCCTGAGGACAACAAATAATGCTTTTCAATAATAAAAATCTGTTTATTACTCTCTTATCCCTCTGCACGTTCCAGACTTATGCAGCACAATGCACAGCGGAAACCATCGCTAAAAACAAACTGAACAACTTCATTCTCATGAGCCAGCAGACAAGAACAGAAATCCCCAAATCGGTTGAAATGACTATTGATAGTCCTGATGGGTATCTTCGTGCATCGGTTCAAGGCAACTTCAGTCAGTGCGGTGAGCTAATTGGCGGCAGTGTAAAAGAGGTCAAAACCTCAAGAGGCCCGAAAGCAGTATTCACGGCTACCAATGAAATTCAGCTGAACAGAACGGACTTTGGCTGGCGCATCCAGATGGATGCAAACGGGGTCATAGTCGATAACAACAGTAAGAAGACCACACAGCTATACCAGCAGACTCTGGAGGGAATGTACCTGCTTAACAATAAAGGATTAATCAGCCACGCAGTTACACGCTCGACTATCGCGGCCACAAAAGCAGAAGATAAAGACAAAACCACAGTGAGCAAAATAGATTACGTTTTCAATTCATCAGGGTTGCTGGCAAGGATGGTAAGCAAAGGAAGTTTGCCGATAGATAACAATACGATTGTATACAGCTATGATGACAATCATCGCCTGATCAAAACCCAGTCCCCCTCAACCATAGAAGAGTATACCTATGATAACGAGGGCCGTGAGCTGACCCTGAGCAAGACCCAGACCTATTTCACCATCGAAAAAAACCTGTCCACGTGCGAGGAGTGGAACTCGCATGGAGAATGCACACGCGCCAATATGAACATCATGATTGTCCCAGTCGATCAGACGGGTAAACAGGATGTGGACAAATATAAAGCCGTCATAACAGCGAAATACGAATACTGGAACTGACTATTTCATCCGCCATATCGGTTGCCAAAATGATACTGGCTCCTTTATCACATCCTGATACTGAGCTGAGCAGCTCCGGTATTCATTCAGAGCATTAACGTCCGCTCTTGGCACGAAGCGGACTAGGTAACAGGGCTGAAGGTCCGCTGAGAGCGAGGAGCAGACATTGTAACTTTCGCAAGCTGATTTTGAGATAGGATGGCTTTCACTTGGCTGGCATTGTGTAAGCCGTCATAGAATATGCATAATAACTTTCTTCAGCGACTAACTATTCATCATAAAATCGATATTATTGTAGAGGACAGGCGTTTCTGGCCACATTGTCTCTACAAGGAAAAACTGAAAATGAGATTTATAACACTGTTTACATTGCTTTTCGCTCTTCCCCTACATGCCGAAGACCATGATTATGGTCCTCCCATCTCTAGATGCTTGAACAAACATACTATTCCCTATATCAACACGACGATTCCTGCTGAGAATATTGTTAATGATGCTTATAAGGAGTGCGAGGATATCGTTAATGAATGGAATAATGAGCGTGCATCCTTGCCCAAGGAAATGGTAATCAAGCAGAATAAGGAATTTAGGGAGATGTATGTCAGAATGATTGATACCCGCAGGAAAACAGATGTTAACAAAAGATGAAGGCTTTGTTTTACTTCATTTTGTAAAGTAGCGCTCTTAGGGCCAGGTAAAATCTCGCATTAAGCTTTCCTGAAAGGCAGTTTTGAGCGAAGAGCGGGCATTTCCTTAAAAGAAAATTTAAATCTAATGTAAAGTAAAACTTAACATTAAATAGACCGGTCAATCTGAATGACTATAATCATTTTAATTTATAAAGTGGCCTGACTAAATATTTTTTTCAAAGCTTCCCTAACAATATACACCTTGGTTGCATCAGAAATTCTACCACCATGTGCTCCTGCCTTTTTGAACAACTCACTGAAAATTTCTTTGATAAGAATTTCATTAATTGTCATTTGAGTTTCTTTATTATATTTATCCATTTCCTGTTGGATTAGTCTTAACATGCTTTCCATTTCACTAGGTTGCTCATTCATCCATTCAATAAGCGCAGATTCATTAGCAATATCTGGGCTTTCTCTATGACATTTATTGCATAGCAGAATATAATTTGAGACATCATTACTTCCGCCTAGTGAGTGAGGGATAATATGCGCCCTCTCCAATTTTGAGGATTCGCGGCCACAGCAGACACATACATTGAGATCACACGCATTATCATAGCGCGTATCATCCAAACCTCTTTGAATTCCATTGTCAATCCAGTACTGCCAGATCTTTTTTTTACTTGGTGCGTTTTGTCTAGGAACTACTGCCATATTACTGCTCCTCAAGAATTCAAACAGTTGATTAGAGATCAGCTGACCTGCGCCCTATAGATTAACACACTACGCTGTTAGCAACGTCCGCTCCTGGCACATAGCAGCCCTTCAGACGGTAACTCGCCATCATGGGGTGTCGGGGGTCGGAGGTTCAAATCCTCTCGTGCCGACCAAAAATCCTCTAAGAACCAGCCTGTTACGGCTGGTTTTTTTATGCCTGTTTTCTGAGCGGGAAAGCTCTGGGGAATCACTGGGGAGAAACACCGCCCAATTATAGAATTTGCCCGGCAGGATAGCTGCTGTGTGTAGTTGATGATGAAAAACCGGGTGTCTGCTGACATCAACAGACCCCGTAATTACACAGCAGTGCATATTGGATACGCTATATCCCTAGCGAGTGGGTAAATTTATAGTCATTACAAAGATGGTTGTCATTAAATCTTTGTGATTGATATCTAATATTTTTAACTAAAATCTTACCAAGATCATAAGTGATCAAATAACCACCAATTGAGCATAATTATTCTTCTCATGATGTGTTTCTATCTACATCACTTGGCAGTCATCAAACTCCGCGTTCCTAGCATCATTAATGATGTACGTAATCACTCCGAATATTGCGTGTGAGGAATTGTAGCCATCACCATCTTCTGGCAGCGCTTCCCTTCTCCCGTTCTCCAGATTTATCAGATGGGGATGAGGGTGAGTTCGGTATCGCTTGATCCTGAATTCCCCGTCTATCTCGCATATCAGCAGCGAGCCATCACAGGCTGAAAGCGAAGCGTCCACAACAAGCAGCGCCCCCTGGATTATCCCTTCCCTGAAATGTGAACGAGATGCCCTCATGAAATAAGTCGCGGCTGGCTGACTGATTAGCTGCTGATCGAGGGAAATCCTTGTTTCAACGTAATCACTGGCCGGTGAAGGGAACCCCATGACTATAGCCCTTCGTTTGGGTTAAAAAGCATGAAAGTACGCTCTTCCCCTTCAACCGCTGATATGTCTTTAAAGGTGCTAACGCTTGATTCGATCCAGGCATTGGCATCTTTAAGTGAGAAGTCCCAGTTAACCTTCTTCAATTCCCGGACAAAATCTCTAGTCGTGACCGTTTTACGACCGCTGGGCTCCCTAACAATCGCAGAGCGGAAAGCTGTCTCAATTTCGTAATAACGTGGCATCGTCTTACCTCTCAACAATACTGTTTATATATACAGTATATACTGGCATTATACACAGTAAAGAGGAGTTAAAGCATGTTCGTGGAACTCGTTTATGACAAAAGGAATTTTGATGGTCTGACCGGTGCAAAAGATATCATTCTGGGCGAGTTAACTAAGAGGGTTCACCGGTTCTTCCCCGATGCTGATGTTTGGGTTAAACAATCTTTTGACATTATCTGAAAGTGCTGTCAGTTCTGCCATACATAGCTGCATTATTGATATTTATCAAATATGCGCCCTCCTGCTCATGACATAAAGAGCAGGCATCAGGATCAGTAGTGGTGTGAAGCCTGGTGAAGCACGCCTTTCTTGATTGGATGATAATTACTTTGACTTGTATTCGGGCTGTGTGTGGCCCATTTTTTTAGTGTTATTTGCGGAAAATACGACCCATATGTTCCTTAAATAACGATAAAGAAGTTGAGTATCATGCAAGCATTGGGGCAACTTATCGCGCCCCACTTTTTTTCAATAGTCATTTGCGGAAGATACATGGAGTGTCTTCCTTAAATTATTATAAAAGTTACTAAAGAAAAATACCCTTCCAGGCGATCCCTTGATCGCCATTTTTTTCATGCAATCACTGATACCTACCATGCAGAAGAAGCCCAACCAGCCGTGACTGGCAACCATTCAATACTCGCACTATCGAACGTTCGCCAGTCGGCCGCCATCATGCTCTTGCATACGGTCTGGTTGCGGCAATCCTGTCTTCACGTTCCATTTCTGTTAGCGCTGCCTTCGATTAATACCTTCAAAGATTCTATCTGTTTTTGTTGGGCCTTAATCGCCTCGATGCATAACCCAACAAGCCCTGAATATTCAACAGCAAGATGCCGGTTGCCGTCATCATCCTCTGCACATGCAATCACCTCAGGAAGCACACTCATAACGTCCTGAGCGATTACCCCGGCAGATGGATACTCATTATCTTTCCAGCGAAAAGTAACACCGGTCAGCAAACTGATTTTTTCCAGAGGATCTTCTATGGGTTCTATCATTTTCTTCAGGTCGCGATCAGACGTTTGCGTAAGGCTCACGCAGGTCACGTTTCCGTTAAACGTTGTATTCCCGCGCACAAAGTTCGTACCATCCTGTCGCAGTTCGAAACTGTTGTTATTGGAAAAATTATAGAACGATAACGCCCCGGGAGTATTCGACGGATTACCAACAAATCCGTACTGATTACCGGACGCATCTTCAAACCGGATATAGGAGCCGGCGGCCTGACTCCCCTGTGTTTTTATCGTTGCCCCACCACCGCGCGCAACCATTCCGCCATCTGCCGTTATCTGGGCATTGAACGTCGTTGCTCCTCTGATGTAGTTGGTGCCATCACCTCTCAGGTCAAAGCTGTTATTACCCTTAAGCCCGTAAAGAGATACAACATCACTGTTTGCCGTTCCACGGCCTAAAAAAGCCAGATCGACATTGTTTGTTGCATCCCTGAACCGGATATAGCTTGTATTTGACAGGGTGTTTTGTAGCGTTATACAAGCCCCTGCTTTAGTGAATATGTTTTCATCTGAAAAGGTATTCGATGAGCTTTTGTTAACAACGTTTTCCGCGAGATATTTCCAGGACGGGCCTGTGAATGATGTGCCGTCAGGAAGCTTAACGGTAATTGTGCCCGTTGCACTGTAGACAAGCTGCCAGTTCTGTTTGTCATAATTCAGTCCACGCAGTGCTTCCGCACTCTGAGTCACCAGCGCGGCGGTAACCATATTCAGTGCTACACGCGGGACGGCATACCAGGCTGCACCTGACTGAGTTGGTCCGGTGAAATTACTCACCAGCGTCAGTGAAGCATTGCTATTGACTGTTTTCACCGGGAGCGTATAGGGAATGCCGCCGACCGTAACAACAATAAAGTCACCGTCTGCCAGTTCCGTTGTAAAAACAGTGCCGCTGCCGGATACAGCTGCAGAGTTATTCGTCAGGGAGAGTGTTCCTGCAGACATAGGTTTACCTCAATACATATTTGGGAGAATAAGAATCGGCATGGTGATATTTCTGTTCCGGGTCATATCCCAGCCATTACTGTAGTAATTGCCGTAAACCCTGTTATATGCTGACCTGACGCTACCACCAGACATCACCACACCTTTAGTGCGAAGGTTTCCGTATCCTCCATTCATACGCACTTGTGCGCCCGTATAAACTATCTGACAGAACCCACCACCAATATTTTGAAAGCTATCTGTAATCTGGATTTGACGGTCATACACAAAGGGGCGTTTCCGCGTGGAAAACGTCACCTGCCCGGCTGCATTGGTCATCGTGATACCATCGCCCCCGACAGGTGCTGTCTGGTTGAATATTACCAGGTCAATAGTGACTTTTCCTTCCAGGTCATTCCTGCCGGTATAGGAAATATCGCGAACAATAATATTGGTACCATCAAACCCAACTGACACATTTGGGTTGTTCCACTTACCAAATGGAATACCCTTTACCGGAAGAGACGCACTGCCGTTTACTGTAATGCGCCCGGACCAAGCACAGGTCATCAGCGCGGACTGGTTGGATATAGCTGTAAAGTCAGTCGAGTCTGAGACAAACAGCCCTTCGTTATAAGTCACCGCGGGCAGTAATTCCATGACATAGCCGGACCAGTCAGGGAAAAGACTCATCCCACCAATGGTTTCCGCACCGATGACTACCCCTGAATTCCCGTTTCTGGTGACGCCAGTCATAATGGCCACATCATAATCAGCGAATGAATAGATGTAGATGGGGTTAGTGGGTACCACGATAACCTGTGAGCCAGGAACAAGCGGTGTATTTACTGGATACTTCATTGCCTGGGATGACTCACCCGAGAAGGATGTACAAAAACTGGGGGCACGCAGCCCCGCTGTGATTGCCATCGCAGGACGCCCATCATTGTAATCAATCAGAATACCTTCCGGCATTATGTCCACCTTCCGACAACAATTTTGCCGCCGCCAGTCAGATTAACAGTCAGTCCGTTTCCGTTGATGACGACAGTGTTATTAACGCCGTTAAATGCAAACGCTCCACTGTCGGCGTAGAGCTTCCCATGCAATTCTGCGTTTCCATTTTTATCAATACGCCAGCCCGCAGAACCCGCAACGAAGTTATTCGACTGGATATAATTACCAATTTGGGCATTGGTAATGCTGCCATCCTGAATAAAAGCATCGCTGATGAACACCTGACCATTGACCACAGCGAATGGAGAATATTGCGTATTGCCACTGCCACTCATCAGGACAAACTGATTGGCATTAAACCCGACGCGGGTGACTACCGGCTTACCCGCTTCCGCCAGCACCGCAATCGACATCCCGGCGTTATACATGACGCCGTTAATCCGGACTCCGGTTTTGAGGGTGTAAATCGCAGAGGCTCCGGTGGCATCAACCACGGCAGTAAGCTTGTCCTCCAGTGCAGCAGTTACATTATTGAACTGCGCCTGCACCTGCGTGGACATTTCAGCCATGGCCTTATCGACCTGTGCAATGGTCGTTTTAACCACCAGAATATCCGCGCGTACTTCACCGTACTGCGCCCACCGGTGTTCCACGGCTGCATGGTTGGCCAGCGCATTCTGCAATGCGGCTTCAAGATTGGTATCAATGTCGCTTGTCAGGCGATCACCGTCGGCAGACGTCAGGAAGTCATCAGCAATATCGCCCAGGTAGTCGTCAGCATTCGCATTAGATTCACCACGAACCCAGTCGGTCCAGCCTGATTCATTACCCGTTCTGTCAACCAGCTGCGCGCGGTACCAGAACTCCTGCCCCGCCTTCAGTCCCAGTTGGGTGTATTCGGCAGACGGATAAGGCACATCCGACAACAAAAGAGGATTCGAGAAATCACTGTTCGCGGTGTACTGAATTTCCGTTTTCAGCGTGTCCCCGGTGTTTGCCGGAAATCCCCAGTTCAGGCGAATCCCCCAGTTGATCGGCGTTGTCGCAAAGCCGACAGGTTTCGGCGGATTTCCCACCTTACCCGTCAGCGTTTTCTCTTCGGAGTAGCCCCAGCCAGAGGATATTTCAGAGGCGTTAATGGCGCGCACACGCACGAGGTAGCGCCCGGCATAAATACCCGGAACGTCGAATGACGTGGTGGAGCTGCGCGGTACGTTTACCCAGTTACCATCATTACGGCGCCACTGAGCCTCATAGGCTATAGCGTTCTGCGCCTGGTCCCAGTTCACCCGCATGGTTTCGACGCTGATATTCTGCTGAACCACTGAAAACGAACTGATCACGATGTTGGCTGGCGGCGACTGCTTACCCGGCGGGATCACACTCACCGGCCGCTGGTCAATGATGGCTCCGGTATCAATGCGATCGAATTTATCCGGATCGTGATTTGCACCGACAATTGTGAACGTGCCGTCATTATTATCAGTTACCGTAATAACGCGATACTGCTGTGCGTAGAGCTCATCAGACTCAATGACCCATACTGCCTCAGCCACAGGCGGTTCGCTGTAAGCGGTCGTAACGGTCACTTTATTGCCCGTTATCGACTGAATGGTGCGTGACTGCGAAGCACCCGATGGAAGATTGACAATCATTCTGTCGGCTGCCGAAGCATCCGGCGCCCTGTCTAGCGTCAGCACGCGACCATTCACTGCAGAGATACGGCCTCCCAGTTCGCGCCCAGAGATATTTCGGTCCGCTACAGCAATTACATAGCCAGGCTGTGGAATGTTGCCATCTTCCCCTACATTGAAAGTAACAACGCGATCTTTGTTGTTGGTTAGAATCCCCCATCGCCCTTTCCGATTCGCTTCCGACTGACGGGTACAACCGATCGCAGTTATCTCAAGTTGATTAAACCCATAACGCGCAACCAGCGCCTGCTCAAAAACAGGCTCCATCGCATCAGAATAAGCGTTATCAGGATCAGACCAGGACACCAGCGCATTGGTGTAACGGTTCTTTGTGGTGCTGCTGGAATAGGTAAAGCGCCCATCAATAACGTTCGCATGCGTGTATGTAAAATCAACATCTCTCGGCATATCCGCCAGTGCCACAATCTGGTCGTCGCCCCAATAGGTCATCCCGCGGAAGATTGCAGCAAAATCACGCAGGACCGTATAAGCGTCGTTGCGTTCCTGAATGTACACGTTGCAGGTATAACGTGGTTCGGTACCACTTCCGCCTTTGCCATCCGGTACCATTTGATCGCAATACTGTGCAACCTGGTAGAGCGTCCATTTATCTATGTTGGCCGTTGTAAAACGTTCCCCAAGTCCGAAACGGTCGCTAACCACCAGATCGTAGAAAATCCATGCAGGGTTATCGGTCCAGGCCCATTTAAATGTCCCAGCCCACGTTCCGCTATAAGTGCGGGTTTCGGGGTCGTAAATATCTGGAACGCGGATAACGCGGCCGCGAGGCTCGCAGGAGATCTGCGGGATAGAGCCGTTAAACTGGCTGGAATCGAATTCGATGTAGAGCAGCGCAGTGTTTGGATAGCGAAATTTGGCGTCAATCACCTCCGTGAAGCTCTGCAGCGTCATCGTGTCGCCGATCTTCGCGCTGTTTGCATCAGAGGTAATCTTACGCAGTCGGATTGTCCAAGTGCTGCCAGCCTGAGGTAAATCGATACGGTGGCTACGCTCGTAACCTGATGTCGTCTTGCCGGTCACGCTGGTATTGAGTACCGTCTGCCATGTGCCGCCGTCCGTCTGCAGGTCAATCGCATAATTAACCGAGTAACCGACCAGATCGCCGTCGTCCTCCTGTTTGAAAAGCGAGGGCCATTTCAGACGCAGACGAACAGCTGAAAGCTGCGTATTGGTGAACGTGCGCGCCCACGCTGTTGCGCTTGATATCTCGGTTCCCACATTGATTTCGTTTTCGGTACCGGGTATACCCTGAATATATTTTTGCGCCTGAGTTCCCGCGCGAAATTCCCACGTGACGCCGCTGAAGTTTTGGGAGCCGTCAGCATTCTCCAGAGCCGTTCCGTCCAGATAGATATCTTTCGCCGTCAGTTGCCCTGCAAATTCGCCTTCTCCCAGTGCAACGAGGATTTTTGCCTTTGCTACAGATTGCAGATCATCAAGCTGTTCGGTAGGGGTTCGGGAACTGGAGCTGCCGCCCTTGCGGCCTTGTATAGCGATTGCAGTTGCCATATTGCGTCCATAAAAAAGCCACCCTAAGGTGGCCTGAAAGAAGGTATTTATTTATTGCTGATCTTCGACATAAATCCCGGCAGAAATAATCGCGCCGCCGATTCGCCGGCGTCCATAAAGAAGTGGTACCGGATTACCCTGGGCTGTTGTATTTGTGACTCCACCAAAGGCATAACTGGCCTTGTTGTCCGACGATTGCTTGCTGGCGAGTCCAGTTGTCTGCGGTGAGAGCATCTGCACAATGCCGCCTAAGGCCATTGCCCCACCGATCTGGAACATGATGTTACTCGCAGCAATACCTACGGCTGGCATCCAAATTGCCGCCGCGACTAACGCAGCGCCGAGGATGGTCTGGAAAAGCCCCCCTCGCTTACTCCCAACGATAACTGGTGCTATGCGAATATCAGCCGAGCTCTGATCCATGACGATTTCATCATTGTTCAGGTTACGCTTATCGCTGAACACGGCATAGGTGAGGCCGCGCTGCTTGCTGGTATTAAGAAAACGCTCGAAGCCCGGGACAATCACACACAATGCGCGGATGGCCTCTTTTGGTGAAGCTACTGATAAACGATATTCACGCCCGAAGGTGGCGCCCAGCACGCCGTACAATCGAATTGTGCGAACCGGATCAACATTGAGTAATGCAGCCATTTTTCCCCCATAAAAATTGCCACAGGCGGTTATCAGAAACAGTCTTTAAAGCGCAGTATTTTCATTGTGCGCTCACGCCAGTAACCGCCATAAGGTACGCGCTGGCTCAGATGCCCATAAAGGTGATGCAGTAGCATGTTGCCTTCCAGCAGAATCCCCGCATGATTCCACTTATCAGCCTGAACCTGCATGATCACCATATCGCCTGGTTTGGGCGGCCCGTCGAATTCACGGAATCCGCACTCATACCAGCAATCCTGATAGAAGTTGTCCGGATAGTCGTTTTCCCACCAGGGATAATCGACCCGGTAATCGTGAAGCTCTATCCCGTGCGTTTGCCGGTAATAGCTCATCACCAGACCCCAGCAGTCGAAGTGACCAAGCACAAACGGGCGCTCCAGCAGCGGCAGTTCTCCGCGTGGCTGGATGGTGCGTAAATCTCCCTCCGGCCAGCTCACAATGTGCCACGGCAAAAGCGTTGCATCGCATTGCGCTTTATCTAGCTCACTCGGTTGCGTCGTGGCATCCGGGTGACTGTGAGCGATGGCGACCACCCTCCCCCAATCCTCAGCAGCTGCATAGTCTTCGGGGCAAAGTATAAAATTGACCTCCGGCGCCGCGGCAAGATTCCGACACGGGAAATAACGTTCAACACGGCTTTTCTGCGCCACCACGCCGCAACACTCGCGAGGATACTCAGCTGCAGCATGGGCCATAATCGCATCGATGGTTTTCTGACGCATATCAGCTCCTGATCAAAGACGTGCCAGGGAACCCACCGAACGGCAGTTCGTTGCCGTCTCCATGACGGAGCTTACAGGCCGTCAGCGTGCCGGGGCATTCATCCTGCGACGGATCGCTCACTGGGTTATTGTTTTTATCGAAATAGCGGGTTCCGGCATAGTCGCAGCCGTCGCCGGTGCGATATTTATTACGCATGCACCATGTGCATAGAGAGTGCAGCTGGCGCGTGGGGATCATTAGTCCCTGTAAATCCATCGGGCTGGTCAGCACAAACTCAATACTTTCACCAGGCAATTCACTATTTTTGCCATCGATGTAGAAAACCCGTTTCCTTACCTGGAGGGGATCGGCTGTCGGATTACCATCGGTAAAATTGCGCGCATCAAGGTAATGAGCGAAAGTATCGTGAATCGTGACCTTGGCCTTCAACATGTCGTCATAAGCAAGGCACAACGCGGTAATTGAACTGTCGATATTGGCAACCGTCAGTGTTGGCTGGGCGCTGCTACCGTCTGTGGAGATTTCCAGGCCTTCGATTTGATACGGCCAGGCGGCATATTCTTCTCCTTGCCACCAGATGCTTTTCGCCTTCAGCTTTGATTCGTCACCACCAGCGGCGGCGATTTCTTCTTCCGTGTGCGGGAGGTTGTACGCGTGAAATCGCAGTACATCATCAACGCCGAACGTAGAGCCATCAACTTCGATAAGCCGGACTTTATTACCGGGTTCCAGGCTTTGATAGTCTGCTGTGATCATGGTGCGTACGCCTGTTTGAAAGTTGCGAAAATGGTCAGAACGTTGCTGGATAAAGGCTGTGACTTGATTGATTCAGCCTCAATCCGGAAGAGCCCTGTGTCGCCAACTGGAGATGTCCAGATAAATGCCTTTGTGACGTGAGAACGAAAGAACTTCAGGGCCTGAAGCATGTCCGCTTTTTTCCCCGTCAGTGTGACTGGCCATGATTGCTTTTCAGGGTTAATGCCTTCCCCGGCGATCTGCTCATAGCCATCGCCAAAGGTTGCAGAGCGGGTTTTTAGGCTGAACGCCCCTTCCATTCCCGCCTGTATCTGTGTTCGCCAGGTGAATGTTTCGATTGCCATGCTTTCTCCGGACATAAAAAAACCCGCCAATTGGCGGGTTTGGTAATTGGAGTGGATTAATTATATTTTTTCTTTAAATCTTCTAGCCTGGCGCTGTCTTGCTCTGTAAATCCTGATGCATCAAACAGCGGCTCTTTATCAGCACCATTAATCCTTGTTACCGTGACGGTGAAAATGGCGTCAGCTGGTGCGTCAACCTTACCCCATTCAGAGAATTTATTTGGCACAAGCGCCCAAGTAGCTTCTTCGTTCGGCTCCAGCCCGCCAGATATTTCGTAGTTGAATTCTTTTTCAAGCCAGGGAACAGATCGACCGTCACTGGCAATTACGCCACGGAAAAACACCCTTGAAATAGCTTTGTCAGTGTTATTTCTAACTACCAATCTGATAACAGGCTGTGGCTGTCCATACTCTTCGGGCTCCAGAGCGAAGCGGGATGACAATACCTGGAATTTTTTCAATTCTTCTTTGGCCTTCTCGGAGTCAGCTTTTTTCTGTTCCAGCTCTTTAATCTCCTGAATTGCCTGCTCTTTCTGCTTAAGTTCTCTCTCGGCAGTTACTTGCTGGGCATAAGAGATAACTTCCTCACCAGTTTTACCAGCCAGTGGGGCTCGCATCTTCTTGCTGATGTCTTCTTTGTCAGTATCAGAAGATGCACGCATCAGATCAGCTATATTGATATTACTGAACGCTACCACTTTTAAAGCGCTATCAAATTCCTCCCGTTTATTCTCTGGAAGTGACTCTCTGACCTTAGCTATAGATGATTTCATTGCGTCATCAGTGGACGAGTCAATTTTAGGTTTATCGCAAGCAGCAAGTAAGCAGGAAAGCATTATAACGCCAATGATTTTTTTCATTTCCCTATTCCAGTAAGCAAAAGTTCGGACTAATCCTAACAGGCTTACACCAACGACAAAACCCGCCGAGGCGGGTTATCGCGATTTCGTGGCATTCCAAATCAGTCCGCCCGGCTGTAGTTGTTTGGCAATTCCGGCACGAACAGACTGATCGATGGTCTGCTTGTAGGCCCGTGAAACAGCTTCGTTATTTCCAGAAGTTTGCTGCTGTGAATTTTGGTTTTGAACGACTACAGACGTTTGAACAGTTACGCCTCCAGTAGTCGGAGATTGCAGGCCATACGTTGGCGCCCGACCAACGTAACCACCATCGGCATACCCTTGTGCTCCACGCATCAACGCATAGAGATTGCCTACACCCAATGCACTAGTCGCTTCCTTCGTAAAAACAAACTCACCGCCGTGTACAACGCCTTTCGGTTGGTATTTACCGCCATCACCGGTGTAGCCGCCACTATCAAAACCGGGAACCAAGCCACCGCCGGCAAAACCAAAGAACGCACCGATACCCGTTCCACCAAAGGCTGACTTCATTCCATTAACCAGAGCCAGTTGCGTCAGCATCTGGGCGATGCCCTTCAGGAAGATAGTCAGGAAGTCTGAGAAGTTAGATTTACCAGTAGTAAAAAAGTCGGTGAGCGTGCTGGCCATCCCGGTAAACGCATTGCTGGTAATCGTCTGCACCTGCGAGTAAACATTGGTCGCGCTGTCCTCAAATTCAGCCCAGCCCTTTTTCGCGCCAGTCAGCCAGTCACCACGTAACCGGTCCTCTGCATCATAGTAATCATTCGCTGCTTTAAGCTGCTTCTGATATCCCTCGTCGTCAAGCGTGCCGCCGGAGTTGATCCAACCAGAAGATAGCTGGCTCTTTGCCAGCTCACGTTGTGCCTGACGGTCACTCATCCCGGCACCGTTCACTAATGCAGCCTGCTTCTCTGCCATCTGCGTGACGTATTTCTGCGAGGTATCCATTCGCTTGTTCAGCTGTTCCTGTGCGGTAATCTGATCACCTAACAGGGCTTTCTGCCGTGCCAACTGAAGCACCTGGTCTTTACTCGCCAGCAGGGATTGTTCCTGCTTTGTCAGTGAACGTGAACGCGAGGCCTCCTCCAGCACCTGAAATTTCGCTTCAGTCGTCCACAGATCTTTGCGCTGCTGGCTGATAGTGTCGTTCAGCCCTTTATGCTGCTGCAGCGCGCGTAACTGTGCCTGAAGCGCCAGTAGCTCGGCCTGGGCAGCATCCGTGCTGCGATCGCCAGCCGATAAAGTACCCAGCTTTCCGGTTTTGGTCTTTTTACCAAAAGAAGCGACTCCCTCCCGATCCCTCTGGGTGGTTGCGGTACTTATCTTTCTGGTTGTATCGAGGTATTTACCTGCACTGATATCAGCCGCATCCCAGTCTTTTTTCAGCTGAGAAACACTGTCACCATATGCGCCGGCCATCTGTTCGTTGTAGTCCTGCCATCCCTGCAAAGTATCGGTTTTCGCCCAGTCGGGAACGAGGTTGATCGCGGCAGCGATAGAGGAAGAAATGATCTGGTTCAGCTTCTGGAAAACGATCGCAACGCTGTAATAAATTGCGTTGAATTCCTTCAGGGTGTTTGATGCCAGCTCAGCTACCCACTGACCGATACTCTGCATGGCCTCAGACGCCCAGCCTTTAATATCCAGCCACAAGCGACCAAACGGCGTCAGCGAGTCGTAAGCCTGTTCTCCGCGCTTTAACATCGTATCGCCAAACAGCTCCATAGCCTGCGTAACGGCCGCGGTCTGGTCCTTTTGCTTGATCAGATCGTCAACATGCTTAAGTTGTGAAACGGTCAGGAAATTATATTGTTCGTTGAGACTCTGCAGCGCTTTAACAGGGTCTTTTTCGATGTCCTTATAGGCTTTGGTGATGTCCTGCGCCGAGACTATACCGGTCTGAACCGCCAGCGCCGTGGAGCCCGCTGCTTTTTCAAGTTGCTGCTGTGTCAGCGATCCCATGCCAACCAGCTCAGTCATCAGACTTTGAACGGTTCCTACAGTTGCGCCAGTAGAGGCTGCAATAGACTGGGAGGAAGCCATAACCTGAAGCGCTGACGTGCCGGCAATATTGCCAGTCCTGATAATGGCCTTGTTGCTTTCGTCGTAGGCGGTGAAGTAGTCCGACCCCGCTTTTGCTGCAATCAGAACGGCACCAGCCAGGCCGCCAATGGCCACTCGGGCAGGAGTCACCATCGACAACATCGCTTTCAGCGCATTGCCTACACCGCCAAACGAGTCACGGAGCTGACCGCCCTGCTGAATAGCAACCATATAAACCGGCATGCCGGAAGCCAGTGAAGTCACAATGTCGGTCATTTGCATCGGTAGATAACGCATAGCATTGCGATATTGGCCCGCGCTGACAGACCCAGACTTCCATGCTTCTTCCTGCTCTTTCAGCTTTGCGATCATTGGGGCAGCACGATCGGATACGCCGAGTTGGGCAGCTTTCAATTCAAGCAGTTCGGCACGTGTTTTACCAATCGCCGCGGTTTGATCTTCCAGTGAGGAAATGAATGTTTTCGCCGAAGCCGCAGCGCGCTGTGCCGCCTGAGTCTGTTCAAGACGGGCCCGGCCTTCTGCTGTTTCCGACTCCATAACCTGGGCTAATTTAGCGCGGGTTGTCTCCAGCACGCTGTTGTAACGCGTAAAGTCTTCATCATCCACCAGCCCTTTACCGCGAAACTTAGACAGGCTCTCCTGAATGGTATCAAGTTCATCCAGCGCTTTGTTAACCGGGCTGATTTTGTTGAGCAGAGTATGAAGCTCCTGGCGCTGCTGCTTCAGGCTCTCGGTATTTTTCTTCTGGTTGTCGATGCCGGTTCGGAACGTACTGTTTAAATCGTCCGCTTTATCTGCCGCCCCGGTAGCCGTATGCTGGAAACGGTCCAGTTCCTGGTTACCGCGCTCCAGTTCGCCGGTATTCACGCGAAGGGAAATAGTGGCGATGTCGTTACTCATCCGGCCCTCTCTTTATGCATTATTTTAAGCGCGGTTCGCTCCATTATCTGGAGATCGGAAAGTGCGGTTGCCTCGTCGTCGACGGTATGGATTCGCATTACCCAGGGCAGGACGTTGTAATCAAGCCCTGTTGCGCCGCCCATGCTTGTACGCCACTGCGTGCTGACAGCTTGAAAGACACGGAACGCAGGCCAGACATCGGGCCAGACATCGACAATTTTATCGTCGTAGTCATCCGGCGTGAGTCCATAGGGTGCCATGTCTTCAGCCGTGGGTTCAGGCGTATAAAACGCCGAGGCAACCGCTATCAGTTTTTTTCACGCTGGCCCAGCAGCTCGCGGTAGTAGGTCTCAGTGATGGCCTTCATGGCTGCCGGGTAGTTTTCGATGAGTTCAGCCAGGTTATCGGCGTTAAATTTATCTGGCAGCGCCCAGCCGGCGATAATTTCCAGCAGGAAATCGGTCGCGGTTTTGCCTTCAAGTTTTTCCAGATCTGCCAGTTCCTTTAGCGGCTTGTGGTTGAACGTAAAGGTCAGCACGCCATCCTCATCGCCAGCGCGCGGGATCGAGACGTTGGCCTTGAAAGTTGGTTTGGGCTGAAGGGTGAATTTAGTCGCCATCGTTGCCTCTAAGTGAAAGAAAGCCTCCATGCAGGAGGCTCAGATTATCGTTATGCCTGGCTTATGCCGCAGCGCCTGTAATTTTGTAGAACGTCATCGCTGGCGATTGCAGGTTCAGCACGACGCTTACCGTTTCGACTTCGTTCACCGCAGTAGTCGGCGTGTCGTCAAAAGATGCCGTGGCCGCCCAGTAACGGTTCTCCTTCGCCTTCGGCACGTACATGTACGCTGCGACCGTCTCTTCATCTTCATCCAGCTGGCGAAGCAGCGGGTATACCGGGAGCGTGGAGTCATGCGCGATCGAGTAGGTCTGAGAGACTGCGGATTTATAGGTGTTCAGGTTGCGCTGACGATCATCGCTGAGGAACTGAATCTGCGTGGTGTTCTGATCGCCACCAGATTTCGATACCTCGGTGATTTGTGGCAGCTCGGTCCATTCTTCGATTTTGCGAATAGAACCGGAACCGCCGCCCGCCGCGTATTTGTTTTTGTTGGTGGTATTGATGTTGCGAAGAGTGACAGCATTCTCCGCAATCGCGTCGATTTTCGCGATAACGTTATCAATACCCGACCAGTTACAGTTCACGTGAACGATATCGCCGACCGCGATATCGTCTGCGGCGCTAACGGTGATCACCGCGTGCTCAGCATTCGTCGCGCCGGTGAAAGTAATGGCCGGGCCGTAGCCCGACGCCAGATAAACATGAGCGCCGTTAGGCAGTGCAAAGCCCATAATGGTTTCTCCTTCAGAAACGGGAAAACCGGCTCAAGGCCGGTCAGTTGTGGGACATCAGAGGGCAATCAGCTGGTAATGTCTGCCCGATAATTCAGGCTGACAGGAACGGTGTAGGACACAGGTGTAGGGATGCCGCGGAATATGCCAGGCGCGCTGCTAATCCAGCAGGTAAAGTCTTTGCCTGCAATTTCCTGCCCCTCGGGGAACAATTCCGCTACTCTGCCCGCCAGGGCAACGACGGAGGTGCGGCCGGAGCCGGATGGCGCCACGACATTAATCTGGTACACGCCTGAATAAGTCCGGCAGCGCAATCCGAGATCGATTGTTCGCGGCGTAACGGGCATATCGTGAACGGCCAGGTACATCTCGTTAGCAGGAGGTGTGAACGGCACGTTCTCCCATGCAACCGAAATACCCTCGGCATCGGCCCAGGCACCCAGTCTGGCGGCCAGTGCAGATGCAATATCAGTAATCACTTATTCACCTCCCTTACAGCT
This sequence comes from Citrobacter arsenatis, assembly GCF_004353845.1. Taxonomy (GTDB): domain Bacteria; phylum Pseudomonadota; class Gammaproteobacteria; order Enterobacterales; family Enterobacteriaceae; genus Citrobacter; species Citrobacter arsenatis. Next base: position 2,804,867 of record NZ_CP037864.1, read on the forward strand.
TCCTCAAAGAAGCGTTGAAACTCAGCTGCAGTTATGCGGACCATGCCGCCCGGAGCCTGTGTGGAATGCCCCATTTCAAGCGGGTAGGCATAAGGCACGTTGTTGCAGAAATAAATGGCCTTCATCCCGACTTTGAAGAGCGACAGCGTGTAGTTCCCGGCCGCTTTGGTCAGGTCGCCGGTCTTGTCTATTCGCCCTGTTTCGTCAGTTGTCGGAGCATCAAACGATATCTGCCAGTTACCGCGAAAGCGTCCGCCCGTATACCCCGGCGGTGCTTTGATATCCATCCCATCCACCACCCGGGCTTTTTTCTTCAGTCGCCCGGTTTTGGTCAGGTTATCGGGATTGGCCCGCTGCGCCTCGTTGTGGTCGTAAACAGCGCGATTATAGGAAACGGCTGTCTGGTTAACTTCCCACAACTCCGGGTTGCCCACAGGGGACATCACCACCAACTGGTTAAGAATTTTGATTCCGACGGCGCGCGCCACTGCTTCCTGATTCGTTTTCGCCTTATTAACGAAAGCCGTGATTTCAGCCAGGAAAGCCGAGTTCTCGCCCATGCTAAGCCCTCAGTTGCGCTTTGTAGCAGAGCACCAGCACGGCAGGTTTTGCCGGGTTCGGTTTGACAACACGGTATGCTGTGCCGTCAATATCAACCACATCACCGATTTTAATTTCCTGCTCTGCCGTAAAAACGATCTGCACGTCGCCGTTAACGATGACCGTTCCATCTATTTCGCCTGGCGCGTATTCGGTCTTCACGCCCACAGCAGTAAAACGGACCTCTTCAGTTTTATGCTCAACGCCGCCGATAACCGTTACCGAGCCTTTGCGGGTGACGTTGTACGTCGCGCCGTTCTGCCTGAGCATGCGGGTCGTTCTGGCCTGCATACGTTGGTAATCAATCGCCATATCAGGCCCTCTCTGCAAATGCATTAATGGCGTAACCACGACCACCAGCGAGGTCGCCCAGCAGCGCCATAACGGCAGGATAGGACGGCGTGAAGACTTCACCATCTGCGACCGCATAGGTCATGGTGACGGCACCTTCCACACGTTCAGTTTTCACAGCAGCTTCGCGCACGCTGGAGAGTAAATCGCCGTCTATTGCCTCTACCGCCAGCATGCACTGCGCGGTTATAACCTGCCGTGGAACTTCATCCGGCGGGAAATCATGTTCATCCAGAACGACATTCACGCGTGGCCACGCCAGAGCCTGTCTCGGGTCAGCTTTTGAGCCAACCCAATCCAGCCCCTCCAGGTAATCCATTGCCTTAATCAGCAAAGGTGTAATCTTGTCAGGCAGTTCAATGCCGCGTATTGCCGCAAATGAGGCAAGATCCTCTTCACTGGCGTAGCTGTTGGCATCAGGAGAGGTGATATCGGTATTGATCATCGAATCATCCTGTTTATGGGGCTTTCGCCCCATTCGTTATTCTCCGGCAGGCGCAGTGAAGGTGATCTCATCCGTGGTTTTCGCCACTCCTTCAACCGTGCCGGTTACCGTGAAGGTGCCAGCAACGTCTGATGTGAGTTTCACCGTTGCACCACCAGCAGAGCCTGTTTGAGAACTGGCCGTGCTAAGCGTGCCACCTGTGGACGTCCACGCGACGGTTTTACCGGATACAGCGGAGCCATTCAGCGTGTACTTCAGAGAAACAGTTACCGCGTCTGTGCTGTCAGCAGTTGCGGAGGTTTTATCCGCTGACAGCGTTACTCCCCCACCGCGGATTCCAGTTTGATCAGCACGCCTGCCGTAGATTTGTTGCTGGTGAAGTGTTTCTTCCAGTTGCCCGCAGTGCCGATGGCGGTCAGGTCAGGGTTATCACCTTTGGCCGTATCCCAGCTGTAGCCAAGCAGATCAACGTTCACCACGCCTTCAGCGCGATAGCCAACCGCAAGGTTTTCCTGATCGTTGATATCGTAGGAACGGAAACCCGGCGCCTGAGACTCGGTGACGGTAACCGCACCAGATACCAGCCCAAGGATCGCATCAGCGTCCATGGTGTCGGTCACCAGCACAGGTTTACCCAGCGTTCCTGGCTGCCCACCGTAAACCACCACGCCAGCTTCTTCGTAGATTTTGTTGGCAATCGCCTCATCAACAATGTCGAAGTAGGTGGCAGAGTGCATCACGAACAGAACCACGCGGTTAAACTTGTCCCCGTATTTGCGCAGGCCGCGCGTCAGGGTCTTTTTACCGTCGGTCTCAATATCGGCGGTTACGACCATGTCGGCGTTAGCACCGATCGCCGCAGTCAGCGCTTTCAGGCCGTATTTCACGTAACCTTCCAGCGTGGCATCTGCGACATCAACGCCGATCACTTCGGAGAACTCATCAACGGAGCGTCCACGGCGTTTAAAAGCCTCTTCCGTGGTTTCATACGGGCCGTATTTCCACGGTGCTTTAACGGATACCGCTTCACCGGCACCGATTTTTTTACCGGTGACTTTATCGACAGAGTTCACATTGCGCGATTCAATGGAACCACCAACTTTATAGAAAGCACGCTTACGAAAATCGCCTTCGATCAGTTCGTTATCCAGCAAAATCGCACCGTTGGAGGAAGCGTTGAACACTTCCAGATTATCCTGGCGGCGCTCAAGAAAAGCGGTCTGGGCCAGGTCATCATAAATAACCAGGTCAGTATTAACAGTGGTAGACATGGGTTAATCCCTTATTTCGGAAGTTTGAGGAAGGCCTGCTGGCCGTGTTTGCGGATGTAGTCCGCTTTATCGCTGGCGCTCATTTCGGAACGTTTCAGGCTACCACCGCCGTTTGGCTTGTGTCCGCCCGCGCCAGTGCCTTCTGCGCGCGGGAACAGGTGCGGAGCCGTCTCCTTGAGTGACTCCGCCCACTCAAGCGGGCTAAGTGGGGTTTTGCCGTCTTTGCCGAACAGAACATCGCCATTTGCATCAACTGCTACGGCCTCGCCTTCGTCGTTGAGCTGGAATGTGCCTTTGGCACGAAGAATCAGATCGTCAGATGCTTCCGGCAACGCGCCAGTTTTCGCGGCTGCTGCTCGGATTGCATCACCCAGGACGCGGTCCCGGAATTTGTTGGAGAACGCTTCCGCTTTGTCCGCGCGTTCATTTGCGGCTTTAATCTGCTTATCCACATCAGCACGCATGCGCTCGGTGCGCTTATCGAGCACCTCATCAATTTTTCCGGCGGCGATAAGCTTTGCCTCTTCATCGTCAGAAAAACGCTGGAGAATGCCGCGCACAGCGTCTGGATCGATACCTTCAAAGCGGGACAGGTTTTCTTTCTGCTGTTTGATGGTGCCCAGCAGTTCGCTATTTTTCGTTTTGAGTCCAGTGACTTCGCTGGTCACCCGCTCATCAATTAGCTTCTGGATCTCAGGTGAGATTTCGATGCCGCCGCCACCGCCGCCCTCACCACCGTTTTCTGGTGCGTAATATTTCAGAAGCATGTTTCGAATTAACATAATTTCCCCTCGGGATTTCGTCGGGCCTCGCCCATAAAAAAGCCCCGGCGGATGCCAGGGCTCAGAGTGTTTGTTTAATGCTTAATCAGGGTTTTTTAGTCGGGTGTAAACCGAGCCGATCAAGACGCCAATCATCCTGCCTTCAGGCGTAGCCTCGCCAGCCTCTTTGCAGATAGCGTCCAGTTGTTCGATAACGTCATCCGGCAAAGGCTCCATATGAGCCAGCTCTGACGCTTTTTTCAGGAACGGGAATGTTGTTTCAGCCACTTGAGGATCTCGGGGTTGATAGTGTCTTTCTGGCCGCTCATAAACGCCGATACGACCTCAGCAAAAAGTTCTTTTGGTGCTTCTGCGGCGTAGGCGCTGAGAGCACGCCACCAGCCAGCATCATAAGCACTTTCAACCAGCGCACCAACTTCTGGCCGGGAATAATACAGATGGTGGCCAAGTTCATGCCACACGGTGCCCTTCACCGAGGCCACCGCAACATACGGCAACTCCGCAGGAGAAACATCCAGCACATCCTGAGACAACGAGGATGACGCGACCGATGGCCTGACCATCATTGTCATATCGATTCCAGCGCTGTTTTTCAGAATATTATCCCATTCGCTGCTGTCCATCGCCCACCTGGAAAGGTGCACGGTTCGTGAGGATGATTCATAAGCGCCAGCAGCAGACGTAGGAACATCCAAAGTGTTACCAAGCGCCGCCACGGGTTGGAGTCCGAACCTCTGGATCACATCGAAAGCAGCCTGTGCCGCCCGTTTTGCTTCATCCAGTGATATGCCATCTGGGAACTTCACATCCTGCGCCACCCGCCCGGTCATCCACTCCACCAACTCATCCATAGAACGAGCTGATTCAATCGACGGCGCACCACCTGAACGCTCCTGGAGCTGTTCAAGGGTAATCCACTCGCCTTTATCCGTGAACATTTTCCCCAGGTCTATTTCCCCTGCGCGGAACATCCGTCCACGCTCAGAACCCAGAACCTGATCCTGCCGCTGCGGCGACTGGCGCTTCAGCCAATCGAGATACGTCGTCTTCGCCGGAACCTGTCCGTCCATGCTGGCGCGCGTGCCTTCGTCCATCTCATCAATATCGATGCCCAGTTCCCGCCATGACTTCAGGATCAGCGTTTCGCTTGAGCGGCAGCAGAAATGAATTTTCCCGGGGCCCTGCAAATACGGCACCTTATGCCCGACCGGTTTGTTATCCAGGGTGTAGCGCAGCAGGTCTCGAATAATGCAGTCGTGGCTGGTTTTATTGTCCAGCGTAGACAGCCACTGTTTACCTTTCACGATGTCGCTGTTGGCACTGGTGAAGCTGTTGCGTGCTGTGGCAGCCAGATGATTCACGGCTGTTTTAGCGATGCTGGCGGCGTTTGCCCTGCTCATCTGCAGCGCGCCGTCGCGATAATCTTTATTGCCGTGGCCGCGCACATTACGCGCGATGGCTTCCACCGTATCGCCGGCCAGATATCCGCGGCGTATCGCGTTCGTGATACGCGCCAGCCTGTCCGACTCCAGATTACTCGCCCACTCACTAAGCAAACGCCCTTGGAAGGGCTGAGACATCGCGGCGGCGTAAACCATATCGGCGGTAATTCCCTGCATCGGATAACGGGAAAGAACCTGTGATGGCAGAAGGGAGTCGAACAGGCTCATCTGATAACTGGCCTCGTTCTTTGCCAGCGTCAATAGCTCATCCTGTAAACCAGTGTGCATCGATGCAACGGCCTGCTGGTTTAGCTCGCGCACACTGCCAAGCAGACTTTCAAGACGCGTAACGGTGAAACTTTCAGGCGGCAGCTTGTCCAGCGCATCCAGCAGACGCGCCGACAGGTCAGCGTCTGTTTCGTTCAGCAGCTTAACCATCCGGTTAGCCACGCCCGTCGCATAACGGCTAATCCAGACGGAATGAGCAATGGCCTCATCCCGCAGGCTTTCGTTTACGGTTGCCATATCAGCCCCCGGTCAGCGTGGGAGCCTGATTGCGAAGCGCATCAAGCACATCATCCGGGCTGTCTGCCGGGTCGATGAGGTCGAGCTTCTGAAGCGCCCGAATCATATCGCTATCGCGCAGCGCGCCGGACTGCCAGGCATTCACAATAGCGGTTACCATGCCAGACTCGGCAACTTTCGCGATGAACTCCTGGTTGATGGTGTAGGCAGGCTCATCGCCTTTAATCCCCAGATACTTCGCGCACCAGCCCAGTGCCAGCGTGTAAGCCTCGGAAACGTTGGAGACGCAGATACCCAGTACTGACGTTGATGCACTCTGCTCGCCACTGGCCTGCGTCGCCGTTTTCGCCGTGGCGTTCTGCTCAATCAGACGTGCGCCAAGCTGCACCATGTAGTCGCGCTTACTGTCCATTGCCTCTTTCGCCAGCATGTTCGGCTGCGCCTGCGCATAGCCAAAAGAGCCCTCTTTAGGCAAAAGAAGTGGTGAGCGGGAACCGATTTTGACGCCTTTCTTTTCGAGGTGATCGCGCCAGTTGGTATCAAGCCCGGTTATGTACGGCTGGACCTGTCCGCAAAACCAGACGCTGTCCTCATAATCTGCGCTGTTGCGGTAATGACCATGGTTAATTTCCACCAGCGCAGCCAGTGGTGAATCATCAATCGTCGGATCGTTGTTTTGGGCGCCAACAAACGTGAACGGGATTTCGTCCCAGTAACCCATTCCTTTTGGCTTAGGATGGTATTCGCTATCGACGGTATACGCTCCGCTTCCAGAGCCTCCTGCACGACGCCATACCCGGCATATAAACTTCGCATTCTCCAGCGCCAGCTCACGATACTGGGTCTCGTCCTTGTAAGCGTAACCGTCCGGCTCTTCTACACATTCACGAAGTACCACCAGCACCAGTTGATCGCGTCCGTTAATGCGCTTTGTTCGCCAGTTGATGATGTTCTCAGCCTGATAGCGGAGGATAATCGCTTCGTCGGACTCTGCAGCGTAATCGACGTAAATGCCCTCTCGCGCAACCTCCAGCACGTTCTCGGTCACCAGCTGCGACTGCTGGTAAATACTAGTACCGGCCCCGTCAGCATTGTCCAGCAGGTATTTCAGCTTTTCCGGACCGCTGAAGGTGGGGTCCTTTCGATACGCCATACCAAGCATGCCGATCTTCGTATTAGCGGCAATGGCATAGAATACCGCACGGCTCAGATAGTCCTCATTGCGCTTACGGTTGCGCGATGATTTATCGGTTGGGTCGAGATAAGGCAGGTACTTATTGCCCGCGGCTTTTACCGCCTCAACTCCTTTACAGAAATCACGATATTTCTTCCAGGCAGCAGAAGCCGCCCGGTGTTCTGGTCGAACCCAGGTGATGTCGTCGTTTGCCATATCAGAAGGTGGTGTCCATGGTGATTGAGTATGCTGGCTTCACGATCGGGTAATCCTTCACGATGAAGTACCCACCAGCATCATTGGGGTGATCGTTATCCGCTTTTTTGTCCGGCTCGCCGTTCGCCGCCCAGACTTGTTGTTCAAGGCTTTCGGTATAGACCGGGCAGTTTTGCACGTTAACCATATAGCGGCGTTCGCCGTTGGCGTTGCAGAACATGGCGTTCATCGAGTTGATGCGGTCCTTAACCGGCGGGTTGGCATCATCAACAATGACGCTGAATCCGGCATCGTTGAGCTGAGCAATATCTGTCTTGCTGGCGTTCTGTGATTTGCGGGAGTCGCCTGATGCATCCGGATAGATGTAAATCTCCCGGCTCTTGACGTAGCGACCGTCCTCATAGCGCCAGAACTCTTCCTGTATGCGCTTAATCATCGCCGGCGTGTCGTAGATCTTCACCAGCTCACGAACAGCGCGCGGCAGGCCGTTTCGCTTAACGTGAACAATCGCGGCCATTTTTCCCACGTTGAAGTCCATGCCGATAAACAGCGGATCCCCATCCTGAATCTCGTCAGAACAGTTATTCAGCTTACGGTTGAAAGTGTGGTAAATAGTCCCGCTGTTGAGGTTGGTGAATTTCCCTCGCAGGTATGCCTGAATCAGTTCATCCGGATAAGAACTCAACAGTGACGGGATGTAATCCGCGGGCAGGTTCTTCGCGTTATCGAACGTGCTGGCCTGTATCAGACCGTACAGGGCCGAGAGCTCTGGTTTTTCACGCCCCGCCTTCACAAACTGCTGGTAGACGAATTTAAACCCTTCCGGCGTGGTCGTGACGTCAATACCGTTACGCAGCCCATCAACCTTGTAACGCATACGGGCGATGATTTTTCGCCACGCCTGCTGCGCTTTGGCGGCTGCCATCACGTCCAGCTCATCCACCATCGCGTTACCGATTTTGAAACCAACTATCGAGCCGGGCTTCTCCATTGAGCGGCAGATTGTGGTCCCGCGGAACCGTCGCCCCTCGTAGAAGTGAACCTCTTTGTTCCCCTCATTAATTTTGACGCTCAGCCCCCAGTCAAAGGCCACCTCTTCTATCGTCGGGTAAAAAATGTCACGAATCTGCGGGTACGTCGGCGCGAAATACCCCTGGTTGATTTTCGGGTGCTCCCACATCCCCTTACAGATGCCGCCACAACCCACCCACGTCTTACCGGAACCGAACCCGGCAACGTAGGCTTTAAACTTATGTTCCATCGCGAGGAAGCGCGCCTGAGGAATATTAAGTGTCGGGCTGATCCCCATCGTCTGCCCTCGCGTCCACTACGTTGATATTGATCTGCACTGGCGTTGGTTCGTCATCGTCACCATCACCGGCCAGCTCTTTGCGGAGTTTCTCAATCTCCAGCTGTCGGCGGTCGATTTCGATTTGCTGGAGGCGCTGCGCGAATTCGCTATTGGCCAGGCCCAGGCGCTTAATTACGGCTTCGTACATCCGCTCGCGGCTGATTGCTGTTATCTCGACACCATTCTTCCCCAGCTTGACGCCGGAATATGCCAAAGCAGCATCAGGGGAAAGTTTCCGGGTGTCTGCGAAATATGGCTGGCCTATTCCGTCGCCATTGCAGCGCGGGCAGGTAGGGTTAGGCTCACGGGTGTGGTCATATCCATAGCCTCCCACGTCGACTGGCTCACGCTTATCGCGTTCTGTAGCTTCCAGCCGCTTCTCTTCAAACTCCACGGCATCACGCCACTGATATTGATAACCGAAGCCCCAGCAGTAACGACACGCACCACGGCGATACTGCGAAAGCTGGTTTGCATCGAAGGTGGCTAGCTGCCACATCTGCGCGAGGACCTCATCGGCACTGCCAAGCGTGCGCGCAATAGAGGCTTTCTGCTGCTGCGCAATGGCCTGAGCAACGTTAGGATTCGATATGAGTTGACGACCGTAGTTTGGGTCACTATAACCAGCACGTGCAGCGGCAGCGGTGGCGTTGTTGTCCTTAAGGTACTCCGCGACAAATAAGCGCTGCTGAGCAGTAAGTCCATCATCATCCACCAGCTCATTTGCGCTTTTATCTTTCTGCGCAGTGCGCATTTTTTTCTGCGCAGTTTTTTGCGCAGTTGGCCTTTTGATATAGCGCCGCGCAGATGTGTAATTCAGTCCCTGCGCTTCACACCATTCCTTTGGTGATACGCCGGTTGCGGCATGGTCGGCGAGGAACTGGTGTCGCAGTGCTCCCCAGTCCGGTTTTGCCATAAATTCCTCTGGATAGTTCCGTTAAACAAGGCGATAGTAATCGTTCAAATCAATGAGATAAAAATTTATGATTGTTAATGAAGAATTTGTTTTTCAGACGTCTACGGTCCATCCTGGCGAAAGATTCTATGTAGTTAACGCATTAAGAGGCGACCAGCCCGTTGATGAAAATGGGTATCTTGTCATGGTTAATGAATGCGGGGACAGAGTGGCTTATCGAGCACCAGGTAATGAATGGCAGCGTGATGCGATGCTTATCGCCGGATATAACACTCTGATTCCCATGTACAAGAATGCAATAAAAATAGCAATTCCGCCTCTTGAGAATGAGTAATTACAGGTATAGCCATTTTTGTTACGCCATTACGATGGGCCTACCCATGGTAATGGCAATAAAAAACCGCCCGTAGGCGGTTAAGTATCAATTTCTTCCTTGCTAGTCCAAACTCTAAAGTATCTTACATAGCGCCCGTTGTTCACCATATCGCCAGGCGTATAAGCATATTCCCAGCCTTTCCTTTTAATCTCCTCAAGAGCCTTTTGCTCTTCAAGATGCATGAAGTGCTGATCTTTAATTTGCTCGTAGGTATAAACACCAACCCTGAAGTCTGTAACGGGCCGCTTATTCAATAATTCCATTGTTTACCTCCCTCTGCTATGAGAAAGGAAACGTATCATATCTTACCCCATTATCAAGCTCACCCGCAGATGAGCTTGATAATGGCTTTCTCAGATGGTTGGATTTCGGTGCAATACTCTTTGCCTAGCGCAAACTTCACAGGCTGTGATTCAAGGATGCCCGCACTTCCTGCGCAGTTTCGCCATCTGCAGGTGCTGCTTTTTCAACCACAATCACCTGTGGCATCTGGCGTTGCGCAGTTTTGCACACTTATCTCTTCTCAGTTTTTGCGCAGAAGGTTTTTTGATATATCGACGGGCGGTAGCATAGTTCAGTCCCTGCGCTTCGCACCAGTCTTTAGGTGATATACCGGTTTTGGCATGCTCGGCGAGGAACTGGTCTTGCAGCGCTCCCCAGTCCGGTTTTGCCATGATTATGTCCTATGGTTAAAGCCATTAAAAAAGCCACTCGATAGTGGCCTTTGTGATGGCAATCTTTGCTTCAAACGTGGCTATTCATTTGGATACCCCGACTTTATGCTGACCATCACAATTGGCCTACCACGCTTTGTTATGCGTCGGTCTGGTTCTAGCCTTTGATGATGGAGAGACATAATTTCTGTTGAAGTGGAGCCAGCACATCGAAAACAAGCTGCTGCTCTGCAGGGAGCTTTTTCGATGCCATAGGTACCTTCCTCTTACAAAGGTTCGTGCTATATTAGAAATCAACAACTTGATTTAAAGGAACAGATATGGAACAGAAGCCTGCTATATATATCGGACGTGCCCGCTCTGCGATTGTAGAAGACAATGATATTTACGGTTGCGAGAGGGGTATACACATAGAGGAAGCAATAACTGCATCAGTCAAACGCAACAAAATATTATCATCTGAAGCGCTTTCTCATATCGACAAAATCAGGAGCATTCTTTTAGACAACGCTGCCACACTTGAGCGAGAAATTGGAACTGAAAACAAAGATAAGGTTCTTTCGGCGGTCAATGAATTACCTAATAGCAGAGACTCCGAAGCTCTTGATAAGTTATTAACAATTTCAAGCCTATGTTCGAACGCAGTCACTATCTGGCCTGTTATAAAACCGATTGTTATTAGCTTAATCGGAGCTGTTAGTTAGACTTCCATCATAAAATGTATTTTCGATGCAAATCTAACCTCTTTGTTAGCATGCAAATATGTGCTCTGCGGGCAACATAAAACCGTAAAACTGAATAAGCTTTGAAAATCATTCGCAATTTGACTGCCATGCTTTGTTGTACGCCAGCACATCACGTTTGGTCTGCTTGTCCATAACGTCAATGTCATGGTCGGTCAGATAGATGGGCTTAACCCAGTCGCAAGCAGTATCAACGACAACCGGGACGCTTCCACGATTCCCGCAGCTCGCGATCAACATCGTCATCAGGCATATGGCTAACAGTCTGCTGTACATTGCTGGCCTCTTTGGTTACTTCGACGCGGCGTTCTACGGCTGCCTTGGTGGCTGCGGCATTATCGTCGGTGCGCTGTTTATCTGATTTGGCTTCGGCTTTTTCGCGTCCACGCATGCTGCCCAGGCCGAAAGCACCGAGAATGAGCAATGCGAAGGTACCGATAGCAGCCAGAATAGCTTTCAGTTTCGTCATAGGCTCACACGCTCCCGTACCCAGCCATACACGAATGACTCGTTAGCCGGGCGCTGCTCTGCCAGCTCGAGATAGCGCTGCCCTTGGCTGCAATTCAGTCCGCGGAGCAATACAACCTCCCCTTCACTTCCGCGCTTCGCCAGGTAGGACTTCAGGGCGCTGATACTGCGCGGGCCGATATAGCCATCGGCGATCAGGTCGGGATAGAGCTGTTGCTGGTTGTTGAATACGTTCAGCCAGCGCTGGAACCATTTCACCTGCACTGATGGCCCCATATTCACGCCGGTGTCGCACAATTCAGCAGCGATGGCCGGCGACACGGTAGCTATCTGGTCGAAGCGTGGACCATACCAGTAATCATCCTCGAGTATTTCGAGTGCCTGCTGGCGTGTCAGGTTGCGCATATCACCGGTAAAGCCATGGGCGCGTGCCGTTGCCTGAGTGATTCCCCAGTTCGTCGGGCCGCCTTTGTCGTTCGGGTGATTAACGTAGCCACCCTCTTTGCCGAGAATGCTGTTGAAGATATCGTCTTTGGTCATCAGTCAGCCCTTACGACTTTTGCCAGATTGCCTTTGGCTCGCCAGACAGCAATGCATATGGCCAGGTTGAGGAATAACTCACCCGGGTCAACGTTGCTGTAATGGCCGAGAAGAATACGGAAAGCGGTGAAACCCGCCGACAGAATCAGCAGGTAGGCCATCCACGCATAACCGGGTCGGTGTGTCTTCCCGGCCTTACTGAAGAACATCAGACGCATCACGATCGCCATACAGATGATCGCGTTTGCATCCAGGATGACGGAATGCCATGTCATTTCCCTTCCTCCTCCAGTCCGGGCATCTTGCCTCGCCGAGATTTGGCGACGATTCGAAGCAGGACTGCGACGGAAATGGAAGCGGATACCAGCGCACCGACATTCGGTGAAACTTCGATACTGACCGGTGGCTGCAACAGCCCGAGGGCTGTGTTGATAACGCCAGCGAGTATCTTGGCCATGGGAACGGAGAAGAACACGCCGCCCATGAACGAGATGACCGCAAAGAGCATCTGCTTCCAGAGTTGATGAGGCTCTGAGGTCAGCACATACATTGCCGCCCCGGCAAGCGCACATAACATTACGCCAGGCGTCGCCTCCGGGAACATAGTGGCGAAAGTGATCCCTACCGTAGCGGAGGTCACCCCACTGGCAATTGTGATTGGCTCAGACATAGTTATTCCGTGTGTAGAGGATCAGGCTTCACGGGCTGGATTTATCAACAAAGCACGTAGTGGATGAATCCCGTGAGCCTGAAAATGAAAAAGGCCGCCATGCGGCAGCCTCAAAGTAAGTACGGTTGTTTACATTGGCGGAGAGAGAGGACCTTCTAACACCTCTGCTTCACCGTTATGGCAAATGTCATCGCCTCTGGTCAGGTGCCAGACACCTGTGATTATTTTACCCGTTTCGAGATCATCAACAGTGTCGTTTGTGTAATACGCCACCTGTACAACACCGACATGCTGAATCCAGTAATACCCTTCCTTCATAAATACCCCCGCAAGACTATGTCGATAGTATAGGGAGTAACTGAAAGCTTAGTGGTGCAGGAAACCACAAGTGTAGATTTCAATTCTGACTATTAATGATACACAGTGAAAAAAAGCCTGCTCGGACGAACAGGCGTAAAATATCAAAGTCATCAAGGATAAACGCGTTGTGGTGCCGGGTGCCTCCCGGTGGAACAGCCCCAGTAGACATATTCCGCAAATGCCTAGCTCTTCGTAACCTTACTGGATGCCCCGCCGCTTAGGGGGATTCACCACGAGTCAAAAGATAAAATCATCTGGTTACCGGGGCAATATCTGGTCAGCACTTTTCAGAATTGAGTATTTAAATGCAAAAAGCCCCGCGCGATGGCGAGGCCTTAAAAACACATATTGCCAGCGCATACAACAATGGCACAATATCAGATTCACACGAAATGTATGCTAATTAGTTCATTTTTGCAATACCTTGCTGGTAATTTGCTGCCTTTTGTTGTGAACGTGATCGCGAAACATGAAGTAGCGCCTTGGAGTCGAGTCCCTTATACAGGCTGATCATCGCATCGTAATGTTCCACATAATTCTGAGACCAGTTTGTTTTATTAACGCCCACCAGCGCAGCCAGAACTCCATATTGATACGGATCCTTCCCGGATAATTCGCCTTTCACATCCTGCGCCGCCAGCCATATCAATTGACGCAACCGGTCAATAGTCTTCTTCGACACCTTCCTCCCGGCCAGATGCTCGCAAAATTTCGACCACGCCCACTGAGTAATCAACACCTGATTCTCCCAGCTTACGTTCTCGCTGTAGTTCCATAGTAGCCAGGCTTTCTGATGTTCTTCGAGTGACATCAGCGCGCGGCGCCACGATGCCGTTGAATACTCAACCGGCTGTACCAAGGGAATATGTGATCCCTTGGCAAGCGACTGTTTGCCCGGTATCGGTGGATTATCCAGCGTAATCATTTTCCCGCTCACTTCATCCAGCACTCGAGGCTTTTTACGTTTAAACCTTCCAGTATCGAACTGTGCGTTCTCAAGCCACGCCATCAATTGCCCTTTCGTCGCACCACTTAAATCGGCGGTGGCCACTATCAGTTGCTGGCGCACGTATTCAAGAAATTGAGTGTTCATACAGTACCGCCTATGGTTTTGATGTAGTTCTTCAGTATTCGGTAGCCCGTCAGCACAGAGCCGGGAAAATGGTATAAGCGCAATCTTTGCCAGCGAACGCGGAGGTGATCGGCAAAATAGGATTCAAATGTCATGCGGCCTCCCAGCTCTTAATTAATCCACGACGAAGTGCGCTGTAGCGCTTCCTGATGGCTTCGAGTTCTTCGATGGTGTATCGGTGTGGGACGTTATTGTTTTCGAGAGCCTCAACGCGCTCAGGCCCGATTTTCTCGATAAGACCAAGGCGGTACTGCTGCTGATTGCCCGACAACTGCACGTTACAGTGGTGACATTGTTTACTGATATTGTCTTCGTGGTAGCGCAGGTGGGATACCTTACCGCGTGAGCGGTAGTGACCAGCTTCCCACTGGACGGTTTCGAACGTCCCACAGCTGATGCATGGCAGATCGGCATCACGTTCGCGGATGTAGTCATTGACGACACGCTGCGTTAAATCTTCCCAGTGTTTCAACGGTTTTACTGCTGCTTTACGCTGGCGCCAGGCTGCTCGCTCTTTCTTCTCAGTGGCGCGCTGTTTGGCAGACTCCTTACGTTGTGCATCTTCCCGCGCTTTTCTGGTCTGTTCCTTGCCGACGGCGCTGGCGCACTCATAACCGCACACGGTCTGCGTATCGCGTGCCGGATGAAACCACTGGCGGCATTCTTTGTTGGCGCACTTACGGCGCGGTAACTTAGCCATGCTCAACCCCACGCCCTGTTTTGCCAGACCTTACTCGGGCGCGGCGCTTTGTCGCCTTCCGGCAACTGCACGCTGACGGTCCAAGTGATGTTGTCGCGATTCAGGCTACGTTCTACCGTGGCGCCACGGCGGTGGTAACTGGCCACCAGCTCGTCGGCCTGTTCGGTTGTGCATTCGTGATGGTGAAACCAGGAATATTTCATCGCCATCACCCCGCAAAGCTCATGAGCTGCGATGCGGCGTTTTCCGCTTCACGCTGGTTCCTGAATGAACGGGACAATACCCATCGCCACAGAACATCGAGCGCGGCTTTGTACAACTGCTGGAATTCGGCTTCGTCCATGTTGGCGAAAGCAATGCTGCGGGGATGTTTGCGAAGGGTGCCGTCAGGCAGTTGTATCGCGTCATAGTGGCCGGATTCGACAATTACCCATGAACGGTATGCATCAAAAGATTTGCAGACACTGATACTTCCTGCACGCCTGTCAGCGATCCGATCGAGGTATTGTTCTGCTGCATCAAGCAGCGCACCTTCGTTTCCACCAAATGCCGCGAGGAATTTAGCGTACCCGGTCACCAATTTACGTTCGTTGGAAGAAATTGCCCCGCCGGTGGGTTCCCAGTATTCGAAACCGAGATTGAGTAACGCGAAGAAGCGACGATGAAAGGCCGGGTTGCGTACCTGCCGGAACTCAGCCACCAGCACGGCGCCGAGTTTGAATTTTGATTGCAGAATATCACTGGTCTCCGGCGTGGCCGCGATCAGGATTCCTGAGGATTGCTTGATTAGTTGTAACTGCGCCATGGTGCTCTCCGTGGCGCATAAGGCATAGGTTGTTCAGGCCTATGAAGGAATAATATCAGACGGCGGAAGAACTCGGTAGCCCAAGCGTGTAGCAAACATATTTGCTTCTCTCTTCTACGTGTTCGGGGTTCATCGTAGCAGCTACAAAGGCTAGTTTGACCACCCTGAAAAATCCGACGGCAGGCGGGCTGTATTACCAAGCTAATTGCTGGTGTTGTATATCATCAGCCACGGTCCTGCCAGAGCAAGGAGCATCGCCACAATGGCAACTTAGAGGGCTACTGAATGGGAATCTAGCTCGCGGGCAGATGCATGGGTAGTCAGTTACCATCAGTAGACTCATCGATCTCAATGTGACGACCATGAACACGCCGCTATCCCGAATGACCATGAGCGGTAGTTCGCAGTGACAGAGCCAAATCAGGTGTTGTCCGACGACGTGACGTATATATAGACAGGTTAGCGCCGAGCATACTTTGCAGTTATTCTCGACCTGTTCGTGAGGAAACCGGTGGATTGGGTAATGTCGTTCTCCATAGTTAGCAAACTGACGTTCAAAACGCTGGAAATGGCATGGGAAGCTCGTGGCAAGCTAGGTGGAATTATGTTCCACAGTGATTAGGACAGTCATTATACAAGCAGGAGGTTCCGGCAGCCACCGCGGCGGTACCGGATCAAACCGAGGATGATTCGACGTGGATACTGCTGGGATACACCGCGATGGAGTGCTTGTTCATGAGCCTGATGAATGAATGGGTGCCAGTAACATGTTACGTAAGCTTCATCGATACTACCCATGAAATAACAGATTTTATTATTGGGTATTACAGAGCGCTCAGGCCGTGCAAATATAACGGAGGGGTACCAACAACCGAAAAAAATCTTTACTGGAAAAAAATCTAAAATTGTGAGCAGTTTTGTTGTCCACCACAATGCATTTAAGCATTACTGAAAACAATGTATTTTGAATGAAACCCTAATACGTAGTAGTTTAATTTATCTTTAGTGGATTATCCTAATCTTGCGTTCGTAATTCATATGTGAATTTAACATACCCTAGTTTAATTTTTTTGATTTAATCATCAAAATACATTAACATACAACAAATCCATAACATGCCTCAGGATACAAAATGTTAGCAGAAGATATTATTGTTTGCGCCGTTAAAGATTTCGAATATTTTTTCATCAAATCATACAACTACAAAGTTAAAGTTAAATTGCATGATAACAACAGTAGTCTTCACGCTTCTATTAAAGGTTTTGAACATAACTCATTTATTAGATTCTCAAGCGACCTTTGCTCAATGGAAATAACGAGCAATGAGGACTTTATCTTTATACTTAATATTGTTTGCCATGAACTAGCTCATTATGTCAACCATCATAACTATATAAAAAAAGATGATAAAACAAATAGAATTTTAGAAGCATGGGCCGATAGGTGTGGTGTTAAAATACTTCTATGCATTTTACGAAAAGGTTTTTACATAAGCAATCTCTATAAGAAAAATAATTATGACACATCACTGGATGGCTTAACAAAATTAATAGGGAAAGTATTTTTCAAATTAGCAGGGAATGTTTTTAACATAAGCTCAAAGTATTATTACGAGCGTTTAATAAGGGTAATGCATTGTGTTGCTGGCGCAAATTCGTTTTTTGATGATGTATTTGACGATAGGGATCTAGACCGTGCATATGTAGTAATGCATAATATTTACATGAAGTCTGGATTAAGAAATATAATTTCAGAGGAAATGCGCTCAATAGAACCTGACTTGGTTGAACTTCAACAAATTCGTGAGCTTCATTTTAATTTGCAAGAAGGTAGAAATTCAATTACGCCCGGTTTGAAACCTTTTTATGAAAAATTTATTGGCACGTCTTACCTCCCAACAAATAACGCAGCCACTTTAGCAAAAATAAGCATAGCATACGATTACGCCTTGCAGTCAATGAAACCCTCAAGGTTTGGACTTGCTAAATCTTTTTTTGGCGATGATAAATATTAGTTAACTTATGTATTGCTTTGACATTATTAAATTGAATTGAATAATAACATTATGCAATTCAATTTAAACACCCTTCACAATCCCCCATCAACAACGACATTAAAACTGAACTAGATCTTCTTTGCGGACTTAGGTGGGCCGCGCGGGAACAATTGAGTGCCAATTTATCTGGCAAGCATACCTTCGTAAACTGAATTCAAATTCATTATCACCTCATCTTATAACTAAACGAGCACACTTAATTTATTAAATCAAAGGTGCGCCTCTGACTCATAACTCAGACGGTATATTACTGCAGTTATTGTTTTCAATATTCCAATGCCCATCTTACTTATGAAAGATATTTTTACATGTAGTCTTAAGCTCACATCATAGTTCAATTCTTTCTCAGTATATTTCTGACATTCTTATAGACGTTAGATTGTTTCACTAAAGAATTTAAAAATTCGTAAATTCCTAAAAGTAATTTACCCATCACACTTTAAGCCCTTAAAATTTGTCATTGTTCGTCAAGAACATCCCCTCATCTTAATATTCAAGCGCTCGTATTTCGCTTTGAGAAGCTCAGCAGGCGTAGGCCCTTTTGGAGTCAATAGCGTCGCCAGCGCCCGACAAGCAAGCGTGTTTGTCCGCTCAGTGCCAAGAACAGACCTTAGTGGCTTGGCAAGTGTGAGCGTTTGAATATCGCCTCCGTGCTACACAATAGGCGTCTACATTTTCGACGCACGAGCAAATTGTGGCTTTAGTTGTCTAATACCAATGCTTCAACACTGATTCTTCGCCAAACAACGTATCGTAGAACACCAGTTGGATTCCGCAGGCTTACGCAAACAGATAGCGCTAACTGCTAGGCGGCCCACTTGATGCACATTCATCCTCAGATGAGGTATATTTACTCGATGCCAAGTACAAATGGCATCAACATATCTAGCTTTATTTTCATGTCTGCAGTTGCCGAAGCCGCATTAGCCTGCGGCAAGGCAAGCCATCTGTTTACGGCATCGGAGTTGAATCGCTGCTGACTTAGAAACGAAGATACAGACGTTTCCCAGGAAAAGAGTTCACCTGTGCAAAGTTCGACGGACTGCTGAGAACAGGCTCGCTGAATAGCCATTCCCAAACCGACGTAGCGGAGAAGCTCACGTCGTACATTCTCATCTTTTTGCTTGATTGCCACATCCAGTTTCGGTTTCGGTCCAAAGTACACTCCGGTAGTACCTGGTTGTAATGTTGGGTCACTGGAAAAATAAACCGGGACTCCCATCAATTTAAATGCCGCCGTCAAAATTTCATAGCTAATGTCTGATCGACTCCAACGGCCCATGTGGGGGGGGACTTTCGGCAAACCAACCAGATCATCGCCACGGCTTACAATCGATACACCCTCAACTGGCAAGGATGGTTGCATTGTGACTATAGTGTCCGAATCGATTTCCCAGCCAGCTTCGCTTAACAATCGCAAAAAATTACCAGCAGCCACGCACGATGATTCGCTCCACTCAACACAACCGATGCGCAGCTTGTCCCGCTGACCGAACTGTCCTGTTCGAAATAATTCGAGGTATCTATCGCGATTGGAACTATTAACGGCATATGTATCAATCACGGTAGGCGGTACAGGTTTACTTGCAGATACAGGATTTTGTTGAAGCAAAGCTGGGCTTTTGAAATACACTATAGCGAAGATCGCCGCTGCGCCAGATGCTTTTAACCACCCTTTAAATTTTACTTCCAGGAGACCAGGCAGAACTGCACCAATACATCCAGCAGCTAGAGCCAGAACTATTCGGTAAACTGTATATTGGTAAGATGTTGGATTGGGGGTTGTGAAAGTAGTTATGAGTATGGCAACTATCGCCACAAGCGCAAAACTATATCTAATGTACTTGTCTATCTTTACACTGCTCATTTTAATTTTGACACCTGTATCAAATCCATAAGTCGAAAACCCCGCATTAACCTGCTCCCCATTGATTAATACAGCTTTATACTCGTGATGAGGCTAATGGTGTTGGTGATAAGTGTAATTGTCCGTTGCTCGCTGATTGCAGCCATCCACTGTACTTGATGAAGATGAAACAGTGCTCAGTCTGATTCAGGGTAAATCCGCAAAGCCCCCAGCATAGGTTCTATAACTGGCGACTATCTCGCGGTTGATCCCGCCACTTCGCAAAAGACTTTGTCGCTGACCTCCAGGCCGCACAGGCAAATTACATGGCCATTTCTCAGGTCCCCATGACAGCCAGCATCGGCACAACAAAAATTACCGCTCCCGCATGGAAGAAAAAATAGGTTTACGGCATGGCGGCAACTAAGGCTCGCATGATTAATCCGGACTCAGAACGCGCTCACGCAAAAGTCACTGAGATCCGCGGCAACCATGCCGTCTATGTCTAACAATCGGCAGCCCAAAAGCAATAGACCAAGCAGCTCAGGGTTACTGAGACAGTCCAACAGTGCCCCTTGCCCTCCAGGGCAACCGTCGCGCTGAAAAGTATTTCCTGGCGACCAGCGTTACAGGAGACTGCCACTCGAGTAAAGGGAGAATCCGAGAAGGCTTAGGTAAATATCAGCTAACCGTGCGGCATTCTGGTAAGCAGGCGGTGAGTTTTGAGCTGAACACTTTCTTTAATCATATCGGCCCCGTCTTTCGCTACAGCCTGTAGCGGATAATCACGCCCTGAGTTCGGTCGGCGCAATGCACCCTGGAACTGCTGAGGTCAGCCTGCACGTCAGGATGAGGATGATGTTTCGAACCCGATGCACAATGTACAAATTGCGTAGGGGCCAGTAGCACTGCGTTACCAGGCTCCCACGAATGCTGAGAACCGTGATGAGGGACCTGCGTCAAACCAATTCGGTTCCACCGTTGCGCCCCCAGATGGTGCTGAATATCTGAAATCACTGCCGCAGTAAGATGAATATCACCGGTGCACAGCGTGGCCGGCCGGAGAGTTCTTCTCCACCTGAAACGACAACAGTGGCGATCACTGCCTATACAGCAAATACTGAATTTTTGGCTTACGGGGGCGGCATACATGCACAATGAGATGTTATTTTTTGCTTTGCCGGAATGACCAAAATGGTACTCATACCGATCTTTGAGTGTTTTTCTCCAGTTCGCTGGCATACCTGACAACGGCTGATGCAGGTTAGTACTCATGATGGTGTTCTGAATATCCGTTTTTACATCCGACAAGAGCCAGCCTGAATGTTTCGCATACCACTGCCCGCATCGTTGTTCAATTAGTCCCAATTCGGAAAAGTCTTTTTCCGCATTATAAAAGACAAACTCAAAGTCACCATTTACAGCCTGGATAGAGTGATTATGGGGGAGGATTCGTATGCTTGTATTACCGGAAAAAGAAGACCCAAAAGAAAAGTAATTTTCACTGAATTGCCCTGGTTCATCCTCCTGAAACTCCCTTGAGTTCGGCTCAGTCCCCTCATTGCCTGAGGGAACCGGTGTTGCATCCGGTCCCCTCCGAATGAGTACAACTTCCTCAACACGAACATCAAAATTTCTTGATGCCAGCCATTGTACTGGATTGAGTTGTAACATGGCTGTGGATGGTGATGAGCCCTTCTTGCCCAAGACAGAAATTTCCCGAACGGACTGAGCCCATTCTGAATATGGCAGAACCAGGGTCTTGACAGAGCAGTGCCGAAGAAGAGTTTCAACGCCATTAACATGATCATTATCGAAGTGTGAGAGCACCAGCATGTCAAGGGACACGAGCTTCCGTGGTAATGTGCTCAATACGCGGTTAAGGGTTGTCTTGCTTGTTGCGCCACAATCATAAACCCATTGGAAAGACTCACCTGTACTAAGGTGACGAAGAAAGCCCGTCTTAAAGGTACCCGTTCCGACAGGGTGGAACTTCTGAATAACCATCATTGATGTCATTTTCGTCCCTTAATTTGAGATGCCTTCCTGTGAAACGCACCTGTTCCATTAGTGATGTTGGAAGATTATCGGCAGTTAACCATCATAATTGAATGCTTTTTGAAGAACTAGCGTCAGCAAGAGTGAAAGTTCTCCTGCAGGAGCTTAGCCAACATACCCCAGTTGCATGACATGTTCCCAATTGTTTGACTCACGGCATTGCTAGCAAGAACCATGGATACTCAATGACAAACGTCTGCTGTTCGCTCATAGCAGACCTATTCATCGCTATGCCCTCCCACCAGACTTGATCCAATCATATTTGGCTTTCAGAAGCTCCGCAGGGGTTGGCTCATTCGGAGCCACTGGAGCTGCCAACGTACGACGAACCGGCGGGATCGGCTTCCCGGCCAGCACCCGCTTTTCCCACATATCCAGAATGTCGCTGGCTTCACGCTCGAGCTCTTTATGGCTCAACTGACCATCAGTACCGCGCCGGCGCAGTTCCAGGCAGATGTGGTACAGAACCGGATTCGACCATGGGTATTGCTCGCTGGATGGGTAACGAAAAATCAACTTCTGCCACTTCCAGTACTCAGCCATGACGTCAGCAGCGCTAATGCCAAGCGCGCTACGGCCTTCACGGCACCAGGCGATGAATTGCCCCGGCGATGGTAAGAACGGGCGCTCCTGACGCCGTGCAACGCGCAGACCAGCGTTTACCTGCTCCATGGTGGTGATCCCGTTTTCGCGAAAGGCCATCAGCCACTGGCGGCGCAGTTCGTCGAATGCATCCTGGTCGTTGAAGGTGTGGATGCTGGCCGGGAACGCGGCGCGCAGCACACTGAACAAGGCGTTGAAGATCTCCGCCGTCTGCTCTGCACTCGGCGTTTTAACGTCCTGTAATTCGGGCATACCGCTGGCTACACGCGCAAAATTCTCGCGGTCGAAGGCGACCATCTGCTCAGAGAGAGTTTTCATCAATCACCCCGTCAATCCAGTCTGTGTTGTTGTAATCGATGCCCAGGCGGCTACCTGCAGTCGGCTTAACCGGGAACTTCGGTTTGAATAGTCCCTGGTATCCGTTGGCGATGCTGGTGTTAATCACGTCCACCGGGTTATGTCCTTCGTCCAGGCAGGTCTTCAGCAGTTTGAATGCTTTGGTGACTGTCAGTTCGGTCTTGATGGCTTTCCCAGACTGTTGACGATAAGCAACCCACTCACTCCAGGACTCAGAATCAAGCCACTCAGGAACAGGGATTGTCAGCGGGTCAAACTTCACTTTCCCCTTTGGGGGATTAGAGGGGGTTAGATCTGTTTTTATATTTGTATTTGGAAGAATGTCTTTGGTGTTCCCTGTTTTCGGGGATACCTCTCCCTGAATTCGGGGATAACCATCCCTGTTTTCGGGGATGGTTGGAGGGGTAAACTCCCCATCCCTGTTTTCAGGGTTAACCATCCCTATTTTCGGGGATAGCTGTCCCTGATTCCGGGGATCGCAAATCATGAATTCGGGGGCATTAATAACCCATGTTTTAACTTCAGCAGCCGGGAACGCCTCCGGACACTTCATGCAATTTGGCTTTGTATAAGCCCATTTATCCAGGCAGGTATTAATCCCTATGTATCTGGTTTGCCCAATGCGGCGCAGGATGATGATATTCCGATAAGCGAGGCTCACCACAGCTTCAGACACGTGCTTAACCTTCAGCGCCGTTTTGTCTGCAATGAGGCTATTAGTAATACGGTCCGACTTCTTAGACCAGCCATAGGTCAGACGAATTATCGCATTCAAAACCCTGAATTCACGGCCTGATAGCTCAACGATACACAGGGCATCCTGAATCTGGTTGGCTATGCGTAAATAGCCGTTCTCCAGTTCAGCCATATGGCTCTCCTGTTGCTCCTGTAGAGGTGCGGGAAATTTGATAACTTCAGCGGTATTTGACATACTTGCCTCGTAATTTCTGCCTGGAATTACACTCGAAAACTGGTTGTGTTGGCGCACTCCAGTTTTCCCCCTCTCAGAACAGCCCTGGCTGCAGCTGATTACGTTTAACGCGTTTCTTTTCGAACTTGTCTGCAGGAAGTGATTGCTTCTCTGCCCATAGCTTTGCGTGCCGTAAAACATCGTCAAAAATCCTCCCCTTACGACTGGCCTGACTCATACGCTTGTACATGTCGATCGCCTGATATGCCCCCGTTGTGCCACCGCCGCAGAGAAGCCCTGTTTAATCAGCTCGTCGCGCACGTTCTTTTCAATGAACTCGATGTGGTTCATGGGCACCTCACAAAAGACCAGGCGCTAACGCTGCCAGACCGCTAAGAACCTGCCCCATGGCTTCGGCAGGAAGCATTGCCAGCATCTTCTCTATTCCCTCTCGGACCTCTTTCACCATCTGGTGCTGGGGAGCGTTAAGCATCAGCGCCTGCTTGGCCTCGCTGATTTCTTTCTCCATCGCTGAATAGCGAGACATGAAGTCATCATGCGGAACCAAACGCCCCCGGAATTCCAGAGGAAGAACAGCCAGAATCGCCGGGATCAGTAGCCGGATATTGCGTTGTGCTGTCATAGTGGTCCCGTCGAGCCAGCGGAACAGCTTCTGACGGCGACGACTTAGATCGTCGGGGAAATCCAGCGCGCCGCCACCCTGCCGTTCCCATTCCTCAACGATGAGGCCCGCGACAACATCCTGGTTGTTGATTGATGCAGCCCAGGCGCGAACGGCATAACGGATATGTTCCGGGGAAACGTCAGCAGCTTGCTGATAACGGTTTATCAGTGGCTTAGCTTCAAAATCTGTATTCTGGTGATACGTAAGTGATTGCATGATGCTTTCCCTTTCGTTGTTAAGCAGCTGAGTTACGCGGCGCCGCAAATACCAAGCTCTCTTTTAAAACCGGTGCCTGACGATGAAAGCTATGGGTTGCCGTTTCAATCGCAGATGCTTTTTCAGGGGAAGCCCGGCGATTCCCATATGCAATCTGGTCAAGGTAGCCAACGGTTGTTTTAGCCAGCTTTGCCAGCTGGAACCATTCGTCAGAGGTGGCACCTTTGCGCCAGCGAAGAAGTTCATTACTCATCAGTGTCTCCTGTGGATATGTTGGATCGGAGTTTAGCGTTATGCTAAATAATACGCAAGAAAGATTTAGCAATTTGCGCATTTATCATTTTGCTATAAGCAGCGAAAATGAAGGGATGGAAAATAAAGAGATTAGAAAAGCCAACCTTGAGGCACTGTACGAACAGCGGCAGACAGATAGCGGAATGACTAAAGCACAATTTGCTGAACTCATTGAAACCAGCCCTGCCGCTCTTAGTCAGTTACTTGGGGCAAATCCAAATCGCAACATCGGCGATAAATTGGCTCGAAAAATTGAAACTGCGCTGAATCTACCGTTTGGTTGGATGGATGTGTTACACACCCCTGAAAACGACGGTAATGTGAAATACCGTGGAATTAATGAGACGAAAGGAAGCTATCCTGTAATCAGCTGGGTAAGCGCGGGACAATGGATGGAAGCTGTAGAACCTTATCACCGCAGAGCTATTGATCGTTGGTACGATACCACAGTTGCTTGTTCTGAAGACTCATTTTGGCTTGATGTTAAAGGCGACTCCATGACCTCGCCAGCGGGACTAAGCATCCCAGAAGGAGCAGCAATTCTTGTTGATCCTGAAGTCGAGCCTATCAATGGTAAATTGGTAGTGGCAAAGCTTGATGGCGACAACGAGGCTACGTTTAAAAGGCTCGTTATTGATGCAGGTCGTAGGTTTTTAAAGCCTCTAAATCCTCAATATCCAATGTTAGAAGTTAATGGTAACTGTAGAATCATAGGTGTTGTGGTTGACGCGAAAATTTTGAACATTCCTTAACACACCACTAAAGAGTGAGCCCGCACAAAGCGGGCTTTTTTTTGTCTCGAATCCTACCTCACACAAAATTTAAGCGCTTATTAATCAAAGCGCTAAATTCTCAGCGTGAATAATTTAGCGTTTTGCTATTGATAATAATTTAGCAACACGCTAAATTCATCTCATCGCGAAAACAAACGCGCATAAGGCATCACAACGTTCCGCCAGCCTGGCGATAAAGGCAAACGAGAGGGAATCATCATGGTTCATCAGCACTACGGCACGCAGACGATTAACCGCGGCGCAGTTCTGCCCGGCATGCTCGTCAAACACAAAGACGCAACCTGGACTGCATCAGCCAACGCACGAGGTCGTTTGTATCTGCACCGCGGCGTAGAGCGCACTTACACAACCGAGCTTTTGGTTGAAGTGTTTCTGAATGGTGCAGGCAATGCCCTTAGCCATTAACGGGGGAGTTATGCAAGAGAAGAAATGCGCTTACCGACTCTGCGGAAAGCCAATTGAGCAGGGAAAAGAAGTGAAGAACACGCTGACGTTGATCCACGGCGCGCAGCTGAAGCACGAAGAACGCGATTACTGCTGTGTACGTTGTGCTTCATACGACCAGATGGCCCACGAGTCATAACGTAAAAACCCGCCAAAGCGGGCCTGTACGTCCGGTGCTCCCGACCAAAGTAACACCGGAATTTATAGCAAACCAAATAAGACACCCAATGGGCGCCACCAATGGTCCGGGGATTCTAACACCCAAAAATGAGGATCTCACATGGAATTCTTTAATGTGGTTAAAGCCACTCAGAAATCCGGAAAGCAAGATGCAGTGCTCTGGTTCACTGCTAAAACCGAGGCTCGCGCCAATCTGATGCTGGATGTTGCGCTGGAAGATGCAGGTATCGAAACAGGTCGGGGTAAGGACTACGCCAAACCGATTCGCACTGATTTCCCAGTTGTCGACGGCCTGCCAAAAGAAGGTGAAGTTGATTTTACCTGGTGTGATCGCTACGAACTTCAGGACGATGGGCGCACCTGGCTGCCAAAAGCCGCTGGTGTGTCTACTGGTTCCGTTGACGCCCCCTCCACACCTACTCCGACCGTAATCGTTGAAGATGCGACTGCGTCCGAAATTGTCCCGGTTGAAAACCGTACTCCAGCGGTCCGCTTTGCCGTCCATCTGATGAACGATAAATACCAAACCCACGTCACTAAAGAGCAGCAGTTGGCTGCCAGCGAAATGTCACTGGATGAAGGCAATACATATCTCCATAGCCTGCTTGTGGCAAGGAACGATGTACCCGCGACTGCCAAACTCAGCCTGAATGCTGAGTGGAAAATGGTTCAGGCGATTAAAGACATCTTTGTACAGGATGAAGAGCACGAGCTCCGGGTGATCACTGCATTCATGTCTGACTGGGTGAACACCGATGCCGGTGACCGTAACCAACTTGTAGAAGACTGGCGCAGCGGTAAGTTGCAGTTGCTCAAAACTGAAACCACCAGCGGTGAAGTCGGTCCCGAAGAACAATCTCAGCAGTCAGAGCAGCCGAACCTGATCGTCGTAGCCACCCTGCCATTCCGTCAGCGCGTACTGGCTCAGTTCATCGGTGAAGGTGAATATCTCTATCACGTCGACGCCGGGCAGAAAAACGAGATTGTCCGCCTTGAGATGGACACTGATGACACGTACATCCAGAACCTGCTGCTGGCTGCTGAGAATGTGGAGGCATTCAAAAAAGCCATTGAGCACGATATTCATAAAGTCGTGAATGCCGTTAAGAAAGTCTTCCCTGTCGACGGCAAAAAACCGGAGCTGGCAACAGTTATCCAGTTCCTGACGGTGTGGTTCAAAACTGATTACATCGATCGCGGCCTGCTTGTTAAGGAATGGCAGAAAGGCAACCGTGTTGCGCAGATTCAACGTACTGACGTCAAAACCAATGCTGGCGGTGGAAATAAAACCGATCGCAATCCTAAACTTACCCATTCTTTGGATAATCTGGATATAGAAATTGCCCTCGCCACTCTGTCGATAGATTTCAACATCTACGATATTCCCGGTGAAGCCTTCCGCCCAGCAAAAGCTATGGTACTAGCCAAAGATAGTCCATTCAAAGAGTGGTCCTCAGCCCTGCGCAAACGCGCAGGTATCCTAGATTATTCCCGCGCTGCGATTTTTGCGCTGATACGTAGCGCGCATCCTTCTTATTACCTTAATCCAGACCGTCTATCTGGTTATATCAACGCGAACCTAACGGAAACCGACCACGAGCACCCAACAGCAGAAATGCTGGCAGCAGCTAGGCATAAGCCGGAAGAAAGCTGGGAAAACGAAATTAATAAGCAGGCCGCTGACGAACAGCCACAAATCGCCAACATCGGCAACGGCGTATTCTCCATAGAAGGCCTGATGGGTGATCAACAAACACATACAGATGACCGTTCACCAGTTAATGAGGACACCACCAGCAATGTGCAGATGGAAGAAACTTTCAGTGATGAAAAACAGGCTGGTACTGAAGTGCAGTCAGGCGAAAGCAGTCTGGAAACTGGTGAAAAGTCAGATACCAGCCAGCAAGCCGATGTAAACCAGAATACGGGTTATGTCACCCAAAATAGCGATTCTGTAAACCAAACTGAACCAGTTTTGGCACAAACCGAGCCAGAAGCACAATCTGACGAACCAGCTGTTGCGTACCCCGCTTACTTCGAGCCGGGACGTTACGAAGGTCTGCCGAACGAGGTTTATCACGCAGCGAACGGTATCAGCTCAACCCAGGTGAAAGACGCACGTGTGTCGCTGATGTACTTCAATGCGCGCCACGTAGAGAAAACCATTATCAAAGAACGCTCTCCAGTTCTGGACATGGGTAACCTGGTGCATGCGCTGGCGTTGCAGCCCGAGTTGCTCGATGAAGAATTCAGCGTTGAACCCTTAATTCCGGAAGACGCATTTACCACCACGGCAACGATCCGCGCCTTTATTGATGAGCATAACGCCAGCCTGCCAGCGATGCTGTCAGCCGACGACATCAAAGCGCTGCTGGAAGAATACAACGCCACTCTGCCTGCACAGGTGCCGCTGGGTGGTTCAGTCGAGGAAACTGGCCAGAGCTATATGTCGCTGCCAGAAGAGTACCAGCGTCTCGAAGCGGACAAGAAGCAGACCGCCTCAGCGATGAAAGCCTGCATCAAGGAATACAACGCCACTCTGCCTGCTCAGGTGAAAACCAGCGGTAGCCGCGATGCGTTACTCGAGCAACTGGCAATCATCAATCCTGACCTGGTTGCACAGGAAGCGCAGAAACCGGCGCCACTGAAAGTGTCCGGTACCAAAGCAGATCTGATTCAGGCCGTGAAGTCTGTTAATCCGAACGCCGTCTTCGCCGACGAACTGCTGGATGCGTGGCGCGAGAATCCCCTAGGGAAAGTGCTGGTCACCCGCCAGCAACTGAGCACTGCACTGAGCATTCAGAAAGCCTTGCTCGAGCACCCGACCGCGGGCAAGCTACTGACACACCCGAGCCGTGCAGTAGAAGTCAGCTACTTTGGCTTCGACGACGAAACAGGTCTGGAAGTCCGTGTGCGCCCGGATCTGGAAATCGACCTGGACGGTGTGCGCATCGGTGCCGACCTGAAAACCATCAGCATGTGGAACGTTAAGCAGGAAGGCCTACGCGCCAAACTGCACCGGGAAATCATCGACCGTGACTACCACCTGAGCGCGGCTATGTATTGCGAGACTGCAGCGCTGGACCAGTTCTTCTGGATTTTCGTCAACAAAGACGAGAACTACCACTGGATCGCCATCATCGAGGCATCCGCCGAACTGCTGGAACTGGGCATGCTTGAGTACCGCAAGGCGATGCGCGCTATCGCTACCGGCTTTGACACTGGCGAATGGCCAGCACCGATCACCGCTGATTACACCGACGAACTGAACGACTTCGACCTGCGCCGCCTTGAAGCGCTGCGTCTGGCTTAATGGAGGATTTGACCATGCAAAATACCAACATCATTACGACCGAGCAGGCACCAAACACCATTTCCGCCAGCAACGCTGTGTTCAACGTGCAGGCACTCGGCCAGCTTACCTCTTTCGCTGAATTGATGGCGCAGTCTGCCGTCACCGTCCCCAAACACCTGGAGGGGAAACCCGCCGACTGTATGGCTATCGTCATGCAGGCTATGCAGTGGGGAATGAACCCATATGCGGTTGCCCAGAAAACGCACCTGGTCAACGGTGTACTAGGTTACGAAGCGCAGTTGGTTAACGCAGTAATCTCCAGTTCAAGCGCCATTGTTGGTCGCTTCCATTACGAATACGGCGGTGACTGGGAGAAGATCGCCGGGAAAAAAGACGGTCGTGATGAATTAGGTCTGTTTATCCGGGTTGGCGCCGTACTGCGCGGAGAAGAAGAAATCACCTGGGGCGAGCCAATCTACCTGGCAGATATCACCACACGTAACTCGCCACTGTGGAAAACAGCGCCGAAGCAGCAGATTGCTTATCTGGCAGTGAAGTACTGGGCTCGCCTGTACTGCCCAGAAGTCATCCTCGGCGTCTACAGTCCAGATGAAGTTGAGCCACGCACTGAGAAAGAGATTAACCCAGCACCGAAACACGTTAATTTGGCTGATATCTCAGGTGACACCGTCACAACCACGCAAAACGCACAGGAATCGTCGGTAAATATCGACTCACTGGCTGATGATTTCCGCGAACGCATCGATGCCGCTCAGGATGTTGATAGCGCCAAAGCACTGCGCGCTGATATCGAAAGCGCGAAGGCCACGCTCGGATCTGCCCTGTTCACCGAGCTGAAGAATAAGGCAGTGAAACGCTATTACCTGGTTGATTCACGTAACAAGGTCGAAGCCGCGATCAACTCACTGCCGTCTCCGGACGAACCGGATGCATTTGAACGGTTTGGGGAAGTTGAACGAGTTCTTGCAACGGCGAAACGTCATCTGGGCGACGAGCTGCACGATCAGTTCACCATCACCCTGGCGGATATGAAACCGGAATACGTTGGCTAAGGGTTGGGAGGGTTCGCCCTCCCACTGAGGAGATGTAATGCGACTGATTAACCGAGGCAATCAGCAATCCCCGTTAGCGCGTCAGGCATGCGACATCGCGCTGGCCACTCATCACGAACGCTACGGCGACTACGGGCGCAGCAAGATGAAAGAGACATACACGGTGAGAGTTGAAGGTGTGAAGGTCTGGGTGGAGGTAGTGAACCGCAAGGCGAGCTACGTGGCCACGGCGATGACAGGTATGCGCCGACTGCGTGCACTTCCGGGTCAGGTTTCTTGATATTACTTTTAGAAATGGCCCAGTTCGGGCCATTGGAGAAAAACGATGGATGATATTTTGCTGACGTCAGACCTGACCAGTCGATACAAAATCTCACGTAAAACCCTTTGGTCATGGCAAAGCACAGACACGATGCCGCGGGGTTTTGCTAAGCCGTTCCCCGCCCCGGACTTTCCCGGTAACCCTAACCGCTGGAAGTCGGAGTCAGTCAAAGAGTGGGAAGGTGTGAAACAGCCAATTAACTGAACGGCTCACCGATGATGCTTTCAAGATGGCTCTGCCAAACGTGGAGCCAGTGTTTTTGATCATCGATGTAGTCATGCAGATTATAGTGCGCCATCACGCCAACCATTTGGTGACCAAGTAGCTTTTCAATCACATGTGGCGGACAGCCAAGTTCTGAAAGATTTGTTGCGATTGTTCTTCTCATATCATGGAGAGACCAGGGCTCCATGCCGGATTCTGACCAAATATACCTGGCATAGTTCGAAGCAACTGGCGGATGAACCGGGACGTCTTTAATCTCCCCATCCAGTAAGCGCTGTGAAGTGACTAAATGCTTTGTGTTGATCTTCTCAAGATGATTTTTTACCAGTCCCACCGCAGCATCAGAAAGAGCCCTTCTCATGTGCACTCGCGTTTTGTAACTTCCAGCAGGAATTATCCACTCATTTTCATCCAGCTTGAACCATGACCTTTCGCTCAACCGAATCTCTGCCGTCCTACAGCCGGTCAACATAATAAATTTCACAAGAAACACGGACTCTATAGACATGCGGTTTTGCAGCCACCGATAAATAGCCACCAGCTCACGATCATCCAGGCGCCGCGTTCTCTTTTTCGGTTTTTGTCCAACGTCAGTGGGTAGCAATCCCTCGAGCGGATTGGTCGATATCACGCCTCGGTTAATACAGAACCTGAATGAGCGTTTGCACAGTGAAAGCATATAATGGGCCATCACCCTGCTTTCAATCTGATCAAATACATCTATCCAGTGCATTTTTGTCGAGTTGTCGACTTTGACATTCCGCATCGGTTCGGCGATATGTTTGGCGAATACCAACTGATAATAATCCGTCTTGGTGAGTTGATTCGCGATACAGTGTTTCTCGATCCAATAATTGAAGGCTTCAGCCACTGTCATAGAACCTTCACGAGATAATTTTTCCAGCTTCACTTGCTCACGCGGATCTAAACCTTCAGTAAGCCACGTTCTGAACTGCTGACGCCTTTCCCTTGCCTGAGCAATACTCATTGCAGGATAATCACCGACATTAAGTTTGACTGCTTTTCCAGCCCATCTGTATCGGTAGAAAAATGAAACTTTGCCAGCCTGACTTATCCTTGCATTGAGTCCGTGAGAATCTGAAATGGTTTCGATATCATCGCGCTTCTTGCCAAGGGCCTTCCTGAGCTTTGTGTCAGTGATCATTGAATGGGTACACATTTGGCTTTTGAGTACACAAAAGTGTACACAAAACTCGTTACTCTAAGCTACCCGTAATGTAACACTTGTACTCAAAGTGTGATGATTAGAAGACCGGAAGGCAGGTAATAGAAGGCTTTAGCGTAACAGAACGTTTTTACGCGGAATTCTTCGGAATAGGCCGAATGACAATATAAGAAAGTATTTTAAAATAAGAATATAATGCAGACATTGGGCACCGCCAGCGGTGCCCTTTTGAGATCAGATACTGTGGATTGCAAACAGCAACGAATTGCGTTGATGGTTGAGAATGCACTTTCTGATGGTATGGATACGCATGTTACGACGCGATTGTCCTTCAAGCCAACGTGCTTTACGGCGGCTAGCCTGACGCAGCATCCGCCAGCGTCCCACTTCCGTTCTACTACGCTTCATGTTTACTACTCTTTCAGTCACTGAGCGGCCATTATAACGCCACACCGAATGCAGACCAGTGGTTTTCCCGTGTTTTTATTTGCCAGATTAATCCTGATGCGTAAACTCTTAACAATACGCTTTCAAAAGGATTTTTAAATTTATGACAACCTTCTACACCGTGGTGAGTTGGCTGGTCATTCTGGGTTACTGGGTACTCATTGCTGGCGTAACATTACGCATTCTAATGAAACGACGCGCAGTGCCCTCCGCAATGGCCTGGCTTTTGATCATCTATATTCTGCCATTGGTAGGGATCATTGCTTATCTGTCCTTCGGTGAGCTTCACCTGGGTAAACGTCGCGCCGAACGCGCCCGGGCAATGTGGCCGTCAACGGCCAAATGGCTGAACGACCTTAAAGCCTGCAAGCATATTTTTGCGCAGGAAAACAGCAGCGTCGCCTCATCCTTATTTAAACTGTGCGAGCGTCGTCAGGGAATCGCCGGGGTTAAGGGAAATCAGCTGCAACTGCTCACCAGCTCAGATGATGTGATGCAGGCATTGATCCGCGATATTCAACTCGCGCGCCACAACATCGAGATGGTGTTTTATATCTGGCAGCCGGGCGGTATGGCCGATCAGGTTGCCGAATCATTAATGGCCGCTGCCAGACGCGGGATTCACTGCCGCCTGATGCTGGACTCGGCGGGCAGCGTGGCGTTCTTCCGCAGCCCATGGGCGGCGATGATGCGTAACGCAGGTATTGAGGTTGTTGAAGCGCTGAAAGTGAACCTGATGCGTGTGTTTTTACGCCGAATGGACCTGCGCCAGCACCGTAAAATGATTATGATCGATAACTACATTGCGTATACCGGTAGCATGAATATGGTCGATCCTCGCTTCTTCAAACAGGATGCAGGCGTTGGACAATGGGTTGACTTAATGGCAAGAATGGAAGGACCGGTAGCCACCGCTATGGGCATCGTCTATTCCTGCGACTGGGAAATTGAGACCGGCAAGCGCATTTTACCCCCGCCGCCAGACGTCAATATCATGCCGTTTGAGCAGGCCAGCGGTCACACCATTCACACTATCGCCTCGGGTCCTGGTTTCCCAGAAGACTTGATTCATCAGGCGCTGTTAACCGCAGCGTATTCGGCACGTGAATATTTAATTATGACCACGCCCTATTTCGTTCCCAGCGACGATTTGCTGCACGCCATTTGTACGGCGGCGCAGCGCGGGGTCGACGTCAGTATCATTCTTCCGCGTAAAAATGATTCCCTGCTGGTTGGCTGGGCAAGCCGGGCCTTTTTCACTGAGCTGCTGGCTGCAGGCGTTAAAATCTATCAGTTCGAAGGCGGCCTGCTGCACACCAAGAGCGTACTGGTCGATGGTGAGCTGAGCCTCGTCGGTACCGTTAACCTGGACATGCGCAGTCTGTGGCTCAATTTTGAAATTACGCTGGTCATTGACGATGCCGGATTCGGCGGCGATCTCGCGGCGGTACAGGATGATTATATTTCGCGTTCCCGCCTGCTTGATGCCCGTTTATGGGTAAAACGACCACTCTGGCAGCGGATCGCTGAGCGACTGTTTTACTTCTTTAGTCCGTTGCTGTAAAACGTGCCCATCAGACAGTAAACAGGTAGTCATTATGGATATGGATTTGAACAATCGCCTGACTGAAGACGAAACGCTTGAGCAGGCTTACGACATTTTTCTTGAACTGGCTGCGGACAACCTGGATCCAGCCGACATCATTCTGTTCAATTTGCAGTTTGAAGAACGCGGCGGTGCCGAGTTATTCGACCCGGCAGAAGACTGGCAGGAACATGTTGATTTTGACCTGAACCCTGACTTCTTTGCCGAAGTGGTGATTGGTCTGGCGGATACAGAAGACGGCGAGATTAACGATATTTTTGCCCGCGTTTTATTATGTCGCGAAAAAGATCACAAACTCTGCCATATCCTCTGGCGCGAGTAATCTAATAAAAAGCTGCTTTCGCAGCTTTTTTCATTTTTACCCCGGCAGTTTACTTCCACAACGGTTACAAAACTGCGCGCTATGTTCATGCTGAGCCTGTTGACACTGAGGACATTTTCGTTGATGTCCGCGTTGCTGGAACGCGCTGCTCATATGCGTGGTAATTAATCCCGTTGGAATCGCAATCACCGAATAACCAATCAGGATAAGCACAGACGCTACCATACGTCCCAACGGCGTGTGCGGTGTGATATCGCCATAGCCGACGGTGGTAACCGTAACAATGGCCCAATACACTGAAGCATTTAGCGTAGTGAAGCCATATTTTGGCCCTTCTATCAGATACATCATCGCGCCAAAAACTACCATCAGAATGGCAATGAAGGAATAGAACAACATCAACTGATGCCGGGCGCTTTTTAAGGCATTCCAGAACACCCGCAGGGAAGGCATAAAGCGCAGCAGCTTGAGAATGCGCAGGACACGCAGAACGCGCATCGCCCGCCAGGCGAAGACATAGCTCAGACTGATTTCAGGCCATAACCACATCACATACAGCGGCAAAATTGTTGCGAGATCGATTATTCCCCAGAAGCTAAACACATATTTAGCAGGATTGGCCCAGCAGCATAAACGAAGAAGATATTCGAGGGTAAAGACCAGAGTAATAAAGATCTCCAGCCAGACAAAAACGCGCCATTCCTCAAAGGTTAAATGGTATTGCGTCCCTACTCCGGACTCAATGAAGATAACGATAACGCTGAGCAAAGCGAACAGCGCGCACATACCTTCAAAGCGACGCCCTGAACGGGTGTTTAAATCGAATAATTTGCGATAGAGCGCACGGCGAACAGAAGAGACTAAACCTGGCACAGATACCTCACCAAAAAGAAGGGCTGACCTTTGTCAGCCCTCAGGATTATAGCGGGTCTACTTTCAGGCAGGAAACTGCGTGTCGGAAACTCCCTTCAAGAACCGGGCGTGTTTTTGCACATTCCGGCCCGGCAATCGGGCAGCGCGTACGGAACACACAACCGGAAGGAGGGTTAATCGGCGATGGCAATTCGCCTTCCAGCAACTGGATAACCTTGTTCCTTTCCTGATCCGGATCGGGGATCGGCACCGCAGACATCAGCGCTTTGGTATAAGGATGCAGCGGGTTATGGTACACCTCGTCATAGGTCCCTAATTCCACGGCGTGGCCGAGATACATAACCAGTACGCGGTCGGAGATGTGTTTAACCACCGCCAGGTCGTGGGCAATGAAGATTAACGATAATCCCATTTCACGCTGTAGCTGTTGCAGCAGGTTAACCACCTGGGCCTGGATTGATACGTCTAGCGCCGAAACGGGTTCATCGCAAATAATCAGCTTCGGTTCGAGGATCAGCGCACGGGCAATACCAATACGCTGACACTGACCACCGGAAAACTCATGCGGGTAGCGGTTAATCAGGTTGGGCAGTAATCCAACCTTCATCATCATTGCCTTCACACGGTCGCGAACCTCCTGACGTGGCAGGTTTGGATGATAAGTCCGCAGCGGTTCGGCAATAATTTCACCAATCGTCATGCGCGGGTTTAACGATGCCAGCGGATCCTGGAAAATCATCTGGATATCGCTACGCACTTCCCGCCACTCATCGGGTTTCATGCCCAGCAAATCTTTACCCAGCCAGGCGACCTTTCCATCGGTGGCTTTCACCAGACCGATAATCGCACGGGCAAAGGTCGATTTCCCACAGCCTGATTCACCCACCACGCCCAGGGTTTCACCCTCATACAGTCGCAGGGTCACACCATCAACCGCCTTCAGGGTTTTAGACGGCTGCCAGAACCACTGTTTGCCATCTTTAATATCGAAATGGACTTTAAGGTCGGCAATCTCAAGGAGCACTTTTCGTTGTTCGGTCACCGCATTCATACCAGTTCCTCCACCGGTTTAAAGCAGGCGCGCAGACGGCCCGGACTAAATTCCTCCAGTGGCGGAGCACTACTACAGATTTCCATTGCATGTGGGCAACGCGGCTGGAATGGGCAGCCTTTTGGCAGACGCAGCAGGTTTGGTGGGTTGCCCGGAATAGTCAGCATCTCTTCCCCTTCGGCATCCAGACGAGGTACGGCATTCAGCAAACCAATTGAATACGGATGAACGGGTTTATAAAAGACATCCCGCGCGCTGCCATATTCCATGGTACGACCGGCGTACATCACCAGAACTTTATCGCAAATACCGGCAACAACCCCCAGATCGTGGGTAATCATGATAATCGCCGTGTTGAATTCGCTTTTCAGTTCATTCAGCAGCGTCATGATTTGCGCCTGTACCGTTACATCGAGCGCGGTAGTCGGCTCATCGGCTATCAGTAATTTAGGCCTGCACAATAGCGCCATGGCGATCATTACGCGCTGACGCATGCCGCCCGAGAATTCATGCGGGTACATTTTCATGCGCTTACGCGCTTCCGGCATTTTCACCGCATCCAGCATTCGGACTGACTCTTCAAAAGCTTCCGCTTTGCTCATGCCTTTATGCAGCATCAGAACTTCCATCAACTGCTCCCCAACCCGCATGTATGGATTGAGAGAAGTCATCGGGTCCTGGAAAATCATCGAGATTTGCTCGGCGCGCAGCTTGTTCAGCTCACGTTCCGGCAAGTTCAGAATTTCTCGTCCGTTGAATGTTGCAGAACCCCCGATACGACCATTTGCCGCCAGCAGCCCCATCAGGGCAAACGCTGTTTGCGATTTACCCGAACCCGATTCCCCGACAATACCCAGCGTCTCTCCGGCTCGCAGAGAAAA
The DNA here is from genome assembly GCF_004353845.1 of Citrobacter arsenatis. Taxonomy (GTDB): domain Bacteria; phylum Pseudomonadota; class Gammaproteobacteria; order Enterobacterales; family Enterobacteriaceae; genus Citrobacter; species Citrobacter arsenatis. The sequence continues at coordinate 2,842,132 of NZ_CP037864.1, forward strand.
GTTCAAATCGTTTACTGCCGTTACATCGCCGTCGGGGGTGGCAAACGTCACACGCAGATCTTTTACGTTCAGCAGTGCGTTAGCCTGTTGTTGCGCGAGCGGCGCGGTTGAGGTTTCAATTACGCTCATGGCTGCACTCCTTAACGGTCTTTCGGGTCGAGGGCATCACGCAGGCCATCGCCAATAAAGTTAAAACAGAACAAAGTGACCACCAAAAAACCTGCCGGGAACAGCAGCAGCCATGGTGAGACTTCCATCGAGTTGGCACCATCACTGAGCAACGCGCCCCAACTACTTAACGGCTCCTGCGTACCTAATCCCAAAAAGCTCAGGAAGGATTCAAACAGGATCATGCTTGGCACCAGCAATGAAGCGTATACCACCACCACGCCCAGCACGTTCGGCACAATATGACGGATAACGATGCGCGCAGTAGACACCCCACCCACTTGCGCCGCTTCAATAAACTCTTTGCGCTTGAGACTCAGGGTTTGTCCACGCACGATACGCGCCATATCCAGCCAGGAGACCATCCCGATAGCGACAAAAATCAGCAGGATATTTTGCCCAAAGAAGGTGACCAACAGGATCACGAAGAACATGAACGGGAAGGAGTTGAGGATTTCCAGCAGACGCATCATCACCGAGTCGATCTTACCGCCGAGATAGCCCGACAAAGAACCGTACAGCGTACCGACGACTACCGCCACCAACGCCGCGGCAATGCCGACCATCAGCGAGATTCGCCCGCCAATGGCCACACGAACCAGCAGGTCGCGACCCGATGAGTCGGTGCCGAAATAGTGTCCGGACTCCGCATCCGGCGCGCTGGACATCATGCCCCAATCGGTATCGAAGTAGGTAAACTGCGATAGCATCGGTGCCAGCGTCACGAACAGCGCAATAATCACCAACACCACCAGGCTTGCGACCGCCGCGCGGTTATGCATAAAGCGTCGACGCGCGTCCTGCCACAGACTACGGCCTTCGACCTCCAGCTTTTCACTGAAATTCTCCAGCGCTTCGCTGTTTTTCTTACTTAACATCATAGCGAGCTCCAGTATCAGTAACGAATTTTCGGGTCGATAACGGCATACAGCACGTCAACAATCGCGTTAAACACGATGGTCAGCGTGCCCACCAGAATAGTCAGGCTCAGGACCAGCGAATAGTCGCGGTTTAACGCGCCATTGACGAACAATTGGCCAATGCCCGGCAAACCATAGATGGTTTCAATAACCATTGAACCGGTGATAATGCCGACAAATGCCGGTCCCATATAGGACAGCACAGGCAACAGCGCAGGCTTTAACGCATGGCGGAAAATAATCCGCCGCATCGGCAGCCCTTTTGCGCGCGCAGTTCGAATAAAGTTAGAGTGCAGCACTTCAATCATCGAACCACGGGTAATACGGGCGATACTGGCGATGTAAGCGAGTGATAATGCCACCATCGGCAGGATCATAAACTTCAGCGCTCCGCCGTTCCAGCCGCCGCCGGGTAGCCATTTCAAGGTTATGGCAAAAATCATGACCAATAAAGGAGCAACAACGAAGCTGGGGATCACCACCCCGGTCATCGCCACCCCCATCACCGTGTAGTCCCAACGCGTATTTTGCTTCAGCGCGGCTATCACCCCGGCGCTAACACCAACGAGGACCGCCAGAATAAAGGCTGCCGCACCCAGCTTCGCGGAAACCGGAAAGCTCGAGGCAACGAGATCGTTAACCGTGTAGTCTTTATATTTAAAGGATGGTCCAAAATCGCCATGCGCCAACTGTTTCAGATAGCTGAAGTACTGCGTAGAGATGGGATCGTTAAGGTGATATTTCGCTTCAATATTCGCCAGTACCTCTGGCGGTAACGCGCGCTCCCCGGTGAATGGGCTCCCCGGCGCAAGGCGCATCATAAAGAATGAAATCGTAATAAGAATAAATAGCGTCGGAATCGCTTCCAGACAGCGACGTAGTATGAATTTTAACATTGCCCGTACCTTCTGGCGTGTGCCTTTATACCCGTCATACTTCAAGCTGCATGTACGTTGGCTTTACTCGCTCACGCCAGTCATTTACTTAAGTAAGCGCCTGGCGATTCGCTGCGCTGCCGCCTTCCTGCAACGTGAATTATTTAGGGTGTACCTCTCTGTGTCTAAAGAGGTATTTATAGTTCGAAGAAAAAGACACTGTGGGGCAACCTTGATCGCCCCACGTCTTGCCATTAATGCTTGATAATATACAAGTCTTTAACGTGGATATTATCCATCGGGTCTTTACCTGAGTATCCGCCAACCCATGGTTTCACCAGGCGGGCGTTAACATAGTAATAAACCGGTACAATCGCAGAATCTTTATCCAATTGCTGTTCCGCTTTTGAATACAGTTCGCTGCGCTGTGCTTCATCGGTTACTTTCAGCGTATCCGCAATCAGCTTATCAAACGCCGGGCTCTTATAGTGAACAGTGTTGTTGGAGCTGTCAGACAGCACCATGTTCAGGAAGGATGTTGGTTCGTTGTAATCCGCACACCAGCCCGCACGCGATACATCATAGTTACCCTGATGGCGCGTATCGAGGAATGTTTTCCACTCCTGGTTTTCCAGCTTCACGTTGGCGCCCAGATTTTTCTTCCAGATTGATGCCGCGGCGATAGCCAGCTTCTTATGCAGATCAGAGGTGTTATACAACAGGTCAAAGGTCAACGGTTTTTCAGCGGTATACCCGGCTTCAGCCAACAGTTTTTTCGCTTCCTCATTACGTTTTTCCTGAGACCATTTGAACCACTCTGGTTCAACCAGTTTTGCTCCATCGGTGTAAGGAGGGGTAAAGCTATACGCAGGCAGATCGCCCTGGTTTTTCACTTTATTGACGATAATGTCACGATCCAACGCCAGCTTCAGGGCGGTACGAACACGAACATCGTTGAACGGTGCTTTCTGATTGTTGATTTCGTAATAATAGGTGCACAGGTACGGGTCAACGTGAACTTCGTTCGGGATCTCTTTTTTCAGTTTCTGGAATAACTCGATCGGCATGTTGTTATAGGTCATGTCGATTTCGCCGCTGCGATAGCGGTTAACGTCAGTCACTTCAGAAGAAATTGGCAGGTAGGTAACCTGGTTAATAACCGTTTTATCGTTGTCCCAGTAGTTGGTATTACGCTCAAGCACAATGCGCTCGTTGACAACCCAGTCTTTCAGTTTATATGCGCCGTTAGTGACGATGTTAGCAGGCTGGGTCCACTTCTCCCCGTATTTTTCAACCGCGGCTTTAGGAACCGGTGAAACGGATGAGTGGACAAGCAGTTTGTAGAAATAAGGAACGGGTTCGCTCAGCGTGACTTCAAAAGTGTGATCGTCGAGAGCTTTAACACCGAGATCGGTAACTGGCTTTTTGCCGGCGATAATATCATCAATATTGACGATGTGGCCGTACTGCAAATAGCTGGCGTACGGTGACGCGGTATTTGGGTTAGCCAGGCGCTGCCAGCTATACACGAAATCTTGCGCGGTGACAGGCGTACCGTCAGACCACTTTGCGTCTTTACGCAGATGGAATGTCCAGACTTTAAAATCTTTATTTTCCCATTTTTCAGCCACGCCAGGCGACGGTTTGCCATCGACATCACTGATTAATAAACCTTCAAACAGGTCACGGTTAATGTTGGATTCAGGTACACCTTCGATTTTATGTGGATCGAGTGACTGCACTTCCGAACCGTTATTACGCACCAGAGTCTGCTTTTCAGCAAGCTGCACACCCGCTGGCACAACTGCCGCCGTGGCAACATTTCCAGCGATTAGCGCAGTTAAGATCCCCGCAGCTACCAAACTTTTTTTAGTGATGTTAGTCATTGTGTTTGTACTCCCTCATTATTATGGCTGGTTTTTTAACCAGACTGTTAATCCTGTCAGGATCCCTGTACGGCACCGGAGACTTTCTGCCGTCAGGTCGTTTTTTGTTTTACTGCTTGCTATCACCGACTTTATTTATTCTGGCGATTCGAATGACCACCTTGCGTCGATTATCTACGTGCCTCCCCTGCCGGAAACACGCTATTACTCTGTTGAGAGAAACGAACTGCAAACGATTCTCATCAACGTGAAATCTTCTGCAAAATACCTGGCCGGAAAGTATCAAATGCGTTTCTTAACCGCCAATACATTTTACAAATTTGTTAACCAATTCTCTTTTATTGAAAATAAATCTCACTGAAAAAGTCTTTCGAATGAAAATTTATCACAAAAAAACCTGAATATTCAATGCGTTGCATAGTGCTCATCGTTAACTCCCCTGTTCGGTGTCAACCCTGCACTAAAATGCACATAAATTTAACAATTGGTTATTAATTAGCACATTCATCTAAAAAAAACGCTGAAATAACTAATAACATTTCGATAATCCTTCAGCAAGCCCCAGAGTATGATGTTAATAAAATAACAGCGACAGCATCCCCGCTCAGGTGGAGTGCTGAGTGTTATATTCATAAAATCAATGAATAACGGAATGGCTAACCATAAGTATCTTTTATTTTTGTTATGCGAATTTTCAACTTTAGTGAGAAGTTTTACTGATAATGAAAGAAAACGGGGCCGAAAGTGGCCCCGTTAATGTTGGAGAGGGATATCAGGCAAGTAAACCGGGAAAGATGGACTTGATTCCAGTAACAATGAATTCAATCCCCAAGGCCATTAACAACAACCCCATAATACGCGTAATGACGTTGATGCCGGTTTGGCCCAGCAGACGAACTAACCATGGCGCCATGCGAAACAGTCCCCAGCAGCACAGGGCAAACAGCGCAATCGCCACAAAGAAACCAAACAGGTTAATAGCACTATGGTACCGCGTCCCCCATACGATGGTTGAGCTTATCGCCCCTGGTCCCGCCATCAGAGGTAAGGCCAGCGGCACAACGCCAATACTTTCGCGAATAGCCGTTTCTGATTTTTCCTGTTTGTTTTGCTTATCTTCGCCAAGCTTTCCGCTAATCATCGACATCGCGATAGTCACGACCAGAATGCCACCGGCAATCCTGAACGAATCGATCGAGATACCGAAAAGTTGCAAAATACCGTCACCAAGGAACAGCGAAGTCCACAGGATGATAGCAACTGACAGGTTTGCCGTAAGGTTGGTTTTGTTTCGCGCAGCAGCCGTTTGATAGCTGGTCATACTGATAAAGACAGGGATGATCCCTACCGGGTTAACCAACGCAAATAACCCAATGAAAAACTTAAAATAGACAGGAAAATCAAATAGCGTTTGGATCACGGTTAGCTCCGAAGCGTTAGCCGGATAAAATGAGTCATAAAAAATTGATAAAATCCGCGCTGAAGATACGCCTTTTGTCAGCATACTTCACCTTCTATCTGCGTATATCTACGTAAATACGCTACCAATAGTTAGTGTTATTAATATGTATTGAATATGCTAATGTTATTAGCATTCATACCATCAATTTATTAACACTTGCCGATAAACGCTAAAAGGGCCTGCTGAAAGGTGTCAGCTTTGCGAATATTTGATCCAGATCACGCAATTACTACTCAGAAGTGAGTAATCTTGCTTACGCCACCTGGAGATAACGCGTTAGAGTTAACTGGCGCTAGTGCATAAGCTCTTTTAGTAAATCAAGGTAAAGTGGACGTTAATTAACCGTTTGATTTTCAAAACGTTACACAAATTTTCGTCGATCTGTCTATACTCTCGTATCGAGCAGATGATTTACTAAAAAAGTTTAACATTATCAGGAGAGCATTATGGCTGTTACTAATGTCGCTGAACTTAACGCACTTGTAGAGCGCGTAAAAAAAGCCCAGCGTGAATATGCCAGTTTCACTCAAGAACAGGTTGACAAAATCTTCCGTGCCGCCGCTCTGGCTGCCGCAGACGCTCGAATCCCTCTCGCGAAAATGGCCGTTGCCGAATCCGGCATGGGCATCGTCGAAGATAAAGTGATTAAAAACCACTTCGCCTCCGAATATATTTATAACGCATATAAAGATGAAAAAACCTGTGGTGTGCTGTCTGAAGACGACACTTTCGGTACCATCACCATTGCTGAACCTATTGGTATCATCTGCGGTATCGTTCCTACCACTAACCCGACTTCTACTGCAATCTTCAAATCACTGATCAGCCTGAAGACGCGTAACGCCATCATCTTCTCTCCGCATCCGCGTGCTAAAGATGCAACTAACAAAGCAGCTGATATCGTGCTGCAGGCAGCTATCGCCGCTGGTGCACCGAAAGATCTGATCGGCTGGATCGATCAACCTTCCGTAGAACTGTCTAACGCGCTGATGCACCACCCTGACATCAACCTGATCCTTGCGACCGGTGGTCCAGGCATGGTTAAAGCAGCATACAGCTCCGGTAAACCAGCAATCGGCGTAGGTGCAGGTAACACTCCGGTTGTTATCGATGAAACCGCTGATATCAAACGTGCTGTTGCATCCGTTCTGATGTCTAAAACCTTCGATAACGGCGTAATCTGTGCTTCTGAACAGTCCGTTGTTGTTGTTGATTCTGTATACGATGCAGTACGTGAGCGTTTCGCGACTCACGGCGGCTACATGCTGCAAGGTAAAGAGCTGAAAGCCGTTCAGGACATTATCCTGAAAAATGGCGCGCTGAACGCAGCTATCGTTGGTCAACCGGCATACAAAATTGCTGAACTGGCAGGCTTCTCTGTACCAGAAACCACTAAGATTCTGATCGGTGAAGTGAAGGTTGTTGACGAAAGCGAACCGTTTGCTCACGAAAAACTGTCTCCGACGCTGGCAATGTATCGTGCTAAAGACTTCGAAGATGCAGTCATTAAAGCAGAAAAACTGGTTGCGATGGGCGGTATCGGTCATACCTCTTGCCTGTACACCGACCAGGACAACCAGCCAGAACGCGTTGCTTACTTCGGTCAGATGATGAAAACTGCGCGTATCCTGATCAACACCCCTGCATCTCAGGGTGGTATCGGTGACCTCTACAACTTCAAACTCGCACCTTCCCTGACTCTGGGTTGTGGTTCCTGGGGTGGTAACTCCATCTCTGAAAACGTTGGTCCTAAGCACCTGATCAACAAGAAAACCGTTGCTAAGCGAGCTGAAAACATGTTGTGGCACAAACTTCCGAAATCTATCTACTTCCGTCGAGGCTCTCTGCCAATCGCGCTGGATGAAGTGATTACCGATGGTCACAAACGTGCGCTGATCGTGACCGACCGCTTCCTGTTTAACAACGGCTACGCTGACCAGATCACTTCTGTTCTGAAAGCTGCTGGCGTTGAAACCGAAGTGTTCTTTGAAGTTGAAGCTGACCCAACTCTGAGCGTTGTACGTAAAGGTGCTGAGCTGGCTAACTCCTTCAAACCAGACGTGATCATCGCGCTGGGTGGTGGTTCCCCGATGGACGCCGCGAAAATCATGTGGGTTATGTACGAGCACCCAGAAACCCACTTCGAAGAACTGGCGCTACGCTTTATGGACATCCGTAAACGTATCTACAAATTCCCGAAAATGGGCGTGAAAGCGAAGATGGTTGCCGTCACCACCACTTCCGGTACCGGCTCTGAAGTAACTCCGTTTGCGGTTGTTACTGACGATGCAACAGGGCAGAAATACCCGCTGGCTGACTATGCGCTGACTCCAGATATGGCTATCGTTGATGCGAACCTGGTGATGGAGATGCCTAAGTCACTGTGTGCGTTCGGTGGTCTCGATGCCGTTACTCACGCTCTGGAAGCTTACGTATCCGTACTGGCTTCTGAGTTCTCTGACGGTCAGGCTCTGCAAGCGCTGAAACTGCTGAAAGAAAACCTGCCAGCGTCCTACCATGAAGGTTCTAAGAACCCGGTAGCGCGTGAGCGTGTACATAGTGCAGCAACCATCGCCGGTATCGCGTTTGCTAACGCCTTCCTGGGTGTATGTCACTCAATGGCGCATAAGCTGGGTTCTCAGTTCCACATTCCTCACGGTCTGGCGAACGCCCTGCTGATCAGCAACGTTATTCGTTATAACGCGAACGACAACCCGACTAAGCAGACTGCATTCAGCCAGTACGACCGTCCGCAGGCTCGTCGTCGCTACGCTGAAATCGCAGACCATCTGGGTCTGAGCGCACCGGGCGACCGTACTGCTGCGAAAATCCAGAAACTGCTGGGCTGGCTGGAAGAAATCAAAGCTGAACTGGGTATTCCTAAGTCTATCCGTGAAGCTGGCGTTCAGGAAGCTGACTTCCTGGCACACGTGGACAAACTGTCTGAAGATGCGTTTGACGACCAGTGTACTGGTGCTAACCCGCGTTATCCGCTGATTGCTGAACTGAAACAGATCCTGCTGGATACCTACTACGGCCGCGAATACAGCGAAGGTCAAACTACTGCGAAGACTGAAACAGTAGCAGCACCGAAAGCTGAGAAGAAAGCGAAAAAATCCGCTTAATTCGTCCAGATCAGTTTAGTTTCGCCATAAACGGTCCCTGATTGGGACCGTTTTTTTTTACCTCTTACATTATCGGATTCGGTATATACCAATTCAGCGACGAGTAGAGGATAGTCCTGTAGAGAGGGTATCGTGGAAGGTTGTGAGAATAGCGTCAGGAGAGAGTCTGACAGGGTAGATAACGTTTTTGAAGCGTATAGCCTACCCTGTGTTTATAAGCGCCCAGAAGCGCGTAGGGTTAGTCGTGACTGTGTCGTTCTTGTATCGCGGTCAGAGAGCCTTCAGACTGCGCTTGTTTATAATGCTTACGACATACCGAGACATAGCGCTCATTCCCGCCAATAACAACCTGCTCGCCCTCGTTATAGGGTCTTCCTGCCTGATCAAGACGTAACACCATGCTGGCCTTACGCCCACAAAAACAAATGGTTTTTAATTCAACCAGTTTATCTGACCATGCAAGTAGGTATTCACTGCCGCCAAATAACTCCCCACGAAAATCAGTACGCAAGCCATAGCACAACACGGGAATATCCAGCCGATCGACAACTTCAGATAATTCATAAACCTGCTGTCGAGTCAGAAACTGAGACTCATCAACCAGTACACAGTGAATTCTTTGCTGTTCGTTCTCAGCGCGAATCTCTTCGAACAATGATGAATTTTGGTTAAACAATTTTGCAGGTGACGACAGACCTATACGTGAACTTACTTTTCCAGCGCCGAAACGGTCATCAATTTCCGCTGTATATACAACGGCACGCATCCCGCGTTCCTGATAATTGTACGAAGATTGCAGCAATGCAGTCGACTTACCGGCATTCATTGCAGAATAGTAAAAATATAGCTGTGCCATTGACCGTAGGCCCTCACCCGGGGAATTAAATATTGGCGCGATTGTATCATATTCACGAACGAGTCGGTGTAGCGTTGTCCTCAAAGGCGTATAAATGCGCGTACAGGTTCGCTCAGTGCCGTCTAAATAACCGGTCCTTTAAGTCACAAGGGCGTGTGAGTACACTCAGCCATAGCCCAGAAAGCCGGATACTGGTCCTGTATATACACATTCTTTCACAAATAGTGCTCATGAAATTTATCAATGTCACTTATCATCCTGCGGCAATAAAGAAACCCTTCTCTTATTGTTATTGAATCTACCCTCTGTCGTCATGTATTAGCGAATTCACGTAAGCAAAACTAATACAAAAGGTTGAAATCGCTGCAAAGAGATACTATTTGCACGTCATAAAATGTGACCTGAATCTTGAATTTTTACTCTCAGCCGCTGAGAAGCCCCCTCACCAATAAGCCTTTTTTATGCCCAGCATCGTGGAAAATTTAAGGCAAAAGAATTAATTCTGATACTAAATAAAGCGCAATTTTGAATTCCTCACATTCCTGGCTATTGCACAACTGAATTTATCGCTCTATTATTAGCTCAACAAACCACCCCCAATATAAGTTTGAGATTACTACAATGAGCGAAGCACTTAAAATTCTGAACAACATCCGTACTCTTCGTGCGCAGGCAAGAGAATGCACTCTGGAAACGCTTGAAGAAATGCTGGAAAAATTAGAAGTTGTAGTTAGCGAGCGCCGTGAAGAAGAAAGCGCTGCCGCTGCTGAAGTTGAAGAACGTACTCGTAAACTGCAACAATATCGTGAAATGCTGATCGCTGATGGCATTGACCCTAACGAACTGCTGAATAGCATGGCTGCTGTTAAATCTGGCACCAAAGCTAAACGCGCTGCGCGTCCAGCTAAATATAGCTATGTTGACGAAAACGGTGAAACTAAAACCTGGACTGGCCAGGGTCGTACACCGGCTGTGATCAAAAAAGCGATGGAAGAACAAGGTAAACAACTGGACGATTTCCTGATCAAGGAATAATTCAGAAATATCTTGCTTAAAATCCCGCCACTGGCGGGATTTTTTTTACCTGTACTTCGCATAGCTCCCTACCCAGATTAGGTATAAAAAAACGGCGCTGGATTAACAGCGCCGTTCTTACCTGATAATACCAGCAGGTTACTTCTTAATACCCATCTCGTCTTCCAGCCAGGCTTTAAATTCAGCACCAAGCGTATTATGGCGAATGCCATATTCTACAAACGCCTGCATATAGCCCAGCTTATTACCACAGTCATGGCTTTTACCCTTCATGTGATAAGCTTCAACCGTTTCTTTTTCAATCAGCATATCGATAGCATCGGTCAGCTGAATTTCATCACCCGCTCCCGGAGGGGTTTTTGCCAGCAGTGGCCAGATATCCGCACTCAGAACGTAACGACCAACAACGGCCAGATTAGATGGCGCAACATTCGCTTTCGGCTTTTCAACAACGCCAACCATCGGTACGCTTTCGCCTGGTGCTAATTCAACGCCTTTACAATCAACAACACCATAAGCGGTGACATCTTCTACCGGTTCAACCATTATCTGGCTACTGCCTGTTTCATCAAAGCGATGAATCATTTCGGCAAGGTTGTCGCGTGATAAATCAGATTCGTATTCGTCAAGAATTACGTCTGGCAGGATAACCGCAACCGGTTCATTGCCAACGACCGGATGCGCGCACAATACCGCGTGACCCAGGCCTTTAGCCAACCCCTGACGCACCTGCATAATAGTGACATGCGGCGGACAAATAGACTGCACCTCTTCCAGCAACTGGCGTTTTACACGTTTTTCCAGCATAGCTTCAAGTTCAAAGCTGGTATCGAAGTGGTTTTCAATAGAATTTTTAGACGAGTGAGTTACGAGTACAATTTCAGTGATGCCCGCAGCAATACATTCGTTTACGACGTACTGAATTAATGGCTTATCAACCAACGGTAGCATCTCTTTCGGGATTGCTTTCGTAGCCGGTAACATCCTGGTTCCTAATCCCGCTACCGGGATAACGGCCTTTTTGACTTTTGAATTAAGGGCAGCCATTTAAAACTCTCCTGGACTGTTCATGTATTGAACGTGTTCATCAATCTGTATCGCATCCAAGTATATCAGTACCGCGACAAGCTTCTGGTCTGAAAAGGACGCGCGTCGGTATAATTAAGATAAATACGAATAAATCTGGCGCTGATAGTAGCACTCACGGCATGAGGAGGGTGAACCAATTTCATTCCCACTCATCTCAATTGTTCATTCCGCAGACAACATCAGGCGCAGACGACCACCTGCCCCCCAAATTTGACATTGCCAGGACTCACAACGTTGGCTTAGTTGATTAAGATACGTATTACCTAAGGTGCCCAGCGGAACGCCATTACTGATTTGTACCTGGTGGGAACCCGTATTTAATGTCGCATTTAGCCCTGCTGATACCAAAATCAGGTTTTTTAATCCGCTGTGGTAATAGCCCACCAGCAAGGGAAACTGTCCCGGTAAATTAGCCTGGCGCAGCAAATGGTTTACCTGCTTCAATAACGCACCTAACTCCGGTAATCGTTGATTTTGATGTGCCAGCTGTTCCTGCAGCAAACCATTAAATAGTGCTCGCAGTAATAACGCCGCCAGGACGCCATTATCCCCTGCCCGCGTCACATCCAGACAATAAAAGGCAAGATCATGGTCCGACAACGGCGCAATATCCAACACCAGCCCCGGCTGATCGGCGGCCACCAACTGGCGATAGTTTATACGACATTGCGAAATCACTTGAGACACCGGAGGCTGTAATTCCTGCAGGAGCTTTGCCGCTGCTGCAGGATCGCCGACCATCGCATCCCAGTCTCGAAATAGCCGCTCTTCTTCTTCCACGCGTGAATTAAACATATTGGGATACAGACACGCCAAGACCGTTTCTCGCAGGCGGTTAAGGTCCTTAACAGGCTTCAGCAACACATCATCCACGCCTAATCGCAGCGCTTTGGCTATGTCGGACATGTTTTCCGTTGCGGAGATCACCAGTATTGGAGTCTGATCGCCACGATTGCGCAAATACTCCACCAGTTTGAGGCCGTTCATTCTTGGCATAGCCAAATCACAGATCATCAAGTCAGGGTTAAAGTGTCCGAGTAACTCCAGTGCTTCAAGCCCATCGCCAGCTACCGCCGTTGTCGCTCCCAAAGAGGAAAACCATGAGTCCATGAGTGAGCGAAATACCGGCTCATCCTCGACGATAAGAATCTGTTTTCCGACCAATGGCTGCGTCATATTCTCCCCCCTGACTGGCTTTAGTAAATAGTGGCATGCTATTGCTACTCACGCCTGTCAGAATTTGCTTAAGTGTTGATAAAAAATGCGTTAGACGTTGGTTTTCACCAAGGGTAGAAGCTCATCCATTTTCTTCTCGACCGCCAGTTGTCCGGCAGCAATTGCTGCACTGGCGCGGTGGAAATCCAGCGTGGATATTTGCGGACAAAACGGCTGAATCAGAATATCTGGTGGGTCACCGGCCATGCGGTTACGTTTTAGACGGTTTTCCAGTACCTGGATAGACGTCGTCATGATCTCCATCGCCGTCGGTGCGGTTATCGCACGCCGGGCCGTAATGTTGCTCAAGCGCTCTTTCAGGCGGGCATGCCATGAAAGCTCGTCAGCATCATCACTCGACTCGCTATCGCTGCTGACGTTGAAGGAGAGTAAGTCTTGCTGCATGAGATGCGCATCGTGTTGCAGATCGACGGCTATAACAATATCGGCACCCAATGCACGCGTCAGCGAGACGGGGACAGGATTCACCACCGCACCATCCACCAGCCAATAACCATTATGCGCCACGGGAGACATCAGACCAGGAATACTACAGGAGGCCCGGACAGCCAGATGCAAATCACCTTCGGTGAACCACAGCTCCCGCCCCGTGCTCAGATTAGTCGCCACGGTTGCGAAACGGCGTGTGCATTGCTCAATTGATTCTACCGGCATGACATTACGGTACTGATTGAATACCCGTTCACCGCGCAGTAAACCGCCCCTGCGCCACGAGAGATCCATCAGACGTAAGACGTCCCAATAGCTGAAAGAACAAACCCACTGTTCGAGAGCAGGTAACTTATTGCAGGCATAGGCTGCGCCAACCAGCGAACCAATGGAGCACCCTGCAACGATATCGACATCAATCCCCATATGTTTTAGGGCTTTAATAACGCCAATATGCGACCAACCTCGTGCTGCGCCGGAACCGAGCGCCAGCCCTATTTTTATTTTTCTCATTGTACGTACAAACTTCCCCTGGCTTGCAGACGTAGCAACATCGCTACCGCTCAGTTAACATAGTGCCACTCTGGCGTTTATACGCCGTTTTTTTATTCCAGGGAGTACTTTGTGTCTCAGCTTTGTCCCTGTGGTAGCGCTGTCGAGTATAGCCTATGTTGCTACCGTTATGTGTCCGGCGCGCAAGTAGCACCTACGCCGTCACACCTCATGCGTTCTCGGTACTGTGCTTTTGTGATGAAAGACGCAGATTACCTTATCAGAACCTGGCATTCCGCCTGTCATGCTGCCGCGTTTCGCGACGACATTGTCGCAGGATTTAGTCACACCGAATGGCTCGGACTGACCGTTTTTGAACAAGAAACAGCAGACTCAGAAAATGTCGGCTATGTCAGCTTTGTTGCGCGATTTACTGAACAAGGCAAAACAGGCGCAATTATCGAGCGCTCTCGTTTTTTAAAAGAAAACGGTCAGTGGTACTATATAGACGGTACACGCCCTCAAATTGGACGAAACGATACCTGCCCTTGTGGCTCCGGTAAAAAATTTAAAAAGTGCTGCGGCTAATCAACGCCCGACAGTATCAATTTTGCAAACATTCTCAACAGGATCACCGCTGCAAATGCATTCATTACAACGAAAAGTACTGCGCACTATTTGCCCGGACCAAAAAGGTCTGATCGCGCGCATTACAAATATCTGTTACAAGCATGAACTGAACATCGTGCAAAACAATGAGTTCGTGGACCACCGTACCGGGCGCTTTTTTATGCGTACCGAGCTGGAAGGTATTTTTAACGACGTCACGCTACTTGCCGATCTGGACAGCGCCTTACCAGAAGGCTCAATCCGCGAATTAACGCCTGCAGGACGCCGTCGTATTGTCATTTTGGTCACCAAGGAAGCACATTGCCTGGGCGATCTGTTAATGAAAGCCAATTATGGTGGACTGGATGTTGAAATTGCCGCTGTGATCGGCAACCACGAGACGCTGCGTCCCTTAGTTGAGCGGTTCGATATTCCGTTTGAGCTGGTCAGCCACGAAGGTTTAACACGTGACGAGCATGACCAGAACATGGCCGACGCTATCGACGCGCATCAACCGGACTATGTCGTGCTGGCCAAATACATGCGCGTTCTGACACCAACTTTTGTTTCACGCTTCCCGAATAAGATTATCAATATCCATCATTCATTCCTGCCAGCGTTTATTGGTGCCCGCCCGTACCACCAGGCTTATGAACGCGGCGTGAAGATCATCGGTGCGACAGCCCACTACGTGAATGACAACCTCGATGAAGGCCCAATCATTATGCAGGACGTGATTCATGTGGATCACACCTACACCGCAGAAGATATGATGCGTGCTGGTCGCGACGTCGAGAAAAACGTATTAAGCCGCGCGCTGTATCAAGTTCTGGCTCAACGCGTCTTTGTTTACGGTAACCGAACGATTATTCTGTAATCGATTGATAAGTTGATTGGTTACCTTTACATCTTTACGCGTAAAAATCAGGCAACCAGTTCTTTTTTATCAACGGAATGCTTTACAGGGGCGCATCATTTGATATGATGCGCCCCGCTTCCAACGGAAGCAGGCCAGTAATTAGCATTACCCCGTGGTGGGGTTCCCGAGCGGCCAAAGGGAGCAGACTGTAAATCTGCCGTCATCGACTTCGAAGGTTCGAATCCTTCCCCCACCACCATTCATGCTGTTAGATTCAAACAATTAGTATACCCCTGGTGGGGTTCCCGAGCGGCCAAAGGGAGCAGACTGTAAATCTGCCGTCATCGACTTCGAAGGTTCGAATCCTTCCCCCACCACCATTACTTCCCTGTCGCACTTCGGTGAAATCAAACCTAAATACCCTATATTCTGCCCATGTGGGGAGGATGAGAAGCTTCGATTCGAGCGTAGCGAGAAAGCGTTGCCAAAGGCAACGACCCGAAGGGCGAAGCGCTGAGTCATCCTTCCCCACCACCATTACTTCATCAAGCATCAACACCCAATCCAACTGCAATGACCTATATTAGCCTGATGCGCTGCGCTTATCAGGCCTACAAAGTCGATACGTGCGCGCAATTTGCCTGATGCGCTGCGCTTATCAGGCCTACAAAGTTCGCTGATACCTGCGTAGGCCGGATAAGGCGTTTACGACGCCATCCGGCACACAGACATAAAAAAACCCCGCCGAAGCAGGGTTTTGTCTTATACAGATTACCGATTAGTGACGCGCACGAACAATCTGGTATTTGCGTGTCAGATATTCGACCGGAACGCTCCAGATGTGTACCAGACGCGAGAACGGGAACAACAGGAACAGCGTCATACCCAACACCAGGTGCATACGGAAAATAAATGCAACGCCATCCAGGTATTGAGACGCTCCGCCGTGGAAGGTCACTACTGTCTGCGCCCAGTTCACCAGCTTCATCATCTCGCTACCATCCATATGCTGGGCGGAGAACGGAATGGTCAGCAGGCCCAACGCGCACTGGATCACCAGCAGCGAGAGAATCAGAATATCTGCTCCAGTGGTGGTGGCCCGCACGCGTGGGCTGAACAGACGACGTTTCAGCAGCAGTACGCCACCAATCAGACACATCAAGCCACTGGCACCGCCCGCGAACATTGCCATCTTTTGTTTCACTTCAAGCGGCAGCCACGCTTCGTACATCCAGTGCGGCGTCAACATGCCAAGGAAATGCCCGGCAAAAATCCCCAGAATCCCAATATGGAACAGGTTTGACGCCAGGTTCATCCCTTTGCGATCCAGCATCTGACTGGAAGCCGCACGCCAGGTATATTGCCCGTAGTCATAACGCAGCCAACTGCCGATCAGAAAGACAGAACCCGCAATGTACGGATAGATGTCAAAGAAGAACGTATTCAGGAAGTGCATTATTGCTGTCCTCCGGTGGTGATATTCAGATACTGCGGCGCAACGGCCCCGGCAAAACGACGCTGGTGAGCGGAGATTTCCGACTCGCCACACCCCTGATCGGCGAAGAATTTCACTTGCTCTTCTTCCCAGACCGCATCCAGCGCTTGTGGGGTATCGTCACGCGCTTCATCCGCAATTTTTTCAGCCACTTTGTCGCTGTCAATAACGGTATTCGCCAGTTTTAACAGCAGATCAAACAGCACTGCATAACGGCTTTCACGCTGTTGCAAACGAGCGCTGAGCAAAGCCAGAATCGGCGCGATATCCTGCAAACCACCTAGCGCTTCGCTTTTCGGCAGTTGTGCAAGATATTCCAGATACAGCGGCAGATGATCGGGAAGTTCGCGGCTGTCGAGCTGTAAACCGTGCTGCTCATACTGCGCCATCAGGTCAACCATCGCCTGACCGCGGTCGCGAGACTCACCGTGAACGTGTTCAAACAGCAGCAGTGAGGTAGCACGACCCCGGTCAAAAAGCTCGCTGTAGGCAGCCTGTACATCCAGCATGTCCTGCGCGGTCAGATCGCGCAGGAAAACGCCCAGGGTCTGGGCATCTTCTTTATCCAGGTTCTCAGATGACGCGAGTGCATCGAAAAGTTCCTGCTGATGCTGCCACAGGGCAGCATCCGGGTACTCGAGCAGACGCGAAACAATGACGAGTTCAATCATTGGTGCGGCTCCGTTTTGCTGGTCACATCGACAGCGTCGATGCGGCGGCTGTTGAACAGATTGAATTTAGTATCAGAGCCGTGGCAACCGTCGCCGAAGGTAAAGCCACAACCGCTTTTCTCCGGGAAGGCGTCACGCGCCAGTTCGCGATGGCTGCTCGGTACCACGAAACGATCTTCGTAGTTAGCAATCGCCAGGTAACGATACATTTCCTGAGCCTGCGCTTCGCTTAAGCCCACCTCTTCCAGCGCACGGGTATCAACTTTACCGTCAACGGTTTCCGCGCGTTTGTAGTGACGCATCGCCAGCATACGTTTCAGCGCCAACAATACCGGCTGAGTGTCACCTGCGGTCAGCAGGTTTGCCAGGTACTGAACCGGGATACGCAAGCTGTCAACATCCGGCAGAATACCGTTGCTGCCAAGCGTACCCGCATCGGCGGCAGACTGAATTGGTGACAATGGCGGCACGTACCAAACCATCGGTAAAGTACGGTATTCCGGATGCAGCGGCAGCGCCAGCTTCCAGTCCATCGCCATTTTGTAAACCGGAGACTGCTGTGCGGCATCAATGACGCTCAAAGGAATACCATCTTTCAGCGCCTGTTCAATAACAGCCGGATCGTTCGGATCGAGGAACACGTCCAGTTGACGCTGGTACAGATCTTTCTCGTGCTCGGTGCTTGCTGCGCTTTCGATCGCATCTGCGTCATACAGCAGTACGCCGAGGTAACGGATACGACCTACGCAGGTTTCGGAGCAAACAGTCGGTTGACCGGCTTCGATACGCGGGTAGCAGAAGATGCACTTCTCAGATTTCCCGCTCTTCCAGTTGAAGTAGATCTTCTTGTACGGACAGCCGGTGATACACATACGCCAGCCGCGGCACTTGTCCTGGTCGATCAGCACGATGCCATCTTCTTCACGCTTGTAGATAGCACCGCTCGGACAGGTTGCCACGCACGCCGGGTTAAGGCAGTGCTCGCACAGGCGCGGCAGATACATCATGAAGGTGTTTTCGAACTGACCGTACATCGCCTTCTGCATGTTTTCGAAGTTCTGGTCTTTGGCGCGTTTTTCAAACTCGCCGCCCAGAATTTCTTCCCAGTTCGGACCGCTGGTGATTTTGTCCATCCGCTGACCGGTGATCAGCGAGCGCGGACGTGCAATCGGCTGCGCCTTGCTGTCTGCCGGAGCGTTGTGCAACGTCTGGTAGTCAAAATCAAACGGCTCGTAGTAATCATCCATGCCCGGCAGATGCGGGTTAGCAAAGATTTTACCCAGCAGCAGCGCTTTGTTACCCATGCGCGGCTGCAGTTTGCCGTTAATTTTACGGATCCAACCGCCCTTCCATTTTTCCTGGTTTTCCCAGTCGTTCGGGAAGCCAACGCCAGGCTTACTTTCGACGTTGTTGAACCAGGCGTACTCCATACCTTCACGGCTGGTCCAGACGTTTTTACAGGTCACTGAACAGGTGTGGCAGCCGATGCACTTATCGAGATTCAGCACCATGCCGACTTGTGAACGAATTTTCATTTTACGCTCTCCTGTACCTGGTCATTGCCTTCGCCATCCAACCAGTTAATGTTCTTCATCTTACGTACAACTACGAACTCATCGCGGTTTGAACCAACGGTGCCGTAGTAGTTAAATCCGTAGGCCAGTTGCGCATAGCCGCCGATCATGTGGGTTGGCTTCGGTGTAATACGGGTCACTGAGTTGTGGATCCCGCCACGCTGCTGAGTGATTTCTGAACCCGGCAGGTTAACGATACGTTCCTGCGCGTGGTACATCATGGTCATCCCGGCTGGTACACGCTGACTGACAACAGCACGCGCCGTCAGCGCCCCGTTACTGTTGAAGACTTCGATCCAGTCGTTATCTTCGATTCCCAGATCTTTCGCATCGACTTCGCTCATCCACACAATCGGACCACCGCGTGATAGCGTCAGCATCAGTAAGTTGTCGCTGTAGGTAGAGTGGATACCCCATTTCTGGTGCGGCGTCAGGAAGTTGAGCGCTTTTTCCGGGTTACCATTAGATTTCTCGCCGATCACCGCTTTCACCGAACGGGTGTCGATTGGTGGACGGTAAACCAGCAGGCTTTCACCGAAGTCACGCATCCACTGATGATCCTGATACAACTGCTGGCGACCAGACAGCGTACGCCATGGGATCAGCTCATGAACGTTGGTGTAACCGGCGTTATAAGAGACATGTTCATCTTCCAGACCTGACCAGGTCGGGCTGGAGATAATTTTGCGCGGCTGCGCCTGAATATCGCGGAAGCGAATTTTCTCGTCTTCTTTATTCAGCGCCAGATGCGTATGATCGCGGCCGGTAAATTCACTCAGCGCCGCCCAGGCTTTCACGGCTACCTGACCGTTAGTTTCCGGTGCCAGCGTCAGGATCATCTCTGCGGCATCAATTGCGGTATCCAACATTGGCTGGCCTTTCGCCGGGCCTTCAGCCTTGGTGTAGTTGAGCTTACGCAACAGATCCATTTCGCTCTGGGTGTTCCAGGCAATCCCTTTACCGCCGTTACCCATTTTTTCCATCAGCGGGCCGATGGAGGTGAAACGCTCGTAGGTTGCCGGATAATCACGCTCAACGGTCATGATGTGCGGCGCGGTAACGCCAGGAATCAGGTCACATTCACCTTTTTTCCAGTCCTTCACGTCAAGTGGCTGCGCCAGTTCAGCGGCAGAGTCGTGCTGAATCGGCAGCGTAACGACGTCGGTTTCTTTACCGAGGTGGCCCACGCACACTTCAGAGAATTTCTTGGCGATGGCTTTATAGATTTCCCAGTCGCTCTTCGACTCCCAGGCCGGGTCAACGGCGGCAGACAACGGATGAATAAACGGATGCATATCCGAGGTATTCATATCGTCTTTTTCATACCAGGTTGCGGTCGGCAGCACGATGTCGGAATACAGACAGGTGCTCGACAGACGGAAGTCCAGCGTAACGACCAGATCCAGTTTGCCGTCCAGGCCGTTATCCTGCCATTCCACTTCTTCCGGCTTCACGCCGCTCTGCTGGCCGAGATCTTTGCCCTGAATACCATGTTCAGTGCCCAGCAGATACTTCAGCATGTACTCGTGGCCCTTACCGGAAGACCCGAGCAGGTTAGAACGCCAGATAAACAGGTTACGCGGATGGTTTTTACCGTTTTCCGGCTGCTCTGCCGCAAAGCGAATAGAACCTTCTTTCAGGGATTTAACGGTGTAGTCCACCGGCGTCATGCCTGCTTTTTGCGCTTCTTCGGCGATACGCAGCGGGTTAGTCCCTAACTGCGGCGCAGATGGCAACCAACCCATCCGTTCAGCGCGAACGTTAAAGTCAATCAAATGACCGCTGTAGCGGGATTTGTCGGCCATTGGGGACAGCAGTTCCTGCGCAGTAACCGTCTCATAGCGCCATTGGCTGGAGTGGTTATAGAAGTAGGAAGTGCTGTTCATATGACGAGGCGGACGCTGCCAGTCAAGCGCAAACGCCAACGGCTGCCAGCCGGTTTGCGGACGCAGTTTTTCCTGGCCGACATAGTGGGCCCAACCGCCGCCGCTTTGGCCGATACAGCCGCAGAACACCAGCATATTGATCAGACCACGATAGTTCATATCGAGGTGGTACCAGTGGTTCAGACCCGCACCGACGATAATCATTGAACGACCGTGGGTTTTATCGGCGTTATCCGCAAATTCACGGGCTATGCGCACGATCTGAGAGCGTGATACGCCAGTGATTTTTTCTGCCCAGGCCGGCGTGTACGCTTTCACGTCATCGTAGCTGGTTGCGCAGTTTTCATCGTTCAGACCGCGTTCCAGGCCGTAGTTAGCCATAGTCAGATCGTAAACGGTGGTTACCAACGCGGTAGAGCCATCGGCCAGTTGCAGGCGTTTGACCGGCAATTTATGCAGCAGAATGTTTTCCAGTTCTACTTTACTGAAGTGCTCAGTGCCTTCGCCGCCAAAGTACGGGAAGCCCACTTCGGCGATATCATCCTGGCTACCCAGCAGGCTGAGCTGCAGTTCGGTTTCATCACCGGACGTGCCGTCGCGCTGCTCGAGATTCCATTTGCCTTTTTCCCCCCAACGGAAACCAATTGAACCGTTTGGCGCAACCATATCGCCGTTGCTATTGATAGCGACGGTTTTCCATTCCGGATTATTTTCCTGACCCAGGGAGTCAACCAGATCCGCTGCACGCAGCATACGACCAGCAGCATAGTAGCCGTCGCGCTCTTCGAGCATCACCAGCATTGGCATGTCGGTATAACGACGAACGTAGTCGGTGAAGTACTGGCTCGGGTTATCGAGGTGGAACTCGCGCAGCATGACATGACCCATCGCCATTGCCATCGCCGCATCGGTCCCCTGCTTCGGCGCCAGCCACAGGTCACACAGTTTGGCGATTTCAGCGTAGTCGGGGGTAATTGCTACCGTTTTGGTGCCTTTATAACGAACTTCGGTAAAGAAGTGCGCATCCGGGGTACGGGTCTGCGGAACGTTAGAGCCCCATGCAAGAATGTAGCTGGAGTTATACCAGTCGGCAGATTCCGGTACGTCGGTCTGCTCGCCCCAGGTTTGTGGGGAGGCAGGAGGCAGGTCACAGTACCAGTCATAGAAGCTCAGACAGGTACCGCCAATCAGCGACATATAGCGTGCGCCGGAAGCATACGAAACCATCGACATCGCCGGGATCGGCGAGAAGCCTGCGACACGGTCGGGACCATAGGTTTTGATGGTGTAAACGTTAGATGCAGCAATCAGTTCATTCACTTCCTGCCAGGAAGAACGAACGAATCCACCGCGACCACGCGCTTGTTTGAAGCTTTTTGCTTTGTCGGCGTCTTCGATAATGGATGCCCATGCATCTACCGGATCGCTGTGTAATCTTTTTGCTTCACGCCACATCTTCATCAGACGTTTGCGCATCAGCGGGTATTTCAGACGGTTAGCACTGTAGAGATACCAGGAATAGCTTGCACCACGTGGGCAGCCGCGAGGCTCGTGGTTAGGCATATCTGGACGCGTGCGTGGGTAGTCAGTTTGCTGGGTTTCCCAGGTAACCAGACCATTTTTCACATAGATTTTCCAGCTGCATGAGCCCGTGCAGTTTACCCCGTGGGTTGAGCGCACGATTTTGTCATGCTGCCAACGCTGGCGGTATCCGTCCTCCCAGTCCCTGTTGGTATTGAGAAGCTGGCCGTGCCCATCGGCAAAGGTTTCGCCCTTCTGTTTGAAGTAGCGAAACCGGTCCAGGAATTTACTCATCGGTTTTCTCCTGTAGGAGCCTGACGGCTCTCTGATAAATCGACATTGCTTGATTGAGAGCGAAGGTAACGCTCTGAAAGGGCGTGAGAATTGATAACGATCAAGGCAGGCAGGGATGAAAATGGAGGGTTGATTTTCACATACCCCCTTAGTGGGATATCAATGAACAATTCAACATATTGAATTTAAATGATTTTTTCAAACTCACTTATCATACAAATGTTAAATTCTTTATAAGTGGGTATTAAGGGGTATCCCCCCTGCTTAGCATATTGCGAGCACCGTTTCGCAGACTTTCGTCATGAGCTCACATATAAGTATGTTGTAACTAATTTAGAACAAAAAAAAGCGCGGTCTAACGCCGCGCAATGGATAATCAACTGCTACTACTTTTTTACTTTTTAGAATGACGTCCGTATACCGCCCAGGTGATAACCACGCAGGCGACATAGAAGATCAGAAATACTTTCATCGCATCGACCGGAGAGCCGGTCAATGCCAGAGACGTACCAAAAGCTTTCGGGATAAAGAAGCCGCCAATCGCGCCAATGGCTGAGATAAAGCCCAGCGCTGCCGCAGTGTCGGTTGCCGCCTCGCGCATGGCCTTCTCTTCTGAACCGCCTTCAGCTTTCACTCTGTCCATCGTCAGCTTGCGGAAAATAACAGAGATCATCTGAAAGGTTGAACCACTTCCCAGACCAGCCGTCAGGAACAACGCAAGGAACACCGCAAAGAAGGCGATAAAGTTGCCGCCAACACCGTTAGATGGCAGCGTCAGGAACAGTAAGGCACTGAAAATAGCCATCAGCACGAAGTTCACCAGCGTTACACGGGTTCCGCCCAGACGGTCAGAGATTGCCCCGCCCGCTGAACGAGCCAGCGCACCAATCAACGGTCCAAAGAAGGCGTAATGCAGGATCTGTACCTCAGGGAACTGCGTTTTTGACAGCATCGCGAAACCGGCCGAGAAACCGATAAATGAACCGAAGGTTGCCAGATACAGCAGGCTCATAATCCACAGGTGCCCGCGTTTCAGCACCGGCAATTGCTCTTTCAGCGATGCTTTAGACGTTGCCAGCTCATTCATACCAAACCATGCAGCCAGCGTTAACACTGCCAGGAACGGTACCCAAATCCATGCGGCGTTTGCCAGATACAGCTGCGTACCATCCGGTTGTTCAACCCCGTGACTACCAAATGCGGCAAAGATTGACAGTGAAACCACCAGCGGCGCAACCAACTGCATCACGCTGACGCCCATGTTGCCCAGGCCACCGTTCAGACCCAGCGCACCGCCCTGTTTCTGTTTTGGAAAGAAGAAGCTGATGTTTGCCATGCTGGACGCAAAGTTCGCACCAGCGAAGCCGCACAACAGGGAGATAATAATAAAGGTACTGAACGGCGTGGAGGTATCCTGCACCGCAAAACCTAACCATACGCAAGGAATGATCAGGATCCCAGTGCTAAACGCCGTCCAACGGCGTCCACCAAACAGGGGAATCATAAAGGAGTACGGAACACGCAGCAACGCGCCGGACACCGAAGGTAATGCCGTCAGCATGAACAGCTGTTCAGTGGTGAAATCAAATCCGACTTTCGGTAAGTTCACCGCCACGGCGCTAAATAACATCCACACGCAAAACGCCAGCAGCAAGCAAGGGACGGAAATCCACAGGTTACGGCTGGCGATTCGTTGACCACGCTGCTGCCAGAAGGCGGGATCTTCCGGCCGCCATTCGGTAATTACAGCTCCAGATGCCCTTTCCGGGGCAGATGAGTGACTCATAGACACCTCTGATACTTGTTTCGATGCCTGCAACATTAGGGTTTACAGCTGGAGGTAAGTTGATATAAATCAAAGGAAAAGGAGTCATTATTCATGTCCAAAATTTATCATTACCCTAAATGAGTACATAACTTCGCTAAAAAAGATGTGGTTTTTCACGCTTCTGTCGCCCCCTACTCCCCCTCGTCCAGGATCTCTCCCTCCGGCGGCAATTAAGAGGTAGCCCGTTTGAGGTATGGGTATACTCCAGCGTATCGCTGAGAATAACGCCACTGCCTGCAGCAGAACCGTCATTCAATAAGGTTTTCAGCTTTGCGAAAACCCGAAGGAACAAGTCACCATGTTTAAACGTTGTCTCTCCCCGCTTACGCTGGTTAACCAGGTGGCGCTAATTGTTTTGTTGTCTACTGCCATCGGTGTGGCGGGCATGGCTGTCTCTGGCTGGCTGGTCCAGGGCGTTCAGGGTAGCGCCCATGCGATCAACAAAGCGGGATCGCTGCGCATGCAAAGCTATCGCCTGCTGGCAGCCGTACCGCTGGATGCGAGCGACCAACCGCTGCTGGATGAAATGGAGCAAACGGCGTTTAGCCCGGAATTGACACGAGCCGCGCAGCGTGACGGACAGCAGGCGC
Organism: Citrobacter arsenatis; assembly: GCF_004353845.1. Lineage (GTDB taxonomy): Bacteria > Pseudomonadota > Gammaproteobacteria > Enterobacterales > Enterobacteriaceae > Citrobacter > Citrobacter arsenatis. Next base: position 2,867,032 of record NZ_CP037864.1, read on the forward strand.
AGTTAAAAGCATTACAGGATTACTGGCATACTGAACTGGCTCCAGGGCTTGCGCATGCCCAAACGCCTGATGCAGTAGCGCAGGATGTGACGCGCTTTGTGGGCGGGCTGGATAAGTTGGTTACCGCCTTTGACCATACTACCGAATTACGCATTGAACGCGTCGTCCTGCTGCATCGCCTGATGGCCGTATTTATGGCATTGCTGCTGGTCTTCACCATTATCTGGCTGCGCGTGCGCCTGCTACAGCCGTGGAAACAGCTACTGACAATGGCGCGAGCCGTCAGCCAACGTGATTTTACCCAACGCGCGCATATCAGCGGGCGTAATGAGATGGCGACTCTGGGCTCGGCGCTGAATAATATGTCGGAAGAACTGGCCGAGAGTTACGCGGTGCTGGAGCAGCGGGTACAGGAGAAAACGGCGGGTCTGGAGCACAAAAACCAGATCCTCTCTTTCCTGTGGCAAGCCAACCGCCGTTTGCACTCTCAGGTGCCGTTGTGCGAACGCCTCTCGCCGGTACTGAACGGTCTGCAAAATTTGACCTTGCTGCATGATATTGAACTGCGGGTTTATGACCTGGAAGATGAAGATAATCATCAGGAATTTACCTGTCAGTCCAATGCCAGCTGTGATGAGAAAGGCTGTCACTTGTGTCCTCGCGGAACACTGCCCGCCATTGACGGCGGTATCACCTTGAAATGGCGACTGACCGATGCACATACCCAGTATGGTATCCTGCTCGCTACTTTACCGAATGGACGCCATCTCAGCCACGATCAGCAGCAGTTGGTTGATACCCTGGTTGAGCAACTGACCGCAACGCTTGCGCTCGACAGGCATCAGGAGCGCCAACAGCAGTTGATCGTGATGGAAGAGCGTGCCACCATTGCGCGCGAACTTCATGATTCTATTGCACAATCGCTCTCCTGTATGAAGATGCAGGTTAGCTGTTTGCAGATGCAGGGTGATGCGCTTTCAGATAACTGCCGCGAACTGCTCAGTCAGATTCGTAACGAGCTGAATGCGTCGTGGGCGCAACTGCGTGAGCTGTTAACCACCTTCCGTTTACAGCTGACGGAACCTGGATTACGACCCGCGCTGGAAGCCAGCTGTCAGGAGTACAGCGCCCGTTTTGGATTTACGGTGAAGCTGGATTATCAGCTACCGCCACGCCTGGTCCCTTCGCATCAGGCTATTCACCTGCTACAAATTGCGCGCGAAGCTCTGAGCAACGCCCTCAAACACTCTCAGGCCGATGAAGTGGTCGTGACGGTGGTGCAAAATGGCAAGCAGGTCAAACTGACAGTGCAAGATAACGGCTGCGGCGTACCGGAAAACGCCGAACGCAGTAACCACTACGGCATGATAATTATGCGCGACCGTGCGCAAAGCTTGCGCGGCGATTGCCGTGTACGCCGTCGCGAGACTGGCGGTACTGAAGTTGCTGTCACTTTTATTCCCGAAACAAACTTCACAGAAGTCCAAGGAGATACCCATGAGTAATCTGGAACCGGCTACCATCCTGTTGATCGACGATCATCCGATGCTGCGAACCGGTGTAAAACAGCTTGTCAGCATGGCGCCCGATATCACCGTTGTCGGCGAAGCCAGCAATGGTGAGCAGGGTATCGAGCTGGCAGAATCCCTTGATCCCGATCTGATCCTTCTCGATCTCAATATGCCCGGCATGAACGGTCTGGAAACGCTCGACAAGCTGCGTGAGAAATCCTTGTCGGGCCGTATCGTTGTGTTTAGCGTATCCAACCATGAAGAAGACGTGGTTACCGCACTGAAACGCGGCGCTGACGGTTATCTGCTGAAAGATATGGAGCCGGAAGATTTACTGAAAGCCTTACAGCAATCAGCGGCTGGCGAAATGGTGCTGAGCGAAGCCTTAACGCCGGTTCTGGCCGCCAGCCTGCGCGCAAATCGCGCAACGTCTGATCGTGATGTCACCCAACTGACGCCGCGCGAACGCGACATCCTCAAGCTCATCGCCCAGGGACTGCCTAACAAGATGATCGCCCGCCGCCTGGACATCACCGAAAGTACGGTAAAAGTTCACGTGAAGCATATGCTGAAGAAAATGAAGCTCAAATCACGCGTTGAAGCCGCGGTATGGGTGCATCAGGAACGCATTTTCTGATATCGCGTATATGCGTCATTCTTAGCGAGGATCATTTTCCGAAACGTTAATAAACGGTTCGGTCAGTGATAGCGTGATCTCATTGGAAGAGACACGCTGGCCCTGCTCATCTTCTACCACCACAGACAACCGCCAGCGGTTCGTCGCCCCTTCTCTGTTGTCCCACTTCGGCATAATAATCGTCCATCCCTGCGCGCTTCGGCTATTGCTGCCCGCCGTTAAGCTCAACGCCTGGGTATCACCCTGCCATGCCAGACGGCGGATCCCATGCAGACTACGCACTTCCAGCTTCAGCGCCACCGTCTCTCCAGGATTAAGATCCCAGGGTGGCGTGGCCAAAAACACCGACAGCGTTTTACGCTGGCGATACTCCAGCGTCGGCAAATTGTTACGCTGCGGATCGTCATAACGACTGCCGCGTAGCGATCGACTGTTTGCCACCTCGCTGACCATCAGCTGTTTTTTTAGCGGCACGCCAAAACGGTAATTAAGCGTGAAGCCAAGATTATTCTGGCTGATGCCGCTTTCACCCTGCTTATGCTGCGCTGTTACCGTGATCAGCGGCACCGGCGTATAGCTTAGCCCGAGGTTCACCGCCACCGGATTGTGATACCCGGTTCCCGAATGAAACAGATCCACCCGGTCGCCAAAATACTGTTCCACGCTGACGCTGGTATTGAGGTGTTGATAGAACGGCATACGCATTTGCGCGGTCAGATCGTAGCCGCGGGCCATCCGTTGTTGCTGGGTTACGCTACGCTCCTGCCAGGAGGACAACGGTTGATAATAGTTAGCGGATAAGCGCAAATATTCGCCCCACGCCTCGGCACCGAGGCCACCGCGGGGCAGATTTTCATCCAACAGGTTGTCATAAAAGGTGTTGTAACCCAGTAACCAACCGTCACGGACCCAACGCTGTCCAATCCCCGCATTACTGACTAAGCCTTCGTCCTGTTGCGTCATTCCCAACTGGCTCCAGGTAAGATAACGTTGATTGTCCTGCCATGGGATAAACCAGCTTCCCCGACTTCCGGTAAAGCTGCCTTCGTTATCAACCTGCAACCCGACGCTGGCGTTTCCCCACACAGAGAGCCAGGATTCCAGTTGCTGATTCACCTGTTCACTGACCGTGTCACGCACCTGACCAAACGCGAACTGCTTCGCCTGTTCACCCGTATCAAGCCCGTTATCGGTCATACTGGCCTCACCAAACGCTTTGACCATTTCGGCAAAGTGCTTTTCGCCAGCCCGTGACTCCGGCGCCATGCCGAGATCGGGCAAGCCATCACTATTGTTATCAAAAGGGTTTTCAGCCTGGTGGATAAAAGACGACTGCGCGCTGGCAATACCGCCTGCCAGCGGCAAGAGTGCAAATACGGCGAGAGGAAAATAAATAATACGGCTCAAATCGTTAGTTATTTCTTAAATCAATTAATTAGGCACACTTAACCTAAACCATAACGTCTTCAGCATTTAATTGCAGCCTTAATCCCTGTTTTCGGGATTTTCTGACCCGAATAATAAGGGGTCCTCATATGCTTTCTTTTCGATATCTGGTACAGGGAGTACCATACACGGCAGAAATTATCCTCCCATCCGACAACAGGAGTAAAAATGCAAAAGATAGTGATCGTCGCGAACGGTGCGGCCTATGGAAGCGAATCGTTATTCAACAGCCTGCGTCTGGCTATCGCTCTGCGTGAACAGGAAGCCAGTCTCGACCTGCGTCTGTTTTTAATGTCGGACGCGGTAACCGCGGGATTACGAGGTCAAAAACCCGCAGAAGGATACAATATTCAGCAAATGCTGGAGATCCTGACGGCGCAAAATGTGCCGGTCAAACTGTGCAAAACCTGCACCGATGGCCGTGGAATAACGGATCTGCCGTTAATTGACGGCGTGGCCGTCGGGACGCTGGTCGAACTGGCTCAATGGACGTTGGCTGCAGATAAAGTTCTGACCTTCTGATACACCGCTTTCAGGCCAGCGCACTGAAAGTGTCGATAATTTCCGGATTTAATTGTAGATGGGCGCGGTTTCGTTGAACGTTAGCACGCCCTTTCAACCGTTTTGAGGAATTTTGTCACTTTTGTTTAATCGTTATGCCATTTTTTGATCAAAATCAGCATCCTGTTGCTCCCCCTTTGGTGTTATGCCATGAGTGAAATGTGAACAACATCACGCAGCACTTTCGACAGAAAGTACGTTGTTTTCAAGAACGGGGTGAAAAATGGCATTAGTGAAGGCGAGTTTAAAGTTATTTGGTGGCGATACGGTGGTGGTGCGCTGTTCCGAGCGCTGTCATATCCATCTGATGAGCGAGAAAAATCACGTCAAAGACACGCAGTCCGACATCTTAAGCGTGCAGGATCGTGATAACGCATGGTTGACCGTGCCCTATACCGGCATCTGGAATGTGCTGATCGACAGCCACAGCCAATCGCTCGAGCATTCGATAAGTTATATTGCAGCCTAAGCGTTAAATGCCCGAAAAGCAGCAGTCTTTCGGGCATTCAGTTCCTGGCTAGTGTCAGGCAAATCCTGGCCGCATAACCCCTTCCGGCAGGTTCTCGCCCAACAATCGTTTGACCGTGATCACCAGATCGTTAAGACAATCATCCTGCATCCCTAACTTAATCAGTTCTTGTTCCAGCGAGAACAGATACTGGGCGTTAGTGCCTAAAGGTCCGCTGGCGGCGGCAATCAGCGGCGCGATCACCTGCGCACGCGTATCTGACTCAAACAGCGGATGGCGCGGATCCATAATAAAGACCAGCGCGTTCACCGTCCGGCCGTCATCCAGCGCCAACTGACACCAGGTCGGCAGATAGCAGCCGGTGATCATTTCTCGCTTCCACAACAGCGAAAGCTCTTGTTCCAGCGACGCGTCCGGCAAGCGGTAAGCAACACCGGTGGTGCGCCCCCCCTCTTTCAGGGCCAGCATGCGTCCTGGCTGACAAGCCGTTCCACGCCCCGCCGTCAGGCGCAGACAAAAGGCACGGTGCCAGCCGACTAACGTCCCGGTACAGGACTCTTCAAACTCTAAGGCCGGGTTCCACATCAACGATCCATAACCGAAGATCCACACCGGTCCATCATCTGGTCGGCAAGAGAGCGTGGCGGCCAGTGAGGCTGCACGTTGTTCCGCTGACCAGAGTAGTGATTCTTCAATAGCACCAAATGCCGTCTTACAGTCAGCATTCAATAAAAAATCACGCGTTAACACCTTACACCTCCGCCACTGCTGCTTCCCTGCGACAACTTTTTTGACGCCTTCCGGGCTTTTTACTGCTCATTTTGAAACCAATAGCTGGACAATAGGCAATTCACCGCTCGCTTGCAAGCCAGTAACGGCGCGGCGTAGCACGATTCGCTAACCCCTGATGCAGGCTAGTTCACAAAGGCATTATAATTGATACTGTTACGCCTTTTTATGCCATTTATCATCATCACCTTTTTGATAATCATTTTTGACCGCAGCCCACGCCACCTTGTGTGCTGTCTCTTCGCGGGTGGCATCATCACGACGATCAGATTTATCTTTATACTGTTCCCAGGCGCTATTGAAAGCTTCTTTATAGATGTCCTGAGCATGGGCAGGCAGTACGTGCTGCACGCTGTCAGGCAGATCGCTTTTAGATTTATACGGCATTGTGAACTCCTCTTTTTAGGCTAAACCTTAAGTGTGGTTAACAATGCGGCGATACGCCAATAATGGACATTTTTAGAAATTTTCTTCGTCTAACCTTTTGTTAATTAAACAGTCTATAAACAAGAATTTTGTTTTTGGCCGCTTTAACATGAAAAACAAGCGATGTAGTAAAATTTCGTAAAATGTCACCTACAAAACCAGGTTTTCTGTTATTTTTTACATTCTTTAATATTTTTTATAATTATAAATACCTGCAGAGATGGAGAAACGAGTTCAATGACACAAGTACATGAGGCGGTAAAAACCCGCCACAAGGAGACCTCTCTCGTCTTCCCGATTTTGGCGCTGGTAGTACTGTTCTTCTGGGGGAGCAGTCAGTCACTACCAGTGGTCATCGGTATTAATGCGCTGGCCCTTATTGGTATATTAAGCAGCGCATTCAGCGTTGTCCGTCATGCGGATGTATTAGCGCATCGACTTGGCGAACCCTATGGGTCGCTGATCCTCAGCCTGTCCGTTGTTATTCTTGAAGTCAGCTTAATCTCCGCCTTAATGGCGACCGGCGACGCCGCGCCTACGCTTATGCGAGATACGCTGTATTCAATCATTATGATCGTAACCGGTGGTCTGGTTGGTTTTTCATTACTGTTAGGTGGCCGTAAATTTGCCACTCAGTACATGAACCTGTTTGGTATTAAGCAGTATTTAATCGCCCTGTTCCCGCTGGCCATTATTGTACTGGTGTTCCCGATGGCGTTACCGGGAGCGAATTTCACCACCGCGCAGGCGCTGCTGGTAGCATTAATTTCTGCAGCGATGTACGGCGTATTTTTGCTGATACAAACCAAAACGCATCAGAGTCTGTTTATTTACGAGCATGAAGACGAAGGCGACGACGACGACCCGCATCACGGTAAGCCGTCAGCGCACAGCAATATGTGGCACGCCGCCTGGCTTATCATTCATCTGATCGCCGTAATCGCCGTAACCAAGATGAACGCCAGCCCGCTGGAGACATTGCTGACTGAGCTGAATGCGCCGGTGGCATTTACCGGTTTCCTGGTGGCGTTACTGATCCTCTCCCCTGAAGGGCTGGGGGCGCTGAAAGCGGTTCTGAGCAATCAGGTACAGCGGGCGATGAATTTGTTCTTCGGTTCGGTGTTAGCCACCATTTCACTGACCGTACCGGTCGTAACGCTGATCGCATGGGCAACCGGGAATGATTTGGTCTTTGCGCTGGGCGCGCCAGAGATGATCGTAATGGTTTCATCACTGGTACTCTGCCACATCTCTTTCTCCACCGGACGCACCAACGTGCTTAACGGTGCGGCGCATCTGGCGCTGTTTATCGCCTATCTGATGACGATATTTGCCTGATAAAAAAGCCGGATGCGACGCAATGCGTCTTATCCGGCCTGGAGTATGTTTCACTTCAGTTCTTACTGTTTTGTCGGCCCGATAGGCGTTGGCGCTATCGGGCGGTCAAACCAGACTTAGTTCTCGGTATCCAGCTCGTCGAAGCTTTTCACCAGGTCATCAATCGCTTTAATCTGCGTCAGGAACTGTTCCAGTTTCGCCAGCGGCAGTGCGGACGGGCCATCGCATTTCGCATTGGCTGGATCCGGATGCGCTTCAATAAACAGACCTGCCAGGCCTACCGCCATACCGGCACGCGCCAGTTCGGTAACCTGCGCACGACGACCACCGCTTGCTGCACCAAACGGATCGCGGCACTGCAGCGCATGGGTGACGTCAAAAATCACCGGTGAATTGCCGGAGACTTTCTTCATCACGCTGAAGCCCAGCATGTCCACAACCAGGTTGTCATAACCAAAGTTCGCGCCACGGTCACACAGAATAACTTTATCGTTACCGCCTTCATGGAATTTATCCACGATATTACCCATCTGGCCTGGGCTTACAAACTGCGGTTTCTTCACGTTGATAACGGCACCGGTTTTCGCCATCGCTTCCACCAGATCGGTCTGACGAGCGAGGAATGCCGGCAGCTGAATCACATCCACCACGTCAGCAACAGGCTGTGCCTGGCTGGCTTCGTGAACGTCGGTGATCACTTTTACGCCAAAAGTTTGCTTCAGTTCCTGGAAGATTTTCATCCCTTCTTCAAGGCCCGGTCCACGGTAAGAGTGGATGGAAGAACGGTTGGCTTTATCAAAGGAGGCTTTGAACACGTAAGGGATACCCAGCTTTTGAGTAACGGTTACGTAGTGCTCACAAATGCGCATCGCCAGATCGCGGGATTCCAGCACGTTCATTCCGCCAAACAGCACGAACGGCAGGTCATTTGCCACGTTGATGTCGCCAATGCTAACCACTTTTTGTTTCATAGGATCGCCTTAAACGGTAGGTAAAGTGTCATTAATCAATGCAATACAATTTGTTTGTGCGAAATAGTATTAATCTGCGCACGAATCATTTCGCTGATCGGGTCTTCCGGACACTGTTCAACGAAATAACTTAAATCTGTCAGCGCAACATGTTCACATTCGAGCTGCGCGTAGATCAATCCGCGATCGCGTATTTCATACGGATCTTCAGGATTAAACTGTAATAGTGCTTCACTGGCACGCAGCGCCAGCTCCATTTGTCGCTCTTCCATTAGTGATGATTTCAGCGTATCGAGCAGTTTACGGATCACTTCCGCGTTGTCCGCTTCATCCAGATCTTCGTTAAACAGCTCTGCAACCGGGCTGATATTCCCCTTCAGCCACACTTCCAGCGTGTGCTCATTTAACGTTTCGCCATTGAACGGATTGATTAGCCACATTTCACCATCGAGCGATTCAATACGCAGGATCAGTTGTGTCGGGAAAATCACCGGTACCAACGGCAGTTCCAGTCGGTTGGCAATCCACAATAAGATCGCTCCCAGCGACACGGCGCTGCCCTGACGATTTTTCAGTACCTGGTCAAGCCATAGTGCATCAGAAAGACGATAGACGCCGTGGGTATCCGTAAACCCCCATTCGCCGTAAAAAAGTGCCAGCAGTTTTTCCAGTTGCTCATCCTGAGACAGGAGCTGGCTAATTTCTTCTTGCGCCAGACTGACCAGACGTTCCAGTTCGTCATAGACAGTTTGTGTTGGAAAATCCAGACGGATAGACTCCGACGCCAGGATCATCCCATCACACAATGGCGCTTTATTAAATTCGAAATCAGCTAACGACCTCATGACTTACCCCAGTAACGGTATTTTTGTGGTGGCGAGTTTAATGATGATGTACAGCACCACCAGCGCCAGCGGAAATGCGACTAATCGCGCCTGCTGACTGCGCGCCCGACGATAATCGAGCGCAATAAAACCCAAAACGATGTAAATGATAACCCCAAACAGCTTTTCAGTCAGCCATGTCCCGTGCTCAGTGAATGGCAGGATGTGCGCTTTAACCATTAACGCCACGCCGCTGAGTAATAAAATGGTATCCACCACCGGCGGCACAATACGCGTCCAGCGCGCGCGGGCAAGACGCGAGTCGGTGTAACGCCACCAAAAACGCAGCGTCAACAGACCAACGGAAAGCGCGATGCTAATGAGATGAACGTTGAGTAACACACTGAAGGTACTCATGATGGGATACGCCCAAGCGTAATTCGCTCGTTGCCGCCATAGTCACGGCAGGTTTCGACCGCCTGGTAACCCGCCCGAATAAAGGCGTCGCGGACTGCCGGTCCCTGCTGCCAGCCATGTTCAAGCAACAGATAGCCGCCGGGCGTTAGCACATGCTGAGAGTGGTCAATGATATGCACGATATCCGCCAGCCCCTGCTCGCCCGCCACCAGTGCCGACAGCGGCTCAAAGCGGACATCGCCTTGCGCCAGATGCGGATCCTGTTCGTCGATATACGGCGGATTGCTGACAATCATGTCAAACTGCTGTCCCTGCAATGCACTGAACCAGTTGCTTTGCAGCACGCAAACATTGTCGATGCCCAGATGCTGTTTATTGCGGATTGCCAGCGCCACGGCATCCGGCATGCGGTCAACAGCCGTCACCGCACAATCCGGACGCTCGCTTGCCAGCGCCAACGCAATGGCACCTGTGCCGGTTCCCAAATCGAGAATATGACACGCTGAGGCCGGCAGGCGAGCCAGCGCCTGCTCCACCAGACACTCGGTATCCGGTCGAGGGATAAGCGTGGCCGCAGACACAAACAACGGCAGCGACCAGAACTCGCGCACGCCGGTTAAATGCGCCACAGGTTCGCCCCGCTGACGGCGCTCCAGCAATGTGTCGAGCTGTTGACGCTGCGCCTCGGTTAACACCGTTTCGCCGAAAGCCAGAATAAAGGTGCGCCCCTTACCGGTAACAAACTCGAGTAAAATCTCGGCGTCACGGCGCGGGCTTTCGCTTGCCTGTAATTGGCTTATCGCTTCACGCAGCCAGTGCTGATAATCCATTAATCCTGCTCGGACAACGCCGCCAGTTGGTCGGCCTGGTATTCCTGGACAATTGGCTCAATGAGCATATCCAGTTTACCTTCCATCGCTTCATCCAGACGGTAGAGGGTCAGGTTGATGCGGTGATCGGTCACGCGACCCTGCGGGAAGTTATAGGTACGGTTGCGATCGCTGCGATCGCCGCTACCCAACAGGTTGCGACGCTCAGATGCTTCCGCCTGTTGACGTCTTGCCACTTCGGCTGCTCGAATTCGTGCTCCGAGCACCGACATCGCTTTGGCTTTGTTTTTATGCTGTGAACGTTCGTCCTGACATTCCACGACGATCCCGGTCGGCAAGTGGGTAATACGTATTGCGGAGTCGGTGGTGTTAACGTGCTGCCCCCCTGCGCCTGATGAGCGGAAGGTGTCAATACGCAGGTCGGCAGGATTGATGTCCGGTAGTTCGGCATCCGGTAATTCCGGCATAACCGCGACCGTGCAGGCAGAGGTGTGAATACGACCCTGTGATTCCGTTGCAGGTACGCGCTGCACGCGATGGCCGCCGGACTCAAATTTCAGCCGCCCGTAAACGCCTTCGCCGCTAATCTTGGCAATGACCTCTTTAAACCCACCATGTTCACCTTCGCTGGCGCTCATGATTTCAACCCGCCAGCGACGGGATTCAGCGTAACGGCTGTACATGCGGAACAGATCGCCGGCAAACAACGCGGCTTCGTCACCACCGGTTCCCGCACGCACTTCGAGGAAGGCGTTGCGTTCGTCATCGGGATCTTTAGGTAACAGCAGAACCTGCAGATGTTGTTCCAGCTGCTCGCATTTCTCTTTTGCTTCGCGCAGTTCATCCTGCGCCATTTCACGCATTTCAGGATCGTCGAGCATCATCTGAGCCGTCTCGATATCTTCCTGAACCTGTTGCCAGTCCGTAAAACAGCGAGATACATCGCTTAATTGCGCATATTCGCGCGACAGTGCACGAAAGCGATCCTGGTCTGCGATAGTACCCGCATCACCGAGCAGCGCCTGAACTTCTTCATGACGTTCATGCAGGGCTTCCAGTTTGGCAACGATAGAAGGCTTCATAGGCGTAAATGCACCCTGTAAAAATAAGATTGGTGTGCTGCTACTCCAGCCCGAGGCTGTCGCGCAGAATATTCAGGCGTTCACTATCCCCGTCACGGGCGGCCTGTTGAAGTGATTTGGTTGGTGCATGGATCAGGCGGTTGGTCAGTTTCCAGGCCAGATCCTGCATAATGGCTTGCGGATCACCGCCCTGTTGAAGAGCGGCCAGCGCTTTGGCGGTCAGTTCATCACGGATTTGTTCTGACTGACTGCGATACTCGCGGATAGTATCACTTGCGCCCTGGGCACGTAGCCAAGCCATAAATTCGCTGGTTTCCTGCGCCACAATCGTTTCGGCTTCCACAGCCGCCGCTTTGCGCTGGGCCAGGTTATGCGAAATGATGCTTTGCAGGTCGTCAACGCTGTACAGATAGGCGTTGGACAACTTACCCACTTCCGGCTCGACGTCACGCGGTACGGCGATATCCACCAGCAGCATAGGCTGATTACGGCGGTTTTTAAGCGCGCGCTCCACCATGCCTTTGCCGATAATCGGCAAAGGGCTGGCGGTAGAACTGATAATAATATCGGCATCCTGCAAACGCGCGTCGATATCACTCAGTGAAATCACCTCAGCGCCGACTTCATCCGCCAGCACCTGCGCACGCTCACGCGTACGGTTGGCGATGATCATCTTCTTCACTTTGTGCTCACGCAGATGTCGCGCCACCAGCTCAATGGTTTCGCCAGCGCCCACTAACAGCACGGTTACCGTGGAGAGCGATTCAAATATCTGCCGCGCCAGGGTACAGGCGGCAAACGCCACCGACACGGCGCTGGCACCGATGTCAGTTTCTGTACGTACACGTTTAGCGACAGAGAATGATTTCTGGAACATGCGTTCCAGCGCACTGGCGTTGAGGTGACCTTTTTGCGAATCCGCAAACGCTTTTTTCACCTGCCCCAGAATTTGCGGTTCCCCGAGCACCAGTGAATCCAGACCGCTGGCAACACGCATCAAATGACTAACGGCGTCATTGTCCTGGTGCCAGTACAAGCTGTTGCGCAGGTCTTCTTCATTGAGGTTATGGTATTCGCACAGCCAGCGAACCAGCGCTTCTTGCAGGTTATCCTGCTCTTCAACGCTGAGATACAGCTCCGTGCGGTTACACGTCGACAACACCACCCCGCCCTGCACCATTGGCTGCGCGAGCAGGCTGTCCAGCGCCTGATCGAGCGTATCCGGCGAAAACGTTACGCGTTCTCGCAGCGATACAGGTGCCGTTTTATGGTTAATACCAAGCGCTAAAAGGGTCATGTGTGCGGGAATAGTACCAGCGTTGATAAGGTTAGACTGGGTGCATCATACAGGATGCGTGCGGTCAATAAAAGAGACTGACCCCTTTTGGAGTAATAGCTTAGTGCACAAATTTAAGCGATTTAAGATAACTTGAACGTAGACGATGGCAGATGGCGGCGCTAGCATTAAGAGTTATAACTGCAACGTATCTCAAGGATTTGTCATCATTATGACCCTGCCTGATTTTCGCCTGATTCGCCTGCTGCCCCTTGCGGCCCTGGTTCTTAGTGCCTGTACGCTCAACGCGCCGAAAGGCCCCGGCAAAAGCCCCGACTCGCCGCAGTGGCGCCAGCACCAGCAGGAAGTACGCGCCCTGAACCAATATCAGACGCGTGGTGCGTTTGCCTATATTTCCGAACAACAAAAAGTGTATGCCCGCTTTTTCTGGCAGCAAACCGGGCAGGATCGCTATCGCCTCCTGCTGACTAACCCGCTGGGCAGCACTGAACTGGAACTCAATGCGCAACCAGGCAACGTCGAACTTGTCGATAACAAAGGCAAACACTACACCGCCGACGACGCCGAGGAGATGATTGGTAAACTGACCGGCATGCCTATTCCTTTGAACAGCCTGCGCCAGTGGATCCTTGGTCTGCCGGGAGACGCCACCGATTACAAACTCGACGACCAATATCGTCTGAGTGAAGTGAACTACAGCAAAGATGGTAAAAACTGGAAAGTGGTTTATAGCGCCTACGACAGCAAAACGCAGCCCGCAATGCCGGCCAACATGGAACTGTCCGACGGCTCCCAGCGTATTAAGCTGAAAATGGATAACTGGATCGTGAAATGATGACCCATTGGCCCTCTCCGGCAAAACTGAATCTGTTTTTATACATCACCGGGCAGCGTGCGGACGGTTACCACACGCTGCAGACGCTATTTCAGTTTCTGGATTATGGCGACACGATAGATATCGCGCTGCGTAGCGACGGCGAAATTCGCCTGTTAACCCCGGTGGAAGGCGTTACGCATGAAGATAACCTGATTGTCCGTGCGGCACGTTTGCTGATGAAGGCGGCATCTGAAAGCAATCGCCTTCCTAAAGGGAGCGGCGCCGACATCAGTATCGACAAACGCCTGCCGATGGGCGGCGGTCTTGGCGGAGGTTCGTCTAATGCGGCGACCGTTCTGGTGGCGCTGAATCATCTCTGGCAATGCGGACTTTCGGTTGATGAACTGGCGGCACTCGGCTTAACGCTGGGGGCGGACGTTCCCGTGTTCGTTCGCGGCCATTCAGCCTTTGCCGAAGGGGTTGGCGAAATTCTGACGCCGGTCGAGCCAGAGGAAAAATGGTATCTGGTCGCACATCCGGGAGTCAGTATTCCGACGCCGGTGATTTTTAAAGATCCCGACCTCCCGCGTAACACGCCAAAAAGGTCAATAAAAACGTTACTAAAATGTGAATTCGGCAATGATTGCGAGGTTATCGCAAGAAAACGTTTTCGCGAGGTTGATGCGGCGCTTTCCTGGCTGTTAGAATACGCGCCGTCGCGCCTGACAGGTACAGGGGCTTGTGTCTTTGCTGAATTTGACACTGAGTCTCGTGCTCGCCAGGTGCTTGAGCAAGCCCCGGAATGGCTCAAAGGCTTTGTGGCGAAAGGTGTCAACCTCTCCCCATTGCACAGAGCGTTACTCTAAATCATTCGAATTTCAGGAAGATGGCGAGATGACGAATCGCCAGGAGCATACAAAAGTATGTGACTGGTGTGAGGAATTGATGCCAGCGCACATGAAACGCGAAAGATAACGAGTAAACCGGGCAAGCTGAGTTGCGGTGACAACGTCACCCTGTTCCAGACGTTGCATCGCGCTCTTTAATACACCGCATGGAGAGGATACTGCCTGGCCCGCACAGTTTTCGGCAGATTCTTTCCACCAATGGACGCATGCCTGAGGTTCTTCTCGTGCCTGATATGAAGCTTTTTGCTGGTAACGCCACCCCGGAACTAGCACAACGTATTGCCAACCGCCTGTACACTTCACTCGGCGACGCCGCTGTAGGTCGCTTTAGCGACGGCGAAGTCAGCGTACAAATTAATGAAAATGTACGCGGTGGTGATATTTTCATCATCCAGTCCACTTGTGCCCCTACTAACGACAACCTGATGGAATTGGTCGTTATGGTTGATGCGCTGCGCCGTGCTTCCGCAGGCCGTATCACCGCCGTTATTCCTTACTTCGGCTATGCACGTCAGGATCGTCGCGTACGTTCCGCTCGTGTACCGATTACCGCTAAAGTCGTCGCTGACTTCCTGTCCAGCGTTGGCGTTGACCGCGTCCTCACCGTTGACCTGCATGCTGAACAGATCCAGGGCTTCTTCGACGTACCGGTTGATAACGTATTCGGTAGCCCGATCCTGTTAGAAGACATGCTGCAGCTGAACCTGGACAACCCGATTGTGGTTTCTCCGGATATCGGTGGCGTCGTGCGTGCCCGCGCTATCGCTAAACTGCTGAACGATACCGATATGGCTATCATCGACAAACGTCGCCCGCGTGCGAACGTTTCTCAGGTGATGCACATTATTGGTGACGTTGCAGGTCGTGACTGCGTGCTGGTTGATGACATGATCGATACCGGCGGTACGCTGTGTAAAGCAGCAGAAGCACTGAAAGAACGTGGTGCAAAACGCGTATTTGCTTACGCAACCCACCCGATCTTCTCAGGTAATGCGGCAAACAACCTGCGCAACTCAGTGATTGATGAAGTTGTTGTCTGTGACACCATTCCACTGACTGACGAAATCAAAGCACTGCCAAACGTGCGTACATTGACCCTGTCGGGTATGCTGGCCGAAGCGATTCGTCGTATCAGCAACGAAGAATCCATCTCTGCCATGTTCGAGCATTAATCGAGCCCGGCTCAAAAACCCGCTGCGGCGGGTTTTTTTATCCTTTTTATTTATTTGTATGATTTATGCCAACTTCAACTATCATTTTTTAGATAGATGATGCGCTCATGGATGAAACATTATTGTGAACAAATTATTTTCCTCACATGTGATGCCTTTCCGCGCCCTCATCGACGCTTGTTGGAAAGAAAAATATACCGCTTCTCGCTTTACCCGTGACCTGATCGCCGGGATTACCGTTGGGATCATTGCTATTCCGCTGGCGATGGCCCTGGCAATAGGCAGTGGCGTTGCGCCGCAGTACGGCCTGTATACCTCAGCCGTTGCTGGGATTGTTATTGCCCTTACCGGGGGGTCGCGCTTTAGCGTATCTGGCCCAACCGCCGCCTTCGTGGTGATTCTGTATCCGGTGTCGCAACAGTTTGGGCTGGCAGGCCTGCTGGTTGCCACGCTGATGTCCGGGATATTCCTGATCCTTTTCGGCCTCGCCCGTTTTGGCCGCCTGATCGAATATATCCCGGTGTCCGTTACGCTAGGTTTTACATCGGGTATCGGTATCACCATCGGTACCATGCAGATTAAAGATTTTCTCGGCCTGCAAATGGCCCATGTGCCAGAGCACTATTTACAGAAAGTTGGTGCACTGTTTATGGCCCTGCCGACCATCAACGTTGGTGATGCCGCGATTGGCGTGGTGACGCTGGGGATCCTGATTTTCTGGCCGCGTCTGGGGATCCGACTGCCGGGCCACCTCCCTGCACTGCTGGCAGGCTGCGCGGTAATGGGGATCGTGAACCTCACCGGCGGGCATGTCGCCACCATCGGTTCTCAGTTCCACTACATTCTGGCTGACGGCTCACAGGGCAATGGTATCCCACAGCTGCTGCCGCAACTGGTATTACCGTGGAATATGCCGGAGTCAAATTTTACCCTGAGCTGGAGTTCATTACAGGCGCTGTTACCGGCAGCCTTCTCAATGGCGATGCTCGGGGCGATCGAATCTCTGCTGTGCGCCGTCGTACTCGATGGGATGACCGGCACCAAACATAAAGCTAACAGCGAGCTGATTGGTCAGGGACTGGGTAACATCGTCGCGCCATTCTTCGGTGGTATCACCGCCACGGCGGCAATTGCCCGTTCTGCGGCAAACGTCCGCGCCGGGGCGACCTCGCCAATTTCTGCGGTTATTCACGCGATTCTGGTGATCCTTGCCCTGTTGGTGCTTGCACCATTGCTTTCCTGGTTACCGCTTTCCGCCATGGCCGCCCTGCTGCTGATGGTGGCATGGAACATGAGTGAAGCGCATAAAGTGGTGGATCTGCTGCGTCATGCGCCGAAAGACGACATCATCGTCATGCTGATGTGTATGTCGCTGACGGTGCTGTTCGACATGGTTATCGCCATCAGCGTCGGTATCGTTCTCGCCTCTTTGCTGTTTATGCGTCGTATTGCGCGCATGACGCGTCTGGCGCCGGTCAACGTAGACGTGCCGGACGATGTGCTGGTGTTGCGCGTCATTGGCCCATTGTTCTTTGCCGCTGCGGAAGGATTATTTACCGATCTCGAATCGCGTATTGCCGGCAAACGCATTGTGGTCCTGAAGTGGGACGCGGTCCCGGTACTGGATGCCGGTGGTCTGGATGCTTTCCAGCGTTTTGTAAAACGGCTGCCGGAAGGTTGTGAATTACGTATCAGTAATCTGGAGTTCCAGCCGCTACGTACCATGGCGCGCGCAGGCATTCAGCCAATTGCCGGACGTCTGACATTCTTCCCGAATAAAGACGCCGCGCTGGCGGACATCATCTAACCGTAGCCCGACCCGTTACAGATTACAGGCAAAAAAAATGGCTCCCGCGTGTGGGAGCCATTTTTATAACAAGCTTATTGCTTACGCTTTCAGCAATTGCTCAGCCGTTGCCTTCACGCTCGCCAGCAGAACTTTGACATCCTCCAGGCACACGGTAGGGTTTAGCAGCGTCAGCTTCAGGCAGGTGACGCCATCTGCTTCGGTCACGCCGACGTTGGCGCTACCGGAAGCCAGCAGAACGTCACCAATACGCTGGTTCAGCAGCGCAACGAAGGCCATGTCGTCACTTTGCGGGCGGAAGCGGAACAGCACGCTTGCCAGCTGCGGCTCCATCACCAGTTCCAGATGCGGCTGGGTTTTGACAAACTCAGCAACATCCCGCGCCAGCGTTACGCCGTTATCAATGATTTCGGCATACTGCTTTTTGCCCAGCGCTTCGAGGCCCATCCACAGCTTCAGCGCATCGAAACGACGCGTGGTCTGCAGCGACTTCGACACCAGGTTTGGCACGCCAGCCTCTTCATCGAAATCAGAGTTCAGGTAGGCCGCCTGATAACGCATCAGCTCATAGTGACGTGCGTCTTTTAACAGAAACGCACCGCAGCTGATGGTCTGGAAGAACTGCTTGTGGAAATCCAGAGTCACGGAATCCGCCAGCTCAAGACCATTCAGGAAGTCACGGTACTTCTCAGAAAGCAGTAACGCCCCGCCCCATGCCGCATCCACGTGCATCCAGATCTGGTGTTCTGCTGCCAGCGCCGCAATGTCCGCTAACGGATCGATTGCACCCGCATCGGTAGTACCGGCAGTCGCCACAATCGCCATAACCTGCTCGCCGTTGGCTTTCGCCTGAGCCAGCTTATCTTTCAGGTCAGCCAGATCCATACGTGAAAACGCATCGGTCTTCACCTGGGTGACGGAGCGGTAGCCCAGCCCCATCAGCGCCATATTCTTCTGCACAGAGAAGTGCGCGCTTTCAGAGCAGAACACTTTGATTTTGCTCAGATCGCCGGTCAGACCATCCTGCTGAATGGAATGCCCCTGGCGAGCGAAGAAAGCATCACGCGCCAGCATCAGGCCCATCAGGTTACTCTGGGTGCCACCGCTGGTGAATACGCCCGCGTCGCCAGCCGCATAGCCTACCTGTTCACGCAGCCATTCGATCAGCTTGATCTCAATGATGGTAGCCGACGGGCTCTGGTCCCAGGAGTCCATACTCTGGTTGGTGGCGTTGATCAGCACTTCCGCCGCCTGGCTAATCACCAGGCTTGGGCAGTGCAGATGCGCCACGCACTGCGCATGGTGAACCAACAGGCTGTCTTTCAGAAAGTATTCAACCGCACGCTCAATAGCGGCCTGGTTGCCCAGGCCCTGAGACGTAAAATTCAGGTTGATACGTTCACGCAGTTGCTCAACGGTTTTACCCTGATACATCTCAGGCTGCTTCAACCATTCAACGACCGCTTGCGTACTCTGCTCGATAGCGTCCTGATAGGCGGCGATACTTTGCGCCGAGCCGGACAGAATCGGGTTTACGTCTGACATTCGATCCAACTCCGTTTAAACCGGCTTCACGCCAGCGCCCAGCAGGGCGTTTTCGAATTTATCGAGGAAAATTTCCAGCTCAGCGTTGGTGATAAGCAGAGACGGCAGCAAACGCAGGACGCAACCGTTGCGGCCACCACGCTCCAGAATCAGCCCGTTTTCGAAGCATTTTTTCTGCAGCAACGCGGACAGCTCGCCATCGGCTGGGTAGCAACCCATGTGATCCTGCGCTTCATTCGGTTTTACGATTTCCAGACCGATCATCAGACCCAGACCACGCACCTGGCCGATAACCGGGTAGCGTTTCTGCAGGTCAGCCAGTTTGCCTTTCAGCCACTCGCCCTGGGCGGCAACTTTATCGGCAATC
This sequence comes from Citrobacter arsenatis, assembly GCF_004353845.1. Taxonomy (GTDB): domain Bacteria; phylum Pseudomonadota; class Gammaproteobacteria; order Enterobacterales; family Enterobacteriaceae; genus Citrobacter; species Citrobacter arsenatis. The sequence continues at coordinate 2,886,246 of NZ_CP037864.1, forward strand.
TTGTCGTCTTTGAGGATCTTCAGCGTTGTCAGACCGGTAGCCATCGCCAGTTGGTTGCCACGGAAGGTGCCGGTGTGGTGGCCCGGAGACCACGCATCGAACTGCTTTTTAATGCCCAGTACCGCCAGTGGCAGACCGCCGCCAACCGCTTTGGACATCACGATGATATCTGGCTCAATACCGGCATGTTCGAAGGCGAACAGTTTACCGGTACGGGCGAAGCCAGCCTGAACTTCATCGATGATCAGCAGAATGCCGTGTTCCTGGGTCACTTTACGAATGCGCTGCAACCACTCAACCGGAGCCGGGTTCACACCGCCCTCACCCTGCACCGCTTCGAGGATCACAGCAGCCGGTTTACGAACGCCGCTCTCAACGTCGTTGATCAGGTTTTCGAAATAATAGGTCAATGCTTTAACGCCAGCCTCGCCGCCGATACCCAGCGGGCAACGGTACTGGTGCGGATACGGCATAAACTGCACTTCCGCCATCATGTTGCTAACCGCTTCTTTCGGCGAAAGGTTGCCGGTCACGGACAGCGCGCCGTGGGTCATCCCGTGGTAGCCACCGGAGAAGCTGATGATGCTGGAACGGCCGGTGACTTTCTTCGCCAGCTTCAGCGCGGCTTCAACGGCATCGGCGCCGGACGGCCCGGTGAACTGCAGGCAATATTCTTTGCCCTGGCCCGGTAATAAAGAAAGTAAATAAGATGAGAATTCATCTTTTAACGGCGTGGTAAGGTCAAGCGTATGTAACGGTAAGCCGCTTGTGATGACACTTTGAATGCTCTGCAGCACTTCAGGATGGTTATGACCAAGCGCCAGGGTTCCGGCACCTGCCAGGCAATCAAGATATTGATTATTTTCTACGTCAGTAATCCAGACGCCCTGCGCTTTAGCAATCGCTAATGGCAGTTTACGTGGATAGCTGCGGACATTAGATTCAAACTCAGCCTGTCTTGCTAAAAAGGTATCATTGCTCTGTGGTAATGAATTAGCACTTAAAGTATCAATACGGACTTTATCCGTCATCATATCACTCCTACAACCAGGTGTAGATCAACGCCTGATTGAATAAATGGTTATAAGGATTACCTGTAAAAAAGCGCGGCTAATATATGTTGTTTTAGCTTAGGACTCAATCATTTATTTTTTGATACTTAAAAATGGCACTTTTCCCTTAAAATTCAGAATGTAACAGCCACTCACCATTACTAAATCCTAAAGAAATATAGCTATTTAATTAACAATATCGTAGCCAATTGCAACGCAGACAATGTAATAAAAACCATGGGGTTTTCATGTTTTTATTAATTTTTTACACGTTTTTACCATTAATAATGCACGCAGTTTCTTGTTACGACATGATTTTCCACTTATTTATCGATAAATCGAATAAAAAAGTCGATCCCTAAATATAAATCACTTAGTATGGCGCGCTTATTTGCAGGCTATGTAGATAAAATTAATGCGCAGCACCCGATAACGCGTACAGGCGACACACGTTATCGACAACAGGTATTCCCTGGGTTGTCAGCAGAAATGTTCGCGGGCGGACATTTCGTAAGGTGAACGTCGTTCCCTTATGCCGAGAATGAAAATTTTCTAGCCATACTTTTATGGCGCCCTGATATGAGATTGTTATGACTCGCATTTATCCACCATCCGTCGTTGCCAAATTTGGCGGCACCAGCGTCGCTGATTTTGATGCGATGAACCGAAGCGCCAGCATTGTCCTTGCTGATCACGATGTCCGTTTAGTCGTACTGTCTGCCTCCGCAGGCGTCACAAACTTACTGGTCGAGCTTTCTGAAGGTCTGGAAACGCATCAACAATTAGATAAGCTTGAGACCTTACGCGCCATCCAATACAACATTATTTCCCGCCTGAAGCAGCCGTCCGTTATCAGCACGGAAATCGATAATCTTCTCAACAACATCCGTCATCTTGCACAAACGGCGACGATCTCACCGTCCGATGCCCTAAGCGATGAATTGGTCAGCCACGGCGAGTTGATGTCCTCTTTGCTGTTTACTGAAGTATTACGTGAACGTCACGCCGAAGCTGGATGGTTTGACGCTCGTAGCGTGATGCGTACTAACTCGAACTTCGGCTGCGCCGAACCCGAACTCAGTACCCTGCACCACCAGGTGGAGACTCACCTGCTCCCTCGTCTTGAGCAAGCGATTATGGTGACTCAGGGGTTTATTGGCCGCGATGCTGCCGGACACACCACAACGCTTGGGCGCGGCGGAAGTGATTACACGGCAACGCTTCTCGGTGAAGCGCTTCACGCCGCACGCGTAGACATCTGGACCGATGTCGCAGGGATCTACACCACCGACCCACGCATTGCGCCGCGGGCCAAACGAATCGACCACATCTCGTTTTCCGAAGCCAGCAACATGGCGGCTTACGGTGCAAAAGTGCTCCACCCGGCAACGCTACTGCCGGCAATGCGTAAAAGCATTCCGGTCTTTGTTGGCTCAAGTAAAGATATTGCTGCTGGTGGTACGCTGGTGCACAACACCACCGATAACCCACCGCGCTACCGTGCGCTTGCCGTGCGCCGTAAACAGACGCTGTTGCGATTACATAGTCTGGACACACAACCGTCCTGTTCTTTCCTGGCGCAGGTCTTCACCATTTTATCTCACCACGCGGTTACGGTAGATTTAGTCACAACCTCAGAGAATTGTATTGCGCTGGCGCTGGACGCCACTCATGCAACCTCAGGTGAAGACCATGTGCTGACCACGGCATTGTTTACCGCATTGTCCTCCCACTGTCGTGTGGAAGTGGAAACCGGACTGGCATTAGTCACTTTGGTGGGGAATCAGCTGACTCAGGCTACGGGGGTTTGCAAAGACGTTTTTGCCTGGCTTGAAGAGCATACGGTACGCATGATTTGCCATGGGGCGTCAAACGACAACCTGTGCATCTTGCTGCCGGCTGACGCTGCGGATAGCGCGGTTAAAACGTTACATTATCGTTTATTCGAATAATGTTTCTTTTATATCGTAACGCGTAGAAGTGCGTTTAATGCAAGCATAATGAACAAGCAGAGCCCTGGTATTCAACCAGGGCTTTGTGTTCAAAGCGCAGCACTTATTTAGTTATGACGATGATTGGTATCACCGCGACGGCAGCGTTTGTCATAGTGGCGCACCCACCAGTAACGGTCACTGATTTGTTCATGGCCACCCACTCTGGCACCTGCCAACCACAGAACACCACCAACAAAAATACTGAGCACGGCACCATGTGCGAAAAACTGTGGCAGATTAAATTGTGGCAGTTGGTTTAAAATAGAGTAACCGACACCACCGACCATCACCACCAACCCTAAAGCCATGAGCACGTTACCGAGTAACGAAGCGTTTTTGCGTTTCATGTGTCACCTCCGGAACTTTGGGTTGTTACAGGGAATACCCCTAATCCTTATGTGTAAAGTATAGACAACACTGCCGTTTGCAAGTGCGGGAGCGATCACAATTACAAACACTCAAGCAACAAAACTTTACAATTAAGCTACTGAACATACTCATTTTCTAATAGTCGATGCGTGCAATTATTCAGTTTTTGGCGTTAAGCACGCAGTTTTTTGTCAACCGCAGCGCCAGACAGTAAACTACACGTCGTTTATGGAAACACTCAGGACAAAACACGTGACGATTAAATTGATTGTCGGTCTGGCGAACCCCGGCGCAGAGTATGCGGCAACACGACACAACGCAGGCGCATGGTATGTCGATCTACTGGCAGAGAGATTACGCGCTCCCCTGCGCGATGAGCCGAAATTCTTCGGCTACACATCCAGAGTAACGCTCGAAGGGGAAGATGTTCGTCTGCTGGTGCCGACCACCTTTATGAATCTGAGCGGCAAAGCCGTTGGCGCGATGGCCAGTTTTTATCGTATCAACCCCGATGAAATTTTGGTTGCACACGACGAGTTAGACCTGCCGCCTGGCGTGGCCAAATTTAAGCTTGGCGGCGGTCATGGCGGACATAATGGCCTGAAAGACATTATCAGTAAGTTAGGTAATAACCCTAACTTTCACCGTTTACGCGTTGGAATTGGTCATCCGGGCGATAAAAATAAAGTTGTTGGATTTGTTTTGGGCAAACCGCCTGTTTCAGAACAGAAGTTAATTGATGAAGCGATTGACGAAGCAGCACGTTGTACCGAGATTTTATTCAAAGATGGCCTGACCAAAGCAACGAGCCGGTTACATACCTTTAAAGCGCAATAAGCAGCGATGTGCGGCATTTTTGTCGCGTGCTGTGTATAATAGGCAGAGTTATTTACTTTTCTACAATCTGTTTTCCATAACAGGTTGAATATCAAAAGATTAAGGTGATTTAAACATGGGATTCAAATGCGGTATCGTCGGTTTGCCAAACGTAGGCAAATCCACCCTGTTCAACGCGCTCACAAAAGCGGGTATTGAAGCGGCAAACTTCCCGTTCTGTACTATCGAGCCGAACACCGGTGTTGTCCCGATGCCCGATCCGCGTCTGGATCAGCTGGCCGAAATCGTCAAACCACAGCGTATCCTGCCAACCACGATGGAATTCGTCGACATTGCTGGTCTGGTAAAAGGCGCGTCCAAAGGTGAAGGTCTGGGTAACCAGTTCCTGACCAACATCCGTGAAACCGAAGCTATCGGCCACGTGGTTCGCTGCTTTGAAAACGACAACATCATCCACGTTAATAACAAAGTGGATCCGGCTGACGACATTGAAGTTATCAATACCGAACTGGCGCTGTCTGATCTGGATACCTGTGAACGCGCTATCCATCGCGTACAGAAGAAGGCCAAAGGCGGCGACAAAGACGCGAAAGCGGAACTGGCTGCGCTGGAAAAATGTCTGCCACAGCTGGAAAACGCCGGCATGCTGCGCGCGCTGAAAAACCTGACCGACGAAGATAAAGCGGCCATCAAATACCTGAGCTTCCTGACGCTGAAGCCAACCATGTATATCGCCAACGTCAACGAAGATGGTTTTGAAAATAACCCGTACCTCGATAAAGTGCGCGAAATTGCGGCAGCCGAAGGGTCTGTTGTGGTAGCCGTATGTGCCGCCGTTGAAGCCGACATCGCAGAACTCGATGATGCCGACCGTGAAGAATTTATGGCGGAGCTGGGTCTGGAAGAGCCAGGTCTGAACCGCGTGATCCGCGCAGGTTACGAATTGCTGAACCTGCAGACCTACTTCACCGCTGGCGTGAAAGAAGTCCGCGCATGGACCATCCCTGTCGGCGCAACGGCTCCACAGGCGGCGGGTAAAATCCACACCGACTTCGAGAAAGGCTTTATCCGCGCGCAAACCATCGCGTTTGAAGATTTCATCACCTATAAAGGTGAACAAGGCGCGAAAGAAGCCGGCAAGATGCGTGCAGAAGGTAAAGACTACATCGTTAAAGATGGCGACGTAATGAACTTCCTGTTTAACGTCTAAATAAAATTTGTTGTCTCGTGAGGTTTCTCTTAACCTCATGACAACGGTAAAAATCTATAAAATCCACGCAATTGCGTGGATTTTTCATTTCATAATGTCTCAAATCATCTCGTAACAACGCTGTCAAAAATGAGTACATGGATGAGTACAACATTCTTCCATCTTCATTTTGAGTGAGTACAATAACGGAACATCCAGCATGGCCGCATCGGCGGTAATTAAGATGTAGCCCTGCTCGGCGAGACGCTGGGCATACAAACCCGCGACCTGTTTTTTTACGTTACACCTAAACCTGATGAACAGATGTGGTTCAACCAGTTCCGCGTTGGCGTGTGGCCAGAGTATTTTAAAGGCGTTCAGTTCTCTCACGACAAAGAAGCGTTGAACCAGTATTTCCGTCAGATGACCCCAAATACAGGGCCGTTTAATATCAATGTCATCTCTGATGCGATGTCCGCCGTCGTGGACAAATCCGGCCCGGCTATCCTCTTCACCTACTCTCAGGGCGGTGGACCAGGCTGGTACACGGCGATGAAAAACGACAAGGTCAAAGCCATTGTCGCCTTTGAGCCTGGCAGCAGCTTTGTCTTCCCTGAAAAAGAACTCCCTGCCCCGATGCCAAGCGCGTTCGACACGCTGAAAGGTGAACCTGTGCCAATGGCGCAGTTTATGGCGCTAACCAAAATCCCAATTCTGATTATTTACGGCGATAACATTCCGGATAAACCTGTCGCCATGCCCGCGCAGGACAGCTGGCGCGTACGTCTGGCGATGGCTCGCGAATGGCGTGATGTGGTGAACAAGCATGGCGGGGATGTGACGGTGACGCATCTGCCTGAAGTGGGAATCAAAGGGAATACCCACTTCCCGTTCTCTGATTTAAATAATGTGCAGATTGCTGATTTGGTGAGTCAGTTCCTGAAAGAAAAAAATCTGCAATAGAAAGAAGTCGTATTGAGCCTTCATTATTGAAGGCTCAATACCAATATCAGCATTAGCGATCGTGAATTTTCACACCAAGACAGCCACGCACAAATTCCGGATTGAAGTGTTTCACGGCATCACCAACGTAGCCTAAATCGAGTGAGCTGATTTGCGCCATTTCGCTCTCAGTCAATGAGAAATCCCAGATGGCAAAGTTCTCTTCAATACGTTCCTGACGGGTGGATTTAGGGATAACAGTGACACCGCGCTGCACATTCCAGCGCAGGACAATCTGAGCAACTGTTTTTTTGTGAGTATCAGCAATTCGCTGCAGCATTTCATTTTCATAGGGCTTATGCCTTCCGCCGCCTAAGGGTGCCCATGCTTCCGGCTGAACGTTGTAATACTTCATGGTTTCAAGTGCAGCAGGCTGCGCAAAGTAAGGATGCAATTCAACCTGATTCACCATTGGCCTGATCCTGACGGTTTCGCAGAAATTTGCTAATACGTGAGCATAGAAATTGGACACCCCAATCGCCTTAAGCTTACCGGCATCATAGGCATCTTCCAGCGCTCGCCACGCGCTGAAGTAATCACGCATGGCCTGATGCAGTAAATAAAGGTCAAAATATTCCAGCCCTGATTTTTCTAACGACGCTTCAATCCCTGCTTTGGCCATATCGTAACTGGCCATGTCCTGTACCCATAGTTTTGAGGTAATAAATAGCTCTTCTCGGCTACATAACCCTTTGGCAATAGCCTCGCGCACTGCGTCACCAACGGCATCTTCATTACCGTAAACTGCTGCGGTATCGATAAGGCGATAGCCAGTACGAATAGCAGTCAATACTGACTGTTTACATTCTTCTTTATCTGTTACCTGAAAAACACCAAAACCTGCCATCGGCATTTTCAGGTTATTGTTTAATAATGAATAATTCACTTTTGAATTCCTCTGCCATACCTGAATAATCATTCTAGAATAAAAAGACAGACATGAGTAAGGCGCGAAATCTGATATGACTTATGCACGATTTTCATAAATTACGCCCCAGAAAATCGACCAGCTTAACGCCGTAAATTACCTATCCATTAAGTGCCCCTTCGCTATGCATTACGCTACACTACTCCATCACTTTCTTTTGGCAGTAAGGGGGGCAGGTTGGCACGGGAAAACCTTAATGATTTAATGGCGTTTATAGTCGTCGCGCGTGAAAAGAGCTTTACCAAGGCAGCGGCACATTTAGGCGTTTCACAATCAGCCCTCAGCCATACCATTCGAACCCTCGAATCCCGTCTTGGGATGAAACTTCTGACCCGCACCACACGCAGCATTTCGTTGACCGATATAGGGCAATTAATGATCGATGACCTCGGCCCTTATATCGATGGGATCCAGGGGCGATTACAGTCACTGAAGGACCTCAACAGTAAAGCCGCCGGTACGGTACGTATATCAACGTCAGATTATGCGATCGGCTCTGTCATATGGCCCAAGCTTGAGCCGCTGCTCAAGGAATACCCGGATATTACTCTGGAGCTGATTGATGACTATGCGCTGACGGATATTGTCTCCGGCCGCTTTGATGCAGGAACGCGGCTCGGTGAACAAATATCTAATGGCATGATCTCCGTGCGTATCGGCCCGGATGTGCGCTTTGCTGTCGTCGGTTCTCCTGACTATTTTTCCCGCCACCCTTACCCGCAGCATCCTAACGATCTTATTGATCACAACTGCATCAATCTTCGTTTTCCCACCCACGGTAATTTGTATGTCTGGGAGTTCGAAAAAGAAGGAAAGAGCCTGAACGTCAAGGTCAGCGGTCAGCTTGTGTTTAGTCGTATCTATCAGAATTTGCAGGCCGCCATAGAAGGATATGGGCTGGCACATGTTCCCCGTGATATAGCAGAGAAACAGCTCGCCCGCGGCGAACTGATTAGCGTCCTTGAAGACTGGTGTCCTTACTGGGATGGTTATTACCTTTACTATCCGGAAAACAGAAATCACTCGAAAGCTTTCCAGCTTGTTATTGACGCGCTGCGCCATTATAAACATCCCTGAACAGGCCCCGGCAGATGCACGCCCCGCTTTCTGCGCAGAAAAAAAGCCAGCATCTGTTCAGATCCTGGCTTTTGCGAATCGTCATCCGTCAGGCGTGATTCCTGCCTGTAAATACCTCTTTAAATACGGGTAATGCCGAGAAAATGTTTGGCCAACCCGCCACAAAGGCCAGCTGTGTCAAGATCTCTGAGGCCTGAGTCTGGGTCAAACCATTACCCATCGCCCGATTAAGGTGATACGGCACTTGCGCCACTTGTCCGGCGGTAACCAGTGCGCTGACGGTTATCAGGCTTCGGTCCCGTGGTGCCAGGCCCGGCCGTAGCCACAGATTAAGGAATAGAGCATCCGTGGTGTATTTCACGACCCCCGGTGATACCTTGCCAAAGTTTGACTCAACCATTGTGGCACGTTGGTTTTCCGACGTTTTATCAAGAGGCAGGAAATCCACTTTATCCCCTGGCAGGGAAGCCGTATCGATATGGCGTTGTGCAAATACATTACGCACAACCAGTGCCGCAGAGGTGGCGTTTGGCCAGCCAGCATAAAATGCCAAGTGGGTAATGACCTCGGAGATTTCAGCAGGCTTCACGCCGCTATCCAGCGCCACGTTAAGGTAGTGCGGAAGCTCAGACGTATCATTACGGCTGATGAGCGCTGCAACCGTGACCAGGCTGCGGTCGCGACGTGACAACTCCGGACGATTCCAGAGATCCTTTTCAATAAATCGTTCAGCATACGCAGCCATAGCGGGTGCGACTTCAGCCACAGCGCCATGTGTATCTTTTAGTGTCATTTTCAAACTCCTGTTTTGCGTGGTTTGGGAAACGCATCCGCTCATCAATAACAGAGAAAGAATCGCCAGAAATGTTCTGCTTATCATTCATGTTCTCTCGCCGAGTGACGATTATTCCCTCAACAGTTCAAATCTGGCGCTGTAGGCATCGGGGTGGACGGGCAATGCGTCGGGCTCATCTAATTGCCCAAGTTTAATTAAGCCTGTCACATAGCTATGGGCTTTATAAAATATGGCCAGATTTCCCCATGGGGCATAAAGGGTTATATCACCTTTTTTTGCTGTCGCTCCTTCGGGTGAACCTTCGGTGGTCAACCGGGAAGGTAAGTCACTTATTTTCTCCTCCCTGGCGTAATCTTTTAGCTGCAACGTAAGCGGTAATAAGGCCGCAAATTCGCGGCTCGCTGGGGAGTTATTCAGGGTCGCGGTAAGGGTTTTATCGTTAAGTATGATATTTATCTTCATTAAATTTTCCTCTGTGTTCCGCGCACTCACTATAGCCGAAAACATGAATATCAGACCCAATATGCTCCACCATGAAAAAATAGATAATACACGTTGCGTTTTTAAATAAATAAACATGAGGAGCCACTCAGTCGAAGTCAATTGCAACTGTTTTAAAAAAAGACGCAGAGGTGTTGTGAAAGCGGTAGCAAATCCGCACTACCGCTTCCGTATCTGAGTTTACTCTGCGCTCAGCGAGGCCATATCAATGACGAAGCGGTGGGCCATGTCTCCCTGTGCAAGACGGGTGAAAGCATCGTTTATCTGCTCAATACCAATCATTTCGCACTCAGGATAGACATCATGCTTCGCGCAGAAATCCAGGACTTCCTGAGTTTCCGCAATGCCGCCGATCAGCGAACCCGCAACGCGACGGCGTCCCATGATCAGAGGAACCGTGAGCGGTTCATCCATCAGACCAACCTGGCCGACAATGACTAACGAGCCATCAATATCTAATAACGGGGTATAGATATTCAGGTCATGCTTAACGGGGGCTGTATCAATAATTAAATCGAATGCACAGGCTGAATCCTGCATTGCCTGCGGATCGGAAGAAGGCAAAATGCCTTTCGCACCCAGCGCCTTTGCCTCTTCCTCTTTGTTCTTATTGCGGCTGATGACGGTCACCTCGGCCCCCATTGCCACGGCCAGCTTAACCGCCATGTGGCCCAGACCCCCTAATCCGATCACGCCAACGCGGCTTCCCGAACCCACATTCCAGGTACGCAGCGGAGAGAAGGTAGTGATACCAGCACAAAGGATTGGCGCGGTCTTTGCCAGGTCCATATTTTCCGGCACGCGCAGAACAAACTCTTCGCGTACGACAATATGTTTGGCGTATCCACCCTGAGTGATTTCGCCGCTCAAGCGATCCGGTGCGCCATAGGTAGGCGTCATCCCGTTACGACAGAATTGCTCTTCGCCATGCTCACACTGATCGCAGTGCAGACAGCTATCCACCATGCAGCCAACGGCGACATGATCGCCTGGATGATATTTTTTGACATTCTGCCCCACGGACGTGACGACCCCCACAATTTCGTGGCCCGGGATCAATGGATAAGGCTGCGGGCCCCAGTCTCCATTAACCGTATGTAGGTCTGAGTGGCAAACACCGCAGTAAAGAATGTCAATAGCGACATCGTTTTCACGTAAATCGCGACGTTCAAAATGATAAGGAACCAGTTTCGCGCCAGCAGCGTGCGCTGCATAACCAACCGTTTTCATTAATACCTCATATCGTGACGGGAAAATGGCGTTGTTTTAGTATGCAATCAGATAATTATGACAGATGAAGCCGTATCGCCTGTTAAAGACTGTTAATAACAACGCCCTTTTTCAGTTTCAGAATCAGTAAAGCCCCTGGTTAGCGCGTGCAATTATCTGGCAAGCAACGCGCCAATTAATGAAAGTGCCATATTCGATGCGAAGATTATTCGTCAAAACGATCATAAAGGTAACAACAACGACTTTCTTCGCACAACAGTACAATTGTGATATCAGTAATGAACAAAATTAATAAATCGCAAAGATCACCATGAACATCTACGAAATTCGCCGCTCTGTACTTAACAGTGTGTTACTGATTTTTATCACGCCGTTCTGGCTATCAGAAAATCGATGAGCGCTTTCACTCTTTTGGCTTTACCCACGTTTTTGGGGACCGTAGCGGTCCTGGATGGCTGCAAGCTGCAAGCTGGGACGGACGCTGTTAACGTTTCTGGAGCGCGGACCTTCGCCGGATTAACGCGCACCGGCCTTCTGGCGGGCGGTGAAAAAGGTCAGTACGCCCGCGCAAAGGAGCAGCATGCTACTCATAGCAAACGTGCTCTGCCAACCGAGGTGGTCAAACACGATGCCTCCTGCCGTTGATCCAAGGGCGATGGAGAGCTGAATCACCGCGACCATGAGCCCGCCTCCGGCTTCCGCGTTGTCGGGCAGCGTACGCGCAATCCATGTCCACCATCCGGTTGGCGCGGCAGTGGCCAGCATGCCCCAGAGCCCTAACAACAGCGAAACCGTCCAGACCTGATGCCCGGTCAGCATCAGGCCGATGGCAATGACGGCCATCAGTCCGGGTATGGCCACGAGCGTAGGGTAGAATTTTCTGTTGAGGAATGTCGAAACAACCAGCGTGCCGATAAAACCAGCTACGCCGATAACCAGTAAAATCAACGACAAACCTGAGGAATCAATCCGCGTCACGGTCTCCAGGAACGGGCGCACATAGGTAAAGAGCGTAAACTGGCCCATGAAAAACAGGCCACAGGCCAGCATGCCAACCGCAACCACGCGGCGGCTAAGTATGAGGAATACATCGCCAGGTGACGTGTGGCTTTTATTCGCATCCATACCAGGCAGGCTGATGCACTGCCAGATAAAGGCGACAACCGCAATGGGCACCAGGCACAAGAAAGCGCCTCGCCATCCGACCGTGGCACCCAGATAGCTTCCCAGCGGCGCGGCCACGACCGTCGCCAGCGCATTACCGGCGTTGAAAATCGCCAGCGCACGCGTGACCTGCTGCTGCGGCACCAGACGAATCGCCGTTGCCGCAGACATCGACCAGAATCCGCCGATCGCCATACCGATCATCGCACGACCGATCATATACATCAGATAACTGGAAGCCAGCGCAATAATAAGCCCCGATACGGCCATCAGAGCCGTCATCCCCAGCAGCAGGAACTTACGATTCATCTTTCCAGCCAGCGTTGAAAGCGTCAGGCTGGTCAGGACCGCCAGCGCGCCGGAGATAGCAATCCCCTGCCCTGCCAGCCCCTCCGTCACGCCTAAATCGCGGGCAATCGGCGTGAGCAGGCTGACGGGCATAAATTCAGAAGCAATCAGCACAAACACGCACAGGGTCATGGCAAAAATGCCGCCCCAGTATGCGCGCTGATGATGAGGTGATGGTGTTTGGTTTAGCGTCGACATAGTAAAATTTCACGAAGATCAGGATAAAAGCCACCGGCCTATGGCCGGTGGCTTTGCATCAATTCAGGAGAGGATTTATTTCAGTTTGGTCTGGAAAAATTGTTCGAATTTCGCGAAAGGTATTTTTCCGGCCACGTTATCGTACAGGTCCACGTGATTTGCCCCTGGTACCACCACCAGCTCTTTGTCTTTACTGCCGACTGCCTTGTAAGCATCTTCAGCAAAATAGCGTGAATGCGCTTTCTCACCGGTCACAATCAGCGTCGGGATAGTGATTTCACTGGCGTAGCTCAGCAGCGGCATATTCATAAACGACAGCGGCATCGTTGCCGTCCACGCCCCGGTCGAGTTAACGGAACGTTCGTGGAAGCCGCGCGGCATGCGATAGTAATCGAAGAACTCTTTCAGTACCGGATGTGGATTTGCCGGCAGCGTTTCTGGCAGAATGCGCTCGCCCGCGCTGACCTTGCCGTTGCTGTCGACACTAATATCATGAGCACCGTGTGCGAACGTGCCGCTCTGCGCATCCTTCCAGCGCTGTTCATTCAGATATTGCAAAACAGCACGACGGTCGGCGGTGGAATAACGGTCTTTGCCATCCCCCACACCATGGCCCATCGCCCGGCTCATGTCGTACATCACGCTGGTAGCCACCGCTTTAACGCGGGTATCCATCGCAGCATCGTTCAGCGCCATGCCGCCCCAGCCACAAATACCGAGCAGCCCGATACGGTTGCGATCCACCTCTTTTTGTAGCCCTAAGAAATCCACCGCCGCGCTGAAATCTTCCGTATTGATATCCGGAGAGGCGACGTTTCGCGGATAGCCGCCGCTTTCCCCCGTGTAAGAGGGATCGAACGCCAGGGTAACAAACCCTTGTTCCGCCAGCGTCTGCGCATACAGGCCGCTGGATTGCTCTTTCACCGCGCCAAATGGCCCACTGACCGCAATCGCCGCCAGCTTGCGATCGCCACGGTCTTTAGGCAGGTAAAGATCGCCCACTAAGGTGATGCCATATCGGTTCGGGAACGAGACTTTACGATGTTCGACTTTCTGGCTCTCGGCGAACGTTTTATCCCATTTATCTGTCATGGACACAGGGGCATTAGGATGGGTTGAATCAGCATAACTCATTGTCGTGACTCCACTTAATGATGCGAATAACAGCATGGCCGGCATCGCGGTTTTTAGCGTTCGGGTGAAGGCTTTCATAAAAATCTCCATAAAAAACAACAGAGAGATACAGGTTTCCGACGGACAACGCTGCGGTGCTTTGCTTTGATGGGGTCATTATAGTGAGCAGGATTAGTGCTGATTAGGGGGCGATTACTGCTAAGATTGATACCATATTGGTATAAATGAATGCTGAGATTGCTGGCATGAAGGGGGGGATTTTTCAATGGCGAAAAGGGAGAACTACAACGAGCTGTACCTGTTTATGCAGGTGGTGCGGGAAGGCAGCTTTACCGCAGCGGCTCAGCGGCTGGGGCTTGCTCAGTCAGGAGTCAGCCGCTCTGTTCGCGAGCTTGAAGAAAGGCTGGGCGTCCAGCTGCTGGTGCGCACCACGCGTAAACTGTCGCTGACGCAAGCAGGCGAGCAGCTCTACCAGAAGACGGCATCGGGATTTGATACGTTAGACCTTGGGCTTGCCACGCTGGCGCACTATCGAGAGACGCCCTCCGGCACGGTGCGTATCAATGCCAGCCAGCACGCGATTGATAAATGCCTGCTGCCAAAGCTGGCGGTATTTAAACAGCGCTATCCTGATATCAGACTGGAACTGATGAATGAGAGCCGGTTCGTCGATATCATCGAGGAAAGATTCGATGCAGGCGTCCGCCTGGGGCCTGAAGTCGGCCAGGGTATGGTCGCGGTACGCATCACGCCTGATATGGAGATGGCAATTGTGGGTACTCCGGAACATTTTCGTCGCTATGGTTTTCCGCAAACCCCGGCGGATTTAAAGGCGCATCCCTGCATCGCCTATCAGTTTGCCGACGGCAGCATATACCAGTGGGAGCTCAATCAGGATGATAAAAAAATTACCCATCGTCCTGAAGGACAATGGGCCTTATCTGACAGCTATATGGAGGCAGAAGCCGCCCGGTTGGGCCTCGGGTTAGCCTATGTCCCTGTTGAACTGGTCGCGGATGATTTAGAACACGGTAAGCTAATCAGGGTATTACAGCGTTACAGCCTGCGAATGGACGGATTGTTTCTCTATTACCCTCATCGCAACGTCTCCCCAGCCCTGCGGATGGTCATTGATACGTTGAAGATCTGAACGTTAACAACGCCCGACTCTTCACTGTGCAAAATTGTGTCAGGTAGTCCCTCTGCTTTCAACTCCAAGGTCTGCTTTGAGCTGAAGAGCGGACATATCCGTACAAGGCCTACCATCCAGAAATGGAAGTTCCCCCAAAAGGAAAACACTCGCAAACCTTCTAGACAACCTTTTCTCGAGCATTTAGCCTGAATTAAAATTTTAATATCTGTCAGGCTAGTTCATTATGAAAAATGATATCAGAACCCTCGACCTTAACCTTCTTAAGGCCCTTGATGCATTACTGGATGAGGGAAGCGTGACTCGGGCTGCACAGCGCCTCTCACTGACGCAGCCTGCCGTCAGTGGTATGCTTATTCGCTTGCGTGATTACTTTGACGATCCACTCTTTGTTCGCACCAGCCACGGTATGGTCCCCACAATGCGGGCCAACGAACTTTCTACGCCGGTAAAACAAATCCTCACCGATATCGCTATCCTGCTGAAACCAAAGAAATTTGATCCCGTGACGGTGGAACTGACTTATACCATCGTCGCAACGGACTATGCACTTAAGGCTGTTGTCGTTCCGTTGATGGCTGAGCTAAAACAACGTGCACCGTATATTAAAATCGCCGTGCGGCCCGTGGACAATGAGCGAATGTATCAGCAGTTATCTCGGGGTGAAGTTGATCTGGCTTTGATAACACCGCAAACAACCCCCGAAGACCTGCATGGAAGAGCGCTCTATGAAGAAGATTATGTCTGCGTAGCACGACGTCATCATCCTCTGGCAGCGAGTTCAGAAATGACGCTCGAACAATTTTGCAAACAGGAACATATTCTGGTGTCTTCAGAAGGTAACTTCACCGGTGTTACAGATGAAGCACTGGCTAAGCTCAGTCTGACACGACGAGTAGGCATGTCAGTTAATAGTTTTCAGGTGATACCTGATATATTACAAGTGACTGATATGATTGCAGTTGTACCTCGCCGCATGGTCCTGACTAACAACGATCTCATCATTCTCCCTTTGCCCCTGAAAGTACCCGGCTTTACCAAGAGCATGGCCTGGCATGAGCGAACCCATCGTGACCCAAGTCATCAGTGGATTCGTGCTTTATGCGCAGAAGTAAGCCAACATCCCGCGTCCTGATATAATTTATCTTATTAAGAACATAAGTAATGACAATTCGCCTTATAACTCCATTGCACCAATAATCACTGTCATCACGTTACTGCCGTAATGACACACGCAGTGCACTCAACTATAGCAATTGGAGAAATTTATGAACGCGATTAACTGGCCAGAAGGCTTTGTTCCGGGTTTTACCGATAACTTTGTTTCTAATGAAATGATCATCTCAGGTCTGAACGTCAATGATGTCTGGCCGCTCCTGAGTCAGCCATTGCTATGGCCGGAATACTATAAAAATTCCGCCGATGTGCGCTTTTATGACAACAAAGGTCCAGAATTGGAAAATGGGGTTCGCTTCTACTTCAGCACGTTTGGTTTCCCAGTTGAAGCTCAGGTTGTGGAGTTTGTTCCACCTGCTGAAGGTAAACCTGCTCGTCTGGCATGGCACGGATGGGCCGGTGAAAAAGATACCCCTCAACGACTCGATGTCCATCATGCGTGGCTACTGGAGGATCTTTCCGGTCACAGGGTCCGTATCCTAACGCAGGAAACACAGAACGGAGTCCCGGCAAAAGATCTGGCAAATACCCGCCCGAACCCAATGCTTAATGGTCATCAGGAATGGCTTGACGGCCTGATTCGAGCAGCAAAGAAATAATAAACCGCTTTCCACAGTCATATCACTGAGGCTGCACTTCCCCGCAGCCTCAAGAATATTTGCCCGTTTGCTATTGCACTTGATTACAGGTAAATCATGTAACCCCCGCAAGTGACACCGCGCGGCCATATCTGTAATGTCCCCTCCTGGCACAAAGCCGACCTTGAGCCCCTCCAAATTAATGAGCACATCTAATAAACCCTAGCTAATTACCCCATCTAATCGAATAAATCAGTTTGCGTTATGCTTTTCCAACACAACAGCTGAAGGATAACGTCATGCAAACTGTAAAACTGAACAACGGTATTGAGATGCCCCTGCTGGGCTTTGGTGTGTTTCAGATGTCTGATCCCGCTGAATGCGAAAGTGCCGTTATTGATGCCATCGATACGGGATACCGCCTGATCGATACCGCCGCGTCTTACCAGAATGAAACCCAAGTCGGGAATGCGCTGAAACAGACCGGCATCGCCCGTGATGAACTGTTTGTCACCACCAAACTATGGCTGCAGGATACGAACTATGAAGGCGCTAAAGCCCAGTTCGAACGTTCCCTAAATCGTCTGCAACTTGATTATGTCGACCTGTATCTGATCCACCAGCCTTACGGCGATGTCCATGGGGCATGGCGTGCTATGGAAGAACTGCAGCAGGCAGGCAAAATTCGCGCCATTGGCGTCAGCAACTTCCATCCAGACCGACTGGCCGACCTTATCGCCTTCAACAAAGTGACCCCTGCGGTGAACCAGATTGAAGTTAACCCGTTCAACCAGCAGCTGCACGCCGTTCCCTGGAATCAAAGCCGTGGCATTCTGCCGGAAGCCTGGGCACCGTTTGCTGAGGGTAAAAATGGCCTGTTCCAGCATCCCGTGCTAACGGCAATTGGCCAGAAGTACGGCAAAAGCGTGGGCCAGGTTGTGCTGCGGTGGATCTTCCAGCGAGGCATCATTTCACTGGCAAAAACAGTGCGCAAAGAACGTATGGAAGAGAACATCAATATTCTCGATTTTGAACTCAGCGCTGAAGATATGCTGCAGATTACCGCTATCGACACTGCAACGAGTGCGTTCTTTTCTCATCGAGATCCTGCAAGAGTTGAATGGCTGGCGGGCCGCAAACTGGATGTTTAAGTCGCGATAAAAGAGGTATTCATTCAATGCAAAAACGTTATCTGGGTCAATCCCGACTCGAAGTCTCCGCACTTGGGCTCGGCTGCATGGGCTTAAGCCACGGCTATGGCCCGGCGACCAATACGCGTCAGGCTATCGAGCTTATTCGCGCTGCGGTTAAACGTGGCGTCACCTTCTTCGATACCGCTGAAGTGTATGGCCCCTTCCTTAATGAAGAAGTTGTCGGCGAAGCCTTAAAACCATTTCGTGACCGCGTGGTCATGGCCACTAAGTTTGGTTTTACTTTTGGCGACGACAACAAGCAGCAGATTTTAAACAGCCGTCCGGAGCATATCCGTGAAGCGGTGGAAGGATCACTGCGTCGTCTTAAGACTGATGTTATTGATCTGCTGTATCAACACCGTGTCGATCCGAATGTGCCGATTGAAGACGTTGCGGGTACTGTGAAAGACCTGATTGCTGAAGGCAAAGTCAAACATTTTGGTCTGTCCGAAGCGGGTGCACAAACTATTCGCCGCGCGCATGCCGTACAACCGGTCACGGCGCTGCAAAGTGAATACTCCATGTGGTGGCGCGAGCCTGAGCAGGAGATCCTGCCGTTACTGGAGGAACTGGGTATTGGTTTTGTGCCCTTCAGCCCATTAGGCAAAGGCTTCCTGACGGGAGCGATTAAGCCAGGAACCACTTTTGGCAAGGATGATTACCGCAGCACAGTGCCGCGTTTCGCCGGGCAGGCGATTGAAGCCAATGAAAAGCTGGTCTCATTGCTGGGTGAACTGGCGGCAGAGAAAGGTGTGACGTCTGCGCAAGTCGCGCTGGCATGGCTGCTGGCACAAAAGCCGTGGATTGTTCCTATCCCTGGTACCACGAAGCTGCACCGGCTGGAGGAAAACCTGGGGGCCGCCGACATCATCCTTTCTCAGGATGACTCGCGACAGATAACCCAGGCGCTTGAAACGATTAAAATCGTCGGCGAACGTTACTCTCCTGAGCATCAGGCCCGCGTAGGCCGTTAATACCCGAACGGGCCCTCAGCGAATGGGGACCCGTTATTCCTGGTAGCGAAGCGCATCGATCATCAGCGCAAAAGCGGGCGGATGCTGCTTACGGCTCGGGTAGTAGAGGTAATATCCGGGGAAAGTCGGACACCAGTCCTGCAGCACCTGAATAAGCGCTCCTGACTTTATATCATCCTGCACCCTGTCTTCCGGTATACAGGCGATGCCAAAACCGGATAACGCCGCATCAATCCTTTCCGCTTGCAGATTAAACGTGACCTGCCCTTCTACTCTGACCCGTAACGGTTTTCCATCCTTCTCAAACTCCCAGTGGTAAAGCCCACCGGCTGTCGGCAGGCGCATATTGATACACCGGTGATGTTGTAGCTCGTGCGGCGTTTCAGGTGCAGGATTTGCAGCGAAATAAGACGGCGCTCCTACCACGGCCATTCTCATGTCCGGCCCAATTCTTACCGCAATCATGTCCTTATCCACGCTTTCGCCCAGGCGGATCCCGGCGTCAAAACGCCCCTCAACAATATCGACAAAGCCGTTATCCACCACCAGTTCAACAGTGATTTCCGGATATTCCCTGAGGAAGGGTTTTAGCTTCGGCCATACCAGACTTCGCGCGGCATGCTCCCCGGCTGATAAACGAATATTGCCGGAGGCGGTGCCGTTCAGTTGAACAAGCGATTCCAGTTCCTGTTCAAGATCGGCAATGCGAGGTTCAAGGCAGGCAATAATTCTCTCACCGGCCTCTGTAGGGGCAACGCTTCGGGTCGTGCGGGTCAGAAGGCGGATATTCAACCTTTCCTCCAGGGCCTTCATCGCGTGGCTGAGTGCAGACTGAGAAACGCCCAGTTTACCCGCTGCTTTGGTAAAACTTCGCTCCCTTGCCACCACCAGAAAGATTTGCAGTTCGTTGAAGTTTTCTTTGAGCATCGGCGATTTCCTTATGGAGGCATTCCCTTCATCGCATACTCATGAAGGGTATTCATAGACACAATCATTTTAGCCCTATTACTGACAATAATGATAATTGATATTCTGACCGTATCGAAAATAAGTCTGAATTATCAGAAGGTTTATCATGAAAATACTCATTGCAGGCGCGACAGGAAGTATTGGCCTTCATGTCGTCAATACCGCTATTAAAATGGGCCATCAGCCCGTGGCGCTGGTCAGAAATAAACGCAAAGTAAAATTGCTTCCTCGTGGAACAGATGTTTTTTACGGCGATGTTTCAATGCCTGAAACACTCACCGAATTGCCGAAAGATATTGATGCCATCATTTTTACGCTCGGTTCCGATGGTCAGGGTCGTATTGGTGCCAGAGCAATCGATTACGGCGGAGTACGTAATATTTTACGAATTTTCAAGGATCCGCCTGTTCGCATCAGCCTGATGACCACGATTGGCGTGACTGAACGGCTCAGCACCTGGAATCAACGCACTGAGGTTCATGACTGGAAAAGACGCGCCGAGCGTCTGGTCAGGGCCAGTGGTCACCCCTATACCATCATCAGGCCCGGCTGGTTTGATTACAACAATGATGATGAACACAGGATCGTTATGCTTCAGGGAGATCATCGCCATGCAGGAACACCGGAAGATGGTGTGATATCCCGGGAGCAAATTGCCCAGGTTCTGGTCAGTGCCCTGACCCACGACGAGGCAAAAAATAAAACGTTCGGGCTGGTGGCTGAACGAGGTGAAGCACAGCAGGATCTTACCCCACTGTTTGCAGATCTGCAGGCTGATGATCCACAAAAAAATGATGGGGTTCTGGACATAGACAATATGCCTCTGCGTGAAGAACCTGACTGCATTATTAACGAGCTGAATTTGTATTCAAAAAAACTAACCAATCGACAACCCTGACAATTTTGTCATATAGCCGTCAGCCTCATGACAGCTTAAGTCTGTATATTTGAATACACAGATGGAGGAAGTTACTCCTGATACAAGTCCAGTTTCAAGCATATTGTTAAAGAGGTACTAGATATGAAAACACTATTTATTACTACATTGGTCATGGGATTTATTTCAGTGAATGCCGCATCTGCCGCTCAGGAAATTAACCATGCAGATGGCAAAGAAAAGATCGGTGTAGTCTCGGTAAGCAATGCCTATACGCTTGATGATTTATCGAATGCGCTCTCTCGTAAAGCTGATGAGCAAGGAGCAACATCGTTCAAAATTCTGTCAACCACGGGGAATAACCTGTAAATAGACCCGTTTTAGTTCCATGCATTTTTTGAGATCCCGGCCAAATAATGGTGCTGTCGGTATTCCTCCGGTGTCATATTGTTCAGAGATTCATGCGGACGTTCACAGTTATATTCTGATAACCATTTTTCCGTGATTTCACGTACTTCATTCAGCGTTCTGAACAGATAAAAATCGAGTATTTCTGTGCGATATGTCCTGTTAAAACGCTCAATGAAAGCATTCTGTGTCGGCTTACCCGGCTGAATAAACTCCAGTTTTACTGCGTGCTTCTCTGCCCATTCAGCCAGTGCCAGAGAGATAAATTCCGGACCATTATCCATGCGCAGCATGACCGGATAACCGCGGTTTGCCGCGATCCTGTCGAGCACACGGACCACTCGCAGAGCTGGCAGATTCAGATCTATTTCAATCGACAACGCCTCACAGTTAAAGTCATCAACGACATGGAACGTGCGAAAACGACGCCCACAGACCAGGGCATCATGCATAAAATCAACAGACCAGCTCTGGTTCAACGCTTCCGGAGTGGCCAGTGGAGAGGGATTACGCACCGACAACCGCTGTTTGCCTTTGCGGCGAAAATTCACCTGCAGCAGACAGTAAATACGATGGATCCTTTTGTGATTTCACGGGTGTCCCTGCCGCCGCAAAACCTGAAGAAGCTTCGAAAAACCGTATCGTTGGTATCGCTCGGCCAATGCCTGCAACGTGACAATAACGGGTTCGTCCCGCGTGGTATCCGGACGGTAATGGTAAAACCGTTCTGCTCAGATTGAGACTCCGGCAGGCCTGACGGATACTGAGTCCAAATGTCGTTATCAGATGAGTGACCAGCTCACGTTTAAAGGCTGGTTTTAAAGCTTTTTTTCGATAACATCTTTCAGTGCCCGGTTCTCAAGGCTCAGGTCGGCAAACATCTGTTTGAGACGCCGATTCTCGTCCTCAAGATCCTTGATCTTTTTAATATCAGAAGCCTCCATGCCACCGTATCTGGACTTCCAGTTGTACCAGGTGGCTTCAGATATACCGGCCTCCCGGCAGACATCTTTAACGGTTCGTCCGGCTTCAACCGACTTAATCACAGTGATGATCTGATGCTCAGTAAAACGGGCTTTACGCATAGCGATCTCCTTCGTTGGCAGATTGATTATGCCGGATGATCTCTAAATGTGAATGGCACGATTATGCGGGATACTTACAGTTTTTCACTTAACCTAAAATTTCGACAAGAGTTTATTTCATAATCCGATTTGAGCTTTGAGCGGCTAAACAGTGACTAAACAGCGAATACCCCGTTTCTGTTTTGTAACAACCATCTACAAATTAGCGATATCCACCACATAATTCACATATCCATCAAGCTGATGAAAGGAAGCATATTGCATTTGCGCAGTGAGTCGGATAGCGTCTGTAACGTTACACTAAAACGTTACAGAAGAAATTACAGCGACTTTTTCGTTAAACCAACTGGTTGATTCAGTCCTGCCAGATGGCGTTATCACGACCTCTACACTGTGAGAAAGGATAATCATGATGAAAACAACACCGTTTAATTCAGCCAGACGTTTTCTGGCACTCGCTTGCCTCAGTAGCGCCCTAATTGCTGGCAGTGTGCTGAGCGCTTCGGCACAGGCAGCAATCAATTTCCGTGTTTACTCTTCTCTGCCAGGAGATGACTCCTCTGCGCACTATATTTGGTTCAACCGCTTCCAGGAAAACCTCAATAAAAACGGGAAGTTAAAAGGACAGATTAAGCTTAATTATTTCGCCAACGCCATGCTAGGAAAAGAAGCCGATGCCACACAACAGGTCCGTATCGGTGCCATTAACATGATGATCTCAGGAACCTCAATCTGGGCCACACTGGTTCCTGAAGTGGGCGTGTTGGATCTGGGTTATCTATTTAAAGACTATGATCAGGTCGGGAAAGCGCTGGACGGTAAAGCCGGTGAGCAGCTTTCTAAGCTAATGATGGATAAAGCAAACGTGATGGTGCTGGGCTATGGCTATAACCTCGGTGCGCGCAATGTATACACCAAAAAGGCGATTGAAAAGCCGGAGGATTTAAAGAATCTGAAAATCCGTGTACTGCCAGTACCCAATTTTATCGCCACGCTAAATCACATGGGGGCAGTGGCCATTCCCATGCCGGGCGGGGAAGTCTATTCCAGCCTGCAAATGGGTGTGATCGATGGCGTCGAACATGATGCGCCCACCATCTACGCCAGTAAATATTATGAAATCATCAAGAATGGTACGCTGACCCGCCATAGCTATAACCCGCTGATGATTGCCATGAACAAGAAGAGCTTCGAGCAGATCCCGGAATCATTACGTGCCGACGTGCTAGCCGCTGCGAAAGAAGCAACGGAATATGAGCGTCAGCAGGCCAGCCAGAAAGAACTGGAAGCGATTAAAAACCTCGAAGCGAAAGGGGTCACTTTCAGAGAAACCGATCGCGCGTTTTTCGCGCAGGCCGTGCAGCCTGTTTGGAAAACCTTCCTGGATAAATACCCGGCACTGAAACCGATGGTGGACGAAATCAGCGCCGCCGCGCCGAGCGACAAACCATAAGTCGTACATCGTCGGCCAGTGCAGTTTCACCGGTCGACGATGTTGCCCAAACAAACCATGAAAGGAGTTCACCATGGCAGATATTTCGATAAAAACAAAGGATCAAAATACTTTGTTGACGCTGTTAGGGCGGCTGAGTCGATTTCTGACAACCTTAACGTCCTGGGCCGGGGCTCTAGTGCTGTTTATCAACGTGTTGGTGGTATTCGCTTCAGTAATCTGGCGCTACGCCCTGCACTCACCGATCCACTGGGCGGAAGAAGTGGCGCGCGCGCTAATGATTGCGCTGGTCTTTTTTGGCGTCGCCACCTCTACAGGCAGAGGCGGACACATTGGCGTCGATCTGTTCTTACGCTTCCTGCCTGTAAACGTACGCCCTTACGTTGTCCATGCCAGCCGCTGGATCCTTTTTCTGGTCTCCGTCGGGCTGGTCGTTTCCAGTTATGATCTGGTGCAAGCAGCACGATTGCAAACCACCGAGACTGGTCTGCCACAAACCATCTACGTCATTCCGGTATTAATCGGCTCTGCGGTGATGATGGTAGCCGCCCTGGAACATGCCCTGCATGAACGCACCAAAGTGGTGTTGCTCAGCGGTGTTGGGATCATCGTGCTGGCAGCACTGGGTTATCTGAAATTGTCGCTAATGGCCGATCCAGCCAGTGCGGCGGCTGGTCTGATGTTGATTTGCTTCATGCTCGGCATTCTGGCCGGTGTACCGATCGCCTTCACGCTCGGCATGTCCGCAATGGTCTTTTTTATCTGCGACCCTTCCCTGCCCTTTGTCTTTTTCTCTCAGCAGGTGGCTGCGGGCGTAGACCACTTTGTTCTGTTGGCAATTCCATTCTTCTTGCTCGCCGGTGCGGCAATGGAAATCAACGGCATGTCCACGCGTCTGGTCGAACTGATTGTACGCGGTATGGGGCGCTTTCGCGGTGGTTTGAACATGACAACGGTGCTGTCGATGGCTTTTTTCTCCGGTATCTCCGGTTCCAAACTGGCAGATGTGGCAGCCGTCGGCGGGGTATTAATGCCTGCTGTACGCCGCGCGAAGCAGGACAGTGAAGAAGCCGCAGGGGTATTTGCCGCGTCCGCAGTGATGGCGGAGACCATTCCTCCTTGCGTTAATTTAATCGTGATGGGATTTGTCGCTAACATTTCCATCGGGGCGTTGTTTATCGCTGGCCTGATCCCAGCAGCCTGTCTGCTGGTGCTTTTGATGGTTGCCGCTAATCGTTTTGGCGGGAAAATTAACGTCAACGAAGCCTACCCCGTATTACGCCCACGAACTCAGCTTTACTTAGGCGCAGCTGTCGGTTTGGTCATGATCTTCATGATTGGCCGCGGGGTAATGATGGGGATCGCCACGTCTACAGAAATTTCCGCCTTCGCGGTGATTTACGCCATTGTGGTAGGCCGCCTGGCATTTGGTGAACTGACGCTGAAAGCCACAGTAAAAATGTTCGTCGATATCGCGGCAATGTCCGGCGTTCTGTTGTTCATCGTGGCCTGTGCGACCAGCCTCTCTTATGCCCTGACAATCCAGATGATCCCACAACAGATCGCTGAGCTGCTGGTCGGGATTGGCATGGAGCAAGGAGGCTGGCTGTTCCTGATGTTAACCATTGCCATTCTGATCATCTTTGGTGCGGTTCTGGAAGGCGCGCCTGCGCTGATCATCTTCGCACCGATTCTGGTACCGATTGCGATTCAGCTTGGCTTTAACCCACTGCACTTTGGCATTGTGATGATCATGGCAATGGGTTTTGGTCTGTTTTCACCACCGATTGGCCTGGGTTTGTACACTACCTGCGCTATTTGCGGTGTGGAAATGAAGCACGTCATCAAGCCTATGGCGAAATATCTGGCGGTGGTTTTTGTAGGCATCATTATTGTCGCTATGGCCCCACCGTTAACCACCTGGTTGCCTGGACTGGCCGGCTACTGATAATCAAATCCTTTATTTGCCACTCTTAGGTGGCAGGGATATCCACGCACAAAAAACGGCAAAACGATGTCACATCATTGCCTGATGCCGTTTAAATATGAATAACGGGAGTATTAAATGGGATTATTAACGGGTAAGAAAGTGTTTATTACGGGTGCGGAACAAGGCATTGGTAAAGAGAGTGCGAAAAAACTGATTGAGGCTGGATGCGACATCTATATACATTATTTCAGCGGTGAAGAAGGCCCACGGGAATTAACGGCCCTCGCCCAACAACAGGGCTGTCGGGCTGCCTGTGGCTTCGCCGATTTAACCAATGAAGAAGATGCTGCTCGCTGTGTGTCGCAGGCGGCGGAATTTCTTGGCGGTATCGATATTCTGGTTAATAACGTTGGCGGTATTATCGCACGAAAATGGCTGGGTGAGATTGAACCACATTTCTGGCGCACGGTCATTGATGTCAATATGACGACGATGCTGAATGTCACTCAGCAAGCATTACCCTGGCTGAAAGCCGCACCGAACGGCGCCAGTATCGTCAACCTGGCTTCACTGGCTGGCCGTTCTGGTGGTCATGCAGGTTCTCTGGTCTATTCCACCACTAAAGGTGCAGTGCTGACATGGACACGCTCACTTGCCGCAGAACTCGGTGAACATGGCATACGCGTCAATGCCGTTGCTCCGGGGCTGATTCTGGGCACGCGTTTTCATAATCAGCACACTACGCAAGCCTCTGCCGACCAGACAATCCGAGCCATTCCTCTGGGCAGAGCAGGTACACCGGAAGATGTGGCAAGGGTTATCTGTTTCCTCGCTTCGGAATATGATGGTTTCGTTTCCGGCGCAACCATCGACATTAACGGCGGTATTTACCGGGCATAAATATGTGGCGGGTAATGATGCCCGCCAGCATTAAAAGGTATGATATATGATCAAGTCAGATATTATTCATCCTGATTTATTGCAGGCATTGGCGCAGTGCGGACATAAGGCGAATATTTTAATCACTGATGCTAACTACTCATTTTTAACTAATACTTCTGCGCAGGCACGAATTGTCTGGCTTAATTTCACTCCGGGAACGATCGGTAGCACCCTTATTCTGGAGAAAATTCTCGGCTATATTAATGTGGAAAAAGCTACGTTAATGGCGAGCCCGGCTGATTTTGATAACACAGTTGAACGCGAATACCGCGGCATACTTTCGGAGAGGATCGACGTTGAGCATGTTGAACGTAACGTATTTTATTCGTTGGCCAAGTCGTCCGACACACTCCTGGTCGTCGCGACCGGTGAAACACGCCGCTTCGCCAATATTCTGCTGACCGTGGCGCCAACGCTAGTATGATATAACGAGAAGAACGTTCCGTTCTTCTCCTGTCGCGTAATTAGCGTACTGATTGTCGGGAAACCAACGATGGAGAAAACAGAAACTCCTCTGGTGGCATATCCGGGTTTTCTGTCCGCTCAATCAATCGGTCAACCATCACCTCTGCTATTTCCCGAAGCGGTGGCATGATAGAGGTCAGGCCAGGGAAAACCAGCCCAGCGAGCGGGATATTGTCGATACCCACAATCGAAATTTGTTGCGGGACATGGATCCCCGCCTGATGCAAACCGGCCATTAGCCCAATACCCAGGGCGTCGTTAATCGCCACAATACCATCAGGGAACACTGGCTGTTGGCTGATTTTCAACGCCAGCGCCCGTCCAAGTTCGGTCATTTCCGTATCGCCATAGGCTGCCATGGCCTGACCTTCAATGATCATACCTTCTCGATAAAGCCCGTGGTATTGCACCGCACGGAGAAATCCTTCGATTTTATGTGCTCGGCTGGGAGTCATCCCTTCCACCGTGGCAAACGCGAGACGACGGCATCCTTGGGCAATAAGATGTTCTGCAGCCATTCGCCCGGCCTCAATGTTGTCCATGGATACGCTGTCCAGCGCATAATGATCAGACTGCGCACGCGTTGGCATACGACCATCATAGTTCACCATCACCATACCCTGCTCTGCAGCTCGCGCAAAATGCGCTTTTTCAATATCACAGGCGGCGACGATAATTCCACGGACACCGTGGGAAAACATATCGTCCAGAAAGGCTTCTTCTTCTTCAATCTGCCGGTAGGTATTACCTATCAGCACTCTGAACTGACGCTTTTTGGCGGCCAGATCGACTTCACGAGCCAGAGCAGCGAAGCTGGGATTCACAATCGACGGCACCAGCAGGCCAATCATTTTAGCCTGCCCGGTCTTAAGCTGCTGCGCCACCCTATTTGGAAAGTAATTCAGCGTCTGCATACTCTGCTGGATACGCACCAGGGTTTCAGCCCGCATTTGATCGGTACGACCGTTAAGCACATTGGATACCGTACTCACGGAAACACCAGCGTGCTTTGCGACATCACGAATATTCGCCATACCTCTCCTTTACGGTAAATGATGAATGGCGTAAGTCTTTAATACTTGGTATCGCCATTTTCTTTAGATTATGAACTACAACGGTTTAGTGTAACGTTACAGGCCACACTGTCAATGCAAGGTATCAGCAAGAAAAGACAAATTTGACTGCCATGACAAATGGCAAGTTAAGTACAGGTTGGGATTAATACATCATGACTCAACGTTCACTATCAGCAGAAAGATGATTTACTCAACAACTCAGGCATGGTACCACTATCAGCCTTTTTCTTGTAACTCTGCCAGCATACTTCAAACGATTAAAGGGGCTGTTTACAGTTTTCTCATCAGAACCTGCAAATTCATCTGGAGCATTATTCCCAGAATACAGCAATAATTAGTTGAAACTACGATAGCTTGCCAAGGTTACCATAATCAAAGTGATTACAGCCGTGAGTATAATAAGAGCATTAAGATCAGTATAATAAGTCACTGTCCTATGCCCTGATAAATATCACCGCCTCATGTGGTTTCATTAAAATTCATGAAAGTTGCAAAAACAGTCATATGTAATAGATAGCTAACTTACGCACCATTGATATATAACATTCATTTAATTGCATAAGATAAACACGTTAACAATACTAAATCAGAAATATGTATAAAAAAGGAGGCAAAAAAACTTGGTCTCCTTTTCACAGAAATTAACGTACTTTTACATTAATCATCAGCATTAATATGTACTTATGCTTACTTGTATTTTTATAAACGAAAATTTGTTATACATTTGGTTTAGTACCTTCAGCATGTGACACAACTGCATCTATTTGGATCAAAGCATCGTCAGGTAAAGCTGATACGCCAATAGTTCTTCGTGCAGGAACACTATTAGGGAAGAAAGCAGGATATATTTCATCCACAGCATCAATATCTTTGATATTTTTAAGGAAGATATTTACTTTAACCACATCATCCATACTATGATCAATACTTTCTACAATTGCTTTAATATTGTTTAAGCATTGTCTCGCTTGCTCTTTAACGCCACCACTCACACATTCTCCAGTTTTAGGGTCTAAAGGTAACTGAGCAGAAATATGATTGTAATGTGAAAAGGCGACAGATTGTGTCGATAAAGTACACCGTGGTGCATTTTCTGTATTATTTGTTTTAATAACAATACCATGCCTGTCCTCAACTAGCTGTGGTGGTGTACCGCCTCCAAATGATGCAACCGCCTCAATTTGTACCAAAGCCCCCATGGGTAAAGCTGCAACTGCAACCGTGGTTCGCGCTGGAACATAAGCAGCGGCTCTGGCGATAGCTGAGTCAGGAAAGAATGTTGTATAAATCTCATTTAGCTCTTCAATATCCTGGATGTTTTTAAGAAAGATATTTATCTTTACAATGTCATCAAAAGGAACATTGATACTTTCTAAAATTGCTTTGATATTTCTTAAACACTGGTAAGCCTGCTCTCTGAGACCGCCAGCAACTAAGCTACTAGTTCCGGGAACAATAGGCAATTGAGCTGAAAGATTAATGTAATGTGAGAATGCAACTGTTTGAGATGATAAAAAATTTTGTGGCGCACTTTTCGTATTACTTGTTACTTTTATTAGATCACCTGCCTGTGGTGCAGCCGGAATAGTTCCTTCCCCGTTTGAAACAATGGCTTCTACCTGTATCAGAGCCTCCATAGGTAAAGCTGTAACGGCTACAATAGTCAGCGTTGGAACATATACAGGGAAGAAGCTTTTATAAATACTATTTACGGTATCAAGATCCGTTATATCTTTAAGAAATATTGTTATTTTAACAATATCATCCATAAAATGATTGATACTTTCTACAATAGCCTTGATGTTTTCAAAGCACTGTTCAGTTTGTTTTTTTATACCACCTTCCACTAACTCACCAGATATAGGATTGATCGGCAATTGCGCCGAAAGATTATTATAATGAGAAAAAGCGACTGTCTGGGAGTATGGACCGATGTTCTCAGGGGCTTTTTTTGTATTTCTTGCTAATACAATATTATAATCATTCATGACAATACTACCTTATAAGTTAAAATTAAATGAATGCAGAAAGATCTTGAACCTGATCATTTCTGCATTAATACGCTTAAATTGCTTGTAACATTCGAATTTGGGACGGACATATCGTTCTTATCAGGTCCAAAGTATTTGGTCGCAGGTTAACCATCAAATACTATATAGATAGCCCAAACAATAAATAGCCTGCCTATGACCGTAGACCTGTCATAAAGTATGGTCAGGCAACTTTCTTGGTAGCAGGTTTTTTAAACAGAACTTTATGTAAATTGTTCTGATATGCAACTGCCGCAAGGACAATAACAACACCAAGTACTTGTATGGAAGTCGGTATTTCACTGAAAAGAATAATGGAAATGATAGCCACAGTTGAGATCGGACTAAGTAACAAAAGCCCCGCTACAATAGTAGAGTTCAAGCGAACAGAACCATATTGGACAAACGTCCATGCCACTGCTTGCCCCAAAATGCCCAGAACAAGCATCCAAAACCAGTTCATGGTAGTGATAGGATCGCCAAGCGTCGTTTCTGGGTTCATTGGGAGCGCACCACTAACCATTACGCCATTGACAAGATCAAAACCACGGTCAGAAAAGAACGTCATAAAAATAATAGGGGCAACTAACTGAGCAGCCGTTGCCAATGCCATCGGCTGAACAATTTGTCTCATATTAACTTTAGTCGCCTTTCGGCTGGTATATAGATAAATACCATAGCAGCAACCGGAGGTCATACCACATAAGGTTCCAAGAATCGCGATATTCATCCCGTATACTGTTGATGGCCCTTCTGTAGTCCCACTAGTACCGTCAAAAACGCCTCCAGACATAACAACACCAAGGATCATGATAGGCGCAATAATAAAGTAACTTTTAGGAATTCTTTCTCTATCGAATAAAAATGCCAGTGCTGGTAAAATAATAATCTGTAGGTTCAGCAGAATTGAAGCAATACCTGACCCTACATAAAATATAGAGTAATTCCATGCTGTAAAGTCAATACCTAAAAACAAACCAGCCACAATAGAAAGAATTACTCCTTGCTTGTTTAGCGCACCTATTTTTTTTACTTCGATATATGCGAATGGCAGCAATGCTATGAGCCCAATTGTACAACGAAGGATAGCCGATGTTGCCGGTTCGAAATTCGACAACTTTACCCAAGGTGCAGTGAACGCCAGAGCAGCGATACCGATTAGGAGAAGCAGATATGCACGTGCATTCGATGCTCCACTTTGTTGAATATTATTAGTCAAAATTTCCACTCCCAAGTTAAATAAATTATTATTTGCAACAAACAGCCAATCATCTTCTTATATTTATATAAAAAGAACAGATTGTGTCATTTGTTTATTGAGCGATATTAGTCTTTATAGCTTATAAACTTATTCCATGTATTATTCATTTCTTTCTTTAACAACACCAGATCTGATGCAAGCCATCTAACATTTGCAACTTTACCATCAAGTATTGAAGCACATACCTTCATGTCGCAAAATTGCTGTAGCCCTTCGTTAAGTTTCCTGATATTCATATTTTGTAAGGCTGGCGTCACAAACCATATCGATCCAATATATAAATGCTCCTCAAGCATGCCAGATTGTCCAAGATCCATATGGTCTGGTGAAAACAAAAGAGAGTCATAAATCAAACACTCCCCTTCCATCCAGACTTGAAAATTCGATTTTACATTGCTGTATTCGAATATTTCCCCACGTTTTTCACGACCAGGAGATAGAATTTCCCCCCACAGAAATGAGGCATCCCTAGCCATGTGAACAACAGTTTCCCCACGGTATTTTGCCTTTCTGAATGGAATTAGAGCTTCCGTTTTCCACGCCAGACTTGCTTTCGAACCAATCGATATATTAATACATTGCGTGCTCCATTCTCCGTTAAATGCAGGATAGATTTTAGTTGCAGATTGCGGAATAAGACAAACATTTGCTCCTTCTTCAATATCTATTTCGAAATTATTTTGATCCCCTGCCACTAGCCCTCCGGATGTTTCTACCATATATACAGTAGCCTCCGATGGGTCTGCAGAATTAAGATATAGTGCCCGACTAGCCCTAAGCGGGGGTGCCTGATAGCATTGGGCTAAAATCGTTTTATTCTCACGCTTGGCAAATTTCAAATATAAACAACCGTCATGCTGCAATCGCTTAATTGGAATTTGTTGCCAACTCATCAGATATTACCCCCAATAAAATATCAGATTTTATCCAAGCAATTACTTCATCCAAACCTTTTTTTGTTTTAATATCTGCAAAAACAAATGGTCTTCCACCTCTCGATTTTTTAGTATCACTCCTCATTATCTCAAGATCGACGCCAACATATGGAGCAAGATCCGTTTTATTCACAATAAGTAAATCTGAACGTGTAACACCTGGCCCACCTTTTCTCGGAATGTCACCACCTTCAGCCACATCGATGACATAAATAAATGCATCAACTAATTCAGGGCTGAATGTTGCCGACAGGTTGTCACCACCACTTTCTAAAAGAATAATATCAAGATTTTCAAAACGCTGCTTCAACTCATAAATAGCTTCAAAATTCATTGAGGCATCTTCACGAATTGCCGTGTGAGGACATCCTCCAGTTTCGACACCGATAATACGATCGGGAGCAAGCACCTTCTCATTTATTAAAAAGTTAGCATCTTCTCGCGTATAAATGTCATTTGTAATAACGGCAATGTTGTATTCTTTTTTTAATTCCTCTGTAAGAATTTTTACAAGTGTTGTTTTACCAGAACCTACTGGTCCGCCAATGCCAAGATGTACTGTTCTCATTTTACAATCTCCTCGTAAACTACTTTATTCAGGCTATTAGCCATAATAATTTTTTGCGTGGACATAACGGAATATCACTTAATAACAATTCACCTTGACACTAGGATATCTATTTAACGTCATTGTGATATATCTCTTACGCTATATCATGATATGAACAATCGTGAATGCAAAAACTCATGCTTCATTGATGCAATTTCAAGAGCGATTGAATTGTTATCAAGATCATCCAAATTCAGAGTCATCACCTGCCTTGCTGTTTCTTGAATAACAGGTAATAAGGTGAAGACCGCTTTCACGCCACTCATTTGCCCAAGTGGAACAGCACGGACAGCATTTTGTACGAGTGCTGTTACGGATGAATAGAGAAACATCTCAAGGGCCATCTTTACGTCTGCACCTATAATTGCGGCGTAAATGCCATACACTATAGAATAGTGCCCTTTTATTTCCTTGTTCTTGAGCTTCTCATACCATAACTTAATTAATTCATTATCATTTAATGAGCGAACCGTATGTAAAAACTGCCGTCCCATCATCGCACTGGCTTTCCTTGTTTCAGGAGACAGCTTAATACCGTGACATATATTTTCAATATGTATAAGCGATGCTTTATCTTGCTGTTGGGCCAGATAATAGGCCTTCTTAACAAAGATAGCATCTGCAGATGCAAGATTATATCGAATATACATATCAAGAAATTTTGTTAAATCATTCTCATCCCGTAGAATGTCTTCCTGAATATATGTTTCAATTCCGAAAGAGTGTGCAAAACTACCAGTTGGAAAAGCCGAATCATGGATTTGAATAAGGTGTAGAAACCATGAATCAGTGTTGGTGCCCCCTATATTTGAATGGTTCTTTGAACCTTCTATCAGATTGTACATAGGTAACTCCCACTTCATTCATTAGCTTCTCAAGTGTATGATCATAACGAACAAGAATTTCATTATCTTCGATAATGCATTGAGTATGACGATTTCCTATTTCAAATGCTATCTTACCCATTTCTCGCATTGTCTTAGGTGTTATGACGTACACCCTTTCCAGTTTTGTACGAATCGCAACAAGGGTATTCTCATCTTCGTATAAAATATCCCCATAGTGAAGATGAGCACCGTCATCAAGAGAGATAGAAATATTTCTACCGTCTTGTGTTTGCTTACGTAGTATTTTTTTATTTAACTCCTCCCATTCAAGCTCAAGCCAATCAATTTTTTTATCTGATAACTTTATATTGCAAAGATTTCCCACTACCTTCGTAAAAATCATGGCTCATATCCTTTTGCATATTTTTACAAAAACGCTTATAAAACTCACTTGGAACAAATCAAACAACGAGTTCTAAAATAAGAAATATTTTTGACCCATTGCAATTTCTTCAAGCGGATCGCATTGAATGAGTTCTCCATCAACCTTGACTTCATATGTTTCAGGGTTAATATCAATATCTGGCATCGCATCATTCCACTTCATGTCCTTCTTGCCAATATTGCGACAATTTTTAACTGTCCCAATACGACGCTTCAGACCAAGTTTTTCCGGAACACCCTTCTCAATAGAACTTTTCGACATGAAAGTAATGTTTGTGGCATATTTAGCATTCCCCATTGCCCCAAACATAGGGCGGAACATGACAGGCTGCGGTGTCGGGATAGAAGCACCAGGATCGCCAAGTTGGCCGTAAGCAATAAAGCCACCTTTAAGCACAGTTTCGGCTTTCACACCAAAGAACATCGGCTGCCAAAGCACCAGATCAGCAAATTTGCCAACTTCAATAGAACCAATTTCATGAGAAATTCCCTGAGCAATCGCAGGGTTGATTGTATATTTCGCAACATACCTTTTAGCACGTAAATTATCCGATTCATTTTTTTCACCGGCCAGTGCACCACGTTGCTTTTTCATCTTATCTGCAGTTTGCCATGTTCTCATGACCATCTCTCCCGCACGTCCCATTGCGAGAGTGTCGGATGACATGATGCTGATCACACCCAAGTCATGTAAAATATCTTCAGCTGCGATCGTTTCAGGACGAATTCGGGAATCCGCAAAAGCAACATCTTCAGGTACGTTGTGGCTGAGATGATGGCAGACCATCAGCATATCCAAATGCTCGTCAATCGTATTAACTGTAAAGGGTCTTGTTGGGTTGGTCGATGAAGGGAGGACATTGGGCTGACCCGCCATCTTCATTATATCAGGGGCATGTCCGCCTCCCGCCCCTTCGACATGGAATGAATGAATTACACGACCATCAATCGCACGGAGTGTATCTTCCAGAAATCCAGCTTCATTCAATGTGTCTGTATGAATAGCAACCTGAATATCAGCCAGGTCAGCTACCAGCAAACTGCGGTCAATTGACGCTGGTGTTGCTCCCCAGTCTTCATGGATTTTAAGCCCCGCGGCTCCCGCGTCAATTTGCTCCATAAGAGCGTCCAGGGATGAAGCATGACCTTTTCCTAAAATACCAATATTCACAGGAAAATCTTCAGATGCTTTTAGCATCATTTCAATATTCCACGATCCGGGGGTGATGGTCGTCGCTTTGCTACCTTCCGCAGGACCTGTACCACCGCCGAATACAGTGGTAGTACCATTCGCCAGGGCCACAGCAAATTGATCCGGTTCAATAAAATGTACATGAGTATCAATTGCACCCGCTGTAACAATTTTCCCTTCACCAGCGATCACTTCGGTGGCAACGCCACAGATCATATTCGGGGTAACTCCATCCATAATGTCTGGATTGCCCGCTTTACCAATACCAACAATATATCCGTCTTTAACCCCTATATCGGCTTTGTATATCCCGGTATAGTCAAGAATAAGTGCATTAGTAATCAAAAGATCAAGAACGTTATCTTCACGAATGAATGTCCCATTCTGTCCCATACCTTCGCGCAGTACCTTACCACCTCCGAATTTATTCTCATCGCCATAAGTAGTAAAATCTTTCTCAATTTCAATCCATAAATCCGTATCAGCCAAACGAACCTGATCCCCTACTGTTGGACCAAAATTATCTGCATACTGCTGTCTGTTATATTTCATTTTTATTCAGCTCCTTTAAAACCTAATTTATTGGCTCTCTTGATAATTTCATCACTCCTATCGACTGAACCATTAGTCAAATCACCAACCCCATAAACACAACGATTCCCCCCCAATTCTACCAACTCAACTTCCATCTCTTCACCAGGTTCGAATCGAACTGCTGTACCCGCAGGGATATTTAACCTCTTGCCAATAGCTCCCTTGCGGTCAAATGATAGTTGCCGATTTACTTCAACAAAGTGTATGTGCGAACCAACCTGGATTGGACGGTCACCCGTATTTGAAACGCGGATCTTTGCTGTATCACGACCAACATTAAGTTCTATAGGATCTTTTGCGAGTCTATATTCACCGGGGATGATATATTTTTTTTCAACATGAGTACTCACTTCAACTTCCCTCCTATTATTAATAGATTATATATTTTCAAAGTGCCTACAGGCTTTCTATAACAACACTCAGGAGATAGGATTGTGTACAGTGACAAGTTTTGTTCCATCTGGGAAAGTGGCTTCCGCCTGTATGTCAGCGATCATTTCTGGAATACCATCCATCACGTCATCTCGTGTCAACACATGTTTTCCAGCCTCCATCAATTCAGCTACTCTCTTTCCATCACGAGCACCTTCCAAAATAAAGCTGGTGATAATAGCTACCGACTCTGGATAATTTAGCTTCAGGCCTCTCTCCTTGCGCTTCCAGGCCAATTCACTTGCCAGAAAAACGAGCATTTTTTCCTTTTCCACTGGATTTAAATACATTTATCTTCACCTCATTAATTCTGTGTTTGGAAAAAGCCGGAAAAAGAGACTATCTTCATCCTTCACTCCTCCCAAGTGATAGACCGAGCGGGTCATATTGCTGTGTTGCCCAAAACGGCTTTACTGGTTTTGTCCAACGTTTTGCCAGATGTATCCACTGGCTCCTACCCTTTCCTGCTCACTCCCTTAATATCTCTTTACCCCGCTATCGGCACTTCTAGCAACACTATCTATCAATCAGTACATTGGTGCTTGGCTGGGTGCTAGCACCGACACAACGAAGAATGCCGCCTCTTTCACGATAAGAATTTTTAACTGCCACAGGCATTAAAAACGATCTAATGATCTATTAAAACAACATTTGACGATCTTATATTTTATTCATAACCGCTTTTTGCAGAACAAAACACTATTACATGACGGCTTCTCAGATCGTTTCACCAGAAAGTTAACTAATTGTGATCTTTTCGATCGAATGTTAAGCATTTATCGGTCAAATATTCTGCTTTGATTAAAGCGCAGAAGTTTGATTTGAGTCATAATCCAGGACAAGTGCATGCACAATTCATTGTTTTAATTGAAATATTATCAATTCAAAATATTCACACATTGAAATTATGGTTTTATGATGGGTTACCAGGTAAATCACATCATTTATAATAATGTTGAGGGAGAGGGACGGTTCAGATGATTTTTTCAGTAACCAGGTCACACCCAAGGTTGTCACTCCTGCGCGTGAAGTCACCCTATGTTAATCACTTTTCTAAAGCTGGCGTAGAAATCAACAGCAGGATATGCCCGGCCTGATGGGATCAGCGGGCCCTTAAATTGCAAAATTCAAATAACTGCTGGCTCAACACTATTTAAGGAGTTGATCATTAACAAAGCTCGCGCCATAGATCACTTAGGCCTGAAATGATGTATATTTTTATTGAAAATAACTGCCGTCAGCATGTACCACCAGAGCGCTTTGTACTAAAACCACCGGAAATTCCGCTCAGTAATGTATTGGAACCATCAATTATAGCTACCTAGGAATCAACTGAAGCATTGCTTTTACAACACAGTTCAAAAAATGAGTGTCCAGTACATTTACTAATAGGTGATGGCTGGCTGTATCTTTGACTGTAATTATCAAACAGTGATTGCATGTCGCCTTTTATTGCTGCTCAATATCGCAGGAATGGTAAATACTGCTCAACAACCCATCATAGGGTGCTGAAGAGCCACAATTTACCCAGGAGCTTAGCGAAAGACTGTTTTATAGAAATATCTGCTCAGACAATTTTTCCACTCGCTTAAGGTCGAATGTGTCCACATCAACAAATTATAAACCCGTAAGTAATAGCAACTACGATGTTTAATTTTGCCAAACACTATTAAAATCGTTTATACTACCACAGAGCAGAGTATTAATAATTTCGTTTAATACGCCTCAAAGTGATTGGCGTTAAAGAAGACAAGATACGCCTTGTCATCTTCAAAAAACATATCGGCAAGAATATTCTCTAACCCCTGCCTGATAAAGATATCATCAATCCATAACTCTGCGTTTCCTGCTTGCTCCTAAACGATGCTCATCATTATGGCCTCAATGAAAAATCACAATAAACTTAATCGTGTTGTGCTACTGTTCGGGTTGAAGATAATCCAAAATCTGCGTATAGAGATCGGTTAAAATCGCATTCTTCTCATTCTTCAACTGCATACTAACTGCCTGAATAAGAACATCATTATTGATATAACCTTCTTTTAATATTACCTTACGCTCTATATCTTTATACAACGCACAGCAAAGAATAAAGCTTTCCGGAATAGAATTGGCCATATCAACCCCATAAACTGTATGTCATAAAAATAAGAGGGTGCTATGTATAGTCTTAATCTAAAAAATGCTCAGCATAAGTGCTTTCAGCATATAACAAGGGTACTGTACATATTTTATTAATATGAAGACTTTTAAACGTCGTCTGCTGTATAACGCAACACTATTTCCAGGGTTTTTCTGATAACATCTGCCTGGACAACGTCAGTCGTTGACTCCAGAGAACTAATCAGGCTTAAGATAATATTTTTATTATTAACATTATCACCTGCCAGAATTACATTTGTTACCGCCTGTCCCAACACCACAGACTCATCTGCTAGTAGCTCACCTGCATTATGGAAGTAACTTGATAAAGCTTTATCCGTCATTACACTGTGGACATTAATTTCATGAAGCATGGTAACCTCGCTTGTATAGTCTGGAAGATTATCTTTAATGTAATTTAGGGTTTTTGCTGGCACTGAAAGCACTCTCATCTGTGGTTTTCTCCGGTTTTATGCCTATCTTCCCCGGATTAATGTTGGTAAAATCATTAATAACGCTGTCAATTAATTCTTTGCGTGTGCTATCTATCTCACTGGCCTGCATAAGTCGCAGTTGCTTAATCACTGCAGCTAACGAAACGTCTGTATGCATTCGCAAAATTTCTAGCACAGCCAAACCTGTAATTTCATATTTCAAGCGTTCAATGTCAGTTTTCTTCATAACTCCTTCACTACTTACCCATTATCATATTAGGGTTTTATTTTATTCGAAAAGCAGGCCAATTAACGCATTGTAATGTTTCTGTTCGTTCTCCCCTGATGCTTTTTCAAGACGACACAGCAACTTGGTGCAAAGTGATTTGCGGTTCAAATTGCGCCCATCTTTGAGTATCTCAGTGACAATTTCTCCCAGCGTTTCCTGTTGGGTTGGCAGATGCGCCTTAGCAAAGTAACGAGAAATCGCGCTTGCAGAATCAGTACGAACGGTATGCTGCTGCATGTCATGCTCCTGTAACAAAATGCTGGTGAATATTAAGTTGTATAACAGTAGCAAAGTTGTACCGAAAATGTGTACAACGTAGCACGCTAATTTTTAGCAATAAGTGCTACTCCAATAAAATCAAATAATTACATATTTATCGATCTGCATAAAATGCAATTTCGTTGTACAAATCACTTCGTCTAATGATGAGTTTTCTCCGTTTAGGGGCTTTTTAATTGTAAAAATAAAGTTAGGATAATGTATTAAAATCAGGACATAAGCTGGTTTGTCTGATACTGTCCATAGCTCTTCCCCTCTCTTGATCCCGGACTGTCCATGCTCACGACCATTATTTACCGTAGCCATCTACGTGATGACGCCCCCCTCAGAGCGCTTGAGGACATGGTGACAGCCGCAAATATCAAAAACAGGCGATCTGATGTTACGGGGATTTTACTCTTTAACGGTCGCCATTTTTTCCAACTGCTTGAAGGCCCTGAGGAGAAGGTAAAAGAGATCTATCGTTGTATTTGTAACGATCCGCGGCACCATAATATCGTTGAGCTGATGTGTGATTACGCGCCTGCGAGAAGATTCGGGAAAGTGGGGATGGAGTTATTCGATTTACAAAAACATGAACGCAATGACGTCCTACAAGCTGTACTTAATAAGGGAACATCTAAATTTCAGCTCACGTATGATGACAGGGCATTACAGTTTTTCCGCACATTTGTCCTTGCGACGGAAAAATCGAGCTATTTTGAAATACCTGCGCCGGATTACTGGAGTTTTATCGCCGACAACTCTTATACCCTCCTGGATGAAAGCACACTCCCGTCCGATACCGATTTCAGCTTTGCTTTTCAACCTATTATCGATCCCATGTCACAGCGCGTCATTGCGCTGGAAGCGCTTATTCGTGGTAAAAACGGTGAAACGCCCGCAGCTTATTTCGGCAACTTAACTCCTGAGGAAGTGTATACCGCAGATCTGCGGAGCAAAAAGATTGCTTTTGCCATGGCAAGTGCGCTGGGACTTAACGACAAAATGCTGTCGGTCAATCTGCTCCCCATGACCCTGGTA
Organism: Citrobacter arsenatis; assembly: GCF_004353845.1. GTDB lineage: Bacteria > Pseudomonadota > Gammaproteobacteria > Enterobacterales > Enterobacteriaceae > Citrobacter > Citrobacter arsenatis. Next base: position 2,926,833 of record NZ_CP037864.1, read on the forward strand.
AACAAACCCGATGCGGTGAGCTTTCTGCTAAATGAAATCGCGGCGCATGGACTGGTACCTGAACAAATCATTGTAGAGTTTACCGAAAGTGAAGTTATTTCGCGCTTTGATACATTCGCGCAGGCCGTGAAGTCACTCAAGGCTGCGGGAATTTGTGTGGCGATAGATCATTTCGGCGCTGGTTTTGCCGGGCTTCAGCTTCTGTCTCGTTTTCAACCAGATCGAATTAAGATAAGCCGCGAACTCATCACTGATGTGCATAAAAGTGGACCAAGGCAGGCCATCATTCAGGCAATTATCAAATGCTGCGCTTCACTGGAGATTATGATTTCCGCAGTCGGCGTCGAAAAACCTGAAGAGTGGATGTGGCTTGAATCCGCAGGCATTGAAATCTTCCAGGGGAACCTTTTTGCACAAGCCTGCCTGAATGGTACTCCGTCTGTCTCATGGCCAGAGAAAAAATGATTTCTCAGCGCCATAACCACTAACACATTGTTAATAAATAACAATCCCAGCACACCTCCTTATGCTGAACATAAAAATTCAGCATTTACTCCCTGCATGATAGTAAAGTAAATCTTAATTTTGCTAGAATCCTCTGTATGTTTTGTACAATTTGATGCATGTTGTACAAAGTAACAGGAACCGCATATCGGTGACGGAGAATCAGGAGTGTCTGGGGGAACTATGGCTTATTACAGCATTGGGGATGTCGCAGAACGTTGCGGGATAAATCCCGTCACCCTTCGGGCATGGCAACGACGTTACGGTTTACTCAAACCTCAACGCAGTGAAGGTGGCCACCGACTCTTTGATGAAGAAGATATTCAGCGTATTGAAGAAATAAAACGCTGGATTAGCAATGGCACACCGGTTGGCAAAGTTAAAGCTTTGCTGGAAACCAGTACCCGCGAATCTGATGATGACTGGAATCAATTGCAAGAGGAGATGATGAGCATGCTTCGCATGGCTCATCCGCCGAAGCTGCGAGCAAAAATTATCTCACTTGGGCGAGTCTACCCTGTATACGCTTTAATTGATCGTGTCTATCTTCCCGTACGTCAACGATTGATGCTTGACCATAATACATCCCGCATTATGAACAGTATGCTTGATGGCGCCTTGATTGAGTACGTTGCCACACTGCTCTCTGAAACACGGCGCAAGTCAGGGAAAGATGCCATCCTGATGGCCTGGGATGTCGAAGACAGAACCCGCCTATGGCTCGAAGCCTGGCGACTTTCACAATCTGGTTGGCATATTGCCGTTCTTGCTGAGCCCATTGAATCGCCAAGACCAGAACTTTTCCCAGGCCAAACGCTGTTTGTCTGGACCGGTATTTCGCCAACTCGCAGACAAAATGAGCTGCTACAACACTGGAATGAACAAGGTTATAAGGTCATTTTCCACGCCCCATAACCAACACGTCATGCGATAATACGTCGAGGAAGATAAATCCTACTATTTCCATTTTTGGGTGGTTATTTTAAGTACCATCCCATGATTCTGTTGTCCCCTTCCCCCCAGACTTAACACATGTCATAGCATAAAAACAAAACAACATACTAACCCGTTGGTATTATTTTTTTGCAGACGACATCACCTTTTTCCTAAGTAAAATTTATTAGATCAACTGGCGTACGTCTAATACTTATTCTAGGGTTAAATTATGTCTTCTTGTGCCACATTATTGTTTTTCTAAAGTAATAAATGTGGTTATTTGAAAAAGGTAAAGGATATGGCTCTAGTCTTAGACAAACGCTTAATTCTTTGTTGCTGCGCCTTTTCCATTATATCAGTGGCAAATGCAGCAACCGTTAACGGAACATTTCAGGTACTGATGACGATTCAGAAGGCCTGTACCGTGACTGCCGGATCGGCTTCAAATATCACGCTTGGGCCGGTGAATACCACAGCAACAAATACCAGTGCAAGCAACACGATTTCGATTAATTGCTCTAAAACTACGCCCTATTTTATCGGTCTGGCGCCGTCGGCCGCTAATGGAGGGACAACAACGGGCTCAGGCGCCATGTCCTCTGTGGCGAACGCTGCTACGAATACGGACAAAGTGCCTTACCAACTCAATCGCACATCTGCCACAGGTCCGGTGTGGGGGAATACCGCCACCGACACCGCGCCCGGGAATGGTGTAGCGGCGACAGGGACCGGTCTGGTGCAGACTTTTACTGTTTATGCGACCGCACCAAGCGCCAACTTCACTCCTGACGACTATGCCGACACGGTAACGGTTAACGTTAACTACTAACTGCAGGAAGCCACATGAGAGTAAAACTGCCTGTTAAGCAGTGTGCCTGCGCATGCCTGCTAGGGATGGTTGCGAGCGTCAACCTTGCCACCGCCAGTGGATTGCAAATCGCCCCAGTCACGTTAACGTTGCAAGCGACGCAAAACGCCGATGGTATCTGGCTGAGTAACGCAGGTGAAAATGTGCTCAACGCCCAGGTTCGGGTTTTTCGCTGGAGCCAAAGCGCCTACGACGACAAACTTTCACCGTCTCAGGGGCTGGTCATTAGCCCACCGATGCTGGCGTTAGCCCCTGGAGAACGTCAGCTAATTCGCGTTATTCGCACAGGTCCACCCTCGGCACAGGCTGAAGACGCTTATCGGTTATCGATTGATGAGTTACCGCCTGCAAAAGTCGAAAAAAATAAGCTTCAGTTTGTGCTGCATTATTCCGTCCCTGTTTTCATCCAACCGGCATCACCCGCGCAAACGCAGGCAAAACTGCAATGGAAATTACAACGACTTGATGGCAAAAAATTTATTGAAGTCAGTAACCAGGGAACTGGGCATGCGCAATTATCTGCTGCCACCTTTATAAGCCCTGACGGTACTAAAAAAGTTATTACGCCCGGACTGTTAGGCTACGTTTTGCCCGGCTCCACGATGCGCTGGATAGTCTCCCCGTCAACCAGTGATACCCATTCTGGCGGGAAAGTTGAAGTCACAATCAATGGCCAAAAAACAATACAAGATCTGTAACAGTTCCTGGCTTCTGGTGAAATGTTGCTTTCTCAATGGAGTATTAATATCGGGAATGGTTTGCGCACAAACGCTGAATAATAGCCAGAATGAGATTGGTGTTATTAATGACGCAACGCGGCTGGCAGGTGTCGATTTGTATCTCGACGTCACCTTAAATGGAAATCCCGTTGGGCTGGTTCATCTGGGCTTTGATAATGGAAAGCTCTATGCAGGAGCCGATACCCTGCGAAAAATGGGCTTTCGTTATGCGCAGAATGCCACTGACGCCGTCTGCCTGAGCGATATCCCTCAGCTAACCATCGACTACAATGCTCAGTTACAAACGCTCTCGCTAACAGCGCCACTCAGTTCACTTGACCTCGCTACCACGCAGCTTAACTCACCGACAGAAACCGCGCCGACGGCGACAACATCACGCGGGGCGCTGCTTAATTACGATATCTATACCCAGCAAGGTGATGAAAGCGCAGTCAATACCTTCAGCGAACTCCGCGCCTTCAATGCTGCCGGCGTGCTCAGTACCACCCAGTTAACGCAGTACTCTACCGAGGAAAATGCCGATAACAGCTTTCAGCGCCTTGATACCAGCTGGCGTACGTCATTTCCCGAAACGATGCTGGCGGTAAGCATTGGCGATACCCTAACAAGTTCGCTCATCTGGTCGCGACCAACGCGTATTGGCGGCATTCAGATAGGAACCGATTTTGGCTTACAGCCTTATATGCCAACCACTCCGCTCCCTGCATACCTTGGCTCTGCGACGTTGCCATCAAACGTTGAGCTATACGTCGACGGCGTCAGGTACTACAACGGAGAAGTCCCTGCGGGTAGCTTTCAGATCAACACCATGCCTAACATCAGCGGTGCAGGAACAGGCCAGGTGATGATGACAGATGCGCTGGGCAGAACGAGCGTACAAAATTTCTCGTTCTACAACGATCAGCAACTCCTGCGGGAAGGATTAACCGCCTGGTCGGCAGAGTTGGGCACGGTACGCGAAAACTATGGTTACGCCTCTTTTGACTATGCTAGCGCACCGGTATTGAGTGCGACATGGCGTCGAGGGTTTAGTAATACGTTCACCGCTGGGACACACGCGGAAACCAGCGATGGACTGATAAACGCAGGCTTCAGTAACGACTGGATCCCAGGGACCCGCAGCGGCACGTTTTCAACCTCACTTGCCGCAAGTACCGACTCAGGAAAAAACGGGTTTTTGTACAGTTTTGGTTACCGTTGGTCCGGCGCACGGTTTAATTTCAGTACCAGTACTACGGCAACGTCCGGCGATTATCGTGATGTCGCCACCCATTATGGTGAGCCGCCACCAACGCTTAACAGCAACACGGTCGTTGGTTATTCGCTGGAAAGAGCCGGCAATGTCAGCCTGAGCTATCTGCAATTTCGTTACCCGCACGAAAATGCGGTGCGCTACGCCAACGCCAGCTGGTTCAAATCGGTTACAGACAACATCTCACTGAATGCAGGATTCAACCAGAACATAGACGATAACCGCGATCGCAGTCTCTATTTGATGGTCACGATTACTACTGATAACAATCTGAGCGCCAGCAGTACCCTGCAACGCACCAACGATGAGACCGGCTACCAACTTAACGCCAGCCTGACACCTCCTGCCGACGGCGGCTGGGGCTGGAATCTGGCCGCCAGTCAACAGGCTTCCCGGCAAAGCGGTCAGGGGGAAGTGGGATATCTGGGGCGTTACGGCAAAGCGTACGCGGGATTCAGCCGGTTACCGGATAACCACTACGGTTACGCAGGCGCAACCGGCTCGCTGGTGACCATGGGAGGCGGTCTGTTTGCTGCACGAGAAATTAACAATGGCTTTGCCGTGGTATCAACTGACGGCGTGCCTGATGTTCCGGTCAAATTGCAAAATAACCTGATTGGTCGCAGCGACGACCAGGGGCTACTGCTGGTCACGCCGCTGAACAGTTATCAAAAAAATCTGATCAGTATTGACCCAATGGATCTTCCGGCCAATATGCGGATCGCACGCGTTGAGACGAACGCAACGCCAGCCGATCGTTCCGGGACGCTGGTTAGCTTTGGCATCACTCCCGTACGCGCAGCGCAGATCATCCTTGTCGACAATCAGGGGAAGCCAATTCCCGAAGGCAGCATGGCTTACGTCGTCAGCGCCACGGGACAATCGTCTGTTGTTGGCTTTGATGGAATGACCTGGTTCGACACGCTTGAGCCGCACAACACGCTACGTGTTGATACAGACACCGGCAGTTGCCGCGTGCAATTTGACTATCCCGCGTCAGCTAAGGGGATTGTGCAAATAGGCCCACTGGTTTGTCGACCACACTAACAGGAGTGCGTTCATGAGGTTAAGACACCTGCTAATCATCGCTGCCGTACTCTTTTATCCGACGATTGGCCATGCGGTAACCTGTTCGGTGAGTAATGTGCAACCCATAAATTTGGGTTCAGTCAATCCGCTGTCTGCGACAGGCGCAACGTCATCAATGACGTTCAATTACACCTGCGCCAAAGAGCTTGGCGACACGCTGGCTGGGATCAATCTCTGTTTTAATATTGGTGCCTCAGCCGTCAGTGGCCAGGTGACACCACGAAATATGTCATTAAGCGGCACGCCTGCCAGAACGCTGGCATACCAGCTTTACCAGGATACCGGGCGCACCAAAGTCTGGGGGAGTCAGTACCAGTCGGGAACGACTTTTCCCATGGTACAACTTAACCTGCTGAATCTGACGCCGGTGACGGGTTCACTCACGGTATCGGCGCAGATCGTCACGCCACAAACCTCAGCGGTACCCGGAAATTATCTGGATAATTATACGACGGCGACAGCCCTCGTCACGCTCAATCCCGGACTGCTTTTTCCGCCGACCACCTGTGGCGATACCGTGGCCGCCAGGTTTCCTTTCACCGTGTCGGCGACCGTCAGCAAACAGTGCAATATCACGTCTGCAACCAATATTAGCTTTGCGCCAACCAGCGCGACCGGGCGTAACCTCACGGCGTCTAATACCGTGGGCGTAGCATGTTCCAATAACACGCCTTACACCATCGGACTTCAACCCTCCAACGGCAATACGTCAGGCAGCGGCGTAATGGCGGGCACGGGCTCAAATACGGACAAAGTCCCCTATCAACTTAGCTCGACACCGGGTCCGTCCGGCACGGTCTGGGGCAACACATCGCTCAATACCGTCGCGGGTAATGGTACGGGGACAGCCGCAACCTATCCGGTCTACGCCACCGTGCCCAGCGCGAACTACACGCCAGACAACTACGCCGATACTGTTACCATCGCCGTGACCTACTGACGCCCAGCTTAGCAGCAATAAAGCAAACACATTTTATTATCATATTATTTACTTTTAGAGGTGCGTCATAAATCTGACAAATTACATTTTTTACAAACATTGCATATTAAACTACCCAGCACGCAAAATAATTCCTTTATTAATACAGAAATCGAATAACTATTCACTCACCAGTCAAAGCCCATACTTTTCATAATGCTAATCTGTGTGACCCGGACAGGCCGATCTATGAAAAAAATGTTAAATTTAGGTTCATATGGTGAGATTCACTGTATACCACGGCCAAATTAAGAACATATTACTTTTATAACTAAGGTTTATCATGGATAAGTTATCTTACGCTTCAGATAGCAGCACATCTGCCTGGAATACCTACCTGCAACAAATCGAGCGTGTGGCCCCTTACCTGGGCGAACTTTCCCATTGGGTGGATACCCTGCGCCACCCAAAACGCGCGCTGATTGTCGATATCCCGGTGCAGATGGATGACGGTACTATCCGTCATTTTGAAGGGTATCGCGTGCAACATAACCTCTCCCGCGGTCCGGGCAAAGGCGGTGTGCGTTATCATCCTGATGTTGATCTTAATGAAGTGATGGCCCTGTCCGCATGGATGACCATCAAATGCGCAGCGTTGAACCTGCCGTACGGTGGTGCAAAAGGTGGTGTGCGTGTCGATCCATTCTCGCTGTCTGAAGGCGAACTGGAGCGTTTAACCCGCCGTTATACCAGCGAAATCGGGATTATCATTGGGCCGCAGAAAGACATTCCTGCGCCGGATGTGGGTACTAACGGCAAAGTCATGGCCTGGATGATGGATACTTACTCCATGAATCACGGCACCACCGTGACCAGCGTGGTCACCGGCAAACCTATTCACCTCGGCGGTTCGTTAGGCCGTGATAAAGCCACCGGTCGCGGCGTTTTCGTCAGCGGCCTGGAAGTAGCACGTCGTGCGAACATCGAAGTTGAAGGCGCGCGCGTGGCGGTGCAAGGTTTTGGTAACGTCGGCAGCGAAGCCGCCCGCCTGTTCGCAGCAGCAGGTGCGCGTGTAGTCGCGATTCAGGATCACACCGCGACGCTGTTTAACTCAACGGGTATCGACATGACCGCATTGTCTGCCTGGCAGTTAGAGCACAAACAGATTGCCGGTTTCCCGGGCGCTGAAACCATCGCCAGCGAAGCTTTCTGGAGCCTGGAGATGGATATTCTGATCCCGGCCGCGCTCGAAGGCCAAATCACTCGTCACCGTGCGGAAACGCTGACCTGTAAGCTGGTACTCGAAGGCGCCAATGGGCCTACCTATCCAGACGCCGATGACGTTCTGGCCAGCCGCGGTATCGTCGTTGTGCCTGACGTTGTTTGTAACGCCGGCGGCGTAACCGTCAGCTACTTTGAATGGGTTCAGGACATGGCAAGCTTCTTCTGGAGCGAAGAAGAGATTAACAATCGCATGGACAAAATCATGACCGATGCGATGGTGCACGTGTGGGAAAAAGCGGCAGAGAAATCCTGCTCCCTGCGTACCGCAGCCTACATTGTTGCCTGTGAGCGCATTCTGCTGGCACGAAAAGATCGCGGAATTTATCCGGGCTAAGTCTGGATCTTTTCCTGAGTATAAACCACCTGCCTGGCAGGTGGTTTTATCTACACCCCCACGGGATCTGGTACAAATCAGCGTCCAGTAAAACTGGTATCATCATTATCTACTTACCCCCTGATGCATTCCCATGCTATACGCCCTTTTATCCTGCGCGGCAGCCAGAAACTGTAATAGCTCACAATCTGTTCTTAATCTGAATTTATTCATTAATGCTCGTCGATGTGCCAGAACCGTTTTATGGCAGATATGCATATGTATACCAATTTGCTTCGACGTGAACCCTGATAATAATAAAAAAATCAGCTGCCGCTGCTGAGCCGTAAATGTTTTCTGTGGACAATGTAAACAAGAACGTCCCTCACTGGACAAGCCCGCCTTTTTTACTGATAACCAGTGCTGTTTAATCATCTCCCCCATCTGGCTGACTGAGGTATCCTGTGGAATAAAAACAATCTTCCTGATACAAGTAGGAATTTCACCACGAGCAGGAATATGTTCCCGTTCAATTAAACCGACAATAAGTCGCGGCGATCGGGTATAGAATTCTGCATGACAAAGATAATGTTCACCGGGACTCAACTTTAAAATCATGATATCGGCAGTTGTCATATTGTTAGGATGATAGCGCTCAATCCTGAGTTTCTGCTGGGCCATTTCCAGTGAGAATATTTCGCCAAGTAATGTAACAAGGCCAAACTGATACATGTTATCAGGACAACGGATACTGATATTCATTAAAGTGCCTGCTTTATTTTTATTGATAGATCATCGATACCGTTACCGCAGAATTAACCGTCCCCGGCGTTACCTGCCCTTGTTCACTATAAATTCTGGCGCGCAGACGCCATGTGTAGCCTCGGTTGAAAATATTACCGGTTAATATTTTCCCGTCACCGAGGGGTAAGCCATCGTTCGCCTGTAGCTGAACCGCCACGGGTGAAGCGGTACCAACATTCCGGTACAAATCCTCAGGGTGATTGCTATCGGCATTACCGTTAAACACTATCGAGACACGGGTTGTCCCGGCTGGACACTGTTCAACGCTTAAGTCAAAAGCGACCCACGGTGTGGTGGAGCCCGCCGTGTACAGCGACGAAGCCGTAACAGGTTGCCCCGCGGTTAAATCGACCATTTTCGCTACACTATCGCTGCTCACCTGGCAGGGCGCGGTTTTGACATTGCCGTTAATATTGAGCGTTACTGGATCGCCCAAGCATAATACGGGCGTTAAGAGCGCCGTCAAGATGACCATTCTTTTTCCAGGTAACATTCTTTGCCCCTGTTATTGGTAAGTGATATTCAGCGTCGCGGTTGTACTGGCGCTACCCGGTTTGACGACGGACTTCGTCTGGTAGTAACGCGCCACCAGCGGAAATGTTTCCTGACCACCAGCAGAACGCTTTAAAACTATCCGACGATTCAGTTGCAGCGGAGCATTGTTGTAAAGCACTTGTATTCCTACCCCATCGGCGGTCCCCGGCGCCCCCTGACCGTTTAACGCAAGCACGCTCGTATCGCCTGGCGCATCCGGGTTCTGCATTCCGATAAGCTCCACGTTGATGTTGGCGGAGGCATCGCAGTTCAGTCCAAGGTCCTGGCTGTCGCTACGCGGCGGGTTAAACCCCGCCTGATTAGAGAACTCGCTGGCATTAATGTCGCCAAGGTTAAAATTAAGCGTCTGACTGGCAAGTGAACATGCTAATACCGTTACCTGAGTATTCGCATCCATGGAAATTTGCATGAAATAATTATCGGGCGTGACGAACCAGCCCTGCATTATTACGCCTGGCGTTAAATATCCTGGTATTATCTTTCCGGTTTTAATTAGCATCACATCATAAAATCCGAGATTATAAACGTAAGCCGTACCGTTCGATGGCAGTACAAAACTACCGGGTAAAACTGAAACTCGTATCCCGACACCATCCAGATTAGTATTAAAGACATTACTTATTGATGATGGCATTGCCGATAAATAATTAAACGTATAAGCGCCACTGCAAGACGTTGGGCTATCAGGCGCATCCACTTCAAGCTTGGCATATCCGGAAACTCTGGCTCGTGCAATTTCGCTACCCACTGGGGCATCACGCTGCACGAGAATATTACCCATTGTCACCGAGCCAAATAACGTGGTATTAACAGCGCAGTTGCCTGCATAACTCAACGCGGGTAGAAATAATAAAATAAACAGGGAATAAATTGGCTTCATCTTAATTGACTCAATGTGTTAAGTGAGTTAGCGACACAAACTTTCAGCCACGCTAATACCCCGATAATACTCCGCCATGTTTAGCGTATATTTAGTCGTGCAGTGCTGTTGGTTGTCATTTCCCCAAACGACATCGAGCACGTTTTGTGGCTGCATGCCGCTTAAAAAAACCTGACCATCATCGCCGACAATAAAGCTTTGCCCTTGTGTACCTCTGACCGTCACCATCGCGCCAAACGGTACGGGACGTCCACTATCACGCCGTAACGTCAGCAGTATGCGTAAACCTACGTTTGCCACAAAATCTGCACGTACAACCGCGCCACGTGTCGGCACTACGGTTTTATTGGTCAGTTCCAGTTCAACGTCATCAGCTACTGTTGCCGTTTCCAGCCCGATATCATTTTTACGATAGGGAGAAACGTTACTGGCAATGGTATAACCGCGAAAATCGGTGCGTACGCCACTTTGGTTTTTTATACCGACATTCGCGGCACCCGGCGCTTTGATCAACACGTTGGTTTCTCCCAGCGGTTGAGAAAAGGTGATGCCGTCGGCGTGGGCGAGAACGCCTCCCGCCAACGAATAATTAACGCGTTGTAAGTTACGATCGTAACTGTAACCCCCGCTGACTTCGGCGTACCCCCCCTTATAATCAGCGTTCAGACTGCCGGTATAGCCAGGATCTTCAGAAGCGTAACCCTGGCGAACATTCCAGCTCAGCGCATTTCCCGCCAACGCCATCCCGCTTAAGCCCACGCTGTGCGTTGTCCCGCTGTTACGACTGGTATTCATGCTATAGCTGGCCCAGGAATTGGTCATAAAGCGTTGAAGTGGAATGCTGATATTCAGGGCAATTAGCCGATCGCTGTCGTAACGGTCATTGCTGTCCGAACTCCCGTTTTTACTCTGCGTCCAACTCACTCCGTAGCTGATCCCGTTCCAGGTGTTGTTATAGCTCAGGCTCCACGACTGCAGAGATTTGCCGTAATGCCAGTAATCTTCCCGAAGTGCGCTAAGCGCCAGGGATCCCCCCATCGGGCCAAGCGACTGGCTGATGTTTGCCTCCATTCGATTACGCCGCTTCTCGACGGGTGAACGGTTGGCCCTATAAGAATCAAACGTGTCTTGCATACCGGAATAGCCAGCCGTTGAATAACGATATCCGGCAATCGAAAAGTTTGTCCCGGTCACAACGCTATTTTTGCTGTAACGGATGCGCCAGGATTGTCCCCGCTCTTGTTCTGCATTCTGCAGTTGGGACCAGGACTGAGTAACGTCTGTCGAAACCGCCCCCACCACGCCAAGGTTTTTCCCAACCCCCAAAGCGACGGAACGATAATTATCCGCACCCTGCACGCCGCCATACAGAGTTAAGCCTGCTGGTAAGCCATAAATCACCGTTCCCTGGGCAAACGATGCCGGATCAACCCGGCTGTCATAAGAACGATAGCGTCCGGCGGTCAACGCATATTTGAGACGTCCTTCCCGCTGCAACACGGGCAGTGAAGCAAACGGTACGGTAAATCGTTGTTCGCTGCCGTCGGCTTCTTTGATGCTCACATCAAGATCGCCAGCCCCCCCGGTCGGATACATATCGGTAATTTCAAACGCGCCAGGAGAGACGTAGTTTTGATAAATTTGATAGCCATTTTGTCGAATGATCACCTGCGCATTCGTTCGGGCGATTCCCCGCACCACCGGCGCATAACCTTTCAGTGAATCTGGGATCATTTCATCATCAGAAGCCAGTTGACCGCCGCGAAACGGAATGCTGTCAAAGACATCGGCTGGCGAAGAACTGTCGCCTAGCATCAGTTGAGCCTTCAGCGGAATTATATTGCGCTGCAGGTAGCTATAGACGGTATCCCAACTGGCTTTTCCCTGGCTGTTTTTATTCCAGGTACTGTAATTACGTAGCCTCCAGGGACCCACGTTAATGCCTGGACGTAAATTAACGTACTGACTGTTGCTCGTGTTACCGATGCCTCTGGTCCGACTATGATCCCCACTCAGACTGTAATTGAGCATCATTGCGCTAATCCCCTCATCCCACTGTTCTGACGCGACATAACCGCGAGCCGGTGAAGAAAGTGCAGCCTGCGGAATACTCAATAACAGCTTCTGGGAAGAAAATAACAGTTCGCTGGATGCCTGAGGGATGGCAGACAGGTCAGCGCAATTCTCTTTCCCGACAAGTGCTGGATATAACGCTTTCTTCACACCGTAGCCCTCCAACAACTCTGCAGAAAGACACGGCTCCAGCGTTCCCCCTTCTCGTCTGGTAAATGTAACCTCCCGAGAATCGACATTCTCGCCATTAAGAACGATATCGACGCGATACGTTCCTTCCGCTTGCTGCCCGGATTCAAAGCCGGAGAGATCAACATCACCGTTTGTTGCTTCGGTTCGTTCAAGTAGCGCGGGGTTAAAGTAATCACGACCTTTCACTTCATTGAGTACATTGGCGAGGGTCAATAAAATAAACAGTATCCGTCGGGTCACAGGCGGTTTCATTATCAGTTTTGCTATCATCATTAACATAACCTTCCCGACGGGCACCTGTTTTAGAATGCGCCGTGATGCGCCTCGCCTATTCCGCCATAATCATTAATAATTCTGTAGGTTATTGCGCCAGCGGTAATTCCTGTTGGGAGTGCAAAACTCGCCGTGCTGGCGGGGGCGACATATGTGACGTCATCCAACCTTTTACTTGCCACAGTAATTTCATTAAAATTAATAAAGTATGGTGATGGGTTCGTTACCTGAATAAACTTCCCCGCAAATTTCCAATGTAATTTATCAGCCTGAGCTTCTGGCGTTGACTGGGTTAATCCAACTGGTCGGTAAATCAGCTTTATTCGCGTTTTAATGGCTATTTGCAATGTATTATCTTTACGCTCAGCCGACGGTATTGATTTTATATTTAGCCAGAAAAGAGATTCTTTTCCCTCCGGTAAATTACCTGTGTGGATAATACGCATGACGTTTTGCTGACCTTTATCCAGCCGATAAAGCGGTGGCGTAATGATAAACGGCGCTTTACCTGCATCGTTGCTCTGAGTTTCTATCCACGTCTGAATTAAATACGGGATCGTGTCGGGGTTATTCACGCTCAGCGATGCTTCTTTCTTTCCACCATCGTAAATTACGCGGGTACCACCGATTGAAACGCCAGCCTGCGCCACATTTATACCCATCGCCACCACGAACAGGGGCAATATGCCAAAACGTAATACTCTCATCGTAAACCTCTGAAAGGGCCGTTCGCCAGCCCTTAAAACTGCGCAGGTCAATCAGTTATAGTTAACCGTAAAATTGGCAACAGCATTCGCCGCACCAGGAAGAACGGGGACAAGGGTTGCCACATAGGCCGCATAGAAATCCAGATTGTTATCCGCGGTACTGGATAACATATACGCATAACCATTATCCTGATTAAGCCCCAGGCTCATGCTGTCTGCCGTTTTAATACGTATTGCCACACCGTTTGCCGCCCCGGCACTCTGAGTAATCGCCAACAGGTTACTGTCATTGCTGTCATGTGCTCCGTCAAATTTCACCTTTGCTGTTGTCACACTGACCGGACAATCTTTTAGTCGAAGCGTAAATTTTGTGGTGGACGCTTCATCTCCGGTACTGACAAATGCCGTTTTAGAAACACGTCCAAGATCGACCATTAGCGTGTTGCTACTACCAATATCGACAGTACACGCCGAATCGAGGATTTCGCCATTAAAAATTACAGTACCATCATAGGCCATTACATTTGATGCCATGAGAATGGTGGCGCCAGACAACGTCATCGCTATCACATTCATTTTCATAATCGCTTTCCTTAACTTTTGTTTATTTATAGAGCTGGAGTGTTTTTTTGCCTTTAAACAAATAACACCTCAGCACTTTTATTATCGCTATCACTTTGAAAGCACCGGAATAAATAATACTGGCGCGTATTATCAGAATTTGCATTGAGTTTCCCACCTGGGATATCAATTTTTATCCGATGCTATTGCTCTTTTGCTTATGGACAATTCTTATATAGATACACATATATCCTCAAGTTATTTTAGGTGTAATTTTACACCTTGCGATGGATTCACTTATTTCCCTCTCATCACCATAATTATTAAAACAAGCAACACCTTATGTTGTTTTCAACAGCATAATTATTGAGGAGGGCGAACCATGCCTGAAACAAAAATAACCATTGAATCAAGTATGTATCAGGCATTACCAATAAAGCCCGTTGAGCACATAGAAAATATCATTGAAAAGCTAAAGCCAGGATCTAACACTTACGAAACAAAACGTAGACAAATAATTAACTACAGAAAAAATAATTCCCATCAATGTTATTTGCTACTGAATGGCACAATTGCCATCTTCAGGCAGCGCGACGGCTTTATGCTGAATTCGGAAGTCGCGCCGTTTATCTTCGGCCTGAGCAATCAGCTTGCCGATTCGGAATACCTCTTTATGCGGTGCGAGGAGCGCTCAACCGTAGCGGCCATTCCATTGGAAACGGCCATTGAGATTATAGCCAATGAAGATCTTTGGGAGAGTCTGGCAAAGTTACTCATTTATACGGCTGGGCGCGTTTATGACCATTGTACTCGCATTTCCGCCCCAACCTCTTATGACATTATTCGCTCGCAACTATATGAACTGATGCGGGAGTCTGACGAGTTTCGTCAGCACATAACCGCAGCAAACTATATTCAGAGCCGCACATTTCTGTCACGCAGCAGTATCATGAAGATTCTGGCCGAACTAAAAAAAGGGGGCTATATCGTGACCGAACGCGGCGTACTGAAACTCATACAGCAGAATATCCCCCTGAAGTATTAGCCGTACGCTATGCTGCACAACATAAACGAATGAAAATCTCCAGCGGACAATCCCATCATGCCACAGGAATCGCCTATCAGCCTGCTCAAACAGCCATCGCCCTATGCGCCAGAGTTGCTACGACAATTGGCAGAAGAATGCGAGTTTAAGTCCTATCCCAAGGGTAGCCGGTTCGTGTTCATCCACGCAGGCGAGCATATATGTCAGTTTATTCGTAACGGCACGATAAGTATTGAAAACCAGGAGAATAACCTCGCCTTAGGCATAGCCTCAGCGCCGGTGTCTCTTGGCTTCACCAGCGCATTATCAGAAAAACTGCTGCTCCGCGCCCTTGACGAGTGTGAAGTTGCTACCGTGCCGCTGGATACCGTTATGGCGCGAATTGAAGAAAAACAGCTTTGGGAGATCATGGCCAGGCATATGATCATCGTGACAAATAAATTGTTTATTCAAAACGAAATGGCAACAGCGCCAACCACCTATGACATGCTGTGCTATCAATTACAGGCTCTGGCAAAAGAACCAGAAAGCATTCGCCAACAGATTGCCGCTTACCAGTATATCCAGGACAGAACAAACCTTTCCCGCAGCAGCGTGATGAAAATGCTCGCGGCCTTAAAAAAAGGCGGATATATCGAACTTGAGCAAGGAAAACTGCTGACGATAAAACACCTGCCGGCACGGTTTTAACCGTTGTCCTTTGCCCAGCTTTAGCCCATAAAAATCTACCAGCCCTCACCCTGGTTACTCTGTTTCGCTCACCCATTACGAGACCGATGAGACGAAAGCGTGCCCAGCGTCGCATTTCAGGCGAATTTAGCATCACTACGTTTCATTATGGAACACCAGACAGTAGTGACGTTCCGTATTGAAACGCCATGCACAGCAATTTTCTTTTGCAAACCCGTGTGCAAAATTAACTTATCGGCAGCGAGCGGTCGCCGTGGCGTTGTACAAACCGATACCCTACATCAGATGCCTGCCCGAAGCTGGCAGCCATCCAGGACTGTCTGCGGAGCATAAATAATGAAAAAATTGATCAACCGTGTTGAAGACGTACTGAATGAACAACTCGCCGGACTGGCGAAAGCGTATCCTTCCCTGGCACTGCATCAGGATCCGGTATATGTCACCCGCGCAGATGCGCCGGTGATAGGCAAAGTGGCGTTACTTTCCGGCGGCGGCAGCGGACACGAACCTATGCACTGCGGCTACATTGGTCAGGGCATGCTCTCCGGTGCCTGCCCAGGTGAGATTTTCACCTCACCCACACCGGATAAAATGTTCGAATGCGCCATGCAAATTGATGGTGGCGAAGGCGTACTGCTGATAATCAAAAATTATACCGGCGACATTCTTAATTTCGAAACCGCTACCGAGTTGCTGCACGAAAGCGGTGTCAAAGTCACCACCATGGTGGTGGATGACGACGTAGCGGTGAAAGACAGTTTGTATACCGCTGGTCGCCGTGGCGTGGCGAATACTGTATTGATCGAAAAACTGGTCGGCGCGGCTGCCGAACGCGGTGATTCGCTGGAAGCCTGCGCGGCGCTGGGTCGTAAACTGAATAACCAGGGCCACTCCATTGGCATAGCCATTGGCGCCTGTACTGTTCCGGCCGCCGGGCAACCGTCGTTCACGTTGCAGGATAACGAAATGGAGTTTGGCGTGGGCATCCACGGAGAACCGGGTATTGACCGTCGCCCCTTCTCCTCTCTCGATCAGACCGTTGATGAAATGTTCGATACCCTACTGGAAAACGGCAACTACAGCCGCACCCTGCGCCACTGGGACAACGTGCAGGGCGCGTGGCAGGAAGGTAAAGAAAGCAAACGAGCGTTACAAAGCGGCGATCGCGTTATTGCGCTGGTCAATAATCTCGGCGCAACGCCGCTGTCAGAACTCTTCGGAGTGTATAACCGCCTCGAAAGCCGTTGCCAGGATGCCGGCATCGTTATTGAGCGTAATCTGATCGGTTCTTACTGCACCTCTTTGGATATGACCGGCTTTTCCATCACCTTGTTACAGGTGGATGATGAAGCGCTGAGCCTATGGGATGCGCCGGTTCACACCCCTGCTCTCAACTGGGGTAAATAAGGAGATTCATGATGTCCCTCAACAGAACGCAAATTGTTAACTGGCTCTATCGCTGCGGTGAGATCTTCACCACCGAAAGTGATTTTCTCACCGGACTTGACCGTGAGATCGGCGATGCCGACCACGGCCTGAACATGCACCGCGGCTTTAGCAAAGTCGTTGAAAAGCTGCCGTCCATCGCCGACAAAGACATCGGCTTTATTTTGAAAAACACCGGCATGGTACTGCTCTCAAGCGTCGGTGGAGCCAGTGGACCGCTGTTTGGCACCTTTTTTATCCGCGCCGCCCAGGTAACTCAGGCCCATCAAAGCCTGACGCTTGAAGAGGTGTATCAAATGATTCGTGATGGCGCAGAAGGTGTGATTAGCCGCGGTAAAGCTGAACCGGGCGACAAAACCATGTGCGATGTCTGGTTGCCGGTGGTGGAATCATTACGCCAATCCTGCGAGCAGAAGCTGAGCGTACAAGCGGCGCTGGAAGCGGCAAGCCAGCAAGCGGAAGCCGCAGCACAAAGCACCATCACCATGCAGGCCCGCAAAGGCCGTGCCAGCTATCTTGGTGAGCGCAGCATTGGGCATCAGGATCCCGGCGCAACGTCCGTTATGTTTATGATGCAAATGCTGGCTCAGGCGTCCAGAGAGTAAGGATAAAGCGATGGTAAACCTGGTTATTGTTTCTCACAGCGCCCAGTTGGGCGAAGGCGTCGGCACGCTGGCCCGGCAGATGTTGATGGGTGATGGTTGCAAAATCGCCATTGCCGCAGGCATTGACGATCCTGAGAATCCGATTGGCACCGACCCGATTAAGGTGATGGAAGCCATCGAGTCCGTGGCTGATACGGATCACGTGCTGGTGATGATGGATATCGGTAGTGCGCTACTGAGTGCGGAAACCGCGCTGGAACTGCTCGATCCAAACATTGCCGCCAAAGTGCGTCTGTGCGCTGCACCGCTGGTTGAAGGCACGCTGGCCGCGACGGTTAGCGCCGCCGCGGGCGCTGACATCGAGCGGGTCATCCGT
Organism: Citrobacter arsenatis; assembly: GCF_004353845.1. GTDB lineage: Bacteria > Pseudomonadota > Gammaproteobacteria > Enterobacterales > Enterobacteriaceae > Citrobacter > Citrobacter arsenatis. Next base: position 2,944,945 of record NZ_CP037864.1, read on the forward strand.
GATGCCATGAACGCGCTTGACGCCAAATGTGAGCAACTGGGTTTACCTTTGCCCTCTGCAGTAAAGCCAACATCGGCTGAATTCGCGCCCGATGCAGATGCTCGTTCAGTTGCCATTGTGGTGAAAAACCCCAACGGCATCCACGTTCGGCCGGCTTCACGGCTGGTTTCCACGCTGTCTGGCTTTAACGCCGACATGTGGCTGGAGAAAAATGGCAAGTGCGTGGTCCCTGATAGCCTGAATCAGATAGCCCTGCTGCAGGTGCGCTGTAACGACACGCTGCGCCTGATTGCCAGGGGCGAGCAAGCGGAGGATGCACTGGCCGCATTCAAACAGCTGGCAGCAGAGAATTTTGGTGAATCGCTCGAGCCTGCGCAGGCTGAGACAAAGGCCCCCTCACTGGCAACGGGGACGGCATTTTGTTATACACCGTTCTCACCAGAGGTAAGCCAGCAGCCTGCCGCATCATTGCAGACAGAGCAGCAGCGATTACGGGCCGCCATTCAAAGCACGCTTAATGACTTAAATGCGTTAACCGCACTTGCCGAAGAGAAATATTCCGCCGACATCGCCGCGATTTTCTCCGGTCACCACACGCTGCTGGACGATCCTGAACTGTTTGATATGGCCAGTGATGTCATGCGCGAAAAGCAGTGCAGCGCCGCCTGGGCCTGGCATCAGGTATTGAGCGAACTCAGCCAACAGTATTTACAGCTCGACGATCCCTACCTGCAAGCGCGATACATCGATATTGAAGATATATTATCTCGTTCGCTACAGCATTTAACGGGAGAGAGCGCGCACATTCCCGCGTTCATCCGCCCCACTATCCTGGTCGCTGATGTTATTTATCCGTCTACGGTGCTGCAACTCGATCCGAAGGCAATCCAAGGCATCTGCCTGCGGGACGGCAGCGAAGCGTCACACCCGGCGATTATCGCTCGTGCAATGGGATTGTGTTGGCTGTGCCAGCAGGGTGAGGCCATCGACAGTATTAAGATGGGGGACATTCTGACCCTTGACCGCGTTGCGCAGCGGATAACCCACACGGGGTGATGTTGATTGCACGCCCTTTGCCGCCAAAGGGTGTGCACTTTTTTCGCCTCGGGAAATGTCTGTTTATGCGCAAAATGGGCAGCCGATCACGCGCAATGGTCGATCCTGAACTAAGGTTTTCTCATGGTAAATGCCGCTACTTCGGCACGCCGCTAAGGAGATTAACCGATGATAACACCCGCAATTCGCCATCCCGGCCTGCTTTCTGTTGCGATAAAACTGACGCTCGCAAGCACCTTATTTGCCCTTTCCTCTTTTGCCGTCAACGCCGAGGACGCGCCAGCCGCTACGCCTGCGCCGCCTGATATTCTGCTTGGTCCTCTGTTTAACGATGTACAAACGGCCAAACTGTTTCCTGACCAGAAAACTTTTGCGGACGCGGTGCCTAACAGCGACCCGTTAATGATCCTTGCCGATTACCGGATGCAGAAAAATCAGTCCGGATTCGATTTACGCCATTTTGTGCAAGTGAACTTCACCTTGCCGAAAGACGGCGAAAAATATGTTCCCCCGGCCGGGCAAACGCTGCGCGAACACATTGACGGACTGTGGCCGGTACTCACCCGTTCGACAACCGACGCTGAAAAATGGGACTCGCTGTTGCCGCTCCCGGAACCCTATGTGGTGCCTGGCGGACGTTTTCGCGAAATATATTATTGGGACAGCTATTTCACCATGCTGGGGCTTGCTGAGAGCAATCACTGGGATAAGGTCTCTGACATGGTGGCAAACTTCGCTTACGAGATTGACTCCTGGGGACACATTCCTAACGGCAACCGTACCTACTATCTGAGTCGTTCTCAACCGCCGTTCTTTGCCTTTATGGTTGAACTGCTGGCGCAGCACGACGGGGATGACGCGCTGAAAAAATACCTCCCGCAGATGCTCAAAGAGTACAGCTACTGGATGGAAGGCGTCGAAACACTTCAGCCCGGTCAGCAAAATAAGCGTGTGGTTAAACTGGATGATGGCACCATTTTGAACCGCTACTGGGATGACCGCGATACGCCGAGGCCAGAGTCCTGGGTGGAAGATATCGCCACTGCCAAAAGCAACCCGAATCGACCGGCCACCGAAATCTACCGCGACCTGCGCTCTGCCGCCGCGTCTGGTTGGGACTTTAGTTCCCGCTGGATGGATAACCCCAATCAGCTAGGCACCCTGCGCACTACCAGCATCGTTCCGGTCGATCTCAATGCGCTGATGTACAAAATGGAAAAAATGATCGCCCTCGCCAGCAAAGCCGCCGGTGATGACGCCAAAGCAGCCCAATATGAGGGCTTCGCCAATGCCCGACAAAAAGGGATTGAAAAGCATCTGTGGAATGACAAGGAAGGTTGGTATGCCGATTACGATCTGAAGAGTAACAAAGTACGCAACCAGCTCACCGCTGCCGCCCTGTTCCCGCTGTATGTCAATGCAGCGGCTAAGGATCGCGCCAGTAAAGTGGCCACGGCAACCCAGGCGCACCTGCTGCAACCTGGCGGTCTGGCTACCACATCGGTGAAAAGCGGACAGCAATGGGATGCTCCCAACGGCTGGGCCCCGCTACAGTGGGTCGCGGCATCCGGGTTACAGAACTACGGTCAGGATAACGTCGCCATGGACGTGACCTGGCGCTTCCTCACCAATGTTCAACACACCTACGATCGTGAGAAAAAGCTGGTTGAAAAGTATGACGTGAGCACCACAGGCACCGGCGGTGGCGGCGGTGAATATCCGTTGCAGGATGGTTTCGGCTGGACCAACGGCGTAACGCTGAAAATGCTCGATCTGATTTGCGCCAAAGAAAAGCCCTGTGACAGCGTCCCCGCATCGCGACCGACCCCGGCAAGTACAACGCCAGCCGAGCCTAAAAAACAGGCTCAACCGACGCCTTAACGTCATTACCTGAGCCGTTTTACTCCCTGAATCCGCGCTATGCCGCGGATTTTTTTGTCTTAATTTTCGCCATTCAAGCTGTCGCTATACCCTATAGCCCTTATGGGGTATCCGGGGTTTTCATCCGTGAGAAATTGATTCTGAACATGTTTTTATTCGCTGTACATGTAAATATATAGCGATTTTGTAACCTTCAGGATACTGATAATGGCACTGACAAGACGGATGTTTGCCCAGCTTGTAGCATCTGCACTGCTGCTACGCCATCTTCCCGCCTTGGCGCAAACGCCGCTAACCGTTGCCGTTGGAGGCACGCCAGGACCGAATATAATCCAACGCGTAGTCAGCGCAGGCGCGCCCGCCGACATGCTGCTGCTGGCCGTCGCGCCGGAAAAACTGGTGGGGCTTTCCTCCTTTGATTTATCTCACCAGAGTGCCATCCCGTTTCACGATGATATTCGGGCATTACCGAAACTGGGCAGACTGGCGGGTCGCGCCAGTACGCTCTCGCTTGAAGCGTTACTGGCGCTTAAACCCGACCTGGTTGTTGACTGCGGCAATGCCGATAAAACCTGGCTTTCTCAGGCCAGACAGGTGAGCGCGCAAACGCAAATTCCCTGGCTGTTGATCAACGGTGAACTGCGACGCTCCCCGGAACAGCTACTCGCCGCAGGTGAGGCGCTGGGCGTTGCTACACGTGCCAGAGCTCAGGCCAAACTGGCCCGTCAGTTTATCGATGAAGCGCTCATATTTTCCCACTCTCCCGCGGCAAAGCTGCGTTTTTATGCCGCACGCGGCGCCAGAGGACTTGAGACAGGTTTACAAGGTTCACTGCATACCGAAGCGGCAGAACTGCTGGGCTTACACAATGTGGCGCAAATCCCCGGGCGGCAGGGACTCACGCAGGTTTCAATGGAAAATCTTCTGAGCTGGCAGCCCGATATTATTCTGGTGCAGGATGCCATGACGGCGCAGTACCTGCGTGAAGATCCGGTCTGGCAAGGGGTCAAAGCAGTTGCTGACCGACGCATTCTGTTTCTCAGTGGTCTGCCGTTTGGCTGGCTGGACGCACCTCCCGGCATCAACCGTTTACTGGGGCTACGCCGCCTGCATGCCTGGCTTGATCCGCAGGTTGATGCGAACTTTAAAACCGATATGCAGCGCTACAGCGAACTGTTCTGGCACACCACGCTAAGCGACGCACAGTATCAACGGCTGGTGACCGCCTGATGAGAACATCTACCCTCGGTTTTCTGATGATTGTAGCGGTAGTGCTTTGCGCGAGTGTCGCCGCGGTTTCTGGTGCTTATCGCCTGGATGCACAGCAGGTCGTGAATCTTATTGCCGGTACAGATGGCGTCCCGATGCAGGACAAAATCGTCTTCTGGCAAATCCGTCTGCCGCGCATTCTGGCTGCATTACTGCTCGGCGCGGCGCTGGCTGGCGCAGGAACCACCTATCAGGGTATGTTTCGCAACCCGCTGGTCTCACCGGACATTCTCGGCGTGGCGGCGGGAGCGGGTTTAGGTGCCTGTTTAGCAATCCTGCTAAGTTTACCGATTCTGTTTATTCAGTTGTATGCGTTCACAGGTGGTTTGTTAGTGGTCGCCGGCGTCTGGTTGATTACCCGGCAAGTCAAGCGTCACGACCCGGTGCTAACGCTGGTACTAGTCGGGATTGCGCTAGGTACGGTGTGCGGCGCGGGAATTTCGCTCATCAAAACGCTGGCCGACCCGTATACCCAGCTTCCATCCATCACCTTCTGGCTGCTCGGCGGTTTATCGACGATTACTCTACACGACCTGTGGTTCTCGGCACCGCTGATCTTCGCTGGACTGGTCCCGCTATTGCTGCTGCGCTGGCGCATGAACCTGCTCACCTTGTCGGATGATGAAGCACGATCGCTTGGGATCAACGTCTCCCGACTGCGGCTGGGACTGATCGTCTGCGCAACGTTAGTCACCGCCTGTACCGTCGCTATCGCGGGCATTATCGGCTGGATTGGGCTGGTTGTGCCGCACATCGGCAGACTCATCAGTGGCAATAACCACCAGCAGTTGCTACCGGTGTCCATGGGGATCGGTGCCATTTTACTGCTACTCACTGACACCCTCGCCCGTACGCTGAGCAGCACGGAAATTCCGCTGGGGATCTTGACCGCATTTATTGGCGCACCGTTCTTTTTGCTGCTTTTACTGCGGGGAAGCCGCCCATGACGTTATTAATCGTGCGCCACGCTTCGCTGGGATACCGCAGTCAACAGCCGGTATTACGCGATGTCTCATTTCAGGTTTCGCCCGGCTCCGTCTGTTGTCTGATTGGGGCCAACGGCAGTGGAAAAACCACCTTGATGCGCACCATTCTCGGGGTTCTTCCCCCGCTTCACGGTGACATTCTGCTTGATGGCGTCGCGGTGAATCATCTCAGCGATCGGCAACGCGCCGCAGCCATCGCCTGGGTTCCTCAGGCGCATGACGGCGCATTTGCCTTCAGCGCGTTGGACATGGTGATGATGGGACTGGCCCCGCAACTGGCGGCATTTGCGGTTCCCGGAGCTAAAGAACGTGAAATTGCCCATCAACAGTTGGCGATACTGGGAATCTCTCACCTGGCGCCCCGGCGCTGGAACACTCTGAGCGGCGGAGAACGGCAACTGGTGTTAATTGCCCGCGCACTGGCGCAACGTCCGCGCCTTTTATTGCTGGATGAACCAGCTTCCAGTCTCGATTTTGGGCATCAAATCCGTCTGCTCGATACGCTGGTAACGCTGAAAAATTCGGGTGTGGCCCTGCTGATGTCGACCCATCATCCGCTGCATGCGCGGGCAATCGCCGACAGCGTAGTACGCGTCGAACCGAACGGTGAGGTGTCGCAGGGTCTTCCTGAACCCCAGCTCGCCACCAATCGCCTTGCTGCGCTGTATCACGTTACAACGTCACAAATAGCCCACCACCTCTTTGGCTCACACAATTAAGGAATAAAAATGCTCATTGACGACATTGATTTTGCCGATCTTTACCGTAAACAGTTACAACTGGCGAACAGAACCGAGAAAAAGCCAGAGCACTGGGATAAACGTGCGGAAAAGATGGCGGAGAATTGCGCCTCATTAACCGACAGCTATCTGCTGCAACTGCTGGGTAAAATCGACCTGAAAGGTGCAGAGTCGTTGTTTGATATGGGCTGCGGGCCTGGTACGGTCTCGCTAGCGCTGGCTAAAAAGATGCCAATAATTTACGGAGTAGATTACAGCCAGGGAATGCTGAGCGTAGCGGCCCGCCGCGCCGCACAAATGAACACCCGTCACGTACACTGGGTGCAACGGGCCTGGGAAGAGCACTGGGATGATTTACCCCAGTGCGATATCGCCGTCGCATCGCGCTCCACGCTGGTTGCCGATATGCGCCAAGCGATGACCAAACTGAATAATCAGGCCCGGCTGCGGGTTTATACCACGCATCTCGTCAGTTCATCTTTCGTTTCCCCCACCATTCAGCGTGCGTTGGGCCGCGAAGTGATTGAGCTTCCCAACTACATCTATGCGCTTAATGTTCTGTATCAGATGGGGATCCATGCGCATGTTGATTTTATCCGTGGTCCCAACTGCCAGCAGGACAATAGTACCTGGTCGCGTTTCCTGGAAAACGTGCGCTGGAGTATGGGTGAGTTGAGCGTCGACGAGATCGAACGTCTGGAAAACTGGTATCAGCAGCAGGATCCTCGTGCGATTGCCCCCGCCAGCCGTGACTGGGCGCTGATCTGGTGGGACAGCGTCCCGCAGGAGACTCTGAGATGATCTACTTTTCGCAGGCGCAGATCGACGCGCTGCTGCTGGAAGATATCCAGGGCGGCGATCTGACTACCCGCGCACTGGGTATCGGCGCACAACCTGGTGTGATGGCGTTTTACCATCGCCAGGGTGGTTGCGTTAGTGGCACTGCCGTTGCCAGACAAATGCTTACCTCATTAGGGCTGACCGTCAGTGACAGGGTGGCCGATGGTGAACAGGTGAGTGCCGGGCAACGATTGATTTGCGCGCACGGAAATGCGGCGGCGCTGCACCAGGGCTGGAAAGCGGTACAAAATGTGCTGGAGTGGAGCTGTGGAGTTTCGGGCTATCTTGAGAGCATGTTGAGCCAACTGCGTCAGCGCTATCCCGATGGACAGATAGCCTGCACCCGCAAAGCCATCCCCGGTACGCGTTTGCTGGCGACTCAGGCAATACTCGCCGCCGGAGGCATCATCCACCGGGGAGGATGCGCCGAAACGGTACTGCTGTTTGCTAATCACCGTCGTTTTCTGACCAACCCAGACGACTGGACAAGTGTTATTGCGCGCTTACGCAGTCATGCGCCAGAAAAAAAGATCGTCGTCGAAGCGGATACGCCAGCTGAAGCAATAGCCGCACTACGCGCCGCCCCCGATGTCCTGCAGCTCGACAAATTTACCCCTGAGCAAGCGACAGAAATTGCTCGTCTGGCCCCTTCTCTGGCCCCCCATTGCACGCTGGCGCTGACTGGCGGCATTACCCTCGCCTCGCTGGCGAGTTATCTCGACTGTGGCATCAGACTCTTTATCACCTCCGCGCCTTACTACGCTCCACCAGCGGATATCAAAGTAAGCCTGAGCCCGGACGCACGTGGCATATAACATTAATAAATGGACTAAAAATAATGAATTTCAACAAGAGTTGTCTTTACACAGCCCTGTCGTTTGCTTTCGCGCACAGTGCTTTTGCTGGGCAAGAAAGCGAAACTATGACCGTCTGGTCAAGCCCGGCCTCCGCGGCAACCACTACGGTGCTCGGCCAGGAAACCATGCAACAGCTGGATAAACAAAACGTGGCGCAGGCGCTGAGCGTCGTCCCCGGCGTAGTATTGCAAAAGTCAGGCAATCGTAATGAACAGCAGGTGAAAGTGCGCGGGTTTGATAGCCGTCAGGTTCCCGTCTTTTTTGACGGTGTACCGGTGTACATCCCCTATGATGGCAACCTCGATTTAGGCCGTTTTCTGACATCCGATATCGCTTCGGTTGAAGTCTCCAAAGGCTACTCCTCTCTGTTACAAGGGCCAAACCAGATGGGCGGCGCCATTAATATCACCACCAAAAAGCCCACCAAACCCATTGAAGGTAGCATTGGCTATCGCCAGGGCTGAAGTCGTAGCAAAGACAACGCCCACGATATGCACGCTTCATTTGGTGCCAGTAACGATCTGGGTTACATCCAGCTCAGCGGCAGTCAGTTAAAGCAGGATTTCCTTGGCTTACCGCATGGCGTGGACAACCCGATTGCGGGCAGTCACGGCAAGATGACTAACTCTTCAGCCGATGACAAACGCGGCATTGTGAAGCTGGGCTTTACCCCTCGCGGCGATGACGAATATGTGCTGACCTATATTAATCAGGACGGTGAAAAAGATAATCCGCCGTACGCCGGAACCAGCAGTCAGAAATCACGCTACTGGCAATGGCCGCAGTACGATAAAGAGAGCTATTACTATCAGGGAACCACGCACCTGGGCGACCGTTTTACCCTGAAAAGCCGTCTGTATCGCGACACCTTTGAAAATACGCTGATGATGTACAACTCGCTTGCCGACCTGAAAAATAAGAAAGGCAACTATAGCCATTATTCGGACTACAGCGATGGCGCCGGCCTGCAGCTCGCTGCGGATATGCGTGAAAACGATCTGCTCTCTTTCGCCGTGAACTGGAAGGATGATGTCCACCGCGAGAAAGGCGCACCGAATGCGGCTTATGACCGTTACGAGGACCGAACCTGGTCGATTGCCAGTGAATACCAGTGGGCAGCTGCGGACAATGTCGATGTGGTGGCGGGTATAAGCTATGACTGGCGCGACAGTCTGGAAGGCAAAAAACACGAGAAAAACGGCAGCGTTACTCACTACCCTGACAACAATCAATCTGCTTTTAACTGGCAGGTGATGACCAAATACCATTTTGAAAATTCAGACACGTTAGCGCTGTCTTACTCTGACAGAACGCGTTTCCCGACGTTAAAAGAGCGCTACACAACCTCAAAACCGGCCTATAACCAGGTAGCGCTGGTCAATCCGCAGCTTAAACCGGAACGTGCCCGCAGCGTGGATCTGACCTGGAATGGGTCACTTAGCCAGAACTGGGGATTCGAAGCCAGCGTGTATTACAACAGCATCAGCGACGCCATCCTTTCACACAACATTGATGCCGACACCATCCAGAACCAGAACAGTGGCCGGGTGGATTACACCGGTCTGGATGCCGGAGTTAAAGGTAAAGTCTTCGATATGCTGGACGTCGGTCTGAGCTACGGCCTTATCCATGCAGACGTCAAACGCAGCGACATCGGCAAAATAACCGATTTGCCGACGCAAACCCTGACCGCATGGATGACGCTGAAACCATGGGATCCACTGAGCATTACGCTGTCTGAAGAAGCCCGTTCGTCGAGCTATAGCAATAGCGACGGCTCGCAGAAAGCCGCTGGTTTCGCCATTACCCATTTACGCGCTGACTACACCATCGGTCACGGGTTCAGCGTCAACGCGTCGGTCAATAACCTGTTCGATACGCAGTACGTTTATAGTGAAGGATTTATTGAAGAAGGCCGTAATTACTGGGCGGGGATAGAGTATAAGTTCTGACTTAGCAATGCAGAGAAACGGCCCCCGCAGGGGCCGTTTGATTAATCTCGCCGCACCAGTCGGAAGACACCCAGCACAACAATCGCGCCGACCACGGCCACCAGGAAGCTGTGGAGATTAAACCCGCTGACATCGCCGCCGATACCAAACATCGTTGCCAGCCACCCACCGACCACAGCACCGACAACACCGAGAATACAGGTCAGGATAAATCCACCGCCATCGCGCCCCGGCATAATCAGTTTGGCGATAACCCCCGCAATCAGACCAAAAATAATCCAGGCAATAATTCCCATTTTCAGGCCCTCTTTCCAGTGAACGCACGCGCAAGACATTCTTGCGCCAGCCTTTAAAGTATAGGCAAACCATCGCTATATGCTGTTTTCACGCAGACTTAATTCATTGGCGTTGGTAAAAAATTTCATCCATTTGTATTAAGTTCCGTTGATTGATGCCGATAATCCAACGATAAACCAGGCATCCAGGAGTCATTAGGTGTGAGTAACTACAATGAGCAGTTCCTGAAGCAAAATCCGTTAGCAGTGTTAGGCGTACTTCGGGACTTAAATTCACAGCAGGTTCCACTGCGTATCTCCTGGGCGGGTGGCCAGTTCATCAGCAAAATACTGGCGGTCAGTCCGGACGAACTGATCATGGATTTTGGCAGTCAGGAATGCGAAAACCAGGCCGTACAGCGAGCCAGCCAGATAACGATTATCGCCGAAACGCAGGGAGCCAAAGTGGAATTCACCCTGCCACAGCTTAAAAAAGGCGAATACCAGCAGCTACCCGCATTTATCTCATCGTTGCCGCCTTCTCTGTGGTTCGTCCAGCGTCGGGAATATTTCCGCATCGGCGCGCCACTGCATCCCCCCTATCGCTGCACGGTAAAAATGCCGGACAACAGCACGCTGTGTTTTCGCTTATTCGATTTGTCGCTTGGCGGTATGGGCGGGTTATTAGAAACGGTAAAACCAGAAGGACTGGTCGAAGGCATGCGCTTCTCGCAGGTTGAACTGAATATGGAGCAATGGGGGGTGTATAACGTTGACGCTCAGCTCATTTCCATTAGCGAACGCAAAGTTATCGACAGTAAAAACGAAACCATTACCACTCCCCGCCTGAGCTTTCGTTTTCTCAACGTCGGCCCGGCGGTGGAGCGTAACTTACAGCGTATTATTTTTTCCCTTGAGCGCGAAGCCCGGGAAAAGTCGAACAAAGTGCGCGATTAGCATCACCTGAATTACATCACATCCAGCGCTTGCTGAAGCTTCCAGATATAGCGCGGAGCCTGCGGCGCCGGATGATTGTCCGCAACATGTTCAATAAATTCATCCGGGCTGAGATCGTTGATCTTGTTGATGGCTTTCTTCCTGTCGGAAGAGAACGTTCGCAGCAGCGCGCCTGCACCGTTGGCATACGATACCACCAGCGCATATTGCATCACCTGCGGATCTTCGATCCCGGCCAGCGGCCCGGTCTCAAGAATGCTCAGGTAAGCGGCGCCCATCGAGATATTGCGCTCAGGGTTTTTCAGCTCGCTCGTCGACGGCTCACCGCTCCACCCCATGCGACGATAAACATCGCGTCCTGAGGTAGAAGCTTTCAACTGCATCAGGCCAATCGCATTAGACTTACTGACCGCGTTCGGGTTACCACCTGATTCAATGGCGATGATAGCGGTAATCAATTGTGGACTGACACCCCAGGCCGCACCGGCTTTTTCACTGATCGGCATCCATTGCATTGCGCGTTTAACCGGAACTTCAGCATTCCACGGCGGATTTTTGTAATCCTGTTTTGAACTACAGCCCGCAAGTAATACAACCAAAAAAGCAAACCATCTCAATTTCACGTCATCTATCCTTATAGCCGGAACCTGTCGCTGAGGTGACAACGACATACCTACGCGGCATGATATACATTTGGTTTTAGTTGTAGCAAGGAAATGCCATGTCCCGGTTTCACTTAATTGCCCCATCGGGCTACTGTATCAACCAGCAGGCCGCCTTACGCGGACTTGCGCGTCTTACTGAGGCCGGTCATCAGGTCGACAATTCAGCGGTCATTACGCGCCGTTGCCAGCGTTTTGCGGGTACAGAGGCAGAACGTCTGGCTGATGTGAACTCGCTGGTAAATCTGAAAACGCCCGATACCATTGTGATGGCGGTACGCGGCGGCTATGGCGCGAGCCGTTTGCTGGAAGATATTGACTGGCAGGCGCTGACAGACCGCCAGCAACAAAACCCGCTGCTGCTGTGCGGGCACAGCGATTTTACGGCGATCCAGTGTGGTCTGCTGGCGCAAGGGAATGTGATTAGCTTCAGCGGCCCGATGCTGGCGGCTAACTTCGGCGCAGAGGAGATGAACGCCTTCACCGAGCACCATTTCTGGCAGGCTCTGCGCAATGCCCAATTTACCCTCGAATGGCAAGGTAACGGTCCACAGTGCGCAACCGAAGGAACGCTGTGGGGCGGAAACCTGGCGATGCTTATTTCGCTGATGGGTACGCCGTGGATGCCAGCTATCGACAACGGCATTTTGGTGCTGGAAGACATCAACGAGCATCCGTTTCGCATTGAGCGTATGCTGCTGCAGCTGTATCACGCGGGAATACTGGCCCGTCAAAACGCCATTATCCTCGGCAGTTTTAGCGGCAGCGCGCCTAATGATTACGACGCAGGTTACAATCTGGATTCGGTGTGTGATTTTCTGCGCGCCAGGCTATCGGTTCCGTTGATCGACGGACTCGATTTTGGCCATGAACAGCGCACCGTCACCCTGCCGTTAGGAGCAAGCGCGGTGCTGAAAAATGACAAAAACGGCACTCAGCTCACCTTAAGTGGGCATCCGGTACTAAAATCGTAAAAAAAGCGGCTAAGAGGGCTAAGTAAAACGCTGTTTCTGTCGTTATTATGTTAGGGTTTATTAATACGAAACAGCGTAATTCAGGAGTAACCGAACGTTGGATGCCGCAGCAATTATCAGCCTTTTTATTTTGGGTTCCGTTCTCGTCACCTGCAGTATCTTACTCAGTTCATTTTCATCACGTCTTGGTATCCCTATTCTGGTGATATTTCTCGCTATCGGTATGTTAGCAGGCGTCGACGGCGTGGGTGGTATTCCTTTCGATAATTACCCTTTTGCCTACATGGTGAGTAACCTGGCGCTGGCGGTTATCCTGCTCGACGGCGGGATGCGCACCCAGGCCAGCTCTTTTCGCGTCGCTTTAGGCCCGGCGCTATCGCTGGCGACCGTCGGGGTGCTGATTACCTCCGGACTCACCGGCATGATGGCCGCGTGGCTGTTCCATCTGGATCTTATCGAAGGGCTGCTGATTGGCGCGATTGTGGGTTCAACCGACGCCGCGGCGGTCTTTTCCCTGCTCGGCGGTAAAGGTCTTAACGAACGTGTTGGCTCTACGCTGGAAATTGAATCCGGTAGTAATGATCCGATGGCAGTATTTTTGACCATCACGCTTATTGCCATGATCCAAAATCACGAGACAGGTTTAAGCTGGATGTTTGCGGTGCATATTATCCAGCAGTTCGGCTTAGGCATCATACTGGGACTCGGCGGCGGCTACCTGCTCCAGCAGATGATTAACCGTATTTCGCTGCCCGCCGGACTTTATCCGCTGCTGGCGTTAAGCGGTGGGATCCTGATTTTTGCCCTGACCACTGCGCTGGAAGGCAGCGGTATTCTGGCCGTTTATCTGTGCGGTTTCCTGCTCGGCAATCGCCCCATCCGCAACCGGTTTGGTATTTTGCAAAACTTCGACGGTCTGGCCTGGCTGGCACAAATCGCCATGTTCCTGGTGCTCGGCCTGCTGGTTACGCCGTCTGACCTGCTGCCTATCGCGATCCCTGCGCTGATTTTGTCGGCGTGGATGATATTCATTGCCCGCCCGCTTTCGGTGTTCGCCGGGCTGCTGCCGTTTCGTGGCTTCAACCTGCGCGAGCGCATTTTCATCAGTTGGGTGGGTCTGCGCGGCGCAGTTCCGATCATTCTCGCCGTCTTCCCGATGATGGCGGGTCTGGAAAACGCGCGCCTGTTCTTTAACGTCGCGTTCTTCGTGGTTCTGATCTCGCTACTGTTTCAGGGAACGTCGCTTTCATGGGCCGCTAAAAAAGCCAAAGTTGTGGTCCCTCCCGTCGGCTGGCCCGTGTCGCGCATTGGTCTGGATATTCACCCGGATAATCCCTGGGAGCAGTTTGTTTATCAGCTCAGCGCGGATAAGTGGTGTGTCGGTGCCGCGCTGCGCGACCTGCATATGCCGGAAGAAACGCGAATTGCCGCCCTGTTCCGTGACAACGTGCTGTTTCACCCCTCCGGCAGTACGCGTCTGCGTGAAGGCGATGTTTTGTGTGTTATTGGCCGCGAGCGCGATCTCCCGGCTCTCGGCAAACTGTTCAGCCAGTCGCCGCCGGTGTCGTTAGACCAGCGCTTCTTCGGTGATTTTATTCTCGAAGCCAGCGCAAAATACGCCGATGTAGCGCTGATTTATGGCCTGGATGATGGCACAGAGTATCGTGATAAGCAGCAAACGCTGGGTGAAATTGTTCAGCATCTGCTTGGCGCCGCGCCGGTCGTCGGTGACCAGGTTGAATTCGCTGGCATGATCTGGACGGTCGCGGAAAAAGAAGATAATGCGGTGCTGAAGGTCGGTGTTCGCGTTGCTGAAGATGAGGATGAGTAACGCGGATGTTTTTTGCCGGGTGGCGGCTGCGCCGTACCCGGCCTACAAAATGCACTGCTTCTGTAGGCCTGATAAGCGCCGCGTCATCAGGCAGCCCTACAAAAGTTACACTGTCACCACCGGCACACGCAGTGCCAGAGAACACATCAATTCGTAACCCACGGTACCCGCCGCGCTGGCTACATCGTCAATTTTAATCTCTTTGCCCCACAGCTCTACCGGCGTCCCGATCCCCGCCTGCGGACACGGCGTCAGGTCAACCGCCAGCATATCCATTGATACCGTCCCCACCGTTGTGGTGCGGACACCGTCCACCAGCACCGGCGTTCCGCTTGGCGCATGACGCGGATAACCGTCTGCATAGCCGGTCGCCACAATTCCAATACGCTGCTCGCCGCTGGCGGTGTAGCGTCCCCCATAGCCGACCCGATCGCCAGCCTTCAGGGTTTGTATACCGATTATCTCGCTGCTCAGCGTCATCACCGGTTTCAGGCCAGTGTTGGCGATGTCCCGCCATTGTCCCGACGGCGATGCGCCATACAAAATAATACCCGGACGAACCCAGTCGAAATGCGCTTCAGGATGCCACAGCGTGGCAGCCGAATTGGACAACGAGCGTCTGCATTCCAGACCTTCCGTCGCCTGCGCAATACGCACCATGGCTTCCTGAATACCCTCCGGGTGCTCCGCATCGGCAAAGTGCGACATCAGCGTCATTTCACCGACGTTGGGCATCGCCCGCAGCTGTTGCCAGACCGTTGAAACTCTGTCCAGTAAGAACCCCAGTCGGTTCATACCGCTGTTCACCTTCAGGTAAACATCCAGCGGCGCATTGAGGCGCGCATTCTGCAACGCTTTTAGCTGCCAGTTACTGTGTACACAGGTGGTCAGACGATATTTGTCATACATCGTCAGATCTTCGGCGTGGAAAAAGCCCTCCAGCATGAGTATCGGGCCTTTCCATCCGCGCTCGCGCAGGGTTATTGCTTCTTCAAGATTGAGCATGGCAAAACCGTCGGTTGTGCCCAGCGCATTCCAGACGCGTTCAATGCCGTGTCCGTAAGCATTGGCTTTCACCACCGACCAGACGCGGGCGTCCGGCGCGGCCTGACGGGTAATGCTCAGGTTTTGTTTCAACGCCTGCAGGTCAATGCTGGCCAGTATCGGGCGAGTCATCTCACGTCCTTATCAGTTATGTGCGCCATGTAAATGCCGTGGACGAGATGGGGTAAACCCTGGACTGTAACGCGCCACGCTCAGATCGTCGTAAGGAATTGCTGGCGTGCGGCCAGAAAGAATATCGCTAAGCAACTGACCTGAGCCACAGGCCATGGTCCAGCCCAGCGTGCCGTGTCCAGTGTTGAGCAGCAAATTCTTAAAGCGGGTTCGTCCAACCACCGGCGTACCGTCCGGGGTCATCGGACGTAGCCCGGTCCAGAAGGTTGCCTGCTCCACATGACCGCCGCGAGGGAAAAGATCGCGTACGACCATTTCCAGCGTTTCACGACGAGGTTGCAGCAATTCCGTATTGAAGCCGACAATCTCCGCCATGCCACCCACGCGAATACGGTTATCAAAGCGGGTAATGGCGATTTTGTATGTTTCATCAAGAATAGTCGAAACCGGCGCGCCGTCGTCTTGCGCCACCGGAATGGTCAACGAATAGCCTTTAAGTGGATAAACCGGAATATCAACGATCCCTTTCAGCATCGCGGTAGAATACGAGCCAAACGCCATCACATAGGCATCAGCCTTAACTATCTCCTCGCCGCACTGAACGCCATAAATCTGCTCACCATCGCTCAGCAGCTTATCGACCGGAGTGTTAAAGCGAAACTTAACGCCCGCCTGCTCCGCCATCTGCGCCAGACGCTGGGTAAACAGCTGGCAGTCACCGGTTTCGTCATTCGGTAAACGCAGACCGCCGGTCAGTTTATGCGCCACTTCGGCCAGCGCCGGTTCGACTTCTGCCAGACGGTTTGCCTCCAGCAACTGATAGGGTACGCCAGCGTCTTCGAGCACGGCGATGTCGCGAGTGGCGTTCTCATACTGTTGAGCGGTACGGAACAGTTGCAGGGTTCCGCCCTGGCGCCCTTCGTACTCGATACCGGTAGAGGCGCGCAGCGCTTTCAGGCAATCACGGCTGTATTCGGCCAGACGCACCATCCGGCCCTTGTTTTCCATGTAGTGGCTGGTGTCGCAGTTGCGCAGCATTTGCCACATCCATTTCAACTGGAACTGCGTCCCGTCAAGGCGCACGGCCAGCGGAGCATGACGCTGAAACATCCATTTAATTGCTTTCAGCGGTACGCCTGGCGCCGCCCATGGTGCTGCATAACCTGGAGAGATTTGCCCCGCGTTCGCCGCACTGGTTTCCAGTGCCGGACCGGGCTCACGATCAATGACGGTGACATCGTGTCCAGCCTGACTTAAGTACCAGGCGCTGGTCACGCCAACGACACCACTTCCCAGTATGACAACTCGCATAGCCACTCCATTAACAGTAAAAGAACAATCATCTAATTACATCTTGATAACTCAGTTGAAAATATTATTCAACATATGGCTTTTTTATGGTGACTTATCTCACATATAGCGGTGACAGCGGGGAACTCTCTGCTTTGGCATCTCCTGCTGTGCGTTATTTTTATCCAGCATAAAATTTTGCGACCATGCCGTTTTTCGACGCTTCGCTAACGAGAAATCGCAAAGAAAAAATTTCAGCCGCAGCACGTTTTTTAACACCATGATCTATGCTTGAAATGAGGTACTCCAGACAGAGAGTGCCGCCAACAATGAGGGTGCGCGAATGGCTACGATTGATTCCATGAACAAGGACAGCACACGGTTAAGCGATGGACCCGACTGGACGTTTGATCTGCTGGATGTCTATCTGGCGGAAATAGACCGCGTGGCGAAACTCTACAGACTGGATACCTACCCGCACCAAATCGAGGTGATCACCTCCGAACAGATGATGGACGCTTACTCCAGCGTCGGGATGCCGATCAACTATCCTCACTGGTCGTTTGGTAAAAAGTTTATCGAAACCGAGCGCTTATATAAGCATGGTCAGCAGGGACTGGCCTATGAGATCGTTATCAACTCCAATCCATGTATCGCATATCTGATGGAGGAGAACACCATCACCATGCAGGCGTTGGTGATGGCGCATGCCTGCTATGGACACAACTCCTTCTTCAAAAACAACTACCTGTTCCGTAGCTGGACGGATGCCAGTTCCATCGTCGATTACCTGATCTTCGCGCGAAACTATATTACCCAGTGTGAAGAGCGTTACGGCGTGGATGAAGTCGAAAAGCTCCTCGACTCCTGTCATGCGCTGATGAACTACGGCGTTGACCGTTACAAACGCCCGCAAAAAATCTCCCTACAGGAAGAGAAAGCCCGACAGAAAAGCCGCGAAGAGTATCTGCAAAGCCAGGTGAATATGTTGTGGCGCACGCTGCCGAAGAAAGAGGAAGAGAAAACCGTTGCAGAAGCTCGACGTTATCCTTCTGAACCACAGGAGAACCTGCTGTACTTCATGGAGAAAAACGCCCCGCTGCTGGAGTCCTGGCAACGCGAGGTGCTGCGTATTGTGCGCAAGGTCAGCCAGTATTTTTACCCGCAGAAACAGACGCAGGTGATGAACGAAGGTTGGGCGACTTTCTGGCATTACACCATTCTGAATCACCTTTATGATGAAGGTAAAGTTACCGAACGGTTTATGCTGGAGTTTTTGCATAGCCATACCAACGTGGTGTTCCAGCCGCCGTACAACAGCCCGTGGTATAGCGGGATAAATCCGTATGCTCTGGGTTTTGCCATGTTCCAGGATATTAAACGTATTTGTCAGTCGCCGACCGAAGAGGACAAATATTGGTTCCCGGATATAGCGGGTTCCGACTGGCTGGAAACCCTGCATTTCGCGATGCGTGATTTCAAAGATGAGAGCTTTATCAGCCAGTTCCTGTCACCGAAGGTTATGCGTGATTTCCGCCTGTTTACCGTGCTGGATGACGATCGTCATAATTATCTGGAGATTTCCGCGATCCACAACGAGGAAGGATATCGTGAAATCCGCAACAGGCTGTCGTCGCAATATAACCTGAGCAACCTGGAGCCGAATATTCAAATCTGGAACGTCGATCTGCGCGGCGATCGCTCGCTCACGCTACGTTATATTCCGCATAACCGCGCGCCACTGGATAAAGGTCGCAAAGAGGTGCTTAAGCATGTGCATCGGCTGTGGGGTTTTGACGTGATGCTGGAGCAGCAGAATGAAGATGGCAGCGTGGAGCTGCTGGAGCGTTGCCCGCCGAGGATGAACGGTCTGTAAAAACAAAACCCCTCGTATGAGTAATGCCGATCAGTTAAGCATGTATGGTGAACATGTGATTCTTGCTCAGGGTTCCGTTCACCTCAGCGGTGTCATTTCTCTGAAGCGCTGATGCCCGTGAACGTGCAAGGGAGGCTCACCGCCGCCTCCCTTGCAACCCAGGCTCCCGGCAGGAAAATCGTCGCTGCGCGATTATTCGCCCCATCCCTGGGGCTCACCCCTTCGGGGCCATCGCAAGCGCTGTTCAAAATTGCTCCCGGCAATTTTGTCATTCGTCTTATGCCGTCTGCCTGTCGGGTCGGGGCCGAGCCTGCATCCATGCAGGCCATCCCCTCTGTCCGCATCCCTGCGGACAGCCCCGGTCAGCCGTCAACACCTCATCGATTTTCAGCCGGACAGGGGGCATCGCTTCAATGCCCTGACTTCCAGTAAAACCTGTTTTGCTGTTTAAAAAAAAACGCAGAGGGTCAGGTGTGGGCTGGTCCGGCTGAAAATTGCCGACGTGTTTCCGTAAGGCCGGGAGAACCCGCAGGGATGCGGGTTCAGGGCGCGCTTTACAGGGACGTTACATCGCGCCCGGCCCGGAAGCCTGGAGGAATGAGCGGAGGGAACCGCGAAGTGGCAATTTTCCGTGCCGGGAGCCGGGATTGTAAACGGCGTGGCGGAGAACGCCCTTTACACGTTCACGGGAATCCGTGTTTCAGAGAAACAATGAGCATGAGGTGAACGGAACTCTATCTCCGAGATAGCATGTTCTTTACCTCCGCCAGCTTACTGAAACTGAGGCGCTAACTGACCGGCATTACCTCGTATGAGGTTTTTTTTATTAGCGTCCTTGAATCGCTAAATCGCCCGGCAGGTTCTTCTGCATACGATGCCAAATCTCGCCGCTGTCGTGACCATAGCGCCGCACCGTTTCATAAACCTGCTCATGAGCGCCCTGCTCGCACAGTTCTGACAGCTTACGGTAGAAACTCAGCGCCAGCGCGCGCGCTTCCGGATTGGCAAAATAATGGCGGCCAATGCGGGTATATAACCCTTTCATTCCATTGAGGATCAAACCGTAAATCGGGTTGCCGGAGGCAAATGCCAGACCGCGGAAAATATTATAGTCCAGATCGGCGAACGCATCAGCATGGTCGGCCACCTGATTTGCCGTCGCCAGAACCTCTTGCGCTTTATCAGGATGCTGGCGAAACGCGGTACGAATAAAGATCGTCGAGATGTTAGTACGCACGGACAGCAGATTATCGATAAGCTGCGGCACGCTCTCGTGATCGAGACGCGCCAGCGTTTCAAGGATATTCAGCCCGGAGGTTTCCCAGAAGTTATTCACCTTCGTTGGTTTGCCGTGTTGGATGGTCAACCAACCGTCACGCGCCAGACGCTGTAATACCTCGCGTAACGTGGTACGTGTCACTCCGATCAGTTCAGAGAGTTCACGTTCTGCGGGCAAAATAGTGCCAGGTGGGAAGCGGTTATTCCAGATACTTTCAATGATGTACTCTTCCGCGAACCCAGCCGGGCTTTGCGCCTTAATGACCATAGTAATAATTCCATTACACAGCAAAACATAGTTACAGTTATCATACCAGACGGGTTACCTAGCTGATAGCTGACGCAATGAAGAAAAAGTAGATCAAGGCTTCATTTTCCAGATAACGCTAAAGCGCAGCCAGCCTTGCTGGTCACGCGAATCGCTTGCCTGTACTCCCTCCTCCCGCTAAGCTTTGCGGTCAAACATAAAAACATGATTTCATTTTTAAAGGTAGGGAAATCACCATGGAGATATCATGGGGCCGCGCTATGTGGCGCAATTTTTTAGGTCAATCACCTGACTGGTACAAACTTGCATTGCTCGTCTTCTTAGTCCTTAACCCGATTATTTTTTTCATCAATCCCTTTATCGCAGGTTGGTTACTGGTGGCCGAGTTCATTTTTACGCTGGCGATGGCGTTAAAATGTTATCCGCTGCTGCCGGGCGGGCTGCTAGCCATCGAAGCAGTCATCATTGGCATGACCAGCGCCACGCATGTGCGTGAAGAGGTTGCCGCTAACCTTGAGGTGTTATTACTGCTGATGTTTATGGTGGCTGGCATCTACTTTATGAAGCAGTTACTGCTGTTTATTTTCACCCGCCTGCTGCTCACTATTCGTTCCAAGATGCTGCTAGCGCTGGCATTTTGCGTTGCCGCTGCCTTCCTTTCTGCGTTTCTTGATGCGCTGACCGTTGTTGCCGTGGTAATCAGCGTAGCGGTTGGTTTCTATGGTATCTACCATCGTGTCGCCTCTTCCCGCGCGGAAGACAATAACATGCTCGATGACAGCCATATCGATCAGCACAATAAGGTCGTACTGGAGCAGTTCCGTGGTTTTCTGCGTAGCCTGATGATGCATGCGGGTGTCGGCACGGCGTTAGGCGGTGTGATGACGATGGTCGGCGAACCGCAAAACCTGATTATCGCCAAAGCGGCTGGCTGGCATTTCGGCGACTTCTTCCTGCGCATGGCGCCGGTCACCGTCCCGGTCCTGATTTGCGGCCTGCTAACCTGCATGCTGGTCGAGAAACTACGCTGGTTTGGTTATGGCGAAACGCTGCCGGAGACCGTCCGCGATGTCCTGCAACAATTTGACGATCAAAGCCGTCAACAGCGTACTCGCCAGGACAAAATCAAACTGATTGTCCAGGCCATTATCGGCGTTTGGCTGGTGATTGCTCTGGCCCTGCATCTGGCGGAAGTTGGATTAATTGGTCTGTCCGTCATCATTCTGGCAACGTCGTTGACCGGCGTTACCGACGAACATGCTATTGGCAAAGCGTTTACCGAGTCGCTGCCGTTCACCGCCCTGCTGACCGTATTCTTCTCTATTGTTGCGGTTATTATCGATCAACAGCTTTTTTCACCGATTATTCATTTTGTATTGCAGTCCTCTGAGCATGCTCAGTTGACGCTGTTCTATCTGTTTAACGGCCTGCTGTCTTCTATCTCTGATAACGTTTTTGTCGGCACCATTTACATTAACGAAGCCAAAGCAGCACTCGAACAAGGGACCATCAGCCTCAACCAGTATGAGCTGTTAGCTGTAGCGATTAATACCGGGACCAACCTGCCTTCCGTGGCCACGCCAAACGGCCAGGCGGCATTCCTGTTCCTGCTGACTTCCGCACTGGCACCATTGATTCGCCTCTCTTATGGCCGCATGGTATGGATGGCTCTGCCGTATACTCTCGTTCTGACGATCGTTGGTCTGCTTTGCGTCGAGTTCACGCTGGTACCGGTGACCGAATGGATGACCCAAACGGGCTGGTTAGCTACACTTTCATAACAATTAACCGGGCAAATCACTGCCCGGTTTGACTTTTTGCATGATAAGTATCCGATTACGCAAATTTTCAATTCCCGCTAGTGGCGCATAAATTGAATTGGTTTAAACTGCGGTCTCTACGCATGTTGCAGGGAAATTATTATGTTGCGATTTTTAAACCAGTGCTCCCGTGGTCGTGGAGCATGGTTATTGTTGGCGTTAACCGCCTTTGCGCTGGAACTCGTCGCGTTGTGGTTCCAGCATGTCATGCTGCTAAAACCTTGCGTGTTGTGTATTTATGAACGTAGCGCATTATTCGGCGTGATGGGTGCGGGACTGGTGGGTGCTATTGCACCAAAAACGCCGCTGCGCTATGTGGCGATGGTTATATGGATTTACAGTGCCTGGCGCGGGCTGCAGTTAGCGTATGAGCACACCATGATTCAGTTGAACCCATCACCGTTTATGACCTGTGATTTTGCCGCCCGCTTCCCAAGCTGGCTGCCTCTGGACAAATGGCTGCCGCAGGTATTTGTAGCGTCCGGTGACTGTGCTGAGCGTCAGTGGTCTTTTTTAACCCTGGAAATGCCGCAGTGGCTGTTGGGGATCTTCGCCGCCTACCTGGTGGTCGCCGTGCTGGTAGTGATTGCACAACCGTTTAAACCGAAAAAACGAGACCTTTTCGGTCGCTAACAGAGACGCTCCTTCGGGAGCGTTTTTTTTGCCTTAAATTCATTGCCTGCTGGCATCTATAAGATGTATATTTAATACATCTTATAGATGCCACACAAAGGAGATGTCTTATGTCCCATTTACGCATCCCGGCAAACTGGAAAGTGAAACGCTCTACTCCCTTCTTCACCAAAGACAACGTCCCGGCAGCACTTCTTTCTCACCATAACACCGCAGCAGGCGTGTTTGGACAGCTCTGCGTCATGGAAGGTACGGTAACGTATTATGGTTTTGCCAATGAAGACGCAAAAGAGCCCGAAGTGAAGGTAGTAATTAATGCAGGTCAGTTCGCGACCAGTCCACCGCAGTACTGGCATCGTGTTGAATTAAGCGACGACGCGCAATTCAACATTAACTTCTGGGTGGAAGATGACAACCACTCCGATGAGATGTATCAGGCGAAAAAGTCTTAAACCTTAACGCCTGCTAATCGTTGGGCGGCTCAGTCCGCCCATGAAGGTTTGTTCAGGATAGGCGGCACTATTAAATCATTGTGCGTCGAAGTGAACAGAAAGCAGTCATAAAGCAGAGCGTTAGCGCAAGACGAATCACCACCTTCACGGGTTTTGAGTTGTTTTGCGCTAATTTTTTGCCCCACCCATGCCCCATCACACGCCCCATCTTCGAAAAACATGCAAAGCCTTGCAAACCGATGCAAAGCTTTGTGTGTCCCGCTTTTGTCTCACTATCGTGTAAAACACATCCGCACGGCATTCTCCATCAAGCCTGGTCGATCATCCAGATGTATGATGGTAGAATATTGCCATCTTAAAACTCATTAACAACTCGAATGTTATTCGCAGGGCGCGTTTTAATGGAAAATGTTGCTTCTTTACTCCCATATCTAAGCATTCATAATGTGACTTATGCTTCACTTTTTATTTTATTTTCACTATTCGTTTGCTTTTTAATCAACAAAATAGTTGATATATCTCCAATTGGTAGCCATAACGACTTGAGTCTAGAAGGGTTGAGGGGGATCGCGTGTCTTCTTGTTTTTGTAAACCATTCTTACACAGTGATTGCTGCTATAGGTTTAAAATCACCATACATGAATATTCAGCCAGCTTACGCATTTGAAAAAATGGGTGCGTTTGGCGTTTCAATATTCTTTTGCTTAACAGGATTTTTATTTTCATCAGCTATTAAAAAAGGTATTTTCGATATTACCTTCTTCCAGAAAAGAATTTATAGATTACTTCCTGCATACCTTGTCGTTTCAACAATAGTTTTTGCAATTTTCATGTTCCAGAGATATGGGCAAATAAAAACTATTGATGAGGTAATGACAGTAATTCGTAGTGTCTATGGCTTTGGTTTCTGGGGTGGTGGTATCAGGGTTGGCTCAATCTGGGACTGGAGTCTTAACGTTGTAACATGGACGTTACCTTATGAGTGGAAATATTATGCAGCAGTGCCATTTCTTGCCTGCGCATTTGCCATTAAACCTTTGAGGATATCTTTAATCCCTTTATCTCTGATAATCATCTATCTCGGATATCAGAGCGAACAGATCATGTGGACATACTTCCTTACTGGGTTTATTGCTTCATACATAAAGCAATCTTTCACTAATTATTTGAAATATGCTTTATGGATCTCAATGCCATTGCTTTTCTTATATGCTATTTTTGGAGATTTCAAGGTATATGCTTTCGAGATGTTCTGTGCAACATCTATATTTTTCATGGCATTCATTGCATCTCGTCCATCAATATTTTCCAATAAAAGCATAGCCAACATAGGAATAATAAGCTACAGCTTATATTTAGTACATCAGTTGTCACTAAATATTACTTTTAATTCTTATAGCAAGTTCATCAACCTAGAACAAACCTCAACAAGATATTTTATCTTAATGCAATTTGGTGCAATATCCATTGCAATTATATTTTCTGCTATTCTATATAATAAAGTAGAAAAACGATTTAAAGTAAAATAAAAGCAAAGGCGGCTTAGCCGCCTTTTACTATATATTTAGTGTCTGAGTTACATCAGTATTGGCTTTGTTTGCTGAAGGATAGTTACACGTCAATGTGGAATTGTATGTTTGGTTTTCACCGAACCAAAATTTATTTGTTGTCGATACTCCTGATGATGCAGTGCCATCTATTTTTAGCACATTAGTAACATCTCTGAATGTGTTTTTTACACACCTTATAGTTTGGTAGTGCGCCAACCATGACTGAGCGCCGCCGTCTCTAAGGATTGTGCATGATTGCTGAGTTCCTGGGGATGTTGACCTTAGGGTATTGTTCATCAGCTCCATGTAACTCGAAGTGCTACCAAGAGATACTCCAGCAGGTAGATCGGCTATCAGTGCGCCTCCAACAACAAGATTATTTTTGACAATCATGGTTTTAGGTGTGTATCCGGTAGCATTTAACTCAAGGAAATAATCAGTTATTCCATAAATACTATTATCACTCATATCAAGAACGCAATCAGATGAACACTTCACAGCGAATCTTATTGGGCTACCAACAATTTTATTGTTACATAATTTAACTCTGTTGAAACCATTTCCAGAAGATGAGTACATAAAACCGAACGGTTTTGAAGGAAGTGAAGTAGAGAACCTGAATTCATTATCTTCAATAGCTAGGTCGGTAACGTAGCTACCAAAACTCATAGACAGATTTCGAATCTCATTACCTTTCATGATGACGCGCTCGAAATTACTGAGATGAAGATTACCAGTAGATGTCGTTAATACACGTCCCATTATATTATTTGTAAGCCTCAGAACTGAGTTTGAAACCTCAGCCTGGTCTACACCTATAATCATTCCTGTGTTAGTAATTGTTATGTTATTACTTTCTATGCGCCAATCGCAGTTAGTTAAATGAGTATAAAGCGATAAGAAGCTAGGTGCAGAAAAAGTGTTATTGGATATATTTACTTGATATGCATCCATCAAATAATCATTACTACCACTTACTCCAAGCAACAGGATCCTATCCTTAGATTGGACGGTGTTATTTGAAATGTTGATAGCAGACATCCATCCGTTATCGAACCACTTGGTACCTCTATTGGTTCCAATCATCATCCAATAACTATCACAGGTGCATGCATTTCCAGTTACAGTGATCTGCCCCCAAGGTTGCATAGCATAAACACTTCCTACCATCCCGTGTCCAGTATCAAACGCCATACAATAATCAACAACATCAAATGTATTGCCAGTAACTGTATAACGGTCAAAACCAAACCTTCCTTTAACAGCACCATTACCACGAGTGTTTATTCTGTTCCTGAAGGTATTCCCAGTGACCGTAATATCACCAACCAGAATTCCATTACCCTGATCAGCAAAAGCGCTTCCTGCTGCGTAAATTGCGTGATCATACCAACCCAAAAATGAGTTTGAGGAGGCCCTAAGATTTCTGAAGTTACCAACAATACATCCTCCAGGAGCATCACGAAACACACAATCGTACACATCTGTTCCAGACAGTTTTTTTGCGTGGTTGTAATAGTTTTCCCCAGGGACAGGGATGTTACCATCAGGCCCATGTATATAAGGAGATGCTCCTCCTGGTTCCATGTCTTGGTAGTAAGTCTGGTCTGGTACGCCAGTGATCTCACTTGTTCCTGAAGCGGAAACATCAATATTTCTGGCATTTCCATCGAATACTATTCCATGTACTGATATGTATCCAAGTGCTCCATTTAAAAGTCTAAAAAGTTTTCTAGTATCTCTATTTGGGTCAATATCTGTTGTTCCAGGGATAAAATATGAACGATATCGCCGAGTAATTGTTGCGGAACCATCTCCCCAAACAGAACGAACATAAGACCAGACGTTTACAGCAGTATCAAAGCAGTATGTTCCAGTGGGAAAGTAAACCGAGCACTTCAGCCCATGCGCCTCATCCATAACCTGTTGTACTTTCGGCTGATGGTTCACGGACAAATCACCGGACGCAAGCGCAGCCATCTCAGTTTCGTCCATATATTTTGTTGCCAGAAGGCTTGGCGTTTTCTCAACATACTCGGCCAGCGTACCGTAGCGCGTATTCACTAATGAACCATTGCCAGTTGCCAGCTCCTGTCTTAGCTGGTCAGGGTCATACTTCAATATGTTTGGATAGTAGAACTGCTGTGTGCCATATGCATCGTACACAGCCATAGAGTGGCCCTGTACAGTTACAAATTTAGCAATTTGCCCGTTATATACCGGATAGCCTCCAGCATTAATTACGATTGGTTGGGCAACCTGAACATGGCTACCATCTTCGTTTTCAAGATAAACAGGAATTTGGTTAGCTGGGTTTACCGGGTCAGTGTCAATCTGTCCGATGTAGATTTTACCGTTAGCCACAGCCTTAAATGACCTTGGCATCGTGAACAACTGAGAAGGTGCTGACACAACAATGTTGGCTGTGATATCTGACATTTATGTGCTCCGGGCGCAGCAAAGCCGCACAAGCTAAAACTTGCGCAGCAATGCTATAATTATGTTAGTTAAATTTAATCAAGGAGAGCTAGATGATTAGTCTTGTGTACTTCGGATTTATAGTTTTCGCAGTTGCTTCAATAATAGCCATGGCAACAATTGGATCACTAATTGATGGGTTAAGAAAAAATAGCAATGAAAGCGAAGAAGCCATATCAAAACTTCAGGATGAGGTTTTCTATCTGAAGCTAGAAATTGCAAAATTAAAATCTGAAAACGAATCAGCTAATCATTACTCTCGAGTTGCTTGAGAAGCTATGATTGGCCTAGCTAAGTTTGCTGCATTATTTAATGCTCGCTCATATGCAGGTGTCCCAGGTTTAGTATTGGCTAGCCTAAGCAATGCATTCCTTACCGGCTTAGACTCATAAACCCTCATTGCAAGACCATATCCAGCCTCAGATGCTAACGACACCCCGCCAGATGCAACCCCGGAACCAAGCCTTAAAGGGTTTGCTAGCGCCTGACCTGTCTGCGTAACAATATTTGCTGAATCTGCTCTAGACGTTTCCCTGAGCACATCATGGAGTGCATCAAGCTCTTTCATATGCTTTCCGCTGAATATGGTGTTATAAATTTCACCTCCAGCCTGACGCTTAAGCTTGTTTACCTCTGTGATGAACTTTGCTGGTGATCCTCCAGTTTTCTCAGAGATTCGGCTGATATACGCCGCCCTCATGGCATCCTTACCTTTATCATCTAATGCAGGCCAAATGCGCTTGATATCGGATGCATTACGGCTATAAACCACACTATTGATTAGTTCAGGAGTCGCTTCACTGGTTGCTTTGTTTAGATTATTGGCAATCTTTTTGTTAAGAACCTTGTTGTAAATATTAGAGTAATCAGAGTTCGCTCTAATGTATTTAGCGGCTTCTTGAGGCCCAAGATTTTTACCTACTGCTCCACGAAGATCTCTAGTCATGGCGTTCTCTATGCGGTTTGTAATCGCTTTAGCCTGGTCAGGGAAGACCATTGCATCACCCTGAACATTTGACCGGAAAGCCGTCCTGTGTTGCTTCAGTAAGTCGAAATCAATATTAGGGTTTGATAGCTCTGATTTGAGATTCTCCAGCGTAGAAACTAAGTTTTTGTCAGCTGAAGTACCCAGCCTATTTAACTTAGCTAAGCTATCGTCAATGGCTGTTACAGCATTGGATGTTTCAACCGGCGCAGTCCCCATCTTTTTGGTAATGTCATTCAGCATACTGCCAGCCATATCCCTACGGCCCTTTAAAGTACCAGTAAGAGATTTAACTACGTCGTCCGGATTGTACTCGCCGAATTTATCAAGATAGTTTGAAACCGCATTGCTCCTTGCTGCCTGCTGAGCTTCTCTTTGAGCGCCAGTACCAAGCAACGCACCTTCTCCACCTTGCACAAGACCTCTGGTAAATGCATTACCAGGCTTAATCATGTCAGATGTAATTGGTGTAACACCGACAGATTCAGCATTCGCTATGGTCTTGGCTGCTTCTGGCGCAATTCTTCCTTTTGCTGCGGTGATACCCCTTCCAACACCTTTTGCAATTGACGAAAGTGCTCCTTGAGCGCCAAGGTTTATCGCCGCATTCTTAGCCACATTAGTTGCAAAATCACCATCCTGATTAGTTGCATCAGCGATGGATCCTGCAATCATATTTCCTGCAACTCCGATACCAGGGGTTAGATAGTTACCAACTGACTCACCTGCTTGTGCATATGGATCAGTTGGTCTATCTACAGGTCGATAGACATCATCGAGAACCTTTGGGCCACCAAGTCCTTGGCTGATGGCATTTATTAAACTCGCCCCACCCTGTAAAGCGTCAAACGGAATATTGACTAATCCTCTGCCTGCCTGTTCAACTATCTGCCCGGCACTTTGACCGCCAGTAAGGAAATCACCGGCTCGCTGCATTAATGATGGCTCTTGCTGCTGTGGCTGCGCTTGCTCTTGTGGTTGTTGTGCCGGTTGTTGAGTCATTGGAGGTGGATAAGCAGTATAGAAAGCCTGTTTAGCCTGTTCTGCATCGTTTCCGGCTTGCGGAGCAACTACTTCATTGAAGTATTGCTCCTGCGCCTGTGCTTTCTGCTCTGGTGCTAATGCCTGGTACTGTTGAGAGGCAATAACGTCTTTCCATGCCTTAGCCATTAATCACCCCATAGAGACTGGTAGCCAGAAGTTTTCGGTTGCGCTGCTGTCTGTGCTGACTGCTGACGATTTCCACCATTACCAACATCAACCTGATACTGCTGGTTGTAATTGTCGGTATATTGCTGGATGTCTCGCATTGATTGCTGCATTGCTTCAGGGCTAGAGTAATCAACCTGTGGCATGCCCTGAAAATACATCTTTGCTTCTGCAACGGTGTTGATGCCAGATGCCCCCATATCGCGAGCTGCTGCAATTCCCTGGTTCTGCATCTTGCCTTGGATACGCTTAGTGGCATTGAATAACTGACGCTGTTCACCACCACTTAGACGACTTCGAGCCTCTGCATCCCATGAAGGAGAGCCGTTGCCGCCAGTTAAGCCGGTCATGAATCCTAATTTATCTGATGAAGAATTTAGAATTGCATCCAAGTCTTTCTTCATTGCGTAGTTCTGTGCGCTGGCTGCCGATGTAGCTGGAGCAGCAATGGAGCTAGCAGGAACGCGAACCATATTCCCAGCATTGTCTATGCCTTCGTAAAAAGCGTTTGCCCCAGCGCCATGAAGTTTCCCACCAACGTTAACAGTTCGACCATCAGCTAACTGGACTACTCGATCACCTTGACCACCTGCAGCGCCAGCTCGTTGGTTTGCCATATCCTGACCGCGGCGGGCAGTGGCTGACGAAATATCTTTACCGCGCATTGTAATGTTCTGGCCGCGGGCCTGAAGTCCCTCACCTGCTTTATTACTTCGAACTGTCTCAGCCAATCGACCGCGGTCAATATCACGACCAGCCATCTTATCAGTCACATCAAATGCTTTCTCTGGACCAACAGAGCCCAGCGCTAAAGTTGTAGCAAAGTGGGATAACTGCTCTGGATTTTGTACCCCCGCTTGGATCATCCAGTTTGGATCAGCTCCAATACGTTTCAGGCTGTCGCTATTGTCAGTTACAAACTTACTGAAGGCTTCAGGCCCCTGTGATAAGGCGGTATTTACACCTGTTGCAAGCTTACCCATTTCAGCTTTCTGCTGGTCATCAAGACCTGACACAGCCTGCTGAGCTTGAGATACAAATGCTGGGTTTGCAGCTGCAAAATCACGAAGGATGGATGTGTCGCCACTTTTCCATGCTTGAGCATGCGCATCATTGAAAGCATTAATGGCATTCTGCTGTTGTTCCTGCTGATACATGCCAGCAATACCGCTTAGACCTTGCAACGCCTGCAAGCCAATGTTATTACCACCGGCGCGAGCAAAGTCATTGTTCTCACGGATCAAGCCAAGCGCCAGTGAGTTATCGCCTGACCTTGGAGCGTTATCATTCTGACTTCCAATACCAGCCAGAAATCTACCGCCATTTCCTTCTTGCCATGTTGCCATTAGAAAAGACTCCCAAGCAGACCAATACCGGCACCAATGCCAGCGCCCCACGGTGTTGATGTACCTAATGCCCCAGCAATCCCATAGCCGAGAGCACCACCACCAAGAGCACCAGATATACCTTGCTGCAATGCAGATGGTCGATTAGCGTTTGCTGCTGCAAGGGCTGCGCTATTCTGTGAAATCTGCCCCATGTTGTTGGCATAGTTCTGCCCGGCATTAGCCTGCCCCTGAAGCGCACCAAGGCCGATGTTTGCGAGATTGTTGTAGTTATTCATCTGACCAGATAGCCAGTTTTGACCGAGTGTTGGGGCAATAGATGCAAGTTGATTGCTGGTAGCCGTGGACCCTAATCCGCCGGTAGCCTCAGCAGCGTTTAGTGACTGATATCTCGCCTGATCAGCCATCCCTTTGTATTGGTCAGAGTTGTAGTAACTGTTCAATGCACTGTTCTGCCCCTCCAGGCTTGATAAACCCTGAAGCTGTCCGATGTACTGTTGAGCCAGCGGAGTGAACGGTGCAAGGTTGTTCATGATGGTGTTGAACTGCTGGTTTTGCAGGTCAGCGGCATATTTTTGCGCTTCCGCAGCAGCCTTTGCTCCACCATCAGACGAGCCGCCTTTCCCACCTTTCAGGTACAGGCGATTCTCGAGATGTTTACTCGCAATCTGAAAAATTAGCATGTTGTTACCTATCTGGAATGACGGGAGAGGAAGTCGATTAGTTCTTCGCGGGTTGCTGAATAGAAAGTGACGTCGTCTACGCCCTTGAAATACTTTTTGATGGTTCCTACGCGAGTCATGCCGATCATCGCGCAGTAAATCTGGCCGTGACGGAACTTACGCGCCGCATAGGAAATCACGCAGGCGAAGTTGGTCGTAGCAATGATGTGTCGCCAGAATGCCAGGCCAATGTCTTTGCTGAATCCTCTGGCGCATGGGAGATACATCGCGTGACAGTCGAATGTTAATGGCTGCGTTTCGTGGTAATAAACGATACCTCCGAACTCACCATGCACGTGGACTTCGAAGTATTTCGTGTCAGGCTTATAGTCGTAACCGTCCCCATTATTACTGCCGGCGATGATTTTTGGATGATTGCCGACAGCTTCAACCAAATCGGCGTCTCGCGTTGGCTTGAATGTAATCATCATTGCTCCGCGATAATCTTGATGGTCGTTGCGGTGAATGCCGCGCCATTGGCCTGGATTGTTAACGTACTGCCATTTGTTGCAAGGAAGCCGTTTTTATCAACGCTGAAGAATGTAGAAAGAAGGATATTGCTGGTCGCTGTTGCTGCATTTCGGCTATCTACCAACGTATCAGGAACCGAGCCAGAGAAGGTTAACTGCATTGATCGGTTTGTTGTTCCACCAGGGAATGTCCCAACGAGAGAGAGCTTAAAATTTAACGTCTTGTTCTCGTTGTATACGATCATCTTGTCAGACGTAGTATTGAAGAATGGAGCAAGCGTTCCTGATGTAGGGGTTAGCGCCTTAAGCATCGTGATCAAGTTTGTCGCAGTGGTCGGAATAACCTGGGATATTCCAGTGTAAATAACCTCCGATTTCTTGCGTGTTGTGGCATATTCCAGAGCATCAATACGTGTTTCGTGATCAGCTAATTCCGTCTCATTTGCAGTGATTCGCGTCTCATGGTTGGCAATGGTAGTCTCAATGTCTGCAACTTCATCAATCAGGAAATCGACATCATTACGCAGAACATTAATCTTCCCTTCTGCAGACGTCAGTCGAACATCAAGTAATTGAATCGCATTTGTATTTGCTGTGATTCTTCCTTCATGATCATCAAGTGTGACATCCTGCTCATCGTTCTTAACCTGTGCGTCGTATGCGCCTTTTCCGGCATCGTTAGCCTTTCCTGCAACGCTGGTGAAATCAGCAGCCTGAGACAGAATATATTGTTCATATGCAGGGCTGTAACCAGCTGGTAGTGATTTTGCGCTTAGGCTAATTGCCCTAATCATTACCGGATTATTTAGGGACGGATCGGCCATCACTCAATCCTTATCTGTGCGCCTGATAATGTGACAGGTGACTTGGTGATAACCCTGATTTTGAAGCCTATGTTTTTACGTATTCGTCCGACACGCTTCCAGATGACGCGCTTGTCGTAAACGAATGGCGCATTCTGCTCAATCATCTGCTCGCGGCCATAGTTGATGCCGTCAGTGGTGGCAGAAAGGAATAACCGGTCAGCATATTGGGCAACGCCGGTTGAGGATTCAACTTCGAAGTCGAACACCCTAGCGTTATCAGCTTTGAAAATCGGCGTGAATAACAGGTGCTCCTGCTGCTTTTCGTACTGTGAAGATATGTCGAACTGAAGAGCGCCTTTCACCGCTTCCAGCTTGTCGCCGCAAGTGATCGTGTTTCCTTCGTACATGAAGTCGATAGCGCGGTAGACGTCGTCATATAGTCCGGTTTTCAGGATGCACCACTGCGGACCGTTCTGTGACGCCGTGCCGTCATATACCAGCACGTGGCTCGGAAGGTGAATCATCAACAGCTCATGAGAATCGAAGCGCAGAGATTCCATTACTGCTGTCGACAGCTCGTCAGCGGTGTACTCGCGAATAATCTTTTCGATGCTTGCTGTGGCGATCGGAGTGGCGCGGCCAGAGTCGATGATATACACGGACGGCGCACCGGTAGCTGGGTTGCTGACGATGGCGTAAGCGTCCATAAACACGCATTTGCAAAATGTGCCTGCGATACCTTTTGGCACCATGTATGCCGGGTTAGCAACATAGAGCGCCGCGCCGACTGTCGATGTGCCTGTCAGCGTGAAATACTCAATGGTTGATGAACCAAAGCAGACGATAAAATCTCGCCATGTGCCTATGCCGACGATTCCATCCGGCTGCGATTCTGCGCGATACTCAGCACTGTACCGGTCTGGATGAGACTCATCTTCAATGTCGGTGATAAACCATGAGTCAGAGTTATTTTTCGCCCAGGCATATCTACCACGCAACCGTGTTATATCTCGAGCAGAACCAAGGTCGTATTGAGTATATCCAGTATCAACTGGCCAGTTGGCTATCGTCTTAGTTGTTCCATCGTAACGATATTCGACTATCTGCCCACCGCTACAGACAGCCTGCGAAGTCCTGCCATGAGCAAGAGAAACTCTGGTTAATCCTAGTACGCTTCCAACTACTGAATCAGATTGATAAAGCTTTCCACCCATAACGCGATATACGGCATTCTGAGAGGTGTTGTACTCAGCGCCGCGAGATGTACCAGCAACGTCTGATAGCTTCGTTATGCCGGGGAAGGAGCGCAGATACCCCGATGCGTTTAGCACCTCTTTCGGTGTCGCCAATAGGTTAACCGGAAGGAAGTCGATGTAGTCGGCGTTGCGGAAGTCCTTGCCGACTCCTTTCATTAAAGGTAATTGCTGAATCGGCATTTACTCACCTCATGTACTCGGATCGTCTTGTTCGATGTAAAAGCGATTCCATGTGAATGCTGATTTATTACCGGATCCGCGAGGCATATCATTTCGACGCTCAAGCGGAGGAATGGTGGTTAATGCAATGCAAATTGTCTGATATGCGCTGTCTGCTGCTGAGAGAAGTGTATCGGATGGCTGAATGACGTTATCCATGCAGACTTGAACAGCGAGTTTTAATGACACTCCGTCATATGCCCATGCTGGAATACCTGAATCGTCATCAGGCAGTGGCATCACATCGTTTGCAGAATCGGCGAACAGGTACCCAAGCTCAATACCTTTTACCTGCCATGCTGCCATCATATCTTCCAGATCGTTTATCGCATCTTCTACTGCTTGCGGGTCCGCATCTGTCAATGTGGAGTTAGAATAAAGACCGGCCTTTCTCAGCGCTTTGAGGACTAAATCACCCTTTGTCTTCGCCATTTTGTTCCGCCTTTGGTTTTGGCCCCGGCTTCTTGCGTTCTTTTACTTCTGGCTCTGGCTCTGGCTCTGGCTCTGGCTCTGGCTCTGGCTCTGGCTCTGGCTCTGGCAATTCAGTTTCAGCCGGTGTCTTCACCCATCCAAGAGATAATTTTTCTTCTATCTCTTCATCTGCAACGATGATGTAATCAAGTGAGTGCGG
The DNA here is from genome assembly GCF_004353845.1 of Citrobacter arsenatis. Lineage (GTDB taxonomy): Bacteria > Pseudomonadota > Gammaproteobacteria > Enterobacterales > Enterobacteriaceae > Citrobacter > Citrobacter arsenatis. The sequence continues at coordinate 2,979,690 of NZ_CP037864.1, forward strand.
CCCGCAGGTGATCATAGAACCTGGCTTATAAAGCATTGTGTTAGGCATTATTCACCCCACATATAATCACGATTGATAACCTCAAGAACGTAACCATCGTCGTTAACAAGCCACGCATCTTGATACTTATTAATAGTTACCTCCTGATCTTTAAATCTGACTTTCGCAACAATATCGCTTGTTTCAAATTCAACGTCTTTGATCGTTTGGATTGTAACTACCGATGCAATGGGCCAATACTCAGCAGAAACGCAGCCTTTTTGTTTTATTTTTAGGAACATAAATCACCATTAAAAAAGGGGCCGAAGCCCCTGATTAATTCAGGTTGCTGGTTACTGACCGGCGATAACGATACCGGTGTACTCCGGAACCAGTACAGAGCAACCGTACAAAGTCGTGAAACGACAGGTGGTTGAACCTTTGATGTGGTCGAATGCGTAGGACATGATCAGCGTAGCGCCCTGCTCGGTGGTTGCAGTCATTACCTGCGGGCCCTGACCAGTAGGGAATGCCAGCTTGCCATACATCAATTCGACAGAACCATCAGCCCAGAACAGGTTAGCCGGTGCAGCGTTCTGGTTGAGCAATGTCAGTGCTGCACCATTAGCGGCATTTGCGTCAACGTTCGCGTATGGACGGCTTGGTACGTCAGCGTTATCCGGCGGCAAAATCTGCGGAGAGATTGTCGCAGTAGTCCCGCTTACCGCCAGTACACGGAAGACCTGAAGTTGATCAGTGGTGTCTTTGGTGATCTGGTGTACGGAGTGAACGCCAGCGATAGTGAACGCATCGCCAACCTGAAGACCGGCAGCAGAGAGTTGGATAGTTCCCTGACGGTTATCAACCGGCATGTCGTTGGCATCTTTTGCCTGAACCTTATGAGCAGGAGCGGCAGCCAGAGTAAGTGCTGTTGCAGTTCCATTAGGTACACGACCAGAGATGTCAGTCTTGTAGCTGTCGAATGATGCAACTGGAGGAATCTGGGCTTTTTCGTATGCCGTCAGAGATACGCCTTGAGTGTATGCGCGATGGCCTAACTCACCTGCCAGATCTTTGTAGTTGAAGGGGTTCCAGAATGAGCGGCGGTTAATACCCTGCGGAACGCCGATAGCAGTCATAATTGCATCAATGCCAGCCGCGCTATTCCACAGATCACGCCCCTGAGTACCGGTAGTTGAGTTTGCCATCGCGACAACGTTTGTTGCACGCTGAGTGACCATTGCGATCAGATCAGAATCAATCTGCGCCGCCAGTCGCTGACCAGCCGCACGCCCTGCTTCTGTCTTGTGCTCCGGATCACGCATTTCACGAGCATCCAGAGTGTACAGAATGTTTTTAGGCTCTTTGAACACAGAAGGAACCAGGCGCTGAACTAATGCAGTTGGTGTTTTACCGGTCAGGTCGAGACCTTCTTCAACGTTCATGTGGTAATGCTGCGGACGGTAAAGAACATCTCCTGCACGTTGCATTTCAGTATCGCCAGGGCGGAATTTCTTGGCGTTGCGAGACACTACACAGGAGGCTTCGAAACCTTCCACGTACTGCTCAAACATAATCTCTAGGTCTTTTGCTAATTGGTTAGCCATGCTTAATGCTCCGATAGGTTATTTTTTTGCCTTTTTGGCGGCGAAATACGGCGTCCAGTCACCGGTTTCCAGTGCCTTGGCTTTCAGTTTGTCGAGGTTGTTGATCACCGCGCCGTTGCTGCCTTTTACTTCTGGCGTTGTTGCGGCATTTGTTTTTGCTTTAGGCATCGTTTTGGCTTTTGACTCGATACGCTCGAGAAGTCGACCAAGAGCTACGGGGTTGGTAGCCTCTGCCAGTTGTTTGCGAAGTTCGGCATTACGACCAAGAGCAAGCACAACCATTTCTGGCTTTTCAGACTCGTGAAGAATTGCGTCCTGAATAACTTTAGGAACTTCATCAATAACAATTTGCTCAGCTTCAGCGAAACCTTTTACCTTCAGCGCCTTTGCTCGCTGCTGGTAATTGGCTACTTTTTGCCGATGCTGCTCATTGAATTGTTCCTGTTGCTGTTTAATGACACGCTGCTGCTCTTTGTACTGGTCATTCTCTTTAGCCCATTGCTCAAGCTTTTCCTGAAGCAGGTCCTCGTCGTAGTCAATGCCAGGGTCTGTAAGCTTTGGCATGACGGGTGGCTGAGAGATAATTGGCTGTTGCTGTGCGGGTTGAGTAGAGAGGCGGCGAAGCTCTTTAAGCTCACGATCCTTCTCTTTAATCGTACTGCGCAGATGCTTAACCAGTGCCGGGTCTTTCGCGTCTTCGCTGGTCGGCGAGTCCAGCCTTTCATCACCGAAATAGAATTCTTGCTCTGAATCGTCACCCTCTTCAGTCTCAACTTCACCATTCTCATGGTCATCAGCTTCGACGTTGTCAGTGTCGTTTTCAGTTTCGACATCATCTGGAATTTGCTCAGGCGTGTCGTTGTCGACTTCAACTTCAGGTGTGTTTTCTTCTGCCGTTCCGTACATAAATACCCCTGTTTACTCGATGTTATGCCCATCGGAGGCAATAGGATGCCCGGCCTCATAATGACGGCCATGGCGAGATAGGTTTGATTACTGCTGTGGTTGTTGCTTCTGAATAACTGATTGCATGAGGCTTGTTAGATCCATGCGCTGAGTGTGTCCTTGCGCCTGGCTTTTAAGTATCAATTCCGCATCTGCGCGAGCGTTATCACCTTGCTGCGCCATCAGCTCTCTAAACTCTTTTCTCTGATCCAGATTCATGCTGTTGAATATCTCAGCAATTTTCGCGTCAGCGAGTTTGTCTTGAGTTATCACTTTTGCTGCTTCTATCTGCAATGACATACTCTGATTGTCGGCCTTTTTGTTCTCAGCGACTGCTAATCCCTGATTTGCCAACGCATTGACCATGTCAGGAGAAGGTTGGTTCTGCTGCTGTGCCTTAGCCTGAGCAACCATCTGCTTCTCTTCTGGTGTGCGTGGCTTGATAACGCCAGAAAGAAGCAACTGATTGCGGTTGTACTCTTTCAGGTCGTCGATGCCCTCTCCGTCCATGTTGTCGAGAATCATCGACGAAACGAGGTCGTGCTTGGGAGTGCCAGGTGGAATCAATGCCAACATGCTGAGAAGCGATTTAACCGTTGCATCACGTCGAGTTGCAAATGATTGCCCTACATCAACCGTAACCTCATAGTTTCCTTGCGACAGGTCATTGAGCGCCACCTCCTCACCAGTTTGACGGTCGATAACCGCTCCATTCATCAGCGCAACATCATCGGTACCATCTTCGTTAACGATACGCATCGGTGTATCGCTGCCGTACACCTCACGCGCCATGGAAAGCCACACTACGCCAGCCCGACGCATGGATTTCGCCATGTTGTCCATGTATATATAGGACTGCGTATCCATCCGGTTAAAGATGCTATCAACTGTTTCTGTGGCTACATTGCTTGGCATATTCTCAAGCTGGGATGCGCCGGTGATCTGCTGGATAGCTGTGCCGGTGTATTGCAGGAGTCCGGCCAGCGCCGGTGGCATTTGAGTTGGTGGCGTGTATCCACTTACTTGCGCCTGAGCGACTACTGCGCCTTGCTTATCCTTCTGGCTTACCATCGGAAGAAATGCTGGGCGCTTTTTGTTTCTCTGCGCCCAGTGGTCAGCTAACTGTCCAGGGATAAAATCGACATCGACAATAGGGATGCCATCTCCACCCGCCTGCGTGGCGTTATCAGCAATCATGGAAACCATAAGGTTTTCCAGTCGCTGAGCATCCATAGCTTTGGCAGCATGCCCTTCGATACGTTCCTGGTTATCAACGAAGGCCCGACGTCCATACACAGGGATAAGTGGGATGTGTTCACCAGGTATACGCTTGGGTTCTTCCAGCCATTCAGCGCCAGATAGCAAACCGCAGTACACGCGGCGTTTCTTAACCTCACGCTCGCCAATCATTTCGAACGAACCTTCTTTTAGCTCGTCCTCAATATCCTTTATCTGGTCTTCGTCATAAATGGCAGTTGCGTTGGTGATCGGGTTTCGCCAGGCGCTAATCTTCACTTTCTCTGTACGCACTTCGTAGTAACGACCTACGTAAATAGCGCCAGGTGTAGACCAGTCGTATTGTGTGCCTGAATCATCTTTACTCAGGCTGGCAGCAATTGAATCAGGATATTCAGCTTCGAACGCTTTAGGCGTCATGGAAAACATCTCCATTGCCCACGTTGCATCGCTGCGGTCGTATTGCTTGCTGTCCTGGTCGAAGAAAACGCATGTAGCCGGGTCATAGACTGGCAGAAGGCTAATGCGTCGCTGTTCGTTGCTCGGATCCATCTCATCTTCGTAGTCAGCGCACATGCGCCAGCACCCGAAGCCGCCGGTTACCGCATCATCGAATGCGTTATCGCAAGCCTCGCCGCCTGACGTTTCCTGATAGTCGGCGCGGAACTTGCCGTTCATCTTCTCTGCCAGAGCCTCGGATGCCTGGCTATCTTTAGGCCGGAATCGGACGCTGATGCGGTTCTGGCGATATTCGCCAATGATGCGATCACATTCACGGGCAATCTTGTTTAGTTCGAATCGAGGGTAATGCTCAAAGCGCCCTTCATCGAACGAGTAGCCTGCGTTTGTGCTTCCTTCCCATTGAGCCCCGGAAACCCTGACGAATCGTTGAGCCTCGATGATCTGCTCGCGCATATCTTGTGTTGCGGTGTAGGCGTTATCGAAGTTGCATAGCGCCTTACGATGCCAGTCATCCATCTTTTTATCGTCTGCCATCATCCAACTCCACAAGGAATATTAATATTTGAGTAATCATTCTCTTTTGGCCTGCCTACATCACCGTAACGGATGGAGAACCGTCGCATCATGTATGCGTAGCGCGTGGCGTCCATGAGGTCATCGCGGATCTTCACGATGCGTCCTTTCTCATCACGGTGGTAAAAGTTGTATTCCTCGAACCAGTCACGCAGCCCACGAAATACTTTCAGTCGTCCGGAGCGCATTAGGTCGTACAGCTCGAACAAGCCAGCTTCTACTGAGTTACTGCCGTCTTCCCACGTAGCGCGGTCAGGAAGCATGTCGAAGCCAGCCTCTTCGTAATACGATTTCTGCTGTAGTCCGGAACCTTTCTCTGTTTGCAGACCATCGTGCGGCCACGCTGTAGGTATGCCATTGGCCCACATCTTGGTAGCAAACCACGCCTCAGCAGGCGATGTCTGTTTTGCCTTGTATGCGCGAGTCAGGTAGAACTTATCTTCGTCTCTATCCCATGCTAACTGGACGTGCGCCTGAGGGTGATCCCAGCCGAAGTCCATGCCGTCGATAACAAACCAGTGGTCGGGGATTGGGAACGGGTCGCAGGTGATCAGGTCTTCGCTGGCATCATAAATCCTGCCATGCCCCAGCATTGGTATGCCCTTGGTGCGCATATCTCTCTGGTGCGGCGGGAATGACGCGAGCAATTCCTCTTTGACGCGGTCACTCAGGTGCGGCGCGTCATCCCAGCCAACGTTCATGCAGTGCTGGGCAGATGATGGCGAATCCATGAACTGGATAACCAGCTCTGTACGCCCGTTCTCTGGTGTAAATGTCAGGATGCCGCGCCCACCATTACCGGCGTCACCGGTTGCGGTTCGCGTCAGCACCTGGGGATAAATAGTTGGATCTTTTGGCTCTTCGTCGATGTGGAACCAGTCGACGGCATCACCCATCAAGGCATGCTGCCCTTGCGAATAAGACCAAAACTGAATCTTGGAGACGCCACCTGATTTATGCTTCACATACACAGAGCGCATGGCATTAGCAGTTCCCTGCATGATTTCAGTGCCAGTGATAAGCTCACCTGGTATTAATCCACCTTCCCATCCCTTATCGGTCTTACGCCCAATGAGAGGTGTTTGAAGTAAGTCACGACATTTTTCACCAGAATAACCAAGGCACCAGATCAGCGGAGCGTGCGTAAATCTATGACCTGCCCAGTCATCTGGGTAATCTCCAATAGCATGAATGGCATCAATGAATGTTGCAGTGTCAGTTTTACCAACTCGGTTAGCGGCAATCAGCGCAACCTGTGAAAAATTTGCGGTGTGGGAAATAAATTTCTTTTGCCAGTCATAACGAGTTGAATAGTAATCGCGATATCTATAAACGTGCTGGCGTCGTTTTTGCTCTTCTAGAAGCTGAACCAACTCAAGCTTTTGCTCCCGCGTCAGATTTTCCATTCATTAGCTCCTGAATGCGCCGCGTTAGCTCGTCGTCGGTTTTATCTTTGAGTGGGGTGTTTTTACCTGCATCTGGGTTATCCAGACCGTAGGCTTGTCGTTCAAGTGCGATAAGGTTTTTCAGGCTATCAGCTAAATCCTTCATAGCTTTTACCCTGCCAGGCAAACTAATGATCTTGTGGTAGAGGTCATTTAGCTTATCCATTCCCTTATCATCTTCTCGCCTCAGCAACTCACCAAGCTGCTCAAGAGCCGGAACATCAGAGCATTCAGCATCAAGCTCATTCAGCAACGCATTTGTCAGCGACCTGGCCTTTCTTATGTCTCCTCGATGCTCCATGCGAACATTAGCGATAACCTCCGCATTAGCTTCGACAATCTGCTTTTCTGAAATTGAGTTTCCGGTGGAAACCTTCGTGGAAACCTCTCGCTTGGAAACCAATGCATCAGCTTTGGCATTAATCTTTGCGTTTAGATCGCGCTCCCATCCTTCGGCCTTTGCCCGCTTGTTTATGGCGGTATGAGATATTCCCTGGCTAGATGCAATTTCCCTTACAGAAAGAACACCGGCCCGGTAATCAACCTCAATCCTTTCCCAGTCCGGTTTCTGCATAATCACTTTCCTTTCTTTTTCTTGCCTGCCTTGCTCATAGCAATGGCGATAGCCTGGTCAGGTTTCTTTCCTGACTTGATTTCGGTTGCGATGTTCTCACCGATAACCTTTTTGGATTTACCCTTCTTTAGCGGCATCTTGTTGCTCCTGAATGGATGGCAGGAAGTGGCTAAACATGCGGTCAAGCATGTAGCAGTAAGTTTCGTTTGCGTCGCCTGGGTAGGTTGTTACGCCAACATCACGGCATACATAGAATGCAACGTGAGCGCACTCATGAACCAGTGTGGCTGCATCACCATTGAATACACCAAGCAAGTAAAGATTCTCGCCAGTTTCTGTATTGCAATAGGACTGCGTTGCTCCGGCCAGCATTTCATTGCCACCGCTATCAACGCCAAGATGGATGCAAGCCTGATCCCACTCTTCTTTTGACCGACATAGATATACGTTGGCGCTATGGAACAATGGCACGAAGAACCGGGGAAGTTTAGGCCACTTCGTCTTTGCCATGGTTATGCTCCGGTAGTGAACAGATCCAGCGCTTCTTTCGATTTGCGCACAGCCTCAATGGTTCGGGACGTGAAGTCTGGATTTGCACCGCCATCGTTGTAGTGCAACTTGAACAATTCCAGTTTCAACTGATCAGCGCCAATGAATGCAAAAGCTTCCTCTGCCGCTGAATTGTTCTTAGATAGCAGTCGGTAAATTTCTAACTTGAATTTCTGTTCGTCGGTCATGATATTTAGCTCTGCCATTGTTGGCTCCGGTTGTTGTGTTGCATCGACTTACAGAAATGTCGATGACCAGATGAAGAATGCGAATCCTGACGCCGCTATAACAAGCGCAGATGCGATGTAGAAGAAGTGGTGTATGAGGGTGATTATTCTGTCAGTCAGCTTTGGCTTTATCTCAGGATGATTGAGAACGTCATCGCGTATGAGTGATATTCCGTAGAGCAGCGTTACTTCACGCTCTCGCTTTCTCATCGCTTACCTCAGGCACTGCGTGTTGATGTAGTCCTGCAGAGTTCTCAGCGATGTTTGGTCGCTGACGATTCCGGATCGGATACCGAGAACGTTTCGTCCAGCAACTGGAGAGAGTTCGACGGCGGCATCATTGCCCACGCCGGAGGCGCTGGAGGCTTCGGTTGTGGCTGGCACTGGACACTTTCCTTTGACGAGCACCCGACCACCATTATCAAGCTTGCGCTGAAGAGCATCATTTTCAGCTTTAGCATCTGCCAACTCCTTCGTGTATTTGGCATCCAGAGCAGCAACATCACGTTGCCGGGTTGTCATGTCGGTGATGGTGGCGTGAGCCAGATTCAGCGCCTGTGTTTTCTCATCGCGCTGCTTCTTGTATTCGGTGGCGTTATCGCGGTAGTGATTAACAGACCAGGCAAGCGACACGATGATGCAGACGACTATGGCAATGATGATTGCGGTTAACTTGCTCATTTCTGACTCCAGGTGCAAACCTCATACTCAACGTCTCGCCGGTTCATCAGGCCTTTCCACTTCTTTCCACCTGCATATACCCATTGCTTTAGCTCAGAGCATGCTCCGTCGTAATCTTTAGCGTTGAGTTTCTTCAGCAGAGTGGAGTTGATGGTTGCGGTAGCGCCGACGTTGTAAGCAAAGCTGTATATTGCTGCTCGCTGAGTTTCGGTGGTATGCACTTTGATATGCGGATCAACCTGAGCGGCGATGCGCGTCATATCTTTTCGTGTCAACGCATCACATTCTTTGTCTGAGTAATATTTACCCCAGACAATATCACTTCCTGTGTGTCCATCGCAGACGGTTACAATCCCCACTACATCTTTGTAAGGGTAATGTTCTCGACCTTCCAGCCCCGTCTTTCCAGATACCATCACAGTGGCGATGCTAACAGCACCTGTCCCTAGTGCTGCGATAATGCTATTTCTGAGCGCCGGTGACATTCCCATTCAATCTGTCCTCGCGCTCTTTGCGCTTGTAGTACCAGTTGATTCCGAATGTGCCGACAGTACAAAGAATACCCACGATTAGAGCCCAGTCATTTAGGGAGAGAACTCCGCTCATTGCAGTAAGCCCTCCAACCCAGTAACTGAACCATTCTCTGATTTTGTCCATACGGTACATACTCTACCCCCAAGAGGATGGGGATCTGTTCAAATTAGGAATAGGGATGATGGTCGATTGAACAAATCCAGGATACGTTCTCAGTAACGTGGTTTGTTCGTGACTAAAGGCATGAGCAAATCAGGCAGGAGGCTGTTAGCGCAGTCTCTTGCCGCCCATCTTCACGAAGCCCAGCCATGTGCTGGGTTTTCTTTTTTGAAGCGCACTAGCCACCACCTGGTGAATCTGCCTAAATGCAAAAAGCCCCGAGCTATTAACTCAGGGCTTCGATGTTCACTCTCGCAACCAGTACTGCGTAGACTCTTGCAAACCTCTCAGCTTGCGATGGTTGGAGTACCAGACGATGCGTCGAAGATACCAACTAGGCGGTTCAGTGGTGAGAGCCGCCTCTTTTGCCTCACCACCTCGCTCTTTCGCCTTCGACGTCCGAGCATACAGTAATTATGCATCTTCAAAACTTGTTTTCAAGTCTTTTTTGCAATTTTCTTTATTTTCGATACCAAGTTCTGCAATTAACGTGAAGAAGACAGCAGAATTGAACAACTCGATGCACCAACGAACGCGATCGATGCACTGCTTTTCAGTCAAAAAAGGTGCGTGGTGATACTGCATCCAACGGGCCATGTCGTTAATGGTCTTACGCCATGTGTAATAGTCCTTCCCGATTTCGTAGACGATGCTGTTTTTTGAGATGGATTTGAGGATGATCCGTTCCATGAATTCGGCCTCCTCCTCATCTGCAGCTTTACCCATCAACTCAGACAGTGATTTCTTAGGCCAGATAATTGCTTTTGCTTGGGCTATAAGTTGGTCACCTGAGTATCCCATCTTTCGGAGTCCTGCCAACACGGTGGCGATCCTCTCCTGTTGCTCTCCAGTCCATCCGGTCAGAATCATCGACCACATCCCTGCGCCGTCAGTAAGATGTTCAGTTCCGCTTCCACCAAACTCACGACCCCACATGCCGAGCAGTGAACGAACCCAGCGACTTTGCGATGGAGTTAGGCGACGATATTTCCCGAGATATGAACGGCGCGGTACAGAAGCCAACTTCATCCATGAGCATTCAGGGTCGGCACGCAGTACCGATGCTTTCTGATAATTTTCGATATCGGTGCGGGTCATGCTGCCCCCCCCATGCGCAAGGTGATGTTCTGCTGATACCAGTCAGGCGCAGTGAACTCAATGCGCCCTAACACGCCAGTAATTCGCAATTGCTTGAGTCGCACTAACTCCTGCTTGTAGTGCTGATACAGTTCTTCCTTCTGCCACGGCTTAATCTTCATCGGGTGCAGCGCGGCGCGGGATACCTGCTCAATGGTCATCACGCCATATTCGTATTCAGCGTGACGAGCGAACTGGATCGGCTCTTCACCTAATCGCCGATGACAACCTACGCAATGGGCCAGTGCGTTCAGCGGATGCCAGCGTGTAGCTGTGTGGCGGCGTCCGTTGATATGTGAGCAATGGAGTGATGCTCGGTTGTTGCTGAAATCACGACCACAACTTTCACAGCACCAGTTAGCGCGTTCGCGAACCAGCTCAGAAAAAATGGTGTCGTATTTGTCTCTTTTGAGTGCCATATGCTTTCCTTACTGGTCTTGTTGTTCGCGGAGTTGCTGAAATTCGCAGTTACTTGGGATAGTTAGCGCCAGGCCAAACTGAGCGCACCACGCCTCGACTTTGCACAGGAAGATGTGCATCTCTCCGGTATCGAGTTGAGACGTGTGGCGAGGTTCCCAGGTGGTTTCTTTGGCACCAGTGATGAAATCGGTGTAGGTTACTTCCTCGCAGCCGAGGTATGTCTTTTTTAGGTTGCGCTTGACCCATTCAGGGGTAGCGTCAGTGCGGCCGGATTTAATCAGGTATTCGCTGATTTCTCCCAGCCACAAATGAAGAAGTGAATTCTGTGACAGACTACGCTTCTCTCTCCATGGTTTTAACTGGAGGCGATAGCATTTACCGTCATTGAGATATGGCTGCAGGTGCTGACCGATAGCGGAGAAGTTGCCAGCATGCAGCTTGATACCCTGCTCTGGGATATTCATACGCCACCTCCGATAGGTAACGCAGAATGCAGAAAATCGCAGGTGCATTTCTGCATCTGTGACAGGTGGTTTGAAGTACTCTTTGTGTTTCGCATCTAATTTCCCAATCAGATGCAGAGGTCACAGCCGGGTGCTCAATCCGACTGCGACATAATTATAACACTAATTTTGAGAGTGGGTAATGTTGCTTGACGTTGCGTTAGCTATTACCAAATTGTTCCCGTCTCTCCGGTCATTAATCTGGCAACAACTATAATAACTAGAGTGATGATTACGACTTTAACCGGCGGCATCACTTAATCCCCATACTTTCAGTAAAAAATAACCTCCATAAATCAACTGGCCTTCTATCACCATTTATCTCGCGATAGAATTCATCTTGCTTACGCCGCCACTCTTCATGGAGGTCAGGTTGTCTATCTGTGCGCATCTCTTTGCATTTCTCGTTCAACCATTTTTCTTGCTGCTCAGTGGTCATCACTTCACCTCCAGTTTTGGTGACGCTGACACTTTATCCATCGACTTCTCCTCTCATGAGAAGTTGGCGGAATGAATTTGCTAATTCTGTTTTTCTTTCAGCCATTTCTGGGCAAAGCATACTTTCAAGATACCTTGCCTCCCATTCAAACAAGGTCACTACTTCTAGCGGGATTTCTTTATTGAAATGATAATTAGACATATCAAGATATTCTGCTGTCATCACTTCACCTCCTGCTGTGGTGCTGCTGGGTACGCGCTACCTTCATGACCTGGCTCATTGCTTCCGGTGCATGTATTCCTGTGGTCATTGGCGTGTGGGCAGCGCTTATTTCCGCATTCAGGACAGACAGCGAAGCGACTATCAGTGAAAGTTATAGGTCTACATGTGCGACATGAGCAACCCGGAGCTACCGGAGAGTTGCCAGCCTGAGCAGTAGGTGTATTCACATGGTTATTCCATGAGCCGATTTCATCATCAGATTTACCATGTTCACTGCCCAGCATGGCTTTAAACCCTGCAATCCATGAGTCATGCTCTGTTCGCTGTTCCGACGTCATAGCTTCCAGTTCAGCGTAATAGTCAGCACGGCGGCGTAATGCATCCAGCAGGAGTTGAGTACGTACGCCTTTTCCGAATTTAAGACCCGGCTCCAGGTGTACAGGGCATGGCAAGGTATCAGGAAATTCATGCGCTGGCTGGGAGGTGTAGAGCGGAATTACTGCATCTCCCATTGGCTGAGACAGGCACTTAAGGTGAAGCTCACCCATCTTGGCATAAGCCAGAGTTTCCTCAGCGGCATAAAGCACAGGCTCAACTCCAAAAGCCTCTATCGCCCCATCAATCACCTTTACAGCATCAGCCATTGCGTAGCCGAGATTACCGCCGTCGCTTTGTGCTGAGGCTTTGCTGAGTATTTCGCGTATCTGGAGCAGGCGATCGAGTGATACAGGACCGTGCGCTGGGTGGTTAGTTGTCATTGAGCCTTTATTCATTACTGTTGTCCTCGCAGCAATAGTGCCGTCCTTCATGTTCTGTGCTTATATGTCCACAGATGTCACATTCAATTTCAGGCCCCTTGCATTCATGATCTTCAGGTTCGTCTGCCTTGTAAAAACCACCGCAGATGCCGCACATAGCTTCAGGGACATCGTCATAATTCGCTGTTCCGGTAATCACGATTGCACCTCACAACATTTACCCTCACGCAGCTCCTCGGCAAACTCACGGGCTTCAGTTGCCGAAATACTGCAATGACGAGAAAACTCATAATCCCCGTCTTGCTCCTGCTCTACTGCAATATGGCTCTGCTGGAGCGCAAACATCTCCACACCCTGCGCCCGCACTTCAGCCAGGAAAGCGTCGCAAGCAGGTATCTGCAACACAGCCAGTGAGCGAATCATCTTCTGCACTTCTGGCGGACATTGTTCGTAATGGTCATCGGTGATGAATACCGCCTCGTTGTGAATTTTGTCCACAGCGCTTAATTCCGCCGCCAGCTCCCTGCACTTGCTCTCGGCGTTAGCAAGCTGTACTGCAAGGTCTGTGAGTCTTTGCTCTGCTGCACCTTCTGCTGCCAGAAATGCTTTGTATGCCAGGTGAATACCAAATTTTGCATAGCAATTCCGGCGCTCATCCCATTCGAAATCGCTACCGTGGAACCACTGCTCATCCGTCATCCAAGCTTCAAATTTTTCTCTACTAGTCATTATCCTACCCTCATAAAAAAGGCCCGCGATGCGAGCCTGTTAATCGATGTTTTTTGCTATTAATTCGCCATACCACCAACCATCACCATTTTTCTCTAAGCGAATAAATGCCTTTTTCTCTCCGGAAGGGATGATCATTTCGCCGAATTTTTTGGATAATGAGAACGTGCCACCACTTGTGCCGGACATTTTTGCCCCTCTCTCGTTATTGGTTGGCATCAATCTGATTTTTCTAGAATCCTCATCAAGTTCTACGTAAATGAATCGTTGCTTATCCCTAATATCGACTCCTACGTAACACTGAACAGAGCCAGACTGTGAGTATTTAATTGAGATTCCGGCCTCATCGCGTTTTCGGCCTCTTCCACCGGTCACCACTGATACAAAAGCCATTACCATTTCCTCCGAGCATAAAAAAGGCCGACTATCACGCCCACGCTTGCAGATAGCTCTGCTATGTAAGGTTCAGTCATGCTCGATTTCCTCTGCCAGTAAACCAATCGAGTGCTTTTACAATGAGTGGGTTTTCCCACCATTCATCAATCCAACGACGCTCATTTTTGTCTCGATAAAACTCTGGTCCGCAGTAGTCATGCCATGACATGAAAACGCAGGTTCCGTCTTCAAGGCGCAAACGGTAGGTTGGATACGTGCAGATAATTCCGTTAGGTATTCGAATGCATGTCATGCTCGCTTCACTCCGAATGTCTTAACCAGTGCCGACTCCATGCGACCTACACAGGCGCGGATACGGGCTATCTCTGTCTCTGGAAACATGCTGGATGCCATCTGCTCCAGTGCGCCTTTAAGTGGCTTGCTCTCAACCTTCTCGATACGTGCCAGAGCAAAGGCCTTGAGTGACTGCTTGATGCTTCTACCGTCTAAGCGAGCACATGCCCGGCATAGTTCAGCGTGGAGGATGGTTTCAGGAAATTCCGGATAATGCTTTTCGATTACCTCGCGAGTATTCAATCCTTCGTCATTAGCACTCATAGTCATTGTCGATTTCCTGTTGTTCGTTATGCGTAAACGCCACCGGATCCAGACCGGAATAGCGACTGCTGAAGTGATAGGTTTTTTCGGCGCCGGGAGCGTGGCGAGATTTGACGCAGATAATTTCCGTGATTCCTTTCAGTTCGGTGTTCTGGTTGTATTTCTCATCCCGGTACACCATGAAAATTACGTCTGCCTCCTGCTCAATTACGCCGGATTCTCGTAGGTCTGCCGCAACCGGACGCTTGTTAGCTCTCTGCTCAAGATTTCGGTTGAGCTGCGCCAAAGCGATTACCGGGCATCGCAACTCTTTAGCCAGGTTCTTTAGGCCGGTAGCTATCTCGCCAACGCTGCGGTTCATGTTCTCCGGATCTGACATGCGCATCTTCTGGAGGTAATCGACGATAACCACACCGAGACCACCAAGTTTCTTGTGCATGCGACGTGCCTCTGCGCGTACCTGATGGACGCTGAGAGAGCTTTTGTCGTTGATGTAAATTGGTGAGTCGATAAAGTCTTTCATGCAGTGACCAACCTTCCCCCATGCGCCATCCATCACGCCGCTCTGCTTGCTGAGCAAATCCTCTTTGCTCACTCGGGCCCGGTGAAAAGCGACACGCTCGGATATCTGATCTACTGGCATTTCCAGACTGAAGAACAGGACCGGCTTTTTGTTTTTCAGACCTACAGTCTCGGTTACTGTGGTGCTGAACATGGTTTTACCCATTCCAGGACGCCCACCTACCACGATGAAATCCGTGTTGTTGAACCCGCCGAACGCATTGTCGATGGTTGCCATTCCAAGCTCTGTTTTGTGCTTCCAGATATCACCGCTGATGATCGACTGGATGGTCTCCAGGGACATGTCAATTCCGGTGGTGATGTGCTCTGTTCCGCTTTCGTCATGGCATTCAATCCCTGATACGTCGGCCTGAATGGCGCCGATGATGTCGCTCAGTGAGTCAGATGTTGGCTCTGATAGTTTCTGTAGGCTGGCCTGGAGGATTAACGCCATCCGGCGCCCGGTAGCTAATTCACGAAGCTTCTCGCAGTAGGCCGACAGATTGGCGTATGACGGCGTGTCTTTGCTGCATTCAGCCAGGTAGGCAAATCCTCCGGCTTCTGCCAGATTACCAGTGCGCTCAAGCTCATCGGTAAGCGTCAGCAGGTCAATTGGTGTTCCTGCTTCGTTAAGTCTCTTGTAGGCGCCAAGAATCAGCTTGTGAGGTCTTACGGTGAAATGTTCCTCACCCATTCCCTCGATGGCATCTGTAGCTGCGTCAGCACCTTCCGGCTTGCTGGCTGCCAGCATGATTCCACCGATGACTGACTTCTCTGCGTAGAGATCTATAAAACGGCTCATGCAGTAACTCCCTTGCGCTGGCGGTGTTCGTTGATGGCTTGCTCGTAGACTGAGCCCCAGTTCTTAGGATTGAGTATCCAGTCCAGAGTCAGCCAGGATTCACCCTGCTTGTTGGTGAACAGCGATGACTTTCCTATCAGGTCGAATGCCCTGCTCATATGTTTCAGCTCTCGCCAGTTACCCTGGCTCGTCTTGCCATTCCATACCGCCTCAAGATCTCGGTAGGCAGGTCGGCGCCGGTTCCACTCATGCTGTGAAACCGCTTTAGCCGGGAATTTGTCATTCCAGAGAGAGATTATTTCGTTGTGGGGGCATGCCGCCGGGTTGCTGCCTTGCTCATCAGCCCAAAGCAAAGCGTCTGACAGGTAGCCATCGAAGCGTGTCATGCGGCAAACGTTCTCCGGCTTGATGCTGTGCTTCCAGTTCACATGAGCCCATCTGATAACCAGCTTCAGCTCTTCAGCTGTGTAGCACTCACCTTTGCTTTTCACGGTGGAGAGAACTTTTTCAAATGGCGCCAGTTTTGAGCAGCGGCTTTTGGTCAGCTCGTTGAAGTAATCCATCACTTCCTGAGCTAGCATGTTTTCCCCATCGGGGGATTTAGGGGGATCTTTTCTTTCTGTCTTTTGGATATTGTCTTTTGTGTTTACCTGATTCGGTAAATCACTATTTACCGTTTTGGTGAAGGTTTTCTTTACTGATTCGGTAAATGTTTTACCGATTCCGTTAACCTTTGTTTTCCACTCGGATATGTTCTTGTTCATTCCAACCTGACGACCTGTCTGAGTAAGAACTCCCATCCTGACAAGTTCGTTTTTTGCAGTAGAGCATTTAGTTGGTGCCATCCCGGTCAGAGCGGCGAATTGCTCATTGCCGATCCAGTCCATCTTCTTGTTGTATCCGTATGTCTTGCGCCACACAGCGATCACAATCAGCAACTGGTGTTGAGTGAGGCCTGACAGCATGACGGCCTCCATCAGTGCATTAGCGGTTCGCGTGTAGCCATCATCGAGATCTGCCACCTGACGCTCCACGGCCGCCAGAATCGGCCTGATTGGTGTAACTGTTGCTAGGCTACTCATGACCGTTCTCCTTACGTTTGAATTCTTCCAGGATGGCTCTCAGCTTTGTACCGACAGCCGGGTTACAGGATTTGATGAACCGGTCACGAGCAATATTTTTATGTACTGACGCCTGGTAAAAACGAGTTTTCTTAGGCATAATTACTCCTGTGAATTGATCCAGTTATTCGGCTAGAATTTCATGGTTATCTGATCAGAGCGTTCGGTGGCAGCCGGACGCTTTTTCTTTCCGCACATTCTCTCTTCCAGCAAGTCAGCCAATCCCACAACCACACGTGAAATGTCGTCGTCAGTAATCGAGTAACCGATGAATTCGAGTAGTGCTGCCATGCGCGGTATGTAGTGTTGCTTCCACTGAGATACCGATGATTTGTTTACGCCCATGTGCTCAGCTACACGGGTTGTGCCAAGAATGGCGATGCGGTCTAAGATCCAACTCTCAATATTGCGAGCACTGGTTTTGTTGCGTGTTGTTAAGTCATCCATTTGTTAAATTCCTTGGTGTTGAAATAGTTAATTGGTTAGTTGTTTTGTTTATCGTGCACCATTGACAGTCATCCATGACCACGCCGGGCACCCGACCATATACCGGGCCGTTCGGTTATTACTGGCGGTACATCAGGCGGTTTATGACGCCGGATGAGGGAACAACTCTGGGAGATCAGGTCTGATTTCATGCGCCTTAATCTCGCCACCTGTGGCATTGACGATTGCATTCACCTTCTCTGGTGAGACAGAACCGCCATTCAGCCATTTGTGCACCGCTGGCTGGCTGACACCGCAGACATCTGCAAGTCGCTTTTGGCTGCCAACGATTTTCAAAGCTCGTTGAATAACTAAGTTCATGGATTTTTCCTATCCGATTACTGGATTAATGAAAAGATAACTCAAGTTATGAGCAATGTCCATAACCTTTGTTATTTTACTCTGCATAACCTCGGTTATATATTTGGTGACATGAAAACATTTGCAGAAAGACTGAATGCGGCAATGAGCGCCGCTGGCATATCCCAGGGTCAGTTGGCAGAAAAGGTGGGTATCTCTCAACCTGCCATTCAGAAGATGACTTCAGGAAAAACTAACGGCAGCCGTAAAATGGTTGAGCTTGCTCATGCCCTAAATGTTCGCCCTGAGTGGTTAAGTTCTGGTGTAGGTGAGATGCGCTACGAAAGCCGCGGTGACTCCTCCATTCCTCCAGAGAGTGAATGGGGAAGTATTGATGCTTGGGATAGCAAAACAGATCTTCCTGATGACGAGGTCGAAGTGCCATATCTGAAAGATATTGAGCTGGCTTGCGGTAACGGTTCTTGCATTGAAGAAGATTACAACGGCTTTAAATTACGATTTGCAAAATCCACGCTACGTAAAGTTGGAGCACAAAAAGACAGCGTGCTTTGCTTCCCGGCATCCGGAAACAGCATGGAGCCGATGATCCCAGAAGGAACGACGGTTGCCATAAACACAAACGATAAGAAGATCGTGGATGGAAAGGTTTATGCAATCAGCCAGGACGGATGGAAGAGACTAAAATCAATTTACCGCGTCAGCCCTACACGCATCGTGATACGCAGCTTCAACTCTGATGAGTACCCAGATGAAGAGGCCGACATTGAAGATGTAGAAATACTCGGACGCATGTTCTGGACATCTACTATCTGGTGATGTAACAGCCTTCCCCTCATAACCAAACCCGCTTCGGCGGGTTTTTTATTACCTAAATCCCGCCACCCCCGATTCTTTACAAAAATAAATTAACTTAGTTATCATGCACATATAACTTATGTGATGATAAATATAAATTAGGTTATTGCCATTACTCATAACTAAGGTTATCTTTATCCCATCGAAACAACACAGCGTTTCGGTCAGTCGAACGGCGCGACAGTAAACCATGCGTCGGGCACCAGGCGGGTTCAGGATGAACGGCAATTGGATGCAAACGGAATGTTTTGTAGTGCGGTGAAATGCAACTGCCAGACAGTAACCGGGAAGATAAGCAACCCGGCACCGCACCACAAAATATTTCAACAGGGGAAGATTATGAAAACAGCACACTACTACGCAAGCCGCTCTCAAAAGTTCCTGGTCATCGGCGTTGATGGTCGGCAGACAGAAGAGAAGTACGAAGTCGCAAACAAGTCAGAGGCTCGCAAGCTGGCCAATGAGCTGTCAGCTAAACCGTGGAATTTTTAACACGTTTATCGTGCTCAATAAGCTCATCCATAAGAACGGTCGACTTACCTGCAAATCTAAGATAGCACTCATTAAAATAGATTTCCGGGATAATGAACCTGTCTGTTCCAGGGTAACCAACAGCAGGAGGCAAGCGAATGAGAAGCCCTTTTTTAAGCAAGGAAATTGATTCTGAGCTTCCCTTCTCTGTCTTCAGCTGATTATTGGCAGCTACAGCGAAAGAAAGATAAGCCCTTTCTGCGAGTGTCAGCGAGTCAAACAAGTCCGCCATTGCTTTCTTTTCACGCTCCTTTTCCTGTCTGGCATCTGATTCCTTAATTCGTTCAGTCACAGAGAAATAAACAGAATTGGCTATGCCGTTTAGCACATAGCTAACGCAGAACAGCAGGATGTAATACATCCAGTACTGAGGGAGGATTTCTGGATTATGCAGGTTTATCCATTCTTTCGCGCTGACCGGCATAACGACAATCAAGAAAATCAGGATGATGAGCATATGAATCAACTGTTTAAGTGTCATTCCTTGCAGGAAGAAACGCATTAATTCCTGCCACCATGAGTTGTTCATCGGTGGGGCTCTCTTTGCTCTCTGTAGGGGTAATTAGAGTTTATCCGATTTCTCGCTGTAGGGGTACACGAGAAACCACGAGCCGGGCGTGGATAAATATCCCGGCAACCAACAATTAAGGGCTGCCAGTTAGGCGGCCTTTTTATTAGCTCACGATACAAACAGAGGGTAAGGCGATGAAAACTTTCAATGACTGGATGAACGAAGGAAGAAAATGGGAAGGGTTCCGTTTTTTTAACCGCCGAGTTGTATGTGCTGATGGGTACAGCATAAGCATTCAGGCTAACAATGGAGCTTATTGCCACCCACGCAAGGATATTGAGGATGTGGCTAGATACGACAGTTTCGAGCTTGGATTCCCTAGTGAAATAGACAAGTCAATTCTCGAGTATGCAGAGGATGAAGATAACCCATTAGACACTGTTTACCCATATGTTCCTCGCGATGTCGTAGAGCAGCTAATTGAAGATCATGGTGGGATTAAAGAATTAGCAATCAAAGCCGCCTAACAAGCGGCTTTTTTCATACCTCAGCGGCTTCTCAGAGGACGCTTAGTTATGAATGGCGGCTATCCACCGCTTAAATTTCTGTATCGATGAAAATTGCATGCAGAGGTCTTTAGCTCAGCGGCGCGGCTTAAGCGCGGAGATGATTATGAGTGAACAACAAAATGGCGGATCAGCGTTTCCAGAGCCAGTGATGGATTTTGCACAATACAGAGGCATGACGCTGCGTGACTACTTCGCGGCAAAGGCAATATGTCAATTAACAACTCCTGCTGATTATGTTGGGAGTAAAGAAACAGAAGAAAGTTACAGGAAGTGGGCTAACAAAGCATACAAAATGGCAGACGCAATGCTCCGCGCCCGGGAGGAATCATGACAGTCACACACAACGGCAAGCAGTACCACGCATCAAAACTCAACGACAACGAGTGGCAACTCTCATCAGTCGATAAACCTCGCGAGAAAATCACAATGAACCGCTGGCAGATGCACATTGCCGGGTTATTGCAGCAGGTGGATGGTAAATCATGATTAATCACAACATGCTTCGTGCAGCGCAGAACAAAGCGCTAATCGCCAGATTCATAGGTGATGGCTTGATGTGGATGTCGGCCTACAACGATATGAAGGCGGCAATTGGTTTTCCGTGGCACAGGAAATGATTATGGGCTGGATTAAGTGTAGTGACAAGATGCCTCCTAATGGAGTGATGGTGTTGCTTCTTAATGATGGTGATTATGATTTCGGGTTCATTATTGGAGACAGATTACATGTGTTTTCTTATGGGAAATGGAAACCTTTGCGCGTAGAAAAAGTAAGTCATTGGCAACCTCTTCCAGAGCCACCAACCGAATAACAAACCTCCCACATTCCCCCTACTCGTCCGGCTATCGCAGACGGGAAGCGCACAACCAAATTTCAGGAGAGACCATGAGTGAAGTAACGGATTTAGTCGTTATCGAAAAATCGAGTGCAATGGCTGTATTCACCAATAACGAGCAACTCGATCCCATCATTGAAAAAATCGAGAAAGAAGCTCGCAGCCTGGTACCGGATGTATCCACCAAGAAAGGCCGTGATGCTATCGCATCCATGGCGCACAAGGTTGCGCGTTCAAAAACATACATCGACAACGCCGGTAAAGACCTTGTTGCTGAACTGAAGGCGCTACCAAAGCAGATCGACGAAAGCCGCCGCATTGTGCGTGAACGTCTGGACGCGCTGAAAGATGAGGTACGCCGCCCACTAACAGAGTGGGAGGCAGAACAGGAGCGAATTAAGGCAGAGGAAGCCGCCAAGATTAAAGCAGAGGAAGACCGTAAGCAGCTAGAGTCAGACCATGAAATTGCTTTGCTGATGAACGACGCATTTGACCGTGAACTGGCAGAGAAGAAAGCGGAAGAAGAACGCCAGCGCATTGCTCATGAAGAAGAGTTAAAGCGTCAGGCGGCAGAACAGGCCAAGCGCGAAGCCGAAGAGAAAGCAGCGGCTGAACTGGCAGCAGCGAAGAAACGCGAAGAGGATGCGATTGCAGCAAGAGCACAGGCTGAATTACTGGCTAAGCAAGCACAAGAACGCGCAGAGCAGGAAGCTAAAGACGCCGCAGAGAAAGCTGAAGCAGATAAGAAAGCAGCCATTGAAGCGGAACAGCGCAAAGCTCAGGAAGAAGCTGATCGCATCAAGCGTGAAGCTGAGGCGAAAGAAGCAGCCCGTCTTGCGGAAGAGAAGCGCATCTCTGACGAGAAGGCAAAACGTGAAGCAGATGTTAAGCACCGCAAGGCCGTTGGTACTGAAATCGTAAACGCACTCACAGCTAATACCAGCATCTCACGCGAACAGGCTATCGAAGTCCTGAAAGCGCTGATGGATGGCCTGGTACCGAGAACACAAATTAACTACTGAGGTGCATATGAAGCTGAAACTCAAATATGACCACGCTCATGGATATCTGGACAGCCAACGCAATCAGGTCTTGGAGCTTGATGGTGTGACGCTTGATGGGACAGTAGACACACGAGAAGTCCTCCCGCAGTTAGACGGCGCTGTAGTTCTCGAATGGCTTGCTGAACAGGGTTATGTAATCACACATCAGGAGCAAGCGGCATGAGAGTTGCAGAGCGATGGGACGATGATGCTTTCATCCGGCTGATGTCTGATGTGATTGGCGACGTGGAAGCAGAAGACGACGAGCCAGTTAACCTGGCTGCTGAGCTACAGAATCCGGTGATCAGTTGGGCAGAATTTGCAGGAGATTTCACATGACCGAGAAGAAGGTTTACGCCGCAATCAGTGGAGTTGCCTCCGCCCTTGCTGAGCAGGGAATCCGGAAGGAGAAAAAACAAGGCAGCCAGGTTAACTACGCGTTTCGCGGAATCGACGATATCTACAACGCGTTGGCACCGGAACTTGTGAAGCACAAACTTCTGATTCTACCCCGCTACACCGAACGAACCAGCGTAGAGCGAACCAGTAAAAGCGGTGGCGCACTGTTCTACATCACAGTTCGCGGAGACTTCGATTTCGTCAGCACCGAGGATGGCAGCATCCACACGGTCACCACCTACGGCGAAGCAATGGACAGCGGTGATAAGGCGACTAACAAAGCTATGTCGATCGCCTACAAATACGCTGCATTTCAGGCGTTCTGCATCCCTACCGAAGAAACCGCGATTGATGCCGATGCAGAGGTTCACCACTTAAAACCGGCTGATGCAGACCAGATTCTGGCTGAATTTACGCAGTACGCTGGCGCTGAGAACGACAGCAAGAAACTGCAGGAACAATACGCATCAACATGGCAACGCCTTAACGGATGGCCTGACCACCAGGCTAAATGCAAAGACGTAACCGGAATTCGAATCAGAGAACTAAAACAGGCGGCATAAATGGCAATTAACACCATCATCGTTTCCGGCAACGTTGGTAAAGACGCGGTGCTCCGCGTCACACCAAACGGGAAGCACATTGCATCATTCTCTATCCCGGCAAAAACCGGATTTGGTGAGAACGAAAAGACATCATGGCTGAACTGCAAAATGTTTGGCGCGATGGCTGAGAAGTTATCTGTGGCAGTAGTTAAAGGCGCAAAGGTCACTGTGTCAGGAGAGTTCGTCATTGAAGAGTGGACTCGTCAGGATGGATCAGCAGCTCAGACACCAACAATTCTGGTGCGAGATATAGACCTTCCTCCGCGCAATGGACAGCAGCAGAGCCAGCAATCGTCGTCACAGCCGCAGCGACAGCAACAACAACGCGCAGCTGCGCCGCAAGCCAGCGAACCGCCGATGGACTTTGATGACGATATTCCATTTGCACCGGTAACTCTTCCCTTCCCTCGTCACGCTATCCACGCCATTTAATCAGGAGAATCAAATGTCGGCACCTCTCACCGGGGCGGGATATCTGCGCCCACCAAAGCGATCCGGCACGCGTGAAGAAGTGCTGGCTCGTTGCTTTGCAGCTATCGCTAATGACGATTTCCAGAAGCCGACCATGGAAGACAGGCTTCTTGAGTTGCACGAAAAGGAAGTCTGGTACGCCAACTTAGAAGCGTCATTCAGGCCGGGATGGGTGGTAGTTGGACCTGTAGAGCCTGATTACGTTGATGACCGTATGCGTAAGTATCGCGGTCGTTATGGACAAGTAAGGAGCGACTGATGAAAGCCTGGAGCATAGAAGAACTATCAGCGCTCATGCGCTACACCAACGCAGAAGTAGCAGAGATTACCGGTCGGAGTATCAAAGAGGTAGGAGATAAGCGGCTGTCTGTGAATATTGAGCGGAATGGATGGGATGTTAACGATCCGGAGCGTGCATCATGAGATACGGAAGCGTGTGCAGCGGCATCGAAGCTGCCAGCAAAGCATGGGAGCCTATCGGCTGGAAACCTGCCTGGTTCTCTGAAATTGAACCCTTCCCCTCCGCTGTTCTTGCCCAGCACTGGCCGGAAGTATCAAACCTCGGCGACATGACAAAAATCGCCGATGCGGTGCGCGCTGGTGATGTCGAGGCGCCTGATGTTCTGGTCGGCGGTACGCCTTGCCAGGCATTCAGCATCGCCGGCTTACGTGAAGGCCTGTCTGATGACCGCGGCCAGTTAACCCTCTCATACGTGGAATTAGCCAATGCAATCGACGCAAAGCGCCGCGAACGCGGTGAGACAGAAGCAATTATCGTCTGGGAAAACGTCCCCGGCGTGCTCAGCAGCAAAGATAATGCCTTCGGGTGCTTTCTGGCAGGACTTGCCGGAGAAAGCAGTGAGTTGCAGCCAGCAGGGGGAAAATGGACGCACGCAGGTTGTGTGTCTGGACCAGAAAGGGTTATTGCCTGGCGCGTTCTTGATGCTCAATTTTTTGGAGTGGCCCAACAACGCCGCCGTGTGTTCGTTGTCGCAAGTGCTCGAAAAGGATTTGATCCCGCAGAAATACTTTTTGAGCAAGACGTCGGCAGCGGGTCGACTGAGGCGAATAATGTTGGGGTCGAGAGACGCTCCAGCACAGTTGATAACTGCACTCTCTATCGCTTCAGAAGAACAGATTCATACATCGATGACGGAGTAAGTAGCACGCTTTCGGCTAGAGATTATAAGGACCGTCGAGAGCTTGTTGTTATGGCCGATAATCGCGTAAGAACCCTTACCCCTCTCGAATATGAAAGGCTTCAGGGATTCCCAGATGGGCACACGCTGATCCAGTACGGGGAAAAACTTGCTGATGACGCGCCGCGTTACAAGGCGATCGGAAATAGTATGGCGGTTCCGGTAATGCGATGGATCGGTGAGCGTATCGCCGCGGCGCTGCCAGCCGAGAAGTTGAGTGGAGATTATGGCGGAAGTAAAACCCCGCCAGACCAGCGCGACCTCTGGCGCACGCCGCCAGCCCTATTCGCTTCACTTAATGATGAATTTTGCTTTCAACTGGACGCAGCAGCAGCGCCTCATAACGCGCTATGCCGAAAGTTCATCACCGCCGATCAGAACACGCTGGAAACACTGTGGGCTGATTACCTGAATGTTCCTGGCTACGTCTGGCTTAACCCACCATACAGCGATATCACACCATTCGTGAAGAAAGCAGCAGCGGAGATCGCCAATCAGGTCGGCACGGTGATGCTGGTGCCGGCAGACACATCTGTTGGCTGGTTCCGTAAGGCTATCGAGACAGCCAGCGAGGTGCGTTTCATCACCGCCGGGCGTCTGGCATTTATCAACCCGGCCACCGGTAAACCGGTAAGCGGCAACAACAAAGGGTCGATGCTCATCATCTGGCATCCGTACCCGCGTACACACTGCCACTTCGCAACTGTGGAGCGGGACGAATTAATGACTTTCGGAGCGAAACTTCTCGCTCGACGGGAGGCTGCATGACACTAACCAAACGAATCACAAGGTCGCTAATGCGGCCTTTTTATTTTCTAGCGTTCACCTTCAACCGAATTAACCGACAGTTCATGGAGCACTGACTATGGCTGACATTATCGATAACGCATCAACGCTTGAAGATTTACAGCGTGATGCAGCACTGAGCATGCACAGACTCAACCACTCAGCAGTATCAGCAACGCACTGTGAGGAATGCGGGGACAAGTTACTGGAGGCTCGCCGGAAAGCGTATCCGGGATGCACGATGTGTGTCAGTTGCCTAGAAGAAGTTGAGGCGAGGAATAAACAGCGAGGGTTGTGATGTTCCAGCTAATTCAACGGGGTCAGATATACGCTGACAATGCCGGGTGGCCGGTAATAATTCACTCAGTCACATCAGAAATAGTCCGCTATTGGCGACAGGGCAGGATCAACACCGCTTCAATTGACAGATTTAATAACGATTTCGAGTACCTCGACCCACACGAGGCGGCACAGATACGAGCTGAACTTGAAACAGCAGAACACTTAAAACGCCTCCGCGCTATGCGGGCGGCATGAACATCGACATAGGCCCATAAGGGCTTTTTTTATGCCCGGAGATTAACGAATGCGAGTAGATAATGAAGTTCTGAACGTACTGAGCGCAGCAGAGTGTAATGGTCCGCAACTCTTCCTTACCGGTCAGCTTGAACGCAACCTCTACACCAGAACAAACAAAGTGCTGGAGGCGGCTGGAGGAAAATGGAACCGCAAAGCCAAAGCGCACATTTTTGATACCGATGCATCCGATCGCATCGAGCAAATTATTCTTACCGGTGACGTCGTAGTGCCGAAGGATGATTTTGAGTTCTTTCCTACCCCGCCTGCCATTGTAAGACATGTTATTCACTTAGCAGATATCCGGGATGGTATGCGCGTTCTTGAACCGAGCGCCGGGCAAGGTGCTATTGCTAAAGAAGCACACAGCGCAGCCGCAGATGTGATGATCGATATGTATGAATTGATGCCGGCGAACAACGACATCCTTCACGGTCTCAATCTCCGGCTTTCAGGTATCGGTAAGCCGACTGATTTCCTCACTGTCGATCCTGATCCGGTTTATGACCGCGTGGTCATGAATCCTCCTTTCGGCCGACAGGCGGACATCAAGCACGTTTCTCATGCACTGAAATTCCTTAAGCCTGGCGGTCTGTTGGTATCGGTTATGGCTTCATCTGTGACGTTTCGCAGCAACAAGCTGACAACTGATTTCCGCCAACTCATCGAGGAACGCGGCGGACACATCGAAGAACTGCCTGAAGGTGCATTTAAATCATCTGGAACGATGGTGAATACCGTCATCGTGGTCATTCCAGGCTGACGCAACTGATAGCCAGTTATGAGCTGGCTATTGGGTGCGAATGCACTGCCACGTTATCCCTTTTGCCCTCCATTGCGATGGCATTCTTTTTGCCTGGAGTAAACCATGAGCGACATTATCCAATTGACGCCCAATAAGTGGGTATCCGAAGAAGTTCTGATGGCCATCACTGGCCTGACAAAGAACGCGATCAAGTCCGCACGCACAAATTCATGGATGGAGGGTCGGGAGTATCGTCACTATTCTGGAGACTGCCAGCCAAAGGAGAACTCCCCTATCCTCTACAATCGACATGAAGTCGATAACTGGGTTGAACGTCAACGACCGGCGATCCCGCGACAGAAATCTGCTTAAATACCCTCCCCATTAAACAAACGCAGGAGATTTTATGTCTGGTTATCCAACTGGAGTGGAGAACCACGGCGGCACTTTGCGCATATGGTTCATATATAACGGAAAAAGGGTCCGGGAAAGCCTTGGCGTTGTTGATACTGCGAAGAACAGGCGCATTGCTGGAGAGCTTCGCGCCTCTGTTTGTTTCGCTATAAAAACGGGTGCATTCGATTACGCAAGGCAGTTCCCACAGTCACCCAATCTGAAGAAGTTCAATATCGCGCCGCCGGGGATCACTGTTGCTGAACTGGCAGCTAAATGGCTGGAGCTTAAGAGGATGGACTTAACCATTAACGCCCATCTTCGGTATGTATCGTACATCACTATCGGA
This sequence comes from Citrobacter arsenatis, assembly GCF_004353845.1. Taxonomy (GTDB): domain Bacteria; phylum Pseudomonadota; class Gammaproteobacteria; order Enterobacterales; family Enterobacteriaceae; genus Citrobacter; species Citrobacter arsenatis. The sequence continues at coordinate 3,007,020 of NZ_CP037864.1, forward strand.
ACCGACATTCTCGGCGGCAGTCGGATGGTTGACTCTATAACCCATGAGGATGTGCTGAATGTAAGGAAGGAATTGCTGACCGGCTACCAGATATGTGGTGCGCATCAGAAGAACAGATCGGCCAAGAAAGGAAGGACGGTAAGGACGGTTAACGTCTATGTTACCTGCATGAAGGGAATGTTTGATTTTGCGGTGTTGAATGGGTACATAAGCAAATCTCCATTTGCTGCAGTTACTCCACTCAAAAAATCGAAGTCAGATCCGTCGCCACTTACTCGTGATGAATATCACCGCTTTCTTGATAAATGCCCATGCGACCAGATTCGTAATCTCTGGAAGCTCGCGTTTAATACTGGCATGCGCCACGGTGAGATATGCGCTCTTGCATGGGAGGACATAGACACCAAAAACTGGACTATTCGGATCAGCAGAAACCTTGCCATTTCAGACCACTTCACACCGCCAAAAACAGAAAGCGGGAACCGAACAATCAACCTCACCACTCCTGCTATCGAGGCACTGAAAAGCCAGATGGCTTATACCCGGATGGGGAAACAACACCAGATAGACGTTCACCTAAGAGAGTTTGGCAGAACTCACCGTGATGAATGCACATTTGTTTTTGTTCCAAGGCTAACGGCAAGGAATGGAAAAGGAGGTGAATGGTACTCACCCGGGTCATTCTCAGGAACGTGGAACAACATATTAAGAAGGAGCGGTATTCCTCACCGCAAGTCATATGAGTCTCGACACACATATGCTTGCTGGGCATTAAGCGCTGGAGCCAACCCCAACTTCATTGCGGCTCAAATGGGACATACGTCCGCACAGATGGTTTACAGCGTTTACGGTAAATGGATGACAGACAACAATGACAACCAACTGGCAATATTGAACGCTAATTTTGGAGGTAATGCCCCACAGATGCCCCAAGCTCAAAACGAGTAGAAACAAACTCCTTTAACCTCATAGCGTTAGTCCGCCCATGAAGGTTTGTTCAGGATATGATCCTGCCAGTCACGCACTTCTGATTCTTTCACCGCAATATGACGAACTGAGATACGTTCACCGTGCATCGCCGCTTTGGACCCCGTCAGCAGCGGATGCCATTCCGGCAGTCCTTTTCCTTCCGCGAGCAAACGATAGGCGCAGGTCATTGGCAACCATTCAAAAGTCGGCAGATTATCGCGCGTCAGTTTGATGCAGTCAGGCTCGTACTCGAATCGACGTTCGTAATTACGGCACTGACAGGTCTTGATATTGAGTTGTTTACACGCGACGTTGGTAAAATAGATCTCGTCGGTGTCTTCATCCATCAGCTTATGCAGGCAGCATTGACCACACCCATCACATAATGACTCCCACTCGGCATCGGTCATTTCATCAAGGGTTTTACTTTGCCAGAAAGGTATGTCGCTCATCAGGGTTTCCGCTATTGCATTAAAGCTGCACCTTATAACCAGTCTGGCACGCTGATGCAAGTTTTGCCGCCCGAAAAGGCGGCAAGAAGAGATTACAGCACGCGGGTCGTCAGCGTTTGACCGTTAAAACTGATGGCCAGTTCATCACCGCTGCTTAATGGCCCTACGCCTGCTGGCGTGCCCGTCAGCACAACATCACCCGCTTTGAGAGTAAAGAAACGACTCATATAAGCAATCAAAGGAACGATGTGATGGATCATATCCGCCGTCGAGCCGTGCTGGCGCTGTTCACCGTTGACCGTTAATCCGAGCATCGTATCCTGCGGATCGCCGTTAAACTCCGCAACCGGAATAAAGCCTGACAGCGGGCAAGAGTTATCAAAACCCTTCGCTTTTTCCCATGGCTGCCCCGCCTTCTTCATTTTGCCCTGGATATCGCGCAGGGTCAGATCCAGCGCGACGCCATAACCGGCGATGGCTTTGCGCACATGATCTTCCGTCGCTTGCCGCAGGGTCGCGCCAATCAGCACAGCCAGCTCAACTTCATGGTGAACCGATCCCATATCAGATGGGATCACCAGCGGTTGGCGTATATCGCACAGCGCGGTTTCTGGTTTAATAAACAGCACCGGCTCTTCCGGGATGCTTCCCCCCATCTCTTTAATATGGTTAGCATAGTTACTTCCTACGCAAACCACCTTACTCACCGGATAATCCAGCAGAGCACCATGCCAGTTGTGATGTTGATACATTACTTTCCCCTAACGTAGTCATAGATTTCAGGTTCTGCATCGATGGAACGTGCTGCTGGCGGATGCAGTTTAACGTTTAGCGTCTGGTGTATTTTGTTTTGCCGCAGCCAGATGCTGTTTGAGTAAATCTTCTGGCGGCGGTGGTATTTGTAAATAATAGCCCTGCTCGGTTAGCGCCTGTTTTACTTTTTCAAGATCGGCATTAACCAATTTCTTTCGACCATCAAGCGGTAACATCATTGCCAGCGTCGGCTGACCAAATCCTTTCATCAGTTCTTCAGGAACGCGTGAGAAATCGTCTTTTTTTTCGACATATAAATAGGTCTGGTCACGTTTGCTGCTTCGGTAGATCACACAAAACATATCTTTTACTCTGAATTCACGGAATGGTGGCTTGCCTCAATATAATACTGACTATAACATGCCTTATAGTCTTCGGAATATCACCCCGCGCTGGGGATGATAAATAGCAAATTGAGTAAGGCCAGGATGTCAAACACGCCAATCGAGCTTAAAGGCAGTAGCTTCACCTTATCAGTGGTTCATTTACATGAAGCAGAACCCGAGGTTATTCGTCAGGCGTTAGAAGACAAAATCGCGCAGGCACCGGCTTTTTTAAAACATGCTCCCGTGGTGGTTAACGTGAGTGGTCTTGAAAGCCCGGTAAACTGGTCAGCGCTACAGAAAGTTGTCGCGTCTACCGGATTGCGCATTATTGGCGTTAGCGGATGCAAAGACGCCAGACTCAAGGCTGAAATCGACGAAATGGGTCTTCCTTTACTGACTGAAGGTAAAGAAAAAGCTATTCGTCCTGCGCCTGTTGAGGCCCCGGCTCCCGTCGCTCCGCCGCAAAACGTTACTCCCATCACAAAAACACGATTAATAAATGTGCCGGTTCGTTCCGGTCAGCGCATTTATGCTCCACAATGTGATCTGATTGTTACAAGCCACGTCAGTGCAGGCGCAGAGCTTATCGCTGATGGTAATATTCATGTTTATGGCATGATGAGAGGCCGTGCACTGGCAGGTGCAAGCGGCGATCGGGAAGCGCAAATTTTTTGTACCCACTTGACGGCAGAACTGGTGTCTATCGCAGGTGTTTATTGGCTGAGTGATAAAATCCCAGCAGAATTTTATGGCAAAGCGGCCCGTCTGCAATTAGCAGAGAACGCTTTGACAGTTCAACCGTTGAATTGATCCCTTTTTAACAAGGAATTTCTATGGCACGCATTATTGTTGTTACTTCGGGTAAAGGGGGCGTTGGCAAAACCACCTCCAGCGCGGCCATCGCTACAGGTTTGGCCCAGAAGGGAAAGAAAACTGTCGTTATTGATTTTGATATCGGCCTGCGTAACCTCGATCTGATTATGGGTTGTGAACGCCGCGTCGTTTACGACTTCGTCAACGTTATTCAGGGCGATGCGTCGTTAAATCAGGCGTTAATCAAAGATAAGCGTACCGAAAATCTCTTTATTCTTCCGGCCTCACAGACTCGCGATAAAGACGCGCTGACGCGTGAAGGCGTCGCGAAAGTGCTGGACGACCTGAAAACGATGGAATTCGACTTCATCGTCTGTGATTCCCCGGCAGGTATTGAAACCGGCGCGCTGATGGCCCTGTATTTTGCCGATGAAGCGATTATCACCACCAACCCGGAAGTCTCTTCTGTACGTGACTCTGACCGTATTCTGGGTATTCTGGCGTCGAAATCTCGTCGCGCGGAAAACGGTGAAGATCCGATTAAAGAGCATCTGTTGCTTACGCGCTACAACCCTGGCCGCGTAAATAAAGGTGACATGCTGAGCATGGAAGACGTACTGGAAATTCTGCGAATCAAGCTGGTTGGCGTGATTCCTGAAGATCAGTCAGTCCTGCGCGCGTCTAACCAGGGTGAGCCGGTTATTCTCGACATCAATGCTGATGCCGGTAAAGCCTATGCTGATACCGTAGACCGTCTGTTGGGAGAAGAACGTCCTTTCCGCTTCATTGAAGAAGAGAAGAAAGGTTTCCTCAAACGCCTGTTCGGAGGATAAGTTATGGCATTACTGGATTTTTTTCTCTCGCGGAAAAAGAGCACAGCGAACATCGCTAAAGAGCGACTGCAGATTATTGTTGCGGAACGTCGTCGTAGTGACGCCGAGCCACATTATTTACCGCAGCTGAGGAAAGATATTCTCGAGGTTATCTGCAAGTATGTACAAATTGATCCTGAAATGGTCACCGTACAGCTTGAGCAAAAAGACGGCGATATTTCTATCCTCGAACTTAACGTGACATTACCTGAAGCCGAAGAATCTAAATAACGGCTTTGCTCAGTGAGTCATTGTTACAAAAAAGGCAGATTATTCTGCCTTTTTTATTTTCTGTGTCTTGCCAGACTGTAGCACCATTATTCCAAAGTAAACTTTGGATAATTTTCCGCAAAATAGCTGCGCAAATACTCAACCGTAATACGGATTTTTGCCGATGTCGCCAGCCGGGAGACATAAACCGCCCATATATTGGCGGGTTGATAATACTCAGGCAATATATGCACCAGATGCCCGCTGGCAATGTTGTCGCAAACGTCCCACCACGAACGCAAAGCAATTCCCTGCCCATCCAGACACCATTGATGTACTACTTCGCCATGATTAGACGACAGCGGCCCCGTAACTTTAATCGAATGCGCGCCCTCTTTATTGCGCATTTGCCAGATACCAAACGGATGGTCGCGTTCTTTAATGACCAGGCAGGGAAAAGTAGAGAGATCGTTCAGTTGTTTCGGCACTCCATGCTGCGCCACAAACTCCGGCGAGGCGCACAGAATACGGTAGTTAGTCGCCAGCTTGCGGGCAATCAGGTTCGGCGCGATATCATCCCCGATACGAATATCGAGATCGACACCCTCATTCACCATATCCACCAGGCGGTCTTCAACATCAAACCTCAGCTCTAACTGCGGGTACTCTTTTGCCAGCGCAGACAACGCTGGAGCCACCACCCGGCGGCCAAAACCAAAGCTACTAATAATACGTAGCGTCCCCTGTGGGATTTGCCTGGCATCAGACAGCTCATCCATCATCTGATCGACATCCTGCAGGATCCGCTGCGCCCATTCGTAGATCCGTTCCCCCTCTTCCGTGATGGTTACGCGCCGCGTTGTCCGGTGCAATAGCACCACGTTCAGCGTCTGTTCCAGCAGGGCAACGCGCTTACTGATAAAAGCCGGAGATACGCCCAGCTCTTCGGCAACGGCGGCAAATCCAGCACGACGGGCAACCAGCATAAAGACGCGTAAATCATTTAACAGCGGCAGATTATTCATGATCTGTGTTTTATGTTTCACCAGTTAGGGGGATTAACTATTAATCAGTCAATTATAGGATAAGGGGAAAGTCAATTTTGATGGCGTACAAGTGAGAGCTGCTATGAAGAAAACCTGTCGTATTGCCGCTATCCCCGGAGATGGCATTGGTAAAGAAGTCCTGCCTGAAGGCATTCATGTGTTGCAGGCAGCCGCCGAACGTTGGGGATTGTCGCTCAGCTTTGAGCAAATGGAATGGGCCAGCTGCGAGTACTATGCCCATCACGGCAAGATGATGCCGGATGACTGGCATGAGCAGCTACAATCCTTCGATGCTATCTATTTTGGTGCCGTTGGCTGGCCGGACACCGTACCGGACCACATCTCATTATGGGGTTCACTGCTTAAGTTTCGCCGCGAATTTGACCAGTACGTCAACCTGCGCCCGGTGCGCCTGTTTCCGGGCGTCCCTTGCCCGCTGGCGGGCAAGCAGCCAGGCGACATTGATTTCTACGTCGTGCGTGAGAATACCGAGGGAGAATACTCTGCCCTCGGCGGACGCGTAAGCGAAGGTACCGAACACGAGGTGGTTATCCAGGAGTCGGTCTTCACCCGTCGCGGCGTGGATCGTATATTGCGGTACGCTTTCGAGCTGGCGCAAAACCGCCCGCGCAAAACCCTGACCTCGGCGACCAAATCTAACGGCCTGGCCATCAGCATGCCGTACTGGGACGAGCGCGTCGAAGCAATGGCGGCTAACTATCCCGAGATCCACTGGGATAAACAACATATCGATATACTCTGCGCCCGCTTTGTGATGCAGCCGGAGCGTTTTGACGTCGTGGTTGCTTCCAACCTGTTTGGCGACATCCTCTCCGATCTCGGTCCAGCCTGTACCGGAACGATTGGCATTGCGCCTTCTGCCAACTTAAACCCGGAACGCACCTTCCCGTCCCTGTTCGAGCCGGTACATGGTTCAGCCCCGGATATCTACGGCAAGAACATCGCCAACCCTATTGCAACTATCTGGGCTGGTGCCATGATGCTCGACTTCCTTGGTAACGGTGATGCTAACTATAAAGCTGCCCACGACGGCATTCTGGCGGCAATTGAGCAGGTCATTGCCAGCGGCCCGAAAACGCCGGATATGAAAGGCAACGCCACCACCCAACAGGTGGGCGAAGCCATCTCTCGGGCACTGCGTTAGAGGTCAAACCACGAAATATGAGCCGCGTCACTGACGCGGCTTTTTTATGCGTTTTATGGCATCAATAACCTGCGCCAATTCACCTTTTATTATTTCCGTTCCGTGTTTTATTGCTTCACGCATCGAGTAATTGTTTAATTCATGTAAAGAACAAATAATAAAATTGTTAAAAATAAAAATCGCTGATTCCCTACAGCATGATAACAACGACAGGCTAATGCCATACGCGGGCAACTGTGCCCAGGAGATCCCATGTTGAGCAACGTTAAGAAAAAAGACATGCCGCTGATAGCCATCAGCCTGGTGGCTATTCTTTTCATCGCCGCCACACTTAGTCTCTTCCCTCAGCAGTCTGCACAAGTCGCAAATACCCTTTTTAACGGCGTTACCCGGATGCTGGGTTCCGCCGTGCAGATCCTCGTTCTGATGGCGATGGGTCTGGTCGTCTGGCTGGCCACCAGCAAATACGGCAACATTCGTCTGGGAGAAGGAAAAGCGGAATACAGCACGCTGTCCTGGCTGTTTATGTTTATTTGTGCCGGACTAGGTTCCTCCACGCTCTACTGGGGCGTTGCTGAGTGGGCCTATTATTACCAGACCCCTGGTCTGAATATCGCGCCGCACTCGCAAAAAGCGCTGGAATACAGCTTACCCTACTCTTTTTTCCATTGGGGAATCAGCGCCTGGGCGACCTATACGCTGGCTTCATTAACCATGGCCTACCACTTCCATGTACGTAAAAACAAAGGGCTGAGCCTGTCCGGAATAATCGCCGCTATCACCGGCGTGCATCCGCAGGGCGTCTGGGGCCGGCTGGTTGATTTGATGTTCCTGATCGCGACAGTTGGCGCGTTAACCATCTCTCTGGTTGTCACCGCCGCCACCTTTACCCGCGGTTTAGCTGCTCTCACAGGTTTACCGGATAACTTCACCGTACAGGCGTTTGTTATTCTGTTCTCTGGCGGCATTTTCTGTCTGAGCTCCTGGATTGGCATCAACAACGGCTTGCAACGTCTGAGCAAAATGGTCGGCTGGGGGGCTTTTTTACTGCCGCTGCTGGTGCTGATTGTCGGCCCGACCGAGTTCATCACCAACAACATCATTAACGCCATCGGTCTGACGACACAAAACTTTTTGCAGATGAGCCTGTTCACCGACCCGCTCGGCAACGGTGAGTTCACCCGCAACTGGACGGTGTTCTACTGGCTTTGGTGGATCTCCTACACCCCAGGCGTGGCAATGTTTGTCACTCGCGTATCCCGTGGTCGCAAAATCAAAGAGGTTATCTGGGCGTTAATCCTCGGTAGTACCGTTGGCTGCTGGTTCTTCTTTGGCGTGATGGAAAGCTACTCCATTCACCAGTTTGTGACCGGTGTGATCGACGTACCGCAGATTATGGCCACGTTAGGTGGCGAAACAGCCGTACAGCAAGTACTGATGTCGTTGCCGGCCGGGAAACTGTTCCTGGTGGCGTATCTGGCGATCATGATTATTTTCCTCGCCTCGCATATGGATGCCGTCGCCTACACCATGGCGGCCACCAGCACGCGTAACCTGCAGGAAGGGGAAGATCCGCAGCGTAGCTTACGACTGTTCTGGTGCGTGGTCATCACCCTGATCCCATTATCGATTTTGTTCACCGGCGCGTCCCTGGAAACCATGAAGACCACGGTGGTTCTGACCGCACTTCCCTTCCTCGCCATTCTGTTAGTGAAGGTTGGCGGTTTTCTTCGTTGGGTACGGCAGGACTATGCCCACGTTCCTGCACATCAAATTGAAAGTCATCTTCCCGAAACGCCAGTGGACGTCCCCGTCGTACCACCGGCCGGGACATTACTCAAAGGCGATAATTAAGCGCCAGCAAAAAATCCTCTTACTCACAAATTAAAGGTATTCCAATGAGCAATCTGAGCCCTGAGTTTATTCTGCCGCAAAATTTCTGTGCCAACCCGCAGGACGCCTGGACGATCCCTGCCCGGTTCTATACCGACCATCAGGCTTTCGAGCACGAGCAGGAGAAAGTGTTCGCTAAGAGCTGGATTTGCGTCGCCCACAGTAGCGAGCTGGCGAAACCCAATGACTATGTTACCCGGGAAGTGATCGGCGAGAACATCGTGCTGGTACGTGGTCGCGATAACGTGCTGCGCGCATTCTACAACGTTTGCCCGCATCGCGGTCATCAGTTACTCAGCGGCGAAGGGAAAGCGAAAAATGTGATTACCTGCCCTTACCACGCCTGGGCGTTCAAGCTTGACGGCAACCTGGCGCATGCGCGTAACTGCGAAAACGTCGCCAACTTTGACAGTGAGAAAGCGCACCTCACCCCGGTACGGCTGGAAGAATATGCCGGATTCGTGTTTATCAACATGGATCCGAACGCGGGCAGCGTGGAAGAACAACTCCCAGGTCTTGCAGACAAAGTTATCGAAGCCTGCCCTGATGTGCATGACCTGAAACTGGCGGCGCGCTTTACGACCCGTACTCCAGCCAACTGGAAGAATATTGTCGATAACTATTTGGAGTGCTACCACTGCGGCCCGGCTCACCCTGGTTTTTCCGACTCGGTTCAGGTTGATCGTTACTGGCACACCATGCACGGCAACTGGACGCTGCAATACGGTTTCGCCAAACCGTCAGAGCAGTCATTTAAGTTCGAAGAAGGTGTTGATGCCGCCTTCCACGGATTCTGGCTGTGGCCGTGCACCATGCTCAACGTCACGCCAATCAAAGGCATGATGACCGTTATCTACGAATTCCCGGTGGATGCAGAAACCACGCTGCAAAACTATGACATCTACTTCACCAACGAAGAGCTGACCGAAGAGCAGAAACAACTGATCGAATGGTATCGCAACGTCTTCCGCCCTGAAGATTTACGTCTGGTTGAAAGCGTCCAAAAAGGGCTGAAATCGCGCGGGTATCGCGGTCAAGGCCGCATTATGGCCGACACCAGCGGCAGCGGTATCTCCGAACATGGCATTGCCCATTTCCATAATCTGGTCGCACAGGTGTTTCAGGAATAACCAGGGGCTGTAACGACAGGTTCCGGCGCATCGTTAAGCCGCGCCGGACAGATTTTTTAGGGAGTGCCGCAATGTCTGATTATCAAATGCAAGAAGTCCGGGTCAGCCGGATTGAGACGATTACCGCGCAGGTAAAACGCTTTACCTTAACGGCGACATCAGGCGAGCCGTTGCCCGCGTTTCAGGGTGGCAGCCATATTATCGTGCAGATGCGTGATGGTGAAAACCTATACAGCAATGCGTACTCGCTGATGAGTTCACCCTTCGATACCAGCGCCTGGCAGATCGCCGTACGACTGGAAGAAGCATCCAAAGGCGGCTCACGATATCTGCACCAAAAGGTCAAACCCGGCGACACGCTCACGATCTCCACACCAAACAATCTCTTCGCCCTCGCCCCTCAGGCACAGAAACATCTGTTGATTGCCGGTGGTATCGGCATTACACCGTTTTTATCGCAGATCCCGGAGCTGGAACACTCTCAGGCAGAGTGGCAGCTACATTATTGCTCTCCAGGCCAGGACAACTGCGCATTTCATGACGAACTCCTGCAACACCCCAGCGCCGGTCGCATTCATCTGCACCTGTCAAGCGCAGGCACCCGCCTTGATTTAGCCCGCCTGCTGGCCGATGTTGAACCCGGCACGCACATTTACACCTGCGGGCCAGCGGTGCTCAACGATGCCGTCAGAGAAGCGGCTTCCCGCCATGGGCTGGACAGCAATACGCTACATTTCGAACAATTTGCGTTGGAAGATAAAAGCGGTGACGCCTTTACCCTGGTGCTGGCGCGTTCCGGGCGTGAGTTTGTGGTCCCGGAAGAGATGACCATTTTGCAGGTTATTGAAAATAACAAAGCCGCGCGCGTTGAGTGCCTGTGCCGGGAAGGCGTTTGCGGCACCTGCGAAACGACGATTCTTGAAGGGGAAGCGGATCACCGCGATCAGTATTTCAGCGACGACGAAAAAGCCAGCCAGCAGAGCATGCTCATTTGCTGCTCACGCGCCAAAGGTAAGCGCCTGGTACTTGATTTGTAACGTTGCACAGGCCGGGTCAACAAGAGCGTGACCCGGCAACTCTGATAACTTACTGCGGGTATTCCTGCAACAGCGCGTTGAGACGATCGGACATCAGTTCGCCACGCCAGCCGGAAACCAGCTCCGGCAGGGTCTGCTGCGGCTTTAATTTCCAGTGCCAGTTGAGCAACTGGTTGATCTGACGACGTGAAGCCAGCAGTTCGACGCTGAGATTTTGTTCTGCGCTCACTTCTGCAACCAGCGCCTTAATGGCTTTGAACGCCTTGCGATACCCTGGCATATCCATCAAATTCAGCAGCGGCTGCGGCAGCGACTCTTCCGGTAAAGCTTGCGCCTTTTCTACCAGGGAAATCAGCGTCTTGCCGTGGAAGCGAATTTCGCTCCCGGAAAGGCCCAGGCTATCCAGTTCACCCAGGCTGCCCGGCATATAACGGGCTACCGACCACAGATGCTCTTCACGCACCACGAAGTTTACCGCCAGATCGCGCTCACGCGCTTTGCGCAGTCGCCAGTCGGCAAGCAGTTGCAGACAGGCCAACTGACGGGTACGCAATTGCCAGGCGTTGGTGATGTCGCGCCAGGCATCCTCTGGTGCCAGAATATCCTGGCGACGCTGCTGCATCAAGCGGCATTCGTCCAGCGCGGCAGGCAGCCAACCGCTGGCTTCAGTTTCAGCCATCAGCTTTGTGGTGATCGGTAACAGATACCAGACGTCAGCCGCCGCGTATTCGCACTGACGCTCAGTCAGCGGTCTGGCCAACCAGTCGGTACGCGACTCGCTTTTGTCGAGCGCCACGCCCGTAAACTCTTCCACCATCGCGGCGAATCCCCACGACAGCGGACGACCGCAAAAAGCGGCCAGGATTTGTGTGTCAATCAACGGCTGCGGAAGTTCGCCAAAAGCGTTGAGAAACACTTCCAGGTCTTCGCTTCCCGCATGCAGGAATTTGGTGATGGCGGTATCACGTAGAATATCGCGCAATGGCGACCAGTCGGTGATCCCCTGCGGATCAATCAGAGCAACGTGTTTGCCATCAAACAGCTGGATCAGCCCCAACTGCGGATAATAGGTACGCGTGCGAACAAATTCTGTATCCAGGGCTATCGCCGGAAATTCACGGACGGCTTCACACAGCGTGGCCAACGCGTCGTCCGTGGTGATCATTTGATAATTCAAATCGTGCTCTCTTAGGTTTGCGCCAAAAAAAACGCCGGATTACCCGGCGTTTTCTACTGGCTGACTTAACGCTCAGCCTTTATTGTCCACTTTGGCGCGCGCTTCGTCACGTAATTCTCGTCGCAAAATTTTACCGACGTTAGATTTCGGCAGCTCATCGCGAAACTCCACCAGCTTCGGTACTTTATAACCCGTCAGGTGACGACGACAGAAAGTGACCAGCGCCTCATCGGTTAACGAGGCATCTTTCTTCACCACGAAAATTTTTACTGCTTCACCGCTGCTGCCTGAAGGAACGCCAACTGCAGCCACTTCCTGCACGCCAGGATGTTGCATAACCACGTCTTCAATTTCGTTCGGATAAACGTTAAAGCCGGAGACCAGGATCATATCTTTTTTACGATCGACAATTCGCAGGAAGCCTTCTTCATCCATCACCGCAATATCGCCGGTGTGCAGCCAGCCGTCTTTAACGATTTCGTCAGTGGCGTCTGGTCGCTGCCAGTAGCCCAGCATCACCTGCGGACCTTTCACGCACAGTTCGCCCGGTTCTCCCGGCGGCACTTCGTTGTCGTCGTCATCCACCAGTTTGACCTCGGTGGAAGGAACAGGTAACCCGATACTGCCGCTATGGTAGTCGATATCGTGCGGGTTGACGCTCACCAGCGGGGCGCACTCCGTCAGACCATAGCCTTCCAGCAGATACTGCCCCGTCAGCTTCACCCAACGTTCAGCTACCGCCTGTTGAACCGGCATGCCGCCGCCTGCTGAAAGGTGCAGTGACGAGAAATCCAGTTGCTGGAACTCTTTGTTATTCAGCAGCGCGTTAAACAGCGTATTGACGCCGGTCATCGCGGTGAACGGATACTTCGCCAGCTCTTTTACCAGCCCTGGAATATCACGCGGGTTAGTAATCAGCAGGTTTTGACCGCCCAGCTCAATAAACAGCAGGCAGTTCATCGTTAGCGCAAAAATGTGATACAGCGGTAGGGCCGTTACCACCAACTCTTTACCCGGATGCAGCAACGGGCCATAGGTGGCGTTAACCTGCTCCAGATTAGCCAGCATGTTACGGTGCGTGAGCATCGCGCCTTTCGCCACGCCGGTTGTCCCGCCGGTATATTGCAGGAACGCCAAATCTTCCGACACTACTTCAGGCTTCACGTACTGCATGCGATAACCGTTTTGCAGCGCACTGCGAAACGAGATGGCATCCGGCAGGTGATATTTCGGCACCAGCCGCTTGATATACTTGACGACGAAGTTGACCAGCGTCCCTTTAGCGGTTGACAGCTGATCGCCCATCCGCGTCAGGATAACGTGTTGCACCGACGTTTTGTCGACCACTTTTTCCAACGTGTGGGCAAAGTTAGACACGATGACAATTGCCGACGCGCCGCTGTCGTTAAGCTGATGTTCCAGCTCGCGAGGCGTGTACAGCGGGTTCACGTTCACGACGATCATGCCGGCACGTAAAATCCCAAACAGTGCGACCGGATATTGCAGCAGGTTCGGCATCATCAGCGCGACGCGATCGCCCTTTTTCAGCCCGAGTCCTTGTTGCAAATAGGCCGCAAATGCCCGGCTACGTTCTTCAAGCTTGCGGAAGGTCATCACCTCCCCCATGTTTACAAACGCAGGCTGATCGGCATACCGTCTTACTGAGTGTTCAAAGAGTTCCACCAGGGATTGATAACGGTCAGGATTGATCTCCGCAGGAACACCAGCGGGATAACGGTTAAGCCAAACCTTTTTCAATACATCACCTCTAAAATGCGTATTCGTCGTCATCACAACCCCAGGCAATAAACAAACTGTTAACATAATATTAACTCAGCGTACCAGTTTGTTTATTACACAACGACAAGGTTGCGAAGCACGTCACTATTTATTTTTCTTATATCCACGTTAATGCAGAAACAGCGGACGAGCCGCTGTTTCTTTTACTAATAAAACAAAGAGTTACTCAGTTACTATGGTCTGAACCTGTGCCGGACCGGGATTGTACCATCCCCATCCGCCATAGCCACCGTAAGGCCAGCCGCGCGCACCGTAAAACCAGGGGTCGATAGGCTGAGGTGGCATAACAATTTGCTGAGTAATATGCCAGCGTTTATAGCCGGTTACCTGCATCAGCATGAATTTATACGGCGTATTACCGATTTTTCCGTCCACCGTACCGGTAATCGGACCGACGACGGTAACCAGTTGTCCACGAAAGTCCACCGGGTCGAGGAAGCCATTTACATCAGCATATATCCGCCCACGGGAGGCTTCGCCCAGCACGGGTCGTGCTCCACTATCAAGCGGTACGGTGGCAATTTCCAGACGGGATTTTCCCTGCTGGTTCTGAATATCCACCACTTTGCCGCCGAAACGTGCTTCCTGACCAACATACAACTGCGGCGCATTCATCACCCGCACCAGATCCTGCTGCGGCGTAGGGCTAGAACCTTTAATCGCGTCCGGGATAGTGACGCAGCCGCTAAGCATCAACGCGAATGCGCCCGCCATCACACCTTTCAATAACTGCTTTTGCACCGCCATATTGCGACTCCCTTTTCTTAGCTTTTGCCCCGGCCTGTTCACAGTGCTGTGCACCGACGTCTGTGTAAATTAACCGGGGATGTACTACTAAGATTCATTCTTTACCGGGAAGTTTCTTCCACGCTACGGTGTTACGTAAATAAACCGGTTCAGCATGTTCAACCGCCACGGTCTTACCGGCAGCCAGCATTTGCGTGGCGACAGGCAACATGTCTTCAGCCGCCGGAAGCAACACGTCGCCATCGCTGAGGGTCAAACCGCTGTCTTTACCAAGCTCAGGCCAGGCAGGCCAGCCCGTCCCGACCGTTACCCACTCGCCAGACAGTTGCAGTAAACGCTCATGCACCTGCTCAGGGGTTAACACCGCTTCGGTTTCTTCGCCACGCCAGTTGCCGCTTTCATCACGCTGGTATTCGGCCCAGTAGACTTCGCCCATTCGTGCATCAATTGCCGCCAGTACGCGGGTCGCGCCTGACTTGCGCCAGGCTCCCTGCGCCATTGTTGCGAGGGTGGAAACGCCGATCATGGGTAAATTCGCGCCTAACGCCAGCCCCTGAGCAATGCCAATCCCAATACGTACGCCGGTGAAACTGCCGGGACCGCGACCAAACGCCAGGGCGTCGATATCGGTTAACGTGAGATCGCCAGCGGCAAGGATTTCCTCGACCATCGGTAAAATTCGTTGGGTATGTTCTCGTGGGCAAAGCTCGAAATGAGCCTTGATAGTACCGTCATTCCACAGGGCAACAGAGCACGCCTCTGTGGCGGTATCGATAGCCAGAATTCGCATGGGTATTTGTGATCAGATCAAATAAATTTGGCGCGCATCTTACCACACTCCGTAACAAATTACTCAGTCGTTGGTATGGCAAGAAAGCGAACAGCGCGAGCAATGTCACGCGTGCGCGGCGCAGGCGGAAGGCTCGCCAGGAAGGTGGCGCCGTAAGGTCGCATCACCAGACGATTGTCGCAAATCACCAGCACCCCGCGGTCATCGGCATCACGAATCAAGCGGCCCACCCCCTGTTTCAGGGTGATGACCGCATCCGGCAACTGGACGTCTTCAAACGGATCGCCGCCGCGCAAACGACAGTCCTCCATTCGGGCTTTTAACAGCGGGTCGTCCGGCGACGTAAACGGCAGTTTATCGATTATCACCAGCGACAGCGTATCGCCGCGCACGTCCACGCCTTCCCAGAAGCTGCTGGTGGCAACCAGTAGCGCATTACCTGCGCTGACAAACTGCTGTAGCAGTTGTCCTTTGCTGGTTTCGCCCTGCAGCAGGACAGGAAGCGTCATGGTGGCGCGGAATTGTTCCGCCAGATCGCGCATCATCGCGTGTGAGGTACACAGCATAAAGCAGCGTCCATTATTCGCTTCGATAATGGGACGCAGCATGGAGGCCAACTGACGCGCAGCCCCCGGCTGATTGGTTTGCGGGAGATTACGCGGCACGCACAGTAGCGCCTGGCGGGTGTAATCAAAGGGACTGGGCAGCAGCATCGACTCGGCATCTTCAATTCCCAGCCGCGCGGTGAAATGATGAAGATCATCGTTTACCGACAGCGTCGCGGAGGTAAAAATCCAGCAGCCCGGCTTTTGTTCCATCACCTCTTTGAATTTGTCCGCCACCGTGAGCGGCGTAAGCGCGAGGGTGAAATGGCGGGAGGTGCATTCATACCAGTAGCTGAAACCAGGCTGGTTTATCTCTTTCAGACGCTTCAGACGAGCGCGGTAAAGCGTGGCGCGTTCAAACGCGGCATCCAGTAAAGCCGAACGTCCGAGGGATAGTTTCGCCACGTCGTAACACAGCTCCAGCGTGTCATCGAGCAACAAAAATGCGCGCTGCACGCGCTGGTCGGCCAGCAGTTCGCGCAGATTTCCGCGATAGCCCGGCTCACCTAGCTGTAAACGGAAGTCCTGAGCGCTTTGCGCCAACCGGTCAGCGCATTTTTGCAGCTGCTGAGTGTCTTTCAGCTCAGTGCGATAGGCAATGGTGATGTCTTTGGCCAAATCCAGCAGTTGGCGGCTGGAGAGCGATTGACCAAAGTACTGGCTGGCGATATCCGGTAACTGGTGCGCTTCATCGAAGATCATCACCTCCGCTTCCGGGATCAGCTCGCCAAACCCACTCTCCTTCACCACCATATCAGCGAGAAACAGATGGTGGTTTACCACGACTACATCCGCATCCATCGCTTTTTTGCGCGCTTTAACGACAAAGCACTCTTTGTACAGCGGGCAGTCGCTGCCGAGACAATTATCGTTAGTGCTGGTCACCAGCGGCCAGGCCTGAGAATCTTCCGCCACGCTGACGCAGGTGCTGATGTCGCCATCAAGGGTTTGATTTGACCACGAGCGTAACAGAATGACGTCGCTTAAGGTTTGTACCGGCAGGTCACCCCCGGCCAGCGCCTGTTGTTCAAGGCGCTCAAGGCACAGATAGTTTGAACGTCCTTTCAGCAGCGCCAGTTTACCAGTGAATTCCAGCGCTTTCGCAACGGTCGGAAGATCGCGGCTATAAAGCTGATCCTGCAACGCCTTCGAGCCCGTGGAGACAATAACCTTCTTTCCGGCGCGCAGCGCGGGGGCAAGATAAGCGTAGGTTTTACCCGTTCCGGTTCCGGCTTCAACCACCAGCGGTTGCGATTTTTCAATAGCATGGCTGACCGCGAAGGCCATCTGCCGCTGTGGTTCACGCGGTTTAAAACCGGGTATCGCTTTAGCCAACTGACCGTCTGCTGCAAAATCGTCCGTCACACTGCCCCCTGTTCATTTGAACAGGGATTATGTCAGGCCAGCGTGTCTTTCGCCAGTTGAAGAGGTGACGTGGACACAACATTATGGCAGTCTTGGCGCAAGCCAAAGCCATTATGAAAAAACGTAAATGAGGAATGATTTATGACGATTGTGCGCATTGATGCCGAAGCGCGTTGGTCCGACGTAGTTATCCACAACAACACGCTGTATTACACCGGCGTGCCGGAAAATCTGGATGCCGACGCTTTTGAGCAAACGGCAAATACGCTGGCGCAAATTGATGCGGTACTGGAAAAACAGGGCAGCAACAAGTCACGTATTCTTGATGCCACCCTGTTCCTGGCGGACAAAAACGATTTTGCTGCCATGAACAAAGCCTGGGACGCGTGGGTTGTTGCAGGCCACGCGCCGGTACGTTGTACTGTTCAGGCTGGGTTGATGAACCCGAAGTACAAAGTTGAGATTAAAATTATCGCTGCGGTTTAAGCGGCGTTACTCGTCTTCATCTTCAAAACGCGCCACGATCCGCTCGCCGGTATGGCTGGCGCGTAACTCTTCAGCAACCAAAGCAATGGCTTGTCCGCTGCTCATCCCTTGCGACATCAGTTCCTGAATACGCTCTACCGCTTTTTGCTGCTGCTCATGACTGAGTGAAGGTAAACCTGCAAACATTGTTAACTCCTGCTAAATTGTCTGCGCTAATTATTTCATGCTACCGGGCAGTTAGCCAGTAGAGTAGCAACGAGTCAGGACTGATGAAGACGTTATCTCCCGCAGTAATCACATTACCCTGGCGTCAGGACGCCGCTGAACGCTATTTTTCGACCCTAAGCCATCTGCCCTGGGCGATGCTGTTGCATTCTGGTCACGCCGACCATCCGCATAACCGCTTTGATATTCTGGTGGCGGATCCCGTTGCCACATTAGTTACGTGCGGCGAAGAAACCGTTGTGCATGACGAACACGCCACCGTGCGCACGCTTGATGACCCAATGACGGTATTGCACTCCGTTCTCAGCGCACGCAATATTCACCCAGATTATCACCCGGACCTGCCATTTCAGGGCGGCGCGTTAGGTCTGTTGGGTTACGATCTTGGCCGACGCTTTGAATCCCTGCCCGCTATTGCCGAGCGCGACATTGCACTTGCGGATATGGCGATAGGCATTTACGACTGGGCGCTGATTGTCGATCACCAGTTACAGACCGTATCCCTGCTCAGCCATACCGATGTCGAGGCACGACTGCAATGGCTCGACGCACAACAACCGCCAACGCATGAGCCGTTTACGTTAACCTCGGCGTGGCAGTCCAATATGAGCCGCGCCGAGTACGGCGAGAAGTTCCGCCGGGTCCAGAGTTATCTGCACAGCGGCGACTGTTATCAGGTCAATCTTGCCCAACGTTTTCAGGCGCATTATCAGGGCGATGAGTGGCAAGCATTTGTCAGACTCAATCGCGCCAACCGCGCCCCGTTCAGCGCGTTTATTCGTCTTGAGGAAGGCGCAATCCTCAGCCTTTCGCCAGAACGTTTTATTCTGCTGGAAAACCAGCACATCCAGACGCGTCCGATTAAAGGCACATTGCCAAGGCTTGAAGATGCCGTTGCCGATCGTGAGCAGGCTCAGAGACTGGCGCATTCAGCGAAGGATCGTGCGGAAAATCTGATGATCGTCGATTTGATGCGTAATGATATTGGCCGCGTTGCCGTACCGGGTTCGGTACAGGTTCCGGAGCTGTTTGTCGTCGAACCGTTCCCTGCCGTTCATCATTTAGTCAGCACCATTACCGCTCGTCTGCCAGAGTCGTTGCACGCCACCGATCTGCTGCGCGCCGCCTTCCCCGGCGGCTCTATTACCGGCGCACCGAAAGTGCGGGCGATGGAAATTATTGACGAACTGGAGCCGCACAGACGTAATGCCTGGTGCGGTAGCATTGGCTATCTGAGTTTTTGCGGCAATATGGATACCAGTATCACCATTCGCACGCTGACGGCCACAAACGGGCAGATTTATTGCTCCGCAGGCGGTGGAATTGTGGCGGACAGTCAGGAAGACGCTGAATACCAGGAAACGTTTGATAAAGTGAATCGTATTTTGCACCAACTGGAGAATTGACACGTGGAATACAGTAGCCTGACGCTTGATGATTTTTTATCGCGCTTCCAACTCCTGCGTCCGCAGGTCAATCATGCCGCGTTAAATCAGCGTCAGGCCGCCGTACTGATCCCCGTCGTACGCCGTGCGCAGCCGGGGTTGCTGTTAACTCAGCGATCCGTTCATCTGCGTAAACACGCCGGACAGGTCGCCTTTCCCGGCGGCGCGGTGGATAGCAGCGATGCCTCGTTAATTGCCGCCGCCCTTCGCGAAGCAGAGGAAGAAGTGGCAATTCCTCCTTCATGCGTTGAGGTGATCGGTGTTCTGCCGCCGGTCGACAGCGTTACCGGATTCCAGGTCACCCCGGTGGTAGGTATTATCCCGCCAAATTTGCCGTATCGCGCAAGTGAAGACGAAGTCTCCGCCGTGTTCGAAATGCCGCTGGCGCAGGCCCTGCATTTAGGTCGTTATCACCCTCTGGATATCTACCGCCGCGGCGATTCACATCGTGTATGGCTTTCCTGGTATGAGCAATATTTCGTCTGGGGAATGACCGCCGGAATAATTCGTGAGCTGGCGCTGCAAATTGGCGTCAAGCCCTGACTATACTTATCTTTACGCACACCATAGACAACTTGAAACTCAGGTCACAACATTAGTAAAACCGCGGTTATCTATTAGTTTAATTCATGTGAATAGTTAAGCCGATCGCCGCGTTCCCTCTTACACTATGCGCAGTTATAACATCGTTACTGGAAACCCCAGTCGCCCTGTAGGAGTATTATCGTGATTAGTCTATTCGACATGTTTAAGGTGGGGATTGGTCCCTCATCTTCCCATACCGTAGGGCCTATGAAGGCGGGTAAACAGTTCGTCGATGACCTGGTCGAAAAAGGATTACTGGACAGCGTTACTCGTGTCGCCGTCGACGTGTATGGTTCACTGTCGCTCACGGGTAAAGGTCACCACACCGATATCGCCATTATTATGGGTCTGGCGGGCAATGAGCCTGCTACCGTGGATATTGACAGCATCCCCGGATTTATCCGCGACGTAGAAACGCGCGGCCGCCTGCTGCTTGCGCAGGGGCAACACGAAGTTGATTTCCCGCAGAATGACGGGATGCGTTTTCACAACGGCAACCTGCCGCTGCATGAAAACGGGATGCAGATCCATGCGTACAATGGCGAAACCGTCATTTACAGCAAAACTTACTACTCCATCGGCGGTGGCTTTATCGTTGATGAAGAACATTTTGGTCAGGATGCAGCAGGCGAGGTCAGCGTACCTTATCCGTTCAAATCCGCCACTGAAATGCTGGAATACTGCAACAGCACCGGCCTGTCTCTCTCTGGTATGGCGATGCAGAACGAACTTGCTCTGCACAGTAAAAAAGAGATTGAAGAGTACTTTGGTAACGTCTGGCAGACCATGCAGGCTTGCATCGATCGCGGTATGAACACCGAAGGCGTACTGCCGGGTCCACTGCGCGTTCCTCGTCGTGCTTCAGCCCTGCGTCGTATGCTGGTTTCCAGCGATAAGCTGTCCAACGATCCGATGAACGTGATCGACTGGGTGAACATGTTTGCACTGGCCGTTAACGAAGAAAACGCCGCAGGTGGCCGCGTAGTGACCGCACCGACTAACGGTGCGTGCGGTATCGTGCCTGCGGTACTGGCCTATTACGATCATTTCATCGAGTCCGTCAGCCCGGATATCTATACCCGTTATTTCCTGGCTGCCGGCGCGATCGGCGCGTTGTACAAAATGAACGCATCCATCTCTGGTGCTGAAGTGGGTTGTCAAGGTGAAGTGGGCGTAGCCTGCTCCATGGCTGCCGCAGGTCTGGCTGAACTGTTAGGCGCGAGCCCTGAGCAAGTGTGTGTTGCTGCCGAAATCGGTATGGAACATAACCTCGGCTTAACCTGCGATCCGGTTGCCGGTCAGGTACAGGTTCCGTGCATCGAACGCAATGCCATTGCTTCAGTGAAGGCGATCAACGCTGCACGTATGGCGATGCGCCGCACCAGTGCTCCACGCGTCTCGCTGGATAAAGTCATTGAGACCATGTACGAAACAGGTAAAGACATGAACGCCAAATACCGCGAAACATCACGCGGTGGCCTGGCAATCAAAGTTCAATGTGACTAATACTTAATTTTCGCCCATCTGCGACGGATGGGCGATTTTGCCCCCTCGTCTTCGTCTACTGTAATTTTCCCCACTACACTTGCTCTGTTGCTGTTGGCTTCTGTGACCAACGGCTTATCGGGCGGCCCGCATGCAAACAGCACAACGGATCATTAAAAACTATCGCCGGAATCGTTTAATCGTCTGCACAATATGTGCACTACTGACGCTCATCCTTACATTAACTGTCCGATTTATTTCGGAGCGTAATTTAAATCATCGCAATACCGTCACCTTTGCCAACCACGCCGTCGAAGAGTTGGATGACGTGCTTTTGCCACTACAGACCGGACGTGATTTGCTGCTGCCGTTGATTGGTCTCCCCTGCTCAGTAGCACGTTTACCTTTGAGTAAACATGCTGCCAGACTGCAAACGGTGCGTTCTATCGGCCTGATTCAGGGCGGGATCCTTTATTGCTCCAGCATTTTTGGCTATCGCAATGTGCCTATTCGTCAACTGGAGCCTGAATTACCCAGTCGGGAGCCACAGCTGCTGCTGTCTACCGACCATTCGTTGATTAAAGGCAGCCCGATTCTGACGCAATGGTATCCTTCGTCTGCCGATGGCGAAGATGGCGTACTGGAAATCGTTAATATTGATCTATTGTCATCCATGTTGCTTGAACCCCAGCCGCCGCAAATTACCAATGCCAGCTTAACCGTCGGTAATCGCCATTTGCTATATGGACAAGGTGTTGTCGATACGCTCCCTGAACTAAATAATGAAAAGCGCTACCAGCTCTCATCGCAACATTTCCCTTTTACCATCAGCGTCACCGGTCCGGGCGCCAGCGAACTGGCCTTTAAACACCTGCCAACACAGCTCCCGCTGGCGGTGATCCTGAGTTTACTAGTGGGTTACCTGGCATGGCTGGCGACCGCCAGCAGAATGAGCTTCTCCTGGGAGATCAATCTGGCCCTTGCGGCACGGGAGTTTGAGCTGTTTTGCCAGCCGCTACTGAATGCACAAACTCAGCAATGTATGGGTGTGGAAATCCTGTTACGCTGGAATAACCCGCGCCAGGGTTGGATCTCTCCCGAAGTATTTATTCCCATCGCCGAGGAGCACAATCTGATTGTGCCGCTTACCCGTCATGTCATCGCAGAAACCATTCAGCAGCGGCACGTTTTCCCGATGAGCAGCCAGTTTCATATTGGGATTAATGTCGCCGCCAGCCATTTTCGTAACGGCACGCTGCTAAAAGATCTAAATCAGTATTGGTTTAGCCAGCATCCCATTCAGCAGTTGGTTATCGAACTGACCGAACGCGATGCCTTACTGGATGTGGATTATCGGATTGTACGCGAACTAAATCGCTTTGGCGTAAAACTGGCGATTGACGATTTTGGCACTGGCAACAGCTCGCTCTCCTGGCTGGAAAAACTTCGCCCGGATGTGCTGAAAATCGATAAATCATTTACTTCAGCAATAGGAACAGACGCCGTGAACTCAACCGTCACAGACATCATTATCGCTTTGGGGAAAAAATTGAATATAGAACTGGTGGCGGAAGGGGTTGAAACACAGGCGCAGGCCCAGCATTTACGCCGACACGGCGTACATTTATTACAAGGTTTTTTGTATGCGAAGCCAATGCCACTGCGTGATTTCCCTAAATGGCTGGCGGGCAGCACGCCGCCGCCCGCCCGGCATAACGGGCGACACAGTATGCCCGTTATGCCGTTTCGCTAAACCCGGTTACTCGTCTTCGTCGTGAACGGGTTGTTCTTTAACAATGCGAACTAAATCCACACGATAGTCATTCGCTTCGACAATCGTAATGCTCAGCGGCGCAACGTCGATAACATCACCTACACGTGGAATATGGCCGTTAGCCGCAATGACTAAACCTGCCACCGTGGCGATGTCTTCGTCTTCATTCACTAACGTATCCACGTCCAACGCCTGTTGCAACGCATGCAGATCGGTACCGCCTTTCACCAACCAACCGCCTGCATCAGCAATAATTTCAGGCGTTTCATCGGCATCCGGGAATTCACCGGCGATAGCTTCTAATACGTCGAGCGGCGTAACCAGACCTTGCACGACGCCAAACTCGTTAGTGACGATGACAAAGCTACCGCGGGCACGGCGCAGAACCCCTAACAGATTGATTGGATCCAGTGTTTCCGGGACAACGATAGCCGGAGAGGCAGAGGCAATCGCCGCCACATCCACACCATCTTCCAGCGCTACCAGCAGTTCTTTGGCACGGACGATACCGATAATTTCGTCCAGTTCACCGCGACATACCGGGAACAGGCTGTGCGGGGACGAGAGCAATTGCTCGCGAATTTCCGCCACGCTCAGGTCCGCGTCAACCCAACTAATTTCACCACGCGGCGTCATAATGCCACGTAATGAACGCGAGGCCAGGGAGAGGACGCCGTTGATCATATAGCGTTCTTCTTCCACAAATGCGCCTTCCGGAACGGGAACAGGTACCGGATTGTCGGATTCCATCTGCGCGCTGGCCTGACGTTTACCGCCCATCAGACGCAGGATTGCATCGGCAGTGCGCGCACGCAGCGGCAGAGTCGACTGGTGGCGAATAAAGTTACGGCGAGCAATCTGGTTAAACAACTCAATAATGATTGAGAAGCCAATCGCCGCATACAGATAGCCTTTCGGAATATGGAAACCAAACCCTTCGGCAACCAGACTCAGACCGATCATCAACAGGAAGCTCAGACACAGCACCACCACCGTCGGATGTTGGTTCACAAATCGCGTCAGCGGCTTAGAAGCCAGTAGCATCACCGCCATAGCAATCACGACCGCCGCCATCATGACTGGCAGATGGTTGACCATACCGACCGCAGTAATAACGGCATCCAGCGAGAACACCGCATCAAGAATGACGATCTGCGTCACGACAACCCAAAAGCTCGCATACCCTTTCGTCTGCCCGGTATCATGTTCACGGTTTTCCAGCCGCTCATGCAGTTCTGTCGTAGCCTTGAACAAGAGGAAAATACCACCCAGCAGCATAATCAGATCGCGGCCTGAGAACGCATAGTCCATTACCGTAAACAGCGGCTTTGTCAGCGTCACCATCCACGAAATCACGGACAACAAGCCCAGACGCATAATCAGTGCCAGTGACAAACCGATTAGACGCGCTTTATCTCGCTGTTTTGGCGGCAGCTTATCAGCCAGGATCGCAATGAAGACCAGGTTATCAATACCCAGAACAATTTCGAGAACGACAAGCGTGAGCAAACCCACCCAAATCTGCGGGTCCATTAATAATTCCATGACAAGCTCCTGCTTAAGGAATGACCAAACTGCGCGCTGAGGATCTCAGGCGTTAACGCGATATGCAGAGAAAGTTTGTGGCAAAAAGTGCCAATCTGACAGGCGCAACGCGGCCTGATGGTGAAATGACGTCGGTGACGATCCATATGGTGGGCTACTGCCCTATACTCCTGAGTAATTAAACAGATGCTAAACATAACAGAGACAACCGGTTTTTAGCAAAGATTTACCTTCCTTTGCAATAAGTTGTTTCGGAGATATTTTACCCTTCGAAATTTCTTTTCATCGGAAGTTAAATTACGGATCTTCATCACATAAAATATTTTTTTCGATATCTAAAATAATTCACGAAAATCATAGGTTTTTTCTTTGTAACCCTTATCTGAATCGATTCGATTGCGGACGACGATTCAAATACATCTTCACGTTGATGTGTTAACGATAATAAAGGAGGTAGCAAGTGACCATTGCTATTGTAATAGGCACACATGGTTGGGCTGCAGAGCAGTTACTTAAGACAGCAGAAATGTTGTTAGGCGAGCAGGAAAACGTCGGCTGGATCGATTTCGTTCCAGGCGAAAATGCCGAAACGCTGATCGAAAAGTACAACGCTCAGTTGGCAAAACTCGATACCAGTAAAGGCGTGCTGTTTCTCGTTGACACATGGGGAGGCAGCCCGTTTAACGCTGCAAGCCGCATTGTCGTCGATAAAGAGCATTACGAAGTCATCGCCGGTGTGAACATTCCCATGCTGGTTGAAACCTTCATGGCACGTGATGACAACCCAAGCTTCGATGAATTAGTGGCACTGGCCGTTGAAACCGGTAGCGAAGGCGTGAAAGCGTTGAAAGCAAAACCGGTGGAAAAAGCCGCTCCAGCCCCCGTCGCAGCACCAAAAGCAGCAGCTCCCGCCAAACCGATGGGCCCGAACGATTATATGCAGATCGGCCTGGCGCGTATTGATGACCGCTTAATCCATGGTCAGGTGGCAACTCGCTGGACCA
This sequence comes from Citrobacter arsenatis, assembly GCF_004353845.1. Classification (GTDB taxonomy): domain Bacteria; phylum Pseudomonadota; class Gammaproteobacteria; order Enterobacterales; family Enterobacteriaceae; genus Citrobacter; species Citrobacter arsenatis. Next base: position 3,032,779 of record NZ_CP037864.1, read on the forward strand.
AAGAAACTAACGTTACGCGCATTATCGTCGTCAGTGATGAAGTTGCCGCCGATACCGTGCGTAAAACGCTGCTGACTCAGGTTGCACCTCCTGGTGTGACGGCGCACGTGGTTGATGTCGCGAAAATGATTCGCGTCTACAACAACCCGAAATATGCAGGTGAGCGTGTGATGCTGTTGTTCACCAACCCGACCGATGTAGAACGTATCGTTGAAGGTGGTGTGAAAATTACCTCTGTAAACATTGGCGGTATGGCTTTCCGTCAGGGTAAAACGCAGGTAAACAACGCAATTTCTGTCGACGAAAAAGACATTGAAGCCTTCAAGAAACTCAATGAACGCGGTATTGAGCTCGAGGCACGTAAAGTTTCTACCGATCAGAAACTGAAAATGATGGATTTGATTGCCAAGGCGAAATAATTCCCTGGCATTTACTTAGTTTTCACACTTAAGTCTGTATAGCAATAGGAGAAGTACAATGGAGATTACCACTCTTCAGATTGTGCTGGTGTTCATCGTCGCATGTATCGCGGGTATGGAGTCGGTACTCGATGAATTTCAGTTCCACCGTCCGTTGGTGGCCTGTACGCTGATTGGTGCCGTTCTCGGGGATATGAAAACCGGTATCATCATCGGTGGTACCCTGGAAATGATCGCCCTGGGCTGGATGAACATCGGTGCTGCGGTTGCGCCTGATGCCGCACTGGCCTCAATTATCTCTACCGTTCTGGTTATCGCGGGTCACCAAAGTATTGGTGCCGGTATCGCGCTGGCTATCCCGCTGGCAGCAGCAGGCCAGGTACTGACTATCATCGTTCGTACTATCACCGTAGCCTTCCAGCACGCGGCGGATAAGGCGGCGGAAAACGGTAACCTGACGGCGCTCTCCTGGCTGCACGTGTCCTCCCTGTTCCTGCAGGCTATGCGTATCGCAATCCCGGCGGTAATCGTAGCGATTTCTGTAGGCACCAGTGAAGTTCAGAGCATGCTTAACGCCATTCCGGAAGTTGTAACCGGTGGTCTGAACATCGCAGGTGGCATGATCGTCGTGGTTGGTTATGCGATGGTCATCAACATGATGCGCGCAGGCTACCTGATGCCGTTCTTCTACCTCGGCTTCGTCACTGCGGCATTTACTAACTTCAACCTGGTTGCTCTGGGTGTGATTGGCGCAGTAATGGCTATCCTCTACATTCAACTGAGCCCGAAATATAACCGCGTAGCCGGCGCACCTGCTGCTGCGGCTGGCAATAACGATCTCGATAACGAACTGGACTAGCAGGTGAGCGAAATGGTTGATATGACTAAAACTACCACCGAGAAAAAACTCACTCCAAGTGACATTCGTGGCGTGTTCATTCGTTCTAACCTGTTTCAGGGTTCATGGAACTTCGAACGTATGCAGGCGCTGGGTTTTTGTTTCTCCATGGTACCGGCTATCCGCCGCTTGTACCCGGAAAACAACGACGCACGTAAGCAAGCTATTAAGCGTCACCTGGAATTCTTTAACACCCATCCATATGTAGCCGCTCCAGTTCTGGGCGTTACGCTGGCGATGGAAGAGCAGCGTGCAAACGGCGCAGAGATTGACGATGGTGCTATCAACGGTATCAAAGTTGGTCTGATGGGCCCGCTGGCAGGCGTAGGCGACCCGATCTTCTGGGGTACCGTTCGTCCGGTATTCGCCGCGCTTGGTGCAGGTATCGCGATGAGCGGCAGCCTGCTTGGGCCTTTGCTGTTCTTCATCCTGTTTAACCTGGTTCGTCTGGCAACCCGTTACTACGGTGTAGCATACGGCTACCGTAAAGGTGTCGATATCGTTAAAGATATGGGCGGCGGCTTCCTGCAAAAACTGACTGAGGGGGCGTCAATCCTCGGCCTGTTTGTCATGGGGGCTTTGGTTAACAAGTGGACGCACGTAAACATCCCGCTGGTGGTTTCTACTATCACCGGTCAGGATGGTCAGACTCGCGTCACCACCGTGCAGACTATCCTTGACCAGCTGATGCCGGGCCTGGTTCCTCTGCTGCTGACATTCGCCTGTATGTGGCTGCTGCGTAAGAAAGTTAACCCGCTGTGGATCATTGTTGGCTTCTTCGTCATCGGTATCGCGGGCTACGCTGTCGGCTTGCTCGGCCTGTAAAACTGTTGTACATCACCGGGGGCTTGCCCCCGGTTTTTCTATTTAGAGGGTTGAGGATTCATGACTATCACGGATCTGGTGCTGGTTCTTTTTATCTTTTCGCTGCTGGCGTACGCCATTTACGATCAGTTCATCATGCCCCGCCGTAATGGCCCTACTCTGCTGACTGTCGCCCTGCTCCCTCGCAGCAAAGTCGACAGCGTTATCTTCCTTGGCTTGGTAGCTATTCTTATCTACAACAACGTGACCAGCCACGGTGCGCAATTTACTACATGGTTATTATGTGCACTGGTATTGATGGGGTTGTATCTGTTTTGGATCCGTACGCCAAAAATCATCTTCAAGCAAAAAGGTTTTTTCTTCGCCAACGTCTGGATTGAATATAACCGCATTAAAGAGATGAATTTATCTGAAGACGGTGTACTGGTGATGCAATTAGAACATCGGAGATTGCTGGTTCGCGTACGAAATATAGACGATCTCGAGAGAATATATAAGCTTTTAATCTCAAATCAATAAGTTAAGAATATAGCCTGAACTATGTTTTTATATATCAGCTCAAAAACAAACATAGCCAAGGCTATATTCCGCTGTCCATAATGTTATTTATTTTAACGTTTTATTTATAAATAAATCTAAATGAAAATCGTTTTCAATTAGAAGTCAAATATTATTTCTGCGTTTCTTGTTTTATATTCTCAAAATATGTTAAGGTTGCGCCCGTCGTTGGGGAGTAGCCGATTTCCAGACTCCGGAAATGTACGTGTCAACATACTCGTTGAAAAACGTGGCGCGTACGGACTGAACCTACAGGTTCTGTCAGGCGAGACCATAGGCACATCAACTGCATTGCATATCTGAATGGCACTGTATTTACAGTGATTCCAGCTTATCTGCATGGCTACTGGGGGCAGTGATGTGTTTAATGGATACCCCGGTCAGGACGCTGTTATGAATCTCACCGCTACCGTTCTTCTCGCTTTCGGCATGTCGATGGATGCTTTCGCTGCATCAATTGGCAAAGGCGCTACCCTGCATAAACCCAAATTTTCGGAAGCACTGCGCACCGGTCTGATATTCGGCGCTGTTGAAACACTTACGCCGCTTATTGGCTGGGGTATGGGGATGCTGGCCAGCAAATTCGTGCTGGAGTGGAACCACTGGATCGCCTTCATCTTGCTGATTTTTTTGGGCGGACGAATGATAATCGAAGGCTTTCGCGACAACGGTGATGAAGATGAAGAGCCGCAGCGCCGCCACGGTTTCTGGCTGCTGGTTACCACGGCCATCGCCACCAGTCTCGACGCGATGGCCGTCGGGGTGGGTCTGGCTTTCCTGCAGGTCAACATTATCGCCACTGCGTTGGCCATCGGCTGCGCCACGTTGATTATGTCCACGCTTGGCATGATGATCGGTCGTTTCATCGGCCCGATGCTGGGCAAGCGGGCTGAAATTTTAGGCGGGGTGGTACTGATTGGTATCGGCGCCCAGATCCTCTGGGCACACTTCCACGGTTAATTCAGGCGCTGCCAGACATGAATACTAAAGTCAGTCTGGCAGTCAAACTCCGTTTTTCCTGCTAATGTTTCCCACACTTCCGCCTTTGCCCGCCAGGCGAACGGCGTCATCTGCAATAGTGCAACAGCCTCGCTGCCCTTGAGCTGCATCTGATACCCCAGCGCAATACTCTGTTGCAGCACAAAACCGTCCAGTTGCTCAGTGTGCGGCGCATGCAAACGCACCTCATCATAAATCAGCCCTTTCAACTCCATTAAATGACGCGGCCCCGGCGTGGCGGTAATTACCCATCCCCCCGGTTTTACCACGCGAGCCAGCTCTTGCGCTTTGCAGGGCGCGTAGATCCTGATGATGGCATCCATTGACGCATCAGCAAACGGCAGACGATGGCTGGAGGCAACGCAAAAGGTCACCTGGGGATAGCGTCGGGCCGCGGCTTTAATCGCGACCTTAGAGACATCAAGACCAAAGGTTGTACAACCCATCAACGCATCGGCAAACGCGTGAGTGTAATACCCTTCCCCACAGCCAATATCCAGGATCGCCGCATCTTCTGAACCCGGCCTATCTTTGAGCACATTCACAATGGCATCGCGCAGCGGCTGATAGTGTCCGGCATCCAGAAATGCGCGACGCGCCTGCATCATTTCAGCACTATCACCCGGATCGCGCGATCGCTTGTGCTGAACCGGCAGTAAGTTGACATACCCTTCTTTCGCCACGTCAAACTGGTGCCGCTCGGGGCAGACAAAACTGTTTTTCGCTTGAGTAAGAGGCTGGTGGCAAAGAGGACAGGAAAACGACATGACAACTCCGGCAGGTGACTTAAGGGCGCAAGTGTAACGCGAATTGCGCCCTGGGAAAATAACTTACAATGAGGGCGAGGATACGTTGCTGTCGTGCATCACCAGCAGATGATCGGAGTCTGCAGGCATGCCATCCGGTTTTACGTTTTCCAGGCGCAGGACATCGCCCATTATCTGGCTAAATACCGGCGCAGAGACCGCCCCCCCATAATAAGCACCGTTTTGCGGGTTATTAATCACCACGACCAACGCGAATTTTGGGTCACTCGCTGGCGCAACGCCCGCCGTATAGGCCACGTATTTATCGACATACTTACCGTCATCGCCAATTTTCTTTGCCGTTCCGGTCTTAACTGCTACGCGATAATCTCTGACCGCGGCCTTGGTTCCGCCGCCGCCGGGTAGCGCGACGCTTTCCATCATATGTTCAACCTGGTGAACCAGCGCCTCTGGCATCACTCGCGTACCTATTACCGGCGGATCGATACGTGTAATAGAAAGGGGGCGATAAATACCAAAACTGCCGATGGTGGCATACACATGCGCCAGCTGGAGCGGCGTCACCATTAATCCATAGCCAAATGCGAAGGTTGCCCGGTCCAGATCGCTCCAGTAGCGGCGCTGGGGCATTAAACCGCTACTTTCCCCGGTTAACCCCAATCCGGTAGGATCGCCAAAGCCAAATCTTTTATAGGTATCGAGGAGTTTCTGTATCGGCATCGCCAGTGAAAGGTGCGACACGCCGGTATCGCTCGATTTCTGCAAAATGCCGGTCAACGATAGCTCCGGGTAAAATCCGACGTCGCGGATGCGATGTCCATCAACGTTAAAAGGATGAGTGTCAATCACGCTGTCCGGCTGCACAATTCCTTGTTGCAGAGCGGTCATGATCACCAGCGGTTTAACGGTTGAGCCAGGTTCAAAGGTGTCGCTAATTGCACGGTTACGAAAATCATCCAGTACTGCGCCATCACGGTTATTGGGGTTAAAGTCGGGAAAGCTTGCCATGGAGAGTATTTCGCCGGTGGCAATATTGACCAGCACCGCGGCCCCGGATTCCGCTTTATTCCATGTTACGGCATTATCAAGCGCGTCTTCGGTAACGGTCTGCAAACGCTCATCAATGCTGAGCTGTAATTCGTGCGCTGGCACTGGCATCATTTCGGTGATGTTTTCAATGACATGACCAAATTTGTCTTTCCGTACCAGGCGGGATCCGGGCTTACCCATCAATTGGCTATTAAAACTTTTTTCCAGGCCTTCAATGCCCTGACCGTCAATGTTGGTAAAGCCAATCAAATTAGCCGCAACATGTCCGGCAGGATAGAATCGACGCGACTCTTCACGCAGGTTAATCCCCGGTAAGTTAAGGTTATCAACCCATTCGGCCTGCTGGGGTGAGATCTGACGTGCCAGATAGATAAAGCGTCCGGCTGGATTACTGTTAACACGTTCCGCCAGCGAACTGAGCGAAATATGTAGGGCCTTCGCTAACGCTTGCCAACGTTCGTTGTAACCAACCCCACCCTTGCTAACAATCGTCTTCGGATCGGCCCAAACGGCGTTAACAGGAACGCTTACCGCCAGCGGTCGCCCTTCTCTGTCGGTAATCATTCCGCGCGGAGAGGCAATGGACACCTCGCGTAACGAACGCATGTCCTCCTGTTTTACCAGACTCTTCGGCGTGACTATTTGCAGCCAGGCAACCCGCCCCAGCAGCAATCCCAGACTTAATAATATAGCCACACAAAGCAGGGCAAAACGTACGGGAGTAAAATTGCGCGCATCGCCGTCGTTTTTCTTTTTCACCCGATCTCCAGCAAGATAGTTTTTCAGGTGTCTGATTTAACGAAAAATGCTGCAAGAAAGCGGGGAAAACTATGCTACGAACCTCACGCCTTTGCAACAAAGCGCTAATGGATGGGCAAACAGAAATATTTTGACGTAAGTTGAATTAAAAAGCCCCGCTTAAGCGAGGCTTTATATCTGAGATGGGTGCGCAAAAGCGCTTCAAATCAGTGGTGTCGATCAGATAGCTGTTACGTTAACAGCAGCCGGACCTTTCTGGCCGTCCTGAATTTCGAACTCAACGTTCTGGCCTTCAGCCAGAGTTTTGAAGCCGTTACCCTGGATAGCGGAGAAGTGTACGAACACGTCTTTGCTGCCATCAGCCGGAGTAATGAAACCAAAACCTTTAGACTCGTTGAACCACTTAACTTGACCTTTAATCTTTGCCATTTGCAAAATTCCTTAGAGTATTTTCTTCGCCCGCGGGCATAACATAGATAAAACTGAGACATTACTGCTTGAGGCACTAATATAAGGTTCGGCAGAGAAGCGGTATTCAACGTCAACGTGTTTACTCAGGACTTCTTTACTGAAAATGCCACACATAAACAGAACTGTACCTCGTTTAACCCAAAACGTGTTATCACATACAACGTTAATAATGGCAAGCCATTTTTAAACGTGTCTCGATCGGTCGCACAAATCCCGTCGGTCATCAAACAGCAACTGCACAGTTATGCGCCAGGCCGAGTAGAGTTAATATACGTCCCCTCCCACCTTTCCCCGTCTGGCTTGCACCATAGCCGGGACATTTCTACCATAGCTCAATAGCTTCGGTTGTTCCAGGTTATCTGCTATGGGTTCAGCCATATATCACTTTTTATGCTTAGTAATGCATAAAATGTCACAAACGTAAAAATGAGATCCGCCTTCTGGTTTTGCACCAAAATAATGAAAGAATGATGACAAGGCACAAAAAAAGTAAGAGAAACGTTTCGCTGTTAATAAAACGATCGTTATCACAAAAATGACATATTCATATTTTTAACGTATGGGGAATTATATTTATATCAGGCTGGGGTTCAGATATTAATTGGTCGAAGCATCTGAAAATACTGAGATGACATGTCAGCCTGACCGCTAATTGCACGGCAGGGACAGAAGAAAATAATCTGACACGCTAACGACAGGATGAGACATCTGAGAACAGCATTAACAGCGCCTCACCCTGCCATACCATTTTTACCGTTCAGCTACCAGGCGGATGATGTCATCATCGTCATCCTTAGCTGGTTGTGCAGCTGGCTCTGCAGCTTTCTCAGGTTCGTTAGCTTCACAAAGGCGACGGAGCAACGCGTTCTGTCTTTTTTGCTGATCTAACAATGCCTCAAGCAGCTCAATCTGCTCATTAGTACGCGAACTAGCCCGATTGATGAAAAACCACAAAACAAGCCCGACAATCAGAACCACCACCGATACCGCTAAAGACGCAAAACTCAACGCGCCTGAATTCAAAACTTCGTTCATTTCACCACCTCAATGTAGACAGCGTAGTTTACCACTGCCGCACAAGAAGGTAATCAACTGTGGCAAAAATGCGCTTACCAGGGAATAAATTTATTGATGGCACAAATACCGCTGAAAAATTGTACGTCCTGATCGCACATGATGTTGAACACTTGCGCCCACATCAGAATGCATACCAGTACAACAACAATCAGCACTACCCAGCGAATTTTTTTCACTCCAGCTCCACTCGTCAACCCTACATCTTATGTCTATAAATTATCATGCGTTACCTAAACCCAGCGTTAACTGTATCGGCATTCAATCTTTTTAGGAATGATTGACTTGTTTCATCCCGTGTACAGGCTAATCTAATAATAACGAGAAAAGATAAGAGGTTGTAATGCGTCTGATTATCCGCGCTATTGTGTTGTTAGCTCTGGTTTGGATTGGTTTATTACTGAGCGGCTATGGAATTTTGATTGGAAGTAAGGAGAATGCAGCAGGGCTGGGCCTACAATGTCAATATTTGACCGCCCGCGGAACCAGCACCGCACAATACGTCCACACCAATAGCGGTATCATTGGCCTGTCGGATTGTCCCCTACTGAGGAAAAGCACGGTCATAATCGATAACGGTTAATATCGCAGCAATACATCCGATACGTTATTTACGCCCTGTAATGTTATGACTGTTCACAAAAAAACCCAGGTACAAAGTACCTGGGTTTTTAGTATTCGGGATTACGTTAGATCAGAACGGATAGTCGTTGTAGCCCATTTGTTCTGAAATTTTGCGCGCCGCCGTATGCAACATCGCCACATACTCGTGTAAACGCTCTTCTGAGAAACGCAGCGTTGGGAATGAAATACTCAGACCCGCAATCACCACGCCGAAACGGTCAAACACCGGTACGCCGATGCAGCGCAGGCCTTCTTCCTGTTCTTCGTTATCTTCGCCGTAGCCCTGCTCACGCACTTTATCCAGCAATACCAGCAATTCATCAGTATTCGTAATGGTACGATCGGTACTACGTTTGTACTCAATGCCATCCAGAATCTGCTTCACTTCATCGCGATCGCGCCATGCCAGCAGAACTTTACCGATAGCCGTACTGTACAGCGGATTACGACGACCTACGCGGGAATACATGCGCAGATTGTACATGGAGTCGATTTTGTGAATGTAGACAATACTGTCTTCATCCAGCGCACCGAGGTGTACTGTTTCTTTAGTCAGACGAGAAAGTTCGCGCATCTGGATATCAGCACTACGGATAAGATCGACGTTTTGCAACGCGCGCGCGCCCAGCTCAAATAATTTCAGGGTCAGCGAGTATTTCTCAGACTCCCCTTCTTGAGCCACATAACCCAGCGTTTTCATGGTCTGCAAAAAGCGATAAACGGTGCTTTTCGACATCATGACGCGTTGCGACAACTCGGTAATACCAATTTCGCGCTCTTCACCCAGCGCCTGCAGGATGCCAAAAACTTTCAGCACGGAAGATACAGAATCGGGTTGCTTATCCAGATCTGCGATTGCCATTTATCACCCCTTTCGAGTGTTTTATAAAAATCAGAACCGGTTTTTATTATAATTTCACGTATCCCCCCTCGCAATCGCTCTTTGCTTACTTAGTTACAAATCTGCGACCTAACGCCTGAATATCAATGCTAAAATTATTATTCTCATCATAAATTCCGACAATATTGACTTCCTATGGAAAAAACTCAGACCGATGGTCTGCCATTGCCCCAGCGATATGGCGCAATTTTAACCATTGTTATTGGCATTTCTATGGCTGTACTCGACGGTGCAATAGCGAACGTAGCCCTACCCACTATTGCCACCGATCTTCAGGCCTCACCGGCCAGCTCAATCTGGATCGTGAACGCCTATCAAATCGCGATCGTCGTTTCGCTGCTGTCGCTCTCTTTTTTAGGTGATATGTTCGCTTACCGGCGCATTTATAAGTGTGGTCTGGTCGTTTTTTTGCTGGCATCACTATTCTGCGCTTTGTCGGATTCGTTGCATATGTTGACGTTGGCGCGCGTCGCCCAGGGTTTTGGCGGTGCAGCGCTAATGAGTGTGAATACGGCATTGATCCGACTCATTTACCCCCAGCGCCAGCTTGGACGAGGAATGGGGATCAACTCCTTTATCGTAGCGGTCTCTTCGGCAGCGGGTCCGACCATTGCGGCGGCGATTCTCTCTATTGCCTCATGGAAATGGTTATTTCTGATTAACGTCCCGTTGGGAATAATCGCCCTGCTGCTGGCCATACGCTTTCTGCCACCGAATTCATCTCGTAGCAATAAACCGCGCTTTGACCTGCCAAGTGCAGTGATGAATGCCTTAACGTTTGGTTTGTTGATTACCGCACTCAGCGGGTTCGCACAAGGACAGTCACTAAAACTGATTGGTGCTGAGCTTGTGGCTCTTATCGTGATAGGTTTTTTCTTTATCCGCCGCCAGCTCGCGCTACCGGTTCCGTTATTGCCGGTCGACCTGCTACGCATTCCACTGTTTTCACTCTCAATCTGTACCTCGATATGTTCCTTCAGCGCACAAATGCTGGCATTGGTTTCCCTGCCCTTCTTTATGCAAACGGTACTTGGGCGCAGCGAGGTCGAAACGGGGCTGCTGCTGACGCCATGGCCGCTGGCCACCATGGTGATGGCACCGCTGGCAGGATATCTGATTGAACGCGTTCATGCTGGACTGTTGGGCGCGCTGGGCATGGCGGTGATGGCAAGCGGGTTGTTTTCGCTGGTGCTGCTGCCCGCTTCGCCCTCCGATTTTAATATCATCTGGCCGATGATTTTGTGCGGCGCGGGCTTCGGCTTGTTCCAGTCACCGAATAACCACACCATTATCACCTCCGCGCCGCGTGAGCGCAGCGGTGGGGCGAGCGGCATGTTGGGGACGGCACGCCTGCTGGGTCAGAGTACCGGGGCCGCTCTGGTCGCGCTGATGCTCAACCAGTTTGGCGACAACGGAACGCACATCTCGCTGATAACCGCTGGTATTCTGGCCTCGCTGGCAGCTGTCGTGAGCGGCTTACGTATTACGCAACCGCGAGCTCAGGCATAAAAAAAGCGCGTCTGTCGACGCGCTCTTTAGTTCGTCTGCTACCAATTATTTCAGGTACTCACCGCTGCGCAGCGCTTCAATACGTTTATCCAACGGCGGGTGAGTCATAAACAGCTCACTCAACGATTTGGATTTACCGTTGATGCAGAACGCCATCATGCTGGTCGCTTCCTGCGGCTCATAGCTGGTTTTCAAACGCTGTAGCGCGGCAATCATTTTCTCACGCCCCACCAGTTTTGCTGAACCTGCATCCGCATGGAATTCACGATGACGTGAGAACCACATGGTGATAATGCTCGCCAGAATACCAAATACCAACTCCAGTACCGTCGCCACCGCAAAGTAGATCAACGGGTTGCCGTTACTCCCCTCACCTTCATCGCGGTTTCCGCCCATAAAGCCAGCGGCAATTTGCGCAAGAATTCGTGAGATAAAGATAACGAAGGTGTTCACAACACCCTGAATGAGCGTCATGGTAACCATATCGCCATTAGCAATGTGGCTGATCTCATGCGCGATAACGGCTTCGGCTTCATCCGGGCTCATGTTCTGCAACAGACCTGTACTCACGGCCACCAGCGAGGCATCCCGGCGCGCACCGGTAGCAAACGCGTTAATATCTGGCGCATGGTAGATTGCAACCTGCGGCATAGCGATCCCGGCCTGGCGGGCCTGATTCGCGACTGTATTCATCAGCCAGCGTTCTCTTTCATTGCGAGGCTGTTCGATCACTTCCCCGCCAACGGACTTTAACGCCATCCATTTGGACATCAGCAGCGAAATGAAGGAACCACCAAAACCAAACAGCAGTGCCATGATCAACAAGCCTTGAACGCTGCTTGACTGAATCCCTGTCAGGCTCAATACCAGCCCGAAAACGACCATCACAGCCAGGTTCGTCAGCAGGAAGAGCGCGATTCGCATCATAATCTTCTTTTAACCTCAATTTAACAAAACGCACTATGCGATTACCCATATCGTATGGGTCTTATGGCTATTTTCAAGCATCCATAGGTGCTAAGTCACCAGAAAGACACAACTTTACATTTTATCGTATCAGACTGACGTCTTCATGCGCTTGTTAAAAAAACAGGCACAATTTCTTGTGCCTGTTTGAGGTTATTGACTGGTTGCGGGCTGTTCCGCTGGCTTTTCTTTTTCAAGATGCGCCAGGTCGAGCGCGATTTTTACCGTTTCATCCAGGTATGGATCCGGCTCCTGGTAATCCTTCGGCAGATCGTCCAGTTTCTTCAACAGTGGCTTGCCTTCACGCTTAAACCGATCGTTGATACGCGCCAGGCGCATTGCGTCGTCTTCATTATTCTCTTTCTCACGCTGAGCATAATTAAGAGAAGCAATGTTGCGCTTATCCTTCATCGCGTTAAAACGCGCAATGTCCTTCATGATGTACTGGAACTCAGGATCGTTGGCAATACGCGCATTGTGCTCTTTCAGCAACTCAGGCCCAAACGGTGTCAGGTTATCTGATTTGGTGTAAGTCGCAGCATCAATGCTATCCCACGGCAGCGCGTTGTCTTCGAACTTCTCACCGGTTTCAGTTTCTTCATTGCCTGTCGGCATGATGATGTCCGGCGTAACACCTTTACGCTGCGTACTCCCGCCGTTTACACGGTAGAATTTCTGGATCGTATACTGAACAGAACCCAGCGCCGGCCATTCCGGACGCAGCATCTGATCGTAAATACGGTTCAGTGAGCGATACTGCTGCACGGTGCCTTTCCCGAAGGTTGGTTCACCAACGATCAGCGCACGACCATAATCCTGCATTGCCGCGGCAAAAATCTCTGATGCCGAAGCACTGAAGCGGTCGACCAGCACTACCAGCGGGCCTTTGTAATACACAACGCCGTCGGTATCGCTGTCTTCACGCACTTTACCGTTATTGTCACGAACCTGAACCACGGGACCGGAAGGAATGAACAGACCTGAAAGCGAAACGGCTTCGGTCAGTGCTCCACCGCCGTTGGTGCGCAGATCGATGATGACACTGCTGACGTTCTGTTTTTCCAGCTTCTGCAACTGAACTTTGACATCATCCGTCAGCCCAACATAGAAGCCTGGGATATCCAGTACACCAACTTTTTCTTTGCCAACGGTTTTCACGGACATTTTAACGGCGCGATCTTCGAGACGAATGCGTTCACGGGTTAACGTCACAATGCGCGTTTTGGTGCCTTTACCGGCAGGCAGGATTTCGAGGCGAACTTTGCTGCCCTTAGGTCCTTTGATTAGCGCCACAACGTCATCCAGACGCCAGCCAATCACGTCGACCATACCTTTTCCTGTCTGGCCTACGCCAACAATACGGTCGCCAACGCTTATCGCTTTGCTCTTGGCTGCCGGGCCACCCGCTACCATAGAGTTAATGACGGTGTAGTCATCGTCCATTTGCAAAACCGCACCAATTCCTTCCAGAGACAGGCTCATTTCAGTATTGAACTGTTCGGTATTGCGTGGAGAAAGGTAGTTAGTATGCGGGTCGATTTCACGGGCGAAAGCGGTCATCGCCAACGAGAACACATCTTCGCTGTTGGTCTGTGCCAAACGGCGGATTGCAAACTTGTAACGACGCGTCAGGGTTTCACGAATTTCCGCATCGGTTTTACCGGTCAGCTTTAGACTGAGTTCGTCAAATTTAACCTTGCCATCCCACAGCGCGTTAAGCTCTGCTTCGCTTTTCGGCCACGGAGCTTTGCTCCGGTCGAGGTTAAAGGTGTCGGTCCCGGTGAAATCCATTGGACGTGCCAGCACGCTTAATGCGTACTGATAACGTTCAAATCGGCGTTTCTGCGCCAGATTATAGAGATCGTAAAAGACATCCAGCTTGCCGCTGCGCAGTTCATCGCCGAGGACTGTTTTCTTTTTTGCATACTGTTCGATATCGCTCGCTAACAGCACATTGTGGCTGTAGTCGAGCAGATTCAAATAGCGGTCAAAAATTTTTGCCGAAAACGCCTGATCCAGATCGAACTGGCGATAGTGTGAACGCGTAAAACGCGAGGTCACACGTTCGCTTACCGTCGCATGCTGGGTTTCTTCCTTTAATACGGGGATTTGATCGGCACGCGTGATGTCTTCTACAGCAAGTGCCTGGCCTGCTAATGCAAGCAGACCAGCTAACGCAGTAAGCCTAAAAAAAGTGTTCATGCCAGGCCTGGCCTCCGTTTCAGAACACCAGGTGTTCTGCGCGTACAATCAAAGACATACCCGAATTCAGCTGTACACGGACGCCATCTTTGGTGATTTCTAATACGGTGGCATCCATCGCATTATTACCTGCTTTCACCTTCAGAGACTGCCCTACCGTCAGTACTGAAATATCAGAGACTGGGGTATGCTGTTCTTCACGAGGAGCACGCGGTGCTTTTGCTGCTGGTTTTTCAGCGCGAGGTTTACGCTCTGCGCCTTCCTTACGACGCGGAGCAGGACGCGGCTTACGCTCACGACGCGGTGCGTCTTCTTTTTCACCGGCAGCAGCGGCCGCTTCGCGTTTTTTCGCCTGTTGCTCTGCACGTTGCGCCTGAACGCGGGCTTTAGCTTCTTCCAGCTGTTTGCGCGCATGTTCAACGTGCTGCTCATCCAGCTCACCACAAGGGTTGCCGTCAAGATCGACACGCGTAGCGCCCAATTTAACGCCATACAGATAGCGCCAGCTTGAAGTATAGAGACGTAAGGCAGAGCGGAGCTGTGTCTTGCTGAGGTTCATTTCGCCCTCAACACGCTCTACCAGATCCTGAAAAATACCAATTTTCAGTGGGCGCGCTTCGCCTTCCGCACTAAAACACTGCGGGAAGCGTTCGGCCAGAAACGCGATGACTTCTTTACTGCTATTCAACTTAGGTTGATTTTCCATGAAATTTCCTGATTACAACGGACGTAGCCAACAAGCGCAGGCATGAACAGGCGACATTATAATGACGTCATCAGTAATTGCTACGTTATCCGTTGATTATCCTGCGACGTGCGCAAAGAATTTTTTGTAATCCGTCGTTGCAAGCACGGTTTCAAGCTGTGCCACCAGCGTTCGCAGCCCCTGCTCATCTTCCTCAGTAAAGCGGCCAAACGCCGTACTATCGATATCCAGCACGCCGATTATCTGATTTTCGACGGTGATTGGTAGGACGATTTCAGCATTGCTGGCGGCATCACATGCGATATGCCCGTCAAAAGCATGAACGTCTTCAATGCGCTGTACCTGGTTCTGCGCAACCGCGGTACCGCACACACCGCGCCCTACCGGGATTCGCACGCAGGCGATTTTGCCCTGAAAGGGGCCTAGCACCAGCGTATCGTTTTCGAGCAGATAAAAACCGGCCCAGTTTACTTCTGCAAGACGCTCGTACAACAATGCGCTGGTATTCGCCAGCGTTGCCAGAAAACTGGTCTCACCTGCCATTAATGCCTGAAAATCACGGTTCAGATCCGTGTATAGCTCTATTTTGTTCATTATGTAATCACTTAGTTGTCTTACTTAAAACTGCAGCCTACTAAAATAAACATTAAATGCGTAAATGCTCAAGATCATTCCCGTCATGAGTTAAGATAACATTACTTCAACAATTTGATTCGCGATACATGGCCTTAACGACACCACGCATCACGCCGAGTAAAAAAATAGCCATCAGGTCCATTGGTGATGCACTTCCCCGTGCCCATTACCATCGCTGCCCTGAATGTGACCTGATCTTTAGCTTGCCTAAAATGCGTTCACATCAAAGTGCCTTCTGCCCACGCTGTCAGGCAAAAATTCGTGACGGGCGCGACTGGTCATTAACACGACTGGCGGCAATGGCTTTCACCATGCTGCTGCTGATGCCCTTTGCCTGGGGAGAGCCGCTGTTGCACATCTTTTTATTAGGTGTGCGCATTGACGCAAATGTGCTGCAAGGCATCTGGCAAATGACCCGCCAGGGCGATCCTCTTACCGCATCATTCGTGCTATTTTGCGTTGCTGGCGCGCCAATCATTCTCGTGACATCAATCGCTTATCTTTGGTTTGGCAATATTCTTGGGATGAACCTGCGCCCGGTGTTACTCATGCTGGAAAGACTCAAAGAGTGGGTGATGCTTGATATCTATCTGGTTGGCATTGGCGTCGCATCGATCAAAGTTCAGGACTATGCTTTTTTGCAACCTGGTGTGGGACTGTTTGCTTTTATTGCGCTGGTAATCCTCAGCATTTTGACGCTGTCACACCTCAATGTAGAGCAGCTTTGGGACCGTTTTTACCCGCAAAGACCGGCCCGTCGGCCCGATGAAAAGCTCCGCGTCTGCCTTGGCTGCCACTTTACTGGTTATCCGGACGCCCGGGGACGCTGTCCTCGTTGCCATATCCCGTTGCGCTGGCGCAGGAATCAAAGTATCCAAAAGTGTTGGGCGGCTCTGCTGGCCTCGGTGGTCCTGCTTTTGCCTGCTAACCTGCTGCCTATCTCGGTAATTTATGTCAACGGCGGCCGGCAGGAAGACACGATCCTGTCAGGCATAATGTCTCTGGCGAACAGTAACATCGGCGTGGCAGCGATCGTTTTTATCGCCAGTATTCTGGTGCCATTCACCAAAGTGATTGTGATGTTTACGTTACTCATCAGCATCCAATTTAAATGTGAGCAAGGATTGCGTACCCGCATCAAACTGCTGCGCATAGTGACCTGGATTGGTCGCTGGTCGATGCTGGATCTCTTTGTTATCGCTTTAACCATGTCGCTGATTAATCGCGATCAGATACTTGCTTTTACTATGGGACCGGCTGCGTTTTATTTCGGCGCAGCGGTAATATTGACTATTCTTGCAGTGGAATGGCTGGACAGCCGCTTACTTTGGGATGCACATGAGTCAGGAAACGCCCGCTTCGCAGACTGAAGCGCAGATTAAAACAAAACGCCGTATCTCTCCGTTCTGGCTACTGCCGTTCATCGCACTGATGATTGCAGGTTGGCTTATCTGGGGAAGCTATGAAGATCGCGGCAATACCGTAACCATTGACTTTATGTCTGCGGACGGCATTGTGCCGGGCCGTACTCCTGTTCGTTATCAGGGCGTTGAAGTGGGCACGGTGCAGGATATCAACCTCAGCAAAGATCTGCGCAAAATTGAAGTCCGCGTCAGTATCAAATCGAGCATGAAAGATGCTCTGCGCAAAGAAACCCAGTTCTGGCTGGTCACGCCAAAAGCGTCACTGGCCGGGGTTTCTGGTCTGGATGCATTGGTTGGCGGCAACTATATCGGCATGATGCCCGGAACCGGTGAGGAAGAAGATCATTTCGTCGCCCTCGACACTCAGCCCAAGTATCGTCTGGATAATGGCGATTTAATGCTGCATCTGCGGGCCCCTGATCTCGGTTCGCTCAATAGCGGTTCGCTGGTTTATTTCCGTAAGATTCCGGTAGGTCGGGTGTATGACTACACCATCAACCCAAATCATCAGGGTGTGACCATCGACGTGCTGATCGAACGTCGTTTTACCAATCTGGTGAAAAAAGGCAGTCGCTTCTGGAACGTCTCCGGTGTGAATGCGGATGTCAGCCTTAGCGGTGCGAAGATCAAGCTGGAAAGCCTGGCGGCGCTGGTCAACGGTGCCATTGCTTTTGATTCACCCGAAGACTCAAAACCGGCTGCGGCAGACGACACGTTTGGTCTATATCAGGATCTCGCACACAGCCAACGCGGGGTGATCGTCAAGCTTGATTTACCCAGCGGAGACGGACTCAAAGCAGGCTCAACGTCGCTGATGTATCAAGGATTAGAAGTCGGTCAACTGACCAAACTGGATTTAAATCCCGGTGGTAAAGTCACCGGCGAAATGACGGTTGATCCCAGCGTCGTTACGCTGCTGCGCGACAACACACGTATTGAATTACATAGCCCTAAATTATCGTTAAGCGATGCGAATCTCAGTTCACTGCTGACGGGTAAAACCTTCGAATTGGTCCCCGGTGAAGGCGAGCCGCGTAATCAGTTTGCCGTGATCCCCGCTGAGCAATCTCTGTTACATGACCCAGGCGTCATGACGTTTACGCTGACTGCACCGGAGAGTTACGGTATTGATGCCGGCCAGCCGTTGATTCTCCACGGCGTGCAGGTCGGTCAGGTGATTGAGCGGACGCTCTCAAGCAAAGGTGTCTCATTCACTGTTGCCATCGAACCGCAGCATCGCGATCTGGTGCAGGGTGACAGTAAATTCGTGGTTAACAGTCGGGTCGATATCAAAGTCGGACTGGATGGCGTGGAGTTCCTCGGTGCCAGCGCCAGTGAGTGGATAAGCGGCGGCATTCGTATTTTACCTGGCACTAAAGGGGAAATGAAAAAAAGCTACCCGCTGTACGCCAACCTGGAAAAAGCGATTGAAAACAGCCTGAGCGATCTGCCAACCACTACGGTCAGCCTGAGCGCTGAAACGCTGCCGGATGTGCAGGCCGGCTCGGTGGTGCTGTACCGCAAATTCGAGGTCGGTGAAGTGATTAGCGTTCGTCCTCGTGCCGATGCGTTTGATATCGATCTGCATATCAAACCGGAATATCGCAATTTGTTGACCAGCAACAGCGTGTTCTGGGCCGAAGGTGGGGCAAAAGTGCAGCTTAACGGTAGCGGTTTGACCGTACAGGCATCTCCCCTTTCGCGGGCGCTCAAAGGGGCGATTAGCTTCGATAACTTAAGCGGAGCAAGCGCCAGTCAACGCAAGGGCGACAAGCGGATTCTGTATGCTTCCGAAACCGCCGCGCGTGCGGTGGGCGGCCAAATAACCCTGCACGCGTTCGATGCCGGTAAACTCGCTGCCGGTATGCCAATTCGCTACCTGGGAATTGATATCGGCCAGATCCAGACGCTTGAGCTAATCACCGCCCGCAACGAAGTTCAGGCAAAAGCGGTTCTGTATCCGGAATACGTGCAGACCTTTGCCCGAAGCGGCACCCGTTTCTCGGTGATCACACCGCAAATTTCGGCGGCAGGCGTAGAGCATCTGGACACGATCTTACAGCCGTATATTAACGTTGAACCTGGACGCGGCAACCCACGCCGTGATTTTGAACTGCAGGAAGCGACTATTACCGATTCTCGTTACCTCGATGGTCTGAGCATTGTGGTGGAAGCGCCGGAAGCCGGTTCGCTGAATATCGGTACCCCGGTCCTGTTCAGAGGCATTGAAGTGGGGACCGTCACCGGGCTGACGCTGGGTTCGCTTTCTGACCGTGTGATGGTTGCCATGCGCATTAGCCAACGCTATCAGCATCTGGTGCGCAACAACTCCGTGTTCTGGCTGGCATCCGGATACAATCTCGACTTCGGTTTGACCGGCGGTGTCGTGAAGACCGGCACCTTTAACCAGTTCATTCGCGGCGGTATCGCCTTCGCTACGCCGCCGGGTACGCCACTGGCCCCGAAAGCGCAGGCAGGTAAACACTTCCTGCTGCTCGAAAGCGAACCAAAAGAGTGGCGTGAATGGGGCACCGCCCTGCCACGTTAATGTATCCACTGCTCCGGCGCGAGTACGTACGCCGGAGCAGTTATGCTACACTGCGCACCTGTTTTTTTGCCGGTGGTATCAAGTGGCTTATTTTCCCGACGCCTTTCTGACTCAAATGCGTGAAGCAATGCCTTCCACGCTCTCATTCGATGATTTTCTCGCTGCCTGTCAGCGTCCGCTGCGCCGTAGTATCCGCGTTAATACGCTGAAAATCTCCGTTGCCGACTTCCTCACTCTGACAGCGCCTTACAACTGGTCACTGACTCCGGTTCCCTGGTGTGCTGAAGGTTTCTGGATCGAACGTGATGATGAAGAGTCAGTCCCGCTCGGCAGCACCGCTGAGCATTTGAGCGGTCTGTTTTATATTCAGGAAGCCAGTTCCATGCTGCCGGTCGCCGCGCTGTTTGCCGAAGGCAATACCCCGGAACGCGTGATGGATGTCGCGGCAGCCCCCGGCTCCAAAACCACGCAAATTGCCGCAAAAATGAATAATCAGGGTGCGATTCTGGCAAATGAGTTTTCCGCCAGTCGGGTCAAAGTCCTGCATGCCAATATCAGCCGGTGCGGGATAGCCAATGTCGCGCTAACCCACTTTGACGGCCGGGTATTTGGCGCAGCATTGCCAGAAGCTTTCGATGCCATTTTGCTGGACGCCCCGTGTTCCGGTGAAGGCGTGGTGCGTAAAGACCCCGATGCGCTAAAAAACTGGTCGCCAGAAAGTAATCTGGAAATTGCAGCAACCCAGCGTGAGCTGCTCGACAGCGCCTTCCATGCCCTGCGTCCTGGCGGCACGTTGGTCTATTCAACCTGTACGCTTAACCGTGATGAAAATGAAAACGTCATGCAGTGGTTGATTGAGACCTACCCGGATGCCGTCGAGTTTTTACCACTCGGCGATCTATTCCCGGAGGCCGAACGTGCCCTGACGCCGGAAGGATTCCTGCATGTGTTCCCGCAGATCTACGATTGCGAAGGTTTTTTCGTTGCGCGGTTGCGCAAAACTGCCGCAATCCCTGCACTCCCTGCGCCGAAATATAAAGTCGGTAACTTCCCGTTCAGTCCGCTTAAAGGACGTGAATCTGTGCTTGTGACGCAGGCCGCTAACGCTAATGGCTTGCAGTGGGCAGACACTCTGCGCCTGTGGCAGCGTGATAAAGAAATTTGGCTGTTTCCAGGCGAGATAGAACCCCTGATCGGCAAAGTCCGCTTTTCCCGACTTGGGGTCAAACTGGCTGAAACACACAATAAAGGGTACCGCTGGCAGCATGAAGCCGTAATCGCTCTCGCCAATCCAAATCACAGCCATGCGTTCGAACTGACCCTTACCGAAGCCGAAGAGTGGTACCGCGGTCGAGATGTTTACCCGCACACTGCGCCAGCCACCGACGACGTGCTGGTTACGTTCCAGCACCAGCCGATCGGCCTGGCAAAACGTATTGGTTCGCGATTAAAGAATAGCTATCCACGCGATCTTGTCCGGGATGGCAAACTCTTTACAGGATAACGCACGTTTTTACTGGCACTTTTGCTAACGTTGACTACGCTGAAAAATGGACGACCTAACTGGTCGTACCACAATCAGCAAATCAACGGAGAGCACGATGATGAAAACCAGTGTGCGCATTGGCGCTTTTGAAATCGACGACGCCGAGTTACATGGCGAATCGCCGGGGGACCGAACGTTAACCATTCCGTGTAAATCCGACCCGGATTTATGTATGCAACTGGACGCCTGGGATGCCGACACCAGCGTCCCGGCCCTTCTTAATGGGGAACACTCGGTTCTATTTCGTCAACACTACGATCGTAAGTCAGATGCCTGGATCATGCGCCTTGCCTGATTCAAAAAGAACCCGTCGCCAGACGGGTTATTTCCTGGTTAATTTCCCTCATCTATCAACATCTTCTACACTACAGGTATGGCTTTACCCTTTGAGGATGGAATGTTCACGCTGGTTCTTTTTGTGTGCTACCTGGATGGCGGTTGTGAAGATATCGTGGTCGATGTCTACAAAACTGAGCAGCAGTGCCTGATATCGATGGACGATCAGCGTATTCGCAACGGCGGATGTTTACCCGCGGATGACTATATCGACAGCTTCTGGCGTCCGGCCCAGGAGTACAGCGATTTTTGATTACTGCAGTTGCACCAGCGTTAACTCGCCTCCAAACACCGCTCCGGTATCAATATAGTGCAGATTCTCGTGATCCAACCGTTGGCGCAATGGCGTGTGGCCAAACCAAAAGTGATCCGCGCCGCGAATGCCGCTGCCTTTATTCATTAGCCTTGAGCGATCCCACAGCACTCGCTGTAAATCGATATCTTTTTGCCACTGATAATCATCATCAGGGTAATCTGCGTGGGCAATGACATGAATGCCATTGCTGCAACGCAGCTCCAGAATCCAGGGTAATTGCTGACATTCTTCAAGAGCGAATTTTGCCGCTGGCTGCTCCGCCTGTGCAAACCACGAACCGCCATTCATAAACCACAGCGATTGCTCCCCCATTGCCAGCGCATCCAACCCCATTTGTTCATGATTCCCTCTGACCGCGACAATCCAGCTTTTACGCAGTAATTTCAGGCAGCGCAAACTGTCAGGCCCGCGATCGATAACATCTCCCACTGAAACCAGCAGGTCCTGCCACGGATCAAAATGACAGTGGCGCAATTTAGCCATCAATAATGAGAAGCAACCGTGGATATCCCCAACCACCCAGACGTGACGCCAGCGCGTACCTTCAATTCGTTGATAGATATTGTCAGGTCGCCCCATGTGGCCTCCAGAGTACAATTGAACCTGGTTATAATTTTAGCAATGGCGGCAAAAAAGCCTGGACGATCGTGGGGCGGAGTATGGTATGGTTTAAAGAGAATGCAGCATGCGATACGCAGTGTTTTGCCCTGGATGGCATCGCATTCACCACATAAAAAGAGACCGAATACGATTCCTGTATTCGGTCCAGGGAAATGGCTCTTGGGAGAGAGCCGTGCGCTAAAAGTTGGCATTAATGCAGGCTAAGTTACCCTGCCATTTAAGAATAGATGACAGCGCCAGGTTTTCCAGTCCGCGACTAAAGTGGCCGGAAAAAAAGGACGATTGTCACGCCCCGAAACTTAAAAACCGCAAGCTCTCCTGCGAGATCCTTGCGGTTTTTTATTGGAAATCAGAGCACTACATCTGACAACTAGCAGAGCTTTTCTGCACGCTCCACAAACGGCGCCAGACTCATTTTTTCACCCGGTTTCGCCGGATCATCAATCTGGATAATCTCGATCGGCTTCGCCGTGGTTTTCCCGCTCTCCACCTGCTGTCTGGCGACATCATTCAGCGGGTATTGCACCAGCGTACTGGGATTGATGACATACAGCGCGTTACCCGGACGACAGGTCAGCATCACCTCTTCCCGATTAAACGCCCACTTATCTTTGCCAACCTCAAAACGGCTGACGGTAATGACCTGTGGCGCAGCCAGCGCGGCCCCGGAGCTTGCCAGTAGTAATAACGAGATAATGATTTTTTTCATGCGTTTCGCCAGTCCATCAATCAGAAAGGTTCAAGGGTTGCAAACAGGCTGACAATCGCCAGCACAACGGCTCCTATTCCCCATTCCAGCTTAGTCATCCAAATAAAATAGAGAGTCATACTGCGGTTATCCTGCCGCATGCGTGGTACCAGAACATACCGATTCGCCAGTGCAATCGCCACCATTAGCATCACCAGAGCACCTTTTAACAAAAGCAGTTGCCCGTAAGCCATGTGCCAGGGAACGGAAAAACCGACAATAAACAGCGCATTCATAATGCCCGTAATTAATACACCAATCACGAAAAGATGTCCGTAACGGGAGAAACGCATCATGGTATTGATAGCCTGTTCCCGCCAGCGACCCTGCGCCATTCGCATACAGTAAAGTACAGGCAGCAAGCCGCCAAACCAGGCGGCAGCACATATCAGATGCAAGGCGTGGTTGACCTGCTGGATTGCACCCGTAATACCGCTGTGTAGCGTCGCATGTCCGACGCCAGCCAGCAAAATAAACTGTGCAATCGTCAGCATTAACAGCCGTCGCGGCATGTTGCGCGGCACGATAATCACCACCACCAGCGTGACCAGCGCGAGGATAATCTGCCATAACCAGACGCCGCCAAACTGCGTTTGTAGCACTGCACCCCAAACCTCAGTAGAGACAACATCCCGCCAGCCTGAGCCCATCAGGCCACCCTGGATCGCCAGCATCAGCGTCGCACTGATAAAGCTCCACGTTGCGGCATGTCGTTGCAGACGCAAAAAACGACGCATCATTAAACGACGAACCGAAACGGGAGCCAACCATGCACCGTAGAGCGCACAGCCAAACACCAGCATCAACGTGGTAAAATGGATAAACCGTAGTGCAACCCAGGTAAATGCCAGCATCGGTTATTTCACGCTAAAGGTATATTGCCCCTTCGTCTTGTGGCCATCTACAGAGACGACGTGCCAGTCGACCGTATATTTTCCGGCTTCAAGCGTCTGAGCAAGTGGAATGATCAGTTGCGTTTTGTCCTGCTCACTGCGCGATGCCTTGCCCGTTTTGATCTGTTCTTTTTTTGGACCGGTCAGCGTTGCGCCACTGAATCCCGGCTCTACGCCTTCAGAGAAATTCAGCGTCAACGCCTGGGGAGATGCCGCAACTTCGGCATTCGCCGCCGGACTTTGTTTTGTCAGGTGAGCATGAGCCAGGGCTGCGGGAGTTGCCAGAACGCTGGCGAGTACGATGAGAGCGTTGCGAAGCATAGATGCAGATGAAGCCATTTCAACTATTCCTTTTTGTTATGTCTAATCTGTAGAGAATAACCTTCTACAATGATCGAGTCGAGAATCATCATTTCGGTCTTGCCATTAATGCACACTCTTAGTAACTTTGCGCGCCGAAAGACAGAGAAAAGGAGAAGCCCATGAATATTAATCTGGCCAAACTTGAGCAGGCGGAAATGGATAAGGTCAATGTTGACCTGGCCGCGGCGGGTGTCGCATTTAAGGAGCGATACAACATGCCGGTTGTTGCCGAAGTCGTCGAACGTGAACAGCCCGAACATTTACGCAACTGGTTTCGCGAAAGACTTATCGCGCACCGTCTGGCATCCGTTTCCCTTTCACGTTTACCCTACGAGCCTAAAGTTAAATAAAACTTATATTACGTTACGATTCCTTACATGATGCCTGCTACAGTATAAGTATATTCTTAATCTATACTTTAAGGATGGTTGTAGACACTATGAAAAGGAAATCATTATGTCACACTGGAAAATCGCAGCAGCACAGTACGAACCTCTTCACACCTCAGTTACCGAACATGTCGCGCATCACCTGCAATTCATTCAGGCAGCAGCTCAATGCCAATGTGAATTGCTGGTTTTCCCTTCCCTCTCTTTGTTAGGTTGTGTCGATGAGAATGACGCGCTCCCAGCCCCACCCGATGAAGCGTTGTTAGAACCTCTCGCACACGCCGCCGCGACTTATCGTATGACGATTATTGCAGGGTTGCCGGTAGAGCATAACAATCGGTTCGTAAAAGGCATTGCCCTTTTCTCTCCCTGGATGACCTCGCCCTTAACCTTTCATCAGAGTCACGGGGCCTGTATCGCCAGACAGCGAAATGCCATTAGCGTTGTGGATAGCCAACCGGAAGGTATCGATATCGATCCGGCTTATTCCCTGTTCACCAGTTGTCAGTCCGTCAGTGAACCCGAACTGCTCTCCTCCACATCTCGCTTACAGAGTTTCTCGCATAAGTTTGCCATTGCGGTATTAATGGCTAATGCGCGTGGCAGCAGCGCGTTATGGGATGAGCGGGGTCGATTAATTGTTCGCGCAGACAGCGGTTCCTTACTCTTAACCGGTCAACGCACGCCACGGGGTTGGCAAGGTGATATCATTCCATTACGCTAGTCGTTTTGGGTCAGGAGCATGGCATGTTGCGCATTATAGATACAGAAACCTGTGGTCTGCAGGGAGGCATTGTTGAGATTGCTTCTGTCGATGTGGTTGACGGGAAAATAGTCAATCCCATGAGTCACCTGGTGCGTCCTGACCGTCCCATCAGCCCTCAGGCGATGGCAATCCATCGCATTACTGAAGCAATGGTGGCCGATAAGCCGTGGATTGAAGATGTCATCCCGCAATACTACGGCAGCGAGTGGTACGTGGCGCACAATGCCAGTTTTGACCGCCGTGTATTACCCGAGATGCCCGGGGAGTGGATTTGCACAATGAAGCTCTCCCGTCGTTTGTGGCCGGGGATCAAATACAGCAATATGGCGCTGTATAAATCGCGCAAGCTGAGCGTCCAGACACCGGCAGGCCTACATCATCACCGCGCCCTGTACGACTGCTACATCACTGCGGCACTGCTGATCGACATCATGCAGACGTCAGGGTGGACAGCAGAACAAATGGTCGATATTACCGGCCGTCCAACGTTACTCACTACTTTCACTTTTGGTAAGTACCGCGGAAAACCGGTATCAGAAGTGGCTGAACGCGATCCGGGCTATCTGCGCTGGTTATTTAATAACCTCGACAGTATGAGCCCGGAGCTGCGCTTAACGCTGAAACACTATCTGGATAACGCCTGAGTTTACGCCTGTCCTGGCAGTGTTCCCTGCGCCAGTCCTATCAAAAACGCGTATTCCAGGGCCACGCCTTCGTAAGATTTGAAACGCCCGGATTTCCCGCCGTGCCCGGAATCCATATCCGTGCAGAGTAACAGCAGACGATCGTCCGTTTTCAGCTCACGCAGTTTTGCCACCCATTTTGCTGGCTCCCAGTATTGCACCTGGGAGTCGTGTAATCCCGTCGTGACCAGCAGATGCGGATAAGCCTGAGCTGTAACATTGTCATACGGACTGTAGCTTTTCATATAGGTGTAATACGCTTCGTCCTGTGGATTACCCCACTCTTCAAACTCGCCGGTCGTTAAGGGAATTGACTCATCCAGCATCGTGGTGACTACATCGACAAACGGCACCTGGGCAATCACACCATGAAAGAGTTCCGGGCGCTCATTAATGGCAACTCCCATCAGCATTCCTCCGGCGCTTCCTCCCATGCCATAACATAACTCAGGCGCACCATAACCCATTTGTAGCAGCGCGTCACAGACGTCGAGATAATCATTGAAGGTATTTTTCTTGAGCAGAAACTTACCGTCTTCGTACCACTGCTGCCCTAACTCACCGCCGCCACGCACATGGGCAATGGCATAAACAAAGCCACGATCCAGTAGACTCAAGCGGCTGCTGCTGAAATCGGCGTCCATACTGGCGCCATACGAACCATAGCCATAAACCAGTAACGGATTTTTTCCTTTCAGAAAATACTTTTGGTGATAAACCAGCGAAACCGGAACCTCGGTACCATCGCGCGCGGTGATCCATACGTGCTCGCTACGATAATTCGCCGCATCAAATCCGGGAACCTCCGTCTGCTTGAGGACACGACGCTCACCGGTGTCCATATCCAGTTCAAACAACGTGTCTGGCGTGGTCATGGAGGAATAGCCATAGCGCAGGCGCGATGTCTCCGGCTCTGGGTTATAGGCAAGCCAGGTCACATACGCCGGATCGTCAAAAGCGATACCAACCACTTCATGCGTTTTACGATTAATCTGTCGCAGACTGGTTAAGCCCCGCTGACGCTCTTCCACCACCAACCAGTCGGTGAACAGCGTAAAGCCCTCCAGCATGACGCTTTCGCGCGGCGGGATCAGCGTCTCCCAGGCTTGTTCATCACGCACACGGGTACGGTACAAACCAAAATTTTTACCCTGACGGTTGGAGCGCAGATAAAACGTATGCTGATAGTGGTCGAGGCTGTATTCATGGTCTTTGCGCCGCGCTAAAAAGACCAACGGCTCGGCATCTGCCAGTTCTGCATCAAGCAGCAAAACCTCGCTGGTGGTCGCGCTGGCGATATGAATAACCACATAATGCAACGAGGTGGTTTTATGTAGGCTGACATAAAACATATCATCGGATTCTTCATACACCAGCTCATCCATTGACGATGGCGAACCGACTGTATGCCGCCAAACCTGGTACGGGAGCAGCGTCGTTGCATGCTTACGCACGTAATAAAAGGTCTGTGAGTCATTCGCCCAGACCAGATCCGCTTCAACGTTTTCCAGCACTTCCGGATACCAGTTGCCGCTTTGCAGATTACGAAAACGCACGCCATATTGCCGACGAGACAGATAATCTTCCGCCAGCGCCATAATGGTGTTATCCGGTGATATCGCCAGCCCACCCAGCGTATAAAACTCACTGTGGGCCGCGCGCTGGTTACCATCCAGCAGCGTGTCCCATTCATCCCATTCTTCACAGAAGGCAGACTGACGCTGATAAATGGCATATTCGCACCCCGGTTCATAAATATGACGGTAGCGGTAACCATTCTTCACATAGGGGGCGGAAGCGTCCTGAGGTGGGATTCGGTCAATAATTTCTTTCAGGACGCGATCCTGCAAGGCCTGTTGCGAGGCCATGACCTGGCGGCCATACGCATTTTCTTGTTGCAGATAATCCAGTACTTCTGGCTGCGAGCGGGTGTCATCTCGCAGCCAGTAATAATTATCAACACGAGTATCGCCATGCTGCGTCATGGCGTGGGGAATACGAGAAGCTTTTGGTAGCATGTCATTGTTCTTTTGCTTAATCATCCTATAAGGGTGGCAAAAGACAGCAATGATGCAAGCGAAACATGCGCCTTAGCGGTAAGTAATTAACCTGGTAAAGCCTGTTTTTGTTCTTTGAGATCCTGTTCAATGCCTTCACGAACATCCTGTGGGATCTTCAACGCATCGCCCAGCGCGTTCAGATAGCTACGCTCCATAAAGTGGTCAATATCAATTGCCGCACAGCTCAGGAAGTAAATTTCCAGCGCTTCTTCTTCGTTGCGGATACCTTGTGCCAGGCGTTGAGGATCTAGCGGTTGTTCGATGGCGCGCTCAATCAGAACGCGACCCTGCTCTTCAACGCCCGCTTCGCGGAGCTGCTGCTCAATGACTGTACGTTCTTTGGCATCAATATGACCATCGCTTTTCGCCGCAAAAACCAGCGCCAGGATCAGACGTTCAGTTCGCTCATCCAACGGTGAGCTTTGTGCGCCGAACTGCGGCTCACCCTGATGCGCAGCGCGAACCTTATCCTTGTATTTGTTCCATAACACGGTACCGGCAACCGCCCCACCGCCAACCAGAAGCGCGCTGGTGCCATATTTACTCAGTAATTTACGTGAAGATTTGTTGGCAACCAGTAATCCCGCCAGACCGCCTAACGCGCCTGGAACCAGAAGTTTACTCAGCCCTTGCTCGCCAGAAGATGACGCGGAGGATCCTTTTTGCCCAAGAAGAGATTGTAGTTGATTTAGCCAGTTAGCCATTTTGCCCCTCAAGTACAGACGAATAATCATCAAAGCGTACCCGAGGGGATGTCAGGAAGTGTTCAGGTCATCAAAAGATGTGCAAATACCTTCGTTACTGCGGCTGATACTCCGCCGTTCCGGCTTTGCAGTCGACTTTTACCTGGTAGTGAATATCTGCGCTTTTACCGCGAACCGTCAGGGGAACTGACCATTTACCGTCTTTGCCTGTAATATCGGGTGTATTAACCCAGGCGACAGGGTCGGCTTGCCCGACGCGTTTTTGATCGTCAGCCCAGCGTGCGATGCGGTTTTGTTGATAATCACGTTTCACGCTCGCGGCAATACCGTCAGCATCCAGCCCTTCGCACTTGGGAAACTGAACACTCTTGCTTTCCATATTCGCCGCAAATACAGATACGCTGGCAGACAACAACAGCAGGCTCAATAACGCTCTTTTTTTATACATTCTTTTCTCCTTAATCTCCCCTTCGTCCTTCAGGTTGCCGGTAGCAACATGAAATGACGTCAGGGATTGCACAATGATTCAGGGAAAAGCATGGTACAAAACGTCAGGAGCGCAAGTCGTTTCAGGCAGCCTGAGTATCGTCCTCAGCGTTCGCGTCGTTTTCGACCACCTGTGGCGAGGGTAACTTGCCGTTTTTCAGAATGGCGCTCAGCACATCTTTTTGCTCAGCCAGCCACAGGGAAAGTGCTTCACGCTGCTCGTCTTCGAGCGCTACCGGCGACTGCTCGAGCCATGTGTCGAGCAAATCTGCTGTATCAAGCATTTTGTCATACGCATCGGCTTCCTTTTTGCTGGTAAACGACATTTTTTCCTCACCTTCCCGAATGACTACGTATTTAACTTCAACCGCCATTTTGCAGCCTCTTAAATTACCTGTATTTATGTACAGTATATTCTTTTTGCACTTCAAAATCAACCTGGTAATAAAGACAGACGCAAACGTTTTCGTATATACTGCGCCCAGATAAAACAGGGGATTAATTTATGACGTTATTAGGCACAGCGCTGCGTCCCGCAGCAACGCGAGTGATGCTATTAGGTTCAGGAGAACTGGGTAAAGAGGTGGCGATTGAATGCCAACGCCTGGGGGTGGAAGTCATTGCCGTGGATCGTTACCCCGACGCGCCAGCCATGCATGTTGCCCATCGCTCATACGTAATTAACATGCTCGATGGCGAGGCATTACGCCAGCTCGTCGAGCGTGAAAAACCAGATTACATCGTGCCGGAAATAGAAGCGATTGCCACGGATATGCTGGTAAAACTGGAACAAGATGGTCAGCGTGTTGTGCCATGTGCCAGGGCGACGCAACTGACCATGAACCGTGAGGGGATCCGTCGACTCGCCGCCGAAGAATTGTCTCTGCCGACATCTTCTTACCGCTTTGCTGACAGCGAAACCCGTTTTCGTGAGGCCGTCGCCGAAATCGGCTATCCCTGCATTGTGAAACCGGTAATGAGTTCCTCCGGTAAAGGACAGAGCTTTATTCGTTCCGCCGATCGGCTCACCGAGGCCTGGGACTATGCTCAGCAGGGAGGCCGTGCCGGTGCCGGGCGCGTTATCGTCGAAGGCGTAGTGAATTTTGATTTTGAAATCACCCTGCTTACCGTCAGCGCCGTTGATGGCGTACATTTCTGCGCGCCGGTAGGGCATCGTCAGGAGGATGGCGATTATCGCGAATCCTGGCAGCCGCAGCAGATGAGTGAACTGGCGCTGGTACGTGCGCAGGAGATTGCCCGTAAGGTGGTGTTGGCACTTGGCGGGCATGGACTGTTTGGCGTCGAGCTGTTTGTTTGCGGTGATGAGGTAATTTTCAGCGAAGTCTCCCCTCGCCCTCATGACACGGGTATGGTGACCTTGATTTCACAGGATATGTCCGAGTTTGCCCTGCATGTACGCGCATTTCTCGGTCTGCCTATTGGCGCAATCCGCCAGTATGGACCCTCCGCTTCCGCTGTTATCCTGCCGCAGCTTACGAGCCAGAATGTCACGTTTGATAACGTGCAGGCCGCTGTGGGTGCAGGTATGCAAGTTAGATTATTCGGCAAGCCGGAAATCGATGGGAGCCGTCGCCTGGGCGTTGTGCTGACTACCGGGCAAAGTATTGAGGACGCGGTGACACGCGCGAAAAACGCGGCCGCGCAGGTAAAAGTCGCAGGATAAAAACCAGAGCCGTAGGCCGGATAAGGCACTGATGCCATATCCGGCAAAACCCGATCTTGGCGCTGACGCGTCTTATCGGGCCTACGGTTTACACATAACAGCTTACTGCTTCGCGCCTTCTACTGCTTCACGAGCCAGCTTAGTAATGCGATCGTAATCACCTGCTTCCAGCGCATCTGCCGGAACCAGCCAGGATCCACCGATGCACAGCACGCTTTTCAGTGCCAGGTAATCACGGTAGTTCGCCGGAGAGATACCGCCGGTTGGGCAGAAACGGACCTGAGAGAACGGACCCGCAATCGCCTGCAGCGCTTTAGTACCGCCATTCGCTTCCGCCGGGAAGAATTTAAACTCTTTCAAACCGTAGTCCATACCCAGCATCAGTTCAGAAACGGTGCTGATACCTGGGATCAGCGGAATAGTACCTTCGGTTGCCGCCTTCAGCAGCGGCTCGGTCAGGCCCGGGCTGATAGCAAACTGCGCACCGGCTTCGGTGACTTCAGCCAGCTGTTGTGGGTTCAGTACGGTACCTGCGCCAACGATAGCATCTGGAACTTCTTTGGCGATCGCGCGAATGGCATCCATCGCACATGCGGTACGTAAGGTCACTTCCAGAACGCGCACGCCCCCTGCAACCAGCGCTTTTGCCATCGGCACCGCGTGTTCCAGTTTATTAACCACGATAACCGGTACAACCGGGCCAGTGGTCAGGATTGCTTCTGCACTTGTCTTCCAGTTTTTCATCAGAGTTTTCTCTCGCCTGATTACAAAATAAGTCTTAAAAAGTGATACAGGTTGCGCCCTGCTCCGCACCGGACAGTTTTTCACGCAACGCGCTGAACATTTCACGCCCTGTACCCACGCGCGATGCGCTGAGGTCAGGAATATGAGGCTGACGAGAGGCCAGTTCCTCTTCATCAACCAGCAGCGTCAATTCACCTGTCTGTCCATTCACACGAATGATGTCGCCATCGCGTACTTTTGCCAGCAGCCCGCCATCATAGGCTTCCGGGGTTACATGGATTGCTGAAGGCACTTTACCTGAAGCACCTGAAAGTCGTCCATCGGTAACTAACGCAATTTTGAAACAACGGTCCAATAATACACCAAGTGGCGGCATGAGTTTATGTAATTCTGGCATTCCGTTCGCTTTTGGTCCCTGATGGCGCACAACCACCACGCAATCCCGGTCAAGCAGACCCGCATCGAAGGCCGGTAAAACATCATGCTGACTTTCAAAAACGACTGCCGGGGCTTCAATCACCTGATTTTCTACCGGGACCGCAGACGTTTTCATCACTGCCCGGCCGAGGTTTCCGCTCAACACTTTGGTACCGCCATGATGGGAGAAAGGTTGGTCAAAGGTGGCAATAACATTGCTGTCCAGCGACTTCGCTGCCCCTTCGCGCCAGTCCAGCTCTCCCTCGTTGAGCCAGGGTTCCATGGTGTAACGCGATAAACCGAACCCGGCAACGGTGTTCACATCTTCATGCAGCAGACCCGCGTTTAGCAGTTCACGCATTAACACCGGTACGCCACCCGCCGCCTGGAAGTGGTTAATATCTGCCGGACCATTCGGGTACAGACGCGCCATCAGCGGCACGATATCGGACAGATCGGAGAAGTCATCCCAGTTAATCAAAATCCCCGCCGCACGCGCCATCGCTACCAGGTGCATCGTATGGTTAGTTGAGCCCCCGGTCGCCAGCAGCGCGACAATACCGTTTACCACGACTTTTTCATCGATCATTTTACCGATCGGCATCCATTCATTGCCGTTGCCGGTAAGGCGCGTTACCTGACGGGCTGCTGCCGCGGTCAACGCTTCACGCAGCGGCGCATCGGGATGCACGAATGAGGAGCCAGGCAGTTGCATCCCCATAAACTCCACCACCATCTGGTTGGTGTTCGCCGTGCCGTAGAACGTACAGGTACCCGGTGCATGATAAGACGCCGCTTCGGATTCAAGCAGCGCCATGCGATCGACTTTGCCTTCAGCATACAGCTGACGGATGCGCACCTTTTCCTTGTTCGCCAGACCGCTCGCCATCGGACCGGAAGGAATAAAGATTGAAGGCAGATGACCAAATGACAGCGCTGCCATCACCAGGCCCGGGACAATTTTGTCGCACACGCCGAGGAACAACGCGCCGTCGAACATATTGTGGGAAAGGCCTACTGCCGCCGACATCGCAATCACTTCACGGCTCAGTAGGGAAAGCTCCATCCCATCCTGTCCCTGCGTCACACCATCGCACATAGCTGGCACACCGCCAGCAACCTGGCCAACTGCATTGGCTTCATGCAGTGCTTTACGAATGATGGCCGGATAGTGTTCATACGGCTGATGTGCGGAAAGCATGTCGTTATAGGAGGTAATGATCGCGATATTGTTACGCAGCATGCTTTTCAGCGAGGCTTTGTCGTCCGGCTGACACGCAGCAAAACCATGTGCCAGGTTACCGCATGCCAGCTGTGAACGGTGAACGGTAGTGGATTTCGCTTGTTCAATACGGGCGAGGTAGGCGGAACGTGTGTCACGAGAACGTTCGACGATACGTTGTGTTACGCGTAACAAATTCGGATTCATAGAGGCTCCTAAAATTTATCTGTCAGAGCGTTGGGGCAACAATGTGTTTCAGTTGGGTTAAAAATAGCTGAATCGCTTGTTAGCCGTAGCTCAGGGGCAAAATCGTTTCAGGAAGTGTAATAAAAAAAGCCCCGCGGGTGAATCCACGCGGAGCTTAAAAGTGCAAAAATTATTCTACAATCTGTGTTAGATCATGTTACCGGTAAAATAACACCTAGGGGCTAGATGATATTTTACTCGAATTCGTTCCAGGAACGACCATCTCGGGTAATCATGGCTACGGAAGCGACCGGGCCCCAGGTCCCTGCCTGATAAGGCTTCGGCGCGTCGTTATCCATCGCCCAAGCTTCGGTAATTGAGTCAACCCACTTCCATGCCTCTTCAACTTCATCACGACGCACAAACAGCGCCTGAATCCCGCGCATTGTTTCAAGCAACAGGCGTTCATAGGCGTCGGCAAGGTGCGTCTGGTTGAAGGTTTCGGAATAGCTCAGATCAAGCTTGGTAATTTGCAGGTTATGCTTGTGATCCAGTCCAGGCACTTTGTTCAGTACCTGGATATCAACACCTTCATCAGGTTGCAAACGGATGGTCAGCTTGTTCTGTGGCAGATCCTGCCAGGACTCTCTGAACAGATTCAGCTCAGGCGTTTTGAAGTAAACCACCACTTCAGAGCACTTCGTCGGTAAGCGTTTACCGGTACGCAGGTAGAAAGGAACGCCGGCCCAGCGCCAGTTATCGATATCCACACGGATCGCCACAAACGTTTCCGTGTTGCTGCTCTTATTCGCGCCTTCTTCTTCCAGGTATCCCGGAACTTTTTTGCCCTGGGCAAAACCGGCGGTGTACTGTCCGCGCACCGTTTTTTCACGTACGTTCGAACGATCGATGCGACGCAGTGATTTCAGTACCTTCACTTTTTCATCACGGATGCTGTCGGCGCTCAGATCGGACGGCGGAGACATCGCGATCATGCAGAGGATTTGCAGCAGGTGGTTCTGGATCATATCGCGCATTTGACCGGCCTGGTCAAAGTAGCCCCAGCGGCCTTCAATGCCCACTTCTTCCGCCACGGTAATTTCTACGTGATCGATAGTGCGATTATCCCAGTTATTTACAAACAGGGAGTTGGCAAAACGCAGTGCCAGCAGGTTCAGCACCGTCTCTTTGCCGAGATAGTGGTCGATACGGTAAACCTGACACTCTTCGAAATACTCACCAACCTGATCGTTGATTTCGCGGGATGTTGCCAGCGACGTGCCCAGCGGTTTCTCCATCACCACGCGGGCTGGTTTAGCATTCAGCTTTGCTTCACCCAAACCTTTGCAGATCGCGCCAAAGGTGCTCGGCGGCATCGCGAAATAGTTAATAGTGGTACGTGATTTTTGATCCAGCATTTCGCCCAGACGGCTAAACGCAGCGGTGTCATTGACATCCAGATTACAAAAATCCAGACGACCGCTGAGGGTCTCCCACAAACCTTCGTCGATTTTTTCTTTCATGAAGGTTTCGAGCGCTTCACGCACAACCTTGGTATAGGCTGCTTTGTCCCAGTCGGCACGCCCGACCCCAATGATACGGGTTTCCGGGTTAATTTGGCCGGCCTTTTCCAGTTGATACAGGGAAGGCAGCAATTTCCGCCGCGCCAGGTCGCCCTTCGCGCCGAAAATGACCAGATCACATGCCTGGGCTGTTTGCGTTACCGCCATGTCATTCTCCTCAATTAAGTGCCTGGTGCTTTTGCCAGACACTGGTTGTAATTTTATTACAGTGCACTGTACTGCTTTTACGTGAATCCGGAAACCGTAAACGCTTATCCAGCCGTGCTGTTACCGCGAACAGCCGCTTTATTGCCGTTTAGCGCCGCAAAATGGACAAAAAAGTCGCTTTTTTCGTACCCATGACGAAGTATGAAAACCAGACTCCGATCATGTAATGAAAAAAAACAACAACTATTTTGTCCATTTTGCCCCGTTGCTGCATTAGCAGGGGTACTATCTACCAGAGTTACCACTCGATTTCCCTATATCGCTGAAATCGTTTTTGCCCATGACCCATGAGTCTACCTACATCATGAATATGCTGGAAAAAATCCAGTTAAAACTGGAACAGTTGAGCAAATCAGAGCGTAAAGTCGCCGACATTATTCTTGCCTCTCCCGAGCGGGCAATCCATTCAAGCATCGCCGCACTTGCAGTAGAAGCGAATGTCAGCGAGCCAACGGTGAACCGTTTCTGTCGCAGCATGGACACCCGTGGCTTTCCTGATTTTAAACTGCATCTGGCGCAAAGTCTGGCAAATGGCACCCCTTATGTTAATCGCAATGTGGATGAGGATGACAGCGTAGAATCTTACACGGGGAAAATCTTCGAGTCAGCGATGGCAAGCCTCGACCACGTTCGCCAGTCGCTGGATAACGCGGCGGTAAACCGGGCGGTAGATTTGTTAACCCAGGCAAAGAAAATTGCCTTCTTTGGCCTGGGCTCTTCCGCTGCGGTAGCGCATGACGCGATGAATAAATTTTTCCGCTTTAACGTACCGGTAATTTATTCCGACGATATTGTACTGCAACGCATGAGTTGTATGAATTGTAGCGACGATGACGTCATTGTGCTTATTTCTCATACCGGGAGAACCAAAAGTCTGGTTGAACTGGCGCAGTTGGCGCGGGAAAACGATGCCATGGTTATCGCCCTCACCTCTCCCGGTACGCCATTAGCGCGGGAAGCAACGCTGGCAATTACCCTCGATGTACCGGAAGATACTGACATTTATATGCCCATGGTCTCTCGACTTGCTCAACTGACCGTGATAGATGTGCTGGCTACAGGATTTACTTTGCGCCGTGGGGCAAAATTTAGAGATAACTTGAAGCGTGTCAAGGAAGCGCTCAAGGAATCGCGTTTTGATAAAGAATTACTCATCAAGAGTGATGACCGCTAAAAGCAATAACAATGTTCTACCCTTTTATCATCCGGGTCGTTCATTTACCGTTAATGTTTGAGAACGGCCGGATCAATGTTCACGCAACACCAAGTTGTTTCAGTCAACGGAGTATTACATGTCCAGAAGGCTTCGCAGAACCAAAATCGTTACCACGTTAGGCCCGGCAACTGACCGCGATAACAACCTTGAAAAGATTATCGCTGCGGGTGCGAACGTCGTACGTATGAACTTTTCTCACGGCTCTCCAGAAGATCACAAACTGCGGGCGGATAAGGTCCGTGAAATTGCCGCAAAACTGGGACGTCATGTAGCTATTTTGGGTGACCTGCAGGGACCTAAAATCCGCGTATCGACCTTTAAAGAAGGTAAAGTGTTTCTTAACGTTGGCGACAAGTTCCTGTTAGACGCCAACCTCGGTAAAGGCGAAGGCGACAAAGAAAAAGTCGGCATCGATTATAAAGGACTGCCGGCTGACGTCGTGCCGGGCGATATCCTGCTGCTCGACGACGGTCGCGTACAGCTTAAGGTGCTGGAAGTCCAGGGCATGAAGGTCTTCACCGAAGTCACCGTCGGTGGCCCGTTGTCCAATAATAAGGGTATCAACAAACTGGGCGGCGGCCTTTCTGCTGAAGCCCTGACCGAAAAAGACAAAGCAGACATCATCACCGCAGCACAAATCAGCGTTGACTATCTGGCCGTCTCCTTCCCGCGCTGCGGCGAAGACCTGAACTATGCCCGCCGTCTGGCGCGCGACGCAGGTTGCGATGCGAAAATTGTCGCCAAGGTAGAGCGTGCTGAAGCCGTCTGCGACCAGAATGCAATGGATGACATCATTCTGGCTTCCGACGTGGTGATGGTCGCACGTGGCGACCTGGGCGTTGAAATTGGCGATCCTGAGCTGGTTGGTATTCAGAAAGCGTTGATTCGTCGCGCGCGTCAGCTGAACCGTGCGGTTATTACCGCTACGCAGATGATGGAGTCGATGATCACCAACCCAATGCCAACCCGTGCGGAAGTGATGGACGTAGCGAACGCCGTCCTCGACGGTACCGATGCCGTTATGCTCTCTGCTGAAACAGCAGCAGGTCAGTACCCGGCGGAAACCGTCGCGGCAATGGCTCGCGTTTGCCTGGGTGCAGAGAAGATCCCGAGCATCAACGTTTCTAAACACCGCCTTGACGTGCAGTTTGATAACGTTGAAGAAGCGATTGCTATGTCAGCGATGTATGCCGCTAACCACCTGAAAGGGGTCACCGCTATCATCGCAATGACGGAGTCCGGTCGTACTGCGCTGATGACTTCTCGTATCAGTTCCGGTCTGCCAATTTTCGCGATGTCTCGTCATGAACGCACGCTGAATCTGACTTCTCTGTATCGTGGCGTCACTCCGGTACACTTTGACAGCGAAACAGATGGCGTCGTTGCTGCCAATGAAGCAGTGAACCTGCTGCGCGATAAAGGTTATCTGGTATCCGGTGACCTGGTGATTGTGACGCAGGGAGATGTGATGAGTACCATTGGCTCAACCAATACTACGCGAATTCTGACCGTCGAGTAATGACCGTCTGATGTAAAAAAGCCTCTCGTTTGAGAGGCTTTTTTTTATTTCTTCGGATAAAGATCTTTGCGCTTATAAGGCTCAATTTCACCGGGTTTACGCGTCTTAAGCAGTTTTAGAATCCAGGTATATTGTTCAAGGTGCGGCGCCACAAAGATTTCCACCTCTTCGTTCATTCGTCTGGCAATGGTGTGGTCATCCGCAGTCAGGATGTCATCCATCGGAGGACGGACCTGAATCGTCAGACGGTGCGTTTTACCGTCATACACCGGGAATAGCGGTACCACACGGGCGTGACAGACCTTCATCAGGCGGCCTATCGCCGGTAACGTTGCTTTGTAGGTAGCAAAAAAGTCCACAAACTCGCTGTGCTCAGGTCCATGGTCCTGATCCGGCAGGTAGTATCCCCAATATCCCTGACGTACAGACTGAATAAACGGTTTGATGCCGTCATTACGCGCATGCAAACGCCCACCAAAGCGACGGCGCACCGTGTTCCAGACATAATCGAATACTGGATTCCCCTGATTGTGGAACATCGCCGCCATTTTTTGTCCCTGGGAAGCCATCAGCATCGCCGGGATATCTACGCCCCAACCATGAGGAACGAGAAAAATCACCTTTTCATCGTTGCGACGCATCTCTTCGATGATTTCCAGCCCCTGCCAGTCAACACGGTTCTGAATCTTCTCCGGGCCGCGTATTGCCAGTTCTGCCATCATCACCATCGCCTGCGGCGCGGTGGCATACATCTCATCGACAATGGCTTCGCGTTGAGCTTCGCTACGTTCAGGAAAACACAGGGATAAATTGATCAGCGCTCTGCGACGGGAGCTTTTGCCCAATCGTCCGGCCAGTCGTCCTAGCTTTGCCAGAATAGGATCGCGAAATGATGCCGGCGTTAACGCAATCCCTGCTATCGCCGCTACACCCAGCCAGGCGCCCCAGTAGCGCGGATGGCGAAATGATTTGTGAAACTCAGGGATATACTCAATATTCTTTTTTTTCGTTTCCATGCTCTTCCAGTGTCTGGTGCCGCGAAAAGTAAATCTGCTGATAGTGTAGCGGCGCACGATGCGCCGTACAAAATAAAAAAGCCGGCACGCATAGCGTACCGGCTTTATCAGTGTGCTAATTAATCAAAACGCAACTGAGGCATAACTTCTTTCACCTGCGCCAGGTAATCAGTGCGATCCGAGCCGGTCAGACCTTCTGTACGCGGCAGTTTCGCCGTCAGAGGGTTAACAGCCTGCTGGTTGATCCATACTTCGTAGTGCAGGTGCGGACCCGTTGAACGACCAGTATTGCCTGACAGCGCGATACGATCGCCACGTTTCACTTTTTGTCCTGGTTTGACCAACAGCTTACGCAGGTGCATATAACGCGTGGTGTAGGTTCGACCATGACGTACCGCTACATAGTAGCCGGCTGCGCCGCTACGCTTCGCTACCACCACTTCGCCATCACCTACCGACAACACCGGTGTTCCCTGCGGCATCGCAAAGTCGACACCTTTGTGCGGTGCAACACGTCCAGTCACCGGGTTCAGGCGACGTGGATTAAAGTTCGAAGAGATTCGGAACTGTTTTGCCGTCGGGAAACGCATGAAGCCTTTCGCCAGCCCGGTACCGTTACGGTCATAGAACTTACCGTCTTCGGCACGAATGGCGTAATAATCTTTGCCTTCAGAACGCAAACGCACGCCCAGCAGTTGGCTTTGCTCACGCTTGCCGTCCAGCATTTCGCGAGACATTAGCACCGAGAACTCATCGCCTTTTTTCAGTTTGCGGAAATCCATCTGCCACTGCATGGCCTTAATCACCGCGCTGATTTCAGAGCTGGTCAGCCCGGCATCTTTAGCACTGGCAACGAAGCTACCGCCCACGGTGCCTTTGATTCGGCTGTTAACCCAATCGCCCTGCTGCATTTCGCTGCTCATTTTGAAACCCGTCGCGGTGCGATCGTAAGTACGGGTTTCACGGCGAGACACTTCCCAGGTCAGGCGCTGCAAGTCACCTTCCGCGCTTAAGGTCCAGGAAAGTTGCTGACCAATTTTCAGGTTACGCAGCTCTTTGTCGGAAGCCGCAAGCTGGCTGATATCGCCCATATCGATGCCGTACTGATTCAGAATACTGCTCAGCGTATCGCCCGTGGAGACGACATATTCATGCACACCAGCTTCACCAGACGTTTTGTCATCCAGTTCATCCTGTGGGATGGCTTCATCTTCCTGAGCGGCCTGATCGATAGGTTCGCTGGCCTCAGGCAACAATGAACGAATCTCGCTTTTTTCCAGCTCGATAGTTTTAACGATGGGTGCAGAATCGGGATGATAAACATATGGCCGCCAGACGGCGACGGCCAATGTCAGTACGGTAAGCGACCCCAGCATAACGCGATGGGGTCGCGGCAGATTATTAAATGCCAGAGCGACAGAGCGGGCTATCTGTTGCACGTATTCACTTCCTCATTAATCTCCTTTCAGGCAGCTCGCATACTGGTTGGCTAATTGGTTCAAAAACGCTGAATAGCTTGTTTTACCCAGTTTGATATTCGTACCGAGCGGATCCAACGTTCCCATTCGAACGGATGTTCCTCTCGCGACGGCTTCAACGACCGCTGGCCTGAACTGTGGCTCAGCAAAAACGCAGGTTGCTTTTTGCTCAACCAACTGTGTTCTTATTTCATGTAAACGCTGCGCACCAGGTTGAATCTCAGGGTTCACGGTAAAGTGACCAAGCGGTGTTAGTCCGTAGTGTTTTTCGTAGTAGCCATAGGCGTCATGAAAAACGAAATAACCTTTTCCCTTGAGCGGCGCGAGCTCGTTACCTACCTGCTTATCGGTTGCGGCTAATTGTGCCTCAAAATCCTTCAGGTTGGCGTCAAGTTTGGCTCGACTTTGCGGCATAAGTTCCACTAATTTTTCATGGATTGCAACCGCTGAGGCCCGCGCTATCTCTGGGGAAAGCCAAAGATGCATGTTGTAATCGCCGTGATGGTGATGCTCGTCACTTTTTTCACCGCCAGCATCATTGTGTCCATGATCGTCATCGTCGTCGTCAGCACCTTTCATGAGTAACGGTTTCACGTCATTAAGCTGCGCAATCGTTACCTGTTTCGCGTCAGGAATATTCTTAACTGACTTTTCCATGAACGCTTCCATCTCAGGTCCAATCCAAACGACTAAGTCCGCGCCCTGTAAGCGTTTTACGTCTGATGGACGCAATGAGTAATCGTGTTCGGAAGCCCCGTCAGGTAGCAGAACCTGGGTGTCAGTAACCCCATCCGCTATGGCTGAAGCGATAAACCCAAGCGGCTTGAGAGAGGCCACAACAGCGGCATTTGCTGCCTGTGTTGCACTACCCCAAAGAGCAGCGGATAATGCTGCGAAAAGAAGCGTATTTTTATGTAACATAATGCGACCAATCATCGTAATGAATGTAAGAAATGTGATATTATAACATTCTATAACTTCTGCAAGACTAAAATTGATATGACGACTTTGGTTTCACTGGAAAATGTCTCGGTCTCTTATGGTCAACGCCGCGTCCTCTCTGACGTATCGCTTGAGCTTCGACCCGGTAAAATATTGACGCTTCTCGGTCCAAATGGTGCCGGGAAGTCTACGCTGGTGCGCGTTGTATTAGGCCTGGTAGCGGCTGATGAGGGAGTTATCAAGCGTAATGGTCAATTGCGGATTGGCTATGTGCCGCAAAAACTGTACCTCGATACTACGCTTCCGCTGACGGTAAGCCGCTTTTTACGCCTACGTCCCGGCACCAAAAAAGAGGATATCCTCCCGGCGTTAAAGCGCGTTCAGGCCGGACATCTGATGAATGCGCCGATGCAAAAACTTTCTGGCGGGGAAACGCAACGCGTCCTGTTGGCCCGTGCTTTATTGAATAAACCTCAGCTACTGGTGCTTGATGAGCCAACCCAGGGTGTGGATGTCAATGGACAGGTCGCACTCTACGATCTTATCGACCAATTGCGACGTGAACTGGATTGCGCCGTGCTGATGGTTTCCCATGACCTGCATCTGGTGATGGCGAAAACCGATGAGGTACTGTGCCTGAACCATCACATTTGTTGTTCTGGTGCGCCGGAAGTGGTTTCCATGCACCCGGAATTCATCTCCATGTTCGGGCAACGCGGCGCTGAACAACTCGGAATTTACCGTCATAATCATAATCACCGCCATGATTTACAGGGTCGTATCGTCTTACGCCGGGGAAATGGTCACTCATGATTGAATTGTTATTACCCGGTTGGTTAGCCGGGATCATGCTGGCCTGTGCCGCTGGCCCACTCGGCTCGTTTGTGGTCTGGCGTCGAATGTCTTATTTCGGTGATACGCTCGCCCATGCATCGCTGTTGGGGGTCGCATTTGGCCTGCTGCTGGATGTAAACCCTTTCTATGCCGTCATCGCCGTCACCTTGCTGCTGGCTGCCGGTCTTGTCTGGCTGGAGAAACGCCCTCACCTCGCGATCGATACCTTACTGGGTATTATGGCCCACAGCGCGCTTTCATTGGGGCTGGTTGTCGTCAGCCTGATGTCAAACATTCGCGTGGATCTGATGGCCTACCTGTTTGGTGATTTGCTCGCCGTGACGCCCGAAGATCTTATCTCCATCGCCATTGGCGTAGTTATTGTTCTGGCTATTTTGTTCTGGCAGTGGCGTAACCTGCTGTCGATGACCATCAGTCCGGATCTGGCATTTGTCGATGGCGTGAAGCTTCAACGCGTTAAGCTGCTACTGATGCTGGTTACGGCATTAACGATTGGCGTGGCGATGAAATTTGTCGGGGCGCTGATAATCACCTCGCTGCTTATTATCCCTGCGGCTACCGCCCGTCGCTTTGCCCGTACGCCGGAACAAATGGCAGGCGTTGCCGTTGGTGTGGGAATGATAGCGGTTACAGGCGGACTGACCTTCTCGGCCTTCTATGACACTCCGGCTGGTCCTTCCGTGGTGCTGTGCGCCGCGCTGATGTTTATCTTCAGCATGATGAAAAAGCAGGCGAGCTGATTCGTTTGTTGTTGCCGGATAGCGGCTTGCCTTATCCGGCCTACAGATGGCGCGACTCGTAGGCCGGATAAGGCGCTTTAGCGTCGCCATCCGGCAAGCCGGTGCTTAAGGCATCTCTGGCGGGGTAATGCCAAAGTGGTTCCAGGCGCGCACCGTTGCCATACGTCCACGTGGCGTACGCTGTAGAAAACCTTGCTGAATCAGATATGGCTCCAGCACGTCCTCGATGGTTTCACGTTCTTCCCCAATCGCTGCTGCCAGGTTATCCAGTCCTACCGGTCCACCGAAGAATTTATCGATAACGGCCAGCAGCAGCTTGCGGTCCATATAATCGAACCCTTCCGCATCCACATTGAGCATATCCAGCGCCTGAGCGGCAATATCGGCTGAAATTGTACCGTCATGCTTCACTTCGGCGAAATCGCGTACCCGGCGTAATAACCGGTTGGCGATACGCGGCGTTCCACGGGCGCGACGCGCCACTTCCAGCGCGCCTTCATCGCTCATTTCCAGCCCCATAAAACGGGCACTGCGTCCTACAATGTGCTGCAGGTCAGCCACCTGATAGAACTCCAGGCGCTGTACAATACCAAAACGGTCACGCAGCGGGGACGTTAACGATCCGGCGCGCGTCGTCGCCCCGATTAGCGTAAACGGTGGCAGATCGATCTTAATCGAACGTGCAGCCGGCCCTTCGCCAATCATGATATCCAGCTGATAATCTTCCATCGCCGGATACAGTACCTCTTCCACTACCGGCGACAGGCGATGGATTTCATCGATAAACAGCACATCGTGGGGTTCAAGGTTGGTCAGCATTGCCGCCAGATCGCCCGCTTTTTCCAGTACCGGACCGGACGTCGTACGCAGATTAACGCCCATTTCATTGGCCACAATATTGGCAAGTGTCGTTTTACCAAGACCTGGAGGACCGAAAATC
Source organism: Citrobacter arsenatis (assembly GCF_004353845.1). Taxonomy (GTDB): domain Bacteria; phylum Pseudomonadota; class Gammaproteobacteria; order Enterobacterales; family Enterobacteriaceae; genus Citrobacter; species Citrobacter arsenatis. The sequence goes on from NZ_CP037864.1 coordinate 3,076,775, forward strand.
AGCAGGTGATCGAGAGCGTCACCGCGCAGCTTCGCCGCCTGGATAAAAATCTCCATCTGCGAACGAACCTGAGGCTGGCCAATATACTCTTCCAGCAATTTAGGGCGGATTGCACGATCCACCAGATCTTCAGGGGTCGTGCTAACAGCCGAAATCAGGCGATCTGCTTCAATCATCCTTTACCTCACAATGCCGCGCGAAGCGCTTCACGAATCAGGGTTTCACTGCTGGCATCAGGGCGGGCAATTTTGCTCACCATGCGGCTGGCTTCTTGTGGTTTATAGCCCAACGCCACCAGCGCAGCAACCGCTTCCTGCTCGGCGTCGTCCGTTGTCGGACTGGCCGGAGAGGTCAGAACCAGATCCGCTGCCGGGGTGAAGAGGTCACCATGCAGGCCTTTAAAGCGGTCTTTCATTTCAACAATCAAACGCTCTGCGGTTTTCTTACCAATGCCCGGTAATTTCACTAACGCGCCAAGCTCTTCGCGCTCTACGGCATTAACAAACTGCTGCGCAGACATTCCGGAGAGGATCGCCAACGCCAGCTTCGGCCCCACGCCGTTAGTTTTAATTAACTCTTTAAACAACGTGCGTTCTTGCTTGTTGTTAAAGCCATACAGCAGTTGAGCGTCTTCACGCACCACAAAATGGGTGAAGATAATCGCTTCCTGCCCGGCTTCAGGCAACTCGTAGAAACAGGTCATCGGCATATGAACTTCATAGCCTACCCCGCCCGTTTCCAGAAGGACCAGCGGGGGTTGTTTTTCCAGAATGATGCCTCTGAGTCTGCCTATCACGTGACGCTCCTGCGTTAAGGGCTAAAAGGTAATGCGCTATCATAAAAAAAGGCTGGATAGATATCCAGCCTCATTTGTCACTAACGTAACCGGCCTCGCGCCAGATTAAGCCTCGACTCGCTCATTTGCATGGCGTTCTGGCTGACGTGACAGTGGGTAATGGCAATCGCCAGCGCATCCGCGGCATCCGCCTGCGGGTTCGCCGGAAGTTTTAGCAGCGTGCGCACCATATGCTGAACCTGGCTTTTTTCCGCGCTACCGATACCCACAACGGTCTGTTTTACCTGGCGGGCCGCGTATTCAAAGACCGGAAGTTCCTGATTGGTCGCCGCAACGATTGCCACACCGCGCGCCTGCCCCAGCTTTAGCGCCGAATCGGCGTTCTTCGCCATAAAAACCTGCTCAATGGCAAAATAGTCCGGTTGAAACTGGGTGATGATTTCCGTCACGCCCGCATAAATCAACTTCAGACGGGACGGAAGATCGTCAACTTTGGTGCGAATACAACCGCTGCCGAGGTAGGTCAGCTGTCTGCCGACCTGACGGATTACGCCATAACCGGTGATGCGCGACCCCGGGTCAATGCCGAGAATAATAGACATCACGCACCTCCTGTCAGGTTGCGGTACAGCCACCTCATTCTAAGGTAGCTGCAACCTCATCAGAGATCTCGCCGTTGTGGTAAACTTCCTGCACGTCGTCGCAGTCTTCCAGCATATCGATCAGACGCAGCAGTTTCGGCGCTGTTTCTGCATCCATATCCGCTTTGGTGGATGGGATCATTGACACTTCAGCTGCGTCCGCTTTCAGACCCGCCGCTTCCAGCGCGTCACGCACTTTACCCATCTCTTCCCACGCGGTGTAAACGTCAATTGCGCCGTCGTCGAAGGTCACAACGTCTTCAGCACCTGCTTCCAGTGCCGCTTCCATGATGGCATCTTCATCGCCTTGTTCAAAGGAGATGACGCCTTTTTTGCTGAACAGGTAAGCGACGGAGCCGTCGGTACCAAGGTTACCACCGGTTTTCGTGAACGCGTGACGGACTTCCGCAACGGTACGGTTACGGTTGTCAGACAGACATTCAATCATAACGGCTGTACCGCCAGGACCGTAACCTTCATAGATGATGGTTTCCATGTTGGAATCTTCATCACCACCCACACCACGCGCGATTGCACGGTTCAGGGTGTCACGGGTCATATTGTTAGCCAGCGCTTTATCAACCGCTGCACGCAGACGCGGGTTAGCATCCGGATCGCCGCCGCCGAGTTTTGCCGCCGTCACCAGCTCACGAATTATTTTGGTGAAAATTTTACCGCGTTTAGCATCCTGCGCTGCTTTACGGTGTCTGGTGTTGGCCCATTTACTATGACCTGCCATAAATAATATCTCCAAAAAGCGCGCCTTTTCAGGCGACGTTAATTACAAACTCTTCAATCGCCTGCCGGTTACTCCACGACTTGGTTAACTGGGCGGCTTCAGCCGCATTAACCCAACGATAGGTCAGATGTTCGGTGAACACGATCTCTCGTTCTGAGGGAAGTGCCAGGCAAAACCAGGATTCAGTATTACGTTCAATTCCCGGTGCATAGCGATGACGTAAATGGCTAAAAATCTCAAACTCCACCGTGCGCTGACAGTCAATTAAGGTCAGTTGCTCAGACGCAACATCAATGGCGACCTCTTCCTTTACTTCGCGCATAGCGGCTTGCGACGCGGTTTCACCCTCTTCAAGGCTGCCGGTGACCGACTGCCAGAAATCAGGATCGTCGCGTCGCTGTAACATCAGCACTCTCCCGGTGTCCTTTGCATAAATCACGACTAACACCGAGACAGGCTGTTTGTATGTCATATCAGTTATTCTCGGCCTTCTTAACAACCTGAATGCTCAGTTCCGCCAGCGCCGCTTCGTTGGCAAAGCTCGGCGCTTCAGTCATCAGACATGCTGCAGCCGTCGTTTTCGGGAAAGCAATAACGTCACGAATGTTGTCAGTACCGGTCAGCAGCATAGTCAGACGGTCCAGACCAAACGCCAGGCCCGCATGCGGCGGTGTACCGTATTTTAGCGCATCCAGCAGGAAGCCGAACTTCTCGCGCTGCTCTTGTTCGTTAATGCCCAGAATACCGAATACGGTCTGCTGCATATCGCCGTTGTGAATACGCACGGAACCACCGCCTACTTCATAGCCGTTGATGACCATATCGTATGCGTTGGCAACCGCATCTTCCGGCGCAGCTTTCAGCTCAGCGGCGGTCATATCTTTCGGCGCGGTGAACGGATGGTGCATTGCGGTCAGTCCGCCTTCACCATCGTCTTCAAACATCGGGAAGTCGATAACCCACAGCGGCGCCCATTTGGCTTCGTCGGTAATGTTCAGATCTTTACCCAGCTTCAGACGCAGCGCGCCCATCGCGTCGGCAACCACTTTCTTGTTGTCGGCACCGAAGAAGATCATATCGCCATCTTGCGCACCGGTACGCGCCAGAATCGCTTCCACGATTTCTGCATTCAGGAACTTAGCAACCGGGCTGGTGATACCTTCCAGGCCTTTCGCTCGCTCGGTGACTTTGATGTAAGCCAGACCTTTCGCGCCGTAAATCTTAATAAAGTTACCGTAATCGTCGATCTGCTTACGGCTCAAGCTCGCACCACCCGGCACACGCAGGGCTGCGACACGGCCTTTCGGATCGTTCGCCGGACCAGAGAACACCGCGAACTCAACGCCTTTCACCAGATCGGCAACGTCAACCAGCTCCATCGGGTTACGCAGGTCTGGCTTATCGGAACCGTAACGACGCTCAGCTTCGGCAAAAGTCATGATCGGGAAGTCACCCAGATCAACACCTTTAACTTCCAGCCACAAGTTACGTACCAGGGCTTCCATCACTTCACGCACCTGCGGCGCGGTCATGAAGGAAGTCTCAACGTCGATCTGGGTAAATTCAGGCTGACGATCAGCACGTAAGTCTTCATCACGGAAGCATTTTACGATCTGATAATAGCGGTCAAAACCCGACATCATCAGCAGCTGTTTAAACAGCTGAGGAGACTGCGGCAGCGCGTAGAACTTACCTTTATGTACGCGAGAAGGTACCAGGTAATCGCGCGCGCCTTCCGGCGTCGCTTTGGTCAGCATCGGCGTTTCGATGTCGAGGAAGCCGTGGTCGTCCATAAAACGACGCACCAGACTGGTAATTTTGGCACGCGTTTTCAGGCGCTGTGCCATTTCAGGACGACGCAGATCCAAATAGCGATACTTCAGTCGCGCTTCTTCGGTGTTGACGTGGTTAGAGTCCAGCGGCAGCGAGTCCGAACGGTTGATGATAGTCAGATCGGAAGCCAGCACTTCAATTTCGCCCGTCGCCATATCGGCGTTGACGTTTTTCGCGTCACGCGCACGTACGGTGCCCGTAACCTGGATGCAGAACTCATTACGCAGTTCAGAGGCCAGCTTTAACGCGTCTGCACGGTCCGGATCGAAAAATACCTGCACGATACCTTCGCGGTCGCGCATATCGATAAAGATCAGGCTACCAAGATCACGACGACGGTTGACCCAACCACACAGAGTCACCTGCTGCCCCTCGTGGGACAGACGTAGCTGTCCGCAATATTCTGTACGCATGAGATATCCCTTAACTTTGCCGCAGGCGGATTGTCACCTGTCTCGCAGGTGACGAAGTCGCAGCTTTAGCTGAATGTCACAACTGAATGAAAAAAGGCGGCTATTATACTGGAAATTCTGCCGCACGATAAGTCCGGTACTGACTGTACGCCTGTTTCCTCGACGGGCATTGCGTAATCTCACAAAAAATAACAAAAATTGTCGCCCCTTTCACACTGATTCGCGATTAAGGTGTAACGGAATTCTATTTTTTACTGGAGTGACCATGCTGGAACTGAACACAAAAACAACCGCCCTTGTCGTGATCGACTTACAGGAAGGGATCCTGCCTTTCGCTGGTGGACCTCATACGGCACACGATGTGGTTACCCGCACCGCGCTGTTGGCGGAAAAATTCCGTGCCCACGGTTCCCCGGTGGTTATGGTGCGCGTCGGCTGGTCTGACGATTACGCCGAAGCGCTGAAACAACCGGTTGATGCGCAAACTCCGGCAAAAGCGTTGCCTGAAAACTGGTGGGATTACCCGGCAGCTCTGGGGAAATGCGCCAGCGATCTCGAAGTCACCAAGCGCCAGTGGGGCGCGTTCTACGGCACCGATCTGGAGCTACAGCTGCGTCGTCGGGGCATCGATACCATCGTCCTGTGCGGCATCTCCACAAACATTGGCGTGGAGTCAACGGCGCGAAATGCGTGGGAGCTGGGTTTTAATCTGATCGTTGCAGAAGACGCCTGTAGTGCCGCCAGCGCCGATCAACACTTGGGCAGCATGACGCATATTTTCCCGCGCATCGCACGCGTACGCAGCGTGGATGAGATCCTACAAGCGCTATGATTTATATCGGTTTACCCCAGTGGTCGCATCCAAAATGGGTGCGTCTGGGGATCTCAAGCCTTGAAGAATATGCCCGCCACTTTAACTGTGTGGAGGGCAATACCACGCTGTACGCGCTGCCAAAAGCCGATATAGTTGCCCGCTGGCACGCGCAGACCACCGATGCGTTTCGTTTTTGTTTTAAGTTTCCGGCCACCATTTCGCACCAGGCCGCACTGCGAAATTGTGATGACCTGGTACAGGAATTTTTCACGCGCATGTCGCCGCTGGAATCGCGTATTGGACAATACTGGCTGCAATTACCCGCGACTTTTGGTCCGCGTGACCTGCCTGCCCTGTGGCAATTTCTTGATGCGCTCCCCAAATCCTTTACCTACGGTGTGGAGGTTCGCCATCCGGACTTCTTTGCCAAAGGTGAAAACGAACAGCTATTTAATCGGGGCTTACACGATCGCGGCGTAAACCGGGTGATTCTGGACAGCCGCCCGGTGCATGCCGCGATCCCGCATACCGAAGCGATACGTGATGCTCAGCGCAAGAAACCAAAGGTTCCGGTGCATGCGGTAGTCACGGCAGACCATCCGATGGTACGCTTTATCGGCAGCGATGACATGGCACAAAACAGCGCACTTTTTGCCGTCTGGCTGACCAAACTGTCGCTATGGCAACGCACCACGACGCCGTATCTGTTTTTGCATACGCCGGACATCGCACAGGCCCCGCAGCTTGTAGATACGCTATGGGCAGATTTACGCAATGCCCTGCCAGAGATCGGATCAGCACCGTCTATTCCACAGCAATCTTCTCTTTTCTGAAATTGCCACCTATCATAGACAGTGCCATCTGCCATTTTAAAGGGAGTTTGTATGGTAAGCGCGCTTTATGCCGTATTGGGTGCGTTATTGTTAATAAAGTTCTCCTTTGACGTCGTTCGCCTGCGCATGCAGTACCGCGTTGCCTATGGTGACGGTGGTTTTAGCGAACTGCAAAGCGCTATCCGCATTCATGGTAATGCGGTGGAATATATTCCCGTCGCGTTAGTGCTGCTGTTATTTATGGAAATGAACGGCGCAGAGACGTGGATGGTGCATATTTGCGGGCTGATGTTGATTGCCGGACGACTGATGCATTATTACGGATTCCACCACCGACTCTTCCGCTGGCGCCGTTCAGGCATGAGCGCAACCTGGTGTTCGCTGTTGCTAATGGTGCTGGCGAATCTTTGGTATATGCCCTGGGAGTTGGTTTTCTCCCTGCATTAGCGCACAATACGCCACTTTATTTTTCCCGGATTTTTACGTTATGTCTCACCGCGACACGCTTTTTTCTGCGCCTATCGCCAGTCTGGGTGACTGGACCTTTGATGAACGGGTAGCTGAAGTCTTCCCGGATATGATCCAGCGTTCCGTTCCTGGCTATTCCAATATCATTTCTATGATTGGCATGCTGGCCGAACGTTTCGTACAACCCAACACGCAGGTCTACGATCTGGGCTGCTCTTTGGGCGCGGCGACGCTCTCGGTGCGTCGCAATATTCATCACGAGAATTGCAAAATTATTGCTGTCGATAACTCTCCGGCGATGGTTGAGCGCTGCCGTCGTCATATTGACGCCTATAAGGCACCGACCCCGGTTGAGGTTGTCGAAGGCGATATTCGCAACATTACTATCGAAAACGCCTCGATGGTGGTGCTGAATTTTACCCTGCAATTCCTTGAGCCACCTGAGCGCCAGGCGTTGTTGGATAAGATTTATCAGGGGCTGAATCCCGGCGGCGCGCTGGTTCTTTCTGAGAAATTCAGCTTTGAAGACGCTAACGTTGGCGAACTGCTGTTCAACATGCACCACGACTTCAAACGGGCAAATGGCTATAGCGAACTGGAAATCAGCCAAAAGCGCAGCATGCTGGAGAATGTGATGCTGACCGACTCGGTCGAAACGCACAAAGCACGACTGCATCAGGCCGGTTTTGAGCACAGCGAATTGTGGTTCCAGTGCTTCAACTTTGGTTCTCTGGTGGCGCTGAAAGCTGGGGTAAGTGCATGATCGACTTTGGTAACTTTTATCAGCTGATTGCCAAAAACCATCTTTCCCATTGGCTGGAAACACTTCCGGCACAAATCGCTACCTGGCAGCGCGACCAGCACGGCTTATTTAAGCAGTGGGCAAACGCCGTCGAGTTTCTGCCGGAGATAACGCCGCATCGCCTGGACTTACTGCATAGCGTTACTGCAGAAAGCAAAGAGCCGCTCAGCGAAGGTCAACTCAAACGTATCGACACCCTGATGCGTAACCTGATGCCATGGCGTAAGGGACCGTACTCGCTGTACGGCGTCAATATTGATACCGAGTGGCGCTCAGACTGGAAGTGGGATCGCGTTCTGCCGCATTTGTCTGACCTTACCGGCCGTACCATTCTTGACGTCGGCTGCGGCAGTGGCTATCACATGTGGCGCATGATTGGCGCGGGGGCGCATCTGGCGGTTGGTATCGATCCTACGCAACTGTTCCTGTGCCAGTTTGAGGCGGTACGCAAACTGCTGGGCAATGACCAACGTGCTCATCTGCTACCGCTGGGTATTGAACAGCTACCGGCGCTCAACGCCTTTGATACCGTATTCTCCATGGGCGTGCTTTATCACCGCCGTTCACCGCTGGAACACCTGTGGCAGTTGAAGGATCAGTTGGTTAAAGATGGTGAACTGGTGCTGGAAACGCTGGTCATCGAAGGTGATGAAAATACCGTCCTGGTGCCGGGCGACCGCTACGCGCAGATGCGTAACGTCTACTTTATTCCGTCTGCGCTGGCGCTAAAAAACTGGCTGGAAAAATGCGGATTTGTTGATGTGCGTATCGCCGATGTCTGCGTCACCACTACCGAAGAGCAGCGCCGCACCGAGTGGATGATAACCGAATCGCTGGCCGACTTCCTCGACCCGAACGACCACAGCAAAACGGTGGAAGGCTACCCCGCCCCATTACGTGCGGTATTGATTGCGCGTAAGCCGTGATGGATTGCCGGATGACCGTTACGTATAGCACCGTTTCTCCAAAATAGTTCAAGTTGCAGCAAGGCGGCCAACGCTGCTGCAGCTTGAAATATGAAGGAGAAAAAAAGGCCCCTGTTGAATTGGCAGGGGCCTGGTACGAGCAAGCATCATATTGGGCGACATGATGCAACGGTAAAAATCAGTTGGCCTGATGGTGTGCAATGATTGCTTTCATTTCCGCAACCGCCGCCCCGTCTACCGCATAGCGGGAATATTCATCCGCCTGCGTATCCGAAGACATCGACAACCCCGAATTGCGATAACGCATTGGTGAAGCCAGCCATACTCCGGCAGAGCTGTGAACTTCCTGCACTCCAGCATCAAGGAACAGGGGCAAATTCGAGGCGCGAACCCCCGCTCCGGCCATAATGATTGGAGCATCCGCCTGCGCAATAAGTTCCATTATTTTTGTTAAACCTTGCGCAGCATCTGATTTTTGCCCAGAAGTCAGCACTCTGGCGATGCCCAAATCAGCTAACTTTTTCATCGCATTGAGTGGGTTAGCACACATATCAAAGGCACGATGAAAAGTGACGTGCAGTGAACCTGCGGCGATCATTATTTTTTCCATGCGCGGCATATCAACATCACCATCTGCATTTAAAATGCCGGTCACCAGCCCCGAGAACCCCAGTTCTTTCACCATCGCAATATCATCCAGCATTGCAGCGAATTCACCATCGGTGTAACAAAAGTCGCCTCCGCGTGGGCGAATAATGGGATTGACGGGAATCGAAATATGCTGGCGAACAGAACGCAAGACCCCCAGTGACGGTGTTAAGCCCCCTTCTTTAGGTGCTGCGCAAAGCTCAATGCGATCCGCGCCGTTTAGCTGCGCTGTACGCGCGCACTCCATGCTGTAACAGCAGATTTCCAGTAAAGCCATACTCACTCCTGACGTTCACTTGCCACAATGGCTTCAATCGACCATGGATGGAATTTTATCGTCACGCTGCCATCGCTGACGGCCAGCGTCGGATTCGGTAAACGTTCACGCTCGCCTTTTGGCGAACTGGTTTTTACAAATATACCCGGCTGACTCAGTCCGTGATCGGAAAGCAGCGCCAGTGCTCTGGCGTTCAGCGTTTGTGCCTCACCCGGCAGAACAATTTCAACATGTTCCCAGCCTTCATGTGGATAGCGTTTTTCGCCTGGCCACGGCAGCTCAACGATGGAAAATTGCCAATGTTGCACACAAACTGGCTCATGCAGTTTAAAAAGACAAATTGGTCTGCCGTTAATGATGTTTTCTGACAGCAACTCACCGCACTGTTCAAAGCCACGACGCCAGCGTTCTGCGGTGGTATTTTGATGGCAACGCAAGGAAATGTGATCGGCTTCCAGACCTGAGATATCCAGCCCAAGACGGGTGGAAAGTTCCGTTAATGCCTGCGTGAAATGCGGTAAATCTGCAGAAATATCCTGTAGTTCTGCAACGGTCTGCCAGTTCGCCATATTAAAAGCTCATATCCATGTTCAAAGCCGCTAATTTACTCTGTTGCGCTGCGCCATCCAACCGCTGTTTTCTTCGAACGTAACATGAATAATAAAACGTAATTGCATTGCCTGAATTTTAGACTGTGTGCGCTACTCGCAATGCTGACGGCAACGGGCATTTGCAGTATACTCCCGCCCTTAATTCTTAAACTGGTGCGGTGAATTTTTTCCCGCTTCATAAATGTAAGGTATTCCGGTGAATATTCAGGCTCTTCTCTCAGAAAAAGTCAGTCAGGCCATGATTGCTGCAGGCGCGCCTGCAGATTGCGAACCACAGGTTCGTCAGTCAGCAAAAGTACAGTTCGGCGACTATCAGGCTAATGGCATGATGGCGGTCGCTAAAAAACTGGGTATGGCGCCGCGACAACTGGCTGAGCAGGTGCTGACTCATCTGGATCTCAACGGGATCGCCAGCAAAGTTGAAATTGCCGGCCCGGGCTTTATCAATATTTTCCTCGATCCGGCATTTCTCGCGCAGCACGTTCAGCAGGCGCTGACCTCCGATCGTCTGGGCGTCACCCAACCGGCTAAACAAACCGTTGTTGTTGATTACTCTGCACCTAACGTAGCGAAAGAGATGCACGTTGGTCACCTGCGCTCCACCATCATCGGTGACGCTGCGGTGCGTACGCTGGAATTCCTCGGCCACAATGTTATCCGCGCCAACCACGTCGGCGACTGGGGCACGCAGTTCGGTATGCTCATCGCGTGGCTGGAAAAACAACAGCAGGAAAATGCCGGAGAGATGGCGCTGGCTGACCTGGAAGGTTTCTACCGTGATGCGAAAAAACATTACGACGAAGATGAAGCCTTCGCAGAACGCGCCCGTAGTTATGTCGTGAAGCTGCAAGGCGGCGACGAATACTTCCGTGAGATGTGGCGCAAACTGGTCGACATTACCATGTCGCAAAACCAGTTAACCTACGATCGCCTCAACGTTACCCTGACCCGTGACGACGTAATGGGCGAAAGCCTGTACAACCCGATGCTGCCTGGCATCGTGGCCGATCTCAAAGCTAAAGGCCTGGCTGTTGAAAGCGAAGGCGCTACCGTCGTATTCCTTGATGAGTATAAAAACAAGGAAGGCGAACCGATGGGCGTAATCATTCAGAAGAAAGATGGCGGCTATCTCTACACCACAACCGACATCGCCTGCGCCAAGTATCGTTATGAAACGCTGCATGCAGATCGCGTACTTTATTACATCGATTCCCGCCAGCATCAGCACTTAATGCAGGCCTGGACCATCGTGCGTAAAGCCGGTTATGTGCCGGACTCTGTACCGCTGGAACACCACATGTTCGGTATGATGCTGGGCAAAGACGGCAAGCCGTTCAAAACCCGTGCGGGTGGCACGGTTAAACTGGCCGATCTGCTGGATGAAGCGCTGGAACGCGCACGTCGTCTGGTCGCTGAGAAGAACCCGGACATGCCTGCCGACGAGCTGGAAAAACTGGCAAATGCGGTCGGTATCGGGGCGGTGAAATATGCGGACCTGTCCAAAAACCGTACTACCGACTACATCTTCGACTGGGACAACATGCTGGCGTTCGAAGGTAACACCGCGCCGTATATGCAGTACGCCTATACCCGCGTACTGTCCGTATTCCGTAAAGCGGATATCGACGAAAGCGCGCTGGCAAATGCGCAGGTGATTATCAGCGAAGATCGCGAAGCCCAACTGGCAGCGCGTCTGCTGCAGTTTGAAGAGACGCTGACCGTCGTTGCTCGTGAAGGTACGCCACATGTAATGTGTGCTTACCTGTACGACGTTGCCGGCCTGTTCTCTGGCTTCTACGAGCACTGCCCTATCCTCAGCGCTGAAAACGAAGACATTCGTAACAGCCGACTGAAACTGGCACAGCTGACGGCGAAAACCCTGAAGCTGGGTCTGGATACGCTGGGTATCGAAACCGTAGAACGGATGTAATCACCTCGAGTGATGTGAAAGCCCGCGCTAAGTCGCGGGCTTTTTTGTTTCCCAAATGACCGCCCTCGTAGGTCTGATAAGCGAAGCGCCATCAGGCGGTAAGGCGCACCTTGCCGGATGGCGGCGTAAACGCCTTATCCAGCCTACTGATAGCAGCAATTTGTAATAATTCACAAGGAATGACACATTTCCGTAGAGATATGGAACATTTTTTGCCTGTCATCCCGTTTAAGCCTCCGTATCATTAGGCGGCAAATTAATCGGGTACGGGTCAATGACATTCAGAGATTTTGAGGCAGAAGAAAAACTCTTCCAGCGACGTGTATTGGTGGCCTTTGGCCTTGTAGTCATCTGTTTTGGCATCCTGATTTACAATCTCTACAACTTGCAAATCTGTCAGCACCAGTATTACACCACCCGGTCGAATGCAAACGACATCAAAATGCTGCCCGTCGCCCCAACGCGCGGCATGATTTACGATCGCAATGGTATTCCGCTGGTACGCAACGTGACCTGGTACGACATTTCCGTTACGCCGTATAAGATCAGCGATATGAATGCCCTGATCCAGCAGCTCACGCCCATCGTTGACCTCACTCCTGATGACATTGACCAGTTTCGCCATGAGCTGAAAGCCAGCAGCCGCTATCGTCCGGTCGTGCTAAAAAACGCGCTGACCGATGTGGAAATCGCCCGCTTCTCGGTTAACCAGTTTCATTTCAACGGCGTCAATATCAATAGCTATGAGGACCGCCAGTACCCGTATGGCGCAGCGCTGGCACATGTCCTTGGCTATGTTTCAAAAATTAATGACAGCGACCTGAAAGCGCTGGATAAAAAAGGCCTGGCTGAGAATTACGCCGCTGACCACAACATCGGCAAGCAGGGTATCGAGCATTATTACGAAAATGAACTGCATGGGAAAACCGGTTATCAGGAAGTGGAAGTGGATAACCACGGGCGCATCGTACGCCTGATCAAAGATGTGCCCCCCGTTGCCGGAAAAGATATCCATCTGACGCTGGATCTGCATTTACAGCAATACATTGAAAGCCTGCTAGCGGGCCAGCGGGCTGCCGTTTTGGTTGAGGATCCTCACGACGGTTCCGTGCTGGCAATGGTCTCAAACCCCAGCTATGACCCTAACCCGTTTGTCAAAGGCATCAGCTATCAGGACTATAACAAGCTGCTGCAGGATAAAGACCTGCCGTTGATCAACCGCGTCACCCAGGGTCTCTACCCTCCCGCCTCCACGGTGAAACCGTACATGGCGATGTCAGCGTTACTGGACGGCGTGATCACGCCGCAGACCAGTTTCTTCGGTGCTCCCACCTGGACGCTTCCCGGCACCGAGCGACATTACCGCGACTGGAAAAAAACGGGCCACGGTATGCTGGATGTCACCAAAGCGATTGAAGAGTCTGCCGACACGTTCTTTTATCAGGTAGCGTATATGATGGGGATCGACCGGATTAACAGCATGCTCAGTCAGTTTGGCTATGGCAAACCGACCGGCATCGATCTTGATGAGGAGTATAACGGCCTGCTGCCGAGTCGCGAATGGAAGCAAAAGGTGCATAAAAAATCCTGGTATCAGGGAGATACCATTTCGGTTGGTATCGGTCAGGGCTACTGGATTGCCACACCGATTCAGATGGTAAAAGCCATGGTTGCGCTGATTAACAACGGCAAGGTTATCGCCCCTCACCTGCTACTTGATGAAGAGAGCGGAAAAACCATTACGCCGTATCAGGCTCCCGAAGCACCGTCACAAATCGCCTCGGCCTCGTCACCTTACTGGGGGTTGGTGCGTCAGGCGATGTTCGGCATGGCTAATGAGCCAAACGGTACAGGGTATAAGTTCTTTCACACCGCGCCTTACGGCATTGCGGCGAAAAGTGGCACATCACAGGTCTTTAGCCTGAAAGAAAATCAAACCTACGATGCAAAAATGATCCCCGTACGCCTGCGCGACCACGTGTTCTATACCGCGTTTGCACCGTATAAAAACCCGAAAGTCGCCGTGGCGTTAATTCTGGAAAACGGCGGCAGCGATGGCGTCACTGCCGCGCCGGTTATGCGTCAAATTATGGATCATCTGTTTGCTCCACAGAACAACGCCGCGCAAACAGAGACACCTGAACAAGCAGGTCCGATAGCAGCTGCGCCACCGGACGCCGATATTAAAAATACTTACGCAAGTATTCGGTAAGGCACAGCATCGCCATCGCCTGTCCGTAAGGCATTGAGGTCCGCGGAATGTTGCGATAGAAATCGAGATTGTGGCCCATTCCTGTTCCAAACGAGGTGTGCAGCAGTTCACCTTCCGCTGAAATATGTTGCACAATGCCTCTGATGGCTTTCTCCGCGACCAGCGCATAGTCTTGCCCGACATAGCGTTTACGTACCGCTTTGAGGATCCCATAGGCAAACCCGGCGGTTGCCGACGCTTCCAGATACGACTGCGGGTCGTCCAGCAAGGTGTGCCACAATCCGCTTTCATCCTGGCACTTCGCCAGCGCGGCGATTTGCGCGTGCAGAACCTGCACCAGATAGCGATGCACCGCATTGTTCTGTGGCAAATCAAGTAATTCGAGGAAATCCGGGATGACAATAGTTAACCAGCTGTTGCCACGCGCCCAGCGTGCGTTGGCAAAGTTATGTTGTCCTTCATAGCTCCAGCCGTGGAACCACAGACCCGTTTCTTTATCCATCAGGTTTTGCACATGCAGCAGAAACTGATAGGTTGCCTCTTCAATATATTCGGGGCGGTTGAGCAACTTGCCAATCTTCGCCAGCGGTAAAACCGCCATCATTAATGTGTCATCCCACATCTGCTGATGATTCTCTTCCGCCAACGTAATGTGCTGCATACCGCCATATTCGGTACGCGGCATCTCATGCATTGCCCACTCCGCCCAGCTATCGAGCCACGGCAGATACGCGGGGTTACGCGTCTCTTCGTAGCGATACGCCAGCGTTAAAAACGGCGCCATCGTGTTGACGTTTTTGGTGGTTGCGCCTTCCGCAAAGCGATCGGCAAACCAGCTGTCGATGATATCGCGCATCGTTTCATCGCCGGTTTGCTGATAATACTGATACATCCCATACAAGCCGACGCCGTGCGTCCACTCCCATCCCGCCCAACCTTTGGTATCAATAACGCGTCCGTCGTCCAGACGTAGCAAGAACTCGCCGGTCTCGTCATGAATATTGACCAGGTTATGCGTCACCTTTTTGATCAACGCTTTTAATTCATCCCTGGCAATAAAATGTTCTGGTTGGCGCAATAATGGACTGTGTTTAACCGGGTAAACAATCATTTACTTAACCTCTGTCAATGTCGAATTCAATGCGGCAACTTTTTCCAGTTTCGGTGCCGCTGGTTTATTACGATTCAGGTAACCAATATTGTTGTTACCCCAAAGTGATTCATATGGCATGCCTGACAGCATCTCTACGGTGGCGCGTCCTTCAGCAGAAAGTCCTTCCAGCACAGGTCGCCCAGACTCGCGCATTTTTGCAGTCTCTTCACGCAGGGTGCTGTGCGTTTGCAGGTTTAGTTTGAAGCGCAGGGAAACCAGGAACCCCAGCGCCAGAACAATCAGCGTTCCGCAACTTAGAATTAACAGGATGGTATGGCTGACCGCCGCGGGCTGTGCGCTCTGGCCGGAGACAAACCCGGACAGTTGCATGACAATCCCCACCAGCATCACCGCGCCCGCCTGCGACGCTTTACGCGTTAGCGTCATAATGCCGGCAAAGATGCCTTCCCGACGCTGACCGGTAATCACTTCGTCAACGTCGGCAATATAGGTGTAGGTATTCCAGGGAACGTAATTGATCCCCCCACGCCCCAGACCCGCCACGGCAGATACCAGCAGTAGCAGAGAATAAACATCGCTGAGTCCGGCGTAATATAGCCCGGCGTAGGAAAGTGAACTGAGGCCAAACAGGACGACCACCATGCGATAAGACGGTGCTGGTCCGAAACGGATACACAATGGGATCATGGCGATGACAGCAATAAACTGGAAGATAGCCATCGTCCCCAGCAGGTTTGACGCCATTGATGCTTCCTGCATCAGCACAAACACTACGTAGTAAGTAAAGACGGCGTTAAAGACGTCCTGGGCAATATAGCCGCCAAGATACATACCTAAATGCTGGCGAAAGATACGGATACGCAGGGTTGAACTCAGCTCAACAAACAAGCGGTTCATACTCTGGCTAAAGGTCAGGCTTTTCTTCTCTTCTTCGGCGCGCAGGGCCGCCTGGGTCCATTCTTCCCGTGGTCGTTCCCAGGTAAAAAACCAGACGAAAGTCAGCATCAGGGCGCACAGTACAGAGAACACCAGACTGGCGTAGAAAAAAGACACCGGGTTATCTTTGCCAAATAGCGTCAGCAGAACACCGGGTAAGAATGAGGCCAGAATGGCTGACATTTGCGCCATCGAAATACGCGCGCCGGAAAATTTGGTTTTCTGTTTAAAGTCATCGGTCATTTCGGGTACCAGCGTTTCGTAAGGCACCAGAATCATGGTGTAGACCACGTCAAAAATCAGATAGGTAAGCAGGTAATACCAGAATCCCATGTCCCCGATCCACATCAGCGAGTAGCTAAAGACACAGGGGATCCCCAACAGAATAAAAAACTTACGTCGCCCGAAGCGTTTGCCAAGCCAGCTTGAGCCAAAGTTATCGGTTAAAAAACCCATTAATGGGCTCACGACGGCATCCAGCACCCTGGCGGTGGCAAAAATAAAGGTCGCTTCGATAGGCGTCAGACCACAGAACGTGGTGTAGAAATAGAGCAGCCAGGCCGCGGTTAATGCCGTGGTGCCTGCGCCTAAAAAATCGCCTGAACCGTAGGCAAAATAGTTAACCAGTCCAATTTTTCGTGTCTTCATTGCCGTTACCCCTGCACATTATTTGGAGGCCCCGCAATCCTCGCTTTGACATTGGGCATCCTTACAGGGTCACAGTAAAAGCTAACCGGAAGTGAAACCTTTCTATTTCTGCCAGGGGAATTAGCAAAATGGCAACAATACAAAGAGTCCGGCAACGTATGTCACCTATTTTATAAAACGGCGTTTCTATTTAATCAAAGAGGCGGGCTAAAATTGCGAGGCAGCCAGCAGTTTCCGCTGCTGGCCTGAATGAAGGAAGGCGTTAACGATAGTTCACAATCACCTGATTGCTCTGAACTTGTAAAGCGGGGATCAGGCGACCGCCGCCGGGTACCTCCCAGACAAAATGCATTGGTTCGATGGCGGGAACGTTATTGAATCCGTTCGTGGTTCCACTCTGCCCATCCAGCTCGACACAGCGGGACTGAGAACATAAACGCACCCGTAAACCCGCGGGCGTTGGACCATTAAGCTCATAGCGCCAGGCTACCAGCGTCATCAACCCCGACACCGGCTGGCTGGGGACCAGAGGTGCTGACGAGGCTGACTGACCGCGGTGATTTAAGGTGATCCCCATACCGCTTGCCTGCCAGGCTCCTTCTCCGGCAGCCTGCGCTGCCAGAGGAAAAAACAACAACCACAGTAACTTACGCATTATTTGCCTCCAATAGTCGCCGTCATGCGAATATGGCGGTTATCGGAAAGCTCCATGTTCGATAACACCACCAGCTGCGGTATGCTGCGACGTAAAAAGCGTGCCAGTAACGGACGCAACGCGTGATTGACCAGCAAGACCGGCGGCGCGCCCAACATCTCTTGACGGGACAGCGCTTCCTGAGTCTGGGCCAGCAGTCGGTCTGCCAGTCCTGGCTCCAGACCACCGCCCCCCTGCAGCGCTTGCAGCAGCAAACGCTCGAGTGGAGTATCAAGGCCGATAACCTGAACTTCTTCATTACCCGGGAACCACTGCTGGGTGATGGCACGTCCCAACGCAACACGGACCACCGCAGTCAGTTCATGCGGATCGTTTTGCAGCGGCGCATGTTCAGCCAGCGTTTCAAGAATGGTGCGCATATCGCGAATCGGTACTTTCTCGTCCAGTAAGTTCTGCAGCACTTTATGCAGCGTGGTGAGCGTCACAACGCCCGGCACCAGATCTTCCGTCAGCTTCGGCATCTCCTGCGAGACGCGGTCAAGTAACTGTTGCGCCTCCTGACGACCAAACAGCTCAGCGGCGAACTGCCCAATCAGGTGGTTAAGATGCGTCGCGACAACGGTACTCGCTTCAACTACCGTAAAGCCCTGAATTTGTGCCTGCTCCTTCAATGCACTTTCAATCCAGATAGCATCCAGACCGAAAGCCGGATCGACCGTTTTCTCGCCCGGCAGCGACCCGGCGGCGGTACCCGGGTTAATGGCCAGCCAGCGTCCCGGATAGGCATCACCGCTGCCAATTTCCACCCCTTTCATCAAAATGCGGTAGCGGGCCGGCTGCAGATCCATATTGTCGCGGATGTGTACCACCGGCGGCAGGAAGCCCATGTCCTGGGCAAATTTCTTACGAATACTGCGAATTCGCCCCAGCAACTCGCCATCCTGCTGAAAGTCCACCATCGGGATCAGGCGATAACCCACCTCCATTCCCAGGGAATCTTCAAGCTGTACGTCGTTCCACGTTGCTTCCACCACGGAGTTGTTTTCCGGCATTTTCACCGGTTGCGGTTCATCCGGCGCTTTTTGCTCACGACCGCGCATCCACCATGCCAGGCCCAGTAACGCGGCGGTAAACATCAGAAACACCAGGTTCGGCATGCCCGGAACCAGACCCAAAAGCCCAAGCACCGCCGCGCTGAGCAGCATAACGCTGGGATTGCTGAACAGTTGGGTCACCATCTGTTCGCCTACGTCCTGGTCGGTACTCACGCGGGTCACGATAACCCCCGCCGCGGTAGAGATTACCAGCGCAGGAATTTGTGCCACCAGCCCGTCACCGATGGTCAGTAGGGTGTAACTTTCCGCAGCGCTGCCCATGCTCATACCATGCTGCAACACCCCAACTAACAGGCCGCCAACCACGTTGATAACCATAATCAAAATACCGGCAATGGCATCTCCACGTACGAATTTACTCGCACCGTCCATAGAGCCGTAGAAATCCGCTTCCTGCGTCACTTCCGAGCGCCGTTTTTTAGCTTCATCTTCGCCAATCAGACCGGCATTCAAATCCGCATCAATCGCCATCTGCTTGCCGGGCATACCGTCCAGCACGAAGCGCGCGCCAACCTCAGCGATACGCCCTGCACCTTTGGTAATTACCATAAAGTTAATGATGACGAGAATAACGAAGACCACGATACCGATAGCAAAGTTACCGCCCACCAGGAAGTGACCAAAGGCTTCAACCACCTTCCCCGCCGCCGCCGCGCCGGTATGTCCTTCCATTAAAATAATACGCGTCGATGCGACGTTCAGGGCGAGGCGCAATAATGTGGTAAACAGCAAAATCGTCGGGAATGCGGCAAACTCCAGCGTACGCTGGGTGAACATGGCCACCAACAGCACCATGATCGACAGCGCAATGTTAAACGTAAACAGCAAATCGAGGACGAAAGCCGGCAGCGGCAACACCATCATCGACAGGATCAGCAGGATGAGGATCGGTCCGGCAAGAATTTGCCATTGCGTGGATTTCAGGTTGCTGGGCAGACGCAGCATCGCGACCAGATTAGCCATCAGTATTCTTCTCGTTCATGAAATCCAGTGCTTCAGGCACCGGAAGGTTTTCAGGTTGTGGTGGACGCTTGCCGCCGGCGAGACGCCAGCGTTTTAGCTGCCATACCCATGCCAGTACTTCAGCAACGGCAGCATATAATTGACCCGGTATTTGCTGACCAATCTCAGCATGGCGATATAGCGCACGCGCCAGCGGCGGCGCTTCTAATGTAGGGACACGATGCTCGGCGCCAATCTCACGAATGCGCAGCGCCACCAGTCCCGCGCCTTTAGCGACAACTTTCGGCGCGCTCATTTTGTTCTCGTCATACTTCAACGCCACCGAATAGTGCGTGGGGTTGGTAACAATCACGTCCGCTTTCGGCACATCCGCCATCATGCGACGCTGAGCGGCCGCGCGCTGCATTTGGCGTATTTTGCCCTTAACGTGCGGGTCGCCTTCGCTTTGCTTAAATTCGTCCCGGATATCCTGGCGTGACATACGCAGCTTTTTCAGATGGCTGTAAATCTGGAAAAAGACGTCGAACCCCACCATCGGAATAACGCCCAGTACCACCAACAGCGCGCACATGCCGACTAAATCCAGGGCGTTGCCCATCGCCGTAATCGGAGATTCTGCCATCAGCCGCATCATCGCCGGCCAGTTATGCCAGAGATAAAACCCGGCTACGCTGCCTACCAGCGTGGACTTCAGTATCGCTTTCAGCAGTTCAGCCCCGGTTTGCGCTGAAAACATGCGTTTAATACCCGGCAGCGGATTCAGCTTAGAGAACTTGGGCTGCAGAGATTTACCGCTGAAGATCAAGCCGCCGAGCATCACCGGGGAGATTAATGCCACCAGAACGACGCCGGTAATCAACGGTAACAGCGCAATCATCGCGTCTTTAATCAGCAGAATGATTTGGCTGAGGATCAGGTTAGGGTCGTTGACCATACTGTGGTCAAAACGTAGTCCGGCAGACAGCATGCCGGCCAGCCTGCGGGCAAGCGACTCCCCGCCAATCCAGATAATGCACACGCCCACCAGCAAAATAAGCAGTGAGGTCAGCTCTTTGGATCGGGGGATCTGCCCTTCTTCCCTTGCTTTTTCAAGTCGGTGGGGTGTGGGGGCTTCTGTTTTGTCGTCGTCGCTTTCTTCTGCCACGCATCAGACCCTGGATAGAGATATAGGCGAGAATGATGCCAGAACGGCCATCCAGCAATGGGAAGAGTAAGCGGTAAAAAAGACGGGATTTATGGCTTTAAGCAGAATTGCGCGTAAGCCGGATGAGAGGCGCACGCCCCACATCCGGCAAATACCGATCAGAAACCGAGGCTGTCCAGCAGGTCGTCAACCTGATCCTGACTTGCCACCACGCCGGCTTTCGAGGCGTCAACCTGCGGGCCGTTCAGCAAGCTTTCGTTTTCACGTTTTGGACGTGCGCCCTGTTCCGGAATGTTTTCCAGCAGAACCATCAGCAGTTGGCGTTCAATCTCCTGGATAACATCCATCATGCGCTTGATGACCTGACCGGTGAGGTCCTGGAAATCCTGCGCCATCATGATGTCCAGCAGTTGAGCGTTAGTAAAGCTGGTATGTCCTGGCACATCGCCAAGGAACTGACGGGTATCGGTAACCAGTTCACGGGCGTCGGACAGCTCGATCGGATTTTCGAACCATTCGTCCCAGCGTTTAGTCAGGTCTTTGGCCCCTTTTTCCATTGCGTCCTGATGCGGCTGCGAAGCCTCCACGCTGTTCAGCGCGCGCTCCGCTGCCTGTGCAGTCATCTGCACAACGTAATCGAGACGATCGCGGGCATCTGGAATGGCTTCTGCCGCTTCGGCAATGGCCTGATCCAGCCCCAGTTCACGCAGACTGTCGCGCAGCATTCGGGTCAAACTGCCGATGCGCGCGATGATGTCCCCTGCTGAGTGTTCGTCAGCAGGTTTAATTTGTGGTTGCATCATCATTATCACACCCTCACATGCCCAGTTTCTCAAAGATTTTATTGAGTTTCTCTTCCAGCGTCGCCGCTGTGAATGGCTTCACGACATAACCACTGGCGCCTGCCTGTGCTGCCGCAATAATGTTCTCTTTCTTCGCTTCCGCCGTCACCATCAGCACCGGCAACGCAGACATCCCGCCATCTGCACGAATGGTTTTTAGCAGTTCCAGGCCATCCATATTCGGCATGTTCCAGTCGGAAATGACAAAACCAAATCCCCCAGCCTGCAGCTTATTCAGCGCGTCCACGCCGTCTTCAGCTTCTTCAACATTGTTGAAACCCAGCTCTTTGAGCAGGTTACGCACGATGCGACGCATGGTGGAAAAGTCATCCACAACCAAAAACTTAAGCTCTTTATCCGCCATAAAAAATAAACTCCTGATTCAAATACGTATTGCCTGTCCGGCACTGATTTTCGCCAACATTTGCTGGCTTACCTGGCTAAGATCGACCACTTCGCTTACGCCACCCATATTGATGGCCTCGCGCGGCATGCCGAACACCACACAACTTGCTTCGTTTTGCGCAATGGTCCAGGCACCTGCCTGGTTCATTGCTAACATTCCGGCGGCACCATCGTTGCCCATACCTGTCAGGATCACTCCCACGGCATTACGCCCCGCGTGTTTTGCCACCGAATGGAACAGCACATCGACTGAAGGCCGATGCCGGTTAACCGGCGGACCATCATGAATTTTGATCTGGTAGTTCGCCCCGCTGCGCGCCAGTTCCATATGCTTGTCGCCAGGGGCGATATACGCATGTCCTGGAAGCACACGCTCCCCGTCTTCTGCCTCTTTCACGGTTATCTGACACAGTTTGTTCAGACGTTCCGCGAACGAGCGGGTAAAGCCTGGCGGCATATGCTGGGTAATCAGAATACCGGGACTTGAAAGCGGCAATGGCTGGAGTACATGGCGAATTGCTTCTGTTCCTCCGGTTGACGCGCCAATCACCAGCAGTTTTTCCGAACTGAGTAACGGCCCCGCTTTCAAGGTCGTCGGTGCTGCCATGGGTTTATGGGCTGCCAGTTTTGCTCGCGATGCGGTGCGAATCTTCTCCGCGATCATTTCGCTGTAGGCCAGCATCCCTTCACGGATCCCCAGTTGTGGTTTGGTGACAAAATCAATCGCCCCCAACTCCAGCGCTCGCAGCGTGACCTCTGAACCTTTACCGGTCAGTGAAGAAACCATAACGACCGGCATCGGACGCAAGCGCATCAACTTTTCAAGAAAGTCGAGGCCGTCCATACGCGGCATTTCCACATCCAGCGTCAGAACGTCGGGATTGTATTTTTTGATTAAATCCCGGGCGACCAACGGATCTGGCGCCGTCGCCACCATTTCCATATCACTGTGGCTGTTAATAATCTCGGTCATGATTTGACGCATCAATGCAGAATCATCAACCGACAACACCCTGATTTTACTCATGCTTTATCCTTACCTGGCGCATGCGCATACACGGTCTGTCCACGCAGGCTAAACTCGCGCACGAGGTTGCTAAAGTTTTCTGAATGACCTGCAAACAGCAGCCCATCTGGTTTAAGAAGAGGAACAAAACGATGCAAAATGTCCTGCTGCGTCGTTTTATCGAAATAGATCATCACGTTACGGCAAAATATGGCGTCGAACGGTCCTGGCACGTTGTACTGCTTGTCGAGTAAATTGACGCTGGAAAATTCAACATGCCCCGCCAGTTCCTGCCGAACACGTACCAGCCCTTCATGCGGACCGGTGCCGCGCATGAAATATCGCTGCAGCTGCTGGGGTGACAGCGTCTTTAGCTCATCGAGACGGTAAATGCCGCTTCTGGCCTTTTCCAGTACTTCGGTATCAATGTCGCTGGCAAAAACACGCCAGCGGCCCGGTGCCATACCCAAGGTATCGGCGAGGGTAATCGCAATGCTGTACGGCTCTTCTCCGGTTGACGCCGCCGCGCTCCAGACCCGGTATTCACCGCTGCGCCGACGAGCATGATCCGACAGCACCGGAAAATGATGTCCTTCGCGAAAAAACGCGGTCAGGTTGGTGGTCAGGGAGTTAATAAAAGCCTGCCACTCAGCACTGTTCTGGTTAGCTTCCAGCATGCTGAGATAGCGACCAAAGTCATCCAGCCCCAGGGTTCGCAGACGGCGGACCAGGCGGTTATAAACCATGTCCCGCTTATGGTCGGCCAGTACGATCCCCGCACGCTGGTAGATTAATTGACATATCCGACGAAAATGCGCGTCAGACAGCGCGAGGCGCTGTGTCATCTGTAACAATAATGACGTTTGCCCGGTGGGCAGAGATGATGTCATAGCGCCTTCTCAATCACATTCAGGATACAACGGGCACAACCTGCGGCTGCGCCAACTCTTGTTTTGCTACTGTTTGTTCTTCAAGCTTAAAAAATGCGACACAGGCGGAAAGATTATCGGCCTGCGTGGCGAGTTGTCCGGTGGCGGATGCGGCTTCTTCCACCAGCCCGGCGTTTTGCTGCGTCACTGAGTCCATCTGGCTGACGGCCTGTGCCACCTGCTCGATCCCCCTGCGCTGTTCATCAGAAGCAGAGGCAATCTCGCCCATGATGTCGTTAACCCGGGTAACCGAGCTGACAATTTCAGTCATCGTGCGCGCAGCCATATCAACCAGTTGCGATCCCTGATGTACCCGAGTGACGGACTCCTCAATGAGTCCTTTAATTTCTTTCGCCGCCTGTGCGCTACGGCTTGCCAGATTGCGTACTTCACCCGCGACAACGGCAAAACCGCGCCCCTGTTCTCCCGCGCGGGCGGCCTCTACCGCGGCATTCAGCGCCAGGATATTGGTCTGGAAGGCAATACTGTCAATCACGCCGATGATGTCGCCAATTTTCTGCGAGCTGGCGGAAATCTCATGCATGGTGCTGGCAACCCGTGACGTCTGTTCACCGCCTTTATGCGCGGTGTCTGCCGCACTTTTGGCAATGCCTGACGCCTGGCGCGCGTTATCCGCATTCTGCCCGACGGTAGCGGTCAGTTGTTCCATGCTGGCTGCCGTTTGCGCCAGCGCGGCCGCCTGCTGTTCAGTTCGCGAAGATAAATCGTTATTGCCCATCGCGATTTCTGAAATGCCACTATGCATGGCTGAACTGCTCTGGCGTACTTCGCTTACCGTTTCACGCAGCGCCTGCTGCATCTTCTTCAGACTGGCAAAAATTGCCGAGATCTCATTGCGCCCGTAAACCGCTACAGGCCTGGCCAGATTACCTGCGGCAATGCTGTCGAAATGACTGCCCACGATCGCCAGCGGCTGAACAATCATCTTGCGCGACCAGTACAGCGCGCCGCTGGTGAGCAGTGCCGCCAGTACCACCATGGTGGCGAAAATCACCCCTGACATATGGTAATTTCGCTGGCTCTGCTCGCCTGCCGTTTGCAACACGCTGTCGATGTTGTTCTGCCACGCATTCACATTCGCATCAAAAGCATCTTGAGCCGCCTGCACCGGCGCGGTCAGAAAATCTGACAACTGATTATTTTCAAGCCAGGTGGCCTGATGCTCGAGCGCGCTGTGCCACTGGTTGAAATTTTTCTCGGTTGCGCCAAACAGCGCCTTGCCTTGTTCCGTGGTATCCGACGTCGCCAAAAAACGTTTAAACATCATTTCAGACTGCGCCAGGCTATCGCGCGCGAGGGTCATCAGCGTTTTGATGTCCTCTGGCGGATAGCTCAGGGCGGTCAGCGTCCCTGCCTTATTAAGGGCCGTACTGGCCTGTAATAACACAGCGCGGGTTTGGGCCAGCGCAGCGCGTTGCTGATTACTCCGTTCGACCTGATTCAGGTTCTGAAAACCGTCCCGAAATGCCCAGAAGGACAAGCCATTACTGCCAATCTGCAAAACACCGCAGAGGATTAAAATCAAAAACAGCGTGGTCGAAATTCGAATACGATTAAACATCAACGCTCCCATCGGGCGGCACTGGCCGCGGTTTAACTACCAGTCAAAATGTTTCCCAATTTGTATCTTGTTCAATATTCTGGCGCGGATTGGATGCGCTCGGCGCGGCAGGTAATCGTGTATCGCGTGGTTTTGTCGACGCCGGACGTGACGCCAGACGGAAAGTCGACACCGACTGCGTCAGGCGGCTGGCCTGTTCTTCCAGAGCAGCGGCAGCGGCAGCCGACTCCTGTACTAACGAGGCGTTCTGCTGCGTAACGCGATCCATTTCGGAGACCGCGAGCGCAACCTGATCAATCCCCCGGCTTTGCTCGTCGGAGGCCGAGGCAATCTCGCCCATAATGTCGGTCACCCGCGTCACGGCATTGACGATGTCGTTCATGGTTTCGCCTGCGCTTTCTACCAGTACGGAGCCGGTATCCACTCGGGAAACAGAATCCTCAATCAAGGCTTTAATCTCTTTCGCCGCCTGCGCACTGCGGCTTGCCAGATTACGCACTTCGCCCGCAACCACGGCAAAACCACGGCCTTGCTCACCGGCACGTGCCGCTTCAACCGCCGCGTTCAGGGCGAGAATGTTGGTCTGAAAGGCAATGCCATCGATGACGCTGATGATGTCGGCGATTTTCTTCGAGCTATCAGCGATTTCGTGCATGGTATTCACCACGCTATCAACCACTTTGCCGCCATGTTGTGCGGTGTCCGAGGCGCTTTTCGCCAGTTGCGAAGCCTGACGTGCGTTGTCGGCATTTTGCTTCACGGTTGCGGTCAGCTGTTCCATGCTGGCTGCGGTCTCTTCCAGCGCAGACGCCTGCTGTTCAGTACGTGATGAAAGGTCGGTATTCCCGCTGGCAATTTCGCTGGTACCGGAATAAATCGCATCGGAGCCCTCACGCACCAGGGTGACGGTTTCCGTCAGCGAGCGCTGCATATGATCAACCGTACTGGCCAGCTCGCCGATTTCGTTACGGCCACTAACGGCCAGGGTGGCGGTCAGGTTACCGCTGGCGATTTCGCGAATATGGGCAATGACCCGAGCCAGAGGATTAAGCAGGGTATGACGGATGCCGTACCACACCACCACCAGAATCAGTACCAGCACGACGGCCAGCACGCCAAGCTGCCATTGGGCGAAATGGTAATCCCGCGCGCTTTGATCAAATGCCTGAACGTACAGCTTTTCGCTTACGCTGGCGTATTTGCCCAGCGCCTCGCCGAGCGCGTTTTGCATTCCCTGAGTAGGTTGCGCGAAATAGGCGTCCATATTGCCATTTTCCAGAAACTGAACCAGTTCTGCTAAGGCTACATGGTACTGCTGATATTTCTCCTCAACGTTGCCGCTGGCCTCTGCCATCTCCGGCAATGGGGTGATGTTTTTAAATTTTGCGTAATGCGTTTCAGCCTGCGCCAGCGATGCTTTCGCATTCTTCAGCAGATCGTTTTTCGCGCTGCTTTGCTGGTTAGACGCGTCCATCATCATGCGCGCAGACGAACGGCTTAAATTGATTCGAGTTTGCAGCATCAGATCCCATGTTGAGGTGAGTTCACTTTGCTGCTGTCGTAGATCGTTAGAAATAACAAAACTTTGCTGATTCTGCTGCAATGAAGAAAACAACAGACCACCGGAAACAAGCTGTAGCAGTGCGAAAACCCCCAGCACCATCATCAGCATTGTGACAACGCGGATACGGTTAAACATAAGGCACCTTCCTGAAAACGAGTTATCAACGTTATCGGCAGTCGCTGAGATAACTTTACGTTTGCGAAAAGGAAATCCTGAAGGGGCGTGAAGCCTGGCGGGAAGGCGGCAAAACGGGTGTACGGCAACCACAAATCATTCACATAAAAACACCATAATTATCATGTAAATAACATCAGCCATCATCGGTGTGCGCGGTCAGATTGGCTGAATACGCCGTTTTATGTGATTGAGATCACACATATACGGCGTAAATACCACAACAAAATGAATAAAAAATTAAAAAAAGTTGTATCGGCTGGCGCTTTAATTCAATTTATATGATGAATATTTCGTTACCACTTAATAAGTATAAAAAATGAGTAACCGATCAATAAATGTTAAATCCTTACTGAGGGCTTTTTAGTGGCAAATGCAAACAAACTCACGTTGTTTATCGTGATCTTCATGCTGGCGGGGATCCTGTCGGGTGCGGTGATCCACTCTTATGCCTCCCCCGGCGTTGTAACCGCCTGGGCCGATAATATTACGCTTCTCACCGACATCTTTTTACGCCTGATTAAAATGGTGATCGCGCCTTTAGTATTCAGCACCCTGACCGTTGGTATTATGCGCCTGGGAGAAACCTCCACCATCGGGCGCGTAGGCGGGAAAGCGATGATCTGGTTTATCAGCTCTTCCATTCTGTCTATTCTGGTCGGTCTGTTTGTGGTTTCTCTTGAGCAACCCGGCAGCGGGCTGAACCTGGCAATCCCGCTGGAGGCCACTGATACCGGCCTGGCCGTAGGTGGTATGAGCCTGAAGGGTTTTCTGACGCATACCATCCCAACCAGCATCGCCGAGGCAATGGCCAACAATGAGATCCTGCAAATTGTGGTGTTCTCAATGTTCTTCGGTATTGGTGGTGCATCGCTGGGCGAGAAATTCAACGCCCCGCTGGTTGCCGCGCTGGATGTGGTCTCCCACATTATGCTGAAGGTCACTGGCTACGTGATGTACGTAGCGCCGCTGGCTATTTTTGCCGCCATTTCCTCGGTTATCTCTACCCAGGGTCTGGGGATCCTGCTCAACTATGCATCGTTCATCGGCGGCTACTATGTGGCTATTTTGCTGACCTGCCTGGTTTTGCTGGCGGTGGGTTATGTGATGCTGAAAAAAGAGGTATTTCGCCTGGTGAGCATGCTGAAAGACCCGGTTCTGGTCGCGTTCACCACCAGCAGCTCCGAAGCCGCTTATCCGAAAACGTTGGAGCAATTAACCAAATTTGGTTGCTCGCCGAACATCGTGTCTTTCGTGCTGCCTATCGGTTATTCGTTTAACCTGGTCGGCTCGATGGTCTACTGTTCATTTGCCTCTGTGTTTATCGCACAGGCCTATAACATTCACCTCTCCTTTGCAGAAATCACCGTCCTGATGCTGACGCTGATGCTGGCGTCCAAAGGGATCGCCGGTGTGCCACGTTCCGCGCTGGTGGTGCTGGCAGCAACCATCCCAAGCTTTAATATTCCGGTCGCCGGGATCCTGTTACTGATGGGTATTGATCACTTCCTGGATATGGGACGTTCTGCAATCAACGTATTAGGGAATGGGATTGCAACGGCGATGCTGGCACAGGATGAAGGTTTGCTGGAAGAAGAAGCGGAGCTGGTTGAGCGGGAGGCGTAAACGGGAAATCAGCTGGATACGCTATGCTTATCCGGCCTACAACAGCAATCATTGTAGGCCGGATAACATGTTTAAAGATTATGCAACGTGGGAAGCGGCAATATCCAACAACGCCATTTCTTCGCTGTTCAACAGCTTCTCAATGTTGACCAGAATCAGCATCCGGTCACCCAGCGCCCCCAGCCCCGTCAGGTATTCCGTTGACAGCGTAACCGCAAATTCCGGCGCCGGACGGATTTGATCCGTCGTCAGCGACAGCACATCTGATACGCCATCCACTACAATCCCGACTACGCGCTGACCCAGGTTCAGCACAATCACCACGGTGTTTTCGTTGTAATCCACATCGCTCTGGCTAAACTTCACGCGCAGGTCAACAATCGGCACAATCACACCGCGCAGGTTCGTAACGCCTTTGATAAACGCAGGCGTGTTAGCAATGCGCGTCACCTGATCATAGCCACGGATTTCCTGCACCTTCAGGATATCGATACCGTACTCTTCATCCCCCAGCGTAAACACGAGGAATTCCTGACCTGACGGTTCGCCGGCCAGTTTAGTTACATTACTCATACCGGTCATATTATTCCCTTCTCACTCAATCAGGCGGCTGTGATCGCCACACGTTGTTCGCGGTTTAATCCCTGCAAAGCAGAGACATCGACAATCAGCGCGACGCTGCCGTCGCCGAGGATCGTTGCTGCAGAAATACCTGGCACTTTGCGGTAGTTGCTTTCCAGGTTTTTGACTACCACCTGGTGTTGGCCTATTAGCTGATCGACCAGCAGCGCGTAGCGACGCCCTGCACTTTGCAAAATCACCACAATTCCTTGAGTCGCTTCGGTTTTTGCACCTTCAACTTCGAAGACTTTCCACAATTCAACCAGCGGTAAATACTCGCCGCGCACTTCCAGAACGCGCTCTCCTCCGGCCAGCGGATGGAGATCTTCTTCACGCGGTTGCAGTGATTCCATAACGGCATTCAGCGGCAGAATAAAGACTTCATCCGCCACGCGCACCGACATCCCGTCGAGGATCGCCAGCGTCAGCGGTAGCAGAATTCGAATAGTCGTCCCCTGTCCCTGTCTGGACTGGATCTCAACATGGCCACCCATCTCCTGGATATTTCGCTTCACCACATCCATACCTACGCCGCGTCCGGAGACATCCGTCACCTGTTCAGCGGTCGAAAAACCTGGCGCGAAGATCAGCATACCCACTTCGTCATCGCTCATGTTTTCGTGGATTGCCATCCCCTGGGAAATCGCTTTTGCGAGGATGCGTTCGCGGTTCAGACCAGCGCCATCATCGGTAACTTCAATACAGATATTCCCGCCCTGATGCTCTGCGGAAAGCGTCAGATTACCGACTGGACTTTTCCCCGCTTCCATGCGTTTTTCCGGCAGTTCAATGCCGTGATCAAGGCTGTTACGGACCAGGTGCGTCAGCGGATCGATGATGCGTTCAATCAGGCTCTTGTCGAGTTCGGTTGAGCTACCGACCTGCGTCAGTTCGACCTGTTTACCCAGCTTACCGGCCAGATCGCGAACCAGACGAGGGAAACGGCTGAACACATACTCCATTGGCATCATACGAATCGACATCACCGACTCTTGTAAGTCGCGGGCGTTACGTTGTAACTGACCCATACTGGTGATGAGATCGCCGTGATTAACAGGATCCAGTTCGTTTGAACGTTGTGCCAACATAGACTGGGTGATCACCAACTCACCGACCAGGTTAATGAGCTGATCGACCTTCTCAACCGCTACGCGGATGCTGGTCGACTCGCTGGCGCGGGCGGGTTTGTCACGTTCCGCGCGTGCGTGTGGCGCTTCACTAGCGGCGGCTTTCACCGCTGGCGCAACGGCAACCGGCTGCGGCTTCGCGACAACGGCTACCGCTTCGGCTTCTGCTTCAGTTTCAACGGTTACAGGCGCTGCGCTGACGGTTTCGAATTCAATCTGGTCAGCCTCAATCACGAAGCAAAGCACCGCAATGATGTCATCTTCGGCGAGGTTGCCATCAAGCGTTGCTGACAGCGTGTCGCTTCCTTTCACTACATCGGATAAGGTCGCCAGATTCCCCAGTTCCTCTTCCAGCAAATCGACTTCACTGGCTTTCAGGCGCGAGAGAATAATGCGTTTCTTACTCTCCTCACTGACGGGTTCAGGCTTTGCAACCGCCTCTTCCTGCATTGCTTCACTGTCAGCAACGCTCAGTTTTGCGGTATTGACCACCGCCGGTGCGGTTCCACCTTTCGCTTCGAGCGCTAACTGACGTAACGCATTGCAAATGTACTCAAAGCTGGCGGCATCAGGCTCCTCTGAGCTTTTATAGGCGTCGAGCTGTTCCTGCATAATATCTTTCGTTTCCAAAAACAGGTTGATAATGTCGGCATTGAGCTGCATCTCGCCACGCCGCGCTTCATCCAGCAGGTTTTCCATCAGATGGGTCGTTTCCTGCAAAATGGTAAAGCCGAAGGTGCCCGCCCCGCCTTTTATCGAGTGCGCCGCACGAAAAATCGCATTCAGCTGTTCGGAATCCGGGGCTTCAGGAACCAAATCAAGCAGGTGTTGCTCCATATCAGCCAACAGTTCGTCAGCTTCATCAAAAAATGTTTGATAAAAATCGCTAATATCCATGCTCACGCTATCACCTCGGATTGGCTGGTGGCGATGTGGGAACGCTTGCCGGCGGGAGTTCCGCTGGCTGTTGTAATACACTTACCGGCTCATTCTGGCTTTCAGCGTTTTCATGCAAAATGGCCTCTTCCGCCTGCTTATTGAGAACCAGCAGGCTAATACGGCGGTTGACAGCGTCTTCGGGACCGCGATCGCTCAGACGCATCGTGGCGGCCATACCTACCACACGTAATACTTTTCCATCATCCAGACCGCCGCTAACCAGCTCACGACGCGACGCATTAGCACGATCAGCAGACAACTCCCAGTTGCTATACCCTTTCTCACCATTGGCGTAAGGGTAATCATCCGTATGGCCGGAAAGGCTGATTCGGTTAGGGATCCCGTTAAGCACCGGCGCGATGGCTCGCAGAATATCGCGCATATACGGCTCAACCTCAGCGCTACCGGTTTTAAACATCGGACGGTTCTGGCTGTCGATGATCTGTATCCGCAATCCTTCCTGCACTAAATCAATTTTCAAATGTGGGCGCAGCGCTCGCAGTTTGGGGTCCGATTCAATCAGTTGGTCGAGATCGCCGCGTAGTTTGCTCAACCGGCTTTGTTCCATGCGTTTTCTTAAATCATCGATATTCGGTTGCTTGTTCACTTCTCCCTGGTGCTGGGTGTAATCATCCCCACCGCCTGGAATTGGACTTTCGCTATTCGAAATGCGATTTCCCCCGGTCACCGCGGTCGCCAACGGCGTACGGAAATATTCGGCAATCTGGATCAATTCTTTAGGACTGGAGATGGAAATGAGCCACATCACCAGAAAGAAGGCCATCATCGCGGTCATAAAATCGGCATAGGCGATTTTCCACGAGCCATGTGCCCCGCCACCGTGACCTTTATGTTTGCGCCGTTTTACAACGATAATGGGATGGGCCTGATTTTTCATGCGTCCTCGGTCGTCTGCTGCGCAGTTGGATTTCTCACCGCACGAACATGCTCTTCCAGTTCGATAAACGAAGGACGTTCGCTGGAATACAGAGTCTTACGACCAAATTCAACGGCAATTGGCGGCGCGTAACCATTCAGATTGGAAAGCAGAGTTATCTTCACGCACTGCATCATTTTTGTTGTTTCAGCGCTTTTCTGGCGCAGGACGCTGGCAAGCGGGGAAATAAAGCCATAGGCCAGTAAAATACCGAGGAATGTCCCCACCATCGCATGCGCAATCAGCGAACCCAGTTCAGCCGCAGGGCGATCGGCAGAAGCCAGAGCGTGAACCACACCCATGACCGCCGCCACGATCCCAAACGCCGGTAATGAATCCCCCACCATCGCCAGGCTATTTGCCGGGACTTCGGCTTCACTTTCGTGAGTCTCAATCTCTTCGTCCATCAGCGCTTCAATTTCAAACGTGTTCATGTTGCCGCTGATGATCAGACGCAGATAATCGACAATGAAATCAAGCATTACGGCATCTGCAAGAATGCGCGGATAGCTGGCGAAGATTTCACTCTCTTTGGGGTTTTCGATGTCGCGTTCAAGCGAGAACATGCCCTGCTGACGTGACTTGGCCATCAGGCGATACAGCAGCGCCAGCAGATCCATATACATCGCTTTGGTGTATTTTGAACGACGAAAAAGCATCGGGATCGCTTTCATCGTCCCCTTAATGGCTTTCCCGTTATTGCCGACGATGAATGCCCCAATACCCGCGCCACCGATAATCACCAGCTCAGCCGGTTGATAGAGTGCCCCAAGGTGTCCGCCGGTCATCATGTAACCGCCGAAAACTGTACCAATAACAACCAGGTAACCTAATAAGATAAGCACGACATCATCCTTTCACAATTGACTATGACAGGATGCGCAGTCGGGCAGTTAACTCGAGGTCAGGACAAAAAAAAGCAGCGGTAATTGCTTACCGCTGCTGGAGTGTTTGTCCACACCGTATCAGTTAAACAGCCTGTTCGATCTGTTCATCCAGCAGTTGTGGAATAATATCGGCAGCATTCTGGGAAAGTTTACGTCTTTTTACGGCCCGCGATGGCGGTTGGCATAAACTGCAGGCAAAGCTGCCTGCGGGTTGGTGTGCGTGGGTGATAAAATTCCCACCGCAGCAATTGCATCGGGACAATTCCAGCAAACCGCTGTCGACAAAACGCACTAGCGTCCATGCACGGGTTAACGCCAGTAATGGCCCTTCTTCCGGCTGCGGACATTGCTCAAGGTATAAACGATACGCTTTGATCACGGCATCCACGCCGCTACAAAGACCCGTTTTAAGCAGGAATTGCCATGCGTTGCAAAACATCGAAGCATGAATATTTTGTTCCCACGTCATAAACCAGTCAGTGGAAAAAGGCAGCATCCCTTTTGGCGGAGGGCTGCCGCGTAGTTCTTTGTACAGCTTGATAAGTCGGCCACGGCTTAATTGCGTTTCGCTTTCCAGCATTTGCAAACGGGCGCCTAATGTGATTAATTCCATCGCTAGCTGGATATCACGCGCTTCCTGAACAATGCTTTTTTCGCTCATCATCAAGCCCTTTTCTTGCGCGCTGCATCTTCGATGTCGCTTAACAGTCGCGTTGAAAGCATGATACCGGTATGAATTTGCTGAAGATCGTCAACGCGGGAGTCTTGCGTCAGGCGAGTCACGGTCTGGTGATCGTCAAAACGGAAATGACATACCAGTTGGTTTGTTTCAGCCAGTTTGACCATTTGAGGAAGTGTTAAGGTTGCCAACGTGTCCGCCATCTCTTCGCTGATACCAAGGCGAAACATCGCAGAGGCTTTGTCCTGAACGATCAACCGTTGTGCAAGCAATAAATATGACAAATTGATGTCATAGATGTGTTTCAGCAACTCGGATGTATGCATTATTTGCATCCATAATAACCAACATTGTTTTCATGCGGTGTAACCGCACCCCGTGATGTCGCCGGGAAGGCCCGGTAAAAAAAAAGCAAAAGGTCAAATACATAGCAGCGTGACGGCACTTACGCGTTGTCTAAACATTCCCTTTTTCAGAAGGCCGCGTCCCTTACAAGCTCACATCAATTCTTACAATTGTCTAAGATTTTTCCTAATTCGACGCAACTCTACCCGCCACCAGTTACACATACAACGTAGCTATGCTGCGAATTTGAAGAATATGTGACACAGATCACATAAACTAGCTAAACACTTAACATAAATCCATCAGCACAGCTTTTACTTTGCTTATTTTGTAACCCCACATTCTCCATTTCAATTCCTGGCGCACGAATATTCTTGCAATAAAAGCGAATAGTATTTTGTTCACAAACGTTAATATCACGGCGTGAAATAGCGAGCTTGATCACATATTTAATGTAAAACATCATTTTAATTAAATGCTTTGTAAACAAAGACTTAAATATTAAGGGTGATTAATTAATACCAGGCAGTGACGATCAGTCAAATGTTAAAATATGTTTATTTTTTATTAACACATTGTTTTCATTAGCAGTGAGTTTTACTTAAGGAAGCTGAACGTATTTACAAGTTATATGAAGCAATTATTCTATTTATAAGAATAATTAATGAATAACCATGATGGCATTCACACTATCCGGGAAGGAAAGGTTGCAGTATGGAGCAAGCTGAGTAATGCTGAAAATCCTCTCATAATTCTTGAAAAAAAGGAGCGAGTTATGAGCTATACACACATTCTTGTTGCCGTTGCTGCCACCCCTGAAAGCCAGCAATTGTTAGCCAAAGCGGTTTCAATCGCTCGTCCGGTCAATGCCCGTATTAGTCTGATAACCCTGGTCTCAGATCCTGAACTGTATAACCAGTTTGCCGCACCTATGCTGGAGGACCTGCGTGAAGTGATGCAAGAAGAGACGCAAGATTTTATCGACAAGCTCAGCAAAGAAGCGCAGTACCCCATTGAGCATACCTTTATTACCTATGGGGCACTGAATGAACATATTCTGGACGTATGCCGCAAGCACGCCGTCGATCTGGTTATTTATGGCAACCACAACCACAGCTTCTTTTCGCGCGCTTCCTGCTCAGCAAAAAGCGTCGTCGGAGCCAGCCAGGTGGATGTACTGTTGGTTCCACTGGCTGGAGATTGATCTTCGCTTTCTGAGAATCACGCCAGCTTAGAGCAGGAAGTTACGTTGTCTGGCAACGACTGTTTACTCTGGCGTGGGGTGACTTTTTCCAGATCGCAAATGAACCTCGCCTGCCAGTTGTCGATATCATTTTTAATGATAGTTTCGAGCATTTCAGCGTGGCGGGATTTACGTTCAGCAAGCGGCATCGTTAGCGCCTGATTTAAGGCGCCAGCCACTTCATCCCGGTCGTAAGGGTTAACGATAAGCGCGGAAGTCAGCTCATTCGCGGCCCCGGCAAATTGTGATAACACCAGAACGCCAGGGTTAGCTGGATCCTGTGCGGCCACATACTCTTTCGCCACCAGGTTCATACCATCGCGCAGCGGTGTCACCAACCCAACATCTGAGTAGCGAAAGATTTTCATCAGTAATTTACGATCAAAGAACTGGTTCAGATAATAGAGCGGCGTCCAACCCAGTTGTCCATATTTGCCATTAATCCGCCCTGCTTCAGTCTCCAGTTGGTGACGAATATCCTGGTAGGCTTGCACCTCTTCACGCGACGTTGGCGCTATCTGCGTATAGCGAATTTTACCGTGATGCTGCGGATAATGTTCCAGTAGAGCCTCGTAGGCCTGGAAACGCTCCGGCAAGCCTTTGGAGTAATCCAGACGCTCTACAGAGAAAATGTTCTGCACATTTTTAAGCTCAGCTTTTAACTGTGCCAGCTTAGGTGGCAAGGGTCCGGAAGCCTGCCTTGCGATCTCATCCGGCTCAATACCGATGGGATATACCTGGGTGCAAAACGTTTTTCCCCATGCCCGGTGATGTTTATTGCCGGAAGCGGACACCTGAGTCTGGGCTGTTAGAGAATCTAAAAAAGCCTGACGATCGTTTTCGGTCTGGAAACCGAGCAAATCAAAATCGCACATCTGCTCAAGCAGTGTCTGATGAGGTGGTAGCGCATTAAAAATTTCCGGCGTGGGAAAGGGAATATGCAGGAAAAAACCGATGCGATTATTCACTCCGCGTTTACGCAGCTCGCTGGCAAACGGCAGCAGATGGTAATCATGAACCCAGATGATGTCGTCATCGCTTAGCAACGGTAGCAGTTTGTCTACCAGCAGAGCATTTACCCGTTGATAGCCTTCCCATGCAGGACGCTGAAACTGTACCAAATCGAGGCGATAGTGAAACGCAGGCCATAAAACAGCATTAGAAAACTGGCAGTAATACTCTTCGTAGTCCTGTTCACTCAAGTTAAACGAAGCCCAGGTAATATTGCCCCGCGTGATTTTTTTTAGGGGTTTGTCTTCATTACCCGTATCGCCACTCCAGCCAAACCACAAGCCACCAGCGGCCTTCAACGCACCCAACACGCCGACGGCAAGCCCACCTGCGCTCCCCTTATCATCTGGTGAGGCGATACGATTAGATACTACGACTAAACGACTCATAGCCACCTCTTCTGTTATTCGTTGCTTTCGATTCTTGCTGAGAAGAGTTAATTTGCTCCAGCCAGTGCCAAACATCCTTAACGCCATCCAGGCGCCATGTGGCCTGTGTCGCCCCGCTCCCCACCTTCACGGAAATACCCCCAGCGCGATTAACCACGTCGAACCCTGTTTCATCCGTCAGATCGTCACCGAAAAATACGGGGATCCGGCCGGCAAAAGGCGCTTCCTGCATAAATGCGGCAATCGCTTCGCCTTTATTGGTGCCCTTTGGTTTTATCTCCACGACACATTTTCCGTGCTGCAAAGCCAACTGCGGCCATCTGTGCGTGATGTGTTCAGCCAGGCTAATTAGCGCTGCCTCATGTTCAGGTGCCTGGCGGTAGTGCAGCGCGAAAGCCATACCTTTTGCTTCAAGCGTGGTACCTGGCATCGTCGCCAACGCGCTGTGTAATAGCTCTCCTGCTTCACGCTCAACACCTGCTGCCAGGCGCACTATATGGGTTTGGCCATTGATATCACGGCGTTCTGCCCCATGCACCCCGGCGAGCGGAAAACGAATGGGAGAGGTAAGCGCGTCAAGCTCAGCCATTGAGCGCCCTGAAATCAATGCCAGCGCCCCCGCATTGCGCGTCGCCAGCTGTTGTAATAACTGCAGGATTGTCTTAGGGACAACGACCTGGTCTGGATAAGGTTTGATCTCAGCCAGTGTCCCATCGAGATCAAAAAAATAAGCACAGCTTGCAGATTGTTCAGGGGGTAAGATCAGTGATGCTGTCACCCGTTTATCCTCCTCATCATGGTCTGTACGCCGCGCGGATCGCGCCGTATATATGATGTATGACGGATATAAGTATAGACAGTGTGACCATGCTCGCCATTTGGAAAAACAATCGCCAGCCGGGTAGCGGCTGGCGATGAGCTAAAGCTAGACTAAAAAGTTGGGGCTAAAATCATCAAACGGTACGCTTCGCTTTTTGCTTGTAACGGTCGAAGATCACCGCCGCCAGCAGGATGAGGCCACGCACGACGTACTGAGCGAATGGAGAGATATTCAGCAGGTTCATCGCATTCTCAACCGTCCCCAGGATCAATACCCCGGCCACCACATATGAGATTTTTCCGATGCCGCCTTTAAGCGAAACGCCCCCTAACACGCACGCGGAAATCACAATCAGCTCATAACCGATTGAGGTCATTGGCTGGCCGCTGGTCATACGCGATGCGAGGATAATCCCGGCAATGGCGGATACCAGTCCAGACAAAATAAAGATAATAATCTTGGTGCGAACCACCGGTACCCCTGCCAGGCGTGCCGCCTCTTCATTCCCCCCAATGGCCAGCGTATTACGACCAAACGTGGTTTTATTCAGCAGTAAGCCAAAGACGATGAAACAGACGACCGTAATCCAGATAGGGGCTGGCAGACCAAACCAGTTAGCGTAGCCGAGAGTAAAGAAACGCTCGTCTTCAATCCCAACCGCCTTACCGTCAGAGATAATGTAAGCCAGACCACGTACAATCTGCATCGTCGCAAGCGTGGTGATCAGGGCGTTAATTTTTAACCGCGCAATCACGAACCCATTAACCAGACCACAAAGGATACCGAGCAACAGCCCGGCAGCCACGCCAATCCACAGGCTTTCGGTCATGTTAATGACCACGGCAGTCGTGACCCCGGCGCAGGCAATCACGGACGCAACGGACAGGTCGAAGTCACCGGATGCCAGGCAAAACAGCATCCCGCAGGCAACCATACCCGACATCGAAACCGCCAGTCCCAGCCCTTTCATGTTGATGAAGGTAGCAAAGTTTGGCACGAAGATGGCACAAACCAGGAACAGCACGGCGAAGACCACCAGCATCCCGTACTGATCCCAAATGCGACCAAGATTTAGCGCCGACTTTGCCGCGCCAGAACCCGATGTTGAAACGGAAGACATCATTCTCTCCTTATTCAGGCTACAGCCTGGCTGACTTTAGGCATAGCAAGGCTCAACGCCTGGCGCTCATCCGCCTGTTCATGAAGTAACTCACCCGCAATTTCGCCTTCTCTCATCACCACGATACGGTCGGCGACACCGAGCACTTCTGGCAGATCGCTGGACGCAAACAGCACGGCCACGCCGCGCGCCGCGAGGGCATAAATCACGTTATAAATTTCATGCTTGGCGCCTACATCAATGCCGCGTGTAGGTTCGTCCAGCAAAATCACCTTCATCTCTTCGGATAACCAACGGCCAAGGATAGCCTTCTGCTGATTACCGCCGGAGAGGTTCATAATCAGTTGCTCCGCACCCGGCGTTTTAATATTGAGAGAGCGAATATGGTGATCGGCGTTGGTCTCTTCCCAGCCGTTGTTGATCACGCATCCCCCCAGAACATGTTTACGCCGCGCACTAATGTTGATGTTGTTACGCACCGAATGGACTGGAATGATCCCTTCCGCCTTACGGTCCTCCGGGCACAGCATCATCCCCGCTTCAATGGCATGGCTCGGTTTGCGAATATCAATCGGCTGTTCATCAATAAACACCTGCCCTGCCGTGATTCGAGTGCCACCAAACAGTCCTTTCATTAATTCGCTACGCCCGGCTCCTACCAGGCCAAACAAACCGACAATTTCACCGCTTCGTACCGATAAACTGATCGGCGTACGTACGCCAGGGGCTTTCACCTCGTGCAAACGCAGGCGCTCTGCGCCATACGGTCTGGATTTCCAGCCATAAATATCACCGAGGTCGCGCCCGACCATCGCCTGCACCAGCGCGTCGTGATCGACCTGCTGCATATCCGTAAACGTTTTGACGTAATGACCATCTTTAAACACGGTAATGGCATCGCTGAGGGCAAAAATCTCCTCCATACGGTGCGAAACGTACAGAATGATGCGTCCTTCGTTGCGCAGCTCACGGATGACGCGAAACAGGTTCTCAATCTCACGAGCTGACAGGGAACTGGTCGGTTCATCGAAAGCAATAATTTTGGCATTGCGCGCCAGCGCTTTCGCAATCTCCACCATCTGCCATTGACCAATGGAGAGGTATTTCAACGGAGTATCGGGATCGATATCCATGCCCAGATGCTTAAGCTGTAGCCCCGCTTCATAGTTCAGCAGCGAGCGGTTCACAATCCCGCCTTTGTGCGGCAACTGGCCTAAATAAATATTCTCGGCAACGGTCATTTCCGGGACGAGATGCAGCTCCTGATAAATAATGGCAACACCGGCGTTGAGCGCGGCAGTGGTATCCGCAAACGAAACCTCCTGTCCGCGGATCGTCAGAGATCCCGTCGTTGGCGCATAGTTACCGCTGAGAATTTTTAATAGTGTTGATTTCCCGGCGCCATTTTCGCCCATCAGCGCATGCACCTGACCGGCATAGCAGTCGAAACTGATATCCGTAAGCGCTTTAACACCGGGGAATGTTTTGCCAATGCCGCGAAATGAGAGATACGGGGTAGACTGTTGCATAACGTCTCCGTGAGTCAGGATTTTGCCGGCCTGGAAAACCGCCGGACGTAGGCCCGGTAAGCGCAGCGCCACCGGGCATTGCGCCGGATGGCAGCTTCGCCTTATCCGGCCTACAACATCACAGCATTTCTGTTACTTACCGCCTAAACCTTTCTTCGCCAGCTCTTCTTTGAAGTTATCGCGGGTAATCAGCACCACATCCGTCACTTCAGTGAACGCCGGTGGCTCTGCACCTTTCATCACCCAGTTGTAGAGCATTTCACTTGATTTATAGCCATGAACATCCGGGCTTGGCAGCAGTGAACCGTAGAAACCGGTCGCTTCGCCTTTGGACAGTTCGCTCACTGCATCCACGCCGTTGATACCGATACCAATCACGTTTGGCGCTTTGAAGCCCTGCCCTTCGGTCGCACGCACGCCGCCCAGCACGGTGTTGTCGTTCATGCCGACAATCAGCCAGTGTTTAACTTCAGGATGCTGGACCAGCATGGAGTTAGCGGCATCGAATGCCCCTGGGATATCATTCGATTTGGTTGGAACCTGGTAGATCTGTTTTTCCGGGAAGCCTGCAGCTTTAAGCGCTTCCATTGAACCCGATGTACGGCGACGCGCGGTGTCGAGTTCATTTGCGGTAATGGCCATGACGGCCGTGGATTTCACATCCCAACCGCGCTTTTGCATCTCTTTATACAGTTCCTGGCCCTGGCGCTCACCAATTTTGGTTGCAGCCATCATGACCAGCGGCACGGTATCCATCGGCTTGCCTTTGGCATTAGCGAACTGGTCATCGACGGCAATGACTTTCATATCGTAGCCACGCGCCTTCGCCATAATGGCAGGTCCAAGTTTGGGATCCGGTGTACAAATTACAAACCCTTTTGCGCCACTTGCAGCCAGGCTGTCGATGGCATTAAGGGTTTTCTCACCATCCGGGACGGCAATTTTAATCACCTCAAAACCAAGGTCTTTACCGGCTTTATCGGCAAACTTCCATTCAGTTTGGAACCACGGTTCTTCCGGCTGTTTGACCAGGAAACCGAGCTTCATGGATTCAGCGATAGCGGATTGTGACATAATGGCAGCCAGACCGATGGCAGCCAGCGCTTTAGTGAATTTGTGCATGGTTAACTCCAGCTTTAACGTTCTTTTATGTAGGGTAAAATCAGACGATTTTTTGTAATTCGGACGTAAAACAAGGCATTACCTTTTATTGATAAGATCAATGCCAGTGCTGAGAGTATTTTTAGCGGGAAATTGATTCTCCATAAGAGAGCGGCATCACACCACAGAATTACAGTAATTGCGTACATAAATTCAGCGGGAAATGACATAAAAAAACGTGGTTTTGTCGACGGAAAAAAAGAGGGGTAGCAGAATAATCCATAACATCAGCCAACGAATCCTTGTTCCCGAATACCGAAGCATTCGGGAAAATGATTACCATGGGTAATAAATGTGGTCGGCGTGATCGCGAACCGGAATGTCATCTCCCAGCAGACGCGCTGAAAGCGTCAATGCAAAATCGAAAATATGCCCTAACCCTTTCCCGCTAATCAGATTGCCATCTTCAACAACCGGCGCATCAATATATTCCCCATCCGTGACGTTTTGCCACAGATCTCCCGAGCACACGTAGCGACGCCCCTTCAGTAAGCCGTTGCCGCCCAGCACGCGCGCGGCCGCAGAACACACCGGGCAAATGAGTTTTCCTGCCTCGTCATGGCGAGCGATAAACTGGAGGACCGCCTCACTGGCGGCGAGATTAACGCTGCCCTGCGGCCCGCCTGGCAACACGACGGCATCGTAGAGATATGCCTGGCGCGCGGTCAACGTACTGTCTGTCACCATCGGTACGTCATGATAGCTCACCACCGCACGTGACTCGGCGCAGGCCAGCGTTTCGACTTCGATATTCAGGCGACGCAGAATATCAATGGTAACAATCGCCTCAGCCTCTTCAAAACCGGGGGCCAGTAGCACTGCAACCTTCTTCATACGTAATTCCTCGCGTTATCTACATACACAAAACAATTAATGGCGAATAATTCAGGCCGTTAAATTTCTCAATTTGATTAAAACTGATCTGGCGCAAAAAATTAGCCATCAGATAATTGGTACTGATTCAGCCTAATCATGAAATTTCTTCACGACATGGAATGATAATCATCCGGTGCCAGACAATACCTTATTGCTGAAATTAATTTTGTGATTTGAAACACCATTTCATTACTATTACAAATATTTAAATCAATAAATATCAATTCGTTACATTCACAGAACCTATATACCAAAGCGGTGAAAGCACGAAGGCAGTTATGACAATATGTAAAAAAACATAAATACGCAGATTTAAGGATTTTCTTATGTCAAAGCAAGCGGTATGCTGAATGTCGATCGGAAACGAATATAATTCGTGATCACTAAAGGACCGGCGGAACGGATTTATTCTGCTAACAGTGTTAATTGTACGTAGAGGTGAAGTGCAGCGGCAGCCCGCTGTACTGGCGTTAGTAACGTACATCCCCCTTTCTGGAAATAAGGATATTGATATGGCTGCAGTTGGAATTGTTCATAAACTCAACACCCAAATGAACCTCGAGTTCTATGCTTCAAATCTTTACCTACATCTGAGCGAATGGTGCTACGAGCATAGCCTGACGGGTACCGCCACGTTTCTGCGCACTCAGGCGCAAGGTAACGTGACTCAAATGATGCGGATGTTCAATTTTATGAAAAGTGCCGGGGCTAACCCCATCGTCAAGGCCATTGATGTTCCAGGTGACGAACTGACTTCCCTTGAAGAATTGTTTCAGAAAACGCTGGATGAATATCAACAGCGCTCGAGTAAACTCTCGCGTTTAACCAACGAAGCGGAAGCATTAAACGATGCGCCAACCATTGATTTTCTTCACGACCTGGAAAAAGAGCAGCAGCAGGATGGCGTGCTGTTACAGACGATTCTCGATGAAGTTCGCAGCGCCAAACGCGCGGGATTGTGCATGGCGCAAACCGATAAGCACTTGCTCAACGTCGTTAACTACCAGCATCATTAATCTTCCGTTTTCAAAGCGTTAATGCCGGATAGCGATGTTGTACACCTTATCCGGCCAACGTCTGATTTTCCCTACACACGCGCCTCCATTCTGCGAGGCGTAAAAAAACCTTTCTAAAACCTGAAACAACGGTTTATTTTAGTGGGATTCATTCTGCGGCGTGAATTTCAACTCGATCAACGCGACCGCTTTTTGTATCGCGCGCATTGTAACCGGATCGGCACCTGCGGGATGGCTGGAAAAATCGATGTTTTTCAACTGGCTGGACATTTTCTCCCGAACTTCTACCGGGGCAATAACATCAAGAACGTCCAGAATTTGCTTGATAACCAGCTGACAGGCAACAACGTCGGAGAGCAGTTCCTGATCGGCATTCAGTATTTGGGACATAGTGAGCTCCTTATAGAAAGGTCGTCATAGTACCCATTCAGCGAACGAAG
Organism: Citrobacter arsenatis; assembly: GCF_004353845.1. Taxonomy (GTDB): domain Bacteria; phylum Pseudomonadota; class Gammaproteobacteria; order Enterobacterales; family Enterobacteriaceae; genus Citrobacter; species Citrobacter arsenatis. The sequence goes on from NZ_CP037864.1 coordinate 3,120,561, forward strand.
CGATAGCCGCGCAAGCATTACGAATGCGCTGAAAATAAAAATAGTTCCAGTCAGTTTCTTTTGAGATGGCAAGCACAACATGAATGAACAGTTAGCGGTTGAGAACAAACGCGGTCTATCCCCGGCAGCATTACTTGTTGCCGGGGCTTTCTTTATGGAGTTTATTGACGGCACGGTAATTGCCACCGCCCTGCCTGACATGGCCAAAAGCTTTGGCGTACAGGCGGTAGACCTGAACATTGGCATCAGCGCTTACCTGATCACCCTTGCGGTGCTTATCCCCGCCAGCGGCTGGATTGCGGATCGCTTCGGTGCCCGAAAAGTATTTACTCTGGCACTGGCGATTTTTACCCTCGCTTCGGTTTTATGCGGATTGTCCGAAAGCCTTGAGAGCTTTGTCGCCATGCGAATCTTACAAGGTGTGGGTGGCGCGTTAATGGTGCCTGTTGGCCGTCTTGCGGTATTGCGCACCGCACCCAAACATCAGTTGATCACCGCGATTGCCACCCTGACCTGGCCCGCGCTAGTCGCACCTATCATTGGTCCACCGCTTGGGGGATTTATTACCAGCTATGCCAACTGGCGCTGGATTTTCTTCATTAACGTACCGCTGGGAATGCTGGCGATTGCGCTGGCGCTACGTTTTATCCCGGATATTCATGACGACGAACGCCGCCCGTTTGATACAGCGGGTTTTATCGCAACTTCTGTTGCAATGGTAAGTCTGGTGTATGCCATGGAGTTACTGGGAACCCAGCAGCCGCAGGGTTGGCTGACCGCCGGGCTTCTGGCGTTAGGGACAGTGACCTTCCTGTTTGCCCTGCATCATTTTCGACGCGCAGCCTGGCCGATGATTCGTCTTGATGCCATGAGCGTCCCTACTTTTCGCGTCACCATGTACGGCGGGTCGCTGTTTCGTGCCTCTATCAGCGCCGTGCCATTTCTGCTGCCGTTAATGTTCCAGGTCGGTTTTGGCATGAACGCTTTTCACGCAGGTTCGCTGGTGCTGGCGGTATTTGTCGGCAATCTGACGATTAAACCTGCCACCACGCCGTTGATACGCTGGCTGGGCTTTAAGAAACTGTTGTTGATCAACGGGGCCCTTAACGTCCTGGCACTGCTGGCCTGCGCATTGATTACGCCACAGACTCCCGTGTGGGTTATTTTACTGGTGTTGTACCTGGGGGGTGTGTTCCGCTCGATTCAATTTACCGGCGTCAGCACGCTAGCTTTTGCGGACGTCCCCGCGTCACAGATGAGCTACGCCAATACGCTGTTCAGTACGGCGACGCAATTAGCGGTAGGATTAGGTATTTCATTGGCCGCGATAGGGATCCGCATCGGCGATGAAATCAGTGAATGGCTGGCGTTGAACACTATTCCGGGGATCGGTTTCCGGCTGGCCTTTGTCGCAATTGCCATTATTTGTCTGGTGGGTATGGTGGATACGCTGCGGCTTGCACGTGATGCTGGAAGCGCGGTGTCTGACAAGAACAGATAGCCCGGCAGGTGAACACCTGCCGGGCCAGCAGGATTTAGCCAATCATCTCACGTACAAACGCTTCGATCGCCTTGTCCTGGCAGTTTTCAAAGAAGCACTGCTGGAAGCGCGGGCCAGACACGGCGGTTTTCACAAGCTCACGATCGATAGCACGCAGCGTGTCCAGATAGTTTTCTTTTACTACCGCTGCTTTCACCTGGTTCAGAATACCGGCGTTACGCACCTGCGGCTCTTTACGCTCTGGCGGATAACCTTCGCCATTACGCCCGGTGAACGCTTTTTCAAACATATAGCGCACGTTCAGCTCAGCACCCCAGCCAAAACCTTTGGCGAATGCCAGAGAAAGCGCATTGCCGTTATTGATCTGAGAGAACAAGAAAGCATCTGCTGGATCAAGACAGTAACCACACACCACGCCCGGATGGATATTCAGCGACATCATTGCCCCCTGCCCCGTACCGCAGCCCGTAACCACAAAATCCACGGCTTTGGAATTGAGCAGGATGCTGGCCATAATCCCTAAATGGATGTAGGTCAGATGATGATCATTCTCGTCACTCATCCCAACGTTATACACTGGAAAACCTTTCTCATCCGCGACGGCTTTAAGCTCGTTATGAATGATGGCATTTTTACTTGCCTGGCTGTTTTCCATCATCAATGCAATTTTCATTCTGTAATCTCCTGAATGCGCTGCGGTAGCCCGCTGCAAGTCACAACATTCAGGTCACATTACTATTTTGCAAACCCACTTTCAAATTTAATGAAATTTAGTTTTATAAAATAATGAGGTGCTCACATTTTTCCGTCAGCAGCTCAGAATGGCCTCAAAAAACGACGTCGTTGTGATTAATCGCGGGTGATTTTCTGGCTATTCAAGCCATTGATGCTTCAGCACCTATGCCATGATAGCGTATCTCCGAACTTTCAGAGCGATCACATGAAGACCTTTATCCTTGCCCTTTTGCCGCTCGTGCTGACAGGATGCACTATCACTAAACAGGCTCAGGTCAGTGAAGCCAGCGCCATCACCGGCGTGGTTCGCCTGACCTACAACCAGGCCATGCTACAAACGGCGCGTACCGATGACTACGTTAGCCAAGGGACAGCCACCAAAGAGTGTCAGCGCCTGGGTTATGCCAACGCAGAAGCGTTTGGTCAACCGGTGTCAACCTGTAGCGTATATGCCGGTTCATTGTGCTTAAATACCAAAATTACGCTCGCCTGGCAGTGTCACGGCGTTGCGGTATCCCCATCGACGTCCTTCAATTATTAATATTTCCGACCAGCACATTATTGCTGGTCTACTGCCTTTTCATTATTTATTTCCTTCGTTTAATAGCGTTAATGCGTTTTATTCCCATTCGCATTTTTAATAAATAAATTTATTATTTTACCTTTTGCAAATAATTAAATAACAAATTATAGTGGCGCCACGTCAATATATAATAACGTTTGTGGAGCAGAACCATGCTGAAAACAGAAATGATCGACCAACTGAATGAGCAAATGAACCTTGAATTATATTCATCTCTGCTCTACCAACAGATGAGCGCGTGGTGCAGCTATCACAGCTTCGAAGGTGCCGCCGCGTTTTTACGCCGCCACGCCCAGGAAGAGATGACGCACATGCAGCGTCTGTTTGACTACCTGACCGATACCGGCAGCTTGCCGCGTATTAATACCGTCTCTTCCCCTTTTGCTGAATATGCGTCTCTGGACGAACTGTTTCGTGTCACTTACGAACACGAACAGTTGATCACCCAGAAAATTAATGAACTGGCACACGCGGCGATGACCCACCAGGATTACCCAACGTTTAATTTCCTGCAATGGTATGTTGCCGAGCAGCATGAAGAAGAGAAATTATTTAAATCTGTTATTGATAAGTTATCACTGGCAGGAAAAAGTGGCGAAGGTCTTTATTTCATCGATAAAGAACTGGCTACGCTTGATACACAGAATTAATGTTCCAGGGTAATGAAGGCAAGCCCGCCATCATTACCCAATACAATTAGTGACGGCAGATCTTGCTTTCGTGCGTAGAGAAGCCGTCGTCTTTTGCAATAAATTTTCCCTTCGCCGCTAAAAACGCCACCAGCTCTGCTGCCGTCATATCCGCTGCGGAACAGGTGTGAAAACGCGCCTGCTCGCCAAACCGCGCCGTAATCGCCGCTTCAAGGCTGGCATTTGAATATTGCTCGCCCGATTCAATCATCATGTTGAGCACTTCGTGACCGTGAATAGATTCCATACTACCTCCTCAATAAAGTCCGTAGCCTAATGTGAACCGCACGGCGCTGCCTTGCGCTAACGCAGGTTTATTCGCAGATAAATGTCATTTACTATACATCTTAATGCGCGAAATATCGTAAAGATTAATGTACACACATTGTAACGGTGATTTGACGAAAATAGCGTTTTGCCTTAACCTGCGCCGCAGATATAACCGTTGATTATCTCTGGGACAGAGGAAAGCGTGAAAAACAGAACCCTGGGTAGTATTTTTATCGTGGCGGGAACCACGATTGGTGCCGGTATGTTGGCAATGCCGCTGGCTGCGGCAGGCGTGGGGTTTAGCGTCACGCTGGTGTTGTTAGTAAGTCTTTGGGCACTGATGTGCTACACCGCGCTGTTGCTGCTTGAAGTGTATCAACACGTACCGGCTGACACCGGGCTGGGTACGCTGGCAAAACGTTATCTTGGTCGTTACGGTCAGTGGGTAACAGGCTTTAGCATGATGTTTTTAATGTACGCCCTGACGGCGGCTTATATCAGTGGCGCAGGTGAATTGCTGGCCTCCAGCATCAGCGACTGGACCGGAACAAATATATCCCCGACAACAGGCGTGCTGCTGTTCACCTTTGTTGCCGGTGGCGTGGTTTGCGTAGGAACCTCGCTGGTCGATCTGTTCAACCGTTTATTGTTCAGCGCCAAGATAATCTTCCTGGTGGCGATGCTGGCGCTGTTGATGCCGCATATCCATAAGGTAAACCTGCTGACGCTGCCGCTTCAGCAGGGACTGGCATTGTCCGCAATCCCAGTAATTTTCACTTCGTTCGGTTTTCACGGCAGCGTCCCCAGTATCGTCAGCTATATGAACGGTAACATCCGTAAACTGCGCTGGGTGTTTATCACCGGTAGCGCTATTCCGCTGGTCGCCTATATTTTCTGGCAGTTGGCTACGCTTGGCAGTATTAACTCGTCAACGTTCATGGGGCTGTTAGCCAACCATGCAGGCTTAAACGGTTTATTGCAGGCATTGCGTGAAGTCGTGGCTTCACCGCACGTCGAGCTGGCGGTGCATCTGTTTGCCGACCTCGCGCTGGCGACCTCTTTCCTCGGCGTGGCGCTGGGATTATTTGACTATTTGGCCGACCTCTTCCAACGCCGCAATACCGTAGCGGGAAGAATGCAAACCGGCGTGGTAACCTTCCTGCCGCCGCTGGCATTCGCACTGTTCTATCCGCGTGGTTTCGTCATGGCGTTGGGGTACGCAGGCGTTGCTTTGGCGGTACTGGCGCTGCTCATTCCCTCAATGCTGGCCTGGCAGAGCAGAAAACAGAATCCGCAGGCTACCTACCGCGTGGCGGGCGGTGCTCCGGCGCTGGCGTTGGTATTTTTGTGCGGCATTGTGGTGATAGCAGTACAGTTTTCTATTGCTGCAGGATTCCTGCCTGAAGTGGGTTAAAACAAAAGGGGCTTTCGCCCCTTTCTGTTAATGCAAACAGCACTGCTTATATTTCTTGCCGCTACCACATGGGCACGGGTCGTTACGCCCTACCTTGGCATCCACTTTTACCGGAACCTTGACCGGCGTTTCCTGGGGATGCGCCATCCAGTAAGCATGCAGATCCAGCGCCGCCAGGCGAATGGCATCCACGCTCTCTTCAAACGCTTCCGGCGTCAGTTTCTCAACTACCGCAAAGTTCTCTTCCGTACCGTGCAGCGCAATAGCTTCAAGCGCCGGTTTTAACGTGTCTGGTAACGCGGACCAGTCTGACAAAGCGACGCCACGCATATAACCGAAGCACCACTCTTCAACGATGGTCAGTTCATGCTCGTCAATTTCACGCAAACCAAACAGCGGCTCAAACTGCTCAGGATATTCATCCAGACGATCCGCCGTATCCGCCATATGTTGAAACGCCAGGTTCATGAAACGCGTCATTTCTTTTTCGGAGGACCAGCGAGGAACATACTGCGCGCCGCCCCAAATAGCGACCAGCCACTGCTCCGGTTCAATTTCATACGGTGAACTCAGCACCGCCGTCAGTAAACCATCCAGTTCTGACACATCCAGAATAGCCTTGTCCGTATTGTACTTAGTCAGTACATCATCCAGCCATTCCAGTTCGCTCTCGTTTAATGGTCCCGTTTTCATCACGCTTTTCCTTAGTCAAAAAATCTTGCCTGTGATCATCCTACATGGCTGGAGGGATAACAGATACAAATGGGCATATGCGGCATACAGCTGCCGCCTGTTCAGGTTAACAGGAAACGAGGGGAATTCCGGTAGTTAACGCACAAAAGAGAACACTAAGCCGCCGGGCATCATACCGGGAAAAAACAATAAAACCACCCGCAGGTGGTTTACTGTTGCTCAATGCGGTTGAGCGTTGCGGTATAGCCCGTTTTCGCTACCGCATTTAGTAAAGTATCGGTGGGGAAACCTTCTGGCACGATCGCTTCTGCCTGCCGGGTTTTGAGGGAGGATTTTGCTTTAATTACGCCATCGGTTTCACGTAGCGCCTGATTGACTGAAATAACGCATAGCGAGCAGGTCATATTTTGTATATCCAGCACCACTTTTTGATTGGCCGCCTGAGCCCACAGCGGCATCAGCAAGAATACAACTAACGTGAAGATCTTCATTCAAATACCTCATAAAACCAGGCGACGAGCGTTGGGTAAAACAACACCGGCAAAATCAACGCCAGCGCGAACCAGTAGAGAATGCGCGCCTGCTTCAGCGTTAGCCACCCGGAGCACCACAGCCGTTTGGAAAAATAGAGCCGCCAGAAGACGCGCACTAATAATCCCAGAGACAGCAGCATCAGAGGCGTTCGCAAAAACTCAAACTGAGTGAAAACGGCAAAGCTCGCCGCCGAAATACCAAACAGCAGATAGAGCAGCGGTCCAACGCAGCATAAGCCAGCGGTGACGGCAGCCGCAGCGGCCGTCAACAGGGTGAGTCCCGCCCCTTTAGCGTTGTTCTGTGGCGACATAGCTGTAGGAGAACGCTTTAGGATCGTAGAAATTGATCGGGTCGCCATCGACTTCGGCGTAAGGATAACCGAAGTTGTTCATCGCCCCCTGCTCCGTTGCCGGATACAGCTCGAAATCACGCCCGTAGTTGAATCCAACCCAGTTCATTTCCCAGTTACCAAACAGGTAAGTGTTAACGGCCTGGACATCGGCGTCCTGGTGCGACTTTTTCTCTGCCAGACGCATTTTGGTCACATCAGCGGGATCGCACGGTAACCAGCCGTAACCTGCCAGATAAAACTCGGCTCGGCAGTGTTGTCCGCCGCTGACATCGGCAACGCCGGCACTGTCTGCTTTGCCAAAAGCGCTTTTCGAGTAACGTTCAAGCTTATTGGCTTTGCCCAAGCGGATGCCAAACAGCTCGCGTGCCGGAATGCCGCTAGCCCGCGCCAGAGCCACAAACACGGAGCTCATGTCGGTGCATTTGCCTTTGAGCTTACCGCTTTTTAAGATCTCCGCCACATCCCCCGTGCCGCAACCAATGACATCGTTATCGCGCTCCATATGGCTGCTGACCCATTCGTAAATCAGGCGTGCTTTTTTCTGGGGGTCCTGCTCATTACCGGTGATTTTTCGTGCTGTTTCCAGAACCAGCCCATCAACTGGAGTATGTGCCGTCGGTAACAGGTACGGTTTTACATCCAGCGGATAAATAATCTGCTCGGGCGCCTGCCAGGTTTTCAGCGCGTCCTGTTTCAGCGGTTCCCAGTCGGCGGTTTCAATGTCGATATCAACATTAATCAGCAATTCGCTCTGCGAGTCAGGCCAGGTGGCAAACAGCGTTTTCGCGCCATAGGTATTATTGCTAGTGACGTACGCCTGTTTATAGTTTCCGTTAAAGGCGAGCGCCGTCATTTGTTGAAACGCGGTATCTACCGGCAGCGGGATCCACAGTTTCACCACGCCGCGCGACCCTTTAGGGGGATTGAGTTTGTACGTTTGTGCTAAGACAAAACGTCGACGAGCGGCTGGCGCAACGGATGGCTCTGCGGCTCGTACTGTCTGGCTAATGACTGCAGGGCCGACTAAACCGGCTGCGGAAAGGAGAACGCTATTTTTGAGAAATTGTCGACGTTGCATTGCTGTCTGTCCATGTTGTAAGAGTTGAGCTACGGCTAAATGGGAAACCGTATGCGATCATCACAGCAGACAGACGCTGGCATAAAAAGGCGAGTCGATGGAGGTTATTCATCAATAACAGACCTGTTAACTGTGAATGAAATGAGAGACTACGTGGCAGATATTAAGCCATTGACAGGCAAAAAAGTACAGTAGCGAGGATGAGTTCAGTCTATATACACATGCGTTGCCAGTTTGCGGGCTAACCCTTTCGCCCCCTCGCGCATGACCGTATCGTGGTTCCAGCGAAATACAGGTGCTGCCAGCGGGGCAAGATAATTCATCCAGCGGATCGTGGTGCGGACATTCCAGTCATACCTGACGATAGTTTCTGTACCATCGGCTGAAAAATACCATACGCCTCGCCCTTCAACCGCGCCGCTGGCCTGTCCTTCAAGCAGCGAGTAAGGCAATATATTCAGTACGTTGATATCAAAAGTTAAGCGATAAGGAAGTACGCCTTTCCAGGTATAGCGATGCAGTGCCCCAATGCCCTGTAAATCACCTTTTTTAATCTCAACGATGCGTTCCAGACTTCCCCACCATTCCGGCCACTGGTCCGGATGAGAAAAAACATCCCATACCGCCTGAATTGAAGCCTCTACCCGCCAGACAGTGGAAAACCGATAGTCAGCCATAGTGCAGGCTCCTCAAGGCGTGAAGTAATTAGCGGGGAAACGGATATTGATGACCATCGCATTCAGAAGAACGGTTTCTAATCGCTGCCCATCTGACGCATAGCTGATCACTTTGGCAGGGAGTCCGTGATAATTATCCAGCCATACATCGTAGCGGTGAACACCATCAACAGCCATTGTTCCCGGTCCAATCACAAAGAGGTGCGTCGTCGCGCGTCCTGCAAGGTTCTCCTTACCAACAGTCGTCGTTGCTCCCTCACGTTGCAGATGGCGAATATTGCCCAACAGCACGCCGATATCAGAGCGATCCACCCGATGACCGCGCTCATCCTGGATCAATGAATTGCTGGGCGACAGGTGCAAAATGGGCAAAGTCCCCACACCAAATGGCCATAACGTCACTTTACCGCTGACAGGATTAAAGATAAGTACCGCACCTGAATGCGGCTGGGTAAAATCCATGCGCACGTAGCCAGGTTTTTGATAGCTATAGCGAATAATTTTGCTCTCACCCAGCGGTGATGAGGATCGCATCATCACCTGATAAGAGGTCATGTTATTAAATGACTGCTGTGCAAACGCAATAGGATCCGTGATCCCAACATCCGGTAAAAATGCCCCTCCTTTTTCCGCCGGACATACCGTGCAGCTAAAGACAAGTAAGGCGGTGAACGCAACGGGCAGCGAAAATGAGACGCGCATAACCCCCCCCTGTATCTGTATTTTCTGCAAACAGGAATCATCACCTGTCGACTGTTTTTATTATAGTTCTTAACTGCACGGCACTGCCCTTCATCAGACTCAGTATGGGCCCAGGTTTGAATTGCTCATTTTTGTTCGAGTGAGATAGCTACATAAGGCTATACTTTAATAGCCATACATTTAACAGGTATTAATCATGAAACTGCCATCGGTATTTTCATGTGCCGTTCTCATATTACTGCTGCTGGCGTCATCGTCAGCCACAGCCCGCGCGTTACAAAACCAGGCCGAACGAGAGCAAGAGTTAAGTGCGGCACTCCGTGCCGGTAATGGCGTTATCATCATTGGCGGGACAGATGATTTCGGCTTCACGCTCAGGGAACGAAACCGAATCCACAGACCGTTTGTGATCCGGGATGGTATTAGTGACCCGATTATATTTAATCGTTTGCAAAGCCAAAGTAGTAATCCCGCCCGCGACGGGTTCCGCCATAACCCAGCTCGCGGAGGTTTTATGCCAGGTGCACCTGTTCGCAGATAAATCTAATCGAAATAGTTCGTGATTTTAATAAGTTGAGAATAACACCTTATCGCCGGGACATATAAAGATAACCAATATCCGCCTCATTTTGTCGCGATAGAATAAAAACAATGGAAAATATATAATAATTAAGTTGTAGCTTCACAATAATATAAAATTGACAGCGGTGCTATAGCTTACTAGCGTATATAAACAGGCCTCGACTTTAATACATAGCACTGCAATTTTCTGCCGTCAAAAACGCCATTTCAGTATTTGTTCGTATTGAGAGAGTAAAAAAATGCGACAATCAACATTATCTGTTGCGCTGGAAGTAAAGCCTGAAAGCTACGAGTATTTATCAAGCCTACTGAATGAACTACGCGAAAAACGGGCTCCCCCTCAACAAGGTGTCACTGGCAAATTTGCGCCGTTTTTAGCCTCCGTTCCCGTTTTACATTTTCTGTCACTCAGTCTCTTTCCTGGCTATGAGTACGATCCTCTTTTCGTTATCGAAGCCAATTTTGATGGTGAGCCCGGCCCCTTTTGGGCGCAGCTTGAAGACGCTATCGGCCCTGAGCTTCGCCACTTTCTGGCCTGTTGTAAATGCCCACGGGATGTTCTCGCTCCACTGTTCACGGCCATTATCGCACCGGGTTCACGCGCACCGATCGCACCTTATCTTGAAGCACAGTCACTGGTCCCTACGGTCTACCACCATGGGAACCGAGGAATGACGCGTCAACGTATTCTGGATGAATGCGCACTGTTTGAACAAGTACAGTCAGAACTAACCCACAATGATGCCACCTATCGCAAGCTGGATCCCCTTGCGGTTCATCACCAACTGCGTACTGCACTGGCTGGACAATTCCCGTGGATAAATACGCCGCCAGCTCCGCGTATTTCGCTTTGGGAAAATAGTTTTGATTGGCTCGGGCTGGGGGCATTTGTGGTCGCGGTGAGTTTTATTCTTTCGATACCCGGACTCCTGCTCTCTCTTATACTCGACCCAACTTATTCGTTTATTTTGCTGGGCTTCAGCCTGCTGCTTGTTGCCGCATTATTCACGCGAATTAGCCGCAGGTCGTCTGACAATAGCGAACCAACAAACGTCAGTTTGCAGAACATCGCTTTCAAAAAGCCGCTTTTTTTCTACCTTATTTTCTATCTCGCCACAGTAAGTATTGTGGGAAGCCTTTTCCTGATGCCGATCATGGGCCGGGTTACCGCAGCCACCTTGGGGGATATGCTGGTCTGGTTTATACAGGGTTTATTGAGCATACCTTTCACCCTTGCCGCGATTCTTTTTTGGCTACGTAGCCTCGAGAAAACGGACAGTTCACTGGATGCACCGTGGGTTAGTCCACGATTTCTGCGGGAAATGGCGCAGCGGGAGGACTGGATCCCTCAAAATCATATGGGTTCTGTTGTTCTTATCAAACCCGGCATCTTGCGCACTATTTTGATTCGCACAGGACATCTCGGGCTAGGGTTATTGTTACGTGCGACTGCACGCGACGGCTATCTTGGATCAATGCGGACTATCCATTTCGCGCATTGGGCGCTGGTGAATAATAAGAGTCGATTGATGTTTCTCTCAAATTTCGATCAAACATGGGAAAGTTATCTCGACGACTTTATTGAAAAAGCACATAACGGGCTCTCACTGGCCTGGAGCTGCGGCGTAGGTTTCCCCACCACGCGATATCTCATCCTCGACGGTGCCAGCCAGGGTCGCCAGTTTAAAGAGTGGGCACGCCATTCTATGGCGGTTAGCCATTTCTGGTTCAGCGCCTATCCGCAACTGACTACCGATCAAATCGAGCGAAATTACCGGATTGCGTTCGGTCTGCAAACCCACGGGATAACAAAAGAGAGGGCTGCGCAATGGATAAAAGACCTTTAACTGACGATGCCCGCGACTCAGAGAGTTGGGCGCTTGCTCCCCCACATAACAAAAATGTACAAGGTCTGGTGGTCAGCGGTTTTGCTAAACAGCCTTCAGCGCGAGCGCTATTTTTAGAATTTAATTTCGACAAAGACCACAAAGGGTGCGGCTGGCTCAAAGCACTCACATCTATCGCGCCCATCACCGATGCCGATGGACCCGATCCGCGTTGTGCTGCACTCGGTTTTACCTGGTCTGGCTTAAGCAAAATGGGACTCGATGCGCATTCACTGGACAGCTTCGATCGCCCCTTTAAAGAGGGGATGTTCCAGGAAGATCGTCTGCGCCGACTTGGCGATCGTCGCGGCAATACATGGAGCAAGACGGTGATCGACGGTGGTCCCCAATGGAGTGGTAACACGCCGCTTGATGCTGCCGCACATGACACCACAGCACGCCCTTTTCACACCACGACTGATGCGCACACGAATGTGGCTATCACCACCGAGATCACCGTACATGCGCTGCTCCTGCTGTATGCAGATAACGAAACTGACGTGGATGAATGGACCTCTCAGGTTACACAATGCCTTGCGCCTTATCGCGTCACCGTCGTCCGCAAACTGCCGCTTACGCGGACGCGTCCGTCCGATGGCATAGAACGAGAGCATTTCGGGTTTGCTGATGGTATTTCTCAGCCGATCCCCTTCGAAAAAGATGTCGTCACGCTGAGTCAAACGCTGGCTCAGCGCCATAATAGCGTCCACCTTGTACCGCTGGGTGAAATACTGATGGGACATCCCAACGGTCATGGTGAGCTTGCGACTGGGCCAGTGGTGCCAGGCAAAAGCGCTAACGTATCAGGCTGCGATCCCGAAACGCTAAGACCGCATCCGCGTGGCGAAGGTTTCCTCGATTTTGGTTTCAACGGCAGCTATATGGTCGTTAGAGAGCTCAAGCAAGATGTAGCCCAGTTCTGGAATTCAATGGACGAATGTGCGGATGCTCTGAACAAGAGTGTTAATGCGGGAACCCCTCCGGTCAATGCTGATTGGGTAGCCAGCCGGGTGATGGGGCGAGATCGTAATGGCCATCTTCTCTGCCCTGGAGGAGTCTTACCTGCGGATACCTCAGGTCGACCGGATAATGCGTTTCGTTTTTTTGACCGTGACAAAATGGGATATGGCTGCCCACTGGGTAGCCACGTACGTCGGGGAAACCCACGTGACGGGCTTGCCCCCTCCGCCAAGGATAAAGATCTGTTGCTGAGCGCCGCGAATCATCATCGTATTTTACGTCGAGGGAGAAAATATGGCCCTGAAGTTACCGACCCACGTTGCGCAGACCCTGGCGACCGTGGCTTATTGTTCATTTGTCTGAACACCGATATTGGTCGTCAATTCGAGTTTATTCAGCAGACGTGGATCCTGAACCCCAACTTTGCCGTGCTGCACAATGAAACCGACCCCCTGCTGGGCCCATGCGGAGCGTTCACTATCCCCGATGCACACTTACGTAAAATTATTCAGGTAAAAAGCTACGTGCAAATGGTGGGTGGCGAATACTTCTTTTTGCCGAGTATCGCGGCGCTTCGCTATCTGGAGACGCTATGAGTGCACTCACGTCAAAATCGGTTCTCAGGCCGCGTGCTGGTGGACCGCGAAAATGGGCAGAACAACGGTTCATGACCGCGTTGCCCTATTTTTTCAGCCTATTACGCTGCGTGAAGCCCGTGTGGAATGTGGCGGGAATGACGCTCACATCACGGTATGACCACGTCCGTGAAGTGTTTGCCACAGAGGCCAAATTTGGCGTCATGTATAAACAGAAACTCGACATCATTATGGGAGGAGAACCTTTTTTCCTGGGAACAGACGATCGCTCTCAACATCACGATGATACAGCAGCCCTGTGCAAGGTCATTTTACCCAGTGACCTGCAGCGTCTGGCAAGCGACGTTGAAGAACGGGCAACACGCATTATCAACACGAACAAGGGTCAGATAGAAATCGTGAACGACCTCACCCGTCAGGTAAGCTTTGATTTTCTCGCGACATATCTTGGTATCCCATCCCCCGCCAACGGTGACTTACGGGTTTGGGCAACGCGGTTATTTGAGTTTCTGTTCGCTGATGGGGGTAATGATTTGGCCCTGCGAGCCGAAGTCGACGAAATTGCCCCCGCCCTGCGTGCCCATATTGATGCCATCATAACCCTGCGTAAGCAAAATAAGGGGGACGATGACGTGTTGGCGCGTTGTCTTACTCTCCAGTCTGCGCACGAGCCTGGCTTTAGTGACGTGCAAATTCGTACCGCGCTAATGGGAATGATTGTCGGCGGCCCTCCTCAGCCCCCTATGGTCCTTCCGCAGGCAATGGAGCAACTGTTAAAACGACCGCAGATTCTGGCTGAGGCGCAAGCAGCAGCGCGCAACAATGATGATGAGACACTACGGCGCTATGTACTTGAAGCGATGCGTTTTGATCCTCTGGGGCCGGGTTTATGGCGCGTCGCTTTGACTGACGTCACCCTGGCGCGCGGAACACGCCACGAGGTAACCATCAAAGCAGGGTCTCATGTGCTGGCCGCATTCGCCTCGGCGATGATGGACTCTCGCCGGATTTCCAATCCAAAGGCATTCAATCCCCATCGTCCGGCTGCGGATTACATGCATTTCGGCTATGGGCTGCACGCCTGTTTTGGCCGTTACATAAACTTAGCCACTCTTCATTTGATGCTTAAACCACTGCTAAAACAACCCGGTTTACGTCGCGCTCCCGGAGCCGATGGAAAGCTCAGTAAAAATGGGCCTTTTGCTGAGCGTCTGGTTGTTCGGTATGACTTTGACTAAAAGCCATAAAGTGAAGACCAGCACTATCTGTTGCTACAGGACAACCTTACCGACGCGGATAAAAAGCCTTACACTCAAGGCCTAGCTGACCGTCGGTAAGTGTATTGCCACTGCAACAGTCCAATCCATCGCGCCCAACATAAGTATTCTCTCTACAAGCGGCAGGAAGGAGTTTCTTCCATGTTTTGCCTTTACTATTTATACCGGAACCATGTAATTCGTAGGCACAATTGAGAGCGCGTTGCTCAGCAGGCGGCACACTTTGATTATAGGCATGCTCGCCCTGCTGGAGACATTTTTCATACTTTGGTATGTCCAATTTGCGGGCAGATTCAGCCAATACGATAATATTATTGCATTTATTATCATCCGGAGTTGCAATGCAATTAATCCGACGTTCGAGGTTCTTTGCACTCTCCCTCATATTATTACAAGCATCTGCCAGCAGTAATTGAACTGGCGTTCCTGCGCAAACTTGCTGATAAAATTTCGGCGTAAAGTCAAATGTATTGGCATGTGGACCATTCCCTCGATACATGACGTCCAGGCATTGCTTACCACCTGATTCAAAGCAGATGTGACACTCTTCATTCTTCTTGCATGCCGCATACTTCGTCCCAGCTTTGTGCGCAAATTCCGTACCATTCATGGCTTTATCAAAAACGACATGTGCATCGCAGCTACCTGGACATGAAACACCATCGGAGTAGATCGTTATTTTTTTTACTTCCGCGTGAGTAACGAGCGATGCAGAGAGTAGAATAAATGCAATTTGTACTCTTAAAAACATAGCACCACTCCTGAACACACTTATTTATAAACAGAATAGTCAGTTTCTGGGCTTTAACCTTAATAAATTATGTTGAATTTGTCATAAAACGCATTGCATAAGTTATCTGGAAACCACCGTTAATCTCGCGGTCACCCTCATTCGTGAATTTTCATTATTTTCACTTTTCACTCCATCAACTACGCTAGTTTCAATTAAACCGTTGCGTGTTTGTCCTCGATTTTTTGGTTAATACAATCGGAAAACAGGAAATGCTATGGCTGCGAAATTGAGCGGGTCAGCGAAGTGTCATAAACCCTGCGTAACAGTATTACTAATAGGTGCGGTAATTGCCCTGCTGGTCATGGGTGCAGGATGCCACGCCATCATTGGTGGAACAGCGGAAGCCGTCTATCCGGATCTGGCTCAGCCTGAAGAAACAGAAGCTCCGATAACCTTCACTTCGTATCCCTCTTCTACCGCGACGGAAGCTATTCTTGGCGGCCAGGCGGCAGGGTTAAACTGTTCCATTCCTCCACTTGCCAACAGAATTTCGTTCAAACACAGCGTGGATGGATCCGATATCTCGCTTCGCTTTCGTCAGGCCTGCGTGATACACGATTTTTGCTATCGCCATGGCTATGCCACATACGGATACACTCAGGCAGACTGCGATACACAGCTACAGCAGTCCGCGTTCCGGTTATGCCGACAATTTCAGGAGCGGAAAGGTAATACGCTCACCGACGTGCGGACAATGTATAGCTCCTGCGAACAAGAAGCCAAAACCGTGTTACTGGGCGTATCGTTGAAAGGCGCAGGTTCGTTCCATGATCGCACCCGCTCGACCTATTTTGAATACGACCCAATGCCTGCCAGAGCTAACGACTATGTAGTTGGACGGGCGACGCCAGAAAACAGAGTCAGTGACCCAAATGCCGATTACGGCGTACGCACGTTTTACTTCAAACGTAATCTGGTCAGTATGAGAACGCTGGGTAAAAGCAGCCAGAAAACGCCGGCATACACGCCCGTTCCGGAAGCCAGGCTTGCCACTCCCCCCATGTTAACCGGTATGACTGATAGCGTCAGCGAAACACCAACCAGCCCAGGCTCACTGGTTTCGCTTGCCCGAGATGGCGCCAACGATACCAGCGTCAAACTGATCCGGTTTGGCTGGTTATCCAGCAGCAGCCCGCTAAAATTAGCCCTCACTCTCTGCCCTGGTGACAATATCCCTGACGCTGATGACCCAAAGGCTAAAATTTATGCCTGTCGGTCTGATACGGATGCCTCGGTGAAAAAATTTGCCGTCGTAGAGGGGAAGCCCGTCATCGTGTCGCTGACGCATCGTGGAACAGCAGGCAGCCCGAATATAAGCACCGTCAAAATCGTCCAACAAGAGCTGCTCAAGCCTGAAGGTCGTAAAGATGACATAATGACCGACTACCCGTTAAATGGTCCGATGGTTACCATACGCAATCAGTACCGCTTTTTGTCTCACGATATGCTGATGGAAAAAGATGCCAGCGGTGAGGCCAGTTGGGCGTGGGTGTTTGCTCGCGGAGCGCCACTGAACAGGAATGGCACTTTTGGGGATGATGATAGCGGTAAAAATTACACGGACTACGTTACCGTCGCTCGCCAGCAGCTTGGGAACAACCATGCCAATAACGTGCAGCGCTTTACCCTCAATGTGAAAGAGACGGATGAACCCCTTTCGCTGGTAAGGACAGATAATGCTGGTCACAGTGTACTGGTTGGTATGGCATGGTCCGATTCCGACCTGAATCGGGTAGAAAGTGAAAAACCCGCGAAGCAGCCGCCATTACTGAAGATCTGGCGAATAAACGCTGCGGCACCGCAGCCAGAAGCACGCGCCTTGCCCGTACAGGCAGAGCCAGACACAACAATGCTGACGCCATTGATTGTGCGTCTGAGCAGTCAATCCGATCCTCTGATTGTCATCCCACAGGTGCAAAATAACCGCTGGCAGCACGTTGAGAATCAGGAACAGGCTAACGACGATGTACTCAAAATTCATTTTACCGTCGCCACGATCAAAACGGATAAGTCGCTCTACTTCGACCCGCCCACTCGCCTGCATTGTGCACTGAGCCTGAACCGTCAACTCCAGTCTCCTGACGCTAAAACGCTACGCAATCGCACTTATAGTATTCTCAACGGGGTTACAGAAACAAACGTCTCACCAGAGACGATCAGCGCCATTAAATCCGATCTGGCTCAGCGCTGGCGGATGAGTCAGGTTATCGCCTCAGAACGAGAAGTGGTGACGGATCAACAGAAAGGCACCACCACCCACATGTTAGCCCTGACCATGGTGTTCCACGGTTTTCCGGCGATGTCATTCCAGGTGTTGTTCAATTCCATAGGCGGCAAGCTGCAGTATTATTCACCCGGAAATGAACCGCGGTTTATCAGTTACTGCTACCAGGATAAAACGTAACGGTTTACCGCCTATTCGTCTACACCGCCCTGCCAGCCGTTACAGGAACGGCGCACATCCATAACCCAGGTGATATTTAGGAGAATATTCGTGAATTTCAGGCACAAAAAAACCACCCGTAGGTGGTTTCACGACACTGCTTATTGCTTTGATTATTCTGTTATTTCCCATGGTACCCGGAGCGGGACTTGAACCCGCACAGCCTTACAGCCGAGGGATTTTAAATCCCTTGTGTCTACCGATTTCACCATCCGGGCTCGGGAAAATTGGAGGCGCGTTCCGGAGTCGAACCGGACTAGACGGATTTGCAATCCGCTACATAACCGCTTTGCTAACGCGCCAAAATCTTCAGGCTTTTCAGCCAACACCCGCACATTGCCGATGTTTTTAATTTGGAGCGGGAAACGAGACTCGAACTCGCGACCCCGACCTTGGCAAGGTCGTGCTCTACCAACTGAGCTATTCCCGCATCACCAAGTAACTTTGTTAATCACTTGATTTTGTTATCGTCTGGCAATCAGTGCTGCCGTTCGATGCGTTGCATTCTACTTACCTGACGCAATGAGTCAACGATATTTTTCACCACTGACGATCGTTTGCTGAAATTTGCGCCGAAACGATCACTGTTCAAGCAAATCTCCCCATGCAGCGCTCAAATACTGGAACATTGACCACAAAGTCAGTATTGCCGCGACGAAGAAAAGTGCGATTCCCGCGTACTCTACCCAGATATTTGGACGCCACAGCAGCCATGCAAGCGCAGCCATTTGCGAAGTGGTTTTCACTTTACCGATCCAGGAGACCGCCACACTGCTGCGTTTACCCAGTTCAGCCATCCATTCACGTAGCGCAGAGATAATAATTTCACGCGCAATCATCGTGGCGGCAGGCAGCGTCACCCACCAGCTGTGATAGTGTTCGGTCACCAGCACCATTGCGATAGCCACGAGTACTTTGTCGGCAACCGGATCGAGGAAGGCGCCAAAACGCGTACTTTGATTCCAGCGACGTGCCAGATAGCCATCAAACCAGTCGGTGACCGCCGCGATACAGAAGATCAGCGCACAAACGAAGGGAGCCCAGGTGAATGGCAGATAAAAAGCCAATACAAAGAATGGGATCAGGATGACGCGAAACAGCGTGAGCAACGTAGGGATATTAAATTGCATATGACGGATAACTATCTGTTGTCAGTGAAATTACCCCTATGTTGCTACAGAGGGCCTAATGTTTCAACGAGTAGAAGATCTTTTCTGCCAGAGCTTGCGAAATACCCGGCACTTTTGCAATTTCTTCGATACTCGCGTTACGAAGACCTTGCAAACCGCCCATATATTTCAACAACATCTGCCGGCGCTTCGGCCCAACACCTTCAATGGTCTCAAGCGTGCTGGTACTTTTCACTTTCGCCCGCTTTTTACGGTGACCACTAATCGCATGATCGTGAGATTCATCGCGGATATGCTGGATTACGTGCAATGCTGGCGAATCCGGCGGCAGGCTAAACCCCTCACCTTCAGGCTCAAAGAACAGTGTTTCCAGGCCGGCTTTACGATCGGCCCCTTTTGCCACCCCCAGCAAGAGTGGGTGCTGTTTGTCCCAGGGAACGTCCAGCTCAGCAAAAACGGCTTTTGCCTGCCCTAACTGACCTTTACCGCCGTCAATT
This sequence comes from Citrobacter arsenatis, assembly GCF_004353845.1. Lineage (GTDB taxonomy): Bacteria > Pseudomonadota > Gammaproteobacteria > Enterobacterales > Enterobacteriaceae > Citrobacter > Citrobacter arsenatis. Next base: position 3,139,953 of record NZ_CP037864.1, read on the forward strand.
AATATGACGTCCGGAATCTTACTTTCTTCAATCGCCTTACCGTAACGCCGACGCAGAACCTGATTCATGGCCGCATAATCATCGCCCGGCGTGATGCCGGTGATGTTATAGCGACGATATTCTGCACGCAGCGGTCCATTGGCATCGAACACCACGCAGGAGGCCACCGTCTGCTCACCCATCGTATGGCTGATATCGAAACACTCCATGCGTTTTACTGCGGGAAGCTTCAGTACCGATGCCAGCGCCGTCAGACGTTGAGTAATGGTTGACTGCTGGGAAAGTTTTGTGGTTAACGCCACCGCCGCGTTGGTACGCGCCAGCTTCAGATAACGCGCGCGATCGCCTCGCGGTTTCGTCTGAACGTTGATCTTACGTCCAGCCAGCTCAGACAAAGAGTCCGCCAGCAGGGTTTTATCGCTAAGATTAAAATCGAGCAAGATCTCGCCGGGTAAGGTGCGCATCTGGCTACCCTGCAGATAAAACTGTCCGACAAAGGTTTCGACGACCTCGCCAAGTTCTGTTCCACCGGGTACTTTTGGGAAATAGCTACGACTGCCTAACACTTTACCCTGGCGAATAAACAGCACGTGTACACAGGCCATGCCGGCGTCAAACGCCACGCCAATGACGTCCAGATCGTCTCCGGTATTAGAAACAAACTGTTTTTCGGTCACGCGGCGTACGGCCTGAATTTGGTCACGAATACGTGCAGCCTCTTCAAATTCGAGATTCTGGCTGGCCTTTTCCATACGGGCTATCAACTGAGTTAATACCTGATCGTCTTTCCCGGACAGGAACAGACGAACATAATCAACCTGTTGTGCATACTCTTCCTCACTCACCAGACCCGCGACACACGGGCCAAGGCAGCGGCCAATCTGATATTGCAGACAAGGTCGCGAGCGATTGCGATAAACACTATTTTCGCACTGACGAATCGGAAAGATTTTCTGCAGCAGCGCCAGCGTCTCACGTACAGCATAACCGTTAGGGAACGGCCCAAAGTACTCGCCTTTGGCATGCTTGGCCCCACGATGCATCGCCAGACGAGGATGGGTATCGCCGCTGAGGAAAATAAAAGGATAGGATTTATCGTCGCGCAGCAAAACGTTGTAGCGCGGCTGATACAGCTTGATGTAGTTGTGCTCAAGCAGTAACGCTTCGGTTTCGGTGTGCGTTACCGTGACATCAATGTGCTGTATTTGCGCGACCAGCGCTTCGGTCTTACGCGATGCAAGGTTGCTGCGGAAATAGCTGGAAAGCCTTTTTTTCAGGTCTTTCGCTTTCCCGACGTAGATGACCGTCCCGGCGATATCATACATACGATAAACGCCGGGCTGACTGGTCACGGTTTTCAGGAACGCTTTGGCATCAAACTGATCGGTCACTGGCTTGTTAATGTCTCCGCATTACACAGGCCATGGCGAATTGCCAGGTGAGTCAGCTCAACATCGCCGTGAATGTTTAATTTACTGAACATTCGATAGCGATAACTGTTCACCGTTTTAGGACTAAGATTCAGCTGTTCTGAGATCTCATTGACCTTCTGACCTTTGGTGATCATCAGCATAATCTGCAACTCACGTTCAGACAAACTGGCAAACGGGGTTTCCGTTTTCTCAGGCTCAATCTGGCTGAGCGCCATTTGCTGAGCGATATCGGAGGCAATATAACGTTGGCCGGAAAAAACCGAACGAATCGCACTCACGACCTCCTGGGGCGCAGCCCCTTTACTGAGATAGCCCGCAGCTCCTGCCTGCATGACTTTTGCAGGCAACGGGTTTTCGGTATGGACCGTCAGCATGATCACTTTAATGTCAGCCGTTGAACGCGCAATTTTACGCGTTGCCTCAAGGCCACCAATACCGGGCATATTCATGTCCATCAGCACAACGTCAACGGAATTTGAGCGGCACCATTTCACCGCATCTTCGCCGCAGCACGCCTCGCCGACAACTTTAATGCCTTTTATATCTTCAAGAATGCGTCGTATCCCTGCGCGCACCAGTTCGTGGTCATCAACAAGAAAAACGTTGATCAAAGGAATATCTCCAGAATAGGGATAACGCTACCGATAGTTAATCGGTCCTATGTTAACGGGTTTTATCTCAACTTTGAAATGTAAAAAACACCCGACTTTCGATTTTGCTCTCGTTTTTGGAAATTAGATTGTACGACGGGTGGAAACGTTCATACCAGGCAGCCTTCTGCCGCGGTTATATCTGCCTGGCTGTTTCATAATAGTGACAAAAAATTCATATTCCTTCGCTGAATGCAAAATAGGCAGTCAAAGTTGTAACAATAATTAACGAAGAAAATACTCGAAATAAACAACAGGTGGAGAAAATATATGCACTGCAACGTGTTGTTTATTTTAATGTCCACGACTTATGTTTGCGCAAAAAACAACCACTGATATTTTTAGCCTCGCTTATGGTATACTCCGCCGCCTTGAGATTTGACATCGCACTTTTTCATTGAGACATAACGAGGAAAATAAATGAGTACGCCTGACTTTTCCACTGCTGAGAATAACCAGGAACTGGCTAATGAAGTCACCTGCCTGAAAGCCATGTTAACGCTGATGCTGCAGGCAATGGGTCAAGCCGATGCAGGACGCGTGATTCTTAAAATGGAAAAACAGATCGCACAGATTGAAGATCAATCACAGGCTGCGGTATTTTCCAACACTGTTAAGCAAATTAAACAAGCTTACCGCCAGTAATAAGAAACCGGCTGAGAGCATTGCTATCAGCCGGTTTTGCGTCTGACACTCAGAACGATAGTTTATTCAGATAAGCCCGGTCGCAGCAGCATAACAGGCAATCTGCGTTTTGTTTGGTGCATTGAATTTTTTTTGCATATTTTTCTGGTGAAAGTTAACGGTATTTTCAGAAATCGACAGAATTATTGCGATTTCTGAAGACGTTTTGCCTTCTGCCGTCCATTTCAATATTTCTTTTTCCCGCTTGCTAAAGCGCATCTCGGGCGCCATGACCATGTCATCTTCCAGCCGCGTGAGTACCGACAAGCTTTCTCGCACCAGCAGCTGCATTCTGAGTTCCACTTCGTCATTTGCAAAGCGACTATTACGGATACTCGCACGCGATACCGATAAAAAACCCAACGCCCGATTCGGCAACATTAAGCATTGCGTCATCCCTTTACGTAAACCATGATTGCGCGCGGCATCCCATAGGGGCTGTGCGTCGCGAAATAAGGTATCGTTCCAGGGTAAATGTCCCTGACTGAAGTTTTCAGGCTTCAGCACCGGATCAATCGCGAAATAATTCTCGGACTGATAATGCGCCACCCATGCTTTGGGATATGTCGTATGAAGTGCCGTTTTAGGCCGGGTAAAAGGTACGGGATGACGAACACAGAGCGCGTAAAAATCGAACTCTAAGTGCTGCGTCTGTTGCTGTAATTCGTTATAGACATCCTCTGCCGTCGCCATTTCCTGAAAGCGTAACAGCATGCTCCGTCGCCAGGTGAAGAAATCATGATCCTGCATACTAAGTGGTAATGCCCCTGAGATTGATAATCATCCAAACATATGAAACAAGCTAACACATAAATGTATTTTATATATGCAAATTATCGGACAAATGAACAATTACTTGAGCATTACTCTATGACGGGAAGACGTAACGGTATTGGGGGTTAATAATAAAGCAATATTTATAAATAGTTATGCGAACAGTACTCACCAATAAAACAATATCGATGAGTACTGTATGCACAGATTATTGCATCAGAAACTTTTCAAGAAACTGACGGGTTCGCGGCTGCTGCGGATGCGTGAATAAGGATTTTGCGGGTCCCTGCTCCACGATCCTGCCTTGATCCATAAATATCGCCCGGTCGGCCACATCGCGGGCAAAGCTCATTTCATGCGTCACAATCACCATGGTGCGTTTTTCCTGTGCCAGTTGGCGGATGGTATTAAGCACCTCGCCAACCAGTTCAGGATCGAGCGCAGAGGTCGGCTCATCAAAAAGAATCACCTCGGGTCGCATTGCCAGCGCGCGGGCAATCGCCACACGCTGCAGCTGCCCACCGGACAAACGCCGCGGATAGCTGGTTTCTTTACCCGCCAGCCCTACTTTTGCCAGCAATTCCCGCGCTCGGGCTGTCGCTTCAGCTTTCGGCTCGCCTTTAACAATCACCGGGCCTTCAATAATGTTTTCCAGCACCGTACGATGCGGGAATAAATTAAAGTTCTGGAACACAAAGCCTACGTGCTGGCGCAACTGACGAATCAGACTTTTTTGTTGAGTTAACGAGCGTGCGGTATCAATCGTAATCTCACCCACCTTAATCGTGCCCGCCTCCGGTTGCTCCAGCAAATTAATGCTACGCAGCAGCGTGGTTTTACCCGAACCGCTCGGCCCGATAATCGCTACCACTTCACCGGGTTTGACGTCAAGATCGATCCCATGCAGCACCGTTTGCCCATGAAATTTTTTGACCAGGTTTCTGACTTCGATAGCACTCATTTCGGCTCTCTCTCCTGGCGGTTGAGTTGTTCTTCAAAATAGTTTTGCAGTGCAGAAAGCACCGTCGCCATCACCCAGTAAATCAACGAGGCCGCCAGATACATTGTGAACACTTCCAGCGTACGCGAGGTAATCAGTTGCGCCTGACGGAACAGTTCTGGTACCTGAATCGTAGCGGCAAGAGAAGTGTCCTTCACCAGGCTGATAAAGCTGTTGCTCAGCGGCGGGAGCGCAACCCGCGCAGCCTGCGGCAGGATTGCCCGGCGCATGGTTTGCCACCGCGTCATACCAATACTGGCACCCGCCTCCCACTGCCCTTTGTCGATGGAAGAGATTGCCGCACGCAGGGTTTCCGCCGCGTAGGCCGCCGTATTGAGCGACAAGCCAATCATCGCCGCCGGGATGGGATCAAGCTCAATACCAAACTGCGGCAGACCGTAATAGATCATGAACAGTTGGGCGATCAACGGCGTTCCGCGAAAGATAGAGATATAAAAGCGCGCCAGCCAGCGCACAGGCAGCAGCGGCGACAGACGCATCAGCGCCAGGATAAACCCCAGCACGAGGCCAAAGAACATCCCGCCGATACTCAGTTGCAGCGTAAAAACCGCGCCTTTGAGCAGATACGGCAGAGAATCAATCACCAGTTGGATACTTTCATGCATTAGCGTTTTTCTACCTGGTTATTACACGTGAGGATGGTAGGCAAACAGCGCAGGTGCCCCACCAGTATGAATAAAGAGAATTGGCCCTTCGTCTTTGAAACGCTTCTGGCTGATGCCGTCAATCAAACCCGCCATCGCCTTACCGGTATACACCGGATCCAACAAAATACCTTCCAGGCGCGCCAACAGTTTTACTGCCTCCATGCCCTCTTCGTTTGGCGTACCGTAGCCCGGCGCAAAATAATCGTCCCATAACAGGATATCTGCTGAGGCCGTCAGTTCCAGTTCACGGGCAATATCCTGCTGCAGCGTAACAACTTTAGGCTTTTGATCGGCCACGCTACGCGAGACGGTCACACCGATAAGCTCTACGTCTGGCATCAATTGTTCCAGCCCCACGGCCAGTCCGGCATGCGTTCCCGCGCTGCCCGAGGCCACCACCACGGAAGAGAGCGAGACGGCCCCTTCACACTGCTGAGCAATTTCCAGCGCGCTTTCCACATAACCCAGTGCTCCAAGTGCGTTGGAACCCCCAACGGGGATCACATACGGGCGGAACCCTTGCGCTTCAATGCGCGTCGCCAGCTCCTGCAGCTGTGCATTCGGATCGGTCAGCGCATCGCACATTTCGATTTGCGTATTAAACAGGTCCAGCAGCAGACGGTTGCCATTGGTGAGATAGTTCTCCGCAGTGGTGCCAATCGGATTTTCCAGCAGCGCCACGCAGTGCAGGCCAAGTTTAGCCGCTACCGCCGCCGTCTGGCGCACATGGTTAGACTGAATCGCACCGGCGGTTATCAGCGTATCTGCGCCTTCACGCAGCGCGTCTGCGGCGAGAAACTCCAGCTTACGCAGCTTATTGCCGCCCATCGCCATCGGCGTAACGTCATCGCGTTTGATGAAAATATCGCGCCCGAGATAGTCTGAGAAGCGCGGAAGATATTCGAGCGGCGTTGGCGCGCCAATAAATTCCAGACGTGGAAAGCGCGTTAAGTTATGCAGCGGCATACAGCCTCCGGTATTCGTTGTTGTGATGTTCTTTTTATTATGCACGTTCAGGCGCAATGAAATAAAAAAAGGCGCTGTTAAAGGCGCCTTTTTTCATCAAATGACGATTATTTCGTCACATCTGCTCCAAACCATTTTTCTGACAAGGCTTTCAGCGAGCCGTCTTTCTGCATTTCAGCAATGGCTGCATCAACCGCTTTCAGCAGATCTTCATTGCCTTTGCGCAGCGCCACGCCGGACTCCTGGCGGGAGAATGCTTCACCGGTCACAGCCAGCGTATCCTTGGTTTTCTTCACCAGATCCAGCGCCGCCAGACGGTCAACCAGAATGGCGTCGATACGACCTACACGCAGATCCTGATATTTGGTCGGGTCATCATCATAGGTACGAATATCCACGCCCTGCACGTTCTGGCGCAGCCACTCTTCATAGTTGGTACCCAGACCAACACCGACTTTTTTACCTTTCAGATCGGCAGCAGTCTTAATAACGCCTTCATTGCCTTTCTTCACCAGCGCCTGGATACCAGAGACAGTATACGGGGTAGAGAAATCGTATTTTTTCTTACGTTCGTCAGAGATGGTCACCTGGTTAATGACCACGTCAATGCGCTTGGAATCAAGAGAGGCCAGCATACCGTCCCACTTGGTCGGCTTCAGTGTCGCTTTCACGCCAAGATGCTTGGCCAGTTCTTCAGCGAACTCCACTTCAAAACCGGTCAGCTTGCCGTCGTCACCCTGAAAACTAAACGGAGGATAGGTGCCTTCCAGGCCTACCAGCAGCGTGCCACGCTCTTTAACTTTATTTAACAGACCCTCATCTGCATAAGTCTTTACGCTCATTCCGGCGACAAGTGCAACAGCCATTACACTCATCAGAGCCTGACGTCCCAGAAGTGCTAATTTCATAGTTACCCCGAATATTGTCATTAGTGACTATCATTTATGACTACAGTGTAAAGCGTTTGCTGTGTTCCACAAACACCACTCTGTTACACCTTATTCGTTTTTAATATATATCAGAACTGGCTGTCCAGGAGGATTTCTGCATATGTCCCATATGCGTATGAGCTTTAAACTGCTCATACTTGCGCAAGGCGATGCGGTAATTGTTGGTGCTGGTTTCCGGCAGCCACGGGGCAAGGTTTTCGTCGAGGAACCCTTCCTGCAGCAGGTCATGAGAGATATTTTGTTCGGTCAGATGATTCCCGAGGCGGCGCAAGCGGACAACGTATTCACGTACCGTGCCGTGGCTCATTTCGGTTTGCTCAAATAAAAATTGTTTAAAACCGATGATATCAAAAAAATCGCTCTGCTCTTTGCAGTGCAAATCACCGCAAAAACGGCACAGCGCCACCCACTCTTTTTTCTCCTGTTCCCACTCAGCTTCATTCAGCAACGTGTCCAGGCGGGCGATGGCGATTTTATTCACAATTTGCCCGCGGCGAACCAGCGTGATCCGGTCGAGCAGCTTAAAGCAATGGGCGCAATGCGTCTGGCTGTGTTTGAAATCTTTGAGGTAGCGGCTTAGAGGCCGTCTTTTTGATTGCTGCACCGTCATGAGAACTCCTGGTAGTCAATTCGTAATGCGGCATTGTTCAGGGGTAATAATGTACCCCTATAGCTTACCCAGCTTGGTGCGTAGACGTTTGATGGCCTGACTGTGCAACTGGCTGACCCGTGATTCACCCACTTCCAGTACCGCGCCAATCTCTTTCAGATTCAGCTCTTCCTGGTAGTACAGCGTTAACACCAGCTTTTCGCGCTCCGGCAACGCCTCGATCGCTTCCATCACGCGCTGGCGGAGGTTACCCTCAAGTAGCTGTTGTAACGGGTTTTCCTGCTGATGTTCTTCCGTCACCAGCTCAATACTATCGCCATGCTCTTCCCGCCACTCGTCATAGGAGAAGAGCTGGCTGTTATTGGTATCAAGCAACATCTGACGATACTCTTGCACAGGAATAGCCAGACGCTCCGCCACTTCGGTTTCCGTCGCGTTACGCCCTAATTCCTGTTCCAGTTGTCCCATCGCCTGTGCCACTTCGCGAGCATTGCGCCGAACGCTACGCGGCACCCAATCCCGGCTACGTAGTTCGTCCAGCATCGCTCCACGAATACGCTGCACTGCGTAAGTGGTAAATGCCGTTCCTTGCAAAGCGTCATATCGGTCAACTGCATTCAATAACCCGATGCCGCCCGCTTGTAGCAGGTCATCCAGTTCTACGCTCGCCGGCAAACGCACCTGAAGGCGCAATGCTTCGTGACGCACCAACGGTACATAACGCTGCCACAGCGAGTGTTTATCCATTACACCTTCAGCGGTATACAGTGAATTCACGATAAACAGCCCTGCGTTAAATGAGTTATCGGCATGATTATCCGTTTCTGCAGGGGTTTTAATCGGGTGAATAGTGGGTGAAATGGGGGGTTATTTGGGGGTTACGGGTAAAGCTGAATGTAAAAAACCCCGCCAGAGCGGGGTTTGCGCAGTAAGCGTAAATTAACGCAGCAGAGACAGAACGTTCTGCGGAACCTGGTTGGCCTGTGCCAGTACAGAGGTACCTGCTTGTTGCAGGATCTGTGCTTTGGACATGTTGGACACTTCGGTCGCGTAGTCAGCATCTTCGATACGGCTACGTGCAGAAGTCAGGTTGTTAACGGTGTTACCCAGGTTAGTGATGGTAGAGTCGAAACGGTTCTGTACCGCACCGAGGTCAGAACGCAGCGCATCAACCTGTGCCAGAGCTTTATCAAGAACAGCCAGCGGATCTGCAGTACTGGTGCTTGCTTTAGCAACGTCTTCGTTAACCAGTTTAGCGCTACCGTTTTTATCGGTAGTAACATACATGGTTTTCTTATTCGCGCCAGCGCCGGTAGTTACATTGCCATCAACATCCACGTCATAGGTAGCGCCACTCGCTTTCAGCGTGCTGCCAGTTTTGGTTGCGTTCGCATTCTGCAAATCGGTAACGGTAGCGGCTTTGTTTGCGGTAGTTGCTGCAGTTGTCAGTGTACCATTCTGGCTGGTATATAAAGCCACGTCAGTTTTCACTTCAGCATCGGTACCAGAGGCATCAGATGATGCTGCAATGGTGAAAGTGACAGTTTTACCATCAACTTTCGCAGTATAGGTACCATTACCAAATGTTGGATCGGTACCTTCAGCAGTTTTAGTAAACTCCATACCGTCAAAACTGAATTTCTCACCAACTTTGGTATTAGCACCCAAAGTTGCCATACTCGTTGCACTGGCGTTGTCAGTTGATGTTGTTGTATAGACAGTAGATGCTGTGTTCGCTACAGTCGCTGTAGTCACCAGACTACCATCAGCCGCGCTGACATACAGAGCATTACCACCTGAAGTTACAGTTTGGGATTTAACATCAACATTAACCGTCGCCGCAGCACCGCCAACGGTAGCGCTGTAGTTATCAGTACCAGTAGCACCAAACTTGGAGATCAGATCGCTGGCAGTGGCTTTCTGCGCACCGTTCACGCGGAAATCAGATACACCCAGGCTCTGAGTATCGATTTTTTTCAGGTCGATGGAGATAGTTTCGCCGTCGTTAGCGCCAACCTGAATTTTCAGGGTGTTATCCTGAGCCAGTACTTTCACGCCGTTGAACTGAGTCTGACCGGATACGCGGTCAATTTCGCCCAGACGCTGAGTGATTTCGTTCTGGATGGAGGTCAGGTCGCTATCGGAGTTAGAACCGTTAGTTGCCTGAACGGTCAGTTCACGTACACGCTGCAGGTTGTTGTTGATTTCGTTCAGCGCGCCTTCAGTGGTCTGCGCGATGGAGATACCGTCGTTAGCGTTACGGGAAGCCTGAGTCAGACCTTTGATGTTTGCGGTGAAGCGGTTAGCGATCGCCTGACCAGCAGCATCGTCTTTCGCGCTGTTGATACGCAGACCAGAGGACAGACGTTCGATAGCGGAGCTCAGAGTGGACTGAGATTTGTTCAGGTTGTTCTGGGTCAACAGCGACAGGCTGTTTGTATTGATGACTTGTGCCATGATCTTTTCCTTATCAATTACAACTTGATGTTATTGGGCTGTTGCCCACGGTTTCTCACCGTAACCCATGTATCGGCACCTTAAATTCGAACTTTAGAAAATTTTTACTTTCCGCTCTCTTTTTTCTTAGCCCCTGAAATACCCTCTTTATATGCCATTATTCTGCGCATTATTTTTACAAAACTATCATTAAACTTTGCGCGCAGATTGCCGATAACCCGCTTAACTACTGTTTGCAATCACAAGGAATTAGGCATGCCTTCATTTACTTCATTGGGCGTCGGCTCAAACTTACCACTGGATACATTGCTAACAAACCTGACTACTGCTGAAAAAAAACGTTTAACCCCAATTACTCAACAGCAGAGTACGAATACGGCCAGATTAACCGCCTACGGCACGCTAAAAAGCGCGCTGGAAAAATTCCAGACGGCAAATACAACGCTGAACAGCGCCGATCTGTTTAAAAGCACAACCGTAACCAGCAGTACAGAAGATCTGACGGCCACAACCACTGCCGGCGCAGCGCCGGGGACCTATATGATCAGCGTAACGCAACTGGCGCAGGCGCAATCATTAAGTACCAAAAGCGGTATCAGTTCGGTGAAAGAGGCGTTAGGTGATACCTCCTCCGACAGTCGCACCATTAAAATTGAGCAAAAAGGCCGCAAAGAACCGCTGGAAATCAAACTCAGCAAAGACCAAACGTCGCTGGAAGGGATCCGTGATGCCATTAACGACGCCGACAGCGGTATTTCCGCCAGCATCGTTAAAGTTAAAGAAAATGATTATCAGTTGGTGTTAACAGCCGATAGCGGTGTCGATAATAAGATGACCATTTCCGTCAGCGGCGACAGTAAGCTCAATGATTTACTGGCCTACGACAGCACCGCCGGCAGCGGAAATATGAAACAGCTGGTGGAAGCGAAAAATGCACTGTTGAAAGTTAACGGCATTGATATTGAACGCCCCAGTAACACCATTACCGATGCCCCGCAGGGCGTGACGCTGAATCTGACTAAAGAAGTGACCGACGCGCGGATCACCGTCACCAAGAGCAATGAAAAAGCGACAGAAGCGATCAAAGGTTGGGTTGATGCCTACAACTCGCTGCTGGATACGTTTTCAACGCTGACCAAATACACTGAAGTTGATCCTGGTGCCGAAACTCAGGACACGAATAATGGTGCGCTGCTCGGCGACAGCGCGGTGCGTACTATTCAGACAGGCATACGCGCCCAGTTTGCCAACGGCGCCAGCGACGGTGCGTTTAAAACGTTGGGCGAAATCGGTATTACCACCGACGGTACCACAGGCAAGCTGAAGATTGACGACACTAAGCTCGAAAAAGCGCTGAAAGATAATACCGCGGCGACGCGTCAATTGCTGGTTGGTGATGGTAAAGAAACCGGTATTACCACCAAAATTGCCACCGAGGTAAAAGGTTACCTGGCCGATGACGGCATTATCGACGTTGCCCAGGACAATATTAACGCCACGCTGAAAAAGCTGACCAAACAGTATCTGGCCGTCAGTAACAGCATCGACGATACCGTCGCACGCTATAAAGCGCAGTTTACGCAGCTTGATAGCATGATGAGCAAACTGAACAGCACCAGTAACTATCTGGGCCAGCAATTTACGGCGATGAGTAATTCCTGATAACACGAGGTAAGCATGTATACCGCGAGCGGTACCAAAGCCTATGCACAGGTCAGCATAGAGAGTGGCGTGATGAGCGCCAGCCCACATCAGCTGATCGAAATGTTGTTTGATGGTGCGAACAGCGCCCTGGTGCGCGCTCGCCTGTTTATGCAACAGGGTGATATCGTCGCCAAAGGCGAGGCCATCAGTAAAGCCATTAACATTATCGACAATGGCCTGAAGGCTGGGCTGGATCAAGAGAATGGCGGCGAAATCGCCACCAACCTGTCTTCTCTGTATGACTATATGATCCGCCGTTTACTGCAAGCTAACTTGCGCAATGATTGTCAGGCTATTGAAGAAGTCGAAGGGTTGCTCGGCAACATTGCAGAAGCCTGGAAACAGATCTCACCAAAAGCATCTTCCCAGGAGTCTCGTTAATGACCTCAGCCGTGGAGTTTATCAACCGTTGGCAGCGCATCGCGCTACTCAGTCACTCAATGCTGGAACTGGCGCAGCGCGGTGAATGGGACCTTTTACTGGAACAGGAAGTTACCTATCTGCAAAGTATTGAAGTGGTCATGGAAGAGCAAACTCCACCTGGCATTACGCGAAGTATTCAGGATTTAGTGGCCGGGTACATTAAACAGACGCTGGATAACGAGCAACTGCTCAAAACATTGTTGCAGCAGCGCCTGGACGAACTCAGCAATCTTATCGGTCAGTCGACGCGTCAAAAGACGTTGAATAACGCCTATGGTCGTCTTTCCGGCATGCTGTTAGTCCCCGACGCACCCACTGCCCCACAATAATTTCCCGTCTCGTCTGAATAATCTTCCATACTCCAGAGGTCGGCCAAACGACTTCTGGAGCACGGAAGATGAAAAATCCCACGTTATTGCAGTACTTCCACTGGTATTACCCTGATGGCGGTCAACTCTGGCCCGAGCTTGCCGAACGCGCAGGCGGGCTGAATGACATCGGCATCAATATGGTGTGGCTGCCTCCCGCCTATAAAGGCGCATCCGGCGGCTATTCTGTTGGCTATGATTCCTACGATCTGTTTGATCTGGGCGAATTCGATCAGAAGGGAACCGTCGCCACCAAATATGGCGATAAATACCAGCTGCTGGCAGCGATAGACGCGCTAAAACACAATGATATTGCCGTCCTGCTCGACGTGGTGGTCAACCACAAAATGGGTGCGGATGAGAAAGAAAACATACGCGTCCAGCGGGTTAACGCTGACGATCGCACGCAAATAGACGAGGAAGTAGTCGAGTGCGAGGGCTGGACGCGTTACACCTTCCCTGCCCGCGCAGGCCAGTATTCACAATTCATTTGGGACTTTAAATGCTTCAGCGGCATTGACCACATCGAGAACCCAACCGAAGACGGCATTTTTAAAATCGTTAACGACTACACCGGCGAAGGCTGGAACGATCAGGTTGATGATGAGTTGGGTAATTTTGATTATCTGATGGGCGAAAACATTGATTTCCGTAATCACGCGGTCACCGAGGAGATCAAATACTGGGCGCGTTGGGTGATGGAGCAAACCCAGTGCGACGGCTTTCGTTTAGATGCCGTGAAACATATTCCGGCATGGTTTTATAAAGAGTGGATTGAGCACGTCCAGGAAGTTGCCCCCAAGCCACTGTTTATCGTCGCGGAATACTGGTCCCACGAGGTCGACAAGCTGCAGACCTACATTAATCAGGTGGAGGGGAAAACCATGCTGTTCGACGCCCCTTTGCAGATGAAATTCCACGAGGCCTCCCGGCAGGGACGCGATTACGACATGAGCCAGATTTTCACCGACACCCTGGTGGAGGCCGATCCGTTTCATGCCGTCACGCTGGTTGCCAATCACGACACCCAACCCTTACAGGCGCTCGAAGCCCCCGTCGAGCCGTGGTTTAAGCCGCTGGCCTATGCGCTGATCCTGCTGCGGGAAAACGGCGTACCGTCGGTGTTTTACCCTGACCTCTACGGGGCGCATTACGAAGACACCGGCGGCGATGGCGAAACCTATCCTATCGACATGCCGATCATTGAACAGCTTGATGAACTGATCCTCGCACGCCAACGCTTCGCGCACGGAGTACAGACGCTCTTTTTCGATCATCCTAACTGTATCGCTTTTAGCCGCAGCGGAACGGACGACGATCCCGGCTGCGTGGTGGTGCTGTCCAACGGCGATGATGGGGAAAAGACAATTAATCTCGGTGCGAATTACGGCAATAAAACCTGGCGTGACTATCTGGGAAATCGCGAGGAAAGCGTGGTCACCGATGAAAACGGTGAAGCAACGTTTTTCTGTAACGGCGGTAGCGTCAGCGTGTGGGTGATTGAGGACGTGTTGTAAAACTTAACCCCGGTGGCCGTAAGCTACCGGGGCATGCTGCTTATGGCAGAGGTGTCGCCAGCGGCGTTTTCTTTAAGGCGTCGGCACATTCCTGCGTCGGGCGATCGACCCGCTGCAGCGTCATACCGTCATATTCCAGGGTATTGCCTTCGCGTTCAATCTCATACAGTTCACGTTTTACCGTCACGTTGGTGAGATCGCCGGAAATCATCGTCAGTTTCCCCGGCAGAGCAATGACCCGCTGCCACTGTCGACAATCCAGCGTATCGCCCTCTTTCGTCACCACCAGGCTGGCAATGGCTTCCGGGCTGACCAGGCTGCGTTGCGGTCCTTTTGACTGCCAGTATCCTTCCAGACCGGCTGGCGCTGGCGTTTTGACCACGTCGTTATAATTTTCTACTTCGGCGCATCCGGTAAGCGCCAGAAATACACCAACGATTGCTAATTTTTTCATCATTCATCCTGCATGCGAAGAAAATGGGATTGTGGCATTAAAGGCCTGATGTCGCCAGCCTTTCGGCAGCGTTGAGAAAGATTGATCCAGACGGTGTTACCTCTTATTACTCATAGTCAAAAATTCTGATCGGTGTAGTATCCACACTTCTTGTTACATACCTTCTGAGTTCAGAGGCACAACGCATGTCATGGCAACACTTCAAACAGGCCTGGTTAATTAAATTTTGGGCCCCCGCCCCTGCGGTCATCGCAGCGGGTATTCTCTCCACTTACTATTTCGGCATTACGGGAACCTTCTGGGCCGTGACCGGCGAATTCACCCGTTGGGGCGGTCAAATCCTGCAACTGTTTGGCGTGCATGCCGAAGAGTGGGGATACTACAAACTGATCCATCTCGAAGGCTCGCCCCTGACCCGCATTGACGGCATGATGATCCTCGGTATGTTCGGCGGCTGTTTTGCTGCCGCACTGTGGGCAAACAACGTTAAATTACGTATGCCGCGCAGTCGGGTGCGCATTCTACAGGCGATAGTCGGCGGGATGATCGCCGGATTCGGTGCCCGACTGGCAATGGGCTGTAACCTGGCCGCCTTCTTCACCGGCATTCCGCAGTTCTCGCTACACGCCTGGTTTTTCGCGCTGGCAACAGCTATTGGCTCCTGGTTTGGTGCCCGCTTTACCCTGCTGCCAATGTTCCGTATTCCGGTCAAAATGCAGAAAGTCTCCGCCGCATCTCCGTTAACGCAAAAACCGGATCAGGCCCGTCGGCGTTTTCGCCTCGGCATGCTGGTGTTTATCGGCATGATCGGCTGGGCGTTACTCACTGCGATGGATAAACCCAAGCTCGGTCTGGCCATGCTGTTCGGCGTGGGATTCGGTCTCCTGATTGAGCGGGCGCAAATCTGTTTCACCTCGGCATTTCGCGACCTGTGGATTTCCGGTCGCACCCATATGGCAAAAGCGATCATCTTCGGGATGGCGGTCAGCGCCATCGGTATCTTTAGCTACGTGCAACTGGGCGTCGAGCCTAAAATCATGTGGGCGGGTCCGAATGCGGTGATCGGCGGCTTACTGTTCGGCTTTGGTATTGTTCTGGCGGGCGGGTGTGAAACTGGCTGGATGTACCGCGCCGTTGAAGGTCAGGTGCATTACTGGTGGGTTGGTCTGGGCAACGTAATTGGCTCGACCATTCTGGCCTACTATTGGGATGACTTTGCCCCTGCGCTTGCCACTAACTGGGACAAAGTGAACCTGCTCAACACCTTTGGCCCGCTCGGTGGCCTGCTGGTGACCTATCTGCTGTTATTTGCCGCGCTGATGCTGATTATCGGCTGGGAAAAACGTTTCTTCCGCCGCGCAGGACTGACACCTGCCAAGGAGTCTGCATGAAAAATATCGTACCTGATTATCGCCTCGATATGGTCGGCGAACCGTGCCCATACCCGGCTGTAGCTACGCTGGAAGCGATGCCGCAATTGAAGAAAGGTGAAATTCTGGAGGTGGTGAGCGATTGCCCGCAGTCAATCAACAATATTCCACTGGATGCGCGTAATCATGGCTATACGGTGCTGGATATTCAGCAGGATGGTCCAACGATTCGCTATTTGATTCAGAAGTAACTGTTTGCCGGATACGCTACGCTTATCCGGCCTACTTTCTCTGCACGCTGTCCCTACACTTGCATCGACATCACTTCCTGATACGCCGATACCAGTTTGTTACGCACCTGAATCCCCATCTGCATCGATACCGAGGCTTTTTGCATATCGGTCATCACATCGTTCAGCGCAATACCCGGTTCACCCAAGGTAAATTTCTCAGCCTGCACACGGGACGCGGTCTGCACATCGCTGATTCTGTCTAACGCGGCATGCAGTTGACCGGCAAAACTCACGGTCGGTTGTGGCTGCATATCCTGCATTTTTGCTGACATCGCCGTGGTCTGTAGCTGGCTGATGACCCCTTCAATCCCCTGTATTGCCGACATTCTGATCCCCTGGATGATTTTTTACGTAGTTGAGATTACCAGTTAGTCAATAAGATAAAGGCGTTAAATAACGATAAAAAACCACGGTTTTTAACGCATAGAAAAATTCGAAACCGCAAATAATGAGACCGTCAATTTTTCGAGTTTGCTGACCCGGGAGTGAGTCTTGTTCCACTTTGCAAAAAACGCCGTCCACGATAAGCCACGAGGTGCGAGATGAGTGCGACAGCATCGACTGCAACCCAGCTTAAACCTCTCGAGTGGTTAAATCGCCTGCGCGCGAATCCCAGAATTCCTCTGATTGTGGCGGGAGCCGCTGCCGTCGCTATCATCGTAGCGATGGTCCTGTGGGCCAAAGCGCCCGACTACCGCACGCTGTTCAGCAATCTTTCCGATCAGGATGGTGGCGCGATTGTCACTCAACTGACGCAGATGAACGTTCCCTATCGTTTTACTGAGGGAAGCGGCGCTATTGAAGTTCCTGCCGATAAAGTCCACGAACTGCGTTTACGTCTGGCGCAGCAAGGCCTGCCCAAAGGCGGCGCGGTGGGTTTTGAGCTGCTGGATCAGGAAAAGTTTGGTATCAGCCAGTTTAGCGAGCAGGTCAACTACCAGCGCGCGCTGGAAGGTGAATTAGCCCGTACTATTGAAACGCTGGGACCGGTAAAACGCGCCCGCGTGCATCTGGCAATGCCGAAACCGTCGCTGTTCGTGCGTGAGCAAAAAGCCCCTTCAGCCTCCGTCACCGTTAATCTGGAGCCGGGCCGTGCCCTGGATGAAGGTCAGATCAGCGCGGTCACGCATCTGGTTTCCAGCGCTGTTGCAGGCTTGCCGCCGGGCAACGTTACGCTGGTCGACCAGGCGGGTCACCTGTTAACTCAGTCAAACACCAGCAGCCGCGATCTTAACGATGCGCAGCTGAAATATGCCAGCGATGTCGAAGGCCGCGTTCAGCGTCGTATCGAATCGATCCTGTCACCGATTGTTGGTAACGGTAATGTACATGCGCAGGTTACCGCGCAGCTGGATTTTGCCAACAAAGAACAAACCGAAGAGCAGTATCGTCCAAACGGCGATGAGTCCCAGGCCGTGCTGCGCTCACGTCAGTTGAACGTCAGCGAGCAGGTCGGTAGCGGAGCGCCTGGCGGCGTTCCGGGCGCATTGTCTAATCAGCCAGCCCCGGCAAATACCGCGCCAATCGCCAACCCACCGGCTAATCAGCAAAATGCGCAAACCACGCAGACGTCTAATAACAGTAATAATGCCGGCCCGCGCAGTACGCAGCGCAATGAAACCAGCAACTATGAAGTCGACCGCACCATTCGCCACACCAAAATGAACGTTGGCGATGTGCAGCGTCTCTCAGTGGCAGTCGTGGTCAACTATAAAACGTTGCCGGACGGCAAACCACTGCCGTTAACCGCAGAACAGATGAAGCAGATTGAAGATCTGACCCGCGAAGCGATGGGCTTCTCCGACCAGCGTGGCGATACCCTGAACGTGGTGAACTCACCCTTCACGGCAACCGACGACACTGCCGGAGAGCTTCCGTTCTGGAAACAGCAGTCCTTTATTGATCAGTTAATGTCAGCAGGTCGTTGGTTATTGGTTCTGTTAGTTGCCTGGATCCTGTGGCGGAAAGC
This sequence comes from Citrobacter arsenatis, assembly GCF_004353845.1. GTDB lineage: Bacteria > Pseudomonadota > Gammaproteobacteria > Enterobacterales > Enterobacteriaceae > Citrobacter > Citrobacter arsenatis. Next base: position 3,158,243 of record NZ_CP037864.1, read on the forward strand.
TATTCGCCCGCAACTGGTCCGTCGCAGCGAAGAAGCGAAAGCCGTACAAGAACAAACGCGTATCCGTCAGGAAACCGAAGAAGCGGTAGAAGTTCGCCTCAGCAAAGACGAGCAAACCCAGCAACGTCGTACGAACCAGCGTCTGGGCGCAGAAGTTATGAGCCAGCGTATTCGTGAAATGTCAGATAACGATCCGCGCGTCGTGGCGCTGGTCATTCGCCAGTGGATGAGTAACGATCATGAGTAATCTTAGCGGTACCGATAAAAGCGTCATCCTGCTGATGACCATTGGCGAAGATCGCGCGGCGGAGGTATTTAAGCACCTTTCCACGCGCGAAGTTCAGGCGCTAAGTACAGCGATGGCCAACGTACGCCAGATCTCCAACAAACAGTTGACGGATGTGCTGGCCGAGTTTGAGCAAGAAGCAGAACAGTTTGCCGCGCTGAATATCAACGCCAACGAATATCTACGCTCCGTGCTGGTTAAAGCGCTGGGTGAGGAACGCGCCTCCAGCCTGCTGGAAGATATTCTGGAAACCCGCGATACCACCAGCGGTATTGAAACGCTCAACTTTATGGAGCCGCAAAGCGCCGCCGACCTTATCCGCGACGAGCATCCGCAGATTATCGCTACCATCCTGGTGCATCTCAAACGGGGCCAGGCTGCCGATATTCTGGCGCTGTTCGACGAACGTTTACGTCACGACGTAATGCTGCGTATCGCTACCTTCGGCGGCGTACAGCCTGCAGCACTTGCAGAGCTGACCGAGGTACTGAACGGCCTGCTCGATGGTCAGAACCTCAAGCGCAGCAAAATGGGCGGCGTGAGAACAGCGGCAGAAATTATCAACCTGATGAAAACCCAGCAGGAAGAAGCGGTTATTACCGCCGTACGCGAATTCGACGGCGAACTGGCGCAGAAAATCATCGACGAGATGTTCCTGTTCGAAAACCTGGTGGACGTCGACGATCGCAGCATCCAACGCCTGCTGCAGGAAGTGGATTCCGAATCGCTGCTGATAGCCCTGAAAGGTGCCGAACAGCCGCTGCGCGAGAAGTTCCTGCGCAACATGTCGCAACGTGCTGCCGATATTCTGCGCGACGACCTCGCCAACCGCGGTCCGGTGCGTTTGTCGCAGGTGGAAAACGAACAGAAAGCCATTCTGCTTATTGTGCGTCGTCTGGCAGAAACCGGCGAGATGGTGATCGGCAGCGGCGAGGATACCTATGTCTAACGAACTGCCGTGGAAAGTCTGGACCCCGGACGACCTCGCCCCACCGATGGCGGAGTTCGTACTGGCCGACCACAGCGAAACGCCGCTGTCAGAAGAGACAGAAGAGCCACAGCTTTCCGCAGAGCAACAGCTTGAACAGCAGCTCGCGCAGCTGCAAATGCAGGCCCATGAGCAAGGCTATAACGCGGGCCTGGCGGAAGGTCGACAAAAAGGCCACGAACAAGGCTATCAGGAAGGACTGAGCCAGGGGCTGGAGCAAGGCCAGAACCAGGCGCGCGCGCAGCATGCGCCGATCCATGCCCGCATGCAGCAGTTGGTGAGCGAGTTTCAGAATACGCTGGACGCACTGGACAGCGTGATTGCCTCACGCCTGATGCAGATGGCGCTAGAAGCCGCGCGTCAGGTGATTGGTCAGACGCCAATCGTGGATAACGCGGCGCTGATTAAGCAAATCCAACAGCTGTTGCAGCAGGAGCCGCTGTTTAGCGGTAAACCACAGCTGCGCGTCCATCCGGACGATCTCCAGCGAGTGGAGGAGATGCTCGGTGCGACCCTCAGCCTGCACGGCTGGCGGTTGCGCGGCGATCCGACGCTGCATCACGGCGGTTGTAAAGTCTCAGCCGACGAAGGCGATCTGGATGCCAGCGTCGCCACGCGCTGGCAAGAACTCTGCCGCCTGGCAGCGCCGGGAGTCGTGTAATGACCACTCGCCTGACCCGCTGGCTCAATACGCTGGACAACTTCGAAGAAAAAATGTCGCTACTGCCAGCGGTGCGTCGTTACGGTCGACTGACCCGCGCCACGGGGCTGGTGCTGGAGGCCACAGGATTACAGTTGCCGCTCGGTGCTACCTGCGTCATTGAACGCCAGGACGGCAACGAAACCCAGGAAGTCGAGAGTGAAGTTGTAGGCTTTAACGGCCAGCGTCTGTTTCTGATGCCGCTCGAAGAGGTCGAAGGTGTTCTGCCCGGCGCACGCGTGTATGCGAAGAACATTGCCGGCGAAGGTCTACAAAGCGGGAAGCAATTACCGCTGGGTCCTGCTCTGCTTGGGCGCGTGCTTGACGGTAGCGGCAAACCGCTCGACGGTCTGCCGGCCCCGGATACCACCGAAACCGGGGCATTGATTACGCCGCCGTTTAACCCCCTGCAACGTACCGCGATTGAGCACGTGCTGGATACCGGCGTACGTCCGATCAACGCCTTGTTAACCGTTGGTCGCGGCCAGCGTATGGGGCTTTTCGCAGGCTCCGGCGTCGGTAAAAGTGTTCTGCTCGGCATGATGGCGCGCTATACCCAGGCCGATGTTATCGTCGTTGGCCTGATTGGCGAACGTGGCCGCGAAGTTAAAGATTTTATTGAAAATATTCTCGGCGCTGACGGTCGCGCACGCTCGGTGGTCATTGCCGCTCCGGCTGATGTCTCGCCGCTGTTACGCATGCAAGGCGCGGCCTACGCCACGCGTATCGCCGAAGATTTCCGCGATCGCGGACAGCACGTATTGCTGATTATGGACTCCCTCACCCGCTACGCGATGGCGCAACGTGAGATAGCCCTGGCGATCGGTGAGCCGCCGGCAACCAAAGGTTATCCCCCTTCAGTATTCGCCAAATTACCGGCGCTGGTTGAACGTGCCGGGAACGGTATTCACGGCGGCGGTTCAGTTACCGCGTTTTATACGGTACTGACCGAGGGTGACGACCAGCAGGACCCGATTGCCGATTCCGCGCGCGCGATTCTGGATGGCCACATTGTGCTGTCACGTCATCTGGCTGAGGCGGGTCACTATCCGGCCATCGATATTGAAGCCTCGATCAGTCGCGCCATGACCGCGCTCATTAGTGAACAACACTATGCGCGGGTGCGTAACTTTAAACAATTGCTATCCAGCTTCCAGCGCAACCGCGATCTGGTTAGCGTGGGGGCGTATGCCAAAGGCAGCGATCCCATGCTGGATAAAGCCATCGCCTTATGGCCACAGTTGGAAGCGTTCTTACAGCAAGGCATCTTTGAACGGGCTGACTGGGAAGATTCTCTGCAAGCTTTAGAACTGATTTTCCCTGGTGTGTGATTAAGCAGGAGAGCATAGGTCATGGCACAACATGGTGCATTAGCCACATTGAAAGACCTGGCTGAAAAAGAGGTAGATGACGCCGCTGTCTTATTGGGAGAGATGCGTCGTGGCTGTCAGCAGGCGGAAGAGCAGTTGAAGATGCTGATCGATTATCAGCATGAGTATCGCAACAATCTGAACACTGACATGGGTCAGGGTATTACCAGCAATCGCTGGATCAATTACCAACAATTTATTCAGACGCTGGAGAAAGCCATTGAGCAACATCGCCAACAGCTCAATCAATGGACGCAGAAAGTAGACCAGGCTTTGAACAGTTGGCGTGACAAAAAACAACGTTTACAGGCGTGGCAGACTCTGCAGGACAGACAAACCTCGGCGGCGTTACTGGCCGAAAACCGCCTGGATCAGAAAAAAATGGATGAATTTGCTCAGCGCGCAGCTATGAGGAAACCCGAATGATTACTTTACCCCAACTGATTACCACCGACACCGACGTAGCCGCAGGTCTTCAGTCAGGCAAAGCGGTAGATTCACCCGAGGATTTTTTAGCGCTGCTGGCTGGCGCATTAGGCGCAGGCGACGCACAGGGTAAAGACGCCCCGCTGTCGCTTGCCGACTTGCAGGCGGCCGGAAGCAAACTGCAAAAAGGGTTGCTGCAAAAAAATGGCGATCCAGGCCCGACGCTCAAGTTATCCGAACTGCTGGCGCAAAAAGAGGTACAAACCGATGCATCTCTTGCCGACATGACAGACGCTCAGCAATTGTTGTCAGCCCTCACGCCCTCCTTGAAAGCTAATGCCCTGACAACACTGGGTAAAGTCGCTCAGCAGGATGAAAAAACCACCACGCTCAGCGATGACGATCTCGCCAACCTGAGCGCGTTGTTCGCCATGTTGCCAGGACAACCGCTGGCTACGCCTGCCGTCGACAGCGCGCCAGCCCCCGTTGATGCCGCGCTTTCGGCGTTGTCACGAGGCACGGCACACGGCGCTATCGCTGATAACGCGGGCGAACTGCTGCCCGGTGATGCCAAAAAAGGCAAAGCGGACATTGCCACTCCTGGCAACAGTCTGGATCAGACAAGCAATCCGACGCTAACCCCGCTGACGGCAGCGGCGGCGACCAGAGCAGAAATTGACAGCGCCCCTTCGCCGACCAGCATTGGCGTGACGGCGGCTCCGTTAAGTGCTCCGCAGCCCCATGCTCAGCCGTTACCAGCTGCCGCACCGGTGCTCAGTGCGCCACTGGGCAGCCACGAATGGCAGCAATCACTCAGCCAGCACGTGACGCTGTTCACGCGCCAGGGTCAGCAGAGCGCTGAACTGCGCCTGCATCCGCAGGATCTCGGCCAGGTACATATTTCCCTCAAGCTGGATGACAACCTTGCTCAGCTGCAAATGGTATCACCGCACAGTCACGTGCGCGCCGCGCTGGAAGCCGCGTTACCGATGCTGCGTACGCAGTTGGCTGAAAGTGGGATCCAGTTGGGACAAAGCAACATCAGCAGTGAGAGCTTTGCCGGACAACAGCAGTCTTCCGGGCAGCAACAGCAGGCGGGACGCGCTTCGGGACAAGACATTTTTGCCGCTGAAGAGGACGCCATACTGCCAACCCCAGCCTCCCTGCAGGCCGCAGCACGCGGCGATGGAGCTGTAGACATCTTCGCCTAACGCCAGAGGTAGCATGATTATCCGCGTCTTTTCCACGCTTTGTCGTGGACAGGACACGGGATAATCAGCCCATAAGCTGTACCGAAACAGGAAGCCCGTATCTGATGACTGACTCCGCGATTAACAAAAAAAGTAAACGCGCTATTTGGATCCCTCTGCTGGTATTAATTACCCTCGCCGCCTGCGCAACTGCGGGATATAGCTACTGGCGCATGCAGCAGCAGCCGTCCGCCAGCGTCAAAGCGGAACCGGCTCCACCGCCTGCCCCGGTGTTCTTTGCGCTGGATACCTTTACCGTCAATCTGGGTGATGCGGACCGTGTACTGTATATCGGTATCACGCTGCGCATGAAAGATGAGGCGACGCGTTCACGTCTTAACGAATATCTGCCAGAAGTACGCAGTCGCTTGCTGCTGCTGTTCTCTCGTCAAAACGCGGCCACGCTTGCCACTGAAGAAGGTAAGCAACAGCTCATTGCCGCCATCAAAGAGACGCTCGCGACTCCGCTCGTTGTTGGGCAACCCAAACAGGTTGTCACCGACGTTCTTTATACAGCTTTTATTCTGCGGTAAAGACATGGGCGACAGTATTCTTTCTCAGGCTGAAATCGACGCATTGCTTAACGGCGATAGCGAAACTAAAGACGAACCCATTTCCGGTATCGCAAAAGAAAGCGATATTCGTCCTTACGATCCCAACACCCAGCGCCGCGTAGTACGTGAGCGTTTACAGGCACTGGAGATCATTAACGAACGCTTCGCGCGCCAGTTCCGTATGGGGTTATTTAACCTGTTGCGCCGTAGCCCGGATATTACCGTAGGTGCGATCCGTATCCAGCCTTACCACGAGTTTGCGCGTAACTTACCGGTTCCGACCAACCTGAACTTAATCCACCTCAAGCCGCTGCGCGGTACGGGTTTGGTGGTGTTCTCACCGAGTCTGGTATTTATCGCTGTTGATAACCTGTTCGGCGGTGATGGCCGCTTCCCGACGAAAGTGGAAGGTCGTGAATTTACCCATACCGAACAGCGTGTTATCAACCGCATGCTGAAGCTGGCGCTGGAAGGCTACAGCGACGCGTGGAAAGCCATCAATCCGCTGGAAGTGGAATACGTTCGTTCCGAGATGCAGGTGAAATTTACCAATATCACCACGTCTCCTAACGACATCGTGGTAAACACCCCGTTCCACGTTGAAATTGGCAACCTGACCGGTGAGTTTAACATCTGTCTGCCATTCAGCATGATTGAACCGCTGCGTGAACTGCTGGTGAACCCGCCGCTGGAAAACTCGCGTAATGAAGATCAGAACTGGCGCAATAATCTGGTGCGTCAGGTTCAGCATTCTGAGCTGGAGCTGGTGGCAAACTTTGCCGACATTCCGCTGCGGCTATCCCAGATTTTAAAACTGAAACCCGGCGATGTACTGCCGATTGAAAAACCCGACCGCATTATTGCTCATGTGGACGGCGTGCCTGTACTGACCAGCCAGTATGGCACTGTAAACGGTCAGTATGCGTTACGCGTAGAACATCTGATAAACCCGATTTTGAATTCGCTGAATGAGGAACAGCCCAAATGAGTGATATGAATAATCCGTCCGATGAGAACACTGGCGCATTGGACGATCTGTGGGCTGACGCGTTAAACGAGCAAAAATCCACGCCCACCAAAAGTGCGGCCGATGCGGTATTTCAGCAGTTAGGCGGCGGCGACGTCAGCGGTGCTTTGCAGGACATTGACCTGATCATGGACATTCCGGTCAAACTGACCGTTGAATTAGGCCGTACCCGTATGACCATCAAAGAGCTGCTGCGCCTGACGCAGGGTTCGGTCGTCGCGTTGGATGGTCTGGCCGGCGAGCCGCTGGATATCCTGATCAACGGTTACCTGATTGCCCAGGGTGAAGTGGTGGTGGTCGCAGATAAATACGGCGTACGTATCACCGACATTATTACCCCATCTGAACGTATGCGCCGTCTGAGCCGTTAATCATGAATACCCAGGCGACAGTTTCTCAGCCAGCCGCCGTACCCGGCTCACCGCTGGTGCAGGTCAGCGGCGCACTGCTCGGGATCATCGTGTTAATCCTGGCGGCTGCCTGGGTCATTAAACGTCTGGGATTTGCGCCCAAAAGCGCCGGTACGCGCGGACTGAAAGTTGCGGCGAGTACCTCTCTGGGTCCACGCGAGCGCGTGGTAATAGTCGAGGTTGAAGACGCGCGCCTGGTGCTGGGCGTCACGGCCTCGCAAATTAACGTACTGCACACCCTGCCCCCGGCACCGGCCGAGGCAGAAGAAAAACCGGCCTCCCCCGCGGATTTCCAGGCCATGATGAAGAGTTTGCTCAAGCGTCCTGGGAGATCCTGATGCGCCGTTTGTTATCCATCACGCTGGCAGGCTTATGGCTTTTCAGCCCCGTTGCCCTCGCTCAGCTTCCGGGTCTGGTGAGCCAGCCGCTGCCAGGCGGCGGACAAAGCTGGTCTTTGCCAGTACAAACGCTGGTGTTTATCACCTCGCTGACGTTTCTGCCCGCCATTTTATTGATGATGACCAGTTTCACCCGCATCATCATCGTTTTCGGCCTGCTACGAAATGCGCTGGGAACACCTTCTGCACCGCCGAACCAGGTGCTACTTGGCCTGGCGTTATTTTTGACCTTTTTCATCATGTCGCCAGTGATCGACAAAATTTACGTCGACGCGTATCAACCGTTCAGCGAAGAGAAAATCTCCATGCAGGAAGCCATGGAGAAAGGCGCACAGCCGCTGCGTGAGTTTATGCTGCGCCAAACCCGTGAAGCGGACCTGGCTCTGTTCGCCCGTCTGGCAAACAGCGGCCCACTGCAAGGACCAGAAGCCGTACCGATGCGAATTTTGCTTCCGGCCTATGTCACCAGCGAGCTGAAAACGGCATTCCAGATAGGTTTTACTATTTTCATTCCGTTTCTGATTATCGACCTGGTGATCGCCAGCGTGCTGATGGCACTCGGGATGATGATGGTCCCCCCGGCCACGATCGCCCTGCCGTTCAAGCTGATGCTGTTTGTGCTGGTTGACGGTTGGCAGTTGCTTGTCGGCTCGCTGGCACAAAGCTTTTACAGTTAGAGGCGCGAAATGACTCCTGAATCGGTCATGATGATGGGTACAGAGGCGATGAAAGTCGCCCTGGCCCTTGCCGCGCCTTTGCTGTTGGTCGCCCTCGTCACAGGTCTTATTATCAGTATTTTGCAGGCGGCAACCCAGATTAACGAAATGACGCTGTCCTTCATTCCTAAAATTGTCGCGGTGTTTATTGCCATCATTGTTGCCGGCCCGTGGATGCTTAACCTGCTGCTCGACTACGTGCGTACGCTGTTCAGCAATATCCCCTATATCATCGGGTAGATAACATTATGCTGCAGGTGACCAGCGTCGAGTGGCTCCACTGGCTGAATCTTTACTTCTGGCCTTTGCTGCGCATACTGGCGCTCATCTCGACGGCCCCTATTCTCAGCGAGCGTGCCATTCCCAAACGGGTAAAACTGGGGCTGGGATTAATGATAACCGTCGTTATTGCCCCGTCGATTCCTCCCGTTGACGTTCCCATTTTTTCTATCGGCGCGCTATGGCAGGCAATGCAACAAATCCTGATCGGCATCGCCTTAGGTTTCACGATGCAGTTTGCGTTTGCGGCAGTGCGTACCGCCGGGGAATTAATCGGCCTGCAAATGGGTCTCTCCTTCGCAACCTTCTTCGACCCCGGTAGCCGTCTGAACATGCCGGTGCTGGCACGACTGATCGACATGCTCGCCATGCTGTTGTTCCTGACCTTTAACGGCCATTTATGGCTGATTTCACTGTTGGTGGATACCTTTCATACCTTGCCAATCGGCGGCAATCCGGTGAACAGCAACGCGTTTCTCGCACTGGCGCGGGCGGGTAGCCTGATCTTCCTCAACGGACTAATGCTGGCCTTGCCGATCATGACGCTGCTACTCACGCTGAACCTCGCACTCGGCTTGTTGAATCGCATGGCGCCCCAGCTGTCAATTTTCGTCATCGGCTTTCCACTTACCCTCGCCGTGGGTATTTCATTAATGGCGGCCCTAATGCCATTAATAGCCCCATTCTGCGAGCGATTATTCAGCGAAATTTTTAATTTGTTGGCAGATATCGTCAGTGAAATGCCGGGAAAATAATAACCCTTAATTTTTATCCTGTTTTACTAAGGATTGTCCTAAATTTAAAAAGCGACAACATCCACCAGGATATCTCTGTCGCGGTTTATTTGTTTTTGCCTCACTCACAGAACGCAACATTTACTTTACTTTAAGATGTTTCCTGGCAAATTATACGCAACTTTACGGGATAGTAAATTCGCCTGAAAAACAGCGAAAGCGTCATCTTGGGTCGTTATTATTCCGTTTAGTTGTGATGAAATAATCAGGTAAGGGGAATTATCGTTACGCATTGAGTGAGGGTATGCCATGTCAACGATTATTATGGATTTATGCAGTTACACCCGGCTAGGGTTGACCGGATATCTGGTAAGTCGGGGGGTGAAAAAAAGGGAAATCAACAACATTTCCAGCGTTGATGAACTCAGTCTCGCCTGTGTCTCTCAACAACCCGCTGTGGTGTTTATTAATGAGGACTGCTTTATCCACGATCCTGCTAATAGCCAGCAAATAAAGCAAATTATTAATCAGCATCCCGGCACATTATTTATTGTGTTTATGGCAATTGCCAATGTACATTTTGATGAATATCTATTAGTAAGAAAAAATTTATTGATTAGTTCTAAGTCGATTAAACCTGATTCACTGGATGAACTTCTTGGCGATATTCTGAAAAAGGAAGTTGATATTGTCATTGATGTGAATCTGCCAACCTTGTCATTAAGTCGTACCGAGTCCAGCATGCTGCGCATGTGGATGGAGGGTCAGGGAACAATACAGATATCCGACCAAATGAATATCAAGGCCAAGACCGTGTCATCCCATAAGGGGAATATAAAACGAAAGATAAAGACGCATAATAAGCAAGTGATATATCACGTTGTTCGACTCACAGATAATGTTACCAATGGGATCTTTGTGAATATGCGCTAAGACATTCTGACTGGTGGCGAAACCACCAGTCAGAATCACTGCAAAACTGTCCTACTCCACTTTCTCCACAAAGATACCATCCTGATGACCTGATTCATTGAAGAACCAGATACCGAGCGGGTAGTCTTCCAGCGAAACCAGGTACATGGTGCCTTCACTAAACTCTTCGATAGCCAGTACCACGCCCGGTCGACGAGGACCGCCGTCCGTTTTGACTGTAACCCGATCATTCACCTTCATCGTTTTCCTCCTGTGGCTTTGTGCCAGTGTAGAACAATTTCCTTTTTCTGGCAGCGCCCGGCACGTGCGATTGCGGGTTTTATCGACGGTCTATACTTAAGTGGTGCGTATCTGATATCTGGATGCGCTCCCCCGGTATCCTTAACGGTTGAGAGGTATGAGGATGAAAACCGCGAAAGAGTACAGCGATACGGCCAAACGTGAAGTCAGCGTCGATGTGGACGCGCTGCTGAAGGCAATCAACGAAATCTGCGAGAGTGAAATTCATCGCAGCCAGGATGACCCGGAACGCGTCAGCGTCGACGGACGTGATTACCATACATGGCATGAACTGGCCGACGCGTTCGAGCTTGATATCCATGATTTCAGCGTGTCGGAGATCAATCGCTGACTGAGGGCGAAAAAAATCCCGGCCCTTATCGGGTCGGGATCAAGCTTGCTTATGCAAGAAGCACTTGAAAATTCGTTACACCAGGAAATCTGATGTGAAACAAACCTTATCTGCAATTTTTTTGCGTGACAAGTAAATAATTCTCACCAAAATGATAAATATAACTAATGGTTGAGAGAGCGCCCGGTTACGCGCAAGCCAGATGTTCAGGTATCCTTGCAGAGCGATCTGCGCTCGCCCGGCACCAGTTCATCCTCACGAAATGCTTCCCGTTTGACGCCAAAGCCGTCGTACCAGCGACACTCCACCATTCCACTGGCATACCCGGTAACGATCATGCGTGGGCCACCCTCTTTGGAGGTGACTTCCTCACTGACAGAAAAGACCATACCTGCCTCCTGTATCAAGAGAAACCTTTTCACCTTAGACGACAAAGAGGCGTTTTGCGTAATCAACCTTGCGACAATTAGTGCGAAACTCCGCGCAGTCTGGCGACCGCTTTCACCAACAGCACCACAATCCCACCAATAATAAAACCGAGCACCAGATTCAACAGGGTCGGAAGCATTAGCGCAATCAATGCACTTTGCTGTTGGGAAAAATGTTCAATCGCATGATGCAGCGGTGATATTCCGTGTACTACGATGCCGCCACCGACCAAAAACATCGCCAGCGTGCCGACCACAGAAAGTGTTTTCATCAGCCAGGGGGCAACCACCAGCAATCCTTTCCCCAACGACTGGGCAAGCGCGCTGCGTTTTTCTGCCAGCCAGTACCCGATATCATCAAGCTTTACGATAATCCCGACCAGGCCGTAAACCCCCACGGTCACCACTAACGCGATGCCAGACAACACCAGCACCTGATTCAACAGTGGCGCATCCGCTACGATACCCAGCGTAATCGCGACAATCTCGGCAGATAAAATAAAGTCGGTACGTACAGCCCCTTTGATTTTATCTTTCTCAAAGGTGAGCGGATCCTGCGCCGCCAAAGATGTCAGACGCTGCTGACGCTCTTCCGGCGTTTCTTTGTGCTTACGCGCTTGCAGGGTATGGAGAACTTTCTCCACGCCTTCAAAACAGAGAAACGCCCCGCCTACCATTAATAAGGGGGTGATCGCCCAGGGAATGAAGGCGCTTATCAATAGCGCCAACGGCACCAGGATAACTTTGTTAACAAACGATCCTTTCGCCACGCTCCAGACTACCGGCAGTTCGCGGTTTGCCCGTACGCCCGACACCTGCTGCGCGTTGAGCGACAGGTCATCTCCCAGTACACCCGCGGTTTTTTTCGCGGCCAGTTTTCCCATGACGGAGATATCATCCAGCAACGTGGCGATATCATCGAGTAAGGTCAATAAGCTACTTCCTGCCAAAATTTTTACCCTCAATATTATTTTTTTGCAGTCATAAGTATGAAGTAAAACACGCAATGCTGAAACTGACCTTTCTGGTCAACAAATTTTTAACATCGGCAGGTAATTATAAATCTCGCCAGTACGATAGTTTTGACGTTTACTATGTTGCACCTTTTTATTTCCACCGTGAGGGATTATGCGTTTCAGGCAATTGCTACCGCTTTTCAGTGCGCTTTTCGCGCTGTACATCATTTGGGGTTCCACGTACTTCGTTATTCGCATTGGCGTTGAAAGCTGGCCGCCATTGATGATGGCTGGCGTTCGTTTTCTCTCTGCTGGAATTTTGTTAACCGCATTCTTACTTATTCGCGGACATAAGCTGCCGCCTCTGCACCAGCTCCTGAACGCCGCGTTAATTGGTATCCTGCTGCTGGCTGTCGGTAACGGACTGGTGACCGTCGCAGAACATCAAAACGTGCCTTCCGGTATTGCCGCCGTAGTGGTCGCCACCGTGCCGCTGTTTACGCTGTGCTTTAGCCACTTTTTTGGCATTAAAACGCGCAAGCTGGAGTGGATGGGGATCGCAATTGGACTCGCGGGGATCATCATGCTGAACAGCGGCGGGAATTTGAGCGGTAACCCGTGGGGCGCTGTTTTGATCCTGATTGGTTCAATGAGCTGGGCGTTTGGCTCGGTGTACGGTTCACGCATAACGTTACCCGTTGGCATGATGGCCGGAGCCATCGAAATGTTAGCCGCCGGTATTGTGCTGATGTGCGCCTCGCTGCTTTCCGGAGAGAAGTTGACCACTATGCCAACTTTTTCGGGCTTTATGGCGGTCGCCTATCTGGCGCTATTTGGTTCTATTATTGCCATTAACGCGTATATGTATCTGATCCGCAACGTCAGTCCGGCATTAGCCACCAGCTATGCCTACGTGAACCCGGTTGTCGCCGTACTGTTAGGCACCGGTCTGGGAGGAGAAAGCCTGGCCCTCATCGAATGGCTGGCGCTTGGCGTGATCGTGTTTGCGGTGGTACTGGTCACACTTGGTAAGTACCTGTTCCCCGTTAAAGCGGACGCCGTTGTGGCCTCATCGGAAAAGACGTTACAGTAAATGAATACCGAGAGTGTCGATCTGCGCGCTGGCACCACCGCCGCAGATCCACTCAATGACGCGTTCGGATAACGCGTCATCCCCCAGCTTTTCACGTCCGCGTAAGGCGCACTCCCAGACAATCAGTACGCGCCAACCCAGTGTCTGCAACTTTTCACAATCCCGCGCATCACGCTGAACATTTTTCCCTATTTTTTCCAGCCAGAACGCCGTTCGTGTGGCGGGAACTTTAAACAAATAGCAGTGGTGATGATGCCAGAAACAGCCGTGGGTAAAGATTACACAACGATAATCATCCACCACAAAATCGGGGCGACCGGGTAACGCCGCATCCTGCACACGAAACGTTACCCCCTGCTCTGTCAGCAAGCTGGCGAGGCGTTTTTCAATGGCAGTATCGCGGGTGGCTATCGCCCGCATATTTTTACTGCGCGTTGCCTTATCGTGAACGTCTGCCATGCAGGTTCTCTTTCTCGCGAATAGCAACCGCCTGTTTGATTTTTGGCTCCAGCAGCCTGGCGACCGCCGCAAATGCCGGGACGACCACGGAATTACCAAACTGGCGATAAGCCTGCGTGTCCGACACCGGGATCCTGAACTGATAGCCCTGGGGGGATTCAAATCCCATCAGCCGTGCGCACTCTCTGGGCGTCAGCCTGCGCGGTCGATGCCGCTGATTGTGCGGATCGTCGAAATCCTTTTCACCCAACGCCATGTCCCAGCCGCGGTCAATAAGGATCTCGGCACCGTCTTTATAATAACGTGCAGATAATGTGCGCGTTACGCAATCGGGATTGTCGGGATACACCATGCCATAGCCAAATCCATTCCCCCGCGCCTGATGCTTCTTCGCATAGCGATACAGATATTTCCACAGCACCGGCGTCAGCACATATTTTGCCTCGACGGTCGGCTCAAGCAGCTCCGCCAGCGTAGTGCGCCGCTGAGGATAGCGGGAGACGATATCGCGCAGCGTGAAGTCTGATTTCAGATTCAGATCGCGGCGAAAGCCGACGAGCACAATACGTTCGCGATGCTGAGGCAAGAAATGTTGCCCATCGATAATTTTCGGATCGTCCGGCCCGTTATCGTCTGCATCCGCCACGTCATACCCCAGCTCATCCAGCGTTTGCATAATGATACGGAAGGTTTTTCCCTGATCGTGACTCTTCAGGTTTTTGACGTTTTCAAGCACAAAGATTGCTGGCCGACGCGCATCAATAATGCGCACCACGTCAAAAAACAGTGTGCCTTGCGTGTCGCAGGCGAAGCCATGAGCCCGCCCTAACGCGTTTTTCTTTGATACGCCGGCCAGTGAGAATGGCTGACAAGGAAACCCCGCCAACAGAACATCATGCTCAGGAACATGCTGGCGAATATGTTCTGCCGCCTGCTGGTCGCTCACCCCATCATGATGACTAAGCGTGATATCACGAATATCGTCATTAAATTGATGCTGGTGAGGATCGCAGTAGTGATTCGCTTTGTAGGTGCGCACCGCATGCTTGTTCCACTCGCTGGTAAACACGCACTGCCCGCCAATCGCCTCAAAGCCGCGACGAATACCGCCAATACCGGCAAAAAGATCGATAAAGCGAAAAGCATAGTGTGGATGATGCGCAGGCGGCGTCGGCAGCAAGGAATTCAGATGTGCCAACTCACCGTCGCTTAGGCGATGCCACGTCTCATTAGCGACAACTCGCTTAAAGATGGCCGGACTCCAGCGGTTCTCGCCAACGCCATTCAGATGAGCAACCAGCGTTTTCACGTCATAAATTTCAAGCAACTTAGCCAAAATTACCTGTGCGGAGGCTTCGTTATCATCTGTCATCGGGTTCATGGAGCCTGCTACTGAAAAATTATCCTGCATACATTTAACCGGCCGAAATGGATAACCGACAGATTAACATAAAATGACGCGGTTGACGTTGCGGTAGTCATGACGTCTAAAGCGCTTTAAAAGGTTGAATTGCGTCAAGATCCAGCATTTCATATTCTCCTTTTAGCTCCGCACTCAGTTTGGCCATGTACGTCAGCAAGAAGTCAGCATTATGCTGTGCCAAGTGTCGCCCTTGCTCGGTTTGCATAGTCAGCGGCAACGTCAACAGTTTGGTCTGGAAGTGATCGAGCGCGTACTGTTTATCGTCGAGACTACGCCGCCGCGCGAAGGGATCTTCCGCATCAAATAGCCCCACGCCTAACGCTCCAGACACGGCAAATACGCGCGCTAATCCGATAGCCCCCAGCGCCTCAAGCCGGTCAGCATCCTGCACAATTTTGGCCTCAAGGGTTTCTGGTACGATTTTGGCGCTGAAACTGTGCGCCTCAATGGCATGGCACACGGCAGGTATCCGTTGATGCGGAAAATCAGGGAAATCGTGCATCAAAACGCGACGCGTTTCCTGGGCTGCCAGTACTGATGAACGATGACGGTCAGGGTGGTTCTTCGGCAAGCTAACGAGGTCATGGAAATAGCAAGCAGTCAGAACGACCAACCAGTCAACGGCCGCATCCGTGCTCAACTTTTGCGACGTCATCCACACACGACGAAAGTGAAAGATGTCATGGGCAGCGTCGTGCCCAGAATGATTTTCACGTAACCAGGCTTCAAATTTCGACTGCCAGTACTGTAGTTCCATGTGATCTCACATTGTAGAAAGAAAACCAAACTTACAACAATTCTCATATTAGACTACCCCCGCCCCGATTCATCATCAATATTTATTATTTTATTAAAAACATAATTTGAGAAAAGTTATATCACCCCACCTTTACACTCTAATAAAAATCTCAAATATGATAACAATACAAATAACCAGAATTAATAAAATACATACTTTATATTAATTAATAAAAATTATAAGTCATTGATACATAAATATAGACATTGTAAATATCAACACAAAAACTATATTATTCAAATTATACAAAGCTGACACAGAAACAAATTGAAATATTTTAAATACATTTGTTACATGTTATATTTTAAATTAAATGAACTTCATAGATAGTATCCAAATGTAGTCTTTTGGATAGTACTACATATTCATATTAATTATTATCAAAAGGGAATACATAATGAAAAGAAAAGTACTGGCACTGCTTCTCCCTGCTTTATTAGCTGCAGGCGCAGCGAATGCGGCTGAAATTTATAATAAGAACGGCAATAAACTGGATCTGTACGGTAAAGTCGACGGGCTGCGTTATTTCTCTGACGACGCAGGCAGCGACGGCGACATGACCTATGCGCGTCTGGGCTTTAAGGGCGAAACGCAGATCAACGATATGCTGACGGGCTATGGTCAGTGGGAATATAACATTCAGGCCAACGGCACCGAAGGTGATAAAGGCGATTCCTGGACTCGTCTGGCTTTCGCTGGCTTAGGATTTGGTGAGAACGGCACCTTCGATTACGGTCGTAACTATGGCGTTGTCTATGACGTAGAAGCCTGGACCGACATGCTGCCAGAATTTGGTGGCGATACTTACACCCAGACCGACGTATATATGACCGGCCGTGCTAACGGCGTAGCCACCTATCGCAATAAAGGCTTCTTTGGCCAGGTTGATGGCCTGAACTTCGCCCTGCAGTATCAGGGTAATAATGAAGGTGAAGGTAAATGGAGTGGTCAGGAAGGTTCTGGTAACAGTGAGAGCCGTAAACTGGCGAAAGAAAACGGCGACGGCTTCGGTATGTCTACCTCCTATGACTTCGACTTCGGTTTAAGCCTGGGTGCTGCGTACTCCGCATCTGACCGTACCGACGATCAGGTTGCTCGTGGTTATCAGGATGGTATGAACAAACGCAACAACTATGCTGGTGGTGAAACAGCTGAAGCCTGGACCGTTGGCGCGAAATATGATGCCTACAACGTTTATCTGGCAGCTATGTATTCCGAAACCCGCAATATGACCTATTACGGCGGCGGCAACGGCGAAGGTAATGGCGGTATCGCTAACAAAACGCAAAACTTTGAAGCCGTTGCTCAATATCAGTTCGACTTCGGCCTGCGTCCATCCATCGCTTACCTGCAGTCTAAAGGCAGCGATTTAGGTGGTCAGGAAGTTAGTCGTGGTAACTGGCGTTATGTTGACAAAGATCTGGTCAAATACGTTGATGTGGGCATGACTTACTACTTCAACAAAAATATGTCTACCTACGTTGATTATAAAATCAACCTGTTGGATGAAGACGACAGCTTCTATGAAAGCAATGGTATCGCAACTGACGACATCGTTGCCGTTGGTTTAGTCTACCAGTTCTAATTGAAATACAAACAGCAAGCCCGCTTCATATGAAGCGGGCTTTTTTGCGGCCCTAAAGTGGAATAGTAGCTTTGAGGTATAGCTGGGATCCTTCAGGCCGGTTGCGCACATCCCTTTCTTTCTGCCATTTCAGCGTCAGGAGCCAGCCCCTGTCGTTGGCATAACGAACAGAAGGACCGATAGAAAAGGCCTGTGCTTTTGCTGAAGCTGAGTTTGGTCCATCATCATTGGTTGTCTGCATGAATGCGTAACCACCAATACCAACCACCCAACCATTTCCCACTGCCCATCCTACTGCATAATCGGCATGAAAAGCCTGGCCTGACCGCGTATTAGTCTCCTCATTGCGGAAATTAAAGTCATACATCATTTTTATATCCGCATTTACGCCTTTTTGCGGGATATAGCTAATTGCCCATACCGGTTGCACAGCCCAATAGTTTCGCCCCAGACTTGAAGGGTCATATTGGTCGTAATCACCTGTTGGCGCAAACACATCCACGCCCAAGACAAAGTGAAGATCGCGGGAAGGATGGAAACCCAATGCTGAACCCAGCGTGATATCTCCAAGCCCCTGGCTGGTATATTTCCGCCCATACGATTTAGCCGTGACATCAAGCAGCGGAAGGATAGAATGAAACGCCAACTGTCCCCCCAGAAGATGCTGCTCCGTGACCCAAATAATGCGTGGTGCCAGGATATTGACGTTCATACTAAAGCCCGGCCCTGAAATATCATGTCCTTTGTTGTCGCGTACGTGGTCATATCGCGCGTTGCCTCCGTACAGCAGAACATGTAAACCTTCGGCGGGAAGAGCCCCAGACATATAGTTTTCCAGACCATCGGGATAAATACCCGGTCCGTTTCCCTCGGTGGCGACCACCGAAGGTGCTGCGAGCAGAAAAGCCACGCCTGGCAAAATCCTTTTCATCCTCTTTATCATTTTGCTATCCATTAATACTGTTTAACTGAAGGAAATGCGGATCAATACCGATGCATACTGGTGATAACTGGACAAACTCATCAAAATCCTGGATTCTTGTCCGCTATCCCTCACGCCAGTTTTGGTAAAATATTCAGTACATTACCAAACCAACAGAAGATCACGACAATGCCAAAAAGAATAACTACGGCAGGGATAATCCGGCCTCCCCATACAGTAAATATTTGATTAGGGAATTTTTTCCTTGATTTCAAGGCCAGCACCGCCGGAATAATAACAGCCCAGATCGTTGCACATAATCCTGCCCCACCGATCCCATAGATAAAGCCGTTAGGGAATAACAGATAAAGCAACGTTGGCGGCAAAAATGTCAGCATTACTGTTTTAAATCGTCCAAAGTGGGAATTGTCGAACTTGAACAGGTCAGCAAGAAAGTCAAATAATCCTAATGTAACGCCAAAGAAAGAGCTGGCAACGGCCAAATTAGAGAATACGAGCAAACAAAATTCAATTAAGCCACTCTGATTGGTTCCCAAAAATGAACCCACCAAAGCATCAACATTACCACCAGAAGCAATAATGCCTTTGAAACTCTCACGAGGGATGTTACCCATCGTGCAGTATAGCCAGAACAAATAGATAACCAGTGCCAGAAAAGAACCCAGTACAACACTTTTAATCAGTTTATCTTTTTTCTTTCCGTAGCAGATGATCAAGCTGGGAATATTACCATGAAAGCCGAAGGAAGCCAGACACACAGGGATAGCCATAAAGATATAAGGAAAAAACGAACGACTATCTTCGTTTACTTCGCTCATACCACTTAAAATTGAGTAATCGACCTGGAAGAAAAGCGAACCAAAAACAATCACAAAAGCAAGAATTTTTATCCCAAGGAATAATGATGTTATTCGACTAGCTGCCAATGAACTAAACCATAATACAGCAGCTACAAACAGCGCGGTACAAACACCTATGATCCTTGGATTAACATGGCTATCCGAATGCATAGATATCGTTTCACTTATAATAGCACCGTTTGCTGAAATATAGGCATAAGTCAATATATATAAAACAAAGGCGACTGTTGCTCCGCTGATCACATTCCATTTATTACCAATCAAATCTTTTGTAATGGTGTTAAAGCTAGAACCGACAGGATAATTTAGGTTTGCCTCCAAAAGTAGCAAGCCTGAATGCAACATTGAAAACCACGATATAATTAGTATAAATGCGCCCCAAAAAAACCAGGCACCGGCAAGATCAACAGGTAATGCAAACATCCCTCCGCCAATTACGGTGCCAGCAATCACCATAATCCCCCAAAAAGATGAATGCTTTGAACTGGAATTTTCTTCCATACGAGCCTCTTTTCATGAAATGTATATATTCACTATCATATTATTTATATAAAATGTGAGCCATGAATGGCGAGGGAGTACAGCCATTCATGGCTCATTATTAACGATTAGATTTCTTTTAATCGGGCTGTAAAGTGACGCAGAACTTTAGGTTCATATGTAAAAGTTAATCCTTTAATATTTGGGGCATTCTCTTTCACATGGCTAAAGGCTTCAATAATGAAATCCATATGCGATTGCGTATATGTCGCACGCGGAATGGTTAAACGTAACAACTCTGCCGGACACGGTAGCTGAATCCCCGTTTTAGGATCCCTGCCCAGTAAAAATGAGCCAATCTCTACTGCGCGAATACCCGCGACTTTATAAAGCTCGCATGCCAGAGCCTGTGCCGGGAATTGTTCAGCAGGAATATGCGGTAGTAATTTTCCTGCATCTACGAAAGCCGCATGTCCACCGGCTTGCTGACAGGTCACCCCGATAGCTTCAAGACCATCAACCAAATACTGAATTTGTGCAATACGATAGGCCAGCCAGTCCTGATTCATGCCATCAGTTAGACCAACTGCCAGACGTTCCATTGCTCCGCCTTCCAGGCCACCATAGGTAGGGAAACCCTCCTGCACCACACAAAGCGTACGGCATTCGGTATAGACATCAAAATAGCTGTCATCCTTAATACAGAGCAGTCCCCCCATCTGCACCATCGCATCTTTCTTCGCCGACATGGCCAACATATCGGCATATTTATAGGTCTCGCGGGTAATCTCCTCAATACTCCAGCCTTTATAAGCAGCTTCTCTTTGCTGGATGAAATATGCGTTTTCAGCAAATCGGGCAGAGTCCATCACTACGGGAATATCGTATTTCTTCGCCAGTTGATACGTTGCCTTCAGGTTTGCCAGTGAAACCGGCTGCCCCCCCGCAGAGTTACACGTGATCGTAGCGACAATATAAGGAACGTTATTTGGCCCTACTTCCTGGATACCTTCCTCCAGTTTTTCGAGGTCAAAATCCCCCTTAAAATCACAGCGTACCGCTGTATCAAATGCCTCTTTTGTATAAACATTACGAACGGTACAGCCATTAATTTGACTGTGTCCCTGAGTTGTATCGAAGAAGTAGTTTGAGAATACAACCATTTTACTTCTGTCCAACCCTTTTTCCTGCTCACGTTTACGGATCAGCACAGGGATATAAATCTGCTCGGCACCTCGTCCCTGGTGAGTTGGGATAGTGTACTGATATCCAAAAATATTTTTAACTGCATCAGCAAGTGCATAGTAGCTACGGCTTCCGCTATATGCTTCATCTCCCCTTAACATTGCTGCTTGCATATTTTGGGTGATAGCGCCAGTACCGCTGTCTGTCAATAAATCAATAAATACATCTTCACTATCAAGCAGGAACGGGTTCATACCAGAATTAATAATCGCATTTTCACGGTGTTCCCGCGTTGTACGTTTTACGGGTTCAATAACACGAATACGGAATGGTTCTGGTAAATGTTTAAAGTTATTCATGGAATATTTCCTGTATTAGATATACACATACCACGCCTGCAGTAACCCATAGACATGAATTACCGAAGCATTTTTAATATCGATGAATAGACCATATAAATATTACCCGCACATCCCCATAACCGTAGACCTACGCCTGTATTTACGCGTAAGAAAGGTATAGTAAGATTGTACAGTCAATAAATTATGGATTATTCAGGACATACAAAAAGTACAGGGATTTAACCTATTCCTGTGCAAATTGTACGAAAAGGAAAGGAGAAAAAATTATGGGCGATGATTGACAATCATCGTATCGATGTTGAACCACTTAGAGGTCAGATATGTATTAAATAAGCTAATCATTAGATGTCAACTCTTATTAAACATGGTGCCATCATTATAGTCTGGCGATCTTTTGTCTATTAGCAGTTAAAGTTATTGTGATTAGAATCACGATAAATTAGTGCTGAACAACCCAGATAATGTAACGTTCAGGGTGAGTTTCTTTGTGGATATAAATCCTGAATCATATCCAACGAACCGTCGTTTTCATGCCGCATCTTTGCCGATTAAAATTTCCTGAATCAGATCACGCTTTTCTTGCCCTCATATATCAATGTCGACTCTACGTGTTATCCTTAATGACGTAAGTTCCCTTCACTTAACCTGAGGCTTTGATACTGGAAATTTTAATCATCTGATCGTCAGCAACCATTTTTCAGGTTGAACTGATTCTCAATGTGCCAAATCGAATGCGGACACTGCTAAGTTTTGCAGGTTCTGCTCATGATGATCAAGCTGGTTTTCCGGTATGAATTTATCTCATCAACGCCTGAACACTCAGTAGCACACCGTAATAATTCACAGAAACGTCATAAGAAGGATTTTATGGATATCAGCACCATTATTTCTACCACAGGTCGCATACAACTCCTCTCTGGCGAGGACAAAATCCCCTGGGACGAACCGGACTTTAGCCAGCGCATGCTGGAAAACCATTTATCCCAGGATCACGACTGGGCCAGTCGGCGACAGAGTGTAATTCGCCAGCAGGTAACCTGGATTTCAAACCAGTTGGCGACGGGAGCACGAGTACTGGACCTGGGTTGCGGTCCAGGCTTGTATACCAACCAATTAGCCAGACTCGGTTTTACTTGCACCGGGGTCGATTTCTCGCCTGCATCAGTCAATTGGGCTATAAAGCAGGCGCATGATGCTGGTTTGCAAATCAACTACGTCCAGCAAGATATTCGTCGTTACGCGCCGGAAGAGTCGTTCGATTTCATTATGATCACATTTGGTGAACTCAATGTTTTCAGTGCCACGGATGCCAGAGCGCTGATCGCAAACTGCGCACGTTGGCTCCAGCCTGGCGGGAAATTGCTGGTTGAAGTGCATACCTTTGCTGAAGTAAAACGCCAGGGGATGGCGCCCCCCGACTGGCAACGTTGCCCACAAGGATTATTTATTGCCAGCCCACATCTTCTTTTAACAGAGCACAACTGGGATGAAGAGACACAAACCAGTTCTACCCGGTTCTGGGCTATTGATGAAAACAGCAATACTACTCGCTTCGGAAGTCAAATGACTGCCTGGCATGATGAAGAATATCTCCGTCTTCTGAGTGACAATGGTTTCACCGTATTACAGTGCCCAGACAGTCGAGCCTGGCCTGTTAGTGAAACATTTGAGGGTAAACTTTACGCTTTGCTGGCAGAAAAAAAATAACCCCCATAACGCCATGATAAAAAAGCGCACTTTTGTTTCAGGTGCGCTTATTTCATTAGTAGCGTGAATGATCACTTTCTCCCAGATAGTTTCCCGCAACATGTGAACAAATTTACGTCATCAGTATTTGCACTGGGATCCAGATCCAATACCAACCGAGTAAAGCAGACGGACTTCAAAGTCATACGACTTAGCTCACAAAATGAATGGCATACTGGTAAATTTCTACCGGGAACGCTGGGTAAGTGATAACGTATTTGACGGTCAGTTTGTTCAAGATATATCGAGAAGATATGGCAGATAGTTTTCAGAAAGGTATATCAATTGAAAAGCTGAAGAAGGGAATTTTGGATAGAAACCATCAAAAACAGTTAAATACTGGTAATAGTGGCGGAGAGAGGGGGATTTGAACCCCCGGTGGAGTTGCCCCCACTCCGGTTTTCGAGACCGGTCCATTCAGCCGCTCTGGCATCTCTCCGTTTTAGCGGTTGCCATGATGCCAGGTAATTTGGCATTTTAACAGACCCCGTTCCGTCAATTTCGTTCAAGTGACGAGTTTGCGAGCAAAACGATGATTAAGTGGCCCTGGAAAGAACAAGAAACAGCCCGGAATGACGACTGGCCGTGGGATGACGCCATGGCTATTCCTCTTTTGGTGAATCTCACCGAGCAAGAACAAGCCAGACTTATCGCCCTGGCCGAGCGCTTTTTACAGCAAAAAAGATTGGTAGCGCTTCAGGGGTTTGAACTGGATCCGTTGAAAAGTACGCGCATTGCGCTGCTTTTCTGTTTGCCAGTTCTTGAATTGGGAATCGAGTGGCTCGATGGGTTTCATGAAGTTCTCATCTACCCTGCTCCGTTTGTCGTAGACGATGAGTGGGAAGACGATATTGGGCTGGTGCATAATCAACGCGTAGTACAGTCCGGGCAGAGCTGGCAGCAAGGTCCGATAATCCTCAACTGGCTCGACATTCAAGATTCTTTTGATGCCTCCGGCTTTAATCTGATCATTCATGAAGTGGCGCATAAGCTCGATATGCGTAATGGCGACCGCGCCAGTGGTATTCCGGCGATCCCTCTGCGAGATATTGCCAGTTGGGAGCACGACCTGCATGCCGCAATGAATAACATTCAGGATGAAATTGATCTGGTCGGTGAAACCGCGTGCAGTATAGATGCCTACGCAGCGACCGATCCGGCCGAATGCTTTGCCGTTCTATCGGAGTATTTCTTCAGTGCCCCTGAATTATTTGCGCCACGTTTTCCGGCCTTATGGCAACGTTTCATTCAGTTTTACCGCCAGAACCCCATGGAGCGGTTACGCGATACCCGCTAAGGTAGCCATTATCGCTCACCAAATGTGCATTAACGCTGAATTTGAAGATTAATTAACCAATTGAAATGACGTGCTAATTTTACTGTTGACACCTCATGGCGAGGTCAGTAATATGCGCCTCGTTCACACGATTCCTCTGTAGTTCAGTCGGTAGAACGGCGGACTGTTAATCCGTATGTCACTGGTTCGAGTCCAGTCAGAGGAGCCATATTTAAGAAGCCTGCTTAGGAAACTAAGCAGGCTTTTTGCTTTTTTATTCCCGTCGAATAGTATCTTCTGTAAATCCCCTCCCTGCCATAACGCCCCATTCCATGCCGCATCACATCGTTGATTAAAGTTATGTAAATGTAAATCGTTTACACTTTGCAATTATTGTAAGTGTTAGTGATTATCATTTATTGTACGCGAGCCAAAAGAACGAGCCTTGCTCGGTTCACTGTACGTTCCAATTACTCTGGGATAAAAACGATGAATGCTCTGCCTCGCACCGGATTGCGCCGTATCACGCTTGCCTCTGCCCTGGTCTTCTCTGTTAGCCTGCCGGCTTTCGCTCAGGAAACGTTAACGCTTTATACCACCCGTGAACCGGGCCTGATCCAGCCTTTACTTGACAGCTGGACTAAAACCAGCGGTATCAAAGTGAGTACGGTCTATATTAAGGACGGCATGCTTGAGCGTGTGAAGGCAGAAGGAAAAAACTCCCCTGCCGACCTGCTGATGACCGTCGATGCCGGTAATCTCATCGATTTAGTGGAAGCGGGTGTTACCCAGCCTGTAGAGTCAGAAGCACTGAAAGCCGCCATTCCGGCGAATCTGCGTGGTGCGGATAATCAGTGGTTTGCGCTTTCGATGCGTGCCCGCGTGCTGTATGCCGAGAAATCACTGACAATCGATAACTGGCATTACGAACAGCTCGCCAGCCCTGAATACAAAGGTAAAGTTTGTATTCGTTCAGGTCAGCACCCGTACAATACGGCGCTGATCGCCGCGATGATTGCCCATCATGGTGAAGCTAAAACCGAAGAATGGCTGCGCGGCGTGAAGGCTAATCTGGCGCGTAAAGCCACCGGCGGCGACCGCGATGTTGCCCGCGATATCCTCGGTGGAATTTGTGATATTGGTCTGGCTAACTCCTATTACGTCGGCCATATGAAAAACGCCAAAGAAGGCAGCGATGCGCGTCAGTGGGGCGATGCCATTAAAGTCGTCAAACCCACCTTTGAAAATGGTGGTACGCACGTCAACATCAGCGGTGCTGCCGTTGCCCGCTATGCGCCGAATAAAACCGATGCCGTTAAGCTGATGGAATATCTGGTTTCCGCGCCTGCCCAGCAGCAGTACGCGAAAGCGAACTTCGAATATCCGGTACTGAAAGGCGTAACGCTTGACCCGGTAATCAGCGCCACAATCGGTGAAATCGACGTCGATAAAACGCCGCTAACCGAAATCGTGAAGTATCGTAAACAAGCTAGTCTGCTGGTAGATAAAGTTGGATTCGATCAATAAACCTCTGCAGTTTCCGACGTTACGCGGCCTGGTTTCCGGGCCGCAGTCATTATTAACGCCGTTGCATATTGGCGCGCTGTGCGTCGCACTTGGCGTGCTGACCCCCGTCGTTGCGCTGATCTGGCAAGCCACCCAAGCCGATTTATCCCACTGGGATAATCTCATGACATATGTACTGCCTTCAGCGCTAAAAAACACCGCGCTGTTGCTCGCTGGTGTCGCGGTAATGGTAGGCGTCATTGGCGTAGGCAGCGCATGGGCGGTAACGGCGTGGGATTTCCCTGGGCGAAAAATTCTCAGTTGGGCGCTGCTGTTGCCGCTGGCGATGCCGACCTATATCGTCGCCTTTGCGTGGCTCGATCTGCTGCATCCGATTGGTCCCCTGCAAACCTTTATCCGTTTCTTACTCGGCTTTGACAGTCCACGGCAGTTCCGCCTGCCGGATTTACGTTCCCTTTCCGGTGCAATAATCCTGCTCGGACTAGTGCTTTACCCTTACGTGTATCTGACAACCCGCGCCATGTTTATCAGCCAGCCGGCTCATTTACTGGAAGCCGCACGCACGCTGGGATGCAGCGCAACCGGAACCTTTTTTCGCGTCGCTCTCCCCATGGCCCGTCCGGCACTGGCCGTTGGGATCAGTCTGGCGCTGCTGGAAACCCTTAACGACATCGGTGCGTCGGAATTCCTTGGAGTTCAAACGTTAACCGTTACCGTGTACACCACGTGGATCTCGCGTTCTGATTTATCTGCCGCGGCGCAAATCGCCTGCATGATGCTGATGTTTATATTTTTTATTCTGACGCTGGAATTTTATGGCCGCAGAAAACAGGGCTTCAGCAGCCGCAGTCTGCGGGAAATTCAACCCACTCGCGTGCTGGGCTGGCGTGGCTGGTTGCTCGGTGGCGTTATTTCACTGCCGGTTGTACTGGGTTTTCTGGCCCCGGTGCTGTTTTTAATTTGGGAAAGCGCCAAACGCATAGGCGACGAGAATCCAATATCTACCTCGTTGCTGTCAGCATTACAAAATACGCTATCACTGGCAGCGGGAACCACGCTGGTGGTGGTTTGCGTCAGTATGCTGGTGGCCTGGAGCGCACGTCATAGCGCCGCAGACAACGCGATGCCGGGATTTCGTCGCAGTGTAATGCGTCTGGCTTCGTTAGGCTACGCGGTTCCCGGCACCATTCTGGCGATTGGTTTTTTAACCCCCGCCATGGCGGTTGACCGCTGGCTGGCCGATTTACTGGATGTTCGCGGTCTGCCGCTGATGTCTGCCGGGATCCTGCTGGTAATTTGCTGTGCCATGCGTTTCCAGGCGATTGCTATCGGCGCGCTGGATTCCGGTCTGGGGCGCATCCCGCCGTCGCTGGAACAGGCGTCCCGTCTGTTGGGTGAGAATGGTGCGGGAACATTTGCACGGGTTCATTTCCCGTTGCTGCGTCCGGCGTTAGTGAGTAGCGCCCTGCTGGTTTTTGCCGATGCCATGAAAGAACTACCAACCACACTGCTTTTGCGCCCGGTAAACTTCGAAACGCTCGCAACGTTGCTGTATGCGGAAGCCGCCCGTGGAACCTATGAAGAAGGCGCTATCGCCGCGCTAATGATTGTTTTAGCGGGCACGCTACCGGTTATTTTGTTGGTGCGTCACCAGATGACACGCCGTGGTTAAGAGAGCAACAATGTCAGAAATTGCATTACGACTCCAGGATGTGCACGTTGCCTACGGTAACAGCCAGCAATCGGTACTGAGCGGATTTTCCATGTCGGTACGTAAAGGAGAAATCGCCTGTCTGCTGGGCGCTTCAGGCTGTGGAAAAACCACGGTGCTACGCGCAGTTGCCGGATTTGAACGGCTGCGAAGCGGAGAGATCTATGTGTCACAGCGCCGCGTTGCCGGTTCTGGCGTTCATCTGCCGCCGGAAAAACGGCATGTCGGCATGGTCTTTCAGGAATATGCGCTATTTCCCCACCTGACTGCGCAACAAAACGTGGCCTTTGGATTACGACGAATGCCGCGCGAGGAGCAACAAGTCCGGGTGGCGGAGCTGTTAAAAATGGTGGAGTTACACGGCCATGCCGGTCGTTATCCGCATGAACTTTCCGGCGGGCAGCAGCAACGTATCGCCCTTGCACGTGCGCTGGCTCCGCATCCGGAAATCCTGCTGCTCGATGAGCCCTTCTCCAGTCTTGATAAGCGCACGCGTGAGCGTCTTGGCAACGAGGTGCGGGATATTTTGCGCGCCGCCGGGCAAACAGCACTGCTGGTTACCCACAGCGAACACGAAGCGCAATTGATGGCAGACCATATTGGCGTGGTAAAAATGGGGCAGTATCAACTTAAAACAGCGACCCACCCAGATTAAAGGTAACCGGGTCGCCGTGATAATTAATAATGTGTCTGAACCCGGCTGATGTTCACCGGCATACCAGAGCGTCTTTCCAGAGCCTGATTTCCGCGACTCACATCCACGTCATTCCCGCTGATGAAAGTGCGCAACGCGGGAGTGACTGGCAAGGGAACCTTTCTGTCAGACTCGTATTCCGAACGGTTTCGTGACAGGGGTTCATGCACCTCCACCCAGCGACTACCGTCCGGCTCTACGCTGTATTTCACCGGTCGGTCTATCAATTGCACACGTGTGCCAACCGGTACGGTATCAAACAGGTATTTAATGTCGTCATTACGTAAACGGATGCAACCCTGGCTGACC
This sequence comes from Citrobacter arsenatis, assembly GCF_004353845.1. Classification (GTDB taxonomy): domain Bacteria; phylum Pseudomonadota; class Gammaproteobacteria; order Enterobacterales; family Enterobacteriaceae; genus Citrobacter; species Citrobacter arsenatis. The sequence goes on from NZ_CP037864.1 coordinate 3,186,781, forward strand.
CGCAGACCTATGCCGAAATTCGCATTTGTGCCATGAATGGCATAAAGCCTGCCGATATAAATCGCATACAGCCCCATCGGGTTATCTGGTCCAGCTGGCACAAACGCCGGCAAGCTTTCCCCGCGCGCGGCGTATTCGCGGCGGGTATTCGGCGTCGGCGTCCAGCTTGGCGCTTCTTGCTTCCGTTCTACCGCCGTCACCCAGTTGCGCGGCGTTTCTCTGCCCGCCTGGCCAATGCCAATGGGTAAAACTTCAACCGTATTGCTGCCGGGGGGATAATAGTAAAGGCGCATTTCTGCCACGTTGATGACGATCCCCTCACGCACGGTATCCGGTAAAATCAGTTGCTGCGGCACAACCAGCGTTGAGCCAGACTTAGGCAGAAAAACATCCACGCCGGGATTGGCTTCAAGCATATTGCTTAACCCCTGCCCGTACTGCGCGGCAAAAGCTTCCAACGGCTGAGTGTTGCCTGAAGGTACCGTAATAGTCAAAGGGCTTCCCACCAGGCGACTCCCTTCTGGCGGTAGCGGATAGCTCACCGCCTGCGCGCCCTGACTCGCGAGCAGCATAATGAGTGAACAAAGCAGTTTTACACGACGCATCTTTTTCCTTTCCTTCGTCGCAGCAGACATCCGTTAATTATAGCTTTTATTATCTGTTTTAGTGGGTTACGTCTAAAATGTGCATAAAAAAACCCCGCCATCACGCGGGGTTCAAATCTCACGTAACTACGCTTCCTTACCATCCGGAAGCACAATGTTACTGGCGGCAAGCTGCCCCATGTTGGTATACATTGCACAGGCGGCTTCAACAATCGGCATCGCCAGCGCAGCCCCGCTGCCTTCGCCTAAACGCATTCCCATATTGAGATACGGATCCAATTCAAGATGCGCCAGCGCGGTACGGGCTCCCTTCTCAGCGGAGAAATGTGACGGGATCAGGTAAGGTTTAATCTGCGGTGCAATCTGGCTGGCCGCCAACGCTGCGGAATAAGAGAGGAAACCGTCCAGTACGACCGGCAGGCCGCAGGAGGCCGCCCCCAACATCACCCCCGCCATACCGACAAGATCAAATCCGCCAACCTTAGCCAGTACATCGATACCGTCATGGCGATTCGGTTGATTGACGGCAATGGCTCGCCGCACAACCTCAACTTTATTGCCTACTCTGGAAAGCGGCAGGTTAGCGCCGATGCCCACCACATCCTCGGCATCACTGCCGGTCAGCACGCTGACGATTGCCGCTGCAGGCGTCGTATTTGCCATACCAAGCTCCCCGACGCCAAACAGCGTTACGCCGTCTTTGGCCAGCTTATGGGTATAGCGGATAACTTCCAGCAGCAGTTCTTCGGCCTGCGAGCGGCTCATTGCCGGGCCCTGGGCAATATTGCCGCAGCCGCGTGCCACGCGCATATTCACCACGCCGGGAATAGGTTCAGCATCAATTCCCACGTCAATCACATGTACCTTTGCCCCCGCCTGCGCGGCCAGGACGCAAACGCCGGTGGTTCCACGCGTCATATTGGCTGCCTGAATAGCCGTAACAACTTTAGGCGAAACGGCAACCCCTTCATCCCACACGCCGTGATCGGCGCACATCACCAGCATCGCTTTGCCATGCACGTGCGGCACACCCTTCAGGCCAGGCATTCCGGCCAGTTGCACGGCGAGCGATTCAAGCCGACCAAGACTTCCCGGCGGTTTAAGCAATCCGTCGATATGCTGCTGTGCACGCAACATCGCAGCGCTATCAGGTGAAGGGATTGCGTGGAGTAAAGAGGTTAAAGTCTGCATAGGGGTTCCAGTATGTTGGCTGACTCAGAGCAGAGCCAGCAGGAAAATCAACTCACCAAGTTCAATGGCTGCGCCCAGCGTATCGCCGGTCTGCCCACCCAACGTGCGTTTTAATAACTGCCCAAGAATAAAAATCGCCACCATCGTGACAACCAGCGCTGCCACGCCGCGCATGCCGGGAAGTAGCACGGCGGCCAGGATAGCCGCGAATCCCAACGTAACGCAGGTTTGACGCCCGGTGACTTTGCCAATAAAAACGTTGCCCAGCCCTTCTTCGCGGGCATAGCGATGTCGATACATGAGCAACACCGCCGTTCCTCGCCCTGCGACACATGCCGCTGCCAGCGCGGCCAGCATCGGCGTGCCACGCAAAGCCAGTTCGCTCACCACCAGCACCTTCGCCAGTAAAACGAAAATTAACGCCAGTCCGCCATGGGTTCCCAGACGGCTATCACGCATGATCTCCAACATCCGCTCGCGTCGACGGGCCGAAAAAATACCGTCGCAGGTATCAGCCAGCCCGTCGAGATGAAACCCCCCGGTCAATAACGCCAGCGTGAGGACGGCAAACAGGGCCGCCAATGGCACGCCACACCAGGGCTGCAGCGCCATAAAGACCAGCCCCGTCAACCCTCCCAACACCACGCCAATCAGGGGAAACATCACAATACCGCGCGAATAGTGCTCGAAATCCAGTCCTTGCGACCAGCGAGCAGGAACGGGCAAGCGACTGATAAAAGAGAGCATTGCCCAGAACAACTTACTCATTTAATTTTGACTCCAATTCCTGATACCACCAGCCAGACCTCATCAGCTGCCGCCGCCAGTCGCTGGTTCACGCGTCCTGCAATATCGCGAAAATGCCGTGCCAGACGGTTCTCCGGAACAATCCCCATTCCCACTTCGTTGGTTACCAGCACAACCTTTGCCGGACAGCGCTGGCAGGCCACAATCAGCGAACGGACCTCATCCTCGATGGATTGCTCCATCGCCGCGTAATCCCAGCTATCCGGGTCACTGTCACCGCCCAGCGCAAACAACTGGTTGGTCACCATCGTGGTGATGCACTCCAGCAGAATGGCTTCTTGTGGATCGTTTGCTGCCGTTATCAGTTCATCAAGATGTTGCCAGCGCTCGGCTGTACGCCAGTGCGCAGGGCGTCCATCGCGATGATGCTGAATTCGCGCCGCCATCTCCTCATCAAAAATCTGCGAAGTTGCGATATACAAAACGTTTGGAGAATCCGCGATCAGCGCTTCCGCATGCCGACTCTTACCGCTTCGCGCGCCACCAGTAACCAGAATCATCATACTGGCTCCCGGTGTTGCTGCATGATGGTATAAATTTTCTCAATATCGATGTGTTGCCGCATCGCATCCGCCAGCAGATCAAACTGCTGCGATTTATATTGCGCGTAATGGAAGGTGGAATCCAGCGGCGCTAATCCTTTACGCTCTCGCAGGCCATTAACCAGCGCACGGGTAAATTCATCGCTGTCGAACAGACCGTGAAGATAAGTGCCGAACGCCAGGCCATCCTGAGTGACCGCACCATCAGCCACATTGCCGCCGTCTTTGCGCAGCGTCATCACCGACCGGCATTCTTCAGTCAACGTCGTTTCGCCCATATGGATTTCATAACCGCGAACGGATAACCCCGCCGTGCCTGCCAGCCAGTCGGGCAGCGAGGAGGACATTTGCCCCTCAACCAGGGTGGTAGTTTTATGCTGGGCAAAATGGGTCACAGTATTGAGCAAGCCCAGACCCGGCAGCGTACCAAGTCCTGACTCGACTTCATCAATGATGGTGTCGCCGAGCATTTGATAACCGCCGCAAATCCCCACCACCGGAACGTTATTACGATGCAATTGCACGACGCCATGCGCCATCCCGCTTTCACGCAGCCACACCAGATCGCCCAGCGTATTTTTGCTGCCGGGCAGAATCACAAGATCGGCCCCCGCCAGTTCTTCAGGCTGGCGCACATAGCGCACGCGCACATCCGGCTGTGCGGCAAGCGCATTGAAATCCGTGAAGTTAGAAATGTGCGGTATTTGAACCACCGCGATGTCGATGTCGCGTTTGTCTGTGCGCAAATATTTGCCCTTTTGCAGCGCAACGCCATCTTCATCTTCCAGATCAACATCCAGCCAGGGCATAACGCCCAGTACCGGAACGCCGGTCAGCGCTTCAATTTGCTCAATACCGGAGTACAGCAGCGCCACATCACCGCGAAACTTATTGATGATTACGCCTTTCACCCTGGCGCGTTCATGATCGTGCAGTAGCGCCAGCGTGCCATAAATGGAGGCAAATACCCCGCCACGGTCGATATCCGCCACCAGAATGACAGGACATTGTGCCATCTCAGCCATACCCATATTGACGATATCGCGATCGCGAAGGTTAATTTCAGCCGGGCTTCCCGCCCCCTCCAGCACCAGCACATCGAACTCCTGTGCCAGGCTGTTATACACTGACAGAATTTGATCCCGCAGACGCGGTTTGTACTCGTGGTAGCTCACCGCATCCATATCGGTTGCCACTTTGCCCATCAGCACAACCTGCGCTTTACGATCGCTGGTCGGCTTAAGCAATACCGGATTCATACGCACATCTGGCGTAATGCCGGCGGCTTCGGCTTGAAAAATTTGCGCGCGCCCCATCTCTTTACCTTCTGGGGTAATACCCGAGTTCAGCGCCATATTCTGCGATTTGAATGGCGCGGTACGCAGTCCATCCTGATAAAAAATTCGACATAGCCCGGCGACCAATACGCTTTTACCCACATCAGATGCCGTTCCCTGCAACATAATTGCCTGCGTCATGACGCCTCCTTCAGTGCGTTCTCTCGCATACGACTAAAAAATTCAGCCTCTGTTTTACACAGCGGAAAGCCCAGCTCAGTATGCAGCTTTACCAGCCAGGGCTGCGTTAATCCCGCTTGTTCAATCAGTTCCGTGCGGGCGAAAACATCACCCGGCGTACCGTGCGTTAGCACTTCGCCCCGACGTAAAACGTACACCGCATCGCTAACTTCATAGATAAGATCGATATCATGACTGGAGATAACCACGTGGTTTCCTTGCGCTACGATGCGTTTAATTATCTCAATCATCTGCGTGCGGCCAGAGGGGTCGAGGCCAGCGGTAGGTTCATCCAGGAGTAAATATTGCGCCTGCAACACCAACGCCCCGGCAATCGCCACGCGTTTTTTTTGCCCGTGACTTAGACACTGAATAGGCTGATGACGAAAATGCTGGGCGTCGACCAGCGTGAGCGCATCTTCTACCCGGCGGGAGATTTCGGCCTCATCCACGCCAAGGTTACGCAGGCTAAAAGCAATGTCGCTGTCGATATCGGTATAAAAGATTTGCTGATCGGGGTCCTGAAATACGGTTGCCACCTGCTGACGCAGCGCCAGCAGGCCGCGCTTGCTGTAATCCAGCGGTTTGCCCTGCCACATAACCGCGCCTTGCTGCGGACGCAGTAAGCCACTCAGGTTCATAAACAGCGTGGATTTCCCGCAGCCATTGGCACCAACCAGCCCGGTGACGGCATGGGTAGAAAAGTCCAGCGTTAGCCCTTTGAGGATCGGGTCATCCTGATAGCGAAACCAAAGCGCTGAGGTGGCAAGCATACTTTTCCTTACAGGTGAAAATCACCCTGATACAGTTTGATATCCAGTGTGGTGGTCATTTGCTGGTAGCGGATCAACACGCGGGTAAACAGCAATCCCACCAGCATCGCCAGCGAGCGATAGCCCAACGGCAAGCTACGATAACCAAAACGCAGCGTTTGTGCGCGATGAATAGCCAGCGCCTCGTCCAACAGGATGAAAATAAAGCGCCAGGTTAGCAGGATCTGCTCAGTTAACAGGCGAGGAACGCGCCCACGTTTGAGTAAGATAATTAATTGCGGAAACGGCAGATTCAGTACCAGCCAGAACGTTGCCGCCAGCGCAGCCAGGCTGCGCCAGAAGGTTTCATTGGCGGTGACCAGCCCTGGCGCGCTCACGCCTAACCAATAGCTTCCCACGGGGATGCTAGCCAGCAGCATCTGCGGATCGCGGCTAAAACTAAACAGAATGGTCACCACGCCAACCGTCAGAAAGCCAAACGGCAAGGCCATCCAGCGGCACCAGCGCCAAAAGGAAATGCGCAGCAACCAGCAGCTCAGCGCGGCAATCAGTAGCAGCTCAATACCCTGCCCCAGCGGGGGCAGAGTAAACGCCAGAATCATCATCATCAGCCAGAGCAGAAATTTCCGCACCGGTGAGACATGAAACCAGCGGCTTTGATAGCTAAGCCTGTCAAGCCCGGTCATCACGGCGTTGCCTGCCCTTGGTATAACCCAGAATGTAGAAAATCACGGCTGCACCCAGCGATCCCTGGAGGGTAAACAGCAGGCTTTCAATTTCACCGCTTGCGGGTTCATACAACGGCTGGAACCACGGCTCATAATGTGGGGCAATGGCCTGAATCTGACTCTCCGCCTCGCCGTCTGAACCGCCGTACTCTCCACCGTGGTTGATAAAGAACGGCAGGATCACCAGCGCGACGACCATCCCTAATAAAATCAGCGTCTTTTTCATCGTTAATGTCCTTGAGCAGTAATCAACTGCCGTTTGGTTAACTGGTCATAAATCATTACGGTGAGCAGACCTTCCGCAATCGCAATTGGGATCTGCGTCAGGCAGAAAATCCCCATGAACTTGATGATTGAGCCGGTCGCGCCAGCGGACGGATCCGGGAACGCAACGCCCAACTGCACCGAGGTCACGAAATAGGTGACGAGATCCGCCAACATCGCGCACAGGAAGACGCAGACATCACGACGCAGCCCTGCACGGCAGGCCATTTTCCACACCATGTAACCCACTACCGGGCCAATCACCGCCATCGACATACCGTTCGCGCCGAGCGTCGTCAAACCACCGTGCGCCAGCAAAAGTGCCTGGAACAGCAGGACGATTGCCCCAAGGATTGCCACCACGCCAGGTCCGAACAGGATAACCGCCAGGCCAACACCGGTAGGATGTGAACAACTTCCTGTAACGGAAGGAATTTTCAGCGCCGACAGCACAAAAATAAAGGCCCCGCACAGAGCCAGTAACACTTTTTGGTGACTATCTTCCTGTACGATTTGGCGCAAGCGCACTAATCCGTACCACAGGCAGGGTAAAAACAGCAGCCACCAGGCCAGCGCCCACATCGGCGGCAAGAAGCCTTCCATAATGTGCATGGCGAACGCTTGTTCAGGAACAATCATCAGTAATAGCGCCGCAGCCAACCCGCTGAAAGACAGCTGTTTTAGCTGTTGTTCAAGCTTCATTGTGCATACTCCCACTGTTTATTAACCAGAATGGTCGAGAAATAAGGCAGCGGCTGGTCGTCGCTGACTTCGTTGAGATGACGCCAGCACTGTTCACCTGGCAGCGTGGCTTCAGACATCATCAATGCGCAGTCCAACAAACCCTCTTGTTGCAGCAGCGCTTTGATGCGCGCAAAACGACCGTACACTTTCATCAACACCAGACTTTCATGCTGTTTTAACGCCTGCTGGATTTCAGCTTCCGGCGCGGTACAGGAGACTACCGCCAGAGACTGTTGCTCCATGGCGAGCGGCGTTTTGGAACGCGCGGCAATCGCAGCAAAAGAGGTTACACCCGGTACAATTTCCAACCAGTCAGGGCAGCCAATACGCTGGAGTAAAAAGACCCAGGTGCTGAACAGCATGGCGTCGCCGAGCGTGATAAAGCCCACCTGCTTACCGGCTTCGACTTCCTGAACCAGCGCGGCAGCAACCTCATCCCATACGGCCTCTTTTTCAGCACTGTCGGCACTCATCGGAAAATGACAGCAGCGAATTTCGGTCTGCTCACCGATATACTCCCGCACAATCGATAGCGCCAGGCTGTCGCCGCCTTTACGTCCGGCAGGCGCATAGAGAATATCGAGATGACCCAGCGTGCGTGCGGCCCGCACGGTGATAAGATCGGAAGCACCTGGCCCGGTGCTTAATGCGTACAGTTTTCCGCTCATGCCGCTTCCTCCAGCGCAACATTCAGCGCCTGCTGTAAATGCGCCACAAACATCGCGCGAACCGCCGGGTTCTCACCCAGACCACTAAGCCACGGCGTTGCCGGTATCCCGGCCGCGTTAAACAATGTTTTCCACGAATCATCTTCGTCGGAGGCCATGTCATTGATGGCATGATCGCCAGCAACTAACATCAGCGGCATCAGATGTACCGCCGTCACCCCTTCCTGAGATAAACTTTCAATCAGCACATCCACTTCCGGATAGCTTTCCACCGCCCCAACCCGCGCCGGAAAGCGCTGCGCCGTCATCATATGATCCAGGCAGGCATAGGCGGCAAAGGCATGATGGCTGGCACCGTGTCCCATAAACACCACTTTTTCACTTTCGCCAAGCGCTGGCATTTGCTGTTGCAGCGCCAGCATCAGCTGGGCGTAATCTTCATGGCTGCTCAGCAGCGGTACACCCAGCGTCAGGCGTGAAAACAGCGGACGCATACTGTGCACTTCGCGGACAATTTTTTCGTATTCGTCGCCGTTGATAATATGCAACGACTGAATAGCCACATCCTGATATCCCTGCTCCGCCAGTTTTTGCAGCGCCTGCAGCGGCGTGTCGATTTCAATGCCGTCGCGCTGCTTGAGCTTGCGGATTATCATCCCGGAGGTAAACGCCCGGAACAGGTCGCGGTCAGGGCAACTGGCTGCGAGATCGCGCTCACAGGCCACAATATTTTTCTCACAGGTGTCGTGATAGCTGGTGCCAAAGCTGACCACCAGAAGCGCCTTTTTCATCTCTAACTCCTTAAGCAGCGGCCAGCCAGCGCGTTAAACGCGCCCCAAAGGCGGCCTGACTTTCCAGTAACTCTTCTCCCGTCACCAACGGTGCCGGACGTGTAATCACGATGCAGGGGATTCCGGCATCCAGACAGGGTTGAACCTTTTCCTGATAACCACCTTCCGCACCGGATGCTTTGGTGATCACCACATCAGCCTGGCACTGGCGATAAAACGCGGCGTTGAACTCCGCGCTAAACGGCCCGCACAGTGCGAAGATTTCACCGACGCCAAATCCCAGGTCTGCGCATTGCTGAATCACCTCAGGTACAGGCAAAACGCGCGCCAGCAGCGTTTTTTCAGGCAACCCTTCACGCCAGATGGCCAGATCTTTACTGCCGGTGGTCAGCAGCACGCGATCGCCGAAGCGTCGCGCCACCTCGCAGGCTTGCGGAATGCTCTGTACGGTATACAGATGCGGGTGGGTTAAACCGCTCAACTGCTCAGGGCGCTGATATCGGCTCAGCAATACACCCGCCGCTTCGCAGGCACTCATGATGTTGCGACTTACCACTTCGGCATACGGATGCGAGGCGTCAATCACCCAGCGCGTCCGGTTTTCCTGCAGCCAGGCAATCATTTGTTCGCGTTCCAGACGCCCGCAGCGCACCTGACCTTTGATGTCTCCCGCCAGTTGCTTCCCCGTTGGGGTGGCAACCGACAAGGTGTAGGCCACGTTTGCCGCATCCAGTTGCTGGCATAGCATGCGCGCATCGCTGGTACCGCCCATGACCAGCACATCACCGTAATTCACAGCACATAACCTCGTGGCGTGATCATCAGGCCGTCCTGAACATAGGTTGTTTTGTTGCCAACAATCACAAGGCTGGTCATATCAACCGGCTCAAAATCCATTTCACCGAGCGTGGTCAGCCATTTTTCCTGCTTTTTACGTCCGGCTGATTTCACAATACCAACCGGCGTTTGCGCGCTCTTGCTGGCAGAAAGCAGTTCAAATGCGCGCGCCAGATGGCCTTCGCGACCCCGGCTGCGCGGGTTGTAGAAACAGATAACAAAGTCTGCTTCGCCGGCGGCAACGATGCGTTTTTCGATAACCGGCCACGGCGTCAACAGATCGCTTAAGCTGATGTGGCAGAAATCATGCATCAATGGAGCACCCAGCAAAGAGGCTGCGGCAATACTGGCGGTCATGCCTGGGATTAACCTGACCTCAACGTCCAGCTTTTGCTTGCTGACCAGCTCGAGCACCAGCCCGGCCATACCGTAAATTCCCGCATCTCCGCTGCTGATCAGCGCCACGTTGTGACCCGCCTGCGCCAGTTCGATCGCCGCCTGACAGCGTTCAATCTCTTTGCACATCCCGGTTTTGATCACCTGCTTGTCACCAGTAAACGCTTTTACCAGATGGGTGTAGGTTTTATAGCCAACGATGATTTCCGCCGCCTGCAATGCTTCAACGGCTTCCATGGTCATCATTGCCTGCGAGCCAGGACCAATTCCAATTACGCTTAACATCAGTGTGAAACTCCCAAAGTGATAGTGACGCCCTGTTCTCGCAGGGTCTCGCCTAACAGTTTTCCGTGGCTCAACAGCCAGGCTGCAGGACCGGAAACGCTTCCTGTACCCACCGTTTTGCGAACAAACGATGAGGCCGGAAAACGGTGCTCATGCTCACGCAGCGCGTCAGCGGTAAAAGTTTCGAAAGGAACGCGACAGCACGAAGCCAGTTGGATAAGTCCCTGTTCATCTTTTTTCAGCGTGATACTGCCAATCGCTTTTAACGCCAGTGGGTCGAGCTGCTGGGCTTCGAGTTGTCGGGCAAGCAGCGCGGCCAACAGCGGGAACGGCGTGTCACGACGACAACCAATTCCGGCCACAACCCGCTGTGGCACCAGCTTCCAGTGAGGAACAGGCAGATCGGGTAAATTGGTACGTAAGGTGATGCACACCAGCGCATCCAGTTCCGGAAGCTGATTGAGGTCGGTTACCGTGATAAAACCGCGTCGGTCACAATGGCTGACATCCTGCGTAAGTTCGTCATCCCACCACAGCCCGACTCGCTTATTGCTGACCAGCATCTGATTCACAATCTTCACCGCCGAACGGAAATCACTCATCCGGGCATTCAGTTGAAACGCCAGCGTATCCAGTGCCGCCATATCGTTCACATCCGTCGCCGTGGTGATAACCGGGTCGGCGCCCAGCATGCCCGCCAGATAACGCGCCAGCGCATTGGCGCCCCCTGCGTGACCGGAGAGCAGGCTGATGACATGCTGGGCTCGTTCATCAATGACCACCACCGCCGGATCGCAAAATTTGTCGTTAACCAACGGGGCCAGCACGCGCACCGCAATGCCGGTCGCCCCGATAAAAATCAGCGCAGAGTAATTCGCAAACGCTTCGCGGGCGGTATTCGCAAAGCCGTTTTCGAAAGCAATAAACCCCTCTTCCAGCAGCTTTTCACTGGTAAAACAGGTGACCGGTAGCATGGCCGCCAGACGTTTCGCCAGCACGACGCCGCCGGGGGTCAGGCAAAAAAGCGCAATGGATTCAGGCTTTACGGTATTCATGGCTAAAGTCCGCCGCATAGAGTTTGGAGTAGTGATACTCCGAGCCCAGGAAATTACCGACCAAAATAAGGGCCGTTTTACGGATGCCCGCATCGCGAACCTTGTCGCCAATATCCGCCAGGGTCCCACGCACGGTCTGGCTTTCCGGCCAGGTTGCTTTGTAGATCACCGCCACTGGCGTGGTCGCCGGATACCCGCCTTCAATTAAACGCTCGGCTACCCGATGAATACGCTGGACGGACAGATAAATCGCCATAGATGTCTGGTGACTGGCAAAGGACTCCAGCTGTTCGCGCTCGGGGACCGGTGTGCGCCCTTCCAGGCGGGTAATGATCAGGCTTTGTGAGACTTCAGGTACGGTGTACTCCACGCCGAGTTCTGCCGCCGCACCGAGGAATGCGCTGACGCCAGGCACCACCTGCCAGTCGATCCCGCGTTTGGTCAGTTCCTCGCCCTGTTCACGCACGGACCCGTACAGCGAAACATCGCCGGTTTGCAGACGGACAACGGTCTTACCCGCTTTCACTCCGGCCTCCATCAGATCGAGGATCTGTTCCAGATGCAGTTCAGCGCTGTCGTGACATTCAGCGCCGGCAGGGCAATATTCCAGTAGTTCAGTGTTAATCAGCGATCCGGCGTAAATAACAACCTGCGCCTGCTGTAGCAACCGGTAACCTTTGAGGGTAATCAGCTCGCGATCGCCTGGACCTGCGCCAACAAACCACACGCTACGGGGATCAAAAATCTCAGACATGGTTTCCTTCCTTCTGACAGGCGATAACAAATACGGGGTTATTCGGTTTAAAATAGTGACCATTGCCAAGCGGGGTAAGCGAAGAAACCTGTAGCTGCAGGCAATCCACTCCCTGTACGCCAAGATGGTCCAGATGTGCCAGCGCCGTGTTGAGGTTTTCCTGGAGGATAAACGTCATCACCAGTCGCCCTGCGGGATGCAATTGACGCATTGACCAGTCAATCAGGTCGGTCAAATGGCCGCCGCTGCCGCCCATAAAAATGGCATCGGCTTTTTCCGCGATAGTCATTGGCGCAACGCCTGGAAAAATGTCGATGTTTGCGCAGGCAAAATGCTGGCGGTTTTCATCCAGCAATCTGAGCGCTGCCGGGTTACGCTCGATTGCCGTCACGTGCAATCCAGGATATTGCAACGCCGCTTCTATCGACACGCTGCCGGTTCCGGCACCAATATCAATCAGGTGACTGGCGCGGTGTAATTCAAGTTTTGAGAGGGCAAGTGCGCGTACCGCTTCTTTGGTCATCGGCACTTTCTCTCCACGCAGAAACAGCTCATCTTTCATCGAGGATCACCACTGCATTCATGTCATAGTCGGCGTTAACTTCACTCACAGGCAGGAAATGGATCCGTTCGTTTTCCATCGCCAGGTTTTCGCCAATCACCATCCAGCGATACCCTTTGCCTCGTGCGATAAGCTGTTGCGCGATTTCCCGCGGGCCGCACAGCGTATCCGTCACCATCGCCACCTTGTTATGTCGCGCCAGTTCATCGAAACAGACGCTACGACCATGGCTACTGGTCAGCCACATATCGTTCATATCAATACCGGACTGCGCACACAGGTACTGCACCGCGCTAATGCCGGGAATAATGCGCACATTCTCAATACCAAAATGCGCCACCATGCGCGTCCCGATGCCGTAAAACAGCGGATCGCCAGACGCCAGTACCACAATGCTTTGTTCCTGGCGTGCGCGGATCCAGTTCAGGAGTTCCGGGATGTTGGCACCGAGCGCAAACTGTTCACCGGTAAAATCCGGGAATTGCTGCAAATGACGCTTTCCACCGACCAGAACATCAGCCTTTGCGACCGCTTCACGCGCCGCAGGCGTCATCAAATGCAAACCGGCGGGTCCCATCCCTACAACGGTTAACATTGCATCTCCTCAGCAATCTCTGCGACCGGGCGATTACTGCCAAGCACCTGATTATCAAAAGAGAACATAATGGCATCGCAGGTCGGGGGATTTTTGGTAAAGCGCAACGTTTGCAGGACGCGCAGACAGATACGCTCCGCCAGATGGTTGTAAATATGCTGAAAACCGTATGCTTCGATGTGTTCCATCGCCGCCTCGGTGGTATCGCAGTCGCTGACCAGCCTCAGCAGTTCCAGCGGTGCGCCAAGCAACGCGAGGTGAGCCACCAGCGTTTCCATGCGGGCATCGGCAATATGGCTGTGGGTATGGAAGATCCCCGCCGCAATTTTGATGAGCTTGCCAGGATGCCCCACCAGCACGATTTGCCGGAATCCAAGACGGACAGCTTCTTCAATCATGTAGCCGACAAAGTTGCTCATGGTGACCACGACCTGCGTGTCGATGCCCATCTGTTCGCGCACAAAACGCTCGCCGTGGTTTCCGGGTACCAGTACGACACGCTCCAGCCCCGCCGCTCGCTTAATTTCCAGCTCCAGAGAAAGTGAACGTTTCCAGCTCTCTTCCGACATTGGCGTGACGATACCCGTGGTGCCGATGATCGAAATGCCGCCCAGAATGCCAAGGCGGGAGTTGTAGGTTTTTTGCGCCCGCTCTTCGCCTTCCGGCGCGAAGATTTCAATCTGCGCCCCACGATTTGGCCCAATAGCCTCACGTACCGCGGACTCAATAGTCTGGCGAGGTGTACGGTTTATCGCGGAGCTACCCACCGGCAGGCCGATTCCTTTACGGGTTACCGTGCCAACACCTTCCCCCCCCTGAAGAGTTATCTCTTTACTCTCGTTTAACGTCACGCGGGCAAAAATCAGCATGCCGTGGGTGGCGTCCACATCATCGCCACCGTCTTTGCGGATGGCGGCTATCGCCTGCAGCCCTTCGATATGCGGCGACTCCACGTTCAGGCACAACGTCACCCCTGAAGGCGTCACAATGGAAACCTGATGGATCAGGTGCTGGCGCAATACCATCAGCGCTGCCACTTTTGCAGCCGCCGTCGCGCACGATCCCGTGGTATATCCTTTACGCAGCGCTTTACCGTTGTGCCACACCGGCGTATCGAAGGCCTCGCTCATCGCGCCCCCTGCATGTGATAAAGCATGGCGTTGACGATAGCGGCAGCGACGTTACTCCCCCCTTTGCGACCTAACGCGGCAATGGCGGGCAAATTGCTTTGGGTCAAGGCATCTTTCGACTCTTGTGCACCAACGAATCCGACCGGTACACCAACCACACCGCTGACGGCAACATCATGCTCAAGCAGGCGGAACAGCGCAGTGGGTGCGTTGCCAAAGACAAACAGCTTTTCCCCCTCTTCCTTCACCGCAATATCAACGGCTGCCATAGACCGGGTAATACCCTGCTCTTTTGCCGTACGCACGACGCGCGGATCGCTGATGTAGCAGCGACATTCACCGCCGAATTTTGCCAGCAGCGTTTTATTAATCCCGGAAAGGGCCATCGTGGTGTCGGTATAAATCACGCTCGAACGGCTAAGCGCCGCACAGAACTGCTCCAGCACATCACTGGAAAACCACAGAATGTCCAGCCAGTCGAAATCCGCCGTCGTATGAATGACCCGCTTGATAATGGCTTCATGTAACGGACTGGCAAACTGATATTCCGGGCGGGTTTCACGGATGATCTCACCAATAATGTCGAAACTTTTGGCCTCAATCGCCTGGGGTTGCTGGATATATTGCATTGTGTTGTCCTCAGGCTACACCGACCAGCAGCCACCGCAGCGCGATAAACAGCGCCAGTGCCAGCGTCGATGCCACCCACATCAATCGAATCGTATGGGAAATGTCGTCTACCGAAATGTCACGTTGTGCATCACCGATCCACGGTTTCTCAACGCGCTCGCCAAAGTAGTCATTAGGACCACCCAGCCGAATTCCTAATGCCCCGGCAACGGATGCTTCCGACCACGCGCAGTTTGGGCTGCTGTGGTTGTAGCGATCTCGCCAGCCAATCTGCAAAGCACGCGCGCCGTCCTGACGGCATAAAAATGCTGCTGCGCCCAACAGCAGCCAGCTCAGTCTTGCAGGAATATAATTTGCGACATCGTCCAGACGGGCGCTGACCATACCGATAGCGCGGTATTTCTCATGTTTGTAGCCCACCATGGAGTCAAGGGTGTTTACCGCTTTGTAGGCCATCGCCAGGGGCGCTCCGCCGAGGAAGAGAAAAAACAGCGGCGCGATGATGCCATCAACGGTGTTCTCCGCCACGGTTTCTACTACGCCGCGATTGATCTGGTGAGGTTGTAATTGCGAGGTATCGCGTCCCACAATCCATGACAGCTTTTCCCGACTTGCGGCAAGGTTACCGGCACGCAGCGGACGCTCGACATCCTGCGCGGCGTTTGCCAGACAGCGCCCGGCCAGTACGGTAAAGATCATCCAAACCTCAAGTACCCAACCAAGCCAGGGATGAATTAATTGCGCCAGCGCCAGCACTCCCCAGGACACAGCCCAGGTCAGTCCAACCACCACAATCCACATCACCGCGCCACCGATGCGTAACGCATGGTCGCTATGGCAGTAACGTCGAACAACTCGCTGCACCGCAGAAATCAGATTGCCAATCCAGCGCACCGGATGCGGCCAGTTCTGCGGGTCGCCGATGATAAAATCAAGCAGCCAGGCAACACACCACGCGAGGATCGTCATAGCGCGCTTCTCGCGGCTGCCAGCCAATGGTTAAGCATCTGCGGACGTTGAGCAAAATGAACGTGCAGGTAGCTGGCAAAGGTGTTTCCGACCTGCCAGCCGCCGGACCAGGCTTGCAGCGTTTTACCATCGCGTACTTTGCGACAGTTCATCACCGCTGGCGTTTCAGGGGTAAAATCGGAGTAGTGGAATTCATGTCCACGCAGCACTTCGCCTGCTGCGGCTAACAATGTTTGCTGTGCGGCCTGTGCTTCACAGTAGCCAAATCGGGTCAGACGTTTCCCCATTTTGCTGTGACCGGGAATGATATCCGCCATCAGCCAGGTATCACCGTGACTATCCTCCAGCGAACTACCGAGATACATCAACCCACCACACTCGGCATAAATCGCAACACCTCGTTGGTGCGCCGCCCGCAGTTGATTCAGCATTGAGACATTGCGGGCCAGCGCCGCAGCATGTAACTCAGGGTAGCCACCACCTAGCCAGATCATCTGACAGTCGGGTAAGCAGGTATCGTGCAACGGGCTAAAACGGACAATGTTAAGCCCTGTGCGTGCCAGGAGCGTGATGTTATCCGGGTAGTAGAAGTTGAAGGCTTCGTCATCAGCGATGGCAAGCGTTAGCCCTGCCCCGGCGTCTGCGGCAGGTAGCGCTGGCCATTCACCAGCAGGAAGATTGGTTAACTGGCTAAATGCCAGCAGAGCGTCGATATCAAGAGTTTGCTCCAGCGTCGCGGCAAACTCCTGCCACGGCTGCTGGTTAATAACCGACTCGCGCGCGGTCACCAACCCCAGATGCCGTTCGGGAAGTGCAACGCCTTCCATACGGGGAACATAGCCTAAGACGGGTACATCACAGTAGCGCTCAATCGCCACTTTCAGGAGTTGATAATGCGTTTCACTGTTGACCCGGTTGACAATGACGCCGGCGATGTTCAGGGTTGGATCAAAATGCTGAAATCCCATTACCGTTGCGGCGATCGAGGTGGAAACGGCTTTGCCATCAACCAGTAAGATAACCGGGCAGCCTAACTGTTTGGCCATCGCGGCGGTGCTGCAGTAATTTGGGTCGGTGCCATAACCGTCATACAGCCCCATCACACCTTCAATCACGGCGATATCCGCTTGTTGCATCTGCTCGCGAAATAGAGCGTTCAGCGTGGGGACGGGAAGCATGAAGCTATCCAGATTGCGGGAAGCGGTGCCACATACCGCTGTATGCCAGCCGGTATCAAGATAATCAGGCCCCACTTTGCAAGGCTGGACGCGTAAACCGCGCTTTTTCAACAAGCTCAACAAGCCCAGCGTCACCGTGGTTTTACCACAGCCACTGCCGGTGCCTGCAAGAACAAATGCGTGAAAATTGGCCGCCATACCCTGATCCTGTTCAGGGTGGTAGGGGTGTAGAGATACCCAGTCTCTCGACTGTATGCATCTGAACCACCCACTTCCCACCGAAGTTGTTGGTAGTCACTGACAGGCAGGTCTTCTGGCTTAGCGTCATCCTCACCCGTCCTTCCCAATCTTGCGATCAGTGGTCCATACGGGGTCGTCAGCATCACAGCAGCGGGGGCTGCGGGGGATTCTCACCCCCTTCCCTACCACAAATGTGGCAAACCTGTCAGTTCAAGAGCCTGGTTAATTAAGCTCTCTGTTATGAGGTAAATTCACGACCTCATGACAATAATTCAATTTAATATCTTTCCGGGTTCATTCAACCAATTACCTGGCCTAAACCCACTTATTCATATGTTCGCATTTTGAATGAAAGTGTCAGCAAAGAATAAAGAAAGTCATTCACACAGACACTGTATCTCATCACAAAAATAAAAACTGGTGCAGTTTATCCTTCTAATACCATTATTTTGTTGCGCTATGACAATTTATTGACTGCTGTTGTTACTTTTCATTTTATAATGACTGACATAGCGCCCTATATCAAAAATCGGCAATAGCAAAATATTGCTATTTAAGCGGATTCACCACGTGAAATGACATTTATTTGCTGGCGAAATGCCTGCGGTGTGACCTGATACGTTTGACGAAAAACTTTGCAAAAATAACTGGTTTGCGAAAAGCCTAAATTACGTGCGATGCTGGCTATGCTCCAGTCACTGTGACAAAGCAACTCTTTGGCACTGGCCATTCGCTGTTGGTTTACCCAGGCATTAAAACCGATGCCCTGATACTTTTTGAACAATTTGCTGAAATAATAAGGGCTAAGGTAAACATGGGAGGCGACATCTTCCAGACGCAATTCGTCTGATAAATGTGCATCAATATAGCGCAGAGCTTTTTTCATTTTGCTGTCATGAGGATTGGTACCGCGGCTTGCACGTACCGGCTCTGACTGCTGCGGGTTATCTTTGATCACAACAAAATTAAGTTGTTTCTTAAGACAATTTTCTACGATGAGCTTGAGAAGATCCGCAGAAGCGATGACTCGCGAATAGTCCATCTCCGGTACATTACGAAATTCGCTGACCAGTTCGGGGTCTGCTTGCCAACGGTCATCGACGTTCAGAATATCAACCAGCCCAACATCATTACTTAAGCGTACCTGACCACAGAGTACAAACCCAACCAGGTGGCCCGCAATGACCAACGGGATTGAGAAATCAGTAAGTCCGGCGTGACAGCGATAGATGCAGGGTTGATCGGATTTAGAGGCTTCCAGCCCTCCACAGCGATCGCTCATACGACAACGAGTACTGTGCTGGGGGTGCTGGCGCATCAGCTGGCAAAAAGGGGTGAAATTAAAAAGCTCAGAAATTTCATCACCGTGAATATTGACAACCACAACGGCCAGACTGGTGGCCTGCGCAAAATCCTGTGCGATTTTATTAATGAGTTCTGAGTTCAGGGCACTCGCAGAAATCATGATAAAACCTCTCAGTTAATTTATTGTTATAAATAAAACATATTATTCACATTCATTTTCATCCTGCCATCCTGAGCATTGATGAAAGTCATCATTGAACATAACAAAAGTCTCCCAGTGTTGGGAGACTTTTTCAGCGGTTCAGGAAACCGGATCACGAAAACAGTTTTTACCTTTCAAAAATAAACTTATTCTGTGAAGCTAGCTCTCATTTTCCTCCAGCTTACACGTATTACACGGTAAATTTTTGCCAATAAAATAACGATAAATTGCTGCACCCGCGCAAGCGCCGATGATGGGCGCCACAATCGGGATGATGAAATAAGGAATATCACGTCCACCGGTCATCGCAACATCTCCCCATCCGGCCATCCACGCAAACAATTTAGGGCCAAAATCACGTGCCGGGTTCATGGCAAATCCGGTGAGCGGACCGGTTGAAGCGCCAATAACAGCAACCAGAAGACCAATCAACAAGGGGGCCAACGGACCTTTTGGCACACCGTTACCGTCGTCAGTCAGCGCCATGATCATCCCCATCAGAATGGAGGTAATCACCACTTCGACTAACGCAGCCTGCCACACGCTGAGTGCCGCCGCAGGATAGGTACTAAAAATACTGGCAAGCTGCAGGCTTTCCAGACTGCCGCGCACCATCTGGTGGGCCGATTCATACTCGGTAAACAAGCTGCCGTAGAGCAAATAAGCCAGCAGTGCGCCACCGAAGGCACCCGCGACCTGTGCCACGGTGTAAGGTAAAACTTTGCGCCCCGGAAAGCAGGCAAACAACCACAGAGCAATGGTGATAGCAGGGTTGAGATGCGCCCCAGAAATCCCGGCAGTCAGGTAGACCGCAAGCGAGATCCCCAGACCCCATATGATGCAGATCTCCCACAATCCCAGGCTGGCACCTGCGACTTTCAGGGCGCTCAGGCATCCAATGCCAAAAAACAAAAACAGCCCGGTACCCAAAAACTCAGCAATGCATTGCGCTTTTAGTGAATCGTTCATTGTGACACCTTCTAAGCAGAGTTCGTGTCTTTACCAGCGGACTCCTTGCTGGCAAGTAGAATACTTCGAGGCTTACTATAAAAAGGCGTGTCGGCAAATTGTTGGCAATCTGCGAGCGGTATGACTTTTAAAATCGTGTGACGATAGCAAATTCTTGCCATCATTTTTATTAAAAACGGCCAGAAAACAGGGCATCCCACTATTACTGACTCTATTTATAAATAATAAAATATTGCGAATGGCAGAATCCTGTTTTCAAACCATCATCACAATTTCATTTCCCCGCATAGCAAAGGATATTTATCCTGTCACCAGAAAAAGTGTAAATATGGAATTAACATAGCCAAATAGTCACATTGTTAAAATCAAAAATAATCAACAAAAACAACCACATACAATAAAAAACAGCAATTTTATATCACCCTAACCTCACTATTTTTTCACTCTTACTTTCAAGTCAGCCATTCTTTTTCCTCGCTTCTTTTTATAGTCATGAAAATCGGGACAACCCAGGCGAGGTCTTTATGCAACAAGAAGCGTTAGGAATGGTAGAAACCAAAGGCTTAACTGCAGCCATAGAGGCCGCAGATGCAATGGTGAAGTCAGCCAATGTAATGCTGGTCGGCTACGAAAAAATTGGTTCAGGGCTGGTAACAGTCATTGTCCGCGGCGATGTCGGTGCAGTCAAAGCAGCAACAGATGCAGGTGCCGCCGCAGCACGTAACGTGGGAGAAGTGAAAGCCGTACACGTCATTCCACGCCCGCATACCGATGTAGAAAAAATCTTACCGAAGGGAATTAGCTAATGAGCAGCAATGAGCTGGTTGAACAGATCATGGCGCAGGTGATTGCTCGCGTGGCAACGCCGGAACAGCAGGCTATCCCTGAAAATAATCCTCCAACACGAGAAACGGCTATGGCAGAGAAAAGCTGCAGTTTAACGGAGTTTGTCGGTACTGCGATTGGCGACACCGTCGGTCTGGTAATCGCCAACGTAGACAGCGCCTTACTGGACGCGATGAAGCTTGAAAAACGTTATCGCTCCATTGGCATCCTCGGCGCACGTACTGGTGCGGGCCCGCACATCATGGCCGCCGATGAAGCGGTAAAAGCCACCAATACCGAAGTCGTCAGTATTGAGTTGCCACGTGATACGAAAGGCGGCGCGGGTCACGGTTCGTTGATTATTCTCGGCGGCAACGATGTTTCCGACGTGAAACGCGGTATTGAAGTCGCGTTGAAAGAGCTGGATCGCACCTTTGGCGATGTTTATGCCAACGAAGCCGGTCACATCGAGATGCAATACACCGCACGCGCCAGCTACGCGCTGGAAAAAGCCTTTGGCGCACCAATTGGTCGCGCCTGCGGCGTCATCGTCGGCGCGCCAGCATCCGTGGGTGTCCTGATGGCTGATACTGCGCTGAAATCCGCCAACGTGGAAGTTGTGGCCTACAGCTCCCCTGCCCATGGCACCAGCTTCAGTAACGAAGCCATCCTGGTCATTTCAGGTGATTCCGGCGCTGTTCGCCAGGCCGTTATCTCCGCCCGTGAAATCGGTAAAACCGTACTCGGGACCCTCGGCTCAGAGCCGAAAAACGATCGTCCGTCCTACATCTGATATCAGTGAGGCTGATTCATGAGATCGAAAAGATTTGAAGCACTGGCGAAGCGCCCTGTGAACCAGGATGGCTTCGTTAAGGAGTGGATCGAAGAAGGCTTCATTGCGATGGAAAGCCCGAACGACCCCAAACCGTCGATTAAAATCGTCAACGGTACAGTCACTGAGCTGGACGGTAAATCTGCCAGTGAATTTGACTTAATTGACCATTTCATTGCCCGTTATGGCATTAACCTGGCGCGCGCTGAAGAAGTCATGGCGATGGACTCGGTCAAACTCGCCAATATGCTTTGCGATCCTAACGTGAAGCGCAAAGACATTGTGCCGCTGACCACCGCAATGACGCCGGCAAAAATTGTCGAAGTGGTGTCCCATATGAATGTCGTTGAGATGATGATGGCCATGCAGAAAATGCGTGCTCGCCGGACCCCATCTCAACAGGCGCACGTTACAAACGTTAAAGATAACCCGGTGCAAATTGCCGCTGATGCCGCTGAAGGCGCATGGCGCGGGTTCGACGAACAGGAAACAACCGTTGCCGTTGCGCGTTATGCGCCATTTAACGCCATTGCGCTGTTAGTCGGCTCACAGGTTGGACGCCCTGGCGTATTAACCCAGTGTTCACTGGAAGAAGCGACCGAACTTAAACTCGGCATGTTAGGCCACACCTGCTACGCGGAAACCATCTCCGTCTATGGTACTGAACCCGTCTTTACCGACGGCGACGATACGCCATGGTCGAAAGGCTTCCTCGCCTCTTCCTACGCCTCTCGCGGTCTGAAAATGCGCTTTACCTCCGGATCTGGCTCAGAAGTTCAGATGGGTTACGCCGAAGGCAAATCGATGCTATATCTGGAAGCCCGCTGTATTTACATCACCAAAGCCGCTGGCGTACAGGGTTTACAGAACGGTTCCGTAAGCTGCATCGGCGTGCCTTCCGCTGTGCCATCAGGCATTCGTGCGGTGCTTGCTGAAAACCTGATCTGTTCTTCTCTGGATCTGGAATGCGCCTCCAGCAACGACCAAACCTTTACCCACTCGGATATGCGTCGTACTGCCCGCCTGCTGATGCAGTTCCTGCCGGGTACTGACTTCATCTCTTCCGGTTATTCCGCAGTGCCGAACTACGACAACATGTTTGCGGGTTCGAACGAGGATGCTGAAGATTTTGACGACTACAACGTTCTCCAGCGTGACCTCAAGGTAGATGGGGGACTGCGTCCGGTTCGTGAAGAAGACGTTATCGCCATTCGTAACAAAGCGGCGCGCGCACTGCAGGCCGTCTTTGCTGGAATGGGATTACCGCCAATCACGGATGAAGAGGTGGAAGCTGCAACCTACGCCCACGGTTCGAAAGATATGCCGGAGCGAAACATCGTTGAAGACATCAAGTTTGCACAAGAGATCATCAATAAAAACCGTAACGGTCTGGAAGTGGTGAAAGCCCTTGCTCAGGGCGGTTTTACCGATGTCGCTCAGGACATGCTCAACATCCAGAAAGCCAAGCTAACCGGGGATTATCTGCATACCTCCGCCATTATCGTTGGCGACGGACAGGTGCTATCCGCAGTAAATGACGTCAATGACTATGCCGGTCCGGCAACAGGTTATCGCCTGCAAGGCGAACGCTGGGAAGAGATCAAAAATATCCCTGGCGCACTTGATCCCAACGAACTTGGCTAAGGGGTGAAAAATGGAAATCAATGAAAAGCTGCTGCGCCAGATAATTGAAGACGTACTGTCTGAAATGCAAACCAGCGACAAACCCGTCTCATTCCGCGCATCGACAGCGGCTAGCGCGCCTCAGGCTGCTGCGGCACAGGGAGACAGCTTTCTGACCGAGATTGGTGAAGCCAAACAAGGCCAGCAGCAGGATGAAGTGATTATTGCCGTAGGTCCGGCGTTTGGACTGTCGCAAACCGTCAATATTGTAGGGATCCCGCATAAGAATATCTTGCGCGAGGTGATTGCCGGTATTGAAGAGGAAGGTATTAAAGCGCGCGTTATTCGCTGCTTTAAATCCTCCGATGTGGCATTCGTCGCTGTGGAAGGTAACCGTCTGAGCGGTTCCGGGATCTCTATCGGCATCCAGTCAAAAGGCACAACGGTTATCCACCAGCAGGGTCTGCCGCCGCTTTCTAACCTGGAATTGTTCCCTCAGGCACCGCTTCTGACGCTGGAAACCTATCGCCAGATCGGTAAAAACGCCGCGCGTTATGCCAAGCGTGAGTCTCCGCAACCGGTTCCTACTCTGAATGACCAGATGGCTCGCCCTAAGTACCAGGCGAAATCGGCCATTCTGCACATAAAAGAGACTAAATACGTCGTGACGGGCAAAAACCCGCAGGAACTGCGCGTGGCGCTTTAATAAAGGATAACTCCATGAATACCGATGCAATTGAATCGATGGTTCGGGATGTGCTGAGCCGGATGAACAGCCTGCAAGGCGAGTCCGTAACTCCTGCTGCGGCGAGCTCATCAACACATACCGCGAAAGTCACGGATTACCCTCTCGCGAATAAACATCCTGAGTGGGTAAAAACCGCAACCAACAAAACGTTGGATGATTTCACGCTCGAAAATGTTCTGAGCAACAAGGTGACGGCGCAGGACATGCGCATCACCCCTGAAACGTTGCGCCTGCAGGCGGAAATCGCCAAAGATGCCGGACGTGACAGACTGGCGATGAACTTCGAGCGCGCCGCTGAGCTAACCGCTGTTCCTGACGATCGCATTCTTGAGATCTACAACGCGCTGCGCCCGTACCGCTCAACGAAAGATGAGCTGATGGCCATCGCTGACGATCTCGAAAATCGTTATCAGGCCAAGATCTGTGCAGCTTTCGTTCGTGAAGCGGCAGCGCTGTACGTTGAGCGTAAAAAACTCAAAGGCGACGACTAACTCAGGGACAGGATCATGCGATATATAGCTGGCATTGACATAGGCAACTCATCAACGGAAGTCGCTCTGGCTATCCTGGATGAGTCTGGCGCGCTGAGCATCACCGGCAGCGCGCTGGCGGAAACCACCGGGATTAAGGGCACATTACGTAATGTGTTTGGCATTCAGGAGGCACTTACGCTGGCGGCAAAAAACGCCGGTATCAATGTCAGCGATATTTCGCTCATCCGTATTAACGAAGCCACCCCGGTCATTGGCGACGTGGCGATGGAAACGATCACCGAAACCATCATCACTGAATCCACCATGATCGGCCACAACCCTAAAACGCCAGGCGGCGTCGGGTTAGGCGTGGGCGTCACTATTACGCCGGAAGACCTGCTCAGTCGCCCGGCGGATACGCCCTACATTCTGGTGGTGTCATCGGCATTTGATTTCGCCGATGTCGCCACGATGATTAATGCCTCCGTACGCGCCGGATACCGGCTAACTGGCGTTATTTTGCAGCAGGACGATGGCGTACTGGTCAGTAATCGTCTGACCCAGCCCCTGCCCATCGTCGATGAAGTCCTTCATATTGACCGCATCCCGTTGGGTATGTTGGCAGCCATTGAGGTCGCGGTCCCAGGAAAGGTTATTGAAACGCTTTCTAACCCCTACGGAATTGCAACCGTCTTTGGCCTTAATGCCGACGAGACTAAAAATATTGTCCCGATGGCGCGGGCGCTGATCGGCAACCGTTCTGCCGTGGTGGTGAAAACACCGTCAGGAGATGTGAAAGCACGAGCCATTCCTGCCGGAAATCTGGAGCTACAGTCGCAGGGTCGTACCGTGCGCGTCGACGTTGCAGCTGGCGCTGAAGCGATTATGAAAGCGGTTGGTGAATGCCCAAAACTGGATAACGTTACCGGAGAAGCGGGTACCAATATTGGCGGCATGCTGGAACATGTGCGCCAGACAATGGCTGAATTAACCAACAAACCCAGCCACGAGATTTTTATTCAGGATCTGCTGGCAGTCGATACCTCGGTTCCCGTCAGCGTAACAGGTGGCCTGGCTGGTGAGTTCTCGCTTGAACAGGCTGTCGGAATTGCCTCCATGGTGAAATCAGACCGCCTGCAAATGGCGATGATTGCCCAGGAAATCACACAAAAGCTCAACATTGACGTCCAGGTTGGTGGCGCCGAAGCCGAAGCGGCCATTCTGGGGGCCCTCACCACGCCAGGCACGACGCGACCGTTGGCTATTCTGGATCTTGGTGCGGGATCGACTGACGCCTCCATCATCAACCCGAAAGGCGAAATTATTGCCACACACCTGGCGGGCGCGGGCGATATGGTCACGATGATCATTACCCGTGAACTGGGGCTGGATGACCGTTATCTCGCTGAAGAGATCAAAAAGCACCCACTGGCAAAAGTCGAAAGCTTGTTCCATCTTCGCCACGAAGATGGCAGCGTCCAGTTCTTCCCCACGCCTCTCCCACCAACGGTTTTTGCCCGCGTGTGTGTAGTAAAACCCGATGAACTGGTGCCACTGCCAGGCGAACTGGCGCTGGAGAAAGTGCGGGCCATTCGCCGCAGCGCGAAAGAACGCGTTTTCGTTACCAATGCGCTCAGAGCGTTACGTCAGGTGAGTCCGACCGGGAACATTCGGGATATTCCCTTTGTGGTACTGGTTGGCGGCTCATCTCTGGACTTCGAAGTTCCGCAACTGGTTACCGATGCACTGGCACATTATCGCCTGGTTGCCGGGCGCGGCAACATTCGTGGCATCGAGGGTCCACGCAATGCGGTTGCGACCGGGCTGATTCTCTCCTGGCACAAGGCGTTCGCTCATGGAAAGTAATCACACCACGCCCACCATCGTTATCTTCACCACTTCTGACTGCATTGACGTCTGGAATGACGTGCTGCTGGGTATTGAAGAAGAAGGAATCCCCTTTGTGATTCAGGTGAGCCAATCAACTGACGTTATCCACAACGCATGGCTGGCGGCCTGCCAATCGCCATTGCTGGTTGGCATTGGCTGCAATCGCGAAAAACTGGTCGTGCACTACAAAAACTTACCCACATCAGCGCCACTTTTTACGCTGACGTATCAACAAGATAGCCACGCTCGTCGCAGCATTGGTAATAACGCTGCGCGGCTGGTTAAAGGCATTCCGTTCCGGGAATGCCACTCATAACCCACAGGAGAAAAGCAGTATGAATAACGCACTGGGACTGGTTGAAACAAAAGGGCTTGTCGGTGCTATTGAAGCCGCTGATGCCATGGTGAAATCCGCAAACGTGCAGTTGGTTGGTTACGAAAAAATCGGCTCAGGTCTTATCACCGTTATGGTTCGCGGCGATGTCGGCGCGGTAAAAGCTGCCGTAGATGCCGGAAGCGCAGCGGCGAGCGCCGTTGGTGAGGTGAAATCCTGCCACGTTATCCCGCGTCCGCACAGCGACGTTGAAGCCATTTTACCTAAATCCGCTTAAGCCGTTAAAACCAAGGAGCACAGCGTGAAGCAATCACTGGGATTACTTGAAGTTAGTGGTCTGGCATTAGCCATCAGTTGCGCGGACGTCATGGCGAAAGCCGCCTCCATCACGCTGGTGGGCCTCGAAAAAACCAACGGCTCAGGCTGGACGGTGATCAAGATAATCGGGGATGTGGCCTCCGTCCAGGCGGCCATTTCCACCGGTGTCAGTTTCGCAGAACACCGTGACGGGCTGGTGGCCCACAAAGTCATATCCAGACCAGGGGACGGTATCCTGTCACATAGCGTTATTGAGAAGTCTGAACCGACCCCTGAGCCTACACCAGCCGTAGCGCATGAGGAGATGTTTGTAGACCCGGCAGCACCTGAAGCGCCGCAAGATGCAGAACTGATTAGCTGCAATCTGTGTCTTGACCCTGCCTGCCCCCGTCAAAAGGGCGAGCCGCGCTCTCTTTGTCTGCACTCTGGCAAACGAGGTGAAGCGTGATGGACAAACAGCAACTGGAGACAACGGTCACCAAAGTTCTGGATGAAATGCGCGAGCGCCCTATTCCGCTGGGGATCTCTAATCGCCATATTCATCTTTGCGCTGAAGATTACGACCGTTTGTTTCCCAATCACCCTATTAGCGAGAAAAAAGGGCTGTTGCAGCCAGGACAATATGCGGCAGAGCAAACCGTCACGCTGGTGGGGCCAAAAGGTCAGTTAAAAAATGTGCGTTTACTCGGCCCACTGCGGAGCACCAGTCAGGTCGAAATTTCCCGAACCGACGCCCGCACATTGGGAATTGCTGCCCCGTTGCGGATGTCTGGCAATATCGAGGGCACGCCTGGCGTTCACCTCGTCAGTCCATTTGCTGAGCTGGACTTAACATCCGGGGTAATCGTTGCCCAACGGCATATCCATATGTCGCCACTCGATGCCCTGATCCTGCGGGTTTCCCATGGCGATAAAGTCTCTGTCGCCATAAATGGCGATGAACGTCGACTGATTTTCGATAACGTCGCCGTACGCGTTTCGCCGGATATGCGCCTTGAGATGCATATCGATACAGACGAAGCCAATGCTGCAGGCGCTGATAATCCGCAGGCATTTGCCACACTGGTGAGCTCACGATGAACAGCGAACTGCTGCAACGCATTATCGAGGAGGTTGTTTCCCGATTAAAAAAACGCGCGGAAAGCTCGCTTTCTCTTAGCGTCGCGCAGTTACGGGAAACTGATTCACGGACATTGTGCTGCCAGTACTCGTCGCTCCACCTCCTGCAGGTCGACCTGCCATTACTGCAGCAAATTGCCGAGGGCAGCCCAGCCAACACGTCGGTGGTAACGATTCACGAAGCGCTGGCATGCGGAGTCCGCGTGAAAATTTCACTACAACACCAATTGTTACCCGCGATCCCGGTGAAAAAACTCGCGCGTCTGCCGCTGGAGTTCAGTGATGAGCTGGGACGCATTATCGTTTTGCATCCTGAAAAACTTCTCAGCTATGCCAACGTCGCCCAATTGAAGGATGGCGTGCTGGTGCTACGCCGTCGCTGTGTCGTGACGGCTCTGGCTCAGGAAGCGGTCGGTACGCGAAATATCCAATTAATTAAGCAGGAGTGAGCTATGCATCTGGCACGGGTTACAGGCGTTGTGGTTTCCACGCAAAAATCCCCATCACTGGTGGGAAAAAAACTGTTGCTGGTACGTCGGGTGAGTGCTGATGGAGAGCTTCCCGCATCACCAGTAAGTGGAGATGAAGTTGCCGTTGATTCTGTCGGCGCAGGAACCGGAGAACTTGTATTACTCAGCAGCGGCTCCAGTGCCAGACACGTTTTTTCTGGCCCTAATGAGGCCATCGATTTGGCGATCGTCGGCATTGTCGACACGCTTTCTCGTTAGGAGGAACTATGGCGATTTATACCCGCACTGGCGATGCCGGCACAACGGCCCTTTTTACCGGGCAACGCGTGAGCAAAACGCACCCACGCGTCGAGGCTTACGGTACGCTGGATGAACTTAATGCGGCGCTAAGCCTGTGCGTTTGTGCGGTGAAAAATCCACAACACCGCCTGTTACTTGAAAATATTCAGCTGCAGATTTTTTGGTTCAGTGCCGAACTGGCAAGCGAGAGCGAACAGCCTACACCAGAGCAGCGCTATATCAGCTCGGAAGAAATTGCAGCTCTAGAGGCCGCCATCGATACCGCAATGGGAAGAGTGTCGCCCCTGCGTAGTTTTATTTTACCTGGCCGCAGCGAAGCTGCCAGCCGTCTGCACTTTGCCCGCACGCTGGCTCGTCGCGCAGAGAGACGGCTGGTCGAACTCTCCACCGAGATCTCCGTCAGGCACGTGCTGATGCGTTATATCAATCGCCTTTCCGACTGCTTATACGCGCTTGCGCGAGCAGAAGATCATGACGCCCATCAAAACGACATTATTCAGAAAGTGGCGGAGCGCTATCTCGCCGCCACTCGAACCTCAGCCATCAGGGAGCCGGCTATGTCGCTGTCTTTTCAGGAACTCCACCAACTCACTCGCGCTGCGGTAACGAGAGCAGAAGAACTTCGGGTTCCGGTTGTCATCAGCATTGTTGATGCGAACGGGACCCAAACGGTGGCCTGGCGTATGCCTGACGCATTACTCGTCAGTAGCGAACTGGCACCGAAGAAAGCCTGGACTGCCGTGGCGATGAAAACCGCCACGCATGAGCTGTCCTCAGCGGTACAACCAGGCGCCGCGCTTTATGGTCTGGAAAGCCATATGCAGGGAAAAGTCGTCACCTTCGGTGGCGGGTACGCATTATGGCGTGAAGGTTTACTCCTTGGGGGTCTTGGCATCAGCGGGGGAAGCGTTGAGCAGGATATGGACATTGCAGAAACGGCCATTGCGGCGATTAACGTGAGAACACATCAATGAATACTTCAGAACTTGAAACCCTTATTCGTAACATTTTGAGTGAGCAACTCGCCCCGGCAAAAACAGACGTTAAGAGCAACGGAATTTTTCCGTCGGTTGGCGAAGCGATCGATGCCGCTCATCAGGCTTTTCTGCGTTACCAGCAATGTCCATTGAAAACCCGCAGCGCCATCATAAATGCCCTGCGCGAAGAACTGACGCCTCAACTGGCTTCACTGGCTGCCGAGAGCGCTGCCGAAACGGGAATGGGCAACAAAGAGGATAAGTTCCTTAAAAATAAAGCAGCGCTGGATAACACGCCGGGTATCGAAGATCTCACCACCACGGCGCTAACCGGCGACGGCGGCATGGTGTTATTTGAGTATTCTCCATTTGGCGTAATTGGCTCCGTCGCCCCCAGTACCAACCCGACGGAAACCATTATTAACAACAGCATCAGTATGCTGGCTGCGGGAAACAGCGTTTATTTTAGCCCGCATCCGGGTGCTAAAGCGGTTTCACTGAAGCTGATTGCCATGATTGAAGATATTGCTTTTCGCTGCTGCGGGATTCGCAATCTTGTCGTCACGGTCACAGAACCCACTTTTGAGGCTACCCAGCAGATGATGGCGCACCCTAAAATCGCAGTTCTGGCGATTACCGGTGGTCCAGGCATTGTTGCTATGGGCATGAAAAGCGGGAAAAAAGTCATTGGCGCAGGCGCAGGCAATCCGCCCTGCATTGTTGATGAAACAGCCGACCTGGTTAAGGCGGCGGAGGATATCATCAATGGCGCATCCTTTGATTACAACCTCCCCTGCATTGCTGAGAAAAGCCTGATTGTTGTTGATGCCGTTGCCGAACGCCTGGTTCAACAGATGCAGTCTTTTGGTGCGATGCTTCTCAATAGCGAAGAGGTAGACAAACTGCGCGCAGCCTGTCTGTCAGAAGGCATGGCTAATAAAAAACTGGTAGGGAAAAGCCCGGCAACCTTACTGGAAGCGGCGGGAATACCGGTTCCGGCTAAAGCACCTCGATTACTGATAGGCATCGCCAAGGCAGATGACCCGTGGGTTACCAGTGAGCAATTGATGCCAATGCTTCCCGTCGTCATGGTGAGCGATTTTGACAGTGCGTTAACCCTGGCACTGAAGGTTGAAGAGGGATTGCATCACACCGCCATTATGCATTCGCAGAATGTGTCACGTTTGAACCTTGCCGCGCGCACGCTTCAGACCTCCATCTTTGTGAAAAATGGCCCCTCTTACGCCGGGATTGGCGTGGGTGGTGAAGGCTTTACAACTTTCACTATTGCGACGCCAACCGGCGAAGGAACAACATCTGCGCGCACGTTCGCACGCTCTCGTCGTTGTGTGCTGACAAACGGTTTTTCTATTCGCTAATGGGGCCGTTATGAAAAGCTTTTCACTGCAAACTCGATTGTACAGCGGCCAGGGAAGTCTGGATGTGCTCAAGCGCTTCACGAATAAGCATATCTGGATTATCTGCGATGGTTTTCTCGCGCGTTCTCCCCTGATTGAAAAGCTGCGCGACGCTCTACCAGCGGATAACCGCATCAGTATTTTCAGCGATATCACCCCCGATCCCACCATTAGCACAGTAGTTCAAGGGATTGCGCAAATGCAGTCCCTGCGACCGGATGTCGTCATTGGTTTTGGTGGTGGCTCAGCACTGGACGCAGCAAAAGCCATCGTCTGGTTCAGCCGACAGTTCGGTATTGAAATTGAAACCTGTGTCGCTATCCCCACCACCAGCGGCACAGGCTCGGAGGTTACCAGCGCCTGCGTGATTAGCGATCCGGATAAAGGCATTAAATATCCATTATTTAATAATGCGCTTTATCCGGACATGGCCATCCTGGATCCGATGCTGGTCGTCAGCGTTCCGCCAGCCATAACCGCGAATACCGGCATGGACGTGTTAACGCATGCACTGGAAGCTTACGTGTCCACGAAGGCAAGCGACTTCACTGACGCGCTGGCTGAAAAAGCAGCACAAATCGTCTTCCAGTACCTACCTGTCGCCGTTAGTAAAGGCGAGTGCCTGGCAACCAGAGGGAAAATGCACAACGCGTCAACGCTCGCGGGAATGGCATTTAGTCAGGCCGGACTGGGGATCAATCATGCGATTGCCCATCAATTGGGCGGTCAGTTTCATCTGCCGCACGGGCTTGCCAATGCGCTACTGCTGACCCATGTCATTCATTTTAATGCCCGCGATCCGCGGGCTGCAAAGCGCTATGCCCGTTTCGCTAAAGCCTGTCACTTATGCCCGGATAACGCGAACGATACTGCGGCATTGAATGCGCTCATTCGTCATATCGAGCTACTCAAAAAACAGTGCGCGTTACCTTCTTTTGTTGACGCGCTTAAAGACGGAAAGCAAGCCTGGTCACAACGTATACCGTCGATGGTTCAGGCCGCGCTGGCTGACGTCACGCTGCAAACCAATCCTCGTGTTGCCGACGCCAGTGCCATGCAGGAACTGCTTGAGGAATTATTATGAAGACAGCCATGACGCCAGAGTCCACGCTTTATGATGCGCAAACAATTCGCGAACGCGTTCGCGCTGCGGGAGTTGTCGGGGCCGGAGGCGCGGGCTTTCCTGCTCACGTAAAATTACAGGCGCAGGTCGATACGTTTCTGGTCAATGCGGCAGAGTGTGAGCCGATGTTGAAAGTTGACCAGCAGTTGATGGCCGTCCAGGCTGAGCGACTTATTCGCGGCGTTCAATATGCAATGACGGCGACCGGAGCCAGTGCCGGTATTATTGCGCTCAAAGAGAAATACCAAAAGGCTATCAATGCGTTAACGCCCCTTCTGCCTGCCGGGATTCGCTTACATATTTTGCCTGACGTCTACCCTGCAGGTGACGAGGTTTTGACCATCTGGATGGCAACGGGTCGGAGAGTTCCGCCTGCCGCGCTGCCGGTCAGCGTCGGCGTGGTGGTCAATAACGTCCAGACCGTGCTCAACATCGCCAGAGCAGTTGAACAGCAGTACCCCGTAACGCGTCGAACCCTGACCATTAACGGCGCAGTCGCCAAACCAATCACTCTCACTGTCCCTATCGGAATTTCTTTACGTGATGTTCTGGCGCTGGCCGGTGGGGCAACCGTTGACGATCCCGGCTTTATTAATGGGGGTCCGATGATGGGCAGCCTGATTACTTCACTCGATACTCCCGTAAGCAAAACCACCGGGGGCCTGCTGGTTTTGCCGAAGTCTCATGCGTTGATTCAGAGGCGAATGCAGGATGAACGTACGGTGCTTTCTGTAGCAAAAACCGTTTGCGAGCAGTGCCGTTTGTGTACGGATTTGTGCCCAAGGCATTTGATCGGCCATGAATTATCACCACACCTGCTGGTTCGTGCGGTTAATTATCAGCAGGCTGCCACACCACAATTGCTACTCACGGCCCTGACCTGTTCAGAATGCAATGTGTGTGAAAGCGTAGCCTGTCCGGTTGGGATTTCACCGATGCGAATCAACCGCATGCTTAAACGCGAGTTGCGGGCGCTCAACCATCGTTATGAAGGGCCGCTAAATCCTGAGGATGAAATGGCGAAGTACCGGCTAATCCCGGTTAAGCGCCTTATCGCCAAACTAGGTCTTAGCGACTGGTATCACGATGCGCCACTGGCGGAGACAGATTATTCCACAGATAAAACGACGCTGTTGCTACGCCAACATATTGGTGCCAGTGCCATTCCATGTGTACAGCAGGGCGAACGCGTTGCTCGTGGTCAATGCGTTGCCGATGTGCCATCCGGTGCATTAGGCGCACCTGTCCACGCCAGTATTGACGGCATTGTCAGCGAAATCACTGAGCAATCCATCACGGTAATAAGAGGTTAATCATGTCTCAGGCTATAGGGATTTTAGAACTCACCAGCATTGCCAAAGGAATGGAAGCTGGCGATGCCATGTTAAAAAGCGCGAATGTGAATTTACTGGTCAGCAAGACCATCTGCCCGGGAAAATTTTTGCTCATGCTCGGTGGTGACGTAGGTGCCGTACAGCAGGCGATTGCCACTGGAACATCTCTGGCTGGCGATATGCTCGTCGACAGTCTGGTACTCCCCAATATTCACGCCAGCGTACTCCCCGCAATCAGCGGACTAAACAGCGTGGATAAGCGTCAGGCCGTTGGCATTGTCGAAACATGGAGCGTTGCGGCCTGCATCTGCGCCGCCGACCGGGCGGTTAAAGCCTCCAACGTTACGCTGGTACGCGTCCATATGGCATTTGGTATTGGCGGCAAGTGCTACATGGTCGTTGCCGGCGATGTGTCTGATGTGAATAACGCCGTGACGGTTGCCAGTGAAAGTGCGGGTGAAAAAGGTCTTCTGGTTTACCGCTCGGTTATACCTCGTCCGCATGAAAGCATGTGGCGACAGATGGTGGAGGGATAATGGAAAGACAACCCACCACGGATCGTATGATTCAGGAATATGTTCCTGGTAAGCAGGTCACACTGGCGCATCTTATCGCCAATCCTGGAAAGGATCTGTTCAAGAAACTGGGATTACCAGAGTCGGTTTCTGCAATCGGTATTTTGACCATTACCCCCAGCGAGGCCTCAATCATCGCCTGTGATATCGCCACGAAATCCGGGGCGGTAGAGATTGGTTTTCTCGACCGGTTTACCGGCGCAGTAGTACTGACGGGCGATGTTTCCGCCGTTGAGTACGCGTTGAAACAGGTAACCCGAACGCTGGGCGAAATGATGCGTTTTACCGCTTGTCCCATTACCCGGACGTAACGCATGAAACGCATAATGCTAATTGGCCCCAGCCAGTGCGGTAAAACGTCGCTCACGCAGTGCATGCGGGGAGAAGCGCTTCACTATCAGAAGACCCAGGCCATAGTCTGGTCTCCCACGACAATAGACACACCGGGTGAATATCTCGAAAACCGCTGCCTGTACAGCGCACTACTGGCCAGCGCCTGTGAAGCAGACATCATCGCGCTGGTTCTCAATGCTGACGCGCCGTGGTCACCCTTTTCTCCTGGTTTTACTGGACCAATGAACCGTCCCGTTATCGGTCTCGTCACCAAGGCCGATTTAGCCAACCCGCAGCGTATTTCTCTCGTGGAGAGTTGGTTAGTTCAGGCTGGCGCGCAAAAAGTATTTGTCACCAGCGCGCTGGAGAATACCGGAGTCGATGAGATGTTCATTTTTCTCAATGCAAAGGAACCTTCATGTCTCATAAAATAATGGCCATTAATGCAGGTAGTTCCTCGCTTAAGTTTCAGCTACTGGCGATGCCGCAGGGTGAAATGATTTGCCAGGGACTGATCGAACGTATCGGTATGTCTGATGCGCAGGTCACCCTAAAAGCGCCAGCACAGAAATGGCAGGAGACTTTGCCCGTAGCCGATCACCGTGAAGCAGTAACGCTACTGCTGGAAAAACTGCTCAGTCACAATATTATCAGCAGTCTGGAAGAGATCGACGGCGTTGGCCACCGCGTCGCGCACGGCGGTGAATCCTTTAAAGATTCCGCGCTGGTTACCGATGAAACACTGGCGGAAATCGAACGCCTTGCGGAACTGGCACCGCTCCATAATCCGGTGAATGCGTTGGGAATTGCGGTATTCCGCCAGCTGTTGCCGAAAACACCTGCCGTTGCGGTTTTTGACACGGCTTTTCATCAGACTCTTGATGAGCCCTCATTCATCTATCCCCTGCCCTGGCGCTACTATTCAGAGTTGGGTATTCGTCGTTATGGTTTTCATGGCACCAGCCACAAGTACGTCAGCGCTAAGCTGGCCGAAAAGCTGGGCGTGCCGCTCAGCGCTTTGCGCGTTGTTTGTTGTCATCTGGGCAACGGCAGCAGCATCTGCGCTATCAAAGGCGGGCAATCGGTGAATACGTCTATGGGCTTTACGCCGCAGTCTGGCGTAATGATGGGCACACGAAGTGGCGATATTGATCCATCCATTTTGCCATGGATAGCCCTGCGCGAAGGCAAAACTCCGCAGCAACTCAACCAATTGCTCAACAATGAGTCTGGATTACTCGGTGTTTCTGGTATTTCACCCGACTATCGTGATGTTGAACATGCCGCAGATACGGGCAATCACCAGGCAGCACTGGCGTTGACGCTTTTTGCCGAGCGGATTCGCGCCACTATCGGTAGCTACATTATGCAGATGGGCGGACTGGATGCGCTGGTGTTTACCGGGGGAATTGGCGAGAACTCAGCACGGGCCCGCACCGCAATTTGTCACAACCTGAATTTCTTAGGACTGGCCGTTGATGAAGAAAAAAATCAGCGTAATGCCACCTTTATTCAGACGGAAAATGCGGTGGTTAAAGTGGCGGTAATTAATACCAATGAAGAGCTGATGATAGCCCATGATGTAATGCGTTTAGCGATATCAGAAACTGTGACATTGGGCATTCCCGCCTGACATTGCCGCACCGCAAATTGCGGCAAATCATGGTAATAGCGCGATCGCCATGACACTATGCGCCGAGGATTGCTGAACACAAAGGTGAAGACGTGGCTGTTGCGCAATGTCCCGCATCGTGCGGAGAACTTATCCAGGGCTGGATTCTGGGCAGTGAGAAACTGGTCTCCTGCCCGGTCGAATGGTATAGCACCGTTGAGGTCAGTTCAGGCTCACCGCTGACAGATGAACGTCCACTTTCGCGGGCAATGGTTGACAGGTTATTGCAGCACTGGCAATACCCGGCGCATCTAAGCCAGGATATCCGAATAGATGTTCAGTCAACCATTCCCGTCGCTAAAGGAATGGCGAGCAGCACTGCGGATATTGCCGCCACGGCTATCGCCACGGCGCATCATCTGGGTCATCAACTGGACGAACCGTTACTGGCGCAGCTTTGTGTTTCGCTGGAACCGACCGACAGCACCGTTTTTCGTAAGCTTACTCTTTTCGATCATAACAACGCCTCCACGCAAATTTCCTGTGAAGCTCAGCCTCAGCTCGATCTGCTGGTTCTCGAAAGTCCGGAAACATTACGTACCGCGGATTATCACCGTATTCCACGTCATTCCGGTTTGCAAGCGGGAGCAGCGGCCCTCAAACGGGCATGGGAAAAAGTACAAGAAGCCTGTATCAGCCAAAATCCTTACCGCCTGGGAGAAGCCGCTACGCTTAGCGCGATCGCCAGCCAGTTACTGTTACCTAAACCGGATTTTGATTCACTGTTAGCGCTGGTAGAAGAATGTGATTTATACGGCGTAAACGTCGCGCACAGCGGTAGCGTAGTCGGGCTGATGCTGGACAGAAAGCGTCATGATGTGGATTACATAAAATGGATGCTGGTGCAGAAAAAACTGACGGCTCACTGGCCGGAGCAGCATTTGTTACGGATGGTCACGGGCGGGGTCAAATTGCAATAAGGGTCGCCGCACCGCAGCGACCCGAACAAGCATAAAATCGTTACTCGGCTTTCGCTTCGGTGTTTTTCACTTCGCCCATCGCTTTCAGCTTTTTAGAGATATCGCGACGCTCTTTCGAGATCTCGGCGTTTTTGATGATGTAGTCATCAACACGGTCTTCATAATCGCTTTTCATGCTGGCAATAATGCCCTGAATCGCTTCCACGCTCATACCAGGCTTGATGTAGTCGCTCAGGTTGTCCAACAGCAGAACGCGTTTCTGGTTGTCACGGATCTTTTTCTCAACGTCCTGAATTTCACGTTGCAATTTGTTTTTACGACGGAACAGACGAACAAATTCCAGCACGTCCTGGAAAGAAGGCTTGGTAGTTTCCATTTTTACACCCCTGATAATGTGAGATTCGGATTCGTTAAAACAACGGCTAAAGTGGGTCAACATTACTTTCATGCCCGCCATACTTCAAGTTGCATCTGCATCGACAATGCATGGTTGAAACCTGAATTATCGAGGGTAAAGCCATTGCAGTTACCAATGGTTTTAGCCTTTTTCAGTATCATACCTCTAATCTTTGCTGAATCGAAGCAGCAGTAGAACCTATCGCCTCATCTGCTCTTTATTTGCGCAGCGCACGACAGATTAAATGCGAGAGCAACTCCAGCTGTCGCGCCATTTCCATGTTCAACCAAACGTAGCCGTGAATGGGCGTTTCTGCGACATTATCGCCTTTATGCTCAGCAATGAGCTGACGCAACTCCGCCACGGTGTCATTGAGTTTTTCCGTATTGGCAAGCACCGGCTGCGGATTACCTTCATACAAAGCGTGGGTTATGGTCAGTAGGGCCTGCTGCGTCCTGAGTTGAGTTTCACGAAGAGTATGCGCATTCAGCATGACAAAGTGACTGGTACGGCTGGCCCAAAGCGCATTAATTTGCAGCTCAAGCATGCAGACCAGATTACGGTTAACCGTTTGAATAGCCTCAAAAATTGATTTTTGAATACGGGTTTCTTTACTGGCGGGAACGATGAGTCCGCGCATTTTGACAACGTCGCTTAAGAGCTGCTGTAAATGCTTTTCAAGCCGCGGTTGCTCAAGCAAATTAGGGGATAGCGCGGCCTGATACACCCGATTGTACCCCGTTACGCAATGTGCCAGTTGGATACGCCAGTGTATGAATGCCCGCTGCGGCCAGATGCCGGTAAACAGCATCGCCAGTAATGAACCCAAAATAACGTCGCCACCGCGCCATAACGCGGTATTCATATCCCCGGCGGGTGCGCCCACAACGACAGCAAGCGTGATGCCAATCAGCAGCGCCTGATACGGCCTTTTACCTAACGCCAGCCAGCCGCAGAGAAACATTGCCACGGCGCACCATATCAGCATTAGTGGAAGTGAAAAAAGCTCCAGACGCAGGGCAATCAGCCCAAGAACCGATCCCAGGATCGTTCCGCCAATACGTTCAAAAGCTCTGGGAACAACGTTACCCCAAAAAGAAATTGGCCCCATAATCACCACCAGCGTGATCAGAGGCCATGTTCCTTCAGGGATGTTTAACAGGCGTACCAACAGAAAAGTAAGCAGAAACGCCAGCGCAATGCGAATACCATGCACCACACGATAATGACGATACAAACGAATTTCAAAAGGACTCAGCGACTTATCTGCACGCACTCATGCACTCCGTCAGGGAATAGCGAAGAACAGAATTGTACCTGTTTTTACGGCGAAAACATCATCCTGATTTACACCAAAAACAGCTACTTCGACTGCACTGGCACGTACATTTCAATGTCCCAGTAACCGTCCTCCATGCCATTGTTCATATAAACTTCAAAGCAGGGTTTAGGAGCTATGGTGTAAGTCGTATCCTGCATCAGGCGTTCGAAGAACTGGTACCACGGCGTCGCAAAATCGTGATTCTCAACACGTGCAACGGCTATAGCATAGTCGCCCCCCGCCAGTTCGGTGAGGATCACCCCTTCGCTGTTTTCCGGGATCGCAAAACCTTCAGGCACAGAGACCACGGTATCACAGCGCAGTTTTTCCGCAGGAACAACGTCAGGATTGTCGTAATAAACGGCGATCCATTCCAGCGGTACAATCTGTTTACCGTCGACCCACTTCATTAACTGCTCAAAACCCTGCTTAACCGTTTGTTCCCACGGTCCAAGCATATGGAAACCGGCAATCATGCGTTTATCGACCTGCTTTATCTCGTACTCCATACAACCTCCACCGCTACACTGTATTTATATACAGTATAATTTTTAGGTATGTTGGCCACAAGGAAATAGTGATTATTATGTGAGCAGATTCGCACTCTTGCCAGTCAACCGCATCAGGAAAAACTACGCCTTGTGGTGGAAATAATCGCTCAGACGTGAGAAAACGCCGCCTTCGCTGACGGACTCCAGCGTAACCAGAGGCCAATGCGCCACCAGCTTATCTCGATCGTAGAGTTCAATTTCACCCACACGTTGATGCGCAGCGATTGGCGCAACCAGCTCTTTCTTATCAAGAACATATTTTGCTTTGATGTTAGGGACTTCCGTCTTGGGCAGGGCCATCCAGAAATCCTGCTCGGTACCGAGGCTGATTTTTTCTTTATCGCCATACCAGATCCGTTCAGTACCAACCTGCTTACCGCTACGCAAAACCTGCACCGTATCGAAATTGTGTTGCCCCCATTGCAGCAGTTTACGCGCCTGGTCTTCGCGCCCTTTCGCACTCTCCGCCCCCATCACAACCGCAATCAGGCGGCGCTGCCCATCCACGGCGGAAGCTATCAGGTTAAAGCCGGCACCGGACGTATGCCCTGTCTTCAGGCCATCAACGTTCATGCTTTTATCCCACAACAAGCCGTTACGGTTTTGCTGCGTGATACCGTTCCAGGTCAGGCTTTTCTCACTGTACATATGGTAGAAATCCGGTTCCCCGTGGATGATTGCGCGGGAAAGCACGGCCAGGTCGTACGCCGAACTATGCTGACCCGGCGCGTCCAGACCATGTACCGTTTCAAAATGGGTATCCTGCAGGTTCAGCTTTTGCGCATAGTTGTTCATCATCGCGACGAACTGTGGTTGTCCCCCGGCGATGTAATCCGCCAGTGCCACGCAAGCATCATTTCCGGAATCAACAATTAACCCACGGCTGAGGTCGCGTACCGAAACGCGATCCCCTTCTTTCAGGAACATCAGGGATGATCCGACAAATACCGGATTATCTTTTGCCCACGCATCGCGCCCGACAGTGACAATATCCGAGGGACTAATGCGCTTACTGTCGATTGCGCGGTCGACAACATAGCCGGTCATCAGCTTAGTCAGGCTGGCAGGATTGCGCTGCTGGTGTTCATTACCGGCTGTCAGGATTTGGCCCGTGGTGTAATCCATTAATACCCATGCCCCGGCAGTAATGGCAGGAGGTTGTGGAGCGAAGCTTGCGACGTCGGTCGCGTAGGCGGGCGAAAAACTCATCGCAAATAGTGAAGCGGCAATAAACAAACGGCGTTTCAACAGCATGTCCTCAGGAAAGGGAGAAATAGCCGTTCTTTTTACGGAAGTTCTGAAGAACAAACATGGATAAATTGCAAGAAAATGTGACATAAGGCACATTTTCTTGCTATCAGAAATGAATTTCAGGGACAAATCACGCCAGGAACTACCCTTTACGCGGCGCGGTCTCTGCGTGATGGCTGCGATGGCGGTGATAGCCATCGATCATACTACGGAAAATTTGCCCCGGCGTGTCGCCCAGCGTGCACAGATAAATATGCGCGCAGATGAACAATAAACCCACAATCGCTAACGCCATATGCAGCACCAACATCACCGGCCCCGCCCCTGGCACTTGTGGGTAGAGACATAACAACCCCGTGATGATCAGTAGTGGAACCAGCGCGTACATGATAGCCAGATAGGCCAGCTGTTGTAGCGGGTTGAATTTATCCTCTGCCGTTGCGGCAAACGGGTGCGGCTCGCCTTTCATAATGCCATATAGATAAAAGCGTGTTTGCAGCAGGCAGCGTGATAATAATCCATTCAACTTCACGCGATAATGGCAGCCGTTGCCGCTGGTTGCGTTTATTAACACAAAGCCAATCCAGAAGGCCAGCAATGCGAAGCCGCACCAGGTATGGATTTGCACCATCAATGCCACCGGCCCGACTGAGAAGTGGCCAAACAGACCGCTCAGCAGAAGCAGGATAAACAACAGCGCATTGCCCCAATGCCAGCGGCGGACAGCCAGCGAATAGAGGTAGTCCCGATGCTCTTCCCCGGTGGCCGTTTTGGGTGCCAGCATCCGACGTAACAGTGCGTGAGTGACCAGGCCCGCAATCATCAGCACGACAACTACGCCTGCATAAATGAGCCACAGCGGCCAGTAGTCTGGCGCATAGTTAAGCTCTGCTCCCCAGATAGAATTCATACGTTACCCTCCTGATGGATCTCTTTACGCCGATAAACGCTTACCGGGCCGCTACGCGTATCCTGCTGGCGATAAACCTCTTTTTGATTGATCCAGTGCTGAATTTCCGGGTCATCGCGACGACCAAACTTCAGCGCATCCGTCGGACAAACGGAAACACAGGCAGGCGATTGTCCGATTTCCAGTCGAGTATCGGCGCAGAAGTTACATTTGTCGGCAATCCCCGTTTGCGGGTTAAGGTAGCGCACATGGAACGGACAAGCAGCCACGCAGTAGTCGCAGCCAATACAGCGAGATTTATCCACTTGTACAATGCCGTTTTCGTCACGAAATGAAGCCCCGGTCGGGCAAACGCTGACGCACGGCGCATCTTCACAATGCTGACAGGAAACACGAACAAACTGGAAGTGGGACAGCACCTCAGGCTCATGTTCTGGTGAACGGATCTGCACCTGTAAGCGGCTATATCCCTCCGGCACGTCATTCAGTACCTTGCAGGCAACCGTACAGGCCTGACAGCCAATACAACGTTTCTCGTCATGCAGCATGACATAAGGGTTTGTAGATTGATTCATGATGTTCTCCTTTCTCATGCACGACGAAGCGTAACGCCAGCGGTGTGTACCACCGTACCGGAAACCGGACTGGTAACATGCGAAAGCAAATTACCGCAGTGAATACCGTGCGTCGTCGCCGCCGTTTTGGCTCCCGCCTTGGCGCCAAATCCCATATAAACAAACAGCGTATCGGGTCGAATTCCGGCAGTGACCAGCGCTTTGCCTTTTTCCTTGCCGGTCGCATTTTCCAGCCAGATCTCATCGCCGTTTTTAAT
The DNA here is from genome assembly GCF_004353845.1 of Citrobacter arsenatis. Classification (GTDB taxonomy): domain Bacteria; phylum Pseudomonadota; class Gammaproteobacteria; order Enterobacterales; family Enterobacteriaceae; genus Citrobacter; species Citrobacter arsenatis. The sequence continues at coordinate 3,229,064 of NZ_CP037864.1, forward strand.
GCCTTTTTCGCGGGCAGTTTGTGGGTGGATCCACACCGCGTTGTCCCACATCAGCTCACTCAGCAACGGCACGTATTGTGTTGCGCCGTTGGTATGCACCGCCACTTTGCCCTGGATAAAATAGAGTTCATTATCGCTTTTGAGGGCAAAATTGCGGGCGCGCGGAATACCGTAGCCAGGCAGGAGTGTTTCCAGCTCTTCAGAGTAGAGTTCGATTTTTCCCGACGGGGATTTAAAGCGCAGTTGCTCACCATAGGTACCGTCGCCGTCAACCGCTGCCGCGCCCGGATAGCGCTCCACAAACTGACGCACCGCTTCAGGTTCACGCAGTAGCAGCGGAATCCCCCACTCCCGGTACCCTTTCTGACGCAATTCAGCCGATAGCGCATGATCGCCATTAAGCTGATACAACTGACGCGTCTGCATATCCTGCCAGGGATAGAATTGCCCCAGGCCTAACTGCACAGCCAGCTCTTTCCAAATTTGCCAGCTCGGACGTGCATCACCAATAGGTTCCACTACCTGCTGGCGCAGGGCATAGGCTGGATTCAGGCCCGACATGTCAGAAACTTCTTCATCGCGCTCAAGGTAAGTACATTCAGGCAAAAGATAATCGGCATAGGCCGCGCTTTCGCTTAAATAGACATCGCAACTGACCACCAGATCGAGTTGTTCAACGGTTTTGACCAGGTCAGGTCGACAGGTCACGGTCTGGAAAGGATTGTGGCGGGACATAATCCAGCCCTTTACCGGATAAGGCGTCTGGTTTAACACGGCATCAATGATGCTTTGCACCACGCCACCGCCTGCCGCGATGAACTTGAATTGTGGAGCAACCAGATCGATGCGCTGCGCCGTTGGCTTAGGCAATTTGACATCGGGTTTTGCCAGCACCGGCGCGACCTTCTCTCCGGCCAGTTTATTGTAGGTTGCCGCGCCTTTTTTCTGGTATAAGCCACCTTCACGCTCAATATTTCCCAACAGCGCATTGAGGCTGAATATCATACGCCGCATATCAATTTCTTCTTGCGAAAACGTCGCGCGATGGCCTGGGCTGACGATAGCATGAGGCGCGCAGGCGGCCATTTCGCGGGTGACCCGAACAATGACGTCAGCTGGTACATCCGCTTGCTTTTGCGCCCATTCCGGCGTGGTCTCTTGTACGGCTTCTGCCAGTTGGTCAAATCCTGTGGTGTAACGCGCCACAAAGTCCGCATCATACAATTTTTCATTAATCATGACGTGACACATGGCCATTAACACCGGCAAGTCGCCGCCAGGTTTGAGCGCATGCCATTCATCCGCCTTGCTGGAGAAGACGGACAAACGGGGATCGAAGCTGACCATTTTTGCGCCCTTCTCCTGGGCGGTCATCAGCTCATGCGTTTCGGCAACCTCAATCCCTTCATAGAGGTTGTGGCCAAAAGAGACCATATAACGGGTATTGGCGATATCCATGGCCAAATCGCCGCCCATCATCACTTTGGCAGCAATCGATTTTCCTGCTGGGCATGTCGACGCGTGCGTAAAGGTATTTGGCGATCCGAAAGCCGTTGCGAGGTGAAATAAATGCCCCGAAAGCGAACCAGATTTAGAAGAAAATACAACGCCCTGGGGACCATGCTGCGCTTTTATTGCCGTCATTTTTTCGGCAATTTCTTTATACGCCTGTTGCCAGCTAATGACCTGCCATTCTCCGCTCCCACGAGGTCCTGTGCGCTTCATGGGTTTAACAATACGATGCGGGTCGTTGACCAGGCTAACACCGCTGCCTCCGCGCGCGCAGACACGCGTGCCTTGTTGCGGCGCATTAGGGTTCCCCTGAATAAAAACCGTCTTGTTATTAATCACTTGTGCCTGTATAGGGCAACGATAAGAACACATTTCACACAAACTTGGCGTCAGAGATGTTTTCCCCTTAATGCTCTGTGGAGAATTTCGCGCCAGTGCGCCCGGCGGGAAACTTCCTATCGCACAGGCAGAGCAGCCTATCCCCACGCCTCGCAAAAAATTACGCCGACTAATGCTCATATAACCTCCTGTTATTAGATATATCCAATGATTATATGGCTTTTAAATTATTAATTTTTAACCTCACTCACATTTCATTACAATCTAACCAAGCTTATCAGAGAAATAAAAAGCCTTTGTTTATAAAAGATTTTTAAAATTTCCAGAACATAACCAATCGACGATAAATAACAATAATGGTTATCAGTTATATTATTTACAAATCCGCAACCTCAAGCTATTTTATTTGCGTAATTTATTTTAACAGTGCGGAATTTATTTATTAATTATATTAAAGCCCTGTTTATCTCAATTTTATTGCGTACACAATCCAGCCTCGATAATGCCATAGCTGATTACCTCGCTATTTTTTGGTATTCTTGGACGAGCGCTAAATTGATCCCGGACATAACTGAACAATGAATGACGGCAAGCAGCAACCTGGTTTTCTCTTTCACGATTACGAGACCTTTGGTACCCATCCGGCACTGGACAGACCCGCGCAATTTGCGGCTATCCGCACAGATAGCGATTTCAACATCATCGGTGAACCTGAGGTCTTTTACTGTAAACCCGCAGACGACTATCTGCCGCAGCCTGAGGCGGTGCTGATAACCGGAATCACCCCGCAGGAAGCACGTGAAAAGGGAGAGAATGAAGCTGCATTTGCTGCACGCATCCACGCCCTGTTCACCGTGCCGAAAACCTGTATCCTGGGCTATAACAACGTGCGCTTCGACGATGAGGTGACGCGCAACATCCTGTACCGTAATTTCTACGATCCCTACGCCTGGAGCTGGCAGAACGATAATTCACGCTGGGATTTACTGGATGTGATGCGCGCCTGCTATGCCCTGCGTCCTGAAGGCATTAACTGGCCGGAAAACGACGACGGCTTACCCAGCTTTCGCCTGGAGCATTTGACCAAAGCCAACGGTATTGAACACGCCAATGCCCACGATGCGATGGCCGACGTGTATGCCACAATCGCGATGGCGCAATTAGTAAAAACACGCCAGCCGCGTCTGTTTGATTATCTCTACAGCCATCGTAATAAACACAAGCTGGCCGCACTGATTGATGTCCCGCAAATGAAACCGCTGGTTCATGTCTCTGGCATGTTAGGCGCATGGCGCGGTAATACCAGTTGGGTGGCACCGCTCGCCTGGCACCCGGAGAATCGCAACGCGGTCATTATGGTCGACCTGGCCGGTGATATTTCGCCGCTGCTCGAACTCGACAGCGACGCGCTACGTGAGCGGCTCTACACCGCTAAGGCCGATCTGGGAGATAACCCGGCGGTACCGGTTAAACTGGTGCACATCAACAAATGCCCGGTCCTGGCACAGGCGAACACTCTGCGCCCGGAAGATGCGTATCGCCTTGGTATTAACCGCCAGCATTGCCTGGATAATCTTAAAGTTCTGCGCGAAAACCCGCAGGTACGCGACAAGGTCGTGGCTATCTTCGCCGATGCAGAACCCTTTGCGTCATCCGATAACGTAGACGCCCAGCTGTACAACGGCTTTTTCAGCGATGCCGACCGGGCCGCGATGAAAATCGTCCTGGAGACCGAACCGCGCAATTTACCAGCGCTGGATATCTCCTTTGTCGATAAACGCATTGAAAAACTGCTGTTTAACTACCGCGCGCGTAACTTCCCCGGAACGCTGGATGAAGCCGAACAACAACGCTGGCTGGACCATCGTCGTCAGGTATTCACGCCGGAGTTTTTGCAAGATTACGCCAATGAACTACAGATGCTGAGTCAGCAATATGCGGACAACAAAGAGAAGCTGATGCTGCTGAAATCACTCTGGCAGTATGCGCAAGAGATTGTATAAATCCCACGTATAAAAAAACGGAGAACATGTCTCCGTTTTTTTTCAGCTAAATGCCGTTATTACGCGACATCTTCGTCGTATTGCGGTACCGGATTGCGGAAACTTTTGGTCACGCAAGCCAGGTAGATCAGACCAATAGCAGCCCAGATCAGACCCAGAACCATTGAGCTTTCTTCCAGGTTCACCCACAGCGCACCAACGGTCAGCGCACCGCACATTGGCAGGAACAGATACTGGAAGTGGTCTTTCAGCGTCTTGTTACGCTTCTCACGGATCCAGAACTGGGAGATTACCGACAGGTTAACGAAGGTAAATGCCACCAGCGCACCGAAGTTAATCAGCGCTGTCGCCATCACCAGGTCGAAGTTAATTGCCAGCAGAGCAATCGCACCAACCAGAATGATGTTCATGGACGGAGTACGCCATTTCGGGTGTACATAACCGAAGAAACTTTTCGGGAATACGCCGTCACGGCCCATCACGTACATCAGACGCGCTACGCCTGCATGCGCCGCCATACCGGACGCCAGTACGGTAATGGTAGAGAAAATCAGCGCACCAACCTGGAAGAACTTACCAGCAACGTACAGCATGATTTCCGGCTGCGAAGCGTCTGGATCCTTGAAGCGCGAGATATCCGGGAAGTACAGCTGCAACAGATAGGTGGAGACGATAAAGATCAGGCCACCAATCAGCGCGGTCAGGAAAATCGCACGCGGGATCACGCGTTCAGCGTCTTTGGTTTCTTCAGACAGGTTGCTAATACCGTCAAAACCAGTGAACGAGAAGCAGAGGATAGTGGCACCCGTGATCATCGGGATCACATGTGCATCACCAGACCAGAACGGACGGCTGCTCGCCAGCGTACCAGCACCTTCCCCTTCGAACACGCCATAAACGACCATGCCGAGGATTACTGCAATCAGCACCACCTGCAACAACACGATAACGGTGTTGAAATTCGCAACGGATTTAAGGCTGCGCAGGTTAAAGGCTGTCATAAAGGCCACCAGCGCCACCACGAATATCCATGACGGTATCGACGGCACCAGAGCTTCAAAATAAATTTTCGCCAACAGAATGTTAATCATCGGTGCGAACAGGTAGTCCAGCAGTGATGACCAACCCACCATAAAGCCAACGGTCGGGCTAATGGATTTCTGGGCGTAAGTGTAGGCAGAGCCTGCAGACGGATAGCGACGAACCAGTTTACCGTAGCTCAGTGCGGTAAAGAGGATGGCGATCAGTGCAAAGGCGTAAGCTGTCGGGACGTGACCATCGGTCATTCCCGATACGATACCGAATGTATCGAACAGCGTCATCGGCTGCATATAGGCAAGGCCCATCATGACAACCGGAACCAGCGTAAGCGTTTTACGTAATTCCACGCGAGAGGTGTTTGGAGTAGCGTTATGCGACATGGTTATCCCCCATTACGGCGGAAACCGTCGCGTAAGCAAAAAATTGCCCCATTTTTTGTTAATCCTCAGCGACAACAACTGTCGATTTTTAGTAAGTATCTATCCGGTACGAAGCCCGGCCTCTTTTATGAATGATTGGTTTGATGCAAAAAAATAACCGACGCGTATGAAAACGTCGGTTAATGTCATTTTTTGCAAGCGGCGTATTTTGCACTATTTTGGAGAGAAATAACAAGAGATTGAAGCAACTGTAAAAGAATATTTTTTCTTAACCGGTTGATTTATCAGCAGCCGTTTTAACATACACCCCCGCAATAGCACTATTTGCTAAAATCTCATCCCGCCACCAGGCACTGGCCAACCCAGCGGTCTGTTCATTCCAACCTATCCACACGGGTTCAAAGACAATTTGCGCGACCACTTTCTTCTCAATCAGCGCGCCACTTTCCAGAAATCGCTGCGCCAGGTAGCGCGGAATATAGCCACATCCCAATCCGCTGATTTGCAGTTCCAGCTTGGTTTTGAAGTCAAAAACGGTAATGGCTTCCTGATCGTCAAGCACCTGAGAGCCTGAGGCGCTGGCATGTTGCGCATTATCACCCACCACAATGGCGCGAAAACGCCGAATGGTGCGACGATTTAACGGCTCTTGTTCCTGCGCCAGCGGGTGATGCGGCGCAACCACGAACACCTGTTCCAGAACGCCCAGTCGCGCAAAGCCAAATTCGCTCGCGGTTGGGGGATCATGCATGGCGCCGACGATAATATCCGCCCGTCCCTGAGTGAGAGCATCCCATGAGCCGCCCAGCACGCCATTGATAAATCTCAGGCGCGTCACGCTGTGGTGTTGATAGAAAGTTTCGATGAGTGGGGCCAGCAGAGAAAAGGGAAACGTATCATCTACGCCAATAACCAGTTCATTCTCCCAGCCTTCATGAAGTTTGATTGCCTGCTTTTCTAGTTCGCGGACGGTATGCAGCACCTCCCGCCCCTTTTCCAGCAGCATTTGACCAGTGCGGGTAAACTTAGCCCGATGTCCGCTGCGATCGAGTAGCTGAATATTAAGATCGCTTTCGAGCTTATGAACGGTATAGCTAAGTGCTGACGGCGTCTTAAATAATTTTTCAGACGCCGCCGCAAAGCTGCCCTCTTTTTCCAACGCATCGAGAATGATAAGAACATCCAGCAGTGGTTTCATACTCGCCCCCTGGCGGTATCAGCGGCACTCTGGTGGACGGTCACTCCATCGGCATCACCAGCGGGTCGGGATACTGGTACTCAAATCCAAGTTCATTACAGATACGGCTGCCATCAATGACTTTACCTTTACCGTTATCCTCTCCGCCGCGAAATTCTGGTGGCTCCATCCCCAACTGGCGGGCCATCTGCGGATAGAATACATTACGCGCCGGATGCAGAGGCGCACATATATTATAGATGTGTCCCCCTTTGGGCGCTTGCAGTAACAACGAGATGGCAGATACCACATCATCCAGATGCACCAGATTGACGCCATGATGTCCATCTGGTGCCGTCTTGCCAGCGAAAAAACGACCGGGATGTCTACCCGGGCCGACAAGACCGGCCAGGCGCAAAATATCCACCGAAGTACCTGGCAAATTGTGCAACCAGTCTTCAAGTTCTTTCAGAACGCGACCGCTCGCCGTAACCGGGTTACGCGGCGTCCCTTCTTTCACGATGCCTTGTGCATCGCCATAGACTGATGTCGAGCTGGTAAAAATAATCCGCGGGATGCGGTACGCCAGCGCACTGTCGACCAGTTCCTGCATAGCTTGCAGATAAAATGCCTCCCCCGGGCCGCTACGGCGCGCAGGTAGCGTAATAACCAGCGCATCGGCGTCCATCAGTGCGTCGAGATCGTCTGGCTCACAGACCAGATCAGGCTCCAGGCGCAGCGAGTAGCTCTCGATACCGCTCATGCGGGCCGCTTCCACCCCATCCAATGTGGTTTTGCTGCCGGTAACCTGCCAGCCTCTCGCCGCCAGCGACATGGCTAACGGCATGCCTAACCAACCTAAACCGACAATTGCGACCTTTTTCATGCCTTCTCTCCTGACTTTTGGCCTATAACGCAAGGCTACGCTAGCCCACAGTGGCTGACAATTCATAGTATCAATATGAAATGAATTAATGATCAAAAAAAGCCCTTGCTTTCCGTAGCTAAAGTGGTTTAGGTTAAAAGACATCAAATGAATAAACATTCATCGAGAAAATTTATGACACGCGCTCAATTTAAACACCATCATCACCATCATCCTGACTAGTCTTTCAGGCGATGTGTGCTGGGAGACATTTAAATCTTCCAGCGGTGCATGAGCGTATGAGAAAGCCCCCGGAAGATTTCTTCCGGGGGCTTTTTTTTGTGCGTGACCCAAACTGATTCAGACAGGATAACGAGGAATAGAGAATGTTAGATAACACCCGTTTACGCATAGCTATGCAGAAATCAGGCCGTTTAAGCGATGATTCACGCGAATTACTGGCCCGCTGCGGCATTAAAATTAATCTTCACACCCAGCGCCTGATCGCGATGGCGGAGAATATGCCGATCGATATTCTGCGCGTGCGTGACGACGATATCCCGGGTCTGGTGATGGACGGCGTTGTTGATCTCGGCATCATCGGGGAAAACGTTCTGGAAGAAGAGCTACTCAACCGTCGGGCACAGGGTGAAGATCCTCGCTATTTTACCTTGCGTCGTCTGGATTTCGGCGGCTGCCGTCTTTCGCTGGCGACCCCGGTTGATGAAGCCTGGGATGGCCCGGCAGAGCTGAACGGGAAGCGTATCGCGACCTCTTATCCACACCTGCTCAAACGTTATCTCGATCAAAAAGGGGTGTCGTTTAAATCCTGTCTGTTGAACGGTTCTGTAGAAGTCGCTCCCCGCGCAGGTCTGGCTGATGCGATTTGCGACCTGGTGTCAACCGGCGCAACGCTTGAGGCCAACGGTCTGCGTGAAGTGGAAGTCATTTACCGCTCTAAAGCCTGCCTGATTCAGCGCGACGGCGAAATGGCCGACGCCAAGCAACAGCTGATCGACAAACTGCTGACCCGTATTCAGGGTGTTATTCAGGCTCGTGAATCCAAGTACATCATGATGCACGCGCCGAGCGAGCGCCTGGACGAAGTCATCGCTCTGCTGCCCGGCGCTGAGCGCCCTACTATTCTGCCGCTGGCGGGTGACCAGCAGCGCGTAGCTATGCACATGGTCAGCAGCGAAACCCTGTTCTGGGAAACAATGGAAAAACTGAAAGCGCTCGGTGCCAGCTCAATTCTGGTGTTGCCGATTGAGAAGATGATGGAGTGACCTGACGCCTGATGGTGCTTCGCTTATCAGGCCTACAAGAATTGTCACAATCATTGATATTACGGGCCTTGTAGGCCGGATAAGGCAGCGTCGCCATCCGGCAACACCCGATGATGGAGTAACGACCATGAGCTTCAATACCCTGATTGACTGGAATAGCAGTAGCCCCGAGCAGCAGCGCGAACTGCTGATGCGCCCGGCGATTTCCGCCTCTGAAAGCATCACTCGCACGGTTGCCGAAATTATTGAGAACGTCAAAAATAACGGCGACCAGGCGCTGCGTGAATATAGCGCAAAGTTTGATAAAACCGAAGTCGGCGCGCTGCGCGTCACCGAGGAAGAAATTCAGCAGGCTGGCAGTCGTCTGACTGATGAACTGAAACAAGCCATGCAAGCGGCAGTGCGTAATATTGATACTTTCCACTCCGCGCAGATCCTGCCGCCGGTGGACATCGAAACCCAGCCGGGTGTCCGCTGCCAGCAGGTAACCCGTCCTATCGCTTCCGTGGGCCTGTATATTCCTGGCGGTTCGGCGCCGCTGTTCTCGACCGTATTAATGCTGGCGACCCCGGCGCGCATCGCCGGCTGCAAAAAAGTGGTGCTGTGCTCGCCGCCGCCGATTGCCGATGAAATCCTCTACGCCGCGCAGCTGTGTGGCGTAAAAGAGGTGTTTAATGTGGGCGGCGCGCAGGCTATTGCCGCGCTGGCGCTGGGTAGCGAATCGATTCCTAAAGTCGATAAAATCTTCGGGCCGGGCAATGCGTATGTCACCGAAGCCAAACGCCAGGTCAGCCAGCGTCTTGACGGCGCGGCAATCGATATGCCTGCCGGACCGTCCGAAGTATTGGTTATCGCCGACAGCGGCGCAACGCCGGATTTCGTCGCCTCCGACCTGCTCTCTCAGGCCGAGCACGGCCCGGACTCGCAGGTGATCCTGCTGACGCCGGACGCTAAGCTTGCCGAGGGCGTTGCCGAAGCCGTCGAACGCCAGCTCGCCGAGCTTTCCCGCGCCGACACCGCACGCCAGGCGCTCTCCGCCAGCCGTTTAATCGTGGCGAAAGATCTGGCGCAGTGTGTTGAAATCTCCAACGCCTACGGTCCGGAGCACCTGATCATTCAGACCCGCAACGCACGTGAGCTGGTTGACGATGTCACCAGCGCCGGTTCGGTGTTCCTCGGCGACTGGTCGCCAGAATCTGCAGGCGACTATGCCTCCGGCACTAACCACGTTCTTCCGACCTACGGCTATACCGCGACCTGCTCAAGCCTTGGGCTGGCCGATTTCCAGAAACGGATGACCGTACAGGAATTAACGCCTCAAGGTTTCTCTGCCCTGGCTTCAACCATTGAAACCCTGGCCGCTGCTGAACGACTGACTGCCCACAAAAATGCCGTCACCCTGCGTGTTAACGCCCTGAAGGAGCAAGCATGAGCACTGACAACTTTCTCAGCGTCACTGATTTAGCCCGTAAGAATGTCCGCGAGTTAATTCCCTATCAGTCTGCCCGTCGCCTTGGCGGCAACGGCGACGTCTGGCTCAACGCGAATGAATACCCCACCGCCGTTGAGTTCCAACTAAGCCAGCAGACGCTGAACCGCTACCCGGAGTGTCAGCCGAAAGCGGCGATAGATAATTACGCGCAATATGCTGGCGTCAAGCCGGAACAGGTGCTGGTCAGCCGCGGCGCAGATGAAGGGATCGAACTGCTGGTGCGCGCATTTTGTGAACCCGGCAAAGATGCCATTTTGTACTGTCCGCCGACTTACGGCATGTACAGCGTCAGCGCCGAAACAATTGGTGTTGAATGCCGCACCGTTCCGACCCTTGATAACTGGCAACTGGACTTGCAAGGCATCGCGGACAAGCTTGGTGGCGTGAAGGTGGTCTACGTATGCAGTCCCAATAATCCAACCGGCCAGTTGATTAACCCGCAGGATCTGCGTGCACTGCTCGAAATGACGCAGGGTAAAGCCATCGTGGTCGCTGATGAGGCTTATATTGAGTTTTGTCCGCAGGCCACGCTGACTGGCTGGCTGTCTGAATATCCGCATCTGGCGATATTACGCACGCTGTCCAAAGCGTTTGCTCTCGCCGGTTTACGCTGCGGGTTTACGCTGGCGAATGAAGAGCTTATTAATCTGCTGTTAAAGGTGATTGCCCCCTACCCGCTCTCTACGCCGGTGGCGGATATCGCCGCCCAGGCGCTGACGCCGCAAGGGATTTCCGCCATGCGCAAACGCGTAGAGCAGATCCTGCAAGAGCGTCAGTATCTGGTGGAGAACCTGAAAACAATTCGCTGTGTAGAACAGGTTTTCGATTCTGAAACTAACTATGTTCTGGCGCGCTTCACCGCATCCAGCAGCGTATTTAAATCTTTGTGGGATCAGGGCATTATCTTACGAGATCAGAATAAACAACCTTCGTTAAGCGGCTGCCTGCGAATTACAGTCGGAACCCGTGAAGAGAGCCAGCGCGTCATTGACGCCTTACGTGCGGAGCAAGTATGAGCCAGAAGTATCTTTTTATTGACCGTGATGGAACCCTGATTTCCGAACCACCAAGTGACTTTCAGGTCGATCGCTTTGACAAACTTGCCTTCGAGCCGGAAGTCGTTCCCGTTTTGCTGAAACTGCAAAAAGCAGGTTTTAAGCTGGTAATGATTACTAACCAGGATGGACTCGGTACACAGAGCTTCCCGCAGGCCGATTTTGACGGCCCGCATAACCTGATGATGCAAATATTCACCTCTCAGGGCGTTGCGTTTGATGAGGTATTGATCTGCCCGCACCTGCCGGCAGACGAGTGCGATTGCCGTAAGCCGAAAGTGAAACTGGTTGAGCAGTATCTGGTTGAGCAGGCCATGGACGTGGCAAACAGCTACGTCATTGGCGACCGGGCGACCGATATTCAGTTGGCTGAAAACATGGGTATTAACGGATTGCGCTATCACCGCGATACCCTGAACTGGGTGATGATTGGCGAGCAGTTGACCAAACGTGACCGCTACGCGCACGTTGAGCGGAATACCAAAGAAACGCAGATTGACGTCAAAGTCTGGCTGGACCGCGAAGGCAGCAGCAAAATTAATACCGGCGTTGGCTTCTTTGACCATATGCTGGATCAAATCGCCACCCACGGCGGTTTTCGCATGGAGATTGCCGTCAAGGGCGATCTGTATATAGACGATCATCACACCGTTGAAGATACCGGCCTGGCGCTGGGTGAAGCCTTAAAGCTGGCATTAGGCGATAAACGTGGCATCAACCGTTTTGGTTTTGTGCTGCCGATGGACGAGTGTCTGGCACGTTGCGCGCTGGATATCTCCGGGCGTCCGCACCTGGAATATCGCGCAGAATTTACCTACCAGCGCGTGGGCGATCTGAGTACAGAGATGATTGAACACTTCTTCCGCTCACTCTCCTATACCATGGGCGTCACCTTGCACCTGAAAACCAAAGGGAAAAATGACCACCACCGCGTGGAAAGCCTGTTTAAAGCCTTTGGTCGTACACTGCGCCAGGCGATTCGCGTAGAAGGCGACACGCTGCCCTCCTCGAAAGGAGTACTGTAATGGACGTGGTGATCCTTGATACCGGCTGCGCCAATTTACATTCGGTGAAATCCGCCGTCTCGCGCCACGGATATGACCCGGTTGTCAGCCGCGATCCAGATGTGGTGCTCCGTGCCGATAAGTTGTTTCTGCCTGGCGTTGGAACCGCACAGGCAGCCATGGACCAGTTGCACGAACGTGAACTTATTGAGCTGATTAAAGCCTGTACGCAACCGGTACTGGGGATCTGCTTAGGCATGCAACTGCTGGGCCGTCGCAGTGAAGAGAGTAATGGGGTCTCCCTGCTGGGCATTATTGAGCAGGACGTTCCGAAGATGACCGATTTTGGTCTGCCGCTGCCGCATATGGGCTGGAATCGCGTCTATCCGCAGGCGGGAAATCGTCTGTTCCAGGGCATTGACGATGGCGCATATTTCTACTTTGTCCATAGCTATGCTATGCCGGTAACCCCGTGGACCATCGCCCAGTGCAATTACGGCGAACCGTTTACCGCGGCAGTACAAAAAGACAATTTCTTTGGCGTGCAGTTCCACCCTGAGCGCTCGGGCGCCGCTGGGGCGCAGTTGCTGAAAAACTTTCTGGAGATGTAATGATTATTCCGGCATTAGATTTAATCGACGGCACGGTGGTGCGTCTTCATCAGGGCGATTACGCCAGGCAACGTGATTACGGCAACGACCCTCTCCCCCGTTTGCAGGATTATGCCGCCCAGGGGGCAGAAGTACTGCACCTGGTTGATTTAACTGGCGCGAAAGACCCGGCGCAGCGCCAGATCCCGCTGATTAAAACGCTGGTCGCTGGCGTCAATGTTCCTGTACAAGTGGGCGGCGGCGTGCGTACTGAAGCGGACGTTGCGGCGCTGCTTGACGCAGGCGTGGCGCGCGTGGTGGTGGGTTCGACGGCGGTAAAATCCCCCGAGGAAGTCAAGAGCTGGTTTGCCCGTTTTGGTGCCGACGCGCTGGTGCTGGCGCTGGACGTTCGTATTGACGAGCGCGGTAATAAACAGGTCGCGGTTAGCGGTTGGCAGGAAGATTCCGGGGTTTCTCTGGAAGAACTGGTTGAAACCTATTTACCCGTCGGTCTGAAGCACGTGCTGTGCACCGATATCTCCCGCGACGGTACGCTGGCAGGCTCAAACGTCGCACTTTATGAAGAAGTGTGCGCCAAATATCCACAGGTCGCATTTCAGTCATCTGGCGGCATTGGCGGAATTGAGGACGTAGCGGCCCTGCGCGGGACCGGAGTTCGCGGCGTGATTGTCGGACGAGCCCTGCTGGAAGGTAAGTTCACCGTTGAGGAGGCTATTCAATGCTGGCAAAACGTATAATTCCTTGTCTGGACGTTCGCGATGGACAGGTGGTAAAAGGCGTCCAGTTTCGCAATCACGAAATTATTGGCGACATTGTCCCACTGGCAAAACGCTATGCCGATGAAGGCGCAGATGAACTGGTGTTCTACGATATCACCGCCTCCAGCGATGGCCGCGTAGTGGATAAAAGCTGGGTATCACGCGTAGCGGAAGTAATCGATATTCCGTTCTGCGTTGCGGGTGGTATTAAATCCATCGACGATGCGGCGCGCATTCTATCCTTCGGCGCGGATAAGATCTCCATCAACTCCCCGGCGTTGGCTGAACCGGAGCTTATCACCCGTCTGGCGGACCGCTTTGGGGTACAGTGCATCGTAGTGGGTATTGATACCTGGTATGACGCCGAAACCGGCAAATATCATGTGAATCAGTATACCGGGGATGAAAGCCGGACCCGCGTCACGCAGTGGGAGACGCTGGACTGGGTACAAGAAGTCCAAAAACGCGGTGCGGGCGAAATAGTGCTGAACATGATGAATCAGGACGGCGTGCGTAACGGTTATGACCTGGAACAGCTGAAAAAAGTGCGCGACGTTTGCCACGTACCACTGATTGCCTCTGGCGGCGCAGGCACGATGGAGCACTTCCTTGAAGCCTTCCGGGATGCTGACGTGGACGGCGCGCTTGCCGCTTCTGTCTTCCACAAACAAATTATTAATATTGGCGAATTAAAAGCGTACCTGGCAACACAGGGCGTGGAGATCAGGATATGTTAACGAAGCAACAATGCCGCGAGCTGGACTGGGAAAAAACCGACGGACTAATGCCAGTTATCGTGCAGCATGCGGTTTCCGGTGAAGTGTTGATGCTGGGCTATATGAACCCGGAGGCGCTTGATAAAACGCTCGAAAGCGGCAAAGTGACCTTTTTCTCGCGGACCAAGCAACGCCTGTGGACCAAGGGTGAAACCTCTGGCAACTTTCTTAATGTGGTCAGCATCGAACCCGATTGTGATAACGACACTCTGTTAGCGCTGGTTAACCCGATTGGCCCGACCTGCCATAAAGGCACCTCAAGCTGCTTTGGCGACACCAGTCACCAGTGGCTGTTCCTGTATCAACTCGAGCAATTACTTGCCGAGCGTAAAACCGCTGACCCGGCAAGCTCATACACAGCAAAACTGTATGCCAGCGGTACCAAGCGCATCGCACAGAAAGTGGGCGAAGAAGGCGTAGAAACCGCGCTGGCCGCGACCGTGAACGATCGTTTCGAGCTGACGAATGAAGCCTCTGACCTGATGTACCACCTGTTAGTTCTATTACAAGATCAGAACCTCGACCTGACGACGGTGATTGAGAATTTACGCAAGCGTCATCAGTAACCTGTGGACGTAAAAAAACCGGGCAAGCCCGGTTTTTTGTTCTCAGAATAAAACAGCTTCAAAATTACTATGCTTTGGCTTTGTAACCGCGTAGCGCATTTCGCCCAAGCACGATACCGGCACCAATCATCCCGCCAAGAAGAACCGCCAACACCAAAGTTATCGCTTTTTTGGGGCTGTCACGACGAATCGGTAACGTTGGTTTCATCACGTAGCGGTAGGCGTGCAGTTTAGCCTTTTCAATATTTAACGTCTCAATATCCAGTAGGTTTTGCTTGGTCTGGTAGTAATTACCAGAGAAAATCAAGGGACGAGTCGCTTCGTGTGCAATCATTGATTTCAGTGCATCACTGCCAAGAAGCAGCATGCTATCCTGTGTAACATCCTGAGTTTGCTGAATTTGTGGCTTAGTCACCCCAGCCTGTTCTGCATAACGCAGAGCTTCCTGAATTTGCTTAATTCGCAGATCTTTTTGTTCCTGAGCAATAACCTCTTGGGTTTTCAGCGAGTCTGTAAGCGCTGTTGTTCGTAATTGAATATTATCTGCCAGATCAACAACCATCTCTTTGGCGACTTTGTCATCAATTTGTTGGATGTATTCAGAAAGCTGGCGCTGCGCCCTTTCCGCGGAATCCCCTACATAAGAGACAACCAATGGTAATTGCTGGCCTTTTACTGACTGCTCAATAGTCAGTTTTTCCGATTTTTCTTGATTGTCCAATGTTTCAACCAATGCAGAAAACGCGGTACTAAAACGCCCAATCACATTCATTTGAAGCGATGCAGGCGCACTTGCACCATACAATACATTCAAGGCATTGTTGTAAGCGGCTATCTGCCCAACATCCGGTTGCGTGATAATTGCAGTCGATGTCCATTTCTCTTTCGCAATGGCCAGGTATCCCACGGCCAACACAATCGCGACAACCACACAGACAATTATCGTTACTTTACCACGCCATAATTGTATTACTAAATCAATAAGATCAATCTGATCCGGATCGTTGCTGCGTCCAGATATTTTGTTATCACCTACAGACATAAATACCCTAAACTCTGAATGAGGAAAGACTTAAACTCGAATTAGTTTAGCTATAAATTGAGGCAATGCCATAGGATTAATGATAAAAAAATCAAATTGTTTGAGGGAATTTGATTGGTATTTCAATCACTACTGAAGAAGGGAAAAGGTAAAACAGCAGTGTCAATAGATAAGCCTCCTCCTGAGTAAATTATTTCACTCAACGGGTCCCATGCCAGACAGTCTATATAGTCTACTTTTCATTGTCACCGTATTAAATTCACGCCATGAATACTTGCATTCTAATCAGTAAAACGACAAGAGTAAAAAGAGATAACGATTAGCTTTTTAGCCATCTATCGGTATCATTCCACCTTTAGCAGTATTCGTTGGCGCCTGGCTATTATTTAGCCAAAAAGAGGAATGAACATGAAATACCTGGTTACGGGGGCCGCTGGTTTCATCGGCTTCCACGTTAGCAAACGCCTCCTTGAGGCTGGCCATCAAGTAGTCGGTATTGATAACCTGAACGATTACTACGACGTAAGTCTTAAGCAGGCCCGTCTGGAATTACTGGCGCAGCCCAACTTCCATTTTCATAAAATGGATTTGGCCGACCGCGAAAGTATCTCCGAACTCTTCGTATCTGGGCATTTTGATCGTGTGATTCATCTTGCAGCACAGGCTGGTGTCCGTTATTCACTCGAAAATCCGCATGCTTACGCAGACTCAAATCTCATAGGTTTTCTGAACATACTTGAAGGTTGTCGGCACAATAAAATTCAGCATTTACTCTATGCCTCGTCCAGTTCGGTATATGGATTAAATCGCAAAATGCCTTTCTCGACAGATGATTCAGTGGATCACCCCGTGTCACTGTATGCGGCAACCAAAAAAGCCAATGAACTGATGGCCCATACCTATTCTCATCTGTACGGATTGCCTACAACCGGATTGCGTTTTTTCACCGTGTACGGTCCATGGGGTCGACCGGATATGGCGCTGTTCAAGTTCACCAAAGCGATGCTTGAAGGGAAAAGTATTGACGTCTATAACTACGGCAAAATGAAGCGTGATTTCACCTATATTGATGATATCGCTGAAGCAATCATTCGCCTGCAGGACGTCATTCCAAAAACAGATACTCAGTGGACCGTTGAAACAGGAGCGCCAGCAGCCAGCATTGCGCCCTATCACATCTACAATATCGGCAATAGCTCACCAGTAGAGCTAATGGACTATATCAAGGCTCTGGAAGACTCTCTTGGCATCGAAGCGACTAAAAATATGCTACCGCTACAGCCAGGAGATGTACTGGAAACTAGCGCAGACACTAAAGCACTGTATGATGTTATTGGATTTAAACCAGAAACTACGGTTAAAGATGGGGTGAAGAACTTTGTCGACTGGTACCGTGGCTTCTACAAAGTTTAATTACTGACCAGTTTAAAATAAAAAGGCCTTAAATAAGGCCTTTTTATAGAGAAGAAGATTAATCTTAATCACTACCAAACAGATCGCGTGTATACACTTTGTCTGCAACATCAGACAACTCTGAAGTCATACGGTTAGAAATAATAATATCCGCCTCATTTTTAAACGCATTCAGATCACGGACAACCCGAGAGTGAAAAAATTCATCCTCTTCCATTACGGGCTCATAAATAATAACCGGTACGCCTTTGGCTTTAATGCGCTTCATTATTCCCTGAATAGAGGATGCCCGGAAGTTATCGGAACCACTTTTCATGATCAAACGGTACACGCCGACGACCTTAGGTTTGCGCGCAAGAATAGAATCTGCAATGAAGTCTTTGCGCGTACGGTTGGCATCCACAATTGCAGAAATGAGATTATTTGGTACCGTCTGATAGTTCGCCAGCAGCTGTTTAGTATCTTTTGGCAAGCAATAACCGCCGTAGCCGAATGACGGATTATTGTAATGGTGGCCAATACGAGGATCCAGACAAACACCTTCAATAATTTGTCGTGCATTTAGACCCAAGCTTTCAGCGTAGCTATCCAATTCGTTAAAATATGCCACACGCATAGCAAGATAAGTATTAGCAAAAAGTTTAATCGCTTCAGCTTCAGTAGAGTCAGTAAATAGCGTTGGAATATTTTGTTTTACTGCGCCTTCCTGCAATAACTCTGCGAATCGCGTAGCACGTGCCGAACACTCCCCAATCACGATACGTGAGGGATGAAGATTATCATAAAGCGCTTTCCCTTCTCGCAAAAACTCAGGCGAGAAAATGATATTATCTGTGCCCAAACGTTCTTTAATTGACTGGGTAAAACCTACCGGGATGGTTGATTTAATAATCATCACTGCTTGTGGATTCACTTCCAACACATCGCGGATGACTGATTCAACGCTGGAGGTATTAAAATAGTTGGTTTTAGGATCGTAGTCAGTCGGAGTAGCGATAATGACATAATCGGCATTTTTGTAAGCATCTTGCTTATCGGTTGTTGCGCGAAAATTAAGATTCTTCGTTAACAGATACTCTTCTATCTCTTTATCTACAATGGGGGATTGCTTCATGTTAAGCATATCCACTTTAGCCTGCACAATGTCCAGCGCGACTACTTCGTGATTTTGGGCAATCAAAATACCGTTTGAAAGACCAACATAACCTGTTCCTGAAATAGTTATTTTCATTTGCTCTGACTTCTTTTGGTTAAACGTTTTAAGAGAATACATTTCCCAACAACCGAAACAACAGTTAGGTTTTTACCCCTGACATCGCTGAACTGTCAAGACGAGACAGTAAGCTGGAATACCGATATTATATAGCTATTCCGCTTAACCCCCAGCACTTTAGCCCCCGTAGCATACTGTTCTGCTCAATAAAAAAGCCCGGAGGAGCGCTCCGGGCTTGGATTTTCATGTTAGGCTAAATCAGATTAATCCAGCCATTCGGTATGGAACACACCGTCTTTATCGGTACGTTTATAAGTATGTGCACCAAAATAGTCACGCTGAGCCTGGATTAAGTTAGCCGGCAGCACTGCGGAACGGTAACTGTCGTAGTACGCCACCGCGGCAGAGAAAGTCGGTACCGGAATACCGTTCTGCACAGCGTAAGCCACTACATCACGCAGCGCTTGCTGATATTCATCAGCGATATTTTTGAAATATGGTGCTAACAACAGGTTGGCGATTCCTTTGTTTTCAGCATAGGCATCGGTGATTTTCTGCAGGAACTGCGCACGAATGATGCAACCCGCACGGAAGATCTTCGCGATTTCACCGTAGTTAAGATCCCAGTTGTATTCGTCAGACGCGGCACGGAGCTGAGAAAAGCCCTGTGCGTAGGAGACGATTTTACCGAGGTACAGCGCACGGCGTACTTTCTCAACGAACTCTGCTTTATCGCCAGCCAGCTTAGCCTGCGGGCCGGACAGCACTTTGGATGCCGCAACACGCTGATCTTTCAGAGAAGAGATGTAACGCGCAAACACGGACTCAGTGATCAAAGACAGCGGTTCGCCCAGATCCAGAGAGCTCTGGCTGGTCCATTTACCGGTGCCTTTGTTCGCTGCTTCATCCAGAATCACATCAACCAGGTATTTACCCTCTTCATCTTTTTTGGTGAAGATGTCTTTGGTGATGTCAATCAGGTAGCTGCTCAGCTCGCCTTCGTTCCACTCGGTGAAAGTCGTGGCCAGCTCTTCGTTAGACAGGTTAAGACCACCTTTCAACAGAGAATAGGCTTCAGCAATCAGCTGCATATCACCGTATTCAATACCGTTGTGAACCATCTTCACATAGTGGCCAGCACCATCCGCACCAATATATGTTACGCAAGGCTCACCATCTTCAGCTACCGCGGCAATCTTGGTCAGGATAGGCGCAACCAGCTCATACGCTTCTTTCTGGCCGCCAGGCATGATGGAAGGACCTTTAAGGGCTCCCTCTTCACCGCCGGAAACTCCGGTACCGATGAAGTTAAAACCTTCAGCAGACAGTTCGCGATTACGACGAATAGTGTCCTGGAAGAAGGTGTTGCCACCATCAATAATGATATCGCCTTTATCAAGGTACGGCTTTAGGGAATCGATGGCAGCATCAGTGCCAGCACCTGCTTTCACCATTAACAGGATGCGACGTGGGGTTTCAAGAGACTCGACGAACTCCTTCACCGTGTAGTGCGGAACCAGCTTCTTACCTGGATTCTCGGCTACAACTTCTTCGGTTTTTTCACGGGAGCGGTTGAAGATGGAGACGGTATAACCGCGGCTTTCGATGTTGAGCGCTAGGTTGCGCCCCATCACTGCCATACCGACGACGCCGATCTGTTGCTTGGACATTACATACTCCTGTCAGGTGTGGTCACCGCGCGACATATGCGCGGCTTGAATGTGACTTAGATGTTAACTCAACTCAGATATAAAATGATAGAAGCAAACTAAATACTATACTTAGTAAGTATTAAGTGCTCTGCCCCAACACATCATGTTTTTTCACATATGATTTATTCACTTTAAGAAATTTCGACTCAACAAAATGCCATGAAAGGAATCCAAAAAAAAGTGACACAATGATACTAACAAACATTCCGAAATAAAATTCAAAGTGAAATTTATTTATAATAAATTGTTGCACAGGGAAAGAGTATATATATATTCCATATGAATAGTCAAATCGACCAGAAATTATTCTATCTTTAAATGAACAGCCGATAACTATCGTAATTACTGATAGTAAAATATACCCCAATACATTAATTTCATTTTTATAAGCGACAGAAAAAAGAATAGCAAATGATATCATTAATATATATTGCTTTATTTTTTTATCACTCCAATAATTTATCGTGAGAGCCATTATAGCCCCAGTAAAAAAGGATAAAGCTCTCACCGGGAACGCTTGTAAAACCACGCCAAAAAAAACTATTGCTGTTTTGTTGAAAAGTAAATAAATAGATATAGTAAAAAGCACTACGAAAGCAACCAACATTGCTTTTAAAGAATTTTTAAATAAAAAAAACACCATCCCCAAAAGAAGATAACATAAAAACTCAAGTGGTAATGTCCATAAACTATCGTTAAGAGAGTATGGGTGAATAAAACCCTCAAATATACCGGTGTGAGGCGGCGCACCCTGGATGGTTACAACGCTAATAATATTTTTCAGAATTGATAAATTAATATAAGAAGATAAGTCTCCCCACTTTAAGTACACGCCTAACACTAGATACATAAAAATCGCGCATGGCAATAACGCTGGGAATATTCTCCTTGCACGCTTTGACATATATGAAATAAACCCTTTACTTCTCATGCAAGATTTGGCAATCAAGAACCCCGAGATAGCAAAAAAAACAATAACCGCCACACCTCCGTAGGTACTCATGCCAAGAAAAATTGGTTCAGACATTCCAGAAAGAGAGTACTGATGGGAGATAATAACAGTAATTGCTGCAAACAATCTAATTATATCAAAACAATTATTCCGATGTTCCATACTTTTCATTTTACAATCTTCACTTTATGAATTTTTATATCCATCACAGACTCAGCGATGTCTTTTATAAGCATAGCGAATTAAAAACAAAGGTAAAACATGAAAAAAGAATTTAATAATCAGAATAATAAACCTCTTAAAACTAGCCTCTTTTAGTTTAAACATATACTTGAAGCGAACAGAGAACTCACTTATTGCTTTCCCAATTCCTCTTCGTCTTGAAAAAGTGCTATCATTAAGCCTGTAGTCCAGCAACACCTCAGGGATATTATGAAAACGATATCCATTCTCAAGGAGACAAAACCACAACGCCATATCTTCAGTAAATTTTGTATCTAAAGGGTAACGAATCCCATCTTTGAAAACTGAACTTCTAAACATCACCGTTGGATGTATAAATGGGCAACGAATTATACTGTATCTTTTAAGATCATCATGTTCGAGCGGTACTTTCTTCAATTCAAGTGCGTACTCACTACCAAATTCATGGCAATATCCGCCTAGTACGTCAATATCAGGTCTTTCCTCCATGAACCTAAACTGTATTTCGATACGGTTTAAGCGCGAGACATCATCCGTATCCATCCTTGCAATATATCGATAACCTCGAATTAAAGCCACATCGATAAGTGTATTCAGAGCAAAAGCCAGCCCCTTATTTTCTTCTCCACGCACAACATAGAAATTAGGTTCAGCTTCAAAACTCTCGATCACACTTTCCAGAGACTTATTAACCCTCCCATCAATATAGAGGTAAATATCTGCTTTCATAGTTTGAGAAAAAAGGCTAGAAAGACTTTGATGCAAATAATCTGGTTTTTCTGAATTATAAACACTCAGAATTATTGCTATGCTATGATTCATCCTAAGAAATAATCCATCTGATGAAACCTTAAAAAACAAAGGCTATGATTTCGACACAGCCTTATACTTGAACATTACTTTAAAATTCTGAGTATTTCTTCTGTTTTACTTCGCATAAGTTGCTCATCGCCGCGCGATTCCACGTTCAGGCGCACCACCGGTTCGGTATTGGAAGAACGTAAATTGAAGCGCCAGTCGACAAACGCCATGCTGATACCGTCCGTTCTGTCCACCGTCAGTGCCTCACGGGAAAAATGCTGCTCCACGCGTGCAATCGCTGCTGCCGGCTCAGCCAGCGTACTGTTTATTTCTCCACTCGCCGGATAAGCCACCATCCGGTCGCGGACCAGTTCACCCAGCGACTGTCCTTTCAGACACAGCAGCTCCGCCACCAGCAGCCACGGGATCATCCCGCTGTCGCAATAGGCGAAATCACGGAAATAGTGATGCGCGCTCATTTCGCCGCCATAAATCGCATCTTCATGGCGCATGCGCTCTTTGATAAACGCGTGCCCGGTTTTTGACATCACCGGCTTACCGCCTGCCGCCGTCACCACATCCACGGTGTTCCAGGACAGCCTGGGGTCGTGGATAATTTTCGCCCCCGGATTTTTCTCCAGAAACGCCTCCGCCAGCAGGCCAACAATGTAGTACCCCTCAATAAACTGACCTTTTTCATCGAACAGGAAGCAGCGGTCAAAATCACCGTCGAAGGCAATCCCCATATCCGCGTCGTGTTCAATCACCGCACTGCGCGTGTCGGCCCGGCATTCCGGCAGCAGAGGGTTGGGAATACCGTTGGGAAAGTTGCCATCCGGCGTGTTGTGAATTTTGATGAACTCAACCGGCACGCCCAGCGCCTTAAAGCGGGCCTCAATGGCGTCAACCACCGGACCTGCCGCACCGTTGCCGGAATTGAGCACCAGCTTCATCGGTTTCAGGTTGCCGGGATTGATGTAACCCAGCAGATGGTCGATGTAGGCATCGCGGGTGGTAATACGCTGATAGCGTCCACGTTTTGTCTCATCAACCGCCGGGAAGTCGTTGGCTTCCGCCAGCCGCTGGACGTCGCGCAGACCGGTATCACCGCTGATGGGCCGCGCCCCTTCCCGCACCAGCTTCATGCCGTTGTAATCCATTGGATTATGGCTGGCGGTCACTTCAATACCGCCGTCAATGCCCAGGTGGAAGGTGGCGAAGTAAATCTCTTCGGTGCCCGACATGCCGATATCCAGCACATCCACTCCCGCATCCTGCAGTCCTTTCGCCAGCGCCAGCTTTAGCGTCTCGCTGGTCAGGCGCACATCGCCGCCGAGGACAATCGTTTTTGGCTTCAGGAACTCGCCGTAAGCGCGGCCAATGCGCCACGCAATATCTTCATTCAGCTCTTCGCCCAGCCTGCCGCGAATATCGTAGGCTTTGAAACAGGTTAATTTTTTCATACCCTAATCATCTTTTCTATAACGTTCTTTTTGCCGAACGATGTCATCCTCTCCTAAATAATCTCCTGAACTAACTTCTATGAGATTAAGGGGGATAATTCCTGGATTCTCTAAACTATACGTGGCCCCAAGAGGGATATAAATTGATTCATTTGCAGTGACCAACATCGTTTTATCATTAAGAGTAACTTTCGCCGTCCCAGAAAGCACAATCCAGTGTTCAGACCGATGATGATGCATACGTAAAGAAAGCCCTTCACCCGGTTTGACTATGATTTTCTTAACTTTATATCGTTCGCCTTGATCAATTGCATCAAATTTACCCCAGGGTCGAAATACCTCACGATGTGCGATGTATTCTGACCGTTCTTGTGACTTGAGCATTTCAACTATCTTTTTGACATCCTGAACGTCAGATTTCTTAGAAACAAGTATTGCATCTTTCGTCTGAACTATAACGACATCCTCAACACCAACAGCTGCAACCAGTGCGGACTCTGAATAAATATAATTATTCTTGGTGTTATATGTCAGGACATCTCCTTTGCAAACATCGCCAGTATGTGTTTTATCACTAATATCCCATAATGATTGCCAAGAGCCAACATCGCTCCAACCGATATCAACTGGACAAACAATACAACGATCCGTTTTTTCCATAACGGCAAAATCAATAGATTCAGCAGGGCAATCCTTGAAGATTTCTTCTGGTAAACGTATAAAATCAAGATCACGATAAGAGGAAGAGACTACCTGCTCACAGATACTGTAGATATCTGGTCTATACTTCTTTAACTCTTCTAAATAAGCCGATGCTTTAAACATAAACATACCGCTATTCCAAAAATAATTTCCAGATGAAATATATTTTTCAGCGGTTAGGCGATCGGGTTTTTCAACAAAATTCTTAACACGATAAAACTCACCTTCAGCAACATTGGAAAGAGATAGTACATCAGTATCTCTTTCTATATAGCCATAACCAGTTTCAGCATATTCAGGCACAATACCGAAGGTCACAATACTTCCATTTTCTGCAATTGGTATTGCTTTTTGAATTGCATCACAAAAGATTTTTTCTTTAGTGATAATGTGGTCAGCAGCAAGTACCAATAGCAATGGATCCTCTTGCTCATTACGCTTCAGCGCAGAAAAAGCTGAAAGCGCAATTGCAGGTGCAGTATTGCGCCCACATGGTTCCAGAATGATATTATCGCGTAACTGATCTATCTGTCTTAACTGCTCAGCAACAATAAAGCGATGTTGTTCATTCGTGATAACTAATGGCGTTTCACAAGAAAGATTCGACAGCCGAAGTAAGGTTGTCTGTAATAGGGAGTGTTCACCCGAAAGTTGTAAAAATTGTTTCGGATAAAGCTCCCTAGATAGAGGCCAAAGACGACTCCCCGTACCACCAGCCATTACGACAGCGATTAACGGTACATCAGACATATTTGACATCCTTCGTTTCTAAGCCAATGACATGATTGGCATCATTTTGAAAATAGGCACGACTGTTTTCATGAACGTTCTCGCTACTCAACAATACCGCAGGCGCCAGCCAGCAGTATGCTTCGTGCTGCGCGTCGGGCAAACACAGGTCTTTTTCCTGTACTTGCAGACGAAAACCGAGCACCACGTAATGGGTCGAAAACTCCTCATTGGCGAAATTGTCGTTATAGAAGTGTTGCCAGACGCCATAAAACTTGCCAGCGGACAACGGTAATCGCAATCCCAATTCGCCTTCAGTTAGCCGTTCAAAGGCTGCACTCAATGGCTCATCCTTCTGTACTCGGCCACCAGGTACAAACCAATAGCCTTGCGCGGGACGGTTCAGCCGTTTACCTAAAAGAAATTCGCCCTGCGTGTTTTCCACAATCAAATCGATGGAGACAAGCGGAGTAGAACGAACGACGGTGACAAAATCGTCCTGAGACAAAAACATACTTACCCCCGGAATCGATGTTGATTCTCAAGGAACCAATGATATGTGCTGCCCAGGCCATCTTCGAGTGAAATGCCGAACTGCCAGCCCAATTTTTTTAGTCTCGAGACGTCAAGTAATTTGCGGGGAGTGCCGTCCGGTTTGCTCGCATCAAATACCACCTGTCCTCTGTAGCCCACCACTCGTGCGATTGTTTGAGCTAGCTCACGGATGGAACAGTCCACACCTGTACCAACATTAATGTGAGATAGCATTGGCTGGGTGTTTTCCTGCCAAACTTCGCGGTCCAATTCCATAACGTGAATACTGGCTGCTGCCATATCATCTACATGCAAGAACTCACGCATTGGCGTGCCGCTTCCCCACACAATCACCTCTGAGGCATTTTGCATCGTCGCTTCATGAAAACGACGCAACAGCGCCGGGATAACATGCGAGTTACTCGGGTGGAAGTTGTCGTGGGGCCCGTATAGGTTTGTCGGCATCACCGAGCGATAATCACGACCGTATTGGCGGTTATAGGACTCACACAGCTTTATTCCGGCGATCTTAGCAATAGCATATGGTTCATTAGTTGGTTCGAGCGAGCCCTGCAGCAGTTCACTCTCCGCCATTGGCTGTTTCGCCATCTTAGGGTAAATACAGGAAGAGCCGAGAAATAACAATTTGTTCACGTCGTGCAGATGCGCCGCATGAATAATGTTGCTCTCTATCATCATATTTTCGAAAATGAAATCGGCTGGGTAAGTGTTGTTGGCAACAATGCCTCCCACCTTAGCCGCAGCCAGATATACCTGATCTATACGCTCGGCGGCAAAAAAGTCTAAAACAGCCTTACTGTCGAGCAAGTTCAGTTCATCTCGGCTACGCAGCACCAGATCCACATCACCGCGTTGTTCTAACTGGCGAACAATCGCGGAACCCACCATTCCGCGATGACCAGCAATAAAAATACGTTGTCTGTTCATCGATTATTCCTGAGATAAACTGACATTAAATCCGTGAGACTTTAACAGAGAGTGTTTCTTCGCTGCCTCCAGATCTTTCGCAACCATTTCAGATACCATCTCCGAAAGTGTGATTTCCGGTTTCCAGCCTAGTTTTTCGTGTGCTTTGCTCGGATCACCTAGCAGAGTTTCTACTTCTGCAGGACGGAAATAGCGCGGATCTACAGCAATAATTACATCTCCCACCTTCACGCCGGGAGCATCATCGCCGGTAACTGAAACCACGATCCCCTTCTCCTCGACACCTTTACCTTCAAAACGTAATTCGATTCCCAACTGGGCTGCGGCCATTTCAACAAACTGACGTACGGAGTACTGCACACCAGTAGCAATAACAAAGTCTTCCGGTTCATCCTGTTGCAGCATCATCCACTGCATCTTTACGTAGTCCTTCGCATGTCCCCAGTCGCGCAGAGAATCCATATTGCCAAGATACAAGCAGGACTCTAGACCTTGTGCGATGTTAGCAATAGCACGGGTAATTTTACGGGTCACAAAGGTTTCGCCACGACGCGGCGACTCGTGGTTAAATAGAATACCGTTACAGGCATAAATGCCATATGATTCACGGTAATTCACTGTAATCCAGTAGGCATACAGTTTAGCAACAGCATACGGAGAGCGCGGGTAGAACGGGGTGGTCTCTTTTTGCGGAATTTCTTGCACCAGGCCGTAAAGTTCAGAAGTGGATGCTTGATAGAAACGGGTCTTCTTTTCCAGACCAAGGAAACGAATGGCTTCCAATAGACGCAATGTCCCCATAGCATCGACATCAGCAGTGTATTCCGGAGACTCAAAGGAAACTGCTACGTGACTCATTGCACCAAGGTTATAGACTTCATCCGGCTGAACTTCTTTCAGAATACGAGTAAGGTTAGAAGAGTCTGTCAGATCGCCGTAATGCAAATGAAATTTCGGGTTGCTGGAATGTGGGTCTTGATAAATGTGATCCACGCGTTCAGTATTAAACGAAGAAGCACGACGCTTAATGCCATGAACTTCATAACCTTTTTCCAGCAAAAGCTCCGCCAAATATGAACCATCCTGCCCAGTCACGCCAGTAATTAAAGCAACTTTCATTTTTTAAATAACTCCTTATATTATTAACTTAACTCACCAGGAAGAATGAAATTTCTAGAGTCCTGAACCGTTAACTTCTTGGGGGCAAAAACAATGCACCCAGGTTGGTAGCCTAAAGCTGATGCCCAAATAGAAAACGTACTATTAGATAATATCTTAGTTTCAGATTGTGCTAACAATAAAAAATCATCAAGCATATTGCCTTCGGAAAATGAATATTTTATAGCCATTTTATTGGCTATCTCAGAAGCATATTTTTTATCATCTGTTACGATAACAAATCGCTCTGCAACATTCAACTCTTTGACCTTAGCCAACTGTTCCAGATAATAATTTACATCAGCAATCCCACTGTATTTTGCAGTTAAAAAATCACCACCACGAATATGAACTGCGCAAATGCTCTTTTGAATTCCAAGATTGGTGTATCGGTAGTCTTTTTTCAGAACCTCAAGCATTTCATCGAAAAGACTTTGGTCAAGACAACTTTGGAAATAACCATCCAAGTAATAGTTTTGTGCAGGGATTATTTTATTAGCCACTCGATTAAAATTATAGTCACCAACAAACCTATCACTGTATTTTGCAATTGCTTTCATTCGGGGTAAACGCAACTTGAGAATACTATGATTCTTTATCGATGAACTAACCAATTTAAAATAAATTGGTAATTCATTTTTCCTTACTGCTTTATATTTTTTTAACTCAGAATCATCAAGTGCAATCAATGGAACCGTACTTTTTTTGCTAATAAGAAGTGAAGCGCCATATTGAAAGATCTGATTGCCTAGCCCACCTGCTAATCTGCAACATACTTTAGACATTGACACTCCATTTATTTATTTAATATCTTTTTTAAAGAAATAAGTAATAACATATAAAAAAGTATAGCAGCCATTAACAATAAAACGTCAATACTTGGCACCAAATAATACAAAATCAAAAAAACAATACACGTTGATGCATAGTATATTAATTTGTATTTATTTTCGTGCCCAATTACGAATTGCATTATTGTAAATGTCTTGGCTGAATATATAAAGAATGCTGGAATTGTATATATAAAAAGTGACAATGGTATATATTCGATCTTTTCCGTGGTTATATAAGATGAAAAGACCATCAGTGGAAAAACAAATCGCGATGAGGATAATAACAAGAAAGTAAATACCTTCATCGCATTTCGAGTTCTATTGTGAAAAAAATAAATCACACTGGTTGCAATAGAGAAAAAAACAACTTTTACAATGACATCGCCAATAGTAAAAAAAGACAAAAAGTAAAGTGATAGAGCATAGAAAAAAACTCTAATGATGATAATTCTGTAATAGTTATCGTCTATGTAATTATACAACTCACCAACAATTCTTAATGTTGGATTCACTTCCTTTTTTACCGTTTTAATATCATTTTCTACATATCCATTCTCATAAAAAATATATAAAATGGAGTATGTCAAAATAAAAACGGTCCCCAGAGATAAGGTTCTCTCCTCAACATCTAGCAACCCAAAATAAAAGAACAAAAAACAAGGTAAAGGTATTGTGAGTAAAAAACTAATAAATTTAGAAGAGGTCTTAATACGAGATAAGAAAGTATATCCGAATGGAAAATATATAATATATTTATTCATTAAGCATCCTTCTTAATAAAATCAACTTTTCGAGCATTTTCTTTAAGGCACCTATTCCATTTTTCTATATCTCTATCATTGCGTACAATAATATGAGAATGATCGCTCACTAAAACTAACTCTATATCTGTGTAGTTATCAGTAACGACTATTGTGGTTTCTGCTTTTTTTAATAAATGCAACAAAGTGTCTTTCTTTAAAAATAACAGATCCTTATTAATTTCGCCTGTGCACTTATTATTTAAAAAACCAATTGTTGAAGAATAATACTCGACACCTAGTTTTTGAGCAATTGCCCTTGCTACAGGTTCGATAGTTGCACTTGCGATCACAATTTTATACCCTTGTTTCTTATATTCCTCCATCAAAATATTTGTGCTATATATGCGATTCTCTTCTAGTTCATCTACGAATTCCCTTGCCCATTTATTGATATCATCGAATGAGAAATCAGATAATTGTTTTACCTGTAAAATCCTATAAACATCCTTCCTACTGAAGGATGAATATATTACATTCAGCGCACGCAATATATATGGGGCATTCATTATACTCTTGTTATACTTTATTATGTTTTTTTTAGAAAGCCAACGCAAAAATGAATATGTAGTATTGTCATGGTATAACGTACCGCATATATCAAAAACAGCCAATTTCAAAATATCATCCTCCTAAAACTGTCGTGAAAAAGGACCTTAGCTTATGTTCTTTCATCTCCATGAAGACATTATACTTATTTATTATTGTCATTTTATCAAAATTCAGCAGATTTGCTTCTCTAATTAAAGAGTTAAGTTTTACAGGGTCATCATTTTCATAAGTTAATAACTCATCCGCAAAATATTCTTCCAATTCAGGTTGTGAAATCCCACTCGAAATAACAACACAACCATACTCCAAGTACTGTAGTACTTTTGATGGAAATGAATAAAAAGAGAATTTACATTGCGACCGAAGTGGGTTAATGCTTATTTTTGCATCTAACAGCAATGAATTATAATCAGATTCATTAAGAAAACCCCGATAAGAAATTCCTAGCTCATTTGTACAGGTAACAACATGTTCTTTTAAGCCCCCATTACCGGTAATTACTAACTTATTTTTTATATCCGTAGGTAAATCAGTCAGAGCCTGTAAGAGTACTTCTATACCACCAACGAAATCTAATCTCCCAGTATAAATAATATTTTCTGGTGTTGAGCTAGGTTTAATTGTATTACCATTTCTAGAATTGTATCCATAGTCAACTATTGAATTTGCATCTTTTCTCTTAATTAGATTTCTGACATTTTCATTAACGACAATGAAATTATGCCCTTTTTTGAAAACAAAATTTTCCGAACACTGCGTTAAAAACCGCTTAAGAAAAGAAAAATCATAGACACTGTATATTTCCTCAACTTGAAATATAGTTTTCTTCAATATCCAAGGGAAAATATATGTGGGTAATATATAAACAAGGATATTAGCAGGTAATAAATTGTAGATCAGGACATACTTCCCTCTACCCATTATTTTAAATATAAGATAGAACATTAAAAAAATCGAAATAAACCCTTTTAATATTGCACCTAAAAAATTAGAGGCAACACAATATGTTATACACTGTTGCGTATTCGAAATATTATGTTTTTCGCGTTTTACGATTGATACATTTCTAGATTTAATAATTGAATATATTTTAAGTTCATTTCCATCTGGAAGACATCGGCAAACTCTATCAACTCTATGCCGCACCGAACTCGCAGCAGAGCTCCCTTCAGCACCCAAAGGATAATAATCACTTACTCTATAATATACTTCCATTTTTATTATACCTCCCGGTCTGAATATGCATAGTCGTAAATAGAGCATAACAGATCAGCAACATCATATTACCCTCAAGAACTACATCCTGACACATTACTATTAGTGTTAAAACCGACAAAAAGAAATACGGACTCTTAACTTTCCCATTTTGCTTTTTATATTTTAAATAGCTAAAGAAAAGAATAAAGTTAGAAAAAAGGAACATAATCAGGGGTATAAATCCGGCAACTCTGGCGCTATCTAAATAAATGTTATGATACCAGTTTCCAGAATACTCACTTGCATGCGGTGTAAATCCACCCATAGGTTGCATCAGGAATTTTGTGATTCCATCTTGTATAAGCTCAAATCTAGCTGATTTCAGCCCTTCACTTCCAAACCGTTCAAACACCAAATTGAAATACCTATCAAAAACTGGCAAATCTTTAAATATTAGAGAAAACGTAATTAGGGCACCAATGCTTATTAAACAAAACCAAATGGTTGCTTTCAGATTTATATTTCTACTGTATTGATAAAACAAACTAATAATTGCAATAATAAAAAACGTACGTCCACCAAGGAATATCGATGATAATAAAAGCAGAGGATATAATAATGTCAGAAAAATTCTTTTGTTAAACGTATTAGCTTTAAACGCAACTAATAAATACATAAACACAATAGCCAGTGAGTTACTTATTCCAGGCGAGTTAATTTCCTCATGACTAAATGGATCCAGCAATTTACCGTATCCATAAACTCCAGAAGGTTCAAGAAAACTATAAATAACAACAAATTCTGCTCTAACAAAAATACCGAGAATAAGAAAAAGCAACATTTCCTTAGCATTCTCAATATTATTAACTAATATTAGCGTTAAACAGACTATCATAAAGACAATATACATTGCATACTTTATGGGCGAGTCAAGATATAGCCTGGAGTATCCAATAATAAAAACACATAACACAAATAAAACAAGGAATAATACATTCCAACTTGTTGCGACACTTCCTGCGTATAATGATTTATTTTTATAGACTGTTAGGAATAGTGACAACATTAGTAAAGGTATAAATACAGAATATAAGCTAAAACCAGAGAAGAAAAAACTTAATAACAGTATGCTTTTATATACATTATTACTTTTGAATCGCATTCAATTATGTTCCTTTAGTTTTTTACTTACTCTAATTAATTCAACTATATTATCTTTAAGATCCCCCTGAAATAAATGTAAATAATCTTTTAAAACAGTCTCAGACCAATTCCACCATTCTATATCCTTTAATACATCTACATGCTGTGCAGAACAGCGGAATCGTTTAACGACAGCAGGAACACCAGCAACAATCGCATACGGCAGCACATCTTTTGTTACAACTGCACCTGCTGCTATGATTGCACCATCGCCTATTTTAACACCATCCATAATAATAGCATTGGCACCAACCCAAACATCATTACCTAAAATAGTTGTTTTTTCTTCTGCAAATTTATCTTCGTTTGTAAACGAGACACCACATTGTTTTCTTGAAGAATAAAAAATTGGATGTGTTGATATTAAAGACGTTGGATGAGCGCCAAGCCCTCCAATTTTTGAACCCATAGCAATACTGCAAAATCTACCCACCATAGCATTTCCTATGCTTGCTCCAACGGCATAGGAATATCTCCCAATATGTGAGTTATAAATTGAGGATTTTCCAGTAATTCTATTATTACCTTCAAACGTGGAATATTCATCAACATAAGATAGCAGGTCTATATAGATCCCCATACCATTTTTATTTATGTCTCTTTTTATCAGATATGATTTAAATCTATTCAAAAATCCCATATCAAGCCCCTTTTATCTTTCTTTTTACAAAAGAAATAACTCTGGCAAGTAGGCTTTTTTTGTTTCTTCTGAAATAGTCTATATGTGCCAAATAATAATCTTTACTTTCAATTAGAACATCTTTTCGGTTTAACTCTATGGGTTTATTAGCAATAGCAGTATCTTTATAAATGTCATCACCGTTACAGTTTTCCCCTGAACCATCGTGACCTATGTTCTTCGCCATTACTGTTGTCGGAAAAAGAGCCAACCACTTATTTGATGCTAGCGTTATATACCAGAAGATAAACCATGTATTAAGTTTACCATCAGCATTAAGTGTAGCTTGTTCAAAAAAATCAAATGCTCCATCAAAATTTATGTAATCTTTAATTTTCTTATCAGTTAGTTTAACTGTATTAATATCTTTATTAAAGCTCTGCCATCGATCTGCCCATGTAGCCCATCCCCAGCACAGCGGAATTCTTAGTAGGTAGGTTGATTCATTATTATTGGCCATCTTGACAGGATAGCTGCTACCGGAAATAGAGCCTACCTTTTTTACTTCCGCGTACATATCTAATGCGTCATTCATATACTTTAAGAAATAAGGTGATGTCTCTATATCATCCTCAAGAACAATTACGCGCCCAAACTTATTTACTGTTTCCGTTACGCCCTGAATTATACTTTGAGCGAGTCCAATATTTTTATCTTGCTTAACTATCGTTATACTATTGAATCCAGTTATAGTGTCAATATATTCTCGCACAGCCTGGACACCGGCATCATCCTTCTGGGCTTTTGCACCGTCTGAATAGATAATAAGGTCAGTATATTCTGCAAGACTATTCTTACTTAATGCCGTTAACATTTTTTTTGTATGCTCAGGTCGTGAATAGACAAAAGCGATTACAGGAGAATATTTTTTCACTTTCCGTTCCTGTTTATTACCTTAAAAAAAATAAACTTTTGAGTTGCATCAAGAAAATTCTTTTAGCAAAAAACAAATTAAATAGTATAGATGCCGAAAACTGGGACAATACTGCAGATATCGCGGCACCTTTAATTCCATAGTATGGAATTAAAGTTAAATTTGCTATGCCGCAAACGACAAGACCTGTAAGCGACTTATATAGAGTAAATGTTCCTTTCCTTTCATTAACAATCCATAAGCTTTGAGCCACCCCTAAGCAAATGAATAAATTTGTCACTACATGTATAGCAAGCACTCCAATTCCGTTGGTATAATTGGTTCCTAGCATAATTTCTATAATAAATGGAGACATTACTGAAATTATTAACGTTATTCCCCAACCAATGAAAGAAAACATCAGAAAAACATTTCCGATAGCTTTATAATACTCATGCTCACCCTCTCTCTTCTTTCTTGCAATATATGGTGCCAAACTCACTGATAATGTTACCGGAACAAAATTCCATAATGTCGAAAATTGCAATGCGGCCGCATAAACCCCTAATGATTCTTCACCTAATAGATTTTTTATCATGACCTGATCTATCCTCATATATAATATGATCGATAGTCCACTTACTAAATAAGGCCAAGACTCACTAAGTAATAATTTGCATTTTTCTACAGTTGCAGACCACTGATGTTTAGTTCTAAATTTTCTATACGCATAGGTCAGCGCTAACGCAGATAATAACGCATCTATGCTAAGTAGTAACGCGAATGCCCAGAGCGGACTGTGACATAATATTAGAACAACTCTCATTATATTTGTAATAGTGTATGCGCACAACTTTGCTATAACAGTTCTTTTACTCTGACTTTGACTTTGAAACCAAATATCAATTGTATCAGCGCATTGAAATACTAGTCCACCACCAGCCAATAAGGTTAACAATGCAAAATGGGCACCATTAAAAAAAGCAACCCCACCCACTGCCACGATTAAACATAAAAAACCAACACAGAAACGCAAAATGAGCGCGGTTCCTAAATTTTGATGTGCCTTATCTATATTATGAGCAATATCGCGTACTAAAATCGTATCCATTCCAAGCAATGCTATCACTTGAAAAAAACTAATGAGCGTAATTACATATGCCAGTTGACCATATGTCTCTGGCCCCAAATAACGAGCTACCCATACTCCTACAAGCAGACCAAACATTAATCGGACGAATTTATCAAATAAAAGCCACCCGGCATTTGAAATTATTTTCTTAATTTCAAAATTAACATTTATTTTTTTTGTAAGTTTAACCAGCATTCAAAACACCTGCGAAATTTTGCAATCTAAGTAATAAACCTACTCAATATTTATAGATTTATAAGTTTTCTGATTCTAATAGGCATGCTACCGCCCCTGGCTCGACAGCTACCAGTGCACTGCTTAAAATCTAAAAGGTCCGATCAACTCCGTTAGCGCTATCGCAAAGCTCTGAAATTTTTAACGCTAATTGTCTTACCAAATGCTACCAGAAACAAGGAAAAATCAACCCCATCCAGGATTAAACTTAGTAGGTTAACTCGTTGTTATTGGTTGTTTTTCATAGAAAAACGACAGTAACACCCCACAGCATAAAGCATAGACACAAGGATGTTAGCTGCCGCTATTTTTTCTGGCTTACCGTCACAAAGACCTGTAAATCTCTACTCGCTCAGTAGCTTCTCAATGCTCTTACGGAACTTCGGTCCTTCCTTCAGGTTACGCAGACCGTACTTAACGAATGCCTGCATGTAGCCCATTTTTTTACCACAGTCGTAGCTGTCACCCGTCATCAGCATGGCGTCAACAGACTGTTTTTTCGCCAGCTCAGCGATGGCATCCGTCAACTGAATACGCCCCCAGGCACCTGGCTGCGTATGCTCCAGTTCTGCCCAAATATCAGCAGACAGAACATAGCGCCCTACAGCCATCAGATCGGAATCAAGTGTCTGCGGCTGGTCTGGTTTTTCGATGAACTCAACAATACGGCTGACTTTGCCTTCGTTGTCTAAAGGCTCTTTGGTCTGAATAACAGAGTACTCAGACAGATCGCCTTCCATACGCTTAGCCAGCACCTGGCTGCGCCCGGTTTCATTGAAACGAGCCACCATGGCGGCGAGGTTGTAGCGCAGCGGATCCGCACTCGCGGTATCCAGCACAACGTCAGGTAATACCACGACAAACGGGTTATCACCAATAATAGGACGAGCACAAAGAATTGAATGACCCAGACCCAGTAACTGGGCCTGACGAACGTTCATGATAGTCACGCCCGGAGGACAGATAGACTGCACTTCGGCTAATAACTGACGCTTTACACGCTGCTCAAGCAACGATTCGAGTTCGTAAGAGGTGTCGAAGTGGTTCTCAACCGCGTTCTTAGACGCATGAGTTACCAGAACGATTTCTTTGATACCTGCAGCTACAATTTCGTCGACAATGTATTGAATCATCGGCTTGTCTACGATCGGCAGCATTTCTTTAGGGATTGCCTTTGTGGCAGGCAACATGTGCATCCCCAGACCTGCTACCGGAATAACTGCTTTCAAATTAATCATTAAGTCATTCACCTATTCAATTGTTGCTGAATTATAGCTTTTTAGCTTGTTTTAGCCAGTATGAATTACATTACTCTGATGCAGCGTATGTTACGCCGCTTAACTGCGGAATGCAGTAATCTTAATCCCAGACGGGTACAACTTTTGCCAGGAATGGTCGCAAAGTTACCTCCCCTGCCCCGGCAGTCGAAAATTCACCGCCTCGACATTGACGACCTGATGGTTTATACGGTCGATGTCAACTGAACTCTTCCCAGTTTCGTTTACTGCATGAACATTGGCCAGCGAGATCAATGTGTCCTGTTTGGCCATAAACTTGCCGCGCACATCCTGGCGCAGATCGAAGTGCATCTTAAGCGCGGGTCCTGTAGCGGAGTGCTGCATCACCTTGATGTTACGTAAAAAGAGATGCTGCGGTTGGTTATGTAACTCAAGCGTGGCACGCTTCATCTCCACGTTGGTGATAGCGACAAATGAAGTGGCATTGCCTGATGAGATTTGGATACCACGTAATTTGTATTCAAGTTGCGAATTATCCAGTTGAATATTATTTAATTTAAAATTTTGCGGAATGGATAAATATCGTCCTTTGATTACGCCATAGCCAATGAGCATGCCTGCGCTATTTTCCATATTGATATTATCAATAACGAAATTATCGCATCCATAAATAGCGACCGTCGCATTATCGATGCCCGCTTTCTTACTGAAATCCGGGGTGATATTTCGTGCAGTGATATTGCGAATGATAAAGTGTTTGCCGTTCTCCACATGGACTAGCTGTCGGCAGTCCGAGCCAGAGATATTCGCCACCACAAAGTTTTTTACTGCCTGTTCATCGGGATAGGTATTGTCATAGGTACTTCCAGCCAGCCCGATGCCGATGCCCCAGTTCACATTACCATTAGTACAGTTTATACGTTCAATGACATGGTCAGAAATGAGGATGTTGCTGTCGTTTATCGCCACATTCCACTCAATGGCATCGCCCTGAAGGTCACTAAAACGGCAATGCGTAATCTTTACGCCATCCATCCGGTTATGAAAGCCCTGACGCAGGATCCCATAGTTAGCGCGTGTGATGCTAATATCAGCGATGGTCAGATTACGCATCAGTCTTGCCGTTTTACCGCCGATATAGATTTGCGTTACGGGACCGAAGCCGCTCATGGCAATCCCTTTTATCACACAGTCCGATCCCCGCACATCGAGGGTAACATTCCTCAGGCTCCCGCCCTGCTCACCCATCACCCTGCATCCATCCTGCAGAACAAAGCGGCCACGGCCATTGCCGCTTATTCGCCCTTGCAGTACTAGCGTTTTGCCCGGGGGAATAACGATCGCGGTATTCAGATCCTTACATTCCAGTCCTTTTGGTACGACGACCGTTTGTCCTTCTTTGAACGCCTGCCTGAAAGAAGCGACCCAGTCCTGTGGATTGTAATCCTGAATGTTGACGCTGGCCGGTGATTCAAGCGCCCGGACAACGGGAGTATGCAATACGGCAAGCGCAGAGCCTGCCGTCAGAAAAGTACGGCGTGAGATTTTTTTCTCTGACATACAACCTCGAGTTACATCGTTTGTAGCAGGCTCGCTAACTGTTTATTGATCGCTAACTGATTAAATTCAGCTTCAATTTTTTCTCGGGCGCACTGCACAATCGGTTGTACCTGCTCACTGTCGAGCAGACTAAATGCCGCTAATCGCTCTGCCAGCGCCTGAGCATCGTTTTCCGGTGCCAGCCAGCCAGATTTACCGGACTCAACCAGCTCCGGTATACCGCTGTGGACGGTGGAAATGACCGGAATGCCCACCGCCATCGCCTCCATCAGCGCCACCGGGATCCCCTCCATATCGCCGTCCCTCCCGGTGATCGACGGCAGCAGAAATACATCTGCCTGCTCAAGCATTTCCTTCACCTGATGGCTGGGCTTAAAGCCGGGCATCTCAATCACATCATTGAGTTGATATTGCTCGATCAGCGTACGCAAACGACGCTCCCACGGGCCAATGCCAAGAATGCGATACCGAAATGAAACGCCCTGCTCTTTCAACTGGCGACAGGCTTCGATAGCGATGTGCAGTCCTTTTTTCTCGGTTAACCGGGCGACAGAGATAATCTCCAGCGATGCGGCCGGCGATTTCAGTTGGCGAGGTGTAAAACGCGTCATATCGATCCCCATACGCGAGACTGCGATTTTTTGTGGCGGGCACCCCATGTTTTTTAAACGTCCTGCCCAGAGATTGCTGATGGGTAACATCAAATCCCCGCGTTGAAACAACTGTTGATATTCAGGGGTGTAGTGGGCAAGCACATCCCGATGCGAAACATCAACACCGTGAAATACCGTAGCGATTTTTCCGCGGATCATCCCAAGCTCGCGCAGTTTGGCGGCCGTTACGCCTGCGGGGCCAAAATGAGCAATAAAGACATCCGCCTCAAACGCTCGCGGGTTCCCGCCACAAATGGCCGCCAAAATCAGATTGCGCGCCTCATCGCCATAGCGTGCTACATTGAGCGCTTTCCAGGTTTCTGCACGGGTAACGCCGTGCAGAGCTGCTGCTGCCCTGGATTTCAGCTTTGCCAGTTTGCCGTCCGGTTCATTCAATAACCAGCGCGTTTTTTCACCCAAACGATAGGCATTAAAGGAAGCATGCGTATTTTCAAGGTCGCCCTTCTGCAAAGCGACAATCTCCACGTCGTAGCCCATATCGATAAATGCGGTAATCTGATTTAATACGAAGGTCTCGGAGGAGAGCGGAAATTTAAGCAGGAAAAAGCCAACCTTCATTTTTCCCCCTCAATACGCGTTAAAACCGACTGCACCATACGCACCCCGCGTTCGCGTTCGCGCACAACCGCATCCCCTACCCGTATGTTCAGTTCGGGAAGTTGTCCGAGAGTATCGGCGACCTTGCCCTCCAGACTGCCATCTAAAAGATGGCGAATATCGACGGCCATCTCCGGTAGCCCCAGCTGTTGCATGATCCCGGCCGATTTATGCTCATAGTTAATGGCGATGGCAGGCGTCATAAAATTCATTGAGATGATGGCAGAGTGCAAGCGAGTCCCCACCGTCAGATCGCACGCACCGAGAATTATTCCCATCTCAAGGTCGTTGAGTTCATCCATCACCACATGATAACGACCCGGGTCGTTAACATACTGGCGCAGGTTCAACGCCACCATGCGATCATCTTTGTTGTAACTATCAATACCGGTGCAGGTTGACAGCGCAATGACCTGATAGCCTTCATCAAGAATGCGGTTTACGACTCCAGCAAAAGCTTGCTCATAGGCCTGCTGCGTTGTCCCCAGACGCTTATCAAAGGGGGCAAGTTCACGCAGAGTAATGGCAACTGTCTTCTGTTTAGTGACCATGTGTAACCAGTGCTGTACCGCATAACCAGGTTCAAAATCCTCATGATGGTTATCTACCAGCCAGGCCGTATCCACGCCTGTCTCGACTTTATCCGTGGTTATTGCGCTGCGCTTCATCAGTTCCAGACTGACGGATTCGCGTAAAATCAGCGCATTACAGCGGCCAAAAACGTAGTTCGCCAGTTGATTAAACTGCTCATCCTGGAACGGCCCCACGCTGTGACCAATCATGTACAGCGGTTTTTTCGCCATAAACGAACACAACGCATGTTCAAACTGCGGTACACCATATAGATCGACAAAAAACGATCCGCCGACCTGGATAATGGCGTCATAGCGCGACAGCAGACGCACAAAATCAGTAAATCCTTGGGCAATTGCAATATTGCGCAGATTACCGGAGTCAGTGACCCGCGAGAGCAGCACCTGATGCTGATAGCGACGACGCAGCACTTTCTTCACACGTCCCACGACGCCCGCTGCGTTATTGTGCTGCTTCATTTGCAAATACAGAGGATCCCCCATCACCGGGCGGTTCAGTAACCATGAGGAACTCACCGGATAACGGCTCATCACATCGACTTCAGTCTCGGGACGCAACGTGTTAATGGCATCCAGCAAACCGCGCAGGATCGCACTATCTCCCCGGTTCCCACAGGTATGGTTGCCCAAAATTAGTAATTTCATTCTGACCTCTTCTAATCATTGCCGGAGGGCGGCTGTCGCCTGTTCCGGCATGCAACAAGCACAATTCATCCTGCACGAAGCAAGGTTTTCATTTTTTCACTGCGACAGAGCTGGCGTTTTATTTCCACCACCAGCGGATGGCGCGACAGCACAATCATCACCGCAAATACCAGCGCACCTGCCGCAATCTGCATCCCCAGCAACGCGCCTAATGGCAGGTGGTTACGCAGCATTACGCCCAGCGCATAGCTCACCACAAGGGTTGGCAAAGAGAGATACAACGGCAACCACAAACTCAGCATGTACTGGCGGTAGCTGGAGCCAAGAACAGGTTTAATCATCACGAAATAGCTGAGGATCGTGTTAATCACCTGAACCAGCAAAAAGCCCAGCGTCACGCCAATCGCCCCGGCCAGGTGACCACCGATGAAAATGGCCGGAATAAACAGACAAGTTTTGAACACATTGAATTTGAAGCTGATATCAACCCGCGCTTTCGCCATCAGCAGTGAGCCGATCGGGTTCCCCACCGAGCGCAGCAACCCGACAATGCACAACAATTGCAGGATGGGAATAATGCCGTTCCACTTCTCGCCAAACACCAGCGGCACCACGTTGTTTGACACCACCATCAACCCCAGTAGCGCCGGAAAGTTGATAATCCCGACAACCGACAGCAGTTTGTAAAAATTCACCCGTAACTTTTCACTGTCGTCCTGGATTTTGGCAAACGCCGGAAACAGTACGCGGGTAATAATCGGGTTCAATTTCATCGGAGGGACAACCGCCACGTTCCAGGCAAGATTAAATCCCCCCGCCACGCCAGCTCCCAACGTTCTGGCTAAAACCAGCGTGGAAAGGTTGGTATTGATGTAGTTGATGATGCTGTCTGCCGTCAGCCACGCGCCAAAACGCAGATTCGACGAAACGGATGCCAGCGAAAAATGCAGCCCAGGACGGTAAATCCGGCGGCCAAAATAGCCAAACAGCAGCGTACGTAGCGTACTGTTCACCAGGTACCCAAGAATGGCCGTCAGCGCGAGCGGCCAGAAATGGGCGCTGACCACGGTGAAGGTAAACCCGGCCAGCACAGAACTGGTTTCAATCATGCCGATTTTGTTGAAGGCCAGCTCTTTTTGCATCAGCGCACGAAACTGCTGCCCGTGCGGAATCACCACAAACGCCAGCGATAAGGTTTTGATCAGCGGTGCCAGTTCGGGGTTATTGAGTACACGGGCAATCGTCTCGCTCAAAAGATACATCGCCACGCATACCACGATACCCAGCCCAACGTTGAGCCAGTACAGCGTGGTCAGTTCAAGATAGCCAATTTCTTTACGCTGAATAATTGAATTAGCAATACCAAAGTCAGACAGCGTATCGGCCAGCGCAATGATCACCAACGACACGGTTAACAACCCGAACTGGTGGCTATCAATAATCCGCGCCAGGACGGTCATCTGAATAAGTCCGAGTCCAATAATGATCACCGTGGCAATCGCCGACCACTTTGCGCCGTTAAGCGTTTTTTCTCGTAAGCTCATGTTAGTACGCCGCTTTGTTAACAAAGCCTTTGAATACCGTCAGAAAAACAATTTTGATATCGAACCACACGCTCCACTCGCGAATGTATTCGAGGTCAAACTCCACACGTTTTTCCATTTTTTCCAGCGTATCGGTTTCACCACGCCAGCCGTTGATTTGCGCCCAGCCTGTAATCCCCGGTTTCACCTTATGGCGTAACATGTATCCCTCAATTAACTGGCGGTACTGCTCGTTATGCGCCACCGCATGAGGACGTGGCCCGACAATAGACATTCCTCCGGTCAGCACGTTAATAAACTGCGGCAACTCATCAAGCGACGTCCGGCGCAGGAAATTTCCCACAGGAGTCACGCGCGGATCGTTTTGTGTCGCCTGCGTCACCACCGCGTCGTTTTCCATCACTTTCATCGAGCGAAACTTCCAGACTTTGATCGGCTTCCCATCCATGCCATAGCGGGTCTGGCGGAAAATCACCGGTCCTTTAGAGGTCAGTTTTACCAACAGCGCT
This sequence comes from Citrobacter arsenatis, assembly GCF_004353845.1. Taxonomy (GTDB): domain Bacteria; phylum Pseudomonadota; class Gammaproteobacteria; order Enterobacterales; family Enterobacteriaceae; genus Citrobacter; species Citrobacter arsenatis. The sequence continues at coordinate 3,271,643 of NZ_CP037864.1, forward strand.
ATGCCACACAGCACCGGGGAAATAAGCAGCAGGATCAGTGAAGCCAGCACGATATCTTCCGCACGCTTCAACAGGCGATTAATCCCCGAGAGCGGTGTGTCATACAGCGGCACCACCGGAACGCCGTTCATCTCCTCAATTCGTGAGTGCAGGATGTTGAAGGTAAAGACATCGGGAATGAGGATCACTGAACAGGTCGTGTCGGCCAGATCGCGCACCAGTTTTTTTACGCTGGCACCATCGCTCATCGACATGGCGATATAAACGTTATGAATGCGTGAGGATTTGGCGTCATCCACCAGTTGCTGCAGATTTCCAGCCCAGTCGCGGGAGTTTTTTCCAGGGATAGGGTCGTGATAGACCCCCGCCACTTCAAATCCCAGCCACGGTTCATGGCGAAAGCTGTCCAGTAGCATTTGTCCGGCTGGCAGCTCACCAGCCACCGCCACCCGGCGAGTGTTGTAACCGCGATTACGCAGCCATCCCGCGCCGTAGCGAATGAACGAACGACTCAACACCAGGCCAACGCTTGAAAGCAGATACCATGCCAGCCATACGGCGAGACGGTTATCGAAATCGTTATTAAAGGCTACCAGACCTGCGCTAAAAATCAGACTTAGGCTCCAGTTTTGCAGCAACAGCACCAGCTCTGTGGAAATTTTGACGCCGCGCCAGGAGCGATAAAAATCCGTTATCCCCCCGAGCATTTGAAAAACAACCAGTGTGATCAGCGCCACCAGCAGGTGCATGTACAGGAAAGGCAAACCGCTTAATTCGCAGATTACCCACAACCCGCCAAACATGATGGTGATATCTGAAAAGCGTTGCACCATCGAAATTAACGACGCATTGGTTTTGGCGCGTTCGCGCTTTTTTAGATGTGTCATCGTGGTTCCTGTTAGTCACCCTTTGCCCATAATCGGGCAAAGGAAGCACCGGCATTACTGATTCAGTAACGCCAAAAGAGTGCGCGTTCGCGCTTCCATCAACGGAATATCGCCGCGCGATTCCACGTTCAGGCGCACCACCGGTTCGGTATTGGAAGAACGTAAATTGAAGCGCCAGTCGACAAACGCCATGCTGATACCGTCCGTTCTGTCCACCGTCAGTGCCTCACGGGAAAAATGCTGCTCCACGCGTGCAATCGCTGCTGCCGGCTCAGCCAGCGTACTGTTTATTTCTCCACTCGCCGGATAAGCCACCATCCGGTCGCGGACCAGTTCACCCAGCGACTGTCCTTTCAGACACAGCAGCTCCGCCACCAGCAGCCACGGGATCATTCCGCTGTCGCAATAGGCGAAATCACGGAAATAGTGATGCGCGCTCATTTCGCCGCCATAAATCGCATCTTCATGGCGCATGCGCTCTTTGATAAACGCGTGCCCGGTTTTTGACATCACCGGCTTACCGCCTGCCGCCGTCACCACATCCACGGTGTTCCAGGACAGCCTGGGGTCGTGGATAATTTTCGCCCCCGGATTTTTCTCCAGAAACGCCTCCGCCAGCAGGCCGACAATGTAGTACCCCTCAATAAACTGACCTTTTTCATCGAACAGGAAGCAGCGGTCAAAATCACCGTCGAAGGCAATCCCCATATCCGCGCCGTGTTCAATCACCGCACTGCGCGTGTCGGCCCGGCATTCCGGCAGCAGAGGGTTGGGAATACCGTTGGGAAAGTTGCCATCCGGCGTGTTGTGAATTTTGATGAACTCAACCGGCACGCCCAGCGCCTTAAAGCGGGCCTCAATGGCGTCAACCACCGGACCTGCCGCACCGTTGCCGGAATTGAGCACCAGCTTCATCGGTTTCAGGTTGCCGGGATTGATGTAACCCAGCAGATGGTCGATGTAGGCATCGCGGGTGGTAATACGCTGATAGCGGCCACGTTTTGCCTCATCGACCGGCGGGAAGTCGTTGGCTTCCGCCAGCCGCTGGATGTCGCGCAGACCGGTATCACCGCTGATGGGCCGCGCCCCTTCCCGCACCAGCTTCATGCCGTTGTAATCCATTGGATTATGGCTGGCAGTCACTTCAATACCTCCATCAATGCCCAGGTGGAAGGTGGCGAAGTAAATCTCTTCGGTGCCCGACATGCCGATATCCAGCACATCCACTCCCGCATCCAGCAGCCCTTTCGCCAGCGCCAGCTTTAGCGTCTCGCTGGTCAGGCGCACATCGCCGCCGAGGACAATCGTTTTTGGCTTCAGGAACTCGCCGTAAGCGCGGCCAATGCGCCACGCAATATCTTCATTCAGCTCTTCGTCCAGCCTGCCGCGAATATCGTAGGCTTTGAAACAGGTTAATTTCGTCATGATTTACCCTTCTTCAGGCAACAGGAGGCCCTGACTCTTAATGAGCCTTTTAATGAGTGAAATGCATTTCCCGGCGCGCTTCGCTTACCGGGCCTACGGTGTTGTAGGCCGGATAAGCGCAGCGCATCCGGCATCAGGTACGCCCGTATCTGTCCGCAAACCGCACCACATCATCCTCATCGAGGTAAGATCCGGAGCGCACTTCAATCAGATCGAGCGGGATTTTCCCTGGGTTCTCCAGACAATGGGTCGCCCCCAGCGGAATATAGACAGACTCGTTTTCAGCGAGCAGCTTGATATCATCATTGATGGTCACCTTCGCGGTACCGGCCACGACAACCCAGTGTTCAGCCCGGTGATGATGCATCTGCACGGACAATCCCTCCCCTGGCTTAACGGTAATTCGCTTCACCTGGTAACGCTCACCGGCATCAATAGAATCGTACTTACCCCACGGGCGATAAACTTCACGATGAATATGGTGCTCATGACGTCCATCAGCTTTAATTTGCTCCACCACTTTTTTAACGTCCTGCACCGCGTTGCGATCGGCTATCAACACCGCGTCTTTGGTCTGCACCACCACCAGATCTTTCACCCCGACGGTCGTCACCAGGCCAGATTCGGCATACACGTAGCTGTTTTCCGTTTTATGGCTAATGACGTCGCCGTGATGCACATTCCCCTCGGCGGTATGGGCGCTGATTTCCCACAATGATGACCAGGAGCCAACATCGCTCCAGCCTGCATTCATGGGCATCACCACCGCATCGGCCGTACGCTCCATAACCGCATAGTCCACAGACTCTTCCGGGCAGGCGAGAAACGCCTGCTCATCAACACGGATAAAATCAAGATCGGGGTCAACCGTACTCATGGCGTTTTCGCAGGCCTCAAGAATGTCGGGGCGATATTTTTTCAGTTCTTCCAGATAACGCCCGGCCCGGAACAGAAACATGCCGCTATTCCAGTAGTAGTTGCCGCTCGCCACGTAAGCCTGCGCGGTTTCCAGATTGGGTTTTTCAACAAACTGCGCCACCTCAAACGCCACAGCGTCGGTATTCGTCGGCGATACCTCGCCACGACGGATATAGCCGTAGCCGGTTTCAGGCTGGTCCGGCACGATACCAAACGTCACCAGCTTACCCGCACTGGCATAGGGCATCGCATTGCGAACCGCCTCGCGAAATGCCTCTTCGTCGGCAATCATGTGATCGGCCGCCAAAACCAGCAGCAGCGGATCCTCACCCGGACTTTGACGTTTTGCCGCCAGGGCAGCCAGCGCTATCGCCGGTGCCGTATTACGTCCGGCGGGTTCGAGAATAATGTTCTCAGTCAGCTTGTGCAGTTGTCGTAACTGTTCCGCGACGATAAAACGATGTTGTTCATTACAGATAACTACCGGGCTTTCGCACTCCACGCCGTTCAGACGGCAAATCGTTGTCTGTAGCATGGTGAGATCGCCTTTCAGACACAGGAACTGCTTTGGATACAGCACGCGGGACAGTGGCCATAAACGGCTACCCGAGCCACCGGCCATCACCACCGGAAAGAGTTTGCTTTGATTCATCATGTACCCCGAATATCAGCAATAAATTGACTCAGCACGTTTTCTTTATCCAGCGTGCGTTCGGCATACTCACGTGCCACCGTGTTCACTTTTGGCATCATCAGCGCCTGTTGAATCCCGCAAACCAGCGCATGCACTGATTCCGGCTCGACACACACCGCGATGCCTGGGTGAGCGACACAAAGCTGCCCCAGCTCGGTTTCAGGTTCGGCGGTAATAACCGCATTACCGCCAACGGCGAGAATATTGGTCAGTTTGGAGGGCAGTACGGCATCCGCCGCACCGCGCTTTTGCACCACCAGATGACAATCCGCTATTTTGAGCAACGCCGGCAGCGCGGCATAAGATTGCAGCGGAAAGAACATCACATTGCCCAGACCGCGTTCGCTGACCATACTCTCCAGCCGCGCTTTACCCCCGCCCTGCCCGACAATCACAAACAGCCAGGGTTGCTCACTCAACTGGGCCGCCGCGTCGATGACGCACTCCAGCCCCTGCTTTTCACCGATATTGCCCGAGTAAAGAATGATCTTTTGGGAGGCAGGCAAGCCCAGTTGCTGGCGCAACGCCAGAGCATCGGCGTCGTTCACGTCGCGAAAACGCGCCACTTCCGACCAGTTCGGAAAGAAAATCACCTTGTGCGGCGCAACGCCTTTTTCCATGGCTTTGTGCATCATGGAACGGGAAATGGTCGAAACATGGTCCATATTCAACAGCCCACTGCGCTCAAAGACGCTGGCCAGTTTTGCCACCATACCCTGCTTGCCTGTGCCCGCCATGCCAAGCCCCAGCATGGCATCGACTTCGTAATCCTGAACGTGCAGCAGCGTGCGGGCGCCACAAAGCTTTGCCAGCAGGCGCATACCCGGCGTACAAAACAGCGTCGGCACTACGCCGATAATGCGATCCGGCTTCCAGCGACGTTGCGCCAGCAGCGGGAAGAAACTGCTCAGGGCGAAACTGCCCAAATGCAGCAGGCGCTTGAGGGTTGAGGGTTGCTCAGGCACATACAGCGGACAACGCCAGACAACGGCGTCCCCCTCTTCGCGACGGTAACGCCAGGATGAATAGCTACCCTTTACCTTCCACTGCGGATAATAAGGCGGCGCGGTGATGACCCGAACGTCATGCCCCTGTTGCGCCATCCACTCCACCATTTCACCGGTATATTTGCCGATACCGGTCAGCTCCGGCGAATAATTGATGCCATACACGAGGATCCTCATAGCCCAGGTACCCCGGTCTGACTTGTTGCACAGAAGTAAGCCCTGCTGTTGTCGTGCACGTGGTCACTGGCCAGAATTTCTGAAGTCTCCAGCCAGCGGTAGGCGTCATGCTGAACGTCAGGCAGTTGCAGGTCGTTTTCCGACACCCGCAGACGAAATCCCAGCACGATGTAATGCGTTGAGAAATCATCCCCGGAAAAGTTGTCGTCATAGAAGTGCTGCCAGACACCGTAAAACTCCGCAGCGGACAGCGGTAAACGTAACCCCAGCTCAGCTTCAGTCAGCCGCTCAAATGCCGCGTGCAGCGGTTCATCTTTTTGCACCCGACCGCCGGGCACGAACCAATACCCCTGCGCCGGACGATTGAGGCGCTTTCCGAGCAGAAATTCGCCGTGGCCGTTTTCCACGATTAAATCGATGGAAATCAGCGGCGTTGAACGTACAACGGTGGCAAAATCCTCATGACGTAAAAACATGCTTACCCCCGGTAGCGCTGCTGGTTTTCAAGGAACCACTGATATGTACTGGCAAGCCCCGCTTCCAGGGATATCTCGTGATACCAGCCCAGTTGATGCAGCCGCGTGACGTCAAGCAATTTGCGCGGCGTTCCGTCAGGTTTGCTGGCGTCGAACACCACGCGTCCCTTGTAACCCACGACCTGCGCAATGGTCTGGGCCAGTTCCCGGATGGTGCAATCCACACCCGTGCCCACGTTGATATGCGACAGCATCGGTTGGGTATATTCCTGCAAGACTTCCTGCGCCAGCTCCATCACATGGATACTGGCCGCCGCCATGTCGTCGACATGCAGAAATTCACGCATTGGCGTCCCGCTTCCCCACACCACCACATCCGGCGTATTTTGCTCGCGAGCTTCATGAAAGCGGCGCAGCAGCGCCGGGATCACATGCGAATTACTCGGGTGGAAGTTGTCATGCGGTCCGTACAGATTGGTCGGCATCACCGAGCGATAATCGCGGCCATACTGCCGGTTATACGATTCGCACAGTTTGATACCGGCAATTTTGGCAATCGCATACGGTTCATTGGTTGGTTCCAACTGCCCTTGCAGCAGTTCACTTTCGGCAATTGGCTGGGTGGCTTGCTTTGGATAAATGCAGGATGACCCGAGGAACAACAGTTTATTCACGTTATGCAGATGCGCAGCATGAATAATATTGCTCTCAATCATCATGTTTTCATAAATGAAATCAGCAGGATAAGTATTGTTCGCCACTATCCCGCCCACTTTTGCCGCCGCCAGATAAACCTGGTCAATACGTTCAGTGGCAAAGAACGCCTGCACCGCGCCTGCGTCCAGCAGATTAAGTTGGTCACGGGTACGTAGCACCAGTTCTACGTTATCTCGCTGCGCCAGTTGTCTGACGATGGCGGCCCCCACCATCCCGCGATGGCCCGCCACAAAAATACGTTGTGTCTTCATCCTCAGTACTCCAGCGCGATGGCGACCTCGTAACCGTGCGACTTCAACAGGGAATGCTTCTTCGCCGCATCAAGATCGTTGGCAACCATTTCCGCAATCATCTGGCGCAGCGTGATTTCCGGTTTCCAGCCCAGTTTTTCATGTGCTTTGGCCGGATCGCCCAACAGCGTTTCTACCTCTGCCGGACGGAAATAGCGCGGATCGACGGCAATCATGACATCCCCAGGCTTCACCCCCGGCGCATCGTGTCCGGTTACGGAAACCACAATGCCTTTTTCATTCACGCCCTCACCTTCAAAGCGCAATTTAATCCCTAACTGAGCCGCCGCCATTTCCACAAACTGACGCACGGAATACTGCACGCCGGTGGCAATCACGAAATCTTCCGGCTTATCTTGCTGCAGCATCATCCACTGCATCCTGACGTAATCTTTGGCATGTCCCCAGTCACGCAGCGAATCCATGTTGCCCAGGTACAGGCAAGACTCCAGCCCCTGCGCGATGTTGGCGATCGCACGGGTAATTTTGCGAGTGACAAAGGTTTCCCCGCGGCGGGGAGATTCGTGGTTAAACAGAATGCCGTTACAGGCATACATACCGTAAGATTCACGGTAGTTGACGGTTATCCAGTAGGCGTACAGCTTAGCAACGGCATACGGCGAACGCGGGTAGAACGGCGTGGTCTCTTTCTGCGGGATTTCCTGTACCAGACCGTATAGCTCAGAAGTGGACGCCTGATAAAAACGGGTCTTCTTCTCCAGACCGAGGAAGCGGATAGCCTCCAGCAAACGCAACGTACCAATTGCATCGACGTCCGCAGTGTATTCCGGTGAGTCAAACGACACCGCGACATGACTCATGGCGCCCAGGTTGTAGACCTCATCCGGTTGAACTTCCTTTAAAATACGGGTCAGGTTGGAGGAGTCCGTCAAATCGCCATAGTGCAGATGGAATTTGGGATTGCCCGAATGCGGATCCTGGTAGATGTGGTCCACGCGTTCGGTGTTGAATGAGGAAGCACGACGTTTGATACCGTGTACTTCATACCCTTTTTCCAGCAGAAGTTCTGCCAGGTAAGAACCATCCTGCCCGGTTACGCCAGTGATGAGAGCGACTTTTGACATGTTATTACCTCTTAAATGATCCCCTCAGGGAGTAACTTTCTCGACGCGTTCGCGCGTGACTACAGCGGGATTTCCCCGACAAATGACATTTGCTGGCAGCGATTTAAATACGCTGCTTCGTGCTCCAACGACGGTGCCATCACCAATCGTCACGCCTGGCGCGACAAAGACATCTGTCGCCAACCAGCATTTAGCGCCAACCACAATCGGCGTGGCGTTAATATCAAAATGTTGACTGGCGTAATCGTGACTCCCGGTGCATAAATAACTTTTTTGCGAAATAACCGCGTGGGCGCCAATCGTAATATCCCCCAGCGTATATAAAACCGCGTCATCACCCACCCAGGCATAATCTCCCAGGGTTAATTTCCACGGGTAAGTAATTTTTACTGAAGGTCGAATAACTACGTTTTTTCCTATTTTTGCGCCAAACATCCGTAATAAAAAAGCACGCCAGCGATACATTACCTGTGGCGACCAGCGGAATAATGTTGCTTGCACCGCCCACCATAATTGGACTTTAATGACACCACCGCCGCGAAACCCCCCAGGAACTTTGAAGCCGCTTAGATCCTGCATAAGATGCCCTTAAGTTTTTCCATATAAGTTTTTAGTTTTACCAGTTGTACGCAAACGTAAATATTCTGATAAACCGGTCCAAAAACCTGGCATACGTAATATCTGGCGCTGTACTTTTTTTGCGTCCCGGCACAATTCCAGATTATTCGTTGTTGACACTCCGCCCATGGAAAACTCAGACACCAACCCGCTCAGCTTTTTAAAAACATAACCGGACTTATATAATTTGGCGGCCAGCGCATAATCAGACGATATTTTATATTGCAAATCATAGCGCCAGACATCCAGTCCTGAGAGAGGAAAGAAGATTGCCTGATGGCTGGCGGGCAGGCTGTGATAAATATACCAACCCGGCTTGGCCCGGCGCTTTATTTTGTTGCCATTGCCAAAATCCAGCAACGCATCACCAATAACCATGGTTTTATCGCTCTGCGTTTTTAGCTGACGGATAAAATCAGCCGCCTCCGCATGCAGAATATCGCCGGAGTTGAGGAACAGCGCGAATCGCCCGCGCGCCATCGCAATACCTTTATTCATCGCATCATAGATGCCGTTATCCGGCTCGCTGACAAACCGTAACCGATGCTCTCCACTGAGTTCTTCAAGGAACGCAGACGTACCGTCAGAAGAGCCACCATCAATAACAATCCACTCAAAACTGATATCATTCGCCTGCGCCAGATGTGCCAGCGATGCGTGAGTTTTGACGATCCCTTCCAGATTGCGAAAGGCGACGGTGATAATACTGAGCAGCATGTGAATTACCTCGCGATATTCAGCGCCTTGCGCAAAATAAACGGACACACAATTAAAAATGCGTATTCTGGACTAAATACTGAACCTGTAAAAAACAGCGACAGTGGCGTAAAAAGATAAAGCTGCACCCGATAATTCTGATTATCACCAAACGCATTGATCATCATCTTCATGACTTTCCCCATGTACCATAGGGCTAATATCACTGCAAACCATGAAAAATAAATAATCAACAGATACAAGCCATTGTCTATCGTTTTGCCAACATCTGCACCGTTAAAAATTCCGAATGATGCAACATATTCATAAAGCGAGCCAAATCTCACTACCCCATCAACGTTAAGTAACGAATATCCGACCATCACTAATGGTCCTACAATACGATAATACGATGACGAACCTTCAGTTCCTAAATCACCAAGACGCGAAGCGATGTACGGAAACGCAAATATCACACCAACTAAAAACACGCTTAATGAGATTATCGCCAGCGGCAACTTCTTTTTTATCGCATCTTTATTCAGGTACTGGAATGCCCACTCCAGAAGATAAAACAAAATAAACGTCATTACCCCTGAAAACGATCCTGATAATATTATCCCTGCCAGAATCATAGCATCGGACTTAGGCGTTTTGATACCAAACTGTTTGATGCTGAGCCAAATTGAGATTAACGCCAGAGCGAAGAATGCTGGTTCGAAATAGAGCGCAGTGGTGCGTTTCCCACCAAACTTAATAAAGTTCAGAACATAGCTGTTACTGTAAATAAGATATTTCGAAATAACTTCCATTAAACTACTGCCGCCACTGAGAATTATCTGCGCCATTTCAACAGCAGCTAACCCCACCACCAGGCCCACAACCAACCAGAAAAAACGCAATATCTTGATGTAGTTATGCGGTGAAATGGTTTTGAAGCGAATACTCCACACCATGCCAATAATCACCACGGTATAGACAAACAGCATCGCAGACGTCACGTACTTACTGGCATCAAGTGATTGTCCGAACAGATAGTTAAACGCCGTCAGCCCACCGCCTATACCCAGCGCAATCATTAGTTTTTTGATATTGATGCGCTCGACAAATAGCAACAGCAGAACGGGTAAGAAGGTGACGAGAGTTATCGGGAAGCTCTCGCCAAGCTGGGCGAGTTTGACGTTAACCAGCAGGTAAAGCAGCGGTAGCACCAAATAGCTACAGATTCTGATAGAACGAGACATATTCCTCCAGCATCTGTTGCCCACTGTATGCCACCCGGCTGCGCTGGCTGAACGCGGCAAGCGACGTGTCAAATACCGCCTGCGCAATGTCTGATTTTTTCAGTTGCACCAGTTGCAAAACCTCCGCTTCACTGACCGTTTTGCCACCTGATTTCGCCAGCACTTCCTGCGCGGCATCACTGTGCGTGGCAATCACCGGTACGCCAATGGAAAGCGCTTCGCACATAATCAGCGGGTAGTTATCAACACGGGAGCTGAACACCAGCCCATCCATTTCGTTAAGCGCGCTCATCAACGTGCGCTTATCGCTCTCAAACCCGTGGTTGATGACGTTATCCCCCGCGAACGGCGAAAATTTGCCGAAGGTATGCAGCTCAATTTTGTCTCCGAGTGCGATAATCTTCCGCACCAGCTGTTGACGGGTTTTCCCGTCATAGCGCAGATCATGAGCCACCACGGCGATTTTCGGTTTGCCGCTCTCCTCGTGTTTAACGGGAAGAGCGGCAAGGATGGCTTCAGTGGCCACATCGATACCGTTATTGATAATGCGGCAGCGTCCCACGCCATACAGGCTGTTGAATGCGTCAGCCACATGCTGACTGGGCGAGATGAACTGGCAGCCCAGCGCCAGCATAGCGCGAAACATCTGGCGCTTACCGGGTAACTGTTGATGGGCTTTATCGATTTTTACCGGCGGATAATTGCTGAGCGTTGGGCATTTCTGGCAGCCCGTTTTCCAGTTTTCGCAGCCATCGGTAAAGGCACAACGCCCGGTCACACTCCAGTGATCGTGCAGCGTCCAGACGAAGGTGATATCCGGTTTATGCGCCTTCACCTTTTGGCAAAAGGTGACCACCTCTTCCAGATTCAACCAATAGCTGTGCAACACATGAAAATGCAGGACCAGCGGGCCGCTGGTGCGGGTAACTTCACGGTATAACTTGTCGAGATTGCCAAACAGGTCGCGGTTCGCGAAACGAAACAGCGCAATGTTCACCGCCGACGTCAGGCGTGGCGTATGTTTGATAACCTGCGGGTAATTCGCATGGCTGACGCTTTTCTTGCCACCTTTGCCATAGCCATAGACAAAACGCGACGACAGACCTTTCTCCAGCGCCCTCAGGTGCAAATCTAACGCCACGCCTGCCGCCCCGCCTTCTGCGAGTCGCACATTAAATTGTAAGATATTCATTTTGTAACCTTCACTCGTGCTTTCTCGCCCACCACCAGCGTGTTGTCGGGGATGCTATCCACCACCACGCTTCCGGCGCCAATCGTTACGTTATTGCCAATAACAACGTCGCCGAGCAGAGTGACATTGGCCCCCAGCTCAACGCCGTTACCAATGACCGGGCAGGACAAATCATTGGCACCAAGATTGCCGATGGTGACGCCGTGGCGCAGAGTGAAATCATCCCCTGCCACCACGTGTTTATTGATAACCACCCCATAGCCATGATGGATGGTGAAACGACGACCGATAGATGCAGCGGCCTGAATTTCATAGCCAAACAGGCATTCGGTGATAAGGCGATACATCACCAGCACCGGTGCGGCCCACAGGTTATTCAGGATATTTTTTTTACGCCAGACGGAGCAAAAATGGGCCATCCGATAGGCTACCACCATGCAGCAGGGGCGCAGACTCCAGCCGTTCGCACGTAAATCTTCCAGCATACTTAGCGTCCCCGCAGTCCGTCGGCCAGACGCTTACTGTTACGAAGAGAAAGCAACGTCAGCAACGTGCGCCAGTTCATCCGTTTGTTGCGGATCTGATAGAGGGTAAACAGCTGATATTTCTTGCTGGCCCGGTCAAATTTGCCTTTGTGTTTGCGGTAGAACTGAAAGTAGCCGGAGAATTTTTTCGGTGATGAAGTAATACGCATTTCACCGTGGTTGACATGCAGGATCTGCGTCGCCTCTTTGACCTTCCACGGTTTGCCATACGCCACCACCATACGCAGGAAGATGTCGTAATCCTGCGCCGCTTTCAGCGTGGTATCGAACAGGCATGCTTTAAACCGCCATGCCCAGGTAAACACCTGGTTACCAATGATATTGCGCTTATAAAACTTCCGGCGTGAATAAACGGACTTCGGATAGAGTGGCAGACTGGTCGGCTGCGAATACACTTCACCTTCACAGACATAGTCATTGGCATACAAAAACGCCCGCGTGACCAGATGATGACGATAGTTGAGAAAAACGCTCAGGCGGTCCGGCGTCCATTCATCATCATCATCAATCCCCGTAATATATTGCCCCCTGGCCTGCATGATGGCTTGATTACGCACCGCGCAGGCCCCGCTATTATTGGGGTTACGCGTATACGACACTCGCGGATCGTTGAGTTCCTCAACAAACTGCTGCAGTTGCGCATACGAGGAAGAGCAATCGTCCACAATGATCATTTCCCAGTGAGGATAGTCCTGGCGCAATACCGATTTAATCGCCCGAATGGCCAACTGTTGCCGGTTCCAGGTTGGCATGTAAATCGAAATTAGCGGGTTTTCTGTCGTCATTTTCGTGTCCCAAATAAAGTTGCCTGATGACGCTACGCTTATCAGGCCTACATTCGATATGCGTTGCTATTGGTTATCTATTTCGAATCCGACGTGTACTCGTATTCGTAGTAACCGTAATCCTGGTACCCGCTGGCGCGGCGGAAGATCGAGTTGAGGATCACCCCTTTCACCTGAATGCCGTTTTGCTCGAAGCGACTCAGGCTGGTTTCCACCTCTTTCAGCGTATTAACCGCGTAACGTGCCACCATCAGCGTGGTTCCGACGTGACGCCCCACGATAGCCGCATCGGTCACCGCCAGTATTGGCGGGGTATCAATCAGCACCAGGTCATAGTGCGCGCTGGCCCAGGCAATCAGTTCACCAAAGCGCTCGCTCATCAGAAGCTCGGAAGGATTGGGAGGGATTTGGCCGCGAGGGATCAGATCGAAATGCGGGATCGACGTCGGTTTCGCGCCAGATGAAATATCCCCCTTGCCGATGAGGATCTCAGACAGACCGTTGACGTTATTGGTCCCCAGCAGTTCGTGGGTATAGCCTTTGCGCATGTCACAGTCGATCAACAGCACGCGTTTGTTGGTCTGGCTGATGACCGCAGCCAGGTTGGCGCAGACAAACGTTTTGCCAATCGACGGGCTAACGCCGGTCAGCATCAATACATTGTTGCGCGCTTGCATCATGGCAAAGTGCAGACTGGTACGCAGGCTGCGGACCGCTTCTATCGCGAGATCCGTCGGATTCCCCACCGCCAGTAACTGGCTTTGCTTGTAGCGTTTCACACCTTTAATGGTCTGAACGTTATCCCGCGCTTTTTGCCATTCAGACAGGGGAATACTGGCATACACGCTGATACCATGCTCCTCCAGCGCCTGCGGACTTTCAATGCCGCGATTAAACAGAGACCGTAGCAGGACACCCACCACCGAAAGCATCAAACCGAGGATGATACTGCCGAGAATAATTAGCGCCGTTTTCGGTTTCAGCACGCCAGGCTGGGCAATCGCGGGATCGACGATGCGTACATCTCCGACCGTACTGGCCTCGGTAATCTTCAGTTCCTGTTGCTTGTTCAGTAACTGCATATAGACCTGCTGACCGGACTCCACGTCGCGCGTCAGGCGGACAATTTCCTGCTGCGTTTTCGGCATCGCCGTTACGCGCCCGTTCAGCTTACTTTTCTCATCTTCCAGCGCCTGGCGTTTTTCCAGCAACGTGCGGTACGCCGGATGCGCTTTGGTGAACAGCTTGGAAATCTCCGCTTCTTTGAAGGACAGCTCATTAAGCTGCGCGTCAATATTCACCATTGAATCCAGCACCGCTTTGGCTTCCAGCGGCAAATCCACGGAGTCTTTGTCCTGACGAAAGGCGTTCAGCTTGTTTTCGGCAACGTCCAGTCGGTTACGCACCTCGGGCAGTTGTTTTGCCAGAAACGCCAGACTTTTAGCTGCCTCTTCAGACTTACGCTCTACGTTTTGTTGCAAATAGTTGCGGGTAATACTGTCGAGGATCTGGCGGATTTGCTCGCGGTCTTCGCCGGTAAAGGTCAGGCTCAATACGCCGGTGTCTTTGCCAGTTTCCGACACCATCAGGTTATTTTGCAGGGTGTTAATCATGCCCAATGTGGAAAATTTACTGACGGTAAATTGGCTCTCAGGGCTGGCATGAATCGCCTCAACCAGCATCGTCACGCCATCGTGTTTCAGCACTTGTCCAACCTGCCCCTGGGCGCTAAAACCCCCGTCACTCACCAGTTGATAGCGTTTGTCATTCAGCACGCTGAGCGTGAAGGTCTGTTCCTTCATCGCCTTTGGCAACGTGAAGGTGGTCACGTTAACCGTTTCATTCTGACGGCCCATCAACCGATCCCAGCCCGCGCCAAAAATGGGGAACGTATCTTTGGTAACAGCGATATCAAGGTTGAGATCGTCTACCGTTTTCCCCAATACCAGTCGTGACTGGATGAGCTGAATTTCCGCTTCCGAGGCCGGAGGTTTGTTCGACAACGCCGAACCAATATCCTGCACCAGTGAATTTCCGGTATTTTGCTCAATTTGTACCAGCGCGTCCGCACTGTAGATTGGTGTGGCGAACAGCGTGTAAACCGCGGCGCACATTGCAAATGCCGCGGTAATGCCAAGCACCCACCAGCGGGCTTCCACCACCGTTGCAACCAGACGACCAATATCGATTTCATCATTGCCTGTTATCGGCGCAGCAGACTGTTTTACTTTTTCTGTCATTGTTTTTCCTGCTCTGCGTTCAGTGCCTTGGCCCATTGGCGGGCAGACCGTTCAAGTAATGCGTACACCGCGTCAAACGCATCGCGGCTTTTCCGATACGGATCGGGAATTTCACGCTCGCTGTCCCAGTGACCAAAAAGCATCACTTTGCCGCGCATCTCCGGCACCATTTCGCACAGGGCAGAGATATGGCGTTTTTCCATGGTCAGGATCAGGTCATACTCCCGGCACATGCGTCCCGAGATCTGCCGGGCGCAATGATTCTCCAGCGACAGGTTATGCGCCTGCGCCACGCTAATGGCGCACGGATCCGCGCCTTTCCCCACCAGCGCCCCGAGGCCGGCAGAAGAGACCGTTAACGCCGGGTGAAATTGCCTTAACAAGCGCTCTGCCGTCGGGGAGCGACAAATGTTCCCCACACAGACAACTAAGATTTTGTTAAACATGACGATTACCAGTTGTGAAGGTCGCTGGCCGTGTCCGTCATATAGCGAACACCGCTAATAGTCGGCAGCAACTGATTGATCAAACGGTTCCAACGAGCAACCGGCGCGGTAGTGACGTACACCACATCGTATGGCTGGAGTCGGAATGACGTTGCCATCACCAACGATGTCGCATCGGACATATCAAGCTGATAGATATTGGCGATCTTGCCGTTGTTTCCGCTCTCGCCTTTCAATGGACGAATAACGAAAATGCCGCTGGCGTTGGAGGTGGTCAGGTCGATACCTTCCGCATTGCCGAGCGCCTCGGTGAGCGTCATGCCGCTGAAGTCCATTTTGAGGGTGCTCTGTTTTTTCACTTCCCCCATCACAAAGACTTTCAAATCGTCATTACGCGGGACAAACAGAATGTCGCCAGGATAGAGCAGACGGTTCTGGCTCAGGTCGCCATTTTGCATCAGCGCTTGCAGTGAAATGCGTTGCTCTTGCCCTTTGTGCGTCAGTACAACGTTGCGCCAGTCTGCCGCCTCGGTAAGACCGCCTGCGGCGTTGATGGCATCGAGAACGGTAAGCGGCACGTTGGTAATGGCCTGCTGGCCGGATTTGTTCACCTGCCCGGAGACATAGGCCTTCTGCGAGCGGAAAGCGGCGATATTAACGTCCACCTGCGGGTCAGCAATGTACTTCGCTAAGCGCCCGGTAATATCACTACGAATTTCAGCCAACGTCTTTCCTACCACGCTGACTTTGCCGATGTAGGGGTAAAACATAGTGCCATCAGGCTGCACCCAGTTGCCGGTATCGCTTGAGCTACGATACTGCCCAGCAGGCGTGGTAAGTTCAGGATGGTCCCAGACGGTTACATTCAGAACATCGCCCGGACCGACCCGATACTGATACCCGGCAATCTCCTGATCCAGAGACATATTAGGCTGCGCAACATTTGGTCGTGGACGTAATTGTTCGACCAGCCGTGGGGTGAGTGGATAAACATTCACCATGCGATCGAGATCAAAATCAGCGTCCTGCTGTTTAATCACATCTTTGCCCATCGTAGACATATTGCTGCCCGGTAGTACGGTACAACCATTTATCAAGATTGCCGATACCAATACTGGTATCAATTTAAGTTTGGATTTCATCATTGATTATTTATCACTTTGGCAGAGTAATTATCACGTGCGCTCTAAATAGCGACCTCGCCTGTACGCATTTACCTTGCCGTTAATTGAAAAGAAATTTAACTGGCATCAGTCCTAAAAAAATTGAATTCATCTGCGATCTCTTGACAGAATAATTTAGGCTTGTTTCAGGCGACCAGACACGCTACCGCCCCTGGCTTAACTAGCTACCAATGCACTGATTAATTTAAATTTTTATCTCCTCCTTTATTTTCATCACATTTACAGCGGCAACGCATCAGGAATAGCGTCGCTGGTTAATGAGGAAATATATATCTTTTGATTATTACCGGAAGAATTGTTGCAGCTAAGCGAATGTCAGGCAAGATAACAAGCCGCCGACAACTTGCTTTTAAGATTAATATTAAGCGTTGAATTTGTATATTTTTAGGATTTTATTGATATTGACAATATTGATGTAGAAATATTCCACCTGCGATATTTCCTAAATACATTTAGATTAATAAAATCATTTCCTGTAGTTACATTAAGGCTATTATCCTGCATCTGTTCTGATATAGCGGATAGAGAAATCCCTCGTCGCCATTGCATTTTTCGCCAGTTTTACCCATGATCGAATTGTGACAATTGTCATACAACTATGGGTATAGCATTTACTATGGAATGGATTGCCGATCCGTCAATCTGGGCCGGACTGGTCACGTTAATCGTGATCGAACTTGTTCTTGGCATTGATAATCTTGTTTTTATTGCCATCCTCGCGGAGAAACTGCCTCCAGCCCAGCGAGATAAGGCGCGTATTACCGGGCTACTGCTGGCGATGGTTATGCGCCTGCTGCTGCTGGCATCAATATCCTGGCTGGTGACGCTGACTACGCCGCTGTTCAGCATTCGCGATCTCAGCTTCAGCGCCCGCGATCTGATCATGCTGTTCGGCGGTTTCTTCCTGCTGTTTAAAGCCACCATGGAGCTAAACGAACGGCTGGAAGGGAAAGACAGTGATAACCCCACCCAACGTAAAGGCGCTAAATTCTGGGGCGTCGTCGCGCAAATCGTGGTGCTGGACGCCATCTTCTCTCTGGATTCCGTCATTACGGCCGTCGGGATGGTCGATCACCTGGCGGTGATGATGGCTGCGGTGATTATTGCCATCAGCCTGATGGTGCTGGCCAGCAAATCGCTGACTCGCTTTGTCAACAGCCATCCAACTATCGTCATTTTGTGCCTGAGCTTCCTGCTGATGATTGGTTTCAGCCTGGTCGCCGAAGGGTTTGGTTTCCATATCCCGAAAGGTTACCTGTACGCTGCCATCGGCTTCTCGGTCATGATTGAAGCATTGAATCAGTTGGCTATCTTTAACCGCCGTCGCTTCCTGTCAGCCAACCATACCCTGCGCCAGCGCACCGCCGAGGCGGTAATGCGACTGCTGAGCGGGCAAAAAGAAGACGCCGAACTGGATGCCGAAACCGCGGCGATGCTGGCAGACCATCATGAAGGGCAAATTTTTGCACCTCAGGAGCGGCGGATGATCGAACGCGTGCTGAACCTTAATCAGCGCACTGTCAGCAGCATCATGACCTCGCGCCATGATATTGAACACATCGACCTCAATGCGCCCGAAACAGAAATCCGCGCTTTGTTGGAAAAAAACCAGCATACGCGTCTGGTGGTTACCGGCGAAGATGAGCAGGAAGAACTGCTCGGCGTGGTGCATGTCATCGACCTGCTACAGCAGTCCCTGCGCGGTGAGCCGCTTGACTTACGCGTCTTGATTCGTCAGCCGCTGGTATTCCCGGAGACTCTGCCGCTGCTTCCGGCGCTTGAGCAGTTCCGTAACGCCCGGACGCACTTCGCTTTTGTGGCCGATGAATTTGGTTCCGTCGAAGGGATTGTCACACTCAGCGACGTAATGGAAACCATCGCCGGTAATCTGCCTAATGAGGTAGAGGAGATTGATGCCCGCCACGACATTCAGAAAAATGCTGATGGTTCATGGACCGCTAACGGACATATGCCGCTGGAAGACCTGGTGCAGTACGTGCCTATCCCGTTAGATGATAAGCGTGAGTATCACACCATTGCCGGACTGTTAATGGAGTATTTGCAGCGCATCCCGAAAACCGGGGAGGAAGTTCAGGTGGGCGACTACCGACTGAAAACCCTGCAGGTGGAAAATCATCGCGTGCAAAAAGTCCAGCTGATACCGCTGCACAGTGAAGAAGAGATGGATTACGAGGTATAAATGACAAGCCGGATGGGGCATCAGCCACCATCCGGCAATCTGAATCAGAGTTTATCCAGCAGCTTTTTAACATCCTTACCGTTGCGGGAGTCTTTATTGCGATCGGCCCAGTCGTTCAGACGACGTTTCGCTTCATCCTGCACGTGCTTACGCAACAGCTGGTCGACCTGCAGACTGTAGTTCAGCGCTTGCCACTGGCCATAGACCCTGAGAGGAACCGGCGTGGCTTTCAGGAAATCAATCAGCTTATTTTCACCTTCCCAGCCGCCCAATACGCGAATGTTAAACTGTGTGTCGCAATTTTGCTTCACCAGATCTAACGTTCCCTTACCGGTCAGCGCCAGCACAGCGGACTCCCCTTCCATGTTATCCAGCGTAACCTCGCCGTTATCCAGCGTCATATCGGTGACAAAGCGATCGAGACGAGTCACGTTATCCATGTTTTGCTGAGATTTAACATCCCCGCCGCTGCGTTCTACCGCCTGCTGTATCATCTGCTGGAAGTTCATCCCTTCCATTCGTGTATCACTCAGTTCGACATGGGCCTGCCCTTGCCAGCGATGACGGAACGCCTGCGCGTCAATGTCTGAGCCAGAAAAATCACCCGCCAGTGACAGTTTGCCGGTGAGGGCGATTGGGTAGTCGAAGGCTTTCAGGATCGTGCCAATTTCTACGCCGTCCAGACGTGGATGAAAGACCGCGCGCGGCGTTCCTTTTCTGGCATCCAGCGTCCCGGGGAGAGAAACCTGCCCGCCGTCACTTTCCCCTTGCAGCTGCGCAACGTTTAATAAGCCGAACTGGTTGTCAATCTTTGCCGAGACGTTATCAAACACCATTTTCCGCCACAGCACTTTGTCCGCTTGCAAGGCGATGTTTGCCGAAAATCCCTGGAGCCCCTGATAAGAAACGTCATCAACCTGCGAAGCAATCACTGGTCGTGCCAACGTCGTCTGACTCTGACCTTGCTGAGCCTCACCGTCCTTCGTCGCAGGGTCGCGCTGTACGAGCAGATTGTCCAGATTGAGCTGACCAAACTTAAGATCTACGTTCCATTCTGGTTTATCCAATAATGTCACCTGGACTTGCCCGGCAAGAGAGCTGTCATTCGCGGTCAAATGAATCTGGCTGAACGCGAGTTGTTTTTTCTCTTCCAGCCACTGCGCCTGAAGCTGTCCTTGGCCTTTAATCCCCTGCGACGGCAGATCGGCTCCCTGCAGTTGCCAGCTTAACTGCTCAATATTCGCAGATAAGTTATGCGGATAATCGGAGGCATCGACTGTACCGTTAAAGGATAATGCGAGGTCACGCTGATCGCGGTTCACACGCCCGGAGAAATCAAATGTGCCACGGTGCTGGTTATCCTGCTCCATCTCCAGCCGAATATCGCGAACAGTGACCTGCTCATCGTCTTCATGTTGGAACACCAAAACGCTGTCGGCAATGCGTAAACGGGAGATATCAAACGACCAGCCTTTGTCTTCAGCCAGATCCGGTAAGGTATTGTCTTTGGGGGCAACGGGCGCATCTTTTCCGCGCACCGCTTCAGTTTGCGGGGTCAACTGAATCACAGCGCCTTTGAGCATCACCTGCTTCACGCTGAGCTGATGACTTAGCAACGGCCACAACGCGACGTCAAGTCGCATATTGTCGGCACGAATCAGAGGTTCGCTGGCACCTTCAGCCGTTAACACCATGCGACCCGAGAGAATACTCAACTGAGGCCATACGTGCCAGCGCAGAGGACCATCCAACTGCAGCTGATATCCGCTACGCGCAGCAACTTGCTTGACCATATACGCGCGAAAATCATTCGGATTCACCAACAGTACTAACGCAGAAAAACCGGCCACCAGCACGACCAGTAGGATCATCAGCGTCGTCAGAAATCGTCTCATGCTATCCCCAATGGACTGATAAACACTCAGTCTTTATCGATCCGGCTGGCAACTGCGCCCTGCTGATCGCGATACTTCGCATCCTGACGACGGTTGTAAGGTCGCGCCGCCGGACCGGAAAGTGGTTCGAAACTTAACGCACCAATTGGCATACCAGGACGCAGGGCCAGCGGTAATTTACCGGAGTTGTAAAACTCCAGTACGATGCAGCCAGACCAGCCCGGATCGATACGGTGTGCCGTAACGTGTACCATCAGCCCCAAACGAGCCAGCGAAGAACGACCATCTAACCAACCGACGAGATCGGAAGGCAGCGTAACGGACTCGAACGTCACCGCCAACGCCAGTTCCCCCGGATGCAGGAAAAATGCCTCACCGTCTTTGAGGACGATTTCATCACTCATCACGCGATCCAGCGCGGCGCTGACCTCATCTTTTGGTCCGCTCAAATCGATGTACGCCGCCGTATGACCGCGGAAGGTACGGAATTTATTGCCAAGACGCACATCCACCGTGGCACCGTTGATTCGCTCGACAGGAGGGCGTGGATTGATCGACAGGCGACCTTCATCCAACCAGGCTTCAATATCTCGGTCACATAAACGCATGGCACTTTCTCCTTTCGTGCTTCAAACCCTTAATGCCAGGTGCGTTAAGGGCGAACCAGGTTATCACTGAACGGTACACAATTCGCTGAACTTATTCAAAGAACTGACTGATTTTAGCCTTTAAAATATCGATGGCGATGCGGTTTTTACCCCCGCGCGGCACAATGATATCGGCGTATTGTTTTGAAGGTTCGATAAATTGCAGAAACATTGGACGGACAGTCTTCTGGTATTGCGCCATCACCGAATCCATTGAACGACCACGTTCGTTCACATCCCGCTTGATACGGCGCATCAGGCAAATATCCAGCGGCGTATCAACAAAAATAGAGAAGTTCATTTCGTCACGCAAACGCGCATCCGTCAGCAACAAAATGCCTTCCAGAATAATCACTTTCTTGGGTTCGATATGAATCGTGTCTTGTGTGCGCGTGTGTTCAACATAGCTGTATACGGGCAACTCAATGGCAGAGCCGCGCTTAAGCGTTTGCAAATGTTGGAACAGCAGGCTGTGATCCATCGCATTCGGATGGTCGTAGTTGGTTTTTACACGTTCTTCCATCGACAGATGGCTTTGATCTTTGTAATAGCTGTCTTCGGGAATAACGCCAATATGTTCGTCACCGACTTGTTCACGCAATTCGCGATAAAGAGTACTGGCAATAAGACTCTTGCCGGAAGCCGATGCGCCGGCAATGCCGATAATGACGCACTGATGGGACTGATCAGTCATAAATTTAGCGACCTGATTAACCTGGATGTAAGGAAGGGCGGCGCCGAAACGCCAAACGCGGCAATTATAGGGATTTCAGCGACGCGATGCCAGCCCAGCCTGCACCAATGCTGTCCCTGTCGCAAATTAAAATGGTCAGTTTTGAAGCAGGTGCTTTATTAATTCCCGCACCTTAGGAATTAATAGCTTGAGAGTGTTAATTTATGAGCAGCTGGCGTATAAATTGTAAATTATTTGTACTAGCATAATCCCAGATTAAATGTGATGCGTCCGGCATCCTTACTGGGCGACATCGGCTATTTGGGTAGAGTGGTAATGAGTAAACAATCCCAACATGTTTTAGTTACCTTACCCCATCCTCTACTGCGCCTGGCCAGTTTAGGTCTGGTAGCTTTCATCTTTACGCTGTTCTCACTGGAGCTGTCGCGTTACGGCGCACAGCTGGCGCCGCTGTGGTTCCCAACCTCAATCATGATGGTGGCCTTTTACCGTCATGCTGGAAAAATGTGGCCGGGGATCGCGCTGGCGTGCTCATTCGGTAACATCGGGGCCTCTTTGCTCTTCTTCCCCGGAGAGACGCTCAGCTTCACCTACACTGCCATTAACATTATTGAGGCCGTCGTTGGCGCGATGTTGTTACGTAAGTTGCTGCCCTGGTACAACCCTTTACAAAATCTTAACGACTGGGCGCGTCTGGCATTTGGCAGTGCCGTTGTTCCCCCGCTGTTGGGCGGCGCATTACTGTGGGTATTGCTGCCAAAGGAAACCTCGTTAAATACCTTCCTCATTTGGGTACTGTCAGAATCCATTGGCGCGCTGGCGCTGGTACCGTTAGGTTTACTGTTTAAGCCCCACTATTTACTACGCCACCGCAACCCGCGTTTACTGCTCGAGACACTGATTACACTTTTGGTAACCTTAACGTTCAGTTGGCTGTCCATGATGTATATTCCGTGGCCGTTTACCTGCGTTATTGTCCTGCTGATGTGGAGTGCTGTACGTCTGCCCCGTATGGAGGCGTTTTTAATCTTCCTCAGCACCGTGATGATGGTTTCGCTGATGCTGGCCGCAGACCCTTCGCTGCTGTACACCCCGAAACCAAACATGATGACGGACATCCCCTGGCTGCCGTTTTTGATGATCCTGTTGCCAGCCAACATGATGACCATGGTGATGTACGCATTTCGGGCTGAACGCAAGCACATCTCGGAAAGCGAATCGCGCTTTCGCAATGCCATGGAATATTCCGCGATAGGCATGGCGCTGGTCGGTACCGAGGGGCAATGGTTACAGGCCAATAAAGCCTTGTGCCAGTTTCTGGGCTATAGCCAGGATGAGCTACGTTCGCTGACCTTCCAACAATTAACCTGGCCGGAAGATCTGAATAATGATCTCGAACAGTTGGATATGCTGGCGCGCGGAGAAATTGATAGCTATTCAATGGAGAAGCGCTATTACACGCGCGCGGGCGACGTTGTATGGGCCTTGCTGGCCGTTTCGCTGGTACGCCATAGCGATAACACCCCACTCTACTTTATTGCGCAAGTTGAGGACATTAACGACCTGAAGCATACCGAGTGGATGAACAAACGGTTGATGGAGCGCATTACGCTTGCCAATGAGGCCGGAGGGATCGGCATTTGGGAATGGGAACTGCAGCCTGATGTGATCAGTTGGGATAAGCGTATGTTCGATCTCTACGAACTTCCTGCGCATATCAAGCCCAGCTGGCAAGTCTGGTATGAATGCGTGGTGCCTGAAGATCGCGAGCACGCCGAAAACGTCATTCGTGATTCGCTGGCAGCACGGGCTCCGTTTAAGCTTGAGTTTCGAATTGCGGTAAAAGATGGCGTGAGGCATATCCGCTCACTGGCGAACCGCGTGCTGAATAAAGACGGTGAAGTTGAACGCTTACTTGGCATCAATATGGATATGACCGAAGTCAAGCAGCTCAACGAAGCGCTGTATCAGGAAAAAGAGCGTTTGCATATTACGCTGGACTCCATCGGCGAAGCGGTGATTTGTATTGATGTCGACATGAACGTGACCTTTATGAATCCAGTCGCGGAGAAAATGAGCGGCTGGCAGCAGGAAAGCGCTATCGGCATTCCGCTCCTGACGGTACTACGCATCACCTTCGGCGATAACGGTCCGCTGATGGAAAATATCTACAGTGCCGACATGTCGCGTACGGCAATTGAGCAGGAAGTGGTGCTGCATTGTCGCAACGGCAACAGCTATGATATTCAGTACAGCATCACCCCTCTCAGCACTCTTGATGGCGGTAGCATTGGCTCGGTTTTAGTTATTCAGGATGTCACAGAATCGCGCAAGATGCTGCGCCAGCTTAGCTACAGCGCTTCGCATGACGACCTGACTCAGTTGGCAAATCGGGTCAGCTTTGAAAACCATCTCAAACAGTTGCTGCATACGGTACACGACACCCACCAGCGTCATGTGCTGGTTTTTATCGATCTGGATCGTTTTAAAGCGGTAAACGATAGCGCAGGTCATGCCGCAGGTGATGCCCTGCTGCGCGAACTCTCTTCGCTGATGCTAAGCATGTTGCGATCCAGCGATATGTTGGCGCGCCTTGGCGGTGATGAGTTTGGTCTGTTACTGCCAGATTGTAATATCGAAAGCGCCCGCTTTATCTCAGGACGCATTATCAGCGCTATCAATGATTACCACTTCATGTGGGAAGGCCGCTTGCACCGCATTGGCGCCAGTGCGGGAATTACGCTGATTGATGAGAAAAACCATGTCGCTACCGACGTCATGTCTCAGGCGGATATCGCCTGCTATGCGGCGAAAAACAGCGGACGTGGGCGGGTCTGCGTCTACGAACCACAGCAAAGTCAGGCCCATGCAGCCCGAGGCCAACTGTCATTGGATGAACAAAGACATACCATCACACACAACCCCATGCTGATGATCGCCAGAGGGGTGGCCTCCCCGCGTATACCTGAGACGTTTAGTTTCTGGCTTCTCTCGCTACGCTTAGGGACCGCTGAAGGCGAAGTGATGGAAGAGCAGACCCTCCGTGCCAGGCTGGTCGATCCCACGTTAAATCAGGTGCTCGACCGCCGGGTATTTAGTGAATTCTTCCAGAATGCGGCTCCGGCTGTCGCCAGCAAGGGGCTCAGTATTGCCGTGCCGCTTTCCGCCGCCGGGTTGCTCAATTCAGAGCTTATAGATGAACTGCTGGAGCAATTGCAACGCAGTCCCTTACCGCCACGACTGCTGCATCTGACCGTTCCGGCTAGCGTTATCAAAACCAACCCAACGCAGGCGGCGTCCGCCCTGCATCGGTTACGTCAGTTCGGCTGTCGAATTGTGTTAAGTCAGGTCGGTCGCGACTTAGAGCTTTTTGACAACCTGAAGTATCACATGGTCGATTACCTGTTGCTCGACAGCGAGCTAAGCGCCAGCGTTCACGGCGACCTGATTGACGAAATGTGGGTATCCATTATCCAGGGTCATGCCCAGCGCCTGGACATTAAAACCATCGCTGGCCCGGTGCAACTGCCGCTGATCATGGATGCGCTCTCCGGCATCGGTATCGATATGATTTATGGTGATATTATTGCCGACGCCCAACCGCTGGATCTGCTACTGAATACCAGTAATTTCGCCATCAACTGACGGCTGCCAGCCGTCCGTATACCAGATATGCAAAAGCGCATAGGAGCGCCAGGGCTTCCAGCGTTCGGCGTACCGCCTGATCTGCGCTGGCGTCATGCCGGGAAAGCGTTGTTTAATCAGGTAATCATCCGGCAGAAAAACATCTTTCGCCTGCCAGCCGCGCAGCGCGAAATAGTTGGCGGTCCAGCGTCCTATTCCGGGAAAGGTTTGTAGCTGCTTAACGCCTTGCTCAATATCGGCAGGCGCTTTTGTCGCAAGCGTTCCCTCAAGCGTTGCGCGAGCCAGGTGAATCAACGCCTCAGCGCGTTTAAGCGGCATCCCTAACGCTTTCAGTTGCAGAGGATTGGCGTTGGCAAGCGCGACTGGCGCGGGAAAACACACATACTCGGGCGCATCCTCCAGCGTATCTCCATAAGCGTGCGCGACTTTCGCCGTCAGTTTTGCCGCCATCGCCACGCTGACTAACTGGCCTAAAATTGCCCGAACCCCTTGCTCAAACGCATCGACACACCCCGGCAGGCGCAATCCCGGACGCGCCGCCCCAAGGCTGCCCAGCGCGCTGACAATTTGCTGCGGGCAACAGCTAAGATCGAACAATTGCGTTATTTTGGCCAGGCACTCGGAAGCTACCGGCTGTAATCCCGAACTCAACGTTACCAGTAGGACGTTGGCGTGCAGATCCGGGACAACGCGCACCAGACCACGATGCCCTCCTACGGACAAGCTTCTGGCATAACTCATCTCCCCAACGGTTTCGACACCTTCAACCGCACGGGCGGCAAGAAACCCCAGCATCCAGGGCCAGTCATAAGGCGGTTGCCAGCTCAGCGTGTACATTCAGTTTTCCTTTTTCAGCAAACCTACAGCATAAACGCTATTCAATCGGTACGCCTTGCTTTCATATTCCAGTTGTCGGGGCGTCAACTATTCGTTAAAGTCACGCCCCTTCTTCACTGGCATGGGGATTTTTACGGTGTTTATTGGTTTTGACTACGGTACGGCAAACTGTTCAGTGGCCGTTATGCGTGACGGGCAGCCCCACCTGCTCAAAATGGAAAATAACAGCACGCTTCTGCCCTCAATGCTGTGCGCGCCAACGCGCGAAGCGGTCAGCGAGTGGTTGTATCGCCATCATGATGTCCCAACAACGGACGATGAAACGCAAGCACTGCTTCGCCGTGCAATGCGCTATAACCGCGAAGAAGACATCGACGTTAACGCCAACAGCGTGCAGTTTGGTCTGGCATCGCTGGGTCAATATATTGACGACCCGGAAGAGGTGTACTTCGTTAAATCGCCAAAATCATTTTTGGGTGCCAGCGGTCTGAAACCGCAGCAGGTTGCGCTGTTTGAAGATCTGGTCTGCGCAATGATGCTGCATATTCGCAACCAGGCACAAAGCCAGTTGCCGGAAGCCATCACCCAGGCCGTTATTGGTCGTCCTATCAACTTTCAGGGATTAGGTGGCGATGACGCCAACGCCCAGGCTCAAGGGATTCTTGAGCGTGCGGCCAACCGTGCCGGTTTTCAGGATGTCGTCTTCCAGTATGAGCCGGTAGCGGCTGGTCTGGATTACGAAGCCACGCTGCAGGAAGAAAAACGTGTACTGGTGGTGGATATTGGCGGCGGTACGACCGACTGTTCACTGCTGCTGATGGGGCCGCAATGGCATCAGCGCGCCGATCGCGAAAACAGCCTGCTGGGACACAGTGGCTGCCGCGTAGGCGGGAACGATCTGGATATCGCGCTGGCGTTTAAACACCTGATGCCGCTGCTTGGTATGGGGGGAGAAACGGAAAAAGGGATCGCCTTACCTATTCTGCCCTGGTGGAACGCGGTCGCTATCAACGATGTGCCCGCGCAAAGTGATTTCTACAGCAGCGCCAACGGTCGATTGCTCAACGATCTTGTCCGCGACGCGAGAGAAGCCGATAAAGTTGCTCTGCTGCTCAAAGTCTGGCGCGAGCGTCTGAGCTATCGCCTGGTGCGCAGCGCAGAAGAGAGCAAAATCGCGCTTTCCGATCAGACCATTGTTACGGCGGCGATACCGTTTATCAGCGAAACGCTGGCAACCGATATCAGTCAACACGGATTGGAGGCCGCGCTTAATCAGCCCCTGGCGCGTATTCTCGAGCAGGTTCAACTGGCGCTGGAAAACGCACAGGAAAAGCCGGACGTGATTTACCTGACCGGCGGCAGCGCACGTTCGCCGCTGATTAAAAAAGCCCTCGCCCAGCAGTTGCCGGGGATCCCGATCGCGGGTGGCGATGATTTCGGTTCCGTTACCGCTGGACTGGCCCGTTGGGCTGACGTTGTTTTCCGCTAAGCCGCTCGCATGCTGAAAAGTCTGCGTATTGACATCACCATTGCTGTGGCTTATTTTCAGGAGGGAGGGTTTCCCCTCCCCCTGGTGTCTTAGTATGCCGCGAAGCTAATGACTAAGAGTATCACCAGTATGATGACGTGCTTCATCATAACCCTTTCCTTATTTTGGCCCCTTCCTTGGGAGGGGCTTTCTCGTTCCAGCGTCCCGCTGAAATCTCTGGCTTACCTCCTTTTTGCCTTGTCAGCACTCTAACGCACTATTTCTTATTCGGTGTTTTCAGCGCTTAATGTTGCGTAACGCCTCGCAAAGCCGCGTCAGCATTCAGACGAATCCCGACAGTGTTTCATAATTCCTCCATTTTTCTCCCTTGTTCGCTGGCTAAACTAGTATCATTCCGCGAATCGTTTCAGGATGAGAAACTCATAACAATGAAAGGCAGTAATAAATCCCGCTGGGTGATAGCAATCGCGATCGTTGTGGCCATCGTCGCCGCCATTTGGTTCTGGCAAAGCCGCAGCGCCTCCCAGGAAACCGTACCGGGCGCGACCAAACCAGCGCAGCACACGCCAGGGTCGGGACGGCGTGGAATGCGCTCCGGGCCGTTGGCTCCCGTTCAGGCTGCCACCGCCACCGAGCAAGCCGTTCCGCGCTACCTGAGCGGACTGGGTACGATTATCGCTGCAAATACCGCCACAGTGCGTAGCCGGGTTGATGGTCAGCTCATCGCCTTACACTTCGAGGAAGGACAACAGGTAAAAGCCGGCGACCTGCTGGCAGAGATAGATCCCAGCCAGTTCAAAGTCGCTCTGGCTCAGGCACAGGGACAACTGGCCAAAGATAAAGCCACGCTGGCGAATGCCAGTCGCGATCTTGCCCGCTATCAACAACTGGTTAAAACCAATCTGGTCTCCCGTCAGGAGCTGGATGCCCAACAGGCATTGGTAAATGAGACGCTAGGGACTATCAAAGCGGATGAAGCCAGCGTCGCCAGCGCTCAATTGCAGCTCGACTGGAGCCGGATAACCGCGCCTGTGGATGGTCGTGTCGGTCTGAAACAGGTCGATGTCGGTAACCAAATTTCCAGTGGCGATACCACTGGTATCGTCGTCATTACGCAAACGCATCCTATCGACCTGATATTCACGTTGCCGGAAAACGACATTGCTACCGTAATGCAGGCGCAAAAATCGGGGAGTCCTTTAAAGGTCGAAGCCTGGGACCGTACCAATTCGCAAAAACTGAGCGAGGGCGTCCTGCTCAGTCTCGACAATCAGATTGATGCCACCACCGGAACCATCAAAGTTAAGGCTCGTTTTACCAACCAGGATGATGCTTTATTCCCTAACCAGTTCGTTAACGCCCGCCTGCTGGTCGACACACAACAAAATGCCGTTGTTATTCCCACGGCTGCCCTGCAGATGGGCAATGAGGGCCACTTTGTCTGGGTGCTGAACAGCGAGAACAAAGTGAGCAAGCATCTGGTTAAACCGGGTATTCAGGATAGCCAAAAAGTGGTGATCGCCGCCGGGTTGTCCGCAGGCGATCGGGTCGTGACCGACGGCATTGACCGCCTGACGGAAGGGGCTAAAGTCGACGTCGTAGAGGCGCACGACGCTTCTGTTCAGGACGAGAAAACTGCGCCACGCGGATACGGCAAAAAAGGAGCCAACTCCTGATGCAGGTGTTACCTCCGAACAGCGCAGGCGGACCATCGCGCCTGTTTATTCTACGCCCTGTCGCCACCACGCTGCTGATGGTGGCGATTTTGCTTGCCGGTATTATCGGTTATCGCTTCCTGCCAATTGCCGCCTTACCGGAAGTCGATTACCCCACGATTCAGGTCGTTACGCTCTACCCCGGCGCCAGCCCGGACGTTATGACCTCGGCAGTAACCGCGCCGCTTGAACGTCAGTTCGGACAAATGTCTGGCTTAAAACAGATGTCCTCGCAAAGTTCCGGCGGCGCTTCGGTGGTAACACTGCAGTTTCAACTGACGCTCCCGCTGGACGTTGCCGAACAGGAAGTTCAGGCCGCGATTAACGCCGCTACCAATTTATTACCAAACGATCTGCCTAACCCGCCGGTGTACAGCAAGGTAAACCCAGCGGATCCACCGATCATGACGCTGGCGGTCACTTCCAGCGCGATGCCGATGACGCAGGTGGAAGATATGGTCGAAACCCGTGTTGCGCAGAAAATCTCCCAGGTTTCCGGCGTGGGTCTGGTAACACTATCAGGTGGTCAACGTCCAGCGGTCCGAGTGAAGCTTAACGCACAGGCTATTGCCGCACTCGGTCTGACCAGCGAAACCATCCGTACGGCCATCACCGGTGCCAACGTCAATTCGGCTAAAGGGAGTCTTGATGGCCCCACGCGCGCAGTTACCCTTTCAGCCAACGACCAGATGCAGTCCGCGGACGAATATCGTCAGCTCGTTGTTGCCTATAAAAACGGTGCGCCGGTCCGCCTCGGCGATGTCGCCACCGTCGAACAAGGTGCAGAAAACAGCTGGCTGGGCGCATGGGCCAATAAGCAACAAGCCATTGTGATGAATGTTCAGCGCCAGCCTGGGGCGAACATCATCTCCACGGCAGACAGTATCCGCCAGATGCTACCTCAGCTCACCGAAAGCCTGCCCAAATCAGTTAAGGTCAGCGTGCTTTCGGATCGTACGACCAATATTCGTGCATCCGTTGCAGACACCCAGTTTGAACTGATGCTGGCGATTGCGCTGGTGGTAATGATTATCTACCTGTTTCTGCGCAATATTCCGGCGACAATTATTCCTGCAGTCGCCGTACCCTTGTCGTTAATTGGTACCTTCGCGGTGATGGTATTTCTTGATTTCTCGATCAACAACCTGACCTTAATGGCGCTAACCATCGCGACAGGCTTTGTGGTGGACGATGCTATCGTGGTTATCGAGAATATTTCACGCTATATCGAAAAAGGAGAAAAACCGCTGACGGCTGCCCTGAAGGGTGCGGGTGAGATTGGGTTTACCATCATCTCTCTGACATTTTCGCTGATCGCCGTGCTGATCCCGCTGCTGTTTATGGGTGATATCGTGGGCCGATTATTCCGTGAATTTGCCGTTACGCTGGCCGTGGCGATTCTGATCTCCGCCGTCGTATCGCTAACCCTCACGCCGATGATGTGCGCGCGCATGCTTAACCAGGCCTCGTTGCGTAAGCAAAACCGCTTCTCCCGCGCCTCGGAGCGAATGTTCGATCGCGTCATTGCCGGGTACGGCCACTGGCTGGCAAAAGTGCTGAACCACCCGTGGCTCACGCTGAGCGTGGCGCTCGGCACGCTGGCACTGAGCGTTATGCTATGGGTCTTTATCCCTAAAGGGTTCTTCCCGATCCAGGACAACGGCATAATCCAGGGCACGTTGCAGGCACCGCAGTCCAGCTCTTTTGCCAGCATGGCCCAGCGCCAGCGTCAGGTTTCAGATGTCATCCTTCAGGATCCTGCAGTAGAGAGTCTGACCGCTTTCGTCGGCGTGGATGGTACGAATCCGGCACTGAACAGCGCACGTTTGCAAATCAACCTTAAGCCGCTGGATGAGCGCGACGATCGCGTGCAGAAAGTGATCGCGCGGCTACAGGACGCGGTTGACAGGGTACCCGGCGTGGACCTTTATCTTCAGCCCACCCAGGATCTGACGATTGATACTCAGGTCAGCCGGACGCAATATCAGTTTACGCTGCAAGCGACTTCCCTGGATGCCCTCAGCACCTGGGTTCCACAGCTGTTAGCAAAACTACAGCAGCTACCGCAGCTGTCTGATGTCAGCAGCGACTGGCAGGATAAAGGGTTAGTGGCGTATGTGAACGTCAATCGCGACAGCGCCAGTCGTTTAGGCATCAGCATGGCGGATGTCGATAACGCCCTGTACAACGCCTTCGGCCAGCGACTGATTTCAACCATCTACACCCAGGCAAACCAGTATCGCGTGGTGTTAGAACATGACACCAATAATACGCCGGGGCTTGCTGCACTGGACACTATCCGTCTGACCAGTAGCGACGGCGGCGTGGTGCCGCTCAGTGCGATCGCCAGTATTGAACAGCGCTTTGCCCCGCTGTCGATTAACCACCTCGATCAGTTCCCGGTCACTACCATCTCATTCAACGTGCCGGACGAACATTCGCTGGGCGATGCGGTACAGGCGATTCTGGATGCCGAAAAAACGCTTAACCTGCCCGCGAATATTACCACCCAGTTCCAGGGCAGCACGCTCGCCTTTCAGGCCGCGCTGGGTAATACCATCTGGTTGATTGTGGCAGCGGTTGTCGCGATGTATATCGTCCTCGGCGTGCTGTATGAAAGCTTTATTCACCCGATCACCATTCTCTCCACGTTGCCGACGGCAGGCGTTGGAGCACTGCTGGCGTTAATGATTGCCGGCAGCGAACTGGACGTCATCGCGATTATCGGCATTATTTTGCTTATCGGTATCGTCAAGAAAAACGCGATCATGATGATCGACTTCGCCCTGGCCGCAGAGCGCGAACAGGGTATGGCACCGCGCGAAGCCATTTTCCAGGCGTGTCTGCTGCGTTTTCGCCCGATTCTGATGACCACGCTGGCGGCACTGCTCGGCGCATTGCCGCTCATGTTAAGTACCGGCGTAGGTGCCGAATTACGTCGTCCATTAGGGATTGGTATGGTCGGCGGCCTGCTGGTAAGCCAGGTATTAACCTTGTTTACCACCCCGGTGATTTATCTGCTGTTTGACCGTCTGTCGCTATATGTGAAAAGCCGCTTCCCGCGTCAGGAAGAGGAAGCGTAAATGAAATTTTTCGCGCTTTTCATTCATCGTCCGGTAGCGACCATTCTCATCTCGGTGGCTATTACCCTGTGCGGCATACTCGGATTTCGTCTACTGCCGGTCGCCCCGCTGCCGCAGGTGGATTTTCCGGTGATCATGGTCAGCGCCTCATTACCGGGAGCCTCGCCTGAAACGATGGCGTCCTCGGTCGCGACCCCGCTGGAGCGCTCGTTGGGGCGCATCGCGGGCGTGAACGAAATGACCTCGAGCAGTTCGCTTGGCAGCACGCGCATTATTCTCGAGTTCAAATTCGACCGTGACATCAATGGCGCGGCGCGGGACGTTCAGGCCGCGATTAACGCGGCGCAAAGCCTGCTCCCCAGTGGGATGCCAAGCCGCCCCACATACCGTAAAGCCAACCCTTCCGATGCGCCAATCATGATCCTGACGCTGACGTCGGATACATACTCGCAGGGGGAGCTGTATGACTTTGCATCAACTCAATTAGCACAAACCATCGCGCAAATCGATGGCGTGGGCGACGTGGACGTTGGAGGCAGTTCTTTGCCTGCCGTGCGCGTAGGGCTTAATCCACAAGCGCTGTTTAACCAGGGCGTGTCGCTGGACGACGTGCGTAGCGCGATTGACAACGCCAACGTGCGTAGGCCGCAGGGCGCTATCGAAAATGATGCTCATCGCTGGCAGGTACAAACCAATGATGAGCTGAAAACCGCCGCCGAATATCAGCCCATCATCATCCACTACAACAACGGCGCGGCAGTGCGACTGGGTGACGTTGCGTCCGTAACGGACTCGGTGCAGGACGTTCGTAACGCGGGGATGACCAACGCCAAACCGGCCATTCTGCTGATGATCCGCAAGCTGCCGGAAGCCAATATTATTCAGACGGTAGACAGTATTCGCGCCAAATTACCGGAGCTACAAACGCTGGTCCCGGCCGCCATCGATCTGCAAATCGCCCAGGACCGTTCACCGACCATTCGCGCGTCACTGGAGGAAGTCGAACAGACGCTGATTATCTCCGTGGCGCTGGTTATCCTGGTGGTTTTTGTTTTCCTGCGCTCCGGGCGTGCGACCCTGATACCCGCAGTAGCGGTTCCGGTCTCGCTTATCGGGACCTTTGCCGCCATGTATCTATGCGGATTCAGCCTGAACAACCTGTCGTTGATGGCGCTAACCATCGCCACGGGATTTGTCGTAGATGACGCCATCGTAGTGCTGGAAAATATTTCCCGCCACCTGGAAGCA
This sequence comes from Citrobacter arsenatis, assembly GCF_004353845.1. Classification (GTDB taxonomy): domain Bacteria; phylum Pseudomonadota; class Gammaproteobacteria; order Enterobacterales; family Enterobacteriaceae; genus Citrobacter; species Citrobacter arsenatis. The sequence goes on from NZ_CP037864.1 coordinate 3,305,722, forward strand.
GGAATGAAGCCACTCCAGGCAGCATTACAGGGTACGCGCGAAGTGGGATTCACAGTGCTATCCATGAGCCTGTCGCTGGTGGCGGTGTTCCTGCCGCTGCTGTTAATGGGCGGATTGCCTGGGCGCTTGCTGCGCGAATTTGCCGTCACGCTGTCGGTTGCTATCGGTATCTCGCTGCTGGTGTCGCTGACATTAACACCAATGATGTGCGGCTGGATGCTCAAATCCAGCGCCCCGCGTGAACAGTCACGTAAACGAGGTTTTGGTCGTGTGCTGGTGGCGCTGCAGCAGAGTTACGGCACCTCGCTTAAATGGGTGCTACGCCATACGCGACTGGTAGGCGTGGTATTACTTGGCACCATTGCGTTGAATATCTGGCTTTATATTTCCATTCCCAAGACCTTCTTCCCGGAGCAGGATACGGGCGTATTGATGGGGGGGATCCAGGCCGACCAGAGCATTTCTTTCCAGGCGATGCGCGGCAAACTGCAGGATTTTATGAAGATCATCCGCGACGACCCGGCGGTGAATAACGTCACCGGCTTTACCGGTGGTTCACGGGTTAACAGCGGGATGATGTTTATTACTCTCAAGCCACGCGATGAGCGCCGTGAAACCGCTCAGCAGGTGATCGACCGCCTGCGCGTCGCGCTTGCCAAAGAACCCGGAGCAAACCTGTTTCTGATGGCGGTGCAGGATATCCGCGTCGGTGGTCGTCAGGCCAACGCCAGCTATCAATACACACTGCTGTCCGACTCCCTCGCGGCGCTGCGCGAGTGGGAACCGAAGATCCGAAAGGCGCTTGCCGCCCTGCCCCAACTCGCTGACGTCAACTCCGATCAGCAGGACAATGGCGCGGAAATGAGTCTGATTTACGATCGCGACACCATGTCTCGTCTGGGAATCGACGTTGCCGCCGCCAACAGCCTGTTGAATAACGCTTTCGGACAACGGCAGATTTCAACGATCTATCAACCGATGAACCAATACAAAGTGGTGATGGAGGTTGATCGACGTTACACCCAGGACATCAGCGCGCTGGATAAAATGTTCGTCATCAACAACGACGGTAAGGCCATCCCGCTATCGTACTTTGCTAAATGGCAACCGGCGAATGCGCCGCTGTCGGTAAACCATCAGGGCTTGTCCGCCGCCTCAACCGTGTCGTTTAACCTGCCGACAGGTTCTTCACTGTCCGAAGCGACAGAGGCTATCAACAGAACCATGACCCAGCTCGGCGTCCCCTCCACGGTGCGCGGCAGCTTTGCCGGTACGGCACAGGTATTTCAGGACACCATGAACTCACAGATGATCCTGATTATCGCCGCCATCGCCACGGTCTATATCGTGTTGGGTATGCTGTACGAAAGCTATGTGCATCCGCTGACCATTCTCTCCACGCTTCCGTCCGCTGGCGTTGGGGCTTTACTGGCGCTGGAGCTGTTCAATGCCCCGTTCAGCCTAATCGCCCTGATAGGGATCATGCTATTAATTGGCATTGTGAAGAAAAACGCCATCATGATGGTCGATTTTGCGCTGGAAGCGCAGAGAAACGGCAAGCTACAGCCGGAAGAAGCTATTTTTCAGGCCTGCCTGTTGCGCTTTCGCCCAATAATGATGACCACTCTGGCGGCGTTATTTGGCGCGTTGCCACTGGTGTTATCCGCAGGGGATGGCTCCGAACTGCGCCAGCCTTTGGGGATAACCATCGTCGGTGGGCTGGTCGTGAGCCAACTGCTGACGCTGTATACCACCCCCGTGGTTTATCTCTTTTTCGACCGTCTGCGTCTGCGTTTTTCGCGTAAAAACAGCAAACCGGTAGCAGAGTTATGACAGAACTTCCCGACAGCACCCGCTGGCAACTTTGGATTGTGGCATTCGGCTTTTTTATGCAGTCGCTGGATACCACCATCGTGAATACCGCGCTTCCCTCGATGGCGGCAAGCCTCGGGGAAAGCCCGTTACACATGCATATGGTCATTGTGTCATATGTTTTAACCGTAGCCGTGATGCTGCCCGCCAGCGGATGGCTGGCGGACAAAGTTGGCGTGCGTAATATCTTCTTCACCGCCATTATCCTGTTTACGCTTGGCTCGTTGTTTTGCGCCTGGTCCAACACGCTCAACGAACTGGTGATGGCGCGCGTCTTACAAGGCGTTGGCGGTGCGATGATGGTGCCGGTCGGCAGGCTAACGGTGATGAAAATCGTCCCGCGTGAGCAATATATGGCGGCGATGACGTTTGTCACTTTACCCGGCCAGATTGGCCCGCTGCTGGGCCCGGCGTTAGGTGGAATTCTGGTTGAGTACGCCTCCTGGCACTGGATATTTTTAATTAACATTCCGGTGGGTATTGTCGGTGCAATAGCAACGTTGATGCTGATGCCCAACTACACCATGCAAACCCGACGTTTCGATCTCTCGGGATTCGCGATGCTGGCGGTCGGCATGGCGGTGCTAACGCTGGCGCTTGATGGCAGTAAAGGAACCGGCCTCTCCAGTATCACGCTGGCGGCGTTGGTTATCTGCGGGGTGCTGGCCATTGCGCTGTATCTGAAACACGCCCATCGTAATCCACGTGCGCTGTTTAGCCTGAATCTGTTTCGCACCCCCACCTTTTCGCTCGGTCTGTTCGGTAGTTTTGCCGGGCGCATTGGTAGCGGTATGCTGCCGTTTATGACGCCGGTGTTTTTACAGATTGGCCTCGGTTTTTCACCTTTTCATGCCGGGCTGATGATGATCCCAATGGTGCTCGGCAGTATGGGCATGAAGCGCATTGTGGTGCAGGTCGTTAACCGCTTTGGCTATCGTCGCGTATTGGTCGCCACAACGCTTGGTCTGTCGCTGGTCAGTTTGCTGCTGATGACCACCGCGCTGCTCGGCTGGTATTACGCCCTACCTTTCGTGCTGTTCTTACAGGGAATGGTCAACTCAACGCGCTTTTCATCCATGAACACCCTGACGTTAAAAGATCTGCCTGACGACCTCGCCAGCAGCGGTAACAGCCTGCTGTCGATGATCATGCAACTGTCGATGAGCATTGGGGTAACCATCGCGGGCCTGTTGTTAGGCATGTTCGGCCAACAGCATATCGCCATCGACAGCGGTAGCACACATACCGTCTTTATGTATACCTGGCTGTGCATCGCATTCATTATTGCGCTGCCCGCCATTATTTTTGCCCGCGTGCCGAACGACACGCAAACCAACGCGGTGATTTCACGGCGTAAAAGGAGCACCTGATGAAGTTCTGGCGGCCTGGTATCACCGGCAAACTGTTTCTGGCGATTTTCGCCACCTGCATTGTATTGCTGATCAGCATGCACTGGGCCGTACGCATCAGCTTCGAACGAGGTTTTATTGACTATATCAAGCACGGCAACGAACAGCGGCTGCAAATGCTCAGCGATGCATTAAGCGAGCAGTATGAGCAACACGGCAACTGGCGGTTCCTGCGCAATAACGATCGTTTTGTGTTTCAGATCCTACGTTCTTTTGAACACGATAACGACGATGATAAACCAGGTCCAGGCATGCCGCCGCACGGCTGGCGTACGCAGTTTTGGGTTGTCGATCAAAATGCCCGCGTGCTGGTTGGCCCGCGTGGTCCGGTCCCGCACGACGGTATGCGCCATCCTATCCGCGTCAACGGTAGCGAAGTGGGTGCCGTGATTGCCTCTCCCGTGGAACGCTTAACGCGGAATACGGATATCAATTTCGACATGCAGCAAAGACGCTCCAGTTGGCTTATCGTCGCGCTCTCCACGATCCTGGCGGCGCTGGCGACGTTTACGCTGGCGCGCAGCCTGCTGGCCCCGGTCAAGCGGTTGGTGGAAGGTACGCACAAACTGGCGGCAGGCGATTTCACCACTCGTGTTGCGCCAACCAGTACGGACGAGCTGGGCAAGCTGGCGCAGGACTTCAACCAACTTGCCAGTACGCTGGAAAAAAACCAGCAAATGCGTCGAGATTTCATGGCCGATATTTCTCACGAACTGCGCACGCCGCTGGCGGTGTTGCGCGGTGAACTGGAGGCCATTCAGGATGGCGTACGCCAGTTTACCCCTGACTCCGTTGCCTCGTTGCAGGCTGAAGTCGGTACGCTCACCAAGCTGGTGAACGATCTTCATCAGCTCTCTATGTCTGACGAAGGCGCGTTGGCTTACCAGAAAACCTCGCTGGATTTGATTCCCCTTCTTGAGGTGGCAAGCGGCGCATTCCGCGAACGCTTTGCCAGCCGTGGACTGACGATACAGCTTTCGCTCCCCGACAGCATGACGGTATTTGGCGATAGGGATCGTCTGATGCAGTTGTTCAACAATCTGCTGGAAAACAGCCTGCGCTACACCGACAGCGGCGGCGGGCTGCACATCAGCGCCGAACAACGCGAGCGCATGGTTTTAATAACCTTTGCGGATTCCGCTCCCGGCGTAAGTGACGACCAGCTACAGAAGCTGTTTGAGCGATTTTATCGCACCGAAGGTTCGCGTAACCGCGCCAGCGGAGGTTCCGGTTTGGGGCTGGCTATTTGCGTCAATATCGTACAAGCGCATAATGGTCTGATCCGCGCCGCCCATTCGCCTTTTGGCGGGGTTAGCATTACAGTAGAGCTACCGCTGGAACGCGATTTACAGAGAGATGTATGACTGAGTTACCCATTGATGAAAACACGCCGCGTATTCTGATCGTGGAAGACGAGCCCAAGCTGGGGCAACTGCTTATCGATTATCTACGTGCAGCAAGTTACGCGCCTACGCTCATCAGCCATGGCGATTTGGTGCTGCCTTACGTGCGTCAAACGCCGCCCGATCTGATCCTGTTGGATCTGATGCTGCCTGGCACCGATGGTCTGACGCTGTGTCGTGAAATCCGTCGATTCTCTGAAATTCCTATCATGATGGTAACCGCCAAGATAGAAGAGATTGATCGCCTGCTGGGGCTGGAGATCGGTGCGGATGATTATATTTGCAAACCCTACAGCCCGCGCGAAGTCGTGGCTCGCGTGAAAACAATTCTGCGCCGCTGCAAGCCACAGCGCGAATTACAACAAATGGATGCCAACAGCCCGCTGATTGTCGATGAAGGTCGCTTTCAGGCGTCCTGGCGTGGGAAAATGCTCGACTTAACGCCGGCTGAATTTCGCTTACTCAAGACGTTGTCGCATGAACCGGGAAAAGTGTTCTCCCGTGAGCAGTTGCTCAACCATCTGTATGACGATTACCGCGTCGTTACCGACCGTACCATCGACAGCCATATTAAGAACCTGCGACGCAAGCTGGAGTCGCTGGATGCGGAGCAGTCGTTTATCCGCGCGGTCTATGGCGTAGGCTATCGCTGGGAAGCCGACGCCTGTCGAATTGCTTAAACACTCCTGCCCTTCAGGGGTCCGCGGCTTCGTGGGCCCTGCGACTAGCAACTCTCCAAATATCGCTCATACTCTTTCTGACAACATTGTCGTCAATAACTGTTTGATATAAAACTTTTAATCAAGGAGTTCATATGGCTGGTTGGTTTGAATTAAGTAAGAGTAGCGATGATCAGTACCGCTTTGTTCTTAAAGCTGGAAATGGGGAAATAATCCTTACCAGTGAGCTTTACACTACAAAAGGCGCTGCAGAAAAAGGGATCGCATCTGTACAGGCTAACAGCCCTCTGGACGAACGTTATGAGAAAAAAACAGCCACCAATGGCAAATTACATTTCAACCTGAAAGCTGCAAATCACCAGATTATTGGTAGCAGCCAACTGTATGCGAATGAACAGTCACGCGAGACCGGTATTGCTTCAGTTAAGACCAATGGGGTCAGTCAGACGATAAAAGATAAGACCTGATAATTACTCGCTTAGCCGGGTAACGCAACGATGTCGCCCGGCGTTTTTCTTTACCTGCCTTCCCCGCAGCGCTACAATGCCCGCCCTTAATATGGGGGCACTCCCCTAACCGCCTCATTGAGTGAGGCGAGTCTGACCTGTCATCAGAACGAGAAAATTATGTTTAAACCGGAACTCCTTTCCCCGGCGGGAACGCTGAAAAACATGCGTTACGCTTTCGCCTATGGCGCAGATGCTGTGTATGCGGGCCAACCGCGTTATTCACTGCGCGTGCGCAACAACGAATTCAACCACGAAAACCTGCAGCTCGGCATTAATGAAGCCCACGAACTGGGTAAAAAATTCTATGTGGTGGTTAACATTGCCCCGCACAACGCCAAGCTGAAAACATTCATTCGTGATCTGAAACCGGTGGTGGAAATGGGACCGGATGCACTGATCATGTCCGATCCTGGTCTGATTATGCTGGTGCGCGAAAACTTCCCTGATATGGACATTCACCTTTCGGTCCAGGCTAACGCCGTAAACTGGGCGACGGTGAAATTCTGGAAGCAAATGGGGCTAACCCGCGTGATCCTCTCTCGCGAACTGTCGCTGGAAGAAATCGAAGAGATCCGCACCCATGTGCCAGATATGGAGCTTGAGATCTTCGTTCACGGTGCGCTGTGCATGGCCTACTCCGGTCGCTGCCTGCTCTCTGGCTACATCAACAAGCGTGACCCGAACCAGGGTACCTGTACCAATGCCTGTCGCTGGGAATACAACGTGCAGGAAGGCAAAGAAGACGTGGTGGGCAATATCGTGCATAAGTACGAGCCTATCCCGGTACAAAACGTTGAGCCTACGCTGGGTATCGGCGCACCGACCGACAAAGTTTTTATGATTGAAGAAGCCCAGCGTCCGGGTGAGTATATGACCGCGTTCGAAGATGAACACGGCACTTACATCATGAACTCGAAGGATTTGCGTGCTATAGCCCACGTTGAGCGTCTGACGCAGATGGGCGTGCATTCGCTGAAGATCGAAGGACGTACCAAGTCATACTATTACTGCGCACGTACCGCGCAGGTTTATCGCAAAGCCATTGATGATGCCGCTGCCGGTAAACCGTTCGACCCGCAACTGCTGGAAACGCTGGAAGGCCTGGCGCATCGCGGTTACACCGAAGGGTTCCTGCGCCGCCATACGCATGACGACTATCAGAACTATGAATACGGATTCTCTGTTTCTGAGCGCCAGCAGTTTGTCGGCGAATTCACTGGCGAGCGTAAAGGCGAGCTGGCAGCCGTACTGGTCAAAAACAAATTCACCGTTGGCGACAGCCTGGAGCTGATGACCCCGCAGGGCAACATCAACTTTACCCTTGAGCAGATGGAAAACGCCAAAGGCGAAGCGATGCCAGTTGCGCCAGGCGATGGTTACACCGTGTGGATGCCTGTACCGGAGGATATCGATCTGAATTATGCATTGTTGATGCGTAATTTTACCGGTGAGTCCACGCGCAACCCGCATGCTAAGTAGTTAATTACGGTTATTTTTCAGCGTTCGGAAGATTCTTAGAAATCGATCACATACCGTTTCGTTCATTAAGGGTATTATCGCTTCCGCTGAAAAACATAACCCATAAATGCTAGCTGTACCAGGAACCACCTCCTTAGCCTGCGTAATCTCCCTTACGCAGGCTTATTTTTTGCCTGCCGTTTAAACTCTCCGAGCGCCCCAATCCAAATCTCTACTTTCAGGCGAAAAAAAACCGGGCATTACGCCCGGCTTAATAGGTGAGTAGAAATTAATGTGCGGCTTCTGGTTTGTGCTTTTGCGCACTCTGGAAACCATAGGTCAGCTCATTTTTCTCTTTATCCAGCGCAACGGTCACCTGACCGCCATCCACCAGCGAACCGAACAGCAGTTCGTTAGCCAATGGTTTTTTCAGGTTATCCTGGACCACTCGCGTCATTGGACGTGCGCCCATTGCACGGTCGTAGCCTTTTTCTGCCAGCCAGTCACGGGCTTCCTGGCTCACTTCCAGAGAGACACCTTTCTGATCCAGCTGAACCTGAAGCTCGACGATAAACTTATCAACAACCTGATGAATCACCTCAGTAGAGAGATGATCGAACCAGATAATGTTGTCGAGACGGTTACGGAACTCCGGCGTAAACACTTTTTTGATTTCGCCCATCGCATCAGTACTGTTGTCCTGATGAATAAGCCCAATCGATTTACGCTCGGTTTCACGCACGCCGGCGTTAGTGGTCATGACCAGCACCACGTTGCGGAAATCCGCCTTACGTCCGTTATTGTCGGTCAATGTCCCGTTATCCATTACCTGCAGCAGCAGGTTAAAGACGTCCGGGTGCGCTTTTTCGATTTCATCCAGCAGAAGTACCGCATGCGGATGCTTAATGACTGCATCGGTCAGCAAACCGCCCTGGTCGAAACCAACATATCCCGGAGGCGCACCAATCAGGCGGCTGACGGTGTGGCGTTCCATATACTCGGACATATCAAAACGCAGCAGTTCAATGCCGAGGGCTTTGGAGAGCTGCACCGTGACTTCAGTCTTACCGACGCCAGTTGGCCCGGCAAACAGGAACGAACCGACCGGTTTATGCTCGTGTCCCAGACCGGCACGACTCATTTTGATCGCTTCAGTCAGCGCCTCAATGGCTTTATCCTGTCCGAAGACCAGCATTTTCAGACGGTTGCCCAGGTTTTTCAGCGTATCGCGATCGCTTTGCGAAACGCTCTTCTCCGGGATCCGCGCAATGCGGGCCACGACGGACTCGATATCCGCCACGTTGACGGTTTTCTTGCGCTTGCTGACCGGCATCAGACGCGCCCGCGCGCCCGCTTCATCGATCACGTCAATCGCTTTATCCGGCAGGTGACGATCGTTAATGTATTTCACCGCCAGTTCGACCGCTGCACGCACCGCTTTGGCGGTATAGCGGACGTCATGGTGCGCTTCGTATTTCGGCTTCAGACCGTTAATTATCTGTACGGTCTCTTCTACCGATGGCTCAGTGACATCAATTTTCTGGAAACGGCGCGCTAACGCACGGTCCTTTTCAAAGATATTGCTGAATTCCTGATAGGTTGTGGAACCTATCACACGGATCTTACCGCTGGAGAGCAACGGCTTGATCAGGTTAGCCGCATCCACCTGGCCGCCTGATGCCGCACCTGCACCAATAATGGTATGGATCTCATCGATAAACAGAATGCTATTGGTATCCTGTTCCAACTGTTTCAGCAGCGCCTTAAAGCGTTTTTCAAAATCGCCGCGGTATTTGGTGCCCGCCAGCAGCGAACCGATATCCAGAGAGTAAAGGGTACAATCAGCCATGACTTCAGGCACGTCGCCCTGGACGATACGCCAGGCGAGCCCCTCAGCAATGGCGGTTTTACCGACGCCAGACTCTCCCACCAGCAGCGGGTTGTTTTTTCTGCGACGGCACAGGACCTGAATGGCGCGCTCCAGCTCTTTATCCCGGCCAATGAGCGGATCAATTCCGCCCACACGGGCAAGCTGGTTAAGGTTAGTCGTGAAGTTCTCCATACGGTCCTCCCCGCCAGCTTGCTCTTCGTTATTCGGCTGATTACCAGAGTCAGAAGACTGACTTGGTTCGTCTTTGCGCGTGCCATGAGAAATGAAATTCACCACATCAAGGCGACTTACTTCATGCTTACGCAGCAGATAAGCCGCCTGAGATTCCTGCTCGCTGAAGATAGCGACCAGCACATTAGCGCCGGTTACTTCATTGCGCCCGGAGGACTGAACATGGAAGACCGCGCGTTGCAACACACGCTGAAAACTCAACGTTGGCTGCGTGTCGCGTTCTTCTTCACTGGCAGGCAATACGGGTGTGGTTTGTTCTATGAAGGCTTCGAGTTCCTGACGCAGCGCCACCAGATCCACAGAACACGCTTCCAGCGCTTCACGGGCCGATGGGTTACTGAGCAACGCCAGTAACAAGTGCTCGACGGTCATAAACTCATGTCGGTGCTCGCGCGCTCTGGCGAAAGCCATGTTTAAACTGAGTTCCAGTTCTTGATTGAGCATAGGCACCTCCCCCAATATTTATGCCTGCATTCAGGCTTTTTCCAGCGTACACAGCAACGGATGCTCGTTCTCCCTCGCATACTTGTTCACCATCGCCACTTTGGTTTCCGCTACTTCGGCAGTGAATACGCCACAGATAGCTTTACCTTGATAGTGAACTGCAAGCATCAGTTGCGTTGCACGTTCTACATCATAAGAAAAGAATTTTTGTAACACGTCAATAACAAACTCCATCGGAGTGTAATCATCATTGACTAATATCACTTTATACATAGATGGCGGTTTTAGCGCGTCGCGCAATTTATCTTCCGCCAGCAGATCGAAATCCAGCCAGTCGTTCGTCTTACCCATTGTCAGTCGTCATCTTCAGTTACGGTTTCCGGCAGAAAATCTTGCCGCTGACAAGCAGCCTATGCGCACAATCAATCTACCTCAAGTATTAGATAACTATCATCTATTAGTGCCATCCGCGACATCTGTCACATAACCGACAATAGCGTTAACTGCTTCAAATTTTGATGCATTTTTACCCTATTCCGTCGGTCTGGCGCTTGACGCCTCGCCTGATTTCTCTAAATTGTAGTTTCGAGAGTTGGCGAGGTTTTGAACAGCCCCCACTCCGCCACCGGTTCATTCCATCTTACTTATATAAGATTTACGAAGGATGTCGAAGTATGGAAACGGGTACTGTTAAGTGGTTCAACAACGCCAAAGGGTTTGGTTTCATTTGCCCCGAAGGCGGCGGCGAAGATATTTTCGCCCATTACTCCACCATTCAGATGGATGGTTACAGAACGCTAAAAGCCGGACAGGCTGTCCAGTTTGATGTCCACCAGGGGCCAAAAGGCAATCATGCCAGTGTCATCGTGCCTGTCATTGAAGCAGAAGCTGTCGCATAACTCTTCTGTCTCATTGTGTACATCCCGCAGTCAAAATGCCAGCCCTTGCGGCTGGCATTTTTATCTCAGTGACATTATTCCCGCGCCAGGGCATCTACCGGATCCAGCCGCGCCGCATTTCGTGCGGGTAGCCAGCCAAACAAAATCCCGGTTGCGGTTGAGCACAGGAACGCCGTCAACAAGGCGACGGGTGAGAAACCTATTTCCCAGCCAGGCAGGAATAGCTGAAGCGTAAAGGCTATCAGCATCGACAGGCTAATGCCCAACGCGCCGCCCACCAGACACACCAGCACCGCTTCAATTAAGAACTGTTGCAGCACGTCACTGGCGCGAGCGCCAACCGCCATACGAATACCAATCTCGCGCGTTCGCTCGGTGACCGAAACCAGCATAATATTCATCACGCCAATCCCACCGACCACCAGCGAAATCACCGCCACCAGCGTCAGGAAGAGTTGTAATGTACGTGTGGTCTTTTCGGCGGTTTTCAAGATGCCGTCCATGTTCCAGGTGAAGAAATCCTTCTTACCGTGGCGCAACGTCAACAGTCGGGTGAGCTGCTGCTCGGCCTGGGCACTATCAAAACCGTCCTTCACTCGCACGGTGATCGAGTTCAGCCACGACTGCCCCATAATTCGCCCTGACATAGTGCTGTAAGGCAGCCAGACCCGCAGGATCTTGCTACTGCCAAACATCGACTGTTTCTCTTCTGCAACGCCGATCACCGTGGCAGGCATATTCCCCACCAGCACGACTTCGCCAACGACTTTCGCTTTGTTGGGGAACAACTGACGCCGGGTATTGCTGTCGAGTACGACCACCTGAGCGCGGCCCGCCAACTGTTCTGCGTTAAAAGTGGTCCCTTCGCTAAACGTCATGCCATAAACATTGAAATAGTCGCCGCTAACACCGTTAGCACTGGCTGCCACGTCGATATTGCCATAGCGTAGCCGCAGATTCTTCGACACCGCAGGCGTCACCGAACTCACCCACGGCTGCTTCTGCAGCGCCGTTAAATCGTCATACTTCAGCGCCTGCTGATATTGCGGGTCGTCGTCACCGAAATCTTTGCCAGGATAGATATCGATAGTATTAGTACCGATAGCGCGAATATCTGCCAGCACCAGCTGCTTCGCCGCATCGCCTACCACCACGATCGACACCACCGAAGCAATACCAATGATGATCCCAAGCATGGTCAGCAGCGTTCGCATTTTATTCGCGGCCATTGCCAGCCAGGCCATGGTAAGTGCTTCGCGAAAACCGCTGACAAACTGCCCCCAGCCGGACGCCGTTTTCACCGTTGGCTCCGCGATATCGCGCCCGCCAGAGGGTTTCTGCGACGGTGGATTACGCACAATCTCGCCGTCGCGAATTTCAATGACACGTTCAGCCTGCGCGGCAACCTGGCTGTCGTGAGTGACGATAATCACCGTATGTCCGCGATCGCGCAACTGATGCAAAATCGCCATCACCTCTTCGCCGGAATGGCTGTCCAGCGCGCCGGTAGGTTCATCGGCGAGGATCACCTGCCCCCCGTTCATCAGCGCACGCGCAATACTGACCCGCTGCTGCTGACCACCGGAAAGTTGAGAAGGCTGGTAGTCAACTCTGTCGCCCAGCCCCAGCCGCTGAAGGAGTTCCTGCGCACGCGCCAGGCGCTGTTTGCGTTCGGTGCCAGCGTAGACCGCGGGTACCTCAACGTTTTGCGCGGCGGTTAAATGCGACAGCAAATGATAGCGCTGAAAGATAAAACCAAAATGCTCGCGACGTAGTTGCGCTAGCGCATCGCTATCCAGCGTGGAGACATCGCGCCCGGCAACCCGATACGTACCGCTGGTGGGCTTATCCAGACAGCCGAGAATGTTCATCAGCGTCGATTTCCCCGAGCCAGACGCCCCGACAATCGCTACCATTTCCCCGGCCTGAATGCTCAAGGATACGTCCTTCAACACCTCGACCTGTCCTTCGCCTGACGGATAGCTGCGGCGGATATGGCTCAGTTCAAGCAATGCCGTCATTTAGCCGCTCCAGCGTTGCCCTCGCCGGTGATGACTTCATCCCCCTCTTCCAGCCCTTTCACGATCTCCACATCGGTGTCATTACGCGCGCCGATAACCACTTCACGCTCACGGGTTTCGCCGTTGCGCAGCAGCCTGACGTTATAGCGGTTGTTGCCAATAGGATCGCCCAGCGCCGACAGCGGGATGGTCAGGACATTTTTGACATCCGTGAGCTGAATATGGACCTGCGCGGTCATATCCAGGCGCAGGATCCCTTTCGGGTTAGGCACTTCAAAACGGGCATAGTAGAAAATCGCATCATTTACTTTTTCTGGCGTTGGGAGCACATCTTTGAGCTTACCTTCGTAGCGCGTCTGCGGATCGCCCAGTACGGTAAACCAGGCCTTTTGCCCAGGATGCAGGTGAATCACATCTGCCTCGGAAACCTGTGCTTTCACCAGCATAGTGCTCATATCTGCCAGCGTCAGAATGTTAGGTGCCTGCTGGGCTGCAATAACGGTTTGCCCCTGCAGGGTTGTTATTTGTGTTACTTCGCCAGCCATTGGCGCGACGATGCGGGTGTAATCAAGGTTGGTTTTTGCGGTATCGAGAGAGGCCTGATTACGCTTAATTTGTGCGTCAATTGTGCCGATTTGCGCCTGTTTTACCGCCATTTCGGTGGCTGCGGTGTCGAGATCTTGCTGTGAGACCGCCTGGGTTTTCGCCAGTTGCTGCTGGCGAGCAAGCGTTACCCGCGCCAGTTTCCACTCGGCTTCAGCCTGTAAACGCTGGGCGCGTAATTCCATCAGCGTCGCTTCCACCTCTTTAATCTGGTTTTGCGCCTGTTCAGGATCGATAACGCCGAGCAACTGATCTTTTTTTACTTTATCGCCAATCGCGACCGACAGCGTTTTTAACTGCCCGCTGACCTGCGCCCCGACGTCAACTTTACGCAGCGCATCCAGCTTACCGGTAGCCAGTACGCTTTGCTGCAGATCGCCTGGACGAACAATTAATGTTTGATACTGAGGTAAAGGCGCATTAAGCGTTCGCCAAAGTGCAATTACCACCACAATAAGGATGATGGCGAAGAGAAAATAGCGTTTTTTGATTTTTCCCTTGAGCTTCATAAATGTCCCAATTTCCCCCAATACGTCCACCAGAGTGAAGTGTTAAACATCAACGTTAAATAAATAGCCGTTGAAAAACGCAAGAATAACAGAGTTATTGATGAATGGTTAAGATCCGCTGTGCTGAAATTAGTACCAGAGTATCCATCGGATTGTTATTATGAGCCAGCTAACTGACAGCACTTTTCTTTCCACCAAACCCGTTACCAGCTTTGGACTTTTTTACAGCCTGAGTAGAGGTCATTTACGACCTGCACATTGCTGGGATAAACGCAGCTTTCGTCGTAAGTTTATCTGGCGTTCTCTGTTGATACCTCGCCTCACTCAGGAATGGATGACAGAACTCGCCCAATGGCCGGATCTAGAAAACCTGCTCGCCCGTCAGCCCCGCTTGCCGGTTCGGTTACACCGCCCTTACCTTGCCGCAAACTTCACTCGTAAAATGCGTTTAGATGCGGTGCGTTTTCATTACCATGTTATCCACCACGCATTCTTACCCGCTGAATTAAGCGCCTTATTAAGCAATGACGGCTTAAGGCTGGCGCAAATTGAAGGCAAAGACGATTTATTTACCGTAACCATGATGATGTTCCCGGTACTGGATAAAGAGGGAGAAAGCACCATTCAGGTGCAAAATGGTGACGGAGAAGTGCTGACCAAAATGACATTTACGTTCTGCGAATATAATGGGAAAAGTACGTTATTCATTGGCGGCGTACAGGGCAATTCGCAACTTCCACATGAAGCAATACAAAAAGCGACGAAGTCCTGTCACGGAATTTTCCCCAAACGTATTATTATGGAAGTCATTTGCCGTTTAGCAGAACAGTTGAATATCGAAAAGGTCATGGCGGTCAGCAATGAACAACATATCTTTCGCAGTGCGCGTTACCACGATAAAAACAAGGTGATCCTTTCCGACTACAACGCATTTTGGGAGTCGGTTGGCGGCGAGTGCGACAGCCACGGCTACTACCATATCCCTCGCACAATGGCGCGAAAAACCGAGGCGGAAATTGCCAGCAAAAAACGCGCAGAATACCGCCGCCGCTATCAGCTACTGGACAGCATCCACCTACAGTTGTCGTCGATGTTTCGCCACTAATCTGCTCTGCCGCGTGCCAGCCACAGCACGCGGGAAAACATTTTGCGCAGCAGCGTTGGCACCGCGTCAACGCCGCGCCGCCCAGCCTCCATCGCTACCTCAATGGCCAAATCCGGTTTTGACGACCGATGTATGGCCTTCGAGATAATTTTGCGCATATTCATGGGCACGTTTTCCGGAATTTGCGCTACCCGGTGAAAGACGTCAGCAAACCCCTGGCGATACATAAAGTGTTCCATATCCAGCGCGGGAAGCATGGTCAAATGCTCACGCTCTGCCTCTTTGTCGTCATTCAGTAAGCTACGTACCGTGGCCGCATACTTTTTCCCGGCTTCATCACCATCGACCAGCACATGCCACTCGATTCCCATCCGGCGGGCGAACTTAACCAGCGGCTTAAGACCGGACTGGGCAAATTCAATCACTTTGATACCTTCCGCATCAAAATGGTGTCCGCACTGGCGGGCCAGTTCGTTTATGACCCAGGTTTCCGTTTCACCTTCGACCAATAGCCAGCAGCGAGCAAACAACGACGATGCCCGATTAAAACGAATATGAAAGGCAATTCGTCGACCATCTTCTGCACTGATCCCACCCGGCCCAAGCCGCCAGGCGGCGACGCGGGATGACTCACGTACCAAACGGACGACATGTTCCACAGGCGTTAGGGACAACAGTTCACCGGAATTGGTGGTTGCCACCCGCTGCAGAGGGAGAAGATTCAGCAGATGCCACGCAACCGACAGCATAATAGGATGTAAACGCGTTTCCGGGTCTTCTACCAACAGTAAGGGCCGGGCGTCTTTATCCAGCCTAAGCGTGCCTTTAGCCTGCAACAACGTGGAAAACAGTCCCAACAGGATCACCCGGTGCGTGCGTCCACCGGGTTTATCAATCATGCGGTTAATAATATCCAGATAGCGCCAGCTCCGTTGTTCATTATTGGAACGACGGCGCATCAAACGATAGCGAGACTGACCTGAACCCTGCTCAGAAAAATAGTGCTCCAACAGTTGTACCATAGCCGAGAGTCCCTGACGTATCTGCCCATCAGTCAGGTTTTGCGGTCGGGTAGCCAGCTCGCGCGCCAGAAAATCCAGTTGCCGCGCGGTCACTTCGACATCTGCCGAATCCGGCACCGTTCCGTTACGGATCCGCCGCATAAACCGCGCATCGCGCAGGCGTAGAACCGGCATCAGACGCACGAGGTGTCGCGCCATATCGTTGATGTCGTCAAGAGCGAACGGATGGCCCTCGCCATCAAGAAAACTGCGTAACGTCAGAACGCTACCGTCATCCGCACACTCGCCTTCCAGACGATAGAAAATGCGGTGATACCCATCCTGGCACGGCGCCCAGCAGGCTTCCAGAGGACGATAGCGACGCACCCGGTGGCGTCCCGGTTGAGACTCCCGAAACGTCAGAATAATGTGCAGATGATGCTCCCGGCCCTGTATATCGCCCGGCGGGAACCAAAAATCTTCGCGCTCAAAGTGGTACAAATCAGTTTCCGGCGACAGCAGCAGGGTTAAGGCATCCAGCAGACTGGACTTACCCCACGCGTTCTCCCCTATCAGCACGTTGCTCTGCTCCAGCATCAACGACAGACGGTTAATACCACGAAATCCAACAATCTCAACGCGTTCGAGAATCATATAGCCTCCGGAAATGCTAACTTTTTCCTTCAAGTTATCAGGAGTATAACGGTAAGCGGGTGCTCAGGACACCCGATATCATCCGGGTAATAATCGCCAAGGCAAAAAAATTAAGAAAATTCTCCTTATGTTTTCCCCGGAATATTATTTCAGAACTCAATCATCGCCTTTTTGCTAATTGAACTATGCTTCATTCATCCAATATTCAAAAAGGAATCACAACATATTGCCTTAAATCAAATTTTTTCATCAATTTAACTGGCGAAGGGATGATGTTTTTTTCTAAAATACCCGCTCTTTCATCATCGTCCCTTTTAGCGATGAATTACCGGGCAAGGAACACGAACCCGGAACTTTTAATTGAGGTGGTTATGTTCAGGAAATTAGCAGCCGAATTCTTCGGTACGTTTTGGCTCGTCTTTGGTGGGTGCGGTAGCGCAGTTCTGGCCGCAGCATTCCCGGAGTTGGGTATTGGATTTGCAGGTGTCGCACTGGCATTTGGTCTGACCGTATTGACCATGGCATTCGCCGTAGGTCATATTTCCGGTGGTCACTTTAACCCGGCAGTAACCTTCGGTTTATGGGCAGGCGGTCGCTTCCCGGCAAAAGACGTTATTGGTTACGTTATTGCTCAGGTAGTGGGCGGTATTGTCGCCGCTGCGGCACTGTATCTTATTGCCAGCGGTAAAGCGGGTTTTGATGCCACTGCCAGTGGTTTTGCCTCAAACGGCTTTGGTGAACATTCACCAGGCGGTTATTCCATGCTTTCTGCCGTGGTAATTGAAATTATTCTGACCGCTGGTTTCTTATTAGTGATCCACGGCGCAACAGATAAACATGCTCCGGCAGGTTTTGCACCCATTGCGATCGGTCTGGCGTTAACCTTGATTCACTTGATCAGTATTCCGGTTACCAACACGTCGGTAAACCCGGCTCGTAGCACCGCTGTCGCTATCTTCCAGGGCGGCTGGGCGTTACAGCAATTGTGGTTCTTCTGGGTTATGCCGATTATCGGTGGGGTCCTCGGCGGTCTTATTTACCGTACCCTGCTCGAAAAACGCGATTAATCGCTAACAAAAAGGCCTGATGAAAGTCAGGCCTTTTTTTCCTCGCTATATTTCCTTTTATTTGCAACTTTACTCCCCTCTTTGCTTTCAGTAGTGTGTGCAGGCGCATTTCGTTTTACTTCTCAGCAAGGACCGGGTTTTCATGTTTTCAGGGCTGTTAATCATTCTGGTTCCCCTTATTGTGGGCTACCTTATTCCGCTTCGACACAGGGCTGCATTAAAACTTATCAATCGCCTGTTGAGCTGGATCGTTTACCTTATTCTCTTTTTTATGGGTATCAGCCTGGCGTTTCTGGATAACCTCACCAGCAACCTGTTAGCCATTCTTCATTATTCTGCCGTCAGCGTGACGGTGATTATGCTGTGTAATATCGCGGCACTGTTCTGGCTGGAACGTTCTCTGCCGTGGCGACATAACCACAAGCAAGAAAAGCTCCCCTCGCGAATCGCAATGGCGCTTGAGTCGCTCCAGCTTTGTGGCGTCGTTGTCGTCGGCTTCCTGCTCGGCCTCACCGGTCTTTCCATTTTGCAGCACGCCACCGAAGCCAGCGAATATACATTAATCTTTTTACTGTTCCTGGTGGGGATCCAACTGCGCAACAGCGGTATGACCTTAAAGCAAATTGTGCTTAATCGCCGGGGAATGATTGTTGCGGTTGTCGTCGTCGCCAGTTCGATGTTGGCGGGGGTTATCAATGCGTTGATTCTCGGCCTGCCGGTGAAAACGGCGCTGGCGATGGCGTCAGGTTTTGGCTGGTATTCCCTGTCCGGTATTCTGTTGACCGAATCGTTTGGGCCGGTGATTGGTAGTGCCGCTTTCTTTAACGATCTGGCCCGTGAACTGATCGCCATTATGTTGATTCCGGGAATGGTAGGCCGTAGTCGCTCTACCGCGTTGGGGCTATGTGGCGCGACATCAATGGATTTCACACTGCCCGTTTTACAACGCAGCGGCGGTCTCGAGATGGTTCCGGCAGCCATCGTGCACGGCTTTATTCTGAGTCTGTTAGTGCCTCTGCTGATGGCGTTTTTCTCCGCCTGATACCCGAACAAATACCTCTCTGGCGGTAGTCGGCTACCGCCAAAATTGCGCTAAATCAATCTCCCTGCAAGTTGTAGCAGAAATCCCTTTTATCCCTTCGCGCACAGGCATAACCTTAAACATGTATATTAAATATAACTTTAAAAGGTGTGACCATGTTTTGTGTGCAATGTGAACAAACCATCCGTACTCCGGCAGGAAACGGCTGCTCTTACGCGCAGGGTATGTGCGGTAAAACGGCTGAAACCTCCGATTTGCAGGATCTGCTGATTGCTTCCCTACAAGGTCTGTCTGCATGGGCTGTTAAAGCACGTGAATACGGCATCATCGACCATGAGGTTGATAACTTTGCGCCGCGTGCGTTCTTCTCCACGCTGACCAACGTAAACTTCGATTCTCCACGTATTGTTGGCTATGCCCGTGAAGCTATCGCCATGCGCGACGCCCTGAAAGCGCAATGTCTGAACATCGACGCGAACGCAACGGTCACCAACCCGATGGCCGATCTGCAACTGGTCAGCGACGACCTGGGCGACCTGCAGCGTCAGGCCGCTGAATTTACCCCGAACAAAGACAAAGCAGCCATCGGCGAGAACATTCTCGGCCTGCGTCTGCTGTGCCTGTACGGCCTGAAAGGTGCAGCAGCTTACATGGAGCACGCGCACGTTCTCGGTCAGTACGACAACGATATCTATGCTCAATACCACAAAATCATGGCGTGGCTGGGTACCTGGCCTTCCGATATGAACGCTCTGCTGGAGTGTTCAATGGAAATCGGCCAGATGAACTTCAAAGTGATGAGCATTCTGGACGCCGGTGAAACCACCAAATACGGTCACCCGACCCCGACTCAGGTCAACGTAAAAGCTACCGAAGGTAAGTGCATCCTGATTTCCGGTCACGACCTGAAAGATCTTTACAACCTGCTGGAACAAACCGAAGGCACCGGCGTTAACGTCTATACCCACGGTGAAATGCTGCCAGCACACGGCTACCCGGAACTGCGTAAATTCAAACACCTGATCGGTAACTACGGCAGCGGCTGGCAGAATCAGCAGGTTGAATTCGCCCGCTTCCCAGGTCCAATCGTGATGACCTCTAACTGCATCATCGACCCAACCGTTGGCGCCTACGACGACCGTATCTGGACCCGCAGCATTGTCGGTTGGCCGGGTGTGAGCCATCTCGAAGGTGACAACTTCGGTCCGGTTATCGCACAGGCACAGCAAATGGCTGGCTTCCCGTATAGCGAAATTCCGCACCTGATCACCGTAGGTTTCGGTCGTCAGACCCTGCTGGGCGCTGCTGATACGCTGATCGACCTGGTCAGCCGCGAAAAACTGCGTCATATCTTCCTGGTAGGCGGTTGTGACGGCGCTCGCGGTGAACGTAACTACTTCACCGACTTCGCAACCAGCGTGCCGGACGACTGCCTGATCCTGACCCTGGCGTGCGGTAAATACCGTTTCAACAAGCTGGAGTTCGGCGATATCGAAGGTCTGCCGCGTCTGGTGGATGCCGGTCAGTGTAACGATGCATACTCTGCCATCATTCTGGCGGTGACCCTGGCTGAGAAACTGGGCTGTGGGGTGAACGATCTGCCGCTATCTCTGGTGCTCTCCTGGTTCGAACAGAAAGCGATTGTGATTCTGCTGACTCTGCTGTCTCTGGGTGTGAAAAACATCGTCACAGGCCCGACTGCGCCAGGCTTCTTCACACCGGACCTGCTGGCCGTTCTCAACGAGAAGTTTGGTCTGCGTTCCGTGACCACCGTTGAAGAAGACATGAAGCAATTGCTGAGCGCGTAAGGAGTAAAGAATGACAATGCCAACTCATCAGTGCCCATGGCGGATGCAGGTTCATCACATCCATCAGGAAACGCCGGATGTATGGACAATTTCGTTGCTGTGTCACGACTATTATCCGTACCGCGCCGGGCAGTATGCACTGGTCAGCGTACGTAATTCAGCGGACACGCTGCGTGCTTACACCATCTCTTCAACGCCGGGCGTTAGCGAATACATCACGCTGACCATCCGCCGGATTGACGATGGCGCAGGCTCACAGTGGTTAACCCGCGACGTGAAGCGCGGCGACTATATCTGGCTGTCCGATGCAATGGGTGAATTCACCTGTGAAGATAAAGCGGAGGACAAGTTCCTGATGCTGGCCGCCGGCTGTGGCGTTACGCCAATCATGTCAATGCGTCGCTGGTTGGCAAAGTACCGTCCAGAGGTCGATGTGCAGGTTATCTTTAACGTGCGCTCGCCAAAAGATGTCATTTTTGCCGAAGAGTGGCGTCAGTATCCGGTCACGCTGGTTGCCGAAAATAACGCGACCCATGGCTTTGTTTCCGGTCGACTGACCACCGAACTGCTGCAAAGCATTCCGGACCTCGCCTCGCGCACCGTGATGACCTGTGGCCCGGCACCGTATATGGATCTGGTCGAGAAAGAAGTCAAAGCGCTGGGCGTGACGCGCTTCTTTAAAGAACAGTTCTTCACCCCGGTGGCTGAAGCAGCCACCAGCGGTCTGAAGTTCACCAAACTGCAGCCAGCGAAAGCGTTTTATGCGCCGGTGGGTAGTACGCTGCTGGAGGCGCTGGAAAGCAATAAAGTTCCGGTTGTCGCCGCATGCCGCGCGGGCGTATGCGGCTGCTGCAAAACCAAAGTGGTTGACGGTAACTACACGGTCAGCAGCACCATGACGCTGACCGACGCAGAAATCGCTGAAGGTTATGTGCTGGCCTGCTCCTGCCATCCGCAGGGTGACTTAGTGCTGGCGTAATTGTTTAAAACCTGATGTAAAAAAGCCATCTGATTAAATCAGATGGCTTTTTTTACGGCATGTCGGCTCAATCAGGACACGCTATTTCCGTCATCACGGCCTCATTAATCTCACTAATTAGATCGGAAGGTAATGATTTTTTTATATCACGATCGACGAATACACGAATAAAATATTTGATACTTTGATATTGATCCAACTTATCACCACACTGGTCTAATGACTTTGTTTTATAGGTATTATCAATGTTCTTGACCAACAGTTTCACTTCGGTCTTGTCAATATCTTTAAATGCATTATCGGATACAACATCAATTGCATATTGATGTTGTTCTAAATAGCGCTCCAGAATAGGAGTTAACTTAGCGTGCAAATTTTCCTTTAACTTTCCATTTCCCTTATCTGTAATACTGGCATCCTTAAGGAAATGCTTGGCTTCATAAATTTTCGACCATGGATGTCGATTAATAATATCGTCCAGTATTTTCTTATTTATGCCTTCGGTTTCAGTTATCTCAACCCACTCTGCAACCTTTTCATTCAAAAAATAATCATCACTACAGTTAATATAAAACTCGCCTAATGAATCAATCCCTCTCTTATCTAGTTCAAGTACATTTTCATCGTTAAGGTCTGAGATAATAAGGTTTTCATTATGCTTTTCCAGCATATTCTCACATAATTTATTTAGCATTGATGAAAATGCTCGATTGGTTTTATGAAAATAAACCTGGGCGAATAAACCAGAACGCGCACCAATAAACTCAGCGATAGAATCTATACCACTTTCCTTATAGGCAAGATATATTTTGCCATCTTCTTCGACAGGCACTACAGACATAAACAAGCGATTATAATCATAGATACCACATTTAACACCAGAAAAATAGCTATCCCTAAGCAAATAATCCATTCTGTCTGCATCTATTGGGCATGATGATATTATCGAAGTCATCAACGGAAGGATATCCACTTCTCTGTCATTTACTGTCGTTACAATAGATTGATTTCCATATCTTTTATCTATTACTTTAAAGATATTGTCAACTTTTACTTCCGGACTTATTTTACCTTCTTTTTTTAGTTCATTGAATATTACAAGAGTGAATATCAAAGATAATTGTTCGTGTTCAACCTGTTCTTTCTCACAGGTTAGCACTTTGAGAATATCATGATACTCATCATCTATAAGAGCAGTTAACTGCTCTTTATTCGGCATGAAACTATCAAATTGGTGAGACATAGGACCATGCCCGATGTCATGCATCAGCGCGGCAAGCCTCAACTCTTGAACATTGTGCGCGGGGATCGCATTTATTCCGCTAAACACATGTCCATCATTATATTTTTTTCCATAACGAATAGCATTGAGATGCAAGTTTTGCAGTATTTCATACGATAAATGAAGAACACCTAAAGAGTGTTCAAAACGACTATGAACTGCAGATGGAAATACTTTATACAAAAAAGAATTTTGTTTAATATTACGTAGGCGTTGGTATAGCGGGTGGTTGATAAAATCAATTTCTGTTGCCGTCAAACGTATAATGCCATGTATCGGATCAAGAATCTTTCGCGCTAACTCATTTTCAATACTCATCGTTAGAATCTCCACAGTCAAAATTATTTAATTAAATGATCGGATGCTCATATTTAGACTCAATAACTTCACTCATCAAACGAATTAGGTCAACATTTTTTTGGCATCAGACATTATTATTTGCCGATGTTGATTCGAAATTGTGATGAATGACCACCAGTCACCTAAACATTAACAGGTAGTATGGTCCATTAAGACTGCGTCCATTCATATGCAAAGCTATAATTTCCGCGTTCGATCTCGATTTCTTCTTTGAATTGTTCGAACGTATAATTTCTTGGATAGTAGGAGAACGCTTTTAAATAAAAGAAATTTTCTATGGACATGAATTCTTTAGAGAGTTTCTTAGCTTCCTTTACGCTCTGTTGATAGGTCAATGTTTCACTAAGATGGAAATTTGTGACACCTAAAAAACTTTCTTCTTCACAAATAGAGGCACCATGTTGACATAGACTATCAATAAATTCCTGTTTATTATCATCCCAACCAAACGCAGATACAACGCCACATGAAACCCCATAAATATATGGTCTATGCTTTTCTAACCACTCACGTGTTTCTGTAATTGAATCAATACTTTCTCCAGCATACAGCATAATATTAACTTTAGTTTTGATACCATTTTCGTGGCAAAGTTTTAATAGCTCAGACGCTCTTTTCAAATAGTTTTCGGGTCGCCTTGCCTTTTCCATTTTGCGTAGCTGAGCTGGGCTGGCACTTTCCAGACCAAGGTCGATTACCCCCATACCTGCTTTTGCCAAAAGTGGGATTATTTTGTTGGGTAGCGAATCAACACGACACTCCGCACGCCAGAAGAACGGTTTGCATTTACTTCTTTCATCAATCAATTCCTTCAACCATTCTTCTGTGGGAGAAAAAAGGGAAGCCTCAAAATAAGGCGTCATCTCTCGCAGTTCATCTTTCAGTAATAACTGATTATATTCATTTATTATTGATTTCGGCGACTTTAACGAGCCTAATGGCTCATGTTTTTCCTGGCAAAACACGCAACCTTTACCACAACCTCTGGAAACCTCTATGCTTGGTTGGTAATATCTTCGGTTATTCAGCAATGAATAATCCAAAGGCTGATGACGGTAGTCAGTATAATCATCAACACCTGTTATAGTTGCCAATATTTTATTTTCCCCCATCCCTGAAATCACTTCATCAGCGAAAGGAAACTCGGCTTTCAACTTCTCCTTATCATCATCAATTACCCAGCGACCACCTATATAAATCTTATTATTTATTTGTTTTTTGAGAAGAGAGGTTAGTTCTTGCGCCCAGGTCAAAGCATAATAACTCGGAATGGATATGTAAATGGGATACTGCGTTTCTAACACCCCATTTGAAATTAACTCTGCAAAAAAAACCTCTGGCGAGGAAAAATCCCCATGAAAAACAGATGAGTGATATCCCGCACGACTCACAACTGTAGCAAGGGAAAGAAGCCCATAATTCAGATACATATTTTTCTGATTGGAGATGTTTTTTTCTTTCTTGATCCTTAATTGACCAGCAGAAATAAAGAATACCGTGTTCATATGATCCTTAACTAAAATAATTTGATTACCCTACTTTTATATATAGCACCGATTATCATCAAATTGTCATCAAATTAACAGACAAAAAATTGACATGACACATAGAAAATTGAATCATCATTGAATGATATATAATCACACGTAATGTTAACATTTATTTTCTTTGCTTAGATAATGATTACCACTAAACATATTTATTTTAGTTCTGATGCCGACGCTGTTTGTCTGCTCACCTATCCTTCATCGCAAACGTCATCCACGAATCCTGTTTTTCTGCCGTTCCTATAACTCATCCGGATCCTGAGTTTGTGCAGTACGATCCCTATCCGAACAGAGTTGAGAAGCAAGCAGAACATGCTCGCTTCTCAACTGATTGCATTCGATGCCAAACTATCGCCAGGCCGAATTTCCGACAATGGAGAATCGCCCTGCCCCCAAAAACGCCACGGCCAGCGCGCCGATGAAGAAATACACCAGACTTTCAATCGCCCATGCGCCGGTTTTATCCAGTGACCAGGTTTCGCCCATCCCGACCATCAGCCATGCCACAACCATCGTAAACGCCAGCCCCAACGCCGCCGGACGCGTCAGTATGCCAAGAATAATCAGGCAGGGTGCTACAACCTCTCCCAACAGAACGCCATACGCAATAAAGCCCGGGAAACCTTTCGCTATCAGCATGCCGCTGATGCCCTCAATTCCCGCGAACAGTTTATGCAGCCCATGAAACAGCATCAGTCCACCGACGGCAAGGCGTAACAAAAACTTGCCAAAATCTTCATGAGTCAGCACCCGGTTAACTGTATTTAATAGTTTTATAACCATCTGAATTTATTCCTTGTTTCACCATATCCAATTAACAAACTACGCTTAGTACAGGTTAAATGAAACCTGCCGGAAATAAGGGGGGAATGAGAAGCATAACGATTATCTTCATCTAAACTTGTAACCGGTATCACATTAGAGGAGAAGGAAAACCATGAAACAAACGGTTGCCGCTTTTATTGCTAAAACACTCGAACAAGCTGGCGTAAAGCGCATTTGGGGTGTAACGGGTGACTCACTAAATGGCCTTAGTGACAGTTTGAATCGTATGGGAACGATTGACTGGATGCCTACCCGTCATGAAGAAGTTGCGGCCTTCGCCGCAGGCGCTGAAGCACAGTTGACGGGCGAGCTGGCCGTCTGTGCAGGCTCGTGCGGGCCAGGCAACTTGCACCTGATCAACGGGCTGTTTGATTGTCACCGTAACCATGTTCCGGTGCTGGCAATTGCCGCCCATATTCCATCCAGTGAGATAGGCAGCGGTTATTTTCAGGAGACCCACCCGCAAGAGTTGTTCCGCGAATGTAGCCACTATTGCGAGCTGGTTTCCAGCCCTGAACAGATCCCTCAAGTGCTGGCTATAGCCATGCGTAAAGCGGTACTCAACCGCGGCGTCTCCGTGGTGGTGTTACCCGGCGACGTCGCGCTGAAGCCCGCGCCTGAAAGCGCCAGCACGCACTGGTATCATGCGCCGCTGCCGGTAGTCACCCCGGAAGAAGAAGAGCTCAGAAAACTTGCGCAACTACTGCGCTACTCCAGCAATATTGCGTTGATGTGCGGCAGCGGCTGCGCCGGGGCGCATAAAGAGCTGGTTGAGTTTGCGGCTAAAATCAAAGCGCCAATTGTGCACGCCCTGCGTGGTAAAGAGCATGTTGAGTACGATAATCCTTACGACGTGGGCATGACCGGGCTGATTGGCTTTTCATCCGGCTTCCATACCATGATGAATGCCGACACGCTGATCCTGCTCGGTACTCAGTTCCCCTATCGCCCGTTCTACCCCACCGATGCCAAGATTATTCAGATTGATATCAATCCGGCGAGCATTGGCGCGCACAGTAAAGTTGATATGGCGCTGGTAGGCGATATTAAATCCACCCTCCGCGCCCTGCTGCCACTGGTGGAAGAAAAAACCGAGCGGCAGTTTCTGGATAAAGCGCTGGAGCACTACCGCGAGGCGCGCAAAGGGCTGGATGATTTAGCCAAGCCCAGCGATAAAGCCATTCATCCGCAGTATCTGGCGCAGCAGATCAGCCAGTTTGCCGCTGAAGACGCCATCTTCACCTGCGACGTTGGCACGCCGACGGTATGGGCGGCACGCTATCTTAAAATGAACGGCAAACGCCGCCTGCTCGGATCGTTTAACCATGGGTCGATGGCCAATGCCATGCCGCAGGCACTCGGCGCACAAGCGACCGAACCGGGACGCCAGGTTGTCGCAATGTGCGGTGACGGCGGCTTTAGCATGCTAATGGGCGACTTTCTGTCGGTTGTGCAAATGAAGCTACCGGTGAAAATTATCGTCTTCAACAACAGCGTGCTGGGGTTTGTGGCAATGGAGATGAAGGCTGGCGGTTATCTGACCGACGGCACCGAACTGCACGATACAAATTTCGCACGGATTGCCGAGGCCTGCGGTATTACGGGCATTCGCGTGGAGAAATCTTCAGAGGTTGATGAAGCGCTGCAAAGGGCGATGTCGATTGACGGTCCGGTGCTGGTCGATGTGGTCGTGGCGAAAGAAGAGCTGGCGATCCCGCCGCAGATCAAACTCGAACAAGCCAAAGGTTTTAGCCTGTATATGCTGCGCGCAATCATCAGCGGGCGCGGTGATGAAGTGATGGAACTGGCGAAAACTAACTGGCTCAGGTAAAACATCCTTATTAAATCACACACAAAATCATTCATGATGCATCAAGGCGGCTAGCCCGAAAATCCCCAGGAGTATAGGTATACTATGTGACTGGGGTTTAAGGGTGCGGCTAACGCCGAGGCAGCTTGAAGGATGAAGTGTAATAAGGAGACACCATGATTGATTTACGCAGTGATACCGTCACCCGCCCGAGTCGCGCCATGCTGGAAGAGATGATGGCAGCCCCGGTCGGGGACGACGTATACGGTGATGACCCTACCGTTAACGCCCTCCAGCAATACGCAGCAGACCTCTCTGGCAAAGAAGCCGCTATTTTCCTACCCACCGGTACCCAGGCAAACCTGGTTGCGCTGCTCAGCCATTGCCAGCGCGGCGAAGAGTATATTGCCGGTCAGGGCGCACATAACTATCTCTACGAAGCGGGTGGCGCTGCGGTGCTTGGAAGCATTCAACCACAACCCATTGACGCCGCGCCGGATGGCTCTCTGCCATTGGACAAAGTGGCAGCGAAAATCAAAGCAGACGATATCCATTTTGCCCGCACCCGTCTGCTCAGTCTGGAAAACACCCATAACGGCAAAGTGCTGCCGCGTGAGTATCTGAAAGACGCCTGGGAATTCACCCGTGAGCGCAATCTGGCGTTGCACATCGACGGCGCGCGTATTTTTAACGCCATCGTCGCCTATGGCTGTGAGCTTAAAGACGTCACACAATACTGCGACTCGTTCACCATTTGTCTTTCCAAAGGTCTGGGTACGCCGGTAGGTTCGCTGCTGGTCGGCAGCCACGATTACATCAAGCGCGCCATTCGCTGGCGCAAAATGACCGGCGGCGGAATGCGTCAGGCCGGTATTCTGGCGGCGGCCGGACTGTATGCGCTGAAAAATAACGTCGCGCGCTTGCAGGAAGACCACGACAACGCCGCCTGGATGGCAGAACAACTGCGCGAAGCAGGGGCAGACGTCATGCGCCACGACACCAACATGCTGTTTGTTCGTGTTGGCGAAGAGCACGCTGCTGCGCTGGGTGAATACATGAAAGCGCAAGGCGTACTGATTAACGCCTCTCCAATTGTGCGTCTGGTGATGCATCTGGACGTATCGCGTGAACAACTTGCCGAAGTCGTCGCCCACTGGCGCGCTTTTTTAACCCGCTAAGGAGATGGGCGTGCCGCAACGGATTTTAGTTCTTGGCGCCAGTGGCTACATTGGGCAGCATTTGGTACAGGCGCTCAGCCAGCAAGGACATCAAGTGCTGGCTGCGGCACGCCGCATTGAACGGCTGGAAAAGCAGCAACTGGCCAACGTCAGTTGCCATAAGGTCGATTTGAATTGGCCAGATAATCTCACCCCGCTGCTGGCCGACGTTGATACGGTTTATTATCTGGTTCATGGCATGGGTGAAGGCGGTGATTTTATCGCCCACGAACGCCAGGTGGCGATGAACGTACGCGATGCGCTACGTGCTACGCCAGTTAAACAGCTTATTTTCTTAAGCTCATTACAGGCTCCACGGCATGAACAATCCGATCATCTGCGTGCGCGGCAAATAACCGCAGACACCCTGAGAGAGTCAGGCGTACCGATGACGGAATTGCGCGCGGGCATTATCGTCGGGGCGGGTTCCGCCGCGTTTGAAGTGATGCGTGATATGGTTTACAACCTGCCGGTACTCACCCCTCCGCGTTGGGTGCGCTCGCGTACCACGCCTATCGCGCTGGAGAATTTAATGTACTACCTGGTGGCGTTGTTGGAAAACCCCACACAGCATCACCGCGTGCTCGAAGCCGCCGGGCCGCAGGTGTTGAGCTATCAGGAACAGTTCGAGCATTTTATGGCGGTCAGCGGTAAACATCGCCTGCTCATCCCTATCCCCTTTCCTACCCGCTGGATTTCGGTCTGGTTTTTAAACGTCATTACGTCAGTACCGCCCACCACGGCAAAAGCGCTGATTCAGGGCTTAAAACACGACCTGTTGGCCGATGACACCGAATTACGCGCGCTGATCCCGCAAAAGCTGATTGCCTTTGATGACGCGGTGCGCAGCACGTTGAAAGAAGAAGAAAAGCTGGTCAATTCCAGCGACTGGGGTTACGACGCGCAGGCATTTGCCCGCTGGCGGCCTGAATATGGCTATTTCGCCAAGCAGGCTGGCTTTAGCGTTGAAACCTCCGCCAGCAAAAAAGCGCTGTGGCAGGTAGTGAATCGACTCGGCGGCAAAGAAGGCTATTTCTTTGGCAATATTTTATGGAAGACGCGTGCGGCGCTGGACCTGCTGGTCGGCCATAAGTTGGCAAAAGGCCGACCACAACACGCGCTGTTGCAGGTTGGCGATACCGTTGATAGCTGGAAAGTTATTATCGTTGAGCCAGAAAAACAGCTGACGCTGCTGTTTGGGATGAAAGCGCCAGGATTGGGTCGCCTGAGCTTCACGCTGGAAGATAAAGGCGACCACCGACGCATTGATGTACGCGCCTGGTGGCATCCGCACGGCATGCCAGGCCTCTTCTACTGGCTGTTGATGATCCCGGCTCATCTGTTCATTTTCAGAGGGATGGCGAAGCGCATTGCCAAACTTGCAGAACAAATCACAGACTAATGATAAAAAGAGCCTGTATTCTTTCATGTTTCCCATTGCATACAGGCGTATTTCACGGAAGAATGCGCACGACGTTTATTAAACACAGTGGATTGATATGAAGGTACTGGTTACCGGAGCCACCAGCGGCTTGGGCCGAAACGCGGTTGAGTTTTTATGCAGCAAAGGCGTCAGCGTCAGAGCGACCGGTCGCAACGAAGCGATGGGCAAGCTGCTGGAGAAAATGGGCGCAGAGTTTGTGCATGCCGATTTGACCGAGCTGGTTTCTTCGCAGGCAAAAGTGATGCTTGCTGGCATCGACACGCTGTGGCACTGCTCCAGTTTTACCTCACCGTGGGGAACCCAGGAAGCCTTTGATCTGGCCAACGTTCGTGCTACCCGCCGTCTGGGCGAGTGGGCCGTGGCCTGGGGCGTGCGTAACTTCATTCATATCTCCTCCCCATCGCTCTATTTTGATTATCATCACCATCGCGATATCAAAGAGGATTTCCGTCCACATCGCTTCGCCAATGAATTCGCCCGCAGCAAAGCTGCAGGTGAAGAGGTGATTGCGCTACTCGCGCAGGCCAACCCGCAGACCCGTTTTACGGTATTGCGTCCGCAAAGTCTGTTCGGGCCTCACGATAAAGTTTTTATTCCCCGTCTGGCCCACATGATGTACCACTACGGCAGCATCCTGTTGCCGCACGGTGGAAGTGCGCTGGTGGATATGACCTACTACGAAAACGCGGTGCATGCGATGTGGCTGGCAAGTCAGCAAGCCTGCGATAACCTGCCGTCGGGGCGCGCGTACAACATTACCAACGGCGAGCATCGTACCCTGCGCAGTATCGTGCAAAAGCTCATCGACGAGCTGAATATTGATTGCCGCATCCGCTCCGTGCCCTACCCGATGCTGGATATGATTGCCCGCAGCATGGAGCGATTAGGCAATAAATCGGCGAAAGAGCCAAAGCTTACGCATTACGGCGTATCGAAGCTGAATTTTGACTTTACCCTGGATACCACCCGCGCTCAGGAAGAGTTGGGTTATCAGCCCGTGGTAACGCTGGATGAAGGCATTGAGCGCACCGCAGCCTGGCTGCGTGACCACGGTAAGCTGCCGCGTTAGGCTGATAGCCATTGCAGGGTGGCGGTACAAGCGCCACAAAAAACTGCCAAATAACCGTAGGCCAGATAAGCGAAGCGCCATCAGGCATTGGTGTCTGCGTTAACCCTGCCCGTATTTCTCCAGTAACGCTTCGGCAATCGCCTGAGTTTCTGCGTCCGCCACGCCGTTCCACAACGTCGGGCGGAAGTGCATCTGGAACGCCATAATCACCCGCTGCTGTTCACGCGGGGTCATTTCGGGTTTTACCTCGTAGCCATAACGCGACAGCAGATCGAGCAATGATGCAGTATCTACCAGTGCATGAGGCGCTCGCCCGGCAAGATAAAACGCCACGCGCTGGGCATCCGGCCACGCGCCAATTCCCTGTTCTGCCAGTGCCTTCCACGGAAACAGCGGGCCGGGATCGTCTTTGCGCTGTGGGGCAACGTCCGCATGGGCCACCACGTTCTGCGGTTTTATGTCGTAGCGGGCGAGAATATCTTTCGCCAATGGGATTAACGCCTGAATCTGCGCAGGCTCGAACGGCGCAAAATACTTGCTGCCCGCCGATTTTTGCCAACCACGGTTTTCCAGTTCAATGCCAATCGAGGTATCGTTAATGCGCGTAGCGCCGCGCCAGAAACTAATCCCCGCATGCCAGGCCAGATCGTTTTCCGGGACCAGTTGCCAGATACGCGGCTTGCCGTGATAGAGCGGTGGCACAGCCGGGATCAAATAATGCGAACTGACGTTTTTATCGGTCAGCGTAGCCAAAGAAGCGTCGAAATCATCCGCCGTGTAATGGATAACCAGTACTTTAATACGCGGGTAAGCAGCCTGCGCCTGGCGGCGGGTATCTAGCTGATACCCGTTTTTATCGACAATCCCTTTTTCGCCAGCGCAGCCCGCCAGCAGCAGCGTCAATGCCAGCAGACACAACAGACGTTTCATCGGCGAGTTTTTACCGCGGTGCCGCTGACGCTCACCATCAGCATGCTACCGTCTTTGCCCACGGTTTCGTAATCGATATCGATACCGACGACCGCATCAGCACCGAGCGCTTTCGCCTGTTCACCAAGCTCCTGAAAAGCAATTTCACGCGCTTTACGCAGTTCTTTTTCATACGCGCCGGAGCGACCGCCGACAATATCGCGAATGCCGGCGAAGAAATCGCGGAAGATATTCGCGCCTAAAATGGCCTCGCCGGTAACAACACCGCAGTACTCCACGATGCTCTGCCCTTCAAGCGTTGGGGTTGTCGAAAACTGCATGGTTAATCTCCTTTTTGCGCTAAGAGCACGATCTCAAAAGCATTATCGAACCGATCCACTATCATTGAAAGAATATATTCTATCAACGTAGAACACTAATCGTAGAAAGCTAATAAGGAAATCATTATGCGCTACTCGAAACTCTCTCTGCTGGTTCCCTGTGCACTACTTCTCAGCGCCTGTACCACCGTGACACCGGTCTATAAAGATAACGGCACGCGTAGCGGTGCATGCGTAGAAGGCGGGCCAGACAGCGTGGCTCAACAATTCTATGATTACCGTATTCAGCATCGTAACAATGACATTACCGCCCTTCGCCCGTACCTCAGTGACGACCTGGCGAAGCTGCTGAACGATGCCAGCCGCGATAGCGCACATCGAGAACTGTTTAACAGCGATCCGTTCTCCAGTCGCGCCACGTTACCGGACAGCGCCAGCGTCGCCAGCGCATCGACTATTCCGAATAGTGATGCACGTAACATTCCACTGCGTGTAGAGCTGAAACAAGGCGACCAAAGCTGGCGTGATGAAGTGCTGATGATCCGCGAAGGCCAGTGCTGGGT
This sequence comes from Citrobacter arsenatis, assembly GCF_004353845.1. Lineage (GTDB taxonomy): Bacteria > Pseudomonadota > Gammaproteobacteria > Enterobacterales > Enterobacteriaceae > Citrobacter > Citrobacter arsenatis. The sequence continues at coordinate 3,338,674 of NZ_CP037864.1, forward strand.
CGTTGACGATGTCCGCTATCTGGGCGGCAGCGTACACGCTCCAGCCGGGACGCTGCGCCAGTCTGTCGAAAACCGTTAATCGCCCCATTCACCCGCTCAAATCATAACCCCCATAAATTGTCTGGCATTCTGCATAGAATGCCGACAATTATTCTTGCCCACTGGTGGCCCCGCTATTTTGTGCTATGTTTAGATAAGAATGCGGTTTGCATTTAACTTTTAACGCATAAATATTGCATAACTATTCTGTCAAAGGTAGTATCTGCGGCTTCAATAGCTATCAGACTGCCAGTATCGAGTGTCAATGAGTATTCAATTAAACGGCATTAACTGCTTCTACGGCGCACATCAGGCGCTGTTCGATATCACGCTGGATTGCCCTCAGGGTGAAACACTGGTGTTACTTGGCCCAAGTGGCGCCGGGAAAAGCTCGCTGCTGCGCGTACTCAACCTGCTTGAGATGCCGCGTTCGGGCACGCTCTCTATTGCGGGTAACCGTTTCGACTTCACGAAAACACCGTCCGATAAAGCCATTCGCGATCTGCGCCAGAACGTGGGTATGGTTTTTCAGCAATATAATCTTTGGCCGCATCTGACGGTGGTGCAGAACCTGATTGAAGCGCCCTGCCGCGTACTGGGTCTGACAAAAGAGCAAGCGATGGTGCGCGCCGAGAAACTCCTCGAACGTCTGCGCCTGAAGCCCTACAGCGATCGCTATCCACTGCATCTTTCCGGTGGTCAACAACAGCGTGTGGCCATTGCCCGCGCGCTGATGATGGAGCCGCAGGTGCTGTTGTTTGATGAACCGACCGCCGCCCTTGATCCGGAAATTACCGCCCAAATCGTCAGCATCATTCGTGAACTGGCGGAAACCAACATTACTCAGGTGATCGTCACTCACGAAGTGGAAGTTGCCCGTAAAACGGCCAGTCGTGTGGTGTACATGGAAAACGGTCATATCGTCGAGTTTGGGGATGCGAGCTGCTTTGCCAACCCGCAAACCGAAGCGTTTAAAAACTATCTTTCTCACTAAGATTCGGGACAATACAATGAAAAAAGTTCTGATTGCCGCGCTAATCGCAGGTTTTAGCCTTTCCGCTACCGCAGCCCAAACCATTCGTTTCGCCACCGAAGCGTCTTATCCTCCGTTTGAATCTATCGATGCTAATAACAAGATCGTCGGGTTTGACGTTGATTTGGCAAATGCGCTGTGTAAAGAGATTGATGCTACCTGTACCTTCACCAATCAGGCCTTCGACAGCCTGATCCCGAGCCTGAAATTCCGTCGTTTTGACGCGGTGATGGCCGGTATGGATATCACGCCTGAGCGTGAAAAACAGGTGCTGTTCACCACCCCGTATTACGACAACTCTGCGCTGTTTGTTGGCCAACAGGGTAAATACACCAGCATTGATCAGCTGAAAGGCAAAAAAGTCGGTGTACAAAACGGGACTACACACCAGAAATTCATCATGGATAAACATCCGGAAGTGACTACCGTGCCGTATGACAGCTACCAGAATGCCAAACTCGATCTGCAAAACGGTCGTATTGACGGCGTATTTGGCGATACCGCAGTGGTGACCGAGTGGCTGAAAGATAATCCTAAGCTTGCCGCGGTTGGCGACAAAGTGACGGATAAAGATTACTTCGGTACCGGTCTGGGCATTGCTGTGCGCCAGGGCAATACCGAGCTGCAGCAGAAATTTAACGCTGCGCTGGAAAAAGTGAAGAAAGATGGGACTTACGAGACCATCTACAACAAATGGTTCCAGAAGTAATATTTGATGAATGAATTTTTTCCTTTAGCAAGCGCCGCCGGGATGACCGTCGGCCTTGCCGTTTGTGCGCTGATAATCGGCCTCGCGCTTGCCATGTTGTTTGCCGTCTGGGAGTCAGTTAAATGGCGTCCGGTGGCGTGGACGGGCTCGGCTCTGGTCACCATCCTGCGCGGTCTGCCGGAAATTCTGGTGGTTTTGTTTATCTATTTTGGCTCCTCGCAGCTACTGCTGACGCTGGCCGATGGCTTTACGATCAATCTCGGGTTTGTACAAATCCCGGTTCAGATGCAGATCGAAAACTTCGACGTCAGCCCGTTCCTGTGCGGTGTGATTGCGCTGTCATTGCTGTATGCCGCTTACGCGTCGCAAACACTACGTGGCGCGCTGAAGGCCGTGCCACTCGGACAATGGGAATCAGGGCAGGCGTTAGGTTTGTCTAAAGCGGCGATCTTCTTCCGTCTGGTGATGCCGCAGATGTGGCGTCACGCACTACCGGGACTGGGTAACCAGTGGCTGGTATTGCTGAAAGATACCGCGCTGGTCAGCCTTATCAGCGTGAACGATCTGATGCTGCAAACCAAGAGCATCGCCACCCGTACCCAGGAGCCGTTTACCTGGTACATTGTGGCGGCGGCTATTTACCTGGTGATTACGCTGGTGAGTCAGTACATTCTCAAACGCATTGACCTGCGCGCGACACGTTTTGAGCGGAGACCAGGCTGATGCTTGAGTATTTACCTGAATTGTTGAAAGGGCTGCATACCAGCCTGACGCTGACGGTCGCCTCCATCGTGGTTGCTCTGGTGCTGGCGCTGATTTTCACCGTCATCCTGACGCTGAAAACGCCGGTTCTGGTTTGGCTGGTTCGCGCTTATATCACGCTGTTTACCGGCACACCTTTGCTGGTGCAAATTTTCCTGATCTACTACGGGCCAGGACAGTTTCCGACATTGCAGGAGTATCCGGTACTGTGGCATCTGCTGTCTGAGCCTTGGCTGTGCGCCTTAATTGCGCTGTCGTTAAACAGTGCGGCCTATACCACCCAGCTGTTCTACGGCGCTATTCGTGCAATCCCGGAAGGCCAGTGGCAATCTTGCGGTGCACTGGGGATGAGCAAGAAGGATACGCTGGCGATTCTGTTGCCGTACGCCTTTAAACGCGCCCTTTCCTCGTATTCCAATGAAGTGGTGCTGGTGTTCAAAAGTACCTCACTGGCATACACCATCACGCTGATGGAAGTCATGGGCTATAGCCAGCTGCTGTACGGTCGCACTTATGACGTTATGGTTTTCGGCGCGGCGGGTGTGATTTACCTGATCGTCAATGGTTTGCTGACGCTGATGATGCGCTTAATCGAACGTAAAGCGCTGGCGTTTGAACACCGGAATTAAGCATATGCCTGATGGCGCTACGCTTATCAGGCCTACGGTTCATGCACCTTATCCGGCAAATATGCATAAAGCAAAATAATAAAGACGGACAACAACCTAAATTGTCCGTCTTTTTTTATACCAAGAAAAATAGTTAATCATTTTTATTGCATATAAATTCATTAAATGGCATTGTTAATCCACGCCGCAGACACGGTAAAATAATCATAAGATTGACAGACGGGAGTTCCACCATGAAAAAGTTAGTACTGGCCGCATTACTTGCTACTTTCGCCGCTGGCGCCTCAGCTGCTGATAAAATTAGTTTCGGCGTATCAGCCACTTACCCGCCATTTGAGTCGCTCGACGCAAGCAATAAAATTGTCGGATTTGACATCGACCTGGCAACGGCGCTGTGCAAACAAATGCAGGCTGACTGTACTTTCACCAATCATGCTTTTGACAGCCTGATCCCCGCGCTGAAATTCAAAAAATATGATGCGGTGATTTCCGGAATGGACATCACGCCAGAGCGTAGCAAGCAGGTTGCATTTACTCAGCCTTACTATGCAAACTCTGCGCTGGTGATTGCGAAAAAGGACACCTACAAAACCTTTGCCGACCTGAAAGGCAAACGCATCGGCATGGAAAACGGCACCACGCACCAGAAATACCTGCAGGATAAACATCCTGAAGTGAAAACAGTGGCCTACGACAGCTATCAGAATGCGATTATCGACCTGAAAAATGGTCGTATTGATGGCGTATTTGGCGATACCGCTGTGGTTAACGAATGGCTGAAAACCAACCCGCAGTTAGGCGTAGCCACTGACAAAGTGACCGACCCACAATACTTCGGTACCGGCCTTGGCATCGCGGTTCGCCCGGATAACAAAGCCCTGCTGGAAAAACTGAACAGCGCGCTGGCGGCCATCAAGGCTGACGGCACGTACCAGAAAATCAGCGATCAGTGGTTCCCGCAGTAACATTTGCCCAATTCTGAAAAGCCGCACTCTGCGGCTTTTTTTTATCTCTTCGCCTGTGCTTTCAGCCAGTTCTTACGCCATAAATGCATTCCTGGCATACACTAGTTAAAACGAAAAAAAGTGAGGCAAACGGATGATAGCATTCCCTGCCAGTTTACTGATCCTCAATGGAAAAAGTGCTGATAATCTCCCCCTGCGTGACACCATTGCGAATCTGCGTGATGAGGGCGTGGAAATCCACGTTCGCGTTACCTGGGAAAAAGGCGACGCCCAACGCTACGTTGATGAAGCTCGTCAGTTGGGCGTTGCAACGGTGATTGCCGGCGGCGGCGACGGTACTATTAACGAAGTCTCGACGGCGCTAATCCAGTCACAGGGCACCAATATTCCCGCGCTGGGGATTTTACCGTTGGGAACGGCGAATGACTTTGCCACCAGCGTAGGCATACCCGACGCCATTGATAAAGCGTTAAAGCTGGCTATCGCCGGGAATGCCACTGAGATCGATATGGTGCAGGTCAACGATAAAACCTGTTTTATCAATATGGCGACCGGCGGCTTCGGTACACGCATCACCACCGAGACGCCAGAAAAACTCAAGGCTGCGTTGGGTGGCGTATCGTACTTTATTCACGGATTAATGCGCATGGATACGCTCAAGCCCGACATCTGCGATATTCGAGGGGAAGATTTTCACTGGCAGGGTAAGGCGCTGGTGATTGGTATTGGTAATGGTCGTCAGGCCGGTGGAGGGCAACAGCTTTGCCCGACGGCGCTGATCAACGATGGTCTGTTGCAACTACGCATCTTTACCGGCGAAGAACTGCTGCCAGGGCTGCTTTCGGCGTTAACCCAATCCGAAGACAACCCTAACATTATTGACGGCGCATCATCGTGGTTTGATATCCGTGCCCCGCACGAAATTACCTTTAATCTCGATGGTGAACCGCTTAGCGGACAAGAATTTCATATTGAAATCCTGCCCGCGGCGCTACGTTGCCGACTGCCGCCGGGTTGTCCGCTACTGCGCTAACACGACGCCCCCCGTCAGGAATCAGGCAATGGTGACCTTACTGTCCAGATAAACATCCTGCACGGCGTTAATTAGCTTAACGCCGTCGGCCATGGTTTTCTTGAATGCCTTGCGTCCAAGAATCAGCCCCATACCGCCCGCTCGTTTGTTAATCACCGCAGTACGTACCGCATCGCTCAGATCGGTTTCGCCGCCAGCCGCCCCGCCAGAGTTAATTAACCCGGCACGCCCCATATAGCAGTTCGCCAGTTGATAACGCACCAGGTCAATCGGGTTGTCGCTGGTCAGCTTGCTATAGACGCGATCGTCGGTGTAGCCAAAGTTGACCGCTTTATACCCGCCGTTGTTTTCCGCCATTTTCTGCTTAACGATATCCGCGCCGATAGTGGCCGCCAGATGGTTAGCCTGCCCGGTAAGATCGGCAGAAACATGGTAATCCACGCCATCTTTTTTAAACGCCGAGTTACGCAGATACGCCCACAGTACGGTGACCATACCTAGCTCATGAGCACGTTCAAATGCGGCAGAAATCTCTTCAATCTGGCGGCGAGACTCCTCTGAACCGAAATAGATGGTTGCCCCTACCGCCACCGCCCCCATATTGAACGCCTGCTCGACGCTGGCATACAGCGTCTGGTCAAAGGTGTTGGGATAGCTCAGCGTTTCGTTGTGGTTAATCTTCACAAGGAACGGAATGCGGTGCGCGTAGCGACGGGAAACAGAAGCCAGCACGCCATAGGTCGATGCCACGCAGTTACACCCGGCTTCAATAGCCAGCTCCACAATATTCTTCGGATCAAAATACAGCGGGTTAGCGGCAAACGATGCCCCAGCGGAATGCTCCACGCCCTGATCCACCGGCAGAATCGACAGATAACCTGTCCCGGCCAGTCGACCCGTGTTATACAGCGTCTGCATATTACGCAGCACGGCTGGCGGACGGTTGTTATCCACCATCACGCGATCGACGTAGTCATGTCCAGGCAGGTAAAGTTGGTCAGAAGGAATGGTCATACAACGATGCTGTAAAAGGTTGTCGGCGTCTTTGCCAAGCAACTGCGCAATATCAGTCATAGCTATGCTCCCGTAATTTCCGCTTTGAAACCGGAATGTGGATTGTCCTGACCCGCTTTGTTGCGGGCAGCATTAAGCCTGGTACCGACTGCGTTTTTTTTCCATCATAAGCGCACTTTTCAGCAACTTCTGCTGGCTCGATTCAGGAAAAAATAATGTTAAGGCGGTCAAATTTAGACCTCAAAGGTATTTTAAAGGTATTATCAGATGGTACTATCAGTGCGTACCTTACCTGTCATGAAGGATTTAAAGATGAAAACTACAGTTAAGCTGTCGTTCATGATGTTTGTAGAGTGGTTTATCTGGGGCGCCTGGTTTGTACCGCTGTGGCTGTGGCTGAGTAAAAGTGGCTTTAGCGCCGGGGAGATAGGCTGGTCCTACGCGTGTACCGCGATTGCCGCGATCCTCTCGCCCATCCTGGTCGGCTCTGTCACTGACCGCTTTTTCTCCGCGCAGAAAGTGCTGGCGGTGTTGATGTTCGCTGGCGCTATTTTGATGTACTTCGCCGCCCAGCAAACCACCTTCAGCGGATTCTTCCCGCTGTTACTGGCCTATTCGTTGACCTATATGCCGACGATTGCGCTGACCAACAGCATCGCTTTTGCCAACGTACCGGACGTTGAGCGTGATTTCCCGCGCATCCGCGTAATGGGGACTATTGGCTGGATTGCTTCTGGTTTGGCCTGCGGTTTCTTACCGCAAATGCTTGGCTATAGCGACATTTCACCCACCAATATCCCCCTGCTTATCACTGCCGGAAGCTCCGCGCTGTTGGGCGTTTTTGCGTTCTTCTTACCGGATACGCCGCCAAAAAGTACCGGCAAAATGGATTTCAAAGTCATGCTGGGTCTGGATGCGCTGATCCTGTTGCGTGATAAGAACTTCCTCGTCTTTTTCTTTTGCTCTTTCCTGTTTGCGATGCCGCTGGCGTTCTATTACATCTTCGCCAACGGCTACCTGACCGAAGTCGGCATGAAAAACGCCACCGGTTGGATGACGCTGGGCCAGTTCTCTGAAATCTTCTTTATGCTGGCGCTACCGTTCTTCACCAAACGCTTTGGCATTAAAAAGGTATTGCTGCTTGGTCTTATTACTGCGGCTATCCGCTATGGATTTTTCGTTTATGGCGGTGCGGAAGATTATTTCACTTATGCTCTGCTGTTTCTCGGCATTCTGCTGCACGGCGTCAGTTACGACTTCTACTACGTCACGGCCTACATTTATGTCGATAAAAAAGCGCCGGTACACATGCGCACTGCTGCACAAGGGCTTATCACTCTCTGCTGTCAGGGATTTGGCAGCCTGCTCGGTTACCGTCTGGGCGGTGTGATGATGGAAAAAATGTTTGCCTATAAGGAACCGGTTGATGGACTCACCTTTAACTGGGCTGGCATGTGGGGATTTGGCGCGATAATGATCGCCGTCATTGCAGTGATGTTTATGATTTTCTTTCGCGAATCAGATAAAGAAATCACCGCCATTAAGGTGGACGATCGCGATGTAGCGTTGAAACAAGGGGAAGTAAAATGAAAGCAGAACGTATTCTCGGTGCTCTTTATGGGCAGGCGTTAGGGGATGCGATGGGCATGCCGTCGGAACTGTGGCCACGAACCCGGGTAAAAGCGCATTTCGGCTGGATCGACCGTTTTTTGCCCGGTCCTGCGGAGAATAATGCCGCCTGCTATTTTAATCAGGCAGAGTTCACTGATGACACGTCGATGGCGCTGTGTCTGGCTGATGCCCTGCTCGAGTGCGATGGCGAGATTGTGCCAGACGTTATTGGCCGCAATATTCTGGCCTGGGCCGAACGTTTTGACGCCTTTAATAAAAACGTGCTCGGCCCAACCTCAAAAATCGCGCTAAGAGCCATTCGCGACGGCAAACCGGTCGCCGAACTGGAAAACAACGGCGTGACCAACGGCGCGGCAATGCGCGTTTCGCCGCTGGGATGCCTGTTGCCCGCTCGCGATGTTGATGCTTTTATCGATGATGTGGCATTGGCCTCCAGCCCGACGCATAAATCGGATCTGGCGATAGCTGGCGCAGTTGTGGTCGCATGGGCGGTATCACGTGCTATCGACGGAGGTAAATGGTCAGAGATTGTCGACGCGCTTCCTGCGATTGCCCGGCATGCGCAGGAAAAAAGGATCACGACCTTTAGCGCATCACTCTCTGCACGCCTTGAGCTGGCGCTGAAAATCGTGCGTAACGCTGACGGCATTGAGTCTGCCTGCGAGCAGTTGTATCAGGTTGTGGGGGCCGGAACCAGTACCATAGAATCCGTGCCTTGCGCCATCGCGATGGTCGAACTGGCGCAAACTGACCCTAACCGCTGCGCTATTTTGTGCGCGAACCTCGGGGGCGATACCGACACCATCGGGGCGATGGCAACCGCCATTTGTGGCGCGATCCATGGCGTAAGTGCGATTAACCCAGCATTGAAACATGAGCTGGATGCGGTGAATCAACTGGACTTTATCCGTTACGCCAGTGGATTAATGCGGCTGCGCGAGCAGCGGGAGGCGCTATGAGTACCACGCATCTGCAACAACTTCTCTCGCAGTTACATACACAACGTCCAGTTACGGTGGTGGGTGCGGCGGTGATTGATGTCATTGCCGATGCGTATGCCCTTCCCTGGCGCGGCTGTGACATTGAACTCAAGCAGCAAGGAGTCAACGTTGGCGGCTGTGCGCTCAATATTGCCGTGGCGCTCAAGCGTTTAGGTATCGATGCCAGTAATGCTTTACCGCTGGGCCAAGGGGTGTGGGCCGACATTATCCGCAACCGGATGGCAAAAGAGGGATTGCACAGCCTGATCGACAATGCTGAAGGCGATAACGGCTGGTGCCTGGCGCTGGTCGAGCCGGATGGCGAACGTACCTTTATGTCCTTTAGCGGCGTTGAGAATCAGTGGAACGCTGACTGGCTGGCACAGCTGGATATCCCGCGTCATAGCCTGGTGTATCTCTCGGGCTATCAGTTAGCTTCCCCGTGCGGTGAACTGCTGGTGCAATGGCTGGAAAGTCTGGAAGACATAACAGCGTTTATCGATTTTGGCCCACGCATTAGCGACATACCCGATGCCTTAATGATGCGGATAATGGCCTGCCATCCGCTGGTTTCATTGAATCGTCAGGAGGCGGAAATTGCCGCCGAACGGTTTGCATTGAGCCGTGATGTAGAAGGTTTTGGCGCAGAATGGGTACAACGTTTCGCCGCGCCGGTAGTGGTACGCCATGATAAAGACGGCGCGTGGTATTTCAACGCACAGACATCCGGTTGCGTTCCGGCATTTGCGACAGCGGTCGTTGATACTATCGGCGCGGGCGACAGCCACGCCGGCGGCATGCTGGCCGGGCTGGCATCTGGCTGGCCCCTGGCGGATGCCGTACTGCTGGGTAACGCGGTGGCGTCCTGGGTGGTTGGGCATCGCGGCGGCGATTGCGCCCCTTCGCGCGAGGCGCTACTCCTCGCACACAAAAACGTATAAATCGCTTCGACAATAGCTGATGCTGTATTCAATGGGCCGTTGCTGCTGGTCAAGCGCTACCTGCTTAATCACCAGTACCGGCACTTTGCTGTCCATTTGGATATGCGCCTGGAATTCTGCGTCAGGCATTCGGGCGCTGACGCGTGAGCGAGTGCGCTGCGGAAAAATATGCTGGCTGCGAAAATAGTCATACAGTGAAACGCCGATGGCATCCACGTCATGGATAAGATGGGCAGGCACCCATGACTCTTCAATAGAAACCGCATCTTCATCTACGTAGCGAATGCGCTTGAGCAGGAAGACATCACTTCCGACGGCGACAGCCAACTGCTGGGCCACTTCTTCCGGGCAATGCACAATGCGCTTGTTGACCCACAGCGTATCCGGTTTTTTACCGCGTAAAACCACCTGCTGCGAAAAACCACGCGCTTCTTTTAGCGAATACTCGAAGATGTTGTTGATCTGCGTCCCGTAGCCGCGGGCACGCGTTACGACACCTTCTTCTTCCAGAGCCTGCATCGCTTTGCGTACCGTAATTCGCGAAACGCCGGTTAACTGGCTGAGATCGCGTTCACCGGGCAGGATATTGCCATGCTCCAGAATCCCGCTGCGCACAGCGTTTTTCACCGTTTGCGCAAATTTCATATACAGCGGCGTGTTATCTGCCGCTGCAATGCGTTCATTCAGTTGCGCGATAAGCTGGGTATGCGCTTGTTCCATTTATCTTTTTCCTGCAGCCGTTTCTGCAGCCAGTATACCCATTACCACCACGCGTGGAAATGATGCACAGGACCAATTCCCTCACCAACTTCCAGCGTGTCGGCCTGCGCCAGCGCCGCTGAAAGCCATAGTTTGGCTTCCTGTACGGTATCGGCCCAGTTGTTATGGCGCGGACGCAGGGCTGCCAACGCCGCCGATAGCGTACAACCGGTGCCATGGGTATTTTTGGTCATCACCCTTGGTGCGGTAAAACGCTGTTCTCCCTCATGCGTAAAGAGCCAGTCGGGGCTTTGCGCGTCATCCAGATGGCCGCCCTTCATCAACACCGCCTCGCAGCCCAGCGCCCGCAGCGCCCTTCCCTGCTCTAACATCTCCTGTTCAGTCTGCGCATGAGGAGCCCCGAGCAGTGCCGCTGCTTCAGGTAGGTTCGGGGTGATAATCGAAACCTGCGGCAGCAAATGGGTACGCAGCGTTTCTACTGCTGAGGGCGACAGCAACGGATCGCCGCTTTTCGCCAGCATCACCGTATCCAGCACCACATTTTGCACCCGATGACGTTGTAAACGTTCGGCGACCGCTTCAACAATATCCGTCTCCGCCAGCATACCTATTTTGGTCGTATCAATACGCACATCATTAAACACCGAGTCCAGCTGTGCGGCGACAAAATCAGGTTCTATACGATACACCGACTGCACCCCGCGCGTATTTTGCGCCACCAACGCGGTGATCACCGAACAGCCGTAAGCGCCCAGCGCCGAGAAGGTTTTTAAATCAGCCTGAATACCCGCGCCGCCGCTTGGATCGGTTCCGGCGATCGTTAATGCGTTAATCCGTTTCATGCTTGCTCCTGCGCGTTCAGGTTATAGAGGGCGTCGAGAAATGACGGGACAAAACTGCCCGGTCCGGTTGATTGTTGAGTGGCTATTTGCCCGGCCTGTTTCATCCAGCTACAGGCGGAGGCGACGTTATCAAGCCGGTCGCCGGGCAGTGCGCAGCTGGCCGCAACGACCGCCGATAGCGCGCATCCGGTACCCACTACGCGGGTCATCAACGGGTCACCGCCGTTGATGCAGACGGTACGCTGACCATCGGTCACATAGTCCACTTCGCCGGTAACCACGACAATGGTCCCAACCTGGCGAGCCAACGCCTGCGCTGCGGGAAGCGCAGCGGCTGGCGTATCGGTTGTGTCCACACCGCGCCCCACGCCGTTCATACCCGCCAAAGCAAGTATTTCCGAGGCATTGCCGCGAATAGCGGCAGGCTGTAGCGCCAGCAAATTCAGGCAGAAGCGACGGCGAAACTCTAGTGCGCCGACGGCAACGGGATCGAGCGTCCAAGGGGTTTTAGCAAGATGAGCTTGTTCAACTGCGGCATGCATCGCCGTGGCCCGCTCCCTGGTCAACGTACCAACGTTAACCAACAACGCGCTGGCGATAGCCGCAAACTGGCTGGCTTCCTCAGGCTCAATTACCATCGCAGGCGATGCGCCCAGCGCCAGTAGCGTATTGGCGGTAAAGCTTTGCACAACTTCGTTGGTCATGCAGTGTGTGAGCGGGGAAAGCGTTCTAAATTGGTGCAAGGTGTGAGCCGCGAGTGCGCGGCTGTGCAGGTCAGGCTGCATGGTTCAGCTCCTGCCCGCGTGAAGAAGGGACACGAGCAGTGTCAGACTTCCCTACGCTGGCATTATCCAGATCAGGTGGTACGGGTATTTCTCAGCCTTCAATGAAGAAGGGCACCCCGAGTCGTTGTTACATAAATAATGTAATGCTGGCAGCGTAGAGGAAACAGCTTGCCAAATCAAGCGCTGGTCAGTTTCAATGCTATATGAAAGTCTCCTAAAATAGGTGAAATCATAATAATGAGATTGATAAATAATCAATATTCATATTTGTTTTGAACTCGTATATTTATTTCAGCATCAACATTGACAATATATATACAAACAATGTACTTTCACTCATTATAAATGACAGCAGGCAAAGAGAATGTCGAATAAATTTATTAAATTTTTCTCCCCTGGATATTTTGGTTCAGGTTTTTTAGTTGGCCTGTTCTTTCCACTTTATTTATGCATTTATAAAAAGGCAACCTTTGATGAAATCATCCTTACTATAATAGATTTGTTAAATATAATTAAATAAACTAAAGTTATACTGATTTTCTATTAGCCGACATTTTCCGGATATAACAGAGCGACCCGATTATCAAGACATTCCAGCGCGACAATAAGCCGTTGGCTTACGTCCTCTACGCCTTGTAATAATTGCTCGAGGCCAGTCGCAGGCATTGCTGCCAACAGGCGAGTAAAAAGCGCTTCCGCTACAGTATGCATTTCATGATGGCAGTCGTTTAATTCCCGGTATCCCGGCAGTCCCTTGAACCGTAAAGCCCCCTCCCCATGCAACCAATGCCCTAACGGACATTCTGTTTCCTTAGACATCACATCTGCAGCCTCCCCTGCCAAAACCGCCATATACAGACGGTCACGCCACTGATAGTGTTGGGCCTTTAGTAGCGAAAAGAGCAAGGCATCCGCTGAACGCATCAGTCCCGACGCCACTGATCCTAGTTGCAATTCTATTAATCCTGACATCCGGTACTGCTCCTGTACCAACGTCAGCAGTCGATTCCCCTGCGCTTTTTCCTTTTTATCCTCCCCATCTCGCAGGATGTTCCCCATCAGGCTGTACTGTTTGTTCTGCAACGGCGATAGCTGGCCAGCATGTTCCCGGCATTGACCTGCCGAACACAACATATGCTCTCTCAAGTTAAAACACTTCTCTGCCGTATAACGTACGTGTGCCGCCTTGCTCATCAGGCTATTACGCATATGCGCGATCATCACAGAAGTCTGCTCCGATGACAGCATCATGTCAGTTTCCTCAATAAAATCGGCGGAACAGAGCCGCCATAAATCATCATATCAGTAACCCGTCCAAAGACAGGTTACCTCTCCTCATCATTACATCCTTGCAAATCGTTACCAGACTAACCAGACAGATTCCATTCAGTATCTGCAGCTATTGAATCACCCTTTTTATAGGGTTAAGTGTTTAACTCATTTATCTCCATTATTTCTGGTTGGCCACAACAATCTCAGGTTTTCTCTGATAACAGGATCTGCATTGCCAACACGGCTGCGCTGGGGTCCCGATTTGCGGGTTCTCAAGGGCTTCTGACGCTCTTCCCTACGGGTTATGTTCACCTCATAAACCCGTGCTTCATAATGATCATTTGGCGAACCAGGCGAACGCGCCCGGCGAACTTCACATCTAACAACTTCAGGCCGATGGGTTAGATAAGAAAACTGAAAAGTGGCACGTTGAGGCGTTATCCCAAAAGCATGCGCAATATCATTACGGTTCACCCACACTCCCTGGCGCATACACCATATCGCCACCAGAATATACAGAGGCTCCTCTGCAAGGGGTTCAAGCCCTGGCGGCAAAGTGCAGCCATCATGGTTGCGCTGTGTTGTAATTTTTTGGGGTTTTCGTATCATCTGCTCTCCCTAACACACAAAATTCCTATAAATGACTACGTACTAAACAGGCAGCGGTGAAAGTAAAAATATTCAGCCACACAAGTGCCACCAGTTTTTGCATTACTTGCAAATCGCCTCATAACTTCATTATCCCTTGCCTACTCAGGTTGCCTCCAAATCTGGTGATGAAATGTTGGAAAAAAGACACACCACAGCCTCGGGCTAAATGTGAACATCACCAGTACCCAAAAATCAGTAAAGAACAGGCTGCAATAAAGTCTTATCTGTGATGGCAAACACGTTATAAACCCCTCGGCCATCAGCATAGTACTCCCCAACATGCCACCCCATAACAGCACGGCCATCCACTGAACCAGTTCTCGAAAATGCGCACGCAGAGGATAAACCAGCACCATCAGAAATGCGGGCAACCCGCAAACCAACGCTGTTATCAGTAATATCTGGTCTGGATACAACCGATGTGCTATACCCAGATCGGTAAACAATTCACCAGCCATCAGCCACCAGGGCAATAGTTGCCAGGCCAGAGCCCACCAAAACCAAAACGGTACAACTAATTCACCGTTATGATCATAGTTGCGCATATCTTTGAGCCAATGCGGTCGTATTCTATTTGCATGCATCATCGTACCTTCTGTACCACTTTTATTTCCATCTATACAACAGTCTTTGTCGTTACTTAAATTAAGGTCGCCCTAAATTATTCATCTTCATAAATACCACTATTACGGCACATAAAGTAAAATTGAAAAGAGCATTCGGCATTTTATTAGCTACACTAACGTCTGGCGAATGCGTGCTTAATTAACACCACAAAGAGTTTATGAATGGAATATAAATATAAACCATCTAAGCTTGAAACCAGATAGTTTACCTATGAGTTAATAAGAGGCTTTATTATTCCCTTGGCAGGATCCATTAGTACAATCAGCTTCCTGCATTAGTGCCTGCCAACTTACCGGACAATCTGCCCGATTAAACTGACACGGGTACATCTGGGCGATGGTTTGACTCACTATCTGCAACCGCGACAACTTCACCGATAAGTTGCCCGCCGTCACACCATACAATTCACATACCTCTTTACGCGCCATTCCGCGGACAAGTACACCTTCAAGGGCTTGTACCATCGGAATACTGCGCTGGAAGGAAACCGACATCAGCAGTCTGAAGTATGACGGATCCACTCGTCCAGGGATCATCTCCCCGGGAATTGCTCCCGCGCTTAACGTGCTACGGTACGGTCTGAAATAAACAGTCATGAATACATCTCCTTATCTGTCATTCTATGGCTTTGGTAAAGCTCATTTCTGTTGTCATCCTCCTGAAACTTATCTCCTGGCTTTATTCTGACCGTCAGTGAAGGAATAAAGTCCCGATTGAAATATTTGATCTGTAAAGATCGCATTGCCTGGCGACGGTAGTGATAAATTACCTTAGAACTACGTTCAAGGCTCTGGCTGGTTTGCATACTGGATACCCCTTTAATCAGCCAGTCAAATACCACCTCACACAGACGCGGCGAACCGGCAAGATGATAAAATCGTCTGCGCAGCTGCGTTGATAGATCAATCATCAGTGATGCAGTGTTCTCCTCCCAGCGGTCTATCACTCCAATCTGCGGATTGCCGCCACTCTCTGTACCAGCAAAACACACCGCCCGTAGATGATCGGTAAGTGTGAACTCCGGGTAACCTGACAATAAGGCATCATAGAGCTTGAGCCAAATGTAACCATAATACTCAGCAACCACGCGGTCGGAAAATAAGAAATAATTGCCAGTTACTATTACAGGCAAGTACGGATGGTATAAACGAATAGCATTTACCACGCCACAATTGTCATGTAGAGAAATATCAAGCACTACAATATCAGGAGCGTTCCGTATTATATCCGGCAACACATCACTCAGATGATATGAGATATGAACGGTTTGATACTCACTCTTTCCGTTATTACACAATTCACTCAGGGCATGAATAATTGGCCAGGATAATGAATAGATAAGGACTTTCCCAACCGGTTTTCCCAGCATAATTCTAAACCCCATTAGTCCATTTAATGTTAAGAGTAAGAACATCTAACTCCTGGCTGGAGCGTATGGCTGGCGTAGTTATTAGTAAAATCAATAATTTTATTCATAAAGATCTTTGTTTTTAATCGATAAAGAAATCAATCACACCGACAAAATAGTTGCAAAATGAAACTAAGTAGTGAAGATTAACTTATGGTTAATGTATAAAAGATAGACATCTTATGATGTTAGTCACAATATTTATAAATGTTCTATAATTATGAGCAATTCATAATCATAAATAATTACAGAAAGATAAAAAAATGCCGAAAATGCGCTTCCAGGCTATCCTCCATAGTAAAACGCCCGGCTGGATAAAAAAGGTTAATCGATCAGAGCCATTTAAAAAATACTCACTGATAAATATTCGGACAAATTCCAGGTGAAAACAGATAAAAATATAATCTAATATTTAATTCTTATGAAGAAATTTCACACCACTCAATCACAATACAAACACCATCAAAGGTGCATTCACGTTAGCGAGTATCAAAAGTGGCAGGCATAAGGAACGAAAATTTAGCCTTATTAGGATAAAGGAATCGTTATAGAGTCTTGAATAAGAAAGCGGCTGAGAAAACATAGCTATAAATTCATGCAGCTGTAGACTCTAACGTTCAGCGTCAGCATTTGAATTTTCTAAGTGACATAATAGGATCACTTATGTGAGAACATGAAACCAACGAAAATAATGTGAAATCAAAAGCAGATGAAGTGATTACAGACGCGATCGGTAGTGAAAGCCAGGAGAACGATCGAAGAATAATTAAGACAACGCCCCCTCACATTGCCCGGACTAGCAGAGTTCGTGTACAGTGGAGAATAAAGGTAGATGTATTGCCTTAACAATACATCTACCAAAAGCAGAAATCGCCGAATCAATGCATGAATGTCTGAAGCATAAACAGATAAAGTGCTGACAGACAGATAGCAGGTCCAAAAGGTACGTACCGCCCACTATCATCACCGAGAACAACTCTATTATTAGAAAGCAATCTATTTGAGTATCTGTGTACCAGGACGATGACCAGGCCGGTAACCGAAGAGAGAAGGATTAGGTAATGTATTTTTTCGATTCCAATCCATGGCATTACTGCGCTGAAGAGCTTTACGTCCCCTCCCCCCAAACCAGTGGTACATTTAACCCTTTCGTATACAGCCATGATGGCATATGTGATTGTCCAGATAACACAAACGCCAGCCACCGCCGACAACGGTGAAACGGCATTGATGCCAGTAACTGAAAAAATCATACCTGACCACAGTAAAAAATAGTTCAAAGAGTCAGGGATGATATAGTTCTTAAAGTCAATTATAGCGATTGCATACAATAAGCAAAATATTAATATAGCCGGCAAAACAAATAATGCGTCATCTTGCTTAAAGAGTAACAAAAATACCCCAGTAAACCACAGACCATGAATCAATTCCGTTAAAGGGTAGATCGCGGGAATAGGTTCTTTACAGAATCGGCATTTGCCGCGAAGAAAAATCCAGCTAAACAGCGGGACGTTGTCCCGCTTTAGAATCATCGCATTACACTGCGGACAATGCGATGGTGGCCAGGAAAGTCCGATCTCTTTTTCTTGTACATTTATCTGTTGAAGCCCTAACTTCAATGGGAGTCTATAGATGACAACATTTATAAAACTCCCTACCGACAAACCAACAAGTAAAAAACAGATTAGATAAAAATAATACATAAAGCTTTCCATCTAACGGTTCCCTGTTACTGGCAAGCCGCTTTATATTGTGCAGCGGTGTAAGGACCTCGATCCTGAAAATTCGTTTCTTTCGCCACTAATTCCCACGCAGGGTAAAATCCTACCCCCCCCATGGTTTGAGCAAAACCGATTTTTAAGTGATCTACGTTTAAGAGGTTAAAGCCTCCTTTACTTGAAAAACCATCATAAGTGACGCTCGAAGGCTTAGTTATTCCGGTTCCCAAACCGGCACTATTCAAATTATTTCCATCACGAATGTCCCATGTCACAATACCACCATTTGGATTGCTAGGACTCCACGCACGAAAACTTAAAACTTCTAAGTTTCTTGTTGGTAGCGTTAGAGTATAGGTATTAGAACCATCATTCCCATTAACTCTAGATGTCCACGCGTCTACAACCTGGTAGTCACCTCCTGAGATTATTCCTCTAAAATGTTTAATAAAAATGCCCCCACTACCAAGGGCATTTGTTAACTTACCATCATCCGCAGAAAAATATTCAGTTTTATATTTTTTATCCTCCATTACTTTATAAACAAATTCGAATCTCCATCCCTGGCCAAAGGCCACAAAATCAGTATTTACGTTAAATACGATGGTTAACGGTTCTTCCAGACGATGACAAGCACCGTATACATTTCTAATTTTGTCTTGTTCTGCAAGCTCAAAACCTTTTACCTCCATGGCAGAGAATCCACTGAATGAACAAGCCATTAATGATACTGGTACTATGCCTTTAAAAAAAACCGAATTAAATATATTCATTTTCACTCCCGTTAATAAGATGTCATTTTTGACAAAGCATCTGATAAAGCAAACAAGGCGATAAACACCCAAATAACACTCCCGCCCAACACTAATGTTGAAAGCGATTTCAACAACCCGGCTAATTTTTGTATATTATTGTATATATCTACTTTTGCCTTTTCCGATACTGACTGGAGAACATCAAAAAAAGATGGCAGACTTGAATATAAGCTGATATTCAATAACTCATCACGACCAAGCAACCCAGTATTAAGTGCAGATCCATACGGCATACCTATCGTCATGTTAGATTGCATTCTCTTGATATGCGATTTTAACCAACGATTAGAGTTAAGGCTGATAATATCCAGAGATTCATTAATCGGGATATTATTACGCAACATCGAAGACAGGTTGCTCAATACCAAAGAACTGTTTAGCTTTTTATAAACCGAAAAAGGTATGACCTTATCAAGAAACCGATCCCGAAAAGGGCCACTAAAGTTCGCCATTAAAAACCTGAAGGCTATTACCACAATTATTGTCACAATGAGAATAGTAATCCACAAACCATTGTAGAGAGCATCCCCAAAACCATACAGTAACTGCGTAACCACCGGCCAGCGAGAAACAGCAATGACCCGCTCGAAAGCGGGGAAAACCTTAACAGCATATCCAGCAATAACGATCAGCGAAAGCACCAGCATTATAATTGGAAAAGTGACAGCGTTGATTAACCTGGATGTCAACATGCTCTGATATTTAATATTATCAACCAGACTTGTAAAACCATCCGCCAGGCTGCCACTTTTTTCTGAAGAATAAATAATACTCAATTCAGCCTGAGGGATTAAACCTTCGAATACAATGGATATCGACTCACTGGAAGTCATTTTTTTCAGCAATTGTTGTAACTTTTTACAAAAACTGGCCCCCAATAGTTTCCCCCCCTCTGACTCAAGCTTAACAATAGAGTTATAAAGAGGTAGATCGGCTTTAATCATATCGGCGCAGAAGCCATAAAGATATAGTCGCTGCTTTTTAGTAAACTTTCTCAATTAAAACCTCCATATCTTCAGGTTCTAAGCCGCCAAACTCCATCATAAACCAGGAAAAGCATGACTGGCCCTTGAGCACATGCATCATCGTTTTTTCTTTTAGAGAAAACCCTTCAGATAATCCATCACTGGTAAATCTCTTTAAACGCCAATGGGTATAAACGTTTAACCAGTCCTGTCGTGAAATAGCCTCTAACTCGCTGAGCGTTGGCCGCATATATTCAATAACAAGTTGTCTGGACTTAATCCCTGTATTACCACAATGAGCACAACCATCTTTACTCTTAACAAACAGGTCAAATTCTCTGTTCTGAATAACAACATGGTGAGGTGTACGGCAATGAACACAAAGTAACGGGATCAGCTTTTGACACTGTAACCCGGCAATAAACCCCGGCGTTGAGAGTTTATCGCTGGCAATACCTAATGCCGTGAGTCGCTGAAGCAATGTAACAATGTTGCCAGCATGAACTGTCGTAAAACAGTAGTGCCCACTTTCGACCGCCCCCGCAAGCGCATTTGATGATACTGGATCGCGAATTTCCCCCACCATTAATACATCCGGATCACGACGCAATGCAGACTTAATAGCACTGTGAAATCCGCCACCATCGACATCAAGCACAGAACTTTGTTTAGCCCCATAAATTTGATATTCAACAGGGTCTTCAATTGTTAAAAAACACCCTCTGTCATCAAATCTATTTATTTGCAGCCACTCCATCATATTTTTTAACGTCGTTGATTTTCCAGAACCCGTTGTCCCAGCAATAATATAAGCTCCATAGGGATTACTTAGTATTTTCTTGATATCTTCTACTTCAGGCTTAGAGACACCTATTTTTTCCAGATCCGGAACCACGCTTTTATTCAGACCAGAAGAAATTATACGCAATACGCTATGATAACACTCGTCCGTTTCACCAAATAACGGAAAATGTGCATAACGAAAGCGATAGTTTTTCCCATTAAGGGTATACAGAATATTAGCACTTTGAGGAATGCTTCTATTCCAGGTGGTTTCTTTTGTCGACGCCTGAACGTTATAAAGAACAAAAATAAGTTCATCACAACGCTTGGCTATGATCTGCGACATCGGGCATAAAACACCATTAATTCTGAATTCAATTTTAGCCAGAAAATCACCGCGTGTAATATGCAGGTCGCTGGCACCGGAGTTAACAGCATGAATGAGAAGCTTTTCTAACTCATGCTGCACATCACTATCACGCTTTAGGTTTTTCTTGGCTTCAAACTCATGTATCGATTTCTCAATCTGACTATAATAGCCATCCTGAGAAATAATCATCAATCCCTTTATACTGAGCATATGCTCAGATTGCAGATAAGAAATATCCGCGTGATATAAACCAAGATTGTTGATGCTAAAATCACAGATGCAGAGATATCTCCTGTCATTATCCTGGGCGATAAGAAAATCTTTCTCTGGCGAAGAGAACATCCAGCGTGAAGCGGCTGATTTCTCTTCTTCAGCTGACATACTGATCAGTTCTAGCGGATTCACTGTGTGACAGCCCCAACAATCAATTTTTTCTTACTGTTCGTTTGGAGTTGGTATTTTTTTCCTTCAATATCAAATACTTCATTACGATCAACGAGAATGATTCTATTGCCGACGCTTACCGCAACTTTAGATACTCCACCCACTCGGGATGTTGCCAAAACCTGAGGCTCAGCCATACGTATCGATGGGGCAGAGGCCGCTTCTGGTGTATTTGACATCATCATTGCCGGTTCGCTGTCACTGCGAACTTTCTTCAATTCTGCACGCAGTTTCTCCAACGCAACCTCATTGCTTAGCTGGCGCTTTTCACGTTCAAAAGTAATATCTGATTCCATAAGCTGGATAATTTGCTTTTGACTCACAGATTTTTCTTCCTGATCCGCAGCGGCTACAGCTCCACTAGCATCTGTGGGTTCTGACATTTCAGCAAATGCGCACGAAACAGAAAATAACATTGCAAATAATAGTAATGTTACTTTTTGCATATGAAAGCTCCTTTTATATTAATAGAATTAGATTTATTTATTTTCTCAACCGATTTTATGATAGTGGAATCAAGGTAAGCCTGGCGCTCCCAAAATAAAACCATGTCAAGATAGTTATCGGGTATCGAAACACTCCATTTCGATAATAATAATTGATAACTTTCAGGTAAATTAGGTAATGCAGCCTCATCTGCGGTAATCGTAGATGAAGGAAGTTCAGTAATATTAAATTTTCTGTCTTTAGGCACCAATGAGTTATAGCTATAAATATAATTTAGCATATCATTACAATCAACTGCCTTAATTGGTTTTTTATTGTTATAGTTCTGCATTGCAGAATTAACATCCAGCCGGGATGGAATGCCCGAATAGTCTAATTTATTCTCTGAAAATGATGGTTGATACTCTTCTCCCCAAAATATTTTGTTCTGCGTACTGAATGCCGTTTGATCACTCAACTCGTAAGAGAAGCTACACTTCACGCTATCGCATAAATAGCCTATCTCTGTAAAGCCTAACAACTCAACAGGCCTGCGACTATCATAAACCTCGCGCATAAAAGTAATAAACTGCTGAGGGCTGGCACCAGCGAGCGATGCTGTATAAAAAGTCTGAATATTTTTCGTTTGTCGCTGTATAAGCGCTAATTTTTGCGCCTTTTCTTCTTCCTGTTTTTTCTTATCCTGATAATGGAGATATGCCATAGTACCACCGGTAGCAATACCAACCAGAATCAAAATGATTACGACAATAAATAGTTTGCTTTTCGTTTTATCTGCGCCAATGTATTTATTGCGCCAGTCATACAGTATTCCAGGCATATAGTCACCTTGAGATAATAATACTAGTAACAAAGTAAAGAATTACTGCAAACACCGCCATACAGAAAAATATAGATAGGTACTGAACATTTCTCTTACGCTGCATGAGCAGAATATTCTTTTTATATGTTGCAGAAATCTCATCAAAATGATCAATGCCAAGCTCTGTTCTGTTCAGCTCGGAATACTCTGTTAGCCCCCTTTCCTCATCAATTTTATGAAAAAAGTCGACGTCATAAATGACATCTGTGCCCGGCATGATGGTGTCATCTTTTATGATAAGCAGATAGACTCCATTCGTCACACCTTCTTCAGTTATCGGAAAATAGTAAAAACCATCACCATATAACTCTTTTACATATACAGCAAAAGACTCATTGGATTGCAGGCTATTGCGAATATAACCTTTGTGCTTTTTACCATTACGGTCTGCATATTCAATACTACGATAGCGCCGTTGAACACCCTGTAGCCACTTCGTATAGCGAGGGGCTTTTGTGCCCTCGATATTCTCAGTCCACATGACGCTTATCTGCATTTTGTTGTTCTTGTACTCAGGAATTAACATCTTTATTGCTCTATAAAAGGTGCCCGGTAATAATCAACGCCAACGATCATTACAATGGTTGAATCCTTGTCATCACGATTAAGGCTACCACCTAACAGCATAGCTGCCTGATTATCAGATTCGTCATTAGCGTTATATCTGCCAACAAGTAATAATCCACCTGGCGTTACAATCGAGGTGTTAAACATTTCTGTCGTGGTGACATTTGGCAACTGTACCTTTTCAAACGTATCGATAGAATTCAGAAAACGTTTTGTAAAGCCACTGGCAACTTCAATTCGTCCATCAGAGAGAACTCTCGGTGTCACAATAAAGCTGGTACCGGTGATGATCTGTGATGTTTCAATTTCGGTGTCAACCACTGACGTTAACGAGTTGGTTGTCTGCGTTCTTCCTGAAACAAAGTACTGAGAACGCGTCATATTCAGTGGAATTGGTACATTATTCCGCGTAACAAATGTGCCACTCTGTAAAACCTTACTACCGGTCAGTTTATAAACCGCATCCAGCTGCGCATTTATACTCAGCTTAGGATCTTGTCCTGCATAAAAATCGCGGTCGATAGAAACCCCGCCGGTCAACGTCTCCAGCAAACTGGTATTCAAACCAATAGATGTGCCACCATTTTTATAAGCCGCATTGACGCCTGCCCCCAGATTCTTAATCTTACTTTTATCTAAAGTATAAATTTTGTACGTCACAACAAACTGACGACTGTTTGAACTCTGATATTCCTTTAATACCCTGGACAGCACTTCATTTTCAGAAGGACGGCCGCTATAGGTAAGGATAGAAGCATCTTTAAAAATGTTAAAAACCTTACTCGAGACATACTTTTCAGCCATGTCTTTCACATCGTCCCAGAATGTCGATTTAAACTTAATCTCTGATTTCGCTTTTACGCCACCTGAAGCCGTAGCTTCGTTTCCAGAGAGATCCATACTGGCTTCAAATGTGTTATCGCTACCATAAAAGTCTAGTTTGATGGCATAGGTATTATATGCTTTAACATCAATAATGTGGTCATCCACAATTTGAATATTGACGTCATACAATGCTGAAATATAACGTAAGAACTCGTCAAATTTCCCATTAAAATTGACTGCATGGGCCTCTATAACCGCCATTTCATTGTTATTTCCGGGAATGCTACGGTCAATACGATAACTTGTTCCGGATTGTGCATTTATGATATCAAACACAGCTTCTAATTCTGTCGGCGCAAAAGTACTAATGGATATTGGTTTCGCCAATAGCGCTTGTTTCTTTTCACTGTAGTCCACAGCCTTACCCAGGAACGCCGTCTTATATCTCATATAAGGGCTCTGCTTGACCTGATCGCCATTTTGCACCCCTGAATCATTACCGACCAATGATTGAGGATCATATTTTTCATTGAATTCTTTAGTACAGCCCTGTAACAGTACGACTAAAGTCAAAAGAGCAAGTTTAACATTCATTATGTATTCTCTTTATTGCGCATCAATAACAAGGACGTTGTTTTTTTCATACAGCTTAATCACCAGACCATAGTGTTCTGATATGAATATTTGCCCCAACTGGGTCAGAGCATCATCGGTTGATTTACCAGTAATGTTAATTGTATTGTAAATCATATAGTCACGAGTACTATTCCAAAGTGGTTTAAAACCATTGCTAATTGCCCATTTTTTTAGCTCCTGACTCAGCAACATATCCTGATTTAATGTTAAATTAACCATTGGAGCAGCCATACTTCTGGAATTCACATTCATTTTTGGTGTTACTGGAGCATTCATGGCCTTTACAGGCGGAAGATTATCAACCTGAAAGGGACTCCGTCCCTGTTTCGTCCCACCCGCTTGTTCTGAAGCCTGGGCATGAAGTGAAAGAAAAGCGCATCCAAAAATGAAAGCAAATATAGATAGTTTATGATTCATAATATTGAGTTCCTTACTCGATATCCATGATATTTATTTATGGGTTATAATTGTTTAACCGAGCTGCACCACATAAATGCAACTATCGATAAAGATTTAGGGCTGATATAAACCCTGGCGGCACCATTGTTTCCATCATAATTTCCTGTTGTCGCCGTAACGGCCCACCCAGCTTCAGGATGTCCTGGCATTACACCAGCACCGAGCTGATCGATCTGCAATGCGACGCCACCAAATTTACCAACATTATCTATTCCATGTGCTCGGTTTGTAGATTCTTTCGTCAAATCAATCTGCAGGTTATTATTGTTATCCATCGACTCAGGAACCACTGATGAAATAGCCACCGATAAACGGGGGAATAACCGGGCTTTACCTGGATCTTCAGGATTTATGGGACAAGTTTGTAGCGGAATATAAATAAGTCCATTACGCTCAATTGCACTTGTAATGTTCCCGTTATAGTTAGCCCCCTGAACAATCTCAGCACCATTCCCCTTAAAACTTAAATAGGATACTTTAGGAATTGTGGTGAGTTCCCCCTTGTCGTCTTTTATCACTACATTAGCCATTAGCGTCGCTGTGTCACCTTGTGTCCCACCATTGGTTGTCTCGTTGATACCATCGCGAATTTCCAGCCCGGTATTGTTGTCATTTGGAGTAATGCATATCCTGCTGGTACTATTTTTTTGATCCCAGCATAAACCAGGAGCTTTGGCATTAGCCGTTGCACCAGATAACAGTAATTGGTTGTCGTTAGCTGCATTTCCTTTCAGGCACGGCCCCGACATTTTTGTCTGCGCATTCCAGCATAATTTATCCGCACCTACGCTTCCGTCAGATTTGAGATACTGACCATCACCAACGACAAAACTCAAACGAATTCCGTAGTCTGTGGTTTTGTTATTTCTGAACTTATCCAGATTATCAGCCATCTGCCCCAAAGTTATTCTTTCTACTGGCGTAGTATTGTTTCCTTTCATCAAAGCCCATTTGGTCTTATCTGGCTCCGTCTTTTTGCGCTCAATAAACAGTGCCTTTGAATACGCAAGTTTTTTGTTGCGGAAAGAATCTTCAATTTCATTGATATATTTTTCAATAAACAGATTGTCTGTAGATACGCCAGGATAAAAAGCAACAAAAAAGTCAATACGATCAATGCTACGCGACGTAGCGTTTCCAACCAGGTCAACACGTTCGAGGCGGAATTCCTGGGCATGCAGCACACTATCAATCTTGCATGAAATATACTCTCTGGAAAACCGAATAGCTGATGCTGTTTGACCATCAGCGCCGCAGCGTGAATCACGAAAATAACCGCGACTGGAATTTAATATGTCCCACCGATAAAAACCAGCTGTCGCTACATCATCATTGATTTGCGTATTTCCCGTTCGTTGCGCATAAACAACATTACTTGCTGTATCATATAATGGATTTTTTATCGAATTTTGAGCGTCAGTAAGGATTTCATCCTCATGAACAAATTTTACCATTCCTGCAATTTCAGTCGCCAACGCATCAGTCGTGCTTTGCCGGGCTACAGTTTCAACCTTTTTTTGGGTATAGCCCGCAATTGCCATCATGATACCGCCAATAATAGCTAAGACGATTATTACTTCGAGTAGGCTATATCCGTGGATATTTTTGTTATTCACAATTAACCCCGACAGAAAACAGGCTCCATGCCTTTACGAATAAAGGCATGGAGTTTTTTATTAACGACTACCTAAAGTGACGGAGTTTGAGGTGTCATCAGTACATACAGATGTAATCATCTCAGGTGTAATACTTACGTTACCTGCAGTATTCAAGCTACGCAAAATAGGACCGTTAGCTGCAACTGCAGCAGACATATCAACAGCCGTAGTGGTATGGGTATAAGTACCCGCCGGTGCAGCGGTGGTTGATACTTCAACGTAATCCCACTGGTTACCGACCTGGGAAACGATGCTACGGCACTGATCACGGCTTAAGCCGTTAAGTTCTACGAAGAAGCCTTTAGGATCGGCAGCACCGTTCGATGTCAGCGCGCCACCAATGTTCAGATAATCATTGGACACACCGTTACGTGCTTCATCCAGCGATAACTTGCCTAACTGCACCAGGCTAGAAACGATAGGTTGACCCGCTGTATTTGCGCGAATAGTTGTTGGTGTTAATGCTAAGGTACCAGCGCCATTGGGTAACGGGTAACCGTCAGCAGAACGTTGATAAGCGTCTTTCACGGCGATACGCACGGTGTTGGTATTACTTACGATTTCTGAAATGGTACGGCTGTCAAATGCACGCTGAGCAAGAATAACCACACCGGCTGCAATAGTACCGATAATACCCAGAACGATAATGATTTCGAGTAACGTCATCCCCCGCTGTTTTTTTAGCTCATCAATTTGCTTCATTTTCTTGATGGCTTTAGCTTTCATCTTTTGTGTCGTCTTATAAACAAAAATCATTTTGTACTCCATGTATAGTTTCGTTTGCGCACACGAATAGACTCATTTGCCTCCAGACAAATGAATAGCTATGCGGATATGGCGCACTTTATTTTCTGCGTAATGAATAGTGGAAAAACTATCTAACGCGTCTGCTTTCTGCTAATTTTATATTGCTATATGATAATTTTATTCTCCTGGCATAATCCTTCCTTCTTTTTTCCTGAATTGGGCGCTTTGAAAATCCTGCATTGTATGCACCTACAGCCTCCCAAGAGTCACCCAACCTATTAAACGCTATTGCTAAAAAATATGTCCCCACATAGATGTTCGTACAGATATCTGAGTTTAAACTTTCTTTATCAATACCATACTGAGCCAAAAACTTAAGGTGTTGCGAATCGACTTGCATCAGGCCAAAACCAAACCCAGGAGAAAACCCCGCAAGAGCGTTATCTCCTATAGCCGCATTACTTAATCCTGACTCATGCCAGGCTATTGCTCTGAGTAAATCCGGGTCAATTTTGGCATCCCGACCAGCCAGTTCAAAACAGTCTGGCTCAGCAGCATAAGCTAGATTAAATAGCATCAGAGATGCACCAAATATCAAAATCGGTATTTTACCCAACACGTTTATAGCTTTTTAGATGACCGCATATGTATCACCTTCCTTCTCATAGTACATTCAAAAAAATGGCTTAATGTCTTATCTTTAGATAATCTCATTTTTTGTAAAAGTATCTTTTGCAGATTAATTTATGGAAGAGAATTTTTTTAATCGATACGATTATAATTTGCAATAATTCTGATTTAGCAATATTTTATATATTCCATTAATAATTTTCAGAATGTTTTTCTCTTCCTTATCGTCATATACTTGAGCTATTCGATGTTATACCCAGCAGCTAATGACATGACTAACTTTCATTTTAGGCTGATTAGATCAACTATAGGTACTTGCATATAGTGCACTACGATTTGAAAAAATCGTCGTTTACTGATACAACCGGATGCAGAGCCGTCATTCAAAGCAGAATTATGATAATTAAATATATTTTATTACATACAGGCAACATTAGCAGTGACTTTATGACCGTGACTGATTCATCACTTTAAATTAATGCCGGTGCAATTTTTACTTATATGTAGAATGCGACTCCGTCTGAATTTACTCGCACTCCCTTTTTGCCAAGGACGAATATTGATACCATGCTTCCGCTTTAAGCAAGATAGTTAATCAAAGTTATTTAATAAGGATATTTTATGAAAAAAACTCAGGTAGTCATTGCGATTGTGGCGCTGACTTTTTCCACCTTCTCTTTTGCCGCAACGACTGAGAGCTGCGCGAAATACTTCAAATCACTTGATGCGCATATTGAGAGCGTGGGAAATAAAGCGCAAGCTGATGCCCTTAAGCAACAGTATGAGCAGTCCAAAAAGCAATTGTCTGCGTTGCCAGAGGATGTGCAGAATCAAACATGCCAGCAGGCCCAATCAGCACTTGAGGCATCCATGAAGGCTGCCAAAGCTAAATAATCATTCCGCTATATCATTGTGAGATGAGTAGGGCTTTCTCTACTCATCTCTATAGTATTAATTTGCAGTTAATACGACATTCACCGACGTTTCATGGTTATTGATGGTCCCGTTAGTTGGGTCCAGATGAAAATTAAACGTTCCACTGGTACCTTCTATAGCAACATCTGTATTAACCGGAATCTCTTGATCGTTTTTCCCGGTTATACTTACCGTTGCCCCTCCGAGCGTCAGTTTATTATTAGCAACATTCGTACTTTCAAAACGCACTGACCATATGTTGGCCTTACCAGAACCCGTCGTGTTCCAGCGAAGTTCACGCGTGGTGGGAGATGTTCCTCCGAGAGTTACGCTTCCGAATGTGACAATATTGGGTGTTAGTGTAAGACTTAGTGGCACCGGAGTCGACTTGCAAGTCACTCCCGAAAAAATCGAAGTAACATCATTAAATGTCTGATTTCTTGGCTGCAAAGTGGAAGAATTAATCCGAGTATTGGTTACACTCTCCATATTTATATGGACAGAGGCTGAGGCATATTCATTATCAACATAAACTGGCGTCATAAATCTGACTTTATTCTTATATTCACTGACGACAGGTTTCTCTCTCAATGTAACAAAACTTTGAAAAGATAATGGAGTCTCTTGACTTACAGACAGGTTCACAAATTTATCGTCTCCGGGCCAGATCCGTATGTTAGGATGAATATTTGCCGGAGGATATTGCACTACATTTAATCTCAAAGAATCGTTTACCTCCCCTACCATATGAAACTGTTCGAAATTTCCACCACCAACACCAGTCGAGTCGCTTACTCGCACAATAGTATCTATATATATTTTTGTTAAAAGAACTTGAGTTACTTTATTCGCATTTTCATTAGATATATTGTTAACCGTCGATACGTTAGCATTGAGATTATTGTCTACATAAAAAGCCATAGCAGGTAAAGCTGCAGGATACCTGGTACTGATACCTAAATGGTGAAAAGGGTTAGCTATGGAAAAATCTGATGGTAACTGACATTCCCATTCGGTTTCAGCAGCGACAAAGAATGGGCATATGAGCAGACATAACGCAGATATTTTTTTCATGTTCCTCTCGTGATTTTTAATTATTATCTTATCCAATTCATAAATTTTGCAGAGCTACCGTCATTTTACGGATATGCGACACTAAACCTGACCGTTGCGATTGTTATCCCTTTCGGCGTGTTTGCCGCCACCTGAACTGACGGTGTCAGACGACAGGTCCTGTCGGTTGTTCCTGTGCAGAATCCCTTGGTATTATCCGAGGCTCCACTGCCGTCTAAGGTCACTGTTTTTCCATCACTGTCAGTCAGCCACAGCTGCGCCGGTGTTCCCGTAGTGCCTGCTGGTCCGTTCATATCCACCCGGTCAGAGGTACCTGTCGTGAGGGAACCCTGCACTATCTGCGCATACAGAAACGTGGGCGTGGCGGAAAGGCAGCTGATAGTGATGCTGAACGGCAAATAGCTGCGGCTTCCCGGTAGCATCATCCCCAGAGGCACCCGATCCGGCGTAGTAATAGTGCAAGGTGGGGCTATAAAGGTGGCCTTTAACTTCACTGAAGCTGTGGCGGTTGCTGAATGGGCATTGTGCGCCACAGCGATGATAAGTAGCAGGCCAATTACCGATCCAGAAAATACCGGCTTATTCAACGTCATAGTCCTGCACCCCGCCCCAGTCATTAATCGCCCCGACTGTCAGTTTGCCGCTATGCTTCAGCCCGGTATCCACCTCACTGAACGGGGCCAACATGGCCAAACCAGCCTGCTTGTCCCGCGGAATCGCCACACTTTTACCATTTACCTTTAACGCGGTGACGGCAAAGAAATACGGCGTCGGATTTTTCAACCATACCCGATCGACTTTCTGCACAGCACTTAAACGTTTCTCCGCATCCTTGCGTCCAGCAATTAATTTTTTAGGACGATAAATTAGCTTCACCTGCGTGTTCATGGCGATGGCAATGACGCTACCCTCGGTATTTTCAGGCTTCGGTGGAATTTCCTGAACGTTAATACGAAACATTGATTCCCGATCGGCTGGCAGCGCGGGGTTGACGTTCATCAACCGCATTATCTGTTTATTCCTTGGTTCAATCTTAAAAAACGGTGGAGAGGGCACCATAAATACATCAGCTTTATTTTGTGAGATATTGTCTATCCACACCTGCCCACCGTAGGTGTCTGAAGCATTATTCGTCACTTCCAGGGAAATATTCTTTCTCCCCTCCTCATAGATAAACCGGGTCCCGCTGAGGGTGAAGGCCGCCATGGCAGAGCTGACCAGAGTGGTGCCAAGTAATGCCGCAAAGACGGTCTGAAATAATACTCTATTCCTGTTATTCACAACGTATCTCCTGTACTGAATGAATCCCGGCCTTCAGGCCTGACGCTGTAAAACTGCACGATGTGCTGTTATTTCTGCTGATGGTAATTTTTTGTGGCGCACTTAGCAGATTCATGAGCAGCACCCCATTGCGGGTAATGAATCCAGCATCCAGTCCCTGCTCCGTAACGGCACTTCCTCCGGTCAGAACATTACCCTGCGCATCCCGAACCCGCAGGATGTAACGCAGAACATTCTGGTAAGCGAACTCGCGGTAAATAATGGCCTTCTCTGTCGGCACCACCTCGTAGGAGGTATTCAGCAACTCGGCCCCGTCCGGCACATTCTCTGGGTTAATGCTGATAGTGGTTGCGTTGTAGCCAGTCAGGTACATCACCGTACTGCCATTGCTGTTGGTCGGCAGAGAGCCGTTAAACGTGACCCCTGGCGTATCCTTTATCTTGAGAACGGCCACCGTATCAGCCGCTTCTTTTGTAAGCAGAAGGCCGGTCTCAGCTGTGGCAAGAGCTGAACCTGACAGGCTACCTGAGAGCGAGGTAGCATACCGACTCTGCGAGACGGCGATATTGCTTTGTACGCGATCAAAGGCGTAGCTGACGGAAGCCCCGGAGGTATGGTTTCGTTTCTCGTCAGTCCCGGCATTGACGCTGTAGCTTAAGCGATCACTGACCGTTGCTGAGGTGTTGTTGTTAAAGGACATGCCGTTATTGCGGCTGTATCCTGCGGAATTGCCGCTGTGATGGCGGATACCGCCCAGTGAAAACGGGATGCTAACCCCCAGCGATGCAGAGTAATCATCCTGCGTGGACCAGGCATTACGTGACCAGTTACCGCTCATATACAGTGACACGCCATTCATCACCGTAGTACTGGTTGACAGGCTGACGCCAAAAGCATCTTTGTTCCGATTCCAGTAGGTCTGCTGCCAGAATGAGCCGCTGATATAGGCGTTTTCCAGTTGATGAGACAGACGAGCTTCATAGCGGGCTTTCTCTCGACCATCAAACCAGACATATTCATACGGGTTACCCTGACCATCAGGGTTGTAGATTTTGCGCCGATACTGCTGTTTCGGATCCCAGTTTGCGAATTCCGTATACCCCGGACTCTGATAGCGGTACGTCAACAACTGGATATCCGTTTTATTGGTAAAACTCTTGGCATATTTCACCGTGGCGCTCGTTCCTTGTCGCTGGGATCCGTCGTCATAGTCGGCCCGTGATCCGTTCACACTGAACGCCAGCGCCCCCCATTCTCCCAAAGGTTGGGTGATACCCAGCCCCGCGGCCTGGTAACGGTCATGCAGAATGGTTGCCATATTAAGCGTGGTCGTTGGCAGCCCCCAGTCAAAACTCGCCAGAGCAAAAGTGCCATTCCCGGAAGAAAACGCATCCTCCAGTTTGTTGTTGTCATTACGCTGTCCGGTCGCGAAGTTATAACTGTAATCTCCCGGACGCAGTAAGGAAGGCAGGGTGGCGACCGGATATATCGTCACCGCTTTATGACCATTCTCATCCTCCACCGTCACCACCAGGTTGCCGTTACCCGTGGAGGATATATCATCCAGTCGCCATGGTCCGGGAGGAACGACCCGGGAATAGATGGTGTACCCGCCCTGGGTAATGGTGATACGTGAAGTACCTGAGGCTACGCCAGTAATCACCGGGGCATAACCGCGAGTCCGCCAGGCGCGCATATTGCTATTAGAACGCAACGCCACGCCGTAGAAACCGAAATCCGTGAATAACTCAGTCCGAGACTGAGAACGCCCAAGCAACAGATCCCCTTTCACCTGACTGATGGCTGTGGAAAGCGTCAGATTATTCGTGTTAAATTCGCTGCCCCACGTATTACGACTGGCGTTCATATCACTGGATAAAATCCAGCGACCAATATTCAGACTGGCGTTAAAACTTCCATAGGCATTCAGGGCGTCATCGCTATACCCATTATTATCGCCCCGAGTCTGTATATTCTGGTTGAAGTTACCGTTATAGCGCAGACGCAGGCCGTTAATCCCGTAATCCCAGCGAGCAGCATCGTTTTTTTCCGGTAGCCAGGCTTGTGGGATAATGAAGTTCAGCGTCTGATTTCCCATATCAAGGTCTATCCGGGTACTGTCCTTCCGGCTAAGGACATAACACCCCCGAACACTGTCAAACGTCTGGGCATAGACACCCTGCTGAAAAAAAATACCGGCATTTTCCAGCCATTCCTGGCTCAGGCAGAGCTGAGCAGCCTGTTCATCCACTGGCGTCACGGTCAGAGGCATACGCCCTGTCTGAACACCGTTAAGTAAGACATCAACGTAGTATTGCCCAGCCGGGTACTTCACGCCTTCTTTCAGAATCGACGGGATTTCGGTTGTCCCTTGCAGAAAGGCCGTATTCAGCTCTGTAGCCTCCGTTGCAAAAGAGCAACAAATACTCAGTGCCAGAAGCGATAACACAGGCTGCTTTATAGTGTGATTTTTTTTGGTAATCATGCAGATTAGCCTTCGGGGTGTTTCATCCAGGAAACTGAACAAATAAAGACAGAATTAGTCGTCAGAGAAGGCAGCCCTGCCGAAGCACATAGCAAAAATCCAACGGCAGGATATAAAATGAAAAACGTCTTAGTTGTAAGCCACCACATAGGCAGCCGCAGAGTTGTAGTCACCCACAATAGCCCCACCTTTCAGAGCAGCGGTGAATTGTGCACCGTCGCTGGTCAGTTTGGTGGCATCAAACTCAGCATTAGAGTGTGTGCTAGTAATACTTTGAATGGCGGTCGTCTGCGCATTGACTGTAGAAATCAGCGTGACGGCATCCGTTGCGACGCCGCCCTGGGCCTTCAGACCAACGGTATTAAATGGTCCAGCCCAACTGATGGTAGCAATTTTTCCAGCGAGATCGGTTGTACCACAACCTGTAGCAGTCGGGTCTGCCTTCAGTGTGAAGCTAACCGGCGTTCCTGTCGTATTCGTGGCCACAGACCCCAGTTGTACAAGGTTTTGCACGGAACCATTTACTTTTGGTGTCAAATCACAGGTACTGTCCGATACGACACCAACAAACTGAACTTCATTAGCCGCCATCACGGAACCAGACCAAACCACCATGGTCAGCGCAGATGCGATTATTACATTCTTTTTCATAATTAAACCTTGAATATCTCTGTATCACATTTAAGACTGTGCAGAGTTAGCATTGATAATAAAATTTACTATAACTGTTCGACATACCGTAATTAATCACCCCCTTATATTTCGATAAATATTAGAAGGTGAGCAATAGAAAACAATGGATATCGCCTGTAGCAAGAATAAAAGCCATGAAATATCGAGTAAACACAAAATACCTTATCGTAACGAAAATAAAATTCAATCAAAGAAATATAACTTATATACAACCCCCGCCCTTGATACTGCAGTTTAATTCACGCATATCAGAATTGAATAACTTTTATCAACGCCATATAAAATTCGCTAAAACGTAAACTCATCATTTATATAAGATATGCCTAAGGAATAAAAAAGTAGTTACGGATATTAAATAAAAAGTAAACGATACTAATGAATCCAATATGTAATACAGGTAAAATTAGGATAACTTCTTATACGATAATGACGACTGACTGGGGCAAAATCCAGACTGGATGGTACATGCATCTGTCAGTTAGCCCTTACCCCGTCTCACCACAAAATTCCTGGTGGCGGTTGCCGGGTTTCTGTACTTTCATTTACACTTTTTACGAAATTACTGGCGCGATCACAAAAAAGTCCTTGTCAGATGCCCTGTAAGCCAGGAATGATACATGACTGATTTTGATGACCCGAAGAGGTAGAGAGGATGGGTATGAAGAATAAAATGTTGCTGGGTGCACTTCTGCTTGCAAGCAGCGTCGTCTGGGCCGCACCGGCTGCAACAGCTGCCCCCACCGGTATCGATAAGTATGAACTGAGCAGCTTTATTGCTGACTTCACCCATTTCAAACCCGGTGACAAAGTTCCACCACTGTATCTCACCGAAGAATACACCATTAAGCAGTGGAATCTGCGCAATCTGCCCGCACCGACCGCAGGCACCCATTGGACCTACATGGGCGGCGCGTATGTGTTGGTCAACGATGCCGACGCTAAGATCATTAAAGCCTACGACGGCGAGATTTTTTATCACCGATGAAAAAACACGCACTCGTTCTTATGGGGGAGTGCGTGAACAGAATAAACGTAATCTACATCAATCGTAACCAATCACCACTTTGACTCGGCTCAACACATGACCTGAGTGGTATTTTCCATAAGGGAAATACTTAAACTTTAATGGTATAATGTAACTGTCAGCTATCGTTTGCCCCCGTTTAGCAATCTCATATCGGTTATTATCAAGGTTTACTGTTATACCATTTAGTTCCATTTTAAAACCGATATCCCCAGCGCTATCATCACCATCATACTCGTTCTCCAATACATCACCAATTCGATTTTGAGATTCAAATCGGTAATGTATGCTCCTGGATGAATACCCTAACGTATTATCACACTTAATTTCAATTTTATTATCAGCGCTTTCTGCAATGGCATTCTGCACACTACTGTGATTTATATCATTAATTTTCACAGATGTATCAGGAAAGTAACAGGTCGTGGGCGTGTAATTAAATTTAACTTGGATATTCTGTGCTAAGTTATATTTTCCTTTATCCGTTCCATTTGCCTCAACAAAACGCAGCGTGGAATTTAGTGATACGGAATTGTTAATGGTTACAGCGGTAAATGTCTCAGGCGCGGTTACAAGCTTATATTCGACACCGTATTTTAGGGCTGCATTAATTTCAGACCCTATAAAATTAAAATAATATACAGTCCCTAGAAGATTTTTATTTTCTTCTTTTTTAAACGAACCACTAATATTTTTTCCTATTCTCACTGCCACATAAACATAATCATTACTCTCCCCTGATGAAACCTTAAAATATCTCACTTCATTATTTTCTACTGGTATTACTTGCAACCCACGATTCGCATATTGACAGTGATACTGTTGCGAACTGATAAAATTAACATTTTTCAATTCTGACGAGGTGAATTCATTAAGATTTGCTTTATTTAAATCCAACGTAATGTCTTCACCATTCGCAGTCATATTTACACTTCCATTAGCGGACAAAGAATACGTACCAGAATAGCACATCGCCGAAACATAAAAAGACGTTAAAAACAAAAACAGACCAATGACAAATCGCATAATTGGCTCCACTCACCGACAAATATAAACTTTACTTTCATCAATCGTTTTATCGAAAGTGATTGAGCATGAAAGTCCCTGTTGTTTATTGACCGCCACTTTTATCTCCGGTGGCACTTCATTGGTGCGAATAAAAAGCTGGCTTCCCTGTCCTACTATGCCAATATTGTGTCCATAATTGTCTTCAACTTCGTAGCCAAACGTCAGCGGTGAACCATCAGGACGCAGCGCCCGGATATACCAGGGTTTACGTTGGTCGGTATCAAACCTCGCCAGTACAACCGCTCCACGATACGGGGCGGCGTTGCGACGGTTTCCCTGCAGGTCGGTTTCAGTCTTGGCATTGGAAACATCCAGCGTCAGGTGGTTTTCACGATAAGGCGTTAAGCCGTCGTAAACCACCACGCCATTACGGTTGGTAGTGCGGTATTTTTGCCCGTTAACATATGCCCCTTCCAGACCCGGCGCATGCATTACGGCAAACGTTTCTGATAATCTGTTGGCTAAATTCACGCCACCATACCAGGCCACAAGACCACCTGAAATACTGCCGCCAGTTTGTGTGTAATTGGAAGACTGACTGTAGCTGCCGCTAAGCGTGGCAACTGGCGCATTCCACGTCAGATTGCCGCCTGCCGTTGTTTCGCTGTTCTGCCGTTGATGACTGAGATTTACCCCATAGTTGAACTGATCGCGACTGCCTGTGGTGCCGGAAAGCCCGGTATTATTTGAGGCAAAGCCATCATCATCAAAAGTCGTTGAGTTAGACAGATACAAATGTCTGCGCGGAGCGCTAATATCATCTCCCCAATCGAACGGGATAGAGATAAAGACGTTAAAACGCTTATCTTCGTGATGATCCTCGTTGTAAGTCTGACTGGCTGAAAAGGTATAGCTAATCCGTTGCCAGCTATTAGAATAACTCAACTGATAATCTTTACTGTTACCGCTACGCCCCCAGTAATCACGCCACAACGTACTGAGCGAAAACGAGCCCCAACCTTGCGGCAAAGACTGGCTGACGTTGGCCGAAAAACTGTTCTTACGACCAAAATCGTTCTGATAATAATCTGCGATGTCGTACACATCATTTTCATCGCGGTGATAATTATTCTTGTTATTGGCCCAGACATGATCGTTAAACGTGCGATAGTCTTTGGAAGAGTAGCGATACGCCGCCAGGCCAAAACGGGTGGCGGTTTGCGTCAAATATTTGTTATAGGCAATCTGGTAGCTTTGCCCGTCAAATACATCACCGCTATCCTGCTTACTGTGCGATTGTGTCGCATCGACGGAAATCGCACCGATTCGCGTATTCCAGCCGGTACCCAACGTAAACGCATTGTAGTTATCCGCCAGCATGGTACCGCCGTACAGCGTTAACAGATTATTCAGCCCATATTGGTAGCTCATCTGCGCAAAATCGGTCTGGTTGCTGGCGCCTTCGATATGGCTACGCCCAGCCGCAAAATCATATTTTGAGACACCCGGCTGCAACATGTTGGGCACCGCAGCGTACGGTACAAGATAAGTTGTTACCGATCCGTCAGCCTCTTTGATACTGACGTCAAGATCCGCGCCACCGCCTGCAAGTTGCAAATCAGCAATTGAGAACGGACCAGGCGGAACCTCTTTCTGGTAGACCACAAAGCCGTTCTGTTCGATGGTGACCAGCGCGTTGCTTTGCGCAATCCCCTGAACCAACGGGGTAAAATTCTGCTTTGAGTTCGGCAGCATCTGCATATCGCGATACAACCGTACGCCACGAAAGCGCACCGCATCAAAAATATCTGATGAGGTATACATATCCCCGGCACGCAGAGTGCCCAAAATTTGCGGGATGCCGCGTTCCAGATACAAGGTGTTGCTTTTCCATTCCCCGTTGCTGTCA
This sequence comes from Citrobacter arsenatis, assembly GCF_004353845.1. Lineage (GTDB taxonomy): Bacteria > Pseudomonadota > Gammaproteobacteria > Enterobacterales > Enterobacteriaceae > Citrobacter > Citrobacter arsenatis. Next base: position 3,377,031 of record NZ_CP037864.1, read on the forward strand.
TCGGTTTTGTTATAGCTGGCATCAGAATGCAACTGCCAACCCAGCAGATTTAACCCACTGGTAAAACGCGCATAGGTACTTTTGCTGTTACCAGAATCCTTATAGTCGCTGTAATACTGGCTGGCGTAGTACGAGGTATAGAAGGCATTGATGCCACGATCCCAGTTCTCAGGAGGAACATACCCTTGTTCAAGCTCATCAACAAATGCCTGCGGAACGCTGAGATCCAGGCGAAAGGTACCGATATTCCATGCATAGCTGCCTCCTTGCACCGCCTGCTTCAAGGTTGGGCATTCATTCTTATTGTCCAACGCCTGTATATTTATCCCCAGACGCATTAACGTGTCGCGAGATAAACAGGTGTCATCCGGATTATCCTTAACGGTAATTTCATACTTGCCACGCCATTGTTTATTGACGTAGATGTCAATGTCATATTGGCCTGGCAGTGGTTGATTATCATCAAGGCGAAAATCAGAAACTTTCTCGCCTTTCATTCCACCCATCATAAAGTGGGTATCAAACGTCTCTTCTGCGGCATGGGCCTCAATGCCGAATAGCAACAGTAATACCGCCGAAGCAATCGGAGTCATCCTTAACATAACCAGCTCCTGTTATTTTAAGCTGACGTTAGCACTAATATAATTACCGTGATCGTCAATAATGGTCATTTTATACTGATTGGCATTAGTGTTTTTTAATGCCACATCTGCACTGGAGAGCGGTGCAAGCATAATACTTTTGTTGTTGATCTTAATATTATCAGCTTTAACATCTGTCACCGTAATCCAGTTAGCTGCATCATTTCTGATAGAATAACCAGTACCATTGCGTGTTAACGATAGTTTATGGAAAGTATTTTTATTAACGGCCGCAATACCTTTAGGTCGATAAAATAATTTAATACGATTCTGCATTGCGAACTTCAATACATTTTTGCCAGTATTGTCAGGATTATTTGGCGGAATATCCAGAACATTAAGATAAAACAAACTTTCTTTGTTATTTGGCAGCATATTTGGCATCTTTTTAATTTTAATCTGCTGACCAGAATCCCCCGCCACCTTCGCAACTGGAGGTGTTAGCAAAAATGGAACCTTAATCTTTTCCGGTGGTAACGATGTATCTCCATCATCAATCCACGACTGTACCAGTGAAGACCGCCCTCCCTGATTCATTAACTGCACCAGTACTTCATTTTTCTCTGCTGGGTAGATAATGCGAGTACCATAAATCACTATACCAGCATGGACGGGTTGCGTAGATGCAATTAGTAAAGCCGTTAGAATCCATTTCATTTCGCGTTCGTCCTTTTTCATGAATTGCCGGTGAAGACACCGGCATAGAAATTTAGTCTGCAGAAACGGAAATGGTTAAAACGGAAGACAAAGTTCCTGCGGTTACCGGGACATCAGAACTAAGACGAGCATATTTTGCTTTGAAATCCAGAGTATACTCAACACCATCTTCAGTTGTTCTTGATGTAAGTTTATCTTTTAGATTACTTTCTTCAGCATCTGTAATTTGCTTATCACCTAATGCTAAATTAAAACCAACACCGTTTGCATCACCAGCCGTTTTATTCAGCACTCCGGATGTAAATTGTGCGCCAGTAATTCTTACAGTATTTAATTCTGTACCCACTGGACACACAATAACCATTGGTGTTGAATCATCATCCATTTTTCCATCACCAACGGTAGCACCAGTAGACAAACCAGCAAAGCGTGAAGCATCAATATTTGGCAGTGTAATAGTACTTTTCGCATCACTATTTTTAAAATAACATGAGCTATTTTCCACCGTACCAGTGATAGTTAACGAGCCAGTTTCATTGGCAGCAAAAGCCCCAGCGCTCATAAATACAGCAGACAGAACAGCAGCAGAAATAATTGAACGTTTCATAGTATCTTCCTTAATGAGTTAATTTCTATTTGTTAAGAGGGTTCAACTCTTGAAATTAAATTCTCACACCAGAAACGTTACTGCAATGTAAACGCATTGTTTTATTGATTTAAAACAAGTTACAAAGAGCAATATAATTGCAACAAATAAATTGAGCTCTATATTATTTTTGAAATTAATAAATTTACGCAATTAATTGCTGAGGTGGGATTTTTCAGAGAAATGTTCAACCATGCATTATTCAGCAGAACAATGCATGGTTGATAAAAAGATCTGTTAGTCGTAGCGAGTTAGCACAATCTGTCGTGTGGTGTCACCGGCCACAGTAACAATTTCAGTCACTGCGCCTTTTATTGGATTGGAAAAAACCTCTTTGACGTTTGAAAAGGAAATGGCATTGCCACAGCGTTGCTGTACTTCATTATTTACAACATCAGAACTACAGGTAGGCTCAGTTACTTGACCATTGATACTCAAGGTAGCCGTGTCTGTAGCAGAAACAGAAGCGCTCATTCCATAAGCCAGAGTAATAACTCCCAAGAATAAACTAATTTTCATAGTACGCATTATTCCTGTGATGGGCTAAACAGCATACATACTGTCTGTCCGGTGAATTATGGGTTAAATGCCTCGTTAAAACCAATTGAGATTGTAGATTAATGAGATAGGTTTGATCAATTCAAATGATGCATTGAAGCGACTTATTCGGAAAAAGACATGAATTATACAGGCAGGATAAACAATATTGCGCAGCTTTTTCACTCTATATATTCACCGCATCAATATATTATTGATGCGGTGAATATTTGTAACACGGTTAATTACACCGCACGGAAGGCAATTTCACCCGGAATAACCTCACCTTGCCAGTAAAGCTGGGCAGCTACACGCCCTGCCAGGTCACGGTAAATGGCGGTAAATTCACTGTCAGGACGACTGATAACCGTCGGGGTACCACGATCGAGGTCTTCACGCAGAGAGATATGCAGCGGCATCTGCCCCAGCAGTTGGGTGTGATACTGCTCGGCCAGCTTCTGCGCCCCGCCGGTGCCAAAGATTGGCTCGTGATGACCGCAGTTGCTGCAAATATGCATACTCATATTTTCAACAATACCCAGCACCGGCACTTCGACTTTCTCGAACATCACGATGCCTTTTTTCGCATCGATAAGCGCGATGTCCTGCGGAGTGGTGACCACAACCGCGCCCGTTACCGGAATGTTCTGCGCCAGCGTCAGCTGGATGTCACCGGTCCCCGGCGGCATATCCAGTACCAGATAATCGAGATCCGGCCATAAGGTTTCCTGCAGCATCTGCAGCAGCGCTTTGCTGGCCATCGGGCCACGCCAGACCATTGCGTTATCGTCAGTAACCAGATAACCAATAGAGTTCGTCGCCAGACCGTGAGACATGATCGGTGCCATGTGGGTACCGTCTGGTGAAGTTGGACGTTGATTTTCCGCGCCGAGCATGGTCGGGATAGACGGGCCATAAATATCAGCGTCCAGAATCCCTACCTTCGCGCCTTCCGCAGCCAGCGCCAGTGCCAGGTTCACGGCGGTAGAGGATTTACCCACGCCACCTTTACCTGAACTGACAGCAATGATGTTTTTTACCCCATTAATACCCGGCTGGTTTTTCACGCGCTTGAGCGTTGCGATGTTATGCGACAGTTTCCAGTCGATCGCTTTCGCACCAGTAATACGCAGCAGATCGGCACTACATTGCTCTTTTAATTCCTCAAACGCGCTATGCCAGACGAAAGGCATGACCAGCTCAACGTGCAACGTGTCATCCATCCAGGCGACGTGATGCAACGCTTTAAGCGTCGTCAGATTATGCTTCAGGGTTGAATGCTGAAAATTCGCCAGCGTCCCGGCAACCATGGCGCGCAGGGTCTCTGGTGATCTGGCCTGGGATTGTGCGTTCATCCCGACTCCTTTTTGTTGTTCTGAATATACGATAGTCACCAGGTAGTTTACTCCAACCGTCACAATTATTCATTTACGGATAAATGCCCTTATCGCTTGGCGCAGTAATTACCATTTTGGTACTATCAAAGCCCTTTTCACTACAAAAGAAGTAATTGCCCACTATGACTCAAGTCGCGAAGAAAATTCTGGTAACGTGCGCGCTGCCGTACGCCAACGGCTCAATCCACCTCGGCCATATGCTGGAGCACATCCAGGCTGATGTCTGGGTCCGTTACCAGCGAATGCGCGGCCACCAGGTAAACTTCATCTGCGCGGACGACGCCCACGGTACGCCAATCATGCTGAAAGCACAGCAGCTTGGGATCACGCCAGAGCAGATGATCGGTGAAATGAGTCAGGAGCATCAGACTGATTTTGCAGGTTTTGACATCAGCTATGACAACTACCACTCGACGCACAGCGAAGAGAACCGTGAGCTGTCTGAGCTGATTTACACGCGCCTGAAGGAGAACGGTTTTATTAAGAACCGCACCATCTCCCAGCTTTACGATCCGGAAAAAGGCATGTTCCTGCCGGACCGTTTCGTTAAAGGCACCTGCCCGAAATGTAAATCTCCGGATCAGTACGGCGATAACTGTGAAGTCTGCGGCGCAACCTACAGCCCGACCGAACTTATCGAGCCGAAATCCGTCGTTTCTGGCGCGACGCCGGTGATGCGTGACTCCGAACACTTCTTCTTTGACCTGCCGTCCTTCAGCGAGATGCTGCAGGACTGGACGCGCAGCGGCGCGCTGCAGGATCAGGTTGCCAACAAAATGCAGGAATGGTTCGAGTCCGGCCTGCAGCAGTGGGATATTTCCCGCGATTCCCCGTACTTCGGTTTTGAAATCCCGAATGCGCCTGGCAAGTACTTCTACGTTTGGCTGGATGCGCCTATTGGCTACATGGGTTCATTCAAAAACCTGTGTGATAAGCGCGGCGATACCACCAGCTTTGACGAATACTGGAAGAAAGATTCCGATGCCGAGCTGTATCACTTCATCGGTAAAGACATCGTCTACTTCCACAGCCTGTTCTGGCCTGCCATGCTGGAAGGCAGCAATTTCCGTAAGCCGACCAACCTGTTTGTACACGGTTATGTGACGGTAAACGGCGCGAAGATGTCCAAATCTCGCGGCACCTTTATTAAGGCCAGCACCTGGCTGAAGCATTTTGACGCCGACAGCCTGCGCTACTACTACACCGCGAAGCTTTCTTCACGCATTGATGATATCGACCTGAACCTGGAAGACTTTGTCCAGCGCGTAAACGCCGATATCGTCAACAAAGTAGTCAACCTGGCATCCCGTAACGCAGGCTTTATTGCTAAGCGTTTTGACGGCGTTCTGGCGGCTGAGCTGGCCGACCCGGCGCTGTATAAAACATTCACCGATGCCGCAACGGTGATTGGCGAAGCATGGGAAAGCCGCGAATTCGGCAAAGCTATTCGCGAAATCATGGCCCTGGCCGACGTAGCAAACCGCTACGTTGACGAACAGGCTCCGTGGGTGGTGGCTAAACAGGAAGGCCGCGATGCCGACCTGCAGGCAATCTGCTCCATGGGTATCAACCTGTTCCGCGTGCTGATGACCTACCTGAAGCCGGTTCTGCCAACGCTTGCTGAACGAGTGGAAGCGTTCCTGAACGGCGAACTGAGCTGGGATGCCATTGAGCAGCCGCTGCTCGGCCACAAGGTCAATACCTTTAAGGCGCTCTACAATCGCATCGATATGAAACAGGTTGAAGCGCTGGTTGAGGCGTCGAAAGAAGAAGTGAAAGCTGCTGCCGCACCAGTAACCGGTCCGCTGGCGGATGATCCGATTCAGGAAACCATCACCTTTGATGATTTCGCCAAAGTTGACCTGCGCGTAGCATTGATTGAAAACGCCGAATTCGTGGAAGGCTCCGACAAACTGCTGCGCCTGACGCTGGATCTCGGCGGTGAGAAGCGTAACGTCTTCTCCGGTATTCGTTCTGCCTATCCGGATCCGCAGGTCCTGATTGGACGCCAGACTATTATGGTTGCTAACCTGGCTCCTCGTAAGATGCGCTTCGGCATTTCTGAAGGGATGGTAATGGCGGCAGGTCCTGGCGGGAAGGATATCTTCCTGTTAAGCCCGGACGAAGGCGCAAAACCTGGCCAACAGGTGAAGTAAATCAGACATCTCAAGCGCTGCAACCGCAGCGCTTTTTTTCTGCGTAATTTTACCCCTAATCCTAAACACACTACCCCACTCCATTTTCGGACTGCTCAGCCATCGCGGTTAAATTTATTCTATACTGCTCTGCAATTAAGGTCGCCCGGCCCCATCAAATTCATTGGCGCTATTATTCAGCGCCCAACATTCATAAAATGGAGTTTTATATGAAGACGTTTCAAAAATTAGTTTCGCTTGCCGCAGCATCAATTGTGGTTTTTTCCCTGACGGGGTGTGGTGATAAAGAAGAAACGAAAACATTCAATGCCAACCTCAATGGTTCAGATATTACCGTCTCTTACACCTATAAAGGCGATAAGGTTCTGAAACAAACCTCAGAAAGTAAAATCAGCTATGCGTCGGTCGGGGCCAACAATAAAGAAGAGGCTGCAAAAGTATTCGACGCGTTAAGTGCTAAATATCAAAACATTGCAGGTATAGAAGAAAAACTGACCTATACAGATACCTACGCCCAGGAAAACGTGACTATCGATATGGAAAAAGTCGATATAAAAGCGTTACAGGCAATTTCTGGAATGAAGCTATCTGAGAATGCCGATAAAAATATCAGCATGAAGCAGATGCAAACGGTAATGGAATCGGCGGGTTTTAAAGAAGTGAAGTAAACCACAGAACCACAGGCGACCCGATATTCATCGTGGTCGCCGTTTTACGCTTTAAGACTTCGCGTTGTGCACGTGGAAGGTCAAACCGCGGAGGAAATAACGCAGGAACTGATCGCCGCATTCGCGATAGTTCTTATGGTCCGGCGCACGCATCATGGCGGTGATTTCCGGCATCGATACACGAAACTTCTGCCCGGTCATAATGGTCAGAATATCATCGGTTTTCAGCGAAAAGGCGATACGCAGCTTTTTCAGCACCGTATTGTTGTTAACACGACGCTCAAGCGCCAGTTCCGGCGCTGAATCATCTTTACCACGCAGATGATAAATCAGGCCGTTTAAAAAACCGGAGAGAATGATATCCGGGCAGCGAACAAACCCGTCTTCATCTTCTTTTGTCATCCAGGTATCGAAACCTGCGGCGGTGGATTCCATGTCAGCAAGCGCAAGAATGCGCACCATGTCGTTATTGTTCGCTTTCAGGGTGTAGCGCAGGCTACGAAGAATATCGTTACTTAGCATAGAGCCTTCAACTGTCGGTGATGCAATGGCGCGCAGTGTATCAGTTTTACAGTCCAATCGCCTCTTTTAGACTTTTAAGATAACGGCGGCTTACCGGAACGGTCAGGCCGTTACGCAAAATCAGCTCGGCCTGGCCGTTGTCTTCCAGACGGATCTCCTGCAATTGCGCCATATTCACCAGATATTGCCGGTGACAGCGCAGCAGAGGAGTTCGGCTTTCCAGTGTTCTGAGCGTCAGTTCGGTGAACCCCTCTTTACCATCGCTACTGGTCACATACACGCCGCTCATGCGACTGCTGATAAACGCCACGTCATCCATTTGCAGCAGATAGATTCGGCTATGGCCGCTGCACGGAATAAACTTCAGCGCCTGCTGATTCTCAGGCAATAGTGATACATCCTGCTTGGTGCGCTCCTGGCGCAAACGGCTCAGCGTTTTTTCCAGCCGCGCTTCTTCAATCGGTTTGAGCAGATAGTCAAATGCATGTTCTTCAAAGGCTTTCACCGCATACTCATCAAAGGCGGTAAGGAAAACAATGTACGGGCGATGCTCGGGATCAAGCATGCCAACCATTTCCAGGCCGCTGATACGTGGCATCTGAATATCAAGAAACAGGACATCCGGACGCAGCTTATGTACCGCGCCGATGGCTTCCACTGCATTCGAACATTCCCCGACAATCTCAATGTCGCTTTGCTCCTGCAACAGGATCCGCAGATTCTCCCGCGCTAACGGTTCGTCATCGACAATCAGCACTTTGATCATGCCAGTTCCTCCAGAGGAAGTCGTAAAGTGATTCGGGTAAATCGGTCAGGTTCGCACGCTACGCTGATGCCAAAATCATCACCAAACCGCTCACGCAGTCGTTTATCGACCAGACTCATACCTAATCCACTGGCCTCAGACGTTGGCTGATACAACCCGGCGTTATCTTCAATATCCAGCATCAGATACTGTCCTTCACGGCGGGCGGTGATCGACACTTCCCCGGTATCCAGTAGCTGAGAGGTACCGTGCTTGATGGCATTCTCCACGATAGGTTGTAGGGTAAAGGCGGGTAATTGCTGATGCGCAAGCGCATCTGGCACCGTTAAGCTCACCTGCAGGCGTGACTGAAAGCGCGCCTTTTCAATTTGCAGATAGGCGTTAACGTGCTCAATTTCATCAGCCAGCGTTACAATCTCCGACGGGCGCTTTAAGTTTTTGCGAAAGAACGTCGACAGATACTGCACCAGTTGGCTGGCCTGCTCGCTATCGCGTCGGATCACGGCCTTGATGGTATTGAGCGCATTAAACAGAAAATGGGGATTCACCTGAGCATGCAGGAGTTTAATTTCCGATTGCGTCAGCATCGCTTTTTGCCGCTCATACTGCCCGGCCAGAATCTGCGCCGAAAGCAGTTGGGCGATCCCTTCCCCCAGCGTACGGTTGATCGAGCTAAAGAGGCGGTTTTTGGCTTCATACAGCTTGATGGTCCCCATCACGCGCTGGTTTTCACCCCGCAAAGGGATCACCAGCGTCGAGCCTAATTTGCATTGCGGATGCAAAGAGCAGCGATAAGGGACTTCATTCCCGTCGGCATACACCACCTCGCCGGTTTCTATCGCCCGTTGGGTGTACGAGGAAGAAATAGGTTTACCGGGCAGATGATGGTCGTCGCCAATACCGGTAAATGCCAGCAGCTTCTCGCGATCGGTTATCGCCACGGCGCCGATATCCAGCTCCTCATACAGCACCTGGGCCACCTTCATGCTGTTAACCTCGTTGAATCCCTGGCGCAAAATGCCTTCTGTGGAGGCTGCAACTTTGAGCGCTGTGGCGGAAAAAGCAGAGGTATATTTTTCAAACATCGCCCGTTTATCGAGCAAAATACGCATAAACAAGGCCGCGCCCACGGTATTAGTCACCATCATCGGCGCGGCGATATTGCTGACCAGGCGAAACGCATCATCAAACGGACGCGCAATTAACAAGATGATCAGCATCTGCACCAGTTCGGCAACAAAGGTAATAGCACCCGCGGTCAGTGGGCTAAAGACTTTATCGGTGCGGCCACGACGGGTAAGCACGCTGTGCACCAGCCCGCCGAGTAAACCTTCCACAATGGTCGAAATCATACAGCTAAGCGCCGTCATTCCGCCCATCGAATAACGATGCAAGCCACCGGTCAGGCCCACTAAACCGCCGACCACCGGGCCACCAAGCAGCCCGCCCATCACCGCGCCGATAGCGCGAGTGTTAGCAATGGAGTCATCAATGTGCAGCCCGAAATAGGTGCCCAAAATGCAGAAAATAGAAAAGGTAACATAGCAAAGCAGTTTGTGCGGGAGCCGGATAGTGACCTGCATCAGCGGGATAAACAAACGCGTTTTGCTCATGAGCCATGCGATAACGAGAAACACACACATCTGCTGAAGCAGCAGCAACACCAGATTAAACTCGTACATACCCGCCAACCACACATCACTTAAAAGCGCGTAACATACATGGGCTGCGCGTAACTTTCTTTGAAGTGTTGCAAAAAAAAAGGAATTTGTGAGAACGATCACTCGAAAGCGCGAGCATGACTACAAATTCACCCATTCACTGATCAAAAAACAGACAAAACTACCTGGTTCGCAAAAGAGCGTCTAAAGTAAAACTGGGACCTCGCGAGCAAGAGTGAGACGACGATGGCGCTTTACACAATAGGTGAAGTGGCTTTGCTTTGTGATATCAACCCTGTCACTTTACGCGCGTGGCAGAGGCGTTACGGATTACTGAAGCCGCAGCGGACAGACGGCGGTCATCGTCTGTTTAACGACGCGGATATCGACCGGATCCGTGAGATAAAACGCTGGATAAACAATGGGGTTCAGGTCAGTAAGGTAAAAATGCTGCTCAGCAATGAGAACATTGATGTCCATAACGGCTGGCGCGAACAACAAGAGACGCTGTTGAGCTATTTGCAGAGTAATAATTTGCATAGTCTCAGACTTTGGATCAAAGAGCGCGGTCAGGATTATCCCGCACAAACGCTCAACACCCATTTGTTTATCCCGTTACGCCGACGGCTGCAATGTCAGCAGCCGATCCTGCAAGCATTACTGGGGATCCTCGACGGCGTCCTCATCAACTACATCGCGATTTGTCTGGCCTCGGCGCGTAAGAAACAGGGTAAAGATGCACTGGTTGTCGGCTGGAACATTCACGATACTACCCGATTATGGCTGGAGGGTTGGGTAGCCAGCCAGCAGGGATGGCGCGTTGACGTCCTCGCCCACTCGCTGAACCAATTGCGACCGGAACTGTTTGAAGGTCGAACCTTACTCGTCTGGTGCGGCGAAAGCCAAACGCCCGCACAACAGCAACAGTTGAACGAATGGCGCGCGTTGGGTCACGATATTTACCCACTCGGTATTTAGAGCCTGGCTCATTAGGGCTATTTTGCTTGCCATTTCGAACCAGGGCAGTGTTCAAACTGTCTGCGCCAATAACGCCTACTGCACCAGGCTCTTAATATTTCATTAACAAACGTGTACAATCCTTAAATTCACATAAGGAGTGCATAATGAGCGCAGCTAAAATCGGTGTTATCACCCTCTTTCTGCTAATGGCTATCGGCGGTATCGGCGGCGTCATGCTGGCAGGCTACACATTCATTTTACGTGCCGGGTAAGTTGGCTCGCTAATCGCTCAAACCCGCGGTCAACTATCACCGCCGCCAGCGCGACCAGCAGCGCCCCCTGTATCACATAGGCGGTATTGAACCCGCTAAGCCCGATGATGATCGGCGTGCCCAACGTGTTCGCCCCGACGGTTGAGGCGATTGTTGCGGTACCGATATTAATAATCACCGACGTGCGAATTCCCGCCAGAATGACCGGTGCCGCCAGCGGCAATTCAACGTTAAACAGGCGCTGCCCGCGACTCATGCCCATTCCGTTGGCAATCTCCATCACGCTGGGGGAAATCCCACCTAGCCCCGCCAGAGTTGCCTGCAAGATCGGTAACACGCCATACAAGATCAGCGCGATAATCGCGGGTTCAAGCCCAAACCCCATCACCGGTACAGCGATCGCCAGCACGGCGACCGGAGGAAATGTCTGGCCCACGGCAGCAATCGTTTCCACCATCGGCCTGAATTCCGCGCCCCAGGACCGGGTTACCGCCATTCCCGCTCCGGTGCCAATAATGATGGCGATGAGACTTGAAATCCCCACCAGCGCAAAGTGGCTTAACGCCAGCGTCGTAAAACTTTCCTGCTGATACACAGGACGCGGCAACTCTGGGAACAGCGTACTAAACAGGGCCTGACTGTGAGGCAACCCCACCAACAGGATCAGAAACAGCGCAACAAGCCACAGCAGCGGATCAGCAAGACGTTTCACGGGTCGGCATCTCCGAAAGCAAATCGCGAAAATGAAGCGTCCCGCACGGCACCCCCTGTGGCGTCACGACCGGCAAAACCTCGCAACCGCGCGCCACGAACACTGACAACGCATCACGTAGCGTCATCTCATCCACCAGCGGCTCACCGTCTGATCGTTCACCGCGACGAATAAAATCCCCTACCGTGCGCAGCGATAACAACCGAACACCCAGTTCACTGCGGCCAAAAAAGGTTTGCACGAAATCGTTCGCTGGTGCGGTCAGCATCGACAGCGGCGTGCCTTGCTGTACGACCTTTCCTGCATCCATCAGAACCAGATGCTCCGCCAGCCTTAGCGCCTCGTCGATATCATGCGTCACCAGCACAATGGTACGTCCCAGCAAACGGTGGATACGCGTCATCTCCTGCTGCAGCGCCCCACGGGTGACCGGGTCCAGCGCGCCAAAAGGCTCATCCATCAATAGCACCTGCGGATCTGCCGCCAACGCACGCGCCACCCCGACCCGCTGCTGTTGTCCGCCGGAAAGCTGATGCGGATAACGGTGACGCAAACCAGCCTCGAGGCCCAGCAATGCCATCAGTTCATCTGTTCGGTCATCAATACGTGAGCGCGACCACTTTTGCAACTGCGGTACGGTGGCGATATTCTGCGCAACGGTCCAGTGGGGAAACAAACCAATAGACTGAATCGCGTATCCCATACGCCGTCGTAATTCCAGCACTGGCAGGCTGCGGATCTCCTCCCCGGCAAAACGGATCTGGCCGCGGTCATGTTCAACCAGACGGTTAATCATCTTCAGGGTGGTGGACTTCCCCGAACCTGAGGTGCCGATTAACACCGAAAAACTGCCTTCCCCTAACTGCAGGTTAAGGTCATCGACGGCTTTTTGCTGACCATAGGTTTTACTGACATGGCAAAATTCAATCATTATTCGATACCTTTAGCAGCGCGAGCCCTAAATCAAACAGCGCATCAATCAACACTGCCAACACAACGACCGGGATCACGCCTAACAGCACTAAATCAACGGCGCTACTGAGTAATCCCTGAAAGACCAGCGCGCCAAATCCCCCGGCGCCAATCAGCGCGGCGATCACCGCCATCCCCACCGTCTGGACCATCACCACCCGTAAGCTGCGCAAGAAGACCGGCAGCGCCAGTGGAAACTGTACCGAGATAAACCGCTGACGCGCGCTCATCCCCATCGCCCGCGCGCTTTCCAGCACATCGTGTGGAACCTGATTCAATCCAGCCACTACGCCGCGAACCAGCGGTAACAGCGCATACAGCACCAGCGCAATAAGCGCAGGCGTAAGACCGGTTCCGGCAACGCCGAGCGAACCCAACCAGGGAAAGTGCTTTACCAGTCCGGCAAGTGGCGCTATTAGCAAACCGAATAACGCGACGGAGGGAATGGTCTGGATGATATTCAGTACCGCGAATACCGGCCCCTGGCGGGCGACAGAAAAAGCACACCAGATACCCAACGGTACGCCAATGAGCAGTGCAGGCACCACGGTACCAAACAGAATAGTCAGATGCTGTGCCAGCGCATCATTAAAGACATCCTGACGATTGGCATATTCTTTAAGCAGAGAAAGATCGTTAAACGTGCCGGAGAGCAAAAGCACCAGCGGCAAAATAAAAATTTGCGCGTGCAATAGCCAACGCCACGACGCCCGCTCGGTGATGCGACGAATAGCATCACTGGCTGCCAGCAGCATCAGTCCCAGCCCTAACCAGAAGCCGCTGCCCAAACTGGTTCTGGCCAGCGGGCTACCCGTCTGTGCCAGATATGTTGCCGCCGTACCGGCGGTTACCAGCGCCGCAATCACTAACAGTTGGCTAACGATTAGCGTCAATATATTGCCGGATTTTCCCGGTACAAAGCACAGAAGAAACAGCAGCAAACAAGCCACCGCCAATCCCCACGCCATGTTGGGCCGGATGTCCCAAAGTTGACGACCCTCGCCGGAGACCAGGCGATTAGGGGCATAGCTAATGAAAGGAAGCGCTGCCGCCGCGAAGGTAAGAATGACCAGCAACAACAGCACCCGATTTACGGAAATATTCGACAAAACACCCACCCGCTGCAAACTCCGTTACTTCACCCATCCTTTTTGCTTCAGGTAGTCTGCTGCGACTTTTTTCGCATCCAGCCCCTCCACGGCAATACTGGCATTCAGTTGTTGCAGCGTTTTTTCATCCAGGCTGGCAAATACCGGTTGTAGCCATTCTCCCATTTGCGGGTAGTCCTTCAGCACCGATTCACGCACGACGGGCGCAGGCGCATAAATGGGCTGAACGCCTTTTGGATCGCTTAAGGTTTGCAGACCGAGCGCAGCAACCGGACCATCAGTTCCATAGGCCATCGCCGCATTAACGCCAGAAGTCTGCTGCGCCGCCGCTTTAATCGTCACTGCGGTATCACCACCCGCGAGCGAGAGCAGCTGATTTTGATTCAGTTTGAAATCATAGGCTTTTTCAAACGCAGGCAGGGCGTCCTCCCGTTCGATAAACTCCGCAGAGGCGGCAAGTTTGAACGTCCCCCCGTCTTTCAGGTAACGGCCTAAATCAGCAAGCGACTCAAGCTTGTTCTTTTGCGCGACATCCTGACGTACCGCAATGGTCCAGGTATTGTTGGCTGGAGCAGGGGTTAGCCAGACCAGCTTATTTTGCTCGGCGTCCAGTTTTTTTACTTTTTCAAAACCAGCCTGCGCATTCTTCCATGCAGGATCATTCTCATCTTTAAAAAAGAAGGCACCATTACCGGTATATTCCGGATAAATATCCAGCTCACCGGAGGTGATTGCCCCACGCACCACTGGGGTGGTCCCTAGCTGTACTTTATTGACGGTTTTCACACCATGACTTTCGAGCACCTGCAAAATAATGTTGCCGAGCAGCGCCCCTTCGGTATCTATTTTTGAACCGACCGTGACGGGTGACGCGGCCTGTAAGGGTAGGCTTATCGCGGCTAACAGTGCCAGCGAACCCACCGATACTTTTGAGATTATCATGCTGTACTCCTCATCCTTTTGCGGCTCTTTTCAGAGACTTGAGGAAAAAGCATAGTCGAAAAATCAAGCTTTAACCTGGCAATTGGGTGGTAACGCACAGAGTTATTAGCGGTAAGGCGATAATAAGATAAAAAAAATCCGGCAAACCCAAAGTGAATTTGCCGGATGATTCTATTTAGCCGGTCTGAAAAGCGTAGCGCCTTCAGGCATGATGCATGGCTTTATTTATCGATTACTGCAGTTCAAATTCGCCCTGCTTCACTCTGGCGGAATCCACGCCGATAAAGACGTTGAACTTGCCCGGTTCCGCATCGTATTGCATACGCTGGTTCCAGAACTTCAGCGCTTCAATATCAATCGGGAAGCTTACGATCTGAGTTTCACCCGGTTTAAGGTTCACTTTCTCAAAACCTTTCAGCTGTTTTACCGGACGACTCATTGAAGCGGTCACATCCTGCAAATACATCTGAATCACCGTCGCACCCTCGCGTTTGCCGGTGTTAGTCACCTGTACGCTTGCCGTCACGGTCCCGTCACGCTTCATCGTTGGAGAAGAGATCTTCACATCCGAAACCGTGAACGTGGTGTAACTCAGGCCATAACCAAAGGGATATAACGGACCATTCGCTTCATCAAAATAGCGCGATGTGTACTTATTCGGCTTATCGGCGTTATACGGGCGACCGGTATTGAGATGGCTGTAATAGACCGGGATCTGTCCAACAGAGCGCGGGAAAGACATCGGCAGCTTACCTGACGGGTTGTAATCGCCAAACAGAACATCAGCAATAGCGTTACCGCCTTCCGTACCGGCAAACCAGGTTTCGAGGATCGCATCGGCTTGTTGATCTTCCTTAACCAGCGCCAGCGGACGTCCGTTCATCAGCACCAGAACCAGAGGTTTACCCGTCGCTTTCAGCGCGGTAATCAGGTCACGCTGACTCTGCGGAATGGTGATATCGGTGCGGCTGGAGGCTTCATGCGCCATTCCCTGAGCTTCACCAACCACCGCGACCACTACGTCAGACTGCTTCGCGGCGTTAACGGCTTCATCGATCATCGCCTGCGGGGAACGCGGGTCAACCTTCACCGCCTCTTCGTACAGATTGAGGAAGTCGACAATGCCTTTGTCGTTAGTGATGTTGGCCCCTTTGGCGTACACCACTTTGCCCTGCTCGCCGATGGCATTTTTAATCCCCGTCAGCACCGTGACCGACTGATCGGCCACACCGGCAGCAGACCAACTGCCCATCACATCACGTTTGCTGTCAGCCAGCGGACCAACAACCGCCACGGTGGCGGATTTTTTCAGCGGCAACGTTTCCAGACGGTTTTTCAGCAGCACCAGACTTTCACGCGCCACTTCACGCGCCTCTTTGCGATGCAAACGGCTTTCCGCATTGGTGTCCTGCGGGTCAGACTCTTTAGCCCCCAGATGGCTGTACGGATCGTTAAACAACCCCATATCATATTTCACGTTCAGCACGTGGCGCGCAGCGTCATCCAGCTCCGCCATCGTCACTTTGCCTGACTTAATCAGTCCCGGCAGGTATTTGCTGTAATACTCATCGCTCATACTCATGTTGATGCCGGACTTGATCGCCACGCGCACCGCATCTTCAGGATCGGAGGCCGTACCGTGCTTAATCAACTCTTTGATCGCGCCGTGATCGGAAACGGTGATGCCCTTAAAGCCCCACTCATCGCGCAGCACGTCTTTTAACAGCCAGGCATCCGAGGTTGCCGGTGTGCCGTTCAGCGAATTAAGCCCCACCATCACCGCACCGCTACCGGCATCCAGCCCGGCTTTGTACGGCGGCATATAGTCGTTGAACAGACGCTGCGGACTCATATCGACGGTGTTGTATTCCTTGCCGCCCTCTACCGCACCATAGGCGGCAAAATGCTTAACGCTGGTCATCACCGAATACCTGTCCGCCGGGCTTTTCCCCTGCATCGCTTCCACCATGGTTTTGCCCATTGTGGCGGTCAAATACGTATCTTCACCAAAGCCTTCAGAGGCGCGACCCCAGCGCGGATCGCGAGAGACGTCGACCATCGGTGCCCAGGTCATGTTCAGACCATCGTCGGCGGCTTCATACGCAGAAACCCGACCAACGGTTCTGACCGCATCAAGATTAAAGGATGACGCCAGCCCGAGGCTTATCGGGAACACGGTACGCTGACCGTGTAATACGTCGTAGGCAAAAAAGAGAGGGATTTTCAGGCGGCTGAGTTCCATCACCTGATCCTGCATTTTGCGGATATCCTGGCGTGTGACGGTGTTAAAAATTGCCCCAACCTGCCCGTCTTTAATCATCTCGCGGATGGCTTCTTTCGGATTATCAGGCCCGACGCTTATCAAACGGAGTTGCCCAATTTTCTCATCCACGGTCATCTGCTTGAGTAAATCGGTAACGAAGGCATCCCGCGCTTCTGGCGTCAGCGGATGGTTACCAAACAGAGTGTCCGCCAACGCGGGTTGCAATGCCAGACTCACCGCGACACCTACAGAACATAGCCATTTCATGTTGATTCTCTCTTTATTTTTTCCCGACGAGGCAGCGAAAATATAACAAAAACCGCAGTTTGCCGTAAGACTAAACGGGAGCGATAAAGAAAGCTAAGGTTATTCTCCTAATTTTCACAACCAGCGCGAATCAGTAGAAGACGAACCAGAGACAATATGAATGAGAAAGCGTATTGTCATACAAAGCGCTATGCTTGTTCCTGATATTGAGTCCCACCACAAGGAGTGGAGAATGTCTTCCATTACAACAGATAATAAAGCTTTTCTGAATGAACTGACCCGTCTGGTGGGTCATTCACACCTGCTCACAGATCCTGCTAAAACCGCCCGCTATCGCAAGGGTTTCCGCTCCGGCCAGGGCGATGCGCTTGCCGTCGTGTTCCCGGGTTCGCTGTTAGAACTGTGGCGCGTTTTGAGCGCCTGCGTCGCCGCAGATAAAATTATCCTGATGCAGGCCGCAAACACCGGTCTGACCGAAGGCTCTACGCCAAGCGGTAATGATTATGACCGCGAAATTGTCATTATCAGCACTCTGCGTCTTGATAAGCTGCACGTCATTGGCAAAGGCGAACAGGTGCTGGCCTATCCAGGAACCACACTCTATTCGCTGGAAAAAGCGCTCAAACCGTTTGGCCGTGAGCCGCATTCAGTAATTGGGTCTTCCTGTATCGGCGCTTCCGTGATTGGCGGCATTTGCAACAACTCCGGCGGCTCGCTGGTACAGCGCGGCCCGGCATACACGGAGATGTCGCTATTTGCGCGTATTGATGAACAGGGCAAATTACAGCTGGTTAACCATTTGGGTATCGAGCTGGGTCAGACCCCGGAGCAGATCCTGAGCAAACTTGATGACGAGCGGATCAAAGATGATGATGTCCGCCACGACGGACGTCATGCGCACGATCACGACTATGTTACCCGCGTCAGAGATATCGAGGCGGATACGCCTGCACGCTATAACGCCGATCCGGATCGATTGTTTGAATCATCCGGTTGTGCAGGTAAGCTCGCGGTTTTCGCCGTGCGCCTGGACACCTTCGAAGCCGAAAAAAACCAGCAGGTCTTTTATATTGGCACCAACCAGCCAGAGGTATTGACGGAGATCCGTCGACATATTCTGGCGAAATTTGAGCATCTGCCGGTCGCCGGTGAATACATGCACCGCGATATTTACGACATCGCTGAGCAATACGGCAAAGATACGTTTTTGATGATCGACAAGCTCGGCACCGACAAAATGCCGTTCTTCTTCACCCTGAAAGGTCGCACCGATGCAATGCTGGAAAAAGTGAAAATTTTCCGTCCGCACTTTACCGATCGGGCAATGCAGAAATTTGGTCATTTGTTCCCCAGCCACTTACCGGCACGCATGAAAAGCTGGCGCGATAAGTACGAACATCACCTGCTGCTAAAAATGGCCGGCGGCGGCGTGGCTGAAGCGCAAAACTGGCTTAGCGAATATTTCAAAACCGCTGAAGGCGATTTCTTTGCCTGTACCGCGGAAGAAGGCAGCAAGGCGTTTTTGCACCGCTTTGCAGCGGCTGGCGCGGCTATACGTTATCAGGCCGTTCATGCGGATGAAGTGGAAGATATTCTGGCGCTGGATATCGCGCTACGCCGTAACGATACCGAATGGTACGAGCATCTGCCAGCAGAGATCGACAGTCAACTGGTGCACAAACTCTATTACGGTCACTTTATGTGCTACGTCTTCCATCAGGATTACATTGTGAAGAAAGGCGTGGATGCGCATGCGCTGAAAGAACAGATGCTGGAACTCCTGCGCGAGCGTGGGGCGCAGTATCCGGCAGAGCACAACGTCGGGCATCTGTATCAGGCACCGGAAACCTTGACCCGTTTTTACCGTGAGAATGACCCTACCAACAGTATGAATCCGGGTATTGGGAAAACGAGTAAGCAGAAGTTCTGGAAAGAGTCGTAACCAGAAAAAGATAAGCGCCACCGGGCACGTTGCCGGGGCGCTTCGCTTGCCTGGTCCGGTTTAATCGTTCTGCGCGGTTTGCTCGCCCGTCGCCGAACCTGCAGTTGCCATCTGCGCGGCTTTTTGCTTTTTATAGCTCAGCGCCGCCGCCGGAACCGGCATCACCTTACCCGTTTCAATCCAGGTACGTAAACGGCTGGCATCGGCAAAGTGAGTATATTTACCAAAGGCATCCATCACCACCAGCGCCACCGGTTTGTTATTAATTACCGTACGCATCACCAGACAGTGGCCCGCCGCATTGGTAAATCCGGTTTTGGTTAACTGAATATTCCAGTTATCGCGGTATACCAGATGGTTGGTGTTACGAAACGGCAGCGTATACGCCGGGTTGGCAAACGTCGCCATATCTTCACGCGTCGTACTTAGCTGACCAATCAGTGGGTACTGTTTGCTGGCAATAAGCAGCTTGGTTAAGTCACGGGCAGTCGAGACGTTATGAATCGATAATCCGGTGGGTTCCACAAAACGTGTCTGGGTCATGCCGAGCGCTTTCGCTTTAGCATTCATGGCTTTGATAAACGCGTTATACCCGCCAGGGTAATGATGCGCGAGGCTCGCCGCCGCACGGTTTTCAGATGACATCAGCGCCAGCAACAGCATGTCTTTACGGCTGATTTCGCTGTTCAATCGCACGCGAGAATAAATGCCTTTCATTTCCGGCGTCTGGCTAATATCAACTTTCAGCTTTTCATTCAGCGGCAGTCGCGCATCAAGCACCACCATCGCCGTCATTAATTTGGTAATCGACGCAATCGGACGCACCAGGTCCGGATGGTTCGAATAGATAACTTTGTTGGTATTCAGATCAACAATCATCGCGCTACCGGACGCTATCTCTGGTTGAGAAGCCGCTGCGGTAGTTGCCGTTTTCGCCACGGCTTGGGGTGCAAAAGGAACGGCCAGCACCAGGGCAAGGCTTAATAATGAAACTCGGAATTTCAGCATGATGAGATTTCTGATAATGGTTTACGCACGTCATAACGCACACCGCCCGAGATTAAGTATTTTCTCAAGCTAGCTCAGGCATCATAGCGATCCGGCATGTTTGCCGCCACAGGAGAATCGTCTCGAAATGCTGCGTTGCTGACTTTTGCGTCAACAACGCAGCGCAGACAGGTTGATCCGTCAGAATAACCGATAACCGTAACCCCACAGGATCACCGTAATAGCCAGCAAAACTTCCAGCACCAACACACCGATTGCCAACGTCGAACTGGAAAAACTTAACCCTTCTTCGCGAGTGATATTCAGGAACGTCGGTATGCCGAGATAAAGCAAATAGCCGGTGTAAAACAGCGCGATGGTCCCTACTAATGCGCACAACCAGACCAGCGGATAAAGTGCGACCAGCCCGCTTAAAAATAGCGGCGTCGCGACATAGCCGGCAAAGACCATACAATGCGCCAGCGACGGACGCTGCGGGTAATTTCGCGCCATCCACCAGATAACCCGGCCCATGACGGCAACGCCTGCCAGCATCACCCCGTAAAACAGGATTGCCATCGCAAACCCGGTTAACAGGGATAATTTCAGGATATTGCCATCGCCAAAATTCCAGCCGATTTGCGTGGTACCGATAAACGCGCAAACAACCGGGATTGCCGCCATCAGCAGTACGTGATGGGTATAGTGATGCGAAACGCTTTCGTTTTCGCTGTTGATCACGTGCATTTCACGATCGGGATGGGAAAACAGCCCCCAGACATGGTTCATACCGCCCCCTTCTTGTCAGCTCCGGACCTCAACACTTCAAGTATAATTCAGCTTTTGATTATTTTATGTACACAGAAAAAATACCGGATCGCTACGGCGAATGTCAGTTAGTTAACGAAGTAGAGTAACCGTCACGATAACTGAGAGCGGAACATCCGGAGGTAATGAATCTGTTACCTCCGGCGTACTGTTACGTTCACCCAATGTTTATCACTTCTCTGAGACAATACTGTATGTGAACGTGTTAAGGGTACTATCGCCGTACCCTTAACAATCCCGGCTCCCGGCGGGAAAATTGCCACTTCGTGGTTCCCTCCGCTTATTCCTTCAGGCTACCGGGGCTGCCCGCAGGGATGCGGGCAGAGGGGACGGCCTGCAGGGATGCAGGCTCGGCCCCGACCCGACTGGCAGACGACATAAGACGAATAACTCGCGCAGCGACGATTTTCCCGCCGGGAGCCTGGGTTGCAAGGGAGGCGGCGGTGAGCCTCCTATGCACGTTCACGGGTAACGGCGTTTCAGAGAAATGACACCGCGGAGGTGAACGGAACCCTGAGCCAGAATTACATGTACTTCATAATACTTAACTGACAAGCATTAGAACGCGACTACGCGGCTTTTCCGGCATCAAGCATTCATAGGGTGTATGCTATTAGCAGTGGAGGTCATACAATCGTATGGATATAAATCATTATGTTGCGCAATACGGCTATGCTGCGTTAATCATCGGCAGCCTGGCGGAAGGCGAAACCATTACCCTGTTAGGCGGCGTGGCGGCACATCAGGGCGTGCTGAAATTTCCGTTGGTGGTGCTCTCAGTGGCGCTGGGTGGGATGATTGGCGATCAGTTGCTGTATTTACTCGGGCGCCGTTTTGGCGGCAAAATTTTACGTCGCTTCTCGCGCCATCAGGCAAAAATTGATTACGCACAGAAAATGATCCAGCGACGTCCTTACCTGTTTGTGGTCGGTACGCGCTTTATGTACGGCTTTCGCGTTATTGGCCCTTTACTGATTGGCGCCAGTCATCTGCCGCCGAAGATCTTTTTACCGCTAAATATACTGGGCGCATTTGTCTGGGCATCGTTATTTACCACCCTGGGTTACGTGGGTGGTGAAGTGATAGCGCCGTGGCTGCACAATCTCGATCAACACATTAAGCACTGGATATGGCTGGTTCTGGTGATTGTGCTGGTGGTGGGCGCACGCTGGTGGTTGAAAAAACGCAGCGGCAAGAAAACGGCCCGGTAGAACAGTGTCTACCGGGCAGGTACGTTACGAAGCGTGGTAGCCGCCGCCCAGCGCGCTGGTCAACTGGATGGAAGCATCCAGCCACTGGCCCTGTAACACCAGACCGTTGCACTGCTCACGTAATGCTGGGATCTTTGCTTCGCTGACCCGGGAGCCTGCAATAATACCGGCATTAAAGCGCGCCTGCGCCAGGCCCACTACGCGCTGGGCATCATGCTCAATCTGCTGCTGATGCCGATTCTTCTGCGCCAGTGTTTCCACCTGCGATGCTGCACGTGCCACGTCATTCACCGCATCCACCACGGCTTTGTTGTAATTCGCCACCGTCAGGTTGCTTTGCGCTTTGGTAATGTCGAGATTCGCGTTCAGCCTGCCACTATCAAAGATAGGCAGCGTCAGCCCGGCGGTTACGCCCATTTGCTGTGCGGAATGGCGGAACAGGTCGCTCAGATGCAACGCATCCTGTTGTAAAAATGCCATCAGATTCACATCAGGATAAAACGCAGCTTTTGCCGCATCAATGCTGCTCAGCGATGACTCAATGTACCAGTGCGCCGCTTGTAAATCCGGCCGACGGGCCAGCAGAGAATAACCCAACTGTGACGGGAGCTGGCTTTCAACCACAGGCAGTTTGGTTGAGTGGAGCTTCAGGGCAGTGGACTGTGAGTTGCTCAGCGCGCTCAGCCGCGCCTCTATCACCTTCATTTTGCCGCTGACATCGTTCAGCTGCTGCTCTGTTTTACCGGAATCGATATCGGTTTCAACGCCTTCCACCGAAGAAGTAAGACCGTTTTGATAGAGCTGACGATCGACGGTAATTACGTTTTGTTGCTCGCTTTCGATTTGCGTCAGCACGGTTTTCAGCGCGGCCTGCGTTTGCCATTCCCAGTACAGACGAGACACGCCGCTCGCCAGCAGTTGTCGGGTTTGCTCGCGCTCGGCTTCACGGGCCTTAACGGCCCCTATACGCGCCGTCACTTCGGCCCGATTTTTACCCCACAGATCCAGATTCCAGCCTGCGGTTAAACCAAAGGTGCCGTTGGTGTACCACGGCCCTGTTGTCCCAGCGGCCGGATCGGTAATGGCAAACGGTCCCATCAGCCCCTCGGCTGACATTCTCTGACGCTCAACGTCCGCAGAGAAATCAATCTCCGGGCCGTCCTGCGCCTCCACGGCCTTAGCCTGCGCCTCCGCCAGTTGAATGCGCTGTTCCGCTACCTGCATATCAGGTGAATTTCGCAACGTGCTGTCAATCAACGCATTAAGCTGGGGGTCATGGTATGCCTTCCACCACTGGCTGTCCGGCCAGCCATTTTTTAACGCTGCGGGCAATGTGGTATCGACATTCGCAGCAGGAGCCTGCTGCGACAGAGACTGGCGGTCATCATGCATAGGCGCACAGCCAGCCATCAGAACAAAAAGCGGCAACAATGCCGTCGTGACAAACACTGAATTACGATTCATGGAGATATACAGGTAAGAAAAGATGTGCAGAGATTACGACTTGTCGTTCCTGCTTTTTTAGTTACGCGTGGCAATACATCTTTGGCAATAAAAATATATAATCAGCAAAATATACACCAAACAAATAATATAGATTAAATAATTTTAATAATTAATGAATGGAGACATTATGTCACAGAATATCTATGACGACCCCGAGTTCTTTGCCGGATATGCCACGCTGGATCGTTCAGTAAAGGGACTCGACGGTGCGCCAGAATGGCCGACAATACAAGCGATGCTCCCCTCCCTGCAGGGAAAAAATATTCTTGATTTAGGCTGCGGATATGGCTGGTTTTGCCGCTACGCACGCGATAATCAGGCCGCCAGCGTAGTCGGTCTGGATATTTCACAAAAGATGTTAACCCAGGCACACAGCATGACGCAGGGTAATGGCATCACCTATCAGCGTGAAGATCTCGAAACGCTAACCCTGTCCCCAAATTCTTTTGACCTGGTTTATAGCTCGCTTGCCCTGCACTATTTGCACGATATAGAACGATTATTCGTAACTATTTACCAGTCATTAACGCCAGGCGGCATGTTAGTTTTCTCTGCCGAGCATCCAATTTATACCGCACCGCTTAACCAGGGTTGGATAAAAGATAAAACCGGGCAACAGTCCTGGCCTGTTAATCATTATCAACAGGAAGGTGAGCGCATCAGTAACTGGTTTGCCGAAGGCGTCAAAAAACAGCACCGTAAGCTGGCGACCTGGATTAATGCGCTGATTGGAGCCGGATTCGAGATCGTCTGTGTCGATGAATGGGGACCGTCCGCAGAGCAGATTGCAGAAAACCCGGCGCTGGATGAAGAAAAAGAGCGGCCAATGGTGTTTCTGCTCAGCGCACGTAAACCGGCATAACAGCATCGCCAGGCAGAATGATTGATACTTTCCTATACTCAATCTGAACTTACCAAAAAAAGGGAAAGTTAATGAAAATTCTGCTGTGGGTAATTCTGATTATTTTTCTGATTGGGCTGTTGGTGGTAACAGGCGTGTTTAAGATGATTTTCTGATGTCGTCATTTCGCCCAGGCCTGATAGCAGAAATCTCAGGCTATTATTCTCTCTGATGCCGGATGGCGGCGTAAACGCCTTATCCGGCCTACTGAAACTGAGTTCAGGCAGTAATTTCGATAGCCTGAATCGCACGTGCGATGTCCGGTGAGTTGTTTAACGCACGAATGTCCTGAAAAAGCGCAGTTGCCTCTGAATATTCTTTGCGCAAATACCCTAACCACTGCTTAATCCGCGCCACGTGATATAGCCCGGTGTCCCCTTGCTTTTCAAGGCGGGTATATTTTTGCAACAGCTTCACGACATCAGGCCATGGCATACGTGGCTCATTGTATTTCACCACACGGCTCAGGTTCGGGATATTTAACGCACCACGTCCAATCATCACCGAATCACATCCGCTGATGGCCATACAATCCTGGGCGCTTTGCCAGTCCCAGATTTCGCCATTCGCGATAACTGGAATAGTAAGCCGCTGGCGAATCTCACCTATCGCCTGCCAGTTGATATGTTCGGCCTTATAACCCTGCTCCTTGGTTCTTCCATGCACCGCCAGCTCGCTGGCACCAGCCTGCTGGACGGCATCAGCAATTTCAAACTGGCGGTCGCTGTTGTCCCAACCCAGGCGCACTTTCACCGTCACCGGGAGATGGTCCGGCACCGCTTCGCGCATGGCTTTTGCGCCGCGGTAGATAAGCTCAGGATCTTTCAATAACGTCGCGCCGCCGCCGCTGCCGTTCACCAGCCTGGACGGGCAACCACAGTTCAGGTCGACACCGTACGACCCCAGTTCTACCGCGCGAGCCGCGTTCTCCGCCAGCCACTGCGGATACTGCCCCAGTAGCTGTATGCGTACCCGCGTGCCGGATGTCGTCCGGCTGTTGTTATGCAGTTCCGGGCAGAGCCGATGAAATACTTTTGCCGGCAGGAGCTGATCCACCACGCGCACAAACTCGGTGATACACAGATCGTAATCATTCACTTCAGTCAGTAGCTCGCGCACCAGTGAGTCGAGCACGCCTTCCATCGGCGCCAGTAAAACACGCATATCGTCACCCGCAAAAAAAGAGGCGCTATGGTAGCGCCTCCGTTCGGCAGATTAAAGTGGCTCAGCGTGGCGACAGACAGTTATCTTCTTTCCAGCCGTACAGCCATTCCATACCGCGATAAAATTCCGCCTGTGATTTGTTTTTCCACAGTAGATTACGCACCTGCCGCTCGACGCCCGCAGCGTGGTAAACGCGGCCCATTTCGCGCGTCGACCACACAATCCGCGCAGTACGCGGAATGCGTACCGACTCATACAGGGCAAAGGCATCAGCCGCATCGCCATCACACTGCTGTAACGCCCTACCGAGCGTGACGGCATCTTCCAGCGCCATACAGGCTCCCTGCGCCATATATTGCGCCACCGGATGCGCGGCATCGCCCACCAGCGTAATACGGTCGGTGCCCCATTTTTCTACCGGTTCGCGATCGGCGGTGGACCAGCGCCGCCATGACGTGGGTTTATCCAGCATCTGGCGCGGACGCGCATGAATTCCGGCGAAATAGGAGAGGACTTCCTCTTTACTGCCATCCTTCACCCCCCACTCCTCCTGCTGACGACTGTGGAAGGTCACCACCAGATTGTACTGCTTGCCCCCGCGCAGCGGATAATGCACCAGGTGACAGTGCGGTCCGGCCCACAGCACCGGCGCGTTAATGCGCAAATCTTCCGGCATATCATCGCAATCAATCACAGCGCGATAAACCACGTGCCCGGTCACGCGTGGCGCATCGCCGATCAGAGACTGACGAACGACCGATTTCACACCGTCACAGCCCACCAAAATATCCGCCGTCCAGCTGTTGCCGTGCTCGTCAAATACCGTCACGTCATCTTCTGTCTGACGAATATCAACCACGTTCGTTGACGTGCGATACTCAACGTTGGGATGAACCAACGCTGCTTCCCAAACGCTGGCATGAATATCAACCCGATGGATAACCGCATAAGGACCGCCAAAGTGATCGCGGAACGCCTGCCCGGTTTCGATGCGTACCACCTCTTTCGCATTTACCGCATCCATCATGGTGATGTGGTCAGTAAAAACGGCACGCTGGCGAGCGATTTCCCCCACGCCAAGGCTGTCCAGAGCAGAGAACGCGTTCGGTCCGAGCTGAATACCAGCGCCAATTTCACCAATCTCGTGCGCTTTCTCCAGCAACATCACTTTAATGCCCTGACGGGCCAGCGATAGCGCGGTTGCCGCGCCGCCAATCCCACCACCCACGATAATTGCGCGAGTCACTTTAGCCATTGTCGTTCTCCTTATCAGGCTGGAATTTTGTCTTGTTGATTCTCGGGAGCGGCGGCGATAAACGCCGGAAGCTGAGTACAGGCATCATATACCGCCTTACAGCGCGGATATCCGCTCAGATCGCAGCCCATTCGTAACGCGTTCGCCCACTGCGGGATCAAACAGCAGTCCGCCAGCGTTGGCGCATCACCCACGCAGAACGTCCCCGAGTGACTCTGGCGCAGCATCTGTTCCACCGCGCTTAACCCTTGCTGGATCCAGTGCGCATACCAGCGTTTTTTATCTTCTTCACTGACCTTTAATTCTTCACTCAGATAGCGCAATACCCGCATGTTATTCACGGGGTGGATATCGCAGGCGATGGCATAGACAATTTCCAGCACCTTACTGCGCGTCGGGAAGTCAGCAGGCAGCAGCGGCGACTGCGGAAAGTGGCCATCCAGCCAGTCAGTTATCGCCAGCGACTGGCCGAGGGATTCTCCGTCGTCGGTAACCAGCGTAGGGACCAGCCCCACCGGGTTCATCCGCCGGTAGGCCAGCTCGTTTTGCTGACCTATGCGAATGTTGACGCCCACCGTCTGGTAATCGAGCCCCTTCAGCGCCAGCGCAATGCGCACGCGATATGATGCGGAGCTATTAAAGAAACTGTACAGCTTCATCATCCACCTCAGACAATCTTCACGGCGATGGGGGTTAAACCACCTACGTTTCCGGTGATCACATCCCCTTTCACCACCGCCCCCACGCCTTCCGGCGTACCGGTGTAGATCAAATCACCCGGCTGCAGTTCGAAAAAGCCGGACAGATAGCTAATGGTTTCATTAACGGACCAGATGAGATGGCGAATATCGCTACGCTGATGATCGTCGCCGTTGACCTGCAGCCAGATAGGCGCATTGTTAACATCCACGTTTTCGCTGGCTTTATGCAGCGGCGCGATGGGAGCAGAGAGATCAAACGCTTTGCCGATCTCCCACGGACGCCCCATCTGGCGCATCTCCATCTGCCTGTCGCGGCGGGTCATATCCAGACCGGTGGCATAGCCCCAGATATATTCGTGCGCTTTTTCCAGCGGTATGTCGCTGCCCTTTTTACCAATCGCCACCACCAGCTCTATCTCATAGTGATAGTTATCGGTCTGAGATGGGTACGGCAGTTCGAGGGTTTGACCGGCCGCCACCGGAACCACCGCGTCGGCAGGTTTACAGAAAAAGAACGGCGGTTCGCGATCCGGATCAAAGCCCATTTCACGGGCATGAGCAGCATAGTTACGGCCCACGCAGTACACGCGGCGCACGGGAAATTGTTCCTCACTGCCAACCACCGGAACGGTAACAGGCGCTTGTGGTTCGAATACGTATTGCGTCATTTTCTCTCTCCCAAATTAATAACGTGCTTCGCGGAACAACCCCAGCGCTTCCTGGACCGGTCTGTCCGAAAAACTAAATAAGACGGTATCTTCGCGGGTCTGGAACGACACGCCGTGCCAGGTTGGCACCACGAAGATATCTTTTGGTGAAAAATTGAAGGTTTCGTTGCCGATGGTGACCTGCCCGCTTCCTTCCACCACGTGGTAGATAGTGCTGTCGGTGGTTCGTGCCATCCGTGAGGTAAAGCCCTTCGGCAACAATTGCAGGAAAGTTCCCATTGAAGGCATGGGATAACCGCCGGTGACTGGGTTAACGTAGCGCATCTTGTAACCGTCCCACTCATCGGCGTCGCCCATGCGGGTAAGGTCATGCAGTGCTTCACGGCTGCGATCGTAGCGATAGTTGAAAATGGGCGATGAGTTACCCTTCTGATGGCGCAGCGGCAGCATATTGGCCGCGTAGCGCGGTAAGTAATCCCCTTCTTTGCGCGTGACCGGCTGCTGATCTTCCGGGTAGTCTTCCGCAAAGCCGCAGCCCAGCAAATTCACCAAAGGCAGATCCAGACCATCCAACCACACCACCGGTTCGCTGCCCGGATTGCCGTGATCGTGCCAGCGCCATTGCGGCGTCAGAATAAAATCACCTTCATGCATTTGGGTGCGCTCACCGTCCACGGCGGTAAATGCCCCTTTCCCTTCGACAATAAAGCGCAGCGCAGACTGATTATGGCGGTGACTCGGTGCAACCTCGCCCGGCATGATTAACTGCAATCCGGCGTACAGCGTTGGAGTGATTGAAGACTGCCCGCGCAGCATTGGGTTTTCCAGCACCAGCACGCGGCGAATCGCCTCTTTCGCGCCAATCAGATCGCCGCTTTCCAGCAGCAGTGGGCGGATCTCCTGATAGTTCCAGTACGCAGGCGCACAATTCGCGTTCGGCGTTTGCGGCACCAGGCGGTGCAGTGACTCCCACAGCGGGGTCAGATTCTGCCCGGAAATATGCTGGTAAAACTGCTGACGGCTGTTCTTAACATCCTGATTCAGTTCAGACATAGGGATTCTCCTTATTCATTCACAACACTTGCACGTGGCAGAGTATTTGAGGCAGAAACCGACTGGCGGATAACAACCGTCAGCAGGGCTAACATCACCGCGCTGATGGCCGCCGGAACGGCAATAATGAAAAACAGGTTATCGAATGAGAAATTCATCGCCATCATCACGCCGCCGGATAGCGAGCCGACAATCGCGCCGCAGCGGCCAATCGCATTAGACCAGCTAACGCCCGTGGCCCGACTCTGCGTCGGATAAAGGGTGGCGGTTAAGGCATTAAGACCCACCTGAGAACCGCTGATGCCGATACCGGTGCCAAAAATGGCCAACGCCATCAGCCACAGGCCATTTTCGCTCAGGCCAATCATGACGATACACACCGCACCGAGCGCATAGCTCACGGCCAGCACGCGGAAAGGATTGTATTTATCCATCAGCAAGCCCAGCGCCAGCGCGCCAAGCGTACCGCCAATCTGGAAGGCGGCGGTCACCCACGAGGCATGCTGCAGGTCTATTCCGCGATGGTTTAACAGCGTTGGCATCCAACTGGAGAGCAGATAAATAATCAGCAGGCTCATAAAGAACACCACCCATAACATCAGGGTAATGGGCAGTTGTCGCCCGACGAACAGCTGGCGAATGCTGCCTTTAGCAATCGCGGCACCCTCGTTGAGATAAAATTGGGTATTGTCATAACGTTCCCTGGTGATGGCGCTAACGGTTCTGGCAATCACGTTTTGCGGCAACTGACGACGAACCTGCCAGCGCGGGGACTCCGGTAGCGCAAACAGCAGAGCCACAAACAGCATCAGCGGTAGAACGCCTCCGAGCACCAGGATGCCGTGCCAGCCAATGACCGGCACCAGCTGTGCGCTGACAATCCCGCCCATAGCCGATCCGAGCGTAAAGCCGCAGAACATCATGGTGACCAATGCGCCACGTCGACGGGCTGGCAGGTATTCTGACGTCATGGTGATGGTGTTTGGCATCGCGCCGCCCAGACCTAACCCGGTAAGGAAGCGCAAAATAACCAACGTTTGCAGATCGGGTGAAAAAGCCGATAAAAGGCTCAGTGCGCCGAACAGCGCCACGCAGAGTTCTATCACCCGTTTGCGGCCAAAACGATCGGACAGCGGGCCGCAGAGCAGTGCGCCAGCGGTCAGACCCAGCAAGCCTGCGCCAAACAGCGGAGCCAGCTCCCCGGCAGTCAGTTGCCAGTGAGTGCGAATGTCGGGAGCGATAAAACCAATAGCTGCGGTATCAAATCCGTCGAGCATGACGACCAGAAAACAGCAAATGATAACGCGCCACTGGGTCTTACCGACGGGGGCGGAATCGATCAGTGCTTGTAGATCACGTTGTTGAGTCATAGTGAATGCCTCAGTGCAGGTAGAGTAGATGTCTGTTTTGTTTTAGGTATGTTGCGACTTTGTATGTTTGGAGATGAAATGTACAATGGCTTTTCATGCAGAGGCATAACCTGGAGGTTATAGCAAATGGCTAACTGGGCGCAGAAACTGAAGTTGCAGCACCTGCAAACGCTTATCGCGCTGGGCGAACAGGGGAATTTGACTCACGTCGCCCGGATGATGAATATCACCCAGCCAGCGTTGTCAAAATGGTTATCACAGCTCGAAGATGAGATTGGCATCACGCTCTTTGAACGTCATAGCAAAGGCTTGCGTCCTTCCGAGGGCGGCAAACTGCTACTGCAGCATGCCCAACGCCTGATCAATGATATGGAACGTTCGCAGTATGAAATCGCCCGTTTTAAGCAAGGCGGCCTGGTAGGGAGCCTGAAGATTGGCTGCTCGCCGGTGGCGACCGACTGCGTTTCACAGGCGATACTGGGTTTACTCACAGAACTGCCGACCCTGCATCTTAATATTGAAGAGAAGGTGATGACCCCGCTGCTGCACGATCTGCTCGCAGGTTCGGTGGACGTTGTCGTTGGTCGCGTCGGCGGCCGGGCGCTGCAGTTGCCGCTCAATTATCAGGTGCTGTATACCGAGCCGGTCTGCTTCGTCGCCCGACCCGATCATCCATTGGCAAAATATCCCCTGCTCACCTGGCACGATCTGGCCAACTGGCGCTGGATTGTCTGGCCGACGGGAACCCCCATCCGGATAAGCATTGACAACGCGCTGGTGGATAACGGCGTCATGCTGCCGGAAAACACCATTGAATCGGCGTCGATCAACGTTAGCACCAACCTGCTGCAAAGTAGCGATATGATCTCTATTCTTTCTCTACGCCTGGCGCAGCGTTATGCCGCCCAGGGACAGTTGGCTATCCTGAATCTGCCGAAGATTGAACAAAAAGGCAGCGTAGGCGTATTCTGGCGCAACAATGAAACACCGACTACCGCCCTGAATCGTTTTCTGTATTACCTGGCACAGGTTTAGTGTGGATAGTTAGGGCCATCGCCCGATGTTCCAGCTATCTATTTCCTCTATGCTTAGAATTCATGATGTGATCGGTAGCACGTTTTGAAGTTTAATTGTATGATGAATGAGTCTCGTCAAGGGTTTCAACTATGAGCAAAGCACTGAACATTATCTGGCAATATTTGCGCGCATTCGTCCTGATTTATGCCTGCCTCTATGCAGGTATTTTTCTTGCGTCGCTACTTCCTATCACCATTCCGGGCAGCATTATCGGCATGCTGATTCTGTTTGTCCTACTGGCTTTGCAGGTGTTACCGGCAAAATGGGTTAACCCCGGCTGCTACGTGCTGATTCGTTATATGGCCCTGCTGTTTGTCCCAATTGGCGTGGGGATCATGCAGTACTTTGATCTGCTCCGCGCGCAGTTTGGTCCGGTGGTGGTGTCCTGCACCATCAGTACGCTGGTCGTTTTTCTGGTGGTGAGCTGGAGCTCGCACATCGTGCACGGTGAGCGCAAAATCGTTGGGCAAAAAGAGGCTAAAGCAAAAGAATGATGTCGTATATCTGGTGGTCGTTGCCTCTTACGCTGGCGGTATTTTTTGGCGCTCGTAAGCTGGCAGCACGATTTAAAATGCCGCTATTGAACCCGCTGCTGGTCGCCATGGTGGTTATTATTCCTATTCTGCTGCTGACCGGTATTCCCTACGATCACTATTTCAAAGGCAGCGAAGTGCTGAACGATTTGCTGCAACCTGCCGTGGTCGCGCTGGCCTATCCGTTATACGAACAGCTGCACCAGATTCGCGCCCGCTGGAAATCAATTATTGCTATCTGTTTTGCAGGCAGCGTTGTGGCGATGGTTACGGGCACAACAATTGCCTTGTTGATGGGCGCATCGCCGCAAATTGCCGCGTCTATCATGCCGAAATCCGTTACTACGCCTATCGCTATGGCGGTGGGGGGCAGCATTGGGGGCATTCCGGCTATCAGCGCTGTTTGCGTCATTTTTGTCGGTATCCTCGGGGCGGTGTTTGGCCATACGTTGCTTAATGCGATGCGTATTCGCACCAAGGCCGCACGTGGGCTGGCAATGGGCACCGCTTCACACGCCCTGGGAACCGCTCGCTGTGCGGAGCTGGACTATCAGGAAGGTGCGTTTAGCTCTCTGGCGCTGGTCATTTGCGGGATTATCACTTCGTTGGTTGCCCCATTTCTGTTCCCGATTATTCTGGCGGTGGTCGGTTAACCGTCTCTTTTTGGCGATTTATTTGCGATGCGTTGCACATTTTTCATTTAAGTTTCATAAGTTGCATACACAATGAGATTTGGATCACATATAAAGCCGTAACAGGCCCGTAAACTACGATTCCATTACATTGTTATGAGGCATCGCCATGCATCCACGTTTTCAAACTGCTTTTGCCCAACTCGCGGATAACTTGCAATCAGCCCTGGCCCCTGTTCTGGCGGATGTGCATTTCCCCGCCATGCTGACCGCTGAGCAGGTCTCTTTGCTGAAACGCGAATCGGGACTGGACGAAGACGCGCTGGCATTCGCTCTGCTGCCGCTGGCTGCGGCCTGCGCGCGTACTCCGCTTTCCAATTTCAACGTGGGGGCAATTTCTCGCGGCATCAGCGGCAGCTGGTACTTCGGTGGCAACATGGAGTTCCTGGGCGCGACCATGCAGCAAACCGTTCATGCCGAGCAAAGCGCCATCAGCCACGCCTGGCTGCGCGGTGAAAAAGGACTCGCCGCCATCACCGTCAACTACACGCCATGCGGCCACTGTCGCCAGTTTATGAACGAACTAAACAGCGGGCTGGACTTACGTATTCATCTGCCGGGACGTGCGCCACACGCGCTGCGCGATTATCTGCCTGACGCCTTCGGACCGAAGGATCTGGAGATCAAAACGCTGCTGATGGACGATCAGGATCACGGCTTTGCACTGCAAGGCGATGCGTTGACCCAGGCGGCAATCACCGCCGCCAACAGATGTCATATGCCGTACAGCAAATCCCCAAGCGGCGTTGCGCTGGAATGCAAAGATGGTCGAATTTTTAGCGGTAGCTACGCTGAGAATGCCGCCTTCAACCCGACCCTGCCGCCGCTGCAAGGCGCGTTAAACCTGTTGAATTTGAACGGTTATGACTACCCGGATATCCAACGCGCGGTGCTGGCTGAAAAAGCCGATGCGCCGTTGATTCAGTGGGATGCGACCTCTGCCACCCTGAAAGCGCTGGGCTGCAATAATATTGAGCGCGTTCTGCTGGGTTAATCGTCTCAATAACGCCAGTTCGTAGGCCGGATGAGGTGTTTACACCGCTATCCGGCAATACGCAGAAATGCCTAAAATCCCCTCAATCAGATTGCTGTTTCTTGCGCTACGTCTTCCGGTACAGTAGCCTGATTGAAATTCCATCCAAATAACGAGTTTTCTGCATGTTAAAGCGCGTTTTTTACAGCCTGTTAGTCCTGCTAGGCTTGCTGCTTTTGACTGTGCTTGGACTCGACCGGTGGATGAGCTGGAAGACGGCTCCCTACATCTACGACGAACTGCAGGATTTACCCTACCGCCAGGTGGGTGTGGTTCTGGGCACAGCAAAGTATTACCGCACCGGCGTCATCAATCAGTATTACCGCTACCGCATTCAGGGCGCATTGAACGCCTATAACAGCGGGAAGGTAAACTATCTGCTGTTAAGCGGCGACAACGCACAGCAAAGCTACAACGAACCCATGACGATGCGTAAGGATCTGATTGCCGCAGGCGTCGATCCCGCTGACATCGTGCTTGATTACGCTGGGTTCCGGACGCTCGACTCTATCGTGCGTACTCGCAAGGTATTCGATACCAACGATTTCATCATTATTACCCAGCGATTCCACTGTGAGCGTGCCTTGTTTATTGCGCTGCATATGGGCATCCAGGCCCAGTGCTACGCCGTACCTTCGCCAAAAGATATGCTCACCGTGCGGGTACGTGAATTTGGCGCCCGTTTTGGCGCACTCGCCGATCTCTACATTTTTAAACGTGAACCCCGCTTTTTAGGCCCACTGGTGCCCATCCCTACCATGCATCAGGTACCGGACGACGCACAGGGATATCCAGCGGTTACGCCTGAACAACTGCTCGAATTACAAAAGAAACAAGGAAAATAAGCATGGATGTACAAACCCTTTTCGTCGTATTGGCCTTTCTGCTCATTCCCGTGTTCTGTTTTCGCGAAGCCTGGAAAGGCTGGCGCTCCGGGGCCGTAGATAAAATTAAGAAGAACGCACGCGAACCGGTTTATGCTTATCGCAATCAAGAACCTCTGCAATTTTGGTCTTATGTATTAGTTTATGCCGGATGCGGATGTTTATCCTTCGGTATGGTTATTTACTTAGTTTTTTATCGATAATGATATTGCCTTTGTATTAGCAATTGAGAATAGATAATCTTTTGATAATAGTTACCATTTCAATATAAGGGATTAATGCTGCCTGCCAGCATTTCCCTCAAACTATCTTCTATTTGTGAATCCTTTCACAGAATACTCTTCCTGCAGTGCTTAGCCTTAAGAATAGCCTTTCACATTTTATATTTTGTTATTAACGGTTTGCCTTAATTAACTCAAGCATTAAGGAAGAAAATATGCCACAACAAAATTATCTGGATGAGGTCACGCCTGCTTTTACTCCATTATTAGCAATAAAAGAGGCTTCCCGCTGTTTATTATGTCACGATGCCCCCTGTAGTCAGGATTGCCCGGCGCAAACCGACCCGGGGAAATTTATTCGTTCTATTTATTTCCGCAATTTTAAAGGCGCTGCCGAAACTATCCGCGAAAATAATGCGCTCGGTGCGGTGTGTGCCCGGGTTTGCCCGACCGAAAAATTATGCCAGCGCGGGTGTACGCGTTCAGGTATTGATAAACCTATCGATATTGCACGCCTGCAGCGCTTTATTACCGATTTTGAACAGCAGACCGCAATGAAAATCTATCAGCCCGCAACAAAAACGCTGGGCAAGGTCGCCGTCATCGGCGCGGGTCCGGCAGGGTTACAGGCTAGCGTAACGCTGAGTAATCTTGGCTATGACGTAACAATCTTCGAAAAACAGGCCCAGCCAGGCGGCTGGTTGCGCTATGGCATTCCAGAGTTTCGTCTACCTCATTCGGTTTTGGATCATGAAATTGCCCGTATCGTTGAAATGGGCGTAACTATCAACTGCAATTGTGAAGTCGGCAATACCCTTTCCGTTGAGCAACTTAAAACAGAATATCGCGCCGTACTGGTTACCGTGGGCATGTCTTACGGTTCAACGCTACCTCTGTTCGAGAAGGCGAATCACGTAGAAATCGCCGTCGATTTTCTGCAACGGACCCGGCAAGCCAGCGGCGGTATTACCGTCGCGCAAAGCGCATTAATCATCGGCGGCGGCGACGTGGCGATGGATGTCGCCAGTACATTGAAGCTGCTGGGCTGTCCGTCAGTCACCTGTGTCGCACGTGAAGAACTGGCCGACTTCCCGGCCAGCGACAAGGAATTCACCAGCGCTCAGGCATTAGGGGTATCGATTATTGACGGTTTCACGCCCGTGGCGGTTAATGGAAATCGAGTCACCTTTAAGCACGTACGCCTGCCAGGCGAACTCACGTTAGAAGCCGAACATATTATTCTCGCCGTCGGCCAACATGCTCAGCTTGATAATTTCGCCGCGTTAAAGCCACAGCGCAATCTTATTGATACGCAAAACTACCAAACCGCCGATCCGGTCCTGTTTGCTGCGGGCGATATTGTTGAAGGCGATAAAACAGTGGTTTACGCCGTGAAAACCGGTAAAGAGGCTGCTCAGGCTATTCATCACTATTTAGAGGGAGCTTGCTCATGTTAACGAAAGATCTTTCTATTACCTTTTGCGGCGTCAAATTTCCCAACCCGTTCTGCCTCTCCTCCTCCCCGGTGGGCAACTGCTATGAAATGTGCGCCAAAGCCTATGATAGCGGTTGGGGCGGTATTGTTTTTAAAACGATCGGTTTCTTTATTGCAAATGAGGTCTCCCCACGCTTTGACCATCTCACCAAAGAAGATACCGGCTTTATTGGCTTCAAAAACATGGAGCAAATTGCCGAGCATCCGCTGGAGGAGAATCTGGCCGCAATTCGGCGACTGAAACAGGACTACCCGGACAAGGTCCTGATTGCGTCGATCATGGGAGAAAATGAGCAGCAATGGCAAGAGCTGGCCCGCCTGGTTGAAGAAGCGGGCGCAGACATGATCGAGTGTAATTTCTCGTGCCCGCAAATGACCTCACATGCCATGGGCAGTGATGTGGGGCAAAGTCCTGAGCTGGTCGAAAAGTATTGTCGGGCGGTCAAACGCGGCTCGTCCCTGCCAATGCTGGCTAAAATGACGCCAAATATTGGTGATATGTGTGAGGTAGCGCTAGCGGCAAAACACGGAGGTGCCGACGGTATCGCCACCATCAATACGGTTAAATCCATCACCAATATCGACCTGAACAGGAAAATCGGGATGCCGGTCGTCAACGGTAAATCCAGCATTTCTGGCTACTCCGGCAAGGCCGTTAAACCTATCGCCCTGCGTTTTATCCAACAACTGCGCATGCACCCGGAACTGCGCGATTTTCCAATTAGCGGCATCGGGGGAATAGAGACCTGGGAAGATGCTGCCGAGTTTTTACTCTTAGGCGCGGCTACGCTGCAGGTGACTACCGGGATCATGCAGTATGGTTATCGAATTGTGGAGGACATGACCAGCGGGCTGTCACATTACCTCGCCGATCAAGGGTTTGACTCACTGGAGGAGATGGTAGGTCTGGCCAATGCCAATATCATCCCCGCCGAGGAGCTTGATCGTAGCTACATCGTCTATCCGAACATCCATCTTGATAAATGCGTTGGCTGTGGTCGTTGCTATATCTCCTGTTATGACGGTGGGCATCAGGCGATGGAATGGAATGAGCAAACCCGCACGCCGCACTGCAACACGGAAAAGTGTGTAGGATGTTTATTGTGTGGCCACGTTTGCCCGGTAGCCTGTATTGATTTAGGTGAAGTGAAGTTTAAACCCGGTGAGAAAGAACATGCGCTAACGTTGTAATGCTGCCGAAAAAGCCCGGTACAGGTTGCACTGTGCCGGGCTTTTGCATTGTACGATTACTTCTTACGCGCGTACTTCAGTGAGTCCAGCGCTACCGCGAAGATGATGATGCCGCCCTTGATAATGTACTGCCAGTATGGGTTGACGCCGATGTAGGTCAGACCGTAGTTGATGACGGTGAAGATAATCACACCGGTCACCACGCCAAACACGGTCCCTACCCCGCCGCTGAACGACACGCCGCCAACCACGCACGCCGCAATCGCATCCAGTTCATACATAAAGCCGAGGTTGTTGGTCGCCGAGCCGATGCGTCCGGCTTCGAGCAAACCACCGAAGGCATAGAACACGCCAGACAAGGCATAGATAATCAGCAGGTTCAGCGCAACGTTTACCCCGGACACCTTCGCTGCTTCCGGGTTTCCGCCGATGGCGAAAATATTTTTACCGAAGCGAGTCTTGTTCCACAGCACCCACACAAAGGCTACGGCAATCAGCGCGTAGAAGGTGATGTAGGAGAGTCGGAAACTGCCTAGCGCAATAAAGCCCTGCGCAAAGGTTGAGAATCCGCTGTCAAAGCCAGAAATTGGCGATGCGCCGACGAAGTCGTAGTACAGGGAGTTAATCCCGTAAACGATAATCATCGTACCCAGGGTGGTAATAAACGGCGTCACGTTCAGATAAGCGATGATAATGCCGTTCACCAGGCCGATAATGGCACCAATCACGCAGACGATCAGCACCACTACGATGATTGGCATCGTCGCCATCTCCGGGAACACCTTGTTGGCGTTGTCCATCGATTGTAGCAACGTTGCCGCCACGACCGCCGCCAGGCCGACCTGACGCCCGGCAGACAGGTCGGTACCTTGGGTAACAATCAGTCCAGCCACACCCAATGCGATAATAATACGCACCGAGGATTGCGTCAGAATATTACTCAGGTTCAGCAAGCTTAAGAAAGTGGGATCCTGGAAAATAATAATTGCCAGCAATACCAAAAGAACAACGTAAATTCCGCCTTCTTTCAGGTAAGTAAGAAAACTTTTCTTATTTAACGCACTCATGAGGAGCCCCTAATCTTAAAGGTGCAAAGACGCAAGACGGAGGATTTCGTTTTGCGTTGTCGTTTTAGTGTCAACAATTCCGGCAACGAGACCATTGCTCATCACCAGAATACGATCGGTAATACCCAGCAACTCCGGCATTTCAGAGGAAATAATAATAATTCCCTTATCCTTTTTCGCGAGTTCGGCAATCAGCTGATAAATTTCAAATTTCGCACCGACATCAATACCACGCGTAGGTTCATCCAGCATCAGAATTTCTGGCTGCGTTAATAACCAGCGACCAATAACCACCTTTTGCTGATTACCACCGGACAGTGAACCGATTTGTGTACGATGGCCCGGTGTTTTCACCCTCATTGAATCAATTACCCACTGGGTATCGCTCTTCATGCGGGAATTATCCAGCAGGCCGACTTTATTTTTATAGTTTTGGATATTGGAGATTAACGAGTTAAAACCAATGTCCAGATAGGCATAAATCCCGGTTGAGCGGCGTTCTTCCGTGACCAGCGCAAAGCCATGGTTGATAGCTTCATTGGCGCTGTGGTTATTAATTTTTTTGCCGTGTAGCGTAATCGTACCCGATGATTTCTCACGAATACCAAAAAGCGTTTCAACAATATCAGTACGTTTTGCGCCTACCAGACCGGCAATCCCAAGAATTTCCCCTTTGTGTAAATCAAACGAGATATCACGAATCGACGGTTGACGCAGCGAGGTCAGGTTACGCACTTGCAGAATGACTTCACCGGGTTTGTTTTCTTTATCAGGAAAACGTTGGTTCAGTGAACGTCCGACCATCATGGCGATGATTTTATCCATATCCAGCCCTTCCAGCGGCTGGGTCGCAATCCATTGACCATCGCGCAGTACGGTTATTTCATCACACAGCTGGAAGATCTCTTCCATTTTGTGCGAAATATAAACAATACCGCATCCACGCTCTTTCAGCTTACGGATGATGGTGAACAGATGATTAACTTCTTTCTCAGTTAACGATGAAGTTGGCTCATCCATAATGACAATTTTGGCATCATAAGAGAACGCTTTGGCAATTTCTATCATCTGCATTTGCGAAACGGATAAAGTGCCGACACGCGCACGCGGATCGATATCAATATCCAGCTCATCAAATATCGCTTTGGTATCGCGGTACATTTTTTCCTGATCGACAAACATGCCTTTGGTGGGATAGCGTCCCAGCCACATGTTATCCATCACAGAACGTTGTAATACCAGGTTTAATTCCTGGTGTACCATCGAAATACCATTCTCAAGCGCCTCTTTAGCAGAATGAAAATCGATTTCTTTACCCTGAAATAAAATACTACCGGAATCTTTTTGATAGATGCCGAAAAGACATTTCAATAATGTGGATTTGCCCGCACCATTCTCCCCCATTAAGGCGTGAATAGAATGAGGGCGGACTTTTAAATTGACATTATCAAGCGCCTTAACGCCGGGGAAGGACTTGTTGATGCCGGTCATTTCCAACAAGTATTCGCCTGACGACTGAGTATGTGTGCTGACCATAATTATACCTTGTTGGCCTTGCAGAATGCGTTATTAAGGGCGCAATGAAATTGCGCCCACATACGGAGTATTTATTTGTTGGTAAACTCTGACAGATTATCTTTATCGACACCTACGTACGGAACGCGAACAATCTTGTTCTCAATTTTCCAGTTAGTGCCATCTGCCGCACCTTTGCCATCAGCCAGGTTTTTCGCCAGATCGAAGGTGGCTTTTGCCTGATTATTGGCATCGTTCAGCACGGTACCGGCCATTGCGCCAGATTTCACCAGCGCCAGCGCTTCAGGCAGCGCATCCACACCAAATACCGGTACGCTGGTTTTGTTGTGCGCTTTCAGCGCTTCAACTGCGCCCATTGCCATCGCATCGTTGTTGGCGATAACGACTTCGATTTTGTTCGCGTTCGGACCGGACATCCATGCATCCATCTTATCTTTCGCCTGAGCGGTATCCCACATTGCAGTATCTAACTGCAGTTGCTCAGTTTTAATGCCTTTGTCGTTCAGCTCTTTAATCACGTAAGTGGTACGTGCTTCAGCATCCGGGTGCCCCGGTTCGCCTTTCAGCAGAACAAACTGAATTTTGCCGTCTTTGTTCAGGTCCCAGTTCGGGTTTGCGGCCCAGTGTTTGGCGATCAAATCACCCTGAATAATCCCGGACTCTTTAGAGTCAGTACCGACGTAATACGCTTTGTCATAGCTGTCCAGCGCCTTACGAGAAGGTTCTTTATTGAAGAACACGATCGGTACGTTCTGTCCGCGTGCTTTTTCAATGACCGTGCCTGCTGCTGCTGGGTCAACCAGGTTAATAGCCAGTGCTTTAACGCCTTTTGCCAGCAGCACGTCGATCTGATCGTTTTGTTTGGACTGGTCGTTCTGCGAGTCATTCATCAGCAACTGTACATCTGGCGCCGCTTTGGCATCTTTTTCGATAGCCTTACGTACTACAGACATAAAGTTATCGTCATACTTATAGATAGTTACACCAATGCGGGTATCAGCAGCGTGCGCAGCCGCGCCGAATAACATGCTTGCCATTACAGCAGACAGGGTCAACACCTTCTTATTCATGGTATCTCCGGTTTTATTATGCAGGGTAGTACTTGAGATAAATGCTCGGCAGGCAGAACGTTACTGAAGTGTTACTGAACGCCGAAGCTCACTTTTAAAAAATATTTCTTCCGTGTCTGGCAACGCTCCAAAAACAGGCTTTAATTTTCGTTTAAGGCACCTATACCTCGGTGAAAGTGATTATTCACCGTTACATAGTAGTTACAGCGCAACAAACAGTGTCATCATAGCTATCGCATTGTTAATATACTGTGAATTTACTCACATATTGAAAGCGGTTACATCGCGCAACGTTATGAGTTAGTGATCGGTGCCGCATTCTGCCGCAGCGCTACCGAATGACGGCGTACCAGCGTCGGCATAAAGCAGTGTGTCGCCAGCGGATCCAGCGTGCCTGCCGCGCCCTGCAACGCAAGCTCCGTCGCCATTTTTGCCATTGAGGCAATGGGATAGCGCACAGTGGTCAGTTGCGGATCGGTGTAACGCGCGATGGGAATATCATCGAAGCCAATGATAGAAAGGTGTAATGGTATAGCAATGCCATTGTCTTTTAGCGCAGTCAGCGCGCCGGCAGCCATATTATCGTTGTAGGCGAAGACCGCCGTCAGTTGTAAATTGCGTCCCAGCAGTTCCACCATCGCTGACTCTCCGCCCTGCATATCAGGCGAACCGGTGCCGACCCAGCTTTCTGCCGCAACAATCCCCTGCTCATTCAGGGCTGTTAACCACCCTTCTTTACGCATGGCGTCATCTTCAATGCGGTGGCTTGATGCCAGATAACCGATGCGTTGATGGCCATTATTCAGCAGCATTCGGGTCGCCATTTTGGCGCCGCTGATGTTATCCAGGCAGACGCAACGGTGGGCGTAACCCGGCACCAGGCGGTTGATCAGCACCATACCGGGGATCTGATCCATAAATTCGGCCAGCTCCCGATCGCTCAGTGCTTTTGAGTGTACAATCAGTGCGTTACAGCGTTGGCGAATTAACACCTCAATGGCATGACGTTCTTTTTCCGCCTCATGGTAGCTGTTGCCAATCAGGACGTACTTATGATGCTGTTGGGCAACCATATCCACGGCTTTTACCAGCGCGCCAAAAAACGCATCTGATACATCCATAACCACAACGCCAATCGTGTCGCTCACCTGCGTCGCCAGCGCTTGTGCGTTGGCATTAGGTCGATAGCCCAACTGAGTGACTGCCTTCATTACCGCTTCACGCGTATCGGGACTCACCAGCGCACTGTTGTTCAGTACGCGGGAAACGGTCGCGACAGAAACGCCAGACTGTCGAGCCACATCACGGATGGTTACCATATTCACTGCCCTGTTTTAGATTGCGGTTACCCACGGACACCCCAGGCTGGGTATTTTGTCAGCACAATGAAACGTACTGCGTGAGTGAGGTCACAGGAATGAAAGCGCTTACATCCATTTTGTTAATGAATGTGATCCAGATCGTTATCTGGATGTACGCGGTAATGATGTCCCCGCAGCACGCAGGGTTAATTGACGCCATAGCCATTCCACCGGGCCCTGGCGATAAAAACGTAGCCATATGACGGAGAAAAGTAGGTTAACAGCCCAGACAGGGATGACGAAATACAGCAGTTCCAGCCGGTCAAATTTCATAAATAAGCCCGCCTGGTAAAACAGCGTGGTGCAGATTAAGGTTTGTAACAGATAGTTGGTTAACGCCATGCGCCCCACGCAGGCGATAGCAATGACCCATTTTAAGCGGCTAAGCTGCGGCCAGAAACCGAACATCAGCGCGGCATAACCAATCGTCTGCAACGGCGCACCCAGTTCTCGCGGGGCTTGTAACAGGAAAGCGCACCAGCGGTAGGCCCAGTCCAGTTGCCACTGAGCGATGATAGCAGGCAGGTTAATCACCATGCCGATAATAACCAGCAGAACGCCGGTGCGACGGTAATGCTGTAA
Organism: Citrobacter arsenatis; assembly: GCF_004353845.1. Classification (GTDB taxonomy): domain Bacteria; phylum Pseudomonadota; class Gammaproteobacteria; order Enterobacterales; family Enterobacteriaceae; genus Citrobacter; species Citrobacter arsenatis. The sequence goes on from NZ_CP037864.1 coordinate 3,420,507, forward strand.
GCTGTACTGCCCTTTTAGCCAGCCGCTGCGCATTAATGCCGCGCCGAGCAGCATCATCCCCGCCAGTTGCCAACCGTATTGCGCCCCCAGCGCCAGCAAGCTATTGGACATCATATCCACGCGATTGCTGACCGCTTCCAGACCGCCGTTCACTTTCCAGTATTTTTCATACAGCAACGCTGAAGCATCCGGCGTCCAGGCGCGACTGGTCTCACTCCCTGAGATAATCCCCAGCAGCAGCAGTACGCCAACGCCCACCAGATAAAGGAGTACGCCGGTGTTAAATAAGCTTTTAACCGACGGCGCATCCCGGATCAGCCGCCAGCAAATCAGGCCGATTAAGCCATATGCCAGCAGAATATCGCCATCCCAGAAGAGTAAACCGTGAATAAAACCCAACAGCACCAGCAGCGTAAGCCGCGACTGGATCCAACGTTTACCGCGCGGGAGCAACATTTGCAGACCTGCACCGAACAGCAGTGCAAACAGCGTGAGGAATTTAACCTGCGCAAAGAGATCGAGCAGCGCCCAGGTCCAGGCGTCGGATAAGGTGATGTTGCCATACCACGCGGGATTAAGGTATGCCGCCTTTGGCAAGCCAAAGGCGCTAATATTGAGAAGCAGGATACCAAGAATGGCAACGCCACGAATAAAATCCAGCGTGACATTACGCTCCATGGTTCCTGCCCTAATCAGTTGTGATGACGTACTGCGCGCAGGAATTCCTGACGCGTATTCTGGCTGGACTTAAACAATCCGCCAAGAGAAGTGGTCGTAGTCGCACTGGTCGCATCGCGAATGCCGCGCGCTTTCACACAGTAATGTACCGCATCAATCGACACCGCCACATTATTGGTTCCGAGCAATGTTTGCAGCGCGGTGAGAATTTGCTGAGTCAGACGTTCCTGTACCTGCGGACGCTGGGCGAAGAACTGCACAATGCGGTTAATCTTCGACAAGCCAATAACCGAATCTTTCGGGATATACGCCACCGTCGCTTTGCCGTCGATAGTGACAAAGTGGTGTTCGCAGGTGCTGGTCAGCGTGATATCGCGAACCGTGACCATCTCATCGACCTTCATTTTGTTTTCAATGACGGTGATTTTCGGGAAGTTGGCGTAATCGAGGCCGGAGAAAATCTCATCGACATACATTTTCGCAATGCGATGCGGAGTTTCCATCAAACTGTCATCGCTCAAATCGAGATTGAGCAACTGCATAATCTCGGTCATATGGCCCGAGATAAGACGTTTGCGCGTTTCGTTATCCATCTCTTGCACGGGCGGGCGTAGTGGCGTTTCAAGACCACGCGCGACCAGCGCTTCATGAACCAGGGCCGCTTCTTTACTGAGTGATGACATTTCTTCTTCTCCTGCAGGTGGGGCGCCTCTGCCCTGCATGGGGCAAAGTTTTTAGGCTGTGTCACAGCCTGAACATTGTGCGTGAGGCGGCGCACATAATCCAGTATTCACCGCGATAATTATTGAAATTGGTACAGCCTTTCAGCGTAGCGATTTCACTTGTCTTTCAGCCCGGTGATATCGAGTGTTAATGTAAAGTTATATAGATGATGAAGTATGTTTGCTCAATGCGGAAGTGAAAGTTACTCACAGTGCTATGAATAATCTGTATTATGGTGATTTCGCAAACACATTCAGGTTCAACACAACAAGGAGCCACGCATGGAAATGCTTGAAGAGCACCGCTGTTTTGAAGGCTGGCAGCAACGCTGGCGTCACGACTCCACCACGTTAAATTGCGCCATGACCTTCAGTATATTTCTTCCACCACCCCGCGATAACGCCCCGCCTCCGGTGCTGTACTGGCTGTCGGGTCTGACCTGCAATGATGAAAACTTCACCACCAAAGCCGGCGCACAGCGTATCGCGGCTGAGCTGGGCATTGTCCTGGTGATGCCAGACACCAGCCCGCGCGGCGAGCAGGTTGCCAACGATGATGGCTACGATTTAGGCCAGGGCGCAGGATTTTACCTCAATGCCACCCAGCAGCCGTGGGCAACGCATTTTCGCATGTATGACTATCTGCGTGATGAGCTGCCGGCACTGATTCAATCGCATTTTAACGTGAGCGATCGCTGCGCTATCAGCGGGCACTCCATGGGCGGTCACGGCGCATTGATTATGGCGCTGAAAAACCCCGGAAAATACACCAGCATTTCCGCCTTTGCGCCGATCGTCAATCCTTGCCGTGTTCCGTGGGGTGAGAAGGCTTTTGGCGCTTATCTGGGGGAAGATAAATCACGGTGGGCCGAGTGGGACAGCTGCGCGTTAATGTTAGCCAGCAAGCCCGCAGACGCGATTCCGACGCTTATTGATCAGGGAGACAGCGATCAGTTTCTTGCCGATCAGTTGCAGCCCGCAGTGCTGGCCGAAATAGCCCGTCAGACCGCATGGCCAATGACGCTACGTATTCAGCCAGGTTACGATCATAGCTATTACTTTATAGCGTCGTTTATTGAAGATCATCTGCGCTTTCACGCCCAGTATTTGCTGAAGTGATCCCTGAGTGAGGGCGGCAGCCCTCTTCATTCCTCCATCATTTCTTCACTTTTTCTCCTTTTTTCTTTCCCCGCTATCTTATTGATTTAAGTCTTATTTCCTTCCAAAAAACATCAAACACAAATGATTTCTATTATCATTTGTGTTTACAAACATTCATACTTTTGTACAATCCACTCGCTTCTTTACTGAAAAGAGTCCTTAAAAGACAAATACATACAATTGTCATGGCCTTTCACATGACGCGCAGTTTGATTCATTTAAATGGAATGATACAAATGACTATACCTCACGTTAAGGCTGTAGCTGCCGCAGTATGCGTCGCCAGTCTCCCATCACTCGGCCATGCCGCTGAACAGGACACCGTCGTAGTCACCGCTACCGGCTTTGAGCAGAAAATTCAGGATGCCCCCGCTTCGATATCTGTTATTACCAAGCAGCAGATTGAGGACAAAGCCTATCGGGATGTCACCGATGCGCTTAAAGATGTTCCTGGCGTCGTCGTCACCGGAGGCGGCAGCAGCAGCGATATCAGTATTCGCGGTATGGCTTCACAATACACGCTCTTCCTGGTCAACGGTAAACGCATCAGCACCCGCGGCACACGTCCGAATAGCGACAACTCAGGTATTGAGCAAGGTTGGCTCCCGCCGCTGGAATCCATCGAGCGTATCGAGGTGATTCGTGGCCCGATGTCATCTCTGTACGGCTCCGATGCGATGGGCGGCGTCATTAACGTCATCACCAAGAAAGTATCGAATACCAAAGCCTGGACCGGCTCTTTGCACGGCGATGCCACTTTCCAGGAAGACCGAGACTCCGGCGATATTTACCAGACCAACGCCTATGCGTCCGGGCCACTGATTGACGGATTGCTTGGCGCGAAGGTGACTGGCTTATTCTCCCACCGGGCGGAAGATGAAATCGTCAATGGCTACAATGAACAGCGTATGCGTAACGGGGGTTTAACCCTGAACTTTACGCCGGATGATAAAAATGACATCGACTTCGATTACGCACGTGAACTGCAGGATCGCGACAGTACGCCAGGCAAATCCATGGCCGAGGAAAACTGCCGCAACGGAAGCTGTAAGCCCAACAGTAAAAGCGAAAACAAATATGTGCACACGACATATTCAGTAACCCACAGCGGTTATTACGACGACTTCAACTCCACCAGTTATGTTCAGCAGGAAGAGACCGACAACCCAGGTCGCCAGATGAAGTCCTACAATACGATTTTCAATAATCAAAACCAGGTCTTCCTTGGGGCGCACACGCTGACGCTGGGCGGGCAATACCGTTATGAAAAACTGCGCGATAACGGCAACCAGCTGCAAGCGGCTGACGGACTGAACAAACTGACCCGCTGGAGCTGGGCGCTATTTGCTGAAGATGAATGGGCCGTTACTGATACCTTCACGCTGACCGGTGGTCTGCGTATGGATAAAGATGAAAACTACGGCGACAACTGGACGCCGCGCGGCTATGGCGTATGGCATCTGAGCGATCAATGGACCTTAAAAGGTGGCGTTTCTGCAGGCTATCGCGCTCCGGATCTGCGCCAGTCTTCTGCCAGTTGGGGACAGGTCACCGGCGGCGGTCGTCTGAACGGCATCATTGTCGGCAACCCGGACCTGAAGCCGGAGAAAAGCCTCAGCGAAGAGATCGGTTTACTGTGGGATAACGGCAACGACCTCAACGCGGGCGTTACGCTGTTCAATACAGACTTCAAAAATAAAATCACCGAAGTGCGTCGCTGTAACAGCAGTTCCGACCCGGCCTGCACCATCGGCGGCACCCATTATGACTTCGTCAGCGATCGCGTTAACGTCGATAAAGCCAATATGCGCGGCGTAGAATCCACCTTCGGCTGGAAAATAACCTCCGACGTCAATTGGACGGCGAACTACACCTACACGGAATCTGAACAAAAGAGCGGTCAGTTCTCCGGTCAGCCTTTGAACAAAATGCCGAAGCATATGTTCAACACTACGCTGGACTGGCAGGCCACGCAGGATCTCGGTTTCTGGAGCCGTCTGAATCTGCGCGGGAAAACGTCTGAATACCTGAGCCGTACCTCCATGGCACAGGGCACGCCGTCTTATACTCAGGTCGATGTTGGTTTACGCTACTATGCGACCAAGGATCTGTTGATGACCGCCGGCGTGTATAACGTGCTGGATAAACAAATCGATTACGATACCTACGACACCGTGCTTGATGGCCGTCGTTACACGGTTGGCATGACTTACAGCTTCTAAGTTAGGCGCAATAAAAAACCCCGGCACTCATCATGCCGGGGTTTTGTTTTTTCTGCCGTATCTGGTGAAGAATTACTTCTTCACGCGACCCGGGAATTTCATTTCGCTATAGCGAACGAAATGGGTGCCTTTCGTCAGCTTGTAGCCAAACCAGATAATCAGGAACAGCGGGATACCGATATAGGTTGCCATCACGCCACCCCAGTCAATGCTGTCTTTCAGGAACGCTTCATAGTTCTGGCCGAGAGTGATAATCAGGCACAGCACAAAAGCAAAGATTGGACCCAGCGGGAAGAAGCCAGAACGGTACGGCAAATCCTTCACATCGTGACCCTGCAGCACATAACCACGACGGAAGCGATAGTGGCTAATGGCGATCCCCAGCCAGGCAATAAAGCCCGTCATCCCGGAGGTATTCAGCAGCCACAGGTACACGGTCTGGTTGCCAAACATTGAGGTCAGGAAGCACAGCCCCGCCACCACGGTGGTCGCATACAGCGCGTTACGCGGTACGCCGCCACGAGACAGTTTGCCGAAAATACGCGGCGCTTTACCGTCGCATGCAAGGGTGTAAAGCATACGCGTGGAGGCGTACATCCCGGAGTTACCCGCAGACAGAACCGCCGTCAGGATAACCGCGTTCATCACCGCCGCAGCAGACAGCAGACCCGCATGCTGGAATACCAGCGTGAACGGGCTAACGCTGATGTCTTTCACATCGTTGCGCAGCAGGCTCGGATCGGTGTACGGAATAATCAGGCTGATAATCAAAATCGCGAACACATAGAACAGCAGGATTCGCCAGAATACCTGACGTACCGCACGTGGAATGTTCTTTTCAGGATCTTCAGATTCGCCAGCCGCAATACCGATAAGTTCAGTCCCCTGGAAGGAGAAGCCGACGATCATCGCCACGCCAATCATCGCGGCAAAACCACCGGCAAACGGTGCATCACCGGTCGTCCAGTTGCTCCAGCCCACCGGCTGAGCACCTTTGAAGATACCGAAAATCATCATCACGCCAACGACGATGAAGATAATGACGGTGGTAACTTTGATCAGTGAGAACCAGTATTCCGCTTCCCCAAATCCGCGAACGGAAATGTAGTTCAGCAGGAAGATCACCCCGAGGAACAGCGCACTCCAGATCCAGCCCGGCGTGTCCGGGAACCACCAGCTCATCACCAGCTGTGCGGCCACCAGGTCAACGGCAATCGTTACCGCCCAGTTGTACCAGTAGTTCCAGCCCAGCGCGAAGCCAAAGCCTTCTTCTACGTAGTTCTGGCCGTAGGTGGAGAACGAGCCGGAAACCGGCATATAGGCAGCCAGTTCACCGAGGCTGGTCATCAGGAAGTACACCATCAGACCGATCAGAATATAAGAGAACAACGCGCCGCCAGGACCCGCCGCAGAAATAGTTGCACCAGATGCAACGAAAAGACCTGTACCGATGGAGCCTCCAATGGCAATCATCGTCAGGTGACGCGCCTTCAGTTCACGACGTAGCGTGGGCGCTTCTGTGGTTTTAGTTTCGGAAACCATGTGAAAATGCTATCCATCCAAAAAATGAGGCGCGATTGTAGCAGACGAAATGGCATTCTTCCGGCACAAATACGCTGTTATAAGAGACCTTCATGACTGGCCGTGGATTATAAGTAAAGCAGAAAATGGGCGGTGCAAAGCGGTTAAAACGCAACCGCCAGCATATTTAGCGGGACCTTACGACCATCCGTGCCTTAATCTCCCTGCTCTACCTGGTCGCTGTAATGTAAAAAACGCGTAATGGCATTGGAGATATGTTTTTGCCGGTGATGTACGCGCCAGAGGGTGCGAACTAAACGGGGTAGCGGCACGGGAACCTCGCTCAGCGTTCCAGCCTGTAGCTGCTCCGCTATGACCCGACGCGACAAACAGCTGATCCCGAGACCATGACGCACCGCATGCTTAATAGCCTCGGAGTTACCCAACTCCATTGCCATCTGAAATCTTGGCAGATGAGACAGCAGCAGGTAATCCACCAGTTCACGCGTACCCGATCCTCGCTCACGCAGGATCCACGGTGAAGCCGCCAGCTGTTCCAGCGTCACGGGGCCTTTTGTTAGCGGCGAAGACGGGGCGGCAAACACCACCAGTTCATCTTCAAGCCACGGTTCCGAGATGATTTCCGTACTGTGACACGGCCCTTCAATCAGCCCGATGTCTACCCGAAAATCCAGCACTGCATTGATCACGTCCTGGCTGTTGCCGACGCTAAGCTCCAGCGGCAAATCAGGGAAGTCCTGACGGTAGCGGGCGATCATAGCCGGTAAAATGTAGTTACCAATGGTGCTACTGGCATAGACCCGAATAGCGCCATTATCTTCGCGAAAAAGCTGTTCTATTTCGGTCGTTTGCTCAAGTAACGCCAGCGCGCGCGGATAAAGCAAGCGTCCGTGTTCGTTGACCACCAGCCGTTTACCGACACGGTCAAACAACTGCACGCCAAGTTGCCCTTCCAGATCGGTAAGTGCCGCACTCACCGCCGACTGCGACAATGCCAGCATGACAGACGCCTGGGTCGTTGAGCCGCTCTTTAGTACCTCAGCAAACACTTCAAGTTGTCGCAGGGTGATATGCATAGTCATTTTCCACCGGATAACCGTTACTTATACCCTAAATAATTCGAGTTGCAGGAAGGCGGCAAGAGAGAGACAAATTCGTCAGGAACGAATTTGACCAGCCAAAGGCTGGCCTCTGGTGAGGGACATGGATGTCCCTCATTAATCCCCGGGAGCGTACTTAAGTACGTGACTGGGGTGAACGAGCGCAGCCAACGCACATGCAACCTGAAGTATGACGGGTATACCACTTATATAGATTAATTATAAATATATAATCAATTTTATTTTTAAACCACTTCGCCGTACTCTTTTACCCAGATAAAGGAGAAGGATATGACAGAACTCACCTTGCAGACTCATCGTCGTACAGCGTGGCATTTTATTCCGGGGCTTGCCCTGAGTGCAGTTATCACTGGGGTCGCCTTATGGGGTGGATCTATTCCCGCCGTTGCAGGTGCCGGGTTCAGCGCCCTCACCTTAGCAATCTTGTTAGGGATGGTTCTCGGCAACACCGTCTATCCGCACATCTGGAAAAGCTGTGACGGCGGCGTGCTGTTTGCTAAACAACATTTATTACGTCTGGGGATTATCCTCTACGGTTTCCGCCTCACCTTCGCGCAAATTGCTGACGTCGGCGTCAGCGGTATCGTGATTGATGTGTTAACGCTAAGCAGTACCTTTATGATTGCCTGCTTCCTGGGACAGAAAGTATTTGGTCTGGACCGCCACACCAGTTGGCTGATTGGTGCGGGGAGCAGCATTTGTGGTGCCGCAGCCGTATTGGCAACCGAACCGGTAGTGAAAGCGGAAGCCAGTAAGGTTACCGTCGCTGTCGCCACCGTGGTGATCTTCGGTACTATCGCTATCTTCCTGTATCCGGCGATGTATCCGCTGCTGGCCCACTGGTTTAGTCCAGAAACCTACGGCATTTACATTGGCTCCACCATGCATGAAGTGGCACAGGTAGTGGCTGCCGGGCACGCTATTAATCCGGATGCGGAAAACGCCGCGGTTATTGCCAAAATGCTGCGCGTCATGATGCTGGCACCGTTCCTCATCCTCCTGGCCGCTCGCGTTAAACAACTGTCTCCGGCCACGGGCGGTGAGAAGAGCAAAATCACCATTCCATGGTTTGCCATCCTGTTCATTGTGGTCGCGATTTTTAACTCGTTCCACCTGCTGCCGCAGTCGGTAGTGAACATGCTGGTAACGCTGGATACCATTTTGCTGGCAATGGCGATGGCTGCTCTGGGGCTGACCACTCACGTTAGCGCGCTGAAAAAAGCCGGCGCCAAACCGTTACTGATGGCCCTGCTGCTGTTTGTCTGGTTGATTGTCGGTGGTGGTGCGATTAACGTCGCTGTTCACGCCCTGATGGCATAAACGATCACGACTCACCTCCATTAACCCGCTATACTCTCCCTTTTTGTATTTGAGTATGGCGGGTTAAATTTATGAAATATATCGGAGCGCACGTAAGCGCCGCTGGCGGTCTGGCTAACGCCGCTATTCGAGCCGCAGAAATCGAAGCGACCGCATTCGCCCTGTTCACCAAAAATCAGCGCCAGTGGCGTGCCGCGCCGCTGACCACCGAAATCATTGATGATTTCAAATCCGCCTGCGAGAAGTATCACTATACTTCCGCCCAGATCCTGCCTCACGACAGTTACCTGATTAACCTCGGTCACCCGGTCAGCGATGCGCTGGAAAAATCACGCGATGCGTTTCTTGATGAAATGCAACGCTGTGAGCTGCTGGGCTTATCTCTGCTGAACTTTCACCCGGGCAGCCATTTGATGCAGATCCCGGAAGATGAATGTCTGGCACGCATTGCCGAATCCATCAACATTGCCCTCGCTCAGACCCAGGGGGTGACGGCAGTTATCGAAAATACCGCCGGACAGGGCAGCAATCTTGGCTTTAAATTCGAGCACCTTGCCGCCATTATCGACGGCGTCGAAGATAAATCCCGTGTCGGCGTCTGTATTGATACCTGTCATGCCTTCGCGGCCGGATACGATCTGCGTTCCATTGAGGAATGCGAAAAGACGTTTGCGGAGTTTGAACGCATTGTCGGCTTCAAGTATCTACGCGGTATGCACCTGAATGACGCCAAGAGCGCATTTGGCAGTCGCGTTGACCGACACCACAGCCTGGGTGAAGGCAATATTGGTCACGATGCCTTCCGTTGGATCATGCAGGACAATCGTTTTGACGGTATTCCACTGGTACTGGAAACCATTAATCCGGACATTTGGGCAGAAGAGATTGCCTGGCTGAAAGCCCAGCAAACAGAAAAAGCGGTGGCCTAGACATGAACGACAGGGAAAAGCAGATCCTTAAGATCCTGCGTCGCAATCCGTTGATTCAGCAAAATGAAATCGCCGATATTTTGCAAATCAGCCGTTCACGCGTCGCTGCGCATATTATGGATTTGATGCGTAAAGGCATGATCAAAGGTAAAGGTTATATCCTTACCGAACAGGATTATTGCGTGGTTGTTGGGGCAATCAATATGGATATTCGTGGTGTTGCAGACATCCACTATCCTCAGGCTGCCTCTAATCCTGGTAGCATTCACTGCTCGGCAGGCGGCGTGGGACGCAACATCGCCCACAACCTGGCGCTGCTGGGTCGTGACGTCCACTTAATTTCCGCTGTTGGCAGTGATTTCTATGGTGAAACATTGCTGGAACAAACGCGCCAGGCCGGTGTTAACGTTGCAAGTTGCATACGCCTGCATGGGCATAACACCTCAACCTACCTGTCGATCGCTAATCAGCAGGAAGAGACCGTACTGGCAATTAACGATACCCATATCCTGCAACAATTAACGCCGCAACTGCTGAACGGTTCGCGAGATCTGATCCGCCATTCCGGTGTTGTACTGGCAGATTGCAATCTCACCGCCGAAGCGATTGAGTGGGTCTTTACTATTGCTGATGATATTCCGGTATTCATTGACACCGTTTCAGAGTTCAAAGCGGCAAAAATGAAGACCTGGTTTACGCGTATTCATACGTTGAAACCCACGCAAAAAGAGCTGGCGATTCTGTGGGGGCAACCTATCCATTCAGATGCGGATCGCCTACTGGCCGTCAATAGTCTCCATCAACAGGGAGTAAAACGGATCTTTGTCTGCCTGGAAGATGAATCCGTGTTTTGCAGCGAAAAGGACGGAGAACAGTTTTTACTGACGCCTCCCGAGCATACGGTTGTTGACAGTTTTGGCGCCGATGACGCTTTTATGGCGGGATTACTGTACAGCTTTCTGGAAGGGAGCGAATTTCGTGAAAGCGCTCACTTTGCCATGGCCTGCGCGGCGCTATCGCGAGCCAGCATCAGCATCAACAACCCAACGCTCTCGGCAGATAACGCCTTGTATTTACTACAAACAGCTTAAATGTCATGCCGGATGGCGCTACGCTTATCCGGCCTACATGTGACTACCGTCGTAGGACGGATAAGGCGTAGCCGCCATCCGGCAATACTTCGGTTACGCTAAACCGATAAAGAAACCGGCTATGGTGGCGCTCATCAGGTTTGACAACGTTGCTGCTGCCAGCGCCCGCATTCCAAGCTGTGCGATTTCCGGAGCACGCTGTGGTGCTATCGCCGAAAATGCCCCGACCACAACGCCAATCGACCCAAAGTTAGCGAACCCGCACAGTGCAAACGAGATAATCGCAATGGTCTTCACATCCAGCGTCCCGCCGGTTTGCAGATACGGCGAGAAGTTGAGATAGGCGACAAACTCGTTGATTGCCAGCTTCTGACCAATCAGGCTACCTGCCAGCGTCGCATCGCTCCAGTCCACGCCCATAATCCACGCCAGCGGGGCTAATACATAGCCAAAGATCCCTTCCAGAGTCGCGTGACCAAAACCAAACCAACCGCCAATCCCGCCGATAATGCCGTTAATCAGCGCAATAATGGCAACAAATGCCATCACTACCGTCGCCACGCCTGCGGCAATTTTCAGCCCGGTCATCGCCCCGCTCGCCGCTGCTTCAATGATGCTTTTCGGCGGCGTTTCAGTAAATGACAGATTCTCAAAGGTGACGCGAGATTCTTCAGTTGCCGGACTCAGCATACGGGCGAACAAAATACCGCCAGGGATTGCCATCAACGATGCCGCCAACAGATAGTCAATCGGAACGCCCATTCCAGCGTAACCAATCATCATTGAGCCAGCAATCGAGGCCATCCCACTACAGATAGCGGTAAACAGCTCATTGCGATTCAGCCGGTCAATAAACGGTTTCACAATTGCCGGGATCTCGTTTTGTCCGAGGAAAATCGTGGTTACTGCGACAAATGACTCGATCTTACTGATGTTCAGCGCTTTCTGGAAAATACCGCCGAGGATGCGGATCAACAGCCCCATCACGCCAATGTAGTAGAGCAGACTGATCAGTGCGGTGACAAAAATGATAGCCGGGAGCACACGAAAGGCGAAGATAAACCCGGCACCGTCAAACAGCACATCCATTTTTGGCCCAACCAGGGAGCCAAAGATAAATGCGCTTCCCGCATCACTATACGACATCACCTTATGGACGCCGAGCGCAGCCTGTTCAACCAGCCATTTTCCCGGCGGGAAATACAGCATAATGCCGCCGATTGCGATTTGCAGCACCAGCGCAGCGCCGACCGTGCGCAGACTAATACGCTTTTTATTTACTGACAGCAGAAACGCGATGGCCAGTAATACCACCATACCCACAACACTTCTCATTATATCCATAATGAAATTCCCTTCATGCCAGGAAACCCGGCGTTATCGCCAGGTTTTGGTAGGTTTGATATTCGCGGGCGACCGCATTCTGCCCGGAAAATTCTGTCAGGCGAGGCGCTGATACTCCTTCGCAATTTCACAGGCCAGTACCGCGTTGTTGAACACCAGCTGAATATTTGATTTCAGGCTGTCACCACCGGTCAGCTCCGCAACTCGCGCCAGCAGGAACGGCGTACTCTCTTTGCCCACAACCCCCTGCTCTTCCGCTTCTTTTACCGCGCGGTCGATTGCCGCATTAATTTTCTCTTCAGCCATCGCAAACTGTTCTGGGATTGGATTTGCAACAACCAAACCACCGTCGAGACCCGTTTGCCATTTCACCGCCATGGCGCGGGCAATCTCTTTGGCGCTGTCCAGACGGATACTGACCTCAAACGGACTGGTACGGCAGAAAAATGCCGGCAACGCGTTGGTTTGATATCCGATTAACGGCACGCCAAAGGTTTCTAAATATTCGGTCGTTAAACCGAGATCAAGAATAGATTTCGCCCCCGCACAAATTACCGTGACATTGGTATGAGCCAGTTCTTGTAGATCCGCAGAAATATCAAAGGTATGTTCAGCACCACGATGAACACCACCAATGCCTCCCGTTGCAAATACTTTAATTCCAGCCAGTGCGGCAATAATCATGGTTGAGGCAACAGTCGTTGCACCATTTTTTCCTGCCGCGACGACAAACGGTAAATCACGACGACTTACTTTAGTAACGCTATGACCTTCTCTTCCAAGCAACTCAATTTCATCTTTGCTTAAACCCACTTTCATTACCCCACCAATAATGGCAATGGTCGCAGGAACAGCACCGTGCTTACGAATAGTTTCTTCTACTTCGATCGCTGTCTGAGCGTTCTGCGGAAACGGCATACCATGGGAAATAATGGTTGATTCAAGTGCAACAATTGGTTTTTTACTGTTTAGTGCTTCCTGTACTTCTGGAGATATTTGTAATAATTCAGAGGAAAGAGTTAATTCAGACATTCTGTGTTCTCCACTATTGAGCTAACATTCGCAACAGACAAATCAGGGTTATTGGTATATTCACAGGCTAACGCCATTGATGAACAACCCTGAGCAAATCGAACCGAATCAATAAAGGGCATCCCGTCCAGCCAGCAAGAAGCCAGACCAGCCATCATCGCATCGCCAGCCCCGGTAACATTAATGACGTGCGTTTTAATCGGCGGCGACCAACCACGATTCCCCGCAATATCACTGTAATAAACACCGTCACCGCCCATGCTGAGCACCAGCCTATTTAAGCCGCGATCGTGAAACCACGCGGCGACTTTGCCAACGTCATCACGCCCGGAGAGCGCAATACCACTCAGCGTTTCGGCTTCAAGGCGGTTTGGTTTGAGGGTGTGAATTTGTCCCAGACGCTCGCGAATTTTGACGCACTTCCATGCCGACACCGGGTCAACAAACACCGGAACATCCCCGGCATTTTCCAGCACCCATGCCATGGCGTCTTCGCTGATATTGCAATCGGCGACGATCACTTTCGCCTGCCGAATAAAATCATGATGCTGTGATAAAAATGCTGCAGAAATATGTTCAGTAATGCTCATGTCATTAATGGCAACCAACATTTCACCGGTGTTATCAAGTAGCGATAAATAACTGGATGTATTCTCTCCGGGAACGATAAGACACTTATCAACATGTACTCCGGATTGATTGGTTTGCGCCAATAACGATTGCCCATAAAAATCATTACCAACCGCCGTTAGCAACCAGGAATTTTTCCCAAGTAACGCGAGATTATGTGCAATATTGCGGCCTACTCCGCCGGGAGTGAATTTTATCTTCCCTGGGTTAGAATCCGCATAATTTAGAGAAGCATGCGAACACCCGGCAATATCCATATTGGCCGAGCCAATAGTTACTATGTATTCCTTTTCACGCATAGCACGTCCCCTGGCAATTAATTTGCCATAAATGAGTTCGTTAAAAATAATCAACGCCACACAACAAACTATTAGAGCAAATGTTCATTATCAAACATGTGTTCATAGTAAGCGTGTTTTTGATAAAGTAAATCCATCTACAAGATCTAAAATCAATAGATATGAACAGAATCACAATTTTTTATAGATACAGTTTGTCAGGGGGAGAGAAAATGAGAGGTAGTACACAAATTAAGCAGAATGAAAAGCATCACCCCGCCATAACCGGAGATTTTTCAGATGCGCAGGTGAACAGGCGAATATCAGGTAAGCGAAACCAGGTCCTCCGGCATATGGTTGTACAAAATCCGCCAGAAGTGCTCAGCGGTTTTATTCAAACGGGTATCCATGCGGTAAATATAGGCCTGAATGGGCACCATCAGTTCCGGCGTATCCAGACAAATCAGGCGCTTACCGCGCAGTTCGTTCACGATAGTCCACGCCGGTAGCCAGGCGATACCATGCCCATCCAATGCCATATTTTTCAATAGCTCACTCATCGAGGACATAAACAGCGTACGGGCTGAAATACCGCCCACTTCCGCAAGATGACGGTTTACCAATCTTCCCATGTAGGATGTGCTGGTATAATTCAAAATCGGTACCTGCGGCTGATGAATATCAAACAACGCCTTCCCCTGCGCATCCGTTGCACAAACGGGATACAGCTCAGATTCAAAAACCTTCAAACCGCAGAAAGGCGACTGCATTAAATCTTCATCCCGAAAGGAGATAATAAAATCGCTTTTCCCCTCGCGTAGCGTATTCACCGCCTGGACAACATCAATCGCTTCGACGTGCCAGACAAACTCCTCCCCCCAGGCCGCCATTGAGTGCACCAATCTGGGCAACATCGTCAGCGACAAAGAATGGGCTGCCGCTATTTTGATATTGGGTACCCCAAGCAGGTTGTGCCCGCTTAGCTCATCGAGATTGCATTCCAGCTGTTGCAGCAGGCTACGGGTTTGCGAATGGAATAGCTTGCCCTCCTCCGTGAGTTGCAGTGGGGTCGTCGTGCGATCAAAAAGCAGCACACCCACGGCGGATTCGAGCGCTTTGATCCGCCGGCTAAATGCGGGTTGGGATATGTTGCGCTCCTCAGCAGCCTGGGAAAAATGACGACACGCCTCCAGCGTCAAAAAGTCATATAACCATTTTGTCTCAATATTTTTCATAGCTGCCACGCGGATATTTAAATATGCCAATGAGTCTTAAGCATCATGCCTGAATATTTCCACAGATAACATTCATCATCAGCATCTGGTGATTCGTTTTTTGCATCAAGGCTTCGTTTTTAACATTACCCTGTCTCCCTCTCCTTCGACCGCGACCGCTTTTCTGCCGCGTACCATCAGGTCTCTGGCTGAATACCGGTCTGCTGAGGTGACAAAAGAAACCGCAACCATGCGGTTTTTGCATTGAACCAAACATTATTGCATTTCTCCTCACGCTTCACTGCTGTTAAACATTTCCAGCAGATACAACGTAGCTCTGAATATTAATCATCGGTGAATTGAGGTATATATCGTGAAAGGTTTAATTGGCGTACTCGGTGGTATGGGACCTGCTGCAACCGTCGATCTGTTTAATAAATTCGTTACCTTTACCGCGGCGCAACGTGACCAGGAACATATCCCGTTAATTATTTCATCTATTCCCGACATTCCTGACCGAACAGACGCGTTAATGCATCATGGTCATTCCCCACTTCCGGCAATGCGCGACTATATGCATAAACTCGAAGATGCAGGCGCCGAGTGTATTGTGATCCCTTGTAATACCGCCCACTTTTGGTTCAATGAATTAAAAGAGTGCTGCCACACAGAGCTGCTCAGTATCGTTGAAACAACCATAAGCGAGGTCAAGAACTGCGGAAAATCGCGTATCGGGCTGCTCGCCACTAACGCCACGTTGTACATGGGTCTCTATCAAAAAGGCATAGAATCTCTTGGTTTGACCTGCATCAGCCCTGATCCGTCAAGCCAGAAAAAAGTGATGGAAAGTATCTATAGCTTAAAAGCCGGTGATGCTAAACGGGCGCAAGAACTGATGAATGAACAGGCTCAAGCACTCTTCTCACGCGGTGCACAGGTTATCGTACTGGGATGTACAGAAGTTCCCGTCATCCTTGCTGAGGCTGTCAAAACGTCACCTGAAAAATATATTGACTCAACCGGTTCGTTGGTTCGCGCCGGTATTAAATGGTACGAGAAACGCGTTGGCAAAAATCATCTTTTAGCACAATGAAAGCCAACACCTGGTTAATTATTTCATTAAATAAACATTCATTTTAATAACGAATTATTCTCTGGCGGAGGCCATTATGATTTGGCTGGAAATTATCGTAGTGTTGGGCGCAATATTTTTTGGTATCCGCCTCGGCGGAATTGGTATCGGTTTATGTGGCGGGCTAGGGCTGGCTATTTTAACGCTGGGATTTGGATTACAAATTGGTTCACCTCCCGTAGATGTTATTCTCATTATTATGACGGTAGTGGTGGCGGCATCGGCGCTACAGGCCGCCGGCGGTATGGATTATCTGGTTCGCGTTGCCGGTAATTTTATGCGCCGTAATCCTAAATATATCAATATTATTGCGCCAATTATCACCTGGTCGATGACCATTATGGCGGGAACAGGATTCATCGTCTTTTCTACCCTGCCAGTGATTGCCGAAGTTGCCAAAGAGTCAGGTATTCGCCCTTCCCGGACGCTCGCCGGATCCGTAGTCGCCTCTCAGGTGGCGATATCCGGTTCACCAATTAGTGCCGCAATGGCGGCGATGCTGACCATTATGGAAGGCAACGGTATCAGCTTTATCCAGGTCATGGCGGTATGTCTGCCCGCCTCGTTTGTCGCCGCGATGGTCGCCGCTTTTATCGCCTCTCGTCAGGGATGCGAGCTACAGGATGATGAAGTCTATCTGGAACGCCTGCAAAAAGGATTGGTGCGTAAATACGAAGGGCAAAACAGCACCACGCCGGGAGCAAGACTGTCGGTCGCCCTGTTTATGCTGGCAACGGTCGTCATCGTTATTCTTGCCGCATGTCCTCAACTACGCCCCGGATTCGACGCGGGTAACCCAATGAATACCCGGGATATCATTATTATCTGTATGCTGGCTGCCGCGTGCCTGATGGTGGTGCTATGCAAAACATCAACCGACGCAATTGTCCTGACATCCACGTTTCGTGCGGGTATGAGTTCGTTGGCGGTTATTCTGGGAATTGTTACGCTGGGCACAACCTTCATTGATGCCCATTTGACGGGAATAAAGGATATCGCTGGCGATATTCTACGGGCTTATCCAATGTTGTTGGCGCTGGTGCTGTTTGGCACCTGTGCGCTTCTCTATTCGCAGGGAGCCACCACACCGCTGATTATTCCGCTTGCCGTCGCGCTCGGCGTACCCACCTGGGCGATTCTGGCTTCTTATGTAGCCGTTACCGGCGTGTTTGTTCTACCAACTTACCCCACTTCACTGGCAGCCATGGAGTTCGACACTACCGGGACAACGCGCGTGGGTAAGTATGTCTTAAACCATCCGTTTATGTTACCTGGACTTGGGGGGATCATCGCGGGCGTTGCCTTTGGTTTTATCATCGCGCCAATGATTGCCTGACCCGTTTTATTCAGGGGAGTGAAAAAATTTCGCCCCCTGAATGATTACTTATCTGACCAGCTCACCACATCAATACCGTCTTACCTTTATCTATTTGCTTCACTTCGCTGCTTTTGATCACACGGTGATAGCCATAGGCGTCAGCATATTTTGTCATTCCTGTCTCCGAGTCTTGCTCAGGCTTTCCTTGCGTCTCTATCGTTGTTCCTGATGTTGTTGTCATCACCCAGGTGGTTGAGCACCCCGTAAGCAGCAGTGTCGCGAGTGACAGAGAGGCAAACACGTGAGCTTTATTCATATTCGATTTCCGTGACAAGTTTGATTTAAGGGCACTTTATCGAATTTGGTTAAGACAGGATGGATTATTGTGGCGATGCGGCAACAGCAGGGGTTAATGGATAAAAAAGGGGCAGAGAAATCTCTGCCCCAGCTATCAGCGTTTAATCAGGCCGCCTTTGCCACAACCTCTTCTTCCGGGCGTTTCAGCACCGCGTAGGAGAGACCGGCGACCAGCGTACCGGCAATAATTGCCAGCAGGTATCCCACTACCGGCGTAATTGCGCCAGGGATTAACAGTACAAACAAGCCACCGTGTGGTGCCATCAGTTTCGCACCCACCGCCATTGAGATAGCCCCGGTGATCGCACCACCAACGATACAGCAAGGCAGAACGCGCATCGGGTCACGGGCCGCAAATGGGATAGCCCCTTCGGTGATAAAGCACAGGCCCAGCACCAGCGCAGCTTTACCGCCTTCCTGCTGCGCTTTGTCGAATTTACGACGCGCAACCAGCGTTGCCAGACCCAGCGCCAGCGGAGGCACCATACCTGCCGCCATAATGGCCGCCATCGGCGCATAGGTTTGGGTACTCAGCAGGCCCACACCGAAAGCATACGCCGCTTTGTTAACCGGACCACCCATGTCGGTACACATCATGCCGCCAAGAATCGCGCCGAGCAGCACCGCATTCGCCGTACCCATGGTTTGCAGCCAGTGGGTCAGACCTTCCAGAATACCGGCTACCGGTTTACCGATCAGGTAGATCATGGCCAACCCCACCACCAGGCTTGAGAGCAGCGGAATGATCAGGATCGGTTTCAGCGCTTCCATACTTTGCGGGAGTTTCAGCTTCGTACTGATGAGCTTCGCCACATAACCGGCAAGGAAACCGGCAATAATCCCGCCAATAAAGCCGGAACCGGTGCTCACGGCCAACATACCGCCGATAAGACCTGGCGTCAGACCCGGACGGTCAGCGATGGAAAACGCGATATAACCCGCCAGAACCGGCACCATCAATGCGAAAGCTGAACCACCGCCAATCTGCATCAGCGCTGCCGCCAGCGTCCCCTGCTCTTTGAACGCCTCGATACCAAAAGCAAATGAGAGCGCAATACACAGACCACCAGCAACCACCATCGGCAGCATGTAGGACACGCCTGTCAGCAGGTGACGATACGCACCCGCGCTCTCTTTCTTACCTTCAGTTGCTGAAGTCTGTGCTTTACCAGCAGGCTGGTACGGCGTTGCTTCTTCCAGCGCTTTGTCCAGTTCCTGCTTGGTTTTCTTCAGCGCAAGGCCAGTAGACGTACGGTACATGGGTTTTCCGGCAAACTTCGCCAGATCAACTTCAATATCAGCCGCCACAATCACCAGATCCGCCTGAGCCACTTCCTCCGGCGTAATGGCATTGCCTGCGCCAACAGAACCACGGGTTTCAACCTTCACCCACCAGCCACGTTTTTTCGCTTCTGTTTCAATCGCTTCAGCGGCCATAAACGTATGAGCAACGCCAGTCGGACACGCCGTCACCGCCACCACGCGTTTTGGACCACTGCTGGCCACAGGCGCTGTCGCAACCGGGGCACTGTAAGGTTTTGCATGGCCTTTGGCTTCGCTGAGGAAGAGTTCAGGGTGCGCAACCGCACGACCAATGTCGCCCAGCCAGACCTTTTTGCCGTTCAGCGAGCTGTCGGCAGGAAGCGTGTCGCCCAGAACAATCGCCAGTTCGGCATCATTAGGATTATCAATGATTTCCAGATGTGCTTTCTGCGCCGCCGCTCCAAGCAGGGTTTTCGCCATGTAAGCGCGAGCCTGGCCGAGATTAGCGTCAATAATCAGCAGCGTTTTCATTATGCCTCTCCTGCTGTCAGTTAAACGGTTTTAAGTCGACACGCGCCATCATTGCGGCCAACTGAGGACGATCGGTAATGCCCACATTGCTTTGGCTTACCGCCAGGGCGGCAACAGCCGTTGCCAGACGCAGGGTATGTTCGCTGGACTCACGCATCAGCAGGCCGTAAATCAGACCGCCAACCATTGAATCACCCGCGCCTACGGTGCTGACCACCTCAACTGACGGCGGTTTAGCAATCCACTCACCCGAAGCGTTAACCCACAGCGCGCCTTCCGCGCCGAGCGAAATCACCACGTGAGCAATACCCTGCTCGCGCAGCGCATGCGCCGCTTCAATCACATCTTTCATTTCCGGCAGCTTACGGCCTGCCCAGATTTCCAGTTCACGACGGTTTGGTTTCACCAACCACGGTGCCGCTTTCAGACCCGCCACCAGCGCTTCACGACTACTATCAAAGATAATGCAAGGACACTGACTGCGCAGGCGCGTCATCCAGTCAGTAAATGCTTCCGGGCTAACGCCGGTCGGCAAACTGCCGCTGACGCACACCATGTCGAACTGACCCAGCCAGCTCAGCGAGTCATTCACAAAACGCTCCCAGTCAGCCGGGGTGACTTCAAAGCCGGAGAAATTGAAATCGGACACTTCGCCGTCTTTTTCGGTCAGCTTGACGTTGATACGGGTACGCCCTTGTACAACCTGAAAACGGTTGGCAATGCCCAGTTCACTGAACAACTGCTGAAAACCATCCTGGTTATCTTTACCCAGGAAACCGCCCACAGTGACATCGATACCTAAATCTTTCAGAACCTTAGCGACGTTAATCCCTTTCCCTGCCGCGTGCAGACCAGTAGTTTTTACCAGGTTAACTTCACCGCGTTCAATTTCCGGGCAAAAACCGACCAGATCGTAGGCCGGGTTAAGGGTAATAGTAGCAACACGTCTGCTCATTACGCGCCCTCCCCAAGACCTGCCGCGATGGCTTCGCCAATCGCTTTCAGCGCCTGTTCAGCATCTTCGCCCTGGGCGGTAAAGCGCAGGTGATGTCCTTTCTTCACGCCCAATGCCACAACTTTCATCAGACTGCGTCCATTCGCCGGCTTGCCGGTTCCATCAAGATTTGTCACGGTAATTTCACTGTTAAATTGTTTAATCGTATTCACCAGCATGGTGCCCGGACGGGCGTGTAAACCATGCTCATTGCGCACAATAAATTCGGCGCTCAGTACATCATCAGTTAAGGCGTCATCGCTGGTCAGCAGCGCCAACACCGTGGCAGCATCGGCTTTCAACAACCGGTCAGCTTTATTATTCAGCAGCAGATCGCCAAGGCGCTTCAGCACCGCAACCGGTTGATCGTCATTCATGGCGACGGTCACCAGCAGGGCTGCCGCTTCCCCCTGCACATCAAACGCCGTCGCTGCACGGCTGACCGCAACGGCGCTGCGCACATTGCCTTCAGCACAATCATTCAGCCAGATACCGTGACCGAGATTCATCGGCAGTTCATTGATGGCTCTGGCCACAAAGGTGGCATCAACCGCGCCGACTTCTTTCAGCCGCGCCGCATTGAGCGCCTGCAGCGTTACCAGCGAATTAGCCACGACATCCAGCGACAGCGTTTCGTTATCCAGCTTCAGCTGTTCGCTCTGCTTTTCGCCCATCAGCAACGCACGCAACTCTTCCGCCGTGGTCGCAGATTTCAGCTGTTCAGCGACGGAGTCATCGCTCAGCACGTGCGTCAGCTGACGCAGTAAACCGAGGTGTTCATCAGAGCTGGCGGCAATGCCGATTGCCACATAAGCAACCTGACCTTCGCCCCAGGTCACCCCTTGCGGAAACTGAAACACCTGCACGCCGGTTTTCAGCACTCGATCGCGCGTGTCCGTCGTACCGTGGGGAATCGCAATACCGTTGCCGAGGAACGTGGACGTCTGTTGTTCACGCGCCAGCATGCCATCGACGTAGCCTTCCGCGACGTTACCCGCCTGCACTAAGGCAGCGGCAACCTGGCGAATAGCCTCTTCTTTATTCCCGGCCTGTTCGCCCGGGTGAATATCCTGAACAGATAACTGGAACATGGTTCTCCTCTCCCGCTGAATTGAAACGATTCAGCTAACATGAGAAAAAAGGCGTCACCTGACTCCATCAGTTATGGCGAGATGACGCTGAAACGTTTCAAGAAGTCTTGCTCTTTTTTCTTCAGCACACAAGTAAAGTTGACAAATTACTTGCTGAATTTAGAGATAACGCACATTTTCTCTGCGAAGGAGAAAAAACTGCTGACGCAAAAACGGCGTCAGCCAGGCAAATTCAGCAGCGTCAGCAAACGGCAATCTCTGACTGAAATGCTATTTTGATTTTTGATGCCGATTTTGATTTGGCTCCCTGTTTATTTTCTGACAAGCAGCGTAAACTCCGCGTCTCTTCACATCATTGATATCAAAACATGCATAACACCCCCGTAGCCGCCACACCCAAGGCGTTTGATTTGACGTCTTCGGCGTTCCTGCTTGTCGCATTTTTGACGGGTATCGCCGGTGCGTTGCAGACACCAACGCTCAGCCTTTTTCTTACTGATGAAGTCCATGCCCGTCCCGGCATGGTCGGCTTCTTTTTTACCGGTAGCGCCGTGATCGGCATTTTGGTGAGTCAGTTTCTGGCCGGACGTTCGGATAAAAAAGGCGATCGCAAAAACCTGATTGTATTTTGCTGCGTGCTGGGAATGCTGGCCTGCGTGCTGTTTGCCTGGAACCGTAACTATTTTATTCTGCTGTTTATTGGGGTTTTCCTCAGCAGCTTTGGATCGACTGCCAACCCGCAAATGTTTGCTCTCGCCCGCGAACATGCCGACCGTACGGGTCGGGAAGCCGTCATGTTCAGCTCAATATTGCGTGCGCAGGTTTCACTGGCCTGGGTAATTGGCCCACCGTTGGCGTACGCGCTGGCCATGGGGTTCAGCTTTACGGTGATGTATCTCAGTGCGGCGGTGGCGTTTGTTGTCTGCGGCGTAATGGTCTGGCTGTTCTTACCCTCAATGAGTAAAAACGTGCCTCTCGCGACGGGCGCGGTAGAAGCCCCGCGCCGCAATCGACGCGACACGCTGCTGCTGTTTGTTATCTGCACATTAATGTGGGGAACGAATAGTCTCTACATCATTAATATGCCGCTGTTTATTATCAACGAACTGCATCTGCCGGAAAAACTGGCGGGCATCATGATGGGAACCGCCGCCGGACTGGAAATCCCAACCATGCTGATTGCTGGATACTTCGCTAAGCGTCTGGGCAAACGCCTGTTGATGAGAATTGCCGTCGTCGCCGGATTTTTCTTTTATGCCGGCATGCTGTTGGCCCACTCTCCGGCGATATTACTCGGCTTACAGCTGCTGAACGCGATTTACATCGGCATCCTCGGCGGGATTGGCATGCTCTATTTTCAGGATCTGATGCCGGGACAGGCTGGTTCAGCCACCACGCTCTACACGAATACCATTCGCGTAGGCTGGATTATTGCCGGTTCGCTGGCGGGGATTGCCGCTGAAATCTGGAACTATCACGCGGTGTTCTGGTTTGCACTGGTGATGATCGTCGCCACCGTCGTGTGCCTGGCGCGCATTAAAGACATTTAAGGTGCGGTCAGCGCTTCCAGCTCGATGAGATAAATCATGGCCTGGTGCGTCGTCTGCCCGCACATTTCCGCACTGGGCTGTAAACCGGCGCACACTTTTGGCCGCAGCGGCGAAGCAAAAATTTTACAGCGCAGCGATTCATCCAACTGAACGCAGGGTGTATTAGCGGGCTTGCCATCAGGCATACCGGGGATGGGACTGGAGATTGAAGGCGCGGTGCAGCATGCACCACAATCCGGACGGCATTCCATACAGTACTCTCTTTATCGTAAACCATCGGATTGTGCGGGAAGCGCACAGTACCACCTTTTTTGCACCAGCAAAAGCATGAATTCCGCTTGCCTGAATGCCCCGGCGCGAGTAGTTTTACGCGATATTTTAGACACTCCTCACTACAGGATTTTTTCGATGCCAAGAGCGAACGAAATTAAAAAAGGTATGGTACTAAACTACAACGGCAAGCTGCTGATTGTAAAAGATATCGATATTCAATCACCGTCCGCACGTGGTGCAGCCACGCTGTACAAAATGCGTTTTTCTGATGTCCGTACCGGTCTGAAAGTTGAAGAACGCTTCAAAGGCGACGATATCGTCGATACCGTCACTCTGAGCCGCCGTGGGGTTGATTTCTCCTACGTTGATGGCAACGAATATGTCTTTATGGATAAAGAAGACTATACCCCGTATACCTTTACCAAAGACCAGATTGAAGAAGAGCTGCTGTTCATCCCGGAAGGCGGAATGCCGGACATGCAGGTACTGACCTGGGACGGCCAGTTGCTGGCGCTGGAACTGCCGCAGACCGTAGACCTGGAAATCGTTGAAACCTCACCGGGTATTAAAGGCGCGTCAGCGAGTGCGCGCAACAAGCCAGCGACCCTGAGCACCGGCCTGGTGATCCAGGTTCCTGAGTATCTGAGCGCGGGTGAAAAAATCCGTATTCATATCGAAGAACGTCGCTATATGGGCCGTGCAGATTAATCTCCTGTCGTTACAGGTGAACCAAAGATAATGACATGTTGTCTCTGGCAAAATGTTCCGTTCACTTTAGTGATATCACTTATCTGAAACAATACTGCCTGTGAACGTGTTAAGGGTACTATCGCCGTACCCTTAACAATCCCGGCTCCCGGCGGGAAAATTGCCACTTCGTGGTCCCCTCCGCTCATTTCTTCAGGCTACCGGGCCGGGCGTGAGGTAGCATCCCTGCAAAGCGCGCCCTGAACCCGCATCCCAGCGGGTTCTCCCGGCCTTACGAAAACACGTCGGCAATTTTCAGCCGGACCAACCCACACCTGACCATCTGCGTTTTTTGTTTAAACAGCAAAAAAGTGTTAACTGGAAGTCAGAGCGTTGAAGCGATGAGCATGAGATGAACGGAACTCTTTCTCCGAGATAGCCTGTTCTTTACCTCCGCCAGCACAGGTTGTCCCTTTGTCATATTCAGTGCTGGCTGCTGAGATAAAAATCATCCATCAGCAACGATTCCAGATACTGTTCATCCTCGCGCATAAAACGCACTATCAGGCTAACCGCCCGCGAATAAAAACCCTCCTCATCACGCGCCAGGCAGCTATCGCGCAGCAACGATGCCCAGCACATAATGTGATGATGCAAAAAGTAATATTGCGCGGAGAACGTCTCCTCTTTGGCAACCATCCTCGCCATTAATGCCAACTGTACGGCAATATGATCGGAGGGTTCATTTGCCCGCACCACCAGCCCTTGCTCGACCAACAGCACGTTCATTTGCCGACGTTCTGCCGCCGTGGTCGTGTGCGGATAGTGTCCAGCATAGGGAGAAACACTCGCAGGCGGGGCCAGCAGAAACAGCGAGGCAAAATCCGCTGCCAGCTCCAGTTGTCGGGATTCACGACGCAAAACCCGGGCCAGGCTACGCTCAAAATGTTTAACCTCATCAGACAATCCGGGGATCGCCGCCAGTGAGGCAATCCACGCCCGGTTATCACCGTTTTCCAGGCTGGCGAGCTGCTTGTCATCCAGCTCACGAAATAACAACTGCGAAAACCACTGATAGATCGCCGCCCGCTG
Organism: Citrobacter arsenatis; assembly: GCF_004353845.1. Classification (GTDB taxonomy): domain Bacteria; phylum Pseudomonadota; class Gammaproteobacteria; order Enterobacterales; family Enterobacteriaceae; genus Citrobacter; species Citrobacter arsenatis. The sequence continues at coordinate 3,446,079 of NZ_CP037864.1, forward strand.
CTGATAGATTTGATTATGCTGCACTTGTCCCCTCCTCTTTTACCGTCTGCGGACCACCGAATGCCGTCACCTGCGGGGCTTTCGGCTGATAACGCTCAACGTCCACCAGCACGGTATGCGCTGAAGGACCCTGCGCCAGCTGTGAAGTACCGATATCTGCGCTCAGCACGTTCGGGTCGCCATAGGTGCATAACGTCCCGGCTTTTCCCCCTTCCTGCGGGGAGTACCACGCGCCTTCATGTATGCGAACCACGCCAGGGGTAAAATCCGGGCTAATAACCACGCCTGCCAGCACCTGACCACGCGCGTTAAAGACGCGGGCGATATCACCGGCTTTTAAACCCCGCGCGGTGGCATCCTGTTCGCTGATATAAAGCGGCTCTCTGCCGGCAACCGCATAGGTATTACGAAACGCCTCGCTCGAGCAAAGTTGGGAATGCAGACGTTTATCCGGATGGCAGGATTGCAAATGCAACGGGTATTTATCTGTTTTACTGCTATGGGTACGTTCAAATGGCTCCATCCATACCGGATGCCCCGGACAATCCTCGTAGGCGAAGCCCGCAATAGTTTTGCTGTAGATTTCAATAAGTCCTGACGGCGTTCCCAGCGGATTAAGATCTGGCTGCTCGCGAAACTCACCGTGACGCACCCACGGCTGTCCGGCCGGATATTCAATGTATCCTTCGCCCTGCCAGAAGGTAGCAAAGTCCGGTAAGGAGACACCGAGCGATGCGCCCATCTTCACGCCTTCATCATAAAGCGCCTGTATCCACTGCATTTCATCCCGGTTCTCGCGGTACACCTTTTCCTTGTCAAAGCGCTTACACAACCCGGCAAATACGTCAAAATCATGCCGCGCTTCATATTGCGGTTTAACAATCTGATGCAGAGCCATCAGCCCTTTATTCGAATGCGTGCCGAACTGCTCAATATCGTTACGTTCAAAGCGGGTGGTAACGGGCAAGACGATATCGGCAAAACGGCACGACGCGGTCCATTGATGATCCAACACCACCACGGTTTCCAGCTTTTTCCACGCGTCGATCATGCGGTTCCTGTCCTGCTGCGCATGGAACGGATTGGCCGCACTGTAGATCGCCATTTTGATGTCAGGCCAGGTTAACGTTTCACCGTTAAAGGCAACTTTTTTGCCCGGCTCAAGCAGGCAGTCCACGATGCGCGAAGTGGGGATATGCTCCGATGCACCGCGGAAATCCGCTTTATATTTCGCCGGTGGAGGATTAGCGATGCTCCCTAGTCCGGAGAGTACGGGGCCTGCGGATGTCACCGTGCCACCGCCGTTATAGTGCCAGCCAAACCCTACCCCGCCGCCTGGCAAACCAATTTGGCCAACCATGCTGGCCAGCACCACCAGCATCCACGGATATTGTTCGCCATGGTGCATGCGCTGGACGCACCAGCCGCCCATAAACTGTGTCCGGCCTTTGACCAGCAGGCGGGCAAAGTCACGGATCTGCTCGGCGGTCAGACCACAAATTTCCGCCGCCCATTCGGCATTTTTCGGCTGTTTATCGCTTTCGCCCAGCAGATATGGCAAAAACTGCTCAAAGCCGACGGTGTAATCGGTAATAAACGCCGTGTCGTACAGTTTTTCTTCGTACAGGGTATGCGCCAGTGCCAGCATTAGCGCAACATCCGTTTGTGGGCGGAGCGCCAGTTGTTCACAGCCAAGATAGTTTTGCGACTTGCTACGCACCGGATCAACGCTGATAACGCGCATCTTACCCAGCGCTACCGCCTCTTTTATCTGCTGCCAGTAACCAAACGCATCGTGATCGGGAACCAGAAACTCGATCTGCAGATTCTTGATCGGATCGCAGCCCCACAGCACGATGGTATTACTATTCTGAATAACCAGCGGCAGCGACGTTTGCTGTTCATAAACTTCCAGCGAACCGATTACATGCGGCAAAATGACCTGCGCCGCTGCCGCAGAATAGTCACCAACGGTCGTCACGTAGCTGCCATGCAGGCCAAGTGCCCGGTCCATCGCCCCGCCTGCTTTATGGTATTTGCCCACCATTTGCCAGTCGGCAAGCCCGGTAAATACGCCCGATGAGCCGTAGGTTTTTTGCACCCGCTCCAGCTCTTCGTAAAACAGATCCAGCGCCCGATCCCAGCTTACCCGCACAAAACGGTTATCTCCGCGCTGGCTGCGGTCCGATTTCTCACGCTTACGCAGCCAGTCCAGACGCACCATCGGATAGCGTACCCGTGAAGGGTTGTAGACCACTTCACGCACCGCGTTCAGCATATCGCAAGGGTATTTGTCATGTTTGAACGGGCGGGTTTCTGTCCACTCGCCGTTGACCACTTTGGCTTCAAAAGCACCATAATGTGAACCGGACAGGATCCACTGCTCGGGATTTTCTCCCGCCGCCCACACTTTTGATATCAACGGATTGGGTGCCAGGGCGTTGGCAGCACCCACCGCCAGCATGCCGCTCAGAAAACGGCGGCGGGACGGATTAAAATCATGAATATCCATACATTATCCTTACTTTTTATTGGGTTCAGATACATCGCTGGCGTGAGTCTGGAGGTATTTCAGCAACGTACGTTCCTCCACCGGGTTGAGACGATAGTAAGTCGACATCGCTTTCAATCCGGCAATCCAGCCGTTGGCGGTATATCGGGTGGCAGGAGGCGTGCTATGACAGGCGCTACAGGTAGATTGCAGCATTTGATCTGAGTATTCCCAGATGGGATCAAGCGTGCTGATAAAGTCCTGCCCGGAGGTCCAGGCAGTGACGCTCACCTGCTGCCATTCCTGATGTGAGTCTGGATCGACCTGGGTTTGCAGAACTTTTACGTTAGCCATCAGGCGCTCATCGAGAACGGCGGAGAAAACGCGCTTACCCATATACTGGGTTATCACTCGTCCACGCCCTTTGCTTTCACGCCAGCCCGTGACTTCGAGCTGCACGTTACTGCCTTCTTTTTGCAGCACCTTGACCTCGGTGGCAGGAAATAACAGCGCTTTGCCTGCGGGACTCCCCGCCGTTGCCGTCAGTGCTTTTTCACTTAACGAGAACAGCGTGGTCGCATTCGATAAAGACTCTCCCTGCCTTTGCAACTGCTTAAAGCGATCGCGAAAACCGCTGCTCATATCGGGTTTGTGATGGGCAATACCTTTATGGCAATCAATACAGTTACTGTCTTTTGCCGCCGCTGCGGTCATTTGCGCCGCCGCATTTGCCGATTGCCTGGCGTGATCCATCGCCTCATAACTGTGGCAGGATTTACACGCCGCTGAATTATTCGCGCTCATGCGCGCCCATTCCCGCTGAGCCAGCTCCGCCCGTTTTGCAGCAAATTTTTCAGGAGTATCGATCGAAGGTGAAATAAAGGTGTGGTAGAGGTCGTTTAAGGCTTGCGTTTTACGAACCAGCGTCGGGACAATGCCTGGCGGAATATGGCAATCCTTACACTCCGCACGCACACCAGAAGCATTGCGAAAATGCACGCTGGTTTTATACTCCTCTCCTGATGTGCGCATTGAATGACACGATAAACAAAATTCGGTAGTACTGGTGTAATGAACACCTTGCCACGCTCCCCAAATCGCCAGGGCCATGACCACCGCTCCAACGAATGCGCACCACAGTGCGTTCTTTCTTATCCACGACATGCTTGCCTCCATTTTTTTAATAGCGACACGCTAAGGGATAATAAAAATCAAAAATAGAGACAGCGAAAGCAGAGTATAGGAACAGCATCCACTCTATGAGATTCATCAAAGAGTAAAGAGTTGAGATTCGTAATATAGTGGCCATCTATAAATAAGGAGTTTCTCATGCTAACACTGACTCTCAATAGAGAAAGCCGTACTCCACTGCAATTGCAGATATTTCAATTTTATTTTCAGGCCATTCAGCAGGGTGATTTGCTGTGTGGAGACAAACTTCCCTCTATTCGCGAGCAGGCGCAGGTATTGAACGTGGCCAAAATAACGGTCGTGATGGCCTATGATAAGCTTATGGCGGCAGGGTTAATAAAGAGCCGACACGGCATCGGTTATGAGGTGATATTCACTACGCCTGTACGTATAACCCCAGCGCATGTGCCCGTAACCCAAGGGTCTCCGCCGGTTAAGCCCAAAGCTGCCGGGGTCTCTATCGATGTTTACGCAGAGCCGGGGCGGGAGTGCTACTGCCGGATGGGTGTCCCCGACCCCAATGCTTTTCCCTGGGCCAGTTGGCGAAAATGGAATAACGCGCCCAGCGTGCTAAAAGAACAATTGTTTACCCGATATCATTCACCAAACGGATTATTTTCACTGCGTGAGCAACTGGTCAGATACCTTAATTTATCTCGTGGTATTAATACCCGGGCAGAGAACATCATTATTACTAACGGGATTCAGGAAGGATTGTCGCTGCTTAGTCAAATATTTATTATTCATCATGCCGTCAGTCAGCAAAAAAAGTGTCACGTTGTGACCGAATCCCCTTGTTATTCTGGCGCATGGCATCTGTTTAATTATTACGGCGCGAACATTACGTCAATTGCCGTAGATAACCACGGGCTGCAAACAGATAATTTACCCGAATATGAAACCCAGCTTTGTTATGTGACTCCGGCACATCAGTATCCGATGGGAAGTGTTCTTTCGCTGGAGCGCCGTCAGTCATTATTAACATGGGCGCAGCGCGTCGGCGCTTATATCATTGAAGACGATTACGATGCTGTTTTTACCTATGGCGAGAACCCGCTCCCTGCGCTGAAAGCCATGGATTATCACAACCGGGTTATCTATATGGGGACGTTTTCTAAAACGCTGGGACCAGGAGCGCGTCTTGGCTATCTCATTTGTCCTGATGAGTTGCTCCCGGCGGTACAGAACATGAAAGCGCTCAACAACAACGGCAGTCAGTGGTTGTTGCAGCAATTTTTAGCCGAATTAATGCAAAATCAGGTGTTTTATACGCATATCAGCAAGCTGGCCTGCAGCTATGCGGCGCGCCTCACCTTGTTACGCGATGGCCTCTCCGCTCTGTTTCCCGCAGGGAAAATCGCGGGTGCAACGGCGGGTCTGCATCTCTCATTACGCGTTGACAGACACCCCGATACCATCGCCAGGCTGCAACAATGCTGCATGTTGGCTGGGATCCGGTTTGACACTCTCCCGGATATAGAAAATGGGTCAGAAGCCGCATGGCGTAAGGAGAACGGTGATGCGGTGATGTTTTTTGGCTTTGGCGGATTGCAGATACAGCAGATCAATAAGGTGCTATCGGTACTGGAGCAGGCACTAACGCAGCCTTGATGAATAACAGGGATTGCGCCTGTGGCGAAATCCCTGTTATTAGCCTTACAGCAGATCGCGGAACTGCGTTTGTTTCAGCGCCAGCTCAACGCCACGAACTTCTGCCAGCCCTTTCAGGCGACCAATCGCAGAGTAGCCTGGATTAGTTTTCTTGTGCAGATCGTCAAGCATTTGGTGTCCGTGATCCGGACGCATCGGGATAGGACGCAAATCACCCGCCTTTTTACGCCGCTGCTCTTCGCTGAGAATAGCAGCGACCACCGATACCATATCCACATCGCCCTGCAGGTGCGCACCTTCGTGGAAGGTTTTCGGGTTATCTTCACGACAGGTGGAGCGCAGATGCGTGAAGTGAATTCGATCGCCAAAGGTTTCGATCATTTTCACCAGGTCGTTATCAGCGCGCACGCCGTAAGAACCGGTGCACATGGTGAAACCGTTATTGATGCTGTCGACGGTTTCTTTCAGCCACTGCATATCTTCGATAGTCGAAACGATACGCGGCAGGCCGAGGATCGGACGCGGTGGATCGTCAGGATGCACCGCCAGACGCACGCCGACTTCTTCTGCCACTGGCACAATCGCCCGCAGGAATACCGCCATATTATTGCGCAGATCGTCTTTGCTGATACCGTCATATTCAGCGAGGCGCGCGCGGAACTGATCCAGCGTATAGCCCTCCTCTGCGCCGGGCAGGCCGGCAATGATATTGCGGGTCAGCTTTTCAATTTCGGCATCGCTCATGGCATTGAAGTAGTCCAGCGCCTGACGTTGTTCTTCTGCGGTGTAATCCGCTTCAGCTCCCGGGCGTTGCAAAATATGCAGTTCGAAGGCCGCAAAAGCAATCTGGTCAAATCGCAGCGCTTTGGAGCCGTCCGGCAGTTGATATTCGAGGTCGGTACGCGTCCAGTCGAGGATCGGCATGAAGTTATAGCACACGGTATCGATGCCGCAGGTCGCCAGATTACGGATACTCTGCTGATAGTTGGCAATCCACGTTTGGTATTGACCTGAACGTGTTTTGATATCTTCGTGGACAGGGATACTTTCCACCACCGACCAGGTCAGGCCTTTTTCAGCCAGAATAGCCTGACGCTGTTGAATCTCTTCTACCGGCCACACTTCACCGTTAGGAATATGGTGCAAGGCGGTCACAACACCCGTTGCGCCAGCCTGACGCACATCATCAAGCGATACCGGATCGTTAGGTCCGTACCAACGCCAGGTTTGTTCCATTGTTTCACCCCACAAGTTGTTATACCAAATTAAACTATCTGAATGATGACTACCATACAGGCATCCCATAGATGATCAACAGATGGCCGGTCATTGATTGATCCAGCTCACATTCCCCTGATAAATGAGGCACACCAATTCAATTTGCTGTCATATAACTTTATACTGCCATTGTTAATTAATGGTTAATCAGGTGTATTTAATGAAAACTATTGCCTCAGCGCCTCTAGCGGAAAATGTCATGCTGCCGCAGTACGATCGCCAGCAATTAAAAACGCGGATCGTGCATTTTGGTTTCGGTGCTTTTCATCGCGCCCATCAGGCGTTATTAACCGACAGGGTGCTGAATGCCCAGGGAGGTGACTGGGGAATTTGTGAGATCAGCCTGTTCAGCGGCGATCGGCTGATGAGTCAGCTTCGCGAACAGGATCATTTATTTACCGTGTTAGAAAAAGGGGCAAACGGCAATCAGCCCATCGTCATCGGCGCCGTCAACGAGTGCCTGAACGCCAGGCTGGATTCGCTGGCAGCCATTATTGAAAAATTCTGCGAGCCTCAGGTGGCGATTGTCTCGTTAACTATCACCGAAAAAGGCTACTGCATCGATCCGGCGACGGGTTCGTTGGATCTCTCTAATCCGCGAATAATTCACGATCTGCAAACGCCGACTGAACCGCACTCCGCGCCCGGAATTATTGTTGAAGCGCTGCACCGACGACGTGAACGCGATCTGCAACCATTTACCGTCCTCTCCTGCGATAACATCCCGGACAATGGTCATGTGGTAAAAAACGCCGTACTGGGAATGGCAAAAAAACGCTCACCTGAGCTGGCGCACTGGATCCAGGAGCACGTCAGTTTTCCGGGTACCATGGTGGACAGAATTGTTCCTGCCGCCACTGAAGAGTCGCTGGCTGAGATCGCCCATGCGCTGGGCGTTGCCGATCCTTGCGCAATCAGCTGCGAACCGTTTATCCAGTGGGTGATTGAAGATAACTTTGTGTGTGGCCGCCCGCAATGGGAAACGGCAGGTGTCCAGATGGTCGAAAACGTGTTGCCATGGGAGCAAATGAAACTGCGGATGTTGAACGGCAGTCATTCGTTTCTCGCGTATCTCGGCTATCTGGCCGGGTTTCAGCACATCAGCGACTGTATGCAGGACAGCGCATTTCGTGAAGCCGCTTACCGACTGATGCTCAGCGAACAAGCCCCCACGCTGCAAATTACCGATGTAGATTTAGACCAGTATGCTTTAAGCCTGCTGGAGCGTTTTTCCAACCCGGCGCTGAAACATAAAACCTGGCAAATCGCGATGGATGGTAGCCAGAAATTACCCCAGCGAATGCTGGAAGGGATCCGCGTACATTTATCACGTCAAAGCGAGTGGCCGCTGCTGGCGCTCGGCGTCGCAGGTTGGATGCGCTACGTGAGCGGAGTGGATGATTCAGGCTCTGCAATTGATATTCGTGACCCGCTAAGCGAGAAAATTGCCGCCCTGGTTGCACAGAGCACTGAATCAGAACGCGTCAGCGCCCTGCTTTCACTGTACGAGATTTTCGCCACCGATCTCGTACAGAATCCGCAGTTTGTCGCGGCCGTTGAGCAAGCCTGGCAACGTATTGCCCAATACGGTGCGCGTCAGGCTGTCATTGAAACGTTAAAAAATTAACGATTTCTGCCATTAAACAGGACGAAGCACGTCTTCGTCCTCTCCCCCCTTCTCTTTTTCCCCGTTTTTCGCCAGGATTGTTAAATGCCATTACGGTAATTTATGATTCTGGAGTAAATGTGACTAAAACCAATCTCATCACTGGTTTTCTCGGCAGTGGCAAAACCACTTCTATTCTTCATCTATTGGCGAACAAAGATCCCGCAGAGAAGTGGGCCGTGCTGGTCAATGAGTTTGGCGAAGTAGGCATCGATGGCGCGCTGCTGGCCGACAGCGGCGCACTGCTTAAAGAGATCCCCGGCGGTTGTATGTGCTGCGTTAACGGTCTGCCAATGCAGGTTGGCCTCAATACGCTGCTACGTCAGGGCAAGCCCGATCGGCTGCTGATTGAACCCACCGGCCTCGGACATCCCAAACAGATTCTGGATTTACTCACCGCACCGGTTTACGAACCGTGGATCGACTTGCGCGCAACCCTCTGTATTCTTGACCCTCGGCTGTTGCTGGATGAAAAAAGCGTCGCCAATGACAATTTCCGCGATCAGTTGGCCGCTGCCGATATTATTGTGGCCAACAAAATCGACCGCGCCACGACGGAAAGCGAAAACGCCCTGCAAACCTGGTGGCAACACTACGGCGGCAATCGTCAGTTGGTTCATGCCGACCATGGGCAAATTGACGGACAGTTACTGGATTTACCCCGACTCAACCTGGCAGAGCTTCCGACAAGCGCTGAGCATAATCATCATCATGCCGACAAAAAAGGGCTGGCGGCATTGAGTCTTCCCGCACAACAGCGCTGGCGGCGCAGCCTGAACAGCGGTCAGGGCCATCAGGCCTGTGGTTGGATTTTTGACGCCGATACGGTATTCGATACCATCGGTCTGCTGGAGTGGTCGCGCCTTGCCCCCGTTGGACGCGTGAAAGGTGTTATGCGTATAAAAGAGGGACTGGTGCGCATTAACCGCCAGGGAGACGACTGGCATATTGAGACGCAAAACGTCGCACCGCCAGATAGCCGTATTGAACTCATCTCCGATACCGATACCGACTGGAATGCGTTACAGAGCGCATTGTTGAGACTTCGTTTAGACACCAGCGCGTAAGGTTGCCTTCGTTTTATAGCAATGGTAAACGACGATGAAAACCCGATACCCTCTTATCCTCCTGCTTAATATTGCGGGCCTGGCACTGTTTCTGTCCTGGTATATTCCAGCGGGACATGGGGTCTGGTCATCACTGGATACGGGCATTTTCCGCTTCTTTAATCAGAAGCTGGTGGAAAGCCCGCTGTTCTTATGGGTTGTTGCTATCACCAATAACCGGGCATTTGATGGCTGCTCATTGCTGGCTATGGGCGCATTGATGCTGCACTTTTGGCTCAAAGAGACGTCGGAAGGCCGCCGCCGCATTGTAGCTATTGGCCTGGTTATGCTGCTCACCGCAGTGGTTTTAAATCAGTTAGGTCAGGCGCTAATTCCGGTTAAACGCGCCAGCCCCACTCTGATGCTGGATAATATTCATCGCGTCAGCGAACTGCTGCATATTCCGACCAAAGATGCGTCCAGAGACAGCTTTCCCGGCGATCACGGAATGATGCTGCTTATTTTTTCCGCATTTATGCTGCGTTATTTCGGAAAAGTCGCAGGAATAATCGGCCTTATTATCGCTGTGGTTTTTGCCTTCCCACGCGTAATGATTGGTGCTCACTGGCTTACCGATATCGTGGTCGGTTCCATGACGGTGGTCTTGATTGGCCTTCCCTGGTGGCTAATGACGCCATTAAGCGACCGATTAGTCACACTGTTCGTGAATTATCTGCCCGGTAAAAACAAACAATTTTTAAACAAATAGCGCAGAGTAATTAACATCATCAGGGATACTTCTGATTCCCTGATGATGTCAGGCGATATTTCATCATTCTGATTGTCATTCTTCTGTCATCTTATTCATGTTTAAAATGAGGGAGTTGCACATTTTTCGCCCTGATTGTTCTTAATTTAGACAATGCCGTTTATTCACTTTCTGTATCAATTTTTCTTATAAGAAATCACGCAAAATCACTCGCAATGACCGGAACGATCGGGTAATCTCGAACTCGTTTTGCCTCGCGGGATAATTATTCTCTTTACGAATAAATTTGTGCGTTCTGCCACAGATTTGACCTTAAAGAATTGTCTCATCGTGCGATGGTAATTAGTCTCGTCACGTTTGGCATTTTTTATAACGATATTTATCGTTAAGGACTTCAAGGGAAAACAAACACAATGGTCAAATCTCAACCGATTTTGAGATATATCTTGCGGGGCATACCCGCGATAGCAGTTGCGGTTCTGCTTTCTGCATGTAGCACAACGAACACCGCCAGGAATATGCATTCTGAGACGCATGCTGTGGGCAATGGAGATAACTCTTCACTGCAAGCCTCTCAGGATGAATTTGAAAATATGGTCCGTAATATCGATGTTAAATCACGTATTATGGATCAGTATGCTGACTGGAAAGGCGTGCGTTACCGCCTTGGCGGCAGCACCAAAAAAGGTATCGATTGTTCAAGCTTCGTACAGCGTACGTTTCGCGAGCAATTTGGTTTAGAGCTTCCTCGCTCAACCTACGAACAACAGGAAACGGGCAAATCCGTTTCGCGCACTAATCTGCGCACAGGCGATCTGGTTCTGTTCCGTGCTGGTTCTACCGGCCGACACGTCGGTATTTATATCGGCAACAACCAGTTCGTACATGCCTCGACCAGCAGTGGCGTTATAATTTCCAGCATGAACGAGCCTTACTGGAAAAAGCGTTACAACGAAGCTCGCCGGGTCCTGAGCCGCAGTTAATTTCGTTTGGCAGCTATCCCTTGGCTATCCTGATGAGACATATTGAAAAGCACTGCTACGGCGGTGCTTTTTTTTTGCGTTACCTTGAGACTAAGAAAAATCTCACATGGTGAGTCATTTCAGGTTATATTCATACAGAATAAGCGGTTAAATCAGGTAAAATAAGGATCTATGTTCAGACGCTCCTCTTCATCCGGTCGGAAAATCCTGCTTTCCTGTATGATAACGGGGCTTATCGTCGCAATCCTTGTGAGTACCCTGCAATTTTTCGTGACCTGGCATAAACGGGACGTTAAGTACGACACGCTTCTTGCCGATATCCAGAATTATGTCAGTAGCTACTTCGCCGATCTTAAAACCACCACAGATGCCCTTCAGCCACTGGTCGCCAACACTTGCCAGCAAGTCGGCGCTAAACTGACCTCCAGCGCAGCCTTTAGCCTCAACGTTCGCGCTTTTCTATTGGTCAAAAACGGCATTGCTTTCTGCTCCTCCGCAACCGGCTCAATGTTCACTCCGATTCTGGATCTGGTCCCAAGCCTTGATATCAGCAGAAATATTGACGTGGAATTACTCCCCGGCACCCCCATGATGCCGGACAAGCCAGCAGTAATGATTTGGCACCGGAATCCATCATTCACTGACAGCGGCGTATTTACCTCACTCAATATTAATCTGGCCCCTTACCTGCTTTATACCGCCCGACAGGATGATTTTGACGGCATTGCCATTGTCGTCGGTGATAACGCAATTTCGACATTTTCATCACGGATCATTGATGTATCCGCTCTACCCCACTCTCGCTGGCGTCAGGCGACTCTTGAAGGAATACCGCTACAGATTCGTTTATATGCCGATGAGTGGACCTATACCGACGTCTGGTATTCGATTATGTTGGGATGTATGGCAGGTATTATTGCCGCTCTTCTTCTCTGGTACTACATCTACACCATTCGTTTACGCCCGGGCAAAGATATCCTCAACGCGATCAAACATAACCAGTTTTATGTGGTGTATCAGCCCGTCGTAGAGGTACAAACGCTGGAGGTGAAAGGTGCCGAGGTGTTATTACGCTGGAATCACCCGACAACGGGTGAGATCCCACCGGATGCCTTCATTCACTACGCCGAATCACAGAAAATGATTGTCCCGCTGACCCAGCATCTCTTTAAGCTGATAGCCCAGGACGCGCCGATGCTGAAAAAAGTCTTACCCGCTGGCGCAAAATTGGGGATCAATATCGCGCCAACGCATCTGCATGGCGAAACGTTTAAAGACGACATTCATCACCTGCAGTCCTCGCTTCCCGCAAACCATTTCCAGATGGTGCTGGAAATTACCGAACGGGATATGCTCAATCAGAACGAGGCCACGAAGATATTTGAATGGCTACATTCCGCAGGTTTCGAAATTGCCATTGACGATTTTGGCACCGGTCATAGCGCACTTATCTATCTGGAGCGCTTTACCGTTGACTACCTGAAAATCGATCGCGGGTTTATTAATGCCATTGGGACAGAAACTCTGACCTCTCCGGTTCTGGACGCCGTGTTGACACTCTCTAAACGTCTTAATATGCTGACGGTTGCTGAAGGGGTAGAAACACCTGAGCAAGCCCGTTGGCTGCGCGATCGTGGGGTACATTTTTTCCAGGGATACTGGATTAGCCGACCATTAAAGCTTGCTGATTTCGTGCGTTGGATGGCGCAGCCCAATAAGCCGACGTGGTGATCGCTGTATGCGAATCATATACTCTCACTCGCCGCTACATCCCTTATCTTTCAGGCATGATGCCCGTCGGGTTGTGGCAGGAAAAGGAAATCGCTTTTCATGATCCCTCGCGTATTGCTGCTGTTTATCGCCCTCATCGGGTTTAGCGCCGAGGCGCAGTCCATCAAAGAAAGCTATGCTTTTGCCGTACTGGGCGAACCGAAGTACGCGTTTAACTTTAATCACTTTGATTACGTAAACCCTGCCGCCCCCAAAGGCGGACAAATCACCCTCTCTGCCATCGGCACCTTCGATAACTTCAACCGCTATGCGATGCGTGGCAACCCCGGCGCGCGAACCGAAACGCTTTACGATACGCTGTTTACCACCTCTGACGATGAACCTGGCAGCTATTATCCGCTTATCGCCGAAAGCGCACGCTATGCTGACGACTATTCCTGGGTAGAAATCGCCATTAATCCTCGGGCGCGTTTTCACGATGGCTCCCCCATTACCGCCAGCGATGTTGCATTCACCTTCCATAAATTTATGACTGAAGGCGTGCCGCAGTTTCGTCTGGTCTACAAGGGAACAACGGTAAAAGCCATCGCGCCTTTAACCGTACGTATTGAATTAGCCAAACCGGGTAAAGAGGACATGCTCAGCCTGTTTTCATTACCGGTGATGCCAGAGAAATACTGGAAAGATCATAAGCTCAGCGATCCCTTATCATCGCCGCCACTCGCCAGCGGTCCTTATCGCATCGCGAAATGGAAGATGGGTCAGTACATTATCTATTCGCGCGTTAAAGATTATTGGGCCGCTAATCTGCCCGTCAACCGTGGCCGCTGGAACTTTGACACCATCCGCTACGACTACTATCTGGATGACAACGTCGCCTTTGAAGCGTTCAAGGCCGGTGCGTTCGACCTGCGTCTTGAGAACGATGCCAAAAACTGGGCGACGCGCTATACCGGGAAAAATTTCGCTAATCATTACATCATCAAAGACGAACAAAAAAACGAATCCGCCCAGGATACGCGGTGGCTGGCTTTTAATATTCAACGCCCAGTGTTCAGCGACCGGCGGGTGCGCGAAGCCATCACGCTGGCCTTTGATTTTGAATGGATGAATAAAGCTCTGTTCTATAACGCCTGGAGCCGAACCAACAGCTATTTTCAGAATACCGAATATGCCGCGACGAAATACCCTGATGCGGATGAACTGGTAATACTCGCGCCGTTGAAAAAAGATCTCCCCCCTGAGGTCTTTAGCCAAATTTATCAGCCGCCAAAATCACAAGGCGATGGCTACGATCGCGACAACCTGTTGAAAGCCGATACCTTACTGGACCAGGCCGGATGGGTACTCAAGGGGCAGCAGCGCGTAAACAGCGCCAACGGTAAGCCCCTGAGCTTTGAACTGTTGCTCCCGGCAGGCAGCAACAGTCAGTGGGTATTGCCGTTCCAGCACAACCTGCAGCGCCTGGGCATTACGATGAATATCCGCCAGGTGGATAACTCGCAAATCACCAACCGCTTGCGCAGTCGCGACTATGACATGATGCCAAGGTTGTATCGCGCGATGCCGTGGCCGAGTTCAGACCTGCAAATTCTCTGGGCCTCTGACTATATTGACTCCAGCTATAACGCCCCTGGGGTGCAAAGCCCGGTGATTGATAAACTGATCGGCCAAATCATCGCGGCGCAAGGTGATAAAGCCAAATTGATCCCACTGGGCCGGGCACTGGACAGGGTATTAACCTGGAACTACTACATGTTGCCGATGTGGTTTATGGCAGAGGATCGCATTGCATGGTGGGATAAATTTTCGCATCCTGCTATTCGCCCAATTTATACCATTGGTCTCGACAACTGGTGGTATGACGTCAACAAAGCGGCGAAGCTGCCCGCAGCCAGACGGCAGGGAGAATAAATGGGCGCTTACCTGATTCGACGTCTGCTGCTGGTGATCCCAACGCTTTGGGCCATCATCACCATCAATTTTTTTATTGTGCAGATTGCCCCTGGCGGCCCGGTTGAGCAGGCCGTCGCCGCCATTGAATTCGGGCAAAGCGGGGCCTTACCCGGTGCGGGCAGCGAAGGTGTTCGCGCCAGCCACGCGCAAACCGGCGTTGGAAACATCAGTGACAGTAATTATCGAGGCGGTCGGGGTCTGGATCCGGAAGTGATCGCCGAAATCACTCGTCGCTATGGGTTTGATAAACCCATTCACGAACGTTATTTTAAAATGCTCTGGGACTACATTCGTTTCGATTTCGGCGATAGCCTGTTTCGTAGCGCCTCTGTGCTGACGCTTATCAAAGACAGCCTGCCTGTTTCCGTTACGCTCGGTCTGTGGAGTACGCTCATCATTTATCTGGTGTCGATCCCGCTTGGCATACGCAAAGCGGTGCACAACGGCAGCCGATTTGATGTGTGGAGCAGCGCATTCATTATTATCGGCTATGCCATACCGGCCTTTCTGTTTGCCATTTTGCTGATTGTCTTTTTTGCCGGGGGCAGCTACTACGACCTGTTCCCGCTGCGCGGACTGGTTTCCGCCAACTTTGACTCTCTGCCCTGGTATCAGAAAGTGACCGACTACCTGTGGCATATTACCCTGCCGGTGCTGGCGACGGTGGTTGGCGGGTTTGCCGCATTGACCATGCTGACCAAAAACTCATTTCTGGATGAGGTACGCAAGCAGTATGTTGTCACCGCGCGCGCCAAAGGCGTCAGCGAGAAAAATATTCTGTGGAAGCATGTGTTCCGCAATGCCATGTTGCTGGTGATCGCTGGTTTTCCGGCAACGTTTATCAGCATGTTTTTTACCGGCTCGCTGCTAATTGAAGTGATGTTCTCGCTGAATGGTCTGGGACTACTGGGTTATGAATCCACTGTATCACGCGACTACCCGGTCATGTTTGGCACGCTCTATATCTTCACCCTGATCGGCCTGCTGCTGAATATCCTCAGCGATATCAGCTATACGTTGGTCGATCCCCGTATTGATTTTGAGGGACGCTAATGTCGCGATTAAGCCCCGTTAATCAGGCCCGCTGGGCGCGCTTTCGCCACAACCGCCGCGGCTACTGGTCGCTGTGGATCTTTTTGGTGCTGTTCGGTCTTAGTCTGTGTTCAGAACTGATTGCCAATGATAAGCCGCTGCTGGTGCGCTACGACAATAGCTGGTATTTCCCCCTGTTCAAAAACTACAGTGAAAGCGACTTCGGCGGACCGTTGGCGACCCAGGCTGATTATCAGGATCCGTGGCTACAGCAGCGCCTGGAAAACCAGGGCTGGATCCTGTGGGCACCAATACGCTTTGGGGCCACCAGCATTAACTTTGCCACCGATAAACCCTTCCCTTCCCCGCCTTCTGCGCAGAACTGGCTGGGGACAGACGCCAACGGCGGTGACGTGCTGGCGCGTATCCTCTACGGCACACGTATTTCTGTCCTGTTTGGTTTGATGCTAACCCTGTGCTCCAGCGTGATGGGGATCATGGCTGGCGCAATCCAGGGCTATTACGGCGGCAAGATAGACCTGTGGGGGCAACGATTCATTGAGGTTTGGTCAGGTATGCCAACGCTGTTTCTGATCATTCTGCTGTCGAGCGTGGTCCAGCCTAACTTCTGGTGGCTGCTGGGCATTACGGTGCTGTTTGGCTGGATGAGCCTGGTTGGCGTCGTGCGCGCTGAATTTTTACGTACCCGAAACTTTGATTATATTCGTGCCGCTCAGGCGCTCGGCGTAAGCGATCGCAGTATTATTCTGCGTCATATGCTGCCCAATGCGATGGTCGCCGCCCTGACCTTTTTACCGTTTATTTTATGCGCCTCAATAACCACCCTGACCTCACTGGATTTTCTTGGGTTCGGTCTACCGCTTGGTTCGCCATCTCTGGGAGAACTCCTGTTACAGGGCAAAAACAACCTGCAGGCACCGTGGCTTGGCATCACCGCGTTCATCTCCGTTGCCCTGCTACTATCGCTACTGATCTTTATTGGTGAAGCGGTACGCGACGCGTTCGATCCCAACAAGGCGATTTAAGATGACACAACCTCTGTTAGCTATTGAAAATTTGTCGGTAGGTTTTCGCCAACAAGAGACCGTGCGCACCGTGGTCAATACCCTCTCACTGCAGGTTGATGCCGGGCAAACTCTGGCGCTGGTGGGCGAGTCTGGCTCAGGTAAAAGCGTGACGGCGCTTTCTATTCTACGGTTACTACCGTCCCCTCCCGCAGTTTACCTTTCCGGCGATATACGCTTTCATGGCGAATCATTACTTCACGCCGACGAGCAAACGCTTCGCGGCGTTCGGGGGAATAAAATCGCCATGATTTTCCAGGAGCCGATGGTGTCATTGAACCCGCTCCACAACCTGGAAAAACAGCTTTATGAGGTGCTGTCTCTGCATCGGGGAATGCGCAGGGAAGCCGCACGGGCAGAGATTCTGACCTGTCTTGATCGCGTTGGCATCCGTCAGGCGGCCAAACGTCTCGCTGATTACCCGCACCAGTTATCCGGCGGTGAACGCCAGCGTGTGATGATCGCCATGGCGCTGCTAACCCGACCGGAGCTGCTAATTGCCGATGAACCGACCACCGCGCTGGATGTTTCCGTACAGGCGCAGATCCTGCAACTGCTGCGAGAGTTGCAGCGCGAGCTGAACATGGGGTTACTGTTTATCACCCACAACCTGAGCATTGTGAAAAAGCTGGCAGATTCCGTCGCGGTCATGCAAAACGGTCAGTGCGTTGAGCAAAATCGTGCCGCTCCGCTGCTCACTGCGCCAACGCATCCCTATACGCAGAAATTGTTAAACAGCGAACCTTCCGGCGATCCGGTGCCTTTACCTGCCGGACAAGCTCCGCTGCTGGAAGTGGATAAACTCCGCGTCGCCTTTCCCATCCGCAAAGGTATCCTGAAGCGCGTGGTGGACCACAACGTTGTAGTGAACAATGTCAGTTTTTCCCTCCGGCCCGGTGAAACGCTGGGGCTGGTTGGAGAGTCAGGCTCCGGAAAAAGCACTACCGGACTGGCGCTTCTGCGGCTAATCACCTCGCAGGGAAGCATTGTGTTCGATGGCCTGGCACTGCATACCTTAAATCGTCGCCAGCTGTTGCCGGTTCGTCACCGCATTCAGGTCGTATTCCAGGACCCCAACTCCTCGCTGAACCCGCGCCTGAGCGTGCTACAGATTATTGAGGAGGGGCTGCGCGTTCATCAGCCAACCCTGTCAGCTGAACAGCGCGAAGCGCAGGTGAAAGCGGTGATGGTAGAAGTGGGTCTGGACAGCGAAACGCGGCATCGTTATCCGGCGGAGTTTTCCGGCGGTCAACGTCAACGCATAGCCATTGCCAGAGCATTGATTCTCAAGCCTTCCTTGATCATCCTGGATGAACCAACATCATCGCTCGACAGAACCGTGCAGGCGCAAATTCTGACGTTGTTAAAGTCGTTACAGGAAAAACATCGGCTGGCTTATATTTTTATCAGCCATGATTTGCACGTAGTACGCGCGTTATGCCATCAGGTTATTGTGCTACGTCAGGGGGAGGTCGTGGAACAAGGGCAATGCGAGCACGTATTTAACGCGCCACAACAAGCATACACGCGTCAGCTGCTTGCGCTAAGCTGACGCTCAAAACGGATTGTTATTTGAAAACGGCTCAGCAATAGCCACGCCGAAATTTTTCAGTCTGCAGGTCGCGGCAAATTCATCCTGGCGATTCACAAACAGGCACGGCTCCCCTTCGCATTCCAGCACAGAACAAGGTACCTCAATGTCGCTGAGGGCCTGGCTGAGTTTATGCATGACTGACCACGCGCTGTCACCATCAGGGCTAAGCAATTTGAGCGCCACCAAGCTGTTCTCATTGCTCTGACCGTTTTGCGGAATCGGTTCAACTTTTGAACCTGCGAAACCCACCGACCAACGATAGCACTGCGGCAGACGATGAACGATTGAGAGTTGTAATGTCATCACTTTCTTTCCCTGGAAGTACAATTACTTCACAATTATTTTACATCAATATTAACACATCATTGACAATACGTCGTTAAACAGTTGGTAAACGTTTACACCCTGTCGTTATGCCGCTTTCCGAACCGACTATTTAAATTTATTCAACGGTTCCGGCATATTTCCGCGCTATATGTACTCGTTTCTGCGATCTAACTCAACCTTTTTAACTACAATGATGTGACTTTTTACATAAATTGATTTTACATAAAATAAACATAAACAGGAGAAATGATAGATTTGCGGTTGATGTACATCAACTCTGGAGGCCTTATGACCCCCAGGTTGTGTAATAGATCACCGTTTTTTAGCGCGGCTAGCGTAGAGATAGAAGAGAATTGAACTGGTGGCACAAAACGCTATCGACCAGATCATAGGCCAGGCCGAGTTAAAGGTTGCCAGAGACAACAACGCCCCAACGATGGCGCCGATGCCAAAGCGGAACGTCCCTGCCAGCGATGATGCCGTTCCCGCCATGTGCGGAAATTCATCCAGAATAACCGCCATGGCGTTGGATGACACCATCGATACGCAGCCAACAAACGCCGCAACGCCCACCACCAACGTCCAGAAACCAATCCCGAACAGCGCGCTAAAGACCATCCAGCCCGCCATGACGAACTGGATCCACAGCCCAGTGCGGAACATATTCAATGCGCCAACCCGACGAACAAAGCGGCTGTTGATAATGGTCATCACGAACAGGAAAACAATATTCAGCGCGAAGTAATAGCCGAAATGCTGCGGTGAAACGTGGTTGATCTCAATGTAGACAAAGGGTCCGGCGCTCAAAAACGAGAACATCCCGGCAAAGCTGAATCCACTGGCCAGCATATAGCTCAGTACGCGTTTATGGCGAAACAGTGAAGCAAAGTTGCCCAGAGTGGTACGCAGACGAAATGGCTGGCGACGCTCAACCGGCAAGGTCTCTTTAATCAGCGTAAAGATCATCACCGATGCCAGAATAGCCGCCACGGCGAGGATCCAAAAGATGTAATGCCAGCTCAGCCATACCAGCACCCAACCCCCCACGATAGGTGCCAACAAAGGCGCAATTGTCGTGACCAGCATGACGAATGACATCATGCGCGAAAACTCTTCTTTCGGATAGATATCGCGCATCAGGGCGTTGATAACCACGCTCGCCGCCGCAGCCGCCAGACCATGGAAGAAACGCATCACGATCAGTTGATCGATAGTTTGCGCCAGCGCACAGGCAACTGCCGCCGCCGCAAACACCAGCGTCCCACCCAGTATCACCGGCTTGCGCCCAATGCTGTCGGCCATTGGACCATACAGCAACTGCCCCACCGCGAACCCAAGAATATAGGTACTGAGGGTCATCTGCGCGCTACCTGCTGGCACACCAAACTGTTCAGAGATAACAGGCAGCGCCGGAAGATACATATCAATCGACAACGGCATCAGCATGGCTAATAAGCCAAGGATAAAGACAATGGCAATTGACGAGTTCTGCCGGGTGGTCACATTTAGCTCCTGAAATTAACGCGGGGTTAAGTTAACGCTGGCGATTTCTTCTTCGGTCAATGGGCGGTATTCACCCGGCTCCAGATCATCATCAAGCCTGATGTCACCAATCCGTTCACGGTGCAGTTCCACAACGTGGTTACCCACGGCAGCAAACATACGTTTAACCTGATGATAGCGCCCTTCGCTGATGGTCAATCGCACCTGAGTTGGCGTAATGACTTCCAGCACGGCCGGTTTGGTCAGGTCTTTCTCGTTATGCAACTGTACGCCACGGGCAAACTGTTCGGCGGTATCGTCTGCCACTGGCGACTCCAGCGTCACCAGATAGGTTTTCTCACAATGATGACGTGGCGATGTGATGCGATGCGACCACTGTCCGTCATCGGTCATCAGCACCAGTCCGGTGGTGTCGATATCCAGACGCCCTGCCGCATGCAGCTTGTAGGCAACCGGCTCATCAAGGAAATAGAGCACCGTCGGGTGATCCGGGTCATCCGTTGAGCAAACATAACCCTGAGGCTTATTCAGCATAAAATAGCGCGGGCCATTTTGTTGAACCAGGGAATTACCGTCATATTCTACGTCGTGTTCTGGCAGCAGCTTAAAAGCGCTGTTTCTGACGATTTCACCGTCGACGGTAACGCGGTTAGCACGGATCTCACGCCCGGCAATAGCGCGGCTGACGCCGAGTTGCTGAGCGATAAATTTATCAAGTCGCATGAGTGTGATTTTTGCCTGTAAAAATACGAGAAGCGGGTTTGCGCCCGACAAGTGGGACTAATATCCGCCCAGTATAGCGGCGTTACACCATCCCTCAAGGGAAATGATTCATGGCATACTATACATTGTTGCTGTTTACCTTAATGAGCCCATGATTTTTACTCTTCGCCCGTACCAAAAAGAAGCCGTGGATGCCACGCTCAACTATTTTCGCCACCACCGCACACCGGCGGTTATCGTCCTGCCAACCGGCGCGGGCAAAAGTCTGGTGATTGCCGAACTGGCCCGCGTGGCGCGTGGTCGCGTACTGGTACTGGCGCACGTCAAAGAGCTGGTTGCACAAAACCACGCCAAATATTGCGCACTGGGGCTGGAAGCCGATATTTTTGCCGCAGGTCTGAAGCGTAAAGAGAGCCACGGGAAAGTGGTGTTTGGCAGCGTCCAGTCGGTGGCGCGTAATCTGGACGCCTTTCAGGGAGAGTTCTCGCTGCTTATCGTCGATGAATGCCATCGCATTGGCGATGATGAAGAGAGTCAGTATCAGCAAATCCTCACTCACCTGACCAAAGTAAATCCCCACTTACGCCTGCTCGGGCTTACCGCCACGCCTTTTCGTTTGGGTAAGGGCTGGATTTATCATTTTCATTATCACGGGATGGTACGTGGCGATGAAAAAGCACTGTTTCGCGACTGCATTTATGAATTACCTCTGCGCTACATGATTAAACACGGCTACCTGACGCCGCCAGAACGCCTCGACATGCCGGTAGTACAATATGACTTCAGCCGCCTGCAGGCACAAAGTAACGGCCTGTTCAGCGAGGCGGACCTGAATCAGGAGCTGAAAAAGCAGCAGCGAATCACGCCGCATATCATCAGCCAGATTATTGAGTTTGCCCAGACGCGCAAAGGGGTGATGATTTTCGCCGCCACCGTTGAACACGCCAAAGAAATTCTGGGCCTGCTGCCCGCTGACGACGCCGCGCTAATCACCGGAGACACGCCAGGCGCTGAGCGCGACGTGCTGATTGAAGAGTTCAAAGCTCAGCGCTTTCGCTATCTGGTGAATGTGTCGGTCCTGACCACCGGCTTCGATGCCCCACACGTCGACCTTATCGCCATTCTGCGCCCAACAGAGTCAGTTAGCCTTTACCAACAAATTGTCGGCCGTGGCTTGCGCCTTGCACCGGGTAAAACCGACTGTCTGATCCTCGATTACGCCGGCAACCCGCACGATCTGTACGCGCCGGAAGTGGGAGCGCCGAAAGGGAAAAGCGACAACGTCCCGGTACAGGTGTTCTGTCCTGCCTGCGGATTTGCCAACACCTTCTGGGGCAAAACCACGGCAGACGGCACGCTGATTGAACATTTTGGCCGCCGCTGCCAGGGATGGTTTGAAGATGATGACGGTCATCGCGAACAGTGCGATTTTCGTTTCCGTTTTAAAAACTGCCCACAGTGCAACGCGGAAAATGATATCGCCGCCCGCCGTTGTCGGGAGTGCGACACGGTGCTGGTAGACCCGGATGACATGCTGAAAGCCGCACTCAGGCTCAAAGATGCGCTGGTCCTGCGCTGTAGCGGTATGGTGTTACAAAACGGTCTGGATGAAAAAGGCGAATGGCTAAAAATCACCTATTACGATGAAGATGGCGCTGACGTCAGCGAACGCTTTCGTCTGCACACTCCCGCGCAGCGTACGGCCTTCGAACAACTGTTTATTCGCCCGCACACCCGAACGCCCGGCATTCCCTTACGCTGGATAACCGCCGCAGATATCCTCGCCCAGCAGGCGTTGTTACGTCATCCTGATTTCGTGGTAGCGCGCATGAAAGGTCAGTACTGGCAGGTCCGTGAAAAGGTGTTCGATTATGAAGGACGCTTTCGTCGGGCACATGAATTACGCGGTTAATCGTACTTTTGATTGATGTACCAGCCGTTTGAGTATAGAATCTCGCCCGCTTTTGCATACGCAAAGCAGATCACTTACCTGTTGCTGGGTCGCCTGTAGCAGGAATTATTAAAGAGAGATTTAAATGTTTACTATCAACGCTGAAGTACGTAAAGAGCAGGGTAAGGGTGCGAGCCGCCGCCTGCGTGCCGCTAACAAGTTCCCGGCAATCATCTACGGTGGCGCAGAAGCCCCGATTGCTATCGAACTGGATCACGATGCAGTTATGAACATGCAAGCTAAAGCTGAATTCTATAGCGAAGTTCTGACCATCGTTGTTGACGGTAAAGAAGTTAAAGTTAAAGCTCAGGCTGTACAGCGTCACGCTTTCAAGCCGAAGCTGACTCACATCGACTTCGTTCGCGCGTAATCGCCTACAAGTTGAAGAAGAACCCCGCCTCGGCGGGGTTTTTTTATGGGATTTTGCTGGCGGTAAAGGTGTATCACGCAGGCCGGAAAGGCGTTAACTCGCCCATCCGGCAAACGGCTTTATTTCCCGCCCGACGTACGGCGCTGGAGCTGATCGCGCAGGTTCGGCGGCGTACCTTTGATGGTCAAGGTGTCTGTCGCCGGATCCCAGAAAATACGCTCGCCAAGTAACATGGCATCGAAGTTGATGGTTAACCCACCGCCGCTGCCGGCAAATTTGGTTAACTGACGCAGCGTACTGCGATCCGCCGGGAAGCTTTCTTCCAGCTCGTAGCCTTTATCAGCGGTAAATTCGCTGAAGCTAACTTCACTGACACCGGAAAGCTCTTTGGACAGCGACTCCAGCTCGATCTCTTCACCAGCCTGCAACTGCTCGTTGCAGTAGCTGTACACCTGCTGACGCACGTTCTGGCGTTCGGCTTTATCGAGTTGCGCCTCATTGGTAAAGTCATCGACCGCCTGAAGCAGGCCACGGTTTTGCGCTTTGGCGTTAAGACCTTCGCTGGCACCGAGGAAGTCCATAAAGAAATCGGCAACTTTGCGCCCTACCCGCCCTTTCAGGAACGTCAGATAGCGTGTGGACTCCGGGTTGGTTTCCCACTCGGTTAAATCAATACGCGCCACGATGTCCGCATGATTGATATCCAGATAGTGCGT
The DNA here is from genome assembly GCF_004353845.1 of Citrobacter arsenatis. Classification (GTDB taxonomy): domain Bacteria; phylum Pseudomonadota; class Gammaproteobacteria; order Enterobacterales; family Enterobacteriaceae; genus Citrobacter; species Citrobacter arsenatis. The sequence goes on from NZ_CP037864.1 coordinate 3,470,102, forward strand.
CGGGTTGATATCCAGATTTTCATTGACACGCATGCTGCTTAAATTATTCAGCACGGCGACCAGCAGATACTCTACCGCCAGATACCGGTAATGGCAGAACAGAACAATACCGCCGTCGGCGAAAGGATATTTCGCCAGTTCGTCCCGCAAACGCCCTGTCGCGGCACGGCTAAAGGCCAGAAAATCCTCTTCGCCCTGACGCTGTAAACGCAGCGTTTGCGCCAGTTCACTCTCTTCGCTAAACAGGCCATAGGCTTTATTCTTGGCGCTATAAACCCGATGCAGCTCAGCCATCATATCGACAACGGTCGCTGTCGGTTCCAGTAATGAATCGCGCAAGACCAGCTCAAGGTTCTGCTCGTCACGTTTGATAAGCTGGTGCAGGGCAATCTGGTTGATATCCAGACTCATGATAAACTCTCCTTTTAGACCGGGCGGTATTCAACCACCTGCCGGGCAGTGACGCAATAGAAGATAAAAAAGCAGAAAAAAAACTGTCTGTACGGTAATATGTTGCCCTTTCATGAACAGACTGATTTCGATTTATGCCACAAATTTCCCGCTATAGTGACGAACACGTTGAACAACTGCTGAATGAGATGCTCAACGTACTGGAAAAACATAAGGCGCCGACCGACCTTTCCCTGATGGTACTGGGAAATATGGTGACTAACCTTATCAATACAAGCATCGCACCGGCCCAGCGCCAGGCGATTGCCAACTCTTTTGCCCGCGCATTACAGTCTTCGATAAACGACGACCAAGCGCATTAAGAGCCAGCTCCGGGGAAACGAACAACAGTTTATGGTAACTCATCGTCAGCGCTACCGTGAGAAAGTCTCCCAGATGGTTAGCTGGGGGCACTGGTTTGCCTTGTTCAACATTCTGTTGGCCATGGTGCTCGGTAGCCGTTACCTGTTTGTCGCCGACTGGCCGACAACCCTTGCAGGTCGTGTTTATTCCTACCTGAGCGTTGTCGGGCATTTTAGCTTTCTGGTGTTCGCCACCTATCTGCTGATCCTGTTTCCCCTGACGTTTATCGTCATGTCCCAGAGGCTGATGCGGTTCTTATCAGCTATTCTGGCGACGGCTGGCATGACGCTGTTGCTCATCGACAGCGAAGTTTTCACCCGCTTCCACCTACACCTCAATCCGATCGTCTGGGAGCTGGTCATCAATCCTGACCAGAATGAAGCGGCGCGTGACTGGCAGCTGATGTTTATCAGCGTGCCGATTATTCTGTTAATTGAAATGCTGTTTGCGACCTGGAGCTGGCAAAAGCTGCGCAGCCTGACGCGTCGTCGCCATTTTGCCAAACCGTTAGCCGCCTTCTTCTTCGTTTCCTTTATCGCCTCGCACGTGGTGTACATCTGGGCTGATGCCAATTTCTATCGCCCGATCACCATGCAGCGCGCGAACCTGCCGCTCTCCTATCCGATGACGGCGCGTAAGTTCCTGGAAAAACATGGCCTGCTGGACGCGCAAGAGTATCAGCGTCGCCTGATCGAACAGGGCAATCCGGAAGCCGTTTCCGTGCAGTACCCGCTTAGCGAACTGCGCTATCGTGATATGGGCACCGGTCAGAACGTTCTGCTGATCACCGTCGACGGCCTGAACTACTCACGCTTTGAAAAGCAGATGCCTGCACTGGCTGAATTCGCCGGGCAGAATATCTCCTTTACGCGTCATATGAGCTCCGGCAACACCACGGATAACGGTATCTTTGGCCTGTTCTACGGCGTTTCGCCAAGCTACATGGACGGCATTTTGTCGACCCGAACGCCTGCGGCGCTGATTTCTGCACTGAACCAACAGGGTTATCAGTTAGGACTATTCTCCTCGGATGGCTTTACCAGCCCGCTTTATCGCCAGGCGCTGCTGTCAGATTTCTCCATGCCGAGCGTGCAAACACAATCTGACGAACAAACCGCAAGCCAGTGGATTAACTGGCTGGGACGCTACGCGCAAGAAGATAACCGCTGGTTCTCGTGGGTATCCTTTAACGGAACAAACCTTGATGACAGCAACCAGAAGAACTTTGCCAAACGTTATGCCAACGCCGCTCAGGATGTGGATGCCAACATTGACCGCGTGCTTAGTGCCCTGCGCGACGCCGGCAAACTGAACAACACGGTGGTGATCATTACCGCTGGGCGCGGCGTGCCGCTGACGCAGGAAGAGAACAACTTTGCCTGGTCCCGCGGCCATCTGCAGGTTCCTCTGGTTATTCACTGGCCGGGAACGCCTGCACAGCGTATCAATAGCCTGACCGATCATACAGACCTGATGACAACGCTCATGCAGCGCCTGCTGCACGTCAGCACGCCAGCTAACGAATACTCGCAGGGACAGGATCTGTTCAATGCAACCCGCCGCCATTACTGGGTTACCGCCGCTGACGGCAGCACAATGGCCGTTACCACGCCAGAGATGACGCTGGTGCTGAATAACAACGGCAATTATCAAACCTATGACTTACGCGGCGAGAAAATAAAAGATCAGAAACCACAGCTAAGCCTGCTGCTACAGGTTCTGACGGATGAGAAACGATTTATTGCTAACTGATTAATTATAAATCAGTTAGCGAGGCATCCTCTTGCATTCGCAGCGGAAAGCAGTAGTATTAGCAGCCATAGCGTCGGCACGTAGCGCAGCCTGGTAGCGCACCGTCATGGGGTGTCGGGGGTCGGAGGTTCAAATCCTCTCGTGCCGACCAAAAATCCCCAAAAAAACCAACCGCAAGGTTGGTTTTTTTATGCCTGAAATGCAGCATTCCTGAGTATTACCATGGCTTTCAGCACAGGTTTTACTACTTACCCATGCACAAATTGGGGTAAAATTTATCCTCTCATCAGCGCGATGAATCTGGACGATTGATGCGCTGAAAACAATAATGATACTAATAAAAACTCAGGAGAATAGTATGCCTGAAGCAACGCCTTTTCGGGTGCTGATTGTTGACGACCACCCACTGATGCGGCGAGGAATTAGTCAATTATTGCAACTGGATCCCGCATTTAACGTAGTCGCGGAAGCGGGTGATGGCGCCAGCGCTATCGATCTGGCGAACCGCCTGGACCTTGATGTGATCCTGTTGGATCTCAATATGAAAGGGATGAGCGGACTGGATACTCTGAATGCGCTGCGCCGGGACGGCGTCACCGCGCAGATTATTATTCTTACCGTCTCAGATGCCGCCAGCGACGTGTACGCCCTAATTGATGCCGGCGCGGATGGTTATTTGCTTAAAGACAGCGATCCTGAAGTCCTGCTGGAGGCCATTCGCAGCGGAGCCAAAGGCGGTAAAGCGTTTAGCACACGCGTCAGTGAATATCTGCGCGAACGCGACCTGTTTGGCGCGCAAGAAGATCCGTTCAGCATTCTCACCGAACGTGAACTGGATGTGTTGCATGAGCTGGCTCAGGGGCTGTCGAATAAACAGATTGCGTCAGTGCTGAATATTTCCGAACAGACGGTGAAGGTGCATATTCGCAACCTGCTGCGCAAACTCAACGTACGCTCTCGCGTTGCTGCCACCATCCTGTTTTTGCAAACGCGTGGCATGCAGTAATCAGATATTGCCCGATGGCGCTACGCTTATCGGGCCTACAAGTCACGTGCATCAGTAGGCCGGATAAGACGCTTTGCGTCGCCATCCGGCATCGTCCACTCTTACTTCTCCTGCGGCGTTAGCTGCTCCATCGCCTGCTTAATGCTGCGTTCTATTACCGCCCGACGGGTATCGTTGGCGGGTAATAATTTCAGCATCATCTCCCACGCCGCAACCGCCTCGCCGAAGCGCTGCTGTTCAAAGGCGTTAAAAGCATACATGCTGAGAACCCGCACGTTGGCATGTTCGCCACGCACCATTTGGCGTAACAGCTCCCCACCCCGGCGATTATCTTCAGGATCGGATGAACGAGTCAGTGCTTCCGCATAGCCCAGCGCCGCATCGCTGTTTTTAGGATCCAGTCGATAGGCATTAGCATAGGCTTCAGTAGCCGTACTGGCGTTACCGAGTACCATGCCAATACGCCCAAGCATGATCCAGCCTTCAACGTTTGTAGGATCGGCCTGTAAGCGCGTGCGCAGCCCCAGCGCCAGACGCGCCATATCTTCTTCATTGAGCGGGTCAGCTTTCGGATCCAACGCGCGTTCCAGCAGGGCCGGAGCCTGAGCGGTGGCCTGTTGCCAGACCTGAACCTGCTTATAGCTGCCGGTTTCGTAATAGCTCACTGCGCCAACCACCAGCGCCACCACGATGCCGGGCACAAACAGCCCAAATCCACCGCGCTTGCCTTCCGGGATAACGTCGTCAGGAAACGCTTCCTGTTTCACTCGTACGCGTCGGCGGGTACGGGCGAAAATAATCCAGCCCCCCAGGCCAATCGCTACTACCGGCATCACCCACAGCAGTACGGTAAGCGGCGTCAACGGCGGATCGTAGGTGACGAAGTTGCCGTAGCGCGCCACCATATAATCAACAATTTCTTTCTGGCTTTTTCCTTCCTGCATCAGTTCGTACACTTTCTGGCGCAGGTCGGTGGCAATCATCGAGTTAGAATCGGCAATACTGTTGTTCTGGCATTTAGGACAGCGCAGCTGTTCGGTCAGCTGGCGGAACTGCTGCTCCTGCGCTTCATCCTTAAACTGCATCACGTCGATAGTCGCAAGCGCAGATCCCGAGATAACTAACATCAGCAGGCCCAGTAAAAATCTCATTGCGCAGCCTCCTTACTGTACTTATCCCATAACGGTTTAATTTCGCTCTCCCACACTCGGGCATTCAGATCGCCGGCATGGCGATAGCGAATAATGCCTTTGCCGTCGATCAGGAACGTCTCTGGTGCGCCGTACACGCCCAGATCCAGACCGAGCATACCGTCGCCGTCAAACAGGCTTAATGAGTAAGGATTGCCCAGCTCTTTCAGCCAGACAATGGCTTTCTGACGATCGTCTTTATAGTTCAGACCCACTACCCGCACGCCTTGTGCAGAGAGCTGATTCAGATACTGATGCTCGGCGCGACAGGTCGGGCACCAGGTCGCCCAGACGTTCAGCAACACCGGCTTACCCTGGGTCAGCACATCGGCCTGATAGTGCTGCCCCGGATTTTCCAACGACTCCAGACGGAATGTTGGAACAGGTTTGCCGATCAGTGCCGATTCCAGATTCGTGGGATCGTCTCCCTGAGCGTTACGCGCCAACTGCCACAGCAACGCCGCCGCAATAATGAGAAAAATAATAAACGGAATTAACAGTGCGTTGCGCTTCATACAGCCTCCGACGCATTTTTTTGCACCGCGGCACGAGGACGCGTGCGCTGGCGATAGCGTGGATCAAACAGGCAGAACAACCCGCCCAGCGCCATCAGCATTCCTCCGGCCCAAATCCAGCGAATAAACGGTTTGTAGTACAGACGCACAGCCCATGCGCCGTTGTCCAGTTCTTCGCCCAGCGCAGCGTACAGATCGCGCGTGAATCCGCCGTCAATTGCCGCTTCGGTCATCATCGAACTGGTGCTGTTATAGAAGCGTTTTTCCGCATGCAGCGTGGCTTCCGGTTTACCATCACGGGTGACACCAATAATGGCAACACCGCCCCGGTAGTTTGGTCCGGTGATGTCTCTCACTTCGCGGAAAGTGAACTGATAGTTATGGATACTGACGCTATCACCCGCTTTCATGCGCACATCGCGTTCAACGCTATAGTTCTGGCTGAAGGCAATGCCAACAATGGTAATCGCCAGCCCCACGTGGCCCGATACCATGCCCCAGTAGCTGGGTGTCAGTTTTGTCCCGCGGGAAACACGCAGGAACGCTTCTGACATCGCTAACACGAATATCCAGCACGCCATCGCCAGACCCACGACGGTCATGGCAGCAATGCGATCTTCAAATAGCCACGGCAGCAGCAACGACATAACAAGCGTGGTGACAAACGCGATAATCAGTAACGTTTTCAGTTTACGCGGTCGGTCACGGCCCCAGCGCACTAATGGCCCAATCCCCAGCAGCAGTGCGAACGGTGCCATCAGCCAGGTGAACATCGTGTTGAAGAACGGCTCGCCAATCGAAATGCTGCCCAGCCCCAACTGTTTGTGCACCAACGGCAACAGCGTACCCAATAGCACGACCAGCATGGCGGCAATCAGCAGGACGTTGTTGCCCAGCAACAGCGATTCACGCGACCACAGCGCATTGTTTACCCGTGAGCGAACCTTGTGACCGCGCACCGCAAACAGCAGCAAGGAACCGCCAATAACCAGCACCATAAAGGCCAGAATAAACATTCCCCGCGACGGATCGGAAGCGAAAGCATGCACCGACACCAGCACGCCGGAACGCACCAGGAAAGTCCCTAACAGGCACAGCGAGAACGCGCAGATTGACAGCAGCAGCGTCCAGGCTTTAAAGCTGGCGCGCTGTTCAGTTACCGACAACGAGTGCATCAGCGCCGTACCCACCAGCCATGGCATAAATGAGGCGTTCTCAACAGGATCCCAGAACCACCAGCCACCCCAGCCCAGCTCGTAATAAGCCCAGGCTGAACCAAGCACAATGCCCAGCGTCAGGAATACCCACGCCGCCAGCGTCCACGGACGCGAAAAACGGGCGAAGGTACTGTCCAGCCGTCCGCTCATCAGCGCGGCAATTGCAAACGCGAAGGCTACCGAGAAACCGACATACCCCATGTACAGCAACGGCGGATGGAAAATCAGCCCCGGATCCTGTAACAGCGGATTCAGGTCGCGCCCTTCAATAGGAAAGTTGGGCAACGTGCGGGCAAATGGATTAGAGGTAAACAGGATAAACAGCAGAAAACCGACGCTGACCATTCCCATCACCGCCAGCACGCGGGCGACGATATCCAGCGGCATGCGCTGGCTGAACGCCGCAACGGCGAACGTCCAGCCGCTCATCAGCAGCACCCACAGCAGCAGCGAGCCTTCATGCGCGCCCCACGTCGCCGCCACCCGATACCAGACCGGAAGCTGGGTATTGGAGTTACTGGCAACATAGGTGACGGTAAAGTCATTAACCACGAAGGCGTTGACCAGAATCAGGAACGCCCCCATCACGCAGATAAATAAGACCCAGGCAAAGGGCCGCGCGGAGGCCATCATTCGCACATCGCCACGCGCCACGCCCCACAGCGGGTAGACCGACAGCAGTAATGCAACGCCAAGCGCAAGGCACAACAGCGCATTGCCAATTTCAGGCATCATGACGTTTTATCCTTATAAACACTTTCCGGACGACGGTGATTTTCCTGCATCGCTTTTTCGACTTCCGGCGGGGTGTAATTTTCATCATGTTTGGCAAGAACCTCTTTAGCCTGCACATGATTTCCCCCGTCCAGCTCGCCCTGAACGACGACGCCCTGCCCCTCACGGAACAGGTCCGGCAAAATGCCTTCATAGGTCACATCCACCACACCTTCGGCGTCATAGATGCTGAAATTCACTTTCAACGATTGCGGATCGCGCTTTACGCTGCCGGGCATGACCATGCCGCCCACGCGCAGGCGTTGGCCGACTTCAGGCATCTGCTGCGTTTCGCGCTTACCGTAGAGTATCTCTCCCGGGGTATAGAACAGATCGATATTGGAACGCAGCGCGTAAAGCACCAGCGAAATAGTCAAAGCCAGACCTGCCAGGACCGCGCAGGCTATCCATAGCCGATTTTTACGTCGAATATTCACGCCGCCTCCCGTTGCACTTGCGCCGCACGCATGCGCGCTTCTCTCGCCCGCTGCTGCGCCACACCGCGTAAGATTGCGCGATGCTGTAACGCAGAATGCAGCACCAGCGCCACCAGTGGGATAACGCTCATGGCCACAGCCAGCCAGACATACAAGGCGTAACCGCCCATCGCGAAAAAATCACTCCATGATGCAAATGCAGGGGTCATTGGCGGCCTCTTTTTAAGATCAGTTCGCTCACCCATGGGCGGCGTTTTTCCATCATCAAAATCAGGTTACGCATGCGCATCAGCGCCAGCGTGACAAACAGTAACAGGTAACCGACGATCGCCATGCGCAGCGGCGCACGCATTGCCGGATCGATGCTCTGCTGCATACGGGTCGACCCCTGATGCAACGTATTCCACCACTCGACCGAGTAGTGAATAATCGGTAAGTTGACCACGCCAATCAGCACCAGAATACCGGCAGCGCGGCCTGCCAGGCGGCGGTCGTCAAAGGCATGCCACAGCGCAATGGCACCAACGTAGAGAAACAGCAGCACCAGTTCAGAAGTGAGTCGTGCATCCCAGACCCACCAGGTTCCCCACATCGGTTTGCCCCATGCGGACCCCGTCACCAGCGCAATAAAGGTAAACACTGCACCAATCGGCGCCATCGCTGCCAGCGCCAGATTAGCCATTTTCATCTGCCAGACCAGGCCGATAAACGCGGCAACGGCCATCGATGCGTAAATCCCCATCGACCAGATTGCCGCCGGAACGTGCAGATAAATGATGCGATAGCTCTGCCCCTGCTGATAGTCCGCCGGCGCGAAGCCAAAGCCCCAGATTAATCCCGTTATCAGTACCACCGCGCTGGCAATCGCCAGCCACGGGATAAACCAGCCACAGATCTGATAGAGCCGAGGAGGCATCGCCAATTGATGAAGTGTTTTCCACATAGTTCAGTCACCAGACTCCATAAATTAATATCCGTTTTGCCGGAGCGCCTTGCCCGACCTGCACATCTCATTCTCGCTATTGCACGCTTATCCGTAACGCCGCGGCCGTAGCAAACGGGCTTAACGTGGCGCTGCCAACCAGCAACGCGCCCAGAATCGCCATGTAACCTTCAACCGGTAGGTGCATGGATGCCGCATCCATCGCGGCGGTCGCAAAAATCAGTAAGGGTATGGTAAGCGGGAGTACCAGCACGCTTAACAGCACACCGCCGCGCTTTAAGCCCACCGTCAACCCTACACCCGGCGCGCCGAGAAAGCCCAGCGTCGGCGTTCCCAGTAACAAGGTCAGCGCCATAATTTTCCAGCCGTACATATCCATGCCCAGCAGCAGCGCCACCAGCGGCGAGAGGATCAGCAGCGGCAGGCCGGTTACGACCCAGTGCGCCATCACTTTCGCCAGCACCACGGCCGGTAGCGGCAGCGGCAGCAGCATCAGTTGCTCAAGGCTACCGTCCTGCAGATCATCACGAAACAGGCGTTCCAACGCCAGTAACGACGCCAACAGTGCCGCAACCCAGATGATACCCGGCGCAATGCGCGCCAGCAGTTGCGGCTCCGGCCCAATGCTCAGCGGGAACAGCGTAATTACAATCAGGAAGAACCATAAAGGATTGGCGATTTCCGCACTATGACGAAACGCAACTCGCAGTTCTAAACGGAAGATTCGCCACATCATTGCGTTACCCTCTCGCTGGTCAGCGCAATACGTCGCACTTTATCGGTTTCGACATTGAGCGGTTGATGGGTAGTGAGGATAACAATACCGCCCTGCTCCGTATGTTGTGCCATACGCTGAGTCAGTCGCTCAACGCCGTTCACATCAATGGCGGTAAAGGGTTCATCGAGGATCCACAGCCGGGCGCGGGTCAGCCACAAACGGGCCAGCGCCACGCGCCGCTGTTGCCCGGCGGAAAGTTGGTTCACCGGAAGATCTTCATATCCGGCAAGTCCCGCCTGCGCCAGCGCAGCCAGACACTGTGCGATGTCACCGTCATGGTGGAAGAAACGCAGGTTCTCCAACGCCGAAAGCCGGGTTTTTATCCCCGGCTGATGTCCGATCCACAGCAGTTGCTGATGGTAGCTGTCCCGCACGTGATGTAGCGGTTGCTCTTGCCAGCAAACCTCCCCTGCATCGGGACGCGCCAGCCCGGTAAGCAACCGCAGCAGAGTGGTTTTCCCTGCGCCGTTGCTGCCGGTAATTTGTACCCATTCCCCTGCGTTAACGCGAAATGACAAATCGCTGAACAGTATTCTGTCATCCCGCTCGCAAAGTAATTCTCTGGCTTCAAGCATACCTGGTTATCTACATCCTGTTAAAAGCCCGGTTTGACTTCGCGCATATCAGGCAGTTTGTGCGCTATCCCTTTATGACAGTCAATACAGGTTTGCCCGTCTTTCACGGCCTGGTCGTGCATTTTGGCCGCAACGCCTTTCTGGGCGGTTAAATCCATAAACTCGAAGTTGTGACAATTGCGACACTCTTGCGAATTATTATCTTTCATACGCCGCCACTCATTCTGCGCCATCGTTAAACGATGGTCTTCAAATTTCTGCGGTGTATCTATTAACCCCAGTGCTTTCGCGTACAGCTCTTTACTGGCCTTGATCTTACGGATCATTTTCGGAGCCCACTCATGTGGGACGTGGCAATCAGGGCAAGTTGCTCGCACACCACTGCGGTTGTTGTAGTGTACGGTTTCCATGTATTCCTGGTATACCGTATTGCGCATTTCGTGACAGCTAATGCAGAACTCTTCTGTATTGGCCTTTTCCATACCGGTATTAAAGCCGCCCCAGAAAATAATGCCGCCCACAAAGCCGATTAACAACAGCGTGCCGAGCGCCAGACGGCTGGGGCGACGCCACCATTGCCAGACGCGCTTAATCCAGCCTGGTTTACGGTTAGAATTTTCCATAATGACCTCTTATTTCCCGTAACCTTTCGAGGGGGTGAAGGTATTTTCAACAATCGGCGCGGCGTCAGCCTGCGGAACGTGACATTGCAGGCAGAAATAACGACGCGGCGCGACTTCAGCCAATACCTTGCCGTCGCTGTCCATAAAGTGCGTCGGACTGATGCGCGGCGCACCGGTGGTGCGATAGCTTTCCACACCGTGGCATTGCAGGCAGCGGTTAGTGTTAGTCGTCACCTGATACCCTTCAACGCTGTGCGGAACCATCGGCGGCTGATTCACATAGTTCAGCGGCATACGCACTTGCTCTTTCGGCATGCGAATCGCCCCTTCCTGTGTCCCTGAGACTTCCGGTGACTGGCTCAGATCCACTCCGTTTGCAGCCCAAACGGCCCCACTGACGACCAGGGTAAGCAGGGCCGCCCATTGACTCAGCTTTTTAATCAGGTCATGGCTTTTCATTGTTTCGCTCCCGAACTCCATCGTGTTGTTATTGTAAAAACATCCTCAGAACAGACATCCACGCAGCGACCGCAGGCCATGCAATCGCGGCTGGTTACCTGCACCGGACTTTGCTCATCCAGCACCGGCGCACGTAGCACATGCGGTTCCGGGCAAACATGAAAACAATCCATACAGCGGTTACATCTGTTACGTTCTTTTGCCGAAACGGTTAATGCACCTTTACTCCCCACCACGCTATACAGCGCACCCAGTGGGCAAAGATGCCCGCACCAGCCATGCTCAACGACCAGTAGATCAAATAAAAACAGCGCGAGGATCAGCAGCGCTCCGCTGCCAAATCCCATTACCAGGCTGCGTCCGAGTAGAGAAACTGGGTTTATCCACTCCCACAGCAACGTACCGGTCAATGCGGAACCAACCAGGATAACCACCAGCAGGACGTAACGTATATGGCGCGGCAGGGTTGCGGACTGATTCAGGTCAAACCTTCTGCGCAACCAGCTGGCTAAATCGGTGACCGGATTCATAGGACAAACCCAACTGCAAAACAGTCGCTTACCGGCCAGGGCATACAGCACCGTGATGATGGCCGCCCCCGTTAACGCCACCGTCGCCGGCAGGTGTCCACTGGCCAGGCTTTGCAGGGTAATCAGCGGATCGGTGAACGGAATGGCGTCCAGCAGCAAACTACTGCTGTAGTTACCATGCATGATCCACACGCCAAGCCACGGGCCGCTCAGGAACATCGCCAGTATCAGAAACTGGCTCAGACGACGCAGTAGCAGCCAGCGATGGCTCTTCCACCATCCTTTTTTTGCCTGCGCTTCACGCCCGGCATCCCGTTTACGATTTGCCATTGTTCCCCTCCAGCCAACCGAAGCGGTAATGGTGTCCTAACTCCCCTTTCGCCAGCGACAGCGGCAGCACTTTTATTGCTGGCTGTTCCAGTACGCAGACTTTTTCGCATTTCCCACAGCCGGTACAGGCATCGCTGTGCACGGTTGGAATAAACCGCGCATGCTTGCCGGTACGCATGTTGCGGTCCAGCTCCAGGGTGATCGCCTCATCGATTTTCGGGCACTCGCGATAACAAACGTCGCAGCGCAGCCCTTGATAGTTAAGGCAGTTTTCGTGATCCAGCAGTACCGCCAGTCCCATACGCGAATCGTCAATGGATTCAATTTCCCTGTCCAACGCGCCGCTGGGGCAGACTTTGGCGCACGGAATGTCCTCACACATTTCGCAAGGAATATCGCGGGCGACAAAATACGGCGTACCGGCCGCCAGCCCGGAGGCCAGCGTCGCCAGTTTTAGCGTGTCATACGGACACGCCTGAACGCACTGACCGCAGCGCACGCAGGCGCTGGCGAATGCTTCCTCGCTCAGTGCGCCTGGCGGACGCAACCGCACGCCGCTTGCACGCGCGGTTTGTTGTTGCAACCCCAGCGCCACGCCAACGACGGCCAGCCCACCCGCTGCGCGAACCATGTCGCGCAGAAAGCGGCGGCGGCCATTTTGGGGTTTTGCTGACCGGGACATAACGCGTTACACCTTCGCCAGTTTCACGGCGCACTTCTTGAAATCCGTCTCTTTGGAGAGCGGATCCGTCGCATCCAGCGTCAGGTTGTTCACCAGCTGTGCGGCGTCGAAGAACGGCATGTACACCAGCCCCTGTGGCGGACGGTTACGCCCGCGCGTTTCAACAATCGAGATCACTTCGCCACGGCGGGAAACCACTTTGACTTTATCGCCACGGCGCAGATCGCGTGCTTTTGCATCCAGCGGGTGGATAAACAGCACCGCTTCCGGGAACGCACGGTGCAGTTCAGGCACGCGACGCGTCATGCTGCCGGTATGCCAGTGCTCCAGCACGCGACCGGTAGAAAGCCACAGGTCGTACTCTTTATCCGGCGCTTCGGCGGCAGGTTCAAATGGCAGCGCGAAGATGACCGCTTTGCCGTCCGGCTTACCATAGAACTTGTAGCTTTCCCCCGCTTTCACATAAGGGTCGTTGCCTTCGCTGTAGCGCCACTGAGTCTCTTTACCCTCAACGACCGGCCAGCGTAAGCCGCGCGCTTTGTGGTAATCATCAAACGGCGCAAGGTCATGCCCGTGGCCGCGACCAAACCAGGCGTACTCTTCGAACAACCCTTTTTGCAGGTAGAAGCCCAGCTCGCGGGATTCATCGTTCAGTTGATCTTCAGCCAGTTCAGCCACCGGGAATTTCGTTACTGCTGGCGTAGCAAACAGTACGTCGTACAGCGTTTTGCCGCGCAGCTCCGGTTTCTGCGCCAGCAGCTCTTCCGGCCAAACTTCTTCGGTTTTGAAGCGACGAGAGAACTGCACCAGTTGCCACAGATCCGATTTTGATTCGCCCGGCGCTTTAATCTGCTGACGCCAGAACTGAGTGCGGCGTTCCGCGTTACCGTAGGCCCCTTCTTTCTCTACCCACATCGCGGTCGGCAGGATCAGGTCAGCAGACAAGGCGCTGACCGTCGGGTACGGATCGGAGACGATGATGAAGTTGCGCGGATCGCGCCAGCCCGGCATACGCTCTTCGTTGATGTTCGGACCGGCCTGCATGTTGTTGGTACACATCGTCCAGTAGACATTGAGCTTGCCATCTTTCAGCGCGCGGTCTTGCGCCACGGCGTGCAGACCGATTTTTGCCGGAATGGTCCCTGACGGGATATTCCAGTGCTTCTCGCAAATATCACGGTGTTTTTCGTTCGTTACCACCATATCCGCAGGCAGACGATGGGAGAACGTACCGACTTCACGCGCGGTCCCGCAGGCAGAAGGCTGACCGGTCAAAGAGAACGGACCGCAGCCCGGCTGGGAAATTTTACCGGTCAGCAGGTGCAGGTTATAGACCAGGTTGTTGGCCCACACGCCGCGAGTGTGCTGGTTGAAGCCCATCGTCCAGTAGGAGATGACTTTTTTCTTCGGATCGGCATACAGCTGCGCCAGCTGTTCCAGTTGATCTTTCGGTACGCCGGTCATTTCGGCGGTTTTATCCAGCGTGTACTCAGCAACGAAAGCTTTGTAATCCTCAAAGCTCATCGGTTCTGAGGCATCGGATCCCGGATTCTTCGCCGCTTTTTCCAGCGGATGGGTTGGACGCAGACCGTAGCCGATGTCTGTCACGCCTTTACGCAGGTTAACGTGTTTGCTAAAGAAATCCTGGTTTATCGCATTGTTTTGAATGATGTAGTTCGCGATGTAGTTGAGGATCACCAGATCGGTTTGCGGCGTAAACACCATACCGTTATCCGCCAGCTCAAAGCTGCGGTGCTGGAAGGTGGAGAGAACCGCGACGTTCACGTTAGGATCGGACAGACGGCGGTTGGTGATGCGTGACCACAGGATCGGGTGCATCTCTGCCATATTCGCGCCCCACAGGACGAAGGCATCGGCATGCTCGATATCGTCATAGCAGCCCATCGGTTCATCCATACCGAAGGTACGCATAAAGCCGACTACCGCTGACGCCATGCAGTGACGTGCGTTCGGGTCGATATTATTGGAACGGAAACCCGCTTTAAACAGTTTGGCTGCGGCATAACCTTCCCAAATCGTCCACTGGCCAGAGCCGAACATACCGATAGATTCCGGGCCTTTCTCTTTCATCGACGTTTTGAATTTCTCTTCCATCACGTCAAATGCCTGGTCCCAGCTAATCGGGGTGAACTCGCCTTCTTTGTGATACTTGCCGTCTTTCATGCGCAGCATCGGCTGCGTTAAACGGTCTTTTCCGTACATGATTTTCGGCAGGAAATAACCTTTGATGCAGTTAAGCCCACGGTTAACCGGCGCATCCGGATCGCCCTGGCATGCCACAACACGCCCTTGCTGCGTCCCGACCAATACGCCACAGCCCGTCCCGCAAAAACGGCACGGGGCTTTGTCCCATTTGATGGCTTCTTGCTGACCGACTACCGCGCGGGCTACGCCCGGCACGCTTAACCCGGCAGCCGCCGCAGCGGCCGCAACGGCGTTAGCTTTCATAAAGCTACGACGACTGAGTTTCATGGTGTTTCCTCACCTTGCTCATCCTGCTGGTGATAAACCAGCGACACCGCCAGTACGCCCGCAACGTTGCGTACTGACTCAATAGTTTTCATTAACGTTTCGCTGTGCTCAGCTTCCACCACCACGATCAACTGACCGCTTTCGACATCGCTGAGTGCAACTTCGCAACCCGGAAACGAACGCAACTGGGTGGCGATATCATTGATATGCTGACTTTTGGCCTGAACGACCAGGCTGCAGACCTGCCAGTTATTGTCCATGGTTGTACTCCGCGTTAATGGCTGATACCGGACAGATAGCGACACAGGCACCACATCCGTTACAGTCCTGATTGTCGAGCTGCGGCTGATAAATGCCGGACAGCGTGGGACGAAAGGTTATTGCCATGGGTTCACAGCTATCCTGACAGCGATGACATTCAACGGACTGATGTGCGAGACAGTTTTCCCCGATCGTAAAATTCAGATCCCATGCCCTGGTGTGGCGCGGAAGAAAAAGTGATTCGGGACAGGCTTCTGCGCAGGCATAGCAAAAGCTGCACTCGCCGTGTTTGAAATTTACGCTCGGATAACCACCCTGGCCTCGCTGCAGGATGTCGGTTTCGCACGCCTGGATGCAGACGTCACAACGGAGGCAATGGGCCAGAAAGTGAGAGTCTTCCTTGCTCCACGGCGGACGGATCCCTGCGCTGGCGTTTCGCCAACTGCCTGTCAACATGCCTCGACGGGATAAATCAACCATGACATTGTCCTTCCATAATGACGCCCTCCCTCGGCGGGTTGAACGACATAAAAAACTGCACTATTTATGAGTAGTTATTTTTAGCCGTAAGATATTTCAGGATGTGTTAGAGGTGCATACCCCAATTGGGGTAAATGCTGTTGCCGGATCAAAGGAGTGTTGAGTTGGCGGGAAAAAATGCGCTTTTGCTCACATTTCAATGAGTTATATAACAATGTATATAACGACTTATTCAAAAAGATAAAGATATCAATATTAGGATAATTCCTAGGATATATCTCTAACATGGCAGATAAAAAAACACCTAATACACTTTAAATATAAGTAAATCCAGATTAATAGATTATCCAAATATGTTAACCTGCTACAGACTCGTTCATAAGACAGAAGAAAGGAAACACTGTGAACAATAAGATGAAGACAATTGTCCCTGCCGTACTTTTCGCCGCCTTTGCCAGCACCTCTGCATGGGCTGCCAGTAACGATGCCGCCGCTCAACCGCTGGAAAAAGTCGCCCCTTATCCTAAGGCGGAAAAGGGGATGAAACGCCAGGTTATCCAGCTAACCCCTGAGAAAGACGAATCTACTCTGAAAGTAGAACTGCTGATCGGACAAACGCTGGAAGTTGACTGCAACCAACACCGCCTGGGCGGAGAACTGGACAGCAAAACGCTGGAAGGTTGGGGATATGACTACTACGTCTTGGACAAAGTTACATCTCCGGTTTCAACCATGATGGCCTGCCCGGACGGTAAGAAAGAGAAGAAATTCATTACTGCTTATCTGGGTGATGACGGTATGCTGCGTTACAACAGCAAGTTGCCGATTGTTGTCTACACCCCGGAAAACGTGGAAGTTAAATATCGTATCTGGAAAGCGGAAGAGAAGATTCAGGACGCAGTCGCGCGCTAAATGAGAATGTGCCGGATGGTGGCGTATCGCCTTATCCGGCCTACAGGCGCAGGAACCATGCCGGATAAGCGCAACTGCGCCATCCGGCATTTTATTTACAGTGCGATATCCGCGACGGCTTTCTGCTCAGACTGCGGTTGTGCCTGAGGTTTCAGCTGTGGCTTTGGCGCTTCATCAGCAACCTGCGGCTTGTCATATTTCAGCCCCAGAACCTCACTGGTGTACTGCAGCTCTTGTTCCGTAGCCGCAATGTTACCGTTCAGCTTAGTACCATAAGACGGAATAATGGTTTTCAGCTTCGCCTGCCACTCGGGGCTAGCCACTTTATCTTTAAACACTTTTTCCATCAGATGCAGCATAATC
Source organism: Citrobacter arsenatis (assembly GCF_004353845.1). Lineage (GTDB taxonomy): Bacteria > Pseudomonadota > Gammaproteobacteria > Enterobacterales > Enterobacteriaceae > Citrobacter > Citrobacter arsenatis. The sequence continues at coordinate 3,487,235 of NZ_CP037864.1, forward strand.
GGCGCGGCGGTTGACGCACCCGGAGAAGCCCCCAGCAGCGCAGCAATCGTGCCTTCTTTATCGCTGACGACTTCAGTGCCCAGACGCAGCACGCCGCCCTTCTCCGCATCGCTTTTGATGATCTGCACACGCTGGCCCGCCTGCCATAAACGCCAGTCTTCTTTTTTCGCCTGCGGATAGTACTCTTGCAGCGCGGCGAAACGGTCGTCGTCACTGAGCATTACCTGGCTTACCAGATATTTAACCAGATCGAAGTTATCCAGGCCCACGTTGACCATCGGCATAAAGTTTGAGGTGGTGGTCGAGCTGAGCAGATCCCACAATGAACCGTTTTTCAGGAACTTGGTGGAGAATGTCGCGAACGGCCCAAACAGCACGACGCGTTTGCCATCAAGGATACGGGTATCGATATGCGGTACGGACATCGGCGGCGCGCCAACGGAAGCCTGACCGTACACTTTCGCCAGGTGGCGATTTACCACATCCGGATTGTCCGCAACCAGGAACTGCCCGCCAACCGGGAATCCGGCATAGCCTTTCGCTTCCGGAATGTCGGTTTCCTGCAACAGCTTCAGCGCAGCGCCACCAGCACCGATAAAGACAAACTTCGCCTTGATATCGTGTTCCGCTTCGTTATTTTTCAGATCGGCGACCGTCACCGTCCAGCTATTATCAGCATTACGCTTAAAGCCACGGACTTCGGTGCTCAGTTGCAGCGCAAAGTTGGGCTTTTTCTGCAATGAAGCAATCAGTTGGCGCGTGATTTCGCCGTAGTTCACGTCAGTACCAATCTCGGTACGCGTTGCTGCAACTTTCTGCTGCGGATCGCGGCCTTCCATGACCAGCGGCGCCCACTCTTTGATCTGCGCGTGATCTTCGGAATAACGCATACCACGGAATAAGGTGCTCTGCTGCAGTGCGGTGTAACGGGCGCGCAGGAAGTTGACGTTCTCGTCACCCCAGACAAAACTCATGTGCGGAACGGTGGTGATAAACGAGCGTGGTTCATGCATCACGCCATTATTGACCTGATAGGCCCAAAACTGGCGGGAAATCTGGAAGGCTTCGTTGATTTCGACGGCCTTTTCAATGCTGATGCTACCGTCAGCCTTTTTAGGCGTGTAGTTCAGCTCCATCAGTGCGGAGTGTCCCGTTCCGGCGTTATTCCAGCCGTTTGAGCTTTCCTGAGCAACGCCATCCAGTCGCTCAACCATGGTCATTGACCATTGCGGCTCAAGTTCCTGTAAATAGGTTCCCAACGTGGCGCTCATGATGCCGCCGCCAATCAACAGTACATCCGTTTCCTGCTCTTCCGCCGCTTTCGCTTTTGCTGCCATCGAGACAACGTTCAGCCCTACAGCCATGGTGAAGAGCATGGCAGTCACTTTTTTCATAATGTTAATGCCTTACTTTTAGTATCGCTTTTTTGCTTTTAATGCAGGTGAAAATCGAGCGGCACCAACGGTAACACTTAAGTAAAAATAATTAAATATTGTTTATAAATTATATTTAATTTTTAAAAATGTTATTAATACGTTGATAGTTTATACGGTTATTGACAATCATTTCTGGAAACCGGTCCGCCAGACGGGTACTATGCTGCGCTTTGCTATTCACCGCACGGATGCCTGTCGGTCTGCTGTTTCAGGCCATTTTTGACCTGAGTTTAACTATGTCTGCAACTCAAACATCCTCTGTCGCTGCGCCGAATAACGCCACTCGTGTCGTCCTGCGCCAACCCCGTCTACTGGTTCGTGAAACGCTTGCCGGTGTGGTAACCGCCCTGGCGCTGATCCCGGAAGTGATCTCTTTTTCCGTTATCGCCGGTGTTGATCCTAAAGTCAGCCTGATTGCCTCGGTCGTACTGTGCCTGGCGATGTCCTTTTTAGGTGGACGTCCGGCAATGGTAACCGCCGCTGCAGGCTCGGTTGCGCTGGTCATTGGTCCGATGGTGCATCAATACGGGGTACAATACATCCTGCCTGCGGTGGTACTGGCCGGGATTATTCAGATCCTGTTTGGCGTAATGGGGATGGCGCGTCTGATGCGTTTCATTCCTACGGCCGTCATGACCGGTTTTGTCAACGCGCTGGGTATTTTGATTTTCTTTGCCCAGGTCCCGCATTTCTGGGGTAAAAGCCCGCTAATCTGGGGACTATTTGCCCTGACGCTGCTAATTGTGCTGTGGGTTCCGCGGTTTATTAAAACGATCCCCGCGCCGCTTATCGCCATCGTGCTACTGACCGTGTTCACTGTTACCAGCGGACAACTGTTACCAACCGTCGGTGACGAAGGTTCAATGAGCGGCGGTCTGCCAGGATTAACGCAGTTACTCGTACCGCTCAACCTGCACACGCTGGCGATTATCTGGCCCTGCGCGCTGAGCATCGCTTTTGTTGGTTTGATGGAGTCGCTGTTAACCGCCCGTCTGGTGGATGACCTGACGGTTACGCCGTCGAATAAGAATCGCGAAAGCACCGGACTGGGGATTGCCAATATTTTGGCCGGATTTTATGGCGGTATCGCCGGATGCGCGATGATTGGTCAAACCATCGTCAACGTCGAGATGGGTAAAGGACGTAGCCGCGTCTCGACGGTTGCCGCCGGGCTGGTACTGTTGCTGTTAGTCACTGCGTTAAGCGAAGTGATGGCGAAAATCCCCATGTCGGTGCTGGCGGGGATTATGGTGATTGTAGCGGTGAAAACCTTCAGTTGGCACAGCATCCAGCCCGGCACGCTGGCAAAACTCCCCGTTACTGAAACGTTGGTGATGCTGGTGACCGTCGCAGCGACCGTGTCGACCGGCAACCTGGCGATTGGCGTGGTTGCCGGGGTGATAACGATGCTCATTCTGCCACGGATCGTCAGACGCAAACGTACGGCTACATCAGAAACAGCGTTGCCAGACCGAGAAAAATAAAGAAACCGCCGGTATCGGTGATTGCCGTAATCATGACGCTCGAGCCGACCGCCGGGTCGCGCCCGAGCTTCACCATCGTCATCGGAATAATCACCCCCATCAACGCCGCCATCAGCAGATTGAGCATCATCGCCAGGGTCATCACACCACCAAGCGCCATGTCATCATACAGCCACCAGGTAATACCGCCCATAATTCCGCCCCACACGAGGCCATTAATCAACGCCACGCCCATTTCGCGTAGGATCAAAAACGTCAGGTTTCCCGGCTGAATATTTTGTAGCGCCAGCGCGCGTACGATCATGGTGATAGTTTGATTCCCGGTGTTGCCGCCGATCCCTGCCACAATTGGCATCAGCGAGGCCAACGCCACCAGTTGCGAAATCGTATGTTCAAAGCCGTCGATCACCCGCGAGGCGATAAAGGCGGTACACAGGTTAACCGCCAACCACGCCCAGCGGGTTTTTACCGCTTTGGTAACAGGAGCAAATACGTCCTCTTCGGCGCTTAAGCCCCCCATTCGACGTAGATCGGTATCGGTTTCTTCATAGACCACATCGACGATCTCATCGATGGTTAAACGGCCCATCAGTTTGCCTGAAGGGTCAACGACTGCGGCACTGACCAAGTCATCACGTTCAAAGGTACGCGCGGCGTTTTCGGCGATATCTTCCGGAGAAAAGGTGAGCGGGTCATCTTCCATCACCTCGCTGACTTTTCGCTGCACGTCATTGAGCAGAATGCAGGTCAGGGTAAGTTCACCAACCAGTACTTTATTACGATCGGTCACGAAGAGTTTATCGGTGTTCTCCGGCATTTTACCCAGCCGTCGCAGATAGCGTTGCACCACTTCCAGCGTCACGTCCGGGCGCACGGTGATGACTTCGAACTCCATGATCGCACCGACGCGATTCTTCTCGTAGTGCAGCACCTGGCGAACGCGCGCCCGCTCCTCGGCCGGCAACGTCGCCAGCAGTCGGCCAGTGAGGTTACGCGGGAGATGCTGGACCAGATAAATCTGTTCGTCGATATCAAGGTATTGCAGGGCATCCAGCAGCTCGCGGTCGCTCATCTCATCGATCAGATCGTCCCAGACGTTCTCTGACGCCTCAAGCAGAACGTTACCGCGCTTTTCACTTTCGACCAGCCGCCACAGGGCGTGGCGCTCTTCAGAAGGTAATGCCTCAAGGGTATCTGCCAGATCGGGTGGTGGCAGGTGGGCGACCAGCGCCCCTACCTCAGCAATATCGTCGGCTAACGTACCGACGTCATATTGCTCAGCCAGGGTAAGCTTGCCCAAAAGCGTTGAAACAATGGCTTTATCAGTGGTCAACAACCAGATAAGACGCGCACGCTCTTCATCACGCAGCCTGGCGCTGTTTTTGTTTATTGCGGACATTAATCATAAATCCATGATATGAAATATCATTAATCATGATGCTGATTTATGTAAATAACAATAAACAGCGCCGCCGGGTGGACAAAAAACCGGCGGCATGTGGGATCATGCAGTGCGCGCCACCGCGTCACGTGAGGCAGCATCACGCTCATCGCCCAGCAGCTCGCTCAGTTGTCCGTTACGCATTTCCAGCAGGCGATCGGCGTGAATAAAATAGTGATCGTCATGGCTGATGGCAAAAATGGTTTTCCCCATTTCCTGCATCAGCGGTAATAACACCTGATAGAACTCACGACGGAAGTGTGGATCCTGATCCGCAGCCCATTCATCCAGCAGAATGATGTCACGCTCCTCCGCCAGGGCCAGCAGCAGTGCCACGCGTTTCTTCTGCCCTTTCGACAGCTTCAGATTGAGGATACGGCCATCGTTTAGCTCCAGCTTGTGACCCATCTTCAGATGTTCCAGCCACTTCGCCACCAGTTGAGGATTGGCTTCTTTGCCTTCCGGCCCCAGCAGTTTGTCAAACAGCCAGACGTCGGTAAACACGGCGGAGAACAGCTTGCGATAGTCTTCCGGCTTTTCAACGGCAACGGCCTTGCCATCAAGCAAAATTTCACCTGACTGCGGCTGGTATAGCCCGGTCAGTAACATCGCCAGCGTAGATTTCCCGCTACCATTGCCACCAATCAGGAAGATCAATTCACCGCGATGAATAGTCAGATTCACCGGCCCGACGGAAAACGCATTATCCTGATAATGGAACACGACATTACGCAGCTCCAGCGTTTGCCAGTTCGGAAACGCGGTTGGACGCGGGAATTCAGCCTTAAAAGGTGCCAGTGCGAATTTATTCAGCTTGTTGAACGCCACCTGCGCGGTGAGCAGCGTCGGCAGCGCACCAACGGCAGAGAGCAGCGGCGTACGCAGGAATAACAGCGTCAGAGAATAGGTCGCCGCCACGGCGGTATCCGCCCAGCCCAGACTGTTAGCCATCCAGAACACCAGGCCAATGGCGCCCAGCATCATGATGTTCGACCAGTTGACCGCGCTCAGGTGGAAGGTATCGGCACGGATAATATGATGACGGTACTCTTTAGCATCCGGGACGTACATCTGATTAAAGATATGCTCGGCGCGCTCGCGGTTGAGCGTCAGCTCTTTGCGCCCTTCCAGCACGGTCTGATAATCGTTATACAACTTGTCTTCAGTTTCACGCAGGGTAGCCATGTGTTTATACACCCGCGCCACCAGCACAAATCCGCCCCAGATGGTAATTGCCATCCAGATTGCCGTTACCAGCAACATTTTGGTCGACAGCATCGCCAGATACGCCGCCGACCCGACGGTGAGGATAATTCCCTGTACCAGCTCAGGCAGACGAACAAAGGCGATGGTGATGTTGCGGATATCGCTGGTTAAACCGGCCAGCAACGAAGCGCTGCCAAGTTGTTCTATACGCTCGACGTGGGTATCCAGAATACGTTTAATAAATTCGCTACGCAGCCGGTAGACAAAGTGGTGGCCAAGCGTGGTCAACGCCAACTGAGAGCCGAGCGTGACAACCATCAACAACAGCAGCAGGCCAAGAAACTCCGGTAGCACCATCAACGTAGTGTCGACCGTTTCAATCAGGCGCTGGTTGATAAACGCAATCAGCCCAATCCCCAATGCGGCGCTGGCGAGGCTGAGCGCCATGACGCTGATAAATGGCCAGCGATACTGCCGCCAGACAAGAAGTAAAAGTTCCATGCACACAACCCGGACAAGTAATAACAGCCCGCAGTTTAAACATCTCTTCGCTGACAGCAATAATAATTCTTATTTTTATTCTTTTTTACCCGCCTGGCGAAACGTCAGGTTGTAGCGACAATCTCCGGTCAACGGATGATACCCCGTCTTAAGCGGCTGGATCCCATGATAAAACAGCCGCGAATTTCCGCCCCACACCACGATGTCGCCATGCTCCAGCAGCAAACGCTTCAAGGGGTCATTCCGGCGCAATCCGCCAAACTGAAAGATGGCCGGCAGCCCCAACGACACCGAGACAATCGGCGCCCGCAGGTCAGGCTCGTCTTTATCCTGATGCAATGACAGCTTTGCCCCTGGCGTGTAGCGGTTGATAAGGCAGGCATCGGGTTGAAAATCAGCATAGCCCGCCGCCGTTGCCGCCTGTTGGCACAGGTCAGCAAATGCATCCGGCAGCGGCGGCCAGTGCGCACCGGTTAGCGGGTCACATGGAGAATACAGGTAACCATGTTGATCGGTCGTCCAGCCCAAACGACCACAGTTGGTCATCGCCACCGACATCGTGTAGCCGCCGGGTGTTACCATCTGGCGAAACGGCGACTGTCTGGCAACAGCCGCTATCGCCTGCAGCAAAGACGGTGCGCAGTCAAAAGCAAAACGTCGCAGAATCACCGCGCCGGACGCCAGCGGTTCCTGCCAGGGTTTTGTATCCGCAAAAAGATCGAGCATTATGTTTCCTCGCGAGTGGCTTCACGTTGTAGTAACTGTGCTTTACGCGCAGTACCCCATCGGTATCCCGAAAGCGCACCATCACCACGGATCACCCGGTGACACGGAATGACAATCGCCAGTTTGTTGGCCCCACAGGCACTGGCTACCGCACGCACCGCCGTTGGTTTGCCAATAGCGCTGGCCAACTGTTGGTAGCTCACCGTTTCACCGCACGGAATTGCGCGCAGCGCCTGCCACACCTGCTGCTGAAATGCGGTTCCCCGGATATCCAGGGGCAGCGATAGCGACGCGTCACGCGAATTGATCGCGGCGATCACTTCGCGCACGCGCTGCTGAAAATCGGCATCTGCAGCAACATCCTGCGCGGCGGGAAACAGCTCATGCAATTGCGCAACTAACGTAGCGTCATCATCGCCAAGCAAGATCGCACAGATACCCCGCTCGCTTTCCGCCACCAGGCAGCGACCCAGAGTGCAATCGGTGAGGGTATAGCGCACAGAAACATTGTCGCCGCCTTTACGAAATTGCTTTGCGGTCATGCCTAGCGCCTGATCCGCTTGCCGGTAGTAGCTGCTGCTGTCGGGGAATCCGGCGTTGAGAATCGCCTGCGTTACCGGCGTGCCTTTTGCCAGGGCATCGCGCAGACGACGGGCACGCCAGGACTGCTGCCATGCTTTTGGAGTCATACCCATCGTGGCTTTGAACATACGGTGTAAATGATACGGGCTCATCGCTACCTGCTGCGCCAGCTCGTCCAGCGTGAGAGGCGACTCTTGCTCCAACAGCTGGCAGGCGTGGGCAATTTTCTCCAACCGATGCTGCTGTGCGCTGTCTTTATCCGGTTGGCAGCGTTTACAGGGACGAAAACCGGCAGCCAGCGCTTGCCGGGCATCGGCAAAAAAGCTGACATTTTTGCGCAGCGCATGTTTCGCCCGACAGGATGGACGGCAGAAAATACCGGTGGTTTGGACGGCGAAAACAAACTGACCGTCAGCGTCGGCGTCACGATCCACAACGGACTGCCAGCGGTCATCATCAGTTATGCGTAAACGATTTTTCATTATGGACTCCTTTGTTAAGCATAGCGCTTAGCCTCAGTGTGTCCTCATAGGCGGATACAAAAACCCGCAATCTTGCTTTTTAATTTTTTTCGCTGACCAGGAAGCTTTTGAACTGCGGCGACATCCAGGTTTTAAACCCCTCGCCCTCTTTCATAATCATATAGACCGCGAGTCCTTCGCGACGTACCACCTCTTTGGCCTTTTCCGGGCCAAGGACCATCAATCCGGTATCCCAGCCGTCAGCCTCCAGCGCCGTTGGGGCAATCACCGTCACGGACACCAGGTTGTGTTCAATCGGACGACCGGTTTGAGGATCGATAACATGGGAAAGGCGCTTACCGTCCAGCTCATAATAGTTACGATAGCTGCCAGAGGTACTGATGCCATGCCCGTTAATGTCGACAATCGCCTGCACCGCGTTTTCTCGATCGGTCGGTTTCTGAATCGCGACTCGCCACGGTTGCCCTTCTGCATTCATACCGCGGCTGTTCAGCGCACCACCAACGGAAACCAGGTAACGGGCGATCCCTTCCTGCTCCATTAATCGAGCCAGATGATCGGCGGCATAACCTTCGCCAACGGTCGAGAGATCCACATAAAGATTAGATAAATCTTTTTGCAAATAGTTTCGATGCGCCTCGTTAACGACCTTCAGATGCGAAAGCCCGGTTTGCGCTTTTGCTGCGTCAATTTGCGCGTCGGTCGGAATATGCACTGGTTGTTGATCCGGGCCAAACCCCCACAGATTGACCAACGGTCCTACGGTGATATCCATGGCCCCATCGGTTTTTGCGCCAATGCGTAGCGCCGAAGTCACGATATCCGCCATGGCATCATTAACCGGCCAAAGCGACAGGCTTGTCGACAGGTTAAAGCGCATCAATGCAGAATCATTTTTATAGGTAGAGAGAAGCTGATCGTCGGCATCCAACTGAGCCTGGATCTTCGCCTGCAGTTCTCCGGCGCGTTTGGCATCGACCCCCACCGCACTGACCCGCCAGAAAGTGCCCATGGTTTTACCTTCCAGAACGGTAGCAGGTTGCGTGGTCTGAGCGGGTTTCGGGGCCTCATCGCACCCGACAAAAAAGATCGTCACAGCCAGCAGTGCTGCGCGATAAAAATTCATTTCCATACGTAATTATCCTCATGCGAACGGGCGCAAGAGTACACCAAAAATCGTTGTTTGTACGGCGAAAAAAGGCATTAAAAAAGGCCCCGCAGGGCCTTTTTACAACATGTGCGCAGATTAGAACTGATAAACCAGACCCAGCGCTACGATATCATCGGTACCGATACCAGCATCACGGGTGAACTGATTGTCATCCAGCAGGTTGATTTTGTAATCAACATAGGTGGACATGTTTTTGTTGAAGTAGTAAGTCGCGCCAACATCAACATATTTTACGATGTCCTGGTCGCCATAGCCACGACCCAGGTCTTTACCTTTGGACTGCAGGTAAGCCACGGACGGACGCAGACCGAAGTCGAACTGGTACTGAGCAACGGCTTCGAAGTTCTGTGCTTTGTTAGCCCAGCCCAGGGAGCCCGCACGCGTTGCGTTGTAGGTCTGAGTGTACTGAGTTGCAAAGTAGAAGTTGTTCGCGTCGTATTTCAGACCACCGGTGTAGGTTTCAGCACGATCGCCAGTACCGAAGTTCATACGGTTCTGCTCGTCAGTACGTTTAGAGCTGGTGACCGCAGTACCCAGAGAGAAGCCTTCACCGATATCATAAGTGATGGATCCGCCAACGCCGTCGCCGTTCTGGCGCAGCGCTTCACGACCATTGTTGGTCACGCCGGTCATACCTTCGCCTTCCGGGCTACCGTTTTTACCCTGATACTGCAGGGCAAAGTTCAGGCCATCAACCAGACCGAAGAAGTCAGTGTTACGGTAGGTCGCGAAGCCGTTACCACGCTGCTGCATGAAGTTATCAGAACCGTAGGTGTCGCCGCCGAATTCCGGCAGAACGTCGGTCCAGGACGTTACGTCGTAAACTACGCCGTAGTTACGACCGTAGTCGAAAGAACCTACATCAGCGAATTTCAGACCAGCAAACGCCACACGAGTCCAGGAGTTGTTCTGAGATTCAGGCGCGTTACCCTGAATCTGGTATTCCCACTGGCCGTAACCGGTCAGTTGGTCGTTAACCTGAGTTTCGCCTTTGAAGCCGATACGCATATAGGTCTGATCACCATCAGCGTTCTTATCATCGGAGAAATAGTGCAGACCGTCGACTTTGCCGTACAGGTCTAATTTGTTGCCGTCTTTGTTATAAATTTCAGCCGCATTTGCGGTACCTGCTACCAGCAGTGCTGGTACCAGGAGGGACAGTACTTTAACTTTCATGTTATTAACCCTCTGTTATATGCCTTTATTGCTTTTTTATGCCACTGCATACTGATTAAGGTCATTAACCAGTCGGCAACTTCATTCTCCGCAAAAACAAAGAATAATCCAACACGAATATGATACTAAAACTTTTAAGGTGTTTCATTTATCGGTATAGATGTTTCTAAATGTTAATACCAGGGAACTTTTTTAAATTCAAAAAATAGGCAAAATAAGCACAAATAATCAAGAATTATTGAAATATCATTTAAATTCAATTAATTACAAAGAAAAAGTTTATAGCACTGAATGACAAAACAAAATCTTCACTCGCAACTAAAATAGACCCGCTATCATCATTAACTTTATTTATTACCGTCATTCATTTATGAATGTCTGTTTACCCCTATTTCAACCGAATGCTTCGCGTTCGGTTTTTTTTTACCCTTCTTTACACAAAACTTACCGTTCTGTGCTACCGATGCAAAACTATAACGACTATTAACTATCTCATCGTCTCAGAATCGGATATAAAATTGATAATTAATTTCTTGTTATTTAATGCTAAATGTATACATTCCGTACAAATATTTGTACTCGCCTTTCTCTACTGTACACCTTTGCATCACAACGGCTGCAACAACATGGGGCGTAAAAATGCGGCTCATACAACATAGTGTAAGTATGGCAATTCATACATTACCCTTTATACTGCCCCTTCATCTTTCGCGTCGTTTAACAGGTCATAAACACGAATGAGCCAGTCTGACACAACGGCCTCTACCCGATTCTCTCTGCTACCGGGAAGTATTACCCGTTTCTTCTTATTACTGATCATTGTGCTGTTGGTGATGATGGGCGTTATGGTCCAGAGCGCCGTCAACACCTGGTTAAAGGATAAGAGCTATCAGATTGTCGATATCACCCATGCGATTCATAAAAGAGTCGATACCTGGCGATACGTGACCTGGCAAATCTATGACAATATTGCCGCCACGGCCAGTTCGCCTGGTGCTGAAGGGCTGCAAGAAACACGCCTGAAACAAGACGTCTATTATCTTGAGAAACCCCGCAGAAAGACCGAGGCGCTGATTTTCGGTTCCCATGACAGTTCTACGCTGGAGATGACCCAACGCATTTCCAGCTATCTGGATACGCTGTGGGGCGCGGAAAATGTCCCGTGGTCAATGTATTACCTGAATGGCCAGGACAATAGCCTGATCCTTATCTCTACGTTGCCGCTAAAAGATCTGACCTCGGGATTTAAAGAATCGACGATCGGTAATATTGTCGATTCACGGCGTGCGGAAATGCTACAGCAGGCCAATGCGCTGGATGAACGTGAAAGCTTCTCTTCACTGCGCCGCCTGGCCTGGCAGAACGGGCATTACTTTACGCTACGCACAACCTTTAATCAGCCCGGACATCTGGCAACGGTTGTCGCCTTTGACCTGCCGATTAATGACCTGATCCCGCCCGGCATGCCGCTGGACAGCTTCCATCTGGAACCTGATGCCACGTCCACGACCGAGCACCTGAATGAAAAAGAGTCGCCTGACAGCGTCAGTATCAATTTCAACAACAGTAAAATTGAGATCTCTTCGGCGCTAAACTCAACGGATATGCGGCTGGTGTGGCAGGTTCCGTTCGGCTCATTGCTGATCGACACGCTGCAAAGCATTCTATTACCGCTGTTACTGAACATTGCGTTGCTGGCTCTTGCACTGTTCGGCTATACCACCTTTCGCCACCTCCCAGCCCGTTCCACCGAAGTGGCACCAAATCTTGCGGCCAATAATGAATTGCGCGTTTTGCGCGCGATTAACGAAGAGATTGTCTCTCTGCTGCCGCTGGGCTTGCTGGTACACGATCAAGAAGCAAACCGTACGGTAATCAGCAATAAAATTGCCGATCACCTGCTGCCACATTTAAATCTGCAAAATATTACCAGCATGGCGGAGCAGCATCAGGGAGTGATTCAAGCCACCATCAATAATGAACTGTATGAAATCAGGTTATTTCGCAGCCAGATCTCCTCAAGAACGCAGATCTTTATCATTCGTGACCAGGACCGGGAAGTGCTGGTTAATAAGAAGCTGAAGCAAGCGCAGCGACTGTATGAGAAAAACCAGCAGGCCCGCGCCGCCTTTATGCAGAATATTGGCAGCGCGCTGAAAGACCCGGCTAAAACCCTGGCCGCTAATGCCGCCGCGATCGATACCCCTGACAGCCAGAAACTGGCAGATCAGGCAGACGTTCTGGTGCGTATGGTTGATGAAATCCAATTGGCCAACCTGCTGGAAAGCGACGACTGGAAAGGTGAGTCCACGCTGTTTTCCGTACAGGCGTTAATTGATGATGTGGTTCCGGAGGTTCTGCCAGCCATTAAACGTAAAGGGCTGCAGCTACTGATTAAAAATCACCTTAGCGCCCATGACGAACGCCGTGGCGACCGCGACGCTCTGCGCCGCATTTTGCTGCTGCTGATTCAATATGCGGTAACCACCACCCAGATTGGCAAAATCACGCTGGAAGTCGACCAGGATGAGTCAGAAGCTGAGCGCCTGACCTTCCGCATTCTGGATACCGGGGAAGGCGTCACGTTGAATGAAGTTGATAACCTGCATTTCCCGTTCATCAACGACACGCAGGGCGATAGATATGGTAAAGCCAACCCGCTGACGTTCTGGTTATGCGATCAGCTCGCCCGCAAGCTGGGCGGACACCTGAATATTAAAGCGCGGGAAGAACTTGGAACACGTTATATAGTCCATGTTAAAATGCCGCTGCACGATCAACATGCTGAAAGTGAAGAACGTTTGTTGGATGACGTCTGCATAATGGTTGATGTCACCTCTAACGACGTACGCAGCATTGTATTACGTCAACTGGAGAACTGGGGGGCAACCTGCATCACCCCTGATGAACGGTTGAATAGTCAAGAATATGATCTCTTTTTAACTGATAATCCGTCTAATCTTACTGCCTCAGGCCTTCTTTTAAGCGATGATGAGTCTGGCGTACGGAAAATTGGCCCTGGCCAACTGCGCGTCAACTTTAATATGAGCAACGCTATGCAGGAAGCTGTCCTCGAGCTGATAGAAGAGCAACTGGCACAAGAGGAGATCCAGGAACTCCCTCTCGGCGGAGATGAAAACGCCGAACTTCATGCCAGTGGTTACTATGCGCTCTTTGTAGACACAGTACCGGATGATGTTAAGAGGTTGTATACTGAGGCAGCAACCAGTGATTTCGCTGCGTTAGCCCAAACGGCCCATCGCCTGAAAGGCGTGTTTGCCATGCTTAATCTGGTACCCGGCAAGCAGTTATGTGAAGCGCTGGAACATCTTATTCAAGAGAAAGATGCTCCAGGTATAGAAAAATACATCAGCGACATTGACGGTTACGTCAAGAGCTTGCTGTAGCAAGGTAGCCCACTACATGAACACTATGAACGTAATTATTGCCGATGACCACCCGATTGTACTGTTCGGTATTCGTAAATCACTTGAGCAAATCGAGTGGGTAAACGTTGTCGGCGAATTTGAAGACTCCACTGCACTGATCAACAATTTGCCTAAGTTAGATGCTCATGTGTTGATTACCGACCTCTCCATGCCGGGAGATAAATACGGTGACGGCATCACATTAATTAAGTATATCAAGCGCCATTTCCCGAGCCTGTCGATTATCGTTCTGACCATGAACAATAACCCGGCCATCCTGAGCGCGGTACTGGATCTCGATATTGAAGGGATTGTACTGAAGCAAGGCGCGCCAACCGATCTGCCGAAAGCGCTTGCCGCACTGCAGAAGGGTAAGAAATTCACCCCGGAAAGCGTTTCTCGTCTGCTGGAAAAAATCAGCGCCAGCGGTTACGGCGACAAGCGTCTGTCACCGAAAGAGAGCGAAGTTCTGCGTCTGTTTGCCGAAGGTTTCCTGGTGACTGAAATCGCGAAAAAACTCAACCGCAGTATTAAAACCATCAGCAGCCAGAAAAAGTCGGCCATGATGAAGCTCGGGGTGGAGAACGATATCGCCCTGTTGAATTACCTCTCTTCCGTCACGCTGAGCCCCTCAGACAAAGAGTAATTCTTTTAACACCAACGTGCCTGATGGTACGCCGTTTATCAGGCCTACGAATGACACAATGCGATATGTGTTCCGTAGGCCGGATAAGGCTAACACCGCCATCCGGCATCTTTTACTCCCGCGCCTTCCTCACTCTTTCCGCATAGACCGTCAGGGTTTGCTTCAATACATCTAACGTCACCGGCTTAGACAGACAGCTATCCATACCTGATTCCAGACAACGTTGCTTCTCTTCGGCCAGCGCGTTGGCCGTCACGCCGACAACCGGTAGCGTTAACCCTAACTGGCGAATGCGCTGCGTCAGGCGATAACCATCCATATTTGGCATGTTGACGTCGCTCAGCACGATGTCGATATGGTTTTTACTCAGTACATTGAGTGCGTCCACGCCGTCATTCGCAGTTTTACACTGATACCCCAACGATCCCAATTGATCGGCCAGTAAACGCCGGTTGATCGGATGATCGTCGACCACCAGGATCATCATGTCGTCGTTCGTTGCCCCAACTTTATCCGGGGCGGGTAGCGCCGTGGCAAGCTCTTCACTATTCAGCTCAACGCTGTAGATATGCGCCAGCAGCGCGGGCAGTTCGTGAGGCGATGCCACGCTGTGCACCCACTCCCCTGCAACCCTTTCCAGCGGAATACCGATATGACGACGGCAGAAAATCACCGCAGCCCGCCCCTGCCATGCCTGCTCCAGCACATCGTCAGCAATTAGCAGGTCATCCGCATCCGGTTGTTGCCCCTCATAACGCAGCACCGTCATCCCGTTTCGCGTCAGACTGGATTCAACAAACTGGTACAGCGACGCGTTACGCACCGCCAGCCAGCAACGTTTGCCGACAAGCCCATCGATACCTTTATTCAATGGATACTGCGCGCCATAAAGCGGAATACGCAGCATAAACTGGCTCCCCATTCCCGGTTCAGAATCAACGGAAATGTCTCCATCCATCATGCTGATCAGTTTTTCACAAATAGCCAAACCAAGCCCGGTTCCCTGGAAATTACGCTGGACGCCGGTTCCCACCTGGAAGAACGGATCGAACAACCTGACGACCTCTTTAGCTGGGATCCCAACCCCGGTATCACGTACGCGAATACTGAGATAGTCGCCGTTACACTGCACGTGCAGCACAATGCAGCCGGTATCGGTAAACTTGATAGCGTTACTCAGCAGATTGGAAATTACCTGCTGTAAACGCATCGGATCGCCATTGAGCGCCACCGGTACATTCGGGTCGATAAAGCAGTACAAGCCCAGTTGTTTGCGGACCACCAGCGGTAGATAGTTAGCCGTAATATGATTCATGACTTCACGCGGTGAAAACTCGCGCGGTTCAATCTTCAGCTGTTCAGATTCAATTTTCGAGAAATCGAGAATATCGCTGATAATTTTCAACAGCAGGCTGGAAGAGTTGTTCATCGCCGTCACCAGGCGATCCACCCCGTTGGGTAACTCTTTGGTTTGCAATAAATCGAGGTTACCGATAATACCGTACAGCGGCGTACGCAGCTCGTGGCTCACCGTCGCAAGGAACATGGATTTGGACTGGCTCGCCTGCTCCGCCGCCTGCGCCATCTCCTGCAACGACTCTTCCATTTTTACGCGCGCGCTGACGTCCACCAGTACGCAAATCGCTACGTTTTCATTACGATAGCGCGAATGCACAAAGCTGATTTGCAAATTGGTATTGTTACTGGTCAGTACATCGACAAAATTGACCTGCTGGCCGCAGATAATTTGCGTTAACCGTTGCCGGTCTTCATGCGTCAGCATGTTGAGATAGGTGTGTGCCAGCTCGTTACTCAGGATGTTAATGCCATCCATCGTACGCAGTATACAAATGCCAACCGGCGCGGAAGCCACGATTTTACGGTTAAATTGCTCATGCTCTTCCAGACGCTGAGCATCGCTTTCCGCAGGAATAAAAATACGTCGCTCATACATACGCGTGAGCATAAATAACGCCGCACCAACCAGCACATTCAGCAGGATAGCGTTGAGGATCATCATACGGATCCGTTCCAGCACCAGATCGACCGGTACGGAGTACACAATGCTCAGCGATGAAGGCGGCAGATTTTTCTTCAGCACCAGATCGCGAAAACCAGGCGTGTAGCCAAACCAGGAACGCTCCTGCATCCAGCGAGGTTCAGCTTTGATATTACCCTCAGGACCGGTAAGTGAAATGAGCGCATGACCATTTTCATCAAGAATGGTCACTCCCATCGGCAAACTGCCCGGCGTGAAGAAGTTTTCCATACGAATAGGCTGTTCCACGCCCAGCAGCGCCTGCAGACGATTGGCGAGATAAACCGGCGTCAGCGCATAGAAATAGCCCACTCCCGGACGCGGTCCCTGGCTAATCCAGAACAGGTTATTACCGTTTTCGTCCTGTGGCGCATTACGATACTTAATAATGCGCTCATGTAGCGCCTTCAGCGCCTCGTCACGTTCAACCGGCATATCACGCAGGCCGAAATTAGCCATACAAAGGTTATCGCTGCCAATCAGGAACACGCGATTCAAATCATAGGCGGCAGAAAAGTTGTCGCGCCAGTAGCGCATAAACCATGCCAGCGATTCCAGCGACCCCCGCCAGGCGTTGCCCATCACCGAGCAGTCGGAGTCGGCAAATAATGGCTCAAAGTTTGGCACAACGGTTTTATCATCCCGCGCCCGCAGCGACATCACGCCGTTTTCCGCCGTTAAGCGATTCTCAGCGATATATTTCAGCTCCTTAATCACATCAGATGTGCGCTGAATGTAACGTTGGGCCTGGTCGGAGCTGAGGTTAAGCTCCTGATGGATCTCAGACTCTCTCTGATGCAGCGCATTCACGATGTAGAAGACGGAGGCAAACGCGATCAAACACCAGATCAGGAGCGCCAACGCCCTGAACAGGTAGCGTGAGACTTTTAGCGTTGAATGAACGGAAGCAAGGTATTTCAAAGGGGCGAAGCTCCGCCTCAGGGCATTAATAGAGTGTGGTTAAGGTAGTGGTAAATGTCCGGCGTCGCAATGCCCTCTCTTTACGGGAATATGATACACCGCGCTGACACTCTTGTCTTAACCCGTGATAATCGTTGTTTGCCTGAAAACACTGCATGGATGTCAGAATGCGCGACCTGAGATGGCTGGCTCGTCGGTTATACCCGCGACGATTACGCAACCAAATGATCATGATGGCCATTCTGATGGTTATCATTCCAACGATATCTATAGGTTATATCGTAGAAACTGAAGGCCGTTCAGCAGTCTTATCTGAAAAAGAGAAAAAACTGTCATCGGTGATAACCCTGCTAAACGATGCGCTGGGCGACAGCTTTAACGACTACGAAAACATGCCGCGCGAAGAGCGCATTCGTGCGCTCAATCATAAGCTGGGTCCCATTACCGAGCACATTACCCAGGCGTTTCCCGGCGTTGGCGCAGGATATTACCATAAAGCGCTGGATGCCATTATCACCTATGCGCCCTCAGCGCTGTATCAAAGCAACGTCGGTATCACCATCACCGAGGATCATCCGGGCCGCGAAGTGATGAGTAGCAACGCGCCGGTGGTCTATTCCGGGCGACAGGTTCGCGGCGACATACTCAACTCAATGATCCCCATAGAACGGCACGGTGAGGTTATTGGGTATATCTGGGCCAATGAGCTAACCGAAGATATCCGCCAGCAGGCCTGGAGAATGGACGTCAGGATAATTGCCGTACTGGTTACCGGACTCATCTGTAGCCTGTTGCTGATCGTGCATTTTTCACGCCGACTCAGCGCGAATATCGACATAATCACCGATGGACTCTCAACGCTGGCGCAAAAAACGCCCGCCCGATTGCCTGAACTACCTGGTGAGCTGGGGCAAATCAGCCGTAGCGTCAACGCGCTGGCACAAACGTTACGGGAAACCAAAACCCTTAACGATCTGATCATTGAAAATGCCGCAGATGGCGTGATCGCCATCGACAGACAAGGCGACGTTACCACCATGAACCCGGCCGCAGAGCAAATAACAGGCTACACGCTGCATGAACTGGTCGGACAGTCTTATGCGACGCTGTTTGCCAACACGCAGTTTCATAGCCCGGTACTGGATACCCTGGAGCACGGTACTGAACATGTAGCCCAGGAGATTAGCTTTCCGGGACGTGAACGTACTATTGAGATAAGCGTCACTACCAGTCGGATCCATAACGCACACGGCGATCTGATTGGCGCGCTGGTTATCTTCTCTGATTTAACCGCCCGTAAAGAGACCCAGCGTCGGCTGGCGCAAACGGAAAGGCTCGCCACTCTGGGTGAACTGATGGCCGGCGTCGCACATGAAGTGAGAAACCCGCTGACAGCCATCCGTGGCTACGTCCAGATCATCCGCCAGCAAACCTCTCTGCCGGAACATCAGGAGTATTTATCTGTTGTGCTTAACGAAATTGATTCCATCAATAAAGTTATTCAACAACTGTTAGATTTCTCACGCCCGCGACAAAGCCAGTGGCAACAGATTCGCCTCAATGCGTTAATTGAAGAGACGTTAATCCTGGTACAAACCGCCGGCCTTCAGGCACGGATCGGTTTTACCACGGAATTCGATGCCAGCCTGCCGCCGCTCGTCGCCGATCGCGAACTCCTTAAGCAGGTAATCCTCAATATTTTAATCAATGCGGTACAGGCGATTGCCGCGCGAGGCGAAATTCGTATTCGTACCTGGCAATACTCGGCTTCGCAACAGGCAGTGATGATTGAAGATAACGGCAACGGTATCGATCTGGCCATACAGAAGAAGATATTCGATCCCTTTTTTACCACAAAAGCGTCCGGCACCGGTCTTGGGCTGGCGCTGAGCCAGCGCATCATCAACGCGCATCAGGGGGATATCCACGTGACCAGCCAGCCTGGCTGCGGGGCGATGTTCACCCTGATTTTACCTCTTAACCCGCAGGGAAATCCGTCAGAATGAAAACGATCTACCGTATTCTCATCGTTGATGATGAAGACAATGTTCGCCGTATGCTTGCCACCGCATTTTCCCTGCAAGGGCATGAAACGCATTGCGCCAGCAACGGGAAAGCCGCCCTGAGCCTGTTTAGCGAAACACTGCCAGACGTGGTACTGATGGACATTCGCATGCCGGAGATGGATGGCATCGACGCACTGAAAGTCATGCGTGCGCAGCAACCGCGGATCCCCGTCATTCTGATGACTGCCTATGCCGAAGTGGAAACCGCGGTAGAAGCTCTGCGCAGCGGCGCATTCGACTATGTGATCAAGCCCTTTGATCTCGACGAACTTAGCATGGTGATTCAACGCGCATTGCAACTGCAGGAGATGAAACAGGAGATCCGCAATCTGCATAAAGCGTTGAGCACCAGCTGGCAGTGGGGACATATTCTGACCAACAGTCCGCGTATGATGGATATCTGTAAAGACACGGCGAAAATCGCCCTCTCACAGGCAAATGTCCTGATAAGCGGTGAAAGCGGCACAGGAAAGGAACTTATCGCCCGCGCCATTCACTACAACAGCAAACGCGCCAACGGTCCATTTATTAAAATTAACTGCGCGGCCCTGCCGGAATCATTGCTGGAAAGCGAGCTGTTCGGTCACGAAAAAGGCGCGTTTACCGGGGCGCAGTCGTTGCGCCAGGGATTGTTCGAGCGCGCTCATCAGGGAACGTTATTGCTTGATGAAATTGGTGAGATGCCGCTGGGGCTACAGGCCAAACTGCTGCGTATTTTGCAGGAAAGAGAGTTTGAACGCATCGGCGGGCACCAGACCATTCGCGTTGATATTCGCATCGTCGCCGCCACCAACCGCTGCCTGCAAACCATGGTGAAGGAAGGAACGTTTCGCGAAGATCTGTTTTACCGGCTCAACGTTATTCATCTGACCTTGCCTCCCCTACGCGAGCGTCGTGAAGACATTGCCTTATTAGCAAACCACTTTTTACAGAAATTCAGCTCGGAAAATCAGCGCGATATTATCGAGATAGACCCAACTGCAATGTCCATGCTCACCGCCTGGCCCTGGCCGGGTAACATTCGCGAACTGTCTAACGTCATCGAACGTGCAGTCGTCATGAATACCGGTGCGGTGATCTTTGCCGACGATCTCCCCGACCCGTTCCGCAATCCGGTTAGCGCGACAACAGAGCCAAAACCGTCTTACTCCGGGGAACGTAATCTGAAAGAAGAGATAAAGCGTGAGGAAAAACGCATTATCCTCGAAGTCCTCGACAATCAGGATGGCAATCGCACCCGCACGGCGTTGATGTTGGGAATCAGCCGCCGTGCGTTGATGTATAAATTACAAGAGTACGGCATCGATCCATCGGGTTCCTGATACGTAAATTTGCTATGCAGAATTTTGCACACTGCGCAAAATTCTGCATAGCTCCCTCTATCTCCGCCCGACACATCCGCAAAAATAAGTCAATAAATTCAATTAACTAAAAATCACCTCGTCTCTTTATTCAGCCTGGCACTCTGTTTGCAATTCCCTAAGCGTACCCAAAATGGAGTATGCAAAAAGGGAAACATAATGAAAACAAAACTGATTACCTTACAAGACGCTGCGGGCTTCTTTCGTGACGGCATGACCATCATGGTCGGTGGTTTTATGGGGGTTGGCACGCCGCCTCGTCTGGTTGAAGCCTTGCTGGAATCCGGCGTCAGAGACCTGACGCTGATTGCTAACGATACTGCATTTGTCGATACCGGTATCGGCCCCCTGATCGTCAATGGGCGAGTGAGCAAAGTGATTGCCTCGCACATTGGTACCAACCCGGAAACCGGTCGTCGCATGATTGCCGGCGAGATGGACGTGCAACTGGTGCCGCAAGGTACCCTGATAGAGCAAATTCGCTGCGGCGGCGCAGGTCTTGGCGGCTTTCTGACGCCAACCGGCGTTGGCACTATCGTGGAAGATGGCAAGCAGACGATGACGCTCGAGGGTAAAACCTGGCTACTTGAGCGCCCCTTGCGCGCCGATTTAGCGCTTATTCGCGCCCACCGCTCTGACATGCTTGGCAACCTCACCTATCAGCTCAGCGCCCGTAACTTTAACCCTCTGATCGCTCTAGCCGCTGACATCACGCTGGTTGAACCGGATGAAATGGTTGAAACCGGTGCGCTGCAGCCTGACCAGATTGTTACCCCCGGCGCCGTCATCGACCATATCGTTATTCCACAGGAGAGCTAATCATGGATGCTAAACAACGTATTGCGCGCCGGGTGGCGCAAGAGCTGCGCGATGGCGATATCGTCAACTTAGGTATCGGCCTGCCAACCATGGTAGCCAACTACTTACCTGCTGATATTCACATTACGCTGCAATCTGAGAACGGTTTTCTGGGACTCGGCCCTGTCACCACCGCGCATCCTGATCTGGTGAACGCGGGCGGCCAACCGTGCGGTATTTTGCCCGGCGCGGCGATGTTTGATAGCGCCATGTCGTTCGCGTTGATTCGCGGCGGTCACGTTGATGCCTGTGTGCTGGGCGGATTGCAGGTCGATGAGCAGGCAAACCTTGCCAACTGGGTCGTTCCCGGCAAGATGGTGCCCGGCATGGGTGGCGCAATGGATCTGGTAACCGGCGCACGTAAAGTCATTATCGCCATGGAACATTGCGCAAAAGATGGTTCAGCGAAAATCCTGCGTCAGTGCACCATGCCGCTCACCGCGCAGCATGCGGTGCACATGCTGGTCACTGAACTTGCCGTATTCCGCTTCATTGACGGCAAAATGTGGCTGACTGAAATCGTCGAAGGATGCGACATCGCCACGCTGCGTGAAAAAACCGAAGCACAATTTGAAATTGCCGACGATCTGCTCATCCTGCGAGGTGACGCATGATTGGCCGTATCGCTCGTTTTATGACACGGGTAGTCAGCCGCTGGCTACCCGACCCGCTGATTTTCGCCATGTTGTTAACGTTGCTGACCTTTGGCATCGCGCTGTGGCTCACGCCACAGACGCCCATCAGCATGGTGAAATTCTGGGGTGACGGTTTCTGGAACCTGCTGGCATTTGGTATGCAGATGGCGCTGATCATCGTGACCGGCCATGCGTTAGCCAGTTCCGGGCCGGTGAAAAGCCTGCTGCGTACGGCGGCATCCGCCGCCAAAACCCCCGCTCAGGGCGTAATGCTGGTCACTTTTTTTGGTTCGGTTGCCTGCGTTATCAACTGGGGATTTGGTCTGGTGGTCGGGGCAATGTTCGCCCGCGAAGTCGCTCGTCGCGTTCCGGGTTCCGATTATCCGTTACTGATTGCCTGCGCCTACATCGGTTTCTTGACCTGGGGCGGCGGTTTCTCCGGCTCAATGCCTTTGCTGGCGGCAACGCCAGGCAACCCGGTCGAACACGTAGCGGGACTAATTCCTGTCGCGGACACCCTGTTCACCGGCTTCAATATCTTCATTACCGTAGCACTGATTGTGGTGATGCCGTTCATCACGCGCATGATGACGCCAAAACCTTCAGATGTGGTGAGCATCGATCCGAAACTATTACTGGAAGAAGCTGATTTTCAGAAGAAGCTACCGCCGGACGCGCCGCCATCGGAAAAACTGGAAGAAAGCCGCATTCTGGCGCTGATCATCGGCGCATTAGGCATTGCCTATCTGGGCATCTACTTTGCCGAGAAAGGTTTCAACATCACCATCAATACCGTCAACCTGATGTTTATGATTGCCGGCCTGCTGCTGCATAAAACGCCGATGGCCTATATGCGCGCCGTCAGCGCCGCCGCACGTAGCACCGCCGGGATTCTGGTGCAATTCCCCTTCTACGCCGGTATTCAGTTAATGATGGAGCACTCCGGTCTTGGCGGGCTTATTACCGAGTTTTTCATCAACGTTGCCAACAAAGATACCTTCCCGCTGATGACGTTCTTCAGTTCAGCACTGATTAACTTTGCCGTGCCGTCCGGCGGCGGTCATTGGGTTATTCAGGGACCGTTCGTCATGCCTGCGGCTCAGGCGCTGGGTGCCGATCTTGGCAAATCAGTGATGGCCATCGCCTACGGGGAGCAGTGGATGAACATGGCACAACCGTTCTGGGCGCTACCTGCGCTGGCCATCGCCGGGTTGGGGGTACGCGACATTATGGGGTACTGCATCACCGCCCTGCTCTTCTCCGGCGTCATTTTTGTTATTGGATTGACCTTGTTCTGACGGCAATAACTTATTTAAAGGATCTGAAAAATGAAAAACTGTGTCATCGTCAGCGCGGCACGTACCGCAATCGGCAGTTTTAACGGCGCACTGGCAACAACGGGGGCCGTCGAGCTTGGAGCAACCGTCATTAGCGCCGCCCTTGAGCGTGCTCACCTTGACCCACAGCGCGTGGACGAGGTGATTATGGGCAACGTATTACAGTCAGGACTCGGGCAAAACCCGGCACGTCAGGCGTTGTTAAAAAGCGGCCTGCCCGATACCGTTTGCGGCTTTACCGTCAACAAAGTGTGCGGCTCGGGCCTGAAAAGCGTGGCGCTTGCCGCCCTCGCAATCAAGGCTGGACAAGCTCAGGCGATCGTCGCGGGAGGCATGGAAAACATGAGTCTGGCCCCCTACCTGCTGGACGCAAAAGCCCGCTGGGGATATCGCCTCGGTGACGGGCAATTGTCAGATGTTATTCTGCGCGACGGCCTGATCTGCGCCGAGCATGGTTACCATATGGGGATCACCGCAGAAAATGTCGCCGAAGAGTATGGAATCAGCCGTGAAATGCAGGATGAACTGGCTCTGCAGTCACAGCATAAAGCCGTTGCCGCAATCGAATCTGGCGCATTTCAGGCTGAAATCGTGCCCGTCAGCGTGTCATCACGTAAAAAAACCATCATCTTTGAGCGTGACGAATTCCCCAAAGCTGACTCGACGGCTGAAGGTCTCGCCGCGCTGCGCCCGGCCTTTGATAAAGCAGGGACCGTCACCGCAGGTAACGCTTCGGGGATTAACGACGGCGCTGCGGCATTAGTGGTAATGGAAGAGTCTGCGGCACTGGCGGCAGGGCTAAAACCACTGGCGCGCATCAAAGCCTGGGCCAGCGGCGGCGTAGCGCCGGCAATGATGGGGATGGGGCCGGTTCCTGCCACCCAAAAAGCGTTACAACTGAGTGGACTGCAGTTATCCGACATCGATCTTATCGAAGCTAACGAGGCATTTGCCGCACAGTTTCTTGCCGTCGGCAAAACGCTGGGGTTCGATCCGCAAAAGGTTAACGTCAACGGCGGGGCAATTGCGCTGGGACATCCTATTGGTGCCAGCGGCGCGCGAATCCTGGTTACGCTGCTGCATGCGCTACAGGCACGAGATCAAACCCTCGGACTGGCCACGCTGTGTATTGGCGGCGGTCAGGGAATCGCGATGATCGTGGAACGAATGAACTAAAAAAAGGGCCGGATTTCTCCGGCCCTTCTTGTAACGTCTTAATTACTCTTCAGCGTCGTCCGCTGCATCGTCATCGCTTTCCGCTTCAGGCGCGATATCCTCGTCCCCTTCAGCAGCGCTGCCATCGATGGAGTCGAGCTCTTCATCATCAACAGGCTCGGCCACGCGTTGCAGACCCACAACGTTTTCATCTTCCGCGGTACGGATGAGAATAACGCCCTGGGTGTTACGCCCTACCACACTGATTTCCGACACACGAGTACGCACCAGTGTACCAGCATCGGTGATCATCATGATCTGGTCGGTATCTTCAACCTGCACTGCGCCGACAACGGAACCATTGCGCTCGGTGACTTTGATGGAGATAACACCTTGCGTGCCACGAGACTTGGTTGGGTATTCGCTTTCCGCTGTACGCTTACCGTAACCATTCTGCGTCACGGTCAGGATTGCGCCTTCACCGCGTGGAACGATCAGGGAAACAACGGAGTCTTCACCCGCCAGTTTGATCCCGCGAACGCCGGTCGCCGTACGACCCATCGCGCGCACGGCGTTCTCTTTAAAGCGCACCACTTTACCAGCGGCAGAGAACAGCATGACTTCGTCACTACCGGACGTCAGATCAACGCCAATCAGTTCGTCGCCTTCGTTCAAGTTGACGGCGATAATACCGGCAGAACGCGGACGGCTGAATTCGGTCAATGCGGTTTTCTTCACGGTACCGCTGGCGGTCGCCATAAAGACGTTCACACCCTCTTCGTACTCGCGTACCGGCAGAATAGCGGTGATACGTTCGTTCGCTTCCAGCGGCAGCAGGTTAACGATTGGACGACCACGCGCACCACGGCTCGCTTCCGGCAGCTGATAAACCTTCATCCAGTACAGACGACCACGGCTGGAGAAGCAGAGGATCGTGTCATGGGTGTTAGCCACCAGCAGGCGGTCGATAAAGTCTTCTTCTTTAATGCGTGCTGCAGATTTGCCTTTACCGCCACGACGCTGCGCTTCGTAATCGGTTAACGGCTGATATTTCACGTAGCCCTGATGAGACAAGGTCACGACAACATCTTCCTGGTTGATCAGATCTTCGATGTTGATGTCAGCGCTGTTCGCGGTAATTTCGGTCCGACGAGCGTCACCGAATTGTTCACGAATCAGCTCCATCTCTTCACGGATGACTTCCATCAGACGATCGGCGCTACCCAGAATGTGCAGCAGTTCAGCGATCTGCTCCAGCAGCTCTTTGTATTCATCGAGCAGTTTTTCGTGCTCAAGGCCGGTCAGTTTCTGCAAACGCAGATCCAGAATAGCCTGGGCCTGCTGTTCAGTCAGGTAGTACTGACCGTCACGCACGCCAAATTCCGGCTCCAGCCACTCAGGACGCGCGGCATCATCACCGGCACGTTCCAGCATGGCAGATACGTTGCCCAGCTCCCACGAACGCGCGACCAGCGCTGCTTTCGCTTCTGCCGGAGTCGGCGCACGACGGATCAGTTCGATGATCGGATCGATGTTCGCCAGCGCAATCGCCAGCGCTTCAAGGATGTGCGCACGGTCACGGGCTTTACGCAGTTCAAAGATAGTACGGCGGGTTACGACTTCACGACGGTGACGCACGAACGCTGCGATAATATCCTTCAGGTTCATGATCTTCGGCTGGCCATGGTGCAGAGCAACCATGTTGATACCGAAAGAAACCTGCAATTGGGTCTGGGAGTAGAGGTTGTTCAGCACCACTTCCCCAACCGCGTCGCGTTTTACTTCAATCACGATGCGCATACCGTCTTTGTCAGACTCGTCACGCAGCGCGCTGATACCTTCAACGCGTTTGTCTTTTACCAACTCGGCGATTTTCTCGATCAGGCGCGCTTTGTTCACCTGATACGGAATTTCATGGACGATGATGGTTTCACGGCCTGTTTTGGCATCGGCTTCGACTTCCGCGCGTGCGCGAATGTACACTTTGCCACGGCCGGTACGGTAGGCTTCTTCAATACCACGACGACCGTTGATGATCGCGGCGGTCGGGAAGTCCGGACCCGGTATATGTTCCATCAGCCCTTCAATGCTGATGTCTTCATCGTCAATGTATGCCAGACAGCCGTTGATCACTTCCGTCAGGTTGTGCGGCGGAATGTTAGTTGCCATACCTACCGCGATACCGGACGAACCGTTCACCAGCAGGTTAGGAATTTTGGTCGGCATGACGTCAGGAATTTGCTCGGTGCCGTCGTAGTTATCGACGAAATCAACCGTTTCTTTTTCCAGGTCAGCCATCAGCTCATGGGCGATTTTCGACATACGGATTTCCGTATAACGCATCGCCGCTGCGGAGTCGCCATCGACAGAACCAAAGTTACCCTGACCATCTACCAGCATGTAGCGCAAGGAGAATGGCTGCGCCATACGAACAATGGTGTCGTAAACGGCGGTATCACCATGAGGGTGGTATTTACCGATTACGTCACCAACGACACGGGCAGATTTTTTATAGGCTTTATTCCAGTCGTTGCCCAATACGTTCATGGCGTAAAGTACGCGACGGTGAACCGGCTTCAGGCCATCTCGGACGTCCGGCAGCGCACGGCCAACAATGACCGACATCGCATAATCCAGATATGAGCTCTTCAGCTCTTCCTCAATGTTGACCGGTGTAATTTCTCTCGCAAGGTCGCTCATCTAACCGCTATCCCTCTACTGTATCCCGGATTCAAAGGTCGCAAATTATAACACATTCGCACAGATTCAGGTAAATGGATTCCCCCTGACAGAGGCTTTATTCATCCCGTCAGGCTGATATACTCATTTGCATCGCAAATTTAGGAGTAGAAGCCCCAATGAATGCCGAAAAACCTCCGGTAACTCACAACGTTGACCATGAAGAAATTGCCAAGTTTGAAGCAGTCGCGTCACGCTGGTGGGATCTTGAGGGTGAATTTAAGCCACTGCACCGTATTAACCCGCTGCGTCTGGGCTATATCACGGAGCGCTCAGGCGGTCTGTTTGGTAAAAAGGTACTCGACGTCGGCTGCGGCGGCGGCATTCTGGCGGAAAGCATGGCGCGCGAAGGCGCGACCGTCACCGGCCTGGATATGGGTTTTGAGCCGTTACAGGTAGCAAAACTGCATGCGCTGGAAAGCGGCATCCAGGTGGAATATGTACAAGAAACCGTCGAAGAACACGCGGAGAAACATGCTCATCAGTATGACGTTGTGACCTGCATGGAAATGCTGGAGCACGTGCCGGACCCGCAGTCGGTGGTCAGGGCCTGCGCCAGGCTGGTTAAACCGGGCGGGGAAGTGTTTTTCTCCACGCTTAACCGTAACGGCAAATCCTGGCTGATGGCCGTGGTTGGAGCGGAATATATTTTGCGTATGGTGCCAAAAGGCACACATGATGTGAAAAAATTTATTAAGCCAGCAGAGTTATTACAGTGGGTAGACCAGACGGTGCTGAAAGAGCGTCATATGACCGGCCTGCATTACAACCCCATCACCAACACCTTCAAACTCGGCCCGGGCGTTGATGTGAACTATATGGTGCACACTACCGCCAAAGGCGAATAAACCGGCGATCCAGGCCGGATAAAGCGCGCCAGCGCCGCCATCCGGCACGGTTCCGGCCTTCAATGCCTGATGGCGCTTCGCTTATCAGGCCTACAAATCCTGTGCCAGATCATAAGAACTTTCTTCGGCTTAGATGAAGAAATCAGCACTCGATCAAATTTTCTATTTTTTTTCTCAATTATTGACATCCTCGCCAGGCCTTATAAGACGCGCACTTAGCGATTATTACCCTTTTGCAACCTCAATTTAACCTCAAAATCAACTCTTGTACTGAAAAGAATCCCTACTAGAATACTCACCATATAGCGTCTACTTTATCAAACAACCCCTACATATAGTATTTATCCACAGACTTAGTCACAACATGACTTTGTGGATAATATGGGGGATATTTTTTCTTTCACGGACAGGTAAAAACCACATGAATCAGAGTCTGCTGGTGACAAAGCGTGATGGTAGTACAGAGCGCATCAATCTCGACAAAATCCACCGAGTTCTGGATTGGGCGGCAGAAGGACTGAATAACGTATCGATTTCTCAGGTCGAGCTGCGCTCCCACATTCAGTTTTATGACGGTATCAAAACCTCCGATATCCATGAAACGATCATCAAGGCGGCCGCCGACCTGATTTCCCGCGAAGCACCGGATTATCAATACCTGGCTGCACGCCTGGCGATTTTCCATCTGCGTAAAAAAGCCTACGGCGAGTTTGAACCGCCAAAACTGTTCGACCATGTCGTGAAAATGGTTGAAATGGGCAAATACGACAATCATCTGCTGGAAGACTACACGGAAGAAGAGTTCAAGCAGATGGACTCGTTCATCGTGCACGACCGTGATATGACCTTCTCCTATGCTGCGGTGAAGCAGTTAGAAGGTAAATACCTGGTACAAAACCGTGTTACCGGTGAGATTTATGAAAGCGCGCAGTTCCTCTACATTCTGGTAGCGGCCTGCCTGTTCTCTAACTATCCACGTGAAACGCGTCTGCAATATGTAAAACGTTTCTACGACGCCGTTTCGACGTTTAAAATTTCCCTGCCGACGCCGATTATGTCTGGCGTACGTACCCCGACCCGTCAGTTCAGCTCCTGCGTACTGATCGAGTGCGGCGACAGCCTGGATTCCATCAACGCCACTTCCAGCGCGATTGTGAAATACGTTTCCCAGCGTGCCGGTATCGGTATTAACGCCGGTCGCATCCGTGCGTTGGGTAGCCCGATCCGCGGAGGTGAAGCCTTCCACACCGGCTGCATCCCGTTCTACAAACATTTCCAGACCGCGGTAAAATCCTGCTCCCAGGGCGGCGTTCGCGGCGGTGCGGCTACGCTGTTCTATCCAATGTGGCACCTGGAAGTTGAAAGCCTGCTGGTCCTGAAAAACAACCGTGGCGTCGAAGGCAACCGCGTACGTCATATGGACTACGGCGTACAGATCAACAAACTGATGTATACCCGCCTGCTGAAAGGCGGTGATATCACCCTGTTTAGCCCGTCCGACGTCCCGGGTCTGTATGACGCGTTCTTCGCCGATCAGGATGAGTTCGAACGTCTGTACACTAAATATGAGAACGACGACAGCATCCGTAAACAGCGCGTGAAAGCGGTCGAACTGTTCTCTCTGATGATGCAGGAACGTGCCTCTACTGGTCGTATCTACATTCAGAACGTTGACCACTGCAACACTCACAGCCCGTTTGACCCGGTTGTCGCACCAGTGCGCCAGTCCAACCTGTGCCTGGAAATCGCCCTGCCGACCAAGCCGCTGACCGACGTCAATGACGAAAGCGGCGAAATTGCGCTGTGTACGTTGTCCGCTTTTAACCTGGGCGCTATTGAAAGCCTGGATGAGTTGGAAGAACTGGCCGTACTGGCCGTGCGCGCACTTGATGCGTTGCTCGATTACCAGGATTACCCAATTCCGGCCGCCAAACGCGGCGCGATGGGCCGTCGTACGCTGGGTATTGGCGTGATTAACTATGCCTACTGGCTGGCGAAAAACGGTAAGCGTTATTCTGACGGCAGCGCGAACAACCTGACTCACAAAACCTTTGAAGCTATTCAGTATTACCTGCTGAAAGCCTCTAACGAGCTGGCAAAAGAGCAAGGTGCGTGCCCGTGGTTTAACGAAACGACATACTCCCAGGGTATTCTGCCGATCGATACCTATAAGAAAGATCTTGATGCAATTGCCAACGAGCCGCTGCATCTGGACTGGGAACAGCTGCGCGAATCCATTAAGACGCATGGTCTGCGTAACTCCACGCTGTCAGCTCTGATGCCGTCGGAAACCTCTTCGCAGATCTCTAACGCGACTAACGGCATTGAACCACCGCGCGGCTACGTGAGCATCAAGGCGTCGAAAGATGGTATTCTGCGTCAGGTCGTACCGGACTACGAACACCTGCACGACGCGTACGAACTGCTGTGGGAAATGCCGAACAACGACGGCTATCTGCAGTTGGTAGGTATCATGCAGAAATTTATCGATCAGTCGATTTCTGCCAATACCAATTACGATCCATCGCGTTTCCCATCCGGAAAAGTACCGATGCAGCAGTTACTGAAAGACCTGCTCACCGCCTACAAATTTGGTGTTAAGACGCTGTATTATCAGAACACCCGCGATGGTGCAGAAGACTCCCAGGACGATCTTGTGCCATCCATCCAGGATGATGGCTGCGAAAGCGGCGCCTGTAAGATCTGATGAACGATGCCGGGTAGCGCCAGGCTTACCCGGCCTATAAATTAATTCGTGGCATTGTAGGCCGGATATGCGAAGCGCATCCGGCAATACATTCCAGACAGGATTCACATCAATGGCATACACCACTTTTTCACAGACGAAAAATAACCAACTTCTGGAACCGATGTTCTTCGGCCAGCCGGTGAACGTCGCCCGCTACGATCAGCAAAAATATGACATCTTCGAAAAACTGATCGAAAAGCAGCTCTCTTTCTTCTGGCGTCCGGAAGAAGTCGATGTTTCTCGCGATCGCATCGACTTCCAGGCGCTGCCGGAACATGAAAAGCATATCTTCATCAGCAACCTGAAGTATCAGACGCTGCTGGACTCTATTCAGGGACGCAGTCCGAACGTGGCGCTGCTGCCGTTGATCTCGATCCCTGAGCTGGAAACCTGGGTCGAAACGTGGGCGTTTTCTGAAACAATCCACTCCCGTTCCTATACCCACATCATTCGTAATATCGTGAACGATCCGGCGGTGGTGTTTGACGATATCGTTACCAACGAACAGATCCAGAAACGCGCGGAAGGCATTTCCAGCTACTACGACGAATTGATCGAGATGACCAGCTACTGGCATTTGCTGGGCGTTGGCACACATACGGTGAATGGTAAAACGGTCGTTGTTAACCTGCGTGAGCTGAAGAAGAAGCTGTACCTGTGCCTGATGAGCGTGAACGCGCTGGAAGCCATTCGCTTCTACGTCAGTTTCGCCTGCTCCTTCGCCTTCGCCGAGCGTGAACTGATGGAAGGCAACGCGAAAATTATTCGTCTGATCGCCCGCGATGAAGCCCTGCACCTGACCGGTACTCAGCATATGCTGAACCTGCTGCGCAGCGGCGTGGACGATCCGGAAATGGCGGAAATTGCCGAAGAGTGCAAACAAGAATGCTACGACCTGTTCGTACAGGCCGCGCTGCAGGAAAAAGAGTGGGCGGATTATCTGTTCCGTGACGGCTCAATGATTGGCCTGAACAAAGATATCCTGTGCCAGTACGTTGAGTACATCACCAACATTCGTATGCAGGCTGTTGGGCTGGATCTGCCGTTCCAGACGCGCTCAAACCCAATCCCATGGATCAACACCTGGCTGGTATCTGATAACGTACAGGTTGCGCCGCAGGAAGTGGAAGTCAGTTCCTATCTGGTCGGGCAGATTGACTCGGAAGTAGATACTGACGATCTGAGTAACTTCCAGCTCTGATGGGCCGCGTTACTCTGCGCATCTCTGGCACACAGTTGCTGTGCCAGGATGAACACCCTTCCCTGCTGGCCGCGCTCGAATCGCACAATGTTGAAGTGGAATATCAGTGTCGTGCTGGCTATTGCGGCTCCTGTCGCACTCGCCTGGTCGCTGGACAGGTCGACTGGATTGCCGAACCTCTGGCCTTCATTCAGCCGGGCGAAATTTTACCCTGCTGCTGTCGGGCCAAAGGCGATATTGAAATCGAGCTGTAACGCTTAGTGGACTTCATGCGCAGAGACCAGCACCACGTCTCCGCGCTTTTTCATCTGCACGATGTACAACGCCCCAGCCAGCACCACCAGCAAAGCCCCAACCAGGTAAATCGCCCGATACCCTACGCCCTCGACCATCATCCCCATAATGAACGCGCCAATCGCCATTCCCGCATCCATCGCATTGAAAAACAGCGAATTGGCGATGCCAATTTTATGCGGCTCTACAGAACTAATAATTTGTGTCTGAAATACCGGCGTGACCGAACCGTAACCAATGCCAATTAATCCTCCAGCAATAATCATCATCATGCTGCCGTTGGTATAGCCCAGCGCCACCAGCCCAACGATAAAGGCCAGCAAACACGGATAGACCACGTATTTTGGCCCTTTTTTATCACAAATATTGCCGGTAAAGGTTCGACAGATCATCAGGCAAATGGCGTAGCACAACAGGAAATTACTGGCCGCCGCCATCAGATCTAACTCCCGCGCATACAGTGCCAGGAAGGCGGAAACACCCGCGTAGGAGAAGGTCATGAAAAACGTCACCATCGCGAAAGGCAGCGCGGCACGGTCAAACATTGCCGCAAACCCGAGCTTCGGTTTTGAGCCGTCAGCATGGCGGATGACCGGCGGTACGGCGACGATCAATGACAGGATGATACCTAATGCAGCAACCGCGCTACACAACCAGAATGCCGAGGTAAAAGCCCCCCAGCGCGCCATATTCAAACCTACCCATGGTCCCACAACCATTGCCAGTCCCATTGCTAACGAGAAAAAACTGATGCCCTCCCCACGTCGGGAGGCCGGTATCAACCGCGCGGAAATCGTTCCTTTTACCGTGGTTATAACGCCAAACGTCACACCATGAAGCACCCGAATAAACAGCAGTGATTCAATTGAGTGGCAAACAGGATACAACGCAGTGACCACCAAAAAGGCCAGAGAAGAGAGCATCAGAATCGTTTTATTCGAATATTTTCCCACCCATTGTCCCGCAAACGGGCGCACAACAATTGCGGCCCCTAAAAAGAAGGTGACAAGTAAACCGGCCTTATCTGGAGTGGCATTCAGGCGATCGGAAATATAAATCGGTAATAGCGTGAGCAAAACATAAAAGACGAAAAATATAATAAAGCTAATTATCGTTATGGCCCAAAAATCCTTCGTCCACAGTTTTTCTTTCATATTCGACACCCTGTCAAGACGGCGCACGCAGGCAACGATCAGCTCAACTGAACGACGGATAGGTGCGTCAAAATGTGATTTATACGGTAGACCACAAGTGTAAACAGATTCATAATATTAGAGAAATTAATCGTTTTAATGCTGTTAATTAGAGGGAACTAATGACGCTAACACAGATCCACGCCCTGCTTGCCGTGCTTGAATACGGTGGTTTTACCGAAGCCAGCAAGCGACTGTATATGACCCAGTCCGCCGTGAGTCAGGCCATTTCGGCGCTAGAAGAAGAACTAGGCGTTAGTATCCTGATCCGCGAACGCCGTAAAGACATTCAACTTACCCCGGCAGGATGTCGGATCGTTACGCACCTGCGAGCGATCGTGTCAGAAACCAACGCGGTGAAGGAAATTGCCGAGCAGGAGCGAAAGAATCCGGCCCGAACCCTGCGCATCGGCTGCTTTCCCAGCGCCTGCGCCTGCATTTTACCCGGCATCATCCGCCACTTTGAGCAGCAGCATCCGCACATCAAAATTATCCCCTTCGAAGAGAACAGTACGGCGATCGTTGATTCCCTGCGTAGCGGGGATATCGATGCTGGATTTGTGCATTTTCCGGTGGGTGACATGTACTGCGTACCGGTCTATCGCGACAAATTTACCGTTGTAGTTCCTGAAGGCCACCCGCTAGCAACCCATAGCACGATTTCAGTTGAGCAACTGGTAGGAGAACCGCTAATTATCAGTAAAGGTCGCTATGAATTAAGCATCATGACGCTCTTTAAAGAGAAAGGAATTGAACCGGTCATTAAATACGAATTTAACCATCCGGATACCGCGATGAGCTTTATTCGTCAGGGGTTGGGTATTGCGTTATTACCGGAATTAACGCTGAAAGCCGTTGGCGGGAAAATACGCTCGGTCGCACTGGAGCCGACGTTCTATCGGCAGATCTCATTACTGGCAAAAGAGCCGCCGGTAGACGGCAGCCCTTTATTTCTCCTGCAGGCATGTATGAAAACGTTAACAGCAGACGGCCTTATCTAACAGTTAATCACGTTTCATCGAATCAGGCCTGTGACCGGAGGTGCATCACAGGCCTTGTGCCATTACTCTTTATTCAGGAATTTCACTGCTTTGTCGGGGAAGTCGGTGAACAGCCCGTCAACGCCCGCCTTGTTATACAGAATGTCATACAGCTGGTTTACGTCAGTAGTGTAATCCGGCAGTTGATCGGCACGCACGGTATAAGGATGCACCACCATCTTGTTCTGATGCGCGTCCTGTACCATGCCAGTTAATGAGATACTGCCTTTCTTCGACTTCTCATCAACCAGCATGTGGTAGTCCGGTCCAATGCCGTCCGCATACTGCGCAACCTGCTTCATGGCACCCGGTTTAAACATCCAGTCATAGTTGTAATTAACCCAACTACCGTCCGGTTTTTTCTCCTGAGTTTCATTCCAGTCAGTGTAAGCAATCAACTGTACCAGATTGAGATCAATCCCCATCTTCGGTTCCAGTTCATTCTTAATGCGCTTTAACTCTGCGACATCAAAACATTGCAGATAGACCTTGTCGTTCTTGCTGGTGTATCCGTACTTTTTCAGCACTTCCAGCGTCTTAGCCGCAATGTCCTTCCCTTCCTGGTGATGGAACCACGGCGCTTTCATTTCCGGGTAAATACCAATATCTTTCCCGGTTGAATGATTTAATCCCTGAACGAACTCAATCTCTTCTTCGAACGTGTGCACGCGGAAGTCAGATTTACCCATTGGGAAACGCCCTGGGTAGGTCTGAACCTTTTTGCCATTTTCGATATCAAAGCCTTCGGTAAATTTCAGCGATTTGATCTCATCCAGCGTAAAGTCGATAGCATAGTAACGCCCGTCTTTACGTGCACGATCCGGGAAACGTTCGGCAACATCGGTCACACGGTCAAGATAGTGGTCATGCAGGACGACCAGATGGTCGTCCTTGGTCATCACCAAATCCTGTTCCAGGTAATCCGCGCCTTGAGCATAGGCCATCGCTTTCGCTGGCAGCGTATGCTCCGGCAGATAACCGCTGGCACCACGGTGCGCAATCACGATTTTATCGGCGGCGACCGCCGCGCTGCTCACCACCATACCTGCGAGCATCAGCGCCACGCTGAGACTTTTCAATGTGGTTTTCATCTATTAGCTCCCGTTACGCTTGAGCTGCATCTCTTCGTGATGGCGTTTTTCGCCAATCATGACGACCACCAACAGAATAACCGCCAGTACGCTACCGCCAATCATCACCATAAAGCCGCCGTCCCAACCGAAGAAGTCAACGGTGTAGCCAACAATGGCGCTCGCGGCCACAGAACCGCCAAGATAACCGAACAGACCGGTAAAGCCAGCCGCCGTACCCGCCGCTTTTTTCGGTGCCAGTTCCAGCGCATGCAGACCAATCAGCATTACCGGACCGTAGATCAGGAAGCCGATGATAATCATACAAGCCATGTCCACGTTCGGGTTGCCTGCCGGGTTCATCCAGTAAACGATGGTCGCAATCGTCACCAGCGTCATAAAGAACACGCCGGTCGCGCCACGGTTGCCACGGAAGACTTTATCCGACATCCAGCCGCACAGCAGCGTGCCCGGAATACCCGCATATTCATACAGGAAGTAGGCCCAGGATGATTTATCCAGTGCGAAATGCTTCACTTCTTTCAGATAGGTCGGTGACCAATCGAGGATGCCGTAACGCAGCAGATAAACAAACACGTTGGCGATAGCGATGTACCACAACAGTTTGTTCGGCAGTACGTACTGCATGAAGATCTGCTTTGCAGTCAGTTCTTCTTCCGCTTTCTCGGTGTAATCGTCCGGATAGTCGTTCTTATACTCTTCGATAGGCGGCAGACCACAGGACTGCGGTGTATCACGCATCAGGGCAAAAGCAAACAGCGCGACGACGATCGCACCGAAAGCAGGCATATACAGCGCCGCTTTCCAGTCATTGAACCAGGCCATACCCAGCAGGAACAACAGCGGAGGCAGACCGCCACCCACGTTATGCGCGCAGTTCCAGACGGAAACAATGCCCCCACGCTCTTTCTGCGACCACCAGTGCACCATAGTACGGCCACACGGCGGCCAGCCCATCCCCTGGAACCATCCGCAGAGGAACAGCAGCACAAACATTACCGCGATGCTCGATGTCGCCCACGGCACAAAGCCCATGAACAGCATCACTGCGGCGGCCAGAATCAGACCGGCTGGCAGGAAAACGCGCGGATTCGAGCGATCCGAAATGGACCCCATGATGAATTTCGAAAATCCGTAAGCAATGGAGATACCGGACAACGCAAAACCCAGATCGCCACGCGAGAAACCTTGCTCAACCAGATACGGCATCGCAAGGGCAAAGTTCTTACGTACCAGATAGTACGCGGCATAACCAAAAAATATCCCCAGAAAAATCTGCCAACGTAATCGACGATATGTCGGATCGATCTCCGCTGCAGGCAAACGCGCCGTGTGTGACGCTGGTTTAAAAATGCTCAACATAGTGTAGCCTCCGTGGCCGTCTTTCATTCGAAGTAAACACTGCAGTTCGTCATTACTACCCTGCCGCTCCCAGTGTGGCCGCGATGTTAAGGAAAGATTCATGACAAAAATGTGAAACGCAGCACATATTGTTACAGATTTATGACGAATGTTCATAAAGGCGCACGAAATCACGTTTCATTTTCGAATAATGAGCGATTATGCGCGAAATCAAACAATCCATGTTTTTTATGTGGCTAAATGATAAAAAACGAACTGTGAGGAAAAACAATGAAAACTCGCGACTCGCAAACAAGTGACGTGATTATCATTGGTGGAGGAGCAACAGGTGCAGGGATCGCACGCGATTGTGCGCTGCGCGGGTTGCGCGTCATCTTAGTGGAACGCCACGATATCGCCACAGGGGCGACCGGACGCAACCACGGTCTGCTGCACAGCGGTGCGCGCTACGCCGTCACCGACGCTGAATCTGCCCGTGAGTGCATCAGCGAAAACCAAATTCTCAAACGTATCGCCCGTCATTGCGTTGAGCCAACGGACGGTCTGTTTATTACCCTGCCGGAGGACGAGCTCTCTTTCCAGGCTACCTTTATTCGCGCCTGTGAAGAGGCCGGTATTCGCGCTGAAGCGATTGACCCTGGGCAGGCGCGCATTATTGAACCTTCCGTTAACCCACAGCTAATTGGTGCGGTAAAAGTGCCGGACGGCACAGTTGATCCTTTCCGCTTAACCGCCGCCAACATGCTGGATGCGCGTGAGCATGGCGCGGTTATCTTAACGGCGCATGAAGTGACGGGGCTGATTCGTGAAGGAGCAACGGTTTGCGGCGTTAACGTGCGCAATCATCTGACGGGAGAGACGCAGTCCCTGCATGCCCCGGTCGTGGTGAACGCCGCCGGGATCTGGGGCCAGCGCATTGCGGAATATGCCGATCTGAGCATCCGTATGTTCCCGGCCAAAGGGTCGCTGCTGATTATGGATCATCGTATTAACCAGCATGTCATCAACCGCTGTCGTAAGCCGTCTGACGCCGATATTCTGGTGCCAGGCGATACCATTTCGTTGATCGGTACGACCTCACAGCACATTGATTACGATGATATTGACAGCAACCGCGTTACCGCAGAAGAGGTCGATATTCTGCTGCGTGAAGGCGAGAAACTGGCACCAATTATGGCGAAAACGCGCATTTTACGCGCCTACTCCGGCGTACGCCCGCTGGTCGCCAGCGACGACGATCCAAGCGGACGTAACGTCAGCCGCGGGATTGTACTGTTCGACCACGCTGAACGTGACGGACTGGACGGGTTTATCACCATTACCGGCGGTAAACTGATGACCTACCGCCTGATGGCGGAATGGGCTACCGATGCCGTATGCCGTAAGCTGGGCAATACCCAACCTTGCACAACGGCAGACATCGCGCTGCCCGGCTCACAAGAATCTACCGAGCATACGCTTAAACGCGTAATCTCTTTGCCCGCGCCACTGCGCGGTTCGGCGGTCTACCGTCACGGCGATCGCACCCCTGCATGGCTTAGCGAAGGTCGTCAGCACCGCAGTCTGGTCTGTGAATGCGAAGCGGTCACCGCTGGCGAAGTGCAATACGCCGTCGAGAATTTAACCGTCAACAGCCTGCTGGATTTACGTCGCCGTACCCGTGTTGGAATGGGGACCTGCCAGGGCGAATTGTGTGCCTGCCGTGCCGCAGGTTTGCTGCAACGTTTTAATGTCACCACCGCCGCGCAATCTATCACCCAGCTTTCGGATTTCCTCAATGAGCGCTGGAAAGGCGTGCAGCCTATCGCCTGGGGAGATGCGCTGCGCGAAAGCGAGTTCACCCGCTGGGTTTATCAGGGATTGTGTGGTCTGGAAAAGGAGCACCAGGATGAAATTTGATACCGTCATTATCGGCGGCGGCCTGGCCGGCTTGCTGTGCGGTCTGCAACTGCAAAAAAGCGGTTTACGCTGCACGATTGTCACGCGCGGCCAAAGCGCCCTGCATTTTTCCTCCGGCTCGCTGGATTTGCTCGGCAATTTGCCCGATGGTCAACCGGTGACAGATATAGAAGCAGGTCTGAATGCGCTGCGCACTCAGGCACCTGCGCATCCGTATAGCACCATCGGAACCCACAACGTTCTGGAACTGGCCCAGCAGGCGCAAAATCTGCTGGAAGAATGTGGGACAAATTTGCAGGGCAAGGTACATCAGTCACATCAACGCGTCACCCCGTTGGGCACTCTGCGCTCAACCTGGTTAAGTTCCCCGGAAGTTCCGGTCTGGCCACTGTCCGCGCAGCGTATCTGCGTTGTGGGTATCAGCGGTTTACTGGATTTTCAGGCGCATCTTGCCGCGGCCTCACTGCGTCAACGCAATCTCAGCGTCGAAACGGCAGAAATCGACCTGC
Organism: Citrobacter arsenatis; assembly: GCF_004353845.1. Lineage (GTDB taxonomy): Bacteria > Pseudomonadota > Gammaproteobacteria > Enterobacterales > Enterobacteriaceae > Citrobacter > Citrobacter arsenatis. Next base: position 3,526,810 of record NZ_CP037864.1, read on the forward strand.
CTGAGCTGGATGTCCTGCGTGATAACCCGACCGAATTTCGCGCCGTCAACATTGCGCGCCTGCTGGATAACGAAGATAAATGGTCGTTGCTCTATGACGCATTACTGCCGGTCGCAAAAACCTGCGACATGATAATCATGCCCGCCTGCTTCGGTCTGGCGGATGAGCGACTCTGGCAGTGGCTTAACGAGCGCCTCCCCTGCTCGCTGACGCTGTTACCGACCCTACCGCCTTCGGTACTGGGTATGCGGTTACACAACAAATTGCAGCGTCAGTTCGTGCGCCAGGGCGGCATCTGGATGCCAGGTGATGAAGTGAAGAAAATCACCTGTCAGGACGGTGTGGTCAGCGAAATCTGGACCCGTAACCATGCCGATATTCCGTTGCGCCCACGTTTCGCCGTGCTCGCCAGCGGCAGTTTCTTCAGTAGCGGACTGGTCGCCACGCGTGAGGCCATCCACGAACCGATTTTGGGCCTGGATGTACAGCAAACCGCCACCCGCGCCGAGTGGTATCAACGTGACGTCTTCGATCCACAACCGTGGCAACAGTTTGGCGTGACGACCGATGCCGCATTGCGCCCGTCACTGGCGGGGAAAACGGTAGAGAATATGTATGCCATCGGTTCCGTTCTCGGCGGATTCGACCCTATCGCCCAGGGTTGCGGAGGCGGCGTGTGCGCAGTCAGCGCCTTACACGCCGCACATCACATTGCGAAACGTGCCGGAGGACAGCAATGAGCGACACACGTTTTGAAAGTTGTATCAAATGCACGGTGTGCACCACGGCCTGCCCGGTAAGCCGCGTCAATCCGAGCTACCCAGGCCCTAAACAGGCTGGCCCGGACGGTGAGCGTCTGCGCCTGAAAGATGGCGCGTTATATGACGATGCGTTGAAATACTGCATCAACTGTAAGCGCTGCGAAGTGGCCTGTCCGTCAGATGTGAAAATCGGTGATATCATCCAGCGCGCACGCGCCAAATATGACACTACACGTCCGTCGCTGCGTAACTTTGTCTTAAGTCATACCGATTTGATGGGTAGCGTATCCACCCCCTTCGCCCCAATAGTGAATACCGCCACCTCGCTAAAACCGGTACGCCAGTTGCTGGACTACGCGCTGAAAATCGATCATCGCCGTACGCTGCCGAAATACTCTTTTGGCACTTTCCGCCGCTGGTATCGTAGCATTGCCGCACAGCAGGCGCAGTATCAGGATCAGGTTGCCTTTTTCCACGGTTGTTTTGTGAATTACAACCATCCGCAGCTCGGTAAGGACCTGATCAAGGTACTGAATGCGATGGGAACCGGTGTGCAGTTGCTGAGCAAAGAGAAATGCTGCGGCGTACCGCTGATCGCCAACGGCTTTACCGATAAAGCGCGTAAGCAGGCAGTGAGCAACGTGGCTTCGCTTAGGGAAGCCATTGATGGCAAGGGCATTCCGGTGATCGCCACCTCATCAACCTGCACATTTGCGCTGCGTGATGAATATCCGGAAGTGCTGGACGTCGATAACTCTGGCCTGCGTGAGCACATTGAGCTGGCAACCCGCTGGCTGTGGCGCAAGCTGGATGAAGGCAAAACGCTACCGTTGAAAACGCTGCCGCTGAAGGTGGTCTATCACACGCCATGCCACATGGAGAAAATGGGCTGGACGCTCTATACGCTGGAACTGTTGCGGCAAATTCCGGGGCTGGAACTAACGGTACTGGACTCGCAGTGCTGCGGGATTGCCGGGACATACGGATTCAAAAAAGAAAACTACCCGACATCGCAGTCCATTGGCGCGCCGTTATTCCGCCAGATTGAAGAAAGCGGCGCTGATATCGTCGTCACCGACTGCGAAACCTGTAAATGGCAGATTGAGATGTCTACAAGCAAACGCTGCGAACATCCCATCACCTTACTGGCAAAAGCGTTGGGTTAACTCTGTTGCCCGGTGGCGTTCTGCTTACCGGGCATTTTTGCGCACCTTGTTCCGCTTAATTGAATACGTTGCAGTCGGGCGTATTTATCTCTGATTCCCCCGCGCAAAGCCCCCATTCTCCACATGCAACGCAGGTTAGAAGCGGATACCGTCACGCCATCTTCTCTTTCTGGTGACGGACTACCATGGCTAAACCCACCACATCCACACCGCACGATGCGGTTTTTAAAAAGATAATGTCTTACCCCGAGATGGCTCGGGATTTTCTGGATATTCACCTCCCTGTCGCATTACGTGAGATTTGCGATATGCAAACGCTGAAGCTGGAGTCCACCAGCTTTATCGAACAGGATCTCCGTGCATACTACTCAGACGTATTGTGGTCACTAAAAACACGCGAAGGTCAGGGGTATATCTATTGTGTTATCGAACATCAGAGTACCGCGGTACAGCACATGGCATTTCGCCTGATGCGTTATGCTACCGCGGCGATGCAGCATCACCTTGATGCCGGAAATAAAACGCTGCCGCTGGTTATCCCCATGCTGTTTTATCACGGTCAACAAAGTCCCTATCCCTGGTCACTCAACTGGCTGGATGAATTTGATAATCCGCAACTGGCGCGACAACTGTATTCAGAGGCTTTTCCGCTGGTCGACATTACCGTAATACCTGACGATGAAATCGCGCAGCATCGGGGGATTGCGCTGCTTGAGTTGATGCAAAAACAAATCCGCGATCGTGATTTAATGGGGTTAGTGGACCGACTGGTCTCGCTATTAGTTACAAGTACCGCTAATGACAGCCAGCTACAAACGCTATTTAATTATCTGCTACGGTACGGCGATGTATGTCACGTCAACAAATTTATCCATGAAGTTGCCGAACGTAGAACGTACCCCACATAACAAGGAGAGATTAATGACAATAGCAGAGAGGCTGAAACAGGAAGGTCACCAAAATGGGCTGCAACAAGGGTTAGAACAAGGAATGCAAAAAGGGTTAGAGCAAGGAGTGCAAAAAGGAACGCAAGAAGAAGCCTTGCGCATCGCGCGCATGATGCTGGAACAAGGTATTGATCGTGAAACGGTACTGGCCATTACCGGATTTTCTGCTGATCACGCGGTGGCGAACAACCAATAGAACAGATATCGGGCCCGATGGCGCCACGCCCTCGGGCCTTATATTAGTAACTTTTTTTCAACGTTTGCGCTGCTTGACCCGGTTTAAACATTGCCAACCTGCGATCCAGCGCTTCGGTATAAAGCATAGTATCGACACCTACCGCGACAAAATTCGCCCCCCACTGAAGACATTTTTGCGCCATTGCCGGGTCGACAGCGAGGAAGCCGGCAGCTTTTCCGGCTGCGCGGATACGGCAGATGCTCTGCTCAATAATCCGTTGCACCTCCGGGTGTCCGGCATTATCCGGATAGCCCAAAGATGCAGAGAGATCGGCCGGGCCAATAAAGACACCGTCAATACCCTCAACATCCAGAATCGCATCCAGATTATCCAGTGCAGCTTTACTCTCGACCTGCACCAACAGGCACAGTGATTCATTAGCCCGCTCCATATACTTGTCGATACGCCCCCAACGCGCCGCTCGCGCTACGCTGGCACCGACTCCCCGTTCCCCGAGCGGTGGATAACGCGTGGCGGAAACCACTTGACGTGCTTGCTCTGCGCTGTCGACCATTGGAATCAGCAGCGTCTGGGCACCAATATCCAGTACCTGTTTGATCAACGCTTTACTTCCCTCAACGGGACGAACCACTGGTTGGCTGGCATAAGGCGCAACCGCCTGCAATTGGTGGTAGAGATCCTGCACAGTATTCGGCGCATGCTCACCATCAATGAGCAGCCAGTCATAGCCCGACGTCGCTGCAATCTCTGCCATGTAAGAGGTAGTCGAACTAAGCCACAGGCCGATCTGTACTTCCCCTTTGCGTAATCCTTCTTTAAAAGGGTTTGATAACAATGCGTTCATAACGATCCTTACAACATAGATAAGATTAATGATGCACAGCGCCTGCTTGTGAAACAGAACGGTTCACACTCAGCGTGAAGATAATCAGTGAGCCAATAATGGCAACTCCCGCCAGGGTCAGCAGCCCTGCCGCATCGCTGGCAAACAGCGTTTCGGCTTTGACGCGCAGAATTGGGGCAATAAAGCCACCGATGGCACCAAACAGATTAACGAAGCCGATCCCCGCCGCCAGCGCGGTCCCAGAAAGAAGTTGCGTTGGCATCGTCCAGAAAACCGGCTGTACAGCGATGAAACCCACTGCCGCCACGCACAGCGCCATAATCGCCAGTACCGGCGAAACCAGACCGGACAGGCCAATACCAATCCCCGCAGCCAGCAGCGTCAGCGCAGCGATATTACGCCGCTCGCCGGTGCGGTCGGAGTAGCGTGGAATCAGCCAGGTGCCAAACAGGGCCGCCACCCACGGAATTGCCGTCACTACCGACGCGGTAAAACCCACTTTAGTGCCCAGCAGCGCGGCAACCTGGGTCGGCAGGAAGAAGATTAGGCCGTACACCGCCACCTGAATCGTCAGGTAGATAATGGCCAGTTGCCAGACGCGGCCATTACGCAACGCATCAGAGAGACGTGAAGTGACCTTTTTCTCTTCTTCGCTCGTCAGTTGATTGATGAGCGCCGCTTTCTCCTCGGCGCTAAGAAAACGCGCCTGCTGTGGGGTATCATCTAGCCAGAAGAAGGTAAAAACGCCTGCCCCTACCGCCAGTAAACCTTCGATAACAAACATCCAGAACCAGCCCGGATGCCCCATAAATCCATGCATCTCCAGCAGAGCGCCTGAAAGCGGCGATCCCAACGTTAACGCCAGCGGCGCCCCCATATAAAACAGACCCATGATGCTGGCGCGGTTACGCTGCGGGAACCACTGTGAGGTAAGATAAATCATACCGGGGAAGAAACCCGCCTCCGCCGCCCCTAACAGGGTGCGGATAATCAAGAATTTCGCTTCCGTGTCCGCCCATGCCATCGCTGCAGAGAGAAATCCCCACAGCAGCGTGGTGGTGCCAATCCAGGTTCTGGCGCCAAATTTGCGCATCAACAGGTTGGCAGGGACACCCAGAAAAGCGTAAACCACGAAGAAAATCCCGGCCCCCAGAGCGTAAGCCTCATTGCTCAAGCCTGTGTCAATCTGATAAGTCTCTTTGGCGAAACCAATGTTCGAACGGTCAAGAAATGCCAGCACATACAGCGCCAACATAAACGGAATCAAACGGGCGCGGTTCTTCTTTACGACGCCATCAAGTAAGGTAGTGCTCATAGCAAGATCCTCAAAGAAATGAGGGCGTTGTCGTTGCAGCGACAACGCACAGGTCATTAGTGGCTATAAGGGCGTTTCAGATTGCAGTCGCGGTTAAGCTCAACGCCAAATCCAGGTTTATCAAGCACCGACTTATGAATGCGACCATTCACTGGCACTGGTTCATCAAGCAGAATTGGATCGAACTGTGGGCGCATAGATGAGCAGTCCGGACTGGTCATCAGGAACTCGCTAAACGGGGTGTTGGTGAAGGTAATCACCGCATGGTGCGAGTAGACCGATGAACCATGCGGCACCACCAACTGTCCGCGCGATTTGGCGATAGCGGCGATTTCTACCAGCGTAGTTAATCCACCACACCAGCCCACGTCCGGCTGCATGATATCGATGCCAGTTTCAGAGAGCGTACGGAAGGACTGTACTGTCCCGTGGTGCTCGCCGCTGGTCACCATCATTCCCGCCGGCGCATTACGCTTCAGCTCGCGGTAGCCTTCATACTGCTGTGGCGGCAGACACTCTTCGATCCACTTCAGGTTGTACGGTGCACAGGCATGGGCCAGTTTGGTAGCATAGTTCACGTCCTGGCTCATCCAGCAGTCGAGCATCAGCCAGAAATCCGGGCCGCACCTCTCGCGCATATCGGCAACCATCGCCGCATCTTTGCGGATCCCTGCGTCGCCGTCATGTGGTCCCCAGTGGGTCGGCATTTTACCGCCGATAAAGCCCATCTCTTTCGCCAAATCCGGACGCGCGCCGGTGGCGTAAAACTGGATTTCATCACGCACAGCGCCGCCTAACAGTTTGTAGACCGGTAGCCCCACCACCTTGCCAAACAGGTCCCACAACGCCAGGTCCACGCAGGAGATGGTATTCATGACCAGGCCACCGGAGCCGGAGTAGTACATCGTCGCGCCGAGCATCTGATCGTGGATCAGTTTGATATCGCTGACGCATTTTCCTTCAATAAAACGATTGAGATGTTTTTCAACGATAAAACAGCCCATCTCCCCTGCTGTAGAGACGGCAAAACCGGTCTGTCCGTTCTCTGCTTCTACTTCAACAATCAGCGTTCCTAACACATTGATGCCAAAGGACTGACGCGATTGCTCGTATTCACGATATTTGCTCATTGGCGTCGCAATATGATCGTCAATCCAGTGGTTAGCGCCCTGATCATGATAGTCGCCGCCGCCAGCGCCTTTATCTGCCGTAGCGCCACCCGTAAACCAGGCACGAACGTGTTTAATTTTCGGTAGGGTCATGATGTTCTCCTTATTTATGATGCGAGTGAGTCGAAGGGGCTTTTCCATCCCAACAGGCGTGAGATATCTTTGGCGCAGGCAATGGCTTTACCCGCCAGATAGTCACGATTTTCTTCGTTGATTTGTAAGCGCGTACCGACCACCGAAATCGCTGCGGTCAGTTCGTTGCTGGCGTTAAAAACGGGTGCTGCGACGCAGCGAACATCCGGATAATCTTCGCCATTATCAAAGCTCCATCCACGCTGGCGAATGCGTTCCAGCTCGTCAGTCAACTGCTGTGGATGGGTGAGCGTGGTTGGCGTTGCCTGTTCCCAGACCAACTGCTCAATGATGGTTTTACGTACCACGGCAGGTTGCCAGGCCAGCAGGCATTTACCGATACCGGAACGATACAACGAGAGGCTTTTGCCCTCGTGGGAACGGACGCTGATGGTAGATGAAGATTCCACTTTCAGGATGTAATAAGCGCTTTCGTGGTCGATGATGCCCAAATGGCAGAGCAACCCGGTCTCGTCCATCAGTTGCGTCAGACGCGGACGCGCCAGTTCACGCAGATCCATCTTGCTCAGCGCATGCCCAGAAAGTTCCACCAGCTTGGTCCACAGGCAGTAATTCTCCTGATGATCAATGCTGATAAAACGCTGACGTTTCAGTTCGTTGAGTAACAGGTAAGCCGTACTTTTGGGAATACCCAGCGTTTCTATAATGGTGGCGGCACTGCACGGGCCGATACGCGCAATGAGATTGAGAATTTCGATCGCCCGAGTAAGGGCAGGAACTTTACTTGATTCCAACATACTGGACTCCAGTCTGAGATACTGGAATCAGTGTGGTAGGTTGACGTGTGTAAAATTGTGAAGTGCATCAAATCCCCTCGCGCTTCCAGAGGATTGGAGAAATAATGAACAGGATCGTGAAACAAATCACAGATTTTTTTGCCTGGAGTACAACAGGCTGGACTGACAATGGGAAGATCGGAACACCTTCCCATAAAAATGGATAGCCAGGGTAAATTAAGATGGCAGTGTCAACGACTCAACCACTTCGATCCAGCCGTGTTCGGTGGCAATATCCTGCCCATTGAGCCAACGGCGCAGCATATTGAGCGCCATCATTGCGCACACTTCCTGACGAATCGACAAGCTGTAGCGATTAGCGTTCAGCCGAACGCGCAAACCATATGTCCCATTGGGGGTGGCCAGCGCAAAATTAATATGTTCGTTTTCGAAAGCTGATATCGCCAAAGCCAGCCCGGCATAATGTTTACTACGTCGCTCGGTTACCCAATGCGCCGTTTGCGCCAGCGTTTCTTCCTGGGGCGGAACCACTTCACTCGCCAACAACGGAGCATTAGCACGAGAAAGCTGCAACGCCACCAGACCGCCGGTGAATTGTTCGCTCAGCGTCAGGCTGTATTGTCGTTCCTGCAACGTGCGGGCAATTTGCGCAGGCAAGCCTTCCGTACCTTCGAAAATCATATTCTGTCCGGCAACTCGCTTAACTTCTGGCCACAGCGCCAGCATCGCTTCGCGCTGGGAATCCGGCCCGGTCAGCTTCAGTTCGATAATCGGCATCGACGAGCGGTAGCCCATTGTCACTCCCGGAGGCAATGGCAGCGGATCCAGGCTCTGCGCCAGCTCGCTTTCAGAACGGCCAAACGTGGTTAATCTCAGGCATAGCGGGGGTTGAGACAGCGAAAAACGCTCACGCAAACGCGGCAGGATCTCATGCTCAACCATGACTTTAAATTCTGATGGAACGCCCGGCGTGAAGAACATCAGGCAGCGATTAAGCTTCAGGGCAAACCCGCAGGCGGTGCCCACCGGATTATTGATAAACTCCGCGCTGGCAGGCAGTTCAGCCTGTTTGCGGTTGCTCGGCGCCATCACGCGTCCACGATCGCGAAAATAACGCTCCATTTCGGTGAGCCATGCTTCATGCAGCACCAGCCCTTCGCCTTTTGCCGTTGCCGCCGCCAGCGCACTCAGATCGTCGCTGGTAGGCCCCAGCCCGCCGTTAACGATCAGTATATCGGCATGTTCGCTACGCTCGCGCAAAACGGCGACCAGATCGTCAAGATTGTCACCTACCGTGTTGCGGCGTGTGAGCGGTAAACCCTGATTAAAGAAAAAATCAGCCAGCCAGGCGGCATTCGTGTCGACGATTTGTCCGTGCAACACTTCATCCCCGGTGGATAGCATCTCCACGTTTAACATCGTGTTCTCCTGCTTTTATGATGAAAACACTATAACGCATGGAGGGGGGAAGGCGCGACTGAACGCCGCGCCAGAAAAATCAGAAACTGGCATTAACCCCAACGTACGGGCCGTCAGCAATCGCGTTATCGCGGTTGCCGTCTTTGCCTGCCAGGTTCAGGTAGCGATAACCCGCTTCAATGCTCAGCGGGCGCATAATGGTCAAACGCGCACCGGCATTGGCTTCTTCATAGCTGTCGATACCGCTGGAAAGCGAATCTGGAGAGTAATAGTACTCACCAAACAGACGAATGCTGTCGCCGATCGGCCACTGTAAACCACCGCCGACAGCCGCCGCATAACCTTCATCGCCATCGTTTGGATTGGTATAAACACCTTTACCGCCAACGGTCGCCAACAGTGGACCCAGCGGGATATTCAGCCCCAGGCCCAGCCCAGCAACATCGCCGTCGTCATCGTTATGCATCCAGTTGCCGCTGACGGCCAGACCGGTAGTCTCAGTACCCATACCGAATCCAAGGTTGGTGTAGTCTTCGCCAGCCTGGCCATTGATGCTAATCGCGCTCGCCGACGCGGAAACAAACAGCATTCCGGCAAAACCCAACATTAAACTTTTTTTCATTTTCTATCCTTTCCTGCAAGAATCAAAACATAGCCCCAAAACCGGTGAATTGTACTGTCAGATGACGAGGAATCAATGAGCTAAAAAAGCGATGCAACGGCATATTGTAACTAAATACTACTCAGAAGATTTGGATAAGGTTAAATTCTTGTGTCATTTATACATGTGAACGTAGCAAAGGGTCGTTTTCAACAAACATCTCATCTCCCTTGACCAAGCGACGTTATTGCTCAATGAAGCGTTTTTTCTGCCGCCTGCAAAAGGTAAGATGCGTGCATGACGGAATTTTCTCTACCTCTCCAACAAGGACTCGCCTCATGCGCCAAAGAACAATTGTTTGCCCATTAATTCAAAACGATGGCTGTTATTTACTCTGCAAAATGGCTGATGACCGTGGTGTGTTTCCCGGTCAGTGGGCACTTTCTGGCGGCGGTGTTGAACCAGGCGAACGCATCGAAGAAGCTTTGCGCCGGGAAGTGAGAGAGGAGCTGGGCGAACAACTGGTGTTATCAGACATTACGCCATGGACTTTCAGTGACGATATTCGTACCAAAACGTACGCGGATGGCAGCCAGGAAGAGATTTATATGATTTATCTCATCTTCGATTGTGTGGCGGCGAATCGCGAAGTGAACATTAACGAAGAGTTCCAGGCGTTCGCATGGGTTAAAGCGGAAGATCTCGGCACCTACGACTTAAATATCGCCACACGTAAAACGTTAACCTTGAAAGGGTTACTGTAAGTTATCATTTAATAACGGCATCTAATTAACATTCTGAATAGCGGCATTGCGTACATTAGTCTGCAGAAACTAGCAATGTCGCCAAAATCGCAAAGACTCACAAAACACTTTAATTTCATTAAGATAAATATAAACACTCTCCATTTCTTCATTCATCCCAAACCTTAAACTCTTAAGGATAAATTAACCTTCAGTCATTAACCTTTGAAGCCTGATTAAATAATTAACGACGCCCCTGTTTATCACGAGAAATAAAACTTCGGTGGCGTTAAATGGCTTGAAGGAATAATGATGTCTGACTTTTTGCCTTTCTCTCGCCCGGCCATGGGCGCTGAAGAACTTGCCGCCGTGAAGACGGTTCTTGACTCTGGATGGATAACCACCGGCCCGAAAAACCAACAACTGGAAGCCGCATTCTGTCAGCTCACGGGAAATCAGCACGCCGTCGCCGTCTGTTCCGCTACGGCCGGTATGCACATCACGCTGATGGCGCTGGGCATAGGCGCAGGCGATGAGGTCATTACGCCATCAATGACATGGGTTTCGACCCTCAACATGATTGTTTTGCTGGGGGCGACGCCAGTGATGATCGACGTTGACCGCGATACGCTGATGGTCACACCGGAGCAAATTGAAGCCGCTATCACCCCACGAACTAAAGCCATTGTTCCGGTACATTACGCAGGCGCTCCCGCCGACCTTGACGCGATTAATGCCATTGGCGAGCGCTATGGTATTCCGGTTATAGAAGATGCGGCCCACGCCGTAGGGACATTGTATAAGGGGCGTCATGTCGGCGCACGCGGCACAGCTATCTTCTCGTTTCACGCCATCAAAAATATCACCTGTGCAGAAGGCGGGCTAATCGTTACCGACGACAGCCAGCTTGCCCAGCGGCTTCGCAGCCTGAAGTTTCACGGCCTGGGCGTTGATGCTTTTGATCGACAGACCTATGGCCGGGCGCCGCAGGCCGAAGTGCTGGCGCCAGGGTACAAATACAACCTCACAGATATCAATGCCGCCATCGCGCTGGTACAGCTGAATAAGCTCGAACAACTGAACTCACGCCGGGCGCAAATTGCCAGGCAATATCAACAGGCGTTGGCTGATACGCCATTTCAACCGCTGGCCCTGCCCCAGTGGTCGCACGTCCACGCCTGGCATCTGTTCATCATTCGCGTTGACGAAGCGCGCTGTGGCCTGAGCAGAGATGCGCTGATGGAAGCGCTAAAGGCCAAAGATATCGGCACCGGCCTGCATTTTCGTGCGGCCCATACGCAAAAATATTACCGCGAACGCTTCCCTACCCTTTCGCTCCCAAATACTGAATGGAACAGCGCGCGCATCTGCTCGCTGCCGTTATTCCCAGACATGACCGAAGCGGATACCCAGCGGGTCATTACGGCACTTCGCGAGATTGCAGGACAATAACCATGTTTGAAGCAGCACCGATCAAAAAAGTCTCGGTAGTCATTCCCGTTTTTAATGAACAGGAAAGCCTGCCAGAGTTAATCAGACGCACCAGCGCTGCCTGCGAGAAATTGGGCAAAGACTATGAAATTCTGCTAATCGACGACGGCAGCAGCGACCATTCCGCTCAACTAATGATGGACGCGTCCCAGACACCGAACAGCCATATTGTCTCTATTTTACTGAATCGCAACTACGGGCAGCACTCGGCGATTATGGCCGGCTTCAGCCATGTCAGTGGGGACTTGATCATCACGCTGGATGCCGATTTGCAAAACCCGCCGGAAGAGATCCCTCGGCTGGTCGCCACCGCAGATGAAGGCTTCGATGTGGTGGGAACTGTACGTCAGAACCGTCAGGACAGCGTATTTCGTAAGACCGCCTCGCGCCTGATCAACCACCTGATTCAGCGCACCACCGGTAAAGCGATGGGCGACTACGGCTGCATGCTGCGCGCCTATCGCCGTCATATCGTCGATGCCATGCTGCATTGCCAGGAGCGCAGCACCTTTATCCCGATTCTGGCCAACATTTTTGCCCGTCGCGCCACGGAAATCCCGGTACATCATGCAGAGCGTGAATTTGGTGACTCTAAATACAGCTTCATGCGTCTGATCAACCTGATGTATGACCTGGTGACCTGTCTGACCACCACGCCGCTTCGTATGTTGAGCCTGCTCGGCAGCGTGATCGCCGCCACGGGCTTTACCTTATCTGTTCTGCTTGTTGTTCTGCGCCTGACGCTCGGTCCACAGTGGGCCGCGGAAGGGGTATTCATGCTGTTTGCCGTCCTGTTTACCTTTATCGGCGCACAGTTTATAGGCATGGGTTTACTCGGCGAATATATCGGTCGCATCTATAACGATGTCCGCGCCCGCCCCCGCTATTTTGTTCAACACGTTATCCGCCCCCAAACCACGCAGTCAACCGAGGAAAACCACGCATGAAAGCCGTCGTATTTGCCTATCACGATATGGGATGTCAGGGTGTCCAGGCCTTGTTGGATGCAGGTTATGAGATCGCTGCGATTTTTACGCACACCGACAATCCGGGTGAAAAAGCGTTTTTTGGATCTGTTTCCCGCCTTGCCGCCAGCGCCGGTATTCCGGTTTACGCTCCGGACGAGGTTAATCACCCCTTATGGATTGAGCGCATTAGCCAACTGGCACCGGATGCCATCTTCTCGTTCTACTATCGTCATTTGCTGAGTGATGAGATCCTCAGCCTTGCCCCTAAGGGTGCATTTAACCTGCACGGCTCACTGTTACCGAAATACCGTGGCCGCGCACCGCTGAACTGGGTACTAGTCAACGGCGAAACCGAAACCGGCGTCACGCTTCATCGCATGATCAAACGCGCGGATGCCGGTGCCATTGTTGCCCAGCAGCGTGTCGCGATTTCGCCTGATGATGTGGCGTTAACGCTGCACCATAAATTGTGCCAGGCTGCGCGTCAGTTGCTGGAACAGGCACTGCCTGCGATTAAAACGGGGGATTATGCAGAACGCCCCCAACAAGAAGCAGAGGCTAGCTGTTTTGGTCGCCGTACGCCGGAAGATAGCTTCCTCGACTGGAGTAAACCTGCCGCGGAATTGCATAATCAGGTCCGCGCAGTCAGCGATCCGTGGCCGGGGGCATTTAGCTATGTCGGCACGCAAAAGTTCACCGTCTGGTCATCGCGTGTGTGCACAAACCACTTTGCGGCCCAGCCGGGTAGCGTCATCTCCGTGTCTCCTTTGCTGATCGCCTGTGCCGATGGCGCACTGGAGATTATTACCGGACAGGCTGGCGATGGTATTGCAATGCAAGGGTCACAGCTGGCGCAGGTTCTGGGCCTGGTTCCGGGTTCTCACTTGAATAGCCTGTCAGTTACCACCAGCAAACGCCGTACTCGTGTGCTGATCCTCGGCGTTAATGGTTTCATTGGTAACCATCTGACCGAGCGCCTGCTGCAAGAAGATAATTACGACGTGTATGGACTTGATATTGGTAGCGACGCCATTGAGCGTTTTCTGCAACATCCGCGATTCCATTTCGTCGAGGGCGACATCAGCATTCACTCCGAATGGATTGAATATCATGTGAAAAAATGCGACGTCGTATTACCGCTGGTAGCGATCGCAACGCCAATCGAATATATCCGTAACCCGCTGCGCGTGTTTGAGCTCGATTTTGAAGAGAACCTGAAAATCATTCGCTACTGCGTGAAATACCGTAAGCGCATCATTTTCCCGTCAACCTCCGAAGTTTACGGCATGTGTACCGACAAAGTCTTCGATGAGGACAGCTCGAATCTGATCGTCGGTCCGGTGAATAAACCACGCTGGATCTACTCCGTCTCCAAGCAGTTGCTGGACCGCGTAATCTGGGCATATGGCGAAAAAGAGGGATTACGCTTCACCCTGTTCCGTCCGTTTAACTGGATGGGACCGCGTCTGGACAACCTTAACGCCGCGCGTATCGGCAGCTCACGCGCCATTACGCAGTTGATCCTCAACCTGGTGGAAGGCTCACCGATTAAGCTAATTGAAGGCGGAAAACAAAAACGCTGCTTTACCGACATTCGCGATGGCATCGAAGCCCTGTATCGTATCATCGAAAACGAAGGCGGACGCTGTGACGGCGAGATTATCAACATTGGTAATCCACAGAACGAAGCAAGTATTCAGGAACTGGCAGAAATGCTACTTACCTGCTTTGAAAAACATCCATTGCGTAACCACTTCCCGCCGTTTGCTGGTTTCCGTGACGTCGAAAGCAGCAGCTACTATGGTAAAGGTTATCAAGACGTTGAACACCGTAAGCCCAACATTCGCAATGCAAAACGCTGTCTGAACTGGGAGCCAACCATTGAGATGCAGGAAACGGTAGAAGAGACGCTGGACTTCTTCTTACGCAGTGTGGATATCACGGAACACACATCATGACCAAAGTCGGCTTGCGCATTGATGTCGATACTTTCAGGGGGACACGCGAAGGCGTGCCCCGCCTGCTGGAGACATTGAACCGACATCACGTTCGGGCAAGTTTTTTCTTTAGCGTTGGGCCTGACAACATGGGACGCCATCTCTGGCGTCTGGTGAAGCCACAATTTCTGTGGAAAATGCTGCGCTCAAACGCAGCATCACTCTACGGATGGGATATTTTGCTGGCGGGAACCGCATGGCCGGGAAAAGAGATCGGCCAGGCTAACGCGGCGATCATTGCGCAAACCGCCCAGCTTCATGAAACCGGTTTGCATGCCTGGGATCACCATGCCTGGCAGGCACGAAGCGGGAACTGGAATGACAAACAGCTGATTGATGATATTTCGCGAGGCATAACGGCCCTGGAAGCCATCATCGGACACCCCGTCACCTGTTCTGCCGTTGCCGGATGGCGTGCCGACAATAGCGTCGTCAATGCCAAAGAAACGTTCCATCTGCGCTATAACAGCGACTGTCGGGGAACGTCGTTATTCCGTCCTGTGCTGGCGTCCGGGAAAACAGGTACGCCGCAAATTCCCGTCACGTTACCAACATGGGATGAAGTGGTTGGTCAGGAGGTCCAGGCGGTGGACTTCAATTCTTATATTCTCTCCCACATCCAGATGAGCAGAGGAACACCGGTGTATACCATTCATGCGGAAGTTGAAGGCATCGCCTTTCATCAGAATTTTGACGAGTTGCTTACTCGCGCCGCAGACATGGGGATTACATTCTGCCCGCTTGGCGAGCTGTTACCAGACGACATCAGTACGCTGCCAACCGGGCAGATCGTGCGTGGAAAAATTCCCGGCAGAGAGGGGTGGCTCGGTTGCCAGCAACCAGTAGGTGCAAAGCAATGAAGTCGATACGTTACGTCCTGGCATTTATCGCTTTTATTGCGCTGTATTTTATTTTGCCCATCAGCAGTCGCCTGCTCTGGCAGCCAGATGAAACGCGTTATGCCGAAATCAGCCGGGAAATGCTGGCCTCCGGTGACTGGATTGTTCCACACTTTTTAGGGCTACGTTATTTTGAAAAACCGATTGCCGGATACTGGTTAAACAGCATCGGACAATGGTTGTTTGGCGCCAATAATTTTGGCGTCAGAGCGGGGGCCATTTTTGCTACCTTGCTGACGGCACTATTGGTAGCCTGGCTTGCCATGCGGCTATGGCAGGATAAGCGTACTGCCGTACTCTCTTCAGTTATCTTTTTAACGTTTTTTTCCGTTTACAGCATCGGCACTTACGCAGTACTTGATCCCATCATTGCGCTCTGGCTAATGGCAGGCATGTGCTGCTTTTGGGAGGGGATGCAGGCCACCACCAGAACGCGCAAAATGACCGCCTTTCTGCTGTTAGGGTTAACCTGCGGCATGGGGGTGATGACCAAGGGTTTCCTGGCGCTTGCCGTTCCCGTACTCAGCGTACTGCCGTGGGTTTTCGCGCAAAAGCGCTGGAAAGATCTCATTATCTACGGTCTGCTGGCAGTGGTCGGTTGCGTCGTGATTGTGCTGCCGTGGGGAATAGCGATTGCCCGGCGCGAGCCGGATTTCTGGCATTACTTCTTCTGGGTCGAACATATTCAACGCTTTGCGCAGGATGATGCCCAACATAAGGCTCCTTTCTGGTACTACATTCCGGTATTTTTGGCAGGCGCATTACCGTGGCTTGGACTGCTTCCCGGCGCGCTGCGTACGGGCTGGCGTGAGCGCGATCTTCCGCGCAGCGCACTGTACCTGTTGAGCTGGATTATCATGCCAATCCTGTTTTTCAGCATCGCGAAAGGAAAACTGCCAACCTATATACTTTCCTGCTTTGCGCCGCTGGCGATATTGACGGCGCGTTTCGGTCTGCAGGCTGCGGAAAAAGGTTCGGCCGCACTGCGCGCCAACGGCTGGATCAACGTTCTGTTCGGTGTAACCGGCATTGTCGCCACGTTTATTGTTTCCACGCTTGGTCCTTTAAAGACACCGGTCTGGTCACATATCGAGACGTATAAAGTGTTTTGTGCGTGGGGCATTTTTATCATCTGGACGCTGTTCGGCTGGTATACGCTAAATAATCGCGAGAAGAACTGGCAATTCGCAGCGCTGTGCCCATTAGGACTGGCACTGTTGTTTGGCTTCTCCATTCCTGACCGGGTGATGGAATCTAAACAGCCGCAGTTTTTTGTCGAGATGACCAAAGAGTCGTTGGACTCGAGCCGTTATGTTCTCACCGACAGCGTTGGCGTCGCCGCGGGGCTGGCCTGGAGCCTGAAGCGTGACGACATCATGATGTACGGTCAAACGGGCGAGTTAAAATATGGCCTCAGCTACCCTGATGCGCGGGGGCGTTTTATCAGTCGGGAAGATTTTTCCGACTGGTTAGCGCAACATCGTCAGCAAGGAAACATTACGCTCGTGCTCTCAATTGATAAGGATGAAGATATTAATCAACTTGCCATCCCTCCCGCTGACTACATTGATAATCAGGGGCGTCTGGTCCTGATTCAGTATCGACCCAAATGATCTGGATAGTCTTAGTTCTTGCCAGCCTGCTCAGCGTTTGCGGTCAGTTATGCCAGAAGCTGGCAACCCGACCAGTATCCGTTCATGCGCGAAAACGTCACATTACGCTGTGGATTGGGCTTGCTCTGGCAAGCCTCGGTCTGGCCATGCTGCTCTGGCTGGCGGTACTACAGAACATTCCTGTCGGTATCGCCTACCCCATGCTGAGTCTTAACTTTGTTTGGGTGACGCTGGCCGCGTGGAAAATCTGGCGCGAACCCGTCACTACACGCCACTGGCTGGGGGTTGGGCTGATAATCACCGGCATCTTTATTCTTGGGAGTGCGGTGTAATGGGCATCTTTTGGGGATTGTGTAGCGTTATTATCACCTCGGCTGCCCAGTTAAGTCTCGGCTTTGCGATGGATAATCTGCCGCCAATGCTGCAGCCGCTGGAATTCATCACAGCCGTATATTCTCTTAGCGTCGGGACGATTGCTCTGTATGCCGGG
The DNA here is from genome assembly GCF_004353845.1 of Citrobacter arsenatis. Lineage (GTDB taxonomy): Bacteria > Pseudomonadota > Gammaproteobacteria > Enterobacterales > Enterobacteriaceae > Citrobacter > Citrobacter arsenatis. Next base: position 3,544,322 of record NZ_CP037864.1, read on the forward strand.
CTGGCAGGCTATTTACTGTCGGTTATTTGCTGGCATAAAGCCCTGCACCAGCTCGCGCTCAGCAAGGCTTATGCCCTGCTCAGCCTGAGCTATGTGCTGGTGTGGGTTGCATCAATGATTCTGCCCGGCTGGCAGGGAACCTTTTCAGTAAAGGCACTCGCCGGAGTACTGTGCATCATGGCGGGACTCATGACGATTTTTCTGCCTTCACATCAACGCCTGTCCTGAGATTATTTCTCTTCGGACTGTCGTACCAGACGCTCCCATTCGTCACAAATGTACTGTCTGGCATCGATTATTTTAATCACGCGGGATGCATCACGATTAACACAATACTGGGCGTCTTTCAGCGGTGAAAGGAGATCGCCGGGCTTAACCCGTTCGGAAGATTGCGCCTGGGCAAGCATCTTAAGCGAACCACCGCTATCGCAAAGTACGATATAGAGCCTCCCTGCTTTCTTGTGACAGCAAGTCTTCTTCACATGCCATTCCATAGCGCACCTTTTGCTAATGAATTTCACATCAGGTTACACATTAGCAGATAAACAAAAGGACAATGGCTACGCAATGGCGAAAGTGAGAAATGTAATTACTGTTTTCTTAATGTTAACAATGACGCTCTTACCCAATCCGCCAACGCGCGGCGAGAGATTTTAATCCCTCCGGCTTTGAGTTCTGGAGGCAACGTCAGCCAACATACCGGCTGCTGAAAGCGAGCCAGCTTATCTTTAACCCACTCTGCCAGATTGGTTTCTCCAGCGTTGGCGTCATACTCAATGACCGCCACCGGACGATGACCAAACTCTTTGTCTTCTATCGGCACAATAAAGGCTTGCAGAACCTGCGGATGCGCAGCAATCACACGTTCCACCTCTTCCGGCTGTATACCTTCCCCGCCGCTAAAGAACAAATTGTCCATACGACCGACAATGGTTAACTTTCCATCCTTCAACACACCACGATCGCGGGTGGCAAACCAGCCTTCCGCATTCACTAAAGGAATAAGCTGCCCGTTGCGCCAGTAGCCTTGCGCCATGCTGGCGGCACGTAGCCAGACTTCATCATCAACGATTCTGACTTCTCTGCCCGCAAGGGCAGAACCCACATCCGCCAGACCATCCGCCTCTTTTGCACAGACCGTAGAAGCAAACTCCGTCAGTCCGTAGCCGCACCAGCAGCGGATCCCCTGCTCGCGCGCCTGCTCGGTCAATTCAACAGGAATTGCCGCGCCGCCCAGCAGTACCGCTTTGAGCGTGACCGGCGTGTTGTTGACCAGCAAGCGCCACAGCTGTGTGGGTACCAGCGAAGCGTGGGTGCATCCAACCAGCATTTGCTCCAGCGGCTGCTTGTCGCGCACGGTCATTCGCGCCCCGGCAAACAACCAGCGCCACAAAATGCCCTGACCGGAAACATGAAACAGCGGCAGTGAGAGAAGCCAGTCATCTTCTGCGCCAAACGGCATTAATGACAGCACGCCCTGTGCGCTCGCCAGATGCGCCTGACAGGTATGTACCGCCGCTTTCGGCAAGCCGGTAGAACCTGAGGTTAACGTCATCGTGCTCAAACGTTCGGGTAACCACGCGGCGGCATGCGTGCCTGGCAATGCCTGCATCTGCAACGGACTGAGCCCCGAAAGCGCGTTAGCGGCCTCAAGATCCAGCGCAAAACGCAGCGTTAAGTCCGGGACCAGCGCGTCAAGCAGCGGCTGAGGTAACTGCGGGTTCACAGGTAAAACCCGCGCCCCACATTGCAGCAATGCCAGCCAGGCCAGCAAAGCGCGCGGATGATTCCATGCGCGAAGCAGGACGCCATCGCCCTCTTCCACGCCCTGAGCGGCAAAACCGCAGGCCAGATGGTCGACACGCGCGCAAAGTTTGCTCCAGCTTAATACTTCATCGTTGAGGCGCAGGGCTGGCGCCTTCGCACGCACCTGCCGCCAGTGACGCCATGGCCAGTCACCGGGTTGTACCAGGCCCGAAAAGCTCACGCTATCGGGCATGTCCTGCTGGGTCATAGCAGACGTTCCAGCGCGTCTACGTCGATACACGGCAACGCGCTACCCGGCCAGGTGCGTACCTGCTGGCACTGCATCAGGCTCAGGGTATCCAGACCCGGAATGGTCTGCGGCGTCAGCCAGGCGGCTATTCGCGCCAGTTGGGTTAAACCCAGGCTCGACTCGATCGACGAACTAATAACAGCGGCGAGGCCAAGCGCATGCGCCGCAGCCACCTGTTCGCGCACTTTATCGAGACTGCCCGTTAGCGTAGGTTTGATAACTACAGCCTTGACACCCTCTTCGGCTTCGAAGGTGAAATCCGCTTCACGCAGACTTTCATCCCAGGCAATGGCAATGCCGGTTTCACGCGCAAACGCACGGGAATCATCGCGGGTTTTGCATGGCTCTTCGAGGAAGGCAATGCGGCCGCGATATTCAGGATTAACGTATTTCGCGAACTGCTGAGCTTTTAACGGCGTCCAGGCTCGGTTGGCGTCAAGACGCAAATGTAGCTCCGGGATCGCCTCAAGCAACAGGTTGGCTACCATGCCGTCGCGAACCGCTTCATACAGTCCGACCTTGATCTTCGCCACTTTTTCACCCGGCATGTCTGCCAGTTGCAGCACCAGATCGTCAGGATCGCCCGTACACAGCGGCGCGGCACGGTAGTCTGCGTCCTGTGGCAATGCGCCAGCCAGTTCGGCCAGCGCACAGCTTGCGCCAAAGGTAACCGAAGGCAGTTGCGGTAAAGAAACATCGCCTTGCAGCCAGCCGTTGACCCAGGCCAGCAGCTCGGTTTGCGCCTCTTCCCAGCTTTCCTGACTGAAGCCCGGCAGGGGGGAGATCTCTCCCCACCCTTCGCGCTCGCCGTCACGAAGACAAACGTACAGCCCGTCACGCGTTTTTAACCGCCTGTCGCGCAGAATCACCCCCGCGTCCATGGGGATCTGCCAGCGGTATACCTGCGCGCTACGCATTACGGATTCCGTTTGAATTTGCTGAAATCAGGCTGACGTTTTTGGTTAAAGGCGTTACGACCTTCCTGACCTTCTTCCGTCATGTAGAACAGCATAGTGGCGTTACCCGCCAGCTCCTGCAGACCGGCCTGACCATCGCAGTCGGCGTTCAGCGCAGCTTTCAGGCAGCGCAGCGCCATTGGGCTGTTTTGCAGCATTTCGCGACACCAGCGTACGGTCTCTTTTTCCAGATCGGCCAGCGGAACCACGGTATTGACCAGACCCATATCCAGCGCTTGTTTTGCATCGTACTGACGGCACAGGAACCAGATTTCACGCGCTTTTTTCTGACCGACGATGCGCGCCATGTAGGAAGCACCCCAACCGCCGTCGAAAGAACCGACTTTCGGCCCGGTCTGACCAAAGATGGCGTTTTCAGCCGCAATGGTCAGGTCACACATCATATGCAGCACGTGACCGCCACCGATGGAGAAACCTGCAACCATCGCCACTACCGGTTTCGGACAGGTACGAATCTGGCGCTGGAAGTCCAGTACGTTCAGGTGATGCACACCGGAGTCATCCTGGTATCCGCCGTAGTCGCCACGCACCTTCTGATCGCCGCCTGCACAGAACGCTTTATCGCCCGCACCGGTCAGAATAATCACGCCGATGTTGTCATCATAGCGGGCATCCGCCAGCGCCTGGATCATCTCTTTCACGGTGACCGGACGGAAGGCATTGCGTACTTGTGGACGATTAATGGTGATCTTTGCGATACCGTCGGTGGATTTCTCATAGAGAATATCGGTGTAGCCTTCAGAGCAATCGTGCCATTCTACCGGTGCGTAAAGCATTGTTTCATCAGGATAGATCATAAAATGTCCTATAGTCAGCGACGCAGAATCTGAGCCAGACAGTCCACCACGCCCGCGGGATTGTCCCGATGCGCGTTGTGCCCGGCATTACGAATCACATGGTGTGGTAATGACATTTCCGTCGCCAGCGCGCGGAATTTATCATCACGTTCACCACATAAATAATAAAACGGAAATGTGCGCGTATGGAGTTGCGCACGTAAATCAGGTTGTACGGCAAGCGAAGTGGCCTCCAGCATTGCCGCCAGCGTATGCCCATTATTCTGACTACGCAGAGCAACCAGGGCCTCTCTTTGCGCCGCAGTCAGCGAGGAAAAAACCGGCTGTTGGTACCAGTCATTAAACACTTCGCACAACGGCTCAGCGCGAAAACGCGCGGCCCAGCGGCCATCCGAGAGACGACGTTGCACGCGCGCCTCATCGCTTTGCAAGCCAGGATGCCCACCTTCAACCACCAAACCACACAGTCCAGGCATCTCCTGACAGGCCGCCATCATTGCGACTCTGCCGCCAAGAGAGTATCCCACCAGCCAGTAGTTTAGTATGTTGTAACTAAGTAGAGTGTTACGCAGCAGAGCAATTACATCATCGAATCCGCTCACGTTAACGTCAGCCGATCCGCCGTGTCCCGGCAGGTCGATATACAGCCGCGAATAACTCTGAAGCGCTTCGCCAACCGTCTGCCATTCGCGGCAATCGCCGGAAAAACCGTGCAGGAAAACCAGCCAGGGAGATCCCATCTGGCCCTCTTTCGCCTGCGCGTGCAGGATCATAGATGGCTTACCTGCGCCAGCAGTTGCTGGAGGGTTTGCGCCCCATCAGTTTCGTTCACCACCAGCTCAATCACCGTTGCCGCAGGAGTACGCCAGGCGTTAGTCAACGCGCTCTCCAGTTGTTCCCAGTTTTCCGGGCGCTGGTATTTAAGGTTAAACATGGCAGCAGCATGCTCGAAATGCACGTTCTGCGGCATCAGATAGAACCGTTCGCGCTCGCTTGCTGGCGTCGGCAGCAGGGAAAAAATCTGCCCGCCGTTATTATTGACCACTATCAGGACAAATGGCGCAGACACCTGGCGCAATAACGCCAGCGCATTGAGGTCATACAGCGCGGATAAATCACCGACGATAGCCAGCGTCGATTTCGCGCTGGCGCGTTGTACGCCCGCCGCCGTTGACAGCAGACCGTCAATGCCGCTCGCGCCACGGTTGCTAAAGACCGGGTAACCGGCCGGAAGCTGCGACAGCGCATCAATCAGACGCACCACCAGGCTGTTGCCCACAAACAGCTGCCCCTGCTCCGGTAAGTACTCACGGATACGGTGGGCTAATTGCGCTTCACCAAACGTCTCGCGACGTGCTTCTGTCGCCTGCCAGGCCAGCTGTGCCAGACGAGGGATCTCCACGCACCAGGGCTGACGTTTCTCCGCTGGATGCAGCTCCAGCCAGTCGCCAACTTTCGCCACCAGTCGGCGCCCACGATGGTGAGCCGGATCGAGGCGGCCTTCGATATTATCGACAATCCAGTATTCCTGCGGATCGCAGTTGGCCTGCCATTGCAGGAGCCGTTTTCCGGTCAGGCTGCTGCCAAGCTGCACCACAATCTGCGCCTGCTCTAATTCAGCCACTGCTTTCGCATTCCCGAGCCACAAATCGGCGCACGGCAACGGTTGTCCGGTTTGTGACAGGACATCGCCAATCAACGGCCAGCCTAACGTTTGCGCCCATTGCGCAACCTTCTTGCCTTCTTCCGCGCTCATACGACCCGCAATCACGACACCACGTTTTTGTCGCCAGAAAAACCAGTCACGCTGATTGTCGCTTTCCAGCCGACGCGCTTCACGCAGCCAGGGTTTATCGTCCTGCCACCAGTCGCCAAGGCGCTGCTGCCAGGTAATCCCCGTTTCGTCCATGTCGCCATACAGCGGCTCCGCAAACGGGCAATTGATATGAACCGCCCCGCTATGCAGCGCGGCTAAGGCGTTATCAATGGTGGACACCAGCCAGCTCGCCGGGATGTCCTGGGTCGGGCGCGGTAAAGAGAGCGTTTGTGACGGATGCGAGGCAAACATTCCGGCCTGACGAATCGCCTGGTTAGCGCCACAGTCGATAAGCTCAGGCGGTCGGTCAGCAGTGAGTAAAATCAGTTTTTCACCGGTCAGGCCCGCTTCAATCAACGCGGGATACAAATTCGCTACCGCCGTACCGGACGTCACAATCACGGCAACAGGCTGCTGGCTGACTTTTGCCAGACCTAAAGCCAGATGCCCAAGACCACGCTCATCAAAATGAGTGTGGTGGATAAAAGCGGGGTTTTCCGCTGCCGCCAGCGTCAACGGTGTAGAGCGAGAGCCAGGGGCAATGCAGACATGCCTGACGCCGTGGCGAGTGAGTGCTTCCAGAATGACCGCCGCCCAGCGTCGGTTAAATGCGCTTACTGACATGAGATTGTCCGGTATCAATATTGCGACACAGTATAGAGAATCGAATAAATGGATTTTTGATATGAATCGGAAATATACACGAAATCACTATCCTTCCATCTGTAATAAAGTACGTAACCCTGCCGCTTTATTGTCTATTTCTTGCCATTCCTGCTCAGGATCTGAACCGCGTACGATCCCTGCCCCGGCATACAGGCGCACCACGTTTGCGCTAATTTTCGCCGAACGTAATGACACGCAAAACTCGCTTTGGCGCAGAGACAGATAACCCGCAGAACCGGCATACCACTCGCGCTCAAAAGGTTCATTATGTTGGATAAATTCACGCGCCAGCTCACGCGGAATGCCAGCGACAGCGGCCGTGGGTTGAAGCTGCATCAGGCAAAGCGTATCGTCGGCCTGATTAAGTTCCGTCCAGATACAGCGGCGCAGGTGCTGCACTTTACGCAGTCTGAGCACCTGCGGCGGCAGCACGTCAAGCGTTTGCGTACAGCCCTGCAGGCGCTGGCAAATATCTTCAACCACCAGCATATTCTCGCGCTGGTTTTTATCATCTTTCATTAGCCATTCACCCAACTGCCAGGCGCGATGATCATCAGGGTGGTTAGCAACGGTTCCGGCCAGCGCCTCGGTGCGCAGCGCCGCATCACGCCGTCGATACAGACGTTCAGGAGAAGAGCCAAGAAAAGCGGAGTCGGCAGAGAATGCCATAAAAAAATGGTAACAGTTCAGGTTTAAGCGGCGGCTGGAAGCCATTACGGCTGCAGCATTAACCGACTGAGAAAACTGTAAGTCGGTCGCCCGCGCCAGCACAACTTTGTCGAGTTCTTCCCCAGCGATAGTTTGCGTGGCGAGTTTTATCAGATTTGTCCAGCCTGCTTTATCCGGCCAGTTCTGTTCTCCCGTCAAACTCAGACGCAATGCGGGTAGCGGCTTAACGTTGGCAAGCGATGAGATAAACGCCATCGCCTGTGCGGCATCTTCACGCAGCGACACGTCGCTATAGAGATGTAAGCGTAAGCTCGCCGCCCCGGCGCAACGTCGCCACTCCAGCCGTGGCAATAACAAATTGCCGCGCTGTGGCTCAAAGGCATTCAGGCCCCAAATACGCAGGTCGGGATGATTATCATACTGGCGTAAAAACTGCTGGGCTGATTCCAGCGAGGAAAATGCGGCGACTGCGCCAAGCACGGCGGCCTCTTCGTCGCCATTACGCTGTTGCCAGTAAAACTGGGGCCAGACGGGTTGACTGGCCAGCCATCCTAAAGCATCAAACGCATCATTCAGTGGGAAAGGTATATCGTAAATACGAATTCCAGGTGCTGCCGGTATCTCTTGCGACAAATGGCGCATCAGACTTTCCAGCGCAGTAGTGATTGAATGCACGCGGACCTCTCCCTGTTAAAAACCTCACATTATACGGGGTACTGAGCAGAAAAAGCAGTACCCCCAGTTAGGGAGTACGTACAAATGCGCTGATGAAATGGAATTTATCGCCGTGCTAACAATAATCCCATCACTAAACCGACCGTGGCACCTACGCCGATCCCGCGCCAGGGTTTTTCGTGCACATAGTCATCGGCCCGGCAAACGGCTTTTTTCGCGCGAAAATAGTAGCTGTCAGAGGCGTGGCTGACGCGATTTCTCACCTCTTCTAACGCCCGCTCTGCTCGCGCTTTTAACTCAAGATATTTTTGATCGGCTGGATCGCCGGAAGACCGCAGCACCTCCTCCAGCGTTTCACTCAATAATTCCAGATCGTCATCGATACGTGATTCATAAGAATGAAAAGACATTTTATTCTCCCTTTCTATTGACGTACCCGCTAACTATAGACAATCAGACGTATTTGCGCCTTTTTATACCTGATGCGCTTCCCGCGCCATGCCAATGTGTGGAATACCATCTTCGTCATAGATATCCGTCACCGGAACAAAGCCAAAACGCGCATAGAACGATTGCAGATGCGCCTGCGCCCCCAGATACAGCGCCTTGTGCGGCCAGTGCTGGCTACAGGATGCCAGCGTTTGAGTCATCAGTTGTTGCCCCAGTTTTTCACCGCGCAGCGCTTCGCTTACTATCACCCGCCCAATGACCACCGGCTCCAGCTCATCATCGCTTTTCAGAATCCTCGCATACGCTACCAGCTCATCGTTATGCCAGCCCAGAATGTGTCGATTTTCCCCAACCAGGTCATCACCATCCACATCCTGATACGGGCACTGTTGTTCAACAACAAACACCGCACAGCGAAGCTGAAGAATGGCGTACAGCTGCTGGGTATTCAGTTTTGCATGGTGGAGATCTTGCCAGTGAATCATTGTCTGCCCCTTTGTTGTGATAACCTGAACACCCTGCCTTATTGATGGCGAAAAGTGTAACGCGAAGATGGAATTACTATTTTTAGGCACGTCTGCGGGAGTCCCCACGCGCTCACGCAATGTAACGGCAATTTTACTGAATCTGCAACACCCGACTCAGGCGGGGCTGTGGCTGTTCGATTGTGGTGAAGGAACGCAGCATCAGCTGCTGACCACGCCATTTAACCCGGGAAAACTCGATCGTATTTTTATCAGTCATCTGCACGGCGATCACCTGTTTGGTTTACCGGGGCTGCTGTGCAGCCGCTCGATGGCCGGCAACGTCCAGCCGCTGACGCTATACGGGCCGAAGGGGTTGCGAGAGTTTACCGAAACCGCTTTGCGTTTGAGCGGCTCCAGGACCGATTATCCGCTGGATATTGTAGAAATCACCGCAGGTGAGATTGTCGATGACGGCCTGCGTAAAGTAACGGCGTATCCGCTGGAGCATCCTCTTGAGTGCTACGGTTTTCGTGTTGAAGAGCATGACAAACCCGGTGCGCTTGACGCTAATGCGCTGAAGGTGGCAGGTGTAAAAGCGGGCCCGTGGTTCCAGGATTTGAAAGCCGGAAGAACCATCGTGCTGGAAGATGGACGTGCGATTAACGGCGCCGATTTTCTCGCCCCGGCCACCAGGGGAAAATCTGTGGCAATTTTCGGCGACACAGGACCCTGCGCATCCGCCATTGAACTGGCACGAGGTGTGGATGTGATGGTACATGAAACCACACTGGATGCCTCAATGGAGGAAAAAGCCAACAGCCGCGGGCACAGCTCGACCCGACAAGCCGCAAAGCTGGCGCTGGAGGCCGGAGTGGGACGCCTGATCATGACCCACGTTAGCTCACGTTACGATGAAAAAGGCTGTCAGCGATTACTCGAAGAGTGCAAAGCAATATTTCCAGACACGGAACTGGCTCACGATTTCGCCATTTTCACCGTTTAATGCTCCATTTTTCCGCCTCAGTGCCGATAACAGTGGAAAGGCTGGCTTTCACACTGAGGACAGGATGAACAATTTCCAGAAAGATATTGATGACAGGACAAACCTAACCCTGTCTAACCGTTTTGAACTGCTGCTGTTTCGCCTCGGCAAATCTGTTGAGGAGCAGAAATCTGAGCTGTTTGGCATCAACGTATTCAAACTGCGTGAAATCGTACCGATGCCAACCTTTACGCGTCCGGCAGGTATGAAGGCCCCGTTACTGGGTATGGTTAACATTCGCGATCAGGTGATCCCGGTGATTGACCTGCCCGCCGTCGCGGGCTGTAAACCAGAAACCGGACTTAACATCCTGCTGATAACGGAATATGCCCGCAGCGTCCAGGCGTTCGCGGTGGAGTCAGTGGAAAATATTATGCGCCTGGACTGGCAACAGGTGCATACCGCAGAGAAAGCCGTCAATGGTCGCTACATTACCAGTATCGCCTGTCTGGACGACAACAAAGAGACTAACAATCTGGCGCTGGTGCTTGATGTTGAGCAAATCCTGTACGATATCGTACCTTCCAACCACGACCTGCGCGCAACAGACCTGAAAACCAATAAATTTAACATCACGCCGGGTGCGGTGGCGATTGTGGCAGATGATTCCAAAGTGGCCCGTGCGATGCTGGAAAAAGGACTTAACGCCATGGAGATCCCACACCTGATGCATGTGACAGGTCAGGATGCGTGGGAAAAAATTCAGCAGTTATCTGCAGAAGCGGAAGCAGAAGGGAAACCAATCAGCGAGAAGATTGCCCTGGTACTCACCGATCTGGAAATGCCGGAGATGGACGGTTTTACGCTTACCCGTAAGATAAAAACCGACGAGCGCCTGAAGAAGATCCCGGTCGTTATCCACTCTTCGCTTTCCGGTAGCGCCAACGAAGATCACGTTCGCCGGGTTAAAGCGGATGGTTACGTGGCTAAATTCGAAGTCAATGAGCTTTCTTCTGTCATTCAGGAAGTGATGGATCGCAGCGCAAGCGGCATCAGCGGCCCGCTGGTGAGCAGGCAGCTTCCGGCCTGACGCCCCAGCAATACTGCCCTTTACTCAATGGCCTTCGAGTAAGGGGCAGTTTAGTCGCAAAAATATTCTCGTCATAATGCCCTCCCTCCTTTTAACTATCATTAAAAACTGCCGCCTTTAGATATCAGTCGTTGAGTGAAAAATAGCATTCAACAAATACCCTATATGATTAGATATCTCCAGGCAGGTAGTGACGTGGATAAGCAACATTTTATTAAAGAGCTCCAAAAACACGCAAAGTCTCTGGCCAAATACAAACTCAATTTAGACATTGATAATATAAAAAATACGTTAATTGCAGGCCAGCAACATATAGAGGATAACGAACAATCGGTTACCTTGATTGACAACCTCATACCACTTACCACAAAAGATATCACTGCAGAAGATGTCGATTTTATTCTCCCAATTATTTCAAGCTATTGGATGACGCTTCTGCACGCCACGCAATATAAAATTTTCTTTTATGGTAGCAGTAGCCATTACTTTAGTTTCCGGAAGATCATAGCAGATCGTTTTCAATCACAGCTTATACATCTGGACACCACTGCTGACGTCGAGCTCTGTATTCAGACTATCAACCATCCTGCTGCAAACAATGAAACTAAAATCCTCATCTATGATGATGAAGGAAGTCATATTTTAAGAAGAAAATTTGACTGCATGAAAGTTTTTTCATTTATCTACTATAGCGCACTACGTGTTTCGTGTGGGGTTAATAAAAAATATGCTATGTACCTGGAACATGAATATAAAAAACATAACACACTTAGCATGGATAATATTGTTACGGGGTCATCTTATGCCTGGTGGTGCGTACCAACGCAATTAACTACCTGTACATCCAATATGTCCGTCAAAAGTGGTGATACTACATTTGCCCTGGCAATCACTGAACATATGACTCAATACAGTAAATTAAAAAATCATATTCACATAACGAGCTTCTTCGATTTACATCATGAGCTGGCGAGAAGTAAAAGCCCCTTTAATACTGGCGTATTTGATGAACTTAAGTTTTTCGCCAAAAAGAACAATATCCCATACATTCAATTTGATGAAGAAGTCTTTACAAGTAATTACGATGAAATATATCAACCTGCGTCTCTTCACAGTAGCTTAGAAAAAAACCTGCTAAACATAATTATATCTGAAGAAAAACTAACAAAAACTATCGCGGATGTTGTTGAACAAAAATATTTCAGTTTTGATTTTCACAAACTAATCAACGAGCAAAAGAATATAACTTCACTATGTGAAGAGGAGATGGATAAACTCAGTATTCAACGAGGCATCAATCACTCCAAACTTTTTCGTTACAAAGAATCACTGAGATCAAACGCTCATAATATTGAGAAAATGATCGATAATGCTGATATAAAAAACTACGCCATGTACATAGTATTTCCACCTCAACCGCGGAAATATAGAGAGAATATTGATAAAGAAATGCTCGATGAGGCTTTTGCATTTTATCAAAAGATCACACCACATAAGAAAAACCTGATGCTCATCGACATGAGTTGTGACCCGGACTTTACTTGTCACGACTTTCAGGATGGTGATCATTTAAACTTCAATGGTGCGATTAAATTTGTCGAGAAGCTCAAGGCCTATGGCATAACAATTTAGACAGGTAAAAAAAAGAGTCTGGACATTGCCCAGACTCTTTATCGATCACAGCCTGATGTATTACATCAGCGGAGTCGCTAACTGCACGATGCTGATCAGCGGTTGCGGGTAGATACCCAGCACCAGTACCAGCAGAGCAGAAATCAGCACCACGATACCGCCCGCACTGTACTGCCAGTTGGACGGCGCATCGCGGTTCAACTGCTGCGGTGCGCTCAGGTACAGGCTAACGGCAACGCGCAGGTAGTAGTACAAACCAATCGCGGAACCCACCACCACGGCGGCAACCAGCCACCACAGGTTAGCCTGCACACCGACGGCCAGCACGTAGAACTTACCGATAAAGCCCAGCGTCATCGGGATACCCGCCAGAGACAGCATCATTACCGTCATCACTGCCGCGAGAATCGGACGATGCCAGAACAGACCACGGTAGGAGAACAGAGAGTCGGCATCCGGACCGCGGTACGGGCTTGACATCAGGCTGACCACACCGAACGCGCCGAGGCTGCTAAACAGATAACCGGCCAGATACACGCCAACCGCTTCCATTGACATCTCACCGCTCTGCAGGGCGATCAGCGCCACCAGCAGATAACCGAGGTGAGAGATGGAAGAGTAACCAAGCAGACGCTTGATGTTGGTCTGGCTCAGCGCCATCAGGTTACCGAAGATAATGGAAGCAAAGGCAATCACGCCCAGCACGATACGTACCGCTTCACTATCCCCTACCGGTGCGTACAGGAACAGACGCATTACCACGCCGAAGATAGCGATTTTGCTCGCCGTCGCCAGGAAGGTGGAAACCGGAGCCGGAGCACCCTGGTATACGTCTGGTGTCCACAGGTGGAACGGAACCAGCGAAAGTTTAAAGCCGAGGCCAACAATCATCAGACCGAAGCCCGCCAGCAGCAGCGGTTCGTGCAGCATGCCGTCACCGAGGCTCTTACCGAGAGCGACAAACGACAAGTTGCCAGACTGCGCGTACACCAGCGCCATACCGAACAGCAGGAAGGAAGACGCTGCGGCAGACAGAATGGTGTATTTGATACTGGCTTCCAGCGAACGTTTCTGACGGAACGCATAGCCAACCAGACCAAACAGCGGCAGAGAGATAAGCTCAATACCGAGGAACAGCGCCGCCAGATGGTTAGCGTTAGCCAGCAGAATACCGCCGAGCGCGGCGATCAGCACCAGCAGGTAGAACTCTTCCCGGTTGTCGTCGTAGCCTTCCAGCCACGGGTAAGCAAAGGTACAGGTGGCAAGACTAGCCAGCAGCACCAGCCCGGTGTAGAGCATAGCGAAACCGTCAACCCGCATCAGCGGGGTGACGTCCATGGCGCCCGCCTGGCCAACAAACCAGAGCGAAACCAGCGCGGCGTTAAGCCCAATGACCGACAGTGTGGCATTGAGGAAGTGATTGCGTCGCCACGCAATGGAGAGCATCACAACCACCACCGTCAAGCCGACGATCAGCAGCGGTAGCAGCGCAATCAGGTGTTGTGGAGTTATTGTCATGGCGATTTACGGCCTTGTAGTAGTAACGGAATTAACAAACCACTGCTGGATGTTGCTCATCGCAGAATGCGAGGTATCCAGAATCGGCTGCGGATAGAAGCCAAGCAGTACCAGAAGCACGACCAGCAACAGGATGATAAACAGCTCACGCAGCGACATCCCTGGCAGTTCAACACTGGCAATCTGGCTCTTCGCCTTACCAAAGTAAGCGCGATGCAGCATCGCCAGCGAGTAAACAGAGGCAAACACCAGACCAAAGGTCGAGATCACGGTAATAACCGGAACCACCTGGTAGCTGCCGAACAGAATCATAAATTCGCCAACGAAGTTACCTGTACCCGGCATACCCAGCGTACACACTGCGAAGAACATCGACAGCGCAGGCAACCATTTCATTTTGCCCCACAGGCCGCCCATCATGCGCATATCACGCGTGTGCAGACGTTCGTACAGCTGACCACACAGGATGAACAGACCGGCTGCAGACAGACCGTGCGCGATCATCTGAATAACCGCACCCTGGTACGCCAGCTGGCTGCCGGTGTAGATAGCAATCAGGACGAAGCCCATGTGCGATACGGAGGTGTAGGCAATCAGACGTTTGATGTCGTACTGATTAAAGGCCATCCACGCGCCGTAGAAGATACCGATTACGCCAAGCCACATGGCGATAGGTGCAAACTCCGCCGACGCGTTCGGGAACAGCGGCAGGGAGAAGCGCAGCAGACCGTAGGCCGCTGTTTTCAGCAAGATCCCCGCCAGGTCAACGGAACCTGCGGTCGGTGCCTGGGAGTGCGCATCCGGCAACCAGCCGTGCAACGGAACCACCGGCATTTTCACCGCGAAGGCGATGAAGAAGCCCAGCATCAGCAGGTATTCCACACCATGGGACATCGGGGTATTCAGCAGCTCTTCATAGTTGAAGGTCCACACGCCGGTCGCTTTATAGTGCACAAACACCAGCGCCAGAATGGCAATCAACATCACCAGACCACTCGCCTGGGTATAAATGAAGAACTTGGTCGCCGCCGTGATACGCGTTTTACCATCAGAGGCTTTATGCCCCCACAGCGCGATCAGGAAGTACATCGGCACCAGCATCATTTCCCAGAAGAAGAAGAACAGGAACATGTCGATGGCAAGGAATACGCCGATTACGCCGCCTAAGATCCACATCAGGTTCAGGTGGAAGAAGCCCTGGTATTTTTCGATTTCATTCCAGGAGCAAAGTACCGCCAGAACACCGAGCAGACCGGTCAGCACCACCATCAGCAACGACAAACCGTCGATGGCTAAATGAATAGAGATGCCAAAGCGCGGGATCCACGGCAGGACAAACTCAGACTGCCACTGCGGAATGCCAGCGGATTGCGTCAACGAATAGCCACCCTGCAACCACAGTTGCAGGCCAAGCGCCAGCGTCAGTCCCATGGTAATCAGCGCGATCCAACGCGGCACCTTCACGCCAAAGCGTTCGGTCTGCCAGCACAGAAAGCCACCGATAAAGGGAATTAATATCAACCAGGGTAATAACATAGCTAAGTATGTCCCTTATATTTACTCCTGCTCAGGCTATCTCACTCGTCAGCCCAAATCCCGGCAGTGCTCGCAATCCTCACGTACTTCAGTACGCTCCGGTTGCTCTGCGCTGGCGGTATTCGGTCTGACTTCGCCGATGACGCCTGTACTTCAGGAACAGATTTTCAACGAATTCTAAAAATTATTTCTGGGTTTGTAGGCCGGATTCGCGCAGCGCCATCCGGCAATCGTTCATCCGGCCAACAAACTCAACGCAGTACCATCAACAGCGCCAGAACCACGACAGCGCCGATGCTCATTGATGCCACATACCAGCGCAGATAACCGTTCTCGCTTAACAGCAGGCCTTTACCTGCAAAGCGGGAAAGGATCGCCGGAATGTTCATCATTGAGTTCAGCGGATCGCGTTTCAGCAGCCACGCCACACCCAGGAACGGCTTGACGAACACTTTGTCGTACAGCCAGTCGAAGCCCCAGGCGTTATACCACCAGGTACCCAGCAGACGGCCCGGCGCGCTGTTAGCAATCGATGTCACAAGCGTGCGTTTACCCAGCCACAGCCATGCTGCGATCAGGATGCCCGCAATCGCTACGATACCGGAGGTAATTTCCAGCGTCATAACGCGACCATGCTCCAGTTCGGTCGTTGCCGGCAGTACGCCTTGCAGCGGTGGCACAATCAGCGCGCCAACGAAGGTGGAAAGGATCATCAGCACAATCAGCGGCAGATGATGGGTAATCCCCTTCCCTGCGTGAGCATGAATTTGTTCTTTACCGTGGAACACGATGAAAATCATACGGAAGGTGTACAGAGAGGTCATGAACGCACCGACCAGACCTGCAACCATCAGATTGATATGACCGTTCGCCATTGCACCGGCCAGAATCTCATCCTTACTGAAGAAGCCTGCGGTAATCAGCGGCAGAGCCGACAGCGCCGCGCCACCAATCAGGAAGCAGAGATACACCAGCGGAATCGACTTACGCAGTCCGCCCATCTTGAAGATGTTCTGTTCGTGGTGGCAAGCCAGGATAACCGAGCCAGATGCCAGGAACAGCAGCGCCTTAAAGAACGCGTGCGTCATCAGGTGGAAAATCGCCGCGTCCCATGCCTGAACACCCAGCGCCAGGAACATATAACCAATCTGGCTCATGGTTGAGTACGCAAGAACGCGTTTAATGTCGGTCTGTACCAGCGCAGCGAAACCAGCCAGCACCAGAGTGATAGCACCGATAATCCCCACCAGATGCAGGATTTCCGGCGTCATCAGGAACAGGCCGTGGGTACGTGCAATCAGGTAGACACCGGCGGTAACCATCGTTGCGGCGTGGATTAGCGCAGAGACAGGCGTCGGACCAGCCATCGCGTCCGCAAGCCAGGTCTGCAACGGCAGCTGCGCGGATTTACCTACCGCACCGCCCAGCAGCATCAGGGTTGCCCACATCAGCATGTTGTTACCGTCTGCAAAGTGCGCAGGCGCCAGTTCCACCATTTCGCGGAAGTTCAGCGTGCCCAGCTCGTTGTAGAGGATAAACAGCGCGAACGCCAGGAATACGTCACCGACACGGGTCACCACGAAGGCTTTCATTGCCGCAGCGCCATTCTTCGGATCGGTGTAATAGAAACCGATCAGCAGATAGGAGCACAGGCCCACGCCTTCCCAGCCGAGGTACATCAGCAGCAGGTTATCAGCCAGCACCAGAACAACCATGCTCGCGATAAACAAGTTGGTGTAGGCGAAGAAGCGAGAGTAGCCCTCTTCCCCACGCATGTACCAGGAGGCGAACATGTGGATCAGGAAACCGACACCGGTCACCACGCTGAGCATGGTCAGTGACAGGCCGTCCAGCACCAGGTTAAAACCGATGTTGAAGTCACCAACGGACATCCACGTCCACAGCGGCTGGCTGTAGGCCTGTTGGCCGTTAGCGAAGAAATCAACGCCAACAAACGCGGTCACCAGCGCCGCCAGGCCAATCGACCCGACACCCACGGTAGCGGACAGATTTTCTGACCAACGACCGCGAGAGAACGCCAGTAATACAAAGCCAATAAATGGCAGAATAATGGTTAAGGCAAGCATGTTCATCCACGCATCTCACTTACTGAATCGATGTTCAGGTTCTGGCGACGGCGATGAAGTTGCAGCAACAGCGCAAGTCCAATGCTCGCTTCCGCAGCCGCAAGGCTGATGGCGAGAATATACATCACCTGACCATCGGTCTGGCCCCAGTAGCTTCCTGCGACCACAAAGGCCAGCGCGGAGGCGTTAATCATGATTTCCAGGCCGATCAGCATAAACAGCAGATTGCGGCGGATAACCAGACCGGTTAAGCCCAGTACGAATAAGACAGCCGCGAGGATCAGTCCATGTTGTAAGGGGATCATGCGTGCTCCTCCGTTTTTCTTTTCGCGCGGTCATCGGTGCGGTTGCTCAGCACTTCACCAGAACGCTCTTCGCGCCCTACGTGGAAGGCCACAACCAGACCCGCCAACAGCAGCATCGAAGCCAGTTCGACCGCCAGTACATACGGTCCGAACAGGGAAATACCGACTGCTTTCGCGCTAATTGGCGTACCGTCGATGCCCTGATCGTTAACGCCCAGGATGGCGTAAACAATCACCACCAGCATGATGGCCGACAGAATCGCCGGACCAATCCATACCTGCGGTTTCAACCACTGGCGTTCCTGTTCAATTTCAGAACCACCGAGGTTGAGCATCATCACCACGAACACGAACAGCACCATGATGGCGCCCGCGTAGACGATAATTTCCAGCGCACCGGCGAAGTAAGCGCCTAACGAGAAGAACACCCCGGAAATCGCCAGCAGCGAAATAATCAGGTACAGCAGTGCGTGTACCGGATTGGTGTGGGTGATCACCCGCAAGGTTGCGAGAATGGCTATCAGGCCACAGATATAAAAAGCGAACTCCATTGCCCCTCTCCTTACGGTAACAGGCTCTTGACGTCGATAGGCTTGGCTTCGTTCTCTGCTTCGCCCTTATCTTTGCCGTCGATTGCCATACCTGCCATCCGGTAGAAGTTATATTCCGGGTATTTGCCCGGACCGGAGATCAGCAGATCCTCTTTCTCGTAAACCAGGTCCTGGCGCTTGTACTCACCCAGCTCGAAATCTGGAGTCAGCTGAATAGCCGTTGTCGGACAGGCTTCTTCGCACAGACCGCAGAAAATGCAGCGTGAGAAGTTAATGCGGAAAAACTCCGGATACCAGCGGCCGTCTTTGGTCTCTGCTTTTTGCAAAGAGATACAGCCTACCGGACACGCTACCGCACACAGGTTACAGGCAACGCAGCGCTCTTCACCGTCCGGATCGCGGGTCAGAACGATACGACCACGAAAACGGGGCGGTAGATAGACCGGCTCTTCCGGATACATCTGCGTTTCGCGTTTCGCGAACGCATGCAGGCCGATCATCCAGATACTACGTACCTGGGTGCCGAAACCTACGAACAATTCTTTTAAGGTCATGGTCTTTGTGTCCCTTATTGCGCCTGCCAGAGAATGACAGCCGCCGTTACCAGCAAGTTGACGAGCGTCAGCGGCAGACAAACTTTCCAGCCGAAGGACATTACCTGGTCATAACGAGGACGCGGTAACGACGCACGAATCAAAATGAACATCATCATGAAGAACGCGGTTTTCAGCGCGAACCAGACGAATGGCGGTAAGAACGGGCCATGCCAGCCACCGAAGAACAGGGTAACCATCAGTGCAGAAATGGTGACGATACCGATGTACTCACCCACGAAGAACAGACCGAATTTCATACCGGAATATTCAATGTGGTAACCATCGGCCAGTTCTTGCTCGGCTTCTGGCTGGTCGAACGGGTGACGGTGACACACCGCCACGCCCGCGATGGCAAAGGTGACAAAACCAAAGAACTGCGGAATTACGTTCCAGATATCAGCCTGGTTGTTGACGATGTCGGTCATGTTAAATGAACCGGCCTGCGCCACCACGCCCATCAGGGAAAGCCCGAGGAACACTTCATAGCTCAGCGTCTGCGCAGATGCACGCATCGCACCGAGCAGCGAGTATTTGTTGTTGCTTGACCAACCGGCGAACAGCACCGCGTAGACCGCGAGGCCTGCCATCATCAGGAAGAACAGGATCCCGATGTTCAGGTCAGCAACCACCCAGTTCGGACTCACCGGCACGATGGCGAAAGCCAGCAGCAGCGAGGTGAAGGCGATCATTGGTGCCAGGGTAAAGATGACGCGATCCGAGAATTTCGGGATCCAGTCTTCTTTAAAGAACATCTTGATCATGTCCGCAACCAGCTGGAGCGAACCGCCCCAGCCAACACGGTTCGGTCCGTAACGGTTCTGGAACAGACCCAGCAGACGACGTTCGCCAAAGCTCATGAATGCCCCGCAGGTGACCACCACCAGCAGGATCACCACCGCTTTGAGAATGCTCAGCAGGATCTCAATCAGATCGGGTGTAATCCAACTCATTGTTGTGCCTCCTGCAGATCCTCAAGACGCGCACCTGCCAGAACCGGCGCGATGCCAGGCATACCCATCGGCAAACCAACCTGCCCTGCCGTTAATCCTTCAGCGATTTCAACCGGCAGCGTAACCGTGTTGCCATCGTAGCTGAAAGAAACGCGCGTACCGGCATTAACCCCCAACTTCGCGGCATCAGCCGGGTTGAGTTTGATGTACGGCTGCGGCATACGGGTCTGGAAGACCGGCGCACGTTGGGACATTTCGTCGCTACCAAACAGATGGTAGTACGGCGCGATACGCCACTGACCATCCTGAGCCTGGAAGCTCGCCGGAACGGTAGTGAAGTAATCCATCCCCCCCGCAGATGCTTCGATCAGGCGCACGCCCGGGTCGCCATGACGCAGTTTACCGCCCACTTCATCCTGGAACTTGTTCCACGCCTGTGGGGAGTTCCAGCCTGGTGCCCAGGCAAACGGAATTTGTGAACGCGGCGCAGACGGTTGGTTGTTCCCTTCCATCGAGAAAGCGAACATGGTGTCTTTGTCCTGCGGCTGGCGCGGTTCGTGTACGCTGATGTTGGCGCGCATTGCGGTACGACCGCTGTAGCGGTGCGGTTCACGTGCCAGTTTCTGTCCACGAATACGGAAGGTTGCATCCGGCGCGGCATCTTTAATACCCGCCAGCTGCGGCAGCTTCTCAACGACCGCATCGATAACGTGGTCAAGCTGCGTCCAGTCCACTTCACGGCTTTGCACAGTGCTGTGCAGCGAGTGCAGCCAGCGCCAGCTTTCCAGCATGACGGTGTTGCTGTCGTAGTAGGATGGGTCATAAACCTGGAAGAAACGCTGAGCGCGGCCTTCGTTGTTAATCACCGTACCGTCGCTTTCGGCGAAGCTTGCGGCAGAAAGCACCAGATGGGCATTTTCCATAATCGCCGTACGCTGATGGTCAACGACCAGTACCAGCGGGGCTTTCGCCAGCGCGGCGTTCACACGCGTTGCTGAAGCATGGCGGTGCAGGTCATTTTCCAGTACCACAACGGCGTCAGCACGGCCTGTTTCCAGCTCGGTCAGCGCATCGTCAAGGGAGCCACCGCCAATCATACCCAGGCCCATGCTGTTAACAGAGCGAGCAATCATGGTGATGCCGACGTCTGCGCCACGGCCTTTCAGCGCTTTCGCCACGTTGGCAGCCGCCTGAATCACCTCGGCGCTGCCGGCGTTGGTGCCGGAAATAATCAGGGGTTTCTTAGCACCGGCCAGTGCCTGAACGATAACGTCAATTTTGTTCTGCAGATCGCGATCGATACCGTCAACCGCCGGGGCGTTGTTATCCAGCGCGTGGGCGATAGCGAAACCTAAACGTGCCTGATCTTCAACCGGTGCACGGTAGGTCCATGCAGCGATATCATCCAGACGGGTGTTATCGACGTTGGTAACGAACAGCGGGTGCTTAGCGCGCTGGCCGATGTTGAGGATTGCCGCAATCTGCCAGTCGGCCACTTTCTGCGCCGCCGCCATTTCGCGAGCTTTACCTTTCACCGCCTGACGCACTGCCAGCGCAACGCGCGCGCCGGTCTGGGTGACATCTTCGCCCAGCACCAGAACCGCATCGTAAGACTCGATTTCACGCAGTGCCGGAGTATGAATACCACCGTCACGCAGCACGCTCAGCGCCAGCTGCAGACGTTCCTGCTCGCCCTGGGCGATACCGGTATAGAAGTTATCCGCACCGACCAGCTCACGCAGCGCGAAGTTGCTTTCAACGCTGGCGCGCGGGGAGCCGATACCAATCACTTTCTTCGACTGACGCAGAATATCTGCCGCGCCCTGCATCGCCTGTTCGGCGTTCAGCGTGATCAGGTCATCGCCACGACGCTGTACCGGCTGGCGCGGACGGTCTTTCAGGTTCACGTAACCATAGCCAAAACGACCACGGTCGCAGAGGAAGTAGTGGTTAACGGTACCGTTGTAGCGGTTTTCGATACGACGCAGTTCACCGTAGCGCTCGCCCGGGCTGGTGTTACAGCCGATGGAACACTGCTGGCAGATGCTCGGCGCAAACTGCATGTCCCATTTACGGTTATAACGCTCGGAGTGCGTTTTATCGGTGAAGACGCCGGTCGGACAAATTTCGACCAGGTTACCAGAGAATTCGCTTTCCAGCGTACCGTCTTCCGGACGACCGAAGTAGACGTTGTCATGTGCGCCATAAACGCCCAGATCTGTGCCGTCCGCATAATCTTTGTAGTAACGCACGCAGCGATAGCAGGCGATGCAGCGGTTCATTTCGTGAGAGATGAACGGCCCCAGGTCCTGGTTGCGGTGAGTACGCTTCGTGAAGCGATAGCGACGGAAGCTATGACCGGTCATGACGGTCATATCCTGAAGGTGGCAGTTACCGCCTTCTTCACAGACCGGACAGTCGTGCGGGTGGTTAGTCATCAACCACTCCACGACGCTTTCGCGGAACTGCTTCGCTTCTTCGTCATCAATAGAAATAAAGGTGCCTTCGGTGGCCGGTGTCATACAAGACATCACCAGGCGACCACGCGTGTCTTCCGCGTTTTGATATTGCTTCACCGCACACTGGCGGCAAGCACCGACGCTTCCCAGCGCCGGGTGCCAGCAAAAGTACGGAATATCAAGGCCGAGAGACAGACAAGCTTCCAGCAGGTTGTCCGCTCCGTTGACCTCATATTCTTTGCCGTCTACATGAATCGTAGCCATAGTCAGCATGCTTCCAGTTATCTTAGTCAGGGACTAAGCGTTAATCGAATTACTTATCGCGATGCAGGGGTAAACCCGCAATTACCAGCGCTCTTTCAACAGGTTCGGCTGAATACCACCAATCTGATGGGTATTGCTGAAGGACTGCTTGATGCCAGCTTCGAATTCTTCGCGGAAATATTTAATGGCGCTCTGCAGCGGTTCCACCGCACCCGGTGCGTGTGCACAGAAGGTTTTACCCGGGCCGAGGAAACGACACAGTTGCTCAAGTGTCTCGATATCCCCAGGCTGGCCTTCGCCACGCTCCAGCGCGCGCAGAATTTTCACACTCCACGGCAGACCGTCACGGCACGGCGTACACCAGCCGCAGGACTCGCGGGCAAAGAACTCTTCGAGGTTACGCACCAGCCCAACCATGCCAATCTCATGGTCGACGGCCATTGCCAGCGCGGTACCCAGACGGCTGCCTGCTTTACCGATGCTTTCGAATTCCATCGGCAGATCGAGGTGAGCCTCGGTCAGGAAGTCAGTACCCGCGCCGCCAGGCTGCCAGGCTTTGAACTTCAGGCCATCGCGCATGCCGCCCGCGTAGTCTTCGAGGATCTCACGCGCGGTAGTACCGAAAGGCAGTTCCCACAGGCCAGGGTTCTTCACACGACCGGAGAAGCCCATCAGCTTGGTGCCTGCATCTTTACTCTTCGAAATGTTCTGGTACCACTCCACGCCGTTCGCGAGGATAGCCGGTACGTTACACAGGGTTTCGACGTTATTGACGCAGGTCGGCTTGCCCCATGCGCCAGAGCTTGCCGGGAACGGCGGCTTGGAACGCGGGTTAGCACGGCGACCTTCGAGGGAGTTAATCAGTGCGGTTTCTTCACCGCAGATATAACGCCCTGCCCCGGTGTGCACAAACAGTTCGAAGTCGAAACCGGTGCCCATGATGTTTTTGCCAAGCAGACCGGCTTCGGTTGCTTCAGCAATCGCGCGACGCAGATGCACAGCCGCTTCGATATATTCGCCGCGCAGGAAGATGTAACCACGGTACGCTTTTAGCGCGAACGCGGAGATCAGCATGCCTTCCACCAGCAGGTGCGGCAGCTGTTCCATCAGCAGACGGTCTTTATAGGTGCCCGGTTCCATTTCATCGGCGTTACACAGCAGGTAACGGATGTTCATGGATTCGTCTTTCGGCATCAGGCTCCACTTCAGACCAGTGGAAAAGCCCGCGCCGCCGCGCCCTTTCAGGCCAGCGTCTTTTACCTGATTGACGATTTCATCCGGTGACAGCCCGGTCAGGGCCTTACGCGCACCTTCGTAGCCGTTCTTGCTACGGTATTCGTCCAGCCATACCGGCTGTTTGTCATCACGCAGACGCCAGGTCAGCGGATGCGTTTCGGGAGTACGGATAATGTCTTTCATTTATACCGCTCCAGCAGTTCGGGAATGCCTTCCGGGGTCAGGTGAGCGTGAGTATCCTCATCGATCATCATGTTTGGCCCTTTATCGCAGTTCCCCAGGCAACAGGTTGGTAGCAGCGTAAAACGACCGTCAAAGGTCGTCTGCCCCGGCTTGATGTTGAGTTTTTTCTCAAGTGCAGCCTGGATCCCCTGGTAGCCGTTGATATGGCACACCACGCTATCGCAATAGCGGATCACGTGGCGACCTACCGGCTGGCGGAAGATCTGGCTATAGAACGTGGCAACACCTTCTACGTCGCTTGCCGGGATACCCAGCACATCAGCGATCGCATAGATCGCGCCATCCGGCACCCAGCCACGCTGTTTCTGAACGATTTTCAGCGCTTCAATGGACGCCGCACGCGGGTCTTCGTAGTGGTGCTTCTCGTGCTCAATCGCTTCACGCTCAGCCGCACTCAGCTCAAAAGCCTCGGTTTGTGGTTGTTGATTCTCGTGCATAATTAGCGGTCCACATCTGACATAACAAAATCGATACTACCCAGATGGACGATAAGGTCGGACACCAGGCTGCCACGTACCGCTACCGGGATCTGCTGCAGGTGTGCATAGCTCGGGGTACGGATACGGGTACGATAACTCATGGTGCTGCCATCGCTGGTCAGGTAGTAACTGTTGATACCCTTGGTCGCTTCTACCATCTGGAAGGACTCGTTTGCCGGCATAACCGGTCCCCACGAAACCTGCAGGAAGTGGGTGATCAGGGTTTCGATATGTTGCAGCGTGCGCTCTTTCGGCGGCGGCGTCGTCAGCGGGTGATCCGCTTTGAACGGGCCTTCCGGCATGTTATTGAGGCACTGCTCAAGGATGCGCAGACTCTGGCGCAGCTCTTCAACTTTCAGCATCACGCGGGTATAGCAGTCGGACACGCCGCCGCCAACCGGAACTTCAAAGTCAAAGTTTTCGTAGCCAGAGTACGGACGCGCTTTACGCACGTCGAAATCAATACCGGTCGCACGCAGCGCAGCACCAGTACAACCCCAGTCCAGCGCTTCTTTCTTACCGTAAGCGGCAACGCCCTGCGAACGGCCTTTCAGGATGGTGTTACGCAGCGCGGCTTTCTCGTAAGAATCCAGACGTTTTGGCATCCAGTCGAGGAAGTCACGCAGCAGTTTGTCCCAACCGCGCGGCAGATCGTGTGCCACACCGCCGATACGGAACCAGGCCGGGTGCATACGGAAACCGGTGATCGCTTCCACGACGTCATAGATTTTCTGACGGTCGGTAAAGGCGAAGAATACCGGGGTCATCGCGCCAACGTCCTGAATGAACGTGGAGATGTACAGCAGGTGGCTGTTGATACGGAACAGTTCAGACAACATTACGCGAATCACGTTGACGCGATCCGGCGTGGTGATACCTGCCAGTTTCTCAACGGCCAGTACGTAAGGCATTTCGTTTACGCAGCCGCCGAGATACTCGATACGGTCGGTGTACGGAATGTAGCTGTGCCAGGACTGACGTTCACCCATCTTTTCAGCGCCACGGTGGTGGTAGCCGATGTCAGGTACGCAGTCGACGATTTCTTCGCCATCAAGCTGCAGCACAATACGGAACGCACCGTGAGAAGACGGGTGGTTAGGACCGAGGTTGAGGAACATGAAGTCCTCGTTTTCGGTACTACGCTTCATGCCCCAGTCTTCTGGTTTGAAGGTCAGTGATTCCATTTCCAGATCCTGTTTGGCTTTAGTCAGCTCAAACGGATCGAATTCAGTCGCACGCGCCGGGTAGTCTTTACGCAGCGGGTGGCCTTCCCAGGTATGCGGCATCAGCAGACGTGTCAGGTGCGGGTGACCTTCGATGTCGATGCCAAACATTTCCCAGGTTTCACGCTCATACCAGTTAGCGTTCGGGAACAGTTTGGTGAAAGTCGGTACACGCAGATCGTTTTCAGACAAAGCCACCTTGAGCATGATATCGCGATTGCGTTCAATGGAGATCAGGTGATAGAAAACGGAAAAATCCGCGGCAGGTAACCCTTCGCGGTGCGTACGCAGACGTTCGTCCATGCCGTGTAAGTCAAACAGCATGACGTAAGGTTTTGGCAGTCTCTTTAAGAAATCGCCAACTTCCAGTAATTGTTCACGCTTGACCCAAACAACGGGTACCCCGGTGCGAGTCGCCTGAACGGTAAAGGCATCCGGCCCAAAACGGTTGCGCAGTTCGCCAATGACCGGGTCATCAAGGTGATCCCGTGTTTGCCATACGGCGTCTTGCGCGGTTAAGTCGGTCATATTGTTCACCATTGCAAATGGTCCGTGGTGGTCGGCAGTGCTTCGCGCTATTTATGTAGTGATAAGCGAAGGAAGTGCTGCTGCCGACAGGCGCAAATTAAATCTCGTCTGGTGTACGAAGATTCGTTACAGCAATACGTTCGCCGCGTTTACGCTCGCGTTCTGACTGCATATTGGCGCGATAAACGCCCTGATCGCCAACCACCCAAGAGAGTGGACGGCGTTCTTTGCCAATGGAATCTTGCAGCAGCATCAGAGCCTGCATATACGCTTCTGGGCGCGGCGGGCATCCCGGGATGTACACATCGACCGGTATAAATTTATCAACGCCCTGCACCACAGAATAGATGTCGTACATACCGCCGGAGTTGGCGCATGCGCCCATGGAAATAACCCATTTCGGTTCCAGCATCTGATCGTAGAGGCGCTGAATAACCGGTGCCATTTTGGTAAAGCAGGTTCCGGCTACGACCATCAGGTCAGCCTGACGCGGCGATGCACGCAGTACTTCCGCACCAAAACGGGCCACGTCGTGCACGGCGGTAAACGAGGTCACCATCTCAACGTAGCAGCAGGAAAGGCCAAAGTTATATGGCCAAATTGAGTTTTTACGGCCCCAGTTAACCATGTCATGCAGTTTGCCCATGAACACGTTTTTGTTAACTTCTTGCTCCAGGGGGTCGGTTACGATCTCCTGTTTTTGCAGGGGGTAACGGTCGTTCTCACCGTTAGGATCTATGCGGGTGAGCGTATAATCCATCTTAATGCCTCGCGGTTAGCGTTGACGATTAGCGATACTGTTCGTTTCCGGGTTCATACGCTCGCGGCGTGAACGCGCGGGCGTCCAGTCCAGCGCGCCAATACGCACCAGATAAACCAGACCAGCCAGTAACACAAAAATAAAAATTGCAGCTTCCACAAAGCCAATCCAACCGCTTTCACGGATAGAAGTTGACCATGCGAACAGATACAGCGCTTCAACGTCGAAGATAACGAAGAACATGGCTACCAGATAAAACTTGGCAGACAGGCGCAAGCGGGCGGTGCCGACCGAGTCGATACCTGATTCAAACGGCACGTTTTTAGATCTCGCGCGCGCGCGACCACCTAAAAACCAGCCGCCGACGAGCATCAGGCAGCACAGGCCAATGGCAACAATAAGAAAGATAGCGAATGCCCAGTGATGAGCGATGATTTCAGTGGATGTTGACATACTCATTGCTTACTCATCAAAAGTAGCGCCAAATTCTCTGCTCTTTTCGGCAGATGAACGCCACATCGATTCATGGGGAGGAATAAAAAAAACCTTACAATCACTGTGAAAAACCATTTTATACAGCTAATTGATGGGGTTTTTTACTCCTTTCTATAACCTTTTGTCAACTTTAACAAAAGTTTCCTCACATTATTTTACACTGTTCCAACTTCATTAACATAAAGTGCTCTTTAAACCCATTTCGATCGCATCATGGGTCATTTTTAATGTTGTTGAATCGTGTCCGTAGTGAAGTAAAAAAGATAATACACGTCTATTTTGACAGGAATTCACCCAGATGCCTCCCCCTAAATGGGAGTATTTTCTTGATCTGTGACACGCTTTTGTTAATTCACCATAAAAAACAGCAACAATTTCTCTAGTTTTTTAACATGAAAATAATTAGCAACTCTGCTGCTTATTTTTTGCCCTGGTGCAAGGCTGTTTTTTTACCTCCTGATTTTGTTAAGTTTTAGTATAGCAAATGACATAAACGGGCAATATTTGCATAAAAAAAGAGCCACTGGATGTTTTTTCATCATCAGTGGCTCTTTTTTACACTTACATTTTAAAACGAATTTTTGTGACGCATTACTCAAAGTCGCCTTCAACAATCAGCGAGTCGTCTCCCCCTTCAGGGGTAAACTGATTGTATTGCCAAGGATTTTGATAGGTCTGCATTGACTTAAAGATAACTTCAGCCAACTCATTTTGCGTCGAAGGATCGCAGCACAACAGATACTCGGTGTCAGGCAATGGCGGTAATCCGTCGGCAGCGCCCAGTACGCGTAAATCCGGACTCATCATTTCAACAGGACGCGCAGTAACGCCGAGCCCTGCTTTTACCGCAGCACGAACCGCAGGCAGTGTTGAGGCGACATACGCCAAACGCCACGGGATCTGTGCAGCATTCAATGTTGCCAGCACGATATCGCGAAATGGACTCGGATCATCCAACAGAACCAACGGTACCGGCTCACCTTTTTGCAGGATATATTCAGCCGCGCAATACCAATGTGTTGGAGAGGTGCGCAGATTCAGGCACTCAAAATCGCCAGGACGGTTAGTGGTCACCACCAAATCGACCTCTTGCGACTTCAGCATATCCACCATATAGGCATTGCGCTTAACCCTCACATCCAGCGCAAGCTTCGGATAAACCGAACTTATACGGTTGAGCAGAAACGGGAGTATGGTATCGGCAGATTCATCAGAAGCACCGATAGTTAACACTCCCTGAAGATTGTTAAACATTAATGATGAGCATGCCTCATCATTAAAACGCAGTATTTTTCTGGCGTAACCCAATAGCTGGATACCATGTTCGGTCAGCAGTTTGTTGCGTCCATGGCGCGCGAACAACTCTTTCCCCACGAGTTGTTCAAGGCGCTGCATTTGCTGACTCACCGCAGACTGAGTTCGACATACCGCAGCTGCCGCAGCCGCAAAGGTATTCAGGTCGGCAACAGCAACAAAGGTTCTCAGCAGATCGAGGTCGAGGTTAATTATCGGACGATTTGCATTTATCATAGTTTTTCACTTACTCGCGGGTCATACCGGGTTAATGCTGTGCATTTGGAATCAAACAACTCCATTTGTAATGTGCCTCCCTTGCAGTTTCGCTTAGTGTAACCAAGTGAAAATAAGGATGTATTTGGTTTAACAAACGAAACAATTCTCTTTCTGAGCTATTTTAATACCAGTGATATTCATCGGAATATAGCAACGAGAAAGAGCCGTATTTTTAGCTGCTGGATGATTCTGACTAATAGGAAACATGTAAATTTTGTAAATTTAAAAAATAGTTAACGAACAATAATTTACACATTAAAAACTAACTTTTCAGTATGTTAGGAACAACCAACAAACATTTGAATTATCGTAAAATTCGTACTACGCACCATTTGATAGGAGTTATCTTAACCTAAAACCACTATATTTATAAGTGTTATCGCGAATAATTCCGGGCAAATTGGTGTTATCTCAGAGCATCGGTTTTCGTATTATTAGCCCACTCAATTTGATGTCGTTTAAATAATAAATAATAATTAATTAAGAATCCCTCAATTCATTAATTAAACTTAACAATGGGTTCACACCCCACAACGTCAGGATCAGACTGATAACAGAATTCGCGGATGAAACCTCAGTATTTTCGAATCACGCCATACCGCCTGGATATCGGCTGCCTTTTGCTTTACAGAACCAACTTTTTTTGACCAGACAATTCACCACACCCACACCATAACAGCAAAACATACACCCTTAAAAATACAACAATACAGATTATCATTCTGTAATAATTGCATTATTTAGTTATTAACAGTTAATTATAATCCCCCTCCTTTTCAAAATCTTCTACTGAAGACCCTTCAAAACTAACCGTCGTGGGAGTACATTGTGCTGGGCTGACTTCCACGGCAGGGAGTGGCATTCACAGCTAAAAAGGTCAACGTTCATGTCCCCCATTGAAAAATCCAGCAAATTAGAAAACGTCTGTTATGACATTCGCGGCCCGGTTCTGAAGGAAGCAAAGCGCCTGGAAGAAGAAGGCAATAAAGTTCTGAAACTGAACATTGGTAACCCCGCACCATTCGGGTTTGAAGCGCCAGATGAAATTCTGGTAGATGTCATCCGCAATTTGCCAACAGCGCAAGGATATTGCGACTCAAAAGGTCTTTATTCAGCCCGTAAAGCGATCATGCAGCATTACCAGGCCCGTGGAATGCGTGATGTGACCGTAGAAGATATCTATATCGGTAACGGCGTTTCCGAATTGATCGTGCAGGCCATGCAGGCCTTGCTGAACAGTGGGGACGAAATGCTGGTTCCTGCCCCTGACTATCCGCTGTGGACGGCAGCGGTATCGCTTTCCGGCGGTAATGCCGTGCACTACCTATGCGACGAATCATCAGACTGGTTCCCGGACCTGGATGATATCCGCGCCAAAATTACGCCGCGCACACGTGGGATCGTCATCATCAACCCAAACAACCCAACCGGTGCGGTTTACTCTAAAGAGTTGCTGATGGAGATTGTTGAGATTGCTCGCCAGAACAACCTCATCATCTTTGCGGATGAGATTTACGACAAAATTCTCTACGATGACGCGGAACACCACTCCATCGCCGCAATGGCGCCGGACCTGTTGACCATCACCTTCAACGGCCTGTCGAAAACCTATCGCGTTGCTGGTTTCCGTCAGGGCTGGATGGTGCTGAACGGACCGAAGAAACACGCCAAGGGATACATTGAAGGCCTTGAAATGTTGGCGTCTATGCGCCTGTGCGCCAACGTTCCGGCCCAACATGCCATTCAGACCGCGCTGGGCGGATACCAGAGCATCAGCGAATTCATCATGCCTGGTGGGCGTCTGTATGAACAACGCAACCGCGCCTGGGAACTGCTCAATGACATACCCGGCGTCTCTTGCGTAAAACCGCGCGGCGCGTTGTATATGTTCCCGAAAATTGATGCTAAGCGCTTCAATATTCATGACGACCAGAAGATGGTGCTCGACTTCCTGCTGCAGGAAAAAGTCCTGCTGGTTCAGGGAACGGCGTTCAACTGGCCGTGGCCGGATCATTTCCGCATCGTGACGCTGCCGCGTATTGACGATATTGAGATGTCGCTGAGTAAATTTGAGCGTTTCCTGTCGGGTTATCACCAGTTGTAACCACGCAAAGTGCTACCGGGTTTGCATCCGGTAGCACTCTCTGCGCAAAATACCGTTACTGAAGTCACTGAGTAAGGGTCGTTATGAAGCAGAGCCACTTTTTTGCCCACCTCTCCCGTCTGAAACTCATTAATCGCTGGCCGCTGATGCGCAATGTGCGTACCGAAAACGTGTCCGAACATAGCCTGCAGGTTGCCATGGTTGCCCATGCGCTGGCCGCGATCAAAAACCGTAAATTTGGTGGTCAGGTGAATGCTGAGCGTATTGCCCTACTGGCGATGTATCACGATGCGTCCGAGGTGCTGACCGGCGATCTCCCAACCCCGGTGAAATACTTCAACTCGCAGATCGCTCAGGAATATAAAGCGATAGAGAAAATTGCCCAGCAAAAACTGGTCGATATGGTGCCCGACGAACTGCGCGATATTTTTGCACCGCTCATTGATGAACATGCCTTAAGTGAAGAAGAGAGATCCCTTGTTAAACAGGCCGATGCCCTGTGCGCATATCTGAAGTGTCTGGAGGAACTCTCCGCCGGTAACAACGAGTTTCTGCTGGCCAAAACGCGTCTGGAAAAAACGCTGGAATCGCGACGCAGCGAGGAGATGGACTACTTTATGGACGTGTTTGTCCCAAGCTTTCACCTCTCATTAGATGAGATCAGCCAGGACTCACCGCTTTAAACGATCTTGCCGGATGGTGACGTCAACGTCTTATCCGGCCTACAGGTAGCGTGATATCCGTAGGCCTGATAAGCGCAGCGCCATCAGGCGTTTACTGCGGCGGTCAAAACGGGAACAGCATAGGGATCATCACTACGCACACTGCCATCACAATGATGGTAAATGGCACGCCAATCTTCACAAAATCGCTAAAGCTGTAGTTGCCAGGCCCGAGCACCAGCGTGTTTACCGGCGAAGAAACCGGCGTCATAAAGGCCGCGGATGCCGCCATCGCAATCACCATCGCAAAAGGATACGGCGAAACGCCCATCGACTTTGCCGCCGCCAGCGCGATTGGCGCCATCAGCACCGCCGTCGCGGTATTGGAAATAAATAACCCGATGGTCGCGCACAGCACGAACAGGCAGCCCAGCATCATGTACGGACCATACCCGCCGCCGACGTCCATCAACCCTTTCACCACCAGATCGACACCGCCGGTTTTTTGTAAAGCCAGCGCGAAGGGCATCATCCCAACGATCAAAATAATGCTTGGCCAGTGAATCGCTTTGTAGGCGCTTTCAGCATCGATACAGCGAAATTTCCCCATCAGCAGACAGGCGATGATCGCGGCAACCGTATTGGGAATTTCATCGGTGAGCATCAGGGCGACCATCAGCACCAGACAGAAAATCGCATGCGGTGCCTGACTGTGCGCCGGAGAAGCTTCACTGACTTCGACGGGCATATTCAGCACGACAAAATCACGGCCTTTTTGTCCCAGCAGCGTAATGAGCTTCCAGTTACCCACCACTAAAATGATATCGCCCATCAACAGCGGCTCATCAACCACCGCTCCGGCAAGCGCCGTACCATCGCGCTTCAGCCCGACGACATTCAGCCCGTAGCGCGTACGAAAAGCGATTTCCCTAACCGTTTTGCCGATCAATTCCGATTCAGGGATCAGGGAGATTTCGGCCATACCCACATCAAGCGCCTGCTCGGAGAAGTATTCGCCACGCAGCACCATCGGCTCAAGAAACTGTTCAGCGCAAAATTCACGCAGGTCGACATCGGCCGCGGACATGTCAATCAGCAACACGTCACGGGCGCGAAACTCAGAAACCCCATTGACGTCGACTATTACACGACGAAAGCGCCGCCAGCGCTCCACGCCAATCACGTTTGCCCCGTAGCGTTCACGCAGCTTCAGGTCGTCCAGACGCTGGCCAATCATAGGTGAACCCGGGCGGATCGCCAGACGGCGCGCACGCCCGGTCAGGCGATATTCTTTTATCAGATCGCGAAAGGTCCTGCGCTTCCAGCCGTCTCCCGGCTGCCTGGAATCTTCCCCCTTGAGCATAAAGCGCATTAACAGCATATAAAATATGCCAAGCACCAGAACCACCAGCCCCAGCGGGGTAACGCTAAAAAAGCTGAAACCGTTGAGTCCTTCACGTAACAGTTCACTGTTGACGACCAGGTTAGGCGGCGTCGCCACCAGCGTCATCATGCCGCTTATCAATCCAGCAAAACTTAATGGCATCATCAGGCGTGAAGGGGAAATTTCCATGCGCATGGAAACGCTTAGGACTACCGGAATAAAGATGGCGACCACACCGGTCGAACTCATAAACGCACCGAGCCCGGCAACGGTAATCATCAGCAACACCAGCATTTTGACTTCACTGCTACCGGCCACCTTCACCAGCCAGGCCCCCATTACCGTCGCCACCCCGGTACGCACCAGGCCGTCGCCGATGATAAATAAGGCTGCTATCAAAATAACGTTAGGATCGCTGAATCCGGAAAAGGCTTCTGTGATGCTCAATGTTCCACTCAGAACAAAGGCAATAATGACCAGCAAAGCGACCGCATCCATACGCACTCTGCCAGTTGCAAACAAAACGACGGCAATCGCCAGCAATGAGAGAACCCATATCAATTCACCGTTCACAACATATCCTTGTTAAATGAGAGGGATGAGTCGATTCTGCCATAAAAAAGCCCCAACAATCTGGGGCTAAATCATGATCAGGTATTTCTTACAACGACCACATTTCCGTTGGGTTGTTTGGTCACAGAAATATGTTCCAGACTGGTCAGCGAAAAATCGACCTCATCCAGACGCGGCGTGTCCGCAGGCGCGTTGACCGCTATGACATGACACCCTGCGGCCAGTCCTGAGAGCACCCCGGCAGGCGCATCTTCCACCACCGTGCATTCCTGCGGCGCAAGACCCAGAAGCTGAGCACCTAACAGATAGGCGTCTGGCTCTGGCTTCCCTCGTTTTACCCGCTCGGCGGTGACAAACACTTCAGGAGCAGGAAGCCCTGCCACACGATGGCGCGCCCGAGCGACCGGCATAGATCCGGATGTCACGATCGCCCATGGAATACCGGCTTTATTGAGGTGGTTGAGTAAATCAACCGCCCCCGGCAGCGCGGTTATCCCAGCGGTTTCCGTCGCTTCGATCTGCTCCAGACGGGTGAACTCTGCGGCGATTTCGGCCTCAGATTTACCCACCATAAAGTGTCGCAGGGAGGTAATGGCCTGCTTGCCATGAATAAAGCCCAGCACCTCGGCGTGATCGAGGCCAAAACGATCGGCCCAGTTGCACCACGCGCGTTCTACAGCGGGTAAGGAATCGACCAGCGTTCCATCCAGATCAAACAGAAAACCTTTGCACTGCACGCTCGCCCCCTCAGGCATTAATGATTTGGTTAATTTCATTCGCACTCAGGTGATACTGGCGCGGGCAAGAGTGCCAGACATTCAACATACGCTGATATTTTTCCCACATCGGGGTCTGGGCGTTGAAGCCATGCGTCCCCGCATCAAAGTGGGTATAACGCCCTTCCACATTGACCATAAAACGAACGTAGCCGAGGTAACGGGCTTCCGTTGCGGCAT
The DNA here is from genome assembly GCF_004353845.1 of Citrobacter arsenatis. Taxonomy (GTDB): domain Bacteria; phylum Pseudomonadota; class Gammaproteobacteria; order Enterobacterales; family Enterobacteriaceae; genus Citrobacter; species Citrobacter arsenatis. The sequence goes on from NZ_CP037864.1 coordinate 3,579,080, forward strand.
CAAAGCCGAGGAAGGTCACACGACGCTCATCAATGGCCTGCGCGTCCTTAAGATTAGTCCATGACACATGTAATGCGTGATACATCTCCATAATATCGATAATCGTACGACAGGTTTCTTCCGTCAGCTCACCAAACTCACGATCCAGCTCGCGCATCTGCAAGCCGTAACCGCGTTCAATAATCGTCTGCAAACGACGATAACGCTCGGCGTTAGTTGGATCGAGCATAGTCATCATTTTGTACTGATTCGACAAAATCAGACGTTGAGCGTTGGTCATTTCCATTTGGGACTCCTGTATCACTACTACTGCGATGAAAAAAAAGAAGGCATCTTGTGCCTTCTTTTATATGCGTAATCAGGGGTCAATTACAAATCATCGAGGAAAGTTTTATCCAGTTGTTTGAAGGCGCGCTTAAGCGTGTCAGCCAGCGCCTGGTAATCAGGCTTTCCTTCAACAGGAGAGAGCGCCTGCCCGGCCTCTTGCAATTTACCCCGAACTTCGTAGAACCAGTTGAGTATTGAAGGCGGCAGCGGCGTTACAGAACGTTTACCCAGCCACCACATACCCTGCATCGGTAGGCTGAGCGCAAACAGCGCGGTTGCCACGGCCGGTCCCAACTGCCCGCCTAGCGCAATTTGCCAGCATAGGGTGAAGACGGCGATTGGCGGCATAAAACGGATTGCGTAACGCGTCATGCGGATCACGCGGTTCTCTACAAACACGGGCGCGAGGCGCTTTTCCATGGGCCACGTCTTCGCATAGTGCTGCCCCCGGCGAAACAAGCTAAAAAAATTGACAGAGCGATTATCCGGTGTCGACATGGCGGTTACCTCAACTTCACATATAAAAATTAAAAAATTTGTGCAAAACAACAACTACAAGAGACATCGTTCAAAACATTTTGTCTTTGATACCCACATTCAGGTATCCTGTGCCGGCCTGTAAGGCCTTTAGTCCAAAATCATTGAGTCGTCAAATTGGCATATAGTATGCCATTGCCTGAAAAATACGCAAAATGACATAGACTCAAAGGTATTTATTCCATCGTGCCCAAAAAGACTATGGCGCATGATGTTAATCATAAACGTCGGTGTCATCATGCGCTACGCTCTATGACTCCCTGACGTTTTTTTAGCCACGTATCATAAATAGGTACTTCCATGTCGAGTAAGTTAGTACTGGTTCTGAACTGCGGTAGCTCCTCACTGAAATTTGCCATCATCGATGCAGTAAACGGTGAAGAATACCTCTCTGGTTTAGCCGAATGTTTCCATCTCCCAGAAGCACGTATCAAGTGGAAAATGGACGGCGGTAAACAAGAAGCGGCTTTAGGTGCAGGCGCCGCTCACAGTGAAGCGCTGAACTTTATCGTTAACACTATTCTGGCACAAAAACCAGAATTGTCTGCGCAATTGACCGCTATTGGTCACCGTATCGTACACGGCGGCGAGAAGTACACCAGCTCCGTGGTTATTGATGATTCTGTTATCCAGGGCATCAAAGATTCCGCCTCTTTCGCACCGCTGCATAACCCGGCTCACCTGATCGGTATCGCAGAAGCGCTGAAATCTTTCCCGAATCTGAAAGACAAAAACGTGGCCGTATTCGACACCGCGTTCCATCAGACTATGCCGGAAGAGTCTTACCTCTATGCTCTGCCGTACAGCCTGTACAAAGAACACGGTGTTCGTCGTTACGGCGCGCACGGTACCAGCCACTTCTTCGTCACTCAGGAAGCGGCAAAAGTGCTGAACAAACCGGTTGAAGAACTGAACATCATCACTTGCCACCTGGGCAACGGTGGTTCTGTATCTGCTATCCGTAACGGTAAATGTGTTGATACCTCCATGGGTCTGACCCCGCTGGAAGGTCTGGTGATGGGTACGCGTTCCGGTGACATCGACCCGGCGATCATCTTCCACCTGCACGATACCCTGGGCATGAGCGTTGACCAGATCAACAAAATGCTGACCAAAGAGTCCGGCCTGCTGGGTCTGACCGAAGTCACCAGCGACTGCCGTTATGTTGAAGATAACTACGCAACGAAAGAAGACGCTAAACGTGCAATGGACGTTTACTGCCACCGTCTGGCGAAATACATCGGTTCTTACACCGCGCTGATGGATGGTCGTCTGGATGCCGTTGTCTTCACCGGTGGTATCGGTGAAAACGCAGCGATGGTTCGTGAACTGTCTCTGGGCAAACTGGGCGTTCTGGGCTTTGAAGTTGACCACGAACGTAACCTGGCCGCGCGTTTCGGCAAATCTGGTTTCATCAACAAAGAAGGTACCCGTCCTGCGGTGGTTATCCCAACCAACGAAGAACTGGTTATCGCGCAAGACGCGAGCCGTCTGACTGCCTGATTTCACACCGCCAGCTACACCCTAAATAATTCGAGTTGCAGGAAGGCGGCGACGCAGCAAATCCCCAGGAGCGTACATTAGTACGTGACTGGGGTGAGCGAGGAAGCCAACGCACATGCAACTTGAAGTATGACGGGAAGCTGGTGATGCCGTTTTGTAACCCGCCTAAATTGGCGGTAACGAAAGAGGATAAACCGTGTCCCGTATTATTATGCTGATCCCTACCGGAACCAGCGTCGGTCTGACCAGCGTCAGCCTTGGCGTGATCCGCGCAATGGAACGCAAAGGCGTTCGTCTGAGCGTCTTCAAGCCGATCGCTCAACCGCGTGCCGGTGGCGATGCACCAGACCAGACTACCAGCATCGTTCGTGCTAACTCTTCTCTGCCAGCCGCTGAGCCGCTGAAGATGAGCCACGTTGAGTCTCTGCTGTCCAGCAATCAGAAAGATGTGCTGATGGAAGAGATCATCGCTAACTACCACGCGAACACCAAAGACGCTGAAGTTGTACTGGTTGAAGGCCTGGTCCCAACCCGTAAACATCAGTTCGCGCAATCTCTGAACTACGAAATCGCGAAAACGCTGAACGCGGAAATCGTCTTCGTTATGTCTCAGGGTACCGATACCCCGGAACAGCTGAACGAGCGTATTGAACTGACTCGCAGCAGCTTCGGCGGCGCGAAAAACACCAACATCACCGGCGTAATCGTTAACAAACTGAACGCACCGGTTGATGAGCAGGGCCGTACTCGCCCGGATCTGTCCGAAATTTTCGACGACTCTTCCAAAGCGAAAGTGATCAAAGTTGATCCGGCTAAACTGCAAGAATCCAGCCCGCTGCCGGTTCTGGGCGCGGTGCCATGGAGCTTCGAGCTGATCGCTACTCGTGCAATCGATATGGCGCGTCACCTGAACGCCACCATCGTTAACGAAGGCGATATCAATACCCGTCGCGTGAAGTCTGTGACTTTCTGCGCACGCAGCATTCCGCACATGCTGGAGCACTTCCGCGCAGGTTCCTTGCTGGTAACTTCCGCAGATCGTCCTGACGTGCTGGTTGCAGCATGCCTGGCGGCCATGAACGGCGTGGAAATCGGTGCCCTGCTGCTGACTGGCGGCTACGAAATGGACGCGCGCATCACTAAGCTGTGCGAACGTGCATTTGAAACCGGCCTGCCGGTATTCATGGTGAACACCAATACCTGGCAGACCTCTCTGAGCCTGCAGAGCTTCAACCTGGAAGTTCCAGTTGACGATCACGAGCGTATTGAAAAAGTTCAGGAATACGTTGCTAACTACATCAACGCTGACTGGATTGAATCCCTGACCGCGACCTCTGAGCGCAGCCGTCGTCTGTCTCCGCCGGCGTTCCGTTATCAGCTGACCGAGCTGGCACGTAAGGCTGGCAAACGCGTTGTTCTGCCTGAAGGCGACGAGCCGCGTACCGTTAAAGCGGCGGCTATCTGTGCCGAACGTGGTATCGCAACCTGCGTACTGCTGGGTAACCCGGATGAGATCACCCGTGTTGCAGCTTCTCAGGGCGTAGAGCTGGGCGCTGGCGTAGAAATCGTTGATCCAGATGTGGTTCGCGAAAGCTACGTTGCTCGCCTGGTCGAACTGCGTAAAAACAAAGGTATGACCGAAACCGTTGCCCGCGAACAGCTGGAAGACAACGTGGTTCTCGGTACCCTGATGCTCGAACAGGATGACGTTGACGGTCTGGTTTCTGGTGCTGTACACACCACCGCGAACACCATCCGTCCGCCGCTGCAGCTGATCAAAACTGCACCGGGTAGCTCTCTGGTATCTTCCGTGTTCTTCATGCTGCTGCCGGATCAGGTTTACGTTTACGGCGACTGCGCGATCAACCCGGATCCGACTGCAGAGCAGTTGGCAGAAATCGCGATTCAGTCCGCGGATTCCGCAATTGCCTTCGGTATTGAACCACGCGTAGCGATGCTCTCCTACTCCACCGGTACTTCTGGTGCAGGTAGCGACGTAGAGAAAGTTCGTGAAGCGACTCGTCTGGCACAGGAAAAACGTCCTGACCTGATGATTGACGGTCCGCTGCAGTATGACGCCGCCGTTATGGCTGACGTAGCAAAATCCAAAGCGCCGAACTCTCCGGTTGCAGGTCGCGCTACCGTGTTCATCTTCCCGGATCTGAACACCGGTAACACCACCTACAAAGCGGTACAGCGTTCTGCCGACCTGATCTCCATCGGGCCGATGCTGCAGGGTATGCGTAAGCCGGTAAACGACCTGTCTCGTGGCGCGCTGGTAGACGATATCGTCTATACCATCGCTCTGACCGCGATCCAGTCTTCCCAACAGCAGCAGTAATCTGCTGAGTAGTGTGCCGGATGTCTTATCCGGCAACACCTCTGCTTATCAAACCGGAAATAGCTGATATTTCCGGTTTTTTTATCTCTGTTTTTCCCCGCGGCATATTCTGAAACATTTGCCAGGATGCGCTGCATCAATGAATAACTATTCTCCTGTTTGCATACTTACCCTCTTTTGCATTGCAACAGGGATAGTCCTTCATGTCAGCAGTAACAGAAACACAGCCAGCCAAAAAGTGGGCAATGCCCGACACGCTGGTGATTATTTTTTTCGTCGCCATTTTAACCAGTCTGGCGACATGGGTTGTTCCCGTCGGGATGTTCGACAGCCAGGAAGTGCAGTATCAGGTTGATGGACAAACCAAAACCCGTAAGGTGGTTGACCCCCACTCCTTTCGTATTCTGACCAACGACGCAGGTGAAGAACAGTATCACCGGGTGCAGTTTTTCACCACCGGTGATGAACGCCCAGGGCTGATGAATTTCCCGTTCGAAGGATTAACCTCCGGCTCAAAATTCGGCACCGCCGTTGGCATTATTATGTTCATGCTGGTGATCGGTGGCGCATTTGGCATCGTTATGCGTACCGGTACCATTGATAACGGCATCCTGGCGCTGATCCGTCATACGCGAGGTAACGAAGTTCTGTTTATCCCGGTGCTGTTTGTTCTCTTCTCATTGGGCGGAGCGGTGTTTGGCATGGGAGAAGAGGCCGTCGCCTTTGCCATTATCATTGCGCCTTTGATGGTACGCTTAGGTTACGACAGTATCACCACCGTTCTGGTCACCTATATCGCAACTCAGATTGGTTTTGCCAGCTCGTGGATGAACCCGTTTTGTGTGGTGGTCGCGCAGGGGATTGCGGGCGTGCCGGTGCTCTCTGGCTCCGGTCTGCGTATCGTGGTGTGGGTGGTTGCGACCCTGATAGGGCTAACCTTCACGCTGGCCTATGCGGCACGCATCAAAAAGAATCCACTCCTGTCCCGGGTACATGAATCCGACCGCTTCTTTCGCGAACAGCAGGATGAAGTCGTGGAACGGCGCTTCACTCTGGGCGACTGGCTGGTACTGCTGGTGCTGACCGCGGTGATGATTTGGGTTGTCTGGGGCGTTATTGTCAACGCGTGGTTTATTCCTGAGATCGCCAGCCAGTTCTTCACTATGGGCCTGGCGATCGGCATTATCGGCGTGGTCTTTCGGCTCAACGGCATGACGGTCAACATCATGGCCTCCTCATTCACGGAGGGAGCGCGCATGATGATTGCCCCTGCCCTGCTGGTCGGTTTTGCCAAGGGTATATTACTGCTGGTCGGTAATGGAGAGGCGGGTGAAGCCAGCGTGTTAAACACGCTGCTGCACAGCATTGCTAACGGCATCAGCGGGCTGGATAACGCCATCGCCGCATGGTTTATGCTGCTGTTCCAGGCGGTATTTAATTTCTTCGTCACTTCTGGCTCTGGTCAGGCAGCATTGACTATGCCGCTACTCGCACCATTAGGCGATCTGGTTGGCGTAAACCGTCAGGTCACCGTACTGGCCTTCCAGTTTGGCGACGGATTCAGTCATATTATCTATCCAACGTCGGCATCCCTGATGGCAACGCTAGGTGTTTGTCGGGTGGATTTTCGTAACTGGCTGAAGGTCGGCGCCACGCTGTTGGGACTGCTGTTTATTATGTCCAGCGTGGTGGTGATTGGCGCGCAGATAATGGGTTACCACTAAAATGATTGCCCGGCCTACACGATTTCTCAACGCTGTAGGCCGGATGAGCAGTTTTTACTCAGCTTCTTCCTGCTTTTCGGCTTTCGCCCCTTCATTCTTGGCGTTGCGGGTCATCCACAGCGCCAGGGCTTTCAGCGAATCCGGCGTAAATTCGTCACAGCGCGCGGTGATTTCTTCCGGCGTCAGCCAGCAAACTTCACTAACCTCTTCTTCCTGAAGCGCAAACGGTCCGTGGGAAACACAGCTAAACAGCCCGCCCCACACGCGACAGTTCTGGTCTTCAAAATAAAACTGCCCATGCTCGGCAAACGGCACGCCCGCAATCCCCAGTTCCTCTTCCGCTTCACGGCGCGCTGAGTCCAGCAGTTGCTCGTCCGCCTGCACAACACCGCCAGCGGTGGCATCCAGCATGCCGGGCAAAAAATCTTTTGTCTCAGTACGACGCTGAACCAGAATTTTGCCCATACCATCATGCACAACGATATACGTTGCACGATGACGTAAGCGTTGCGCCCGCATTTGTTCCCGGCTGGATTGTGCAATGACTTCGTTGTCTTCGTTCACAATATCCACCCATTCCGTACTTGCCAAACGACGCTGTTCCACCATCAGGAAACCTTCTTTTTTCTTGCGCTCTTACGGCGCGTTTATGTTTGTGGGGTAAATTACGGATTAATCTCGACCTGTGCAATAACACTTTGATCATTGAGTGCCATTACGCTGAGAACATTATCATCCAGAATCCCGAAACTTGCCGCAAAGCCCCCTTTCGGGATGCTTACTGAGCCAGGATTGAAGTGATAAATATCCCCTTGCCGCTCAGCAACGGGCAGATGAGTATGCCCATAAACCAGCACATCTCCCACGTTGAGAGCCGGTATATTTTGTGGGCCAAAAAGATGCCCGTGCGTCAAAAAGAGTCGCTGGTTTTCTGTCAGAATTTGCTGCCACGGCGCGGTCATCGGAAAATTCAGGAGCATCTGATCTACTTCGCTGTCACAATTGCCACGCACCGCGATAATTCGCGCTGCCAGCTCATTCAGCCGATCTGCAACCTGCGCGGGCGCATAGCCTTCCGGTAACGCATTACGCGGCCCGTGGTTTAAAATATCACCCAATATCACCAGCCATTGCGCCCCGCTTGCGGTAAACAGTTCGAGCACGCGTTCCGTGGCTGGCAACGAACCATGAATGTCCGATGCGAACATCAGTTTCATCACTCACTCCTCGTTGAAAAGTACCTTGTAATGATACTGGATTACGCCCCGCTTTTCAGCAGGAACGCTTCGCGGAAAGCGCGATAAAACGCTGGACAGAAGCGCGCTGCCACTGGAAGGCAGCGTATTCCGCAAGTGCCTCTGGAACCTCATCGCCGTTAAGAACCAAACGATTAAGCATTAGCGCTAAATCGCAGTCTGCGATACACCATTCACCAAATAAATTCTGTTTACCGTGGTTCAGTAAACTGCCCGCAGTGGCAAACAATTTTTCCGCACTGGCTTTTCCCGCTTCGCTTAACGGTCCTTTCTTCACGCCAGCAAAAACCACATCCGTTGAGCGTTCTTCACGAATAGGCATCAAATCGCTGCGGATCCACGCCTGAACCTGGCGCGCCCGTGCGCGCTTTTGTACATCGTGTGGGTAGATACGCTCCCACTGCGGCGGCGCAAAACGCTCTTCCAGAAATTCCGTAATCGCTGATGATTCACTCAGCTCAAAACCGTCGATTTCAAGAACAGGCACGCGGCGCGTCAAGGTGTAGCCTTGCCATGAAGGGTGCAAGTGTTCACCGCTATTAAGATCAACGGTTTTCAGCGTAAAAGGCAGCCCTTTCTCTTGCAGAGCAACATAAACAGACAGCACGTAAGGGGAGAAAAAATTGGCATCTGACCACAGCGTAATTGCAGATTTGCTCATAATGTCCTCTGAAGTGTATTGGCTTGCCTTCAAAATATAGAGTCTTTCTCTCGCTGTCACTTGATGAAAACTCACGCACGCCAACAGGTTCTATACTTGTTATGACCCGGTTCATGACAATACGGATGCTGAAAATGATCGATCTCTATTACACGCCATCGCCAAACGGTCACAAAATCACGCTGTTTCTTGAAGAGGCGCAGCTGCAATACCGTTTGATTCATGTCGATATCAGCAAAGGCAGCCAGTTTCGCCCTGATTTTCTGCTGATCTCGCCGAACAATAAAATCCCAGCCATTATCGATAGCGCCCCGGCGGACGGAGGAAGACCCATCAGCCTGTTTGAGTCCGGTGAAATTTTACTCTACCTGGCGGAGAAGAGCGGTAAGCTGCTGAGCGGTGAGTTGCGTGAGCGCCACATCACGCTTCAGTGGCTGTTCTGGCAGGTCAGCGGCTTGGGTCCTATGCTGGGTCAGAATCATCATTTCAGCCACTACGCGCCACAAACGATTCCCTATGCTATCGAAAGATACCAGGTTGAAACCCAGCGCCTGTATAACGTGATGAATAAACGCCTGGAAACGTCACCCTGGCTGGGAGGCGATCACTACAGCATTGCCGATATTGCCTGCTGGCCGTGGATCCACGCCCATCAGCGTCAGCGCATCGACCTCGACAACTACCCGGCGGTCAATAACTGGCATGAGCGTATCCGTACCCGTCCCGCAACCGAACGCGCCATGCAGCAAGCACAGAGTGAGAAGCGGTGACGCAATTCGGTTCTCGTGTATCATGCAGAGGTTCATACATGGAGGAAACCTGCAATGTCACAACCTGACGCTATTATTCGTATAAAAAACCTTCGTCTGCGCACCTTTATCGGCATTAAAGAAGAGGAGATCCTTAACCGCCAGGATATCGTCATCAACATTGCCATTCACTATCCGGCAGACAAAGCTCGAACCAGCGAAGATATCAACGACGCGCTGAATTACCGCACTATTACTAAAAGCATCATTGCCCACGTGGAGGGTAACCGCTTCTCATTGTTAGAAAAATTAACTCAAGATGTGCTCGATATCGCACGCGAACATCACTGGGTCACTTATGCTGAAGTGGAGATAGATAAACTTCACGCATTGCGTTACGCCGACTCAGTTTCTATGTCGCTGAGCTGGCAGCGCTAAAACGTAACCCGGGAGGCGACATGCAGATTCTGATTACCGGCGGTACTGGCCTGATTGGACGTCATCTGATCCCCCGCCTGCTGGAACTGGGGCATCAGATAACCGTAGTGACTCGTTCCCCTGATAAGGCGCGTCAGATTCTCGACTCCCGGGTCACGCTGTCCAAAGGTCTGGCAGAGCGGCAAAACCTCAATGATATTGATGCCGTGATTAACCTTGCCGGAGAGCCAATTGCAGATAAGCGCTGGAGCGCACAGCAAAAGGAACGCCTGTGCCAAAGTCGCTGGGGCATAACGCAGAAGCTGGTCGATTTAATCAATGCCAGCGAGACGCCGCCCGCGGTGCTCATTTCCGGTTCCGCTACCGGTTACTACGGCGATTTGGGCGAAGTTGTGGTTACGGAAGAAGAACCGCCGCATAACGAATTTACCCACAAGCTGTGCGCCCGCTGGGAGCAAATTGCCAGCACTGCGCAAAGCGACAAAACCCGGGTGTGTATGCTGCGTACCGGCGTGGTGCTGGCCTCTGCTGGCGGTATTCTGGCAAAAATGGTCCCGCCGTTTCGTCTTGGCTTAGGTGGACCCATTGGCAACGGACGCCAGTATATGGCCTGGATCCATGTTGATGATATGGTCAACGGAATTATTTGGCTGCTGGATAACGATCTGCGCGGCCCCTTCAATATGGTTTCACCCTATCCGGTTCACAATGAACAGTTTGCTCACGCGTTGGGCCACGCTCTGAACCGCCCTGCGATTCTGCGCGTTCCCGCCAGCGTAATGCGTCTACTGATGGGCGAGTCTTCGGTGCTGGTCCTCGGCGGGCAGCGGGCGTTGCCAAAACGCCTGGAAGCGTCCGGTTTTGCGTTTCGCTGGTACGATTTAGAAGAAGCGCTGGCGGATGTCATCCGATAACCCCTAAGCGCTATTCACAGTCGCCGTTGTGGTGGTAAGGTTATAGACCAGATTTCCGCAATGGCGACGTTATGGCGATAATATCGACTCCCCGACTTACCCTCTCTTTATTTCAATTTTCTGACTGGTCATTTTTCCAGAAACTCCGTGAATGTCCTGAAGTCATGCGTTATATGGGCGACATCGCCCCGGCGAAAGACACGCGTCTGTTATTCGCCAGACGCCTGGCCGCCCAGCATACGTTCGTCATCCGCGAGCATAACAACCCCACCCCGCTTGGCGACATTGGTCTGCAAATCAGTCATTTATACCCGCACGAGGCCGACCTCGGCTACGCCATCTTACCGCAGGCTCAGGGGAAAGGAATTGCCAGCGAAGCCGTCCTCGCGGTGTGTCAGTACGCCTTCGAGCATGCCGGTGTGAAGGCGATAAACGCATACGCACTGGCGGATAACAAGGGCTCAATACGTATTCTGGAAAAAACGGGATTTGTACGTACGCAGGTACTGGAAAAGGCGTATGAGATAGACGGTATCGCCTACGATGACTGGGTGTTCCGGCTGGAGCACGACGTGCTAAAATTGTAAGCCCGGAAAGCGTCGCGCCTCCGGGCGGGTGACTTACTTCAACGAACCTTTGAGAAACTGCTGCAAACGCGGGCTTTGCGGATTACCGAATACCTGCTCCGGGTCGCCCTCTTCTTCAATTTTCCCCTGATGCAGGAAAATCACATGTGTGGAGACATGACGAGCGAATCCCATTTCGTGGGTCACGACCACCATGGTTTTACCCTCTTCCGCCAACTGTTGCATAATGCGCAGCACTTCACCCACAAGCTCTGGGTCAAGCGCCGACGTAGGCTCATCAAACAGCAACACTTCCGGTTCCATCGCCAGCGCTCGGGCAATAGAGACACGCTGCTGCTGGCCACCGGACAGGTGCACCGGATACTTGCCCTGTGCACGCTCATCAATACCCACTTTAGCCAGATACTTCACCGCACGTTCACGGGCCTCCTGCTTGCTCAGCCCCAGCACCTGGATCGGCGCTTCCATCACGTTTTCCAGCACCGTCATGTGGCTCCACAGATTAAAGTGCTGAAAAACCATCGTCAGTCTTGTGCGCAGCAGGCGCAGTTGATTTTTGTCCGCAACCTTGAGCTGACCGTCTTTGTCGCGCACCAGGCCAATATTCTGGCCACTGACGACAATCGACCCGGCGCTCGGTTTCTCGAGAAAGTTAATACAGCGCAGGAAGGTACTTTTACCGGAACCAGACGAGCCAATAATACTGATAACATCACCCGCATTGGCTTGCAGCGATACCCCTTTCAGCACTTCATGTTCGCCGTAGTGCTTATGTAAATCGATAACGTTTAATTTATTTTCAGACATCGTGTTACTCGAATCATTTAGAGGATACATGCTGCAACCAGCGTTTTTCCGCTTTACGGAACAGGCTGATCAGGACATACGAAATAATCAAATACAGCACCGCGGCAATACCGAAAGCGGTAAACGGCTGATAGGTTGCCGAGTTGATATCGCGGGCGATTTTCAACAAGTCAGGCACCGTTGCAGTAAACGCCAGCGCCGTGGAGTGCAGCATTAAAATGACTTCATTGCTGTAAGCCGGCAGCGCAATACGCAGCGCGGAAGGCAAAATAATGCAGCGATACAGTTTAAACGACGAGAACCCGTAGGCACGCGCGGCCTCAATCTCACCATGGGGCACGGAACGGATAGCCCCGGCGAAGATCTCCGTAGTATAGGCGCAGGTATTCAGCGTCAACGCCAGTACTGTGCAATTCAGCCCACTGCGGAAAAACGCATTGAGGAAATCCGTGCCTTTAACTATCTCCAGCGTATACATCCCGGAATAAAACACCAGCAGCTGTACATACAGTGGGGTCCCACGAAAAATATAGGTGAACAGCCAGATGGGAAACTGGATAAATTTATTACTGGAAACACGACCAATTGCCAAAAACAGCGCCAGTATCCCGCCCATCACCACTGATGAAATAAGAAGCCACAGGGTAATAGCAACGCCGGTATAGCGATATCCGTCGGTCCACAGCAGGGACTTCCAGTATTCCTGAATAATCTCAATCACAGGTCAGCCCTCTTCACACCCACGGAATAGCGGCGCTCAAGGTACAGCAGCACACCATTAGAAACAGTGGTAAACACCAGATAGATGACCCCGCACACTACGGCAAAATAGAACGGCTCCCAGGTACTCTTCCCGGCAAGCTGAGTGGCTTTCACCACGTCTTCAAGTCCAAGCAACGACACCAGCGCCGTGGCCTTAAGAATAACCTGCCAGTTGTTGCCAATTCCCGGTAAGGCATAGCGCATCATCGCCGGGAACATTATGCGGCGAAATATTTGTGAGTTGGTAAAACCGAATGCCGTCGCGGCTTCAATATGGCCTTTGGGCACGGCCATAAATGCGCCACGAAATGTTTCGGTAAAATAGGCGCCGTAGATAAACCCAAGCGTAATGATACCCGCGACCATTGGATCGATATCAATCTGGCCGATACCGATGGCATCGGTAATAGTATTCAGCGCGATTTGTAATCCGTAGAAGATGAGCAGCATTAAGACCAGATCGGGCACGCCGCGAATAAGCGTTGTGTACCCTTCGAATATAAGCGCCAGCGCCCGGCTTTGCGACAGCTTTGCTGCCGCGCCGACAAGGCCTATCAGAACCGCCAGTACCACCGAGCTGAGTGCCAGCTCCAGCGTAACAATTGCGCCCTGTAAAATAACACCTGAAAAGCCATACAACATGCTGCCTGTCCTGTCGTGTGTGGTGGAGTAATAAGCCTCTTTTGATTTCAGACTAACCGTTAAATGCCGGATGGCGGCTTTGCCTTATCCGGCCTACAAAATCAACGTAGGCCTGATAAGCGCAGCGCCATCAGGCATAAATTCAACGCGTCAAAAATCTACGGGCTTTATCAGCACCTGCGGTGATTAACCGCCGTAAACATCAAAATCGAAGTACTTTTTCGCCAGCTTCTCGTAAGTACCGTCAGCTCGCATTTCGGCAAAGGCTTTATTCAGCGCTTCGCGCAGTTCGTTGTCGTCTTTGCGCAGTCCCATACCGGTACCCACGCCAAACAATTTCTCGTCTTTCACAGACGGGCCGCCGAATTTATAATCTTTACCAACTGGCTGCTTCAGGAAGCCTTCGCTTGCCGCGACTTCATCCTGGAATGCGGCGTCAATACGCCCGGCAGTCAGGTCAGAATAGATATTGTCTTGCCCCTGATAGGAGACAATTTCAATGCCTTTTGGCGCCCAATGTTCGTTGCCAAACGTTTCCTGAGTGGTGCCCTGCAGCACGCCAACACGCTTGCCTTTCAGCGACTCAATGGTCGGCTGAATAGCAGAATCTTTAGCGACAACCAGACGCGAGTCCGCTGCATAAAGTTTGTCGGTAAAAGCGATTTCCTGCTGACGTTTTTCAGTGATGGAAAGCGAAGACATAATCGCATCGATTTTCTTCGCTTTTAGCGAAGGGATCAGCGCGTCCAGCGGGTTTTCCACGAAGGTACATTGTGTATTGATACGTTTGCACAGCTCTTTGGCCAGATCGATATCAAAACCGACTAATTCACCCTGCGCATTTTTCGATTCAAACGGCGCATAAGTAGGATCGGTACCGATACGAATTTTTTGCGGAATGGCTGCAAATGCTGCGGTAGCACTGGAGAAAGCCAGGACCAGAGAAAGAGACAACACCAGTTTTTTCATAACTATCCTCAACAGACTGTCTTTTATAGGGGATCTTTACAGGACCAGGTGCAGTTATCGTGCCATTAATCAGGCCGACAAGGCAAAGCATTCTACCCTGCCGACGGTATTTATTTGCATGAAAAGCGCTTAAGTATGCACTCATGCTTATTAAATCAGCGACAAAAGCACCAAAACAGTGCACTGAATTTATTATGCACCGTAATGGTTACCCGCAATGGTGCAGTCAATTCCCCGCTACGGTGTATTAATCGCCGTAGACATTAAAGTTAAAATACTTGCTCGCCATTTTGTCGTAGGTGCCATCTTTGCGCAGTTCGCCCAGCGCTTTATCAAAAGCGGCTTTCAGCTCTACATCATCTTTGCGCAAACCAATCCCGGTTCCGTCGCCAAAGTATTTTTTATCTTTTACCGAAGGACCGGCAAAGGCGTAGTCCTTACCGGCTGGTTGCTTCAGGAAACCTTCGCTGGCCGCGACTTCATCCTGCAACGCCGCGTCCAGACGACCTGCGGTCAGGTCAGAATAGATCAGGTCCTGGTTCGCATAGGCCACCACATCCACGCCTTTGCTGCGCCAGTTGTCATTGGCATAGGCTTCCTGAGTAGAACCTTGCAGGACGCCAACGTGTTTACCCTTGAGAGAGTCCAGAGTCGGTTGAATTGGGGAACCTTTCGCGGCGATCAGACGTGAGTCTGCTGCATAAAGTTTGTCTGAGAACGCAATCTCTTGCTGTCGCTTCTCGGTGATAGAAAGCGAGGAGATGATGGCATCAATTTTTTTCGCTTTCAGCGATGGGATCAGCGCATCAAAGTCGCTGGCAACCCAGGTACATTTAATCTGCATGCGCTTACACATCTCATTTCCCAGATCGATATCAAAGCCGACAAAGTCGCCCTTGGCATCTTTAGAGGAAAAAGGTGCGTACGTTGTATCTGTACCAATACGAACCGTCTGCGGAAGTGCTGCGTAGCTGGCCGCGGTGGCGGAGAGTCCTACCAGCAAAGACAAAGCAAGAACCGTCTTCTTCATACATAACCCTCAAGTGGCGTAATTTTATTATGTTTTACGTTGTGTTGTGTGTTTGCAGACTTTTTCATGCAGGTCTTATGCCATTTTCGCGTCGATGAGGATATTCGACGTTAAATATGTTAATAAAACGTTGCAATAATGTCCTGATTTTGAAGATAGCAGGTCTGGCGGTTGAACCGCAGCGTTTCGTTGAGTTTTAACGAATTAAATGTTGAGGATATGATCGCGGTTACAAAATTGCCCTGAAACAGGGCAACGGATGTTTCTTTGCACGCTGATGGAACGGCTTACGCCCCTTGCCAGCGGGTGAACAGGTCCTGTGGAAGGGAGATATCAAACTGATCGAGAACACGATTAACTGTTTGATTAATAACATCATCTAGCGTTTGAGGTCGATGATAGAAAGCCGGAACAGGCGGCATAATCACCGCACCAATTTCCGCAGCCTGCGTCATTAGCCGCAAATGTCCCAGATGCAGCGGCGTTTCACGCACGCACAACACCAGCGGGCGGCGTTCTTTCAACACCACGTCTGCCGCACGGGTAAGCAGCCCATCGGTGTAGCTGTGAACGATGCCAGAAAGCGTTTTGATTGAACACGGCAAAATAACCATGCCGGCAGTCTGAAAAGAGCCAGAGGAGATACTGGCGGCGATATCGCGCGTATCGTGATTCACATTCGCCAGCGCCTGCACGTCGCGTACAGAGAGGTCCGTTTCCAGCGCCAGCGTCTGCCGGGCAGCGGCGCTCATCACCAGATGGGTTTCCACATCGGTAACGTCACGCAAAACCTGCAGCAGGCGCACGCCGTAAATTGCCCCGCTTGCGCCAGAAATACCAATGATGAGTCGTTTCACTGTGAGAGCCTTTTCGTCGTAATGGCGAGACTTTGCCGGATTACGGCGTCGGGCGCAACTGTGAATGTGACGCTGCACTGAGCGAGCTTTCACGAACCACCAGACGAACCGGCAACAGCAGATTTCGTTCCCCTTGCTCATTGAGCAGCAAACGAAACGCATCCTGTCCAAGCTCATGCTTATCGACCGCAACGGTGGTTAACGCCGGATGTGCCCAGGTCGCTGCATCAATATCATCGAATCCAACAATGGCAATATCTTCCGGTACTCTGATTCCTTTGCGCGCGCAGACCCGCATCGCCACCAGAGCGGCAATATCGTTATAGGCAAAAATCGCGTCCGGCGGCTGGGGCAGCGCCAGCAGCTTGTCCAAGCCATCAACCAGCGCCTGCTCGATATTTTTGACCGGCGGCGCTTCAACCTGATATTCCTCAGGAAGCGTGAGTCCTGCTTCGAAAAGTGCCTGCTGATACCCTTCTACACGCTGGCGAATACTGTAATGACGCTGCGAATGACCAAGAAATGCAATGCGCTTGCGTCCCTGTTCAAGCAGATGCCGTGTAGCAATAAATCCGCCATGAAAATTATCCGGGTTGACGCAAGGAAAGTCGGCGGCCCACAGATCCACCAGCGCCACAGGTAATGCCAGCTTGCGCAGTTCAGCAAGTATTTCCGCTTCCAGATAACCGGCGCAGATAAGCGCATCGGGCTGGTGCAGATTAATCAGCTCCACCACCGAATCTTCTGGTCCGATAGGCAAGAAACTCATCGCAATGTCGTTTTCCCGGCAAGATTCGGCCACACCGAGCATTACCGTGGAATAGAAAGGCAACGCGCTGGCGATATTGTGTTCGCGATGCAGCAAAAAAAGTAAGCGCTTAATACGGCCGCTGCGCAAACGGCCAAAATCGTAACCCTCCGCCTGTGCAATCGCCAGTATTCGCTGACGCGTCTCCTCGCCAAGACCAGGTTGCCCTTTCAGCGCCCGGGAAACCGCAGCGATAGAAACGCCGCATGCGGATGCAATGTCTTTGATTCGGGTTTTTTTCGCCATTCCGTTTGTTTACACCTGTCACGCGTTCTTTTGTCGATGTCCGGTTCTGTTAGCCGTAAGCATATCACCCTCACGGCGAGCGATTAACAATACGTAATTTACTCATAGAGTCACTACAAGAACCACTAATCGCACAATCTCGCCCCACATCTGTGATCAAGATCACCTTTAAAATTATTTTTCTAGTAAAAATCAAGATCATTTTCACAGAGAACGAAACTCGTCATATACCAACACTCCAAGCCAGATCTATGCTCGCAAACGTTACTTGTTTAGTAAAAACTGTCAGAGATAAGCCGTAATGACTCTTTAAATCATCCCCCTGTTCGAGGATTGGTTATGACAATTGCTGATAACCTGGATACTGATGTACAGACCGTTGACGCGGGAGAGACGCTCTCTACCCGCGAAAAGATAGGCTATGGATTAGGCGATGCCGGCGGGCACTGCATCTCAGATTTGATAAGCGGCTTTTTGCTTTTTTCTATACCGATGTTTTTGGTTTAAGCCCGGCCATTGTGGGGGCGATGTTTTTTGTTCTGCGCATATTCGATGCCGTTTCCGACCCGGTGATGGGCGTGATTGCCGACCGAACCCGCAGCCGCTGGGGGCGTTTTCGCCCGTGGCAACTGTGGACGGCAGTACCGCTCGGCGTCATCGGTATCCTGACCTTTACCGTGCCGGATATGGGGCCAAATGCGAAAATTGCCTGGGCCTTCGGTACCTACTTTCTGCTCTCCATCGGCTATACCGCTAACAACGTTCCTTACTGCGCGCTGATTAACGCTGTAACTAATCGCCACGATCAGGTGATGTCCTGTCAGTCCTGGCGCTTCGTGTTAAGCGGCATTGCGGGTTTCCTCGTCGCGGTAGGCCTGCCATGGATGGTGGAATATTTTGGTCAGGGCAACCTGGCAAAGGGCTACCAATACGGCGTAACGGTATTATGTACCATCGGCGTGGTGATGTTTCTGCTGTGCTTCTTCTGGGTCAAAGAGCGCGTACCGTTGTCGCTGGCAGGGAATTTTACGCTGCGTGAGCACCTGGCAGGGCTGCGCAAAAACGATCAACTGCTGATGATGCTGGTCATGTCCTTCCTGCTGGTGAATATTTTGTGCATTCGCGGCGGCGGCTACATGTACTTTATCTCCTACGCGCTTGAAGGCGGTGCCGGGTACATGTCGATGTTCTTCGGTATCCTGACCGTTTCCGGGATTGCCGGCGCCATAATAGTCAACCCGCTCTCACGCCGCGTCGATATGGTACGCCTTTACTTCTGGACCAACCTGGTGCTGGTTGCGTTTGGAATTGGCATGTACTTTCTTCCGGTTGGCCCACACTACCAGGTGTTATGGCTGGTCTGCATTGCTATTAACAGCGTGATTCAAGGCTTCACCCTGCCGCTGCACTTCTCGATCATGGCCTTCGCTGACGACTACGGTGAATGGAAAACCGGCGTGCGCTCTTCCGGGATGAACTTCGCCTTCAACCTCTTTTTCATCAAGCTCTCCTGGGCTTCTTCCGGCGGCATTATCAGTCTGATTCTGATTATGGTGGCCTATCAGCCAGGACTGGGGAACCAGACGCCAGCATCTATTCATGGCATTACGCTGTTGCAAAGCCTCGTCCCGGCGCTGTTCCACTTTGTGCTCGCCATGTGCCTGCTGAAGTGCCGCCTTAACGGCCCAATGATGAAACGTATTTCTACCGACCTTCACCAACGCCATTCACTCATTTCCTGAGGTAAACATGATGCAGTCTGATGTGATTGAAGCCGATCTGAACCGAATCACCATCACCGACCCGTTTTTAGGAGAATATCAGCGCCTCATCCGCGACGTGGTTATCCCTTATCAGTGGGAAGCGCTGAACGACAATCTTCCTGAGGCGGAGCCGAGCCATGCGCTGGCGAACTACCGCATTGCCGCCGGTCTTGAGCAGGGTGATTTTTATGGCATGGTTTTTCAGGACAGCGATGTCACCAAATGGCTGGAAGCGGTCGCCTGGTCATTAAGCCAGAAGCCAGACGCTCAGCTTGAAAAGACCGCCGATGAGGTGATTGAGCTACTGGCACAGGCACAGTGTGAAGATGGCTACCTGAACACCTGGTACACTGTAAAGGAGCCGGGGCTGCGCTGGACCAACGTGGCGGAGTGCCACGAGCTTTACTGCGCCGGGCATCTGTTCGAAGCGGCAGTGGCATTTTACCACGCCACCGGCAAGCGCCGCCTGCTGGATATTTCCTGTCGGTTTGCCGATCACATCGACACGGTTTTCGGCCCCAACCCCGACCAGTTGCGCGGTTATCCGGGGCATCCGGAAATCGAACTGGCGTTGATGCGTCTGTATGAAGTTACCCAAGAGCCACGCTATCAGGCGCTGGCCCGCTTCTTCGTTGAAGAGCGCGGCCAGCAGCCATACTACTACGATATTGAGTTTGAAAAGCGCGGCGGTACTCGCCACTGGGTCGGCTGGGGTGATGCCTGGCCGGGCATGATCAAAGACAAATCCTACACCCATGCGCATAAACCGCTTTCCGAACAACACGAAGCGGTCGGCCATGCCGTACGTTCGGTGTACCTGATGACCGGGCTGGCGCACATCGCGCGCATGACGCACGATGAAGAAAAGCGCCAGACCTGTCTGCGTATCTGGGACAATATGGTGCAGCGCCGGATGTACATCACCGGCGGCATTGGTTCACAAGGGATTGGCGAAGCCTTCACCAGCGACTACGACCTGCCGAACGACACCGCCTACGGTGAAAGCTGCGCCTCGATTGGCCTGATGATGTTCGCCCGCCGCATGTTAGAAATGGAGGGTGACGCCCATTACGCCGACGTGATGGAGCGCGCGTTCTACAATACGGTGCTCGGCGGGATGGCGCTGGACGGTAAGCATTTCTTCTACGTCAACCCGCTGGAGACGCACCCGAAAAGCATTCCGCATAACCATATCTACGATCACATCAAACCGGTTCGTCAGCGCTGGTTCGGCTGCGCCTGCTGCCCGCCGAATATTGCGCGCACGCTGGTTGCTATCGGTCACTACATTTTCACTCCACGCCCCGATGCGCTGTTTATCAACTTCTACGCCGGTAGCGAAGCGCAGTTCACGGTGAACGAGCAGACGCTGGCGCTCAAAATCGAGGGCAACTACCCGTGGGATGAAGAAGTAAACATTCGCTTTACGCATCCGCAGGCGGTCGAGCACACCCTGGCGCTGCGCCTGCCGGAGTGGTGCGAAGCGTCGAAGGTGCTGGTGAATGGTGAGGCCGCACAGGATGACATCATCAAAGGCTACCTGCATCTGCACCGCCAGTGGCAGGAAGGCGACGTGATTACGCTGCACCTGCCGATGACCATTCGCCGCATCTACGCCAACCCGCTGGTGCGCCATGCGGCGGGAAAAGTGGCAATCCAGCGCGGGCCCCTGGTGTACTGTCTGGAGGAGGCCGATAACGGTAGCGAGCTGCATAATCTGTCGCTGCCTAAAGCGAGTGCGTTCCGTGAGATTCCGGGCGTGGGCGTACTGAAGGGCAAGCTCCTGTTGCAGGCGGAAGGGCTACGCGTGCTCACAGCGCAGGAGGACAAGCCACTATACAGTTTTGATAATCGCCAGACGGCGGTTGAGAAGCAGACGCTAACCTTCATTCCGTGGTTTAGCTGGGCCAACCGCGGCGAAGGCGAAATGCGGATTTGGGTCGACGAGACTTAAAACAGAGGCGTTCCCGCCTGTCGGGAACGCCTTTTTATCATACAGTTGGTTTTAAATAAAACCATGACACAACAATGATGCCCATCAATACCAGCTCAATGAGCATAATCAGCCCACCTTGCCCGCTAAACCAGGTACCAATGATTATCGCGATATTAGTGATGATGACAAACCAAGCCAACCACGGGAACAATAGTGATCGATAGCTGACCAGACTTGCGGGATACACTCCGCGATTTACCGCCTGCCGAAAACGGAACTGACACCAACCGATAACTATCCACGCAAGGCAACCCACTTGCCCGGTACTGGCAATTAAATAGAGATAAAACTGCTGAGCGGGAATATAACGTGTCAGCATCGACACCAGAGCTAAAAGCACCGTCAGTAAAATAGCGTTAACCGGCACGCCGCTACCGCTTAATTTACCAAATCGTGCAGGGGCAAATCGGGAGCCCGCCATCGACCATAGCATACGTGAACTGGCATAGATTGCTGAGTTCGCTGCTGAAACAGCTGCGGAAAAAATGACCAGCTGCATAAGAACATCAGCCCCAGGAATACCGACATGTGAGAATACCCAGACGAAGGGACTATTTCCATCAGGTACTTTTCCATGTGGATAAACCAGCGCCAGAACAGCAATCGCCAGACCATAAAACAGGATAATTCGCAGACCAATGCCCTGAATAACCTTCGGCAGCACTGAGTGCGGCGATTCCGTTTCTCCTGCCGCGCTTCCTACCAGTTCCACCCCCTGAAATGAATAGATGACTATCGTCATGCAAACCAGAATTTGCTCCCATCCGTTGGGAAACCACAAACCATCACTTTTCAGCGTCGGATGCCAGTTTG
Source organism: Citrobacter arsenatis (assembly GCF_004353845.1). Lineage (GTDB taxonomy): Bacteria > Pseudomonadota > Gammaproteobacteria > Enterobacterales > Enterobacteriaceae > Citrobacter > Citrobacter arsenatis. The sequence continues at coordinate 3,600,810 of NZ_CP037864.1, forward strand.
CATCTCCTGAGAGAGAGAAAATCATGACGCCACCTGCCACAATGAAAAGCACTATTGCAAAAACCTTAAGCGCTGATAGCCAGTATTCACATTCACCGAAACTTTTCGCCGAGCATAAATTTATCAGCGTGAGTACGACAAGGATGATTAGGCAATAAAAGTGGATAGGTATAGCAGGGAAAAATTGATGGGCAATGAAACCAGCAGCAGTCAGATCTGCTGCCAGAGAAAACACCCAACTCAGCCAATATAGCCACCCAATGATATAGCTCCAGATAGGATTGGGCAGGAACATCAACGCATAATGCTGGAATGAGCCTGAATGGGGAAACGCGCAGGACAGCTCACCAAGACACATCATGGTTGCCAGCATAATCGCGCCAGCGAACAGATAAGCCAGTAATGTTCCCGCGGGCCCGACGCTATTGAGCGGTTCGGCAATACCGATAAATAAACCGGTGCCGATTGTCCCACCGAGAGAAATCATCAGCAAATGGCGTTTTTTGAGGTTTCGTCGTAACCCATTTTCAGGCTCGGCGGGCGGTAGCACTTGCAGGGTACTCATGGTCACTCCCTGTCCCGGATAACGTCATAGACGCCGCCACAGATAAATGACCGTGGCGGCAGTGGCTTATTGAATAAACCTCATGGCAACGCCCTTCGTCTGACAGGCCATCAGAAGCCCCGTGTAGTCAAGTTCAAAACGGACGACATCCCCCACTTTCAACGGCTGCTCGCATGCTTCAATATCTACCAACGTATGGTCGCTGGTTTGTCCAAGGATGGTGATATTGTCGTCGCAGGGCACACAATTATCGGAAGGTACGTCCTGACGACCAAACGCCAGCAAAGCCCGCTTGCGAACACCATGATCAACAAAGGTTTTGGTTTGCAGGAAAGCGTCTACGCCAAGTTCTCCTACGGGTATTGTCGGCTTACTGTTAAGCTCGATAATCTCCGCCTCAAGGACATACATATCAGAACACGCTTTTTCCACCGGTTTGGCAGAATGATGAAATTCGTTCAGATACTTCATCTCGACATATTCAATGCCAAACTCATGCAACCCCCCGATCCGTAAATGGTTCAATCCCTGAGGCCAAGTTCCTTTATCCAGTAAATGGTAGCTGGTGCAATTACCGGCAGAGAGTCGGCGCACTGGCACACCGCTGTCCTGCTCTACTCGCGCAGCCAGTGCCAGAAAATCTTCACCATTTTTTACCGTGGGCAGGACGGTACCATAGCAATTGAAGTTGGTACCCAGGCCATACAGCTCAAGATAAGGCAATTCATGAATAAGCCGGATAGTGCTGAGAATTTGTGAATACTCGGTGAACCAGATACCTTCGCGTAAATCCCCCATATCAACCATCAGCAATACCTGATGCGTTTTCCCCTGGCGTTGGGCTTCCTGTGATAAAGCGCGCAGGATAACGGCTTCACTGTTCAGACTGATATCGGCATAGCGGATAACGTCTTCAATTTCACTTAGGCAAGGACTGCGGAGTAAACAGGTAGTACAGCCGATTTCACGGATTTTTTTCAGATTGTAGGTCCTTGATTCTGCAATCACCTGAATGCCGCCATTAAATACGGCCTGCGCAGTTTCAACACATCCATCAAAAACTTTATTGACCGCCATGACCTCAATTCCACTGCTGGCTAAAAGCGCTTTTTCTGTTCGGGCATTTTCTTCCAGCTTGCGTAAATTAATTTCCAGGATGGGCATATACATTTTATTTTCCTCCTGCCATGCTCATTCGAGCATTACGTTTCTGCGCCCGATAGTAGATACTTTCGGCAACAATAACGGCCAACAATGCGCCACCAACGATCTTGCCTGCGTACTGGAAATATCCCCCCATATCAATTTGTGAAGGCGGGATAAACAGCAGAGCAACGGCAAAGGCAATAGAGATAAATCCAAGCGCTGGCAACACGGCAGGTAGGACTTTTCCGGGTATTTTAAAGCTTCTTGGCGTATCCGGTTGCGTCTGACGCAAGCGCCAGAATGCCGGGAACATCACCAGATAGGGAATGAAGTAGGTAATTGTAGTCAGTGCGGTCAACATCCAGTACGCCGCAGCAACGCTCGGTGATATAAAGGTTGAGAAGCACAGAACAGTGACAATAATTGCCTGCACGATCAGCGCAAATGCTGGCGTTTTCCAGACCGGGTGCAGCTGGGCGATTTTATCGCCTAACAGATTATCCTCACGTGAGGCTTCCTGAAGCATGTAGATAGGCCCCACCAGCCAGGAGTTAATCTGACCCAGAGCACCAAAAAACATACAAAATGCCATCACCGGAATCAGCCACGGCATGTGTAACGTATCCGCTGCGGCGTGCATCGCCTGCATTACGCCCGCAACAATGTCGGTATTCCCCGCAGGCAGCAGCGTGTTCAACGCCCAGGTTCCCACCATGTAAATACCCACAATAACAACAGCAGAAACTGCCATTGCTCGCGGGAAATCACGTTGCGGGTTACGCGTGCGTCCGGCAATCATCGGCGCAACTTCCAGACCAGCAAAAGCAAACATCATGCTCGAAAGAAAGACAATGGTATCCCAATGACTCAGGTCAGGAACCCAGTTTGCCGCCGTCGCGTAATCGGTTTGCATCGGATGTCCGGTGGCCAACCATACGATAGCCAAAATGATCAAAATCGCAGAAGGAATAAACACACCACACCAGGCGCTGACGCTGTTGATAATTTTGGTCCACTCCATGCCGCGTATATTCATTAATGTCAGCAACCAGAAAATAACCGCTGAACCAACACCAATAAACGCTTTATTCTCAGCCAGACCGTCACCAATCATGTAGCCCAGCGCTGTAAAACCAAATTGCAGCATCAGAGGAAAAAATAACACGCAGGAAAAGAGGAAGCACACCACGACTATCCACGCGATACGTTTACCAAACGCTTCTTTAATCCAGACAAATATCCCACCATCTTTCGGCCAACCGGTGGAGAGTTCACCACACACCATCGCCAGCGGAAAGAACAGACAGAATGCGGCAATAACCCACAACAGCATTGCTGAAGCGCCGTAGGGAGCGACATTCGGTATTTGTCGCAAACTCAGAATGGCAATGACATTCATAAAGACGATATCTTTGATGCCAAGCAAGCCAGAACTATTGTTACTCATGGCCATCTCCTGTTATTCATTCAGGGGCATCACTGCCCTCTTCGAATTACCTGACTCATGGACTCCGGGCAATGCCGAAGTCCAATAATGAGATTTAATAAATGTCGTACTTGACCATATCTTCGTAACTGTCTTCCCGACGGATTAAGCGATCTTTTCCCTCTTTGTCTATCATCACGACAGCAGAGCGCGGACGATTGTTGTAAACCGTCTGGCTTTCGATGGTGTAAGCGCCCGCATCCAGAAATGCGACGATATCGCCAATTTGCGTGTTCTTCGGCATCAGGAACTCCTCCCCCTTCACGCCCATATGAAAGTAATCACCGCCGTCACAAAGAGGCCCTGCGAGTTTGATCCACGCGTCATGCGAATCTGTCATTCTGGAAACGTTGTAGACATAGAAGAACCAGTCAAAATGCTGACTGTCTGAAAGCACACTGTATCCGGCATCAACAAACTTCCACTCAACGTGACATTCAACATTGCCGTTCAGGTCATAGTTGGTTTTACGTTTTTCACAGGCGACTTCTGTTAGCAGAACGGCGGCCGAACCGGTAACCTTACGCCCAGGCTCAATACAGATTTCCACATCCGTACGCCACTTATGGACTTCACGAATAACCGCATCAGCAAAATCCTGTGCCGTAATCCCGGCATACATATTGTCTTTAAGCGGATCGCCATTTTCCTCATCATATTTGTAGGGCACGGGAATGCCGCCACCTACGTTGATGAGGTCAAATTTAATCCCCAGAACCTCTTCCAGACGGCGAGATTCATCCACCAATACTTTGGTCGCTTTGGCAAAAGGTTCAGATTCCGGCACCTGATCGCCCACATGCATATGTAAACCGCGAAGATGGACATAAGGCATTTCCAGGATCCGCCGACAGGTTTCTTCCGCTTGTTCCAAATCCAATCCCGATTTTGCGTGAAATGCGGTCACCAGCTCTGCATGCGTCGCTGACGGAACGTTTGGTTCCACACGAACGCAAACATTGGCGACTTTTTTCAATTTGCGGGAAATAGCATCAATGTGATCCAGTTCATACAAGCTATCGACGTTGATCAGGTACAGATCGTTAGCAATGGCGTATTCCAGGTCGGCTGGTTTTTTCACTACACCATTAAAGACAATCTGGTCGCCACGAAAGCCGATTTCCAGACATTTACGCACTTCGTACTGTGAATTAGCCTCGGCACAAATTCCTGCATCACGAATCGCCTGAAGCACTCCCATCACTGAGCAGGTTTTGGAGGCAAAAAAGGTTTTGGTATTTTGGTGGGCTGCAAACGCCTGCTGGATTTCGTTGATATTACGAATAATCTCTGACTCAGAGAAAACATAGAACGGCGTCGGATACTTGCGTGCCAGAGCATCCAGATCCACGCCATCAAAACACAAGTGACCCTCTTTTTGTTGGAAACGGCGATCGTTTTCTATCACTTGCTCACGTAATTGGTTGTAGTTTTGAATAATCGAATCAGTCATATCATCCTCAGCTTATTTTCATGTAAGAGACCACACTCTCACAATGGATATAGCAACAGGCGTGCCAAAATTTAACTTGATTAAAATCAGTCGGTTACATACATAAAATTATTGTGGATTTTGTCATTTAGCGTGCTATTCATCACAACGACGAAAATTCGTCACTTTTATAATGATGTTATTAAAAAAGTAAAAAGGAATTCGGCAATGGCTTCCACTAACGAAGAGTTGGCTGCAGCACTAAAAATGTTCTCCCGATTCTTCGATCTTATCCATCAACCCCTGGCGGTTATTAACGAGCGTGGTGAGTATGTCTATTACAACCAAGAGAGTGCGGATCTTGACGGATACAGCATTGAGCAGGCGCTAGGTAAACATATGCTGGATGTTTATCCGAGCATGAAAGAGACGCAAAGCACCATGCTTTCATCACTAAAGAAAGGTGTGGAATATATCGGTCATTACCAGATTTACTACAACGCTCGTGGTCAGGCGGTGGATTATCAGCATACTACCGCTCCACTCTATTCCAGTGATGGCAGCATGATTGGCGTTATTGAAATTGGCAGGAACATGTCCGGTGTCAGGCGGTTACAGGAACAGGTTGTCGAGCTTAACCATTTGCTGTATGCCGATCGCCATGAAAAACACCACGCAATTATTACTGAGAATCCGGAGATGCTGCATAATATTGCGAAAGCAAAACGTCTGGCGGCAAGCAATATTCCCGTGACCATCGTTGGTGAGACGGGAACCGGTAAGGAGCTTTTTTCTCGTTTAATCCATCATTGTAGTAAACGCGCCGATAAGCCATTCATTGCTCTTAACTGTGGCGCACTTCCACCGACGCTTATTGAAAGCACTCTTTTTGGTACTGTCCGGGGCGCATACACCGGTGCAGAAAATAGTCAGGGATATCTGGAACTAGCAAACGGCGGTACGCTTTTTCTCGATGAGCTCAACGCCATGCCTATTGAGATGCAAAGTAAACTATTGCGCTTTTTACAGGATAAAACATTCTGGCGCCTGGGCGGTCAACAACAAATCCACTCAGATGTACGTATTGTAGCAGCAATGAATGAAACGCCCGCGCACCTTATCCAGACAGGTAAGCTGCGCGCAGATCTTTTTTACCGGCTGAATGTGGGTATGCTCATCCTTCCCCCTTTACGGAAACGCCCGGAAGATATTGCGCTGCTGGCTAATTATTTCATCGATAAATACCGCAATGACGTACCGCAAGATATTCATGGGCTGAGTGAAGCTGCGCGTATTGCCTTACTTAATCACACATGGCCCGGCAATGTCAGGATGCTGGAAAATGCTATCGTCCGCAGCATGATCATGCAGGAAAACGATGGGATGCTGAAAAAGATTATCTTTGAAGAAGATGAGTTAAACTTAGGCGTTGCGGATGTCCCTACCGTCGTCAACCGCCCCGCACGCTCAGAATCAGAGGTGGATGGTTCGCTTGACTCAAGGGTGGCCAGGTTCGAAAAAAGCCTGATTGAAACAGCGCTGAATAACTGCCAGGGAAATATTGCAGCAGCCGCACGAAGTCTCAATATTTCCCGAACGACACTGCAGTACAAGGTACAAAAATACAGTATTCGTTTCGGCGTGGTGAATCTTTGATAAAAGCCAGCGACATTATGCCGCTGGCGGTAGCATTAACCTTCGTTGTGCATCTCAAGGTTTTCCGCTTCGTTCTGACGCAATACCGCTTTGGCATCGTCATTACGCAGGGAGTCGAGGAAATCGAGATACTGCTGGTCGACGTCTTTAGTAACGTACACGCCGTTAAACACTGAACATTCAAACTGCTGAATATCCGGGTTTTCCGCACGGACCGCTTCAATCAGATCGTTCAGATCCTGGAAGATAAGACCGTCTGCGCCGATTATCTGGCGGATCTCGTCCACTTCACGACCATGAGCGATCAGCTCCGTCGCCGTAGGCATATCGATACCATAAACGTTCGGGAAGCGAATTTCCGGGGCGGCAGAGGCCAGATATACCTTCTTCGCTCCGGCTTCACGTGCCATCTCGATAATCTGTTCTGAAGTGGTACCGCGCACGATGGAGTCATCCACCAGCAGCACGTTTTTATCACGGAATTCCGCACGGTTAGCGTTCAGCTTGCGGCGCACAGATTTACGACGCAGCTGCTGGCCCGGCATGATAAAGGTACGCCCCACGTAGCGGTTTTTCACAAACCCCTGACGGTACGGCTTGCCGAGAATACGGGCAATTTCCAGCGCGATATCACAGGAGGTTTCCGGGATCGGGATCACCACGTCGATGTCCAGATCTTCCCACTCGCGAGCAATTTTTTCGCCAAGCTTGGTGCCCATATTGACACGGGCGCTGTAAACGGAAATCTTGTCGATAAAGGAGTCAGGACGTGCGAAGTAAACGTATTCAAACAGGCATGGATTGCTGACCGGGTTATCGGCACACTGGCGGGTAAACAACTGACCTTTTTCGGTGATATACACCGCTTCGCCAGGTGCTACGTCGCGCAGGAATTCAAAGCCCAGCGTATCCAGCGCTACGCTCTCGGACGCCACCATGTACTCGGTACGACCATCGCCGATATCGCGTTTGCCTAATACCAGCGGGCGGATACCGTTAGGATCGCGGAAGGCAACCATACCGTGACCGATAATCATCGCCACGCAGGCATAGGCACCGCGAATCTGGCGGTTGGTTGCGGCAATAGCTGCAAAAATATTGTCAGCTTCCAGCGGGTAATGGCGGAAGTTATCCAGCTCGCTGGCGAAAATATTCAGCAGAATTTCAGAATCTGAAGTGGTATTGATGTGGCGGCGCTTTTCTTCAAACAGCTTTTTACGCAGCTCATGCGCATTGGTCAGGTTGCCATTGTGGGCAAGCGTGATGCCATACGGTGAGTTGACGTAAAAAGGTTGAGCTTCGGAGGCGCTGGAGCTGCCAGCCGTTGGGTAACGCACATGACCGATGCCCATATTGCCCTGCAAACGCTGCATATGGCGCGCTTCAAATATATCGCTCACCATTCCGTTTGCTTTACGCAAGCGGAAGCAGTTGTTGGCATCAATGGTGATGATGCCCGCAGCATCCTGACCACGATGCTGGAGCACCGTTAACGCGTCATAAATCGACTGGTTTACCGGCATAACACCGGCGATACCGACAATACCGCACATACGTCTTTTCCTCGTTCAGCAACGACCCAAAGTTTATACTTTGGGCAAGAAACTTGACGAGCTTTGCAGATAGTCAAAGAACCATCTGATGATGAAACTGAACTGAGGGATCAGCTGCGACTTACTCCAGTCTTCACTTTTCGACAGACCGGTAAAGGTATCGAGAAAGAACAGTATGGCGGCGACGATCAGCGCTCCTCGCAGAGCACCAAAGCAGATCCCCAACACCCTGTCGGTACCCGACAAGCCTGTTTTCTCTACCAGTTGGCCTATCACAAAGTTAACGATAGCGCCGACGATAAGTGTCGCGATGAACAGTATCGCGATAGCAATCCCATTTCGAACCAGTTCGTCTTCAAAGCCCGTAAACCAGACAGACAGGTAAGTGTAGTAATGGCTGGCGACAAAGAAAGCACAACCCCAAGTCACCAACGATAATGCTTCACGAACAAAGCCACGGATCAGGCTAACCAGACAGGAAAAACCAATCACCGCGATAATGGCGTAATCAATCCAGACCATATGTGTCCCACGATTTTACGCCCTGTCGTCCTGTTCGGGGCGCATTCTAACAGAAAAAGAAAACGTTTGCGTAGGGATTTCCTTTCCACGCGTAAATAAAAATGGCGCTGAAAAAATCTTCAACGCCATGCCGTTTTGTGCCTCTTCGGGCACTGCCGAATCGCGGTGAAAACACCGCATCCAGCCTGAATAAGAGCTGCGCCGTGAACAGCGCAATCCCTTAATTAGGGGTGTACCCCATCACGACGCCACTCAGACCAGAGATCTTCTGCAACTCGCCCAGCGAGTTCTTCAGCTTATCTTTGGAGGCGTCAGGCCCCACGAGAATACGGGTTATTTTACCCTGCACCGGCGTTGACGGGGAAGTATATACCCGGAAGCCCGCACCGCGAAGTTTACCCACTATCTCATTGACCTTATCCGCATTTTTCAGCGCACCGAGCTGTACAACGTAGGCTTTGCCGGTCGGCGCTGGCGGCTCCTCAGCAGCCGGCTTCGGCGCTGGAACCGGTGCAGGCGTTGGCGTCGGAGCGACGGCAACAGGCTGTGGCTTCGGTTTGGGCTTCGGCTGTTCTACAGGCGCCGGGACAGGATCTAACTCCGCGCTGTTTGCCGTCGTCAAACGAGACGGATCCAACGATGGCGCGGCAGCATCTCCCGCCCTCACCTCTTCTGCCGCCCCTTCAGGCGGCTGCGTCGGCAGCGCCTGCGTTGCCGCAGGCATCATGTCTGGTTCATCGCGATCGCCGGGTTTCGGCACCAACGGGATCGCCGCAAACTCATCCTGATAATGTTTTTTCTGGCCGTCAAGCAACCCGGGGAGCACAATCACCCCCAGCGCGACCAGCACAATTGTGCCGACTAATCGATTCTGAAACTTACTCGCCACCGCTTCTCCCCACGTCTATTACTTCCATGACATGTGCGACAGTGTGAAACGATCCACACACCAACACGGTATCTTCTGGCTTCGCCTCAGCGAGTGCCGCAGTCCATGCCTGCGCCACGCTGTCATAGGCGTTGCCTTTGCCCAGGTGCTCCAGCAGTTGCTCTGCCGTTGCGCCACGCGGCCCCTCCAGGGGCGCACAGTACCAGGCGTCAACCACGCTTTTTAACCAGGCTAACGTACCGGCAATATCTTTATCATGTAGCATACCGATAACCGCAAGTACACGCCCGCTTTTCACTAACTTTTTCAGACGTCCGGTCAGATACTCCGCCGCATGCGGGTTATGGGCAACATCAAAAATCACCCGCGGCGACTCGCTCACAATCTGGAAGCGCCCCGGTAATACCGCTTTTTCGATACCCTCACGAATCGCCTGTTCGCTGACATCAAGCCCGCTTGCGCGCAGCGCGGCCAGTGCGGTAGCGGCGTTAGGTTGCGGCACCTGCGGTAACGGCAGATGCGTCAGCGTTCCATGAGCATCCGTAAACGACCAGTCGTTCTCCGTGACCACATAGCGCCAGTCCACACCGCAACGCTGCAAAATCGCCCCGCTCTCCTGGGCGACATCCGCGATGGTGTAAGGCATTTCAGGTTCGCCGACGATAGCCGGTTTCTCCGCGCGGAAGATACCCGCCTTCTCACGACCAATGCTTTCACGATCCGGGCCCAGCCAGTCAGTATGATCAAGCGCAATGCTGGTCACCACAGCAACATCGGCGTCCACGATATTGGTCGCATCAAGACGACCGCCTAACCCCACTTCCAGGATGACGACATCCAGTTGAGCCTGTTTAAACAGCCAGAGCGCCGATAACGTACCGTACTCAAAGTAGGTCAGCGAAATGTCGCCACGCGCGTCTTCAATCTCAGCAAATGAGGCGGTATGCGCGGATTCCGGCAGTTCACGTCCCTGCACACGCACGCGTTCCGTGTAGCGCACCAGGTGCGGCGAACTGTAAACGCCAACTTTATAACCTGCTGCGGTCAGCACCGATTCCAGCGTACGGCAGGTTGTGCCTTTCCCGTTGGTTCCCGCCACCGTAAAAACACATGGCGCGGGTTTCAACACACCCAACTTGCGCGCTACCTGGCTTACGCGTTCAAGACCCAGATCGATGGTTTTACTGTGCAGGTTTTCCAGATAAGAAAGCCACGATGCCAGGGGCGACGCGGCTTGAGGAATACGTTTATTGTCCATGATGGCTGTAGATTCTTTACGTTGAGGAAAGCAAAAGGGCAGCGCCAACCGGCCTGCCCTTTTTTACACGTCGTTTTTCACATTGCAGGTGCGCGGGCTTTACTCGCTCTCCCGAATCACTTACCGGTGTAAGCTCATCGGGATCAACGCTCTTACCGCCTGCCTGCAACCCGAAACCCATAGAGTAAACTATCAGGCCTCTGGTTCCTGATCGGGAACCGGAGGTACCACCTCGCCTTCACGCGGCTCATCCGGATTCGGCGTAGGAAGATTCATCAGCTTCGCCAGAATGCTTGCCAGTTTCAGGCGCATTTCCGGACGGCGGACGATCATATCGATAGCGCCTTTTTCAATCAGGAACTCGCTGCGCTGGAATCCCGGCGGCAGTTTCTCACGTACGGTTTGCTCGATAACACGCGGACCAGCAAAGCCGATCAGTGCTTTCGGTTCGGCAATGTTGAGATCGCCCAGCATCGCGAAGCTTGCGGAAACACCGCCCATCGTTGGGTCGGTCAGTACAGAAATATACGGTAAACCGCGTTCCTGCATTTTCGCCAGTGCGGCAGAGGTTTTCGCCATCTGCATCAGAGACATCAGCGCTTCCTGCATACGCGCCCCGCCAGAAGCGGAGAAGCAGATCAGCGGGCAGTTATCTTCCAGCGCCTGTTCAACGGCACGGACAAAACGCGCGCCGACCACAGAACCCATAGAGCCGCCCATAAAGGCGAACTCAAATGCAGCAGCAACGACCGGCATGCCGTGCAGCGTGCCTTTCATTACCACCAGCGCATCTTTCTCGCCGGTTTCTTTCTGCGCAGAGGCCAGTCTGTCTTTGTACTTTTTGGAGTCACGAAACTTCAGCACGTCTTTCGGCTCAAGTTCGCTACCCAGTTCCACAAGAGTACCTTCATCTAACAGGCTATGCAGGCGATTGCGCGCCGACATGCGCATATGATGGTCACACTTCGGACAGACCTCAAGATTACGTTCCAGCTCAGCACGGTATAAAACCTGACCGCAGCTATCACACTTGGTCCACACCCCTTCAGGAATGCTTGCCTTGCGGGTGGGAGTAATGTTGCTTTTAATTCGTTCAATCCAGCTCATTGGTGACCTTTCTGCCTGAACCCTAGTCAGCTTTGTTATAAGGGGCGCATAATGCCATTTTTGCCCCAAACAGACCATGAATGTTGCACATTAAAACATAACAGCCCGAAACTTTGGATAAAAAAGTGGTCGAACCGCTGAGTTACTTTCTATTTTGCAGCCCGTGACGCAGCGCGTTTATGGCGAATCACTTCAATTACACCCGGCAATACGGAAAGGACGATAATCGCCACAATCAATAATTTCAGGTTTTCCTGAACGATCGGCAGATCGCCGAACAGATAGCCAGCATAAGTGAACAGCAATACCCACAGCAGCGCACCTGCAACGTTATACATCGCAAAATGACGATAGGACATGTGTCCCATACCTGCCACAAACGGCGCAAATGTACGCACGATAGGCACGAAACGCGCAAGAATAATCGTTTTACCGCCATGACGCTCGTAGAACGCATGGGTTTTATCAAGGTAGCTGCGACGGAAAATTTTGGAATTCGGATTACTGAACAGTTTTTCACCGAACAACCGGCCAATCGTGTAGTTCACTGCATCGCCCACAATCGCCGCCACAATCATCAACACCACCATCAGATGAACATTAAGATCGTTGGTTGGCAGCGCAGAAAGCGCACCAGCAACAAACAGCAACGAATCCCCCGGCAGGAACGGCGTCACCACCAGCCCGGTTTCACAGAACAGAATCAGAAACAGAATCGCGTATACCCAGATACCGTATTCCGCGACCAGCTCAGCCAGGTGCACATCAATGTGCAGGATAAAATCGATAAGAAAGTAAATCAGGTCCATAGTTTTGCCTTTATACGACTCAAATTAGTCCGCCAGAAATAGCGGGCCCATTGGCGGTTTTGGCAGGTCGAACCGGTCCGGGTAATCTACCGCCACCAGATACAGTCCTTCCGCTTTCGCCGTTGCCGCTGCCAGCGTTCTGTCCTTCGCCGCTAACAGTTCTGCTATCCAGCTCTCCGGCTGGTTGTGGGCGCCTACTTCCAACAGGCTACCGACAATATTCCTGACCATATGATGTACAAAGGCATTCGCTTTAATATCCACCACCACATATGCACCGAAACGTTCGACGTTAATGTGCATCACGTTTCGCCACGGCGTGCGCGACTGGCACTGCACCGCCCGAAACGAGGTAAAATCATTTTCGCCAATCAGACACTGGGCCGCACGATGCATACGCTCAGCGTCCAGCGGTTCATAGTAATGGGTGACCCCTTTACCCAAAACCGCAGGGCGCAACCGATGATTGTAGATGATGTAGCGATAACGGCGAGCCGTGGCGCTAAATCGGGCATGAAAATCATCGGGTACAGCTTTCACCCAGCGTACGGCGATGTCACCAGGTAAATTCGCATTTACCCCCAGTGTCCAGGCCGCATCTTTGCGCAGGGCGGTCGTTTCAAAGTGTACGACCTGTCCTGTGCCATGAACGCCTGCATCCGTGCGTCCCGCACAAAAGACATTGATGCGTTCATTCGCCACCTGAGAGAGCGCTTTTTCCAGTTTTTCCTGAACGCTACGCACTTCGTTCTGGCGCTGCCAGCCATAATATTTGCTGCCGTCATACTCAATGCCCAGCGCAATTTTATGGGTTGACGGCTGTTGCTGGTCAGACATTAGTACAGGTACTCCTGCACCAGTTTTTCCGCAATTTTCACCGCCATTAACGCGCCGCCAAAGCGCACATTGTCAGCCACAGACCAGAACTGAACCTGCTCCGGCATTCCGTAATCGTTATGCACACAGCCAATTGAAAGGTGCGGAGTTCCTGACGCATCGCCAACCTGAGTCGGGAAATCGGTCTCTTCCGATAACACCACGTCTTCACCGCGTGAAAACGCGTCACGTGCTTCTTCCGCAGCCAACGGACGCAGGGCTTCAAAATTCACCATCTGCGCGTGGCCATAAAACACGGGCGACTGCACAATGCTGGCGGAGATGAGCAGGCCGTCATCCTGCATAATTTTACGCACTTCATCGACAATACGGCGCTCTTCCCGCACGCTACCTTCACGATCTGGCAGCAGCGGCAGCATATTGAACGCCAACTGACGACCAAAGAAATCATCTTCGTCAATCGGGATGCCGTTAAGCAATTTCGCGCTCTGTCCGGCCAGCGCATCGACGGCTTTTTTGCCGTGAGCAGATGCCGAAATAATATTGGTCACCGTAATACGTGACAGCCCGCCGTCATCAATCAGCGGCTTCAGCGCAGACAGCAGTTGGCTGGTCAAGCTGTTAGGGACCGCAATCACATTACGGTTGCGGTAATCCGCCAGCACGAACGGGTTAACGTCCGGTACCACCAGCGGAACGTCCGGCTCAAGCGCGAACAGGCCGCTGCTGTCGATAACCAGGCACCCGGCATTGGTCGCTTCTTCTACCCATGCGGCGGTGGCTTCAGCCCCTGCAACGAAAAATGCTAACTGCGCCTGCGTCCAGTCAAAGTCTGCAACGTCCTGCACAATGACCGATTTACCGTTAAAACGCAGATGCTCACCGGCGCTTTCATTACGCGCCAGCGCATAAATTTCACCGACCGGGAACTGGCGTTCCGCCAGCGTATCGAGCAGGGCTTCGCCTACGGCGCCCGTTGCGCCCAGAATGGCAATATTCCAGCCTTCAGACATGGTGATTTACTCCAGAGATACGTAAGCGTCCCTGTCGCATTATTCGACAGGGAGCATTAAGAAGACATTAATGTGCCGGGTGGTGAACAGCGTTAAAACCCAGCTTACACAGCAAGGCTGCTGCCGTTGCGTCGTCACACATCACGTATAAAGACGACCATTCACGGCGCTCAAGATAATTTTTACGCAGTTTATCAAACTCACCCGGAATTCCAGCGACTTTACGCAGTGGCGCATCATCGCGGCGCACATCATACACTAAATGCACCAGCCTTTTCAGCGTTGGCTGATCTAACGGGCCATGCAGGGTGATACGACCAAATTCCGGTGCAGGTAACAGGGTATTGAGCGCAATGTGCTGTTCGCGACCAATAAACTTGCTATAGGCTTCAAAGACCTGCGTGGTGCCGCGCGCTTTTCCTTCCAGGGTATACCCGGCAATGTGCGCCGTGCCAATATCGGCTTTCTCCAGCAATGCCACATTGAGATCCGGCTCCCCTTCCCAGACATCCAGCACCACGCTCAGTGCTTGCCCGGCATTAAGTCGGTTCAGCAATGCCGTATTGTCGATAACCGGCCCACGGCAGGCGTTGATCAGAATGGTGCCCGGCTTGAGTCGGCTAATCAGCGCGTCATCCGCCAGATGCAGCGTTTTGTACGGTCCGTCCTTGAACAGCGGCGTATGAAAAGTCAATACATCGGCTTGCTCTACCAGCTCGTCCAGCGAGCGGAAATCCCCCTCATCACCGCGATCGGCTCGCGGCGGATCGCATAACAGCGTGCGGATCCCCAACGCTTCCAGGCGCGCCTGCAAACGCCCCCCCACATTGCCCACGCCCACGATACCCACGGTACGATCGCGTAACGCAAACCCGTCGCGCTCTGCCAGCATCAGTAACGCTGAAAACACATATTCTACGACCGCAATCGCGTTACAGCCGGGTGCAGCGGAAAAACCGATCCCCGACTGCGCAAGCCAGGCTTCATCTACATGGTCCGTGCCTGCGGTTGCCGTCCCGACAAATTTAACCGGTTTTCCGCCAAGCAGTGATTCATTTACTTTCG
Source organism: Citrobacter arsenatis (assembly GCF_004353845.1). Taxonomy (GTDB): domain Bacteria; phylum Pseudomonadota; class Gammaproteobacteria; order Enterobacterales; family Enterobacteriaceae; genus Citrobacter; species Citrobacter arsenatis. Next base: position 3,616,148 of record NZ_CP037864.1, read on the forward strand.
TCACCGAGCGCACCATTAAGGCTTCGGCATCATCCAGTTCGGCAACGGGAATCGGGCGACCGGGAACTGCTTTGACCTCCCCCAAACGACTGAACAGTTCGCGGGCATAGGGCATATTTTCATCAACGAGGATTTTCACGTCTTTCGCACCTGTTTGAGAACGAGAGTTAACCGGGCAAGTGTGCCATAATCTCGCCGCCAGGCATACTGCGAGACCTGGTCAGCATAGATTTAAGGAACAGAGATGATGCAGCCCATTTCAGGTACGCCCGCTCGCCCTCCCGGCGAAGGCCAAAATGCCCCTTCCGTGGCGGGAGAACAACCGTTATCCACGCAGCAACGTACCGTGCTGGAGCGACTGATTACCCGTTTGATTTCGCTCACCCAACAGCAAAGCGCCGAGGTGTGGGCCGGAATGAAGCACGATTTGGGCGTCAAAAGTGATACGCCATTGCAGTCACGTCACTTTCCTGCCGCTGAGCAAAACCTGAACCAACGGCTGGGGGTTGCTCAGCAAAATCATGCTAATCGTCAGGTGCTGTCGCAGCTTACTGAATTATTGAGTCAGGGAAATAACCGCCAGGCAGTCAGTGATTTTATCCGTCAGCAGTATGGGCAAACGGCGCTCAGCCAGCTCACGCCTGAGCAATTAAAGAACGTGCTCACGCTGCTGCAGCAAGGGCAACTTTCGATACCGCAACCACAGCAGCGCCCGGCCACCGATCGTCCGTTGTTACCCGCAGAGCACAATACGCTGAACCAGTTGGTTACCAAACTGGCGGCGGCCACGGGTGAATCCGGGAAGATGATCTGGCAGTCGATGCTGGAGCTGTCTGGCGTAAAAAGCGGTGAGCTGATCCCTGCCAAACAGTTTACGCACCTGGTCACTTGGCTGCAGGCGCGCCAAACGCTCAGTCTGCAAAGTGCCCCAACGCTACAAACGCTCCAGGCGGCGCTGAAGCTACCCTTAGAGCCGAATGAGCTGACGGCAATAAAAGAGTACGCGCAGCAGACGTATCAGATCCAACCGCAATCGATTCTGACCACGGTGCAGGTGCTGGATTTGCTCAATCAAATCTTCCTGCGCCGCGTGGAACGAGAACGCGAGCTCAGCGATCCGCGTCATCTTCAGCCTATTTACAGCCCGTTCGCACCGATGATTGAAACGGTTAAATCTCTGTCGGCACGACCGGGACTGCTGTTTGTTGCGTTGATGATTGCGTTAGCCATTTTCTGGCTGGTCGCTTAACCTTTTCGCAGCGTAAGCAGCGTCACGACAATCCCCACCACGGCGGAGATCGCCCCGGCAAGGAATACCGAGGGATATCCGTACGCGGTGGCCAGCACCCCGGCGACCGGGCCGCTTATGCCGTAGGAGATATCCTGAAACGCAGCGTACCCCCCCAGCGCCGTACCGCGAACCTGCGCGGGCACTCGCTTCACTACTTCGACGCCCAATGCCGGGAAGATAAGCGAACACCCGGCCCCGGTTAATGCTGCCCCGAGCAGCGCAATCCAGGCCGATGGGGCCTGCCACAGCAAAATCAGCCCCGCAGTTTCAACCAGCAAAGAGACAACGGCAACCTTCACGCCACCGAACCGGTCCGGCATCCAGCCAAACAGAATGCGCATCAGCACAAACGCCCCGCCAAATGCGGTCAGGGTGAATCCCGCCATCGTCCAGCCGTTGCTGACAAAATAGAGCGAAATAAATGTACCGATCACTGCAAAGCCAACGCCCTGCAGCGCCAGGCCCAGGCCCGGTTTCCAGATAAGCCCTACCACACTCCATAACGAAGGTCGTTCTCCTGCATGCGCAGGCACTTTGCGCACGGTGCCGTTGAAGGCCCATGCCAGCAGCGGTAATACCATTGTGGTTGCCGCCAGCTCCGCGAAGCCAAAGTGGCTGTGGATCAACAGACCCAGCGGCGCACCGGCAGCCAGCGCGCCATAAATCGCCATCCCATTCCACGACATCACCTTACCCGAGCGCGTTGGGCCAACCAGCCCAAGTCCCCAGGTCAGCGTTCCTGTAAGTAGTTGGCTTTCGCCAAAACCGAGGATCAAACGTCCGACGATTAATAATGCAAATTTTACGGGGACAGAGACAGGCAATAACGCGGCTAAAAGCCACGCTGCGCCCGCCAGCCCACAGGCAAACATCCCCTGTAGCGCAGAACGTTTAGCACCATATTGATCGGCTAAGCGCCCGGCGTAGCCGCGCGTTAATACCGTTGCCAGAAACTGTACACCTACGGCGATACCGACCATGGTATTGCCATAGCCCAGCTCCTGATGCACAAACAGAGGAATGACGGGCAACGGCAGACCGACCGTCATGTAGGTCAGGAAAACCGCAAAAGCGATGCGAAACAGCGAAAAGTTCGCCGACGGTGTTTTTTCTTGTTGGGTTACAGCTGTCATGCGTTACTCCAAAATGCAGAGTAAGGCGAGGAATGTCCACGCCCCCTCTACCTGACTTTCAGGATTAAGGTGCGTTGGATAACGTTAAACGCTTACGCATTATCAAGAGGATAATGTTGAAGCTGGAGTCTGCCTGCGAGTGACCCTGGCTGTCAACTGTGAAAGCATAGCTGTGTGTTTCAAAGCGGTGACTTCTCAACGAACAAAAAGGGAAATACCGCATCAATGCCTTTCGCTCTGAACCTCCGTACATCTGGTGCGCTTCCAGGAACCCCCGGTAATTCAAGACACTCCTTTACCGTGAACCACTCTTTTACCATCAGTTTCTTTCCTTTCTGCTGATGAAATAAAAATATTTTTTCTTTTTCGCGAAAATTCAAATTAATTCTGGCAATATTCCTACAACAAAAAGAAAGTAACGTTCTTTTTCTTTCTAATTTACAACCTGAAAAATATCGGCGCCGAGAACACATTTTCTTAGGATTACAGAATGGAACACAAAAGCCAAGACTGGCATCGTGCAGATATTAAAAGTGCACTGGAAAAAAGAGGTATTACGCTCAGAGAATTGTCTCGTTTGGCGGGCTTGTCTCCTGATTTGCTACGAAATGCATTTACCCGCAGCTGGCCCCGAGCAGAACAGATCATCGCACAGGCGCTGGAAACCACGCCGGACGTGATTTGGCCGTCACGCTATCTCTCGAAATCAGCAAAAAACGGTTATAAAGAATAATTATCAATTATAAATACATTACCCATAATTTACTCAACGGATTAATTAATACCTTAATCATATATATTCTCGATATTAATAGCACTATCGGCCATTCCCGTCAGATTAAATTCTGTTAAAGCAATACACGAACTTATTACATATTCTCTTAACAGGAGTCATTATGAGCTGGGATAAAACAGCAGCAACAAATTATGCAAAATCACATGCAGGCGGGCATTCTCAGAATGCGTTGCGCAGAATTTACCCGTAAAGCTATTCAGGCCGGTGGTATCAATCTTGGGAATACCTACCATGCTAAAGATTATGGACCACTGTTAAAAAACGCAGGATTAAGCCCTATCGGCACATATGAACAGCCCAGAGCAGGAGATGTCGTCGTCATTCAACCTTATGAGGGAGGAAACCCAAGCGGTCATATGGCGATCTTTGACGGTCAGGAGTGGTACTCCGATTTTAGACAACGTGATATGTGGGCGGGGCCTGGCTATCGTGCGGCAAAACCTTCATACACAATTTACAGGAAGCAGTAATGAAAGCGTTCTCATTGATTGCTATGGTTTTGTTACTTTGTAGCTGTTCTTCATCACGCAGTGACAGCGCTCAGGATGTTAAACAGTTCTATCTCGCGTGGATGTCCGCATACACACAATATCGGGATACGTCCGCACTCATGCAACGCTATGTGGCGAAAGACGTTATCGATCGTCTGGCGCTGATTGACAGCCTTTACGAGCAGGAAATAATAAATTCTGACTACTTTATGTACGTGCAGGATTACGACCCTGAATGGATCCCACAGTTACAGATTGGAGCGGCTCAGCCCTTTCTCGGTGGCGAAAAGGTGGAGGTACAATTAGGTGGACCGACTGGCGAAGCGCCCATGCAACTGGAAGTGTATACGCGTTGGGAAGAGGGTCGCTGGAAAATTTATCGCGTGCGGGAGCTGGGCAATCAATTTGAACAGCCAATCTACAGCGCCGGTGATATTACACAAGCCAAAGCGTGGTCAGCTGAAATCGCGCCGGAATACGAAAAGATGAATAAATAAAAAAGGGAGCCATCAGGCTCCCCTTTGCATCTCATTTTGCAGACTTACGCTTACAGCTTACGCATAACCAGCGTAGCGTTGGTGCCGCCAAAGCCGAAGCTGTTGGACATCACGGTGGTCAGCGCCTGCTCGGTCGGTTTGGTTACGATGTTCAGACCAGCCGCCTGCTCATCCAGCTCTTCAATATTGATGCTTGGCGCGATAAAACCGTGTTCCAGCATCAGCAGAGAGTAGATGGCTTCCTGCACGCCAGCCGCACCCAGTGAGTGACCGGTCATCGCTTTGGTTGCCGAGATTGCCGGGCTGTTGTCGCCAAACACTTCACGAATTGCGCCCAGCTCTTTCACGTCGCCTACCGGAGTAGAGGTACCGTGGGAGTTCAGGTAGTCGATCGGGGTGTCTACGCCGTGCATCGCCATCTGCATGCAGCGTACTGCGCCTTCGCCAGACGGAGCAACCATGTCTGCGCCATCAGACGTTGCGCCGTAACCGACGATTTCCGCATAGATGTGTGCGCCACGGGCCAGAGCGTGTTCCAGTTCTTCAACCACGACCATACCGCCGCCGCCGGCAATAACGAAACCATCGCGGTTTGCGTCATAGGTACGGGAAGCTTTGGACGGATCGTCGTTATATTTGGTAGACAGCGCGCCCATTGCGTCGAATTCGCACGCCATTTCCCAGCACAGCTCTTCGCCACCGCCAGCAAACACGATGTCCTGTTTGCCCAGCTGAATTTGTTCTACCGCGTTGCCGATGCAGTGCGCAGATGTCGCACAGGCAGAGCTGATGGAGTAGTTTACGCCGTGAATTTTGAACGGCGTTGCGAGGCAGGCAGAAACGCCGGACGCCATCGCTTTGGTGACCACATACGGGCCAACCGCTTTCAGGCCACGCGGGCTACGCATTGCGTCAGCGCCGAACACCTGAAAACGCGGGGAGCCGCCGCCGGAACCTGCAATCAGGCCAACGCGCGGGTTGTTCTGGTAATCTTCTGCAGCAAGGCCAGCATCTGCCACAGCCTGCTCCATTGAAAGGAATGCATAGATGGATGCGTCGCTCATGAAGCGCACTACTTTGCGGTCAATGAGGCCAGTGGTATCCAGTTTTACGTTGCCCCAAACGTGGCTACGCATGCCGGAGTCCTTCAGCTCCTGAGAGAAAGTGATCCCTGAACGTCCTTCACGCAGAGATGCCAGGACTTCCTGCTGGTTATTACCGATGCTGGAAACGATGCCCAAGCCAGTAATCACTGCACGTTTCATTCAATACCTCTGTAAGTCGCACTATTTTAAAGTTTCGAGTGGCACAATAGCGTACACTTGTACGCCGAACAAGTCCGATCAGCCATTTTATGTGGAAATTTGCGCAGCCAGGCACTCATCGCTAAGATCGGGGCACAGCCTGCCAGACGAGTAACTTACGTGAAACAATACGCTATACAACCTGCCAACCTTGAATTCAACGCTGAGGGTACACCTGTTTCCCGAGATTTTGACGATGTCTATTTTTCTAATGATAACGGGCTGGAAGAGACACGTTACGTCTTTCTCGGCGGTAACCATCTCCCACAGCGATTCCCTGCGCACTCACGCCCTCTCTTCGTGGTGGCAGAAAGCGGGTTTGGCACCGGACTTAACTTCCTCACGCTCTGGCAGGCATTTGCCGAATTTCGCGATACTCACCCAGATGTTACTCTGGAAAGATTACATTTCATCAGTTTCGAAAAATATCCGCTAACACGTGAAGATCTCACATTAGCCCACCAACACTGGCCGGAGCTTGCCCCATGGGCCACAGCGTTACAGGCGCAGTGGCCGCTGCCGCTGGCGGGATGCCATCGTCTTCTTCTTGATGATGGGCGCGTCACGCTGGATCTGTGGTTTGGCGATATTAACGAACTGACCAGCAAACTCGATGATTCCCTGAATCAAAAAGTGGACGCCTGGTTCCTGGACGGTTTCGCACCGGCGAAAAATCCGGATATGTGGACGCCAACGCTGTTTAACGCGATGGCCCGACTGGCTCGTCCCGGCGGGACATTAGCGACCTTCACATCGGCAGGCTTTGTGCGTCGGGGGTTGCTGGAAGCCGGGTTTACAATGCAAAAATGCAAAGGCTTTGGCCGCAAGCGCGAAATGCTCTGTGGCGTTATGGAACAGACTCAGTCGTTCCCGTCCTCAGCGCCTTGGTTTGCGCGTACGGGAACAGATAAACGCGAAGCCGCCATTATTGGCGGGGGGATTGCCAGCGCATTGCTGTCGCTGGCGTTACTGCGTCGCGGCTGGCAGGTCACGCTGTATTGCGCAGACGATAAACCCGCCGGGGGCGCATCCGGTAATCGCCAGGGCGCGCTCTATCCGCTACTCAGCAAGCATGACGCGGCCATTAATCTCTTTTTCCCCACCGCGTTTACCTTCGCTCGTCGATTGTATGACGCCCTCCCCGTTGAGTTCGCGCATGACTGGTGCGGCGTGACGCAGCTGGCGTGGGATGAGAAAAGCCAGCAAAAAATCACCCAGATGCTGTCCCTGGAACTGCCCGATACGCTCGCCGTCGGAGTTGACGCACAGCAGGTTTTACAAACGACAGGCGTGGAAACCGGGTGCGGTGGAATTCAGTATCCCACCGGAGGATGGTTGTATCCGGCGCAATTAACCGCTGCCGTACTGGACTATGCCGTAACGCTTGGGTTACGCACCCGCTACCAACATACGCTGACCTCACTGGCACGCCACACCGCAGGCTGGCAATTGCAGTTTGCCAGTGGTGAAACCGCCACTCACGCCGCAGTCGTTCTGGCTAACGGTCATCGCATTAACAGCGTTGAGCAAACGCAGTCGCTACCGGTGTACTCCGTAGGCGGTCAGGTGAGTCATATTCCTACCACACCTGCGCTTTCAGCGCTGCGTCAGGTGCTGTGCTATGACGGCTACCTCACGCCACACAACCCGCAAAACCAGCAGCACTGCATTGGTGCCAGTTATCATCGAGGGAGTGAAGAGACAGCGTTTCGCGAGGACGATCAGCAGCAAAACCGTCAACGATTGATCGACTGCTTGCCGAACGCTGCGTGGGTAAAAGAGGTCGACGTTAGTGATAATGCCGCCCGCTGTGGGGTGCGCTGCGCCACGCGCGATCACATGCCGATGGTCGGCAACGTCGCGGACTATGACGCCACGCTCAGTCAGTATGCCACTCTTGCCGAAAACAAAGAGCACGCCGTAAACGCCCCGGTGTATTGCGATTTATTTATGCTGGGTGCGTTGGGCTCGCGCGGGCTGTGTACCGCCCCGTTATGTGCAGAAATTCTGGCATCACAAATGAGCGATGAACCCATCCCTATGGATGCCAGCACGCTGGCGGCGCTGACCCCGAATCGTCTGTGGGTAAGGAAGCTATTGAAGGGCAAAGCGGTAAAATAAGATACCACCTCATCAATGCCTGATGCGCGGTGCTTATCAGGCCTACAAACCAAATCTGAATCGTCTGTGGGTAAGGAAGCTATTGAAGGGCAAAACGGTGAAATAAGATACCACCTGATCAATGCCTGATGCGCGGCGCTTATCAGGCCTACAACCCCCGTCCACGTAGGCCGGATAAGACGCCTTCGCGTCGCCATCCGGCACAATCCACTGCAATTATTATTGCGTTGCCTTTTGAAATAAAGTGTCCCACATCTCTTTCACTAACGCCTGGTCACGCGGCGAGAGTTCGCCTGCGCTGATGGCTTTTTCCAGGCTGCTGGTCACATTGGCGTACAATGCCTCAGCGGAATGGTCCTCACCAGCGTCCAGTTCGGCTACGGCCAGCGTCAGGTGCCCACGCAAATAGCCACTGGCAAACAACTCATCATCGCTGGCGTGCTCTACCATATCGTCGATTAATGCCAGAATGCGTGATTCAAACTCCGCGATCATCTTCTTTCCTCATTGTAAACGTGGCAGCGGCTTCAGTTGAGCGCTTCGGGCCACGGGAATTGTTCCGCCTTAAGTTCAGGCGTGTGATAATAATTCTGTAACGCGTTAATGAAACGCGCCGGACGTTCGGGGATCCCCTTCTCCAGATACTCCATCACCTGAGCATGAACACGGCGCTGGAATACCACGCGATCCGGCTCGAAGTCCCCTTCCAGGTTGTCGCAACTGACGTTAAACGGATAGCCCGCCGCCATGCAAAACAGCCAGTCAAACGCCTGCGGCTTCACTTCCACATCTTCAAACTGACATTGTGTCTTTGCGTCGCGCCCGTCCGGGCAGTACCAGTAACCGAAATCGACCAGTTCACGACGCGCCTTACCGGCGATGCACCAGTGTGAAATTTCGTGTAACGCGCTAGCGTAATAACCATGCGCAAAGACGATACGGTGATACGGTAATTCCGCATCAGCAGGAAGATAGATCGGTTCGTCGTCACCTTTAATCAGACGGGTATTAAATTCATCGGCAAAGCAGCCGTTAAAAATCTCAATTAACTGTTCGTAGTGATGGGTATTATTCATTAGTTCATCCCCAGCCAGTGGAGAATCTCCTGTCCATGATTATCATAAAGTAGCTTGGCGCTCATCACGGCGGAGACAATGACGATCATTGGCCGAATGAGTTTTTGTCCTTTACTGAGCACCAACCGCGAGCCCATCCGTGCGCCAATAAACTGGCCAATGAGCATCACAAATCCGGTCGCCCAAATCACTTTGCCGCCGAGGGCAAACAGCAACAGCCCACCGATATTCGATGTGGCATTTAATACTTTGGCGTGGGCCGTCGATTTCGCCAGGTTATAGCCGCATAACATGACAAAGGCCAGCGCGTAGAACGACCCCGCCGCTGGACCAAAAAAGCCATCGTAAAAGCCGACACAGCCACCGGCCACCAGCGCGAAAGGCAATCCGTGCAGTCGACGCTGCCGGTCCTCTTCCCCCACTTTTGGCATTAACAGAAAGTAGAGACCAATACAGATAACCAGTACCGGCAGGATCTGGCGCAGAATATCTGACTGCACATGCTGAACCAACAGCGCGCCGCTCATTGAACCGATAAAGGTCATGAAGATATTGAGCTTCTGATCCGCCAGGTTAACCACGCCCCGGCGAATAAAATAGAGGGAGGAAGAGATAGATCCCCCACAGGCCTGCAGCTTATTGGTAGCCAGCGCTTGCGCGGGTGGCATCCCGGCAGCCATCAATGCCGGGATGGTGAGTAAACCACCACCTCCGGCCAGAGAATCAATAAAACCTGCCAGCATCGCTACAAAAAAAAGCACGCCTAACAGCAGTGGCGACACCATAAACAGAGAGGCAAAATGATCCATTAGAGTACATGCTCGTCCAGTAGCGCCTGGCAGGAAGGCGGCAACGGCGGCGGTGTCTTCTTCTCAGGCTTGGTGGTTCCAGGTTTTGGAGGTTCGAACCAGCTTTGCAGCTCCGCGCCGCAGCCGTCACCCGGTGGCGGTAACGGTTGATCTTCGCACTCAAGACTGTCGGCAGGACAACGTAGCCGTACGTGCATATGCGCACGATGCTGGAACCATGGCCGCACTTTACGCAACCAGTCCCTGTCGGTTCCTGCATCCAGACAAAGCTGCTGCTTAATCGCCGGATTCACGAAAATACGCGTGACTTCATTATCTTTTGCCGCCAGCCTGATAAGACTGAAGATCTCCGGTTTCCACAGTGACGGCACGACACGCTTGCCATCTTGTGAGACCAGATCTAACGCCTGAGGCCGCAGCAGTTGCGACTGGGTCCAGCGCGTTTTCGGCAACTGCAGGAAAATATCCACATCCAGTCCCGTCTGGTGGCTGGCGTGGCCGCCATTGAATCGCCCACCGGCCGGCATGCCCATATCGCCGATTAACACCGTGCCCAGCCCCAGATTATTAGCCTGATTACTCAGACGTTGGATAAACATCACCAGGTCCGGGTGGCCAAAGTAACGGCGCTGATCGGTGCGCATTACCTGATAGTGTTCTGACTGTACAGGCAGCGTATCTGCGCCAACAATACAGCCATTGGAAAACGCGCCGATAGACTGTGCGCTACCTGCCACCGGATGGGTAATTTTCTGCCAGGGCGTCGCCGCCAGACAGGCAGTGCTGGCAAACAGAGCCAGCGCCGCAAGTGCCGTTTTTTTCATCTCTTACCAGCGTGGAATATCGGTCTTCACATCCGCATTTTGCGCCCGCTGACGCAGCAGGTGATCCATCAATACGATCGCCAGCATCGCCTCAGCGATCGGCACCGCGCGGATCCCAACGCACGGATCGTGACGACCTTTAGTGATCATGTCGACTTCTTCACCGAAGCGGTTAATGGTGCGCCCTGGAACGGTAATACTGGACGTCGGTTTCAGCGCCATATGAGCAATGATTTGTTGCCCGCTGCTGATCCCACCAAGAATGCCGCCCGCATGGTTACTCTGGAAACCTTCTTTGGTGATTTCATCACGGTTCTGGCTGCCACGCAGCGCAACAACGTCAAATCCGTCGCCAATCTCAACGCCCTTAACGGCGTTAATGCTCATCAGCGCATGAGCGATGTCGGCATCCAGGCGGTCGAAGACAGGTTCGCCGAGACCCGCAGGTACGCCGCCTGCAACAACGGTCACCTTCGCTCCGATGGAATCGCCCTCTTTCTTCAACCCACGCATCAGTTCGTCCAGCGCTTCGAGTTTACTCGGGTCCGGACAAAAGAACGGGTTCAGCTCCACCTGGGACCAGTCTTTGATCTCCAGCGGAATATCCCCCATCTGCGTCAGGCAGCCGCGAATTTCAACGCCGAATTTTTCTGCCAGATACTTTTTGGCAATTGCTCCGGCCGCCACGCGCATCGCCGTTTCACGTGCGGATGAACGCCCGCCGCCACGGTAGTCGCGCAGGCCATATTTCTGCTCATAGGTATAGTCGGCGTGTCCTGGACGAAAAACGTCCTTAATCGCGCCGTAATCCTGTGAACGCTGATCGGTATTTTCGATCAGCAGGCCAATGCTGGTGCCGGTGGTAACGCCCTCGAACACGCCGGAGAGGATTTTCACCTGATCCGGCTCACGACGCTGCGTAGTGTAGCGCGATGTGCCCGGACGGCGTCTGTCGAGATCGTGCTGCAGGTCAGCTTCTGTCAGAGAAATGCCCGGCGGAACACCATCAACAATACAACCGAGCGCCAGCCCGTGTGATTCGCCGAAAGTGGTTACGCGAAAGAGTTGCCCAATTGTGTTTCCTGCCATCACGGCTCCGTTATGAGTGTTGTGTATGTGCGCGTGTCGTTAGTCTTTATAAATGCTGAAGTGCTCGCGAGCAGCAACTAACTGCTCTTTGGTCAGCATGAATACGCCGTCACCGCCGTTGTCGAACTCCAGCCAGGTGAACGGTACATCCGGATACTGCTCTATCAGATGTACCATGCTGTTTCCGACTTCACAAATTAGAATACCGTTATCTGACAGGTAGTCAGGAGCGTTCCCCAGAATGCGGCGGGTGAGTTTTAGCCCATCGCTACCGGATGCGAGGCCCAGCTCAGGTTCATGACGATATTCGTTTGGCAGATCGGACATATCTTCCGCATCGACATACGGCGGGTTGGTCACAATCAGGTCATACTGGACTTTCAGCAGATCGCGGAACAGATCGGAACGAATCGGCGTGACGTGATGGATCAGGCCGTGCTCTTCAATATTATGTTCAGTCACCGCCAGCGCGTCGGTAGAAATGTCCACCGCATCGACTTCGGCTTCCGGGAAGGCATAGGCGCAGGCAATGGCAATACAACCGCTGCCGGTACACATATCGAGGATATGCTGCGGCTGTTCATTAACAAGACCCGCAAAGCGATTATTGATAAGCTCGCCAATCGGTGAACGCGGAACCAGTACGCGTTCATCAACATAAAACTCATGCCCGCAGAACCAGGCTTTGTTGGTCAGGTAAGCAACCGGAATGCGCTCGTTGACGCGGCGAATCACGCGTTCAACAATACGATGGCGCTCGCTGGAAGTCAGACGCGCGGTACGCATATCTTCTGGAATATCCAGCGGCAGATAAAGTGACGGCAGCACCAGCTGTACAGCCTCGTCCCATGGGTTATCCGTGCCATGGCCATACCAGATGTTCGCCGCGCTAAAACGGCTGACCGCCCAACGCAACATGTCCTGAATGGTATGCAGTTCACTCACTGCTTCATCGACGAAAATTTTATCCACGTATTCCTCCAGGGCATGCTCGTATTAATTTCGGCGGCTAGTTTGCCACGAAGACGGCGATAAATCAGCATTCACACGGGGCCTGAGCGCGAAAATTGCGTTTTAAGCGATCGGATGCCCGCCGAGTCGGGTTAAACTAACGGAAAATAAAAGATGAGACTCTCGAATGAAAAAGAAAACATCGCTCAGCGAGGAGGATCAGACGCTGTTTCGCCAGCTGATGACCGGCACGCGTAAAATTAAGCAGGACACTATTGTTCACCGACCGCTACGTAAAAAAATCACCGAGGTCCCGGTTAAAAAGCTGTTGCAGGAACAGGCTGATGCCAGCCACTATTTCTCTGACGAGTTTCAGCCGTTGCTGAATACGGATGGCCCGGTAAGATACCTGCGCGCCGACGTCAGCCATTTCGAACTGAAGAAAATGCGCCGTGGCGATTACTCCCCGGAGCTGTTTCTCGATCTGCATGGGCTGACCCAGCAGCAGGCCAAACAAGAGTTAGGCGCGCTGATCGCCGCCTGTCGTCGTGAGCATGTGTTTTGCGCCTGCGTGATGCATGGCCACGGAAAACACATTCTTAAGCAGCAAACGCCGCTCTGGCTGGCGCAGCATCCGCACGTGATGGCCTTTCATCAGGCGCCGAAAGAGTATGGTGGTGACGCTGCGCTGCTGGTGCTAATTGAAGTGGAAGAGTGGCTGCCTCCCGAACTTCCCTGAGGGATAAAAACAGAAAGAGCCGCGATTGCGGCTCTTTGATTCTCCGGATGGCGGCTGCGCCTTATCCGAGTCCAGGATTTTTAAATTGCTTTTGCCATTTTCAGGTTACACGGGCTCATCTGCCAGTTAAAAGTACCCTTTCCGCTCTCGTCAAGCGTTACGCTGGCAATCGCTGATGTAGTAAACATTGGCGGTGTTTCACCAGGGCAAAGCTCAGACACCAGATACCCCACTAAAGGCAAGTGAGAGATAACCAGCGCCGTGGCGATACCTTCATTGGCCAGAGCCTGTAAATAGGCGCTGACCAGACCGACATCGCCGCAGGGAGTCAGCTCCGGCAAAACATCCACACCGGTTGGCAGGTTCATGCACTCCCCCACCACATCCAGCGTTTGTTCGGCTCGTAGGAACGGGCTCACCAGAACACGTTCGATATCCACTTTTTGACCTTTCAGCCAGTTCGCCATCAGGCGAGATTCGTCACAACCACAAGAGGTTAAGGGACGAACCGAATCACTGGCGGCATCGAGGGCCGCGTCGCCGTGACGCATGATAAAAACTTGCATATTGCACCGCTTTTGTTAACCAGAATCACCTACACCTTTATTCACAGCCCCTATTGGCCGTGGTAACGATGTGGTGGCCGGCATTGTGCCTTATCCATTCACCGAATGAAACGCTGTTTTTTACCTCAACGGCGTAAGTATAGTCAATATCTGTTTACATTTTGAGCATAACTCATACATTCAGTGCGGATTCATCCTACCTTTGACCTCATGAATTCAGGTCAGTTTCCCCAATATTCCAGAATTTTTCTCCGCGTTCGGACATCCGCAATAACTGCTCACACGGTGTAAACCGCGAACCGTATTGCGTGGTCAGTCGTTGCAGAACCGCAACCACTTCACCCGCGCCGAGAGAATCCATATACCGGAACGGGCCACCGAGGAAAGGCGGAAAACCAATACCAAATACAGCGCCGATGTCACCATCACGCGCGCTGCGAACGATCTTCTCATCGAAACAGCGGGCTGCTTCATTGAGCATTAACATGACGCACCGCTCAGCCATCTGCGCGGCGGTAAGTCGGCCCTGACCCTGGACGCCAATAAGCGTATAAATTGCAGGGTCGACCTGTTTTTTGCTTTTACGCCCTTTCGCACCATAAAGATAGAAACCCCGACCATTTTTTCTACCTTTGCGATCGTCATTCAAAATTGAAGCAACAACATTTGCAGGCGCGCTAAAACGTTCTCCATATGCGGCCTCAAGCACTGGTATAATTTTAGTGCCCGTATCAATTCCGACCTCATCCAAAAGTTGGATTGGCCCGACCGGAAAACCAAACTTCACCAGCGCGGCATCAATAGCTTCGACCCGCTCGCCTTCAGTCAACAGACGAATCGCTTCGTTAATGTAGGGCGCTAAAATGCGGTTAACGTAAAACCCGGCCTTATCTCTGACCACTATCGGCGTTTTACCCTGTTTTTTCGCCAATTTAACCGTTGTAGCAATCGTCTGCTCAGAGGTCGTGGCATGCGGTATAACTTCAACCAACGGCATTTTTTCCACCGGGCTAAAGAAGTGTAAACCAATCACTTGTTCAGGCCTGGCGGCGTTCGCCGCAATATCGCCAATGGGCAAAGATGAGGTGTTTGATGCAAAAACGGTATGAGCTGCGCAATTTTGCTCAACTTCTGCCACCATCTGTTGTTTTAACGCCAGATCTTCAAACACAGCTTCAATAATCAGGTCGCGATGCGCAAAACCGCGGTAATCGGTTGATCCCGAAATTAGCGCCAGTTGTTTATCACGCTCGCTGGCTTTGATATGACGGCGACGAACCTTCGTTTCAAGCTGATCCCAACTGTACTTCAGCGCGTGGTTGATTCCCTTAGCGTTTATGTCTTTGATGCGTACTGGCAAGCCGCCTTTACAAGCCGTCACATAGGCAATACCGCCGCCCATCAGACCACCGCCCAGAATGCCTACGCTGTTTAGCGGTCCAGGCTTCGCATCACTTCCGGGATCCTTTTTCACATCGGTGTTTGCAAAAAAGATGTGCCGCAGCGACTGTGACTGAGATGTCATCGCCAGTTCACCAAACGCGCGTGCTTCAGCGTCGTAACCGCTACTGCTACCTTGCGCCAGACCGGTTTCGATGACCTCAAGGATACGCTCCGTCGCAGGATAGTTGCCGTGCGTTTTTTGCGCTGTCTTTTTACTGGCCATACGGAACAGCAGCGCCCGCCCCAGCGGCCCCGCTAACACACGCTCTCGTACCGGCAGAGTTCGATGTGTGGAACTGTCCTTTTTAGCCAGTTCGACGGCCGCTTCCAGTAAAATGGTATGCGGTACAACTTCATCCACTAAGCCAACTTTCAGCGCCTGTTTAGCGCGTAATTGTTTTCCGGTGAGGATCATATCCAGCGCGGTACTGACGCCAATCAGACGGGGCAGCCGCTGCGTACCGCCGGAACCGGGCAACAAACCAAGCTGCACTTCCGGCAAACCCAGTACGGTTTTAGCATCATCGGTACAAATACGGTTGTGGCATGCCAGTGCCATCTCCAGACCCCCACCGAGGCAAGCACCATGAATTGCGGCGATAACGGGGATCGGCAAGGCATTAATTTCCGCCATAATCTGCTGCCCCTGACGGGCCAGCGTTTCAGCTTCCTGTGCACTACGACAGCTACCAATCATGTTGATATCCGCCCCGGCAATGAAGTTATCGGGTTTTGCCGAAATGAACACCACACCGCGCAATGCTTTGTTTTCGCGAATTTGTTTCAAAATGGCCCGCACCTGAGAAGCAAACTCCGCCTTCAGGGTGTTCATTTTCTCTCCGGGCACATCAATGGTGACAACAGCGACGTTATCCAGACGCACGTTTAGCGTAAAAGCCGATGACATTTCCATTATTCCGCCTCCAGAACCATTGCCGCACCCAGGCCACCTGCTGCACAGGCGGTGACTAAACCAAAACCACCGCCACGACGTCTTAACTCATGGAGGGTTTGGGTGATCATGCGCGCACCGGTGGCAGCGAAGGGGTGTCCATAGGCAATCGATCCGCCCAGCACGTTAAATTTGCTGTCATCGACCTCGCCAGTGGCATGCGCTCTACCCAGCACTTCACGGGCAAAACGCTCGCTGCCCAGAAGTTGAAGATTCGCCAGCGTTTGTGCGGCAAAGGCTTCATGCATATCGATTAAGGTTAAGTCTGCCATCGTCAGACCAGCTCTTTCCAGTGCAAGCGGCGTTGACCACGCCGGTCCCAACAGCATGTCCTGCCAGACATCGATAGCGGTAAAGGCAAAACTACGCAGATATCCCAACGGCACCAGCCCCAACTCTTTCGCCCGCGACTCTGTCATCATAATCACAGCGGCTGCGCCGTCCGTCAGCGGGGTACTGTTCGCCGCGGTCACGGTGCCGTGCTTGCGGTCAAACGCCGGGCGCAGTTTAGCGTAATCGGCCAACGTAGAGTTGCCGCGAATATTGTTATCTTCGGAAAGAGGATCTTTAAACGGTGGAGCGTAGGTCGTCATCACCTCGTCGGCGAGCTTTCCTTCAGCCCATGCCTGGGCGGCACGTTGGTGAGAACGATGCGCCAGGGCGTCCTGTTGCTCTCGCGTAATGCCATAGGTTTTGGCCATCTGCTCGGCCGTATCCCCCATGCGCAAGCCGGTGGAATACTCAGCGACTGCCGGTGGCACAGGCATCAGGTCACGTAAACGCAGTCGGGAGAAGAGTTTAAGGCGTTGACCGGTTGTTCGAGCCTTGTTGACATCCACCAGTACTCGCGCCAGTTTTTTACTGACGCCAATAGGCAGAACTGAAGAGGAGTCCGCTCCGCCAGCAATTCCTGCGCGAATCGTCCCTGCCATCAGGCTTTCCGCGACATTTGCCACCGCCTGGAAGCTGGTAGCACAAGCTCGGCTTACGCTGTAGGCATCTGTGTGTACATTCATACCGGTTCCCAGCACGATTTCACGAGCAATATTTGGCGCTTCAGGCATTTGTACTACCTGACCAAAAACCAGTTGCTCAATCACATCGGTGGGTATTTCGCTGCGCGCCAGCAGTTCACCAACGACCATTTTCCCCAAATCTACGGCGGGAATGCCATGAAACGCGGTTGCCTGGCGGGCAAATGGCGTACGCAATCCGCTTACGATGGCGATGCGATCGCCCTGGCGGGTAACCAGCGGTAAAGCCTGACTCATAACACTCCCCTGTAAAAAATAAAAATAAGTGGTCTGACCTGATCACAGTCTTAACCAATTTTTTACATTTAGCCAAGCGGAGAGAAAAGAAAGTGGGAGCTAAGACACAGTGAATAATCACTGACAGTTACGAAAAAGCCCTTGCTACAGGTAGCAAGGGCTTTTGCTGAAGGGATTAACGCAGGCCCAGTTGGAAGATCAGCGTTTCGGCTTCACAGGCAAATACAAAGTCGATATCCAGACGCACACCTTCAGACTCTTCAGTAAAGGTCGAGGTGATTTGGCAAGGCTCAGATTCCACGCCACGGGCCTTCTCAGTCAGAGCGGCCAGCGTTTCTTCTGCCTCTGCGCGATTCGCGAACACACGGCTGTATGACGCGGTGCAATCGGAGTTGTCCATGATGGTGCCAACATCCATACAGCAGCAAACCGGGGTTTCATCAGCACTGCATTTACTCATTGTAGATTTCCTCTGTATTCGCACCTGAGGTGCCAGATAAACGATAGGGATATTTTACGCTCCCATTATTCGCCTCTCCAGTCGTTAATTGTATGAAATGCGATAAGTGACCGAAATCACACTTAAAAATGATCTAAAACAAAAATCACCCAAACAGGTGAGTGCGCATACCCGCAATTTTGCCAGCTGGATCGCGTTTCCGAGATCAGAATTGAAAATATTTATAAACATACTTGCAACATTTTAGCTGGTCAGACCTATACTCTCGGCACTGGTCTGATTTCTATGTCGTACCTCAGACCCTACACTTCGCGCTCCTGTTACGGTATGTAACATTGTTTGTATAAAAATAAATCTATGAGGTTATGGTCATGAGCCAGAAAACCCTGTTTACAAAGTCTGCTCTCGCAGTCGCAGTGGCAATTATCTCCACACAGGCCTGGTCTGCAGGCTTTCAGTTAAACGAATTTTCTTCCTCTGGCCTTGGCCGGGCATATTCGGGTGAAGGCGCAATCGCAGATGATGCGGGTAACGCCAGTCGTAACCCGGCGCTGATCATGATGTTCGATCGCCCTACTTTCTCAGCAGGTGCGGTCTATATCGATCCAGACGTTAACATTTCTGGTAAATCACCGTTCACTGGACGCAGCACCAATGCGGACAACATCGCACCTACGGCGTGGGTTCCCAATGCGCACTTCGTGATGCCTATCAACGAACAGTTTGGTTGGGGTGCTTCTGTCACGTCAAACTATGGCCTGGCGACTGAATTTAACGACAGCTACATCGTCGGTGAATACGGTGGAAAGACCGACCTTAAAACGGTCAACCTTAACCTGAGCGGTGCCTACCGTCTGAATGATAGCTGGAGCTTTGGCCTTGGTTTTAACGCCGTCTACGCCGATGCGAAAATTGAACGTTACTCCGGTGAAATGACCGCAGCATTACCAAAAGTCAGCCCCAAAATTGCTAGCATGAAAGGTGATGAATGGGGTTACGGCTGGAATGCGGGTATTTTGTATGAGCTGGATAAAAATAACCGTTGGGGCTTAACGTACCGTTCAGAAGTTAAAATCGATTTCGATGGCGATTATAAGAGCGGCCTGAGCAATCTGGTTAACGGTGCGCCGGGCGCTGGTGTAGCATTCCCATGGGGAACCAACAACACCACAGTTCCTGGTTCGTTGACGCTTAACCTGCCGGAAATGTGGGAACTGTCGGGCTACAACCGCGTAGCTCCGCAATGGGCAATTCACTACAGCATCGCTTATACCAGTTGGAGCCAGTTCCAGGAGCTGAAAGCAACCGGCACCAGCGGGCAGACCCTATTCTATAAAGAAGAAGGTTTCCGGGATTCTTACCGTCTCGCGTTGGGTACAACCTACTATATGGATAAAAACTGGACGTTCCGTACCGGTATCGCCTATGACGATAGCCCGGTTCCTGCGGACAAACGCTCCATTTCCATACCAGATCAGGACCGCCTGTGGCTGAGCGCGGGTACCACTTATGCCTTTAACGAAGATGCGTCTATCGACGTCGGTGTATCTTACATGCACGGACAGAATGTGACCGTCAAAGAAGGCCCATATACTTTCGACTCTGAAGGTAAAGCCTGGCTGTTCGGTACCAACTTCAACTACGCATTCTGATTTTCTTCAGATATAAAAAAGGTGAGCTTTTTAGCTCACCTTTTTATTTTCATCTTTCCTTACTCGGAATCGATATCTTTTAAGTCATCCTGAATGGCTTTCGCGTTCGGGTTTTCTTCTGGTTTGAGTTTCCCACCATTCGCAATAAAGTCATGACGCTGGAAGTAAGCCTCACGCACCATGATGTACGGGTCGGAAGATTGACGCAGCAGACCATCAGAATCGAGCAGTTGCGCGCGAGTTTCAATCCCTTCAACCGTCCATTTGCCTATCGACAACGGCCATGTCAGCCAGGACAGTACCGGATACAGCGTATCTACCATGTCGCCGCCATCATCACGCAGCGTAAAGCTGCCGTAGAATGGCAACTGCATATAAGGTCCGTAACCAACGTCATAGTGCCCTAACGTACTACCAAAACGGTGTGGTTCAACGCGCTGTAACTTCGGATTAGCCATACCCGCCACGTCGATAAAGCCGCCCATGCCTAACAAGGTGTTCAGGAAGAAACGGGTAAAGTGCACCATTCCCTGATAAGGGTCACCTTGCAGGAAGTAGTTGACCATGACGGCCGGCTCTTCAAGGTTGCCAGTAAAGTTGCTTAAACCGTTACGTGCTGGCTGCGGAACATAATCACGCCAGGCTACAGCTACCGGTCGAACAACGTATGGATCTAAAACATTAAAGTTGAAGTTGTACATGGTGCGGTTGAACCCTTCAAATGGGTCCGAACGCCCCTGCTGTTCAGTACCAGAGCTCGCACACCCCACCAAAAGTGTGGTTCCCAGCGCAAGCGCCGACAGGCGAAGCTTCATAAGTGTCTCCCTGTGTATTATGGCTATCGCTGATTGCCATCCATGACGGAACAATGACGTATCCGCCTGTTTAGATGTGAGCGATTGTAACAGCACGTCAAATGATGTCTATATGCCCTGTCTTACTGATTTGATCATAGCCTGGTAATACGCACTCCGCGGCGGTTCTATTCTAGCTAACCCGATAAAAACAAACGTTACCATTTTTGCTATCTCAGACTTTCTCCCGCTGATTTTCGGATAAAAGCCGCTACGCTTTAGCAATACGTGCTAATTCAGGATTCGGCTATGAATGACATTGAGAAAGAAAAGATTGATCGGCACAGCGATGAACTCCAGGTCGAAAGTGACGAAAAATTAGAAGGTAAAAAGATTGAAGTCGATGAGGACCGACTCCCCTCCCGCGCCATGGCGATCCATGAACATATACGTCAGGATGGGGAAAAAGAGATGGAGCGCGACGCGATGGCACTGCTGTGGTCAGCCATCGCAGCCGGACTGTCAATGGGGGCCTCGCTGCTGGCTAAAGGGATTTTTCACGTACAACTGGAAGGTGTGCCAGGAGGATTTTTACTGGAGAACCTCGGTTATACCTTCGGCTTTATTATTGTCATTATGGCCCGCCAGCAGCTCTTTACCGAAAATACCGTCACCGCCGTGCTACCCGTGATGCAAAACCCTACCCTCGGCAATTTTGGCCTGTTGATGCGCCTGTGGAGCGTTGTTCTGCTGGGTAATATTATTGGCACCGGGGTTGCGGCATGGGCGTTTGAACATATGCCTATTTTTGATGAAGAGACCCGCGATGCTTTTGTCAAAATCGGCATGGATGTGATGAAAAACACGCCAGTTGAGATGTTTTCCAACGCCATCATTTCTGGCTGGTTAATCGCCACGATGGTGTGGATGTTTCCGGCTGCCGGAGCGGCAAAAATTGTAGTCATTATTTTGATGACCTGGCTGATTGCACTTGGCGATACCACGCATATTGTCGTCGGCTCAGTGGAAATACTCTATCTGGTCTTTAATGGCACGCTGCACTGGAGTGATTTTTTCTGGCCCTTTGCGCTACCAACGCTCGCCGGGAATATCTGTGGCGGAACATTTATCTTCGCGCTGATGAGCCATGCGCAGATCCGCAATGATATGAGCAACAAACGCAAGGAGGAGGCCAGGTTGCAGGCAAAGCGGGATGAGCAAAAGCAGAAAAACCATAAAAAACAGGCCTGAATGGTGACTGTTTGAGCAGTCAGGCGGCTTGAGACTTACCGTTGTGAGGAAAAAACGCTATACTCGTGCCGCTTCGTCCCCTTAGTTAAATGGATATAACGAGCCCCTCCTAAGGGCTAGTTGCAGGTTCGATTCCTGCAGGGGACACTCTGAATTCTAAAGCATCCGGCTAAAATCCTTTCATTTATCAGCCAACTCATCCCTGGGCCAGGCGGTAAAACGGTACATTCCTCACTGTTGCAGTAAGATTGTCGGACACCATCGTCTGCTCTGTCGCTATGCGCATCCCCGATTTTCTCAGCCTCAGCACGTCAGCCGCTATACGTTGGCTGCCAAACCAGAAAAGCCCGTCCAGCGCAGTGATATCAAGGCCTGATTCCAGAGCCTGCCTTAAACGGTCACGCGGTGATTTTACCGCTTTAGCAATCTGCTGATATGGCACTTCGCTTGAACCTGCAGGGCTAATGCGCCGGATTCGATGCGACAGACGGTACTGAAATTCATCCGGTATCCCGCCGAGACTCGCTTTCAGGCTATAAACACAACCAAAGCGTTTGCCGTTAAAGATGACGTTTTTCTGACTAAGCTGCAGCTCTTCACGCACGCTGGCAATCAGTTGTGGAGTACGGAGTAATAACAAGCGGAAAGGCAGCTCAAAACTGGTCACGTAGTCCACATTCAATAAAGCAATACGCAGACGTTCTTCTGGACCCGCCTTCAATTCCCGACATTCAGCAATAACATCAGCCCACTGGCCACTAAGACGAGAGCTCTCAGTCGCCTCAGTAAAGCTGTACTTTTCAGCCTGATAATCAATACGCTCGGTCACACGGAATTCCCTTCTGGCCACATCTCGCTATTGGTTGTTCACTTTACCAGCGACAAGATTGCTATGTCAGGAATCTTTTCTTAACCTGCCCGAATATTTGCTTCATATCATCCCACGAAGACTACGACAACTGACCGATCCGGCGTGTTTACCGGATCGGTACAGCGGCGTCATGTCAGACAACAAAACGGTTGACCAGCTCCTTCATGGTGACCGACAGATTGTCCAGCCGCTGGCTGTCGCTCGCGGCCTGAGAAACCAACGCGGCGTTTTGCTGCGTAACCTGCTCCATTGGTCGCAGTGCCAGGTTTATCTGGGTTACCCCTTGTGATTGTTCCGTCGCCACACGCGCGATATCCGCAATATATTGCTTCATGCTGGTGGTATTGTCCGCAGCGGCTTCCAGCGCGGTAGCTGATGCTGTAACTCGCTCAACACCCTCACTAATTTTGATCATATTCTGCGCAACCAGTTCGCGGATCTGGTTAGCTTCTTTGGCACAACGCTGAGAAAGATTTCGCACTTCACTGGCCACGACGGCAAACCCCCTGCCCATCTCTCCTGCCCGCGCAGCTTCCACTGCCGCATTCAGCGCCAACAAATTGGTCTGAAACGAAATATCATCAATCGAGGTCACAATATTCGATATTTTCTCACTGGAAGCGCGAATATCCCCCATACTCTGATTCGCCGCACTGGCGACGTTACTGGCCTGGCGGACCTCTTTTTCCAGCCTGATTGTCAGATGCTCCGCTTCGCGGGCATTATCCGCCGTTTGCGTAATCGTCGTTGAAAGCTGTTCCATACTGGCCACGGCTTGTACTATTGATGCAGCCTGTTCATCCGTGCGTTGAGCCAGATCCTGATTACCCGCCGTAATGCTGCTGCTGGCATCGGACAGAACCACAGAGCCTTGTTTAATCTCCTGCACGATATGCTGAATACTTTCCAGCATGGTGTTATAGGCGCGATTAAGTGAGGAAAGCTCATCTTTACCGGGGGTCGCCAGGCGTTGGGTCAGATCGCCGTTCATACCCGCAATCTTGCGCAGCGTGTCGCTGAATTGCCGATGCATATTGATTGCGATGGCTCCGGCGAAGGTCAATGATGTCAGCAGCGCGAATAAACTGACTATCATATATATCTGCCAGTTTTTTCGTGCCTCCTGCGCGAGTTTTTCCGCATTCGCCAACAGAAGATTCGCTGTCACATTTTCTATCTGCCGCATCACTTCAATACGCTGGGTTTGTACCTTAAACCAGACAGTAGGATCGACCTCAAATCCACCGTTCGCGGCGTGGCTAAACGCGGTTTCACGAAATGAAAGGGCTTTTGACGCTTCTGCGGACTGTAAGCGATTTTTCAGCATGGCCGCTTGTTCCGGCGGACTCAGGCGCAACGATTGTGCCAGCCAGACGTTCTGTTTACTGACGACATCACTGAGCTGATGTAATTGTCCTTCGGCGAAATGACCGGAGGAAAAGATGTTTGACAACAGCGCCCGTTCAATACCCGCTTGTTCTTTCAAATTCAGCAGGCTGTAGTAGGCGGCGAAGGCGTTCGCCATTTCACCAGAATCCGTCAACTGCCCCAGCCTGCCCACAAAACCCAGCATATCGGCAATGACGTTGGTATAAAATTTAACCACATCTGAGGCCGGTAGCCCCAACTGCATGACGTTTTCCCGAATGGTGGCGAGCGAAAGAATGTTCTTCTTAAACGCAGCGACGGAAGTGGCGACATCCCCTTCCGGTAAGGCAGTATCGGACAACGAGCGCACAAATACCTCGATCTCGCGATCGGTCAACGCCCGTTGTGCGTCTAGCTCATCTTTGAACGTCTTCCCTGCTGCCCCCAGAAAGCCGACACTCATTCCCCGCTCTTTTTGCAGTTCATGCACCACATTTCCAGCACTGCGCGCGAGCGCTGTCAGTTGGGCAATATTTTCCATCTGCCGTTCTGTCTCAATGCGCGTCAAAATTCCTGAACCAGCAAACCAACATAACGCCAATAATAGTGGTTGTAGCGCGATTATTAACTTCATTTTCATCGGCATTCGATAAACCCACCACATGCCACTTTCCTCCATTATCCATATTATAATTATGGTTATCGGCGTAAAGAGGCTGCGCTTTAAGATTTATCAAGAGACAGACAGACATTTTTCAGGTTTAATTTTCGACAAAATAACTCTATTTGATTACGCAACCCAGAATAAATAACTATCAGAACAGAATTCGCAGACTTATGTTTTTAACTTTTATTATTTATAGAATAATATTTTTTTGAGAAGGTGGAGGAATATCCATGCGGTACCATTCAGATAGTCGGATATCAACACTCATATGCAGCATTCCCATCTTGGGCAGGTACACCGTACCCAACAAGATACTGTGTAGTGAAGATGGCTCATGGAAATAACATAACAATCCGTAGTAACTTTATTCAGCATACCCCCCGGCCAATATAACTTATACATTAAAGCAACAATCGGAATTCTTTACAGATCGCAGATGGAATCCAACCTTCGGATTATTATATTAAACATCAATTCATCAAAAAACATATTTAGATCAACTAATTAATCACCTCAAAAACCGTAGCGTCGATGATAAACTCACTTTCGCATTGAATAAAAAAATAATTTATCTAACATAATTAATGTTCACCATTCCTCTATAAGAGAATCAATTTATGAAGAAACTCAGTGTCATTGTATTGTTAGGTTCGGCATGCGCATTTTCTGCATATGCTGCAGAGCAAATTACACCAGAACAGGCAAGTAAATATACAAAAATAGGAGAGATTAGCGTAACTGAAGATGGATTCACAATGACTGATGATGGGCTCAGCAAAAAAGTGGACGAAAAGGGTGGCAAATACTACGTAATTACATCAACTGAAGGACGTTCTGAACATAAAACCATCAATGCAGACATTTATAATTAAATGTCTGCATATAAATAAATCGTCAATAAACTATACCTGTATGAATACCAGATCCTCTTGATAATGGAGGATTTGGTAATTTTATCTTGCAATAAATCCACAGCCTTTCATTTAATATATTTAAGGAGGGTAATATGTCCAAGGTTTATACCTCTGCGACATTTCCATATATCGCCTTCACTGCGATCACACTTTTGCTGTCAGGTTGCGCCACTATTCCTTCATCAATTAAAGGTAATGGTCAACCAGACTTGCAAAAAGATTTTCTAAAACTGAAACAAACTCCAAACCTCTATGTAGGACAGCAAGTTCGCCTGGGAGGACTGGTTATCAATGTTGTTAATCAACCACATGAAACCTTGCTCGAAATAGCTGTACTACCGCTTAATTATAATGCACAGCCAGAAATCGGGGCGCAATATCAGGGACGTATACTGGCCAAAAGCTTAACATTTCTCGATCCGGTTAACTTTCGGAATCACTATGTTACCGTGCTGGGTAACCTGACGGGAAATCGTACGGGTCGGGTCGGTAATTCCAGCTACCCGTTTGTTACAATGAACATTCTTGGTTATCAGGTATGGCAGGAAGAAACACGTATTATGCCAGCACCTGGTTTTGATTACGGTATCGGGCCAGCCTGGCCTGCCGACTGGAATGGTATGATGTATCCAGGGTGGGGATGGTATGACCCACCGCTACAAGTGGAGAAAACGCTGTCTCCATAATATTCAATGACTTTCCTGCACACACCTCTATTCAATGCCTGGAAAAACGACATTACCAGGCATTATCACATGAACAAATTTCCATTTATCCTATTGAATATAAATAAAAAAGCTGGCAAATCCATCGCCAGCAAAAGTCTGTATAGGAGTCTCGAGTTCGTCACCAATACCAGTGACATATTAATCCTAATGTTCCATAAAATATTCTTCAAGTTGGCTTCATATAAATTAATCCTGGATAACATAAAACATAATATTTCTTAGTAATACCTAAGGGGTATTCGCAATATCAAGATTTTTCTTATACTAAAAAATGAACTCCAGATATTTTATAGCATTGAGAATTTTACTTAGGATTATTATATAGATTTATATCTGGATTAATCATAAAAATAGATTATGTTTATAACATTATATAAACATAACACGGAACAACTGCCCCCTGCATTTTTAAACTCAGTCACTAATCTTAACGCCATATTTTTACAAACATTATAACTAGAAATATGCACCAAAGGAGCATCTTTATGATTTACATCATCACAAAGGATTTTTTCCTTTTCCAAGGTGTGATTCACCTACAGGAAAAGGAAAAAATCATCAAGATCAATCAACTTTCAGATATTAACTTTAACGACATCGATCACACTGTGAGAATTGTTATTGATACTTATCACAATAATATTATTGACGAAGTTACCGTCAGACTGCTCAATCATATCGATGTACAACGAATCATCATCCTTGCTCCTTTTCAGATTAGTAAATTGAAAAGCCTGTCGCCGTTGCTCTTTGTAAACAGAAAAGAGCAACTCATGAACTTACTCTCACTCATCATAGATGAAAAAATTTCATATCAGAAACCCAATGTCGCACTTTCGCATAACCAGCTTAAGCTGGTTAATTCCATTATCAATCAACAGAATATAAATGACATAACTACATCTCTGAATATTTCTGAGCAAACTCTACGCATTCAGAAATTTAACATCATGCTCAAGCTAAAGCTTCGAAGAATCAGTGACCTTGTTACTCTAAAAATATCGCCCTACTTTTAGCATGCAGGTTAATAATATTTAACATGGTAAATTGAGGTTATATGCTGACATCATTAATTGCCATTATGATTGGTGGCGGTATAGGAAGTGCTTTACGCTGGGGTAT
This sequence comes from Citrobacter arsenatis, assembly GCF_004353845.1. GTDB lineage: Bacteria > Pseudomonadota > Gammaproteobacteria > Enterobacterales > Enterobacteriaceae > Citrobacter > Citrobacter arsenatis. The sequence continues at coordinate 3,643,328 of NZ_CP037864.1, forward strand.
ATCCCAGCGGCTGAATGCACTTTTCCCTTTATTGCCTCCCGGCACTCTTGTCTCAAACATAATTGCTGGATTCATTATTGGTTTTGCCACAGTATTTTTTACCCGGTCAACCTCATTTTCTCCGTCAGTAAAACTGATGGTCACGACGGGGTTATGCGGTGGCCTATCAACCTTTTCAACTTTTTCAGAGGAAGTATTTTCACATTTGCAAAATGAAGATTATATCTGGGCCGGTACGGAAATTACCGTTCATGTGCTGTTTTCCCTGCTCGCCGTTTATACCGGATTCTTAATTGCGTCGTTTATTACCCATTGGTACCGATAAACCGCAAACTCTCGTGACATTTATGTGAGTGCTATGATGCAGATAAAAAGAAAATTTGCGGTAATTGGCCTGGTTAGTATTCTCTTCAACGGAGGATGTGATGACAGTAAAAATACGCTTCCACATCCCGTTGTACCGAATGTAGGTGTGATTACACTCCAGGCGGAATCCGCGAATATCACCAGCAAATTGCCAGGACGGATTGTTCCCTTTGAAATTGCAGAGATTCGCCCGCAGGTCGGTGGAATCATTCTCAGTCGTCAGTTTCAGGAAGGTAGCAGGGTAAAGGCAGGAGATCAGTTGTACCAGATTGATCCGGCCCCTTTGCTGGCTGAACTGGATCGGGCGAAGGGAAACCTGGCGAAGGCTCAATCAGTTGCAGATAACAGCCGCTTTACGTTGGCTCGATTTACGTCATTACTGAAATCACACTATGTGAGCCGACAGGACTTTGACACGGCTCAGGCTAACGCGAAGGAAGCGCAGGCAAACGTCGTGGTGGCGAAAGCGGCTGTTGAAAGCGCCAGAATTAACCTGAACTATGCCAGCGTCACTTCACCACTGAGTGGATTAAGCGGCAAATCAACAGTCACCATCGGCGCGTTGGTCACTGCCAACCAGGAACAAGCATTGGTCACGGTTCAACGACTTGATCCGATTTATGTCGATGTCACCCAATCTGCCAATGATTTTCTTCAACTAAAAACAGAAATAGAGCAAGGCGTAATTGAGCAAAACCAGGGACAAACCACGGCCTTGTTGGAGTTTGCTAACGGTAAGCGATATGCCCACACGGGTAAATTACAATTCTCCGATCTTACGGTAGATGAAACTACCGGGTCAGTGACGCTCAGAGCCATTTTTCCTAATCCTGATAACACCCTTTTACCCGGCATGTATGTTACCGCAGTGCTCAATGAAGGCACTCAACAGCATGTATTGTTGGTTCCACAAGAAGCGGTTACCCGCAATGCCAGCGGTAAAGCGACAACGCTCATTCTCGATAACGAAAACATCGTCCAACTGCGTGAAATTACGACCACAAAAGCGATAGGAGATAAATGGCTGGTAACTTCCGGGCTACGCCCTGGCGACAGGGTAATTATATCCGGGCTCCAGCAGATAAGGCCTGGTATTAAAGCTCATGCGCTTCCCTCCCCTTTTGAACCTAATACCTCTATACCGCAATAAAACCGGGTAACAGGAGTCTTTCCTATGGCGAATTTTTTTATTGAGCGCCCAGTCTTCGCCTGGGTTCTTGCTATTATCATGATGTTAAGCGGCGTCATTGCCATTACTCAGTTGCCCATCGCACAATACCCCAACATCGCGCCACCCGCAGTAACAATCAGCGCAACCTACCCGGGAGCAGATGCGCAGACCGTACAAAACTCAGTGACGCAGATTATTGAACAGAATATGAATGGCCTGGATGGATTAATGTATATGTCCTCCACCAGCGATGCCTCAGGCAATGCCGTCATGACCCTAACGTTCGAATCGGGAACCAACCCAGATATCGCTCAGGTACAGGTTCAAAATAAGCTGCAGCTGGCGATGCCATCACTTCCGCAGCAAGTACAACAGCAAGGTATCAGTGTTGATAAAGCAAGTAGCAACATTTTACTTGTTGCCGCCTTTATTTCAGAAGATGGATCGCTTAACCAGTACGGTATTGCCGATTATGTCGCGTCAAACATCAAAGATCCTCTCAGCAGAATCGCCGGGGTGGGTAGCATTCAGCTATTTGGTTCACAGCATGCCATGCGTATTTGGCTTGATCCGATAAAACTCAATCAATACCAACTCGTCCCTCAGGACGTTATTCAAAAAATAAAAATACAAAATAACCAAATATCGGGAGGGCAATTAGGTGGTGCGCCTCAGGCAAATAATCAGCAACTGAACGCCTCCATTATCGTCCAGACCCGGTTGCAAAGCACTGAGGAATTTGGAAACATTCTGCTTAAAGTTCAACAGGATGGTTCACGCGTTACGTTAAACGATGTTGCCCACATTGAGCTAGGAGCAGAAAGTTACGGTACCGTTGCGAAATACAACGGTAAACCCGCAGCAGGGATTGCGATTAAATTGGCGACCGGCGCTAATGCCCTCGATACCGCAAAGTTAGTAAAAGAGGAAATATCCCGGCTTTCCCCCTGGTTTCCTTCTGGTCTCAAAACCGTCTACCCTTATGACACAACGCCCTTCATTCAAATATCAATACAAGAAGTCGTTAAAACTCTGGTTGAAGCCATTGTTTTAGTTTTCATCGTTATGTATTTGTTCTTACAAAACTTTCGAGCAACACTTATTCCAACAATTGCGGTACCGGTTGTCATATTAGGCACATTTGCCGTTCTCGCCGTTGCTGGCTTTACCATCAATACTCTGACCATGTTTGGTCTTGTCCTGGCCATTGGGTTGCTCGTTGATGATGCTATCGTGGTTGTGGAAAATGTTGAACGTGTGATTGCCGAGGAACATCTTTCGCCCAAAGAGGCCACGCATAAATCGATGTCGCAAATCCAGGGGGCGCTGGTGGGGATTGTTCTTGTCCTCTCGGCTGTCTTCGTACCAATGGCATTACTGGGGGGGTCTACCGGAGAGATATACCGGCAATTCTCAGTGACTATTGTCGCCGCTATGGCGCTTTCCTTATTGACCGCACTATCGCTAACTCCCGCACTCTGTGCCACGCTGATCAAGCCGGCGCATATGGATACTCCCCATTCCCCACCCCGTTATTTCACACTGTTTAACCTGTACTTTGAGCGTTTTACCCAACATTACAGCGACAGTACACGCAAAATTCTGCAAGTAACATCTCGATATATCATTCTGTATTTGCTGATTATTATTGCCATGTTAGTACTTTTTTTACGTATTCCAACCTCATTTTTACCTGAAGAAGATCAGGGTGTTTTGCTGACTATGGCCCAGTTGCCGCCAGGCGCTACGCTTGTGAAAACCAATCAGGTGCTTGCAGACGTAAGCCACTATTACCTGACGCAGGAAAAAAATAATGTAGAATCAGTTTTTACGGTCAGTGGTTTCGGATTCAGTGGGCAAGGTCAGAACAACGGTCTGGCTTTTGTTAGCCTGAAACCCTGGTCTGATCGCACGGCCAGCGCTGACGGCATTAATGCAATTATCCAACGTGCGGTTAAAGCACTAAGCACAATCAATCAAGCCATTGTCTATCCCTTTAATTTACCTGCCGTCCCGGAACTTGGAACGGCTTCAGGTTTTGATCTGGAACTCATTGATAAAGCCAATCTGGGTCATCAAAAACTCACTCAGGCAAGAAATCAGCTCCTCGGAATGGCGAAACAATATCCCGAACAGGTGGTCGGCGTTCGACCCAATGGACTCGAAGATACGCCCATGTTTCGGGTACAGGTCAATGCCGCGAAGGCAGAATCAATGGGCGTCTCTCTCAACGATATTAATCAAACGATCTCAACCGCTTTTGGAAGCAGCTACGTAAACGACTTTCTGGATAATGGTCGCGTCAAAAAAGTCTTTGTGCAGGCAGCCATCCCCTACCGCATGCTCCCAGAAAGTGTGAACAGTTGGTATGTCCGTAACGCATCCGCAGACATGGTTCCGTTTAGCGCATTTGCCAAAACTGAGTGGACTTATGGCTCACCGCGTCTTGAACGCTACAACGGCTCTCCTTCGATGGAGATCCTTGGCGAAGCCGCGCCAGGCAAAAGTACTGGTGATGCCATGGCATTTATGGTCTCACTCATCGAAAAGCTGCCTGCTGGTATCGGGTATGACTGGACAGGAATGTCTTATCAAGAGCGGTTATCCACCGACCAGGCTCCTATGCTGTACTTTATTTCAATAGTCGTGGTTTTTCTGTGTCTGGCAGCGCTCTATGAAAGCTGGTCAATTCCATTTGCCGTAATGCTGGTTGTTCCTCTTGGTATTGTTGGAGCCTTATCAGCCACCTGGCTACGTGGATTAACCAATGATGTCTATTTTCAGGTAGGTCTTCTGACCACGATCGGGTTATCCGCTAAAAACGCGATTTTGATTGTAGAATTTGCCGTTGAGCTCATGCAAAAACAGGGTAAAAGCGATATTGAAGCGACATTAGACGCAGCACGAATGCGCTTAAGACCGATCCTGATGACCTCTCTGGCATTCATTCTTGGCGTGCTTCCATTAGTCCTCAGTAATGGGGCGGGATCGGGTGCGCAAAATGCGGTAGGAACAGGTGTGATGGGTGGGATGATCGCAGCAACCATCCTGGCAATATTTTTTGTCCCCGTCTTCTTTATTGTTGTACATCGTTTTTTCGCTAAAATAACCACAACAACAGGAACCAAGAATAATTATTAAGATTTATTTATTAAAATATAACCGCGATAAACTTTGAAATGTATCTCAATATTATTTAGGATTATATAGGCGTCAGTGCAGACTGATCCCCTGAGAAAACATTTGGCTATATTTCCATTTTTTACTGCCCGCAAGGGCAGTTTTTTTATATATTAATGACCCCGTTACCGGGGCCTGTTGATAATGATATCTGACGCCGTAATGCTATGGCTTACGAAATTGATTGGCAATAAATACACAGCTAATCCCACTTAACATTAGTTCAATGCCCGTCACCATCGACACCATGTAAATCGATGCCTGCGGAGCAGCAGTAATAAAACACCATGCAATAAAAAGATCCAGTACACCGATCCCCCCTTGCAGCCAGACTTTTTTCTCTTTACGACGCTTAAAAAGCGTGGTCAGTCGAATAATGCCTCCCAGACAAAACAAACACGCTAAAAAGGTCGCAATAGCAAAAATACCCAACTCGGGTGCCGTAATGAAAAAATACCCCATCAAAAAATATGCAATGCTAACGACTATTGCTGAAACAACGGGCCAAAAGTTATGCACCCGGTTCTTAAACATACCTATCGCTAGTGCCACACCGCTACACATTAAAATTCCGCCGACGATGATACTGAGTACGCCTCCGGACACATACGGAAAAAGGATAAAAAGCACACCACCAAAGAACATCAGGCATGCCAGAAATTTAAGAAATCGCCGCTGTTTAACCAGCACATCATCGTCAAGTTTAGATAGAATATCTCGTGTTACATTTAACATTTTCTTCTCCTGTTAGCCAGAGTACTACTGACAACATTAATTTATGCTAAATATCACCAATAAATAACACGTCATTAATAATATAGTCTGATAAATTCCTCTTAAACAACGCGCAACCCTTTCAAATAAAAAGAGAATATTGAACATATAAAAATCACGATTTCATTCAAAATATGACATTCATGCTGTTCCAGGATATATATTTATAGTCGCTATCAGACTTTCCACCCGTCGATATTAATTGATACAAGAGGTACGTTAGATGAATAAAACACTAAGCATTATCGTTGGTACTCTACTCATGATCCCCGCGCTGAGCCAGGCGGCGGATAATCACAAGCCGCTCAGCCAGTGGACATGTGAAGATTTTCTTGCCACCGACGCCACATTCCAGCCCACGGTAGTTGGCTTTGCTGAGGCATTGAATAAAAAGGATAAACCTGAAGATGCGGTACTTGATGTGAAAGGTGTTGAAACTGTGACTCCTGCGCTGGTTCAGGCATGTATGCAGGATAAAAAAGCCAATTTTAAGAAAAAAGCCGACAGTGAGTGGGACAAAATCAAAAAGGATCTGTAGCGAATAATTTTATGTATTGATAACACTGAAGCGAGAACTATGCCCCAATAGTTCCCGCTTCAGTAAATTAATCGTACTCAATATACCAAGAGGTTAAACATGAAACGCATACTTATCACACTTCCCCCTCTATTATCCTTATTTATACTGAACATTCCATTGGCGCATTCAGCAGAAAATAGTCCTGACAAAATGACCTGCCAGGAGTTCATTAATCTAAATCCCAAAGCAATGCTTCCTGTAGCATGGTGGATGCTGCATGAAGAAACGGTTTATAAGGGAGGTGATTCAGTGTCTTTGAATGAGACAGATCTTACCAGCATCCCGCAAGTCGTTGAATATTGCAAACATAACCCACAATTAAAACTGTATTCATTCAAAGATAAATAATTGCCATTAAATACACTGATTAGTGATTAGCATTTCATATTGAAAAAGCTAAAACACATCACCTTTATAAACTTAAGTAAGGGGCACAGGGTATATGGGAATATCACCTGTTCAATTTCAATTACTAGACCCTGCTAATACAGCTTTTATGCTGTTATGCGCTAGTCTGGTCATGTTAATGACACCGGGACTTGCTTTTTTTTACGGTGGTTTAGTCCAGCGTAAAGGCATACTCACCATCATGTTTCAGAGTTTTGTCTCCATGAGCTGGGTAGCGATACTGTGGTTTGCTGTAGGCTATTCTTTAGCCTTCGGCCCCAGCCTTAATGGTGTTATTGGCGATCCTCTGCACTATGCATTTTTACATAATATCAATGCGAACACGCTGTTTACCGGAAACAATGCAGGGATCCCAATCCTGGTACATTTTGCTTACCAAATGATGTTCGCGATTATCACCCCCGCCCTGATTACTGGTGCTTTTGTTGGCAGGGTGAAATTCAAGGCCTATCTGATTTTTATCACTCTCTGGACGTTATTCGTTTACTGCCCGTTTGTACACATGGTCTGGAGCCCACAGGGTGTAATGGCTAAGTGGGGTGTGGTTGATTTTGCCGGTGGTATCGTCGTTCATGCAACGGCGGGATTCGCTGCGCTGGCTTCCGCTCTATACGTTGGGCGACGAGTCATTCAACCAGATGGTAGCCATAATATTCCTTATATTGCTCTGGGTGCGGGATTGCTCTGGTTTGGCTGGTATGGTTTTAACGCAGGATCTGAATTACAAGTTAACACTATTACCGTTTCTGCGTTTGTCACCACCGATATTGCGGCGGCTTTTGCCGGTGCGACATGGCTATTTATTGAAAAAATGCACACAGGTAAACCGAAATTTGTTGGTTTCCTGACAGGAGCCGTTGCAGGTCTTGCCACCATCACTCCTGCGGCAGGATATGTTTCAATTCAATCCGCCGCATTTATTGGCATTGTTGCCGGTTTTGTCTGCTATTACTGCGCACTGTTTGTTAAAAAATATGTTGATGATGCACTGGACGTTTTTGGCGTACATGGCATGGGTGGCATTACCGGTTCTATTCTACTCGGTGTTTTTGCATCTCAGGCCTGGAACAGCAAAGGGCCGTCAGGATTATTGGAAGGTGGTGGAATATTGCAGGTTGCAAAACAACTCGCGGCGGTGCTGATCACCAGCATCTGGTCTTTTATCTTTACTCTGCTCATTTTATGGATAATTAACAGATTTACCCCAGTGCGAATTTCAACCAATGACGCTCGCCAATCTCCTGATTATTCAGCATTTGGTGAAGACGCTTATACCCCTTCAGGTAAGGAGTAATTAATGAAACTTAGTCCCAGAGAAATTGAGAAAATAATGATTTACTCACTTGCCAGCGTGGCTCAAAGCAGAAAAGAAAAAGGAATCAAACTAAATTATCCTGAAGCTGTTTCTATTATTGCGTCAACAGCCATGGAAAGTGCCAGAGAAGGAAATGATCTGGAAACCGTCATGAATAAATCAAGAGATGTTCTGACCAAAGACGATGTCATGGAAGGCGTCGCAGACCTTATTCCACAAATACAGGTTGAGGCTATTTTCACCGATGGTAGTAGGCTGGTAACTGTTCACGACCCTATCCGTTAATAGCAGGAGAAATAGACTATGCCTGAGGATAAAAAAACAAATCCCGTACCCTATGGGGGCTACGTTTTACAGGATACCCCTGTGTCATTTAATACAGAGAAACCTGTAACGAAAGTGCGCGTCAAGAACACAGGTGATCGGCCGATTCAGGTAGGCTCACATTTCCATTTCTTCGAAGCTAATAAAGAACTGGAATTTGATCGCGCAAGTACGCTGGGTAAGCGCTTAAATATTACCGCCACGACTGCAATACGCTTTGAACCAGGTGATGAGATAGAAATAGAACTTATCCCCTATAGTGGGGACAACGATATTTTTGGTTTTAATAACCTTGTTGATATGACAGGTCAACAGCTCGCTGAAGTTATTAAAGATCCTATAAAGTTGAAATCACTGATTGATAACGCCCGGCGAGCCGGTTTCAAAATGCCAAACAATCCCAGCTAAGGATCTCTTATGCCAACAATATCCAGAAAGGAATACTCCAGTCTGTTTGGTCCAACAACCGGTGATAAAATACGTTTGGGCGAAACTGATTTGTATATTGAAATTGAACAAGATTTACGTGGTTATGGTGACGAATCAGTCTATGGTGGAGGAAAGTCTCTACGTGATGGAATGGGCGCTAATAACCAGTGTTCCCGCGACCAGGGGGTTCTCGATCTGGTTATTACAAATGTCACGATAGTTGATGCAAAACTTGGTGTGATTAAAGCGGATGTAGGCATTAAGGATGGACTGATCTCGGGCATTGGTAAAAGCGGTAACCCGGCAATTATGTCCGGCGTAACACCAGGGATGACGGTTGGGCTTAGCACGGATGCGATATCAGGCGAGCATTTGATTCTGACTGCGGCGGGTATCGACTCCCATATTCATCTCATCTCTCCTCAGCAAGCTTATGCGGCATTATCTAACGGCATTACCACCTTCTTCGGTGGCGGCATAGGTCCCACTGATGGCACGAATGGAACCACTGTGACTGCTGGACCTAAGAATATGCGCGCCATGCTGCGTGCATGGGAAGGTATTCCGGTCAATATCGGTCTACTTGGCAAAGGAAATGCCTACAATAAAGCCCCTCTCGAAGAACAAATCATTGCCGGTGCCGTTGGGCTAAAAGTACACGAAGACTGGGGTGCTACGCCAAACGCACTCCGACACGCACTGCGCACAGCCGATGATATGGACATTCAGGTTTCTGTACATACCGACAGTCTTAATGAAGCAGGATATGTCGAAAATACGATTGCCGCTTTTGAAGGAAGGACAATTCACACCTTTCATACAGAAGGCGCTGGCGGTGGACATGCCCCGGATATTATTAAGGTCGCCAGCCAACCAAATGTTCTGCCAAGTTCCACCAATCCAACGCTACCTTTTGGTATCAACAGCCAGGCAGAACTGTTCGATATGATTATGGTGTGCCACAACCTCAATCCTAACGTGGCTGCCGATGTTTCATTTGCAGAAAGCCGCGTTCGTCCTGAGACCATTGCAGCAGAAAATATCCTGCATGATATGGGCGTCATATCTATGTTCTCCAGCGATTCTCAGGCTATGGGACGCGTGGGCGAAAACTGGCTTCGCCTGGTACAGACGGCGCATGCCATGAAACTAGCTCGCGGTAAATTACCGGAAGATAGTCCAAATAATGACAATTTCCGCGTTCTCCGATACGTCGCCAAAATTACGATTAACCCTGCCATTACGCAAGGCGTCAGCCATATTATTGGTTCTGTTGAAGTGGGTAAGATGGCTGACCTGGTACTCTGGGAACCGCAATTTTTTGGGGCCAAACCAAAACTCATTATTAAAGGGGGAATGATCAACTGGTCCTTAATGGGTGATCCTAACGCTTCGCTGCCAACTCCTCAGCCAGTATTTTACCGCCCTATGTTTGGTGCCATGGGAAAAACGCTGCAGGATACCTGCCTTACTTTCGTCTCAAAAGCTGCCTTTGATGATGGCATTAAAGAAAAAGCTGGCCTTGAAAGACAGGTTGTCGCAGTCAATAACTGTCGTAACATCAGTAAACACGACCTTATCAGAAATAATGCGACCCCAAAAATTGACGTAAACCCAGAGACATTCGCCGTCAAGGTTGATGGCGTGCACGCCACCTGCCAGCCCATTCAAACTGCGGTTATGAATCAAAAATATTTCTTTGGTTAACAGGAGAATAGCTATGTACCTGATTGAAAGAACACTCGGAAATATTAACTCCCATGGTGCGCTTGACCTCTCTGCTGAAGATATTAAACACGATGTTCTCGTGCTTGAACAATGGGAGGCACAAAAAAGCCGTTGCCGTAAAAAAAGTCAATTCGGCTATGATATCGGTTTATCCCTTGACCGTCATCTCCGTCTTAATGATGGTGACATTCTGTTATATGACAAAAATAACCGTTATTTGCTTACGGTTAAAATACAGCTACGGCGCGTGATGATTGTTGATCTGGGATTATTTGGCGTAGAGAAAATCACAGACCTTCTCACCCGCGCCTTTGAATTAGGGCATGCTCTAGGGAATCAGCACTGGAAGGCCGTCATAAAAGGATACTGTGTTTTTATTCCCATTGTAGTGGCCGATAAAATGTTGGCTTCAGTAATGAAATCTCATGGTTACACTGAGGGTCAGTATTACTTCACTGAAGGTGAAAAAGTCATTCCACTCTTAACACCATCTGAATCCAGACTTCTTTTTGGCGGTACCGAAGAAGCACATACACATGTACACATTGATCACTAACGTATTAGGGTTGCCGGACATGCCACAAAGTTCACATATGGTACTGAACATTGCACGAATATTGCAGTTTGGAGATTCAGTCCTTCCTGTAGGAGCATTTACTTTTTCCTGCGGGATTGAGTCTGCCATTTCATGTGGAATTGTCTATGACCGGCAAACCCTCAAGCAATATGTCTGTACGGCGCTATTGCAGGCAGCAAAATGTGATGCTGTCGCGCAAATACAAGCCATGCGCGCCTGTCGCAGCAACAAATTAAATGAGCTTAAATCTATTGATAACGATGTAATCAGTAGAAAACTATCACCAGAATCCCGACTGATGACCCAAAGAATGGGTAAGAAATTAACCGAGCTTTCAGCAGCGATTTACCCTGTTCGTCTATTTAACTGGTGGCTTGAGCAAATACGCCAGAGCCATGTTATTGGTACCTATCCTGTTTCTCATGCCTTACTTATGCACCATTTAGAGCTTGATGAAGAAGCCATGTTGGCCATGCACTTTTATGGCGTAGCAACGACTATTCTCAGTGCAGCGCAAAGACTGATGCGGATTACGCATTTGGATAGCCAAAAAATCCTGGCCGAAGCCACGTCGCTTTTCCCTGATTACGCTGAAATGACGCTCAATACCCGCCCCGAAGAAATGTCTTCTTTTTCGCCGGTGATCGACATTCTTGCGGCTGTTCATGTCGATGCCCATGTACGTCTGTTTATGAATTAACTGAGGTCAGAATGAAAAAAATCACTCGAATTGGAATTGGTGGTCCCGTAGGTTCAGGAAAAACAGCCATTATTGAGGTTATTACTCCTGTACTAATTCGTCGGGGATATAAACCTCTGATTGTAACTAATGATGTTGTAACCACTGAGGATGCAAAGCAGGTCAAAAGGACGTTGAAAGGAATATTAGAAGAAGAAAAAATCGTTGGCGTTGAAACAGGGGCATGTCCGCATACCGCTGTACGTGAAGATCCCAGTATGAATATTGCTGCCGTTGAAGAAATGGAAGATAAATTTCCAGATAGCGATTTAATTATGATTGAAAGCGGTGGTGACAATCTTACCCTCACATTCAGTCCAGCATTGGCTGACTTTTATATTTATGTCATTGACGTAGCAGAAGGGGAAAAAATTCCGCGTAAAAATGGTCCAGGTCTGGTACAGGCCGATATTCTTATTATCAATAAAATTGATTTAGCGCCATATGTCGGAGCCAGTCTGGAGGTAATGGAATCAGATACCCGATATGTCAGAAATAATCGTCCTTATATTTTAACCAACTGTAAAACAGGTGAAGGTATCGAGCAGCTTGTCGACATGATTGAGCGCGATTTTTTATTTGGTCATACCATTGAAGGTAAAAAAGATGACTCAACCACATAATTTTCATGACCAGATGGAAACAAAACGGACGCTTTGGGATATGCAGATCCCCATAGAGTATCGTCAGGAGCCGGAGCAAATGCCCAGTGGGGTAATCGGTAAGGATGGTTTTTTGTACCTGGGTTTTACACGTTGCGGAAGCAAAAGCATTCTCCACCGCATGGAAAAACGAACACCATTGTTTGCACAAAAGGCATTGTATCATGATGAAGCATTGCCTGAACTTCCCTGTGTGACCGTGATATCGACTTCAGGCTGTGTTCTGCAAGGGGATCGCTTAGTGTTATCCATTAACGTGGGTGAAAATGCTTTCGCCAGTGTCAGTACGCAATCCGCAACCAAAGTACACTCCATGGATAAAAATTATGCTGCGCAAATTCAATTTATCCATCTTGATGAGAATGCTTACCTGGAATATCTCCCCGATCCTTTAATCTTGCACCGTAATGCAAGATTTATTAACGACACCGTAATTGAATATAAAAGAAGTGCGACTCTTATTTATTCAGAAATAATTATTCCAGGCCGTCGTCATCATCATGAAAATGAGCTTAATGGCTTTGACTATTATTCCTCAAGCGTTTCAGCAAAAGATGAGTCTGGACATATTGTTTTCAAGGAACAAATTGAGTTGAAACCAAAAGAGTATGCCATGGCTGAACTCGGAATTATGGGGCAATTTCAGATTCTCGGCACTATTTTTATATTAACCCCAGCAGATAATATAGCATCCATTCTGGCGGCCTTCCCTGCTCATTATAGCAAAGATTATTGCTATGGTATGTCAACCCTCCCTGCGGAATCTGGTCTTGTATTCAAAATACTGGCTAACGACAGTAGTATGATAAAAAAATATATTCGTAAAGTGTGGGCCACGGTCAGAAAAGTCGTGCAGCAAACAGAACTACCACCTCCATTTATCTGGAAACAATAGGATCACTCGCAACTTTTCATATTGGTAAACAATGATGACTACACAATCTATTCCGGTATTATGGAAGAATAATACTGATAAGCATTACATTTGCAAAATTATTGATATATCATTACGTGGTTGCGCACAGGTAATGTTCCAAAACAATCCCATCACGGGGCTATTGTTTTTTATTGCGATATTCATTTCTGCTTATAGTAATAACAATCCTTTAGCTGCATGGGGGTGTGTAGTTGGAACTGTTCTGGCTTCGATTACAGGGGCAATAACCCATGATATAAAAGGTTGGCGGGATGGCCTCTATAGCTATAATGGCTGTCTGGTCGGTATTGCTATTCCTGTATTTATAACTGCGACGCCAATCATGTGGTTATGCCTGGTCGTTGGTAGCGTCGTGTCTGTTATTGCCACGGTATGCATTGCTGATATATTGAAAACATGGAAAGTTGCGGCGTTAACAGCCCCGTTTGTTCTGACAACCTGGGTAATACTACTTGCCAGCTATGCTTTTCATAATATTTATGGTTCAGGATTGCCCTCCCCTGATCTACCCCAACATTATATACCGTCAACTCAAAGTAGTTACTCGCTCAGCTTTTTCATTAACAGTACTTTACATGGGATTTCGCAGGTATTTTTATTCCCCGGGATCCTTGCTAGTTTATTTTTCATTGCAGGCCTGGCGGCAGAATCCGTCGTATGCGCCTGCTATGCCATCGTCGGTTCTTTCATCGCGACACTACTTGCCTGTTATCTGGGTGCCAATCCCCATGACATTGCTGCAGGGCTGTATGCCTTTAGTGCCGTTTTGACATCCGTCGCACTTGGGACCGTATTTAATCATCCTGGCTGGCGAGTGTTTATTTATACCATTTCAGGGATCATTTTTACTGTTTTTATCCAGGCCGCAATGAATGTGCTTTTAATGCCTTTAGGCATACCGACATTAACCATGCCGTTTGTTATTTCCTCATGGCTATTTCTGGTACCAAATAAAGAGTTTATGCCGGAGCATCGTCATTAATGATAAGCAAACTGATTGATGCTTAATTTTATCATTCATTTACGCTTGTACGCCACTGTTATAGCTGAAGCACAGAGAGAATCACTATGACTGAAGAATTTCTGCTACGTCTAATGCTAGCCGGTTTGTTAGGTGGCGTAATTGGTCTCGAGCGTCAAATACGCGCCAAAGAAGCTGGTGTAAGAACTCATATATTGATTGGTATCGGCAGTGCCATGTTCATGATCGTCTCAAAATACGGTTTCTATGATGTTATAGGGCATGGCCATATTGGATTAGATCCCAGCAGAATAGCAGCCCAGGTTGTCACCGGGGTTGGATTTCTCGGCGCGGGAAATATTCTGGTTCAAAAACAGACTATCAGAGGATTAACAACAGCTGCGGATGTGTGGGTCACTGCAGCAATTGGCCTGGTCATAGGCAGCGGAATGTATGAAGTTGGTATCGTTGGTGCGGTTATGGCGCTCATCGTGCTGGAATTCTTCCGTCAGCTTACCTACCGCTTTTTGAATCACCATTTGCAACTACGCATACGCATTGCGGCTGGTACGGCACAATCTGTTTTGACCTGGATAACTGAGCAGGGATATCGCCTGCAATTACGTTCGTTGGCTAATGATGCAAGCGATTGCCATGTTTTAACGGCAGATTTAGAGGTTACAGAAGCAACCACGGTGATTCAGGTAATTTCTTTACTTAAAGAAAACCCTGCTATTAAAGAGGTTTCTGTGGAGTAACATTAGACTACATAAAATAATCACTTGATTTATTATTGTGCTTACTCTTTATTTTAAGAATAGGATTAAACTATAATTTTGAAAGATACAGGTATTGAAAGCTGTGCTATACATTACTTGCCTCTTTCTGCACTTTAACAATTTAATCCTAATGTCGAAACGAGACATCCTACATCTGGTTATTGTAGATAGCATGAAATTTGATGCCGTACTAAATCACTCATTTTCCTGAGTTTAAGCAACAACATTATATTGTACTTATGGCAATAGTAAGTTTTCAATGAGATATGCATTTCCTCAGCAATTGAGTAACAGGATTTTTGCTGCAAAATACAGGTAAGAATTTGATGCTGTCGACGAGAAATTGATAATTCCGGAGAAATATCATAGTTTCCATCGCAATTCAGCAAAGTAATAAAATTACACAGCGAAACGTTTCGATTGATAAAAACAACAGGAAGGTCCCCGAAGCATCTTTTGATCCTGAATGGCGAAAGTATGAAAACCTTAGCAGGTTGAATCCTATCCAGTTGATAAGCTATACTGGTATAGAAAATGTTGTTATTGAACGTATCAATTATCACTTTTGCATTAAGCTCTTCAACGGTACAAAAGTCTTCTGCATGCTGAATATGCACGATAACATCTTTTTTGATAAGGTGATAAATAGCCTGTAGCAAAATAATATCTTTAGTAAATACCAGAAACACTACCCTCTCCTGCAATACGTAATTTGATTAACAAATCTTATAGTTACTTGGCGAAACTATCTATACGACATCGTCTCAAAATCAGTCCATTGGTGACAATATTGGGGAATATATGAATACTTCAGGCTGGCTACTGAAAGGAGGAGAAGCGAAAACATCCGTCTTCCACCTTGGCAGATATTGTAGCGAATGGAAAGCATCAACATACTCCTATGGTGAACCGAGTTTTCATATCGTTCTGGGCGGGGAATGCTGGCTGGATTTGTTCAACCAACAGCCGCGCATCATGCTGGAAAAGGGAGATATTCTCTTCTTTTTTAATAATTTCCCTTTTTACCTCACCTCCTCTCCAGATAAAAGCATTGATGACTTACCCCGCAAGCAGATGAGTAAAATTGAGGATTCATCTTCCGACGCCACCGATCTGCTGTGTGGTTTTATCCAACCTAACTCTATCGCCAGTCAATTGCGTTTTGCCTTACTTCCGGATATTTTTCTGATTAGGCAAAAGGACGACGTCAGTAACAAAATACATTCATTATTTGAATTACTACTGACAGAAGTTAATGCCTCTGCCGATGAAAATAATTGCATTATTGCTCATCTTACCGATGCTATTTTGCACTATGTGGTTAATGAATCTACTTCTTTATATGATATTGACATAAATCTTCTGAACGCAGCCAATGATGAACCGTTAGCAAAACTAATTATTGCTATAATTGAAAACCCACAGTACTCGTGGTCACTAGATGATATGGCCCGTTTTACTTATATGTCACGTTCAACATTTATTCGTCGCATATTGAAAGCGACAAGCTATACACCGAATCTGGTATTGAGCAAATTAAGAATTTATGTGTCATTAAACCTGCTCAGAAGAGGTATAAAAACAGAGGATATTTACAGCAGCGTCGGGTATGAATCTTTGTCTGGATTCTACCAGGCATTCAAACGCGTTATGGGAACCGCACCAGGAGACTACCTCTCATCTTACAAATAAAATGATCTGCGGGATAAATGTCAGCTATCTGGGTAACGCTTACGCATTCTGGCATCCCGCCGAACGTTGAGGTTATAATCCTTACAACGATTTTTTGGATTAGAAGCGACAATGACAAAACTTACCCTACAAGAACAGATGCTTAAAGCAGGTCTGGTCAGCAGCAAAAAAATGGCGAAAGTGCAGAGAACGGCGAAAAAATCACGCGTTCAGGCTCGTGAAGCCAGAGAAGCGGTTGAAGAGAATAAAAAAGCACAAATTGAGCGTGATAAGCAACTCAGCGAACAGCAGAAGCAGGCCGCGTTGTCAAAAGAGTATAAAGCGCAGATCAAACAGTTGATTGAAATGAACAAAATCACCGTTGCCCGTGGCGATATTGGTTACAACTTCACTGACAATAACCTGATCAAAAAAGTTTATGTTGATAAGGTGACTCAGTCTCAGTTGATCAAGGGCCGCCTGGCCATTGCTCGTCTGACGGCTGAAAGTAGCAGCGAGAGCGAGTACGCCATTATCCCGGCTGTCGTCGCCGACAAGATTGCCCAGCGCGATGCAAGTTATATTGTGCTAAATTGCGAACTGAGTCAGGAGGCGAAGGATGAAGACGATCCGTATGCTGATTTTGTTATCCCTGATGATTTGATGTGGTAAGAAAAATACCCCGATAATCACCCGGAGTTCCGTCGCGTATTTCGGTGAACGCCAGCGCCGCCACCGAAATACTTCAACGACTCTTCTTCCCCAATCTCCATCGGCTAAAACTTATAGTGTTCTTTGCTCAGTCCGTATTTTCTCATGCGCAAATAAAGTTTTTTACGCGGGATTTGTAAATACTCCGCGACTTCATTAATACGCCCCTGATGAATATTTAGCGCTTCAGTAATGATCTGTCGCTCGTACTCTTCTACCCGACGGTCAAGCGGTGTCGGTTCAGGCAGATGCAACTGCGGATTCGCGGTTTCAGCTAAGGGAAGCAGCCCAACGGCAAAAAGTTCGGCGGCATTTGCCAGTTCCCGGACATTACTTAACCACACGCGACGACGCATGACTTTCAGTAAATCTCCTTCAACCTCGGGCACGGGATGGTTCAGGCGCAGGCAGGCTTTCTGCAAATAATGACGAAACAGCGGCTCAATATCATCGGGGCGCTGTGACAGCGGCAGGCAGCCGATTTGCGTCATCGCAAAACAGTAGTAGAGCTCGGCCACAATCTGGTTACTTGCCGCCAGTTCCACCAACGATGTGTCACCAATGCCTATCAGGCGAAACGGACGCCGCTCCTGGCTTTGCAGATGCACCAGGTGATGCTGCTGTTCACGCGTCAAGCACTCTATATGGCTCAGGACCAGTGTTCCCCCTTGCGCCTGGGCAATAAGGTCATTCAGTTGCCCCGCATTCTCTAACGTCAATTCCCCACGGATAAACGGCCCTTCGGCATTGCGCCCAAGCTGGTGTAAATAACGGGATCCGGTCATACGCCCCGTTCCCGGCTCACCATAAAACCAGACGGCAATATCCGTTTCCGCCAGTTGCCGTAAGCGCTGGCGATATTGATTGACCCAATCACTGTAGCCGAGCAGTTCAACTTCGAGTTTTTGCTGGCAATAATGACGACGGGCAATCACGGATTTTCTCTGACGCAATGCCTCTTCTACCAGTGACAGCAGCTTTCCGGGATCGACCGGTTTTTGCAGAAAGTCCCATGCGCCTTTCTTTACGGCCTCCACAGCCATCGGGACATCGCCATGCCCGGTGATTAGCAAGATCGGTAGCTGATTATCATCCTGATGAAACAGCGTCATCAGCTCTATTCCATTGCAGCCAGGCATACACACGTCGCTCAGGACTATCCCTGGCCAGTCGGCCTGCAGCCAGTTTCGGGCATCAAAAGGGTTACTGCATGCGCAAACTCGATAACCCTCCTGTTCAAGCAACAGGGTGTAAGCGTCGAGAACATCGGCATCATCATCAATCAGCAGAACAGAATATTCATCACTCAACATCGTTTACATCCGTCAGATTAAATTGCAGAACGACGCAGGCATTACGTCCCGGCGTCGATGCCAGGCGCAGTTCGCCGTTCATTTGCGTCATTAACGATACACAAATCGATAAGCCAATACCGAGGCCTACATCCTTACTGGTGGTAAACGGCTTTAACAGTGATGGCAATAACGCCTCAGGCCAGCCGGGGCCGTTATCGCAGACAAAGACGCACAACTGGCTGTCCTCAACCTGCCAGTGAACCTCAATCTGTGCGGCTGCCGGGCAGGCATCCAGCGCATTTGCCAGGACGTTTACCAGCACCTGCTGAATACGCACTTCATCACCAGCAACCCATACGCTCTGAGCTGGAAGCCTCAGCGTGCCCTGCTTTGGCTTATGCCGCATGGCCAACAGTTCCCAGGCAGCGCAGAACGTTTGTCGTAGATCGACCGGGTGCAAAGGCGCGCCCGGTTCGGCCCGACGCGTAAACTGACGTAGTGAACGGATAATGGCATCGATGCGGGTAATTAGCCCCTCAGCTTTGGTTAGTGTGCTTCTGGCCTGAGCGGATTGCCCCTGCTCAATTGCCCTACCCGCCGTAAACAGGTACATCGACAGCGCATTTAGCGGTTGATTAATCTCGTGCGCCAGCGTGGTCATGGTCTGGCCAACCACCGCCAGTTTTGCCGTCTGGATCAGTTCATCCTGCGTCGCGCGAAGATCGGACTCGATCTCTTTACGCTCTGTCACTTCTTGCTCCAGCTGATTTTTTTGCGCACTCAGTTGACCCAGAGTATGGCGCAGCAAACCAGCAATACGCCCCAACTCATCGCGCCCATAAACCGGGATAGTGGCATCCGTTCTGCCAAGACCAATTTGCACCACGGCCTGATTGAGCGCGGTAAAACGCTTCACCAGCCGCGAACGAATAAAGTAGTGGTTAAGCCCCCAGGCGAGAAGTAGCGCCAGCAGCGTCGCCAGCAGGATAAGTCCACCGCTGACGCGAACAATTTGCTCCAGCCGTTGGTTAAACATCTGCATTTGCTGATGGCTACTCCCCAGTTGTGCTTCAAGCAGCGTTCGAAAGCGCCCAAGCGTTACCTCTCTGGTATGGTTGGCATCAACCAACGCTTTTTGCGCTGCGACATAATCGCGCATCGTATCGGGCATTTTGTTTTTCATCATCCCGATTTCCAGCAATTCGTCGATGGTTTGCCGCAAGGTGATAGTACTTGGCCAGTCATCAAGGGTACGGATATTTTCATCCGCCGTTTTCTTCAGATTTTCCAGAAAGCGGATGTGATTCTCCACCAGCATCCCATCATCACTACCTGACTTCAGTTCATTGAGCCTGTCACGTAAATCATCAACAATCTGGTTTTCAATTCGTGCCAGAGTGTAGACCTGCTGCTGCTCGTTTTGCACCTCTCGGGCACGTTTAAGATACAGCGCCGCATCACCATTTTTGGCCTCGATTTGATCCAGCAACGTCCCCTGCTGCCAGGTAAAATCCTGCACCAGTGAATTCAGCTCGGTAGTAAAATCATCATGAAGCCAATCGATGCGCGCAGAGAGTTCGCTCACTTTTTCACGCACAAGGAACAGGTTATAGAGCACCCGGTCCAGCTCCGTCATCAGCGCCCGACTGTCCTGTAAAATCACCGCCAGTTGCTGCTGTTCCGCCGGTTGCAAGCCCCGACTCAACACCTCAATCTTATCCAGATGTGAAATTATTTGATTGCGTAGCTGCAGCCTTACCGTCGTGTTGGGGGCCAACAGGAACTCATTCAGTTGATCCACAACCAGGTTGAGATTTCCTTCAATCAAAAAAGCGGAATGCACGCGCGGGAAGTAATCATCGAGCGAATAGCGTATCTGTGAGCTTTGCTCATGCCAGGAGTACAAGCTGACGCAGCTTACGCTCAGCGTCAGTAATGCGCCCGTGAGAAAAGCACCTCGCAGGCTGCTGCTAATGCTGAGCTGGCGCAGACGTTGCAGTATCGATCCACCTTTCATTTTAACTCTTCCAGTTTGGATATCGCCTGACGCTGATTTTTAAGAAACCACAGCTGCCACTCCATCATCTGCTGTTCGGCCACGCTTTTATTATCAAATTGCGCAAGCCAGGCCTCATCTTCACTGTTCCTGGCATCTACCGGGACGCTGGTCAACAGTGCTCTGATTTCGGGGAGCGGGCGTTTCAGACGCGCTTCCGCACTGTAGAGCGCCCGCCAGGCATCTTTCAGCTGCGCGAGTCGAAAACTGATGGCGGTATCAAACATCCGCTGCACTAACTGTTGCCGTTTAAGGATAAGCCGGTAATTAAGCGCAGGCTGGCTCATCAAAATAGCCTGCTGAGCGGCGCGTGGGTTATCAGCCGCGAGCTGCGTAACCGGATATTTTCCCGTGTTCGCATCTGCAAGGATCCGCTGCCCT
The DNA here is from genome assembly GCF_004353845.1 of Citrobacter arsenatis. Lineage (GTDB taxonomy): Bacteria > Pseudomonadota > Gammaproteobacteria > Enterobacterales > Enterobacteriaceae > Citrobacter > Citrobacter arsenatis. The sequence goes on from NZ_CP037864.1 coordinate 3,664,372, forward strand.
TCCGGACTTAACAGATAACGGATAAAACGACGTGCTTCATTGGGGTGTTGACTGTTCTTAAGCACAGCAACATAGGTTGGCGAAACCGCCGAGCGAGGAAAATAGGTAAACGCCAGGTGCGGATCGTTGAGCAACAGGTTGGCATAGTTATCAATGACCGGCCCCGCAACGCCCAGGCCGCTCTTAATTTTGTCGGCCACGCCAAAGCTGCGAGATGAAATCGTCACCAGATTACCAGCACTCGCCAATAGCGTTGCCCATCCCTCTTCCCACCCTTTTTGTTGCAGCAACGACTCAACCATCAGGTGGTTGGTGTCGGAACGTGACGGGCTACTCATCAACAGCGCGTTCTGGTATTTAGGCTGCGTTAAATCCCCCCAGTCAGTTGGGGGCGAAAGATGGCGCGCCGCCAGCGCAGAGCGGTTAATCAGTAGCCCAAAACCAGATATCGCCACCGCTACGGAGGTCGAACGGATGGATTCAGGCACCAAACGCTGGCTTTCCGGTAGCGCATTATCAAAGGGTGCCAGCTTCTGATGTTCCTGAAGATGCTGCAACAGCATGGGTGATGAGGTCAGAATCAGATCGACGTTTTCCGCATTCGCAGTATCCAGCAGCTGTTCCAGAGAACTGCTGGTCCGGTTTAACGTGCGAATCATCACTGACCCCGGCTCAGTCTGCCAGCGCTGGATAATCCAGGCCGTAGCCCCTGGTGAAAAGGTGGTCGCCATCACCAGCTCTTTACCCAGCGCCAGGCAACTCGCCGACAGCGACATAAAACAGAGCAAGAATGCCCAAAATCGTCTCTGCTTTAAAAGTCTATTTGTGATCCCGTTCATAAATACCAACATGTGCAAAAAATAATATTGAGACAAAAATTACCCGTTTATCACCGCTGGGGGGAAGAATAAGGTTATTCGTAGAATAACCAAACGGAAAATGACGACATGAGTAAAGAATACCCGAAAATGCAGCCTGAATTTGTTAATACCCGCACATGCCGATGATAAAAACGCTCGTAAAAGAATAGAATTTAAAATCCATTATTTAAAAAGTGTCAAAATCAGCCACGCAATCCAAAAATTGTGTCAATAGTGACTCATTGCATGAACTTGAGTTTATCTGCCGTCTATTTCACTCTTCACTGCGAAAAATCCTGATATTCACATCAATATAAATTTAGGTGATGATATGTTATCAATATTTAAGGCAGGGCCAGCGGCAAATAAAGTCCCGGCAGAGAAAGTCCAGGAAACTTATGGCCGATACCGCATTCAGGCGTTACTCAGCGTATTTCTTGGCTATCTTGCGTACTATATTGTGCGCAATAACTTCACACTCTCAACTCCGTACCTGAAAGAGCATCTGGATCTCAGCGCAACGCAGATTGGTTTGCTCAGCAGCTGTATGCTTATTGCCTATGGGATCAGTAAAGGTATTATGAGCAGTCTGGCAGACAAGGCCAGCCCTAAAGTCTTCATGGCATGTGGTTTGATCCTGTGCGCTATCGTCAACATAGGCCTGGGTTTCAGTACCGGATTCTGGATTTTTGCCGCTCTGGTCATTTTCAACGGCTTGTTCCAGGGCATGGGCGTTGGCCCATCATTTATTACCATCGCTAACTGGTTTCCACGTAAAGAACGTGGACGCGTTGGCGCATTCTGGAATATCTCTCACAATGTTGGTGGCGGTATTGTTGCCCCGATCGTGGGTGCCGCCTTTGCCATTTTGGGGAGCGAGCACTGGCAAAGTGCCAGCTATATTGTTCCGGCTGGTGTGGCCGTCCTGTTCGCTTTTATTGTGCTAATGCTGGGGAAAGGTTCACCGCGCCAGGAAGGCTTACCGGCTCTGGAACAAATGATGCCGGAAGAAAAAGTCGTATTAAATTCCCGACACGCAGTCCAGGCACCAGAAAATATGAGCGCCTTCCAGATCTTCTGCACCTATGTACTGCGTAATAAAAATGCCTGGTATGTTTCATTAGTAGACGTTTTTGTCTATATGGTACGTTTTGGCATGATTAGCTGGTTGCCAATTTATTTATTAACCGAAAAACATTTCTCGAAAGAGCAAATGAGCATAGCGTTTCTGTTTTTCGAGTGGGCGGCAATTCCTTCCACATTACTGGCGGGTTGGCTCACCGATAAACTATTCAAAGGTCGCCGCATGCCGTTGGCCATGATTTGTATGGCACTGATTTTCGTCTGCCTGATTGGTTACTGGAAAAGTGAATCGTTAGTGATGGTCACTATTTTTGCCGCCATCGTGGGTTGCCTGATTTATGTTCCCCAGTTCCTGGCCTCTGTTCAGACGATGGAAATCGTCCCCAGCTTCGCCGTGGGGTCTGCGGTAGGTTTACGCGGATTTATGAGCTACATTTTTGGCGCATCGCTGGGAACCAGCCTGTTTGGCGTAATGGTCGACAAATTGGGATGGCATGGCGGCTTCTATCTGCTGATGGGTGGAATTGTGTGCTGCATCCTGTTCTGCTACCTCTCTCATCGTGGCGCGCTTGAGCTTGAACAACAGCGAAAAAATGCGCAACAAGAAGAAGCGTCACTTCAGTTAGCCGATGTCCGGTAATCTCTTGTAGTCCCCACAAAAAAGTGCCAGCGATGCTGGCACTTCAATAACTCAGATAAATAAAAAACGCTCAACATGATAATTTATTTCTAATAGTAACATGCCAAATTATTGCTTACCGTAACCCACCATAAAGCGAATAATCAAACCGCAAGCAGGAGCAAGAAACAGGAATAACCCGGTTACCATTTCGTTACCATTGGTCAATCGCATAGTAAAAAAGTAAATTAATGCCGTAAGGATGGCCATTCCGAGAAAAGCGCTGATTGACGCCGCAGCGCCCATAACCTGCCAGATATAGCAACTGACGCACAAAATGCTCAGGGCGAGAAAGATCCAGAAATAGAGCATAGCGATACCTCCTGTCTGCCGTATACTTAACGTAAGTCCTTACACTCCCTTAACTTTATATTCTAAGACAATTCCTATCTGCGTGCAATTTCAGCAACATCTTAGTTACAAAAATCCTTCGCCTGCATACTATTACTCTCTCGGGCAGACTTTTATTTAATCTGCATAAAAACAACGGATTATATATAGGTTATTTTTTGTTCTTAATCGCCCTAAAAACATTTACGAATCTTGAGTAATTATTTCTGGCTGACATTAATCTTCGGGTGTACATTGTGCGTCCGATCATTCATGCCCCCTCGTGGTTTTGTCCTGACTCAGTTTTACACTCTTTACAGGAACCAATGTCGTTCATGGCGGCCTAACGATCAGTGCAGAGTGTAAAGCGACAGACAAAGAATCTTCGCGATACATCTATTTCGTATCAACAACAGGTGCTTATGTTCCCCCAATGTAAATTTTCACGCGCGTTTTTGCATCCGCGCTACTGGCTCACATGGTTTGGTGTTGGTGTGCTCTGGTTACTGGTACAACTTCCCTATCCCGTATTGTGTTTTCTTGGTACCCGTACAGGAACGCTGGCTCGTCCATTTTTAAAACGCCGTGAATCTATTGCACGTAAAAATCTCGAACTCTGTTTCCCGAATCTGTCGCAAGAAGAAAGAGACAAACTGGTCGATGAGAACTTTCGTTCACTCGGCATGGGACTGCTTGAAACCGGCATGGCCTGGTTCTGGCCGGACCGCCGGGTGCGTAAATGGTTTGACGTAGAAGGACTCGACAACCTGAAGCGCGCCCAGTTGCAAAATCGTGGTGTGATGGTTGTAGGCGTACACTTTATGTCGCTCGAGTTAGGTGGTCGCGTAATGGGCCTTTGTCAGCCGATGATGGCAACCTATCGCCCGCACAACAATAAGTTGATGGAGTGGATCCAAACCCGCGGTCGTATGCGCTCTAACAAGGCAATGATCGGCAGAAATAATCTGCGTGGTATTGTCGGCGCCCTGAAAAAAGGTGAGGCCGTATGGTTTGCCCCCGATCAGGACTATGGTCGTAAAGGAAGTTCATTCGCCCCCTTCTTTGCAGTCAAAAACGTCGCAACGACTAACGGGACTTACGTCCTGTCACGGTTATCAGGCGCAGCGATGTTGACCGTAACCATGGTGAGAAAAGCGGACAACTCTGGTTACCGCCTGTTTATCACGCCGGAAATGGAAGGTTACCCGGCAGATGAAAACCAGGCAGCGGCGTATATGAATAAAATTATCGAAAAAGAGATCATGCGTGCACCCGAGCAGTATCTCTGGATCCACCGTCGCTTCAAAACACGCCCGATGGGTGAAGCATCGTTGTATATCTAAAAAGAAAGGCCGCAAGGCCTTAATGCCAGTCAGTTAGCGCCTCAGTTTCAGTAAGCTGGCGGAGGTAAAGAACATGCTATCTCGGAGATAGAGTTCCGTTCACCTCATGCTCATTGTTTCTCTGAAACACGGATTCCCGTGAACGTGTAAAGGGCGTTCTCCGCCACGCCCTTTACAATCCCGGCTCCCGGCACGGAAAATTGCCACTTCGCGGTTCCCTCCGCTCATTCCTCCAGGCTTCCGGGCCGGGCGCGATGTAACGTCCCTGTAAAGCGCGCCCTGAACCCGCATCCCTGCGGGTTCTCCCGGCCTTACGGAAACACGTCGGCAATTTTCAGCCGGACCAGCCCACACCTGACCCTCTGCGTTTTTTTTTAAACAGCAAAACAGGTTTTACTGGAAGTCAGGGCATTGAAGCGATGCCCCCTGTCCGGCTGAAAATCGATGAGGCGTTGACGGCTGACCGGGGCTGTCCGCAGGGATGCGGGCAGAGGGGATGGCCTGCAGGGATACAGGCTCGGCCCCGACTCGACAGGCAGACGGCATAAGACGAATGACAAAATTGCCGGGAGCAATTTTGAACAGCGCTTGCGATGGCCCCGAAGGGGTGAGCCCCAGGGATGGGGCGAATAATCGCGTAGCGACGATTTTCCTGCCGGGAGCCAGGGTTGCAAGGGAGGCGGCGGTGAGCCTCCCTTGCACGTTCACGGGCATCAGCGCTTCAGAGAAATGACACCGCTGAGGTGAACGGAACCCTGAGCAAGAATCACATGTTCACCATACATGCTTAACTGACGAGCATTACCGCAGGGCCTTTCTTTTTTTCTGCGGCTGAATTACTTAACGCCCCACTTGTTCTGGAGTTCAGCCATTCGCTCGTTATAGTTACGGGCAATACAGGCTGGCTTGTCCTGCTCTTTCCAGCACTCATTACGCCCTTTCACCCAACCGCGTTGTTCTGCTTTGAGCGTCGGGTTGTTACTCGATTTCACCAGCGCTTGCTTGTAGGCCCCGTTCAATGCCAAATCCATTGCTGAGAGCGAAGGACTCTGACAGATAACCTCTTCGATACTACCCTTTGCTACCGCAGAACAGGAAAAAGAGGGTCCGTTAGTGGTCGATTTCTTTGCCCCGGAAAAGTCGATATTGTCTTCAGGCAGGCAAATTCCGTGCTTACGATTTGGCCCCGCCCATGAAATTTCCGGATTCCCGTCATCTTTACGGGAGATAGAAACGGTATTGTTACCGCTTTTTGCTTCCCAGTAGTTTTCATTGAAGATCTTCACTGTCGCCTTCGTGCCATCAATCCAAACATTGCCTTTACCATCACTATTCACGCCGCCAATACTTGCGCAGCTGAAATTGAATGCCAACGGCGAGGCCGCCATCGACGTCAATGGCGTAAGAACGAGTGCTAACATCATTAATCTGGTCATTTTTAACCTTTTCATTATCTATTTCCGCGAAAAATTAACCGCATTAACATCATGGCGATATGAGAATTCTCCGAGTAACCATTACGTCGCTCAATAGCAATTTATTACCGAAAGAAATTAAACTGTCGCCTAATCACGACACTTGTAAGTTATTAAAATTAAATAAAAAAATGCCTCTTGTGTCCCATCATTTTTAAGCGTACATTAGCGCCGTCTGGAGCATTAAAGCTCAGAATTCTGAGGTGATGCAGCCAAGCAAACGAGGGGGATTCTCCATTTCGTTTACGCCTGCATCAGCTCTCTGTCAGGTAAGCATATGTTCATTTAGACGTACCCCAGGTACGCGGAGAGATGAAAAGTGAAATATTTCTTTATGGGCATTTCTTTTATGGTCATCGTTTGGGCCGGTACTTTCGCCCTGATGATCTAAATTAAAAGACGCAGCAAAAAAAACAGGAGCCATCAGGCTCCTGTTTGCTTTTGGGGGAACGTGTTGTTAGTCGGTACTTTCAGTGGTTGATTTCGCAGTAGCAGGCAGCAAACCATCTGCGCGGAACATCGCTTTGATGCCGCGAATTGCCTGGCGAGTACGGTCGCGGTTTTCAATTAACGCAAAGCGCACGTGCGTATCACCATAATCACCAAATCCAACCCCCGGCGAAACGCATACCTTCGCTTCGTTCAGCAGTTTCTTGGCAAATTCAAGTGACCCCATCGCAGCGTAGTGCTCAGGAATTTTCGCCCAAACGTACATTGAGGCCTTTGGCATCTCAACCATCCAACCGGCTTCATGCAGCCCTTTGACCAGCACATCCCGACGACGTTTATATTGCTCAGCAATATCCCGTACGCACTGCTGATCGCCTTCCAGCGCGGCGATAGCCGCAACCTGTAACGGTGTAAAGGTTCCGTAATCGTGATAGCTCTTAATTCGCGCCAGGGCGTTTACCAGCGTTTTGTTACCCACCATAAAACCGATACGCCAGCCCGCCATGTTGTAGCTTTTCGACAGAGTGAAAAATTCAACAGCGACATCGCGAGCACCTGGAACCTGCATAATTGATGGCGCTTTCCAGCCGTCGTAGACGATATCGGCATAGGCGAGGTCATGAACCACCAGCACGTCATAACGTTTAGCCAGGGCCACGACTTTTTCGAAGAACTCCAGCTCGACGCACTGTGCAGTAGGGTTAGACGGAAAACCTAAGATCATCATCTTCGGTTTTGGATAGCTCTCACGAATCGCACGCTCCAGCTCATTAAAGAAGTCGACGCCTTCGACCAGCGGCACTGAACGTACCTGCGCGCCGGCAATTACCGCGCCATAAATATGGATCGGATAGCTCGGGTTAGGTACAAGGACAGTATCACCGTGATCCAGCGTGGCCAGCATCAGGTGCGCCAGTCCCTCTTTGGAGCCAATCGTCACAATCGCTTCGGATTCTGGATCAATCTCAACGTCATAACGTTCCTGGTACCAACGGGAAATCGCCCGGCGCAGACGCGGAATGCCGCGTGAGGTGGAATAACCGTGAGTATCCGGGCGCTGCGCCACGGTACACAGTTTTTCAACAATGTGAGGAGGCGTAGCCCCATCCGGGTTCCCCATGCTGAAATCGATAATATCTTCACCGCGCCGACGCGCAGCCATCTTCAGTTCAGCAGTGATGTTAAAAACGTAAGGGGGAAGACGATCAATACGCGTAAAGCGACGTTCAGGGCGGGAGTCAGCCATAGTATCCTCAGATTAACGTTAGCGCCCGGACCGTCCGAGCGACGCTGCCACGATGGTGGCACGTTTAGAAAATAGCCTGAATAATTTCCTTCTGTCGAGAGGCAAAACAAAATATTTTTTATTGACGTAAAAGAGGAACAGACAGAAAAAATGAGGAAACAACCTTTTTCACAGCCCGCTTAAAATTACCATCAGTTAACATTTTGTTGTTAAATATATTACCTTGAACGCTTCGCCGGCAGGACAGGCATTGTAAATACAACAAATGCGCAACAATCCCCTTTTAATAATATGGTTTTTCCCCATTAGCCACAGTCTGCGGGTGAGCTGGTCATCCAGCCTCAGGTTACCTATCATAGAGGTTTAACCCTTGCGCAAGAGTCACCCGTGCACGAAATATTCAACATGCTGCTGGCGGTATTTGACCGGGCAGCGCTGATGCTGTTCTGTCTGTTTTTCCTGATTCGTATCCGTTTGTTTCGCGAACTGTTGCACAAGTCAGCCCACTCCCCGAAAGAGCTGCTCGCCGTTACCGCGATTTTCTCAATGTTTGCCCTGTTCAGTACCTGGTCCGGTGTACCGGTTGAAGGCTCACTGGTTAACGTACGTATTATCGCCGTCATGTCAGGGGGAATTCTGTTCGGTCCCTGGGTCGGGATCATTACGGGCCTCATCGCGGGCACCCACCGCTACCTGATTGATATCGGCGGCGTAACCGCTCTACCCTGCTTTATCACCAGCATTCTGGCGGGCTGCATTGCCGGATGGATCAACCGAAAGATCCCCAAAGCGCAGCACTGGCGCGCGGGTATTTTAGGCGGAATGCTGTGCGAATCCCTGACCATGATCCTCGTTGTGGCCTGGGCACCCACCACCGAACTGGGGCTGGATATCGTCTCGAAAATTGGCATCCCAATGATCCTGGGTAGCGTCTGCATTGGTTTTATCGTCATGCTGGTTCAAAGCGTGGAGGGAGAGAAAGAAGCCAGCGCCGCGAAGCAGGCGAAACTGGCACTGGATATCGCCAACAAAACCCTACCACTTTTCCGTCAGGTTAACAGCGAGTCGCTCCGCCAGGTGTGCGAAATTATTCGCCATGACATCCATGCAGACGCCGTCGCGATTACCAATACCCAGCACGTTCTGGCCTACGTTGGCGTGGGTGAACTTAACTACCGCGATAACGATGATTTTGTCAGCCCAACCACGCAGCAGGCAATCAATTACGGTAAAATCATCATTAAAAACAATGATGAAGCGCATCGCACGCCGGAAATACATTCCATGCTGGTGATCCCACTTTGGGAGAAAGGTGTTGTTACCGGTACGCTAAAAATCTACTACTGTCACGCCCACCAGATAACCTCCTCACTGCAGGAAATGGCGATTGGCCTGTCGCAAATTATCTCGACACAGCTTGAGGTTTCCCGGGCGGAGCAACTTCGTGAAATGGCAAATAAGGCAGAGCTGCGCGCGCTGCAAAGTAAAATAAATCCCCATTTCCTGTTTAATGCCCTGAACGCAATTTCATCGTCGGTGCGACTTAATCCGGACACCGCACGCCAGCTCATTTTTAATTTGTCGCGCTATCTTCGCTATAATATTGAATTAAAAGACGATGAGCAGATCGACATCAAAAAAGAGCTGTATCAAATCAAGGATTACATCGCCATCGAACAGGCGCGGTTTGGCGATAAGCTGACGGTTATTTATGATATCGATGAAGAGGTTAGCTGTTATATTCCCAGCCTGCTGATTCAGCCACTGGTCGAGAACGCCATCGTCCATGGGATTCAACCCTGCAAAGGGAAAGGTGTGGTCACCATCAGCGTGGCGGAGTGTGGTAACCGGGTCCGCATAGCCGTGCGGGATACGGGCCACGGTATCGATCCAAAAGTGATTGAACGGGTCGAATCCAATGAAATGCCGGGTAATAAAATTGGACTGTTGAATGTGCATCATCGCGTTAAGCTGCTCTACGGCGAGGGCTTACATATCCGCCGTCTGGAGCCTGGAACTGAGATTGCCTTTTATGTGCCTAATCAGCACTCGCCCGCGGCCGCACCGGCCACATTGTTGCTTTAACCAGGAGTGAAGTCGTGAAAGTCATCATTGTTGAAGATGAATTCCTGGCCCAACAGGAACTTAGCTGGCTTATAAAAGAGCACAGTCAGATGGAAATTGTCGGCACATTTGACGACGGTCTGGACGTGCTGAAATATCTGCAGCACAACCGCGTTGACGCTATTTTTCTGGATATCAATATTCCCTCGTTGGATGGCGTCCTGCTGGCGCAAAACATCAGCCAGTTCGCACATAAGCCCTTTATTGTCTTTATTACCGCGTGGAAAGAGCACGCCGTTGAAGCCTTTGAACTGGAAGCTTTTGACTACATTCTGAAGCCATACCAGGAATCACGCATCGTCGGCATGCTGCAAAAGCTTGAAGCCGCCTGGCAACAGCAGCAAACGGGAACTTCGCCCACCAGTCCGGTAGCCCGCGAAAACGATACGATCAACCTGATCAAAGATGAGCGGATCATCGTGACCCCGATCAACGACATCTACTACGCAGAAGCCCATGAAAAGATGACGTTTGTCTACACCCGGCGCGAATCGTACGTGATGGCGATGAACATCACCGAATTTTGCAGCAAATTGCCGGCTTCGCATTTCTTCCGCTGCCACCGCTCGTTCTGCGTGAATCTGAATAAAATCCGCGAGATCGAACCCTGGTTTAACAATACCTATATTTTGCGCTTGAAAGACCTGGAATTTGAAATCCCGGTTAGTCGGAGTAAAGTGAAAGAGTTCAGACAGTTAATGCACTTATAGCGCAGAGAAAGAGCGATGAAAGAGCCAGGCCTTCCCGCAGACCAACAGTTTTTCGCCGATCTGTTCAGTGGCCTGGTGTTAAACCCACAGCGTCTGGGGCACGTGTGGTTCGCGACCCAGCCTACCACGTTACCAACCGGCAGTTTATGTATTGACCTTCCGCGCCTAGATATCGTGCTACGTGGGGAATACAGCAACCAACTGCAAAAACAGCAGCATAGCCTGGCAGAAGGCGACATGCTGTTTATCCCGGCGAAAGCGGCGAATCTGCCCGGCGGCGACAAACCCGTCATGTTGCTGAGCCTGGTTTTTTCTCCGGCATGGCTGGGACTCTCTTTTTACGATAATCGAACCGCATCGCTGCTTCGTCCGGTACGCCGTATTGAGTTACCCCATCCACAACGCGGCGAAGGTGAGGCGATGCTCACCGCATTAACGCATTTAAGCCGCTCTCCTCAGGCCCAGGATATCATTCAGCCGTTGGTGCTTAGTCTGCTGCATCTGTGTCGTAGCGTGGTGAATACCCGCCCAGACACCGAGCGCCCACGCGCTGAATTTCTCTATCATAGTATGTGTAATTGGATACAAGATAACTATGCCCAGCCGCTGACTCGCGAAAGCGTGGCGCAGTTTTTTAATATCACACCCAATCACCTGTCAAAAGTGTTTGCCCAGCACGGCACCATGGGGTTCGTCGAGTATCTACGGTGGGTCAGAATGGCGAAGGCGCGCATTATCTTGCAGAAATACCATCTGTCGATTAGCGAAGTCGCACAGCGGTGTGGATACCATGACAGTGATTATTTCTGTCGCCTGTTCCGGCGTCAGTTTGGCCTGACGCCGGGAGAGTACGGCGCGCGTTTTCAGTCAGCGCGTTGATTATGTCAACACCTGCCAAGGCCGCCGTATCTTTGCTTTATGGTGAGTCGTTACAGCCGATGTCTGTGTGTTTAGCCCAATTGACCATTCCCTGGAAATCAACAATCACCACGGATTCATCGCCAACCACCCAGGCATCATGGCCAGGAGGAATGCGCGACAGCTCACCGGGCTTACAATCAAATTCGCTGCCATCATCCATTTTTACCCGCAGCACACCGGAAACGTGGTACTGAAAATGAGGGGCTTCGCAACTCTTCGTTCCAGCGATAGGTTGAACTGACGTAGACCACCGCCAGCCTGGCTCCAGGACCGCACGGCCGACGATTGCGCCTCCCACATCGAGAAGCTCCAGTCGCCCGTGAGGGAACTCACGAACTTCGTCTGGAAGACCAAATGACTTCACTTCTGCTTTGTCCATTGCGCACCTCCTTAGGTTGATTACGCGCATGGCCGCTCTTAAATTATATCAGTAGCGGTCATTTATTGTACGATTCGTAATCTCATTCAGGATCGTTGTAAAATGACGGCCTTTAGTTAAACCCTGCAGGCTTACTCAATAAAGTGAATATGCGATGAAAAACAGACGTGCACTCTCCCTGATGTGTTTTCAGATGCTGGAATCAGGTGCGGATCGTCGGACCGTGAAAAGAGCCCTGACCTCCCGTCGTGTTAAAGGTCGCCAGGCGGTAGTTCTGCTCTGCAAGCAAGAGATGACGCTGTTAAGAGCCGGGAAACTGCCGGGGCACAACGCACCGCATTGATGTTTGCGCTTTCCGCTAACGTTAACCCAGCCTGCAACCACAACGCCACAGGCTGGACAGCGCTCTTTCAGTGAAGTTTAAAACGTCAGTTCCGCCTCCAGCAGCGCAAGAATGCTCTCAGCATTTTCAGCGGCAAACAACGACTGGCGGAACTGCTTGTTCACCAGCTTGCGCGCCAGCTGCGAGAAGACCTTCACGTGGTTTATGCCTTCATCGGCTCCCAGCGTCAGCATGATCACCAGTTCCACATCACCCATCTCAGACTGCCAGTCAACGGGCTGCAGAAGTCGGGCAATGCTGATGCTGGAATGGCGGATCCACTGGGATTTCGTGTGCGGAATAGCCACCCCAAAACCGACGGCGGTAGTGACTATCTCTTCACGCTGCCAGACATCTTCCTCCAGCTCAAACGGATGTTCAGTGCGTCCATTGACGCCAAGATTGCCGCACAGGAACTGGATCACCTGCTCTTTGTTACTCAGAGATTCGCCAACAAAGATGTTCTCCAGCGCCAGCAGCGGACGCACATCTTTCTGCGGTGCAAACTGGTTTAGCAGCTCTTCAATCTCCTGAGCGCTACGGCACTCGCAGGCCTGCATGGCGAGCTCACGGCAGGCCTGACCGTTCAGTTGACGAAGCTGGCTTTTTACCGCCGGAATACGCGGACTGCTCATACTCAGCTCGTCCAACCCGAGGCCCAGAAGCAGCGGTAAATAACGCCCTTCGCCGCCCAGTTCGCCGCAAATACCCACCCATTTACCGCGTTCGTGTGCCACGCGAACAATCTGCTGCAACATGCGCAGGAACGACGGCGTAATCGGGTTGTACAACGGCGAAACGCGCGGGTTATTGCGATCGACGGCGTACAGATACTGGGTCATGTCATTTGAACCAATACTGAAGAAATCCACCTCATCACAGAAATGGTCGATGATGTAACACACCGAAGGGACTTCAACCATAATCCCCAATGAAATCGTTGGGGCATGGCGTAAGCCGTCCGCTTTCAGCGCCACCAACGCTTTTTGCAGTTCGCTTTTTACCCATAAAATCTGGTCGAGGCTGTGCACCATCGGGATCATCAGTTGCGCATTGCCGAAGGTTGCCGCCCGCAAAATCGCGCGCAGTTGAGTGCGAAAAAGCCCGGCAAACTCCGGATAAATCCGCACCGCGCGATAGCCCAGGAACGGATTCTCTTCCTGCGGAATATTAAGATAGCGGATGTTCTTATCGCCGCCGATATCCATGGTGCGAAAGATAACCGGCTTGTCGCCCGCAGCTAATAAGACCTGCTGGTAGGCTTCAAACTGTTCCTGCTCGTCAGGAGCGCTGTCGCGATCCATAAACAGCATTTCAGTACGAAACAACCCAATCCCTTCAGCGCCATTGGCAAATGCCCCCGGAGCTTCCAGCGCGGTGCCGATATTCGCCGCAACGTCAATACGCTGATTATCTTTGGTCAACGCGGGCTGGGCGGCATCAAGCGCCTGCCGCCGCTGGCATTCATCGGCCAGCTTCTGCGCAATCGCGTAATAGCCGCGAACGGCATCGTCTGGATTGATGGCCAATACCCCACATCGGGCATCCAGTACCGCATGCTGCCCGGAATACCGGTTAATGGCCGCCAGCGGCAAGCCGCTAAGTACCGGAATAGCTGACGCACGGGCAAGGATCAGGGTATGCGAAGTGCGCCCCGTTTTCTCCAGGATCATGCCAGACAGATGCTGCAAATCGAGGCTTAAAAACTGACTGGGCGTCAGATCTTCAGCGACAAGGATGGTTGGTTTAGTCAGCACCAGCGCATTGCGCGGTCGTCTTTCAGGCCAGGTAATATGCAATAGCTGTTCGCTGATATCACGGATGTCACTGACGCGTTCGCGCAGGTAATCACTACCGGAGGCCGACAGCTTGTCGCACACCTGCTCCATATTGGCAACGATTGCCGCCCCTAGCCCCAGATGTTGCTCCAGCATTAAGCGGCGAATATTCCCGGCAAACTCGTCATCCTGAATCAGAGACAGATGCGCGCTAAGGATGGTTTTACTCTCACCGTCGCGCTCGCGCAACTGCTGATTGAGCTGTTCGGCAAGCGTCGCCAGACTGTGCTCCAGCCGGGTATTGTCTTCCGCACTCGCCGCAATCGCACGATAACTTTCCAGGTTATCGCTTTGCCAAAGCGTGAGCGTACCTGCTCCCACGCCCCCAGCCAGCACGCTGCCGTACAACAGGTCCGGGTTGAGGCGAATCAGCGAACGCGGCAACGGGTGCGCCGCCAGTTCCGCCGGGGTCGGCTGAACGCTATCGCTGTCAATAAACCGGTGCTGCAGGTACTCCTCCAGCGCACGCCGGGCCTGTTCTTCATCGCGACCGGTAATGGTCAGGCTGCAACTGTCGTTAAACAGCGTTCCGGTGCCTATCAGCGCCAGCGAGCTTTTCGCATCCGCCCTCGCATTCTGGCGATGATTAATAAATATCACCTCACTTTGCCACTGGCTGCACTGTTCTTTCAGCTCCCACGCCGGACGCGCATGCAGGCCATTGGGTAACGGGCAAAGAAATTGAATCGTTAGCATAACAACTCCTGATTAGCGCGAAATCAGCACCTGAAGTCCGTCAGATGAGCCACGGTTTCGCACGTAAGATGTGAAATAAGAGCCGACAACAACTGCTGCGTCTGGATGATGTCCCGACAGTCGGCAATCGATGCCGCGCAATGTCCATGGCGTGTGGCGGGTCCCATGACAACCGTTGGGATCCCTGTGCCGCTTACGTGCACCGCCCCGCCGTCGGTGCCGCCGTTACTGAACATGTCGAGCTGCAGGGAAATGCCTGCATCGGCGGCCACGTTTTCAATCCACGCCGTCAGCTTCGGCGGCGCAATCAGCGATTTATCACTCAGCACCAGCATCGGGCCTTTACCGAGCTGTCGGTGGTTGGCCGCACTGTAATCAAAGTTTTTGGCCCAGCAGGCCGTATCCAGCACAAACGCCACATCCGGTGCGACCGCGCGTGTGGCCGTTTGTCCTCCGCGCAGTCCCACTTCTTCACTGGAACTGGCCACCAGCCAGACTTCGCAAGGGAGGATGGCGTTATGCCATTCTCGCAGTAGCGCCACCAGCAAATAACATCCAAGACGGTCATCAAAGGCTTTGCCCATGATTCGCTGGTGCGGCAAGACCTGAAAGGTTGTGTCGAAGGTGACGCGATCGCCGGGGCGTACGCCGGCCTGGAGTACCTCATCATAAGACCGCGCGCCGATATCTACCCGCAGCGCATTGACCTCATTACCGCAGCGCTCTCCGTCGAGCAGACCGGGAATTTTGCTCTCTTCACGGGTGGTGATCCGCACCGGTTGCAGTTGTCTGGCCGCCATTCGCACATTTCCCACCGGCAATACATCGATCGCCCCTTCGCTGGAAATACTACGCACGATAAATCCCACTTCATCCATATGCGCGCAGATCATCACCTTCGGACCGGTTGATTCATTGAGACGGATCAGCACCGATCCCAGACCATCGAAGCGCACCTCTTTATTAAGGCGATCCGCTTCCTCAAGCAGGATCTGCCGCACTTCCTGTTCTGACGAGGCGATCGCGTCCGCCTCGCTCAGCGCCTTTAGTAACGATAAGTCCATTACGCCTCTCCCGTGTGTAGCAATGTTTTCGCCATGGTATAGAGCACCTCGCCGCCGTCAGGCGTAACCAGTACGACATCTTCAATACGCACACCACCCAGCCCCGGCAGATAAATACCCGGCTCAACGGTGAGGAGCATGCCAGCGACCAGAGGTGTTGTGTCAGTGGGGGAAAAACGTGGGTTTTCATGCACCTCAATGCCGATAGCATGTCCGGTGTTGTGGCCAAACGCATCGCCATAGCCCGCCTGGCTAATGATCTGCCTGGCTGCGACGTCTACCTCATTGCATCGCGCACCTGGTCGAATTGCCGCCACCGCGGCACGCTGCGCCGCCAGCACAATCTGGTACACGGCAAACAGCGCGCTTTCTTCCGCTGGCTGGTTGGCATCGGGGATGCGAAAGGTCCGCGTCATATCCGAACAATAACCCTGATACAGCGCGCCAAAATCCAGCGTGATGAACTCGCCCGCCTCAACACGCTTGTCGCTGGCTTTGCCGTGTGGCAGCGCACCGCGCCAGCCGCTGGCGACAATGGTGTCAAAAGAAGCTTTATCTGCGCCGAGCGTGCGCATAAACCACTCCAGTTCAGCGGCAATTTCGCGCTCACTGAGACCGGGTTGAATAAAGCGACGTATATGTTCCGCGCTGAGGTCAGCTATCCGGCAGGCTTCGCGGATGCAGGCTATTTCCTGCGCCGTTTTCACCTGCCGGAGCACGTCCGGTACGGTGCTCACCAGTCGGGCACGCAGTTTGTCCGACCACGCGTTCGCCGTTTCCCAGCTTACCTGCTCACCTTCAAATCCCACCGTCTGCAGCTTTTCGTGCGCAATAATGTGATTCACCTGCGAATACAGCGTCTGCGTTCCATCGAGCCGATGGATCTGATAGCCCTGAGTACGCGTGGCAACATCGGTGTAGTAACGGGCATCAACCAGGATATGCGCACTTTCATGGCTGATAAACACAAACCCTGAACTGCTGGAGATCCCCATATGCGGCTGTTTGTTTTGCCGTGACGACAACAGCATCGCGTCGAGATGTTGCGCCGTTAGCCAGTCGCGTAGTGAAGCAAGTAAGCTCATGGTTACAATCCTTTTAATCAGAGGCTTTCAATCAGCAACTTGCCTTTGCGATACATCAGATGGCGCAGGAACACCACCATCAGCGCCGTAATTACCGCGCCTAACAGGATCCCCGCCATATAAACGCCGAGGTTAGTGACCAGCGGCCACGCCCAAATAGCCGATTCAGGGAACCACTGCACCGCGCCCAGCCAGACTGCAGCCGTCGACCCGACAATGGCGCCAACCATATAGGACGGAATCGCAGTGATGGGACTTTCCAGTGCAAACGGGATCGCCCCTTCGCTGATCCCCATAAACGCGAGGAACATTGCCGTTTTCCCCTGTGGGTAGAGCTGTGCGCTGAACAGGCGTTTGCCGGTTAAGCGACGGTCAATAAGCGTGGCCAGCCCGAGGCCAATCGGGGGAATGACAATTGCAATAGAGCGCGCGGTTACCGGTAGAACGTGATCGGTGGTAAAGCTGAAGGCGACAAAACCTGCGGCTTTATTAATCGGGCCGCCGAGGTCAATCGCCGTTGCCGCGGAAATCCCCATCGCGTACATCAGCGTGCCTTTCTCGCCAGCCGCCGTCAGCAGAGTACGGATCCCACCGTTGATCCAGCCGCCAAACGGCGTTATCACGTAATACATCGCCAGCATGACGAAAATGGCGGAAAGAATGGGCAGTAAAAAGGTGGTTTTGAACGCCAGCAGGAAATCAGGCAGCTGGATTTTTTGGTTCATCCACTTCACCAGATACCCGGCGACAATCGAGATAATTAGCGCGCCAATAAAGGTTGACGGAACCGGAGCACTGGTTGCCCATTGCAGCGTCGCCGGGTCAAAATTCAGTATCTGTGTCGGCTGAGTAGACATCAGCCCGCCAATGAATCCTGCCGGAAACGCCAGCTTGCCGCCGATAGAGTTGGCGACAAACGCGGCAAACATCGGGATAGCAAAACCAAACAGCACGCCGCCAAAAGATTGCGACAGCCAGGCAAATTTCAGTAATGAGAGATTAAAACCGGTGAATTTTCCGCTGTTCAGCGCATCCATGATGCCGGTATCAGCAGGAATATCGAGCCAGCTATAGGCGATCAGTTGCGAGAAGGCGAGAATCACCCCGCCCATAATTAACGTCGGCACCATGCGCGAAATACCCGACATCACATGTTGCGGAAGTTCGCCCCAGAAGCTATTGCGGGAGGCCGGTGGATTTTTTATTGCCGCTGCCGCACCAGATGCGCCAGGCACAACGGTTGCACTGCGTTTTTTAATGGCCATACGTAATTCCCTGTCGATGATTATTGTTGTTCAGCGGCAACCATCTCTTCGATCTCTTTAATGATGCCGGCTGCATTTTTTATCGCGTCCTGTAACGTAATTTCGTAAACGTCACGCGACTCAAAACGCTCGTTATCTTCCGGAGTAACGGCAACAGAATGGATGATTAACGTTGCCTCAGCGATATCCTGCGCTGTCAGGCGATTTTGTATTCCGTCCGCGCCCTGGGTTTCAATTTTCACTTCATAACCCGCTTCAACCGCGGCTTCTTCCAGCGCCTGAGCCGCCATAAAGGTGTGGGCCAGCCCCATTGGGCACGCGCAGACGGCAATCAGTTTTTTGCTCATAATCATTTCCTCGTAATAGTTAACGAGTGAAATTATGGTCCGAGGAAAGTAACAACTGTTATCAGACAAATAATGCTTTTACTGGACAAATAATCCCGTCACTCGGAAATGTGACGAAGGTCGGAAAGGTGAATGGCAGGCATAAAAAAACCGCGTCAGAAGCGTAATGCTTACCAGTTAAACATTATGGAGAACATGTGATTCCGAGTCAGGGTTCCGTTCACTTCAGCTTTGCACTTTTCTGAAGCACAGGTACCCGTGATCGTTTCAGAAAAGTGAAAAAGATAAGGTGAACGTAACAAATACCGGGGGCAACAAATTCATTAACTCCGGATATGCCGCTTTTAGGTATCATTACAACTATTGCTCGTTGTTAACTGATCGGCATTACGTCAGGAGCGCGGTTTTGTGGGAATGCAGACCGGATGATCGCTAAATACCATCCGGCACTGGCCTTACAAAATATGGCCCAACGTCTGGCGCAGATGCGCACCGGAGCCAAGCAGTCCGGGGTTTTCATGCACGATCAGATACACCGGAATGTCCTGTACGTAGGCTTTAAAGCGCCCTTTATCTTCAAAACCACCGCGGAAACCGGAAGCTTTAAAGAAGTCGAGGAAGCGCGGTACGATGCCGCCCGCGATGTACACTCCGCCAAACGTACCCAGCGTTAACGCCAGATCGCCGCCAAAACGCCCCATGATGACGCAGAACAGCGACAGCGCCCGCCGACAATCGATACAGGAATCTTCCAGCGCACGCGCGGTGATATCCTTTGGCTGCAGATTTTCCGGCAGTCGTCCGTCTGATTTTACGATGGCGCGATACAGGTTCACCAGCCCCGGACCTGACAGCACGCGCTCAGCGGAAACGTGACCAATCTCCGCACGCAGAACTTCCAGGATAATCCCCTCTTCTTCGCTATTAGGCGCAAAATCCACGTGACCGCCTTCACCAGGCAGGCTCACCCAGCGTTTATCAACGTGCACCAGATGCGCCACGCCAAGCCCGGTTCCTGCGCCATAAACTGCAATCGGTTTACCTTCGACGGGTTCCGCGCCACCAAACTGGATCAAATGCTCTTTTTTCAGCATCGGGATCGCCATCGACACGGCGGTGAAATCATTGATGATTTCCAGATGGCTGAAGCCCAGATTTTTTTTCATCTCGGCAATAGAGAATGCCCAGGTATGGTTGGTCATTGCCACCCAGTCGCCGGTAATGGGACAGGCAATGGCAATGCAGCCATCTTCAACGCTGACGCTATGCTCATCCAGGTACACGCGCACCACGGCCTCGAGGCTTGGGTAATCCAGCCCGGAATAGGTTTTTGCCTGCGAAATCTCGCCGCTGGCAATATCGCACAGAGCAAGACGCGCGTTGGTGCCGCCAACATCACCTACTAAAGCATATTTTGTCATTCTTCCACTGCTCCGCTAAAGTCAGAATAAATCTTTGCCACACTGTAAATTCATGGGGGCATAACAACAACGGCCTGAAGGCTGATGCCCATAGAAAATCGATCCAGATCACATAATTACTTTATCGTTTCAGCACCATTTGCAGCGATGCGGTTGCGCAGGCTGTGCAAACTATGTCTATGACTCTGTTTTAAGGAATAGAAAATGCTCCATCCGCGAGCCAGAACGATGCTCTTGCTGTCAACTCCTGCGCTAATCATTGGCATAGCGTCCAGCCTGGTGTTGATCGTTGTGATGAAAGTGGCTTCCGTTTTACAGCAATTTTTATGGGAACGGCTGCCTGTTAGCATCGGTATTGCCCAGGACTCTCCGTTATGGATTATCGGAATGCTGACGCTCACGGGGATCGTGGTCGGGTTAGTTATTCGCTACAGCCAGGGTCACGCAGGACCGGATCCAGCCTGTGAACCGTTAATTGGTATGCCGGTTCCAACGTCAGCAATACCGGGCCTGCTGGCAGCACTCATCCTTGGTCTCGCGGGTGGCGTTAGTTTGGGTCCGGAACACCCGATCATGACCGTCAATATTGCACTGGCGGTGGCGCTCGGCAGCCGCATGTTTCCCCGCATTGCTAAGCTGGACTGGACCATTCTCGCTTCTGCCGGCACCATCGGCGCGCTGTTTGGCACTCCCGTTGCCGCCGCACTGATATTTTCGCAAACGCTGAATAGCTCGAACGATGTTCCCTTATGGGATCGGTTATTTGCACCGTTAATGGCCGCTGCCGCGGGTTCGCTGACCACCAGCCTGTTTTTTCACCCCCATTTTTCACTGCCCATCGCGCACTATACGCAGATGCACTTGATCGATATCCTCAGCGGTGCGGTGGTTGCCGCCATCGCCATTGCCGCCGGGATGATCGCCGTCTGGTGCCTGCCGCGTTTGCACCATTTAATGCATCGATTAAAACACCCGGTTCTGATCCTTGGGGCTGGCGGCTTTATCCTCGGTATCCTGGGCGTTATCGGCGGACCGCTCACCTTGTTCAAAGGACTGGATGAAATGCAGCAAATGGCGTTCAGCCAGACGCTGGGGACATCGGATTATTTTATGCTCGCCGTGATCAAGCTTGCGGCATTAGTGGTCGCAGCTGCGAGTGGTTTTCGCGGCGGGCGAATCTTCCCGGCAGTATTCGTGGGGGTCGCGCTTGGCCTGATGCTGCACGCCCACGTTGAGGCAGTGCCGGCAGCCATCACCGTCTCCTGCGCGATCCTTGGACTGGTGCTGGTCGTCACCCGTGACGCTTGGCTGAGCCTGTTTATGGCAGCAGTGGTGGTGCCAGATTCCACCCTGCTGCCGCTGCTGTGCATCGTCATGCTTCCCGCCTGGCTACTGCTGGCAGGCAAACCGATGATGGTCGCCGAGCGTCCCGATAAGTAGTTATCCTCCGTTACGCGTTTCCAGCGCACGGGTCACCGTGCGCAATAGCTCAGGAAGATCGGCTTTCGGTAGCACCACCTCAATTAACGACAATCGTTGCGGACGGGCCAACCGGGCCAGCACTTCCTCCAGTTGTACCGCCTGCGTCACTCGCCAGCATTCCGCCTGACATTCACGACTAAACGCCTGCGGCACCTGCGTCCAGCTCCAGGCGGCGATATCGTTATAACGCTGATTGGCTCCGTGTATGGCCCGCTCCACGGTATAGCCGTCATTATTGAGCAGCAAAATAACGGGAGCCTGCCCGTCTCTGAGCATAGAGCCCAGTTCCTGAATAGTGAGCTGCGCCGCGCCATCGCCAATAATCAGGATCACCCGGCGGTCTGGACAGGCAGCTTGCGCACCGAATGCAGCCGGGAGCGCGTAACCGATAGACCCCCACAGCGGCTGAACCAGCACTTCCGCTCCGCCGGGTAGCGTGAGCGCAGCTGCGCCAAAGGCGGCGGTTCCCTGGTCGACGAGAATAATGTCATTGGGCGCCAGATACTGCTGCAGCGTATGCCAGAAGTTTTCCTGCGTCAGATGCCCTTTTTCAACCTCAAGACGCCCAACTGGCGGACGTTCTGGCGGAAGTGAAAACGACATTTCCAGACACAGCTCCCGCAAGGTGGTGGCCGCTTGCTCCATTGGGATGTTAAACCAACTGGTTCCAATCCTGGAGGCATGAGGCTGCACCTCAATAGTGCGCTCCTGTGCAAGATTTTGCGTAAATCCGGCGGTCAGAGTGTCAACAAATTGCGTACCGACACAAATAATCGTGTCGGCATCTTCTATTGCCTGACGTACATAGTCGCTGCTGGCTCCGGCGCTGTACGTGCCAACAAACGCCGGATGACGCTCATCGAATAGCCCTTTGCCCATCAACAGCGTAGCGTGGGCCATCGGCGTTTCCGCCATCCAGCGCTGCAAGACCGGTTGCAAGCCAAAGCGCAACGCGAGAAAGTCCGCCAGCAGCGCTACGCGCGGGCTGTCCAGCAATCGTTCGCGGGCAAGATAGCGAAACGCTTCTGCCACACTGCTTTCCGGCTCGCTCAGAGGAACAATCAGAATGTCGCTCGGCGGCGTGGCGGGCTGTTTTGCCACATCAGCAGGTAACATCAGATAGCCCGGCCTGCGTTCGGTAAGCATCGTTCGCAGCACGCGGTCAATGTCATAACAAGCGTTTTGTTCATCCAGCACCGCGCTGGCCGTCGTTACCGCCTGCTGCATACGGTAAAAATGCTGAAAATCCCCGTCACCCAGAGTGTGATGCATCAACTCCCCGCGACGCTGCGCGCCACGACAGGGTGCGCCAACAATATGCAAAACAGGAACATATTCCGCATAGCTTCCCGCGATACCATTAATCGCGCTTAACTCACCCACGCCAAACGTGGTGAGCAGCGCCCCTACTCCAGATACTCGGGCATAGCCATCTGCCGCATAAGCCGCGTTCAACTCGTTCGCACACCCGACCCAACGTACGCTGGGATGTTCAATCACATGGTCAAGAAACTGCAAATTATAATCGCCAGGCACACCAAAGAGATGGCCGACGCCACAGCCTGCCAGCCTGTCCAGCAGATAATCAGCAACGGAATACGGGGTTTGCATGACAGCTATCCTTCTGACGGTAACCTCATGTTGAGTATCGAAGAACTGTGATGACTGTCCAGGAAAGTCGCTGTGAAGGGGGTGGAAAGCAAGATGTACAGTTTTCACCCGAAAATTTCATTGTAAGCTACCTTGTGTAAACGTATACACTCAGAGATACACGTTATCCGACAGGAGGCTACATGGCTTATCAGGCTGATGAAAATCGTTATCAAACAATGGAGTACCGCCGCTGCGGTCAGAGCGGTCTCAAGCTGCCGATTGTCTCACTGGGTTTGTGGCACAATTTTGGTGATACCACGCAGGTTGAGAACAGTCGGGCGTTGTTACAGCGCGCATTTGATCTGGGGATCAGCCATTTTGATCTGGCGAATAACTATGGTCCACCGCCGGGTTCAGCGGAGCGAAATTTTGGTCGCATCCTGCAGGAAGATTTTTTACCGTGGCGAGATGAGCTTATCATCTCCACCAAAGCGGGTTACACCATGTGGGAAGGCCCATACGGGGACTGGGGCTCACGCAAATACCTGATTGCCAGCCTCGATCAAAGCTTGAAGCGCCTGGGACTGGAGTATGTCGATATCTTCTACCACCATCGCCCCGACCCTGAAACGCCGCTCAGAGAAACCATGCGCGCGCTGGATCATATCGTCCGTCAGGGCAAAGCGCTGTACGTCGGACTGTCTAACTATCCCGCGGATCTTGCCCGGCAGGCAATTGAAATACTCGATGATTTAGGTACGCCATGCCTTATTCACCAGCCCAAATATTCCATGTTCGAACGTTGGGTCGAAGGTGGCTTGCTGTCGCTATTACAGGAAAAAGGCGTCGGCAGTATCGCCTTCTCACCGCTGGCTGGCGGACAGTTAACAGACCGCTATCTGAACGGCATTCCTGCGGACTCTCGCGCGGCAAGCACCAGCCGTTTTCTGAATCCGGACCAGTTAACCCCACAAAAACTGGAAAAAGTGCGGGCGCTGAACGCGCTGGCAGAGCGACGCGGACAAAAGCTTTCTCAGATGGCGCTCGCGTGGGTTCTCCGGGAGGACAACGTCACGTCGGTGCTGATTGGCGCGAGTAAAACGGCGCAGATTGAAGACGCCGTCGGCATGCTGGCAAACCGTCACTTTACGCCTGAAGAGTGCGCGGAGATTGACGCCATCCTGAGTTGATTGAAATAAAGACACATTTATTAACAAAAAGTGCTCTCACTTGCGATTTAAGAGTTGTGGCGATGAAACGGGGCTTTACTGCCCCGTAATATTACGTTAACAGGCCGGCTACGGCTCGATCGTGAAGGAGAGAAAACATGTTCAGGTCACTGATTCTGGCGGCAGTCTTATTGGCTTTTACACCGCTGGCCGCTAACGCCGGCGAAATCACCCTGCTGCCATCCATAAAATTACAAATTGGCGATCGCGATAATTACGGTAACTACTGGGATGGTGGCCGCTGGCGCGACCGGGATTACTGGCACCATAACTATGAGTGGCGCAAAAATCGCTGGTGGCGTCATGACAACGGCTACCACCGCGGCTGGGACAAGCGCAAAGCTTATGAGCGCGGCTATCGTGAAGGCTGGAACGATCGCGATGACCATCGCGGTCGTGGACGCGGCCACAAACATCATCATTAATGTAACAAAAGAGCCTACGGGCTCTTTTGTTTTTACAAACCGAGCGCGGTTCCCACCAGCAGCCAGATATTGAGTGTCACCACCAGCACAACAATCACCCAGCCTACCTGTTTTACCCATCGGGTATTCACCAAATCGCCCATCAGCTGACTGTTGCTGGTGAAGATCAGCAGCGGCACCAGCGCCAGCGCAATACCGAAGCTGAGCAATACCTGGCTCATCACCAGAATACGCGTTGGATCCAATCCCATCAGAATCACAATAAATGATGGCATCATGGTGACCGTGCGGCGTACCCATAGCGGAATGTGAAAGCGGATAAACCCTTGCATCACCACCTGCCCCGCCAGCGTCCCGACCACGGTAGAAGAGAGTCCCGCAGCCACCAGGCTTAAACCGAATACCGTCGCCGCAGCGTGACTCAACAACGGTTCAAGAGTCAGATACGCCTGATCGAGATCGGCAATACCTGTATGCCCGCTAAAATGAAATGCTGCGGCTGCCGTCGCCATCATCGCCAGATTGACAAATCCAGCAATCGTCATGGCAAGAGCCACATCCCATTTTGTGGCCGCATAGCGCTGTTGACGCGTTCCGCCGTGCAGATGTTGCGTTAAGGAAGAGTGCAGATAAATGACGTGCGGCATGATAGTCGCGCCGAGCACACCGGCTGCCAGGAACACCGCCTCGGAATTAGGCAGGCTTGGGATCACCATCCCCTTACTAAGCTGCGCGAAGTTCGGTTGCGAAAAAACCAGCTCCACAATATAAGCTGCGGCCACAAACAGCAGAAGGCCGCCAATGACTTTTTCCAGCGGCTTTTGCCCGCGACGTTGCAGCATCAGAATTAAAAATGTCGCGATGCCGGTAAGCACGGCCCCTTGCAATAAGGAAACGCCGAGGATCAGTTTGAAGCCAATCGCGGCGCCAATAAATTCAGCAAGGTCCGTCGCCATGGCGATAATTTCGGCCTGCACCCAGTAAAACCACACTACCGGGCGAGGATAATGATCGCGAATTTGCTCTGCCAGGTTTTTACCCGTAGCTATGCCGAGCTTTGCTGACAGCACCTGGATCAGCATTGCCATCAGGTTTGCCCAGACCACCACCCACAGTAGTTTATAACCAAAGCTGGCCCCGGCCTGGATATTGGTGGCAAAGTTACCCGGATCGATATAGCCGATCGCCGCGATGAACGCAGGTCCCATTAATGCGAGCTTCAACTTGCGCGCTGCCCGTCCACTGCTACTCTCAACGCGATCGTTAGTCATTTTAGTGCCTCAGAAACATAGCCTTTGCTATGTTTCAAGCTACGCCTATTGAGAATGATTATCAAATTCATTTTAATGGGTGAAGTTGATTTCTCTGATAGCGTTTATCTATGTATCGATAAGGATTCTGGAAATACCGGTGAGATGTTTAATTATTGTTATGAGATTAGCACAATGACATAACTTTTCACTTCCATACTAAACATAACAGAAGTGTATCACCGATCACTAATTTTGAATCTCGTCACAGGTCCTTATTATAGTGTGTGTTTGATCTCGTTTTCTTTATGGTTGTTACATAGAATGTGCACGAAAACTAAACCTGCCTCATATTTGGAGCAAATATGGACCGCGTTCTTCATTTTGTCCTGGCCCTTGCCGTGGTTGCGGTACTCGCACTGCTGGTAAGCAGTGACCGTAAAAAAATCCGCATTCGTTATGTTATTCAATTGCTTGTTATTGAAGTGTTACTGGCATGGTTCTTCCTGAACTCTGATGTCGGTCTGGGCTTCGTAAGAGGCTTCTCCGAGATGTTTGAGAAACTTCTCGGATTCGCTAATGAAGGGACAAACTTTGTCTTCGGCAGCATGAACGACAAAGGCCTGGCATTCTTCTTCTTGAAAGTGTTGTGCCCGATCGTCTTCATTTCCGCTCTGATCGGTATTTTGCAGCATATCCGTGTTCTGCCAGTTATCATCCGCGCAATTGGTTTCCTGTTATCCAAAGTGAACGGTATGGGCAAGCTGGAATCCTTCAACGCCGTCAGCTCGCTGATCCTGGGTCAGTCCGAGAACTTTATCGCCTATAAAGATATTCTCGGCAAAATGTCTCGCAACCGTATGTACACCATGGCTGCAACGGCGATGTCGACCGTTTCCATGTCTATCGTCGGCGCGTACATGACCATGCTGGAGCCGAAGTACGTTGTTGCGGCGCTGGTTCTGAACATGTTCAGCACCTTTATCGTACTGTCGCTTATCAACCCGTACACCGTTGACGCCAGCGAAGAAAATATCCAGATGTCTAACCTGCACGAAGGCCAGAGCTTCTTCGAAATGCTGGGTGAATACATCCTGGCAGGTTTCAAAGTGGCAATTATCGTTGCGGCGATGCTGATTGGTTTCATCGCGCTGATCGCGGCCCTGAACGCCCTGTTCGCTACTGTGACCGGTTGGTTTGGCTACAGCATCTCCTTCCAGGGCATCCTGGGCTATATCTTCTACCCGGTTGCATGGGTGATGGGTGTGCCGTCCAGCGAAGCGCTGCAGGTGGGCAGTATTATGGCAACCAAACTGGTTTCTAACGAATTCGTCGCGATGATGGATCTGCAGAAAATCGCCTCTACGCTCTCTCCACGCGCTGAAGGCATCATCTCTGTGTTCCTGGTCTCCTTCGCTAACTTCTCTTCCATCGGGATTATCGCCGGCGCGATTAAAGGCCTGAACGAAGAACAAGGTAACGTGGTTTCCCGCTTTGGTCTGAAGCTGGTGTACGGCTCTACGCTGGTGAGCGTACTGTCTGCATCCATCGCAGCACTGGTGCTGTAAGCCTAAGACAACATTGTCGTGTTAAGACCGGGGAGTTTTTTTTCCCCGGTTTTTTTATGCCTGTTATTCAGCAAATCAAAGAGATACAAGGTGAGAACTGGCAGGATGCAGAAACAAAAAACCCCCGCTTTTCAGCGAGGGTTTAAATTTTGGTGGAGCTAAGCGGGATCGAACCGCTGACCTCTTGCATGCCATGCAAGCGCTCTCCCAGCTGAGCTATAGCCCCACGATGCTTTTACGTATGAACCAAATTTATTGGGATTAAATTTGGTGGAGCTAAGCGGGATCGAACCGCTGACCTCTTGCATGCCATGCAAGCGCTCTCCCAGCTGAGCTATAGCCCCACAACGTAAAGCTTGTCGAGTTGACGGGCGGCATCATATGAATTCCCTTCGCGTGTGTCAACGGCAAAATTAACTCATAGAATTCAATCGCTGAAAAAGCAGTCAAATGAAGAACATTGCGTAACAACTCGCATTCAGTAGTTAAACGCGTCACGGTTTCTACTAAAATGGTGCTATAAAATGAGCCACTAATTAACCCCACGACTATTCAGGGAATCGTTATGTTCAAGGAACGGATGACGCCAGAAGAACTTGCTAATCTGACCGGATACAGCCGACAGACCATCAATAAATGGGTGCGCAAGGAGGGTTGGGCTACATCACCAAAACCAGGCGTACAAGGCGGCAAAGCCCGACTGGTTCACGTCACCGAACAAGTTCGTGAATACATTCGCAGTGCTGAGCGTTCAGCCGAAGGTTTATCAGATAACTTATCGTTATCCGGTGATACCTCTATTGAGGCGCTGCTGATTCGACTCGCCAAAGAAATGACGCCGTCAGAACAGAAGATGTTTACGTCACTGATCCTGCGTGAAGGCATTACGGGTTTATTGCAACGCTTAGGGATCCGCGAAAACAAATAATATGAAAAAATTACGCAGCAAAATGACGACCGAAGAGCTGGCGGAATGTCTCGGGGTTGCCAAACAAACCGTCAATCGTTGGATCAGAGAACAAAACTGGACCACCGAAAAGTTTCCCGGCGTTAAAGGTGGTCGTGCAAGGCTGATTCATATCGACTCCAGCGTCCGCACGTTTCTGCTCAATATTCCGGCTTTCCGCAAAGTCCCTGAAGTTTATCAGGCTGAAGAACCGCTGGCAGAATACACCCACGTGGTGCGCAGCCACGCCTGTCGCCAGATAATTAGCGCTCTGGACAACATGTCCCCAACGGAACAAGAAAAGCTGGCGATATACATTTCGCGCGAAGGTATTCGCACTTTCCTTACCCGCTTAGGCATTGATGAGTCTGAATAACAGGCAAAAAAAACGGCAGGATACGTTCCTGCCGTTGTTTCATCGGTCTATCTGTCTTACTGCTGACTTTCACGCTCAGCAATAAACGCCAGCGCTTTATTAATACGCTCAATGCTGCGAGATTTACCAATCGCATGCACCGTTACGTCCAATCCCGGAGACTGACCCGCGCCGGTAACGGCTACGCGCAGCGGCATCCCAACTTTACCCATACCCACTTCCAGCTCATCAGCGGTTGCCTGAATAGCGTGATGCACGTTTTCTGCCGTCCACTCACTAATCGCAGCCAGCTTGTCACGAACCACTTCCAGCGGCTGACGCGCTACCGGACGCAGGTGTTTCTTCGCGGCGTCAGCATCGAACTCAGCAAAATCTTCGTAGAAGTAGCGGCAGCTCTGCGCCATCTCTTTCAGCGTTTTGCAGCGCTCACCCAGCAGTTTAACCAGCTCTGACAACTGCGGGCCAACGCGGGTATCGATATTTTCCTGCTCAATGTGCCATTGCAGATGTGTTGCCACATATTCCGGCGCCAGCGCATTAATATAGTGATGGTTCAGCCACTGCAGTTTTTCGGTGTTGAACGCACTGGCAGATTTGCTCACTGCACCAAGGGAGAACAGTTTGATCATCTCTTCACGAGTGAAGATTTCCTGATCGCCGCTGGACCAGCCCAGACGCACCAGATAGTTCAGCAGCGCTTCCGGCAGATAACCGTCGTCGCGGTACTGCATGACGCTGACCGCACCGTGACGTTTGGAGAGTTTTTTACCGTCATCGCCGTTGATCATCGATACGTGGGCGTAAACCGGTACCGGCGCGTTCAGCGCTTTCAGGATGTTGATCTGACGCGGAGTATTGTTGATATGGTCTTCACCACGAATAACGTGAGTGATTTCCATATCCCAGTCGTCGACAACGACGCAGAAGTTGTAGGTTGGGGATCCGTCGGTACGGCGGATGATCAGATCGTCCAGCTCCTGGTTGCTGAATTCGATCGGCCCACGGATCTGGTCGTCAAAAATAACGGAACCGTCCTGCGGGTTGGCAAAACGCACCACGCAAGGTTCATCAGCAGCGTGATGTTCGTGGCCGTGGCGGCAGCGGCCGTCGTAACGCGGTTTCTCACCGTTCGCCATCTGCTCTTCACGCAGCGCATCCAGGCGCTCTTTGGAGCAGTAGCATTTATATGCGGTACCTGCTTCCAGCATCTCATCAATCACGGCGTTGTAGCGATCAAAACGTTTAGTCTGGAAGTACGGGCCTTCATCCCATTCCAGATTCAGCCAGTTCATGCCATCCATAATGGCTTCAATAGCTTCCGGCGTGGAGCGTTCGAGATCGGTGTCTTCAATACGCAGCACAAACTCACCGCCATGGTTACGTGCAAAAAGCCAGGAATAAAGAGCAGTACGCGCACCGCCGACGTGCAGATAACCTGTCGGGCTTGGCGCGAAGCGAGTTTTGATTTTCATGAAATGGCCTTACGTTTATAAAGATGCCGACAACCGGCAAATCCAGGGAAGATTATCAGGCTCGTATTCTATCACTGTGGTCTGATTCCTCAATGTTGATCGGGTTGGAACATCACGCTTTGCCATTTTCGTATACAAATCATGCTGCATGGATTGTTTTGCGATCGTTTTGTTTAAAATTACGACGAACGAACAATTTCTTTAGAAAATGCGTTGACTCATTTTCAACTCTCCCTATAATGCGACTCCACACAGCGGGGGTGATTAGCTCAGCTGGGAGAGCACCTCCCTTACAAGGAGGGGGTCGGCGGTTCGAACCCGTCATCACCCACCAACTACTTTATGTAGTCTCCGCCGTGTAAACAAGAAATTGAGAAGTGGGTGATTAGCTCAGCTGGGAGAGCACCTCCCTTACAAGGAGGGGGTCGGCGGTTCGATCCCGTCATCACCCACCACTTTCTCGCCAGCTGGATTTCTTGTTAAAATATGAAGTACCGAAGTGGGTGATTAGCTCAGCTGGGAGAGCACCTCCCTTACAAGGAGGGGGTCGGCGGTTCGATCCCGTCATCACCCACCACTTCGGGTCGTTAGCTCAGTTGGTAGAGCAGTTGACTTTTAATCAATTGGTCGCAGGTTCGAATCCTGCACGACCCACCAATGTAAAAAGGCGCCCTAAAGGCGCCTTTTTGCTATCTGCGATTTATAAGATTCGAACCTGCAGCAGATTCGGGTCTTGCCTGATGCGCTACGCTTATCAGGCCTACAGTCAAAACCGCACTCGAAAGCCGGATAAGACGTCAGTCGCCATCCGGCACAGTCAATACCGCACGCGTAGGCCGGATAAGACGTCAGTCGCCATCCGGCACAGACAATACCGCACTCGAAAGCCGGATAAGACGTCAGTCGCCATCCGGTACAGACAATACCGCACTCGAAAGCCGGATAAGACATTTGTCGCCATCCGGCACAGTCAATACCGTACGCGTAGGCCGGATAAGACGTCAGTCGCCATCCGGCACAGTCAATACCGCACGCGTAGGCCGGATAAGACATAAGCCGCCATCCGGCACAGTCAATACCGTACGCGTAGGCCGGATAAGACATTTGTCGCCATCCGGCGCAGACAATACCGTACGCGTAGGCCGGATAAGACATAAGCCGCCATCCGGCACAGTCAAAACCGCACTCGAAAGCCGGATAAGACGTCAGTCGCCATCCGGCACAGTCAATACCGCACGCGTAGGCCGGATAAGACATTTGTCGCCATCCGGCACAGGCAATACCGTACGCGTAGGCCGGATAAGACATAAGCCACCATCCGGCGCAGACAATACCGCACGCGTAGGCCGGATAAGACATCAGTCGCCATCCGGCACAGACAATACCGTACGCGTAGGCCGGATAAGACGTCAGTCGCCATCCGGCGCAGAAAATACCGCACGCGTAGGCCGGATAAGACATAAGCCGCCATCCGGCACAGACATCACATCGTCAATGCCGCTACCAGTTTCTCCAGCGCGGGCGTCGCCTGTTGTTGGTCATACACAATATACAAATCCGCCGGAATACGTTCCTCTAACGGGCGGAATACCACGCCAGGCCAGTTCATCTGCGCATAGCTATCGGCAATCAACGTAATACCAATCCCCATGCTGATCATTGCCAACACCGTTTGCGGCTCCCTCACCTCACGAATAATCATCGGGGAAAACCCAGCACTCAGGCAAACGCGCTGCAAAAATGCCCAGTCGGTATGAATAGAGGGCATCGTGACAAAATATTCATTTCTCAACGCCTCCAGAGGTACGGATTCACAGGCGGTAAGAGCATGCTCTTCAGGCATGGCAACCAGAAAAGAGGATTCATGCAAACGCAGACTGGTAAATCCGGGAGAAAGCTCAGTGGCCATCCGCCAAACTCCCGCATCCAGTTCACGGCGTTCCAGCATCGTCATCTGCATCGCGGGCATGTTCTCGCGAAACAGCACCTCAACGTTGGGGTTGTCCTTCAGAAAACGCCGCATTACCGGGCGCATTTTTCCCCACATTGCAGTACCGATCACGCCAAGCTCAATTCTCCCTGCCTCACCGCGACCAATCTGCTCGACTCTCGCGAGCGCCTGATTGGCGCTGGACAATAGTCGGCGCGACTCTTCCATCAATATCTTTCCAGCGTGGGTTAACGCTACGCTGCGGGAATGACGGATAAACAGCAAAGTGCCGAGCTGCTGTTCCAGCTCTTTGATATGCGTACTGAGTGGCGGTTGCGACATATTCAGGCGAGCAGCAGCGCGTCCAAAATGCAGTTCTTCTGCGACAGCAAGAAAATAACGCAGTAACTTCAGATCGATGCGGTGCGTGCGTTCCATGATAATGCGCTCCTGAAAAGAAGGATAATGCGCAAAGTTACCACATGGCATCACAGAAAATGAAACGGCGGGCATGAAAACCCGCCGCGAATTGAGCGTTAATGTGCCGGTGATTTTCGCACCTGTCGTTCAGGTTCATGCTGGTATTTAAAGAACAATGCAAAGATAACCGCCAGGGCCAGCGCATAGGCGGCAAACACCAGCCAGATTGTCTGCCAATCTTTAACACCATCAATAGAAAAATAGTCCACCGCCATACCGCTCAGGATTGAACCCACCCACGCACCAACACCGTTTACCATCGTCATAAACAGCCCCTGCGCACTGGCGCGAATGTTAGAGTTAACCTCCTGCTCGACAAATACCGACCCTGAGATATTGAAGAAATCAAACGCACAGCCGTAGACAATCATCGACATCAGCAGCAGCACAAAGCCAAACGGCGACGGATCGCCAAAGGCAAAGAAGCCAAAGCGCAACGTCCATGCCAGCATGCTCATCAGCATTACCGTCTTAATGCCAAAGCGCTTGAGGAAGAACGGGATAGTGAGAATAAAGCCCACCTCCGCCATCTGCGAAACCGAAAGCAAAATAGAGGGGTACTTCACCACAAAACTGTCGGCAAATTCCGGGTTACGGGCAAAATCATGCAGGAACGGATTGCCAAAGACATTGGTAATTTGCAGCACCGCCCCCAGCATCATGGCAAACAAAAAGAAGATTGCCATCCGCGGATTTTTAAACAGGACAAAGGCGTCCAGTCCGAGTTTACTGGCAAGCGTGGCGGACTCTTTTCTCTCGGCAACCGGAATTTTCGGCAACGTAAGCGCATACATGGCCAGCAGTAATGAAGCGCCAGAAGCGATATACAGCTGCGCGCTGCTCAGCTCCAGCCCCATCAGGCTGACCGTCCACATCGCCACAATAAAACCTATCGTGCCGAACACACGAATTGGCGGGAACGCGGTGACCGGATCCTGGCCCGATTGCGCCAGGCACGAGTATGAAACGCTGTTCGATAACGCAATTGTCGGCATATACGCCATCGCGTTAACCAACATCACCCAGAACATAGTCTGGGGATCGGTAACGGTTGTGGCGTATAACAACACGCCAGCGCACACCAGATGGCAAAGCATGTAGGCCCGCTCAGCACGCAGCCATTTATCGGCAATGATGCCCATAATGCCCGGCATGATAATTGCCGCCAACCCTTTCGAACTGTAAACCATACCGACGTTCGCACCGGTAAAATCCAGGGTGTTTATCATGTAAGAACCCAGGGTTACCAGCCAGCTTCCCCAGATGAAATATTGCAAAAACGACATGAGCTTTAAGCGAGATGCGATACCCATTTTTCCGTTCCTTGCCAAAAAAGTAAGACCCCGCAAGCGGGGTCATTTTTTAATTATTCAGGCCAGTTTGCGCAAGAAGCCGCAGATCAGATTGATGAAATTCTGCCGGGACAGTTCCGCTGCCGCCAGCGTCTGTGCGTGAGATAATTTCACATCACCCAGACCTTCCGCCAGATTCGTGATGGCAGCCACCGCAACCACTTTTAGACCGCAGTGGCGTGCAGAGATAACTTCCGGCACCACCGACATCCCCACCACGTCACCGCCGATAATTTGCATCATGCGGATTTCTGCCGCGGTTTCAAAGTTCGGTCCCGGATAAGAGACAAACACCCCTTCACTCAGCGGGAACCCTTCCTCAGCGGCAACGGTTTGCAGGACCGCACGGTAGTCAGCATCATAAGCGTTAGCCAATGAAAAGAATCGCTCACCAAAACGCTCATCGTTTGGCCCTACCATCGGCGTACCCGGCATTGTATTGATGTGATCGCTAAGCGCAACGAGGCTACCCGGTCCGACCTCGGGACGCAAAGAACCTGCGGCATTCGTGCAAAACAACAGCTCACAGCCCAGCAGTTTCAGCGTACGAATGGCATCCGTCATCACCGTCATGCCGCGCCCTTCATAGAAATGTCCACGCCCTTTCATACAGGCCACCGGTACGCCCGCGAGATTTCCCAGCACCAGTTCACCAGCATGACCGTGTACGGTGCTCACCGGGAACCCCGGCAGTTTCTCGTAAGAGATAGCCACCGCATCCTCAATTTGGTCCGCCAACGCACCCAGGCCTGAGCCAAGGATAAAGGCTACGCGCGGCGTGAAATCTGGTTTGTAGCCACGAATGATGTCGGCGCTATACCAGGGATTTTGCGAGAAAAGAGAATGGCTCATGAGATGTCCTTAATACTGAGTAATCGAAAATAACGTAGCGTACAGTACTGTTATAGCGAGACTGCGCAATCGATTACCAATACCGTTTATCCCGACAACCGATAGTAAATCGGTATCGATGATGTGCGCTAAATCGGTTTGAATTCACATTATTTTTCTGCCAGAAGTGGCAGGGAGTAGCAAAACATCAGGAATCTGTCAGGGCTACAGCAGCAAGAATATGTCTGACTCACCACTAACAAACATGGGTTGATAATGATTCAGCGAAAGCAGGTATAACTGCCTGCTTTCACTAATCAAAAACTAAGGCGGGGTATTGCTATTTATTTTCTATAAAGCTCGCTGGTTACAACAGCCTGGGAACCATTACCGATAGAAGAGAAATTCTTAATCACAAAGAAATCCGCCCCTTCTTTATCTGCCAGTTTCGAAATCTTGTGCACGCATTCATTCACCGTATTTTCTGTTACCGTGATGGATTTAACATGCTTTAAGCTTTCAGCTTCTTTCTGTGAGATTTCTGTGGCCGCAAAAACAGACAGGCTAAGAAAACATAAAGAAGTGGCTAATGATGTGGCTAATATTTTTTTCATAACTATCCTCATAAACTAACACATTAATATTTGAGCGCTAAAATATACCCTTCACATAATATTGCAAATAAAAAATCACTTATCGATAAAATAGACGAGTCGACAAATATTGAAGAGTAATGAACAGCACTCATTTGGTTTAATTGATTTATTATTGGGAGTTAAATACCCGTACAATAAATACAGGAAAATAACACTAAATATCTACAAGGTACTTAGTGTTATTTGAAATTAATTACCGGCTACTTCATTAAGAAGAGTTGCCAGGATGCTCACCGGAGCAACGACATTTTGCGCAATACCATAATCAGAGATGAGGACACTGCTCGCATCCTGGTAATCTATCTGGGTAACTCCATTGTCATCTTGCCAGATAACAACACGCAAGGGTAATTCTATTGCGGCATGGGGATTAGCCTGCATGGCGGGCGTTCCCCCCTTTGGGTTACCAAACAGAAATAACATCGTCGGCCGCAGAGCAAAACCAACCTCCTTTGCCGCTTGCTGTTGATCAATTTGCGCAAAAATGCGGATATTTTTGGTATTCAGTAAACCGACAAGTCTATTTACAGTCGCGTCAAAATCGAACTTACTGGGCAGCGTTTTTGTCCGTTCCGGCTTTCTCATCTCTCTTTCCTTCACTTATCTGATATTCCTAAAAATACCCGCCATCTAATGACGGGTATTGATAAATGCTAGCACAGTTATTTAGGCGTCACTTCGACAGAGCCCCAGCTGATACCATTTGGGTTGTTGTCTACCGGAAGCGTGTTCACGACCTTACGCTCATTAATGTCAATCATCGAAACAGAGTTAGCAAATGAATTAGTGACGTAAGCATATTTGCCATTTTTATCAACAACCACGCCATGGGCCCCATCGCCAGTGGTGATGGTTTTCGCTACCGTAAGGCTTGCGATATCAATCATGTTTATTGTGTTACCCGGCTTGCTCTTCGAGCCCTGATTGGTTACCAGCATGCTTTTACCATCCGGAGTGCCAAACAGCTGGATTGGTACGGTACCGACATTAATTTTCTTCACAACTTTACGCGTTGCTGTATCAATCACCGCTACAGCGTCTTCACCTGACAGGGAAACAAACACCAGTTTACCATCCGGTGAAAAACCTACCTGTGCTGGCATTTTACCTAACGGGATCTGTGAGACCTCTTTATTACTGGCTGTATCAACAACGGATACCGAGCCCCCTTTCATATTCGCGATATAAACTTCTTTACCGTCAGGACTCACTCTGAGGCCATGAGGGAATTTACCGACGTTAATTGTCGTTAAATTTTTCAAATGTTCTGCATCAATCACGCTGATGGTGTTATCTGCACTATTTGAGATATACGCCATTTTCCCATCAGGGGTGACGACAACATGCGCAGGGTGCGCGCCAACCGGAATCTTTGAAATAACAGTGTCATTCTCAGCATTAATCACCCAAACCTCACCATGCTCCTTTTTACCTGCATGAGAATCTTTGCCCATGTCCATTTTCTCAGAATGGGTATCTTTACTCATATCCATATGTTCAGAGCCAGATGAATGAGTCCCATTAGCGCCGAGATTGGTTACCCAAACTGTTTTATTATCTGGTGACACCTGAACGTTATGCGGCATTTTACCAACATGTACTTTATCTACAGTCTTTAAAGACGCAGCATCAAGTACATTAACTGAATCCGCACCTTCGTTTGCCACATACACTCTGTCTGCTGCAAATGTATAACCAGACCATGCCAGCATACTAATTTGCATTGCAATTAAAATTTTATTTTTGCTTATCATCGCCGCCAATACCCCATGAGTTAAAAACAATTACCGGATTAGTTTGAGCAGATAACTATTGCGGATTTTTAACGCGCTATTAATATTACCCATAGCGAGCGCGTTAACCCTACCCATAATTAGTTACTGTGTAAGTTACTTAGTTACTTCATTAGTAAAACGCTATACATCATTGTATTAAATACTGCTATCCGTTCTTGCGTAAAAAGAGTATCAACCTTCCAGCAAGTGGAAGGTCAAGAAAAAAATAATAATTTAAAATAGCCTTAAAAATCCGCAAGCTGAGCAATTGCCTAAGAATATCGCGGGAGAATTTATAAATATAAAGAGGTAGTCCGGTGCCGGGTAAAAATATCAAAGTTAACGATCGGTTCATCGAGACTGAAAGCCAAACCTAACGACATGACAAACACCAGCCATATCGTTAAAGCTGGTACAAAGGGTCGCGAGCACGACCGGCGGTTAGTTCGCTAGCCTGCATGCGCACCACGTCCCATAACGCCTGAGCGGCGGTCGATAAAGAACGATTTTTACGTCGCGCCAGCATCAGTTGCCGTTCCACAACCGGCGTCAGACGCTTCACCTGCAAATGGCTGCCCTGCGGTAAGGGGAGCGCCAGCGCCGGTAGTACGCTGATACCAATTCCGGCTTCAACCATCGGGAACAGCGTGGCCGGGTGACCAATCTCCTGAACAATATTGGCATCAATGGAAAAATGGGCGAGGGCCGCATCGATCAGCGGTCGGCTGCCGGAAGCGTAATCCTGCAGCACCAGGGGTTCATGATAGAGATCCTGCCAGTTTACCCATTCCCGCTGGGCTAACGGATGATCCTGCCGACATAACAGCAGGAAAGGTTCGGACAGCACGGCTTCACACTGCAGATCGGTCACAGCACCGGGATCAATCACAATGCCAAAATCGACTTCTCCCTGGCGAATGCTCTCCAGAACCCACTGCTGTGGCCGATCGTGCAGAACAAAATCGATCGCCGGATAAAGCTGATTGCTCTTGGCAATACACTGGGGAATAAGATGAGCTGAGATAGTCTGGCTGGCAGCAACCCTGACTGTTCCGGTTAACTGCGTCCCCACCTGGCCTGCTTCGCGCAGCGTGCTGTGCAGTTCATCCAGAATACGTTCCAGACGCGCCGCCAACTGGTGCCCCGCTTCCGTCAACACCACTTCCCGCGTCGTTCTGTCCAACAGGCGTACACCCGTTTGTGCTTCAAGCTCTTTAACACTATGACTGACCGCCGACTGGCTTAAGCCAATGATATCCCCCGCCCGGCTAAAACTTTTAGCCTGAGCGACGGTAACAAAGATACGGAGCTGACGCAGAGAGTAATTCATCTATTCAATTCATATATGGATGCAATAAATCAATTTTATTTCTCAAACGGAAAAACGCAAAATGTTCCTACCGAATTTCAGGAGCTTTTATGAAACTTTTTCGTATCCTTGATCCCTTCACGATAACGCTGATTACGGTTGTTTTACTGGCGTCCTTTTTCCCGGCCGAGGGTGGCTTTGTGCCTTTCTTTGAAGGCTTAACCACCGCCGCCATCGCCCTGCTGTTTTTTATGCACGGGGCGAAGCTGTCGCGTGAGGCCATTATTGCCGGCGGTAGCCACTGGCGTTTGCATCTGTGGGTAATGTGCAGCACGTTTGTTGTCTTCCCGGTTCTGGGCGTTCTGTTCGCCTGGTGGGCGCCGATCAACGTTGACCCGATGCTGTACACCGGTTTCTTGTACCTGTGTATTTTGCCTGCCACGGTGCAGTCGGCCATTGCCTTTACGTCGCTGGCGGGAGGTAACGTTGCCGCCGCCGTTTGTTCCGCTTCAGCCTCCAGCCTGCTAGGTATTTTTCTTTCGCCGTTGCTGGTCGGGCTGGTGATGAATATGCACGGCGCAGAAGGCAGTCTGGAGCAGGTAGGAAAAATCATGCTGCAGTTGCTGCTGCCGTTTGTATTGGGGCACCTTTCACGTCCGTGGATTGGAAACTGGGTTTCACGACATAAAAAATGGATCGCGAAAACGGATCAATCCTCTATTTTGCTGGTGGTGTACTCCGCCTTCAGTGAAGCCGTTGTTAACGGCATCTGGCACAAAGTAGGAGTGGGTTCACTGCTGTTTATCGTAGTGGTCAGCATCATACTGCTGGCAATCGTAATTGGCATAAACGTCTTTGTTGCGCGTAAATGCGGCTTCAACAAGGCCGATGAAATCACCATTGTGTTCTGCGGTTCGAAAAAGAGCCTGGCAAACGGGATCCCAATGGCAAATATTTTGTTCCCGACTTCGGTGATTGGGATGATGGTACTGCCGTTGATGATCTTCCATCAAATACAGCTGATGGTGTGCGCCGTGCTGGCGCGTCGCTACAAGCAGCAGACGGACGCCTTGCAGGCGCAGCAAAAAAGCCGCGCCGCGAAGGCTTAAAGCGGGCGCTTCAGGGGCTGTACAAGTTGCGTCAGCCCTTCTGTTTTAATCAGCAGCGTGATTTGCATCAGCTCGCCGAGCTTGCCCGGCGGGAATTCATCCTTACGGGCAAACCACAGCAGATACTCTTCTGGTACATCAATCAGCCGACGCTCTTTATATTTGCCAAAGGGCATCACGGTATTGGCAATTTCAACCAGCTGCTCTTTTTCCATCTCAGGCACCCAGCAAGCGGATCATTTCAGCTTCATCGATCACGGCAATCCCCAGCTCCTGCGCTTTTGCCAGCTTCGAACCCGCCGCTTCACCGGCAATCACCAGATCGGTTTTCTTCGATACGCTGCCCGCTACTTTTGCCCCCAGTTCGGTCAGACGCGCTTTAGCGTCATCGCGTGACATCAGGCTCAGGCTCCCGGTCAGCACCACCGTTTTACCCGCGAAGGGGCTGTCGATTTCTTCAGCGTTGATGACCACCGGCGCTGGCCAGTGGATCCCCTGTGCTAAAAGCTGAACAATCACCTCACGGTTGCTCTCTTCGGCAAAGAAATTAAACACATGGGTCGCTACCACGATGCCGACATCCGGCACTTTTTGCAGTTCTTCAACAGAAGCCGCTTCCAGTGCCTCAAGGGTGCCGAAATACGCCGCCAGACCTGCCGCCGTGGCTTCGCCGACTTCACGAATCCCCAGCGCATAGAGGAAACGGGCAAACGTTGTTGCTTTCGCTTTTTCCAGCGCATTCACCACGTTTTGTGCCGACTTCGGCCCCATACGATCAAGACCAGTCAGTTTACCTGCGGTCAGGGTGAAGAGGTCTGCCGGCGTGTGGACATACTCTTTCTCGACCAGTTGATCGATAATTTTGTCGCCCATACCGTCAACGTCGAGCGCGCGGCGGGAAACAAAGTGTTTCAGCGACTCCTTCCGCTGAGCCCCACAGATTAAACCACCGGTGCAGCGAGTGACTGCTTCGCCTTCCACACGTTCGACGTCAGAGTGACAAACCGGACAATGCTCTGGGAACACAATTTCGCGGGTATCTTCCGGGCGTTCGGAAAGCACGACGTTCACCACCTGCGGGATAACATCGCCCGCACGGCGAATGACGACTTTATCGCCGATGCGCAAACCCAACCGCTCGATTTCGTCAGCGTTGTGCAGCGTTGCGTTACTGACCAGCACCCCGGCAACCTGGACCGGCTCAAGGCGGGCAACGGGCGTAATCGCCCCGGTACGTCCGACCTGAAACTCAACATCACGCACAAAGGTCATCTGCTCCTGCGCCGGGAACTTAAAGGCCACCGCCCAACGCGGTGCGCGGGCAACAAAGCCCAGTTGTTCCTGCAACGCCATAGAGTTGACTTTGACAACCACGCCGTCGATATCAAATCCCAGCGAGGGTCGGTCTTCTTCAACCTTATGATAGTAAGCGAGTACTTCCTGCGGAGAGTCGCAGAGCGTGACTCTGTCGCTTACCGGCAATCCCCACTCTTTAAATTGCAGCAGGCGACCCAGATGGGTATCTGGCAGCACGCCACCTTCCAGCACACCAACGCCATAGCAGAAGAAAGTAAGCGGTCGCTTCGCTGTGATACGCGGATCAAGCTGGCGCAATGAACCGGCCGCCGCGTTACGCGGGTTAGCAAACACTTTGTTGCCGGTGCGACGGGCTTCTGCGTTAATTTTTTCAAATCCAGCCTGCGGCAGGAACACTTCGCCGCGCACTTCCAGACGCGACGGTATGTTATCGCCGCGCAGTTTTAACGGGATCGCGCGAATGGTGCGCACATTAGAAGTGATGTCCTCACCCGTGGTGCCATCACCGCGCGTTGCGGCACTGACCAGCACACCGTTTTCATACAGGATACTGACCGCCAGCCCGTCCAGCTTCAGTTCACAGCACCAGGTCAGTTTATCGGTACTTTTCAGCCTGTCCTGCACACGTTTGTTGAAGGCGAGAAAACTCTCTTCATCAAATACGTTATCCAGCGACAGCATCGGCACTTCATGGCGAATCTGGCTGAACGCCGTTAACGGAGCGGCGCCAACGCGTTGGGTTGGCGAGTCAGGAGTAACAAGGTCCGGATGCTGTGCTTCCAGCTCTCGCAGTTCGCGCAGCAGGCGATCGTACTCTGCATCGGGAATTTCCGGCGCGTCCATCACATGGTAGAGATACTCATGATGGCGAAGCGTGGTTCGCAGTTCTGTCAGTTGTTGTTCGATTGATTCCATATCGCACCATCAATGATAAAAAACCCCCGACAGGCGGGGGTTTAGCAAGGAGATGTCACGCCAGAGGAAAATCAGGCGCGAGATTCTTTAACTTCGCGGATGCGGTCCTGATACTCGCGCAGTTTCTGCGGCGTCATCATGCGACGTTGATCGTCGAGCACCACACCACCCACTTCATCGGCAATGTGCTGTGCGGACTGCAGCATCAGCTTAAAGTTTTGCAGCTCGTCCCCGTAGGACGGAACCTGCATAAAAATAGTCACGCCTGGGGTGCTGAAGTCACCCGTCATTTCTGGGTCAAACGTCCCCGGGTTAACCATATTGGCAAGGCTGAACAGCGACGGACCGCTGCCATCCGGGCTCAAATGACGATGGAAAATATTCATATCGCCAAATTTGAATCCGGCCTGCTGAATGCTGTTGAGCAGCACCTCACCGTTGAGCTCGCTACCATGATGAGCCGCAACGTTCATAATGATGACCGCTTCTTTACGCTGCGGTTTTTCAGCGACAGGCGCTTCTTCAACTACCGGCTCAGGCTGCGCTTGATGTTCAACGACCGGCTCTGCTGGCTGGAAGGTCTGCGGTGCAGGTTGCGGAGCTTGCTGCACGGGTTGCTGAACCTGTTGGGCAACGGGCTGATGCTGCATCGGCTGCTGCACAGGTTGCTGCTGAACAGGCTGAGGTTGCACCGGCTGCTGCTGTTGTACAGGCTGCTGCGGCTGCTGAACATGCGGCGGCGGTACCGGCGCTTGTGCAGGCTGCTGCGCGGGTTGACGCGGCTGAGCAGACGCATAAGGCGGCTGGTACTGGTGTTGCGGCGACTGAGGAGGAACACCATGTTCCTGCGCGTTACCGGGAGCATGATTCACACGATGAACGCGAACTTCGCCCACGCCTTCGTCTTCCTCGGCGTTGTCGTCGAACGAATCCTCGTCTTCACGTTTAGACTTCATGCGTTTTAGTGGGCGATCGCGGAATATAGAAGACCGCTCTTTACGGCTAGTCCAAAAACCATGTACCAGTAAAGCGATTATGGCGATCGCGCCAACAATGATTAATATCAGACGCAAATCCTGCATCATTATATTCTCTGTTGTTCTAACACCTTGCCACCACGGCAAACATTTACTCACTAAGAGTATTTGTCGATTACGCCAAGTGCAAGTGTACTCTTGGCTTTCACAGCATAAAGATGAACAAAATTGTGCTTTTTGCTGTTTTTTCGAACATTTCCGAACAGCTTAACGCCCAACAACCCGGTAAGATACGCAAAGTTTACCAGAGCTTATATAACAAGGAGTATGTCCTGACCATGGTTTCATCATCTGCAGTTGTACCTCGCAGCGGCCTTTATTACTTTTCCCAGGGATGGAAGCTCATCACTCAACCGGGCATCCGTCGTTTTGTTATTCTGCCTTTACTGGTGAATATCCTGCTGATGGGCGGCGCATTCTGGTGGTTATTTTCGCAACTCGATAGCTGGATCCCCGCGCTGATGAGTCACGTCCCTGACTGGCTTCAGTGGCTCAGCTATTTATTGTGGCCGATTGTGACTGTCTCCGTGCTGTTGGTGTTCGGCTACCTGTTCTCCACTATCGCCAACTGGATTGCCGCGCCATTTAACGGTCTGCTGGCTGAACAGCTGGAAGCGCGCTTAACCGGCGCTACGCCGCCTGACACCGGCGTTCTCGGCATCATGAAAGACGTTCCGCGCATTATGAAACGTGAATGGCAAAAGCTGG
The DNA here is from genome assembly GCF_004353845.1 of Citrobacter arsenatis. Classification (GTDB taxonomy): domain Bacteria; phylum Pseudomonadota; class Gammaproteobacteria; order Enterobacterales; family Enterobacteriaceae; genus Citrobacter; species Citrobacter arsenatis. The sequence continues at coordinate 3,707,830 of NZ_CP037864.1, forward strand.
CGTGGTATCTCCCGCGCGCCTTCGTGTTGCTGATCCTCTATTTTATTCCGGGTATTGGGCAGACCGTCGCCCCGGTGCTGTGGTTCCTGTTCAGCGCGTGGATGCTGGCCATTCAGTACTGCGATTATCCGTTTGATAACCACAAGGTGCCTTTTAAGGAGATGCGCGTTGCGCTGCGCACACGTAAGGTAACCAATATGCAGTTTGGCGCGTTGACCAGCCTGTTCACCATGATTCCGCTGCTCAATCTGTTCATCATGCCGGTCGCGGTTTGTGGTGCTACGGCGATGTGGGTAGACTGCTATCGTGCTAAGCACGCGTTATGGAAGTAATGCAAAATTGTGTAAACGCGGGCTGGCTTATGCCCGTGCTTATTCCATACTGCTACGCATTATTTCTCATCAGCATATAGATATGCGAATTCCTTACTTCCCCATACTTTCTCAACAGGTATGCTGAAGCGGTATCCCAATTTCATACAGTTAAGGACAGGCCATGAGTAAGATTTTTGAAGATAACTCGCTGACTATCGGTCATACGCCGCTGGTTCGACTGAACCGTATCGGTAACGGACGCATTCTGGCGAAGGTAGAATCACGCAACCCGAGCTTCAGCGTCAAATGCCGTATCGGTGCCAATATGATTTGGGATGCCGAAAAACGTGGTGTGCTGAAACCGGGCGTTGAGCTGGTAGAACCGACCAGCGGTAACACCGGTATTGCACTGGCCTACGTCGCCGCCGCTCGCGGTTACAAACTGACTCTGACCATGCCGGAAACCATGAGCATTGAGCGCCGCAAACTCTTAAAAGCACTGGGCGCAAACCTGGTGCTGACCGAAGGCGCAAAAGGTATGAAGGGCGCAATTCAGAAAGCGGAAGAAATCGTTGCCAGCGATCCGGAAAAATTCTTGTTGCTGCAACAGTTCAGCAACCCGGCGAACCCGGAAATCCACGAAAAAACCACCGGCCCGGAAATCTGGGAAGATACCGATGGCCAGGTTGATGTCTTTATTTCCGGCGTAGGTACCGGCGGTACCCTGACTGGTGTGACCCGTTACATTAAAGGCACCAAAGGCAAAACCGACCTGATCACCGTTGCGGTTGAACCTACCGACTCCCCTGTTATCGCTCAGGCCCTGGCGGGTGAAGAACTCAAACCAGGCCCGCATAAAATTCAGGGTATCGGCGCAGGCTTCATTCCGGGCAACCTTGATCTGAAGCTTATCGATAAAGTCGTTGCCATCACCAATGATGAAGCTATTTCTACTGCTCGTCGCCTGATGGAAGAAGAAGGTATTCTAGCGGGGATCTCTTCCGGCGCTGCGGTTGCTGCTGCGCTTAAGCTGCAGGAAGATGAAACCTTTACCAATAAGAATATTGTGGTTATCCTACCGTCATCGGGTGAGCGTTATCTGAGCACTGCACTGTTTGCCGATCTCTTCACAGAGAAAGAACTGCAACAGTAATGCCAGCATGTTAAAAACGCGTAAAAAAGCACCCTTTTGGGTGCTTTTTTGTGGCCTGCTTCAAAGTTTCAACTCGCCTGGCATTGATTCAACCCGCCGGAACTGGTATTTAACCAAACTAATTATTTTGATGCGCGAAATTAATCGTTACAGGAAAAGCGCTAGCTGAATCGATTTTATGATTTGGTTCAACTCTTCCTTTCGCGGCATAATGTTTAATGACGAACGAAACGTCAGCGGCAAGAAGTTGCCAGCAACGGATTGCACCGAACTCCTTTTGTGTCGCGTCCAGTTTACGCCGATGCTAACAATACAGGCTAAAGTTGAGCCGCCAGGCTAGACTTTAGTTCCACAACACTAAACCTATAAGTTGGGGAAATATAATGTTCCAGCAAGAAGTTACCATTACCGCTCCGAACGGTCTGCATACTCGCCCTGCTGCTCAGTTTGTTAAAGAAGCAAAAGGCTTTACTTCTGATATTACTGTGACTTCCAACGGCAAAAGCGCTAGCGCCAAAAGCCTGTTTAAACTGCAGACTCTGGGCCTGACTCAGGGTACCGTTGTCACCCTGTCCGCAGAAGGTGAAGACGAGCAGAAAGCAGTTGAGCATCTGGTTAAACTGATGGCTGAACTCGAGTAAGTTCAACGAGTTCTTTTAAATATCAGTCACAAGTAAGGTAGGGTTATGATTTCAGGCATTTTAGCATCCCCGGGTATCGCTTTCGGTAAAGCATTGCTGCTGAAAGAAGACGAGATCGTCATTGACCGGAAAAAAATTTCTGCCGACAAGGTTGATCAGGAAGTTGAACGTTTTCTGAGCGGTCGTGCCAAGGCATCTGCGCAACTGGAAGCGATCAAAACCAAAGCTGGTGAAACGTTCGGTGAAGAAAAAGAAGCCATCTTTGAAGGGCATATTATGCTACTCGAAGATGAGGAGCTGGAGCAGGAAATCATAGCCCTGATTAAAGATAAGCACATGACGGCTGATGCAGCCGCGCATGAAGTTATCGAAGGTCAGGCCACAGCCCTGGAAGAGCTGGATGATGAATACCTGAAAGAACGTGCGGCTGACGTACGTGACATCGGTAAACGCCTGCTGCGTAACATCCTGGGTCTGGCAATTATCGACCTGAGCGCTATTCAGGAAGAAGTTATCCTGGTAGCCGCTGACCTGACCCCGTCAGAAACCGCACAGTTGAACCTGAACAAGGTGCTGGGTTTCATCACTGACGCGGGCGGACGTACTTCCCATACCTCAATCATGGCGCGTTCTCTGGAACTGCCTGCCATCGTGGGGACGGGCAGCGTCACCTCTCAGGTGAAAAACGACGACTATCTGATTCTGGATGCCGTAAACAACCAGGTTTACGTCAACCCGACCAACGACGTTATTGAGCAACTGCGTGCCGTTCAGGAGCAGGTTGCTACCGAGAAAGCGGAACTCGCTAAGCTGAAAGATCTGCCGGCTATCACGCTGGACGGACATCAGGTTGAAGTTTGCGCCAACATCGGTACCGTTCGTGACGTTGAAGGCGCTGAGCGTAATGGCGCCGAAGGTGTGGGCCTGTACCGCACCGAATTCCTGTTCATGGACCGTGAATCGCTGCCAACTGAAGAAGAACAGTTTGCTGCGTATAAAGCCGTTGCTGAAGCCTGTGGCTCTCAGGCGGTCATCGTCCGTACCATGGACATCGGCGGTGATAAAGAGCTGCCGTACATGAACTTCCCGAAAGAAGAGAACCCGTTCCTGGGCTGGCGTGCCGTGCGTATCGCCATGGATCGTAAAGAGATCCTGCGTGACCAGGTTCGCGCTATCCTGCGCGCCTCTGCTTTCGGCAAACTGCGCATCATGTTCCCAATGATCATCTCTGTTGAAGAAGTGCGTGCACTGCGCAAAGAGATCGAAATCTACAAACAGGAACTGCGCGACGAAGGTAAAGCATTTGACGAAAGCATTGAGATTGGCGTGATGGTGGAAACACCGGCTGCGGCAACAATTGCGCGTCATTTAGCCAAAGAAGTTGATTTCTTTAGTATCGGTACCAATGATTTAACGCAGTACACCCTGGCAGTTGACCGTGGTAATGATATGATTTCACACCTTTACCAACCAATGTCGCCATCTGTGCTGACGCTGATCAAGCAAGTTATTGATGCTTCTCATGCTGAAGGCAAATGGACTGGCATGTGTGGTGAGCTTGCAGGCGACGAACGTGCTACACTTCTGTTGCTGGGGATGGGTCTGGACGAATTCTCTATGAGCGCCATTTCTATCCCGCGCATTAAGAAGATTATCCGTAACACGAACTTCGAAGATGCGAAGGTGTTAGCAGAGCAGGCTCTTGCTCAACCGACAACGGACGAGTTAATGACGCTGGTTAACAAGTTCATTGAAGAAAAAACAATCTGCTAATCCACGAGATGCGGCCCAATTTACTGCTTAGGAGAAGATCATGGGTTTGTTCGATAAACTGAAATCTCTGGTTTCTGATGATAAGAAAGACACCGGAACTATTGAGATCGTTGCTCCGCTCTCTGGCGAGATCGTCAACATCGAAGACGTGCCGGATGTAGTTTTTGCTGAAAAAATCGTTGGTGATGGCATCGCTATCAAACCAACCGGTAACAAAATGGTTGCTCCTGTTGATGGCACCATCGGCAAAATCTTTGAAACCAACCACGCTTTCTCTATCGAATCCGACAGCGGCATTGAGCTGTTTGTTCACTTCGGTATTGATACCGTTGAACTGAAAGGCGAAGGCTTCAAACGCATCGCTGAAGAAGGTCAGCGCGTGAAAGTGGGCGACCCGGTTATTGAATTCGATCTGCCGCTGCTGGAAGAAAAAGCCAAGTCTACTCTGACTCCGGTTGTTATCTCCAACATGGACGAAATCAAAGAGCTGATCAAACTGTCCGGTAGCGTGACGGTGGGTGAAACTCCGGTTATCCGTATCAAGAAGTAATTCTTGCGTAGGCCGGATAAAGCGTTTACGCCGCCATCCGGCAATCAGGCAGTACCTTGCCGGATGGCGCTACGCTTATCCGGCCTACAACGAACTCCGTAACGTAGGCCGAATAAGGCGTATGCGCCGCCATCCGGCATTAAATCTGTGAAGTGACCGGTCGGTAACACGCCTCGCGCATCAGAATTTTCATCCCTTCCGGCCCGCTTTCCAGCATCCGTCGCTCCGAATCCGCCACTAACAGTTCACAATCGTAGCCACCCGCAATACCAAACATGGCCCGCGCCACGCAGATATCTTCCAGCGCCGCAGCCCCACTGGTGTCAAAATGTCCAACCATACGCCCATTCTGGCGAACCACCAGCCGGTAACTCTTCATCGCGCCTCCCCTGCCGGTGGCAGAATTAACTCATCACTACCGCACCGGTTAGTCCACGTCATTACTTCCAGCACCCGCTGTGCGGCATCATGCGTCGCGGTCGTCAGCGCTTTACCCAGCACAATTCCGCTCACCAGCTCAGCACAGAACAGATCGCCAGTCCCCTTCAGGTCCGTTTTCACCCGCGGATGGGCTAACACCTCAACCGTTTCAGCCGTCACCACCGCAACATTAATAATCTCTTCGGTATCCCCCGGCGCGGTGGTGATCACCACCCATTTCAGCGTGTCGGTGAGCAGCGATTGCGCCGCCGCTATGGCTTCATCAAGCGTGCGACACGGCTTGCCGCTCAGCATTTGTAGCTCAAACACGTTCGGCGTCAGCCCCTGAGCCAACGGCAGCAGATATTTGCGATAGGCCTGCGGGATTTCGGCTTTCACATACATGCCGCTGTCCGTATCACCAATTACCGGGTCGACCAGAATGCACAGACCGGGATGCGAAACCCGCACCGTTTCCAGCCACTGCGCCAGCAAGGCGATCTGCTCTGCGCTGCCCATATAGCCGGTGGTCACCGCCTTCAGCTCGCGTAAAGCATCACGCTCATTTAAAGCGCGCAGATACCCGCTAAACCAGTCGGGAGGAATAACGCCCCCGTAAAAGGTTTCATAATGCGGGGTATTACTGAACAGTACCGTAGGGACTGCCGTCACGCGTAATCCCTGCGCCTTAATGGCCGGAACGGCGATGCTGTTGCCCACGCTGCCATACACCACCTGTGACTGGACGGCGACGATATCGGTCTGTAACGCCCGATGCTTGTCGTCGAAGAGCACTGACTGAATATCACTCCCCTGCTCCATAAATTTCTCCTCTCGCTGGACAGCGGACTCACGCCTCACTATTATCGTCATATGCTAAAATTCATTTTGTCATAGGTCAATAATGATCGACGGAAAAACCGCTAACGAAATTTTTGACAGTATTCGTCAACATGTCACTACAGGCACGCTGGCAGCAGGAGAAACGTTACCACCGGTGCGCGAACTGGCAACGGCATTGAACGTTAACCGTAATACTGTGGCAGCGGCTTATAAACGCCTGGTCACCTCTGGATTGGCGCAGAGTCAGGGACGCAATGGCACGGTGATCAAAGAAATTTCTGCCCCCGTTGCTCTGGAAGGTGGTAATCCGGATACCCCGCTTATCGATCTTTCCGGCGGTAATCCAGCGCCTTCGCGTCTTCCCGATCTGAGCAGTTATTTCGCGAAGATAAATAAGAGTCCGCGCTTGTACGGTGATGCTGCCGTGTCGCCGGGACTTAAAGCATGGGCCGCGCAGTGGATGCAGGATGCGATGCCTTGCAAGGGCGAAATTGATATCACCAGCGGCGCTATTGATGCCATTGAACGGCTGCTGTGCGCCCATTTGCTGCCTGGCGATAGCGTGGTTGTTGAAGACCCATGCTTTTTGAGCAGCATCAACATGCTGCGTTATGCAGGTTTCTCCGCCAGTCCGGTCAACGTTGACCGCGAAGGCATGCAGCCAGATATGCTGGAACTCGCGCTACAGAAAGGCGCGCGGGCGGTGATTCTGACGCCGCGTGCGCACAACCCGACAGGATGTAGTCTGAGCGCATCCCGCGCGGCGCAATTGCAGGACATCCTGGCTCGCTATCCGCAGACGCTGGTGATCGTCGACGACCACTTTGCGTTGCTGTCCGCTTGCCGCTGGTATCCGGTGATAGCTAAGGAAACCACGCACTGGGCGGTTATCCGTTCGATGTCGAAAACGTTAGGCCCGGATTTACGCCTGGCCATTGTGGCCAGTGACCCGCTCACTTCTGGGAAACTGCGTTTACGGCTCAACTCCGGCAGTCAGTGGGTCAGCCATCTACTACAGGATCTGGCCTGCGCCTGCCTGAGTGATGAGGCTTACCAACACACGCTGGCGCAAACTCGGCAGTTTTACGCGGCCCAGCAGCAAAAACTGGCAGCGGCTCTGCGGCTACATGGCATTGATCTGCCCGTGGGTGACGGGCTGAATCTGTGGCTGCCGCTGGAAGATAAAAGCCAGGCACTCGCTTTTGCGCTGGCAAAATCCGGCTGGCTGGTACGTGAAGGCGAAGTGTTTGGCGTCAGTATGCCTGCGCACGGCCTGCGCATTACGCTGTCAACTTTAACTGACAGCGACATTAATAAGCTGGCGGCTGATATCCATCAGGCGCTAAAGCGCTAACAGGAGAGAAAAAGTGCGAGTTCATTTTGTTATTCATGAGTCTTTCGAATCTGCTGGCACTTACCTGCCGTGGGCCGAATCACGCGGCTATACCATCACCTGGTCACGCGTATACGCCGGAGAAACGGTCCCCGCTAATGCCGATGGCTTCGATATGCTGGTGGTATTTGGCGGCCCGCAGTCACCCCGCACCACGCTGGCAGAGTGCCCATACTTTGACTCTCAAGCCGAGCAGCATCTGATCAATCAGGCTATTTCAGCACGTAAAGTCGTAGTGGGGATCTGTTTAGGGTCACAGCTAATCGGTGAAGCGCTGGGCGCGAAGGTGTGCCAAAGTCCGGAAAAAGAGATTGGTCACTACCCGATCGCCCTGACCGAGGCAGGCCAACAACACCCGTTGTTCAGCCATTTCGGCTCACCGCTTACCGTCGGTCACTGGCACAATGATATGCCGGGATTAACCGACCAGGCGACAATTCTAGCCACGAGCGAGGGATGCCCGCGACAAATTGTACAATACGGTAATTTTATCTATGGTTTTCAGTGCCATATAGAGTTTACCGCCGAAGCTGTCGAAGGATTAATTCAGCACTCAGAGCAAGAGCTGGCCGAGGCCAAAGGGAAGCGTTTCATCCGCTCGGTGGAAGAGATGCGCGCCTGGGATTACCAGCAGATGAATGAAAAACTGTGGCAATTCCTTGATAAGCTGGTAGAAAAACGTAACGATTGAACATTGCAGGCCGGATAACACGCTTTGCATCATCATCCGGCGATTGTGTCGTACGTTTGCCTGATGGCGCTACGCTTATCAGGCCTACAAATTAAATCCCTGCGCCCTGGTTGAAGTGCTCTTCACCAAAGACGCCGGTCGAAAGGTAGCGATCGCCGCGATCGCAGATGATCGCTACCACCACTGCCCCCGGATTTGCACGTGCCACACGTAACGCACCTGCCACCGCGCCACCAGAACTGACACCGCAAAAAATCCCTTCGCGAACGGCCAGTTCACGCATGGTATTTTCCGCATCGTTCTGATGAATATCCAGCACCTCATCCACCAGCGAGGCGTTAAAAATACCCGGCATATATTCCGCTGGCCAGCGGCGAATGCCTGGAATACTGCTGCCCTCTTCAGGCTGCAGGCCAACAATGGTGACCGGTTTTTCCTGCTCACGCAGAAAACGTGACACACCGGTAATAGTGCCGGTGGTCCCCATGCTGGAGACGAAATGCGTTATACGGCCTGATGTCTGCTGCCAGATTTCCGGGCCGGTGGTGGTGTAGTGCGCGTATGGGTTATCCGGATTATTAAACTGATCGAGAAGTTTACCTTCTCCGCGCTGCGCCATCTCAAGGGCTAAATCGCGCGCCCCTTCCATCCCCTGCTCTTTTGTCACCAGAACCAGTTCAGCCCCGTAAGCACGCATCGCCGCACGGCGTTCCTGACTCATGTTGTCTGGCATCAGCAGCTTCATACGGTAGCCCTTCAGCGCGGCGATCATTGCCAGCGCAATACCGGTATTACCGCTGGTCGCCTCAATCAATACGTCACCGGGCTTAATTTCCCCACGTTTTTCCGCTTCGACAATCATCGACAACGCGGCGCGGTCTTTCACCGAACCTGCGGGATTATTCCCTTCCAGCTTGACCCAAATTTCACTGCCGTTATCTGGCGTCAGACGTTGTAATTTCACCAGAGGCGTATTGCCAATTGTTTGTTCTAATGTGTTCACGTTTTCAGCTCAATAAAATGCCGGGTGGCGCTGCGCTTACCGGCCTACAGGTCATGCTGCACCTGGTAAGCCCGGTAAGCGCAGCGCCACCGGATGATAACTATACGAATTAACCTATCAGGCACTTTGCGCCAGGGCAAGTTCCTCTTCACGCGTTTCAATACGCTGGTCGCCGTTATATAAACGCGCATTTTGCAGCCCGACAAACAGACGTTCACCGCGGCTCGGGGAATCGTCGCCCTGCATAACCACCGTCAACGGTTCGTTATACCACCCGAGGGGTTGCACAACTAATTGGGTGTAGTGCCCTTTCGGGCTGGCCTCCAGCACCTGTACCGGCAATGGCGAGTCCAGGCTGGTACGTCGGCTAACATCCACTTCCCACGGGCGCAGGAACAGATCCACCGGGCCCTGATAGCCAGGCGTATAGCCTAACGGCCAGCGGTGTGCGCCCACGTGGAATTGTCCACCGCGAATCGTCCCCTGCAGGCGGTTAACCTCACCCATAAATTCCAGCACAAAACGGGTCGCCGGTTCGCGCCATACCTGATCCGGCGCATCCGCCTGTTCGATATGGCCCTGACTCATCACCACCACGCGGTCTGCAACTTCCGTCGCTTCTTCCTGATCGTGGGTAACAAACACGCTGGTAAACTTCAGCTCTTCATGCAGTTGGCGCAACCAGCGACGCAGCTCTTTACGCACCTGAGCATCGAGCGCGCCAAACGGCTCGTCGAGCAGCAGGATCTGCGGCTCTACCGCCAGCGCACGCGCCAACGCCACACGCTGCTTTTGCCCACCGGAAAGCTGTGCCGGGAAACGGTCCGCCAGATGAGCCAATTGAACCATCTCCAGCAGTTTGGTCACTTTCGCTTTAATAGCTGCCGCGTTCGGGCGCTCACGCCGTGGCAGGACCGTCAGACCAAACGCGATGTTGTCGAAAACGGTCATATGACGAAACAGCGCATAGTGCTGGAACACAAACCCTACTTTGCGATCGCGCGCATGCAGACGGCTGACGTCGGTGCCGTGAAAACGAATATGCCCGCTGGACTGATGCTCCAGCCCGGCAATGATGCGCAGCAGCGTAGTTTTGCCCGAACCTGATGGTCCCAGCAGAGCAACCATTTGACCTGAAGGAATATCCAGCGAGATATCGTTCAGCACCTGGGTGCGACCAAAAGACTTCTTAATATTGGCAATCTCAATGCTCATGATTTTCCTCCTGCTGCGCGCGTTTTTCCTGGTTCTCCAGACGCCATTGCAACATGCTCTTCAAAAACAGGGTAATAATCGCCATCAGCGTCAACAGCGCGGCGGCGGTAAAGGAACCGACTGCGTTATAGTCCTGCTCCAGTAATTCAATCTGTAGTGGTAGAGACAAGGTTTCGCCGCGAATCGAGCCGGAAACCACCGACACCGCGCCAAACTCGCCAATCGCACGGGCGTTGGTCAGCACCACGCCATACAGCAATGCCCAACGGATATTCGGCAGCGTAACGCGGCGGAACATCTGCCAGCCGGATGCGCCAAGTAGAACCGCGGCTTCATCTTCATTGCTGCCCTGACTCAGCATTACAGGTACCAGCTCGCGCACCACAAACGGACAGGTCACGAACACCGTCACCAGCACCATCCCCGGCCAGGAGAACATGATTTGCAGGTTGTGTTCATCCAGCCAACCACCCAACGGGCCGTTAGAACCGTAAAACAACAGATAGATCAGACCTGCGACCACCGGCGAGACGGCAAACGGAATATCCAGTAACGTCAGCAACAGCTGGCGTCCAGGGAAGTTGAAGCGAGTCACAAGCCAGGCCAGCAATACGCCAAACACCAGATTCACCGGCACCGCAATCAGCGCAATCAGCACCGTGAGCCAAATGGCATGCAGCATATCCGGGTCAGCCAGGTTCTGTAATACCGGCATCAACCCCTTGCTGAACGCCTGCACGAAGATGTAAATCATCGGCACCAGCAAAATAAACGCGGATACCAGCATGCCCGTGCCGATCAGAAACCATTTCCCCCAGTTGATGCGGGGTGCGCCATAGCGTTTCAATTGGGTTATCTCTGCCATTAGTGACCTACCACGCGTCGCCCAAAGCGACTTTGCAGGGTGTTAATCGAAAACAGCAGCAACAGTGAGGCACCAAGGATCACTGACGCAATCGCGCTGGCGGCCGGGTAGTCAAACTCCTGCAAGCGAACAAAAATCATCAGCGAGGTCACTTCCGTTTTCCATGCGATGTTCCCGGCGATGAAAATAACCGCGCCAAACTCACCGAGGCTGCGGGTAAACGACAGCGCCACGCCCGCCACCAGCGCGGGAGACAGCTCCGGCAGTACCACTTTACGAAAACTCTGCCAGCGCGTGGCGCCGAGCGTTTCCGCCGCTTCTTCATACTCGGGACCTAGCTCTTCCAGCACCGGCTGCACGGTACGCACCACAAACGGAATGCTGGTAAAGGCCATTGCCACGGCAATACCCAGCCAGGTGTAGGTCACCTTGATATCAAACTTCGCCAGCCACTCGCCGTAGAAACCATTGACCGAAAATAGCGACGCCAGCGTCAAGCCTGCCACCGCCGTAGGCAGTGCAAACGGCAGGTCCATCAGCGCATCCAGTAACGTACGGCCCGGAAAGCGATAACGGGTTAAGATCCACGCCATCAGCAAACCAAATACGCCGTTAAAAATCGATGCCACAAACGCCGACAGCAGCGTCACTTTATACGCCGCGACCACCTGCGGATTGGTAATCACTTCCCAATACTGCGCCCAGCTCATTTGCGCCAGTTGCATGACCAGCGCGCTCAGCGGCAGCAGCAATATCAGGCAGACAAACAATAAGCTGGTCCCGAGACTTAAGGTAAAGCCGGGCAGCACGCGTCGGGAGGAAACAGCAAACATTTACTTACGCCCCGCCGCCAACAGTTTGTCCAGCTCACCGCCGCTGACAAAGTGTGTTTTCATTACCTCAGGCCACGAGCCAAACTTGTCTTCCACGCGGAACAGTTCGGTCTGCGGGAATTTATCGTGCAGTTTTTCCATCACCTGCGGGTTGTTCACGCGGTAGTAGAAATCAGTAATAATGGTTTGCGCCTGCGGACTATACAGCCAGTTCAGGTACGCCTTTGCCGCTTTTTCAGTACCGTTGGCTTGCACATTTTTATCTACCCAGGCCACCGGAAACTCCGCCAGAATGTTGACCTTCGGCACCACCACTTCGAAGCCCTGGTCTTCATACTGTTTACGGATGTTGTTCACTTCCGATTCAAACGTGATCAGCACATCACCCAGACCGCGTTCCACGAAGGTAGTGGTTGCGCCGCGACCACCGGTATCAAATACTTCCACGTTTTTCAAAAACTGCGTCATGAACTGTTCGGTTTTGGCTTTATCCCCCCCATCCGCTTTATCTGCCGCGCCCCATGCTGCCAGATAGGTATAGCGTGCATTACCGGAGGTTTTCGGGTTCGGGAAAATCAGCTTCACGTCCGGGCGAACCAGATCGTTCCATTCGTGGATATTCTTTGGGTTACCCTTACGCACCAAAAACGCCATGGTGGAATAGAATGGCGAACTGTTATTCGGCAGACGGCTTTGCCAGTCGGCGGGGATCAGCTTGCCCTTGTCATGCAGGATCTGCACGTCGGTCACCTGGTTATAGGTCACCACATCAGCTTTCAACCCCTGCAGAATCGCCAGCGCCTGTTTTGATGACCCGGCATGAGATTGTTTAATCGTCAATTTGTCACCACCGTTATCCTTCGCCCATTGCTGTTCGAACGGCGGGTTAAGGGCGGCAAACAGTTCGCGGGAAACATCGTATGAACTGTTCAGCAGTTCCGTTGCCTGCGCCTGACCCACCAGCAACAGCATTGCTGCCAGCGTCAGCGTTCTTTTTTTCAGTAAGTTAACGGCCATTGCGCACCCTTATAAATTTAATGACTTTCTTATGGCCATCATATTTATAACCAGTGCTAAAGGAGTAACGGTTTTATATACCGTTTGATGATTTGAAAGTTGAAAAGAGAATAAGAGCTTATCCCAGTAGGTGTAATTGTTGCAGGCAGTTTGGACACGGACAGCGCGGAAAAACCGGAGCGTACACGAAGTACGTGAGGATTTTGAGCACTGCCCTGGGTCAAACTGGCAAATAAAATAGCCTAATGGGATAGCTCTAAGGGTAGCCCCTCCCCAGGTTCACCAGGGAGGAGACCGGCATCAATCAGACGCCAACGCTTACGCTTTCAGGCAAAGTGCTGCCGCCATCAATCACGTTTTGCGTGCCAGTTAAGTAACTAGACTCATCCGACGCCAGGAATGCCGCCAGTTCACCTACCTCAAGTGGGCAGGCCAAACGGCGCATCGGAATAGCTTTTGCCATTTCGACTAATACGGATTCTGGATCCTCCGGATTAGACTGACGTGCGATGTTTTCTGCCATCGGCGTACGAACGTAGCCCGGGCAAATGGCATTCACGCGGATGCCGGACTGCGCATATTCCACCGCCAGGGATTTGGTCAAACCGATGATCGCGGCTTTCGACAGCGCATAGGCCGTTTCGCCCGGATCGGCAACCATATCGCCGGTTACAGATGACATCATCACGATGCGCCCGTCTTTGCGCGCAATCATCTCCGGCAGAACGGCTTTCGTTACGTTCCAGACACCTTTAATATTGATATCAATGTGGAAATCGCGATCTTCATCGCTCATATCAAGGAAGTTGCCGAGGCGACAAACGCCGGCGTTGTTGACCAGAATATCGATTTTACCTTCAATCTTCTTCGCACGTTTCACCGCCGCGGTGACGGAAGCAAAATCTCTGACGTCAGCATGAACAGCTGTGCAACGGTGTCCGCGACCAGCCAACTCATCCGCCAGTTTTTCAATCTCATCGGAGATATCCAGCAGGATTAAGTTCGCGCCATGGCGGGCAAACGTTCTGGCAATCCCTTCGCCAATACCCTGAGATGCGCCCGTAATCAATGCTGTTTTGCCCGTGAGTTTTCCCATTTCAATATTCTCCTTTTGAATATGAAGCCTTCACTTCATTCACGCAGAAGATACAGCAATAACAAATTAGTGCTGAGGAATAGCTCACTAAATCAGGTTAATCTCAGGTAAAAAAAATCCCCGACGATGCGGGGACCCAGCAGCAAACATGCTCTGACTACGTTATCAGAAGACTTACAGCCGTTTTTCCAGCAAATGTGCTCTCATCAACTCCGACGCCATCTGCGCATCCCCTTTTTTAATATGAAGCAGTATTTCCCTCTGTTTTGTCGCCGTATCAAGAAAATACTGACGATCGTTCGCAGGTAACGACTCCCGTGTTTTCTCAAAATAAGTAATCAAGACATCTGAGAATACCTGCAGAACTCGATTGCCACTCGCCTGTAGCAAGAGCAAATGAAAATCTCTATCGTGACGATCGGCCACCTCGGGGTTATCCGCATTTTCTTCGATGAGCCTTAGCTCATTTTCAAGTTTGGAGAGCATAGCCGGGAAGATTCTACGCGTTGCCAGAGGGATAATCGCACACTCAATCAGGATCCTTGCCTCTGTAAATTCTGTGATATCAAACCCGGACAAATCAAACTGCATCAGCAACTGGTGATTTATGTTGTGCTGTTCCAAATTTTTCAAAACACTACCACGACGGGGAGAGCGTTCAAGCATTCCCATCTGTACCAGCGTGCTGAGCGCCTGACGAACTTTATATCTTGATGTATTAAAACGAACGGCAAGTTCAGTTTCAGTTTCAATGCGACCGTCAGCATTGCGGTTAGCATCATCAAGCAGATATTTTTTAATACTTTCAAACAGTTCGTTTTTGTTATCCATAAACACGCTCTGATTAAAGTGCTGTAAAAATCATGAGTATAAATAATCTAATAAGTTAGATTGCTTAATATACTGTTATGGTAAGATTATAGGCCCTATTATTCAAATTATATCAGGTCATTTGTTAATAAAAAGGAATTAATTATGGTGTTATTCGTAACTCAGTTTGCGATAGTACTGATATGTATCGGTATAGGCGGACGTTTTGGCGGGATTGGCCTCGGGGCTGCTGGCGGGTTAGGACTTGCTATCCTGACTTTTGGTTTTGGACTCCCCCCCGACTCACCTCCTATTACTGTTATTTCTATTATCCTTGCGGTTATCACATGCATCACAATCCTTCAAGCAGCCGGTGGTCTTGATTTATTCGTTACGATGGCAGAACGGATCCTCAGAAAGTGGCCGGGCGCTATCACTTTTCTCGGTCCAGCAGTCGCTTACCTTTTTACAGCTATCTGCGGAACAGGATATGTTGCCTTTTCCGTGTATCCAGTCATTGCTGAAATTGCAGCAGATGCCAGGGTACGGCCTGAGAGGGCCATGTCTATGTCGGTAATCGCTGCCAATTTTGGGCTCATTGCCAGCCCAGTCAGTGCGGTCGTTACAGGGACAATTGCTGTGCTTGCTGGATTACATGTCTCTGCTTTAGATATCTTGTTGGTCACCGTTCCCGGAACGTTCCTGGGCTGTATTGTTGGCTGCCTGTTCGTCTTTAAAAGAGGTCACGAGCTTAAAAACGATCCGGAATTCCAACGCAGGGTTGCTGAAGGTGAGTTTGAATCAGTAAAAGCTGAAGAGCGAACAGCCAATATAGTGACAAAAGAGGCAAAGAGAGGATTGCTGATTTTCCTTACCGGTATCATTCTGGTCGTGCTTATGGGTTCAATTCCTGAATTACGTCCACAATGGAATAACGGTAGCGGAATGGAGCGTATGAGCATCCCAACCACGCTGCAAATAATTATGCTGACAACGGCATGTATTATTATGATGGTGTGTCGAATTTCTCCGTCAAAACTCGATTCAGGTTCTGTATTTAAAGCAGGTCTTGTGGGTGTCGTCGCCATATTTGGTCTGTCATGGATGATGAACTCCTTTTTTGAGGCATGGCACGAATTATTTAACACAGCCTTCCACGGTTTTCAGAATCCCGTATTGTTCGGCATTATTGTTTTTGGTCTTTCGGCCGTAATTTATAGCCCAGCAGCAACTGCTGTAGCACTACTCCCCGCTGGCGTGTTAATGGGATATCCGGCAGAAACCCTGGTCGCCCTACTCCCGCTTACTTGTGGATCGTTCATTATTCCAGGAGGGGCACAGATTGGCTGTGTGGCGTTTGATCGAACCGGGACAACTCGAATTGGCAAATATGTGGTTAACCACAGCTACATGCTTCCAGGCCTTGTTACCGTTGTGGCATCAACCCTTTTCTGCTTCCTTTTTTCCAGAATGCTGATGTAGAGCGAGAGAGCAATTTAATTGTGGTAATACCTTTTCTTCATGGCATCCCCTTGTTCCAGCTCAAAGGGGATGCCCTATAACTCACTTCTGAAGGTTGCCACCACAATTTTCCACAGACTGTATTTTACAGAACAACCTGGGCAATTAGATAAGCAAAAATTACCTGAGAGATAACCATGACAAAGCCCGGACGAATATAGCTATGGTTAACAACAAATCGTCCAATCTTTGTGGTACCTGTTCGGTCAAATGCAACACAACCGATTTGATTGGCTCCCGGTATAATGAAGTCACCACAGGTACAGGCAAAAATAGCGATAAGAAACGGCGCTGGAATACCTAAGGTAACACCTAGTGGCATGATGGCGGCTACCGTCGCCGCGGGACTCATAATGACCAAAGAGAACAAGAATACAACCACGCCAAAAAGCATTGGAGCGCCATTTACAATGCCACCAAAGACCTTAATCAATTCTGGCTGATAGGCATCAAAAAACGTCGCCGTCATCCATGAAACGCCGAGTATTGCGACAACCCCCATCAAACCAGCACGGAAGACTGAGCCACCATTCAAGGTGCTACTTGGCACTTTACTGACAATCATAATAAACAAAGCTGCTGTCAACATGATCATCTGAATAACCATTGGGGTAGACAGTCGTTTTCCATCCCAGGAGGGAAGTAACCCCGTAAAAGAGCCTAAAATAAGCACCAGTACAACACCAATCGCAAAGATCACAACACCTTTTTTAGCACCGGCCGAAGCAACATATTCTTTTTTCTGCTCAGTATGCATGAACTCATATTCGCCAGCGGCTACTCTCCTCTGAAATTCCGGATCGTCCTCCAGCTCTTTTCCGCGTTTATAAACTGAAAAGCTGGTGACAATGGCAGCCAAAAAGAATGAAGGGAGTGCAATAGTCAGTATTTGCCCAAGAGTAATCCCAGCATATTCATGCAGGATAGCCAGCATCCCCGCGGTTGCCGCACTCATCGGACTGGCTGCAACTGCGACGCTGGCTGCAATAACCGTTGCGGACAACGCTCGCTCCGGACGGACCTTTGCTTCAGCAGCAACCTCAGCGACTACCGGATACAAAGAGAAAGCAACGTAAGTCGTGCCGCAGAATAGCGTAAATATGGAAGTTAATATTGGGGCTACAAAAGTAATAGCCTGTGGTTTTTTACGCAGTAATTTTTCAGCCACACGCACAAGATAATCAAGTCCACCAGCGGCCTGTAATACGCTGACAGCGCCAATCACGCAAATAATAATTAACATTGCAGTAATAGATGGTGTGGAGGGTTTTAGTCCAAAGCCCAGAACTAATATTGCAACGCCAAGTCCTCCTCCAGCACCAAGCCCCATTCCGCCATAACGCCCGCCTATACCAATACAGGCGAGTACAATTAATAACTGTATAAAAAATAAAGTATCCATTTTTCACCTCTAAGCATCTCCCGGATATTGCATCCAGGAGATATTAATTATTATGCTCAGGATTAGTTTAAATATGATTTAGCAACTTCGATCTGTTTTTTAACAGCATCAGTACCCGTTCCACCATAGGACATTCTTGATTTAATACATGCCTCGAGGGATATACTCTCATAAATATCACAATCAATTTTTTCATCAAATGAGTGGAATTCATCCAGGGTAAGCTCTTCCAACATTTTTCTATGCTTTATACAGTAATTAACAGCACTGCCAACAATATGGTGAGCTTCCCTGAATGGGATTCCTTTACGAACCAGATAGTCAGCCATATCGGTCGCGTTTGAGAATCCTCTTGCTGCTGCGTTGCGAGTATTTTCTGAAAGAATAACCATTTTTTCGAGCATCGGTGCCATAATTTTCAAACTGGTCTGTAAGGTATCCATAGAGTCATAGACCTGTTCTTTGTCCTCACTCATATCAGTATTGTAGGCGAGAGGAATACCTTTCATAATGGTCAGCATCGCCATTAGATTTCCGTACATACGCCCACCTTTACCACGCATTTTTTCGGCCACATCGGGATTTTTCTTCTGTGGCATAATGCTGGAGCCGGTACAGAAATCATCTGAAAGCTCAATAAATTTAAAATCCTGACTTGAGAATAAAACCAGCTCTTCAGACAAACGGGTAAGATGCATAAAACACATAGCAGCTGCAGCAGTGAATTCAACCATATGATCACGATCGCTGACAGAATCAATACTATTCTCAGTCGGCTTGTCAAAACCAAGCTCTTGAGCCGTGAAATCACGATCAATGGGGAAAGTTGTACCAGCAAGGGCCGCTGAACCTAAAGGGCATTCCCCCATGCGTTGATAAAGGTCTTCAAAACGGGTCCAGTCACGGCGCAACATCCAATAATATGCCATTATCCAATGCGACAGAAGAATGGGCTGCCCGGTCTGTAAATGAGTATACCCAGGCATGATCGCATTAATGTTATTTTCAGCTTTGCTGATAATAACTTTTTGTAGATTAACGATATCCTGCTGAACTTCCCGAATAGTTGCTCTCATATGCATTTTAGAATCGACGGTCGTTTGGTCATTACGACTACGACCTGTATGTAACTTTCCGCCAACAGGACCAATTATTTCTGTCATACGCCGTTCAATCGCCATATGAATATCTTCATCAACGGTATCAAAAACAAATAGCCCCTCCTCAATCTCTTTATCTACCTGCCTTAAGCCAGCAATAATCTTATTCGCTTCATCCTGCGTGATAATTCCCTGACGGCCCAACATAGTGGCATGGGCAATACTCCCCTGAATATCGAAAGGGCAGAGACGTTGTTCCAACATAATTGTCGCGTTGTAGGATTCAACCAGTTTATTTGTAGGCATATCAAAACGCCCACCCCATAATTTTGTAGACATAAAACCTCCAGGGAGTTTTTGTTGCAAAATAGTTAAATAAAAATTCCGTGATTTTTCGGTCATTTTCAGATTACAAGAGTGCCATTTTAATTGTCAACAAATGAGGTCATTAAATCAATTTATACTGGAATTAATCACACTTATTAACGATTTTATTTTTTATGAATGGCACCCAAAAAGCAGATCTTTATCACATTTAAATCATGGTTTAATTCAGATATATTCAGAATTTTTAAAGTAATAAATTGATATTAATATCTAATTGATTCCAAATAGTTGCATTTAATACTGTTGTTTTACGAATAAACAGGTAGGTTAATAGCACTGAACTTGGGAAGATGTTTTCCAGGATGAGCGACAATGCGGGCGCATTATCGATATGACAGACGTTGTGCGGTTTGGGGAATAGCTATTTTGTGCCAGATGGCGGCATCAGCGCCATCTGACATCATAAAATTACAGGTTCAGCAAACGATCCAGCGATGGGGCAAAGTAATAGCCGCCGGTCACCGGTTTAGTGAAGCGCAGCATCGCATCGCGCTTACCGTCGGTATCGCCAAACATGCTTAGCAATTGCTGCTCAATGTTGTGTAAACGGGCGCAGTAGGCACAGAAATAGAGGCCATGTGTGCCGCTGGCGGTGCCGTATGGCAGACTCTGGCGCACAATTTTCAGCCCTTTACCGTCTTCTTTGAGATCGACGCGGCTCAGGTGAGAGGTAACCGGACGATCATCGCCGTCGATCTCTTCATTAGCTTCTTTGGTGCGACCAATCATCATTTCCTGGTCATGAATGCTCATGCGGTTAAGCTGCTTCAGGTTATGTTCCCAACGCTGCACAAACACATAGCTGCCGCCAGCATCCACGCCGTCTTTAATAACCGCGACTTCACGGCGCGTTTCTTCACCCGCCGGGTTTTCCGTACCGTCAACAAAGCCGCTGAGATCGCGCTCTTCAACCCAACGGAAACCATGGATCTCTTCTTTGACTTCAATACAGTCGCCAAATGCTTCCATTGCCGCCTGGGCGACGGAGAAATTCACGTCATGACGCAAAGAAAGAATATGGATCAGCACGTCATATTGGGTTGCTGGTGCCAGACCTTTACCGTAAGGGATAAAGTCTTTTAACTCTTCAGCACCAACGCCGCCGCTCAATGCACGCCAGGTATTGTTGCCAAAAGCGACAACCGCGCCCAGATGCGCATCCGGGAACTTAGCTTCAAAGGTCGCCAGCTTATCGGCGAAAGTTTTGCTGGCCGCTCGCAGGGCCTCAACGTCGCCTTTAACATTGGCTTCAATCCAAATCGCCGCACGGCAATGTTCTGGCAAAATGCCACTCTGAACCTGAGACATTGTTCCTCCTGAAAAAAAGATGCCACGACATCGTGGCATTGATGGGCGCTATTCTACCTGTTTTTTTAACAAGCCGATTTGTTCAGACGCAAATTAACGCCGCCAGATAATTTTGCTTA
Organism: Citrobacter arsenatis; assembly: GCF_004353845.1. Lineage (GTDB taxonomy): Bacteria > Pseudomonadota > Gammaproteobacteria > Enterobacterales > Enterobacteriaceae > Citrobacter > Citrobacter arsenatis. Next base: position 3,728,284 of record NZ_CP037864.1, read on the forward strand.
CTTTCCATGCTTTCAGCGTGTCGTCAGACGGCATTATGTCTTCAGGACCGCTCCACTCGCCGGAAAAAATATAGCTAATGTGTTGACTTCCTTCAGCTTTACACTCAACGCCCGCGCTGTCATCGCCGGTTGCTTTTTGGCAATTACCGAAAGCTTTAGTGTAAAGGTCGCTAAACGGTGTACCGATTTCGACACCCGCGGAAGACGAAATGTCGCTGTCCAATACATCAATTCTGCTGATGGTTCCCTGGCTGCCATTGATGACCATCGCCAGCTTGTCATCTTTCATCGCCTCATAGAAACGCACCACATTACCGTTATCGGTCTTCATCCCGCTACGCAGACGGTAATCACCGTCCAGCGCATCAGCAATGGCTTTTTCATCCAGCGGCGTAGCCCCCGTTAACGCGCCGACGCCCTGCTCACTGACCTGCGTTGAAGAACCAAACCAGTTCCACGGATTGGCGGCAGACCAGTTCACCGACGACAACGTTGAACACCCGGTCAATAGCAGCGGCATCGCGCATAAAGTCAAACGCAGTGATTTCATTTCACTTCCTTCCTTATTTATCAACGTTGCTTGGAGTCCGCTTTCGCCAAAAAGTGCCGTTATTCTTTCTCTAAGGAAAAACAGGCGCGCAAGCGTTGATTGGTTAATAGCCAGATCAGCGCGACGATATCCGCCACCAGCAGCGCTAGCCCAACGCCGTTGAGCGGATCGCCTGCCAGCCACATCGCTGGCTGCCAGCACAGCAGCACCAGTTGAGCGAGGATCAGCAATCCGCGCAGCCAGCGCCATATCATCGGAAACGCAAAGCGTCGCCCGCTGAGTAAAAACGCCAGCACCGCGGGAACGCCGGGAAGTAACCCTAGCCAGAACGCGTCATGATCGGGATAAAACAGATTCAGCAACGTATTGCCCTGCTCACGGGAAGAACCGGCAATGACAAACAGAACCCAGGTGCGCGCCTGCAGCAGCAGTACGCACCAGAAGAGAAAAGGCAGGCGCAGACGCCCATGGCCGTCATAGTCGGCCGGATGAAACTCAGTACTCTTCATCTTCGATCAAGCGCTTGCCCAGATTGAGTACATCCGCATGTTCATAGCCCAGACGCTCATACATGCCCTGTACGACGTCGTTATCGTCACGCACCATGATTTGAATCTTTGGACAACCGCGGGCAATGAGTTTTTTCTCCAGCCGGTTCAGCAGCGCATTGGCGATGCCGCGACCACGAAACTCAGGATGCACGCCCAGGTAATAGGCCGAGCCGCGATGACCGTCGTATCCGCCCATCACCGTGCCGACCACCTCACCGTTCACTTCAGCAACCAGGAATAAACTGACGTCATGATTGACTTTACGTTCGATGTCCATTTCAGGGTCGTTCCATGGACGCAGCAAATCACAGCGCTCCCAGAGGGTAATCACCTCTTCGAAATCTTCCTGGCGAAAAACGCGTATTTCCATGGTATTGGTTACCTTTTCAGGACGTTAAAAAGCGATTATGGCGCGAACGGCTGATTTAGCCAATATCTGACGCGAAGCGGCGGAAAAAATGGCATAATACGGAATTGTCACGTATTGAAATGAAAAGTAAAACAATTCTTATCCCGATCCGTCGCAACGGACAACGCGATACGATATAACGTTTAGAACCTTTTTTTTACAACTCAGGCCGTATGAGCACTTTTAAACCACTAAAAACACTCACATCGCGCCGCCAGGTGTTGAAAGCCGGGCTGGCCGCCCTGACGCTGTCAGGCATGTCGCAAGCCATCGCCAAAGAAGAAGCGCTAAAGACCAGCAATGGCCACAGCAAACCGAAAGCGAAAAAATCCGGCGCTAAGCGCGTTGTTGTTCTTGATCCGGGTCACGGAGGGATTGATACCGGCGCAATTGGTCGCAATGGGTCGAAGGAAAAGCATGTGGTGCTGGCGATTGCCAAAAACGTGCGCTCGATCCTACGCAACCAGGGAATCGATGCACGCCTGACTCGCTCTGGCGATACGTTTATTCCGCTATACGATCGCGTCGAGATCGCCCATAAACATGGCGCCGATCTGTTTATGTCGATCCACGCCGACGGTTTTACTAATCCGAGCGCTGCGGGTGCGTCGGTCTTTGCGCTATCCAATCGCGGCGCCAGTAGCGCCATGGCGAAGTATTTGTCCGATCGTGAAAACCGCGCCGATGAGGTGGCCGGGAAGAAGACCACCGATAAAGACCATTTGCTGCAGCAGGTGCTGTTCGATCTGGTGCAAACCGACACCATTAAAAACAGCCTGACGTTAGGGTCGCATATTCTTAAGAAGATCAAGCCGGTACACCGTCTGCACAGTCGCAGCACGGAACAGGCCGCCTTCGTGGTGCTAAAATCACCGTCAATTCCGTCGGTACTGGTCGAAACGTCGTTCATTACCAACCCGGAAGAAGAACGTCTGCTGGGCACAGCGGCATTTCGCCAGAAAATCGCCACCGCGATTGCCAATGGCATCATCAGTTATTTCCACTGGTTTGATAACCAGAAAGCACACTCGAAGAAACGTTAACTATGAAGCCCGATACACAGCGCGTAAAACAGTTCCTGCTAAACCTGCAGGATAATATTTGCCAGCAGTTATCCGCCGTAGACGGCACCGAGTTTGTTGAAGATAACTGGCAGCGCGAAGCGGGCGGCGGTGGTCGCAGCCGGGTGCTGCGTAACGGCGGTATTTTTGAGCAAGCGGGCGTTAATTTTTCCCACGTCCACGGCGACGCGATGCCGGCCTCGGCTACCGCGCATCGCCCGGAACTTGCCGGGCGCAGCTTTGAGGCGATGGGCGTCTCGCTGGTGGTGCATCCGCAGAATCCCTACATTCCCACCAGCCATGCCAACGTGCGGTTTTTTATCGCGGAAAAACCGGGGGCCGATCCGGTCTGGTGGTTTGGCGGTGGCTTTGACTTAACGCCCTACTACGGCTTTGATGAGGACGCGGTTCACTGGCACCGCACAGCGCGGGATCTGTGTCAGCCGTTCGGCAATGACGTTTATCCCCGTTACAAAAAGTGGTGCGATGACTACTTCTTCCTTAAACACCGCAACGAGCAGCGCGGCATTGGCGGGCTGTTTTTCGACGATCTGAATACGCCGGATTTCGACCACTGCTTCGCCTTTATGCAGGCGGTGGGGCAAGGTTACACCGAGGCCTATCTGCCCATCGTCGAACGCCGCAAAGCGATGAACTGGGGCGAGCGCGAGCGCGATTTCCAGCTTTATCGTCGTGGGCGCTATGTGGAATTTAATCTGGTGTGGGATCGCGGCACGTTGTTCGGTTTACAGACCGGTGGACGCACGGAATCAATTCTGATGTCGATGCCGCCGCTGGTGCGCTGGGAGTACGACTGGCAGCCGGAAGCAAATAGCCCGGAAGCCGCCCTTAGCGAGTTTATTCAGGTCCGCGACTGGGTGTAATTGCCTGATAGCGCTACGCTTATCAGGCCTACAACCACAACGGCACCGCCCCGTAGGCCGGATAAGACGCAAAGCGTCGCATCCGGCACAATAATGCCATCACGCCCACTGGCGCATACGCTGATGCAGCGTCAACGACGGTTTCTCCGCAAACAGCTGCTGGTAGTCGGTGGCAAACTGCCCTAAATGCCAGAATCCCCATTGCATAGCGGCGTCTTTCACCGTCGCGCTTTGCGACCACGGGCTTATCAGCTCGCGACGCACGGCGTTCAGGCGAATACGTTTTAACCAGGCATTCGGACCAATTCCGAGGATTGCGTGAAAGGCGTTTTGCAACGTCCGACGGCTGACGTGCAGTTGGTTACACAAATCGAGCACGGTCAGCGGCTCTGACATGTTTTCCAACACATATTCGCGCGCACGCGACAGCAGGCGACGATAGCTCTGATGACTGATGCTCTCAGCGGTGATGATCGGCTGCGCTTCTTCCAGCATGGTGCCCATCGCCAGCAGCAGGTTATCGCCCAACACCTTGCGTACCGCAGGTTGACGCAGGTTTTCCGGATTCTCGCTAAACGTCGCCAGCGCCTGCTGCACAAACCCCCATAGCGCGGCTTTGTGTTGTTCTTTAACTTCCAGCGCCGACTGGTTGCGCAGCATATGCAGTACCCTTTCAGGGTTATGCAGGAAGTTGGCCTGACGAGCAATCGCCTCTTCCGAAATAACGACACCCAGAATGGTGTAATCGTCTGGCGTACTCAGTTCAAACTCCGTCCCGCCAGGTCGGGTGGCAATTTCAGCGTTACCCAGACACTGGGTGCCAATAAATCCCTGTTCGCCACGCGTGGCCGGAATACCAAACCAGAATGAGTTCGGCCAGACAAGACACGACTGACGCAGCGCCAGTCCGGTGTATTCACGGAAAACCTGAATATCGTCGAGCAGGATTTCCGTGAACTCGCCATGAAATTTTCCCGGATGTAGCTGGTCGTAAATCTGCTGCCAGGCGGTAATCGTCAGCGCATGCTCATACACATCCGTTGTTCGCCGCTGGTGAACGTTGTCCACCTCCACTTTCGGCGTAAGTTTAACGTCTTCGGGTAATGCTTCATGATAAAGATGGTGCAGGTTTGCAGTACGGTTCTTTTTCATGATCTTTTAAGCCGGAAGCTTCAACGAAGCCCCCGGCCCTCCGACAGGTTAATTTTTTAAGCGATAGCGACTACTGCGTTTACGCAACGCTCCGTCAGAAAAGAGCTGTTCCAGCGCCTTTCTGGCCTCATCAAGTGACCAGCCAAAGTGGGCAGCCACTTCCCCTGCCGTCATTCCTTGACGGACCGATGCCAACAGCGTCAGAAGTTGCTCAGAGGATTCAGACGTCAACGGGACGTCCTGCGTCTTCTCCGCTTTTACGTCTGTTTTCACTTCTGGCTTCTGTTCTGGTTTCTTCGGCTGGCGCTTAAAACCGCCGATCAGCCACTGGGTGTCATCGTCCGGCCGGCCTATTTCCTTACGGCTGATAACACGGCCTGTACGCGCTGCGGCGGCGCTGCCGGCATCAAGCGCTGCACGGCACGCCGCCAGATCGCCTTCCACCACCAGCGTCAGCCGGCCCGGGTCGAGCACTTCGTGGCTAAGCAGGCGTACGTTCGCGGCTTTCAGCATGGCATCCGCCGCATCCACGGCAGCCACCATGCCATCCACTTCCAGTAATCCCAGTGCATTGATCATCACAACCTCTCTTACGCGCGTTGAACTGGATTACGAGCAATATCCAGAACGGCATCGGCAAAGGCGTTACATGCAGCTTTACAAGCGGCCTGGCTACCGGTCAAAAACGCAGCCGAGTAGTTAGTTTCTGACGGCGGTGGGACGTAGGTCACCAGTTGTACATCGGCAGATTTCAGCGCGGCATCAATACCAAATGTCGCTTCCAGCGGCGGCGCTACCAGATACGCCATCGGATCGCCAAGCCGGCATCCTGCGGTCGCGGAAAGATACGAACCGGTACGCGAAACCACGTGCGCCAGGAAAGCGGTATCTTCTGCATCATTCGCCCACTGGAATGCCGCACCGCTTTCAATATTGGCCACCATCGCGTCCAGACCTGCGCGAACTTCAGCCGGGTTTGGTCCGCCGAGCATAATCAGCACTTCGCCCGAGGTTGGAGAGGGACTGTGCGCCGCACCGGCATACAGCGAGCGGCCATAAACCACTTCGACCATCGCCTGTTTTGTCGCTTCGTCTGCGGCAATATACGCCACGTCATCGGAATCTGCTGTGATGAGTCCGAGGCTACGTATATGTGGCGGTAATTTAAGCTCGCGAGCAAAACCGTCATTAACCGAGGCAATCACGCGCATCGCGGTGACTGAAGGTCTAATCAAATCTAATGCTGGCATGATGCCTCCTTAACGGGTCATATTGATGCCGGACGCTTTTTGCTCCAGCATGCGCTTGGCCAAATCCACAATTACTGCCGCCGCTTCAACCGGAGGCGTACCGCCCTGGTGAATGTTCGAGATACAGGTACGGTCGGCCTCTACGGTCGTCGCCACACGCGGCGAATAGACGGCGTAGCAAGAAAGGCTTTCCGACTGGCCGAGGCCCGGACGTTCCCCAACCAGCAGGATCACCGCTTTCGCACCCAGCAGTTCGCCGATCTGATCTTCAATTTTCACGCGACCATAGCGAACAAAGAACGGCGTCCCAACCTTCAATCCGGCCTGTTTTAAGCCCGACAACAGCGGCGGCAGGATCTCTTCGTAGTTGGCGGTAATAGCGTCAGTCGACAGGCCATCAGAGATAATCACCTGCACATCCGGATTCATTACACACTGTGATTTCAGCGCTTCAATGGCTTCCGCACTCAGACGACGCCCCAGATCCGGGCGCGTCAGATACAGGTTTTTGTCACTGATTTCTGAGCGCACTTCCAGCAACCCTTGGGCTTTTACCCACTCTTCCGGCACTTCTTTTAAGACCGTATCTTTCGAACGCGAGTGGTCGGCCAGGAAGCGCAGTAGCGCCTGGGTACGCGGACGTGGACCGGCACGGCCGGTACATACACGCGCTGCGGTGCTACGGCGCAGCTCGGTCAACACCTCTGCGCGGTGCGGATTCTCAACGCCAATCCACGCTTTGGCTTCGGCTGAGCCTAAATCCATCGCACAGCTTTCACCGGTCGGTGCGGCGCACTGCGTGGTGCTGTAATTCGCTTGTACTGACGGCGCTTGAGCCTGCGGCTGCGATTCCCCCATTGACGCCATTACGCTGCGTACAATTTCTTCAATCTGTTTTTGATCCATCGTGTGTCATCCCCGCGTCATCAGAAGAACAGTGACGGATCGCCCGCCCGTTTGGTCAGGCGACCGTTTGCCATAATGCCCATGGTTTCCAGCCAGCGTTCAAACTCCGGCGACGGACGCAGGTTCAGCAATTGGCGCACGGTCGCGGTGTCGTGGAAGGCGGTGGTCTGATAGTTGAGCATGATGTCGTCACCGAGCGGCATGCCCATGATGTAGTTGCAGCCAGCGGTGGCGAGCAGAATCATCAGGTTTTCGTTGAGGTTCTGGTCAGCATCAGCATGGTTGGTGTAGCAGCAGTCACAGCCCATTGAGATGCCGCTCAGCTTGCCCATAAAGTGATCTTCCAGACCCGCACGAATAATCTGACGGTCGTTGTAGAGATACTCCGGCCCGATAAAGCCCACCACGGTGTTCACCAGGAACGGATCGTAGTGGCGCGCAAGCCCGTAGTTACGCGCTTCCATCGTCACCTGATCGGCACCGAAGTTAGCACCAGCAGAGAGTGCAGACCCTTGCCCTGTTTCGAAGTACAGGCAGTTTTCCCCAGCGATGCGGTTGAACTCAGCGCCTACTGCGCGTGCTTCATCCAGCATCGCCAGCTCAACGCCGAACTCTTTTAAGCCTTTCTCGCTGCCGCAGATACTCTGGAAAATCAGCCCGCCCGGCGCGCCGCGACGAATCGCTTCGATCTGAGTGGTCACGTGTGCCAGTACGCAGCCCTGGGTCGGGATATTGAATTTGTCGATGACGCCGTACACGGTATCCAGTACGCGGCTTAAGTTTTCCACGTCATCCGTTACCGGGTTAACGCCAATCACCGCATCCCCCGCCCCGAAGGACAGCCCTTCGTAGATTTGTGCCGCAATACTCTGCACGTCATCACGGGTGTCGTTCGGCTGTAAACGGCAGCTAAAGGTGCCCGGCAGACCAATGGTAGTGTTGGCCTTTTTGATCACCGGCATTTTCTTACCGCCGTAGATCAGATCCGCGTTGGAGCAAATTTTTGCCACGCCTGCGACCACTTCTGACGTTAACCCTTTGCGCATAAACGCAATGTCATCCACGGAAGTTTCATCGCTCAGCACGTACTCGCGCAGTTCGCTGATGCTCCAGTTTTTGATGCGGTTATAGGCCGTTTCGTTGACGTCATCCTGAATCAGACGCGTCACGCAGTCCTCTTCATAGGAAATCACCGGGTTATTACGGATATCCGCCACCGTCATTTCCGACAGCACCTGCTTGGCCGCCACGCGCTCTTGCGAACTGGTAGCTGCTACCCCTGCCAGCACATCCCCCGAACGCAGTTCGTTGGCTTTTGCCAGCACCTCTTTAACATCCTTAAACTGATAAACATTGCCGAACAATGTGGTCTTTAGTTTCATAAGTCGTTCCCTCAGGAAGGAAATGCGAGTGATTTCACCGTCACCGGCACAACCGATCCGCCAAAAAGAGGCGTACCAATGTCGATATAGTCCCCCGCCCGGACAACCACCTCATCGATGACCGCCAGCGGGTGTTGCTGTAACTGTGGGCGTAACAGCATGCCCAGGGCTTTACCAAAATCCTGCTCGGCTACCACCAGCAGGGGATGCGGATTCGGATAGCGCGCGACAAAGGCCAGCAGCGCGTCAATCACCGTTAACAGCGCGGCATAGCGCACCGGTAGCGAACCGGGCAACGCCAGCACGTAGGCGTCCGTTTGCGGATCCAGATCAAGCTGCAACAGCGCCTGTTGCCAGGCGGCCACCAAATCAGCCTCATCAACCGGAATCGCCACCGGCAGATTGCGCAGCGGAAGCGCCACGCCTTCCAGCCAGATAGTGCTGCCCGAAAGCGACAGCGTATGCGCCCCGGCGCCAATCACCGTGGCGCGCACGGTTTGCGCCGGGAACTGCACATTCATCTCACGCAGGCGCGGATGTTCATGCAACGCCGTGGCGAGCAGCGGTCCAATGTCGGAAAAACAGAACGGATCGGCAGGTTGGTTGCGGTAGCACTCGCCCACCCCGCCGGACAACGTAATCACTTCCGGCTTCACGCCAGCCGGCAGCAGACCGGTTTGCATCAGCGCCTGCGCCAGCGGTGAAAGCGTGCCGTCAATCACCTCAACAATCAGCGCCGCCATCCGTCGGGCTACCTGAACAAGCTGCGCCGCATTGAGGGTTCGGGCGTCAAAGCCTGGACCAAATACGTCATCAACAATCATCTGTCCCGGCTGATGCGCATGCACCACGTGCCCCTGGCCGTCCGTTTCCAGCAGCCGTCCGCCAACGTTCAGGCAAGCCGAACCGCTGACCTTTCCGGCATCGAACAGAACGTAGTTCGACGTACCACCACCGATGTCGATATTTAGTACGCGGCACAACTTCTGCTCAGAGAGGGTTTGTGCCCCCGCGCCGTGACCGGCAATCACCGATTCCAGATGCGGACCGGCGCTGGCAACCACGAAGTCCCCCAGCGATTGGGAGAGCGCCATCACCGCCGGTCGCGCATTGCGGGTTTTGGCACTTTCTCCGGTAATGATGATCGCGCCGGAATCGACGGCCTCAGGCTTGATGCCCGCCGCCTGATACTGGGCGAGGATCAGCGCCTTAAGTTCGGCCTCTTTCAACCCGCCCTGCTTATCAACGGGGGTAAAGAACACCGGGCTTTGCCAGCTAATTTCGCGTTTGATGAATTCGTAGCGCGGCACCTGCGACACTGCCGCACGGTTAACCAGCTCAAGGCGCGAGAAGATCACCTGAGTAGTGGTGGTGCCGATATCGATACCGACGCTCAGTAGCTGGCGAGTATTCACGATTGCGCCTCCGGGTTGGTTTCTACTTCTGCGGGCACATCTTCATCTTTCGGTACCAACAGCATAGCCACACCAATCGCCGTCACGCCGCCAATCAGCTTGCCGACAATCATTGGGAAGATCATCGCGTTCATGTTGGCAGCGGCGAAGCCTAAGTGGTCACCCAGTGCGAAGGCCGCGGAGACCGCAAAGGCGCAGTTGATCACTTTGCCGCGGGTATCCATATTCTTCATCATGCCGAACATTGGGATGTTGTTCGCCAGCGTCGCGACCATACCTGCAGCCGCAATATTATTGATTTTTAACAGGTTACCGACGCTCATCAGCGGTTTTTCAAACCAGCGGGTCAGCAGCAGAACCATTGGGTACGCACCGAGCAGTACGCAGGAAATAGAACCGATAACTTCGATGGCGCGCATCACTTCACCCGGCTTGTCGCCCGGCGCCATGAAGATAGGATCAAGACCTGGGATCAGCTCCCAGCCGAGCAGGAATTTGACCACCGCTGCAGCCAGGCCGATGGTGATCAGCGCCACCAGGAATTTCGCGAAGATCTGGAAGCCGTTGATCATTTTTTCCGGGATGAATTTCAGTCCCAGCGCCACCAGCACGGCCACGATCAGCACCGGGATCATATTCATCAGGATCAGCGCGAAGGTGAACTCCACCGGCTGCCCGTTGATTTCGACGCCGGAGTACATCGCAATCAAACCACCCGCAATACAACCAATCGGAATGGTGACGATACCGGCCAGCACGCCCAGCGCCAGATAACGACGGTCAGACGGTTCAATAATCCCCAGCGCAACCGGAATGGAGAACACCAGCGTCGGCCCCATCATCGCCCCGAGGATCAGGCCAGAATACAACCACGCCGCAACGTCACCGCCCGCCAGTTCTTTCGCCAGGAAGAAGCCGCCCATATCGCACGCCAGCAGCGTTCCGGCAAACATCGACGGGTTCGCGCCCAGCATTTCGTAAAGCGGAATAATCACCGGCCCGAGCACATGCGCCAGTACCGGCGCCAGCGCGGTCATACCGACCATCGCCAGGCCCAGCGCGCCCATCGCCATAAAGCCTTCTTCAAACTGACCGCCCGATCCCTCAATACTCTTACCGAACTTACCGAGGAAGCGCGCCGAACCGCCGAACTGCGACAGGATCCTGTCCACGGCGGCAATCAGCATAAAGAACATCATGATGTACATGATGATTTCGTTAATTCCCATAGCCCCTACTCCCTGTCATTTGTGATTTGTAGGCCAGATAAGACATTTACGTCGCCATCCGGCATTAACGCCGTGTTATTGCCGGATGGCGGTGCGAGCACCTTATCCGGCCTACAGGCATTACCCGGCTGCCGCGTACAGGTCGATAATCTGTGCCTGCGTGGCGGTGCGTGGGTTACTGCGAATACAAATATCCTCCAGCGCAGCGTGAGCCCATGCGCTGTAATACTCGGGCTTAGCCCCAACGTCAGAGAGCCGTTTGGTCTGGCCCACTTCGCTAATCAGTTCGCTGACGGCGTTGATGGCATCGCGATCGTCCGACTTCTTGTTGGTTAATGCCCGTCCGATATGGCTGAAGCGCTCACGACACACCATGCGGTTGAAACCCATTACCGTGGGCAGCAGCATGGCGTTAGCCTGTCCGTGCGGGATATGCAGCGCAGCGCCCGGTTGATGCGCCATCGCGTGGCACAGACCCAGCCCCGCACTGGAAAAGGCCATCCCGGCCATACAGGAAGCCAGCAGCATGCTTTCCCGCGCCGCCAGATCCTGTCCATAGCCGACGGCCTTCGGCAGCGATTTACCGATCATCGCAATCGCGCCAATCGCCAGGCTGTCGGTAAACGGCGTCGCGTTCAGAGCGCTATACGCTTCAACAGCGTGCGTCAGCGCGTCTATCCCGGTCATCGCCGTGACGTGTGCGGGCACACCTTCCGTCAGCGCGGCGTCAAGGATCGCCACATCCGGCATCAGGGCTGCATGAGCCAGCACTTGTTTAAGTCCGGTCGCGGCGTCGATAATCACCGTGACGTTGGTAGTTTCGGAACCCGTTCCGGCGGTAGTCGGTACGGCAATCAGCGGCAGACGTGGGCGTAACACGCTGCGTTCATCCATGTCAGCCAGCGTCTGGGTGGGGTTGGTCACCAGCAACGCTACTGCCTTTGCGGCATCCAGAACGGAACCACCGCCGAAGGCCACCACGCCATCACATTTCGATTCACGCAACTGCGCGACCGCCGCGCAGACGTCCGTAATGCACGGCTCGCCCACCGGACATGGCCACAACGTCATCGCCACGCCCTTCATCGCCAGACTGCGTTCCAGTGCGGCGGTCATCCCCGCCTGATGCAGGAAGCTGTCAACCATGACGAACATATGCGTCAGTCCGCGCGTTTGTGCTTCCTGTCCGCAGGTACTGAGCGCTCCCAGTCCACATAACGTAACCGGTGGAACGCTAAACGTTTTTACGCGTTGCAGATTCAGGGTATCGAATGCCTGAAAGAGCGCGGTCTGCAATTCAGCTTGCATAGATTCCTTCCGCTTTTTCTTTTCCGCTATTTGCAATCGCCAGCGGGGTCATAAACAGGCTGTGCTGGGGTAAATGCACCTGCAGTTCCGGGAAACGTTTACGGAATAGTTCATCAACGCCCGGCTGCATACAGGAGCCACCGGCCAGCCACAAGTCAGCGACGCCCTGTCCGGCAATATGATGAGCCACGATCTCCGCCATCTTTTCGTAGACCGGCTTAACCACCGGCCAGATTTCTTTGCCGTTGCTGCGTTTGTACTGCTCGGCCTCTTCCAACTGGATGCGGCGATTCCCGGCCAGTGTCAGAGAGATATGGTGCCCACCGGTTGCTTCATCGGCGGAGTAGGTCACCTTGCCCTGTTTAACAATCGCAATCCCGGTGGTACCGCCACCGATATCCACCACGCCAGCGTTATCGAGCTGCAACAGGTCTGCCACCGCGGTCGGTTCGTCGAGCACATGGCTCACTTCAAGCCCGGCAGACTCCAGGACGTTAATAGAGATTCGTGGGTCCGTTCCCGGTGGAAACGAGGTTGCCGCATGGGTAAAGCGGCACCCCAGCTGTTGTTCGAGCGTATCGAGATGGCGACGAACAATGGTCACCGCACCGAAGAAATCCCAGACGATGCCATCGCGCACGACATCGGCCCAGTCCAGGCAAACCGCAACCGGCTGCCCGTCGCTGTCGACAACCATCGACACCACATCACACGTTCCCAAATCAACGCCCAGCCACAGCGGTGAATCGCTCGCAGCAGGCGTCTGGTTACATAGCGTTGCCGCTTTTAGCAGCCTGGGGGTCAGCCAACGTTGTTCGTCGTGCGCCATCTCTTTTACTCCTTATACAATTCTGAAGGCGTCCACCAACACGCAGCGACGCAGACGCACAAACGTACGCGCGCTGGTCACCCCTTCCCCGGTTGGCGTGGTAATGGTCATCGTGGTCCAGCCTTCGCCGCCGAGTCCAAGACCGGCAATACACGGTCCGTTCTTGACGAAAATGCTGGTATCAATGGCGTTTGCCATACGGTTCATGTTGTCGATATTGCGCGAGTGCATCGCCGCCGTATGGTGGCAGCCGCCTTCAAGCTTGACCGCCAGTTCAATGGCTTCATCAACGTTGGCGACCCGCACAACCGGCAGAACCGGCATCATCAGTTCGGTGACGGCAAACGGATGGGTCGCGGAGGTTTCGACGAATAACAGTCGGGTTTGCTCCGGTACGTTCAGGCCAATCGCCGCAGCGATTTTTCCGGCATCGCGCCCGACCCAGTCACGACTAACCGTGCCTTTACCGCGCTCATCGATATTTTTCAGCAGCACCGGCTGCAGCTGGTCGGCCTGAGCCGCAGTCAGTTTCACCGCATGCTGGCTTTCCATCAGACGCATCAGTTCATCAGCGACGCTATCGACCACGATCAGCACTTTTTCGTCGGCGCAGATGATGTTGTTGTCAAACGACGCGCCTTTAACGATCGACTGCGCCGCGCGCGCCAGATCGGCCGTTTCATCAACCACCACTGGCGGGTTACCCGCACCGGCGGCAATCAGACGTTTGTTGGTGTGCTTACGCGCGGCATCCACTACGGCTTCGCCGCCGGTCACCACCAGCAGGCCGATGCCTGGGTACTTAAACAGACGCTGGGCGGTTTCGATATCCGGGTTGGCAACGGTAACCAGCAGGTTTGCCGGGCCGCCTGCGGCAACCACCGCCTGGTTGAGCAGAGTGATAGCGCGCTGAGAGACTTTTTTCGCCGCCGGATGCGGTGCGAAAACCACGCTGTTGCCAGCGGCAATCAGGCTGATGGCGTTGTTAATAACGGTCGCGGCCGGGTTGGTGGACGGTGTCACCGAGGCCACCACGCCCCACGGCGCATTTTCAATCAGCGTCAGGCCGTTATCGCCGGTCAGAACCTGTGGAGACAGGCATTCCACCCCCGGCGTGCCGCGCGCCTGCGCCACGTTTTTGGCAAATTTATCTTCAACGCGTCCCATGCCGGTTTCGGTGACGGCAAGTTCCGCTAATTCTCTGGCGTGCTTTTCGCCCGCCTCACGTAGCGCCGCGATAGCCAGTTGGCGCATGGCAACGCTTTTTAGCCCTTGCTGGGCCAGTTTTGCTGCCGCCACTGCGTCATCCAGGGAGGCAAAAACGCCCATTTCTTGAACGGCACTGACCGGTTGGCTGCTGTCTTTCATTTTCAGCAGTACCGCTTTCACGACCTGTTCAATATCCTGTTGATTCATGATTTTCTGCCTTATTTATGGAAGATCACCTGACCACCTGCCACCACTTCATCGACAATGCCAATCACGCACAGATCGACAGGTGATGATTCGTTACGGTGCGCCTGACGGGCTGAGCTTCCGCTGACCAGCAGCACCCACTCTCCGGTTCCCGCCCCGATGCTGTCGATAGCAACAGCACATTGCCCGTCGGGATTTCCCTGGGCGTCAATCATTTCCACCATCAGCAACTTGTCGTGCGCGAGCCCCTGATGGCGTACGGTACAAACAATTTGTCCTGTGACGATTGCCAGTTTCATACGCGCCTCCGTGGCATATTTCAGGTAAAACCTCCCCCTACCCTCCGCAGAAGGTAATGTGAAAAGGAGAGAGGGTGACGCCAGCAATGAAGTTTGTGGCGTCACATGGACGACTTACATGTCGTTGCTGTCGCCTTTAAAGCTGATCGGGAACACTTCTTCCAGATCGCCATGCGGACGCGGGATCACGTGTACGGAAACCAGCTCGCCAATACGCTGTGCAGCCGCAGCACCTGCGTCCGTTGCCGCTTTACATGCCGCTACGTCGCCACGGACCATGGCAGTGACCAGACCGCCACCGATCTGCTTCACGCCAACCAGTTTCACCCGTGCCGCTTTAACCATTGCGTCAGAAGCCTCAATCAGTGCAACCAGGCCCCGGGTTTCAATCATTCCTAATGCTTCCATTGTGTTTTCCTCTCATTAAGGGGTCCAGAACGGGACCTAAACAACCAGTGTTTGTGAGGCGTTTTCACGACTCACGTCAGTCTGGCGCGGCACTGCTGCCACCAACGCCAGTTCGATAATTTCCTGTACGCTACAGCCGCGAGAAAGGTCATGAAGCGGTGCGGCCAGCCCCTGAATCAACGGACCTACTGCGCGATACCCTCCCAGACGCTGGGCGATTTTGTAGCCAATATTGCCTGCCTCCAGCGACGGGAAGACCATCACATTGGCATTGCCCTTTAACGGACTGGCGGGCGCTTTTTGCGCGGCGACCTCCGGAACAAAGGCGGCATCAAATTGCAGTTCTCCGTCCACGGTAAGCTGCGGGGCACGCTCACGGACGATCTCGGTCGCCTGCTGCACGTTAGCGACGTTGGGATGGCGAGCGCTGCCATTACTTGAAAACGACAGCATGGCCACGCGCGGCTCTTCACCTGTAATCGCCTGCCATGTCTGCGCGCTGGCAATCGCAATATCCGCAAGCTGTGCGGCGGTGGGCTGCGGCACGACGCTGCAATCGGCAAAACCTAATGACGGCCCGAGGTACTGCGGCAGCATCAGGAAAATTGACGACAGCGTTTTACAGCCCGGCTGTAGCCCAATAATGCGTAACCCGGCGCGCAGCACGTTTGCCGTCGACGACAGATTGCCCGCAATACAGACGTCTGCTTTGCCCGCGCTGACCATTGCCGCAGCGAACATCAGCGGATCGTTGAGTTTTTCCAGCGCATCCGCAGGCGTTTTATCTCCCGCGCGGGCCAGCCAGCGCAGCGCGAACTCTTCGCGCATTGGCAGGTTGCTTTGCGGATCGATAACCTGAATGCCATCCATTGCCACCCGATGGCTGAGAGCAAACTGACGCAGCGCAAATGGGCTGGCGACGAGAATGGGATGTGCCAGACCATGCTGGTGCAGGTAATTTGCCGCCTTCAGCACCCGAACATCCAGCGCATCCGGGAACACCACCCGTGCAGGTGAGCGTTGGGCGAGTTGACGAGCACGTTCAATGATCATGGCTTCTCCCCCAGTCGCTGTTGAATTTGGCTAACCGTTAGCGGATGCTTCGCCACGCTCAGAATCATCATCACGTAGACCGTACTGGAAAGGCGGTTAAGCGCCTGCATGATGTCCGGTCGCATAACTTCAAAACTACGGGTGATGAAAACCTGGGCCGCCACCGTCTCCGTTTCTCGGATTTTGGTACGCAGCAGATTAAGCAGCGCGCAATCACGTCCGTGGCTGGCTTCAGGCACCAGATGGTCGTGCTCCAGATAGCGCAGCGGCTGATGCGAAAGCCTGTGTAAATCTTCGTCACTTAAACCGACGATAGCCTGTGCTGCCAGCGGCTCATCCATGGCGTCGGCGCGCATAATGTTGCCCAGGCGCGAGCGGATATCCGCCAGCCACGGCTGCCACGGTTCTGCCATCTCAATCTGCAACCACACGGCCAGCGCGATGGTGCTGTCGAGCGCGGCGCGAAATCCCAGTCGCGGATCGCTTTTGGCGACCATCTTGTCCGCCGTCAGATGCGTCAGGGTGTCCGGTTTCTTCACCACCGGTTGATGACACAGTTCGCAGTTGGCCTGTGGATGCGTATCGCTGCTGGTTAACCCATGCACCGGCTGCGGCTGCTGTTCTTCGTCATCAATAAACAGGCTGCCCTGCTCGTCGATAAACTTAATGCGCAGATGTCGGCTTTCCAGTAATTCCCGGGCAGACGGCGTCAGACGAGCGTCAGCGGGGAGATGAATTTCAGCCCCTTCGCTGAGCGTATGATTCGCTCTGAGCCATGCTTCGGTAATGAAATCCTTCATACATCCGCCTTAGCAGGACTGCCAGTTCGCAGGCCAGGCCACATACAGAAACTTCACCGTCGATGGCGTACCAAATTCGATGCTGGAGCCTTTCGGGATAAACATCACGTCCCCGGCTTTCGCAATCATGGTTTCACCTTCGTGGCGAACGTGCAGCTCGCCTTCCAGAATCATGTCGATTTCGTCGTAGTTCAGCGTCCATGGGAAAAAGGCGTTATCCCACTGCATGAACCCGGCGGCCATACTGCTACCGTCCTGGTCGGTCACCAGGTCGGTTAAACCCACGCAGTGCGGCTGTGCGCCGTCAAAACGACCAAACTTCACGCTACTGCCGTCGATGACTTTGACGCCGCCTTTGCCGGTAACCGAGTTAAAGCTCGGCTGCATTCCGCCTTGCTCCAACGACTGTTTCTCCTTCATGACTTTGTCCATCAGTTGGGCAACCAGACTTTCGGTAAACTGCCCTTCCGGTAACTGCGCAATGATGGTTTCGCGAATGCGCTGGCTTTCCGTTTTGCCATCATCCACCGCAGCTGGTGCAGCAGCGGCAGCTGGCGCGGATTCATCGCATTCGCTGATGGTGACGCCCAGCAGCTCCGCAACTTCTCGCGCCTCCGGGGTGATGATGCTGGCGCGCAGAACAACCGACATTTCCTGTTCGCCGCGTGCGTGGGCCGCACGAATATCGTTAGCTGTGATGAGTTTTTTCACCTGCCCTTTCCTCCTTTTGGCTGAGCTCAGTCAGATAATCCACCAGGTGCTGCACGCTGCGCGGGTCATGGTTATTGAGCTCAAAAATCGGCTCCTGGAACCCCATCCCGCGAAGTAGTTGTCGCGTTGCGGCGACGTCGGCATCCGGCATGTCCGTTTTGCTGATAACGGCGATTTGTCGTTTACTGGCGCCGATATCCAACAGCCCGGCAGGTAAGCGACTTTCTTTATCATTTGCCGCGTGTATATAAATCAACGTATCGACATCCTGCAGCGTGGTAATTAAGGCGTGATACCAGCGCGGATGGCTAAAATATTCCCCTGGCGTGTCGATATCGCCATTTTCATTAAACTCCACGGCCTGTGTTTTTCTGGCGAGGGAATAATTCCCCTGTAACGCATTAAAGAGCGTGGTTTTCCCCGCCCCCACCGTACCGACAAACGCAATACGTTTCATCGCCGCCTCTGATTAACTTTTTGTCAGATTGCACAAAGTGAAATTTAATAACCGACCAAGACCGCTTACCGTCTGTAATAACGCTTCCTCTACCGCGCCTACCGAGCCGTAGATAACCAGCGCACCGCTGAATCTATCGAGAAAGCCGATATGTACATCTGCCGCCTTCATGGCTAAATCACCGGCAATCATCGCGGTTTCACCTGGCGTCAGCGTCATGATGCCGATGGCGCCCGCTTCGGGAACGCCGATCTTTTTCGCCAGTTCTTCGCCGGGGTGCGCAATGAGATGCGCCAGCGTGACCTGTTTCCCCGGCACAAATTCCTGAATAATGCGTTCTTTTTCCATTGCTCACCGCCTCCGCTAAAACTGCCCTCATCGTGGCAATTTTTTGGCAGAGTAAATAACAAAATTCGGCAACCAGGTTTAAAAGGTGAAGTGGATCACTAAGAAAGGGAAAATAAAAAGGCGCGGGAGAAACCCGCGCCGGAAATAAATTAAAGTGAAATTACAGCGGCTGCGTTTGGGCTTCTACGACCGCCAGCGCCACCATATTAACGATACGACGAACAGAGGCGATCGGCGTTAATACGT
Source organism: Citrobacter arsenatis (assembly GCF_004353845.1). GTDB lineage: Bacteria > Pseudomonadota > Gammaproteobacteria > Enterobacterales > Enterobacteriaceae > Citrobacter > Citrobacter arsenatis. Next base: position 3,746,948 of record NZ_CP037864.1, read on the forward strand.
GAACCGGTTTCGCAATCCCCATCAGCACTGGGCCAACCGTTACGCCTTCAGAACTGGAAACGCGGAGTAAGTTGTAACTAATACGGGCTGCTTCCATATTCGGCATTACCAGAATATTAGCCGAGCCTTTCAGCGGACTGTCCGGCATACGGTCATTACGGATGCTTTCCACCAGCGCGGCGTCGCCGTGCATTTCGCCATCAATCATCAACTCTGGCGCACGCGCCTTAATCAGCTCCAGCGCTTCGCGCATTTTGCTGGCCGACGGACAGTCAGATGAACCAAAGTTGGAGTGTGAGAGCAACGCTACCTTCGGTTCGATACCAAAGCGACGCACGGTTTCTGCCGCCATCACGGCGATTTCCGCCAACTGCTCCGGCGTAGGATCGTCATTGACGTAAGTATCGGCGATAAAGGTGTTGCCGCTTGGCAGCAGCAAGGCGTTCATCGCCCCGGCAGTATGCACGCCATCGCGGTGACCAAACACCTCTTTCACCACGCTGAAGTGCTCATGGTAGTCGCCAATCGTACCGCAGATCATCGCATCCGCTTCGCCGCGCTGCACCATGATCGCGCCGATCACCGTAGTATTGGCAATCACCGCGCGCTGCGCCTGCTCCTGGGTAATCCCACGGCGTTTCATGATCTGGTAGTACTCGCTCCAGTACTCTTTAAAGCGCGGATCGGACTCGTTGTTGACGATTTCAAAATCGACGCCCGCTTTGATCTGCAGACCCAGTTTCTGAATACGCATTTCGATCACGCTCGGACGACCAATCAGGATCGGCTTCGCCAGACCTAACGTGATCAGTTCCTGGGTAGCATGTAGCACACGCGCCTCTTCCCCTTCCGTCAGCACCACGCGCTTCGGCGCTTTGCGTGCGAGGGAGAAAATCGGCTTCATGAACAGGTTGGTTTTGTAGACAAATTCGGTCAACTTATCGATGTAACCGTCAAAGTCGGCAATCGGGCGTGTTGCCACACCGGAGTCCATCGCCGCCTTCGCCACCGCAGGGGCGATTTTAACGATCAGACGCGGGTCGAACGGTTTAGGAATGATGTATTCCGGGCCGAAGCTCAGGTCCTGATCGCCATAGGCAGAGGCCACCACTTCGCTCTGCTCGGCATGTGCCAGCTCAGCAATGGCGTGTACCGCAGCCAACTTCATCTCTTCGTTGATGGCGGTAGCACCGACGTCCAGCGCGCCACGGAAGATGAACGGGAAGCACAGGACGTTGTTAACCTGGTTCGGGTAGTCGGAACGACCGGTGCAGATGATGGCGTCGGAACGCACCTCTTTTGCCAGCGGCGGCAGGATTTCCGGTTCCGGGTTAGCGAGTGCCAGAATCATTGGCGCACGCGCCATCTTCTTAACCATTTCCTGCGTCAGCACTTTCGGACCGGAGCAACCGAGGAAAATATCAGCGCCGTCAATGACATCATCCAGCGTACGCTTACCGTCATCCACCACCGCGTAGGCCGCTTTGGTTTCCGCCATGTTCGGTTCGCGGTCTTTGTAAATCACGCCTTTAGAGTCGCAGACCACGATATTGTGTTTCTGCATACCCAGCGCCACCAGCAGGTTCATACAGGCAATCGCCGCCGCGCCTGCGCCGGACACCACCATGCGCACGTCAGAGATATTTTTCTCCACCACCCGTAGACCGTTCAGAATTGCGGCAGTACTGATGATCGCCGTCCCGTGCTGATCGTCGTGGAAAACCGGTATATTCATGCGCTCGCGCAGTTTTTGCTCAATGTAGAAGCACTCCGGCGCTTTAATATCTTCGAGGTTGATACCGCCAAACGTGGGTTCCAGAGCCGCAACCACATTGATAAATTTATCCGGATCAAGTTCATCCACTTCGATGTCGAACACATCGATCCCGGCGAATTTCTTAAACAGAACGCCTTTACCTTCCATCACCGGTTTGCCGGCTAACGCGCCAATGTTGCCGAGGCCCAGCACCGCTGTACCGTTGGAAATAACCGCAACCAGGTTGCCGCGCGCAGTGTATTTGTAGGCTGCCAGCGGGTCTTTTTCAATCTCAAGACACGGTGCAGCCACGCCCGGCGAGTAGGCCAGCGCCAGGTCACGCTGCGTTGCCAGAGGCTTGGTCGGAGAAACCTGGATTTTACCGGGTACCGGAAATTCGTGGAAATCAAGGGCGCTTTGTTTTAACTGGTCATCCATCTTGTTGTTCCTTTCACGTATCTATCAAAAAAGTGGCGCGGGTAACCATTCTACTGAGCCGCACATTATCACCTCAGTCAACGGCACAAACTTTGAAGGTCCCCAAACTCTCACCATTCAAAGAAAGAAATTGTTATCAATTTATAACAGCCATGTTACCTGCTTAATCCAGCAATACCATGCTTGTCTGCTATGCTTTTTGCTGACAATGCCCGCAATTTTCCCAAAAGTGTGAATCACAACACGCATCTAACACTTTACTTTTCAAGGAGTATTTCCTATGACCCGTAAAGAGCTTGCCAATGCCATTCGTGCGCTAAGTATGGATGCCGTCCAAAAAGCTAACTCCGGCCACCCTGGCGCACCAATGGGGATGGCCGATATCGCCGAAGTACTGTGGAACGATTTCCTGCGCCATAACCCGACCGATCCCACCTGGTACGATCGTGACCGGTTTATTCTGTCCAATGGTCACGCTTCAATGCTGCTTTACAGTCTGCTGCATCTTTCCGGCTACGATTTGCCGCTAGAGGAGTTGAAGAACTTCCGCCAGCTCCATTCAAAGACCCCTGGTCATCCGGAAATTGGCTACACACCGGGCGTTGAAACCACCACCGGCCCGCTGGGCCAGGGTTTAGCCAACGCGGTTGGGCTGGCGATTGCCGAGCGCACGCTGGCGGCACAGTTTAACCAGCCGGACCATGAGATTGTTAACCACTATACCTGGGTGTTTATGGGCGACGGCTGTCTGATGGAGGGCATTTCTCACGAAGTGTGCTCGCTGGCGGGCACCCTGGGACTGGGCAAACTCATCGGCTTTTACGATCACAACGGCATCTCGATTGATGGCGAAACCGACGGCTGGTTTACCGACGATACCGCGAAACGCTTTGAGGCCTATCACTGGCATGTAGTGCACGAGATTGACGGTCATGACCCAGAGGCGGTGAAAAAAGCCATTCAGGAAGCGCAGGCCGTAACCGATAAGCCGTCGCTGATTATCTGCCGTACGGTAATTGGTTTTGGTTCACCGAATAAAGCCGGGAAAGAGGAAGCGCACGGCGCTGCGCTGGGCGAAGAAGAAGTGGCGCTGACCCGGCAGAAACTGGGGTGGCATCATCCTGCTTTTGAAATCCCGAAAGAGATTTACCGGGCGTGGGACGCACGTGAGAAAGGCGAGAAAGCGCAACAGGGCTGGAAGGAGAAATTCGCTGCTTACCAACAAGCCTACCCGGAACTGGCGGCAGAGTTTACTCGCAGGATGAGCGGCGGGCTGCCGAAGGAGTGGGAAGCAACAACGCAGAAATATATTACCGAGCTGCAGGCCAATCCGGCCAAAATCGCCACCCGTAAGGCCTCGCAAAATACCCTTAACGCCTACGGGCCGATACTGCCTGAGCTGCTTGGCGGCTCTGCGGATCTGGCACCCAGCAATCTGACCATCTGGAAAGGCTCCACTTCTCTTAAAGAGGATCATGCAGGAAACTACATTCACTACGGCGTGCGGGAATTTGGCATGACCGCGATTGCCAACGGTATCGCGCACCACGGGGGCTTCGTACCGTACACCGCAACGTTCCTGATGTTTGTTGAATATGCCCGTAATGCGGCGCGCATGGCGGCGCTGATGAAAGCCCGACAAATTATGGTTTATACCCACGACTCGATTGGTCTGGGGGAAGATGGTCCTACGCATCAGGCCGTTGAACAGCTCGCCAGCCTGCGTCTGACGCCTAATTTCAGTACCTGGCGACCGTGCGATCAGGTTGAAGCAGCGGTAGGCTGGAAGCTGGCAGTCGAACGCCATGACGGGCCAACGGCGCTGATCCTCTCGCGGCAGAATCTGGCGCAGGTTGAGCGCACGCCTGAGCAGGTGCAGCAAATTGCCCGCGGCGGCTATGTGCTAAAAGATGGCGGCGGTAAGCCGGATGTTATTTTGATTGCTACTGGTTCAGAAATGGAAATCACGCTGCTGGCGGCCGAAAAACTGACTGGCGAAGGTCGTAACGTGCGGGTGGTTTCTCTGCCCTCAACCGATATCTTCGACGCCCAGGATGAGGCTTACCGGGAGTCGGTCCTGCCGGCAAACGTCAGCGCGCGCGTGGCGGTAGAAGCAGGGATTGCCGACTACTGGTACAAATACGTCGGACTGAAAGGGGCGATTGTCGGTATGACGGGCTATGGGGAGTCGGCTCCGGCGGACAAACTGTTCCCGTTCTTTGGGTTTACGGTGGAGAACATCGTCGCTAAAGCGCACAAGGTACTTAACGTCTGATGGCGACGCTAATGCGTCTTATCAGGCCTACGAAAACGATCACCATCAGGCCGGATAAGGCGTAGCCGCATCCGCCATCAATTTAACGCGTGATCCACAGCGTGGGCCAGGCATCTGGCCCATGCCAGTTATCGCAGCTTGGCTCCTGGGCATAGCGCACCAGACGAAAACGCTGACCGTCGTAGCGCCAGCGGGTCTGGATACCGCAATCTGCCAACCCTCGTCCTTTGGCGAGGGTTACCAGCTCCCGCGACTTTTCGTCAAACGTGGCGTTGGTCAGTTCCATATCACGACTTTCCGCCTCCGTTTTAAAAGGCAGGCTCAGGCGTACTGCACGTGAAGTCAGCGGGGTAGTACGTGAAACCACCCACGCCAGGTCGATGGTGTTATACGCCCCGGCTTCACAGCCAATCATCAGCAGCGCTTTATCATCCGTCAGGGCCGTAACGCGTATATCGCGACGCAGCGGATCGATTGAGCAGCGGATACCGTTGATCCGCCAGTTACCGTAGTCCAGCAGTTCACTGCGCTCTTGTTGTGTGAGAGGCGTTGGCGTTGGGTTAATGACCGCCACGCCTTTTAACGCGGGGGCCGGAGGTACGCTGAGCGGAGGCTCATCGCCTTTTTCGATCCATGCGGTTTCGCTGCCGACCCGTTTTTGCTGAGCGTCGATAAACAGCAGCGCGGCTTTTAGCCCGACCAGTGACAATTTTTGCGTCCCTTTTTGCAGGGTTATCGCCTTCGCGTCCTGTACGGTCTGTAAAAATGCGCTGATGGTGGCGGGATCATCGGTCATCAGTTGCCAGGGAGTAATACGCCAGTGTTCGCCGCGAAGCGAGAGCGGCGCGCCATCCAGTAACAGACGAGGCGCAATATCGCTCTCTTTGACAGTGGAAGATTCCAACCCACCGAGTTCAATACGCAACACGGCGTCGGTATGCGCCCCGGCGCTGCGGCTTAAGGTCATGACCAGGCCGTGATGCTCTCCGGTATTGCGCGCCACGCAAAAGTTTTGGTTATTGCACGTCACCTGCCAGTCAGAAAACGCTTGCTGAGCGGGCGCTGCCCACAGCAAGCGGACGGGTAACAACCCGAGCAGGAAAAGTAAAATAACGCGATAGCGCATGGACGGTACAACCCCGAAGTCAAAACACACAGCCTAAGCGGTATCTTCCTTGCGCGACTGATGTGGCTCAATAAGAATCGTCGGATTGGCCGAAAATTTGTAAAGAAATATAAATTCCGCGCACTAATCCATAAGATGCGACGACTGCAAATAGTTGAGTAAAAGCACCGTTTTACCGTCACGGATCTCACCCGTTTGAATCATTTCCAGCGCCTGTGTGAACGGCAGCTCCAGAACCTCAATATCTTCATCTTCCACACCGCCGCCGGCGTTTGCTCGCTGGCTGTCGCTGTATTGCGCGATAAAGAAGTGGATGAGTTCCGTCACACCACCCGGCGACATATATAATTCAAACAGCTTATGCACCTCACCCACTTCAAAGCCCGTCTCTTCAATAGCTTCTTTGCGAATGCACGCTTCCGGTTCGTCGTTATCCAGCAGCCCGGCGCAAGTTTCAATCAGTTGACCGTTTTCATTACCGTTGACCCAGGTGGCGACACGAAACTGGCGGATTAACACCACCGTTTTCTTCTCCGGGTTATACAGCAGGATAGTGGCACCGTTACCGCGATCGTAAACCTCGCGTTTGTGACGAATCACCTCCCCATTGCTACGGGTCAGATCATAGGTGATATTGCGCAGGATGAAGTAGTTATCGGAGAGGACTTTATCTTTGACGAGGGTAATTTTTTGCGACATACCAGCTCCACAGCAAGAAGTGAGAAATAATACTACGCCGTGAAACCCGTTTTGTCTTGGAACAATGAATGCCTGATAAGCAAAGCGCCATCAGGCATTCATACCGCACTTTGCCGGATGGCAACGCTACCGCGTTTTATCCGGCCTACTCGCAGATTAGTGAGATTTGACTGATTTTACACCCAGCCAGTCGACGATCCCCTGGGCAGCATGCCGTCCTTCCGCCATGGCCGTCACCACCAGGTCCGCACCGCGTACCGCGTCGCCACCGGCAAAGATTTTCGGGTTACTGGTTTGATATCGGTATGCGCTTTCAACATCGGCGGCAATGCGCCCCCAGTTATCGACCTTAACGCCATGCGACTCCAGCCACGGCATACCATGTGGGTGAAAACCAAACGCCATGATCACCGCATCTGCGGGCATGACAAACTCACTCCCGGCGATGGGAACCGGGCGACGGCGGCCCTGCGCATCCGGTTCGCCAAGCTGGGTACGTAAAAAACGCACGCCGCTGACTCGCCCATCAGCATGCAACACCAGCTCTACCGGCTGGACGTTAAATTCGAAGTTTGCTCCCTCTTCCCGGGCGTTCTTCACCTCTTTTTTCGAACCGGGCATGTTGGCTTCATCACGACGATAGGCGCAGGTCACCTGGCTTGCGCCATGACGCAGCGCGGTTCGCACACAGTCCATTGCCGTATCGCCTCCGCCCAGTACAACCACGTTTAGCCCGGCAGTGTCGATAAACGGCTCTTCAGGCAGTTCCTCCAGCCCCATCACCTGCTTGGTGTTGGCGATCAGGAACGGCAGCGCATCATATACGCCTGGCGCGTCTTCATTCGGCAGATCCGCCTTCATGGAACGATAGGTTCCTACGCCCACGAACACGGCATCGTAATCCTCCAGCAGCGTTTTAAGCGCGACATCCTTACCCACTTCACAGTTCAGTTCGAAATGAATACCCATGGCGCTGAAGATTTCACGGCGGCGCGCCAGCAGCGATTTGTCCAGCTTGAAGGCCGGAATGCCAAACGTCAGCAACCCCCCGATTTCAGGATGGCGATCGTACACGGTGGTGCTGATACCGCTGCGCGCCAGCACATCAGCGCAGGCCAGGCCCGCCGGTCCCGCACCGATGATGGCAACACGTTTGTCCACTTTCTGCACGTGGCTTAAGTCCGGCCGCCATCCTTTGCTCAAGGCCCGATCGGAGATATAACGCTCAATATTTCCGATGGTGACCGCGCCATGTTCGCTACGCACAGTACATGCCCCTTCACAGAGCCGGTCCTGCGGGCATACGCGTCCGGTCACTTCCGGCAGGCAGTTGGTCTGGTGAGAAAGCTCAACCGCCGCGTCGATATTCCCGGCTTTGACCAGTTCAATCCACTGCGGAATATGGTTATGCAGTGGGCAGGTCCATTCGCAAATACTGTGGTCACCACACTTCAGGCAGCGGGACGCTTCCCGTTCCGCCTGGGCCGTACGAAACGGTAAATAGATCTCTTCAAAGCTGGTTTTACGGGCCTCAATCGCCAGCTTATCCGGCTCGCCACGCGCAGGCGTCGCCTGCATTTGCTCTCGTTTGGTGATGACATGTGGAACAAAATCGGTAGCGCTGGCATGCCAGGGTTGGCTTTCCAGACTGGCGGTGCGCAGCCTGCGGGCTTTTGACAGGCCGGTAAGCGAATTTTCCGTCACCAGCTGTAACGCCTGTGCCGGACAGTTTTCCACGCAGGCGGGGCCTTCTTCACGCCCCTGGCACAAATCGCATTTATGCGCTGTCGCTTTCACCTTTCCTTTAGCCACGGGAGTGAGTACGATCTGCATCGTGCCGAAAGGACAAGCAACGACGCACGATTTGCAGCCAATACATTTTTGCGGGTTCACCTGCACGCTGTCGTTATCATGGCTGATTGCCCCGTTGGGGCAACTTCTGGCGCAGGGCGCATCTTCACAGTGGTGACAGGTCACCGCGCTGCGCTGTTGCTGATGCTTGATGACGGTAATTCGGGGCTGAAAATGCCGCGGGCTCAGGACATGCTGCTCGCCATTGTGGGCCATGACGCAAGCGACCTCACAGGCATGGCAACCCAGGCACTGCTGGCTATTGACCATAATAAAACGATTCATGGCTTCCTTCTTTTTTGGTTGCAAAAACCTTATTCTTTATATGACTGTTGTTATTAACCGACAGGGAAGGAAGCGGCAATGTTCATTTGCCCAGGAAGCACAACTATTTATCCAGAACCTGTGGCAGATCAATTTATTTCATCGCATATGAAATTGTGTTTCAGTTACCATCCAGTTTCATGGCGTTTTATTAACATTTATCAAATACACCGCATCGTTCAGGCTGTTTTAAGGCGCGACGTGTATTGTGTGAGGATGCACAAGTGACGGTAAAGCGTCCGGTCTCGGCCAGTCTGGCCAAAGCCTTTTTCTACATCGTGCTGCTGTCGATTCTCTCTACGGGTATTGCGCTGCTCACGCTGACCAGCAGTTTGCGCGATGCCGAAGCCATCAACGTAGCTGGCTCATTGCGCATGCAAAGTTATCGTCTGGGTTACGATCTGCAAAGCCAAAGTCCGCAGCTCAACGCTCATCGCCAGCTTTTCCAGCAAGCGCTAAACTCGCCAGCGCTTCAGAATCTGAACGCGTGGTATGTGCCACAAGCGGTAAAAAGCCGCTATGGGCGTCTGCATGCTAACTGGCTGGAAATGAACGCCCGTCTGATCGATGGCGATTTAAAATGGTACCAGGCCAATATCAACAACTATGTCGATCAAATCGATCTCTTCGTGCTGGCATTGCAGCATTATGCCGAACGTAAAGTGATGCTGGTTTTTGGTATTTCACTGGCGGGGGGGATCGGCATATTCACCCTCGTCTTCTTTACCTTGCGGCGTATTCGCCAGCAGGTAGTGCGTCCGCTGAATAAGCTGGTGATGGCCAGCCAGCACATCGAACACGGGCAGTTTGATATCCCGCCGCTGGATACCGGTTTGCCCAACGAGCTCGGGTTGCTGGGCAAAACCTTCAGCCAGATGTCGAGTGAATTACACAAGTTGTACCGCTCATTGGAAGCATCTGTTGCCGAGAAGACTCACGATCTCCACGAAGCCAATCGCCGTCTGGAGGTGCTGTATCAGTGCTCGCAGGCGCTAAATACCAGCCAGATTGACGTGCACTGCTTCCGCCATATTTTACAGATTGTCCGCGAGCATGACGCCGCGTATTTCCTGGAGCTCACCGTCGGTGATAACTGGCGAATTAGTGAAGGGACTAAAAGCCCCGAACTGCCGATGCAGATCCTACCGGTCACCATGCAGGAAACCGTCTATGGGGAGCTGCACTGGCAAAGTCCAAACGTCAACGCTTCTACTCCGCTGCTTAACAGCGTCTCCTCTATGCTGGGACGCGGGTTGTACTTCAACCAGGCGCAAAAACATTTTCAGCAGCTGTTGTTAATGGAAGAGCGGGCGACGATTGCGCGCGAGCTGCACGATTCGCTGGCGCAGGTGCTCTCTTATTTACGCATTCAGCTCACGTTGCTGAAGCGCTCGATCCCGGAAGATAACGCCCCGGCGCAAAGCATTATGGCGGATTTCTCCCAGGCGCTGAATGATGCCTACCGTCAGTTGCGCGAGCTGCTGACCACCTTCCGTCTGACCTTACAGCAGGCCGATTTACCCTCCGCCCTGCATGAAATGCTGGAAACGCTGCAAAATCAGACCTCGGCTAAACTGACGCTGGATTGCCGATTGCCGACGCTGGCGCTGGACGCGCAAATGCAGGTGCATCTGCTGCAGATCGTCCGTGAAGCGGTGCTGAACGCGATTAAACATGCCAGCGCAACCGAAATCGCCGTCAGTTGCGTCACCGCACCCGATGGTAATCATACGGTTTATATCCGCGATAACGGCATCGGCATTGGCGAGCCGCATGAACCTACGGGGCACTATGGGTTAAATATTATGCGCGAGCGGGCGGAAAGACTGAGCGGCACGCTGACCTTCTCTCAACCCTCCGGAGGGGGAACGCTGGTAAGCATCAGTTTTCGTTCAGCAGAATCCGACGGTGAACTAACGTAAAGAACCGCAAAGTGCCGTTGGGGCTGGATCCAGGCCTGACGGCGTTGGCACGCAAGGTATGCTGTAAACGGGCATGATAATTTACATTATCTTCTTTTTTTCTCCACGTTTGACCCGTACCTTGCCGCTAAAGTGAAGCAAGTCATACCCATAACGATACGCAGAAACACGAGGTCCCCTTTTAATGGCGAATTTTTTCATCGATCGCCCCATTTTTGCCTGGGTGTTAGCTATCCTGTTGTGCCTGACAGGAGCCCTGGCTATTTTTTCGCTGCCCGTTGAGCAATATCCCGATCTGGCGCCGCCAAACGTGCGGGTAACCGCGAACTACCCTGGTGCATCTGCACAAACGCTGGAAAACACCGTCACCCAGGTTATCGAGCAGAACATGACCGGTCTCGATAACCTGATGTACATGTCGTCGCAGAGTAGCGGGACAGGCCAGGCATCGGTCACGCTGAGCTTTGTCGCCGGAACCGATCCTGACGAGGCCGTCCAGCAGGTGCAAAACCAGCTGCAGTCGGCAATGCGTAAGTTGCCGCAGGCGGTACAGGATCAGGGGGTCACGGTGCGTAAGACCGGGGACACCAATATTCTGACCATCGCCTTCGTCTCCACCGATGGCTCAATGGATAAGCAGGACATCGCTGACTACGTCGCCAGTAATATCCAGGATCCGCTCAGCCGTATAAACGGCGTGGGCGATATTGATGCCTACGGTTCACAATATTCCATGAGAATCTGGCTCGACCCGGCCAAACTCAACAGCTTTCAGATGACCGCCAAGGATGTGACTGACGCTATCGAGTCGCAAAATGCGCAGATTGCCGTCGGACAGCTTGGTGGCACGCCTTCGGTGGACAAGCAGGCGCTGAATGCGACGATCAACGCCCAGTCGCTGCTGCAGACTCCGGATGAATTCCGCGCGATTACGCTACGCGTCAATCAGGATGGCTCAGAAGTAAAACTGGGCGATGTCGCCACGGTCGAAATGGGCGCGGAAAAGTATGACTACCTCAGCCGCTTTAACGGCAATCCGGCTTCCGGTCTGGGGGTGAAGCTGGCTTCAGGTGCCAATGAAATGGCAACGGCAGAGCTGGTTATCGACCGCCTGAACGAGCTGTCGCAGTATTTCCCACACGGACTGGAGTACAAGGTGGCGTATGAAACCACCTCCTTTGTCAAAGCTTCAATTATCGACGTGGTGAAAACGCTGCTGGAAGCGATCGCGCTGGTATTCCTCGTGATGTACCTGTTCCTGCAAAACTTCCGCGCCACACTTATCCCGACAATCGCCGTTCCCGTGGTCCTGATGGGCACCTTCTCGGTGCTCTACGCCTTTGGCTACAGCGTGAACACCCTGACGATGTTTGCGATGGTGCTGGCGATCGGTCTGCTGGTCGATGACGCCATCGTGGTGGTGGAAAACGTCGAGCGTATTATGAGCGAGGAAGGCCTTTCGCCGCGGGAAGCGACGCGGAAATCGATGGGTCAAATCCAGGGCGCGCTGGTCGGTATCGCGATGGTCCTGTCGGCGGTGTTTATCCCGATGGCCTTCTTCGGCGGTACCACCGGGGCTATTTACCGCCAGTTCTCGATCACCATCGTCTCTGCGATGGTGCTTTCTGTTCTGGTAGCGATGATCCTCACCCCTGCCCTGTGCGCCACCCTGCTCAAACCGCTGCATAAGGGCGAACATCACGGGCAAACCGGTTTCTTCGGCTGGTTTAACCGGATGTTTAATCGCAACGCCGAGCGCTACGAAAAAGGCGTCGCCAGGATCCTGCACCGCAGCCTGCGCTGGATACTGATCTACGGCCTGCTGCTCGGCGGTATGGTTTTCCTGTTCCTGCGCCTGCCAACCTCCTTCCTGCCGCTGGAAGACCGCGGCATGTTTACCACTTCGGTACAGCTGCCCAGCGGCTCCACGCAGCAGCAAACGTTGAAAGTGGTTGAGGAAGTAGAGAAGTATTACTTCACCCATGAAAAAGACAACATTATGTCGGTCTTTTCCACAGTCGGCTCCGGCCCTGGCGGGAATGGTCAAAACGTGGCGCGTATGTTTGTCCGCTTAAAAGACTGGGATGAGCGTGACACCACGACCGGAACCTCTTTCGCCATCATCGAACGTGCGACCAAAGCCTTTAACAAGATTAAAGAGGCTCGCGTCTTCGCCAGCAGCCCTCCGGCTATCAGCGGCCTCGGAAGCTCTGCCGGTTTCGATATGGAGCTGCAGGATCACGCCGGTGCGGGCCATGATGCGTTAATGGCCGCGCGCGATAAGCTGATTGAGCTGGCCGGGAAAGACTCATCCCTGACCCGCGTTCGTCATAATGGTCTGGACGACAGCCCGCAGTTGCAAATTGATATCGATCAGCGCAAAGCTCAGGCGCTGGGCGTTTCCATTGATGACATCAACGACACATTGCAAACGGCGTGGGGTTCCAGCTACGTCAACGACTTTATGGACCGTGGGCGCGTGAAGAAGGTTTACGTGCAGGCGGCGGCAAAATATCGCATGCTCCCGGACGACATCAATCTGTGGTACGTCCGCAACAATAGCGGCGGCATGGTGCCTTTCTCGGCCTTTGCCACGTCGCGCTGGGAAACCGGTTCACCACGTCTGGAACGCTATAACGGCTACTCCGCCGTCGAGATTGTCGGCGAAGCCGCGCCCGGCGTCAGTACCGGTACGGCGATGGACATAATGGAATCGCTGGTGCGCCAGTTGCCGACCGGATTCGGCCTCGAATGGACTGCGATGTCCTATCAGGAACGGCTGTCAGGTTCTCAGGCTCCCGCCCTGTACGCCATTTCTCTGCTGGTGGTATTCCTGTGTCTGGCAGCCCTGTATGAAAGCTGGTCGGTTCCCTTCTCCGTTATGCTGGTGGTGCCGCTGGGGGTCATTGGCGCGCTGCTGGCCACCTGGATGCGCGGGCTGGAAAACGACGTGTACTTCCAGGTCGGGTTACTCACCGTTATCGGTCTTTCGGCGAAAAACGCTATATTGATTGTTGAATTCGCCAATGAGATGAACGAGAAAGGACACGATCTGCTCGACGCCACGCTGCATGCCTGTCGCCAGCGTCTACGCCCAATTCTGATGACGTCACTGGCATTTATCTTCGGGGTACTGCCGATGACCATCAGCAGCGGCGCAGGTTCAGGTGGTCAGCATGCGGTGGGGACGGGCGTAATGGGCGGGATGATTTCGGCTACTATCCTGGCAATTTACTTCGTTCCCCTGTTCTTTGTGCTGGTGCGCAGACGCTTCCCGTTGAAGCCACGCCCAGAATAATCGGACACGAAAAAGGCGACTTACGTTGAGTCGCCTTTTTTTATCCTTTGCAGGATACGAATTTCTTCCAGAAAATTATTTACGAAGCATCACTTCGATAAAGTCTTTCCAGTTCCCCAGTTCACGTTCAATCATAACAACCTCTCTTATTATTATGGGCATTCTACGAAATCATCATCTTTAAAAGAAGGCAATTTAACCGATGGTTGTGATTACTTCCTCCAGTGCTGGGGTATATGTAATCACTATGCGCTAAACCCATAAATTTTATGTGACTTACTGCAATATTTTGAAATATTCATACATCATCTACTACTTTGCCAATTCTGATGGAAAAACAGGCTGATGCAAACAGGCAAATTCTGATTTTCAGTTTTCCGCGAATTTTGGAACTTTCAGGAATCATTATTCACCATTCAACAACAATGTTATATTTTTCTATAACGATTCGATGACAATATGTATTATTCATGGTTATCGAAAACGAGAATAAATATTCAATTTACGTCAATAAGGATTCAAATGATTACCCTCTACGGCATAAAGAATTGCGACACGATTAAAAAAGCCAGACGCTGGCTCGAAGGCAATGGGGTCGACTACCGCTTCCATGATTATCGCGTTGACGGTCTGGACAATGCGCTATTGCACTCTTTTATCAGCGAATTAGGTTGGGAGGCGCTACTCAATACGCGTGGAACCACCTGGCGCAAACTGGATGAAGCCACACGCAGTCAAATCACAGATGCTTCCTCTGCCGCCGCGTTGATGATTGAAATGCCAGCAATTATCAAACGCCCATTGCTCTGCGCGCCGGGTAAGCCTATGCTGCTTGGTTTCAGTGAATCCAGTTATACTCTGTTTTTTAATGAGGTGTAGTCTATGTCGTGCCCGGTTATTGAGCTGACACAGCAGCTTATTCGCCGTCCTTCCCTGAGCCCAGATGATGCCGGGTGCCAGGCGTTAATGATTGAACGCCTGCGCGCGGTAGGTTTTACCGTTGAGCGTATGGATTTTGGTGACACACAGAATTTTTGGGCATGGCGCGGCAAAGGTGAGACTCTGGCATTTGCCGGTCACACTGACGTAGTGCCTGCCGGCGATGTCGATCGCTGGATTAATCCACCGTTCGAACCGACCATTCGCGATGGCATGTTGTTCGGACGTGGCGCAGCCGATATGAAAGGTTCACTGGCGGCAATGGTCGTGGCCACAGAGCGTTTTGTTGCCCAGCATCCAAACCATCAGGGTCGTCTGGCATTTTTGATAACGTCCGACGAAGAAGCCAGTGCTAAAAACGGCACCGTGAAGGTGGTTGAAGCGCTGATGGCACGTAATGAACGACTGGATTATTGTCTGGTTGGCGAGCCGTCCAGCACGGAAATCGTAGGCGACGTAGTCAAGAATGGACGTCGTGGTTCACTGACCTGCAACCTGACCATTCACGGCGTGCAGGGCCACGTAGCCTATCCGCATCTGGCCGATAACCCGGTACACCGCGCGGCGCCAATGCTTAACGAACTGGTGGCGATTGAGTGGGATCAGGGTAACGAATTCTTCCCGGCGACCAGTATGCAGATTGCCAATATTCAGGCAGGTACCGGCAGCAACAACGTTATCCCCGGCGAACTGTTTATCCAGTTCAACTTCCGTTTCAGCACTGAGCTGACCGATGAGATGATTAAAGCACGGGTTCACGCGCTGCTGGAGAAACATCAGCTTCGTTATACCGTCGACTGGTGGCTTTCCGGCCAGCCGTTCCTGACAGAGCGCGATAAGCTGGTGGATGCGGTGGTGAACGCCATTGAGCACTATAATGAGATTAAACCGCAGTTACTGACTACAGGCGGGACGTCCGACGGGCGTTTTATTGCCCGCATGGGGGCGCAGGTAGTAGAACTTGGGCCGGTCAACGCCACTATTCATAAAATTAATGAATGTGTTAATGCCGCCGACCTGCAGCTGCTTGCCCGAATGTATCAACGTATCATGGAACAACTCGTCGCCTGATGAGGGTTCCTGTAAGAGGAAATGAGCATGGACTGGCTGGCAAAATATTGGTGGATTTTAGTGTTGGTGTTTCTGGTAGGCGTGCTGCTGAACGTGATTAAAGATCTCAAGCGCGTCGACCACAAGAAATTTCTTGCTAATAAGCCGGAGCTTCCTCCGCATCGTGATTTTAACGATAAATGGGATGACGACGACGATTGGCCGAACAAGGATCAACCGAAGAAATAATTTGTAGGCCGGATAACACTTATCACGTTGCTATCCGGCACTACCACTGACTGTCATGCCGGATGGCGGCTTCGCCTTATCCGGCCTACAGGTTAAATCATCTCAATCACATCATCATCGTGAGGCGTACCACCGCTCAGCGCTTCATCAAAGTAGTGCTTCGGTACGGTAAAACGCAGATGATCGAGCGCAAACTGCATGCTGCGTTCATCAATGGCGTGCCCCAGATTTTCCACGATATCCAGCGTCACATCCCCACCGGCGCGAATTAACGCCTCCTGCGCGGCAACGGCGTGAGATAACTCAATTACCCGGTCTTCACCGCCGTGAATCAAATGCACCGTCGTCGCAGTGGTTGCCGTCTCCGGCAAAGTGGCATAGCGACCATTGAAGGCAATGACCCGCGACGCCAGCCCCGGCTCGGCTTTGATGCTCTCAAGCGACATAATCGAACCCTGAGAAAAACCAATCAGCGCGGTAGCCTGCGGTGAAACGCCGCTTTGCTTTTGCCAGTAACGCACGGTTTCGATAAACACTGGCATAATCGCGTCAATACGCGCCTGGCGGTTCTCTTCCGTTACGCCCTGCACCGAAAACCACTGACGTCCGGACGTCGTACCGTAAGGCTCTGCCCCGCCAATGCTAACGATTAGCGCATCCGGAAACAGCGGCGCAAACCAGGAGCCAATTTCGCCCATGGCTACCGGGTTATCGCCGACGCCATGAAACAGCAGCAATAGCTGTTGAGCGGGTTTTTCGGGACTTTGAACAACAAAATGGTCATGTTTCATGGCGATCTCCTTAACTGATGAGAATCATTCTACGCCGCTTAACCGCAATGACCATGCCAGGAAATTGAAGAAATTAGTGAAAAAATTGCCATTGCATAATGCGATTATGTAGCCGCTGTTCACGCTCAGCATCCAGCTGTTTTAAGGCCTGCGCCGCCTCGGCTCGCTGTACCGCCAGCAGCGCTTTGCGACCAGAGATCTTCAGCTGTTGGCACAAATCGGCGTCGCTGTGTTTAGCCTGTAAACGTCCGCGCAGCGCCGGAAGAGACAGTTCGCTGTGCTCAAGCAGACGACTCAGACAGCCCAGCGATGTCAGCAATGGTCGATGCGCGAAGGCAAACCCAGCCAGCTCAGCCCAGTCATCCTCATTAAGCGTAGTCTCTTTCAGCGGGGTCAGCGGAATGTGCTCTCCATTCCACTGCGCAAGGATTTCCGCATCCCTGCGCAGGCGCTGGTGTTCCCGCCGGGCAAGGCGTTTACCCGCTTCGCTGATGGGAAGTATCGCCATAGCGGTGTAACAGCCGCTGCTGGCTTCCCGATGATTGCCCATCCGTACCAGCACAAAACCGCAGCGTTGCCAGAAACGCCATAGTTCAGCCGTATAACCAAAGCTGACGGACAGATAGTCACACTGCGTGCAATAGTGCCTGGCCTGCATAATCAACTGCTGCCCGATACCTTCTCGCTGGCGTGCAGGGTGAACCGCAATTCGACTGACCCGTCGCCCGATAAGCGTCGCCGCCAATGGGTCACCGCCATGCGCCGCCAGTGACTGCGCTACCAGATTACCTCTTGGTCGGCGATATCCGGCCCAGACGGCCTGGCTTAATTCTGCGGATAATCCCCCTTCATCGACCAGCCAGACGGCTCCCGCCACCGAGTCAGCAGCCGAAGCCTGAAGGAAATGCTGCCCTGGCGCATCCATCATCCGCCGCAGGTCCAGTGGCGAGGTGCGATAATGCGCCCCAGAAAGCAGTTGATATACCGCTAACGGCAGCGCCGGGTTTGTATGCCAGACGTGCTGTTCAAACGCCGAGAAGTGCAGTTCCCCCAATGGGGCATGCGTAAAGGCGTCGTCCTCAAACACCAGCGCATCGCTGACGATTTTCTCCAGCGGGCATCCCTGCGCCCAGCGCACGGGTTGTTGCAACTCATAGCGTAGAAGCCTGGGAAAACGGGCGCAGAATTTCAGCAAGAAGCCTCTGCCTGTTCCCTCGTAGCCCTGAACGGTGGTGGTTAACAGCGTACGAGGAAAACGCGCCACCAGTTGGTGCAGCAGCGGCGCGGGGATCGCGGCGGCTTCATCTACAATCAGCCAGTCTGCGGTTGCAGAACTGCTTAACAGCGCATCCGGAGCCAGAAAGCGGTAACGCTCTGCGGCAAATTGTGCCAGCACATCGGTTGCCGCTTTGGCAGGCGCAGTAACGATCGCTGTCCCGTTGATACGTGCTATCAGTTGCCCCGCCAGCGCGGATTTTCCCCGACCACGTGCGGCCGTGACCGCAGCCACGCCGGGAGGCATCTCCAGCAACTGCGCTAAAATCAGCGCCTGTTCAGGCTGAGGTTCACCGGTTGGCGCATGCCAGTCTACACGAGCAGGAAATCCTGGATTGGATGCAGGCAGATACTGTTGCCAGTGCAGAGCCTGCCCGTCACGGGAAATCACCCGTTTGATATGTTCAACAAAGTGCGGTGTAGGTATAGGGTCAGCGCAGTCGCTCCAGCGCAGTGAATCTGCGTCCGGATGCGTGTGCCAGCTATGCCAGGATGGGGTCAGCAATACCAACCAGCTCCCGGCAATCAGCGTTCCGCTTAAGGCGGCAAACGCCGCAGCGTCAAATCCCTGCCCCGCGTCAAAAACCGCATGACGGAACTCGCGCCCCAGTAACGTTTGCAGCGCCTGCGGCGTACAGTTCGGCTCAGCAGGGGCTTGCGCCCCTACCCATAACCAGTCGCCGGGTAACGTGTTGCGTAGCGCGAATGCCCGCTCCTGACACCAGTTCCCCTCGCCGCTGATAATCAGCAGACGACGGCTCCCTTCGCGGCTCATCTGTTCGGTTAACGCACGCAGCGCCGTGTTATCAGACATCCTTGCCTCTGTATCTTAAATACCTTTACCAAAAGTATTACATTGTCCCGGATCGCCGCTGTCAAAACCGCGTTTGAACCAGGTAAAACGCTGCTCAGAAGTACCGTGGGTAAAGCTGTCCGGCACAACGCGCCCTTGCCCCTGCTGCTGCAAGCGGTCGTCGCCAATAGCCTGAGCGGCGTTCAGCGCCTCTTCAAGGTCGCCGGACTCCAGCACGCCCTGCTGCTGCATACTGTGGCCCCAGACACCGGCAAAACAGTCCGCCTGCAATTCCATACGCACGGAAAGACGGTTCACCTCAGCCTGTGAAGCGTTCTGCTGCATCTGGCGAACTTTCGGTTCAATACCCAGCAGTTTCTGCACGTGGTGACCCACTTCATGGGCGATAACATAACCCTGGGCAAAATCACCATCGGCGCCCAGTTTGTTTTTCATGTCATCATAGAATGAGAGATCAATGTATACCGTGCCATCTGCCGGGCAATAAAACGGTCCCATTACGGACTGGCCCGCGCCGCAGCCGGTTCGCGTTGCTCCGCGATACATCACCAGCTTCGGCTGTTGGTAGGTGCGGCCCATTTTTTCAAACTGCTGCCCCCAGGTATCTTCCGTGGTAGCCAGAATCACCGAGGTAAATTTTGCTGCTTCATCATCATTTGGGCTGATGGAGTGCGATGATTGCTGTTGGGAAACCGGCTGGCCGGTCATTAATCCGGTGAGATCCACGCCATAATAACCTGCGACAAGCACCACGATCAGCAGAATGATGCCGCCTTTACCACTGGGCAAACGAAAACCGGGCCCGCCCATAGAGGGGCCACCGCCGGAGCTATTTCGTCTGTCTTCCACGTTGTCACTTTCACGACGCCCTTGCCAGCGCATAATCACCTCAACTTTTTATTCATTATGATGATGATCGTAGGCGGTTCGGAACAGGATTACCATAAGAAACAGTAATCAAAATCGGTGGGATTGATGAGCCGGAGAGCGATCGCCGGCTCAGGGGGAGGATTAGTCTAACTTCACACCCAGACGATGCGCGACGGCTTCATAGGCTTCGATCAGACCGCCCAGGCTCTGGCGGAAGCGATCTTTGTCCATTTTATCCAGCGTTTCTTTGTCCCACAGACGGCTACCGTCCGGTGAGAATTCATCGCCCAGGACCACTTCACCTTTATACAAACCGAACTCAAGTTTGAAGTCGACCAGAATCAGACCCGCATCATCAAACATCTTTTTCAGCACGTCGTTGGCTTTATAGGTCAGCTCTTTCATACGCGCCAGATTCTCTTTGCTCACCCAACCAAAAGTTTCGCAATAGGAATCGTTAATCATTGGATCGTGCATAGCATCGTTTTTCAGGAACAGATCAAACAGCGGCGGATTCAGTTCAATACCTTCCTCAACGCCTAAACGCTTAACCAGTGAGCCTGCCGCGCGGTTACGCACCACACATTCAACCGGTACCATCTCCAGTTTTTTCACCAGACATTCGGTATCGGAAAGCAGTCGCTCCATCTGGGTAGGAATGCCCGCTTCTTGCAGCTTGGTCATAATGAAATGGTTGAACTTATTGTTCACCATGCCTTTACGGTCAAACTGTTCAATGCGCGCGCCATCCCCTGCTGACGTATCATTGCGGAATTCGAGCACCAACAGGTCCGGGTTTTCCGTGCTGTATACGGTCTTCGCTTTACCACGATACAACTCAGCTTGCTTTTGCATCTTTATTACTCCTGGGTGTGAATTAACGATAAATATTGCGTTTTTCTGCCGACGCACACGTTTGCGTATCATATCAGAAAAAAAGGGCTGGAGTTATCCAGCCCTTTATTTTTACTTACTGAACGCTGCCTGGAAGACGGCGACCAGCGCGTCGTTCTGGCTTTGCGTCAGGGTATGCCCCTTCGGATCGATAAACTGCAAGCTACTGCGGTTATCTAAATCACCGACCTGCAGTTTATAGTCGCCGGATACCAGACCCGGATCGCTTGCGCCCAGATCCTGCCAACCGCTATCAGACAGTGGTTTGTAGGTCACGGCGATACTGCCCTGAGAACGGGTGCTGTCGGTCACTTTCATCCCCACTTTCTCAAGTGCTGCCGGCAGACGCTGCCATACCACGTTGAACGGCCCACGTACCACCAGCATTGGTAAACCTGTGTCATCGGCGGCGCTCTGAACATCCATGGTAGCTGCAGAACGGTTCTGCGCAGCATTTGCGGCATCGGTGGCGTTCTTATCCAGACCAGCAGAGATAACGTTCATCATCTCAGCGCTATAACGCTGCATTGATGCCGCATCGGCTACGGGTTTACCCGCCTGCTCGAGGTTAATCAGTTTCACCGTTACTGCTTGCTGATAGCCCTGCGGTTTAACCGAGATTTGATAACGTCCACGGTACTGCTCGTCTTCATCCAGACGGTTCCAGTCAACCCAGTCAGTGGTCAACGTTTGGCTGGCATCATCACGTTTGGTGATCGTGTAGTTTTTAGACTGAATGACGCTGACGACCTGCGGCCACAGCGTGTTACCACGACCGTTTTCCACCAGCAACGTCGATGTATCACCCGCGATCTGAGTGCGAGCACCGGTGACTAATGCTAACGGCTGAGCTGGTGGACGAATGTCCAAGGCCTTGCCCACGGCACCGCTGCCGTTGGTTACCGGGATATTATAGTCACCCGACATAACCGGCAGAATCATCCCGGCTGGAGCGTGAAGCTCAGCAAGCGGTGCGGCCTCCAGATAGGATTCATCACCACTCACCTGGCGCTTATAACGCGAGTCAGAACTACAGGCCGCGAGCAACATAACAAGCGAAACACCCGCAACCTTGGCCAGGCGCGACTTTTGTACTGAGTAAGCCATCAAATCTCCCTAAACTTTACAGCAAACCGGCATGCTTAAGCGCCGCTTTGACGATTTCACGAGCATTGTCCGTGATTGGCGTCATCGGCAGACGTAGCGTATCGGTCGCCACAAGTCCCAACTCCTTACACGCCCATTTCACGGGGATAGGATTGGGTTCGACAAATAGTTTGTTGTGTAACGGCATCAGACGCTGGTTGATCACCCGCGCTTCGGCAAAGTGCCCTGCCGCCGCCAGTTTGCACATTTCAGCCATATCGCGTGCCGCAACGTTTGAGGTTACGGAAATTACGCCATGACCACCGAGCTGCATAAAATCCAGTCCGGTTGCGTCATCACCGCTAAGCAGAATGAAGTCGTCTGAAACCAGCTCTTTGATCTGATGAACGCGACTTAAGTTCCCCGTGGCCTCTTTAATAGCGATAATATTTTTTACTTTCGCCAGGCGACCAACGGTTTCCGGCAGCATATCGCAGCCGGTACGGGACGGCACATTATACAGAATTTGCGGCAGGTCAGTATGTTCAGCGATGGCTTTGAAATGCTGGAACAAACCTTCCTGGGTTGGGCGGTTGTAGTAAGGCGTCACCGTCAGGCAGCCGACAACACCGCTGTCGTTGAAACGCTGCGTCAGACTAATGGCTTCCGCGGTCGCATTGGCGCCGGTTCCGGCAATGACCGGAATACGCCCGTCAGCCAGCTCCAGGGTCATCATCACCACATCGCCATGTTCATCATGACTCAGGGTGGCAGACTCACCGGTGGTGCCAACCGAAACGATCGCCGAGGTGCCGCTGGCGACATGATAATCAATCAGTTTTTTCAGGCTCGACCGGCAGACTTTACCTTTCTCATCCATCGGCGTAACAAGCGCGACAATACTTCCCGTGAACATGGGCCATCCTCTGTGCAAACAAGTGACTCAATGGTACGTTTGGTACGACAATAAAAGCAAGCGACCAGAGCCGTTCTGATTGTTGTATGCATGTTTTTTTTATGCTTTCCTTATGATTACCTCACCGCTCAAAGGAAGAACAGGTTTGACATCGTCATCGCAACACTATCTGGTCATTACTGCGCTGGGTGCTGACCGCCCAGGAATTGTGAACACCATCACACGTCATGTCAGCAGTTGCGGCTGTAATATCGAAGACAGCCGACTGGCCATGCTGGGTGATGAGTTCACGTTTATCATGTTGCTGTCGGGCACCTGGAATGCCATCACCTTGATCGAATCAACCTTGCCGTTGAAAGGTGCAGAGTTAGATTTACTGATTGTGATGAAACGCACGACCGCGCGTCCTCGTCCGGCGATGCCTGCAACGGTATGGGTGCAGGTCGATGTCCCTGATTCTCCACATTTGATTGAACGCTTCACCGCCCTGTTTGACAGCCACCAAATGAATATTGCGGAACTGGTCTCACGCACGCAACCGGCTGAGGACGGAAAGGCGGCACAGCTGTTTATTCAAATTACCGCACATAGTCCTGCGTCACATGATTCGGCAAATATTGAAGATGCGTTTAAAGCACTCTGTACAGAACTCAATGCGCAAGGCAGTATTAACGTCGTCAATTACTCACAGCATGATGAACAGGATGGAGTTAAGTAATGAACCCACTGAAAGCCGGTGATATCGCACCGAAATTTAGCTTGCCGGATCAAGACGGAGAACAAGTAAATTTAACCGACTTCCAGGGACAGCGTGTTCTGGTTTATTTTTACCCGAAAGCCATGACACCCGGCTGTACCGTACAGGCCTGCGGCCTGCGCGATAACATGGATGAGTTAAAAAAAGCAGGTGTTGAAGTGCTGGGGATCAGCACCGATAAACCAGAGAAGCTTTCCCGATTCGCAGAGAAAGAAGTGCTGAACTTCACGCTTCTGTCTGACGAAGATCATCAGGTTTGCGAGCAGTTCGGCGTCTGGGGTGAGAAGTCATTTATGGGCAAAACCTACGATGGCATCCACCGCATCAGCTTCCTGATTGATGCTGAAGGGAATATTGAACATGTGTTTGATGACTTCAAAACCAGCAACCACCACGACGTGGTAATGAACTGGCTGAAAGAGAACGCCTGACTGTGAAATGCCTGATGGCGGCGTGAACGTCTTATCCGGCCTACAAATGCACGCACGTAGGCCGGATAAGACGCGTTAGCGTCGCCATCCGGCAGATGACCGCCCGGTTACTCAAACGTCCCTTTCACGCACGCTTTCTGCTCTTTCACCACGGCTTTCCCCTTCGCCCACAGATGATGCACTTCCAGCGCGTCGTTGAGCACCAGGATATCTGCATCGCATCCCACCGCCAGACGCCCCTTATGTTCGAGTGCCAAAAACTCTGCCACCGTACGCGTCAGCGGACATAACGCCTGTTCCAGCGGAATAGCATGAACCTTCACCAGCTGGCGCACCGTTTCCGCCAGAGATTCAAACCCTGCAACACCGATGCCGGTGAGATTACCTAACTCATCAAATTCCGGCTGGCTGCCATTGCCATCCGAGCTAAGGGTAATGCGCGACAACGGCACGTTCTGGCTAAGCGCCGTGGCGATAGCCGTGGCCGGGTCGACGGGCTCATCGATGCTGCTGGTAATGTCGATATAACCGCCTTTGCGGGCATACTCCAGCGCGGCCTGGAACAACGGTTGTGCACGATTAACGTGGGTCGGCAGCAGTTTGGTAATCGGGACATCGCAATTGTCGAGGATCTGGTACAACGGTTCGAGCATGCGCGGGCTGTCGCCCATATGGAACACGCTTATCCCCGGTTTGCGTCCTAACAATCCGCCAACGCGCGACTGCGCCGCCATGTTTGCCAGCGCCGCAGAGTCCGGGGCTGAAGAACGATGGTCCGAAACCGCACATTTCACGCCAATGATTTTATCGATCAGCGCCACGTCGCGATCGACGCTGCCGGTGATAGTCGGGGAAGGCAGAGAATACGCCCCGGTCAGCATCCATGCGCTGATCCCTTCAAACTCCAGCGCGCGAGTTTTCGCCAGCAGCGATTCAGGATGGCGGGTAATGCCATCTGTACCCAGTAATCCCACCACCGAGGTGACGCCAGCTTCAACCAGCCGCGACAGGCGCACTTCCGGCGTGCGGGTATGTGGCCCTGCTTCTCCGCCGCCGCCAATCAGATGGACGTGCTGATCGATAAACCCTGGGCACACAATCGCGCCGTCAAGATTGACGCATTCGCAGCCGGGAAAGTCTTCAGGGGAAATCGACGGCGCGATGGCAACAATTTTGCTGCCAGACACCAGTATATCCTGGCGCCCTAAATCTTCCGGCGCGTACACGTGTCCCTGCTGGAACAACGTCAAATTAAGAATGGAACAGTTCATAACCTTCCTTGTCAGGCAATTACCTGCATAACCCAAATAGAGAGCAGCGCATTAATTACGCATACCGCAATAATCAGCGGGTAGTAACGGGGATGAACCCCCGCGGTCCCCAAACAGCGTCCCACATTTTGCACCGGATTGCCCATCAAGTAGATAGCCGGTAACAACACCGTGGCATCATGTCCCGAAAGCGTACCGGCGACAACCAGGCTGGCGCAAACGCCGACGCCGCCCCCCATACTCATCACCGCCGCCAACAGTACGGTGGCAGATTCCCCCGGCAGCCCCCAGAGCGCCATAACCGGCTCACATACCCGCCCGACAATTTCGAGCAGCCCCGTCACCTTCAGCGCCTGAATAATCACAAACGCCATCACTACGTTTGGCAACAGGCTGGTTGTTGCAATGGTAAACCCGCGTCGTGCGCCATCGATAAACATATCCATGACGTTTTTACGTACCTGCGTTGTCATCTCACACCTCCTGCTGCAAACGGCGATTTTCCAGCTGCGCAATCCACAAACGCAGCAGGTTTGCACCCACAAATTTGAACACGAGGATCACCGCCAACGGCGTAATCACCGGAACGGTAACTACCGTAAACAGCGCGGCACCCGAGGAAAAATAGTTGGTAATACACGCGCTACCGCTGGTTTGCCAGCAGGCAAAAATGGCGCGTTCCTGTTCAGTGATAATGCCCTCTTCCGCCATTTCTTTGGTCATCCCTGCCGCGGCATCGGTATTTTGCAAATTCGCAATCAACGCCAGCGAACAAATACCTGGAATACCAAGTAACGGGCGCAGGACCGGCGTCATCAGCTGTTGCGCTGCCCGTAAACCACCCAGCCCTTCAGTGACGGCAATTATTCCGAGTGAAAGAATGACGGAAGGTGCCAGCTCAAGCGCGAATAAGAAACCGTCTTTTGCGCCCATACCGCCCGTGCCGCGAAAAGAGACCGCCGTGTCGCCCGCCGCATTAATTTGCCCAAACGCACCGTTGAGGACGGTGAAGTCAAAAACCCGCCACCATTCAGTGCTTTTCGCAAACATGCCGGAAAAAAGGATAATCGTAATAAAAAAAGCGAGATAACCGCCCCATCCCACCTTTTGCTGCGCGTGTGTGTTGTGACCCATTTTATTCTCCTGTTGGCCTTATTCCTTGCGTGACTAAAAGACATCACGCTGGTCAAGTTAAAGACAAACGCGGAAAAAAACGACAGCAGAGGAGATTATTCAGAATGTGTGTATACAGGTCAGACAAGTTCAGATCCGGCGACATTGCATCGCCGAATCCTGCAGATTAAGGTTCGTCAACGGCCTGACCATCCGGCCAGGCATGCATTACCGCTTTGATTAACGTCGCCAGAGGAATCGCAAAGAAAACGCCCCAGAATCCCCACAGGCCGCCAAATATCACGACTGAGAGAATAATCACCAGCGGATGCAGATTTACCGCCTCTGAGAACAGCACGGGCACCAGCAAATTACCGTCCAGCGCCTGAATTATCAGGTACACGGCAAAACAGCTCCAGAACTCGGTGCCAAGCCCGAACTGGAACAGCGCCACGCCGACCACCGGAATAGTGACCACGAAAGCACCAATATAGGGGATCAGAACCGAGAACCCTACCAGCACCGCCAACAGCAACGAATAGTTGAGGCCAAACAGCAGGAAGCCGAGCCAGGTCGCCACACCAACCACCACCATTTCCAGCACCTTTCCGCGGATATAGTTGGTGATTTGCTGGTTCATCTCTTTCCATACCTGCCCCGCCAGTCCGCGATTACGCGGCAGCACCCGACGCACAGCGTTCAGCATTTGTCCTTTATCTTTGATCAGGAAGAACACCATCAACGGGACGAGAACCAGATAGACCGCCAGCGTCAGCAACCCGACCAGTGAAGCCAGCGAATATTTCACCACCGAATCGCCCATGGTGAGCATTCGCGAGCGCATATTCTCCGCCATCGCATCAATAATGCCCGCATCCATCAGCGCCGGATAACGCCGCGGCAAGGTGGCGGCAAAATCAGACAATTTATTGAGCATACCGGGCATATCGCGGATCAGGTAGATCCCCTGCTGCCACGCGACGGGCATCACCACAAATGCCATCAGCAGCAGAATACCTACAAACACCACCAGCACTATCGATGTTGCCCAACGCCGTGAACAGCCAATATGTTCCAGCCGAACTGTCGGCCATTCGAGCAGGTACGCCAGCACAATGGCGACCAGCAGCGGCGCCAGAAGACCGCTAAAGAAGAACAGGATGCCAAAACCAGCAACCAGAATAATCAGCAAGGCGATGGCTTCGGGGTCGCTAAAGCGGCGACGATACCATTGCATCAACATTTCGAGCATAAAACCCTTCCATGAACCCAATAGCGGGATTGCGATCCCGAATTGTATCGAAATGTCACAGAAAAGACTTCGCTTTTTATGGTTGATTACGCAAAGTGAAAAGACATTTTTGCTGGGTGTTCATCGTCAGGTTTCGCAGTTACACTCCCTAAGCTTGCGGAGTGTGAACGATACTTCACAGCATTGGTCAAATGGCTATCTCAAAAAAGAATACAGGACAGAGGTTATGTTCAGGCAGTTGAAAAAAAACCTGGTTGCTACCCTCATTGCCGCACTGACCATCGGTCAGGTTGCGCCCGCATTTGCTGACACCGCGGACACCCTGCCTGATATGGGAACCTCGGCAGGGAGTACGCTTTCCATAGGACAGGAAATGCAGATGGGCGATTATTACGTACGCCAGCTGCGCGGCAGTGCGCCATTAATTAACGATCCCTTGCTGACTCAATACATTAATGCGCTGGGGATGCGTCTGGTCTCGCACGCTGACTCGGTAAAAACGCCCTTCACCTTCTTTTTGATTAACAACGATGAAATCAACGCCTTTGCTTTCTTTGGCGGCAACGTTGTCCTGCACTCGGCGTTATTCCGCTATTCCGATAACGAAAGCCAGCTGGCATCGGTTATGGCGCACGAAATTTCCCACGTTACGCAGCGTCACCTGGCGCGAGCTATGGAAGATCAGAAACGCAGCGCGCCGCTAACGTGGGTCGGTGCGTTAGGTTCAATTTTATTGGCGATGGCCAGCCCGCAGGCGGGTATGGCGGCGCTGACCGGTACGCTGGCGGGTACACGTCAGGGGATGATTAGCTTTACGCAGCAAAACGAACAGGAAGCAGACCGCATCGGTATTCAGGTGCTGCAGCGCTCGGGATTCGATCCCCAGGCCATGCCGACGTTTCTGGAAAAACTGCTCGATCAGGCCCGTTACTCTTCGCGCCCACCAGAAATTTTGCTGACTCACCCCTTGCCTGAAAGCCGTCTGTCGGACGCCCGTAACCGTGCTAACCAGATGCGCCCGGTGGTCGTCCAGTCGTCAGAAGATTTTTATCTGGCCAAGGCGCGCACCTTAGGCATGTACAATTCTGGTCGCAACCAGCTGACCGATGACCTGTTGAGTAACTGGTCGAAAGGCAACGTGCGTGAGCAACGTGCAGCGCAGTATGGCCGGGCACTCCAGGCGATGGAAGCCAGCAAATACGACGAGGCGCGTAAAGCGCTGCAACCGCTGCTGGCGGCAGATGCGAACAATGCCTGGTATCTCGACCTGGCAACGGATATCGATCTCGGTCAGAAGAAAACCAGCGACGCCATTAATCGCCTGAAAAACGCCCGCGACCTGCGTACCAACCCGGTACTGCAGCTTAACCTGGCGAATGCGTATTTACAGGGCGGACAAGCTAAAGAGGCCGCGACCATCCTGAATCGCTATACGTTTAACCATAAAGACGACCCTAACGGCTGGGATCTGCTCGCGCAAACGGAAGCCAACCTGAACAACCGCGATCAGGAACTGGCGGCGCGCGCCGAAGGGTATGCCCTCGCTGGGCGTCTGGATCAGGCGATTTCAATGCTCAGCAGCGCAAGTTCTCAGGTGAAGCTGGGTAGCCAACAGCAGGCCAGATACGATGCCCGTATCGACCAGCTACGCCAGTTGCAAGAGCGCTTTAAACCCTATACGAAGATGTAATTATCGAACCCTTGCCGGATGGCGACGCTGTAGCGTCTTATCCGGCCTACGTCAGACGCGATATGTAGGCCGGATAAGACCTTTTGGCCGCCATCCGGCAGTATTGTTATGCAAGGAGAAGTCATGTCAGACGCGATTAAAATCTACCATAATCCACGCTGCTCCAAGAGCCGCGAAACGCTGGAATTGCTGAAGTCCAACGGCGTGGATCCGCAAGTAGTGCTGTATCTGGAAACGCCGGCTGATGCCGCAACCCTGCGTGAACTGCTGCAGATGCTGGGCATGTCCAGCGCGCGTGAGCTGATGCGCCAGAAAGAAGATCTCTATAAGTCGCTTAACCTGGCGGACAAAAATCTGAGTGAAGATGCCCTGATTCAGGCAATGGTGGAAAACCCGAAACTGATGGAGCGCCCCATTGTGGTGGCCAAAGGCCAGGCGCGGATTGGACGCCCGCCGGAGCAGGTACTGGAAATTCTCGATTAACCTGCAATCTGCCGCAGTCTTTTCGGCTGCGGCGCTTACAGCTTCAGTATCTCTTTTACGAACGGAATAGTCAGCTTACGCTGGGCGGTGATCGATGCGTGATCAAGCTGATCCAACGTCATAAACAGCGTTCGCATTTCCCGATCCAGACGCTTAAGCAGGAAGCGACCTACGTCTTCCGGCAGTTCAAATCCACGCAACCTGGCGCGCAATTGCAACGCCTGTAGCTTGTCTTCATCGGAAAGCGGCTGCAGCTTGTAGATTTGCCCCCAGTCCAGACGCGAGGCGAGATCCGGCAATCCCAGATTCAGTTGTCTTGGCGGACGATCGCCAGTGATCAACAGGCGCGTTTTCCCCGACTCCAGAATGCGGTTGTAGAGATCAAAGATCGCCATTTCCCACAGCGAATCACCGGCTACACATTCGATGTTATCGATGCATACCAGCGATAAATGCTCCATCCCGTCGAGCACCTCAGGGACGAACCAGGTGCGTTTATCGAGCGGTACGTAGCCTACCGCATCACCGCGCGCGGACAGTTCCGCACAGGCTGCATGCAGCAAATGACTACGGCCAGCGCCTTCACGCGACCAGAGATAAATATACCCGCTATGTTCCTGACGCAGCACGTTTTGCAGTGCAGCCAGTAAAGAGGAGTTATCCCCCGGCCAGAAACTCGCAAAAGTTTCGTCGTCAGGAAGATAAAGTGGCAAAGAGAGCTGTGCCGGTGTGTTCAGAGATACCTCAACCCAGGATTTCATAAAATCGCGTTGAGTTTAACACAGAAATACGTCGTGATAGAACCGGGCAGCATCGCCGCCCGGTCAGAGATTTACTGTTGCGGACTATCCGCATCTTTCGCGTCAAGCACGACTTCTTCCGGACGCAGCAGGCTGATAACTTTGAAAATCAGGCTCAGGCAGACGCCAACAATGGTCGCCAGCGCCATGCCTTTCAGCTCTGCGGCACCAATGTGAACTTTCGCGCCACTCACGCCGATGATCAAAATAACCGAGGTCAGGATCAGGTTTTGCGCTTTGTTGTAGTCAACTTTCGACTCGATCAGTACGCGAATACCAGAAGCGCCAATCACACCGTACAGCAACAGCGATACGCCGCCCATGACCGGCAGTGGAATGATTTGGATCGCCGCCGCCAGTTTACCCACACAGGAGAGCAGAATGGCGAAAATCGCCGCCCCGCCGATAACCCAGGTACTGTAAACGCGGGTAATCGCCATTACGCCAATATTTTCGCCGTACGTGGTGTTCGGCGTAGAGCCGAAGAAACCGGAGATAACCGTAGACAGACCGTTAGCAAACATAGAACGATGCAGGCCTGGGTCGCGAATCAGATCTTTTTTCACGATATTCGCAGTTACCACCAGGTGCCCGACGTGTTCAGCAATGACCACCAGCGCAGCAGGCAGGATGGTCAGAATGGCAACCCATTCAAAGCGCGGCGTATAGAACGTTGGCAGCGCGAACCAGTGGGCCTGCGCAATCGGCGTGGTGTCCACGACGCCCATCACGAAGGAGAGCGCATAACCGGCCAGCACCCCAATCAGAATCGGGATAATCGCCATAAAACCGCGGAACAGTACGGAGCCAAATACCGTAACCGCCAGCGTCACCATAGAGATGATGATGGTTTTTGAATCCGGTAATTGACCCTCAGCAGGCAGTAATCCCGCCATGCCCGCAGCGACACCAGCCAGCTCCAGACCAATGACGGCAACGATTGCGCCCATCGCCGCAGGTGGGAACATCACATCCAGCCAGCCGGTACCTGCTTTCTTAACGATAAAAGAAACCAGGCAGAACAGGACGCCGCACATAATGAAGCCACCCAGCGCCACTTCATACCCTAACGGCAGCAGCAACAGTACTGGGGAAATAAATGCAAAGCTGGAACCCAGATATGCCGGGATTTTTCCTTTACAAATAAAGAGATACAGCAACGTACCAATGCCGTTAAACAGCAAAACGGTAGCCGGGTTGATGTGAAACAGGACTGGCACCAGTACCGTTGCGCCAAACATGGCGAACAGGTGCTGCAAACTAAGCGGGATTGTCTGTAAAAGCGGCGGTCTTTCACTCACCCCGATAGCACGGCGCGTCATAGTGTTTTCCTCTGAGTGTTGTTTGTTATTAGCCATTGGGTTGTTTTATTCAAAAAAAAGCCGACTCTTAAAGTCGGCTTCTTTTCACTTATTCTTTTACTTTGTACCAAAAATCTTATCGCCGGCATCGCCGAGTCCCGGAATAATGTATCCGTGCTCGTTCAGTCCCTGATCGATGGAGGCCGTGTACAGCTCAACATCCGGGTGTGCTTTTTCCAGTGCCGCGATACCTTCTGGCGCCGCAACCAGGACCAGCACCTTAATGCTGGTGCAGCCTGCGTTTTTCAGCAGGTCGATGGTCGCGATAACGGAACCACCGGTTGCCAGCATTGGGTCAACGATCAGCGCCATACGCTCATCAATGTTAGAAACCAGCTTCTGGAAGTACGGCACCGGCTCCAGCGTCTCTTCGTTACGGTACATACCGACCACGCTGATACGCGCGCTCGGAACGTTTTCCAAAACGCCTTCCATCATGCCCAGGCCCGCACGCAGGATTGGTACAACGGTGATTTTCTTGCCTTTGATTTGGTCAACTTCAACCGGACCGTTCCAGCCTTCAATGGTCACCTTTTCGGTTTCCAGACCAGCGGTTGCTTCATAAGTCAGCAGGCTGCCAACTTCCGAGGCGAGTTCACGAAAGCGTTTAGTGCTGATGTCGTTTTCACGCATCAGTCCCAGCTTGTGTTTGACGAGTGGGTGTTTGACTTCCACGATCTTCATACTCTTCTCCTTTCCTCAGACGAGTGGCAACCACAAAAAAAATCGCCGGATTATACCGCTTTTCGTCTCTGGCGCAACACTGCATACGCTTGATATGGATCAACCAAAGTCACTTGCGTCTGGATGATGAGTATAAAACAAGCCCCGCACTCATGGCGGGGATTGTTATCAATGCTATGAATTTTAAAGATATTCAGCATTGGTCTGGATGACGTTTTGATACCATGAAAAAGATTTCTTAGGCGAGCGTGCTAATGTCCCGCTGCCGTCATTATTTTTATCGACGTAGATAAACCCGTAGCGTTTTTTCATCTCCCCCGTTCCGGCCGAGACTAAATCAATACAGCCCCACGGGGTATATCCCATCAGATCCACGCCATCTTCCACCACCGCTTTTTTCATCTCACGTATATGGGCAGCAAGGTAGTCGATACGGTACTGGTCGTTCACCGTACCATCGCTCTCACGCACATCGATCGCGCCAAATCCATTCTCCACAATAAATAGCGGCAACTGATAATGATCCCAGAACCAGTTCAACGAATAGCGCAGTCCGACGGGATCAATCTGCCAGCCCCAGTCCGATTTCTGTACGTACGGGTTGGAAACCAGGCTTTTCGACTCGTCGTAATCCAACTCAGGGTTGTCCGCCGTTGCCTGGGTCGCGAAAGACATATAGTAGCTAAAGCCAATGTAATCGACGCAGCCCTCGGCCAACGCCTGACGGTCTTCTTCGGTGATATCCAGTTTAAAGCCACGCCGGGCAAAGTAGTTGAGAAGATGCCGCGGGTATTTGCCGCGCACATGGACGTCGGTGAACCAGTAACGCCGGTGCATGGCGTTCATTGCCATCATCATATCGTCTGGGGCGCAGGTCAGCGGATAGATAGGACACATGGCAATCATGCACCCTATCTGCAATGCTGGGTTAATCTCACGTGCGACCTTTACCGCTAACGCGCTTGCCACCAGCTCATAATGCGCGGCCTGGTACATGACCGGCTCTCGGTCTTCGCCGGGCTGGTATTTCAGGCCAGAGTTAGTAAAGGGGGCGAAGTCTTCATGATAATTTGCCTGGTTGTTAATCTCATTAAACGTCATCCAGTACTTCACTTTGTGCTGGTAACGAGTAAATACCACCCCGGCAAAACGGACAAAGAACTCGATAAGCTTGCGGTTGCGCCAGCCGCCGTATTCCGTCACCAGATGGTAAGGCATCTCGAAATGCGACAACGTAATCACCGGCTCAATGCCATATTTCAGGCATTCGTCAAACAGGTCATCATAGAACTGTAGGCCAGCCTCATTGGGTTGCGCTTCGTCGCCTAAAGGGAAAATACGCGTCCAGGCGATAGAGGTACGAAAACATTTAAACCCCATTTCGGCAAACAGCTTGATGTCGTCTTTATAGCGATGATAAAAATCGATGGCGTCGTGGTTAGGATAGTTTTTACCGGCAATCACACCGTCGGTGATTTCACGTGCTACACCGTGCGCCCCCGCCGTCATGACATCGGCAACGCTGACGCCTTTTCCGCCCTCCTGCCAGCCACCTTCCAGTTGATGAGCGGCTACGGCGCCACCCCACATGAAATTTGCTTTAAATCCTGACATACCCTTCCCCTATCGTGATGACTCTGCGCAAAACGCTGTTGATGAGGTTCGCAACAGAAAACAGAAACCGGTTTCAGTACGATACTGTGCATTCGGCTGGCAGGTTTCAAGCACAAGACTGTACCCGGTTTCATTTTCGTGGTGCAGTTCAAACAAATAGATAAATGATTGTAAAATGCCGAAAAAATCAGCAGATAAAACTT
Organism: Citrobacter arsenatis; assembly: GCF_004353845.1. Lineage (GTDB taxonomy): Bacteria > Pseudomonadota > Gammaproteobacteria > Enterobacterales > Enterobacteriaceae > Citrobacter > Citrobacter arsenatis. The sequence continues at coordinate 3,781,180 of NZ_CP037864.1, forward strand.
GCTGCAGAGCAGGCTCGCAAACGTTTGCTTTCCCTGTTAGAATTGCGCCGAATTTAACTTTTACTGCAAGTAAACATGTGGGGAAGCAGGCAGTGACCGATAAAACCTCTCTTAGCTACAAAGATGCCGGTGTTGATATTGATGCAGGTAATGCTCTGGTTGATCGAATCAAAGGCGTAGTAAAGAAAACGCGTCGTCCGGAAGTTATGGGTGGTCTGGGTGGCTTCGGTGCGCTGTGCGCATTGCCGCAAAAATATCGTGAACCGGTACTGGTTTCCGGCACTGATGGCGTTGGCACAAAACTGCGTCTGGCAATGGATCTGAAACGCCACGACACTATCGGCATTGACCTCGTCGCAATGTGCGTCAACGACCTCGTCGTTCAGGGCGCTGAGCCGCTGTTTTTCCTCGACTACTATGCGACCGGCAAACTGGATGTGGATACCGCAGCCAGCGTCATTAACGGGATTGCCGAAGGCTGCCTGCAGTCTGGCTGCGCGCTTGTCGGCGGGGAAACAGCTGAAATGCCGGGCATGTACCACGGCGAAGATTACGACGTGGCAGGCTTCTGCGTTGGCGTCGTCGAAAAATCAGAGATTATCGACGGTTCAAAAGTGGCAGACGGCGACGTACTGATTGCGCTTGGCTCCAGCGGCCCGCACTCCAACGGCTACTCTCTGGTGCGTAAAATTGTTGAAGTCAGCGGTTGTGACCCGGAAACCACCGAGCTTGAAGGCAAGCCGCTGGCCGATCACTTGCTGGCCCCAACCCGCATTTACGTAAAATCCATTCTGGAACTGATTGAGAAAGTTGATGTGCATGCTATTGCCCACCTGACCGGCGGCGGCTTCTGGGAAAATATTCCACGCGTTCTGCCAGACAACACACAGGCAGTGATCGACGAATCTTCATGGCAGTGGCCAGCCGTCTTCAACTGGCTGCAAACGGCGGGTAACGTCAGCCAGCATGAGATGTATCGCACCTTTAACTGCGGCGTGGGTATGGTTATCGCCCTGCCAGCTCAGGAAGTGGACAAAGCCCTTGCTTTGCTCAATGAGAAAGGTGAAAACGCATGGAAAATCGGTATCATCAAAGCTTCTGATTCCGAACAGCGTGTGGTCATTGAATGAAAAACATTGTGGTGCTCATTTCCGGCAACGGAAGCAATTTGCAGGCGATAATGGACGCCTGCGAACAGAAAAAAATCAATGGCACCATACGTGCAGTATTCAGTAATAAGGCCGATGCGTTCGGCCTTGAGCGCGCACGCGAAGCGAATATTCCGGCACATACGCTGGAAGCCACCCAGTTTGCCAGTCGCGAAGCATTCGACCGCGAGCTGATACATGAGATTGACGCCTATGCGCCCGATGTCGTCGTGCTGGCCGGTTATATGCGTATCCTCAGCCCGGCGTTTGTGGCTCATTATGCTGAACGATTGCTGAATATCCACCCGTCTTTATTGCCCAAGTACCCCGGCCTGCACACGCATCGTCAGGTGCTGGAAAACGGCGATGAAGAGCATGGAACCTCCGTCCATTTCGTCACCGATGAACTGGACGGCGGACCGGTTATTCTCCAGGCCAAGGTTCCGGTATTTGAAGGCGACAGCGAAGATGATGTCACGGCCCGGGTTCAGGCCCAGGAGCATACTATTTACCCACTGGTAGTAAGCTGGTTTATCGACGGTCGCCTGAAGATGCGTGATAACGCAGCATGGCTGGACGGCGTTCGTTTGCCACCACAAGGCTACGCCGCCGACGAATAATAAAAATCCAACCTGTATACCGGATCTCGCTATCCGGTATACAGGCATAAATACCTTTTCCGGTTAACATCTCCGGTATTCATCTACGCTCCCCCTTTCTCTTTGCTATCAGACGGTTTATTGTCATATTTTTCTGGCACAGTTGGACATCTGAGAGCAATGCTCGCCATAATAAATCGGTAGTGTCCCGTGAATGAAACGGAGTAAAAGTGGTAATGGGTCAGGAAAAGCTATACATCGAGAAAGAACTCAGCTGGTTAGCGTTCAACGAACGTGTGCTCCAGGAAGCCGCTGATAAGTCAAACCCGTTGATCGAACGGATGCGTTTCTTAGGCATATATTCCAATAACCTCGACGAGTTTTACAAGGTTCGTTTTGCCGAACTGAAGCGCCGAATCATTATTAGCGAAGAACAGGGTTCAAACTCTCACTCCCGCCATCTGTTAGGCAAAATCCAGGCCCGCGTATTAAAAGCCGATCAGGAATTTGACGGCCTGTACAACGAGTTGCTGCTGGAGATGGCGCGCAACCAGATTTTCTTAATCAACGAACGTCAGCTATCGGTCAATCAACAGAGCTGGTTACGCCATTACTTCAAGCAATATCTTCGCCAGCACATTACACCGATCCTGATTAACCGCGAGACGGATTTAGTTCAGTTCCTGAAAGATGACTACACCTATCTGGCGGTAGAAATTATCCGCGGTGATACGATCCGCTACGCGCTGCTGGAAATCCCTTCCGACAAGGTTCCACGCTTTGTGAACCTGCCGCCGGAAACCCCGCGACGCCGTAAACCGATGATCCTGCTGGACAACATCTTACGCTACTGTCTTGACGACATTTTCAAAGGTTTCTTTGATTACGATGCGCTGAACGCCTATTCGATGAAAATGACCCGCGACGCCGAATACGATTTGGTGCACGAGATGGAATCAAGCCTGATGGAGCTGATGTCATCCAGCCTGAAACAGCGCCTGACCGCAGAACCTGTGCGCTTTGTTTATCAGCGCGACATGCCTAATGCGCTGGTCGAGGTGCTGCGTGAAAAACTGACGATTTCGCGATACGACTCGATTGTTCCCGGCGGGCGTTACCATAACTTTAAAGACTTTATTAACTTCCCCAACGTTGGCAAAGCTAACCTGGTGAACAAACCACTTCCTCGTTTACGCCATATCTGGTTCGACAACGAGAAGTTTCGTAACGGATTTGATGCAATCCGCGAGCGCGATGTTCTGCTGTATTACCCGTATCACACCTTTGAACATGTTCTTGAACTGTTGCGTCAGGCCTCTTTCGATCCGAGCGTGCTGGCAATCAAGATTAACATCTACCGTGTAGCAAAAGACTCGCGCATCATCGACGCGATGATCCATGCGGCGCACAACGGTAAAAAAGTCACCGTGGTGGTGGAACTGCAGGCGCGTTTTGATGAAGAAGCCAACATTCATTGGGCCAAGCGTCTGACCGAAGCAGGCGTTCACGTCATCTTCTCCGCGCCAGGCCTGAAAATTCACGCCAAACTGTTCCTTATCTCGCGTAAAGAAGGTGATGAAGTTGTGCGCTATGCGCATATCGGGACGGGGAACTTCAACGAAAAAACGGCGCGCCTGTATACCGACTATTCGCTGCTGACCGCCGACTCGCGCATTACCAACGAGGTTCGTCGGGTGTTCAACTTCATCGAGAACCCGTATCGTCCGGTGACGTTCGATTATCTGCTGGTTTCTCCACAGAACTCACGTCGTTTACTTTACGCGATGATCGACAAAGAAATCGCCAACGCGCAGCAAGGGCAGCCTTCCGGTATCACGTTAAAACTGAATAACCTGGTCGATAAGGGACTGGTTGATCGTCTCTATGCGGCCTCAGGCTCAGGCGTGCCGGTCAATTTGTTGATTCGTGGTATGTGTTCTTTGATTCCGAACCTGGAAGGAATCAGCGACAATATTCGCGTGATAAGCATAGTTGACCGCTACCTTGAGCACGACCGGGTTTATATTTTCGAAAACGGTGGTGATAAGCAGGTATACCTCTCCTCCGCTGACTGGATGACCAGGAATATCGACTATCGCATCGAAGTTGCCACGCCGCTGCTGGACCCGCGTCTTAAACAGCGCGTGCTGGATATTATCGATATTCTGTTCAGCGACACGGTGAAGGCTCGCTTCATCGATAAAGAACTCAGTAATCGCTACGTACCGCGCGGAAATCGCCGTAAGGTTCAGTCACAATTGGCGATTTACGACTACATCAAATCACTCGAGCAACCTGACTAAAGATATGCCAATACACGACAAGACTCCACGACCGCAGGAATTTGCTGCGGTCGACCTTGGTTCAAACAGTTTCCATATGGTCATTGCCCGTGTGGTTGATGGCGCGATGCAAATTATCGGGCGACTGAAGCAACGCGTCCATCTGGCGGATGGCCTCGGTGAAGACAACAAGCTCAGCGAAGAGGCAATAGAGCGCGGATTAAGCTGTCTTTCGCTGTTCGCCGAACGTCTGCAGGGCTTTCCCCCATCAAGCGTATGCATCGTGGGAACCCATACTTTGCGTCAGGCGCTGAATGCGACCGATTTTCTCAAGCGAGCAGAAAAAGTCATCCCCTACCCGATTGAGATTATTTCCGGTAATGAAGAAGCACGACTGATTTTTATGGGCGTTGAACACACCCAACCGGAAAAAGGTCGCAAGCTGGTTATCGATATTGGCGGAGGCTCAACAGAACTGGTGATCGGCGAAGATTTCGAACCCAAGCTGGTCGAAAGCCGCCGTATGGGCTGCGTCAGTTTTGCTCAGATGTATTTCCCGGGCGGCACGATCAATCGGGAAAACTTCCAGCGTGCCCGCATGGCAGCAGCGCAAAAGCTCGAAACCTTAACCTGGCAGTTTCGCATTCAGGGCTGGAACGTAGCACTCGGCGCGTCGGGCACGATTAAAGCGGCGCATGAAGTGCTGCTGGAAATGGGTGAGAAAGATGGTTTCATCACCCCCGAACGCCTGGACAAACTGACATCCGAAGTGTTGAAGCATGCGTCATTCGAGGCGCTCAGCCTGCCAGGGCTGTCAGAAGAACGAAAAGCGGTGTTTGTACCCGGACTCGCGATTCTGTGTGGCGTATTCGATGCGTTAGCTATCCGTGAACTTCGCCTTTCAGATGGTGCGCTACGCGAAGGCGTACTGTATGAGATGGAAGGACGTTTTCGCCACCAGGATGTTCGTAGCCGTACCGCCAGCAGCCTGGCGAACCAGTACAACATCGACAGTGAACAGGCCCGGCGCGTGCTGGAAACGACGATGCAAATGTACGACCAGTGGCATACGCAGCAGCCAAAACTGGCCAATCCACAACTGGAAGCGTTACTGCGCTGGGCGGCAATGCTGCATGAGGTTGGGCTGAACATCAACCACAGTGGCTTACATCGCCACTCTGCGTATATCCTGCAAAACAGCGATTTACCGGGCTTCAATCAGGAACAACAGCTGATGATGGCAACCCTGGTTCGCTATCATCGTAAAGCGGTGAAACTGGACGACTTGCCCCGCTTTACGCTGTTCAAGAAAAAACAGTTTTTGCCGTTAATTCAGCTGTTGCGCCTGGGCGTACTGCTGAATAATCAGCGTCAGGCGACCACCACGCCGCCGACGCTGACCCTGATTACCGATGAAAACCACTGGACTTTACGCTTCCCACATGACTGGTTTAGCCAGAATGCGCTGGTACTGCTGGATTTGGAAAAAGAACAGCAATACTGGGAAGCCGTAACCGGCTGGCGTCTCAAAATTGAAGAAGAAAGCTCACCCGATATCGCCGCATAAGCTCTCAGCAGGTGCCAGCTCGCCTGGCACCTTTTCATCCAGTTCTTCATTCAGCGGCTGAGGTTTACCAATCAGATACCCTTGCAGATAATCAATCCCCAGTGAAATCACCGCACTGCGTATTTCCTCGCTTTCGACGTACTCCGCAACCACCAGCATTCTTTTCATCCGCGCCAGATGGCAAATAGAGGCCACGATTTGGTAGTCGAGGCTATTCGCAACGATATTGCGGATAAAGCTGCCGTCAATTTTCAGGATATCGGCATTCACATTCTTCAGCCGCGCATAGCTGGCATATCCGGTACCAAAATCATCAATCGCAATCTGACAGCCCAATGATTGCAGTTGCAGTAACGTTGCCTGTGCCTGTTCCGCATTGGTTAAGGCATTACTTTCCGTGACCTCAAAAATGAGTTGCCACGCTTCAACTTTGTACTTAGCCAAGAGCTGGTTGATGTCATGCGGCAGCCGGGCGCGGCATACCGACGTAGGCGATAAGTTAATAGCAAACCGACGGGCGGGCATTTTTTCCCGATTTTGCGCCATAAACTTCAGCGTATTTTCAATCACCCACAGATCGATGCTGGACGACAACCCAAACTCATGCGCTACCGGCAAGAAGTTGTCAGGGGCGATGGTTTCACCGTCATCCCCCTCAAGGCGCAGCAGAATTTCATGATAAACGTCGCCGCGAACGCCAGAAATCGGCTGCGCCATCAGGAAAAAGCGATTGTGCTCCAGCGCCTGCTGCAGCCGATTCATCATCGCGACTTTATCTTTCAGGTCACGTTGTAGATGCATTACGCCCCGGCGCTGCAAATTCTCTGGCGCATTGGTCGCCAGAGAAAGCTCGGCGATAGTGCTTAATTCTCCCAGTAACAAATAGATGTGGTTAACCGGAGAACGAACATAGCAAAAACTGATCCCCACCTGTGGCTGTAACGGCATACCATCCCAGATGAAACGGAACTGCTTAATATGTCGGTCCAGCGCTTCAATGCGTTCCTGATGCGACTCGGTGTTAAAGCGCAGGACTAAATCATTACCCGATAACTGATAGACATGCTCATCCTGTTCCAGCAGCGGCGATATCCACTGGGAGAGTTTTTGCTTGTACTGGATACGCAGCATAATGCCGTAATTTTTCACCAGCAGTTCCATACCCGGGACACCTAAAAAGCAGAGCACTGACCATGGCGCTTTTTTCAAATCCCGGTTCAAAGCGCGCAAATTCGGAATATGCACCATAGGATCAAAGTAAGCCAGACGATGGTTGCGCCGGGTAACAAACCGTTGGCGCGTTGCCAGGACGGCGATGAAATTCACGATAAAGGAAAAAACCAGATAACTTGATGAGGTAATGGCAAGCTGGGTATCGTAGCCCGAATACCAGGGCATATAGCGTTGATAGTAATGTATCGCGGTAATAAGCACGACCGCCCATATCAACGAAACAAATCTATAACCGTAACGCATAGCTCCCCATAGCATCACGGGCAGTAACAATGACAGGGTATAATTCGTACTAAATATTGAGCTTTGTTCATTTAACGGCATACACAACATTGCCATCAGCACGGTCAATATAATCAGCCAGATCGCAAACTCTGTTTTGGTGACTTTGGTATCAAATTGCTGCTTTAACTGAGAAAAATAGCCTCTCACGTGCAAAGGGTTACGGATCGTTCGAATAATAAAATAGCACAGTGGAACCCCAACCAGATTCCCCGCGAGTATGGCCTGATAGTTAATTAATGTGCCTGTATTAAAGGGCATAACACCCACCATGCCGGACTTGCTTTCATAAACGCCCACAAATGCAGCAAACTGGAAGAGTATCAGAAATAGCGTAGCCGGACAGAAGACCTGCCAGAACATACGCTGGAACATCAGGTGCGAATCACCGTGGGAAACGTTGTTGCGTCGGGGAGAAAATACTTTATAGCCTCCCCAGCTAAGCACTATTGTAACAATAAAGTGCGAAATTATTGAAAGTGTTTCAAATAACCCGACCTGCGGATATTTGTACCAGATAATGGAAATGATAATTCCTGGCAATGCCGCCCAGCCAAAAAAAAGCATCAGGCTAATCATCAGCGCCAAAGGTAGGTAGAAAAGAATTACAATCCCCGAACTAATATGGGCATAGGTGGTAGCAGTGCTCAATATAGGCAACAACAAAGAGGGTAAAATGAGGGGTAGCGCCCACCATCTATCTCTAATACCAATATAATTTTTATTGAGTTTCATAGATGCTCAGTAGAATCCCGCACATCCTGTAGGGGGTATTCAGACAGGCATCCCACCTGACTTTAAAACGGTAAGGTTAAATACATCACAATGCCTCATTGATTTTAGTTATCAGCAAGAGGTTACGCTTGATATATATCAAAAAAAAAGCCCCTCATTAATCAATTATTACTCTTTTCATTGTTTTTTATCGTTAATTCATTATTCATGCAAATAATAATATTAATTTCCATAACATAAGAGGATAAAACAACTGAAGCAATTTTACATAACGAAGAATTGACCATTCCCCCACAGTATGCCTTAATGTGAGTATCGCCCTCAGTTGGGTACACTACAAGGAACCTTTTGTGAGCCAGGTTACCAGCCTACGCAAACGACACCGATTTAACAGTCGCATGATCCGGATCGTACTGCTTATCAGTTTTCTCTTCTTCTTCGGACGCTTCGTCTACTCCGCCATTGGTGCGTGGCATCACCACCAGAACAAAAAAGAATCTCAGCAGTTAACCCAACCGCAACAGACATCTCCTGCACAAACTAACGTACGTTGATCCCTCGCGCCTGTGATATCCCAGCATTAAGATTCCTTACCGGATGGCTAATCGCCTGACATTTAACCATCCGGTAAGGGATTTGAGTGATGAAACATCCCACAATTTTACCTATCCTTTGCGTATCAATATCAGATAATCAACCGTGTTTTCCGCACAAATACACAATCTTTTCATCCCACTTCACCGCACCATTCGCGCTGATTTTTACGTTCCTGATTAGCGAACATAAAAAAAACAAACGGTGCTCAAATAAACGCTAATTAATATCACCCGAAAATATCACTGACGAAAACATTAATATTTCGTATAAAATTAAAGACTTATTTGAATTGCTACCATTATTAAATTCTACAGGGTAATACCATGAGTGGTTTTTCATTATTTCCTAAAATAAGAAGCGGTGTTGAATGGATTGCCGGGCATAGCGACGCGGTTATTCAATTCGGCTGGAATATCGTTGCCGCCGTGATTTTACTGTTTGTCGGTAAGTTTATCTCTCGTTTGCTCTCTCGTGGACTGGAAAAGTTACTGTTAAAACGTAAAGTCGACAGAACCATCATTCAGTTCTTCACCGCGCTGGTACGTTACATTACGCTCGCCTTTTCCGTTGTCGCCGCGTTGGGGCGTGTTGGCATTGAAACATCCTCTATTATTGCCGTCATTGGCGCCGCCGGACTGGCTATTGGCCTCGCGCTACAAAGCTCGCTTTCCAACTTTGCCGCGGGCGTGCTGTTGGTCTCCCTACGTCCCTTCCGCGCCGGAGAAGTGGTGCAGATCGGCGCAGTCACCGGAACGGTAGAAAAGGTGCACATTTTCTCCACCACCCTGCTCACAGCCGACAGCAAAGAGGTGGTTATCCCAAACGGTAAGATCATCGCTGACAATATCATTAACTATTCCCGCCACCCTTTTCGCCGTATCGATCTGGTGATTGGCGTAGGCTATCAGAGCCGGATCGCAGATGTTAAGCGCGTGATTAACCACATCATCGAGCAGGACAGCCGCATCGATAAGCAACGTGGAGTAACCGTTCGTCTGGGCGAGTTAGGCGCTTCCGCACTCAATTTTTACATCCGTGTATGGGTGCCTAACGTTGAATACTGGAACACCTATTACGATCTGCTGGAAAATATCAAAGAGGCCCTGGACGCCAATCATATTGACCTGCCGTATCCGCAGATGGATATACGCGTGGAGAATGTTACCCCTCAATCTCAGCCCCAACTGCAGCTGGTCGATTAAAATACGCTTACAGAGGGGATTTTATTCCCTCTGTTGGGCCGCGTCAGCGTTGATTAATAGCTTAAATCACCAATCTTAAATAAAATTTAAAAATTAAATGCTAAAAAACAACCACAAATATCATCATCATTACTTGCTTCCATTTCTTAAATTATAGACCACAAAAAATAACCTCCCCTTCCCCAACATATCTGTACAATACTCTCTATCGTTTTCTATGCTGTATTCATGATGAAGGAATCCATAAAAATGGAACAACCGGTCAAATGTGACCCATATATCCTGTCGTTACTGAAAAATACCTCCCTCAATCACATTGACTATCTGGTCGACGTTCTGACAGACAACGGCAAGGGCCGGGTAGCATTATCATCGTCCGTTAAGGACTTACTACTCGAAGAGAAGGCAGAACGGGACTACAGCGAGCGTGGGCTACGGCATCTGCTTCATGAATTGCAGGAATATGGCGGACACTCGCTCGTCAATATTTTCCGCAGCGAGCCACTGCCCTATTCTGAGTTGTTAACCGATGTTCATAAAAAGCTCAATGGTAAAGACAGCAAGAAAAAAAATAACGCCACAAAAGAGCGGGAAATCGTCCTGAGTTTGTTTGGTGATGACTGGCAGTCATTAGCCGATCATGAACGCTGGGAGCGCTGCACAGAAACGAAAGTTGTCTCCGGTTTTTTCAAGATGCAGGATAATTTGCGCATAAACGATAAAGGAGCTGTTATCGGTCTGTCAGCTGCGGCAAGCGTAGCGGCATTTGCCGCACTCCGGTTACATCCCGTCACCGCTATCGTCAGTACGATCGGCCTTGCTAACCAAACATTGGGGGAGGCATACCGGGTGACAATTCCGTTCATTGCCCATGTCTCGATGCTCAACATGCTTTACTCGCCAAAAATAGCGCAGTAAAAATACTGTAACTAACCCAGCAGAATTCACCCTATGTCAACTTTAGCGAACAACAATCAGATACCTGAGCAAGAAGCTGCCTTCGAGGTGGACATCGTCGACGCGCAAAACAATGCCCTGGTGAAAATACACAGCCAACCTGGATTCTGGCAAGAGATCACGCAACAGGACTCGCAGACGGAACTTGATCCCAGCAGCATTTCACTCTTTAACCACTGGCTCAGTAGCGTACCCACTGTCGCCACCGCCGTTGCGGGTAACTCTGCACAATTAATGACCTGCTCTTTTGAATACAGCCAGCTGGTACAGGCGAAAGATGGCAGTGGAGCAATCGGCGCGGTACTTAAGCCTGACAGCCATAAAATTGGCGCACAAGCCCGATTTCACGAAGCTGAAAACCTGAAGTCGCTGGTCAATACCAGCCTGGTTTTTAATCTCGCGTCACAACTTTTGGCCCAAAAACATCTTGCCGATATTAATGAGAGACTGCGGATCATCGAACAAAAGATCGATTCGATTAAAGACCATCTAGAACAATCGCGCCTCGCAAAGATCCAGGCTTTCCATGAACATCTCAATATTATCGGTTTATTACTGAGCCGGGATGACATTATCACCAAAGAGTCACTACTCAACCTGGCCAAAAGCGCGCAGGAAGTGCGCTCGCAGGTTATGCATCTTGAAAAGGATATCACTCAGGCATATCAAGAAATTGAACAATTTGAACCAACCAGTTGGTTTGGATCTGACGATCTCCGGGAAGCGCTCAAACTGAAAATCAGCAATATTGAACGGTTGCAGCGTGAGTATCTGACGGGTATGCAATGTTTGTTGGTTGCTAATCTCATCCTGTTCATCAAGCATGACGGCAACCAGGAATTTGTCCTGACAAGCGAAGTATATTTAAAAGAACTTAATGCCAGCAACGGCATATTTCAGAAATGGGAAAAAATAAAACGTAAAGTCGCCCATCATCTCAGCAAGATGAAGCCGATATTTGAACGAACAAGCAGCACCCAGGCAAATGCCTTACAGGTAGAGCGCAAGCTAAATCAAACGGATAATCTGCTCAACACTGATAACGTTTTACTTGCACAACTCGGCGAACGTATCCAGGCAGCCCAATCACCGCAGGTATTGTTAGAGATTGTGGATAATAAGGTGCTGAGAGGACGCTTTTTGCGTTAGTACGCCGCCGTTAAGTAACCGTCCAGAATTGGCTATACAATACGAGATGTCGCTGCTGGAAGCAGCGGCCTCTAACCAACCAAAAGGGCAAAGGCGTGCTGGTAGTGACATCCACAGATCTGGGACATAGGGATGGACGAGGAAGGTATATCGAACAGATTTATGCGAAAGTTAGCTTTTTAATCGAATATGATGTTCAATATCTGTAAGTAAATGGCTAACAGGCAGATCCAATAAAAATATAATGATAGGCTAGCCATATTCTGATAAACAGTGAGTAGTTAATGGACGAAGTTTATATACCGGGTTTTATTTATGTATTGACTAATGAGGCAATGCCTGGTTTGGTAAAAATAGGTCGAACAAGTCTACTTCCGGAAGATAGGAGTAAAAAGTTATACAGTACAGGTGTACCATTTCCTTTTGATGTTTGCTTCCGAATTATTACATCATTCTCTGTAGAACTTGAGAGCTATATCCATAATATCCTCAGAGAATATAGAGTAAACTCAAGGCGTGAATTTTTCCGTATATCTGTTGATGACGCTATTTATGCTGTAAGATTAGCATCACTTACTATTTCAGGAATGAATAAATGGAACTCTGATGTACCACGAAAACTAACTAAGAATGATAAATTAATATTATCTATGGAAGAAAATCAAATTTTCATTCTCTTTTCCTATGAAAATTTCCTTTCCTCCCATCCACAAATTATTGATATTTGGCAATCTCATTCCAATGGCGATCAACTGGAATTTTACGCTGTAAATTTCGCAAAGAATATATCCAGCTTTAGTAATAACGATCCCTATTCAAATTTTGATCCTGTTCCATTCCTTAACCGTGAATCTTCTGCCCCAAATGGTTTTATTAACGGAAGAGAAACATTATATCCCGGCGAAAGACTATTGTGGATTTCATCAAAAGACAGTTCAACACCGGATTTATTTACGATATTTGAAGCGCAAGACCATGTTCAAATAATAAGCAGAACATGGAGTCCCAGAATTAATCAAGATGGATATTCGCTATTATTAAATGACTTTCTTTATGACTCGGCTTGGGACGCTGCGCGTAGGGCTATCAATAAAACTTTATCTTTACCTTTCCCAAGAGCATGGGCTCCGCGCACTAACAGAGGGACAGAATGGGACGCTGTGGGAAGTCAACTCATGCCTCCTGAATTTTGGCTACCTCAGCTTAAACTTAAGCGTTGATGAAACAGAAAGCTCAAACATTTCTACATAATGCACATAAATAAAAACCCCCTGTAAAAACAGAGGGTTGATGGCAGTTTTACCTGTTCATGAAAACTCTGGAAGGGTTATCGGCTTATTCCCACTCAATCGTCGCTGGCGGCTTACCGCTGATGTCATACACCACGCGGGAAATACCGTTAACTTCGTTGATAATGCGGTTGGATACGCGGCCTAAGAAATCATACGGCAGGTGCGCCCAGTGTGCGGTCATAAAGTCGATGGTTTCAACAGCACGCAGGGAAACAACCCAATCGTACTTACGGCCATCGCCCATAACGCCAACGGAACGTACCGGCAGGAACACGGTGAACGCCTGGCTCACTTTGTTATACAGATCAGCTTTGTGCAGTTCTTCAATGAAGATAGCATCCGCACGACGCAGCAGGTCGCAATACTCCTTCTTCACTTCGCCCAGTACGCGCACGCCCAGACCTGGTCCTGGGAATGGGTGACGGTACAGCATGTCGTACGGTAGGCCCAGCTCCAGACCAATCTTACGCACTTCGTCTTTGAACAGTTCACGCAGCGGCTCAACCAGCCCCATCTTCATCTCTTTTGGCAGACCACCCACGTTGTGGTGAGATTTGATGACGTGCGCTTTACCGGTGGCGGACGCTGCAGATTCGATCACGTCCGGGTAGATGGTACCCTGCGCCAGCCACTTAACATCTTCCAGCTTCAGCGCTTCTTCGTCGAATACTTCCACGAATACTCGGCCGATGATTTTACGTTTCGCTTCCGGGTCATTCTCGCCTTTCAGCGCGTCGAGGAAACGCTTTTCGCCTTCAACGTGAACAATGTTCAGACCGAAGTGGTCGCCGAACATATCCATCACCTGCTGTGCTTCGTTGAGGCGCAGCAGACCGTTATCAACAAACACGCAGGTCAGGTTTTTACCGATCGCACGGTGCAGCAGCATCGCAGTTACGGAGGAGTCAACACCGCCGGATAGGCCGAGGATCACTTTATCGTCACCAACCTGCTGACGAATGCGCTCAACGGCGTCGTCGATGATTTTTGCTGGGGTCCACAGCGCTTCACACTGACAGATATCACGCACAAAACGCTCCAGCATGCGCATACCCTGACGGGTGTGGGTCACTTCCGGGTGGAACTGCACGCCGTAGAAACGTTTTTCCTCATGCGCCATGATGGCGAACGGGCAGTTGTCGGTGCTGGCAACGGTCACGAAACCTTCCGGGATGGCGGTCACTTTGTCACCGTGGCTCATCCACACATCCAGTAGCGGTTTGCCGTCTGCGGTCAGGGAGTCCTCAATACCGCGGACAAGCGCACTGTCGGTCTGAACTTCAACCTGCGCATAGCCGAATTCACGTTCGTTAGAACCTTCAACATGACCACCGAGCTGCATGGCCATGGTCTGCATGCCGTAGCACACACCGAACACTGGCACACCTGCATTGAAAACGTATTCCGGCGCACGCGGGCTGTTTTCTTCGGTGGTACTTTCCGGACCACCGGAAAGAATAATACCGCTTGGGTTGAATTCGCGAATTTGTGCTTCCGTAACATCCCATGCCCACAGTTCACAGTAGACGCCCAGTTCACGTACGCGACGTGCAACCAACTGTGTGTACTGCGATCCAAAATCAAGGATGAGAATGCGATGTTTATGAATATTGTCTGTCATTGACGCTAATTCCGAGGCAAGTGAAACAAATTCGCCCGGCATATAGCCGGGCGCGGAAACTTATCAGGAGCCCATGCGGTAGTTAGGGGACTCTTTGGTGATGGTCACATCGTGAACGTGACTTTCCTGAATACCCGCACCGCTGATGCGTACAAACTCTGCTTTCGTTCGCAGCGCGTCGATAGTACCACAGCCGGTCAGACCCATACAGGAGCGCAGGCCGCCCATCTGCTGGTGAATGATCTCTTTCAGGCGACCTTTATAGGCAACGCGACCTTCGATACCTTCCGGGACCAGTTTGTCAGCGGCGTTATCGCTTTGGAAGTAACGGTCAGAAGAACCTTTGGACATCGCGCCCAGAGAGCCCATACCGCGGTATGATTTGTAAGAACGCCCCTGGTACAGTTCGATTTCGCCCGGGGATTCTTCAGTACCCGCCAGCATAGAGCCAACCATTACTGCGGCAGCGCCTGCAGCAATCGCTTTAGCGATGTCGCCGGAGAAACGAATACCGCCATCGGCGATAACCGGAATACCGGTGCCTTCCAGCGCTTCAACGGCGTCAGAAACGGCGGTGATCTGCGGTACACCTACGCCGGTAACAATACGGGTAGTACAGATGGAGCCAGGGCCGATACCCACTTTAACTGCGCTGCAGCCGGCTTCAGCCAGCGCGCGTGCGCCTGCGCCCGTTGCTACGTTACCGCCGATGATCTGCAGATCCGGGTATTTAGCACGAGTTTCACGGATACGCTGCAGTACGCCTTCAGAATGGCCGTGAGAGGAGTCAATCAGCAGTACGTCAACGCCAGCGGCAACCAGCGCATCTACGCGATCTTCATTACCTGCACCCGCACCTACAGCAGCGCCAACGCGCAGACGACCATGCTCATCTTTACAGGCGTTAGGTTTACGTTCTGCTTTCTGGAAATCTTTAACGGTGATCATGCCGAGCAGATGGAAGCTGTCGTCAACCACCAGCGCTTTCTCAACGCGTTTTTCGTGCATTTTGGCAAAGACAACATCGCGCGCTTCGCCTTCACGAACGGTGACCAGACGCTCTTTCGGCGTCATGTAGACGCTAACCGGCTGGCTCAGGTCAGTCACAAAACGCACGTCACGACCGGTGATGATGCCGACCAGTTCGTTATCTTCAGTCACAACCGGGTAGCCCGCAAAACCGTTACGCTCGGTCAGTTCTTTCACTTCGCGCAGGGTAGTGGTTGGCAGTACGGTCTGTGGGTCAGTTACCACGCCAGATTCGTGTTTCTTCACGCGACGGACTTCTTCAGCCTGGCGCTCGATAGACATGTTTTTGTGGATAAAACCGATGCCGCCTTCCTGGGCCAGGGCAATTGCCAGGCGCGCTTCCGTCACGGTGTCCATTGCTGCGGAGAGCATAGGAATGTTCAGGCGAATGGTTTTCGTCAACTGAGTGCTGAGGTCAGCAGTATTCGGCAGAACGGTAGAATGAGCGGGAACGAGGAGGACGTCGTCAAACGTCAGGGCTTCTTTTGCGATACGTAGCATGGGCAATATCTCACCTGGGAGGTTATTAAATATTGCCGCGGCATTATACAGAGCGTAACCGATTGCATCCACACTTTTTTGCAAAAAAACCTTGCGCTCCTCTGTGAGCATGTTACTTTCGACTGAATAACTTGCTGATTTAGAATTTGATCCCGCTCACATGTTATCCTCTCAGACCACCTCAATTTTCACCGTAAGCCGCCTGAATCAGACGGTTCGTTTGCTGCTTGAGCAGGAAATGGGACAGGTGTGGATCAGCGGTGAAATCTCGAATTTCACTCAGCCGTCCTCCGGTCACTGGTATTTCACGCTCAAAGATGACACCGCTCAGGTACGCTGTGCGATGTTTCGTAACAGCAACCGCCGGGTAACGTTTCGTCCGCAGCATGGGCAGCAGGTGTTGGTACGCGCCAATATTACGTTGTACGAACCGCGCGGCGACTACCAGATAATTGTTGAGAGCATGCAGCCTGCTGGCGAAGGTTTGCTGCAGCAAAAATATGAGCAACTTAAGGCTAAACTGCAGGCTGAAGGACTGTTCGATCAGCAATACAAGCAACCTCTACCTTCACCGGCCCACTGCGTCGGGGTGATTACCTCGAAAACCGGGGCTGCGCTGCACGATATTCTCCATGTGTTGAAACGTCGAGATCCATCCCTGCCTGTGATTATCTACCCAACCGCTGTCCAGGGCGACGATGCGCCGGGGCAGATCGTTCGCGCCATTGAACTGGCAAACGCACGGGGCGATTGCGATGTGCTGATCGTCGGGCGCGGCGGCGGTTCGCTGGAAGATTTGTGGAGCTTTAACGACGAACGCGTGGCACGGGCGATTTTTGCCAGCCGTATTCCGGTGGTTAGCGCCGTTGGCCACGAAACCGACGTCACTATTGCCGATTTTATTGCAGATTTACGGGCGCCTACGCCATCAGCTGCGGCAGAAATTGTCAGCCGTAATCAGCAGGAGTTGCTGCGTCAGATCCAGTCCGCCCAGCAACGTCTGGGTATGGCGATGGATTACTATCTTGCCAACCGCAACCGTCGTTTCACGCAGATATTCCATCGTCTGCAACAGCAGCATCCGCAACTGCGTCTGGCCCGTCAGCAGACCGTGTTGCAACGACTGCGTCAGCGAATGAACTTTGCACTTGAGAATAAAATTAAACAGGCAAATCAGCGCCAACTGCGCGTAAGTCAACGCCTGAACCAACAAAACCCTCAGTCGCGCATTTATCGTGCGCAGACCCGTATTCAGCAACTGGAATATCGCTTGGCGGAGAATATCCGCGCACGTTTAAGCGAACAGCGCGAACGCTTTGGCAATGCGGTCACCCACCTGGAAGCCGTTAGCCCATTAGCAACGCTCGCACGCGGCTACAGCGTTTCAACCGCCACCAACGGCAAGGTTTTGAAAGAGGTCAAACAGGTTAAAACCGGCGACCTCATCACTACGCGACTCGAAGATGGCTGGGTTGAGAGCGAGGTCACAACCGTAACCCCGCAGAAAAAGACCCGCACACGTAAAAAAGCCCTGTAGCAATTCACTACTGCACGCAGGACGCGAAGCCACTGGTTTTCGCTGCATCAATATTGCAATTATCCGTTCCGTTCGACTCATTCACCGCACAGTAATAGCGGCTCCCTTTAGTTTTGGAAAGATAGGAGTAGCTTGGGGTTGACGGCCACCCCGTGGTGCTGAATATCCGATACAGTGAACGCAAATCTTCAGTAGCTGCCGCATTTTGTAAACTGCCGCACTGGGCGGCCAGATCCCAGGTAAGCGCATCGCTGGTATGCGCCATCGCCCAGTCTTCTTTATTTAGTACAACGTGCAGGGGCGGCTTCACGCCAGACGGCAATTCAGCCACCAATAGCGGGCGCTGCAAGGTCACGCCGTTAGTTGTTACAGTATCTGGCATGCGCCCCCAAAATGCGGCTTTATCCGTATCCGGGCTGGTGAGCACGTTAAAGATATTCTTCAATGACGCGCTGATCTGCGTGTTATCGACCAGAGTAGCCGTCAATGTTGTTTCAAGACCCAAACTCTTATTTTGCGCCAGCGTAAAAGTTGCCGTTCCATCCGCGCCCGTCGTACCAGTAAAGACACTGGCCGCGGTAGGCATATCTACCGTTGAATTCGCTGGGGTCTGTTCACGAAGTATCATATCGTCAGTGCCCATTTCAGCCTCAACGTCACCATCGGTTATCACCACCCCGGCGCGGTTGGTGGAATCGCCACGCGAGAGCGTAAATTTAGCATTAGCCACAGGCTTGCCGAGGGAGTCGTTCACCGTAACGGTCAGTGGAATGGTATCGCCCGCGTGCGCCACGGCAGCATTCTTACTGGTATCCATCGCCGTCGAAGTCAACATGATTGCCGAAACCGTGCTCCGCGGTTCCACAAGACAAACCTGCCCCGCTTTCGCCGTGGTTGAACTGGTTGTGCCGCTACCGCCTGTACTTAGCGTAATAAACTGGTAATTACCGCTGCTATTTTTGTCTGCTTCCCACCACGGCTTATCAGAGCCCGTAGGCCAACCGTAAGTGGTACCGATGCCTCCAGGGACGCTTAGGTTATCTATAAACAGCGTTTCCATATCGCTACGTAACGGTTGATAGGCTTTATCACACGCTGTCGCCCCCGCAATATCCGTATTTCCTGAAGTGACTTGCGGCCAAATTTCATTTTTGTACACATAGGTGCCACTATTCGAGGCCATTTCTGCAGCAAGCAGCGGTCGCCGGAAAACCGTGCCCGCGCTGTTGGTCGCCGTTTCAGGCATATGTCCCCAGTATTGCGCTTTGTCACTATCTGGGCTGGTAATGACGGTAAAGATCACATCCAGCCCAGAAGTCGGCAACGGATAGGCCGTAAGCTTGGCCGTAATCGTGGTTTTCTGCCCCATCGCTTCATCCTGACGCAGATTGAACGTGGCCGTCCCGTCAGCCCCGGTAACACCGCTAAAGACGACCGTTTTGGTGCTTAGTGCCATGGTTGTAGCCACTGGCGTGAGTTCATCCAGTTCGAGATCGTCCGTTCCGCCGTAACTATCGGCAGTCAAAACCACTCCACTGCGCGAAACGCCATCACCACGAGAAATGGTAAACGCGGCATTGGCAGCCGGTGCGCCGTTAGTATCTTTTATCGTCACGGTCAGCGGGATGGTCTCTCCCTTTTTCACCTTCGCGACCTGAGTCGTTGTATCAAACGCACTGGAGCTCAGCGTAATGGTGGCAGGCAGCGGCGCATGCTCATCCGCCCGACAGGTTTGCATCGCCGTTGAGGACAATAAGGTCGTCGTCGTCGTTGTTCCCGTACTCAAATTGAGATTCTGGTATTGCCCGGTACTGGATAAATCGACCGCCCACCAACTTTTGCCTGACGACAATGGCCAGCCGAACGCGGTTTCCATCTCACCGTTTGGATACTTATTGTATAGCGCCTGTAAGTCACTGAGCAGTGGCTGGTACGCCGGATCACAACCTGTTGCCCCGGCAGTTTGCGCCTGCAGCGCTGTTGGGTATGCCCAATATTCGTTATTACGATTATAGAAACCCACGTCAGAAGGAAGTTCCGATTGCAATTTCGGCCGCAGATAGGTCACTCCATTCGGCCCCGCGACCGTTTCCGGCATATGCCCCCAACGGAACGCGCCGTCCACATCCGGGCTGGTGAGAACCGTAAAGATCGCGCCCACGGCAGTGGAGTTGACACCGGAATCAGCAAGCTGCGCGTAGACTTCCGTTCTCAGCCCCGTTGATGCGTCCTGACTCAATTCGATGTCCGTTTGACCATTGTTCCCCGTCATGCTGTACCAGGACGAGTTCGCATTCATTAACATCGACGTCGCTATCGGCGCAGTGGATACAAGCGTCATCGTTGCCGCTGATGAGACATCGGCAATCGCCTCACCGGATGGACTGGAGCGGGTGTAAGAAGTGCCGCGAATAAATTTAAAGGCGACGCCCGCCACGGGTTTTCCGGAGTCATCGGTCACACTGACCGTTAAGGGCAGTTTTTCACCTTTTGGCACAACATATCCCGCTTTGTGCGTGTCCAAGGTTTTGCTGGATGAGAGCACAATATTGAGCGCAACCGGCGCTACGCGGCAGAGTTGCATACCGGAGATGCTCGACGTGCTCTTTACCACACTGCCCGAAAAGAGATTCACGTTTTGATTGAGCAACACGTTGCCCGAAACCGCATAATTGCCAGCCAGCCACACCGGTGATGAATCGGTGACCGGAAGACCAAACTCACTGGCCAGCGCACCTTGAGGATAATCAGACTGCAATGTCGTAAGATCGCTTAATGTTGCATTCGACATCCTGTCACACGGGCTGGCGCTGCTCTTTAAGAACGCGTTATCGCTATAGGTATACCAGGTTTCATTATTCAGCGTATAGCCGGTGGTGCCCTTCGTTGAGGACAGTTCGCTACGCAGTAGAGGCCTTTTGAACTGGGTGCCAGCGCTGTTGGTTAAGGTGTCAGGCATATGGCCCCACATCGTCGCCTTGTCGCTGTCAGGACTGGTGATAACAGTAAAGATGGCCTGTTTTGAATCCGTCAGCGCAGTGTTTTCCGCAAGCGTAGCTGTCAGCACCGTTTTCAAGCCGGTGGTCTGTAGCTGAGAGACGTTAAACGTCACCCTACCCGAGTCATCAGTGCGCACAAAGACAGACTTTTCGGCAGAGTCGAGTATTGATGTGGCTGGCTCTGCCGGAACAATATCACTTAACGTTATGTCATCTGCGCCATTCAGGGTATAGGCTGTTCCTTTACGAGTCAGCGCCTCACCGCGAGTGATTTTCACCAGCGCATTGCCTACAGACTGCCCCAGGCTATCCGTCACCTGAACAGTGGCCGCAATCTCTTCACCTTTTTTAGCTTTTGTTATGCCGGTGGCTTCATCCTGGCCCGCCAAAGTCAGCGTCAGTTTGTTGGCCAATGACCGCGCAGATGCCAGGCACGTCTGCATAAAATAGGAGGATGTGCTCGTTGTCGCCGTAACGCTTCCATCGAGAAGTAGATTGACGAGCGCATATTGCGGCTCGGTGCCGCTATCATTGAGGATATAATCACCGGCCCACCAGTACTGGCTGGCACCGGCGTTGCTCAGGTTGCTTACCGGCCAACCGTTTGCCGTGCGCATTTGACCAGAAGGGTAACGTTGATAGAGGCTTTGAAGATTGCCTAGCGTAGGCAGCAACGCCTGACCACAGCCACCATTTGTGCCTTTCCAGGCATAACTTGACGTCACCATTCCCCAGGTCTCGCCCTGGTCATAACTCCCATTCGCGAGAGTGACCCTCTTGCCCGGCGTGGCGCTGAACTCACTTGCAAGAAGCGGACGTTTATACACCACTCCTGCGCTGTCGGTAAGCGTCTCAGGCATGTGTCCCCAATAGTTGGCTTTGACGGTATCCGGACTGGTTACCACGCTAAAAACTACCGGCAGCGTTTGAGGGGCGTCCGTTGAATCATTTAATGATGCCCGTAGTGGCGTTTTGAAGCCCGCCCCTCCATCTTGTGAGATATCCAGAGTCAAAGTGCCATCATCCCCAGTTGCGCTGTAATAAGCCACGCCGCTGTTACGGGTCTCTGCATGATTAATTTGGATCGCGGCGGCAACCGTCTGGTTGATACTCTGATCGGCACGACCGACGCTGTCGCCGCGCGTCAAATTAACAGGCGTATTGGCGACTGGTTTGCCGTCATCGTCAAGCGTTGTGATCACCACAGGGATCGTTTCCCCAACTTTGGCTTTGGCAAACCCATCGCTGTCTTTATAGGCTGACGATGTCAACATGAGATGTGTCGCAACCGGATGAGCCGTTTTCAAACAGCTAAAATAGAGCTTTTCACTCCATAGCTGCGACGTGATGCCGTTGTCACGCAAGTTAAGGGACTTCACGTAGCGGCTTTCCGTTGAGCGACTGAGATCGGCGGTGCTGTTCTGGTAATTTTTGCCGTCAAGCGGCCATCCCTGCTGCGAATTCATCGCACCGCCAGGCCAGGCTGAATAGAGCGATTGTAAATCGGCAAGCGTCGGCGCATAGCCTGCGCCACAGGCGTGCTGAACAACGTCGAAATCTGCCGTCGCCCAGATTTCATTGTTCTCCTGGCTGCTACCGGCATCAATACCGCCACCGATTTCGGCAATAAGCTGCGGACGTCTAAAGACTTCACCACTGGCAGCGGTAACCGTTTCCGGCATGTGTCCCCACATCTGCGCCTTATCGTTATCCGGGCTAGTGATGACGGTAAAAATGGTCTCCAGCGTATCGCTAACGCTGGCGTTTTCGTACAGCGCAGCGGTAATGGCGACCTTGGTGCCGGTGGTTTCCGGGCGGGTCACATTGATAACTTTGCTGCCATCACTGCCGGTCAGGCCTCCAATTTTAGTGGCGGTATCATTTAATGACTCACCGTCAATCACCACCGCGGAAGCAATACCATCTTCGCTACCGGCTATATGCGGTGTGCCCTGTCGCGTGTAGCCATCGCCACGGCTGAGCACGAAAGGCGCGTCTGGCAGCGGATTGCCGTCGGCATCTTTAACGGTCACCTTCAATTGCAGGATTTCGCCTTTTTTGACTTTAGCGGCCTTAAGCGTGTCGCTCCACTGTGCGTGGTTGACTGGCTCAAGGACGATCGACGTTGCCGAGGCATTATCACGGGTTAGACAACTGGTATACACCGACGCATCGCTCTGCGCGGTGATGCTACCGTTGGCAAGCGAAGCCGTTTGCCAGGCAGTGGCGCTGCTAAATGTCGATGACCAGTAATAATTCGTGACCGGCCATCCCTGCTCACTGTGCATCACACCGCCGCTGTTAGCGTTATACAAGGCGCTAAGCTGATCGGCTCGCGGTAAGCGATTTACCCCGCAACCTCCGGCAGCGGTACTCCCCGCCGCAACGGCGTGCGTCACCCGCGCCCACGTTTCATTATTCTCAAGCTGCGTGCGTGTTGGGGTAACTTCGCTCGCCAGCTTAGGCCGTTCAAAGGTTAAACCATCTACGGTCACCGTTTCCGCCATATGCCCCCACATTTCGGCATTCGGGGTATCCGGGCTGGTTGGCACCGTAAACTTCACGCTGCGCGCGAGGGGTGTAGAAATGAGCGAGTTAACGGGAATGAGGGTCAGTATGGTCAAAAGCCCCGCCCCTTGCGGCTGCTCGATAGTCAGAGTGGCATTGCCACTGGCGTCGGTCGCGCCTGAATAGGTCATCGATGCCTGTGAGGGGCCATACGCTTCTCCGTCTATCGTCAGCGCACCGTTCGTGGGGTCAGTGAAGCCCGTCGTCAGGCCGCTACGATTCCTGCCGTGTGCCATGGTGACGGTATAGGCCGCATTGGGTACGACCAGCCCATTCAGCGCATTGACAGAGTGGATTGTCATGGTGATTTTTTCACCGACTTTTGCCGTCGCCTGCTTGAGGTTTTCGTCGCCGTTTAATGCTACCTCTAACCGCGTGACGAGTTCATTGCCAGAGCAGGTCAGGTAGTTCGGTTGCGTACCGCTAAAGAAGGAATCATTGCCGTTAACCAGGTTAACGTGGGCAGTCTGACTGCCGTCAGAATCGGCAGAGATATAGTTATAGTTTGCTGTCGGCCAGCCGAAGGTGGTTAGCATGGTGTTCGCGGAGTGTGCCGCGTACAGGGCATCAAGGATTGCTTGCCCCGGCACCTGATTCGAACCACATTGCGCGGTCGCAGCAGCAACCGAATTGAAGGTGGCCCAGTCTTCATGGTTCTCAATAGTCGACCCGGTGTTCGACGTGGCTTCATCGGCCAACAGCGGACGCTTATAAATATTCCCCGCTTCGACTACGCCCTGCATATGGCCCCACATGCGCGCTTTCGCAACGTCGGGGCTGGTCACCACAGTGAAGATAACGTTCGCTGTCGCCGTTGTGCCATCGCTTAGCACCACACGCAGCGGAGTTAACACACCAGCACCGTTATCCTGGGTAAGCTCTACAGACAGTTTTCCGTCAGCCCCGGTAATGGCGTGATAATGATTCGGGGTACCAGAGCCTTGAAGGCCCACCAGCACCGGATTATCCGACCAACCGTAAGCGGCTGCCTGCGCCGTGGCCTGCGCGTTATTTTGCCCTTTTCGGTTCTGTTCATCGCCAATAAAGAGATCGAAGGAGCGATAAGGCAGCGCCTGCCCGGTCGCTTTATCGGTCACGCGAATAACCATACTGATGCTGTCGCCAACGCGAACTTTGGCGGCGCCCGACGCGCTATCCATGTTGTCGAGTGACAACGTCAGCTCCGGCGTTATCGCTGGGGAGGCTTTATCTACACAACTGGTCAACGACGTCGTGCTATCCGGCTCATCCACGACGCTGCGGCTTAGCATATTCACACCGAGATGGTACTGTTGGAGCGTACCTTCGGAAGAAGACCAATATTCATTGGTACCTGCAACCGGCCAACCAAGCTGGGTAACCAGATCGCCGGTGGCGATTTTCAGCCCCATTAACTGGCGGGCATCTGGCAGAATTTCGCAGTGGCTATCCGCGCCACGCCAGTCAAACACAGCCCAACTCTCATTGTTGGCACTCACCGTACCACTTTTGTTGGCGGTTTCCGTCGCCAGGCTCGGACGGCTAAAGGTATAGGTTTCCCCTTCAACATCTGCCGTGGCACTCTCCGCCATATGCCCCCACATGTTGGCACTGGCGCTGTCCGGGCTCGTCAGAGTGGTGAAAATAACATCAATGTGCGCCTGTAGGCTGGGCGCATTGGCTGGCGCAATCGTCAGCGGGGTTTTCACGCCAGGACCGTTGGCTTGAGTCACCACGACCGTGGCTTTACCGTTGGCATCCGTAACGCCGCGATACTCTGTCGCCGTCGTCGTCAGCTCGGTATTGCCTACGTGGACTGGTGCGCTATTGTTCACCACGCCTTGACGATTCAGGGCATCGCCGCGAGTCATTACAAATGCCGTATTCCCGACCGCATTGCCATGACAGTCATGCGTGGTTACGGTGAGCATCACGCTATCCCCCGCCTTCACCCTCGCCGCTTTAAGCGTATCGTTAAAGCTATCCGCCATCACCGTGACCGGATCACCCACCGCAGGGGAAATCGTAACCGGGATTTTGTTCTCCAGTACGTTAACGATGTTACTAAAGGGCGTGCCCGTCTTGGTTTGCAGATAGAGCAGTGGTGCAGTACCGTTGGTTGCGCCTTCGAGTTGCGGCCAAATCACATAGCTTTTGCCGGCCATGTTTTGCATGCAGAAGGATTGATTGGCGACGGGCTGCGGGCTGAGCGGTGTATCGGGCGTCGCGGCATCGGCCCATATGAGCGTAATAGCCGGAGGAGAATCCTGCCAGCGTACGGGCGGTACGGAAAAAATATCCCCTTCCGTATCTTTAGGATTGACAAGATTCAGCGCGCCAGGCGTATCGTCAGTGCTAAAATCATGCGGCATCGCGCTGAAGCTTACGGTATGCGTCTTATCAGGCTCCAGCAAAACGCTGCCCTGATAGACGGGGACGGTGACCCCATCGGCCATCGGCACAGTACCGTTTACGCCATCCGTCGAGAGATTCAACTCCTGCCAGGTACCGCTTTTCAACGCCGCACTGGCCGGGGCCGCCAGCGTGCTAATGACCCATAGCAGAATCACCACCAGGCGGAACCCTACATCTCTACGCAAACGACCAACCATAACTAATGCCCACCTGTTTCTTCATGCCTTCAACACCCTTTGCTTAACCCTCAGCTAAGCAAAGGACGCGGAAAGAACCATTCCCTTCCGGGAATGGTTCTTTTGTGAATTACTTGCGTTGATAATCGATAGACAGCCCGTAACCCTGGACACCATCGTTGCCAAGGGTAACCCCGCCGCTGTCGCCATTGTCGAAGGCGCTCTTCGCCTCGAGGTTGGTAAGAGGAATAACCAGATCGCGGTTGTTGTAGGTCGTGCTGACAATACCGCCCGCCGCACCAAGCTGTTTGCTGGTACCGGTAAACTTCCAGCGATAGTTGTATTCGCTGGTAACATCTTCACCGGCTTCGTAGGTTCCGTTACCGTTTTTATCTTTCCACAACAGCACTTTATAAGTGGTGTTGGTTTTGAGTTTGGTTGCCGTGCCCAGCAGGTTGGTCGTCGATCCCGACTCGTAAATCACGACAGACACGTTATCGTCGACTACCGGACCTTCCGGAATATCATCATCGTCAGCCCCCCCACCCGCATTGGTGGAAAGGTCGTTGAGCAGCAGGACATCAGCCATATTCGGATCACCGGTGGTCGTGGTCGGTGTGATTTTAATACCGATATAATAATCGGCATCGTCGGCCGTAATGCTATAGCTGGTTTGTCCCGTGGTACCGCTAATCTCAGCGGCATCAGAACCATCCTGATTCTTAGAACGCACCCACACGACCGTCCCTTTGGTGGCGGTGTTATTGGTATCCAGATCGCCTTCGGTATCTCCGATAGCCCAATCCACGCTCACCTTGTCACCAATATGGAACTGTTTATCGCCGTCGGAGCCGCCGATGGTACGCGTGCCGCGATCGATACTCACCGTCACGTGGTTTTTATCGGTTTCAGCGGCCTTATCACTGCTGCGCGTGATCCACGGCACGGTACCTTGAATGGAGCCTGTGGTATCCGTCACTAGCTGCCATTGACCGCTTTTCAAATTGCCAGCCGCCATTGCGGGTACAGAGCAGTAACCTGCCACTACCAGTGCCAGTGCGACCTGAGTTAGCCGCTGTTTCATTTTTAACGCCATTAAGACTCTCCTTTTCTTTATGTATCAGCGAGTGCTGGTCAGCTGCTCTGCTGCTGTTTCTGGCTATACAAAACCCGTAAGCCGTATCCCTGAACACCATCCTCAACGTTCGCATCAAACTTCTGCGCCGCGTCTTTGTTGGTCGCAGGAAGTATTAAATCTTCATTAAGGGTATGAGACTGCGCACCGGTGTGACCATTGGTACTCTGGCCGGTGAACTCCCATTGGTAGTCATACAGCGCCATTTCTTCTGCGCTGAGCTGTTCCACCATCTGGAACACGCCGTCTTTGTTTTTGTCACGCCACAGTACAAAGCGATAGCCATTGTTAACGGTGGGATGCACTTCCTTATTGCCAATAAGGTTTACCGGCTTTGATTTTTTCAGCTGGTAAATCAAACCATTAAGTTTTTCATCCGAGGTGCCAATAAAGGTGACATCAACGAAGTTACTGTCGCCATACGCCGCTTCTCTCGCTTTCCAGCGGAAAGTACCCGGTAGCGTACTGGCCAATGTGACGGTCCCCGCTTTTTTGTCACGTTCCGCCACAAATACGCAGGGCGTTTGTGCCGCACAGGGGGCATTGGCGAGCGATACTTTTTTATCATTGCTGTCGTACAGCGCTGGCGCCATAGTGTCGTCAACCAGCACATTACCGCTGCGGTCAGTGCTGTCGCCGAAGGCGTCGGTTAACAGCAAATCCATGACCACGCCGTCTTTACCATCTGCCTGCGCACTGGCTTCATGGCTATGATCGCTGCGATCGGTGTCAGCAATATTGTCTACAACCAGCTCAATTTTACGGCCCTGTTGCACCACAATATCGACCACGCCCGAGTTCTGCCGATTGCCCTTTTCATCCTCCAGGGTCATGCGAAGTTTCCAGCTGTTGAGCGCCAGTCGTTCCGCTTCCGTCTGCGCGTTGACCCATGCAGGAAGCACCAAACCCCAACTGTTGTTGTTGCCTTCTTGCAGCATGTCGGCCTTCACCACCGGCATCACGAGGGTGCGATTAGCATTACTTTTGGCCTGCCATGAGGCGGCGATAATTTTGTAGTGGTGATTGATTAAGGCATTCACCGTCCACTTACATTTCTCAAGCCCGATCGCCGCTTCCGGCGTATCCTGGATCACGCACTCCGGGTGCGTATTGGTTGCATCGGCTTTAAGCCAAAGCGTGACGTCCAGTGGATCTTTTTCCCGATACTCCAGGACAATAAAATTGTTACGCTCGACGAAATCATGTCGGCTCCCCATTAAAGAGCGCTGGGTTTTGACATTTTCCGGATCAAGCTGTGCGGCAAGCGGAGTGCCAAACTGATAGGTCAGCGTCGCGTTAACGCTGAGATCGTTGTTATCTCCCGTACCGGCTTTATAGTCCGTGCCAACGGTCAGCATCGGCACCGGGGTGTAATTCACACCTAAGGTCACCGCATGAGGATTTTTTTCTAAGTTATCCGTACCAAACAGAGCCACCTGGTCACCGTAGTACTGCTCATAAACCAGTTTGCCTCCAAGCTGCGGATAAAATGGTAGCCAGGTCTCCGCGCGGATATCCCAGCCACGAGCAGGACGCTCTTCATAAAAATCAAAGTCCGGGGAGTCCTTCCAGTCTGAAAGCGGATGATAATAGTTGCCGGAAAATTTGAGATAATCAGTCCAGGCTTCAGCCCCTAACCCTAATCGACGATGACCGCGCGTAAAGTCATAGTCGTAAAAGGTATTCCCCCCCAATAGCCAGTCGCCGACATTCTGACGAATACCGACACCGATATTCCCGATCGTTCTGTCCTCTTTACGCTGCATAGATAACTGAGTAAAAAACAATCTTTCCTGGTTATCGTACAGCGGAACAAAATAATCCAGCGAACTGCCATCGAAATTACCCTCCGCCGTGACGGAAAGGTTGGTCCTTAATTTCCCATAAGGTGAAAGTGCTGAATCAAGATAAGATTGAGCAGAAGATGTTAATTGATTTTGTAAATAGCTTTGCGCTTGTGACTTAAGTGCTTCCGGTGTTAAATTGCTGAAATTCTGCATCGCCGAACTGACGGCATAATTCCCCCCGGCCTCGGCCCACCCCTGCTTCGCCGTTGTTTTTTTATTTTGCGCATTCGCTTTGCTATCGAGTTCAGGGAGTGACTCCTCTATGGATTGAGTGTCGTCCTCCACACTATCTCGATCCGGCATGGCATACACTGCGCCGGGTATAATATTAATTAAAAGTAATATTATATAGAGAATCCATTCACGCACGCTATATCCTTATAGCTGCCGCCTTTAATCATTACTTGCCAGAAGTATATATACCCTGAAAAATAGATACCAGACACACTAACCTAGATGAATTCTTAAAATTTAGGATATTAGAGGTAATACTAATTATCATTATTAGAGAGAGAATAAATAAGGATGCTTATTAAAATAAGCATCCTTTATTTATCAATCGACAAGGATGTACTCAACAGATTTCTTCGAAATGAGGCCATGTCCGTGCTGGCAGAAAAAATCCACCGCGCCGCAGGCTTTCAACACTTCTAACGGTTTATGGCATGTCGGACAACGCGGTTCAAGAGTGAAGTCACGCTTACAGCGCTCGCAGTGGGCATGATTTCCCAGGACGTCGAGCGGCGACTGACAGGTTGGGCAGGTAAATTCCATAGCGGCTCCTCGTTAAATGTTTTTGTAACTGTATGGTATCACGACTTAGCCACCCAGAGTCCCGCGCAGAATTTGCTGCATAGTCAACAGCGTTTCCACCTCGGCAATGCGTCGCTGCGTAAGCTTTGCCACTTCTTCAGGTGCACGCACAAAAAGGTTATCTGGGCCGAGTATCTGCTCCTCCAGGCAGTGGGCATACACTGCACCAGGACGCGTCCAGCTTAGGACACGCTGGCCGGAAATTAGCTCGACCCGTTCTCCTCCGGCAAACCGATTCTGGCTAATGATTCGTCCATCACGCAGATATAAGCGCAGCCCCTTACGTTCAACGCCCGGCCCGGCATATTTGTTTAGCCATATATTTACCGGGATACCACCAAGGTGCCCCTGTAGATGCGCCTCCCCTTCCGCCGTTTCAACATCGCCGCTGGCAATCGGCCTACCAAGCCGGTCCTTCACGGCCTTTGCAACCAGTTCTATTTCACCGCTACCGCCGAGATAGCGCACCGTTTCACGCAGCATCGCCAGCACGTGGGTACCAATATCCAGAATCACACCATCCGGATGACGAAGCTCACGCGTGTCCGGTTCACCGGTGGCAAAATTGAGCGCGATTGGTTCCCCTGCGGCGTTAAATCCGCTCGGCTCCTGTAAAAAGCCTTCGATTTTAACAACGTCCGAAAAGTGAGAGACAAGTACTTGTAGTTGGTGATCGCCCTGCCACTGCGGAGCGAGTTTACCCAATGCCAGTTGCATGGCGCCATTGCGCGCCATCCAGTGGTCGAGCGCCAGCACGCGATCGGAGGCACCGGGTTTAGCCAGTAGCGTTTTCAGTTTTTCAATTTGGGAGAGTGTGGCGACAATGGGTTTTTCGACCACGATACGCGCCAGGGGAGCAGACAGGGCTTGTTCAAGCACATCGAGATGATGAAGAGAAGCGGTGGTGATAAACAGGATATCAAGCGGTTTCTCAAGAAGCTCGGCAAGAGAAGTACAACATGTCATCCCTGCTGGCTGCCTGGTGGGTTCAACATCAAATCCCACACAGCGTAGTGAATCACCAAAAAGGTTACGTAATGCGGGCAAGTATGCCGTTTCCACGACAGCGCCCAGCCCAACAAACCCTAACAGCATGTTCTCACCTCGTAAATTGAATGGCCGGAACATAACGTCTGCCCCGGCACAATCGAGGTGTTATCAGGCGCTAGTTGCCGGTTTAGTTTGCGTATTCTCCAGCATGCGACGAATCGGAACAATAAGGACGATCAGTACCGCGGCGCAAATCAGCAGCGCAATTGAGCAGCGAGCAAAGAGATCCGGCAGCATATCCAGCTGGTCAGCCTTCACATGACCGCCAATCAAACCTGCGGCCAGGTTACCCAGCGCACTGGCACAGAACCACAGGCCCATCATCTGCCCACGCATTCTTTCCGGTGCCAGCAGCGTCATGGTCGCCAGACCGATCGGGCTCAGGCACAGCTCACCAAGCGTCAGCATCAGGATGCTACCCACCAGCCAGAATGGAGAAACGCCTGCTCCGCCGTTACTGAGAACGTTTTGCGCCGCCAGCATCATCAAGCCAAAACCTGCCGCCGCACACAAAATGCCAATAACGAACTTAGTGATGCTGCTCGGGCGAATGTTCATGCTCGCCAGCTTCGGCCACGCCCAACTGAATACCGGCGCCAGCAGGATGATAAACAGGGCGTTTATTGACTGGAACCACACCGCCGGGATTTCAAAATCACCGATCATACGGTTAGTGTAGTCGTTGGCGAACAGGTTGAACGAGGTTGGCTTTTGCTCAAACGCCGACCAGAAGAATGCGGCGGAAACCAGCAGGATAAAGCAAACCAGCAGCCTGGCGCGCTCTTTGCGATTCAGACCGGCAAAGATGAACAGGTAGATAAAGTAGAGTGCAACGGAGGCAGCAATCACGTACACCAGCATGCTGGCAACCGCGACCGGATTAATGACAATCACGCCCTGCGCAATCAGCGTAACGATAACAGCTACGCCGACGGCCAGCACCAGCAGCCACGCGCCCACACCGTTACGTTTCACTACCGGGCTGTTCCAGGTGGAGTCGAGTCCCACTTCACTGTCGTAGCGTTTCATCGATGGAACGGCAAATACGCGGAAGATGATCAGCGCCACCAGCATCCCAATACCACCGATGCCGAAGCCCCAGTGCCAGCCGTGGGTTTTAATCAGCCAGCCGGAGATCAACGGTGCAATAAACGACCCCATGTTGATGCCCATGTAGAACAGTGAGAAACCGCCGTCGCGACGCGCATCACCTTTTTTATACAGCGTGCCAACCATGACCGAAATACAGGTCTTAAACAGACCAGAACCGAGAACGATAAACATCAGGCCGATAAAGAACAGGTTGTTACCCATAATGGCCGAGAGTGCAATCGACAGATGACCAAGCGCAATCAGGATGGAGCCGTACCATACGGCTTTCTGTTGGCCGAGCCAGTTATCCGCCAACCAACCACCCGGCAACGCGGCGAGGTACATCGTACCGGCAAAGATACCCACAATCGCCGAGGCATTTTCACGCGCCAGCCCCATGCCGCCGTCATAGACGGTAGCAGCCATAAACAGGATCAGTAACGGGCGAATG
This sequence comes from Citrobacter arsenatis, assembly GCF_004353845.1. GTDB lineage: Bacteria > Pseudomonadota > Gammaproteobacteria > Enterobacterales > Enterobacteriaceae > Citrobacter > Citrobacter arsenatis. Next base: position 3,813,436 of record NZ_CP037864.1, read on the forward strand.
CCGTAAAACGAGAAGCGCTCCCACATCTCTGTGAAGAACAGCGAGCCGAGCGGGTAAGGATGACCGAAGAAAGTTCGGCTTTCTTTTTGATTAACAGAGGATTGCATAATTCTCCCGAAAGTTATGTCGTCGTGCGTGTAAACACCGCGATGTACGCCAGCCAGTTACGTATCTGACCGATTTTTTACATGCGGCGAAAAGTTATTTAACCATTTGATAACCTAAGGCTAGTTTTGTCTAGTACCAGCCCCCGGACTTTAAGATGAAAACTCGACAAATGTCTACTTTCTTAGATTTAAACTTGGCAAAAAACGAATAGTGATTGACTTTACACAGGGGGAGATCAGCAATGGGCAGACGAAAAAAAACCCGCGACAAGCGCGAGTTTTTATCTGCATCAGCAACAGTTACTTGCTTTTTTTGATGTGCTTAATCAAACGCTTACGCTTACGCATCTGAGTCGGCGTCAATGTATTACGTTTGTTCGCAAACGGGTTCTCCCCTTCTTTGAACTGAATACGGATCGGCGTCCCCATTACGTCCAAAGACTTGCGGAAATAGTTCATCAGATAGCGCTTGTAGGAATCCGGCAGGTCTTTGACCTGGTTGCCGTGAATCACCACGATTGGCGGGTTATAACCACCGGCATGGGCATATTTCAGCTTCACACGACGACCACGCACCAGCGGCGGCTGATGATCTTCTACTGCCATAGTCATGATGCGCGTCAGCATCGCGGTGCTGACACGACGAGTGGAGCTGTCGTACGCTTCGCGGACCGATTCAAACAGATTACCCACACCGCTGCCGTGCAGCGCAGAGATAAAGTGTACGCGTGCAAAATCAATAAAGCCCAGACGGAAGTCCAGCGTCTCTTTGACCTGCTCTTTCACTTCCTGCGTCAGGCCGTCCCACTTATTGACTACGATAACAAGTGAGCGCCCACTATTGAGGATAAAGCCCAGCAGCGACAGGTCCTGATCGGAAATACCTTCACGCGCATCAATCACCAGCATCACCACGTTGGCGTCTTCAATCGCCTGCAGCGTTTTGATAACGGAGAATTTTTCTACCGCTTCGGTAATTTTGCCACGCTTACGCACACCCGCGGTATCGATCAGCACATATTCGCGTTCATCGCGTTGCATCGGGATATAAATACTGTCGCGCGTGGTTCCCGGCATGTCGTAAACCACCACGCGGTCTTCGCCGAGAATACGGTTAGTAAGCGTGGACTTACCTACGTTCGGACGGCCGACGATTGCCAGTTTAATCGGCAAATCCTGCGGGTTGAAATCGTCCTCAGGCTCTTCTTCGCCGTTTTCTTTGGCTTCAAGCTGCGCCCAGTATTCTGCGTCTTCATCCACTTCTTCCTGAGGAGCAACGTCATCCATCCACGGCAGCAGAACATGCTCCAGCAGGCTGAGAACACCACGACCATGGGACGCCGCAATCGGATAAATTTCACCCAGACCCAATGAGTAGAAATCAACAACCGCCTGGTCAGGATCGAGTCCGTCAGTTTTGTTGGCGACCAGGAACGTCGGTTTCTGGCGCGAACGCAGGTGTTTAGCAATAGCTTCATCCGCTGGCATCAGGCCAGCACGCGCATCCACCATGAACAGCACAACGTCTGCTTCTTCGATAGCCAACAGCGACTGTTCCGCCATACGGGTTTCAACACCGTCTTCGGTGCCATCAATACCGCCGGTATCAATACAGATAAACTCGCGGCCTTCAACTTCCGCACGACCGTACTTACGGTCACGAGTCAGACCCGGGAAATCCGCAACCAGCGCATCTCGGGTGCGAGTTAGACGGTTAAATAACGTGGATTTGCCAACGTTAGGGCGCCCGACAAGCGCGACCACAGGTACCATGTTTAAAGCCTCATTTAAAAAATCATCAGACAACGGGCACATTTTTTGCGCCGTTGTTAAAAACAGTAAAACGGCCCCTGCACCAGGAGCCGTTTTTCAAAGCGAGCGACCAGGACGATTAACGCGTAATAGAGTACAGCGTACCGTCTTTCGCCTGGATCAGCAGTTTACCATCAGCAGAGACCGGCTCGGTCAGGAAACCAGAGCTATCAACTTTCTGCTGGGCAACAAAGCGACCATCTTCGACGTTGATCCAGTGCAGGTAGCCTTCGCTATCCCCCACAACCAGATTGCCATTATACAATACCGGGGACGTCAACAGACGGTGCAGCAGATCGCTTTGCGTCCACAGCGTCACGCCGCCGTCGGTGGTCAACGCCAGTACGCGGTCATTCTGGTCAACCAGATAGATGCGGTTACCATCGACGATAAAATCATTCACCGAACCCAGTTCACGCTTCCACATGATCTGACCGCTGCGCAGATCCAGCGCCGTCAGGTTACCATTATAAGCCAGCGCGTAAACAACGCCATTGACGATAACCGGCGTGGTATCAACGTCGCTCAGACGATCGATTTCCGTTGGACCGGTCGCCTGAGAAATACGTTGCTGCCAAATCATCTGGCCCTGCTGCATCAGCACGGCGCTTACACGACCGTTATCACCACCAACAATAGCTGCACCATAGGCGGTTGCTGGGGCTGATTCGCCACGCAGAGACAGGGAAGGCATGTCGAGGTTAACGGTCCATTTGATGGCACCATCAGCTTCGTTCAATGCCTGCAACTGGCCGTTGCTGGTGTGGATCAATACGACGCCATCGCTCACAACCGGACGAGACAACGCTTCACCGGCAACTTTTGTCTGCCATGCGGTCGTACCGTCGCTGGTATTCAGCGCATAAACCTGCGCTTTTTCACTGCCAATGTAAACATGACCACCGGACACGGTTACGCCGCCAGAAAGCTGTGCAGATGCGCGAGAGAACCAGCCGTCTTTCTCACCCAGATTAACAGACCACACTTCTTTGCCATCGTCTGCGTTCAACGCTTTAACGACGCCAGCGCGATCGGCTGCATAGACAACGTTATCCGCCAGCGCAGGATGAAGATTGGAGTAGAAATCACCAATACCGTTGCCTACGGAGGTGCTCCAGTCCGTAGACGGAGTAAACTGATTTTCAACCACCGGTAATGGGGACATCTTAACGACATCTTCTTCGCCACTAAACAGTGAACAGCCGCTCAATAGGGTAACGGAAAGCAGCCCTGGCAGAAGTAATTTACGCAATTGCATCGGGTCCCTCTCAGATGGACAAATTATTGATTTTCATCTGCATCATTTCGCTCAGAGCAGGAGAGGCATCGCTTTTCACACCCGCTTCCCATGCGCTACGCGCACCTTGTTTGTCGCCTTTGCTTAGCAACGCTTCACCGCGCAGATCGGCAACAATGGCCGTCCACCCTTCCCCTTTAATGGTGTCGAGTGTTTTCAGCGCGGTATCGGCTTGTTTAAGCTGAACCTGAACGCGAGCCAGACGCAGATTAATTACCGCTTTGAGGTTTTCATCGCTGGTTGCAGCCAGGCCCTGTTGCAGCTGACTTGCGGCTTTCTCAAGTTCATTTAGGTCAACAAACTGCTGCGCCAGTTCCAGTGAAGCTAACGCGCCGTAGGTATTTTTGTTTTCTGCGGCAAATTTCTCTGCAGCAGGAAGGCTATCCGGTTTACCCGCGCTAACCGCAGTCACCGTATTTTGATACGCCAGAGAAGCAGAGCGTGCGGACTCCGTCTGATGGCTGGTCCAGTAACGCCAGCCTACCAGCGCGCCAACCCCTAAAATTACCCCAACAGCCAGCGCTTTGCCGTTTTCAGCAAAGAAGCGTTTTACCGCATCAATCTGGTCGTTTTCGTTCTCGTAAATTTCCACGCTGTCCTTCTCCTTAGCCCAGTAGAGTGCGCAAATGCGCGGCAACGCTATCCTGCGCTACTGCCGTTTGCTCACCAGAGCGCAAATCCTTCACTACAACGGTACCGTCAGCCACCTCGGACTCACCCAGTACCAGTGCAACGCGGGCGCCCCACTTATCGGCGCGGGCAAACTGTTTCTTAAAGTTGCCGCCGCCGTGGTTGGTCATCAGTTTCACACCAGGAACTTCATCGCGCAGACGTTCTGCAAGTCGCATTGCAGCAGACTGCGTGTCCGCCCCCGAAGCGACCAGGTATATATCGACAACAGGATCTGCGTTAAATTCCGGATTAACTGCCTGAACTAACAAAACAAGTCGTTCCAGGCCCATAGCGAAGCCGACTGCCGGCGTTGCGCGACCGCCAAGTTGCTCTACCAGACCGTCGTAACGGCCACCGGCGCAGACGGTGCCCTGTGAGCCCAGGCTGCTGGTAACCCACTCAAATACGGTGCGATTGTAGTAATCAAGACCACGAACCAGACGCTGATTGACGGTATAGGCAATGCCTGCCGATTCCAGCAGTTTGCACAGGCCCGCAAAATGCTCGCGAGAGTCGTCATCCAGATAGTCGCCAAGCTGTGGAGCGTCGTTGAGCAGCGCCTGTACTTCCGGATTTTTGGAGTCGAGCACGCGCAGCGGGTTGGTGTACATACGGCGCTTGCAGTCTTCGTCCAGTTTATCTTTGTGCTGTTCCAGGTAGGCGACCAGCGCATCACGGTAGCTAGCGCGGGCTTCCAGCGAACCAATTGAGTTCAGCTCCAGGCTGACATGCTGAGAAATACCCAACGCGCGCCACCAGCGAGCGGTCAGCATAATCAGTTCAGCATCGATGTCCGGGCCTTGCAGGCCAAACACTTCGACACCCAGCTGATGGAATTGACGATAGCGTCCTTTCTGCGGGCGTTCGTGGCGGAACATCGGCCCGATATACCACAGACGCTGTTCCTGATTGTACAGGAGACCATGTTCGATGCCGGCGCGTACGCAGCCCGCAGTCCCTTCAGGACGCAACGTCAGGCTGTCGCCATTACGGTCCTCAAAGGTATACATCTCTTTTTCAACCACGTCGGTGACTTCACCGATCGCGCGTTTGAATAACGGGGTCTGCTCTACAATCGGCAAGCGGATTTCACTGTAACCGTAGCTACCGAGCACGTTTTTGAGAGTGCCTTCAATGCGCTGCCAGATGGCGGTTTCGCCAGGCAGATAATCGTTCATGCCGCGAATGGCTTGAATGTTTTTTGCCACGTTTATTCTCTTTATGAATATAAAAATGAACCCTCAGCGCTAACCCGAACAATGCGGGCGCCATGCGGGTTCAATCATACACGGGAAGCACGCCGCTTCCCATCACGTTATTATTTTTCAAGCTGCTGCACGTCGATACGACGCGCTTCGTCCAGGATACTCGCTTTAGCGCGAATGCGGGCTTCAAGCTGCGTAATCATGTCGTCGTTATCGAGTCTGTCCTTACGCACGCCGTCTTCATACAGACCGCTTTTCTTGTTACCGCCCGTCACGCCCAGCGTAGAAACCAGCGCTTCACCAGGACCGTTTACCACGCAGCCGATGATCGAAACGTCCATTGGCGTAATGATATCTTCCAGGCGTTGCTCCAGCGCGTTAACCGTACCGATAACGTCAAACTCCTGACGCGAGCAGGTAGGGCAAGCGATAAAGTTGATCCCGCGCGCACGAATGCGCAGCGATTTCAGAATATCAAAACCCACTTTGATCTCTTCCACCGGATCGGCTGCGAGAGAAACACGCAGCGTATCGCCGATCCCTTCAGATAACAGCAGGCCAAGGCCGATCGCGGACTTCACCGAACCGCTACGCAGGCCACCGGCTTCGGTGATCCCCAGATGCAGCGGTTGATCGATCTGTTTCGCCAGCAGGCGATAGGATTCTACGGCGAGGAAAACGTCAGACGCTTTAACACTGACTTTGAATTGATCGAAGTTCAGACGATCGAGGTGATCCACATGGCGCATAGCGGATTCCAGCAGCGCCTGCGGCGTCGGTTCACCGTATTTTTCCTGCAGATCTTTTTCCAGCGATCCGGCGTTGACGCCGATACGGATAGGAATATTTTTATCTCGAGCGCAGTCCACCACCATGCGAATACGCTCTTCACTACCGATATTACCTGGGTTAATACGCAGGCAATCAACGCCGTATTCCGCCACCTTGAGCGCGATACGATAATCGAAGTGAATATCGGCAACCAGCGGGACGTTAACCTGCTGTTTGATAAGTTTGAACGCTTCTGCGGCATCCATTGTCGGTACAGAGACACGAACAATGTCTGCACCTACGCGTTCCAGCGCTTTAATCTGATTAACCGTCGCTTCCACATCCGTGGTACGCGTATTAGTCATAGACTGTACGGCGATGGGCGCACCATCGCCGATCGGCACGTTCCCAACGTAAATGCGTGTCGATTTTCTACGTTGAATTGGAGCCTGGTTATGCATTAAAAAATCTCCCGCATTGCCGTCTGTTACTGAGCCGGTGATTGTTCGGCATTAACGGTCAGACGCGCAACCTGGTTAGTTCTGATAAAACGACTCAGATCGACAGGTTTACCCTGGAACTGAATCTGCACTGCTGCCGGTGCGCCAATTTTCAGTTTGTACGGCGCCTGACCGGTCAGGTTCAGATTGCCGTCTTTACGCTGCATCCCGCTGAACAGTTTTTTACCGGTGGCATCGGTGACTTCCAGCCAGCAATCGGCAGTAAAGTTCATCACCAACGCGTTAGGATCGGCCGCTGGTGTCGTCACGCCAGCCTGATCCGTCGGTAGCGGTGCTGCGGTAGCCGGCGCTGTAGGCGCAGCAGCTGCGGTATCAACGTTAGCCTGCGAAGGCGCCACAACGGCATTTTGTTGCGCATCCGCGGCTGGTGCCGGGGTCGCTGCAACATCTGGCGCAGGCGCTGCGTCTGCCACCGCGCCATCATCTGGCGCCGGGGAAGTCTCCTGGCCCGCTGCGGCACTGGTATCTAACGGTACGCTCTGCGCACCCTCTTTACCGGCATTCAGCTCAGCGGAGGATTGATCGGCCATGGTGGTGATCTCTTCCTGCTGCGCTTTATGGTTCTGCCACCACCAGGCCCCCGTCAGTCCGACAACAACAAACAGTACCAGCCAGGTAAAGGTCATTAACCAGCCGTCGCGTTTCTTACGACGCTTACCGAGCGAGAAACTCTGCATCGGTGCGACTTTGGCAGGACGAATCGGAGCCTGTTTTTCCAGCCCTGGCAACAGTTCTTCTTCAGGAATATGCACCAGACGCGCATAAGAACGGATATACCCGCGCAGAAATGTTGAAGCGAGATCGGCTGGCGCCTTATCTTCTTCAATATCGCGTACCGTGGAGACCTTCAGGCAAAGTCGCTCCGCGACTGCCTGCTGGCTGAATCCGAGTTGTTCACGGGCATTGCGCAGACGAACGCCGGTGGATAGTGCTTCATTTTTGTCGTGCGTGGCTTCAGTATTCATTCGCTACAGCTGCGTAAATTTGGGTTCTGATGCCGGCGAGCCACAATGCTCACCCACACCGCGAAACATCTGGTCAGTTAAACTTCGTCAGACAGTATAAAACGGTCAGACTATCAATGACAAAACAGCGTAAACCTGAGGGTTAAACGCTTGTTGCGCCGTTACATACTGCCTTAAAGTCGACAAAAACGCACCGTTATTATTGACCTGACGACGACAACAAAGAACCTCATCTGGCTTACGTTGCACTACGGTACATGAATTATACCGTAGTGCACTCAACATCAAACGGTCTTGATGTCGATAGCATCACCCTGCATACGCTTACGCAGAGTACGCTTGGTACGGTCGATAACGTCACCTGCCAGCTGGCCGCAGGCTGCATCGATGTCATCACCACGTGTTTTACGCACGATGGTGGTGAAACCATAGCTCATCAACACTTTAGAGAAACGATCGATACGGCTGTTAGAACTACGACCATACGGCGCGCCAGGGAACGGGTTCCACGGGATCAGGTTGATCTTACACGGCGTATCCTTCAGCAATTCTGCCAGCTGATGCGCGTGTTCAGTACCATCATTGATGTGATCCAACATTACATACTCAATGGTCACACGACCCTGATTGGCGTTGGACTTCTCCAGATAACGACGCACCGCGCCAAGGAACGTTTCGATATTGTACTTTTTGTTGATAGGTACAATTTCGTCACGAATTTCATCGTTCGGCGCATGCAGAGAAATCGCTAGCGCAACATCAATCATATCGCCCAGCTTATCCAGCGCAGGGACAACGCCTGAGGTGGAGAGCGTGACGCGGCGCTTGGACAGCCCGAAACCGAAGTCATCCAGCATGATTTCCATCGCCGGAACCACGTTGGTCAGGTTGAGCAGTGGTTCGCCCATCCCCATCATCACCACGTTGGTGATAGGACGCACGCCCGTTGCTTTTACCGCACCAACGATTTTCGCCGCGCGCCAGACCTGACCAATGATCTCCGATACCCGCAGGTTACGGTTGAAGCCCTGTTGCGCCGTAGAGCAGAATTTACACTCTAATGCACAACCGACCTGTGAAGAAACACACAGGGTCGCGCGATCGTCTTCCGGGATATACACCGTTTCAACGCGCTGATCGCCAACTGCAATGGCCCATTTGATCGTACCGTCAGAAGAACGCTGCTCTTCCACCACTTCCGGGGCGCGAATTTCAGCCACTTCTTTCAGCTTGTTACGCAGCACCTTATTGATGTCAGTCATGTCATCAAAGTTATCGCTGCAATAGTGGTACATCCACTTCATGACCTGATCGGCACGAAACGGTTTTTCGCCCATCTCTTTGAAGAATTCGCGCATTTGCTGACGGTTCAGATCCAGCAGGTTAATTTTTCCATTTTTATTTGGAACCGCAGGAATGACGACTTCAGAGGTGTTAACTAATTCAGACATAATTTTTTCCGGCCTCGTTGTTACACGTTGTGGCCCGTGGAGGGTTAAAAAGAAACGCCCCGGCAAGCGATCTGCTCTTCCGGGGCGTTGCATTGTACAAAGTCTGGCGCAGGGATGCCACGTTTGCACGAAGCATTAGCGAAAATAATATGTAAAGGAAGATCATAGGCCTGATAAGACGCATCAGCGTCGCCATCAGGCAAAGCAGAGCCGGATGCGCTAAACGCTTATCCGGCCTACAGCACTGCGACATGAAAGACGCAGGAGATTAGCGAGTGCGCGGGCAAACCTCACCCTCACCAAAGAAATAGGCGATTTCGCGAGCGGCAGATTCAACGGAATCAGAACCGTGGGTACCGTTCTCGGTGAAGCTGTCAGCGTAGTCTGCACGCAGGGTACCGGCCAGCGCATTTGCCGGGTTGGTTGCGCCCAGCAGATCGCGGTGACGCTGTACGGCATTTTCGCTTTCCAGTACGGAAACAACAATCGGACCAGAGGTCATGAATTCAACCAGGCCGTCAAAGAACGGCTTGCCGTCGTGCTCAGCATAGAAACCACGCGCCTGCTCAACGGTCAGGTGCAGCATTTTAGTACCGACAATTTTGAACCCTGCTGCTTCAAAGCGCGCAAAGATGCTGCCAATAACGTTTTTTGCCACCGCGTTTGGTTTGATGATGGAAAAAGTACGTTCAATAGCCATGATTACCTCTGAAAAAGATGTTTTGTTGTGGTTTACCTGGCGCGGATTATAAAGAGCATCCCGGCAATTGACCATTGACGAAGGTAACATTTCTTTAAAATAAGATGAAATTTAGCAACAAAGCGTCACCAACTGGTCTACTGCAACGAAAATCTCACCGTCGCCACCTGTCCGGCGTCATCCATCACCAGCAGTTGGTAATCCCCTTTGGTCGCAAGACTTAGCGTAAGACGACGTCCACGGTCACTCAGCCGTTCACCGTTAAGAAACCACCAACGTTCGCCTGTCCCGCCACTGGTTTGCACCGGCAATGAAGCCTGTGCTGACCCCGGTAAACGCTTCACAATCGCGCCATCACGCACCCCTGTCAACTGCAACGGCTGCGAAGCGTCCTGTCCCAACGGCGGACACGTGGTAGAAACCGGTGGTAATCTCGCCCCACGCCGCTCTGACTCCGGCAGCCATGGCTCCAGTGGCAAAGGCCAGACGATTAAGGTTTGTTCGCGTGCCTGAGGACAATCCGCCGCCACACGCTTACCTTGATCGTCCAGCCAGACGGGGAAACGAATACCGTTAACTCCTTCCTGCTCGGGTAATAACAGCGTTGGCGGCTGGCTGCCATCCAGTAGCCAGGTTGCCAGACGGCGTCGACAATTGCTGTCCCCGGGCGCAAGAGATTGCCCACCCGGCCAGCACACCACGCCGCGGCTAACGGATTCAGGACGCGGATCTTCCGGCTGATTTGTCCCACGAGAGAGCAGAAGATTATTGACCTGATTAAGCAGCGGTACGGCGCTGGCAAAACCAAACTGACCCACCACCGGCGTTCCGTCGGGTCTGCCGGTCCAGATACCAATCACATAACGAGCGTTAACGCCAATCGCCCACGCATCACGATAACCATAACTGGTGCCCGTTTTCCACGCCAACGGAACCACTCTGCTCAGCGCGTTATCCGGTAGCGGTTGCGCTTCATCAGCCATAACGCGGCGAATAATCCACGCCGCACCTGCCGACATCAGTGGTCGTTCCAATAACGGGTCTGTCGGCTGCAGACGCAATTTAGCCGCCTTCCCGTGGCGGGCAAAGACGCTGTAGGCGGCGGCCATGTCTTCCAGCCTTGCCCCCGCGCCGCCTAAAATCAGCGACAGATTCGGCGCAGCCCCTGCGGGCAGATATAACGGTAAGCCGACATTACGTAACGATGCGGCAAAACGCTTCGGGCCATAGGCTTCAAGTACCTGCACGGCGGGTAAATTCAGCGAACGAACCAGCGCCTCGCTCATGCTTACTGGACCGTGAAAACCGCTGTCAAAATTCCCTGGCCGATAGTCCCCGGTTCGCCGCGGGACATCCTGCAACAACGAGGCCGGGTGAATGAGTCCGTCATCCAGCGCCAGACCGTAGATAAACGGTTTCAGCACCGACCCCGGCGAACGGATTGCATTAACCATATCCACATGACCAAAGCGTGAGTCATCATTCATATCAACCGATCCCACCCAGCCACGCACGCTCATATCGGTGTGATCGACCACAATCATCGCCAGCGAACTGCGCGCAGGTAAGCGCCCCTTCCAGTTTTGCGCCAGCTCTTCCAGTTGGCGCTGCAACCCGGCGTCAAGGGTGGTCACGATTTTATCGCTTCGGCTTTTTCCCAGCATCATGCGCGAGAATAACGGCGCTAGCTGCGGCATTTGTCTGGGTGCCAGCCAGACCGGCTCTTCGCGTGACTCCTGCACCTGTTTTGCGGGCCAAACACCCTGTGTTGCCATGCGTTCGAGCACTTTATTACGCGCCGCTTGCGCGCGATCAGGCCAGCGGTCCGGGCGCAGACGGCTCGGCGCCTGTGGCAGCACCGCCAGCAGCGCGGCATCGGAGTAGCTCAATTGTGCGGGTGATTTGCCAAGATAGGCCCAGCTTGCCGCCCCTACGCCCTGCAGCGTGCCGCCAAACGGCGCACGGTTAAGATACAGCGTCAGGATGTCGCGCTTGGAGAGATGCCATTCCAGCTGCAATGCCCGCCAGAGCTGGCGGAACTTGCCGCCGAAGGTGCGTGGGTGGGGGTCGAGTAAGCGTGCCACCTGCATGGTCAGCGTACTGCCGCCAGAAACTACACGCCCAGAGGAGAGGTCCTGCCATGCCGCGCGCAGCACTGAAAACGGATTGACGCCGGGATGTTTCCAGAACCAGCGGTCTTCGTAATTGATCAATGCCTCGAGGTAGCGGGGTGATACCTCATCGATGGTTACCGGATAACGCCAGATACCGTCCGCATCGGCGAAGCGCCATAGCGGCGTTCCATCGTGCGCCACCACGACGCGTGCGGGATCGACTTCGTGCAGCGGCAGCGGCCAAATTTTGTCTGCCGCCCAAACAACCGCCACAAACACCAGTGCAACGGCTGCCAGCCAGAGCCAGCAGCCGCGTTTACCCAACCCGCACATCATTTACGGTCTGACAATCAAAAGTCCCTCTGTCGCACCGGTCGCGCGCCACTGCGGAACATACATTGATTCCACCTGTGGGACAGGAACCTGGTAGGTCCCCGGCGTTACCGCCCGCGCCAGATACACCAGCGTAACCGGTTGTCCTTCGTTGACCGCCACTGCGGCAACAAAGCGATCGTCACGGAACTCAACGTGCTGGATATCCGCCTGCTGCATCTGATTGAGCAGATTCGCCACTTCGCTGCCGCTATCCTGCAGGCTGGCGCTGCCGTTGGCAAGATTCTGGTTTTCCAGTTCCAGGCCGGCTGGCAGTAAGTCGACCACCAGCGCATCCGGCACGTTCTGGCTGGCTTTCACCTCCAGCCAGACCAGCACCAGCTCGCCGCTGCGCAGAGAATCCAGCGATTTGCTGCTACCGTCAAGCCCGAGGACCTGACGCTCAATGTGCAGGACGTTACTGGCAGGCGTCGGTGAGGTGTGCGGGTAACCGCTCACATCCAGACGCAGCCACAGCGGCAGATTACCGGTATTGGTGACGCTCAGCGTTGACAACGCATCGGCATCCAGATTACGCGTCTGTGATTTCTCCCCAGCTAACGGCTGTTCAGAGAGTGACGTTTGCGCCTGCCATGTACCAGGCAAGTCCTGTAGCGTACGCGCGGCAAGGAACAGCGCATTATTTTCCTGAGTAGAGAGCCAGCGCTGGCCAAAGGCCTGCTCTGACAAGGTGTTCAGCAGCGTATTCTGCACGTCCGGTTTGAGTTTGTTTTCCTCCAGCAATGCCAGCATCAGCGCGTTGTCGCGTAGCTGACTGCCGTAATCCGCCATCCACTGCTGCGTTTCGCGGCGTGGCGTATTCAGCGCCAGCGTCAACGCCTGTTCGCTGCGGCTGGCATCGCCCATGTTTTTCAGCGCTATCCCCAGTTGCAACAACGGTAAACCAGAAGCCGCCTGCGCTCGTCGCTCCCAGATCTCACGCAAAGCGCCGAGCGGAGCTTTCTGCTGACGAGCAAGTACCAGTGCGGCATAGGCCTGGACGGCAAACCGGCTTGCTGATGCGTCGTCGGTATAGCGAATCGACATCATGCCTGGATCCTGCAAATAGCGCAGCAGCCGCTCGTTACCCCGGTTAATCACCTCCGCCGGGACGCTGTAGCCCTGTTCATTCGCTCGCACGAGGAAATCCATCACATATGCGGTCAGCCAGTACTCTTCCGACCCGTTCTTATCCCATAGCGCAAAACCGCCGTTATCACGCTGCATTTGCAGTAAACGAGAGATCCCAATCTCTACTGCCGCACGGCGTTTTTCATCGCTGTCGCCCGCAATGCCTAACGCTTTCAGCTGCGCGGCGTTGGTGTATAAAGATGGGAACAACCCGCTCGCCGTTTGCTCGAGGCAACCGTAAGGATAAGCTTTCAGTTCACGGATGTAGCGCGCCAGATTCAGGGGCGGCTTACCGCTGAACAGCAGTTGCCCCTGCATCGTCGCCGGGGAGAAATTGGTCAGTTCTTCGCCCGGAACCTGCCAGGTTGCGCCCGGCTGAAGTGCGACGCCGTTATTAACGGTTTGCGCCGGGAACGCCGGGCGCACGCCAATCTTCCACTGTTTATGCTGAACAGGCAGCGTTTCACCCGGTAAAGTCAGACCGCTAATTTCTGCCTGAATTTCGCCATCGCCAAAACCCTCCCGTGCCCGCACCGGAATAAACATTGTCGTCCGTACGCCTGGCGCCAGATTCACCGGGGCGGGATCTTGCCCCATCAGTTCCAGCAAACCGTTGGCCGCGAGCTTAATATTCAGCGTTTGCGGTTTATCGGTCAGGTTGGTCACGTCCAGCGTCAGGCGTGAGGTATCCCCCCCCGCCAGAAAGCGCGGCATATTCAGTTCAGCAATCACCGGCGCGGCGACAATCACTTTGCTTTCGCTGCTGCCGAAATCATCCGCCGTCCAGGCCTGCGCCATTACCCGCAGTTCGCCGTTGAAATCACCAATCGGCAACGTCACCGTACCTTCGCCCTGATCGTTAAGCGTGACCGGCAACGCCTGTTGCGCCACGATATTGACGTGATTGACCGGTGGCTTACCGCCGCGTTTTAACTCATCGCCATCACCACCAAAGCGCAGCGCCGCCAGACGTCCTTGCCCTTCGATCACCTGGCCATAAATATCATAAATATCCGCGCCATAGCGTTTTTGTCCGAAAAACGCCTGCCACGGATCCGGCGTGGCGTAATCGGTAATGTTCAACACGCCGCTGTCAACGGCAGAGACCAGCACGTTAACCTGTTTTGGCACCTCACCATTTTTAACGCTGGCTTTGATTTTGACGGTCAACGGCTGATTTGGCCGTATTTTCGCCGGGCTTTCCAGCGCCAGTCCCAGGCGGCGGTTTTCATCGCCTAACGGTAAATGCAGTAAGCCGACCGCCCGTTTTGGCGTAGCCGAACGAGACTTGTCGCCAGGACGAACCACCAGCGCGCTGAGATACAAATCGTGGCGATTCCAGGTTTTATCAACCGGAATGGAAATATCAAGACCATTCGCCGGCACGTCTATCTCTTGCCACCACAGTGGGCCTTCGCTGGATTCCACCATCGCATAGCCTTTACCAGCAGCGGGAGCGGCAATGTGCAGCTTCATAGTATCGCCAGGACGATAGCTGGGTTTATCCAGTTTCAGGGTCACGCGATCGGGACGCACCGCCCCGCTACCGTCGCTGTTATCCTGCCAGCTATAACCCGCCCAGAAGCGTACGCTGCTCACCGCATCATTCGGGGCTTTGACTTCCAGACGATAGGCGCCCCATTCAACCGGGAAGCTGACTTTACCGGTTTCATCGGCCTTAAGATCAAGAGTCTGCTCACCTTCGACCAGATCTTTTTGATCGAACTGGGATTGCCAGCCCTCGCCTTCAGACCAGTTCCAGTAATAATCACGGCGTTCACGGATCAAACGCACCTGCAAACCAGACACCGCTTTTTTCTCGCCTTGCGCATCGGCATACACAATATCGAAAGCGGCGTTACTGTCTTCATCGACAATGGGCTGATTCACTGTGGTATCAGTGCGGTAGTCATAAACGGCTTTCGCCGCAAACTGCGGACGAATGCCCGGCAGCGTATCCGCAGGCCAGATGGCTTGCTCAACCCGACGCGTCACCGGACGGCCACCCGACTCCAGCAGGCTGGCTTGCAAAACCACCTGTAGCGGAGAATGGGTCTCCCGCCATTGGCTGTTGGTTGTTACTTCGCCGCGACCATGTTCATCCAGAGTAAGCTGAACTTCATCGAGGCTGCGGGATAGGTTTTCTTCGGCAATATTACCAAACTGGAACCCAGGCAGCGTCTGCACCGCTTCGCGCAGCGGTCGCAGGAAAAGCTGCCCTTGCAGAGCATTGCCGTTAGCGGGCGCACCGTACAGATAGTACCCCACCACCGAGAACGTCACTTCATCAGTTGGGGCCACCGGCATCTTATTGGCGGAGAGATTGAGCGCCATCCGCTCCGGCATAAAATCTTCGACGTGGAAATCCCACATCCGTGACTGGTTGTCGCCAGTATTGGCACGAATATGCCACATACCGGTTGGCGCGCTGCTGTCCAGCGGCCAGCTAAAGCGGTACAGACCGTTCTCCGGCTGGCTAACTACCGAGCGTAACACTTGTCCGTCGGGCTTGACGACTTCCAGCTTCACCGGCTGGTCGGGTAACGTTTTGCCGTCGCTGTCACGCAGTAATCCGTTAAGGATCACCGTTTCGCCGGGGCGATAGAGGTCACGGGGACCAAACATAAAGAACTGTTTGCTGTATCCCGGTGCGCCAGCAATATCAAACTCAGCCAGATCCAACGCCGGAAGCTTCAGATCCAGCAGCGTGGTTTGCCCGTCTTTGCGGGCCAGCAATAAGGCAGCGTCTTTATCGGTCTTAAGCGTGACATGACCCTGCGCATCGCTGGTAGCCTGCGCCAGAGTCTGCCCTTTTTCGTTGAGTAACGTGACCTCAATCCCCTGCTGCGCGGCGCCGTTTTCCAGACTCTGCGTAAAGACATCCAGTTGCTCGTGGTAACGGTGGGCAGACACACCAATATCGCTGAGCGTAAACAGCGTAGCGGCATTGCTGTAGTTGTATTGTCCAGCCTGATTCATCACCGCAATGTAAACGCCGGCTTGCTGCAACGGCTTGATATCACTCAGCGGTAGCAGCAGCTTCTCCCGAGTGTTACGCGCCGGATTGAGGTCAAAACGTCCGGTATAAACCAGTTCCGCCATTTTCAGCAGATTATCGGACTCCCAGTTTGCCAACGAATTGCGGTATTCCCACTGGCTGACAAACGCGCCGAGCGACTCAGGCTTCACGCGAAAGAAGTTAACATCCACGCTATTAACGTTAAGGGCCATAACCGGCAGCCCTTCAATCACTTTTCCAGGCAGCAGCGAGCCGCGACTGGCGAAGCCTACGCTTGGCTGGACGTCGCGAGTGGTAATATTTTTTTCATAGTCGATAGCGAACGTCGCTTTATTGAGCGCCAGCAAATCACGCTCAATAGTAACCACCAGTTCGCGGTTAGGTTCGAGATGGCGTAAGCGTAGCTCTTTCAGATTTGGCGCCAGCTCCCAGGCACCATCCACTTTGCCGCTTTTTTTATCAACAACGTGCACGACGCGGGAAAAATCTTGTTCAGGATCGAGGGGAATGGAGAAGGTCAACACGAGCGTTGCCGCACCGTCGAGCTGGACCTCTGAGGCATCCAGCAGCGTGAGCGATTTGCCCTGACTTTGCTGCATCAGCTTTTGTAATTGAGCCTTATCTTTTGCTGGCGCAGTTTGCGGTGCAGGCGTGTCAGGCTTCGCAGCCGTCGGTGATTTTTCGTTGTTATTATCGCACCCGACCAGAGCCAGCATCAGCATGCAGGCCGCTACGCGTAAATGTTTCATTTTTCATCCCTGGCCGTAGTGGCCCGTTAGCTACGTAGAACAACTATTATGCGTCAGATTTCCGGCTGTGGAAGTCAGTAACTGCACAACGTAGTCCTAATTTTCATGATTAATGTGGATTCGCCTGACAAATCGGCCTCTTTTACTTGTCGCTTTGCACTAAACGTCCGACAATTTGCCAAAACCTGGTAAAAATGGAGATGCCTATGACCACCGCCTTCTTTGTCGCAGCCGACTGGCTTGCCGAACACATTGATGACCCGGAAATACAAATCCTTGATGCCCGGATGGCACCTCCAGGACAGGAAGATCGCGATGTTGGCGAGGAGTATCGTGCGGGCCATATTCCTGGCGCAGCCTTTTTTGATATTGAAGCACTTTCCGACCATACGTCACCGCTACCGCATATGATGCCGCGCCCGGAAGCCTTTGCCGTAGCCATGCGTGAGCTGGGCGTTAACCAGGATAAGCATCTGGTTGTCTACGATGACGGCAACCTGTTTTCTGCTCCACGCGCGTGGTGGATGCTGCGGACATTTGGCGTTGAGAATGTCTCTATCCTGGCGGGCGGTCTGGCAGGCTGGCAGCGCGACGAGCTAATGCTTCAGGAAGGAAATGAGAATTTACCTGAGGGTGAATTTAACGTGGCCTTTACGCCTGAAGCGGTTGTGCGCGTTACCGATGTTCTACTGGCCAGTCATGAAAAAACGGCGCAAATCGTCGATGCCCGCCCGGCTGCGCGTTTTAATGCTGAAGTTGACGAGCCGCGTCCAGGCCTGAAACGTGGTCATGTGCCCGGTGCGCTTAACGTACCGTGGACAGAGCTGGTTCGTGACGGCGAACTGAAAACCACCGACGAACTGGATGCTATTTTCTTCAGCCACGGCGTAAGCTTTGACCGCCCCATCATCGCCAGCTGCGGCTCCGGCGTAACGGCTGCCGTTGTTGTACTGGCGCTTGCCACGCTGGGCGTTTCTAACGTCGCATTGTATGACGGGGCGTGGAGCGAATGGGGAGCTCGTAACGATTTACCGGTAGAACCGGTATTATAAGGCAGGAAATGCCGGATGGCGCTTTGCTTATCCGGCCTACAAAATAGTGCACATCCCTGGCCGGGTAAGACGTATGCGTCGCCCCCGGCCAGGTCTTTTAGATAATCCGGTTCTGTTTAAAGTCGCGCAGGAAACCACCCCAGCGGCGCTCATAGAACGGGGCGATGTGCTCAGTGATAAAGTGGCTGACGCCCTTCTCACCTTTCCTCACCTGACAGATATCAATGGGTTCATCGCCCGGCAATGTGTCGGTCGCGACGCTGCCCGCAGCGTGGATGATTTCTTCAATATCCCCTTCCGCTTCAATACCAATCAGCAGATTCGGCTGGGCGTCCGCGCTTTCTTTGATTGAGCAGAGAAACGCGCGCTTTACCGGCTTAATGGTTTTAAACAGCGTGGTCAGGGAATCAATCATCTGCGCCGGAGGCTCGGCGACTTCAGAGAGGATCAGCGATTCACCGCCTTCGAGAACTTCCTGGGTGCTCAGCGGATTCCCCTCTTCCCCTATCAGCAGGCTGATTTCACGCGGCATAAATTCTTTGCCGGTCGGCAGCTTCGCGTTGAGAAACAGCGTTTCGCCCAGTGTCATTTCAAACAACGTGCGCACCGGCATCACGACAAACGCTTGTTCATCTTCCACCGCCTGTTGCAAGGCTTCGAGGGAGGTGAAGAACGGGATCACGGTCGTGCCGTCTTCTTTCTCCCAGTGCTGCAGATCGAGAGCGCTGTCTTCAACCACCGCCTCGCCTTCTGCGGCTGTACCCGGCACCCAGACGGTGGACTCCAGTAAAGTACGGAAAAATGCCGGACGATGTGCAGGCTCTGTCGCCGCTTGTTCCAGCAATGTTTCTAGTTCATTTTTTGATTCGGACATAGAGATCACAAATTAGATGAATACATGTAGGCCGGATAAGCGTAGCGCCATCCGGCAATACAGTCATGAATTAGGCAGTCAGCAGATTCGCGATAGTGCGCACACCCAGACCGGTTGCACCCGCAGACCACTGCTCAACCGGCGCTTTGCGATAGGTTGCAGAGCAGTCGATGTGCAGCCAGCCTTGCTGATAGTTTTCCACGAAATGGGACAGGAAACCCGCCGCGGTGCTTGCGCCCGCCGGGTAAGCCGCACTGCCGGTGTTATTCAGTTCAGCAAAGTTAGACGGCAGCTGGCTACGGTGGAACTCGGCCAGCGGCAGACGCCAGAACGGTTCGTTTTCTTGCGCCGCACTTGCCAGCAGGCGAGCAGCCAGCCGATCGTCAAAGCTAAACAGCGCGTGGTAATCGTTGCCCAGCGCAGTTTTTGCCGCACCGGTCAGCGTGGCGGCATCAATAATCAGCTCTGGTTTCTGCGCGCTGGCGTCGATCAGGCCATCGGCCAGCACCAGGCGTCCTTCCGCATCGGTATTCATCACTTCAACTTTTTTACCGTTGCGATAGTGAATAATGTCGCCTAGCTTAAAAGCGTTGCCGCTGATCAGGTTATCCGCGCAGCACAGATACAGCTTCACACGCTTGTTCAGGCCACGGGTGATGGCAAACGCCAGCGCGCCAGTGACCGTTGCTGCACCGCCCATGTCGGACTTCATTGAGTCCATAAATGCGCTTTGCTTGATGCTGTAACCACCGGAGTCAAAGGTAATTCCCTTGCCAACCAGACAGGCATAAACCGGGGCTTCTTTATCGCCAGTTGGATTGTAATCCAGCGCCAGCAGCACCGGCGGACGTTCAGAGCCGCGGCCTACGGTATGCAATCCCATGTAGTTCTGCTCACGCAGATCTTCGCCTTTGGTGATCCGGTAAGAGACGTTATCACAAGCCACGCCGCACAGCAGGTCGACCGCGCGTTGCGCCAGTTGTTCCGGCCCCAGTTCTTCTGCCGGGGCGTTAATGGTATCGCGCACCCAGTCAATAATCTTCAGACGGCTATCCAGCTCTTTGCGCTGCGCTTCGTCCAGAGTGGCCCACTCAACTTTGCGAGTACCTTTTGGACCCTTGTAACCCTGCCAGAACGCCCAACTGCGTTCGGTATCCCAGCCTTCACCATCCAGTTGGACATGTTTAATACCCAAGCCGTCAATTTTACGGGCGGCGCGCTGGATCAGGCCAAGGTCATCTTTTCCGTTCAGATGCAGGGTAATGCCATCATTATTAATGCTGTATGTCGCCTTTTCACCCCAGCGGGCGTCGGCGGGTTGCGTGGAAAGCGTAATTTTCATGGCTTCTGTCATTTTATTTATCCTTATTTTCGCGCATACAGGAAAACGGGCCACCCGTGGGCAGCCCGTTGACTTATTCGGCTTCGTCCAGCCAGACCAGCAAAATGGCCTCAAGGATTTTTTCGTTCGATGCCTGAGGATCATCATCGAACTCTTCCAGGTCACAGATCCATTGATGCAGATCGGTGAAACGAACGGTCTTGGGATCGAGGTCGGGGAACGCGTCGTACAGCGCTTCGCCGATCTCGCGGCTATCGGTCCACTTCAGTCCCATACTACCCTCTGTTAATGCTCACGCGCATGATTGATTGTGTAACGTGGGATTTCGACCACTAAATCGTCCTCGGTGACCCGCGCCTGACAGCTTAAACGGCTCTCCGGCTCCAGTCCCCAGGCTTTATCCAGCATGTCGTCTTCTTCTTCTGTGCTTTCCGGCAAAGAATCAAAACCTTCACGCACGATGCAGTGGCAGGTAGTGCAGGCACAGGATTTTTCACAGGCGTGTTCAATCTCGATCCCGTTACGCAGGGCAACGTCGAGAATGGTTTCGCCGGTCTCAGCTTCCAGAACTGCGCCATCGGGACAGAGATCCTGATGAGGCAAAATAACAATCTTTGGCATATTAAACCTCGTCCACGGAATGGCCTTTCAGCGCGCTACGGACGGATTTGTCCATGCGGCGAGCGGCGAATTCCTGGGTTTGTTTGTCTACGTTTTTAATGGCTTGTTCTATCGCGTCAACATCGTCACCCTGTGCAACCTCGCTCAAGTGCGCGGCGGCGGTGTCGATAGCCTGACGTTCTGCGGCGCTTAACAGCGCGGCATCAGCGTTCAGCGCACCGGATAAACTTTCCAGTACGCGTGCCGCTTCGACTTTCTGTTCTGCCAACATACGGGCTTTAACGTCCTGCTCGGCAAAACTCATCGAATCCTGAATCATGGAGGCGATTTCACTGTCGGTAAGACCGTAGGACGGTTTAACCTGAATTGAGGACTCAACGCCGGTGGATTTCTCCATAGCGGTGACGCTCAACAACCCATCAGCATCTACCTGGAAGGTCACGCGGATATGCGCGCCGCCTGCCGGCAATGCCGGGATGCCGCGCAGCGCAAAACGCGCCAGTGAACGGCAGTCCTGCACCAGTTCACGTTCGCCTTGCATCACGTGAATGGACATCGCGGTTTGGCCATCTTTAAAGGTGGTAAAGTCCTGCGCACGCGCCACCGGGATAGTGGTGTTACGCGGGATCACTTTCTCCACCAGACCGCCCATGGTTTCCAGACCCAGGGACAGCGGGATAACGTCCAGCAGCAGCATTTCGCTGTCCGGTTTATTTCCGACCAGAATATCTGCCTGGATTGCCGCACCGATAGCGACCACTTTGTCCGGGTCGATAGAGGTCAGCGGCGTGCGGCCAAAAAATTCGCCTACGCGTTCACGTACCAGCGGCACGCGCGTTGAACCACCGACCATCACCACTTCCAGCACGTCCTGCGGCTCTACACCCGCATCTTTCAGCGCGCGTCGGCAGGCCAGCAGCGTACGCTTGACCAGTGCGGAAATAAGTTCATTAAAGGTTTCTCGGGTGATTTCACCCTGCCATCCCGCCACGTTAACCGTTACCGAATTGGCGTCGCTAAGCGCGATTTTCGCTGCAATCGCGGCATCCAGCAGTTCGCGCTGTACGCGGTTATCGCTGCGATCGGCCACGCCCGCCTGCTCGCGAATGTAATCGGCCAGCAGATGGTCAAAGTCGTCGCCGCCGAGCGCGGAATCACCGCCGGTCGCCAGCACTTCAAACACGCCGCGACTCAGGCGCAGAATGGAAATGTCAAAAGTCCCGCCGCCAAGATCGTAGACCGCAATCACGCCTTCCTGACCGGAGTCCAGACCATACGCGATCGCCGCAGCGGTAGGTTCGTTCAGCAGACGCAATACGTGCAGGCCCGCCAGACGCGCGGCGTCTTTGGTCCCCTGACGCTGCGCATCGTCAAAGTAAGCCGGAACGGTGATCACCACGCCGTCCAGTTCACCGGACAGCGATTCGGTTGCCCGTGCAGCCAGCGCTTTCAGAATATCAGCAGAGACGCGCACCGGATTAAGCAAACCGGCTGCGGTTTCAATCATCGGCAGGCCGTTTTCGCTCGCCTGGAACGTATAAGGTAAATGCGGGTAACGTACCTGAATATCCGCCAGAGAGCGGCCCATCATGCGTTTTACCGAACTGACGGTGTTGGCCGTATCCAACGCGGCATTGGCGCGGGCATCGTAACCGACAGAGTAGCCCTGCTGCTGATAGTGAACCACTGACGGCAACAGGTGGCGACCTTCATGGTCTGCCAGCGTTTCGGCCTGGCCGCTGCGTACGGTCGCAACCAGGGAGTTGGTAGTGCCTAAATCGATACCTACCGCCAGACGACGCTGGTGCGGTGCGGCGCTCAGACCAGGCTCACTAATTTGTAATAAGGCCATTTTCGCTTCCGGAAATTAAAAATCGAGCAGTTTTTCTTCGAGTTGTTCTGCACTGCTTCGCAGTTTATCGAGAAAACGTAGCTTACGCACGGTATCTGCCGCCGCGTCCCACGTCTCGCTATCCAGTTGTTCCACCATCAGTTGATGGCGACTTTCAAACATTTTTTTCACGCGCTGGATAAAACTTTCCAGTCGCGATTCGTCTTTCGTCTGCTCGATCTCGTCAAGCTCTTCCCGCAGCTCCAGTTGCTCCATCAGGAACGCGGTATCACGCACTGTGTGCTGCTCATTGCGAATATCAAAGCCGTGTAAAGACAATAAGTATTCGGCGCGCATCAAAGGATGACGCAGCGTTTGCCAGGCCTGGTTGATAGTGGCGGACTGCGAAACCGCAGCAAGTTGTTCCGCCTGGGAACCGCTGGCGAATTTATCAGGATGATACTGACGTTGTAGATCCTGAAAACGTAGGCTCAGCGCCTGAGTATCGAGCTGATAACGGGCCGGTAAGCCAAAGAGGGTGAAGTAGTCCATAACATTCTCAGGGGTAGCCTGTTAGAACAAACCCCACACGTAGCAAAGCCACGGTGGGGTTTTCGGGTGACGCACGTTACACGTGGAAGCTTTCGCCGCATCCACATTCGTCTTTCACGTTCGGGTTAGTGAACTTAAACCCTTCGTTCAGACCTTCTTTGACGAAGTCTAACTGCGTACCGTCGAGGAATTGCAGGCTCTTACCGTCGATCACGACTTTTACGCCTTTGTCTTCAAACACGGTATCTTCAGCCGCCGGCTCGTCAACAAATTCCAGTACATAGGCCATACCTGAGCAGCCGGAGGTTCTCACGCCCAGACGCAGACCAAACCCTTTACCGCGGTTTGCCAGGAAGGTATTTACACGCGCTGCTGCACTGTCGCTTAAGGTAATCGACATAATAAAACCTCAACTCTTAATTATTTTGCTTCACGTTTGCTTTTGTAATCCGCAATCGCGGCTTTAATCGCGTCTTCAGCCAGAATAGAGCAGTGAATTTTCACCGGTGGCAGTTCAAGCTCGTCTGCGATATCGGTGTTTTTAATCGCCTGTGCTTCATCCAGAGATTTCCCTTTTACCCATTCGGTAACCAGAGAGCTGGAGGCAATAGCAGAACCGCAGCCGTAAGTCTTGAAACGCGCGTCTTCAATGATACCCTCATTGTTGACTTTGATCTGCAACTTCATCACGTCGCCACAGGCCGGTGCACCCACCATGCCGCTGCCCACGTTCTCGTCGCTGTTGTCAAAAGAGCCCACGTTACGTGGATTCTCGTAATGATCGATTACTTTTTCGCTGTAAGCCATGATGAATTCTCCTTATCGGTGCCGAATTAGTGATGTGACCATTCAATACTGTTCAGATCCACGCCCTGTTTGAACATTTCCCACAGTGGAGAAAGGTCGCGCAGACGGCCAATGGAGTTGCGAACCAGATTGATGGCGTAGTCAATCTCTTCTTCGGTAGTGAAACGACCTAAAGAGAAACGAATTGAGCTGTGTGCCAGCTCGTCGGTCATCCCCAGCGCGCGCAGCACGTAGGATGGCTCCAGGCTTGCAGAAGTACATGCAGAACCGGAGGATACAGCCAGGTCTTTCAGCGCCATAATCAGCGACTCGCCTTCAACAAAGTTGAAGCTGACGTTGAGAATGTTCGGTGCGCCCTGCTCGAGGTCACCATTGAGGTACACCTCTTCCATATCTTTCACGCCGTTCCACAGACGGTTACGCAGGCTGCGCAGGCGCGCCATCTCGGTTTCCATCTCTTCTTTCGCGATACGGTAAGCTTCACCCATACCGACGATCTGGTGCACAGGCAAAGTACCGGAACGCATGCCGCGCTCGTGACCGCCGCCATGCATCTGCGCTTCAATACGAATACGCGGTTTACGACGAACGTACAGCGCGCCGATACCCTTCGGACCATAAATTTTGTGACCGGAGAAGGACATCAGGTCAACTTTCAGCTGGCTCAGGTCGATAGGCAGTTTGCCCACGCTCTGGGTCGCATCAACGTGATAAATGATGCCGCGCGCACGGCACATTTCGCCGATAGTCGCGATATCCTGCACCACGCCGATTTCGTTGTTCACGTGCATGATGGACACGAGGATGGTGTCGTCACGCATTGCCGCTTCAAGTTCTTTCAGGTCGATAATGCCGTTGCGCTGCGGGGCGAGGTAGGTGACTTCGAACCCTTCACGCTCCAGCTGACGACAGGTATCCAGCACGGCTTTGTGTTCGGTTTTGCTGGTGATGATGTGCTTGCCTTTTTTCTGATAAAAGTTGGCTGCACCTTTAATCGCCAGGTTATCGGATTCAGTCGCACCGGAAGTAAAGACGATTTCACGCGGGTCAGCGCCCACGAGGTCGGCAATCTGGTTACGGGCGATATCTACCGCCTCTTCAGCCTGCCAGCCGAAACGGTGTGAACGAGACGCTGGGTTACCAAAGTTTCCGTCCAGGGTCAGACACTGCATCATTTTCTCGGCAACACGCGGGTCCACCGGCGTGGTTGCGGAGTAGTCGAGATAGATCGGTAATTTCATTGCTCTATAAACTCCGTACATCGCTTCAATGCAAGGAGTCAGGCAATCGGCTGGATGTACGACCGAGTTAACGGGGCGTCGAACACCCCGGCCTGACTCTAATATCTTATTATCTTTGCCCTAAATAGTTCGTGTTGCAGCAAGTGCGGCCAACGCAGTTGCTGCACGAAATATAACGGACAAATTATGCGCGTAACTTAACGTCAATCGCGTCTTGAGCACGATTAGTGCGTGGAGCGTCATGCGTGTGCTGGCGACCAGACACATCCAGGACTTCCTGATTATTCACCAGCTCGCCCAACGTAATGTTGTTGAGGAAACCAGTCAGACGATCGCTCAGATCGCGCCACAGCGCGTGGGTCAGGCACTTATCGCCGCCCTGACAACCGCCTTTGCCCTGGCAACGGGTCGCATCTACAGACTCGTCAACGGCGCTAATCACTTCACCTACTGCGATGCTGCCGGCATCTTTACCCAGCAAGTACCCGCCGCCTGGTCCACGAACGCTGGAAACCAGACCGTTTTTACGCAAACGGGAAAACAGCTGCTCCAGATATGACAGGGAAATTCCCTGACGTTCAGAAATATCAGCCAACGGTACCGGGCCCGTTTCGGAGTTGAGCGCAACGTCCAACATTGCGGTCACGGCATAACGCCCTTTTGATGTCAGTCTCATGTCTTACTTAGCCTCAAACTCGCCCCTGCCCGGGGTTTTTTATTGTAAAATGGGGGTATTGCATAGCAGGGGCAAGTCTGACATTCCCGACTAAATCAGTCAACTATTTACTTGACTAATTTAGTCAGGTATTTGACGTTCCGTGCGGTATTCGTTTGCCGGATGCGCTTCGCTTATCCGGCCTACTGGCCGCACGATTCGTAGGCCGGATAAGCGAAGCACATCCTGCATTAGCACAGTTACTTGCTCTTATTCTGCTGTTCGATTGAAGCTAAAATCCCGCGCAGAATGTTCAGCTCCTGGCTCTCAGGTCGCGCGCGCGTGAACAGACGACGCAGCTTGTTCATCACCTGCCCCGGGTGCCCTTCGCGGATAAAACCGGTCGACAACAACGTTTGTTCCAGATGACCATAAAAGCGCTCTAAATCATCAACCAGCGGATACTCAGCTTCTTCGTAAGCTGCGATCTTGTCGCTTTCCTGCGTTGCCAGCCAGGCCATGCGCACTTCATAAGAGATGACCTGCACCGCCATAGCCAGGTTGAGCGAACTGTATTCCGGGTTCGCGGC
Source organism: Citrobacter arsenatis (assembly GCF_004353845.1). Classification (GTDB taxonomy): domain Bacteria; phylum Pseudomonadota; class Gammaproteobacteria; order Enterobacterales; family Enterobacteriaceae; genus Citrobacter; species Citrobacter arsenatis. The sequence continues at coordinate 3,839,887 of NZ_CP037864.1, forward strand.
AATGGCGACGTGGTAATGGCACTTCTGCAACTCTTCGTTGGTCAGGCCAACGCGTTCACGGCCAAACACCAGCGCCACCGGCGAGTTCGTCGCTTCAGAGACGCTTTTTAAACCGCATTCACGCGGATCCAGCATCGGCCACGGCAATGTGCGAGAGCGCGCGCTGGTACCTACCACCAGACTACAACCCGCCAGTGCTTCATCAAGCGTGTCGACGATCTGCGCGCTGCCGATCACATCGCTGGCGCCTGCCGCCAGGGCGATGGCCTGGGAGTCCGGTTTTACCAGCGGATTTACCAGCCACAGATTGGTTAAACCCATGGTTTTCATTGCGCGGGCCACAGAGCCCATGTTGCCAGTGTGAGAGGTTTCCACCAGCACGATTCGAATATTTTGCAGCATTGTATTTCTTCGGCTAAAGATTATTCGGGCATATTACCATAAAACGAAGACATATTCCGAACTCGCTGCTATACTCTGCGCCGTTTTCCCGTTCTTTAACATCCAGTGAGAGAGACCGATGCATCCGATGCTGACCATCGCCGTGCGCGCAGCGCGCAAGGCGGGTAATGTAATTGCCAAACACTACGAAACACCAGACTCTGTAGAAACCAGCCAGAAAGGCAGCAATGATTTCGTGACTAACGTCGATAAAGCCGCCGAAGCGATTATTATCGAAACTATTCGCAAATCTTACCCTCAGCACACCATCATCACCGAAGAAAGCGGTGAACACGCTGGTGAAGATCAGGATGTTCAATGGGTTATCGATCCACTGGATGGCACCACCAACTTCGTAAAACGTCTGCCGCACTTCGCGGTTTCCATCGCGGTACGCATTAAAGGCCGTACTGAAGTCGCTGTTGTTTACGATCCAATGCGTAACGAACTGTTCACCGCCACCCGCGGCCAGGGCGCACAGCTGAACGGCTACCGTCTGCGTGGCAGCACCGCCCGCGATCTGGACGGCACCATCATCGCTACCGGTTTCCCGTTCAAAGCGAAACAGCACGCAGCCTCTTACATGAAAATTCTTGGCAAGATGTTTACCGAGTGCGCTGACTTCCGCCGCACCGGCTCTGCGGCGCTGGATCTGGCATATGTTGCCGCTGCGCGCGTTGACGGCTACTTCGAAATTGGTCTGAAACCATGGGATTTTGCCGCAGGTGAGCTGATTGCTCGTGAAGCTGGCGCACTGGTTTGTGACTTCACCGGCGGTCATAACTATCTGGCGACCGGCAACATCGTTGCAGGTAACCCGCGCGTAGTGAAAGCCATGCTGGCGAACATGCGTGACGAACTGAGCGACGCGCTGAAGCGTTAATCTGCTGTGGTGCCGGATGCGACGCTTTCGCATCTTATCCAGCCTACAATTCTGAGCGACGCGCTGAAGCGCTAATCGTTGATGCCGGATGGCGGCTAGCGCCTTATCCGGCCTACCAGGGAAGTTCCCCGTAGGCCTGATAAGCGAAGCGCCATCAGGCATTCATCCTACAACAGTGCTAAAGCGGTCTTATCCCTCGCCCTACCGGCACGGCGCTCATCCACATCACAATCGCAGCAGCAATCAGCACCGCGCCACCGGCTAATGCCAGCGTTGTCCAGCCAATCTGTCGCCACAGCACCGGCGCTTTATGCCCGCTAAGTCTCACCGCCAGCGAGCGGAAACTGTGTACCAGCACAGCCAGTGACGTAATCGTCAAAGAAGTTCCTGCCGCCATCGCCAGCGCCGACGCCATGCCCCAGCTAAAAACGCCAACCACTTTACTAAATAGTAAGACCATGATTGCCCCCGAGCACGGGCGCATTCCCATAGACAAAACGATCATCAGCCGGGCGCGCCAGTCATCACCGCTTTGCAACTGTTGAGGGTCCGGCACATGCTGATGCCCACAGCCGCAACCCTCGTGATGCGCATGATGTGGCGTGAAGGCGGTAAATTTCGGGCGGTGCAGCAGTTGGCGCAATTTCTTCAGCGCACGGACGCACAGTAAAACGCCCAATACGCCAACCAACGCATAACTCCCTTTCTCCAGCCAGAAACTGCTCATATGTAGCTGTCGTGCAGGCAACTGCAAGACGCTGAGCACCACAACCACCAGCCCAATGGCGACCAGTCCTTGTAATAACGATGAGGCGAGCGTCAGGCCAATACTCGACTTCAGCTTCGAGGGATGCGTTGCAAGCCAGGTGGTAATAACGACTTTTCCATGTCCCGGCCCCAGCGCATGCAGGACGCCGTAGAGAAAACTAAACAGTAGCAGCGATCCTCCGGCCTGCGTCGGGTTGGCGGCAACTGCTTTCAGCAACCCGCTCATCTGCTGGTTAACCTCACGCTGCCAGACGATACTTTTCATCATCACCTGCGGCCAGGTCTGCCATAGCCACAGTACGCCGCCTGCAGCCAGCAGTAAAAACACCGCCAGCGGCCACAGCGTGAGCCAACGGCGTCTGGCTGCGCGTTGTTGATAAACTACTGACATTGCAGCGTCACCGTCTGTGCAAACTGTTTACCCAACTCCATATCCTCCGGCGGGGCGTCTTCTTTATCCAGCGACTGCGCAAAGCTCAGCGTTTGCTCATTCGGCGTCGGCGTATGTACTGAAATACGGCATTGCTGGCTTATGGCCTGCGCCAGCCGGACGTCGCTGTCTTTGTCATAGCTCATATCAACGTAGTAGGTCGGGTCGAAGGTTGAAAAGGTATATTTTTGACCACTCAGCGGCTGAGCTTCGGCCAGCGGCAAAACAAACGTCAGCACAGCCTGGTGTTCTACCCGCTCCATACCATATTCCGTTGGCCTGTTTTTAAACTTTACCTTTTTCCCGTCGTGCCACACTTCGGTAAAATAGTGCTGCCCAAGAACGTTGGCCATCACTTCCGCCGCCAGTTTTTTCCAGATCTCATCACCTGGTTTGGCACTCCCCGCATCATAAAGCAGATCCGCCGAGGTAATCTCATCCATCGTCCAGCGCATTTTTAGCGCAACGAACTGGCCATTCTCGCTCACTATTTCGGTTTTCAGATGGATAAAGCTGTGGGGATGCGCGCCTGCGCCAAAGGACAGGGCAGCGAAAAACAACGTGACAATGATACGTTTAACGCCTTGCATGAGTTCTCCACGATAAAAATCTACGCCGCCACAAATAATGCCGGATTTGGCGAAAGTGTACTGAGGATACCATTGAACGAAAAAATGTTGAGCGCCCTTTTCCGGTATCGATTCAGTTCTCAATTTCGATAATTTTTTCTTCGGGAAATTCCACCCAAACACCTTTTCAGCGTCACAACTTAAGTCAAATGATAATAAAATGTTAATTTATAGTTTCATTTTAATATTTAATTAACACTTAATTTGAACGCTTGAATGTAAAATTATGCAAATTTAACTAATTATTAACTATTTTATTTCCATAAATTAACAAAAATGGGCACAGATCACATTCATAAAACTTATGATTCATTCCCTCTTCCATTCATAGTTAACTTCACGCCGTGACATGTCCTGCCCCCTACGAAAGGTACAACTATGAAATTCAAACCCGCATTACTCAGTGCAACCCTGGTTTCTGCATGCATGTTGTCCGGCACGTCCTTTGCGGCGGAAAAATATGAAATTGCTGTGGTTGCCAAGGTCACCGGGATTCCGTGGTTTAACCGGATGGAAACCGGCGTTAATGAAGCAGCAAAAAAACTGGATGTGAATGCTTATCAGACTGGGCCTTCCACACCGGATCCGGCGCAACAGGTGAAAGTCATTGAGGATCTGATCGCCAAAAACGTCAACGCGATCATCGTGGTGCCGAATGATGCCAAGGTACTTGAGCCGGTACTGAAAAAAGCACGCGATAAAGGCATCGTGGTGCTGACGCACGAATCCCCGGATGAACAGATTGGCCAGTGGGATATCGAAACCATCGACAGTGAAAAATACGCGCAGGCCAACGTCGATGAGTTAGCAAAAAACATGGGCGGCAAAGGGGGTTACGCTATCTATGTTGGCTCGCTGACGGTGCCGCTGCATAACGCGTGGGCAGATTATGCAATTAAGTATCAGAAAGAAAAATATCCGGAAATGTTCGAAGTCACTTCACGTCTGCCGGTTGCGGAAAGCATCGATAAATCCTACGCCACGACGCTGGACCTGATGAAAACCTATCCGCAGATGAAGGGCATTATCGGCTTTGGCTCGCTGGGTCCAATCGGTGCGGGTCAGGCTGTGCAGAAAAAACGCGCTAAAGATAAGATCGCCGTCGTCGGGATCGCCATGCCAGCACAGGCTGCGCCTTACCTGATGCGTGGTGATATCAAAAAAGCACTGCTGTGGGATCCAAAAGACGCGGGCTACGCGCTGGTAACCGTTGCCGATCAGCTGTTGCAAGGCAAAGAAGTGAATGCCGATCTGAGTATCGATGGTTTAGGGAAAGCCGATATCGACACGGAGAAGAAAGTGATCCGCTTTAACAAGATCCTCGAAGTCACCAAAGACAACGCACAATCACTTGGTTTCTAAGGCTTTAGCCAACACCAGGGAACCTTAACGCCGACCGTCTGGTCGGCGCTATCAACCAAACTAACACTCAGCGTCCATCCGGACGCGCGCAGGGGTATTGTCCATGACAGACACCACCGCATTTATCACTCTTGAGAATATCAGCAAACAATTCCCGGGCGTGCTGGCGCTGGATAACGTGAATCTGACGCTGAGAAAAGGCGAAGTTCACTGTCTGGCGGGTCAAAACGGCTGTGGTAAAAGTACCATTATTAAAGTGATCTCCGGGGTTTATCACCCGGAAAAAGGCGCGCAGATTTTACTCGACGGCAAATTGTTCCATCACCTGACGCCGCAGCTCTCTTCCCATTATGGCATTCAGGTTATTTATCAGGACCTGTCATTGTTCCCTAACTTTAGCGTCGCGGAAAATATCGCGGTCAACCGCTATCTGCCCGGTGGCGATATCTGGGTACGTCGTGGCGCTATGAAGCAACAGGCGCTGGCAGCCATGAAGCGTATCGGGGTGAACATTGATCCCGATAAAAAAGTCGAAAAACTGTCGATTGCTGACCGCCAACTGGTCGCCATTTGCCGGGCGATTGCCGCCGATGCGCGTCTGGTTATTATGGACGAGCCCACCGCCTCGCTAACCCGTCAGGAGGTTAATGGCCTGCTGCGGGTCGTTAACGAACTGAAAGCGGCCGGAATTTGCGTGGTGTTTGTCAGCCACCGTCTGGATGAAGTGATGGAAGTGGCAGACCGCATCAGCGTGATGCGCGACGGCAAACTGGTGGGCACATACCCGGCCAGCGAACTCGACAGCCACGAGCTGGCCTTCCTGATGACCGGACAACGCTTTCACTACAGTCCGCTGCCGGAAAGGCCCGCGATTGAGCAAGAACCTCTGTTGGAGCTGCGCAATCTGAGTCGCAGAGGCAAATACCAAAACATTAATCTGTCGCTGCACGGCGGCGAGATTGTCTCCATCGTCGGTCTGTTGGGTGCCGGACGCACCGAGCTTTGTCTGAGCCTGTTTGGCATGACGCACCCGGAAAGCGGCGAGATTCGCATTAACGGCCAGCCAGTAACTCTGCGCAATAACCATGACGCTATCAAGCACGGGATCGGCTATGTCTCAGAAGATCGCCTGACGCAGGGGCTGATCATGGAGCAGTCGATCTACGACAACACCATCGTCACGGTATTTGATCAACTGCACACCGGCAGCGGCCTGCTCGATCATCGCAAAGCGCAAAAGCTGGTCGCTGACTTGATCCGCGAACTGAATATCAAAGTGTCCGATCCGCACCTGCCGGTCAAAACCCTTTCCGGCGGTAATGCCCAGCGTATCGCCATTGCCAAATGGGTGGCGACCAATCCCCGCATCCTGATCCTCGACTCCCCTACCGTCGGCGTGGATATCGCCAACAAAGAGGGGATATACCAGATAGCCCGCGACCTGGCGGAACAAGGGATGGCGGTGCTGATGATTTGCGATGAAATCCCGGAAGCGTATTACAACAGCCACCGCGTGCTGGTGATGCGTCGCGGCAGGCTGGTGGCGGAATTTAATCCTCATCACTGCCGTGAAGAGGAGATTGCTGAAGTGGTCGAGGTAATCAATGAATAAGATGCATCTCTCCCGTTTAATCGGGCAACACGAGTTCTGGCTGGGCCTGCTGGTCGTGGCTCTGGCCGTCGGGCTGAGCATCAGTACCGATGAGTTTTTGTCTTTGGGGAACCTGACGGATGTGGCCACCAGCTACGCAATTCTCGGTATCCTTGCCTGCGGGCTGTTTGTGGTGCTGATTTCCGGCGGGATCGACATCTCCTTTCCGGCGATGACCGCGATAGCCCAGTATGCCATGGCCAGTTGGGTTATCGGCCACGGCGGTAACTTCGCGCTGGCGTTAATCATCGCCATTGCGGTGGGTCTGCTGCTTGGACTGATTAACGGCTTCCTGGTCTACTGGCTGCGCGTTCCGGCAATCATCATTACCATCGCCACGCTGAACGTCTACTACGGTCTGCTGGTTTACGCCACCAAAGGCACCTGGCTGTACGGCTTCCCGGACTGGTTTATGAACGGCATTAACTGGTTCTCGTTCACCGCGGCGGATGGCTACGACTACGGCCTGACCCTGCCCCTGCTGTGCCTGGCGGCGGTGATCATCTTTACCGCCGTGCTGATGAACTATACCCGCCTTGGCCGTCAGGTTTACGCCATGGGCGGCAACCGCGACGCGGCCTCGCGCCTGGGGCTGAATCTGCTGAAGCTGCATTTCTACGTCTATGGCTACATGGGCATTCTGGCAGGCGTTGCCGCCGTGGTTCAGGCGCAAATCACCCAGTCCGTTGCGCCCAATTCGCTGCTCGGTTTTGAACTGACAGTGCTGGCGGCGGTTGTGCTCGGCGGAACCAGCATGAGCGGCGGGCGCGGTACGTTGACCGGAACCCTGCTCGGCGTGGTTCTGCTGGCCTTCTTACAAAATGGGCTGACGCTGCTTAGCGTCTCTTCTTACTGGCACACCGTGTTCAGCGGCGCCATTATCCTGGTCAGCATTAGCGCCACGGCCTGGAACGAAAAACGCAAACTGGCAAGGGAGCTTTGAGATGAAAACAATCGCCAGATTTTTACCCGGTGATGCCATCATTCGTCTGCAATGCGTGATTATTGTGGTCGTTGCCCTGGTCTTCTCGGCCCTGCTCGGCAGCCGTTTTTTCAGCGTCGCTAATTTCCAGTCGATCGGCTCACAGCTGCCAATCCTCGGCATGTTGGCTCTCGGGATGGGCATGACCATGCTGACCGGCGGCATTAACCTGTCGATTATTGCCGGAGCGAACGCCTGCTCGCTGGTGATGGCGGCGATTATCGTCACCCATCCGGATAATCCGCTGTTTCTGGTGCTGGCGCTGCTGGCAGGCGCCGCCGTGGCGGTGGCTATCGGCACGCTCAACGGCGCGCTGATTGCCTGGGTTGGCGTTTCACCTATTCTCGCCACGCTCGGCACGATGACGCTTATCTCCGGGCTGAATATTCTGCTTTCCAACGGGACGGTGATTTCCGGTTTCCCGACCGCCATTCAATATCTTGGTAACGCTACGATTGCCGGTATCCCGGTGGCGCTGCTGCTCTTTTTTCTGGTGGCAATCCTGCTGTGGGTACTGCTGGAGCACACCACGCTTGGGCGCAGCCTGTATCTCGTCGGTTCCAATGAACAGGCAACCCGCTACAGCGGCGTGAATACCGTACGGGTACAAATTTCCGTGTACGTGATTTCTGCCCTGCTCGGCTGGGTCGCCGCCATTCTGATGATGGCGAAATTCAACTCGGCAAAAGCCGGATACGGTGAATCCTACCTGCTGGTGACCATCCTTGCCTCCGTCCTCGGCGGCATCAACCCGGATGGCGGCTTCGGGCGCATCGTCGGCCTGGTGCTGGCGCTGATTGTGCTGCAAATGCTGGAAAGCGGCCTTAACTTGCTGGGGGTCAGCAGCTATCTGACGATGGCGCTGTGGGGCGCGGTGCTGATCCTCTTTATCGCATTACAGAATCGTAAAGCCTGATTTCAGGAGAAAAAATTATGGCAAGTTACTTTATTGGTGTGGATGTCGGAACCGGAAGCGCCCGTGCTGGCGTGTTTGATCTCAACGGCAGAATGGTCGGTCAGGCCAGCCGGGCCATCGAGATTTACCGTCCGCAGGCCGATTTTGTTGAGCAGTCTTCCGATAACATCTGGCAGGCAGTGTGTAACGCGGTTCGCGATGCGATTAACCAGTCAGATATCAACCCCATCCAGGTGAAAGGTCTGGGTTTTGACGCAACCTGTTCACTGGTGGTGCTGGATAAAGAAGGTAAGCCACTGACCATCAGCCCTTCCGGGCGCAGCGAACAGAATATCATTGTATGGATGGACCACCGCGCCATTACCCAGGCCGACCGTATCAACGCCCTGCATCATCGGGTGCTGGACTACGTTGGCGGCATTATTTCCCCGGAAATGCAAACGCCCAAACTGCTGTGGCTGAAGCAACATATGCCCAATACCTGGGCTAATGCGGGTTACTATTTTGACCTGCCCGATTTCCTGACCTGGCGCGCAACGGGCGATGATACGCGCTCACTGTGCTCGACGGTGTGTAAATGGACCTATATGGGCCATGAAGACAAATGGGATGCCAGCTATTTCCGCCAGATTGGGCTGGAAGATCTGCTGGAACACGATGCGGCCAAGATTGGTCGCTACGTAAAAACCATGGGTGAACCGCTCGGTCACGGGCTTTCCGCACGCGCCGCCAGCGAAATGGGGCTGATTCCCGGCACCGCGGTCAGCGTCTCGATCATCGATGCCCACGCCGGTACGCTCGGCACGCTCGGGGCAAGCGGCGTTTCCGGCGAAGTGGCGGATTTTGACCGTCGTGTCGCGCTGATTGGCGGTACTTCCACCGGACACATGGCGATTTCCAAAGAGCCGCGTTTTATCGGCGGCGTCTGGGGTCCTTACTACTCAGCCGTGCTGCCGGAATACTGGCTCAACGAAGGCGGGCAATCGGCAACCGGGGCGTTAATCGACCACGTTATCCAGTCGCATCCTTGCTACGAAACCCTGCTGACGCAGGCTAAGTCTCAGGGGCAAACCATTTATGAAGTGCTGAATGCACTGCTGCGTAAAATGGCCGGTGAGCCGGAAGATATTGCGTTTTTAACCCGCGACATGCACATCCTGCCCTATTTCCACGGCAACCGCTCACCGCGCGCCAACCCAACGCTTACGGGTGCAATCACCGGACTGAAGCTGTCGCGCACGCCGGAGGATATGGCGTTACAGTACCTCGCAACCATCCAGGCCATTGCGCTGGGAACCCGTCACATCATTGAAACGATGAATCAAAGCGGCTACACCATCGATACGATAATGGCCAGCGGCGGCGGGACGAAAAACCCGATCTTCGTTCAGGAACATGCCAACGCCACCGGCTGCGCGATGCTGCTACCTGAAGAGAGCGAAGCCATGCTGCTGGGTGGTGCCATGATGGGAACTATCGCCGCAGGCGTGTTCGAAACCTTCCCGGAAGCAATGTCGGCGATGAGCCGGATTGGTAAAACGGTCACCCCGCAGACTAATCGCATTAAGCAGTACTACGATCGCAAATATCGGGTATTCCACGAGATGTATCAGGATCATATGAAATACCGCCAGTTGATGCAGGAGGACGCATGAGTAACTCCTGGTCTCAGGCCACCGACGTATTTCAGCTCTATAGCGATGCCCTGGCGGGTTTGGGGCAGCATCTGACTGAACCCGTCTGGCAGTCGCTGATGGCGGAGCTGCGCGGTTGCCAGGGGAAAATCGTCGTCACCGGCGTCGGTACCTCCGGCATTGCGGCGCGTAAGGTCGCGCATATGCTTGCCTGCGTGGAACGTCCAGCGATTTACCTCAACGCGACGGATGCAGCGCATGGCGATCTCGGTTTTTTACGAACCGACGACCTGGTGATTATGCTGTCGCGCGGAGGGAATTCAGACGAACTCACCCGGCTGCTGCCTGGACTGGCGACGAGAAATGTGCCAATCCTGAGCGTGACTGAAAACGCCGATTCGGCCATCGCTAAAGCGTCGAAGCTGGTGATTTCCACCGGCGTCCAGCGCGAGGCCGACCCACTGAACATGCTGGCCACCACCTCAATTTTACTGGTGCTGGCTATTTTTGACGCCGCCTGCGCCTGTCTGATGAGCGAAAGCGACTACTCAAAAGAGACGCTGCTGGCGGTGCATCCCGGCGGCGATGTGGGATTAACGCTGAGCCGCGGGCAGGCGTGATGGAGAACATGTGATTCCGGCTCAAGGTTCCGTTCACCTCAGCGCTCTGACTTTCAGCTATATCCTTTTTGCTGTTCAAACATGTTCAAATAAAAATACAGATGGTCAGGCGTGGCTGGTCCGGCTGAAAATTGCCGACGTGTTTCCGTAAGGCCGGGAGAGCCAGCATGGATGCTGGCTCAGGGCGCGCTTTACAGGGACGTTACATCGCGCCCGTCCCGGTAGCCTGGAGGAATAAGCGGAGGGAACCGCGGAGCGGCAATTTTCCCGCCGGGAGCCGGGATTGTTAAGGGTGCGGCGATAGCACCCTTAACACGTTCACTGGCGTTCAGTGTACAGAAAAGCGATGAACATGAGGTGAACGGAACCTTTCTCTAAAAAAGCATATTCATTATGCTTCGCCAACCTATGTTGATGCTGAAGCGTTAACATAACGTCATTGCGCAAAATGCCGGTTTTTTTATATCTAAACTAAAGATAAAACCGTGAAAAAGTGGATTAACGCGCTGCGTTCCACTACCGCTATCTGTTCCGCACGTTAAAAATTCTGTGACGCTCTCCAGCATTCCTGGTGGAAAGCATTCCATTCTCCAAATCTATAAGCAAACTTTAGCTATTCTTATCAAACATACTCACGGGAGATCCTACAGATGATGTCAACGCTTGCTCCACCATCTGTACTTTCCGCTCCCCAGCGCCGTTGCCAGGTGCTACTGACGCTTTTCCTGCCGGGGCAGATTGCGACGACACAAACCTTCAGCAGCCTCAATGGCGTGGATGATGCCACTGTTCAGGAAGATATTATCGGCGCCGGGCTCGAAATCCAGCGCTATCACCGGCTCGCCATTACCAGCGCGCAGAATGGTGGCTATGCGATCGAAGGAACCACGCTTGATCAGCGTCTTTGCCTGTTGCAGTGGCTGCGCCGCGGGCTGCGGATCTGCCCGAACTTTATCGCTCAGCATTTCACGCCCACGTTAAAAATAGCGCTTAAACAACAAGGTATCGCACGTACGCTGTATGACGACACCAATCTGCATGCGCTGATTAATCTGTGTTCCCGGCGCTTGCAGAAGCCGTTTGAGTGCCGTGACATCCAGTTCCTGCGTCTGTATTTGCAGTATTGCCTGCTGCAGCATAATGCGGGGATCACGCCGGAGTTTAATTCGCTCCAGCAACGCTGGGCACAATCCTGCGCAGAATATCCGCTCGCCGAAGAAATTGGCCGTCACTGGCAGCGCCACGTCATGCAGAGTGCACCGCTGGGCGAATCGCTGTTTATGGCGTTGCTGTTTTCAATGCTCCGCATCCCCGACCCTATCCGCGATAATCACCAGCAGGATCGTCGCCTGCGCCTTGCTATTGCGCGGCTGGTACTGCGTTTTCGCGAGTATGGCAACGTCCGTTTCAGCGATGAGCAAGGGCTGAACGACCAGTTGTATATTCACCTTGCCCAGGCGCTGAACCGCAGCGTATTTGCCATCGGCATTGATAACACATTGCCGGAGGAGTTCAGCCGACTTTATCCCCGGCTGGTTCGTACTACCCGCGAGGCGATACACGGCTTCGAAGCAGAGTACGATGTCCAGTTTTCAGAAGAAGAGATTGGGCTGGTCGCGGTCATTTTCGGTGCCTGGCTGATGCAGGAGAAGGATTTGCACGAAAAGCAGATTATCCTGCTGACCGGTAGTAACGAACAACTTGAAGCGCATATAGAGCAACAACTGCGCGAACTGACTCTGCTGCCGCTCAACGTAAAACATATGCCAATGCAGGACTTTCAAAAAGAGGGAGCGCCGCGCGGTGTAACACTGATTATTACGCCGTACACCACGCCGCTGCCGCTGTTTTCACCGCCATTGATTCATGCGGATCTGGCGCTTACGCCGCATCAGCAGCAGCAGATCCGCAAAATCCTCGAATCATAACGTCGCAGGCTGCGCCACCACCTTCGGGCGCAGAACGATTGCCGGGAGCGCCACCAGCGCCATCACCCAGAATACGCCGCTGCCCAGATTCTGGTACAGGTAGCCCGCGAATACGGTCATGATGGCGATACTGCCGCCCATCGCCACTGCGGAATACACCGCCTGCAAACGAATCACTTCGCTGCCCTGGCGTGCCGCAATATAGCGCATTGCCGCCAGGTGGCAGACGGTAAAGGTTCCACAATGGAGGATTTGCACCACGATCAACCACGGCAGTTCGGTGCTCCAGCCCATCAATCCCCAACGCGCCACGCCGCAAACGGCTGAAAGTAGCAGCAAATCGCGGGCGCTGAAGCGGCGGAACAGCTTGTGGCTAAGCGCGAAAATAATCACTTCCGCCACCACGCCTAATGACCATAAATAGCCCACCGCCGAAGCGGAGTATCCGGCAGACTGCCAGTAGATGGCGCTAAAACCGTAATACGCGGCATGCGCGCCCTGCAGCAAACTCACGCAGGCAAGAAAACGCCAGCTTTGGGTTATCAGCGCTCGCCAGGCGGGCCATCCTGCGCTCTCCTGCTGACGGCTTTCACCCGCTGGCTGCACGCTCGGGCGAATCATCATGCCCAGCAGCATCGAGGCAACGCCAAGCGACAGCAGGACCAGGATCACCCGATAGTCAAACAGACTCACCAGTTTGCCGGTCAGCGCGGAGCCGATCACAAAGGCCACGGATCCCCATAGTCGCACCCGACCGTAGTCCATGGTTATCTGTTTTTGCCAGGTGTTGGCCAGCGCGTCAGTCAGCGGTACCAGCGGTGAGAAAAACAGGTTGAAGCCGACCATCACCACCATCAGCCATGCCACGTTGGTTCCCGCCCAGAAGGCCAGCGCAAACACCAGCGTCAACAGAGCCAGAATACGTAACGCTGAGATTAGCCGGGAGGGATCGCTCACGCGCGGCGCAATCAGCAAACTACCGAGAAAACGGGCAATCAGCCCCGCGCCCAGCAGTAAACCGATGGTTTCCGGCGTCAGCCCCAACCCTTCGAGCCAGACGCTCCAGAAAGGCAGAAAGATACCGTAGCTAAAGAAGTAGGTGAAATAACCGAGCGCCAGCCAGCGCGTGGAATGCAAAGCCATGAATCCCTCCCGTTTGGAGGCGATAGTCTGGCGACAAACGCAGGCTGGCGCAAGAGAGCATTAACAGGCAGATAACATGATTTTTGCCCTATTCAACGCAAATTTGCATCGCAAAATGGCAGCGTTCTCCCTGCGCTAAAACCTGCAATCCCGGCTGCCCCTGCATGTTGTGGGCATTCACCGGATGCGTTTGCGGCTCCAGACACAGGAACTCCTCACCCGACATTCTGAACAGCATCAACCACGGAGTTTGCGCTAAAATCGTGACTCTCATCACATCTCGCTGAATAACGGCCCGCCCACTCCAGCCTGAATAGCCGACGTTTAGCCAGCTATCCTCACCGTATTGCGCATGCATGAAATCCGCCGCTGACGGGATATCTCGTTGCCATTCCAGCGGCAGATGCTGTTCACCCTCCGGCCAGTAGCCGCTGCTGGAAAACTGCGCCGTGCTGTGCTTATCAAAGGCGAAAAACGGATGGAACCCACAGCCATAAATCATTGGCCGCTCACCGCAGTGGGTGAGCGTCAACGAGGCGTGCAGGCTCGAGGTTTCCAGTTGATAGCAAAGCTGCGCCGTATAGTCATAACCGCAGGGATGCCAACTGCGCAACTGCAGCAGACAACCGCTTTGGGTGACGGTGATAACCTGCCAGCGTTGCAGCCAGCCGTCACCGTGCAGGAAAAAGGTGTCGTCTGCGCCATGTTGAGGTAATACGATCTCTTCACCGCGCAGCATAAAACGATTTCCCGCCACCCGATTCGCGACCGGCAGCATCGGGAACAGGCCACAGTCACCGGGCTGCTGACCATGACCTTCGCGTAAAATTGCCTGTTGATGTTGTAACGAAACCAGACTTAATAGCGAACCACCCTGCGAGTCTACGCACATCTGCAGATGTGCGTTTTGTAGCGTCAGAAGCCTCTCCATTAGCGGGCGCTTCGTTGTTGGGTTGATGCGCCAACCTTCGTATGCCGCGCCGCCAGCTGTTCTTCCAGCGCTTCCAGCGTCACGCCTTTGGTTTCCGGTACATTACGCAGAACATAGATGAAGCCCATCGCGCAAATCACACCGTACAGCAGGAAACTTCCCGATGCCCCCAGACTCGCATTCAGCAGCGGGAAGGTATAGGTCAGCAGGAAGCAGGCAATCCACAGCGCCAGCGTACCCAGCGACATCGCCAGCCCGCGGACGCGGTTAGGGAAAATCTCAGACAGCAGCACCCAGGTCACCGGGGCCAGCGTCAGGGCATAAATAGCGATCGCCGCCAGCACCAAAACCAGAACCGGCCAGCCCATTATGCCCAACCCGTAGGCCCCGGCAATCAGTACATAGATAATCGTTAATCCTGACGCACCGAACAACATCAGTTTGCGACGACCAATTTTGTCCACTAACGGTAGAGCGGCAAGGGTAAAGACCAGGTTGATAATCCCCGTCGCCACGATCGATTTTAACGTACCGTTAATGTCGAATCCGGCAGAGGCGAAGATCTCCTGCGCATAGTTGAAAATAACGTTGATCCCACACCACTGTTGGAACACTGCCAGCACCATGCCAATAATCACGATCGGTTTGATCTGCGGTTGTAACAGCGTTGACCACGCAACCTTGTGGTTATCTTTTTGTAGCGTATGTTCAATCTCTTTCAGCGTTTGCCCGGCATATTCCGCCGAACCAATGCGCTGGAGCATGGCTCGCGCACGATCGACTTTGCCCGCTTTCACCAGCCAGCGCGGCGACTCAGGTACAAAGAACATCAGCACCAGGAAAATGACCGCGGGCACTAATTCCGCGCCAAACATCCAGCGCCAGCCCGTCTGACCGTTCCAGCTTTCCACAATCGCCTGCTGCGTAGCGCCTGTGGCTACAGGTTCGGCAATCATCAGGTTGATAAGCTGCGCTGCCAGTACGCCAATGACGATGGTGAGCTGGTTAACGGCAACAAAGCGACCACGCTTTTCAGCCGGGCTAACCTCAGCGATATACAGCGGGCTTAGCGCGGACGCCAGACCAATGCCCACACCGCCAACGATGCGATAAACAATAAACATGTCGAAATTACTGGCGACGGCAGTTCCCCAGGCGGAAGCGCTAAAGAGGATCGCCGAGAGAATCAGCGGCATCTTTCGGCCAAACTTATCGGCACACCAGCCAGAAATCAGCGCGCCAAAGATACAACCGACCAAAGCTGAACTCATCGCCCAGCCGGATTGCGCCGGGTCGGTAATCGAGAAATAAGCTTCATAGAAGGGTTTTGCCCCGCCGATCACCACCCAGTCATAGCCAAACAGTAAACCACCGCAGGCCGCAACCAGGCAGATAGTCCAGACGTAACCAATTTTTAAATGTGTCTGCGCGTTATTCATTATGATTCCTCTTTCAGGGAAACGCAGGGGACAGTAGGTTTCGGGTGAGGTTACCCCCACCCGTTTCGGGTATTACTGGAAAAGCCTTACGTTAATGGCGTGACGCAGCAGTAATGCCTTGTCATGTGCCGGATTGAGTTGCAGGAGTGCGTCAAGAGAGCGCTGGCAAGCAGAACTGTTTCCCAATCCCAGATGCCCGAGCGCATTGATAAACAGGCAGTGTTGCTGGTGTTTTGCTTGTGCTGAAGTATCCAGCACCACCAGATCGGGTAGCGATACGGCAAAGAAATCGACATCCGGGACGTTGTCGCGATGCGACTCAACCCATTGCAGGAAGCTATTGAACAGCGCGTCCGCCTCTGCGTTATCGCCAAGTTTTCTCTGCGCCATCCCCTGCCAGAAGAGATAGTCCACCGGCTGGTCATTGTAGTAACGTCCGGCATCCAGTGAACTACCGCCGCGCGTTGCGCGGGAGAAGTAGCGCTGGGATTCCTCGAAATGCCCCTGCTGCTGCGCGCAATGCCCCAGTAAATACCAGATGTCATTATCCGTTTGTCCGGGTAAACGCCCTTCCCCGAGGTTTTGCGGGTAATGCAACGCCTGTTGCAACTGCGCGATGGCGGTTTGCGGGTCACCGGACTGAACGGCTGCCAGGGCACGATGCATCTGATTCAGCAGATATTGCCCGGTGGCTTTACCTTCACCGCCTTCCCACGGATGAAACACGCGCTCACGTAAAACTGCCGCGGCATCGTCGTAGTGCCCCAATCCATTCCACAAGCTGAGCAGTTCAACCGTCAGGTCGTCACGATGGAAGACAGTCTCTTTGCTGGCTTCCAGTTGCTGCAGGCGCTGCTCAGCGGGTTGCGCCATCAGCTTCTTGAGATAGTCGAGTTCAAACAGGAAACGGGCATTGTGCGGCTCCAGCACCACGGCCTGCGACAGATACTGCATCGCCTGCTGCGCATCGTGCAGTTTGTTCCAGGCATAGATCCCCAATAAACGGTGCACCGGCGCGAAATCCGCTTCCTGCGCAAGCGTAAACTGCCAGCAGGAAACCGCCTCGTCATAACGTCGCTTGCTGTACCAGAAACAGCCGAGTAAATAGCGGGCAAAAGCACTCTGTTCGAGGGTTTGCAGCATCTGCACTTCATCCAGCGTATTAGGGAAACGCACACGATTTTGCAGGCATTCACGGGCACGTTCGATGAAAGGTTGTGGATTGTCGTTCAGCGAGGCGCGCCACAGCATCGGCAGCGTTTCCTGGCTGTCGAGCAGTTCCAGCACGCCACGGGCAGCCTCCTTTTGCCCCAAAGAGGTCAGCCAGCCCGCCAGTTCACACGCGTTGGTACCGCGCCGCCCGGTAATCGAGATTAGCGCCTGTGCTGTCGCCTCGTCCTGACAAATAGCCCAGCGCGCATAGTGCAGGGTGTAACTCAGCGGATAATCAACCAGCTGTTGTCGAATGTAGTCCAGGGCTTGCGTCTTGCGATCAAGCCTCGCCAGCGCCAGCGCTTTCAGCCCCATTGCCAGGTTATTACTGCCGTTAAAACGCAGGCTCTGTTCTACTTTTTCCAGCGCTCCGACGTAGTCCTGACGCTTCATCGCCAGGCGCGCTAACGACCAGAAAGCCGCGTCCCGGCAGTTGCCGCTCCAACTGGCCTTATAATAATTATCCCAGGCGCTGTCATCGTCGCCCTGACGTTCCTGTGCTGCGGCCAGCAGCATGCTCGCCTCGCCATCACGCGGGTTTTTATTGAGCTTATGCGCCCGTTCCAGCGCCTTGCCCGCGCAATGCGCCGCCAGCGCCCAGTCCGCGCGGTTTAGCGCCAGCGTCCCCAGGGCCACATTATTGCGGTAATCCAGCGGATCAACATCCAGCGCGCGGCGATAATAATCTTCGGCATAACGGCTGGCGTGGTTGTACTGCTCCAGATGCTGACCAATAAAATAGAGTTCATCGGTATTAGAAAGCGCTTCTGGCAGCGCTGGCGCGACGGCTGCCGAAGGCAACGGTAACTCTTGCGCGATGTGCTCTGCATACTGCAAAAGCGGAGCGCCATCGGCGCTAGTGACGGTCATCGTCACCCGGGCATCGCCATTCTCTGGCACATCAGCCAGCCAGCTCTGTCCTGGCTCAAGGGTGAGGGCGTTTTCATAGAACGGCTGCCCGTGTGCGGCAAGCGTAACCTGAACATCGTGTAACGGCGCAATCGCATAAACGCCCACAGAAAGCTGACCACGCTCACGCACCAGACGAAGCGCCAACTGGGTGCTGGCGTTTTGCACCATTCCCAGTTCGCTGTAAGGCAGGAAGTTTTGCACGAAGACTTTCTCTTCGTACGGCGCAAGCCAGGTGAAATCCGGTTGGTTATCGGTAAAGACCCCGGTCATCAGTTCGATATACGGACCGTTGTCATCGGTGAGATTACGATCCCAGGCGACGCCAAAATCGCCATAACCCCAGCTCCACTGTTTTTTCCCCGGTGAAACATGGTGATCGGCCACATGCAGCAACCCACCGCGCTCGCCGTGATGCCAGGCGCCAACAAAATCATAATCAGATTTTTCAGCCATATAGGAGGTCGGTACGGGCACGTTCTTGTAGCGCGAGATATCCACGCCGGCCGAATAGTCCACTTTGTAGTATGTGCCGGTGGCGATGGGGAACGCGGAGACATCGCGCTTACCGTGGTCAAATACCGCCGTCACATCCGGTGGGAACACACTCTGGTGATCGTCGCCGCCCTTCACCGCCGGATTCGCCCACCATAAGAAGTGGCGCGGGGTAGCGTTACCGTTAAATACCTTCCCGGTTATCTCGATCAACGCGCGATCCGGATACAACGTAAATCCGGTCATGACCTGTAAACCGCGCATAGGCTCTACCTCGCCCATCCACACGGTGTATTCACCCTGCTCACCCTGCTGCTGCGTAAAATCCACTGGCATAAAGGTGGTCGGGCGATGATGCTGCGGCCAGTTAAACTCGATGCCGCCGGAGATCCACGGCCCAAGCAGACCGACCAACGCGGGTTTCACCACTTCGTTGTAGTAGACGAAGTCGCGCTGCTGCACTTTGTCATACGCCCGATGAATGCGTCCGCCTAACTCCGGCAGCAGCATGATGCGAATAAAGTCATTCTCCATCCACACCGCCTGATAGTCGCGCATTTCACGTTTGCCGGTCAGCGTATCAATCACACCGTAGGGATAAACCGCCCCTGAAGATCCCTGATAAACCCGCTTTTCCAGAAACATTGGGTTGGCGTCTTCTTCACCCGCCGTCCACGTTGGGAGGGTGATCGTTTCCTGCCAGACTTTAACTGAACCGTACATGCCGCTCTCCACTCAATAAACAAAAGTAAAAACTCAACTTGATGCTATTCTGCGGCAGTTAAGTGGCGTTAAAATGCGCAATGCTCACGCAATATAGTTAAGGGAGTTAAGTGAATGCAGCGTTCGGGGTTTAACAACGCCAGGGTACGTCAGGCGAATAAACAGATTTTTTTGTCTCACCTGTGGCGGGAAAAGCAGCTCAGCAAGTCACAGCTGGCGCAGCTAACCGGCCTGTCGATCCCGGCGGTTAGCAATATCCTCGAAGAGCTGATGGATGAAGGGAGAATCAGTCATTCACGAGAAACCTTAAGTCAGCGCGGTTTGAGCAGCGGCAGCTATCATTTGCCAGAAAAAGGCGCCTGGACGCTGTGTATCAACGTCACTCCCACCAGCATCACCAGCCAACTGGCGGACGCGCGGCTGGTTGCCGTTGGCGACTGGCAGCATGAAGTCATCAACCCCGAATCGCCAAAAGCGCTGCTGACAGCATTGGCGGCGCACTGGCGGGAATACCGTCGGCAATTTCCTGATGTCACGATTAATCTGGCGCTTGGCGTTCACGGTCAGGTTGATCCGATAACCGGCGCTTCAAAAACCATGCCTCAGGCCCCGTGGAAAACACCGGTGGAAATAAAATATCTGCTGGAGGAGATGCTCGGCGTACAGGTCCGGCTGGACAATGACTGCGTAATGCTGGCACTGGCAGAAAAATGGCAAAATCCGGCGGCTAACGGTGATTTTTGCGTGATTAACGTTGATTACGGTATTGGTTCATCGTTTGTGATAAACGATAACATCTGGCGCGGTAGTCTGTACGGCAGCGGTCAGATTGGACATACCATCATTCATCCCGATGGCGTCGCCTGTGACTGTGGCCGTTATGGTTGTCTGGAAACGGTGGCGTCACTGAGCGCATTGAAAAAGCAGGCCCGCGTGTGGATGAAATCGCAACCGTCATCCCTTTACGACCCGGAAACGCTCACCACTGACCAGCTTATTGCTGCCTGGCAGAACGGTGATGTCCGCATTCAGGCCTGGGCCGAACATGCCGCCAGCGCCATCGGACTGAGCTTGTATAATTTCTTGAATATACTGAATATTAATCAAATATGGTTGTATGGCCGTAGCTGCGCGTTTGGCGATAGCTGGCTCAATACGCTGGTACAACAAACCGGTTTTAACCCGTTCGATCACGGCGACAACCCGCGTGCCAGAGCCACACAGATAAGCTTCGGTCAGCTTAATCGCGCCCAGCAACTTATGGGAATTGGCTATCTGTATGTCGAGTCACAGCTTAGCGAGCTTTAGCCATCACTCCGTCAGGCTCACCGCTAAACGTTCATGTACCGTGGCGATAAAATCGGTCAATGCTGGTTTGATTGGCCCTTTTTTCCACGCCATCAGCAGAGCAATGGTCGGGACATCGCCAACAATAGGGCGAAAAACCACCTGCCCGGTATTAAAATTATTCATATAACCGGGTATCAAAGTCACCCCCAGCCCCATGCCGACCAGGTTCATGGTCACCAGAATATTGGTCGCCACCTGCACAATATTCGGCTGGCATTTTTGCTGCTGAAACCAGTTTTTAACAATCATCGCTAATGCGCCGGAATAAGCGGGATCGGTGCTAACAAAATTCACGCCGTGCAGTTGTTCCGCCGAGATCGCCTGCTCATTGGCTAACGGATGATCCACCGGTAACACCACCACCAGCGGCTCATGAATCAGTTCCAGGTAGTCCAGCTCCGGGCTGTACACCGGGTGACGCATTAAGCCCACGTCCAGCTCTCCGCAGAGGATCTTCTCTTCCTGCTCTGTGGTTATCAGACTCACCAACTCAATATGCGTATCCGGTTGTTTTAAACGAAACAAGGGCAGCACCTTCGGCAACAAATTGACCTCTGCGGAAGGGACAAAGCCGATAGCGAAATGATTATCTTCCTGCACCGTTTTACGGGCGCGAACTTTCGCGTTTTCCGCCTGTTCAAGGATCGCCAGCGCGTCCTGTAAAAAGCACTCCCCCGCCGCCGTCAGCGCAACTTTGCGCTTATCCCGCACCAGTAATGGAACCCCCACGCAGGTTTCCAGATCGCGGATCTGGCTGCTTAACGACGGCTGAGAGGTATGCAGTTTTTCTGCCGCTCGGGTGAAATTCAGCGCCTGCGCCACCGCGACAAAATAGCGTAAGTGCCTCAGTTCCATGTCCTTCTCCTTGTTATCGAAAAAATGTCTCAACTGGTAGAAATTTACTATTTCACAGATTGATAACTAACCAGCAACATCCTTATGGCACAAAAAATGAAGGTCAATACATCTTAGCTTTCAGGATTAAAAAATATGACCACACCCTCAAATTTAGACATCTACCAACTGATCGACACGCAAAACGGTCGCGTAACCCCACGAATTTATACCGACCCTGAAATTTACCAACTGGAGCTGGAGCGCATCTTCGGACGATGCTGGCTATTTCTCGCCCACGAAAGCCAAATCCCCAAGCCCGGTGATTTCTTTAACACTTATATGGGCGAGGACGCCGTGGTGGTGGTGCGCCAGAAAGACGGCAGCATCAAAGCGTTTCTTAACCAGTGTCGCCACCGCGCGATGCGCGTCAGCTACGCCGATTGTGGAAACACCCGCGCCTTTACCTGCCCGTATCACGGCTGGTCGTACGGTATTAACGGCGAGTTAATCGATGTTCCGCTGGAGCCTCGTGCTTACCCGCAAGGGCTGTGCAAATCGCACTGGGGGTTGAACGAAGTCGCGTGCGTCGAGAGCTATAAAGGACTGATTTTCGGCAACTGGGACACCAGCGCACCTAACCTGCGCGATTATCTCGGCGACATCGCCTGGTATCTCGACGGTGTACTCGATCGCCGTGAAGGCGGCACCGAAATCGTCGGCGGTGTACAGAAGTGGACCATCGACTGTAACTGGAAATTCCCCGCCGAGCAGTTCGCCAGCGACCAGTATCACGCGCTGTTCAGTCATGCCTCCGCCGTGCAGGTACTGGGCGCGAAGGACGACGGCAGCGATAAGCGCCTTGGCGACGGCCAAACCGCCCGCCCGGTGTGGGAAACCGCCAAAGATGCGTTGCAATTCGGTCAGGATGGGCACGGCAGCGGATTTTTCTTTACTGAAAATCCAGATGCCAACGTCTGGGTCGATGGTGAAGTCTCCAGCTACTACCGCGATACCTACGCGGAAGCTGAGCAGCGTCTGGGGAAGGTTCGCGCCCTGCGCCTGGCCGGTCACAACAACATTTTCCCAACGCTTTCCTGGCTCAACGGTACTGCCACCTTACGAGTCTGGCATCCACGCGGACCGGATCAGGTTGAAGTGTGGGCGTTCTGCATTACCGATAAAGCCGCCTCTGATGACGTGAAAGCCGCCTTTGAAAACAGCGCCACCCGGGCTTTTGGCCCCGCCGGATTCCTTGAGCAAGACGACTCGGAAAACTGGTGTGAAATTCAAAAACTGCTGAAAGGCCATCGGGCGCGCAATAGCAAACTGTGTCTGGAGATGGGGCTAGGCCAGGAGAAACGCCGTGAAGACGGTATCCCGGGGATCACCAACTACATCTTTTCGGAAACCGCCGCGCGCGGTATGTACCAACGTTGGGCCGATTTACTCAGCAGCGAAAGCTGGCAGGAAGTACACGAGAAAACCGCCGCTTACCAGCAGGAGGTGATGAAATGAGCACCTTAGTTTCCCTGGAGCTACACCACCGCATTACGCAGTTTCTCTACCATGAAGCCAGCCTGCTGGATGACTGGAAGTTTCGCGACTGGCTGGCACAGTTGGATGACAATATTCGCTACACCATGCGCACGACGGTTAATGCCCAGACGCGCGACCGTCGCAAAGGCGTGCAGCCGCCAACCACGTGGATTTTCAACGACAACAAAGACCAGCTCGAACGTCGTATTGCGCGGCTGGAAACCGGGATGGCCTGGGCGGAGGAGCCGCCGTCGCGAACCCGGCACCTGATCGGCAACTGCCAGGTCAGTGAAACCGGGGTTCCCGACGTCTTCACCGTGCGTCTCAACTATCTGCTGTATCGCGCGCAAAAAGAACGAGATGAAACCTTTTACGTCGGCATGCGCGTGGACAAAGTGCGCCGTTTGCCGGGCGATGAGTGGCGCCTGTTGGAGCGTGAGATCGTACTGGATCAAGCGGTGATCACCTCCCATAACCTGAGTGTACTGTTCTGATGAGTCGTGTTTATGCCTGTCCCGTAGGGGATTTGCCGGAGGGTGAAGCGCTCCGGCTTGATACCTCGCCCGTCATCGCGCTGTTCAACGTTGGCGGCGAGTTTTACGCCATTAACGATCGCTGTAGCCACGGTAACGCCTCGATGTCGGAAGGCTATCTGGAAGACGACGCTACGGTGGAATGCCCACTGCATGCCGCCAGCTTTTGTCTGAAAACCGGCAAGGCGTTGTGCTTACCTGCCACCGATCCGCTCACCACCTACGCGGTACATGTGGAAGGCGGCGAGGTGTTTATTGATTTACCCGAGGAAGCCTGATGAGCGATTTACGCGATAACGTGGTCTTTATCACCGGCGGTGGCTCCGGTCTTGGCCTGGCGCTGGTCGAGCGCTTTATTGAGGAAGGTGCGCAGGTCGCCACCCTGGAGCTTTCACCGGCCAAAGTCACCAGCCTACGGCAGCGCTTTGGTGAGCACGTGCTGGCTGTGGAAGGCAACGTCACCCGCTATGCCGATTATCAGCGCGCGGTGGAGCACATTCTGACGCGTTACGGCACGCTGGACTGTTTTATCGGTAACGCGGGAATATGGGATCACAACGCCTCGCTGGTCAATACACCTGCCGACGCGCTGGAGAGCGGTTTTCATGAGCTGTTTAACGTCAACGTGTTGGGTTATCTGCTGGGCGCGAAAGCCTGCGCCCCCGCGCTTATCGCCAGCGAAGGCAGCATCATCTTCACCCTTTCCAACGCGGCGTGGTATCCCGGCGGTGGCGGGCCTTTGTATACCGCCTCGAAACATGCCGCTACCGGGCTGATTCGCCAGCTAGCCTACGAGCTGGCGCCAAAGGTGCGGGTTAACGGCGTCGGACCGTGCGGCATGGCCACCGACCTACGCGGCCCGCAGGCGCTGGGCCAAAACGATACGTCGATTATGCAGTCGCTGACGCCGGAAAAAATCGCCGCTATTTTGCCGCTGCAGTTTTTCCCTGAGCCTGCAGATTTTACCGGCCCGTATGTGATGCTGGCGTCAAAGCGTAACAACCGCACATTGAGCGGCGTGATGATCAATGCCGACGCAGGTCTCGGCATTCGCGGTATTCGTCACGTTGCCGGCGGACTGGATCTCTGAGGGGGGCATTATGAGCCATAAAATTATCGCGATTATCGGCGGTGGTCAGGCCGCGGCAATGGCTGCCGCCTCACTGCGCCAGCAGGGATTCGACGGCGAACTACATCTGTTTTCTGATGAGCTGCATCTGCCCTATGAACGCCCGCCACTTTCCAAAGCGATGCTGCTGGACGAAAATCCTCAGCTTCAGCCAGTACTCCCCGCAAACTGGTGGCGGGAAAACAACGTACAGCTGCATCTGGGCGTCACGCTACGTCACATTAACCGCACGGCTCGCACGCTGACGCTCGCCGATGGCCAGACCTACCGCTGGTCGCAGTTGCTGCTGGCGACCGGTGCCGCCGCCAGGCCGCTGCCGCTACTGGATAAACTGGGCGAACGCTGCTTTACCCTGCGCCATGCCGCTGATGCCGAGCGCCTGCGCGACATTTTGTTACCGGGCAAGTCGATGGTGATTGTCGGTGCGGGCACCATTGGTCTGGAACTGGCGGCCAGCGCTACTCAGCGCGGCTGTCGGGTAACCGTTGTTGAAATGGGACCGTCAGTGATGGGCCGCAACGCACCTGCTCCGGTGCGCGACTACCTGCTAGCCCACCACCAACTTGCGGGCGTGCGGGTACTGCTTAACAGCGCAATTGAGCATGCCAAAGCGGGAGAACGTCTCTCGCTCACCCTGCAAAACGGCGAAACGCTGCAGGCTGATGCGGTGATCTATGGTATCGGTATCGTGGCGAACGACATACTGGCTCGCGAAGCGGGGCTGGAGACGGCGAACGGTATTATCGTTGATACCGCCTGCACCACCTCCGATCCCGCGATTTACGCTGCCGGTGACGTGGCGATAACGCGCCTGCCCGACGGTTCGTTAGTTCGTGTGGAAAGCTGGGAAAATGCCAATAATCAGGCGCAGATTGCCGCCGCCGCAATACTGAACCTGCCGTTGCCCCAGAAGACGCCAGGCTGGTTCTGGACCGACCAATATCGCGATAATTTACAGTTTATTGGCGAAATGCAGGGAGAGAGCTGGCTCGTACGCGGCGATTCAGATGGGCAGAAAGCAATATGGTTTAACCTACAGGATGGCGTGATTGTCGGGGCAGTAACGTTAAATCAGGGCCGAGAAATACGTTTATTGAGAAAATGGATTCAGGCAAAGAAAAAGCCGCCAGTGGCGGCTTTAATCGATGAAACAATCTTGCTTAAGTCAATATAACTGCCGGATGGCACTTCGTTTATCCGGCCTACATGTGAGTTGCCTGTAGGCCGGATAAGATGTTTACACCGCTACCCGGCAATCCGTATTACTTACGCGTAAACCGGGAAGCGTGCGCAGATATCCAGCACTTTACCTTTGACGCGCTCGATAACGGCTTCGTCATTGATGTTGTCCAGAACGTCACACATCCAGCCAGCCAGTTCTTTCACTTCCGCTTCTTTGAAGCCACGGCGAGTCACGGCCGGAGAACCGATACGGATACCGGAAGTCACAAACGGGCTCTTCGGATCGTTCGGCACGCTGTTTTTGTTCACGGTGATGTTAGCACGGCCCAGCGCAGCGTCAGCTTCTTTACCGGTCAGGTTTTTATCAACCAGATCCAGCAGGAACAGGTGGTTTTCAGTACCGCCAGAAACCACTTTGTAGCCACGGTTCAGGAACACTTCCACCATCGCTTTGGCATTTTTGGCAACCTGCTGCTGGTAAACCTTGAACTCAGGCTCCATCGCTTCTTTCAGCGCCACGGCTTTCGCTGCGATCACGTGCATCAGCGGGCCGCCCTGCGCGCTTGGGAACACAGCGGAGTTCAGTTTTTTGTACAGCTCTTCGTCACCGCCTTTCGCCAGGATCAGGCCGCCGCGCGGACCCGCCAGGGTTTTGTGGGTGGTGGTGGTCACAACGTGTGCGTGTGGAACCGGGTTCGGGTAAACGTCTGCGGCAATCAGGCCAGCAACGTGCGCCATGTCAACGAACAGATATGCGCCGATGCTGTCAGCAATTTCACGCATTTTTGCCCAGTCAACAACGCCGGAATAAGCAGAGAAGCCACCGATGATCATCTTCGGCTTGTGCTCTTTGGCCTGCTTAGCCATGTCTTCGTAGTCAATTTTACCGGACTCATCAATACCGTAAGGGATGATGTTGTACAGTTTGCCGGAGAAGTTAACCGGGGAGCCGTGAGTCAGGTGGCCGCCTTGCGCCAGGTTCATACCCAGAACGGTATCGCCCGGTTGCAGCAGAGCGGTGTACACAGCAAAGTTAGCCTGAGAGCCGGAGTGCGGCTGTACGTTGGCGTAGTCAGCGCCAAACAGCTCTTTTGCACGATCGATAGCCAGTTGCTCAACGATATCAACGTACTCGCAACCGCCGTAGTAGCGCTTGCCCGGATAACCTTCAGCGTATTTGTTGGTCAGCTGAGAACCCTGCGCCTGCATAACACGCGGGCTGGTGTAGTTTTCGGAGGCGATCAGTTCGATGTGCTCTTCCTGACGTACTTTTTCCTGCTCCATAGCCTGCCACAGTTCGGCATCATAATCGGCAATGTTCATTTCACGCTTTAACATCCGCATCTCCTGACTCAGCTAACAATAGAATTTCGGCCTAAAAAGGCAGTCCCGTTGGACGACGGCCAACAGTATAACTGAATCATTCTTCGATAACAGGTCTTGACAAAGGATTTTACGCAAACGATTACCTTCACGGCACGCAAGGCTTTGCAGAACAAAGGTCTGCTGAATTTCAACGGATTTCTTTTCAGGTTTGTGATGCAGATTTTTCACGATGTAACCTTTACAACGCAAAGTTACAAAGAACCATTTACAATGCAGGGGTATTTTTTATAAGATGCATTTGACATACATCATTAAAGTCTCAGATAAAGGAAGACCGTATGCTTGACGCACAAACCATCGCTACAGTGAAAGCCACTATTCCCCTGCTGGTTGAAACAGGCCCGAAGCTGACCGCCCATTTTTACGATCGCATGTTTACGCACAACCCAGAGCTGAAAGAAATCTTCAACATGAGTAATCAGCGTAATGGCGATCAGCGTGAAGCGCTGTTTAACGCCATTGCCGCGTATGCCAGCAATATCGAAAATCTGGCGGCACTGTTGCCGGCCGTAGAGAAAATCGCGCAGAAGCATACCAGCTTCCAGATTAAACCGGAGCAGTACAACATCGTGGGTGGCCATTTGCTGGCAACGCTGGACGAAATGTTCAGCCCAGGCCAGGAGGTTCTGGATGCGTGGGGTAAAGCATACGGCGTGCTGGCGAACGTTTTCATCAACCGTGAAGCGCAAATCTACAGCGAAAATGCCACTAAAAATGGCGGCTGGGAAGGTACCCGTCCTTTCCGCATCGTGGCAAAAACCCCGCGTAGTGCACTCATCACCAGCTTTGAGTTTGAGCCTGTCGACGGTGGCGCAGTGGCTGAATATCATCCGGGGCAATACCTGGGCGTCTGGCTGAAGCCTGAAGGTTTCCAGCATCAGGAAATTCGTCAGTACTCACTGACCCGTAAACCAGATGGCAAAGGCTATCGAATTGCCGTTAAGCGTGAAGACGGTGGCCAGGTTTCCACCTGGCTGCACAACCATGCGAATGTTGGTGACGTTGTTCACTTAGCCGCACCTGCGGGCGATTTCTTTATGGATGTCGCGACCGACACCCCTGTATCTTTGATTTCCGCAGGCGTTGGGCAGACCCCGATGCTGGCGATGCTGGATACGCTGGCAAAAGCGAATCATACCGCGCAGGTTAACTGGTTCCACGCGGCGGAAAATGGCGATGTACATGCCTTCGCCGATGAAGTGCATGAACTGGGCAAAACGCTGCCACGCTTTAGCGCACATACCTGGTATCGTGAGCCAACCGAAGCCGATCGCGCGAAAGGTGCGTTTGATAGCGTTGGTCTGATGGATTTGAACAAACTGGAAGGCGCAATCAGCGATCCGGCGATGCAGTTCTACCTGTGCGGGCCGGTGGGCTTTATGCAGTTTGCCGCGAAGCAACTGGTCGGTCTGGGCGTGAAAAACGAGAACATTCATTACGAATGCTTCGGCCCACATAAAGTCTTGTAATATATTACGCGAGTAGGCCGGATAAGGCGTTTACGCCGCCATCCGGCAACCACTCTGCCTGATGCGCTACGCTTATCAGGCCTACAAATTAACGGCGCGGCTTAGATTGCCGCGTCGTCTTCTTCACCGGTACGGATACGAATAACCCGCGCCACGTCGAAGACAAAAATCTTACCGTCACCGATTTTGCCGGTCTGGGCAGTACGAATAATAGTGTCAACGCAGGTATCGACGATATCGTCGGTGACCACAATTTCAATTTTTACCTTCGGCAGAAAATCCACCATATATTCCGCGCCACGGTACAGCTCGGTATGGCCCTTCTGACGGCCAAACCCTTTCACTTCCGTTACAGTCATACCGGTAATGCCAACTTCCGCCAGCGCTTCGCGGACGTCGTCCAGCTTGAAGGGTTTAATAATCGCATCAATTTTTTTCATGGTTTTCCTGTCGTTTTTATCGCGTAACCGGTTGCTCACCGTATCATAAATCAGTCGTATTTACGGTGCTACTCTTTAAAGTCGTTTGCATCCAGCTCGTGTCGAGAAAGCAATTTGTAGAATTCGGTGCGGTTGCGCCCCGCCATTCGCGCAGCGTGGGTTACATTACCCTTGGTGATTTGCAGCAACTTACGCAGGTAATTGAGTTCAAACTGGTTACGCGCCTCAACAAAGGTCGGCAGCGCGGTGTTCTCCCCTTCCAGCGCCTGCTCCACCAGCGCATCGCTTATCACCGGCGAAGAGGTCAACGCGACACATTGCTCAATCACGTTGACCAACTGACGCACGTTACCCGGCCAGCTGGCGGTCATTAACCGCTTCATCGCATCGGTCGAAAAGGCGCGCACGAACGGTTTGTGGCGTTCAGCAGACAGGCGTAGCAGATGGTTTGCCAGCAGCGGAATATCTTCCGTACGCTCGGCCAGCGCTGGGATTTTCAGGCTTACCACGTTGAGGCGATAGTACAAATCCTCGCGGAATTCACCTCGCGCCATCGCTTTGGGTAAATCGCGATGAGTGGCAGACACGATTCGTACATCAATGTCGATATCGCGGTTACTACCCAGCGGCCTGACTTTTCGCTCCTGCAATACGCGCAGCAATTTAACCTGCAACGGCGCGGGCATATCGCCAATCTCATCAAGAAACAGCGTCCCACCTTCAGCGGCCTGAAACAACCCTTCGCGATTACTCACCGCACCGGTAAAGGCACCGCGCGCATGACCAAACAGTTCGGACTCGAGCAGTTGTTCCGGCAACGCACCGCAGTTAATGGCAATAAAGGGTTTGTGGCTACGCGGGCTGGCATTGTGAATGGCCTGAGCAAACACTTCTTTTCCGGTGCCGCTTTGGCCGTTAATCAGTACGCTTACGTCCGATTGCGCCACCATCCGCGCCTGTTCCAGCAGCCTCAGCATCAGCGGACTGCGGGTGACGATAGACTCACGCCAGCTGTCATCTGTTGCGGGCGCAGACTGTTCCAGCGCCCCATCGATCGCGTGGTACAACGCGTCTTTATCGACGGGCTTTGTGAGAAAGCTGAACACCCCTTGCTGCGTTGCCGCAACGGCATCAGGGATGGAGCCGTGGGCGGTGAGGATAATTACCGGCATTCCCGGCTGCACTTTCTGGATTTCAGTAAACAGCTGCATGCCGTCCATTTCATCCATGCGCAGATCGCTAATAACCAGATCCACTTTTTCACGGTTCAGCACCCGTAACCCTTCCTGCCCGCTTTCCGCGGTCACGACGCTGTAACCCTCGCTGGTCAGTCGCATGCCAAGTAATTTCAACAGGCCGGGGTCATCATCCACCAGTAGCAGATGCGCGGGCTTACGGCTTATCATGGAGTCACCTCATCGGTAGACGGCGCTGCGCCTTCGTCGTTATCAGGCGCGGTGAGTTTCTCGTTCCCGTGCGCCGCATCAGGGGTGTAGCTCCCGGCAGGTTTGCGCGTGGAAAGCTGGCGTTCAATATCGGTCAGATTCTCCAGCTTACGGGTCGTGAGATCGAGCTGGGACTGCAAATGCTGTTGCTGTTCACGTAGCGTATCGAGATCGCTGTCTGACGTCTGCTGGAGCTTGGTGTAGCGCATACGCTCTTCGGCAAGTTGCAACTGCAACGTCTGACCGCTGCGCCAGACCTGATACAGCGGGCGTACCTGTGGCGGAATTTGCGGGCTTAACGCGTCGAGGCGCGTAACAGCCTCTCGCCTCTCAGGTGGCGTAATGTTGGCGTTATCGAGCAGGATCCCGCGCCTGAAAGCCCCCTGCCAGGTATCTGGCATCAACGTGCTGGCTTCACTACGCGCCTGTACTGGCATCAGGCGATTGGCACAATCCATTGCCCGCAGCCAGTACAGCGGATTAGTCTCTGTGGACTGGTCAGACAGCGTCCAGATATCCGCACAGTCGGTTGCAAGGTAGTCCGTCAGTTGATGAGGCGGAATTTTCTCCTGCGAGGGATCGCCGATAATATGATTCACCGCGTTCGGCACGCAGCCTACCAGCGCCAGGCACGGCAGGCTTGCGAGGATGACGCGGCGGAAAAAATGTCGTTTAAGCATTCGGACAACAACGTGTGGCATACTCACCAGACTTAGGTTTATTTTAGTGATTTTTCGCAGCAGATAGCGGCAATTCTATGCGAAAACAAACGTTTTGCGCATGGTCATCAACCAGATACAGCTTGCCCCGCATACGGCGGATGCAATCTCTGGCAATGCTCAGCCCCAACCCGCTTCCTTTTACCGCCCCTTTTCGCTGATGGCTACCCTGGAAAAAAGGCTCGAAGATCATGGTCTGTTCTGCTTCTGGAATCGGTGTGCCGGTATTCACTACATCAATGTATACCGTTGAGCCATGCAAACTGCTGCGGATCCAAATGTTACCGGATTCAGCGCCGTAGTGCACCGCATTGGAATAAAGATTGTCCAGCACGCTCATCAACAACATCGGTTCTGCCAGACAGGCGTTCACCGCAAGCGCAACATCAGTATGTATCATTTTGGCGCGAGCGGGCAGGCTATGCGCAGAAACAACGCTTTCCACCAGCGGCGCGATGTCCACACTCTCAAGCTCAACCTCGTCATCCGCCAGCTTGCGGTTGTAATCGAGAAGCTGCTCAATCAGCTTTTGCAGGTTGCGGCTACTGTCATCAAGGATACCGACCACCTCTTTTTGCTCCGGCGTTAACGGCCCTACCACCTGATCGGCTAACAGTTCGGTCCCTTCGCGCATGCTCGCCAGCGGCGTTTTCAACTCATGGGAAAGATGGCGTAAAAACTGATGCCGTTGCGATTCAAGCCAGGAGAGACGTTCGCTCAGCCAGATAATGCGCTGCCCCACGGAACGCAGCTCCCGGGGACCGGTAAATAGTACGCTATCGCCCAGCGAGCGCCCTTCCCCCAGACGATTAATCATTTTTTCTATGCCCTTCACCGGACCGATTATCATGCGGGTAAACAGCAGCACCATTGCCAGGCTAACAAGAAACAGCACCAGCGCTTGCCAGCCAAAGAACTGCCCACGTTCGGCTATTTCCTGCTGTAGCTGCTGCCCACGAGAAAAGACGACGGTGCGCGTCGCTTGTACCATCTCAGTATTGGCATTGGCGAACGCTTCCAGCCGTGCTGCCGCCACGCTGTCAGGACCGCTGTTTTTGCACTGCAGCTGCGCGAGATCGTTGATGTCCTGACGCAGCGCCTGATATAGCTTGGTATCCGGCAATACACCCGCATGCGCATCCAACATGTCGCTGTAGCGTTTACGCTGGCTCTGGTAGACCTTAGCCAGCGTTGGGTCATCCAGCACACAATATTGCCGGTAGCTACGCTCCATCTCCAGCGCGGCATTGGTCATCGCTTCACTGCGTCTGGCGTCAATCAGGGTGGTGCGGTTCGTCAGCGCTGCCTGCGCGCTCAGGGCATTCAGACTTTGCCACGCCTGCCAGGCCAAAACTAACAATGGCAGCAGGATAAGCAAAAATGCCAACGTCACCAATTGACGTAAAGATCGGGGGAAAACTGACCAGCGCTTCAAGGCGTTACTCTCAATGGACAGGAATAGGATGATGCTAACTGAGGGGAACGCCAGATACAACAAAGCCGGGATTAACCCGGCTTTGTTGTGGAATAAGGCGGTGCCTAACTCGACGTTTCGCCCGAAGGTTGATATAGCTACGCTAATATCAGATGTTGGACGGCAGGCACCTTGTTGTGCGTCATTCGAAGTTTATGTAGCACGTCCCGAAGGGGCTGACATAAGAAGGTGAATGAGCCACTGGTTAATATTATGCAGCATCTGTGCCAATATTCAAAACACTTTATT
Source organism: Citrobacter arsenatis (assembly GCF_004353845.1). GTDB lineage: Bacteria > Pseudomonadota > Gammaproteobacteria > Enterobacterales > Enterobacteriaceae > Citrobacter > Citrobacter arsenatis. Next base: position 3,872,732 of record NZ_CP037864.1, read on the forward strand.
AACACAATGATAAATATGGAAAATATGATTATTCATAGGGAAAATAATTTTGGTTATTTTTCACCCTTTCCGTCGCCAATCAGCAACACCTGTAGCACTTAAAAACAAAACCATTATAAATCATATAATTAAACGTCTCTTTTTGGCGACACCATCACCCCACCCATGTCGGGATTTCCCGACACTTTAATTTTGCGGCATAAGCGCTGAGATTATTGCCGGATGGCGGCGTAAACGCCTTATCCGGCCTACAACCGTATTTCCTCGTAGGCCTGATAAGCGTAGCGTCATCAGACGTGTTCCATCCGGCAGACAAAAAAAGCCCCTCGCGAAGAGGGGCTTGATGACTATTGAGCGAATTAACCGAGCTGTTTACGCGCGTTGCGGAAAATACGCATCCACGGGCTATCCTCGCCCCAGTTTTCCGGGTGCCAGGAGTTGCTCACGGTACGGAACACACGTTCCGGGTGCGGCATCATAATGGTGACGCGACCATTTTCAGTGGTCACTGCAGTAATGCCGTTCGGCGAACCGTTCGGGTTAGCCGGATAGGTCTCGGTCACCTTACCGAAGTTATCAACGTAGCGCAGCGCCACCAGACCTTTGCTCTCAAGCTGAGCCAGATGCGCACCGTCACGCACTTCCACACGACCTTCACCGTGAGAAACGGCAATCGGCATCATCGAACCCACCATATCGGCAAGCAGTAAAGACGGGCTTTGCGTCACTTCGACCAGACTGAAGCGGGCTTCAAAGCGGTCGGAATGGTTACGCACAAAGCGCGGCCACAGGTCGCTTCCTGGGATCAGCTCACGCAGGTTAGACATCATCTGACAACCGTTACACACGCCGAGCGCCAGCGTTTGCGGGCGATGGAAGAAGGTTTCGAACTCATCACGGACGCGGTTGTTGAACAGAATCGACTTAGCCCAACCTTCTCCTGCGCCAAGCACATCGCCGTAAGAGAAACCGCCACAGGCCACCAGCGCCTGGAAGTTACCCAGACCGATACGTCCACCCAGCAGGTCGCTCATATGCACATCAATGGCGTCAAAACCCGCACGATGGAAAGCTGCTGCCATTTCGACGTGGGAGTTCACGCCCTGCTCACGCAATACAGCCACTTTTGGACGCGCGCCGGTGGCGATGTACGGCGCGGCAACGTCTTCGTTGATATCAAACGACAGCTTAACGTTGAGGCCCGGATCGGCATCGTTGGTTTTAGCGTCATGTTCCTGATCGGCACACTCCGGGTTATCACGCAGACGCTGCATCTGCCAGGTGGTTTCCGCCCACCACATACGCAGGGTAGTACGGCTTTCGCTAAACACCGGCTGGCCGTTAGCGGTCAGGGTGAAGCGGTCACCTTCAACGGCTTTACCGAGGAAGTGTACGCAGTCTGCCAGGCCATGAGCAGCCAGAATCGCTTCAACCGCCTCACGGTCAGCGGCACGAACCTGGATCACCGCGCCCAGTTCTTCGTTAAACAGCGCCGCCAGACGATCGTCACCCAGAGAGTGGATATCAGCCGCAATACCGCAGTGGCCGGTGAAGGCCATTTCCGCCAGCGTAACCAGCAGCCCGCCGTCGGAACGGTCGTGATAGGCCAGCAGCTTACGCGCAGCAATCAGCGCCTGAATCGCGTCGTAGAAGCCTTTCAGTTGCTCAACGTTACGCACGTCGGCAGGTTTATCGCCCAGTTGACGGTAAACCTGAGCTAGCGCCGTAGCGCCCAGCGCATTGTGACCAAGACCGAGGTCAATCAGCAGCAGGGCGTTGTCTTCAGTAGAGAGCTGCGGAGTAACGGTATGGCGAACATCTTCCACGCGGGCAAAGGCGGTGATCACCAGCGACAGCGGCGAGGTCATTTCACGCTGCTCGTTACCTTCCTGCCAGCGGGTTTTCATCGACATTGAGTCTTTGCCCACCGGAATGGTCAGGCCGAGCGCCGGACATAATTCTTCCCCGACGGCTTTTACCGCTTCGTACAGCCCGGCATCTTCACCAGGGTGCCCCGCGGCCGCCATCCAGTTAGCCGACAGTTTAATGCGTTTGATATCGCCAATCTGCGTTGCCGCAATATTGGTCAGCGCTTCACCTACCGCCAGACGCGCAGAGGCTGAGAAATCCAGTAATGCAACCGGCGCACGCTCGCCGAGAGACATCGCTTCACCGTAGTAGCTATCCAGGCTTGCGGTAGTGACCGCGCAGTTGGCGACCGGGATCTGCCACGGACCAACCATCTGATCACGCGCCACCATGCCGGTAACGGTACGGTCGCCGATGGTCACGAGGAACGTTTTTTCAGCGACAGTCGGCAGATGCAGCACGCGGTTAACCGCATCTGCAATCGAGATTTCGCCACGATTCAGGGCATCGCCTTTGGCTTTCAGCGTCTGCACGTCACGAGTCATCTTCGGCGTTTTACCCAACAGTACATCGAGCGGCATGTCGATCGGCTGGTTGTCGAAGTGGCTGTCGTTAAGCGTGAGATGCTGTTCTTCGGTGGCTTCACCGATCACCGCATACGGCGCACGCTCGCGCTTACACAGTTCGTCAAACAGCGGCAACTGGTCGGCGGCAACCGCCAGCACGTAGCGCTCCTGGGATTCGTTACACCAGATTTCCAGCGGACTCATGCCCGGCTCATCGCTGAGGATATCGCGCAACTGGAACTTACCGCCGCGACCGCCATCGCTGACCAGCTCCGGCATAGCGTTAGACAGGCCACCCGCGCCAACGTCATGGATAAACAGGATCGGGTTCGCATCGCCCATTTGCCAGCAACGGTCGATAACCTCCTGGCAACGTCGTTCCATTTCCGGGTTGTCGCGCTGTACGGAAGCGAAGTCAAGGTCGGCATCTGACTGACCGGAAGCCATAGAGGAGGCCGCACCGCCACCAAGACCGATATTCATCGCCGGGCCGCCGAGGACGATAAGCTTAGCGCCAACGACGATCTCACCTTTCTGCACGTGATCGGCGCGGATGTTACCGATCCCGCCCGCCAGCATGATTGGCTTATGGTAGCCGCGCAGCTCTTCGCCGTTGTGGCTGTTCACTTTCTCTTCGTAGGTACGGAAGTAGCCGGTCAGCGCCGGGCGACCAAACTCGTTGTTGAACGCCGCGCCGCCCAGTGGCCCTTCGGTCATAATATCCAGCGCAGTAACAATACGGTCCGGCTTACCGAAATCTTCTTCCCACGGCTGTTCAAAGCCAGGAATACGCAGGTTGGAAACGGAGAAGCCCACCAGCCCGGCTTTCGGTTTTGCACCGCGCCCCGTTGCGCCCTCGTCGCGGATTTCGCCGCCGGAGCCTGTTGCCGCGCCCGGCCACGGAGAGATAGCCGTTGGATGGTTGTGAGTTTCAACCTTCATCAGGATGTGGGCTGGCTCCTGATGGAAATCGTAGCGACCGGTTTTGTGGTCGGCAAAATAGCGACCCACTTCGGAACCTTCCATTACCGCGGCGTTGTCTTTATAGGCAGACAGAACGTGGTCCGGCGTGGTTTCGAAAGTGTTTTTGATCATCTTGAACAGCGACTTCGGCTGCTGTTTACCGTCGATGACCCAGTCGGCGTTAAAAATCTTGTGGCGGCAGTGCTCGGAGTTGGCCTGCGCAAACATGTACAGTTCAATGTCGTTCGGGTTGCGTCCCAGTTTAGTGAACGCATCCTGCAGATAGTCGATTTCGTCTTCCGCCAGCGCCAGACCCAGACGCAGGTTAGCGTCAATCAGCGCCTGGCGTCCCTCACCCAGCAGATCAACGCTGGAAACCGGCGCTGGCTGATGATGAACAAACAGTTTTTCGGCATCGTTCAGCGCAGAGAAAACCGTTTCCATCATGCGGTCGTGCAGTTCGTCGGCAACCATTTGCCATTGCTCGGCAGTCAGCGTAGAGGCCTCGACATACCAGGCAATGCCACGTTCCAGACGGCTAATCTGTTGCAGGCCGCAGTTGTGGGCAATATCAGTCGCTTTAGAAGACCACGGGGAGATGGTGCCAGGGCGAGGCGTAACCAGCAGCAGTTTGCCTTCAGGGGCGTGGCTGTGCAGAGCAGGACCATATTTCAGCAGGCGAGCAAGCTGCGCGCGCTCATCCTCATTCAACGGTGCATTCAGATCGGCAAAATGGACGTACTCGGCGTAAATATTGTGGACCTGGAGGTTGGCAGCCTGAAAACGTGCCAGCAGTTTGTTAATACGGAATGCAGACAGTGCAGGTGAACCACGCAGAATTTCCATCATAAGTCTCTCGTCTTCTAAGCTTTCGGTGTGCCCAAGTGGGGGAAACGGGCGTTATTATAAAGAATCTACCGCGCCGACGAAACCGTTTGCGTCGAAATAAAATCACGACCTTCTCTTATCATCAAATGCGGTCTGTTTTCTGAATAAGTTGCCAACTGACGCAAGTTTAAGCAAAATGCCGCTCATTAATGACGACTTCACTTCATAATCAACACCACAGCAAGCAGAGACAACGTACGGTTCAGAGAATTAACTAATTGAAAAAATTAAAGATTAATTATCTGTTCATCGGCATATTAACGCTGTTGTTGGCAGCGGCCCTCTGGCCATCTATTCCCTGGTTCGGTAAAGCCGACAATCGTATCGCCGCCATTCAGTCGCGGGGAGAGCTGCGCGTCAGTACCATCGACTCACCGTTAACTTACGCGACCCTCAACGGCAAAAGATTCGGTCTGGATTATGAACTGGCTCAGGAGTTCGCCAACTACTTAGGCGTGAAGTTAAAAGTTACCGTGCGCCAGAACATCAGCCAGCTTTTTGACGACCTCGATAACGGTAATGCCGATCTGTTAGCCGCAGGCCTGGTCTATAACAGCGAGCGGGTGAAAAATTATCAGCCAGGCCCAACCTACTATTCGGTTTCGCAACAGCTGGTGTATCGGGTTGGACAATACCGCCCGCGCACGCTTGCTACCGTGAACGAAAACCAACTGACCATCGCCCCGGGGCACGTGGTGGTTAACGATCTCCAGCAACTCAAAGAGAAAAAATTCCCCGAGCTAAGCTGGAAAGTTGATGACAAAAAGGGCACCACTGAACTGCTTGATGATGTGGTCGCCGGAAAGCTGGATTACACCATTGCCGATTCCGTCGCCATCAGCTTATACCAACGCGTACATCCTGAGCTGGCCGTGGCACTGGACGTCTCCGACGAACAGCCTGTAACCTGGTTTAGTCGCCTGGACGATGACAACACGCTGTCTGCCGCGCTGTTGGATTTCTTCAACACCATGAATGAAGACGGTTCTCTGGCACGGCTGGAAGAGAAATATCTCGGGCATGGCGATGATTTTGACTATGTCGATACCCGCACCTTTTTACGCGCCGTAGACAGCGTGTTGCCGGACCTTAAGCCGCTCTTTGAGAAGTATGCGCAAGAGATAGACTGGCGACTACTCGCTGCAATCTCGTATCAGGAGTCACACTGGGACGCACAGGCCACCTCCCCGACCGGGGTACGCGGGCTGATGATGCTGACCAAAAATACCGCTCAAAGTCTCGGGTTGACCGACCGTACCGATGCCGAACAGAGCATCAGCGGCGGCGCGCGATATTTGCAGGATATGATGAGTAAAGTGCCGGATACCGTCCCCGAAGGAGAACGTATCTGGTTTGCGCTCGCAGCCTATAACATGGGTTATGCGCACATGCTGGACGCACGAGCGCTGACGGTGAAAACCAAAGGCAATCCGAACAGTTGGTCCGATGTAAAACAGCGACTGCCGCTGCTCAGCCAAAAGCCGTATTACAACAAGCTGACCTATGGCTATGCGCGTGGTCATGAAGCCTACGCCTATGTGGAAAACATCCGTAAATACCAGATTAGCCTGGTGGGGTATCTGCAGGAGAAAGAAAAACAGGCGCTAGAAACGCAGCAACTGGCGCAGGATTACCCGGCGGTAACGCCAGCTGAGCTAATAGGTAAAGACGAATTCCCGCTTTCTGCGTTTCTGTCTCAGACGTCGTCAAACTACCTGTCGCACTCCCCTTCCCTGCTGTTTTCACCGCAGAAAAAAGAGGGGCGGTAATCCTGGTGGCCTGATACGCGCTGCGCCATCAGGCAATCAGAGCAGCAGTTACAAATTGGCGGATTTTTTCAGGGCTTTGATTTCCTGACGACGCATGCGGAAGAAATCGCTGAGCAGCGTGGCGCATTCATCTCGTAGCACCCCTTCGGTCACTTCTACCCGATGATTCATCCCAGGGTGATGCAACACATCCATTAATGATCCAGCCGCCCCGGTTTTCGCATCGCGTGCGCCAAAAACGACCCGACCAATACGACTGTGCACCATCGCACCTGCACACATCACGCACGGCTCCAGAGTGACGTACAGCGTGGCATCCAACAGCCGGTAGTTTTGTAGCACCAGGCCGCCCTGACGCAGCGCCATAATTTCAGCGTGGGCAGTCGGATCATGGTGACCAATCGGACGGTTCCAGCCTTCGCCAATCACGCGGTTGTTATGCACCAATACCGCGCCCACCGGGACTTCACGCTCATCCCAGGCGCGCCTGGCCAGCGTTAAAGCATGACGCATCCAGTATTCGTGACTAAATTCAACTTCAGACAAAGGGATTACTCCACCAATAAAAGCGGACGCATTATACCCGTCATACTTTAAATTGCATGTGCGTTGGCATCATTCGAGTTGCTGCAGCTCTCCGCGCGGCGTGACGCGCCAGCGGTGCTGGCAAAAAGAGAGCAGCGGATTGTCCTGATTACTGTCGCTGTAGCCACTGTACAGCTGTAGCGGCGCGCCAATGTGGCGTTCCAGTTGCGTCACTTTCTCATGGCCCAGGCAGCGCAGAGGCAGCACCCATCCGCCGTATCCCCGCGCCATTTTGCTGGCGATCAGATTGACGCGCGGTAACCACGGGGTGTCGAAGTAAACCTGCTCGACCAGTGACTGTGGGGAACCGGTGATAAGCCAGATATCAGCGTCAGAGCTTAACAGGTAGGTTGTCAGCCGCTGTTGTACGAGCGGAAATGCCGTCACGTTACCGCGAAACCAGCGCACAAAATCGGCCTGATGCGCTTTCAGACGCGCCTCGCTACGACCAAATGTGCATCCCCATAACAGCAGGCTCATTGGCCAGCGGGCGGCGCGTCCTTTTATCAGCAACGCCAGCGCAATCACCGGTAACAGAGGCAGTACAAGCAGCGCGTTCAGCGGCTGACGTCGCAGCAGATAACGAATGAAACTACCGAACATATCCTGCTGGTGTAACGTGCCATCCAAATCAAAGAAAACAACGCGGCGCTGGTGATTGGTCAAACCTTATTCCTCTGGATCGTTGAACCCCAATAGCCAGGTAAACAGGAACCCGGCGATAACTGCTACCAGATAGCCTAACAGATAGAACATCACTTTTCCGGCAACAATCGTCAGTGCCAACGGTAAACCGGAGATACCAAAGGTGATAACCGTCGCCACCTTCCAGTAGCTAATCAGCGCCCCACCAACCGCTCCGCCAAGGCAAGCACCGATAAATGGCTTACCCAACGGCAGCGTGACGCCAAAAATCAGCGGCTCACCAATGCCCAGCAATCCGACCGGCAGCGCTCCTTTGATCACTTTTTTTAGCCGCGCATTGCGGGTCTTCATCAAAACCGCAATCGCAGCCCCCACTTGTCCAACGCCCGCCATTGCAAGGATAGGAAAGAGCGCGTTATGACCGTGCGCCTGTACCAGCTCAACGTGGATAGGCACCAACCCCTGATGAAGCCCGGTCAGCACCAGCGGCAGAAACGTTCCCGCCAGCACCGCTCCGACCAGGAAACCGCCGCGATCTATTGCCCAGGATGCGCCGTGAGCGATAGATTCGGAAATCCAGCCGCCAAGCGGTTGCAGCGCCACAATCGCGATGGCCCCGGTAATGATGGTGGTCAGCAGTGGGTTAAGGATCAGTTCCAGTGATTCCGGCAACAGTTCGCGGAATTTGCGTTCGATCCAGCACATCAACGCTACCACCAACAGTACCGCGATCACCCCGCCGCGCCCCGGCTGTAACGCTTCGCCAAACAGGGTAATTTGCGCCAGCTGCGGGCTGGAGAGGATCCCCGCCATCACCCCGCCCATCGCCAGAGAACCGCCGAAGACTTTGGCGGTATTCACCCCAACCAGAATATTCATAATGGCAAACACGGCGCTGCCGAATATGCCCATCAGCCCCAGCATGTTCGGATAGTGGGTCGCAAAATCCCCCACGATGTCCGGTCGCTTAAGAATATTAATAATGCCGGTAATCAAACCAGAGGCAATAAACGCCGGAATAAGAGGGATAAAGACGTTTGCCAGCTTGCGCAGCGCATCGCTCATCGGCGCTTTGTACTTCGCTTTGGCCTCTGACTTCGTGCGCTCGATATCATTCGCATCTGCGCGTTCGCCGCCATCGGTAATCAGGGAACGCATAGCATCCACCACTTTGGCGGCTTTACCAGGGCCGACGATGATCTGGTGCTGTACGCCCTGCTTCACGTAGCCGCTAACACCGGGCAGTTGCCGCAGGCGAGGAATATCAATCTTTCCGTCATCCTGAACTTCCACTCTGACGCGGGTCATACAGTTTTCCAGGCGCAGAATATTTTTTTCTCCGCCAACGCCCAGCAGAATGTCGCTGGCCAGCACCGCCGTCTTATCCATATGTACCTCTTAGTTTTCTAACGCCGCGCGTAAAAAACCCTGGTGAGCGGCAAGCTTTTCGCGGGCGGCTGCGGCATCCAGGCCGGTGAGCGCCATTAAAATAGCCGGCTTAACGTCAAAATCGGTCTGCTTCAGCAGCGCCTGTGCCTGTTCACGCGCAATGCCGGTGGCTTCAACCACCATGCGGCACGCCCGATCGACCAGCTTGACGTTGGTGGCCTGCATATCCACCATCAGGTTCTGGTATACCTTGCCAAATCTCACCATCGCGCCGGTGGAGATCATATTGAGCACCAGCTTTTGCGCGGTGCCGGATTTCAGTCGTGTTGAACCGGTTAACGCCTCAGGCCCCACTACCGGAGAGATGGCAATATCCGCTTCATGCGCGATAGGGGAATCCGGATTGCAGGATATAGCCACCGTCGTACAGCCCACCGAATGCGCATATTTCAGCCCCCCAATCACATACGGCGTGCGACCAGAGGCTGCCAGCCCCACCACCAGATCCTGTGCGGTAAGATTGAGCGCTCGCAGATCGTCTTCGCCTAACTGCGGGTTATCTTCCGCGCCTTCTACCGCCTTCAGCAGCGCGCCCGGCCCGCCGGCAATTAGCCCGACCACCAGACCATGCGGGACGCCGAAGGTCGGTGGGCATTCAGACGCGTCCAGCACCCCAAGCCGCCCGCTGGTACCTGCTCCCATGTAAATAATTCGTCCACCGGCTTTAAGCGCGTCAGCTGCTGCATCGACCGCGCGCGCAACGTGAGGTAGAGTTGCTTTTACTGCTTGTGCTACCAGCGTATCCTGTTGATTAAAACGATGAACCAACTCCAGCGTGGAGAGCGCATCCAGATCCATTGTCTGAGGATTGCGGGTTTCTGAAACTAATGCACCGAGATTCATTTTTTGGTCCTTGGGAATTTTTAATTCATAATAATCTGTCACAATGGAATATTATATTCATCCAGGCGAGTGAAATTTTGTTTTGCAATCGCCATCACGTTTTCGCCAGGAGACAGCATGAACTGTTTAATTCGCATTCGTCAGCGTTACCCGGACCTCGCGCAAAGCGATAAAAAACTCGCGGATTATCTTCTTGCTCAGCCGGATACCGCACGTCATCTCAGCTCACAGCAACTGGCTTTTGAAGCGGGCGTCAGCCAGTCCAGCGTGGTGAAGTTCGCGCAAAAGATGGGTTTTAAAGGGTTTCCGGCACTGAAACTGGCGATCAGCGAAGCGCTGGCCAGCAACCCCAATCCCCATTCCATTCCGGTGCATAATCAGATTCGTGGTGACGACCCGATGCGGATGGTGGGCGAGAAGCTGATTAAAGAGAACGTGGCGGCGATGCATGCGACGCTGGACGTCAACAGCGAAGAGAAACTGATGGAGAGCGTCACTATGCTGCGTTCAGCCCGACGCATTATCGTGACCGGGATTGGCGCATCGGGTCTGGTCGCGCAGAATTTTGCCTGGAAGCTGCTGAAGATTGGTTTTAACGCGATGGTGGAACGCGACATGCACGCCCTGCTGGCGACGGTGCAAGCGCTTTCGCCCCACGATCTGCTGCTGGCCATTTCGTATACCGGAGAGCGCCGCGAGCTCAACCTGGCTGCGGACGAAACATTGCGCGCCGGAGCTAAAATTCTCGCTATCACCGGATTTACACCGAACGCTCTGCAGCAACGGGCAAGTCATTGTCTGTACACCATTGCCGAGGAGCAGGCCACGCGCAGCGCAGCAATTTCTTCCACCCACGCGCAAATGATGCTCACTGATTTACTGTTTATGGCGCTGGTGCAGCAGGATTTGGAGCATGCCCCGGAACGCATTCGCCACAGCGAAGCGCTGGTAAAAAAACTGGTCTGAGCAAAGAATGCGCGTATAATGCCCGCCCGATTTGTGATGTTTTGAGAGTTTCCTGATGGCCCTGTTAATCACTAAAAAGTGTATCAATTGCGATATGTGCGAGCCCGAATGCCCGAATGAGGCGATTTCGATGGGCGACAGCATTTACGAGATTAACAGCGACAAGTGCACGGAATGCGTAGGCCATTACGACACACCAACCTGCCAGAAGGTGTGCCCGATCCCCAATACTATTTTGAAAGATCCGGCACATGTCGAAACAGAAGAACAGCTGTGGGATAAGTTTGTGCTAATGCACCACGCCGATAAACTTTAACCGCGTCGCCATCCGGTGATGAAGCCTGATGGCGCTAACGCTTATCAGGCCTACCCAGCCCCTGCAATAATCGTATAACCCGTAGGCCGGATAAGACGCCACGCGTCGCCATCCGGCAACGTCCTGAATCTAACTTTCGATAATCACCGTAGCGCAGGCGTAATGACGCTCATCGGCCAGCGTCACATGCATGTGTGCGACGCCGAGTTTTTCCGCCAGGTTTAACGCCTCCCCCCATAACCGCAGACGCGGCTTACCGAGTTCGTCGTTAAAGACCTCAAACTGATTAAACGCCAGGCCGTTGCGAATACCCGTCCCGAAGGCTTTTGCTGCCGCCTCTTTGACCGCAAAACGCTTCGCCAGAAAACGCACCGGCTGCTGATGCGTCTCCCAAATTGCCCATTCGTTATCGCTAAGCACGCGTCTTGCAAGACGGTCGCCGGAACGAGAGATCACCGCTTCGATGCGGGCAATCTCCACGATATCCGTACCTAATCCCAAAATCGCCATTAGCCACGCGCTTCCAGCATCAGGCGTTTCATTTCTACTACCGCGTCTTTCAGACCGCTCATCACCGCGCGCCCGATAATGGCATGACCGATATTCAGTTCGTGCATTTCCGGGATCCGCGCGATGGCTTTAACGTTGTGATACGTCAGGCCGTGACCCGCATTCACCTTCAGGCCAAGGCTGGCTGCAAAAGTCGCCGCTTTGGCGATACGCGCCAGTTCACTGGCCTGTTCCGCGTCGGTTTTCGCATCGGCGTAACAGCCGGTGTGAATTTCAATAAACGGCGCGCCCACTTCCGCAGCGGCCTTAATCTGCTCTTCATCGGCGTCGATAAACAGCGAAACCAGAATGCCGGCGTCCGCCAGGCGTTTGCAGGCGTCGCGCATTTTGTCACGCTGACCGGCGACGTCCAGACCACCTTCGGTGGTAACTTCCTGACGTTTTTCCGGCACCAGGCAGCAAAAATGCGGCTTAGTCTCAACGGCAATCGCCAGCATCTCTTCGGTAACCGCCATTTCCAGATTCATACGCGTATCCAGCGTCTGGCGCAGAATACGCACGTCACGGTCGGTGATATGGCGACGGTCTTCACGCAGGTGTACGGTAATACCATCCGCGCCCGCCTGTTCAACGATAAACGCTGCCTGAACCGGATCCGGGTATGCGGTACCGCGTGCATTACGTAAAGTGGCAATGTGATCAATGTTGACGCCTAACAGTAATTCGGCCATGACAATCCTCGTATTTTATTTTCGCTTCGGCATAAACTGCCGGAATAATTCGCGGCTCTTTAGGGGCTTACCACCAAGATACGGCTTTAACGCCATGCGGGTAAAGCGTTTCGCGGCGCGCAGCGTATCAGCATCCGGAAATTCTCGTGATTCGAGTGCTTTCAGATGGCGTCCGGTAAAGGTGGAGTTATCAATTACAACGCTTGCAATAAACCCTTTTTCTTCCCGGTAGCGATAGGTCATGGTGTCGTCTACCGGCTCGCCGCTGCCCGCACAGTGGGTAAAATCGACGCCGTAGCCCAGGTGACCAAGCAAGGCCAGCTCAAAGCGACGCAACGCAGGTTCTGGCGAACCCGTCGCGCCAGCCAGTGCCTGAATACAGTTCAGGTAATCAAAAAAGAGTTCAGAAAAGCGGGTCTCGTACTCAAGCACGCGAGAAATAAGCTCGTTGATATACAAACCGCTGTACAGCGTGATACCGCTAAGAGGGAGTGCCAGAGAAACGGCTTCGGCGCTGCGCAAGGTTTTGACCTCACCACGTCCACCAAAGCGAAGCAGTAACGGAGTAAAAGGCTGGAGTGCGCCTTTGAGATTGGAACGCTTGGAACGCGCGCCTTTGGCTACAAGGCGCACGCGGCCTGACTCTTCCGTGAAGACGTCCAGCACGAGACTGGTTTCGCTCCACGGGCGGCTATGCAGGACAAAAGCGCGTTGCCATCCTTCCATCATACCCGCCGTCTTTCAAGTTGCAGGGATTTAGACGTCGTCGCCGTAACCGAGGCTGCGCAGCGCGCGTTCGTCATCGGCCCAGCCGGATTTCACTTTCACCCACAGTTCGAGGTGAACGGGCGCTTCGAACATCTCCTGCATGTCTTTACGCGCTTCGATGCCGATGGTTTTAATCTTGGCCCCTTTGTTGCCAATAACCATCTTCTTCTGCCCTTCACGTTCAACGAGGATCAGACCGTTAATGTCGTAGCCACCGCGCTCGTTAGAGATGAAACGCTCAATCTCCACGGTAACGGAGTACGGCAGCTCAGCCCCCAGAAAACGCATCAGCTTTTCACGGATGATTTCAGAGGCCATAAAGCGCTGAGAACGGTCGGTGATGTAATCTTCCGGGAAGTGATGAATGGCTTCCGGCAGGTGCTTACGCACGATGCCCGCGACGGTATCGACATTCAGACCGGTTTCGGCAGAGATCGGGACGATATCGAGGAAGTTCATCTGGCTTGCCAGGAACTGCAGGTGCGGCAGCAGATCGGCTTTTTCCTGAACGTTGTCTACTTTGTTCACGGCCAGAATTACCGGAGCTTTACCGTCGCGCAGTTTGTTGAGCACCATTTCGTCGTCCGGCGTCCAGCGAGTGCCTTCGACAACGAAAATAACCAGTTCAACATCACCAATCGAGCTGCTCGCCGCTTTGTTCATCAGGCGGTTAATCGCCCGTTTTTCTTCCATATGCAGGCCAGGAGTATCAACATAAATCGCCTGATACGCGCCTTCGGTATGGATGCCAACAATACGGTGACGTGTTGTCTGAGCCTTACGTGAGGTAATGGAAATCTTCTGCCCAAGCAGATTATTCAACAGGGTCGATTTACCGACGTTCGGGCGACCGACGATGGCAATAAATCCGCAGTAAGTTTTATCGATGCTCATTCCAGCTCCAGTTTTTTCAACGCCTGTTCGGCGGCAGCCTGCTCAGCCTTACGACGGCTCGAACCTGTGCCAACCACCGGTTCACTCAGGCCGCTGACCTGGCAGTGGATAGTAAATTCTTGATCGTGTGCTTCACCACGGACCTGCACCACCAGATAGGACGGCAGCGGCAGGTGACGACCCTGCAAATATTCCTGCAGGCGCGTTTTCGGATCTTTTTGTTTATCACCTGGGCTAATTTCATCCAGACGAGTCTGATACCAGTTCAGGATCAGTTGCTCAACGGTTTGAATATCGCTGTCGAGGAAGACGCCACCGATCAACGCTTCAACGGTATCGGCGAGGATCGATTCACGACGGAAGCCGCCGCTTTTCAGCTCGCCTGGCCCCAAACGTAAACATTCACCGAGGTCAAATTCACGGGCTAATTCAGCCAGCGTATTGCCGCGAACCAGCGTTGCGCGCATGCGGCTCATATCACCTTCATCCACACGCGGGAAACGGTGATACAGCGCATTAGCGATAACAAAGCTCAAAATAGAGTCGCCTAAAAATTCTAAACGCTCGTTATGTTTGCTGCTGGCGCTACGGTGAGTTAATGCCTGCTGCAACAGCTCCTGATGATTAAAAGTGTAGCCCAGCTTCCGTTGAAGCCGATTAATTACGATGGGGTTCATGCGATACCAATAAATGAATGCGTCAACAATTCAGCACACGAAACAGACCTGATATATACACTTCAGCCTGAATGATTTTGTGTATACATGGCTTATACAGGTGGACCAACGCTGTTTCGTGTGCCGTGGCGACCTGAGGGCGCCAACCTGAAACTTCGGGGGAATATTCTATACACAACGACAAGGGATGTCGTTAGTCTGCGGGAATTTATCCGAGAAATAATTCACGCTGTCGCCATAATGACGACAACGTGAACGATTATCGGCAATTAGTGGATGCCACCAATACGGCTTAAACGCACACCGGTCGGCCATTCGCCTTCTTGCTTGTCGAAACTCATCCAGATAGCGGTCGCTTTACCCACCAGATTCGCTTCCGGCACAAATCCCCAATAACGGCTGTCCGCGCTGTTGTCACGGTTATCACCCATCATGAAGTAGTGTCCCGGCGGGACGATCCAGGTTGCCAGTTGCTGGCCTGGCTGGCGGTAATACATCCCCACCTGATCCTGCGCGATTGGCACGGTCAGAATGCGGTGCGTTACCTCACCCAGCGTTTCTTTACGCTCGGAGAGGCGAATACCGTTTTCTTTCGTTTCATTCAGCGGAACTTCAAAGAAGCCGCTGGTCGCTTCTCCGCCGTTGCGACGAGCAAAGGTCTGCACAAAATCGCTTGGCTGAACATCAGAGTAGGTTACCGGCAGCGCGTTTTCACACGCCTGACCGGAGCTGCAACCTGGCTGAATAGTGACCTCTTTCGCCACCGGATCGTACGTCACTTTGTCACCCGGTAAACCGACAGCGCGTTTGATGTAGTCCAGACGCGGATCTTCCGGGTATTTAAACACCACGATATCCCCGCGTTTCGGATGACCGGTTTCGATCAGCGTTTTCTGGTAAATCGGATCTTTAATCCCGTAGGCGAATTTTTCCACCAGGATAAAGTCACCGATAAGCAGCGTCGGCATCATCGAACCAGACGGGATCTGGAACGGCTCATAAATAAATGAACGCACCACCAGCACAATAGCCAGGACCGGGAAAACGGATGCCCCGGTTTCCAGCCAGCCCGGCTTAGGGGCCACTTTTTTCAGCGTTGCTTTATCCAGTGAATCACCCGCAGCAGCTTGCGCTGCTGCCTGACGCTCCCGGCGTTTTGGCGCGAAGATGAATTTATCTACGCACCATAAAATGCCCGTCACCAGTGTGGCAATCACCAGAATCAGGGCAAACATGTTCGCCATGCCAACTCCTTAAGATTATTTGCTGTCTTTACCGACATGCAGAATGGCGAGGAAGGCTTCCTGCGGCAGTTCGACGTTACCGATCTGCTTCATGCGCTTTTTACCCTCTTTCTGTTTTTGCAGCAGCTTTTTCTTACGGCTGATATCGCCACCGTAGCATTTCGCCAGAACGTTTTTACGCAGTTGCTTAACCGTTGAACGCGCGATGATGTGCGTACCAATGGCCGCCTGGATCGCGATATCAAACTGCTGGCGAGGGATCAGATCTTTCATCTTCTCGACCAGTTCACGACCACGGCTCTGGGAGTTGTCGCGGTGCGTGATCAGCGCCAGCGCATCGACGCGTTCGTTGTTGATGAGAACATCAACACGCACCATGTCAGACGCCTGGAAGCGCTTGAAGTTATAGTCCAGTGACGCATAGCCACGAGAGGTTGACTTCAGACGGTCGAAGAAGTCGAGCACAACTTCCGCCATCGGAATTTCATAGGTCAGCGCCACCTGGTTACCGTGGTAAACCATGTTGGTCTGTACACCGCGTTTCTCGATACACAGCGTAATGACGTTACCGAGGTAAGCCTGCGGCAGCAGCATGTGACACTCAGCGATCGGCTCACGCAGTTCGTAGATGTTGTTCAGCGGCGGCAGCTTGGACGGGCTGTCGACGTAGATAGTCTCTTTCGCCGTGGTTTCCACTTCGTAGACTACGGTCGGCGCGGTAGTGATCAGATCCAGATCGTACTCACGCTCCAGACGTTCCTGAATGATCTCCATGTGCAACAGGCCGAGGAAGCCACAGCGGAAACCGAAGCCCAGCGCGGTTGAGCTTTCCGGCTCGTAGAACAGGGAGGCGTCATTGAGGCTCAGCTTACCAAGAGCGTCACGGAAGTTTTCGTAGTCGTCAGAGCTCACCGGGAACAGACCGGCGTAAACCTGCGGCTTCACTTTTTTAAAGCCAGGCAGCGGTTTGTCTGCCGGGTTACGCGCCTGTGTCAGGGTATCGCCAACCGGTGCGCCGAGGATGTCTTTAATCGCACAAACCAACCAACCTACCTCGCCGCATTTCAGCTCGGTACGGTCAACCTGTTTTGGCGTGAAGATGCCCAGGCGGTCGGCGTTATAGACCTGACCGGTGCTCATCACTTTGATTTTGTCGCCTTTACGCATGGTGCCGTTTTTAATACGCACCAGTGATACTACGCCAAGGTAGTTATCGAACCAGGAGTCGATAATCAGCGCCTGCAATGGGCCTTCCGGGTCGCCTTCCGGCGGCGGGATGTCGCGCACCAGACGTTCAAGAACGTCAGTGACGCCAACACCGGTTTTCGCCGAGCAGCGAACGGCGTCCGTCGCATCGATACCGACAATATCTTCGATCTCTTCCGCTACGCGCTCAGGATCGGCGGCTGGTAGGTCAATTTTGTTCAGTACCGGCACCACTTCCAGGTCCATTTCCATGGCGGTATAGCAGTTAGCCAGGGTCTGCGCTTCGACGCCCTGTCCGGCATCAACCACCAGCAATGCGCCTTCACAGGCAGCAAGCGAACGGGAGACTTCATACGAGAAGTCAACGTGGCCCGGGGTGTCGATAAAGTTAAGCTGATAGGTTTCACCATCAGATGCTTTGAAGTCGAGCGTCACGCTCTGCGCTTTGATAGTAATACCGCGCTCACGCTCAAGATCCATCGAGTCGAGAACCTGCGCTTCCATTTCACGGTCAGACAGGCCACCGCAGATCTGGATAATACGGTCAGACAGCGTCGATTTACCGTGGTCGATGTGAGCTATGATTGAAAAGTTACGTATGTTCTTCATATAGTGTAATTATTGTGCCTTACGCCCGCCGGAGCAGGCTCTGAGAAGTCGCTGATCTGAGCTTAACGTCTGTTTAAGTGAAACGCCGCATTCTACACTACAACGCTGAGGCGAGGAAATGTTCATAGAGCAAGGATAGCGGGAACTGGAAACAACCTTGCAAAGCTGGTGAAACTTTTGCCGGATGGCGGCATAAACGCCTAATCCGGCCAACACCTGTATCTGAGGAGGCTGTAGGCCTGATAAGCGCAGCGCCATCAGGCAAAGATATCACTGCTGGGTTTCGACGCGAATAAGATCGGGCGGGAGAGCAACGTTCAGAATGACTGGCTGCCAGGCTTCACGCTCAGCAAGCTTACGGGAGTATCCACGGGCAATCAGGAATCCACCCACGCCCCCCAGCACTGCGCCGCTTAATGCCGCAAGGTCGGAGCCAAACAGCACCTGGAATAGCGCAGCGAAGAGAAAAAGCCCTGCTAATGGAGACATGTAGACCAGCATCGCCGATCCCAACAGGCTACCCTCGGCAATACCCAGTTCAACTTTTTGACCAGGCGCTAAGGGTTCGTCGCTGGGCACCACGATGGTATGCGTCGTCTGTGGACCCAGTTTGTTTAACACGCGACTCCCACATCCGGCCCGCGAAGCACAGCTGTTACATGATGCTTTAACATCACAGCTGACCGTCGCCAGACCATCTTGCCAGGAGACGACTGTCGCCCACTCTTTAATCATTGTGCTGCCCTGAACTTAATATTATCCGCAATACGCTTCGCCGTTTGCGGCGGGAGCTCGCCCACAATCGTAATTTCCGCGTTATCACGCACGCTGGTGCTGACCGTCCTGCGCCCGGTACGCAGCAGTTGATCGGTGCTGTTTTGCATCGCACGGTTTACGTTCACCGAGAAACTGAACAGGCCATCAGAATAAAGGCGCGATTCGATCGGCATGTTATCCATCGTTGGCAGCGGGCGTCGACTGCTGGAGACTTCACTGAAGCCTTGCGGTAACCACGACGGACTCCAGTTGAAGTTGGTTTTCTCGCCCGCAGGAACCGACAGCAGCGGTGGCAAATTGGCTTTCGCCAGCGTTTGCATGCTGTCACTGACGCCGTTATTTACGGTAAAGGCGATGACGCGGAACTGTTCCAACGTTTCGCCATCACGGTCGAGAAGATCGACCCGCATCGGCAGCTTAGTCTCCGTGTCCATCCAGACGATATAGCTGTAACGCGTCCCGTCACGAGCGACAACGCGGATCACTTCACAGAGTCTGTCGGCAATGCGGGTGCGACCTACTGAGATGAAATCATAGTAGGGAGCAAGCCGTTTGAAGTCGGTGTAAATCAGGGATGGCAGAGAGTCGACGATATAGTCGCCGTTCAGTGTGAACGGTTCGAGACCTGGCTCAAAATAGCTGATTTCGTTGCCACGTTGCACCACTTCCCGGCGCGGTCCATCCATTTGCAACAGTTGCGCTAGCGGACGGTTATCCAGGCGGGCATGGCGATAACGTAGGGATTCAACACCCTGCTTATTGATGCTGACAAATGACAGCTCATAGGTTAGCGACTGGCTGGCCAGATTCATCTGCTGCAACAACGCCCCGGACGCAGGATTGGCCGAGGCGTTTACAGAGAAGAACAGGCTACCAGCCACAAGTGACATGGCAAACCAAAGTTGCTTCATTACTGCGATTGCGTTCCTAAAGTTTGAATTCCTGGCACCTGCACAGCGGCTTGCTGTGTTTGGGCCTGCTCAAACTGAAGCTGTTCAGAGTGCAGTCGACGTTGCAGTTCGTAATCCTGCAACATGGCATTAATACGACGACGCTGCTCCTGCACCTGCTGTTGCTGACCGCCGCTGGCCGTCGCGTCAGAAGGTACACCCAGGCTTACCGGACTGGCTTTACCCATCATCGGTAATGTATTAAATACCGGCGTTTCGGGCTGCTGGGACGTTTCAGATTGCCCATTATAGTGCTGGACGCCAACAATAACTGCAAGTGATACGCACGCGGCCACACCCATTTGGGTAAGCTGCGCGGCCCACGGACGCATTTTCTTCCAGAATGGCATTTTCTGCCACTGGTGCGGTGCTGGCTGGGCCTCAGGAATCAATGGCGCCGTCTGACGTACTGGCTCATCCTGGATGGCGGCCATTACGCGGGCGGAAATATCGAAATGGAGAACGTCGGCGGTATCACCTCGCATGGAATCGCGAATCAGGTGATAACTCTCCCAGGTTTGTTGCATTTCCGGGTCGTGAGCCAGCTCTTTGAGCAACTCAGTATCCAGCGTTTCGCCATCCATTAAAGCGGAAAGTTGTTCTTTCTGCATGCCTAATACCTTTTCCAGTATCCCGCTATCGTCAACGCCTGATAAGCGGTTGAACTTTATTATCAATAGCTTCCCTCGCTCGGAAGATACGTGAACGCACCGTACCTACCGGACAATCCATGATAGCGGCTATCTCTTCATAGCTCAGGCCATCCAGCTCCCGCAAGGTTATTGCCATGCGTAAATCTTCCGGGAGGGACTCAATAGTTCGGAAAACTATCTGTCTCAGTTCTTCTGACAACATTAAGTTCTCAGGGTTCGAAATTTCTTTCAGCGCACCGCCACTTTCGTAATTCTCTGCTTCAATCGCATCAATATCACTGGAAGGTGGACGACGCCCCTGAGCGACCAGGTAATTCTTCGCTGTATTGACTGCAATACGATACAGCCAGGTATAAAAAGCACTATCTCCCCGGAACGAGTCCAGCGCACGATAGGCCTTGATAAATGCTTCTTGTACTACATCGGGTACATCACCCGACGGTACATAGCGAGAAACCAGACTCGCCACCTTATGCTGATAGCGCACTACCAGTAGGTTAAAGGCTTTCTGATCTCCCTTCTGGACCCGTTCTACCAGGACCTGGTCCGTTAACTGCTCGCTCATCCGAGGTAAAGTCTCCCCAAACCAAATTTCCACGCGCCTTCGAAACGCCACTCCATCAGCTTCACTATGAGCAAGCAAATGCTTAGAGTGCTCAAGTTTCGTAAAGTTCCGTTACGCATTGTTTTTTGTTTGTCATGTTGTAGACAGGTCTTATCTCTCATTATAAGTCTACATAACCCGATCAACGCACTATCTGTACAGAAATGCCCATTTCACCGCTTGCAGAGTAACCCAACGGGCACTTTATTTCATCACATAATCTGATGCTAACGGTCTGCTTCACAAAATATTTTTGCTCATTTCGTCCTCGTCATGCTTTTCTTTCATGTTTAGTCATTGCAACACATTTAAAAATAAAACGTGCAGTATCGCGCAATGTGGTGCTATGGTGACCAAACACTGTTTAGTAAATTAAACAAAAATCATGAATACGACTCCTGAATTATCCTGTGACGTGCTGATTATTGGCAGCGGGGCTGCTGGACTCTCGCTGGCGCTGCGCCTGGCTGAAAAACATCAGGTTATTGTTCTGAGCAAAGGGCCGGTCAGCGAAGGCTCGACGTTCTATGCCCAAGGCGGTATTGCCGCAGTTTTCGATGAAACCGACAGTATCGACTCCCACGTTGAAGATACGCTGATTGCCGGAGCCGGGCTGTGCGATCGCCATGCGGTTGAATTTGTTGCCAGCAATGCCCGCACCTGCGTTCAGTGGCTTATCGATCAGGGCGTCTTATTTGATACGCAGGTTCAGCCCAACGGTGAAGAGAGTTATCACCTGACTCGTGAAGGCGGCCATAGCCATCGACGCATCCTGCATGCTGCGGATGCCACCGGTAAAGAAGTCGAAACCACCCTTGTCAGCCAGGCGCAAAATCACCCCAACATCCGGGTTCTCGAGCGCAGTAATGCCGTCGACCTGATTGTCTCCGATAAAATCGGTCTGCCGGGAACGCGTCGGGTTGTCGGCGCATGGATATGGAATCGTAATAAAGAAGCCGTCGAAACCTGCCATGCGAAGTCGGTCGTGTTAGCCACCGGCGGCGCGTCAAAGGTGTATCAATACACCACCAATCCGGATATTTCTTCGGGTGACGGGATTGCAATGGCCTGGCGCGCGGGATGCCGCGTCGCCAACCTGGAGTTTAACCAGTTTCACCCGACAGCGCTGTATCATCCGCAGGCGCGCAATTTTCTGCTGACCGAGGCGCTACGTGGCGAAGGAGCACACCTGAAGCGCCCGGACGGTTCACGCTTTATGCCCGATTTTGACGAGCGTGGTGAACTGGCTCCCCGCGATATTGTCGCCCGCGCCATTGACCACGAGATGAAACGCCTGGGCGCTGACTGCATGTTCCTCGACATCAGCCATAAACCGGAAGAATTTGTTCGTCAGCATTTCCCAATGATTTATGAAAAATTACTGGGACTGGGCATCGACCTGACTAAAGAACCGGTTCCCATCGTTCCTGCTGCGCACTATACCTGCGGCGGGGTGATGGTTGATGACTTTGGCCGCACAGATGTCGACGGCCTGTATGCGATCGGCGAAGTGAGTTATACCGGCCTGCATGGCGCCAATCGCATGGCATCGAACTCTTTGCTGGAGTGCCTGGTTTACGGCTGGTCCGCAGCTGAAGATATCGACAGGCGCATGCCGTATGCGCGCGGCGTCAGCACGCTCCCGAGCTGGGATGAGAGTCGGGTAGAAAACCCGGATGAACTGGTTGTCATTCAGCATAACTGGCATGAATTACGGCTGTTTATGTGGGATTATGTCGGTATTGTGCGCACGACTAAACGTCTGGAGCGTGCTCTACGCCGTATCACTATGCTGCAACAGGAAATCGACGAATATTACGCCCATTTCCGCGTGTCGAATAACTTACTGGAACTGCGCAATCTGGTGCAGGTTGCAGAGCTGATTGTCCGCTGCGCAATGATGCGCAAAGAGAGTCGGGGCCTGCACTACACGCTGGATTATCCAGAACAGCTTCCAGAGGCGGGCCCGTCCATTCTCTCGCCGCTAAGTCATCACATAAACAGATAAAACGCCTGGGTCAGCGCCGTGTAACCTTCAGAGTAACGTTGGTCTGGCCCACGGATCACCAGCCTGTCGCTAAAGCACTCCCCGGCCAGCGGGGAGAATGCCAGCAATACCCGATGCGGTAGTCGGGCTTCCGTTTCTGCAACATCCGTGCGCAATCGCAGATGCCAGCCCATACTGAGTGCCTGCTGGGTGAATGCATTGCCGATCTGTTCCGGCAGCACCACACAAAAAAAACCTTCCTCCGTAATGCTGTCCGCCGCCAGCGTAAGCAATGCCTGATGATCGAGCGTGGTGGTGTAGCGTGCCTGCTCGCGCTGCGGCGTGGCACATTCCACTCCCTGTTCATAATAGGGAGGATTGCTGATTATCAAATCAAAACGCACGGTCTGGCGCGGAACCCACCGCTGCGCATCCTCTGTATGAATGCTTACGCGATGCATCCACGGAGATTGCGCAATGTTTTCCTGCGCCTGCTGCGCGGCGTCAACATCAAGCTCCACGGCGTCAATGATGACGTTTTCATCCGTGCGCTGGGCCAACATCAGCGCCAACAGGCCGCTCCCGGTACCAATATCCAGGATCCGTTTTACGCCCGCAACGGGAGCCCAGGCTCCCAATAAAATGCCGTCCGTTCCGACTTTCATTGCACAACGATCGTGTGCCACAAAAAACTGCTTAAAAGTAAATCCATTACGTCTAAGTACGGATGTAGACTGGGGCATGGAGAACAACCTTCCTGGAAAAAAAACGATAACATAGGATAAAAACAATACCTGAGAAGGTATATCCATACAAACAGATGAAGATTGCAGCCGTAACGTCTATAATCAGCGCCCCACACAGAGGTAGAACATGACTGTAACGACTTTTTCCGAACTTGAACTCGATGAAAGCCTTCTGGATGCCCTCCAGGAAAAAGGTTTCACTCGCCCGACCGCCATTCAGGCTGCCGCCATTCCGCCTGCGCTCGATGGCCGTGATGTACTCGGTTCTGCGCCGACAGGCACCGGTAAAACGGCGGCATATTTGCTGCCAGCGTTGCAGCACCTGCTCGACTTCCCACGCAAGAAATCTGGTCCGCCGCGCATTTTAATTCTGACGCCAACGCGCGAACTGGCGATGCAGGTTGCCGAACACGCCCGTGAACTGGCGAAGAATACGCATCTGGATATTGCCACGATTACCGGCGGTGTAGCTTACATGAACCACATGGAAGTCTTTAGCGAAAACCAGGACATCGTGGTCGCTACGACTGGTCGTCTGCTGCAATACATTAAAGAAGAGAACTTCGACTGCCATGCGGTTGAGACGCTGATCCTCGATGAAGCAGACCGCATGCTGGACATGGGCTTTGCTCAGGACATCGAGCATATCGCCGGTGAAACCCGTTGGCGTAAGCAAACCATGCTGTTCTCCGCCACGCTGGAAGGTGATGCGATTAAAGATTTTGCCGAGCGTCTACTGGAAGATCCGGTCGAAGTCTCAGCGGATCCGTCCACCCGCGAACGCAAGAAGATCCATCAGTTTTACTACCGTGCCGATGACATCGAGCACAAAACTGCCATGCTGATCCACCTGTTAAAACAACCGGAAGCGACCCGCTCAATTGTCTTTGTACGCAAACGCGAGCGAGTGCACGAGCTGGCAGGCTGGTTGCGCCAGGCAGGCATTAATAACTGCTATCTCGAAGGCGAGATGGTGCAGAATAAACGTAACGAAGCGATCAAACGTCTGACCGATGGTCGCGTGAACGTGCTGGTAGCAACCGATGTTGCCGCTCGTGGGATCGATATTCCTGACGTTAGCCACGTGTTTAACTTCGATATGCCGCGCAGTGGCGATGCCTATCTGCACCGCATTGGCCGTACCGGTCGCGCTGGCCGTAAAGGCACCGCGATATCTTTGGTTGAAGCGCACGACCATCTGCTGCTCGGCAAAGCGAGCCGTTATATTGACGAGCCACTGAAAGCACGCGTCATCGACGAACTGCGTCCAACCACTCGCGCGCCAAGTGAGAAATCTAACGGTAAGCCATCCAAGAAAGTGTTGGCGAAACGCGCCGAGAAAAAAGCGAAAGAAAAAGAGAAGCCGCGGGTGAAAAAACGTCACCGCGATGCCAAAAATATCGGCAAACGCCGTAAGCCGAGCGGAGCTGCTACCCAGCAGTCCGACAAAGAGTAAACCGAATGCCGGGCCGTTTAGCCCGGCATTTTTTCATACCTCGCAAAGCTCTCTTCAATACACTCAATGAACACTCTCATCGCCGGGCTTACGACTTTTCCGGCATGATAACCGCACAATGCCGTAATTAACTCAGGTTGTTCACTGAACGGTAATTCAATCAATTCCCCTGAACGTAGCTCCTTCTCCACGGCAAAGCGCGGCAAAAAGCTGATCCCTAGATTTGCCGAGACGCACTGCTTGATGCTTTCAATGCTCCATAACTCAATGGTATTTTCCAGCGTAATCTGTCGCTTGCGCAGTAACCCCTCGAAGCGTTGTCTGAAAATACACTGCGGCTCATTAATGATAAAACTGCAGGGAATGTGCTGGTTATGCAGGGTAAAATCAACGTGCTGAAGCAGCGGCGAAGCAACCAGCGCCAGAGACTGCTCGCCCAGCGGCATCAACTCAAGAGCATCGTCATTACCCACCCGATAAAATACCCCCAGATCGACTTCGTCACTGAGCAACGCATCGCGAATGACATAGCAATTGAGCGACTGTAAGGACAACCGCACATGGGGCGCACGTTGTTTAAATCGCTGTAAAACCTGTGGCATTTTATATGCCAGCAGCGTTTCGCCGGTGGCAACGCGCAGATCGCCACTCGGCTGCGCATCCTGTTGCGCCGACTGCCGAATCGATGCCATTACGCGCGTCAGGTCATGTATATGCGGCATCAGCCGTTTTCCCTCACTGGTGAGGCACATGCGACGACCAATCTTTTCAAACAGCTGAACCGAAAGCTCCTGCTCAAGCTGTTGGATATGAAAGGTAACCGTTGATTGCGTACAGCAAAGTTTTTGTGACGCCCGCAGAAATGAGCCCTCTTCCACCACCGTTTTTAGCGTAATAAACCGACGTAAATCCATCCGCACCAACCCATCGAAAATATCGAATCCAGAATGCAAAAACATTCATTTTTTTAAATGTTTTGTCTCGGGTACTGTCTATCAAAACAGAGGAGATAACAAGTGACCCCCACCCTTTTAAGTGCATTCTGGACCTATACATTGATTACCGCGCTAACCCCCGGACCAAACAACATCCTTGCGCTCAGTGCCGCGACGTCACACGGTTTTCGCCAGAGTACGCGCGTATTGGCCGGAATGAGTCTGGGCTTTTTAATCGTCATGTTGATGTGTGCCGGGATTTCGTTTTCGCTGGCAGCCATGGATCCAGCCATCATCCATTGGCTCAGTTGGGCTGGAGCCGCTTATATCCTGTGGCTGGCACTGAAGATCGCCACCAGCCCGGCGGCGAACGATGGGCTGCGGTCAGAGCCGATTAGCTTTTGGGCGAGTTTTGGCTTGCAGTTTGTAAACGTCAAAATCATTTTGTACGGCATTACCGCGTTATCCACGTTCGTACTACCCTATACGCAGGAAGCTCACTGGCTGATTGGGGTGAGTATTCTGCTGGCAATAATCGGTACGTTCGGTAATGCCTGTTGGGCGCTGGCGGGCCATCTTTTTCAGCGCCTCTTTCGCCGTTACGGGCGACAGTTGAATATCATTCTGGCGCTGCTGTTGGTGTATTGCGCAGTGAGAATTTTTTATTAACAGATATAAAAAAAGCGGAAGACGCGCTGGCATCTTCCGCTTTCAAATTCTCAGCTAAACGGGGTTTCCCCGTGAGCCTTACAGGCTCTCAGTAAAGGTACGAGCAATAACGTCGCGCTGCTGTTCTGGGGTCAGAGAGTTGAAACGCACTGCATAACCAGAAACACGGATGGTCAGCTGCGGATATTTTTCCGGATGCTTAACCGCATCTTCCAGCGTTTCACGACGCAGAACGTTCACGTTCAGGTGCTGACCACCTTCCACGCGGACTTCTGGCTGTACATCTACCGGTACTTCACGGTATTCGATTTCACCCAGTTTGCTGACAGCCACGACTTCATCAGCATTGAAACCTGCTTTCGCAACGATGCAGCGTGCTTCGCCTTTTTCGCTGTCCAGCAGCCAGAAAGAGTTCAGCAGGTCGTCGTTTGCAGCTTTAGTAATCTGGATACCTGTAATCATTTGATGCCTCCCCGGCAAAATTATTTGATCTCGGTTGGCCGTCATCCGGCCAATTGGTAAAACCATTGTTGCTTGAGTGTATATATACCCCTCACACATCCCTGAATCTTTGATTTAAATCAATAAAAACCACACATGAAAAGTGGTGATAGGTGGATTTTATTGCTTTACATCAACTTACGCCATGTGCACAGCTAAACTTTTTACATAAATTTTCAACTATCTTTAAGGGGTAGCCCATTGAGAAACGTACAGAATTTTGCGACGCCGTAAGAAGCAGTTAAGCTAGGGGGATTGAAAATTCGCAGGAGAGCGAGATGGCCACCGAATTAACCTGGCACGATGTGCTGGCAGAAGAGAAACAGCAGCCTTATTTTGTTAACACGCTGCATACTGTGGCGGGCGAGCGTCAGTCGGGTATGACAATTTACCCGCCGCAAAAAGATGTATTCAACGCTTTTCGCTTTACTGAGCTTGGCGACGTAAAAGTCGTCATCCTGGGGCAGGATCCTTACCACGGTCCAGGCCAGGCACACGGTCTTGCGTTCTCTGTCCGCCCCGGCATTGCCACTCCTCCCTCGTTGCTGAACATGTACAAAGAGCTGGAAGCAACGATCCCAGGTTTCACACGCCCAACGCACGGATATCTTGAAAGCTGGGCACGCCAGGGTGTGCTGTTGCTCAACACAGTGCTTACCGTACGCGCCGGCCAGGCACATTCACACGCCAGCCTGGGTTGGGAAACATTTACCGATAAAGTCATCAGCCTGATTAACCAACATCGGGAAGGCGTGGTGTTCCTGCTCTGGGGTTCACATGCTCAAAAGAAAGGCGCGATTATTGATGCACAGCGTCACCATGTATTGAAAGCGCCACACCCGTCACCGCTCTCTGCGCATCGCGGTTTCTTTGGCTGCAATCACTTTGTACTGGCAAATGCGTGGCTGGAACAACGAGGAGAAAAGCCGATTGACTGGACGCCGGTATTACCCGCGGAAAGCGAGTAAAAAAATGCCAGCGATTCGCTGGCATTTTTATTATCAGGCTTTGTTCTGACGCCACCACTCCGCGAGCAGCACGCCGGTCGCGACAGAAACGTTGAGCGTTTCTACCTTGCCCGTACCGTCAATCGCTACGCACAGATCGTCGGCTGAACATGCTGCTTCTGGCAGCGCTTCACGCTCACGCCCTAATACCAGCACCATTTTTTCCGGCAGCGTGGTAGTAAACAGCGGTTTGCCTTTCACGCTTGAGGTCATCACTATCGTATAACCCGCCTTACGGAAGTCGTCCAGCACATCGACAATGCTGTCACCGGTGATCGGCTGAACGTGCTCTGCACCACCTTCAGCGGTACGGATAGCCGCACCTGATTCAAGCAGTGCTGCGTCCTGTACCACCACGCCTTTCACACCGAAGTGGGCGCAGCTACGCATCATGCCGCCCAGGTTGTGCGGGTTAGCGATGTCTTCCAGAGCCAGTACGCAATCCTGCTCCCCTGCCTGACCAACCCACTGCTTAACGGTGGTGCCGTTACGTTTTTTGATCAGGAAGCAGACGCCGCCATGGTGCTCAGTGCCGGAGGCTTTTGCCAGCTCAGCTTCGTCAACCACGTGGTAGGCTTTGCGGTTTGCCGCCATCCAGCGTAATGCTTCTTTAAAGCGCGGGGTTACGCTCTGAACAAACCAGGCGCGAACAATAGCGTCCGGGCGACTCTGGAACAGAGCCTGACAGGCGTTCTCACCGTAAACGCGGGTTTCTTCCGCGCGCTGACGACGTAAGACTTCAGGATCGATAAAACTCTTGCCGCTAATACCGCCATGATCGGCTTTGTCTGCAGCATCATCATTCGGTGCACGGGACACGGTACGCCATGGTGAATCTTCACGTCTGCGGTCGCGTTCTACATCGCGGTCACGACCACGTTCACGACCACGTTCGCTGTTCGGACCCTTTCTGTCATCACGGGCAGGGCGACGACCGCCTTCGGCTCGGGAAGTACCGGGGCGACCGCCGCCTTTACCAGTACGTGGATTTTGGGTGCGTTTATCCGAGTCATCGTCACTGCGGACGTACATCACTTTGACCTTGCCGTTTTTGTTTTTCAGTTCGTCGCTCATGTTTTTCTCCACCTGCTCTGCGCGAAGCGCGCAGATTACCCGATGTGCACGTCGTTAGCCATTATTTCATTTAAAAGCTAAGGACTATTGTACTCATTGAATAAAACGCATTGTTGTTTAGAACAGACTCCCCGATAATATGTAACATAATAGAAACATACTGGCGTTCCTGCCGTGAAGTCCACTCCACTCATCCAGAGGTTAGTTATGAATACCGTTTGTACCAGCTGCCAGGCTATCAACCGCATCCCCGACGATCGTGTCAAGGAAGCGGCTAAATGCGGACGCTGTGGTCACGACCTGTTTGATGGGGAGGTGATCAATGCGACCGGTGAAACACTGGATAAACTGTTAAAAGACGATCTCCCGGTAGTTGTCGACTTTTGGGCCCCCTGGTGTGGTCCATGCCGTAATTTCGCCCCGATTTTTGAAGATGTCGCGGAAGAGCGTAGCGGTAAAGTGCGTTTTGTTAAAGTGAATACGGAAGCCGAGCGTGAACTCAGCGCCCGTTTCGGTATCCGCAGCATCCCGACCATCATGATCTTCAGAAAAGGTGAAATCGTCGACATGCTCAATGGCGCTGTACCTAAAGCCCCATTCGATAGCTGGCTTAACGAATCATTATAATCTCTACGGGGCGCATCTTGTGCCCCGTTTTCACCTCTGCGACAATAGCGTTTTTCAACGTGTTCCCCCATGACCGATAACGCCGTTCTTCAGTTACGCGCTGAGCGCCTCGCGCGCGCCACACGTCCTTTCCTTGCCAGAGGTAATCGCATTCGCCGCTGTCAGCGCTGCCTGCTGCCGCTGAAGCTCTGCTTGTGCGCAACGCTGGCACCGTCTGAGGCAAAAAGCCGCTTCTGCCTGGTGATGTTTGATACTGAGCCAATGAAACCCAGCAACACAGGACGTTTGATTGCCGATATTCTGCCCGAAACAACAGCTTTCCAGTGGTCACGCACCGAACCGCCGCAGGCGCTGCTCGAACTGGTGAAAAATCCAGATTACCAGCCGATGGTAGTCTTTCCGGCTTCCTACGCGGGTAAAGAACGTGAAGTGATTTTCACGCCACCAGCCGGTAAGCCACCGTTATTTATCATGCTCGACGGTACATGGCCTGAGGCGCGTAAAATGTTCCGCAAAAGCCCTTACCTTGATAACCTGCCGGTGATCTCCGTTGATTTATCGCGTCTTTCTGCTTATCACCTGCGCGGCGTTCACGCCGAAGGGCAATACTGTACTGCCGAAGTGGCTATCGCCTTGTTGGATCTGGCGGGAGATACGCAAGCCGCGGAAGGGTTAAGCGATCATTTCACTCGCTTTAAAACCCGCTACCTGGCAGGAAAAACCCAACATCAGGGAAGCGTCACAGCAGATTCGCCAGAAAGCGTTTAAAATCATTCGGTCACTGGTGTCATTAAGGAAGCCGATATGAGTCAGCGTGGTCTGGAAGCACTACTGCGACCGAAATCCATTGCGGTGATTGGGGCGTCAATGAAGCCTAACCGCGCGGGTTACCTGATGATGCGTAACCTGCTTGCCGGCGGTTTCAATGGACCTGTTTTACCGGTGACGCCCGCATGGAAAGCGGTGTTGGGCGTACTGGCCTGGCCCAATATCAGCAGCCTGCCTTTTAGCCCCGACCTCGCAGTGTTATGTACCAATGCCAGCCGTAATCTAGCGTTACTCGAAGCGCTTGGCGAGAAAGGCTGTAAAACGTGCATCATTCTCTCAGCTCCCGCGGCGCAGCATGCAGAGCTGCTGGCCTGCGCATCACGCTACAACATACGCTTGCTGGGCCCCAACAGCCTGGGGCTTCTCGCCCCCTGGCAGGGACTTAACGCCAGCTTTTCCCCCGTCCCGATTAAGCGTGGCAAGCTGGCTTTTATCTCTCAATCCGCCGCCGTATCCAATACCATACTCGACTGGGCACAGCAGAGAGAAATGGGCTTTTCTTACTTTATCGCGCTGGGTGACAGCCTGGATATCGACGTTGATGAGCTGCTGGATTACCTGGCGCGCGACAGTAAAACCAGCGCGATATTGCTGTATCTCGAACATTTAAGCGATGCCCGACGCTTTGTTTCCGCTGCCCGTAGCGCCGCGCGTAATAAACCCATTCTGGTGATCAAGAGCGGTCGCAGTCCAGCGGCGCAGCGTTTACTGCATACCAGTGCAGGGATGGATCCAGCCTGGGATGCGGCTATTCAGCGCGCCGGTTTATTACGCGTACAAGATACTCACGAGCTGTTCTCGGCGGTCGAAACCCTGAGTCATATGCGTCCGTTGCGTGGCGACAGGCTGATGATCATCAGCAATGGGGCCGCGCCTGCCGCACTGGCATTAGATGAGCTATGGTCAAAAAATGGCAAGCTGGCGACGCTGAGTGAAGATACCTGCCAGAAATTACGCGATGCCTTGCCTGAACATATTGATATCGCCAACCCGCTGGATCTACGTGACGACGCCAGCAGCGAACACTACGTTAAAACGCTGGATATTTTACTCGCCAGCCAGGATTTCGACGCACTGATGGTGATCCACTCACCCAGCGCGGCCGCTCCCGGCACCGAAAGCGCGCAAGCGTTAATCGAAGCGGTAAAGCGTCATCCACGCGGCAAGTTCGTCTCGTTGCTGACCAACTGGTGCGGAGAGTTTTCTTCTCAGGAGGCCCGCAGACTGTTTAGCGAAGCCGGATTACCTACCTACCGCACGCCGGAAGGCACCATCACCGCGTTTATGCATATGGTGGAATATCGGCGTAACCAGAAGCAGCTGCGGGAAACGCCTGCGCTGCCGGACTACCTGACCACCAACACAGCCGAAGCGCATAATCTGTTACAGCAGGCGATTGCCGAAGGAGCAACATCGCTGGATACCCATGAAGTGCAGCCGATTTTACAAGCCTATGGCTTACACACTCTGCCAACGTGGATCGCCAGTGACAGCGCGGAAGCCGTGCACATCGCGGAGCAAATCGGCTACCCGGTGGCGCTAAAGCTGCGTTCTCCTGATATCCCGCATAAATCGGAAGTTCAGGGGGTAATGCTCTACCTGCGTACGGCAACAGAAGTGCAGCAGGCCGCCAATGCGATTTTTGATCGGGTAAAAATGGCCTGGCCGCAGGCGCGCATTCACGGTTTGTTAGTACAAAGCATGGCGAATCGCGCTGGTGCCCAGGAACTTCGCGTGGTCGTTGAACACGACCCGGTATTTGGCCCATTGATTATGCTAGGTGAAGGTGGGGTTGAGTGGCGACCGGAAGAGCAAGCCGTGGTGGCATTGCCGCCATTGAACATGAATCTGGCGCGTTATCTGGTGATCCAGGGGATCAAAAATAAGAAGATCCGCGCTCGCAGCGCACTACGCCCCCTGGATATCGCCGGGTTAAGCCAGCTTCTGGTGCAGGTCTCTAACCTGATCGTCGATTGTCCGGAAATTCAGCGTCTCGATATTCATCCGCTGCTGGCCTCCGCCGGTGAATTTACCGCACTGGATGTCACGCTGGACATCGCTCCTTTCACGGGCGATAACGAAAGCAGACTGGCTGTACGTCCCTACCCCCATCAGCTTGAAGAGTGGGTAGAGTTGAAGAACGGCGAGCGCTGCCTGTTCCGCCCCATTTTGCCAGAGGATGAACCTCATCTGCAGCAGTTCATTTCTCAGGTAACCAAAGAAGATCTTTATTATCGCTATTTCAGTGAGATCAACGAATTTACCCACGAAGACTTAGCCAATATGACGCAGATCGACTACGATCGGGAAATGGCCTTCGTCGCAGTACGCTGTAAAGATAATCAGCAAGAGATCCTCGGCGTAACGCGAGCCATCTCAGATCCTGATAACGTTGATGCCGAGTTTGCCGTACTGGTTCGTTCCGATCTCAAAGGGCTTGGACTGGGTCGTCGGTTGATGGAAAAGTTAATTGCATATACCCGAGATCACGGACTTATGCGTTTGAATGGTATTACGATGCCAAACAATCGAGGGATGGTCGCCTTGGCCCGAAAACTCGGGTTCGTTGTTGACGTCCAGCTCGAAGAGGGAATTGTTGGGCTAACGCTTAATCTGGCCCAATTTGAGGAATCGTGAGTAAGGTACTGGAAATGTTGACCACATTAATGGGTACTGGTGGTATCATTGCCCGCTTATGTCGTCTGCATAGCACAGAGGACCCTTCAATGAACAGAGAAGAAATGCACTGTGATGTTGTCAAAATTTAAGCGTAATAAACATCAACAACACCTTGCCCAACTACCCAAGATTTCTCAGTCAGTTGATGATGTAGATTTCTTTTATGCTCCCGCTAATTTCAGGGAGACTCTGCTGGAAAAGATAGCCAGCGCGACGCGACGGATCTGCATTATTGCGCTGTACCTGGAACAGGATGACGGTGGCAAAGGTATACTCGACGCGCTGTATGCGGCAAAACGGCAGCGACCTGAGCTGGATGTCCGGGTACTTGTCGACTGGCACCGAGCCCAGCGCGGACGTATTGGTGCAGCGGCATCAAATACCAACGCTGACTGGTATTGCCGAATGGCGCAAGAAAATCCTGGTATCGATATTCCTGTCTACGGCGTTCCGATTAACACCCGTGAAGCGCTTGGCGTCCTGCATTTTAAAGGCTTTATCATTGATGACAGCGTCCTGTACAGCGGGGCCAGTCTGAATGATGTTTATTTGCATCAGCATGATAAATATCGCTATGACCGTTATCAGTTGATTCGCAACGCGCAAATGGCCGATATCATGTTCGATTGGGTTACGCAGAACCTGATGAATGGTCGCGGCGTTAATCGCCTTGATGATATCAATCGCCCAAAAAGCCCTGAAATTAAAAACGACATTCGCCTGTATCGTCAGGAATTACGCGATGCGTCATTCCATTTTCAGGGCAATGCGGATAATGAACAGCTTTCGGTTACGCCTCTGGTGGGCCTTGGAAAATCCAGTCTGTTAAATAAGACCATTTTCCATCTCATGCCCTGCGCGGAGCATAAGCTCACAATCTGTACCCCTTATTTCAACCTGCCCGCCATACTGGTGCGCAATATCATCCAGTTGCTGCGTGAAGGGAAAAAGGTCGAAATCATTGTCGGTGATAAAACCGCCAACGACTTTTTCATTCCGGAAGATGAGCCATTCAAAATCATCGGCGCGCTGCCTTATCTGTATGAAATAAATCTGCGCCGTTTCCTGAGCAGATTGCAGTATTACGTGAATACCGACCAGCTGGTCGTACGCTTATGGAAAGATGATGACAATACCTATCATCTGAAAGGCATGTGGGTTGATGATAAATGGATGCTGCTCACTGGCAACAACCTTAATCCTCGCGCCTGGCGTCTGGATCTGGAAAACGCCATCCTTATCCACGATCCTAAGCAAGAGCTGACCCCCCAGCGCGATAAAGAGCTGGAGCTCATCCGCACGCATACCACGGTGGTTAAGCACTATCGCGACCTGCAAAGCATTGCTGACTATCCTGTCAAAGTGCGTAAGCTCATCCGTCGACTACGCCGTATTCGTATCGATAGATTAAT
Source organism: Citrobacter arsenatis (assembly GCF_004353845.1). GTDB lineage: Bacteria > Pseudomonadota > Gammaproteobacteria > Enterobacterales > Enterobacteriaceae > Citrobacter > Citrobacter arsenatis. The sequence continues at coordinate 3,907,135 of NZ_CP037864.1, forward strand.
TAGCCGTATCCTGTAACCAAGACCCCGTCCAGTGACGGGGTTTTTCATATGGAGGCAACGGTGCGCCTGTTTATTCTTACCAGTATCCTGGCCATTTCTGGCTGCAGCCACATGGCAAACGACCGCTGGAGCGGACAAGACAAAGCTCAACACTTCATCGCCTCCGCCATGCTTGCTGCAGCCGGCAATGAATATGCCCAACATCAGGGCAACAGCCGCGATCGCAGTGCGGCTATTGGCCTGATGTTTTCAGTCAGCCTGGGCGCGTCAAAAGAGCTGTGGGACAGCCGCCCCGCTGGGAGCGGCTGGAGCTGGAAGGACTTCGCCTGGGATGTTGCAGGCGCGTCTACCGGCTATGCGGTCTGGCAACTGGCACATTACTAGAGGCGCAGACCTTTCCCTTTCCCATGCAGCATCAGTGACACCAAAAATGCGACTACCGCCAGCGCTGTAACGTACCAGAAGAATGTCGTTTCCATACCAACAGACTTCAGGGATAACGCAACATATTCGGCTGAGCCACCAAACAAAGCATTCGCCACCGCATAAGATAAACCAACTCCCAGAGCACGCACCTGCGCCGGGAACATTTCAGCCTTCAGAATGCCACTGATTGACGTATAGAAACTCACGATCAATAAGGCACACATCACCAGAGCAAACGCCATGTACGGTGACGTTACGCTTTGCAAAGCTGTCAGAATGGGAACGGTGAAAATCGCGGCCAACGCGCCAAAACACAGCATTGAAGTACGTCGGCCAATTTTATCTGACAACGCACCGAACAGCGGTTGCACCAGCATGAACACACACAGTGCCGCCGTCATAATCCCGCTGGCCACATTGGCATGCATACCGGCGGTGTTAACCAGGTACTTCTGCATGTAAGTTGTGAAGGTGTAAAAGCATAGCGAACCAGCAGCGGTAAAGCCCAGCACCATGATGAAGGCTTTGCGATTACGCCAGAGCCCTTTCAGAGAACCTGCTTCTTTCAGCGCGCGAACGTCCTGTTTCGAGGTTTCATCCAACTGGCGACGTAGCCATAGCGCAACAATAGCCAGTACGGCACCCAACGCAAATGGAATACGCCATCCCCACGCTCTTAATGCTGAGTCTTCTAACGTTTGCTGTAATATGACCACAACCAGTAATGCCAGTAACTGTCCGCCGATTAACGTCACATACTGGAATGAAGCATAAAAACCTTTCTTGCCTTCAACGGCTACTTCACTCATATAGGTCGCGCTGGTTCCGTATTCACCACCGACAGACAGCCCCTGAAATAGTCTGGCCAGCAGTAATAGCGCAGGGGCCCAAGTACCGATGGTTTCATATCCCGGTAGACAAGCGATCACCAACGATCCCATGCACATCATGCAAACAGACAGCAGCATAGACTTTTTACGCCCGTGCTTATCAGCGATGCGACCAAACAGCCAGCCGCCAATCGGTCGCATCAGGAATCCTGCGGCAAAAACGCCGGCAGTTTGTAAGAGCTGCGTGGTGGTGTTTCCAGAGGGAAAAAAGATATGAGCAAAATAGAGAGAGCAGAAAGAGTAGATATAGAAATCAAACCATTCGACCAGATTCCCTGATGATGCTCCGACAATCGCCCATATTCGACGACGGGTATCGCCGTCTGCCAGCGCCCCGTTCTCAGTTACACTGCTATCAGCCATTAGAATTGTACCCCTGCCAACGATCGCGTGAATTTATTAATGATGCTTGTGTCTTTTTTGGTGAATTAAATGTTATATAATTGTTATAATTTATTATGAGAGAAAGATCACGGTTTTAATTAGCAGGAAAATTATTCAGATATGTTCGAGGAAGAGACCCGAGTTATCGGTCAGAAATAGTGTGGGCTTTTGTAGGCCAGATAAGCCAATACGCCGCATCCGGCAGTGTGCAGCCTGGAATGCCAGATGCGCTGCGCTTATCAGGCCTACCTGGTGGTGCCGTTGTTGGCCGGATAAGGCCGCACGCCGCTTCCGGCAGTGTTCACCCCGCACAGACGCAAAAAAGCCCATCCGGCAGGATGGGCTTCTTCACTAATTTAAAACAAAAGGCCCAGTCTTTCGACTGAGCCTTTCGCTTTTATTTGATGCCTGGCAGTTCCCTACTCTCGCATGGGGAGACCCCACACTACCATCGGCGCTACGGCGTTTCACTTCTGAGTTCGGCATGGGGTCAGGTGGGACCACCGCGCTACAGCCGCCAGGCAAATTCTGTTATCAACACACCTTTTTGGTCTGTCAATTTAATCTGTAATCAAGCTGAATCTTGCGTCTCTTCGCCAAAACATCTTCGGCGTTGTAAGGTTAAGCCTCACGGTTCATTAGTATCGGTTAGCTCAATGTATCGCTACACTTACACACCCGACCTATCAACGTCGTCGTCTTCAACGTTCCTTCAGGAGACTTAAAGTCTCAGGGAGAACTCATCTCGGGGCAAGTTTCGTGCTTAGATGCTTTCAGCACTTATCTCTTCCGCATTTAGCTACCGGGCAATGCCATTGGCATGACAACCCGAACACCAGTGATGCGTCCACTCCGGTCCTCTCGTACTAGGAGCAGCCCCCCTCAATTCTCCAGCGCCCACGGCAGATAGGGACCGAACTGTCTCACGACGTTCTAAACCCAGCTCGCGTACCACTTTAAATGGCGAACAGCCATACCCTTGGGACCTACTTCAGCCCCAGGATGTGATGAGCCGACATCGAGGTGCCAAACACCGCCGTCGATATGAACTCTTGGGCGGTATCAGCCTGTTATCCCCGGAGTACCTTTTATCCGTTGAGCGATGGCCCTTCCATTCAGAACCACCGGATCACTAAGACCTGCTTTCGCACCTGCTCGAGCCGTCACTCTCGCAGTCAAGCTAGCTTATGCCTTTGCACTAACCTCCTGATGTCCGACCAGGATTAGCTAACCTTCGTGCTCCTCCGTTACTCTTTAGGAGGAGACCGCCCCAGTCAAACTACCCACCAGACACTGTCCGCAACCCGGATTACGGGTCTACGTTAGAACACCAGCCATTAAAGGGTGGTATTTCAAGGTTGGCTCCACGCAGACTGGCGTCCACGCTTCAAAGCCTCCCACCTATCCTACACATCAAGGACCAGTGTTCAGTGTCAAGCTATAGTAAAGGTTCACGGGGTCTTTCCGTCTTGCCGCGGGTACACTGCATCTTCACAGCGAGTTCAATTTCACTGAGTCTCGGGTGGAGACAGCCTGGCCATCATTACGCCATTCGTGCAGGTCGGAACTTACCCGACAAGGAATTTCGCTACCTTAGGACCGTTATAGTTACGGCCGCCGTTTACCGGGGCTTCGATCAAGAGCTTCTCCTTACGGATAACCCCATCAATTAACCTTCCGGCACCGGGCAGGCGTCACACCGTATACGTCCACTTTCGTGTTTGCACAGTGCTGTGTTTTTAATAAACAGTTGCAGCCAGCTGGTATCTTCGACTGATTTCAGCTCCATGAGTAAATCACTTCACCTACATATCAGCGTGCCTTCTCCCGAAGTTACGGCACCATTTTGCCTAGTTCCTTCACCCGAGTTCTCTCAAGCGCCTTGGTATTCTCTACCTGACCACCTGTGTCGGTTTGGGGTACGATTTTGTGTTACCTGATGCTTAGAGGCTTTTCCTGGAAGCAGGGCATTTGTTACTTCAGCACCGTAGTGCCTCGTCATCACACCTCAGCGTTAATAAGGTACCGGATTTACCTGGAACCTCCGCCTACATGCTTAAACCGGGACAACCGTCGCCCGGCTAACATAGCCTTCTCCGTCCCCCCTTCGCAGTAACACCAAGTACAGGAATATTAACCTGTTTCCCATCGACTACGCCTTTCGGCCTCGCCTTAGGGGTCGACTCACCCTGCCCCGATTAACGTTGGACAGGAACCCTTGGTCTTCCGGCGTGCGGGTTTTTCACCCGCATTATCGTTACTTATGTCAGCATTCGCACTTCTGATACCTCCAGCATGCCTCACAGCACACCTTCAACGGCTTACAGAACGCTCCCCTACCCAACAACACATAGTGTCGCTGCCGCAGCTTCGGTGCATGGTTTAGCCCCGTTACATCTTCCGCGCAGGCCGACTCGACCAGTGAGCTATTACGCTTTCTTTAAATGATGGCTGCTTCTAAGCCAACATCCTGGCTGTCTGTGCCTTCCCACATCGTTTCCCACTTAACCATGACTTTGGGACCTTAGCTGGCGGTCTGGGTTGTTTCCCTCTTCACGACGGACGTTAGCACCCGCCGTGTGTCTCCCGTGATAACATTCTTCGGTATTCGCAGTTTGCATCGGGTTGGTAAGTCGGGATGACCCCCTAGCCGAAACAGTGCTCTACCCCCGAAGATGAGTTCACGAGGCGCTACCTAAATAGCTTTCGGGGAGAACCAGCTATCTCCCGGTTTGATTGGCCTTTCACCCCCAGCCACAAGTCATCCGCTAATTTTTCAACATTAGTCGGTTCGGTCCTCCAGTTAGTGTTACCCAACCTTCAACCTGCCCATGGCTAGATCACCGGGTTTCGGGTCTATACCCTGCAACTTAACGCCCAGTTAAGACTCGGTTTCCCTTCGGCTCCCCTATTCGGTTAACCTTGCTACAGAATATAAGTCGCTGACCCATTATACAAAAGGTACGCAGTCACCCCATAAAGAGGCTCCCACTGCTTGTACGTACACGGTTTCAGGTTCTTTTTCACTCCCCTCGCCGGGGTTCTTTTCGCCTTTCCCTCACGGTACTGGTTCACTATCGGTCAGTCAGGAGTATTTAGCCTTGGAGGATGGTCCCCCCATATTCAGACAGGATACCACGTGTCCCGCCCTACTCTTCGAGTTCACAACACATGCACTTTTGTGTACGGGACTATCACCCTGTACCGTCGGACTTTCCAGACCGTTCCACTAACACACATGCTGATTCAGACTCTGGGCTGCTCCCCGTTCGCTCGCCGCTACTGGGGGAATCTCGGTTGATTTCTTTTCCTCGGGGTACTTAGATGTTTCAGTTCCCCCGGTTCGCTTCATTACGCTATGTATTCACGTAATGATAGTGTGACGAATCACACTGGGTTTCCCCATTCGGAAATCGCCGGTTATAACGGTTCATATCACCTTACCGACGCTTATCGCAGATTAGCACGTCCTTCATCGCCTCTGACTGCCAGGGCATCCACCGTGTACGCTTAGTCGCTTAACCTCACAACCCGAAGATGTTTCTTTCGATTCATCATCGACTTGCAAAAATTTGAGAGACTCGAACACACCATTTTTCATTTCTTGTTTACGGAGAAATGAAACAGTGTGTCGTTTCAATTTTCAGCTTGATCCAGATTTTTAAAGAGCAAATATCTCAAACGTCACCCGAAGGTAAGTTTTGAGATATTAAGGTCGGCGACTTTCACTCACACATACCAGCAAGTGGCGTCCCCTAGGGGATTCGAACCCCTGTTACCGCCGTGAAAGGGCGGTGTCCTGGGCCTCTAGACGAAGGGGACACTGAAGTCTCAATCGCAAGACGCCTTGCTATTTACTTTTCATCAGACAATCTGTGTGAGCACTACAAAGAACGTTTCTTTAAGGTAAGGAGGTGATCCAACCGCAGGTTCCCCTACGGTTACCTTGTTACGACTTCACCCCAGTCATGAATCACAAAGTGGTAAGCGCCCTCCCGAAGGTTAAGCTACCTACTTCTTTTGCAACCCACTCCCATGGTGTGACGGGCGGTGTGTACAAGGCCCGGGAACGTATTCACCGTGGCATTCTGATCCACGATTACTAGCGATTCCGACTTCATGGAGTCGAGTTGCAGACTCCAATCCGGACTACGACGTACTTTATGAGGTCCGCTTGCTCTCGCGAGGTCGCTTCTCTTTGTATACGCCATTGTAGCACGTGTGTAGCCCTACTCGTAAGGGCCATGATGACTTGACGTCATCCCCACCTTCCTCCAGTTTATCACTGGCAGTCTCCTTTGAGTTCCCGACCGAATCGCTGGCAACAAAGGATAAGGGTTGCGCTCGTTGCGGGACTTAACCCAACATTTCACAACACGAGCTGACGACAGCCATGCAGCACCTGTCTCAGAGTTCCCGAAGGCACCAAAGCATCTCTGCTAAGTTCTCTGGATGTCAAGAGTAGGTAAGGTTCTTCGCGTTGCATCGAATTAAACCACATGCTCCACCGCTTGTGCGGGCCCCCGTCAATTCATTTGAGTTTTAACCTTGCGGCCGTACTCCCCAGGCGGTCGACTTAACGCGTTAGCTCCGGAAGCCACGCCTCAAGGGCACAACCTCCAAGTCGACATCGTTTACGGCGTGGACTACCAGGGTATCTAATCCTGTTTGCTCCCCACGCTTTCGCACCTGAGCGTCAGTCTTTGTCCAGGGGGCCGCCTTCGCCACCGGTATTCCTCCAGATCTCTACGCATTTCACCGCTACACCTGGAATTCTACCCCCCTCTACAAGACTCTAGCCTGCCAGTTTCGGATGCAGTTCCCAGGTTGAGCCCGGGGATTTCACATCCGACTTGACAGACCGCCTGCGTGCGCTTTACGCCCAGTAATTCCGATTAACGCTTGCACCCTCCGTATTACCGCGGCTGCTGGCACGGAGTTAGCCGGTGCTTCTTCTGCGAGTAACGTCAATCGCTGTGGTTATTAACCACAACGCCTTCCTCCTCGCTGAAAGTACTTTACAACCCGAAGGCCTTCTTCATACACGCGGCATGGCTGCATCAGGCTTGCGCCCATTGTGCAATATTCCCCACTGCTGCCTCCCGTAGGAGTCTGGACCGTGTCTCAGTTCCAGTGTGGCTGGTCATCCTCTCAGACCAGCTAGGGATCGTCGCCTAGGTGAGCCGTTACCCCACCTACTAGCTAATCCCATCTGGGCACATCCGATGGCAAGAGGCCCGAAGGTCCCCCTCTTTGGTCTTGCGACGTTATGCGGTATTAGCTACCGTTTCCAGTAGTTATCCCCCTCCATCGGGCAGTTTCCCAGACATTACTCACCCGTCCGCCACTCGTCACCCGAGAGCAAGCTCTCTGTGCTACCGTTCGACTTGCATGTGTTAGGCCTGCCGCCAGCGTTCAATCTGAGCCATGATCAAACTCTTCAATTTAAGTTTGATGCTCGTGAATTAAACTTCGTAATGAATTACGTATGTTCACTCAGAGACTTGGTATTCATTTTTCGTCTTGCGACGTTAAGAATCCGTATCTTCGAGTGCCCACACAGATTGTCTGATAAATTGTTAAAGAGCAGTGCCGCTTCGCTTTTTCTCAGCGGCGCGGGGTGTGCATAATACGCTATCCCGCTTCGAAGTCAAGCGTTTATTTTCGCTTCCTTCGCCGGAGTTCTCAGTGGAACCCCGCTGACCCGGCGGCTTGTAGCCCGTTGTTCCGTGTCAGTGGAGGCGCATTATAGGGAGTTATTTCAGGCTGACAAGTTAAAAATACAAAAAACTTATCAAGCGATTACTTTTCAATCAACACCGCCCTCACTGCCTATTATTTAAACAAAAACGAGCCCCGCAGGGCCCGTTTATTGCTGTTTTGTGACTTACTGCACTGCCACGATGCGATCGTCGTTCACTTCCAGGCGAATCGTTTTGCCCGGAATCAACTCACCAGACAGGATTTGCTGCGCCAGAGGGTTTTCAATCTGTTGTTGGATAGCGCGTTTCAATGGACGTGCGCCATACACCGGATCGTAACCATTCGCACTCAGCAGTTTAAGCGCCTCATCAGAGATATGGATTTCATAGCCACGCTCTTCCAGACGTTTGTACAGACGCTGCAGTTGGATCTGAGCAATAGAAGCAATGTGCTGCTCACCCAACGGATGGAATACAACAACTTCATCTATACGGTTGATGAATTCTGGACGGAAGTTATGGCTCACAACGCCCAGCACCATATCTTTCATATGGCCGTAATCCAGCTCACCAAAGCGTTCCTGAATCAGATCCGACCCCAGGTTCGAGGTCATGATGACAACCGTATTACGGAAGTCGACCGTTCTCCCCTGCCCATCAGTCAGACGGCCATCGTCAAGCACCTGCAACAGAATGTTGAACACATCCGGGTGCGCTTTCTCCACTTCATCCAGCAGGATGACAGAGTAAGGACGACGACGAACGGCTTCCGTCAGGTACCCACCCTCTTCATAGCCGACATATCCAGGAGGCGCCCCAACCAGACGAGACACAGAGTGTTTCTCCATAAACTCGGACATATCGATACGCACCATTGCGTCATCACTGTCGAACATAAAGTTTGCCAGCGCTTTGCACAGTTCAGTTTTACCGACACCGGTTGGGCCAAGGAATAAGAATGAACCAATCGGACGATTCGGATCGGACAAGCCCGCGCGGCTACGACGGATGGCATTAGAAACGGCTTCCACCGCTTCGTTCTGGCCAATCACGCGGCTGTGCAGCTCCTGCTCCATACGCAACAGTTTTTCTCGTTCACCTTCCAGCATGCGGGCAACCGGGATCCCGGTCCAGCGCGCCAGCACTTCTGCAATTTCTGCATCCGTGACTTTATTACGCAGCAGACGCATAGTTTTGCCTTCGGACTGGGTAGCTGCTTCCAGCTGTTTTTCCAGTTCAGGAATTTTGCCGTACTGCAGTTCAGACATTCGCGCCAAATCGCCGACGCGACGCGCCTGTTCGATGGCGATTTTAGCCTGCTCCAGCTCAGCCTTGATAGTTTGTGTTCCCGAGAGGGAGGCTTTTTCAGCTTTCCACTCTTCTTCTAACTCAGAATACTGACGCTCTTTGTCGTCCAGCTCTTCATTGAGCATGTCGAGCCGTTTTTTACTCGCTTCATCAGACTCTTTCATTAATGCCTGCTGTTCCAGTTTAAGCTGGATAATACGGCGGTCGAGTCTGTCGAGTTCCTCCGGCTTGGAGTCAATCTGCATACGAATGCTGGATGCCGCTTCATCAATAAGGTCGATAGCTTTATCCGGTAACTGACGATCGGCAATATAGCGGTGAGACAGTGTTGCTGCCGCAACAATCGCCGGGTCAGTAATCTGCACATGGTGATGCAGTTCATAACGCTCTTTCAGGCCACGCAGAATTGCAATGGTATCTTCAACGCTTGGTTCAGCCACAAACACTTTCTGGAAACGACGTTCCAGCGCCGCATCTTTTTCGATGTACTGGCGATATTCATCAAGCGTTGTTGCGCCTACGCAGTGCAGTTCCCCACGCGCCAGCGCCGGTTTCAGCATGTTCCCGGCGTCCATAGCGCCATCGGCTTTACCTGCACCGACCATGGTATGCAGCTCATCAATAAACAGAATGACATTGCCTTCCTGTTTCGAGAGATCGTTCAGCACACCTTTTAAGCGTTCTTCAAACTCACCACGATATTTGGCACCAGCCACCAGCGCGCCCATATCCAGAGCCAGCACACGGCGACCTTTTAAGCCTTCCGGAACTTCACCATTGATAATGCGCTGGGCCAGACCTTCAACAATGGCAGTTTTACCGACGCCCGGTTCACCGATTAATACCGGGTTATTTTTAGTACGACGCTGCAGCACCTGAATGGTGCGGCGAATTTCTTCATCACGCCCGATGACCGGATCGAGTTTGCCCTGCTCGGCACGTTCGGTCAGGTCGACGGTATATTTTTTCAAGGCCTGACGTTGGTCTTCAGCCCCCTGGTCATTCACACTTTCACCTCCACGCATTTGTTCAATTGCCTGAGTGATATTGGCGGTCGAAGCGCCTGCTGATTTTAATAAGTCGGTCAGCGTACCGCGTGACTCAAGCGCCGCCAGAACGAACAGTTCTGACGAAATAAAGTTGTCCCCACGTTTTTGCGCCAGCTTGTCGCAAAGATTCAGCACACGCACCAGATCCTGAGAAGGCTGCACATCACCGCCGGTACCTTCTACCTGCGGCAAACGGCTCAACGCCTGGTCAATGGCTGTACGTAACTGGCCAGCATTAATGCCAGCAGACGTTAATAAAGGACGTACCGATCCCCCTTCCTGATTCAGCAAGGCGCTCATTAGATGAAGTGGTTCGATGAATTGATTGTCGTGCCCCAATGCGAGTGACTGGGCATCGGCAAGAGCAAGCTGGAATTTATTAGTAAGACGATCCAGACGCATAACTCCTCCCATAACAGGTCAAAATTGCTACTGGAGATTAAATGAGGTCATCCCTCAATTATTCAAGGTGAATGACCTGAATTATGTGAAAAGAAAATTACACGTACCGGATCGTCTTGATTCTTTAGGTTATATCAGCCAAATAAAACTTGCCATACGACCCGTGGTATTGTCGCGACGATAAGAGAAGAACGTCTCACTTTCGCTGAAGGTGCAGCGGTCGCCGCCATAGATGTTCTCGACTCCGACATTTGCCAACCGTTGGCGTGCAAGCTGGTAAATATTTGCCAGATATTTGTCGCCCCGCGGTACAAATGCGAGGTCCGCTTGCGGATCTTTCTCTATGAACGCTGCACGGACTTCTGATCCCACTTCAAACGCGTTCGGGCCAATCGCCGGGCCTAGCCAGGCAATAATGTTTTCAGGTTTGTCGGCAAAACACGCCACCGTCTCTTCCAGCACGCCGGCGCATAATCCGCGCCAACCCGCATGCGCCGCCGCGACTTCCGTTCCAGCACGATTGCAAAACAGTACCGGCAAACAATCAGCCGTCATCACCGCGCACACGGTGCCCGGCGTGTTGCTGTATGAAGCATCTGCACGTTTGGAGGCGTAAGGCTCGCCGGTCAGTTTTAGCACATCCTTACCGTGGACCTGCTCCAGCCAGACTGGCTTTGACGGCAGATTGCCCGCAGCAAACAGTCGTTTGCGGTTCTCTTCAACCTGCTCAGGGTTATCGCCGCAATGGGCGCCCAGATTCAGCGAATCGTAAGGCGGCATACTGACTCCGCCAATACGGGTAGAACTACACGCCGCAACACCTTGCGGTAGCGGCCACTGCGGGACAATTAGCTTACTCATAGCCAGGCAATATCATCCTTATGTTCTTCGAAATCAGCGCGCATCACTTCAATCAACCGCACCATATCTTGTGGAATCGGCGCATGCCATTCCATCTCGATACCGGAAATCGGGTGATACAAACGCAGCATGGTCGCGTGCAGCGCCTGACGGTCAAATTTACGCAGCTCGGAGATAAATTCGTCAGAAGCACCTTTCGGTGGACGCGGACGTCCGCCGTAGACCTGATCGCCCACCAGCGGATGGGTGATATGAGCCATGTGCACGCGGATCTGGTGCGTACGTCCGGTTTCCAGACGCAACCGCAGACGCGTGTGCACACGGAAGTGTTCCATAATGCGATAGTGCGTCACCGCCGGTTTACCCATTGGGTGTACCGCCATATGCGTACGCTTGGTCGGGTGACGACTAATCGGTTCCTCAACGGTTCCACCAGCTGTCATGTGACCAATCGCCACGGCCTCGTACTCACGGGTAATTTCACGCAGTTGCAGCGACTCCACCAGACGCGTTTGCGCCGGAACGGTTTTTGCTACTACCATTAATCCGGTCGTGTCTTTATCCAGACGATGCACGATACCGGCACGAGGAACATCCGCGATTGGCGGGTAGTAATGCAATAATGCATTCAATACCGTGCCATCAGGGTTTCCGGCGCCCGGATGCACCACGAGGTCACGAGGTTTGTTGATGACAAGAATATCGTCATCTTCATAAACGATATCCAGCGGGATATCCTGAGGCTCAAAACGAACCTCTTCATCAATTTCTGCATTGATGGAGACACGCTCTCCACCCAACACTTTTTCTTTCGGTTTATCGCAAAGATTGCCATTTACCAGCACGCGCTGGTCGAGGATCCATTCTTTTATGCGCGATCGCGAATAATCAGGGAACAATTCGGCCAAAGCCTGATCTAAGCGTTGACCGAGCTGATTTTCGGAGACTGTTGCGGTGAGTTCTACTCGTTGTGCCATAAACTGCTTCTTCGTTTAACGTTGGGTTTTACGGCTTTGCCGTTTAATATAGTGTGCTATTGTAGCTGGTCTTAACCGGGAGCAGGAACAGAGAATCTCCCGTATTACATTTTGAGGAAAGTCAAAACGTCATGACGCGCATGAAATATCTGGTGGCAGCAGCCACGTTGAGCCTGTTTTTGGCGGGTTGCTCTGGTTCAAAGGAAGAGGTGCCCGATAATCCGCCAAATGAAATCTACGCGACTGCTCAGCAAAAGCTGCAGGACGGTAACTGGAAACAGGCAATAACGCAATTGGAAGCGTTGGATAACCGTTATCCATTTGGACCGTATTCTCAGCAGGTGCAATTAGATCTCATCTACGCCTACTACAAAAACGCCGATCTGCCACTTGCTCAGGCTGCCATCGATCGTTTTATCCGTCTTAATCCGACACACCCTAACATTGATTATGTCATGTATATGCGTGGCCTGACCAATATGGCGTTGGATGATAGCGCTCTGCAAGGATTCTTCGGTGTTGATCGCAGCGATCGCGATCCACAACATGCCCGAGCTGCGTTTAATGACTTCTCCAAACTGGTACGTGGCTATCCGAACAGCCAGTACACTACTGACGCCACTAAACGTCTGGTGTTCCTGAAAGACCGTCTGGCGAAGTATGAATACTCTGTTGCGGAATACTACACCGCCCGCGGGGCATGGGTCGCCGTGGTAAACCGCGTGGAAGGCATGCTGCGCGACTTCCCGGATACCGAGGCAACACGTAATGCTCTGCCGTTGATGGAAAAAGCTTATCGCCAAATGCAGATGAATGCGCAGGCAGAAAAAGTAGCGAAAATCATCGCCGCCAACAGTAGCAATACCTGATTTACCTCAGAATGCAAAACGGCAGCCCAAGGGCTGCCGTTTTTTTATCCGTTGACGCCATAACTGAAGCGGTTTAGCTCCGACGCATCTCATCAAATATGGCCTGCTTTCAGGTATTCCTCAAGTAAAAAATCGCCTGTTCCTGCTGTGCCTCACAAAAAGGTTTTCTTGACAAAAGGCGACAAAAAAATGTGATTTAAATCACACATTTTGACATTAGGAACGGTATGCTGGAATCACCAAGACGGGAAAGACAAGAGGTAAAATTTATGACAATGAACATTACCAGTAAACAAATGGAAATTACTCCGGCAATTCGCCAGCATGTCGCAGACCGTCTCGCCAAACTTGAAAAATGGCAAACTCATCTGATTAATCCACATATCATTCTGTCTAAGGAGCCACAAGGTTTCATTGCTGATGCCACCATCAATACACCGAACGGACATCTGGTCGCCAGCGCAAAACACGAGGATATGTACACCGCAATTAACGATTTGATCAACAAGCTGGAACGGCAGCTCAATAAAGTGCAGCACAAAGGCGAAGCCCGTCGTGCAACAACTTCAGTCAAAGACGCCAACTTCGTCGAAGCAGAAGAAGAGTAGTCCCTTACATTGAGTGTATCGCCAACGCGCCTTCGGGCGCGTTTTTTGTTGACAGGGTGAAAACAGTACGGGTACTTTACTGATGTAGCCAAAGGAAAATTACATGAAACTTGTCCCGTTCTTCTTCGCATTCTTTTTTACCTTCCCCTGAATGGGAGGCGTTTCGTCGTGTGATAAAGAATGCGAAGACGAACAATAAGGCCTCCCACAACGGGGGGCCTTTTTTATTGATAACAAGAAAGGCAACACTATGACATCGGAAAACCCATTACTGGCGCTGCGCGATAAGATCAGCACGCTGGATGAAAAATTACTGGCCCTGCTGGCTGAGCGACGTGGGCTGGCCGTAGAAGTTGGCAAAGCTAAACTGCTTTCTCATCGTCCAGTACGTGATATTGACCGTGAACGCGACCTGTTAGATCGACTGATTCAGCTTGGCAAAGCACACCATCTTGATGCTCACTACATTACTCGCCTGTTCCAGCTCATCATCGAAGACTCCGTCCTGACTCAACAGGCACTGCTGCAGCAGCACCTGAACAAAATCAACCCGCACTCCGCGCGCGTTGCTTTCCTTGGACCGAAAGGATCATATTCCCATCTCGCCGCACGTCAGTACGCTGCCCGCCATTTTGAGCAATTTATTGAAAGCGGCTGCGCGAAATTTGCTGATATCTTTAATCAGGTTGAAACCGGACAAGCTGACTACGCGGTGGTACCGATTGAAAACACCAGCTCCGGTGGGATTAACGACGTTTATGACCTGCTACAGCACACCAGCCTGTCTATCGTTGGCGAGATGACCATCACGATTGACCACTGTGTCCTGGTGTCCGGCACGACGGATCTCGACACTATTGAGACAGTATACAGCCATCCGCAGCCTTTCCAGCAATGCAGCAAGTTCCTGAATCGCTACCCGCACTGGAAGATTGAATACACCGAAAGCACCTCTGCAGCGATGGAAAAAGTTGCGCAGGCTAACTCACCGCGAGTGGCGGCCCTGGGGAGCGAGGCCGGGGGCGTACTGTATGGTTTGCAGGTTCTTGAGCACATCGAAGCAAACCAGACGCAAAACATCACCCGCTTCGTGGTACTGGCGCGCAAAGCAATCAATGTTTCCGACCAGGTTCCGGCGAAAACAACGCTGCTGATGGCAACAGGACAGCAGGCCGGTGCGCTGGTTGAAGCGCTGCTGGTACTGCGTAACCATAATCTGATTATGACCAAGCTGGAGTCACGCCCAATTCACGGCAACCCTTGGGAAGAGATGTTTTATCTTGATATCCAGGCCAACCTGGAATCCCCGCAGATGCAAAAGGCGTTAAAAGAGTTGGGTGAGATTACGCGTTCAATGAAAATACTTGGCTGCTATCCAAGCGAAAATGTGGTGCCGGTCGACCCGAGCTAACGTGACAATGCCGGATGGCGCTACGCTTATCCGGCCTACAATTTATACGATTTTTGTAGGCCGGATAAGGCGAAGCCGCCGTCCGGCATCTTACTTAAGGACGGCTATCATTCGCCTGGCGCAACAAAGTACGGCTTTCACTCTGGAAGCGTTTCGCATAATCGCCAAACCAATGTTCCACCTTACGGAAGCTGTCGATAAACGCTTGCTTATCTCCCTGCTCCAGTAAACCGATCGCCTCGCCAAAACGTTGGTAGTAGCGTTTGATCAGCGCAAGGTTGCTCTCAGACGACATAATGATATCGGCATAGAGTTGAGGATCCTGGGCAAACAGACGTCCGACCATCGCCAGCTCAAGGCGGTAAATCGGCGAAGAGAGCGCCAGCAACTGCTCGAGTTGAACATTCTCTTCCGCTAAATGCAGACCATAAGCAAAGGTCGCAAAGTGACGTAATGCCTGAATAAACGCCATGTTCTGATCGTGTTCAACGGCGCTAATCCGATGCAACCGCGCCCCCCACACCTGAATCTGCTCCAGAAACCACTGATACGCTTCCGGCTGACGTCCGTCACACCAGACGACGACCTGCTTTGCCAGGCTGCCACTGTCCGGACCAAACATGGGGTGTAATCCCACCACTGGGCCGTCGTGCGCCGCCAGCATCGCCTGCAAAGGACCATTTTTCACCGAAGCCAGATCCACCAGGATACAGTCGGACGGTAGACGCGGTAATTTGGCGATCACCTGCTCGGTGACGTGGATCGGCACGCTAACGATCACCATGCCGGCATCAGAGACGATCTCCGGCGCACGATCCCAGTCCTGCTGCTCCAGGATCCGTACTTGATAACCTGACAGGGTGAGCATTTTTTCAAACAGACGCCCCATCTGACCACCACCACCGACGATGACCACTGGTCGCAGAGAAGGACAAAGCGTTTTAAACCCTTTGTCGTTCTCACTGGAGTAGGACTCACGCATAACGCGACGCAGCACATCTTCAATCAGATCCGGCGGCACGCCAAGGGCTTCTGCTTCCGCCCGGCGGGAGGCCAGCATAGAGGCTTCCCGTTCCGGCACGTAGATTGGCAGCCCAAAGCGGCTTTTTACTTCACCGACCTCGGCAACCAGCTCCAGGCGGCGTGCCAGTAAATCCAGCAGCGCCTTGTCGACTTCATCAATTTGATCGCGTAATGCGGTCAATTCAGCAACCATAACCAACCTCTTATGCTACACGCGCCGACAGCTGGCCGTTCAAATCCTGGCTAATTTCACGCAGTAGCGCATCCGTCATTTCCCAGCTAATGCAGGCATCGGTTACGGACACGCCGTATTTCATTGCGCTGCGTGGCTGTTCAGAAGACTGGTTGCCTTCGTGAATATTACTTTCAATCATCAAACCAATGATCGAGCGATTGCCATCTTTAATTTGGGCAATCACAGATTCAGCCACGGCAGGCTGGCGGCGGTAATCTTTATTGGAGTTACCATGACTGCAATCTACCATCAGAGAGGGGCGTAGTCCCGCCTGTTCCATCTCTTTTTCGCACTGGGCGACATCTGCCGGGCTGTAGTTCGGCGCTTTACCACCGCGCAGGATCACATGACCGTCCGGATTCCCTTGAGTTTGCAACAGCGCAACCTGCCCGGCCTGATTAATACCAACAAAGCGGTGCGACTGTGCCGCCGCTCGCATGGCGTTAATGGCGGTCGCCAGGCTACCGTCAGTACCGTTCTTAAAGCCGACCGGCATCGAAAGACCGGAAGCCATCTCACGGTGAGTCTGTGATTCCGTGGTACGGGCTCCGATTGCGGACCAGCTAAACAGATCGCCCAGGTACTGCGGGCTATTGGGATCCAGAGCTTCAGTAGCCAGCGGTAGCCCCATATTCACCAGTTCAAGCAGCAGCTGACGCGCAATTTTCAGGCCTGCTTCCACATCAAAAGAGCCATCCATATGAGGATCGTTGATTAACCCTTTCCAGCCGACGGTGGTACGGGGTTTTTCAAAATAGACGCGCATCACCAGGTAGAGGCTATCGCTGACCTCTGCGGCAAGTGCTTTAAATCGACGAGCGTACTCAATAGCCATTTCAGGATCGTGAATGGAGCACGGGCCACACACCACCAGCAGGCGCGGATCGCGACCGGAGATAATGTCCGAAATGGTTTTACGCGACTGGGAGATTTGCGCTTCTTGCGCCTGGCTCAGCGGGAATTCAGCTTTCAGCTGCTCCGGAGTCATCAGAACCTGTTCGTCGGTAATATGTACGTTGTTCAGCGCGTCTTTTTGCATGATGGTGATCCTGTTTAGCTCGTTTGCGATAGTTGTTCCTCAGCGAGGAGGTAATAACGATAACATAACAGGTAAAGATTTCAATCCACATTCCGTAAATTTTAATTTACAACATGCAATTTAATGGCAGAAAAAGCCCCTAAAATTGTACATTTAAATTTACACGTTATGATTTTTAGATCCGCTATGCTTAAAAAAACAAGGGAGCACAGGCAATGAAGAAACTCATCAGCACCTTATTTCTAATACTTCTTAGCGGATGTCAGATAGACCCTTATACCCACGCCCCTACCTGGACGGGAACCGACTGGTACGATGCCGGGATACAAGATGCCATTGCAGGCTATGCCGTTAAAGATAACGAAACTCTTGCCGACAACTACAATGACCCCGAAGTCGATCGTACGAAATATCTTAAGGGTTATGCCGAGGGACAACGTAAAACCTGCCAACAGGATTTTGTTTACGCCAGGGGTTTGACCGGGAAAACCTTCCCCTCAAGTTGTGATACGGTCGAAAATGTTGACCAGTTACACAGTGCCTGGCAAAAAGGCGCAACCGAGGGTGCCGCATCAATAAGATTAAATTAAACAATAGCTTATATTCTATTAATCACTAAGATTTAACTTAAAAGACATGTAGCATTATCCCTCGCATAATGACGACTTAGGAAAATAATGTTATTTTGTCCCAAACAATCTTGAATGTATTTCGACGTTTTACAGCAAACGCTAGTAGGTAACTATTCATGAGCTATTCTTACCGACTCATACTTCTACTGGCACTGCTCCTGACCGGACTACCGCTGTACGCCCAAAGCGTTACGGAAGAAGCAAAATCTGTACGCGCGATGGTTTCCGGCATCGTCAGTTATACACGCTGGCCCGCACTGTCCGGGCCACCCAGACTGTGTATTTTCTCTTCATCGCGTTTTTCCAGTGTTCTGGAAGATACCAGTGCTGGCGCATTACCCTATCTTCCCGTCATCATTCGTACGGAACAAGAAATAATAGTTTCGCAGTGTGACGGTTTTTATTTTGGAAAAGAATCCCCTACTTATCAGGTGGAATTAAAGAATAAATACCCGTCTAAGGCATTACTATTAATTGCTGAACAGAACCCCGAATGCGTTATTGGCAGCGCTTTTTGCCTCATAATTAAAGATGAAGATGTGAGATTTTCCGTAAATATGGATTCCCTTTCACGCAGCGGCGTAAGGGTCAGTCCAGACGTATTGATGCTTGCACGGAATAATAAGCATGGATAAGGGCCATTCTCCTATAACACGCCCGACGTTTAAGCGGACATTACGGCGTATCAGCATAATCAGTGTCCTGGTTACCATGATGCTGATCTGGCTGCTGCTCAGCATTTCTTCCGTGCTGGCATTAAGACAGTATGCGCAAAAGAATCTGGATCTGACCGCTGCAACCATGACCCGCACGCTTGAAGCAGCACTCGTCTTTTCTGATAGCGTCGCAGCAACAGAAACGCTGGCAGCACTAGGCCAACAGGGGCAATTTTCCGTCGCAGAAGTGCGTAATAAAAACCAGAAAGTGATCGCCACCTGGCGCTATAACGCCCAGGATACGACCGAAAAAATCAGCGGTATGATCAGCCACTGGCTGTTCCCACAACCGGTCTCTCAGCCGATTTTGCATAATGGCAACGTCATCGGCGAAGTACGATTGACTGCGCGCGATAGCGTTATCAGTCATTTCATTTATTTGTCGCTGGCCGTTCTTACCGGGTGCATTCTGTTGGCATCTGGCATTGCATTAATGCTCACTCGCTATTTACACAATGGCGTCGTTGAAGCCCTGCAAAATATCACCGAGGTGGTACATGATGTTCGTACCAACCGTAACTTTTCACGACGCGTTTCAGAAGAGCGCATTGAAGAGTTTCATCTTTTTGCCCAGGACTTTAATAGCCTGCTGGACGAGATGGAGGAGTGGCAACTTCGGCTGCAGGCGAAGAATGCCCAGCTTTTGCGTACCGCGCTACACGATCCTTTGACGGGCCTGGCGAATCGCGCCGCATTTCGCAGCAGTATTAACGCGCTGATGAATGACGATGCCGCCCACAGCAGTTCCGCATTATTATTCCTTGATGGTGATAATTTTAAATTTATTAACGATACCTGGGGCCATGCAGCGGGGGATCGGGTCCTGATTGAAGTCGCCAAAAGGCTGTCCGAGTTTGGTGGGAGTCGACATTATCCATACAGGCTTGGCGGTGACGAGTTCGCTATGGTGCTGTACAGCGTTCACTCTGAATACGAAGTTCAGCGGATCTGCGCGGCACTGGCACAAGAGTTTAACCGACCTTTTGACCTGCATAATGGTCATCTGGCAAGCATGACACTCAGCATTGGTTTTGCGCTGACGTGGGAACATGCCTCTGCTGAAAAATTACAAGAACTTGCCGATCAAAATATGTATCAGGCCAAAAATTTGCGTTCTGAACGCATTCTTAAAAAATAAGGAATTACACACATGTTTAAACGTCTATTATCTCCATTTCTTCTGCTTTTACTGATTCTGGCAGGCTGTCAGGCCCCTCAGGGAAAATTTACCCCTGAGCAAATTGCAGCCATGAAATCGTACGGATTTACCGAAGCTTCCGGAGACTGGTCTCTCGGCCTGTCTGATAACATCCTGTTTGACAAAAACGACTATAAGCTCCGTCCTGAAAGCGAAAAGCAAATCAAGGAAATGGCATCCAAACTGGCAGCTACCGGGCTAAACCACGCTCGTCTGGACGGTCATACCGATAACTACGGCGAAGACAGCTACAACGAAGCTCTGTCGCTCAAACGCGCAAATGTGGTTGCCGATGCCTGGGCACAGGGTGCCAACATTCCCCGCAGCAACCTGACAACCCAGGGGCTCGGGAAGAAATACCCAATCGCCAGTAACCAGACCTCAAAAGGCCGTGCTGAAAACCGCCGCGTTGCCGTCGTGATCGCTACACCATAATCAGCCCTCAACTGGCTGCGCGCCGCGCAGTCACTCCATTACCATAAAGAACAAAAGAGTAAAGTCGGGATAAAAAAAGGGCCAGCCTTTCGGCCAGCCCTTTTCTAACAGGATGTCGCTTGCGCGAATCTTAGTTAAGACGCTCTTTGATACGAGCAGACTTACCAGTGCGCTCACGCAGGTAGTACAGTTTAGCTTTACGAACAGCACCACGACGTTTAACAGCAATGCTGTCAACTACCGGAGAGTGAGTCTGGAAGACACGCTCAACGCCTTCGCCGTTGGAAATTTTACGAACAGTGAATGCAGAGTGCAGACCGCGGTTACGAATAGCGATAACCACGCCCTCGAATGCCTGCAGACGTTTTTTGGAACCTTCAACAACCCATACTTTCACTTCCACGGTATCACCCGGACGGAAGGAAGGTACGTCCTGCTTCATCTGTTCTTGTTCAAGTTGCTTAATAATGTTGCTCATAATTTAATCTCTTATCCTGGGTAAACTGATATTGGGGGCTTACGCCTGCCCATCATGTTTATGTTGCTGTTGCGCGTGTTCCGTTTTGAACTCCGCCAGCAACCTTGCTTGCTCTTCAGTCAGAGCCAGGTTTTCCAGAAGTTCAGGTCTTCTAAGCCAGGTCCGGCCCAGCGACTGCTTCAAACGCCAGCGACGTATCTCAGCGTGGTTCCCCGACAGTAACACCGCCGGTACTTCCATCTGTTCTAACACTTCAGGTCGGGTATAGTGCGGGCAATCCAGCAACCCATCAGCAAACGAATCTTCGATTGCCGAAGCCTCATGACCCAGAACTCCCGGAATAAACCGGGAAACGGAGTCGATCAGCGTCATTGCCGGTAACTCACCACCGCTGAGTACGTAATCGCCGATTGACCATTCTTCGTCAATCTCGGTTTGTATCACGCGCTCATCTATTCCTTCATAGCGACCACACACCAGAATCAGCTTTTGATTCGTGGCCAGTTCGCTGACGCCCGCTTGATCAAGCTTGCGTCCCTGAGGTGACAGATAAATCACCTTTGCGCCTTCACCAGCCGCAGCTTTTGCTGCATGAATGGCGTCCCGTAAAGGTTGCACCATCATTAACATCCCCGGTCCGCCGCCGTAAGGACGGTCGTCCACGGTACGGTGCCGGTCATGAGTAAAGTCACGAGGACTCCAGCTCTGGATGTTCAGCAGGCCATTTTTTACTGCCCGGCCAGTTACCCCGTAATCGGTAATTGCGCGGAACATTTCTGGAAACAGGCTAACGATACCTATAAACACAAGCCAATCCCCATAACGCCGACTTTTACCGTTTATCCGGTGGTTTAAAAACCAGGATCCCAATCTACTTCGATAGTACGAGTAGCGAGATCGACTTTCTTGATAACCTGCCCATCGAGGAACGGCACAAGACGTTCCTTGATACCAAACGCATCTTTCAGGTTTGCCTTGATGACGATGACGTCATTCGAACCGGTTTCCATCATATCGACGACTTTACCGAGATCGTAGCCTTCAGTGGTCACTACCTGGCAGCCCATAAGGTCTTTCCAGTAATAGGAACCATCTTCCAGCGCTGGCAACTGCGAGGAATCCACGACAATTTCGCAATTAGTCAGTAGATTCGCCGAATCACGATCGTCAACGCCTTTCAGCTTGATGATCAGATCCTGATTGTGGTGCTTCCAGCTTTCCAGCTGTACTTGCTGCCACTGACCCGCCTTCTGGATAAACCAGGGCTGATAGTCAAAAATGCTTTCGGCGTCTTCAGTGGAAGAAAACACTCTGAGCCAACCACGGATACCGTAAGAAGACCCCATTTTCCCCAAAACGATGGGTTCCACAGGAGCCTGTGCGGCGAGTTGCTTGCTCATCATGACCACCGTGACAGATTAAGCTGCTTTGTTTGCTGCTTTGATCAGCGTAGCTACGCGATCAGAAATAGTCGCGCCCTGGCCAACCCAGTGAGCGATGCGATCCAGATCCAGGCGAGTGCCTTCTTCTTTTTCGCTAGCGATTGGGTTAAAGAAGCCAACGCGCTCGATGAAGCGACCGTTGCGTGCATTACGGCTGTCGGTAACAACAACCTGGTAGAACGGACGCTTTTTAGCGCCGTGACGAGCTAAACGAATAGTAACCATAACATCCTCTTGTGTGAATAAAACACCCAGGCCCCATCGAGGAACGGAGCCCGGGTGTCATATTAAAAGCCCGAAAATTTTACTGATTTCTGGGAAAAAAGCAATCAACAGTTAATAACTCTGCCGTAGAAGGCCGTCGGCGGCGCAGCGAGTTCGGTGCCGGCGTGCGCACAGCCACCGCAGCGTACACGTAGTACGTGAGGATGGCGAGCACACCCCGGTGCCGAAATATCCAGTGAGCCAGGCCGGAAAAATTAGCGCCCAGGGAAGCCAGGCGGCATCATGCCCTTCATACCACGCATCATCTTCGCCATACCGCCTTTCTTCATTTTCTTCATCATGCGCTGCATGTCGTCAAACTGTTTCAGAAGGCGGTTTACGTCCTGTACCTGCATACCGCAACCGGCAGCAATACGGCGTTTACGGGAACCTTTGATGATTTCCGGCTTGGCGCGTTCTTTCATCGTCATCGAGTTGATGATGGCTTCCATACGCACCAGCACTTTATCATCCATCTGCGATTTCACGTTGTCAGGGATCTGACCCATGCCCGGCAGCTTGCCCATCAGGCTTGCCATACCGCCCATGTTTTTCATCTGGTTGAGCTGCTCAAGGAAATCGTTGAGATCGAAGCCATCGCCTTTTTTCAGCTTGCTGGCTAATTTCTCTGCCTGCGCGCGGTCAACCTTGCTTTCAATATCTTCGATCAGCGACAGCACGTCGCCCATACCGAGAATACGCGAAGCAATCCTGTCCGGATGGAACGGCTCCAGCGCTTCGGTTTTCTCGCCGACACCGAGGAATTTAATCGGCTTGCCGGTGATATGACGAATAGAGAGCGCCGCACCGCCACGGGCATCGCCATCTACTTTGGTCAGCACGACACCGGTTAGCGGCAGCGCTTCGTTGAATGCTTTTGCGGTATTCGCGGCATCCTGACCGGTCATGGCGTCGACAACAAACAGCGTTTCTACCGGCTTGATAGAAGCGTGGACCTGTTTGATTTCGTCCATCATCGCTTCATCAACGTGCAGACGACCGGCGGTATCCACCAGCAGCACGTCGTAGAATTTAAGTTTAGCTTCTTTCAGCGCAGCGTTAACGATATCAACCGGCTTCTGGCCGACATCTGACGGGAAGAAGTCCACACCGACCTGCTCGGCCAGCGTTTCCAGCTGTTTGATCGCCGCCGGGCGATAAACGTCCGCGGAGACCACCAGCACTTTCTTCTTGTGCTTCTCACGCAGGAATTTACCCAGCTTACCGACGCTGGTCGTTTTACCCGCACCCTGCAGGCCCGCCATCAGCACCACGGCTGGCGGCTGCGCGGCCAGATTCAGGGTCTGGTTTTCTTCGCCCATTGCCGCAACCAATTCGTTACGGACAATCTTGACGAACTCCTGACCCGGCGTCAGGCTTTTGTTAACTTCATGACCAACCGCTTTCTCTTTTACGCGATTGATAAACTCACGCACTACCGGCAGCGCTACGTCAGCCTCCAGCAGCGCCATACGCACTTCGCGCAGCGTTTCTTTAACGTTGTCTTCAGTAAGGCGTCCACGGCCACTGATATTGCGCAGCGTGCGCGACAAACGATCGGTTAAATTATCAAACATTGTCTCTCGCCTGGGGTGGAAACGGTCGGTCGCGACAGCGACACATCAACAGAAATTTGTCGCAGTATAACATGAAGCCGCCTTTGTTGTTATGCAACGGTTGGAGCAGCGGTCACGTAACGCTATACTGCTTTTCTTTATCACTGGCCAACTGTCGACACCTATATGCCCGTTTTTGCTCTGCTCGCCCTAGTCGCCTACTCAATCAGCCTTGCGCTGATTATTCCCGCTCTGCTGCAAAAAAACAGCGGCTGGCGGCGTATGGCTATTCTCTCTGCGGTCGTCGCGCTGATAAGCCATGCTATCGCCCTGGAAGCGCGTATTCTGCCCGGCGGTGAAAGCGGTCAAAACCTGAGTCTGTTGAACGTCGGCTCGCTGGTTAGCCTGATGATTTGTACGGTAATGACCATCGTCGCTTCCCGTAATCGTGGCTGGCTATTGCTGCCCATTGTCTACGCCTTTGCGCTGATAAACCTGGCCTTCGCCACGTTTATGCCTAACGAGTTCATCACCCATCTCGAAGCAACGCCTGGCATGATGATTCACATCGGGCTATCGCTGTTCGCTTACGCCACGCTGATTATCGCCGCGCTGTATGCGCTACAGCTGGCATGGATCGATTATCAACTGAAAAACAAAAAACTGGCCTTCAGCAATGAGATGCCGCCGCTGATGAGCATCGAGCGGAAAATGTTTCATATCACCCAAATTGGTGTGGTTCTGCTGACGCTCACCCTGTGCACCGGCCTGTTTTACATGCATAACCTGTTCAGTACCGAGAATATTGATAAAGCCGTTCTCTCTATTGTGGCATGGTTTGTCTATATCGTTCTGTTGTGGGGGCATTACCATGAAGGTTGGCGCGGACGTCGCGTCGTATGGTTTAACGTCGCAGGCGCAGGCATTCTGACGCTGGCCTATTTTGGCAGCCGTATCCTGCAGCAGTTCGTGAGTTAAATCTTTAAGGAACCCTACGTGGAACACATCTCCACCACCACGCTCATTATCACGCTTCTCATCATGGTGGTTATTTCCGCCTATTTTTCCGGCTCTGAAACCGGAATGATGACCCTAAACCGCTATCGTCTACGTCATCGGGCCAAGCAGGGAAATCGTCAGGCAAAACGCGTTGAAAAGTTACTTCGCAAGCCGGACCGCCTGATAAGCCTGGTGCTCATCGGTAATAATCTGGTGAATATTCTGGCCTCCGCGCTCGGCACCATTGTCGGTATGCGCCTGTATGGCGATGCAGGCGTCGCCATTGCCACTGGGGTTCTGACGTTTGTAGTGCTGGTTTTTGCCGAAGTTCTACCAAAGACGATTGCCGCGCTGTATCCGGAAAAAGTCGCCTATCCGAGCAGCGTCCTGCTGGCTCCGTTGCAGATTCTGATGATGCCGTTGGTATGGCTACTCAACACCATCACGCGGCTACTGATGCGCATGATGGGCATCAAAACGGATATCGTGGTAAGCGGCTCGCTGAGCAAAGATGAGCTGCGAACGCTGGTGAATGAATCGCGCTCGCAAATCTCACGGCGTAACCAGGATATGCTGTTGTCCGTACTGGATCTGGAAAAAGTCAGCGTTGATGACATTATGATCCCGCGTAACGAAATCATCGGCATTGATATTAACGATGACTGGAAGTCAATCGTGCGTCAGCTTTCGCACTCTCCGCACGGCCGTATTGTGCTGTATCGCGACTCGCTGGACGACGCCATCAGCATGCTGCGCGTACGTGAAGCCTGGCGATTAATGGCCGAGAAAAAAGAGTTCACCAAAGAAACCATGTTACGCGCCGCCGACGAAATCTATTACGTCCCGGAAGGCACACCACTCAGTACCCAGCTCATTAAATTTCAGCGCAATAAGAAGAAAGTGGGTTTGGTCGTCAATGAATATGGCGATATCCAGGGGCTGGTCACGGTCGAAGATATTCTGGAAGAGATTGTTGGCGACTTCACCACCTCAATGTCTCCAACGCTTGCCGAAGAGGTAACGCCACAGAATGATGGCTCAGTGATCATTGACGGCAGCGCCAACGTTCGTGAAATCAATAAGGCGTTTAACTGGCATCTGCCGGAAGATGACGCACGTACCGTAAACGGTATTATTCTTGAAGCGCTGGAAGAGATCCCCGTTGCCGGCACACGTGTGCGTATCGGGCAGTACGATATCGATATTCTCGACGTGCAGGACAATATGATTAAACAGGTGCAGGTATTGCCGGTCAAGCCGCTACGAGAAAGCGTGTCGGACCAGTGAGCGTAACTCAGGCCGGGTAGCGCGTGAGCATTACCCGACCTGAAGGCTGATTAGCCTTTGGCTTTCGCCACAGAGACCATTGCGGCGCGGATGGTACGTCCGTTCAGGGTATAACCCTTCTGCATTACCATCAGCACATTGCCGGCAGCAACCTCGTCAGACTCTACCATTGCAATTGCCTGGTGCACATTCGGGTCCATCGGCACATCGATATCCGCAACCACCTGCACGCCAAACTTCGCCACAACATCCAGCATTGACTTACGGGTCAGCTCAATACCTTCAACCATCGCCGCCATCGCGTCATTATCTTTGTCCGCCACTTCCAGCGCGCGGTCCAGACTATCCAGCACCGGCAGCAGTTCGTTGACGAATTTCTCCAGCGCAAACTTATGCGCTTTTTCTACGTCCAGTTCGGTACGACGACGCAGGTTTTCCATTTCCGCTTTGATACGCAACACGCTGTCGCGCTCGCGAGTTTCGGCTTCAGCAAGCTGAGCTTCCAGATTCGCAATTTTTTCATCGCGCGGATCCACCTGCTCAGCAGAAGCGTCTGATTCAACCGCCTCAACTTCTTCGTGCTGATCCATGATAATTTCTTCCGGGGCTTGCCCCTCAGGCGTTTTCTGTTCTTTACTACTCATGAATTTCTCCGCGTTTTTTTCGCATTCATCTCGCTAACTTGGCTTATTATGGGGATCAGATTCAGGGATTCAAGGGAAGTACTCACATTGTCACTAATCTTCGTTACAAGGACCTCGAGAAAATGAACAAACATTTCAAGTGTATTGGCATTGTGGGGCATCCACGTCACCCCACTGCACTGACCACACATGAAATGCTCTACCGCTGGCTGTGCACCAAAGGTTATGAGGTTATCGTTGAGCAACAAATCGCCCACGAGCTGCAGCTGAAAAATGTGAAAACTGGTACGCTCGCAGAAATTGGCCAACAGGCAGACCTCGCCGTGGTCGTCGGTGGCGACGGCAATATGCTGGGAGCCGCACGCACCCTGGCACGTTATGACATCAAGGTTATCGGCATTAACCGTGGCAACCTCGGTTTCCTGACCGACCTTGACCCAGACAACGCCCAACAACAGTTAGCTGACGTACTGGAAGGCCACTACATCAGCGAAAAGCGCTTTTTACTCGAAGCTCAGGTGTGCCAACAGGATTGTCAGAAGCGCATTAGCACTGCGATCAATGAAGTTGTGCTGCACCCTGGGAAAGTAGCGCACATGATTGAATTTGAAGTCTATATCGATGAGATTTTTGCTTTCTCCCAACGTTCAGATGGGCTGATTATCTCCACACCAACCGGCTCTACCGCCTACTCACTCTCTGCCGGGGGACCAATCCTGACGCCTTCTCTGGATGCTATTACGCTGGTTCCAATGTTCCCGCATACGCTTTCTGCGCGACCGCTGGTGATCAACAGTAGCAGCACCATACGTCTGCGCTTTTCTCATCGCCGTAACGATCTCGAGATCAGCTGTGACAGCCAAATCGCCTTGCCTATACAGGAAGGTGAAGACGTCCTGATTCGCCGCTGTGATTACCATCTGAATCTGATACACCCAAAAGATTACAGCTATTTCAACACATTAAGCACAAAGTTAGGCTGGTCAAAAAAATTATTCTAATTTAACGCCAACCTCTTTACTGTATAAAAAACCAGTTTATACTGTATGTAATTACAGTTATGGTTTTTCATACAGGAAAACAGCTATGTTGGCACAACTGACCATCAGCAATTTTGCTATCGTTCGTGAACTTGAGATCGATTTCCAGAACGGAATGACCGTTATTACCGGTGAGACCGGTGCGGGTAAGTCCATTGCCATTGATGCTCTCGGTTTGTGCCTGGGCGGACGCGCAGAGGCCGACATGGTACGTACCGGTGCCACGCGAGCCGACCTCTGCGCCCGTTTTGCCTTAAAAGACACCCCCGCCGCCCTGCGCTGGCTGGAAGAAAACCAGCTTGAGGAAGGTCGCGAATGTTTGCTGCGTCGCGTAATCAGCAGCGACGGCCGCTCCCGAGGCTTCATTAACGGTACCGCCGTTCCACTGTCGCAGCTACGCGAGCTGGGCCAGTTGCTGATCCAAATCCACGGCCAGCATGCGCATCAGCTCCTGACGAAATCAGAACACCAAAAATCCCTGCTGGATGGTTACGCCAATCAAGCGTCTCTGACCGAGGAAATGGCCGCGCGCTACCAGCTTTGGCATCAGAGCTGTCGCGATCTCGCCCATCATCAGCAGCAAAGCCAGGAACGCGCAGCCCGGGCGGAGCTGTTGCAATACCAGTTAAAAGAACTGAACGAATTCAACCCGCAGCCAGGCGAATTTGAGCAAATAGATGAAGAGTACAAGCGTTTGGCTAACAGCGGGCAATTGCTCACCACCAGTCAACAGGCGCTGGCTATTCTGGCGGATGGGGAAGACATCAATCTGCAAAGCCAACTGTACACCGCAAAGCACCTGGTCACTGAACTGGCAGGCATGGACGGCAAACTTTCCGGTATCCTGGATATGCTGGAAGAGGCCACTATCCAGCTCAGCGAGGCCAGCGACGAGTTGCGCCACTATTGCGATCGTCTGGACTTAGACCCTAACCGCTTGTTCGAACTTGAACAGCGCATTTCTAAACAAATCTCGTTGGCGCGTAAGCATCATGTTGCCCCTGAAGCATTGCCACAGTTCTATCAGTCGTTGCTGGATGAACAACAGCAACTGGACGATCAGGCCGACTCGCTCGAAACCTTAACCCTGGCGGTGAACAATCACCATCAACAGGCCCTGGAAACGGCAAGAATGCTGCACCAGCAGCGTCAGCATTATGCTCAGGAACTGGGACAACTTATTACAGAGAGCATGCATACACTCTCAATGCCGCACGGTGTTTTTTGCATTGATGTGAAATTTGAGGAGCACCATCTGAGCGCAGACGGAGCCGATCGCGTAGAGTTTAAAGTTACAACTAACCCGGGTCAGCCGTTACAACCCATCGCGAAAGTGGCCTCCGGCGGGGAGCTGTCGCGCATTGCGCTGGCTATTCAGGTCATTACCGCACGTAAAATGGAAACTCCTGCGCTGATTTTCGACGAGGTGGATGTCGGTATCAGCGGCCCGACTGCTGCGGTGGTGGGTAAAATGCTGCGTCAGTTAGGTGAGTCAACTCAGGTGATGTGTGTTACTCACCTGCCACAGGTTGCTGGCTGTGGCCATCAACATTTCTATGTCAGCAAAGAAACTGACGGTGCGATGACCGAAACGCACATGCAGCCGCTTGATAAACGTGCTCGCCTGCAGGAACTCGCCCGCCTGCTTGGTGGTAGTGAAGTGACGCGCAATACCCTCGCAAATGCAAAAGAACTGCTGGCGGCATAAACTTTTTTACCTTGTGAAGGTCTGAGTTCAACATAAAATCGCCGACCGACCCGACAGCAAAAGGTTTTAAAGTGGTGAAAGGTCTATTATCATCGGCATATTACATATGAGCCGCGTACTGCTCGGGCCCGAAAAGGAATCAAATCACTATGCGCTGTAAAACGCTGACTGCTGCTGCAGCAGTACTACTGATGTTGACTGCAGGCTGTTCCACTCTGGAGCGAGTGGTTTACCGCCCTGACATCAACCAGGGAAATTATCTGACACCTACCGATGTCGCCAAAGTGCGCACGGGGATGACGCAACAGCAGGTTGCTTATGCTCTGGGTACACCAATGATGTCCGATCCTTTTGGCACCAACACCTGGTTTTATGTGTTCCGTCAGCAACCGGGGCATGAAGGCGTAACTCAGCAAACGCTGACGCTGACCTTTAACAGCAGCGGCGTATTGACCAACATTGATAATAAACCTGCTCTCACCGACAACAAATAGGTTTGAGAGGTCAAAAAAAGGTGCTCAATGAGCACCTTTTTTAATGTCTGTTATTTTTTAGCGGATTTTTCTGCTCGCTGCCTGCGCAACTCTTTCGGATCGGCAATCAGTGGCCGGTAAATTTCTACCCGATCGCCGTCATGCAGAACATCAGCAAGCTTTACCGGGCGGCTGTAGATACCCACTTTGTTTTTATTGAGATCGATATCGGTGCGTAATTCCAGTAACCCGGAAGCGCGGATAGCCTCTTCCACCGTTGCACCCTGCTGCAGCGTTACGCGCTGTAAATACTGCTTCTCCGGCAGCGCGTACGCCACTTCAACGACAATTTTAGCCGACGCTGACACTGTAAACCTCTTTCGCGCGAACCGTGAAGGCCTGCACCATGTTTGAAGCCAGCTCTTTAAAGATACGGCCAAACGCCAGCTCGATGAGTTTATTGGTGAACTCAAAATCGAGATGAAACTCAATACGACACGCTTCATGACTCAGTGGCGTAAACTTCCAACCGCCAATCAATTTCTTGAACGGTCCATCGACCAGATGCATCAGGATGCTCTGGTTACTGGTCAGTTGATTGCGCGTGGTGAATGTTTTGCTGATCCCTGCTTTAGAGACATCCACAGCCGCCGTCATTTGTCCCGGAGTAGATTCCAGAACGCGACTACCGGTGCAGCCCGGTAAAAACTGGGGATAGGATTTAACATCATTCACTAACTGATACATCTGCTCCGCACTGTAAGGCACTAAAGCGGTCCGGCTAATCTGAGGCATAACAATTTCCATCAATATCAATCACACAAATAATACCATTTATCACCCGCTAAAAAAAACGCTATAGCCTAACTCGTGCTAAGATAGCGCCTTACGCCCCGCTGGATGAAATGGGGTGTTTTTCGACTCCAGATTACCTATACTGAGCGGCATTATGACGAAGAAAAAAGCACACAAACCTGGCTCAGCCACAATCGCGCTTAACAAGCGCGCGCGACACGAATATTTTATTGAAGAAGAGTTCGAAGCAGGACTCGCCCTGCAGGGTTGGGAAGTCAAATCCCTGCGCGCAGGTAAAGCCAACATCGGCGATAGCTATGTCATTCTCAAAGACGGCGAAGCGTTCCTGTTTGGCGCTAACTTCACGCCGATGGCGGTGGCCTCAACGCACGTGGTATGCGATCCTACTCGTACCCGTAAGCTGTTGTTAAACCAACGCGAGCTTGACTCCCTGTATGGCCGAATGAATCGTGATGGTTATACCGTCGTTGCGCTTTCGCTGTACTGGAAGAATGCATGGTGCAAAGTGAAAATTGGCGTTGCGAAAGGTAAGAAACAGCACGACAAACGCTCTGATGTGAAAGAGCGCGAATGGCAGTTAGATAAAGCGCGTATTATGAAAAATGCTGGTCGCTAACCGCCACACCTCCCGTGACCAGTCTCGCATCCTGAGGCTGGTTCTTATTTTTTAGTTATTGAAACCCACTCGATACATTCACCAAATTCATGGTTCATTTATGCTGAATCGTTCAAATCCGAAATATCACCCGGCCATTACTCCATCTCTCGTAGTCGAATAAAATTAATTTTCAAGACAATACCATTCATATTCTCACTTATTTAATAACACTATTATTACTGGTGTTTATTATATCCCCATCCATTTATGTTAAAATAAAAATCTTAAAATACAATGAATTATATAAAATCAGCAATTTAATACACACTGGAAAGTATCCTTTTCAAATAGCTAAATACTTTTTTAATATGGATAAGTTGCAGAATACTTTCTTTCTGACTATATCATCTAATACGAAAGAACTATTCAGCCAAAAGGGCCCGAACGTATTTAACCAGTAAACTAACTGCTGTACGACCTAATCAATGAAATTACATGTGTAAATTCATCTTTATGATGAACGGAGCCCCTGTCTGCCCAATTTCCCAGCGCGCTGTTGTGGATTAATACTCCCGGCATGCCATCAGGAGTGAACATATGCGTCTTCTCGCCGTTGTATCAAAATTAACTGGCGTTTCTACAAATGTTGAAGCCTCTGAAGTTACGCTCAGCTCACCATCCATCGTGAAACTGTCCGTATCACGTGAGGAGGTAAGTCAACTGACGCGCGTTAATCAGGATCTGGTTGTCACGCTCCGCTCAGGCGAAACCATCACCATAAAAAATTTCTACGTCGGAAAAGGTGATGCACAAAACCAACTCGTTCTGGAAGATAGCAATGGCGCACTGTGGTGGGTTCAGGATACTGATGGCGCTTTCCACTTCCAGCATCTGGACGATCTCACTCCACTGATGACAGCCGAAGGTAGTCATGAAGGCGGCGCTGTCTGGCCGTGGGTTCTTGGTGGGATCGCAGTTGCAGGTGGAATCGGCCTCGCCGCAGGCGGTGGAGGCGGAGGTGGCGGCGGGAGCGATAATAACGCTGGAAACGGTAATGGTAGCAACGGCAACGGTGGTAACGGTAATGGCAACGGCGGTAATGGTAATGGCAACGGCGGTAATGGTGACGGTGACGGCGGCTCACCGCCAACAACAACCCCTAATAAGCCTGACGCACCTATAATTACCAGCGTAACAGATAACCAGGAGCTGATTACTGGCCCTGTCAATCAGCAGGATTCCACCAACGATAATACGCCAACACTCCAGGGTACTGGCCCCGCGAATGCCACATTACATATTTTTGATAACGGCGTCGAAATTGGTCAGGTGGTTATCGATGCCAACGGCAAATGGTCGTTTACACCATCCTCTCCTCTCGCAGACGGTACCCATCAGATTACCGTCAGCGCTTCAAACGGTGCGGGTAGCAGTGGGATGTCGGACAGTTGGGTCATTATTGTCGATACGCTTGCCCCTGACGCTCTCGTGGTCACTCAGGAAATCGACAATGTCGGTTCCATCACCGGACTTATTGCCAATAACGGCATAACCGACGATGCCACGCCGACGCTAACTGGCACTGGCGAAGCAGGTAGTACCATCAACATCTATGACAATGGCATCCTGATTGGTATGCAAACCGTAGATAGCAATGGTAACTGGACCTTTACACCGGACATTCCGCTCAGCGATGGTGTTCACAATCTGACGCTGACGCAAACTGACGCCGCAGGTAACGTGAGCGCAGCAACGCGCGTGCCGACATTCACCGTTGATACCACTCCGCCTGCAGCCGCAGTCATTTCCTCCGTTAATCCGGAAGGCACAACGGTAATCGGTAGAGCTGAGCCTGGAAGCCTGGTCATTATCATCGGCAGTAATAATCAGGTTTTGGGTTCAACAACGGTCGATCGAACCGGCAATTTCTCCATCGCGATTTCCCCCTCGCAGACGCACGGTGAAGCACTGATCGCGAAGATTCAGGACCAGGCAGGCAACATCGGGCCAGATACTCCTTTCAATGCCACCAACTCAGGCTACCCGGGCGTACCCGTTATCGTCAGCGTTATGGATGATTTTGCGCCCTCAACCGGACTGTTGAGCAATAATCAGGCCACCAACGACCAAACCCCTACGCTCTCGGGTACCGCAGACGCTAACAGCACGGTTAACATTTATAACAACGGCGTGTTTGTCGAAAGCGTGCTTGCCGATCCCAGCGGCAACTGGACCTGGACCTCCGCTACGCTATTGCCCGACGGGCCACACGCCTTCACCGCCACGGCGACCAACCATCTGGGTACGGGGGGAAGATCAACAGCATTCAATATCAATATCGATACTCAGCCACCGTCAGCGCCGGACGATGTAAACGTCTCTGCCGATGGCACTGTCGTTACCGGGACGGCCGAGCCGGGCAATACCGTGGTTATCAAAGACAGCAATAATGTTCAGATCGGCAGTGGCGTCGCCGGAACAGATGGCTCATTTACCATCATTATTAAGCCGCCTCAGACCAATGGTGAAACCATTACCGCTATCGCCACCGATCCAGCCGGGAACCCAAGCCCGCCGGAAACTGCGCTCGCGCCAGACATCACGGCCCCACAACCGCCTACTAATCTGGTGATTAACCCTACAGGCGATCAGGTTACCGGCATAGCTGAACCCAACAGTACGGTACATATTCTGGCTCCAGGTGGCGCGATCATTGGAACAGCAACCGCCGGCTCGAACGGAGAATTCACCGCCACGCTAGTTCCGCCGCAGACTAACGGTGAACGACTGAGTGCGAATGCAACGGATGCAGCAGGCAATACCAGCGGTAACACCCCAATCACCGCCCCGGACACCACGGCACCTGACGCGCCAACCGGCGTTACCGTAGCTGGGGATGGTGGTTCTGTCAGTGGACATGCTGAAGCGGGAAGCACCATCACCGTCAAAGACAGCAATGGTAATCAGATTGGCACAGGCCAGGCAGACAGCGGCGGCAACTTCACGGTGTCGATTACGCCGTCGAAAATGAACGGCGAAACGGTAAAAGTCACCGCAACGGACAGCAGCAATAACGAGAGTCAGCCGACTTCCGCGTTGGCTCCGGATATCACTGCACCAAACCAGCCGGTTATTATTGCCGTTACTGATGATGTTGACGATATCACTGGCCCCATCAATAACAATGACTTAACCAACGACGATAAACCGAAAATTGAAGGCATCGCTGAACCGGGTTCGCAGGTCAAAATTTATGATAACGGCACTCTGCTTACAACCGTTACCGCTGATATCAATGGTAACTGGAACTATACGCCTGTTACGGCGTTGAGCCAGGGCGCGCATGTGTTTACGGTGACGGCAACTGACGCCGCCAACAACACCAGCAGCGCCGCCAGTTGGAAAATTATTGTCGATAGCATCGCCCCAACCGTTCCAGTGATAACGTTGGTCAACGATGATGTTGGCAGTATTACGGGCAACGTGGCAAATAACGGTTGGGTCACCAACGACAATACGCCCACCATCTCGGGTACCGGTGAACCGGGTTCACTGGTGAGCCTGTACGATGGCAATCAACTGTTGACGGTTATACTTGTCGACAGATCGGGTACCTGGAGCTATACCGTTCCGGGAAATCAGGTGCTCAGCGATCGCACCCATCAGTTTACGGTATCGGCAACCGATGCCGCCGGTAATGTCATCACCTCATCCACAGTGGTCAACGTTACCGTAGATACCCAACCGCCAGGCGATCCTGTCATTTTGGCGGCAACCGACGACGTTGGAAATGCGCCGATCGATCTGCCTTCCGGAAGCCGTTCAAACGATACCTTACCAGAGCTGAAAGGAACCGGAATAGCCGGTTCTACGGTCACCCTCTATGATGGGGCAACACCAATTGGAAGCACGACTGTTTTACCCACAGGCACCTGGAGTATTCTACTCGACCAACCGCTTAGTGAAGGCACGCACAATTTATCCGCTATCGCCACGGACGTTGCAGGCAACGCCAGCAATGCCGGGAACTTTACGCTAACGATTGATACCACCCCACCAGCAGCCCCGGTTATCAGCTCCGCAGAAGGTCTGATTGGGTCAAATCTACAAACGCTGAATAACGGCAGCAGTACCAAGAGCTCGAATCCCGAACTCTCCGGAACCGGCGAGCCCGGCGCGAAGATTACGATTTATGATAATGGCGGTTCTATTGGCACCGTCACCGTACAGCCAGACGGCACGTGGACATTTACCCCAACCTCACTCGCCGACGGGCCGCATAAATTCACCGCCACGGCGACAGACGTCGCGGGCAACACGGGGATCCCATCAGCCGGCTTTACCCTGACGGTAGACAATACGCCTCCCGCACAACCAGCCGCGCCAATCATTACCGACGATGTGGCCCCGGTAACGGGTGTGGTCACTAACGGCAACACCAACGATACCACGCCAACCTTTAGCGGCACGGGGAACGTCGGGGATTTGATTACCGTTTATCTGAACGGCACTCCCCCTTTACAGGGAACCGCAACAGTAGGTGCTGACGGAACCTGGAGCTTTACTCCGCCAGCACCGGTTGCTCCAGGTGCTTACCAGGTAACCCTCACCGCAACCGATCCGGCTGGCAACGTCAGCCAGCCGTCGAATGCCATCACACTGAACATCGACACGACGCCGTCTGCGCCGCCGGTGATTATCGCCGCCAACGATAATGTCGGCGATGTCATGGGCGACCTCGCACCCGGCGCCGTGACCGATGACACCACGCCAACCATTCGCGGTACAGGTATCGATGGAGACATCATCACTCTGTATAACGGCGGTACGGTGATCGGTACTGCAACTGTGGCAGGCGGTACCTGGAGTATTACTCCCGGGACTGCGCTGGCAAACGGGAGCTACACATTAAGCGCTACCGCAACAGACCCCGCAGGTAACGTCAGCAACAATTCAAACAGCATTTCGTTTACGGTTAACAGCACGAAGCTGACACTGCCGCAGGTAACGGATATCCAGGATAACGCTGGCGTCTTTACCGGTTCGCTAACCAGCGGCAGCGTCACGGACGATACAACGCCAACCATTAGCGGGACCGGCACGCCGGGCAGTACGGTGTTAATTTATGACGGCACGACTACACCGATTGCGACGGCCATCGTTGCCGCGAACGGCAGTTGGAGTGTGGATGTTCCCCTCACGCCCAACGTCAGCCACACACTAACTTTCGGCGCCGTGGATGACGCAGGTAACTCACTGGCAGCAGGTAACCCGCTGACGTTGATAGTCGATACCCTGCCGCCTGCAACGCCTACGGTTACCAGCGTAGACCCTAACGGGACGCTGGTTAGCGGCACCGCCGATGCAGGCAGTACCGTCATCATTCGCAGCGGTAGCACCATTCTCGGCCAGGGGGTGGCAGACAGTTCAGGTAAGTTCTCTGTCACAATTTCACCGGCACAAACCACCGGCCAGGCGCTCAACGCCATCGCTCAGGATACCGCCGGAAATCAAAGCGATCCGACAACGTTTAACGCGGCTACCTCCAGCGTTCCGCATCCACCAACGCTTGAGATTGTTGATGACATTGCGCCCATCATGGGGGTGATAGGCAACGGTAAAACCACCAACGACACCTTACCGCTGCTGCAAGGGACGGCCACTGCCGGGGCGACTGTTAATATTTTTATAGATGGCGAAACGACTCCCGTCACGGTAACCGCCGATGCCGTGTCTGGCGCATGGAGTTATCAGTTACCCACCCCGCTGACTAACGGCACAACCCATAACTTCACGGTGTCACAAACTGTAGGCGGCATCACCAGCGGTTTATCGCCCAACTACGCTATCACCATCGACACTACGGCACCGCAAGCACCAACTATCACCAGCATTATCGACGATGTCGCCCCCGGCACCGGATCGTTGGATAAAGGGCAAATTACCAATGATTCACGCCCGACGCTCAACGGAACTGGCGAGCCTGGGGCAACCATTACCCTCTACGATAACGGAATTGCTTATGCCACAACGACCGTAAACAGCAACGGATTCTGGAGCTTTACCCCAACAGCACCGCTGGGAGAAGGCAATCATCTCTTTACCGCCCGCGCAACTGACGCCGCTGGCAACCAGGGGGATCCGTCCAGTGATTTCCGCATTATTGTCGATACCCTGGCACCGAATGCGCCATCTATTGTGACGGTCACGGACAACGTTGGTACGACCCAGACCCTAACCTCAGGGCAGTTGACCAACGATAACACCCCAACGCTTTCCGGCGTTACCGAGGCGGATTCGGTTGTTACCATCCGCGACAATGGCACGGTAATCGGCACAACCACCAGCGACGAAAATGGCAACTGGAGCTTTACGCCAGTCCCTGCTCTCGGTGAAGGAAGCCACTCGCTGACTGCCAGCGTTACAGATAACGCGGGTAACATTAGCCCGACAACGCCACCGTTTGTGGTCGTCGTCGACACCCTGGCACCGGCAGCACCGAGCATTACCTCAGTCATTGACGATAATCCTGGCAATACAGCGCTGACCAACGGACAACTGACCAACGATGCGCAACCTACCCTGAACGGCAAAGGCGAGATCGGCGCCATCATCACGATCCGTGATAACGGCGCTGAAATAGGTACAACTCAGGTGGACGAGTCAGGCAACTGGAGCTTCACGCCGGATGCCCCGCTGGGACAGGGACAACATATTTTCACCGTCGTTGCCACCGATCCGGCGGGGAACACAGGCGGAGTATCATCATCGTTTACTATTGAGCTGGACTCTGTTGCCCCGTCAATTCCGATCATCAGTTCGGTACAGGACAACACTGCCCCGACAACTGGCCCGATAACCAACGGGCAGACTACGAATGAATCCCGTCCTGCCCTAAGTGGCATTGGTGAAATTGGCGCAACCATTACCGTCCTTAGCGATGGTCAGCCCATAGGTACCACCACCGTTGGGGCAAACGGCACCTGGAGCTTAACCCCGACAAATGCACTCACAAATGGCCCGCACACGCTAACCGTTACCGCCACCGACAGCGCCGGTAATACCAGCCAACCATCCACTGGCTTCGCGCTTATCGTGGATACCGTATTGCCAGGGACGCCTGCGATTACCCAGGTTGCGGATGATGTCGGACCGCTGATCGGTAATTTGAACAACGGCCAGGCCACAAACGATACGCTCCCTACTCTCAGCGGTACGGCTGAAGCCAATTCCACGGTGAGAATTTACGATAACGGAGTGCTGATCGGATCTGCTCCAGTAGATGGTACGGGGGCCTGGAACTTCACGCCGGGAACCCCACTTGCTAACGGTAACCACGCGCTGACGGTGACAGCAACCGATGCTGCCGGAAACGTCAGCCCAACGTCCGCTGGATTTAACATCGTTGTTGATACCGTCGCCCCGCTTGCGCCAACGATTATTCAGGCATTTGATGACGTGCTGCCGGGAACCGGAACGCTGTCGAGCGGTGCCTTTACCAACGATACCCGTCCCGTACTCAACGGCTCGGCGGAAGCCGGTTCCCGGGTGGCCATCTACGATAATGGCACGCTGCTGGCAACGGTGACTGCGGCGATAGACGGCACCTGGGAATATCTGCCTGCCACGTTGGGCAACGGTCAGCATGTGTTTACTGCTATCGCGACCGATGCCGCCGGGAACGTGAGTCCTACCTCGGGCGGGTTTACGATTAATGTCGACACCATTGCGCCATCCGCCCCATTACTGGTCTCAGTAGTCGATGATATCGCAGGCGGCGTATTCAATGCGGCGCTCAGCAACGGGCAACTGACCAACGATGCCCGCCCGACGCTAAATGGCACCGCCGAGGCAGGCAGCACCGTCAGCATCTATGACGGAAGCACCCTGCTGGGTACCGCGCTGGTGCAAAGCAATAATAGCTGGTCTTTTACCCCAACCACGCCGCTGGCGAATGGATCGCACACCTTCACCGTCACCGCCACCGATGCGGCGGGCAACACCAGTGGCGCAACGGCGGGCTTCAGCGTGGTGGTCGACACTACGGCGCCGACGCAGCCTTCAATCAGCAGCATTATTGATGATGTCGGGCCAAACACCGGGGCGATTGGCAGTAATCAGCCAACCAATGACGCTCGACCAACGTTAAACGGCACCACGGAGGCCAACGCGCGGGTTGATATTTATGATAACGGCAGCTTTGTCATCAGCGTGACGGCGGACGGCAGCGGCAACTGGACCTACACGCCGCCCACCGCGCTGGCGCAAGGTGCCCACTCCTTTACCATCACCGCAACGGACAGCGCGGGTAATACCAGTGGCATATCGTCTGCGGCAGCGATCGTGGTTGATACCGTCGCCCCGGGCATCCCAACCGGGCTGGCGGTAAACGCCAACGGCACCACGCTCACCGGCGTTGCCGAGCCTAACAGCACGGTCATTATTACCTCCAGCGGTGGAACGGTGCTCGGTACAGCAACGGCCAACGCCTCCGGTAATTTCACCTTTACGCTGAATCCACCGCAAATCAGTGGGCAAACGCTGCTGGTCAGCGCGCAGGATGCCGCAGGCAACATCGGCACAACGGGCAACGTGCTGGCACCGTTTACCGGCGTACCGCCAGCCCCTCTTATTGCCAGCGTGCTCGATGACGTCGGCACTGTCATAGGCCCCGTCGCTCCCGGTAAAACCACCAATGACACCCGACCAACGCTCAGCGGAACGGCGCAGGCAAACGCGGTGGTCAGTCTGTACAACAACGGCGTGCTAATGGGCACCACGACCGCAGACGGTAACGGGATCTGGAGCTTTACGCCATCCGGCGCACTCAGCGAAGGTAACCACGCGTTCACCGCCACCGCAACCAACACCAACGGCGCAAGCGGGTTGTCCGGTTCGTTCAGCGTGATTGTGGATACCACACCACCGACCGCACCTACGATACT
Organism: Citrobacter arsenatis; assembly: GCF_004353845.1. Taxonomy (GTDB): domain Bacteria; phylum Pseudomonadota; class Gammaproteobacteria; order Enterobacterales; family Enterobacteriaceae; genus Citrobacter; species Citrobacter arsenatis. Next base: position 3,947,550 of record NZ_CP037864.1, read on the forward strand.
GATCAGCGCCGATGGCGGCACCGTGAGCGGCGTCGCCGAAGCGGGAAGCACGGTCACCATCTCTCTGCCCGGCGGCACCAGCGTGACGGCAATCGCCAACAGTAGCGGCGTCTACAGCGTCAACCTGCCGGTTCGCCAGATTGAGGGGCAGTCGCTGTCCGCCACGGCGACCGATGCGGCGGGAAATACCTCATCACCGACAAGCGCTCTCGCGCCGGTATTGCCGCTGCTGGCTGAAGATAACGTCACCAGTCTGCCGCTTCAAACCGATGTGATCGTCAGCACCGATCATCAAAGTGATTATGGTTTCCTGTTGGTCAATGCGTTAGGGAATGTCGCCAACGTACTGGGCAATGATACGGCAAGCGTGAATTTCAGCATCGCCTCTGGCGGCAGCGGCTCCATTACGATCAATGCCGCCGCTACCGGCGTGGTGCTGTCTCTGTTAAACACGCTTGAAGTCGTCATCCAGCGCTTTGACACAACATTGAATGCCTGGGTAACGATAGTAGATACCGGGAAACCAGACTTCGCCAGCCTGCTCACCCTGGGTGCCTCGGGCGTAACGCTCAATTACAGCGGACTGACCGGCGGTGATTACCGCGTGGTGAGCTACAACACCAACCTGCTGGCGACGGGTGCATACACCAGCCTTGATGTCTCGGTGGTCAAAACCAGCGCTGGGACCATCACCGGCGGTACTAGCGAGTCAGGTAATATCATCACGGATACCGACCCCACCAACGGGCAGGATAACGCACCTTCCGGCACGCTGGTCACTTCCATCACCGATGGTAACGGCAACGTCGTGAACATCCCAGCGGGCGGTATTGATGTTCAGGGAAAATACGGCATCCTGCATATCAATCAGAATGGTAGCTACACCTATACCCTGACCAACACGTCAATCTCAGTGTATGGGCGTTCCGAAAGTTTCACCTACACGCTGACGCATGGTAGTGATCATTCCTCGGCAAAACTGGTGGTGACGCTCGGTCAGGCCCCAACCACCAGTACGGTAACCGCTGCGGACGATGTGGCTGCGCTGACCTACGCGACGCAGGTCATCGCGGAGGATCATGGCACATCACAACAAACCGGCTTCACCCTCGCCAGCGTCGGTCTCGGCAATGTGCTGGACGTCAGTCTGGTTAACGGTTTAACCAACCCGATCAAATTCAACGTGGATGACGGCGCAACCCGCACGCTGACCGTCAAAGCAAGCGTTCTTGGCGTGACGGTAGGCGGTTTTGATCTCTATGTTTATCGCTTCAACGAGTCCATTCAGCAGTATGAACAGTTTCGCGTGAAGCCCAACTGGGTCACAGCGCTGCTAGGAGGTAACTCAACGGACTACACCATCACACTGCCGGGCGGTGACTACCTGTTCCTGCTTAATGCCTCCGGTGGTCTGACGCTGCTGACCAGCTATACCCTGGATATTAAGGCCGATCACTCCTACGCTGTCGACAGTCTGAGTGCGGCAACCAATGGAAACCTGCTGACCAACGACTCGGCTCCGGCTAAAACCGTTATCACCGAAGTGAACGGTGTCGCCGTTAACGGCACGGGCACTACCACCATCAACGGGCAGTACGGCACGCTGACTATTGATGCGAAAGGGAACTACACCTACACGCTGAAAAGCGGGTTGGGCGCAGACGGTATCAACACGCCGGACAGCTTCGTGTATAAGGTCAGAGCACCAAACGGCGATACCGGCAGCGCCTCACTGAATATCAAACCAACGCCGCAGTCGCTGGACGCGATAAATGACGTCAGCAGCACGATGGCGGTAAGTACCGTTCAGGACTCTGTTGGGTACGGAAGCGGCGCGCTGGGAACAGCGACAATCCCAACGCTTGGGAGCAAAGCAACCGGTACAGGTTCGTTTGATATCGCGACGAATGACGTACTGAAAAGCGCCACGCTCAACTTCAACATCGGCACGCTTATCACCGTCGGTACGCTGGGCATTGCCTGGACAATCACCGGCCCTAACGGATTCTCGCTTTCTGGCTCTGTACCCGCCAGCTCCATCAGCCTGTTAGGCAGTTCAATTGCCATCTCGCTGGGTAATGCCGAGCTGGCCGCAGGCCATTACAACATCAGCTTCACCGGAACAATGGGAGGACTGGCAGTTGGCAACGTCAGCATTACGCCGAACGTCACGGGCACGACATGGCACCTCAATACCTGGGACGTTAACGCCACCACGGTGAATGGCAACATTTTTGATGGCAGTGATGCCGCCGGCGCGCACGATCAGCTCTCAACCGTCCATACCCAGCTCACCGTCACCGGCTTTAACGGCAGTACCGCCACCCTTAATCCGGCCGGTAGCATCAGTAGCGCAACAATTCAGGGTCATTATGGTTCACTGACCATGAACCTGGATGGCTCATACATCTACACGCTGAAGCCGGGTACAACCGTAGCATCGATCACCAGCAAAGAGACCTTTACCTATACGCTTAACGACCAAAACGGGCATACGGACACCGCTACGCTGACCATCAATATGAATCCGCAGATGGCCAGTACCGCACAGCATGACGTGATCACCGGATCGGTCTACGGCGATACGCTGATTTATCACCTGCTCAACGCCAACGACGCGACCGGCGGCAACATTAGCAATGGCGTGACCGACAACTGGACCAACTTCTCGCTGGCCCAGGGCGACAAAATCGATATCGGCGACCTGCTGGTGGGCTGGAACGGGCAGAACGCCACGCTCGGCAACTATCTCACCGTGACCACCAGCGGTAACAACACAGTGATTGCCATCGACCGCGACGGTACGGGCAACACTTATCACGCAACCAATCTCATAACACTGGAGAACGTACACACCACGCTCGATGAGCTGGTGCAACAAAATCACATTGTGCCCTGACGTTAACGCAATGCGTTAAAGCGCCATAACTACAGCCCCGGATGCCATGACGTCCGGGGCAATAACAGTCGTCGCTGCCGTATTTTGTAAGGGATAAACTATGAGAAATGTCGCGCCTGTTGCCCTACTGCTGGCATTAACGCTTTGTACCATGCGGGTGAATGCCGAAAATGAACCGCAAATTATTACGCCGGAAGGACTGGCCACCAGCCAGATGCTTCCCTCGCTGGACGGCGCGGTTGCCGATCTGCCGCTGAGCGCCGCAGCCCCCGGCAGCCTGACGCTGAACGACGCGGTGAGTCGCGCCGTGAGTTGGCATCCTTCTATTCGTGAATCGATCGGCAAACTGCTCTCACAAAACGAGCAGATCGACGTGGCGAAATCGAAATACTACCCGCAGGTTTCTGCCGGAATGAACAACGGTTACAGCAATACCTACACCGACCACGGCTTTAGCCCGGCGCTGGTTATTTCGGTGTCACAAATGCTGTACGACTTCGGCAAAGTGGCAAGCCAGGTCCGCGCTGAGACCGCCGGAGCCGCGCAACAGCAGGCGAATGTGTTACTCAGTATTGATACCATCGCTCACGCAACCGCCAACGCCCTCGTTCAGGTGCAGACGTGGCAACAAATGGTGGATGCCGCCGAAGAACAGCTCACTGCCTTAAACGGCATAGGTCGACTGACCCGTCAACGCAATGATGAAGGGGCAACTTCGCTGTCAGACGTGGTGCAAACCGACGCACGTATTGAGTCCGCACGCTCTCAGCTGGCACAGTATCAGGCCAATCTCGACAGCAGCAAGGCCACGCTGATGAGCTTCCTCGGCTGGAACTCGCTTAACGACATCAGCAACGAGTTCCCGGTCAAACTGGACAGCAGTTGTGATGTGGTCAAACCGGAAGATAAGCTGGTTCCCGCTGTGCTGGCGGCATGGGCGCAGGCGAATGTGGCACAGGCAAATCTCGATTACGCCAACGCCCAGATGACGCCCACCATCTCCCTGGAGCCGTCGGTACAGCATTATCTCAACGACAAATACCCCAGCCATGAGGTACTCGATAAAACCCAGTACTCCGCGTGGGTAAAAGTCGAGATGCCGCTGTATCAGGGAGGCGGACTCACCGCCAGACGCAACGCCGCCAGTCACGCGGTAGAGTCTGCACAGTACTCCATCCAGCGCACCCGACTCGAAGTCCGGCAAAAATTACTGGAGTCCCGCAGCCAGGCGATGAGTCTCGCCACCGCTCTGCAGATTCTGCGTCGCCAGCAGCGGCTGAGTGAACAAACGCGCGAACTTTATCAGCAACAGTACCTGGACCTCGGCTCGCGCCCGCTGCTCGACGTGCTTAACGCCGAGCAGGAGGTGTATCAGGCCCGTTTTGCTGAACTCCAGACCCAAAACCAGCTACGCCAGCTCCAGCTGAACTGCCTCTATAACACAGGATCGCTTCGCCAGGCGTTCGCCTTAAATAACCGCAGCATTCAATCGGTGGAGATCAAGCTATGAGCAACCTCGATTCACATGCGGAAGATGCCATTGGCGAACACGCCCTAAGCCAGTGGGCGCAGGCGATGACGCATATAGCCAGCCACTATCGCGTTGCCTGTTCACCCGGCGCAATCCAGGCCAACGCCCCATGGTTTGCGGGGAAAAGCCGGGCCATGGCGCTGTCGCAGTTGGCGCGTCAGGCGGGACTGTCATTTCATACACTGGATACCGCCACACAGGCATTCGGTCAGTGGCATCTGCCGGTGGTGGCAGAACTACGCGACGGCCAACTGATGGTGATAGAACATTTCAACGGTGAAGATGCGTTGGATGTTTTTATCATCGCCGAAGAGGGCCAGCGTAACCGATTGACGGTTGCAGAACTTTTGCCGGAGATCGTGAGCATTACCGCGCTGCGCCCGCTGTCGGCGCTGAAGGACAGTCGGGTAGACCGCTATATTTCGCGCTTCAAGCCCGACTGGATGCGCGAACTGGTGTTACAGGACATCCGCCCTTACCTGCCGGTCATGATTGCCGCCTTCCTGATTAACGTCCTGTCGCTCGCCGGAATTATCTTTTCCATGCAGGTCTATGACCGGGTGATCCCCGCCCAGTCTTATCCAACGCTGTATGTTCTCTCCACCGGCGTTCTGGTGGCAGTGCTGTTTGGCTTTTTGCTGCGTGAAGCGCGTACCCACATCATGGATCTGCTCGGCAAACGCGCCGATATGCGCATTTCCGATCGCGTATTCAGTCATGCGTTGAGGCTGCGTAACAGCGCCGTACCCCGCTCGACGGGGAGCTTTATTTCTCAACTGCGTGAGCTGGAACAGGTTCGCGAGATGATCACCTCCTCGACCATGTCGACCATTGTCGATCTGCCATTTTTCTTTTTGTTTATCGTGGTGCTGGCTTTTATCGCCCCGCCGCTGGCGTGGATAGCTCCCGTCGCCGCCCTGCTGATGATCCTGCCCGGTTTGCTGTTACAGAAGAAACTGGCGGTGCTCGCCAACCAGGCGGCCCATGAATCCACCCTGCGCAACGCGGTGCTGGTTGAGAGCGTTCAGGGTCTGGAAGACATCAAGCTAATGCAGGCGGAAAACCGCTTTTTACAGCAGTGGAACAGCTACATCCGTATTACCGGAGAGTCCGGACTGCGTACGCGCAAGCTGACTCAGGGGTTGATTGGCTGGGGCATGTCGGTGCAAAGCCTGGTCTACGCCGCCATCATTATGTTCGGCGCGCCGATGGTGATTGAAGGCACGATGACCACCGGGGCCGTGGTGGCGGCTTCGATGCTCGGCTCCAGAATGATTGCCCCGATGGCTAACCTGTGCGGCGTGCTGGCCCGCTGGCAACAGGTTAAGGCGGCGAAGATGGGGTTGGACAGCATCATGCAGCTTCCCACCGAAACGCAGTATGACGAAGACCGGGTGCATCAGGAGATTTTTCACGGTCATTATCTGTTTGAGAACGCGCACTTTCGCTACCACAGCGACGATCAGCGCGTTCCGCTACGCATCTCGCGTCTGGAGGTCATGCCCGGTGAACGCGTGGCGATCCTCGGGCGCAACGGTGCCGGGAAGTCAACCCTGCTGCAGGCCATGGCGGGCGGTGTAGAGATTATCCAGGGCGATGTCCGGCTCGACAACCTGAGTCTGGCGCAGATCGATATGGCCGATTTACGCCGCAACATCGGTTTTCTCAGCCAGAACGCGCGGCTGTTTTTCGGCACCCTGCGCGAGAACCTGACCCTCGGCGCGCCGCACGCCAGCGACGCGCAGATCTTCGACGCGCTGGAGGTCAGCGGCGCGGCAACTTTCGTTAAACAGCTCGCCAAAGGGCTGGCGCATCCCATTATGGAGGGGGGCAACGGTTTGTCCGGTGGGCAACGGCAGTCGATCCTGCTGGCGAGAATGCTGCTGAGATCGCCCAATATCGTGCTGCTTGACGAACCCAGCGCCTCGCTGGATGAACATACCGAGCGGGAGTTTATTCAGCGCCTCAACCAGTGGCTGGGCAACCGCACATTGATTGTCGCCACCCATCGCGTACCGGTCCTGGAACTGGTCGAGCGCGTGGTGGTGTTAAAAGAAGGCCAACTGGTCATGGATGCCCCGAAAGCGCAGGCGTTGAATGCGAGCCGGGCACCCGCCCCAACTCACGGTCGGGAGTGGAAAAATGAAAACCAATCCGCATGACGCCGCCATGGACGACCTTGATATCCGCCGCGAGCACCGTTTTTCCGGGGCCAGCCGCATTATTCTGCTCAGCACGCTGCTGTTTGCCGTTCTGGGTATCTGGGCATATTTCGGCAAGCTGGATGAAGTCTCAACCGGCAGCGGCAAAGTGATCCCCAGCTCGCGAGAGCAAATATTGCAGTCGCTGGATGGCGGTATTCTCGCTGAACTTACAGTACGCGAGGGCGATAAAGTGCAGGCCAATCAAATTGTGGCGCGCCTCGACCCGACTCGTTCTGAGTCCAACGTTGGGGAGAGCGCCGCCCGTTATCGCGCCTCACTGGCTTCCAGCGCAAGGCTCAATGCTGAAGTTAACGATCTGCCGCTGGTCTTTCCCGATTCATTGCGCGCCTGGCCGGATCTCATCGCCTCCGAAACTCGCCTGTATAAAAGCCGTCGCGCGCAGCTTGCGGATTCAATGGCGGAACTGCAGGATGCGCTGGTCTCGGTTAATAAAGAGCTGGCCATCACCCAACGCCTGGAGAAAAGCGGTGCCGCCAGCCATGTAGAAGTGCTGCGCCTGCAACGACAAAAAAGCGATTTGGGATTAAAAATTACCGACCTGCGCTCGCAATACTTTGTGCAGGCGCGGGAAGCGCTGTCAAAAGCTAACGCCGAAGTGGATATGCTGGCGGCTATTTTAAAAGGACGCGAGGATTCCGTCACCCGTCTGACCGTTCGCGCGCCGATGCGCGGTATCGTGAAAAACATCCAGGTCACCACCATTGGCGGCGTTATCCCGCCCAATGGCGAGATGATGGAGATTGTGCCGCTGGACGATCATCTGCTGATAGAAACCCGCCTGTCACCGCGTGATATCGCGTTCATCCATCCCGGTCAACGGGCGCTGGTGAAGATAACCGCCTATGACTACGCCATTTACGGCGGTCTGGAAGGGGTAGTCGAAACCATCTCTCCGGACACTATTCAGGACAAAGTGAAACCGGAAATCTTCTACTACCGCGTGTTTATCCGCACCCATCAGGACTTCTTACAGAACAAACTGGGACGCCATTTCTCCATCGTACCGGGCATGATTGCCACGGTGGATATAAAAACAGGTGAAAAAACCATCGTCGACTATTTAATCAAACCGTTTAATCGTGCAAAAGAAGCGCTGCGCGAGCGGTAAATCCTTGAGGATTAGGGGTTGCGGGGGCTGGTCACGCGTGTCACAAGTCTGTTATACTTGATCTAACACATTGGGGCTGATTCTGGATTCGACGGGATTCGCGAAACCCAAGGTGCATGCCGAGGGGCGGTTGGCCTCGTAAAAAGCCGCAAAAAAATAGTCGCAAACGACGAAAACTACGCTTTAGCAGCTTAATAACCTGCTCTGAGCCCTCTCTCCCTAGCTTCCGCTCTTAAGACGGGGATCAAAGAGAGGTCAAACCCAAAAGAGATCGCGTGGAGGCCCTGCCTGGGGTTGAAGCGTTAAATCTAATCAGGCTAGTCTGGTAGTGGCGTGTCTGTCCGCAGGTGCCAGGCGAATGTAAAGACTGACTAAGCATGTAGTACCGAGGATGTAGGAATTTCGGACGCGGGTTCAACTCCCGCCAGCTCCACCAAAATTCTCCATCGGTGATTACCAGAGTCATCCGATGAAGTCCTAAGAGCCCGCACGGCGCAAGCCCTGCGGGCTTTTTTGTGCCCTCATTTTGTCCCGCGAAGCCTGATGCCAACTAATTAAATCCGAATCTTTTAGGCACCGTGTTAGGCACCTCATAAAGCTTTATTGTTTTTGAGGTGCCTAAAACTATGGAAACCCGGCGATGGCAAGACAAACCAAACCTCTATCCGCTAAAGAAATCGAATCTGCTAAACCCAAGGAAGCGGACTACGTTCTCTATGATGGCGATGGCCTTGAGCTACTCATCAAATCCGGCGGGAGTAAAATCTGGCAGTTTCGCTACATTCGCCCTGTCACCAAGAAACGTGCGAAGAAGACCGGAGTATAGATTTACCCCCTGTCAGAATACTCTTTCAGCATGGCAAGGACCGCCCAACGGGCTGCATCGTCTGCGATATTTTCAGGCAGCGCATCAGCTCGCAGATTGATGTAAGCGTCAACAGCCCTTCTGATGACCATGCTGACAGAGTCACGATCGTGCGTTGCCAATGTGGAAGTCAGCAGGCCGTCAGGATCAATGCCGTGGAATTCAATGCGGCGAACCCCACGTTGCGGAAGATTTACACGACGGTACAACATAGGTCCCAGCACTTGCTCGCGGAAGAATGCCAACATACCAATCGCTTCAAAAAGTTCGCCCCTTCCCAGCTTAACCACTGCATAATGCAGCCAGATCCAGGCTCGGGACTCAAACCACTCCGGCGTCTTGTTAGGCCAGTGAGCACTAAATTTTGCCAGTTGTCGCTCCAGAGCAGTGTTATCGCGGGTAAACAACACTGCTGGCTCCTCAACGCGTTGAGTGAGCATTTCCAGGGTGATAAATTTCAGGTCGACATGAAGGAGTTCGGGGCCATACAGGCATATAAGCAGGCGAGGCTCTCCCACATGTTCCCCGGTGAAAGCATGCAACAAATGGCCTAATGTTCCGGCGAGCACCTTACGCTGCGCCATGATTTCGTCATAGTAGAGAGGATCTACGACAACGATAAAATCGAGATCGGAGTATTTATCAAATCCGCCATGAATAATTGAGCCACCAGCGAGAAGGGAATGAATTCGCGAATCCGACTGGAATTTAAGCTTGAGTTGCTCTGCAAAACTTCTGTGTAAATCGGGTAACGTACTAAGCATACTTTTTCCTGTTCACAAAAACACAAAGCATTTCAGAATATCGAGTTGTTTAAATTCTGGCCAGATATTTTTGCAGGAACTGTAATGTCTCTGGAGAGTTTACTCACTTAGCCGCATGTCCACTATTACTTGACCACGACAGTTCATAGGTCATTTTCTCCCCAAACAACCATGTTTCTGCCCGGATATCCCATCCTCAACCCCATCCGGAAATGAGCGGTTGTCATTTAAGCGGTATAATTCATTAACAATTACTGCACCAAATATATACCAGACAGCATTGTGATGCAGACCGTCATACTTAATAAAGGTAGCCTCTCGCTATTTAACCCAACATTAAACGTGGATTTGCCCCAGACCATAATAACCGTGTTGATAACTCGAAACTGCACGAGGTGGATAAATAGCGGTATCAGCACTTACAGTTTTTTCCTAAAGCCAGCGCTTCGTTTATCTGCCATGCTTAATCACGCTAATAACTTATAACGCTAAGCGAGGATATTATGAAAAAGACAATTATCGCATTATCTGCAATTCTGCTGGCTTCTCCCGTTATTGCCGCCACGACACACGCAACTGATAATGATGTAGCTGCCGCGCACGAAAACGCCAATACGGCAAAAGAAAAACTGCATCAGGCGCAGAATCAGGGCGAAGAGCAACAGTTAAAAGCCAAACATGCAGCTGAAGGTAAACAAGATGACCTGAGCAGCAAGGTAAGTGAAGGCTCACAAAAAGCCTGGAATACAACCAAAGAAGGTACTGAAAAAGGTTGGAATGCAACAAAAGAAGGTGCCGAGAAAGGCTGGAATAAAACCAAAGAAGGTGCTGCTTCCGTTGAGAAAAAAGTCAGCGAGTAATCTTCCAGCCATTCAATAATAAAAAACCGCGCGAGCGGTTTTTTATTATCAGCAATTCTTATAATAAATGCAGAAACGCATTAAAGGGTATTGGTTTACTGAACAGGTATCCCTGACCAAAGCTAACGTCCATCCGTCGTAGTCTCTCCATCTGTTCTTCACTTTCTATCCCTTCCGCCACCACTGGGATCCTGGCCAGTTCAGAGAGGTGAACAATGTTGCTGATAATGCTATCACTCACGCCACCTTTACCCAAGTAATCGATAAACATCTTATCTACTTTCAAAAACCGCGGCGAAATACGTTGCAGCGCTGCATAGTTAGAATATCCGGTCCCAAAGTCATCGAGGGCTAGCGCCGCTCCTGTCTCCTTCAAGCGCTTCAGCACGCTTTCACGGATCAGATTCTGCTGTCGCTCGGTGATTTCTATCATTACGTCAATATGAAACAAGTTCATCCGCTGAATAAAGGCGATAATGGCATCGGTAAATTCATTATCTTCCAGTGACAATGGCGGTACGTTAATACCGATGTGAAAGGGCATATCGCAATGATCCCTGAAGCACCGCATATTAGCTTCTACCTGCGTTAAAAGTTTCAGCGTCAGCGCATTGATCAACCCACTATGTTCAGCCGTGTGGATAAATTCGTTAGGGGGAATAATTCCCTGCTCCGGGTGATTCCAGCGAGCAAGAACTTCAGCCCCGACGATTTTTCCGGAAGCGAGTTCGACAACGGGCTGATAAAACGGAACAAATTCATCATTATTAATCGCACGCTGCAGTATTTTTATTGGCGAAATCCGCTGCACCCGGCGTAAATGGAAATATAACAGCAAAGACAGAAGAACAAATAAAATAAGAAGATAATGATTATCCCGCACATAATCCGCAAGGCCATCCTGTGAATCCGTCACAATCCAGAAAGGATAGTTTTGCGAGGCCATCTGCACGAAAGGATGTTTTTCTGGATACAATAAAAAATGCACATCAATGTTTGCTTTACGGGAAAAATCCATGAGGATTTTATCGATCGCCGCTTTATATACCGCAACCGCCACCACCTGCCCCTGAAACGGAAAATAGAGGATATACATCTCCGTCTTCAGTCGATAAAGCTGTTCAATCATCAGTGAGTGCGTGGTCGTTCCCCTGGAAACAATCCCCGGCGATTCTCTGCCTTCGAGAGAAGAGCAGTTCCACTCACCGTTTCTGATGATGCTGACTGAACGAATCTTCTCGCCAGACGCCGTAAGAAGACGCAATTTTCGTAGCAGATCGTCGGTGCAATCTTCCTGAATATTTGCGCTGGCCAACACAGCCAAGGTATTTACGTCGTCAAATATCGTGTCGATTTCTTCGATCAGGCTATTTATCGCGTGTTCCCTGACAAGTTGTCCCTCTCTATCCCATTGCTGCCATGACGTCAGCACACCGGCCAGAAGAAAAAGCAACACCAGCATGATGGGTGTGATTTTCTTGGTTACAGACATGATTAACTCGTGTTGTTGAACAGAGCGCCCTGAAGGACGCTCTTCAGATATTATTTCAGCAGGAAATAACCAGACTGACATACGCCAGTCTGGCTGAACTTACCCGGCAGAATCAGCTTAGAAGTTCCATTTCACGCCTATCATCGCAGCGCTGTCGTTATAGCCTTTGTCGCCAGCCTGCACTCCGATGTTGCCCCACAGATTAAGACGCGGACTTACCTGTCCTTCCACACCCACTTTTACCTCGGCGATATTTTTCGCCCCGTCCTGACGAACATTCACGCCGTCCATGGTCGTACTGAAATCTCGTGAATTGTGCAGCCAGTTCAGCTCGGCAAACGGCTGGAATTCACGTTCTTTACCGTTATCCATCTGATGATGGCTCTTAATCCAGGTTTTCAGGCCCAGCCGGGTCTGCACATTGCCGTTACCATGGCTGGTGATTCGGGTGCCGTTGCTTTCCCGATGGTCGTCCGCCTTCACGCCCATCCAGACCGCCTGCGCCTGAGGTTGTATGTACCATTCGTTCAGCGTTCCCTGACTGCCGCTAAATTCACCCATTTTCTGGGCATATCCCATTTCCAGCGAGGCGGTCACCCCTTTCGATTTATACGATTCGCCCTGCAGATCATCGCCTTTGACATTGTTATCAAACCAGCTGTACTGAGCCCAGCTGTCCAGCCAGGCGCCGTTATGCGACGCATCATTGGCATACCATGTGGCATAAACGCCGGTGCTGTAGCCATTGACTGAACCTCTGGAACGGTAACCCGTGCGTGACGATCGGGTGTTGCTGTGATCGTTCCCGTAGCCCGCCATCACGCCAAGGTGCCAGCGATCAAGTCCGTTCTGGCTCCATTGCGCAATGTCGCCCCCCAGCTGCAATACATAACGGTTGCTCTGGGTTTTCAGCTGGCCGCTGCCGTCACGCCAGTTGTTATGCCCGCCAACGTGGCGCATCCACATACTGGTGACTTTCTGCTCGCCGGTCAGGGCATCGATATACTGCGTTTCGCCCAGGCGATCGTACAAACGGGTGACGAACATGTTGTTGGCCGCCGCCAGGTTAGCCGTGTAGCTGCCGCCTTCCGGACGCAGATCTTTATCCGGATCCGGATCCGGTTTTGGTTCGGGATCCGGATTGGTTTTGCCGCTGGTCAGATACCAGTTGCCGCTGTTTTCATCCTGACCGCGCCCAAGGCTGTAGTCATATGCCCCCGCCACAATACGGCCGGCCTGGGTAAACTCACCGTCCGATGCGCCATCAACATGGATAACTTCAATCCCATCAATCGTGGCGGCCCCTTTCCCACCGGCGTTAGTGACGCTGACGGAGGTTGTGCCACTGGTATCGCCTTTCACCACCAGCTTATCCGTAACGGAATTGTCATCCCCCAGCGCGGTGTTCAAGGAAAGATGACCACCATTACCCGTGTAATTACCATTGACCACCAGTTGATTACCGGCCTGCTGACCCTTCACACCGGTTGCGAGGGTACCGCTGTTAACCAGGTCGCCCCCCACCGTGAACAGGAGATTGTCACCGGTCCCGGTCCCCACCTGCAGCACACCGGCGTTATTCACATGACCTGCAACGCCCCCCGTGCCCGAGAGCATCCCCGCAGCCGCAATGTTGACTTCGGTACTGGCCAGCGTGACCGGAGATGTGCCGTCCCCCAGTACCAGGCCACCCTGCTCAATCTCCGTTTTCCCCGTCCAGGCGGCGTTGTCACCGACGGTAATGGAGCCGGCTCCCAGCTTGGTCACGTCGCCGCTACCATAAACGTCGTTATCAAGCTGCCAGTCGGTATTACTGTTCAGCACCAGTGAACCGCTGTTGCTCACCTCTGCGCTGCCCAGATTTTCTGCGCTGAACGCGGTAAGCCGGGAATCCGCATCCACAGCAAATTGCCCCGTAAAGGCGCTGTTGTTACCCACCAGCGCGACGTCGCTTTCGCTGAGTTCAACCCGTCCGGCATCGCTGATGCTGTTGTAAAGCGCACCTGCCGCCTTGCTCATCGTCAGCGTTCCCGCCGCCACGATATCGCCCGTGCCAAGACCCAGCGTGGTGTTCATCAGCACGCGCGCACCTTCTGCAATGGTCGTTTTTGCCGTCAGCGTGCTGTTTTCACCGGTAATGGTCAGCGTATCGCCATTGATGTTTAGCGCGCCGCTTCCGGTCAATATTCCATCGGCTGTTCCGCCCTGCTCCAGGGTCAGGCTACCGCCATTGATGTTCAGCAGTGAGTCAGCCGCCGCCGTCAGCTTACCGACAGTCTGGCTATAACCGTTCATGTCAAAACCGGTCTCAGCGGCCAGACGCAGTTCACTGGTCTGTCCCAGAACATTATCGTTTTTCATCAGCAGGTTGCCGCTGCGTACATCAGTGATACCGGTGTAATCGTTATCCATATTCGACAGCGATACCGTCTGGCCTCTGGCGCTGTCAAACGCCAGGTCGCCACTGCCGGTCACGCGGGCGCTGAGATCTGCGGCATTACCGGCTTTTCCGTTCGCATCCAGGACCAGTGCATTGTCTCCGGAGGCCAACAGTTCGACCTGAGTCAGACCATAGCTAATGTACAACCCATCATCGTTTTCCCCTCCGGTAAGGCGATAATCATAGGTTCCGTTCGCAACAATCTCACCATTTTGGCTGATGCCAGCTTCAACCCCATCGCTGATGATATTGCCATTGCTATCGGTGAGCGTCAGATTGCCCGCACCGCCGGAGACGGCAGTATCTGAGGTCGCCAGTTGAATCAGCGACTGCGCATCGTCCTGTTCAAGAAGTGACAGCGTGGTATCAGCCAGCGGACGATCGTTGGTAATCGTGCCGGTATCAACCTGCACGGTTCCGCGTCCGGAGAGATCCATCGCGCCAGCATGAATTGTTCCTTCGGCACTGCTCTGCCCCGGCGTCACACCGTCAAAGCTGACGGTACCGCCGTTAAACGCCAGGCCGCCGATATTCTGCTCACCGGACCCCACGTGGGTGACGTTCCCCTCACCTACATTTAATGTTGCCTGGCTCAGCGCCTGGGTATTTAATCCGGCCAGCTCAAAGGTGCTGTTCGTCAGCGCCAGCGTCCCCTTGAATCCATCAGCCGCATTGTTGCTGGTAAAATCAAACGCATTACCGCTGGCATCAACGGCGACCGTTCCCGTTCCCGCCAGATGGCTGTTAAAGGCCAGCGCAGCGTCAGAATTCAGCGACAAGGTGCTGGTCGCATCAATGTTGTAACCCGTACCGGTCGCATCGTTTTGGTTATCACCCAGCGCATAATCAACATTATTAACGGTAAATACTGAACCTGCGGTGAGATCGATATGCTCCATGCCGGTAATAGCATCGGCGCGATTGAGGATGTACTGTGCATTATTCAGCTGAAGTGTATCCTCCCCGTCCCCCCCATTGAGGCTGGTAAACAGTGAGGTTTCTGTCTCTTTGACATCTTTCAGGACGTACAGATCGTTACCACTGCCCGTCTTGATGTCGGTTGCGGTACTGCCAGACTCCAGCGTAACGGTGTTATCACCGCTCATCAGGTTAACCTGACCAACAATGCTGGCGCCCGCCGCGTTAGTAAACGCAATACCTGCCCCTGAGAGCATTTCTACCGCTTTTTGCGACGCATCCAGCGCTTTAATAACGCCTTTATTGATAAACGTTTCCAGGGAACCGTTATCAGCATTCACCACCGCGTGACTGGTCGATTTCGACGTCAGCTCACCAGCCTGCTCAACATGTTTGGTCGTGCCACCAACAATCAACGCTTCACCACCGTTAGCGTCAAGCACGTTAACGCTGACGCCCGTTTTCAGGTCGGTTGACGCATTGGTGACGATCCCTTTCCCCGCAGCCTGCTCAACATTGATAACCAGATCGCGCGAGTCAGACATATCCAGCGTTTGATTCGTTTCGCTGCCATCGATATTTTCAAACAGGATCCCCGTACCGCTCCCCGTCACGTTAATCGTTCCGGAGTTGGTCTGCGCCAGGGATGCTCCGGTATGAATACCGATGCCATTCCCCACGCTAATAGTTGTATCTTTTAGCTGAATACCCGCAATGTTGGCGACGTTTTCAATGGCGCTTCCTTTACCCGTGCTGTCCATTGTGATGGTGGCCCCATCGACCAGCAGACCTTTCGCACCGGCGGCCAGCAAGATACCGTGCGCGTCTCCCGATGCTTTGGTTTCTCCCGAACCCGTCAGACTTAATGACGCATCATTGCCGACGAGATAGGCTGCGGTGCCATCCGTCGCGCTAACCGTCGCATTGTTGTTCACAACGGAATCAGCGCCTTCAATACTGACCGCCACACCATTAACCTTGATGTCGCCGTCGTTATTCAACGTACCGCCGGAAACCAGCACGCCTGTGCTGCCCGCCTGATCAAAGTCGATGTTACCTTTATGGTTGAGCGTACCGCCGTTACGAGCGATGTAGCCGAAAGCGCCATCCGCCGTATTGCTGGTATTCAGCGTGGCGTAGCTGGTCAGGGTTGAGTTGCCTTTCTGACTCTCATCAACATTCCCGGACAAGTCATAATAATTACCGTCAACGATCCCGGCAGTGGTGTCTTTACCGGAAAGTTTCACAATCACCGCGTCTTTGGTGATAACCCCATCCGCTCCGCCTTCAACCCGAATCCCGGTCGCACCGTCCCCGGTGATACTCAGCGATTGCGAGCCGGAATCAAAATGGCTCCCCACCCCGGTCACCTGCAGAATTGTGCTGTTTGTGCCTGATGCCATCATTGTCGTACCAGACGACCCGCTGCCATCAAAAGTCGCGCCACCCTCTATGCGATATAACGTTGAGCCTTCAGTCGAGACGTCCTGCGTATTAGTCGAAGAAGCGTTAACTTTTGATCCTGCACCATAAACAAAATAGCCAATCTGGTTCTTGCCGCTGGTAAATGAGACGTTGCCCATATTGGTGATATCGATAACACCGCCGTCACGAACGTGCAGACCAATGGCGTTATCTGCGGCAAGGTTCACACTGCCACTCATCGTAAGCTGAGATCCTGCTCCTTCGACCCAAGCACCAATATTTTTTAACGTATTGTCCGTTGAGCTGCCGTTGGTGATATTTATCGTGCCCGAGTGCAGCGCCTGGCTCCCTCCCTGCAGCTCAATGCCGCTGGCACTGTACCCATTGAGGTTAATCGTGCCGCTGTTTACCAGTCCTTTTGCACCGTTAATGCCCATCAGACCAATATTTTGCGCAGAGCCGGTGCCATTGATGTCAATAACGCCGTCCTGGGTAACGTTGATTGCACCAGGCGACGAACTGCCGTTGGCCTGAATGGCAACAGCATTCTCGACTTTTTCACCGATTGTGATATTACCGGTGTTATTGATGGTCCCACTCTTCACAAACATACCAATGGCCGGAAGAGTGACCTGAACCTCGCTGGTCGCCTCATCTTTTACCGCTTGCGCGGTACGTCCGATGTAAATCGTGCCATTATTGGTAGCAACAGCATTACGCTGAACAAATACGCCGTAGGTATAGACGTTATCAGAAGATTTCGCAGGCTCACCCCCGGTGGCAATATTCATTACCCCGTTATTAATAAAGGTTGCCGTGTCATTCATCAGCACGCCATAGGCGTTATAGATATCCTGGTGCGAGGCGAGGTTGATAACGCCGTCGCTCTGTACCTTCGTTGTTCCGGTCGCGAGAATCCCGGTATGGGCACCAACCCACGCATTTTTCACATCACGACTGGTTCCCGCGTCAATAATCCCGTTGTTATTTACGATGCTATCACGTGCGGAAACGACATAATCACCACCGGATGCACCGGCTGCTACCCCCAACGTACCGTTGTTATTAAGCGTGGCTCCGTCGGTCAGCTTCACCACGGAAGTATCACTGAACACGGCCTGAATATTGGCATCAGCAGAAATATTGACGACAGAGCGCGCCCCGGACGCTTTAATAAAGCTGTTCACATCACGATTTGCAGCCTGCAACACCGCATCACCGTCCGGGATATTGGTGTCGAAATGGATGTTTTTCTGTTCTGTGGTATAGGCTTTATGCAACTCAGTCTCGTAGTCCGCGGGGGAAAGCTGCCCAGCCTCTACGGCTTTCACCAAAGCATCATTGTAGTTTTTTAAATCATCAAGATTATTGACCGTATACTCGCCAAGCGAGCTGGAGAAGGTGCCGTTATAGGTTGCGGTGTCAAAGTTATAATCTTTACCGGCATTGTTCGCGACATTGCCAACGCTACCGCTTTGCACGATGGTTTTGGCGTTGTAATTCAGTACCGCGTCTTTTGTATCGCTGGCGCTGCTCTCAACGTTATAAACGCCAGAGACCTTCGTGATCGCATTGAAGATATTTGCCGGGTTTGATGCCCAGTCGCTTCCCGTTGAACCGACATTCACATCCAGCGTACCGCCTGATTTCACCGTCGCCAGCTTCATGTTCACATACTGCCCATCACCGACGCCGACCGCCAGATAAGTCGTCAGATCGCCAACGCTATTTGCAGCAAAATTATTGCTGTCATATACCTGAATTGTACGCGAAGCCCCGGTGATGGGGTCAACATATTGAATGCTATGGGTTCGGCCACCTAAAGTCGTCTGCGTCAGGTTTATATTTTCACTCCCTGACGAAATATATCCATTATCCATTGCCTGCTGAATCGTCATCGTTTTAAAACCCGATGCTCCTGAGGCAATGCTGCCATATCCTTTGGTACCGTTGACAATATTCATAGTTTCACCGTCACCGACAACAAGTTGCCCTGCGCCATTAGCGTTAGTCGATGGTAAGTAATCCGGCAAGACGTAGTCGGCGGCAAAAGCATATATTGAATGCGTAGCCAGTACGGCACCTATTATGCTAAGCGCTATTTTTGAAATAGTGAATTTATGCGTTTTAGATTCAATACTACCTGAGCTATTGGTTTCTATAGAAGCACTGCAACGCTTCGCCAGCTCTGAAACAACTACAGCGCACGAGTGCGAAACACTCCATACTACTTTAAAAATCTTGTTCATCATTACCATTCCGAATAATTCCACGAATACCCGTCCTGGTAAAGTTCGTGGTCACATAGCATTATGGGATGCTCATAACTACCCAGCGGTCAGATAACTCTTCTCTGGAGATTTTCCCGCTGAAACATTGAGCAACTTGTACGTGACGAATGATATGTCCGCACCACCCAGCAATCTATTTATACTGACAAAATCGTAATTTATAGATGATTTATCTAAATCAAAAACACATTATAGATTTAAATTTTATTCTCACTATATAAACACTCGTCGAGTTGTTAACTAATTGCGAAAATAATGCAACAGAGAAAAACAATATCAGACACAATAAATAAACATTTCGAATTAAATGAAACGTGATTTAATTTATTTCGCACCTCGTAAAAAATATCAATCACCGTCTGTATTAAATAATGAAATTTATATAAGAGCATTCTTATTATGCGTTTTTAGATAAAACATCACTCATTTGAGTTAGATAAATTACGCCTGCCAACAAATGATTTTGCAGTCAACCACAAAAAGAACAACCTTATGATAAGTGAGTTTCACGGCATCAGTACTCTAAAGCGTTAACGGTAATAATCAACTTCCTTTCTGATTATTGTTTAAGCCTCTTGATACCATACAATTTTTCGATTATTTTACTTAAGTAATTTTTCGTTCGCTCATTATAAAAATTGTCATTTACTAACGTCACCGACAACTTTTAAATCAACTGGTGCCCCCAATTTCGGCGTTTTAAACCTGCGAGAGATAATAATGGTCTATCTGAAAATAGTAGCACTCTTATAATTTCATCAGAATGAGGCAGGTACTTATACTTAAAATGAGTGATTTCATGGTTTTTTATGCCGGGAGCGTCCTTTACGATGCAAAAATGAAACGCACCTTTCCCTGCATCAGCCCTGTGACATCCCACGATCCTGTAGTGAAGACGAAATGCCACTATGGTTTATAATTAGGTAATACTCTGTTAATGATGAAAAAATGAAATATCTAATTAACAATGAAGTTACATTCAGAACTGATGATGGCGTTTTGGCGAATCTGAGTTCGTCGGACAACTCCCTCACCCTGTCTATTACAGCAAACAGGATCTTCACCTATCTCCTCGAGCAGGAAGGAAAAGTGGTCTCGAGAGAAGAGATGTTCACGAATGTTTGGGACAAAAATGGTCTGCAGGCCTCCAATAATTCGTTAAGCCAGTATATTTCTTTGATTCGTAAGGGATTACAGGAGCTAGGCTGTGAACATGAGATTATTCAAACCGTGCCACGAGTCGGCTTTTTCATCGCTGAAGGGCTGGTAGCCACCATTGAGGAACCGCCTTCAGTTACCGTGACTTCCCTTGCCCCTTCTAAAGCCGCGCCCTCCCTGTCTAAACGCGTAAAAATGACGTTGTTGGCAGCCGGGGGCATCTCATTACTTATGCTCCTTTACCCAGTCAACTCATTGTTTAACAGCAGTAAAAACAACCTTCCCGATGTACAGCTGTTTAAACTGGGCAATATCGATCTCTGTCCGGTGTATACCGTTTTTGAAAGCTCGCCAGAAATAGCGACCGCGAAGCTTGAAAAAGCGCAAAAAATGGCTGATTTACACCTGAAGTGTCTGGCTGGCGCATTGTTTATTTTTCAGCCTGACGATCTGTACGTTTACGGTGAAAAAGGCCGCGTATTTTTATCCCGCTGTACTTTCAATAATGCAGAAAAAACAAAGTTTGCTGGATGCAAGGATCTTTATATCCATGAATACTAAATATAAAACTAAGATATTGCTTGCCGGAGCCGCCATTCTGGTCGCCGTCAGTGCTTTGTTAAGCGCGAATGGAATCGCCCTCATTTCCGTCAATCAGGGAATAAGCGTGCACTGCGTTTCAACCCTCTCATTACCCGAACTGCCTGGAGGCGGGAAATACGACGGTAGCCTGATGCTCCAGTTGCAAAAAGATAACACCGGCGTTCTTGATTTCTCAGGCATTATTACCACTACACCACCAGCAGACAATCGCCCAGGACAACGGCTTATCCTGCAACGCTCCGTCAGTTTTAATTATCGAATAGAAGATAAGGGCGTGGTGTTTCTGGAAGACATGAAGATGAGTAAACACAGTCTGGATAACGTGTCAGATGAGATGTTTACCCATAATATCTACGATCCGTTCACGCCCGGGAAGCGCGCGCAAATATATAAAATGAATAATGCCTATCTGTTAGGCAATACCTTTTCGCCCACAAACGTCTGCGTCAGTAAATTGTAGGAATGAGCCGCCATTCAGCATCATTTCCCCGCCACAGTCTGTTTCTACAGTTAAATCAGAGCAGGGCCACGGCAACGCGCAGGCCCTGACTCCATACGCTTTCCCCCTTATTTATCAACCGGATAATCCCGATTAATCCACGCGTGATCGTCTTCCCAGGTAAACATCCATTTGCGAACCGGCCCCGCCATCACGTTAAGGTAGTAGCTGTCATATCCCGCCAGAGTTGCCACCGGGTGATACCCTTTTGGCACCATCACCACGTCGCGGTTGTAAACCGCCATACACTCATCCAGCGTTCTGTCGTCGGTGTATACCCGCTGCATACAGAATCCCTGCGGCGGGTTGAGGCGATGGTAGTAGGTCTCTTCCAGATACGTTTCCTGAGGAGGATTATCGGTGTCATGCTTATGGCTTGGATAAGAACTGGTGCAGCCTTCATTGGTCCACACCTCCACCACCAGCAGGCTGTCGGCGGGTTTATCTTCCGGTAAGATGTTGTGCACGTAGCGCTGGTTATGACCTTTGCCACGCGCTTCGCCGTCGATATCCTTAGGTGCAATCAGCCGCGTCGGATACGTTCCTTTCCCTGGTGCCGCGCAGACCGCCAGCTCCAGTCTGGTCACCGCCTGGACCTGTATTGCCTCGCCAGAAGTGACATACACCGCCCACGGTTTGATACGCTCGAACGGGCTCATCCGCTCGCCGATATCCGTAAAGGTTGCGCCCGGCGTGGTGACGGTCGCGCGTCCGGCAACCAATACCAGACAACGTTCTTCGCTGATGGCGGGCAGCGTCAACTGCTGCCCTTCCTCCAGTTCATACGCTCTAAAGCCAACATATCCCCAACCGGCGCTTTCCGGCGTCACCGACTGCGTACACCCTTGCGCGTCCGGTTGCTGCCAGTGTGATAATAAACGTGACATATCACCCCCTCAGATAAGCCCGGCTTCACGCGCCAGACGGCTAAGGTTGTTATAGCCCAGACGCGCATACGTCAGCGGATGCGCAATGGCCGGATCCTGCTCAGCCTCCACCACCAGCCAGCCGTGATAGCCCTGCGCTTTCAGCAGCCGCATAATCGGCGGGTAATCCACGCAGCCGTCGCCCGGCACGGTAAACACGCCGCTCAGCACCGCATCGAGAAAGCTGGTTTTACGATTTTTGACATCCGCGAGCACGTCGGCGCGCACGTCTTTGCAGTGAACATGGTTGATACGCGACGCCCAGCGCTGCGCTACCGCCAGCGGATCGGCCCCGGCGAAGGTCAGGTGGCCGGTGTCGAGCAGCAATCCAACCTCATCACCGGTATGCGTCATCAGATTATTCACATCCTCAGCAGACTCAATCACCGTGCCCATATGATGGTGATAGGCAATCTGGACTCCCTGCTGCTGCGTGTAGCGGGCAAATTCGGTGAGCTTCTCGCCATACTCTTGCCAGCGGGCCTGCGGAAAACGCGGACGCAGATGCACAGGCGTCTGCTGTTCGCCGTGAATGCAGCCACTCACTTCGGCAAATACCAGCACCTTCGCACCCAGTTCGCGCAGTAACGTCAGGTGCGATTGCACGGCGGCAATCTCTTCCTCCACGCTGCGTTCCAACAGACGTCCGGAGTACCAGCCGGACACCAGTTGCAGGTCGTGACGCTGCAAAATGGGGCCGAGCAGTCGCGCTTCGCGCGGGAATTTATTGCCCAGTTCGAAACCGGCAAATCCGGCTTCTTTGCCTTCGCTCAGACACGTATCAAGCGACGTCTCTGCGCCCAGTGAAGGAAGATCGTCATTCGTCCATGTCAGTGGATTAATACCTAATTGTACCGTCATCATCTTCTCCTGAATTATGCTTGTCCGCGCTCGCGCCACCAGGCGATAAGCTGCAGGTAATTATCTTTAATGCGCGCCACCAGCTGCGCATCGTCAATATCGTGTTTCAACCACGCGCGGGAGGCGTCGCCGAACAGCGTGCGCCCCACGGCGAAGCCTTTTACTACCGTCTGCCCCGCTGCGGCTTTAAAGTCGGCGCGCAGTTGCTCCGCCGGGGCGTCCAGACCGAGGATCACCACGCCGCGGCAGTGCGGATCGCGCCGCGCGATAATTTCACTCAATGATGTCCAGCCTGCGGATGTGAGCGGTGGGAGCTTCCACCAGTCCGGGTAAACCCCCAGGTTGTAGAAACGAGAAATGGCGCGCAAATACAGTTCATCACTGCGCGACATGTTGGCTGGCAAAATGACCTCCAGCAACAGTTCATGCCCGGACTGGCAACAGGCGCGGTACACCTCGGCAATTTTCTGTTCTTGTTCAAGGCGCAGCGCGTGGGCATCTTCCGGATGGAAAAAGACCAGACACTTCACCACATGCTCCTGCGGCCAACTGATGAGCTGCGAACCTATATTGCCGTGTTCCATTTCCAACGGCCGCGATCCCGGTAATTCGATAGGGCGACCAATCCACCAACCCTCTCCGGTTATCGAATTCAGTGCATCCTGACCAAACGTACCATCGCACAGCAGCCCGGCTTTGCCTTCCAGCCCGGCACTGTTGGCCGCTTCACGGCTGGCCTGCAAAATAAGCTGTTTCAATGCCGAAATACGTTTCAGGGATGCGCCGCACTGTAGCGCCATCTCTTCCAACTGGCTGCGATGGTCAAACGCCATCACGCACAGTTCCGGCCATTCGCGGCGGCGGGTGGTCACCCGATGGAGATGGTTAAGACGCGGGTCAAGATCCGGGCGCGGCACATCCGCAGCGCGGGAAAGATAGTCATCCAGCTCGATTTTGCTTGGCATCGCCGGCGCACAGCCGTGACGCGACACCACCAGCGCACCGCAGGCGTTAGCATAGCGGCACGCCTGCTCCCATCCCTCGTCGTTCAGGTAGCCGCGCAGCAGGCCGGACATAAACGCATCCCCCGCGCCGAGGACGTTCAGCACCTCCACGCGTACGCCGGTCACCGTCAGGCCATCATCAAGCCGCGACGGGATCGCGTCGGTATACACCGAACAGCCGAGTGCCCCGCGCTTGCAGACCAGCGCCGCGTGACTCACGCCGCGAACCTGCGCCAGTGCCTGCAGCGTATCGGTACTGCCGCCCGCGATATGAAACTCCTCTTCGGTGCCGACAATCACATCAAAAAGATGCAGCACCTCCTGCAACTGACGGGTGACCTGTTCGGCGGCGATAAAACGCGTTTCGCCATCGCCTAAGGAAGTAAGCCCCCACAGCACCGGACGATAGTCGATATCCAGCGCCGTACGCACGCCGTGACGTCGGGCGTAAGCAAGCGCCGTTAACACCGCTTCACGCGTTTGCGGATGAGAAAGATGCGTCCCGGTGATGGCAAGACAACGGGCGGAGGCAATGTACTGTTCATCAACATCGCTGGCGGTAATCGCCATATCCGCGCAGTTATCACGGTAAAAAATCAGTGGGAAGGTGTCCCGGTCTTTAATGCCGAGTAGCACCAGCGCCGTCAGGCGGTCTTTATCGGTTATCAGATGGCTGGTATCACAGCCCACCTGGTTTAATTCTTCACGCAGGAAACGCCCCATATGTTCATCGCCAACCCGCGCCAGCATCGACGAGCGTAACCCCTGACGCGCGGTGCCGTACGCCACGTTGCCGGAAGAACCGCCAAGATATTTGGCAAAGCTCGACACATCTTCCAGGCGCGCGCCAATTTGCTGACTGTAGAGGTCAACCGCCACGCGGCCCATGCATATCACATCAAACTGCTTTTCCACGTTGCTACCTCATCAGACAATGTCGTTCACGTTCAGCCAGCGGCCTTCCAGGTGTGAGAGTGCGATAGCGTCCAGCACGCGAGACACCTTCCAGCCCTCTTCGAAGTCCGGCCACATCGGAGCGTCGGCGGCAATCCCGTCCACCAGGTCGCGCACCTCCACCGTTTTTTGATCGTTAAAGCCAATACCGTGGCCTGCCCCCATGCAAAACGCGCCGTAGTCCGGGTGCGCCGGACCAACGAGCAGCGTGCGGAACCCCTGGCGGTTGACCGGATCGTCATGCAGATAAAGCTTCAGCTCCGCCATGCGCTCTTGGGTAAAACTGATAGTCCCTTTGGTCCCGGTAATCACATACGACAGTCCCATCTTACGGCCACAGGCGACACGGGAGGTTTCAATCACCCCTTGGGCGCCGCCCGCAAAGCGCACCATCGCGTGGGCCTGATCTTCGTTTTCCACCGTCACCATTTGCGAGGAACCGACCTGCGCCGGACGCTGTGGCACCACAATCTTCAGATCGCCGCAGACCTGCTCGATATCCCCCACCAGGTACTGGGCCATATTGACGATGTGCGCCGCAAGGTCGCCCAGCGCGCCCAGCCCGGCGGTCTCTTTAAAGCAGTGCCAGTGAATGGGCGACAGCGGGTCGGCCATATAGTCTTCGTTGTGGGTGCCGTAGAAGTGGATCACCTCACCAATTTCTCCGCGCGCAATGATCTCTTTCGCCAGCTGCGCCGTTGGGTTCTTCATATAGTTGAACCCCACCAGCGTTTTCACTCCCGCCCGCTGTGCAGCCTCAACCATTTCACGCGCGTCGTGGGCGTTCAGCGCCAGCGGCTTTTCTGAGTACACATGCTTGCCGTGGCGAATCGCTTCCAGCGCCATCTCTTTATGCAGATGGTTGGGTGAGCAGATATCCACAACATCAATGGCCGGGTCGGCCACCAGCGCACGCCAGTCTCCAGTTGAGCGGTTAAAACCAAACGCCTGCGCCCGGGCTGCCGCCAGCTCCGGCGTGACTTCCGCCACCATTTCGCGCACCAGTTTGCCGCGCAGGTTGAACACCGTCGGGGCCTGGGCATAGGCGATGGCATGCGCCTTGCCGATATACCCGGTGCCAATCAATCCAATACGAACTTCTTTCATCATGATCCTCACAATGCGCCGCGACGGCTCTTGGCGTAGGTATCGAACGCCACCGCCAGAACGATAATTAAGCCGGTAATAATTTGTTGGTAGTAAGCCGAGACGTTCATCAGCACCAGACCGTTAATCAGGATGCCCATGATGATCGAGCCGATAATGGTGCCGCCGATGCGCCCATAGCCGCCCATCAGCGAAGTACCGCCAATGACCACCGAAGCGATGACGCGCAGCTCAAACGAGATCCCGGCGACCGCTTCCGCACTGCCCAACCGCGCGCTGAGGATGAAACCCGCCAGCCCCGCCAGACAGCCAATTAACACGTAAACGCTCACCAGCACGCGCTTCACGTTGACCCCTGCCAGGCGCGCCGCCTCCGGGTTGCCGCCGATGGCGTACACGAAGCGCCCCCAGCGGGTTTTATGCAGCGCCAGATAACCGCCTATAGCGACGATGGCGAAGATCCAGATCGGAATAGAGATGCCGAGCAGTTCGCCGCGTCCCCACCAGCGGTAGCCCGCGTCGAAACCGGCAATCGGCGCACCGTCGTTAATCACCAGCGTCAGGCCGCGCCAGATGGTCATCCCACCGAGGGTGACGATAAACGGCGGCAGACGCAGGCGGGTCACGCCGAGGCCATGCAGGAAACCAATCGCGGTCCCCATCGCCATACAGATCCCAAGGCCAATCAGCCAACTCATGCCGCCCCAGGCGTTCGGGTCGACGGTGGTGAAGTTGTCGCCCTTAATCACATACGCGGCGGTCATAGCGCACACCGCCAGGATGGAGCCAACGGAGAGGTCGATCCCGGCGGTCAGAATGACAAACGTCATCCCCACTGCCATGATCCCGTAGATGGAGACTTCGGTCAGGATGTTGAAAATATTGCGTTCAGAAAGAAAGTTGCTGTTCTGCAACTGAAAAAAAATCAGCAGCAAGATCATGAAAATCAGTACCCCAAAGCGCTCAAAAAAGGCAATGGGATCAAGACGTCCGCCGCGTTTGGCTGGAACCTGCGTTTTAGAAATAATCTGCGTCATGAATCACTCCGTTATGCCGCATTCAGGGCGTTGTGGTTGATGGCCATCATCGTCATTAGCCGCTCTTCATTGGCGTCGTCACCGTGGATCTCGCCAGTCACCCGACCTTCACTCAGCGTGATGATCCGATCGGAAACCGCCATCACTTCCGGCAGATCGGAGGAGATCACGATCACCGCCACGCCCTTTTTCGCCATATCAAACAGCACCTGATGGACTTCTGATTTGGTCCCCACGTCGATGCCGCGCGTCGGTTCATCAACGATCAACACCCGAGGGTTAAGGGCCATGCAGCGCGCGAGGATCACTTTTTGCTGGTTCCCGCCGGAGAGTTTGCGCACCTCCTGCGCGCTGTTGACCATTTTGATCTGCAGCGCCTGGCGGTAGGACTCAATCAGGTCGTCCTCTTTGCGGGTGTTCACGAACCAGCGCCACTGCAGCAGCGAGGAGAGGCAGGAGAGCGACAGGTTGTCGCGGATCGACAGCCCAAGCACCGCCCCCTCTTTTTTACGATCTTCAGGAACCAGCGCCAGCCCCTGATCCAGCGCAAACAGCGGATCGCGCGGCTGATACGGCACGCCATCGAGTTCAAAGCTGCCGGAAGTAAAACCGTCGGCGCCAAACAGGCAGCGGGCCACTTCGGTACGCCCCGCGCCAACCAGCCCGGCGATGCCTAACACTTCTCCAGCATGAACATGAAAACTAATGTCGTGCAGCGCAATGCCATGCGGATCCAACGGCGGCTTTTCACGGTTAAGCCCCTTCACCGCCAGACGTACAGGTTTATCTTCATGATGAGTTTCGCTGGCCGGGCGGCGATTAAAGGCCACATCGCGCCCAACCATCAGGCGGATCAGCTGTTCTACGGTGGTCTGCGCAACCGCGCCGTTCCCGGTAAAACGCCCATCCTGGAAAACGGTGAACCGATCGCAAAGTTGAAACACTTCATGCAGGCGATGGGTCACATAGATGATGCTCACGCCACGCCCTTTAAGTTCCCGTACCACCCGGTGCAGACTTTCTACTTCGCTGTCGCTCAGCGCGGCGGAAGGTTCATCCATGATGATGAGCTTTGCGTTCAACGTCAGCGCCCGCGCAATTTCCACCATTTGCTGCTGCGCCACGCTCAGTCGGGCCACGGCCGTGGTTGGCGCAACGTTCAGTTGCAAATAATCCAGAATCACCTGCGCTTCCTGATTCACCGCCTTTTCGTCGACGATCAGATTGCGTTTGCGCGGTTCACGCCCGAGGAACATATTCTCGGCGACGGTCATATTGGGCAGCAGATTAAATTCCTGATAAATAGTGATAATGCCCTTGTTCTGCCGCTCTACCGGAGAGTCCTCTACCGGCAACGTTTCGCCGTTAAACCAGATATCCCCACGTGTTTGCGGTTGTGCGCCCGCCAGCGCTTTCAGCAGGGTCGATTTTCCGGCACCGTTCTCACCTAACAGCGCATGAATTTCGCCTGCTCCGACGGTCAGTTGCGCGCTGCTCAGCGCCCAGACGCCGGAAAAGCTTTTCGCCAGGTCAGTCACTTTCAGTAAGGGTTGCGACATCGGTCTGCTCCTCCTTTAGAGTGAGCCGCCGTAACGGCGGCTGCGGACATATCAATTGCCAGCTTCGCCGATACGCTCAGCCTGTTGCAGGTTCTCTTTGGTGATAAGCGTTGGCGGATAGTCAGCCCCGGTGATCGCGGTTTTCTCCCGTACGTTATTCACCAACTGGCTCATGGCCGTTTTCACCGCAAAACCAGGACGCTGATCCGCCGTCACTGCCAGCCAGCCGTCGCGCACGCGCGCCAGCGCTTCCGGTACGGCATCGAAGCCCGTGACCAGAACTTCACCCGGTTTCAGCCCTTGCCCCTGCAGGGCTTCAATCGCGCCCAGCGCCATATCGTCGTTAGCGGAGAGGATCACCTGCGGACGTTTCGGCAATGAAGGCAGCACGCTTTCAACAATGCGCATTCCTTCAGAACGCATCCAGTTACCGGTCTGATCGGCGACAATCTTGTACTTTTCACCGCCCGCCTTCAGGCTGTCGCGAATACCTTTGGTACGTTCAATGTTGGAGGAAGAACCTGGCTGGCCGGTTAGCAGAATGATGTCCGCCCCGTCAGGGAATTTGGTTTTGACAAAGTCGCCAATCGCCTGGCCGCCTTTGTAGTTGTTGGCGCCGAAGTGCGGCACTTTTTTCTGGCTGTCAACGGAGCGGTCGAGGGTAACCACGGGCAGTTTCGCATCCTGAATTTCATCTACCGCACTGGACACCGCGTTGACATCGTTCGGGGAGACGATAAAACCTTGCGCCCCGCGGGTGATGGCGTTTTCCAGGTCAGCGACCTGTTTTGGCGAGCTACCTTGCCCGTCCAGCACCTGAAGCTTCACGCCCATCTCTTTGGCGGCTTTCACCGCCGTGCGCTGCATGTGAACTTCAAACGGCATGGCCAGGTTTGGCGTACTGAAAACAATTTGCTCGTTTTCGGCGAGGGCAGCCCCGGACGTCATGGCGATGAGGGCGGCTAAGATCAGTTTTTTCATTATTATGTCTCTCTGTGTAGGGTAGGTTGTGGTGACAATCAGAGGAGAACTTCACGTTGGCTATACAGTGACTCCAGCGCTTTATCCGCCAGATATAGCGCACGCTCACCATCGTCCCCGCTGCAATCAGGGACCGCTTCGCCGCGCAGTACCGCAACAAAGTGCTCCCATTCCGCGGCATAGGCCGATTTATAACGCTGCAAGAAGAAGTGTTCAGGTAACGCGCTGGTGCAGCCGGTCTTCGCGTAGTGCTGCACCTGGTTTTCGAGAATATTGCCCGCGCACAGCAGCCCTTCAGAGCCGTGCAGCTCAAGGCGCTGGTCGTAGCCGTAGGATGAACGGCGACTGTTGACGATGGTCGCCATCGCGCCGGAGGCATATTTCAGTACGATGAACGCGGTGTCGATATCGCCCGCCTCGCCAATCGCCGGATCGACCAGGTTACTGCCCTGGGCATACACTGAAACCGGCTCTTCGCCCATGATAAAGCGCGCCATATCAAAATCGTGGATGGTCATATCGCGGAACATTCCGCCGGAAACGCGTACATATTCCGCAGGGGGCGGCGACGGGTCGCGGGAGATTATCAAAAGCGATTCCGGCTTACCGATACGCCCGGCCAGGGTGTCAGTTTTCACTCGGCGGAACTGAGGATCGAAACGGCGGTTGAAACCGATAAACAACGGTACATCGTACTCTTTGACGACTTTCAGACAATCGCGCACACGGGCCAGATCCAGGTGGACCGGCTTTTCGCAGAAGATGGCTTTGCCATGTCGAGCGGCCAGTTCAATCAGATCCGCGTGGGTATCGGTTGCGGAGGCGATCAGCACGGCGTGAACGTTAGGATCCGTCATCGCCTCATCCAGGCTTTGCAGGCGAGCCTGGTACTGAGTGGCAAGACGGGTTGCAAATTCCTGATTCGGGTCGACGATGGACCAGAGTGTGGTGGCACTGTGACTGGCAATGTTAGCTGCATGTACCTGGCCAATTCGGCCAGCGCCCAGTAAAGCAATGTTAAACATAACGGCTCCCGGTGTTGGTGAATGCGATGAACTAACGACCCCTTAAATAAAACATTTATTTCATTTTTATAAATAGTGAAAATTATGTTTTTGAGTGCAAGTTAACACTTTTGAGATGATCGAGATAAAATCTGTTATCAATATCACAACATAAAGGCAGAGATAATGCAGGAATTGGCCCCCTTCCGTTCAGGAAGGAGGCGATGGATGAAGAGAAAGGAAAAATGAAATGAAAATTTCGTTGTCGCAGGTTGCCGGATGTCGCTGCGCTTATCCGGCCTACAATTGGCGTTAACCGTAGGCCTGATAAGCGTTTAGCGCCATCAGGCATCAGATACAGACCTCAGTACTGACGAGCGTTTTTCACCTGCTCAAACGTCTGCTCGGCGGCTTTTCGCACCGACGGTGATTCTGCCACCTGCGCATCGCCAGTGCGCCACCAGGCGGCGTAATCGTGGGTCATGGTTTTCGGCAGGACTTTGATGTCCAGCAGCGTAGGGCCAGGATGTGCGCGGGAGGCTTCCAGCGCCGCCAGCAGGCTTTGTTCATCATGTACCCGCCAGGCGCGACAGCCGTAGCTCTCGGCGTTCTGGGCAAAATCAACCTTCACCAGCGGCCCATCCAACCGTCCGGTTTGCGGGTTGCGGTGACGGTTTTCCGTGCCGAAACTCCCCATCCCGTGACCCATCTGCAAATTGTTAATGCACCCGAAGCTGGCGTTATCAAACAGCAGGATAGTGACTTTTATCCCTTCCTGAACGGCGGTTTGTAGTTCGGAATGCAGCATCATATATGAGCCATCCCCCACCATGGCATAAACCGGCTGCTGCGGCTGCGCCAGCCTGGCCCCGATGGCCGCCGCAATCTCATAGCCCATACAGGAATAGCCGTATTCCAGGTGATAGCAGTCCGGAGTTTTGACCTGCCAGATACGCTGCAAATCGCCGGGCAGCGAGCCGGCGGCCCCCACGACGATAGCGTTATCTTCGATGTGTTGATTGATAAGTCCCAGTACCCGCGTCTGGGTCAAGCGGGTGTTAAGCGTGTCGCCATATTCCGCCAGTTGGGCGTCAAGATGCCCTGCCACTTCGGGTACGTCGTTGGGATGCCAGTCGCGTTCCCATAAACGTTGGCACTCATCGCGCCAGGCCGCTTGCGCCTGCGCGACCTCGGCCCCCCAAGCGCCGCGGTAGTCTTGCAGCGTTTCGGTTAATGCCCTAAGCCCGGTACGGGCATCGGCGATAAGCGCAGTGGCATCCAGTTTTAGCGCGTCAAACTCCGCCACGTTCAGCAGCAGGAAATCAACGTCAGGATGGGAAAACAGCGCTTTCGAACCGGTGGTAAAGTCGGTGAGGCGCGTGCCGATGCCGATCACCAGATCGGCCTGCGGAGCGAGCAGATTGGCAGCCATCCCGCCGGTGACCCCAATGCCTCCGAGGTTAAGTGGGTGGTCACTAACCAGCGCTCCCTTTCCGGCCTGAGTTTCGGCAAACGGCAGTTGCAGCGTCTCGACGAATTCGCGAAACGCCTCATGCGCGCCGGAATATCGTACCCCGCCACCGCACACCACCAGCGGACGGCATTTGCGGGTAATCAGCGCCCGCGCCATCGCCAGACGCTGCGGGTCGGGCGGGCGACGTTCGATCAGATGAACGCGGCGCGCAAAGAAGCTCTGCGGATAGTCCCAGGCTTCTCCCTGCACATCCTGCGGCAGGCAAATAGTTACGGCACCAGTATCTGCGGGGTCAGTAAGCGTTCGCATCGCGTTTAGCATCGCGCTCATTAACTGCTCCGGGCGATTAATGCGGTCCCAGTAACGCGAGACCGGGCGGAAGCAGTCGTTGGTGCTGATGCCAAGGTCATGGAATTGCTCAATTTGCTGCAATACCGGATCCGGCTGACGGCTGGCGTAAACATCGCCGGGCAACAGCAATAGCGGAATACGGTTCGCTGTCGCGGTCGCCGCGGCGGTTACCATATTCGCCGCCCCCGGTCCAACCGACGACGTCACGGCAAAAATACGCTGGCGTCGATGCTGTTTGGCAAACCCGCTCGCCATGTGCGCAATACCCTGCTCATTACATCCCTGCATCACCCGCAAATGACCGGGGTCCTGCTCCAGCGCCTGGCCGATGCCGAGCACATTACCGTGACCAAAGATGGTGGCGACGCCCTCAACAAAGGGGGTTTCCTTGCCATCGACACAAACATATTGTTGATTAAGGAATTTGACCAGCGCCTGAGCCATGGTCATACGTTCGGTTTGCATAAACCCTCCTGTCAGCCCAGCGTTGGCATGGAGAACGCGGCCCCTGTGTCCTGCAGCATCTCCGGCCAGCGTGCGGTGACGGTCTTCATGCGGGTGTAGAAGCGCACGCCATCGTTACCATGCACGTTGAGCGCGCCAAAAATCGAACGCTTCCAGCCGCCGAAGCTGTGGAACGCCATCGGCACCGGAATAGGCACGTTTACGCCCACCATGCCCGCCTGCACCTCTTCGCAGAAACGACGCGCGCAGCCGCCGTCGCGGGTGAAAATCGCCGTGCCGTTACCATATTCATGGCGGTTAATCAGTTCCACCGCGCTGTTGTAATCGGCTACGCGCACCACAGAAAGTACCGGCCCGAAAATCTCTTCCTTATAGATGGTCATTTCCGGCGTGACGTTATCAAACAAGGTCGGCCCGACAAAATAGCCCTGCTCGTGGCCTTTAACGCTAAAACGCCGACCATCAACACGCAGGCTGGCCCGCTGTGATTCCCCACTGTCGATGTATCCGAGCACTTTATTACGGTGCGCCGCAGAGATAAGCGGCCCCATTTCGTTCTCCGGTGACCGATCAAGACCCGGTCCGACGCGCAGCGCGGCAATCTGTTTTTCCAGTCGCGAGCACAGTTCATCCGCCGTTTTATCTCCCACCGCCAGCACGACTGAGAGTGCCATGCAGCGTTCACCCGCCGCGCCGTAAGCTGCCCCCATAATGGCGTTAGTCGCCATATCCATGTCAGCATCCGGCATTAAAATGCAGTGATTTTTAGCGCCGCCCAACGCCTGGCAGCGCTTACCGTGGGCCGATGCCGTCTGATAAATATATTCCGCAATCGGCGTTGAGCCGACAAAGCTCACGGCCTGCACGCGCGGGTCGGTCAGCAGGACATCAACGGACTCTTTATCGCCCTGTACCACGTTGAACACGCCGTCCGGCAGCCCCGCCTCTTGCAACAGTTTCGCCAGCGCCAGCGCGAGAGAAGGGTCTTTTTCCGAGGGTTTCAGCACGAAGGTGTTGCCGGTTGCCAGCGCGATGGGGAACATCCACATCGGTACCATCGCCGGAAAGTTAAACGGCGTGATCCCAACGCAAACCCCGAGCGGTTGCATCAACGAGTGGCTGTCAACGCCGGTCCCGACATTGGCGGAGTGTTCGCCCTTTTGCAGATGCGGAATGCCACAGGCAAACTCCACGACCTCCAGACCACGCGTCAGTTCGCCGACCGCATCAGAGAACACCTTGCCATGCTCCTCGCTGATGATGCGAGCCAGCTTTTCCATATTCTGTTCCAACAGCGCCTTAAAGCGGAACATCACTCGCGCACGTTTTAGTGGAGAATGTCGCGCCCAACCGGGGAACGCATCATGCGCTGCCGCGATGGCCTGTTCGGTTTCCTGTGTCGTACTCATCACCACCTGACGGATCTGCTCGCCGGTGGCCGGGTTGAAGATCGCCTGTACGCGCTGGCCTGAACCGGTGACACATTCGCCATGAATAAAATTCGCTACTGTCTCCATCCTTAACCTCTCGCTGTTGATACGTGATTGTTACCTGAACGCTGTTATCTGTGTACTATATATGAAACAAACATTCCATTTTAAGTTGAAATAAAATAAATAATGATTAATGTGATCAAGGATGGGTTTTTATGTTAACAAGCGAAATCACATGACTAGCATGTACTGGCAGAACGTTTCAGCAGGCAATCAATCTGAATTTTTTGTTTCGTTTTTACGGTCAGATGAATGCGTGACATTTCAAAGACGCGGTTTTGCGTTTAGAATCATAAAACTATGTACCCGGAGGTAAAATGACGACAGCAACCAGCCTGAACGAACTGCAGCAGCAGATCCGCGATCGCTACGATAGCCTGAGTAAGAGGCTGCAGCAGGTGTCCCGCTATGTGCTGGATAATACGAATAGCGTGGCCTTTGATACGGTTGCCGTCATTGCCGAGCGTGCCGGAGTGCCGCCCTCGACGCTGATCCGCTTTGCCAATGCCTTTGATTTCACCGGCTTCAACGAAATGAAACAGTTGTTTCGTATGAACCTCGTGGAGGAAACCGCCAGCTACAGCGACCGCGCGCGCCTGTTCCGCGAGATGGAAAGTGAAGCCGTACCGGAAACTCCGCTCGATATCCTGCAAGAGTTCGCCCGTTCGAATACTCAGGCCCTACAGCAATTGGCAGCCCGTGCCGAACCAGAAATGCTGGAACACGCCGTACAATTACTGGCAGAAGCCGACACCATCTACATCGCCGGTCTGCGTCGTTCTTTTAGCGTGGCGGCCTATCTCACCTACGCCCTGAGCCATCTTGAGTGTCGCCCTATTCTGCTCGACGGAATGGGCGGGATGCTGCGTGAGCAGATTAACCGCATCAAAGCGCGTGATATCGTGGTGTCGATCAGCTTCTCGCCTTATGCGGAAGAGACGGTGATGGTCAGCGAAACCGCGGCCAATGCAGGCGCGCGCCAGATTGTCATTACCGACAGCCAGATAAGCCCGCTGGCAACGTTCAGCGATCTCTGCTTTGTGGTAAAAGAGGCGCAGGTTGACGCGTTTCGCTCCCAGTCAGCGACGCTGTGTCTGGTGCAGTCGCTAGTGGTGGCGCTGGCTTACCGTCTGGGTGATGGGAGCAATGAACGCGGTCATTCTGTCGGGTAAGCGCGGTCAGCAAATTGATATCCGCATTATTAAACATCCACCAACGTGGCGCGCAAGAGTAATGCCTGCCGCTACTTTTATGGTCGTTGAAAATATCGCCCTCATTCAGCGACCAGTTAAAATACTGTCCGTTATTACCATAAGCTACAATAATATTAATTTTGGATAATCAACGGCACGCTTGCTGACAATAATGAGCAAAGGTTTACTATAAGCCTGTCTTTTTTTAGCAGGAAAGTAAAAATGAAAAAAACAAAAGGGTTGATGATTATTGCCCTTGCTTTCACCCTGGCATCATGTGCTTCCATTCCTGAGAATATCAAAGGTAATAATCAACCTGATATACAAAAAAACTTTATCTCCGTGCATAACCAGCCGGGATTATATACCGGCCAGCAGGCCCGTTTTGGTGGTAAAGTCATCAATGTGATTAACACCAAAACGGATACGTTACTGGAAATCGCCGTTTTGCCACTGAACGACTATGCTAAGCCACAAATAGACGCGAGCTATCAGGGACGTATTCTTGCCCAGCAGAAAGGTTTTCTCGATCCGGTAAACTACAGAAACCATTTCGTGACTATTTTGGGTACAATTCAAGGGGATGAGTCAGGATTCATCAACAAAGTCCCGTACAACTTTGTTAAAGTTGATTTACAGGGCATTCAGGTCTGGCATTTAACTGAGTCTGTCAACACCACCTATAATATGTGGGATTACGGCTATGGCGCGTTCTGGCCTGAACCTATGTGGGGAGGTCCCTACTACGCTAATACTGTAACTCAGGTAACCCCGGAGCTAGTGAAATAATCCCAGAAGCAAGATGGCGCTAATATATTCCGGAGTCGGGCGCTAACCAACGCCCATCTCATCACCCCGCGTTTACCTAATTGCGCCATCCGCTTTCATGAGATCCTACGCGTAACACGTACTCCTCCTGTTACATATAATTTTACCCGCTAACACTTGAGCGAAAAATGGGCTTTAGCCGTCTCATGTCTGAGCATCTTTTGTTATTTACCGATAACTCTCCCACCCTGCATGCAATAAAAGAAAGTTTGTGTTTACACATTATTCAGGGATTACAATGAACAGAAAATGCTTACTGTTGATACCATTATTTTTTAGTAGCGTCATTATCACCGCCTGCGATAATAAACCGGCAGTAAAAACCAACGCCATGGAGCCGGAGGTCGGCGTTGTTACCTTAGCGCCCTCCTCAGTAAATATTAAAAGTGAACTTCCGGGTCGCGCGGTTTCATTTGAGATCGCCGAAATCCGCCCTCAGGTTGGTGGGATCATCATAAAACGCAACTTTATTGAAGGAGATAAAGTCAGCAAAGGAGAGTCACTGTATCAAATTGATCCTGCCCCGCTGCAGGCGCAACTGGATTCGGCCAAAGGTGCTCTCGCAAAGGCAATGGCGACGGCCAATAATGTGCGACTGACATTAGATCGGCAGTCAGCATTAATAAAATCCAATTACGTCAGCCGCCAGGACTACGACACGACGCGCTCACAGCTCAATGAAGCACAAGCCAATGTCGCCGTCGCCAAAGCGGATCTTGAGCAGGCCACCATCAACCTGCGCTATGCCAACGTCACCTCACCAATTGATGGCATCAGCGGTAAATCCTCCGTGACCGTGGGTGCCCTGGTCACTGCTAATCAGGAAAACGCGCTGGTCACCGTTCAGCGGTTGGACCCGATCTATGTTGATTTAACGCAGTCAGTACAAGACTTCCTACGCCTGAAAGAAGAGAAAGCCTACGGCAAAATCGCCCAGCGACAAGGCAAAATTCCGGTTGAGCTGATGCTGGAAAACGGCAAACCCTATCGCCATACCGGTACGCTTGAGTTTTCCGATCCTGCCGTCGATGAGACCACCGGCTCGGTGACCCTGCGCGCTGTGTTTCCTAATCCTGAGGGTGAAATTTTACCCGGCATGTACGTCACAGCGCTGCTGGACGAAGGCAGCCAACAGAACGTGTTGATGGTTCCCCAACAAGGGATTACGCATAACGAGCAAGGAAAAGCCACCGCGCTGATCCTTGACCCGGAAAACGTGGTGCAACTGCGCGAAATAAACGCCGTGAAGGCCGTTGGCAATCAATGGCTAGTGACTGCAGGATTACGCCCTGGCGATCGGGTCATTGTGTCCGGGCTACAAAGAATCCGTCCGGGAATCAAAGCCCGGGTCCTCCCTTCAAAACTGAACACACCTGACGCGGTAACTGAACAGTAATATTTCAGGCATTAAGGACACTTTCTTCATGGCCAACTTTTTTATTGAGCGCCCGGTTTTCGCCTGGGTGCTCGCCATTATCATGATGTTTACGGGTGGTATCGCGATAATGAATCTGCCAATCGCCCAGTATCCACAAATTGCTCCCCCAACCATTACCATCAGCGCCGCCTACCCAGGGGCAGACGCAAAAACCGTTGAAGATTCCGTGACGCAGGTGATTGAACAGAATATGAATGGTCTTGATGGCCTGATGTATATGTCATCCACCAGCGATGCGGCAGGTAATGCCTCGATTATCCTGACCTTCAAGACCGGCACGTCACCTGATATTGCGCAAGTTCAGGTACAAAATAAACTGCAGCTGGCGATGCCTTCCCTGCCACAGGAGGTACAGCAGCAAGGGATAAGCGTTGATAAATCCAGCAGCAATATCTTAATGGTCGCCGGCTTTATATCTGATAATAACAGTCTGAGCCAATATGATATTGCCGACTATGTGGCGTCGAATATTAAAGACCCGCTTAGCCGCACTGCCGGGGTGGGCAGCGTGCAGTTATTCGGCTCGCAATACGCCATGCGCATCTGGCTGGATCCGCAAAAGCTCGACAAATATAACCTCACCCCGCAGGATGTTATTACCCAGCTTAAGGTTCAAAACAACCAGATATCCGGCGGGCAGTTAGGGGGCATGCCTCAGTCAGCCGATCAGCAGCTAAATGCGTCGATAATCGTCCAGACGCGCCTGCAAACTACCGATGAATTTGGCAAGATCTTCCTCAAAGTTCAACAAGATGGCTCCCAGGTTCTGCTGCGCGATGTCGCACGTATTGAACTGGGTGCGGAAAATTATGCCACGGTCGCACGTTACAACGGCAAACCCGCCGCCGGGATTGCGATTAAACTTGCCGCTGGCGCCAATGCCCTGGAAACATCCCAGGCGGTCAAACAGGAGCTGAACAGATTATCGGCCTGGTTTCCGGCCAGTATGAAAACCGTTTATCCCTATGACACCACGCCGTTTATCGAGATTTCGATTCAGGGTGTTTTTCATACATTGATCGAGGCAATCATTCTGGTATTCCTCGTCATGTACCTGTTTTTACAGAGTTTCCGCGCAACGCTTATCCCCACTATCGCCGTTCCGGTGGTTATCCTCGGAACCTTTGCAATACTCGACGTCGCCGGTTTTTCGATTAATACGCTCACGATGTTTGGTATGGTGCTGGCGATAGGGTTGTTAGTCGATGATGCTATCGTGGTGGTTGAGAATGTAGAACGCATTATTGCCGAAGAACACTTATCACCAAAAGCAGCGACGCACAAAGCGATGGGCCAGTTGCAGAGAGCGCTGGTCGGTATTGCCGTTGTGTTATCCGCCGTATTTATGCCGATGGCGTTTATGAGCGGGGCAACGGGTGAAATTTTCCGTCAGTTCTCCATCACCTTAATCTCCTCCATGCTGCTGTCGGTGTTTGTGGCAATGAGCCTGACGCCTGCACTTTGCGCCATGCTGTTGAAATCCCACGAGGGAGAAAAGGCCAACACACATATTCTGTTCACCCGTTTTAATCACTTCATGGAGAAATGCACCCATCACTACACGGACAGCACCCGTACCCTGCTACGTCGCACAGGCCGTTATATGGTCGTCTATTTAGTCATTGGCGCAGGCATGATTGTGCTGTTTTCACGTACCCCGACCTCCTTTTTGCCAGAAGAGGACCAGGGGGTATTCATGACCACCGCGCAATTACCCTCCGGTTCAACAATGGTGAACACCAGCAAAGTGCTCGGGGAAATAACAGATTACTACCTGACGAAAGAACAGAAAAACGTCGCTTCCGTTTTCACCGTCGGCGGGTTTGGTTTCAGCGGTCAGGGGCAAAACAACGGTCTGGCATTTATCAGCCTGAAGCCCTGGTCAGAACGCGTTGGCGAAGAAAACTCGGTTACCGCCATTATTCGACGGGCGATGATGGCCTTAAGTACCATCAATAATGCCGTCGTTTATCCGTTCAATTTACCCGCAGTCGCGGAATTGGGGACCGCTTCAGGCTTTGATATGGAATTGCTTGATAACGGTAATCTTGGTCATGAAAAAATGATGCAGGCCCGAAACGAGCTTCTGGCGCTGGCCAGCCAGTCGTCCGGAGAGGTTGACGGGGTGCGTCCAAACGGTCTGGAAGATACGCCGATGTTCCGCATTCACGTCAACGCCAGGAAGGCAGAAGCCATGGGCGTCGCATTATCGGATATCAATCAGACCATCTCCACGGCGTTTGGTAGTCGCTATGTCAATGACTTCCTGAACCAGGGGCGCGTTAAAAAAGTGTATGTACAGGCCGATACACCGTTTCGTATGTTGCCGGACAATATCAATCACTGGTATGTACGAAATGCTTCTGGCGCAATGACGCCGCTTTCGGCCTACTCATCCACCGAATGGACCTACGGCTCTCCTCGTCTTGAACGCTACAATGGTCAGCCTGCAATGGAAATTCTCGGCCAGCCGGTTGAAGGGAAAAGCAGCGGCGATGCCATGAAATTTATGGCATCACTGATAAATAAACTGCCTGCGGGCGTCGGCTATGCCTGGACCGGTCTGTCTTATCAGGAGGCACTGTCCACAAACCAGGCACCAATGCTGTACGGCATTTCGCTGATCGTCGTGTTTCTGGCACTGGCAGCGCTATATGAAAGCTGGTCGATTCCGTTCTCGGTAATGCTGGTTGTGCCAATCGGGGTGGTCGGCGCATTGCTGGCGACCGACCTGCGCGGCCTGAGCAATGATGTTTACTTCCAGGTTGGGTTGCTCACTACCATGGGGCTGTCGGCTAAAAACGCCATTCTGATCGTTGAGTTCGCCGTCGAGATCATGCAAAAGGAAGGAAAAGCACCGCTCGAAGCCGCAGTAGAGGCCGCGCAAATGCGCTTACGTCCTATTTTAATGACGTCGCTGGCTTTCATCCTCGGGGTTATTCCACTGGCAATAAGCGACGGCGCAGGCTCTGGCGCGCAAAATGCCGTCGGTACGGGCGTTATCGGTGGGATGCTGGCCGCGACCGTACTGGCTATCTATTTTGTTCCGCTATTCTTTGTTCTCGTTGAAAACATGTTGGCGCGATTTAAAGCACGGCGCTGATTCCCTGCCCTATCCCTGGGATAAAGCAATCAATCCCAGGGATGGCACTTCACTGATGAGTTCTACGGTTAATGGCAGGTACTGCTATCCAGCGAGTTTCTCGTGGATAGCAGGATAAACATGACGCGGATTTTTTCTTGTAGAGGTACAACTGGGGTAGGTACAGAGGTTGCCAGTTCTAACAAATGCCAGGCTATCACAACGGTTAATCAATAGTGCAGACCGGAACCCTTAAGATTTACGGCCAGTTCGCCCAATTTAGTATCAGGATGGCGATGACACATTTTAATCATTTTCGGTACAGCGACCGTTTCCACCTCATGCAGTGGAACATAATCATCACCTTTAAAGTCCGAATTTTTATTCACAATCACAAAGGCAATTGCTGTCATGTATTGCCGACTCATATCAGCGAATTCTTTACAGGTCATGTCCTGTGGCGCCGCTTCCGTTGCCTGCGTAGCAAAAGCACGGCTCATCGGCACCATAACAGAGGTAATAAGAATAACTGCAGAAACAACCAATTTAATATTCACAATGCACTCCAGAGGTAGCATTAATTTTTATCGACGAGTTTACCAGTTTGTACTAACGTCGCATTTCTGCGCAGGCTGATAAAAGCCAACGAACTAAAGATCATCTCAACGCCAATAAAGATGGAGGTAAACACATAAGATCTGTCGGGATCCATATTCAGCCACACGGCAGCAATCAGCAGGTCAAAAATACCGATAAAAATATTCCATCCGTAGCCCGGACTGCGGAACAATTTGACGCCAGAAGCAACCCGAAAAATACCGCCGAGAATAAACAGGCAGCAAAAAACCATTGCCAATGAATTCATGCCTATCACAGGATTCTCAAGGAAACAGTACCCCAGCAGTAACCACGCGATAGCAAAAAAGGCATAGGTAAATTTGGCTTTCAACTGCTTTTTACCCGCGCTAAACAGGCTATAGATAGAATAGAAACCGCACACCAGGAACATAAAACCTGTTGCATAGCTTAAATAAACACCAGCTGCAATTGGATAAATTAAACAGCAGATACCACAAATCAACAACAGTATCGCCATGATTGTGGCGTGTTTTTTATAATGAACTAGCGTTTTTTCATTAAACGCTTTCAGGCTACGCTGATTAAAAACAAACATACATCCTCCGTTACATAGAAACGCAATGTAACCTACTAATAAAAGAGTAATACTCACTTAAAACATATTACTTACAATAGAATGATATGACTTTCGCTCAGGATTCGTATATAAGAATAAAGGAATGCTGTTATCCGTATAATCCTACACGTGTCAGACGTCTGACATCTGTAAGATTAAACGTTCATTATTTTATCCTGGCTCTGATTCCACTCATTTAACTTATTTAATATGCTTATTGCGTTTGGTGACATATGCCAACTTTATTCAGGAGAAAGTAATGAAAAAGATTATTCTTGCGGGTCTGCTTGCAACCATGATGGGTTCAGCTCCGGTACTGGCAGCGACCACTACCACTTCGGCACAAACTGCTACCGCTAATGTACAAAAAGAAGCCGCTGATATTATGCAGGTTGCAGTACAAGGTGCAAATGCGATGCGTGATATTCAGCTCGCCCGTCTGGCGCTGTTTCATGGACAGCCTGATAGTGCTAAAAAATTAACCGATGACGCCGCTTCCCTGCTGGCAGGTGACAGCCACGACTGGGCAAAATTTGTAAAGACTGCGCCTAAAGCCAAAATGATTGACGATCAGTACGTGATCATTAACGCGACTGTCGCGCTGTCAGAAGACTATATTGCCACTCCGGCCAAAGAATCCGCTATCAATACGGCGAATGGCAAAATGGCCAAAGGCGACTGGAAAGGTGCAGTGGATACCTTGCAACTGGCAGGTATCAACGTGCTTCAGACCCAATACCTGATGCCTTTGAATCAGACTCGTAAAGCCGTTGCCAGCGCGCAGAAACTGCTGTCCTCTGGTAAATACTACGAAGCAAACCTTGTGTTAAAGGGTGCTGAAGAAGGCATTGTGATCGATAGCGAAATGCTGGGCGCAGGCCAGTAATACTCAGCACTACGGAGTGTTGAACCAGGACTTCTCTCTCGATCGGGCAGCTACGGCTACCCGATCGGGGGGGTTAATGGCTAATCAGACTGTCGATCTCAATCTCAATTTCCCGCATAACCGCAACTATCTTCTGTAATGCTTCCTGGCGTACAGCCAGAGGAAGACAGTCATGTCG
Source organism: Citrobacter arsenatis (assembly GCF_004353845.1). GTDB lineage: Bacteria > Pseudomonadota > Gammaproteobacteria > Enterobacterales > Enterobacteriaceae > Citrobacter > Citrobacter arsenatis. Next base: position 3,990,644 of record NZ_CP037864.1, read on the forward strand.
CTTAGATTCAAAAGGTTCACACAGGTTTTGTAGCGCAGTGATACCCAGAATTTGCGCCGAGCCATGCAACCGGTGAAGAGCCCGTAAAAAGAGTTGAGGTTCATCTTGTACAACGGCTTTCTCAGCCGCCTGTAAATCGCTGAGCGTTGCTTCGCGAAATGTTTCGAGTATTTCATTCATTAAAGCGCGATCGCCGCCGGTATTTTCAGTCAGGACATTGAATTTCAAATGCCTGATTGCGCAAGGGGACGAATAACCGGTTTCGATTTTACTCAATTCATGCGTCAGCGTCTGAATCGACACAGGCTTAAACAAACACAAATTCATCCCGTTTTGCAGACACCTATCGCGTGACTGCGGGAGCGCACTGGCCGTCAGTCCCCATATTTGTAAATGAGGCTGCTGACGACGCAACGAAGCCGCGAGATCAAACCCATCCTTCTTCGGCATATTCACATCGGTAATCAACAGGTCATACGACTTTTTATTCAGTTTGGCTTCGGCTTCTTCACCATCACACGCTTCATCCACGCTGTAACCAATGGCGTTCAACTGTCGCTTAAGCAGCAGACGATTTGTTGGGTTGTCGTCTGCAATCAAAATAGACAGACACGGTAGCGGCAACCTAGCACCAGGCGTGTCGCTATCCGGTACAATTGATTGACGGGCAGTCTCCACCGGCAATGTGATGGTAAACGTAGTTCCTTGCGTCAGGATGCTCCTCAATTCCAGCGTACCGCCCATTAGCGTCACCAGCTCTTTGCAGATAAATAACCCCAGACCGGAACCTGTTTGTTGACGCCCGCAGCGCCCCTGGGCGTAACGATGAAACAGCCCTGCCTGCTCCTCTTCACTTATCCCACAACCTGTGTCGCTAATAACAATGGTCAGGGTACCGTGATTCTCCCCGTCAGGCGTCAAACGCGCCGTCACGTGAATACTGCCCTGTTCGGTAAACTTCAGCGCATTGCCCACCAGGTTAGTGAGAATTTGCCGCAAAGCCTGCTGATCGACAAAGACCCGCTCGTTTGCCGGCAACTGGCTAGCGCAAGCAAGCGTAATGCCTTTTTGTCTGGCTAAGGCATCGAAAGAGTGGCACTGCAATTCAATGAGCTGTGAGAGATCCGTCCATTGCGGCACAACCTGGTATTTGCCAGACTCAATTTTATCCACGTCCAGAATCTTACCGATCAGCCCAAGCAATGACTGGGCCGTCGCCCCGGTAAGGGCTATCGCCTCTTTTCGCTGCGCCGGACTGAGTTCTGAACTCGACAGTAATTCCACAAAGCCCACAATCGAGCTTACAGGGGTACGCAATTCATGGCTCATGCTTGCAAGAAAGCGACTTTTGGCCTTTGTTGCTTCAATCGCCTTGTTCTTTTCGATCTCCAGCTCTTGAGACAATGCCTCTTTGAGATGAAGCTGCTCTTCCAATAACCGCTGCGATTGTTTTCTTTTATTCACCTCACGGGAAAGTGAAATCCCCCAGATCAGGCTAATCGCAATCAGCAGCAGCGCAAACACCACCAGTTGATAGAACTGTTTGCTATATCGACTCCATAAATCGACCTGCGTATTGGAAATTTTCGACCACTTCTCCGTCATCTGCAAAATTTCACGTGGCGGTATGGCCTGTAGCGCTTTATCGATAACAGACTTCAACACAGGCTCATGGGGGGAAACCGCAAAACTTACCGACGCTCCAGGCATATCCGGAAGCCTAAAAAAGTGCATATTTTTCTGGTAGTAATGATCGACCATATACCTTGCCGACAATTCGGTAGCGATTGCCGCGTCAACCTTGCCTTCCTTAAGCATGGTCATTGCGACGCCGCCAGTATCAGCACTCACCCAGGTGGCCCGCGGGTAGCGTTGTTTCAGGTCACTTTCCAACACATGCCCAGCGGGCAACGCAATACGGATGGGTTTGTTCAGTAGCGAGTCGGCTGTTTCCTCGCGGGAAGTAATCATCACAAATGCAACATTCATCAGCGGATCGCTAAAAGTCGAATTGTGCAGATTTTGATTCGTCAGGGTGATAGTGGGATACATATCCCAGCGTTCGCTGCTTATTTGTTTCATCTGTTCACTTTTGGAATCAGCTAAAACAGGTTCAAAATCAAGCCCCGTTTGCAGATGAATAATATTCAGCATATCGCCAAGAATACCACGTAATTCACCACTGCGATCGACAAGCGTATAGGGCGGGTAATCTGGATTGATCAAAATGCGAATAGTATGCTTCTTCTTCAGCCACGCTTTTTCCTGAGCAGTAAAGGGTATAGGCGCATTCAGATAGGCGAGGTTGCCGCGGTTCAGCCAGTTCTGCATGACCTGCATATGAATTTCATTACTGATTGACGTAATAAAACCATCCAGAATATTCCTTAATACCGGCTGATCTTCCTTAACCACAAAATAATTATATTGTTCTTGTTTATCAAAGTAGTGCGTAATAACCAGCGATTGTGAAAAATATCGAGAGATACAATGACTGCTGGTAATATTGTTACCAATATAATATTGGTTATCGTTATTCACTACCGACGCCATGGCCTGGTACTCGTCGTCGTAAAATGAGACTTTAGCCTCAGGGAAAGCCTCCTGGATAACATCGATAAACGGACAATCCCGCACGCATGCGACGCTAACCTGATGGTCCGAGGTCAGCGGCAGCATGGTGTTTTTTAGCGAAGTCACAAGCGTTGGCCACGTTGTCAGCAATGCCGAAGTGCGCAATAAATTCCCACCTACATCCTGGCGCCTTGAAAGCTGGGTTATCAACGTATCAACATCATTACTGGCGAGAGCGGCAAGCGCTTCTTGCTCATTATCATACTGCTTTATAACAATTTTTAGATTGAGGTTCTTCTGCATTAGCGCAAGATAGTCCGCGTTGACTCCCCGGTAATATTCACCGCTATTTTGATAAACAATAGGGGAGACTTCCGGTAACCAGGTACCCACAACCAAGGTTTTTTTATGTGCTAACCAGTTTGTTTCTTCCCTGTTCAAGCTGATATTTTGTACTGAGGTATTATAGTTACTTTTTAGCTCAACCTGCCGAGCTGAGCTTACACCCGTAGACAACCCGATGGTAAATATGACCATCAAAAAAATAAACAAGCGTTCCAGCATTACTCTATCCTATTTTATTTCTCTGCGCGTAATCATAAATTTCCATTAATGATGAGCAATCTAATTTCTCCATCAAACGGCTTTTATAGGTACTTACCGTTTTATTACTGATGTTCATTTTGCTGGCAATAGTGCTGTAATCCATACCGTTAAGAATATAGCGCAACACTCTCATCTCCTGAGTCGACAACGTATCAAGCTTATCCTGCTCGCTGACCGATGCCCCCGTAAAATGCTCAAGCGAAAAAGGGAAATAGCTATAACCATTTTTAGCGGCTTCGATTGCGGCAAGAATATTATTCATACCTTCTTTTTTACTCACAAACCCGTTAGCACCGTATTCGGCGCTACGTTTGCCGTAGAAAAATTCATTTTTTGCTGAAATGATAATGATTACGCCAGCGTAGTGCCGCTTTCTCAGTTGCTCCAGCACTTCGATGCCGCTAATACCCGGAATATCCACATCAATAATCAGCAGCTCCGGCTTCATTTTTTCAACGGTTTGAACCACTTGCTCCCCACTGTCGAGCTCGGTGGTTACGGTAATGCCATTAGTATCGAGTAGGTTGCGGATGGCTATGCGGGCCAATGGGTGATCGTCAACGATTATCGCGTTCATTGCGTATAAGAATCCCGATAAATAAAGAGAGGCGATGGCTATAGAGCAGGTGAGTCTGCAATATTATTGATTTAAAAACATAAGACTTTAGGTCGCAAATTCTAACATAGCCATGCGTGTATTTTATGCTTTTTTCATAATCCAGATGAATTAATCATAAAAACAACATTTAGATTTACAATAATTAAACCTTGAGCCTTTCTATTGATCAAATCATTAACACATTATAGAGGGAATATTCCTACACATGTAGGATTGGCCTTTCATTTATTATGGTTAATTCTCACTAAGGGGCGAATAGAATTGCAGTGGTAACTGTACACCTGGCGGGAAATTCAGTTATTGCGAGTAATTAAACGCTGATGCCCATCAATCCCTGTGGCCCTGAAATAGCAGAGCCACAAGAGATCGCCATTAATCAGGCTTTACTGGGCAATGCCTCTACTGCGTGCGAACTTTTCACGGTTAGCGTAACGACGGCAGAACATAACAGCGCGGCAATCATAAAGATAAAGGCGCTGTTATAACTTCCATTGCTGCTTTGAATCAGCCAGCCGATAATAGGTGCTGAAACAACCCCCGCCATTTGGCCGCCAAAGTTAACGATACCGGATGCCCGCCCCATGATATTACTGGGGATAGTATCCATCAGAATACCCCAGAATGTCGCCATAGCGAAGAACATGAACAGGGCTGAAATACACTGATAAACCACCGCCATATCTGCACTGCTCACGCTGAAAGTCAGATACAGGAAACCCGCGGCAATAATAGAGGTTACGACATACAGCGTTTTACGCTGTGGTTTGAACTTATCTGAGCAATAACCGCCTATTAACGTTCCGCCTGCACCAAACAGAAAGGGAATGGCTGCCATGACGCCGGTTTTTGCCAGAGAAAATTCACGTACGGTGATCAGGTAGCTTGGCAACCAGGTTGAAAAGCCCCAGAAGGTGATATCAAATAAAAACCAGATACTTGCCATTTGCCAGAGCACCGGCATTTTGAGTACATCCTTAAACGCGATAGCGCTGGTGTTTTGCAGACTACCCTGCTCGTCAGCAGCCAGCTCCGCCAGATCCTGCTGCGTAATGGCAGGATGATCTTTCGGGTTGTCACGCGTAAATAAATAGATACCTGCGGCGATAAACAAACCAGGAATACCCAGCACGATAAAGACCATGTGCCAGCCAAAGGCCCCGATAATACTTGCTGCTACCACTACCGCCAGTGCAGGGCCTAAGGTGTTTACCGTGGATTGGATCGCCGTGGCGCGGCCGCGCTCTTTCGACGGGAAATAGGTTGAAATCATCTTCCAGGAAGCCGACGGGAAGCAACCTTCACCTACACCAAAGAAGAAGCGAACGGCCAGCATCAGCGGCAGCGTCAACACCGCGCCGGTTAAGCTGGTGAAAACAGACCACCAGGCAATACCGATGGCCATGATTTTGCGCGAACCAAACTTATCCGCCAGTAAACCGCCGGGAATTTGAAATGCAGCATAACCAATAAAAAAGGCGCTAATAATTAACCCTTGCTGAGTCGTATCCAGATTTAAATCTTTGCCGATATAAGGGAGCGAAACGCTCATGACCATTCTGTCGAGAAAAGAGAGCAGCCACGCCAGCCAGATCAATGTCAGGACGGTATACCTTGCTTTCCAGGTCTTTGGTTTACCTGAAGGTAAAGACGTTTGTAGGTTCATTGTGATGTCCTTAGGGTGTAGTGATCTACCGCGGCCATAAATGGTCGCGATAAATCAATGCGTGTTTAGCGTTATTTATTAATATTGTTTTCTAATAACCGTACCGCTACAGGCATAACTTTCCGTGCCATTAATTAAGGCAATGCGTCCATTAACCATGACAATTTCAATCCCTTGGGGATACTGATTAGGTTCAACAAACGTGCCCATATCAGCAATAGTGTTCGGATCGAACATCACAATATCCGCCGCGAAACCGACCTTCAGCAGCCCGCGATCCTGCAGGCCTAAAACCTCAGCGGGTTTACCTGTCATCTTACGGATAGCCGCTTCCCAGCTCAGACATCCTTCCTCACGCACATATTTACCGAGCACGCGAGGGAATGCGCCAAACACGCGCGGGTGCGGTTTGCCGGCCCCCATTAAGCCGTCGGTACAGACGTTTTGCTCAGGACGGCAAAGGAACTTAATCACATGCTCTTCAGTACCGTAAAAGTCGACCATCCCCACGGCATTCTCTTCTTCAAACAGCAGATCAAAGGTGGCGTTGTACGGATCTTTTCCGCGTAACTCGCCCAATTGAACGAGGTTCAGGCCGACGGCATCCTGGTTTTTTGCCGTTTTCACGCTGGTGACAAAAATCTGATCCAATCCAGCAAAATCGATAAAGTTATCCCAACCGGGAATACCCTGCTGAATATCGTTGATCATTTTGGCGCGCAGCTCTGGCGAAGCCAGGCGCTCAAGTAATTTATCCGTTCCGCCGGAGTGGACCCACGGCGGCAGGATCACACCGAGCATAGTACTGCCTGCCACATACGGATACTGGTCGAAAGAAATACGAATTCCCTTTTCCTGCGCCTGTTCCAGCATGCCCAGCATCTGGTCAATCAGCCCCCAGTTTTTCTTACCACAAACCTTCATATGCGAAATATGCAACCAGACGCCAGTAGCTGTGGCGATATCAATCAGTTCTTGCGTTGAGTTGATAATATCGTCAGCTTCACTACGCTGATGCACCACAAAGATCCCGTCATATTTCGCCGTCACCTTGCACAGCTCAATCATTTCGGCGGTATCGCCAAAGGCGCATGGCATATAAATGAGCCCGGTGGAAAGACCGAACGCCCCTGCTTTCAACTCCCGCTCAAGGATTTGGCACATCTTCGCCACATCTTCACGGGTGGAAGGACGCCCATCCAGCCCCATGGCTTCCATGCGCACGTTTCCATGCGGGACTAAATACGCGAGGTTTGTCGCTGGGTGACGTGATGCCAGCAAATTGAGGTAACCGTCCGTATTCTTATATTTCCAATCTATTTTGTCGGTATCGCCATCCAGTCCGGCGATATTTTTACGCCAGGCCGGAATATATTCTTCAGGCAACGGTGCCAAGGCTACACCATCCTGCCCTAACAGTTCGGTAGTAATACCCTGGCGAATTTTTGCCGAGAGCGCGGGGTTAATAATGGCTGACAAGTCAGAGTGCGTATGGGTATCAATAAAACCAGGACATATGATTTTTCCCGTTGCATCAATAACCTGTTCATTGACACCAACGTCAATTTGACCGATTGCGACAATACGACCTTCATCAACCATTACATCGGCTATTCTGCCTTCACTGCCCGTCCCATCGATTACATTTCCGTTTTTGAAAATGGTTTTCATCGTTATTCTCCATAGCGGTGTCGCTTCACGACGCCGCTTGTAAGGTAAGAGGTGGTTATCTTTATTGTTATTGGCGATAGAGTGTCTGGATGATGCTGTAATAGCCGCTGGCCGAGCCGGTTAACTGCTCGATCTCAATATACTCATCAATGGTGTGGGCCAGGTTTTCGCGCGAAGGTCCGAAACCGATAGTTTTAATTCCCGCTTCGCCCGCATAATGGCTGCCGTTGGTGCAAAATGAGTACTGTGTGATGGTTGGATTAAACCCAGCCTCGCGAACGCCAGCCAGAGCAGCCTGCACGAACTCGTCGGACTCGTCATATACCCATCCAGGGAAGAAACGCTCACCCTCAATCGTAGCGCCGGTATAGCAAGACTCCTGACCCACCGCATAGGAAACTCGGGCCTTAAACTGCGGATCCTGGGCGATAAGTTCCGCAAGCGCATTTTCCAGTGGGGCAATAACGCTTTCTTTAGTTTCACCCACCAGTAAACGACGATCGTAGGTTGCGCGACAGTAATCCGGTACTACTGACGCTCCCGGGTACGGTGAGGATTTAATGTCGGTGAGCTCCAGAATGCCTGGCCCCAATACCGGATGCGTTGGCGGAGCGATCGTGCGAATTTTGTCGATCAATTGCGCCATTTTGTACACCGCGTTAATACCTGCCTGTGGGTTAGCGGAGTGCGCAGGTTTACCAAACGTTTCGACGACGATTTCAGCGCGACCACGCTGACCAATTTTCAGGTTTAACTCGGAAGCTTCACCGATGATCACATAGTCCGGCTTATAGCGCTCGCTAACCAGCCGAGCGGCAATGCCTTCAAAGCACTCCTCATGCACGATGCAGGCAACGTAGATTTTGCCGGCGAAATTGCGCTGATTGTCCTGGCCGAAAAAACCCACGGCGGAAATCATTGCCGCCACAGCACCTTTCATGTCGGTTGTACCGCGGCCATAAATTTTGCCATCTTCGATATCGCCGCCGTACGGGTTGCGGCTCCACTTCTCTTCATTGACCGGCACGGTATCGATATGTCCATCGAGAACCAGCGTTTTCCCTGGCTGATTGCCGACAATCCCCCCCACAATGTTGCCGTACTTATCAACGTGGATGTCATCGAACTGGTAATGCTGCATCATTATTTTTATGGCATTAACCACTTCCCCTTCCTGACCGGAATAACTTTTTTGTTGGATCAACGCCTGACAGTTTTTAATGACTTCATCAATACGGTTTGCAGATAACATGGTTTTCTCCGTTATTTCTCTCAATCAGGAAATCAGTTGTTAATGCCCGGGTACTGACCGCCCCAGACAATATCCAGATATTGTTGCGGGTCGGTATCCCCCTCGGTGCTGACCAACAACACACGAGAGTGCGCATCCAGCCCCAGTTGATCACGCGTTTGCGCCAGTTCAGGCAAGGTCATCAGTAGTGCCAGCAGACCAGTAGTGACCGCGCCGGACTCACCAGAAACGATCTGCGGATCGCCCGCCAGCGGATTGCCCAGCATGCGCATGCCCAACGCTGCAACTTCATCAGGGCAAGAGGCAAATGCGTTGGCATAGTCACGCAGCAGTTCCCAGCCGATACTGTTTGCCTCACCGCAGGCGAGACCGGCCATCACAGTTTGCAAATCGCCACCCACCGCAATCGCATCCCCTTCTTTAGAGCGGGCGGAGCGGTAAAGACAATCGGCAATTAACGCTTCGGCAACGATCACTTTCGGGCGGTTTTCACCCCAGGCTGCCGTCACCATTCCCTGAACCATTCCGGCAAACGATCCAACGCCCGCCTGAACAAAAATATGCGTCGGCGCAACCTGATGCAGTTGATCTATCGCCTCCAGCATCAGCGTGCCGTAGCCTTGCATAATCCACTGCGGGATTTTTTCATATCCTTCCCAGGCGGTATCCTGCACCACAATCCAGCCATGCTTTTCCGCCTGTTCTGCAGTCATGCGAACCGCATCGTCATAGTTCATATCGACGATTTCAGCGGTAGCACCTTCATTACGGATAGAGGTCAAACGTTGCTGTGAAGAGCCTTTCGGCATGTAAACCACGGCGTTTTGCTTCAGTTGGCGCGCCATCCATGCTACGCCACGCCCGTGGTTGCCATCGGTGGTGGTGGCAAACGTGACGGTATGGAGATCGCGACGCACCTCTTCACTGGTCATCACGTCAAACGGCAGCTCACTGATATCCTTGCCGACTAATTCGGCGATATGGCATGCCATCGCATAGGAGCCACCCAGGGCTTTGAAGGCTTTCAGGCCAAAACGCTGAGACTCATCCTTGAGATAGATATTTTTAACCCCCAGCTTTTGTGCAAGAGCCGGCAGCTTGTATAACGGCGTCGGCGCATAGCCCGGAATAGACCGATGAAAATTCAACGCTTTTACCAGTTCCTGGCGACTAAACGGTACCAGCGGTGCGCTCGGATGTTCGGTAAATGGTGTCTGGTTGATAAAAAATGATAAGTTTTCCTGCATCATAAAACCTCATTGTCCTGGTAGTTCATTCCCTGTAGTCGATGTAATACAGAGATATTTACGTTATCGGTATTGGCAATAGAGCAAAATGCTTACCAGCTTTTTACGAATTGAGTAAAATCTTATAAATATTTTAATAAAGGCTTCATTTTCAATAAATTAAACAACAGACAACATTGACACTAAAAAATAATACCACGCTAGTTTATCGCCTCATTTTGATAAATTCTCATATTTGATAAATAGTGTGATCACGGAAGATAAAATACAAAAAACATTCTAAAACAGAGCCATAGATTGATTTTTCGCAAATCATTTTTGCATCTCTTCGCATATTTATCATTTTACTTGAGAAATGCACCGCATAGCCGGAGAAGGACCATGATTTCAGTACTCAGTAATATTCAGGATGATATATGCAATTATGCCGACGCTATTTCTGGCATAACCGGTACGGACGTTGAAATCATCGATGAATCTTTAATGCGCATCGCAGGCACTGGTAAATACCGACATATGCTCAATGAAAACGTGGCCAAAAATGGCTACATTTACCGCCACGTTTTGCAGGTTCGGGAAACGGTGCTAATCAAAAACCCCGGCGAACATCCGCTGTGTCAGTTATGTGAAAAACACCACTACTGTTCTGAAATGCTGGACTTGAACGCGCCAATTTTTCTCAACAATCGCGTCATTGGGGTGATCGGGATTATTTGCTCAACCCAGGCGCAGCGTGACGCGTTATTGAGCCAGATTGATAAATTTGTCACTTTTATTGAGCAAATCGCGGTGATGATCTCCAGTAAGGTGTTTGAATGTCTGGAGCGTTTACGCGCGCAGGAAACGCTCGGCGCATTTCGGCGTTTGATCGATGCGATGGATCGCGGCGTTGTGGCAATTGATGGCAATGGTTTCATCTGGCATGCCAATCATTCGGCCGACCGTATTCTCAACCGCGAAGTTCAGGGATTACCGCTGACCATAGAAACAACCGGGGACAGTTTGTATGGTGATGAAGAAGCATGGCTAACGCTTGAAGGCCAGAAACACCATGTACTGTGCAAACAAATTTCGCTCTCCTCGCTGGATAACGATCGCTTAACTATGGTCATCTTTCGCGATGCGCATGACTACCTGAGTACCCTCACCCCATCCCCTTATGAATCTGACACGCAGGTGCGGCTGATTGGCCACTCTTCCTCAATGGAGCAGCTCAGAAGCACCATTGGAAAAATAGCCAACAGCTACGCCAGCGTGCTCATCACAGGGGAAAGCGGCTCGGGTAAAGAGGTTGTAGCATTTGCCATTCACCAAAACAGCCCACGTAAAGCGGCTCCTTTCGTGACAATCAACTGCGCGGCAATCCCCGAGCAACTACTGGAAAGCGAACTGTTTGGCTATGTGCGCGGTGCATTTAGCGGCGCCGATCCCAAAGGACGAATGGGTAAATTTGAACTGGCCAATGGTGGTAGTCTGTTTTTGGATGAGATCGGTGATATGCCGCTGCACCTGCAGGCCAAGCTGCTCAGAGTTTTGCAGGAAAAGGCAATCACGCGCGTTGGTTCTAATAACACAATTAATATTGATGTGCGTATTATTGCTGCGACCAACAAAAATATTAGTGCGATGGTGGAAAATAATCAGTTTCGCGAAGACCTTTTCTATCGCCTGAATGTCGTCCCACTGGTGCTTCCTTCCCTGCGCGAACGAAGGGCTGATATTGCTGTCCTCGCACAATATTTTGCTGACGAGTTTTCAGTCAGTTACCAGCGTTCGCCGCAAAAACTGCCCGATGACGTTATTAACCGCCTGTATGCCTGGTACTGGCCGGGTAACATTCGTGAATTACGCAACGTCATCGAATACATTTTTGTAATGCGCGGAGAAGCCGCCGGGATCAATGCCAGCCATCTTCCCCCTTATTTACTCACCACAACGGATCGCAGAAAAACAACGATGACTGCGCAACCCCGACAGTTGGCGAATCAAGGAAAACAAGCAGAAAGGGACGCTATCGAAAATGCCATCCAGCGATTTGCCTCCAGTGTGGAGGGCAAAAAACAGGCAGCATCAGAACTGGGGATCAGCATTGCCACGCTTTATCGAAAAATAAAGCTATATGGCTTGTGAGACTCACCTTCTAAACGTTCAAGCCCGCGCAAGGAGGGCTTCTGGTAGGTAAAAACCGAGCAAATCAGGCTCGGAGATACTTAATCAAACACACCATTAATAACCGCGGTGACAATCGCCGTGCTCAGCGCAATCAACACCAGGTTGTCGCCAACAACCTGCCATTCATATCCCGGATAATATGGCAGTTGATTCAGCATGGAAGTTGGAACGCTTTTCTTAGCAATCCCCGGAGGAAGCGGTTTTCCTCGCGCCAGATTTTTGGCGATGCCCGGAGGCAGCGACTTATAGCCCGTCAAACCATATCTGACGGCGTACTGCCTCGCCACGTTATAGCTGATATCACTATCAACATGGTCCGGCTTACCATAATTTTTACGCTGTTCTGATTGCGAGTTGTTTTTTTGGCCCGGATTTCCTTTCTGGCTATGACCACTATTTCCCTTATTCCCACTATTACCATGGTTGCCACTATTACCATTTCCGTTGCCATTACCGGGGTTAGCCAATACAGGGGTAGCACACATCGACATCGCGGCAACGGCAACTAAAGCCATTGCTAAAGTACGGAGCCTGGACATGATGATTCCTTAAGATGTGAAGACATATAAAAATGTACGATATTGCATGAATACTGGCTATCGCTATAACTCCGATTTATTGGCAAAAAAGCGCTCTCTTTTAGCCTGGCGTAAGCGTGCGAAAACCCGCATTTGAAGTTTACCCCGCCATCTGTTAACACAGAACAACACAACACGTATCACATTTCGCCCTCACTACGGTGGGGTAAAATTCGCCAAAGATGTTGCAGAACTGCTAGAAATTCTTTCCCTTCTGTCGGCTGGTGTTAAACTGGAAAGTGTGATCTTCATCATAACCTGCTTAAACAGAGAAAAGAGACACTGCTATGCAACATATCATTGAGGGCTTCCTCAACTTCCAAAAAGAGATTTTCCCTCAACGTAAGGAACTCTTTCGCAGCCTGGCATCCAGCCAGAATCCTAAAGCGCTTTTCATCTCCTGCTCCGATAGCCGCCTGGTGCCAGAACTCGTTACTCAGCAAGAGCCAGGGCAGCTTTTTGTTATCCGCAACGCCGGTAATATCGTACCTTCTTTCGGACCGGAACCGGGTGGCGTCTCCGCGACAATTGAATACGCGGTTGTCGCACTTGGCGTGACGGATATCGTCATCTGCGGACACTCCAACTGCGGCGCGATGAAAGCGATTGCCGATAGCCAGCCTTTAGATCCGATGCCCGCAGTGGCTCACTGGCTGCACTATGCTGATGCCGCGAAAGCCGTCGTCGAGAAGAAAACCTGGGATAATCCAATCGATAAAGTTAACGCCATGGTGGAAGAGAACGTTATCGCGCAGTTGAACAATATTAAAACGCATCCCTCTGTGGCTGTTGGACTGCGTAATAACGCGCTTCGCCTGCACGGCTGGGTGTATGACATCGAAAGCGGTGAGATCCGTACCCTGGATAAAAACAGCAAAACCTATGTTTCTCTTGCTGAAAATCCGCAGGTGCATTTCGAGTAATGTCTTCCCTGGAGCAAGGATGCTCTGGAAAATTTTTCCTCCTTTTGTGCTATAGACAAAAACCGCACTCACAGCTAGTTTTTAAATAGCCGTTAGTGTTTTTGCTTCGGCCTTCGCTCATCCATTCAGTATTGCAGCAGATCACATATCTGTTGCCTTAAAACAGCTGTTCATTTGAGTGTTTTTTCAAAATTCTCTCACAGCGATTTCAACTCTGATCATGGTGCAAGCGATAAAAAGGAGCTGGCGAAAATGCAAGCGAAATTACAACGAATAATAAACATGTTATTTTATCATGAGTCGTGGGATATCATGATTGTTAAGGATCATGGCTCACACTTATTCCCCGATAACACGCTGGAAATACTGAGTAATTCCGTTGCGCAGCAGTTAAAAAAGAAATACACGTTTCAAGCCGATCCTTTTATTATTGAAAAAGACGACAAACTGTATGTTTTTTATGAAGCTTTTAGCTTTCGCAACTCAAAAGGCACACTACGATGTCGTGTTCTTGATCGTGAACTGGTTGAGCTTGATGATGTCAGGCTTGAGGGCTTTGATGACTTAATGTGTCACTTGTCATTCCCTTTCCTGATTCATATCAACGATCAGCTTTTCATGATCCCGGAATCTTCAGAAAGAAAAGAGGTAATACTGTTTCAGTCGGTTGAGTTTCCTGCACGCTGGAAGAAAATTAAAGTTTTAATATCGGATACCGAAGTAACAGACAGCGTCTTTTTGTCACTTAATGAAAGCTGTTATCTTTTGTCCACCACAATGGATAACGAAATAGTTATTCATTCGGCAGATCATATTTATGGGCAATGGCAGCGGATCACCCCTTCATTGAAGGTAAGCAATCACCACCATAGGGGAGCAGGCACCCCTTATCTGGCTAATAACAAAATATACTTCCTCACCCAAGAATGCACGCCTGAAGTTTATGGAAAATCCATATATATCAAAGAACTAAATAAGCTAAACAACGCTATTTTCGATGAAAGCCTGATCGAAAAAATCAACGCCTCGATTAACCACAGTGACGGTGTCCATACGCTGAACTTCTCTAATAACTATATTGTTTACGATACAAAAATATACAAGTTCAGTTTTTTATCTATACTTAAAAAAATATCTTATAAGTGCATGATGAGGTATCGCAACTATTTCCTTACCAGACGTTACCAATAGCACATTCTCTACGGTAGTGGCATGAATCAATTCCGTTTCATAGAATTTATCTGGAGTCTGTATGGCAATTCTTGTCACTGGTGGTGCAGGTTATATTGGTTCACATACTGTTTTAACGCTACTGGAAAGAGGCGATGATGTCGTTGTCATCGATAATCTGTCTAACGCCAGCAGAACCTCGCTGGACAGGGTCGCGGAACTCACCGGAAGAGTACCGACTGTCTATATCGCCGATGTTCTCGACAGACAAGCATTAAAAATCATTTTTGCCGACCATAACATCACCGATGTCATTCATTTTGCTGGGCTCAAATCGGTTTCAGAGTCGATAAATGAGCCTCTCGCCTACTATCAAAACAACGTCACCGGAACGCTGGTATTACTGGATGAGATGCAGGCCGCAGGCGTTAATCGTTTCATTTTTAGCTCATCGGCCACAGTTTATGGTGATCCGCAAAGCGTGCCGCTAAGCGAGCACTCGCGCACGGGCGGAACCACCAACCCGTACGGTACCTCTAAATTAATGGTCGAGCAGATTCTGGCCGACTTCTCACGCGCGCAGCCTGATTTCCGTATTACCTGCCTGCGCTATTTCAACCCGGTCGGCGCCCATCCTTCGGGTCGGATTGGTGAAGATCCTAACGGTATCCCCAATAACCTGGTTCCGTACATCTCCCAGGTTGCGATTGGCAAGCTGGAAACCGTGTCGGTGTACGGTAATGACTACCCCACTCCCGACGGTACCGGCGTGCGTGATTATATTCATGTTATGGATTTGGCTACCGGGCATCTGGCCGCGCTGGATTGTCAGAACAAAGGTGCTGCCTACAAGGTAATTAATCTCGGCACCGGAGTTGGTTATTCCGTAATTAATCTGATTGAGGCGTTTGAGAAAGCAGCACAGACCAAAATTAACTATCAGTTTGTTAACAGAAGACCCGGCGACATTGCCGAATGCTGGTCCGATCCGTCGCTGGCGTACAAAGAGTTAGGCTGGAAGGCCGTCTACACTCTTGATGAAATGATGCGTGATACCTGGAACTGGCAAAAAAATAACCCGAATGGTTATAGCATCTGATATCTCAGCCGCGAACCAAACTTTCAGGCACGCTGCTGAGTATGGCTAGCGTGCCGTTATCGCTGATACGCGATACCAGCCGCTGGTCTGCCTCCCTTCATTGGCGAAGTTAATTCTCGGTGTACCGGATTTATCCAGCATTGCGACCTCAATCGCGTATTGCCCTTTCGCCAGCCGTCCCGGCATAGGCAACGCATAGCTGACCTGATAATTTCCGGGGAGCCAGCGTCTTATATCATCCGCCGCTTTCCCCTGCGCAACGACCTTATTAGCACTATCTACCACGCGAAATGCCAGCGCGTAAGGCCGGTAAATCGGTGCGTTCCCCTCGTTATACCAGGTGCTGTTCAGTGTCAGCGTAGGTCCACTATCCCACGCAGCCTCATGGCTCAAAGACGCTAAGCGAAACCGATAGCCCAGTTTGGTCAGCGCATCGTCGACAATCGGCCGGTAATCGCTGGGTATCGCTCTCGATTTCAGGTTGATGGTACTGGCGTGCTGCTTGACCGCCCAGTCAAAAATCCCCTGTACTTCTGCACGCGTGTAATGAAAGGAATTCTTCCAGTCCTGCATATAAGAGCAGATCTCCAGACTGACCGGCGCACGTTTCCAGGCATCATTAAACCCGGAATAACTCTGCTGTGCTGCCAGTAATCGCTGCGGGTAATCATCAGCCATATGGCTCCAGGAGTCTGAAAATACGCGCAGGTCTCCCCAGCAATCCGCCCGCCATCCAGCCCCTCGCGCCACCGCATTCGCCAGGCTTTGCCCACCGCTTATCAACATGACTTTTGGCGTCAGCGGAAAAGCAGAAAAATGCATGGCGACGTAGCGGTCCAACTGCGCCGTGGTGTAGTGCTCGAGGAGTGCCTGCAGATCGGGGAAATTGCTGTTATGCCACTCTCCCCAGGAGCCCACCATGCCGATATCCACAAAAGCGAGATTCTCATTACCGTCGTAACGTTTACCCAATGCGTTGAGCAGACGCTGGCTGTATTCAATAAACAGTGGGTCGTCTAAATTCGGGACAAAAGTTTTTTTATCAGTTGTCCAGGTGCCTTTCACGCCCTTTTTAATCAGCCAGTCGGGAATTTTTGTGCCATCCCCAGGGTCGGCAAGCACCATAAACCGCAGTCCAACATTCATCGCAGGACGATGCGCCGCCGCGTATTTGAAGGCATCATCCACCAGCGCAAAATTATACTGACCTTCAACGGGTTCCAGGTCTCGCCAGTAAAATCGCTCGTATTCAAATCCGGTGTTGGGGTAATCGGCAAGCCCCAGGGTTTCACCGTATCCCTGATGAAAACTTGCTACACCAATCCCCGGATTGGTCAGCGGGCCAGTCACGGCTTTAGGGGTTACGGTCGTTAATGCAGACATGACCGTCAACGGAAAGGACAGCAACAACAGCGCAGAAACCCATTTACACTTCATCGCAGTGACGCCCTCCACAGGTGTGTTAACGCTAGCGGTCTTTCAGGCTTAACCACCAGTCCCAGATACCCACGTGAAAATTTTGGAACACATCAATACCTAAAGCAGATTTGATCATATACAGCGTCAGCAATACGCAGCAGGTGACAAACAGCACAGCTATCAGCAACAAAAAAGTGAGCAACATTCTCGACAGGGTCGATTCCTGGCGATGCTGGCGACGTAAATCCCGGCCAAACAAAAAAACCAGATAATACCGCTTACTGAAAAAGGGAAAGCTTCGGCGAATATCGATCTGATGCCGCGAAGCCAGGGTCGATGCCAGGACAGCATTTTCCACCCCTTCTTTTTGTTCAGCGGTCAACCCCTGCGCAATCGACTCATCAAGATGAGCATAAAATCGTTCGATGACGGGAGGACGATTTTGAGGACTGGTCAAAATTAACCTATATCTTTATCAATTGAGTGGTAGACGTTAACCGTCTTTTTGGCGATTTCATGCCAATTGTAATTTTGCAAATATACACCATAGTCCACGCTATTTGCTGTCGCCCCCTGGGCTAATTTTTCGGCCAGACCGGTCACATCCCCCACCTTAAAATAGGCCTCGGCGGGCAGTTGAACTTCTAGGTTAGCCGGAATATCACTGACGACGGCAGGAAGAGAAAATGACATCGCCTCCAGCAGCGCAATAGGCAATCCTTCATGGTATGAAGGCATGACAAACAGCCTGGCCTGCGAAAATACCGCCTGCAGCTCATCGCCGCGTAAAAAACCGGTCATCACGACGCCTGGCGTGTCGGCAGCCAGTTTCTTGAGACGAATGCTGTATTCGGTCGGATGATCCGCATCGCCTATCAACACTAACGGCATGGTCAAACCGCTACGCTGATAGGCGGCGATGGCATCATGCATCCCTTTTTCTTCCACAAATCGCCCAACCACCACAAGATAGTTTTTCGGCTGTAGTCCAAAGCGGGAAAGCGTATTGACGATGGTCGAGTCAGATAACAACCGCGGCTCGTTCACGCCATTGTGAATTAAATGCGCATCATAGCGAGCGTGTTTTTTCTGGATAAGTTGATTAATAACGTCAGAAATCACAATCACTTCGTTGGCATATCTCACCGCCCAACGCTCGCCCAGCAGCAATATTTTTTTGGCAACGAACCCCCATTTCTGACGATCGTAATCAGGTCCATGGTGGGTGAAAACTACCTTCTTCCCTAACACGCGTAATAATGGGATCACAAGGCCTGGTCCGATAGCATGGACATGCACAATATCCGAATGGTCGATACATGTCCTAAATGCCGCCAAAACGGAATGGACAATAGCTTCCAGCGAACGCTTTTTGGGTGCCCACAGCGCGTAGGTTTCGACTTTCTTATATATTGACCGTTTGTAATTTACATACGGCGAGCGAGCAATCACGCATATATCCACGTCGAACTGCTGCTTAATCGCAGGATAAAGATTCTGACAGTGTGTCTCCACGCCGCCCAGCACATCGGGAATACCACGGGTACCAAAAACCGTTATTTTTTTACTCATACTATGGCCTGTTCAGCAGTTCTTTATAGAGCGCCTGTAGGGTATCCATATGTTTACTCAGAGCATACTTTTCACTCAACCGCGCACGCCCATGTAAGCCCATGACCCGCGCTTTCTCTGGCGAATCAACAAGTGTGTCCATCGCGTTTGCCAGCTCTTGAATATTGCCCGGTTCGAATAAAATCCCTTCGATACCGTCACGGATTTGTTCCGGGATGCCGCCGATGCGCGAGCCGATAACCGGCTTGCCCAATGACATCGCCTCTAAAATCGCCATAGAGCAGTTTTCATAACATTCAGAGGGAAGAATCACCGCCCGCGCATGCTTAATAAGCTTGTCGAGAGCGTCTCCTTGTTGCACATAACCTAAAAACTCAACATTCGGGTATTTGGCTACTAACTCATCATGCAGCGGGCCATGTCCGACAATTTTCAGCGGCGCGTTGTTGTGCATTTTCTCATGCGCCGCCAACAGCGTTGCCACCCCCTTTTCACGGCTCAGGCGACCGAAATACAGCATATAGCCCTCATCGCTTGATTCATCCAGAGGACGGGTGTCATCAACACCATTGACGATGACATCAATACGCGAATTCGGCAGGGTGCGCAGCAATACGCCGCGTAAAAAAGCGCTCGGCGAAACGATGACATCCAGCGCCTGGTAATTTTGCGCAATATATTGCCAGGTCGCCTCTAAAGAGAGCAGCAGGCTTTTTGCGGCTGAGCCTTCCTGGCAACGATATCTGAAGGCATTGAAAACCGTCCCGGTGATACAAGAATCACACACTTTACCGTCACGCAGCATCGAATAGGCGGGACAGACTATCTTGTAGTCATGCGCGGTCAATACCGTTTTGCAGCCAAAATTACGCGCAACTTTAATCAACGCCGGCGTTAACTGATGGTAAATGTTATGAAAGTGGACGATATCCGGGCGTTCTTTTTGTAGTAGTGCCAGCATCTTTTTGCAGGCCTGCGAATTATGAATAAAGTTAACCGCCGTTTTGAGTCCGCCCAGCAAGTTACTTTCTTTGTGGTAGTCCACGTTACTGACAAAATAATCCGCATAATCTGAAGGGAAATTTTTCTCATGCTGCATTGAGAAATCAATAACCTGCACTCCAGCCTGTTTCAGCATATCGCGCTCTTGAAAATAAACCGTTTCCGCGCCGCCTTTAATGAAAAAAAACTTATTCACTAATAAAACTTTCATTGCGCCAGCCTTAGTTATTCATGAATGATTTTGCTGTCAGGCGGAGTCAACGGATCGCGTACTGGTTTAGTCAGCCCCTTAACAAGCCCGGCAGAAAGCACGGCCAGGTTCATTACGCTCTGCAATCCGTTCAATAACGATCGATTCTGCACGGTTTTCAGGACAATAAACGCCAGCAACGGCAAAAATGCAATGTCGAAAAGTTCGAGATTGAAGGTCACCGCCGCAATAAACAAGGCAATCAGATAAACAGAAAAAATCGCCTCATTCTTAACCATTTTTAACGCCTTGCCGAAATAAGGTTTTCCCCAGGCACAACGTAAAAGCTCGCCCGGAGCCTGATAGTATCCGCTTTTCCAGCGGTGCTTGAGCATTTGAAAGGTCGGCATGGTATGCGAAGTATGAATAAAGTACGGAATATTCAGACGACGCAATTTATAACCCGCATCAAGCAAACGCAGACCCAGTTCGGCTTCCTCGTAAGCGTGCAAATTACGGTTGGTAAGGTAACCAATTTTATCAATCGCAGATCGGCGATATAACCCGCCACCGCCTAAATGGTCGCTATCCCCGAGCGGATAGATTTTATTAATGCGCTGCTTGCGCGATTTAAATTCATAGTTAACGGCATCGTCCATTTCAACGGTTCCCGCGACGCCTGCATATTCCGGTTCAGCCTGCAAAAACGCGACGGCCTGATCCACAAAGCCCTCTTCCAGCTCCATGTCGCCGTCCATCAGCAACAAATATTCGCCTTCACTATACAGATAACCCAACTGATGCCCGACGCCGCAACAGCGATCGTCTGGGTTAGTTAAGGACACCACGGTAGCCCCTTTATCGATCGCAAGCTGTTGGGTGTTATCCGTTGACAGGCTATCAGCCACTATAATTTTATGAGGATAATCAACAAGCTGTCGACGAATGCTGTCGATCGTTTTCTCAATACATTCAGATTCATTGAGTGTTTTAATACTCACTGAAATAAACGGTTTTTGGTCCATACAATTACCCTACACAGCGAAGGACGGTTCGACGAATCACTAAACTTGATCCTAGTGATAAATAGAACAGGAATTGTAACATCGGTGTAATCATCAGTATCTGGCTGTAAGGTAAGCTAATTAAGCAACTGATAGCAAAAGCGTTAAACGCCGGTGCAAAGCTCAATAACTGGAGATCCTGCTGGTCCAGTTGTTCAAGCGTCAGTAATGGCTTTGGCTGACAAACTTTCAGGATATAAATGAATAAGCTAATAAAGAGTAACGTGCCGATCACTCCCACTTCCCACAGCAGCATACTCAGGGAAGTCGAGTCGAGAATTAAGTTATAGATGATATTCAAAAAGCCCGGCGACACCGTACTTCCGCTGTTAGTCGCGTTGAGTCCGTAGCCAAATAACGTCCCTGAAAGCCCCCACAGATCGTTATTTTTCAACCAGAACAGGAACGTCGTAAAGCGCCCTAACTCCCCGGTAGACATAATGTAGTTTGGGTCAAAGATATAGCTTAAGGAGTCGATGAAAATGCTTAACGAGCTTTTCGACGGATCGCCGCCAAACGCGGAAGAATAATAGTACGCGAGGATCACTATCGACAGGCTAATAAGCAGCAACATGCCTGCCACAATCACCAACAGCGTCTTCAGATTAACCTTACTTACATCTTTAACGTAGCTTGGCGAGATCCACACCCACGCCAGAAACAGAGGTGATAGCAGAATGACGAACTTCACTTCACCAATAATACATAACCCAATCCCTAGAACAATGTGCAACGCCATGGACTTAAACGTGGTCAGCCCGTGCTTATACTCAGAGACTTTTAACAACATAATCAACAGGCAAAACAGGCCCATTGCGGCAGTGTTACCGCCCCCCATGGGGTCCCCGCCAAACGTGCCAACCACGGAGTCCCATTTCTCATCTTCACCCCGTACCGCAACGCGCTGGGGAACGACCAGTAAAACCTGATAAATCATGACCGGGATCTGCACGTAAAACACCCAGTACAAATAGCGCGTTGCGCGATAAATTTGCGACTCCCGACAAAATCCCAGCAGTAAACAGACCATGACCAGCGACAATGCGATTTCGTTTTTAAATGCCACAATCGCGACGGTGATCCCGCCCTGAATCAGCGTCGATATGCCGGCCAGTAGCAGGAACGAAAAGTACAACGCCAGCACAATCGTCTCCTGCGCATCCAGTTGCAGTGAGCCATCACGCGTCTGCATCACCAATAATCCCACCATCAAAAGGGTCAGGAAAAAGGGGATCCATAGCACCGACTGCATGCCGGTAAAGTATTGCACCAGGCCACACAGGATCAGCGTGACAAAGGTATAAACCTGCAAATAGTATCCGGTATTCAGCGTCATAGTATCACCGGCTTATCTTTCAGGAGATTGGCTCGCTTATTCATTTTCTGGTAAATGAAGGCGTAGCGAATAAATGTCAGTGAAGAAAACAGGATGACCGACGTAGCATAATCTTTATAAAAATAGGGGACGACGACAAAAGCGAATACCACGATCGCCAGCTGTTCCAGTTGGATACGCAAAAAATAGCGGTGGGAGCCAAAAATAAGCTCAATTACCGTCAGAGGGCTTATCGCCAGCGCCGGGAACAAATAGGGCAACATGTAGCGCGACGTCTCAATGGAGTTAATCCAGTCTTCGCTAAAACCGAGGCGCATCACAATCGGATAGAAAATAAACACCCCGAGGGTACAGATGACACCCAGCACCAACAGCAGCATTCGCACCCTGGTGTATTCCTGATAATTAAAGGTGTTATTTCTGAAGTCGATAGACCATTTGGAAAAAATAGTATTGCGCACCGCGTTGCCGATGATCACCACCGGTGCCAGGCAAAAACGGCTAACCACGGAAAAATAACCCGCCGTCAGCGCCGAAAACCAAAAGTTAATCAGCATAACCGGCAAATTGCTGCTGGCCATCGCCAGCACTTCTGCGCTGCCTACTTTGGTAATGTGATGAATATTTTGTTTGAAAAAATGCCAATTACTGGCGGGGCGCAAATGTCGGGCCGCCACTGAACGAATATCAAACGAATGCAAAATACAGCTTATAGTCAGCACCATCGTTGCGCAGGCCCATGACCAATAAAACAGCTGCACATGATGCGTAACCAGAATCGAAAGTAATACCACCACCGAGACAGAAATGCGCTGGAAAATCAGAAAACCAAAGTTGGCCGTGCGTAGCGCCAGGTTTTCTGAGATTAAAACCCACGCCGTTGCCAGCGTCAGCAAATAGAGAAACAGGATGTTCTGGTGAAACAGCCACGCGGTCAGTACGGCGTAAGGTAGGGCAATGATCGTGCTTTGGATCAGGCAAAACACAACGTTCTGTACCAGTTCGTCGTCGTGCTGCTTTGGAATTAAAAGCTGCGATGCAAAGGTACATACCTGAGCGCCTACCACGGCGATGCTGTAGTTGAGCGCATATAGCCCCACCTCAGCCATATCGTACTTATGTGAAATCAACCAGATAGACAGCGCACCAATCAACTGCGAGATGACTGATGAACCGGCTATCGTGGAAGCGCTCTTCAATAGACTCATACGCGGCCTGGCGTCGTCATCAGTTGATCGGTACTAAAGTTGAGTGAACGTAAACCTTCTTGCGTCTCAAGATCTTTTTCTTCAACGGCATTGAGCACTGCGCCGATCACCACGCCGTTATTTTCTTCGATCTTATCCAGCGCGTTAGCGATGCGTCCCGCCGATCCTTCCCCGGCTTTCACGACGAACACAACCCCATCAACGGCTCGTTTGATCAGTTGAACATCCTGGCTCTGATTCACCGCAGCAACATCAATAATGATGCGCTGATAACGCGATTTCAGCTCGCGCATTAACGACTCAAGGTGCCCGGACGACAGCATCAGTAAAGAAGAAATGGTGGCCTTGCCGCGCGGAATAAAATCGAGATTATCACTGAGCGTGATGCGCGCCTGTTCGAGTTGAGCCTCCCCGCGCAGCAGTTCCGCTACGCCTGCGGATGTAGCTGACGCCAGCTCTGAAGAAAGCCCACCCGTATTAAAGAAATCCGCATCAATAAGCAGGGTTTTCTGGTCGAAGCTAAAAGAGTTCGCTAACAGATTCGCCAGTAAAGATCGTCCATCACCGTGATCCGTCGACGCCACGACGAGCGTCTGTAATGGTCGATTATCCAGCATAATTCGGGTACGGATACCGTGCACAATATCGGCATTCAGCGGGTTCTTCAGGATCATGTCCCGCACCTGCGCGCGCTCTGATGTTCCGCTAAAACGACGGATTTCGCCAAGCGGGACGACGTTCAAACGTTTTTTCATTCGGCTCAGGGTGCCGATTGAGTTATCCATTGCCGCTTTGACAATGAAATACATGATACTGAACACCACCACCACCATGACCACCATTACCAGCAGCAATGATTTATTCGGCTTCGCCGGTTTTAACGCAGGTACGGCAGGGTCGTATAACACCGCATCGGCATTCACGCCGGAAAGCGACAGCTCCTGAGTACGCTGATAAAGCGATTTATACAGGTCTTCCATTTTATCTAACGACAGTTTTTGACTGTTCCAGGCGTCCCGTTTTGACGCCATTTTCTGGAAGATCTCTTTCTGCTCAGCAACCTGTTGCTGATAGTTCTTTTCATCCGCCAGTGCCGCCAGATATTGCTGACGTAATCCCACTTTCAGCTCACCCAATACTCGTCCGGTCTGGCTTTGGATCGACTGAACATCGGCCTCTGCTTTTAAAATAGCGGGGTTTTTGGGCCCATAGACTTTGCGCAGTTCAGACAACGTACGCTGCGCCTGAATTAACGCGATGCGTAAATCTTGAATCTGGGCGTGGTTAGAGACCGAAGGTAGCGAGATAATGCTCTCAACGGACTTGCCTCCCCCATTTACCTCGTTATAGACGGATTCAGCGGCAACACGACGCTGGGTCGCATCGGCGAGACGATTGGTCACAATACTTAACTGCTCGGTTTCAAAACCATCAATACCGCGAAAGGTCAGCAGCCCGGCATTTTTCAGATAGCGGTCCATCTCTTCTTTTTGCTTCGCTATCGACTTCTGAATCTCTTCCATTTTTTCATAATTCAGTTCGCGAGCTTTCTCTGCTTTTAGACGCTTTTGCTCCACCGTATAGTTGATGAAGGCCTGCGCCACGCCGTTGGCGATATCAGCCGCAACCTGAGGCGATGTTGATTCATAGGTAATGGAGGCCAGGTTCGTCGTACGAATGCCGATGACATTCAGGTTTTTCGACAACGTTTTCAGCGCTTGCTCCATTCTCTGTTGCCGACTTTCACTACTATCTTCCCCCTGAGCACCGGCTTTTTCACCGGTAAACTCCGGGTTTTCATCCAGCTTCATATCGCGAACGGCTTGCTCGAGCACAATGCGGGAATGCATCAGCGCATATTGCGTTTCATAGTAACCACTGCGCGTTGAATCAAAACCATCAACCTGCGGAAACGGAGAAACGTTATCGGCCTGCGCTTTAATCAGCACCGTCGCCGTTGAAACATACTTTGAGGACATCATGCTGATTAACGGATAAGCAACGACTCCGGCAACGATACCGGCCAGCGCGATTTTCCAGGCGTTCTTTTTCAGCTCTTTGGCAAAGCGGGAGAGTTCAACGGTGCTTTCTCGTTTTTTGCCGTTTTCCACTATAGATAGTTTCATCGTTAGAAGAACCCCATGCCAATAATCACGACATCGCCAGGATGAACAGAGTGCGTTAAATCGACATTCTCCAGCAGTTGGTTGCTACCCGACAGGCGAATGTTGATATCTTGTCGGTCAGCACGATCTGTAAATCCGCCCGCCTGTGCAATAGATTTTTCGACGGTAAGTCCTGGCTCATAAGCGAATCCATTCGGACTTTTCACTTCGCCTGAAACATAGTACTTACGGAACTCGGCAATACTCACCGTCACCATCGGAGTTGTAAAATAATCTCCGGTCAGGCGTTGAGTTAATTCGTTAGTCACTTGTTCGACAGTTTTATCTTTTAATTTAAGCGCGCCAACAAACGGGAAATTAATCTCCCCGCTCTTATCCAAAATAAATCGCATGGTCATATCGGGTTGACCATGAACAGCGATATTGACAGTATCCCCTGCCCCTAGCCGGTAATCCTGCTGAACAGTAGCTGGATCGTCCATTAATCTCGGGCTGGACGTTGTACATCCAACCACCAGGAGACTGAATAGCAAAACCGCGCACAGTTCTATTATTTTCATTTTAGATCTGAACCTTAGCTTTAAGCATAATCATAGAATTATCATAACCCAACGTTCTAATAACTTCCCGATCGTCGTTGGGACCGATATAAAACGAGTCAGTATCCTTGTTCGAATTTAATGTATCTATTTGATATTTAATCTCAAAATTAACCGACGGTGTGTAGTCATAGCTCATGGTTACGCTAAATACCCCATCTTTATCATGCCGATCCTTATTCTGTTTTTTATAGTCTTCCGAAGTGAATGAGTAATCCAGCAAGGTAGAAAAACGGTTGCCTAACCAGAAATGCTGGTAAGAAAGACCATACTGGGTCACTAAAATATATCCCCCAACTTCCGATGGGTCTTTAATGCTTTGCGCCGAGTGCACCGTGAAAACAGACTGTTGTAACGGTTTCCACTCCCCTTTTATGTCCCAGTTTAGACCATTAAAATCATGCGAGTTTGCGTTGTTTTCAAATGTCTTGTACAGCCATGAAATATTCATGTCGACATTGGTTTTACCCGTTAACTGAGACTTCAGGCCATACAGCAAATAATACTCATTAGTGTCTTTTTCTGAGTTGTTCTCATAGTGACGTTGGTTCGTAATAAAGCTATAGCGAAAGCGCGTTCTGGATGTGTATTGGTCAAAAATTTCTGCTACCAGGCTATTTTCATGCCATTCCTGTTCCTGGATGTAATTGTAGAAATCCTCACTGCGATCCTGCACATCAGATGTATTGCCGAACGTCAGTTTTTTGTACAACAAGGCCAGTTCCGCTTTCCCGCGCCCATCAGGGGCACCGTAGCTGTAGCGCAATTCACTATTGAAAAAATTCGTCGTCAGCGGAGATTTAATCCCATACTGCTCAAACTGGCTCGGTAGAAAACCTTCGGTGATACCGCGACCACGAGATTCATGCCCAAGCGTATCTTCCATATTGAGGGTTAAGCCATGCTTAAGCCCATAACGCCAGGCACCATTAAAACGGAAAAAATGATCGTTATAGTTATCCGCAGAATCGCTTGAGTAATTACGATAATCCCCGGAGTACATCAGTAAATACTTATCCTGACCACGCTCGCCGATCATGCTCAGCACAGGCGCTGCACTCTGAAACGAGGAACCGATAGCATCGCTGCTATGTGGCTGATAAGACACGTTATCATTATAACCATAATCCACAGCGACCTTGCCCTGGAAGTCGATTCCCGCAAAGCCAATATGTGATTTCGGTGTTAAATCAGCCCATGCGGGCTGCGATATCACGATTCCGGTAATAACGAGTAATTTAGTATGCATTCTTACCGACAAATCCTTTGAAAATAGTTTTAATAATAATTTTTATATCCAGCCATAACGACCAGTTTTGAATGTACTCAATATCGTACTGAACCCGTTTTTCCATCTTATAAAGCGCATCGATTTCCCCACGGAAACCGTTGATCTGTGCAAGTCCGGTGATCCCAGGCTTAACTTTATGGCGGATCATGTAATTTTCGACCTGTTTGCGGTACTGCTCATTATGCGTAACCGCATGGGGTCTGGGACCAACAATCGACATACTTCCCTGCAATACATTGATAAATTGCGGAAGTTCATCCAGCGAGGTACGGCGTAAGAAGCTACCGAATTTGGTTACCCGCGGATCGTTTTTCGTGGCCTGAATAACCGTATCGGCGTTCTCCATAACGCGCATCGAGCGAAACTTCCAGACCTTAATTTTTTGCCCGCTCAGGCCATAACGGTCTTGTTTGAAAAAAACCGGCCCGCGGGAGGTGAGTTTGATACCAATGGCAATTGCCAACATCAGCGAAGAAATCATCACCATAATAATACTGCCAAGCACCAAATCTTCTGCCCGCTTGATAAACGAACCCGCGCCTTCAAACGGCGAACTAAAGATCCCGATAGTTTGCAGGTTATGGATGGAGCGCAGCTTGGACATGTTGTTACTGTAGGTATAGAAGTCAGGAACGATATACGTATCTACGGTGGTGTCTGACATCATCGCTAAAAAATGACGGATGCGGTGCAAGGCCACCATCGGTAAAGCGATGTAGATCTCATCTATATTTCCCTGCTTGGCCTCCTCAACCAGGTTGATCACCGGGCCACGAAAGGGGCTTTTAATCTTATCAACGACATCGCCACAGCGAGATAAGGCGCGCTCATCGTAAAAAGCCAGATCTAATGAGATATTGGCGTACTCATTCATTAGCGCGGTTTCTGCAGCCAGACCATTGTCGGTCAAACCAATAATTGCCACGCGCATACTCTTCTTCGTTGAATATTTAAAAATGAAAAAGCGAATGCAATACAGAAAAGGTACTGGAATGAAGTACCAGTAAATAATGGCAGAATAAAAAGGCGACGGCAGTTTGTCTAAGTATCCAAGTGATTCAGGCTCTGCCAGCGTCATACTGACCAGTTCGTTAAAGAAAATAGCCAGCAGCGTACAGAAAATCAACCGTTTTTGATTACGCAATCCAATCGATTTAATCTTTTGCTGATACATTTTGATGTATTCAGCAAACAGCAAAAAAAAGACCGAAAAGAGAATACTCAGAATGGCAATGGTATTAAATGGCACCAGACCTAACAGATGAGCGCTAAAAATCAACGTCACATTGATAACAATGAAATCGACCAGTTTTAAAAAAACCGGATATCCATGGCTGCTAATCTTCAGCGATTTTTTAAGCATAGCTCAGCCCATTATTTATTGATCTTTAATTATTTTTTTCTCATTTCGTGTTGCTAATTATATCACAAGTCTAAAAAACGCAATGGCACACTGTCAGTAAATGTAAAAAATAATGTCTCTTACTGTGATAAATATCGCGAACACAATCATATGTATATGATTTTGATGGATATTAAGTCAATGGAAGTTTTACCCAGAACAGCAAAAAAGATGACTTTTTACAACACTATTACTATTGACAGTTAACAATTCGTGGTCTATGAAAAATGTTTTATGTATGATAAATAACACAATAGTTTAGTTTAGCTAACGATGAATTACCGCTGAATTTCTGTTAAACGCAGCAATTAAAATAAAATTCACGGCCTCGCTGCGAAATTTATAATTACAATAAGAATACAATTAATTACGTTTAAGTATATTAATACAGTTAACAGCTTCAAGAAGATATTTCAGTCCGCACGCTTAAAAAGCGTACTCGCACGCTTAATCCGCCTAATGCTTCACTCCGTGATAGCTGCGGATGCGTACGGTGCAGACGAGCAATGTCGTTAACCAGCGCCAGGCCGATCCCTGCCCCAGGGACATTACTGACGTTATCAAGACGATGAAACGGCAGCAGCGCCTGATGCACCATCTGCTCATCGATGCCCGGCCCACTATCTTCAACCACCAAAACTACAGCTTCCCTTTCTCGCAGCAGCCCGGCGGTCACCACGCCATGCGGCGGCGCATATTTCAGAGCATTATCCAGCAGGTTTCCGCACAGTTCGCCGAGCAGGACTTCATCGCCCTCAATCCACACCGCGTCCTGTTCCCCTTCATAGCCCAGATCGATCCCTTTACTGCGCGCCTGCGCCAGCCGGGTAAAACAGCTACTTTGCACCACCTCGTACAAATTAACCGGCGAGAAATGCCTTTCTCCCTGCTCTTTGCGCTTCACAGCCGACAGCTGTAACAGCCTTTCGGTCAGTTGAATGGTGTTATCCAGCGTGGTGCTCATGGCTTGCAGACTTTCATGCCACTGCTGCGGTTGCTGGCTGGCGAGGGCCACCGAGGCCTGGGTTTTCAGCACCGCCAGCGGAGTTTTAAGCTGATGGGAAGCATCCGCGCTGAAGCGCTCCTGGCGTGAAATAAGGCCACGAAGCCGGTCCAGATAACGATTGAATGCCACAATCAACAGACGGGTTTCCGACCACGGCAGCAGTTCCGGCAGCGGCGTCAGCAGCCCAGGCTCACGACGCACCATCAGCGATGACAGTTGGCGCATCGGACGTAACACCCGGCGCAGCAGCCAGCCAACCAGCACCAGCGTGAGTAGCACCAGCAGACCTTGCGAAACCCACGAGGAAAACAGCAGCTGTCGCGCCAGATAACGTCGCGATTGCAGCGTTTCGGCAACATAAATCTCCGCCATACCGACAATCCCCCCCTCATTGACGGGCTGCAGCAGACGCGCCACGCGAATGGCCTCGCCGCGATATTCAGTGTGATAAAACCACGCCAGCGCCGGATATAGCCGCGTTCGCGAGGTTGCGGGCGGCATCGCCGGTAAATCGTCATAACCAGAGATAACCTTCCCCGCCGGATCGACCACTTTGTAATACAGTCGGTCATTCATGTTCAGTTCGAAGCTGTCCAGCACCACCCACGGCACATTCACTTCCAGCTGTTTATTGCGCACCACCAACCGCTCGGAGACGGTCCTCGCAGATGAAAGTAGCGTGCGGTCATACGCCTGCGTCGCCGCCTGTAGCGCGCTGACATAGCTGTTAAATGCCGACAGCCCCCACAGCAACATTAGCGGCAGGCCCAGGAACATCAGCAGTTGCAGATATAACGACTGGGGCTTAACCCATTTCATCGCTACGCTCCAGTACATAGCCCAGGCCGCGCAACGTGGCGATACGCACATCGCTCCCCTGTAACTTTTTGCGCAGACGATGGATGTACAACTCAATGCTTTCCGGACTGACCTCATCGCTGAGACTGAAAACCTGTTCAAATAACTGCTGACGCGAAACCGGCCGCAAACGACGGTACATCAGCACCGTCAGCAATGCCTGTTCGCGCGGAGTAAGCGCCAGCGGCTGCCCCTGCAACAGAAAATAGCCTTCATCGTGAAAGGCCAGTTCTCCCAGTTGCTGTATACCTTGTACCTGCCCCGCGCTACGGCGTAGCAAGGCCCGCAGTCGGGCATCCAGTTCCTCGATTTCAAACGGTTTTGCCAGATAATCATCGGCCCCGACGTTCAACCCCTTCACCCTATCGGCCACCGCGCTGCGCGCCGTCAGCAGCAGTACAGGCAGCGTCTGCCCGCGTTTACGCAGGCGTTGGACAACTTCAAGACCGTCCAGCCCCGGCATATTGATGTCCAGCACCGCCAGCGCGTACGTTTCGCTATGTAAAAGATGGTCGGCCGCCAGGCCATCAAAAACGCAGTCAACGGCAAAACCGTTTTGCACCAGCGCTTTCTCCAGCCAGTGAGCCAACTCACGGTTATCTTCCGCTAATAAGAGACGCATATCACATCCTGTAAAGTTTCTGCCGCATTGAAAGGGAATTGAAAGGTTAATGTTTTAACAATCACGCAACCGAACTGCTACACATCGGCTCACATAATCACAAAAATCTTCTTCCGTACCCGAAAATCCGGTTTTCCGGCGTGAGGATAAACAATGAAAAAACAGTTACTTCGTACCCTTACTGCAAGCATTTTACTGATGAGCACCTCTGCTTTAGCCGAACAAGCGCCATCGCGCACCGAATGCATTGCTCCGGCGAAACCCGGCGGTGGTTTCGATCTCACCTGTAAGTTGATCCAGGTGAGCATGATGGAAACCGGCGCTATCGAAAAACCGATGCGCGTAACCTACATGCCTGGCGGCGTTGGCGCCGTGGCCTATAACGCGATCGTCGCTCAACGCCCGGCTGAAGCGGGAACCGTTGTGGCATTCTCCGGCGGCTCCCTGCTGAACCTGTCACAGGGCAAGTTTGGTCGCTATGGCGTGGATGATGTCCGCTGGCTGGCAAGCGTGGGCACCGACTACGGCATGATTGCCGTACGCCAGGACTCACCGTGGAAAACGCTCAAAGACCTGCTGACGGCAATGGAGAAAGATCCTAACAACGTGGTTATTGGCGCAGGCGCTTCTATCGGAAGTCAGGACTGGATGAAGTCGGCGCTGCTGGCGCAAAAAGCCAACGTTGATCCGCATAAGATGCGCTACGTCGCCTTTGAAGGCGGCGGCGAACCGGTTACCGCACTGATGGGCAATCACGTGCAGGTGGTTTCCGGCGATCTCAGTGAAATGGTGCCTTATCTCAGCGGCGACAAAATCCGCGTACTCGCGGTGTTCTCTGAGGAACGTCTGCCGGGCCAGTTAGCCAACGTGCCAACCGCCAAAGAGCAGGGTTATGACCTCGTATGGCCCATCATTCGGGGCTTCTACGTGGGACCCAAAGTCAGTGACGCCGAGTATCAGTGGTGGGTTGATGCCTTTAACAAACTCCAGCAGACCGAGGAATTTAAAAAGCAGCGCGATCTCCGCGGCCTGTTCGAATTCAACATGAGCGGTAAGCAGCTCGACGAGTACGTGAAAAAGCAGGTCACGGATTATCGTGAGCAGGCGAAAGCCTTCGGTCTGGCGAAATAAGCACAGAGGCAAAGATGATGAGCGATCGTATTTTTGCAGGTATCTGGCTGTTGCTCTGTATAGCCGGGCTGTTCGTGGCCTGGCAAATCACCAGCGAATACAGCTATGAGCCGGTTGGGCCGCGTCCCTTTCCGCTGGGCATTATCAGCCTGATGCTGGTATGCGCCGTGGCGCTGCTGTTGCGCCACCCCGACACCATCAGTTGGCCCCGCCGCCACGTGCTGCAAAAGCTGCTGACGATGGTGATTGTTCTGTTGATGTACGCCTGGGGTTTTGAATGGCTCGGTTTTCCCATCGCTACCGCCATTCTCACCGTGGTGATTGGCATGCTGTTCGGCGCAACCATTCCGGCTGCGGGTATTTCCGGCGCGGTGCTCGGCATTCTGCTGTGGTATGCCTTTGACCGACTGCTTGACGTCACCTTACCACTCGGCGCCTGGCTGGGTTAACGGAGAAACGATGGATACCTGGATTTATCTTTCTCAGGGTTTCGCGGTGGCAATGACCCCGGAAAACCTGGTCATCGCCCTGATAGGCTGTTTCGTCGGTACCATTGTCGGGCTGTTGCCTGGTCTTGGGCCTATCAACGGCGTGGCGATCCTGCTGCCGCTGGCCTTCGCGTTGCATCTGCCAGCAGAATCTGCGCTGATCCTGCTGGCAACGGTCTACATAGGCTGTGAATACGGCGGGCGCATCTCCTCCATCTTGCTGAATGTTCCCGGCGATGCGGCAGCGATTATGACCGCGCTCGATGGCTACCCGATGGCGCAGCAAGGCCGCGGCGGCGTCGCGCTCTCTATCTCGGCGGTCAGTTCTTTCTTTGGTTCGCTTATCGCTATCGGCGGCATCATTCTGTTTGCCCCAGCGTTAGCCCAATGGTCGCTGGCCTTCGGTCCGGCGGAATACTTTGCCTTAATGGTTTTCGCTATTGCCTGCCTCGGCAGTATGATGGCGCAAAATCCGCTGAAATCATTTCTGGCAGCGCTTATCGGTCTCGGCCTTGCGACCGTCGGCGTAGACGCCAATACCGGGGTTTATCGCTTTACCTTTGACAGCGTCCATCTCTCCGACGGTGTGCAGTTTATCGTGGTGGTGATTGGGTTGTTCTCCGTCTCTGAAATACTGTTAATGCTGGAACATACCAGCAGTGGCCAGACGCTGGTGCGTAAAACGGGCCGTATGTTATTTAACGCCAAAGAAGGCGCACAGTGCGTGGGCGCTACCCTGCGTTCATCGGTGATTGGCTTTTTCGTCGGTGTTCTGCCTGGCGCTGGCGCGACCATTGCCAGCGCAATCACCTACATGACCGAGAAAAAGCTCAGCGGCAACAGCGACAGCTTCGGCAAGGGTGATATTCGCGGCGTGGCGGCCCCCGAAGCTGCCAATAACGCCTCGGCCTGTGGCTCTTTTATCCCGATGCTGACGCTCGGCGTACCGGGCTCCGGCACCACGGCGGTGATGATGGGCGCGCTGACGCTGTACAACATCACCCCCGGTCCGGCGATGTTTACCGAACAACCGGATATCGTTTGGGGGCTGATTGCGGCGCTACTGATTGCCAACGTGATGCTGCTGGTGATGAACATCCCGCTGATCGGCCTGTTTACCCGTATGCTGACCATCCCACTGTGGTTTTTGGTACCGGCTATCGCGGCAGTCTCCGCGGTTGGCGTGTATGCCGTCCATAGCACCACCTTCGATCTGGTGCTGATGGTCGCCCTCGGCGTACTGGGCTACATTTTGCGTAAAATGCACTTCCCGATGTCGCCGCTGATTTTAGGTTTCGTTCTCGGTGAAATGCTGGAGCAGAACCTGCGACGGGCGCTGTCTATCAGTAACGGTAATATGGATATTCTGTGGGACAGCGGCGTGGCAAAAGTGCTGCTGGTGATGGCGGTCCTGGTTATCGTGGTTCCGCCGGTGCTACGTCTGATCCGCAAACGTAACAGCAAACCGCAGGTGGATATCGGTTAGTAATACGCCGGATGGCGGCGCTGTTGCGCCTTATCCGGCCTACGTTTAATCGCCACTGTAGGCCGGATAAGCGCAACGCCATCCGGCTTATTCATCTTAATTCCTGAACAGCACTCAGCACGTGCTCGACAAACCTTGTGAGCTTGGGCAGCGGGCGCAGATCCTGACGCCACAGCAAATGAATTGGTCGCGGCTGTGGCGTAAATCCTTCCAGGATCCGCACCAGCTTGCCGGTTGCCAGCTCCTGTGCCAGCAGCACCTCTGGTTGCAATAACAGTCCGGCTCCTGCTACCGCCGCCATGCGCAGGCCATGACCATCGTTACAGCGCAGAATTGCATCGCGCTTCCATCTAACCTCTCCCGCCACGCCAGGCAGAATCCACTCGTTGCGAGCCGTCCACACGGTATGGGACAGGCACAGATGATCTACCAGATCCGCAGGCGTTCGGGGGGTACCATGACGGGCAAGATATTCTGGCGAAGCACAGATTACCATACGGTAGGGACACAGGTATTTCGCCACCACGTCAGTCTGATGGATATCACCAATACGGATAGCCAGGTCGACACCTTCATTCACCAGATCAACCATCCGGTTGGTCAGATCCAGCTCAATACGCACCTCAGGCCAGGCCTGCAAAAACGCTGCGGCCAGTGGCGAGATAACGCAAGCGCCAAAAGAAGTGGGCGCGCTAATGCGCAGCGTCCCCGCAGGAGCCAGCCGCAGGCGCTCAACCGAACGTTCGGCTATCGACACCTGCTCCAGCACGCGGCGGGCTTCTTCAAAATAGACGCGTCCGGCATCGGTCAGGCTCTGGCGACGCGTATTGCGCTCCAGCAGACGCGTACCGAGCTGCGCTTCCAGATGGGTGATATATTTTCCCACCATTACTGCAGACATCTCGAGCTGCGTTGCCGCGGCGGTAAAGCTTCCGCTCTCTACCACGGCGATAAACGTCTCCATGCCGCGCAGTTTATCCATATTGCAAACCTCTGGTTAGTAATCATCTAACTTTTAGCCAGTTTATCCGATTTCATTTTCATTAAAGAATAGCGGCTCACACTATTGCGGAGGTGGTTATGAAAATCGTCATTATTGGTGCCAGTGGTACAGTGGGTCGCGCAGTCACAGAAACGTTAAGCCGTAAACATGAGGTGATCCGCGTAGGCCGCACGCAGGGGGATTACCAGGTCGATATCACCTCGCAGGAGAGTGTCGAGGCATTGTTTGAAAAAGTCGGTCGGGTAGATGCGATCGTTTCCGCCACCGGCAATCTGTTCTTTGGGCCGCTGTCGACAATGACCGACCAGGACTTTAATCAGGGGTTGCAGGATAAACTGTTAGGCCAGATACGGCTGGCCTTAACCGGACAGCATTTCCTCAATGATGGCGGCTCAATTACGTTAATTAGCGGTATTATCGCCCATGAGCCCATCGCACAAGGGGCGAATGCGGCAACGATCAATGCCGGTCTGGAAGGATTTGTTCGCGCCGCGGCCTGTGAGTTAGAGCGTGGTCAGCGTATTAACCTGATAAGCCCAACCGTACTCAGTGAGTCCGCCGAAGCTTACGACGGTTTCTTCCCGGGCTTTGCAAGCGTCCCCGCCGCCACCGTTGCTAACGCCTATCGCCGTAGCGTGGAAGGCATCCAAACGGGTCGCATCTATCAAGTCGGTTACTGATAAACGCATTACCTCGCCTCTTACGTCATCAGTAAGAGGCAAGCCGCTGCCTATTTTAGGCACCCGTTTCGTTTCTTATTCGCGCATTAATATATTCCACGGCCTGAGTGACATCCATAATACCGTTAATTGCATTCGTCACACCTTGTCCGATAATAATCTCTGCCTGCCGCAAGTTGAAAGGTTCACCTTTGCTTCCCTCAGACTCCCTTATTCCCGTCATGCCTTTTTCATTCAATAAATTAAACCACGGGTAGAGATTGAGAACGTTTTGATCGTGACATATTCCAGACCAGGCGCTATTTCCTCCCAGCAAAACCAGATGACGCGCAATTTCATCGGAATAAAGCCAATGAAAGAACTGCTCAACCTGTTTTTTCTTTTTACTGTAGCGGGACATTCCAATGGAACCGCCCCCCAATTGTGGAAGTTGCCCCGGAACGGGAGCATAGCCAATAGTGGGCGCTATGGCCGTGTGCGCCACATCGTTAAATAAATTGAGATACATGATCAGCATGGCAAGATTTCCACGCTCAAACTGTTTTACCGCATCACTCCACCACTCACCGGGCAGATTCACGGCGATAGAAAGCTGTTGTAGATATTGTTCGAGGGCAGTTGCGGCAAGTGAAGGTTCGAGTTGTACCGGCTCGCCTTCGCGCACCAAACGCCCACCGATCGCGTAGTAACGAAGCAGATACTCGGTAGCAATAAGCCCCGAGCTTCCCAGCGTCACCGCGGTTCCCATCGGGCGCTGTCTGTTTTCTGGCTGATGTAATTGACTAAAGAAAGCCGCTATCTCATCAAATTGCGCAAAGCTCTCTGGCAACGTTAACTCTTTTCCCGTTGCTTCATAAAACATCCGTTTAATCGTCGCATCTTCAAACAGATCTCGTCGATAAAATAGAAGCTGCATACTGGCATCAAAGGGTATTGCCCATGCGGTCCCATTCACCATGCTGAAGTGCTGTTGAATTTGCTCAGAGAAATTTTCCAACAGCAACGGAAGCTCAGAAGAGACAGATTCCAGCGGCAAAAGTGCTTTCTCAGCAAACCAAGGAAAACACGCCATATCGATTCGCAGTAAATCGTAATAAGGATGTAGATGAAGGTGGGAGAGGATTTCAAAAACTTCATCATAGGGATAAACCGCAAGATTAACCTTAATACCGGTCTGGCGATAAAAGTGGGGTAACAGTTTCTTCAACGCATCAGTCGAAGGACTCGGTAAAATTAACATATTCAGCGTCGCCTCTGTTTCAGACGGCGGCACGTACTGTCCATTCAAGGAAAAACCGCAATTTGTCAGAATACGATGCTTTTGTTTACTTTTGGGCAGGCGAATACTGGAGGCAATAGTTGTCCCCAAGCGACCATAATCCATCTGGTAGCTTGTGACTCTATCGAAGGATGCAGGGAGATTATCACTCAGTTGCAATATCGGCGGGCAGGATTGGGAGCTACCAAACCAGGCTGCTTGCGTCAGTGCTCGCGTTTTCTCAGAGTCCTGGACAATAAACAGTTCGGGAATTGCCCCGCGAAAAAAGTCAAACGCGACGGTGTTAGCTTCACTGGCATGTGCAGGTAAAATCGTTAGCTTCGTATGCGGACTTAATTCCCGGCAGGTTTCCTGTATCGCCTGAGTAAAGCTCGCGCTATGGGAAAATTCCAGACGTTCGCAGAAAACACCAATATGGCCCGGCTGCTGCGCCAGCGCCCTCCTCGCTATTTCTTCGCCTGCAGTCACATAGTCAAGGCTAAAATAACAAACTGCGCCGACAGGCTGGCGATATGCAAACAGAACATTTTCCGGGGAAAGCCTGAGTAAGTCGTAATAGGGCTGACTGTCATTCAGGCAACTGACCGAGACAACTGCCTGATAAGACTTTGCCGCCAGCGTTTGCAGAATCTCCAGCTCAAGATTAGGCAGATCGTTGGTCAGGTAAAGATCAATCGGTTCGCTTAATGAAGGCTGCCAAACCTGATGTAATCCCCGATAGAGTTGAAAATACTGTTCGGCATTGATATCGGGCAGAATCAATGCCACTCCCTGACTTTTGCTGGCTCTCAACGATTGCGCCTGAGCATTCAACTGATAGCCAACTTCTCGGGCTGCACGTTGAACCGCTTCAATTTTCTCGACGCTTACATTCCCTCTGCCATTGAGCACATTCGAGACAGTCCCATGCGACACACCGGCAATTCTTGCTATGTCTTTGATAGTTGGCATTTTTACATCCTTCCCCTGATGCTTTGATGCTAGCACGGCGCTCATCAGGAAACTATCTTCAGCACTTAAATTTGAACGTTACAATATTAAAAAGTGCATTTTATAAACATGTCATAATAAAAAAGCATGATGCTATTGATAGACAAGCCTCATAAAACAAAAACGATAAAAATATGAAATATAAGTATAAATTTTATAATATTTGAAGAAGATCACTTCTGAAGCAAAAGATCATTGTTCATATAAAACACCAGAATCATAATTGACACGTTCCAATTACGTTTCATTACATTAACGCCTAAAAAAACAACAATCACATTTGTCATTAAGAGGGAAACATGAAGATTCATTTTCTGGGAACCGCTGCATCTGAAGGGATCCCCAATCCTTTTTGCCGTTGTGAGCACTGCCAGCAAGCCCGCATTCGTAAAGGTAAAGACTTACGCACACACTCTTCAGCGATTATCGACGATGAACTACTCATTGACGTGGCGCCTGAATTCAGCCAACAACTGCTGCGAGATGGCCTGGACGCAACAGAGATCAGATCGCTATTGTTCACACATACTCATCCCGATCATTTCAACGTCGGCGATCTTTTTAGCCGAATGGAAGGGTATGGATTTGAAATTACTCATCCGTTGCACATTTTTGGTAATGACCGTGCAATTAACGGTGCCGCGGAAGTGTTACCGGGCTACAGCGCTGAAAGATTTGCTTTTCATTGCCTGGTTCCCTTCGTGACCGTTGAAACTCGCGGATACCGTATCACTCCGCTGCTGGCTAACCATGCCAAGTGGGAGCTTTGCTATACCTGGTTTATCGAAAAAGAAGGCCAGTCAATTTTCTACGGACATGATTCAGGCTGGTTTCCTGAGCTCACATGGCAGTGGCTGAAAGGGAAAAAAATCGATCTGGCTGTCCTGGAATGCACCTACGGTTTTAATGGTGATAATCGTACGAATAACCACATGAGCCTGGAGACAGTCTTCGCCGCCAGAGACAGGCTTGCGGAACTCGGTTGCCTTGAGAAAAATAGCCAACTTATCGTCTCGCATATTTCACACAGCGGAGGTCTGCTGCACGACGATCTCGTTGCGGCATGCAACAAAGAGAACATTCTTGTCGCCTGGGACGGGCTTAACCTGAGCATCAACCAATAAGGATATGCAATATGGATCTTAATAAAACACCACGCCTATTGATTATGATGTTCATACAATATTTCATGCAGGGTGCCTGGAATATGACCATGGGGTTGGTATTGAGCACCTATGGTATGGCGACAATTATTGGCTCGTCCTATGCTTTGCTTGGCCTGGCGACTATTCTTTCCCCGCTATTTATTGGCATGGTCGCCGACCGCTTCTTTTCATCACAAAAAGTCATGGCGATCCTGCATTTAATTAATGCTGGTGTACTGTTGTTTGTTCCGCAATTTATTGAGGCACAAAACACAGGTATGACGCTAACTATGATTTTCCTGGTTGGTCTGCTGTTTTATCCTACAACTGCGCTGGCGAACAGTATCAGTTTCAGCCACATTAACGGGGTAAAATACTTCCCATTTATTCGTGTATTCGGCACATTTGGCTTTATGGTCATCGGTTTTATCATTGGTGAAATGGGTTATTCTGGAAATACCATCACCTGGTATATTGCGTCGGCTTCCGGTGTCGTTCTCGGCCTGTACTGTTTTACGTTGCCAAATACCCCACCGAAAGCAAAAGGAAGCGTGTTTACGCTTCGCGATCTGTTATGTCTGGATGCTCTGGCGCTCTTCAAAGACCGCAGTTTCTCGGTTTTGATGCTCAGTATTTTTGTCCTGATGATCCCCAAAACGGCTTATTCCGCCTATATCCCGGTCTTTTTAAAAGCGCTTGGATTCGATAACGCCGCCTCAATGATGCAGGTTGGCATCGCCTGTGAAGTCATTTTCATGTTCCTGCTGTCGTTCTTCTTATTGAAAGCTGGCTTCAAAATCACGCTGATGTTAGGCGCAGTTTGCTGGATCATCCGCACACTATTATTTGCTAATGCCTCGCTGGATGCCAACATGATGTTTGTGCTGATTGGCCTGATGTTACAAGGATTCTGCTGGGACTTTTTCTTTACCGTGGGCGATATTTATGTTGACCGTAAAGCAGCGCCAGAGATTAAAGCACAAGCCCAAAGCTTGCGATTTATCGTCTCCAACGGCGTTGGTCTGCTATTTGCCTCCACCGTATGCGGGCAAATCTTTAATAACACCGTGACGGAACAAGGTCCAGAGGCGTTGCCACAATGGGAGACATTCTGGCTAGTTTCAGCAGGCGTTGCCGCAGTGGTCAGCGTATTCTTCCTGATTTTCTTCCGGGACGATATTTCGAAACGCAAAACGGATCTCACATTGAAAAAAGCAAACTCCTGATCGTTAAAGACTCTCTTATTAAGGTAATAGCATGGATAATCTGGCCGCCATCATCAATGAGCAAGGATTGTTGCCTTTAACTACGATCATCAAAATCAGTATTGCATTTATTCTGGGTGGCATTATTGGCCTGGAAAGAGAATCGAAAGGGAAACCGGTCGGCTTCAAAACCTGTGTTATTTTATCCGTAGCCAGCTGTGTGTTAACTGTCGTATCAATACAATCTGCTGAATACTATGCTGAAATTTCGATGAATATCCGTAGCGATCCTATGCGCCTGGCGGCTCAGATTATCAGCGGCGTTGGTTTTCTCGGTGCGGGAGTCATTCTGCACCGACACGACGATGCTATCTCTGGTCTCACGACTGCGGCAATTGTCTGGGCATCCGCAGGGGTGGGAATCACCTGCGGAGCCGGTTTTTATTTTCATGCTGTTTTTGCCACGG
Organism: Citrobacter arsenatis; assembly: GCF_004353845.1. Taxonomy (GTDB): domain Bacteria; phylum Pseudomonadota; class Gammaproteobacteria; order Enterobacterales; family Enterobacteriaceae; genus Citrobacter; species Citrobacter arsenatis. Next base: position 4,031,787 of record NZ_CP037864.1, read on the forward strand.
CTTTATTTTTATTAGCGATCAAACTAAGCCCATTCATTATTTTCTTACAAACCAGAAACCAGTTTCCCGGAAAAGTTAAAGTGCGGGTTATTCTTGATGAACGAGACGCTCTCGAAAGTCTGATAACCCGCATTCATCAACAGAAAAACATTATCGAAAACATCACGATCAGGGATATCAAGAAGGGCAAAATTGAGGTCAATCTCAAAATCGTAATTCGTCAAAAGATGACCTTGCCCGACTTATACCACGATCTGACCCATGTGGAACACGTCTGCGCCATCGCTCTGGAACATTAATATACCTTATCTTCCTCTTTAAAATCAGGGGCTTTCGCCCCTGAAATAGCCACTCAGTATCCATCCAGCCCCTAAATCCTCATTTTTTATAATGTTAAATAATTGTTGTTTTTGATCACAAATAATAAACAAACAAGCTCATTCTGTGCGCGTTTTTCAAAAATGTAGATATTTTTAATTTATGGCTACGAAACGAGCTGCGCCATATCTCCCTGACAATCTACTGAGAGGAACGATTTGATGAACGCACTGACTGCCGTAAAACCGAACGCTGAAGATCCAGCCAAGCACTACAGCGGCTTCACGCTGAAACCATCAGCCCAGTCCCCACGCCTGCTGGAGCTGACTTTTTCCGCTGAAACCACTGAGCAATTTCTGCAGGCCGTCGCGCAGTGGCCGGTGCAGGCACTGGAATACAAATCCTTCCTGCGCTTCAAAGTGGGCAAGATCCTCGACGACCTGTGCGGCAATCAGTTGCAGCCTCTGCTGCTAAAAACGTTGCTCGATCGTGCCGAAGGCGCACTACTGATCAATGCCGTTGGCGTGGACGATGTGGCGCAGGCAGAAGAGATGGTCAAGCTGGCGACGGCGGTCGCACATCTGATCGGACGCTCCAATTTTGATGCGATGAGCGGTCAATATTACGCACGTTTTGTGGTGAAAAACGTTGATAACTCAGACAGCTACCTGCGTCAGCCGCACCGTGTTATGGAGCTGCATAACGACGGAACCTACCTCGAAGAAATCACCGATTACGTGCTGATGATGAAGATTGACGAGCAGAACATGATCGGCGGTAACTCGCTGCTGCTGCATCTCGACGACTGGGAACATCTGGATCACTACTTCACCCATCCGCTGGCGCGTCGTGCTATGCGTTTTGCCGCGCCGCCTAGCAAAAACGTCAGCCAGGAGGTGTTCCATCCGGTGTTTGACGTAGACCAGCAAGGGCGTCCGGTAATGCGTTACATCGACCAGTTCGTCCAGCCAAAAGACTATGAAGAAGGCGTCTGGCTGAGCGATTTGTCCGATGCGCTGGAAACCAGCAAGAGCATTATTTCCGTTCCGGTTTCAGTGGGTAAATTCCTGCTGATCAACAACCTGTTCTGGCTGCATGGTCGTGACCGCTTCACCTCGCATCCTGACCTGCGCCGCGAACTGATGCGCCAGCGTGGTTATTTCGCTTACGCGACAAACCACTACCAGACCCATCAGTAAGCGCGAAGGAAAAAAGCGGATGTATGATTTTGTGATTATTGGCGGCGGCATTATCGGCATGTCGACCGCCATGCAGCTGATTGATGTCTATCCGGACGCCAGAATCGCGCTGCTGGAAAAAGAATCCGGCCCGGCTTGTCATCAAACGGGCCACAACAGCGGTGTGATTCATGCCGGGGTCTATTACACCCCCGGCAGCCTGAAGGCACAGTTTTGCCTGGCCGGAAATCGTGCCACCAAAGCCTTTTGCGACCAAAACGGCATCCGCTACGACGTCTGCGGAAAAATGCTGGTTGCCACCTCCTCACTGGAAATGGAGCGCATGCGTGCGCTTTGGGATCGCACCGCCGCTAACGGCCTGGAACGCGAATGGCTGAATGCGCAGGAGCTTCGCGAGCGTGAACCCAACATCACCGGGCTGGGCGGCATTTTCGTCCCGTCGAGCGGGATCGTCAGCTACCGCGAAGTCACCGCCGCGATGGCGAAGATTTTCCAGGCTAAAGGCGGTGAGATTATTTACAACGCCGAGGTCAGCGCGCTGAAAGAGCATGCTGCGGGCGTGATCGTCCATACCCGTCAGGGTCAGGAATATGAAGGGGCAACGCTGATTAGCTGTTCTGGCCTGATGGCGGACCGACTGGTGAAAATGCTCGGCGTTGAACCTGGCTTTATCATCTGTCCGTTCCGTGGGGAATATTTCCGTCTGGCGTCAGAACATAACCAGATAGTCAACCATCTGATCTATCCCATCCCCGACCCGGCGATGCCGTTTCTCGGCGTTCATCTGACCCGAATGATTGACGGCAGCGTGACGGTCGGTCCCAACGCGGTACTGGCATTTAAACGCGAAGGCTACCGTAAACGCGACTTCTCGCTCAGCGATACGCTGGAGATCCTCGGCTCTTCTGGTATTCGCCGCGTGCTGCAAAACAACCTGCGCTCAGGGCTTGGCGAAATGAAGAATTCGCTGTGCAAAAGTGGCTATCTGCGGTTGGTACAAAAGTATTGCCCGAGTCTGACGCAAAAAGATCTGCAGCCCTGGCCTGCAGGCGTGCGGGCACAGGCGGTATCACCTGATGGCAAGCTAATCGATGATTTCCTGTTTGTCACCACGTCCCGCTCAATTCACACCTGTAACGCACCTTCTCCGGCGGCAACGTCGGCGATCCCTATCGGCGCACATATTGTCAGCAAAGTTCATGCGCTGCTGGAGAACCAGAGTAATCCCGGACGCACGCTGCGTGCGGCACGTAGCGTGGAGACATTACACGCCGCATTCACCCGTTAACACGATTAAGACAGGAAGCAATTATGCAACTTAACGATCCAACCTTATTTCGCCAGCAAGCACTGATCGATGGCAACTGGCGTGACGCCAACAGCGGCGAAACCCTTGCGGTGACCAATCCCGCCAATGGTCAGCAATTGGGCAGCGTGCCGAAAATGGGGGCGGATGAAACCCGCGAAGCGATTAACGCCGCTAACCGCGCTCTGCCCGCCTGGCGTGCGCTCACTGCCAAAGAGCGAGCCAACATCCTGCGTCGCTGGTTCAACCTGATGATTGAGCATCAGGACGATCTCGCCCGTTTGATGACCCTAGAACAGGGTAAACCGCTGGCGGAAGCCAAAGGCGAAATCACCTATGCCGCCTCTTTTATTGAGTGGTTTGCCGAAGAAGGCAAACGCATTTATGGCGATACGATCCCAGGCCATCAGGCTGATAAACGACTGATCGTCATCAAACAGCCGATCGGTGTTACCGCCGCAATTACGCCGTGGAACTTCCCGGCGGCGATGATCACCCGTAAAGCTGGCCCAGCGCTGGCGGCAGGTTGCACGATGGTGCTAAAACCGGCCAGCCAGACCCCCTACTCCGCACTGGCGCTGGCAGAGCTGGCCAATCGCGCCGGGATCCCGGCTGGCGTATTCAGCGTGGTGACCGGTTCTGCGAGCGCAGTCGGCAACGAGCTGACCGGCAACCCGCTGGTGCGCAAGCTGTCATTTACCGGCTCCACCGAAATTGGCCGTCAACTGATGGAACAGTGTGCCAAAGACATCAAAAAGGTGTCGTTGGAACTGGGCGGCAATGCGCCGTTTATCGTCTTTGACGATGCCGATCTCGATAAAGCCGTGGAAGGCGCGCTGGCATCGAAGTTCCGTAACGCCGGGCAAACCTGCGTCTGCGCCAACCGCCTTTACGTGCAGGACGGCGTGTATGACCAGTTTGCCGAAAAACTCGAGCAGGCGGTAAGCAAGCTGCGCCTCGGCGATGGTCTGCAACCTGACGTCACCACCGGGCCACTGATCGACGAGAAAGCGGTAGCCAAAGTGCAGGAACATATCGCCGATGCCCTGGATAAAGGCGCACGCATTATCGCGGGCGGTAAACCTCACGCGCTCGGCGGTAACTTCTTCCAGCCCACCATTTTGGTAGATGTGCCTGACAACGCGAAGGTCGCCAAAGAAGAAACGTTCGGCCCGCTGGCTCCGCTGTTTCGTTTTAAAGACGAAGCTGACGTCATCGCTCAGGCCAACGACACCGAGTTTGGTCTGGCCGCCTATTTCTACGCCCGTGATTTGAGCCGCGTGTTCCGCGTTGGCGAAGCGCTGGAGTACGGCATCGTCGGGATTAACACCGGCATTATCTCCAACGAAGTCGCTCCGTTTGGCGGGATCAAAGCCTCCGGTCTTGGCCGTGAAGGATCGAAATACGGCATCGAAGACTACTTAGAAATCAAATACATGTGCATCGGCCTTTAATAAAACAAATACTGGAGAACACCTGATGAGCACCAACAAAGAACTTATGCAACGTCGCAGCAACGCCGTTCCCCGTGGCGTAGGCCAGATCCACCCTATTTTTGCCGAGCGAGCAGAAAACTGTCGGGTCTGGGACGTTGAAGGCCGTGAATTCCTCGATTTTGCTGGCGGTATCGCGGTGCTGAACACCGGCCACCTGCACCCGCAGATTGTCTCTGCGGTAGAGGCACAGTTGAAAAAGCTGTCCCATACCTGTTTCCAGGTACTGGCCTATGAGCCGTACCTGGAGCTGTGCGAAATCATGAACAAGAAAGTGCCAGGCGATTTCGCCAAGAAAACCCTGCTGGTAACGACCGGTTCTGAAGCGGTAGAAAACGCGGTGAAAATCGCCCGCGCCGCCACCAAACGCACCGGCACAATCGCCTTCAGCGGCGCTTACCACGGTCGCACCCACTACACCTTGTCGCTCACCGGGAAAGTCAATCCCTACTCAGCCGGAATGGGGCTGATGCCAGGCCACGTGTATCGCGCGCTATATCCTTGCCCACTGCACGGCATCAGCGACGACGATGCTATCGCCAGCATTCACCGCATCTTCAAAAACGATGCCGCGCCGGAAGACGTTGCCGCCATCGTGATTGAACCTGTCCAGGGCGAAGGTGGTTTTTACGCCGCCTCTCCTGCTTTTATGCAACGTCTGCGCGCCATTTGTGACGAGCACGGGATCATGCTGATTGCCGATGAAGTACAGAGCGGCGCGGGCCGTACCGGTACACTATTCGCCATGGAGCAGATGGGGGTTGCGCCCGATCTCACCACCTTCGCCAAATCCATCGCCGGAGGCTTCCCGCTGGCAGGCGTGACCGGACGCGCCGAAGTGATGGACGCTATCCCACCGGGCGGTCTGGGCGGTACTTATGCCGGTAACCCGATTGCCTGTGCCGCCGCGCTGGCGGTACTGAACATTTTCGAACAGGAAAATCTGCTGCAAAAAGCCAACGAGCTGGGACAAACCCTGCGCGAAGGCCTGCTGGCTATCGCGGAAACCCACCGCGAGATTGGCGATGTGCGCGGACTGGGCGCGATGATCGCTATCGAACTGTTCGAGGACGGCGACCATACGAAGCCCGATGCCAAACTAACCGCCGAAATCGTCTCACGTGCGCGCGATAAAGGACTGATCCTCCTCTCCTGCGGGCCTTACTACAACGTGCTGCGCATTCTGGTCCCACTGACCATTGAAGATGCGCAAATCCGCCAGGGGCTGGACATTATCGCTCAGTGTTTTGCCGAGGCGAAGCAGGGTTAACCCCCCGTATAAAAACGGGAAATTGTAGGCCGGATAAAGCGCAGGCGCTGCCATCCGGCAATGTTGTGATGCCCGGTGGCGCTACGCTTACCGGGCCTACGGGTAAGGTGCAGGAAGCGACGTCAATAACAATAATGAGGTTTAAAGATGGGGCAAGTGTCACAATCACATGATTTAGCAGGCGGGCTGAAATCTCGCCACGTCACCATGCTGTCTATTGCCGGGGTTATCGGCGCAAGTTTGTTTGTCGGTTCAAGCGTAGCGATTGCAGAAGCCGGTCCCGCAGTATTATTAGCCTATCTGTTCGCCGGATTGCTGGTGGTAATGATTATGCGCATGCTGGCCGAAATGGCCGTTGCCACCCCGGATACCGGTTCCTTTTCCACCTATGCCGATAAGGCCATCGGCCCATGGGCAGGTTATACCATCGGTTGGTTGTACTGGTGGTTCTGGGTGTTGGTTATCCCGCTTGAGGCGAATATCGCCGCCATCATTCTTCACTCCTGGGTTCCTGGCATTCCTGTCTGGCTGTTTTCTCTGGTTATCACGCTGGCATTAACCGGCAGTAATTTGCTGAGCGTCAAAAATTACGGTGAGTTCGAGTTCTGGCTGGCGCTGTGCAAAGTGGTTGCCATTCTGGCGTTTATAACCCTCGGCGCGGTGGCGATTAGCGGTTTCTATCCTTATGCCGAAGTCAGCGGAGTTTCGCGTCTGTGGGATCAGGGCGGCTTCATGCCCAACGGGTTTGGCGCAGTGATCAGCGCGATGCTCATCACCATGTTCTCCTTTATGGGCGCAGAGATCGTTACCATCGCCGCCGCCGAGTCCGATACCCCGGATAAGCACATCGTCCGCGCCACCAACTCGGTTATCTGGCGTATCTCCATCTTCTATCTGTGCTCTATTTTCGTGGTCGTGGCGCTGATCCCATGGAACATGCCGGGACTGAAAGAAGTGGGCTCGTACCGCTCGGTACTGGAGTTACTGCATATTCCGCACGCGAAACTGATCATGGACTGCGTCATTTTGCTGTCGGTGACCAGCTGTCTGAACTCCGCGCTGTATACGTCTTCGCGTATGCTTTACTCCCTGAGCCGCCGTGGTGATGCCCCCGCCTTTATGGGGAAAACAAACCGCAGTAAAACGCCTTATGTGGCGGTGCTACTGTCGACAGGTGCCGCGTTCCTCACCGTCATCGTCAATTATTACGCTCCGGCCAAGGTGTTTAAATTCCTGATCGACAGCTCCGGCGCCATCGCACTGCTGGTCTATCTGGTCATTGCCGTTTCTCAACTGCGGATGCGCAAAATCCTGCTGGCGCGAGGCGGTGAAATTAAACTGAAAATGTGGCTCTATCCATGGCTTACCTGGCTGGTCATCGCGTTTATTATCTTTGTGCTGGTGGTCATGCTGTTTCGCCCGGCCCAGCAGTTGGAGGTTATCTCTACCGGGTTGTTAGCCATAGGAATTATTTGCACCGTGCCCATTATGTCACGCTGGAAAAAACTGCTATCGTGGCAAAAAGCACCGTTGCAAAATACGCATTAAACCTGTTCCCGGCGCAGGCCGGGAAATCCGTTCAGGAGTAAGACCATGACCGCCATTCCCCAACCGACGGCCATTGATGGATACCGCTGGCTGAAGAACGACATCATCCGCGGTGTGTATCAGCCTGATGAAAAACTGCGTATGAGCCTGCTCACCTCGCGCTACGAGCTTGGCGTGGGACCGCTGCGCGAAGCACTTTCGCAACTGGTTGCTGAGCGGTTGGTGACGGTGGTTAATCAGAAAGGGTATCGTGTCGCCCCGATGTCCGAACAGGAGTTGCTCGATATTTTCGATGCCCGCGCCAATATGGAAGCCATGCTGGTTGCACTGGCGATTGAACGCGGCGACGATGCCTGGGAAGCTGAGATTCTGGCGCGGGCGCATATGCTCAGCAAGCTTGAAGCCATTGACGCCAGCGAACAGATGCTCGACGAGTGGGATCAGCGCCATCAGGCGTTTCACTCGGCAATTGTCGCCGGCTGTGGATCACAATATCTGCTGCAAATGCGCGAACGGCTGTTCTCTCTGGCGGCGCGCTACCGGTTTATCTGGCTGCGAAAAACGGTGCTGTCGGTCGAAATGCTGGAAGACAAACACGATCAGCACAAGACGTTGACCGAAGCGATTCTGGCACGCGATGCCGCGCGCGCCAGCGAATTAATGCGCCAGCACCTGCTGACACCCATTCCGATTATTCAACAGGCGATGTCCGGTAAATTACTGACGGAATAAGCCTGAATAATATTACTGCTCCGGAATACGTAAAACCTGCCCAGGATAAATTTTATCCGGGCTTTTCAGCATCGGTTTATTCGCTTCAAATATCTGGTTATACAGGTTGGCATTACCGTAAACCTGTTTGGCAATAGCACTCAGGGTATCCCCAGATTTCACGGTGTAAAACTGGCTTTCGCTCGCGGGCGCAGAGGTTGTAACCCGATCGTCGACGCTGGCGATACCGGAGATATTACCAATCGCAATCAGAATTTTTTCTTTCGCTTCCTGACTTAATCCATCGCCAGAAACGGTGGCTTTGCCTTCGTTGATTTCGACGTTCACTTTATCCGCATCCGGGATGCCGGTTTTGTTCAAATGCTCCTGTACCTTTTTTGCCAGATCGGCTGTGTCATGGTTTCCAGTGACCGCATCCCACAGTTTTTCACCCGCATCTTTTACAAAATTGAAGAGTCCCATATCCACCTCGATAATTAACAATCAACACCCAAAAGTGTAGCAGAGGAGAAAGGAGCACAAAGAAAACGGCGCCCAGGCGCCGTAGAAGAAAGGGGATTAATTACGCGTCTGTACCCAGAAGGCGTGGATCAGACCAGGGATGTAACCCAGCAGCGTCAGAACGATATTAAGGATAAACGCCCAGCCGAATCCTTTTCCCAGCAGTACGCCAAGCGGGGGCAGAATAATAGTAAAAACGATTCTCCAGAAACCCATACAAACTCCCTACAAGCAAAAAGTTAATCATTGTGTATACCCTAAATAATTCGAGTTGCAGGCAGGCGGCAAGAGAGTAAGTCCCGATGAGCTTACTCTGGTAAGTGATTCGGGTGAGCGAGCGCAGCCAACGCACATGTAACTTGAAGTATGACGGGTATTAAAAGAGATTTAATCTCTAAGAGTAGCCATTCTACTCAACTCTGCCAGCCTTCCCCTGTGGTTTTACCCTCTTTTACGCTCTTTACGCTGGCGTACGTTGATTTTTTATTTTAGTATTTACTTAATTTAGATTATGCTTAAATACATATGACAGAACTTGAACAACTCCAGGCCAGCTCTGAACAGGCTGCCGCCCTGCTCAAAGCGATGAGTAACCCGAAACGGTTGCTGATTTTGTGCATGCTCTGCGGTTCGCCCGGTACCAGCGCGGGCGAGTTAGCCCGGATTACCGGCCTTAGCCCTTCCGCCACTTCACAGCATCTGGCGCGTATGCGTGAAGAAGGTCTGATTGAAAGCCAGCGCGATGCCCAGCGCATCCTCTACTCGATTAAAAATGCGGCCGTAAATTCGCTGATCGCCACATTAAAAACACTGTATTGCCCATAAGGAGCCATCATGACCATTGGGACGATTTCCCCGCGCGAGGCGCAGACACTGGTCGCGCAAGGCGCAAAACTGATTGATATCCGCGATGCTGACGAGTATCTGCACGAGCATATTCCTGAGGCACACCTGGCGCCGTTACCCACGCTTGAACAAGGATCGCAGCCTGCAAATTTACGCGCCGAGCAGATAATTTTTCACTGCCAGTCAGGCAAACGCACACAAAACGCGGCGACAAAACTGAGCGATATTGCTGCGCCTGCGCAAGTCTGGTTGCTGGCAGGCGGAATTGACGGCTGGAAAGCCGCAGGATTGCCGGTGGAAAAAGACAGTTCACAGCCGTTACCGCTGATGCGTCAGGTGCAGATAGCCGCAGGCAGCCTGGCCTTACTCGGGGTCATTCTGGGCTATAGCGTTAGCAGCGTCTTCTTCCTGCTGAGCGGTTTTGTCGGCGCCGGGCTGATACTCGCTGGCGTGACCGGCTTTTGCGGTATGGCGCGGTTGCTGGACAAAATGCCCTGGAACCGGCGTACTCATTAAGCGGTAATCATTGAAACAGCGCTGTACCCGCCGATTGACGTGATCTATGGTGAGTTGTGCGATAAATAAAGGAGAGCAATATGTTTCAACCTGGCGATCTGGTTCAACCACGTATGGGCGGACCCAAACTGAAAGTTATCGAAGTCAATGGCGATCAAATTGTGGCGGTACAAGCCAGTAATGAAAACGGTGATAAATTCACGCTGAAAGCAGCTGACGTGACGCGATATACCGAAGAGGGTGATTTCGGCGTTTGCTGAAAATAAGCGGTGAGGACCCCCTCACCGCCTTCGTAATTAGATCAAAAAGTCATCAAGAGATTTACCGGCAGCCAGCGCCTGGGCAATTGGCTTCGGCGTGCGACCTTGCCCGGTCCATGTTTTTGTTTCACCATTGAGATCGGTAAAACGATATTTCGCCGGGCGCGGTTGGCGTTTTTTAACTGAACGCGCCGTGGCAGGCGTTATGCTCAGCAACTCTTCCGGACTGATCCCGTCGGCCTGCATCTGCGCCAGCAAGGCATTAATTTTTTCCTGCTGTTCTGCACGTTGGCGCTGTAGCTGTTCTTCTTCATCACGGCGTTCTTTGGTCACTACCCTGAATTTTTCAAGCATATCTTCGAGTACATCAACGGAAAATTCACGAGCCATTGCACGCAGCGAGCGGATATTATTTAAGTTTTTTAACATTGAACTCATATTAACAAAACCTCTTTAACGTAAAACATAAAAACGGTATTACGCTAAATATTGTATGCAACTGGTTATTATATTTCCAGTCTAATTTCTCTGAATATTATTATACAAATAGCCATCTTTGATATTTATAGCATCCATTTTACTATCATCCATACAATATATTCTGTTACCCGGACTGCCACCAGAAATATACCTATAAGGTATCTCAGCGCGTCACTTGAGAAACAGGCCGTAGTATCGTGCGGAACCGACAAGTATACATATTGTACATTAGTCAACATTCAGAAAAGGAGCGCAAAAAATCCAGAAAAACAAATCCCTATAACCCATTGATATAAAATAGCTTTAATGAACACAGCAACGAAAACACCAAAACGAACAAAAAACAAACCAACACAGAGCATTTTATCGACAAAAAGGCAATAAATAAAAATTTCAAGCTAGTTGCCAGTTATTATCCAGCCAGATATCCTATTCAAACGCGAAAGCAACAAGACAAATCACTAGCAAGAAGGTATTCAAAACCTTTTTTCCCCTTTTTACAAGGAGCATTAACATGTTCTCTCCGCAGTCACGCTTGCGTCATGCAGTAGCAGACACGTTCGCGATGGTTGTTTATTGTTCTGTCGTGAACATGTTGATCGAAATATTCCTTTCCGGAATGAGCTTCGAACAGTCACTGTATTCCAGATTAGTCGCTATCCCTGTCAACATACTGATCGCGTGGCCATACGGTATGTACCGCGATTTGTTTATGCGCGCGGCACGTAAAGCCACGCAGGCTGGATGGGCAAAAAACCTGGCGGACGTGCTGGCTTATGTCACCTTCCAGTCGCCGGTATATGTGATTATTCTGTTGACGGTTGGCGCAGACTGGCACCAGATTACGGCTGCAGTAAGTTCGAACATCGTGGTATCAATGCTGATGGGCGCAGTCTATGGCTACTTTCTTGATTATTGCCGCCGCCTGTTTAAGGTCAGCAGCTATCACCAGGCTAAAGCCTGACAGGTCTCTTCGCGACTGGCACTGCCAGTCGCATTATTAGTTTGAGCTAACGTCGCCAAACAACCCACTCAGATAACGCTCAAGCGCAATTCGCGAACTAAAGCCGTGTGGAATACCATAATGTTCATGCGTCTCTCCGGCTAAATACAGCGGGAATTGCTGGTAGTGATCGCAGGTTTTAATATCCGTCGCCGGTTCCGCCAGCGAAGAGCTGCGCTCTTTTAACGTGGGATGGATAACTAATGCGGTACGTCCCATGCGTGCTTCACGGTTAACGTACACATAATTTTCACCACGACGATAGCCGTACGTTTTCTGCGTCACAACATCAACGGTAAAGCCCACTTTTTCAAGTACGCGCGCCACCTCATCAGGTCGTAAATACATATTATTTTCCTCGTTATCTTTTACTGCGGGCTTACCTTACCTGATTCAGCATTAGCAACGCTTTCAGAAAAGTCCATAAACGAGTGGCGATGGTGGGACGAATATCTTAAGAACCGTAGAGATTTATGTCAGTGCCAGCCGCAGTTGATATGCCGCCTGCTGCGCAATTTCCAGTGAGCTGATGTTGGTAAACGACAGCAATATTCCTCCCTTTCCTGCTGCGGTTATTCGCCAACGGCTTAACGCCTGAACTGCCAGTCCGGCCTGGTTTGCTTTGCGCACCAACGCAACATCATCTGCGTCGACACTCATCACCAGTTGAATTCCTCCTTCCTGAGGAATGACGCTAAACCCTTGTTCAGTCAGGGCGTTTTCCATCCATTGACGCCGCAGAGCATAATGCTGGCGCATACGTTTTAAGTGCCGCCAGAAGTGGCCGTCTCGCATAAAATCTGCCAGCGTTTGCTGCCACAAAACCGGAACGCTACAAGCCGTTAGCGCCGCCTGCTGACGAAAATGTTCGACCTGAGTCAGAGGCACCACCAGCCATGCCGTGCGCAAAGCCGGAAACATCGATTTGCTGAACGTTCCGGCATAAATCACCCGCTGAGGTGCATCCAGACTTTTTAGCGGCGGCAACGGCTTACCGTGGTAACGAAATTCACTGTCGTAGTCATCTTCGATTACCCACGCCTGCGCGCGAGTGGCCCATTCCAGCAACCGGTGGCGACGGTCTAATGACAGCGCCACGCCCAGCGGGCTTTGGTGTGCCGGCGTGAGCAATACAAAACGCGCCTGCGGGTAGTCGCGGATCCCAGCGCTGACATCCAGACCATCGGCATCTACCGCCACTGGCATCAGCTCAATACGTTCCTGAGCGACCACGGGGCGAATCAACGGGAAACCGGGATCTTCGACCCACATTCCCTCACCGGGTTGAGACAAAGCGCGCAGAATTAACGTCATTGATGCTGCGTAACCTGAAGTAATGAAAATCTGCTCCGGCTGGCACTCAATGCTGCGTGAAACGCGCAGGTAATCAACAATCGCCTGACGTAACACCCGTTCACCACAAACGTCGCCCACCGCCAGATCAAAACGCGTTTGGGTACGTAAACGCCGTCCCATTACCCGAGCCCAGACGTCACGCGGGAAGAGATCGAGCGCGGGTAATCCCATCTGAAAAGGCTGTGGTCTGGGGTTTTCTCCGGCAAAGATGGCTGGAGACGCAGGAGCCATTTCTGGTCGCAGTTGCTCACTGACAAACGTTCCTGCCTGTCCACGCCGCGCAAGCCAGCCCTGCGCCACCAGCTCTGCATAGGCATTTTCCACCGTCGAGCGGGATACGCCCAATTCCTGGGCCCAGGTTCGACTGGAGGGCAATCGGGTACCGGGCTTGAGTTCACCTTTCTCAATTGCGTTTTTTAACTGACGGGCGATTTGCTGATAACGCGGCATTTATGGTCTGCTTTTTTGGCAACAATATGGCTCTCTGTAGCAGTCCATTATAGTGCTACATTGCGGGTCATCCAAACGAGGAGAAATACCATGACAATGTTACGCCAGCCCTATTATGAACTCAGTCCTGAAATCTATAACGCCCTGGTTCAGGCAAGCAAAGCGCTGGAAAACTGCGCGCTGGAACCTACGCTGACGGAACTGATTTATCTGCGGGTCTCGCAAATCAACGGCTGCGCCTTTTGCCTGGAAATGCACAGTAAGGCGCTGCGTAAATCCGGTGTTGCGCAAGCCAAACTGGACGCGCTGGCAGGCTGGCGGGTGAGTCACCACTTCAGCGAACAGGAACGTGCGGCGCTGGCGTGGGCCGAATCCGTCACTGACATTGCCAGTACCCATGCCGAAGATGACGTTTATCTGCCGCTGCTCAACCATTTCACTGCGAAAGAAATTAGCGATCTGACGTTTGCCATTAGCCTGATGAACTGCTTTAACCGTCTGGCAGTTGGGATGCGCATGTGATTCTAAGCTGCCAGATGGCGGCATAAATGCCTTATCCGGCCTACGTTGTGTTCTCCTGTTGCCCGTAGGCCCGATAAGCTTAGCGCCATCGGGCAATTTATAACCACCAGTTCGCCTTTCTCCGCCACGCTCCCCCCCCCTCTCATCAATCTAAAATTACCATATATTGTATGGTTGAATCTTTTTAAAACTACATCTAGTATCTCCTGTATCAAGCACACACAACCCGGCGCACTCTATCGCGTCGTTCTTTTATCACTAGATGGAAATACGAATCATGCGCATTGTTATTTACACTCGCAATAACTGTGTTCAGTGCCACGCCACCAGACGGGCGATGGAAAGCCGTGGATTTGACTTCGAGATGGTGAATGTCGATTCACAACCCGATCTGGCTGATAGCCTGCGTGCTCAGGGCTTTCGCCAGTTACCGGTCGTGGTCGCAGGGGAAACCAGTTGGTCAGGTTTTCGCCCGGACATGATCAACCGCCTGCGCCTGGAACCCCAAGTGGCCAGCGCATGAGCCAGCTCGTCTACTTCTCCAGCAGCTCCGAAAATACGCACCGCTTCATGCTGCGCCTGGGGCTGTCTGCCATCCGCATTCCGCTTAACGAACGCGAGCGGATCCGGGTAGACGAACCTTACATTTTAATCGTGCCGTCCTACGGCGGCGGCGGTACGGCTGGCGCGGTTCCAGGGCAGGTGATCCGCTTTTTAAACGATACGCACAACCGGGCATTAATCCGTGGAGTGATCGCCTCCGGCAATCGCAATTTCGGTGATGCTTACGGTCGCGCGGGTGATGTCATCTCACAAAAATGCGGCGTGCCGTGGCTCTATCGCTTTGAGCTGATGGGCACCCAAAGCGATATCGACAACGTTCGAAAAGGAGTGAGCGAATTTTGGCAACGACAACCGCAGAACGCGTAATGCAGCCAACGCTGGATTACCACGCCCTGAATGCCATGCTGAATCTGTACGATAAAGCCGGACGCATTCAGTTCGACAAAGACCATCAGGCGGTGGAGGCTTTCTTTGCCGCCCACGTCCGCCCCAACTCGGTGACGTTTGCCAACCAGCAGGCGCGCCTGAACACTTTAGTGGATGAATGCTATTACGATGCCAGCGTGTTAGCCCGCTACGATCGCGCATTCGTGCTGAAGCTATTCTCCCACGCCCACAACAGCGGATTCCATTTCCAGACGTTCCTCGGCGCATGGAAGTTCTACACCAGCTATACGCTGAAAACGTTCGACGGTAAGCGCTATCTCGAAGACTTTGAGGATCGGGTCACGATGGTGGCGCTCACGCTGGCGCAGGGCGATGAAGCGCTCGCGATGCAACTGACCGATGAAATGCTCTCCGGGCGTTTCCAACCCGCCACGCCAACCTTTCTAAACTGCGGTAAACAGCAACGCGGCGAGCTGGTCTCCTGCTTCCTGTTACGCATCGAAGACAACATGGAGTCAATTGGTCGGGCGGTCAACTCGGCGCTACAGCTTTCTAAACGCGGCGGCGGCGTAGCATTTTTGCTCTCTAACCTGCGCGAGGCAGGTGCGCCCATCAAGCGTATTGAGAACCAGTCTTCCGGGGTGATCCCGGTTATGAAAATGCTGGAAGATGCGTTTTCTTATGCGAATCAGCTCGGGGCGCGTCAGGGCGCGGGGGCGGTGTATCTGCACGCGCACCATCCGGATATTTTGCGTTTTCTTGATACCAAACGTGAAAACGCCGACGAGAAAATCCGTATCAAAACGCTCTCGCTTGGCGTGGTGATCCCGGACGTCACCTTCCAGTTGGCGAAAGAAAACGCCCAAATGGCGCTGTTTTCACCGTATGACGTGGAGCGAATTTACGGCAAACCGTTCGGTGATATCGCCGTGAGCGAGCGGTATGACGAACTGGTTGCTGACGAACGCGTACGCAAAAAATACATTAACGCCCGCGATTTCTTCCAGCGGCTGGCAGAGATCCAGTTCGAGTCTGGCTACCCTTACATCATGTTTGAAGACACGGTGAATCGCGCCAACCCGATTGCCGGTCGGATCAATATGAGCAACCTGTGCTCGGAGATTTTGCAGGTTAACAGCGCCTCCACCTACGATGAAAACCTCAATTACGCACAGACCGGGCATGATATCTCCTGCAATCTCGGTTCGTTGAACATTGCCCATACCATGGATTCACCGGACTTTGGTCGTACAGTGGAAACGGCGGTTCGCGGCTTAACCGCCGTTTCAGACATGAGCCACATCCGCAGCGTGCCTTCGATCGAAACCGGGAACAGCGCGTCGCACGCGATTGGTCTTGGGCAGATGAATCTGCATGGGTATCTGGCGCGGGAAGGGATCGCCTATGGTTCGCCGGAAGGGCTGGATTTTACCAATCTCTATTTCTATACCATCACCTGGCATGCGCTGAATACGTCAATGAAGATCGCCCGCGAGCGCGGTCAAACCTTTGCCGGGTTCGAACACTCCCGCTACGCCAACGGCGAGTATTTTAGCCAGTATCTGCAGGGCGACTGGCAGCCAAAAACCGACAAGGTTCGCGCACTGTTTGCCGCCAGCGGCATTACGCTGCCGACGCGCGATATGTGGTCGCAGCTGCGTGAAGATGTCATGCGCTACGGCATTTATAATCAGAATTTACAGGCGGTTCCACCCACAGGTTCTATCTCCTACATCAATCATGCCACGTCAAGCATTCATCCGATCGTGTCGAAAGTGGAGATTCGCAAAGAGGGCAAAACCGGGCGCGTTTACTACCCTGCCCCGTTTATGACCAATGAGAATCTGGCCTTGTATCAGGATGCCTACGAGATTGGTCCACAAAAAATCATTGATACCTACGCGGAAGCGACGCGCCATGTCGATCAGGGGCTTTCACTGACGCTCTTTTTCCCCGATACCGCCACCACGCGCGATATCAACAAAGCGCAAATTTACGCCTGGCGTAAGGGCATCAAATCGCTGTACTACATCCGACTACGTCAACTGGCGCTGGAAGGCACCGAAATCGAAGGTTGCGTGTCATGCGCGCTGTAAGGAGGAGAAAATGACATTATCCCGCGTGAGCGCCATCAACTGGAACAAGATTGAGGATGATAAAGATCTCGAGGTATGGAATCGCCTGACCAGTAACTTCTGGCTACCGGAAAAGGTCCCGCTCTCCAACGACATCCCGGCCTGGCAAACGTTGAACGCCGCCGAACAGCAGTTGACCATCCGCGTTTTTACCGGGCTGACGCTGCTTGACACTATTCAGAACGTTGCCGGTGCGCCAGCGTTAATGGCCGATTCGTTAACGCCGCATGAAGAGGCGGTGCTGTCGAATATCAGCTTTATGGAAGCGGTACACGCCCGTTCATACAGCTCTATTTTCTCCACCCTTTGCCAGACCAAAGATGTGGATGCGGCTTACGCCTGGAGTGAAGAAAATATCCCACTCCAGCGCAAGGCGCAGATCGTTTTGGCACATTACGCCAGCGACGAACCGTTGAAGAAGAAAATTGCCAGCGTGTTTCTGGAATCCTTCCTGTTCTATTCCGGCTTCTGGTTGCCGATGTATTTTTCCAGCCGTGGCAAATTGACCAATACTGCCGATCTTATTCGCCTGATTATTCGTGATGAAGCCGTTCACGGGTATTACATTGGTTATAAATATCAAAAAGGTCTTGAGCATATTTCCGAATCTGCACGCGAGGAGTTAAAGAATTTTGCCTTCGACCTGCTGATGGAATTGTATGATAACGAAGCGCGCTATACGGAAGAATTGTATGCAGAAACCGGTTGGGTGGATGAGGTCAAAGCCTTCCTTTGCTACAACGCTAATAAGGCATTAATGAATTTGGGGTATGAGGCACTATTCCCGTCTGAAATGGCGGAGGTTAACCCGGCAATCCTTGCTGCGCTGTCGCCCAACGCTGATGAAAACCACGATTTCTTCTCAGGTTCAGGCTCATCCTATGTGATGGGAAAAGCGGTCGAAACCGAAGACGACGACTGGAATTTCTAGCGCTCATTTCTGCGGGAAATACCGTACATTTTTCGCGGAAATATTTTAACAGGATCACACTTTTGTCGTGCAAATATAATTGTGTGATCTACACTCAATATCAGCCGCATTATTCGCCTGCATTCCAGCAATTCAGACGACTTTTCATTGGCATTTACAAAAAATATTAACCTGCTCACATTCGCGCTCAGCCCTTATATCACGGGAAGTCCCGCCATCTGACCTTCGGCAATATTCATGCCACAACCAAATTCAGGGTTGTCTCAGATTCTCAGTATGTTAGGGTAGAAAAAGGTCACTATTTCCATCAGGTAATATATCGATATAAACAAATAACAGGAATCATTCTATTGCATGGCAATTAAATTAGAAGTTAAAAATCTCTATAAGATATTTGGAGAGCATCCGCAGAGAGCCTTCAAATATATTGAAAAAGGACTTTCAAAAGAGCAGATTCTGGATAAAACAGGGCTATCGCTTGGCGTTAAGAACGCCAGTCTGGCCATTGAAGAAGGCGAGATATTTGTCATCATGGGATTATCCGGTTCGGGTAAATCCACAATGGTACGCCTTCTCAATCGCCTGATTGAACCCACCCGCGGACAAGTATTGATTGACGGCGTAGATATTGCCCGGATATCCGATGCTGAGCTTCGTGAGGTGCGCAGAAAAAAGATTGCGATGGTATTCCAGTCCTTTGCCCTGATGCCGCACATGACGGTGCTGGACAATACGGCATTCGGCATGGAATTAGCCGGTGTTGGCGCGGATGAACGTCGTGAAAAAGCGTTAGATGCGCTACGTCAGGTGGGTCTGGAGAATTATGCTCACGGATACCCGGATGAACTTTCCGGAGGGATGCGCCAGCGTGTGGGCCTCGCCCGTGCATTAGCCATTAACCCTGACATCTTATTAATGGATGAGGCCTTCTCAGCCCTCGACCCATTAATTCGTACCGAGATGCAAGATGAGCTGGTAAAACTCCAGGCAAAGCATCAACGCACCGTGGTCTTTATTTCCCATGATCTCGACGAAGCTATGCGTATTGGCGACAGAATTGCCATTATGCAAAACGGTGAAGTGGTCCAGGTCGGCACGCCGGATGAAATCCTGAATAATCCGGCCAATGATTATGTACGCACCTTCTTCCGCGGCGTTGATATTAGCCAGGTATTCAGCGCGAAAGATATTTCACGCCGTAGCCCCGAAGGTTTAATTCGTAAAACGCCCGGAGTAGGTCCACGTTCGGCGCTGCAATTATTGCAGGACAAAGATCGCGAATATGGTTACGTGATCGAACGTGGTAACAAGTTCGTCGGCGTTGTTTCTATCGACTCCTTAAAAACAGCATTAAGTCAGGCGCAAGGTATTGAAGCGGCATTGATTGATGAGCCGTTAGCCGTTGATGCACAAACTCCTCTCAGCGAGTTGCTTTCTCATGTCGGTCAGGCCCCGTGCGCGGTGCCGGTTGTTGATGAGGAACAGCAGTATGTGGGCGTCATTTCAAAACGCATGCTGTTACAGGCTTTAGATCGTGAGGGGGTAAACAATGGCTGATCAAACAAATCCGTGGGACACCACACCTGCAGCCGACAGCGCCGCACAAACTGCCGATGCCTGGAGCACGCCATCCGGTGCGCCCACTGACGGCGGGAGCGCAGACTGGCTGACCAGCGCACCTGCGCCAGCGCCAGAGCATTTCAATATTATGGATCCGTTCCATAAAACGCTGATCCCGCTGGATAGTTGGGTCACCGAAGGGATCGACTGGGTCGTTACCCATTTCCGTCCGGTCTTTCAGGGCATTCGTGTCCCGGTGGATTACATTCTCAACGGCTTCCAGCAGCTTCTGTTAGGTATGCCAGCCCCCGTGGCAATTATCCTGTTTGCCCTGATTGCCTGGCAGATATCCGGCGTTGGAATGGGCGTCGCGACGCTGATTTCCTTGATTGCTATCGGCGCCATCGGCGCGTGGTCGCAGGCCATGATAACCCTGGCGCTGGTACTGACAGCGCTGCTGTTTTGCGTGGTGATCGGTCTGCCGATGGGGATCTGGTTAGCGCGCAGTCCTCGGGCGGCAAAAATTGTTCGCCCACTGCTGGACGCCATGCAAACCACACCTGCGTTCGTCTATCTGGTGCCGATTGTTATGCTGTTCGGTATTGGTAACGTGCCGGGCGTGGTGGTGACGATTATCTTCGCCCTGCCGCCAATCGTGCGTCTGACCATTCTGGGGATTAACCAGGTGCCAGCCGATCTGATTGAAGCCTCGCGTTCGTTTGGTGCCAGCCCGCGCCAGATGCTGTTTAAAGTGCAGCTCCCGCTGGCGATGCCCACCATTATGGCCGGAGTTAACCAGACGCTGATGCTGGCGCTCTCAATGGTCGTCATCGCATCGATGATTGCCGTCGGCGGTCTGGGTCAGATGGTACTGCGTGGAATCGGTCGTCTGGATATGGGGCTTGCCACCGTTGGCGGGGTCGGGATTGTGATCCTTGCCATCATTCTGGACCGCCTGACGCAGGCCGTTGGTCGCGATTCGCGTAGCCGTGGCAACCGTCGTTGGTACACCACGGGTCCCGTTGGGCTTATCACTCGCCCTTTCACGAAGTAATTCACCCGTTGCCCGGTGGCGCATTGCTTACCGGGCCTACAATTCATCAACTTACACAAAATCATTCAAGATGAAGTGTAATTAAGGAACAACGATGCGACAGAAAATAATTATTGCCACAGCGTTTGCCACCCTTGTCTCCACCAGCACTTTCGCTGCCGACCTGCCGGGCAAAGGCATCACCGTCCAGCCAATCCAGAGCACTATCTCTGAAGAATCCTTCCAGACGCAGCTGGTCGCCCGCGCGCTGGAGAAGCTGGGTTATACCGTTAACAAAACCAGCGAAGTTGACTACAACGTCGGCTATACCTCCATTGCCTCTGGCGATGCAACTTTTACCGCCGTGAACTGGCAGCCGCTGCATGATGATATGTACGCCGCTGCGGGCGGAGACAAAAAGTTTTATCGCGAGGGGGTATTCGTTACGGGTGCCGCACAGGGTTATCTAATCGACAAAAAAACCGCTGAGCAGTACAAAATCACCAACATCGCCCAGTTAAAAGATCCGAAGATCGCCAAAATCTTTGACACCAACGGTGACGGTAAAGCCGATATGATGGGCTGTTCGCCGGGCTGGGGTTGTGAAGCAGTCATCAACCACCAGAACAAAGCCTTCGATCTGGAAAAAACCGTCGAGGTCAGCCACGGTAACTATGCGGCGATGATGGCTGACACCATTACCCGCTTTAAAGAAGGCAAACCTATTCTTTACTACACCTGGACACCGTACTGGGTCAGCGACGTAATGAAGCCGGGTAAAGATGTGGTTTGGCTGCAGGTACCGTTCTCTTCCCTGCCAGGCGAGCAGAAAGATATTGATACCAAACTGCCTAACGGCGCCAACTACGGCTTCCCGGTGAACACGATGCATATTGTCGCCAACAAAGCCTGGGCGGAGAAAAACCCGGCTGCGGCGAAGCTGTTTGCCATCATGAAGCTGCCGCTGGCGGATATCAACGCGCAGAACGCGATGATGCATGACGGTAAAGCGTCTGAAGCCGACGTGCAGGGTCATGTTGACGGCTGGATCAAAGCCCACCAGCAGCAGTTTGACGGCTGGGTGAACGAAGCGCTGGCTGCGCAGAAATAACCCACTCGCAGGCCTGATGAGAGCGTAGCGTCATCAGGCACTGTAACCACACCAGGGCCGAATGGTGGCGCGATGCGCCTTATCCGGCCTACTTCCCTCTGTCTCGCCTAAACCGCACAATCCATCACCCAACAAATCAGCAACATTTAATCACTTCCGTTATGATTGTTTTCTGCAACCCATTACTCAGTTGAAAACAATGACGAAAACCACTCAGGGACTCAGCCCTTCGCTGATCCTGTTAATGTCTATCGCCACCGGCCTCGCCGTCGCCAGTAACTATTATGCGCAGCCGCTGCTCGACACTATCGCGCGTAACTTTTCGCTATCTGCCAGTACCGCTGGTTTTATCGTCACCGCGGCCCAGCTCGGCTATGCCGCTGGCCTGCTGTTTTTAGTACCGCTTGGCGATATGTTTGAACGCCGGATGCTGATCGTCTCCATGACGCTGCTAGCGGCAGGCGGCATGCTGATTACCGCCAGCAGCCAGTCGCTGGGCATGTTAATCCTCGGTACTGCCCTGACCGGGCTGTTCTCGGTAGTGGCACAGATTCTGGTTCCGCTGGCGGCAACGCTTGCCACGCCGGACAAGCGCGGTAAAGTCGTCGGTACGATTATGAGCGGCCTGCTGTTAGGCATTCTGCTGGCGCGCACCGTGGCAGGATTACTCGCCAATCTCGGCGGCTGGCGTACCGTGTTTTGGGTTGCATCGGTATTAATGGCGCTGATGGCAATTGCGCTGTGGCGTGGTCTACCGAAGATGAAATCAGATACCCATCTTAACTATCCGCAACTGCTAGGCTCCGTATTCAGCCTGTTTATCCATGATAAATTGCTACGTACGCGCGCGATGCTGGGCTGCCTGACCTTTGCCAATTTCAGTATTCTGTGGACCTCGATGGCGTTTTTGCTCGCCGCGCCGCCGTTTAACTATTCTGAAGGAACGATCGGCCTGTTTGGTCTGGCCGGGGCCGCAGGGGCATTAGGCGCGCGTCCGGCGGGCGGTTTTGCCGATAAGGGCAAGTCACATCTCACCACCACCACAGGTCTGTTGTTGCTGTTGCTCTCCTGGTGGGCCATTTGGTTAGGGCATAGTTCCGTGCCAATGCTGATTATCGGTATTCTGGTGTTGGACCTCACCGTTCAGGGAGTGCACATTACCAACCAGACGGTTATCTATCGCATTCACCCGGACGCACGTAATCGCCTGACCGCCGGATACATGACCAGCTATTTTATTGGCGGGGCTACAGGTTCACTGATTTCAGCCTCCGCCTGGCAGCATGCCGGATGGGCTGGCGTTTGTCTGGCCGGTACGACTGTTGCCATACTCAACCTGCTGGTCTGGTGGCGAGGTTTTCACCGCCAGGAAGCCGTAAATTAAGCGTATAGCGCATGTTTACCGCTGATTGGGCTCCACAGGGTGTTAAGGAGCCCATCAGTCTGCTAAGGTTATAACTCATTGAACCAAGTTATATTAATTTCGGTAATGAAACCTATAACCCTATGGAAAGCCCGATCCCCCAGTCTGAACCCAGTTCTGCAACGCTAACTGAAGGATTCAAAGACAGCCTGCCAATAGTCATTAGCTATATTCCGGTCGCTTTTGCATTTGGTCTCAATGCCACTCGCCTTGGCTTTACTCCGGTTGAAAGCGTCTTTTTCTCCTGCATTATCTATGCGGGGGCCAGCCAGTTTGTCATTACCACAATGCTCGCCGCGGGCAGTTCACTGTGGGTCGCCGCGCTGACCGTCATGGCCATGGATGTACGCCATGTATTGTATGGCCCTTCCCTGCGTAGCCGAATTACCTTGCGACTGAGTAAACCCAAAAGCGCGCTGTGGGCCTTTGGCCTTACCGATGAAGTCTTTGCCGCCGCAACGGCGAAGCTGGTACGAGATAACCGGCGCTGGAGTGAAAACTGGATGATCGGCATTGCGCTATGCTCCTGGGCCTCATGGGTGTTTGGTACGGTGATCGGCGCGTTTTCCGGCAGTGGTTTACTCAAGGATTACCCGGCGGTTGAAGCGGCGCTGGGCTTCATGCTCCCGGCGCTGTTCATGAGCTTTTTGCTGGCCTCTTTTCAGCGTCAGCAGGCGCTCTGCGTCACTGCCGCACTGGCCGGAGCGCTGGCTGGCGTTATGTTGTTTTCCATTCCTGCCGCCATCCTTGCAGGTATTGTCTGCGGATGCCTGACGGCGCTCATCCAGTCGTTTTGGCAGGGAGGTCCTGATGAGCTATGAAGTCCTGCTGCTAGGCCTGTTGGTCGGCTGCGTGAATTACTGTTTTCGCTATTTGCCGCTCCGTTTTGGCGTGGGGAACGTTCGCCCAACAAAACGCGGCGCGACGGGCATATTACTCGACACCATTGGCATTGCATCAATTTGCGCCCTGTTGGTGGTGTCTACCGCGCCAGAAGTGATGCACGACACTCGTCGGTTCGTGCCTACGCTGGTGGGGTTTGTCATACTGGGCGCAAGCTTCTATAAAACCCGCAGCATCATCATTCCAACGTTACTGAGTGCTCTGGGCTACGGATTAGCCTGGAAAATGCTGGTTGGCTTATAGATAAAAACAATCATTTTAAATAAATAATACATTTACTTTATTTGTCACTGTCGTTACTATATCGGCTGAAATTAATGAGGTTATACCCAAATGGATAGTTCGTTTACGCCCATTGAACAAATGCTAAAATTTCGCGCCAGCCGCTACGAAGAGTTTCCTTATCAGGAAGTGCTTCTGACTCGTCTATGCATGCACATGCAGGGCAAGCTGCTGGAAAACCGCAATAAGATGCTGAAAGCTCAAGGGATTAACGAGACGTTGTTTATGGCGTTGATTACGCTGGAGTCTCAGGAAAACCACAGTATTCAGCCTTCTGAACTGAGTTGCGCGCTCGGCTCGTCACGCACTAACGCTACCCGCATCGCGGATGAGTTAGAAAAACGTGGCTGGATTGAACGTCGCGAAAGCGATAACGATCGCCGCTGTCTGCATCTGCAATTGACCGAGAAAGGCCACGCATTTTTGCAAGAGGTATTACCGCCTCAGCACAACTGCCTGCATCAACTCTGGTCATCTCTCAGCACCACCGAAAAAGATCAGCTCGAGCAAATTACCCGTAAACTTCTGACCCGTCTTGATCAGATGGAGCAGGATGGTGCGGTGTTAGAAGCGCTGCGCTAACGCGCCGACTCGCTCAGAAATCCAGATTTATAAATGAAAAAACCGACAGGCCAGCACGCATACTGCTGGCCTGTCTGATAAACAGGTCGGCTCAGCCGATGTGAAAAAAAAGAAGATCGTGGAGAACAACATGAGCGCAAATGCGGAGACTCAAACCCCGCAGCAACCGGTCAAGAAGAATGGCAAACGTAAAAGCATGCTGCTCCTTCTGACCTTGCTCTTTATTATCATTGCCGTGGCATATGGGATTTATTGGTTTTTAGTACTGCGTCATGTCGAAGAGACAGACGATGCGTACGTGGCAGGGAACCAGGTTCAAATCATGGCACAGGTATCAGGCAGCGTGACGAAAGTCTGGGCTGATAACACTGACTTTGTAAAACAAGGCGATGTGCTGGTCACCCTTGATCAGACGGACGCAAAACAGGCATTTGAAAAAGCCAAAACTGCGCTGGCTTCCAGCGTGCGTCAGACGCACCAGTTGATGATCAACAGCAAGCAGTTACAGGCAAGCATTGAAGTACAGAGAACCGCTCTGGCGCAGGCGCAAAGCGACTTTAATCGCCGCGTTCCGCTCGGTAATGCCAACCTGATTGGCCGCGAAGAACTGCAACATGCGCGTGATGCCGTCGCCAGCGCGCAGGCTCAGCTTGATGTCGCAATCCAACAATATAATGCTAACCAGGCGATGATTCTCGGCAGCAAACTGGAAGACCAGCCCGCCGTGCAACAGGCAGCCACAGAGGTGCGTGATGCCTGGCTGGCGCTGGAACGTACCAGAATTGTCAGCCCGATGACCGGCTATGTTTCCCGCCGTGCCGTACAGCCTGGCGCGCAAATTAGCCCAACCACACCGTTGATGGCGGTTGTTCCGGCCACAAACCTGTGGGTGGATGCCAACTTCAAAGAAACACAGCTAGCGCACATCCGCATCGGCCAACCCGCAACGGTCATCACCGACATTTACGGCGATGACGTGAAGTACACCGGTAAAGTCGTCGGCCTGGATATGGGTACAGGTAGCGCCTTCTCCTTGCTGCCGGCGCAAAACGCAACCGGCAACTGGATCAAAGTCGTCCAGCGTCTACCGGTGCGTATCGAACTGGATGCGCAGCAACTGGCGCAGCATCCATTACGTATTGGTTTGTCTACGCTGGTGACTGTTGATACCGCTAATCGTGACGGACAAATTCTGGCAAGCCAGGTTCGCACCACGCCGGTAGCAGAAAGTAATGCACGTGAAATCAACCTTGCTCCGGTCAATAAGATGATCGAAGAGATCGTGCGGGCCAACGCGGGCTAATTAAAGGTGCGTGTGATGCAACAGCAAAAACCGCTGGAAGGCGCGCAGCTCGTCATTATGACGATCGCGCTGTCGCTGGCGACATTCATGCAGGTGCTGGACTCCACCATTGCTAACGTGGCGATCCCCACTATCGCCGGGAACCTCGGCTCTTCACTGAGCCAGGGGACCTGGGTGATCACCTCATTCGGGGTGGCGAACGCTATCTCTATTCCGATCACCGGCTGGCTGGCAAAACGATTTGGCGAAGTAAGACTCTTTATGTGGTCAACTACCGCCTTTGTCATTGCGTCATGGGCATGCGGGATGTCCACCAGCCTCAACATGCTGATATTCTTCCGCGTAATTCAGGGTATCGTCGCCGGTCCGTTAATTCCGCTTTCGCAAAGCCTGTTACTGAATAACTATCCTCCCGCCAAACGTTCCATCGCCCTCGCGCTATGGTCGATGACGGTGATTGTTGCCCCGATATGTGGTCCTATTCTTGGGGGCTATATCAGCGACAACTATCACTGGGGCTGGATATTTTTCATTAACGTGCCAATCGGTGCTGTAGTGGTATTGATGACCCTGCAAACCCTGCGTGGTCGGGAAACGAAAACCGAGCAGCGGCGCATCGACGCTATTGGGCTGGCTCTGCTGGTAATTGGTATCGGCAGTTTGCAGATTATGCTCGACCGCGGCAAAGAGCTGGACTGGTTCGCTTCTCAGGAGATTATTATCCTGACGGTGGTCGCCGTTGTCGCAATCAGCTTCCTGATCGTCTGGGAGCTTACCGACGAGCACCCCATTGTCGATCTCTCGCTGTTTAAGTCGCGAAACTTTACCATTGGCTGTCTGTGTATCAGTCTGGCCTATATGCTCTACTTCGGCGCAATCGTCCTGCTGCCGCAGCTATTGCAGGAGGTATACGGCTATACGGCAACCTGGGCCGGTCTGGCATCAGCGCCGGTTGGGGTGATTCCGGTGATCCTGTCGCCGATTATCGGCCGCTTCGCGCACAAGCTGGATATGCGTCGGTTGGTGACGTTCAGTTTTATTATGTACGCCGTCTGTTTCTACTGGCGTGCGTGGACCTTCGAACCAGGTATGGACTTTGGCGCATCGGCCTGGCCGCAGTTTATTCAGGGTTTCGCGGTAGCCTGCTTCTTTATGCCACTGACGACCATCACGCTGTCCGGCTTACCGCCAGAGCGTCTGGCAGCGGCATCGAGCTTGTCGAACTTTACGCGAACGCTGGCCGGCTCTATCGGCACATCAATTACAACGACAATGTGGACGAACCGCGAGTCGCTGCACCATGCGCAGTTAACGGAATCCGTTAACCCCTACAATCCCAATGCTCAGGCCATGTACGATAAGCTGCAGGATTTAGGGATGACGCACCAGCAGGCGTCAGGCTGGATAGCCCAGCAGATCACCAATCAGGGGCTGATTATTTCCGCCAACGAAATCTTCTGGATGTCGGCTGGGATCTTCCTCGTTCTGCTTGGACTGGTGTGGTTCGCCAAACCGCCCTTTGGCGCGGGTGGCGGCGGCGGCGGTGCGCACTAAGCATACGTATAAAGGGATCCGCGGATCCCTTTTTTATTAGACTCGCGATCAGAAGTAATATTTGAATCTCAGACGCCCGCCGTAGCGTGCATCTTCGCTGTTATCGCCATGAGTCGGATCGGCCTCAACCCATGAGGCATAGGCACCGAGGTAGATGTTAAAGTTTTTCATATCCAGTACGTTGGGGAAAAGATATGAGGCGTGAATGGTGTGAATATCATAACTGCCAGGATCGGTTACCCAACAATCTTCCTCGCAAACGGCTTCAAGATTGGTGGCATTGAAGGCGTCAATGTTGTTATGCGCATAGATATAGCCCAGCTCAAACCGGTGCCATAAGGCGTTCACTCCGGCCGTAAAGTCCGTTTCATCGGTCGCATCCATATAGGCCGTATTCAGGTTAATGACAGCACCGTTCTCCGGGTCGGTTTTTTGGCCGTTCCAGGTCATGGTAAAACCATAGCCAGTACGATCGGACTGATCGATCCATTTGCCATTCTCGTAATAGCCGTAAGCATTGTTGACCACGTTACTTTCCATCGCCACCGCGGTGGAGAGGCGTCCATTTTGCCAGGCAATCACCGGGCGCACGTAAGCCACGTTTTTATCGTTGGTTAAATCCATACCGTGGTATTGCTTCTCGGTATAGAGCGTGCTGCCATTTTCCAGCAGTGTATTGACTTCAAAATACCAGTTATCGAGCGTTTTACTGATGAGGAAGTTACCACCGCTGTCGCTACGCCCCCGGCCCTCTTTCATCATATATATATAACCGTAGCCATCGCTGTACAGGTCATTCGCCGTATTACCTGAATATTCAATAAAGGTATCCTGATTCAGCGGGAACATATCGTAAGCTTCAAAGCGTCCGACCTTAATTTTCCAGTCGTTCTCATGCCCGAAGAAGAATGCCGCATCATCAAGGTTCATTTTTCCGGTCAGGTCTGCCAGCGGTTGAACCGAGAACCCGGCAAAATTACCGTTATTCAGTCGTTGGTAACCATCAAAACCCAGCAGAATACGTCCGTTGATATCCCAGCGTTCATTGGTCCCCGGAGCCCAATCTTTATTCGCAGAGGTTTTCGTTGATGTCAGGCTACCGGAACGACTTGCGGCATCCATATTAAACTCAACATCGCCGTAGAATTTAATATCGCTAAAGCCGGATAGCGTCAGTTTCGGTGGATTCCCTCCTGCAGAGACCGCCTCAGCAGATTGAACATTCACCGTCGGCACGGCTACTGTTTGCTGTTGTTGCAATGACTGTATTTGTGATTCAGCATCGGCGGCCCGTTTTTCTGCCTTGATAACTCGCTGCTCCAGTTCAGCCAGACGCTGTTCAATTGAGGTGTTATTCACCGCCCACAGATTATGAGAAAAGCAAGCACCGATCATCAGCGCTAAATATTTCACCTTCATTTTTTATCCCTAAAGTTTGATGTATGCACGGTGCGATGTAATAAAACATCTCACCTTTCTGCCATATGAATCATTTAGTTATTATCAGGAGTGAGCAAACTTACCGCTTTTAAGATCGGTAACAATGCCATTCATTCGGTCTTCCGTTAAGCCGTAGAATTTAATAGACAACGCCGTGAGAATATAAAATAGTGCAGGAATTACGGTAAATAAGAGTGCGACACCCTGTACGGCAGAGGCTGATTGCACAGTACTACCGGAGGTATAATCAAACGCGGCCAACACCCAGCCTAAAATAGCACCACCAACCGCTACGCCCAGCTTAATGACAAATATATTCGCTGCAACGTTCATCCCGGTAATTCGACGCCTCGTTTTCCACTCACCATAATTATTGGCATCAGTGATCATCGACCATTGCAGCGCGCCATTGCCCCCCTGAATAATACACATAATAAGATGAACAACTAGCACTACGATCCAATACTGGACCGGCACAAAGAAACACAGCACCCCCAATACGGCAATCAGTAAGTTAACCCAGAAAGAGAGTTTAATTTTACAAAATCGCGTACCGAACGGTTTAGCAAGTATCGAGCCGAACATGGAAGCAAACATCGCGCCCAGCATAAAAACGGTAATAACATCAGCGCCTTTGTTCAGTACCGTATTTACATAGTAAACGACAGCCCCGCCGCGCAGCACCACCGCAACCAACATCATAAAGTTATAAACAGACAAAATCCGCCATTGCTCATTCCTGAACAGAATCTTAACGTCACGAGCAATATTAAGGTTTTCTTCTTTGATGGGTTGTACACGCTCTTTAGTGGTTAAGAAGCAGATGATAAACATCAGGCAACCAATCACACCGAAGATAGCCATGGAGACCTGAATCCCCGTAGCTCTATCACCGGGATAGAGGAGATCAGCTAACGGTAGAATTAAAGCGGTTCCCAACGCACCGCCAATCGGCGTAATGGCAAACCGCCACGATTGCAGTGACAGGTTTTCACGCGGATCGGATGTCAGTGCCGCGCCCAGTGAGCAGTATGGAATATTAATTGCTGTATACATCAGCGTCATAAATATATATGCCGCCACTGCGTAGACCACTTTGCCACGGTCTGAAAAATCAGGAATGGAATAAACCAGCACGCAGCTGACGGCAAATGGCACACAAATCGCCAGCAACCACGGACGAAAGCGTCCCCAGCGTGTAGATGTTGCGTCAGCAATTGCTCCCATGACAGGATCGGTAATCGCATCCAGCAGACGAACCAGTAAAAACATCGTTCCCATTACCGCGGGTGGCAGACCATAAATATCGGTATAAAAATAAGCAAGAATAGCGACTGAAGAATCAAAAACGATATGACTGGCAGCGTCCCCCAGACTGTATCCCACCTTTTCTTTGATAGATAGCTTATCCCCAGATGGCATATACGCTCCTTTGGCAAACATTATGAAACCGGTTTCCGTCGTGAGGTATTTTTAAAACATCTTGTCCACCGCAATCTATTATGTTTTTCTGTTAACACTTTATGTTTTTTGCTTTATGTGATCGCGGCAATGTGGAATTATTCATTCCTCATTTTTTTTGCTCACCCGCTCACATTCTATTTAATGGTAAATATAGGATCGTTTTTTATAAAAACATTCATCAACAGAATATAATAAAAGTAAAATATGAGAAGGGAATATATAATAATAAACCCCGGTTATATGCCGGGGTTTATTTAGATACAGGAAAGAGTAACGAATAAAACTAGATGTGTAATTCCTGTAATTTTTCTTTCGGCAGCGCCAGCTCTTCATTGCTGTTGACGCGTACATCATGCTCCAGAATATGACGTGCGATATCCTGCGCTTCGCTAAGAGAGTGCATCTGATACGTACCGCACTGGTAAACGTTCAGCTCCGGGATCTGGTTCTGATCCTGCACTTTCAGCACATCGGCCATCGCCGCTTTCCACGCGTCGGCAACACGCTGCTCGTCCGGTGTACCAATTAAGCTCATGTAAAAACCTGTCCGGCATCCCATCGGAGAGATATCGATAATCTCAACGCCATTACCGTTAAGGTGGTTACGCATAAAACCTGCAAACAGATGTTCCAGCGTGTGGATACCTTTCTCAGGCATCACTTCTTTATTCGGAATGCAGAAACGCAGATCAAACACGGTGATTGCGTCGCCATGCGGGGTGTTCATCGTTTTTGCAACCCGGACCGCGGGAGCTTCCATCCGGGTGTGATCGACAGTAAAACTATCTAACAACGGCATTTAGCCACCTCCGATAAATTTTTTAAAAATAATCTGAACTCTTTGTTCCGGGGCGAGTCTGAGTATATGAAAGACGCGCATTTGTTATCATCATCCCTGTTTTCAGAGATGAAATTTTGGCCACTCCCGAGTGGCCTTTTTCTTTTGTATCAAGCGTGCTTTTCCAGCCACACGCTAAACGGCTCAGTATCCGCCGCTTCGATCTCCTGCTGACGACGCTTTGAAGCCTCGGTTTCAGCAATAAATTCAGCTTCCTGCAATATTTCTAACGGCTCTTCGCGCAGCAGATTTCGGTAAGCCTCACCCAGCGCTTTGCCCGTGCCGCCAATGCCTTCATCAATCATAGACCGCAGGATCCGGGCAGAGAAAGTCAGTTCAGGATTGTCAAAGCTGGCAACCAGTTCATCACAGACCTTCTGATACTCCTCTCCCCCATCGATACTGTCCAGCGTTTGTGCCACGCGTTTCAGATCGCAGAACAGATCTTTACCCACCTTAGGCAGCGGGAACTGGGCCGTTTCACAGCCAATACCTAACGTCAGCCCAGGCTTGCGACCTTCGAGAATCACACGGTTCCAGTTTTTACGCGTACAAAGTAATTCATCGCTGCTCATTTCCGGGGCATCAGCCAGCGCACACCAGACCATAAACAGATCGAGGAAGCGCACCTGTTGCTCGTCCACGCCGATTGGTGAGAACGGGTTGATATCCAGCGAGCGAACTTCGATATACTCAATTCCGCCACGCAGAAGCGCATCAGATGGCGTTTCACCACGACGAGTGACGCGTTTCGGGCGGATAGGCGCATACAGCTCATTTTCAATCTGCAGAACGTTGCTGTTGATTTGCAGACGCTTACCGTCCTTCTCCAGACCGATCGCCGCGTACTCCTCAGAAGGGGTTTTAATCGCGCGCTTTAATCCTGCCACATACTCATGCAAATCGTTAAACGTAATTCCGAGATTGCTTTGCGACTTATTGGTATAGCCCAAATCACTCAGACGCAGCGACGTCGCATACGGCAGGTAATACATCCCACAGTCGGTTTTTTCAAACGGCAGGGTTGTCGGTTTTCCTTGCAGGAAGGAGGAACAAATGGCCGGAGAGGCGCCAAACAGATACGGGATCACCCAACCAAAACGGTAGTAGTTGCGGATCAAACGAAAGTAACCGGCGGAGATCTTCTCTTTAGCATCTTCGCCTTCGGTTACGCCGCATTTCGCCTGCCAGAAAGCCATTGGCAGCGAGAAATTGTAGTGTACCCCGGAGATAGTCTGCATCAACGCGCCGTAACGGTTTTTGAGGCCTTCACGGTACAGCGTTTTCAGACGACCGGTATTCGACGTACCGTACTGCGCCAGTTCGATGTCCTGGCCTTCAGCAATATAGCAAGGCATGCTCAACGGCCACATACGCTCGTCGCCCAGATTTCTGGCGGTATACCGATGCAGATCGCGCATGAACGTCAGCATTTTCTCAATATCGTCACCTGGAGGCGTAATAAACTCCAGCAACGCTTCGGCAAAGTCAGTGGTTATCCATTTATGCGTTAGCGCTGAGCCTAACACCTCAGGATGGCTTGTCGTTGCTAATGACCCGTCTGCATTAACGCGCAGCGTTTCACGCTCCAGCCCACGTTGAATCCCCTTTAATGCCTGAGGATGGTTTTCCAGCCAGGCCAGCGCCTGTGATACGTCCGGGATCAAATTGACCTCCCGCCTGTCAAAATCGTTTTAATTAGCATAATGGTATTGGTTACCCTAAAGGCTATCTCACAACACAATTAGTGCCACCACATAATGCCTTGCGTCGTAACCGCTGCGACCACAACATAGCGCAGCGCCTTGCCAAGGCATAAGAAAAAGAGCACCGGGCCCCACGAGATGCGCATCCATCCAGCTAACAGGCACAGTAAATCACCCACAACCGGCATCCAGCTTAATAATAGTGTGACAGCGCCATAGCGCCGCAGCCAGCCAGTGGCTTTTTCTTGCCAGCGCGATGATTTACGCAATGGAAAGAAACGCCCAAGGATAACGTTAGTTAACCCTCCAAGGCTATTACCCATTGTTGCTGTTAAGACTAAGACCCAGGGATGACTGACCCCAGAGACCAGCAAAGCAATTAAAACAACTTCAGAATTGCCGGGTAACAGCGTAGCGCTGAGAAAACTGCTGGCAAACAGTGACAGGAGCGATAGTCCATCACTCACAATAACCGGACATCCACGGCGTCCATTCCTGCAGCACGCGCCGCCTGCAGTCCAAAATCAGCATCTTCAAACACAACACAGTGTGCCGGAACAACGCCCATACGTTCGGCGCAGAGCAAAAACGTATCAGGAGCTGGTTTGTGGCGTTGTACGTGATCGGCTGCGACAACAGCATCAAAATAGCGACGCAGCCCAAGATGAGCGAGCAGAGCCTCTGCAATCGCACTTTCACTCCCCGTACCTACCGACATCGGACGGCGGCCATGCCAGGCTTTCACAACATCAACCAATGGCAAAGGCTGGACGCTATCCAGCAGCATGCTTCTGACCTTATCGGTTTTTTCACGCGCCAGGACATGGGGGTCAAGATCGGCATGATTTAGCTCAATTACCGACTGGGCAATACGCCACGTTGGAGAACCGTTGAGGGCGACCATGGCTTGTTCATCAAAACGTAGACCATAATGCCCCAATACCTCATGCCACGCCTTACGGTGCGTTGGCTCGGTATCCAGGATGGTGCCATCCATATCAAAAATCAAACCCGCATAACGTTCGTACATCGTCTTCTCACAAGCCGATTGACCAGACGTTATTTTATCGTAATTGATTGATTTTGTCGCTGACAGCGAATTGAGGGATGTTCAGGGAGTATGTGGAAATGATTCAAAAGGGGGAAAGTGCTGGCAATTATCTCGCAGACCATGAAACAACAGTTTCGCTGTTATTTAGGAGAAGATGGTGCATCCGGGAGGATTCGAACCTCCGACCGCTCGGTTCGTAGCCGAGTACTCTATCCAGCTGAGCTACGGATGCATTGGTGAAACTAGACTGGAGAAAACAAGAAATGGTGCATCCGGGAGGATTCGAACCTCCGACCGCTCGGTTCGTAGCCGAGTACTCTATCCAGCTGAGCTACGGATGCATCGGGAAACTTGCTTTACTGCCGATATTGATACCGCAATAAACGATATCAAGTAAGAGATGGTGCATCCGGGAGGATTCGAACCTCCGACCGCTCGGTTCGTAGCCGAGTACTCTATCCAGCTGAGCTACGGATGCATCAGGGAAACTTACTTACTGCAGATTTGATATCGCTGCTAAAACGCTATCTATTTTTCTGTAACAACGCTAATACGCTATTGCAGAGAAGATGGTGCATCCGGGAGGATTCGAACCTCCGACCGCTCGGTTCGTAGCCGAGTACTCTATCCAGCTGAGCTACGGATGCAAATGGCGGTGAGGCGGGGATTCGAACCCCGGATGCAGCTTTTGACCGCATACTCCCTTAGCAGGGGAGCGCCTTCAGCCTCTCGGCCACCTCACCAACACGCCTCTTACGAGTGCTTCGAAGAACTTGTTTCTGCTCATCGTCGCTGCGTGGCGCACATATTACTTTCTGGGACTTATAAGTCAAACAATTTTTCCAGAGCTTTTATCGTTTGCACATTTCACGCGCAATTAGTCTGCAAAAACGGCAAAAAGAGTGTTTTATCAACAGATAAATTGGCAGTTTCATGCCAGCAATGAACAAACAGAAAATTCGCCGGGAACGACAACGTGCGTATGGGAAACGAGAAAATGGGGGAATGAAGCAGAAAAGCGAAGAAAAAGGACAACTCAATCAGGTTGCGCCTCACCAGAAAGGTGAGACGCGAAAACCTTAGTAACTGGACTGCTGGGATTTTTCAGCCTGGATACGCTGGTAGATCTCTTCACGATGGACAGAAACTTCTTTCGGGGCGTTTACGCCAATGCGCACCTGGTTGCCCTTCACCCCTAAAACTGTCACGGTGACCTCATCGCCTATCATGAGGGTCTCACCAACTCGACGAGTCAGAATCAGCATTCTTTGCTCCTTGAAAGATTAAAAGAGTCGGGTCTCTCTGTATCCCGGCATTATCCATCATATAACGCCAAAAAGTAAGCGATGACAAACACCTAAGTGTAAGCAGTCACGGCATCACATTCTGTTAAACCTAAGTTTAGCCGATATACACAACTTCAACCTGACTTTATCGTTGTCGATAGCGTTGATACAAACGCTGCGGATTGAAGTCCGCAGCGTCGACTTACGCTTATAATTATTACAGTTTTGCGCTGACCCAGCCTTTCACACTGGCTAACGCTGCAGGCAGAGCCGCTGCATCCGTACCACCGGCTTGCGCCATGTCCGGACGACCGCCACCCTTACCGCCTACCTGCTGAGCAACCATTCCAACCAGCTCCCCTGCTTTCACGCGATCTGTCACATCCTTAGACACACCAGCAATCAGAGAAACCTTACCTTCTACTACCGTTGCCAAAACGATAACGGTAGACCCCAGTTGATTTTTCAGATCATCAACCATGGTACGCAACATTTTCGGCTCAACGTCTGTGAGTTCGCTGACCAGCAGCTTCACACCGTTGATATCAACCGCTTTGCTGGAGAGATTTGCACTCTCCTGCGCCGCAGCCTGTTCCTTCAACTGCTGCAATTCTTTTTCGAGTTGACGCGTACGCTCCAGCACGGAACGAACTTTGTCACCGATATTCTGGCTATCGCCTTTCAGCAGCTGCGCAATATCGCTTAAGCGATCGCTCTCAGCATGCACGGTTTGGATAGCGCCTTCACCGGTTACGGCTTCGATACGACGAACGCCCGCCGCGGTGCCTGACTCGGACACTATGCGGAACAGACCGATATCACCCGTACGGCTGGCGTGAGTACCACCACACAGTTCGGTAGAGAAATCCCCCATGCTCAGAACGCGCACGTGGTCGTCATATTTCTCGCCAAACAGCGCCATTGCGCCTTTGGCTTTCGCCGCTTCGAGATCCATGATGTTCGTTTCAATCGGCAGGTTGCGACGAATTTGCGCATTCACCAGATCTTCAACGGCACGGATTTCAGCAGGCTTCATGGCTTCGGTATGAGAGAAGTCGAAGCGCAGCACTTTATCGTTAACCAACGAGCCTTTCTGCGCTACATGCGTACCCAGAACCTGGCGCAGCGCCGCGTGCATCAGGTGCGTTGCGGAATGGTTCAGGCGAATACGTGCACGACGTGCTTCATCGACATCGGCCTGTACTGCATCGCCAATTTTCAGAGAACCCGTAGACAGCTTGCCGATGTGACCAATGGCCTGGCCATATTTCTGCGTGTCGCTAACGCCAAACGCGAAGCCCGCGCCTTTCAGTTCACCCTTGTCGCCAACCTGGCCACCAGATTCCGCATAGAACGGCGTCTGATCCAGTACGACAACGGCATCCTGACCTGCGTTAATTGCGTCTACTGCTTTACCATCAACAAACAGCGCGGTTACTTTGCCGTTCAGTTCCAGGTGCTCGTAGCCTTTAAATTCAGAGGTGCCATCAACGCGAATCATCGCATTGTAATCTGCGCCGAAGCCGCTGGCTTCACGCGCACGGCGGCGCTGTTCTTCCATTGCAGCTTCAAAACCTGCTTCGTCGACCTTAATGTTGCGCTCGCGGCAAACGTCTGCCGTCAGGTCAACCGGGAAACCGTAGGTGTCATACAGACGGAATGCGGTTTCGCCATCCAGCGTATCGCCGGACAGTTTTGCCAGTTCTTCATCCAGCAGCGCCAGACCACGCTCCAGTGTACGCGCAAACTGCTCTTCTTCGGTTTTCAGAACCTGCTCAACCATCGCCTGCTGACGTTTCAGTTCTTCACCCGCAGAGCCCATGACTTCCACCAGCGGACCAACCAGCTTGTAGAAGAAGGTATCCTTCGCGCCCAGCATGTTGCCATGACGTACCGCACGACGAATGATACGACGCAGCACATAGCCACGGTTTTCATTGGACGGGACAACGCCATCGGCAATCAGGAATGCGCAGGAACGGATATGGTCGGCGATAACGCGCAGCGACTTGTTGCTCAGATCGGTCGCGCCGGTGACTTTCGCCACGGATTCGATCAATGAGCGGAACAGGTCGATTTCATAGTTGGAGTTAACGTGTTGCAGCACTGCCGCAATACGCTCCAGACCCATACCGGTATCCACGGACGGTTTCGGCAGCGGTTCCATGGTGCCGTCAGCCTGACGGTTGAACTGCATGAAGACGATGTTCCAGATCTCAATGTAGCGATCGCCATCTTCTTCTGCGCTTCCCGGAGGGCCACCCCAGATGTGGTCGCCATGGTCGTAGAAAATTTCGGTGCACGGGCCGCAAGGACCGGTATCACCCATCTGCCAGAAGTTGTCGGATGCATAAGCCGCGCCTTTGTTATCACCGATGCGGATGATACGTTCGCGCGGAATACCGACCTCTTTTTCCCAGATTTCATAGGCTTCATCGTCTGTTTCATAGACGGTGACCCACAGACGCTCTTTTGGCAGGGCAAACCAGTTTTCACCGGTCAACAGCTCCCACGCGTATTGAATAGCGTCGTGTTTGAAGTAATCGCCGAAGCTGAAGTTGCCCAGCATTTCGAAAAAGGTGTGGTGACGTGCAGTGTAACCGACGTTTTCCAGGTCGTTGTGCTTACCGCCCGCACGTACGCAACGCTGCGAGGTAGTTGCGCGGGAATAATTACGCTTGTCGAGGCCAAGGAAAACATCCTTGAACTGGTTCATCCCGGCGTTGGTAAACAACAAAGTAGGGTCATTGTTCGGTACCAGGGAGCTGCTGGCAACTACCTGATGTCCTTTACTATGGAAAAAATCGAGAAACGCCTGACGGATCTCAGCGGTGCTCTTGCTCATAATTATCCTGAAGAAATCAAGCTAACGAAATGTCATTACCAGCATCGGCACGTAAACTGCGCCTCTGGCAATCGAAAAGTGGGAATAAGATAAGTTTTCTTTACTGGGAAGTAAAATCCCGTATGCGCTCAATCGTCAAAATTTCGCCATATTGCCTGAATATCTTCCATCAGATAGCCACGATAGAGCAAAAAGCGCTGGACCTTCACCTTATCTGAAAAATCTACTGGTAAAGGTTCTCCGTATTTTCGAATGGCCTGATCGCGCGCAAGAACTGCCCAGTCAATTTCGCACTCGCGCATGGCCCGCTCGATAGCCTCACGCGTGATCCCTTTTTGGTTTAGTTCCTGACGCACGCGCGCGGGTCCATAGCCCTTACGGCTACGGCTGGCGATAAACTGTTGAACGAAGCGGTCATCATCCAGATAACGACTTTCAATACACCAGGCGATGACCTTGTCGTAATCCTCTGGCGTAGCATCAATGTCTTCCGGTCCATTTTTCCCCATCACCGGAGCGGCCAGCTTGCGCCGTAGTTCCTGCTCGCTGTGATCGCGCATTGCCAGAATACGTACGGCGCGGTCAAGAAGTCGGGAATAAGCGGATCGGCGGGAAGTTGCTTCTGTCATAGTAAACCTTCAGAAATGAAAAAGGGCTGCATGATATGCAGCCCTTTACTCTATGCAATTCAAAACATGCGATTCAAAACAGATTATCAGAAATCTTCGTTCGTTTCTTTTACGTCTTCACCGCTGTCATCAACGGAGAAATCAGGCGTTGAATCCTGGTTATTGAGCAGCAACTCGCGTAACTTCTTCTCAATTTCTTTCGCAGTTGCCGGGTTTTCTTTCAGCCAGTTAGTCGCATTCGCTTTACCCTGACCGATTTTCTCACCATTGTAGCTGTACCATGCACCCGCTTTTTCAATCAGCTTCTCTTTCACGCCCAGATCAACCAGTTCGCCGTAGAAGTTGATACCTTCACCGTAAAGAATCTGGAATTCAGCCTGCTTGAACGGTGCAGCAATTTTGTTTTTCACAACCTTAACACGGGTTTCGCTACCAACCACGTTGTCGCCTTCTTTCACCGCGCCAATACGACGGATATCCAGGCGGACAGAAGCATAGAATTTCAGGGCGTTACCACCGGTGGTGGTTTCCGGGTTACCGAACATCACGCCAATCTTCATACGGATCTGGTTGATGAAAATCAGCAGCGTGTTGGACTGCTTCAGGTTACCGGCCAGCTTACGCATTGCCTGGCTCATCATACGTGCCGCAAGGCCCATGTGAGAGTCACCAATTTCGCCTTCGATTTCTGCCTTCGGCGTCAATGCGGCAACGGAGTCGACAACGATAACGTCAACCGCACCGGAGCGCGCCAGCGCATCACAAATTTCCAGCGCTTGTTCACCGGTATCCGGCTGAGAACACAGCAGGTTGTCGATATCAACGCCAAGCTTGCGTGCATAGACGGGATCCAGCGCGTGTTCCGCATCGATAAACGCACAAGTTTTACCTTCGCGCTGCGCGGCGGCAATAACCTGCAGGGTCAGCGTCGTTTTACCAGAGGATTCAGGCCCGTAGATTTCGACGATACGGCCCATTGGCAAACCGCCCGCGCCTAATGCGATATCCAGAGAAAGCGAACCGGTGGAGATGGTTTCTACATCCATGGAACGGTCTTCACCCAGGCGCATGATGGAGCCTTTACCGAATTGCTTTTCGATCTGACCCAGCGCTGCCGCCAACGCTTTCTGTTTGTTTTCGTCGATAGCCATTAATTACTCCTGTCATGCCGCTTTCGGGTTAAACCGCGAAACGTGATAGATAATGTTCTGTTGAGGCAATTATACTGTATGCTCATACAGTATCAAGTGTTTTGTAGAAATTGTTGCCACAGGGTTTGTAACGCGTAGGCGGTCGCCTGTCGACGCACCGCGTCGCGATCGCCGCTGAAGCATTCCCGGCGAGTAATCCCCTCGCCGCTCGCGCTGGCAAAGGCAAACCATACCGTCCCCACGGGCTTTGCTTCACTGCCGCCATCCGGCCCCGCAATACCGCTTATCGAAACAGCGAAATGCGCACGTGCCGCTTTTAGCGCGCCAATCGCCATCTCCACCACCACAGGCTCACTCACCGCCCCATGCTGGGCCAGCGTCTCTTCGCGCACGCCGATCATCTGCGCTTTGGCTTCATTGCTGTAGGTCACAAAGCCGCGTTCAAACCAGGCGGAGCTGCCGGCAATATCCGTAATCACTTTGGCTACCCAGCCGCCGGTGCAGGATTCTGCCGTCGTAACGGTCGCCCCACGCGCTTTCAGCGCCAGGCCAACCTGCTCGCTTAACTGCATCAGTTCACTGTCGGTCATTTCAGCCTCTGTCAGTTAAAAAAATATGCCGGACAAGATAGCACTTTCACAACCAATGTGGGGATGGGGAGAACGTTTTACGAGGAGGATTCCAAAAATTGCTCCGTTGCATAAATAAGACCTGCCGGATGGCGATGCCTGGGCATCTTATCCGGCCTACAAGAGATATCTTCCGGTAGGCCGGTGGAGCGATTACTGCACGCGCGCCAGCGCGACCGCCTGACCCAATTGCCACACGGCCATCGCGTAGTGGGTACTGTGGTTGTAGCGGGTGATAGTGTAGAAGTTCGGCAGCCCATACCAGTACTGATAACCGGTTCCGATATCCAGGCGCAGCAGGCTGGCCTGCTGATGATTCCCCAACGACTGCTGCGGCGTCAGACCTGCGGCGGCAAGCTGAGAAATGCTGTACTGGGTTTTAAAACCGTTCGCCAGCCCAGGCGCCTGGCCATTGGCCGGAACCGCGACCGTATCGCCTTTCACCCAGCCGTGGCCTTTGAAGTAGTTGGCCACGCTACCAATAGCATCAACCGGATCCCACAGGTTAATGTGGCCGTCGCCATTGAAATCAACGGCATATTGTTTATAGGAAGACGGCATAAACTGGCCGTAGCCCATCGCCCCGGCGAAAGAACCTTTCAAATCGAGCGGATCGTCACTTTCATCTCGCGCCATCAGCAGGAAGGTTTCCAGCTCACCAGAGAAGTATTCTGCACGACGAGGATAGTTAAACGACAGCGTTGCCAGCGCATCCAGAATACGCGTTTTCCCCATCACGCGGCCCCAGCGGGTCTCTACGCCAATAATACCAACGATAATTTCCGGCGGTACGCCGTAGACCTGCCACGCACGGTTCAGAGCATCTTCATATTGGTTCCAGAAGGCCACACCGTTTTGCACGTTATCCGGCGTGATGAACTGTTTACGATACCGCAGCCATGCGCCGTTAGGGCCAGATGGTGGTTGAGTCGTTGGTGCCTGACGATCCATCAAACGCAATACCGAGTCCAGACGCTTGGCCTGCGACAGGATCTCCTGCAGCTGCTGGCGGTCAAAGCCGTGCTTGTTCACCATTTTCTCGATGAACTGCTGCGCGTTCGGGTTATTGGCAAAATCGCCGCCCGTTTGCATGACATTGTGCTGTGGCTCAAGCAGGAAACCGCCAGATGGCGTACCTGTAGTCGTTTGAGTCTCTGAAGGTTTAGGCTTGCTGCTACAAGCAGCAAGCAATACGAAAAGGGGAAGTAACGCTACATAACGACGCTTGAACATGAGACATCCATTAAACAAATTCAGCCTGGGGGAAGTATGGTAAAGCATCCTCCTCCATACAAGGAAGCAGTAGTCGTTCTCCTTCACAGAATTTCCCCTCTCTTGCACTCCCAGCCTGCACAATTGCGAGCCCTCGCGCACAATCTTTCAAATTAAAATATTTACCTTTCATTTTGCGATCAAAATAACACTTTTAAATCTTTCAATCTGATTAAAATTAGTTACCGTTTGGCAAGGTAACTAAAAAACCCTACAGGAGAGAATAATGATCGACACCATCACACTCGGTGCTGAGTGGTTTATCGGGTTGTTCCAGAAAGGCGGAGAGGTGTTTACCGGCATGGTGACCGGTATTCTGCCCTTGCTGATCAGTCTGCTGGTCATCATGAATGCGTTGATTAACTTTATCGGTCAGCAACGTATTGAACGTTTTGCCCAGCGCTGCGCCGGAAACCCGCTGTCCCGCTATCTGCTTCTGCCGTGCATCGGTACATTTGTGTTTTGTAACCCTATGACGCTGAGTCTGGGCCGCTTTATGCCGGAAAAATACAAGCCCAGCTACTACGCGGCCGCCTCTTACAGTTGCCATTCAATGAACGGCTTATTCCCCCACATCAACCCCGGCGAGCTGTTTGTCTATCTGGGGATCGCCAGCGGGCTGACCACGCTAGGTCTTCCGCTCGGCCCACTGGCAGTGAGCTATTTGCTGGTCGGTCTGGTGACCAACTTCTTCCGTGGCTGGGTGACCGATTTCACCACCGCCATCTTCGAGAAAAAAATGGGCATTCAACTTGAGCAGAAAGTACATCTGGCGGGAGCAACATCATGACGCGTATTCGTATTGAAAAAGGCACCGGCGGCTGGGGCGGCCCGCTTGAACTGGATGCCGTACCGGGCAAGAAAATTGTCTATATCACCGCCGGAACTCGCCCCGCAATCGTCGACAGAATAGTAAACCTGACCGGTTGGCAGGCCGTTGATGGCTTCAAAGAAGGCGAGCCGCCGGAAAACGAAATTGGCGTGGCAATCATCGACTGCGGCGGCACGCTGCGCTGTGGTATCTATCCCAAACGTCGTATACCGACGGTGAATATTCACGCAACAGGTAAATCCGGTCCACTGGCCCAGTACATTATCGAAGACATCTATGTCTCTGGCGTGAAAGAAGAAAACATTACCGTTGTCGGTGAAGCACCCGCAGCGCCAACGCCTGCAAGCAGCACGATTGGTCGCGAGTACGACACCAGCAAGAAAATTACGGAACAAAGCGACGGTCTGTTGGCAAAAGTGGGGATGGGAATGGGTTCAGCCGTTGCGGTTCTGTTTCAGGCCGGACGCGACACTATCGATACTGTCCTAAAAACTATTCTGCCATTTATGGCGTTCGTCTCGGCGCTGATCGGCATCATCATGGCTTCTGGTCTGGGGGACTGGATTGCCCATGGACTCGCACCGCTGGCCAGCCATCCGCTGGGACTGGTCACCCTGGCGCTGATTTGCTCTTTCCCGCTGCTGTCACCTTTCCTCGGCCCCGGTGCGGTTATCGCCCAGGTTATCGGGGTTCTGATCGGCGTACAGATTGGTTTGGGGAACATTCCTCCACATCTGGCGCTCCCTGCCCTGTTCGCCATTAACGCCCAGGCTGCATGCGACTTTATTCCTGTCGGATTGTCGCTGGCCGAAGCGCGTCAGGACACGGTCCGCGTTGGCGTGCCATCCGTTCTGGTGAGCCGTTTTCTGACCGGCGCACCTACCGTTCTCATCGCCTGGTTTGTTTCCGGCTTTATTTACCAATAAGAGGCACTCAAAAATGACCGTGATTTATCAAACTACCATCACCCGCATCGGCCAGAGCGCCCCGGATGCGCTCTGCGACCAGATGCTGATTACCTTTCGTGAAGGCGCGCCAGCGGATATCGAAGAGTTTTGCTTCATCCATTGCCACGGAGAGCTGAACGGTTCTTTGCAGGCTGGGATCCAATTCGAACTGGGTCAACATCACTACCCGGTCACGGCCGTTGGCAGCGTGGCGGAACAAAACTTACGAGAACTCGGGCATATCACCCTGCGTTTTGACGGACTGAGTGAAGCGGAATTCCCCGGCACCGTACACGTTGCAGGGCCCGTACCGGACGGTATCGCGCCGGGCTGTATTTTGAAATTTGTTGCTTAAGATTGAAGGAGATAAAAATGAATCAGGTTGCCGTTGTCATTGGTGGAGGCCAGACCCTGGGGGCATTCCTTTGCCGTGGGCTTGCGACAGAAGGATACCGCATCGCGGTGGTGGATATTCAAAGCGATAAAGCCGCCAACGTTGCGCAGGAAATTAACGCCGAGTTTGGTGAAGGTACTGCCTATGGTTTTGGCGCAGATGCCACCAGCGAACAGAGCGTGCTGGCACTATCGCGCGGAGTGGATGAAATATTTGGCCGCGTCGATCTGCTGGTTTACAGCGCGGGTATCGCTAAAGCCGCGTTTATCAGCGACTTTCAGCTTGGGGATTTCGACCGTTCTCTGCAGGTAAATCTGGTTGGCTATTTCCTCTGCGCACGTGAATTTTCGCGCCTGATGATCCGCGATGGCGTTCAGGGACGCATTATCCAGATCAACTCCAAATCAGGGAAAGTGGGCAGTAAACACAACTCAGGCTATAGCGCGGCAAAATTTGGCGGCGTGGGCCTAACCCAGTCGCTGGCGCTGGATCTGGCGGAGTACGGGATCACCGTGCATTCTCTGATGCTCGGCAATCTGCTGAAATCACCGATGTTCCAGTCGTTATTACCGCAATATGCGACCAAGCTTGGCCTTAAGCCAGACGAAGTTGAGCAGTACTACATTGATAAGGTTCCGCTTAAGCGCGGCTGTGATTATCAGGACGTACTGAACATGCTGCTGTTTTACGCCAGCCCGAAAGCCTCCTACTGCACCGGGCAGTCCATCAATGTGACCGGCGGTCAGGTGATGTTTTAATAGGTATGATTGCCCGGTGGCGCTGCGCTTACCGGGCCTACGAATATTATGTAGGCCGGATTAGGCGCAGCCGCCATCCGGCAAAATCAAAGGAGCGCATTATGGTTTCCGCACTGATTACCGTCGCCGCTATCGCCTGGTGTCTGCAACTGGCG
This sequence comes from Citrobacter arsenatis, assembly GCF_004353845.1. Taxonomy (GTDB): domain Bacteria; phylum Pseudomonadota; class Gammaproteobacteria; order Enterobacterales; family Enterobacteriaceae; genus Citrobacter; species Citrobacter arsenatis. The sequence continues at coordinate 4,076,752 of NZ_CP037864.1, forward strand.
CTTGGCGGCTGGCAAATATCCCGCTTTAACCGGGCGTTTGATAAACTCTGCCAACGGGGTCGGGTTGGCGTCGGTCGCTCCGGTGGGCGTTTTAAACCGCGCGTGGTGGTGGCCATCGCGTTGGATGAGCAGCAGCGGGTTACCGATACGTTGTTTATGAAAGGTCTTACGGTATTCGCCAGACCAGAAAAAATTGACACGATAATGGGTAAACATCTTGATGATTTACAGCCTGATGTGATCTTTCCCCATGATCCACAATCGCAGAATGCACTATCATTGGCGCTTAAACTGAAACATGGGTAATTTCGTTGTGAATGCTAATAGCTTGCGAAATTATCATTTTGCAACCTATATAAGTCAGGGTAATCACGCCTATGAAACCTCGTCAGCGACAGGCTGCCATACTGGAGCATCTGCAAAAGCAGGGAAAATGCTCGGTTGAAGAACTGGCCCACTACTTTGACACGACCGGCACGACCATTCGCAAAGACCTGGTCATTCTGGAAAATGCCGGAACCGTCATTCGTACCTATGGCGGCGTGGTATTAAATAAAGACGAATCTGATCCGCCAATCGATCACAAAACGCTAATCAATACGCATAAAAAAGAGCAGATTGCCGAAGCCGCCGTCCGTTTTATTCACGATGGCGACTCCATTATTCTGGATGCGGGCAGCACCGTACTGCAGATGGTGCCGATGCTCACCCGCTTTAGCAACATCACCGTCATGACCAACAGCCTGCACATTGTTAATGCCCTTTCGGAGCTGGACAACGAGCAAACTATCCTGATGCCCGGCGGGACCTTTCGCAAAAAATCTGCGTCATTTCACGGTCAGCTGGCAGAAAACGCCTTTGAGCAGTTCAGCTTTGATAAACTCTTCATGGGCACCGACGGCATTGACCTCAATGCCGGCGTGACCACCTTTAATGAGGTGTTTAGCGTCAGTAAAGCGATGTGCAATGCCGCTCGCGAAGTGATTCTGATGGCTGACTCGTCAAAATTTGGGCGCAAAAGCCCCAATGTTGTGTGCAGTCTGGAAAGCGTCGACAAGCTGATTACCGATGCGGGTATCGACCCTGCGTTTCGTCAGGCGCTGGAAGCAAAAGGGATTGAAGTGATCATAACCGGAGAAACCAATGAGTGATGCACTACTGAACGCGGGCCGTCAGACATTAATGCTGGAACTACAGGAAGCCAGCCGACTGCCAGAGCGCCTGGGCGATGATTTTGTCCGCGCCGCCAATACTATCATCCACTGCGAAGGCAAAGTGATTGTTTCCGGGATTGGCAAATCCGGTCATATTGGCAAAAAAATCGCGGCGACCCTCGCCAGTACCGGCACGCCCGCCTTTTTTGTGCATCCGGCTGAGGCGCTGCACGGCGACTTGGGGATGATTGAAAGCCGTGATGTCATGCTGTTTATCTCCTACTCCGGCGGCGCAAAAGAGCTGGATCTCATCATTCCACGCCTGGAAGACAAATCCGTCGCCTTGCTGGCAATGACCGGAAAACCGACCTCACCACTGGGTCTGGCAGCCAAAGCCGTACTGGATATTTCCGTTGAGCGCGAAGCCTGCCCAATGCGTCTGGCACCGACGTCCAGCACCGTTAACACGCTGATGATGGGTGACGCGCTGGCAATCGCCGTGATGCAGGCGCGCGGCTTTAACGAGGAAGATTTTGCCCGATCGCATCCGGCAGGTGCGCTGGGTGCCCGTCTGTTAAATAAAGTGCATCATCTGATGCGCCGTGACGATGCCATTCCACAGGTGACGCTTACTACCAGCGTCATGGACGCGATGCTGGAACTCAGCCGTACGGGTCTTGGCCTGGTGGCGGTCTGCGACGACGCGTCGCTGGTGAAAGGGGTCTTTACCGACGGCGACCTGCGCCGCTGGCTGGTTGGCGGCGGCGCGCTCACCACTGAGGTTAGCGAAGCAATGACCCATAATGGCGTTACGCTGCAGGCACAGAGCCGCGCGATTGACGCCAAAGAGATCCTGATGAAGCGCAAAATCACCGCCGCACCGGTGGTAGATGAAAACGGTAAACTCACCGGTGCTATCAACCTGCAGGATTTCTATCAGGCCGGTATTATCTAATCCTTCAGCCCCAGACGTTTCGCCAGCCGGTGCAGGTTGGCGACGTCTGTTTCCAGCGTCCGCGCACTTGCCGCCCAACTGTGATTATTTTGCGCCAGTGCCCGACGGATCATTTCCCTCTGGAATGACTCCGTTGCCTCACGCAGGTTGTGATGCTGTGGGATCTCCGCAACAGTTTCCGCCGCCTGCAAAGCCGGACCTTCATCCAGCAGGGCAAAATGCTGCGCCTCCAGTACCACTTCATCCCCTGCCCTGGTGGCCCTTGCCAGAACCACCGCCCGGTGAATGGCATGTTCCAGCTCGCGCACGTTTCCGGGCCAGCCGTAATTCAACAGATGATTACGCGCGCCAGGGCTTAACACTACGCGGGAAAGTCCCAGCCGCAGCCGACATTGCTCGCAAAAATAGCCCGCCAGCAGTACCACATCTTCGCCGCGTTCACGAAGAGGCGGTACGGAAAGGGGAAAGACGCTCAGACGATGAAATAAATCCGCACGGAAATTCCCGGCCAGCACCTCTTCGCGTAAATCACGGTTCGTTGCCGCCAGCACCCGCACATCCACGCGCAGGCTGCGATCGTCACCCACACGCTGAATATCACCGTACTGCAATACGCGCAGCAGCTTGGCCTGTAGTGCTAACGAGAGTTCGCCAATCTCATCAAGAAACAGCGTCCCATTGTCGGCCATTTCAAACTTACCGCTACGATTGCTGATAGCCCCGGTAAACGCGCCTTTTACGTGCCCAAACAGCTCACTTTCGGCTACGGTTTCCGGCAACGCCGCGCAGTTCAGATACACCAGCGGGTTTACCGCGCGCGGCGAACCTTCATGGATAGCTTTAGCCACCAGCTCCTTCCCGGTCCCCGTTTCGCCGCTAATCAGTACGTTAAGATCGGACCCCGCCACAATCTCAATCTCTTTTTTCAGCTGCATCATATTGGGCGACAGGCCAATCATCTGCGTTTCAGTCACTTGCTCAAAGGCCGTCGACGAGCCGGGCAGCATATTCTGGCTTTCCAGTTGTTCAATCAGCAACGCATTACTCAGCGCGCCCGCAGCCAGAGCGGCAATTAGCCTAAGCTCTTCATCGCTGAAAACATCGAACTGATCGGGCTCCATGCCATCCAGGGTTAACGCGCCAATCAGATTTTGACCGGCGAACAGCGGTAAGCCAATACAGGCGTGTACCTTCAGGCTTTCCTGCCCCGGAATCAGCCCATCGTAAGGGTCGGGCAAATCGCTGTCGGCAGGGAAACGAACCACGTCCCCGGCGCGGGCAATCGCCTCCAGACGCGGATGCCCCTCCAGGGTAAAGCGTCTGCCGAGAACATCCTGCGCCAGCCCATCGATCGCCAGCGGAATAAACTGTCGCGACTCATAGCGCAGCAATGCCGACGCGTCACACTCCAGCACCTGGCGCAAGGTGGTTATCAGGCGTTGAAAACGGTCCTGATGTCCAATACCGCTTTGTAATTCAATGGCGATGCCCGCCAGCACGTCTACGGAAAAGCTCATGGCTACCTCATTGTCATTTTGACAATTCATATTGTCATATTGACAATAAAATGAATAGTCATTTTGACTACCACCTAATAAGCACCAAACAATAAAACCTTTAAAATCAATAAAATAAAAAGTTGGCACGCAACCTGCACTAAGCAAAATATCTTTTTTAGAAAAACGCTGAATTAATTACTGAGGTTGCTATGTCTATTCTGGTTAAAAATAACATTCATTGGGTTGGCCAACGTGACTGGGAAGTTCGTGATTTCCACGGGACTGAATACAAAACGCTGCGCGGTAGCAGCTACAACAGCTATCTCATCCGTGAAGAAAAAAATGTCCTGATCGATACAGTAGACCACAAATTTAGCCGTGAATTCGTGCAGAACCTGCGCAGTGAAATTGACCTCGCAGATATCGACTACATCATCATTAACCACGCGGAAGAAGACCATGCAGGGGCGCTGACCGAGCTGATGTCCTGCATCCCGGACACACCGATTTACTGTACAGCCAACGCTATTGACTCCATCAACGGGCACCACCATCACCCGGAGTGGAATTTCAACGTGGTGAAAACCGGTGATGCACTGGACATTGGTAACGGCAAACAGCTGATCTTCGTTGAAACGCCGATGCTGCACTGGCCTGACAGCATGATGACCTACATGACCGGCGACGCGGTGCTGTTCAGTAACGACGCCTTCGGTCAGCACTACTGCGACGAACGTCTGTTCAACGACGAAGTGGACCAGACCGAACTGTTCGAACAGTGCCAGCGCTACTACGCCAATATCCTGACGCCGTTCAGCCGTCTGGTGACGCCGAAAATCACTGAGATCCTCGGCTTCAACCTGCCGGTTGATATGATTGCCACTTCCCACGGTGTGGTATGGCGTGAAAACCCAACCCAGATTGTTGAACTGTACCTGAAATGGGCGGCGGACTATCAGGAAGACCGGATCACCATTTTCTACGACACCATGTCCAACAATACCCGCATGATGGCGGACGCCATCGCCCAGGGCATCAACGAAGTTGACCCGAACGTGGCGGTAAAAATCTTTAACGTCGCCCGTAGCGACAAAAACGAAGTCCTGACTAACGTCTTCCGCTCTAAAGGCGTGCTGGTCGGTACTTCGACGATGAACAACGTGATGATGCCGAAAATCGCCGGTCTGGTGGAAGAGATGACCGGCCTGCGTTTTCGTAACAAACGCGCCAGCGCTTTTGGCTCACACGGCTGGAGCGGTGGTGCGGTAGACCGTTTGTCCACGCGCCTGCAGGATGCAGGTTTTGAGATGTCGCTGAGCCTGAAAGCAAAATGGCGTCCGGACCTGGATGCGTTGGAACTGTGCCGCCAGCACGGCCGTGAAATTGCTCGTCAGTGGGCGCTTGCTCCACTGCCGGAAACAAACGTGAAAGCAGCATCCAAAGAAGAAGAGTGCGCCTGCGCCGCTGCGGCAGCCGCCGATCTCGGTCCATGCATGCAGTGCAGCGTGTGCCAGTGGATTTACGACCCGGCAAAAGGTGAACCGCTGCAGGATGTTGCGCCGGGAACGCCGTGGAGCGACGTGCCGGATAACTTCCTGTGCCCAGAATGCTCATTAGGTAAAGACGTCTTCGACGTACTGGCAACGGAGGCAAAATGAGCCGCGGAATTGTCATTATTGGTTCGGGCTTCGCCGCCCGCCAGTTAGTCAAAAATATCCGTAAGCAGGATGCAAATGTCCCGCTAACCCTGATTGCGGCGGACAGCATGGATGAGTACAACAAGCCCGATCTCAGCCATGTTATCAGTCAGTCACAGCGTGCAGACGATCTCACCCGCCAGTCGGCGGGGGAGTTTGCCGAACAGTTTAATTTACGCCTGTTCCCGCACACCTGGGTAACCGACATCGACGCTGATGCTCACATAGTGAAAAGCCAGGAGCATCAGTGGCAATACGACAAGCTGGTACTGGCGACGGGGGCTTCAGCTTTTGTACCGCCGGTTACCGGACGTGAGTTAATGCTCACTTTGAACAGCCAACAAGAGTATCGCGCCTGTGAAACGCAGCTGCGCGACGCCCAGCGGGTACTGATTGTCGGCGGCGGATTGATTGGCAGTGAACTGGCGATGGATTTCTGTCGTGCCGGTAAAGCGGTGACGCTTATCGACAACGCCGCCAGCATTCTGGCTTCGCTGATGCCGCCGGAAGTAAGCAGTCGCTTACAGCATCGTCTGACCGATATGGGCGTACATCTGCTGCTGAAATCGCAGCTCAAGGGGCTGGAAAAAACGGCATCGGGTATTCGCGCTACGCTCGATCGTAGCCGCAGCGTAGAAGTCGATGCGGTGATCGCCGCAACCGGTCTGCGCCCGGAAACTGCATTGGCCCGTCGCGCCGGATTGAGCATCAACCGTGGCGTCTGCGTCGACAGCTACCTGCAAACCAGCCATCCGGATATTTACGCACTCGGCGACTGTGCAGAAATTAACGGTCAGGTACTTCCGTTCCTGCAGCCGATTCAACTGAGCGCCATGTATCTGGCGAAAAACCTGCTCGGCGGCAATGCGCCGTTAAAGCTGCCAGCCATGCTGGTAAAAGTCAAAACGCCGGAACTGCCGTTGCATCTGGCCGGGGAAACCCAGCGCCGCGATCTGAACTGGCATATAGCCGCCGAAGCGCAGGGGATGGTCGCCAGAGGGATGAACGACGAAGGCCAGCTGTGTGCGTTCGTCGTCAGTGAAGACCGGATGAAAGAGGCCTTTGCGTTGCTGAAAACGTTGCCCGTGTAAGTCTGTGATGCCGGATGGCGCCGCTTAGCCTTAACCGGCCTACGAGTTAGCATCTGTTTGTAGGCCGGATAAGGCGCAGCCGCCTACCGGCACCTTACCCTTCAGCTAACGCTCGCGCCGCGGCAATCACGCCTTGCCCCAATGACAACCCGCCGTCGCCCGCCGGTAAACGCTGCGGGAACAGTAAGGTAAAATCACGCAGATAAAACGCGAGACGGGCCGACAATAAGCGGTTATGCATCACGCCGCCGCTAAATACTAACGTCTTGATTGCGCGCGCTTCGGCCTGCTCTCGCATCAGAGTACCAAACCCACGCGCCAGCGCGTCGTGAAACGCCCACGCTCTTTCTGCTGGTTTAGCCCGCCAGTTCAGCCATTGCTGCCAAAAAACAGCCAGATCAAGTTCATTACCTTGCAAGGGGATTGTTACCGGATGCTCAATGCCTTCACATTGCGATGCCAGCGCCTCCAGCGCGCAGGCCGCCTCACCTTCATAACTCAATGATTCCGGCGCACATTGCAGCGCAGCGGCAATGGCATCAAACAGCCGTCCGCACGATGACGCCTGCGGTGCGTTAATTCCCCGTTCAATAGCCCGCGCCAGCACGTTCCAGTTTTGCTGTTGCAGCGCCGATGTTTCCGGATAACACTGCCAGTCAGGAACAAAACGCAGGCATTGCGCGAACAGGTTACGCCACGGCTGTTTTGCCGCCAGATCGCCACCCGCCAGCGCAACCGCCGGTAAGCCGCCAAGGTGTTCGCATTCACGATAGTTGACCCGCAAACACTCTCCCCCCCACAGAGCGCCGTTCTCCCCCATGCCGATACCATCTAACGTCAGAGCAATCACGTCGCCACCGTCGAGCGGCCAGCCGTGCTCGGCAAGACACGCAGCGGCATGCGCATGGTGATGCAGCACCGTTTCAGTTGGCAGCTCCATTTCGCTGGCCCACTGGCTGGAAACATAGCCAGGGTGTGCATCGTGCACGATACGCTGCGGCGTAAAGTCATAAATGCTCTGGATCAGGCGCAGCGCATCACGCCACTGCTGCTGAATGCCGTCATCGCTGAGATCGCCCAAATGCTGACTGATAACCGCCTGTTCGCCGCGCACCAGACAGAAGGTATTTTTCAGATCCGCGCCTAAGCACAGCATCGGCGGCACGTCGGAAAATCCCGGCGGCAGTGCTATCGCATCCGGCACGTAACCCCGGGAACGACGCAGCATTTCCCCGCTTTCGCGCACCACAGAGTCATCCATCCGCTGCACAATTTCGCGGTTATGCAGCAGGAAACCGTCAGCAATGTCGCGTAAATCTTCCAGCGCCTGCGCGTTGGTAATGGCCGGCGGCCTGCCGCTGAGATTGCCGGAGGTCATCACCAGGGGGCAATTCATCTCTTGTAAAAGTAAATGCTGCAACGGATTCGCGGGCAGCATGACGCCAACCTCCGTTAACCCTGGCGCAATTCCTTCGCTCAATGCAGCGACATAGCGCTTCTGTACCAGCACGATCGGCGCTGCGGGGGTTGTCAACAAACGACGAGCGGGTTCGGGCAGTCCGTCATCACCTGGCAGCATTACCGCCAGCGGTTTTGCCGGACGGCGTTTGCGCAACCTGAGCAGCGCTACGGCGTCATCATTTCGCGCGTCGCACACCAGATGAAACCCGCCAATACCTTTAACGGCCACAATACCGCCTGCTTTCAGCCGCGATACCGCCGCCTGCAGCGCCTCTTCTTTCTCCGCCTGCTCATCCGCGCTGAACCACTCAAGGTGTGGGCCACAGGCCGGACAGGCAACGGGCTGGGCATGGAAGCGACGGTCATACGGATCGCGATATTCTCTATCGCATTGCGCACAGAGTGGAAATGACGCCATCACGGTGAACGGGCGGTCATAGGGCATGGCGCGGATAATCGTAAAGCGTGGACCACAGTGGGTGCAGTTGATAAAGGGGTATCGGTAGCGACGTTCGCCGGGGGTATTCATTTCAACAAGGCATTCGGGACAGGTCGCGGCGTCCGGAACAATTTGCGTATTCATCGTACCGCCAGCACTTTGACGAATCGAGAAATCGGCAGGCTGCTGCGTCCAGGCGAATGATTCGCTCTCAACACTGTCAATGCGCGCCAGCGGTGGGCAGTGTTGATGCAACTGCGCAATAAACTCCGCCGGATCTTCCTGTAAGCGCACAACCACACCGTCACCGTCGTTACACACATCGCCATGCAGTTGTAACCGCTGCGCCAGTTGCCAGACGTAGGGGCGAAATCCGACGCCCTGTACCTTGCCGCGAATACGCAGCTGTACGCCGGAGTGGTTGTTTATTGTCATTAAGTCGTTCCCGCAGTCATCTATCCCGGTTTGCCTGATGGCGCTGCGCTTATCAGGCCTACGTGGATGCGAACAGTAGGCCGGATAAGGCGAAGCCGCCATCCGGCATAAGTACTACCGTATTTTACGCGGATTTTCAGATATCAGAACAGCAAAGATGCGGTGGAATCCAGCGCCGCGCGACGGCGTTTTTCCGCGCTCAGTTGCTCAAGCTTATTGCGATCCACATAAATCAGCGCGTGAGTCGGGCAGACTTCCATACAGGCAGGGCCGGCCTCACGGTGATGGCACAGGTCGCACTTATTGGCTTCTGCTTTTTCTGCACGGACGTTCAGACCTGCGCCGCTGTTACGCACAACCGGACGCACAACCACTTCCATTGCGCCATAAGGGCATGCCACAACGCAGGTTTTACACCCAATACAGCGTTCCTGCATCACGTGGACAAAGCCTTTATCACGGCTGATAGCACCGTTCGGGCAGACGTTAGCGCACGGCGCATCTTCGCACTGGCGGCACAGCGTCGCCGTGGAGACATTAACGCCTTTGATGACGTGAATGCGGGGTAAAAAGGTTTCAGGGGTCAGCGATGCGCAGTCCTGGTTATCCTGATGGGATACCACGCAGGCCACTTCACAGGTACGGCAACCAATGCATTTATTGGCGTCTGCAATGATGAAACGGTTCATCAATTTCTCCAGCAATGACAGATTATCTGCCGAAGCATTCACAAATCGTGCCAGATTTTAATTCACTGTTATTAAAGGGATTTTATTTTAATAAATACAGAGAAGGCGTGTCATCGTCACTAGTGACGATGACAAATGACAGCCGTCAGCGCAAAACGGGAGGCGCAACAGAGTCGCGTTGAATGAGTTCACCAGTAAAGGTCTTTGGCGGCGTAAACGCCCCGTCACCCAGCATAAAGATCAGGCGTCCTATCGTTTCCTGGATCATTTCCGTCACCGGGATTTTGACGCTGGAAAGTGCCGGAATGGTGTATGGTGCGAGGGCAATATCATCGAAGCCAATCACCGACACCTGCGCAGGAACGCGCACGCCATGAGCGTTTAGCTGCTTCATCGCACCGATCGCCATATCGTCATTGCTGGCCACCAGCGCGGTAAAATTGATCTTACGCGAAAGTAAAGTATCTACCCCCGCCGCACCGCAGGCTGGCGTCCATTTCCCTTTAACAATCAAATCATTATTTAGCGGGATACCATGATGTGCCAGCGCGTCTTTATAGCCAGAAAGTCGCTCCACACCGGTAGGCGAATCCATCGAACCGGTAATAAATCCAATCTCTTTATGCCCGGCGGCAATGAGCTGGGCAACGGCGTTGAAGCTGGTTTGCTTTTGATCGCACCACACGCTGTGGCTACTGTTTTTCCGCAGGCGTCGATTAAGCACCATAATCGGCTGGCTGTGGGCGTCGATGATATCGTCTATCTCATCCACGCTGAGAAAACGCGGATAGATCATAATCGCATCACAGCGCAGGTCGAGCAGGTACTGGATCGCCTGACGTTCTTCCTCAGCGCTGTGCTTACCGTCAGCCAGTAACAGCTGGCGTCCTTTATCTTCCGCCATCCGCGCGGTATGAAACAGCAGTTCGCTGAAATAGACGCCATGATAAAGGGTATTTGTAACCACCAGACCCAGCGTCTGTGTGGTTTTCGCCGCCAGATTGCGCGCCAGCAAATTAGGGCGGTAACCACTCTCTTCAATGGCCTGAAACACGCGGTCTTTGGTCTCCTGGCTGACGTAGCCGTTCCCGGAAAGCACCCGGGAAACCGTCGCTTTCGACACCCCGGCACGCTTAGCCACCTCCAGCATCGTGGTCATATTACTCATCCCTTTTCTCTCAATGTGACGCAGTGTACTGCACCGTTTCGCCGCTGTCCTTGCTGCTAAATCGTAGATGCTGATATCTGGTGATCGGAGTCACAATTACAAAAACTGATCAAAATTAAATCTTGCTCAATACATGTAAATTAAACATGATTTTGTGGAACCGGTTTCTCATCTGCGTTTCATCAACCCAGAAAAGCGACCCACGTAAACGGATAAAACATAACGTACTCTACTGATAAAACAGGATTAAATCCGATGTCCAAGAATTATGCAGCGCTGGCGCGCTCCGTTGTGACGGCTCTGGGAGGCGTCGACAACATCACAGCAGTGACCCACTGCATGACCCGTTTGCGCTTTGTTATCAAAGATGACTCGCAGGTTGACAGCGCGACGCTGAAGACGCTCTCTGGCGTGCTCGGCGTGGTGCGTAACGAGAACCAATGTCAGGTCATCATCGGCAACACCGTTTCGCAGGCATATCGCGAGGTGGTTAGCCTGTTGCCTGCCAACATGCAGCCTGTTGAGCCGCAAACCAAACCACGGCTTACGCTGAAGCGGATTGGCGCGGGGATCCTCGACGCGCTGATCGGCACCATGTCACCACTGATCCCGGCGATTATCGGCGGATCTATGCTCAAGCTGCTGGCTATGGTTCTGGAAATGACCGGCGTGCTGGTGAAAGGATCGTCCACGCTCACCATTCTGACCGTTATCGGCGACGGCGCATTCTTCTTCCTGCCGCTGATGGTCGCCGCTTCGGCTGCCATCAAATTCAAAACCAACATGTCGCTGGCTATCGCCATTGCAGGAGTACTGGTGCACCCCAGCTTTATCGAGCTGATGGCGAAAGCCGCCCAGGGTGAGCACGTTGAGTTCGCCCTGATCCCAGTGACGGCGGTGAAGTATACCTATACGGTGATCCCGGCACTGGTCATGACCTGGTGTCTGTCTTACATCGAACGCTGGGTCGATCACATCACTCCGGCGGTGACCAAAAACTTCCTGAAACCGATGCTGATCGTACTGATCGCCGCCCCACTCGCCATCGTCATCATTGGCCCAGTAGGCATCTGGATCGGTAGCGCGATCTCCGCGCTGGTCTATACCATCCACGGTTATCTCGGCTGGCTGTCGGTAGCCATTATGGGCGCGCTGTGGCCGCTGCTGGTCATGACCGGTATGCACCGTGTGTTTACGCCAACCATTATTCAAACCATTGCCGAGACAGGAAAAGAAGGCATGGTGATGCCGTCTGAAATCGGTGCCAACTTGTCGTTAGGCGGTTCATCGCTGGCTGTGGCATGGAAAACCAAAAACCCGGAGCTGCGCCAGACGGCGTTAGCGGCCGCTGCGTCAGCCATCATGGCGGGCATTTCCGAACCTGCGTTATACGGCGTGGCGATCCGCCTGAAACGTCCGCTGATTGCGAGCCTGATCAGCGGTTTTATCTGCGGTGCCGTAGCCGGAATGGCCGGGCTGGCAAGCCACTCCATGGCGGCTCCTGGCCTGTTCACCAGCGTACAGTTTTTTGATCCGGCGAATCCGATGACCATCGTCTGGGTATTTGGTGTGATGGCGCTGGCGGTAGTGCTTTCCTTTGTATTAACACTGATTCTCGGCTTTGAAGATATTCCTGTCGAAGATGCAGCCGCACAGGCCAGAAAAAACCAGGCCGCACAACCGGGCAATATCAATGGAGCCAGCATTTGACTGGTATCAACTGAGGTTAATTATGTCTGTTTTTCCGCAAGGATTTTTATGGGGCGGCGCGCTGGCCGCCAACCAGTCTGAAGGGGCATACCGGGAGGGCGGCAAGGGGCTGACCACCGTCGATATGATCCCCCACGGCGCACACCGAATGCCCGTCAAACTGGGTCAGGAAAAGCGCTTTACGCTACGGGATGACGAATTTTACCCCAGTCATCAGGCGATCGACTTTTATCATCGCTATAAAGAAGATATCGCGCTGATGGCGGAAATGGGGTTTACGGTTTTTCGTACTTCCATTGCCTGGAGCCGTCTCTACCCTAACGGCGATGAGCTGACGCCGAATGAAGAGGGGATCGCGTTTTACCAGGCCGTGTTTGCCGAGTGTAAAAAATACGGTATTGAGCCATTAGTCACGCTGTGCCACTTCGATGTGCCTATGCATCTGGTCACCGAGTACGGATCCTGGCGTAACCGCAAAATGGTGGAGTTCTTTACCCGTTACGCCCGTACCTGCTTCGAGGCCTTTGACGGTCTGGTGAGATACTGGCTGACGTTCAACGAAATCAACATTATGCTGCACAGCCCCTTTTCCGGCGCGGGACTGGTGTTTGAAGACGGTGAAAATCAGGATCAGGTGAAATACCAGGCCGCGCACCATGAACTGATTGCCAGCGCCCTGGCGACTAAAATTGCCCATGAAATTAATCCGCAAAACCAGGTCGGCTGTATGCTGGCCGGCGGGAATTTTTATCCTTACTCCTGTAAACCGGAAGATGTGTGGACCGCGCTGGAAAAAGACCGTGAAAACCTGTTCTTTATTGATGTGCAGGCGCGTGGCGCTTATCCCGCCTACTCTGCCCGTGTGTTTCGCGAAAAAGGCGTAGTGATAGAAAAGGCCCCGGAAGATGACGACATCCTGAAAACCACCGTCGATTTCGTCTCATTTAGCTACTACGCATCGCGCTGCGCCTCCGCCGAAATGAACACCGGCAATACCAGCGCCGCCAACGTGGTGAAATCGCTGCGTAATCCGTACATTGCCGCCAGCGAATGGGGCTGGGGCATCGATCCGCTCGGTCTGCGTATTACTATGAATATGATGTATGACCGCTACCAGAAGCCGCTGTTTCTGGTGGAAAACGGGCTGGGGGCGAAAGATGAGATTGATGCCAATGGTGAGATCAATGACGACTATCGCATCAGCTACTTACGCGAGCACATTCGCGCCATGGCAGACGCCATTGAAGATGGCGTGCCGCTGATGGGTTACACCACCTGGGGCTGTATCGATCTGGTTTCTGCCTCAACCGGTGAGATGAGCAAACGCTACGGTTTTGTATATGTTGACCGCGATGACGCGGGCAACGGCACGCTGGCGCGCACCCGCAAGAAATCATTCTGGTGGTACAAAAAAGCGATCGCCAGCAACGGCGCCGACCTGGCGTGACGGGCCTGCCAGAGGGGAACAACCCTCTGGCAGGAGTACGTATTTTCATTTCATTTGTTGCATTCCAGATGTGGAATCATCCTTCCAGTTTCAGGTTTGCCCTCATCCTTTTTTACTGGCATTTTATTCAGTAGTTTTTAATCCTGGCCGTTCACTACAAGGAAGAAGGCATGTCTGATAAAAATAGCAAAATAGCAGTAGCTATCACCAAACCCATGCGTCGTTTGAAAGTCAGCTATGTCAGAAAACGCCATGAAGATCCCAAAACGGGCTACACGCGACGAATCAGTCGGCACGCTTCACTCACGCTGAACGGCGACTGGCTGGAACAAGCTGGGTTTCCTACCGGTACGACCGTGAATGTGTCAGTGATGCAGGGGAAATTAATTATTGAGCAGGCCATTGAGTGACGAGGATACGTAGGGAAACAGGCCGGATGTCACTCACATCCGGCAGTGATACGGTTTACTCTTCCGGTGCTTCCAGCTCGGAGAATCCGCCGTGTCCTTCCCAACTGGCTAAACGCTGATAGACGATATCGACCGCATCTTTAATCGGCTGTGTCATCGGGTAGTAAAAACCGACAATATCCGGCTGAATGCCAAGGAAAATCACCTCGCCTACATCGTCTTTCAGTTGATCGACCAGGTAGTTCAGCGGCATGTTGTGGGTGGTCATCATGAACATCTCGGCAATATCATCAGGATCGATAATACGGATTTCACCGGGATTCAGCCCCATGTCGGTGGCATCCACAATCAACAAACGTTGCGGACGCAGTTCACGGATGGCGACGATGTCGTTCTCCGGCGCGCTACCGCCGTCGATAACAACCCAGTTGCCTTGAGGATTTGCAGCACACATCTCAGCCAGCAGCGGGCCCGCGCCGTCATCGCCCATCATGCTGTTACCCACACATAATAAAACGTCAGTCACGGTGTCTCCTCACCATCAGATAGATGGCGCTTTCCTGGTGGATATCATGCAGCATACTGAGCATCAGCTTGCTCCACTCCTGCTGCTGCGGGGTCTGCACGGCACGCGCATCATCGAACGCGCGCGCCAGCATTTGCACATGGTTGAAATCGATGACGATCTCGCCGTACTTCGGTACGCCTTCCATTTTCCGGCGGGCTTCGCTTCCCTCGGCAAGCGTAGCAATCCACGCCAGATACTCATCCCACGGACAGGTTAACGCCGCTTCCAGGCAATCGATGATCCCAAGGTGGTGACCAATCGCCAGGCTGTAATAGACAACCTGCTGCGCCTCAGCGGGCGTCGCATCGTTCTCATCAATAAACTTACGGCTCAGTTGACTGAACACCACCGTTTCACTCATCGGATACGCGCCTCTTCGACAACATGATTAAGATGCGTGACGATCTCGGTCAGACGCGGATCGTTTTCCGCTTCCAGCCAGCGCGCCACCTGATGCTCGCCCTGCCCTAACTGCGTCATATAATCATCAGCAATCTGACGACCATAGCGGTATCCCGCCAGACGGCGTGCTTCGCGATCGACCTTCACACGCAGCGGCTGAACCATATCCGGATGCAGAATTTCTGCCGGCTGTTCGTCCAGTTCACCCGGCGCACGCGCGTGAATTTTCTGCTCCAGCAGACCCAACGCCATGGCAAAACCGTACAGCGTGGCAGCAGGCGTTGGCGGACAGCCAGGAATATACACGTCCACCGGAACAATTTTGTCGGTACCGCCCCATACGCAGTATAAGTCGTGGAAGATACCACCGCTGTTACCACAGGCTCCGTAAGAGATACAAATTTTAGGATCCGGTGCCGACTGCCAGGCGCGCAGCGCCGGAGAGCGCATGGCTCGCGTTACCGCGCCGGTAAACAGCAGAATATCCGCATGGCGCGGTGACGGTACCACTTTGATACCAAAACGTTCGGCATCAAACAACGGTGAAAGCGTGGCGAAGATTTCAATTTCACAGCCGTTGCAGCCGCCGCAGTCCACACGGTAAACGTACGCTGAACGCTTGATGCTTTTCAGCAGCGACGCTTTCATGCTGGCAATGGATTCATCCACCGTCATCGGTACCGGAATACCGTTGGCGTCACGTGGGCCTAATAAATTGCTCATCAGCTGGCCTCTTTCATATGGCGAGTCAGTTCAATACGATCAGACGGCACCAGACATTTCTGGCGCTTACAATCCGGGCAGGTCTCAAAGCTTTCGCGGTGGTTTTCCGCACGGCTATCACCGTTGTGCTTCAGCAGCGCAATGGCGTAGTCGATCTCTTTTTGTACCGCAAACGGGCGATTACAGACGCGGCAATTACACAGTGCAAAACGAGACTGCTGCAGGAAATCCTCTTTCTTCCACACCGCCAGTTCATACTCCTGCGACAGCTTGATTGCCGCCGTCGGACAGACTTCTTCGCAGCGGGCGCAGAAGATGCAGCGACCAAGGTTGAACTGCCACGCCAGCTCATTGGTGACCAGATCGGTTTCTACTGTCAGCGCGTTCGACGGGCATGCATTTACACAGGCCGCGCAGCCGATGCACTGCTGCGGATTGTGTTCCGGTTTGCCACGGAAGTTTTTATCGACCGCGATCGGCTCCAGCGGATACGACGACGTCGGCGCCCCGGTTTTGATGACTTTTTTGATAAAGGTAAACATGGCGATTCCTTATTTCAGCGGCGAGTTTTTACGCTCGATGCTGTAGCGCTCAAGTTCTTTGTACGGCACGACTTTGCTCTTCTTCTTACGCACATCAACCACGGTCATACGGTCAGTACAGGAGTAGCAAGGATCGAGGCTACCGATAATCAGCGGGGCATCGGAAACGGTGTTGCCACGCAGCATGTAGCGCAGGGTCGGCCAGTTCGCGTAGGTCGCCGCACGGCAGCGCCAGCGATACAGTTTCTGGTTGTCGCCAGTCATGCTCCAGTGAATGTCATCTCCGCGTGGAGCTTCAGCAAAGCCCAGTGCGAAACGGTGAGGAATATAGGTAAAGCCTTCCACCATCAACGGACCGCCCGGCAGGTTATCCAGGCCAAAGTCGATCATATTCAGTGCGGTGTAGACTTCATTGATACGGACTTTCAAACGCGAAATAACGTCGCAACCCTGCTCGCTGTGAACTTCCATCGGCAGCAGACCATAACCGACAAACGGGTGATCGGCGCGGGTGTCACGTGCGTGACCGCTGGCGCGGACCATCGGGCCGACGTTACTGAAGTCGCGGGCAATTTCCGGGTCTAAACGACCAATACCCACGGTACGCTGTTCCATGTTCGGCGTGCTGAGCAGCATATCGACCAGTTCCTGCACGTCACGACGCATCTGCTGCGCCAGTTGACGGGTCTGGATCATATCCTCTTTCAGCAGATCACGACGAATACCGCCGATCAGGTTCAGACCGTAGGTTTTACGCGCCCCGGTGAGGATCTCAGCCATCTTCATCGACGTTTCACGCACGCGGAAGAACTGCATAAAGCCAGAGTCAAAACCGGTGAAGTGACAGGCCAGGCCGAGGTTCAGCAGGTGCGAGTGCAGACGCTCAACTTCCAGCAGAATGGCGCGGATCATCTGTGCACGTTCCGGCACCACGATGCCCATCGCATTCTCAACGGAGGTGGTATAGGCGGTGCTGTGCGCAAAACCGCAGATGCCACACACGCGATCCGACAGGAACGTGACTTCGTTATAACCCATACGGGTTTCCGCCAGTTTCTCCATGCCGCGATGGACATAGAACAGACGGTAGTCGGCGTCGATAATGTTCTCGCCGTCAACGAACAGGCGGAAGTGACCGGGTTCATCAGAAGTGACGTGCAGCGGGCCAATCGGCACCACGTTATTTTTCTTGTCGCCCAGTTCGTTGATGAACTCGTAGGTTTCAGCATCGGTAGTCGGTGCCGGACGCTGACGATAATCCATGCTGTCTTTACGCAGCGGGTAGAGTTCGTCCGGCCAGTCATCCGGCAGTACCAGACGACGCTCATCCGGTAAACCAACCGGAATCAAACCGTACATATCGCGCACTTCGCGCTCGCCCCACACCGCAGCCGGAACGCGCGGCGTGACGGACGGGAACTCCAGCTTATTGGCATCGACTTCAACGCGGACGGTTATCCAGCACTTGATGCCCTGCTCCATCGACATCACGTAATAAACGGCGTAATGGCCACACAGCTGGCGTTCGTCGTTACCAAACAGCACCGACAACCAGCCGCCCTGTTTGTAATACAGGAACTCCACCACTTCCGGCAGGTAGTTCACCTTGACGGTGATCGTCAGCTGATCTTTGGTCTGCCAGGCTTCATCCAGCACGACGCCCGGAAAGGCCTGGTGCAGCGCAGCGAGATATTGTTGACCTAATTTTTCTTCAGACATGCTCAAACTCTCTTAAATCACGCCACCAGCAAGGAGACGAACGCTAAAAACGCAAACCCAAAACCGGCCCAGGTCACGCGTGAAGTGGCGCAAAAACGCAGACGCGCCATGCTGTTTTCGAACAGGGCGATGACCAGCACGCCGAGGACCAGCTTGACGATAGCAATCACCAGCGCCAGCAGCAGCCCACCGGCGGTGAAGGTTTCCATCTGTCCCCACGGCAGGAACACGCCGACGAACATTTGCAGAACGACCAGTTGCTTGAGGCTGATGCCCCATTTCAGCACCGCAAAACCGCTGCCGCTGTATTCGGTCAATGGACCTTCCTGCAGCTCCTGCTCGGCTTCCGCCAGATCGAACGGCAGTTTGCCCATTTCGATAAAGGTGGCGAAGGCACAGGCGCACAGCGCCAGAATCAGCGGGATGCTGCGCGCAGCAGGCCAGTGATAAATGGTATCGGCGATATTGCTGATATGGGTCGAGCCTGCAACCTGCGCCGCTACCCACAGACCCAGCAGCAGGATTGGTTCAACCAGCACGCCGAGCATCGCTTCACGGCTGGCGCCAATGGCGGTAAACGGGCTACCGGTATCCAGACCCGCGATAGAGAAGAAGAAACGGGCGATGGCGAACAGGTAAATTAAGGTGATCAGGTCGCCCAGTTGCGGCAGCGGTGAGCCAACGGTCACTACCGGCAACGCGGTGGCGATAGTCAGCATCACGCCCACCATCACAAACGGTGTCAGGCGGAATACCCAACTGGAATCCGCAGGCGCAATGCTCTGACGGCCCAGCAGTTTGATAATGTCGCGGTATTCCTGCAAAACGCCCGGACCGCGGCGATTGTGCAAACGCGCACGCGCCACGCGGGTAACACCGGACAGCAGCGGCGCAACGGCAAACAGCACCAGCGCCTGAATTAACGGATATAAAACACTCATTCTCAGGCTCCTCGTGAAACCACAATCACCACCAGCACCGCCAGCTCAATCAACGCCAGGCGACGGAACAGCACCGGGGCAGCCGCATTTTGCCAGCCCGGAACCAGTGATACCGGGTTCAGCCATTTACGCAGTTTGAGTACCGGGGCAAAGGCTTCTTTCACCGGCATGGCAAAACCGTGCGCGGTAATGACCATTGACTGCTCGTGATCGTAACCGCAGACCCATGCCGCGCCGCGTGAACGTGACGGCAGGCGGTTGCCTTTGAAAATAGCCATGATGATGAACGGCAGCAGCGGACACGCGATCAGCAGCAACGTAATCATTGGCTGAGAAACAGTGGTGTTCGCGGTTTCCAGCGGCAGCGGAACCGCAGAGGAGATCATCGGCAGCAGCCACGGCGCAGCAACGCCGCCAATCACGCAGCAGATAGCCAGCGCAACAACGCTCACGCCCATCAGGATTGGCGCGCAGCAGGCATTTTCAGCTTCCTTCGTGCGCGGTGCGCCAAGGAACGTAACGCCATAAACTTTCGCCATACACATCACCGCCAGCGCACCGGTAATCGCCAGTCCTACGGCCAGCAACGGTCCTAACAGACGACCGACAAACGCGCCGCTGTTGCCAAGCTTAAAGAAGGACTGGTAGATAACCCACTCACCGGCAAAACCGTTCAGCGGCGGCAGTGCGGCCATCGCCATCAGGCCAACCAGCATCGCCAGCGAGATAACCGGCATGCGTTTGCCGATACCGCCCAGTTTTTCGATATCACGATGACCGGTACGGAACCAGATGCTACCCGCGCCCAGGAACAGAACGCTTTTGAACAGGCTGTGGTTTACCAGATGATACAGACCGCCGGTCAGACCCAGCGCAATCAGCGCCGGTTGATTCAGGGAAATCCCGGTCACCCCAGCGCCCAGACCCAGCAGAATAATGCCGATGTTTTCCAGCGTGTGGTACGCCAGCAGGCGCTGGATGTTGTGTTCCATCAGTGCATACAGGCCGCCGACAAATGCGGTGATCATGCCCAGCACCAGCAGCGTAATCCCCCACCACAGCGGCGCGTTACCGCCCAGCAGCGACAGGGAAAGAATACCCAGCAGCCCCACCTTCATGACGACGGTAGAAAACAGCGCCGCAGCCGGTGCGCTGGCGTTGGCGTGCGCCTGTGGCACCCATCCGTGCAGCGGAATAATCCCGGCCAGCAGGCCAAAACCCGCCACGCCCAGCAGCCAGATATCAGAGCCAAGCGGCAGTTCCTGAGTACGCAGGTCAAGCAGGCGCAGCTCCAGAGTGCCGTAACGTTGCCACACCAGGTAGCAGGCAATAGCCAGCAGCAGCGTACCAACACGTCCCAGCGCAAACCACAGCTTGCCCTCTTTACTGCAGCCGGTGAGGAACACGGCGCACAGCGCCATGATTTCCGCCATCACCACCAGCGTTCCGAGGTTACTGGCCACTACCGCACATACCGCCGCGGCCATCAGCAGATTCACCAGCAGGCCGTTAGCTTTTACCTGCGGATGACGATGCCAGTCAATGTTGTACAGGCTGACAAACAGGCCGCACAGGCCCAGCGTAATCAGCCAGATAGCGTTCAGCGGCGTCACTTGCAGACTATGGCCGATAAACGGCATCACGCCGCTAATCGCAACGGCGCGGGTCAGTACGAGAAACCCCGCAGCCGCCGTACACAGACTGCCGACCGCACCGCCAACTCCGGCAATCCAGCCGCTCAGCGGTTTATGAAACGAAAACAGAAATGCCAGAACCGCAGCCGCTGTAAACCAGGCCACGCCGCTGTTAATCAGTGAAATTGCGCTCATTTTGCATCCCCACTCTGAGCCTGCTGAAACAAGGTGAGATCGCCGAAATCGGTATTGAAAGTCAGCTCACGCTTACGTTTGCTGGCGCGGGCGATATCCATGTTGCTCACCAGATGCAGGGCTTTAGTTGGGCACATGCGTACGCAGGCCGGACCTTGCTCGTCAAAACTACACAGATCGCATTTCACCGCGATGGCACGAACGCCCGGAACCCAGTCCAGTAGCGTGCTTACGCGCGCAGGTGCTGGTGGAGCCGGAGGCGCTTTTGACGTATTGGCGTTTGCCGGGATGTGCAGCGGACGACTACCGGAAAACTCAATTGCGCCAAACGGGCAGGCAATCCCGCACAATTTGCAGCTTACGCACAAGCTTTCGTTCAGCTGTACGGCACCATCAACGCGATTAATCGCATTAACCGGACAAACGGTAGCGCAAGGCGCATCTTCACACTGGTGGCAAAGCTGCGGGGCGGATTCTTTTTCATTTAACATCACTTTAAGGCGCGGCATTGACTGCAGGCCATGCTGGCGATGTGTCTCTGAGCAGGCGGCTTCACAGGTGTGGCAGCCGATACAAAGAGTGGAGTCAGCAATTACAAAACGATTCACCAGGCATTCCTCAGGTGATAGTCATTTTTGACGAAAACATGTCTGGCAAATGTCATTTCGACATTTTTCGACATGCCCATTCCCTAAACTGTCGTGACGCAGTATGAAAACGCATCATGACAAAACTGGGCAGCACCCGAGGCTTAAGCCGGGCTATGTCCCTCAACCAGCTGGCTTAAATTCACCGGCATATTGTTCTCTACCGCGGTGTACAGGCTGTCGTAGACGGTAGCGATTTTTTCCAGATAGTGCTCCAGCACCTGATCGCGATCGCGGTTGCTGATACGCTCATCGACTTTACCGTCGATGGTCAGCTCTGCCTGCGCAATCAGTTGCTTATCGTCACCATCTTTTGTTTCAACGTAGTACTCAATGGTGTGGCTGTTAAAGCCGTCCGCCAGCGTGACGTAGATAGTGAAGTGTTCAAAAAGGACGAAGCAGAGATCTTTGTCCGGTGCGCAGCTCATTGCATGATGCAAACGCGCTTTCGACAGGGTGATCCCCTGAACCAGCGAGTTGCAGTAAATACGCCACTGGTCCTGTAGGCGACGGTGCCGTTCAGCGATGTAATCGGCTTTTTCGCTTATTTCCCAAATAGTCATGTCAGGTTACCCGTTTAGCAGAGATGAACAGCCTTAAGCACATTTCATGCCAAAATTAAAACCCTTTATTTTCATAAAGATAAAAAATCACAAAGCGGTGACGACGTGTCATTTCGTCATCGTCGTCATTGTCACGACCGTAAAAATCCAATCTGGCATGTTTATTGCTTCTAATACGGCAACTTCATAGGAGGCGGTATGCACGAAATAACCCTCTGCCAACGGGCACTGGAATTGATTGAACAACAGGCCACGCAACACGGTGCAAAGCGAGTAACGGGGGTCTGGCTCAAAATTGGCGCATTTTCTTGCGTAGAAACCAGCGCTCTCGCCTTTTGTTTTGATCTGGTATGCCGCGGAACCCTTGCAGAAGGTTGTAAACTCCACCTCGAAGAACAAGAAGCCGAATGTTGGTGCGAATCTTGTCAGCAATACGTCACCTTACTGACGCAACGCGTGCGCAGATGTCCGCAATGCAACAGCGATATGCTGAGAATTGTGGCCGATGACGGCTTACAGATTCGACGTATTGAAATAGATGAAACTCCAGCGCCGGATGCTGACGCCTAAGCGTCTTGTCCGGCCTACAGGAATGGCCTGAGTTGTTGGCCGGATAAGACGAAGCCGCCATCCGGCAACAGATATACCGCAAGATAAAGATCAGGAGTGAGCGATGTGTACGACATGTGGTTGCGCTGAAGGCAACCTTTATATAGAGGGTGATGAGCATAATCCCCACTCGGCGTTTCGCAGCGCGCCATTTGCCCCGGCAGCTCGTCCGGCGCTGAACATTACCGGTGTGAAGACCTCTGGTTTCACCCCGAGCCAGACCGAAGAAGGCGATTTGCACTACGGTCATGGTGAAGCAGGCACCCACGCGCCAGGCATGAGCCAGCGCCGGATGCTGGAAGTAGAAATTGACGTGCTGGACAAAAACAACCGTCTGGCCGAGCGCAACCGCGCCCGCTTTGCTGCCCGTCAACATCTGGTACTGAACCTTGTTTCAAGCCCAGGCTCCGGTAAAACCACGCTGCTGACTGAAACGCTAATGAAGCTTAAAGACAGCGTGCCGTGCGCCGTGATTGAAGGCGACCAGCAGACGGTTAACGATGCCGCCCGTATTCGCGCCACAGGCACGCCCGCCATTCAGGTCAACACCGGTAAAGGTTGCCACCTTGACGCACAAATGATTGCTGACGCCGCGCCGCGTTTGCCGCTTGAAGACAACGGCATTCTGTTCATTGAAAACGTCGGCAATCTGGTTTGCCCGGCCAGCTTTGACCTCGGCGAGCGTCATAAAGTGGCGGTGCTTTCCGTCACCGAAGGTGAAGACAAACCGCTGAAATATCCGCATATGTTTGCCGCTGCATCGCTGATGCTACTCAACAAAGTGGATCTACTGCCGTACCTCAATTTTGACGTAGAGAAGTGCATCGCCAGCGCCCGGGAAGTGAACCCGGAAATTGAGATAATCCTGATTTCTGCCACCAGCGGCGAAGGCATGGACCAATGGCTCTCCTGGCTGGAGACGCAGCGATGTGCATAGGTGTTCCGGGGCAAATCCGCACCATTGATGGCAATCAGGCCAAAGTCGACGTTTGCGGTATTCAGCGTGACGTCGACCTGACGCTGGTCGGTAGCTGCGATGAACATGGTCAACCCCGTCTGGGCCAGTGGGTACTGGTCCACGTCGGTTTTGCCATGAGCATCATTAATGAAGCTGAAGCGCGCGACACGCTCGATGCGCTACAAAACATGTTTGACGTTGAGCCGGATGTCGGCGCGTTGCTGTATGGCGAGGAAAAATAATGCGTTTTGTTGACGAATACCGCGCACCAGAACAGGTGATGCAGTTGATAGAGCATCTGAATGAACGTGCCGCACTCCTTCCCTACACGGCTGAACGCCCGCTGCGCATCATGGAAGTTTGTGGTGGTCATACCCACGCAATCTTCAAGTTCGGCCTCGACCAGTTGTTGCCTGAAAACGTCGAGTTTATTCATGGTCCAGGCTGTCCGGTTTGCGTTCTGCCGATGGGCAGAATCGACAGCTGTGTTGAAATCGCCAGCCATCCAGAAGTGATTTTCTGCACCTTTGGCGATGCGATGCGCGTCCCGGGTAAACAAGGTTCTTTGCTACAAGCCAAAGCGCGCGGCGCGGATATCCGCATCGTCTATTCACCGATGGACGCACTCAAGCTGGCGCAGGAAAATCCAACACGAAAAGTTGTGTTCTTTGGCCTGGGTTTTGAAACCACCATGCCAACCACCGCCATCACCCTGCAGCAGGCAAAACAACGTGACGTGCAGAACTTTTACTTTTTCTGCCAGCACATCACGCTTATTCCCACGCTGCGCAGCCTGCTGGAACAGCCGGACAACGGCATCGACGCTTTCCTGGCACCGGGCCACGTCAGCATGGTGATTGGCACCGATGCCTATAACTTCATTGCTTCAGATTTCCATCGTCCGTTAGTGGTCGCGGGTTTCGAACCGCTTGATCTGCTGCAGGGCGTGGTGATGTTGATTGAACAGAAGATTGCCGCACACAGCCAGGTTGAAAACCAGTACCGCCGCGTAGTACCGGATGCCGGTAACGCCTTAGCGCAACAGGCTATCGCTGAGGTATTTTGCGTCAACGGCGACAGCGAATGGCGCGGCCTGGGCGTAATTGAATCCTCTGGCGTTCATTTGACGCCGGACTATCAGCGTTTTGATGCCGAAGCGCATTTCCAGCCAGCGCCGCAGCAGGTGTATGACGACCCGCGCGCGCGTTGCGGAGAGGTATTGACCGGCAGATGTAAACCGCATCAGTGCCCATTATTTGG
Source organism: Citrobacter arsenatis (assembly GCF_004353845.1). Classification (GTDB taxonomy): domain Bacteria; phylum Pseudomonadota; class Gammaproteobacteria; order Enterobacterales; family Enterobacteriaceae; genus Citrobacter; species Citrobacter arsenatis. The sequence goes on from NZ_CP037864.1 coordinate 4,101,668, forward strand.
CAAAACCTGTAATCCGGAGACCGCGTTTGGTGCCCTGATGGTCTCCTCAGAAGGCGCATGTGCCGCCTGGTATCAGTATCGTCAGCAGGAGTGTGAAGCATGAACAGCGTACAACTCGCCCACGGTAGCGGCGGTCAGGCTATGCAGCAGTTGATCAACAGTCTGTTTATGGAAGCTTTTGCTAATCCGTGGCTGGCGGAACAAGAAGATCAGGCGCGGCTGGAACTGGCGCAGCTGGTCGCAGAAGGCGACCGTCTGGCATTTTCAACCGACAGCTATGTTATCGATCCATTGTTCTTCCCGGGCGGCAATATCGGCAAGCTGGCTATCTGCGGTACGGCTAACGACGTGGCGGTCAGCGGCGCGATCCCACGCTACCTCTCCTGCGGTTTTATCCTCGAAGAGGGTCTGCCAATGGAGACGCTGAAAACCATCGTTAACAGTATGGCGGCAACCGCGCGCGAAGCGGGCATCGCCATCGTGACCGGCGATACCAAAGTCGTGCAGCGCGGCGCTGCTGACAAGCTGTTCATCAACACGGCCGGAATGGGGGCGATCCCCGCCAACATTCACTGGGGAGCACAGACCCTCAGCGTGGGCGATGTGCTGCTGGTCAGCGGTACGCTTGGCGATCACGGCGCCACTATCCTTAACCTGCGCGAACAACTGGGTCTTGATGGTGAACTGGTAAGCGACTGCGCGGTATTGACGCCGCTTATCCAAACGCTACGTGATATCCCCGGTGTGAAAGCGCTGCGTGATGCGACCCGTGGAGGGGTGAATGCGGTAACGCATGAATTTGCCGCCTCATGCGGATTTGGCATTGAGCTGTCTGAAGCAGCACTGCCCGTGAAGCCCGCGGTGCGTGGCGTTTGCGAACTGCTGGGTCTGGATGCGCTCAACTTTGCCAACGAAGGTAAACTGGTGATTGCCGTTGAACGTCAGGCCGCTGAAACCGTGCTTGCCGCGCTGCGCGCGCATCCGCTAGGGCGCGATGCTGCAATGATTGGTGAAGTGGTGGAACGCAAAGGTGTACGTCTTGCCGGTCTCTATGGCGTGAAACGAACCCTCGATTTACCACACGCCGAGCCATTACCTCGTATATGCTAGCAGCAAGCTGTAGGCCGGATAACACGCATTTGCGTCGATATCCGGCATTCACGCCTGATGGCGCTTTGCTTATCAGGCCTACGGTTTGAGTACCCGATAATTTACGACTTATACCTATAATTCATTTACCGTTTTCGCACCGTACTGCGGTGCTTTCCCTGGAAAAGCAATATGTCGTATACACCGATGAGCGATCTCGGACAGCAAGGCCTGTTCGATATTACTCGTACATTATTACAGCAGCCCGATCTCCCGTCTCTCAGCGAGGCGCTTTCGCAGCTGGTCAAGCGTTCAGCGCTGGCCGACTGTGCGGCTATTGTCTTATGGCAGGCACAAACGCAGCGTGCGCGTTATTTTGCAACGCGTGAAAATGGTAAACCCATCGATTATGAAGACGAAACGGTGCTGGCGCATGGCCCGGTACGCCGTATTTTGTCTCGCCCCGATGCGCTGCACTGCAACTATCACGAGTTTTCCGAAACCTGGCCACAGCTGGCCACTGGCGGCCTGTATTCTGAATTTGGCCATTACTGTCTGCTACCGCTGGCGGCAGATGGGCGCATCTTTGGCGGTTGCGAATTCATCCGTAACGCAGACCAACCGTGGAGTGAAAAAGAGTACAACCGGCTGCAGACCTTCACACAAATAGTCGGCGTCGTTGCTGAACAAATTCAAAGCAGGGTCAGCAACAACGTCGATTACGATCTTTTGTGCCGCGAGCGTGATAACTTTCGCATCCTGGTCGCCATTACCAATGCGGTACTTTCCCGCCTGGACATTGATGAACTGGTCAGCGAAGTCGCCAAAGAGATCCATCACTACTTCGACATTGATGCCATCAGCATCGTGTTACGCAGCGACCGCAAAAACAAGCTCAGCATCTATTCCACCCACTATCTGGATGAACATCATCCGGCGCATGAACAAAGTGAAGTGGACGAAGCAGGCACGCTCTCTGAACGGGTCTTCAAAAGTAAAGAGATGCTGCTGATTAACCTGAGCGAACGCGATACCCTTGCCCCTTACGAACGGATGCTGTTCGAAACCTGGGGCAACCAGCTACAGACGCTGTGCCTGCTGCCGCTAATGTCCGGCAATAATATGCTCGGCGTACTTAAGCTGGCGCAGTGCGAAGAGAAAGTGTTCACCACTGCCAACCTCAAACTGCTGCGCCAAATTGCCGAGCGCGTGGCGATTGCCGTGGATAACGCCCTTGCCTATCAGGAGATCCACCGACTGAAGGAACGCCTGGTCGATGAAAACCTGGCGCTGACTGAACAACTCAACAACGTAGAAAGTGAGTTCGGCGAAATCATTGGCCGCAGCGAAGCGATGTACAGCGTCCTCAAGCAGGTCGAAATGGTGGCGCAAAGCGACAGCACGGTCCTGATTTTGGGTGAAACCGGGACGGGTAAGGAGCTGATCGCACGCGCCATTCACAACCTGAGCGGACGTAACGCCCGCCGGATGGTGAAAATGAACTGCGCGGCAATGCCTGCTGGACTACTGGAGAGCGATCTGTTTGGCCATGAACGCGGCGCGTTCACCGGGGCCAGCACGCAGCGGATTGGGCGTTTCGAACTGGCGGACAAAAGTTCACTGTTCCTCGACGAAGTTGGCGACATGCCGCTGGAACTTCAGCCTAAGCTACTGCGCGTTCTGCAGGAGCAGGAGTTTGAACGCTTGGGCAGCAACAAGCTGATCCAGACCGACGTTCGCTTGATCGCTGCTACCAACCGCGATCTGAAAAAGATGGTTGCCGATCGCGAGTTTCGTAACGATCTCTACTACCGACTGAACGTCTTCCCGATCCATCTGCCACCGCTGCGCGAGCGCCCGGAAGATATTCCGCTGCTGGTAAAAGCTTTCACCTTTAAAATTGCCCGCCGGATGGGGCGCAATATCGACAGTATTCCCGCGGAGGCTCTGCGTACCCTGAGCAGTATGGAATGGCCGGGTAATGTGCGCGAACTGGAGAACGTGGTAGAACGCGCGGTTCTGCTCACCCGGGGTAACGTGCTGCAACTGTCCCTGCCGGATGTTGTCGCTTTGTCGCCGTCCGAGCCGCCGGTGGCGACCGAAGTCGCACAGGACGGCGAAGATGAATACCAGCTGATAATGCGTGTGCTGAAAGAGACCAACGGTGTCGTCGCCGGTCCCAAAGGCGCGGCGCAAAGACTGGGGCTGAAACGCACAACGTTACTCTCACGCATGAAGCGATTGGGCATTGATAAGGATGCATTGGTTTAGCCTGTGTGGCTATACTGGGTGATATCTCAACGAAAGGAGGCAGTATGGCGGTATCAGCACGTAATCAATTAACCGGTACGGTGAGCGCAGTCGCTACAGGCGCAGTGAATGATGAAGTTGAACTGACGCTGGCTGGCGGCGCAAAACTGGTCGCGATTGTGACCCATAGCAGCCAGCAGGCGCTGGGTCTGGCAAAAGGGAAAGAAGCAATTGCCCTGATTAAAGCGCCGTGGGTAACGCTGGCAACGGAAGACTGTGGTCTGAAGTTTTCTGCCCGCAACCAGTTTGCCGGCAGCGTTTCCCAGGTCACCGAAGGCGCAGTCAACGCCACGGTACATATCAAAACTGACGCGGGCTTTGAGATTGTTGCCGTCGTCACCAACGAAAGTCAGCAAGAGATGAAACTGAGCCAGGGAAGCCGCGTTGTTGCGCTGATCAAAGCCTCAGCCATTCTGATTGCGACCAAAGCGTAACCGCCATTCGTCAACGCATGGCCAGATTGCCCGATGGCGCTACGTTCATCGGGCCTACGCGACGGTTCCGTTTACCTTCCAGGCCGGATTAGGCATCGCGCCATCCGGCATAGAATTACTTCTTCCGCTGGTATTTCTCTGGCAATTCCGGTACCGGGCGTTTGTCATCAATCAGATGACGCACGGTCAGGATCGGATGACGCCAGAGCATTCTCGGCCCAGCCCAACGCATAATTTGCTTCATCTCTTCACGTTTAGCGGGTTGATAACAGTGCACCGGACACTGTTTACAGGCCGGTTTTTCCTCACCAAATACGCACTTATCGAGGCGCTTTTGCGCATAGGCAAACAACGCATCGTAATGCCCCGGTTCGTCTGAAGCCTGCGGGCACTGGCTTTCATAAAGCGAGATCATTCTCTGGATCGTCATTTTTTCACGTGCAATACGTTTGCCGGACATGATGCCTCCACAATTAAGTTGCATAAATAATACACCTTAACAATGAAGGCAACCATCACATGAGATCAATTCCCCAGGAGCATGGCTAAATTGCCCGGCGTTTATAAGGACGGTAGTGCGGTAACCAAAAGTTATCCTTGATGTTCTGCAACAGCGCGTCGTCACTCATCTTCTCTGCCACACCCGACTGCTGCGCCGCCTTGCCGACCTCAAAGGCAATGCTGCGAGTCACGTCGCAGATTGCCCCAATCTCCGGCAACAGAGCGCCTTCCCCGTTACGCACCAGAGGAGAAGCATCTGCCAGCGCACGGCTTGCCGCCATCAGCATAGCTTCAGTAATTCGCGCCGCGCCGCTGGCGATAGCCCCCAGACCGATGGCCGGGAAAACATACACGTTATTGCACTGCGCAACCGGAATTGAACGCCCATTGAATTCCACCGCATCGCAGGGACTGCCGGTCGCGATGATAGCCCGCCCCCCGGTCCAGCGAACAATATCTTCTGGCCGCGCTTCCATTCTCGAGGTGGGATTCGACAACGGCATAACAATCGGACGATCGCAGTATTGGTACATCGTGCTAATTACCTCCTGCGAGAACAGTCCGGCCTGGCCCGACACGCCCAGCATCACCGAAGGTTTGGCATTGTGGATAACCTCCAGTAGCGATGGTACCTGTCCCTCATACTGCCAGTCAGACAAGGCCTCGGGAGGCTGCGCCAGCGGATGCTGGAATTCCGCTAATGCATTATTGGTGGTCATCACCAGGCCGTCGCGATCCACCATAAAAATGGTCCGTCGGGCTTCGGCCTGGCTCATTCCTTCACTGATGCGACAGGCAATAATATGTCGGGCGATCCCACATCCCGCAGCACCCGCCCCCACAATCACGATTGATTGCTGACGAAAATCGCGGCCACTGCCGCGGCAGGCCGCAACCACGGTCGCCAGAGCCACCGACGCCGTGCCCTGAATATCATCATTAAAACAGCACAGCTCATCGCGATAGCGGTCCAGTAACGGCACCGCAGTGTGCTGGGCAAAATCTTCAAACTGCAGCAGAACGTTCGGCCAGCGCCGTTTTACGGCAGCAATGAACATGCCAATAAATGCGAAATAGTCTTCGCCAGTTATGCGCGGATGACGCCAGCCGATATAGCGCGGATCGTCCAGCAGTCGCGTATTGTTCGTACCGACATCCAGTAAAATGGGTAGCGTATTCGCCGGATTGACCCCACCGCAGACGGTATAGAGCGACAGTTTCCCGATAGGGATCCCCATACCGCCAACCCCCTGGTCACCCAGTCCCAGAATACGCTCACCATCAGTGACGACAATGACCTTGATATCGTGCCGTGGAATATCATGCAAAATATCGTCAATACGATCGCGATCGGGCCAGGAAATAAAGACACCGCGCGCGCGTCGATATATCCAGGAAAATTTTTCGCAGGCAGCCCCAACTACTGGGGTATAAACGATTGGCAACATTTCGGGCAGGTGCTTTTTCAGCAGGTAATAAAATAAAGTTTCGTTGGTATCCTGAATATTACGCAGATAAATATGTCGGGCGTTGTGGGATTCAGCTTCAAGATATTGTTGATACGCCCGCTCGGCTTGTTCATCAATATTCTCTATCGCACAAGGCAGTAACCCACTCAGGTTAAAGTCATGTCTTTCTTGCTGCGTAAAGCTGCTTCCCTTGTTTAATAACGGAGATTCAAGCAGTAACTTCCCCGTAAACGGGACGTATAAAACATCGTTTGTCACGTTGCCATCCATAAATTACAACCAGATAAAAAAATAAGAGCCTGCGTTAACAGGCTCTCGGGATTCAAATCAGGACATAGTTGGCAACCAGCATCGCCGCGATACCGGCCAGCGCTGGAAGCAGCGTTCTTCTGACGATCATAAACGGTGAGCATTCCCCTGCTTTACTCACCGCAATAATGATGCCAGCCACCGGAGACATTGAGCGTCCCATTCCCGCCATCAGTTGCATTGGCAGGATCATATTGACAGCGCTCTCACCAAATTTTGCCGCAATGGAAGGAGCCAGGCCGGAGAAAGAGAAAAAGGCTGCTACGCCTGAGCCTGTCAGAACGGCGGTGACGCCCACCAGCGCGGTCATCACCAGCGTCATGCTGGTAAAACCCAGCCCTGCGTTTTGCACAGACTGCAACAGGTAGTCCACCGCGCCAATTTTCTGCAGCCCCTGGGCATAAATATCCGCACATACCAGCAAGGAAACGATGCTGGTAAACATGCTACCCATCCCTTTGAAAAAGACCTGTAATCCTTTACAACAGCTTTTGAAATCTCGGGTAGTCACCAATTCGAAGAAAAACGCGACGACCGCGCCAAGGATCATCGCCGTGACCACGTCAATTTTGATGGATTTGATAACCAAGGGGCTAAAGACCAGCACCAGTACCACAGGCAGGACGGGCAACAGCGCATAAATGGCGGGCACCTTCCGGCCTTCTTCTTCCGCTTGCGCTACGCTTTGCGCCCCCGGAACAAAGCCATCTTTTTTGTCGAAATACTTCGCGCTGAAGTAAATCACCACCGCCACGGCCAGCATTACGACCACCGCCACCGGCATCTGGTAATGAGCAAAGTAGATAGCGCTTTCCATGCCAGCATGCTTAGCCGCCAGATTCGCCGTACCAACCGCAGGCCCTAAATCCATAAACGCGCACAGACCAATCATCGCGGCCGCGGAGGCTTTACTGACACCCAGGCGTACCAGGACTGGGAAGAATGTCACCAACAGCAACATCGCCAGACCTGCCGCACTCGAAATTGCCACGTGCAGAAGCTGTGCGCAGATATACCCCAGAGCAAGAATCAGGTAAGGCGCTTTAATCACCTGCAGCGGGCGAATGCACATATTAACCATCGCGTTCGACGCTTTAATGTGATCCATATAGCTGGCAAATCCACCCGCCGCCATGATGATAAGTCCAATACCCGCAATTTGTGTGGTAAGCGATTCTTTTGCAAAACTAAAGATATCCAGCCAGGTTGACCCCGTGGATTTTGCTTTATCATAGAGAATGCTGTTTTCAGGATAAAACAGTACGGTAATGGTCAATAATGCCAGTCCAGCGAGTAATAAAACAGTTTGCGGCTGATAATTTTTCACAATTAACCATGCAGCAATAACTGTTATCACTATTGCTATAATAAACGCCGTCATAATAACAATTCCTATGCCATACAAATCGGGTAGGGTTACCTGTCATATCATCATAGCTTATGTAGGATAGTAAAAAATCACACCTATATATAAGCAGCTATAATATGTACGTAAATTTATCGTATTACACACTCAAATATTGAGATTTAATTGTAATGGGTTGTGTGGTTGTAAAATACGGGAAAGGTGTTTTCCCACCCCTTTTTGTGAGTAAGATCGCAACTCATCTGAATGCGGTCGCATCTCTTAGCAAAGGCTGGATGCGGGTTTCCAACATCTCCATTCTATGATTGACGTCGAAAGCGTATTACCCTATAACAACGTTGATATACAACAGCCATCGGGTGTTATCCATGTACAAAAAAAATACGTTAAGTCTGGATGAGTATAACTCACTTACTCTTAATATGGGTGATCTAACTGAATCTGAGTGCCGACTTAATGAGTACATTAATAAACACTTCAATGAACTTCCCTATCATGGCATTGTTGATCTCTCGCAAAATGCGATGGTAAGCAAAGCAACCATTGGCCGATTTTTAAATAAAATTGGGTTTACGGGTTATGCGGCCTTTCGTAAAGCATTGGACATTACGCTGTCAAAAAATAAATTATCCGCACCTTTCGAGAAAAACATCAAACTGCGTAACAACCCCAGTATTACCACTGAAAGTATCGTTACTGACTTCACCCACAAAGTAGCAGAATTATTTAATCAATTTAAAAATAATATCGATATTGAAAGCCTTGATGCGTTTATCGATCTGGTACTGAACAACCAACGTCATATTTATGTCGTCGGCCCGTCATCATCTCATGCAATGGCAACGCATTTTTGTACACTGCTAAAGTACTTTCGCAGTGACATCACCTTGTTACTGACTGACATCAGCGAACTCCCCAAATGTCTCCTCAATATTGAGGAAGAGGACGTCCTGATTGTGTTCTCCTACTATCGATTTAACCGGGTAGCGCTCAATATTGCAAAGTGGTTCAGAAAAAAGAATGCCGTCGTGGTGCTGGTTACCAACTCAGAGGCAAACCCTTATGGCAAGTTCTGCGATCTGCAGTTTGTTCTTCCCAGCGACGTACAGTCCATTTTTCAAAGCCGTATTCTCGGCTTCTTTTTTATCGAACTCATATTGCATCTGGCGTATGAGAAAGGAGATAGCGAGGGGAATTTTGCCCAACTGGAGGAGTTGTTCGTCTTTTTCGAAACATTTTCAGCATCAGCCCACAACACTTAGCGCTACCAGCCGCCAGGAGAGTTCTTACTCCTGGCGGCTGGACGAATCAGGCTATCTCTACGGTTTTCACGCGATCGAACTGAGCTATAGTTTCAGCAATTAGCGCGTCGTTAGCCCCGATATATGACAGCGGCTCGCAGGCGGCAGCGATTTCTTCTACAGATAATGATGCGCGGATTTCCGGGCTAGCCTGCACGATTTCCATGAAACTGTGCTCACCGCTTGCATGCTTCAGCAGGTTTTTCACTAAGTTATAGGCGGACTCTCTGCCAATTTTGGCGGCAAGTTTCATCGTCAGCGATTCCGACATTATAAAGTGCTTCGAGCAGTCAAAATTGGCGCGCATCTTCTCTTCGTTAATAATGAGATGCGTAAGCAGATTCTTTGCGCGTGTCAGGCTGGTCGATAAAGCATTAGAGGCCTCCGGGAGGATTGTCCAGTTTAATACCCTCATTGAGGCGGCCCGCACATCCTGTTGATCCAGCATTGCCGGGGCGCCCGACGCATACATCCATCCCATCCTTGCCAGCGTTTGCATCATATTACTGGCACGCGGATTAACTTTGTGTGGCATCGTGCTCGACCCTCCACCGCCCTCTCCCTCAAGCACTTCGGCAATCGGCGTGCGTCCCATTGTTTCGACATCGTTGGCCAGACGACATAGCGTGCCGTGAACAAGGGCAAAAAACTGCACAACTTCAACAACCGCATCCTGGCTGGCATTATTAATGCCGCAGGGCACGTTCAGACCCAGCGCTCGCATCAGCCGTTCACGCGTTTCCATTCCCTGCTCGCCCACGGAGGCCAGATTACCTACCGCACCGCCAAAGAGTCCAGTTACAGCACGCGGGTACAACTGCTGGAGTCTTACCAGATGGCGATTAACCTCCGTCAGATAACTGCAAACATGCAGCCCCCATGTTGTCGCGGAGGCATCTACCGAATTAGTACGCGCAACCATCACCGTTCTGGTGTGACGTATTGCCATCGCCTTCATCGCTTCACCAACATCGAGCAATTGTTCGCGCAGCAGCTGCAACGTTTGTTGCAATCTCATCGCCATACCAGAGTCCAGCAAGTCCTGGGTCGTACACCCCCAATGCAGAAACTGGCTAACCAACGGTGTACCAGAAGCAGAGATCTGATCGATTAACGGTTTGATCGCCATACCGACCGTCTGTGTTTCTTGCGCAAGGGTAGGCCAATCTATCTGTATTTCCCTGCACGCGTTTTCAATTTCGACAGCGGCTTGCTCAGGGATAATCCCTAACTCGCCTTGCACCCGGGCGACGGTTGCCTCAAATCGCAACCAGCAACGCAGCAGATTGTCGTCAGACCATATTTCCCGCATCCGACCGTGGGTGAACAATGAAGAATAAAGATCAGAATCAAATACCGTTGTTTGCTTACCGAACATACAGCGCCTCTCCGGCCAATGAATGCGTCATAATTGAAAATGTGATTAATCAATTTTGCGTGATCTGTTTTTAAAATTATAGGGGAAAATAGTATTCCCACTCCCAAAATGACCATGAGAATGCAACATTCCCATTTTCAGTTTTTTCCCCCTGTAGAAACGCGACGTACTTCACAGTAATTCCTGAATTACAATTTAATTAGTCGTAATATTTCAAAGAAAACGCTCACTAAATATAAGAGCTATTAATACAATCGCGAAATCAGAGATATTTATGCGTGAATAATCACATTTCATCACGAGAAAAAATGATTCCCATACCACTTCCATTCCTTTTCCACAAACAATCATCCCGCTGTGAACTTTATTTTTATGGTCAGGAAACTAATGCTGGTTTGAGGGATGACATGAAGCTAAAAAACTATTCACTAATATTACTAATGGGTATGAGTTCCTCGGCGTTCGCTTTAAACGTCTATAATAAGGATGGCAATACTCTGGATATCTATGGTCGCGTTGAGGGTAAAATTGCGAGCGGCCAAAATTCATTTGCTGGCAGTGAAAGTCGAAGCGATCTGGGTGGCCGTGTAGGTATTTATCTCACCCGAGATCTGGATCTACTGCCAGAGACTAAAATCGTGGGTCGCCTGGAATGGCAGGTACGTACCGAAAAAAATGATAACAATACTGGTGAAAGCGATATGGAGGCCCGCTATTCCTATGTCGGCCTGTCGAATAAAACATGGGGTGAACTGATCACCGGGAGAACCAAAAACCCGTTGTATCAGGTAATGAAAATGACAGATAAGTACAAAAACTTCACCCCCAATATCTACAGCTATGGCATTACAACCATTGATGATTCATATCAGTTCAACCGCCAGGACGGCACCGTCCAGTGGAATGCCAAATTTGCCGGTAACGAAATTCAACTGGCATGGGTCTCCGGTAATGGCAACAGCGATAACGAAGCCCTGGATTACGGCGCGATGGCCAGCTATCGCAAATCTTTCAAATTTGGTGATTTTAGAATTACACCCGCACTCGCGGCCAGTCGTTACAAACGACAGGATGGTGTAGTGACCACCGATGGGCGTAATCAAAACGACCAAATTATGGGCGGATTACAACTCAGCTATAAAGCCTACGAAGTCGCGGTAACCGCCTTACGTACTTCTATTTCTCGCGATAACAAAAGCGATAATAATTATAAAGGGATGGATTCACTCATTTCCTACAACTTTGGCACCGTCAAAGTTCTCACCGGATATAGTTTTTTAAATGAAGATGGTAAAGATATCGCTGAAAAAGAAGACTGGCGTGCTGAAGCGCAATTAACATTAGCTGAGGATACGTGGTTATCATTTACTTACGATAAAGAGTTCGCCAGTAAGAACAAAAAAACCAATGATGATGCGCTCATCGTTGGACTCCGTTACGATTTCTAAGAGATAACCGATGAAAAAGATAACTTTGCTTGCCGCTGTAACGGCCCTTTCACTGAGCTGTATTTGCGCTCACGCGGATACGTTATTAGCACCTTCGCCACATGCAAAAATGGATGGCGAGAATAAGATCGTCGCGCTTTATGGTAACTCGTTCACGTTCTATAACAATAATATCAATACCCGATTACGGGATTTGACGCAGTCTTTACTGCCTGATCATGCCAAAGGCTATAAGTATCGAGGGATCACGATTTCCAGCGGTCATTTAGGCTGGCAAATTGAGAATATGCGCTACCAGAATACGCTACAGAAATGGGATGTAGTGGTATTACAGGGGAACTCTACAGAAACAATTTCAAAGAAAGAAAGTACCCGACAAAACTTCGTTGACTCGGCAACCCAAATGGCTGAGATGGCGCATAAAGCAGGTGCAAAAGTTGTCTATTTCATGACCTGGCCAAAGAAAGCTAAACCCGAAGATAGCCAAAAGCTGGCGGATGCTTATCTCTCCATTGCGCAAAAAACCGGGGGATATGTGGCTCCGGTAGGCCTGGCTTTCGAGAAAGCGCGCATAAGTCACCCAGAAATAAACCTGTATTATCATGATGGTGTACATCCTTCGATTTCCGGAACATATCTCGCCGCCTGCGTATTCTTCGCCACCCTGTATAACCAGTCTCCGGTCGGCGGCGCGCTTCCTGTTGATACGGACATGACCCCTGCCACTGCCAAAGCGTTACAACAGGTAGCATGGGAAACCGTCACTGAGTTCCAGAAGTCGTAATCACCGGGTTATTTGTCCCCAACACGCCGGCAATCGTGCCGGCGTAAAACACATTATCGCCCGTCTATTCCTTAGCATCCTACGCAAATAAGAATTATTTTCATTTGTTTATGCCATGTGCTATATAACATAGCAAAGGCTATATTCGATGATAAATTAACCACTTTGTTGTGAGGGATACTATGCCGCATCTGCCCCATCTGAAGTCATTTCTCCTTGCCAGCGCGTTAACGGCACTGACGCTGTCACCCGCCTGGGCGAAAGAAAAGTTCAAAGTGATAACCACTTTTACGGTGATAGCCGACATGGCCAGCAACGTAGCGGGTGACGCGGCGGACGTCAGTTCCATCACCAAACCTGGGGCAGAAATTCACGAATATCAACCCACGCCGGGAGATATTAAACGGGCGCAAGGCGCACAGCTTATTCTCTCCAACGGCCTTAACCTCGAACTATGGTTTGCCCGCTTCTACCAAAATTTGTCCGGCGTACCGGAAGTAATGGTGTCAAACGGCGTGCAGCCGATGGGTATCAGCGAAGGGCCGTACAACGGTAAACCCAACCCACATGCCTGGATGTCAGCAGAGAACGCGCTTATCTACGTGGATAACATTCGCGATGCGCTGATGAAATACGATCCAGACAATGCCGCTACCTACCAAAAAAATGCGCAGAATTATAAAGCGAAAATTCAGCAAACCCTGGCACCACTGCATGCAGAACTGGCAAAGCTTCCTGTTGATAAACGCTGGCTGGTTACCAGCGAAGGCGCATTCTCTTACCTCGCGCGTGATAACAACCTCAAAGAGCTGTATCTGTGGCCGATCAATGCCGATCAGCAAGGCACGCCCAAACAGGTTCGCAAAGTGATCGATGCGATCAGAGCGCATCATATTCCAACGGTATTTAGCGAAAGCACCGTGTCCGACAAGCCTGCGCGTCAGGTTGCTCGTGAGTCTGGCGCCCATTACGGCGGCGTACTGTATGTCGATTCGCTCAGCGCTGCCGACGGTCCGGTTCCGACCTATCTGGACTTACTGCGCGTTACCACACAAACCATTGTCAACGGCATCAATAAGGGCCTGGAGAGACAACCATGAGTCACTCTGCGATTACCGTAAATCAGGTTACGGTGACGTATCGCAACGGTCACACCGCATTGCGGGACGCCACTTTTCAGATTCCGGGCGGCTCAATTGCCGCGCTGGTCGGCGTAAACGGTTCGGGAAAATCAACGCTTTTTAAAGCGCTGATGGGTTTTGTCCGCCTGGCGCAAGGGGAGATCTCTATTCTGCAACAGCCGGTTAATAAGGCGCTCAAACAGAATCTGATCGCCTATGTCCCCCAGTCAGAAGAGGTTGACTGGTCGTTTCCGGTACTGGTGGAAGATGTCGTGATGATGGGACGCTTTGGCCATATGGGGTGGCTGCGTCGACCAAAACAGATTGACCACGCCTGCGTGGATGCGGCGCTGGCGCGGGTTGATATGCTGGATTATCGCCATCGCCAGATAGGTGAACTGTCCGGCGGGCAGAAAAAACGCGTTTTTCTGGCAAGAGCCATCGCACAAGATGGCCAGGTGATTTTGCTGGATGAACCCTTCACCGGCGTGGATGTGAAAACCGAGGCCCGGATCATCGACCTGCTGCGTGAACTCCGTGATGAAGGCCGGACCATGCTGGTCTCTACCCATAATCTGGGCTCCGTTACCGAGTTTTGTGATTACACGGTGATGATTAAGGGCACAGTGCTGGCAAGTGGACCCACCGAAACCACCTTTACCCACGAGAATCTTGAGCTGGCATTCAGCGGCGTACTGCGTCATGTTGCGCTTAGCGGCGGTGAACAGCACGTGATTACCGATGATGAACGCCCGTTTATTTCGCGACGCGCGACAAGCGAGGGTAAATAATCATGAACTGGCTGACGGAGCCGTTTGGCTACCAGTATATGCTCAACGCCATGTGGGTCTCGGCGATGGTCGGCGGCCTGTGCGCTTTTCTCTCCTGCTATCTGATGCTCAAAGGCTGGTCGCTGATCGGTGATGCGTTGTCGCACTCTATCGTTCCGGGCGTTGCAGGAGCCTATATGTTAGGACTTCCCTTCGCGCTTGGCGCATTTCTTTCCGGAGGACTGGCGGCGGGCAGCATGCTATTTCTTAATCAGCGTTCACGCCTGAAGGAAGATGCCATTATCGGACTGATTTTTTCATCCTTTTTCGGTATCGGGCTGTTTATGGTGTCGCTCAATCCGATGTCGGTGAACATTCAGACCATAATCCTCGGCAACGTGCTGGCGATTGCGCCGGAAGATATTCTGCAACTGGCCATCATCGGCGTTATCTCGTTAACTATCCTGTTTTTGAAGTGGAAAGATCTGATGGTGGTCTTTTTTGATGAAAACCACGCACGGTCAATCGGTCTGAATCCGGGTCGGTTGAAGCTGTTGTTTTTTACGCTGCTCTCCGTTTCCACGGTCGCCGCCCTGCAAACCGTTGGCGCATTTCTGGTTATTTGTCTGGTGGTGACGCCAGGGGCAACGGCCTGGCTGCTGACCGATCGTTTTCCGCGCCTGCTCACCATCGCCGTCTCTATCGGCAGCCTGACCAGCTTTTTCGGCGCCTGGCTGAGCTACTGGCTGGACGGTGCAACCGGCGGAATTATCGTCGTTCTGCAGACGCTGCTGTTCCTGCTGGCATTTGTCTTCGCACCAAAACATGGTCTGCTGGCAAATCGCCGCCGCGCCCGTCTGGTGAATAAGGAGTCAGTATGATCTTAACCACGCTGCTGGAACCTTTTCAGTTCAGTTTTATGGTCAATGCGCTGGTCATCTCCACGATTGTCGCCGTACCCTGCGCGCTGCTGTCAGTATTTTTAGTACTCAAAGGCTGGGCGTTGATGGGCGATGCCATGAGCCACGCGGTTTTCCCCGGCATCGTACTGGCGTGGATTGCGGGCATCCCGCTGGCCATTGGCGCGTTTATCGCCGGGCTGTTCTGTGCGGTGGCGACGGGTTATCTCGACGATAACAGCCGCATCAAACGCGATACTCTGATGGGGATTGTCTTCTCCGGCATGTTCGGTGCGGGGCTGGTGCTGTACGTCTCTATCCAGTCAGAAGTCCATCTCGATCACATCCTGTTCGGCGACATGCTGGGCGTATCATTAAGCGATATTATGCAAACCGCGGTTATCACGCTGGGGATCGCGCTTATCATCGGACTGAAGTGGAAAGATCTACTACTGCATGCCTTTGACCCGCATCAGGCAAAAGCCAGTGGGCTTAACACGGCGCTACTGCATTACGGCCTGTTGTGCATGATCGCTCTGACAATTGTCGCTACGCTCAAATCGGTAGGGATTATTTTGTCGATCTCCTTACTGATTGCGCCTGGTGCCATCGCGATTTTAATGACGCGGAAATTCGCCCATGCCTTGTGGCTGGCGGTAGTTATGTCGGTCATTACTTCGTTTATGGGCGTGTACCTGTCATTTTTCATCGACAGCGCACCGGCCCCCACCATCGTCGTACTATTTTCCCTGCTGTTTGTGATTACCTTTATTTATTCCACCCTGCGCGACCGTCGCCTGGAACGGCGACGCCAGCAATACGATCTCTAACGGAGTGGGCTGTAATATGCCCACGATTGTTATTAGAATACGTAATGACAATATTCCCAGCGTCCTGAACAAATACCCCGCACTGGAACCATGCCATATTTACCAAAGCTATTTAATAATCAGCTAGTCACTATCACATTAGATATAAATACAGGTAAATTTTATGAGCAAGATGAGCATGTCCGAAATTTATTCGGAACCAGAGGCCTATGGCTTACCGCGCAAGGGTATAACACTTAATAATAAGACAGCCGCATTGGTGGTAGTTGATCCGCAGGTTGATTTTTTAAGCCCGCAGGGTATTGGCTGGGAGGTTTTCAAAGACAGTATTATTGAAAATAATACCGTTGCGAATCTTGAAACGCTCTTTAAACTGGCGAAAGAAACGCACCTTCCTGTTTTTATTTCTCCACATTATTACTTTCCACACGACCATAAATGGCATGCTACCGCTCCGGGAGAAACATTTATGCACGGTACAGGAATGTTCGAACGTAAAGGCCCACTTACGCTGGAAAACTTCGAAAACTCTGGGGCTGATTTTTTGCCGCAATTTAAGCCATATATTTATGATGGCGAAACGGTTATTGCCTCGCCGCATAAGATTTTCGGGCCGGAAACCAACGACCTGGCGCTGCAATTAAGAAAGCG
Organism: Citrobacter arsenatis; assembly: GCF_004353845.1. Lineage (GTDB taxonomy): Bacteria > Pseudomonadota > Gammaproteobacteria > Enterobacterales > Enterobacteriaceae > Citrobacter > Citrobacter arsenatis. The sequence goes on from NZ_CP037864.1 coordinate 4,118,328, forward strand.
TGGCGTCTCGCAGGTCATTCTCGCAGGGATGGCCGCCAATCTGTGTATTGAATCTCATATGCGTGAATTGATTGAACAAGGTTTTGAAGTTGTCGTCGTTAAAGACGCAACGGCGGGTCCGCGCATCCCGGAAGGTGACGGCTATCTTGCGGCCCTGACCAACTACCGCATTATTGCCAATGACTTATGGGACACCGCAACAACGGTCGACAGGGTAAACACAGCCGCTAAGTAATGGCGATGACTACTGTAACCAAGGGTAATCGTATGCCCTACATCGCCCATTCATTCGTTACCAATATCAATTTCAATCAGCGCGGAGCTTTTCCATGAACTTTAAGCTAAAGGTTATTTCGGCATGTGTTTTACTTTCCATGTCAGTTTCAGCCTTCCAGGCAGTAGCCGCATCTAATACTAACGAGACAACTTACTTAGTTAATCGTGGTGACCCACAGTTAAAAGTCAACGGCAAATATATCGACCAAATTATTGCCGAGGTAATGGCAAAAAATAACCTGCCGGGCTTATCTATGGCGATCGTTCAGGCGCCCTATATTCCGCGTTCTGCGGGATACGGTCTGGCAACGGCAACCAATGATGAACTCGCGTCCACCAAAACCATGTGGGGGATTGGGCCAATCACGCAGGCTTTTACCGCCGTCGCGGTGATGCAACTGGTAGAACAAGGTAAATTAAGCCTTGATACCCCCGTGAGCAACTATTTGCCAGACCTGCCACAAAGCTGGCATAACATTACGATTCTGGAGTTAATGCAACATTCATCGGGGATCCCTGACTTCAGATTCTTCGGCTACAAGCAGGCGCAAAAATATACGCCTGTGCAGCTGGTCGATCTTGTCAAAAATAAACCGCTCGAATTTAAAAGCGGTACGGATATCAACTCCAGCGCGACCGATTTTATTCTGTTAGGAATGGCTATCGAGAAGGTCAGCGGAATGAGTTACGCAGATTTCGTCAATAAATACCAAATCGAGCCGCTAGGCCTGCAAAGCACCATGTTCGCGAAAGACATGCCAACGAAAGCGTTTCTCGATCGCCCAACGCCTGATAAGCAACACAATCAGCACACAAAATTTAAATCTGAAATTTCGTGGATAAATCCCGTTGAACCCGCAACAGGTTACGTCTCATCGGGGGACAAACTGGCGCCGGTAAGCGCAACCGCCACCGATAATCTGTACGCCTACGGTGGTCTGTGGTCATCTGCAGAAGATATCAGTAAGTGGGATATCGGTCTGGCAGGCAGTACGTTGGTTAAAGACAAAGCGCTGCGTGACATCATCTATAGCCCGGCAAAACTGAAAAACGGTAAAGTCGTGCCAGCCATGGCCGGCTGGGAGTTTACCCGCCATCCAGGATTCCTTGAAATAAAAGGCACCACGGGAGGATTTAGCGCCTATCTGAGCCGCTTTACCGCCGGGGATGAGCTGGTTTGCGTGACCCTATTGACCAACAAAGAAGGTGTAGATCTAACCCAGGTAGCGCGTGATATCGCTGAGGCCTATAAAACCGGACTGGGTTCTGGATTAAATTCAGAGAAGATCAAAAACCAGGAGAGTAAATTCTCTGTTGATGAGACGGTGTTCCGACTGAAAGCCATTCTGAAGAGTGAAGGTGTTCCGGTATTTACTGAAATTGATCATGAGAAAAATGCTCAGGATGTCGGCATGGACCTCAGACCAACGAAAGTCCTGGTATTTGGTAACCCGAAAGTTGGCACAAAACTCATGCAGGACAAACAGGGTGTTGCGCTGGATCTGCCGTTACGTGTTTCGGTATGGCAGGATAAAATTGGACGGGTTTGGGTGGGTTATGAAAATCTGGATGACGTGGCAAAAACCTTTGATCTTCAGGACAAACAAACCATTGATAAAATTGACAACTTTATGACCGGTTTGGTCAGCAAAGCGGTCGATGCTTATACCCAGTAACCGGGGACAACGTTCCGGGTCATCGTCTGCTGCGGGAGCATAACGGCTCCCGCAGCACATTATTGTGCTCTGTTTTCAGCGCCAGCTTAACAGCGGACTAAACGCCTCGCGGCCCACCAAAGCACGCAGCGCAGGCAGATGGCAGTGCCGTGCCAGAAGTGGCGGTACGGCAAAAATAGTCTCGCTTGAGAGCAACACATTCTCCAGTTGCCCCCATAAGTACCAGCCGGTTTCAACGCCGCTGTCCGGAACGCATAAATGCAAATGTCTGCCCTCTTGCGGCTCATCGGCAATACCTAACCAGCGGCTAAAGCGGGGAATTTCCGATACAACATTCGTCACCAGCGCACAGCGTCCAACCTGACTGGCCGGAATATAAAAATTCTGCGAGCCCAGGGTAACGCGCACCGCAGCCAGATTAATGGGAGCACTCATACCCGCTGGTCTCCTGATAACGTTCGAAAACCAGATTCAGGTCGAGCAACGTGAACCAGGTTTCCGTCACGTTAACCACCCCCACAGCGATCGTTTGCAGCGCTGGGGGCAGCGAGTCTCCCGGCAAATGAATCTGGCTTTCGACAACATCCAGCACATCAATCAGTTTGTCTATCAGGATCCCACTTTGCATTTTTTCCGCACAACCGATCAGGATGGTGCGTTTACCTGCCGGGTTTACGGCAGGGGTGTCGATCAGACTGTCCAGCCTCATCACCGACTCTACTCGTCCGCGGTAATTAATAACCCCTTCAAGCATTGGCGGGCAGCAGGGAACCCAGGAGATCGGGCGCTCAGCGAGGATCTCTTTGATCTGCGCGCCGTAAAAGGCAAAATTCTTACCCGCCAGTTGAAATAACACCAGCGTACGCTGCGGCTCATCAACGTTTTCACACTCCGGCTTTTCGCCATGATTCAGGGCGAGAATGTGCTCCAGCTGTTGGCTCATGTTTTCTCCTTTTACTCAGCAATGCAGAAGGTGTTGCGACCATTTTGCTTCGCGGCGTATAGCGCCTGATCTGCACGTTCGCGTAGCGTTTCGATCCGATCGCCAAACTGCCACTGGGCAATACCCGCGCTGAAGGTGCTATGAAAACTGGCGTCGTTAACGGAAAAAGTGACCTGTTCGTAATCCCGGCGTAATCGTTCGACCACCCGCGCCGCTTTGTCATTGCTGGTGTTCGGCATAATGATCACAAACTCCTCTCCACCGTAACGACCAACGATATCGGTGCTGCGTAAGCGATGGGAAAACAGCTGTGAAATACCAACAATAACCTGGTCACCGACCGCATGGCCGTAGGTATCGTTAATGCTTTTGAAGCGATCCAGGTCCACCATCACCATACAGAATGGGTTGCCGCTGTAGTTCGACTCGGCAATCGCGCTCTTGAGAAAATGGGTGGTCGTGGAGTGGTTATATAATCCGCTCAGACTGTCCTGCGACATGCGGGCACGCAGGACGCGCATTCTTTCCGCGCGGATCGATACGGCACGGATAAGCTCCTCAGGGTCGGCCTGTTTGAGAATAAAATCCTCTGCGCCGATACTCATTGCCCCCAACTGCGCATGCTTGTTGGTCTCGCTGGAGAGATAGGCGATAGGCAGGCCAATATGCTGCGGTATTTGGCGAATCAATTTTGTCAGTTCTTCACCGCTGAACTCCGGCATGTGGTAATCCATCAACACCAGATCGATAGGTTGCGCATTCAGCACGTGCAGTAAATAGTGCGGTTTCTCCAGGACATGCACTTCCATGCCCGCCATGCGCAGCATTTCCGCGTTGTACTCCGCTACCGCCGGCTCATCATCGATCATCAGTACCTGATAAGGTTTTTTCAGCGACGGCTGGGTCAGGCGATGAAGTTCTTGTACTAAATCGGTAATCGAAGCCGGTTTTACGTAGTAACCATCACAGCCGGATTTGATGGCGTTGATGCGGGCATTAAAATCGCTATGGCACGAGAGGAACAATACCGGAAAAGGCTTTCCCACTTTGCGCTTCAGATCCGACATCGCCAGCGGCCCACCGTAGGCGTTGTCCGGAAAGCTGACATCCATAATCACCACGGCTGGCGGTTGTGACAACACGGCCTGGGTAAAATCCTGCGTGTTCGCAAACACATGACAGGTAAAACCGAAACAGCGCAGTTGGGTAGCGAGCAACTCAACCTGGTCGACGTCATCATCACACAGGTAGATAGGCTTGCTGGCCCGCCGAACGTACCCCTCTTCCGGGCGCTGCGCGGCGATCGGTAATGTAAAATCCGTATCGCTGATACGATGCTCAAGATTGAGCTGTTCCTGGGTCAGGGTATAAAGCCAGCGAATGATTCGCCGCAGCTCATCGTAATGCAAAGTACTTGGCTCTATTACTGGCTCTGTTAGTAAACGTTCCCCTTCCGCTGACGCATTCGCCAGCGGGCTAAAACCAAAGGAACCCGCCGAACCGTGAATGCTGTGCAGCAGAATATGCAGCTGTTTACGGCAGGCTTCACTTGGCTCTGCGACCAATTGCACAAGTAATCTTTCCGCCTGTGCCAGCATGTCGGGAATTCGACGTAAAAAACCCTGGCGCAGACGCGCTATTTTTTCCTGCGCAGCCGCCATTGCTATGTGCTTATTTTCTTGTTTCATCAAACGCCCAGGCTTATTCAGTAACCACGGACGGTAACAGCAGCGCGTTCACCGCAGCCCTCAGATTTTCCGCGAGGTTTTCATCTTTTTTCACCCAACGGTCGTACGCCACGTCGCTGGCCGTCACTTCGTTTGCACTGAGTAATATAAAGGGCTTAGACCAATCCTGAGCGCGTAACAGCGCCAACAAATCCAGACCACTGATCTCAGGCATATGCAGATCGCTAATCACCAGATCGATATTGTTGTCCGAGTCCAGGCAGGCTAAGGCGGAAATTGCGCTTTCTACAATCACCACGTCGTAGCCGTCCATTTGCAAAAAAATGGACGCCAGCTCGGCCGCAAAAAGATCATCATCAACTAATAAAATTCGCATCTTCTCTCTCGATTTTGCGCTATCAGCACAAAAGCATTTTTAATGTTTTTATCAGACTGTCCTGCTCGAAATCACCTTTGGCGATGTAGGCATCTGCGCCGACCTGAATCCCGCGTCGCCGGTCCTCTTCCTTCGCGCGGGACGTCACAATGATGATTGGCGTGTGCTGATAATTTTTCTCTCCACGCAATGATTTGGTGAAGGTGAAGCCATCCATAAACGGCATTTCAACATCCGTCAGAACGGCATCAAACTGGGTCAGTTTCGCTTTTTGCAGCCCTGACAACCCGTCTTCTGCCAGCGTGACCTGATAACCGTGCGCTTCCAGCACATTTTTTTCTATCTCGCGGGTATTGAGGGAGTCATCAACCACCAGCACATGCCAGGCACCCGGCGTAACGTTTACCGCCGGTGCGGGTGCCGTGGTTTGTCGCGATTGCTGCGCCATCGCCATCAGCGCGGGGACTTGCAGGATGCTAACCAGTTGGTTATCCGGCGTCTGTACCATCCCGGAGACCAGCGACTGCTGCTGCATATGCTTCGGTAACGGTTTGATCATCATCTTGCGTTCATCAAGCAGCTTATCCACCCGCAGCGCCATTTTGCTGAACTGGTTCTGCACGACGATTAATCGCTGCCCGGCCGTGGGAGAACTTCCCTGACGCTCGTGAATGCCCAGCAAAGTGCCAGCGCAGACCACCGGGATAAACTCGTTATGCAGAATAATGGCGGGACGCCCGGCAATATCGCTAATCCCCTGCGCCGTGCATTCCACCACCTCGACCACATACTGCGCGGCCAGCCCTAACAGATGTCCCTGCTCTTCAAATTGCAGAATACGCATCATCGTGAGCGAAACAGGCAGACGCAGGCTAAAGCTGGTTCCGACGCCCGCACGGCTATAAACCTGCAAATCCCCTTGCAGGTCGGTCACCACCGTTTTGCGCACCACATCAAGGCCAACGCCGCGACCGGAAAGCTCGGAGACTATCTTGCTGGTAGAAAAGCCGGGATGAAAAATCAGCTCATTACACTCCTGTTCTGAGAGCTGCCCGGCCATTGAAGCAGGCACCAGACCTTTACTGACCGCCTTCGCGCTGATGGCCTCATAGTTCAGACCGCGACCATCATCTTCGATACGCAGTAAGATCCCGCTGCCGTCCTGTTGGGTGGTGATGGTAATCGTGCCGCGGGTGGATTTACCGAGCGCCAGACGTTCGTCGGTCTCACCAATTCCATGATCGACGGCGTTACGCAGTAAATGCGTCAGCGACTCCGATAAGCGATCAATCAGCTGGCGATCGATTTCCACTTCTCCGCCGACAAAGCGGCACACCACCTGCTTATTCAGCGTGGAAGCCAGTTCGCTAACCTGCAGCGAAATGGGTTCAAACAGCGTTGAAAGGGGAAGCATACGGATCCGCGCCGCCACATCGTACAGTTCAAACATCTGCAAATGCTGGAGCTGAACGCTTTCTCTCAGTTGCGCGCTAAAGTCGTGGATCTGCTGTCGAAGCTGCTCGGCGCTCAGGCCTGGCAGCCGCGGTACCAGTTGACTCAGATTTTGTATCTGTTGCTCAAGGCGGTCATGTCCGGCAAGAACCTCCCCCAGAATGTCGATCAGGCCATCGAGCTTATTCAGCTTTACCCGCACGAAATCGGCCTGCTTAATGCCGGAATCCAGGCTGGCTGCCGCCGCAGGCGTTGGGAGCACTGTTTTTTCCGTTGCCCCTGCACCTTCTACCACCAGCGTGACGGCCTCTCCCCGGCTGGCGCGGGCAAGGCGTTCGCACAGCCCGGCGTCCGCAGGTGGCAACTGATTATCCCCTTCGCTGACAAAAAGCTGAGTCAACTGACCGGAGAGATACTCCACGGACTCATGAATCAGATTGCCCAGCCCCCTGTCCGGCGTCAGTTTTTTATCACGTAGCTCGCTCAATACATCCTCAAGATGATGAGTGACATCGGCGATACTTTGTAGTTTCAGCATCCGCGCGCCTCCTTTCAGGGTATGCGCGGCGCGAAACATCTCGCCTATCCAGGCTTCCGTATGTTCATCAGCGGAGAGGAGAAACGCCCCTTCGCTGATCGTCTGCAAATGACCTCTCCCTTCATCAATAAAGCGCAGAACGAATTTTTTTAGACAGATAGCCATAATCGCTCTTATTAGCCACTTTGGTGGGCGAATTGCGCCAGTTGATGTTCACACAGGAAACGAAACGTATGGCCTGGAAAAACGATCGGCAAACGCAGACGACAAACCGATGATGGATTGCTTATTTCATCGTTCAGTAGCTGCATCACCACACGATAAGTGCGTTGAGCGGGTTGGCGCAGCTCGCTTTGTCGGTACATTTCGGCCAGATAATAGTGTGCAGGCCAATAGCCCGGCTCCTGATAAACCACCTGTTTAAACCAAGCGATAGCCTGCTGCGTCTGGTGTTGCCACATCATCGCCAGGCCGAGCAGCATTTTGGCTTCTGCCGACCACTCATCCTGTGCGAGGATTTTCTGCGCGTTTCCGGCTGTCTGGGAAAATTCACGCTGCTCGAGAGCTATTACCCCCTGGATCAGCAGCGCATCCTGATTACGGGGATCGTCGCGTAATACGCAGGCGATACACTTTTCGGCTTCAGAAAAACATTTTTCATCGAGACAGGCGCGCGCTTTCTTCAGCCAGTCACTATTCTGCTGCGCCGCTGGCGCGGGAGCGTCCTGTTCAGCCACCGTTTTTAGCTGCGCAATACGCACCGCAACTCGGGGCGCGGGCGCGACTTTCGCCGTTTCGCGATGGTGACAAAAATAGAAAATGCCCTCTTCCTGTTCCAGCTTCAGAATGTCGAAATTGTTGGCCAGCGTTTCCGCATTACCAAAAAATAAGGCCCCCTGCGGCTGCAGCATCTTCAGCAAATTTCCGTGCAGTTCACGACGCGTGGGCGTGTCGAAATAGATGGACACGTTGCGCAGCAAAATGATGTCCACTTCCGGTAGCAACTGCTCTTTTATAATGTTGGTGCGATGGAATGAGACTTTCTCACGGATCTCATCATGCAGCCGGTAGAGGTTTCCCGAGCGGGTAAAGTAGCGTTGCTGAATACGCGGCTCGACGCCGCGAAACGAATAGCTTGAATAGCAAGCGTTACGGGCTTTTGCCAGAATTGCCGGGTCAATATCACAGCCGTAGATTTCAATACGCTGCGCCATTGCGCCGAGGTATTTCTCATGCAGCTTGATAGCCAACGAGTAGGCTTCTTCCCCCGAGGAACATCCGGCACTCAGAATACGCACCGGGCCGCTGCGCTGTTGCAGCAGACGCGGGATCCACTTGTCACAAATTAAATCCAGCGTATCGCTTTCACGGAAAAAATAGGTTTCGTTAATCGTAATCAGCGTGATGAAGCTATCAAATTCGTTCTGCGAGATGCGCAGTTGCTCGTAGTATTCATAGTAATCATTGATTTTTCGCTCGGCCATTCGCCGACTCAGCGCCGTTTTCAGCAGCGCTTCCATGGCGTTATCGAAGTGCAAGCCGACCCGTTCTTTGATCAGACGAGCATAATCAGGAAGATTAGGGATCATGGCAATTTACTCTCAAAATGCCCGTGACACGCCATTGCAAGCAGCGCTTTGGCAAGACCATCCAGTGGGATCGTGCGGTGTATCAGCTGCTTGTCGATCGCGTTTTTATTCATACCGAATACCACCGAACTCTCTTCGTCCTGTGCCAACGTTCTGCCGCCGCGTCGGAAAATAAGCTCAATACCACGGCAGCCATCGCTACCCATGCCGGTCATAATCAGTCCGACGGCTTTTTCACGAAACACCTCGGCCACCGACTCCAGCAACAAGTTGCAGCTAGGGTGGTAAACGTCACTGTCCTGTCTGGGGATCGCCGCCAGACGCTGGTTGTTTTTGACGATCAGATGCTGCTCCGGCGGCAATATATACACATATCCCGCCTTCACCCGATCGTCTTCCTGCGCCAGTCGTACCTTTAGTTCGGTCACGCTGTCCAGCCAACGCACCATATCTTTTGCGAAGCCATCGGCGATATGCTGGGCGATAAGTACCGGGCACGGGAACGAACCAGGCAGTGCCTGCAATAGCTTACTCAGCGCCTGCGGCCCGCCCGTCGAGCAGGCAATCGCCAGCACAAAAGGCCAGTCCTGCGGCATCTGTGCGGCATCCATTGTCGCTCGTACAACGGGCATCACCGGTTCGGTTGGATAACGTAATCCCTTGATATGACGAATGACTTTCACACCAACCAGCAATTCCACTTTGCGATGCAGAGCATCCGTTGATAACGGGGAATCACTGCTATGGTGCAGCACCGCCAGCGCACCGCGGGAAATGTAGTCATCATCCCATTGATTTTCAGGGCAAAATCTCATGACTAAGATGGGGATGGCGCTGGTTGCCATAATCGTTTCGACAACCTCGACGTTATCGGCGCTCGAGGTATCCAGCGTCAGAATCAGCAGGTCGGGCATCAGCTGTTGCAACAGTCGAATCGCCAGTCTGCGGTGAGCAGCTTGTCCCACCACCTTAATATGCGGGTGCTCCTCCAGTTGCCTGACCAGTTCATTACGCGATGCGCTACCCAGGTCGAGGATCAGCACCCGAATGTTGCCACTGTTCATGCCTCTGCTTCCGTCAGGGTGAATGAGGACGATGCCTCTTTCAGCGCTTTCGATAATTGCGTCATGTCCTGACTGACAACCAGAATGTCTTTGATGGACTGCGAGGTATAGTTACTGGCAACGACAATTTCACGCAGCGCCATAACCACCTGATTACTTGCCGTTTTCTGCTGCTGAGTGGACAGGGAAATTTGCAACGCCGCCGTCGAGGTTTGCTCTGCGGTCACGACGATGTCATTCAGGTGCTCGGCACTGACTTTACACGCTCTGGCACCCGCTTTGATGCTCTCGCCGCCTTTCTCAGCGTTCAGTACCAGGCGATTGATTGCGTTTTGGATCTCGCTAATCTTATTCTCAATCTCAACCGTCGATTCCGTTACCGAATCGGCCAGACGGCGGATTTCAGCTGCTACCACCGAAAAACGCTTGCCGGCTTCCCCGGCGCTGGCCGCTTCCAGCGCGGCGTTAAAGGCGATCAGTTTGGTTTGATCCGCAACGCTGTTAATGATCACCATCACGCGACTGATTTCCGTCGACTTATTGCCGAGCATCATGATTTCACGCATGTTTTGCTGATTGTCGGTATCAATATCCGTCATGCGCATCAGCAACTGCGACATCGATTCTGAGCCTTTATTACAATCATCAAGCGTCTGGTTGGCGATATCCACAACCGCCCGCGAATGTTCAGCAATTTGCGTGGAAGATGCTGACAGTTCCTCCATGGTGGAAGTAATTTCAGCTACTGAAGAAGAGGTTTCCACGCTGGTTGATGCCTGACCATCTACCGCCTCGGTGATATGTAGCGACGCCTGATGCACCGAATTAGCATGAGAAACCATACCGCCCACCAACGAGTGCAGACGCTGGCGCATCGTTTCTACCGCACTCAGCAACTCGCCAATCTCATCATGATGATCGACCTGCACATCCACCGTTAAGTCACCTTCAGCGATAGTTTGCGCAATCCCTAACACGCGGTTTAAGCGCCGGGAAATCAGAAAACGGCTGGCAACGGCAATCAGCAATAAAATGATGGGCAACAACAGCGCGGTAAACAGCAGCAGACCGTTACGCACCAGATTGCTACTCTTGGCAACATCATCAACATAGTTGGTGGTTGCGATTATCCAGTTAATCCCTTCAACGTATTCATAGACGGCGACTTTGGTCTTCGGCAGCGTGCCATAACCGCTTACCCAGTTGTAGTAAGTGATGCCATTTTTATGTTCTAGCATATCGGCAAACAGCTTAAAACCATTGGCATCGGTAATATTAATCGCCTGCTGATTGCTCAACGCGGGGTGGACTAACATACGACCCGGTTCAAACCCGGCGTCCAGTACGTAGGCATAGCCATCTTTACCAATATGCACATTCAGCAAACGCTGAATAATCGGTTGCAAACTTTGTTTGACGTCAAACCCTACCGCAACCGCCCCAACCACCTGGCCATATTTATCGGCGATCGGTTCATAGTGGCTAATAAACTGCTTACCAAACAGCGTCACTACGCCGGAAAAAGGTTTATTTTTTAAAAGTAACGGCAACGCCGGATTGTCATGTCCCAACGCCGTGGCGGTTGCGGTATTACCTGAGCTTGCCAGCAAAGTGCTGCTAACGCGCACAAACTGCTCGCCTTGCAGAATAAATGTACTGGCAAATACGCTGGTTAATTCGGTGAAATGCGCATTGGTATTCGGGTTGCTCAGGACCGCTTTTAATTCAGTAGAGTCCATGTAGCGCAGCGGTTTACCGGCAACGTTCTGATAATTGTTAATATAAACATTGCTGTAATGTTCCGCATCGCGAGTTACACGCTGGAATTCATTAGAAATACTGTTGTGGAAAATACGCGTGTTGGTTTTAATCATCTCCAGCGCATTGACCTGCAGTTCTCTGGAAAGATAAGACGATAAAATAAACGAAGCGCCAATCAGCAACGTTGCAATACAGACAACCAAAATCATGCCAAGCTTCATCGCTACACCGGGATGGATATTGTGCAGCCAGGAGACAAGCCGAACGCGCGGCCCCTCACCGCTGGCACCCGCGCTTCGATTTTTCACTTTACTAATGTCACTCATATTTTTAATTCTCTACCTGAGAAGAAATGACTCTGTTTTGGTCATAAGAAGTTTGCGCTAAGCTTATTCCAGCGAAAGCAGCGGCGTTGGCTTGCCAATGTGATATCCCTGTAACCACCCCACATCCATTTTTTCCAGGCACGCCTGAATCGTGGCGTTTTCGACAAATTCGGCGACGACCTGCATATTTTTCATTTCAGCAACGCGGCAGAATGATTCGACGATGTAATAGCTGATTTCGCTTTCGGTGATCCGACGAATAAAGGAGCCATCTATTTTCAGAATGTCAGCTTCGATGTTCATCAAACGGGCATGGCTCGCAAACCCGGTACCAAAGTCATCAATGGCTACCCGACATCCCAATTGGCGTATTAAACGTAGCGTTTCCACGGTTTGCTCTTTATCTGATAGCGTATCGGCTTCCGTTATCTCAAAAATAATCCGCTGCGGCTCCACCGCATAATCGTGCAGAAGCTGGGTGACTTTCGTGACAATATTGGAACGACACACCGTCACCGGTGCCAGGTTGATAGAAAAACAGCGCTGTGGATGGTTGCGCATAAATTTCAGGGTGTTTTCGATGACCCAGAGATCGATATCTGGCGCCAGCCCCGCATCATGGGCAACCGGCAGGAAGCTGTTCGGAGGAATAAACTCCCCGCGTTCATTGAGCATACGGATCAATATTTCATGGTACGGCGCTTTACCATTGGTACTGACGATCGGTTGCGCCATCAGGACAAATTCATTGTTATCCAACGCATTTTGCAACGCGGTACGGATTTCAGTTTTATCGACAATATGGTTGCCAAGGATCCGGCTATGCTGCGCTTCAAGGTTTTCCGGCCGCCCGTTGGTCAGCGATAACCCTGCAACCATGCCGAGTTTTCCCACCAGTTGGTAGATGTCATCACTCAGATCGTTAATCAGGCAATAGCCCATACCGCTGCGAAAACCCAGCCGATGGTTATTGTAAAAAAGCCGAAAGCTGTTGGCGGCGTGGTACAAATCGCATAACCGCTCCCAGGTACTATTTTCAAGTCGGATCAGCAGATCGTAACCCGCGTGGTAATAGACTTTCTCGCTTTTAACCAGGTGTTTGCGCAGATGCTCGGCGAGGATCTTCTGATAGCGAGCGCGAAAGTGAAAACCATAGCGGCGCGAAAACAGCTCCAGTTCGGGGATTTGTATCAGGCACACCGTCGCACGCTCAGTGGTAAACAGCTCCGTCTTCAGCGCACGCAGGTTTGCCATGCCCGTCATCGGGTCTGTCAGCCCTAACAGAAGGGCCTGATTAAATCGCTGACGGGTAAATTTGGCCAGCACACCCATGATCACGATGGTGAGCGTAAAGACAAAGATCAACGTCGAAACCAGCGCCTGATGCAGCATAAAGTCCACATCGCTGGCGATATAGCTGTCATCATGTTTGCCCAAAATGATCAAGACAATCGTCCACACCAGCATGGTGAACAAATGACCGATTTTGATGGATCCCCATAGCATTAACGGGAACAGCAAGATCAAACTGTAGAGAGAGAAAAAAACGTTCAGATTGTCAGGTGACGTTAAAAAGAACATCAAAATAAAGAGTAAAGCGCACCATGAAATAGCGCCCAAGGTGCTGATATTGCCTTTACATTGTTCGGTTATTGCCCGCCAGAAGGTAAGCAGGAAAGACGGCCGACGGATAATGCGATAAATCTTGTAGAATAAAGGGATACCCGTTAGACAGCCGTTAATGATCCCTTGAATACGCACCAGCATTCCCAGACTTAACGTTGGAATGTTATCCACATCCGGGCGTTGACCGTGGGCGACAAAGATGGCAAAGAGTTTGCCCAGCGCCAGATACAGCAGGACGTTATAGCCGCACAGCCAGACCAGGCGGTTAAGGCTGATTTTGATACGGCCAAAACTCACGCAACTCCGTCTGCCGGTGACTTTACGGTAAGCGATATAGCTTAAAGTTGAAGCGATGATCAGGCACAACGCATCTACCCGCTCATTTTGCGGGCCGAGCACAAACATAACCGTCAGAAACAGAACAAATCCTGGCAACACCCGAAAACCAAACAAGACTAATGCAGCAGAAAATACGGCCAGTTTGAGATCGTAAACTGTTAAAATAGTATTATTGAGTATACTGTAACCGTTAAGATACTGTGCCAATGGGTAAAAAAGGCCAGGCAAAGCAAGTGGTAGGCACCATTCCCGAATGTTTTTTACCGTAGTTGTATTTATTATTGCGTCCAAATCAATTTATCCGCTATGCACTATACCAATAGGACTTTAATCCAGACTCGAATGTCACAAACAAATCCTTTTGGGCCAGTCGATGAACCATAGCAAAATTGTCAACATTGACCGCGCACTGAGAAAATAAATAAGGTTCTATATTGAAGCGGGCATCTTATTCATATCAAATCAGGAAATAAATACCCACTTATAGACAAAAATGGACATTCCGCAGGGATAAAACCATGACTTGCCCTGATAAAAAAACAGCTAATTCATTGATGCCACGTAAAAAAATAGGAACATCAATGGCAAACTTTCAGCACCTCCAACCAGTGTGCACTAAAAACATTCGTGGACAGTATTAATGTCAACATTAATATGTTTCTGCAGGCCTAAGTGAAAATGTATTTTTATGCACACTTTTGCCTGTTGACGAAAAGAGTTGCGTTATCTATATTCGCATACCGTTATTTTTGTCATTACTCACCATGGTGCAGTGTTAGTTATTTGTTACGTCATTACGTTTCACATCTTTCATCTACTTGCTTGCAACAATAATATTCCATTAAGTAATAACAAAAATTAAATTTAGCATCGAATAATCTTTTCAGGAATTAACATAATCCGTGGCAAAGTCTCTGTTTTCCCTTAAAGCAATAAAAGGGTGGCAACATTCCATCACTGGCAAAATAACGCAGTTCTTGCTGGCGGGTATCGTTATTGCTTTTAGCGCTGGCGCCTTTACCAACTGGAGCCTGATAGACAACTTTTCTTATCAGCAGTGGGTACAGCGGGCTGAGGCCAATGCACAGATTATGACCTACATCATCCGTAACGTGTATACCACCGTTTCGGTTGAAACCAGCGATGCAGGACAGATATCCCGCATCGTCTCTGACAGACAGATTGGCGACACCGACTCCATCCTGCAAACCGGTTATAACCCGGTAGACGTGCTGGCGCTGGCGTCTGTACAGACGCACAGTCCCACCTGGCTGTTTCTCTATACGCCGGAGAAAGGCTACGTTGGCATCAACAACAAATCAGAAGATGGCGAAGGGGTCATCTCTTTCTCCGGTCGCCTGCCGCGCGATGTGCTGGTCAATTACTATGTTGGCTTTGCCCAGATTAATGGCGAAGAGTGTTTTATTAGCGCAGTACCTATTTTGACGCCTTCTGGTGAGATCCTCGGGAGCCTGATAAGCAGCATCGGTAAAAAAAGCGAGTTGTATGCCACCTACGATGCAATGCTGAAAAAGAGCAGTATCATTTTTGTTCTGATTCTACTGGTGACGCTGGCGCTGGTAACGATGTTTATGCGCCGCTTATTCCGCCCTGTTCCGCTACTGATTAACTCCCTCACCCGCATCGCCCATGAAGAGACGGACTGCATAACCCCCTATCTTGACCAGGACGACGAAATTGGTCATCTGGCTGGGGCGATTGAAAAACTGCGTGTGGCGATGAAAGAGCGTGGCTATCTGCAACGCATGCATGAAATGTCGCAGAAGATGGAGCATATGGCCCATCATGATTCACTCACCGGATTACCCAACCGTGTTTCGTTTGGCCTGGCACTAGATAAGCGCGTCAGCGAACTTCATCAGGAGGGCAGAGCGTTCAATCTGCTGTTGATTGACCTCGACAACTTCAAGCCGGTGAACGACACCTTCGGCCATAAAGCGGGTGATGAACTGTTGATAAGCGTTGCCCAACGCCTGCAGTTATTGCTGGGTCCCAACGATATTGTGGCGCGTCTGGGCGGTGATGAATTCGCCATCCTGCAACATGTCGACGACAACGCCATCAAAGAGGCGAATCGCCTGGCGAAGCGTATTATCCGCGCGCTGAGCACCCCGTTTACCTGGAGTTCCCATACTTTTTCGATCAGCTGTAGCATCGGTATTACTACCGCGCCCAGACAGGGAAATAATACCTCGACGCTAATGATCAATGCCGACCTTGCCATGTATGCGTCTAAACATCATGGCCGGGGTTGCTTCCACTTCTTCGAAGACGGCATGGTGATGATGCAGACCCACAGTCTGTTTATTAATCAGGAAATTATCGATGGTATTGATAACAAGGAGTTTGAACTTCATTACCAACCGATTATTAATCTGCAAGATGAAAGCGTCTATGGCTACGAATCGCTGATCCGCTGGAATCACCCCACTAAAGGGCTGATTTATCCAGACTATTTTATCAACATCGCCGAAAGCTCCGGTCTGATTGTGCGACTAGGCGAATGGATTATTCGCCAGTCCTGCGAAGCCGCAGCCAAATGGCCTGAGCGTGTCAGGGTAGCCGTCAATATCTCCGCCTATCAGTTACACAGCCCCGGACTGGTTGACGTGATTAAAGATGCGTTACGCATTAGCCAGATCTCAGCAGAACGCCTTGAAATAGAAATCACCGAATCCGAGAAACTGGATAAGTCGATTGCTTTACCTGTGCTGCAAGAGATCCGTTCTCTGGGTATCGAAATCGCGATGGACGATTTAGGAACCGGCTACGCGGCGCTGGACTATCTGCTGATCTATCCTTTCACGCGCATCAAGATCGCGCGCACGCTGGTCGATAAACTCCAGCAGGACAATGCCAGCCAGTATCTGATTGTGATGCTGATTCAGTTTGCCCATAAATACAATATGTCGGTTACCGCTGAAGGGGTGGAAACCGCACAGCAGCGCGACATTTTGCGCACCATTGAATGCCAGAATGTACAGGGCTATTTCTTTAGCTATCCGCTGCGTGAACGTGAGGTACTTGACGCGTTTGCCGAAGAGGTCATTGAAGAAGGACTGTGCAATGTCTGACATCTTGCGCCTGGCAAAACGCGTGCTGATGACGGTTACCCTGCTGATGGTTGGGACTACGCCATGCTTAGCGGGAACCCAGTTACAACTGCACACGCTGGAGCAGATCGCGAGTAATAAAACCATTACCCTTGGTTATCAGGATGACGCGTTTCCTTTCTCCTGGCTGAACGGAAACAGCCCAGCAGGATACTCCATTGATATATGCAACAGCATCGTCAGTGCGCTCAAGACAAAACTTCAGCTTAAAAAGCTGAATGTAAAATGGATAAAAGCCAATTCGGCATCGCAGTTTGTACTGATTAAAAACCATATGGCGGACATTATGTGCATACCTGCCTTTTATTCGAAAAGCCGCCACAGTATTAGCGAGTTTTCACTGCCGTTCTATTTTTCAAGCACCCGTTTTGTGATGCGTAAAAATGAGAGTAACGACAATCTGGCAGAACTTTCAGGACATAGCGTGCTGGTAAAAAGCGGCACGCTCTACGTTGAGCAACTGCAAAAAGTCAATGCGGCTAATGACCTGGATATTAATATTCAGCTCGATACCAATAACATTACAGCCTTCAATGAACTGAAGAACGGTGAGTATTCTGCGCTTATCTCCAGCACAGTTTTACTGAAAGGGATGATTGCACAAACGCCAAACCCTGAAGATTATAAACTTTCCGACATTGCGCTTAGCGCTCCGCTGCCAGCAGGCTTGTTATTGCCGTTACACGATAAAGAATTTAAAGAATTTGTGGATGACACGCTCTCTTCCCTGATGACCAGCAACGAATTTACTGCGCTGTACAATAAATGGTTCCAGTCCCCCATCGCGCCGCAGGCCATTAATTTAAACATTCCCATGTCAGACAACCTGAAAGCATTAACAGCTACCAAGAAGAAGATCAGTTTTGATTATGAAAAATATAATTAATCGTGAGATGACAGGGGTGAACCGTACGGTGCAATGGCTGTTGTTACTGGCTGGCATCGTCATCTCCCCCGCGCTGATGGCGCAACAGAACGCTGCGACGCTCGACCACATTCAAAACAGCAGCGTGCTAAACGTAGGTTATCGCCAGCTGCCGCCGTTCTCTTTTACAGACAACAATGGCAAGGTCACGGGGTATACCATCGCGGTGTGTAACATGATTGCCGATAAGTTACGCCAGTATCTGAAGCTCAACAATTTAACCATTCATTATATTCCGGTGAATTTTGCCGAACGTTTCTCCGCATTAAACACGCGTAAAATAGATATGGACTGTGGCGTAAATACCAATGCGCCGGAGCGGACCTCCAGCGTGTCGTTTTCTGACAACTATTACACCGCAAAGATGCGCATCATTTCTCTGCGTAAAAATAATATCCAGTCAATTGCCAATCTTAAAGGACGCACGGTAAGTCTGACCGGTAGCTCAAAAGATTTGCTGGAATTTAATAAAGCCAACAGAGAGCAACATCTTAATATTTCAACGATTACCAGCACTACCATAAAGGGTGCCTTTGAGAAGATGGCGCACAATGAATCCGCCGCTTTCTTTGTTGATGATATTCTCGCCTGGCCGCTGATTAATCATAGCGAGCAGCCGGAACTGTTCAGCGTCTCAGCGCAAAGCATCGGTAACGATATGCCCTATGCCATCATGATGAGGAAAAACGATCCGCAGTTTGTGGCGTTTGTTAACAGTACGCTGAAAGATTTTTTTGTTTCACCAGCCAATATGCAATTACGCAAAAAGTGGTTGTCTCCCTGGACCTGCGAAAAGATGAAAAATCCAT
This sequence comes from Citrobacter arsenatis, assembly GCF_004353845.1. Classification (GTDB taxonomy): domain Bacteria; phylum Pseudomonadota; class Gammaproteobacteria; order Enterobacterales; family Enterobacteriaceae; genus Citrobacter; species Citrobacter arsenatis. The sequence goes on from NZ_CP037864.1 coordinate 4,136,850, forward strand.
CGCCAGGCAGTTGCCAGCATAACCATTGAACATTTTCAGCAACTGCTTACGCCACCGCCTGCTTCGCCTGTGGAAAATCCCCGGGACGTTGCTGTTGCTGCTGTCGGTCCATTCGCTGCGCGCGGCCTGGGATTTTGCCAGTATTCTGCAGAAGTCCGATGCGCTATATGGCCCGGCAACGCCAGAAGCGCAACAACGGATCCACGCCTGGCAACAGCTTTTGCTTACGTTGCGCAGTGCCGACGAGCAAGCGCAATTACGCGGCGTAAATCAATTCTTTAACGATAAGATCCGTTATACCGAAGACATTGATGTCTGGCACAACGTAGATTACTGGGCGACTCCCCTTGAGTCGCTGCGCAAAGGCGAAGCGGATTGTGAAGACTACGCAATCGCCAAATATTTCACCCTCCGCCAGTTGGGCGTCTCGGAAGACAAGCTACGTATCACTTACGTTAAAGCTTTGCGTTTAAACCGCGCGCACATGGTGCTGACCTGGTACGCCACCCCTGAGGCGATTCCATTGGTCCTCGACAGCCTGACCAGCACCATTTCACCCGCTACGCAGCGCATGGATCTATTACCCGTCTACTCCTTTAACAACACCGGTCTTTGGCTTCCAGGCAATCAGAACAATAAACGCGTTGGGGACAGCAAAAGGCTTTCTCGCTGGCAGCAAGTTTTCACCAAAATGCGGGAAGAAGGCTTCCCGATGGATAAATAGGAATCGCCCGTGTCTCTTTTTAAACAGTTACTTCTGGCAATCTCTCTCTTTATGATGGTTGTATTCAGCGGCAATTTTATTGTGACGCTGGAGAGTTCTCGTAATCAGTCCAATAACCAACTCCTTTCACATGCCCAGGATGCAGCCACGGCGCTGGGCGTTTCGCTGACGCCCAACGTCAACGACCCGGCAATGATCGAGCTGATGGTAAGCTCCATTTTCGATAGCGGTTACTACAAAAAAATCCGTATCGTCAATCTGGAGAACGGCAAAATAATGCTTGAGCGCAGCGCAGCAGCGTCGATCCCCGACGTCCCCGGTTGGTTCGTTGCGCTGGTGGATGTCACTCCGCAAACCGGTGAGGCCACGATTATGCGTGGCTGGCAGCAGGCCGCACGCGTTGAAGTGACCAGCGATCCTATCTTTGCCGTGCAGCGGCTGTGGGACAATACCCTGGGTAATCTGTTGTGGATGATTTCCTGCAGCCTGGTCTGTTTAATCGCGGGTATTCTGCTGCTGCGTAAGCTGTTGCGTCCGCTCAATTATCTGGCAAAACAGTCGGAAGCAATTACTCGCCGCGAGTTTCTGACGCTCCACGAGTTGCCCAAAACGCCGGAATTGCGTCGCGTTGTCGGCGCCATGAATTTGATGGCCGCGAAGCTCAAATCGTTATTTGAAGAACAAGCGGTCTACAGCGAACGTCTGCACAATGAAGCTTATCTCGACAGTCAGACCGGAATAGCCAATCGCCGGGCGTTCGATATGCAGCTTGAGGCGCGGCTAAGCGACGTCGATACCGCACCGGGATATCTGATGCTGGTCCGCGTTCAGGATTTAGGCGGTCTGAATCAGCGTTTTGGCGGGCCACATACCGACAAATTGTTGCTCAATATCGCCAACCTGCTGAACGCGCATAAAGAAAAATATGCTTCTCTCGATAGCACGCTTGCCCGTATTCGCGGCGGTGAATTCGCCCTGCTCTGCCCAGGTGTGACCCACGGTGAGATGTTGGACTTGTGCCATTCGCTCGGCCAAAAGCTGACGGCCTTTTACGCCACCGGAATGTCAGACCAACAGCCGGTGGCCTACACCAGCATGGTGCCGTTTAGCGCCGGAGATAACGCCCAGTCATTGCTGATTCAGGCCGATCGCCTGCTGGTGGAAGCCGAAACGCACACCGACCATCAGGTCGTTCCCTCGACTGAAGTGCCTGCAAGTACAGAAGATCAGCATTTATGGTTTGTACGTCTGGAGCATGCGCTGGAAAACCAGCAGTTCCAGTTGGTTTTCCAGCCTGTAGTAGATTGCCGCCAGCCCGATAAAATCCTGCATTACAAGGTGCTGTCGCGCATTATTGATGAACAAGGCAATACCCTTACCGCCGGTCGATTCCTGCCGTGGATCCACCGCTTTGGCTGGAGTCATCGCCTCGATAAGGTGATGCTGAAACTGACGTTGAACCAGTTGAAAACCGCTCCCGGAAAATTAGCGCTAAGTATTTCTGGCAGCTCTGTCGCCAGTGCAACCGCCATTGCTGAGCTGCTCAACCCGCTGCGCTATTCACCAAAATTAGCCAGCCAGTTGATTCTGGAACTGGATGAGAATCAGTTGCCTGGCCCCCATCAAATGGCGGCGTTTGTTAAAGCCGTCGGTCAGCACCGCTGCTCGCTAGGTTTGCAACACTTCGGTAGTCGTTTCGATATGATCGGCCATCTGTCGCAGTGGGGACTTGCTTATCTGAAAATCGACAGTAGCTACATCCGCAATATTGATGAAGAAAATGATAAACGTCTGTTTATTGAAGTGTTATGCAGCGCCACGCGCAGTATTGATTTGCCACTCATTGCCGAACGCGTTGAAACACAAGGTGAGCTTAAGGTGCTGCAAGAGTTGGGAATTGATGGCGCAATGGGGCAATTATTAGGTGAACCCGCGCCATTGTGATAAAAGCAGGCAGCCTTGATTCGCTTGTATGTTGCCGGATGGCGCTTCGCTTATCCGGCCTACAAACTGACTGCCTGCGTCAGCTAAAAAATACGATCATCGCCGCCGAGCAGTTGTTCCAACCCGCCAAGTTCCTGACGCGCGTTCGCGCGATTCATTAATTTAACCTGCGCCATCGGCGGGAGATCGGTTATGGCAATCACGCCTTTACGGATCAACAGGTAAATCAGATCGTCGAGCACGCGCACCATCTCGAGGTCGCTTTTTTGCAACATCGCTAACGCCTGCTGGTTGTCATTTTCCGGGCTTTTAGCCACGCTTTCTGCCTGCACGTTTGCAGCAGATGAATCAGAATTCATATCAGTGCCTTTTCATTTTGCATGATGCTGCTGCCCTGTTTACACAGGGCAGCAGGCAATCGTTAGTGGGTGTGGTTTTGATCGGGTTTAGCTATCAGGTGATCCAGCGAGAAGCTCGGAGAATGCAGATCGCCGCTTGCCGGAGTAGACAGCGCGGTATCTATTCCATGCGCCACTTTTGCCGGACTGGCGATCAGATGATGATCGCCGCCGCTTTGAATGTACTTCGCAATATCCACACCTTCATGCAGTTCACGCGCCAGATCGCTGAGATCGACTTTTTCGAGCACGCCCTTCGCCTTATCGTCAGCGCCGAGCACGGCTGTCGCCTGGCCGTGTCCGGTCGCTGCTGGAGCATAAGACAGAGACAATGCGTTGTCGTCGAACAGGTTATGCAGCGCATGTTGCATCGCAGCATGGTTCCCTTTATCCGCCGTATGTCCTTTTACTGGCGCGGGATCGTCCATCGTCACGTTCAGCGTTTGGGTATAAGGCGTAATATTGCCGTGGTCATCATGCGCCTCAACCAATACGTTCACACGGTTATGACCTGCACGGAATGCGGAGGTATCGGCCTCAATATCATAGGTCAGCCCATTATTGCCCTGATGAAGAATGGCATCGTACTGATGACCATTTACCAGCGCTTTAATATGCTCGCCATCATGCACATCACCGCTCACGCTACCGATAATATGCGTGACGGTATCCTGTGCTTCAGCGCGTGAAATATGGTTATCACCGGTAACCTTATCGACGATAAGCGTGGCGTCTGCCTTTTCATCAACGGAATAGGTATGTGAGGCGTTTGCAGTAAACGGGTTCAGAGGCAGATCGTGACCTTTGAGTTCAACATCAAACGTCTTGTTTGCTCTCAGGACATCAGTATCTACCTCAATCTGATAGATCCGCTCGCCTGTCGCTGATACCTCCACGACACCAGTATAGACATGACCGCCAATAGTCAATTTCACCGGATTTCCAAGGCTTGCATCACCGCCAACGTGGCCGGTAATTTTAAACGTCGGGTCCAGAAGCTCATTGGCGTTTAGAACATTATCCGTGGTGAGGTTATCAACGGTAATGGTACCCGCAGCGGTTCTGTCAATGGTGATGGTCTTACTGGTATCGATTCTTCCATGGTTACCTGAATCATCGTGGGCGATGACATGAGCGGTAATATTTTGATCGTGAAGCAGGTCGGCCGTACTGGCCTCAACGCTGAACACCTTGCGACCACCGCTGTCTTTCACATCGGCAACCAGATCTTTACCGTTAACCGTGACAGTCACCTGATCGCCAACGTCTACATCCCCCGTCACATGACCGCTGATGATGGTTTTCGCTTGCTGCGTTTCCACGTTATTCAGCACGTCGTCTGTCGTCACATCATCCAGCATAATGGTGGCATGCAGCTGCGTGTCGATAGTGACCGATTTATCGTTCTCGGCATGCATTGGGTTCAACGCCGAATCCTGCCCTTGCACACTCACATGGATAGTTGGGTCGTTTTGCAGACCAGTCGTACTCACCATCGCTTTGTAGCCCAGTTGCCCGTTCATATGCGGCAGCTCAATGACTCGCGTATGTACCGTGACGCCATCGACGAGAATGTCGACTTTATCACCAAGATGCACATCGCCATCCACCGTACCACTCACCTCAACGCTACCGGCTTTCACTTCATCAGCATTGATAATATCGTCGCCGCCAACGGTGTTGATGGTCACACTGCCGCCTGCCGTTTTATCAATCGAGTAGCCTTGCGTAAAACTGGCTGGTTGCACGTTACCGTGATCGTCATATCCTAAGACTGTCGCGACAATGGCGCGATCGGCCAGCAGGTCTTGGGTGTAGATATCAACGCTGTAGTGATGATTATTATCAACAGTAGCCGCATAGGGATTTCCGTTAACCGTCAGCGTCACCTTATCGCCTGGGTGCACATCTCCTGAGACCGAACCCGTTACGGTCATCTTATGCTGCTGTGACTCCAGCGCGTTCAGCACATTGTCATCGGCAATTTTATCAATCGTAACGCCAGCATTAGCGCTCAGATCGACCACAACATGACTGCTGGCAGAGGCACTTCCCTGATTACCATGATCATCCGTCGCGATTACCGTCGCGACAACATCCGGACTATTGTGCAGATCGTTGATGCTGACCTTCGTCGACCAGGCCCAGTGCCCGTGTTTATCATCATGCACTACCGCAGTTAGCGTATTGCCATTGACCTGCAGGCTCACCACGCTGCCGTTATGGATCCCTTCACCGCTGACCGTACCGCTGATGGTGGTTTTACCGCTTTGCGCTTCCGCCGCATTGATAACATCATCACCGGCAATCTTTTCCATCGTTATCTGCAGCGGGTTATCCGTATCGACGGTGATGGTTTTCTGCGCCGAATCTGTCGCAGTCCCCGCCTTGATGGAGACATCAAATGTTGGATGCGCCTGCAGTTCATTCGTTGGTACATCCACTTCGTATGCCAGTTGCCCTGGCATCGTCGGGATAGTCATGACGTGCCCGGTGTACTGCACGTGATTGATGGTGACCATGACGTTGTCCCCGGCCTGAACGTCGCCAGTGACCAGACCACGGATTACCGTCGTTGCTTTTTGCGCTTCATCGTGGTTGAGAATGTCATCGCCCGCCACCTTATCAACGGTGAGATGTACGGTCGGTTGGTGCGGCGGTGTGGTGCCAGTACTCGTTGTCGACGGGGTGTGAATAACAAAAGACGTATTAGCAGGGGTATAGGTATTGGTTACCCACGGGAGATCAATAAATTTATGTTCTACTGCTGTCGCCGTATTGCCATGATCATCATGGGTGGTGATGGACACGGTGATATTGCCGTTGTTATTCCAGTCCTGAAAAAGAATATCCAGCGTATAGCCCAGTTGCCCATCAGGGAGAGTAATAACGTGGGTTTCCAGATGTTTGTTGTTACCAACATCAACTGTAACCAAATCATTAAACTTCGCGTCTGGGGTAACATGCCCTGTTACCGTCACAAATTCAGGGCGGTTTCCAGCTGGTAACGCCATGCCTTGCCAGCTCAACGCAGAATCAATCGTAATCCCGGCATCAGCAACAGTATCAACCACCACAGGCATGTCATCGTGCCCATGTGCAATATTGCCTGCGTCATCTTTTGCCGTTACTTCGGCATGGATATTCGGATCCATAAGCAGATCCAAAGTCGATACCTTCGTGCTGAAAACACGCTGGCCGTTGTGATCCTCCACCTGCGCATAGTAGATCTGATGATTGATGGTCAGCTCAACGGTATCACCGACTTTGACATCGCCTCCCACCGTACCCGTAACCGTCGTTTGCGGCTTCAGAGCTTCGTCGTGGTTAATCACCGCATCACCGCTATCGGTGACAATCGGATCAATATGCACAATCGCGTCAATCTTCTCGTCAATGACCACGGTACTCTGCGCATCTGCCGTCGCGTTATTACCCGCCGCATCGGTAGTGGTGATGGTTGCGGTAATATGCGGATCGTTTTGCAGCCACTGGGTGTCTACATCAATGGAATAACCCAACGTTCCCAGATTTGGCAGATTCACCACTGTGGCATCAACCGTATGGCCACCGATATTCAGGTGCACCACATCATTCACCTTAGCATCGCCCCCCACCGTACCGCTGACGATCGTCGTGGTTTGACCCAATTCAATCTTATTCAATACATCATCGCCCGTTACCGGATCGATAGTGATTGAGGCCTTCGCTTCAGCGTCCAGCATAACCGTATGATGCGCTGTAATTTGCGCATGGTTCAGGGCATCGTCCGTGATATCCATGGTGACGCTGATATGCGGATCGGCAACCAGATCGGCCGTGGCAACGGGAACGTGGAAGCCCATCTGCTGATGGCCGCGATCCTCCACCACGCCAGAATAGTTGTGGCCGTTGATGGTCATAGTGAACGGATCGCCCGGATGAACTTCACCGCTCACCGACCCGCTCACTATCGTATAGCCATGCATTTGCTCGGCAAGGTTCAGCGTATTATCCGGCGTCACGGCATCAATGGTTATCTGCGCATCCACACGGGTATCGATAATCACCGTGGTTTCTGTATTGGCCGTGGCCGGGTTACCCGCACCATCGGTGGTGCTCACCGTCGCGGTTAAATGCGGATCGGAGATCAGGTCGGCGGTACTGACTTTAATGCTGTAGCCGAGAACCCCGCCGCCCAAATCACTCACTTTCCCCGTCAGGACGTGGCCATTCACGGTGAGATAAACGACGTCATTTACATGAACATCCCCAGCTACTTTCCCGGTGACATACGTGAATGGTTGTTTTGATTCATCGCCATTAATCATATTATCGCCAGTGACGGGATCAATCGTCAGCATAGCTTTGGCATGTAAATCAACCGCCAGGTCGTGCGTTATCTCCGCTTTCTGGAAATTATGCACTTTATCTTCGCCGACTACGCGGGCCACGATATGCGGGTCTTTGACCAGATCGCGACTCAGAACGTCCAGCTTATATCCCAGCGCATTGTTATGCTCCGGGAGTCGCTGAACGGTAGTTTCGTAGGTATGTCCATCCACGATAACCTGAACTTTATCCCCGACATGCACATCGCCCGCAACCGTTCCCATAACCTCGGTAAGATGCTTAGCAGCTTCTGCACCGTTCAGCTTGTCATCGCCCGCCACCGTATCAACGGTGATTTTAGCCCCGGCATGGTTATCAATATGTACGTCATGCTTTGCGGTGGTAATGACCTCATTTTTCACCGCATCGTGGGAGATAACCGTGACGCTCACGGTCACATTTTTATCCTGGAGGCCTTTATTATCGCTGAACGCCGTTGAGTTGACCGGGACCTGATAGCCTAAGTGACCGCCCCCGAGATCAATCACCTTGCCGTTAAACGTCTGGTTATTGATTTCAACGATCACCGCATCGCCAACCTGCGCGTCACCGCCCACCTTACCGCTGATGAGCTGCATCGGCGTATCCAGCTCAAGATGGTTAAGGTTGTTGTCATCAGTGACGCTATCAATAGTGACGGTACTGTGCGCTTGCGTATCCAGCGTGACGCTTCGATGCTCCACCGCCAGCGCCTGATTGCCCGCAGAATCGTGGCTGACCAGCGTCACCATCACGTCGTTGCTGCCTTCCTGCAACACACCAGTTGGAACAAACACTTCGTAGCGCAGAACGCCGTGATCGTTAACTACCGTGCCGCTAAAGTCCTGATTATGTCCCTGTACGTGGACGGTCACCACATCGCCCGCTTTGGCATCCAAACCTTTCGCGATACCGCTAATCAGCGTTGGCATGCGGTTTTCAATGGCGTTCACCACATCATCCGACGCCACTACATCCGTCGTCACCCCATTTTTGGCAAAGTTATCAATATGAACTTTATGGCTATCGGTGGCGATGGCGAAGTTCCCCGCCGCGTCATGAGAAGTGACCGTGACGTGCACGTCGACATCCGTCAACACATGGACGCTATTGTTCGCAAAGACCGATGAGTCCACATCAATGCTGTAACCCAAATGCCCGTGACCAAGGTCGATGACCTGACTTGCGTACGGGTGACCATTAACCACCAGTTGGATCGGGTCACCGACCTTCGCATCTTCACCATCAACGATGCCGGTAATGCGCTGTTTTGCCGCGGACAGTTCCTGGTAATTGATAACATTGTCTGTGGCAATGTTATCCAGCGAGATGGCGTTTTGCGCATGAGTATCAAGAGTGATGATACGGTGCGACTCACTGGTCACTGCGTTGCCCAGCGCGTCATGGCTGAGCAGGGTCGCGACCACCGCGTTCTTACCTTCATGCAAGGTTCCATGCGGCAGAACCACTTCATAGCGTAGCTGACCGTTGTCGTTGATCACCGTGCCGTCAAAATCTTGTCCACGAACGCTGATAGTTACCGCATCCCCCTCCCGGGCATCACCACCGGCTACGATGCTAATAATCGTGGGCATGCGGTTTTCATTGGCGTTCACCACATTGTCCGTCGCTACTGCGTCAATCTTGAGGGTGTTTTCCGCGTAGTTATCGATGTGAACTTTATGGGAATCCGTCGCGATCGCCAGGTTACCCGCTGCGTCATGAGAGGTAACCATTGCGGTAATTTTCACATTCGTCAGCACATGGCCGCTGTTATCAGCAAATGCTGAAGAATCTACATCGATGCTATACCCCAGCTTACCGCGGCCAAAATCAATCACCTTACCGCTGTACTGATGGCCGTTTATCTCCAGTAAGACCGGATCGTTTACCTTCGCATCCTCACCGCCAACAAAACCGGTAATCGTCTGTTTAGCCGCAAGTAGCTCCTGGTAATTCAACGTATTATCGGCAGTAACATCATGTATGCGGATGGTGTTATGCGCCTGAGTGTCCAGCGTGATGGTGCTATACGACTGCGCGGTAACTTCATTACCCACCGCATCATGGCTGACCAGCGTCACCTGCACATCATTTTTACCTTCCAGCAAGGCCGTTTTCGGCAGCGCGACTTCGTAGCGCAGGTGGCCGTTATCATTGACGACCGTTCCGGCATAGTTTTGCCCATGCATGCTAACGGTGACCGCATCGCCTACTCTGGCATCGCCGCTGGCTTCACCGCTAATCAGCGTTACCATACGATTTTCAATGGCGTTGACCACATCGTCTGTCGCCACCGATTCAATGGTTATTGCGTTTTCCGCGAAGTTATCGATATGCACATCGTGGCTGCTGGTGGCAATCGCCAGGTTACCCGCCGCATCGTGGGAAGTGACGCTGACGTGCACCGTCGCCTCTTTCAGTACATGACCGATATTGTCTGAGAACGCGCTCGAATCCACCTCGATACGATAACCGAGGGTATTTTTCCCGGTATCAATCACCTGGCCATGATACTGGTGGCCGTTGATCTCAATCAGCACCGGGTCGCCCGCTTTCGCATCTTCCCCGCGAACGCTCCCGATAATCGTCTGCTTGGCTGCCGACAGCTCGTTGAAGTTCAGCGTGTTATCGGCGGTGACGTCGTGAATATTGACGGTGTTATGCGCTTTGGTATCCAGCACCACGGTACGGTGCGCGAGCGCGGTCACTTCGTTGCCTGCGGCATCGTGGCTGGTAAGCGTCACCACCACCGCATTTTTACCTTCCTTCAGCGTGCCAACTGGAACCGCCACTTCGTAGCGCAGCTCGCCGTTATCATCGACCACCGTTCCGGTAAAATTCTGCCCACGCACATTGACGGTCACGGCGTCGCCCGCTTTGGCATCGCCGCCCGCCACGCCGCTAATCAGCGTCGTCATGCGGTTTTCAATCGCATTGACCACATCGTCCGTCGCTACTGCGCCAATGTTGACCTGATTAGTCGCAAGATTATCAATGTGTACGCTGTGGGTATCGGTGGCAATCGCCAGGTTGCCCGCCGCATCGTGCGAGGTGACTGTAACCTTCACTTCCACGTTACCATCAACCGGCGTGCTGTTATTTGCAAAGTCAGATGAGCTCACCGCAATACGATATCCCAGCGTGTTATTGCCAAGAGAGATAACCTGAGCGTTGTACTGATGGCCGTTAATCTCCAGCTGTATCGGGTCGCCAACTTTGGCGTCTTCGCCGCTCACTGTGCCCGAAATCACCTGATTGCGCATATACAGCTCTACACGATTCAGGGTGTTATCGTCGGTCACATTGTCGATGGTCAGCGCGTTATGCGCCTGAGTATCCAGCACCACAGTGCGATGCGTTACGGCGGTGGCTTCATTACCTACAACGTCATGGCTGACCAGCGTCACCTGCACATCGTTCGCACCTTCCTTCAGGGTTGCGGAAGGCACCACAATTTCATAGCGTAGCTGACCATGATCGTCGAAAACCGTGCCGTGAAACGCTTTGCCCTGAATAGTCAGCGTTATCGGATCGCCCGCTTTCGCATCACCGCTGGCAACGCCTGAAATAACGGTCGGCATACGAAACTCATTGGCGTTGACGACATCATCATTCGCCACCGTTTCAATGGTCACGGCATTTTGCGCAAACAGATCGTTGTTGACGTGATGATCGGTAGAAACCGTGGTGCTGTTTCCGGCATCGTCGACAGAGGTTAACGTGGCGTGAATATTCGGGTCATTCAATAATCCCTGAGTCAGCACCGGGATGGTATAAGTCAGAGTCCCTGTTCCCGGGTCGGTAACAACGCCGGTATATTCTTTGCCATCGACCAGTAAGGTAACGAGATCGCCAGGTTTTGCATCTCCGCCAACATGACCATGTACGTCGGTCTGCCGATGATGAGACTCCTCATTATTAATGAGGTTATCCGGCGTGACGTTTTCAACGCTAATACTGATATTTGGTCCAGTAATATCAAGCAGCGCATGGTCATAACTTTCCGCCGTTCGTCCCGTCACATCGGTCGCGATTGCCACTACGGTTACATTTCCAGGTACCAGTCCACCCAGATCGGTAGCAATATTCCAGTGCCCGTTGTTCACCGGGACAGTTATGGTGAATGTGTTTTTTTGGCTATCGGTAAAGGTGAGCGTGACGTGACTTTGATTACTGGTGCCGCTTAAATGGGTCTGGTGGAGTTCGTTTTTGTTAATAAAGCCGTCGTTGCCGGCAAACTCGGTAATTTGCACTTCAGGCGGGAAAACATTCGCGGAACCTGTAGTAGCACCCCCTATCGGCAGATTGCTATCCCAGTTCGGGCTACCGAGACCTTTGGTGTTAAAACCAGCAGTCGGATCAACCACCTGCCCGGTTAACTCAAGTTGAACCAGAGTGTGGCCACCACCCCCGCCCTCTAAGGTTACCGGCGCTTCATTACCTGCGGCGGTTGCTTCCAGCACCTGCGTCGGGTCAGCGCCCTCGGAAATGGCTTTTTGTGCGGCGGCAATATCTTGGGCGCTACTCTCCGGATTATGGCTAGCCTGTAGCCCGTGCTCGCCCCAGTGACTGTTGCGGCCGATATCCAGCGTTTTTCCGTCGGGTAAAGAGACACTTACCGCGCCGCTGGCACCGGTCACAATTTCTTCACCGCTATATACCCTGTCGCCTTCATGAACCTGTCGTTGTGCACCATTAGCATCAACAACGTAAACCTGCCCAATGATTGCTTTGATCACACCGAGTAATTTGCTCACCGTAACCTCACTTAAATATCATCATTATTTTTATAAACTCGCTAATATATTAACGAACAAATATCACATTAATTTAATGTAAACATTAATATCTCAATGTAGAAAAAAACACATTTTATTGAATGCAATTACATGAGACTTGACTGGCAAATGAATATAATAAAAAATAACCAAAAATAAAACACGATGTGACAAAACATGTCGCTGAATAGCTGATGACAGCCATCAATTAAGACAAATCATATTTGTTAATTAATATAACGTGTTTGTAAAAATGGATGATAGCGACGACAGCTGGATGTCATAACCGTGAGATATAAGGCATTCATGTCATGAAGAAGTTTTTAGTTTTTCTGCTTTCATGCTTTTCAATAAATGCAGCAATTGCAGAAGACTTACAAAATACCGTTAAAGATGCATTAGCGAATCATCCAGAAGTTAATGCCGCAATAAATAGTCGTTATTCCTCAGAGCAAGAACTACGGGCGGCACAAGGCGGCTATTTACCGTCCCTGAATTTAAACGCAGAAGCCGGGCGCAAAAATGTTGATGATGCGACGACTCGTGCGGCAGGCCGCAATAACGGTCTGACTCAGTCACCTAACGAAGCGACGCTCAGCCTTGAGCAAAATGTGTTCAATGGTTTTGCCACCAACAGCGAAGTTGCGCGGCAAAAAGCGACCGTTGATTCGCGCGCCTGGAGCGTGATGAACACCAGCGAAAGCACCGCGTATGCCGTGATTCAGGCCTATTTCGACGTACTGCAACGTGAAGAGTTTGTGCATCTTGCCGAAGACGATCTGGCAAATCACGAGCGCATTTACGACCAGATAAAACTGCGTACCGATCAGGGCGTTGGTCGCTCCGGAGACTTTATGCAGGCCGAAGCGCGCCTGGCGCAGGCGCGTAACAACCTGCTGACCGAGCAGACCAACCTGGAAGACGCGAAAACCACCTTTGTCAGCGTGACCGGTATGGACCCGCAGGGCTTAAGCCAGCCAGAGAGCATTGACTCTCAGCTTCCGACCTCGCTGGAAGACGCCAAAAGCCGAATGGAAAAAAACAATCCATTACTGAAGTCCGCCAATGCGGATATCGAAGCTGCACACCAGCAGTATGAAGCCTCAAAATCCACTTTCTACCCACGCGTGGACGTAGAGCTTTCCCGCGGGATTAGCAATAACACCGATACCACCAGCGCACACACCGAAGAGTGGGAAGCGATGGTAAAACTGCACTACAACCTGTACCAGGGCGGCAGCGACAAAGCCAGCATGAACTCCCGCGCTTATCTGCACAAGCAGGCTCAGGATGTGCGCAATAACACGCTTCGCCAGTTGAATCAGGAGCTGCGCCTGGCCTGGACTGCGCTGCAAAACGCACGCGCCCAACTGCCTTCGGCAGAAGAATATGCTGACCGCAGCGTCAAAGTGCGCACGGCGTATCAGGATCAATTTAGTCTTGGCGAACGTACGCTGCTGGATTTACTCGATAGTGAAAATGAAGTGTTCTCCTCTAAACGTCGCCTTGTTGAATTACGTTATCTGGCAATGACCAGCGGCTATCGTATTAGCGAACGCACCGGCGAATTAATGAATATTCTAAAAATCACACCGCCGCCGTCAGGGCAACCGGTAGATTCTGCAGAAGACAATAGTTTACCGGAACTTCATTAATAATTATTAATACCCAATAAATCTCTGACCTGCACGCTTATTATTAGCTTGCTATTATTTAGCCGTGCACGGTCAGAATGGTTGCGAAAATGAGTGCACAAGCCGAATTATTAAATGAAGTTTCCGAGAATGATGCTAACCCTAATTCTCACCATCACGACCCACGTAGCCATAATGACGACCCATTATTGGATAGCTTACTTATTCTGTGTTCTCTGCATGGTAAATCGGCGAGTCGTTCAACATTAAGCTGCGGCCTACCATTAGAAAGCGATCGGCTCACGCTGGATATATTTCCACGCGCGGCGGCAAGAGCCGGTTTAAAAGCACGAGTCGTCACGCGCACGCTCGATAAAATTCCGGCAATGTCCCTGCCTGCGGTCTTGTTGCTGAATACAGGCGGAACCGGCGTATTGCTGGCATGGAACGATGACGGTAGCGCCCGCTTTATGCCCAGCGAAAGCGAGGGTGGGGAAATTTGCGTCGATTTAGCCACGCTTGAGCGCAACTATGCGGGTAAAGTCATTTTTGCGCATCCGCGTCATGAATTCGATTTGCAGGCGGAAGCCTTCCTGCCGCGCACTAAATCCTGGTTCAAAGATACGCTGAAGCTGTCACGTTTTCTGTATATGGATGCGGTGCTGGCCAGCCTGCTGATCAACCTGATTGCGCTCGGCACGCCGCTTTTTACCATGAACGTCTATGACCGCGTGGTGCCAAACCAGGCAACGGTCACGCTGTGGGTGTTGGCGGTCGGGATCTGTCTGGCGTTTATCTTTGACCTGATCCTGAAAATGCTACGCGGTATCTGTTTGGATATTGCGGGTAAAAAAAGCGATCTCATCATCTCCTCGACCCTGTTTGAACGCATTATCGGCATGGAGATGAAAGAGCGCCCGGCGCGGGTGGGAAGCTTTGCGCAAAACATTCATGAATTTCAGTCGCTGCGTGATTTCCTCTCATCGCTCACGCTGACGACGATTATCGATCTGCCCTTCACCCTGTTGCTGCTGATTGTTATCGGTATTATCGGCGGTGCGCTGGCATGGATCCCGGTACTGACATTGCCGATTGCCCTGCTGTGCAGTTGGGCGCTGCAAAAGCCGGTCAACGACGCGGTGGCAAAAACCATGAGCCTCGCCAGCGAACGTCAGGCATTGCTGATAGAAACCCTCAGCAGCCTGGACGCCATCAAAGTGAACAATGCCCAAAGCGAACGCCAGTTCCAGTGGGAGCAGACGCTGGGCAGCCTGAGCCGTCTGGAGCTGCGCGTAAAAACCTTGTCCAGCCTGGCCAGCAATCTCACCGGCTGGTTCCAGCAAATTTCGGGCGTAGTGATGATCATCGTCGGCGTATACATGATTATCGGCGGCAAGTTGAGTATGGGGGGCTTGATTGCCTGCTACATGCTTAACGGTCGCGCACTGATGCCGCTGGGCCAGCTCACCGGCCTTATCGCCCGCTATCAGCAGGCGAAGCTCACCATCAAAAATACCGACAAAATGATGTCACTGGCGCAGGAGCGTCGCGCGGATGAAAACCCGCTCAAGCGCGAACAGTTACAGGGCAGCATTGAATTCCGCGATGTGGATTTCAGCTATCCGGAGCAACAAAACCTGTCGCTGTACAAAATTAACCTGACCATTCAGCCCGGCGAACGCATCGGCATTATCGGACGTAGCGGTTCCGGAAAAAGTTCACTGAGTAAACTTATCGTCAATTTGTACCAACCGAGCGCCGGGAACCTGCTGATCGACGGTATCGACTCTCGACAGTTGGATGTGAACGATCTGCGCCACAGCATCGGCTACGTACCGCAGGACATCCAGTTGTTTAACGGTACGCTGCGCGACAACCTGCTGTGTGGGGCGCGCTATGTCGATGACGAAACCATGCTGAGAGCGGCAGAACTGGCGGGCGTCAACGATTTCGCTCGTCTGCATCCTGACGGCTATAACCTGCAGGTCGGGGAGCGCGGCTCTCAGCTTTCCGGCGGTCAACGGCAGGCGGTGGCGCTTGCCCGCGCGCTGCTGCTGGATCCCCCTCTCCTGCTACTGGATGAACCCACCAGTTCGATGGACAACACCAGCGAAGAGAAGATCAAACACGCGCTGGCTCCCTGCATCGCGGGAAAAACGTTATTACTGGTCACGCACCGCGCCTCCATGCTGTCGCTGGTTGACCGTCTGATTATTGTTGATAAAGGACGCATCATCGCAGACGGCCCGAAAGCGGTAGTGATGGATGCGTTGAAAAAGGGGCAGATTAATGCATCTCGCTGATTTCCTGGCTCGTGCCCGCCGCTACCTGCCGCACTACTTTCGCGGTCGTGATGAAAATCAAACCGACAGTATTAATGAGGTCAGCCAGGCCATTATTGATGACGCCCCAAGAGTGATACGACTGACGCTGTGGACGATCCTCGCACTGGTGGTGTTGTCTTTTGTGTGGGCCGGTTTTGCCAAAATTGATGAAGTCACGCGCGGTGAGGGAAAAGCGATCCCCTCATCTAAGCTGCAAAAAATCCAGAACCTGGAAGGGGGCATTGTCACCGAACTGTATGTTCACGAAGGGCAAATCGTTAACGCCGGAACCCCGTTACTGCACCTTGATGACACGCGCTTTGCGTCCAATGTTGGCGAAACAGAAGCCGATAAGCTTGGCCTGCGCGCCAAGGTAGAACGCCTGACGGCGGAAGTTGAAGACCGAGAGTTTGTGATTTCCCCAGAAATAGCCAGCCAGGCGCCGGATGTCGCCCGGGGAGAAACCGAGCTGTACAACAGCCGCCGGGAGCAGTTTCACAACGAAATATCCGGGCTCGAAGAACAGCTGGTGCAGAAAAAACAGGAACTGCGCGACTTTGAATCGAAGGAAGATCAGTTTAAGCACAGCCTCGGGTTAATACGCCAGGAAATCAAAATGTCCGAGCCGCTGCTCGCCTCGGGCGCGATTTCAAAAGTCGAACTGCTGCGCCTGCGCCGTACCGAAGTGGAAACCGCCGGGCAGCTCAACTCTATTAGCCTGTCGCTGCCCAAGGCGGCATCAGAAATTAAAGAGATTGAGAATAAAATCGGTGAAAGTCGTGGTCGTTTCCAGAGCGATGCGCTGGCCCAGCTCAACGAGGCGCGAACAAATCTCAGCAAGACCCAGGCCAGTGTTAAAGCGCTGGAAGACCGGGTAAACCGGACGATGGTTACTTCACCAGTGCGCGGTATCGTTCAGCAGGTAATGGTGAACACTATCGGCGGCGTCATTCAGCCGGGCAGCGATCTGGTGGAAATCGTTCCTCTGGATGACAAGCTGTTAATCGAAGCCAAAATACAACCGCGCGATATCGCCTTCCTCCATCCGGGCCAGCACGCGATGGTGAAATTTACCGCTTACGATTACACCATCTATGGTGGCCTGCAAGGCGAAGTGGTGCAGATAAGTCCAGACACCGTTACCGACAAGCAGGGACGGAGCTTTTATATTGTGCGTTTGCAAACGGACAAAAATTACCTGGGAACAAAAGAGCATCCGATGCTGATCATTCCCGGCATGGTGGCGAGCGTCGATATTCTCACCGGTAAGAAAACGATTCTGAGCTATCTGTTAAAACCGATTATTCGCGCACGCGCGGAGGCACTCAGAGAACGTTAATCGGTTGTGCTCCCTTTCATTATTGTTAGGGAGCACAGAGATTATAACGGCGTGCAAAAAGAAAGTTTTCCGCGATTCAGGGTGATTTTCCCGTCATTAACCAGCTCCTGTAACACCTTATGGATGGCGCTGCGTGAGATATGATTGCGGGTCAAAATAAAGGTATACACGGATGTTTTCTCTCGGACATCGGGTTCCATCGCCCAGATATATTTCACGTGCTCAATAATCTGCTCGCGAATAGTACGATGTGACTGCAACGCTTCCCGCTGGAAATAACGCTGAAGATGGTGCGTTAAGATATCAAACGCCTGCTTCCATAAGTTTTTAGCGGTAAACAGGAGATCGGCATTTTGCACGCTCATCGCCCACATCTCGCAATCGGTATCACAACGTAAATAGTGTCCTGCCACTTCCGTACGCATTTGTGGCAGGCCGAGAATAGCCGGTGCAGAAATACTCACGGTGACTAAGTCATTTTCCACACGATAAACAGAGACAGTCCCTTTCTCCAAAAACAAGATATTGCCATCAATCTTCAAATCAATACGCTGACGTTTTTTGCGTAACGACAGCCAGGCATTATCCGACTTCTTCATTTCATCGCCAACGAGCACTACAGCATTTTCAATTTCTTTCTGGAACATGGGACTCTCTACCGCAAATTAAGGCTTTGTCTAAACGAGGGTAAATTTACTCAGCACGAAAAATAAATGTCAGCCTACAAACAAGCTGACATTTATTCCCATCTACATCTACCACCGACATTCCCTGGTGCCGTTGACGCGTTCAGGCTCATGCTGTTTTCGCGTGGTGGTGCCGGGCAGTATAGGGCGCTGTCCATAAAGAATTAATGGCAATCATCTTTGTCGACATTATTTCATCTTTCTGTTCTTTGCGAAGTAGCCAAAAAGACACAATTCATTGATTTTTATATGGTTTATTTTCATTAAAAAGTTATCACTATTGTTATATTATGATACTAAATTGAAACACTTAGCGGTTCCCTTTGTAGAGTCGGGGCCATACTGGTGGTCTTTATAGGCTAAGTGGTATCATGGCTCTCCAGCCGCCTGGCGCATCAGCAAGAGTAGAGACATTATGTCTGAGACTGGCAATGTCAGTTATCTGATTGAAAAAATAATAATATTTACGCCAGCGACGCAATGTCTGGCGCGGGTGGATCAACCCAATCAGCGGATAAAACTCAAACACTCGGCGTCATTATGTCTTTTATTACTTATTCAACATCGCGGACAAGTGGTTTCACAAAACGAACTGCTGGAATTCGGCTGGGGTAAAAATCACCGTCAGGTGAGCTTCAATGCCTTTTATCAAAGCATTCTCTCTTTGCGTAAAAGCCTGCTACAGCTGGAGCTGGAACAACCGCTTATCACCACAATCCCCCGCAGAGGGCTGATCATTCAGGACGAGTTTGATATTCAGGTGATTGAAACGCCGGAGGAGAGCGCTTCTTCTACCGTTGAACCTTTAGCACCGGATGCCGCCATCGAAGAACTGTTAGCTGGCACACCACGCCAACCATTGATAACCACTGCAGAAACGGTAATGCTGACCATTACCCTGATAATTTGCGTGCTTATATTGTATCCGTGGCAAACCAACGATAACTATTTCTCCGGCTATATCGCCGCAGGCAATGCACCTACTGACTGTCAGTATTATTTTAATAATGATGCCAGTAATTTCTCCCGACATACCGCGTTTATCGACAAAAATCCGGGACTGTGCCAAAGCCATAAATTTATCTATATCACCACCTACCCTGAATCCAAGAAATTGTCCGTGCTTGTGTGTCGCTCACCGATGAAAGCGAGGCAGGAAAACGCCTGTCAGTCGGTTTATTTTCCACGGTATGATAGCTAATGAATCTTTATCCCAGAACGTCCCGCATTCAGACTGGTATTATCCTGCTGCTTTGTTTTGTTACGCTAATTGTCGCCGTGGTCTATCGGTACAGTAAAAACAATGGCGAGTTACATAATCTGACCTGCCGCTCAGCCATCGAAATTGTCCGTAATACCACCTCATTTCGTGGCATCATTGATATAAAAACCGGCGGCAGCAAAGGTATTGTGAATATTGATGGCATTATCAAAGATGCCGAAAATAATGAACAGACCGTGCAACGCATGGTGCTTTTTACGCAATCCAGCTACGGCTCAAGCCCGGTCTGGATTTCACAGAAAATCCAGATCTCTAATCGCGAAACGGCACCCGCCACTCTCATTCAGGACTTGCTCCCCGACTTTTTCCTGACCAACACCAGCGTATCCAACGTCGATTTTTTTGCGCTAAATAGCGAGACGTATCTGATTACCAAAGAGGGGATACCGTATCTCTACTGCCAGAACTATGCGTTGCCGGAAAATGAATAATCAGGATGCGTTCTGGCGGCAAAACCTACGGGTGAATCTCAGTCGTTGTCGGTGATAAGATAGGCCATTCTGGCCGAGCTAAAGCTCGTGGTTACTGCCCTTCTGGCGGCTTTCGAATAACAAATTTGTGGGTTTATGTGAGTTTCCAGGGGCTCATGTGAGACTGCCCAAGTACCCAAAAAGATTAAAAAAAGAGCAAAAACGATATGAAAGAGTCACTTGATACGGACTTCACCAACCATACCCCAATGATGCAGCAGTATCTCAAGCTGAAGGCTCAGCACCCGGAGATACTGTTGTTTTACCGCATGGGCGACTTTTACGAACTGTTTTATGATGACGCGAAACGCGCGTCTCAGTTGCTTGATATCTCCCTGACCAAACGCGGCGCGTCTGCGGGCGAGCCAATCCCGATGGCGGGCATTCCTCATCATGCGGTAGAAAACTACCTCGCCAAGCTGGTCAATCAGGGTGAGTCCGTTGCTATTTGTGAGCAAATTGGCGATCCGGCGACCAGCAAAGGTCCGGTTGAGCGCAAAGTGGTGCGTATTGTCACGCCTGGCACCATCAGTGATGAAGCACTGCTGCAGGAACGTCAGGACAACCTGCTGGCTGCCATCTGGCAGGACAGTAAAGGTTATGGTTACGCAACGCTTGATATCAGCTCCGGGCGTTTTCGCGTCAGTGAACCCGCTGACCGCGAAACGATGGCCGCTGAATTGCAGCGCACCAACCCCGCGGAACTGCTGTATGCCGAGGATTTCGCCGAAACCTCACTGATTGAGGGGCGTCGCGGCCTGCGTCGTCGCCCGCTGTGGGAATTTGAAATTGATACCGCCCGCCAGCAGTTAAACCTGCAGTTTGGCACGCGGGATTTAATCGGCTTTGGCGTGGAAAACGCCCCGCGCGGGCTCTGCGCAGCCGGTTGTCTGTTGCAGTACGTAAAAGATACCCAGCGCACCTCGCTGCCGCATATTCGTTCCATCACCATGGAGCGCCAGCAGGACAGCATCATCATGGACGCCGCCACGCGCCGCAACCTGGAAATCACCCAGAACCTGGCGGGCGGCTTTGAAAACACGCTGGCGTCAGTTCTCGACTGCACCGTGACGCCGATGGGCAGTCGTATGCTCAAGCGCTGGCTGCATATGCCGGTGCGCGACACCAAAATCCTCACCGAGCGCCAACAGACCATCGGCGCGCTGCAGGATACCACCAGCGAATTACAACCCGTACTGCGTCAGGTAGGTGACCTGGAGCGTATTCTGGCGCGTCTGGCCCTGCGCACCGCGCGCCCGCGCGATCTGGCCCGTATGCGTCATGCTTTCCAGCAATTACCAGAACTACGCGCACAGTTGGAAAACGTAGTCAGTGCCCCGGTGCAGATGCTGCGCGAGAAAATGGGTGAGTTTACCGAGCTGCGTGAACTGCTGGAGCGCGCCGTGGTGGAAACGCCGCCGGTGCTGGTACGCGACGGCGGCGTCATTGCCCCGGGCTATAACGAAGAACTGGATGAGTGGCGAGCGCTGGCTGATGGCGCAACCGACTACCTCGACCGACTGGAAATCCGCGAACGCGAACGCACCGGTCTGGATACGCTGAAAGTCGGGTTTAACGCCGTACACGGCTACTACATTCAGATCAGTCGCGGGCAAAGCCATCTGGCGCCGATTAACTACGTGCGTCGCCAGACGTTGAAAAACGCCGAACGCTACATTATTCCGGAACTGAAAGAGTACGAAGACAAAGTTTTGACCTCAAAAGGCAAAGCGCTGGCGCTGGAAAAACAGCTATACGACGAACTGTTCGACATGCTGCTGCCGCACCTGGCTGATTTACAACAGAGCGCCAGCGCGTTGGCGGAACTGGACGTACTGGTCAACCTCGCAGAACGTGCTTATACCCTGAATTACACCTGCCCGACCTTCACCGACAAGCCTGGTATTCGTATTACCGAGGGACGTCATCCGGTGGTGGAACAGGTGCTGACCGAGCCGTTTATCGCCAACCCGCTTAACCTCTCGCCTCAGCGGCGGATGCTGATCATCACCGGCCCGAACATGGGGGGTAAAAGTACCTATATGCGCCAGACCGCGTTGATTGCTCTGCTGGCCTATATCGGCAGCTACGTTCCGGCGCAGAAAGTGGAGATTGGGCCTATCGACCGCATCTTTACCCGCGTGGGCGCGGCGGATGATCTGGCATCTGGTCGTTCCACCTTCATGGTAGAAATGACTGAAACCGCCAACATTCTGCACAACGCCACCGAGAACAGCCTGGTGCTGATGGATGAGATTGGGCGCGGTACCTCCACCTACGACGGCCTGTCGCTGGCGTGGGCGTGCGCGGAAAACCTGGCCAATAAAATCAAAGCATTAACGTTATTTGCCACCCACTACTTCGAACTGACTCAGTTACCGGAGAAGATGGAGGGCGTAGCAAATGTGCATCTGGACGCACTAGAGCACGGCGATACCATCGCCTTCATGCACAGCGTACAGGATGGTGCGGCGAGCAAGAGTTATGGCCTGGCGGTCGCAGCCCTGGCGGGCGTGCCGAAAGAGGTGATTAAACGCGCGCGGCAAAAACTGCGCGAACTGGAAAGCATCGCGCCGAATGTTGCCGCAACCCAAGTCGACGGTACGCAGATGTCGCTGTTGTCGGTTCCGGAAGAAACGTCACCCGCCGTTGAAGCGCTGGAAAATCTCGACCCGGATTCGCTAACGCCTCGCCAGGCGCTGGAGTGGATCTACCGGTTGAAGAGTCTGGTGTAACGTTGTAATGCCCGATGGCGCTTTGCTTATCGGGCGCGCACGCCGAAAATGGGTACAAGAGGCCGAAACCAGGCCATCAATACGCGGGGTTTCCCCCGCGTTGTTGCTACTTCTTCGGTTCGTAAGCGAGAACAGCTTTAAACTCCATATTACGCTCTTTGATACTTAACTCGCACAGCGAATCTCGTACCATTAACGTAAATCCCAGCACCGTGAAACACAGCACTACAATCGCCACCAGGGCATATTTTGCCTCCCTGCAAAGAAGAGACTAACATCCAAATGGTCTAGGTTTGAACGCTAGCCTCAGGTTGATAGAACTATCTCCTGGGGCTTTTGTCTTTCCGGGACCTTGCAAATGCTCAAAGCCCAGAAAGCCTCAAGCACCCGCCGCCATTCTATTCCAGGTGTTATCTCTTCGAACAAGTTATGCCATTTACTACGAGCCCGCTCGTAAAATGACAAGCCCCGGATATTCCGAGGCTTAATATTGATGCGTTGTCGTCCGGGTAAGGCGAAGCCGCACCCGGCAATGTTGATTAGCGCTTATCTTCCGCCAGCAGCGGCGGAATACTCGGCACCATCGGCGCGTCATCAATATCTTTTTGCGTCATGCGAAACGCTTGTGGGTAGTGCTCACGACTGGTACGGCGTAGCGGTTCGGTATTACGCCAGGTGTACAGACAATGCTGGCACTGATATACCGTCCAGACACCTTTTACCGGCGAGTTTGCCATCACTTCAATATGTTCATCGGCACAACGTGGACAAATCATCTGCTACTCCTTATTTACGGTTGGCCAGCATGGCGGTCAGCTTTTCAGCCCAGGCTTTTGTTTCCGGTAAATCACATACCGGCTGGCTGTAGTGCCCACGGTTATCCGGCGCAACCGGCGTGGTGGCATCAATGATTAACTTATCGGTAATCCCTGCCGGACTGGAGCCCGGATCAAGTTCCAGCACCGACATATTCGGCAGTTGCACCAGATCGCCCGCCGGATTGACCTTCGAAGACAGCGCCCACATCACCTGCGGCAGGTTGAACGGGTCAACGTCCTCATCAACCATAATCACCATTTTCACGTACCCCAGGCCATGCGGCGTGGTCATTGCGCGCAGCCCCACCGCGCGGGCAAAGCCGCCGTAACGTTTTTTGGTGGAGATAATCGCCAGCAAACCGTGGGTGTACATGGCGTTTACCGCCTGCACTTCCGGGAATTCGGCTTTCAGCTGTTGATAAAGCGGTACGCAGGTCGCCGGGCCCATCAGATAGTCAATTTCAGTCCACGGCATACCGAGGTACAGCGATTCAAAAATCGGTTTGGTGCGATAAGAGACTTTATCGATACGCACGACGGTCATGTTACGTCCACCGGAATAGTGCCCGGTAAACTCGCCAAACGGGCCTTCGATTTCACGCTTACGGCTTTCAATGACCCCTTCGAGGATCACTTCCGAACCCCAAGGCACGTCAAAGCCAGTGAGCGGTGCAGTAGCGATCGGGTACGGGCTTTCACGCAGTGCCCCGGCCATTTCGTATTCCGACTGATCGTACTTCAGCGGCGTGGCTCCCATCAGGGTGATGATCGGATCGTTACCCAACGTGATGGCAATCGGCAGATCTTCACCGCGTTCTTCGGCTTTATGCAGGTGCAGCGCAATATCGTGCATCGGCACCGGTTGCAGGCCAAGCTTGCGTTTGCCCTTCACTTCCATACGGTAAATGCCGACGTTCTGTTTGCCGAAATTGTCTGGGTCCAGCGGATCGCGCGACACCACGCAGGCTTTATCGAGATAGAAACCGCCGTCGCCATCGTTCAGGCGAAACAGCGGCAGAATATCAAACAGGTTGATCTCATCACCATCAACACAGTTTTCAGCCCACGCAGGGTTGGCGCGACGCTCCGGCGTAACCGGAAATTTATCCCAACGGCGGATAAACTCATCAATCTGTTTTTTCACCGGGGTATTTGGCGGCAGACCTAAAGAGATGGCGTGATTCTGCCACGAGCCGATGGTGTTCATCGCCACGCGGGCGTCGGTAAATCCACGAATATTGTCAAACCACAGCGCCGGGGCGCCGTCGCCAATACGCCCGGTTGCGTTGGCCGCCGCCGCCAGATCCGGCTCGGCGTTGACCTCTTCACTGATTTTCAGCAGTTGCCCCTGGTCGTCTAGCGCCTGCAAAAAGCTGCGCAAATCATCAAATGCCATTATTCATTCTCCTGTGCAAAATTCTGCGCCTGTCGTAATCCCTGCCAGCGACGGGCGTTGGGGTGTTCCAGACCAAACTGATCGAGCACGCGAGCCACAATGTGCTGCGTGATGTCATCGACCGTTTGTGGGTGGTTATAAAATGCGGGCATCGGCGGGACCATCGCGACGCCCATGCGGGAAAGCGCGAGCATGTTTTCCAGATGAATAGTACTAAGCGGCATTTCACGCGGAACCAGCACCAGCTTGCGCCCTTCTTTCAGCACCACATCAGCGGCACGCCCCACCAGCCCTTCCGCATAGCCCGCACGAATACCGGCCAGCGTTTTCATACTGCAGGGAATAATGATCATGCCGTCAGTACGAAACGATCCGGAGGAGATGGTCGCCGCCTGATCCGCCGGATGGTGACAATAATCGGCCAACGCAGACACATCGCGGACGCTGTACGGCGTTTCCAGTTCAATAGTGGTTTTGGCCCACTTTGACAGCACCAGATGGGTTTCCACCTCGGGCATTTCTCGCAGCGCCTGCAATAGCGACACGCCAAGCGGTGCGCCGGTTGCCCCGGTCATTCCTACAATCAGTCTCATTTAACCCTCAAATTCGTTCGTGTACGAACATTTTGCTAAAATACTCCCTCGATGCATTCCGGGCAAGAGCGCCTCGCACAGATCGCTAAAGCAGCAATGGTTAAACTATGACGCGTTACCCGTTATAATAGAGACTGACAGGAATTCCGGAGTTCTCATGCCGTTACGAAACACAGCCTTCCACCTTTTACGCCAGCTTTTTCAGCATCATACGGCTCGCTGGCAACATGAATTACCGGATTTGACCAAACCACAGTATGCGGTGATGCGCGCCATTGCCGAACAGCCAGGTATTGAGCAGGTTACGTTGACCGAGGCAGCAGTCTGTACCAAGGCGACGCTTGCGGAAATGCTGAGCCGGATGGAAAAACGCGATCTGGTCAGGCGTGAGCACGACCCGGCCGATAAGCGTCGGCGGTTTGTTTATTTGACCGCACAAGGAGAGGCATTACTGGCCAGCGCAATCCCGTTAGGCGATAGCGTGGATGATGAGTTTCTGGGCAGACTTAGCGAAGAAGAACGCGAGCAGTTCACACGTCTGGTGCGTAAGATGATGAACTAATCTGCCGGATGGCGACATAAATGTCTTATCCGGCCTACAAAGTCCTGCTCCCCGTAGGCCTGATAAACGCAGTGCCATCAGGCAACAAACATAGAAAAAGGCCAGTCCCAATGAGACTGGCCTTTCTTGATAGAACTTGTGCTTACTCGCGGAATAGCGCTTCGATATTCAGCCCCTGAGTCTGCAGAATTTCACGCAGACGACGTAGACCTTCAACCTGAATCTGACGAACACGTTCACGAGTGAGACCAATTTCACGGCCCACATCTTCCAGTGTCGCAGCTTCGTACCCCAGCAGACCAAAACGACGTGCCAGCACTTCACGCTGTTTGGCGTTCAGTTCGAACAGCCATTTGACGATGCTTTGTTTCATATCATCGTCTTGCGTGGTGTCTTCCGGACCGTTTTCCTTTTCATCGGCCAGAATATCCAGCAACGCTTTTTCGGAATCGCCACCCAACGGGGTGTCTACCGAGGTAATACGCTCGTTGAGTCGGAGCATACGGCTAACGTCATCAACCGGTTTGTCCAGTTGTTCAGCAATCTCTTCTGCGCTCGGTTCGTGGTCCAGTTTATGCGACAACTCACGCGCGGTACGCAGATAGACGTTCAGCTCTTTTACAATGTGAATCGGCAGTCGGATCGTACGGGTTTGGTTCATAATCGCCCGTTCGATCGTCTGGCGGATCCACCAGGTTGCGTATGTTGAGAAGCGGAACCCGCGTTCCGGGTCAAACTTCTCGACTGCACGGATAAGCCCCAGATTGCCCTCTTCAATCAGGTCCAGCAATGCCAGACCACGATTGCCATAACGACGAGCAATTTTCACCACCAGACGCAGGTTACTTTCAATCATGCGACGGCGGGATGCGACATCCCCACGCAGTGCGCGACGCGCAAAATAAACTTCTTCTTCGGCTGTTAACAGTGGCGAATAACCAATCTCACCAAGGTAAAGCTGAGTCGCGTCCAACACACGCTGTGTGGCCCCCTGCGATAACAGCTCTTCTTCAGCCAGGTCGTTATCACTGGGTTCCTCTTCACTCAAGGCTTTCTCATCAAAAGCCTCTACTCCGTTCTCATCAAATTCCGCATCTTCATTTAAATCATGAACTTTCAGCGTATTCTGACTCATAAAGGTGGCTCCTACCCGTGATCCCTAACGGAACTAGCACGTGAAAGCCTGGTTCCGCCGAATTATCGCTGCGGCAAGTAACGCAGCGGGTTTACGGATTTCCCCTTGTAACGAATTTCAAAATGCAAGCGTGTTGAACTGGTTCCGGTACTACCCATGGTAGCTATTTTCTGCCCCGCCTTGATTTCTTGTTGTTCCCGGACCAGCATCGTATCGTTATGGGCGTAGGCGCTCAGGTAATCATCGTTGTGTTTGATGATAATAAGATTACCGTAACCACGCAGCGCATTACCGGCATATACGACGCGTCCATCTGCGGTCGCGACAATAGCCTGTCCTTTGCTGCCTGCAATGTCGATCCCTTTATTGCCACCTTCGGTAGCCGCAAAGTTTTCGATCACTTTGCCGTCAGTCGGCCAGCGCCAGGTAGAGATTGGCGAGCTGGTAGACGTTGAGCTTGCAGTTGATTCGGTTGCGCTAACTGCTGGAGCCGTTACAGGCGCTGTGACCACGGTCCCAGCAGGCTTGTTGTTCGGCAACATTTTGTTAGCACTTTGTTCACCTGAATCCTCAGAATACGTAATTGTTGGTTTCGAAGCAACAGCAACGGTGGAATTTTGTGCAGGGTTGGTCACAACTCCTTGCTGTGCTGCATCCGCCTGGGTGATGGCATTACCACCGGTAATCGGTGTGCCAGACGCGTTGCCCACTTGCAGAGTTTGACCGACATTCAGGCCATACGGGGCCGGAACGTTATTGCGTTGTGCGAGGTCACGGAAATCGTTCCCGGTGATCCAGGCAATATAAAAAAGGGTATCGCCTTTCTTAACAGTATAGGTACTGCCGCCCGTGTAGCTACCTTTCGGAATATTCCCATACTTACGGTTGTACACAATACGACCGTTTTCCATCTGTACAGGCTGTTGCGCGACAGGCTGGATTTGCGTTGGCTGTGCGGTTGGTTGCTGCACCGGCTGGATCTGTGGCGTCTGCTGTACTGTCGACGTCGAGCCCATTTTGGGTGGAGGTGTAATCAGCATGCCGGAACTGGTGTTCGATGATGCACCGCCGTCAACCGAGCTGACCGGCGCTGGTGGATTCGAGGTGTTTGAACAACCTGCCAGCCATAATGAAACCAGTGACAATGCCGCAATGCGGCGAACGGTAAATTTGTGGCTTCCCGCGCTCATTTATCCCCCAGGAAAATTTGGTTAAATCTGTGACGTAATCACCGTGCAAGGCATCGACACGATACGCTGACTAATTCCAGAATATCCAGGAAAACTCCAGGTATTCATAGCCAGCATCTACGCAAGCTCCCCTTTTACTAAGGGAACGAAACGTACGGCCTCCACGGTATCGATAATAAATTCGCCTCCCCGACGACGCACCCGCTTCAAAAACTGGTGCTCATCGCCCACGGGTAAGACGAGAATGCCGCCCTCATCCAGCTGCATCATCAATGCGGTTGGGATCTCGGGTGGTGCTGCCGTAACAATGATAGCGTCAAACGGGGCTCGCGCCTGCCAACCTTGCCATCCATCACCATGCCGGGTTGAAACATTATGTAAATCAAGCTGCTTCAGGCGACGACGCGCCTGCCATTGCAAACCTTTAATGCGCTCAACGGAGCACACATGATGCACCAGGTGCGCCAGAATCGCCGTCTGGTAGCCAGAGCCGGTACCAATTTCCAGCACCCGAGACTGCGGCGTTAGCTCAAGCAATTCGGTCATCCGCGCAACCATATAGGGCTGCGAAATCGTCTGCCCCTGGCCAATCGGCAGGGCAATATTGTCCCAGGCCTTATGCTCAAACGCCTCATCAATGAATTTTTCACGCGGCACGGCGGCGAGCGCATCAAGAACAAGCTCATCTCTGATGCCCTGCGCACGTAATTGTTCAAGAAGAGTGTGTACGCGTCTGCTTACCATTGCGTGTCGGCTCCCACGCTGTCTAACCAGTCAGAAACCACCTCATGCGCGCCGTATGCGGTTAAATCAACATGCAGCGGCGTGATGGATACATAGCCTTCATCGACGGCGGCAAAATCCGTATCCGGCCCGGCATCGTACTTCTCACCCGGCGGCCCGATCCAATACAGCGTATTACCGCGCGGGTCCTGCTGGGGAATCACCTGATCCGCCGGATGGCGACTGCCGCAGCGGGTGACGCGAATACCTTTAATCTGATCCAGCGGTAAATCCGGCACGTTGATATTCAAAATGCGACCGGTGCGCAGCGGTTCACGACTCAGCGCCCGTAAGATACGACAGGTTACTGCGGCAGCAGTATCGTAGTGTTTATGGCCGTCGAGCGAGACAGCCAGCGCAGGGAATCCCAGATGACGACCTTCCATTGCCGCCGCAACGGTACCGGAATAGATAACATCATCACCCAGATTAGGACCCGCGTTAATGCCAGAAACAACAATGTCCGGACGCGGACGCATTAATGCGTTCACGCCCAGATAGACGCAATCGGTAGGCGTACCCATTTGTACGGCGATATCGCCGTTATCATAGGTAAACGTGCGAAGTGAGGATTCCAGCGTCAGCGAGTTAGACGCGCCACTGCGGTTACGATCCGGGGCAACCACCTGTACGTCAGCAAACTCACGCAGCGCTTTCGCCAGCGTTTGTATACCGGGTGCGTGGACCCCATCATCGTTACTCAGCAATATTCGCATAATCACCCATTGTGTTAATAAGTTCCCTTACAACACTGGTGGCGAAGCTACCTGCCGGTAGCCAGAAGCGTAGCTCAACGGTTACGTCATCCCACCAGTTCCAGCTTAATTGTTGTGGATACAGCAACATAGCGCGACGCGACGCGTCGACTTTCTCGCGCAATAATAGAGACTGTAGCGCGGTTTCATCAGCAATAGCGGCTTCTTCAAACGCCAGCGCGTCGCGCTGAGTTCCCCACTCACCGCTGCCCGGCAATGCCGCTGTTATCATCAATTCTTTCGCATCGACACGACGCTGTAATTCTGGTTGTTCTTCCTGTGTGGCAACAAACCAGCTTCCGCGTCCCGACAATTGTAGCGCATCGCCGTCAACAACTTGATTAAAGTCTGTTTTTTTCAAGCGTTCACTGACTATCTGATTAAACAACGCGCTACGGGCCGCCGACAACCAAAAACTGCGTTTATTGCGATCGCGCACCGGCGCATCGCTTTGTGCCCAGCGCAGCGCCCCTTGCAGGTTGCTGCCGCCGATACCAAAACGCTGAGCGCCAAAATAGTTCGGTACGCCGCGCTCGCTAATTGCCTGCAAACGCGCTTCAACGTCATTTCGCTCGCTCACTTCACGCAGCACCAGCGTAAATTCGTTGCCTTTCAGCGCCCCTAAACGCAGCTTACGCTTGTGGCGCGCGTACTCCAGCACTTTACAGCCTTCAAGCTCAAATTTGCTTAAATCAGGCATCGCATTGCCGGGTACGCGCGCGCACAGCCACTGTTCCGTGACCGCATGCTTATCTTTCTGCCCGGCAAAGCTCACTTCGCGGGCATGAATTTTCAGGAACTTCGCCAGCGCGTCAGCCACAAAACGGGTATTACAGCCGTTTTTCAAAATGCGCACCAGAACGTGCTCGCCTTCGCCATCCGGTTCGAAGCCTAAATCTTCAACGACGACAAAGTCTTCCGGATTCGCTTTCAGGACGCCATGGCCCAGTGGTTTGCCATGGAGATACGTCAGATCTTCAAACGCAGTCATTTCGTTGCCTTAATGAGTAGCGCCACCGCTTCACAGGCAATCCCTTCCCCACGCCCGGTAAAACCGAGTTTTTCCGTGGTGGTCGCTTTCACGTTAACATCATCCATATGGCAGCCGAGATCTTCGGCAATAAACACGCGCATCTGCGGAATGTGCGGCAGCATCTTCGGCGCCTGAGCAATAATCGTCACATCCACATTACCAAGCGTATAGCCTTTAGCCTGAATACGCCGCCAGGCTTCACGTAATAATTCACGGCTATCTGCACCTTTAAAGGCCGGGTCGGTGTCCGGGAAGAGTTTACCGATATCCCCCAGCGCAGCCGCGCCCAGCAGAGCATCGGTTAGCGCATGTAACGCCACGTCGCCGTCAGAATGCGCCAGCAATCCTTTCTCGTATGGGATGCGCACACCACCAATGATAATTGGGCCAACTCCGCCAAAAGCGTGTACGTCGAAACCGTGTCCAATTCGCATTATGCCTTCTCCTGATATACACAGCATCCTGCAGGCTGCCTCGTTGCAGCGTGAAGGATGAGGTGTCTAGATAGTTCGGGTCAGATAAAATTCCGCCAGCGCCAGGTCTTCCGGGCGGGTGACTTTGATGTTGTCAGCGCGTCCTTCAACCAGTTGCGGATGAAAGCCGCAATATTCCAGCGCCGAGGCTTCGTCCGTAATGGTTGCCCCTTCGTTGAGCGCTCGGGTCAGGCAGTCGTGCAACAGCTCGCGAGGGAAAAACTGCGGCGTCAACGCATGCCATAAATCGGTGCGATCGACCGTATGGGCAATGTCTGTTCGGCCCGGCTCCGCGCGCTTCATCGTATCGCGCACGGGGGCCGCCAGGATCCCGCCAGTGCGGCTGGTCGCACTGATTGCCAACAAACGGGCTAAATCATCCTGGTGCAGACACGGACGCGCGGCGTCATGCACCAGTACCCAGTTGGCCTCCCCTGCGGCTTGCAAACCGGCAAGGACAGAATCGGCACGCTCGTTGCCACCATCCACGACGGTAATTTGCGGGTGCGCAGCGAGTGGAAGTTGGGCAAAGCGGCTATCGCCGGGGCTGATAGCGATGACGACTCGTGTCACCCGGGGATGAGCCAGCAGCGCATCAACCGAGTGTTCAAGAATGGTTTTATTGCCAATAGAGAGGTACTGCTTAGGACACTCTGTTTGCATTCGGCGGCCAAACCCGGCAGCCGGCACCACGGCGCAAACGTCCAATAAAGTGGCTGCCATGTTAAATCCCTGGACAGTTTATCGATTGTTTTGCCCTGCAGTCTGAGCGCGTTTAGACGCGTCAGGTACCAGACGATAAAAGGTTTCGCCGGGCTTAGTCATGCTGAGTTCGTTACGCGCGCGCTCCTCGATAGCTTCTTGTCCGCCATTGAGATCGTCAATTTCGGCAAAGAGCTGATCGTTACGCGCTTTAAGTTTCGCATTTGTAGCTTGCTGCGCAGCAACATCATCGTTGACGCGACTATAGTCATGTATGCCGTTCTTACCGAACCACAGCGAATACTGCAGCCAGACTAATAAAGCCAGCAACAGCAGCGTTAGTTTACCCATCCTGCCCCCTGAAAAACGGCATTAACATCCCATAACTTCCGTAGACGACTTTACATCAACGGGCGGGAATGCCGCGACAACGCGGGCAAATGTACCACATTTGCCCGTTGTTACGTATACCCCGTGTAAGGAGAACATAATCTCATTGTTGGTTACGGTTTGAATTATGGCCAGAGAGTGAACAACAGCGGCGATCATATGAAGTAGAAGTGAGCCTAACCCAATAGCCACAAAAACAGTGCGCCAAACATGGCCCCAACCACCAGCAGGGTACAGGTGATGCTCAGTAGCAATCGTCCCTTTAATAGCGAATGCAGGGCAATACCCGCGACGATCGCCACGGGCAACAATGCGAGGAAAAAGGGCCAGGTATAAAGAAAGAAAAACAGTGTGTTGGGGCCATACATCAGACACGGAAATCCCAGCGCCAGCAACCACGCTATAAAACCGACCACGGCTCCCGGGAGTGACCAGGTGGTTTCGTCGTCGGCGGCGAAGGTATCTGACTCTGTAATAGTAATGTTATGGCTGTTACGCATATCTAATCCTGTGACCGTGACTGACCGGGCATACAAGCTCGGGTGTCTCAGGATCTGATAATATCTTCCTGCCTCAGCAGGTCTAATAATTGGGGTACCAAATTTGTTACCAATTGTTCACCATCAAGATGAATCTCTGGCGATTCAGGCGCTTCGTATACCGAGTCAATTCCGGTGAAATTGCGTAACTCCCCCGCTCGTGCTTTTTTATACAGCCCTTTTGGATCGCGAGCTTCGCACGTTGCCAATGGCGTATCGACAAAAACCTCAATAAAACGCCCTTCGCCCACGCGCTCGCGGACCATTTGTCGCTCTGCGCGATGCGGGGAGATAAAAGCAGTCAACACCACCAGACCGGCATCTACCATCAGATTAGCCACTTCGCCAACCCGAC
Organism: Citrobacter arsenatis; assembly: GCF_004353845.1. Classification (GTDB taxonomy): domain Bacteria; phylum Pseudomonadota; class Gammaproteobacteria; order Enterobacterales; family Enterobacteriaceae; genus Citrobacter; species Citrobacter arsenatis. The sequence continues at coordinate 4,170,241 of NZ_CP037864.1, forward strand.
GAATATTCTCTTTGCGATCGACATCGCTAAACCCGAGATCGCTGCACAGACCGTGACGCACGTTATCGCCATCCAGCAGATAAGTGCTCACCCCCAACTTATGCAGCGCCTCTTCCAGCGCCCCTGCTACCGTGGATTTACCGGAACCAGACAGCCCGGTAAACCACAGCACAACACCACGATGACCGTGGCGTTGTTCCCGCTGTTGCGGTGTAACAGGATGGGCATGCCAGACGACGTTTTCGTCATGCTGCGCCATTATTTTCCTCCCAGCAGATCGCGCGCACCCCAATGTGGGAAGTGGCGACGCACCAGCGCATTCAGTTCCAGCTCAAACGCGCTAAACTGAGAAGCTGCGGCGTGCTCCTGCACGATTGGCTCACGCACCAGCCCCGCGCCAACGGTAACGTTGGTCAGGCGATCAATGATAATCAGCCCGCCCGTAACCGGATTCTGCTGATAGGTATCCAGCACCAGCGGCTCATCAAAGGTCAGATTAACCAGACCGATACCGTTTAACGGCAGCGCTTCAACGTCCCGTTGGGTCAGGTTATTTATATCAACCTGATACTGCACGTTATCAACGCGTGCACGGGTCTTCTTGCCTGCGACTTTGATGTCGTAGCTCTGCCCTGGTGACAACGGCTGCTCCGCCATCCACACCACATGAACGGCAGCGCTTTGTACCGCTGGCAATGCTTCACCGGCATCAAGTAGCAGGTCGCCTCGGCTGATGTCGATCTCATCTTTCAGCACCAGGGTGATTGCTTCGCCCGCATGCGCTTCCTGTAAATCGCCATCAAACGTCACGATCCGCGCCACGCTGGACTCAACGCCAGACGGCAACACTTTGACGCGTTGCCCTACCTTCACGCTACCCGACGCCAGCGTTCCGGCATAACCACGGAAATCCAGATTCGGTCGGTTCACATACTGCACCGGGAAACGCATCGGCTGAGTATCAACAATGCGTTGGATCTCAACGGTTTCCAGCACTTCCAGCAGCGTCGGACCGCTGTACCACGGCATGCTGGCGCTTTGCGAAGCCACGTTATCGCCTTCCAGCGCGGAGAGCGGCACAAACCGGATATCCAGGTTACCCGGCAGTTGTTCAGCAAAAGTAAGATAGTCTTCGCGGATGCGGTTAAATGTCTCTTCGCTAAAGTCCACCAGATCCATTTTGTTGATCGCCACCACCAGGTGTTTGATCCCAAGCAACGTAGAAATAAAGCTGTGACGACGGGTCTGATCCAGCACGCCTTTACGCGCATCGATCAGCAGGATCGCCAGGTCGCAGGTCGACGCACCGGTCGCCATGTTGCGGGTGTACTGCTCATGGCCGGGAGTATCTGCAATAATAAATTTACGCTTCTCGGTAGAGAAATAACGGTACGCCACGTCGATGGTGATGCCCTGTTCGCGCTCGGCCTGCAAGCCGTCAACCAATAACGCCAGATCGAGCTTTTCGCCCTGAGTACCGTGACGTTTACTGTCGTTGTGCAACGATGAAAGCTGGTCTTCATAAATCTGACGCGTGTCGTGCAGCAGACGACCAATCAGGGTACTTTTCCCGTCATCCACACTACCGCAGGTTAAAAAGCGCAGCAGACTTTTGTGTTGCTGGGCAACCATCCAGGCTTCAACGCCGCCTTCATTAGCAATTTGTTGTGCAAGTGTCGTGTTCATGGCGGCTCCTTAGAAATACCCCTGACGTTTCTTCAGCTCCATGGAGCCCGCCTGGTCGCGGTCAATCACGCGGCCCTGACGTTCACTGGTGGTTGAGACCAGCATCTCTTCGATAATTTCCGGCAGCGTCTGCGCATTCGACTCCACCGCGCCTGTCAGCGGCCAGCAGCCGAGCGTACGGAAACGCACCATGCGTTTTTTAATCACTTCACCGGGTTGCAGATCGATTCTGTCGTCATCAATCATCATCAGCATGCCGTCGCGTTCCAGCACCGGACGCTCCGCCGCCAGGTACAGCGGCACGATGTCGATATTTTCCAGCCAGATGTACTGCCAGATATCCTGTTCAGTCCAGTTAGAGAGCGGGAATACGCGAATGCTTTCGCCTTTGTTAATCTGCCCGTTGTAGTTGTGCCACAGCTCCGGACGCTGGTTTTTCGGATCCCAGCGATGAAAACGATCGCGGAAAGAGTAAATGCGCTCTTTGGCACGCGATTTCTCTTCGTCACGACGAGCGCCACCAAACGCGGCGTCAAAACCGTATTTGTTCAGCGCCTGCTTCAACCCTTCAGTTTTCATAATATCGGTATGCTTGGCGCTACCGTGGACAAACGGGTTAATGCCCATCGCCACCCCTTCCGGGTTTTTATGCACCAGCAGTTCACAGCCGTAGGCTTTCGCCGTGCGGTCACGAAACTCGTACATCTCGCTGAATTTCCAGCCGGTATCAACATGCAACAGGGGGAACGGCAGCGTGCCAGGATAAAACGCTTTGCGCGCCAGATGCAGCATTACGCTGGAATCTTTGCCGATGGAATACATCATCACCGGATTAGAAAACTCGGCGGCCACCTCACGAATGATATGGATGCTTTCCGCTTCCAGTTGCCGCAGGTGGGTAAGTCGTTTTTGATCCATAACCGTTCCTATGTAATGCCGTTATTTTGCTAACGATGCTCAGATAACCTGACTATAGGGAGGGCAAGGAGGCGAATGAAATTACGAATTGGAATGAGTAGTTCCTCAAAGGAATAACGATCCGGAAAAGCAAATATCAAAAAGTGCTTAAGCTACCGGAATTCGGGCATTTAGGAGCAAATGAAATTGTTTTACCTCGATCACGGTTTCATACTAGCGGCTGAAAATTTCTGCTTGGTATTTAAGGACTCATCATGTTTCTCGCATTGCGCCACCTTCTTGCTGCCATGGCACTCGGCGCGTGCTTCATCCTTCCCGCACAGGCAACATCTTCGAAGCCCGGAGATATCGAAAATACCCAGGCTCGATATATCGCAACGTTTTTCCCTGGCCGCGTGACGGGATCTCCGGCTGAAATGTTGTCTGCTGATTATATACGTCAGCAATTTCAACAGATGGGCTATAGCAGCGATATTCGGACGTTTAACAGCCGTTATGTTTATACCGCCAAAGATAACCGTAAAAACTGGCATAACGTAACGGGAAGCACCGTTATTGCAGCACATGAAGGTAAAGCGCCGCAGCAGATTATTATTATGGCGCACCTCGACACTTACGCCGCACAAAGCGACGCCGATTCCGATGCCAATCTGGGTGGATTAACCCTGCAAGGTATCGATGACAACGCCGCAGGTGTTGGCGTGATGCTTGAACTGGCGGAAAAACTCAAAAACGTGCCGACGCAGTACGGTATTCGATTTATCGCCACCAGCGGTGAGGAAGAAGGCAAACTGGGCGCGGAGAACATCCTGAAGCGAATGAGCGCTGCCGAGAAGAAAAACACGCTGCTGGTTATCAACCTCGATAACCTGATTGTCGGTGATAAGCTCTATTTCAATAGCGGTAAGAAAACCCCGGAAGCGGTACGAAAACTGACGCGCGACCGGGCACTGGCTATCGCGCACAGCCGCGGTATCGTTGCCAGCACCAATCCGGGCCTGAACAAAGACTATCCGAAAGGTACTGGATGTTGTAACGATGCAGAGGTTTTCGACAATGCGGGGATTTCCGTTCTCTCCGTTGAAGCGACCAACTGGAGCCTGGGCAAGAAAGATGGCTATCAACAGCGCGCCAAAAGTGCCTCATTCCCCGATGGCAACAGTTGGCACGATGTGCGGCTGGATAACCAGCAGCATATCGATAAAGCGTTACCGGGCCGGATAGAGCACCGCAGCCGCGACGTGGTACGCATTATGCTGCCGCTGGTAAAAGAACTGGCGAAAGCGGGTAAATCCTGAAGCAGAAGCCCGGTAGGATATAAATCTTACCGGGCTCTTCTCGGTTACCCTTCGTGCAATCCGCACTCGCGCTTCAATCCGAAGAACCGCGTCTCTTCTTCCGCCATACCCGGCTCCCATTTGCGTGTGGTGTGGGTATCACCGACTGACAGATAGCCCTGGTCCCACAACGGATGGTACTTCAGACCGTGTTTTTGCAGATACTGGTAAACCGTACGGTTATCCCAGTCGATGATCGGTAGCACTTTAAACACACCGCGCTGGATAGCCAGCACCGGCAAATGCGCGCGGCTGCCCGACTGCTCACGGCGCAGACCGGCAAACCAGGTTTGTACATTCAGTTCCTGTAGCGCCCGGTTCATCGGCTCAACTTTGTTGATGTCATTGTATTTTTCAATGCCCTCAACGCCCTGCTCCCACAGTTTGCCGTAGCGCGCTTCTTGCCAGGCCGCACTTTCCTTCGCCCGGTAGACTTGCAGGTTTAGCTTGAGCTTGTCCGTTAACTCATCAATAAACTGGTAGGTTTCCGGGAACAAATAGCCGGTATCGGTGAGGATCACTGGGATATCCGGGCGGATCTGATTCACCAGATGCAGGCTGACCGCCGCCTGAATACCAAAACTTGATGACAGTACATATTCACCAGGCAAGTTTTCCAGCGCCCACGCCACACGATCCTCGGCGCTCAATTTTTCCAGTTGATCGTTGGTTTGCGCCAACGCCATAACGCGTTCAACTTTCGGCAGATCGTTCAATGCGTTGAGATCGAGTTTGGACATAAGTTCCTCGCTGTATGCCTTGCCTGATGGCGCTACGCTTATCAGGCCTACAAATTCAGTAGGCCCGATAAGTCAGTTTCACATTATTCCCAGAAATCACGCGCAGGATCGAGCACCGGGCGAATGATGCCCGCACGCACCGTAAAGTCACCGAAGCCTTCACCCGCTTCGCGCTCTTTCGCCCAGCGCCCAACCAGTTCGTCAACAGAGTCGAGAATTTCTGACTCCGTAATATTTTCGCGATACATACGCGGAATGCGCGTCCCCATGCGGTTACCGCCAAGGTGTACGTTGTAGCGGCCCGGCGCTTTACCCACCAGCCCCAGCTCGGCGAGCATCGCACGGCCACAGCCGTTCGGGCAGCCGGTTACGCGCATCACGATATGCTCTTCGGGAATACCGTGTTTTTCCAGAATTGCTTCCACCTTGTCGGTGAACGACGGCAGGAAGCGTTCAGCTTCGGCCATCGCCAGTGGACAGGTTGGGAACGAGACGCAGGCCATCGAGTTTTCACGCTGCGGTTTCACCGCGTTCATTAAGCCACTCTTCTGCGCAATCTTCTCAATCTTCGCCTTTTCACTCTCAGGAACACCGGCAATGATCAGGTTCTGGTTTGCGGTAATGCGGAACTCACCTTTGTGGATCTTCGCGATCTCCAGCAGACCGGTTTTCAGCGGTCGCCCCGGATAATCGAGGATTCGTCCGTTTTCAATAAACAACGTCAGATGCCATTTATTGTCGATCCCTTTCACCCAGCCGATACGATCGCCGCGACCGGTGAACTCGTACGGGCGGATCGGCTCAAACTTGATCCCTGCGCGACGTTCTACTTCTTCTTTGAACGTCTCAACGCCCACGCGCTCAAGGGTGTATTTGGTTTTGGCGTTTTTACGATCGGTACGATTACCCCAGTCACGCTGCGTGGTCACAACAGCTTCCGCTACTGCCAACGTATGCTCTAGCGGCAGGAAGCCAAACTCGCTTGCCGTACGGGCGTAAGTTTTCTTGTTACCGTGCTCAATCGACAGTCCCCCGCCAACCAGTAGGTTAAAGCCTACCAGCTTGCCGTTTTCAGCAATCGCCACAAAGTTCATGTCGTTGGCGTGCAGATCGATGTCGTTCTGCGGCGGGATCACGACGGTCGTTTTAAACTTACGCGGCAGATAGGTTTGACCGAGGATCGGTTCTTCGTCCGTGGTCGCCACTTTTTCCTGATCGAGCCAAATCTCAGCGTAGGCGCGGGTGCGCGGCAACAGGTGCTCGGAAATTTTCTTTGCCCATTCATAGGCTTCGGCGTGCAGCTCAGACTCATACGGGTTCGAGGTGCACAGCACGTTACGGTTCATGTCGTTGGCGGTCGCCAGCGCGTCCAGGCCGACGGAGTGCAGCATCTGGTGCACCGGTTTGACGTTCTTCTTCAGAATACCGTGGAACTGAAAGGTCTGACGGTTGGTCAGACGAATGCTGCCGTAAATGGTGTTGTCATGGGCGAACTTGTCGATCGCCTGCCACTGTTTGGTGGTGATCACCCCACCCGGCAGACGACAGCGCAGCAGCATCGCATGACGCGGCTCCAGCTTTTGCTCGGCACGTTCGGCACGGATATCGCGGTCGTCTTGCTGGTACATACCGTGAAAACGGATCAGCAGGAAGTTGTCGCCTTTAAAACCGCCGGTCAGACCGTCATTTAAATCTTCGGCAATGGTGCCGCGCAGATAGTTGCTTTCCAGCTTCATACGCTCAGCGTCGGACAGTTTGCCTTCGACCACCAATGGTCCTGGATGTTTTTCGCTCATTAGTAGACATCTCGCTGATAACGGCGCTCAATGCGCAGCTCACTTAAAAATTCATCTGCCGCTTCGATATCCATCACACCGAATTCGGCAATCACTTCCAACAAAGCCTGCTCAACGTCTTTCGCCATACGATTAGCGTCGCCGCAGACATAAATGTGGGCACCGTCATTGATCCAGCGCCACAGTTCCGCGCCCTGTTGGCGCAGTTTATCTTGTACGTAGACTTTTTCTTTTTGATCGCGAGACCAGGCGAGATCAATACGGCTCAATACGCCCTCTTTGACGTAGCTTTGCCACTCCACCTGGTAGAGGAAATCTTCGGTAAAGTGCGGGTTGCCGAAGAACAGCCAGTTCTTGCCTTCCGCACCTTCCGCCGCGCGCTGCTGCATAAAGGCGCGGAACGGCGCAATACCGGTACCTGGCCCAATCATAATCACCGGGGTTTGCGGGTTTACCGGCAGACGGAAGTTATCGTTATGCTCGATGAACACGCGCACTTCGCCCTCTTCTTCCACACGATCGGCGAGGAAGCTGGAAGCGCCGCCAGCGCGGGCGCGGCCCTCGATATCATAGCGAACCACACCAACGGTGACGTGCACTTCGTTGTCAGTTTCCGCCTGCGAAGAGGCGATAGAGTACAGGCGCGGCGTCAGCGGACGCAGCAGGTCGACTAGTGCCTGAGCATCCAGCTGTGCCGGAGAGAAACGCACCATATCAACGATCGGCGTGGTCGCGGCGTAATGTTGAAGCTGCGCCTTATCGCCCACCAGCGGCAGCAAAGACTCGCTGCGGGTTAAGGTGGCATAGTTCTCGACGATATTTCCGGTGTTGACCGTCAGTTCGAAGTGCCACTCCAGCGCTTCGGCGAGCGGCAGGGTTTTGCCATCAACCGTGACCGGTTCGTCCCCTTTCAGCCACAGCAGTTCTACCAGCTCTTTGACCAAAGCCGGATCATTTTGATACCAGACACCCAATGCATCGCCCGGCTGATAGCGCAGGCCGGAATCGCCTAAATCAATCTCAATATGGCGCACGTCTTTTTCAGAGTCGCGGCCGGTAATTTTCTGATTCACTGCAAGCGACGCCGTCAGCGGTGCTTCTTTGGTATACGGACTGGTGTGTACTTCGTTTACCGCGCCGCTCGCTGCAACTTGCACAGAGGATGCCGCAGGCGAACGCGCTTTCAGGACATCAACCAGACGGGCACGCCACTGCGCAGCCGCAGCCTGGTATTCGACGTCGGCGTCGACACGGTCAAGCAGACGTTCACCGCCCAGCTCAGCCAGTTTCGTATCAAAGTCTTTTCCTGACTGACAGAAAAACTCGTAAGAGGTGTCGCCAAGACCAAACACGGCAAAAGCAGTGTTATCGAGCTTCGGCGCTTTTTTCGAGAACAGGAATTTATGCAACGCCACGGCTTCTTCCGCCGGTTCACCTTCCCCTTGCGTCGACGCTACCACGATCAGCAATTTTTCATTGGCGATTTGTTTGAATTTATAGTCGCCAGCGTTGATGAGAGTAACGTTAAGCTTCGCGGCGATCAGGTCATCGCGCAGGGCTTCCGCCACACGACGCGCATTACCGGTTTGCGAGGCGGAGATAAGCGTAATACCGGGCATTTGGGCGGCAGGGACTGGTGCCGCCGCATTGCTGCCTGGCTGCTGATTCAGCACGCCCCAAAAATAGCCAGAAACCCACGCAAGCTGTGCGGGAGTGAAATCGGTCGTGGCTGCCTGAAGGCGTGCCAGCTGCTCCGGGTTTAGCGGTAGCAAAGCGGAAGGTGGGGCCTGTGTCGTCATGCGTTGTCATGTTCCAGTAAGCAAAGCGGATTTCAGCAATAAAACCCAAACTGAAGATAAGGTTAACGGTGGGGATAGTAACAATTAAAGAAGGGATGGAAATAACAAATAACCAAATGGACTAACCTGTTTTAGTTATAGTTATTAACAACAAAAACGATTGAATAACTGCATGATATATAATGAGTTAATTACAATAGACCAAATGAATATATCCATTTACTGGTCAGGGCCGTTTTAGTTAATGCGAAAAAATGTGCTTTCCGGTACCCTACCGCGGTTTTTCGCATTCTTGAGAGTAAAAAATGTCCACCACCTTGTTTAAAGATTTCACCTTCGAAGCCGCTCACCGCCTGCCGCACGTACCGGAAGGGCATAAGTGTGGCCGCCTGCATGGTCACTCATTTATGGTGCGTCTTGAAATTACCGGTGAAGTCGATCCGCATACCGGTTGGATTATGGATTTTTCAGAGTTAAAAGCGGCGTTTAAGCCGACTTACGACCGACTCGATCACTATTATCTGAACGATATTCCAGGCTTAGAAAACCCAACCAGTGAAGTACTGGCAAAATGGATTTGGGATCAGGTTAAACCGGTTGTCCCTCTGCTGAGTGCCGTAATGGTGAAAGAGACCTGCACAGCGGGCTGCGTCTATCGCGGCGAGTGATTAAGGCGTTTGTGTCGGCGGTCAATATTCCTTAAATAACGCCATGTTAGCTTATGCGCTCTGGATATCTGGGGCGCAATATGACTGACGATTTTGATATTATTATCATCGGCGCAGGGATAGCTGGCACCGCCTGTGCTTTACGCTGCGCGCGGGCTGGACTTTCGGTTCTGCTGCTTGAACGCGGCGAATTTCCCGGCAGTAAAAATCTTTCCGGCGGGCGTCTGTATTGCCATCCGCTTGCCGAACTGCTCCCCCATTTTCAGCAATCCGCGCCGCTTGAACGGCGTATCACCCAGGAAAGCCTGACTTTACTGACCGCCGACGGCGCAACCACCTGTTCCAGCCTCCAGCCCGGCGGCGACTCATGGAGCGTGCTGCGCGCCCGCTTCGATCCGTGGTTTGTCAGCCAGGCCGAGTCCGCAGGCGTCCAGTGTATTACCGGCATCACGGTTGAGGCGCTGTATCGCGAAAATGGCCGGGTCTGCGGCGTTATTTGCGCTAACGAAACCCTGCGCGCGCGCTACGTGGTGCTGGCGGAAGGGGCCAATAGCGAACTGGCGGAGCGGCATGGTTTACTCGCTCGTCCCTCTCCTTCATCGATGGCGCTGGGCATCAAAGCCGTGCTGGCGCTGGAGCAAAACACGCTGGAGGATCGCTTCCGCCTGGAAGGCAACGAAGGCGCCGCGCTGCTCTTCACCGGCGGCGTCTGCGGGGATTTACCCGGCGGCGCGTTCCTCTATACCAATCAGGATACGCTCTCATTCGGCATTGTATGCCCGCTCTCCTCGTTGGGGAAAAGCCCCGTACCCGCCGCCGAACTGCTGGAGCATCTTCGGTCGCACCCGGCCCTGCGTCCTCTGCTGCGCGGAGGCGAGTTGCTGGAGTATGGCGCGCATCTGGTGCCGGAAGGCGGGCTGCATAGCATGCCCGTCCAGTATGCCGGGGAAGGCTGGCTGCTGGTGGGCGACGCGCTGCGTACCTGTATTAATACCGGTTTTACCGTGCGCGGTATGGACATGGCTTTAATCGGCGCGCAGGCGGCGGCGCAAACCCTGATTCGCGCCTGTCAGCAAAGCGCGCCGCAGAACCTGTTTCCGCAGTACCATCGGGATATTGAGCGCAGCGTGCTGTGGGAGAGTCTTCAGCGTTACCAGCACGTCCCCGCCCTGTTGCAGCGTCCCGGCTGGTATCGCCAGTGGCCTGCGCTGATGGACGATATCTCCCGCGAACTCTGGCAGCAGGGTGAGCGCCCGGTTCCGCCTCTGCGCCAGATAGTCTGGCGTCATCTTCGTCGTCACGGCCTGCGCCATCTGGCAGGCGATCTGCTCAGGAGTTTACGATGTCTGTAGCCCGCAACGTCTGGCGTCCCGCCGACAGCCCACATATTGTTCCGTCTGCTTCACCGACTCCGGAAATCGCCGAGTTACTGATTCAATCCTGCCCAGCCGGGCTTTTCTCACGCACGGCAGAGGGCGAACTGCGCGTTGACTATCGGAGCTGTCTGGAGTGCGGCACCTGCCGATTGTTATGCGATGAGGCAACGCTGAAAGAATGGCGCTATCCTGACTCAGGTTTTGGAATTACACTGCGTTTTGGGTAATAAATCTACAAGGGAAACACCATGCCCCTGCTACACCTGCTCCGACAAAATCCGGTCATTGCCGCCGTTAAAGACAACGCCAGCCTGCAGTTGGCCATTGATTCCGAGTGCCAGTTTATCTCCGTGCTGTACGGCAATATCTGCACCATCAGCAACATCGTCAAGAAAATCAAAAACGCCGGTAAGTATGCGTTTATTCACGTCGACCTGCTGGAAGGCGCTTCCAATAAAGAGGTGGTGATTCAGTTTTTAAAGCTGGTTACCGAGGCGGACGGGATCATCAGCACTAAAGCGCCGATGCTAAAAGCGGCCAGAGCGGAAGGTTTTTTCTGCATTCATCGCCTGTTTATCGTCGACTCCATCTCCTTTCATAATATTGATAAGCAGGTGGCGCAGTCTAATCCTGATTGCATTGAGATTCTGCCGGGCTGTATGCCGAAAGTTCTGGGATGGGTCACGGAGAAAATTCGCCAGCCGCTGATTGCCGGCGGGCTAGTCTGCGATGAGGAAGATGCGCGTAATGCGATGAAGGCTGGCGTTGCGGCCCTGTCTACCACCAATACCACGGTCTGGAAATTAGCGAAGCAGCTTAATTAATCTTGTGCCCGGTGGCGGCTAACGCCTTACCGGGCCAAGCTCGTAGGCCGGATAAGGCGTCAGCCGCCATCCGGCATTATGTATCCGCGCAGGCAGTCAGCGCTTCAAGCACCGCAGGCCAGTCATCCACAATGCCGACATCCGCCTGGGTAAATACCGGCGCGCTGGCGTCACGATTGACAGCCACGATAAACCGGCTATCTCTGACCCCAGCCATCAGCGCCGCCGCCCCCGACGCGCCCGCGACAATGCAAACATCCGGCGCCAACAGATGACCAGAGATCCCTATCAGGCGTTCCGCATCGTAGCCGCCGTTCATCACCCGCGCGCGGCTGTAGCCCGCTTCCGCCCCCAGACCGTGCGCCAGCGCCGCAATGTGGTCGGCATCAACGCCCTCGCCGCCCTGCCCGACCACCAGCACGTGCTTCGCCTCCAGCAAGGGATGAGCGCCCGTAGGCTCGACGCTTTCAACGCTGATTAACCAGTCAGGTAAAGCCGCTGGCGCAATATGGCGAGTCGTCATCTCGACAGGAAGATCGATAGACGTATGAACGCCGGGCTGGCGCGCCAGCGACAGGCAAAGCGGCCGGGCCGCCACCTTCAGGGTCGCAATCAGCGCATTGCCCCAGTGAGGCTTCGTCACTCGCCCCTCTGGCGTATTCACTGCCAGCACCTGGCACACGCTGCCGCCCTGTAAACGCCAGGCCAGCCTGGTCGCCAGCTCATCGCCCAACGTACCCGCCGGGAATATCAGCATATCGACCGGCGTCTGCCGCCACCGGGCAACCAGCGCCTCAAGAAGCTGCTGCGCAACCTCGGCTTCACCGTCGATAATCCAGCGCTCCAGCTCTGCATCTGCGAGGCTGGCGGTCGCTAGCCAGTGACCCATCGCGGCGCTCTCACCGGCAGTCATCACCATCGCTATCTTCATGGCTGCATCCTCTGGCGAAGGTAGCTATTCCATAGGTTCCTGGCTTTCTCCTGCGCCGTTGCCCCCTCGATTATCACCGCGCTGCGCCGTTGCTCCGGGCGAGTCAGGCGTAAACACTGAACCGCAGGCGTCGCCTCGGCGGTCACCGCCCGGCGCACAACCTCCGCCTTTGCCGCCGCCAGTCGCTGGCGCATACCGGGAACCGGCAGCGCCACTTCGCCACACTGCCTGACCGCAATCACCGCGGGCAGACGTACCCGGCAGCGGCGAACACCGGATATCGTTCGCTGTTCGACGACCACAAAAGGCGGCTCAAGGGTGAAGCGTTCGACCTGGGTGAAACAGGGCCAGTTCAGCATCTCCGCCAGAAGAAACGGCGTCTGCCCATTCTGCCCCTCGCTGCTCTGGCAGCCGATCACTACCAGTTCAGCCCCGAGGCTGCGCTGCCAGTCGGCAAGCTGCCCGGCAATAAAGGATGGCGCAAAGCGCAGGTCTCCGGCCGCCTCCAGCAGCACCTGCTGCTCAAAGCCTAACGCGGCAAAGTAACGTAGCCAGTGCAGCGCGCGCTCATCGCCAATGCTTAATGCGGTCAGGGTCATCTCACAGCCCGCGCTACGCTGGGCCAGCAGCAGCGCGGCGGCGGCCTGTTCATCAGCACCGATGGCGCAGCGCAATAGCGAAACATCCGGCCCGCAGGTGTCCCGGGCGGTCGTCTGCCAGTCTTTTTCCGCCAGCATGCTGGCATCAGGTTCGGGCTTAAACGCCAACAGAATGTTCATTTGTACCTCCTTGTCTGTGGTCGCCGCTGCCGGCTGCCACCAGCGGCAGCGCTTTGGTCTCCGGCGCCCATAGCCAGGTCACCACAAAGCCGATCAGCAATACGCCAGCTAATAGCAGCAGCGTGACCGTCATCCCCCATTGCGCCAGAGTCCAGGGCAGCAAACCGGTGCTGATGGCCGCACCAAGGCGGCTCATGGCGGTGGCAAATCCTACCCCCAGCGAGCGAATGTCGGTGGGAAAGCTTTCCGCCGGTAAAATCCCCACCAGATTGCTGACCGCTGAAATCGTGGTGCTGAAAAAGACAAACAGCAGCAGCGTCCAGTGGCTACCGGGCGGTAAGCAAGCCATCACAATTAATGTCGCCGCGAGCAGCAGAAAGCTGCCCAGCAGGAAGTGGCGATGCGCCAGCAGATGGGTTAATACCAGCCCCAGCAGCGCGCCCACGATCAGCAGCGCATTCAGCAACAGGCTGGCGGTTAGCGCATCTTCAAGACCAATGGTTTCGGCAATCGTCGGCAGCCAGGTGTAAATAACGAACCAGGGGATCACCAGGCAGACAAAGAAGATGCTATTAAAGGCCGTGCGCCGCCAGTAGCGCGATGAGAACAGGGTTCTGATGTGTTTATTCGTCTCTTTTATAACCTCATCACCGAGCTGTACGTGCATACCAAAACAGCGCTGTACTACCGCATGCGCTTCGGCGAATCGTCCCTGACGCATCAGCCAGCGCGGCGATTCCGGCGTCCCCCAGCGCAGCAGCGTAATCAATAGTGCCGGGAGAGCGGACGATGCCAGCAGCCAGCGCCAGGCATCAGGGTTTTCCGTAATAAAGTGGTGCCCAGCCAGACTTGCCAGCACATAGCCGACGGTCCATACCACGCTGAATGCGCCCAGCAGAATTCCCCGGTGTCGGCGCGGCGAAAACTCGGCCAGCAGCGTGTGGCCCACGGAGTAATCCCCCCCGAGGCCGATCCCAATCAGGATCCGCAAACCAATCAGTTGCTCTGGCGTGGTGGCGAAAAACTGCAGAAATGAAGCGACGGTAATCAGCACAAAGCTGAAGTTGAAAATTTTCTGGCGGCCAATGTGATCCGAAACCCATCCCAGAATCAGGCTGCCGATAAAAAGCCCCAGTAGCGCCGCGCCGCCGATCATACCCGCCATAAACGGCGTCAGATGCATAGCGGGGGTGAGCTGAATAATGGCGTAACCGATGACGCCAAGGACATAGCCATCAACGAGATGTGCGCCAAAAGTCAGCGCGGCAATACGGCAGTGAAAGCCGTTTAGCGGTAAATCATCCATTCGCACCGGTGAAGTGTTCATTTCTACCCCTTCATGGTCCGGTAATGAAGCGACTTCCCGACCGGGAAGCCGCCTGCATCTTTATTTTTCAATCGGGTAGATTGTCCCCGCATTCATAATACCGTTGGGATCGAACTGCTTCTTCAATCCTTCCAGCAACGGCCATGCGCTGCCGTGTTCCAGCTTGCTCCAGTGAACGCGATGTTTACCAATCCCGTGGTGATGCACCATCGAACCGCCGAGGCGAATCGTCTCTTCACAGATAATTTTGTTGAGTGGGTTGTGGTACTTATCAATCTCCTCTTCCGGTTTGCAGCCCACAACGTTGTAGTCATACACAAAGTACATGTTGGTACCGTTGATATAACTATGAGAGGAGTGACCGCCCAGCATGGTGATATCATCGGCGTGCGGGAATTCGGTACGAATACGCTGGATCACGCTTTCATAGATCTGGTGGATGCAGCTCCAGCAGCCTGAAACCTCGGTGGTGAAGCCCATATTACCGGTTTTCAGGATCTGTACGCGTTCGGCGGCCACTTTTTCCGGGCCCCAGTTCAGATGGTTAAACCAGTTTTCGATAAGCTTACTGTCCACGCGCTGACACTGCGGGTAGCGCGCCACAACTTCCGCAATGCCTTCCCCGGTCGCTTTCGCCAGCCGCGGGTTGCCCTCAGCCATAAAGATCAGCACGCATTTGCCATCGGCAAAATGGGTGAAGTGCTGGGTGCCATCTTCCGCATCGTACAGGCGAGCGATCGACGGACGATATCCCTCCACCATCACTTCACGCAGGATCTCAAACCCCACCTTCATATCGTCCAGAACGTAGCCATAGTAGAGGTTGTTTTCCGGGGTAAACTTGAATATTTTCACTGTCACTTCAGTGATATAGCACAGTGCGCCTTCGTTACCGATAATGATGTGGCGAATGTCCGGGCCGGCGGCGCGGCGCGGGACGTTTTTGATGCGGGTGACGGTGCCGTCCGCCAGTACGGCCTCGAGGCCGACAACCATATCTTCAATTGCGCCGTACAGCGTGGAAAATTGACCAATGCTGCGGGTTGCCACCAGGCCGCCCATCTGCGCCAGCGGTTTAGACTGCGGCGAGTGTCCGGTGGTGTAGCCCTTAGCCCGCAGCGCGTTTTCCAGCACTTCCAGCGGCACGCCGCACTGCGCGGTCGCCTGCATATTCTCGATATCAATATTCAGGATTTGGTTCATCCCGGCGCCGTCCAGCACCACGGAATTCTCAACCACGGTTTCCAGACCGCCTTCCGTCGCAGAAGCACCGGTACGCGGAACGCCATTGATCTTATGCTGGTTCATAAAGGCCAGCACGTTAGAAACCTGGTCGGTCGAGCCTAACTTAACCACTGCGGCAGGCAGCGGTAGCGTAAAGATGCCATGGATATCAGCATATTTACGAAAGCGGTCAATACTGTTTCGTTTTAAAACGGTTTCATCAGTAATCACGCGATCGCAACCAACAATCTCTTTGAGCTGATCAACAATCGCTTCACGGGATAAAGACATAGTAATTCCTTCCTGATAATAAATTCGGAATATACACGCCACCCTTCAAGCTGCATCTTGAATGATATTGTGTAATATAATTAATGAAAACAAAAATCAGCAATTAAGAGTTAGCGTACCAGATAGCCGCCATCGACAACTAATAGATGTCCATTCACATAATTGGATGCCTGACTCGCTAAAAATACGGCTGCGCCCATTAAATCCTGAGTATCCCCCCAGCGATTAGCTGGAATATGATCCAATACCCGCTGATTAGTTTCCGGATTACTACGAGTGGCCAACGTAATATCGGTCGCATAATACCCTGGGGCAATACCATTAACCTGAATATTATATTGTCCTAATTCATCGCAATATGCCTTGGTGAAACCGGCAAGCGCATGTTTAGTGGCTGAATAAGCTGGTGACCACTGCCCGCCAAGGTAGGAGAATAAGGAGCAAATGTTAATAATTTTCCCGCTATTTTGCGGGATCATAATTTTTGCCGCTTCATAGCTCAGTTCAAACGCTGCCGTCAGGTTAACGTCAATCATCGGATCCCAGTCCGCACGCCCAAAATCCAGCACCTTATTCAGCTTACAAATCCCGGCGTTGTTGACCAGAATATCGACCGTGCCGAAGCGTTTGCAGCAGGCGGCGATGATCTTCTCCGGTGCGCCTTTCTCAGTGATATCCACCTGCATGAACTCGACTTCAACACCCTGTTTTTCAATAATTTCTTTGGTTTCACCGTTATCTTTCACAAAGCTCGGGATAAACAGGTTCGCCCCCGCCTTCGCCAGCGCCATGGCAAAAGCCTGACCCAGCCCGCTATTGCCGCCGGTGACAATCGCCGTTTTACCTTTCAGCGAAAAGAAATCCATTGAGAATGCATTAAGAGATTCGATCGACATAGTTTGGCTCCAAATTCTTTTAGGCAAAAAAAAAGAAAGGCAACTTCCCCTGCTAGAGGGAAGTCACCTTTCTCATTATCTCTGGTAACTGGCGTAAATTTTTAGCACAACACCCGCACTTCTAATGTGATCGTAATCACAGATGACTATTTCACATCATAATTAAATGTAAAGCTACGAAGCGTGATTATTCTCACACTAAAACCCACGCTGACATGCTATTCCTAATTGCAATTACTAGAGACCAGAGAAAAGTAATCCACCTGAAAAGGCGGTTTACTTTTCTCTTTTTTTCGTCTATACAAAAATGAGATCACGATATGCAACAAACCTCATATCGCCGTTGGATAACCCTCGCCATTATTAGTTTTAGCGGCGGCGTCAGCTTTGACCTTGCCTATTTAAGATATATCTACCAGATCCCCATGGCAAAATTTATGGGATTCAGCAATACCGAAATTGGACTAATTATGAGTACATTTGGTATCGCTGCGATTATTCTTTATGCTCCCAGCGGGGTTATTGCTGATAAATTCTCCCATCGCAAAATGATTACTTCGGCCATGATTATTACCGGGTTGCTCGGTTTATTAATGGCGACTTATCCTCCGCTGTGGGTCATGCTATGTATCCAGGTTGCCTTTGCCATCACCACAATTCTGATGCTGTGGTCGGTATCGATTAAAGCCGCCTCTCTGCTTGGCGATCACAGCGAGCAGGGAAAAATCATGGGCTGGATGGAGGGGCTGCGCGGCGTGGGCGTGATGTCGCTGGCGGTATTTACCATGTGGGCATTTTCCCGCTTCGCACCCGATGACAGCAACAGCCTGAAGACGGTAATCGTTATCTACAGCGTGGTGTACATCCTGCTGGGCATACTGTGCTGGTTTTTCGTCAGCGATGCCCCTGCGCACAGCAACGCCGCGACAGAAGAGAAAAAATCGTTCCAGCTACGCGATATTCTCGCCGTGCTGCGCATCAGCACCACCTGGTACTGCAGCATGGTGATTTTTGGCGTCTTTACTATCTACGCCATCCTGAGCTATTCCACCAACTACCTGACCGAAATGTACGGTATGTCGCTGGTGGCCGCGAGCTATATGGGGATCGTGATCAACAAAATCTTCCGCGCCATCTGCGGCCCGCTGGGCGGCATTATTACCACCTATAGCAAGGTGAAATCGCCGACCCGCGTCATTCAGCTGCTGTCGATCGTTGGAGTGCTGGCGCTTATCGCACTGCTGGCCACCAACTCGAACCCGCAGTCCGTCGCCATGGGGATCGGCCTGATTCTGCTGCTGGGCTTTACCTGCTACGCCTCTCGCGGACTTTACTGGGCCTGTCCCGGCGAAGCCAGAACGCCTAACTACATCATGGGCACCACCGTTGGGATCTGCTCGGTAATCGGCTTCCTGCCCGACGTTTTTGTCTATCCGATTGTCGGCCACTGGCAGGACACCCTTCCTGCCGAAGAAGCCTATCGCAATATGTGGCTGATGGGCTTAGTCGCGCTGTGCATGGTGATCCTCTTTACCTTCCTGCTGTTCAGGAAAATACGCAGCGCCGATACAACACCAGAAAACAAGACAGCGCTGGCCGCTGAAACAACCGGCGAGTGATGGTGAAAATTTAAAGGAGAATAATAATGTCAAAGAAATACATCATTGGAATCGATGGCGGGAGCCAGAGCACCAAAGTCGTGATGTACGACCTGCAGGGCAATGTGGTTTGTGAGGGAAAAGGCCTGTTACAGCCGATGCATACCCCGGATGCCGATACCGCAGAACATCCCGACGATGATCTATGGACCTCTTTATGCTTCGCCGGAAAAGATCTGATGAATCAATTTGCGGGCCATAAAGAAGATATTGTCGGCATCGGGCTGGGCTCCATCCGCTGCTGTCGCGCGTTGCTTAAAGCGGACGGCACACCCGCAGAACCGTTAATCAGCTGGCAGGACGCCCGCGTTACCCGACCTTATGAGCATACTAATCCTGATGTGGCCTGGGTTACCTCATTTTCGGGCTATCTGTCGCACCGGTTAACCGGCGAGTTCAAAGACAACATCGCCAACTACTTTGGTCAGTGGCCGGTGGATTATAAAACCTGGTCGTGGAGCGACGATGACGAGGTGATGAAGAAGTTTAACATCCCGCGCCACATGCTCTTTGACGTGCAGATGCCGGGGACAATCTTAGGCCATCTTACCGAACAGGCCGCTCTCGCTACCGGCTTCCCGGCGGGTTTGCCCGTTGTTTGCACCACCAGCGACAAACCGGTCGAAGCCCTCGGCGCAGGGCTGCTGGATGATGAAACGGCGGTTATCTCGTTAGGCACCTATATCGCCCTGATGATGAACGGTAAGCAGTTGCCGAAGGATCCCGTGGCGTATTGGCCGATTATGTCTTCCATTCCTGAAACGCTGCTGTATGAAGGGTACGGCATTCGTAAGGGGATGTGGACGGTCAGTTGGCTGCGGGACATGCTGGGCGAATCCTTGATTCAGGATGCCAAAGCGCAGGGGCTCTCACCGGAGGATCTGCTCAATAAGAAAGCCTCGGTCGTCCCTCCGGGCTGTAACGGCCTGATGACCGTGCTGGACTGGCTGACCAATCCATGGGAGCCGTACAAACGCGGCATCATGATAGGCTTTGACTCCAGCATGGACTATGCGTGGATTTACCGCTCGATTCTGGAGAGCGTGGCGCTGACGTTGAAGAATAACTACGACAATATGTGCAATGAAATGAACCATTTCGCTAAACACATCATCATTACCGGCGGGGGTTCAAACAGCGATCTGTTTATGCAAATCTTCGCCGATGTGTTCAACCTACCGGCCAGGCGTAACGCCATTAACGGCTGCGCGAGCCTCGGCGCCGCCATCAATACGGCAGTCGGGCTGGGCCTGTATCCTTCTTATGAAACGGCCATCGACAATATGGTCCGGGTAAAAGATGTGTTTATGCCGGTTGAACAAAACGCCAGTCGTTATGAGGCGCTTAATAAAGGCATTTTCAGAGAGTTAACGCAGCACACCGACGTTATTTTGAAAAAATCGTATCAGGTGACTCACGGGAACCTGGATAACGTTGACGCCATTCAAAGCTGGTCAAACGCGTAGCAGATACGCCGGGTGGCGACATCCACCCGGCAAAATATCAGGCAATATTCAGATACTTGTGCGTTTGCATCGACAAACGCCAGTTACGTGCAATACAGGTATCAATACACAAACGCGTCGCATCTTCTTTCTGGCTGATTGGCTGTAAGGCGATGATTCGCGGTTTGTCGTCGCTCAACGTTGCCAGCAGTTCATCCAGCGCTTCAATATCACGAACGCGCCCAACGGGATGTTTGATTTCATTTGCGCGCTCCAGCGCCTGCGACAGCACATCATAGCCACCGCGCATATTCACCTTCGGCGATACGGTCACCCAGGTATTCGGCGTGCAGCGTACTTCGTGGGTACCGCTGGTTTCAATCTGGCAGCTAAAGCCGTTTTTTTCCAGCAGGTCAGTCAGCGGCATCAGGTCATGAATGCAAGGTTCTCCACCGGTGATCACCACGTGACGGGCGGTGTAGCCCTGACGCAAAATGACCGCCAACAGATCTTCGCTGCTCGCCGCGCCCCATTTGTCGCTCTCTTTAGTCTTGGCCAGGATGCTGTACAGGGAGACTTCCCGATCCTCAAGCTTATCCCAGGTGTGTTTGGTATCGCACCAGGCACAGCCAACCGGGCATCCCTGTAAACGAATAAAAATGGCGGGGACGCCGGTAAAGTAACCCTCACCTTGCAGGGTCTGGAACATCTCGTTAATCGGGTACTGCATAGCGTTCTCAATATGGGGATAAACGATAATTATCGCAGATCCCCGCCAAAGTATCATGCCCCATCGATGCTTTACGAGGCGATTGCCGCGACAAAGCGCGCCGTTATCTGCTGCGGACGGGTGATAGCGCCCCCAACCACCACGGTGTGAGCGCCTAATGCCAGGCAACGGGCGGCGCGTTCCGGGGTATCGACGTTTCCTTCCGCTATGACCGGTATGCTGACCACAGCCAATACCTCACGTAAAAAACCGCAGTCGTTTTCCGCCAGCACATGTCCGGCAGTGTCGGCGGTATAACCGTAGAGCGTGGTGCCCACGCAGTCAAAACCCAAACGCTCGGCGGTCGCCGCTTCGTCTACGGTAGCAATATCCGCCATCAGCAGTACTGACGGGTAGCGAGCGCGGATTTGCGTGACCAGTTCTTCTAGCGTTTGTCCACCGGGGCGCGGGCGCGCTGTCGCATCCAGAGCAATAATTTCCGGTTCAACGGTCATCAGCTCGTCCACTTCCTGTAGGGTGGCCGTAATAAATACATCGCTGCCCGGGTAATCACGCTTGATAATCCCAATCACCGGCAGAGAGACGCTCTCTTTGATCGCACGAATGTCCACCACGCTATTCGCACGGATACCTACCGCACCACCCTGCTCTGCCGCCAGCGCCATACGCGACATAATAAATGAACTGTGCAGAGGCTCATTTTCCAGCGCCTGACAGGAGACGATTAATTTACCTTTCAAGGAATCCAGTACAGTTTTCATTACGATAAGATCTCTTCGACTTCGTTTTTAATGATGGTGACATGCGGGCCATAAATCACCTGAACACCGTTTCCGCGAATAATTACGCCACGCGCTCCGGTCGCTTTCAGCGCCGCTTCATCTACCTTGCTGCTCTCTTTCACCGTCACGCGTAAACGTGTGGCGCAACAGTCCACTTCTTCCAGATTCTCTTTGCCTCCCAACCCGGCGATCACTGCCGCTGCACGCTCACTTTGTGGCAGGCTGGACTCAGTCATGGTTACATTTTCACGACCAGGCGTTAACCAGTTAAAACGGTTAATCAAATAGCGGAAGGTGAAGTAGTAAAGGAAGAACCACGGAATCCCCACCATGGGGACGTACATCCAGTTGGTTTTAGCTTCCCCCTGTAGTACGCCGAAGAGGAGGAAATCGATAAGCCCCCCCGAAAAGGTTTGCCCAATAGTGATATGTAAAATATGAGCCATCATAAACGCCAGGCCATCGAAGAAGGCGTGAATGACGTATAACACGGGTGCGACAAACAGGAAGGAGAACTCGATAGGCTCAGTGATCCCCGTAAGGAATGAGGTCAGGGCCGCAGACAACAGCAGGCCAGCAACAAGCTTTCTGTTCTCCGGCTTTGCTGTGTGGTACATCGCGAGGCATGCGCCAAGCAGGCCAAACATCATGGTGATAAAGCGCCCGGACATAAAGCGCGAGGTACCGGCATAAAACTGCTGCGTATTCGGATCGGCAAGTTGGGCAAAGAAAATACGCTGGGTGCCTTCAACCAACTGACCGTTGACGATTTCACTCCCGCCCAGCGCCGTCGTCCAGAACGGCAAATAAAAGATGTGGTGTAAACCCAGTGGGCCAAGCATACGCAGGATGAAGCCGTACAACAGCGTCCCCAGATAGCCCGTCGCATCCACCAGGCCACCCAATCCAAAAATGAGTTTCTGGAAATGTGGCCAAACCACCGTCATGATGGCCCCCACAACTATCGCGGCAAGGGAGCTAATAATCGGTACAAAGCGCGAACCGCTGAAGAAACCAAGGAACTGAGGTAGTGAGACTTTATTGAAACGGCTATGCAGCGCACAGGTGACAAGGCCAATCACTACCCCACCAAAAACGCCCGTTTCCAGGGTCTGAATACCCAACGTCATTCCCTGGCCTACGGCTCCAGGATTCTCGTGTGCCAGCGTTCCATTGAGTGTCAATAAGGCATTTATAGTGGCATTCATCACCAGAAAGGCCAGCAATGCCGCAAGCCCGGCGGTGCCTTTATCCGTTTTCGCCAGCCCTACGGCGACACCCACCGCAAAAAGCACCGACAAGTTGGCAAACACAATAGAACCCGCACTGGTCATGATCGTGAAGATTGCCTGCAACCAGTCAACGTTCAAGAACGGATAAGCCGTCAATGTGTTTGGATTCGACAGCGCACCACCAATCCCTAACAACAGTCCCGCAGCAGGCAGTACCGCAATCGGCAGCATGAACGATTTGCCGAACCGCTGTGCCTTTTCAAACCATGCGCCCGATGAGGCGCCGCTAAACATTTGCATCATATTTTCATCTCTCCGAATAGTGATGAAAATTTTTACCATAATAATTACACATAATGAAAATTATCATCAAAATCCAGGAGGACGATCATACTTTTTTAAAATGACTGGCATCTCTCCCCTGCTTTCCGCCACACTATCAGCAGAGAAACGCATTAAGGATTTTGCATGTCAGAAAATGAAAACCTGCTGCTGAGATTGCGCCAGGGCGTTGACGGATATAGCCGAACACAGCAGAAGCTGGGAGAGTTTGTGCTCAGCGATCCGGCAAAAGTTGTCTACCTGACAATTACCGAACTGGCCCGTGAAAGCGACACCAGCGAGGCGAGCGTCACGCGTCTGTGCCGTACGCTGGGGTGTAAAGGCTACAACGAATTCAAGATGGCGCTGGCACTCGATCTCCAGCAAGAACAACCGGTAGAGCACAGCGGGGATGAAATTGACAATGTGGTCAATGAATCGGTGCAAGCACTGCAGGACACTGCAAAATTACTCGACAGGACATTACTTGAAGCAGCCGCCCTTGCATTGCATCAAGCTCAGTCGGTACAAATTTATGGCGTAGCGGCCAGCGCTATTCTGGGGGAGTATTTACATTACAAACTCCTGCGCCTCGGCAAGCCTGCACAATTGTTCAGCGACATGCATCGCGCAGCCATGAACGCCACAACGCTTAACAAAAATACGCTCGTGGTAGCGATTTCCAGTTCCGGCTCGACGCGCGATCTGCTGCATGTCGTTAAACTGGCGCGTAAGCAAGGCGCGCGCGTACTGGCGTTGAGTAATACACCGCGCAGCCCGTTGGCTTCGCTGAGTGATATTCAACTGGTCGCAGCCAAACCCGAAGGTCCGTTAAGTGCCGGCGCGCTAAATGCCAAGGTGGGAGTGATGCTGTTGGTAGAACTTCTCACCACATCGCTGATTGCGCTGGATGAAAAGTACGGTGATGTGAGCCAGCAAACCGCCAGCGCGACCTTACCGTTGCTGCTTTAAAGACATAAAAAAACCCGCCGCAGCGGGTTTTTACGTTAAGAGCTAAAGAACAGGATTACGCCTGACCTTTGATCTCTTTACGACCGTTGTACGGTGCTTGTTCACCCAGAGCTTCTTCGATACGAATCAGCTGGTTGTATTTAGCAACACGGTCAGAACGGCTCATAGAACCGGTTTTGATCTGGCCTGCAGCGGTACCCACAGCCAGGTCAGCAATGGTAGCATCTTCAGTTTCGCCAGAACGGTGAGAGATGACAGCGGTGTAGCCAGCGTCTTTCGCCATTTTGATCGCAGCCAGAGTTTCGGTCAGAGAACCGATCTGGTTGAATTTGATCAGGATGGAGTTAACGATGCCTTTCTCGATACCTTCTTTCAGGATCTTGGTGTTGGTTACGAACAGATCGTCACCAACCAGCTGGATTTTGTCGCCCAGTACTTTAGTCTGGTATGCGAAACCGTCCCAGTCAGACTCGTCCAGACCATCTTCGATGGACACGATCGGGTACTGTTTGGTCAGGTCTTCCAGGAAGTGAGTGAATTCTTCAGAGGTGAACGCTTTGTTGCCTTCGCCAGCCAGAACGTATTTACCGTCTTTGTAGAATTCAGAAGCTGCACAGTCCATCGCCAGAGTGATGTCGGTGCCCAGCTCGTAGCCAGCTGCTTTAACCGCTTCAGCGATTACAGCCAGAGCTTCAGCGTTGGAACCCAGGTTCGGCGCGTAGCCGCCTTCGTCACCAACTGCGGTGTTCATACCTTTAGCTTTCAGAACTTTAGCCAGGTTGTGGAACACTTCAGAACCCATACGAACGGCTTCTTTCAGAGTCTTAGCGCCAACCGGCTGAATCATGAATTCCTGGATGTCGACGTTGTTATCAGCGTGCTCACCACCGTTGATGATGTTCATCATCGGAACCGGCATGGAGTATTTACCCGGAGTACCGTTCAGTTCAGCGATGTGTGCATACAGCGGCAGGCCTTTAGCAGCAGCTGCTGCTTTGGCGTTCGCCAGGGACACAGCCAGGATGGCGTTTGCACCGAAGTTGGATTTGTTTTCAGTACCGTCCAGATCGATCATGATCTTGTCGATGCCAGCCTGATCTTTAGCATCTTTACCCAGCAGAGCCTGAGCAATTGGGCCGTTAACAGCTGCAACAGCTTTCAGTACGCCTTTACCCATGAAACGGGATTTGTCGCCATCGCGCAATTCCAGTGCTTCGCGGGAACCAGTAGAAGCACCTGACGGAGCTGCTGCCATACCAACGAAACCACCTTCCAGGTGTACTTCGGCTTCAACAGTCGGGTTACCACGGGAGTCGATGATTTCACGACCGATGATTTTAACGATTTTGGACATTAGATTTTCCTCAGTACAAGTTAAACTAAAACTCCAGACAAACAATGCACCCTGATGGGTGCATTGCCGTTCTAACTTATTTACTTCTTACTTCGCCTGACGCTTCTGATGTTCACTGGCGGCTTTCACAAAGCCGGCAAACAGCGGGTGCCCATCACGTGGCGTGGAAGTAAATTCCGGGTGGAACTGACAGGCCACGAACCACGGATGATTCGGTACCTCAATGATCTCGACCAACTGATCATCACCGGAACGGCCTGCAATACGCAGACCCGCAGCTTCAATCTGTTTCAACAGCATATTGTTGACTTCGTAACGGTGGCGATGGCGTTCAACAATTGTCGGTGCGCCGTACAGTTGACGAACCAGACTATCGTCGCTCAACTGACACTGCTGCGCGCCAAGGCGCATTGTGCCGCCCAGATCGCTCTTCTCGGTACGGACTTCAACGTTACCGTCTTCATCGCGCCATTCGGTAATCAGGGCCACCACTGGGTACTTACAGTCTGGCACAAATTCCGTGGAGTTGGCGTTATCCATACCCACTACGTTACGTGCAAACTCAATCAACGCAACCTGCATACCCAGGCAAATGCCCAGATAAGGAATATTGTTCTCACGCGCAAAGCGCGCCGTCGCGATTTTACCTTCAACGCCACGGTAGCCGAAGCCGCCAGGGATCAGGATTGCATCAAGACCTTTCAGGATCTCAACGCCACGCGTTTCGACATCTTGCGAATCGATCAGCTTGATGTTGACGGTGACACGATTCTTCAAACCACCGTGCTTCAGGGCTTCGATAACTGACTTATAGGCATCCGGCAGTTCAATGTACTTGCCGACCATACCGATAGTCACTTCGCCTGCCGGATTCGCTTCTTCGTAAATAACCTGTTCCCATTCTGACAGATTAGCTTCCGGACAGTTCAAGCTGAATCGTTTACAAATATAATCGTCAAGGCCCTGAGATTTCAACAGGCCCGGAATTTTATAGATGGAATCGACATCTTTCAGAGAAATCACCGCTTTTTCCGGAACGTTACAGAACAATGCAATTTTTGCACGTTCATTAGCCGGAACTGCGCGATCGGAGCGGCAAATCAGGATATCTGGCTGAATACCGATAGAAAGCAGCTCTTTTACCGAGTGCTGAGTCGGTTTAGTTTTGACTTCACCCGCCGCCGCCATATACGGAACCAGCGTCAGATGCATAAACAGCGTGTGCTCACGACCAATTTCAACGGCCATCTGGCGAATCGCTTCAAGGAACGGCAGAGATTCGATATCCCCAACGGTTCCGCCGATTTCGACCAGAACAACATCATGACCTTCGCCGCCTTCCAGAACACGTTCTTTAATAGCGTTCGTGATGTGCGGGATAACCTGAACGGTCGCGCCCAGGTAGTCGCCACGGCGTTCTTTACGCAGAACGTCGGAGTAGATACGGCCAGTGGTGAAGTTGTTGCGGCGGCTCATTTTAGTACGGATGAAACGCTCATAGTGACCCAGGTCCAGGTCGGTTTCAGCGCCGTCTTCGGTAACGAACACTTCCCCGTGTTGGATTGGGCTCATAGTACCTGGATCGACGTTGATGTACGGATCCAGTTTCATCATGGTCACATTGAGGCCACGGGCTTCAAGAATGGCTGCCAGGGAGGCTGCGGCAATGCCTTTTCCCAGAGAGGATACGACCCCGCCGGTCACAAAAATATAGTTCGTTGTCATGCTGGACCTGAGAAGTTAGGGTGAAACGATGGAATTACCAAGACGGGAAAGTAGTATACCCGAACATGACGAGCGCCACAAACTTTCATTATTCCCTCTCCTTCGTTCTTCAAGCCGCACCGGTGTTGACTTCCTTCACTCCCCTCAGTCACATAGCATTTCTATGTTCCTGGGGATTCTTTCAGTCGCCGCCTTGTTGCGACTCGAATAACTCGAAGAGGCAGTATACAAGGTGTTTCATCAACATAACGGGAAGAGAAAATAGCCTCTTTTGGGTAAATGTTTTTGACGTAAATCAAGCGCTTGTTATTTAAAAAATCACACAAATCGCCCTTGACCGACGAAATCCCTTAGAGATCAATTTCCTGCCGTTTTACCTGTTGCCAGACTTCTTCCATAGTTTCCAGATCAACACCTGTCATTTCCAGTCCGCGAGCAGCCACAATTCGCTCAACCTCACGAAAACGTCGCTCAAATTTCTCGTTCGCTTTTTGCAATGCGGTCTCTGCTTTGGTGCCTAAATGCCGGGCCATATTGACCGTAGCAAACAGCAGATCGCCCATTTCCTCCTCCAGTTTAGCCTGGTCGACAACAGCCTGCTTCGCCTCAAACATGACTTCGTCGATCTCTTCGTAAACCTTGTCGACAACCGGTCCTAATGTTTTCCAGTCGAAGCCAACATTTGAGCAGCGTTTCTGGATTTTTTGGGCGCGCATTAATGCTGGTAAACTACGGGGAATATCGTCGAGCGCGGAATGCTGCGCCTTCTCGGCGCGTTCTTCGCTTTTGATTTGCTCCCAGCGGATCAGTACCTCAGTGCTGTTACTGGCAGAAACATCGGCAAAAACATGCGGGTGGCGGCGTTCAAGCTTATCGCTTATCGCAGCACAGATATCATCAAAGTTGAAGCGCCCTTCTTCCTGCGCCATCTGGGCGTAAAACACCACCTGGAACAGCAGGTCACCCAACTCTCCACGCAGATCGTCGAAGTCTTCACGCGCAATCGCGTCCAGCACTTCATAAGTTTCTTCAAGGGTGTAAGGGGCAATAGTGGCGAATGTCTGCTCTTTGTCCCACGGACAGCCGTTTTCCGGGTCGCGCAGGCGCTGCATAATATCGAGCAGTCGATCGATTTGGTTCATTGGAAAATCCTGGAAATTTGAATGACTGTAGGCCGGATAAGGCATTTATGCCGCCATCCGGCGCTGCGAAATCGCCGGATGGCGGCTTCGCCTTATCCGGCCTACGTTCTTATTAATTACCGTGCAGACGACGGGCGTCGATCACATCCGGCACCTGGTTCAGCTTGCCAAGCACGCGACCCAGCACCTGCAGGTTATAGATTTCGATGGTCATATCGATGGTGGCCAACTGTTGTTTGGTATCACTCCGGCTGGCAACCCCCAGCACGTTAACCTTCTCGTTAGCAAGGATCGTGGTGATATCACGCAATAAGCCGCTGCGATCGTTCGCCTGGACGCGAACCACCAGCGAATATCCTGCCGAGTAGCTTTCGCCCCAAACCGCATCAACAATACGTTCCGGCGCATGCGAGCGCAGCTCTGTCAGTTGTTCACAATCAGCCCGGTGCACGGAAATACCGCGTCCCTGGGTGATAAATCCGACAATTTCATCACCAGGAATCGGCTGGCAGCAGCGGGCGATGTGGTGCATCAGGTTGCCAACCCCTTCCACCACCACGCGACCGTCGTCTTTACGGCGACTCTGCGGCGCCTGCGTTTTCTGCTGAAGCTGTTTCAGCGCGGCGGCATCCTGTTCGGCTGCGCTTGGCTTGTTAAACTGCGCCTGTAGGAAGTTCACCATCTGGTTGAGGCGGATATCGCCCCCGCCAATTGCCGCCAGCAACTCCTCCAGTTCATTGAAGCTGTAGCGCGGCAGCAGGTGCTTTTCCGCTTCTTTCAGGCTAATACCTAAATGCGCCAGCTCATCGTCAAGGATCTGACGGCCAGCAAGGATATTTTTGTCGCGGTCCTGTTTACGGAACCAGGCGTGGATCTTCGAACGCCCACGACTGGTGGTCACGTAGCCGAGGTTAGGATTCAACCAATCGCGGCTTGGGTTTGGCTGTTTTTGGGTGATAATTTCAATTTGATCGCCCATCTGCAGTTGGTAGGTAAACGGTACGATGCGCCCACCAATTTTCGCGCCAATGCAACGATGCCCCA
This sequence comes from Citrobacter arsenatis, assembly GCF_004353845.1. Taxonomy (GTDB): domain Bacteria; phylum Pseudomonadota; class Gammaproteobacteria; order Enterobacterales; family Enterobacteriaceae; genus Citrobacter; species Citrobacter arsenatis. Next base: position 4,199,238 of record NZ_CP037864.1, read on the forward strand.
CATCGCTGTGAATGTGGTAAGCAAAATCGAGCGGCGTGGAGCCCGCAGGCAGATCCACCACGTCGCCTTTCGGCGTAAAGACGTACACGCGGTCATCAAAGACCTGGCTGCGAACTTCATCCAGCATTTCACCGGAATCCGCCATCTCTTCCTGCCAGGCGATCAGCTTACGCAGCCACGCAATACGATCTTCATGACCAGAACGCGCCGCACCTGAAGCGGTGCCTTCTTTGTACTTCCAGTGTGCCGCAACGCCCAGTTCGGCATCTTCGTGCATCTGTTTGGTACGGATCTGAATTTCAATGGTTTTCCCGCCAGGCCCGAGTACAACCGTATGGATTGACTGGTAGCCGTTGGGTTTCGGGTTAGCGACATAGTCATCGAACTCATCCGGCAGATGCCGATAGTGAGTATGTACTATCCCAAGTGCGGCATAGCAGTCTTGTAAACGCTCCGCCACGATACGCACCGCGCGCACATCGAACAGTTCATCGAAGGCCAACTGCTTTTTCTGCATTTTGCGCCAGATGCTGTAGATATGCTTCGGACGACCGTATACTTCGGCTTTAACGCCTTCCGTTTTCATCTCTGAGCGCAAATGACCGACGAACTCATCAATGTAATGTTCCCTGTCGATACGACGTTCATGCAGCAGCTTAGCAATGCGTTTGTATTCAGCCGGGTGCAGATAGCGGAAGCAATAATCTTCCAGCTCCCATTTTAACTGCCCGATGCCCAAACGGTTGGCCAACGGCGCATAGATATTGGTGCACTCTTTTGCCGCCAGAACGCGTTCATCTTCCGGTGCGTCTTTTACTTCACGCAGGTGGGCAATCCGCTCCGCCAACTTGATAACCACGCAGCGGAAATCATCCACCATAGCCAGCAGCATGCGGCGGACGTTATCGACCTGCTCGGAAGAGACTGAATCGGTATGTGTAGCTTTAAGCTGGCGTATCGCCGCCATATCGCGCACACCGTGGATAAGATGAACAATAGATTTACCCACGCTCTCGCGCAAGATGTCTTCACTGACCACATTGGCATCAGCCAGAGGGAACAGCATTGCTGCACGCAGCGTGTCGATATCCATGCTCAACATGGAGAGTATTTCTACCATCTCCACGCCACGCCACAGCAGCAGATCCGCATCCGGATGCCCCTGTGTCTGCTGCAGGCAGTACGCCCAGGTTTCGGCTAAGCGTTCACACGACTGCTGGCTGGAGATCCCCAGACTCGCGATCCATTTCTTAGGATCAAACTCACCAGCTTTATTTATATGTGCACTTCTTACCGCAACCATTGTCCTCTCCTTAAGGGGCCAGGCCTGTCGAAGTCGACAAGCCATACCCATGGTCTTTCACGCTGCATTACAACCCGAAACCCAATGGGTACAAAATTTATTACATACGCTCAAACAGGACCATTGATTCCAGGTGTCCAGTGTGCGGGAACATATCAAGCATCGCCAGTCGCCGTATGGCATATCCCGCATTGAGCAAAGCGTCGCTGTCACGAGCCAGCGTTGCCGGATTACAGGATACATAAACAACGCGTATAGGTTCTAATTTTATAATATGTTGCATTACACCTGCAGCCCCCGCACGCGCAGGATCGAGCAATACTTTGTCAAATCCGTTTTTCGCCCACGGCTGCCGGGTGACATCTTCCTCAAGGTTTTCATGAAAGAATGTCACATTGTGTAATCCGTTATTCAGCGCGTTTTCACGGCCTTTTTCCACCAACGCCGGCACCCCTTCCACTCCCACGACACTCGCCGCCCGAGTTGCCAGCGGCAGGGTAAAATTTCCCATTCCACAGAACAGATCGAGTACGCGATCTTCAGGTTGTACATCGAGCCATTCCAGCGCACGAGCAACCATTTGTTGGTTTACCCCTTCGTTGACCTGGATAAAATCACGTGGGCTGAAGGTTAACCGTAGTCCATTTGAGTCATACCAGGGCGATTCTTCTGATAATGATTCCAGTATCTCGCTTTGCGGGGCCAGAAACAAAGACAGCCCTTGAGAATGCGAAAAGCATTCCAGTTTTTCTTTATCCGCCGCACTTAATGGCGCCATGTGGCGCAAAATCATCAGGGTTCCGCTCCCCGCCTGCACCAGCTCGACATGACCAAGATGGCGTAACCCTTGCAGACTTTCCAGACACGCCCTGATGTGGGGCAATAGCGCTTCAAGCTGGGGCACCAAAATAGGGCATTGTTTGACATCGATAATGTCGCTGGAACCGGATTTGCGAAACCCCATCTGCAATTTTTGTTCTTTTGGCCGATAGTTCAGGCTCAAACGTGCGCGCCGACGATAGCCCCACGGCGTATCAGCGATAACATCCGATACTTCACATTTCATTAAACGCGACAATGCAGCGCTTTTACTGCGCTGCTGTAACGAGATGCTGGCATGCTGCTGCTGGCAACCGCCGCACACGCCAAAATGCGGGCAACGCGGCACTTCACGCTGTGGATTGTCGTTTAAACGTCGTTTTACTTGCGCGCGGGCGAACTGTTTTTTATCTTCGGTAATCACCACCTCGGCGCTTTCCTGGGGTAACAATTCCGGTATAAACAACGCCTTTCCGTTATGGCGAGCGACACCCTGACCAAAAGGATCGAGGTCATTGACGGTAACGGTTATGATCTGACGCGTCGTCACGCGTCGTTTTGCAGAGTAGAATTGCGCCATCGACGAGATATTTCTCTATTTAACAGTGTGACCCTAATTGTCCCATAACGGAACTCCATGACCAACTACAGCCTGCGCGCACGCATGATGATTCTGATCCTGGCCCCGACCGTCCTGATTGGTTTGCTGCTCAGTATCTTTTTTGTTGTGCATCGCTATAACGACTTGCAGCGTCAACTGGAAGATGCTGGCGCCAGCATCATTGAGCCACTCGCGGTCTCCAGCGAATATGGCATGAACCTGCAAAACAGGGAATCCATCGGCCAACTTATCAGCGTGCTGCATCGTCGCCATTCCGATATTGTGCGAGCAATTTCTGTTTATGACGAGAATAACCGACTGTTCGTCACCTCTAATTTCCATCTCGATCCGTCTGAAATGCAACTGGCAACCGGTTCACCATTCCCCCGTAAGCTGAGCGTCACCCGGCTCGGGGATATCATGATCCTGCGAACCCCCATTATATCGGAAAGCTATTCGCCGGATGAATCCGCCGTCAGCGACGCCAAAAATACGCAAAACATGCTGGGGTACGTAGCGCTTGAACTGGACCTCAAGTCAGTACGATTACAGCAGTATAAAGAGATCTTTATCTCCAGCGTAATGATGTTGTTTTGCATCGGTATTGCGTTAATTTTTGGCTGGCGTCTGATGCGCGACGTGACCGGCCCGATTCGCAATATGGTGAATACCGTTGACCGAATACGTAGAGGACAGCTCGACAGCCGCGTGGAAGGTTTCATGCTGGGTGAGCTGGATATGCTCAAAAATGGCATCAACTCGATGGCGATGTCTCTCGCGGCCTACCATGAAGAGATGCAGCACAACATCGATCAGGCTACCTCTGATCTGCGCGAAACCCTGGAGCAGATGGAAATCCAGAACGTCGAACTGGATCTGGCAAAGAAACGCGCCCAGGAAGCGGCGCGTATTAAGTCTGAGTTTCTGGCGAACATGTCGCACGAGCTACGCACACCGCTGAATGGCGTGATTGGCTTTACCCGTCTGACGCTGAAAACCGAACTCAACACCACACAGCGCGATCACCTGAATACGATCGAACGCTCGGCCAACAACCTGTTGGCCATCATCAATGATGTGCTCGACTTCTCCAAACTTGAAGCCGGCAAGCTGATTCTGGAAAGCATCCCGTTCCCGCTGCGCAGCACGCTGGATGACGTCGTCACGCTGTTAGCGCACTCATCCCATGACAAAGGGCTTGAGCTGACGCTGAATATTAAGAATGACGTGCCGGACAACGTCATCGGCGACCCGCTGCGCTTACAGCAGGTGATCACGAATCTGGTCGGTAATGCCATCAAATTTACCGAAGGCGGCAATATCGACATTCTGGTCGAAAAACGCGCCCTCAGTAACACGAAAGTGCAGATTGAAGTACAAATCCGCGATACCGGAATTGGTATCCCTGAGCGCGATCAGTCACGCCTGTTCCAGGCCTTCCGCCAGGCGGATGCCAGCATTTCCCGCCGCCACGGCGGTACCGGGCTAGGCCTGGTCATTACGCAAAAGCTGGTCAACGAAATGGGCGGAGATATCTCCTTCCACAGCCAGCCGAACAGGGGCTCCACGTTCTGGTTCCATATCAGCCTCGATCTCAACCCTAACGTTATCGTTGATCGCTCAACCACGCGCTGTCTGGCCGGTAAACGGCTGGCCTATGTTGAACCTAACGCCACTGCCGCACAATGCACGTTAGATATCTTGAGTGAAACGCCGCTGGAGGTGATTTACAGCCCTTCATTCTCCGGGCTGCCGAAAGATCACTACGATATCCTGCTGCTTGGCATACCGGTCACGTTACGCGAACCTCTCACCATGCAGCATGAGCGGCTGGCAAGCGCTGCGGCGATGACCGACTTTTTGTTACTGGCCCTGCCTTGCCATGCGCAGATTAACGCCGAGAAGTTAAAACAGGGCGGCGCGGCGGCGTGTCTGTTGAAACCTCTCACCTCAACCCGCTTACTGCCTGCTCTGACAGAGTATTGTCAGTTGAACCACAGCGCGGATCCGCTGTTGTTAGACGAAAGCAAAATCGCGATGACCGTCATGGCGGTGGACGACAACCCGGCGAATCTCAAGCTGATTGGCGCGCTGCTGGAAGATAAAGTGCAGCACGTCGTGCTGTGTGACAGCGGACATCAGGCGGTAGATCGCGCCAGGCAGATGCAGTTTGATCTGATCCTGATGGATATTCAGATGCCTGATATGGACGGCATTCGCGCGTGTGAACTGATCCACCAGCTTCCTCATCAACAGCAGACACCGGTCATTGCGGTCACTGCGCACGCCATGGCTGGGCAGAAAGAGAAATTACTCAGCGCCGGGATGAACGATTACCTGGCGAAACCCATCGAAGAAGATAAGCTGCATAATCTGCTGTTACGTTACAAACCTGGTGCTGGCTCATCGCTTCGGGCGCTCGCCGTTGAATCTGTAGAGCCGGTGGTCAATCCAAATACGACGCTCGACTGGCAACTGGCATTAAGACAAGCCGCCGGTAAAAACGATCTGGCGCACGATATGCTGCAAATGCTGCTCGATTTTCTACCCGAAGTACGTAACAGAATTGAAGAACAGCTGGTAGGTGAAAACCCGGAAGGGCTGGTAGATATGATCCACAAGCTGCACGGCAGTTGCGGTTATAGCGGCGTTCCCCGCATGAAAAACCTGTGTCAGCTGATTGAGCAGCAATTACGTAGCGGAACCAAAGAAGAAGAGCTGGAGCCTGAGTTTTTAGAGCTGCTGGATGAAATGGATAACGTTGCACGCGAAGCGAAACGCATGTTGGGGTGATAGTCGCCGGATGGCGGCATGACCGCCTTATCCGGCCTACAGGTTTCGCTGTTTACCGTAGGCCCGATAAGCGTTGCGCATCGGGCACATCGCCGAATGCGGCGTAAACGCCTTATCCGGGCTACAACTCAGCGTAACTGTTGCCCTGCTTTCAGCGTCGCGGCGACGTTTCGCGCCGTCATTCGCACGTTTTCATGCGCGTTCCTCAACGCCTCATCCAAGGTGCAAATGGTATAGATGACGCTGAAAACCGCATCCAACCCATGCTCGTGTACCACACCAACATCGGCCGTCAGGCTACCGGCAATGCCGATAACCGGTTTGTTGTAACGCTTTGCCACCTTCGCCACACCAACCGGAACCTTGCCGTGAATGGTCTGGCTGTCGATGCGCCCTTCACCTGTGACCACCAGGTCCGCATCCGCAACGCAGGCGTCGAGGTGTAACGCATCCGTCACTATCTCAATACCGCAGCGTAGCTGTGCGCCGCAAAACGCATACAGCGCCGCCCCCATACCGCCTGCCGCACCACCGCCGGCCAGATCCAGCACATTAACGTCGAGATCGCGAGCAATGAGTTGCGCATAGTGGGTGAGTGCCCGATCAAGGCGGGTAATCATCTCCGGCGTCGCCCCTTTTTGCGGGCCAAAAACCGCAGAGGCCCCCTCTTCACCGGTCAACGGGTTAGTCACATCGCAAGCCACCTCAATACGACACGCGGCAAGTCGCTGGTCTAACTGAGAGATATCAATCCGGGCGAGCGATTCGAGGCCAGCCCCGCCATGAGCAATATCGTTATTTTGCGCATCCAGCAATTTAGCTCCCAGCGCTTGCACCATCCCGGCACCGCCATCATTGGTTGCGCTACCGCCAATCCCGATAATGATATGCTCAACGCCAGCATCCAGCGCATGACGCATTAACTCTCCGGTTCCCCAGGAGGTGGTTTTCAGCGGATCGCGTAAATCAGCAGGAACCTGCTCCAGTCCGCTGGCGGCCGCCATTTCGATAAACGCCGAACGCTCATCACCGGATAAACCATAAAATGCCTGAATTGTGTTGCCCAGAGGGCCGGTAACATCAACATGCACAAGGTGGCCTTGCGTTGCGGCAACCATCGCTTCGACCGTTCCCTCACCGCCATCCGCGACCGGGATCTTCACGTAATCCGCCTCAGGCCAGATCTCACGAAAGCCCTGCTCAATAGCCGTTGCCACTTCAAGCGCACTCAAACTTTCCTTATAGGAATCCGGTGCGATTACTATTTTCATAAAGCATCCTTACGCATGTTGACTGTGTTAAGCATATACCAGGAGAAAAACCGCCCCATGGGAGCGGTCCCAGCTTGCTTAGCGTACCATGCACGGACGCTTATTATCAAACGTCCAGTTCGGGATCAGATACTGCATTCCCATCGCATCATCGCGCGCGCCCAGCCCATGTTGCTGATACAGCTCGTGAGCTTTCATGACCTGATCCATATCCAGCTCCACGCCCAGACCCGGTTTTGCCGGTACCTGTACCATGCCGCCTTTGATCTCAAATGGCTCTTTGGTCAGGCGTTGATTGCCTTCCTGCCAGATCCAGTGGGTATCGATGGCGGTAATTTTGCCCGGAGCCGCCGCCGCAACATGAGTAAACATCGCCAGCGAAATATCAAAGTGGTTGTTAGAGTGCGAGCCCCAGGTCAGGCCGAACTCGTGGCACATCTGCGCCACGCGAACAGAACCCTGCATGGTCCAGAAGTGCGGGTCTGCCAGTGGGATATCCACAGACTGCAACGACAGCGTATGCCCCATCTGACGCCAGTCGGTGGCGATCATATTGGTGGCGGTCGGCAGACCGGTAGCGCGGCGGAACTCCGCCATCACTTCACGACCAGAGAAGCCCTGCTCGGCGCCGCATGGATCTTCCGCATAGGCCAGAGAACCTTTCAGATATTTGCCGATCTTAATCGCTTCATTGAGCGACCATGCGCCGTTGGGATCCAGCGTGACGCGGGCCTGCGGGAAACGCTTCGCCAGCGCAACGATAGATTCTGCTTCCTCTTCCCCGGCCAGCACGCCGCCTTTCAGTTTAAAGTCGTTGAAACCATATTTCTCATACGCGGCTTCCGCCAGGCGCACGACCGCATCTGGGGTCATCGCCTCTTCATGACGCAGACGATACCAGTCGCATTTCTCATCCGGCTGACTCTGGTACGGCAGCGGCGTTGCCTTACGGTTACCGACGAAGAACAGGTAACCCAACATTTCGACTTCACTACGCTGCTGACCATCACCGAGCAGAGAGGCGACGTTTACGCCCAGATGCTGACCTAACAGATCCAACATGGCCGCTTCGATCCCAGTAACCACATGAATAGTGGTACGTAAATCGAAGGTCTGCAAACCGCGACCGCCCGCATCACGATCGGCAAAAGTATTGCGTACCGCATTCAGCACGTTTTTGTATTCGCCTAAGGTTTTACCTACCACCAGCGGGATCGCGTCTTCCAGCGTTTTGCGGATTTTTTCGCCACCGGGAATTTCCCCCACGCCGGTATGACCAGAGTTATCTTTAATGATCACAATATTACGCGTGAAGAACGGGGCATGTGCGCCGCTCAGGTTCATCAGCATGCTGTCATGGCCTGCCACCGGAATAACCTGCATGGAAGTCACGACGGGAGTGGTAAATTGTGCGCTCATAATTAAGTCCTTATTCAGAATTAGTGGCGACCGAAAACGGGACGTTTACGGTCAAAAGTCCATCCGGGGATCAGATACTGCATTGGGCCTGCGTCATTACGCGCGCCGCCTGGCAGCTTTTTATAAGCCTCATGTGCCTTCTGTACCTGATCCCAGTCCAGTTCCACGCCTAACCCAGGCGCGTCCGGAACAGCAATTTGTCCATTTTTGATCTCCAGCGGATCTTTGGTCAGACGGCAATCGCCCTCCTGCCAGATCCAATGGGTATCGATAGCCGTCGGGTTGCCCGGCGCAGCGGCGCCAACGTGGGTAAACATCGCCAGCGAAATATCAAAATGATTGTTGGAGTGGCAGCCCCAGGTCAGTCCCCAGTCATCGCATAACTGTGCCACGCGTACCGCGCCAGAAAGGGTCCAGAAGTGCGGATCGGCCAGCGGGATATCTACTGAGTTCAGCATCACGGCATGGCCCATTTCACGCCAGTTGGTGGCTATCATGTTTGTTGCTACCGGAAGACCGGTTGCACGACGGAACTCGGCCATCACTTCGCGGCCAGAAAAACCCTGTTCAGCGCCGCACGGATCTTCGGCGTAGGTCAGAACATCGTTCAGCCCTTTACACAGGGAGATGGCTTCATCGAGCAGCCAGGCACCGTTAGGATCGACCGTAATACGCGCATCCGGGAAGCTTTTTTTCAGCGCGCGCGCGGTGTCGATTTCCTGCTCGCCGGGCAGCACGCCCCCTTTGAGTTTGAAATCTTTAAAACCGTAGCGATCCTGCGAAGCCTGAGCCAGGCGAACCACCGCCTCACTGTTCATCGCTTGCTGGTGACGCAGGTGATACCACTCATGGTTGCCCGGCGAGCTTTCCAGATACGGCAGATCGGTCTTCGTACGATCGCCCACGTAGAACAGATAGCCGAGCACGGTGACCGCATCGCGCTGTTTGCCAGGCCCTAACAGCTCACAGACCGGCACGTTCAGCGCCTTGCCCAGCAGGTCGAGCAGCGCGGCTTCCAGCGCCGCCACCGCGTTGACCCGCAGCTCAAATGTCCAGGCACCTTTGCCAAAGGTGTCAAAATCAGCGGCCTGGTTGCCTTTATGCACCTGCTGAACCACTTTGTTCAGGCGCGCGACTTCCTGGCCTAACACTTGTGGAATCGCCTCAACCAGCGTCTGATAAATCACTTCGCCGCCCGGCGCTTCACCGACGCCGGTATTGCCGGCGTTATCGGTGAGTACCACAATATTGCGGGTAAAGTATGCGTTATGCGCACCGCCAATATTGAGCAGCATGCTGTCATGACCGGCCACCGGGATGACCTTCATATCGGTAATAACGGGACTCGATTGTGTTGTCATCGTCATTGTCCTGCGACAGGTTTCAGTTCGATACGTTTAATATCCCCCACCAGCACCAGATAGCTCACTACCGCAATCAGCGCATGCACCCCGACGTAAATCAACGCGCCGTTAAACGAGCCGGTGGTCCCTACGATGTAGCCGATAGCAATTGGCGTGACGATGCCGGAGATGTTGCCAAACATATTGAACAGACCGCCGCTCAGACCGCTGATCTCTTTTGGCGCGGTATCAGCCATCACCGCCCATCCCAACGCACCGATGCCTTTGCCGAAGAAGGCCAGCGCCATGAAGCCGATGATCATCCACTCCACGTTGACGTAGTTACAGAACACCATCACCATCGACAACAGCATACCCAGTACGATTGGCGTTTTACGGGCAATATTCAGCGAACCGGTACGGCGCATCAGCCAGTCGGAAATAATGCCGCCAAGCACGCCGCCTGCGAATCCGCAAATGGCCGGGACCGAGGCAACAAAACCGGCTTTCAAAATCGACATACCGCGCGCCTGCACCAGATAAACCGGGAACCAGGTGATAAAGAAGTAGGTCAACGCGTTAATGCAGTATTGGCCGATGTAAATACCGATCATCATCCGCGAACCCAGCAGTTGCTTGATCTGCCCCCACTTCACGCTGAACGGCACTTTGGCTTTGGCTGCCGCCTGATCCATGTTGATCAGCGCCCCACCTTCGGCAATGTACTCCAGCTCTTTTTGGTTTACGCCCGGATGCTGATTCGGTTCATGAATCACCTTCAGCCAGATAAAGCTGATAACAATCCCGAGGCCGCCCATGAAGAAGAACACGTGCGACCAGCCCACTTCGTGGGTTAACCACCCCATGATTGGCGCAAAGATAACGGTGGCAAAGTATTGCGCGGAGTTGAAGATAGCGACCGCCGTGCCCCTCTCCTGCGCCGGGAACCACGCCGCGACTATACGACTATTGCCAGGGAATGATGGCGCTTCGGCCAGGCCCACAAGAAAGCGCAGGGTAAACAGCGCAACGATAATGCCGAAGCCGCTGAAGATATCAACGAAGCCCTGCAGCAGGGTAAACATAGACCAGATAAAGATGGACCAGAAGTAAACGCGTTTTGAACCAAAGCGGTCAAGCAGCCAGCCGCCGGGGATCTGGCCGATAACATAGGCCCATGAGAAAGCGGAGAAAACATAACCCATGCCGACCGCATCCAGACCAATGTCTTTGGCCATCTCCGAACCGGCAATGGATAGGGTGGCGCGGTCACCGTAGTTGAAGGATGTGACGATAAACAGCATCACCACTATCCAGTAACGAGCGTTAGTGCGTTTTTCCGCACTGCTCGCCGTCTGACTTAATGAACTCATTGTTGCACTCCTGAATCCTGGCTGTCGCCAGTTCATTCTGTACAGCACCTGTAGGGTGATCAGAATGAGAGGTTAGTGTGTGGCAGCTTTGGTACAGCTCAGGGCCGTTTTATTCTGACTCGCTGCCTTTTCGGGAACTGACGGGAAAAGTATATGAAGGAGTGCCTCTTACCCTCACCGTGCATGAACACAACATTAGGAAGGCAGTAAGAAGTTGTTTGGGGCATAAGCCCAAAGCAGTGGAAGTTAGTTCACGTAATTGGGGTTTTATTGCCGGGTGGCGGCTTCGCCTGACCCGGCCTATGGCTCAAATGGGGGTTGCATGCCCGTGTGGGCGAGAGGTTATTTAAGCAAGGTTCCCCAGTTTTCTACCCAGGGATTGGATTCGCTTTCCGGTTCAGGATGTTCGCTGGCGTCAATCAGCAGCATTTCTCCTACGCGGTGGGCACTTTGCTCCTGCAACAGCGCATCGAACTGCTTGCCGCCATTGCAAAAATTAACGTAGCTACTGTCGCCCAGCGCAATGACCCCGTAATGCAGATTTGGCTGGAAACCGAGATTATCTTTGATTCCCTGAAACAGCGGCACGATGCTATCCGGCAGATCGCCCTGCCCGGTCGTTGAGGTCACCACCAGCACATATTTATCCTGATAAGCCTGCCAGTCGCTAAGCTCCGGATCTTCGAACACCGTGGCTTTATGACCCTGCGCCGTCAAAATCGCTTCGGCCTCTTCGGCAACCAGCAGCGCGTTTCCGTACATCGTGCCGACAAAAATTCCAATTTCCGCCATAACCGTAATCTCCTGGGACTTAAGAATCTATCTGCTCATCCTGACCTGACGGCCCGCTGAACTCAACCCTTTCATTCTCAGGGAGAAGTCCACGCCAGCCAAACTGTGATAGCGCCTGCATCCAGACGTCATCCAGTCCGGCGCGAATAACCAGCGGTTCGCCGGTGAAAGGATGGGTCAGCGCAAGCCGGCTGGCATGCAGCATTAATCGCTGACAACCGAAATGCTCTGCGGCGCTGCGATTTTGCCGCAAATCACCGTGCTTACTGTCGCCAATAATCGGATGGCGCAAGTGCGCCAGATGGCGTCTGAGCTGGTGTTTGCGACCGGTTTTAGGGTCCAGTTCCACCAGTCCGTAACGGGTGGTCGGATAGCGCCCGGTCGCTACCGGCATTTCTACCGTCGCCAGACCGCGATAATGGGTGACGGCAGGCTGCGGGCCTTTATCATCACGGGCAAACTTATCGGCGATCTTATCCAACTCTTCGACCAGCGGGTAATCCAGCACGGCATCATCCATCAGCCAGCCTCGCACAATCGCATGGTAGCGCTTCTGAATTTGATGATGTTCAAACTGCTGGGACAGCAACCGCCCGGCTTCGCTGGACAACCCCATCAGCAGTACACCGGAGGTCGGCCTGTCGAGTCGATGGGCGGTAAAAACGTGCTGACCAATTTGATCGCGCACCGTTTGCATCACCACCACTTTTTCATCCCGGTCAAGCCAGCTACGGTGAACCAACCAGCCAGAAGGTTTGTTGACAGCGACCAGCCATTCGTCCTGATACAAAATCTCCAGCATCAGGCGTTATCACTTGTAAACAGCGCATCCAACTCCTGCAATGCAGTCAGAAGAATTTCGCGTTGCGGGTGATCGGTTGCCAGCGCCATTTCGTAATAAGGTGCGACGGCAAAAGCCTGCGGAAGCGGCTGCGCGTTATCGAGCAGCGTGTGCATGCGGGGAATCAACACCCATTGCAGCCACTCAACCGGCTCCATGGTATCCATACAAAAAGGCTGCGTGCTGGTAAACAGATGCGCTGCTGGCTCATCCATCCGCCAGTGATGATGTTCACGCAGTAGCGCTTCAAGCGCGTGTAACTGCTGGCGCACACGGTCATGAGTCGTCATGAAATTAACCTCAATGATGAAAAATCTGGCGCGAAGGATAGCACTAGTGAAGGGAAATAAAAAAAGGGAGCACTGTAAAAACAGTGCTCCCGGTTCGTTTCGCAGCATTCCAGCTACTTTTAGTGCTCCCTGCTCATCCATGACAACTTTTCCTGTGGCCTTGCGACCTCGTTCATCCTGAACTTTTGCATCCTGCTCACATCACCCCGATGTGAAAACTTCATCCTGAAGTGTCCTGGCCATCCTGACCCGCCGAACATCCTGACCGGCTCTCATTCTCCATCCTGGAGGTGTCCTTTAACGCATCCAGCGCTTTCCGCTTTGCTTCATCCTGAAGCCTGTCCTTGTAACACCGTCCTGGTGTGTCCTGCAGAAGAGCCATCATCCTGATGTTCTCTTCATTGTTCGACTCCTTGTCGACGGATATAGAATCGCCTGTTTCGCCTTGTCTTACAAGGTGCTTACAGACATACCCCTAAGATTATTTTCGTATGAAAGTTGACAATAAAACATTAACAAACTGAATAATAAGGAATTATCATTTCAACCATTCATTAAGTCTTCACTTATTACCTGGCAATGTCCTACAGGGTTTGTAAGAGATCTCTCACAAGGTTCAGGGCAAACTGGATTACAGAACTGGCTTAAGTTGAGTGAGGAATTCCGCAAGTGAAGCCGCCAGCACCGTTCGTTTACGGGTTCCCAGCGTTTCTTTGCACACTTCACCGGACAGATTGCACACCGAAATGACGTCAAGCTCATTGTCCTGTGTGGCGATAAAAAGCGTAGGCGATAGCTTGAGGCGCTTTTGCGTGACCAGATGACCAATCAGGTTTTCCTGAACGCGCCTGAAGTCATCTTCACTCCAGGTCTGCAGCAGCGTTAGCTTTTCATCCGCCAACTGCGCGTGCATGTCCCCAGCAAATTGGGTGGTGTAAAAAGCGTGAACGGCAGGTTGTATCACGATATCAAAGGCGCGTTCAACCGCATTGAGGTTTTTTTCACCAACAAAAGGCTGAGGTTGCCAGTAAACGGCATCGTTCGTGGAAGAAATGATGCACGGAGAAGGTACGCCATACAGCTCTTCGCTGAGCGGCCAGCTGTTGTTTTTTTCATGCCACGCGTCGCAGTAACGCGTCGTAAAGGCTGTCAACGCCTGTGCTGTCAATTCGTCCACTGATTTCTCTCTTCACAAAAGCCAGGATACACTTGTCGCATAGTGTATCTGGTTTATGACGGTGAAACATGTCCTCTTATGAAAATCATCAGGCGCTTAACGGCCTGACTCTCGGTAAATCAACGGATTACCGTGACAATTACGATGCCAGCCTGCTGCAAGGCGTTCCGCGCAGCCTGAATCGCGACCCGCTGGATTTAAAGGCCGATAATCTGCCTTTTCACGGTGCTGATATCTGGACGCTGTATGAACTGTCATGGCTGAATGCTAACGGTTTACCGCAGGTCGCGGTAGGTCATGTGGAACTGGATTACACCAGCGTAAATCTGATTGAATCGAAAAGCTTTAAGCTGTACCTGAACAGTTTTAACCAGACGCGTTTTGACTCCTGGGATGTGGTACGCCAGACGCTGGAAAACGATCTGCGCGCCTGTGCTCAAGGCGATGTCAGCGTAGCGCTGTACCGTCTTGACGAGCTGGAAGGACAGCCGATAGCCCACTTTAACGGCACCTGTATCGACAATCAGGATATCGTCATCGATAACTACCAGTTCAGCACTGAATATCTGGAAAATGCCGTGAGCGGTGAAAAAGCGGTGGAAGAGACCCTGGTCAGCCATCTGCTGAAGTCCAACTGTTTAATCACCCACCAGCCAGACTGGGGTTCCATACAAATTCAGTATCGCGGACGTAAAATCGACAGGGAAAAACTGCTGCGTTATCTGGTCTCCTTCCGTCACCATAATGAATTTCACGAGCAGTGCGTGGAACGTATTTTCAACGACATTCTACGCTTCTGCCAGCCAGAGAAACTGAGCGTCTACGCGCGCTACACGCGACGTGGCGGCCTGGATATAAACCCATGGCGCACCAACACCGATTTCACTCCAGCAACGGGTCGTCTGGTACGTCAGTAATCTTTTTTCTCAATTTTGCGTGCCGGATTCCGCGCGTAAGGTTGTGAAAGGTCATAAGCCAGGGCTATTGTAATCAGTAGAGGATGATGTCTCTCGTCCCGTAAGGAGTTTACTTGATTACACATATTAGCCCGCTTGGCTCAATGGACATGTTGTCGCAGCTGGAAGTCGATATGCTTAAACGCACAGCCAGCAGCGACCTGTATCAACTGTTTCGTAACTGTTCGCTTGCCGTTCTGAACTCCGGCAGTTTGACCGACAACAGTAAAGAACTGCTGTCACGCTTTGAAAGTTTCGATATTAACGTGCTGCGCCGCGAACGGGGCGTGAAGCTGGAACTGATCAACCCACCTGAAGATGCGTTTGTTGATGGACGCATTATCCGCGCGCTGCAGGCCAACCTGTTTGCCGTGCTGCGCGACATTCTGTTCGTCAATGGCCAGATCCATAACGCCGGTCGTTTTCAGCATCTGGATCTCGAAAGCTCGGTACATATTACCAACCTGGTATTCTCGATCCTGCGCAATGCCCGGGCGCTGCACGTTGGCGAAGCGCCAAACATGGTCGTCTGCTGGGGCGGTCACTCAATCAACGAGAATGAATACCTGTACGCCCGTCGCGTCGGCACCCAGTTGGGCCTGCGTGAACTGAACATCTGCACCGGCTGCGGTCCGGGGGCGATGGAAGCGCCAATGAAAGGCGCTGCGGTCGGTCACGCCCAGCAGCGATATAAAGACAGCCGCTTTATTGGTATGACCGAACCGTCGATCATTGCCGCTGAGCCGCCTAATCCGCTGGTTAACGAACTGATCATCATGCCAGACATTGAAAAACGTCTGGAGGCGTTTGTGCGTATCGCCCACGGTATCATCATCTTCCCGGGCGGCGTAGGCACAGCAGAAGAGCTGTTGTATCTGCTGGGGATCCTGATGAATCCGGCGAACAAAGATCAGGTGCTACCGCTGATCCTGACCGGACCAAAAGAGAGCGCCGATTACTTCCGCGTGCTGGACGAATTTATCGTGCACACGCTGGGGGAAGATGCGCGTCGCCACTATCGCATTATCATTGACGATGCAGCTGAAGTGGCGCGTTTGATGAAAAAAGCGATGCCGCTGGTGAAAGAGAACCGCCGTGACACCGGTGATGCCTACAGCTTTAACTGGTCGATTCGTATTGCACCGGATTTGCAGATGCCGTTCGAGCCGTCCCATGAAAACATGGCCAACCTGAAGCTGTACCCGGATCAGCCCGTTGAAGTACTGGCGGCCGACCTGCGCCGTGCGTTCTCGGGAATTGTGGCTGGTAACGTGAAGGAAGTCGGTATCCGCGCCATTGAAGAATTTGGCCCGTATAAAATCCACGGTGACCGCGAAATGATGCGCCGCATGGACGATCTCCTGCAGGGCTTCGTTGCACAGCATCGTATGAAGTTACCAGGCTCTGCGTATATCCCTTGCTACGAGATTTGCGCCTAACCTCCAACAGCCGCCAGCAGACGCTTTCGCGGTGACAGTTTTGTCCATATCAAAGCCGGGTCTGGCGCATTAGCCTCCCGGCTTTTTTTAGTGATACCAGTCACATAGCTCAGACGATTATATAAATACCAGTGATATATTATTAAAAATAGCACGCCACGCAAACGATTACCTTGAAAACCCAACCGTGATTTATCTTAGGAAATTATTATTAGTCGCCAAAATCCTCTAAAAACAACAGTTTTTACAGCGCAACACTCGTATCTTCTCGCCTTCGCTTTCATGAGATATGTCGTTAATGTTAGCCTCAGCGCCCGTAAATTCGCTTTGACTATTTTTTAACAGATTAATGGTCCAAATTTATCCACATAAAAGGTGGATTATTGCATTTGGGATCGCGATCACTGATACATTCATTCCTAAAATGTATCTTTCCGCCCGCAAATTATTACGGCGAAAAATTATATAAAAAATCGCTCAACGAATTTCGATTTACAGTCGGGTGTTTTCTCATTGGATTGAACCCAAACCCGACTTTTTAAGCTTCCTCCAGGAGAAATAGATGGAAAACACTCAAACCAGCACTATCGTTACGGGCCATACCCGCAGCGCATGGCGCAAGACAGACACCATGTGGATGCTGGGCCTTTACGGCACGGCGATTGGCGCGGGTGTATTGTTCCTGCCGATTAACGCAGGCGTAGGCGGCATGATCCCGCTGATCATCATGGCGATCCTTGCTTTCCCAATGACCTTCTTTGCACACCGCGGCCTGACCCGCTTCGTGCTGTCCGGTAAAAATCCGGGTGAAGACATCACCGAAGTTGTAGAAGAACACTTTGGTGTTGGCGCGGGTAAACTGATTACCCTGCTCTACTTCTTCGCTATCTACCCAATTCTGTTGGTTTACAGCGTAGCAATCACCAACACCGTTGAAAGCTTCCTGACCCACCAGTTGGCAATCACTCCGCCGCCGCGCGCAATCCTGTCTCTGATCCTGATTGTCGGCATGATGACCATCGTGCGCTTCGGTGAGCAGATGATCGTGAAGGCGATGAGCATCCTGGTATTCCCGTTCGTTGCGGCTCTGATGCTGCTGGCGCTGTATCTGATCCCTCAGTGGAGCGGTGCGATTCTGGAAACCATGTCTTTTGACTCTGCGGCAACCACCGGCAACGGTCTGCTGTTGACCCTGTGGCTGGCAATTCCGGTAATGGTGTTCTCCTTCAACCACTCCCCGATCATCTCCTCCTTCGCCGTGGCGAAGCGTGAAGAATACGGTGATGAAGCTGAGAAAAAATGCTCTAAGATCCTGGCATTCGCTCACATCATGATGGTGCTGACCGTTATGTTCTTCGTCTTCAGCTGCGTGTTTAGCCTGACTCCGGCAGACCTGGCAGCAGCGAAAGAGCAGAACATCTCGATTCTGTCTTACCTGGCGAACCACTTTAACGCGCCGATTATTGCCTGGATGGCACCAATCATCGCGATTATCGCTATCACAAAATCTTTCCTCGGCCACTACCTGGGCGCGCGTGAAGGTTTCAACGGTATGGTGATTAAGTCTCTGCGCGGCAAAGGCAAGACCATCGAAATCAACAAACTGAACAAAATCACTGCGCTGTTCATGCTGGTAACCACCTGGATTGTGGCGACGCTGAACCCAAGCATCCTCGGTATGATTGAAACCCTGGGTGGCCCAATCATCGCGATGATTCTGTTCCTGATGCCGATGTATGCCATTCAGAAAGTACCGGCAATGCGTAAATACAGCGGCCATATCAGCAACGTCTTCGTTGTGATTATGGGCCTGATCGCTATCTCCGCTATTTTCTACTCTCTGTTCAGTTAATTCCCCTGCGCCGCTCTTCGGGGCGGCGCACCTCGATACACAATGGACGCCTCATGATTAGCGTATTCGATATTTTCAAAATCGGCATTGGCCCTTCCAGCTCCCATACTGTTGGCCCGATGAAAGCAGGCAAACAATTCACGGATGACCTGATTGCACGCGGAATTCTCACTGACGTAACCCGCGTAGTGGTCGATGTTTATGGCTCTTTGTCCCTGACGGGGAAAGGTCACCATACTGACATCGCGATTATTATGGGCCTGGCGGGTAATCTGCCGGATACCGTAGACATTGATGCCATCCCGGCCTTTATCCAGGATGTGAATACTCATGGACGTTTGCTGCTGGCGGACGGTCAACATGAGGTTGAATTCCCGGTCGACAAGTGCATGAATTTCCATGCGGACAATCTGTCCCTGCACGAAAACGGGATGCGTATTACCGCACTGGCGGGCGAAAAAGCCATTTACAGCCAAACCTACTATTCCATTGGCGGTGGGTTCATCGTTGATGAAGAACATTTTGGTTTACCGAACAACTCTCCGG
Source organism: Citrobacter arsenatis (assembly GCF_004353845.1). GTDB lineage: Bacteria > Pseudomonadota > Gammaproteobacteria > Enterobacterales > Enterobacteriaceae > Citrobacter > Citrobacter arsenatis. Next base: position 4,218,053 of record NZ_CP037864.1, read on the forward strand.
TAAACGTGCCGTATCCGTATAAATCTGCGGCTGATTTGCAACGTCATTGCCAGGAAACCGGCCTGTCGCTTTCCGGTCTGATGATGCAAAACGAACTGGCGCTGCACAGCAAAGAAGAGCTGGAACAGCACTTTGCCAACGTCTGGGAAGTGATGCGTAGCGGGATTGAGCGCGGCATCACCACCGAAGGCGTATTGCCAGGCAAACTGCGCGTTCCGCGTCGTGCAGCTGCGCTGCGTCGTATGCTGGTAAGCCAAGACAAAACCACCACCGACCCGATGGCGGTTGTTGACTGGATCAACATGTTTGCCCTGGCCGTGAACGAAGAAAACGCAGCCGGTGGCCGCGTGGTTACCGCACCAACCAACGGTGCATGCGGGATCGTTCCTGCCGTACTGGCGTATTACGACAAGTTTATCCGTGAAGTGAACGCTAACTCGCTGGCACGCTACATGCTGGTCGCGAGCGCCATTGGTTCACTGTACAAGATGAACGCCTCTATCTCTGGCGCCGAAGTGGGCTGTCAGGGTGAAGTCGGTGTTGCCTGCTCCATGGCAGCGGCTGGTCTGGCTGAACTGCTGGGCGGTAGCCCAATGCAGGTGTGCATCGCGGCGGAAATCGGTATGGAACACAATCTGGGTCTGACCTGCGATCCGGTTGCCGGTCAGGTACAGGTTCCATGCATTGAGCGTAACGCTATTGCTTCGGTTAAAGCAGTGAACGCCGCGCGTATGGCGCTGCGTCGTACCAGCGAACCGCGCGTGTGCCTCGATAAAGTTATCGAGACCATGTACGAAACCGGTAAAGACATGAACGCCAAATACCGCGAAACGTCTCGCGGCGGTCTGGCAATGAAGATTGTCACCTGCGATTAAGTCCCATCGCGTTTCAGAATCCGTAGGCCGGATAAGGCGTTCGCCGCCATCCGGCATTTATTGCCTGATGGCCCTTCGCTTATCAGGCCTACGGATAGCGTTTCACCAAACTCGCCTCCACTCGCCGTGAATGTTACCCTACAGCCTGATTTGTTAGGGAGAACACCGTGGCCGTCCATCTGCTCATTGTCGATGCACTGAATCTTATCCGCCGTATTCACGCCGTACAGGGTTCACCCTGCGTGGAGACGTGCCAGCACGCTCTCGATCAGCTGATTGTACACAGCCAGCCCACGCACGCCGTGGCGGTATTTGATGACGAAGCACGCAATAGCGGCTGGCGTCACCAACGGTTGCCTGACTACAAAGCCGGTCGTCCGCCGATGCCTGACGATTTACACCAGGAAATGCCCGCCTTACGCGCCGCTTTTGAACAGCGCGGCGTCTGCTGCTGGGAATCCAGCGGGAATGAAGCCGATGATTTAGCCGCAACCCTGGCTGTTAAAGTTAGCCAGGCGGGACATCAAGCGACCATCGTCTCAACCGATAAAGGCTACTGCCAGTTGCTCTCCCCGACACTGCGTATTCGTGACTATTTCCAGAAACGCTGGCTGGATGCGCCGTTTATCGAAAAAGAGTTCGGTGTGCTGCCGCAACAGTTACCTGATTATTGGGGACTGGCCGGAATCAGCAGTTCTAAAGTACCGGGAGTTGCCGGTATTGGCCCCAAAAGCGCCACACAATTGCTGACGCAATTTCCAACGCTGGAATCGCTGTATAAACATTTGGATGACATACCGGAGAAATGGCGCAAGAAACTCGAAGAACACCGGGAGATGGCGTTTCTGTGCCGCGATATCGCGCGACTACAAACGGATTTACATATCGACGGAAATCTACAGCAGCTACGGCTGGCGCGGTAGTGTTATTGCCGGATGCGGTGTCAACACCTTATCCGGCCTACTTATCGTACAACCCAGCAGGCCGGATAAACGCCAGGTGATTACCAGGCGGTATGGTACAGCTCGACGATATCCCCAAGGCTCACTTCACGCGGATTTCCCCCGGTACAAACATCGTCAAATGCAGCCTGCGCCAGTGCAGGAATGTCCTCTTTGCGTACGCCAACATCGCGTAAATGCGGTGGGATCCCTACATCACGGTTAAGGGCGAAGACGGCATCCACCGCTGCTTTACGCGCTTCTGCCAACGTCAGGTCTTCAACCTTAACCCCCATCGCCCGGGCGATATCGCGGAATTTTTCCCCGGTGAATTCGGCGTTATAGTGCATCACGTGCGGCAGCAAAATGGCATTCGCGACGCCGTGCGGCGTGTTGTAAAACGCGCCTAACGGGTGTGCCATGCCATGCACTAATCCCAGGCCAACGTTGGAAAAGCCCATTCCGGCCACGTACTGGCCCAGCGCCATCGCTTCACCCGCCTGGCTGTCGCCCGCGACCGAACCGCGTAATGCCCCGGCAATAATTTCAATGGCTTTGATGTGCAGCGCATCGGTAAGCGCCCATGCCGCCCGCGTGATGTAGCCTTCAATGGCATGAGTCAGTGCATCCACCCCGGTGGCAGCTTTTAAGGCAGCGGGCATGCCGTCCATCATGTCAGCATCGATAAACGCCACCTGCGGGATATCATGCGGATCGACACAAACAAACTTACGCCGATTTTCTTCGTCAGTGATCACGTAGTTAATGGTCACTTCCGCCGCCGTTCCCGCGGTGGTGGGGATAGCCATAACCGGCACGCTTGGACTGCGCGTTGGCGATAGCCCTTCAAGGCTGCGTACATCTGCAAACTCAGGGTTATTATGGATAATGCCAATCGCTTTACAGGTATCCTGCGGGGAGCCTCCGCCAATGGCTACCAGATAGTCTGCGCCACTTTGCTGAAAGACGCCTAATCCTTCCTGCACCACCGCAATGGTTGGGTTAGGAATAACGCCTGAATAGATTTCCCATGCCAGACCCGCAGCATCCATTCGGGAAGTCACTTTCTCTACAACGCCGCACTGCACCAGATTTTTATCGGTCACAATCAACGCTTTGCGATAACCACGACGGATGACCTCATCGGTTAACGCACCAACAGCTCCCCGGCCAAACCATGCCGTTTCGTTCAGAATCATTCTGTTCGCCATCGTATTTCTCCTTTTCGCTATGCGAAATTACTCTTCAATGCGTAATCCGTAAGACTTGAATTTCTCCAGCACAATGGCGATCTCCTCGTCATCCAGCACCGGCACCGGGTCAACAATCGCCAGCGTGCTCAGATAAAGGCGCGCCAGAACTTCCACTTCATGCGCCAACCACAGTGCTTTTTCCAAATTCGCTTCGCAAGCAATCAACCCATGGTGCTGTAAAAGCGTTGCCTTACGGTTTTTCAGGGCGACGCTCACATGCTCTGACAGCTCTCGTGTACCAAACGTCGCATAAGGCGCACACGGAATAGAGTTCCCCCCCGCCGCTGCAATCATGTAGTGAATTGCCGGGATAGGGCGGTTAAGAATAGAAACGGCCGTACAGTGCACAGCATGGTTATGGACAACCGCATTGGCATCCGGACGCGTCTGGTAAGCCGCCAGGTGAAAACGCCATTCACTGGAAGGTAACTGACCTTTATCATATTTCCCGTCGTTATCTACATACACGATCATGTTTTCAGTAAGTCTTTCGTAAGGAATACCGCTGGGCGTGATCAGCATCCCGTTTTCATAACGCGCACTCACATTTCCCGCCGTCCCCTGATTCAATCCAAGGCTGGTCATTTCAAGACAGGTTTCAATGATTTCTCGCGACAAACGCATTCTTTCCATAATGATTCTCCGGGTACAGTTTCCCCTCGTCTTTATTGCGAAAAATGCAGCCGCAGAATAAGACGGGTCAGGTTTCAGATACAGGCAGCCACTGAACGTATTTATTCAGATTCAGTTGGCCGGTTTATTTATAGCGACGTATTAAGGTTGTCTTACGCGCTTAATTAATTTCATCTCAACTTTTACAGTTTCTTTAATGGGTTGATCATCAATAGCACTCATCATCATATCGAATGCTTTTTCCGCCCAAACATTTTCATCCTGCTGCATTGACCAGACATTATTGGCGAGGAATCCCAGCATTGGGTGTTCATCGAATGTCCCAATATTAATTTCGGGAGGAATAGTGCCAAAACGATTACGAATAGCGTTAATAGCCCCCTCCAGTACGGGTAGTGAAGAAGCGATAAATGCCTGCGGACAGCCCTGTTCGCCGATCAACTCATCCATGAGTCGATAACCACCTTCAGGTGTGTTGTCCGGACCTTCGCGCACCCAATCGCTGTGCGAAATACCATTATTATTCAATGCATTAAGATAACCCTGTAAACGATCACCGATGCTGGGTAATCCGGTATCCCCCACTAAAAACCAGATCGGCGACTTTCCCGCGTCAAACAGACTCTGCGTCAACTTTTCGCCACCCAAAGTGTTATGACTTTCGACCAGTGCGTTATCGGTATACTTAAAATCACGGTCAAGTAACACCATCGGTTTTCTGACCTGACGTAAATGGTGTTGCTGATTCTCTAACGTTGAGGGAACAATAAAAAGGCCATCGACATTGCGAGCGATTAACGCTTTTGTCAGTTTATTTTCGTAATCAACATCGTCATAGGTACAGCTAATCGTTAGCTGATAACCAGAACGGCGACAGCGTTGCTCAAGTTTTTCTGCGAGTGTGGCAAAAAATACGTTAGAAATATTAGGTACAATCAATCCTAACGTATCCGTTTTATTCAACTTCAGGCTGCGTGCTGAATGGTTAATGACGTAACCATAGCGCTCGACATATTCATTAATACGCGTTTGGGTTTTGACACTGATTCGATATTGCTCTGCTTTCCCGTTCAGCACCAGTCGTACGGTCGTAACCGATAAATTCAGATCGCTGGCTATCTGTTCTACTGTTTTAGCCATTTATATGCCCCAGTTCACATCCAAAAACGTCAATCTACAATCATAAAAGTATTTTAAACTTTTGTCTTACTGCATAAGCTGGTTAATCGCCTGCTGCTGATCCCACAGCATCAAATAAGCCTGGTATTTGCGATCATAAAAGTTCCGCCGTGCCGGGTTAGCCTTAATCACCTCGCCCGATCGAACCATCGCCCGGCATGCGGACGGTATCGTTGTCCACGCGCCGCAGGCAACCGCGCCGGTGATGGCCGCACCTAACGTCACCGCATCCTCTTCCTGCATAAGATGAATATCGCATCCGGTGGCATCGGCATATTCTCGCAACCACAGTGGGTTATGCGTCGCGCCGCCGCACAGCGTCAAACGGGAAATGGTGTGACCGTTTTCGCGCATCACTTCCATGATATGCCGTGTACCGCAGGCGATTGCCTGTAATGTCGCCAGGTACAGACGAGCAACCTGCATCTCGCCTCGCTCCAGCGTTAAACCGCACACACTCCCCCTGGCATCGGGTCGCGCGCGTGGCGAACGATTACCGTGGTGATCGGCCAGCACATGCAAATAACGACCAGGCTCTGACTCCTGCTCCTCAAGTGCGGCAACCCATTCATTAACTAAAACGATGGGATGGCACCCCCGCGCCTCAGCTTTGTGAAACAGATCTGCGCTGGCTCCGGATTCCTGAAGCGTCCAGTCGACTAAGGCTCCAGCGGCACTTTGCCCTCCTTCGGTCAGCCAGTACCCTAGCAGCATGGCCGACCAGTATGGTCCCCATACGCCTGGCGTATGAATTTCCTGCTCGCTACACAGCATATGGCAATTTGACGTCCCGCTGATCAGCGCCAATGTCCCCTCAGGCTCGGCACCAGCAAGCGCTACTCCGCCAGCATGGGCATCAATCATTCCACTGGCGACGACCACTGCAGTCGTCAGCCCCAGCGCCTGGGCCGCATCGCTGCTAAGCGTTCCAACGCCAGCGCCTGGCGGCAGAATACGCGACGGGATTTTGCCCAATAAATCTGTTAATTCAACGGCGTCGAGCAGGGAGTGGCTAAAGCGTTGTTCATGTGCCAGATAGTTCCATTTACAGGTTAGCGTGCACAACCCCGCAACATCACTGGCGGTCGCTTTAGAGACCAGAAAGTCCGCCAGATCGTAGAAGCGATACGTACTCTGCCAGGTGGCTGGAAAATGGTTTTTCAGCCATAGCACTTTGGGAAGTTCCATTTCGACGCTGACTTCACCGCCAACGTAGCGCAGAGAGGGATCCTGCGTGGCGTTAATACGCTGCGTCTCTTGCGCCGCACGGTGATCCATCCACATGATGATATTGTGTTCTGACGGTTCGCCGGGTGAAACCGCCAGGCCCTGCCCATGCTCGTCCAGCGCTACCAATGAACAGGTGGCATCAAAACCCAATGAGCGAATATCCTCAATGCAAACCCCGGATGACGACACCGCCTCCTTCACTGCATGGCAAACCTGCTGCCAGATTTCTGCAGATGACTGCTCAACCCGCTCTGGACCGGGTCGAAACTGCGAGATGGGGCGTGTCGCAAAAGCCAGCCTTTTGCCGCTGGCATCAAAGACACCAGCCCTGACGCTGGCGGAACCGACATCCACACCGAGGAAATATCCACTGCCCATAGTAACTCCCTGACGCTGGCTAATGATGGGGCGAGCACCTCGCCCCAACGGTCTTATTTTTTACCGAATGGGTGTAACAGCTTGTCAATTTCCGGCGTATCAATATTCTTCGCACTGACAAATTTCACTGGAATATCAATTTCTTTCGGTACAGACTGGCCCGATACCGCTGCGTTCAGCGTCTTAATACCCTGGTAGCCAATCTGATAAGCGTCCTGTACCACAAAGCCCTGAATCACTCCGGACTTCAGGAAAGCAATGATTGCCTCGGTGCTATCAAAACCAATCACCTTCACTTTGCCTTTCAGATTTTGGCTATCAATAGCGTTTGCTACGCCGAGCGTTGAGCCTTCATTCGTGCCATAAATTCCTGCGATATCCGGGTTGGCCTGGATCATATCGATGGTTTTATCCATCGCTTTTTGCGGATCGCCATCGCTGTACTGCACCGGTAGCACCTGGATATCCGGATATTTCTCCTTCATGCGGGCAATAAACCCTTCCGAACGCTCAATCGCTGAAGAGGTCCCTGCTACGTGCGCAATAATGCCCACTTTTCCTTTGCTGCCCACTTCCGCTGCCAGCGCGTCTGCGGCTTCAGCACCTGCCTTACGGTTATTCGTGGCGACAAAGCTCACCGGGATATCGGAATTCACGCCGGAGTCAAACGTCACAACTTTAATGCCGCGTGAATTTGCGGTCTCAACTAATGGCGCAAGCGCATTGGCATCTAACGCAGCCAGCAATAGCCCATTGGGTTTTTGCGCCATCGCGTTTTCAACTAACTGAATCTGCTCGGCAATCTGAGTTTCATCTGCCGGGCCAACATAGCTGGTTTTATCACCCAATTCTTTTGCTGCCGCTTCCGTCCCCATTTTTACGGTTTGCCAGAATTCATGCTGGAAACCTTTACTGACCACCGGAAGGTTCATATCTTTAGCCAAAACGCTGGATGTCATACAGGCCAGCAGGGATAACGCATAGACAAAATTCCTGGTTCTCATTGTTTTACTCCGTTCTGAGTGAGTCACCCTAAACGTCAGGGTTATGATGCCCCGTGACTTCCGGGAGCGTAAATCAACGAATTTTTTTGCGTAATGTGTCGAGATAAACCGCGGCAATGACTACCACGCCCATGGCCACCATTTGCCAGAACTGGGAAACACCCATCAGGTTCAGACCATTCTTCAGCACGCTCATAATGAATGCGCCGATGATCGTGCCGCCGATGGTGCCAATTCCGCCCATCAGGCTCGTACCGCCAATAACAACCGCCGCGATGGCTTCCAGCTCATATCCCACGCCGACCGTTGGCTGACCAGAGTTCAAACGAGAGGCGAGAATCACCCCGGCAATCCCGGTCAGCAGACCACAAAAGGCGTAGACGAAAATTTTGACGCGCTGAACTTTTATACCGGAAAGATGAGCGGCGACCTCATTGCTACCCACGGCGTAAACATAGCGACCAATCACCGTTTTCTTCAGGATGTAGGCGGCGATTAACGCCACCACCACCAGGTAAAAAACGGGATACGGCAGCACATCAAACAAACGTCCCTGGGCCAACATTTTGAAGGTAGGGTAATCCGCGAAGTAAATCGCGCGACCATCTGTCATCACCATATTGATGCCTCTGACAGACATCATCAGACCCAGCGTGGCGATAAAAGGCGGGATAGTCATTTTGGTGACCAGCAGGCCGTTGATATAGCCGCATAATCCACCCGCCAGCACCCCCGCAAGAATGCAGACGGGCAGAGGCAATCCCAGCGTGGCGCAGATGCCTACCGCAACTCCAGAAAAGGCCACCACCGAGCCAAGAGAAAGGTCGATTCCTGAAGTGATAATGACGAAGGTAACGCCAATCGCCATGATGCCAATTACCGAGGTTTGCAGGGCAATTGTCATAATGTTTTCAGTGTTAAAGAAAAATGGCGAACCGAAGCTAAAAAATATTACTAAAATAATCAGACTCAAAAGCGGCGCAAGGCGCATTAAAAGTTCTTTGTTAATTTTTATTTTCTTATTATTGCTGTCTGAAGAGGTTACAGAGATAGTCATAAATTAGTCCTCTAACGTCGCATATTGCATGATTTTTTCTTGTGTGGCGTCATCAGAAGCTAACTCCCCGGTAATACGTCCATTACGCATCACTAAAATGCGATCGCACATACCCAGCACTTCCGGTAATTCAGAGGAGATCATGATAATTGACTTCCCTTTTGCCACCAGTCGATTCATTAATTCATAAATTTCAAGTTTGGCACCCACATCAATACCGCGAGTGGGTTCGTCAAAGATGAGAATATCGGTATCTTTACATACCCATCTGGCAATAATAATTTTCTGCTGATTACCGCCACTTAAATTCAGTGCAGCCTGCTCTAAATGAGGTGTTTTAATGCGTAGGGCTTTAACCTGTTCCTCGCTGGTTTTCTGACAACGTTTACTGTCCACATTGCCATAACGATCGGAATACTCAGGATAATTGCCCAACATGATATTGCGCTCAACGGACAGCCCTAATGCCAGTCCTTCTTTTTTTCTGTCCTCGGTTAAATAGCTGATACCCTGTTTGATTGCATCAGGAATATCTTTAATTACCGTAACTTTGCCGTTTAGCTTGAGGGTTCCGCCGTCAATGGGATCCGCACCAAAAATCGCCCGCGCCAGCTCAGTACGCCCTGCCCCCATCAAGCCGGCAAAGCCCAAAATTTCGCCCTGATACAGGGTGAAATCAATGTTGTTTAGTACGCCATTGCGCGTCAGACCGCTGACTTCCAACACCGGCTTACGTTGAGCCAATGGTCCACGACGAGGATAGATATTGCCGAGGTCACGCCCCACCATCATGGCAATCAGGTCGCTAATTTTAACCGCATCATAATCCACAGTGGCAATAAACTGACCATCCCTCATCACCGTCGCGCGATCGGCTATCAGCGCCAGTTCTTCTAGCCTGTGCGAGATATAAACAATGCCCGTTCCCTGCTCTTTCAGCAAACGGGTTACCTGAAATAAGCTGTCGATTTCCGTTTCCGTCAGTGCCGCCGTCGGTTCATCCATAATAAGGATCTTGGCATTCACCGATATCGCTTTAGCAATCTCAACCATTTGTTGTTGTGCAACGGTCAGATCGGCCACCAGCGTTTCTGGGGAGATATTCAGGTTTAATTTTTGCAAAATATCGATAGCAGCCTGTCGCTGTTGTTTTTCATCCAGACGCCAGCGATTATTTTTGCAAAATTCCCTGCCAATAAAAATATTTTCTTCTACCGTGAGTTCAGGAAAAAGATTGAATTCCTGGTGAATAATCGTGATACCTGCGCTTTGTGCGCTCAACGGGTTCGCAAAAGTAACAGATTTCCCTTCAAAAATAATATCTCCTTCATCAGGCTGATAAACACCGGATAAAATCTTCATCAACGTAGACTTTCCTGCGCCATTCTCGCCCAGCAGCGCATGAACCTCGCCTTTGCGTAAAGCAAAATCCACATTACTCAACGCCAATACGCCGGGAAAACGTTTCGTAATATGACTCATCTGTAAAAATGTTTCAGACATTGCTGCTTTCCTCAATATACAGAAACTGCAATCAGTGAATCAGGCGAAAAAACGTTGCCAGGAAGCCATCGTCACCGTTAATGCGAATACTACCTATACGTTCATATGCGTTTTATCGATCATGCTAACTCGAGTTAGCGAAGTGCCTTTTAAAGCTATTTTAGCTACTCAAATTAGCCAAATCATTTGGTTTAAAACTGTGACGCTGAACAGACAATTTATTGCAACCAATTAATTTAAAAGAACTTATCTAAAAATATCCGTCCTGGTTTATTTGACGCAGATCGAATTTTAACCACTTCTCGTGAAGCCTCTCACAGTTCCACAACAAAAAAGTTGTGCAAAAAACTCTCTGATACCTAAGCTAACTCGAGTTAGCAAAAATTGGTTATTCAGCCAACTGCGACAGTGGTGTTCAACATCCGCTTTTGCAGCACGGCATAAAGTGAGATGAGGAACCTCGAATGAAAAAAAATAGCTTACCGAAAATTGGCATTCGTCCGGTGATTGATGGGCGCCGTATGGGTGTTCGTGAATCGCTCGAAGAGCAAACCATGAATATGGCTAAAGCCACCGCTGCGCTGATCGCTGAGAAACTTCGTCACGCCTGTGGCGCACAAATTGAATGTGTGATTGCCGATACCTGCATTGCCGGGATGGCTGAATCTGCCGCCTGCGAAGAAAAATTCAGCAGCCTGAACGTTGGTGTGACGATCACGGTTACCCCATGCTGGTGCTACGGTAGCGAAACCATCGACATGGATCCAATGCGTCCGAAAGCTATTTGGGGGTTCAACGGTACAGAACGTCCGGGGGCCGTTTATCTGGCCGCCGCGCTGGCTGCGCATAATCAAAAAGGCCTTCCTGCCTTCTCTATTTACGGTCATGACGTACAGGATGCTGGCGACACCACGATCCCTGCCGATGTGGAAGAAAAATTGCTGCGCTTTGCCCGCGCGGGCTTAGCGGTCGCCAGTATGAAAGGCAAAACCTACCTGTCCGTAGGCGGCGTTTCAATGGGCATTGCCGGCTCTATTGTCGATCATAACTTCTTTGAATCCTGGCTGGGAATGAAGGTTCAACCCGTTGATATGACCGAACTGCGTCGCCGCATCGACCAAAAAATCTATGACGAAGCGGAGCTGGAAATGGCGCTGGCGTGGGCGGACAGAAACTTCCGCTACGGCGAGGATCAGAACGCGCAGCAATATAAGCGCAACGCAGAGCAAAGCCGTTCGGTACTGAAAGAGAGCCTGCTGATGGCCATGTGCATTCGCGACATGATGCAGGGTAACCAGAAGCTGGCCGACAAAGGTCGGGTTGAAGAGTCGCTGGGGTACAACGCGATTGCCGCAGGCTTCCAGGGCCAACGTCACTGGACCGATCAATACCCGAATGGCGATACCGCCGAAGCGCTACTCAACAGCTCCTTTGACTGGAATGGCATCCGCGAGCCGTTCGTTGTCGCTACCGAAAACGACAGCCTGAACGGCGTGGCGATGCTGTTTGGCCATCAGCTCACCGGCACGGCGCAGGTCTTTGCCGATGTCCGCACCTACTGGTCGCCAGAAGCGGTAGAACGCGTCACGGGTAAACCGCTGACCGGCCTTGCTGAGCACGGCATTATTCACCTGATTAACTCAGGATCGGCAGCACTGGACGGCTCCTGCAAACAGCGCGACGACGCAGGGAAACCGACCATGAAGCCGCACTGGGAAATCTCGCAAAAAGAGGTCGATGATTGCCTGGCGGCAACCGAATGGTGTCCGGCTATTCACGAATACTTCCGCGGCGGCGGCTACTCCTCTCGCTTCCTGACCGAGGGCGGCGTGCCGTTCACCATGACTCGCATCAACATCATCAAAGGCCTGGGGCCGGTGCTGCAAATCGCGGAAGGCTGGAGCGTGGAATTACCGGAAGATATGCATGACCAGCTCGATGCGCGCACCAACTCTACCTGGCCGACCACCTGGTTTGCCCCGCGCTTAACCGGTAAAGGCCCGTTCAGCGATGTCTATTCAGTGATGGCAAACTGGGGCGCAAACCACGGTGTGCTGACGATTGGTCACGTGGGCGCCGATTTTATTACGCTCGCCGCCATGCTGCGTATCCCGGTTTGCATGCACAACGTGGAAGACGAGAAAATTTACCGTCCTTCAGCCTGGGCAGCCCACGGAATGGATACGGAAGGCCAGGATTATCGCGCCTGCCAGAACTACGGTCCGCTGTATAAGCGTTAAACATCGAGCGATTGTCTGATGGTGGCGCTTACGCGTCTTATCAGGCCTACGAAGCGCACGGTTTTGTAGGCCGGATAAGGCAAAGCCGCCATCCGGCAATAGGTAATCTCCATGGAGCAATTATGAAACAAGAGGTTATCCTGGTCCTTGACTGCGGCGCGACCAACGTGCGGGCAATCGCCGTTGACCAACAGGGAAAGATTGTCGCCCGCGCAGCGACTCCGAACGCCAGTGACATCGCAACAGAAAATAGTAGCTGGCATCAATGGTCACTGGAGGCCATTCTGCAACGCTTCGCCGACTGCTGTCAGCGACTCAAAATGCCACTGGCCGACTGCCATGTCCGCGGGATCGCCGTCACCACCTTCGGCGTAGACGGCGCGCTGGTTGATAAGAACGGCAAGCAACTGTATCCGGTAATCAGTTGGAAATGCCCACGCACCGCAGCAGTAATAGAAAATATCCACCGCTATATGTCACCGCAGCAGTTGCAGGAAATCTCAGGCGTCGGCGCGTTTAGCTTTAACACGCTGTATAAACTGGTGTGGCTGAAAGAAAACCATCCGCAATTACTGGAACAGGCGCACGCCTGGCTGTTTATCTCATCGCTTATCAACCATCGTTTAACCGGTGAGTTCACCACAGATATCACCATGGCGGGTACCAGCCAGATGCTGGATATCCGCCAGCGCGATTTTAGTCATGACATTTTGCAGGCAACAGGTATACCGCGTCGTCTGTTCCCGCGCCTGGTTGAAGCAGGCGAACAGATTGGGGTTCTGCAGCCAGAGGCAGCCAGTCGGCTAGGGCTTGCGGCGGGAATTCCGGTCATCTCTGCCGGACACGACACGCAGTTTGCGCTATTTGGCGCAGGAGCCAAGCCCGATGAACCGGTGCTCTCTTCCGGAACATGGGAGATTCTGATGGTGCGCAGTGCACAGGTTGATACCTCCCAGCTCAGCCATTACGCGGGTTCCACCTGTGAACTGGATAGCCAGGCAGGACTGAATAACCCCGGCATGCAGTGGCTGGCTTCCGGTGTTCTCGAGTGGGTACGTAAGCTGCTGTGGACTGCCGACACCCCCTGGCAGACGCTGATTGATGAAGCCCTGGCGATTCCCGCAGGTGCCGAAGGCGTGAAAATGCACTGCGACCTGCTGGCCTGTCAGGATGCGGGCTGGCGAGGGGTGACGCTCAATACCACCCGCGGGCACTTTTATCGCGCCGCGCTGGAAGCGCTCACAGAACAGCTGCAGCAAAATCTGCACACGCTGGAAAAAATCGGCCATTTCCAGGCCACTGAACTGCTATTGGTTGGTGGAGGAAGCCGTAACGCATTGTGGAATCAGATCAAAGCGAACGTTCTCGGGATCCCTGTAAAAGTACTGGATGATGCCGAAACCACCGTGGCAGGCGCCGCGATGTTTGCCTGGTCAGGCATCGGGGAATTTACCTCTCCCGAACAGGCTCGCGCGCAGGTGCGCTACCAGTACCGTTACTTCTATCCGCAAACCGAAGCTGAACTGACAGGAGTCGTGTAACATGCTCAAAACGATATCTCCCTTAATTTCCCCAGATCTGCTGAAGGTGCTGGCTGAAATGGGACACGGCGATGAGATTATCTTTTCCGATGCCCACTTCCCGGCCCACAGCATGGGCCCGCAGGTCATCCGCGCCGACGGCCTGCTGGTCAGCGATTTGTTGCAGGCGATTATTCCGCTCTTTGAACTGGACAGCTACGCCCCACCACTGGTGATGATGGCTGCTGTTGAAGGCGACACCCTCGATCCTGATGTCGAGTCCCGCTACCGTCAGGCGCTTTCATTGCCGACCCCCTGCCCGGACATCACGCGTATTGACCGCTATGCCTTCTATGACCGTGCGCAAAAAGCCTTTGCGATCGTTATCACAGGAGAGCGGGCAAAGTACGGGAATATTCTATTAAAAAAAGGGGTAACACCGTAATCTCTGGTCTGAATGCTGAATGTCCATCAACTACGGGCATTCAGCAAAAGATGAGGATCAGTACATGAAAGCGGCGCGCCAGAAGACAATCGTCGATCTGCTTACTAACCACAAAAGCCTGACAACCGAAGCCCTTTCTTTGCAGCTTAACGTCAGCAAAGAGACCATCCGTCGCGATCTCAGCGAGTTACAAGCCCAGGGGAAAGTGTTGCGTAGTCACGGACGGGCAAAAGTGATTCACCGGGAAGATCAGGACAGCGGCGACCCGTTTCATATGCGACTCAAAAGCCACTATGCCCACAAAGCCAATATTGCCCGCGAAGCGCTGGCATGGATCGAAGAAGGAATGGTGATAGCCTTAGATGCCAGCTCAACGTGCTGGTACCTGGCGCGACAGTTACCGGACATCAACATTCACGTTTTTACCAATAGCCAGCCCATTTGCCAGGAATTGGCTAAACGCGAACACATTCAGCTCATTAGCTCCGGCGGTCGCCTTGAGCGTAAATACGGTTGCTACGTTAACCCCTCGATCATCTCGCAGCTCAAACCACTCGACATCGACCTGTTTATTTTTTCCTGCGTAGGGATCGACCGTGACGGGGCGCTCTGGGACTCTAACGCGACCAACGCGGACTTCAAATCCATCTTGCTGAAACGCGCAGCGCAATCATTATTACTGATTGATAAAAGTAAATTTAATCGTTCGGGGGAGGCCCGGATTGGGCATCTGGATGATGTGACGCATATTGTTTCGGATACGCCGCTGATTGAAACAATTCAGGCCGAATAAGGTGTTTACCCCTTCATCCGGCCTTCAATTTTACCTTATCGCTCGTCGCGACGACCGCCAACGGCAGCCCACAGGCGGCGTACGTGCACGGTCACTTCTTCACGGTCGTGATACAGCTGACGCGCCTGAATCTGGGCATTTACGCCATGCTCGTCAAGTTGCGCCTGAATGTAAGCCAGATTTTGTGACACTTCTTCGTAGCGTTTTTTCATCGGCAGTTTAAGGTTGAAAATAGTCTCACGACACCAGCCGTTAACCAGCCACTGCGCCATCAGGGCGGCAACCTTCGCAGGTTTCTCCACCATATCGCAAACCATCCACGAAATGTTATTGCGATTCGGGCGATACTTAAATCCGTCTTCTCGCAGCCAGGTGACTTGTCCGGTATCCATCAGACTTTGCGCCATCGGACCATTATCCACGGAATAAACCCACATGTTGCGTTTAACCAGTTGATAGGTCCAACCGCCCGGGCATGCGCCTAAATCCACCGCATACATTCCGTTAGCCAGACGCTCATCCCACTCATCGGCTGGGATAAACACGTGCAGCGCTTCTTCCAGCTTCAGCGTTGAACGGCTTGGTGCATCCGCCGGGAACTTCAGGCGCGGAATCCCCATGTAGAATGGCGAGTTATTGTCAGGCCAGGAATAGCCGGTATAGCAACAGCCGGGGGCGATAAAGAAGACGTGAACCACCGGACGTTTCGGCGTTTCATACTTTGCCAGCACGCCAGCTTCACGCAGCGCCGCGCGCAGCGGTACGGTGAATTTACGGCAAAACTTAACCAGCTCTTTGCTTTCATTGGTGTCAGCAACTTCGACACGCAGATCGCCGCCTTTTTCCACCACGCCTTGCAGCATGCCGACTATCGGCGTAATGCGGTCTTCCGGCGGTAAATATTGCAGCAACTCTCCCACTACAAACATTTGACGGGCAAAAATCAACGAGCTAAACGGCAGCTCTTTCACTAACTTTTCGGCATCGTCCTGCTGATAGCATTCGAAGATGACGTAACCCGCATTGTCTTTCACACGGGCAAAACCGAAGATTTCCCGGCGCCCTGCTTTATCCGTAATTTCTGCGGCGCACTCTTTTTCAAAACCCGGGCGACACAACAACACAACCTTATTCATGGCTAACGCCCTTACGTTTCAATCTAATAGCGCCCACTAACATCAGCGCCCAGCCCACAAGGAAGCTGAAACCGCCGACGGGGGTAACAAACGCCCACAGGCGTAAATGAGAGAGTGCAAGGCAATACAGGCTGCCGCTAAACAGCACCGTTCCTAATGCCAGAAATACGCTACTCCAGTAAAACCAAATGCTAATGCGTCGCTGCATGGCGACGGCCAGGCCAAAGATAGCCAACGTATGGAACGCCTGATACTCAAGGCCAGTCTGGATCCACCCCATCTCAACGACACCGAGGGTTTTACTCAGAACGTGTGCCCCAAAGGCGCCCAACGCCACAAAGATAAAGCCACTTACGGCGGCAAAAATCAGCATAAAACGGCTGGTCATGTGAATACCCTACGTAAATTATTGTTCATAACGAAAGCGGAATTTTTCTTGTTCCGTGGCCGCTTTCGCCAAAATCCACTGACGGAAGGCGGCTATTTTACCCAGTTCTGCCTGACTGTCATGACAAACCAGATAAAATGCGTTTTTGCTGACCAGAACATCGTTAAACGGACAGACCAGGCGTCCGGCTTCTATTTCGGACTGCGCCATGACGTTATTCGCCAGCGCAATCCCCTGTCCATGGATAGCAGCCTGTAGCACCATGGCGCTATGGCTGAAGATAGGTCCTTGCTGTACGTTGATATGATTCAGGCCAAGCTGGCGCGTATAGGCTTGCCAGTCACGACGCGACGCATCGTGCAATAATGTGTGTTTAGCCAGATCGTCGGGCGTCTTCAACGGTTTATCACCGGTAAGTAATAGCGGCGAGCAGACCGGCAATAAATATTCTGCGTACAATTTTTCAACGCGCAGACCCGGCCAGTTGCCGCGTCCGTAGAAAATCGCCACATCTACATCGTCCGCCAGTTTGTCTTCCTGACGGTCCACCGCCTGGATCCTGACATCGATTCCCGGATAAGCTGAGTTAAAGCTAGAGAGTCTGGGCACCAGCCATTGGATCGCAAAACTGGGCAATAAACTGACGGTAAGTGCACCTTTTGCACTACGTGCCTGAAGTTTACGCGTCGCGTCGGTTAATTGCGAAAAAATCTCTTTGATGTCGAGGAAGTAGCTTTGACCTTCTTCCGTTAACAGCAAAGATCGATTGCGTCGACGAAACAGCTTCAGCCCCAGGAAATCCTCAAGAGACTTGATTTGATGACTTACTGCGGCCTGCGTCACAAAAAGCTCTTCTGCTGCGCGAGTAAAGCTCAAATGACGCGCTGCAGCATCAAAAACACGCAACGCATTTAAGGGTGGTAATCGTTTTGACATGACTTTTAGGCTTTGATGTTAAATGAATTTAACAATTATCTAACAGGCTGTAACCTATTAGTTTTTTTTATCTGAGCCATTATAAATTGTCCGTTGAGGTTCTACCAGCAAATACCTATAGTGGCGGCACTTCCTGAAGCCGGAACGAAAAGTTTTATCGGAATGCGTGTTCTGGTGGGCTTTTGGCTTACGGTTGTGATGTTGTGTTGTTGTGTTTGCAATTGGTCTGCGATTCAGACCATGGTAGCAAGGCTACCCTTTTTCACTTCCTGTACATTTACCCTGTCTGTCCATAGTGATTAATGTAGCACCGCCAAATTGCGGTGCTTTTTTTTGTCCGACTCTTTGTCGATGGACGACCGGTTAGTTATCCAGTTCTACCATCTCTTTCACATCAGTACGGTTAATCTGCTGTTTGTTGCCGTTAGCGTCTTTATACGAAATCATCCCCGTTTCATTATCGGTCTGTGGCTTACCATCAGATACGATCGATCGACCATCGTTGGTGTGCATCACGTAATTCGAACCGGAACAGGCGCTCAGGGCAAAAGTCAGCATACAGGCAGAGATAATTGCGGCAGTCTTTTTCATCTTCTTCTCCTTAAAGCGATTTATGCTATTAAAAACACACTCCGTAACAGGCAAAATTGCTCGCCTAACGCTATTTAGCATAAGACACTGAGTGGGCTTTGCCAGGATATCCAGAGTATTCCGATGGTTAGCACAACCCTTGTATCAATGCCCTTTTTGCGCCACGATCGGTTTACTGAACTGAGGAATACCATGAACGCTTTTAACCCCGCGCAGTTTCGCGCACAATTTCCCGCACTCAACGATGCTGGCGTCTATCTTGACAGCGCTGCTACGGCCCTGAAGCCGCAGGCGGTGATTGAGGCAACCCACCAGTTTTATAGCCTGAGCGCCGGAAACGTCCATCGCAGCCAGTTTGCTGAAGCACAGCGCCTGACCGCACGCTATGAAGCCGCGCGGGAAAAAGTCGCAAGTCTGATTAATGCACCGGATGACAAAACAATCGTCTGGACCCGCGGCACGACGGAAGCGATCAACATGGTTGCCCAAAGCTATGCGCGGCCGCGCTTACAACCGGGTGATGAGATTATCGTTAGCGCGGCGGAGCATCACGCGAACCTCGTGCCCTGGCTAATGGTGGCAGAGCAAACGGGGGCTAAGGTCGTCAGACTGCCGCTCAACGCCCATTTATTGCCAGACGTTGAGCGCCTTGCGCAACTCATTACCCCACGCAGTCGCATTCTGGCACTCGGACAGATGTCGAACGTTACCGGCGGTTGCCCGGATCTGGCCCGCGCCATCACGCTCGCCCATGCGGCTGGCATGGTGGTGATGGTTGATGGTGCCCAGGGGATTGTGCATTTTCCTGCCGACGTACAACAGTTAGATATTGATTTCTATGCGTTCTCGGGCCACAAGCTGTATGGCCCCACCGGCATTGGCGTGCTGTACGGTAAGCCTGAATTACTGGAAGCCATGTCACCGTGGCTCGGCGGCGGAAAGATGATTAGCGAAGTCAGCTTCGACGGTTTCACCACCCAGGCGGCCCCATGGAAGCTGGAGGCCGGTACACCTAACGTTGCTGGCGTTATCGGGCTAAGCGCAGCGCTCGAATGGCTGGCGGACGTCGACGTTGCACAGGCCGAAAACTGGAGTCGGGGTCTGGCGACGCTGGCAGAAGATGCGCTGGCGAAACGCCCCGGATTTCGTTCCTTCCGCTGCCAGGACTCCAGTCTGTTAGCCTTTGATTTCGCGGGCGTTCATCACAGCGACATGGTCACTCTGCTGGCCGAATACGGTATTGCGCTACGCGCAGGGCAACACTGCGCGCAACCGCTGCTGGCAGAACTGGGCGTATCCGGGACGCTACGCGCCTCATTTGCCCCTTATAATACCCAAAGTGATGTGGATGCGTTGGTCGCAGCCGTTGACCGCGCGCTGGAAATATTGGTGGATTAATGACAAGCCCTCTGTTCGCCGGACACCCGTTTGGCACAACCGTAACCGAAGAGACGTTACGCAATACCTTTATCCCGCTCACCCAGTGGGAAGATAAATATCGCCAGCTGATTCTGCTGGGTAAGCAGTTGCCGGCGCTTCCGGATGTGCTAAAGGCCCAGGCTAAAGAGATTGCCGGTTGCGAAAACCGTGTCTGGCTGGGGCATACGCTTCATGAGAATGGCACGCTGCATTTCTTCGGTGACAGCGAGGGTCGCATAGTACGCGGGCTGTTGGCGGTATTACTCACCGCAGTCGAAGGTAAAACCGCAGCCGAGTTACTGGCGCATTCACCTATGGCATTATTTGACGAACTTGGTTTACGCGCGCAGCTCAGCGCCTCGCGTAGCCAGGGGCTACATGCTCTGAACGAGGCAATTATCGAGGCTGCTCAGGAAGCCGGATGACGGCGCTGATGCGTCTTATCCGGCCTACAATACTGCACGAACCGTAGGTCGGATAAGCATAGCGCCATCCGACACAATCAACTCAGGCGCGCCGCTTTCGCCATCATCTTCTTTAGCGCATGAGAAACGGCTACAAAGCCAAAGGTAGCCGTCACCATAGTGGCCGCACCAAATCCGGACGCGCAATCCATACGTTTCGGCCCTTCCGCCGTCGCTTTCATCGCACATACCGAGCCATCTGCCTGCGGGTAAACCAGCGCTTCGGTCGAGAACACACAGTCCACGCCCAGCTTGCCTTTGCTGTTTTTCACCACGCCAAAATCGCTTTTCAGCCGCTCACGTAGCTTGGCCGCCAGCGGATCCTGGATAGTTTTTGCCAAATCAACGACCTGAATCTGCGTCGGGTCGATCTGACCGCCTGCACCGCCGGTGGTCACCAGCGGAATTTTGTTACGCCGACAGTAAGCGATCAATGCCGCTTTTGGGCGCACGCTATCAATCGCATCAATGACATACGAAAAACCCGCACTCATATACTCAGCAACGTTATCTGGCGTCACAAAATCATCAACCACGTTCACCTGGCATTCCGGGTTAATCAGGCGGATACGTTCTGCCATCACTTCAGCTTTTGCCAGGCCGACGTTATCGCGCAGAGCATGGATCTGGCGGTTAGTATTGGTGACGCACACATCATCCATATCAATAAGCGTAATGGCGCCAATACCAGTACGTGCCAGCGCTTCCGCTGCCCACGATCCCACCCCGCCAATCCCGACGACACAAACATGCGATTGAGCAAACAGCTGCAACGCATTTTCGCCATACAGACGCGCCGTACCACCAAAACGCTGGCGCCAGGCATCGCTAATAACCACAGACATAACACCTCAAATTCATTAATACCGAGCAGTATGACGGCCGGATGGCGATCCGCTTATCCGGCCTACATTATTGACCAGGCCTGATAAGGCTCAGCCGCCATCAGGCAGTTAGCCGCTGAATACGTTACCTGCACCCGGCGCTGTTTTCAGTACCCATACGCGACCATAGTGATTATACCACCCTGCACGGTGTCCGGCGTCAGCGCCAATGCCCTGGTAGATATCGAAGTGTTGCCCTTTAATCGCCCCACCCACATCTAACGCCACCATCAGGCGCAGTTCGTACTGACCGGTAAACTTGCCGTTATTGTCCAGTAACGGGACTTCCGCCAGTAACGTTGTGCCCGCAGGAATGATACTGCGGTCAGAAGCCACGGATGCGCGGCCAATCAGCGGTACCGCGCTGGCACCTTTCACCGGGGCAAAAGATTGCGGTTTAAAGAAGACAAACGATGGGTTCTGCTCCAGCAGCTCACGCACTTCGGCTTCGCTGTGCGTTTCACCCCAATGGCGAATAGCCTGCATCGACATATCTTCTTTTTTCACTTCACCACGGTCGATAAGCACTTTGCCAATACTGCGGTAGGCGTGGCCGTTTTTCCCGGAATAGCTAAAGAAATTGAGCGGGCTACCATCGCCAAAATCGATGTAACCACTGCCCTGAACATCCATAATGAAGTTATCCATCAGGGAGTTGCTGTACGCCAGAATGTAATTGTCACTTAGCGCGCCCGCATAGATCTCGGCACGGGAGGGTAAGCGCCCACGTTTTGGCGGCATGCGATAGATAGGATACTGAAACTCGCCCTGACGCGTATGGCGCGCCTGAATCACCGGCGTGTAATAACCGGTAAACTGGACGTTACCGTAATTGTCCGCCCCTTCCATTTGCCAGGCATCAATACCAAACTGGCGCATGCTGCGCGTATCACCGCCCGCGCGTAACCATTGCTGGATAGCGTTGTAGACGTTGCTCTGGTTACCGTACAAACGTGGCGAAGCGCTGCGAATTTGATTAACCTGCTCGGCGAAATCACCGGCATTGATTGGTGCGCCAACCGCATCAGGCTGGTTCACCAGTGAGAAAGGCTGGGTAAATTTCCCGTCTTTATACTGCTGCCCACGATCGGTGGGTTTTGAGGAACACGCGGCGAGCATCGCGACTACTGCTCCCGCCAGAAGATATTTTGCCCAACGTCCTTTCATTGTTCTCGTCTTATGTTGCCTGAATGCGAGACGAAGATAACAAACCCCCGAACCTAATGAAATGCGTATACATACCCCAACGCAAATTTTGAGCAAAAAATAATCCAGAATGCGTTGTTTTTGTTCATTTTCACCCTAAAAACGTGATCACGGTGAAAAAAGGGTTGCATGAAAATGCGAGCAGAGTATAGTGCGCATCCACGGACGCGGGGTGGAGCAGCCTGGTAGCTCGTCGGGCTCATAACCCGAAGGTCGTCAGTTCAAATCTGGCCCCCGCAACCAATTAAAATTTGATGAAGTACAAGCAGTACGGTGACGCGGGGTGGAGCAGCCTGGTAGCTCGTCGGGCTCATAACCCGAAGGTCGTCGGTTCAAATCCGGCCCCCGCAACCAATTAAAATTTGATGCAAGATTTTTGCAAAGTAGTTCGAATCACAGCAAGGCGGCGACGCAGTGAATCCTTAGGAGCTTACTCCAGTAAGTGACTGAGGTGAACGAGGAAAGCCAACGCTGATGTGGTTTGAAATACGAAGCAAAAAGACGGACGCGGGGTGGAGCAGCCTGGTAGCTCGTCGGGCTCATAACCCGAAGGTCGTCGGTTCAAATCCGGCCCCCGCAACCAACATTATGAACACCTTGACGGGTGTTTTTTTGTATCTACGGTCCGTAAAAAAAGCGCTTTTCAGCGCTTTTTTGTTATCCCCTTCTCGCCAGCGTTGCCCCATCGGCAAAGTAAGCTTTAATCCCCGCCAGAATCGACTCTGCCACTTCCTGCTGGAAGGTCGCCGTTTTGAGTTTACGCTCTTCCTCAACGTTACTGATAAACGCTGTTTCCACGAGGATAGAGGGAATATCCGGCGCTTTTAGTACCGCAAAACCGGCCTGTTCAACCTGGTTCTTATGCAGATTGTTGATTTTGCCCAGCTTGTTCAATACCGCTTTACCAAACTTCAGGCTGTCGGCGATGGTCAGTGACTGCACCATGTCGAACATGGTGTGGTCGACATATCGGTCGCCGCTTTTGCTGACGCCACCAATCAAATCCGAGGCGTTCTGGGTTTGCGCCAGATATTTCGCGGCGGTACTGGTCGCACCTTTGGTCGAGAGCGCAAACACCGATGAACCGCTGGGTTGTCTGCTGGTAAAGGCATCGGCGTGAATAGAGACAAACAGGTCTGCGCGCTGCTTCTGCGCTTTCGCCACGCGGACTTTAAGCGGAATGAAGATATCTTCATTTCGCGTCATAAAGACCTTCATGTTGCCCTCTTTCTCTATGAGGGCTCGCAGGCGGCGGGCGATCTGCAGTACCACATCTTTTTCACGCGTCTTGTATTTCCCCACCGCACCGGAATCCTCGCCGCCGTGGCCAGGGTCGAGCATAATGACAATAGGACGATCGCGTCCCGCTTTACCCGGCTGCGGGCCACTTTGCGCAGGCGGCACCTGTTTATCCAGATCGCCCTTGTTGTAATCTTCCAGCAACGCCAGCAGCGGATCCTGAACATCTTGGGCATTCGCAGGATAGAGATCCATCACCAGACGTTCTTTAAAGCCAGCTACAGGCGCCAGCGCAAAAAGTTGCGGCTTCACGTTCTGTTTCAGTTCGAATACCATCCGCACGGTCTGTGGATCAAACTGCCCGACGCGCGCCGACTTAATATACGGATCGTCAGGACGGATTTGCGTACCAATGCCCTTAAGCACCGAGTTCAAATTAACGCCTTCAATATCCACAACCACACGCTCAGGATTACTCAGGGCAAACTGTTTGTATTTCAGCAGACGGTTAGATTCTACCGTGACGCGGGTATAGCTGGACGCAGGCCAGATACGAACGGCAACGACCTGACTCGCAGCAGCCAGACCGACCTGGCTGACGCTCAAAAGCCACATTGCACCCGCACCTTTCAGTAAACGGCGGCGACTGATTGCTGAATTGGATCCCGACATGCTTCTCCCGAGCAAAAGAAATCTTTATTGAGGTAATACGTAAAACGTCCGAATTGACCGGAAACTTTAGCGAATGACGCATAATCTGTCATCTATAAAAGGGTAAACATTCTTTTTATATTCACGGCATTACTGAGAAAAATCTTCGGCATGGGTAAAAATTACGCTTGCGCACAGCCTCAAAACAGAATAAAAATACACAAATTACGAATAATCATGCAATGAGGGTGTGCCGTGGTGAAGGAGCGTAGAACCGAACTGGTACAGGGATTCCGCCATTCTGTTCCCTATATCAATACCCATCGGGGAAAAACGTTTGTCATTATGCTGGGCGGCGAAGCCATCGAGCATGAAAACTTTTCCAGTATCGTCAATGACATTGGTCTTCTTCATAGCCTCGGCATCCGCCTCGTCGTGGTCTATGGCGCACGACCGCAGATTGATGCCAATCTTGCGGCGCATCATCATGAACCGGTGTACCACAAAAATACGCGCGTTACCGACGCTAAAACGCTGGAGCTGGTCAAACAGGCTGCGGGATTACTTCAGCTTGATATTACTGCCCGCCTGTCGATGAGCCTGAATAATACGCCATTGCAGGGCGCACACATCAATGTGGTCAGCGGTAATTTTATTATCTCCCAGCCGCTGGGCGTTGATGATGGCGTAGATTACTGCCATAGCGGACGTATTCGTCGTATTGATGAAGATGCCATTCACCGCCAGTTAGACAGCGGCGCGATTGTGCTGATGGGCCCGGTCGCCGTTTCCGTCACCGGTGAGAGCTTTAACCTGACGTCAGAAGAAGTTGCCACGCAGTTGGCTATCAAACTGAAGGCAGAGAAAATGATCGGGTTTTGCTCCTCGCAGGGCGTCACCAACGATGACGGCGATATTATTTCCGAGCTGTTTCCTAACGAAGCCCAGGCTCGCGTTGAGTTGCAGGAAGAGAAAGGCGATTACAGCTCCGGCACGGTGCGCTTCCTGCGCGGGGCGGTAAAAGCCTGTCGCAGTGGCGTACGCCGCTGCCATCTGATCAGCTATCAGGAAGATGGCGCTTTGCTGCAGGAACTGTTCTCCCGCGACGGGATCGGTACGCAGATCGTAATGGAAAGCGCCGAGCAGATCCGTCGCGCTACCATTAACGATATCGGCGGGATTCTGGAGCTGATCCGCCCGCTGGAGCAGCAGGGTATTCTGGTCCGCCGCTCACGCGAGCAGTTGGAAATGGAGATCGACAAATTCACGATTATTCAGCGTGATAACCTGACCATCGCCTGCGCCGCTCTGTATCCTTTCCCGGAAGAGAGAATTGGCGAAATGGCGTGCGTGGCGGTGCATCCGGACTACCGTAGCTCGTCGCGCGGGGAAGTATTGCTGGAGAGGATCGCCGCACAGGCCCGGCAAATGGGGCTGAGCAAACTGTTTGTGTTAACCACACGCAGCATCCACTGGTTCCAGGAACGTGGCTTCACACCGGTGGATATCGACCTGCTGCCGGAAAGCAAGAAAGAGATGTACAACTATCAACGGCGGTCAAAAGTGCTGATGGCGGATTTGGCATAGGAGTGGTTGCCGGATGCGGCATAACTGCCTTATCCGGCCTACATCGCTGGCACATCTTTTATAGGCCGGATGGCGCTGACGCTTATCCGGTCTACATCTACATCATGCCGTCATTAAATAATGCTGACAGTCCGCTGCGTCGTTCGGTGCGGGTGGCAATGGCGCTACTCAAAATCCGATCATCGGCATACAGCGACAGACGGCGGCGCGCGCGGGTAACGGCGGTATAGACCAGCTCGCGGGTAACCACAGGTGAATGTTGACTAGGTAAAATTAACGCCGCGTGGTCAAACTCCGATCCCTGCGATTTATGCACCGTCATCGCCCAGGTGGTTTCATGTTCAGGCAAGCGGCTGGGCTGCACCGACTTGATAGCACCATCCGGCAGCGCAAACCACACCCTCAGGCCCTGTCCACGGTCGAGGGCAATGCCGATATCACCGTTGAATAATCCCAGCGAGCTGTCATTGCGCGCGATCATCACCGGCCTTCCCTCATACCAACGGCTATGTGTCGAACGATGAATTTTACGTTTTTGCGCCATCACCTGCTCGATGCGTTCATTCAATCCCCCCACGCCAAACGGACCTTCCCGCAGAGCGCAGAGTAGCTGATACTCATTGAAGGCCTGAATGACGGCACCCGGCTCAGCTCCCTCGCGCAGTAAATCCAGATAGTGCCCGTAACCCGCCAGCGCTTCATCCAGCATCGCGGCATAATCCTCACCGCTGTGTAGCGTGCGTTTTTCGATGTCGCTAAACCCCTGCTGGAAAACCGTTTTTATCGCGGCTTTGTCGCCACGATTAATCGCTGCAGCCAACTGACCGATTCCGGAATCGCTGCCAAAACGGTAGCTCTTTTGCAGCAGACACAGGCTGTCGCGCAGGGCAGCCGCCTGAGTGCCCGGACCAGCCGGAATAACGCTTCCAGTCAGACGACTGAGCTGACGGGCGCGTTCCGGGGTAAACCCGTCACCGACGAAAGCACAGATATCCCCCAGCACCGCCCCTGCTTCGACGGAAGCGAGCTGGTCGCGATCGCCAAGAAAAATCACCCGCCCGTGCGGCGGCAGCGCATCGATAAGGCGCGACATCATCGGCAAATCAATCATCGAGGCTTCATCCACCACCAGCACATCCAGATGCAGCGGATTTCCCGCATGATGACGCAGGCGCTGGCTGCCAGGCTGAGCGCCTAATAATCGATGCAGCGTACTGGCGTCATCGGGGACGCGTTTCTTTTGCTCATCGGTGAGCGGTAGCTCTCGCAGCGCCGCACCCAGCGAAGCGGTCAGGCGCGCTGCCGCTTTTCCCGTTGGTGCCGCCAGACGAATACGGCAGCGTTCGCCGTCCGCCATTTGAATCAACGCCGCCAGCAGTCTCGCAACCGTTGTTGTTTTTCCGGTTCCCGGCCCGCCAGAGATCACCGATATACGGCGAGTCAGCGCGACAGCTGCGGCCACTTTTTGCCAGTTAACCCCCTCCGATGGCGGAAACAACGCCGCCAGCGTGTGGGTCAGCCGTTGTTCGTCCACCTCGATGGCGTGGTTAACTTCACTGAAAAAGCGCGCCACTGCACGTTCGTTATGCCACATTCGGTTCAGGTACAGGCGATCGCCGTACAGCACCAGCGGCGTAGGTTGCTCGCCACGGCTCACCGCCCCGGAAGCCAGCAGACATTCCGCCCAGTTCTCAGGCTCTCCCGCTTCAGCGAGCCAGGCGCTTAACACAGGATGCGCGTCCTCGCTCAGCGATAACCGTGAAAGCGGTAAGCAAACGTGCCCTTCTCCTGCTTCGCGGCTAAGTAACGCCGCTGCCAGCGCAACGGCAGGGTTATCATTTCCGGCAACCGCCAGCGCAAACTGGGCATCAAGAGGCCGGAGCTGTTTTTGCTCAACGGCTTCCAGTAATCGTTTCTGGATTGTCATGACATCTCCTCCAGTGGCGCACCGGCAAACATTTCGTCCATCAGGGCGATCAACTCCCCGTCAGGTCGGGTCGCGTAAATTCCCTGCTGCGGATTCTCACGGTCAACGCCACGCAGGAAGAGATAAATAACACCGCCAAAATGGCGTTCATAATCGTAATCAGCAATGCGATGGCGCAAGTAGCGATGCAGCGCCAGAGTATAAAGTTGATACTGTAGGTCGTAACGATGCGCCTGCATGGCAGAGGCCATCGCCTGCTGCGTATAGGCTGAGCTGTCTTCGCCCAGCCAGTTCGATTTGTAATCGAGCAGGTAATAACGCCCCTGGTGGCGGAATACCAGGTCAATAAAGCCTTTCAGCATGCCGCGCACCTGCATAAATTCCAGCGCAGCGCACCCCGCCGAGAGCGGATCGTATTGACGAATTAACGCATCAAGTTGGTTGGCCATTAGCGGCTGCGAAATCGGTAAATAAAACTCCATCTCCACCTGTTTTTCACGCGCGGAAAGCTGGCTCAAACTCACGCCCGTCTCGTTGAGAGGTGCCTGCAAAATGGCGTCCAGCCATTCGGTCAACACCGGCGACCAGTGTGCCTCATAACCGCCTAACGCCAGTTTTTCCTCGACCCAATGCGGATCGACCGGTTGAGTAAAATCGAGATCTTCAAACAAGCTATGCAAGAATGTGCCCGGCGAAGCGCCGCGCGGGAACTGATGCGGCGTAAGTCCCGACTCTTCAATAGCATCTCCGACGCCTGCGGCATCGATATCCAGTCGCGGGATCAGATCCTGCGCGATACCATGCCCACGCTGTTGCAGACCGGAATAGCTGGTCACGCGCCAGCTATCGCCGGGCGTACGCCGCAGTAATTTCGCACTCAGTTCACCGCTAACAGCCTGTGCAACCTGCCAGGGTTCACCGTCAGGCGGCACTGGCGTCTGGCAGGCAATATCGTCGCTGCACAGCGCTTCAAGCGCACCACGCAGACCCGCGGCATCCATCGGCTCACCTTTTTGCAACAGTCGACCAAGCGCGCTCTGATGCACATCGGTATCCCCTTTTTTATCGCTCCGACGGCGCACTAACGGCGCAACACCAAGGCTGCAGTGCCATACCGAACGAGTTAGCGCGACATAAAGCAAACGCAGATCTTCCGCCAGGCGTTCCGCTTCGGCCAGCTCAACGCTCTCCTCGGCATCGCTGAGATCCAGCACCGCTTCAAAGGAGCTGCGATCGTGGTAGAAAGCCTGATCCTGGACGCGGAAATTGGTGATAAACGGCAGCCAGACCAGCGGATATTCCAGCCCTTTCGATTTATGGATGGTGACGATTTTGACCAGATGCTTGTCGCTTTCCAGCCTGAGCTGCTGGCTCGACGCGTTGCTGTCGGGTTCAAGAATATGCTGGGACAGCCAGCGTACCAGCGCATGCTCGCTTTCCAGCTGCGAGCCGGCTTCCTGCAACAGTTCGCTAATATGTAAAATATCGGTCAGACGGCGTTCGCCCCCTGCCGTTGCCAGCAGGTTTTCCGCAATCTGGCGGGCGGCCATCAGCGCGCGCAGCATTGGCATCACGCCGCGTTTATGCCAGATCTGACGATAGCCATCGAACTCTTCGACCACCGCATCCCAGGCATTTTCGTCGTTATTTAACGCTTCAAGATCCTGCGCATTCAGCCCCATCATTGAGGTCGCCAGCGCACTACGCAGCGTGTTCTCACGCTCCGGCGTCATCACCGCCTGCAGCACCCACAGCAACTCCTGCGCCTCCAGCGTTTCAAATACGCTGTCGCGGTTGGAGAGGTAGACTGAGGGAATGGCCAGTTGCGTAAGCGCATCACGGACCAGCGCTGCTTCCTGGCGGCTACGAACCAATACACTGATGTCCGACGCGCGTACCGGACTGGATGTTTTACCGCTGACCAGTTGCGCAGCGCCAGAATGCCCGGCCTTAAGCCAGTCGCGAATTTGCGTGGCGCACACCTGGGCCATGTAGTTCTGATAGTCGCCTACGCCACAGCTTTCCCCTTCCATCAGCCACATGCTCATAGCTGGCTGTGTTTCACCATGTAAAACAAACTGAAGCGCCTGATTTTTTTCTGCAGATTTTACCGGGCTAAAGGGGATTTCGCGGAACATAAAGGCGTCGTCCATCTGGCTGAAAAGCGTATTCACGCTATTGACCATGCCGGGGGCCGAACGCCAGTTGGTATCGAGCGTATAGTGTGCGCTGACTTCGCTGCGCGCCTTCATATAGGTGAAGATATCCGCGCCGCGAAACGCATAAATAGCCTGTTTGGGATCGCCAATCAACAACAGCGCGGTCTCCGGCTGATGCTGCCAGATCCGGCGAAATATGCGGTACTGTTGCGGATCGGTATCCTGGAATTCATCGATCATTGCGACCGGAAAACGAGTACGAATAGCCGTCGCCAGCGCATCGCCGCTTTCACTGCGCAGCGCCGCATCCAGACGGCTGAGCATATCGTCAAAGCCCAGCTCACCGCGGCGTCGTTTCTCTTCGGCAACCGCCGTGCGGATCTCCGCCAACGCCCGGGTGATCACCAGATCGCGCAGAGTTAACGGTTCGCTAAGCAGTTCATCAATAGCGACAAACAGCGGGTGCTGAGGGGTTGTCCCGCCCGCTTTGGTGCGCTCTTCCAGAAAACGCTGTGAGAATTTTTCCAGTGCGTCAGGAAGCTGATAACTTTGGGTTTCTTCCTGTGCCCACGCGCTGATCTTTTCGATCCACTTGCCCTGGTTACCGCGATTAAATTTACGCCGGTCGATCCCGGACGCTTCCAGCAAGCCGTCCAGCTCATCAACGGAATCACACCACTGCTGCTTGATTTGATTAATGCGCGCGAGAATTTGTTCGTGCCGGGAGGCCAGCGTTTCGTCATCGGACGGCGGAGCCTTGATAACCGGTGCTTCCCCCTGCAGATAGCGATCGATATCTCTCAGCAGCGCCTGCGGTCCTTTCCACGTTTCAAAAATCACCTGCGCAATGTCGCGGGGTAGCGGATAGCAGTGCCGACGCCAGAAGTCCGCGCAGGCCTGATAGCGCAGCAGCGATTCATCTTCTATCAGTTGCTGTTCGAACAGCATGCCAGACTCAAAGGCGTTAAGACTGAGCATACGTTGACAAAAACCGTGGATGGTAAACACCGCCGCTTCATCCATCTGTCTTTCAGCCAATAACAGCCACTGAGCGGCCTGTCTTTTATCGGCGATTTCGTCTAACAAACGGGCGTATAGCGGGTTGTCGGTGGTTTCACGCAGGCAGGCAATTCGCAGTTCATGAATGTTGCTACGAATTCGACCGCGCAGCTCTTCAGTGGCCGCCTCGGTGAAGGTGACCACTAACAGCTCTTCGACGGTCAGAGGACGAGGAAAGGCGGCAGAGCCGCCCAGTCCAAGCAATAAACGTAAATACAGGGCGGCGATGGTAAAGGTTTTACCGGTGCCCGCAGAGGCTTCAATCAGGCGCTCGCCCGTCAGGGACAAGCGCAGTGGATCAAGGGACTCAGCGGCATCATTCATTCTTATCACTCATCAGGGGTAAGGTTTGCTGCAACGCGCTGACGGTCTGCCACACTTTCCAGCCTTCCGGGTGCACATATTCTGCTTTCCCGTTCTGACTGCCGGAAACTTGTGACAGTATCGCCATGCCTTGCGGCTCAACCACCGCCTGATGGAAGAAGTCGGCAAGTTTTTGCGGCGTCAGCAGTTTAATCTGAGCCACTATTTTATCACGTGAATCGAAGCGCATATTGCCGCGATCAAAATCTTTGCTTAACTGTGAGGCTTCTGCCCCCAACGTTTGCGGCGCCTGCAGCATTTGCGCAATAATCGCCTGCTGAATTTGCGCGAACTCTTCAGGTTTCATCGCCCGCAGCTTCGCTTCCGCCGTCGGGAAGAACGCTTTATAACGCTCCCAGAGGTAAGACGGCTGCTTATCACTGCTTTGCAGCAGGAATCCCATTCCCCACTGACGGCCCACGCTCATCGGGAAAGCAAATACAGCGTAGCCTAACTGTTCTTCAGTACGCAGTTGATTGTAGAACCACGGCTGAACAATCTGCCCTAACATGGCGCTGTAGGCTGAACTGGCGTATTCATCGTATCCGGTTGGCACAAATACCGCCGCCAGCGCAGAATCCGTGCTGCTGCCTGCTTTTTCAAAGATGACGGACTGCTTTTTGTCCACCACCACATCTTTGTTGCGACACCACTGTGACCCGTTAGCCCCAAGCTGTTGTTGGATATCCCGCGCCATGCTCGTCGTCTGAGCTTCGCTCATATTGCCAATGACCAGAAATTCAGGCCGCGCACCGGTTTTTAAGGCGTCGCGGTAGGTCATCACCTCTTTCAGGGTGATGGAAGGCAGCAGCTTACGGCGCTCGTCGCGGGAGAAGTACGGCACCTGAGAAAGCATCTGCACCGGCATAATAGCCTGATCGTAGGCTTTACCCTTCTCTGCGGAATCCATCATCTGCGCATACCACGATTTCGCCTGTTCCAGCTGTTCATCCGTTGAGGTGTAGCTGAAATAGCCGCTCAGCAGCGCCTGAAAAAGCTGCGGCAAACGTTGGGTGTAGCCGTTGGCGTTAAGCATCAACCCATTGTTAGCATTGGTAGAAAAACCAATTCCACCTACCGATGCCTGGTTGCTTAACTGATCGAGCGCAATCCCCGCCAGATAATCGTTAAGTGCGAATAAGACCTGGTTACGGGCGCTGTCCATGGCTTTTGGGTTGCGCAGGATCACGCTGACGTCAGCTTTCGGCTCGCTGGAAAAATACTGGCTCGGCGCATACACCACGCGTAAATCCGGCTCATCAACAATCAGTTCCGGGTGAGGATATTTTTTATCCGTCTTAATCAACGTGAAGTCATCCGGAATGTAGGGGTTCAACTCCGGTAACGACAGCGCGATACCCTGCGCTTTTTGCTGCCAGTCGGCAAAGGTTTTGTCGCTGATTTTATCCACCTGGTACGGCGCATCGACAAAATAAGCGGTTTTATTATGCGGCTCTTTCGCACTGATAAACCAGATACGCGCATTCTGCGGCGTCATCATTGCCAGACGTTGCTCAACGGCTTTCGCATCGTACTGGTCGGCAATGTTCACGGCATCCAGCGTATGCTCGACGGGAACGCGGATCATGGTATCAGCCAGCCATTCCACGTAGTCCATATCACGGGTGATGGAGGGATAACGGAAATCGAGATCCAGCACGTGCGCCAGCTCGTCAAAATAGCGTTTATCGACACCTTTCTCGCGTAACAAATTGAGGTAACTGAAGATTGCCGCGACCACTTCATCGCGGTTCGCCAGCCCTTTGTCGGTTAACGTCGCGGAAATAGCTAACACGCCGCTGTTCCCATTGACCACCGGATCGGAGTCTGCGCGAATACCTTCAACCAGACCCTGCTTTTGCAGCCAGTCAGACAACGTGCCCGGGCTACGATTGCCAATCAGATAGGTCACCAGTTCATCGGTTTTACTGCGGAACTGCGCGCTGTTGTTATCGATACGAAACTCGACGCGCAGCACTTTACGCGGCATTGCCGGAACATAGTGGATGATGACGCCCTTTTGCGCCTCGGTGACTACCGGTACGGTGATTTCAGGCTTTGCGATATTTCTGTTCGGTACGCGCCCAAAGGTGTCAGCCGCGATCCGCGCCAGCTCCGGCAGCGGTTTATTGCTATAAATCACCGCCTTCATCAGGTTCGCGGAGTAGTACTTTTCATGAAATTTCTGTAAAGCTTGCACCACCGGGTTGCCCGGTTTATCGCTTAATGTCTCGAGATTTCCGCCAGAGAAACGCGAGCCTGGGTGCGCCGGGTTGATGGTCTCAGCACTTACCTGCGCCATACGCATCCCGTCTCGGGTACGCGCCAGCGTCAGCTCGGAGTTAACCGCGTTACGCTCGCGATCGGCGTATTTTTTATCCAGTAACGGATCGGCAATCGCGTCCGCCAGACGATCCACCGCTCCCACCAGCGCGTCGTTTTCGACTTCAAGATAGAAGGCCGTACGATAGGGCGCAGTGCTGGCATTGTGGCTGCCGCCGTGCATTTTCAGGAATTCAGCCAGGCTGTCCGGTTGTGGGTATTTTTTCGAGCCCATCAGGCACATGTGTTCAAGATAATGCGCCAGCCCCTGATGATCGTCCGGATCTTCCAGCGAGCCCACGGGAACGACCAGTGCAGACAGAGATTTCACGGCCTGAGGATCGGATACCAGCAGCACGACCATGCCGTTATCAAGGCGCACGGCCTGATACTGACGGGTGTCTTTATCGCTTTTACGGATGGTTTCAGCTAAAGGCTGCCAACCGGTATCTGCCTGACTTACGGGAATCCAAAGGGCGACGAACAACAGTACTGCGCTGAACCAGGTGCTGCGGGGCATTCACAAACCTCATCATTAACGTATTCACCTGTTCACTGCAAAGCACGCATAAATACGTGCTCTGAACAGGGCAAGATTATGTGCTGAACGAGCCAGCATCTTCTCATTGTAAGAATCAGTCCGTGACAGAATGCGCATCATAGTGGAAGCCATCGAATTGCGCAATTTTTATACAACCATCATGACTGATTAAAGCGAAAAATCGGTAACAGGAAGCGCTGAGACTGTAAAACAATGGTCTCCAGTGTATCAGCATCCAGTTGACGCCAAAGGCGCTGATACCAGATATCATCGCCTTCACCCCGTACCATCATGTTGCCTTCATAGGCCTGCAGAAACTTACTGCGCGCTTTTTGCAACGTTGCATCGTCATCTAACATGGCATCATTTGCGGCGTCATAACAGGTTTTTATCCATGCACCGCCACTTTCGGGTAATACCAGCAATGGTGACGACATGCCTTCCCGATACCCCTCAATGAGTTGCGACAGGTACAGCAACGCCTGTTCTGCATCCAGTGGCGGAAAACGCCATTCCCCGTCTTTACGCAGGAACAACCGGCTCTCTCCCGTACCGCCACTGGCACAATAGACAAGATGTTCCAGCCAAAGTTGCACCCCCTGCGCAATGCTTATCAAAGATGGGCGCCAGCGCAACAAACCGTCCTCTTGCACCTGCGGCAACCAACCGGTGATTTGCACGCCGTTACAGTTAAGATCGATTTCCATGCTCTGACAGGGCTGACGACAGGCGATAATACGTTCAGCCAGCGACTGCATCTCCTGACGCTGCGTATCCCACAGAATTTCGCCAAATGGCCCATAGGGAAGCGCGCCCGCCGCACGAAAACGGCGGAACAGCCGTTCAGCATCGTTCTCTTCAACCAGCGTATTAAGCAATTGCTGATTAAGCTGATAGCGGGTTAATCCTTCAAGGGTGAACGGTTCCGTTTCCGGGATCTCACTCTCTTCAGAGCGGAAATTAACCCTCAAACGCATCTGGAAAAAGGCCCGAACCGGATGAGCCCAAAACCGCTGCAGCGTTTCCAGCGTCAGCGTTTCGGGCATCTCGAAGGGAAGAGGCTGTACAAAGTCCGTGTGCGCTTTTCCTGACAGGCTCGCCGCAGGCAGCCATTCCCGGGCATAGCTTTGCTGCTCTCCTGGCAGATAGTTTTGTGCATCAAAGGGCATGCGAGTATGCAAACGGGTAATGTGTGCTTTTACCCGGGCCTCGCTTTGATCGCAGGTCAACGATTCATCGCCCGGCAGGTAGTGGCTTTGCCCGATGTAGTCCATCAGTTCCTGTACCAGTACCGACGGAAAGCGCTCGCTATTGTCCTGAATGGAGCGGCCAATGTAGCTGATATAGAGCGTTTGCTGTGCCGAAATCAATGCCTCGAGGAACAGATAGCGGTCATCATCGCGACGGCTACGATCGCCCCGCATCGGTTTTTGGCTCATTAAATCAAAACCCAACGGCGCAAGCTGCCTCGGGTAAACGCCATCGTTCATGCCCAGCAGGCACACTACTTTGAAAGGAATGGAGCGCATTGGCATCAGCGTACAAATGTTAACGGGCCCCGCCAGGAAGCGCTGGCTAATGCGTTCCTGGTCAAGACGCTGGGCCAGCTCATCACGTAACAGAGAGAGCGGTATAGCATCGCCGTACTCGGCCCCTAAACCTTCGGTAATAATGGCCTGCCACTGCTGTTCAATCAGCGTCATTGCCGCTTCGGTGTCCGCGTCCGGCAGGAAGAAATCATTAAGCATATCCCGGCAAACGGGTAACCACTCTTCCAGCGGACGTTCCTGTGCTAATCCTCTACGCCAGAGGTTGAGCTGCATCAGCAACGAGGCCAGGTGGCCTACCAGCTCGGCAATCAGACCGCTGGACTCATCGTAAGGTAATACCGATTGCCACTCGCCCTGCGCGCTTTCCATCGCGTAGCCAAGCAGCATACGCGTTAAACCAAATTGCCAGGTATGCTGACCTGTAGGCGGAAGTTCCAGTTCACGCACGTTATCGTCGTCAATCCCCCAGCGAATTCCGGATTCATTGACCCATAAGCGAAGATAACGCAGCCCTTCTTCATCGATATTAAAACGCGCCGCCAGCACGGGAACATCCAGTAACGCCAGGACATCCTCTGAGACAAAACGGCTATCCGGCAGCGACAGCAGGCTAATAAAGGCCTGTAAGACGGGATGAGACTGGCGCGCCCGACGGTCGGAAATCGCATAAGGTATGTAACGCTCGGCTGGTGCGCTGCCAAAGACCGACTGAATGAATGGACTGTAGCTGTCGATATCCGCCACCATCACGATAATATCGCGCGGCGTCAGCGTTGGATCCGCTTCCAGCATTGCCAGTAGGCGGTCATGAAGTATTTCTACCTCGCGCTGTGGGCTATGGCAGACATGGAAAGTCACGCTGGTATCGTTCAGCTCAAGCCGGCGTTTATTGTCGCTCCGGGAATATTCTTCCAGCGTAACGCCCGCCACAGCATGACTTTCAAGCTCCAGAATATCCGATTGAATATTGTGCAAAAGATTGTCAGGCGTAATATCGACGAACGCATCCAGCTCCTGGCTATTTTCCAGTTCTGAAAGCAGATAAATGTAATCGCGCCCCAGTTTGCCCCATGAGGCCAGCATCGGGTTGCCCACATCCTGTTCGCCATCGCTATTAAATAATCCTTCAGCTTTCTGACTGTCACGAAACAACGGCAGATGGCGTTCTTCAAAGCTGTGCCGACGCTGACGCGCCATCAGCTTCGCCAGCCAGGCGGGATCTTTAATATCCCCCCAGTAGTAGCGACAAGGGTTGGTAAACAGCAGATAAATATCAATGTGCTTACCCAGCGCCTGCAATGCCTGCAAGTAAACCGGCGGTAGCGCCGAAATACCGCAAATAAAAACACGAGAAGGCAGTCCCTGTGGGCACTCAGACGCACTTTCCAGCGTCTGAATAAATCGTTGGTATAAATTGGCACGGTGCCAGCGCGGCTGGCCTAATTCCTCGGTATATTCCACCAACGCTTTCCACAACGGCGCTTGCCAGACCTGAGACTCACCGAGCCCGTCAACCAGTCGCCCGGCTTCCCACTGGGTCAACCAGTCAGGGCGGTAGACTAAATACTGATCAAAAAGGTCAGCTGCGCGCGAAGAAAGCTGAAACAGCTTACGTTTATCTGTGTCGTCCGTCAGATAGTGGCGCAGCAATGCGAAGTCATCACTCTCCAGCAATTGCGGCAACAGCGTCATCAACTTCCAGCTCATGCTCTGTTTGCTGAACGCGCTCTCTTTCGGGATATCCGGCAGCACACGCACAAACATATCCCAGATAAAACTCGCGGGTAGTGGAAAATCGATGTTAGCGGCAATACTAAACTTCTGTGCAAGGGTCATTTGCAGCCACTGCGCCATACCGGTACTTTGAACCAGGATCATTTCAGGTTCAAAGGGGTCGTCCAGCCGCTCGCGCTCAACGATAAATTCCATTAACGCTTCCAGCACATCCAGACGATTGGAGTGGTAGACCCTTAACATAGCGACTCCTGACTACTGACTACTGACGATTCGGACAATGCAGACGCGTCATCTGACCCTGCCTGCCCAAGGGTGAAGATATTTTAACGTTGATGCTGACACATCCCGCTCTCGTTGTCTGCATTCGGTTAAC
Organism: Citrobacter arsenatis; assembly: GCF_004353845.1. Lineage (GTDB taxonomy): Bacteria > Pseudomonadota > Gammaproteobacteria > Enterobacterales > Enterobacteriaceae > Citrobacter > Citrobacter arsenatis. The sequence continues at coordinate 4,255,636 of NZ_CP037864.1, forward strand.
CTGCCAGTTCAAAGGTGATGAAAACTGATACAGTTGGGTTTGCTGCCATGCGTGACGCCAGAGTTGTTGATACTGGTTTCTGATGATAAAGCTGTTCATCAGCGCCCGCTGGTATCCCGACAACGCGGTCACAATCATTATCATCAGCACCATTGCCAGCATCACTTCCGGCAGGCTAAAGCCACGCTGTCTGTTCAGGGGATCTGACATAACGCCAGCTCCTTTAACGGGCAAAAATCGCTCCAGCCATGCGCCGAAAAGGCGATATTGCCATCCATAACCGCTCCCTGACGCCATAACGATACCCCTTCATAGTGGGCAATAAGCAGCACGTAATTATTGGTAAGCAGGCGCAGACAAAGCGCGGTATCCTGGGTGGTATCGTGCCGGCACTGTACGGCGGGTTGTATGCCCCAGGGCTGCATACGCCCCCATTCCATCGCGGATTGCACCTTCGCCTGACGCTGCAGCGCCTGGCTTTGCGTGACCACTCGTGAAGCGAAGCTGGCCTCCTGCCTGCTAACGCCTTGCAGCAAAAGAGTACCGAGTACCAGCAGCAACAGGACCATCGCCAGGGATGAAACGCCTCGCTGACGGTTCACAGGTTGAATCCCGTAACGCTGTACACCGCTTCAATAACCTTGTGTGGTTCGACGTTGTTCACTCCGCGCAAACGCAGCGTAATGAGCGGGGAATACCCGCTGATATTCAGCCGTTCAACCTGAAATGCCTCAATCTGTATCGTGGCTGGATCGGTCATTTTCTCCCACCCTTTTCCATTGCAGTCGGTTGCTCCCCGCAGGGTCTCCAGTACCTTGTCCTGTAAACGAAAGCCGATTACATCAGACTCTTTCGCGGGACTGCTCTCCCAAACGCCGTTGCTGTTGGCATCCCAGCGAGCAATAACACAGTCCCCCTTAGCCGATATCACCAGTGCCTCTCCGCCACAGTTTCCCCGGCAATACCCTGCCCGCTGAAGATGCTTCGCCACGGTGTAGACCCGCTGCCATATTTCATCTTCCAGTGCCAACTGACTCGTATTGCGCAGAATCTCTCGCTGCAGCGCCGGTAAAAATCGCGCTGCGCTAAGCAGTAAAATGCTGCTAATCGCCATCGCAATAAGCACCTCCAGCAGAGAAAATCCCCGTTCGTTTACTGACATAATCTGGCCTCATCGCGTTCGCAAAGCCTGATTCGCCCCCAGCCAGACACCACCACGCGCCATTCCCCTGCCGTATTTTTCAGGCGAATATGGCCGGCCCATGCCGTATTGCGCAGACCAAAAAAGGCCAGCGAAGGCGTTATCTCTGCCATTTCGACGTCGTCCCAAAGTGGTGTAAACACCAAAGGTGAAGCGAGTTTGCACGCCTTTTGCGAAGCCGCAGAGCTGACAAAGCACCACGATGCGCCATCCCGAATCACGCTTATTACGTGATCGCGGTTACGCCAGTTAGCATCTTCACGCAGTTGCAGCAGGTAATCCCGGACCTGGCAGGCGGTTTGCCACAGGCGCTGTTGTTGCTGCCAGCGCTGCCAGCCATACAGCCCAGATGCGCCAAGCACCGCGACGATCAGCATCGCAATCAGGGTTTCGAGAAGCGTGTAGCCGAGTTGTTTTTTCATGCCGCCAGTATGGCGTGAGAAAAATGAATAACGAGCGGGAAATTCGGTTTCTACGGCGAGCTACGGAGAATATTTTTCGCGTTGCAGGCCGTTGCAAAAATTCAGGAATCTGCGCCGAAGAACGCGATTTTAGACAAAAAAAACCGACGCACACGGGCGTCGGTTATGACAGCATGAAGTCGGTTAGATAGCCACTGGCGCTTTAATACCAGGATGGGGATCGTAACCTTCAATTTCGAAGTCTTCGAAGCGATAGTCAAAAATAGATTCAGGCTTACGTTTGATAACCAGCTTCGGCAACGCGCGCGGTTCACGGCTAAGCTGCAGATGCGTTTGATCCATATGATTGCTGTACAGGTGCGTGTCACCGCCGGTCCAGACAAAATCACCCACTTCTAGATCGCACTGCTGCGCCATCATGTGTACCAGCAAGGCGTAGCTGGCAATGTTAAACGGCAGGCCGAGGAACACATCGCACGAACGCTGATACAGCTGGCAGGAGAGCTTGCCATCTGCCACGTAAAACTGGAAGAACGCATGGCACGGGGCCAGCGCCATTTTATCCAGCTCACCGACGTTCCATGCGGAAACGATGATACGGCGAGAGTCCGGATCATTTTTCAGTTGGTTTAACACCGTGGTGATCTGGTCAATATGGCGACCATCTGGCGTAGGCCACGCGCGCCACTGCTTGCCATAAACCGGGCCTAGATTACCGTTTTCATCTGCCCATTCGTCCCAGATTGAGACGTTGTTTTCATGCAGGTAGGCAACGTTAGTGTCGCCCTGCAAAAACCACAGCAGCTCATGAATGATCGAGCGTAAATGGCAGCGTTTAGTCGTAACCAGCGGGAACCCTTCCTGCAGATTAAAACGCATCTGATGGCCAAAAATGGAAAGCGTTCCGGTTCCGGTACGGTCGTTTTTCTGTGTGCCTTCATCCAGCACTTTTTGCATCAGTTCTAAATACTGTTTCATGGTTCCTCAGGAAACGTGTTGCTGTGGGCTGCGGCGGTACGCCCAAACCATCATAATTATGCCTGCGACAATCATCGGGATAGAGAGGATCTGTCCCATACTGATGTACTGTACCCAGGTGCCGGTAAACTGCGCATCCGGCTGGCGGAAGAATTCAACAATAATACGAAACGCGCCATAGCCAATCAGGAACAGACCGGATACCGAGCCCATCGGGCGCGGCTTGCGAATGTACAGGTTGAGAATGATAAACAGCACAACACCTTCGAGCGCCATCTCATAAAGCTGTGAAGCGTGGCGCGGCAGAGAGCCGTAGGTATCGAAAATAGACTGCCATTGCGGGTTAGTTTGCAGCAGTAAAATATCTTCGGTGCGAGAGCCAGGGAACAGCATGGCATATTTGAAGTTCGGGTCGACCCGTCCCCACAGCTCACCGTTGATAAAGTTGCCCAGACGCCCTGCGCCCAGACCAAACGGAATCAACGGGGCGATGAAATCAGAAACCTGGAAGAAAGAACGCTTGGTGCGCCTGGCGAAGATAATCATCACCAGGATCACGCCGATAAGCCCACCGTGGAAGGACATTCCACCGTCCCAGACGCGGAACAGATACAGCGGGTTATCGAGGAATAACGGGAAGTTATAGAACAGTACGTAACCAATACGCCCGCCGAGGAAAACCCCAAGGAAGCCCGCATACAGTAAGTTTTCTACTTCATTTTTGGTCCAGCCACTACCCGGACGATTCGCGCGGCGCGTCGCCAGCCACATCGCAAAAATGAACCCCACCAAATACATTAAGCCGTACCAGTGAAGCGCGACGGGTCCGATTGAGAAAATGACCGGATCGAAATCCGGAAAATGCAGATAGCTACTGGTCATCTGTCACCACAAGTTCTTGTTATTTCGCTGAAGTCAGACAGCAATTGATAAGCGCGCCTGCATAATGCAGGCGCTCCAAAGGTGCGAATGATAGCACATGGGGATCGCAGCGGATGCCGGGAAGATGTAAAAGATCTGTATAAGTAATCTTTACCCCGTAATGCCTGATGGCGCGACGCTTTTCAGGCCTACAATCCCCCGCGAATCAGCCCCCCCATGCCACGGCGCTCCATAAAGGCCGCTACCTGATGGCGTACTTCAGCCGCCATCTGCGCTTCCAGGCTGCGCTGCGCCAGCGTTTGTGCCTCATCAAAATCGATATGGCGCAGCAGATATTTAACGCGAGCGACGGAACGACCGTTCATCGACAAATGGCGGAAACCGAGGCCAATCAGAATAGCCACGCACATCGGGTCGCCCGCCATTTCACCGCATAAGCGCAAATCGATACCGCTTCTTTCGGCTTCCTGCGCAATCATCGCCAGCGCACGTAACATCCCCGGATGCAGGCTGTCATAAATGCTGGCTACCCGTGTGTTGTTACGATCGACGGCCAGAATGTACTGGGTTAAATCGTTGGTTCCGACCGAGATAAAGTCTATCCGGTTTGTCAGATGAGGCAGCATGAACACCATCGATGGAACTTCCAGCATGATGCCAATGCGCGGTTTCGGGATCGCATAGCCGATCATCTCTTCCACTTCGCGTCCGGCGCGTTCAATCAAGCGTCGCGCTTCGTCCACTTCATCAATACTGGTTACCATCGGCAGCAAAATGCTGAGGTTGCCGGTTGCCGCGTTGGCTCGCAGCATGGCACGAACCTGGATCAAAAAGATCTCCGGCTGATCGAGCGTTATGCGAATCCCACGCCAGCCAAGGCATGGATTCTCTTCACTGATCGGCATGTAGGGCAGCTGTTTATCGGCGCCGACATCCAGCGTACGCAGGGTCACCGGCTTGTCGTTAAACATTTGCAGCATGCCCTGATACTGCGCAACCTGTTCTTCTTCCGAAGGAAAACCGCTTTGCAGCATGAACGGGATTTCAGTGCGGTACAGGCCAATGCCGTCGATTCGGCTACCCAGCTTTTCTTCATGTTCCGGGCTGAGACCTGCATTGAGCATCACCTTCACGCGCTCGCCGCTTTTCAGCTGTGCAGGCTGGTTGACGTCATCTTCCGCCAGGCGGCTCAGCTCAATTTCTTCACTGATAAGTCGCTGGTATTCCTGGATTAATACCGGTTCCGGGTCGACCAGCAGTTCACCGCGATAACCATCCACCACCAGCGTACGGCGATGCAGCACCGACGGTTGGATATCGGCCCCCATGACGGTAGGGATACCCAACGCACGCACCATAATTGCCGCATGAGAGTTGGCTGCGCCGTCCCGGACAACCACGCCGACTAACCGGTCCTGAGGAAGTTCCGCCAGCGTTGTCGCGGAAAGCTCATCCGCCACCAGCACAAAACGTTCCGGCCAGGCATTCGGTCCCTGAACAGAGTCGTCAAGATGAAACAGCAGACGCTGGCCCAGCGCGCGTAAATCTCCGGCCCGCTCTTTGAGGTAGTTATCACTCAGCGCGGCAAACTGTTCGGCAAATTTTTCGATGATCGTTTTCACGGCCCACTCGGCCACCGAACCGTTATCCACTTCCGCAAACAGCTCACGGCGCAGACGGGTATCGGAAAGCAGGTGCGAGTAGAGATCAAAGATCGCCGCCGTTTCTTTCTGTGCCCCGGCAGTAAAGCGTTTGCTGTAGCGGCGGAATTCGTTCGCCGCCTCTTCCAGCGCACCGGTCAGTCGCTCGCGCTCAAGCACAGGGTCCAGCGTTGAAGCCTGATAAACCTGCTCCATCAGCGGCAGCGTTGCGTCCTGCCAGCCTTCGGCTATTGCCACGCCTGGGGCGGCAGGCAATGCACGGATACGCGTTTGCCGGTATTGGCCGAACAGCGCGTTTAGCTGCGACTGCGAAAGAATAGCCGCCATTTGCGTGGCGAGCGTGACGAGGAAAGATTCTTCACTTTCATCGTACTGGCGCAATTCGCGCTGCTGCACCACCAGCACACCTAAAAGCTGACGGCGCTGAATGATCGGTACGCCTAAGAACGCACGAAAGCGCTCTTCTTTTACCGAAGGGATGTATTTAAAACTGGGATGTTTTTGCGCATCGGCGAGATTGATAGGTTCCGCCAGCCTGCCAACCAGGCCAACGATACCTTCATCAAACGCGAGTGCGACAGTGCGACCACGCGGTTTTTTCAGTCCCCGGGTCGCCATGAGGTAATAACAACGTCGATCGTGATCGGCCAGATAAACCGAACAGACCTCTGTATCCATCGCAAGACAGATGTCGGTAACCAGAATATTCAGCGCTTCATTCAGACGCGGAGCACTGGCCACCTTTTCGACTATTTCGCGCAGGCGGGTGAGCATAATTTGCGTAGCTTAACCTCTTTTACGTCTGTACGCAGGTGCGCTTTGCGGCTTAGGAGTGCTCTCCTGAAGCGCCATGACAACACCTGCGAATTCTTTCATCACCCTGCGATAGACATCGCGTTTAAATGACACCACCTGTCGAACCGGATACCAGTAACTCACCCAGCGCCAGCCGTCGAACTCAGGTGTACTGCTGGTTTGCATATTGATTTCAGCATCGCTGCTGACCAACTGCAGAAGAAACCATTTTTGTTTCTGGCCGATACAAACCGGCTTCGTGTCCCAACGCACCAAACGTTTCGGTAACTTGTAACGCAACCAGTTACGAGTAGAAGCAAGGATCCGTACATCTTTACGACTGAGACCCACTTCTTCAAAGAGTTCCCGGTACATCGCCTGCTCTGCTGTCTCTCCTGAATTTATCCCACCTTGCGGGAATTGCCAGGAGTGCTGACCAAATCGCCGGGCCCACATGACCTGCCCCTGGCGGTTACAAATTACTATCCCTACATTCGGGCGGTAGCCATCGTCATCAATCACCGGACTACCTCAACATAAACCTTATATACAAACGATTGTTTCACACTCCAGAGGGGCGGTAAACCACTCTGTTAAGGGTGCGATATTCTAATAACAATTGAATAACTCACAGCTTAGGGCCGAGTTATAAACAGAAGTAGGGCAAGCACGGCGATTTTATTCACCTTTTCTGTGGATATAGTTGTGAAGAAGTACGGAATTACTATGGGAAAACCCAGAACAGTCTGAATAAGACATTCGTCACATATCAAAAATAGTCTTCTGGATTCATAAAGTTAAAACAGGTCCAGACAAATAAACACACAGAAATGTGACGTATATCACGCACACGATCTTCAGGCTGATGAAAGATCGACCAGCGTTGGTTTTATCCACAGATTATGCCAATAAGTTAGGCACAATTTGTGTGAAAATTCGATTTTCGTCGCACGTCAAGGCTGTAAATTGAAACAGTAGTAGGGGTTTTTCACAGTTATCCCATCTTTCTGTGGATAACATGGTGTAAGATCCTGTTCATTGTCAGTGACCAGAATTGGAAAACCCGCTTCGCTGTTGCGCAACTCTGTGCACATGAATCTAAAAACCAATATAAATCATAGAATTGAATAAAGCATGTGGAAAAAGATAAACTCTGTCCACACGGTATAAAATCATTGCTCATTTTTTCACCTAAGGGTTAACCCGATGCCAGAACTCCGTCCGTTGCTTTCTCCCCCTGAATCTGAAGCCCAGTTGCTGAACCAGGCACGGCAACTTTCGGGCTACGCGTTAGGAGAATTAGCGGCAATAGCGGGGATCGTCGCGCCTCGAGATCTCAAGCGCGATAAAGGCTGGATTGGCGTCCTGCTGGAGATTTGGCTTGGCGCCAGCGCAGGCAGCAAACCGGAGCAGGATTTCGCGGCGCTGGGCGTGGAGCTAAAAACGATCCCTGTGGACAGTCTTGGCAGACCGCTGGAAACCACCTTTGTGTGCGTGGCGCCGTTAACCGGCAATACCGGCGTCACCTGGGAAACCAGCCATGTGCGGCACAAACTTAAACGCGTTTTGTGGATCCCGGTAGAAGGCGAACGCAGCATCCCGCTGGCTGAGCGCCGCGTCGGCTCTCCCCTGCTGTGGAGCCCGAATGAAGAAGAAGACCAGCAATTGCGTCTGGACTGGGAAGAGTTGATGGACATGATTGTGTTAGGCCACGTCGAACGCATCACCGCTCGCCATGGGGAAGTGCTGCAACTGCGTCCTAAAGCCGCCAACGCCCGAGCGCTTACCGAGGCCATTGGCGCCCATGGCGAACCCATCCTCACCCTGCCACGCGGTTTTTACCTGAAAAAGAACTTCACCCGCGCATTGCTTGAGCGACATTTTTTGTTCCACGCGCAATAGGCACCGTCCGGCCTTTCACCCGCCGCGTTACGGGCCTATAATTACCGCTTCTTTTTTTTGGCAGGACTTTGTTCGATGTTATTTGCATGGATAACCGATCCTAACGCCTGGCTTGCGCTCGGTACGCTGACGCTGCTGGAGATCGTTCTTGGGATCGACAATATTATTTTCCTCTCTCTGGTTGTAGCCAAACTCCCGACAGCGCAACGTAATCATGCCCGACGCATTGGGCTTGCGGCGGCGATGATCATGCGTCTGGCACTGCTGGCCTCTATCGCCTGGGTAACACGGCTGACAAACCCGCTATTCGAAGTGTTTGGCGAGGCAATATCAGCGCGCGACCTGATCCTTCTGCTGGGGGGATTGTTCCTGATCTGGAAAGCCAGTAAGGAGATCCACGAATCCATTGAAGGTGAGGAAGAGGGACTGAAAACCCGCGTATCTTCTTTCCTGGGCGCGATTGTGCAGATCATGTTGTTAGACATTATCTTCAGCCTGGATTCCGTGATTACTGCGGTTGGCTTGTCCGATCATCTGTTTATTATGATGGCGGCAGTGGTGATTGCCGTGGGCGTGATGATGTTTGCCGCACGCCCAATTGGCGAGTTTGTCGATCGCCATCCTTCGGTAAAAATGCTGGCGCTCTCGTTCCTGATTTTGGTCGGTTTTACGCTAATTCTGGAAAGTTTCGACGTCCACGTTCCGAAAGGATATATCTATTTCGCCATGTTCTTCTCTATCGCGGTAGAGACCCTGAACCTGTGGCGTAATAAAAAAAATCCGCTCTGATGAAATCCGTCGCTCCCCGCAAGGGGAGCAAATGCCCGCCACACCTCCCCCCTTCTCACAGTTTAAGATTTTACTGCTTTCGCCATGCACAACTTCGCGTTATTACTAAACTATTGTCAGATGCAGGCCATGTGAGGATAAGCAGATGAAAAAATGGGCAGTTTTGATTTCCGCCGTAGGACTGGCTTTTGCCGTTTCCGGATGCAGCAGCGATTATGTAATGGCGACAAAAGATGGTCGAATGATCCTGACCGATGGAAAACCAGAAATTGACGATGATACCGGTCTGGTGAGCTATCACGACCAGCAGGGCAATGCGATGCAGATTAACCGCGATGATATATCTCAAATCATTGAACGCTGATGGTTGAGGTCAGCAGCGCGCTGGCCTTAACAATTTTACTTCCCTTTTTCGCTTCCCTCAGCCATTTTTATAATCCTTATGTCGTGATTATAAAAAGGAAACGGCTATGCAATATCACCGTATACCCCACAGCTCGCTGGAAGTCAGTACACTGGGGCTGGGCACAATGACGTTTGGTGAACAAAACAGCGAAGCCGACGCACATGCACAGCTCGATTATGCCGTAGCACAGGGCATTAATTTGATCGACGTTGCCGAGATGTATCCGGTACCGCCGCGTCCTGAAACCCAGGGGCTCACCGAAACCTACGTAGGTAACTGGCTCGCCAAACACGGCAGCCGCGAAAAACTAATCGTTGCATCTAAGGTCAGCGGCCCATCACGTAACAACGACAGCGGTATTCGCCCGAATCAGGCGCTGGATCGTAAAAATATCCGTGAGGCGCTGCACGACAGTCTGAAAAGACTGCAAACCGAATACCTGGATCTGTATCAGGTTCACTGGCCGCAGCGCCCCACCAACTGCTTTGGTAAGTTAGGCTACAGCTGGACGGACTCCGCGCCGGTCGTTTCCCTGCTGGATACGCTGGACGCGCTGGCCGAGTTTCAGCGTGCCGGGAAAATTCGCTACATCGGCGTGTCCAATGAAACCGCGTTTGGCGTAATGCGCTATCTGCACTTGGCGGACAAACACGATCTGCCACGCATCGCCACCATCCAGAACCCCTACAGCCTTTTGAACCGCAGCTTTGAGGTTGGACTGGCGGAAGTGAGCCAGTATGAAGGGGTTGAACTGCTGGCCTATTCTTGCCTGGGCTTCGGTACGTTAACCGGTAAATACCTGAACGGCGCGAAGCCTGCCGGTGCACGTAATACGTTGTTTAGCCGTTTTACGCGCTACAGCGGCGAGCAAACGCAAAAAGCCGTCGCGACCTATGTGGATATCGCGAAACGCCATAATCTGGATCCTGCGCAAATGGCGCTGGCATTCGTGCGTCGTCAGCCGTTTGTCGCCAGCACGTTGCTGGGTGCCACGACGATGGAGCAGTTAAAAACCAACGTTGAAAGCCTGCATCTGGAGCTGAGCGAAGAAGTACTGGCAGAGATTGAAGCGGTGCACCAGGTGTATACCTATCCTGCACCGTAACGGTTAGCGCCTGATGGCGCTATGCTTATCTGGCCTACAGACAGCATTCCCTGTAGGCCGGATAAGGCAACTACACGTAACAGACTAATGGCGGCGCTGCCAAATCCACAGCGCCGCAATCGCCAGCGCAAACAACGCGCCAAATCCAATACCAATCGCTACCGCCGGGATCCCCACCAGCACCGCCAGTGAATAAATACCCAGCATCAACAGCATCGCGCTGTTTTCGCCGAGGTTTTGCACCGCTATCGCATTACCCGCACCGACGCTTTTCTTGCCCCGCTCCTGCAGCAACGCATTCAGCGGCACCACAAAGAAGCCACCCGACACGCCGATAAGCATCAGCAACGCGTATGCAGGAAGCAGCTCATGCTGCAGTGAGAAAATCAGCACCACGATGCCAATCAGGATCCCCGCAGGCATACAGCGCGACACGGTTTCCAGCGTTACCAGCTTCGCTGCCGCACCCGCACCGACCACAATCCCGATCGCTACCATAGCATTGAGGTAGGTCGGCGTGGCGTTATCGGTAATGCCGAGCGCCACCGGGACCCACAGCACCAGCAGAAAACGCAGCGTAACGCCCGCGCCCCAAAAAAGGCTGGTTCCCACCAACGAGAAGCGTGTTTCACCGTTGCGCCACAGCGAAGAAGCGGCACAGAAGAAACTGCGCGTCATTTTCCCCAAGTGCCAGGACTGGCCAGGGCGAGCCGCGGCCAGTTTCGGGATGTACAGGTTAGCCACCACCGCGCCAGCATAGGCCAGTGCACAGGCAGAAAGCGCGGCAATCACGTGCCAGTCGGCCAGAACGCCGCCAGCGACAGAACCGAGCAAAATCGCGGCAATGGTGGAGGCTTCCATCAGACCGTTGGCTTTCACCAGTTTGTCGCCGGTCGTCAGTTCACCGAGAATGCCATACTTGGCCGGTGAATACGCCGCCGCGCCGATCCCCACCAGCGTATAGCCGAGAAAAGGATTAATGCCGAAGCAAATACTCGCCGCGCCCAGCAGTTTCAGGGCGTTCGCGAACATCATCACTCTGCCTTTGGCAAAGCTATCCGCCACCTGTCCAACAAACGGCGCAAACAGGATGTAAGCGCCCACAAACACCATTTGCAGGATTGGCTGACTCCAGTCCGGATAAAATTGTTCCTTCAGCAGTGCCAGCGTGGCGAACAGCAGCGCGTTATCGCCAAACGCCGACAGAAACTGCGCGGCGATAACGGACATCATCCCTTTGGACCAGATTGAAGTGTTAGTGTGCACTGACTCACTCATGTTGTTTTTCCGGCTCATCGACCCAGCTTTTAAGCGTGACAAAATCCGGCTTACCGCTGCCGAGTAATGGGAGTTGCTTCAGGTGGCGAATATCACGCGGTACGGCAAGTTCAGGTACGCCGTGCGCCCGCGCATACTGCTGTAGTTTTTCACGCGTGAGTTCGCTATCGGTAGTAAACAATACCAGCGCCTCACCTTTGCTGGCATCACTCTTGATCGCCGTGGCATGCATTTTGTCCGCGGATACCGCCAACGCAAGTTGCTCAACCATTTCCAGCGACACCATCTCTCCGGCTATTTTAGCAAAACGCTTGGCGCGCCCCTGAATCTGTACAAAGCCGTTTTCATCAAAGCGCACGATGTCGCCAGTGTCATACCAGTCGCGCTCAATCTCACCTTGCGCATTCTCTGCCGTCGGCACTTCCAGCACGCCAGGTTTTTCGACGCGCAAATAGCCGCTCATAATATTAGGGCCTTTCAGTTGTAAACGCCCACCGTCCTCAATCCCCGGAACGGCTAACAGTCGGGCATCCATGCCAGGCAAGATGCGCCCTACCGTTCCCGGTTTTGCCGCCATTGGTACATTGATCGACACCACCGGCGCACACTCCGTCACGCCATAGCCTTCAAGGACGCGCAGGCCAAATTTCTCCTGCCACAGCTGCTTTGTGCTGTCCTGCAGTTTTTCCGCACCCGCCACCACATAACGTAGGCGGTGGAAATCGTACGGATGCGCGAAACGCGCGTAGTTGCCGAGGAACGTAGACGTACCAAACAACACGGTGCAGTTCCGGTCATATACCAGCTCTGGCACAATACGGTAATGCAGCGGGCTTGGATAAAGGAACACTTCTGCGCCAGTCAGCAGCGGCGTGAATAATCCCACCGTCAGGCCAAAGGAGTGGAACAGCGGCAGCGCCGACATAAAGCGGTCATCGGCGGTGAAATCGGCAATCGTTTTAATCTGCTCAACGTTCGCCAGAATGCTCTTGTGGCTATGGACCACGCCTTTAGGATGGCCTTCCGAACCGGAGGTAAAGAGGATCACCGCTGCTTCTTCCGGCTGCTGCTTCACCTGCGCCAGATGCGGTGCCAGCAGATGTGAGAAAATCCACAGCTTATCGCCAAAGGTCACATCAGCTTTTAAGTCCTCCAGATAAACCCAGCGCACCTGGGTGAGCTGTTCCGGTAAATGCCAGAGTTTGCCTTTATCGAGAAACTGTCGGGAAGTGAAGATCGTTTTGATTTCGGACGCAGTAATGGCGCTGGTTAATCCTTTCACGCCAGCGGTGTAGTTCATCATGGCCGGAATGCGTCGACGCGCAATGGCGCCAAAAATGACCGCCGCGCTGATCCCTGCGTTTGGCAGCATCAGGCCAATTTTTTCACCTTCGACACTGTATTTTTCCAGAATACGGGCCACAAAGAGCGTCTTCGTCAGCAGTTTGCGGTAGCTGTCCGGGGTAAAGTTGACATCTTCAATGCAGTTTTTACCTGCGCCAAAACGGTATTTTGCCGCCAGCAGCGACTCGTATAGCGTTTCACGCGGACGCACCGCCATGCGCGCTTCCATCATAATTTGATGCAGCATTTCACCGGCGATTTTACGGCGATCGCGAGCACGCGGCGCTTCCGGCATCGGCATGTGTGTCGGCGGCAGAATATGCAGTTGGATGCGCGGGAAGAATCGCTGTTTAACCAGACCTTTCAGGCGGCTAAAGCGGGAAAGCTCTGCGCCCTCAATACGGACAGGAACGACCGTCGCCCCCGACTTAGCGGCGACAAACCCCGCGCCGTCATAAATTTTCATTAACGAACCGGTGGTTGAAATACGCCCTTCCGGAAAAATAACCACCGGACGGCCCTGCTCGACCAGACGAACCAGATGCTTAATCGACATCGGTTTGGTTGGGTCTAACGGCACGAAATCAATCAGCGGGGTTAGCCAGCGCATATACCATTGCTGGCTAATCGAGGTGTAAACAGCGAAAACGGGACGAATCGGTAAAAAGAGCGCCAGCAGAATGCCGTCTATAAATGAGACATGGTTGGGAGTGATTAAAACGCGTTCTCCCTGTAGCGCGCTGACATCGCCCGTGACGCGAACGCGAAAAAGCACGCGAAACAGATTACGAAAAAAGCCAAATAGCATCTCAACTCCCTGTGCCATTAATTACATAAACATTAATGGTGGGAGAGTATACGAGTTGGGGAATGGGCGCGACAGGTAACTGGTAAATACAATCCGAAAAAAAACCTGCGCATCCGCGCAGGTCGGTGCAAGAGACAGGTACGAAGTGCGTACCGAATAATCTCACCAATCAATACCTCTGGGATCTTGATTGTGGTCGTCAGCAGCCAGATACGCCAGTGCGAAAACGCAAAGGAATGAACCCAAATGCAACGAGTTGTGTAAATTATCGGTTACTGTTACAGATAAGCCTGAAGGCAAAAAAAAACCTGCGCATCTGCGCAGGCTGGTGTAATTCTAGTGATCAACCCGAAAGTTGATTTCACCTATCAATACCTCTGGGATCTCAACTCTAGCAATCTGCTCAGTTCTCCCGCCAGCGAACAATCGCAACAGCACATCGCAAAGTGTAAGTAAAAATTAGCATTTTCTATTTTCAGTCTTACTTCGCTCGTGCGCGCTCACATTTGCGACGTCCTGACGGGCAATCTGCTTGAACAGCCAGCCATTTTCCGTAACACTGACGGAATGTAAGCGTTTACCCACAACAGGTACTATCATGGCGACCATAAAGGATGTAGCCCGACTAGCTGGTGTATCAGTCGCCACCGTTTCTCGAGTGATCAATGATTCCCCCAAAGCCAGCGAAGCATCGCGCCTGGCCGTAACGAGTGCAATGGAATCACTCAGCTACCACCCCAATGCCAATGCGCGTGCACTGGCGCAACAATCCACTGAAACCATCGGCCTGGTGGTCGGTGATGTGTCCGATCCATTCTTTGGGGCAATGGTTAAAGCTGTCGAGCAGGTGGCCTATAACACCGGGAATTTTTTGCTGATTGGTAACGGCTACCATAATGAACACAAAGAACGTCAGGCGATTGAACAGCTCATTCGTCATCGCTGCGCGGCGCTTGTTGTCCATGCCAAAATTATCCCGGATGCCGAACTGGCTTCGTTAATGAAGCAAATCCCCGGCATGGTATTGATTAACCGAATTCTGCCGGGATTTGAACAGCGCTGCGTTGCCCTCGATGACCGTTTCGGCGCGTGGCTCGCCACCCGACACCTCATTCAACAAGGCCATACGCGCATTGGCTATCTGTGCTCCAATCACACGATTTCGGATGCGGAAGATCGTCTGCAAGGCTATTACGACGCGCTGGCCGAGAGCAATATTCCGGTAAGCGATCGGCTGGTGACGTTCGGGGAACCGGATGAAAGCGGCGGTGAACAGGCCATGACCGAGTTACTTGGCCGTGGTAAAAACTTCACGGCGGTAGCCTGCTACAACGACTCAATGGCGGCAGGTGCCATGGGTGTATTGAATGATAACGGCATTGATGTGCCGGGAGAAATCTCGCTGATTGGCTTTGATGATGTGCTGGTTTCCCGCTACGTGCGCCCGCGTCTGACCACGGTACGCTATCCCATCGTGACAATGGCCACCCAAGCCGCTGAACTGGCGCTCGCGCTGGCGGAGAAGCGCCCTGTGCCTGAAATCACCCACGTATTTAACCCAACTCTGGTGCGTCGCCATTCCGTTTCGACGCTGACAGAGCCAGGGAACTCATCGTCAAACGATTAATCAGGATAGCGTTATGACTACGATGTTGGACGTTTCACGGCACGCAGGCGTCTCAAAAGCGACCGTTTCGCGTGTGCTAAATGGCACGGGTCAGGTAAAAGAGAGCACGCGCCAAAAAGTGTTTAAGGCCATGCAGGCACTTGATTATCGGCCCAATTTTTTAGCGCGCTCTTTGGCAAACCGCACCAGCAACAGCATTGGTCTGGTTGTTTCCACCTTTGATGGCTTCTACTTTGGTCGCCTGCTGCAACAGGCATCGCGCCAGACCGAATCGCACGGCAAGCAGCTCATTGTGACCGATGGTCACGACACGCCGGAGCGCGAGCAGGAAGCCGTGCAAATGCTGGCTGACAGGCAGTGCGACGCCATTATTCTCTATACCCGCTATATGAGTGAAAAGGCGATTCTGTCGCTGATGAACAGTATTGCTATGCCCTTGTTGGTGATCAACCGTGATGTCAGTCAGGCTCGCGATCGCGCTATTTTCTTTGAACAAGAAGACGCAGCATATCAGGCGGTCAATTATTTGATCTCCCAGGGACACAGCGATATTGCTTGTATCACCGTGCCAGGCCATACGCCTACCGGTAAATCCCGCCTGATGGGATATCGCAAGGCCTTGGAAAAAAACGGTATTCCCTGGGATCCTGACAAAGTCAAATACGGCGACTCCACGATGACGCGAGGCTATGAGGCCTGCCGTGAACTGCTGGAGGAAGGGGTGAAATTTAGCGCCCTGTTCGCCTGTAACGATGACATGGCATTAGGCGCATCAAAAGCGTTACATCAGGCCGGGCTGAGGATCCCAACGGACGTCTCACTGTTTGGTTTTGATGATGCGCCCAGCGCCAAATGGTTGGAGCCGGGGCTGTCTACCGTTTATCTGCCGATTGATACCATGATAACCACGGCAATCGACCAGGCTATCCGACTGGCTAACGGCGAGAGCGTAGAGCCGATCCCACCGTTTACCGGTAAACTGGTGTTGCGTGATTCAGTGACGACGGGGCCGTATTACAAATAACGTGCCGGATGGCGGCGCAAGCGCCTTATCCGGCCTACAGGCCCCGCAGTTAATCTCGTAGGCCGGATAAGCGTAGCGCCATCCGGCTTTTCACAATGCGGTAATCAGATTAATTCCAGCGCTAACAGCTCATCAATGGTCTGGCGACGGCGAATCAGTCGCGCCACGCCGTTATCAAACAAAACCTCCGGCAGCAGCGGGCGGCTATTGTAGTTTGACGACATTGACGCGCCGTACGCCCCGGTATCATGCAGGACCAGATAATCTCCCGGCACCACCGCAGGCAACAGACGGGTTTCCACGTTCCCACCTTCCTGCTGGGTAAACACGTCGCCGGATTCACACAGCGGCCCGGCCACCACGGTTTCAATCTGCCGCGCGTTTTCCAGCGAACGGCCATCGCCTGCCAGCGCGGAGATATGGTGATAGCTGCCGTACATCGCCGGGCGCATCAGATCGTTGAATCCCGCGTCGATCAGCACAAAGTGACGGCTGCCCATCTCTTTTACGCTACGCACCTGCGCCACTAACACGCCAGCTTCTGCGACCAGAAAACGACCAGGCTCTATCTCAAGCGCGACCGGGTGGCCAAGGTGTTTAGCGATCTGCTCACGCGCGGCATTCCATAGGCCGAAGTAATGATCGGTGTCGATCGCCTCTTCCCCTTCGCGATACGGGATCGATAAACCGCCGCCCGCGGAGATCGCCTCCAGATCCTGACCAAATTCAACCACCTGGCGCACCATTGCGCCACACACCTGTTCCAGATGGCCGTAGTCTACGCCGGAACCGATATGCATATGAATCCCCACCAGCTTTAGCTGATAGCGCTGGATCACTTCCAGCGCCGCCGGGAGATCGCTATACCAGATCCCATGCTTGCTGTTCTCGCCGCCGGTGTTGGTTTTCTGGCTGTGGCCGTGACCAAAGCCGGGATTCACTCGCAGCCACACGCGATGCCCCGGTGAAACCTGCCCCAGTTGCTCCAGCATATCCACCGACCCGGCGTTAACCGGAATGCGCAATTCATGTACCCGCGCCAGCGTTGCGTTATCAATCATATCGGCAGTAAAAACAATCTCATCCTGACCCGGCACGTAACCCGCCGCCAGCGCACGTTCGATCTCACCAAGAGAAACCGAATCCACCTTCACGCCCTGTTCGCGCATCAGACGCAGAATATGAATATTCGAGCACGCCTTCTGGGCAAAACGCACTACATCAAACTGGCTCAGTTTGGCAATCTGCGCGCGGATGATTTGCGCATCATAAACCCATACCGGACAGCCGAATTCGGCTGGCAGACGCAGCAGGTTGTCGGCGGTCAGGTCGGTATCAGTGTTGTTGAGTGGGCGTGGCATAGCAGACTCCGGTATTCATTTTTTTATGATTACGCCACAGCCCGAAGACAATAAAAAATATCGTTTTATCGCGAGTCTATGCAAAAATGATATGGACTGTTTATGAGAGGATCGCCAATGCCCGCCGTTAACCTGCGTCACATTGAGATATTTCACGCCATTATGACGGCGGGAAACCTGACGGAAGCCGCACGGATGCTGCATACCTCGCAGCCGACCGTCAGCCGCGAGCTGGCACGCTTCGAGCAGGTACTGGGGCTAAAATTGTTTGAGCGCAGCCGCGGTCGTCTGCACCCTACCGTGCAGGGATTACGCTTATTCGAAGAGGTTCAGCGCTCGTGGTGCGGGCTGGACAGGATCGTCAGCGCCGCCGAAAGCCTGCGCGAGTTTCGTCAGGGTGAGTTGTCGATTGTCTGCCTGCCGGTATTCTCACAGTCTTTTTTACCGCCGCTATTACAGCCTTTTTTAGCCCGCTATCCGCAGGTAAATATTCAGATAGTGCCGCAGGAGTCGCCGCTGCTGGAAGAGTGGCTATCAGCGCAGCGCCATGATTTAGGCCTGACGGAAACGCTGCATACCCCCGCCGGAACAAAGCGTACCGAATTGCTTTCTCTGGACGAAGTGTGCGTCCTGCCGCCGGGCCATCCGCTGACCAGGAAATCGGTATTAACCCCACAGGATTTTCAGGGAGAGAATTACATCAGCCTGTCACGCACCGATAGCTACCGTCAGTTACTGGATGCCCTATTTAATGAGCATCAGGTGAAGCGCCGGATGGTGATTGAAACCCACAGCGCGGCGTCAATTTGCGCAATGGTGCGGGCTGGCGTGGGAATTTCCGTGGTTAACCCGCTGACCGCGCTGGACTACGAACATAGTGGTATCGTTATTCGACGTTTTAGCATTCCAGTGCCGTTTACGGTCAGCCTGATTCACCCTCTGCACCGCCCCACCTCGGCGCTGGTCGACGCCTTTAGCGCGCACCTGCTGGCGGAAATGCCTGGCATTGTCGCATTGTGCAAGGGTTCACTGACGCGCTGAAAACAAATGTCGTTGCGTCGCACGGTTATTTATTCATCATAGATATAATATTCCTTTCAGGTAAAACATAAAATAAATTAATCCACAGATGAAATTACAGCACAAATAGCTAACGGTATGTTTTTATTATTTTATATTATACACACCGCATTACGGCAACTCATAACTTAAAATACAATACACCACGCAATTATTTATGCGGTGTATCAATTCATTTTGTCTTAACCCACTTTTTAGCAAATGTAATTTTCTTTTATATGCTCCCCGTGTATAAAATCATTTCTGAACAGAATCATCCACCAGTCAATATTCATCGAAGCTAACATGTTTACTATTCTATGGGAACCTGAATAGTATCGTCATCAACAGGGAATGAGTAAATGAACATCAAACGTAGTCTGTGCGTTATTTCCTTCGCATGCGCAGCTCCGCTGTGTTTTGCCAATATGTCCGTTTACCCTATGGCCGTTGATATAAATGACCAGGGTGAGGGTAATGTTAGCGTCATCTCCAGAACAAATGAAGTGCAATATATTAAAACGACCATTCTGTCTATTTCCGGAAGAAATACTCCCCAGGAAAAAGAGACGGAAATAAAAGCGGGCGATCCCAACTCGCTGGTCGTCATGCCGCCTAAATTCGCCCTGCCGGCTGGCGCGACAAAAACCGTCCGCCTGGTCGCTATGGAACCCGTGCAGGAAGAGACAACATACCGGGTGAAGTTCGAAGCCGTCCCCCAACTGGACGATCCGCTCGGCGAGTCAAAAACCGTAAAACCGCAGGTCACGATTAACCTCATCTGGGGCGTACTGGTCAGCATACCGCCAGAACACCCCCAGTTGAAAATGGATCTGTTGCCTGGTGGTGGTATTGTAAATAACGGCAATCAGCGCTTCAAAATATTAAAAGTGGGTTTGTGTAAGAAATCACAGGCTGAAAAGGATTGCGTCTGGCAGGACGTTGATAAAAATATTTATCCGCGCGCCAGCTTTACGCCAAAAAATATATTGAGCTACGACCGCGTAGTTATTCAATATTGGAACTGGATTGATAAGTCAAAATATTCTAAAGACTTCCCGATCCATTAATTTTACTTTTTACATGGAATATAAGTAAATGAAATCAATAATCTCTAAATCCTTACTCGCTTTAGCGATGGTATCCGTAATGGGCTCCGCAATGGCGGTGCAGAAAGATATTACCGTTACCGCAAACGTCGACGCCGCGCTGGATATGACTCAGGTTGATAACTCCGCGCTGCCGAAAAGCGTCGAACTGCAGTACATCCCGGGTACCGGCCTGGTGCCGTACCAGCTGCAAACCAAAATCTGGGCAAACGACATCACTAAAGACGTCAACATGCAGCTGGTCAGCGATGCCGAACTGGTTAACAGCCTTGGCGGCGCAACCGTTCCACTGACCGTATCCTGGGGCGGTGAAGCGCTCTCGACGACCGCTATCCCGCTGACCGCGACTGAACTGTTCCCGAACAAAGACACCGCGCTGCAGACCGGCTCTGTTGCTAAAACGCTGAAAATTGCCCAGGCAACACAAGGGGCGCTCACCACCGGTACTTACCAGGGCGTAGTCAGCATCTATCTGTACCAGTAATTCTTAATTGCAATGGCAATGAACCGAAGAACGCTCTTCGGTTCATTTTTGTCACATCAGGGACGATGGTTGAGTAATGAAAAAATCAATTCTTGGGCTGTTAATCTTTTCCATACTCAATGTAGCCAATGCGCGCGAGGATAAAATTCCCCCGGGCTTTGAAGCCATTGTGCTCGGTCAGCAGGAATACGTTGATGTTTACCTTGCCGGACGCCCGCTGGGTAAATTCTTTGCGACCGTCAATCTCGACACCGTTAAATTCGAACAACCACAAAAGATTATTGCCGCCATGGAATTAGGCGATGATAAGAGCAGTATTAACGCTATTGCCGCAAAGCTTAACCAACCCCTGGAACGCCACGGCGAACTGGCCTGTACGGCCATCAATAACGGCGCAGGGTGCGGCTATCTGACCACCCAGGACGTGGAGCTGATTTACAACGATGAACAGAACTCCGTTAACCTGTTCCTGAATAAGGCGTGGTATCCCGATGCGGGTAAACAAACCCTCTATATGGTACCCAACAAGGGCGACGATATCGTTAACGCCCTTATTCACCAACAGGACATTAACGTCGCCATTCAGGACGAATTCAAATCTGCCTATCTGCAAGGCACCGGAGCACTGGGGGTTACGGAAAACAGCTATATCGGCGCTTACTGGAGCCTGAACGGCTACGAGAGCGATGGCGAAACCGACACCGAGACCGATGTCAGCGAACTGTTCTACCGCTACGATTTATTGAGTCGCTTCTATGTACAGGGCGGCCGCATGGATAGCCGCAGCCTGTTTAGCCTCGACGGCGGTAACTTTAACTTCTCTTTTCTGCCGCTCGACACCTTTGATGGCGTTCGCGCGGGTTCCACCCTCAGCTACCTCAACCGCGAACAGGCGGGTCAGGGCACGCCGGTAAACGTGCTGCTATCGCGTAATTCACGCGTCGATGTCTATCGGGATAACCAGTTGCTCGGCTCCTTCTACCTGGCAGGCGGCAACCAGACGCTGGATACCTCTTCGTTCCCATCAGGAAGCTACACCCTGCAACTGAAAATTTACGAGAGCAACCAGCTGGCGCGCACGGAAGTCGTGCCGTTTACCAAAACCGGCAGTATGAACGACGGCCATATCCAGTGGTTTGTGCAGGCGGGCCGGCTGGCGGAT
Source organism: Citrobacter arsenatis (assembly GCF_004353845.1). Lineage (GTDB taxonomy): Bacteria > Pseudomonadota > Gammaproteobacteria > Enterobacterales > Enterobacteriaceae > Citrobacter > Citrobacter arsenatis. The sequence goes on from NZ_CP037864.1 coordinate 4,277,033, forward strand.
AGCGACAGCAGCACCCTCAATAATGATAGCGACGATAACGCCACCTCCGCACAGGCGGGTCTGCGACTGCCGGTCACCGCACAAAGCGAGCTCATGCTCGGCGTCGCCTCGGTAGACAATAATTTCTCCGCCGAAATCAACGGTCATATCACCCCGGCGCTGGGCGCTTTTGGCAATGTGGATCTGCAAAACGGCTTTTTCTATAACGACCAGGGCGGTCGCGGCAATATGCAGCAACTGAACTGGCGCGCGGAAAACTGGCCTGCGCTGAATTTTTATCGTAAAGACACCAGCGGCGGTCAGTGCTCCGGCGATAACGATGCGGATGATTACGATCTCAACTGCTTTGAAAGCATTAGCGCCGGTCTGACGCAAAACATTTTTAGCTGGAACCTGTCGCTAAACTGGAACCGAACCCGCAACCACGCGGACTACCATACCCGCTGGGATAACCGTGAAGATTTTACCAGTAACTATTTCAGCCAGACCGATGCCAACTCGACCTCAGATAGCGTGCAGCTTAGCGCCTCACGCAGCTTCAACCTGAGCAACTGGATCCTCAACGCCAATCTGGGGGTCTTTACCCGCGACGATTCTGGCAGCAACGGTAACGATCACGGCGCTTACCTGACGTTCAGCTTCAGCGAAGCGCCGCGCCTGGATAACAACGCGCGCAGCCGCTCCACCACCCTCGGCGTGGACTACCGCACCAGTAAAAACAGCAGCGATCAAACCTCGTGGAACCTTGCTCGCACCTGGTATAGCGATAATGTGAACCACAAAGAGTTCGGCGTCAGCCTGAACGGTATCAATACCGACACGCTGGACAGCGGCATGAACGGACGCATTGACGGGCTGTACGGCAATATGAGCGGCTACCTGACCGACAGCTACGATCGTCAGGATCGTGAGCACACCACCGCCTTTACCGGCAGCTACAGCTCGACGCTGGCCATCAGCCGCCACGGCGTACAGCTTGGCCGCGCAGGCAATGGCGATCCGTCCGCCGCCGTCCTGGTCGCGGTGAAAAAAATGGATGACGACTCCGCAGATGAACTGGCTATTGATGCGTCGGCCAACGGCAGCAAAGCCAGCCTGACGGGCGATGAGTCGGTGCTGTTCCCCTACACCGGGTATGAGCTGGGCTACGTCGAAGTGAACGACAGTTCGCGTAAGCATCAGAGCGGCACCACCAACCTGCTTGCCGGGTCGGGGAAACAAAATCTGATGCTGCTGCCGGGCAAGCTGCGGTATCGCGAAGTCTCCGCCACCTTTAACTACAACTATATCGGGCGTTTGTTGCTGCCCGCCTCACTCCAGACGCTGCCGGTGATCGGGCTGAATAGCGCCATGCTGCTACTGTCGGAAGACGGCGGTTTTACCCTGGAAATGGCCAGCACGGCAAAAGATCTCTATCTTCTGACCGGCCAGACGTTCCTCAAGTGTCCGCTGAAAGTGGTGAAGAAACGCGCCAGCATACGCTATGCCGGAGATATCACCTGTTCGCCGCTGACTTACGATCGGTTGCCGCCGCAGATTCAGGTGCAGGCAAGACTGAAACAGGCGCAGCGCAAGCAGGCGCTGGAAACCGCACAAAGGGAGAGTGTGCAATGAAATGGATGAAGCTGTTACTGATAGGCGGGTTGCTGACCAGCAACGCGGCCAGCGCGTTTACGCTGGTTGGCCCGACCCCAAACGTCACGACGACGCAGGAATACGAGCTACCTTCAGGCGCGCCTGCTGACGTTAAGTTATGGGATGAGGACTATGACGGGGTTCAAGGATATTACGCATCTGCCGGGGGTTATGCGTGTGATTATCCTGATGTACAACAAACATGTACACATACCAGCAGCCAGTCAACAATCACCATCATGCTAAAAGAAAAACGTAGTGGAATGATCCATCCCTTTAAAATACAGGCCTATATGCAAAGCCTGTTTGTGATGAAAGATGGATCTTACTCGCTCTGTAACTCCACAACACGTCCCCTCAATAAACAAGGCGTGATTTCCACCTGTAACGAGGATGGTAAGTCCATTGATGGGCAAGCACGACTGTTAACGGCCTGGATCGAACAAAGCGAAATGAACAAACTGGTCATTGGTGGCATCTGGGAAGGTCAATTAAAGCTCAAATATACGGCGTACGGTGGTGGTAATCCGGTCAATTACACTGCCAATATCACCCTCAAAGGCAAAGCCACCGGCAAACAGGACATCTACTTCCCGGAATTTAACGGCGCCAACCCGCTGGTGCAGCTCGATCTGCACCCCACCGGCTCCGTCACCGGCAACAGCTTCGCAGAAGACGTCACCACGCTGGATATGTGCCTGTACGACGGCTACAACTCCAACAGCGACAGCATGACGCTCTCGTTTAGCGACGAAGGCCGCGCGGGAGCCGGGCGTAATGAAGGCGATTTCTCTATCTACAATACCGGCACCGGCGGAACGGCTGCCGCCGAGCGCATCGACTACCATCTGGAGATGTTCGATCCGCACAGCAAAAGCTGGATGGCGGTGAAAAATAATAACAGTTTTGTGCTCTCCGCCGGGGTCAACGGTCAGGATCAGATTCGCCCGGTCAGACTGCCGTCAATCAGCTATCCGGTGCTGTGCGCCCCCACGCCGCTGCGGCTGATTGTCGACAAATTCAGAGTGACGGAAAAAGCGGCGGGATATTACAAAGGGACGCTGCACGTCGAGTTCAGCCCCAGCCTGAACAGCATTTAGCATGACTGAAATGCCGGATGGCGACGCCACTGGCGTCTTATCCGGCCTACCGGCGCTGAGATTGCCGGGCGCGCTTATCCGGCCAACGGGCGTGTGTTTGGTAGGCCGGATAAGCGTCAGCGCCATCCGGCAACCTCCATCACGACAGCATAAATGCCACCGCATCCTCGGCATGAATCGCTGCCGTATCAAACACCGGCAGCGGGCTCAGATCGGCAGGAACCAGCAGGCCGATTTCGGTACAGCCAAAAATGACGCCTTGCGCGCCCTGCTTCGCCAGCCCGGCAATCACGCTGAGATAATAGTCGCGTGAGGCATCGCTAAACTCGCCCAGGCACAGTTCGTCGAAAATAATCTGGTTAATTTTTTGCCGTTCGTCAGCATCAGGGATCACGGTGTTAATGCCAAATTCCTGCTGCAAACGGCCCCGATAGAAATCCTGCTCCATGGTATAACGCGTACCCAACAGCGCCACGTTGTTCATCTTCTGCTGGCTGATAGCACGACCGGTCGCGTCGGCAATATGCAGAAACGGCACATCACAGGCGGTTTCAATCGCCTCAGCTACTTTGTGCATCGTATTAGTACACAGCACGATGCCTTGTGCGCCCGCCAGCTGAAGACCCACAGCCGCCCGCGCCAGAATGTCACCCGCTTTCTGCCAGTCCCCCTGGGACTGACAAAGCTCAATCTCATGGAAATCAACGCTGTGCAGCAGGATCTGAGCCGAATGCAGGCCGCCCAGACGCTGTTTTACCCCTTCATTAATGAGTCGATAATAAGGAATAGTGGATTCCCAGCTCATACCGCCTAACAGACCGATCGTTTTCATCATTTCCCCTGACTCGTTGTTGTCTCTCCAGTGAACCAAAGATGTGATCAACTTTCCACATCTGTTGGCGTGCATTTCTTTTTTTAATTTTCTGATATAGGTTTAATGAAACATTGTTTTAATTAATCACAGGAAGGCCGGATGTTTATTTTTCATAATGAAACCACGCTTGACGACCTGGGCAATGGCGTTACCCGGCGCATTCTTGCTCATAACGGTAACATGATGGCGGTTGAGGTGAACTTTGAGCAAGGCGCGATAGGCCCAATGCACAATCACCCGCACGAGCAGTTGACTTACGTGTTGTCAGGCGAGTTTGAATTTACCATCGGCGAAGAAAAGCATGTCGTTAGGGCAGGCGATACCCTGTATAAACAGCCGAACATTATGCATGGCTGCGTCTGCTTAAAACCGGGAACGTTGCTGGATACCTTTACGCCCATCCGCGAAGATTTTCTGCACGGGTAATTTCGCTGTTCTCAAGCCATGCTACTGACCGGTTTGAGAACACGCTAAATTGCGTACTCAGTTCCTTAAAAATGAATACGTTACAAGGTGGGGCATTTTCCTTCGATACCAGTTCGCATAAGCGTTAATCACCCGATGCACCTCGCCATGTGGGCGATTACAGTCACGTTATCTTAATTAACGGTGACAGATTGCCATGACAAAAATGACAACATCCACTCCACATGACGCAGTCTTCAAACAGTTCTTGTATCAACCCGATACCGCAAGAGATTTTTTGGATATCTATCTTCCATCAACCTTGCGGGAGCTATGCGATCTGCAAACACTAAAACTTGAGTCAGGCAGTTTTATTGAGGATAGCCTGCGAGCCAGTTACTCCGACGTGCTGTGGTCATTAAAAACAAACGAAGGCGATGGGTATATCTATGTTGTTATTGAGCATCAGAGCTCGCCAGACGCTCATATGGCATTTCGGCTAATGCGCTACGCCATGGCTGCAATGCAACGCCATCTGGATGCTGGCCATAAAACATTACCTTTGGTGATACCGATGCTGTTTTATCATGGCGCTCTCAGCCCCTCCCCCTTTTCACTCTGCTGGCTGGATGAGTTTGACAATCCCGCATTGGCACGACAGTTATACTCAGCAACATTTCCGCTGGTAGATATCACCGTAATACCCGATGACGAAATTATGCAACATCGCCGTATAGCACTGCTGGAATTGATGCAAAAACACATACGCAAACGTGATTTAATGGGGTTGGTGGAACGACTGGTCTCGTTGCTGACTACGGGATACGCTAATGACAGCCAGCTCAAAACTCTATTTAATTACATGATACAGTTTGGAAATACGCCTCACGTTGATAAATTTATCCGTGAGGTCGCTCAGCGGGTACCACAGCAAAAGGAAAGTCTGATGACTATTGCGGAAGTGTTGCAACAAGAAGCGAAACAAAAAGAGGCGTTACGCATTGCCCAAATGATGTTAGCGAATGGTATTAGTCATGAAATTATACTAAAGATAACCGGGTTGTCTGTTAAGGATCTCCTCGCCAGACAGGTGGCTCAACATTAAAATCGGTAGCAATGAGAGCCCGATAATCAGTTGATCTATCGGGCCCCCTGCTCGCTTACACCCCAATATTTCTTAACTTCTCGCCCGCCATCAGCTTGCGTTCGATATGCTCCAGCGTAACGTTTTTGGTTTCTGGAATGAGCCAGAACGTAATCCCGATAAACACGACGTTCAGCGCGGTATAAAGCCAGAACGTACCGGCTGCACCAATGCTGTCGAGCAGCGTCAGGAACGTTGCACCAATAATCATGTTCGACACCCAGTTGGTGGTGGTGGAGCAGGTAATACCAAAATCGCGGCATTTCAGCGGCTGAATTTCCGAACACAGGATCCACACTACCGGCGCGGCGCTCATCGCATAGCCTGCAATACACATCATCGTCATGCCAACTGATAACCAGGAGAGTCCACTGGAAGCCGTGCCGTTATCAAATTGCATCAGACAATAACCGAGCACCAGCGTCCCGATGGCCATCACGCTGAAACCAATTTTCAGCGCCGGTTTGCGTCCTGCTTTGTCGACCGTGAAAACGGCGATAAAGGTGGCAAACATAAACGTTAAGCCGACCACCAGCGTGGCAATCATCTGCTGCTCTGTGGTGGTAAAGCCCGCCATTTTAAAAATACGCGGCGCGTAATACATGATGATGTTCATCCCGGTAAATTGCTGCATCGCCTGCAGCAACATCCCAAGAAAAACCGCGCGCCGCACGTTGCGGTTAATTTTAAACAGTGCCCAACCGCCCTGCTTCAGCTTCAGGCTTTCACGGATTTCGTTCAGCTCATCGCGGGCCTTTTCTGACGTATCACGCAGCATACGCAGTACTTCTTCGGCTTCGATGTGGCGACCTTTTTCCGCTAGCCAGCGCGGGCTATTGGGCAGGAAAACAACCAGGATGATCAGTAACACCGCCGGGAGCGCCAGCACGCCCAGCATAGCGCGCCAGTTACCGCTGTAGCTGAACGCCGTATCGGACAAAAAGGCCAGTACAATACCCAGCGTCACCATCAGTTGATACATACTGATCATCTTGCCGCGCACGTTCTCGCTGGCCATTTCGGAAAGATAAAGCGGTGCGGTGTAAGACGCGATACCCACCGCAACGCCCAGCACCACGCGGGCAAAAATGAGCATTTCCACGCTGGAAGCGAACGCCGACCCCAGGGATCCGACAACAAAAAGGATCGCGCCCGCCATCAGACTGTATTTACGTCCCAGGCGGAATGACAGCCAACCGTTAAACAGCGCACCAATTGCCGCGCCCAGCATCATGCTGCTCACCACCCACTCCTGCAGGCGGCTGGTCAGGACAAAGTGATCGGTGATGAAAGGCAAAGCGCCGGCTATCACGCCAATATCCAGGCCAAATAACAACCCTGCGACAGCCGCAGAGATCGAAACAAACATATTCATACGTCGCGTATCGCGCGCAGTGCGCGGCGCTAAAGCAGCATCATTATTTATTGAAACCATTTTTTCCTGCCAGATACAGAGTAACCATGGCATTGAAGGTAAGGGATCCCTTACAGGAAGCGTCAGGCGGGAAACGGCAAAAACATGGATTAAATAGCTACACCACATGGTTATGTGATGGATATTCCAATTTTAAAATTTAACGACAATCACTAAAATAAATTTAATCAACTGATAACTAAAGATATTAATTATCATCAATTCATATTAATGGAATTAAATATGGAATAATCTATAACCACAATATGGATTTTAATGATCAAATAGTTAAAAAAACCCTGCCATCGGGCAGGGTTTGTCTGTTCTGGAAAACGGATTAACGCGCCAGCCAGCCGCCGTCTACCGCAACGGTATAACCGTTGATATAGTCAGATGCGCTGGATGCCAGGAACACAATCGGCCCCATCAGGTCGCTCGGCAGCCCCCAACGACCCGCCGGGATACGATCGAGGATTTCTGCGCTACGCTGTTCATCAGCACGCAACTGCTGCGTGTTGTTCGTCGCCATGTAACCTGGCGCAATTGCGTTGACGTTAATATTGTGTTTTGCCCACTCGTTCGCCATCAAACGGGTGACGCCCATTACGCCGCTTTTAGACGCGGTGTAAGACGGCACGCGAATGCCGCCCTGGAAGGAAAGCATAGAGGCGATGTTGATAATTTTGCCGCCGTTACCCTGCGCGATAAAATGCTTCGCCGCGGCCTGAGACATGAAGAACACGCTCTTAATGTTCAGGTTCATCACGTCATCCCAGTCTTTTTCGCTGAAGTCGATCGCATCGTCACGACGGATAAGACCCGCGTTGTTGACCAGAATGTCGATATGACCGAATTCTGCCACTGCGCGCTCCAGCAGCGCCGGAATACCGTCGATTTGACGCAGGTCAGCGGTGAGGCTTAAAAAACGGCGGCCCAGCGCGGTCACGCGTTCGATGGTTTCCGTCGGTTCAACAATGTTGATACCGACGATATCGCAGCCCGCTTCAGCCAGACCCAGCGCCATACCCTGACCCAGTCCGGTGTCACAACCGGTCACAACTGCGACTTTTCCTTCAAGAGAGAATGCATTCAAAATCATTGTAAATCCTTAATTTTTTATAATGCCCGCCACAGGCAGGCACGGCTGTCGCCCGTAACTAGCGCAGATCTTTGACGGCAACATGGTCCATATCATCAAAGACCTGGTTTTCGCCGACCATGCCCCAAATGAACGTATAAGCTTTTGTGCCAACGCCGGAGTGAATTGACCAGCTCGGCGAAATCACCGCCTGCTCGTTGTGCATCACAATATGACGCGTTTCCTGAGGCTGCCCCATCATGTGGAAGACGCAGGTATCTTCTTCCATATTGAAATAGAAATAGACTTCCATACGACGTTCATGGGTATGACACGGCATGGTATTCCACAGGTTACCCGGCGCCAGTTCCGTCAGGCCCATGCTCAACTGGCAGGTTTCCAGAACATCCGGTACGAAGTATTTGTTGATGGTACGACGGTTACTGGTGAGGTTATCGCCCAGCGTCACTGGCGCAACGTCTGCTGGCGTGACTTTTTTGGTTGGGTAAGTTGTATGTGCCGGCGCGCAGTTGTAGTAAAACTTCGCCGGTTTCGCCGTATCGATGCTGGCGAACACCACTTCTTTTGCCCCTTTCCCGACGTACAGCGCGTCACGATGGCCAATTTCATAGCACTGGCCGTCAACGGTAATTGTGCCCGGGCCACCGATGTTGATCACACCCAGCTCACGACGCTCGAGGAAGTAGGTTACGCCCAGCTGTTTGCCAACTTCTCCACCCACTGAGACGGTTTTGGCCACTGGCATAATGCCGCCAACAATGATGCGGTCGATGTGGCTGTAGACCATAGTGTATTCATCTGCGACAAATACTTCTTCGACCAAAAACTCATTACGCAGCCCCTGAGTGTCCAGGGTTTTCGCATGCGCACTATGGATGCTTTGTCTTACGTCCACATTTACCTCCAGTGATAAATTGACCGTGAATGCTTAAACGAATAGCAAAACGCTGTTCCGTTTTATCTTATGCGCTCATGATATCCCTCCCTGAAAGGGTTTTCAATTACAACTAAAACGATGTTTCACTTTTTCTGCATCTTATTATCAAAAGTGTAATTGCGATCACGCTAGTGCGTATAAATCGCGGGAATAGTTTAAATAAAATTATTTAAAACAATTAGATAGATAAAATCACAAAAGAATAGTTCATTCATGGCAGGGATAAGACATTGAAAATACAGCCAGGCTAATCGGCCGTTCGCACACTTTTTCTAACAAAGTGCGCTACCAATCACATGAAATGAAACGATGTTTTGATAAGTTGATGGGGTTTAGAGTGTATGTTTCTGTAACTGGCCTTGCCCTCCTGTTGGAGGGCTTTTTTATAGATGCAGGAGAAAGTCATCAGGAAAGGCGTTTAAGCAGAGAAATCGAAGGGAAATTAGTCTCGTTCGATAGCGAGCGCCACGCCCTGACCGCCGCCGATACACAGCGTTGCCAGCCCTTTGTGCGCCCGACGCTTCACCATTTCATGCACCAACGAAACCAGAATACGGCAACCCGATGCGCCAATCGGATGGCCGAGGGCAATGGCTCCGCCGTTCACATTTACCCGCCGTTCATCCCACTCCAGCATTTTCCCAACGGATAATGCCTGCGCGGCGAAGGCCTCGTTAGCTTCGATAAGATCAACATCAGCCAGTTGCCAGCCCACACGCTCAAGGCAGCGGCGCGTCGCGTACACCGGGGCAATCCCCATCAGCGCGGGATCGACCCCGACGCTGGCAAAGGCGCGAATGCGGGCCAGTACCGGTAAGTTCAGCTCCAGCGCCTTAGCCTCGCTCATCATCATCACCGCGGCGGCACCATCGTTAATGGATGATGCGTTGCCTGCCGTTACCGAACCGAGCCTGTCGAAGGTAGGATCCAGACGCGCCAGCCCTTCAGCGCTGGCATCGGTGCGCGGCTGCTCGTCGGTATCCACCACGAACGATTGCCCATTACGCTGCGTTATCACCGGCACGATTTCATCTTTGAAACGTCCGGCGTCGATTGCCATCCGCGCCTTGTGCTGTGAATGCAGCGCGTAGGCATCCTGTAATTCACGACTGATACCGTATTCCCGCGCCAGGTTTTCCGCGGTAACGCCCATATGGTAATCGTTGAAAGCGTCCCACAGGCCGTCATGCACCAAGCTGTCGACCAGTTGACTGTTACCCAGCTGTGCGCCGGTGCGGCTATCGGTAAGGACATGCGGCGCACGGCTCATATTCTCTTGCCCGCCCGCAATAACAATGTCGGCTTCACCACACTGGATAGCCTGGGTCGCCAGATGCAGCGCTTTCAGGCCCGAGCCGCAGACATCGTTAATAGTAATGGCGGAAACGGTATTGGGTAGCCCACCATTGATGGCGGACTGACGCGCCGGATTCTGCCCGGCACCTGCGGTAAGCACTTGTCCGAGGATCACTTCATCCACAGCATGAACGTCCACGCCCGTGCGTTCCATTAACGCCCTGACCACCATGCTCCCTAATTCAACGGCAGAGTGGCGCGCCAGCGTCCCCTGGAAGCAGCCAATCGGTGTCCTTAACGCCCCGACTATCACAACCTCTTTCATCACTACCTCAGCGCAAAATAACACCGCAATAGTAGATGATTGTTAAAAAGAGTTATCAAGGTTGTTTAAAAACGGTGATTTTTATCACAAAGGAAATTCGTATCATTTATTGGTCATCTGAACGCCACTCTGCTGTAAATGGTCGCGCAGCCAGCTTCCCGCCACACCTGGCGGTGATTTCTTATTCCACAGCAGATCGATAGAGATAGCCTTTGGCCAGCCGGGCAGCTTTAATTGAACCAGCGGTTTTTCTGCCGCAAACTCTTCCACCAGCGCACAAGGGAGCGCGCACCAGCCAAATCCCTGCACCGCCATACTCAGCAGCAACAAATAGTTAGGCGCCGACCAGACGGGACCGCGCGCGACGTTAGTGCCGCTTTCCAGATAGGTATTCAGACGCAGCTCGCGCCAGGTGTGTAGCTGTTCCCACTGCAGTTTTTCTTGAGCCGCCAGCGGATGCGACGCCGCGACGTATAATCCCATCCAGGTTTGCATCGGCAGACGCGTAACGCCCATGTCGGTCGGGTAATCCTCGCGCGCTTCGATCAACCCCACCTGAGCACGCCCTTTTTGCAGCAGATCGATCACGTCTTCATCTTCGCCAATCAGACATTCAAACTCGGTATGGGGAAACTTGCGGTCAAACTGCACCATCAACTCTTCCAGCACATCCGGGTGCAGCGTGTCTGAAAGCACGAAGGTCAGACGCGCTTCCGTTTCACCCGACAGCGAGATCGCCGCCTCATCGAGACGTTCGCTGGCCGTCAAAATTGCCTGCACATAGCCCAGCACCCGCTTACCTTCTTCGGTCAGCGTGGGCTGGCGGGACGAGCGGTCAAACAGCGCAAAACCAAGATCGGCTTCCAGATGCGCAATAGCCGTACTGATGGTGGATTGGCTTTTGCGCAGCCGCCGCGCCGCCGCAGAAAATGAGCCGCAGGAAACGGTCTCCACAAATGCCGTTAACGCTTCAGGAGAGTAACGCATGAACTATCTACTTTATCGATGGATACTATCTTTTAGATATCACATAAAACGATAAAATTGCCACCATTCCGTTATCCGGGCATCAAAGAAGGTTTTAGGTTATGCAACACGATACAGTCCAACGTCGCTCGTTAGTGGAGCGTATTTTTCATGCCGTCTGCTTTGAAGGCATTGCCACCGCGATCCTTGCACCAACCACCGCATGGTTGATGCAGCGCTCGGTGCTGGAAATGGGCGGACTGACCATTCTTCTCGCCACCACGGCGATGATCTGGAATATCATTTATAACGCTCTGTTTGACCGTCTGTGGCCATCGCACCTGGTAAAACGTACGGCGAAAGTGCGGGCATTTCACGCCTTAGGCTTCGAGAGCGGTTTTATTGTGATCGGGGTGAGCATCGTGGCGTATGTGCTAAACGTCAGCCTGCTTCAGGCATTCACGCTGGAAATAGGTTTCTTCCTGTTCTTCCTGCCGTACACCATGTTCTATAACTGGGCGTATGACACGTTGCGCGAGCGCGTGATGAAGCGTCGCCAGCAGCGCGTTACTGCCTGATAATTAAAATAATAGTCGGAATCTTCTCGGTTCCGACTATGGATCCATTCACTCGCCCGCTTGTTCACACCTCCCCCAGCCCCTGCCATTTGTGGTAAATTGCGCTTCTTTTTGTTTATTTTATAGTTGATACGTTCAAATAATGTCGAAATTTTGGTCAAAAGAAGAGACTCTCTGGAGCTTCGCACTATATGGGACTGCCGTCGGCGCAGGAACCCTCTTCCTCCCCATACAGCTGGGTTCAGCAGGCGCGGTGGTATTGTTTATCACCGCACTCGTCGCCTGGCCTTTAACCTACTGGCCGCACAAGGCGCTGTGTCAGTTTATCCTGTCCTCAAAAACCTCGGCAGGTGAAGGTATTACCGGCGCGGTTACGCACTACTACGGCAAGAAGATCGGCAGCCTGATCACCACTCTCTATTTTATTGCCTTCTTTGTGGTGGTGCTGATCTACGCCGTAGCAATAACCAATTCACTCACTGAACAGCTGGCAAAACACATCGCCATCGATCTGCGGATCCGCATGCTGGTCAGTCTTGGCGTGGTGCTGGTGCTGAACCTGATTTTTCTGATGGGCCGACAAGCCACCATTCGGGTGATGGGCTTTTTGGTGTTCCCGCTCATCGCGTACTTTTTGTTCCTTTCGCTCTACCTGACCGGAAGTTGGCAGCCAACGCTACTTACCGGTCAGATGTCTTTCGATCAGCACACGCTGCATCAGGTTTGGATATCTATTCCCGTGATGGTTTTCGCTTTTAGCCATACGCCAATTATCTCTACGTTCGCCATTGACCGACGTGAGAAATACGGTGAGCAGGCCATGGGTAAATGCAAAAAAATCATGAAGGTAGCCTACGTCATCATCTGCCTGAGCGTGCTGTTTTTCGTCTTCAGCTGTTTGCTTTCGATTCCGACAAGCTATATCGAAGACGCAAAAAATGAAGGCGTGACCATTCTGTCAGCGCTATCAATGATGCCAAACGCCCCGGCGTGGCTGTCGATTTCCGGGATTATCGTTGCCGTTGTAGCGATGTCAAAATCGTTCCTCGGCACCTACTTTGGCGTGATTGAAGGGGCAACAGAAGTGGTCAAAACGTCGTTGCATCAGGTGGGTGTGAAGAAAAGCCGCGCCTTTAACCGCGCCGTGTCCATCATGTTGGTTTCGGCCATTACGTTTATCATTTGCTGCATTAACCCTAATGCGATTTCAATGATTTATGCGATCAGCGGCCCGCTCATCGCCATGATTTTGTTTATCATGCCGACATTATCGACCTATCTGATCCCAGCGCTGAAGCCGTACCGTTCCGTGGGTAATCTGATCACCCTGATTGTCGGTCTGCTGTGCGTATCTGTGATGTTTTTTGGCTAGAACGTGTTGTTTAACGGCTCATTCTCCTGAAAGTGGGTGCGATGTCGTTCAGTTAACGACTCAATTTCAGAAAGTATCAACCTGTGTTGGCGGAAGTAATGAACATGCTATCTCAGAGAAGGGTTCCTTTCACCTCATGTTCATCGTTTCTCTGAAGCACCGATTCCTGTGAACGTGCAAGGGAGGCTCACCGCCGCCTCCCTTGCAACCCAGGCTCCCGGCGGGAAAATCGTCGCTACGCGAGCTATTCGTCTTATTCCGTCTGCCTGTCGGGTCGGGGCCGAGCCTGCGTCCATGCAGGCCGTCCCCTCTGCCCGCATCCCTGCGGGCAGCCCCGGTCAGCCGTCAACGCCTCATCGATTTTCAGCCGGACGAGGGGCATCGCTTCAACACTCTGACTTCCAGTTAAATCTGTTTTGCTGTTCAGACATATTCAAATAAAAATACCGGTGGTCAGGCGTGGCTAGTCCGGCTGAAAATTGCCGACGTGTTTCCGTAAGGCCGGGAGAGCCAGCATGGATGCTGGCTCAGGGCGCGCTTTGCAGGGACGCTACCTCGCGCCCGGCCCGGTAGCCTGGAGGAATAAGCGGAGGGTATTGCGCAGCAACAATTTTCCTGCCGGGAGCCGGGATTGTAAAGGGCGTGGCGGAGAACGCCCTTTACACGTTCACGGGCATCGGTGCTTCAGATAAATGACACTGCTGAGGTGAACGGAACCCTGAACAAGAATCACATGTTCAACCTACATGCTTAGCTGGACGGTATTGAACGTGGATGAGCCGCACTCAGCCTTACTTGATGTAAGAATCCAGCACCTTCAGCACCACATCCAGATCCTCTTCGCGCTTGATTTCATCGCCCTGATGCACAATGTGCTCGGTCAGATGACCTTTAATCACCTCACGCATTAATCCGTTTACCGCACCGCGGATCGCCGCTATTTGCTGCAATACCGCCGCACATTCATGCGGTTCATCCAGCATGGTTTTCAACGCCGCTACCTGCCCCTGAATCTTGCTGGTTCGGGCTTTCAGCTTTTGTTTGTCGCGGATCGTATGTGACATAGCTTTACCTTTTTAACGTCTGGCTGTAGCGACAATACCATTGTCATTCTACTGGGGGGTAGTATTTGATACTGGGGGGGAGTAGAATCAAACGAAATTAAACAACTAAGAATCATTCTCATGGGTGAGTTTTCTACGCTTCTTCAGCAAGGCAACGCCTGGTTTTTCATTCCCAGCGCGATTCTATTGGGCGTGTTACACGGGCTGGAACCGGGGCATTCCAAGACGATGATGGCAGCCTTTATTATTGCCATTAAGGGGACCATCAAACAGGCGGTGATGCTGGGGCTGGCGGCAACGCTGTCGCATACCGCCGTGGTGTGGCTGATTGCGCTCGGTGGGATGTATATCAGCAAAGCGTTTACTGCCCAGGCCGTTGAGCCATGGCTGCAGTTTGTCTCGGCGATTATTATTCTCGGGACCGCATTCTGGATGTTCTGGCGAACCTGGCAGGGAGAGCAGAACTGGCTGGCCCGGACGCATCACGACCATGATCATGGACATCATCACCACGTTCACGAGCATCACCATGATCACGACGATCATCACCACCATCATCATGACCACGATGACCATCATCATCACCACGAACACGAACACAATCATGACCATGCCACGCTGACGGGGCTGAGCGAAGGTTCCAAAGAGTATCAGGATGCCCACGAGCGGGCGCATGCCAACGATATCCAGCGCCGCTTTGCCGGTAAAGAGGTCACCAACGGCCAAATATTACTGTTCGGTCTGACTGGCGGGCTTATCCCGTGCCCAGCCGCCATTACGGTACTGCTGATCTGCATCCAGCTCAAAGCCTTCACGCTGGGTGCCACCATGGTACTGTGCTTTAGCCTCGGGCTGGCGCTGACGCTGGTAACGGTGGGTGTGGGTGCGGCAATCAGCGTGCAACAGGCGGCCAAGCGCTGGAGCGGATTTAACACGCTGGCACGCAAAGCGCCCTATTTTTCCAGCGTGCTCATTGCGATGGTCGGCTTATATATGGGGATTCACGGCTACATGGGGATCGTCGGTTAACGGTAAGAGCGCGCAGCAGCGATTGCCGCTGCGCGTAAAACCAGATTAGCTTGCAACATTCCCCCACACCAGTTGCCCTTTATGGAAGGTCGCGGTGCGGGGGGAGATTCGTGCGACCGCTTCTGCCGAACAAGAGGCGTCCACCAGTACAAAACTGGCTTCATCCTGCGCTTTCGGCCAGACGCGCTCACCTTTTTCGTTAAGCGGCAGCACATCGCCGGTAGCGAGGAACAACGCCCGCGACAGGTTGACCTCGTTGGGGCGAATATAGAGCTGCGCGTACAGATTGGCTTTCTCCAGCATATCTCCCAGCCCGTACGGCGACCAGTGGTCAATCACGCTGTCGGTGCCGGTAATCACCTCCACGCCTTTATCACGCAGCTGTTTCAGCGGCATGTGCAAGGTGCCGATAGGTACCGTCGAGGCAATGGTAATCTGCTGCGCCGCCATGCGGCTCGCCAGCGCATCCACCTGCTGTTCATTCAGCGTTGCCAGGGCAAACGCATGGCTGATGGTCAGCTTACCTTTCAACTGTGGGGTTTTCTCCACCGTTTCCACCATGTAATTCACCGCCGCCACGCCTGCCGGGCTGGTTTCATGCAGATGGATATCCACGCCTTTATCGTAATCCAGCGCAATCTGGAACATCGTGTCGAGGGATTTCTCCATTGCCCCGTCGACGCTGGTGGGGTCCAGACCGCCGACGTAATGCGCCCCCGCTTGCATCGCTTCACGCATCAGCGGTTCAGATTTTGATAACAGTAGGCCATGCTGCGGAAACGCCACAATTTCACAGGCAAAACCCGGCTGGCGACGCGCCAGCACCGCCTGCAGGTTTTCGAGGTTTTTCAGCCCAGAAACCGGTTCGATATTACAGTGGCTGCGGGCGATCGAGGTGCCTTTTGACTGCAGCAGATCGATGAGCTTTTCTGCACGCTCCTGCGTGTAAGGCTGGAGTTCAGGCAACAGTTTTTGTTCCAGGCGGATCATATCCTGAATGGTGGTGCCAGCCGGACGGTTCAGCGAACGCCATGGACCGCCGTAAAAGGTTTTATCCAGATGGATGTGCATGTCGCGCATGGCGGGCAGCATCAGCTTTCCACCCGCATCGTAGTGCGGCAGCGTCGCATCCGGATGCTGCTTATTCTCGCGCAGCGCAACAATTTTCCCGTCCCGGATTTCAACGGTTTGCAGTGTGGTACGGGTATGCACCGCTACCGAGTTTTCGTACTCAAACCCAGCTTCCAGCAGGACGTTATCCAGGTAATAGTGCTTATCGCTAATTGTCATTGTGCTCTTAGACCCGCAGGTATTCCCGACAGGATTAGCAGCATACGCGACCGGGGCCACTGCGCCAAACAGCGCGGCAGCGGTCACCATTTTTCCGCTCTGGCTTAAAAATTCACGGCGGCTGTTACTTTCCTTCATTCACGTCTCCTCTCAGGAATGGACAATATGAGTGCCCGTTTCACCGCGCAGTGCGGCGGGCAGGCATTCCGGCGTAGTGATGATCACTCGTTTACCGCCACGCTCCAGGAACGCCAGGCTGGCAACGATCTTAGGTAACATGCTACCCGGCGGGAAATGTCCCTCCTGCATGTAACGGGTCATCGTTGCGACATCCACCGTATCCAGCGCCTGCTGGTTGGGTTTGCCAAAATGAATACAGACCTGCTCGACGCCGGTGGTGATCACCAGAATGTCGGCGTGGATCTCCTGCGCCAGCAGCGCGGTGGAGAGATCTTTATCAATTACCGCGTCCACGCTCTGGTAATCCCCCTGCTCGCTTCGCACCACCGGGATGCCGCCGCCGCCCGCACCAATCACCACAAAGCCTTGCTGGGTCAGCGTTTTGATCGCCTCTGCCTCGACAATGCGCTTTGGCTCTGGAGAGGCGACTACCCGGCGGTAGCCGCGCCCCGAATCCTCAACAAAGCGCCAGCCCGGATTGACCCGCTGTAGTTCATCGCGCTGTGCTGCGCTAAAGAACGCCCCGATAGGCTTGGTCGGGTTAGCGAAGCCCGGATCGTTTTTATCGACCTCCACCTGGGTCACCACGGTGACCGCCTTCTGCTCGCCGCGTCGTGCCAGACGGTTGTTCAGCGCTTGTTGGATCAGATAGCCAATGCCGCCCTGCGTATCGGCGACGCAGTTTGCCAGCGGGGTAAGCGGCAGCCCTTCACGCTCATGGGCGATTTCCGCACGCCGCAGATCCAGCCCCACCTGCGGCCCGTTACCGTGCGTCAGCACAATGTTGTAGTCCGATGCCAGCATCTCCAGCACCGTATCCGCCACCGCTTTCACCGCTTCAGCCTGGTGTTCAATCGACTGGCTGGCGTTATCTTTGATAATGCTGTTGCCGCCAATGGCAACGACCACAAGTTCTTTCATAGTGTTATCTTCCGCTTACAGGCGATTCAGGTCGTTTTCGTCGGTTCCTGCTCAGGCGCAGTCACCGCTTCACGGCTATCAAGAACATGTTTGAGGACAAACATGCCGCTCATCATCAGGTAGGCCACAACAAACATCATCGAGCTGCCTTCCGCAAAGCCAACCGCTGGGGAGTGGATCACGCCAAACAGCGATAACAGTGCGCCAAAGGCTGCGGCAATCGCCCCGCGTAGCGGCTTATTCATAATGGCGAAGATAGCAACGCAGCCCCACAGCATGCTGGCCAGCGGCGCGCCGCTTCCCAGATGCACCAGTCCGTCGTAATAGACACCTTTGCTGTGCAGCAGGTCGCTACCCAGTTTCCCCGCGGATGTTCCAGCGGCGCCCATCACGCTGTTAACGATGGTCAACGCCCAGTTAGCGATCCACGGGAACAAGCAGATGAAAATGACGGGGACCTCGACTTTGGGCGTCTCTCGCACCACCTGGTTGGCGGTCACCACGCCGATAAACACCAGAATCGGTACTATCGCGGTCATCGGAATAATGGCGAGCATAAACGCGCCCAGCCCAAACAGCGGTACCAGGAACATGGTGATACCTGAAGCGAGGGTATAACCGATGCTGGCACCCATCGCTTTCCAGCCCGCATGACCAACATACACGGTCACCGGGAACGGGTTACCCAGCATGCAGCCGAGCATGGAGGCAAAGCCGTTCGCCATCATGACCTTACGGGTGTTGTACTCATCCCCAGCCGCGTGCGCACTTTCAATGTTTTCGAGGTCAAAGATGTAGTTCGCCAGACCCAGAGGAACCGCAGAGGCCAGATACGGCAGCGCGTGCGGCAAACCTTGCAGGAAGCTATCGACATGAATTTCCGGCGGGTTGAAGCCAAAAGAAGCCATCGACGATTTAATGGCTTCCGGGCTTTGCAAACCAGAGATCCACGCCAGGGCCGTACCGGCAATCAGCAGCAGCAAACCGGTAGGAATACGGGCAAAAATCGGCTTCTTACCGAACCAGTTAATGAAGATCAGCAACAGGACGATAAAAGAGACGGTCGGCGCTTCAAATGCCTGCAGCATCGGGTTCATCGCCAGCAGCAACAGTCCCAGACCGGAGAGACAAGAAAGCAGCACAGTACGCGGGATCATCTTGCGGATGGTCTCGCCCAGGAAGGAACCGCCAACCAGGATCAACGCTTCGACAAAGCACCACACCAGCGCGATTTGGATAGCAAAGTTGGCATCTTTGGTTTGCTGATACACCGGCATCAGCACCAGGAAGGTCACGGTAAAGATTGATGGTGCGCTCGGTCCGGACGGCAGCGCCGTCACGTCTTTACGACCGGTGTGCTTTGCCATCTGCAGGCCAAACCAGGCGTAGCAGACGCTGGCCACCAGCACCGCCAGACCAAAGGCAGGCGCAATGCGGCCATAGACAATTTCGGTAGGGATCCCGACGACAAAAATGAGCAGCCCCATCATTGTCAGCAGGTTAGTCAGGTTGTTGGTCATCAGCCCGAAGTAAGCCGCCCAGTCACCACGTTTCCATTCTAGTTTTATGCTGTTCATGGAATATCCTTCACAGGTTAAGCATCGTTTGCGATCGCGGAGATCGCCCAGCCCTGCAGGTAAGCAACGTTTTTCGCTTCGCTACGATGGGGCTAACCGTGTTAGCCCCGGTTGTTGTTATTGGCAGTAGCGGTCGCGCCAGTTGAGGATCGCCTTTTCAAAACAGGCGTACGGCGGGTGAACGATTCCGGCACCGATCATGCCGATCCCCGCATCTTTGTGCGCAATAGCGGTGTTGATCACCGGCAGAATGCCGGTGCTGCCCACGCGCGTAATATCGATAGCGGTCGGTACGCCCATAAAACCCAGCAGTGGAATGGTGACGTTGGGGTTTTCGCCGAGGGTGATTTCACGCATCTGACGAGAGAAATCAACCGCCTCCTCGACCGTACCCCCCACCAGCGCGACGATGGCCGGCGCCGTGGCCATAGCGAAACCGCCAATGCCGTAGGTTTCGGTAATCGCGCTATCGCCGATATCACGTCCAGAATCTTCCGGCTTATAGCCCGCAAACATCGGGCCAATCACCTGCTGCGCCGGACCGGTAAACCACTGCCCCGGTAAGCCGCTGATGCGCAGACCGAACTCAACGCCGTTACGCGCCATCGTCGTTACTACGGTGCTGTATTCGATACCGTGTGCGGCATCCATAGCGGCTTTACACATCGCCATCCAGGTCGGCCCGGAGAAGTAATCACTGCTGAGGACGAACTCAAACACTTCACGCTGCTGCTCAACCGGATAGCCGGTCTGAATAATCCATGGCGTCAGCGCCTGAATCAGCAGCGCCGTCCCGGCGTTGTTGCGGTTGTGACACTCATCGCCCATATGCAACGCTTGCGCCAGCATCAGACGCAGATCGATTTCACCTGCCAGCTTCATGGCATCGCGCAGCATCGGTCCCATCACATCGCGCATCCAGTTCAGGCGATCGATAACGCTCTGATCGTTCGCCCCCATACGCAGGATCTTCGCCATCTGCTCGCTCATATTGGTATATGCGCGGTTGCCGTAGGTTTTGTTCTCAACGATGTGCATAAACATCGATGCCGACGTCACGCCTGCCATCGAGCCGACACAATCATGCTCGTGGCAGGGGGAGAAGATAATTTCCCCCGAGGCGGCCAGTTCTGCGGCTTCATCCAAATCTTTCGCCAGCCCCTCAAACACCAGCGCACCGGTTACCGCGCCCTTCATTGCGCCGCACATTTTTTCCCAGCGGATTGGTGGCCCGGCGTGCAGAATAGTGTTACGGGTCATACCCGGCACGACGTTGATCGCCTGGTCATAGCCAATCAGCACCGGATGCGACTGGATAATGCGTTCCAGCGCCTGTTGGTTAGCGGCCGCGATTTTCTCTGCCAGCGGCGAATCGGCAATGTCGTCCAGCGCGGCCACGACCTGCATGTTGCCCTGCCCCGGCGGCGTCCAGTCGAGTTGGGTCACGGGTACGTTCTGCTTTTTCAGGTCATCGCTGAACATCGCGATGCCAACGTTAATCACGTTCAGCGGCTGGTTAAACAGTGTCTGGCTCATCAGGCTTCCTCCCCTTTACAGATAAATTCACGCGCCAGCAATCCGGTGTTGGTGCTACTGCTCGCCCAGATAACGCCGGCGTCGGTCAGCATCTGGCACTGTTTTTCCAGCGACGGCGTATCAAGATCGGTTCCCAGCACATAGCCGAGGATCTCAAGCGGACGCCCCTCTGCGGCGGCGATCGCTTTGGCTTCAACGATCGCCTCAAGCATCACGCCAACCGGATCTTCATGCGATCCAAATCCAAGCACGAAGTCCATAACGATCACGCCGACTTCAGGATCGCGCGCTTCCTGCAACAGACGACTAATGCGGTTGGTGGGATCGATCATCGGGTGCGGTTTGCCGTTGGTAAAATCGTCATCACCGAAATCGAGGAAGGTATGCGCCACGCTACGGTTGAGATCTTTCAGGCGGAACGCCGGATCCGGATGAATGTTGCTGTACACTTCGGCGTATTTTTCCATGGCAGCAAACATCGCTTCATCGCACAACGTGCCGCCGCAGAATAAGCCACGGATGTACTTTTGCTGCGGGGTCAGACGGGCGCGAACCTCTTCAATTAACGGCCAGTTAAGCGGATGCAGATCCAGACTCTCTTTTTTCACGCCGGTCAGCAGTACCGCTTTCAACGCCGCCTCTTTAGTTCCGCGTGCAAACTGCAGACCTTTTTCATCCGCAGGCGCGGCTTCACGGCCAAGGAAACACACCACCACGGGCTTATGGCAGGCGCGTGCGCGTTCCAGCACCTTGCGTGCCACCGCTGGCGCAGGAGGTTTGGAGATAAGCGCGATAATCTCAGTTTGCGGATCGGCCTCCAACATACCAATCGCGTCAAGCATCATCAGACCGCCAATCTTTTCGCTCAGATCGCGTCCACCGGTGCCAATCAGCTGGGAAATCCCGCCGCCAAACTCGTGAATGCGTACGCTCAGTTCCTGACTACCGGTACCGGACGCACCAACAATCCCGATATTGCCGCGACGCACCGCGTTGCCAAAACACAGCGCCGCGCCGTTAATAATGGCGGTTCCGCAATCTGGTCCCATCATCAACAGCCCTTTTTCATGCGCCAGTTGCTTGAGCGCCAGTTCGTCCTCAAGGGAGACGTTGTCAGAGAACAGCATCACGTTGAGGTTATTTTGCAGCGCCTGACGCGCTTCACGCGCGGCAAACAGGCCATTGACCGAGATCACCGCCAGGTTGCTGTCAGGAACATGCTTCTTCGCACTGGCCAGCGTGGCATAGCGCGCTTCATGCTGGCCGCCCTGCTCTTTATGCGTAAACAGATCTTCAATCGCCACCAGCGTCTGGTCGTTCGCCGCCTCGCTGGCGCCTTTAATGACAATCATCAGGTCGCCACTTTTCGCCTCTTCCAGTTCAGGCGTCAGCAGCCCGAGATTCTTCAGTACGCCCTTATTCATTTCTGTCGCCATAGCCACGAACGCCTGCTCAACGCCATCGAGCTTATTTGCGCGTGTGGAGATAGACATCAGTGAGACAGAATCAAAATACGTGTTCTTTTTAACAACTATCCTGATCGACATAATTCCCTCCGGACCTGTGGCTCAGGGCGCAGGCATCCGCCATGCCATACAGCATGTCGCAGCCAGAACTTGAGCCAATATTTTTAATGTCAGTAATATATTGCGTAGAAACGGGTTGTTGCTCAGTAATAATATGGTTCAGCAGCCGTCCGACGCTCTCCCGATAACGGTGATAAAAAGCCTCCTCCAGCGTTATTTTGCTGAGTAGCGTTGTATTATTTCCGGCACGTTGTAAGGCTGCTAAAAATTCTTCACGATATTTCCTCAGCGGATGTCCGGGAATAAATAAAATAGTGCTTAAGCCCACTAAATAATCATCAGATGAGGGCGTCAGACCAATCCCCAAACCAATTAAATGGCTGACCGCTGTAGAGATATTTTCTCCTGTATGCAACGCCGCCAGTAAAATTTGTCGGCGGTTGAGTAATTGGCGGGTGATTTCCTGATAAAACGGGTTATCCCCCTGGTAAAGAAATAATGTGTCATCGCTTGTTAGCTGTTGGCGGATAACCTCTTCCCAGTACAGCCAGCGGATTGCAGCAAGGCTTACTGCATCTGGCGTCCACCGTGGTATGCGCCACGGCAGGCAACCTGAGGTTTCTATCCATTTATCGTCGCCAACCGCTATCCCCGACGCGGTAAAATTGACCCACTCACCGGGGTGAAACAGCTCTTCACAATGCGTCAGCGCCAGCCGACAGCTGTTAGGCGCGTTATCACAACCTTCACTCAGTAACGTCAGCAGCCGCTGCTGTTCGGGTATCAACAGGTTTACCGCACGGGAAAAAACCTGTTCAACCCGTCCCGTTCCCCGGAAAGCGAGAAACGCGCCGTCTGCGGTTAGCGCCCGTACGCATCGCCGTGATGGCGTAGCGATAGTGGCACTCCTCTGTCAGGCTCCGGCCGCAATCAGCAGCTCGGCAATCTCGTGGTACCCTTTCTCCCGCGCCAGTTCCAACGGGGTTTTACCGTATTTATCCGTCATGTGCGGATTCGCGCCATGATCGAGCAGCAGCTTAACAATCTCCTGCTGCTTCGCGCCGCCGTCATTAAGCACGATGGCTTCCAGTAACGGCGTCCAGCCGACAAAGTTGGTATGGTTAACATTGATATCGGTACGCAGCAGCAGTTCGCGCACGATCTCGACGTGGCCTTTTTCACTGGCAGGCGTAATACCAACGCCGCCAAACCGGCTCAGGCAATTGAGATCGGGGTTGGCCGGTAATACGGTACGCAGCAGCGTTAAATCATTAGTCAGACAGCTAATCAGGAATGGGTTAAAACAGGTTTGATCCTGTTTATTAATATCGGCACCGGCAGCTATCAATAAAGAAACGCAGTCATAATGCTTATTCAGGCTGGCAATAATAATGGCAGTTCGCCCCTGGCGGTTAGTAGCATTAATATCCACATTTTTTGCCAGGCAGGATTTTAATCCGTCGGCATGGCCCTGCTCTGCCGCCAGCAGAAATTCAGTAATGAGTTCTTTCTCTGACATAATCGCTCTCCTGCAGTTTTTTAGACTTTTTAAATATCCGATAAGCTGAGAATAGCAACAGAGTGCAGAGAATAATATCCGCTTAAATTTCATTCATCGTAAGCGTGTCGATTATTGAATCAAATTTAACAATGAAAGCAAAACGTGCTGTAGTGCAATCTTTTCCTTATGACAGAGCCGCTTTTCGCTATTAAACAATAGTCAGGAAAATCAGGCGTGATGCTGCACGGATAGCGGCCTGTAATTAATATACAGAAGTGTGATTGCCTTCAAATCAAATGTAAAACTAGTGTTAAATTCTGTTCAAAACTGATTGCTCTGTATAAGGATTACAAATACATTCAACAATCATCACGTCGCGGATGCGCGTTTGTCGCCGGAGGGGAGAAAGATGAATTCAATATTTACCGAGGAAAACCTGCTGGCGTTTACGATGGCTGCCCGCTACAGCAGCTTCAGCAAGGCGGCTGAAGAGCTTGGCTTAACCACTTCGGCAATTAGTTACACTATTAAGCGCATGGAGCTGGGACTCGACGTGGTACTGTTTACCCGCAGTACCCGTAGCATTGAGCTGACCGAGTCCGGGCGCTATCTGTTTCGCAAGGCAACCGACCTGCTCAACGACTTCCACGCCATCAAGCGCAGCATTGATACCATTGCTCAGGGCATTGAAGCCCGGGTACGTATCTGTATTAATCAACTGTTGTATACCCCTCAACATACGGCGCGATTGCTACAGGTACTTAAGAAACAGTTCCCTACCTGCCAGATAACCGTCACCACCGAGGTGTATAACGGCGTCTGGGACTCGATCATCAACAACCTGGCCAATATCGCTATCGGCGCGCCGGATACGTTACTGGACGGCGGCGGGATTGATTACACCGAGATCGGCGCGATCCGTTGGTCGTTTGCGATTGCCCCGGATCATCCGCTGGCCTTTATGCCTGAACCGATTTCTGAGAGCCAGCTGCGTTTGTATCCGAACATCATGGTGGAAGACACTGCGCACACCATCAACAAGAAGGTCGGCTGGCTGTTACACGGACAGGAGTCGATTCTGGTTCCCGATTTTAATACCAAATGCCAGTGCCAGATCCTGGGTGAGGGCATCGGTTTTCTGCCGGACTATATGGTACGCGAGGCGATGGAAAAGTCGTTGCTGGTCACGCGGCAGATCCACAACCCGCGTCAGGATTCACGCATGCTGCTGGCGACCCAGCATTCGGCGACCGGTCGTGTCACCCAGTGGATTAAAAAGGAGTTTGGTCCACAAGGGGTGTTGACGGGGATTTATCAGGATTTGCTGCATCGGGAGTGATGCACCGGACGGTGGTTATGCCTTCCGGCGCACATAAGAATATCAGGCGCGGATATCGTCGTACTCGCGGGTTTTATCAAACTCATGTTTGGCAAACGGGCACAGTGGAATAATTTTGCGGTTTTCGGCGCGCATTTTCTCCACCACCTTCGCCACCAGCTGTTTGCCGACACCCTGGCCTTTCAGGCTGGGGTCGACATCGGTATGTTCAATGATGCTTAGATGTTCACCCGTCGGCACGAAGACAATCTCGGCAACCTGGTTACCCTCGACATCGTTAACATAAAACTTGTTGTGGCCTGCAAGAATTTCCATGGTTCCCTCACTTATTTCTGACGATATTTCAGCGCACCGCTCGGACAGGTATCGATAACTTTAATGACCGTCGCAACATCCACTTCGTCCGGGATGATCCACGGTTTGCGCTTCAGGTTAAATAACTTCGCACTTCCCCGCACGCAGTTGCCCGAATGCTGACATATCGCCGTATTGAAGTAGACGTCAATCTTCTCGCCGGTATAGGCCCGGTAACCTGCATCCAGTAGTTCTTTATCCACGACATAGCCTCGCATTTTTTTATTGTCTGGGTCTAATCATAGACCTATGCGAGGCTGAAGGAAGCGGCTGAAAGCAGAAATATCACTCGGGCATTTTCTGCAACGACGGCTGCGGCTCTGGCGGCAAATACTCCAGCATCGCAGGCGTCGGCGGCGGTAGGCGGTTATCGGCAATATCCCTGTCCACATCAACATGGCTAATCTCGCCATTCTCATGGTGGTGAACCGTCAGTACCCTCGCTTTGTTCAGCTCGGTAACCAGTTCTCGGGTAATACGTAAACTTTCCGCCAGCTCATGGTCTTCCAGGCCAGGTCTGCGGCTGCGGCGTTCCACCCGAAATCGGAACTGGTTGTACTTCGCCCAGCCAATCAGCACCAGTCCGTTGACCAGGGCGACAAGGATATAAAACGTGACCGTATCCAGCGTGGTGAAAAAGGGTCGCACGCCCATATACGGTGAATGCGCCAGGGCCGTGATCAGCCCTTTATAGATCAAATAGATAAAACCGACCCAGGCGATGACCGTCAACAGCACGTCGATGATGCGCGGCAGCAAACGCTGTTCCGTAAAAATCAGTGGCTGGCTCATGATTCAATCCTCCCAATTCCACGATCGGGACTCACCCAACGCGCCCTGCCGCGTTTACGTTTGAGCATCACTTTCGGGAAAGCGACCAACGTGGTGAACAGGCTGAGCATCCAGTACACCACCGGGAACCAGATAATCCAGAACAACGAGGCGCCAATGCCTTTTTCATAGCGTCGTTCAATCATCAGGCTCACCGCAAACTGCAGCAAGCACACCACGCCGAGGATAAGCCCGGTGAAGGCTGGCGGGAACAGATGCTGTACATACAGCGAGTCCGGCATCGGGATCATCAGCCCTAACAGGAACAGCACGATACTGATCGCATAGGCAAACGACCAGGCGGTAGAAAAACAGAACTCCAGAAACAGCGGCCACATGCGGCGGAACTCCCACGACCACAGACGACGCATGTTAACGATAAACACCTCCGCACCACCCTGGGCCCAGCGCAGACGCTGCTTCCACAGCCCTCTTAACGTTTCAGGCATTAAGATCCAGCACAGCGCGCGCGGCTCAAAGAATACCGACCAGTGGCGTAATTGCAGCTTCCAACTGATATCGATGTCTTCGGTGATCATGTCCGGGCTCCAGTAACCGACCTCGGCCAGCGCGCGACGACGAAACGCGGCAACCACGCCGGAAACGGTAAAGATCTGCCCATAGACTCGCTGGGTACGCTTAATCAAGCCGATAATGGAAGAAAACTCACCGACCTGCACACGACCAATTAACGTAGAGCGGGTTCGAATACGTGGGTTGCCGGTCACCGCCCCGACGCGCGGGAACTGGATAAGCGGAGCCACAATATAGGCAACAGCATCACGATCCAGTAACGCATCACCATCAATACACACCAGGTAATCGCTGCGCGCTGCAGCCGCGCCGGTCTTGAGCGCCAGCGCTTTGCCCTGGTTCTCAGCCAGGTGAATCACCCGCAGGCTGGGGTATTCCACCGCCAGTTGTTCCAGCACGTCGTGCGTGTCATCCGTTGAACCATCGTTGATGGCAATCACTTCGATGTTCTTATATCGCTGTGCCAGCGCGGCCTCAATGGTTTCACGCGCATTGATCCCTTCATTAAAACAAGGGATCAGAATAGAAACTAGCGGATTACCTTCCAGGGTCGGTGGCGGCGTGTCATCCCCCCATTTCCAGTGACGTTCACGGTAAAACCAGAAATAAACCCCGCCGCTTATCCACAATGCAGACATGAATAAAGGCCAGAAGAAGACGAAGTTCAACATCACTTCACCTGTAAAGATGACAGCCACGCCAAACGGCAGGCTGAACATCAGGCAAAGTATCAGGAAAGCAATAATGCGATCTGTCATTTTTGCGGGTACCAGTATGAGGAGAACGTCGAGCGAATCTCTGACATCTCAGGTTTGTCGCTGATGAAATCATCCGGGTAATAGCCGTAGTTACCTGCACCGCTTAACTTCAGTTGGCGCATCCATTCGGCTATTTGTTTTCCGCTGATTTCAGCTTCTTCCCCGGATTTACGCCAGTCTCGTGCCTGCAGTTCAAACACGGTTTTGTCCAGCGCGCCGGGCGTTTGTGCAACGGCATTCACTAATCTGTCGAGCCAAGCGTTGGCATCATTGGCCGGGATCTGCTCCATGAATGGCATCGCCATCGGTGCCGTCCAGTCATAGGTATTGAGGAAATCATTCAGGTTTTGTGCAAACCAGGCTTCACTCTCTGGCTCCAGTACTGGCATCGCGTAAATATTGCGGGCGGTTTGCACCTGCGGGCCGCGAATATTACGCACTGCCTGGGTCAGTTGTTTGGTAAAGTCGATCAGCACCTTACTTTTCAGGCGCGTCCAGCGCTCGAAGGTCTGCGGGTTGCTACGGATTTGCTCAATACTGCCCGGAAGCCCTGCGGCACGGTAGGCGGCTAACGCCTCCGGTGACGCATCTTCAAAGTCCGTCAGGAAAGCATCGTCATGGAACAAAATCCCCTTAAAGCTGGCGTGTTTCGCCAGGTCTTCATAGATTTCAGTGATGCGTTTACGCGCCTCGCTGTCCCAGGGAGAAAGACGGACATAGTTCTCGCGGTTGATCGCTGTACGTCCCGTTTTCGGATCCCATGCGGTTACGCGTGGAATGGAAGCATCGAGATCGAAAGCCAGAACCGGCATCCATGCATACACCGTCACCCCAGCCCGAGTTTGTAACTGCCAGGAGATATAGTTAAAGAGATCGGCACGCATCGGCAGCCAGCGGTTAGGGAAATAAAGCTCGCGAATATTCCCGTCGCCTTTAGGATCGGCATACGCCTGCAGGAAGACATGAGAAATACGCATGTCATAAACGCGCTGAATAAGCTTGTCGATATTTCGCTTCTGCTGGGCCGGGTCTTTGTCATAAACGTAATCCAGATCGACATGCATTACGCGCATCGTCTGCGGTTCACGCACCTGAGCGACCTGACTGGCAAAACGCTTGATCGAAGGGTTATCAGAGATCAGCACACGCGGGATATCATCAAGAAACGCAGCATTCGCCAATCCTTCATTGAGCGTAAAGGCCATCTTATAGCCTTGCTCTTTAGCCAGGTTTAACGTCGTGCCGCTGGCAGCGCCGTACGGCCAAACCCACGCGCGCGGTGCTTTCCCGGTTACCGTTTTAATCTTGTTAGTAATCAATGCGATATCGGCATTAATACGGCGATAGTATTGCTCATCCGTTTCGTAAGTGCCGGTTTTCTTATCATACAAACGGTTCGCCACCGCCGGTTCTTTACTTCCCTGCGGGTTGGCTTCAGCACCAAAATGCGAGTTCCACGTGTGCGCACCGACTTCCACCAACGGCGATTTGCCCATTTCTTCGACCATTTTCCAGGTAGCGAATTTATCTCGCGCCGTCATTAGGCCGCCAAAATCGACTTTTTTGTTGGCGGGAGCATCAACCCAACTCCCTACCGGAGCCCAGAGCGCAGGCCAGTTATAGGCTTTCAGCAGCGGCCAGACGCGGGTATAAAAACTGCTGTACCCATCATCAAAGGTGAGCAGTACTGCTTTTTCGGGCAGCACGATTTTACCGTCATGGGCGTCCAGAATTTGCTGCACGCTGATCGGGTTATAGCCATTATCACGCAGCCAGGCGATTTGATCGCTCAACGCGCTGGTACGCACAGAAAGGTAGCGTTGATCCGCTGCGCCATCTTCAACATCGTGGTAGCCGAGCACCAGGAAGCTATTTTTCGGCCACGGATGATCCGCCGTTAGCGGCGTTCTCTCTGCGGGAGGAACATAGCGAGGCGTTGTATTGTGCGCGCTACTGCACGCGGTAATCATCAACCAGCCAGCGATTAATGCGCTAAGCCACAGGCATCTTTTCAGCATGAACAATCCTTAAAACCTGACATTTAAATCGAAAGCGAGGGAGATATTCCGCTCACGTTTACCGTCATAGGGGCGTTTATCCCAAATCAGCATCACCCCGCCGTCTACGACGTTGTTCCATTTAAGCCGTTGTCCGTACCCCACCTGGACGATAGCACCTGCATCTTCACCTTGCTGCCAATAGCCACCTACGCCAGCCAGACCTTGCTGGGTCCACACGGTGTCATAATGACGGTAAAGAACCTGCTCCGCGCTCAGGCCTGGTACAACAGAAAAATCGCTCTTCGGGTTGTAATACGGCACATTCTCTTTGGTGTTGGTGCTCCCACCAATGCCCGGAGTAAAGTCCAGCGTGAAGCGTGGCGTCGTCCACATACGCTCTTTACCGCTGAGTCCGTATTCAATGCGATCGTTACCGTCTGAGAAATGTGATGCGGCAAACGACAGTTGATATTCCCGTCGTTCGTTTTGATACCAGCGGACAAACATATCGCCACCGTTGGCATACACGCCGCTACGCAGCGCGCGCAATGGCGTATTACGCGACAAGCGTTCGGCTGAACCGCCTACGCGCCAGTTGTCATTGAAGTCATGCCAGCCGGAAAGACGACCACCAATCTTCTGACCATCGCCATAATTTCGACCAGACACTTCCATTTCCGCCCAGTAATCGCGGGAAGTCCATTCAGCGCCTGCCGCCAGATCGCGGCTGATCCCCTTCCCTTCTTCAAATTCACCGGTGGCGAAGTTGAAGCCGGTAAACAGTCGCCAGTTATCGTTAATTGGCGGGCTGTAAATGGCGGTATTGATGTTGAAGTCATTCTTACCGCTGACCGGGCTATCAGACGAGATCCCCTGCGTGCCGCTAATGCGTACTTCCGACATTTTGTGGACATCACGAATACGCGCGAGACGCAGCGTTGCTTCATCATCCGGGCTACGGGCAATAACGTCATCCGTCAGCTCATCGGCCTGCTTCCATTCCTGAAGATCCAGCGCTACGTAAGCCTGCTGACGCTCCAGTTCCAGGTTGCTTGGCTCAATCACTTCCGCCAGCTTCAGCTCTTTCTCCGCCGCATGCGGCAATCCACGAGCTTCAAGCACAGAGGCATAGGATATGCGCAGCCCCTGGTTGCCGGAGCCTGTTCGCGCCAGATGCTCTGCGAGCTTTTCTGCCTCCGGCAACTCATTGGCAGCGATATGATATTGCGTCAACAGCGACTGTCCGAGCAGCCAGTTATCGTTAGGCTGCGGCGTTGGCGAACCATAGATGCGTCGCAGATACGGGCTGTCTTTAATTAACGCATCGACCTGTTTTTTAGCAGCATCAAAGTTTTCATTGTCAATGTGCGCATAGAACAGATCCTGTTGATCCTCAGGGCTGAGCGGCGTCACGGGGATTGGTCCGTTCGGGTAGTAGATGCTCGTTAGCATCGCTTCGGTTTTTTCCGGCTGACGTTCACTCAACCATGCTGATGCCACCCAGCGTTTAGCATAGTTTGGCACGTCGCCGCTTGCGGACAACGAATCATATTCCTGAATCACTTCGGCAGTACGCTTACGCACCAACAAGGCGCCCATGCGGTCAATTCTCGCCCGACGGACATCATTCTGCGCGGACGGTTCATCCTTCCAGGCAGCCAGCAACTGGTCATAACGGGCCAGCGCTTTATCCGCCACGATAAACCGTTCTTCTTCATTACGTGCAGACGTATAAGAGGAACGTACCATTTCAGCTGCTGCATCAAGCTCAAGGCGACGCTTCACAGGATCAGCGGTTGGCACCACCTCCGCCATATTTAAAGCGGGCCCGGAAACGCGGTTCGCTGACAGTGCAGACAGTAGTGTGGATTGCGCATTTTTGTTGCCTGGATCGACGTCATCCGCCTGTGAAGCGACTAACAACGCGTCCCAGTTTTTCCCCTGTGAATGATATACATAGGCAAGCAGCGCGTCGGAATCAGCGCCCGGATGCGCCTGCGCCCATTTATTCGCTTCAGTAAGGGCTTGCTGGTTGTAGCGAGCATCCGCCAACGTCATTATCCAGCCAGTACGTACGTCAACGTTGTCATGCTCTTCCTGTAAAACGCTTTCCCATAACGCCAAGGAATCATTCCAGTTTTTCTGGTTACGGTATGCACGCGCAGCGGCAACTTTGCCCCGCGCCGGCACATCCATCTGCCCACGATAGCGCTGCCAGATCTCAATAGTGGTTTTATCGTTGTTATCGACCCAGCCTGAGACTTGCAGCCAATCGGCAACTTGGTTTGGCGTTAGCGCGCTTTTCTTTCCCTGATCCTCAAGATAACGCAATAACGGCGCACTATTACCACCCCGCGCTTCAATAACCAAAGCGTCATAATCTGATACCGCTGCAGAGATTTGCATAGGGAATAGAATGCTTGCCGTAAATAAACAGCTTGCAGACTTAAAACGTTTAATGAAGTTGGCATGTCGACGCATACTGAACATATCTGCCCTTATATCTTACATCAGAGTAAAAATAAGCGTTTTCAATAAGTTAAGGTCAATCCCTGACGATTGCCGACCATGTAGAATGCACTGCCGCTTATTTCGTAATAGGGTAATGAAACAATTAATTCTTTCGTCTTATTGACTACCCACACCGCGTCCTCTAATCACAGGACTGGAGGCATAAACTCGAGAATTTTATCACTCCGTGTAGTTCGTGGCTACGTAATAAGAAATGTCTTAGGCAAAAAAGTATTTTAGACTAAATAACCCTAATACTCTTGGGATTGAATTCTGGATTTAAGCAAAGTTTGCCTGGCAAAGTCATGTGACGATGCTGACTATTGCTGCTTAGCATAGCTACAGCGCGTAACTGTTTGCATGGTAACTATTTGGCATGAATAGAGAAAGTTCTGATAACAGTAGCTCAAATAACCATAGCCCAAATAACAATGAAAATAACGAGACAGACACTATAACTTAATTTTTAGCATCAAACAGAGGCAATGAAATGAAAATAAGGATACAGTCTCCAGACGAATTAGGTACAGTAAAAATGCAATGAAATCAAATGAGTTTCTTAATCTATGATTAAAACCTACTACAATTGGCATTTTGATATCCGGATGAATACATGCGCAAAGAATTGTGCATTGCTCTACTCATCAATGTAATTTCCCATCTTGGGTGTTATTGACAACATCAACCACAATCAATTATTTACCCTCAAAATTTGCATGCCTATTCTTTTTGCAAACAACTGCCAGAAGCATAACTTTTTGCACTTACTCACCCTTCAGACTTTCAGGTAATCTGATAAAAGACGCCAATGGGAGCCGGTCAATGAAAATTGTTAACGCAGAAGAAAAACACATCCCCGCCATACGCGATATTTACGCACACCACGTTATTCACGGTACCGGCAGCTTTAAAACTAACCCACCAGATACCCACGAGATGCTTGCTCGTCTGGGAAAAATCCGCAGCCAGGGGCTGCCGTGGGTTGTCGCGTTGCAGGAGGAAAAGGTCATCGGGTATTGCTATCTCACCCGCTACCGAGAACGCTATGCCTACCGCTATACCCTCGAAGATTCAATTTACATTGACCCGGCGGCGCAGCGTCAGGGGGTGGGAAAGGCGTTGCTAAGCCATGTCATTAACTGGGCCGAAACGCAGGGTTATCGGCAGTTGATCGCCATCGTCGGCGACAGCAATAATCAGGGATCGTTAAAAGTCCATCAGCAGGCCGGGTTTACAGAAATCGGCACGCTGAAGAACATTGGCTTCAAACATGGGTTATGGCTCGACACG
Source organism: Citrobacter arsenatis (assembly GCF_004353845.1). GTDB lineage: Bacteria > Pseudomonadota > Gammaproteobacteria > Enterobacterales > Enterobacteriaceae > Citrobacter > Citrobacter arsenatis. Next base: position 4,310,419 of record NZ_CP037864.1, read on the forward strand.
GTATTGCTACAACGTAATCTGGGTGAAGGTAACAGCACGCTGCCACCAGATTCCGGTGTCGCAATTTAACATTTAAAAGGATAACTACAGGGAGAGAGTTTTGGAGCGGGCGAAGGGAATCGAACCCTCGTATAGAGCTTGGGAAGCTCTCGTTCTACCATTGAACTACGCCCGCATTGAAGTGCGTAAGGGATTATAAACCTTACGCTCTTCTTGGCAAGGGACTAACCTGCTGACTGGCGATTAATTCGCCGTCAGCATTTGGGTTTACTGCCCTGCGGCGGTAAATAACGCAGCGGATCGATAGCCGTTGCGCGATAACGGATCTGGAAATGCAGACGCACAGTCGTCGCATCCGTGCTGCCCATCGTGGCGATTTTCTGCCCGGCTTTCACGTTTTGACCGTTGTTCACCAGCATGGTGTCATTATGCGCATAGGCAGTGATGTAGTCCTCACTGTGCTTAATCATAATGAGATTACCGTAACCTCGCAGCTGATTACCGACATAAACCACCTTCCCGGCTCCGGCCGCATAAATCGGCGTACCGCGCGCAGCGGAGATATCAATGCCCTTGTTACCGCCGTCTGCCGTGGAATAAGGCAGGATCACCTTACCGCTGGCAGGCCACAGCCAACAACGTTGCCCCACTGGCGGCCAGGACGACTGCGGCACCGAAGAAGACGGTCTGACAGCAGCAGTTTTGGTTGATGATTTCTTGGTTGTTTTGCCAGATCCAGAACTGGTTTTCGCGCCGCCGCTGACCTTCAGCTTTTGCCCTACTTCAATAGTATAGGGCGGTGAAATATTATTCAGACGAGCGATCTCTTTCACGCTGGTCCCGGTGGCGCGCGAAATACGGTATAGCGTATCTCCCCGCTTCACGGTATACACGGAGCCGGAATAACTTCCCGTATCAGACGACTTGCTCCCGGAACACCCTGCTAACAGCAGACCGACACACAGCAGCATCGCGATACTCAGGCCATTTTTCTTCAGGCGTCCTGCACTCAAAACAATTCCTCGCAACATTTTCAGACGCTTTATCATAGCAGCCATAAACCGGATGCCAAATCATATCGCGCAACGAAGCGTCGGCTCTGGCATTTCACACCCTCGGTTAATTCATTCAGACTTAATTAAGCATATAATGTAGGTGCTTAAGATTGATGGTGGATGCTATGCGACAGGAACACGTCATTTTATTGAATGAGCAGGGCCAGCCCTGTGGAACACTGGAAAAGTATGCGGCGCATACCGCCACAACGCCCCTGCATTTCGCTTTCTCGTGCTGGATATTTAACGAGCAGGGTCAACTGCTGATTACCCGCCGCTCTCTGCACAAAAAAGCCTGGCCTGGCGTCTGGACCAACTCTGTCTGTGGTCACCCGCAGTTGGGTGAAAGCACTGAAGCTGCCGTTATCCGCCGGGCTCGCTTTGAACTGGGTGCAAACATTGACGCGCCCAGCCCCGTGTATGCTGATTTTCGTTATTGCGCTGTGGACCCGAGTGGAATCGTAGAAAACGAAGTATGCCCGGTTTATGCCGCACACATCGTCAGTGAGCTACAGCTAAACCCAGATGAAGTGATGGATTGCCAGTGGAGCAATCTTGATGATGTCTTAAGCGGTATTGACGCGACGCCTTGGGCTTTTAGCCCGTGGATGGTAATGCAGGTTGCAAACGATAAGGCGCGAGAACTACTGCGCAAGTTTGCCAATGGGGATTAATTACCTGATGGCGCTACGCTTATCCGGCCTACATAATGAATCGTAGGCCGGATCAGGCATCAGACGCCATCCGGCCGTTTACATCTTACTTAACCGGGCGCATCGCCGGGAACAGGATCACGTCGCGGATGGTGTGGCTGTTAGTGAACAGCATAACCATACGGTCGATACCAATACCCAGACCCGCAGTCGGCGGCAGACCGTGTTCCAGAGCGGTAACGTAGTCTTCGTCGTAGAACATTGCTTCGTCATCGCCCGCATCTTTGGCGTTAACCTGATCCTGGAAACGCTGCGCCTGATCTTCCGCATCGTTCAGCTCGCTGAAGCCGTTACCGATTTCGCGGCCGCCGATGAAGAATTCGAAGCGATCGGTGATTTCCGGGTTTTCATCATTACGACGCGCCAGCGGAGAAACTTCTGCTGGATACTCGGTGATGAAGGTCGGTTGAATCAGGTGTGCTTCCGCAACTTCTTCAAAGATCTCGGTCACGATGCGGCCCAGACCCCAACTCTTCTCAACTTTGATGCCGATAGATTCAGCAATCGTTTTTGCAGAGTCGAAGTTATCCAGATCCGCCATGTTGGTTTCCGGACGGTATTTCTGAATCGCTTCGCGCATGGTCAGCTTTTCGAACGGTTTACCGAAGTCGAAGACTTCTTCGCCGTAAGGCACTTCAGTTGTACCCAGAACGTTCTGCGCCAGCGTACGGAACAGTGATTCAGTCAGTTCGATCAGATCTTTGTAGTCCGCATAAGCCATGTAGAGTTCCATCATGGTGAACTCTGGGTTATGACGAACAGAGATGCCTTCGTTACGGAAGTTACGGTTAATTTCGAAAACGCGTTCGAAGCCGCCAACCACCAGACGCTTGAGGTACAGTTCCGGCGCAATACGCAGGTACATGTCCAGATCCAGCGCGTTATGATGGGTGATAAACGGACGCGCTGCCGCACCGCCTGGGATCACCTGCATCATCGGAGTTTCTACTTCCATGAAGCCACGGCCAACCATGAACTGACGGATGCCAGCCATAATCTGTGAGCGCACTTTAAAGGTGTTGCGGGATTCATCGTTAGAGATGAGATCCAGATAGCGTTGACGATAGCGCGCTTCCTGATCCTGCAGACCGTGGAATTTATCCGGCAGTGGGCGCAGCGCTTTCGTCAGCAGACGCAGCTCGGTGCAGTGGATAGACAGCTCACCGGTCTTGGTCTTGAACAACTTACCTTTCGCGCCGAGGATATCGCCCAGATCCCATTTTTTGAACTGCTCGTTGTAAACGCCTTCCGGCAGATCGTCGCGAGCGACGTACAGCTGAATGCGACCGCCAACGTCCTGCAGCGTAACGAATGAGGCTTTGCCCATAATACGGCGGGTCATCATACGGCCAGCAACGGATACTTCGATGTTCAGCGCTTCCAGCTCTTCGTTTTCTTTCGCGTCAAAGTCAGCATGCAGTTGGTCTGAGGTATGATCGCGACGGAAATCGTTCGGGAACGGGATCCCCTGCTCACGCAGGCTCGCCAGCTTCTCACGGCGCGTTTTCAGTTCATTGTTAAGATCGGCTACCGCGTCAGCGCCCTGTACGTGTTGTTCAGACATGTTGGTTCCTCATAACCCTGCTTTCAAACTTGCTTCGATAAATTGATCCAGGCTGCCATCCAGCACTGCCTGCGTGTTGCGGGTTTCAACCCCGGTACGCAGATCTTTGATGCGGGAGTCATCAAGGACATAAGAACGAATCTGGCTACCCCAGCCGATATCTGACTTGTTGTCTTCCATCGCCTGTTTCTCGGCATTCTTCTTCTGCATTTCCAGTTCATAAAGCTTAGCTTTCATCTGCTTCATGGCCTGGTCTTTGTTCTTGTGCTGGGAGCGGTCATTCTGACACTGCGTCACGATCCCGGTCGGGATGTGGGTAATACGCACCGCTGATTCTGTACGGTTAACGTGCTGACCGCCCGCACCAGAGGCGCGATAAACGTCAATACGCAGGTCCGCCGGGTTGATATCGATGTCAATATCATCGTCAACTTCCGGGTAAACAAACGCCGAACTGAACGACGTGTGGCGACGACCGCCGGAGTCAAACGGGCTTTTACGTACCAGGCGGTGTACGCCGGTTTCAGTACGCAGCCAACCATATGCGTATTCGCCAGCAATTCTGATGGTTACGGATTTGATACCCGCCACTTCACCTTCAGATTCTTCAATGATTTCAGTCTTAAAGCCGCGCGCTTCAGCCCAACGCAGATACATACGCATCAGCATGCTTGCCCAATCCTGCGCTTCCGTACCGCCGGAGCCAGCCTGGATATCGAGATAGCAATCTGCGCTGTCATATTCACCGGAGAACATACGACGGAATTCCAGCTGGGCCAGCTTATCTTCCAGCGTATCGAGTTCTGCTACGGCTTCGTTAAAGGTTTCTTCGTCGTCGGCTTCTACAGCCAGCTCCAGCAGGCCGGAGACATCTTCCAGGCCCTGGCTCATCTGATCGAGCGTATCAACGATGGCCTCGAGGGAGGAACGTTCTTTGCCCAGCGCCTGTGCGCGTTCGGGTTCGTTCCACACGTCCGGCTGTTCCAGCTCGGCGTTTACTTCTTCCAGACGCTCTTTCTTGGCATCATAGTCAAAGATACCCCCTAAGAACGTCAGAGCGCTCCGTGAGGTCCTGAATGCGGTTATTTACCGGATTAATTTCAAACATTGTCTGATTTCTTTTATTGGACTAGTCAAAATGCGGTTATAAGAGCGGGATTGTACCGGATCCCGGCTCAATTTTATACACACTAAATTCGTCAGACTGGCCAGATATTGTCGATTATAATCTGCAAGCTGCGGTTGCCGCGAAACTCGTTAATATCCAGTTTGTAAGCAAGCTGAACTTCACGAACACCGTTGTCCGGCCAGCAGGTGGTATCGACATTAAATGCAATACCGTCCAGCAGTGGACCGCCGCCAACGGGCTCGACCATCACCTTCAGATGACGCTCACCGACCAGACGCTGCTGAAGCAAACGGAAATGCCCGTCAAACAGCGGTTCCGGGAACATTTGTCCCCACGGCCCAGCATCACGCAGCATTTGCGCGACTTCCATGGTCATCTCCACCGCGCTCAAAGGTCCGTCTGACACTACTTCGCCTTGCAGTAAAGCGGGATCCAGCCACTCGGTTACCAGTTCGCCAAAACGCTGCTGGAAACGCTCAAACTGCGCCTCCTCCAGCGACAACCCCGCCGCCATGGCGTGACCACCAAATTTGAGGATCATGCCAGGATAAAGGGTGTCCAGGCGCTCCAGCGCATCGCGCATGTGCAGTCCCTGAATAGAACGTCCGGAGCCTTTGAGCGTACCGTCACCAGCCGGGGCAAACGCAATCACCGGACGGTGGAAGCGCTCTTTAATACGCGATGCCAGAATCCCCACCACCCCCTGATGCCACTCGGGATGGTACATCGCCAGGCCACCCGGTAGCGTATCGCTACTGCGTTCCAGCTTTTCACACAGGGTCAGCGCTTCGGCCTGCATACCCTGCTCGATCTCTTTGCGCGTCTGGTTGAGCGCGTCCAACTCATTGGCCAGCACACGCGCTTCACCAATGTTGTCGCACAACAACAGCGCCACGCCAACGGACATATCGTCCAGGCGCCCCGCCGCATTCAGCCGTGGCCCGAGGGCAAAACCTAAATCGCTGGCAGCCAGTTTAAGTGGGTCGCGATTGGAAATCTCCAGCAGCGCTTTGATACCAGGGCGACACTTTCCGGCACGAATGCGGCTTAAGCCTTGCCACGTCAGAATGCGGTTATTGGCATCCAGTGGGACCACATCGGCCACCGTGCCAAGCGCGACCAGATCGAGCAAATCCGCCAGGTTCGGCGGCGCAATGCCTCGTTCATCAAACCAGCCTTTATCACGCAGGAAGGTGCGCAGCGCCAGCATCAGATAGAAGGCCACGCCAACGCCTGCCAGCGATTTAGACGGGAATTCACAATCGTGCAGGTTAGGATTGATGATCGCTTCAGCGCCCGGCAGCGTGTCCCCAGGCAAATGGTGATCGGTCACAACGACCGGGATCCCCAACGCTCTGGCATGTTCAACACCCGCGTGGGACGAGATGCCGTTATCTACGGTGACAATCAGCTGAGCGCCACGGGCATGAGCCTGATCCACCACTTCCGGGCTTAAGCCGTAGCCGTCTTCAAAACGATTAGGCACCAGGTAGTCAACGTTACTGCAGCCCAACGCGCGCATCGCCAGGATGCTCAGCGCCGTACTGGTCGCGCCATCGGCGTCAAAATCGCCGACCACGATGATTCGGGTACCTTCGCGAAAGGCGTTATAGAGGATCTCAACCGCTTTTTCGACGCCATTCAAATGCTGCCATGGCAGCATTCCTTTGACGCTACGTTCAAGCTCCTGCGCACTGCGCACGCCGCGACTGGCGTATAAACGCCGCAGCAATGGCGGCAAATCAGCAGGTAGCTCGACGGTCTCGTCGGCTTCACGCCGACGAAGTTGTATCTGTTGTTTCACGCGAATTATTTACCGCTGGTTTGTTTTGCATGTGCGTCGAGGAATTCTTTCATCTCTTTCGGACCCTGATAACCTGGCACTACATAGCCATTGCTCAGCACAATCGCTGGCGTACCGCTGACACCGAACTGAACGCCCAGCGCATAGTGGTTAGCGATATCCACATCACAGGTCGCTGGTTTCACGCCCTTGCCCGCCATCGCGTCGTCAAAGGCTTTGTTTTTGTCTTTCGCACACCAGATAGACTTCATGTCCTGCTCAGCCTGGCTGTCCAGTCCCTGACGAGGGAAGGCCAGATAGCGCACGGTGATCCCTAATGCATTATAGTCTTTCATCTCTTCATGCAGCTTGTGGCAGTAGCCACAGGTGATGTCGGTGAAAACGGTAATGACGTGTTTTTCCTGCGGCGCTTTGTAAACGATCATCTCGTTTTCCAGCGCGTTCAAATGTTTCATCAGCAACTGATTGGTGACGTTTACCGGGCTTGCGCCGCTCACATCGTACATCGGTCCCTGAATAATATGTTTACCGTCTTCGGTCACGTACAGCACGCCGCTATTGGTCAGTACAGTTTTCATGCCCGCAACCGGAGCAGATTGAATCTCGGTACTCTGCACGCCCAGCTTGGCTAATGACTGGCGAATCGCGGCATCGTCCGCATGTACCATGCCGGAAAACGCCGTCGCCAGCAGGGTTAACATCATAAAACGTTTTTTCATAACCTTTCCTTTCCTGTCAGCACTCACGCGCGCGGGTGATGCTGTTGATGTAGTTGCCGCAAGCGCTCCGTTGCGACATGAGTATAAATCTGCGTTGTCGAGAGGTCGCTATGCCCCAGTAGCATCTGCACGACACGCAGGTCAGCGCCATGGTTGAGCAAATGCGTGGCAAACGCATGGCGCAGGACGTGTGGCGACAGCTTCTCGCTGTCGATGCCAGCCAACACAGCATAATGTTTGATACGATGCCAGAAGGTTTGACGGGTCATCTGTTGCGCCCGCTGGCTGGGAAACAGCACATCAATCGATACGCCGTTGAGCAACCATGGACGCCCATGCTCCAGGTACGTTTCCAGCCAGTACACCGCCTCCTCACCTAACGGGACAAGTCGCTCTTTATTACCTTTACCGATCACCCGAACCACGCCCTGGCGCAGGCTGACGTCACTCATCGTCAGTCCCACCAGTTCAGACACGCGTAGGCCCGTGGCATACAACACTTCCAGCATGGCTTTGTCGCGTAACTCCAGCGGTTGCTCTATCAGCGGCGCCTGCAGCAGCCGTTCTACCTGCGCTTCGCTAAGATCTTTGGGCAGACGTTGCGGAAGTTTAGGTGATGCAAGCGAGGCGCTAGGGTCATCTTCACGATATTTTTCACGGTACAGATGCTGAAAAAAACGCCGTGTTGCGCTGAGCAAACGTGCGGAACTGGTGGCTTTATATCCTCCGTCCATTCGCTCAGCCAGCAATGCTTGCAGTTCATCACTCTGCGCGGTCGCAAGCGAAGCGCCGCGGTGATGTAACCATTCGACAAGCATGGTCAGATCGCGACGATACGCACTTAACGTGTTTTCCGCCAGATTTCGTTCCAGCCACAGGGCATCAAGAAACTGCTCGATGCGCGCCAGATCCTGTTCCACTTGCGCCCCTTATTCCACTCTCATTTTTGATGCATTATGCCTCATTGTGCCGAGAATGCGGCGATTCTGTTACACTACCCGCAACGCTACAACAGAATTGAGATGTTTACGTCATGAACATGGGTCTTTTTTACGGTTCCAGCACCTGCTACACCGAAATGGCAGCAGAAAAAATCCGCGATATCCTGGGTCCCGAACTGGTGACACTGCATAACCTCAAAGATGATTCCCCGACCTTAATGGAGCAGTATGACGTGCTCATTTTGGGCATCCCGACCTGGGATTTCGGTGAAATTCAGGAGGACTGGGAAGCGGTCTGGGAACAACTGGACGACCTCAACCTGGAAGGCAAAATTGTTGCGCTTTACGGTATGGGCGATCAGTTGGGATACGGCGAATGGTTCCTGGATGCGCTGGGTATGCTGCACGATAAACTGGTCACCAAAGGCGTAAAATTTGTTGGTTACTGGCCAACCGAAGGCTATGAATTCACCAGCGATAAACCCATCATTGCCGATGGACAGCTGTTTGTTGGTTTGGCGCTGGATGAAACGAACCAGTACGATCTCAGCGATGAGCGTATTCAGGCCTGGTGCGAGCAAATTCTTGGCGAAATGGCCGAGCACTGGTCCTGATAACCGTTTGCCGGAGCCTGGCGTAAACGCCTTTTCCGGCTTACGTGCCGCAGCGAGCCGTAAACCTTAAAGCTGCGCGCGCCAGGCATTTATCGGAGTTATCCCTGCTTCGCCTGCTGCAGTATTAACCGTCGCAAATCTCGCCACTCTGCGTCATCCATACTGTCTGCCGCCAGCCACAAATGCTGACGCTTTCCGGCATCGGAACGTAAACGCAGCATCATGCCCGTTTTGACCATCCAGGGTGCGCTAACGATAGACCACTCCTGCCCTTGCCAACGCAGACGACCGTTCATCAACAGTCGAATCTCGCCCTGACAGGCGTTAATTCGACGCTGGCTACGTACGCTATCGAATACCACCAGAGAGAGCAGCACCAGCCATAATGGGGTGTAGCTCAATGGCCAGGGCATCAATAAAATAAATACCGCGACCAGCCCATGAATGAGCAGCGATAGCCACTGCGCGCGCCATGAAACGCGTAAATCAGATTGCCACTGGACCACGTTCCCGATTCCGTGTCTGGATAAGTCGCACCATCTGCTCCAGCTCAGCATCAGCTGGTTTCCCATGATTCATCAACCAGTTAAATAAGTCTGGATCATCACATTCTAGCAGACGGATAAAGATGCGTTTTTCTTCGTCACTTAAGCCGTCATATTCATGTTCGAAAAACGGCATGATAGAGATGTCCAGCTCGCGCATACCGCGGCGGCATGCCCAATGAATACGTGCTTTGTTGTTAATATCCATGTTCTTCTCCCTGTCTCGCGAAAACGAAGTATCCGGCTATTGTAACGTGTTTTTCCCGCGTATTTACGGGAATATCAGTAAACGGAAGCTTGTTCGCTAAATAAACCCGCATTAAGTCAAAGGATTCAGCATTTTTGGATGTCTCCTCGCAAAGCTTAATATATGGCACAAATAGCCTGTTTAAACCGCTTGCAATGGGCCATAGCTCTTTTACCATTAGTCATTATCACTGCGTTAAGCAAATCAGGACATTATTATGGCTTTTACATCTTTTCCTCCTCGCCAGCCTTTCGCGTCAACGCGTTTGCCTCTGACGCTAATGACGCTTGATGACTGGGCGCTCGCCACCATCACCGGTGTCGACAGTGAGAAGTATATTCAGGGTCAGGTCACGGCCGATGTCAGCCAGATGACAGAGCATCAGCACCTGTTGGCTGCACATTGTGACGCCAAGGGTAAAATGTGGAGCAACCTGCGTCTGTTCCGCCAGGGTGACGGTTTTGCATGGCTTGAGCGCCGTAGCCTGCGTGATGCGCAGCTTACCGAGCTGAAAAAATACGCCGTCTTCTCGAAGGTAGCAATTGCCCCGGACGACGAGCGAGTACTGCTGGGCGTAGCGGGGTTCCAGGCGCGTGCGGCGCTGGCCAATCTCTTTAGCGAATTACCAAACAACGATAAGCAGGTTATTACTGACGGTTCTTCCACCCTGTTGTGGTTCGAACATCCTGCTGAGCGTTTCCTGCTGATCGTTGATGTTGCAACGGCGGAAACCCTGGTAGAGAAGCTGCGCGGTGAAGCGGAGTTAAATAATAGCCAACAGTGGCTGGCGCTGGATATCGAAGCGGGTATTCCAGTTATTGATACTGCCAACAGCGCTCAGTTTATTCCCCAAGCCACCAATCTGCAGGCATTGGGCGGGATCAGCTTTAAAAAAGGCTGCTATACCGGTCAGGAAATGGTTGCTCGCGCGAAATTCCGCGGTGCCAATAAACGTGCCATGTGGACTCTGGCTGGTGTGGCCAGCCGGGTACCAGAAGCGGGTGAAGACCTGGAGCTGAAAATGGGCGAGAACTGGCGTCGTACCGGCACCGTGCTTGCTGCGGTACAGCTGGCTGATGGACAGGTACTGGTGCAGGTTGTGATGAATAACGACATGGAAGCCGATAGCGTGTTCCGCGTTCGTGACGACGCAAAAACGCTGCATATTGTGCCGCTGCCGTATTCGTTAGACGAAGAGTAATGAGTAGGCCTGATAAGCGCAGCGCCATCAGGCAATTCGGCGCAGGCCGCCGGATGGCGGCGTTGTCTTATCCGGCCTACAAAACGTAGCCGGGCCAGGCGGTTACGCCGCTCCCGGGGTTGCACTGACTCTATGCGTGTTGCCCCACGTACAGGTAGATCGCCAGAAAGTGGCACACGCTGCCGCCCAGCACAAACCCGTGCCAGATCGCATGGTTGTAAGGAATACGCTTACAGACGTAGAAAATTACACCCAGCGAATACACCACTCCGCCAACGGCCAGCAACGTCACGCCTCCCGCAGCCAGCTTAACCGCCAGTTGATACACCACAATCAGCGATAACCACCCCATCGTCAGATAGGTCACCAGCGACAGAACCTTAAAGCGGTGAGCAATAGTCAGTTTGAATAAAATACCGATCAGCGCCAGGCTCCAGATAACAATCATCAGTCCACGTGCCAACGGTGAATCCAGCCCTACCAGCAGAAATGGCGTGTAGGTCCCGGCAATCAGCAGATAAATCGCACAATGGTCGAATTTTTTCAGCCAGACTTTCGCTCTCTGATGGGGGATCGCGTGGTACAAGGTTGAGGCGAGGAACAGCAGGATCATGCTGCCGCCGTACAGGCTATAGCTGGTTATCGCCATAGCGCTGGCGTTGGTATCCACTGCCTGGACCAGCAATAACACCAGTCCGACGATCCCAAACACCAGCCCGATACCGTGGCTGATGCTGTTGGCTATTTCCTCTGCCAGCGAATATCCCTGCGCGATTAATGGCTTCTGAACCATAACTTACTCCCGAGAAACGTACACTATCGTGATTGCTCCTCTAGCGTAACTGAGAATGGTTCCAGTGAACACCTGTTAGCTAAAATAATTATAGAATAAAAATTAATTCATATAAATCATGATATTAAACTTTAAATCTCAGCTAACAGGCGTACATTTAAAATTAAAGACATTTAAAATCAATCACATAAAATTGCGTTTGATCCGGGTAAATCTCAGCAATGACATGTTTAAGTTCTTCAAGCGTCATATTTTCCTGCTGGGCATGTTTTTCCGTCAGCGTATCCAGCGTGACGGTTGATGTGCCAACAACTTCAATCGTGCAGAAGTATCCCTCATCTTCGAAGCGTCCAACCCGTAAAATGTCACCGGTTTTGAAGTGTGATTCGGACTCGTCACGAATGGTAATGGTTTTGCGTCCGGCCAGAATATCATCCTGGAAACGCTGAAAAAAAGTGATGTCATTTGGCTGCATGTTATTATTCCCTGTAGATGAAGTCTGATGAGTGAGTTTTGCCATTGTGAGTATGTTCTCCCACGCTGCCATCGCCAGTCTCAACAATCTTGAGATGCTGGTCTACAACTATGTCATCAAAAACCGTGACAAAGTCATGTACATGACCATTCGCGAACTGGCTGATGCCGTGGGCGTTTCCACCACCACCGTACTGCGTTTTTGCCGCAAGCTTAAGTGTGAAGGCTACTCAGAATTTCGCGTACGCTTCAAATTATATTTAGAGCAGAATGAACCGCAACAGGCTAATTTCGGTGCCAGTGAAATTATTAGCTTCTTTAAAGGCGTCAATAACGACGAATTCGATAAACTGCTCGATCAGGCTGTTGATATTATATTATCCTCCGAACGTATTATATTCGTCGGAGCAGGAACATCCGGAGCCTTAGCTAAATACGGCGCACGTTTTTTCTCAAACGTCGGAAAATTCAGTAATCACATTGATGATCCTTATTTCCCGGTAACAAATGACATGGCCAGAAACGCGCTAGCGATCGTGCTTTCCGTTTCTGGTGAAACTGAAGAGATCCTGCGCTTTGCCAGCCAGTTCAGCCTACACAACTGTAAGGTCCTGTCGGTCACCAGCCATGAACATTCACGCCTGGCCAAACTTGCCGACTTTAATCTCTCCTGGCACGTTCCACAAACGCGCATTGCCGGGGTATACGATATAACCACGCAAATACCCGTTATTTATATTCTGGAATCACTTGGCCGCAAACTGGCGAAAAGAATAGCGTAAAAAAACAAATTGTTTTTTTGATGTAACAAATCACATCACCGCTATTTTGTTATATCGTGACATTTATCTTTCCTTTGTTAGACTCAAAATCAGATTGTATTAATTTGAGACTGAGCGCAGATGAAAAAACTTACCTTACCAAAAGATTTTTTATGGGGCGGCGCGGTGGCGGCGCACCAGGTTGAAGGCGGCTGGAACAAAGGTGGCAAAGGCCCCAGCATTTGCGACGTATTGACCGGCGGGGCGCACGGCGTTCCGCGAGAAATCACTCATGAAGTCGTGCCCGGTAAGTACTACCCCAATCACGAGGCCGTCGATTTTTACGGCCATTACAAAGAAGACATTAAGCTGTTTGCCGAGATGGGCTTTAAATGCTTCCGTACGTCAATCGCCTGGACCCGCATATTCCCTAAAGGGGACGAAATCCAGCCAAACGAAGAAGGGCTAAAGTTCTACGACGACATGTTTGATGAACTGCTGAAGTACAACATCGAACCGGTCATCACTCTTTCCCACTTTGAAATGCCGCTGCACCTGGTCCAGCAGTACGGTAGCTGGACCAATCGTAAAGTGGTCGATTTCTTTGTCCGTTTTGCTGAAGTCGTTTTTGAGCGCTACAAGCACAAGGTCAAATACTGGATGACCTTCAACGAGATCAATAACCAGCGTAACTGGCGCGCGCCGCTGTTTGGCTACTGCTGCTCCGGCGTGGTGTATACCGAGCATGAAAACCCGGAAGAAACCATGTACCAGGTGCTACACCACCAGTTTATTGCCAGCGCGCTGGCGGTGAAGGCCGCACGTCGCGTCAACCCGGAAATGAAAGTCGGCTGCATGCTGGCGATGGTGCCACTATACCCGTTCTCCTGTAAGCCTGAAGACGTAATGTTCGCGCAGGAATCGATGCGTGAGCGCTACGTTTTCACCGACGTTCAGCTGCGCGGCTACTATCCATCCTATGTGCTGAACGAATGGGAGCGCCGCGAATTCAACATCCGAATGGAAGCCGACGATGAGCAAATCCTGCGTGAAGGCACCTGTGACTATCTCGGATTTAGCTACTACATGACCAACGCGGTAAAAGCGGAAGGCGGCAGCGGCGATGCCATTTCCGGGTTTGAAGGCAGCGTGCCAAACCCGCACGTTAAAGCATCCGACTGGGGCTGGCAGATTGATCCGGTCGGCCTGCGTTACGCCTTATGCGAGCTGTACGAGCGCTATCAGAAGCCGCTGTTTATCGTTGAAAACGGATTTGGCGCTTACGACAAAGTGGAAGAAGACGGCAGCATCCACGATGACTACCGCATCGACTATCTGCGCGCCCACGTTGAAGAGATGATGAAAGCAGTGACCTATGATGGTGTAGACCTGATGGGCTACACGCCGTGGGGTTGCATCGACTGCGTCTCGTTCACCACCGGTCAGTACAGCAAACGTTACGGTTTTATCTACGTGAACAAACATGACGACGGCACCGGCGATATGTCGCGTTCACGCAAGAACAGTTTTAACTGGTATAAAGAGGTAATTGCCAGCAACGGCGAGAATCTGTGATTTTTGCCGATAGCGGCGTAAACGCCTTATCCGCCCTACAGGTTATGTTCCCGTAGGCCGGATAAGCGTAGCGCCATCCGGCGATTAAATCCTACTTCCCACCAGCGAGTTCCAGAAAACTCCCCGTCACGTAAGACGCCTTCTCGCTCAGCAGCCAGATAATCGCCTGTGCAACCTCCTCCGGTTGTCCGCCGCGCTGCATAGGCAACATAGATTTCACGCGATCAACCCTTCCCGGCTCGCCGCCTGACGCATGCATTTCAGTGTAGATAAGACCCGGTCGCACGCAGTTCACGCGGATCCCTTGCGCCGCAACCTCAAGCGCCAGACCGGTTGTGAGCGTATCCACCGCGCCTTTTGAGGCTGCGTAATCAACATATTCGAATGGCGCACCGAGCCGCGATGCCGCCGAAGAGACATTTACAATCGCCCCACCTTGCCCCCCGTGCTTAAACGACATGCGCTTTACCGCTTCCCGGCAGCACAGAAAATAGCCGGTAACGTTGGTTGCCAGTACGCGGTTAATTCGTTCGGCGGTCAGACTTTCCACCGTGCTCTGTTCAAACAAGATCCCGGCGTTATTTACCAGTGCCATCAGCGGTTCCCCTGCACGGTCGATCGATTCAAACATCGCCACCACCTGGCTTTCATCACTGATATCCGCACGCAGAGCAAACGCTTTACCACCTGATGCGGCGATAATATTCACCACCTCGGTTGCCGCATGAATATTGTGATGAAAATTCACGGCGACCGTGTAACCCTCTTGCGCCAGTTGCAGCGCAGTTGCTCGCCCAATGCCGCGACTGCCACCCGTAACAAGTGCGATTCCCATGGATACCTCCAGATATGAAAAAGCCGGGAGGCGCTTCGCCTTACCCGGCCTGGAAACAGCTTTACTACGCGGAAAAGTTACTGATACTCGCTCATCGGCACACAGGAGCAGAACAGGTTACGGTCACCGTAAACGTCATCAAGGCGTTTCACAGTCGGCCAGTATTTGTTCGCAACACCCGCCGGGAAGACGGCGATTTCGCGGCTGTAACCATGATTCCACTCCGCGACCAGCTCGTTTTGCGTGTGCGGGGAGTTAACCAGCGGGTTATCTGTAAGCGACCATTCACCGGCTTTCACGCGATCGATCTCAGCGCGGATTGCCAGCATCGCATTGATAAAGCGATCCAGTTCCACTTTGCTTTCCGATTCAGTCGGTTCAACCATCAGCGTACCCGCAACCGGGAACGACATGGTCGGCGCATGGAAACCGTAATCGATCAAACGCTTGGCAATATCCAGTTCGCTGATGCCGGTCTCTTCTTTCAGTGGGCGAATGTCGAGAATACATTCATGCGCCACGCGACCATCACGACCGGTATACAGCACCGGATAGGCATCCTTCAGACGGCTGGCAATGTAGTTAGCGTTAAGGATCGCCACCTGGCTTGCCTGTTTCAGACCTTCTGCGCCCATCATACGGATGTACATCCAACTGATTGGCAGAATGGATGCACTACCGAACGGTGCCGCAGACACCGCGCCCTGACGGGTCAGCATCCCTTCAATCTGAACTACGCTGTGGCCCGGTACGAACGGTGCCAGATGGGATTTAACGCCAATCGGTCCCATACCTGGGCCGCCGCCGCCGTGCGGAATGCAGAAGGTTTTATGCAGGTTGAGGTGCGAAACGTCCGCGCCGATAAAGCCCGGCGTGGTGATTCCAACCTGGGCGTTCATGTTCGCGCCATCGAGGTACACCTGGCCGCCGAACTGATGCACAACGTCGCACACTTCGCGGATCGTTTCTTCATATACGCCGTGGGTGGACGGATAGGTCACCATGATGCAAGAAAGGTTCGCAGCATGTTGTTCTGCTTTTGCTCGCAGATCGTCCAGGTCGATGTTGCCGTTCTTATCGCAGGCGACAACCACGACCTGCATACCCGCCATCTGTGCAGACGCTGGGTTGGTACCGTGGGCAGAGGCTGGGATCAGGCAGATATCGCGATGACCTTCGTTACGGCTTTCGTGATAATGACGAATCGCCAGCAGACCCGCATATTCGCCCTGCGCACCGGAGTTCGGCTGCATGCAGACGGCGTCATAACCGGTCAGTTTCACCAACCACTCGGAAAGCTGGCCGATCATCTGGTGATAACCTTCAGCCTGCTCTGGCGGGCAGAACGGATGCAGCTCAGCGAATTCAGGCCAGGTGATAGGGATCATCTCGGCAGCGGCGTTGAGCTTCATGGTGCAGGAACCCAGCGGGATCATTGCCTGGTTCAGCGCCAGATCTTTGCGCTCCAGCGAGTGCATATAACGCATCATCTCGGTTTCGCTGTGATAGCGATTAAACACCGGATGACTGAGGATCGCATCGTCACGCAGCATGCTTTCCTGAATAGAACGGCTGTCGAGCGCGACGTCTTTATCCAGCGTATCGATGTTCAGGCCGTGGCTGTCGCCCAGCAGAACATTGAACAACTGCACCACGTTTTCACGGGTAGTGGTTTCGTCGAGGGTAATGCCTACCGCGTTATGGATATCGCTGCGCAGGTTGATTTCTGCCGCTTCAGCACGCGCCAGTACCGCTGCTTTATCGGCTACTTCAACACACAGGGTGTCGAAGTAGTGCGCATGACGCAGCTTCACCCCTTTCTGTTGCAGACCGGCGGCCAGAATATCGGTCAGACGGTGGATGCGATTAGCAATACGTTTCAGGCCAACCGGGCCATGATACACGGCATACAGACTGGCGATGTTGGCCAGCAGGACCTGTGAGGTACAAATGTTGGAGTTCGCTTTCTCGCGGCGGATATGCTGCTCGCGAGTCTGCATCGCCATGCGCAGTGCGGTATTACCCGCCGCATCTTTGGATACGCCGATAATACGTCCTGGCATGGAACGTTTGAATTCGTCTTTAGCAGCAAAGAATGCCGCATGCGGGCCACCGTAGCCCATCGGTACGCCGAAGCGTTGCGCAGAGCCGAAAACAATATCCGCGCCCTGTTTGCCCGGTGCAGTCAGCAGTACCAGCGCCATAAAGTCGGCAGCGACGCTGACCACAACTTTACGGGATTTCAGCTCAGCAATCAGTGCGCTGTAGTCGTGCACTTCACCGGTGGTGCCAACCTGTTGCAGCAGCACGCCAAACACATCCTGGTGATCCAACGCTTTCGCCGCGTCATCAACTATGACGTCAAAGCCAAAGGTTTCTGCACGGGTGCGAACCACGTCCAGCGTTTGCGGATGAACATCAGCCGCCACAAAGAAACGGTTGGCATTTTTCAGTTTACTGACGCGTTTGGCCATCGCCATGGCTTCAGCCGCCGCGGTGGCTTCATCCAGCAGAGAGGCGGAGGCCATATCCAGCCCCGTCAGATCCAGCGTCACCTGCTGGAAGTTCAGCAATGCCTCCAGACGCCCCTGGGAGACTTCCGGCTGATACGGCGTGTATGCGGTGTACCAACCTGGGTTTTCCAGCATGTTACGCAGAATAACCGGTGGTAACTGCACGGCGGTGTAGCCCATGCCAATGTAGGACGTGAAGCGCTTGTTACGCCCGGCGATGGCTTTTAATTCAGCCAGCGCAGCGTATTCGGTCGCCGCCTCGCCAACCTGTGGCGGGGTTGCAAGCTGAATGTCTTTCGGCACAATCTGGCCGATCAGCGCGTTTAACGACTCGGCGCCAACCGCATTCAGCATCTCTTGCTGCTGCGCGGCGTCCGGTCCGATATGGCGTTCAATGAAAGCGCCGCTGTTTTCAAGCTGGCTTAACGTCTGTGTCATGGGCGATGGTTCCTGAAACGTGCAGTGAATCGTGATTGTCTCTAACTCAATTGCCCGGTGGCGCTGACGCTTACCGGGCCTACATAAAACCGTAGGCCGGATAAACGCAGTGCCATCCGGCACAATCTTATTCGTCTTCCAGTAATGCCTCGTACGCAGTGGCATCCAGCAGCGATTCAATTTCGCTTTCATCGCTGGCTTTGATTTTGAAGATCCAGCCACCCGCATACGGCTCGCTGTTGACCAGTTCCGGGGAGTCGCTGAGCGCATCGTTAACCGCAACAATTTCACCGCCTACTGGCGCATAGATATCAGATGCCGCTTTTACGGACTCCGCAACGGCGCAGTCATCGCCCGCGCTGACGGTGGTGCCGACTTCGGGCAGGTCAACGAAAACCATGTCACCTAACAGCTCCTGAGCGTGTTCGGTGATACCAACGGTGTAAGAGCCGTCAGCTTCTTTGCGCAGCCATTCGTGTTCTTTGCTGTATTTCAGTTCTGCAGGTACGTTGCTCATCAATCAATCTCCAAAAAAGGATGAATTACGCGACGGCTTTGCCGTTACGCACAAAAACAGGTTTAGTCACTTTTACCGGCATTTCACGGTTACGGATCTGTACGATCGCGGTCTCACCGATACCCGCAGGGACACGCGCCAACGCAATGCTGTAACCCAGGGTTGGGGAGAACGTCCCGCTGGTGATAATGCCTTCATGCTGGTTGCCAGAAGCATCAGTGAAACGCACCGGCAATTCATTACGCAGCACGCCTTTCTCGGTCATCACCAGCCCGACCAGCTGTTCATGGCCTTTTTCACGCTGCATTTCCAGCGCTTCACGACCGATAAAGTCGCGGTCGGCCGGTTCCCATGCGATGGTCCAGCCCATATTGGCCGCCAGCGGAGAAATGCCTTCGTCCATCTCCTGACCGTACAGGTTCATGCCAGCTTCCAGACGCAGCGTGTCACGCGCGCCGAGACCGCAAGGTTTGACACCAGCTTGTACCAGCGCACGCCAGAAATCTGCCGCCTTTTCATTCGGCATGGCAATTTCATAGCCTGCTTCGCCGGTATATCCGGTAGTTGCGATAAACAAATCGCCCGCCTGAACGCCGAAAAACGGTTTCATGCCTTCAACCGCATGACGCTGCTCGTCAGTAAACAACGTAGCAGCTTTTTCCTGCGCGTTTGGACCCTGCACCGCAATCAGCGACAGGTCGTCACGAACGGTGATGTCGATGGCGTAAGGTTCAGCGTGTTGGGTAATCCAGGTGAGGTCTTTTTCACGGGTGGCGGAGTTTACAACGAGGCGGAAGAAATCTTCAGTGAAGTAGTAGACAATCAGGTCATCTATCACGCCGCCCGAAGCGTTAAGCATCCCGGAGTAGAGGGCTTTACCCGTCTTCGTTAACTTCGCGACGTCGTTTGCCAGCAGATAACGCAAGAACTCCCGGGTGCGGCTACCGCGCAGGTCGACGATGGTCATATGCGACACATCAAACATTCCGGCATCGGTGCGAACAGCATGGTGTTCATCAAGCTGAGAACCGTAATGCAGTGGCATCATCCAGCCATGGAAATCGACCATGCGCGCGCCACATAGCGTGTGTTGTTCGTACAAAGGAGTCTGTTGAGCCATCTTTTCCTCGTTGAATAAGCGGGGCTTCCAACTCTTTCGCGGTGAAATTTTCGCCACGAAACCCAGCACCGCAGCCGCTCCAGGGGCTACGACGCAAACGTTCTCTTTGTCCTGAACTTACCACCGAAACAGACGCTAAACCATAAGTCAAAATTAACCATCACATTAGCTTATGGCCAAAAACGGCCAGATCGCCAGCAGAATAAAATTCCAGAGATATGGCGATTAACCAGAATAACAATCAAATATAAACGCGAATTCACAGCACCAATCCACATTAAATGTGGAAAAAATGTCAAAAATGGCGTTATGAAAAAAACGTAATATTAAAAAAACTAATGCGAAAAAAGGTGTGGAATTAGATTATTTCAAATGAGAGAAGCATCCCGGCGCGCAGGCCGGGAGAGGAAAGTGTGACGGGTCTCAAACTCTTAAGATTGTCCTTACGGACGCTAGCGTAACCACTCAGGAAGATCGTTCAGCCCCATCGCCTGACGGATGAGCTGTGGTTTTACGCCCGGCAGAGTATCGGCCAGTTTCAGACCGATATCACGCAGCAGTTTTTTCGCCGGATTCTCGCCGGCAAACAGTTCACGAAAGCCCTGCATTCCAGCCAGCATCATTGCTGCGCTGTGCTTACGGCTGCGCTCGTAGCGGCGTAAATAGAGATACTGGCCAATGTCCTTGCCCTGACGTTGTAGTCGTTTAAGTTCATCGATCAGCTCCGCCGCGTCCATAAAGCCAAGGTTCACCCCCTGACCCGCCAGCGGATGGATGGTATGCGCCGCATCCCCCACCAGCGCCAGACGATGGGCCGCGAACTGACGGGCATAACGTCCCGTCAGCGGAAACGCCTGACGTTCGCTTTCAAGGCTGCACAGCCCCAGACGATTATCAAAGGCAATATTCAGCGCCTGATTAAACTCGTCAACGCTTGCCTGCTGCATACGTTCTGCTTCCTGCGGTGAGAGCGACCAGACGATAGAACACAGGTGTGGATCGCTGAGCGGCAGGAATGCCAGAATTCCCTCGCCGTGAAACGCCTGACGCGCAACCGCACCGTGCGCTTCCTGCGTGCGGATAGTCGCCACCAGCGCATGATGACGATAATCCCAGAAGGTGAGCGGAATGTCCGCTTTATTGCGCAGCCATGAGTTAGCGCCATCGGCACCGACGACCAGACGCGCCGTCAGCATTGCGCCATCTTTAAGGGTCAGAAACGCCTCGTTCTCACCCCAGGCCACCTGCTGCAGTTCAGCGGGCGCCATCAGCGTAATATCCGCTGAACGCTGTGCCTTTTGCCACAGCGCATAATGAATCTCTGCATTTTCAACAATGTGACCCAAATGGCTATAGCCCATGCTCTGGTCATCAAACGCAATACGCCCAAAGCTGTCTTTGTCCCAGACTTCCATGCCGTGGTAGCAGCAAGCGCGACGAGCAACAATGTCGGACCAGACGCCAAGACGGGTAAGCAGTTTTTCGCTGGCGGCATTAATGGCCGATACGCGAAGCTGAGGAGGTGCATCCGCCGCCAACGGCTGCGGAACATGTTGTTCTAATACAGCAACGCGCAACCCGCTGCCCTGCAAGCCGCAGGCAACCGCCAGTCCGACCATGCCGCCACCAACAATTGCTACATCAACACTTTGCACTGTTTACTCCTGAAAATAGGACAATCAAAAACCATAGGCCGGATAAGGCAAAGCCGCCATCCGGCATCAATTCCGCGACATTGCCTGATGGCGCTACGCTTATCAGGCCTACTTCTTTAATTCGGCCTACAGGTCATATTTATCGTGCAACCCAACCCAGGGTTCGCTCCGCCAGCGCATCGCGCGCAGGAGTGAATAACTCCATCGCCATCAGCCCGATATTGCGCCCAACAACCAGCGGGGCCCATCGGTTGGCAAACAAATACACCAAATTGTTGGTCACACCAATCGTCGTTTCGCGATCGCGCTCGCGGCGCTGCTGATAGCGTGCCAGCACCGCATAATCACCGATATCTTCCGCGCAGTTTTGCGCTTGCGTCAACGTCTCAGCCAGGCTCATCACGTCGCGCAGGCCAAGGTTAAAGCCTTGTCCGGCAATGGGATGCAGCGTCTGGGCTGCGTTCCCTACCAGCACGGTACGATGGGTAATCGCTTTTTGCGCCGAGGTTAACGAAAGCGGATAGGCGTTGCGTTTACCTGCCTGAGTAATACGCCCCAGTCGCCAGCCAAACGCAGTTTGCAGTTCACGGCAAAACTGTTCGTCGGACCAGGCCATAATCTCATCACGCCGCTCCAGCGGATGGCACCATACCAGCGAGCAGCGACCATCAGACATCGGCAGCATTGCCAGCGGACCATATTGCGTGAAGCGTTCAAACGCCCGCCCGTCATGCGCAACAGAGGTTGTGACATTGGCAATCACCGCCAGTTGTTCATAGGGCTGTTGCTGCCAGTCAACGCCACAGGCGGTAGCCAGCGCGGATCGTGTGCCGTCAGCAGCAACCAACAGGCGACCATTAATCATCTCGCCGTTTTCCAGCGTCACTTCAACGCGCTCCTGCGTGCGTGACACGCTGGCTACGCGGTCAGGGCAGTGCAGCGTGACGCCCGGCGCTTTGCGCAGCAGCGCAAACAAACGCAGCCCGACATCGTGCAGTTCTACCACCTGGCCCAGCGCCGGAATACGGTATTCCTGCGCATCCAGCGTCACAAATCCAGCATGACCGCGATCGCTGACGTGAACGGTTTTAATCGCCGTTGCGCAATCGGCAATCGACTGCCATACGCCAATTCGCGCCAGCTGTTGGCAGGTTCCTGCCGCCAGCGCGATCGCCCGGGCGTCAAATCCGGGATGGCGGTCAGTTTCAGGTTCGCTCGCTTCTATCAGATGAACCGGCAGAGTCCCATGGCTGAGCTGAGAAATGGCCAGCGCCAGCGTCGCGCCAACCATACCACCACCGACGATAATCACGCTCATTGCAGTCGCGCCGCAGCCATTAAGGCTTCAATGTCATCCGCTTTCTTCACCACGCTGGCGGTCAGATTTTCATTGCCGTCTTCGGTGATGAGGATGTCATCTTCAATACGAATGCCGATACCACGATAAGCAGGTGGTACATCGGCGTCCGGCGCGATATACAGCCCCGGCTCGACGGTGAGTACCATTCCCGGCTCAAGAATACGTGAGCGATCCTGACCGTAAACGCCGACGTCGTGCACATCCAAGCCCAGCCAGTGGCTAAGACCATGCATAAAGAATGGGCGATGCGCATTTTCGGTGATCAGCTGGTCGACCTCGCCGTGCAGAATACCAAGCTTCACCAGGCCCGTAATCATGATGCGTACCACTTCGCCGGTGACTTCCTGGATGGACGTTCCGGGACGATACAAACGCAGGCTGGTCTCTAAGGATTCCAGCACGATATCGTAAATTTCACGCTGTGCTGGGGTAAATTTACCGTTTACCGGGAAGGTACGCGTAATGTCGCCCGCATAGCCTTTGTATTCACAACCCGCGTCAATCAGCACCAGATCGCCATAGCGCATTTCACTTTCATTTTCGGTGTAATGCAGGATACAGCCGTTTTCACCGCTGCCGACAATCGTGTTATAGGACGGATAACGCGCGCCGTGGCGGGTAAATTCGTGGTGAATCTCCCCTTCCAACTGATATTCAAACATTCCCGGACGGCATTTTTCCATCGCGCGGGTATGCGCCAGCGCGGTGATCTCTCCGGCACGGCGCATGAGCGCAATTTCTTCCGCTGATTTGAACAGGCGCATTTCATGCACCATTGGGCGCCAGTCGATAATCGCGGCGGGCGCGTGCAGATTTTGTCTGGAGCCTTTACGCAGTTTATCCAGCGCCGTGCACACTATCTCATCCGCCCAGGCATACTCGCCCTGTGCGTGGTACACCGCGTCCAGGCCATTGAGCAACAGGTGCAGCTGTTGATTGATTTCACTGAAGGCCAGCGCGCGGTCGACGCCGAGTTTTGCCGGCGCAGCATCCTGGCCCAGACGGCGGCCAAACCAGATCTCCGCCGTCAGATCGCGAACCCGATTGAACAAAACGCTGTGGTTATGAGTGTCATCACTTTTAATCAGCACCAGCACGGCTTCAGGTTCGTTAAAACCGGTGAAGTACCAGAAATCACTACTTTGGCGGTACGGATATTCGCTGTCCGCGCTGCGCGTCGCTTCAGGTGCGGCAAAAATCAGCGCGGCACTGCCGGGCTGCATTTGTGCCAATAATGCCTGGCGACGACGCTGGAATTCTTGCTGAGATATCTCGCTCATCACACTCTCCTTTGCGTTTCGTTCTTAGTGCAGAGTCGGTTTACGGACTTCCGGCGCGGTCGGCTGCTGACGCGTAAACGTGTCATGGCACAGCAAAGCGGCTACGCGCACGTATTCGATGATCTCTTCGAGCGACATTTCCAGCTCTTCCTGATCTTCGTCTTCGTCATATCCCAACTGGGCGATATTGCGCAGATCATCAATCGCTTCCCCAGTTTCACCGGTCACTTTGTCTAGCTTCGGCTGCGTCACGCCAAGTCCCAGCAAAAAGTGGTTTACCCAACCCGCCAGCGCATCGGCGCGATCGAACACGCTGACGTCATCGCCTTCAGGCAGATAAAGCTGAAAAAGGAAGCCGTCGTCCTCAAGGGCATCGCTGGTAGCAGAGTGCATTTTCAGCAGAGCCTGAGCCAGCTCGTGACCGAAGGCCAGACCTTCGTTCGTCAGGTCGTGCAGCAGCGGCTGCCATGAGCTGTCGTTGTTGCCGCCGCAAATCATCCCGCTGATTAAGCCGTGCATTTCGGCCGGGGTTAATCCAGCCCCTTGTTGGTTCAAAAACTGGCTAACGTCGTTGTAGCCAGGCATTTCGTTCTGTATAGACATAAGCATTCGTCATCAAAGGGAGGAATATTCATGGTATGCTACCACTTTGGACCCTGGTGGACCAGAAAAGGGCTTGTATCTTGATACCAGGGTAGCTATAGTGTCGCCCCTTCGCGGACCCAAGGTCTGGAGACGAAGGCAGCGCAGTCAATCAGCAGGAAGGTGGCATGTCTGCACAACCCGTCGATATCCAAATATTTGGCCGTTCACTGCGAGTGAATTGCCCGCCTGAACAAAGGGATGCGTTGAATCAGGCTGCGGACGATCTCAATCAACGATTGCAAGATCTGAAAGTTCGCACTAGAGTCACAAATACTGAGCAGTTGGTTTTCATCGCCGCGTTGAACATCAGCTATGAATTAACTCAGGAAAAAGCGAAGACGCGTGAGTACGCGGCGAGCATGGAACAACGTATTCGGATGCTACAACAGACCATCGAACAGGCGTTGCTTGATCAGGGTCGCATAACCGAAAAAACGGGCCAAAACTTTGAATAACACTTTTCGGTTTACTGTGGTAGAGTGACCGTGAAGACAAAATTTCTCTGAGATGTTTGCAAGCGGGCCAGTCCCCTGAGCCGATATTTCATACCACAAGAATGTGGCGCTCCACGGTTGGTGAGCATGCTCGGCCCGTCCGAGAAGCCTTAAAACTGTGACGACGCATTCACCTTGAACCAAGGGTTCAAGGGTTACAGCCTGCGGCGGCATCTCGGAGATTCCCTTCTACCTGGCAACAGCCATGACACTACTTTCTGAACTTCCTTTATCCCGGCAAGAAATACGTCAACTGATTCGGCAGCGTCGCCGTGCGCTTACCTCCGAACAGCAACGACAATACGGTCAGCAAGCCGCAACCCGAATGCTCAGCTACCCCCCTGTTGTACTCGCTCATACCGTGGCGCTTTTCCTCTCGTTCGATGGCGAACTCGATACCCAGCCGCTAATAGATCAGCTGTGGCGAGCGGGCAAGCGGGTCTATCTTCCGGTACTTCATCCCTTTAGCACTGGCAACCTACTGTTCCTGCACTATCATCCGCACAGCGACCTGGTAACCAATCGCTTAAAGATCAGGGAGCCACGGCTTGATGTACGCGACGTATTGCCGTTGTCACAGCTGGATGTACTGATTACGCCGTTAGTGGCGTTCGACGAGGATGGGCAGCGTCTGGGGATGGGCGGCGGATTTTATGACCGCACATTACAAAACTGGCAACAGCATAAGATCCAACCCGTAGGCTACGCACATGATTGCCAGTTAGTGGAAAAGCTGCCTGTCGAAGAGTGGGATATCCCACTGCCTGCGGTGGTAACGCCGTCCAAAATTTGGGAGTGGTAGCCGTTTTTTGCCGATTGACAGCGCCGTTTTTTTGACCTAAATTCCTCGGTGAAGGGTGAGGGAGGCGAACCTCCCTCCTGCGTACTCTCTGTTAATATGCTGGGCAAGCGATGATTAACAGGATCAGCAGCATGATGACGTATCTCATCATCGTCCCTTTCCTTTTTAGAGCCCCTGCTTCGGTAGGGGCTTTCCCGTTTCAGCGCTATGCTGAGCCCCTATCGTAAATTTCTTTTAGTGCTGTACAACATGCAGCACTGCCTTTAGTTGCCAATTGCGGCAAGGCTCGAAAACAGAATGTATGCGTTACAGAAAGAAATTTTGAGGCAGGGAAATCAGAGGAAAGATGGGCAGATCATCGCCTGCCCATATAGAGGAAATCAGTACAGCAGACGAGCGCGAATGGTTCCCGGAAGGGCTTTCATCGCCTGTAGCGCTTTCTCTGCCACATCTTCATCCGCTTCAATATCGATAACCACATAACCTACCTGCGCGGAAGTCTGCAGATACTGCGCGGCAATGTTGACGCCCTGCTCGGCAAAAATCTGGTTCAGCGCCGTCAGTACGCCCGGACGGTTTTCGTGAATGTGCATCAGACGGCGACCGCCGTGCAGCGGCAGCGAAACTTCCGGGAAGTTAACCGCAGACAGCGTAGAGCCGTTGTCGGAATACTTGGTCAGTTTTCCCGCCACTTCCAGACCAATATTTTCCTGCGCTTCCAGCGTTGAACCACCAATGTGCGGCGTCAGGATCACGTTGTCGAAATCACACAGCGGCGAAGTGAAAGGATCGCTGTTGGTTGCCGGCTCGGTTGGGAAGACGTCGATTGCCGCCCCTGCCAGGTGCTTGGTCGCTAACGCGTCGCACAGCGCAGGTATATCAACAACCGTACCACGTGCGGCGTTAATCAGCAGCGCACCCGGTTTCATCAGCGAAATCTCACGCGCGCCCATCAGGTTTTTAGTAGAGGCATTTTCCGGTACGTGCAGACTCACCACATCGCTCATATTGAGCAGGTCGGAAAGATGCTGCACCTGAGTGGCGTTGCCAAGCGGAAGTTTATTTTCAATATCATAGAAATAGACATGCATCCCCAGCGATTCCGCCAGAATGCCCAACTGAGTACCAATGTGGCCGTAGCCGATAATACCCAATTTTTTGCCACGCGCTTCAAAGGAGCCGGTAGCCAGTTTGTTCCACACGCCGCGGTGTGCTTTGGCGTTCGCTTCAGGTACGCCGCGTAGCAGTAGCAGCAGTTCGCCAATCACCAGTTCAGCAACGGAACGCGTGTTAGAGAATGGCGCGTTAAACACGGGGATCCCGCGTTTTGCTGCAGCGGTCAGATCAACCTGGTTGGTGCCAATACAGAAGCAGCCAATCGCGACCAGTTTCTCTGCGGCGTCAATCACATCTTCAGTCAGATGGGTACGGGATCGCAGGCCAATGAAGTGGGCATCACGGATGGACTCTTTCAGTTGTTCAGTGTCCAGAGCGCCTTTGTGAAACTCGATATTGGTATAACCTGCTGCACGAAGGCTTTCGAGCGCTTTTTGGTGCACGCCTTCAACCAGCAGAAATTTAATCTTATCTTTCTCCAGTGATACCTTTGCCATTTCCCCGACCCTGTCTTTTTTTGTTCAAACTGATGTGTTGTGTGTGGGATTTTCATCCGCCTCTTCAACATATCAAAAAATAATATTGCGGCAATATGAACGTTTGCGTCGCCGTGCTGAAGAAATGTCATTCAACGAGAAATGTCAGAGGAAAATACTGGCGATAACTTTTTCTTTGGAGAGATCGGCAGGACAATATAATAAACGTGACACAAGTCACCAAATTTGCCCTGCCAAAATTTTTTTAACGAGAGAAGACGCTCCCGTCAGATCATTTTACGATAGTTTTCACGCCGTCTGGCGTACCGATCAGCGCGACATCCGCACCACGGTTAGCAAACAGACCGACGGTTACCACACCCGGAATCCCGTTGATGGCGTTTTCCAGCGCGATGGCGTCGAGGATCTCCAGACCGTGAACATCGAGGATCACGTTGCCGTTGTCCGTCACGACACCCTGACGGTATTCAGGACGACCGCCCAGCTTCACCAACTGGCGAGCTACGGCGCTGCGCGCCATTGGGATCACTTCAACCGGCAGCGGGAAGTTACCGAGAATATCGACTTCTTTAGACGCATCCGCGATGCAGATAAATTTCTTCGCCACGGAAGCAATGATTTTTTCACGGGTCAATGCTGCGCCACCGCCCTTGATCATCTGCATGTGGCCGTTAATTTCATCCGCGCCGTCAACGTATACGCCGAGGCTGTCAACTTCGTTAAGATCGAACACGTGGATGCCAAGGCTTTTGAGTTTTTCTGTCGAGGCGTCAGAACTGGACACCGCGCCTTCAATCTGACCTTTCATTGTGCCCAGCGCATCAATAAAGTGTGCGGCTGTTGAACCTGTACCTACGCCCACAATGGTACCGGGCTGTACATACTGAAGTGCCGCCCATCCTACTGCTTTTTTCAGTTCATCCTGCGTCATGATCGTTTCGCCTGTGGTGTGAATATGGTGGGAAAATTCACGCGCATTATAGAACATTGTGCAGAAAAATGTCCCCACACCCGCTCGCAAGCGGCGGATTTCGTCTTTACCCAATCAAAAATTGTGTCATAGTGCAGAACAAGCAAAAATTTCAGGAGTGCGCCAAAGCAATGAAACGTCCGGACTACAGAACACTACAAGCACTGGATGCGGTTATTCGTGAACGAGGATTTGAGCGCGCGGCGCAGAAGCTGTGCATCACGCAATCCGCAGTTTCACAGCGCATAAAACAGCTTGAGAATATGTTCGGACAACCGCTGCTGGTGCGTACCGTACCACCACGCCCAACCGAACAAGGGCAGAAACTGCTGGCGCTTTTGCGTCAGGTTGAACTGCTGGAAGACGAGTGGTTGGGGGATGAACAAACCGGCTCGACGCCGCTGCTGCTCTCGCTAGCGGTGAACGCCGACAGTCTGGCGACCTGGTTACTTCCTGCGCTGGCTCCGGTTCTGGCCAATTCACCGATTCGTCTGAACCTGCAGGTTGAGGATGAAACGCGCACTCAGGAGCGTCTGCGTCGTGGTGAGGTGGTCGGTGCGGTGAGTATTCAGCATCAGGCGCTGCCAAGCTGTCTGGTGGATAAACTGGGTGCGCTGGACTACCTGTTTGTTGGCTCCAAACCTTTCGCCGAGCGCTATTTCCCGAACGGCGTCACCCGCTCGGCCCTGCTGAAAGCCCCGGCAGTAGCGTTTGACCATCTTGATGATATGCACCAGGCGTTCCTGCAACAAAACTTCGATCTGCCACCGGGCAGCGTACCGTGCCATATCGTTAACTCATCTGAAGCCTTCGTCCAGTTGGCGCGTCAGGGAACCACTTGCTGCATGATCCCACACTTACAGATAGAGAAAGAGCTGGCAAGCGGCGAGCTTATCGACCTGACGCCGGGCCTGTTCCAGCGCCGGATGCTGTACTGGCACCGCTTTGCGCCGGAAAGTCGCATGATGCGCAACGTCACCGATGCGCTGCTGGCGTACGGTCACAACGTACTGCGTCAGGACTAAAGCGTTTACTCCCTCTGATTGCCGGATGGCGGCGTAATGCCTCATCCGGTCGCCCCCTTACCCTCTTTTCATGCTATTCCCGCCACGTCTTTGAAATACATCACAAAATAAAACACGCCATGCGGCAAAAAACGACGTCTTATTGGCTATTTTTTGCTGGCGACAAGCCATATGAAAAAGCTCACCGTATTCGCAAAGATTCAACTTATTGCGTAATACGGAGCAAAAAATGGCAAACGTGCAGGAGTGGCAAACACTCGCCAATAAAGAACTCAGTCGACGGGAAAAAACCGTCGAGTCGCTGGAAAGACAGACGGCGGAAGGGATTGCCATCAAGCCGCTGTACACCGAAGCGGACCTCGATAACCTGGAAGTCACGGGCACCCTGCCCGGTCTGCCGCCATACGTGCGCGGCCCGCGCGCCACCATGTATACCGCGCAGCCGTGGACCATTCGTCAGTACGCCGGTTTCTCAACCGCCAAAGAGTCCAACGCCTTTTACCGCCGCAACCTCGCCGCCGGGCAAAAGGGACTTTCGGTCGCCTTTGACCTTGCCACCCATCGTGGCTATGACTCTGACAACCCGCGCGTGGCGGGGGATGTCGGCAAAGCGGGCGTGGCGATCGATACCGTCGAAGATATGAAGGTGCTGTTCGACCAAATCCCGCTGGATAAGATGTCGGTATCAATGACCATGAACGGCGCGGTGCTGCCGGTATTGGCGTTTTATATCGTCGCGGCAGAAGAACAAGGCGTAACGCCGGAACAGCTCACCGGGACCATTCAGAACGATATTCTGAAAGAGTACCTGTGCCGCAATACCTACATTTATCCGCCAAAGCCTTCGATGCGCATTATCGCCGACATCATAGCCTGGTGCTCCGGCAACATGCCGCGCTTTAACACCATCAGCATCAGTGGCTATCACATGGGGGAAGCCGGAGCGAACTGCGTGCAGCAGGTGGCGTTTACGCTGGCAGACGGTATTGAATACATCAAAGCCGCGTTGTCCGCCGGACTGAAAATTGATGACTTCGCCCCGCGCCTGTCGTTCTTCTTCGGCATCGGCATGGATCTGTTTATGAATGTCGCCATGCTGCGCGCGGCGCGGTATTTGTGGAGCGAAGCGGTCAGCAGCTTTGGCGCGACCAACCCGAAATCTCTCGCTCTACGTACCCACTGCCAGACGTCCGGCTGGAGCCTGACCGAGCAGGACCCGTACAACAACGTGGTACGTACTACTATTGAAGCGCTCGGCGCCACACTTGGCGGCACCCAGTCGCTGCATACCAATGCTTTTGATGAAGCGCTCGGTCTGCCCACCGATTTCTCCGCCCGTATTGCGCGTAATACGCAGATCATCATTCAGGAAGAATCAGAGATCTGCCGCACCGTTGATCCGCTGGCCGGATCGTATTACGTCGAGTCACTCACCGATCAAATCGTGAAGCAGGCGCGCACGATCATCAAACAGATTGATGAGGCAGGCGGCATGGCGAAGGCGATCGAAGCCGGACTGCCTAAACGGATGATCGAAGAAGCTTCCGCGCGCGAACAGTCGCTGATCGACCAGGGTAAACGCGTTATCGTCGGTGTGAACAAGTACAAGTTGGATAAAGAAGACGAGACGTCGGTACTGGAGATCGACAACGTGAAGGTGCGCAACGAGCAGATTGCCTCGCTGAAACATATCCGCAACACCCGCGACAACGATGCCGTCAAAGCCGCGCTATCCGCGCTAACCCACGCTGCGCAGCATAGTGAAAACCTGCTGGCCGCCGCCGTTAACGCCGCCCGCGTTCGCGCCACGCTCGGTGAAATCTCCGACGCGCTGGAAGTTGCGTTTGACCGCTATCTGGTTCCCAGCCAGTGCGTCACCGGGGTGATTGCGCAAAGCTATCACCAGTCTGATAAATCCGCCGATGAGTTCGACGCCATCGTTGCGCAAACCGAACAGTTCCTCGCGGAAAATGGTCGCCGCCCGCGCATTCTGATCGCTAAGATGGGCCAGGATGGCCACGATCGTGGTGCGAAGGTGATCGCCAGCGCCTACTCCGATCTCGGTTTCGATGTCGATCTCAGTCCGATGTTCTCCACGCCGGAAGAGATCGCCCGTCTGGCAGTAGAAAACGATGTTCATGTGATTGGTGCCTCATCGCTGGCGGCAGGCCATAAAACGCTGATCCCGGAACTGGTTACCGCACTCAAAAAATGGGGGCGTGAAGATATCTGCGTGGTAGCTGGAGGCGTTATTCCGCCACAGGATTACGCCTTCCTGCACGAGCATGGCGTGGCAGCCATTTATGGCCCTGGTACGCCGATGCTCGACAGCGTCCGCGATGTGTTAACCCTTATCAGTCAGCATCATGATTAACGCCGCCACGCTTGAGGATACCGTCCGCCGCCTGCGGCTCGGTGAACGGGCCACGCTCGCCCAGGCGATGACGCTGGTCGAAAGCAACCACCCGCGCCACCAGCCGCTGAGTACGCAGTTACTGGACGCGATCATGCCGTTCACCGGTAATGCCCTGCGCTTAGGGATTACCGGTACGCCGGGCGCGGGCAAGAGCACCTTCCTGGAAGCATTCGGCATGTTGCTCATCCACCACGGATTACGGGTGGCGGTGATCGCCGTCGATCCCAGCAGCCCGGTCAGCGGCGGCAGCATTCTTGGTGATAAAACCCGCATGACGGAGCTGGCCCGCGCAGAATCTGCGTTTATTCGCCCGGTCCCTTCCAGCGGTCATTTAGGCGGTGCCAGCCAGCGCGCCCGCGAATTAATGCTGCTGTGTGAAGCGGCTGGCTTTGACGTGGCGATTGTAGAAACCGTCGGCGTCGGGCAGTCAGAAACCGAAGTCGCAGGCATGGTGGATTGCTTTATCTCACTGCAAATCGCTGGCGGTGGCGACGATTTACAGGGTATCAAAAAAGGCCTGATGGAAATGGCGGATCTGGTCGTCATCAATAAAGACGACGGCGAGAACCATATCAGCGTTGCCATTGCCCGCCATATGTACGAATCCGCCCTGCACATTTTGCGCCGCAAATATGACGAGTGGCAGCCACGAGTTCTGACCTGTAGCGCCCTGGAAAAACGCGGCATTGAGGAGGTCTGGCAGGCGATAACTGACTTTAAAACATGCCTGACCGTCAGCGGTCGACTGGAAAAAGTCCGCCAGCAGCAGGCTGTGGACTGGTTACACCAGCAGGCTGAAGAAGAAGCGCTGCATCTGCTGTTTGCCCGCGCTGATTTCGACCGCTATTTCCAGCAGACGCTGCAGGCCGTCAAAAACAATGATCTTTCGCCGCGCACCGGTCTGCGGCACATCAGCGAATTTATCCAGCATCATTACTTTCAATAAAGAGAACATTATGTCTTATCAATACGTCAACGTGGTCATCATCCAGAAAGTCGCGGTTATTGAGTTCAATTACGCCCGTAAGCTCAATGCCCTGAGCAAAGTGTTTATTGACGATCTGATGCAGGCGCTGAGCGACCTCAATCGTGCGGACATTCGCTGCATCATTTTGCGCGCTCCGAGCGGGGCCAAAGTGTTCTCCGCCGGGCATGATATTCATGAGCTCCCCACCGGACGTCGCGATCCGCTCTCGTATGACGATCCGCTGCGCCAGATAACCCGTATGATCCAAAAATACCCGAAGCCGGTGATCTCTATGGTCGAAGGCAGCGTCTGGGGCGGTGCGTTTGAGATGATCATGAGTTCCGATCTGATCATCGCCGCCAGTACTTCCACCTTCTCAATGACTCCGGTCAACCTCGGCGTGCCGTATAACCTTGTGGGCATCCACAACCTGACTCGCGACGCTGGTTTTCACATCGTGAAGGAGCTGATTTTTACCGCCTCGCCCATCACCGCTCAACGCGCCATGGCGGTCGGGATCCTCAACCATGTCGTACCCGTCGAGGAACTGGAAGATTTCACTCTGCAAATGGCGCACCACATCTCGGAAAAAGCGCCGCTGGCAATCGCCGTCATCAAAGAAGAACTGCGCGTGCTGGGTGAAGCGCACACCATGAATTCCGATGAGTTCGAGCGTATTCAGGGCATGCGCCGCGCGGTGTACGACAGCGAGGATTATCAGGAAGGAATGAACGCGTTTATGGAAAAACGTAAACCTAATTTTGTCGGTCATTAATCACGTCCGAGGAAGGAGACGGCCATGAAACGGATGAGCGCTGAACAGGCGGCAGAAATTATCCAGCACGATGATATGGTGGCGTTTAGCGGCTTTACCCCTGCGGGTTCACCCAAAGCGTTACCCAGCGCAATTGCCCAACGCGCCGGCGAACAGCACCAGAACGGGCAGGCTTTTCAGATCCGCCTGCTGACCGGGGCTTCAATTGGCGCCGCAGCTGATGATGCACTATCCGCGGCGGATGCCGTTTCCTGGCGTGCGCCTTATCAAACGTCATCGGGGCTGCGTGAGAAAATAAATCAGGGCCAGGTGAGGTTTGTCGATCTCCATTTGAGCGAGGTTGCGCAGATGGTTAATTACGGCTTTTTTGGCGAGATCGACGTTGCCGTGATTGAAGCCTCCGCCATTGCGCCAGATGGACGAATTTGGCTTTCCAGCGGTATTGGCAATGCGCCAACCTGGCTGCTGCGGGCGAAAAAGGTGATTATCGAGCTAAATCATTACCATAATCCGCGCGTGGCAGAGTTTGCCGACATCGTGATACCCGGCGCGCCGCCGCGGCGTAACAGTGTACCCATTTTTCATACCATGGATCGTGTAGGCAGTCAGTGCGTGCAGATAGACCCGAAGAAAGTCGTCGCGGTGGTGGATACCGAATTGCCCGATGCCGGAAATGCGGCGGATAAAACCAATCCGGTCAGCCAACAAATTGCCGATAACGTCGTCACTTTCCTGTTGGCAGAAATGGCGCACAAACGCATTCCAGCTGAGTTTCTGCCCTTACAAAGCGGCGTGGGTAATATCAACAACGCGGTAATGGCGCGAC
This sequence comes from Citrobacter arsenatis, assembly GCF_004353845.1. Classification (GTDB taxonomy): domain Bacteria; phylum Pseudomonadota; class Gammaproteobacteria; order Enterobacterales; family Enterobacteriaceae; genus Citrobacter; species Citrobacter arsenatis. The sequence continues at coordinate 4,344,805 of NZ_CP037864.1, forward strand.
TAGGCGAAAATCCGGATATTCCCCCCTTTATGATGTATTCGGAGGTACTGCAAGAATCGGTGGTGCATCTGCTGGAAACGGGCAAGATAACCGGCGCCAGCGCCTCCAGCCTGACCATTTCAGCCCCGTCACTACAGAAGATTTACGACAACATGGACTTCTTCGCCAGCCGTATTGTGCTACGCCCGCAGGAGATCTCCAATAACCCGGAAATCATTCGGCGGCTGGGGGTTATTGCGCTTAACGTGGGTCTGGAATTTGATATCTACGGCCATGCCAATTCCACCCACGTTGCGGGCGTAAACCTGATGAACGGCATCGGCGGCAGCGGGGATTTCGAGCGCAACGCCTACCTGTCTATCTTTATGGCACCGTCGATTGCCAAAGGCGGGAAAATCTCAACCATCGTGCCGATGTGCAGCCATGTCGACCACAGCGAACATAGCGTTAAAGTGATCGTGACCGAACAAGGGATTGCCGATCTGCGTGGGCTATCTCCGATGCAGCGGGCGCACACGATTATCGATAACTGTGCGCATCCCCTTTACCGGGACTATCTGCACCGCTATCTGGAACAAGCGCCCGGCGGGCATATCCATCACGATCTCAGCCATGCATTCGATCTGCATCGCAACCTGCTCGAGACGGGATCGATGCTCGGTTAACTTGACGTACCGTCACGATCTTCAGCAATATGCTGGAGCATGGTGGCGGTATAGCGATGATTTTTCAGCGAATAGAGAAACTCCTGCATATACATGGGACTGCCGGGCGCGTCGAAATACTTTAGCGTCGACGGATTCACCAGCCGCCAGGCGAAATGAGGGATCACCGTCAAAAACTGCCCGCGCTCAACCGCGCTAATCTTGGCCATAAAGCTGTACGGACGATAGATTATCGTCGGGTTGATCCCACAGGGGCGCATGTATGCATCCAGCATCGCCTCAAAGTTAGCGCGATTCTGAAAGCGCATTTGCAGCCAGGGCAGCTCGCGCAACAGATCCTGCGGCTGTTTCTCTTCGTAGCGCCGGGAAACGAGAAACCCCAAACGCAGTGGAGGCAGTTCGCTGATCGCCAGATTTTCCAGCTCCTGGACGCGGGGGGAAACGTGCTGCGGCGAAATAATAAAATCCAGTTTGCGATCGAACAGGTTATCAATTACCCCATTCTCACTGAACTCCACGGCCTGGGCCGTCACGCCATGGTACTTATCACCAAGGCTAATCAACTGGTCAAAAATAATCGTTGGGTAGGTATTGTCGATACCGATGACAATTTCCCGCGAGCGGCGAGAGGCATTATGGATTTCGTTATCAATGGCAGAAAGGCGCTGATAAACGGGAAACAGCTTCTGATACAGCTCCTGTCCGGCTTTATTCAGGCTGATGTTGTTATCTTTACGGGTAAACAGCGTATAGCCGATTTGATCTTCCAGTGCAGCAATGCTTTTACCGAAAGGCGATGCGGTCATATGTATTTTTTCTGCCGCCCTGGCAATGTTATTGGTTTGCGCCAGCAGAATGAAATTACGCATCTTTTTCGAGATAAAAATATCCATAGCGTCCCCTTAAAAATCGCTATGGCCTATCCTCATTACGATGAAAAAAAAGACCGGATGTGAGATCTCATTTTTACAGTTGATCACAGAAAAACCCGGCTGGAAAGCCGGGTCTGACACGATTACTGGGTTTTGGCTGGCGTCGCTGTTGGCTGCCCCGCCGTCGGCTCAATCTGGAAGACGACATCAACCTGATCGTCAAACTGAATAACCGGCTGTTCGTAGGTTTCCTGAGCGGATGTCGCAGGCGCTGCATCCGCTTTCATCATCCGTACCATCGGGCTCGGTTGATAATTGGAAACGTGGTAGCGCACGCTGTAAACGGGCCCCAGTTTGCTGTTAAAGCCCGCGGCCAGTTGTTCAGCCTGATGAATAGCATCATCAATTGCCGCTTTACGCGCTTTGTCTTTGTAGGTATCCGGCTGGGCAACGCCGAGCGATACCGAACGGATCTCATTCAGACCGGCCTTCAGCGCGCCATCAAGCAGCGCGTTGAGCTTGTCTAACTGACGCAACGTTACTTCAACAGTGCGCACCGCACGATAGCCTTTAAGGACGCTTTTACCGTTCTGGTAGTCGTAGTCCGGCTGCGTACGCAGGTTGGCAGCGCTAATGTCTTTCTTCGCTATCTGGTTCTGTTCAAGGAAAGACAGATATTGCGCCACGCGCTCATCGGCCTGCTTCTTCGCTGAAGCCGCATCCTTTGCAGCAACGTTCACTTCAATCGCCAGGGTGGCGATGTCTGGTGTCGCATCTACGCTTGCCGTTCCGGAAGTCACGATGTGCGGTCCATTTGGTAATTCATTTGCCTGTACCGATAGTGCGCTGAATCCGACTAATGCCGCCAGGGCCATTATTTTGAACTTCACGGTCGTTCCTCCATGTTTCATTAATTACCCCGAAACTCAGGGCACATGCAGGCAAGCTTAGCCGATCTCGCTACGTTGTCCATCAGACAACACTTAGTTGAACAGTGCATGAACGTGCGCAACACCTTCTTTTGCCAGTTGAAAAGCGATAAACCACATCACTAATCCTACCAGCGTATTGATGATGCGCTGCGCTTTGGCAGTACGCAGACGCGGCGCCAGCCAGGCCGCCAGTAATGCCAGACCGAAGAACCACAGGAACGAAGCGCTGACGGTTCCCAGCGCAAACCAACGCTTAGGCTCAACGTCCAGTTGCCCCCCCAGACTCCCCAGCACCACAAAAGTATCCAGGTAAACATGGGGGTTGAGCCATGTCACCGCCAGCATAGTGGCGATGATTTTCCAGCGGCCCTGCTTCATCACCTCGGCGCTGGCCAGTTCCAGATTACTGCTCATCGCCGTTTTTAACGCGCCGAAACCGTACCAAAGTAAAAAAGCGACCCCGCCCCAGGTGACCAGCGCCATTAGCCACGGCGACTGCATCAGCAAGGCGCTACCGCCAAAGATCCCCGCGCAAATCAGCACTAAATCGCTGATAGCGCAGAGTAAAGCAATCATGATGTGATACTGGCGACGGATCCCCTGATTCATCACGAAAGCATTTTGTGGGCCAAGCGGAAGTATCATGGCCGCACCCAGTACAAGCCCTTGAAAATAATACGATAACACGTTAATCATCCCGAACTGTTTCTCTTAGGAGCAGACTATAGCGCGGGGAAAATATTAGCGGAAATGGATAATTTTAATCAGCTATAAGAGGAATTAATATCAGAAGGGAAAATGCCGGATGGCGGCTTGTGCCTGATCCGGCCTACAGAATAGAAATCTGAGTAGGCCGGATAAGCGAAGCGCCATCCGGCACCGTGGTGCAGAAAAAGATTACTCTGCCGCGTTCTCTTTCACACGCTTGAAGTTCACATCCATCTGCGGATACGGGAAGCTGATGCCGTTGGCGTCAAACTCGCGCTTAATACGCTCCAGTACATCCCAGTAGACGCTTTGCAGATCGCTGCTGTTGCTCCAGACGCGCACGACGAAATTGATTGAGGAAGCACCCAGCTCATTCAGACGCACCGTCATTTCACGATCTTTAATGATACGCTCGTCAGACTGGATGATATCAGTAAGGATTTTTTTCACCTGATCGATATCGGAGTCGTAGGCCACGCCGATAATAAATTCGTTACGACGGACCGGCTCGCGAGAGAAGTTAATGATGTTCCCGGCAATGATTTTACCGTTTGGGATCACCACAATCTTACCGTCTACGGTACGCATAGTGGTGGAGAAAATCTGCACGTTAAGCACGGTTCCCGCTACGCCGCCGAGGTCGACATATTCACCCGCACGAAACGGACGGAACATCACCAGCAGCACGCCTGCGGCGAGGTTGGACAGTGAACCTTGCAGCGCCAGACCAACGGCTAAACCGGCGGCACCGAGAACGGCAATCACGGAGGCGGTTTGCACCCCAACGCGGCCCAGAGCGGCAATTAGCGTGAAAGCGATAATACCGTAGCGCACCAGCGCAGAAAGGAAGTCGGCAACGGTTGCATCAATTTTACGCGCCAGCATCAGGCGGTTGACGGTGTTGGAAACGATGCGTGCCACGATCATACCGATAATGACAATCGCGATGGCCGCCACGATGTTGACGGCATAGCTCAACAGCAGCTCCTGATTGCGGACCAGCCAGGTGCCCGCACCGTTTATGCTGTCGACAACATTCAAATCTTCCATTCACTATTCCTTTTTTGCTTACCCAAACGGGAGAAATAAAGCCGCCCTGACGGGACTGGCAACCTGACAAGGGTAAACAATAAATCCGGATTTTGCCAAACAGATCACAGAATTCTCTGTCAGCAGCACATTGAAATGGCAATAAAAAAGGCCCGCATCTGCGGGCCTCATGTCACGTAGAACGGCGTAAATTACAGAACGTCTACCGCGTTCAGTTCTTTGAAAGCCTGTTCCAGACGGGTGATCATGGTTGCCTGACCAGCACGCAGCCATACGCGCGGATCGTAGTATTTCTTGTTCGGCTGATCTTCGCCTTTCGGGTTGCCCAGCTGGCCCTGCAGGTAAGCTTCGTTTGCTTTGTAGTAGTTCAGAACGCCTTCCCAGGTAGCCCATTGGGTATCGGTATCGATGTTCATTTTCACTACGCCGTAGCTTACGGAGTCTTTGATTTCCTGAGCAGTAGAACCGGAACCGCCGTGGAAGACGAAGTTCAGGCTGTTGTGCGGCAGGTTATGTTTCTTCGAAACATAGTCCTGAGAGTCGCGCAGGATGGTCGGGGTCAGAACAACGTTACCCGGCTTGTAAACGCCGTGTACGTTACCGAAGGAAGCTGCGATGGTGAAACGCGGGCTGATTTTGCTCAGCTCGGTGTATGCGTAATCAACGTCTTCCGGCTGGGTGTACAGTGCAGAAGCGTCCATGTGGCTGTTGTCCACACCGTCTTCTTCGCCACCGGTGCAACCCAGTTCGATTTCCAGGGTCATGCCCATTTTGGACATGCGCGCCAGGTATTTGGAGCAGATTTCGATGTTCTCTTCCAGAGACTCTTCAGACAGGTCGATCATGTGAGAAGAGAACAGCGGTTTGCCGGTTGCTGCGAAGTGTTTTTCACCCGCGTCCAGCAGACCGTCGATCCACGGCAGCAGTTTCTTCGCGCAGTGGTCAGTGTGCAGGATAACCGGAACACCGTAGTGTTCAGCCATCTGGTGAACGTGATGCGCACCAGAGATAGCACCCAGGATTGCAGCGCCCTGAGGAACGTCGGACTTCACGCCTTTACCCGCGATGAAAGAAGCACCACCGTTGGAGAACTGTACGATTACCGGCGCTTTAACTTTTGCAGCGGTTTCCAGTACGGCGTTGATGGAGTCGGTGCCCACGCAGTTAACTGCCGGCAGAGCAAAGTTATTTTCTTTAGCTACCTGGAAAACTTTCTGTACGTCATCACCAGTGATTACGCCTGGTTTTACGAAATCAAAAATTTTAGACATGTTGCGAGTCCTGTATCTTCGGCCTTGGAAAGGGCGCGCGCTCTAAAGCGCGCTAATAATTGGGCAGGTTACCCTGCCCATTAAATGCTTACTTTTTAGCGCGCTCTTCGAGCATCGCTACTGCTGGCAGTACTTTGCCTTCCACGAATTCGAGGAATGCGCCGCCGCCAGTGGAGATGTAGGAGATTTTGTCAGCAATACCGAACAGATCGATTGCTGCCAGGGTGTCACCACCGCCTGCGATAGAGAACGCTTCGCTGTCAGCGATAGCGTTAGCAACGATTTCAGTACCTTTACGGAAGTTCGGGAATTCGAACACGCCAACCGGACCGTTCCACAGAATGGTTTTCGCATTCTTCAGGATGTCAGCCAGCTGCTGTGCAGAAGCGTCGCCGATATCCAGGATCTGCTCGTCTTCTTTCACATCGCTAACGGATTTCAGAGTAGCCGGTGCAGTTTCAGAGAATTCAGTCGCTACGCGAACGTCGGTCGGAACCGGGATGTCGCAAGTGGTCAGCAGACGCTTAGCTTCGTCTACCAGGTCAGCTTCGTACAGGGATTTACCAACGTTGTGGCCTTGAGCGGCAACGAAGGTGTTCGCGATACCACCGCCAACGATCAGCTGGTCAGCGATTTTTGACAGAGAATCCAGAACGGTCAGTTTGGTAGAAACTTTAGAACCACCAACGATAGCCACCATTGGACGAGCAGGTTCTTTCAGCGCTTTACCCAGCGCATCCAGCTCAGCAGCCAGCAGCGGGCCAGCGCACGCTACATCAGCGAATTTGCCGATACCGTGGGTAGAAGCCTGCGCACGGTGAGCCGTACCGAATGCATCCATCACGAATACGTCGCACAGCGCAGCATATTTTTTGGACAGCGCTTCGTCGTCTTTCTTCTCGCCTTTGTTGAAGCGAACGTTTTCCAGAACCACCAGCTCACCGGCAGCGACTTCAACGCCGTCCAGGTAATCTTTTACCAGGCGAACCGGAGCAGACAGTTTGTCTTTCAGATAGTTAACAACCGGCAGCAGAGAGAATTCTTCGTTGTACTCGCCTTCGGTAGGACGACCCAGGTGGGAAGTTACCATCACTTTAGCACCCTGTTTCAGGGCCAGTTCGATGGTTGGCAGGGAAGCACGGATACGCGCATCGCTGGTTACTTTCCCTTCTTTAACTGGTACGTTCAGGTCCGCACGGATAAAAACGCGTTTACCAGCCAGATCCAGATCGGTCATCTTAATTACAGACATGGTGAATCCTCTCGTTGATTCATAAAGTTTTGTCGACGCTCAAGCGTCGAGCCTGAAACCAATAGCAGCCATCGCTAACGTTGTGTCGAGCATACGGTTAGCAAAGCCCCATTCATTATCACACCAGACCAGCGTTTTGATCAGGTGAGCGCCACTCACGCGCGTTTGCGTACCATCAACGATGGCGCTATGCGGGTCGTGGTTAAAATCTACAGAGACCAACGGTAATTCCGTATAGTCAACTATACCATGAAATGCACCTTGTGCTGCTTTTTGCAGCAACTGGTTGACTTCAATGGCTTTTACTGGTTTTTTCACCGTCACGCTTAAGTCGATCGCCGTCACATTTATGGTCGGTACACGCACCGCAATCGCTTCAAAACGATCGTTAAACTGCGGGAAAATTCGCGTGATGCCCGCCGCCAGTTTGGTATCCACCGGAATAATCGACTGGCTGGCCGCTCGCGTGCGGCGCAGGTCAGGATGATAAGCATCAATAACCTGCTGATCGTGCATCGCGGAGTGGATCGTGGTGACGGTACCAGACTCAATGCCGTAAGCATCATCCAGCAATTTAATGACGGGTATTATGCAATTCGTGGTGCAGGAGGCATTGGAAACGATCCGGTGCTCAGCGCGCAGCTGATCCTGATTAACGCCATACACAACGGTTGCGTCGATGTCGTGACTGCCAGGATGTGAAAAGAGCACTTTTTTTGCACCAGCGGCAATATGCGCCTCGCCGTGTTCGCGATTGCCGAAGACCCCCGTACAATCCAGCACGATGTCGACACCCAGTTCACGCCATGGCAGCGCATCGAGTGTTCGCTCATGCAGAATGCGGATCGCGTCATCGCCAACGATGAGCTGGTCACGTTCCTGGCGAACATCCCAGGCAAAACGCCCATGGCTGGTGTCATATTTCAACAAATGCGCCATGCCTGCAGCATCCGCCAGTTCGTTGATTGCCACCACGGTGATTTCCGCCCGACGCCCGGATTCATACAAAGCACGAACCACGTTGCGTCCAATGCGACCGAAACCATTAATCGCTACGCGTACGGTCATAGGTCTCCTGCAAGGATTTCTCAGAAACGATGTGGCAGACAGAGTAATGCAGCAAATCGCTCAGGGAAACCTTACCTGTCGCAAACTGCGACTAATTGGTTAATTGTCGAACATTTAATCGACTGAAACGCTTCAGCTAGAATAAGCGAAACGCGGAATAAAAGGAATGATTGTCCAGCAACAGAACACCGTTATCTGACTTGCGTCACATTTTAACGCCCTTCAACGCTAAATTTATTCCATATTCCAGAATTGCGAATAACCGTAGCAAGATTATTTCGTTGCTACGTCACAAATCCTGATTTATATCAGAAAGCTCCCTAACCTGCGTCTATATTATCAGCGCTACGTCCGAGTCTCGGAGTCCCTCATTAATGGCTACATTCTATCCCCCATCATCTGAAGCTCGCTTTCATGCGCTGCGTTTATTACCCGGTCAGGAAGTTTTTTCAGCGCTACACACATTTGTACAACAGCATCAGCTACAGGCTGGCTGGATAGCGGGTTGTACAGGCAGTCTGAGCAACGTAGCCCTGCGCTTCGCTGGACGTGAAGAAACCACGTTACTCACCGGTACGTGGGAAATTATCTCTTTGAACGGTACGTTGGAACTTACCGGCGAGCATCTCCATCTGGCGGTTTCCGACCCGCACGGCGCGATGCTGGGCGGCCATATGATGCCGGGCTGTACCGTGCGGACCACGCTGGAACTCGTGATTGGCGAGCTGAAGTCTCTGGCATTCAGCCGTCAGCCCTGCGCCGTTTCCGGTTATGACGAACTGGTTATTTCATCCCGTTAACGCTTCACTTAAAAGAGGTCTTCTATGGCACGTCGCCAATTTTCCAGCCAGTCTTTGGTACTGATTGTCATTGCTATCGCCATCAATATGGTCGGTGGGCAGCTTATCAGCATGCTGAAACTACCTATTTTTCTCGACTCGATTGGTACCTTGATCAGCGCGGTGTTGTTAGGCCCGGTGGTGGGAATGCTAACCGGATTACTCACTAATCTGTTATGGGGGTTACTGACCGATCCGATCGCCGCCGCCTTTGCGCCCGTCGCCATGGTGATTGGACTGGTCGCCGGTTGGCTGGCACGAGCTGGATGGTTTCGCACCTTACCCCAAGTTGTTGTCAGCGGCGTGATTATTACGCTTGCCGTTACTCTCGTTGCCGTACCTATTCGCACAACCCTGTTTGGCGGCGTCACCGGCAGCGGTGCCGATCTTTTTGTCGCGTGGATGCACTCAGTCGGTCAGAACCTGGTGGAGTCCGTCGCCATCACCGTCATCGGTGCAAATCTGGTCGACAAAATCCTCACAGCAATCATCGTCTGGGTGTTGCTGCGCCAACTTCCGCTGCGCACAACGCGCCATTTCCCTACGATGTCTGCCGTGCGCTAAATGCATCCGTTTACCTCGTTAACCCTATGGGCACTCGCCGCCTGCTCCACACTCCTGCTGCCAACCGGAGTGCCGCTTAGCTTGTACAGCACCGCGACGTTTGTCAGTTTGTTGTGTATGAAGGCTACGCGGTCGCGGGCGAAATACGTACTTTGGCTGGTGATCCCCTTAGGACTAGGGCTATGGCTGGTACACGGCGGGTGGATTACCGAATGGATCAGCGGACAACCGCGCACGCCAGAACGTTGGGCCGACGCCGTTACGCTCTGGCTGCGGATCCTGGCCATTGTGTCAACATCGCAGATATGGATGCAGTACGTACCGGTTTCGCGTTTTATACGCGCCCTGTTTGCTTCTCGCCTGCCGCCTGGGGTGGCCTACCTGTTTGCCGGGCCACTGCTGGTCGTTGAGCAGTTCAAACGCCAGTTGGAGATAATTCATGAGGCCCAGCGTGCACGCGGCGTACCGCTGGATGAGTCCTGGTACCAACGTTTACGCGCTATACCGGCATTAATTGTGCCGCTCACTCATAACGCGCTCAATGATTTAGCCGTTCGCGGCGCGGCGCTCGATATGCGCGGATTTCGCCTGCATCGTACACGCACCACGCTGTGGGCACCGCCAGACAGCCCCCTACAGCGTCTGGCTCGCTACACCATGGTAGTTCTGATGATGGTTGAGACAGGAGTCTGGATTTGGTTACGTTAGAACAGTTTCGCTATCTCCCGACGCATGCCGTGCGGCCCCCCGCTTGCTACAATTTCCACTATGCCGAACCCGGTATGGTAGCCATTTTTGGCGATAACGGCAGTGGGAAAAGTACGCTGGCGCAGCTGATGGCTGGCTGGTACCCCGATTTCCTTCCCGGCGAAATTGAGGGCACAGGAATACTACTGGGTAACCCCATCGGGCAACTTTCACTGGTCGAGCAGTCGAGCACTATCCAACTTGTGCAGCAGTCACCTTACCTGCAGCTTTCCGGTTGTACTTTCAGCGTAGAGGAAGAAGTGGCGTTTGGTCCGGAAAATCTCTGTCTTACCGAGACCGAAATTATGAAGCGTATTGACGAAGCCCTGACGTTTACGGAATGTCAGCCTCTGCGTTTTCGTCATCCCGGTACGCTTTCCGGTGGGGAAACCCAGCGAGTGGTGATTGCCAGCGCGCTCGCCATGCAGCCGAAGATATTGATTCTGGATGAAGCATTCAGCCGCCTGACAGCACAGGCGACTGTGATGCTACTGGAGCGACTGCAACAATGGGCGCAGGAACAGCATGCTTTGGTCGTGCTTTTCGAACGCAATCCTTCCCCTTTTCTCCGCTATTGCCAGCAGGCGTGGCAACTGCGCGATGGAGCATTGTCACCGCTATGCTAACGTTAAATCAGGTCAGCTATCGCTGGCCGAATGCCGCCGATGACTGCTTGAGCAATATTTCACTTCAACTCCATGAAGGTGAATGGCTGGCGCTGACGGGCGATAATGGTGCAGGTAAATCCACGCTGCTGCGTATCATGGCCGGGCTGCTCTTTCCGACTTCTGGCTCAGTAACGTTGCAAAACAATGCGATTGCGCAACTGAAAAACCGAGAGCGCGCAAGGGCGATCGGCGTGCTGTTTCAGGAAGCGGAAAATCAAATATTTCACAGCAAGGTAGCAGAGGAAGTGGCCTTCGGATTACGGCTACAGAAGCTCCCCGTAGCTGAGGTTGCGCAACGTACGACGGCGGCACTGCAATTATGTCAGCTAGAGGACGTCGCCGACGCACACTCACTGGATCTGCATACTGCTCAACGACGGATGGTTGCCGTCGCCAGTCTGGAAGCCCTCGCGCCCGCGATTCTACTGCTGGATGAACCCAGCCGGGATTTTGATGCGCACTGGCTTGGCGTCTTCGAAAACTGGCTGGCGGTGTGCCGCGCGCGTGGCACAAGCGTTGTAGCGATCAGTCATGACGCGGCGTTTACGCAGCGTCATTTCTCTCGTGTGGTACGTCTTGACGCTGGTCGACTACGCACGTAACGGCCCCGGGAAGCAAAAAAAACGGGCCGCCTGAGCGACCCGCTTTTTACCTGTAATCGAAATTACAGCAGTTCTTTGGCTTTCGCGACGACGTTGTCGACGGTGAAGCCGAACTCTTCAAACAGCAGCTCTGCCGGTGCAGACTCACCAAAGGTAGTCATACCGACGATAGCGCCATTCAGGCCCACATATTTGAACCAGTAGTCTGCAATACCCGCTTCCACTGCAACACGTGCGGAAACCGCTTTCGGCAGTACGGACTCGCGGTAAGCAGCATCCTGCTTGTCGAACGCGTCGGTAGACGGCATGGAAACCACGCGCGCTTTAACGCCTTCAGCAGTCAGTTTGTCCCATGCAGCCACAGCCAGCTCAACTTCAGAACCGGTAGCGATGAAGATCAGTTCCGGCTGACCGGCGCAATCTTTCAGCACGTAACCACCGCGGGCGATATTCGCCAGTTGCTCTTCGGTACGCTCCTGCTGAGCCAGGTTCTGACGGGAGAGGATCAGCGCGGTCGGACCGTCCTGACGCTCTACGCCGTATTTCCATGCAACAGCAGATTCAACCTGGTCACACGGACGCCATGTGCTCATGTTCGGCGTCACGCGCAGAGAAGCAACCTGCTCTACCGGCTGGTGAGTCGGGCCATCTTCGCCCAGGCCAATGGAGTCGTGGGTGTAGACCATCACCTGACGCTGTTTCATCAGCGCAGCCATTCGCACCGCATTACGGGCATATTCCACGAACATCAGGAAGGTGGAGGTGTACGGCAGGAAACCACCGTGCAGAGAGATACCGTTAGCGATAGCGGTCATACCGAATTCACGTACACCGTAATGGATGTAGTTACCGGCAGTATCTTCGTTGATAGCTTTAGAACCAGACCACAGAGTCAGGTTAGATGGCGCGAGATCTGCGGAGCCGCCGAGGAATTCTGGCAGCAACGGACCGAAGGCTTCAATCGCGTTCTGAGAGGCTTTACGGCTGGCGATTTTCGCCGGGTTAGCCTGCAGCTTAGCAATGAACTCGTTCGCTTTTGCGTCGAAATCAGACGGCATTTCACCTTTCATACGGCGGGTGAATTCAGCGGCTTCCTGCGGGAAAGCCTTTGCATAAGCAGCAAACTTCTCGTTCCAGGCCGCTTCTTTTGCCTGACCGGCTTCTTTCGCATCCCACTGCGCGTAGATTTCAGACGGGATTTCGAACGGCGCGTATTTCCAGCCCAGCTGTTCACGGGTCAGTGCGATTTCTGCATCGCCCAGCGGTGCACCGTGAGAGTCGTGGGTGCCGGCTTTGTTCGGGGAACCGAAACCGATGATGGTTTTGCACATCAGCAGGGACGGTTTGTCGGTCACTGCGCGTGCTTCTTCAACTGCGCGCTTAATCGCGTCAGCATCGTGGCCATCAACACCACGAACCACATGCCAGCCGTAAGCTTCAAAACGCTTAGCGGTGTCATCGGTGAACCAGCCTTCAACGTGACCATCGATAGAGATGCCGTTGTCATCGTAGAACGCAACCAGTTTGCCCAGCTTCAGCGTACCGGCCAGGGAACATACCTCGTGAGAGATACCTTCCATCATGCAGCCGTCGCCCATGAAAGCGTAGGTGAAGTGGTCAACGATGTCGTGACCTGGACGGTTAAACTGCGCCGCCAGCGTTTTTTCAGCGATGGCCATACCGACTGCGTTCGCAATGCCCTGGCCCAAAGGACCAGTCGTGGTTTCAACACCCGCGGTGTAACCCACTTCCGGGTGGCCCGGCGTTTTGGAATGCAGCTGACGGAAGTTCTGCAGCTCGGACATCGGCAGATCGTAGCCAGTGAGGTGCAGCAGGCTATAAATCAGCATGGAGCCGTGGCCGTTGGACAGCACGAAGCGGTCACGGTCAGCCCAGGACGGGTTAGTCGGGTTGTGGTTCAGGAAATCACGCCACAGGACTTCGGCAATGTCAGCCATACCCATCGGGGCACCCGGGTGACCGGATTTGGCTTTCTGTACTGCGTCCATGCTCAGCGCACGAATAGCATTGGCAAGCTCTTTACGTGAGGACATTTTGACTCCAGATCGGATAATGAAGGCTGGGCCCTTAACGACTTGACGACAGCGCGTTTTGGGCTACGCCGGAAAAAAGTGCCAACAATGTAACCCAAGCCGCGTGTCATGTACATGGAGCATCCTTTTGCCGCTTCAGAAATCTCTGGATCATGCACGCAAGTTGCGCAATCTTCTCGCCCGCTTATTGTTCTTTTCTTTATACTTAGGCCGAGCGTCGGTTCACCTGCAAACGACGCATTTTTTAGAATAATCCTGACTTTGTGCGGAAGAGAAAAAATGAAAATTCGCGCTTTACTGCTTGCTACGAGCATGGCGGCGGCATTGACCGGCTGCCAGAACATGGACTCTAACGGACTGCTTTCTTCTGGCGCTGAGGCTTTTCAGGCCTATAGTCTGAGCGATGCTCAGGTAAAAGCGCTGAGCGATCAGGCCTGTAAAGATATGGACAGCAAGGCTACCATCGCCCCGGCCAGCAGCGAGTACGCAAAGCGTCTTGGCAAAATCGCCGCCGCGCTTGGCGATAACATTAACGGCCAGCCGGTGAACTACAAAGTTTATATGGCGAAAGATGTGAATGCCTTTGCCATGGCGAACGGCTGTATCCGCGTGTACAGCGGCCTGATGGATATGATGACCGACAACGAAGTCGAAGCGGTGATCGGCCATGAAATGGGCCACGTTGCGCTGGGCCATGTGAAAAAAGGTATGCAGGTGGCGCTGGGTACGAACGCCGTACGTGCAGCGGCGGCGTCAGCTGGCGGTATTGTCGGCAGCCTGTCGCAGTCGCAATTGGGCGATCTTGGCGAGAAACTGGTGAACTCACAGTTCTCCCAGCGTCAGGAATCCGAAGCGGATGATTACTCGTATGATTTGTTGCGCAAACGTGGGATTAATCCGGCAGGCTTAGCCACCAGCTTTGAGAAACTGGCAAAACTAGAAGCAGGACGCCAAAGCTCAATGTTTGACGATCACCCGGCATCCGCCGAACGTGCGCAGCATATTCGCGATCGCATGAGCGCGGACGGGATCAAATAACCATTTATCGTGCCGGATGCGGCGTTGCCTTATCCGGCCTACAAATTCAGCACAATGTAGGCCGGATTAGCGTTAGCGACATCCGGCAAAAACAACTTATTCGCCTTTCTTCGCCGCCTGAATATACAGCATTTCCAGAGCCAGCGTTGCCGCCGCCAGGGCGGTGATTTCTGACTGGTCGTAAGCTGGAGCCACTTCAACGACGTCCATGCCGACGATGTTCAGATCTTTCAGACCACGTACCAGCTTGATCGCGCGATCGGAAGTCAGACCGCCAATCACTGGCGTACCGGTACCCGGCGCAAACGCTGGATCCAAGCAGTCGATATCAAAGGTCAGATATACCGGCATATCACCGACAATTTGCTTAACCTGGGCAATGATGTCATCTACGCTGCGATCGTTCACCTGACAGGCATCCAGCACGGTAAAGCCGTTGTCTTTATCGAATTCAGTACGAATACCAATCTGCACTGAGTGATTCGGATCGATCAGCCCTTCGTTCGGTGCGGTGTAGAACATGGTGCCGTGGTCGAACTCGCAGCCGTTAGCGTAGGTGTCAGTGTGGGCATCAAAGTGCACTAGCGCCATTTTACCAAAGTGCTTAGCGTGCGCGCGCAGCAGCGGCAGCGTGACGAAGTGGTCGCCGCCAAAGGAGAGCATGCGCTTACCGGCAGACAGCAGCTTCTCAGCATGCGCTTGCAGTTTTTCACTCATTTCACGCGCATCACCGAACGCATAAACCAGATCACCGCAGTCCACCACGTTCAGGCGCTCGCGCATATCGAAGTTCCACGGGAAGCGATTGTGCTCCCACGCCAGGTTAGTGGAAACCTGACGGATCGCAGCCGGACCATGACGACCGCCCGCGCGGCCAGACGTTGCCATATCAAACGGTACGCCGGTGATCACCCAGTCGGCGTCGCTGTCGTACGGCATGAAGTTCATCGGCAGACGTAAAAAACCAAAGGCGTTAGAAACCAGGGAGTTGTCGTATTGATGACCTAAGGTGCTCATGTGCTGACCTCTTTAAAAATCGATGAAAAAAAATCCCCTCCGCGTCGTTAAGCCCGACGAGGAAGGGATTGATTTGGTAACTGCATATTTACGGCAAATTATCGCCGTTATTTTGTACGGATTCAAGTG
The DNA here is from genome assembly GCF_004353845.1 of Citrobacter arsenatis. Classification (GTDB taxonomy): domain Bacteria; phylum Pseudomonadota; class Gammaproteobacteria; order Enterobacterales; family Enterobacteriaceae; genus Citrobacter; species Citrobacter arsenatis. Next base: position 4,360,281 of record NZ_CP037864.1, read on the forward strand.
AGTGCCATAAATGCTGCCCCCGCGGATTCCGACTGCCGGATGGCGGCTTCGCCTTATCCGGCCTATTTCCGTAGGCCCGGTAAGCGTAACGTCACCGGGCATTTATCGTTACTCGTCTTCGAGATAGGTATATCCGTACAGACCTGCTTCGAACTCTTCAAGGAACTGCTGCTGCAGCTCGGTATCCAGATCGGTGTTTTTCACCTGATCACGGAACTGCGTCAGCAGGGTGTTCGGATCCAACTGCACGTACTGCAGCATATCCGCCACGGTATCCCCTTCGTCAGACAGCTCAACTTCCACGCTTCCATCAGGGAAGACAAACACGTCAACCGCTTCGGTATCACCGAACAGGTTGTGCATGTTGCCGAGGATCTCCTGATACGCACCCACCATAAAGAAGCCCAACATCGGTGGGTTCTCCGGGTCGTATTCCGGCATCGGCATGGTGGTCGCAATCCCGTCGCCGTCGACGTAGTGGTCGATAGCACCGTCGGAGTCACAGGTGATATCCAGCAGCACCGCACGACGCTCTGGCGCCTGATTCAGTCCTTCCAGCGGCATGACCGGGAACAGCTGATCGATCCCCCACGCATCTGGCATCGACTGGAACAGCGAGAAGTTGACGTAGATTTTATCCGCCATACGTTCCTGCAGCTCGTCGATAATCGGACGGTGCGCGCGGTTGCTCGGGTCGAGTTGTTTTTGCACATCGTGACACATGTTCAGATAGAGCTGCTCTGCCCACGCGCGTTCCTGCAGGCTAAAGGTGCCTGAAGAGTAGCCAACGTGAATATCGTGCAGATCCATCTGGCTGTCGTGCAGCCATTCACGCAGCGAACGACGGGTTCCCGGCTCGTGCATCTCTTGCCAGGTTTCCCACATGCTTTGCAGTGCACGCGGCGCATCGTCAGCCGGAGGCGTTGCTTCGGTGTGTTCGCTACGCTCAACGCCGATAATGTTAGACACCAGCACGGTATGGTGTGCGGTAACCGCGCGACCGGATTCGGTAATTACCGTCGGGTGCGGCAAACCGTGTTCTTCACAGGCGTCGCCAATGGCCCAGATGATGTTGTTGGCGTATTCGTTCAGGCCGTAGTTTACGGAGCAGTCGGACTGCGAACGGGTACCTTCGTAATCCACGCCCAGACCACCGCCCACATCGAAGCACTGAATGTTCACGCCAAGCTTGTGCAGCTCAACATAGAAACGCGCCGATTCACGTACGCCGGTGGCGATATCGCGGATGTTCGCCATCTGTGAGCCGAGGTGAAAGTGCAGCAGTTGAATACTGTCCAGACGACCGCGCTCGCGCAGAATTTCCACCAGTTGCAGCACCTGGTTTGCCGCCAGACCGAATTTCGATTTCTCGCCGCCGGAAGACTGCCATTTACCGGAACCCTGCGACGCCAGACGCGCACGCACACCCAGACGCGGAACAACATTCAGGCGTTCAGCTTCATCCAGCACGATAGCGATTTCAGACATCTTCTCGATGACCAGATAGACCTTATGACCCATCTTCTCGCCAATCAGCGCCAGACGGATATATTCGCGGTCTTTATAACCGTTACACACGATCACGCTACGGGTCATGCCCGCATGCGCCAGAACGGCCATCAGTTCAGCTTTGGAACCCGCTTCCAGCCCCAGCGGTTCGCCGGAGTGGATCAGCGATTCAATCACGCGACGGTGCTGGTTGACCTTGATCGGGTAAACGAGGAAATAGTCACCGTTGTAGCCGTAAGATTCACGGGCGCGTTTAAACGCGGCGTTAATCGAACGAAGACGGTGTTGCAGGATCTGCGGGAAGCAGAACAATGCAGGCAGACGCTGGCCCTGCGCTTCACGGGCTTTCACCAACTCAGCAAGGTCAACGCGCGCTTCGGGTACATCCGGATCCGGGCACACGCTAATGTGACCCAGTTCATTGACGTCATAGTAGTTATTACCCCACCAGGCAATATTGTAAGTACGCAGCATCTTGCTGGCTTCCTGGGAACTCATTGCAACCTCCTGCATGGAGCGTAGTACACCGTGTTCGCCTGCTGACGAAGGCGAACCCAAAGAAATGTCGTCAGACATAGCGAACCTCAAATTTTATTAACAAGTGTAAAACAGTTGACTACTATCGCAATCCGAAGACGCGATAACAACCCAAATACAGGCAGAATTTGCAGCAGATAGTGCTGACGCTCCGACTGTGCGACCGGTTTCTTTTTCATATCAATGTAAACACGTAACCGAACTTAATGCTGACGGTTCGGCGAAACCACGAGAAAACTCTTGTTTACCAAGAGCGCCCTTGTTCAGTTCTTAGTGACCGTTACCGGCTCTTGAGTCCTGAGATACGCCGAGATGGGTATACACTTCATCCTTCATGCAGCCTCTTTGTTGGCTACGCTCATTCGCCCCAGTCACGTACTACTCTTACGTTCAGGGGACTCATTCACTTGCCGCCTCGACGCAGCATAAATGATTTTGTGTATATAACATCGACAGGTATGCAAAGCAGAGATGCAGATTGCGGGGGACATATGTACACCAGAACGGTGCGACAGATTCAGCAGAATACAACGGTTCATTATCTCGTATCACCTCCACGGTTGCTCCTTACGGAACGAACCCACAAGCCAAAGCTATAGTTTTAACCCGGCTGGAAGTGGCAACACGATGAAAACGTCGTGTGCTTTTTGTCTATCCTAAATAATTCGAGTTGTGGGAAGGCGGCAACGCAGAGAGTCCCCGGGAGCTTACATGAGTAAGTGACTGGGGCGAGTATTGCCAACGCACATGCAACTTGAAGTATGACGGATATGAGCCGCGCGCCGCGTTTTATACCGATAACATAGTCAAAAAGCAAAAGATAAATATGCACATTGCCAGCACCGTCAGGAAAAATTTCCAGTTACATTTTCAGTACAATGCGACCTCAATCAAAAAAAGCTGGAAATCAGGCGAAGAACTGTCCTAAAATAGCCGTCCAGATGTTAATCCATCTATACCGATTAACACTCAGACTGCCAGTGTCCGTCATCTGCAGACTCATGGTAGAATCTTCTACACATGGCTATTCCACTCGACAGTTTGAGCTAACCAAATTCTCCTTAGGTGAAATTAAATATGGCAAAACACCTTTTTACGTCCGAGTCCGTATCAGAAGGGCATCCTGACAAAATCGCTGACCAAATCTCTGATGCCGTGCTGGATGCAATCCTGGAGCAGGATCCGAAAGCACGTGTTGCCTGCGAAACCTACGTTAAAACCGGCATGGTTTTAGTTGGCGGTGAGATCACCACCAGCGCATGGGTTGATATCGAAGAGATCACCCGTAACACGGTTCGCGAAATTGGCTATGTGCATTCCGACATGGGCTTTGACGCCAACTCTTGTGCGGTACTGAGCGCGATTGGTAAACAGTCTCCGGACATCAACCAGGGCGTTGACCGTGCCGATCCGCTGGAACAGGGCGCAGGCGACCAGGGTCTGATGTTTGGTTATGCAACCAATGAAACCGACGTACTGATGCCAGCCCCAATTACCTATGCTCACCGTCTGGTGCAGCGTCAGGCTGAAGTGCGCAAAAACGGCACCTTGTCCTGGCTGCGTCCGGATGCAAAAAGCCAGGTCACCTTCCAGTATGACGACGGCAAAATCGTCGGTATTGATGCGGTTGTTCTGTCGACTCAGCACTCTGAAGATATCGACCAGAAATCGCTGCAAGAAGCCGTTATGGAAGAGATCATCAAGCCGGTACTGCCGACTGAATGGCTGACCAGCGCAACCAAATTCTTCATCAACCCAACCGGTCGTTTCGTTATCGGCGGCCCAATGGGTGACTGCGGTCTGACAGGGCGTAAAATCATCGTTGATACCTACGGCGGTATGGCTCGTCACGGTGGCGGCGCATTCTCTGGTAAGGATCCGTCTAAAGTTGACCGTTCCGCAGCCTATGCAGCTCGCTATGTAGCGAAAAACATCGTTGCCGCTGGCCTGGCTGACCGTTGCGAGATTCAGGTTTCCTACGCAATCGGCGTGGCTGAACCGACCTCTATCATGGTAGAAACGTTCGGTACTGAAAAAGTGCCTTCAGAACAGCTGACCCTGCTGGTACGTGAGTTCTTCGACCTGCGTCCGTATGGCCTGATTCAGATGCTGGATCTGCTGCACCCTATTTACAAAGAAACCGCTGCTTACGGTCACTTTGGTCGCGAACATTTCCCATGGGAAAAAACCGACAAAGCCGCTCTGCTGCGTGAAGCTGCCGGTCTGAAGTAATTCCCCCACGACCCAAGACTTATGAAGACCAGCCTCGCGCTGGTCTTTTTTTATGCCCTTTTTCTCTCCCTACCTCATCGCTAAAACATCGCTAGTTTCCATTACTGCAAATAACAAATGAAAGCGATTACATACCACTGAATTTCTATCTGCCTTGACTTAATATCCCTTTACTACTAACGAAGCATCACTGTTACATTATATTTCAGAATCACCTTAAACTCAGACAACCAACATTCCTCACTACAAATAAATAATGTTAACTTTCAATAAATTAACCAATAATTCACATGAATATTAGTGTAACCGATTACACTAATGTGATGTGATTCGCATTTTTTTACCCCGTACTCACCTACCCTTAACATCAACAAAACTAGCTACCCAACCGGAGGGCATCATGCCTGACAATAAAAAAACGGGGCGTTCCAACAAAGCGATGACATTTTTTGTCTGCTTCCTGGCAGCCCTGGCTGGATTACTTTTTGGCCTGGATATCGGCGTTATTGCCGGAGCGTTACCGTTCATCACCGACGAGTTTCAAATTACCCCGCACACTCAGGAATGGGTGGTGAGTTCTATGATGTTTGGTGCGGCAGTGGGCGCCGTCGGCAGCGGTTGGCTCTCCTTCAAGCTGGGGCGTAAAAAGAGCCTGATGATCGGCGCCATCCTGTTTGTTGCCGGTTCGCTGTTCTCCGCCGCGGCGCCAAACGTTGAAGTGCTGCTGGTATCCCGCGTTCTGCTCGGCCTGGCAGTAGGCGTTGCGTCTTATACCGCGCCGCTGTACCTGTCTGAAATTGCCCCGGAAAAAATTCGCGGCAGCATGATCTCGATGTATCAGTTAATGATCACCATCGGTATTTTGGGTGCATACCTTTCTGATACGGCGTTTAGCTACAGCGGCGCATGGCGCTGGATGCTGGGTGTGATCATCATCCCTGCCCTGCTGTTGCTGGTTGGCGTCATCTTCCTGCCGGACAGCCCGCGTTGGTTTGCGGCAAAACGCCGCTTTGTTGATGCTGAACGCGTCCTGTTACGTCTGCGTGACACCAGCGCTGAAGCCAAACGTGAGCTGGATGAAATTCGTGAAAGCCTGCAGGTGAAGCAGAGCGGCTGGGCGCTGTTTAAAGAAAACAGCAACTTCCGCCGCGCGGTTTTCCTCGGGGTTCTTCTGCAGGTGATGCAGCAGTTCACCGGGATGAACGTCATTATGTATTACGCGCCAAAAATCTTTGAGCTGGCGGGTTACACCAACACCACCGAACAGATGTGGGGGACCGTTATTGTCGGTCTGACCAACGTGCTGGCAACCTTTATCGCCATTGGTCTGGTTGACCGCTGGGGCCGTAAACCTACGCTGATCCTCGGCTTTATCGTCATGGCCGTCGGTATGGGCGTGCTGGGTACAATGATGCACGTGGGTATTCATTCGGCTGCCGCACAATACTTCGCGGTACTGATGCTGTTGATGTTTATCGTTGGCTTTGCGATGAGCGCCGGTCCGCTGATTTGGGTACTGTGCTCTGAAATCCAGCCGCTGAAAGGCCGCGATTTTGGCATCACCTGCTCTACCGCTACCAACTGGATTGCCAACATGATCGTCGGCGCAACCTTCCTGACGATGCTGAACTCGCTGGGCAGCGCCAACACCTTCTGGGTCTACGGTGGCCTGAACGTACTGTTCATCTTCCTGACTCTGTGGCTGATCCCGGAAACTAAAAACGTCTCTCTGGAACACATTGAACGTAACCTGATGAAAGGTCGTAAACTGCGCGAAATTGGCGCACACGACTAATCACGAAAAGCTTCCTCCCCCAGCGGGAGGAAGCCTTCCTCTTGCAGTCCCTTTCCTGTCGCACTATCCTCTGGCGTTATGAAAACCTCCCGTCTCCCTATCGCCATCCAGCAAGCTGTTATGCGCAGCCTGCGGGATAAACTCGCACAGGCCAATCTCAAGCTCGAACGCCAATATCCGGAACCAAAGCTGGTTTACCAACAGCGCGGAACCGCCGCGGGTACAGCATGGTTACAAACCTATGAAATTCGCCTTAACCCCGTCCTCCTGATGGAGAACGTCGACGCGTTCGTTAACGAAGTGGTGCCCCATGAACTGGCGCATTTACTGGTGTGGAAGCACTTTGGCCGCGTGCCGCCGCACGGGAAAGAGTGGAAATGGATGATGGAGAGCGTGCTGGGCGTACCAGCCCGGCGCACGCATCAGTTTGAACTGCAATCGGTGCAGCGTAAGACTTTTACTTACCGCTGTAAGTGTCAGGAACACCAACTGACCGTTCGTCGACATAACCGCGTTGTACGCGGTGAGGCAACCTACCGCTGCGTCCACTGCGGCGAACCACTGGTTGCGGAATAATCTTCAGAGTTATCAGGAACTTTTCTGATCTAACTGATTGCATACAGGAATAACTTTCGCTACGTTGCGGGCTCGTTTTGACACGGAGTTCGTGATGTACCGTAATCTTTCTTTTGCAACGGCCTTGTTAGCCGCTGCGTTTTCAGGGCCGGTTTTAGCCGAAGGCATCAACAGTTTTTCTCAGGCAAAAGCGGCGGGCGTCAAAGTTAACGCCGATGCGCCGGGCGATTTCTATTGTGGTTGTAAAATTAACTGGCAAGGAAAAAAAGGGGTCGTTGACCTCGAATCCTGCGGTTATAAAGTACGAAAAAATGAAAACCGCGCCAGCCGAATTGAATGGGAGCACGTTGTCCCGGCCTGGCAATTTGGTCATCAGCGCCAGTGCTGGCAGGACGGAGGGCGTAAAAACTGCGCCAAAGATCCGGTCTATCGCAAAATGGAAAGCGATATGCATAACCTGCAACCTGCGGTGGGCGAAGTAAATGGCGATCGCGCAAACTTTATGTACAACCAGTGGAACGGTGGCGAAGGTCAGTATGGGCAATGCTCCATGAAGGTTGATTTCAAAGAGAAAGTTGCCGAACCGCCGGCCCGCGCTCGTGGTGCCATCGCGCGCACCTATTTTTACATGCGCGACCAGTACAACCTGACGCTCTCCCGCCAGCAAACTCAGCTTTTTAACGCCTGGAATAAGCAATATCCGGTCACCGACTGGGAGTGTGAGCGTGACGAACGCATCGCGAAGGTACAGGGGAACCATAACCCATATGTGCAACGCGCTTGCCAGGCGCAAAAGAGCTAACCTACACTAGCGTCAATATTTTTAACCATGCCCTGGCCTTTCGTAGCCCAGGGCGATGACGCGGATGTTTAACTATGCGTATTCCTCGCATTTATCACCCTGAGCCACTCACTTCCGGCAGCCAAATTTCACTGTGTGAAGATGCAGCCAACCATATTGGCCGCGTGCTGCGTATGGGACAAGGCCAGGCGCTACAGCTGTTTGATGGCAGCAATCAGGTATTCGACGCTGAAATAACCCACGCCAGTAAGAAAAGCGTGGACGTGAAGGTGCTTAACGCCGAACTCGACGATCGTGAATCGCCGTTGCACATCCATCTGGGTCAGGTGATGTCGCGCGGCGAAAAAATGGAATTTACTATCCAGAAATCGATCGAACTGGGTGTAAGCCTCATTACGCCACTTTTTTCTGAGCGCTGCGGCGTTAAACTGGACAGTGAACGCCTGAACAAGAAGCTCCAGCAGTGGCATAAAATCGCCATTGCCGCCTGTGAACAGTGCGGTCGTAACCGGGTGCCTGAGATTCGCCCGGCAATGGATCTGGAAGCGTGGTGCGCAGAACAGGACGAAGGACTGAAGCTGAACCTGCATCCGCGCGCCAGCGCCAGCATCAATACGCTGCCGCTGCCGGTGGAACGCATCCGCTTGCTGATTGGCCCGGAAGGTGGGCTGTCGGCAGATGAAATTGCCATGACCGCACGTTATCAGTTTACTGATATTCTGTTAGGACCTCGCGTTCTGCGTACTGAGACAACTGCGCTCACCGCCATTACTGCGCTTCAGGTGCGTTTTGGCGATCTGGGCTAAGGCATAAACGGAGAAGAAAATGATCAAGCTCGGCATCGTGATGGATCCCATCGCAAGCATCAACATCAAGAAAGACTCCAGCTTCGCTATGCTGCTGGAAGCGCAACGTCGCGGTTACGAAATTCATTATATGGAGATGGCCGATCTTTATCTGAACAACGGTGAAGCCCGCGCCCGCACGCGTACCCTGAGCGTAGAGCAGAACTACGACAAATGGTATGAGTTCAAGAGCGAACAGGATCTCCCTCTGGCAGACCTGAACGTCATTCTGATGCGTAAGGATCCGCCGTTTGATACCGAGTTCATCTACGCAACCTATATTCTGGAACGTGCAGAAGAGAAAGGGACGCTTATCGTCAACAAACCGCAGAGCCTGCGCGACTGCAACGAAAAGCTGTTCACCGCCTGGTTTGCTGACCTGACGCCGGAAACGCTGGTCACGCGTAATAAAGCGCAGCTGAAAGCCTTCTGGCAAAAACACAGCGACATCATTCTCAAACCATTGGACGGCATGGGTGGCGCATCTATTTTCCGCGTGAAGGAAGGCGATCCGAACCTTGGCGTGATTGCTGAAACGCTGACCGAGCACGGTACCCGCTACTGCATGGCACAGAACTATTTGCCAGCAATTAAAGATGGCGATAAACGCGTGCTGGTGGTAGATGGCGAACCCGTTCCATACTGCCTGGCGCGTATTCCACAGGGCGGCGAAACCCGTGGCAATCTGGCTGCCGGTGGTCGTGGCGAGCCGCGTCCATTAACCGACAGCGACTGGGAAATTGCACGCCGCATTGGGCCAACGCTGAAAGCGAAAGGTTTGATTTTTGTCGGTCTGGATATCATTGGCGATCGTCTGACGGAAATAAACGTTACCAGCCCAACCTGTATTCGTGAAATTGAAGCAGAGTTCCCGGTTTCGATTACCGGTATGCTGATGGATGCCATTGAGGCACGTTTACAGAAGTAAATACGTGGCCGGGTGGTGACGCCTTCGCGTCTTATCCGGCCTGGAATTGCACCCCGTAGGCCGGATAAGGCAAAGCCACCATCCGGCAAAGCTATTTTCAGAGGGTGACAACTTAACGCTTTGCCCACATACTGGGCCCTGTTGCTTTTTTGAACCAGGAAACAGAACCTCTGACAATGAATTTACAGCATCACTTTCTGATTGCCATGCCTGCTCTCCAGGATCCGATTTTCCGCCGTTCCGTGGTGTACATCTGTGAACATAATGAGAACGGAGCAATGGGGATTATCGTCAATAAACCTCTGGAAAATTTACAGATTGAAGGGATTCTGGAAAAGCTGAAGATAACGCCAGAAGAACGCGATCCGGCTATTCGTCTGGACAAACCGGTGATGCTCGGCGGCCCACTGGCGGAAGACCGTGGATTTATTCTCCACACCCCGCCGTCACGCTTTGCCTCCAGTATTCGCATCTCAGATAACACCATCATCACAACCTCCCGCGATGTATTAGAAACCCTGGGTACGCAGGAGCAACCGTCCGAAGTGCTGGTTGCACTGGGGTATTCATCATGGGAAAAAGGTCAACTGGAACAAGAGCTACTGGATAACGCCTGGCTCACGGCCCCTGCCGACCTCAACATCTTGTTTAAAACGCCGATTGCCGACCGCTGGCGCGATGCGGCGAAGCTTATCGGGATAGATATTCAGACCATGCCTGGCGTGGCGGGACATGCCTGATGAGCGGAACATTACTCTCTTTTGATTTTGGTACGAAAAGTATCGGCGTCGCAGTTGGTCAGCGCATTACCGGTACGGCGAGACCCTTGCCCGCGATCAAAGCACAGGACGGTACGCCGGACTGGAGTTTGATTGAACGTCTGCTCAAAGAGTGGCAGCCGGACGAAATCATTGTCGGCCTGCCGCTCAACATGGATGGCACCGAACAACCCCTTACCGCGCGCGCGCGTAAGTTCGCTAACCGCATTCACGGTCGTTTTGGCGTAACCGTAACGCTGCACGATGAACGCCTGAGCACCGTCGAGGCACGCTCCGGCCTGTTTGAGCAAGGCGGATACCGGGCGTTGAATAAAGGCAAAGTGGACTCCGCTTCTGCCGTTATTATCCTTGAAAGCTATTTCGAGCAGGGCTACTAAAGCCGCCCCTGCGCCTGTCGCTGCTGCTGACTTTGTGCAAACGTCTGCATACCTGTCTGCTGCCCGGTTTGAATTACACCGGGTAGCTGATGTGTTTTACCTTCACGAATCAAATTACCCACGGCAGGCGTGTTGACGAGCAGCTCGAATAACGCCACACGCCCTCCCTGCTTATCTTCCTCCAGCTTTTGCGAAAGCACTGCCCGCAGGCTGTCTGCCAGTTGGTTCCGTACCGGATCTTTCTCCTGTGCGGTAAAGGTGTCTACCAGCCGCGCGATAGCCTGCGCCGCCCCTCGCGTATGTAACGTTGCCAGCACCAGATGCCCTGTTTCCGCAGCCGTTAACGCCAGACGAATGGTTTCCACGTCACGCAGTTCGCCCAGCAAAATGACGTCAGGATCTTCACGCAGTGCGCCGCGCAAACCAGCGGCAAAAGAAGCGCAGTGTACGCCCACCTCCCGTTGCTGAATAAGACAACGCTGGCTGGTGTAGCGATATTCAATCGGGTCTTCCAGCGTCAGAATATGCCCCGCAACATGCTGATTAAGGTACTCCACCATCGCCGCCAGGGTCGTTGACTTACCGCTGCCGGTGGCACCCGTGACCAGAATCAATCCATGTTCACAGTGCAACAGTTCAGGTATGACCCCGGGAGTCTGAAGATCGTCTAAACGTGGACAATCAAGTGGTAGCAATCTTAGCGCCAGCGACGTTCCCTGTTGATGAACAAAAGCACTGGCGCGCAGACGCCGGGAACATGCCAGCGTAATAGCAAAATCAATCTGCCCCTGCTCCCGCCACTGTACCTGTTGTTGCTCACTGAGCCAGCACATCAGCAGATCCTCCACGTCAGGCGGAGTAAATGGCGCGATTTCGACTTTTCCATGTATGCGCCAGCGCGCAGGCCATGCATTGCACAGGTGTAGATCCGACACGTTATGCTTTACACTAAGGGCCACTATTTCTTCCATATTCATATGAACATCCTCGGAAAATGAACGATATCGCGCATAACCTGGCACATGTCCGGGACAAAATCTCAGCCGCCGCGACGCGTTGCGGGCGGTCTTCAGAAGAAGTTATGTTGCTTGCAGTTAGCAAAACCAAACCTGCGAGCGCCATCGAAGAAGCCATTACCGCAGGGCAGCGTGCCTTCGGTGAAAACTATGTGCAGGAAGGGGTGGATAAAATCCGCTACTTCCAGGAAAAAGGCGTCAACGATCTGCAGTGGCACTTTATTGGCCCACTGCAGTCCAACAAAAGTCGTCTGGTCGCGGAACATTTTGACTGGTGCCATACGATCGACCGTCTGCGTATCGCTGCTCGTTTGAGCGAACAGCGCCCGGCACAACTGCCACCGCTCAATGTACTGATTCAAATTAATATCAGCGATGAGAACAGTAAGTCAGGAATTCCGCTGGCAGAGCTTGAGGCACTTGCCGCTGACGTCGCCGCACTGCCGCGCATTACCCTGCGTGGTTTGATGGCGATCCCGGCGCCAGAGTCAGATTATGTAAGGCAGTTTGAAGTTGCACAGCAAATGGCGGTAGCATTTGCCGGGTTGAAAACACGTTACCCAAGTATCGACACGCTCTCACTGGGGATGTCTGATGATATGGATGCCGCAATCGCGGCGGGTAGCACGATGGTGCGCATCGGCACTGCCATTTTTGGTGCTCGTGATTACACTAAAAAATAAGGAAAACTAAGGAACACCATGAATACGTTGACCTTCCTGCTCTCAACGGTAATTGAGCTGTATACCATGGCGCTGCTGCTGCGCGTGTGGATGCAATGGTCTCGCTGCGATTTTTACAACCCGTTCTCGCAGTTTATAGTGAAAATCACTCAACCTATTATTGGGCCGTTACGCCGCATTATTCCCCCGATGGGACCGATCGACAGCGCATCGGCATTAGTGGCGCTGATTCTCAGCTTTATCAAAGCAATCGTGCTGTTTAAGGTGGTCACGTTCCAGCCGATCATCTGGATCGCCGCCGTGCTGATTGTCCTGAAGACCATCGGATTGCTGATTTTCTGGGTACTGTTGGTGATGGCGATTATGAGCTGGGTCAGCCAGGGCCGCAGCCCCGTGGAGTACGTGCTGATTCAACTGGCAGATCCGCTGCTGCGCCCTATCCGTCGCATACTTCCAGGCATGGGCGGGATCGATTTCTCGCCAATGATTCTGGTTCTGCTGCTCTATGTCATTAATATGGGCATCGCAGAAGTGTTACAGGCGACAGGCAACATGCTGCTGCCGGGGCTGTGGATGGCGCTATGAGTGCCGTTACACCCTGCGACGACGGTCTGGTTTTACGGCTCTACATTCAGCCTAAAGCCAGCCGTGACAGTATTGTGGGTTTACATGGCGACGAGCTAAAAGTCGCCATTACCGCCCCACCGGTTGATGGACAAGCCAATAGCCATCTGGTGAAGTTTCTTGGTAAACAGTTCCGCGTAGCAAAAAGCCAGGTCGTCATTGAGAAGGGCGAGCTTGGTCGTCACAAACAGGTTAAAATCATTCATCCGCAACAGATCCCGCCCGAAATTGCGGCGCTAACTGATTAGGTATCCCATGCAAAAAGTTGTCCTCGCGACCGGCAATGCCGGTAAAGTGCGTGAACTCGCTTCACTTCTGAGTGATTTCGGTCTTGATGTTGTTGCCCAAACGGATCTGGGTGTTGATTCTGCAGAAGAGACCGGACTGACGTTTATTGAGAACGCCATTCTGAAGGCGCGTCATGCCGCGCAAATTACCGGCCTACCGGCCATTGCTGATGACTCAGGTCTGGCGGTAAATGCTCTTGGCGGCGCGCCAGGCATCTATTCAGCCCGCTATTCCGGCGAAAATGCGACCGATCAGCAGAACCTCGAAAAACTGCTTCACACCCTGCAGGATGTTCCTGATGACAAGCGCCAGGCACAATTCCACTGCGTGCTGGTGTATATGCGCCATGCAGACGATCCTACACCTTTAGTGTGTCACGGAAGCTGGCCGGGCGTGATTACCCGTGAACCTGCCGGAAACGGTGGCTTTGGCTACGACCCCATCTTCTTTGTGCCGTCTGAAGGGAAAACCGCCGCAGAGCTGACCCGTGAAGAAAAAAGTGCGATTTCTCACCGTGGACAGGCGCTGAAACTGCTGCTGGATGCCCTGCGTAATGGTTAAGCTTCCGCCGCTCAGTCTTTATATTCACATCCCGTGGTGCGTACAGAAATGTCCGTACTGCGACTTCAACTCGCATGCGCTAAAAGGCGAAGTCCCTCATGACGACTATGTTCAGCATCTGCTGAGCGATCTGGACTCTGAGGTAGCCCACGCCCAGGGACGTGAAGTAAAGACGATTTTTATCGGTGGTGGTACGCCGAGCCTGCTTTCTGGCCCGGCAATGCAAACGCTGCTCGACGGCGTGCGCACACGGCTGAATCTGGCCGCAGATGCAGAAATCACGATGGAGGCGAATCCCGGAACGGTGGAAGCCGATCGCTTTGTTGATTATCAACGCGCTGGCGTAAACCGTATTTCGATTGGCGTACAGAGCTTTAGCGCCACCAAACTCGAGCGTCTGGGACGTATTCACGGGCCGGAAGAAGCTAAACGAGCGGCAAATCTGGCGAGCGGTCTGGGGCTACGCAGCTTTAACCTCGACCTGATGCATGGTTTACCGGATCAGACGCTGGAAGAGGCGCTGGGCGATTTACAGCAGGCCATTGCGCTCAACCCGCCGCATCTTTCCTGGTATCAGTTGACCATCGAACCCAATACGCTGTTTGGTTCCCGACCGCCGGTTTTACCGGACGATGACGCGCTGTGGGATATTTTTGAGCAAGGCCACCAGCTACTGACCGCCGCGGGGTATCAACAATACGAAACCTCAGCTTACGCCAGGTCGGGTTATCAGTGTCAGCACAACCTTAACTACTGGCGTTTTGGTGACTATCTCGGCATTGGCTGTGGCGCGCATGGCAAAATCACTTTCCCGGACGGGCGCATCCTGCGCACCACCAAAACGCGGCATCCGCGTGGATACATGCAAGGGCGTTATCTCGAAAGTCAGCGTGATGTCGCCGAAGCCGATAAGCCGTTCGAATTCTTTATGAACCGTTTCCGGCTGCTGGAAGCCGCGCCTCGCGCGGAGTTCACGCAATATACCGGGCTTACCGAAGACGTGATTCGTCGACAGATCGATGAGGCTATCGCCCAAGGCTATCTGAGTGAATGCGATGAATACTGGCAGATTACCCAACACGGTAAGTTGTTTTTGAATTCGCTGCTGGAGCTGTTTCTGGCGGAATAATACGGTAACGATGTAGTGAACGTAGGCCTGATAAGCGTAGCGCCATCAGGCAATTTGCCGGATGGCGGCTGCGCCTTATCCGGCCTACAACAGGCCGGGACGCAGCCACCTTCATCGATTAATACTGATTAAACATTTCCTGGATCTGCTTAGGATCCTTGGTTTGGGTCAGCGCAAGCTGTAGCAGAACACGCGCTTTTTGCGGGTTCAGAGAGCCTGAAGCCACAAATCCATATTTTGCATCATCAACTTCTGCATCCTGCGTGGTGGCGCCCGTTGGTACACGAGATGAACGCACCACAACGGTACCTTTGTGTGCGGCGGTTGCCAGCGTATCGAAAATGGTTTTATACAGGTTACCGTTACCTACTCCCGCACTGACGATCCCGGCGTAACCCGCGTCCACCAGCGCTTTTGCCGGCAGTTCGGAGGCGTTAGCGTAGTTGTAAACAATCCCAACTTTCGGCAGCTCGGTCAGCTTAGACACATCGAACGGAGTAGACGTGGTGTGCTTACGCGCAGGGGTACGCTGGTAGTCGATTTTACCGTTATGGATATAACCCAGCGGGCCATAGTTAACAGATTTGAAGGTAGCCACATCGGTTGTGTTGGTTTTGGTCACGTCACGACCATCCATCACGGTGTCGTTCATCACCACCAGCACACCGCGGTTGGCAGAGGCTTTATCTGCGGCGGTTACCACTGCGTTATACAGGTTGAACGGGCCATCAGCGCTCATCCCCGTAGACGGACGCATTGCGCCGACCAGCACTACCGGCTTGTTGCACTTAACGGTCAGGTCGAGGAAATAGGCGGTTTCTTCCATGGTATCCGTACCATGAGTTACCACGAAGCCGTCGGTTTTATCACACTCGGTATTAATCTTTTTCGCCAGCGTTAACCAGACTTCGTCGTTCATATCCTGGGAGCCGATGTTCACCACCTGCTCACCTTTTACAACAGCGATATCTTTCAACTGAGGTACGGCATCAACCAGATTTTCTACGCCAACCTTGCCTGCCGTGTAGTTAGATTTTGTCGCGGAATCACCGCCGCCGGCAATGGTCCCGCCAGTTGCTAAAATAGTAATGTTTGGCAGTGCAAGCGCCGCGCCGCTGAAACCCATAACCAGTGCGGCAAGTGCCGTTCTCTTGAAAAACTCCATGTTATTTCTCCAGTTACTTGAATTTGCAGCATTATGTCTATCTTACAGATGAATAATGTGACGCCATCCAATTAACCAGATTTATATCTCCAGCAAATTGTTATTCTTAGAGATGGATATCAAAAAAACAGAAAAGTACAAAATAAAACGGCACAGAATGTTTCTGTGCCGTTAAAAAGAGGTGAAGATTATTTCAGTGTGCTAACCAGCGTTTTACGATCGTTTTCCAGCGTCACGACGCGGGCGCAAACATCTTTACCAAACTGCTGGAAGTCTTGTTCCTGATTCTTCCATTCATTCTGAATTGAGGTCTGCAAACCACCGAGGCTTCCGAGTACGCCCTGCAGCGGATTACCACCGCCTTTGAGCACGGCTTTCGCCCCCATCTCGTTGATGCTGTCCTGCAAAATACCGCCCATCGCCTGATTCACCAGTTGTTGTCCGTCCGCGCGGACCTGATCAATCGCCTTATAATGGAAGGTGAGACCGTCAGTACGATGTTCAATGATACGGTTCATCTGCGCTTTCAATTGCGCATCAAGCTTGGTTAAGCGGCCACGCATGTTGCTGCTTTCGCCTACTTCTTTGGCGATGATTTTGTCCAGCGCCACGCGACCTTTCTCCACGCGCGCTCTGGCACCTTCGTCAATCCACGGCAGGCTGCTACGCAACGCCGCCTGATAATCTTTAGCCTGCTCACGCTGCGCAGCGTTCAGGTTGTACTGCTTACCGTTAAAGGTGACATCACCGGCCTGGGTAATAACCAGGTCGCCGTTCTCACCCTTCACCTGCACCGTTTGTGGGCTCAAAATCACATCGTCACGCGGGGTGACGCTGCACTTGTAATCGGCATGTGCGGCCATCGCCGTGAACGTTAGGACTGCCGCCAGCAGCGTTTTGCGCATCATATCTTTCCCTCAATACAAATCGGGCCGGCATTTGCCGACCCTGTGCTACTTAGTCCCACCAAATATCGAAAAGTTCGCTGGTACGCACTTCTTCGAGTTTGTGCTCTTCCAGCCACTTACGCACGATTGCCTGATGTTCTTCGGTGCACTTGCCGATTTCCTGCAGACAGATCAGACCCTCCCAGGCGAGATAGCCGCTGCCGTCAAAGGCCAGTTTATTCGGTTCGATAACCTCATTGATGAAATCATCAACGATTTGATCGACCTGCTCTCCAGATGTACCTTCCGGGAAACGCCATGCAACCGAAAATCCTATTTCCTGGAATTCGTCGATGTGCATTTTTTTACGCAGACGACGGCTACGGTTCTTTGCCATTATTTCACCCTCTCGAACATTAAGTCCCATACGCCGTGGCCAAGACGATGACCACGTTGTTCAAATTTGGTTACCGGGCGCGATTGTGGGCGCGGTACATAATCGTTACTCTCTGACTGGTTTTTATACCCGTCAATTGAGGACATCACTTCCAGCATGTGCTCCGCGTAGGCTTCCCAGTCGGTTGCCATGTGGAACACACCGCCCAGCTTCAGCTTGCTTAAGATATGCTCAGCAAACGGTACCTGAACGATACGGCGTTTATTATGACGTGCTTTGTGCCACGGGTCAGGGAAAAACAGCTGAACCATAGATAAAGAATTGTCAGGAATCATTTTATGCAGGACTTCAACGGCATCATGGCACATGACGCGCAGGTTCTCGACGCCCTCTTCATGGGCTGAAGCCAGACACGCGCCAACGCCTGGCGAGTGTACCTCAATGCCGAGGAAATTCTGCTCCGGGCACGCTTTCGCCATCGCCACCAGCGAAGCCCCCATACCAAAACCGATTTCCAGCGTGACTGGCGCCTCACGACCAAACAGTTCTGCAAAATCCACAGGCTCTTCGCTGAACTCAACGCCCATCACCGGCCAGTAATTTTCCAGCGCGTGTTCCTGCCCTTTCGTCAATCGCCCCTGGCGACGAACAAAACTACGAATCCGGCGCAGCGGGCGGCCGTTTTCATCAAATTCCGGTGAAATGACGTCGTTCTTCATAAAAGTTTAGTCTGCTGTGTTTGAGTTCTGAAAACGGGCATTATCCAAAGTTAGTTGCCGGATGCAAGTAAAGGAAGAAAGTGGGCAGCGGAAAGTTCCGGTTTACACCCCGTTGCCGCTGTGCTGCAATCTTGCCCCCGGCAATAATGAAACGGTAATCATGCAAGCGTCTCAATTCTCGGCTCAGGTTTTGAGCTGGTACGACAAATACGGGCGGAAAACGCTGCCCTGGCAAATTGACAAGACGCCTTACAAAGTATGGCTCTCTGAGGTGATGCTGCAACAAACTCAGGTTGCCACCGTCATCCCTTATTTTGAGCGCTTTATGGCGCGCTTCCCAACGGTAACGGATTTAGCCCATGCACCGCTGGATGAAGTTCTGCATTTATGGACCGGATTAGGCTATTACGCCCGGGCGCGAAATCTGCATAAAGCCGCGCAGCAGGTAGTGACGCTGCATGGCGGCACCTTCCCGCAAACCTTTGATGAAGTAGCAGCCTTGCCTGGCGTCGGACGTTCAACCGCTGGCGCGATCCTTTCTCTCTCTCTGGGTCAGCATTTTCCGATTCTCGACGGTAACGTTAAACGTGTGCTGGCTCGCTGTTATGCTGTAAGCGGCTGGCCGGGTAAAAAAGAGGTTGAAAAGAAACTGTGGGAGTTGAGCGAGCAGGTTACGCCTGCCCACGGGGTTGAGCGGTTTAATCAGGCGATGATGGATTTAGGCGCTATGGTCTGTACGCGCTCAAAACCTAAATGCTCCCTGTGTCCGTTGGAAAATGGCTGTGTGGCGAGCGCCAATGCAAGCTGGGCGCTGTATCCGGGTAAAAAACCGAAACAGACGTTACCGGAACGGACGGGCTATTTTTTACTGATGCAACATGATGATGAGGTGCTGCTCGCGCAGCGTCCCCCCAGCGGCTTATGGGGGGGGTTATACTGTTTTCCGCAGTTTGACGATGAAGATGGGCTACGCAACTGGCTGGCGCAACGACAAATTAACGCAGATAATCTGACCCAGCTTAATGCGTTTCGCCATACCTTTAGCCATTTCCACTTAGATATTGTGCCTATGTGGCTTCCCGTGTCCTCATTCAGCTCATGCATGGATGAAGGCAACGCGCTCTGGTATAACTTAGCGCAACCGCCGTCGGTCGGGCTGGCGGCCCCCGTGGAGCGTTTGTTACAGCAATTACGTGCCGGTACACACGTTTAACGTATCGGACGATAGAGAGGATTTTTTATGAGCAGAACGATTTTTTGCACTTTCCTGCAACGCGAAGCAGAAGGCCAGGATTTTCAGCTGTACCCAGGCGAACTGGGAAAACGCATCTACAACGAGATTTCTAAAGAAGCATGGGCACAATGGCAGCATAAACAGACCATGCTGATTAACGAGAAAAAACTCAATATGATGAACGTCGAACACCGTAAGTTGCTGGAGCAGGAGATGATTAACTTCCTGTTTGAAGGTAAGGACGTGCATATTGAAGGCTATACGCCAGAGTCATAAGAACCGTTGCCGGATGGCGCTGCGCTTATCCGGCCTACGATTTAATCTGGTCCATGCAAATAACAAACACAACACGCACTCCCGGAATGATGAAAAAATTTCTCGCGCTTGCCGTTATTGCGCCGTTGCTCATCTCCTGTTCCAGTTCGACCAAAAAAGGCGATTCCTATAACGAAGCCTGGGTCAAGGATACCAACGGTTTTGATATTCTGATGGGGCAATTTGCCCATAACATTGAGAATCTGTGGGGATTTAAGGAAGTGCTGATTGCGGGTCCGAAGGACTACGTCAAGTATACCGATCAGTACCAAACCCGCAGCCATATCAACTTTGATGACGGTACGATAACCGTCGAGACCATTGCCGGGACAGATCCCGCCGGACACCTGCGTCGGGCGATTATCAAGACGTTGCTGATGGGCGACGATCCGGGTTCTATCGACCTCTATTCCGATGTCGATGACATTAAGATTTCTAAAGAGCCGTTCCTGTACGGGCAGGTGGTCGATAATACCGGCCAGCCCATTCGTTGGGAGGGACGCGCCACCAACTTTGCCAACTACCTGCTGCAAACACGGCTAAAAAGCCGCAGCAATGGCCTGCGTATCATCTACAGCGTGACGATTAACCTGGTGCCGAACCACCTTGATAAGCGTGCGCATAAATACGTCGGCATGGTACGTCAGGCTTCACGTAAGTATGGTGTCGACGAGTCGCTGATTCTGGCTATCATGCAAACTGAATCCTCATTTAACCCGTATGCGGTTAGCCATGCCGATGCGCTGGGACTGATGCAGGTGGTGCAACACAGTGCCGGGAAAGATGTGTTCCGCTCACAGGGGCGCTCAGGCACGCCGAGCCGTAGCTTCCTGTTTGACCCGGCCAGCAACATTGATACCGGTACTGCCTATCTGGCAATGCTCAACAATGTCTATTTAGGTGGTATCGATAATCCGACCTCACGTCGCTATGCGGTAATCACCGCGTACAACGGCGGCGCGGGCAGCGTGCTGCGCGTGTTCTCGAACGACAAAATTCAGGCCGCAAATATCATTAACAGCATGTCCCCGGGTGATGTTTATCAAACGCTGACCACCCGACACCCATCTGCTGAATCACGCCGATATCTTTACAAGGTCAATTCCGCACAAAAATCATATCGACGCCGCTAATGTATCCCTCATCAGCCCTCTAAAACGGGGGGCTGAAGAGTCAAAAATGTTAACTCCATCACTCTTTTGCTTTGCAATCAGAAATTGTTTGCAAATATTTGTCACAGGTAACAAAAAAAGAGTGCCTCTCGTTGATAGAATCACATCATATAGCCACGGCAAATGTGCCTTTTAAAACATTCATCCGCATTACGGTGTGAGGAAATTAACATGAATCTTAAGCTGCAGCTGAAAGTTCTCTCGTTTCTGCAGTTCTGCTTATGGGGTAGTTGGCTCACTACCCTCGGCTCCTATATGTTTGTCACCCTTAAATTCGATGGTGCATCCATTGGCGCGGTGTATAGCTCGCTGGGGATCGCCGCCGTGTTTATGCCTACGCTGTTAGGGATTGTGGCTGACAAATGGATCAGTGCGAAATGGGTTTACACTATTTGCCACTTGGTCGGGGCAGCAACGCTGTTCGCCGCAGCCGAAGTCACCACGCCAGGCGCCATGTTCTTTGTGATCTTGCTTAACTCGCTGGCCTATATGCCAACGTTGGGGTTAATCAACACCATCTCTTACTATCGCCTGCAGTCCGCCGGGATGGATATTGTTACGGACTTCCCGCCAATCCGTATCTGGGGCACCATCGGTTTTATTATGGCGATGTGGGCCGTAAGCTTCTCCGGCTTTGAACTGAGCCATATGCAGCTGTATATCGGAGCGACGCTGTCCGTGGTGCTGGCGCTGTTTACCCTGACGCTGCCGCATATTCCGGTCGCAAACCAGCAGAAAAACCAGAGCTGGACGTCTATGCTCGGCCTGGACGCCTTCGCGCTGTTTAAAAACAAGCGTATGGCGATTTTCTTCATCTTCTCGATGATGCTGGGCGCAGAGCTGCAAATTACCAATATGTTCGGTAATACCTTCCTGCACAGCTTCGATAACAACCCGCTGTTCTCCGGCAGCTTCATCGTTGAACACGCGTCGGTGATGATGTCGATTTCGCAGATTTCCGAGACCCTGTTTATTCTGACCATTCCATTCTTCTTAAGCCGTTATGGTATTAAGAACGTGATGCTTATCAGTATCGTGGCGTGGATGCTGCGCTTCGGCTTGTTTGCCTACGGCGATCCAACGCCGTTCGGTACCGTGCTGCTGGTTCTGTCGATGATTGTTTACGGCTGCGCCTTCGACTTCTTCAACATCTCTGGCTCCGTATTCGTAGAGAAAGAAGTCCGCCCTGAAATCCGCGCCAGCGCACAGGGTATGTTCCTGATGATGACCAACGGCTTTGGTTGTATTCTGGGCGGTCTGGTGAGCGGTAAAGTCGTTGAACATTATACGCTGAACGGTATTACCGACTGGCAGACCGTATGGCTGATCTTCGCTGGCTACTCACTGGTTCTGGCTTTTGCCTTCGTTGCGCTGTTTAAATACAAACACGTACGCGTTCCGGCAGGTACTCAGACAATCGCGCACTAATCTTGATGCCGGATGGCGACGCCTCAGCGTCTTATCCGGCCTACAATGTTTCAATTACCAGGCCGGATAAGCGTTTAGCGCTATCCGGCTTTTATTTCACAACGTAGCCATACAAACGTTTAATGCCGTCTGCGTCCGTTTCACTGTAAACCCCTTGCAGCTCCGGCGAGAAGCCTGGTAGCAGGTTTACACCCTCTTCCAGCGCCAGGAAGTAACGTTGCACCGCCCCACCCCAGACTTCGCCCGGAACCACACACAGCACGCCAGGAGGATAAGGCAGCGCACCTTCCGCCGCAATGTGGCCAGAGGCTTCACTAATACGCACCAGTTCAACATCACCGCGAATAAAAGCACTGTTGGCATCCTGCGGGTTCATCGCCACGCCAGGCAGACTCTCCTGACGGAACATCGCTTTTTGCAGATCTTTGACATCAAAACTGACGTACAGTGAGTGCATCTCCTGACACAATTCACGTAGCGTGTAATCCCGGTAACGTACCGGATACTTGTTGAAGATGGTGGGTAGCACGTCTGCCAGCGGCGTATCGTCCTCAATATGCTGCTCAAACTGCGCCAGCATCGCCACCAGTTGCGCCAGTTTCTCAGCGCTTTCTGCCGGAGTCAGCAGGAACAGAATCGAGTTAAGGTCGCATTTCTCCGGCACGATACCGTTTTCACGCAGGTAATGCGCCAGAATCGTCGCCGGAATACCAAACTCAGTATATTGCCCGGTTTGTGCATCAATACCCGGAGTGGTTAACAGCAATTTGCAGGGATCGACAAAATACTGGTCGCGCGCGTAGCCGGAAAAACCATGCCATTTAGCTCCGGGTTCAAAGCTAAAGAAGCGGCGCTCGCTGGCAATCACCTGCGTCGGATAGCTTTCCCATGGTTTGCCATCAACTACCGGAGGAATAAACGGCTGAATCATCTTACAGCGGGCAATAATCGCTTTACGGGCCTCAATGCCCAGCGCCACACACTCCGCCCACAGCCGACGGCCGCTCTCGCCTTCATGAATTTTGGCGTTCACGTCCAACGCCGCAAACAGCGGGTAAAAAGGACTAGTGGAAGCATGCAGCATAAATGCATTGTTCAGACGCTTATGCGGGCAGAACCGCGCCTGGCCGCGAATATGGTTATCCTTTTTGTGGATCTGTGAGGTTTGAGAGAATCCTGCCTGCTGTTTGTGTACCGACTGAGTGACAAAGATCCCCGGATCGTTAGCATTAAGCTCCAGCAGCAGCGGTGAGCCATCGGCCATCATCGGGATAAATTGCTCGTAACCGACCCATGCAGAGTCAAACAGGATGTAATCGCACAGGCTACCGATCTTGTCGATCACCTGCCGGGCATTGTAGATCGTGCCGTCATAAGTGCCGAGTTGAATGATCGCCAGACGGAACGGACGCGGCTGGTCAGCCTTTTCTGGCGCAACTTCACGGATCTGCTGACGAAGATACTGCTCATCAAAGCAGTGCTCATCAATGCCGCCAATAAAGCCAAACGGATTACGCGCGGCTTCCAGATAAACCGGCGTCGCCCCCGCCTGGATCAGCGCGCCGTGGTGGTTCGACTTATGGTTGTTGCGGTCAAACAGCACCAGGTCACCGCGCGTCAAAAGCGCATTGGTCACCACTTTATTGGCCGCAGAAGTCCCATTCAGCACAAAGTAGGTTTTATCCGCGTGGAAAACTTTCGCGGCAAATTTCTGCGCATGTTTCGCTGATCCTTCATGAATCAGCAGATCGCCAAGCTTAACGTCAGCGTTGCACATATCCGCGCGAAACAGGTTCTCGCCAAAGAACTCGTAGAAATGCCGGCCCGCAGGATGCTTCTTAAAAAACTCACCGTGTTGGTGCCCCGGGCAGGCAAATGTGCTGTTCCCCATTTCGACATACTGGGTGAGCGTGTCATAGAACGGTGGCAGCAACGCTTCCTCATACTGACCGGCAGCAGACTCCAGCTCCAGCCACTCCTGAGCCTGACCGCGAATGACCGCGTTTACTCCCGCTGGCACCTCCACATCAGACTCCGCGAACAGAAACACGGGTAAATGAAAACCTGTGCGTTTCAGCAAAGCCAGGATCCCACTGCGGCTGTCCGCAACGGTAATGACGACTGCCGCAACGTCAGTAAAATCGGTACTGTCCAGCGAGACCACCTGACGATGGCTGGACAGACGAGAGACCAGTTCACCACTGGCGGCAATTTTCATTGATTTCATAAGCGCAATAACCCGTTTCGGGAAAATCAAAAGTCCCGGCAAAGCCGCATTGCTTTGCCCACGAAATGACAGGTCAAACTGGTTACCAGCCCCGACCGCCAGACATCAGTAAAAGCAGATAGCCTCTGATCTTACTGTTATCCTGCAGTGAGCGTGCGCTGACCTCACCGCATGGTGGTAGCGTGAAGGAATGTTGCAGGAAGGGGCAAACGTCGCGCAAAAAGGCGATATTGAAGGCGATGTAGGGGGAGTAATATCATCCCAGGCAGCCCCATTCAGACAGGAGAAAATTCGCGCAATCATGGCACCTTTCACTTACAGGCGCAAGATAAAATCCGGTGCTAAAACCTCACAGATAAACAAGCATTTCATCTGAAATTAGCGGCATAATAAAGCAATCTGAAACATAATTTTACCCAGCTAATTGCCTTTAGCATCAAGACGATAATGGGTATGCAGGAGCAAACGTGGTAATCGGACCCTTTATTAATGGCGGCGCCATTTTATTTGGTGGCGTTCTCGGCGCACTACTTAGCCAGCATTTACCGGAGCGCATTCGGGTCTCGATGACCTCCATATTCGGGCTGTGCTCGTTGGGAATTGGGATCTTGCTGGTTATCAAATGCGCCAACCTGCCGGTGATGGTTCTGGCAACGCTGGTTGGCGCGTTAATTGGCGAATTCTGTTATCTGGAAAAAGGAATCAATACCGCGGTAGCCAAAGCACAACAGCTGTTTACCCGTTCGGACGCCAACGCAACGCATGAATCCTTTATTCAAAGCTATGTAGCCATCATCGTGCTGTTTTGCGCCAGCGGTACCGGGATCTTCGGTGCGATACATGAAGGCATGACCGGCGATCCTAATATATTAATCGCTAAATCGTTTCTCGATTTCTTCACGGCTATCATTTTTGCCTGTTCGCTGGGAATTGCAGTATCCGCCATTTGCGTACCCATGTTAGCAATCCAGTTAACGCTTGCTACCTGTGCGGCGCTGATTTTACCCCTGACAACGCCAGCTATGATGGCCGATTTCAGCGCCGTAGGCGGACTATTGCTGCTGGCAACCGGTTTGCGTATTTGCGGCATCAAAATGTTTGCGGTGGTGAATATGCTTCCGGCCCTGCTGCTGGCAATGCCGCTTTCCGCCGCGTGGACGGCATTTTTTGCCTGAGAATGCGTGCAATTGCAGCAATGTGGTGATAGATTGTGCAGTCTGCATTGATTTGAAGAAATTTCGTTGACGAAGCGAAGCGAATCGGGTTTAATGCGCCTCGTTGCCCGGATAGCTCAGTCGGTAGAGCAGGGGATTGAAAATCCCCGTGTCCTTGGTTCGATTCCGAGTCCGGGCACCACTATTTAAAGAACCCGCCCCAGAGGCGGGTTTTTGCTTTTGGAGAAACGGACTCTCCATCGAACTCCGTTCGATTATTCGCCGCCAGCGGCTCCCCCCTTCGGGGCCAGCGCGACAAGCGCGCTGTTCAACGCCTACGGCGTTAGTCCGCGTCCGGGTACCACTATGATTACAAATACATTAATAATGTTGAATTTTAACCGGCGGCTATCACATACTCGGCTTTATGTGTGTATTCGATATAAGTTGGTACATCTGAACACATACTGCACTTTTTTTAATTTAAACATAATTTATGCAATCCATTTTTATAACCAGATTGCAAAGTTAAACCAAAGAAATATTTAGGTTAAGGCAAAATATAAAACTAATAGGTGGATATTTTAATACGCTAAAGTATCATTATCCACAGTATTCAATTGAAGCTGAATATTTATTTGAATAGAATAACACGCACATTTACAAAAAAACCCAACAAAATGCAAGCTAATTTCCGCAAAATAATTCAATCAAACAATTATCAAGAAATTA
Source organism: Citrobacter arsenatis (assembly GCF_004353845.1). GTDB lineage: Bacteria > Pseudomonadota > Gammaproteobacteria > Enterobacterales > Enterobacteriaceae > Citrobacter > Citrobacter arsenatis. Next base: position 4,386,392 of record NZ_CP037864.1, read on the forward strand.
TTATATATCAAACGACACTAACTAAAATATATATTGACGAAATCTATAACATGGGAGATAAACATATAAAACAATTACTTTCTAAAACCTATTATCGAAAAAGGATTGATAAGATGATCAGGAAAATTATCGCAAAAATAGCTAAAAGAAATAATAATTATGACACCTCTACCTGCATCATCGAAGCAGAATCCTCCGTCGCTGAACAAAAAACAGAAAATTACAATAAAATTATCTGCCATCATTTCACTTCTGGCATATCAACCCTGAATCTGATAAGAACATCGTTAATTTCAACTCATGAACAATTAAATACCGAAAAAGATAAAATAACCGAGTTAAATGCACAAAATAACAAAGCTATGCTTTCCCTTGAATCACTTGTTATTGAGATCAATGAGGCAGGCAAAGAATCAGCAGAAATTCAAAAACAAATGACTCAGCTTAAGTTATCACTTATTGAAATTAATGATGCAATTAAAGACATACAGAAAATTGCCAATCATACAAATTTAATTGCAATAAATTCAGCGATTGAAGCGGCCCGTGTAGGTGAGGCGGGAAGAGGATTTAGCGTTATCTCTAAAGAAGTTAGACAACTGGCTGAAAATGTTAAAACGTGCACTAACCATATATTTTTGCAAACAGAAACCCTCCAGAATAATGGATCTATGGTTGATATATCCATTGAAGCGCAGCTAGCAATAATCACAAAAATCACTCAGCATATGAACGAAGTTGTTTTTTCAATTAAGAATGTGATTGAAAAATCGGCCACAATGAAGTCTATTATTGATTACATATCAAACTTACTGTTTCTAAGTATAATTAAAATGGATCATGTAATCTGGAAGATAGATCTATATAAAAAACTCACCGAGAATAAATTAGATGATACGTTGACATCATACAGCCAGTGCAGACTGGGGAAATGGTATTACGGAGATACTGGTAGATGCTTCGCTCATTTAACGGGATTTAAAAACCTGGAGGCCCCTCATCAGATGCTACACAATTCCGGCGTTCTTGCTATCGAGTATTCGGTTTCAGGTGACCATGAGCATATGTCCCTGGCGTTAAAAAGAATGGAACAGGCCAGTGATGAGGTAATGAATCAGCTTGAGATTCTTGGCAACGAGATTTTCAGGGAGGTTGTAAAATTTACGCCAGGTGATAACCCTTGATAAACTTTATTATTAAAATAGATAGTTAAAAGCTATTGGAGACAATTGATGTTTACTTTATTATCTAAAAATGAAAATGCTGTGATAGTTTTACATGAAATTTATGGATTGAATAATCATATCAAGCAAGTATGTAAAGAGCTGCACAATTCCGGACTTGATGTATATTGCCCCAATTTTTTAAACCGCGAAGAACCTTTCTCATACGATCAACATAGTCAGGCATACGATTATTTCATGAAGTTCTGCGGATTCGATACATCAATGATCTTCGACTTACTGACAAGAATACGTGATCGTTATAAAAAAATAATAATCGTCGGATTCAGTGTTGGAGCAACATTAGCATGGCTTTGTTCGGAGAGTGCACAATGCGATGGTATCGTCAGTTTCTACGGAAGCCGTATACGTGATTATACTGATATCATGCCCAACAACCCAACACTGGTGATCCAGGCGAAATATGAAGAATCCTATGATCCTTACTTTCTTCAGCATAAACTCAGTAAGTATTCACTAGTATCGTTTCATATATTCAACAGCCGTCACGGATTTTGCGATCCTTTTAATAAGGCATACAATCCGTCTGAATCAGCGAAAGCGCTGACTCTTTCGCATGATTTTATAACGCAAATCATTAACTAAGTTAATATAACCACCTGACTTATTTAATGGTATTTGGTTGGCATATTTCCAGTGCTATCGCCCTCGAATGCCATTTTGTTTCAGCAGCGCATAGCGATTAAGAAGCTGATTAATCCGCATATCGAGCTGCTGATACAAAGCGGGTGATACACTCCCCTGCTTTTTTAATTCTTCATCGATTTGACGTAATAACTCTTCTGTCGGCGGCGTTTGGTCAAGCTGACGGCGGATAGTGAAAATGGCTGATTTCAGCTCCGACCCTGTCAGATATTTACCCTTGCGTTCATCAAGCGTATTTAGCTGGGCAGTTAACGCTTCCAGACCCTGCTGGGCATTATGCCAGTTTTGCAGAGCGCTTTCCGGCAACGCTTCGGTAGCTAACTGTTTTTGTAACCCGCTTTCAAATACTGTAGTCTGCGATTCTTCAGGCCACAGGGTAACTACCTGCTGCGCTAATGATGCGGCATATTCTCGCGACCACAAAGGTGACAGGCGATATAAAATATCCAATTGCCCTTGCGTTGCAGCGATTATTTCCTGCTTCTGATCCTTCAAATCTGAGGACTGCTTCAACGCGGATAATTGTTCAGGCGTCAGCACCTGAGGCAATGGCTTGATCAGATCATATCCGTCAGCCCGCATATGACTGGTGCCAAGAAAAGCGCCTGCGCTCGCTGCCGCAGCAACGATAAAACCGATAGCAAACCCCAGCCACATCCGTCTGGTTCCCCCCTCGATTTGAGTAGTAAAAACCGCTGCGCTTGATTGCCCGGGTGATGCGGGTTCATTAACCACAAATACCAAGTGTGGCGAAGACGTCTCAACATTATTAGTCGTACCTGAAGCCGGTATTTTCACAACGGCCGATCCCGAATCCGCTTCAGACTTCTCCAGACGCAAAGCGGCATTGTGCATCCAGGTAACAACAGCCTCCATTTTACTAAGCGCTTTCAATTCAAGCCGTTGCAGCACTGCGCAGGCATGTTTTAAACTTTGTTCAACCCGATACACTTTTGATAAATCAGCATATGACAGCGTTAGGGTACGCAATTCTTGCTGTAAGCGGACAGACAACCATGCCAGGATCTCAACGCGGGCATGGGTTTGCTGTGGCCATATTGCACTCCAGTGATGCGTCAGTAATGCTTCCAGAAGTTCCGTGCTTTCGGCAAGTCCCTCCAGTCCCGCATTACGTATTCTGGCGACGGTGTACCAGGCAAGTGTTTGCAGTTCGACGCCGTTATGACGAAACAGCGCCAGGCTTAACTGTTCAACCTTTTGCCAGTCAACGTCCGGACGCGCAGGGTGAGTCAGCTTGCTAATTTCATCGCGTAATTGCCCAAACTCCATGAAAGCACGTGGGTCTCCCCCGGTGCTGATGCGATTCTTTTCCATGTCAGTACACTCCAGTCTCAAGCCAACCCTGCCTCTTGAGGTGCCGAATCAGAACCCGCCCCTCAGGGGTAAAATCAGTGCCATAGCGAACAATGCCCAGGTCTTGCAGTTCAGCATCAATGGAATAACGCAAATGTCCCGGTGTTTCCTGCTGCTGCATCGTTACCTGAATTCCTTTTAGCCGCGGTTCATACTTCAACAAAACCTGAGAAAGCGTGCTAATAAGCTGATGTGCCGTACCTGGCATACCCTGGAGGATTTTGGTCATATCAGGCAAACCATAATCGGGTATATGTTTGAGACTACCTGCACGAGTATTCAAAATGCGCTGCATATTATCGAGGACGGATAAGATGACCTGCGTGTTTTCGCTGACTGCGTGCAAAGGAAAACCACCGGAAAAATTACCCAGCAAGATGTCATAAAGTGAAGGCTGCTTGACCATTACTCGCCCTCCTGCGCCATGAGTGCCAGAGTCTGGGTATTTAATTCGATCACTCGCGCATTATCAGGATCGAGATCTTCACGACGTAATACCACGCGCCAAGAATCTTCAGACAGATCGGGAGAAATAAACATTCCCGCCACGGCAACATATTGCGCTTCGTTTTCGAATGGAATATCGACAGCTACGCTTTCACCTGGTCGTACCCGAACATCTCTCTGAGCCAATAAATCTGCTTTAACCACCGTGCTGTCTTGTGCAAATAAAGACTGATAATTAGCCGAGTCAAATGCTTTACGATCTTTGAGTTGGTAAATACGTACGACCGTCGAAAGCGCGATGCCCTGTGCATTTTTATTAGCAGCTTCTCTGGCGGAAAGATCCAAATGCAGCGTTTTAATTTCCTTATAAAAGATCGACTTTGTTAATGACACGGTACCTTCAGATACTTTTTGCGTCAGACCACATCCGGTGACCAGACTGGTCATTCCGGTTATTACGGCAAAATTAATAGCGATAATCGCCAGTCTCATCGGCTTCCCTCCGCTGATCATGTTGACTAAGGCTCTGCCAAAGCCCAAGTTTAATTGTTATATGTTGATTCTTCGTTTCCGGGTTATCCAGACGCATAACGGCCGTACGGCCAAGCTGAACTGCACGTTCGCTTTTATTACTGGTAAGTTGAGCATGCGGAAGCGCCGAGCGAGGAATACGTAGTTGCAGCCTGGCATTCACTCTGGCACCTAAATAAACGTGCATCAGCGCGAGAAAATCATGATAAAGCTGGCCGCCCGGTAACCAGTCACGAACCTCATCGGTAACGCTCGTTGTAAGCGTAATGAGTACCTGACTGTTAATATCTACGGCGCTGCGTCCCATCACCGGACGAGAGTGGAGGCTAACAGGTTGCCGCGTGCTCATTTTTAACGCCTTATCCAGCAGGATTAAGCGTTTATCATGAGGAGTCACGGTAGTATTTGTTGTTGGCGATAATAAAGAAACCAGCGCGGATATACCTTCCGCCGTACGCGTTGGCATTCTCATTATTCCCAGCAGCGCCAAAAAACGCGATAACGGGGTCTCGGTTTGTTTGCCGCATCCCGGAATCCCCAATCCGGTCAACCCCAGTAAATATTGTGATGTTTCATCTGTTCCGCCTGGTCGAAAGGTCGCTGGATAGCTGTATTTTCGCCAGATTCGGTAAAACTGCGTAATTAAGCGATGGTTAAAAATATCCAGAAACTCAGCGGCAACATCCGAACCGTCCTGGCGCTGGGCGATATCATCCTGATAGGTCGTCGGCAGCGGCGATTCCACGCCATACAATCCCATAAAAGTGACACGAACCGTTGGCGGCAGTGTGGGTTGCTGCGGATCATATTCTGCACTTTTAAGCTCACCCGCCGGAAACCCCATCCCCGGATGAGGGCGAAAACGAATGGCATCGAAGCGCGGACTTTGTTGGCTCCCAGGACCTGGCGCTTGCGGGTTCCCTTGTTCCAACAACTGACAAAAACGATAAAAATTGGTACGTGGCAGGTTTTCGCCAAGGCTATTTAGCAGCCGGGTAGCCGCTGATTGTGATTCTCTTTCCATCGCAAGCTTTTCCCTGCCGGCTGTATGATTAAAGTAAGCTGATTAAACAAATGAATATCCGCATACAATGCAAAAAAGCGATTAAGCATTTCACCAAACAGATGAATATCGCCTTCACCTGTAAATCCGTTCTCATCAAGCGTTATTTCGATGTCCACCCCACGAAGTAGAAATCCTTTTTCAAAGCGCTGTATTTCATGTTGTTGAACATTCATGATCGCATCCAGGCGACGATAATTAAGCTCATCATCCTGCCAGTTATAGAGAGACAACGTTCCTTTGAGCACTTCAGCGCTGGCCATCATATTCAGAAAGCTGGAGCCCAGGTGGCTCAACACTCGCCAGTGAAAACGATCCTCAGCGGGAGGGTAAGCAGGTAGCGTCGGTTTACACAGATTGCGCACGGCAAGGGGCGTCTGGAGGATCTGCTCACAACGATTGAGCAATGTACTTTGCAGAGCTCGCCGCGGTAGTTGACCGTTTGTGCCGGTCACTTTCAAAGACAAGGTTTCATACTCAGCAAGACGATCCCGTTCCCAGGCATCTCCTCCGAGGATCAGCCATGTATCATATAATCCGGATACGCCGCGTCTGACGCGAGTATGGTAATAACGCTCGGGCGCGTTCCGGCGCATCATGCCTCCCTTATGGCGAAAGCTGGTAAAAGGAGCATAAACAGCATTACGCGTTCGCTGTGAACCTGAAACCGCATCGACTGCATAAATTTCCGTGTGGCCATCCTGCAACCTTCGCGGACGCAGCAAATATTCGCTTTCCAGACCATTAACTACCAGCGGATCGGCCTCAATCGTGAAAAGATTAATAACCGGAACGCAATGAAGACGGATATTTTCACTCCCCACAGGAAGCTCAGAACTCCACTGTTGAGTCAGTACCGCTTCTATTTCAAAGCAGTCTATACCCGCAGGAAACGATATCTTTTCCAGACCGTTAAGATGGACAAACATAAATTTTTCGCGGAACGTAAAATACTCAAGCAACAATTGCCAACCGCCAAACGCCGTATCGCCTTTTGGCCACAAACTGTCTTCATCGGCAAATCCGCCCGGGGAAAAGTAACCCTCCAGTCGAATACGTTCTACGCTGTTGGGGAGTCTCAAATAAAGAGAAGCCAGACGCTTTGTCAAAGCAAGGTGCAGCGCGTGGGTCACCGGCGCGTCACCGCTGAGGTAAAGGCTGAGGTGCGTCAGATCGGTTTGCGACCAGTCCATCTGTGGATTGCACTTTATTCGCATACGGATGACCGAGCGCCCATCAGGTTCGGCATCAATATTCACCGCCACGACAGACAGCGGATTAAGCGTAACGGGCTGGGTAGTACGATACTGACATACCGTTTTTTTAGGGCCAACGGGCTGTGACAATATGCCAAACCTCGCGTTAATCCGCTCGCTCATTTTCAGCACATCAATATCAGGTAAAAGCTCGACAACACTTAAGGAGGGAATGGTACGTAAATAATGCGGCCACAGCAGACTCATCAAGCCTTCGGTAAATTCAGGGAGATGATCGTCAATTTTAGCGCGCAATCGCCCCATCGAAAATGCAAAACCTTCAAATAATCGCTCCACATACGGATCGGGAATGCCGGCTTTATCCAGATCCAGCATCGCTGCACGATCCGGATGCGCCTGTGCAAACTCTTTTGCCGCTTCCCTTAAATAACGCATTTCCGCGTCATAATAACGCAGAGTTAAATCTTCCATTTTACAGTTCGCTTATTTAGTTTTAGCCACACAAGACGGCAGCTCTGGCGGGATCAATGGCGACCAAACCGGACAACAGGGAGTCCATCTCTGGTGCCAGACGCGCTTTGTCACTTTCACTGCGGTTGGCTTTTAAACGCAAAAGTTTCAGCCGTCGCGCTTTAACTTCAAACATCAGGTCAGGCTCCCATTGTTTGAGAGTGAGAGAGTGTGCTGTGGTATTCAATTCGCCAAGCAAATGCAGCGCGAGATCGTTGCGCCCACATTGTTCGGTCAGACGGGCCATCAACAACTGGCGTAACCAACGCTGTCGACCTGAAATAATGCCGGGGCGTGCCTGAAGCCAGGCAAGTGCTGCTTCAACGCCTTCGCTATCCGCCAGCGTCAGAGCTTCGCTTTCAAGTAGCAGAATATCGTCGTCCGCTCCTGCACTAACCGCGGCGATTTTTTCAGTCTGCCAGTCGCTTTCCTGCAGCACGTCACGAGCTATCCACTCGCGGGTGACATCGTCAGCAAAGGGGGTTCCATCGTTAAAAGCTAGCGTTTCCAGACCCGGCATCCGATGTAGCAGCATTTTCAGATCACTGATGATAATCGCGGCATTTTTATCCCAAGGCGATCCCGCCCTCATTAATGCCTGATGAAGGTACCACTGCACGTCCAGCCAGAAATGATTCACTCCCTCAACAAATAAGCTATCCGTTAACTCAATCAGTTCGGTCCAGCTTTGCTGCAAATACAGACGTTTGAGCTGCGCGCGATAATCACTCTTGGGCGGTACCAGGCGCGTACGTCCGGCGCCATCTGGCGGAGGAAGCTGGCTGACCGTATCGAGCCGCACACTTTTCATCAAATGATGCGCCGCCAGCCAGCCATCCGGCTGATCGCTTAAGTATTTTGCCAACACCCGTGCCTGTTCCAGCAGCTCACGACCAGAGGCAATACCTTTGAGGACGGGGGTTTCTGCGCTGTGCCGACTGGGCTGAGCACTGATATTTTGCGGTACCAATGCCTGAGCGCCGCCAGACTGTGCCAGCCGATTCTCCAGCGCGCTATACAACGCCCCAAGCCCTGGACGAATACTCTCCTCTCGCTGACTAAACTGCTGCTCAAGCAGCATCAGCGCACCGGCGATCCGTTGCGCGTCAGGTCGTGAAACTTCGGGAAAACGCGCCAGACTATCCAGCATCCTTCCACCTGCCAGCCATTCAAGGGCGGCCTTATGGCTGTTGGCTCTTAAGGGATGGAGAGAATCGCCATATTGCTGCATCAGGCCAGCCAGCAAATTCAGACCATCCGCCAGGCCGGACTCACCATCCTGATGCAAACGCGCCCATATGTAGTAAGTGACAACGCGGACATCTTTACAGGTGTGGGTCAGGATTTTTTCCGCAAGCTCAATGATGAGATCCGTTTGCGCGCCTGAAAGTTTATTCACCTCCTCTCGCATGCGCTGAAAATCATCGTCATAGCCAGGATCTTCACCACCAGGTTTGGCTACTGAAATTGGCAATAGCCAGTTTTGCCATAGCGCAGTCTGCGTTTGCGCCTGTTCCATTAGTTGCTGTTGTTCTTCTGGCGAAGTCGTGCTGGCTGCCAGTAGACGTTTCAGAGCGCTCATTCTTCTTCCTCTGAGGAGATCTTGCCGCTTACAACAAAAATTGCTTCTGGTAGCTCAAAATCGCGAAGTTTGAGTAATACAAGGGGACCTTCACCGGCTTCAGTTCGCAGGGTATAGTTCAGCGGCAATCCATCCTGCGCAGTCCAGCGCAGATTAAAGCCGCTGCTCACGCCAGCATTGTCGGTTATCTCCGCTTTCTCAAGCAGTCGGATCCACCCCCAGGTACCGGGGTTATCTGAGTAGATTCGGGTTCCCGAATTGGTGCTCACCCAGCTTAGGGTTGCCCCTGACGCTTGCGTATCAGCAGGCCAGACAACGTTTTTCCACGCTGGCATCTGATTAACGTAAGTGAGTTTCTGCCCATCCAGCACGAGGTCAGTCTGCATCACGTCGCGCGCCGTTCCAGGACGCAATTCAAAACGCATCCCGGCTTCTCCACGAATAAATGCGACATCCGCAATTTGACTGAGTTGGTCCATCGCCTCGAGAAACGCCGGATTAAACTCCAGCCCCTGAGCATTCACCGTGTCGGCAACCCAGTGACTTCCCTGTTTATGCAGCACACCGCTTAAATGACTTTCGAGAAAATGCGGGATTCGCCCATTATCGCTTCGCAGATATTGCGCCAGCAGCGGCAGAGAAGCCTCACTGCCAACATCGCGAAACGGATAACGTCCGCCGAATGCGCTGTTCCAGTCATTCACAATCAGCGCCTTCCATTGCGCATTCAGGCCCGCCGCGGTGGGTTGCAACACCTGCTGCCATGACTGCTCCAGTGGCTGAACAAACATCGTTTGACCAAATCCACTCCATGCTTGCCCCAGACTGGCAGCCACCAGATTGCCATAGTCACGCGTGGTGGTGAGATCGATGGTTTTACCCTGAAACACCGTTTGCGCCAGGGCCTGGCTCATGCCTTGCGGATCGGCAGCGTTAGTAATCTGCTGGAGTTTCAGCCTGACCTGCGTTACCCGGGTCAGGTAGGTTTGCAGACTCAGATGACTGATATCCTGCCCAGCCGATTGTTCATCCATCAATGCCAGGATTGGCGAGAAGGTACTCGCCATAGGGCCTTCTTCCCGCGCATGTTGGTCAATGATTTGATTTTCTTTGGTGTTAAATAGATCCTTTGCCGACTTCACCAGCGAATCCGACAGCGCTTCTCCGGTTAACCCTGTGCGTCCCTGAACGGCGAGCGTATTCATTAACGCAACCAGAGGAGACTGACGGATATCTGCAATCAACGTGAGTTGATCGATAGCATCACTTAGCGTCTGGGTGCGCTTCGAGCGAATACTGTTGAGAAAATCCAGCCAGTTGTCGGCAAAATCCGTGAAGTAACGCTCGCTAAGACGCGCCTTTAAGGCCTGTGGAGAGAGAGGGTCGCTTGCAGAATGCGTATCATCTCCCAGCACCTGATCCATTTCTTCCCGACGGTTGTTGACGATTTTCTCAATAGCAGGCAAAACCTCCTCTTCCCAGGCTTTGCGGGTATACACGCCAGCAACCGAATTCCGGGTATAAAATACGTGCTCTGCCCGAGTCTCGCCGGTCATGTCTTCCAGACGAAGATCGGTGTAATGTGGCGTTACCTGTTCAATGATTTTCTGATACAGGGCGGCTTCACCATTGCGGATCCCCATCTGACGAATTAACAGCGCTCGCACCTGGCTAATAAGATTTTTATCGGCTGCTATCTTCCATTCAGGATGCGCCTGAAGGTTCTCTCCCCAGAATTGCCAGAGCCCAGGGCCAACGCCCTGCCATGATGCGCGCGAAATACCCGCTCGCTCCGGCCAGTCTTGCATCAGCGCCTGACTAAAAAATAACGCCTCCATCTGCTCAGGCCGGGAAAGCATCAGATACATTTTCAGCTGGTTGTAGGCGATCTTTGCCCGGGCGGCAAACTGCGGGCTGTCTGGAGCCAGTCGGGTTAACGCCGTTAATTCCTGGGTAAGATGTTGGGCGGCTTCATCACGCAAGAGTGGAATAGCGATACGTGTATAACGCGGCCATAGCGCATCCAACAGAGCATCATTTTGGCTTAAGCCGAAGCGGTAGTACCACGGCACCCCATTCTGCTGACGCCAGCGAAGCTGACCAGGCGTTTGCTGCAGAGCAGACAGCGCCGTAAGACGCTCGGCGAGCGGTTTATCCACACCGCCTGCCAGGCTCGCCTGGTCCAGACTTTTGCCGATCAGATTGCGACTAGCCAGAAAAGACACCACCATTCCCGCCCCCCATAGCAGCATCAAACCGGCTGTACAGACGGCCAACACGCGCATCCCTGAACGGCCTGTACGCTGTGCCTTTAGTTCAGCAGGTAACGCAGGGAGTGAATCAAGCAGCGCACGCCAGCGCTCATCACGCATCCAGGCATGCGCGATGAGCGATGAAGTATCTTCCGCATACTGGCTCAGGATTACCGCCGCCAGCGGCAGAGACCGATGCGGACTGAAAAAAGTGGACAACGATTCGCTGATGGCTTCTGCATTAGGCATCAGCAAGTTAGCCATTTTTAGTAAGAAGTTATCGCGGATATTGCGCGTAACCTGCTGCGTGCCCTGCTCCGCCATCTGCATTGCCAGCGAGGTCAACTGCGAACGACATAAAGCCGTGGTGCATCCTGCAGGGAACAAACACGTCGCAGAGTGCAAGGTTACGTCATCCCGGACGAATTGAGCGCCATTCAGCGACCAAAGGTATACCGGTACTCGCCAGCGGAGCGTGGTAAAAACAGCCTGAAGATGGCGGGCGGCATTATCTATTTGTTCTGCGGTTAAAGAGACAACAGGTGCCGATTGAACCAGTGTATCCTGGTGCTGAAAAGTGGGGGTTACCCATACAATCCCATCCAGCGGACGCCGATGCAGCTTGCGTATCGCATCAAACAACGAGGCATCTGGCGTTTCAGTGAGCGTACCTCCCCAGATTAACACCACGCCATCCCCTTCAACCCAGCGCTGAGTGGTGAGTTTTGGCACCAGTTGCTCAACCTGAGAGGCATCCCCCATCACCAGCAGGATACGCGTTTTGGCGCGCCAGCGGCGACCGTAACTCTGACGAAGATATGTAAGTACATGATTTAAAATTTCAGCACGACTATTTTTAATAGCTTTCTTTGATTTACGCCCAGAATTACTTAAACCAGACAATAGGTTAAAACGCTGAAAATAACTTCTTGAAATAATCATTTGCCATAAACGAACAATTGCATCATCAAAAAGTAATATTGTGATACATATACCAGCAACTATCAGTGACGCATTTAGTTTTTTCTCCATGGTTGAAATATGAATCAATGGATTTTCTACCCAAATGAAAAATCCCCCCGTAGCTACTATCAGCATAACAATAAACCACGTACTTACACGCTTATTATTTTTCACATCATCACCCTTCATCAAGGTTATACCGGATGAACAATAAGCATATGAGTGGTTTTATCATTAATTAATAGCCATTGTGCCATATTTGATTTAACAGCATGTTCGTTAGCACATATTAAAATAATATTCCCAACTACCGAGTTCAGCTTACCAAATGTATCATCCAACACGAAATCTCCTTTTTTCGATAACATATATCCAGATTGTTCCATTGACTGGAGTACCAGAGCCAATGTTTCGCTTTGTGTCTGGCTACGCCAAAAAAACCACGGCAGATCTGTCGTTATGTTTCCCCATAACGTCACGGTTGTTACTGATTCCCCAGGCTCGTCCATAACTACCGGACGATGTATCCATGACTGCGGTGTTACATGATGTTGAGTTAGCCAGTCTGGTGAGGCCAGCAATATAGCAGATACCGATTCGACCTGCTGGTCTCGTGGTTCAAGAAACAAATTAATCTCAATAGAAAGAATTAATGTCGACTCCTGATAATCCAGACACTTATCAATCCACATTACTCCGTCACTTTCTGCGCAGATAGTCAGATTTTTGTCATCGAAAGAGAATAAACAAACCCGACGCCAAACGGTATTAATCGTTTCATTCTTCAGCGTACCATCATGTTGAATACGGATATGGAGACTTCCAGAAAATTCCTCGAATTCTGGTTGTAACTGTCGAATAATATCCGTCAGTAATTGTTCCATGCGTCGCAGATAACCGCCCTCACTCACATCTCTAAGTTGTGGGGAAATTAGTGCAGTACTTAACATCCTCTGATATTGAGGGTGAAAAAATGGTTGAAGTTCACTCCCCCCTTGTAAAAGCGCCGCTGCCAGTTTATTTCTGGCGACTGGAGTAATATATGCTGTTGCCAACACCCCCATAGCTAATTTTCCTAAAGCAACCTGCTCATCGTATTGCTGCTGGTGTAAGTGATTCCACCAGATGACACGATCACGTTCATTTTCATAACGTCGCAATTGAAAAACATAACCTATAGAACTAATTAAAAAAGGAACAAAAAGAGAGCAAAACCAAAACCAGATTGTATGTGTAGATTCATTTTCACGCCAAAATGAGAATACTAATACTGCCCCAAAAACAATACAGAGAAGTATGGTAATTAACCAACGAAATTTATCTGGGGGAACTGGTAATTCGGTTTTCTCTGGGATCTTTTTAAGATCGATTGGCATATGTTACAGCCTTCCAGCAATAGGTAATGAGGAAATTAATGTACAACCACATCCACAACGGTGACCATGGAGAGCGATAGGCTTACCATTAATTCTGGAACCGAAATCTCCTTCAATTATAATTGTTTCGCCATGTATTGGGCAGAAAACTTTATCCAGCATACAAGAAACCGGCAATCCCATAAAAATAACGCCAGAACTCCCTTCAAGGACAATACCGCCATGAGTCGTTTTATCTGAAAGACGAATAACGCCAAGCATATTTCACCCTCTTTATTTCGAACAAAACTATCCGATATCAACTGATAACATCTTCCACATGCTCTCTTCCTGGATCATAATAATAGTAATATCGAATACATTACCATCATTAAATTTAACACTTCCTGAAAGTACACCTCTGCCACCTTCGACGGATATATTATTAAAACTATAATCCTCTATATTTTCAAAATTATAAGATTTCATTGCCAACTTAAAATCTTCACTTGTGATCTTCTCGCGCATCTCACTAGCAGTTTGTGCATAGGCTAATATATAGGAATTTTCACGTAACAAATCTATTTCAGCTCTTGCAGCCTCCTTAACGCCTGTCGTCATAAAAAACACAAAGGAAAGAATAGATATTGTTAGAATAGCGATAAATGCCAGACAGGCAAAAACTTTCAATTTTGCTGACCGCTTCTTCCCAACATAAAAAGTTGATTTTATTCGCCAACCAGATTCTTTTATGACATTAAAAATAGGAGCGGTGACACTGGATGATTCAAAATCGTAACTGTAAACCTTTCCTAACTCTCCATTCTTCTTTAGTCCCCAGGCTCCACCTAGTTTGAATTCTTTCCTCCGACCTAACTGAAATTCTTTTTTAAAACCAATTTTTTCCGGTCCAGCCTCCCATTCACTACTGGTTGATTTCTCCTGATAGCCAACCTGCTTACCAACATCATCAAATAAAAGCTTGATCTGAAACCTTCCTTTTAAACCGCCAACACCATAGATATTTTCCCATTTCGCATCGACATAATCACAAATAACAACAAGGTCATTGCCATCCTCCTGTATAGTAAATGGAGCATCATGATATTCATTTAAATCCAACAATCGTTTTTTTAAGGAAATTAAGGAGCAAGGTCCCGATGATGGCGCAGACATATTTTGAGGCATAATTCTCTCTTCTCAATTAATAAATAACAGTAAACGTTTATTTCACCGCCTCCGCAGCGTTCACCGCACAGCGTACAGTGGTGCCATCGGGATAAGGCTTGTCTTTAATGGCATAGCCGCGAAAAAAGGTCAGGCCCACATCAAACCCGGGTGAAGGATTGTCACCTCCGCGGCGGACCTTCATGTATTGCCCATTATCGTCATCCAGAATGACGCCCTTCTCCGGACCCTGCGGATCCTGGCGCGGGGATTTCGCGTAATAGTCCGGGTCGTACCAGTCGCTCACCCACTCGTAGCCGTTCTCTGACATGCCGTACAGCCCGCCGGGGGTCGGCGGATAACGATCGACGGCATAACGCACGAAGGAACTGTCCACCCCGGTGGCCTCTTCCGTTGCCTGGCGGTCCTCGCTGGTACCGTAGTTTTCACCGCGCCCGGTTTTCTCATCCTCACGCCAGTCACCGTCATCCGTTGCCACCAGAATATACTGACCCCGGTCACGCGCCGCGTACTCCCACTGCGCTTCCGTTGGCAGGGAAAACGCCAGCCCCGTCTCCTTTTTCAGCCAGCGGCAGTAGCTGTCGGCCTCGCGCCATGACACCACCGCCGGACTGTTTTTAAAATGGTTCATATCCGCCAGCGTTTTATTATCGTATTGATCTTTGTAACGTAACTCCGGTAGTCCCGCCATTTTCAGATAAAAAGCGTAATCCTCATGGGTCACCTTGAAACGACCGATGGAATAGCTGCTCAGCGTCACCTCATGCAGGGGTTTGGTGTCTTTTTCCGAAGAGCAGCGTGCGCCCTCGCCATGCGTGCGGGAGCAAAAATCCCCCATCCAGAATGTGCCGCCCGGAATAAAAACCAGATCGCCGGTAATGCGTTGCAGGTATTGTGCTAATTCCGCGTTATCCCGCACCGCCGGTTCCGGTTTATCGCACCCGCTCAGCAACAGCAGTAACGCCAGGCTATATTTTCCGACCGTCATTTTACCGCCTCCGCAGCGTTCACCGCACAGCGTACAGTGGTGCCATCGGGAAAATAGTTATCCTTAATGGCATAGCCGCGAAAAAAGGTGAGGCCCACATCAAACCCGGGAGAAGGACGATAACCTCCGCGGCGGACCTTCATATATTGCCCATTATCGTCATCCAGAATGACGCCCTTCTCCGGACCCTGCGGATCCTGGCGCGGAGATTTCGCGTAATAGTCCGGGTCATACCAGTCGCTCACCCACTCGTAGCCGTTCTCTGACATGCCGTACAGCCCGCCGGGGGTCGGCGGATAGCGATCGACGGCATAACGCACGGAGGAACTGTCCACCCCGGTGGCCTCTTCCGTTGCCTGGCGGTCCTCGCTGGTACCGTAGTTTTCACCGCGCCCGGTTTTCTCATCCTCACGCCAGTCGCCGTCATCCGTTGCCACCAGAATATACTGCCCCCGGTCACGCGCCGCGTACTCCCACTGCGCTTCCGTCGGCAGGGAAAACGCCAGCCCCGTCTCCTTTTTCAGCCAGCGGCAGTAGCTGTCGGCCTCGCGCCATGACACCACCGCCGGACTGTTTTTAAAATGGGTCATGTCCGCCAGCATTTTATTCCGCCATTCTTTATCAAACTGCTGGGCAGGTAACCCCGCCATTTTCAGATAAAAAGCGTAATCCTCATGGGTCACCTTGAAACGACCGATGGAATAGCTGCTCAGCGTCACCTCATGCAGGGGTTTGGTATCTTTTTCCGAAGAGCACCGCGCCCCCTCGCCATGCGTGCGGGAGCAAAAATCCCCCATCCAGAACGTGCCGCCCGGAATAAAAACCAGATCGCCGGTGATGCGTTGCAGGTATTGTGCTAATTCCGCGTTATTCTGCCCCGCCGGTTCCGGTTTATCGCACCCGCTCAGCAACAGCACCAGCGCCAGGCTATATTTACCGGTCATTTCACCGCCTCCGCAGCGTTCACCGCACAGCGTACAGTGGTGCCATCGGGATAAGGCTTGTCTTTAATGGCATAGCCACGAAAAAAGGTGAGGCCCACATCAAACCCGGGTGAAGGATTGTCACCTCCGCGGCGGGCCTTCAGGTATTGCCCAGTTTTTTTATTTTTGATGACCGGAGTTTCCGGACCCTGCGGATCCTGGCGCGGAGATTTCGCGTAATAGTCCGGGTCGTACCAGTCGCTCACCCACTCGTAGCCGTTCTCTGACATGCCGTACAGCCCGCCGGGGGTCGGCGGATAACGATCGACGGCATAACGCACGAAGGAACTGTCCACCCCGGTGGCCTCTTCCGTTGCCTGGCGGTCCTCGCTGGTAGCATAGTTTTCACCGCGCCCGCTTTTCTCATCCTCACGCCAGTCGCCGTCATCCGTTGCCACCAGAATATACTGCCCCCGGTCACGCGCCGCGTACTCCCACTGCGCTTCCGTTGGCAGGGAAAACGGCAGCCCCGTCTCCTTTTTCAGCCAGCGGCAGTAGCTGTCGGCCTCGCGCCATGACACCACGGCCGGACTGTTTTTAAGATGGGTCATGTCCGCCAGCGTTTTATTTCTCCATTCTTTATCAAACTGCTGGGCAGGTAACCCCGCCATTTTCAGATAAAAAGCGTAATCCTCATGGGTCACCTTGAAACGACCGATGGAATAGCTGCTCAGCGTCACCTCATGCAGGGGTTTGGTATCTTTTTCCGAAGAGCAGCGTGCCCCCTCGCCATGCGTGCGGGAGCAAAAATCCCCCATCCAGAATGTGCCGCCCGGAATAAAAACCAGATCGCCGGTAATGCGTTGCAGGTATTGTGCTAATTCCGCGTTATTCTGCCCCGCCGGCTCCGGTTTATCGCACCCGCTCAGCACCAGCACCAGCACCAGCGCCAGGCTATATTTATAAATTCGGTTATTTTCCATTAATCGTTACTCTCCCACTTTTGCTGATACTGTGGTTCAACCGGTACAAAATGACACAGTGAGCTATAGAATGGGTTGTCATCACAATGCAGCTTATATTGCTTACTGCAGTTCGGAGAAAAAGAATAGCCGTAGGTTGGTTTTTCCTTTAAACGTGACACGAGCTCATCGAAATCGCGTAGTTCTAGTTTATCGATGATATCATCCAGCCCGTCATCACTATCAATGCCCGTCTGCAGGAATATCCGGATATTCTTTTGTGCCATTTTAACAATCGCATCCTCATTACCCGGATACACCGTTCCCATTGCGGTAATGCGCGTCAACACCTTTTTCCACTCCCGCTTGGTTTGAATGCTGGACAAAATAAACAATACCGCTTTTTTTCGTTCATGGTTGGTATCCGGGATGAAACCATCCCCCTGGTTATTGATATCAATGCGATCGTACGCACCGTCTAAGGTCAGGATATACAGGGCAGACCCTTTTGCCTCCGGCGAATAAAGATATACATTGCCAGGATTGCTATTAATTTCAGACGCGAATTTATTGCGTTTTGCCGACTGGTCTCTTGCCGTCATAATTTCTGTAAATGTTGATTTAATAAAATCAGTAAAATCATCTAAAACATCTTTAAAATCAGCAACTACTTCATCATAATACTCTTGATATTTTTTCTCCTGGTCCATCAACAAAATATATCCCAAAGCCTTAAATGCTTCTTCCTCAATAATCACCCAGTGCTTATAATCCATACCATAGAGTTGATAGATAACCCATACTGCGAACTCCATAAACAGTTCAGGATTAATCTCACCCTCCAAAAGTCCCTTCGCGCCCGGCCCCAAACACAAACTGCCATGAATATGGAACCTGAATCTTCCTTTAACAAAGCGAACCCTAAATTCACCGCTGGCTCCAGCGCCTAACTGAACCTCGCCACCAACTTTAAGTGAACCAAAATTCTGAAATGTTCCCAAGTGATCGTCTTTCTTTTTATCATTCTCTTGTCTGAGTTGAATTGATTTTGCCATCGTTGCGGAATCAAGCATTAATTCAGGATCAAGACCTAACTTTCTTAACATGGCCGGGATTTCCGCGACCAGTGAAGTGAAGGGCTTCAGCCACTGTAATGTTCCCCCTAAACTAGCGCCGACTTTAGCACCACCAAAGGCTTCAGCTTTTACTTCCAGCCCCTTTTTTGCTTTGCCTTTATTACCTTTAACTTTTACACCTTCTTTTCGTTCTGCAAATGTCGAACTTTTGGTGCGATTACCCATTAATAACTGTTTATTATTATGAGTCACAAACTGGAGGTTAGCTTCTACCTTAGCCGACGCGCCAACATACCCTGTTAACTCCCCGTCGATCTTTGCCCTCAGCACACCAATATTGGCTTCATCCTTGTCATTAATCATAAATTTAAGCAGCCAGCCGGTTCGGTCTGGAACATAAATAGTAGAATTAACTTTCCCGGAAAAAACCGTGAGTTCGGCCTGAGCCTCACCTTTGATTTGTGCTTGGCCAGTATCAGGGTTCCAGCTATTAAAAGTGGAAGCATTCGCTGTCAGGCGCATAAATTGAGCACCTGCGGAAACATCAATATACTCCCCTGTTTTGTTATAGGCTTTATCATTCCACACAGAAGCCCATTCAGTTAATGTATCTTCATACTTGATGTTGGCACTAACAATCATTGTGCGATCCATCATTTGTTTAATCTTTACCCTGGCCGCTTTCAACTTCTCTGATAAAGATTTTATATCAATACCAATAATATTATTGTCTTTATCTTTGGTGAAAATCTTATCACCACTAAAATCATCCACGGAAATCACTGTGAATTTTTCTTCAAACTTCTTATAATCTTCTTCTTTTATATAGGAATAAAATCGACCAAATGCCTTTTTTTTAACATCTTCAATAGGTATTAGTTCAATTATGGGTTTGTATCCGCTTTCTTCCCTGAACTCGCCTAACTCCTGTTGTAGATTTTTAGTTGCTGTTTGTAGGTCACCTTCGGCCTTTGAAATTTCCTTTTCCAGTTCAGGCAACCGGTACTTATTGGCAGTATCCTTTAACTGCACACCATATTTTTCAATAGCGTTTGAATATTTTTTCTTTGCAAGATGATGTGTGTTTACCAGATTGCTCAGATTGCTCATTGCGTCCTCAAACGCGCTGGCATCCGCTTCATCAATAAAGATTAATTGTAATTTTTCAATCCTGAAATAACACTGACAAGATTTGACAATCACAATTTTTACATTTGATTCAATCTTCTTCGTTTGATGTTCTGCTACTGGCGTATCTGATTCGCTCATAATCTTTTCCCTGATTATTCAGATGTATAAATTAATGAATTATCACTTCACCGGACTTGGGTGGTTAACGGCGCAGCGCACGGTTTTGTCGGTTGGTGGATAACCTTTATTTCCCGGATCGGTTTTATAGCGCACCATGGTCAGCCCGCGCCCCGGCCCTGAGTAGTCCTGGCTGCGCAGCACCCGCGTGTAGTACCCGTCCAGGTCTTTGAATACCGGCTGCTCCGGGCCCTGCGGGTCTTTTACCGGCGAATGGCTGTAGTATTCCGGGTCATACCAGTCCTTCATCCATTCCCAGCCGTTTCCGGCCATGTCGTAAATCCCCAGCGGATTGGGGGGACGGAAATCCCGGGGAAGCGGGGAAGCAATATCTAAAGAGCTTTCGCTTTGACGGGCATAAATCTCCCGGTCCGTGGCGGTGGCTACATTGATACCTTTCTGACCTTCAATACGTATCGTGCCATCGTCGGTGGGCGCCACCACATATTTACCCCGGCTACGCGCCGCGTATTCCCACTGTGCTTCCGTAGGCAGCGAGAACGGCAGACCCGTCACCTCCCCCAGCCACGCGCAGTACCGCTCCGCTTCGTGCCAGTCCACGCGGGCTGGCGTATCCGGGAGCCGTTTCCTGTCATTCCAGTCCCTCCCGTTTAAACGCCCCTTAACCTCCCGGCCCTTCAGGCCATTCCAGGCCAGATAAAACTGGTACTGCTGGTTGCTGGCTTTGAACTTACTCAGCGAATAGCTGCTTAACTCCACCCGGTGCAAAGGCTTGCTGTCTTTACGCCCGTCGTACTGCAGCCTTTCCACACCATATTCCTCGCCAAAATCCCCCATCAGGTATTCACCGCCTTCCACAAATACCTGCTCTGACTTTATCTGCGCCACAAACGCCTGCAGCCGGGCCTGGTCTTCCGCACTGTGCCGGGGGGTGACTGAGGTGGGGTTTTGATCGCAGCCAGATGCTGCGACCATCACAATGGCACACAGCCACAACCTGTCGTTTTTCATTATCACAGCCCTCATTTCACCGGACTCGGGTGGTTAACGGCACAACGAACAGCTTTATCGCTTGGTCGGTATAATCTGCTTTCCGGGTCCGCCTTATAGCGCACCATGGTCAGCCCGCGCCCCGGTCCCGAGAAGTCCTGGCTGCGCAGCGCCCGCGTGTAGTACCCGTCCGCGTCTTTGAATACCGGCTGCTCCGGACCCTGCGGGTCTTTTACCGGCGAATGGCTGTAGTATTCCGGGTCATACCAGTCCTTCATCCATTCCCAGCCGTTTCCGGCCATGTCGTAAATCCCCAGCGGATTAGGGGGACGGAAATCCCGGGGAAGCGGGGAATCAATATCTAAAGAGCTTTCGCTTTGACGGGCATAAATCTCCCGGTCCGTGGCGGTGGCTACATTGATACCTTTCTGACCTTCAATACGTATCGTGCCATCGTCGGTGGGCGCCACCACATATTTACCCCGGCTACGCGCCGCGTATTCCCACTGCGCTTCCGTCGGCAACGAAAACGGCAGACCCGTAACTTCTCCCAGCCACGCGCAGTACCGCTCCGCTTCGTGCCAGTCCACGCGGGCTGGCGTATCCGGGATCCGTTTCCTGTCATTCCAGTCCCTCCCGTTTAAACGCCCCTTAACCTCCCGGCCCTTCAGGCCATTCCAGGCCAGATAAAACTGGTACTGCTGGTTGCTGGCTTTGAACTTACTCAGCGAATAGCTGCTTAACTCCACCCGGTGTAATGGCTTGCTGTCTTTACGCCCGTCGTACTGCAGTCTCTCCACGCCATACTCTTCGCCAAAATCCCCCATCAGGTATTCACCGCCTTCCACAAATACCTGCTCTGACTTTATCTGTGTCACAAATTCCTGCAGCCGGGCCTGGTCTTCCGCACTGTGCCGGGGGGTGACTGAGGCGGGCTTTTGATCGCAGCCAGATGCTGCGACCATCACAATGGCACACAGCCACAACCTGTCGTTTTTCATTATCACAGCCCTCATTTCACCGGACTCGGGTGGTTAACGGCGCAGCGCACGGTTTTGTCGCCTGGTCGGTATGATCTGCTTTCCGGGTCCGCCTTATAGCGCACCATCGTCAGCCCGCGCCCCGGTCCCGAGAAGTCCTGGCTGCGCAGCACCCGCGTGTAGTACCCGTCCGCGTCTTTGAATACCGGCTGCTCCGGGCCCTGCGGGTCTTTTACCGGCGAATGTCTGTAGTATTCCGGGTCATACCAGTCCTTCATCCATTCCCAGCCGTTTCCGGCCATGTCGTAAATCCCCAGCGGATTGGGGGGACGGAAATCCCGGGGAAGCGGGGAAGCAATATCTAAAGAGCTTTCGCTTTGACGGGCATAAATCTCCCGGTCCGTGGCGGTGGCTACATTGATACCTTTCTGACCTTCAATACGTATCGTGCCATCGTCGGTGGGCGCCACCACATATTTACCCCGGCTACGCGCCGCGTATTCCCACTGCGCTTCCGTCGGCAACGAAAACGGCAGACCCGTCACTTCTCCCAGCCACGCGCAGTACCGCTCCGCTTCGTGCCAGTCCACATGCGCAGGTGCATCCGGGATTCGTCCCATCTCGTTCCACTTCTGCCGGCTGATACGCCCCTTAACCTCCCGGCCCTTCAGGCCATTCCAGGCCAGATAAAACTGGTACTGCTGGTTGCTGGCTTTGAACTTACTCAGCGAATAGCTGCTTAACTCCACCCGGTGTAATGGCTTGCTGTCTTTACGCCCGTCGTACTGCAGCCTTTCCACACCATATTCCTCGCCAAAATCCCCCATCAGGTATTCACCGCCTTCCACAAATACCTGCTCTGACTTTATCTGCGCCACAAACGCCTGCAGCCGGGCCAGGTCTTCCGCACTGTGCCGGGGGGTGACTGAGGCGGGCTTTTGATCGCAGCCAGCCATCGCGCTGACGGCCAGACTCAGGAGTAATAACGGATATTTTATCTTCATGACCATTCCTCAGAATTTGCGCCAGACATCGGTGAAAATGTTCCCATACGCGGATAAAAAGGGTTATCCGCCGTCGTTAAGCGATATGCAGTGGTATTGTTCATCGTCAGGGCATATCCCCAGGCCGGCGTCGTTCTTAATCTTTTATAGATAAGATCCATTTCATTGACTTTATCGAAGCCTTCCTGGAGAAAACGCCTTACTGCATTCATTGAATTTTGCGCCACCATATATTTTAAGGCAGAGTTACCCTCTGCCATGTCACCCCCACTGGCATTAAATCGGCTAAATATCTGGAACCATTCCCGTTGCGTCTGGATGGATTGTAAAACGACAATAATCGCTTGTTTGCGCTCCTGATAAATATCGATAAAATAATCACCACGATTATCAAAATCAAAATGATCTGCGGTGTCATGGCGGGTAAGCAAGTAGAGTAATATTCCTTTGGCCTCAGGGGTACGCATCAGAAGTAAATCAGGGCTCTTAATAATATTTGCTGCCAACTGATTTCTTCTTTCCGATTTATCAAAGGCGGATTCAATACTTTCTACCAAGTTAGTATATTTTTCTTTTATTGTAACTAATGTTTCTTGTGAACTTTTAAGCCCTTTAGCTATTGATTCCTCCATATCTGAAAGCAATAAGACACTAACCTGGGTAAATGCTTTGAAGGCATCTTTTGCCACTATTTCGAAAAAAGCGTAGTCTAATCCATACAACTGATAAATGAGCCATTTTGAAAATTCATAAAATTTGTCAAAATCCACTTCGGCTTCAAAGCTACCTTTTGCCCCGAGTCCGACACAGAGGCTGGCCGCGATCTTGAAACAAAACTTACCGTTAACAAAATCACACTGAAAAGTACCACCAATTCCGGCGCCGGCCATTCCGACCAGGCTTTCAGTAAAGGTACAAAAATCGGCGAACTCGTTAGCTTCTTTGGCATCATCTCCGGTCTTGCCCTGGCGTACGGTAAGTTCCGGCGGCTGCAACCACTGTACTCCACCTGCGAGCTTTAGTTCTGCGCGCGCGCCGCCAAAAGCCTCTGCGCTCACTTTGGCGCCATCTTCGTTTTCCTCTCTGGCCTTATGGAAGGTTGCACCGCTCACATGCCGTTCGCTAAATCTCGGTAGACGCCCGGCGCTGTTACCCATAATCATTTGCTTACCGCCATAGGTGGTAATCTGCAATTGCGCTTCTGCCTGGGCAGAGGCCCCCACAAAGCCAATCAGTGAGGTTTTCAGATAAACTCTGAGCATTCCCATTTTTAATGGTTCAGTTCGATTTTCAGGCTGAAATGTCAGGCTCCAGCCGACGCGATCCGGAAGATAAAATGTCGTTTCAACAATGCCAGAAGCCAGAGAAAGCGTGGCCTTAAACTCACCTTTGATGGCCAACTCGCCCGTTGATGGGTCCCATTCGGCAGAAGCCGCCAAATTAGACGTGCAGCGCATGAACTGCGCACCCGCTGAAAAATCGATAAACTGACCAATTTCTTTATGCGAAACCAGACTGTTATTCCAGCTTTCTGCCCAGCCCGTTAACGTCTCATCTATTAATTTCTTGTCGATTGGATCAAAAAGGTTTACACCTTTATTTTCGAACTCCAAATCTTTAATCTGCTTTTTTAATTTAGAAACTGATATTCCTGTTATATTACCATTTTCTCTTTTTAGGATACTATCCGCATCCGATTGTTTAAACTTTACTTTATGTCTGACTCCTGCTCCTAAATTATCAACATATCCTTTTTTTGCAAAAGCATAGCGTTTCTTAGTGCCAGCGCCACCATTTTTTCGAGAGATAGGGATGAGCTCAACCACATCATCATAACCAGCACCTTCGGATTCAAACTTACCAATTACTTTTTGTAAAGCATCCCTTTTGCCGGTTAAATTAGCTTCTTGATTAGAAATATTAGTTTCTTTGTCAGTAAGTGCAGAACTTTCCTCTATTTTTGAATTTAACACACCAAACTCTTCAATAGCTTTAGAATATTCCTCGTTAGCCTGATGAAATTCATCAACCGCCGTCATTATTTCACTGGCATGCTCATCAATATTTTTCGCTGCTGCCGTCGTTAAGAATAATAACTCCTGACTTTCAGTGCAATAATATATATCACATGATTCATGTGATATATGTACGGTATTATTTTCTTTTTTACTTAACTGATTCTCTGCTACGGGTAATGTGGATGTATCGCTCATGATACCAACCTGGTTTTATTCAAAGAATAATTTCATAGTCTGAGGTTCAAGGCCGTAATGAGATTGGGTATATCCATTCTCATCAGTCACACCACGAATAGTTTCACCACTTTCAGTTTCAATACGATATTTTATGTAAGGTTTAGGCTTACCATCCCCTTTGTCAACGATCTGAAAAGAACCATTCATAGGGTATTTATATTGCGGGTCAGAAACACTCATCGGCTTAAGCGCTTTTTCAAGGATGCCTACACCACCCCACTGGATATCAAGACTTTTTAGCTTAAGACTCCCCGGTGCGCCAAGCTCGATGGATCCATCTTTGATTTTTATATACGCCCCGCCAGTGCTGGTGAGCGTAATCCCCTGCTGAGCGTTTAAAACAACTTCGCCATTAACGCTATTAATATTCATTGTTTTATCTGACTGCAATCGCATCGCATCAGTTTGCGCCTGAATATCGATCATTCCTCTGGCAGCAAAAATTTTCATACCCATTTTTTGGGCAAACAGACTAATTGCTTCTCCGGCGGCAACGGTCAGACGTTTAAACAACGTCAGATCTGCATTTTCTCCCGTTGTGACAGTTAAAGAATGGCCCGTGGTGAGCTGTATATTTTTGGGTGTGGCCACACCTATACCAGCAGGGGCATTCAGTAACAAACCCGCTCCTTTTAATTGCGCCAGCGTTTTCGTCAGTTCCTGCTGTGAAGCAATATCAGCATCAAGTGAACCGGATACCTTGGCGCTACTCGCTAACGCTGTAACCAGTTCGAGTGCATTTTGCAGCTCAGCAATTGCAGCCCGCATGTCCAACATCTCTCCCTGGGCCTGCGGCTGGTTATAAGCACTAATTAAGACCCCTTTACCGCAGCGCACGCCCCGCATCCACGTTATGCCCCAAGTTAAGCTGCGTCTTCCCGCCGTACTCGGTACTGAGCTTGACGTGTTCCTCACCCCGTTTGTCTTCCATGCGCAGCTTGTTGTTCGCGGGCGTGCGGATGACGTTGCGGGTATGGTTTGCCTGTGTCACGTGGTCAGGATGCCGGGAGTCATGCAGCGCATGCGCGATATAGGGTCGGTCCGGGTCACCTTCATGGAACGCCACCGCCACTTCTGTGCCCTGTATCAGCGGGAAGTGAATACCGTAAGTGTCGCCGCCGTAGGGTTTGGCAAGGCGCAGCAGCATGCTCTCGTAACCCTGCTGTTTGCTGTCCCGGTCTGCATCGAACTTCACCCGGTACAGCCCCTCCGCCGTCTGATGCGCGTAGATATCCCCGCTCTTCGGGCTGCTGACCCGTGCTGTCAGCGTGCCGCTGACCTTCGGCCTTGCCTTCAGTGCCGGACGCCAGCACTGCGTCTCACTGTACGGGACCGCCGCCAGCGACACTTTCAGCGCATCCTTCCTGCTGCCGCTGAACCCCGCCCGGACCACCACCACCGGCTGCTGCAGCACGTCCGGCAGCGTCGACGGCACGCTGCTGTCCGTTATCGTCAGCACCTGTCCCGGACGCAACCCCGCATCCGTGCTGAAACCCGTTATCAGCGTCTGCTCTGCAAGAAACCGCTCATGGTCCAGTCGCGCCCAGAAGTTCCCGGTTTCCGGCGCAGGAGAAAATGCCTCCCCGGTTTCAAGATGCCGCGGTTTGTAGTGATACACCTCGCCATAACATATTTCCTCACCTTCGCCGCCGGTAATATCCGCCCTCGCCGACTGCAGCACCTTCTGCGCTTCGCGGTGGTTATAGTCTTTTGTTGTCACTCCCGCCGGCGCCACCTGGTGCAGAATGTTCAGTCCCCAGACGGAGTCCGCCCCGCTGTCATTCATCCCTGACGGGCTGTCCAGCGCCAGCCGTTTATCAAACTCATAGGCGCTTTGCTGGTCTGCAAAATGCACCACTTCCGTCCGCGTGTCCGGCTGAAGCGTGAAGAAGTAAAATATCCCCACTTCCGCCAGCAGACGTTCAATGAACGCCAGGTCGCTCTCCTGATACTGATTTATCTGTTCACGCTTCGGATAACTCTGCGTCAGCGTAAATTCATACTCCCAGCCGTGCAGGGCATGCTCCTGCAGGATTTCACCCACCACTTCCGGCACAGATTTGTTTATGAAGAAGCGGTGCGTACGGAACTGTTTATCCAACAGAGAGAGATAAGGCGTTAACGTAATATGATATCTTGCTTCATCGGCAGAGCCAGATAAGCGTTGAAAATCAGTTATCACACCATGGACTATTTTTTGCGTCGTCATGAATCCCAGCTTGCCACCATTCATCGTCAATGTTGCCACCTGACGCAAAAATTGATTGGCTTGAATATCTTTATCCGTACTGGTAAACAAAATATCATAGTAATAATTTCGGCTCAGTCCTTCTGAACCATTGAAATCCTCAACATCCAACACAGAAGAACAAGAAGGAATAGATAGAAAATATCGATTAAGCGTAGTTGCCATTGTTTGCTGTGACTTATCCATAAGATTGACTCCGTTTAACACACTTTATTTTCCATTAAAAAATCATTTATCCATCGCAGAATAAGGCCTCGCTATTTCCAGATCGGTAAGATGGATGTTATAAATACAATCGTTAGAGACATCCACTCCACTAACAACACTTCGTGGCCTATCATTTGAATAACACCTCCCTAACGTATACGTAACTATAAACTGGCCACCATCTGGAAAAGTATAAAAATCGGGTGTTATGCACCATTTATTATCAAGAAGAATGAGCGGTGGGTTTGGCATGAATTTTTCATTACCAAAACCAGCACCTCTACGAGTAATCGTAATGATATCTGGTTTGTATTCTTCAGAGTCCTTCACCCAGAAGCAGATATTTTTTCCAATCATGCTAACCACTGTTTCTTCATCAGTAAACGATCTGTCACCATATCCTGGACACCCGGTGAGAAATACCGGACTGTAACTCAGCAAAGTTACATTAATTAACCTCTTAGCTCTTTTTACCAAAGAAGTCCTCACCGTGCTTATCTAATGACATTTTTATAGCAAGCTCCATATAAAACCATATGGGCTCATTCTCTTTAATAACCCATAGTGAAGTCATTATGATTTATACATACTTGATGTGTTTTACCTATCCATCTCAGAATATGGTCGTATGATCTCCATATCGGTAAGATGAAAATTGTGGACATTCCCATTAGAGACTTCCACACCACTAACAACGCGCTGCGGTCGGCCATCTAAACTATCATTTGGTAGGCTATAGGAAACGATAAACTGCCCCTTATCTGGGAAAATATAAAAATTTGGAGTAATACACCATTTATCGTCAATCAATATCAATGGTGGATCTATAGTGAATTTTTCCCTTCCGAATTCAGATCCTCGTTGTGTGATAGTAATGATACTGGGTTTATGTTTCGCAGAGTCATAAACCCAGAAACAGACATTTTCCCCAACCATGCTAACCACAGCTTCCTTATCAAGAAGTAACACATCCCCATATCCTGGACATCCGGTGAGAAATACCAGACTGTAACTCAACAGACTGAAACAAAAAAACAATCTACTTTTCATCACCAGGGGAATCCTCGAAGAGTATTCCTATAAGATTCTCGGATTACACTTTCATGAATATCCCCATCTAAAGTTATATTATGATTGAAGCGCATATCCAGCCACGTTCTATATCCACTCTTTTGTAGAATAAAACTATCCGCAATAATTTGAGCCTGCTGCTCCATAGGGTACTCACTTAGAAGTCGCCCATCCAGTTTATATCGATAACTGACTAACCAACTCACCAGGCCTCTACAGATAACATTCATACCTTTTTCTCGTTGCCAGACATGACTCATTTCATGGATAAATAAGTGTTGATAATGGGATAATGTCTGAGAAAAATCATCCCGGTACTGATTGCGAAAGTAAATCTCACCGTCAGGCGTCATCGCCGTATTCGAATCCTGTAAATTAAAAGGCAAATAACTGTCCCTGTGGATCCACACTTTATGATACTGGAGAGTGGAACCAAATACAGACTTTGCCAGTTCAACCTCTCCAGAGGTAAGTCTTCTGAGACCACCTTCCTTAATATTATTTGGCACTCTCAAACTCCATTATGATGCCCTTGAACTCATCCCAGCTAAGGATCAGAGAGTGTGGTTTTTGCTGCCGGGAAAGATACGTTAACAACTGCTGGCTAAGCACAGGCAAGATTTGTTGGTTGAGCAGACTATCAATATTCCTCGCCCCCGTATCCGGTAGCAGACAGGCTGTTGTGAGAACATCAAAAAGGCTCTCGGATATCGTCGTGGTGATGCCGTAGTGACGCAGTAGTCGCTGGCTAACCTGATCCAGTTTCATTTGTACAATCGTACGTAACGCAGGTTCACTGAGCGGATGGTAGATAACCGTCTGAAAGCGGGCCAGTAGTGCTGGCTGGAAGTGATCGCGCAAAAGTGGGCGCAGCAGTTCGTGCAACTCAGACTCTGTGGTTTCCGGCTGTTCTTCCAGCATCTGCATTACAGAGTCGCCGCCAAGATTGGAGGTCATCAAAATAACGGTATTGCGAAAATCAATTTCACGGCCTTCGCCGTCACGCATGAAACCACGGTCAAATACCTGGTAAAACAGATTCATGACGTCGCGATGCGCTTTTTCTACTTCGTCCAACAGTACCACGCTATAGGGGCGTTTTCGCACCGCCTCGGTCAGGATCCCTCCCTGACCATAACCCACATATCCCGGAGGTGAGCCTTTTAGCTGGCTCACGGTGTGCGGCTCCTGATATTCAGACAGATTAATCGTAATCAACGATTTTTCACCGCCAAACAGAATGTCAGCCAGAGCCAGCGCCGTCTCCGTTTTGCCGGTTCCACTTGGTCCAGTAAGCAGGAACACACCCTGTGGGCCGTTTTCCGGCGTAAGTCCTGTTTTTGATGCCCGCAGCCGCTGTGCGATAGTATTCAACGCATAATCCTGCCCGACAACACGTTCTCCCATCTGGGTTTCAAGCGTCAGCAAGTCTGCCTGGGAGTCCTTCATTAATGATGACAATGGTACACCGGTCCAGTCGGCGATTACCGTAGCAACGGTGCGCGCGTCTACATCCGGAAACAGCAAAGGATGGCCCTGCTGAAGCATACTTAGCTGCTGCTGCAACTCAACCGTTTCCGCCTGACGAGAAATGTCACTGCGGCTGGCCAGCAGTTGCTCAGTGAGCGTTAATTCCTGACCGTATTGGGTTTCGCGTTCATACAGTTCGACTAGCAGACGATTTTCCCGCTGTTCAATGGTGGCCAGCCTTTCACCATGCTGACCATTTCCTACCGCGAGATCTGCAAGCAACGCCTGCTTTTCAATTTCAAGCGCGGTGATCTCTGACTTCAAACGCGTCAGTGGTTCAGGAACGGTATCAAGGCTCATCCGCACTCTTGCACCTGCGGTATCCAACAGGTCGACGGCTTTGTCAGGTAATTGCCGGCCAGTAAGATAACGGCGAGAGAGCGTAACGGCGGCTTTCACCGCTTCGTCGGTGATGTGAACACCATGATGCTCTGCATAGCGTGATTTCAGACCACGCAGCATTAAACAGGCAGTGTCATCATCCGGCTCATCAACTTTAACCATCTGAAAACGCCGTTCCAGCGCAGCATCACGCTCAAAATACTGTTTATATTCGCTCCATGTGGTCGCCGCGATAGTTCGTAGTTCACCTCTGGCCAGAGCAGGTTTTAGCAGGTTGGCTGCGTCTGCCCCCCCCGCCTGGTTACCAGCCCCGATGATGGTATGTGCTTCATCGATAAAGAGCAGAACAGGCGTTGGCGATTGCTGAACGGCATCAATGATATTTTTTAACCGCTGCTCAAACTCACCTTTCACCTCGGCACCTGCTTGTAACAGCCCAAGATCTAGCGTGCGTAATGTTACTGTTTTCAGGCTATCCGGCACGTTACCTTCAGCAATACGCAGCGCCAGACCTTCCACCAGAGCGGTTTTGCCGACGCCGGGTTCCCCGACCAGAATGGGATTGTTTTTTCGCCGACGGGACAACACATCCACCATTTGACGGATTTCATTATCGCGACCAAATACCGGGTCAATATCGCCGGCACGCGCTTTCGCGGTCACGTCCAGCGTAAATTTATCGAGCACGCCTTGTAATGCTGGCGACAATGTCGACTGAGCCAGGTCAGGACGCGGTTCATCATCAGGAGAAACCTGTGCCAGAGCGGCTTCTTGCTGTCTCTCAGGACGTTCATCCGACTGCATATTTAATAGCGGCAGGAGGCGTTCCAGTTGAGTATGTCCGGCGCTCAGAAGAGGCCACAGGCCATCACACTTCAGTAGCGAAGGCTTTCCTACCAGCGCCATCAGTAGATGCACACCACGTATCTGCGAATTTTCATCCGTTGCGGCACATAGCCACGCTTGTTGCATTAAAGAAAGGAGCGCATCAGACAACTGCGGGCGGCTTTTCACGCAACGAGGCTGAGCATCCAGATGCGTCAGCAGCGATTGCCAGAGATTGTCGATATCCCATTCATAACGACGAGCAATGACAGTAATATCGCCCTCCCCCTGCTCCAACAGCTTTAGTAACCAGTGCTCGGGAGCGATTTCTGCATGTGCTCGCGTCTGACATAACGATGCCGCCGCTTCAAGGGCCTGGGCACAATAGGGGTTGAGACGTCGTAATAACACTGCTGACTGGTGTTCCATTTGCTTCCTGACTCCCTGTATTCAGGCACGCTACCGCCCGTGGCCGTAATCCAATGCCCATAAGGTAATAGTGACGTTGATACTCTCTGCTAACCCCCCGCCCCGGACGCTCAGCAGAGGCATAAAAAAACGGATGAGGAAATCCTCATCCGTTAGTGCATTACGCGGTGGTACGCTCGTTCCAGGCGTCAGAATGGATAATGTTGCCATCCTTATACGTCCAGACGATCTTCTCGTAGCGCAGTTCAATCTGTTCCAGGTGGTTATGCTTCTCTTTAGCGGGATCTTTGATGTCGTACATCACAGGGTTTACTTTCACCACTTTCACGTTGTGCAGAGTGGTGTTGAAGTATTCCACTTCCTGACCCGCATCATTGATGCGATACCATTTAAACTCGGCCTGGCGCAGGGTCTGACCGGTAGTTACAGCCTTGTACAGATACGGGCTGGAGGCATCGATTTCCTTAGTGAAAAGGAACGGGGTATGGATGCGCGTCCCGGTCAACTTACCGGTGTTGTTATCCGTAGGGATGTACAGGTTATGTTCCTGAGCGACTACTTCGATACTACCCACACGATCTTTTACATCAACAGAGCCTTTAATATCCGCGCCGCCGTCATCTTTCAGCCAAAGGTAGACTGGAATTGCCATAACTCTTTCTCCATTTTTACTTCGCTAATGTGTCACCGCCTTGCGGTGACGGTTCCTTCATGCCCGGCACCCGACAGGCATCAGCCTGCGGTACCAGACTGATCTCTACGCGGCGGTTGGCAGCCCGCCCCTCCGGTGTATCGTTGTTTTTGTAGGGACGTAATTCGCCGTAACCCTGAACGGCAAAACAACTCTCCGCGACGTCACCGGTATCACGCATCCAGTCGCGAACAGATTCCGCGCGTTTGAGAGAGAGCTGCTGATTAGATTTATCGTCACCTACATCATCGGTATGTCCGGCGATGACTATCAGCCAACCGGGCTTGGCTTTGATATTGACCAAAGCCCCAATGAGTACTTTTGTTGAGCCCGCTTTTAACGCCCATTTCCCCGTATCAAACAGCGACATACTGTCCAGACGTACGGTTTGCGGAGAGGTCACTTTCGGTTTTTCAGGTGGCAGCCAGTCGCTGATGGCGGTCCGCAAAGACGGGATCAATCTCATCCCCTGATACAATCCCATTGAGAGAGAAAGGGGTTCACCACGCTGATACCAGCGCTCGAGACGCTGCGCATCACGACGAAGCTGATCCTGGGCCTGAACCTTTGGCTCGACAGGATTACCGGTAAGATGGCGGTATAACATCAGATGATCGTTTGTGATCCTGATGAGATGTTGGTTATTGATAAAGCTGCATGTCATCGCCAGTCCGACAAAAATGCCGCATAGCAGACCACTTACGCCCACCGTACGTTGAAATGCTGTCAGCGCCCGGCGGCGAGATAAAAAGGGCTGCGCTAAATCAGGAAAAGGCAGCAGCTCGGCCACTGCAGACGTCGCAGGGGAAAGTGTTGTTTGCGCAGTGATATGCCGTTGCCACAGATTATTTTCGCAGACTGCTAATGAGGTGAAACACACTACCCGTAAAACAGAAAAAAGAGGTGGAGCGTGGCGCTCTGTATCGCCTTGCACCTGCTTCAGCCAGCCGAGTAAATTATCTAACCACACTGCATGTGTAAGATGAGAATGGCGAGCCGATCGCTCTTGCGAAGAAAAAGGAACAAAATCGTCTAATCCCGTAGCCGACTGCACTTCTGCATCCTGGGAAGTCCGAATAAACCAACGTACAGGCTCACTGCATTGAGGCGAATTCAACCAACAGCACAGCCAAAACGGCGGTATACCTGATAACCAACGCCGACTCTGGGTCACCACACGCCGCCAACTGAGCAACATATGCTTTAGCGCGTCTTCATCATTATGCCGTTCCGGGATCAATGCCAGCATCACGGAAACACGCATAAGAAGCCCCGCACGCTGCGCGGCTATCTGACGAATTAGAGCAATATAATGCTCCGGTGACTGAACAGATAAATACCAGCCCTGCGAACTTTCGCAAGAATCGCCGCGTCCGGCAAACAAGGGGGCATTATCGCCACACACCAGCACAACAGGCCCACTGAAACTCTCCGGAGGGAGCGGAACTTCATGAGCAGAATGAGCAGACTTCAACCGACTATATTGACGCCAGCCATAAACGATCCCTGGAATGGAAAGCAGTAAAATAAGGACGGTAAGGCCGCCCCGGACACCCGCACTTAACGGACTGAATCCCCAGACCAGCAACAAAGCCAGGACGGTTGCCAGCACATAGTTAACGATCCCTCGCAACTGAGCCATGTCTTAACCCTGCCCAATAAGCTGAGCAATCTGCCCTTGTAAGACATGAGAAAATGTTAACCACAAAGCCCCCAACGCCACCGCGCCGACAATCCATGCCAGCCACCAGCGGCGCTTACCGCCAGAAAAGCCGGAAGCGCGCATAATGACCGGCGCATCGTGCTTTAACTTAAAAGGCAACGCCTGAGTCGCCAGCGCTTCAAGAACATCTTCACGACGTTCGTCACCTTGTTCACGATAGCGCCCCACAAAACCGAGCGTGATTGCACGATAAAAGCAGGTTAATACGGCGGTATCAGGAATGGGTTCACGTAGAACGGTACGGATGCGCTCCCAGAGTTCCTCCCCGGCATTGGTGGTGTTGAAAAAGCGGGCCTGTAAAGGTGTCGCAAGCCAGGTTATATAACCGCTATCCTGCCGGTTGCGGTTCAATACGCTTTCATCCAGTAACGCACATTGCGTGTAGAGCATGTGTTCAACGCTGTGTTCGCTGTACCCCATGTCACGCAAGGTCTCACGCGCAGAATCAACCCATTTGCAGGCCCGGCGATAGAAAGCCGCCCCATCGTCGACTTCCGATCCGCCGCGTAACTGGCTGGCAGCAAGCCAGGTTGGCCAGAATACCTGATCAATATCCTTATTCATTTCAATCCCTTAATACAGCGAATAACTCAAGTTGAATCTCACCCAGTGTTCCCGGTACATAGAAAGCGCAATTACCGGCGTCCAGCATGGCCTGGGCTGCTGGATGATTAATCTCAAGAGCAAAGTATTGATTTTCCAGTCGTAACGGGATGGCTGCGGGTACATGCGTCAGCGGTTTTAATGGGATACCGCTGAGTGCCACATTGACGACATCAGATACATCTGCCCGGCTCCCTGCTTTACAGAGCTGTGGAAATTGCGTAAGGAGGACATGCGCTGGAAGATCCGAACGAACGGAAAGATAAAAATCAGCGCCTTCACACAGTCGAGCATCCGACAATGCGCCATACCAGAACTGTCGCTCCTGAGTCAGTTCAATAGCGACAACACGAGATGGCAGGCTGGCTTCCAGCAGTTCCACCAGAAGTGCAAACAGGGGTGGGAATACCTGCTGCGGATTTGCGTGCTGGTATGGAGGCACAACGCTGACATCATTTTCTAATGAAAAGGTCAGCAGACTGCCCGCTAACCGCGCCAGTTCACGCCACAAAAGTTCGGGATGACGGCCAGGGTTTTGCAGCATTTCTTTCAGAACAGGCTCCGAGCTATTAAGCGCATTCAGCAGCCAAAACAACGAAACATCTGCTACCGCAAAATCCGCCATCCGTTCGTTACTTTCACGGCGCAAGGCCATCAGGCGTCGACAACGAGCCTGGATACGATGCACCAAATCACTGAGCGAATTGATTAATGAGGGGCTGGCTGAGAGTGAAAGCGATGGTGGTAAAAAATCGCGTTCCAGCGCCCATTGCCCCTGAGCATTACGAATAAGGCAAGCTACCGGACAAGTCAGGTAAGCGCTGTTATCGTCATGGGCATACCGGAGGGTGATAGCATGTCGCAGCACTGCCATATCAGTCCGTTCCTGACCTGAGAGATCCTGAACTGGCAGCCATTCCTGCTGCCAGCGACACGGACGGCTGACACCGTTGCCTGATGAAAGATTGCCGCCATTAGCCGAAAGCAGCGGCAACGCCAGCACGATATCAACGCTGCTGTAGCCAGTAAGATGCGATAAATCACACGCCGGAGGCAGGTTATCTGAAATACCTGTATCTACTAACGTACCGTCAGGAAAGCGCACAACCAGATTAACGGGATTCAAACGGGAAACCGTTAGCGCACTTTCATCAAACTCCGCGCTGATGACGCCCCACGGTGATGAAAGCGACATGTGAGCAACAACGTCAGAAACGTAAGCCTCCCAACGTGTCTGTTGCTGAAACTGCTGGGGAGCCAGAAAAGCCCCCTCGCTCCATAAAGGACGATAGATCTTCATCGCACCTCCTGTGCATTGCGCCGTTAAGATTTCGACTTAGGCATCTGTGAAACTAACGACAAGCTGACGTCCATACCTTCAACCTGGAAATGCGGGATGGCGTACAGGCGCACGCGGAAGAAACCTGGGTTATCCTCAATATCTTCCACCACGACACGCCCATCACGCAGTGGGTGTGATGCCTGCAAATCATCGCCAGGATCGGTCATTTCGGTTACCAGACTGCGCAACCAATTATTCAGTTCAAGTTCAAGCAGGCGGCGGTCTTTGGTCGTACCAATATTTTCTCGCTGCAGTATTTTCAGGTAATGAGCGATACGAGAAAGCAGGAAGATATACGGCAAACGAGAGTTAATCCGGCTGTTAGCCGTCGCTTCCGGAGTATCAAATTGCGCAGGTTTCTGAGCCGAGTTAGCAGAGAAGAAGCAGGCGTAATCACGATTCTTATAATAAGAAAGCGGAATAAAGCCGAGGTTGGCGAATTCAAACTCCCGGGTTTCCGGAATCATCACCTCAGATGGAATCTTCACCTGATTACCGGTACCCAGATCGTACAAATGGATTGGTAAATCTTTAACCGCGCCGCCGGCCTGCGGCCCCCGGATCTGGACACACCAACCATTCTTGATAAAACTTTTCACCATGTTCACAGCGAAAGAGAAAGATGCGCTGGTCCACAGATATTTTTCGTGATCCGGCCCCTTCACCTCTTCAACATAGTTAAAGCTACGTACCGGCACGGTATCAGGACCATAAGGCAGACGACCCAGTACACGTGGCATAGTCAGCCCGATGTAGCGTGAATCATCGCTATCACGAAATGCTTTCCACTTGATGTATTCAGCACGTTCAAAATAATCATTGATGTCTTTTATGGCCGCTACTTCTTCCATATTTTCTTTCAGGAAAAATTTTGGCCCAACTGAACCAATGAACGGCATATGACAGGCTGCCGACACACCAGAAATATTGCGCAGCAGTGCAATATCCTGCGGACTGTTATCAAATTCGTACGCTGAAATCATTGCCGCAATGGGTTCGCCGCCAGGCTGATCATATTCTTCAATATAAACATGGCGGTATAACCCGCTCTGGATAAGCTCCGGTGCATCGTCAAAGTCATCACGCAGCGCATCCTTGCTGATATCCATCATTTCTACACGGACATTTCGGCGAAAATCAATACCGGTGATCATCGAATGCAAACCACGCCAGAGCGATTCTTGCTTCTGAAATTCAGCATGGTGCATAACTTCATTAACCTGATCGCTAATCTGCTTATCAAGACGAGCAATTTGCTCATCGAGCAGCGTTTTATCCAGGCGCTCTACGGGCTGTGCAGCATCAGCCAGACATGAAACCAGAACCTGAATAGCAGCAGTCACGCGTTCAGCAGGAGCGGCGTCAGAAAGCGCTTCATCGCTCTGCCACGCATCTACATTCTTTAATGTCGAAACCGGAGAAAGATTAATTTTGTCAAAGAGAGACTGATAAACGCTGCGTTCATTGGTCGTGGTGCTCGCGACTGAAGAGGTATGTTCCTGAACAGACATCAACATATTCCTTTTATGATCCTTTACTATTCCTGCCAATTAGGCGGAGGAAACCCTGTATAGCGTTAAATCTCTTCTGGCATCATGGTTGCCAGCTCATCACGCAGTTCCTGACTCAGGGCCGGATCTTTAAGGATGGTTTCCAGCTCACGACGAAAAGCAGCGTTATCGAGTAAGTTAGATTTCAGGTCGCGCAGTAAGTTACGCATAGCCAACAGAACGCGTAATTGGGGGATATTTCTTGCGACCTGCTCAGGTTCAAAATCGCGGATATTTTTAAAGGTAAGGTTAATATCGTCTTTTCTATCATCACCAGATAACGTATTTTTAACACTCAGATTAACTACTGGTGAGAACTTAGCTAACACATCGTTGAAATTATTCTTATTAATATCAACCTTTTCGCGTTCAGATAATGGGCGTTGTTCTCTACCATTACTGAAATCACCCACCGTCAAAAGTTTTAACGGCAATTCAACCTTTTTTTGAACGCCTCCGGTATGTAAATCTAACTTGATATTCACGCGTGCCGTCGGCACTTCATTCTGAAAACTGTCACCCATATGTCCCTCTCAAACCGGCGATTCCAGCCGATATTTTGCATTTCCTAACGGAGCATTTTCCAATCGTTCAACGTGTTTCTTACAACGTCATTTCTGTGGGCAGCCAACAATGACTGTTAATGACAATTAATGATTATAATTAGTATGGCGACGTAATCCGATATATTCCCCCAGAGAAAATATGATCAATATCATTAACTAATCAAATAATACATTGGTGTTAATTATTTAAAAAAGAGATCAAGAAATTATTTATCTAATACAAGTAACAGAAATTAATTAACCTCAAATGCATTCATTGAATAAATGTATTTTTATTAGGGATTATTAATTTTAAAAATACTTATCATTATATATATAGGCCACGGTGTTTATTAAAATATCATTAAATTCATTTTAACCATAAATAGAAAAAGCCGAAGATATACTCCGGCTTTTCGTACCTCATTTCTGAACATGAAGAAAGATTATGCTTCCTTCACCACAATCAGCGGTTCAATGTCGCTCTCTTTTTTAATCACCAACGATTCGTCGCCGCGCAGGCAGGTACCGCCGTAGTTACCGCCTACGGTAAAGGTACAAACCTGGATATATTTACCGGCAACCTTTGGCAGGCACCAAAGCTGCTGATAAATGTTCTTTTGCTCGGCAAACTTACCGCTGGTTTTATCCAAAAGCTCTTCCTGATGGCTCACCAGATCGATGTTGCTGCCACAACGTCCTGCAATAGGTTTCACCGCATAACCGGTTTGCGCCAGCTCATCATTAACAGTGAAATCCGTATCAAGCAGATAGCGGTGGTGCGGGAACAGTTGCCACAGAATAGGCAGGATCGCTTTGTTGCCAGGGATCACCGTCCACAGAGGTTCGAAGACCAGAACTTCCGGGCGCAGCAGCACGTCGATTAATCGCACTTCCTGATTCGTATGCCCGGTACGAATTGGCACCGCGGCGTACTCCGTTTCGCTGACCTCTCGCACTTGCTCAATCGCGGTTTCCCACGCCCAGGTTTTCCAGACGCAGTTCACCAGGCGACCGTCACCGTCAATCAGTTGACCGGCATCATCCCAACGTAGCTCATCGAGTCCACGCAGAATTTTGCTGTCAAACCCGGCCTGACGCAGCGCCTGCTGCATAAACTGTGCGTGATAGTTTTCCTCGATATCTTTATCCTGCATGATGTGGACAAAAGGACGCGCGCGGCTGTGCTTCCAGGCTCCCGCCAGTTCATTGATTAACCCTTCAGCGGGGTTGTGTCCCTGCCCTGTGTAGCCCCGTTCGGCCCATCTTTCGAGGATCAAACCGGCTTCGGTATGGCACGATGCGGAATCGGCGTTGTACTCATACACCTTCAGTCCGCGTTCATCCATACAGAAATCCATACGTCCCGTAATCATATGATGCCGAC
Organism: Citrobacter arsenatis; assembly: GCF_004353845.1. Taxonomy (GTDB): domain Bacteria; phylum Pseudomonadota; class Gammaproteobacteria; order Enterobacterales; family Enterobacteriaceae; genus Citrobacter; species Citrobacter arsenatis. Next base: position 4,425,703 of record NZ_CP037864.1, read on the forward strand.
GACGCTGCCAGGAAAGGCGCAGGCGCGGCCAGAGGATTTTCGGGATGTCGAACAGCGCCAACAGGTTGTCGTCTTTCAGCACTTTGTCGGTCGCGTGCAGATACATCAGGTGCAGTTCGTTGGTGGCTTTAATCAGCTCCTGCTCCGCGCTCTCGGTAATGGTGAAGTACTGATGCGGATCCTGATTAATGACGTGGCCGTTCGCCAGTACGTAGGCTTTTTGCAGCGGATCCTGCTCATCCAGCCATTTACCGTCAAACTGCCCGTTATCTTCCAGTCGCGCGCCGCCAATTTTCAGCGAATCGTTGGCGATCTCCGGCTGCGGCAGGCTGTCTCGGGTATCATCAGTCTGGATCATCCAACCAAGGATGGTGGTGTCGTCAAAGGTATCACGCAGGGTGTAACAACCGTTTTCAACCACCATTTCCAGTTCGCGGGTCCACTGCTGTCCGGGAGGCAGCGGCGTATGGAGCACGTTCTGTTCGGCAATACGGATTTTGTTTTCCAGCAACTGAGTGACGACCGCCACATGCCCGGTATCTTTAAATTCGCCGCCTTTTTGCCAGATAAGCAGAGCGCCTGCTACCGGCGCGCGGGGTGAACCATTCGGAAATGCCTGTAACGGCAGGATATTGTCATTCACCACTTCGCGCAGGAAGCGTAAGGAGAAGATCTCCCAGGCCATGCCCACATCGGTGAAGACCACGCCATAGTTAAGGAAGAGAAAGCGGCGTGCGAACTCTACGCACTGCCATTTGTGGCCCATGTATTCATCGTCGATATAGCTGCGAAATGCCGCATCATCGTCGTAGTCCCGTGGGTCGAGGGAGCTGTAATCTGAAGAGTAGATTGCTACGCCGCCTGGGGCGTAGCCCAATAATGTCCCGAATGGGGCATCCTGACTGGTCGTTCCTTTGCTCATGCACCTTACCTCAAAACAATACAGCCTGAGCAGGTTGGCGTGAATTTTTCGCTCTGATTACCTGCTCTGCGACACTAACCGGACAGAGGTCGATATCATCATACACCTCAACGCAGCGACTGGCGCTCAGAGGCGAAAAATTCACAGCAGGAACTACGCTTTGGTCAGAGTAACCGGTACGCTTTTATACGCCGGAGTCAAACTCTGTGTGTCTACCGCTTCCAGCGAAAGCAGGACATTCGCTTCAGGCAGATAAGCACCTATTGAGCCCGCCGCCATGTTGTAAATCACCACCGTTAAACCGCACATAATGCGATCCGCGCAGGGCTGGCCGTTGTCGTCCAGCGCCTGCACGTTGACCACATCTCCCTGGCTCAAGCCACGGCTCGCCGCCTCTTCGGCGCTTAAAAACACCACATCCCGACGACCGGTAATTCCGCGATAGCGATCGTTCATACCATAAATAGTGGTGTTGTACTGATCGTGGCTACGCAGCGTCGCCAGAACCAAGGCATCGGCAGGCTGATGTTCCCGCTCAACCGCCCGCTGATGGCTGACGATAAAGTTGGCTTTACCATTCGCCGTTCGCCATTCACGGCGCGAAGCGGGCGTATCCATTCGAAATCCGCCCGGTTCGGCAATACGTGCGTTGTAATTGTGGAACGCGGGGATCACGGCTTCAATGGCGTCACGGATCAACGTGTAGTCCCCGGTTAACGCTTCCCAGTTTACCGGCGAAAGCGGCAGCGTGGCGCGCGCCATGCCCGCCACAATCGCGGGCTCCGATTTTAACCAACGAGAAGCCGGTTTCAGCGCGCCGCAGGAAGCGTGGACCATCGACATTGAATCTTCGACGGTGACTGACTGAATCCCCGTCGCCTGCATATCGCGCTCCGTTCTGCCTAATGCAGGCAGCAGGTAGCTATGTTTGGCCAGCAGCAAATGCGATCTGTTCAGCTTGGTCGCAACATGGACCTGCAGATCCAGATTTTTCATCGCTGCAAAGGTACGCTGCGGCTGCGGCATCGCCACCGCCAGATTGCCGCCCATGCAGATAAGCGCTTTTGCGTCTCCCCGCTCGATGGCCCGAATACTCTCCACGCTGGAGCGACCATGTTTGCGCAGAACGCGGATAGAGAAATGCGTCTCAAGGCGTTGCAGGAAATCTTCGGATGCCGCTTCGTTGATCCCCACGGAACGATCGCCCTGCACGTTAGAGTGACCGCGCAACGGGCAGATCCCTGCACCCGGCTTACCCATATTGCCTTTCAGCAGCAGCAGGTTTACCAGTTGCTGGACGTTCTCGGTGCCGTTTTTATGCTGGGTGATGCCCAATCCATAACAAACGATAGTGGCGCTGGATTTACTGTAGCTGTGCGCCAGGTCCTCCATCTGACTACGCGTCAGACCCGAGTCCTGTTCCAGCTCCGCCCAGTTATGCTGACGTAAGTCGTCATATAGCGCTGCATACCCCGCGGTATGCTCTTCGATAAACGCATGATCGAGAGTAGGCTGCTGATCCAGTAAGATCCGCGCTTCGTCCATTTCGATCAGCGCCTTCATTATGCCTTTGAGCAGCGAAGCATCACCGCCCATTTTTACCTGGTAATAGTCATTGCTCAGCTCCGTTGCCTGGCCGGTGAACATCTCTTTCGGGCTTTGCGGGAAGCTAAAGCGCTCAAGCCCCCTTTCGTTCAGCGGATTGATGGAGATAATTTTGGCCCCGCGTTTGGCAACGTCGCGTAGGGTGGTCAGCATACGTGGATGGTTAGTGCCGGGGTTATGCCCGATACAAATCACCAAATCGCAGTGGTCAAAATCATCCAGTTCAACGGTCCCTTTCCCAAGACCAATGGCTGGCGTTAACCCTGCGCTGGTTGGTCCGTGACACATATTTGAGCAGTCAGGGAAGTTGCTGCTGCCATATTCGCGGGCAAAAAGCTGATACAGGAACGCCGCCTCATTTGACGTTCTGCCGGAGGTGTAAAACTCAACCTGTTGTGCTGAGTCATAGCTGCGCAGACGCTCCCCGATCTCCCGGAAGGCGATATCCCAATCCACCGCCTGCCAGGTGTCTGACGCTGCATCGTATTTCATTGGATGCGTCAAACGACCGATATTTTCCAGCTCATAATCGCTGTAGTGCCAGAGTGTGGAAACCGGATGGCGGCTGAAAAATTCCGGTGACGCTTTCTTGCTGGTTGTCTCCCAGGAGACAGCCTTAACACCATTCTCACACAGCTCCATTGGCGCACGATGCCCTGGGTCCGGCCACGCACAGCCCGGACAATCGAACCCTTTCACCTGGTTCATTTTGAACATCGCGATAATATCGCGGGCGACAGCCTTTTGCGAAAACACCGAAGCAGTGACGGCTTTTACCGCGCCCCACCCACCCGCCGGGCCCTGATAACCGCTTACTCCTGGAACACCATTTTTCATTATTACTGCTTAATCACCGCCAATTTTCAATGGTGAATACGGTAGCAATTTCCGTCCAACATTGATTTCCTCTTCATGGAGTACGGGCCGGGTACAATGAACGGGTTAGATTTATCTTCCCCTTTCAGCACAAAGCGACATAAAGTCCCAATCTGTTAAATTGAGTTCTACCTAACTGCTACACTGCATCAACACAACCACTCAGAAGGCAGGTCAATATGTCAGACAATACCTATCAGCCCGCGAAAGTCTGGACGTGGGAAAAATCGAACGGCGGCGCATTCGCCAATATCAACCGTCCTGTTTCCGGTGCCACCCACGAAAAAACGCTGCCGGTTGGCAAGCATCCGCTGCAGCTCTATTCGCTGGGTACGCCAAACGGGCAGAAAGTGACGATTATGCTGGAGGAGCTGCTGGCGCAGGGCGTGAAGGGCGCAGAATATGATGCCTGGATTATCCGCATTGGTGATGGCGATCAGTTTTCCAGCGGCTTTGTCGAAGTGAATCCGAACTCGAAGATCCCAGCGCTGCGTGACCACTCGCAAAACCCACCGGTTCGCGTATTCGAATCTGGCGCAATCCTGCTCTATCTGGCGGAAAAATATGGTTATTTCCTGCCGCAAGATTTGGCAAAGCGTACCGAAACGCTGAACTGGCTGTTCTGGCTACAAGGCGCGGCGCCGTTCCTCGGCGGTGGCTTTGGTCATTTCTATAACTATGCGCCGGTAAAAATTGAGTACGCTATTAATCGCTTCACCATGGAAGCCAAGCGCTTACTCGACGTGCTGGATAAGCAGTTAGCGCAGCATCAGTTTGTGGCCGGAGATGAATACACCATTGCCGATATGGCTGTCTGGCCGTGGTTTGGCAATGTGGTGTTGGGCAACGTGTACGACGCGGCAGAATTCCTTGATGCAGGAAGCTACAAGCACGTGCAGCGCTGGGCAAAAGAGATTGCAGCGCGTCCGGCGGTTAAGCGTGGCCGTATTGTAAATCGCACTAACGGACCGCTGAACGAGCAGCTTCATGAACGCCATGACGCCAGCGACTTCGATACCAATACCGAAGATAAGCGACAGGCTTAACGTAAGATGCCGGATGGCGGCGCAAACGCCTTATCCGGCCTACATATAAGGCGCGGGCCTGATAAGCGCTGCGCCATCCGGTATAAAATCACGCGCTGGTGACGTCGTACTCCATACGGCGAAGTGCGTCTAACGTGGCTTTAGCTTCATCTTCATCAATGATGCTCATGGCGAACCCTACGTGCACCAGCACCCATTGCCCGACCAGCTCAGCCGTATCACCTTCACAAATCAGGGCAATATTGACATCTCGTTTGATGCCGCACACTTCAACCTGCGCAAGCTGGTGAATATCTTCACCAACGGCCAGAACCTGACCAGGGACTCCAATACACATATCTGACTCCGCCCCATAGCAACTATGGGTTATTCGACTTCAATACTTTTCACTTTCAGTGAATCGCCTGCATCAACCCGCAGACGATCGCCCTGACACTGTGGACACTGCGCGTCATGCTGGGTGATTTCCACAACCTGACTGCAATCCCAGCACCATGCCTGGGCTGGTTTGTAATCAATATGCAGCTCACACCCCTGGGCCAGCGTCCCCTGACAGACGATGTCGAAACTGAAACGGACGGCGCTCTCTTCAACACAGGAGAGCGCCCCAATTTCCAGCCAAACGCCGGTTACACGTTTGACACCGTGCTGCTCTGCCTGCTGTTGAACAATCTCAACCGCACTCTGACAAAGGGACAGCTCATGCATTTTCGCAGTTCCGACGACCCAGCAGCAGCGCGCGGCGATTTAGCTGCGGCGCATTCGGATCGCTTACCGGCAGCGACAACAGCATGCGCGCGCAATCGTCAGTCAGACGCACACCTTCTTGCGCCGACATACTGTGCGAAAGCGGCGACATCAGCGAACAAGAGAGGTATTGCGATACGCCTTCCAGCTCGCCAACGGTAAAGGTCATCTCGCCATACGGCAGACGCAGCCCGATTTTTTCGCTGACTTTGCGCATCGGCCAGATCTGTTCCGGTCCGGGGAAAATCAGTGCGCTGAGCATCCAGGGTGTGATAACACACCCCGTCCACTGTCCTTCAAACAGCGTAAAATCAGAGACATATACCGGCATGTTCGGATGCAGGAAAGAGAGATCGTGCATCGAACGCCGGGCAACCTCTTCAAACGCCGCCTGAATCTGCATCTTCGGGGCCGTCTGAAAGCCGACAAACTCCTCAGACATGAGCCGCCTCCCGAGGGATCGCTTCAACGCCTGATTCACGAAGCGCGGCAAGAACCTGCTCAAGCGCAGGTTCAATCATCGCTTCAACCGTTGGCGTTAGCCCGATATGCGGTTCCAGCGATTCCGGAATAATACCGACTAAAGTCAGTTTTTTCGGAAACTCGCCGGTAAAACGCAGGGCCGACAATACGTCGGCCAGGCCAAGCTGGTGCGGTGAGATTTTGTTGGTAAACAGCGCCGGGATCTCTTCATCCCGCAGGACCATCATCGTTCCTGGCGCGTTTTTCTTCGACACAATGGCGTCAGCAATGATCAGATGATCCCTGTTCGCCATATCGCCGAGAAGCTCCATCCCAGCCGTACCACCGTCCAGAACATCAACAAAGTCTGGCAGGATGTACCGTTGCTCTAATGCCTCAACGATACGCACCCCGATGGCTTCGTCGGTCAGCAAAATATTGCCGACCCCTAAGACTAATATCCGCATTACAGAACCTTAACTGAGACCACTTCGTTCCCGTCAACGTCCACCACATGCACCGCACATGACATACAAGGGTCGAAGGAGTGAATGGTACGAACCACTTCCAGCGGTTTGTTTGGATCGGCAATCGGCGTACCTACCAGCGAGCGCTCATATGGTCCCACTTCATCATTAAAGTTACGTGGGCCAGAGTTCCAGGTTGACGGTACAACCGCCTGGTAGTTGCTGATAATGCCGTCTTTAATCACCATCCAGTGAGACAGCATACCGCGCGGTGCTTCGAGGAAGCCAACACCTTTGAATTCGCCCGTTGCCGGAATATCCGGTTTCACGAAGGTAGTGTGGTCGCCTTTACCGATATTCACAATCAGCGCGTTGTACTGATCCTGCAGAACGTTCTGCAGTTCACAGCAGTGAACGGTACGGCCAATAATACGGCCCAACGTAGAGTGCAACTGCGACACTTCGATAGTTTTACCGGTCAGCTTGGTGTAAATCGCGATGATTTCATTCAGTTTGGCATGGGTAGACTCGCGTTTGGCCGCCAGTTTACACAGCATGTTGGCCAGCGGACCCACTTCAACCGTTTTACCGTAGAAGGTTGGCGCTTTAACCCAGGAATATTTGCCGTCATCTGACCAACCGGTGTAATCAGGAACCGTTGTGCCTTCCCACGGAGCCTGCGGCGCTTCGTCTTTGTACCACGCGTGTTTCGCACTCTCCTGAATCCCTTTGATCAGGTATTCATCGGAGTGAGAGGTGATCGGACGATAGGTCGACAGATCTTCATTGGTGATGTAACCACCCGGGAACAGGAAGCTGCCGTTTTTACCGTCAGTCGGGAATTCCGGCGCGCTCAGGTAGTTAACCGCCCCCTGACCACGTTCCAGCCACTCAGGGTAGAACGCCGCAATCACCGCAGTATCGACCTTGTAAACCTGCTCAACGAAGTCGCTCAGCTTATCGATGAAGGACTTGATATACATCAGGCGTTCAAGGTTCAGCACGCCGAGGCCGTCGAGATTAATTGGGTTAGCAACCCCCCCTACCGCCAGGTTCTGGATGTGCGGCGTTTTACCGCCCAACAGCGCTACAACGCGGTTGGCATCACGCTGGCATTCCAGCGCCTGCAGGTAGTGAGCGACCGCAATCAGGTTCACTTCCGGCGGCAGCTGCATTGCCGGGTGCCCCCAGCAACCGTTGGCAAAAATGCCTAACTGACCGCTGGCGACAAGATCTTTAATCTTGTTCTGAACCTTGGTGAACTCTTCTGCGCTGTTCAGGTGCCAGGAGGACACGCCGTTCAGCATAGCAGATGCTTTCGCTGGGTCGGCTTTCAGGGCAGAGGTGATATCCACCCAGTCCAGCGCAGACAACTGATAGAAGTGAACAATGTGGTCATGCGTGGTATGCGCAGCGAGAATGATGTTACGGATATACTGTGCGTTCACCGGAACATCAATATTCAGCGCGCTTTCTGCTGCACGAACGGAAGAGATAGCGTGAGTGGTCGTACAAACGCCACAGATGCGCTGCACAATCATCCAGGCATCGCGCGGATCGCGGTTTTTCACGATCTCTTCCATGCCGCGCCACATGGTCCCGGAAGCCCATGCTTTAGATACCACGCCATTTTCGATTTCGCAGTCGATGCGTAAATGACCCTCAATACGGGTTACCGGATCAATAGTAATTCTCTGGCTCATGCTTTGCTCGCCTCATGACGATTTTGATCGTTTTGTTTTAAAGGAGGAAGTATCGGCAGTAGACGAATGAGTACGATGTATGCACAAATCTCAATAGCCACAAAACCAATAGAAATCAACAGTTCTTCCCAGGTCGGGAAGTAGTGGTAGCCACCACCAGGATTGAACGCCACCAGCGAATAGGACAGACGCCATGTCGCACAACCCAGCAATGCGCTCAACGCAGACAGATACAACATGCGCGAGTCATTGCGCAGCTTAGTGACGCGCAGCACCACCAGCGGGAAGACCATCAGCACGACTTCAAGCCAGAACATCAGGGAGTAAAGATCGCCTGAGAACGCATAGGACAGCTTGTCGCGATAGATCAGTTCGCCAAAGCGCAGAACCACGAAAATCGCCAGCAGCACGCTGATGGTATTTGTCAGCTTGATGAACAAACTTTTCTCGTCCGGACCGTTACCTTTCAGACCGGCTTGTACCAACGAGCCTTCAAAGATGACGATCGAGAAGCCCATAATAAAGGCGGTTAATACTGAGAAAAGCGGCAGCATTTCATAAGCTTGCCAGAGCGGATGCACCTTATAACCCGCAGAAATCATCAATGAACCCATTGAAGACTGGTGCATGGTTGGCAGCAATGCGCCGAGGGCAATAATAAAGAACATCACTTTATTCAAACGCTTGAGAGAAACTTTCCACCCCAGACGTTCAAACAGAGCCGGAGCAAATTCCAGCGCCATGATGCCGATATAGATAGTCATACAGACCGCCGTTTCGAACAGTACCGAGTTCACGTTGAAGTGACCCGGAATGTAGAAATACGGCAGGTTCCAGTAACGACCGACGTCAATGGTGATCGACAGACCGCCCAGCGAGTAGCCAAACAGGCTCGCCAGCAACGCCGGGCGTACCAGCGGATGATATTGCCCTCTGTTGAAAACATACACCGCCCACGCCAGCGCCCAACCGCCGCACGCGAAGCCAGTACCAATCAACAGGTCAAACGCGATCCATACACCCCATGGGAAACCGCCGTTCAGATCGGAGACTGAGCCCAATCCGAAGACCAGACGTTTCACGATCAGGAGCATACACAGGACGATAAGCGGCCCAAAAATAATGACCGGTTTGCTGATTATTTTTCCGCCCAGCGGTTTAGGATCATGACTCATGATCGTCTCCTCCATCGTGATGGTCGTTTTTCGTGTTACGACGAACCAGCACGGTTAAGCCCGCCAGCGCAGCCAGGGGTAATATCATGCCCTTATACAGGGAATGTTGAACATGTTCGGAACGCGCACCGGTCGAAAGATCATCCAGTTTAGGCAGATCCAAATCCTCGTAAGGAACACCGGTCAGCACCATAACCTGGGTACCTCCCCCCTCTTTCTCACCGTACAAATGGGGGTAATACTTCGGAACTGTATGCAGATAGGTATCACCTGCTTTCACCGTCTGACGCGGATAGTGGTATTCGCTGCCAGGCTTCAGCGCGAGACGTTTTTTCGCCTCAGCCATCAGCTCTTCACGCGTACCAAAAATCACCGCACCGGCAGGGCATACTTCAACACAACCCGGTAAACCGCCTTTGTCCAGACGCTCAACGCCTTTCTGATTACACAGTTCACACTTGTGAAGCGCACCAAACGGGTTGTTGTAGTCGTACTTAGGCACGTTGTATGGGCAGGCGACCATGCAGTAACGACAGCCGGTGCAGACATCTTTGTCATAGTGGACGATGCCGGTTTTCGGATCTTTCTTCAGCGCGGAGACCGGGCAAACGGAGACACAGTTCGGATCGACACAGTGCATGCACTGCTTCTTAATGTAGGCGTAGCCATTTTCTTCCTGGTCTTTGTTAACGCCTGTTCCGCTACGCCACACCTGGATGATGTTATTGGTATATGGAGACAGTTTGTCGTTGTTCGACCAGGTCTGCTCGCCTTCCGGGTTACGCGCCGGGAAGTTGATATCCTGACACTTGGTGACACAGGCCTGGCAGCCTACGCACAGCGTCGAGTCATAGAGCATCCCTAAAGAACCCGGGATCGGCGGACGGTTTTCTGCAGCCGCATGGCTGATGGACGGCGCAGCGCCCAACAGCAATGCCCCGCTGGAGGCTGCTTTAATAAAGTTACGTCTGTTCACGGTTATTCTCCCCGTGAGTCAGCGTTATCTTTCTTCTGCTGACGACCCAGTTCACGAACCGCCATCACGCTGACGCCGGCAACCAGTCCTACTACGCCACCAAGCAGCCCAATCGCTCCGGCAGAAACATTGCCACCTTCTTTCATATTGACGTCAGGTTTTTCGGAACGCGGCGTTTGGTTTTCCACATGAGCAAGCTGGTGAATACCTTTATGGAAACCGATACCTTCTTCGTTACAGCCATAGCAAGGGTGACCGATAGCCACCGGCCATACGCCGCCAACATCGCAGAATTGCAGCGTTGAGCAGTTGCCGTAGGTTTCTGGTCCTTTACAGCCCAGATGGTAGAGACACCAGCCTTCACGGTGGCCTTCATCGCCAAACTCTTTCGCAAAACGGCCTGCATCGAAGTGCGGGCGACGTTCGCAGTGTTCGTGAATCAAACGGCCATAGGCGAATGTCGGACGGTTTTTGGTATCCAGCTTCGGCGGCTTACCGTAGGTGATGATATGCGCGACCGTTGCGAGGAAGTTGTGCGGGTTCGGCGGACAGCCGGGGATGTTGATGATGGTTTTGCCTGGCAGAACTTCCTGCAAGCCGACGGCCCCCGTTGGGTTAACGCCAGCCGCAGCAACACCACCCCACGCGGCGCAAGAGCCGATGGCAATGATAGCGGCTGCACCTTCTGCGGCCCGGCGAATGTGATCCACGATCGGTTCACCGGCAACCATGCAGTAAATACCATTGTCTTTCAGTGGGATAGAACCATCTACAACCAAAACATATTGCCCTTTGTACTTCTCCAGAGCGTTATGTTTATTCTCTTCAACCTGATGGCCGAAGGCGGCAGAGAGCACCTCATGGTATTCCAGAGAGATAGTCTCCAGAACGAGGTTTTCCACTGTAGGGTGTGTCGCGCGAAGCAGCGATTCAGTACAACCCGTACACTCCTGAGCACCAATCCAGATAACCGGTGGGCGCTGAGGTCGGGAAACTGATTCGGCCATTTCTGCGGCGGCTTTGCTACTGAGCCCCATGGTAGCGGCCAGTGCTGCACAAAGCTTCATGAAATCACGGCGATTGATGCCGTTCGAATTGATGAGAGAGTTATCTCCAGTCATTTTATAGTTATTCCGTTGCGAAGACCTGGCTTTTATTTTGCACCATTCGCATGTTGCATATTGCGATCGGCGCGCCATTTACCACACTTTTTATATGGTTATGTGCATTATAATACTTCGGCGGAGCAACAAAACGAAGGCGTAGGTCAATAGTGTAATTAATTAAAGCAAGATAATACCCCTTTCGGATCAAGCTTCGAGTCGATAGCCAGCCATGAAAAAACGAATTGTTGTACTGGACTGGTTCTCTTTAAAGAAATCCATAACCATCTCTTTATCCAGTCCGTAGCGGCGCGTGAGGATCCCCGCTTCCCACGCGCTGAGCTGTCGATCGCCCGTTTTTTCAAACATTCGATGGGAAAATCCCAGTACGAAACCGCGTTTATAATCAGCACAAAAATTGGCCACCGAGCGTGCGCTATCCGCACTTGACGCGTTTAAACCGGCCATCAGGCCTTTACCAAAATGGTTGTCCATGCATAATCTCCAATCGCTATATAATAAATTATATAGCGATTTTTTAAGCAAAGACCAGAGGTATCACGAACTTTTTATGCCAGCTTAAAAGGACACCCATTCATCCGTTTTAGCTGCCGCAGACGTTCTGCTGTCTGCTGAAGGGGAAGTGGTATTGGAGGCGGCGTACTGCACATCATTCGCTGAGAGGCGGAACTGTTGCACCGAGCGTTGCAGCTCTTCCGTTTGTCGTTCCAGCGCCACAGCCGCGGCGGAAACCTGCTCTACCAATGCAGCGTTCTGTTGCGTTACGCTGTCCATCTGCGTGATCGCCACGCTCACCTGCGAGATGCCCTTGTTCTGTTCTTCCGAGGCAGAGGCGATTTGTTTCATGATGACGGTCACTTCGGTAGCGCCGCGCAGAATAGCCTCCATGGTTAATCCCGTTTCTTTAACCAGACGAGCGCCCTGATCGACGCGACGCGACGATTCGCCGATCAGCGTCTCAATCTCTTTCGCCGCCCCAGCGCTGCGGCTGGCAAGGTTACGTACTTCACCGGCAACGACGGCAAATCCACGCCCCTGCTCGCCCGCTCTGGCCGCTTCAACTGCCGCGTTCAGCGCCAGAATGTTGGTCTGGAAAGCGATGCTATTAATAACAGAGGTAATTTCCGCGATCTGTTTAGAGCTGGCGGCAATGCCATCCATCGTCTCAACCACTTCTGAAACCAGGGTGCTCCCTTTACCAGCCGTTTCTGTCGCCGTATCGGCGAGCTGGCTGGCTTCACGTGCGTTTTCAGCGTTCAGTTTTACCGTGACAGTCAGTTGCTCCATGCTGGCAGCAGTCTCTTCCAGCGCAGCGGCCTGTTCTTCAGTACGTGAGGAGAGATCGTTATTGCCGGTGGAAATTTCCGTAGCCCCTCGCCAGATGTTGTCACTACCTGAGCGAATAGTACTGACGGCTTCGCGCAGGCTGTCCTGCATCGCGCACAATAACGGCACCAGTTGGCCCACACAGTTACGACCAAAATCTTCAATTGGATGGCTGAGATCGCCCTGTGCAATCTGCTGAAACTGCTGGCGAATACGTCCCAACGGCTTCACCATCATGGCGACGAGGTAACGGTCAGTGAAAAACAGGAGAGCAATACCGAGGATCACGGCGGTAATAATTAGCGTCCGGATGATAGACGTTTTGCCATCGACCATGATGCGCGTGGTATCAAGACGCTCACCTGCCGTGGCGTTAAAACGTTCGGCACTGGCGCCAAACTCGCGGCTCAACGCTGGCGTAACGGTGCTGGCATGCTCCGCAAAGGCCGTAAGCGTGCCCTGCTGCGCCAGCTGCATTTGCGGGATCACACCGTTGTCCAGCAGCGCCTGCCACTTTGTCAGTACCGCCGCGGCAACTTCCGGATCCATTGGTCCCGGAGACAACGTTTTCATCTCCTGGAGTTTTTTGCTCATGTTCTCCAGGGACTGCTGCGCTGGCGCAAAATCAGGCGTTCCACCGCTCATTTTGACGTCCATGGCGCGACTTAAGCGCGTTACGAAGCGAAAGTACTGATCGTTCCCCTGACTAAGCACCGTCATCTGATGAACAAGATGGCGGTCAATATCATTGCCTTCAGATATTTTTGATAAAGAATGAAGACTGAATAAACCCACGCCCGACCAGAGCAGGCAAAAAAGTCCCAGTATTGCCAACATGACAATACGAATAGTGAAGTTTTTCAGCAAACGCATAATAATTTCCTTGCCGTTGATGAGGAATTCGCCATCAGGCGATACTTATCCTTGTTATCGGCAGGCAGCAGAGAAGATATAATACGTTCTTTATTTTTTTACTTTCTTAAGTACATTCAGTATCTATTTACACTATATCAACATGAATGCTAATGAAATTAGCTAGCATTATTATTCAGGTGATTAATATGAAGCATTAAATAATTCTTTGTTTTCTATCACAAATATTTTTTAAACCATGCAAGAGTACGTTCCCAGGCTAAATCGGCGGCAGCTTTGTCATAACGTGGTGTCGAATCATTATGAAAACCATGATTAACGCCGGGATAGATATATACCTCATAGATTTTCTTATTGGCCTTCAGCGCCTCTTCATAGGCTGGCCACCCTTCATTAATTCGGGTATCTAATTGCGCATAGTGTAGTAATAAAGGCGCTTTTATTTTGGGGACATCAGCAGCAGGAACCTGTCGACCATAAAAAGGCACCGCGCAGGCCAGTCCAGGAAAAGCAACGGCTGCGGCATTTGACACACCGCCACCGTAGCAAAAACCGGTGATACCCACTTTTCCCGTCGCGCCGGAATAACGCTGCATAAATTCAATGGCGGCAAAAAAATCGTTCATCAGCTTTACCGGGTCTACCTGCTGCTGTAACTCCCGGCCTTTATCATCATTGCCAGGATATCCCCCCACCGAACTTAATCCATCAGGTGCGAGTGCAATATAGCCCGCCTTCGCTACCCGTCGCGCCACATCCTCAATATACGGATTCAGCCCTCGATTCTCATGCACCACCACTACTGCCGGAACTTTCCCCGTCGCTTTTGCGGGTTTAACCAGATAACCCCGCACATCGCCATGCCCTTCAGGTGAAGGATAGGTGATGTATTCCGCCAGGATATCAGGATCGGTGAATTCCACCTGCGTTGCGAGAGCATAGTTGGGTTTCAATACGTTGAATAATGCCAGCGCCGTCATTCCACCGACTGCATATTTCGCCGCAAGATTGAGAAACTCGCGTTTCGTTATTTTGCCATGAGCGTAATAGTCATAGTAGTCGAGCAGTTCTTGCGGAAAGTCTTTAGCAGTTAGACGCGGCATGGCAGCACTCCTGGTTGATGTTTTTTTAAGCAAAGCACAGCGAACTGTTTTTGCCCACTTTTTAATCCCAGTGTGACCTGGTGAACGGGATATTCACCGTGAACCCGCTAGAATAGAAACGTTGTTTCGAAATTCACCTGCACTAAGGAGATCTCATGGCCTGGTTTGCCAATCCTGAACGTTACGAGCAGATGCTCTATCGCTACTGTGGACGCAGCGGTTTGCGTTTACCCGCGCTGTCGCTGGGTTTGTGGCACAGTTTTGGGCACGTTCAGGCGCTGGATTCCCAGCGCGCCCTGCTGCGTAAAGCCTTTGATTTAGGCATTACGCATTTTGATTTAGCCAATAACTACGGGCCGCCTCCGGGCAGCGCAGAAGAGAATTTTGGCCGATTACTGCGCGAGGATTTTGCACAATATCGTGATGAACTGATCATCTCCACCAAGGCAGGCTATGACATGTGGCCTGGGCCATACGGTTCTGGCGGTTCGCGCAAGTACCTGCTTGCCAGCCTCGACCAGAGCCTGAAACGCATGGGCCTCGACTATGTCGATATCTTCTACTCACATCGCGTTGACGAAAATACGCCGATGGAAGAGACCGCTTCAGCGCTGGCTCATGCGGTGAAAAGCGGTAAAGCGCTGTATGTCGGCATCTCATCCTATTCCCCGGAACGTACGCAGAAAATGGCCGAACTGATGCGGGAATGGAAAATTCCGCTGCTGATCCATCAGCCTTCTTACAACCTGCTTAACCGTTGGGTAGACAGCAGCGGTCTGCTGGATACGCTGGACTCCAACGGTATGGGCTGCATCGCATTTACGCCGCTGGCCCAGGGGCTGCTGACGGGGAAATATCTCAATGGCATTCCGGAAGGTTCACGCATGCAGCGTGAAGGGAAAAAAGTTCGTGGGCTGACGGAAAACATGCTGACGGAAGAAAACCTTACCAGCCTGCGTTTGCTCAATGAAATGGCGCAACAGCGCGGACAGTCGATGGCGCAAATGGCCTTAAGCTGGCTGCTGAAAGACAACCGGGTGACTTCGGTATTAATTGGCGCCAGCCGACCGGAGCAACTGGAGGAAAACGTTCAGGCGTTGGCTAAACTGACGTTCAGCGCCGACGAACTGGCGCAGATCGATAAGCACGTTGCGGACGGTAAGCTAAACCTGTGGCAGGCCTCATCCGATAAATAGCCGAATGTTATTTCGTGCCGGTTGGCGCAGTTTACCTCCCGGCACATAATATGGGCTAACCAGTCCCTCACACCTCGTCCGCTTTGATTTCTGGACGTTGATATTCCGGCCACACCAGCGCGACAAGCGCAGGATAAGCCTCCAGGCTGAACTCCCTGAAGCACTGACGCAGGTTGAGCACGTCCAGATCGGCATGCGGGACCTTCTCACCGCTCAGACAGCGCTTTTTAATATTGTCATAATATTTATACACCGCAGAGTTGAGATCGCTACAGCGCCGCTGTGCATCAAATAGCCCAGGTGTCTCATTCAACTCAACCATTGTCATCCGTTTGATCGTCGAATGGATAAAATCGATATATTCGTGATTAACGCGCCAATACCATACCGGAGTAATCGAATTCATCAGTACTGAGAAATGATCCTCCCCCTCTTCTTTACTCAGCATTTCCGGCTGATTTTCAGAGTACCCATTTTCTGCTTCTCGGTTTTTATTTGCACCGCGCATCAACAAAAGCACCCCGCAGGTAAGCAATAGCAGGGTAATAACAGAATAAAATATACTGTTCATATACTGGCTCCATTTTTTTTGATTTTAAAATTACGCCATGCTATTGTCAACGTGGCCTGGTTTATTTAAAACGACATCTCATTGGCATCAAAGGATATTTCAATATGCTTCCCGAGCATCTTGTTCCCGCGCGTTTTCACTTATCCACATCCTCAAGCAATACCAGCCCCGCAGATAATAGTGAAAATTTGACTCAGGGAAAGAGAACATTAAGCGATTACGAACCCGATATTTTGATTAGCTCTGCAGCTACCGGCCAGGCGCGCAATATGTTATTTGAAGAGTGCGATCGCCATTTAAAAGAGCGCCTGTTTCGTGCCGCGAAGATTGAGTCATTCACTCGCCTGCTCAATTCACTCCAGGCCGAAGGCGACATTAACGCGCAAGAATTAAGTAAAATTTTGTCCACAAAAACAGCCATCGTGAATGAACAGGGCAATAAAATTTGGCTTAATTTAATTACGCGTGAAACCAGCGATCCTATTTTTTATTCTCTGGAAGAGAAATAAAATGAAAGATGTTGAGAATAATAATGTTTATTTGGCTTTAGATGACCATAAAAGCGATGAGTTTGTCTTAAAGCAAAATTTAGCCGTGCTGATTGCCAATAAAAATGCAACGCTGGAAAGCGTTGCCCAAGAGATTGTTTCTATTCCCGCCGCGCTGGTACGGATGAAATGGCAAAATCGCCGCGAAATTTACACGCTACAGGCTAAAGAAGAGATCTACGGTGCCACGATTGAAGCCATTATGGAGCAACAACCTGAACTGCGGGACAAAATCATGGCCCGACTGGAAAGTACATACCAGCATATACTCAAGCGAGAAACAGCCACCTTACGCCTGATGCGCAAACTGTCTGAAGGGAACTACGACCCCACCAGGATAACGACTGTCGCACTGGATGAGAACAGATAAGGGCGTGCGGAGTTGGAACAGGAGCAGCAGGCCGGGTAAGACGACAACCATTACCCGGCAACGAGGATTACTTCGCTTTTACGGTTTCTTCACCGACCAAACCAATTTTCAGGAAACCCGCCTGATGCAGCGTATCCATCACCTTCATCATGGTTTCATAATCGACGGTTTTATCCGCACGGAAGAAAATTGTGGTGTCCTTCTTCCCATCGGTCAGCGTATTTAACTCGCTAATCATGGTGTCGTCCGTCACCTGATTATTGCCGATAAACATGCTCTTATCGGCTTTAACAGACAGGTAAACCGGCTTTTCCGGACGCGGCTGCGGCGTGCTGGTTGAGGCTGGAAGATTCACTTTCACATCCACCGTTGCCAACGGTGCGGCCACCATAAAGATGATCAATAAAACCAACATAACGTCGATAAACGGCGTCACGTTGATTTCATGCATTTCACCGTTATCGTCCAGGTTTTCATTAAAGCTCATTGCCATGGAACATTATCCTACACGTAATTTCTGCGCAGCGCGTACCGGATGCGCGGATGCGCTAGCGTTCAGGTCCAGATCGCGGCTTTGCAGCAACAGCACCTGTGCCGCAACATCGCCCAGCATCGCTTTATAGCTGCCAATCTGGCGTGCGAAGATGTTGTAGATTACGACCGCAGGAATTGCCGCGACCAGACCGATCGCGGTCGCTAACAGCGCTTCTGCGATACCCGGCGCAACAACGGCCAGGTTGGTCGTTTGGGTTTGTGCAATCCCGATGAAGCTATTCATGATGCCCCATACGGTACCAAACAGACCGACAAATGGAGAGATAGCCCCGATGGTCGCCAGGTATCCGTTACCGCGGCCCATATGACGACCTATCGCCGCCACTCGACGCTCCAGACGGAAGCCGGTACGTTCTTTAATACCTTCGTTGTCGTCGCTACCTTCAGACAGTTCCAGCTCGTTCTGCGCTTCGTTAATTAACTGTGCACCGAGGCTTTTGCCATCGAATCCTGCGGCAATCTCGCTTGCCATATCTAAAGAGCGGGCTTCCGCCAGCAGTTGCTGCTCACGCTTAAGGCGGCGTTTCTGAGTAAAGAACTCAAGGCTCTTACTGAAGAAGATAGCCCAGGTGACCACTGATGCCAAAATTAGCCCAATCATCACGCACTTAACCACGATATCGGCGTGCTGATACATACCCCAGACGGAAAGATCCGTCTGCATCAAATTATTACCCACTCTGTATCTCCAGGACGCAAATCACAAAATCTGAGCGTAATGATATCAAAATGACGTCGAATTGATAGTCGTTCTCATTACTATTTACATATTGCCGCACCTTTGGTTTCTTTTCCTTGCGCTTACGCAGTAAAAAAGTCACCAGAAGCATTTTGAGATTATTTTCTACTGTATGACCGTTCTGCAGGATGCGTCATCTTTGATTCATGGTAGTTTAGACATCCAGACGTATAAAAACAGGTAAGACAACATGGCAGATAAGCAACTTGAAACCAAACTCGTTCACGCAGGACGCAGTAAAAAGTACACGCTGGGCTCGGTAAATAGCGTGATACAGCGCGCTTCTTCGCTGGTGTTTGACACCGTAGAGGCCAAAAAGCAGGCCACACACAACCGGGCGAACGGTGCGCTTTTCTATGGACGTCGCGGAACCCTAACGCATTTCTCCCTGCAGGAAGCAATGTGCGAACTGGAAGGCGGTGCGGGTTGTGCCCTGTTTCCCTGCGGCGCGGCGGCCGTTGCCAACACCATCCTCGCCTTTGTGGAGCAAGGGGATCATGTGCTAATGACCAATACTGCCTATGAACCCAGCCAGGATTTTTGCACCAAAATTCTCGGCAAGCTCGGCGTTTCCACCGGCTGGTTCGATCCGCTGGTTGGCGCCGATATAGTGAAGCACATACAGCCGAATACGAAAGTCGTATTTCTGGAATCTCCCGGCTCTGTCACTATGGAAGTGCATGATGTTCCCGCGATTGTTGCCGCCGTCAGAAGCGTCGCGCCGGATGCTATCATCATGATTGATAACACCTGGGCTGCCGGTGTGCTGTTCAAAGCGTTGGATTTTGGCATCGATATTTCTATCCAGGCAGGCACCAAATATCTGATTGGTCATTCTGACGGCATGGTCGGCACGGCGGTATCTAATGCTCGCTGCTGGGATCAACTGCGCGAAAATGCCTATCTGATGGGGCAAATGCTGGACGCCGATACCGCCTATATGACCAGCCGTGGACTGCGTACGCTGAGCGTACGCCTGCGTCAGCACCATGAAAGCAGCGTAAAGGTCGCCGAGTGGCTGGCCAGCCATCCTCAGGTCGCCCGCGTGAATCACCCGGCGCTGCCCGGTAGTAAAGGCCACGAATTCTGGAAGCGTGATTTCACCGGCAGCAGCGGCCTGTTCTCCTTTGTATTGAATAAAAAACTCAATCATGAGGAGCTTGCCGCTTACCTGGATCACTTCAGCCTGTTCAGCATGGCCTACTCCTGGGGCGGTTTTGAGTCGCTGATCCTCGCTAATCAGCCGGAACACATTGCGGCAATCCGTCCGCAAGGTGAGGTGGACTTCAGCGGAACGCTCATCCGTTTGCATATTGGTTTAGAGAATGTTGACGATCTGATTGCCGATTTGGCCGCAGGATTTGCCCGAATCGAGTAAAATTGCCATAGATGGACATATATGCAGACACTTCTGGTGGAAAAGTCTGCATTTGTTGCGTCCGGGATCAAGGCATCCCGGACAATTCAGGAGTACAATCCACACATAAACGCTGTTCCACAGGAAAGTCCATGGTAGTCATTCAAGATATTGTCTCCGCGCTCTGGCAACACGATTTTGCCGCGCTGGCGGATCCGCACGTTGTGAGCGTGGTGTACTTCGTCATGTTCGCCACACTGTTTTTAGAAAATGGCCTGCTGCCCGCCTCTTTTTTACCCGGAGACAGCCTGTTATTACTGGCAGGGGCGCTGATCGCCCAGGACGTGATGAGTTTTTTACCTACCATAGCTATTCTGACGGCCGCAGCCAGTCTGGGCTGCTGGCTAAGCTACATTCAGGGACGCTGGCTGGGCAACACGCGGACGGTAAAAGGCTGGCTGGCGCAATTACCTGAAAAATACCATCAGCGCGCCACCTGCATGTTTGACCAACACGGGCTGATGGCCCTGCTGGCAGGGCGTTTCCTGGCATTCGTTCGCACCTTGCTGCCAACAATGGCGGGAATTTCTGGCCTTCCAAACCGTCGGTTCCAGTTTTTTAACTGGCTGAGCGGTCTGCTGTGGGTCACCGTTGTCACCAGCTTCGGCTATGCACTGAGCATGATCCCGTTCGTCAAACGCCATGAAGATCAGGTGATGACCTTTTTAATGATCCTGCCGATTGCCCTGTTAACCGCAGGTTTGTTGGGGACTCTGTTTGTGGTGATTAAAAAAAAATACTGTAGCGCATGAACTGCATCCGTAGGCCGGGTAAGCCCCGGCATTTCGCCTGATGGCGCGCAGATTTAAGGCCTACGGTGTACCTTTCAGACCGACAAGAAATCACCCCCCCTGCATCATTCGAATTCTGGCCGCATCTTCCCCCGGCGTTACGCCAAAGAAACGTTTGAACTCCCGACTAAATTGCGATGCGCTCTCATAGCCGACGCGCATGGCAGCCGCACTGGCCTTCATTCCATCGTGGATCATCATCATCCGTGCTTTATGCAGGCGATAGCTCTTCAGATATTGCAGCGGTGAGGTGCTGGTCACCGCTTTAAAATTATGATGAAACGCCGACACGCTCATGTTCGCTTCAGCCGCCAGCTGTTCTACATTGAGATTTTCGGTGTATTTGGTTTCAATCCGCTTCAGCACCCGGCTTATCAAACTGAAATGCGTCTGACGGCTGACCAGCGCCAGTAACGCGCCGCCGCGCGGCCCGGTCAGCACATGGTAGAGGATCTCGCGAATAATCTGTTTCCCCAGAATACGTGCATCCAGCGGTCGCTCCATCACATCCAGCAGGCGCTCAGCGGCACAAAGAATTTCGTCAGAGAGTGTCGCAGAGTTGATCCCGCTGGCCGCCATGGCGGGCTGGAACAGCTCATCTTCCCCGATGTCCATCAACAGTTCCTGCAACTGCAGAATATCAACATTCAGATAAATACCGGCCAGGGGAACCTCCGGTGTCGCATACGTTTCACATTCAAAGGGTAAAGGAACGGTTAGCAGCAGGTATTCGTTGGCGTCATAACGAAATACGCGCTCATTGATATAACCAATTTTATGACCCGAAAAGAGAAATATGATGCCTGGCTGATACATGACCGGTGTACGTGCCGCCGGCTCCGTGCCGTGCAGCAAGCGGACATCTGGTAGCAATTCAGTGAGTTTATTTTCATTATTTTTCAGCTGTTTAATTTTATCTGTCAGCAGAAGGCAGATCTCATCACGGTTCATGGAGCACCATTTCATCATCGGTTTTCGACCCAGACATAATGCGCAGATTTATCTGTTTTCTCCAGCAGTCTGTAGAAATGGGCAAGACATCGGCAGAAATGAGCATTGAGAGCAACGCGCCGGACGACCACAATGTTCATCATCCGGCAGACACCCTCCTGCCCTCTTTTTTACCCACATAAGGGAACGAGCAATGAACAACTTTAATCTCCATACCCCAACCCGAATTCTTTTTGGTAAAGGCGCTATTGCTGAGCTGCGCGATCAAATCCCTCAGGATGCTCGCGTACTGGTTACCTACGGCGGCGGCAGCGTGAAAAAAACCGGCGTCCTCTCACAGGTTCAGGACGCTCTGAAAGGTCTGGACGTGCTGGAATTTGGCGGTATCGAGCCGAATCCATCTTATGAAACGCTGATGAACGCGGTTAAAATCGTACGTGATGAGAAAGTGACGTTTCTGCTGGCAGTAGGCGGCGGTTCAGTGCTGGATGGCACCAAATTCATCGCGGCAGCGGCACAGTACGCTGACGGCATCGATCCTTGGCGCATTCTGGAAACCCACGGCAACGACGTAACAAGCGCTATCCCGATGGGTTCCGTATTAACCCTGCCAGCAACCGGCTCGGAATCCAACTCCGGCGCGGTAATTTCGCGTAAAACCACCGGCGATAAGCTGGCCTTTATGACCCCGTTTGTGCAGCCGGTATTTGCCGTGCTGGATCCGGTTTACACCTATACCCTGCCGCCGCGTCAGGTTGCGAACGGCGTCGTGGATGCCTTCGTGCATACCGTTGAGCAGTATGTGACTTATCCGGTGGACGGGAAAATTCAGGATCGCTTTGCCGAAGGCATTCTGCTTACGCTGGTAGAAGAAGGTCCGAAAGCATTGCAGGAGCCAGAAAACTACAACGTACGTGCGAACGTCATGTGGGCAGCAACCCAGGCGTTGAACGGTCTGATCGGCGCAGGAGTACCGCAGGACTGGGCAACGCATATGCTGGGCCACGAACTGACCGCAATGCACGGTCTGGATCATGCTCAAACGCTGGCCATCGTTCTGCCTGCACTGTGGAATGAAAAACGCGACACCAAACGAGCCAAACTGCTGCAATACGCAGAGCGTATCTGGAATATCACCGAAGGTAATGATGACCAGCGCATCGACGCCGCCATTGCCGCAACCCGCGCGTTCTTCGAACAAATGGGTGTACCGACTCGCCTGTCTGACTATGGCCTGGACGGTAGCTCCATCCCGGCGCTGCTGGAGAAACTGCAAGCCCATGGCGGTACGAAACTGGGCGAACATCAGGACATTACGCTTGAGGTCAGCCGTCGGATTTACGAAGCTGCCCGCTAAGGTTTTTTAACCTCAACCTTTCGTTTTTGGGTATTTATACCAGGCTTAAGTCACATAAACCTCACCGGGGCTTGCTCCGGTGAACTCAATTTACACCCAATCATTCATGATGCATCGAGGCGACAATTGAGTGAATCCCCGGTCACGTACATAAGTACGTGACCGGGGTAAACGCAAGCAGCCAACAAAGAGGCAGCCTGAAGGATTAAGTGTGGGGGGGAATTATGACCGGTCCAACCATTATCAAACTACAGGATGGTAACGTCATGCCGCAACTGGGCCTGGGGGTCTGGAAGGCAAGCAACGAAGAAGTCATCACCGCCATTCATAAAGCGCTGGAAGTCGGGTATCGCTCAATTGATACCGCTGCGGCGTACAAAAACGAAGAAGGTGTCGGCAAAGCAATACGCGATGCTGGCGTACCACGGGACGAGTTATTCATCACCACCAAGCTGTGGAATGATGATCAAAAACGCCCCCGGGAAGCCTTGCTCGAAAGCATGGAAAAACTCCAGCTTGATTACCTCGATCTGTACCTGATGCACTGGCCGGTTCCGGCGATCGACCACTACGTTGAAGCCTGGGAAAACATGATCGACCTGCAAAAAGAAGGTCTGATTAAGAGCATCGGCGTGTGCAATTTTCAGATCAATCATCTCCAGCGGCTGATGGATGAAACCGGCGTCCCACCGGTGATTAACCAAATAGAGCTTCACCCACTTATGCAACAGCGCCAGCTACACGCCTGGAACGCAACGCATAAAATCCAGACCGAGTCCTGGAGCCCGCTGGCGCAGGGCGGCAAAGACGTCTTTGATCAAAAGATCATCCGTGACCTTGCTGAGAAATATGGTAAATCACCGGCGCAGATTGTCATCCGTTGGCATCTGGATAGCGGCCTGGTGGTTATTCCAAAATCGGTCACCCCAGCGCGTATCGCAGAAAACTTTAACGTCTGGGACTTCCGCCTGGATAAAGATGAATTAGGTGAAATCGCGAAACTCGATCAGGGCAAACGTCTGGGACCAGACCCGGACCAGTTCGGCGGTTAACTCTCCCTCCAGCCCGACATTCTCGTCGGGCCTTTACTAATTTGAAATATCAGGAAACAATTCACACACATATATTGATGTATTTCTTGCAGTCTCTGGAGCAGCATTACGCAACATAACCTGTTAATTATTCAGTAAATATATTCACACCATGAATGTATTTATCACACCTATAGGTGCGTAACCGTGACTGAGAAAAAAATCAGCGGCGTCAAATGGCTCCCATTAATTCTTATAACTCTTATTTCTGCTGGGCTGTGGCAGCTTACACCTCCAACAGGGTTAAGTGAGCCAGCCTGGCATTCGGCAATAATCTTCGTTGCTACCATAGCCTCTATCGTGGCGAAAGTTTTACCCATCGGCGCAGTCGGCATTATTGGGATTACGGTTTTTGCGCTCGTCTATGCAGCTGGGGATAAAACCGCCAGCGGCGCTATCACCACCGCACTAAGTGAACTGAACAGTTCGCTTATCTGGCTTATCGTCGTGGCTTTTATGATTGCCCGCGGGTTTATCAAAACGGGCCTCGGACGACGTATTGCGCTACAAATGATCCGCCTGCTCGGCAAGCGCACGCTGGGACTCGCCTACGGTCTGGCCTTTGCCGATCTGATCCTCTCTCCCGCAATGCCGAGTAATACAGCACGCTGCGGCGGCGTCATCTATCCGATTGCCGACTCTCTGGCGCGCAGTTTCCATTCGAACCCGGAAGATGAGTCCCGCAGTAAAATCGGCACCTTTCTTATTACCTGTATTGGCAACGTTAACGACGTGACGGCAGCACTGTTTATGACCGGCTATACCGGTAACCTGCTGGCAGTAAAACTGGCGGCCAACGCCGGGGTTACGCTGACCTGGGGCAGCTGGTTTATGGCGGCACTGCTGCCTTGTCTGGTCTCTTTGCTGCTGGTTCCATTACTGGTCTACTGGATTGTGCGCCCGGAAATTAAACACACGCCGGATGCCCCGAACCTGGCGCGTAAAGAACTGGCGGAAATGGGCCGCATGTCACGCGGCGAATGGCTGATGCTGGCTACGGTCGGTGTGCTGCTGGTGCTGTGGATTTTTGGCGATACCTTAGGTGTCGATGCCACTACCGCCTCGTTCGTAGGACTGTCCATTTTATTACTGAGCGGCGTGCTGAGCTGGGAAGATGTGAAAAGCGAGAAAGGCGCATGGGACACGCTGATTTGGTTTGCCGCGCTGCTGATGATGGCGAACCAGCTGAAAAAGCTGGGTTTCACCACCTGGTTTGGCAATCTGATCGGCGATAGCCTGAGCAGCACCATGCACGGAACCAGTTGGGTGATCGTCCTGCTGCTGCTGAATGCTGCCTACTTCTATACCCACTACTTTTTTGCCAGCGGTAATGCGCAGATAGCCGCGCTATACGCCGTTTTCCTCGGCGTCGGTCTGCATCTGAATATTCCCGCGGCCCCCACGGCGTTAATGCTAGCCTTCACCAGCAGTTTGTACTGCTCGCTCACCCAATACACTCACGCTCGCGGTCCAATTCTGTTTGGCGCAGGGTACGTTCCAACGGGCGTCTGGTGGCGCACTGGCTTTATCATCAGCCTGTTTAACCAGGCGGTCTTTATTACCGTGGGCCTGATGTGGTGGAAGGTGTTGGGTCTGTACTAAACTGACTGCGTCCCAACAAAATACCTTACTACGGAGAAAAGGAATGACCTGTATTTTCTGTCAAATTGTTGAAGGCAAAGCGCCCTGCCATAAGGTCTGGGAAGACGAGCATCACCTGGCTTTTCTGTCGATTTTTCCGAACACCGACGGTTTTACCGTGGTGATCCCGAAAAAACATTACCCCAGCTATGCCTTCGATATGCCGCCACAGGCGTTGGCTGACCTGATGCTGGCAACCCAAAAAGTGGCTAAGAAACTGGATAAAACTTTCCCGGACGTCAGTCGTACGGGAATGTTCTTTGAAGGTTTCGGCGTAGACCATGTGCACAGTAAATTAAGCCCCATGCACGGTACTGGCGATTTAACCCACTGGAAACCGATTGAAGCGCGGCAGAACAAATTTTTCGAGCAGTATGAAGGGTATCTGTCGTCACACGATCACGAACGGGCGGATGATGCAAAACTGGCCGCATTAGCGGCCAGAATACGTGAGGCATAAATACTGAGTCTCTCTGCCGGATGGCGGTGCAAGCACCTTATCCGGCCTACAAAATTGTGCTATTCGTAGGCCTGATAAGTATTTCACTACCGGCAAGACAGATTAGCGCCCAGCTACTTTCCCACGTTTTTTGTTCGCGGCAGGCGTCTGGCGCTGGTGCGCCACTGGCGTATGCTTAGTCAGCGCCGGACGAGTATGACGGTTCTGACGACGCGCTTCGCGCATCTCTTCCAGCGTAGGCGCCGGAACCAGACATTCGCGACGACCACCGATCAGATGCTTTTTACCCATATCTTCCAGCGCCTGGCGGATTAACGGCCAGTTGGCTGGATCATGGTAGCGCAGCAGGGCTTTATGCAGACGGCGCTGTTTATCACCTTTCGGCACCACCACGTCTTCACTCTTATAACCAATTTTACCCAGCGGGTTTTTCCCGGTGTAATACATGGTTGTGGAGTTCGCCAGCGGCGACGGATAGAAGTTCTGCACCTGATCGAGGCGGAAACGACGTTGTTTCAGCCACAGCGCCAGATTCACCATATCCTCATCACGCGTACCCGGGTGCGCGGAAATAAAGTACGGGATCAGGTACTGCTCTTTACCCGCCTGTTTAGAGTAGGTATCGAACAATTCCTTAAAGCGATCGTAGCTGCCCATCCCCGGCTTCATCATCTTCGACAGCGGGCCTTCTTCAGTATGCTCTGGCGCAATCTTCAGATAGCCGCCAACGTGATGGGTCGCCAGCTCTTTGATATAGCGCGGATCTTCAACTGCGATGTCATAGCGCACACCGGAAGCGATGAGGATCTTTTTAATGCCTTTCAAATCACGCGCACGGCGATAAAGGTTAATCGTCGGCTCGTGGTTGGTATCCATATGCGGACAAATATCCGGATAGACGCATGACAGACGACGGCAGGTTTGCTCCGCACGCGGTGACTTACAGCGCAGCATATACATGTTCGCCGTTGGGCCGCCGAGATCGGAAATCACGCCGGTAAAGCCCGGAACGGTGTCGCGAATGGCTTCAATTTCATTGATGATCGAATCTTCAGAGCGGCTCTGGATGATGCGGCCTTCGTGCTCTGTTATCGAACAGAACGAACAGCCGCCAAAGCAGCCACGCATGATGTTGATCGAGAAACGGATCATCTCATAGGCCGGAATGCGGCTGTCGCCATACGCCGGATGCGGCACGCGCTTGTACGGCAGCGCAAAGACGCTGTCCATCTCTTCGGTAGAGAGCGGAATGGCTGGCGGGTTGATCCAGATATAGCGATCGCCATGCTTTTGCATCAGCGCGCGCGCGCAGCCTGGGTTCGTTTCGTGGTGCAGGATACGTGACGCATGCGCATACAGCACTTTGTCGCCCTTCACTTTTTCGAAGGACGGCAGCAGCACGTAGGTTTTTTCCCACGGTTTCGGGCGCGGCGGCTGTACGGTGACCGCTTTCGCTTCCTGCTTTTTCGGGGCGACAGGTTTGTTGTCGGCACACGGCAAATCTTCGCCGTACGGATGCGGGATCGGGTCAATCTTGCCCGGTGTGTCGAGACGCGTGGAGTCTACCCCACTCCAGCCCGGCAGCGCTTCTTTAACCATAATCGCGGTGTTACGCACGTCGCGGATCTGATCGATAGTTTCACCCATCGCCAGACGATGCGCCACTTCCACCAGCGGACGCTCACCGTTGCCGAACATCAGCATGTCGGCTTTGGAATCCACCAGAACGGAGCGACGAACGGTATCAGACCAGTAGTCATAATGCGCGGTACGGCGCAGGCTGGCCTCAATACCGCCGAGAATAACCGGCACATCTTTCCATGCTTCTTTACAACGCTGGGTATAGACCAGCGTGGCGCGGTCCGGGCGTTTGCCAGCCACGTTGTCTGGCGTGTAGGCATCGTCATGGCGCAGTCGGCGATCGGCGGTATAACGGTTGATCATCGAATCCATGTTGCCTGCGGTCACACCAAAGAACAGGTTCGGTTTACCCAAACGCATAAAATCGTCTTTGTTGTTCCAGTCCGGCTGGGCGATAATCCCAACGCGAAAGCCCTGCGCTTCCAGCATACGGCCGCAAATTGCCATGCCAAAGCTGGGATGATCGACGTATGCATCGCCGGTAACCAGAATGATGTCGCAGCTATCCCAGCCAAGTTGGTCCATTTCGTCACGTGACATCGGCAAAAATGGTGCCGGGCCAAAACAGGCAGCCCAGTACTGCGGCCAGGAGAAAAGGTCTCTGTCCGGCTGGATCAGGGATATTGCGCTCATAGTGCTTCCAAAAATGGTAAAAAAATAATCAAAGGCCGGGGATTATACGCTGTATGTCGGCAAGAAATGAAGTGGAGTCTGAGCCAGACCAGTAGAAAGTTATATAAATTGTTAAATTTTACGACGATCATTTTTATCAATCATAATTAACACCATGCCAGCCAGCTGAGATAACTCTTTTTCGGCGGGGGATTTTTCATTGCGACTCAACGATTCACTGCATATTTCCCAGTTACGGGTTGTTGTTCACCTGTGCGGATTTCTGGTACTTCTCTATAGCTTTTCTATGCTGCCGCCGATGGCCATCGCTTTGTTAAACAAAGAGCGAAGTTTTTTCGCTTTTTTTAGCACATTTATGACTTTCTTTACCCTCGGCGGCGGGGCGTGGCTGGCCACCAAACATGCGGGAATTCAACTGCGCACCCGCGATGGCTTCGTGATTATCGTTCTGTTCTGGCTGCTATTTTCATTTATCAGCGCAATGCCGATGTGGATGGACGATGGCTTAAATCTCTCCTTTGCCGATGCCCTGTTCGAAGGGGTTTCCGGGATTACTACCACGGGCGCAACGGTGATTGACGACGTCAGCGCCTTGCCGAAATCGTATCTGTACTACCGGGCCCAGCTCAATTTTATTGGCGGCCTGGGCGTTATTGTCCTCGCCGTGGCGGTATTGCCGTTGCTGGGTATTGGTGGTATGAAGCTGTATCAGTCTGAAATGCCGGGCCCCTTTAAAGAAGAACGCCTCACGCCAAGGCTTGCGGATACCGCCCGTACCCTATGGCTGACCTACGTCATACTGGGACTTATTTGTACACTGGCCTACTGGGCTGCCGGGATGTCGTTCTTCGACGCCTTATGCCACGGGCTGTCGACGGTCTCTCTCGGCGGATTTTCTACCCGCAGCGAGAGCATCGGTTTTTATAACAGCCACGCTATTGAACTAGTCGCTGGACTGTTTTCACTGCTGTCGGCGTTTAACTTCACTCTCTGGTACGTTGCTATCGTGAAACGTACCTTCAAGCCCTTTCGTCGTAATGCCGAGCTGCGTTTCTTTCTGCTAATTGCGCTGGTTGTCACCCTGATCGCCACCTGGCAGGTCTGGCGGGCGGGCATGTACGGGATAACGGACAGCCTGGTGCATGCCTTTTTTCTGGCCAGCTCCATGCTGACAGATAATGGCCTGTCGACGGCAGATTACGCGCAGTGGCCTTCGCACACGATCTTCATGCTGCTCAGCGCCAGTTTCTTCGGCGGTTGTGTAGGATCAACCTGCGGGGGGATTAAGGTGCTGCGCTTTTTGATTATGTTCAAGCAGTGCCGTCAGGAGTTACACCAGCTTGCGCATCCCCGCGCCCTGCTGAACATCAAAGTGGGCAACAGCGTGGTAAGCGACCGGGTGGTGCGTTCAGTATGGAGCTTTTTCTTTCTCTACGTTTTGTTCACCAGCTTTTTTATCTGGGCGCTCAATCTGATGGGCTACGATCTCTTCTCCTCTTTCGCCACCGTCGCCGCTTGTATCAATAATATGGGGCTGGGATTTGGCGTTACCGCCACGACGTTTGGCACCTTAAATGAGGAGGCAAAGCTTTTGATGTGCGCGGCCATGATCATGGGACGTCTGGAGATTTACCCCATTCTGATCCTGTTCTCGCGCATGTTCTGGCGGGCGTAAAGCAAACCCCGGCGCGCTACGGCGCCGGATTCACCAGAATCTGTCCGATAGATCCCCGGTCCGCCATTTCCAGCGTCTGGCTGTTAAAGTAGAACGGGAAATGAGCCCAGGAAGGTTGTCCGTAGTAAACCAGTAATTCAACCTGACCGTCGACCCAGACGGTATCTTTCCAGCCTCTGTCTTCCGGGAACGGCATCGCGCCATTCACATTACGGATCAGGAACGAGACGCCTTCAATATGGAAAGACTGCGGCATATCCGCCCTTACCGTCCAGCGCTCCCAGGAGCCCTGCTGGGCGGTAATATCCATACGGTTGACGTCCCACAGCTGACCGTTAATGCCGGGATCGTCATCCAGACTGATATCACGGCTGCGAATCGGCGAACCGCTGAGGATTTCCGTTGGCAGCAGGCGCATGGGCAGGCTATCAGTCACCAGTGGCAGAAGACCCGTCGGGCGCAGCGTCAATACCAGCGTGGAGATGAGAATACTGGAAGGCTCAAAGAATCCGCGGATCCTGTCGACAATGCTGGCCGCCTCACCGCAGGTGATAGAGACCTCATTTCCGTTTGTCATATCCACCAGAATCTCACGGCGCTCGCCAGGCGCTAGCGAGAGCTGCTTTACCGAAACCGGCGCAGGTAAAAAGCCCTGATCGCTGGAAATCACATGCAGCGGCCGGCCATCGCTCATTTGCAGCTGGTATCGGCGCGAGTTTGACGCGTTCAGCAAACGCAAGCGCACCCAGCCACGGGAGACTTCGACATACGGGCTTTGTGCCCCGTTGACCAATAGCGTATCGCCGACAAAACCACCGCTGCCGGGCTCGCTGTATTCCGGCGTACCAAAGTTGTCCAGGCGCTTGTCCTGAATAATGATCGGAAAATCATCCACGCCATAGTGGTTGGGAATAGACAGTGACTTACTCACTTCATCTTCAACCAGCCACATCCCGGCAAGGCCGTTATAGACCTGCTGAGCAGTACGATTTGGCGTATTGGCGTGATACCACAACGTAGCGGCATTCTGGCGAATCGGCAGCACTGGCGCCCAGTCCGCATTAGGGGACATCATACGCGCCGGGCCGCCCATCAGCGGGCCTGGCACCTGTAGTCCGGCGACGGTCATCGAGACATTTTCAGTCAGACGGTTGCTGTAGATAAGCTTGACGTCATCCCCTTTCCAGACGCGAATCGTCGGTCCCAGGTAGCGACCGTTAATCCCCCAGACAGGTGCGCGCGTGCCTTGCGTGAAGGACCAGTGCGCACGTTGCAGCGTCATAAATAGCGGCTGCCCCCGACGGGACTCCAACAGCGGAGGTATGGGTAACGGTTGTTGCTGACCGGCAGCATTAGCCTTCAGCGGAACAGCACCTGCACACAGTGCGATCCCCGATGCCTGAATGAACTGACGCCGACTGAATGACATATAAACTCCATGAAAAACTGGCGATTAACACACAAGAAATACTTTCCTGTAAAAAAACCGAATTGCGCGGATTAAACCTTACCGGCGGCTTCCCGCTCAGCAACTTCTTTATCGAGTTCTGCGATTTTTTGTTCCATCAGCGTACGGCAATGCGCTGCCAGTTCACGAACCTGATCTTTCCCAAAGTGGCTAATATCCACCGGCGGCAGCATCTCTACAATCGCCAGACCATTATTGAGTCGGTTGAGTTTTATCTTGTTCGAGGTTGTTGAAACGCACACTGGAATGACCGGGACACCCGCCGCAATCGCCGCATGAAACGCGCCGGTTTTAAACGGCAGCAAACCGCGACCACGACTGCGCGTTCCTTCCGGGAACATCCAGATAGAAATGCGACGTTTTTTGAAATGGTTCACCACGGCTGCAATGGTGCTGTGCGCTTTGGCGCGGTTGTTTCTGTCAATCAGCAGGTTGCCGGTTAACCAATACAACTGGCCGAAGAACGGGATCCACAGCAGGCTTTTTTTACCTACCGTCACCGTCGGCGGCTGAACGATATTCGCAGCGGTAACCATGTCATAGTTGTTCTGATGGTTACAAATATAGATAGCATTACCATAGTTCTGCGCGTCTGCCGGCATGCGGCACTCGACCTTCAGGCCATAAAGGGGAGCCAGGCGGCCAAACATATGACCGAACGTTGCGACGTGTTTTGGATTTCGCGGGCTGAACAGACAATATATGCAACCGAAAATACAGACCAGAACGCAGTAAATAACAGTAATGATTAAACGAAAAATATATAACATAACAACCTCTAAGGCCTAAGAGCCTGGCATTTTACGTCACCTGATTCATCATGCAGTATCAGGTTAGGGCTTTGTTAAGGGCGGCTCTCTGGAAAAGCGTATTGTTAATCGCAACGCACGAATAAACAACGGTTTCACGGGAATTTTTAACGTTGACTCTCCCTGGGCTAACCCAGGGAGAGTCGGACGGTAGCGTTATTCTTCGCTGTCGCCGTGACTGGCGCGTCGAGGCGAGTCAATATCAATGCTGTCGATACGCTGCAGACCACGCATTAGCGTACCGCGACGGCCACGCTCGCCGGTTACTTTCTGCAACTCTTCAGGACGCAGTTTAATTTTGCGCTTACCGACGTGGATGGTCAGCGTGCTTTGTGGCGGCAGCACGTAGAGCTTCGCCAGGCCATCTTCGCCTTTCGCCGCTTCCGCTGAAGGGATATTGATAATCTTGTTCCCTTTGCCTTTCGACAATTGCGGCAAATCGCTTACCGGGAACATCAACATGCGACCGGCCTGGGTAATTGCCAGCAGCATATCGGTTTCATCTTCAATCACCACGGGCTGCATCACGCGCGCATTTTCTGGCAGCGTAATCAATGCCTTACCAGCACGGTTACGTGCTACCAGGTCATTGAAGGTGCAGACAAAACCGTAGCCCGCATCGGACGCCATCAGCAGTTTCTGATCGTCGCCTTCCATCAGCATGTGCTCAACCGTCGCGCCCGGCGGCAGCGTGAGCTTCCCGGTCAGCGGTTCACCCTGACCACGCGCCGACGGCAGCGTAATCGGGTCGATGGCATAGCTGCGTCCGGTTGAGTCAACGAACACCACCGGCTGGTTGCTCTTACCCTTCACCGCCGACTTATAGCTGTCACCGGCTTTATAGCTTAATCCTGGCGCATCGATGTCGTGGCCTTTCGCGCTACGCACCCAACCGCTCTGAGACAGGACAATGGTCACCGGCTCTGACGGCAGCATGTCGTGCTCGCTCATCGCCTTCGCTTCTTCACGTTCCTGCAGCGGAGAACGGCGATCGTCACCATAGGCCTCGGCGTCAGCCTGCAGTTCTTTCTTCAGCAGGTTACTCATTTTACGCTCGGAAGCCAGAATACCCTGCAGCTGATCGCGCTCTTTCGCCAGCTCATCCTGCTCACCACGGATTTTCATCTCTTCGAGTTTGGCAAGGTGGCGCAATTTCAGCTCAAGGATAGCTTCAGCCTGGGTTTCAGAAATACCAAAACGCGACATCAGCTCGGGCTTAGGTTCATCTTCATGACGAATAATTTCGATCACTTCGTCAATGTTGAGGAACGCCACCAGCAAACCTTCAAGGATGTGTAGGCGTTTAAGCACTTTTTCCAGACGATAGTTCAGGCGACGGCGCACGGTATCGCGACGGAACGCCAGCCATTCGGTGAGGATCTCCAGCAGGTTCTTCACCGCCGGACGCCCATCAAGACCGATCATGTTCAGGTTGATGCGGTAGCTTTTTTCCAGATCGGTGGTGGCAAACAGGTGGTTCATCACCTGCTCCATATCCACGCGATTGGAGCGCGGGACAATCACCAGACGGGTCGGGTTTTCGTGATCCGATTCGTCGCGCAGGTCGTCTACCATCGGTAGCTTTTTATTGCGCATTTGAGCAGCGATCTGCTCCAGCACTTTTGCCCCGGAAACCTGATGCGGCAACGCGGAAATCACCACCGCGCCGTCTTCTTTCGTCCATACCGCACGCATACGTACGGAGCCGCGTCCATTTTCGTAAATCTTACGAATTTCCGCACGCGAGGTAATGATCTCCGCTTCGGTCGGGTAATCCGGCCCCTGCACGATGTCCAGCAGTTGATCCAGCGTCGTTTTCGGCTGCTCAATCAGGGTAATCGCTGCTTTTGCCACTTCACGCAGGTTGTGCGGCGGAATGTCCGTCGCCATACCAACGGCAATACCGGTCGTGCCGTTCAGCAGAATATTTGGCAGACGCGCAGGCAGCATCTTCGGCTCCTGCATGGTGCCGTCGAAGTTTGGTACCCAGTCTGACGTTCCCTGACCGAGTTCACCCAGCAGAACTTCTGCATATTTAGACAGGCGGGATTCGGTATAACGCATCGCCGCGAAGGATTTCGGATCGTCCGGCGCCCCCCAGTTCCCCTGCCCATCAACCAGCGGATAACGGTAAGAGAACGGCTGCGCCATCAGCACCATCGCTTCATAGCAAGCGCTGTCGCCGTGCGGGTGGTATTTACCCAGTACGTCACCGACGGTACGGGCGGATTTTTTAAATTTGGCGCTGGCATTCAGCCCCAGTTCGGACATCGCGTACACGATGCGACGCTGAACGGGTTTCAAACCATCGCCAATAAACGGCAACGCCCTGTCCATGATGACGTACATGGAGTAGTTCAGATAGGCGTTTTCCGTGAATTCATGCAGCGCCAGGCGCTCTGCCATATCGCTCATTAATCGTGGTTCCTCAACTTTGTACCCCTCTATTGAAGGGCAATATTGCCGCAGATACTACCCTATCTGGCGTGTTGAGTCACAAAGAAAAGGGCCGCGAATGCGGCCCAGATGGGGATTATTTGGCAACTTTGGTAATCTGTTTCACGTCGATTTCAACGGAGTTCCAGTCTTTATCCACTTCGCCCTGGATTTCAACCACATCCTGCGGCGTGACGGTTACGCCGTTCCAGCGCTTGTGGTCGATATCCACATTCACCGTGCCAGTCGCATCTTTAAACACATACAGGTCGTCGGAAATACGTTCAACGATGTTCCCACGCAGAGTAACCCAGGTGTCATCACGCAGCGATTTAGCGCTTTCTACCGTTGTGCTGCTACCGTTCGGGCCAACAAATCCGCCGTTTTGGCTTTGCGTGGTGGTTGTTGGTCCAGAGAAGCCGCCCTGCTGAGCTGCCAGAACAGGTGCGGAACACAGTGCCATTACGGCAACCATTGCAGCTAATTTTTTCATCGTCATGTCTCCCTTTCATGTTGGTTTACGACTATTAAATAAGTTAATCCTTAACAAGTTCTTAAGGCAAAAAAAGATACTTTTTTGCTGTACAGAGGCTGTAGCCACAGGTTTACTGATGGTAAAGAAAGCGGCGGCAGGGAAGAACATATGCGTATTTTACTGATCGAAGATGACACATTGATTGGCGATGGCCTGAAAACGGGTCTGAGTAAAATGGGTTTCAGCATCGACTGGTTTAGCGAAGGTCGTCAGGGGAAAGAAGCGCTGTATAGCGCCCCTTATGATGCGGTTATCCTCGACCTGACGCTGCCAGGCATAGACGGACGGGACATCTTGCGCGAATGGCGAGCCAACGGGAAGCAGGAACCGGTGCTGATCCTGACCGCTCGCGACGCGCTGGCAGAACGCGTTGAAGGCCTGCGCCTCGGCGCAGATGACTATCTGTGCAAACCCTTTGCGTTGATTGAAGTTGCCGCGAGGCTGGAGGCGCTGGTGCGCCGTGCCAGCGGCCAGGCCAGCAACATTTTGCGCCATGGTCAGGTGACGCTCGATCCCGGCGCGCTGGTCGCCACGGCGGCGGATGAACCTCTGTCTCTCAAACCTAAAGAGTTCGCGCTGCTGGAGCTGCTGATGCGCAACAAGGGCCGCGTCCTGCCCCGCAAACTGATCGAAGAAAAACTGTATACCTGGGACGAGAACGTCTCCAGCAATGCGGTTGAAGTACACGTCCATCACTTACGCCGTAAGCTCGGCAGCGACTTTATCCGTACCGTGCATGGCATTGGCTACACCCTGGGTGACGCATGAAACTCACACAACGCCTCAGCCTGCGCGTCAGGCTAACGCTTATTTTTTTGATTCTGGCTTCAGCGACCTGGGCCGTTTCCAGCTTTGTGGCCTGGAAGCAGACTACCGATAATGTCGATGAGCTGTTTGATACGCAGTTGATGTTGTTCGCCAAACGGCTCAGCACGCTGGATATCAGTGACGTCACCACCTCAAGCACTATGGCCCGCACGCCGAAGAAGCTCAAGCACGGCCATATTGATGACGACGCGCTGACGTTTGCCATCTTTACCACCGACGGAAAAATGGTGTTGCACGATGGCGACAACGGCCAGGATATTCCCTACAGCTACAGCCGGGAGGGCTTTGCCGATGGTCAACTTAAGGGTGACAACGATTCATGGCGTTTTCTATGGCTGAATTCCGCTGACGGCAAGTACCGCATTGTGGTAGGCCAGGAGTGGGAGTATCGGGAGGATATGGCGCTCTCGATTGTCACCGCCCAGTTAACGCCGTGGTTGATTGCGCTGCCGCTGATGTTGCTGATCCTTGTGGTCATGCTGAGTCGTGAACTCAGGCCGTTAAAAAAACTGGCGCAGGCCCTACGCTGGCGTTCGCCGGAATCGGAAGAGCCGCTCGACCCGAAAGGGGTGCCAAGCGAAGTGCGCCCGCTGGTTGAATCGCTCAATCAGTTGTTTACTCGTACCCATTCCATGATGGTGCGTGAACGCCGCTTCACTTCTGACGCCGCCCACGAGCTGCGCAGTCCGTTGACCGCGCTGAAGGTGCAAACCGAAGTGGTGCAACTGTCAGACGACGACCCGCAAACGCGGGAAAAAGCGCTGGTGCAGCTGCATGCGGGAATTGAACGCGCCACCCGACTGGTCGATCAGCTCCTGACGCTTTCGCGCCTCGACTCCCTCGATAATCTTCAGGATATGGCGGAAATCTCACTGGAGGAGCTACTGCAATCCGCGGTGATGGACATCTATCATCCGGCCCAGCAGGCGCACATCGATGTGCGTTTGCAGATTAACGCGCACGACATCACGCGTACGGGACAGCCGCTGTTACTCAGCCTGATGGTACGAAATCTGCTGGATAATGCGATCCGCTACAGCCCGCAGGGCAGCATTGTGGAAGTGACGCTCAACACCCGCAATTTTAGCGTCAAAGATAATGGTCCTGGCGTTGCGCCGGAGGTCCTTACACACATCGGTGAACGCTTTTATCGTCCACCGGGACAAAGCGTGACCGGCAGCGGTCTCGGCCTGTCGATTGTCCGCCGTATTGCGACTTTGCATGGGATGTCAGCCTCATTTGGCAATGCCCCAGAAGGTGGCTTTGAAGCAAAAGTCAGTTGGTAATTGGGTTATTATTGCTCAAAAAGCAAAAGACTTTGCACATTTTGCTAATTTCACCGCACCGTTGGTGGGAGTAAAATCATCCTCAAACGTATTTCTTTGAGGACACAAAATGAGCAACATTCTGATTATCAATGGGGCGAAAAAATTCGGCCATTCTAATGGTCAACTGAATGACACCCTGACCGAGGTCGCGGACGGTATCCTGCGCGACCTCGGACATGATGTTAAAGTCGTACGCGCAGACAGCGATTATGACGTTCAAACAGAAGTGCAGAACTTTGTCTGGGCCGATGCGGTTATCTGGCAAATGCCAGGCTGGTGGATGGGCGCACCGTGGACCGTGAAAAAATACATCGATGACGTGTTTACCGCAGGTCACGGCACGCTGTATGCCAGCGAT
Organism: Citrobacter arsenatis; assembly: GCF_004353845.1. Taxonomy (GTDB): domain Bacteria; phylum Pseudomonadota; class Gammaproteobacteria; order Enterobacterales; family Enterobacteriaceae; genus Citrobacter; species Citrobacter arsenatis. The sequence continues at coordinate 4,463,506 of NZ_CP037864.1, forward strand.
GGTCGTACACGTTCAGATGCCTCTAAAAAATACGGCTCCGGCGGGCTGATTCAGGGCAAAAAATACATGCTGTCTCTGACCTGGAACGCACCGATGGAAGCCTTCACTGAAAAAGATCAGTTCTTCCATGGCGTTGGCGTTGATGGCGTTTATCTGCCATTCCATAAAGCAAACCAGTTCCTCGGAATGGAAGCGCTGCCGACATTTATCACCAATGATGTGATTAAAATGCCGGACGTCCCGCGTTATATCGCAGAATATCGCAAGCATCTGAACGAAATTTTTGGTTAACTGGTAACCTGGAATTAGAAGGAGTTAACCATGCTTACCGTTATTGCAGAAATCCGTACACGTCCAGGTCAACATCACCGCCAGGCGGTACTGGATCAGTTTGCTAAAATCGTTCCGACCGTACTGAAAGAAGAAGGCTGCCACGGCTACGCGCCGATGGTCGATCATGCTGCTGGCGTCAGTTTTCAGACCACGGCTCCGGACTCAATCGTGATGATTGAACAGTGGGAAAGTATTGCGCATCTTGAAGCGCATTTGCAGACACCGCACATGAAAGCCTATAGCGAAGCCGTGAAAGGCGACGTGCTGGACATGAATATTCGTATTCTGGAGTCTGGCATTTAAGATTGTCGATTTGCCGGATAACGCCACAAGCAGACGTATCCGGCTTATAGTCCAATCCCAGGCCCGGTAAGCGCAGCGCTACCGGGCACTCCTTACCAGTACAGCTTCCAGCTCTGAGTAAAGCGCATTAACGCTTCAACGTAGAAGTAATCCCCCCAGCTTGCACACTCATCGACCCCTTTGTTGCTCGACAGGTGATACACCGAGTGTTTCAGTAGCCCGTTTCCCTGCTCATCTTTGCCCATCAGATAGTGCCTGGTCAGCGAAGACATGATCCCCATCGCCCACTGCTGATAGCGCTCGCGATCCGGATCGGTCACCGGCAGGTGTTTAATCAGCTCCAGCAGACCGCAGACCGCAATCGCTGCCGAAGACGAATCGCGCAGCGCATCGGTGCCGACTAATGCCAGATCCCAATGGCACACGGCATCTTCCGGCAGACGATTAATAAAGTAGTTGGCCAGCTTTTTCGACAACTGCACCATCTGGTTATCACCGGTGTAGATATAGCTCAGCAGAAAACCATAAATTCCCCACGCCTGCCCACGCGACCAACAAGAATCATCGGCATAGCCTTGCTGCGTATTACCGTAACGCGGATCGCCGGTTTGCACGTCCATATAGTAGGTGTGGAAGGTCGACGCATCCTGGCGGATCAGATATTTTGCTGCCTGCGCAACGTGCGCTTTGGCGGCATTCGCAAAACGCGGATCGCCCGTTTGCTCGCTCGCCCAGTACAGCAGCGGTAGATTCATATTGCAGTCGATGATCATCCGTCCGGCCTGCTCGGGATCGCGAAGATCGCCCCACGCCTGGATGATCTGCGCCTTTTCATGAAAGCGCTCCAACAGTGCTTCTGCCGCCATCAGGGAAAACCCTCGCGCATCGCGATTGCCCGTCAATCTCCAGGCCGCTACGCAGGAAAGCGTATAGAGAAATCCGAGGTCGTGGGTGTTGGTATCGTGACGTTTGGCAATACGCAGGCCAAACGAACGCACATGCTTCTCCGCCATCTCACGAAATTTGGTTTCACCAGTCATTTCCCACGCCAGCCATAATTGCCCGGTCCAGAAGCTGGTCGTCCATTCCACATTCTCTGTCAGCGGGTAATAACCATGCACACAGGTTTCGGCAGGAAATTGTTCACCGAATTCCGTTAAATGACGGCTAATCAATTCGAGGACATGTTCCCGGGCGCTACTCATTTGATCCTGAAAGCTGCCGGGATTAACCGGGCTGCCAGGAAATGCGCGCAACGATTCCTCAGCGATATGATTTAACATATTTCGGTTCCTTATTACGTAAATTATTTTGCAGGATTATTTTCAGCAATATCGAGAGCAATATTATTGCGACGTTTACTCTGACAGGCTGATAAGGTAAATGCTGATATCAATGTAAAGATCAGCGCCACAATACCCATAATGATATATGTCTTCTCAAAACCGATCCGGTCATACATTAATCCAGCGGGTGATGAAACCACCACATTACCGACATACAGCATGGCCTGATAACCCAGTAAATACATGGTCGCATTTACCCGTTTATCAAAATGCTCGGCAATATATTTAAAGACGGAAACCAGTAATAAACAGATTTCCAGACCGTATAGTGGTTTCAGCACAGAAATAAGCAGGTGAGAGTCGCACAGGCCAGAGATAACCAATCGTGCGCCCACCAGCGCCCCGACAATCAGCAGACCACGCTTCGCACCAACGTAATTAACGAATAACGGAATGACCATGTACATGACAAATTCCATTCCCGACTGCACGGTCCCCAGGTAACCAAAGACGGCGTTTCCTTCCTGCACATCCGAGAAGAATGTGACGAAGTAGCGGGAAAACTGCTGCTCAGCGATGAACATCATCCACGCCACGCCCGCAACGTACAGGCAGAATGCCCAGAATTTGCGATTTCGCAGCAGAGCGTACACATCCGCCGGGGCGATTTTCTCTTTGGTTAACACCTCCGAGGCGTTGGCCGCATTGACATTGACTTTCAGACTCAGCAGAACAACCAGCATCACCAACGACGCCACGCTGCCGAGTATAAAGTTGTAGGCCGGAGAGAGGTTAAACAGCAGGCCCGAGAACGACGACGCCACCGCCCAGCCAAGTGACCCCCACATGCGGATCTGCCCAAACTCCATGCCGTTCAGGCGGCTGTAGCGATCGGAATAGGATTCACAGGCAGCGACCCCGGCGTACCATGCAAAGCTTAAGTAAATCGCGCCAACGATAATACCCAACATAGTATTCGACAGTAATAATGGCTGATAGACATAAATAAAAAAGGGTGCCATTAACGCAGACATCACCACGACAAAATAGAGTAGATATTTACTCATCCCTATTTTATCGAGAATATAGCCATAAATAGGTTTCAGAATAACCGAAAAGATACCATTTACGGCAAATACGGTGCCGATCACCGTACCGCTCAACTGCGCTTTTTGCCCTAACCAGATAGCCAGCAGACCAATACTTGCGGACCACGTAAAGAAATAGAGGAATATAAAGCTACTTATTTTATAATATTCAGTCCGATTTCCCGTTGAACTATTTTTCATACCATCCTCGCTATAAAAAGAACGACAACTGGCGTGCACTTTCAGGCTGCTGAATAACAACCTGGCTATTGTTGATAGAAAGCTGCGGAACAGCGGCGTAGCGTCTCTGCTGCCCGCTGGCGCTCACGGCGCAGCAAAGCCAGCTTTCGCCCGGCGGGATTTCGTTGGTAAGCACAGGGATCGAGGCGCATTCAGGGAACATGATGCTGCTGTTTGGCGATGTGACCACGCTGTCAGGCTGACGAAGTATGGATGGCGACAGATCTACGATAACGCTGGTTCCATTACGTGCCGCAATGAGACAGCCGCGCTCGCGTAGCTGAGGCTCGGCTTTCATTACCGCAAATCCTCCTTCCACCGTTTGCAGCGTTCGTGCGCTGTGAATACGGTGCAAACGAAGATGCCACTCACCAAATGGGACCAGCCAGGTATCAAGGGTGATGTCATGCCAGGGAGACCAACGGGACCAGATAAAATTCTCATCAACCCGAACGTCATCACACTGACGACGACCACGATAGTAGCCATCACCATCTGCCAACAGCAGCATAGAGTCACAAGCCGCATGTTTGATGCCGTAACGGCCACGCTCAATGGTGAAACCGAAACAGCTGGAGTAGGCAAACTTAGTGTATTTGGCCTCGGTATTGACGTAGTTATTCAGTTCCAGCTGGCCTGAGGTCAGCATCGTGACATGTTCAGAATGCTCACTGTGCTGCATGATCTGCGCGGCATGCGCAATCACCCGTTTTTCGTCAAGTGCGGGTAAGACCTGCTCTTCAGCCTGCCAGAAGGGATGCTTCTCGGGCAGAGCGAGGATCAAAAAGACCTTCAGTGCCCAGTAGGGCGATCCCGGCGAGTTGTAATCTTCGCACATCGCCAGGTTCGGGTAGGCAAACCCCAGCGTCAAAATTCCATCGCGATCGAAAATTGGCTGCTTCTGCCACCAACGCAGGTGACGCAGGATCACGCCTTTTATGATGCCAGGCGAAAAGACATCCAGTTCAGCAAACGCCACTGCGCTCCAGAACGCAACCATGGCAAAGCGGTAGGTCAGGCTACGGCCAAACGGTACCGATGCGCCGTCAGCTGCGGACAGATAAATGAAATCTTCGGCAAACAGGCGCGAGCGCTCACGCAGAGTGGCGGCGCGATCGGCGTCATCGGGGCTAAGGGTGGCATATAACAGGCCATAAAAGTGGAATGCCATTGAGATGTAGTAATCTTTCGGACGCCCGGGACCATCAGAATACCAGCCGTCACCGAGATAGTAGGCTTCCATCAGCTCAAAACGGCGATCGATAGCAGCCTGATCATAAGGCAGACCCGCCCGCTTGAAGCCAAGCTGAACGATAATCGCAAAGTAGTTCCAGTTGCTGTCCGGCATTTGCGCGTCGGTTATCTGATTTAGCCAGCGGTGCAGATTTTCACGTTCGCGCAGGGAGAAGCAGTCCGTCAGTTGCGTCTGTAACAATGCCAGACCCAGACCATATGCCGCCATCTCGACCAGGCGCTGATCGTACGGGCCGGTATCCCCCCAGTAGTGTGGACTTTGCGGGTCGGTGCCAAGTTTTATCGCCTGAATGTATTTTTCGGCATACGGCGCATCAGCCCCGCCCGCCATCAGCGGAAACAGTCCCCACAGCGCCCGGGAAAGTCCTTCCATACAGGCGATATCCACGCTGTAGTGAGCGCAGGTATTGCCAAGTGAAAACTGAGCTTGTCCCGCCGGAAACTGCTGATCCAGCGCACGTAAAATGGCGTTAACAGCGCACGTTACGTCTTCGCGTGATGACAATGGATTTGATTTTTCTTCAGTTGTTGACCACATACTCTGCCCCTCTGAATTAAGTGGCTAAAGAATAGTGAATCGCAGAGCAGCAGAAATGTTACGTCAATCACACCACCGGCATTAAAGTAAAACAGTGATTGAGGAAATTTAAAAATAGGGTTTATAAATTACTATTCGGCGGCAAAAATTTAAATTTATTGCACTATGACCTTATCCTCACAGCAAGAACATCTGGAGCTGATTGCACTTAATGATGCGATTGCGTCGTTCAGCCGTTTATTCGCCAATACGGTGCGTTACCACCACTGGCATCAGTGTCTGGAAGTGTTGTATGTGGAAGAAGGCTTTGGCGTGGTCACGGTTGACCATAAGCAGTTCACCATGCGACCGGGACGGATGTTCTTTTTTCCGCCGTTTACCCTACACAAGATATGGGTCGACGAGCAGGCGCGGGATGGTTATCGGCGTACCATTATTCATCTCGATCAACATGCGGTGCTGAAGGTGCTACGCGACTTTCCGCACACTCAGCAGCACCTGCAAAATCTGAGCGTACGCGGCAGCGAAGCATGGGTCGTCGACGCGGCGGATATCCACACCCATGTTGATTTTCTTTTCAGCCGTTATGAAAAAATGGCTGCACAGAAGCCGCTGAATACTGAGCAGGTTGCCTGTCTGTTAGTTAATTTATTCAGCCTGTTACCCGAAGATAATGGCAATATGCCAGAAATTAGCAGTGGAATTGCCAGTCAGGTAATGTTCTGGCTGGATGAGCATTACACCCACAAATTTAGTCTGGCGGCGCTGGCACAGGAGCTGGGCAAATCAAAAAGCTATGTTTCCCGCCGCTTCCAGATGGAAACGGGCGAGAGCATTCTCGACTATCTCAATACTCTACGCCTGCGTAAAGCCTGTGAAGCGCTGTTACACAGTGAAATCAGCGTGCGGGAGGTTGCGCAAAAGGTGGGATTTTCAGAGGTAACGTACTTTATCAGCGCCTTCGGCAGAGGCATTGGCGAGACGCCGCTGCAGTATCGCAAGCGGCATAAAAATAACCCGTAGGCCCGATAAGCGTAGCGCCATCGGGCAAGAACGCATCGCCGGATGGCGGCGTGAACGCCTTATCCGGCCTACAAATAGCGCTCCCGTAGGCACGATAAGCGCAACGCCATCGGGCAAGAACGCATCGCCGGATGGCGGCGTAAACGCCTTATCCGGCCTACAAATAGCGCTCCCGTAGGCACGATAAGCGCAGCGCCATCGGGCAAGAACGCATCGCTGGATGGTGGCGTGAACGCCTTATCCGGCCTACAAATAGCGCTCCCGTAGGCACGATAAGCGCAACGCCATCGGGCAAGAACGCATCGCCGGATGGCGGCGTGAACGCCTTATCCGGCCTACAAATAGCGCTCCTGTAGGCACGGTAAGCACAGCGCCATCGGGAAAGAACGCATCGCCGGATGGCGGCGTGAACGCCTTATCCGGCCTACAAATAGCGCTCCCGTAGGCACGATAAGCGCAGCGCCATCGGGCAAGAACGCATCGCCGGATGGCGGCGTAAACGCCTTATCCGGCCTACAAATAGCGCTCCCGTAGGCACGATAAGCGCAGCGCCATCGGGCAAGAACGCATCGCCGGATGGCGGCGTGAACGCCTTATCCGGCCTACAAATAGCGCTCCCGTAGGCACGATAAGCGCAGCGCCATCGGGCGTATTACCCTTCGAGATCCGCCAGGTCGCCTTTCTCCTGCAACCAGTTACGGCGATCTTCAGAACGCTTCTTGGCCAGCAGCATATCCATCATTGCGTTGGTACGCTGATCGTCGTCATCATCAATGATCAACTGCACCAGGCGACGGGTGTTCGGATCCAGCGTGGTTTCACGCAGCTGCATCGGGTTCATTTCGCCCAGACCTTTAAAGCGCTGCACGTTCGGCTTGCCTTTCTTGCGTTTTAGCTGCTCCAGTACGCCCGCTTTCTCTTCTTCCGTCAGTGCGTAATACACCTCTTTACCGAGGTCGATACGGTATAACGGCGGTAATGCCACGTAGACGTGACCGTGTTTCACCAGCGTGCGGAAGTGTTTCACAAACAGTGCGCACAGCAGCGTAGCAATGTGCAAACCATCGGAGTCCGCATCCGCCAGAATACAGATCTTGCCGTAGCGTAGCTGGCTCAGATCGTCGCTGTCCGGATCGATGCCGATCGCCACCGAAATATCGTGAACTTCCTGCGAGGCCAGCACTTCATCGGAAGAAACTTCCCAAGTATTAAGGATCTTACCTTTGAGCGGCATGATCGCCTGATATTCACGATCGCGCGCCTGTTTGGCCGATCCGCCCGCCGAGTCACCTTCGACAAGGAACAGTTCGGTGCGATTAAGATCCTGTGCGGTACAGTCCGCCAGTTTCCCCGGCAGCGCCGGACCGCTGGTCAGCTTTTTACGCACCACTTTTTTCGCTGCACGCAAACGACGTTGGGCGCTGGAAATCGCCATCTCAGCCAGCAGTTCAGCCGACTGCACGTTCTGGTTCAGCCACAGGCTGAAAGCATCTTTCACTACGCCAGAGACAAATGCCGCACACTGACGCGAAGAGAGGCGTTCTTTGGTTTGCCCGGCAAACTGCGGATCCTGCATTTTTACAGACAGCACGTAAGCACAGCGATCCCAGATATCTTCCGCCGACAGCTTCACGCCGCGCGGCAGGATATTGCGGTATTCACAGAACTCACGCATCGCATCCAGCAGCCCCTGACGCAAGCCGTTAACGTGCGTACCGCCCTGCATGGTTGGGATCAGGTTCACATAACTTTCGGTCAGCAGCTCGCCGCCTTCCGGCAGCCAGAGCAGCGCCCAGTCCACGGTTTCCGTCTCACCGCTGAAATTACCGATAAACGGTTTTTCCGGCAGCGTCGGCAGGCCATTCACCGCTTCGCTCAGATAGTCATTCAGACCATCCTGATAGCACCAGCGCTGTTCGCTGTTGTTGACCTCATCCTTAAAAGTGATCTCAACGCCCGGACACAGTACCGCTTTGGCTTTCAGTACGTGCGTTAAGCGCGAAACGGAAAAACGCGGGCTGTCAAAGAAGCTTTCATCCGGCCAGAAGTGCACGCTGGTTCCGGTATTGCGTTTACCGCAGGTACCGACAACCTGTAAATCCTGCACCTTATCGCCGTTCTCAAACGCGATGTTGTACACCTGCCCGTCGCGGCGCACGTTCACTTCCACACGCTTTGACAGGGCGTTGACCACGGAGATCCCCACCCCATGCAGACCACCGGAGAACTGGTAGTTCTTGTTGGAGAACTTGCCACCCGCATGCAGACGACAGAGGATCAGTTCAACCGCCGGAACGCCCTCTTCAGGGTGAATGTCTACCGGCATGCCGCGGCCATCATCAATGACTTCCAGAGACTGGTCGGCATGCAAGATCACGTCCACGCGTTTCGCGTGGCCCGCCAGTGCTTCATCCACACTGTTATCAATCACTTCCTGTCCAAGATGGTTCGGACGGGTGGTATCGGTGTACATCCCCGGGCGACGGCGTACCGGCTCAAGCCCAGTGAGTACCTCAATGGCATCAGCGTTATAAGTTTGCGTCATGGTTTAAATAAGCAATTCGAATTGATCGTCAGAAACTGTGCAGTCCAAGGAAATCGACAATCGGGTTGAAATAATCTTCGAAGCCCGTGAATGCGTGGTTTCCGCCCTCAATAACTGTCTGGCGGCAGGAGGCGTAATACGCCACCGCCTGGCGGTAGTCCAACACTTCATCGCCCGTTTGTTGAAGCAGCCAGATCAAATCCGGCGCTTCCAGCGGGTCAATCTGCATGACTTTAAGATCGTAAATATGGCGTGACTCTAGCACATATTGCTGCCCGGTGTAGGGGTTCTCGTTTTGACCGAGATAATCGACCAGCAGTTCATAAGGTCGGACAGCAGGATTCACCACCACCGCGGGTAGCATAAAACATTGTGACAGCCAGGTGGCGTAATAGCCCCCCAATGACGAACCAACAATGCCCAGCGACTCTCCGCCATGTTCAAGAACGATCGACTCCAGCATCTCTGCGGCCTGGGCTGGATACGGCGGCAGTTGCGGTACGATCATCTCAACGTGCGGATGGTGCTCCGCCAGCCAGTTTTTCAGCAAACACGCCTTCGCCGAGCGAGGAGAGCTGTTAAATCCGTGAAGATAGAGAAGCGTAGACATCAGTAGCCTTCTGAAGCGGTATCAGGGTGGAACCGATTACCCTGCAGACGACGTACCTGAGTCTGCAACGTCCCGTCAGCAAAAAGCTCCAGCGTCCGCCAGCCGGGGCTGATGGTATCTAACGTGAAGTTGGAACAGTGCGGCTTAAACTGCACGCAGGTCGACGGCGTCGCCAGCAAGCGGCGACCGTTCCAGTCCAGATCCAGTTCCTGATGAATATGCCCGCACAGCAGATACTTCACGCGCGGATAGTTCACCAGCACGTTATCCAGCTCTGCGGCATTTCGCAAGCTATGCTGATCGAGCCAGCTGCAGCCCGCAGGCAAAGGATGATGATGCAGAAGCAGCAAGGTATTGCGCTCAGGCGCATCGGCAAGTTTACGTTCCAGCCACTCGAGCTGAAATTCGCTTAATTCACCGTGGGGAACGCCAAACACCTGGCTGTCCAGCAACAAGATTTGCCACTGTTCGCCAATGAAGATGCGTTTAGCAGGGGAAATTCCCGCGTCCTGCAGCGCGCTGTACATTGCCGGCTGAAAATCATGGTTGCCCGGTAGCCAAACGCAGGGCGCACGAAAACTTGCGATGCCCTCAGCAAAATGCTGATAAGCCGCAGCGGATTGATCCTGCGCCAAATCCCCCGTCGCAACGATCAGATCGTATTCAGGCGACTCTGCATGTATTGCATCCAGTACGGATTGATAGCTATCCCAGGTGTTCACACCCAGTAGCGTTTCATGCTTTTCGGCAAACAGGTGAGTATCAGTAATTTGTAAGATCCTGACTCTGGCCTCACCAGCCAAAGGAAGGGTTAACAGGCTTTCCAAATGGTGTCCTTAGGTTTCACGACGCTAATAAACCGGAATCGCCATCGCTCCATGTGCTAAACAGTACCGTAACCAGTCGGCCAGAAACTGATTAATTTGATGCTTTTCGTCGCGTTGATGCAACTTTTTATTTGGATAATCATACCGCGCTTTGAAGCGAAAGATCTGCTGACTCGAACACACTTCAGCCACCCTTGCGTCATGATACAGACGCACGGTCAATGACGGCAGGCTCCAGTAAGTGACTGCCGGGGCCGTTTGTTCGATCGCGACAAGCGTAGTGTATCGGGTCGATTCAACGATCGTTAACCGATATTGTGCGTTTGCTACCTGATAGCTCACTGTTTCACCGGCTGCATCATTACGCGGCAGCAGGCGGCGCAATTGCGAATAGTTGGTTTCGCACAGGCGCATCATTTCAGGGAAGTCAGGTGTGTAACGCTTCATTTTTTCCACTCAGTTTTTAACTCTTGATAGTGCAGCTGCAACCATTGCAAGGCGATGACAGAAGCCGCGTTGTCGATTATCCCCTCTTCTACCCATTGGTAAGCCTGCTCCCGGCTTACCACATGAACACGAATATCTTCGTTTTCATCAGCCAGACCGTGGATCCCGCTCGCGGTCGTGGCGTCCACTTCGCCAACTAAAATAGACAGGCGCTCACTGGTGCCGCCAGGGCTTGCCAGGTAGCTCAGAACGGGCTTCGTGCGTTTCACTTCCAGCCCGGCCTCCTCCATTGCTTCACGTCGGGCGACATCCTCAACGGTTTCGCCCTCTTCGATCATTCCGGCCACCATCTCCAGTAACCACGGGCTTTCGCTGGTATCAAACGCCGCGATACGGATCTGCTCGACCAATACAACTTCGTCCCGCTCAGGGTCAAAGGGTAGCAAGACTGCCGCGTGTCCGCGCTCAAAAATTTCGCGCTTTACTTCACCGCTCATGCCGCCGTTAAACAGGCGATGGCGGAACCGATAAAGATCCAGTGAAAAAAAACCGCGGTATAGCGTTTCTCGTGCAATAATTTCTACATCATTTTTAGTGAAAGTCATTGGCAAGTTGTCTGGTTTACGCATTGTGCTGTCCTGAAACCAATAGTGATTAAAATGTGAATTTCAAGGTCGTTTGACTGATGTTTGAACGCCCTTGTGTTAAATTGATGCAAATTAACGCCGTATGGCACGTAACGCCAACTTTTTGATGTGGCGGATTCTGCTAGAATCAGCAAATATTTTTACAATTTGATCAGCGCTAAATACTGCTTCACAACAAGGAATGCAAATGAAGAAATTGCTCCCCATCCTTATCGGCCTGAGCCTGTCGGGGTTCAGTACTCTGAGCCAGGCAGAAAACCTGATGCAGGTTTATCAGCAAGCACGCCTGAGCAACCCGGAATTGCGTAAATCCGCCGCCGATCGCGATGCTGCATTCGAGAAAATTAACGAAGCGCGTAGTCCATTACTGCCGCAATTGGGTTTAGGTGCCGATTACACCTACAGCAATGGCTACCGTGATGCAAATGGCGTCAACTCCAACGCAACCAGCGCGTCATTACAATTGACTCAGACGCTGTTCGACATGTCTAAATGGCGTGCCCTGACGCTGCAAGAAAAATCAGCGGGCATCCAGGACGTGACGTATCAGACCGACCAGCAAACGCTGATCCTGAATACCGCTACGGCCTATTTTAACGTACTGAACGCAATTGACGTGCTTTCTTACACCCAGGCACAGAAAGATGCGGTCTATCGTCAGTTAGATCAGACCACTCAGCGTTTTAACGTTGGCCTGGTTGCCATCACTGACGTACAGAACGCCCGTTCACAATACGATACCGTACTGGCGAACGAAGTGACTGCGCGTAACAATCTGGACAACGCGGTAGAGCAACTGCGTCAGGTAACAGGTAACTACTACCCGGAACTGGCTTCGCTGAACGTTGATGGCTTCAAAACCAACAAACCGCAGGCGGTGAACGCGCTGTTGAAAGAAGCGGAAAACCGCAACCTGTCATTATTACAGGCGCGTTTAAGCCAGGATCTGGCGCGTGAGCAAATTCGTCTGGCACAGGACGGTCATTTACCGACTCTGGACCTGACCGCCTCTACCGGCGTTTCTGACACCTCCTACAGCGGCTCCAAAACCAACACCTCCCAATATGACGACAGTAACATGGGCCAGAACAAAATTGGTCTGAGCTTCTCGCTGCCGCTGTACCAGGGCGGAATGGTTAACTCGCAGGTGAAACAAGCGCAGTACAACTTTGTTGGCGCGAGTGAACAACTGGAAAGCGCGCACCGCAGCGTGGTGCAGACCGTTCGTTCTTCCTTCAACAACATTAATGCGTCTATCAGTAGCATTAATGCGTACAAACAAGCGGTTGTCTCTGCCCAAAGCTCCTTGGATGCGATGGAAGCCGGTTATTCCGTAGGTACACGTACCATCGTGGATGTGTTGGATGCCACCACCACGCTGTACAACGCCAAGCAGCAACTGGCGAATGCGCGTTACACCTACCTTATCAACCAGCTAAACGTCAAATCTGCGCTCGGTACGCTGAACGAGCAGGATCTGGTGGCGCTGAACAACACGCTGGGTAAACCGATCCCGACTTCTCCGGATAGCGTGGCACCGCAAAATCCGCAGCAAGACGCCGCGGTGAATGACTTTAACAGCACTGGCAATATGCCTGCGGCTCAGCCAACGGCGGCACGTTCAACCAGCAGCAACGGCAACAACCCGTTCCGTAACTGATGCTGATGACGGGGCTTCGGCCCCGTCTGAACGTAAGACAACGTAAAGATCCACCCCTTCTTCCGCATTCTCGCCTCTTCCCGCTTCAATTTCGACCAGTCATCCTCTATTCTGAGCAGAGTTACCACTGGGTCCTGGAAGACATAAATGAAACGGACAAAATCTATACATCACGCCTCGTTCCGCAAAAGCTGGAGCGCGCGCCACCTGACTCCTGTCGCTCTGGCAGTTACCGCTGTGTTTATGCTCGCGGGCTGTGAAAAGAGTGACGAAACGGTTTCGCTTTATCAGAACGCGGACGACTGCTCTGCAGCTAATCCGGGTAAAAGCGCCGAATGTACCACCGCGTTTAACAATGCGCTGAAAGAAGCTGAACGCACCGCGCCAAAATACGCCACTCGCGAAGACTGTATCGCTGAATTTGGCGAAGGCCAGTGCCAGCAGGCACCTGCACAGGCAGGTATGGCACCGACCGGTGAAGGTCAGGCTCAGGCGCAGAATCAAAGCAGCGGCAGCTTCTGGATGCCGCTGATGGCAGGCTACATGATGGGCCGCATGATGGGTGGCGGTATGGGCGCTCAGCAACCGCTGTTCAGCTCGAAAAATCCGGCCAGCCCGGCATACGGCAAATACACTGATGCAGGCGGCAAAAACTACGGTGCCGCCACGCCGGGTCGTACCATGACCGTACCGAAAACCGCCATGGCGCCAAAACCTGCCACCACCTCGACCGTAACCCGCGGTGGATTTGGCGAGTCTGTGGCTAAACAGAGCACCATGCAGCGTAGCGCAAGCGGTACCACCACGCGTTCAATGGGCGGCTGATCGTCATGGAAAGAGTCAGTATTGTTGAGCGCCCGGACTGGCGCGATAAAGCCACCGAATACGGTTTCAACTTTCACACGATGTACGGCGAGCCGTACTGGTGTGAAGACGCGTACTATAAGCTCACGCTTGCTCAGGTAGAAAAGCTGGAAGAAGTCACCGCAGAGCTGCATCAAATGTGCCTCAAAGTGGTGGAGCGAGTCATTGCCAGCGATGAACTGATGACGAAGTTTCGCATTCCGAAGCATACCTGGGGCTTTGTCCGCCAGTCCTGGCAGACACAGCAACCGTCACTCTATTCGCGTCTCGATCTGGCGTGGGATGGTACGGGTGAGCCTAAGCTTTTAGAAAACAACGCCGATACGCCAACCTCGCTGTACGAAGCTGCATTCTTCCAATGGATTTGGCTGGAAGATCAGCTCAATGCAGGCAATCTGCCGGAAGGCAGCGATCAGTTCAACAGTCTGCAGGAAAAACTGATCGAGCGTTTCACAGAGCTGCGTGAGCAGTATGGTTTCCAGCTGCTACATCTGACCTGCTGTCGCGATACGGTGGAAGATCGCGGTACGATCCAGTATCTGCAGGATTGCGCTGCTGAAGCTGAAATCGCCACTGAATTCCTCTATGTCGAAGACATCGGCCTTGGTGAAAAAGGTCAGTTCACGGATATGCAGGATCAGGTCATTGCTAACCTGTTCAAGCTGTATCCGTGGGAATTCATGCTGCGTGAAATGTTCTCCACCAAGCTGGAAGACGCCGGTGTTCGCTGGCTGGAACCGGCCTGGAAGAGCATTATCTCCAACAAAGCGTTGTTACCGTTGTTGTGGGAGATGTTCCCGGATCATCCTAACCTGCTGCCTGCGTATTTCGCTGAAGATGACTATCCGCAGATGGAAAAATTCGTCGTTAAACCGATCTTCTCGCGTGAAGGTGCTAACGTTTCCATTATCGAAAACGGTAAAACCATCGAATCCGTGGAAGGGCCGTACGGTGAAGAGGGTATGATCGTACAGCAGTTCCATCAGCTACCGAAGTTTGGCGACAGCTATATGCTGATCGGCAGCTGGCTGATCAACGATCAACCAGCGGGTATCGGTATTCGCGAAGATCGCGCGTTGATCACACAAGATCTCTCACGTTTCTATCCGCATATTTTTGTCGAATAATCGTTGTGCCGGATGGCGACTCCGCTTTGCCCGGCCTACGGCATGAACCGTAGGCCCGATAAGCGCAGCGCCATCGGGCATTAATTACCCTACCTGCACCGACAGCATACTCAAACTGCCCATCTCAATACCGTCAACCGGGATCGTCACCGGTTCCTTACCGTCCCATGCGCCCAAAACATACAGCAGCGGCAGATAGTGATCCGGCGTCGGGTTCGACAACGATCCACCTTCATGATCGAGATAGTTCACCAGTGGGTGCTGTTCAACCGGTCCCTGCCATGTCAGGTTTGCCTTAACATATTCGTTGAATGAGGTTGCCCACGGGTATGGCGTGTTCTCACCATGCCAGCGCGCGGTACGCAGGTTATGCACCACGTTACCACTGGCCACCAGCATAATGCCCTCATCACGCAGCGCTGCCAGCTTGCGCCCCATCTCAAAATGCCAGGCCGCAGGTTTAGTGCTGTCAATGCTCAACTGCACCATCGGAATATCCGCATTCGGGTACATCTTGATCAGCACGCCCCACGAACCGTGGTCAAAGCCCCACGCCTCTTTGTCTAAAGTAACCGGCACCGGAGCCAGCAAATCAACCAGATGCTGTGCCAGTTCAGGTGAACCGGGAGCCGGGTAATGGGTGTCATATAATGCCTGCGGAAAACCGCCAAAATCGTGGATCGTTTTCGGTGTTTCCATAGCCGTCACACCGGTACCACGAGTGAACCAATGCGCCGAAACCACCACGATGGCTTTCGGGCGCGGCAACGTTTCCCCCAGTTGCTGCCAGGCGCGGGTATAAACGTTATCTTCCAGAACATTCATCGGGCTACCGTGGCCCAAAAACAATGCTGGCATACGAGTTGAAGACATGATGATATCCTTACTGAGGGAGTCATTTTGATACCACTACAATACGCTTATTCGGTTGATGAAGAACTCAGATAACCATGATGAAGATCATCAGTTATTTTGACGATCCAACCCGGACAGCAGATTGATAAGGAGTTTTATTTGTCGATGTCAGTACCTTTACTTCTGACTTTACTGGCAGGTGCCGCAACGTTCATCGGCGCATTTCTCGGCGTGTTAGGGCAAAAGCCCTCCAACCGCGTTCTTGCCTTTTCTTTAGGCTTCGCCGCCGGAATTATGTTACTGATCTCCCTGATGGAGATGCTCCCAGCCGCGCTGGCTGCTGAAGGCATGTCGCCAATACTGGGCTACGGAATGTTTATCGTTGGCCTGCTGGGCTATTTTGGTCTGGATCGTCTATTGCCGCACGCGCACCCTCAGGATCTGGTGCAAAAAACAACGCAACCGCTTCCCGGCTCCATTAAACGTACCGCGATTTTATTAACGCTCGGCATTAGCCTGCACAACTTTCCGGAAGGGATTGCGACGTTTGTTACCGCCAGCAGCAACCTCGAGCTGGGCTTTGGTATTGCCCTTGCCGTCGCATTACACAATATTCCTGAAGGATTAGCCGTTGCGGGCCCAGTCTATGCCGCAACGGGATCCAAACGTACGGCGATATTCTGGGCCGGGATCTCGGGCATGGCGGAAATTCTGGGTGGCGTACTGGCGTGGTTAATTCTGGGGAGTCTCATCTCGCCTGTAGTGATGGCGGCAATAATGGCGGCAGTCGCGGGTATTATGGTGGCGCTATCCGTCGATGAGCTGATGCCGTTGGCAAAAGAGATCGACCCGAATAATAATCCCAGCTATGGGGTTCTTTGTGGAATGTCGGTGATGGGGTTAAGTCTCGTCATCCTCCAGTCCATGGGTATAGGATAATCCTGAGGGCGGATGCCACCCTGCGAATTTACAGCATCCGCTCATCCATAGCAGAACGTGAAAGGCTATTCCTGTTCCTTAATCGCGCTGTTATCTTCGCCAGCACGACGGAAGAGTTTGTTTCGCGCCTCGAGTAAAGCATCTCTGTCTTGCCGGAAGGCCCGACAATAACGCTTCATATGGCAATAATAACCCACTGCAACGAGTGCAATTAATACAATCCAATACCAGGCAATAAACATTCTTTTACCCTTAAAATTTAACATCATTAAACATTTAACGTTAAAATTTCACACAACCTTATTCTGACATACTCCTATAGTGGCATATCCCAGAAACAAATATATGATTTCGATCATATAAAGCAGCGGCTACGCCAATAGCCGACGGTGTTATAAAAATATATCCTCAAGAAAGGGTACACATACTATTAAAAATACATAAAAAGATGAGAGCATAAAAATAATACACTCCATCAAATTTAATACCTCTGCGATGAAATTAGCTTCACCTATGTCATTTTATTTTATCTACATTATAAGATTGAAAAATTGGCTATACTTATAACATCGGTAAAAAAATCCTTTCCGTATATCATGAATACCTGCAGTGGTCTTTATCAATATTTCGCTAATCCGGTTAACATTGATGATAAAGAAAATGATAAGACTATGCTTAAAGATAATATACGCGAACAACTCGCCTGCAACCAGATTATTGCAGCCGATAAATCTGGTTGTGTTATTGACGTATGGGAGCTAACAAAAATTCTCGACACAACCGTGATGCTCAGCGGTAAGCAAAAGTGGTTTCTTTTTGTACCCGCATTCAGTTGCCTGGTATCTGATCCCGCCGTGGCATTTTATGAACATGCCTGCTGGCCTTTGGCTTGTGTTTAGTGCTATTGATTATGGCCACACAGAGCATGGAAACTTACCAAAGCCAAATAAACTGCAGAGTAAACCAAGGCAGAGGTCTGTAATCAGACTTCTACTTTTCTCACAATAGCTATACATTTCAACTGTTAGTATTCCTTCGAATTCAATACATTCCACACACACATAATACCAACATCAATAATAAATTTTTAATATTGATGTATTCTTAATTTAAGAAGAATACCGAATCCAGCTCACAGTTTTAAAAAAATGCCTTTCTGACCTTAAGTACAAGAAAACATAATAAATCATATACATTCTGATTTCTAATACCAAAACAAATACAACAAATAAATTTATATTTATTTGATTGATAGCGCGTCAAATTCTGAATTCAGTGCGAACACGAGAATCTTGGGAAAATCTGATGATATAATTTTTTAAAAGGTCTAAAACCTTAACTTGTATATCAAGGATATTTTCACCACTAAAGGAATGTATATGAAATCAGCAAATAAGGCGCTGTTAGCTCTGGCCATCACCGCATTAACCTCCAGCTATGCCTTGGCCGATGTTGACGGCGGCAGCGGCAAAATCACCTTCACCGGTACTATTATCAACGCCCCATGCGCTATTCAACCTGAAGATATTGATAAGCAGGTCCAACTGGGTGAAGTGCCGGCCTCTTACATTAATGTTAATGGGCATTCTGATGCAGTAGATTCCAGCCTGCATTTAATCAACTGTGACCTGCCAAACTCAGACAATGGCAGCGGCGTAGCCGTAAGCAAAGTCGATGTCACCTTTAATAGTGACAGCGTTACAACGGAAGATCCCAACCTGTTAAGCAATACCTTCGCCAGCGGCGCGCAGAACGTTGGCGTACGTTTGCTGGATAAAACGAGTACCAATATTACTCTGGGTACCGCAAAGACCATTGATTTAAGTGCAGGTTCTGCGACCCAAATTCTTCCCTTTATGGCCTACATGCAAAAAATTGGCGCAACGGATGTCACCGTGGGCGCAGTCGCCGCAACGGCAACCTACAGACTCACCTATAAGTAAGCACGTAATGGTGGCCGGATGGCCACCATCTAACACTTGCATCGACTGGGTATAGGTAAGGATTGCCATGAATACCTGCAAGATTGTGGCCTGTGGATGTGGGCTGCTGTTGTCATTTTCCGCTCAGGCTGTTGAATTCAACCTGAACGTACTGGATAAATCCATGCGTAACAGTGTGGATCTCTCTTTGCTGAAAGAAGATTCTGCCATAGCCCCCGGAAGCTATTTTGTTACCGTCGCCGTAAATAAAAATCAAATCTCTTCAGGCCGTCAGCTAAGCTGGGAAAAACAGGGGGAAAGCGTTGCCGTCTGTATTCCAGCAGACCTCGCCGGGCAACTGGGATTGAAAGAGAAGATTTTAAGTTCGCTGTCAGCACAGCACGAGTGCGTCGATTTCACTGAATACACCGATATCACCTTTACCTTAGATATGGCGAATCAGCGTCTGGATATCAGCATTCCCCAGTCTCTATTGGCATGGAAATCAGAAAGCTGGATGCCGCCCTCAACCTGGGATCACGGCGTGAACGGTCTGCTGTTTGACTACAACCTATTTGCCAGCACCTATCGCCCCAACGCAGGTGGAAGTACAGAAAACCTTAATTCCTATGGCACTGCGGGCCTCAACATGGGCGCATGGCGCTTGCGTAGCGATTATCAGATCAGCCAAAACCGCAGTGACGAAAGCACCGAAACAACGCGGAGTATTTCGCGCACATATCTTTTTCGTCCTCTCCCTTCGCTGGGCGCCAAACTCACTCTGGGGGAGACCGATTTAAGCTCCAATATCTTCGATGGTTTTTCCTATAATGGCGCAGCTATGGCGAGCGACGACCGTATGCTGCCGTGGGAGTTACGTGGCTATGCTCCGCAAATCAGCGGTATCGCGCAAACCAATGCCACCGTCACCATTAGCCACTCAGGTCGCGTGATTTATCAAACAAAAGTAGCCCCAGGTCCCTTTGTCATTGCCGATCTCAATCAATCGGTACAGGGAACGCTGGACGTAAAAATCACCGAAGAAGATGGTCGAACGAACACGTTTCAGGTTTCAGCCGCCTCCACGCCCTTTCTGACCCGTGAAGGACAGGTCCGTTATAAAATCGCGGCGGGACGTGCCCGCCCGGACATCTCGCATCATGTGATTGATGATACCTTCGTCAGCGGCGAAGCTTCATGGGGCATGTTATCCAATACCTCGCTGTATGGCGGGATCCTTGCGGCAGGCAGCGATTACCGCTCTGCGGCGTTAGGAATTGGTCAGAACATGCTGTGGCTGGGAGCTGTTTCCTTTGACGTTACGCACTCCAGCAGTACGTTCGATGACGGCCATGAAGAAAGCGGTCTCAGCTATCGACTGAACTACAGTAAACGCTTTGATGCAACCAACAGTCAGGTTTCACTCGCCGCATATCGTTTCTCCGAACGTGAATTTCATAGCTATGCCAACTTTATCGCCCATCAATTCAATAATGCGAGCACTCAGGACGAAAAGCAGACCGTAAGCATCTCTTTCAACCAGCCGATTGATCCGCTGCGGATGAACCTGTACGTCAGCGCACTGCGCCAGCAATGGTGGGATGGCGACAGTTCCACGACCGCGTCGGTGACCGCCGGGTTCAATTTCGATCTCGGTGACTGGAAAGGCTTATCACTCTCGACATCCTTCAGTACAACGCACTACGAAGAAAATGATAACGACAAGCAGGTTTACGTTTCGCTCTCCGTCCCCTTTGACTTTGGTCGACGGTTGAATTACGACATGCGTAATAGCAGTAACACCACCAACACACTTTCGTGGAATGACTCCTCCGATCCACTCAACACCTGGGGCGTATCAGCAGGAACCGCGACTGACAGACCAAACAACGGCGCACAGTTCAGAGGTAATTACCAACATACTACCCCCTCAGGAGAACTGCAGTTCTCCGGAAGCTACGCCTCCAGTGACTACACCTCAGCCAGCGCCAGCTGGAACGGCTCAATGACCGCGACGGGCAACGGCATCGCGTTACATCGCCTCAGCTTTGGCAATGAACCCCGAGTTATGGTCGGGGCCGACGGCGTTACCGTTGATGAAACGATTACCCGTCAGACCTGGACCGAAGGCGCCATTGGCTTTAAATCGCTGATATCACGCTCAGGCAAAAATATTACCGTCGCCATCAGAATGGAAAATGGCGACTTCCCACCACTCGGCGCGATCGTACGTCAAATGGAAAGCAACGCAGAAGTAGGAATGGTCAGCGAAGATGGTCATGCCTGGCTTGGCGGTGTCGACAGTGGACAGCAGTTTACGGTGATGTGGGGTGACAAACAGACTTGCACCATCACTTTGCCGGACGCGCTGGATATCTCCACCCAGCACCTGATTTTACCTTGTCATTATTAAGGATGAAAAATGGCACTATTCAAAGGATTACCAATTGCATTACTCGCCTTATCGCTCACCAGTCAGGCGGCAATTCAGCCTGACAGAACGCGGATAATCTTCAACGGCAACGATAAGGCCAGCAGTCTGAAAATTGAAAACCAGAGCAAGCAGTTACCTTATCTGGCTTACTCGTGGATTGAAGACGAAAAAGGTAATAAGGATGACTCTTTTTTAGTCGCCTTGCCCCCAATACAGCGGTTAAATCCTGGGGCAATTTCGCAGGTGAGAATTGTCAAGCAAGATAAAGCACGGACGCTTCCTCAGGATCGGGAATCACTGTTTTATTTTAACGTCCGGGAAATTCCGCCAGCACCGGAAAATAAAGGCAACAACGCCATCGTGCAGATGGCGCTGCAATCCCAGTTAAAATTATTCTGGCGTCCGGCGGCTTTAAAGAAAAAGCCCGGCGTTGATGTTGAACTTCAACTCAACGTTAGCCAGCAGGCAAACACTCTGTTGGTCAATAACCCTACTGCCTACTACATTACGCTGGCCTTTTTTGGCAAAGATAGCAAAAGTCAGCTATCGGGATTTAGCAGTAAGATGATCGCCCCTTTTACTTCTACTACATTAAATGCGGGAAGTTATAACGGAAATACATTCGCGCTAGGGTATATGGATGATTATGGCGGACTGCGCATGCTGAACGTGAAATGCCATGGTCAGTGCGACCTTATCGTACCGGAGGCTAGAAAATGATCCGGACGCTACGGTCATTTCTGCTATTAATATTCATCGCGCTCCCTTTTCGTTCAGCACTGGCGGTGCACTGTTATCTGGGGGCCTCGGGTGGGCCCGTTGAAGGCTATGCCGCTATAGAGCCGTTTGCGGTACCTAATAACGCTAAACCTGGTGATAAAATCTGGGAAAGCAATGACATAAAAATACCCGTTTACTGCGATAACGCTGTGTCCAATAGTGGGTATAGCGGTGAAAACGCCTATGCCTGGGTTAATCCTTATTCTTCAGTCAATGATACCTACTACCAGCTAGGCGTCACTTATGAAGGCGTTGATTATGACGCCACGCAGGGTGCGGTCAGTATTGATACTCACCAGTGTATTGATAATCAGAAACTGAAGATCTATACCCCAGCGCAAATCAGAGCCAGCGGTTGGGAGCACTACCTTTGCTCAGGTAATGCGGACGATACACATTTTTCGTGAACCTTTGTTGCCCGCATGCGCCTATACGTAAAAGTGATTTCGATGCCCCCCCACGACTACACCAGTAGTATCGGTGATTATATTCTGGTGCAATTTGATGGTGTTGGCGGAATTAACGTCAGCCCGGACGCCTCGAATCTGAAATATCATGTCACCGGCTTAGATCAAATTCGCGTGCTGGACTGTAGCGTGAAATTCAATATTTTCCCGGAGAATCAGACTATTGATTTTGGTACCTTCAATAACATGGAGATTAACGCCAAAACGCTGACAAAAACGTTCTCGATTAAAACAAGCAAGAATCTGGATTCTGACAGTGGATGTACCGATAAGTTTAAGGTTTCATCATCATTCTATACCACAGAGGAATTGGCAGAGAATGATACATCCCTGAGAATCGGCAATGGTTTGCAATTAAAAATACGCAATACCGAAGATAATACGCTCTCAACCTATAACGCATACTCTGAGTATGCTGAATATGATACAGAGTTATTGACCAGAGAGAAAAATTATCAGGCAGAGTTAAGTCAGGTTACTGGTGACACCGTGCAGATCGGCCCCTTCGAAACGGTGGTATTATTTAAAATTAACTACAACTAAGCGCAAAAAAGCCGATGACGTTGCATCGGCTTTTTGCTGTTTCAGCCGTTCGTCTTGCGATTAGCTGGCTTTACGCTCATGCGCCTGACGGTAAGCGACCAGGTCTTCGATAGTAACCACCGCCATATTATGCTTGCCGGCAAATTCGATGCACTCCGGCGCACGCGCCATGGTGCCATCGTCATTGGTCAGTTCGCACAGCACACCGGCTGGTTTGAACCCTGCCAGCGTCATCAGGTCGATGGTTGCTTCGGTATGACCACCGCGAGTCAACACGCCGCCTGCCTGAGCACGCAGCGGGAAAACGTGCCCCGGACGGTTAAGATCGGAAGGTTTAGCGCCATCCTTAACTGCAGCGCGTACCGTAGTAACACGGTCCGCAGCGGAAACGCCGGTGGTCACGCCTTCTGCGGCTTCAATGGTCACGGTAAAACCGGTACCGTAAGCGCTGGTGTTGTTTTCCACCATCATTGGCAGATCGAGCTGTTTGCGTCGGTCTTCAGTGATGCACAGGCAAACAATACCGCTGCCGTGACGGATGGTCAGCGCCATCTGTTCAACGGTCATGGTCTCTGCCGGGAAAACCATATCGCCTTCGTTTTCACGATCTTCGTCGTCAAGCACCATCACACCGCGTCCTTCACGCAGCGCAGACAGCGCATGTTCAACACGTTCGAAAGGCGTACCAAAAGAGGAAAGTAGCGTCTGATTCATGGTAAAAAAACCTCACTAAAATTATGGTTACCAGAATCAGGGCAGTCTTAGGAGTACCGTCTAAGCGGCAAAAAAATAACGTGAGCGGGTCCATGCCCGACTGGATCGTTACTCTCTCCCATCCGGACTCTAACCGTCGGCCCCGGAATTACACCGGATCTGCTGACCTTTTTGCCGTAACAAAAAGCGCTCGCGGGCTTTCAACATTCGTTGATTTACCGCCGGTGGGGAATTTCGCCCCGCCCTGAGAATAAGCGGGTTAACTATAACGCTATTGATTACCTTCATCAACGCCTTTGCTCGTCTTAGCTTCACACAATTCTGGTTTATGCCTGTGCCAGTTCGCACTACAATAGGCAACAACACGTACCAGTTCAGGGAAACCACAATGATTGACCCGAAAAAAATTGAGCAGATTGCTCGTCAGGTTCACGAGTCGATGCCGAAAGGGATCCGCGAGTTTGGCGAAGACGTCGAAAAGAAAATTCGTCAAACGCTGCAGTCACAACTGACCCGTCTGGATCTGGTAAGCCGTGAAGAGTTTGATGTACAGACTCAGGTTTTGCTGCGTACCCGTGAAAAGCTGGCGCTGCTTGAGCAACGACTGACTGAGCTGGAATCGCGTGAAAAAACGGCAGAAGTTAAGCCTGCCCCCGCGATCCCGCCAGTAGACACGCAAGAGTAAAAACGAAAACGGGCCGCAAGGCCCGTTTTTCTGTTAGTGTTCCAGTTCTAGCTTCCTGGCCTCCGTCGCCTGCTGGCAGTACAGCGCATAGCGTTTGCAAAACCAGCTACGGTGTTCTTCATCCATGTTCCCAGTTATCGCCTGGATATCAACGGGATGGCCCTCAGCCTGCATCCTGGCAAAACTGCGGGCCAGGAAATCGAAATTGTTCATTGAATACATAGTGCTGTTCATGAGCATACCCTCCAGTTATTGAATATCTGCTAAGGCCATATGCTTTTTCTAATTTCAGTATTTCCCTGGATAAGAAGTTATTCTGTACATATTGTGCGCAAAACACCCGCCTGCTTCACAGTTTCCTACGAAATCTAAGAGGGGGATGAGCCCCTTTTCGGATTTAAGACCAGGATAACGCATGTTATTGTAACGTCATGTAAAAGTAAGAGGTAAAACCATTACTTTTGACACTGACAGGGAACGCAGTAACAGGAGGAAAATACTTGGTTCTATTTGCGGATTATAACGACCCCTACCTGTTTGCTATTTCGTTTGTACTGCTGATTGGCCTACTGGAAATCATCTCGCTTATTTGCGGCCATTTCCTTTCAGGCGCGCTTGATGCTCACCTTGAACACTACGATGCCCTGACTTCCGGCAATATCGGTCAGGCGCTGCACTATCTCAATATTGGGCGGATCCCGGCGCTGATCGTGCTGTGCTTACTCGCAGGTTTCTTTGGACTCTTCGGAATTCTTCTTCAGCATGGTTGGGTCACGCTCTGGCAGACACCGCTCAGCAACCTGCTGCTCGCGCCAGTGAGCTTCATTCTTGCGGTCTTCGCCGTACATTACAGCGGAAAAATCATCGCCCCGTGGCTGCCGCGGGATGAAACCACCGCCCTCGCTGAAGATGAGTTTATCGGCAGCATGGCAATTATTACCGGGCATTCTGCAAGTGCCGGAACGCCCTGCGAAGGCAAATTTACCGACAAGTTCGGACAGACCCACTATGTGCTGCTGGAGCCTGAAGCAGGAAAAGAATTCAAAAAAGGAGACAAGGTACTGATTATCTGCCGACTCTCCGCAACGCGTTACCTGGCCGAGCTAAACCCCTGGCCGACTGTTTTATAATTTTACACAGAGGGATCTCATAAATGGATGATGTTTTTGGCATGTTACCTTCATGGATGTTTACCGCCATTATCGCGGTGGTCGTCTTAGTAATTATCGGGATTATTTTTGCCCGCCTGTATCGTCGTGCGTCTGCTGAACAGGCGTTTGTACGTACCGGCCTTGGCGGGCAAAAAGTGGTGATGAGCGGCGGCGCAATTGTCATGCCTATCTTCCACGAAATTATTCCTATCAACATGAACACCCTCAAACTTGAGGTGAGCCGTTCAACTGTCGACAGTCTCATCACCAAAGATCGTATGCGTGTAGATGTCGTCGTCGCCTTTTTCGTGCGTGTAAAACCGTCTGTTGAAGGGATTGCTACCGCCGCACAGACGCTGGGACAGCGGACGCTGTCACCAGAAGATTTACGTGTGCTCATTGAAGATAAGTTTGTCGATGCCCTGCGTGCCACTGCGTCGCAGATGACTATGCACGAACTACAGGATACGCGCGAAAACTTCGTTCAGGGCGTACAAAACACCGTCGCGGAAGATCTGTCCAAAAACGGCCTGGAGCTGGAAAGTGTTTCACTCACCAACTTTAACCAGACCGAAAAAGTCCATTTCAACCCCAACAACGCCTTTGATGCCGAGGGTCTGACCAAACTGACCCAGGAAACGGAACGTCGTCGTCGCGAACGTAACGAAGTTGAGCAGGACGTAGAAGTTGCCGTTCGTGAGAAAAACCGTGATGCGCTATCGCGCAAGCTGGAGATCGAGCAACAGGAAGCCTTCATGACGCTCGAGCAGGAGCAGCAGGTGAAAACCCGCACGGCCGAGCAAAACGCCAAAATTGCCGCCTTTGAAGCCGAGCGCCACCGTGAAGCTGAACAGACGCGTATCCTTGCCGAACGCCAGATTCAGGAAACAGAAATCGAGCGCGAGCAGGCGGTGCGTTCAAGAAAAGTCGAGGCCGAGCGTGAAGTTCGCATCAAAGAGATCGAACAGCAGCAGGCAACAGAGATCGCCAACCAGACCAAGTCCATCGCCATTGCCGCCAAGTCCGAACAGCAGTCTCAGGCTGAAGCACGCGCTAACGATGCCCTGGCCGATGCCGTTCGCGCCCAGCAGAACGTAGAAACCACTCGCCAAACCGCAGAAGCTGATCGTGCCAAACAGGTGGCGTTGATTGCCGCCGCGCAGGATGCGGAAACCCAGGCCGTTGAGCTGACCGTGCGCGCGAAAGCGGAGAAAGAAGCGGCAGAATTGCAGGCGGCAGCGATTGTTGAACTGGCCGAAGCTACGCGGAAAAAAGGTCTGGCGGAAGCAGAAGCACAACGCGCGCTGAACGATGCCATCAACGTGCTTTCCGATGAACAGACCAGCCTGAAATTTAAGCTGGCTCTGCTGCAGTCTCTGCCAGCGGTTATTGAGAAATCCGTTGAGCCAATGAAGTCTATCGATGGGATCAAAATCATTCAGGTTGATGGTCTCAATCGCGGCGGCGCAGTCGGTGAAGTGAGCGCAGGTAACGTAAACGGAGGGAATCTCGCAGAGCAGGCATTATCCGCAGCCCTTACCTATCGTACACAAGCGCCGCTGATTGACTCGCTGTTAAATGAAATTGGCTTGTCCGGCGGTTCGCTTCAGGCCCTGGCCGAGCCGCTGAAAAACAGTCCACAGCCTGTTGAGAAAACGACTGAAGAGTAAGAAACAGAAATGCCGGATGGCAACGCTTACGCGTTTTATCCGGCCTACGAGGTTGTAGGCCGGATAAGGTGTTTACACCACCATCCGGCAAACGTCCTGGCGATTATTTATCGCTGTCTTTCTGGATCTTCTTAATGATGTTGGTTGTTGAGCAGCCATCTTCGAAGTTCAGCACCAGCACTTCACCGCCGTTCGCCCACACCTCTTTGCTACCCGCAATATCTTCCGGCTTATAGTCGCCGCCTTTGACCAGCAGATCCGGCAGGATGCCAGCAATCAGACGCTGCGGCGTGTCTTCTTCAAAAGAAACCACCCAGTCGACGGACTCCAGCGCGCCCAGCACGATCATACGCTGTTCCAGCGGGTTGACCGGGCGAGTTTCGCCTTTCAGACGTTTGGTCGAAGCATCGCTGTTTACCGCTACGATCAGGCGATCGCCGAGCTTGCGCGCATTCGCCAGATAAGAAACATGGCCCGCATGCAGGATGTCGAACACGCCGTTGGTCATCACGACTTTCTCACCGCGTTTGCGGGCGCTGGCAACGGCCTGCTTCAACTCAGCTTCGCTCATCACGCCAAAGCCGGTGTCTGCCCGACCACGCACGGCGTTTTCCAGTTCAATTGGAGAAACGGTGGAAGTCCCCAGCTTACCGACGACGACCCCGGCTGCCGCGTTAGCAAAATAGCATGCTTCTTCCAGAGAATTACCCGCCGCCAGCGTTGCCGCCAGCACGCCGATAACCGTGTCACCCGCACCGGTAACGTCATACACTTCCTGCGCCTGGGTCGGCATATGCAGCGGCGCTTTGCCCGGTTGCAGCAGCGTCATCCCCTGTTCGGAACGCGTGATCAGCAATGAGGAAAGGTCGAAATCAGCAATCAATTTCATGCCGCGTTCCACCAGCTCTTCTTCGCTTTTGCACTTACCGACAACCGCTTCAAACTCGGACAGATTCGGCGTCAGCAGCGTAGCGCCACGGTAGCGTTCAAAATCGGTTCCTTTCGGATCGATAAGCACCGGAACCCCGGCCTTACGCGCCAGCGCAATCATCTGCTGGACGCTTGCCAGCGCGCCTTTGGCGTAATCAGAGAGCACCAGCGCGCCAATAGAACCCAGCGCCTGATTAATACGCTCGTGCAGCGGCTGCGGATCCACGCCTTCGAAACCTTCTTCGAAATCCAGGCGAATCAGCTGCTGGTTGCGGGAAAGCACGCGCAGTTTGGTAATCGTCGGATGAGTTGGCACGGACACGAAATCACATTTCACGTTCACATCCGCCAGCGTTTTACTCAGCGCCCGCGCAGCGTCGTCAATACCGGTCAGGCCCACCAGACGCGAATTCGCTCCCAGAGAGGCAATGTTCATCGCCACGTTTGCTGCGCCACCGGGACGTTCTTCGATGGTATCAACCTTCACCACCGGAACCGGCGCTTCAGGTGAAATACGGCTGGTAGGACCGTACCAGTAGCGATCCAGCATCACATCGCCGACAACCATGACTCCTGCACGTTCAAACTCTGGCAGCGTTACTTTCATTCCTGTCTCCTGAGAGATTCTCTGAGGGTCTTAAAATTTGCGCGCGATAATAGCACACTTCACTCGGCAACCAGCCACTTCTGCCAGCTGTCACGCACCAGTGTACGTTCAGCGTCGAAGTGCTCCGGCGGCACATGGCCCGGAAGTTCCTGCAACGCAAGATGGTGAAGTTCATCGCGCAGCGTCGTATAAGCACGGGTAAGCGCCAGCGCTTCCTGCTCATCCATAATGTCGTTTTGCGCCAGCAATTCCAGGATGCGCACGTTATCCGACCAGCGCGTCAGCTTCGGTTTTTCATGCGCATAACGCAACACCAGATATTGCGTAATAAACTCAATGTCGGTGATGCCACCTTCATCCGCTTTGATATCAAAACGATCGCGATGCTTATTGCCCAAATGGGCACGCATTTTCTCACGCATTTCACGCACGTCGGTTTGCAAGGTTTTGCCATCGCGGACGAGGGTCATAATATCGCGGCGAATCGCATCAAACTGAGAGGTCAACTGCGGGTCGCCGTAGACCACGCGCGCACGCACCAGCGCCTGATGCTCCCATGTCCAGGCTTCGTTGCGCTGGTAATCGGCGAAAGCGTCGGTTGATGTCACCAGCATTCCCGCCGCGCCGGACGGACGCAGCCGCGCATCCACTTCGTACAAAATACCGGACGAGGTGCGGGTACTGAAGAGATGCATAATGCGCTGCGACAAACGCAGATAGAACTGTCGCCCGTCAATCTCACGCTCACCGTCCGTCATCACGTCCATCGGACAGTCATGCAGGAAGATCAAATCGAGATCCGAGCTGTAACCCAACTCCCAGCCGCCCAGTTTGCCATAACCGACGACGGCAAAACCGCGCCCTTCGCGCTCGCTAAGATGGGTCGGTTGCCCATAGCGAGCGACCATCTGCGCCCACGCCTGCTGGACTACCGCATCGATAATGGCTTCCGCCAGCCAGGTTAAGTGGTCGCTCACCTTCATCACCGGCAGCGTTCCGGCGATATCAGCCGCAGCAATACGCAACAGCTGCGTTTGCTTAAACTGACGCAGCGCTTCCAGTTGCTGCTCTTCGTCATCTTCCGGCACGCGCAGCAAATACTGGCGCAGCTCATCACGGTAGGCATCCGTCGCGGTGGGTTGATACAGGGTGTTCGGATCCAGCAGTTCGTCGAGCAACAGCGGATACCGCGCCAGCTGGCTGGCGATCATCGGCGAAGCGGCGCATAACGAAATCAGATGCTTAAGCGCCCCAGGGAATTCGCTCAACAGCTCCAGATAGGTCGTGCGGGTCACAATTCCCACCAGTAGCGGCGTGATGCGCGACAGCGGTACTGAGGCATCGTCGCGCGAACATACATCGCTCAGCAGATGCGGCATTAAATGATCCAGCACCTGGCGTCCGCGTGGACCAATAGTGCGTTTATCCAGCTCTTTGCGAAAATCAGCAATCAGCGACAGCACGCGTCGGCGATCGTCATCCGCCAGATGCGTCAGCACCGGCGTGGTGTCATCTTCCTGTAAGGCGTCCTGCCACAGTTCGCGCCACTGTTCTGACAGCGACTCTTCCTGGGTTTCGGCTTCATCATCGCCAATCAGCTCGTTAAATACCCGACGCACGTTGTCCATATGACCGGCCAGTACATCGGTTAACTGCGCCCAATCATCGACGTTCATCCCCCACGCCAGCCGCGCGCGATTCAGTTCATCGCCCGGCAGCGTCTGGGTCTGTTCATCATTGATGCTTTGCAGCAGGTTTTCCAGGCGGCGTAAATAGAGATAGGCTGCTCGCAGTTGTTCCGCGTCGGTATCTGGCAGCAGGTGCAGCGCATTGATGGCGCTAAGCGTTGGTAACAGCGAGCGGGATTGCAGCGACGGCTCACGCCCACCGCGAATCAGTTGGAATACCTGTACGATAAATTCGATTTCACGAATGCCGCCCGCCCCCAGCTTGATGTTGTCTTTCAGGCCACGGCGCCGCACTTCCCGGGCAATCATCCCTTTCATGTTACGCAGAGACTGGATCACGCTGAAATCAATATAGCGACGGAAGACAAAAGGCCGCAGCATGGCGCGAAGTTCGCTGACGTAAGTACCGTCGGAGTCGCCCATAATGCGGGCTTTGACCATCGCATAGCGTTCCCAGTCGCGGCCTTGTTCCTGGTAATAATCCTCCAGCGCGGAGAAGCTCAGCACCAGCGGGCCGCTGTCGCCAAACGGACGTAAGCGCATATCCACTCGATAGACAAACCCGTCCATGGTGGGCTGATCCAACACTTTGATGAGCCGCTGGCCCATACGGGTAAAGAACTGCGCGTTATCCAGCTCTCGACGCCCGCCCTGCGTACTGCCGTGCTCCGGCCAGGCAAAAATCAGGTCAATATCAGAGGAAAAATTCAGCTCGCCGCCGCCCAGTTTCCCCATGCCTAAAATCAGCAGTGGCTGCGCAATACCTTCAGGATTACAAGGCGTTCCCCACTCACGGCAGCAGACAGCGTATAACCAGTCGCGCGCGGCGACGATCAGCGTTTCAGCCAGATGGCTTAACTGCTGCAAGATACACTCTTCCGTCATCAACGACAGCGTCTGCGCCCAGGCGATACGCACCATAATGCGACGGCGAAACAGGCGTAGCTCACGCATCAGCGTGTTTTCATCGCTGACGTCGGTCAACGCCTGCTGTAACCAGGGGGCATAGTGTTGCCATTCGTCCGCCTGAGGTGGCGCGCTTTCCAGTTCTACCAACCATTCGGGATGGGCAATAATACTGTCACGGACAAAATCACTGAATGTAAGCACTGACTTCGCCTGCACGCTAAGCGAGGACTCAGATATTACTGCTGGCAGCCGCTCAACAACGGTCGGCCAGTACTGCTGTAACGGTGAAGAGAGCTGCTTCATTTATGGATTATCCTTTGAATGGTGTCGGAGGGCGGCGTTTCGCCTGATCCGGCCTGCATGACACTTACGCCCGTCGCGTAGGCCTGATAAGCGTAGCGCCATCAGGCATCCCGATCTCAATCCTGATTATCGTTTTCCGCTGTGCAGCCAGAACGGTTCCAGCGCGATAGCCTCGTTGCGAAAATGTTCAATTTCAATAAATTGGTTGGCCGCAATGGCGTGACGCAAACCCTGCCAGTTGGCGATCCATTCCGAGGCAACATTTTCGTCGTAGTACCCCGCCAGCATCAGCATGCTATCAATATTGCGCGTCAGGCGCGGAAGCTGATCGGCGTACTGATCGCCCAGCGGCTGAGCAAAAGCGGTTTTCAGCTCAGCGGCATGGCGCGAGAGATGGGTATCTGAGAAACGCTTAAAGGAGTCGGCAATTTTGCCCTGCGCCTTCGCATCCAGGAATGGCTGCCATCCTTTGGTTACCAGCCATTCGGTCAGGGCCAGTTTAGCCATTGCCGTTTGCGTGCTGTAAACCGCCGAAACGGCAGAAACGTCCGATGCCATAATCGCTTCCGACTGGGTCAGCAAATCACGTAAGTGAGCGCTCGCTTTTCGGGGTACATTACCGCCAAACAGCATCAGAATGTGACGCACCAGTCCCATTGCCGCCAGCACCTCGGCTTTCGCCCCCTTGACGCCGCGTACCCACAGCTCTTCATGGTACTGCCACTGTGATAATGCCAGCTCCAGTGCCGCTTCCAGCCCTTGCTCAATGCTCGCCTTCGCCGGAACCTTCAAAATGCGCGTCGGTTTGAGTTCACGCGGCGCATTCCCCTGAGCCAGATGATAACCGCGCGCCGCTTTGCTCAGGCTACCCTGGCGTAAACCGGTTTGCGAAACCAGCTGGTTTGCCAGCTTCAATACAGCACGGGTATCGCCGCTGAGCAACTCCAGTTCAAGCTCACAAATAGGTTCAGCAAACTCACCGGCTTTCACTTCCCCAAGGTCGAGGGCCATTTCAATTCGGCTGCCGTCAACATCAACCACCCATTTCTCACGGTAAAAATCGGTGCTGAACAGCGGCTGCACCTGGGCAGCGAGGTCAGCGGGCAGCTCGCCATCGGGCCAGACTTCCGTTGGGAACAGGGCAAGATCCAGCTCAGGCGTATTTAGCGCAACGTTATACTCAGGCCTCTGATGCAGGCCGCCCGTCACCCGTCCGGCAATTTTCATGGTCATTTCGTAATGACCATTCTCACCACGAATACGCAGCCCCATATCGTGACCACGCAGCCACGCATCCGGCGTTTCGTAGTAGATATTCAGCAACTGACTGGGCGCATGATGCTCTCCCCCCAGCGTATTCAGACGTTCACGTAGCGCATCTACAGCATCACTATTGACGATAAATTTTAATTCGATTTCCTGGGCCATGGTCTTGTACTTATGGGTTATGTCACAGTTGAGAAAACTGACTGCGAACTAAGTTCGTTCTTTATGGTCAGTAGATAGTATTTTGCGCCAAATTGCCATGCAACGAGCAATTTGACGGGCGTAAAAGTTTCGGGTGGTGGCAAAAAGGACACAGATGATTCCGATTGATGTCGAATGCTTTGCGTAGAGACACTGATGCCACTACTATCGTTCCACTTTCTATGACAATAACGACAGCCTGATGCCAAAATTACGCCTGATTGGATTAACTTTACTCGCACTTAGCGCCACTGCAGTCTCTCATGCCGAAGAAAAGCGCTATGTCTCTGACGAACTGAACACCTGGGTCCGCAGCGGTCCGGGAGATAATTATCGCCTCGTGGGCACGGTTAACGCCGGCGAGGAAGTTACGCTATTACAGACCGATGCCAACACTAACTACGCTCAGGTGAAAGACAGCACCGGTCGTACCGCCTGGATCCCACTGAAAGAGCTGAACAGTACGCCAAGCCTGCGTACCCGCGTTCCCGATCTGGAAAACCAGGTTAAGACCTTGACCGATAAGCTCAATAATATCGATACCACGTGGAATCAGCGCACCGCCGATATGCAGCAAAAAGTATCGCAAAGCGACAGCGTGATCGACGGGCTGAAACAAGAAAATCAGAAGCTGAAAAACGAGCTTATTGTGGCGCAAAAGAAGGTCAGCGCAGCCAACCTTCAGCTTGATGACAAACAGCGCACCATCATTATGCAGTGGTTTATGTACGGCGGCGGCGTGCTGGGCCTTGGTCTGTTGCTCGGTCTGGTTCTGCCACACATGATCCCAAGCCGTAAACGCAAAGATCGCTGGATGAACTGAATCGCCTTCTCCGCCACACTGACATATGATTAAGAGATCATAATTTCAAAAGGAAAGTGGCGTGAAGATTTATCTGGTCGGTGGTGCTGTTCGGGATGCGTTATTAGGGCTACCGATTAAAGATAAAGATTGGGTTGTTGTCGGTGCCACACCGCAAGAGATGCTCGACGCGGGCTACCAGCAGGTAGGCCGCGATTTTCCCGTGTTTCTGCATCCGCAAACCCGGGATGAGTATGCGCTGGCGCGTACCGAACGTAAATCCGGCTCGGGGTATACTGGGTTCACCTGCTACGCCGCGCCAGATGTAACGCTGGAGGCCGATCTTCAGCGTCGCGACCTGACCATCAACGCAATCGCCCGCGATGACGACGGAGAAATTATCGATCCGTATAACGGGCGCGACGATCTGGAAAGGCGTCTGCTGCGCCATGTTTCTCCTGCCTTTAGCGAAGATCCGCTGCGCGTGCTGCGCGTGGCGCGCTTTGCTGCCCGCTATGCGCACCTCGGTTTTCGTATTGCGGACGAAACCATGACGCTGATGCGCGACATGAACGACGCTGGCGAACTGGAACATCTGACGCCAGAGCGGGTGTGGAAAGAAACGGAAGGCGCATTAACCACCCGTAATCCACAGATCTTTTTTCAGGTTCTGCGCGACTGCGGCGCACTGCGCGTTCTGTTTCCGGAAGTGGATGCCCTGTTTGGCGTTCCCGCGCCCGCGCAGTGGCACCCGGAAATCGATACCGGGATTCATACGCTGATGACGCTGTCGATGGCCGCCATGTTAAGTCCTGAGGTCGACGTGCGTTTCGCCACGCTATGCCACGATCTTGGCAAAGCATTGACACCTAAAGCGTTGTGGCCGCGCCACCACGGCCACGGTCCGGCGGGGGTTAAGCTGGTCGAGCAACTGTGTCTGCGCCTGCGCGTGCCGAATGACATCCGTGATTTAGCCAAACTGGTGGCCGAGTTCCACGACCTGATTCATACCTTCCCGATCCTGCAGCCCAAAACCATCGTTAAGCTGTTTGATTCCATCGATGCCTGGCGTAAACCGCAGCGCGTGGAGCAAATCGCCCTGACCAGCGAGGCCGACGTGCGAGGACGAACCGGTTTTGAAGCGGCGGATTACCCGCAAGGCAGACTGTTGCGCGAAGCCTGGCTGGTTGCGCAGGCAGTGCCAACGAAAGACGTCGTTGCCGCGGGATTCAAAGGTCAGGCTATTCGCGAGGAACTGACCCGGCGTCGCATCGCGGCAGTGGCCAGTTGGAAGGAGCAGCGTTGCCCGAAAGCGTAGACATTGCGTTGCCGGATGGCGGCATAAATGCCTTATCCGGCCTACATATTGCGCCCGTAGGCCGGATAAGCGCAGCGCCATCCGGCACCACGGAAAGTCATCAGAAGAACACGACGTAAACGGCAGCCGCTACAACAAAGCGGTAAATCGCAAACGGAATGAACGAGATGCGCTTAATCAACTGCAGGAAGGTTTTGATCGCCACCAGCGCCACGATAAATGCCGTCACGAAACCGACGGCAAACATCGGAATATCTGATGCGCTGAGAAACGACCAGCTCTTGTAGAGATCCAGCGCTGTTGCGCCCATCATCATCGGCACAGCCAGCAGGAAAGAGAATTCAGATGCCGCGTAACGGCTCACGCCCATCAGCATACCGCCAGAAATTGTCGCACCGGAGCGAGAAAAGCCCGGCCACAATGCCAGACACTGGAAACAGCCGATCATAAACGCCTGGCGATAGGTCATATCATCCAGACCCGGCGCACGCGGCTCTTTCGGCTTCAGGCATTCTGCGGCAATCAGCAGCACGCCCCCTACCACCAGCGCGTACATCACGTTGATCGGGTTAAACAGCGATTTGATAGTGTCGTGGAATATCAGTCCGAGAACCACGGCAGGAATCATCCCCAACAGGATATGCCCCAGCGTCAGCCGACCTTTGCCAGTACCTTCATGTGGGACCTTACCGAAGTGAATGCCAATCAAGCCGAACAAACGTCGCCAGAACATCACCACGACTGCCAGGATAGAGCCTAACTGGATAACCACTTCGAATGTTTTTGCGGTATCACCCTCAAAGCCCAACAGGTGGCCAACAATAATCATATGGCCGGTACTGGAAACGGGTAAAAATTCCGTCAATCCCTCGACCACACCCAAAATTGCCGCCACCAGCAGCGAGTGCATATCACTCATTAATAAACCCCTAGATAGAGAAACCACGGCAAAAAAGAGCCGACGAAAGGACCCTTTTATACCCGTTTGTTTTAGAAATTATTAAATTAATTATTTTCTTTCAGATTATTGCCACGCTCAATGATAACCCCGACGTTCGCCGCACGGGCTACCGCGCCAGGTTTACTGAGTTTGATCCGTACCCAGGGAGAATTAAAGCGGCTAAGCAGCAGATCTGCCACCTCTTCCGCCACGCGTTCTACCAACGCGAAACGCCCGCCTTCTACATGATTTACAACCGTTTGAGCAATATCAGCATAGCTCAGGCAATCAGCCACATCATCGCTTTTAGCCGATTTACGGTTATCCCACGCCATTTCGATATCGAACACCAACTTTTGTTCGATCGTTTGTTCCCAGTCGTAAACACCAATAGTGGTGATTACAGAAAGTTGCTCTATAAATACAATATCCATCACGACCTGCCTGCTTTTTGGCTAACCCGGATACCACTTCCGGCGAAATATGCGTATTATCCACAGAAGTAGCGTTTTACACGACATTTTCAAAACGGAACAGCTTATGAGTGCAATCGCGCCTGGAATGATTATCTTCGCGTACCTCTGCGGCTCAATCTCCAGTGCTATTCTGGTATGCCGCCTTGCTGGATTACCGGACCCGCGTGACAGCGGCTCAGGGAATCCGGGCGCGACAAACGTATTGCGCATCGGTGGCAAGGGAGCCGCCGTCGCCGTGCTGATTTTCGACGTCCTGAAAGGTATGTTACCCGTCTGGGGTGCCTATGCGCTAGGCGTTAGCCCCTTCTGGCTGGGGTTGATCGCGATCGCCGCCTGTCTGGGACACATCTGGCCGGTATTCTTCGGCTTTAAGGGTGGCAAAGGCGTTGCCACCGCCTTTGGCGCGATTGCGCCAATTGGTTGGGACTTAACCGGCGTGATGGCCGGAACCTGGCTGCTGACCGTCTTATTAAGCGGCTATTCGTCGCTGGGCGCGATCGTCAGCGCGCTGATCGCCCCGTTTTACGTCTGGTGGTTCAATCCCCAGTTCACTTTCCCGGTATCCATGCTGTCGTGCTTAATTCTGCTACGTCACCATGACAACATTCAGCGATTGTGGCGCCGTCAGGAGCCAAAGATCTGGACCAAGCTGAAGAAAAAACGCGAAAGAGATCCTGAGTGACGGTACTGCCGGATGACGGAGCTAAAGCGTCTTATCCGGCCTACAACCTACGGGATTTGATACCCCTCCACCGGTTTGCCTAATCGGTTCTGACACCACGTTGCCAGAAACTCCACGCACACGCGCAGCTTCACGCTGCGATACAGCGGTTCCTGATAAACCGCCCAAATATTGGCGCTTTGCGCATAGTCCGGTAGCACACGCACCAGTTCGCCGCTTGCCAGAAACGGCTGCACGTCCCATTCGGAACGTAGCATAATGCCCTTTCCCTGAAGCGCCCACTGCAGCACTATCTCACCGCTGTTAGAAGAAAGATGACCCGCTACCTTGACCGACTTTTTCTCTTGCCCGTTATCCAGCTCCCACACCCCGTGAGTCATATCGCGTTCTTTGGTGACCAGACAATCATGACGACTTAATTCCTGTAACGTCGTCGGCTCACCGTATTTTTGTAAATATGTTGGTGCTGCACATAATATTCTTCTGTTTTTCGTTAACAAATGTGCAATATAATAATCCGGAATCTCGTCATTAATCCGAATATCCAAATCGATATTGTCATGAGCCAAATCAATTTGCCGATCGTAAAGTTCAAAATGTACCTGTAATTCAGGATAGCTATGCATCAATTCGGTAATGGCTGGCGCAATATAACTGCGCCCAAAACCAAAGCTACAGCCGATACGAATCATCCCAGCCGGGCGCGTTTTGAGCTGCGTGACGTCATCAACCAGATGCTGATAGCCCGCGAGGATCGCCTGCGCATGTTCATAGCAACGTTGACCACTCTCCGTTAAAGCCACGCCACGCGCGGAACGGCTTAGCAGTGTCGTCCCCAGAGTAGCCTCAAGGATCTGAATGCGTTTCGTCACAAACGCCGGCGTTTGGCCAAGCGTCGCGGCGGCGGCGCTGAAGCTGCCGCTATGCACAATCTCAACCAGCACCTGCAGGTCTTTCGCCAGGGGATACGTGTTCAGCATAATCGGTATATCCGTAATGTTGTTAACCGCAGTGTAATTCGCTCATGCGTAATAAACCCTGCCTTTGCGCAATTTTTATTGCCTTATCCGGACATCATTCACGAACTGTTAATTAGATATTCACAGTGGCAAATAATATAAACCCACATTTTTGGTGGTAGTTTGTGGCGGAGAATTTATTTCCAGATAAATAAAAGAACTGGAGTTAACAAGATGAGCAATCAAAATAACCAAAATGCGATAACTACGCTGACGAACATTGTCGCGGACTTTACCGCCATGATTTCTACCCGCATGCCTGACGACGTCGTGGATAAATTAAAACAGCTGCGTGAAGGCGAAACCTCGCCGATGGGTAAAATTATCTATCACACCATGTTTGACAACATGCAGAAGGCTATCGACCTGAACCGTCCTGCCTGTCAGGACACCGGCGAGATTATGTTTTTTGTGAAAGTGGGTTCCCGTTTTCCGCTCCTCGGCGAACTGCAAAGCATCCTGAAGCAGGCCGTTGAAGATGCCACGGTGAAAGCGCCGCTGCGCCATAACGCGGTCGAGATTTTTGATGAAGTGAATACCGGCAAAAATACCGGTACCGGTGTGCCGTGGGTTACCTGGGACATCATTCCTGATAATGATGACGCAGAAATTGAAGTCTACATGGCAGGCGGCGGCTGTACGCTGCCGGGACGCTCGAAAGTGTTAATGCCCTCTGAGGGCTACGAAGGCGTGGTGAAATTTGTCTTCGAAAATATCTCCACGCTGGCAGTCAACGCCTGTCCGCCGGTGCTGGTGGGCGTAGGTATTGCCACCTCCGTTGAAACCGCCGCCGTTCTTTCTCGTAAAGCGGTGCTGCGTCCTATCGGCTCACGTCATCCGAATCCGAAAGCGGCCGAGCTGGAACTGCGTCTGGAAGAAGGGCTTAACCGTCTGGGTATTGGTCCACAAGGGCTAACCGGTAATAGCTCGGTGATGGGCGTACATATCGAATCCGCCGCGCGCCACCCGTCGACTATCGGCGTTGCTGTCTCTACCGGCTGCTGGGCGCACCGTCGCGGCACGCTGTTGGTTCATGCTGACCTCTCCTTCGAAAACCTGTCTCACACCCGGAGCGCGTTATGAAAAAGATCCTCACAACCCCGATCAAAGCCGAAGATCTGGCAGACATTCGCGTTGGCGATGTCATTTACCTGACCGGTACGCTGGTGACCTGCCGTGACGTTTGCCACCGTCGCCTGATCGAACTGAAGCGCCCGATCCCTTATGACCTGAACGGCAAAGCCATTTTCCACGCGGGCCCGATCGTACGTAAGAACGGTGAAAAATGGGAGATGGTCTCCGTTGGCCCAACCACCAGCATGCGTATGGAAGCGTTTGAGAAAGACTTTATCGAACAGACTGGCGTCAAGCTGGTGGTCGGCAAGGGCGGTATGGGACCGCTGACGGAAGAAGGCTGCAAGCAGTTTAAAGCACTGCACGTCATCTTCCCGGCAGGCTGCGCGGTCGTGGCGGCAACCCAGGTTGAAGAGATCGAAGAGGTACACTGGACGGAACTCGGCATGCCGGAGTCCCTGTGGGTGTGTCGGGTCAAAGAGTTCGGTCCGCTGATCGTTTCCATCGATACCCACGGCAATAACCTGATCGCCGAAAACAAAAAACTGTTCGCTGAACGCCGCGATCCGATCGTGGAAGAGATCTGCGAGCACGTGCACTACATCAAATAACCCTCCCGGAGAGGCGCTGCGCCTCTCCCCCTTTCGCAGGGATACAACAATGGCACCTTTAGCTGGTTGGTGGCGATACCTGGCTCCGCTGGTGGTCATCGCCATTATTGCTGTTCTACCCGTCCCCACCGGTCTTGAGAGCCACACCTGGCTCTATTTTGCCGTCTTTACCGGTGTGATTGTCGGGCTTATTCTGGAACCTGTACCGGGCGCGGTAGTGGCGATGATTGGCATTTCGATCATCGCCGTCCTTTCACCGTGGCTGCTGTTCAGCCCGGAGCAACTCGCGCAGGACGGTTTTAAATTTACCGCCAAATCGCTGTCGTGGGCGGTATCTGGCTTTTCAAACTCGGTCATTTGGCTGATTTTCGCGGCCTTTATGTTTGGTACCGGCTATGAGAAAACCGGGCTTGGTCGGCGTATCGCGCTGATGCTGGTGAAAAAGATGGGGCACCGGACGCTGTTTCTCGGCTATGCGGTGATGTTCTCTGAGCTTATCCTCGCCCCCGTCACGCCGTCCAACTCCGCACGCGGAGCCGGAATAATCTATCCGATTATCCGCAACCTGCCACCGCTGTATAACTCACAGCCCAATAGCGCCAGTTCACGCTCCATTGGCTCATACATCATGTGGATGGGCATTGTCGCCGACTGCGTCACCAGCGCTATTTTCTTAACGGCGATGGCGCCGAACCTGCTGTTGATCGGCCTGATGAAAGGCGCGTCCCACACCGCGCTGAGCTGGGGTGACTGGTTCTTAGGCATGCTGCCGCTGAGCATTTTACTGGTGCTGATCGTGCCGTGGCTGGCGTATGTGTTGTATCCACCGGTGCTGAAATCCGGCGATCAGGTTCCGCGCTGGGCGGAAACCGAACTAACAGCAATGGGACCTCTCTGCGCTCGCGAGAAAAAGATGCTGGTACTGATGGTCGGCGCGCTGGTGCTGTGGATCTTCGGCGGCGACTACATTGACGCCGCAATGGTCGGATACAGCGTAGTGGCGTTGATGCTGGTACTACGCATCATTAGCTGGGATGACATCGTCAGCAATAAAGCCGCGTGGAACGTCTTTTTCTGGCTGGCCTCGCTGATCACGCTGGCAACCGGGCTCAATAACACCGGTTTTATTACCTGGTTTGGCAAGCTACTGGCAAACGGGCTGAGCGGCTATTCGCCGATGATGGTGATGGTGGCGCTGATCGTGGTGTTCTATCTGCTGCGCTACTTCTTTGCCAGCGCCACGGCGTATACCTCCGCCCTCGCACCGATGATGATTGCCGCCGCGCTGGCGATGCCGGAAATCCCACTACCGGTCTTCTGCCTGATGGTCGGCGCCGCCATTGGCCTGGGCAGCATTCTTACCCCGTACGCCACCGGTCCTAGCCCTATCTACTACGGCAGCGGTTATTTGCCTACGGTGGATTACTGGCGACTCGGTGCTATTTTTGGCCTGATTTTCCTCGTGCTGCTGGTGATTACCGGTCTGGTCTGGATGCCCCTCGTTTTACTGTAAAACCCTGGTGGGGCGGCGTATTGTCGCCCCTTTATCCATAAGCTTCTCATATGATCGATTTCCCGATGCGCTGAGGCATACTTTTTTGTATGCAAACACCCTCATGCTGATAAGGGAAACGCTCTGGACACGGTTGCGCACGAGACACTCACACGGGGCTGGCAGGCCGAACTGGATCTGCATTTTACCCGCACCGGGCACAAAACGGTGCTCGCCTCGGCGCGTCA
Organism: Citrobacter arsenatis; assembly: GCF_004353845.1. Classification (GTDB taxonomy): domain Bacteria; phylum Pseudomonadota; class Gammaproteobacteria; order Enterobacterales; family Enterobacteriaceae; genus Citrobacter; species Citrobacter arsenatis. The sequence continues at coordinate 4,505,024 of NZ_CP037864.1, forward strand.
TCATGGTCCATTGACGGTTCAGCGCCCGTTTTACCCGGAAGATGACGTTTGCCATCTCTATTTGCTTCATCCACCGGCGGGGATCGTCGGCGGAGATGAGCTCCATATCGCCGTAACACTCGACGAAAACAGCCACGCGTTAATCACCCAGCCCGGCGCGGGAAAGTTTTATCGCAGTCGCGGACCGCAGGCATTGTTGCACCAGCATTTCACGCTCGCGCCCCACGCGACGCTGGAGTGGCTGCCGCAGGATACGATCCTCTTTCCCGGCGCCAACGCCGCTATTCAGACCGTCTTTCATCTGACATCCACAAGCCGCCTGCTGGCCTGGGACCTGCTGCGCCTTGGGCGACCAGTTATGCAGGAGACTTTCAGTTACGGCACGCTGCAAAACCGTCTGGAAGTGTGGCGAGATGGGCAGCCACTGCTGATAGAACGCTTGCAGTTGCAGGAGGGGAATCTGAGCGGCGTCGCACATCATCCCTGGGTCGGCACGTTGCTGAGTTATCCGGCCAGCGAACATATGCTCGAGGGCACGCGGGAGCGACTTACGGCGCTTGGCGATTACGCCGGGGCAACGCTTAACGATTCGCTGCTGACAATCCGTTTTCTTGCTAACGACAACCTGGTTGTCCAGCGCGTTATGCGCGACATCTGGCAATTTCTACGCCCGCTGCTGACACACAAAGCGCCCGTGCTCCCGCGAATCTGGCAAACCTAAGAGAACCCTTATGGAACTGACCCCCAGAGAAAAAGACAAGCTGTTGCTGTTTACCGCCGCGCTGGTGGCGGAACGTCGCCTGGCCCGCGGGCTGAAGTTGAACTACCCGGAATCGGTGGCGCTGATTAGCGCTTTCATCATGGAAGGGGCACGCGACGGGCAAACCGTGGCCGCGCTGATGGAGGACGGGCGTCACGTCCTGCGCCGCGATCAGGTGATGGAAGGCGTACCGGAGATGATCCCGGATATTCAGGTTGAAGCCACATTTCCTGACGGATCGAAGCTGGTCACCGTCCACAACCCGATCGTCTAAGGAGCGACAATGATCCCAGGTGAATATCAGATCGCAAAAGGCAATATCGCGCTCAATCAAGGACGGGAGACCTGCACGATCGTGGTGGAAAATCATGGCGACAGGCCCATCCAGGTGGGATCGCACTATCACTTTTATGAGGTGAATCCGGCGCTACGCTTTGACAGGCAGGCCGCACGCGGCTTTCGTCTGAACATTGCTGCGGGCACGGCGGTACGTTTTGAGCCGGGACAAAAACGCGAAGTCGAACTGGTGCGCGTCGCTGGCGCACAAAGGATCGTGGGTTTTCGCAGCGAAGTAATGGGCGCGCTGGAGACAGATAATGAGTGAAATTTCCCGACAGGCGTACGCCGACATGTTTGGCCCAACCACCGGCGATAAAGTGCGCCTGGCGGATACCGCCCTGTGGATCGAGGTGGAAAAAGACTTCACCACCTACGGCGAAGAGGTCAAATTTGGCGGCGGAAAAGTGATCCGCGACGGCATGGGTCAGGGGCAAATGCGCGCCGAGGCATGCGTGGATCTGGTGATAACCAACGCGCTGATCGTCGATCACTGGGGGATCGTGAAAGCGGATATCGGCATCAAAGCTGGCAGGATCTTCGCCATCGGCAAAGCAGGTAATCCCGATATTCAGCCCAACGTCACGATCCCAATAGGCGTGGGAACAGAAGTCATCGCCGGGGAAGGCAAGATCGTCACTGCGGGCGGCGTGGATACCCATATTCACTGGATCTGCCCACAGCAGGCCCAGGAGGCGCTGGTTTCCGGCGTGACGACGATGATCGGCGGCGGCACTGGTCCGGCGGCAGGAACTCACGCCACCACCTGTACGCCGGGTCCCTGGTACATCGCGCGCATGCTGCAGGCAGCAGACGCGTTGCCGGTTAACATCGGTTTGCTGGGCAAAGGCAACGGCTCAAACCCAGACACCCTACGCGAGCAAATCTGCGCGGGCGCGATTGGCCTGAAAATCCATGAAGACTGGGGCGCCACGCCTGCCGCTATCGACTGTGCGCTGACCGTGGCCGACGAAATGGACATCCAGGTAGCGCTGCACAGCGACACGCTCAATGAGTCCGGTTTCGTGGAAGATACGCTGGTAGCGATTGGCGATCGCACCATTCATACCTTCCACACCGAAGGCGCGGGCGGAGGCCATGCGCCGGATATCATCACCGCCTGCGCGCATCCGAATATTCTGCCCTCCTCCACTAACCCGACGCTGCCCTATACCGTCAACACCATCGACGAACATCTCGACATGCTGATGGTTTGCCACCACCTCGACCCGGATATCGCCGAAGACGTTGCCTTTGCTGAATCACGCATTCGCCGGGAAACGATCGCTGCCGAAGATGTTCTGCATGACATTGGCGCGTTTTCTCTGACCTCGTCCGATTCACAGGCGATGGGGCGCGTGGGCGAAGTGATCCTGCGCACCTGGCAGGTGGCGCACCGCATGAAGATTCAGCGTGGCCCGCTGGCAGAGGAAACCGGCGACAACGACAACCAGCGCGTTAAACGCTACGTCGCCAAATACACCATCAACCCGGCGCTAACCCACGGTATCGCCCATGAAGTCGGTTCCGTTGAGCCTGGAAAACTGGCCGATCTGGTGCTGTGGTCACCCGCCTTTTTTGGCGTAAAACCGGCGACGATCGTCAAGGGCGGGATGATCGCCTGCACGCCGATGGGTGACATCAACGCCTCGATCCCCACGCCGCAGCCCGTGCATTACCGCATGATGTTCGGCGCACTTGGCGCAGCGCGGCATCACACCCGACTGACATTTATTTCACAAGCCGCTGACGCGCAGAACATCCCGCAGCAGCTCAATTTGCAAAGCGCCATCGCCATCGTCAAAGGCTGCCGGACGGTGAAAAAGGCCGACATGATCCACAACGGCCTGCAACCCAATATCACCGTCGATGCTCAGACCTACGAGGTGCGTATTGATGGCGAACTCATCACCAGCGAACCGGCAGACATTTTGCCGATGGCGCAACGCTATTTTCTGTTTTGAGGAGTGACGATGATCTACCTGACCCAACGCCTTGAGCACGCCCACCGCGTCACCGCAAGCGTCACGCTACCCATTGATATTCGGGTTAAAAGCCGCGCCAGAGTAGCGCTAAACGACGGTCGCGAAGCCGGGCTGATGCTACCGCGCGGTTTGCTGCTACGCGGTGGCGATCTGTTAACTACCGAAGATAGAACTGAGGTGATCGAAGTGATCGCCGCGCCGGAGTCGGTTTCCATAGTGCGCTGCGCCGATCCTTTCCTGCTCGCCAAAGCCTGCTATCACCTCGGCAATCGCCACGTACCGCTGCAAATTCTGCCCGATGAGCTGCGCTACCACCACGATCATGTGCTGGACGATATGTTGCGCCAGTTCAATCTCGAGGTGACGTTCGCCCAGTTGCCGTTTGAACCTGAAGCAGGCGCTTATGCCAGTGAATCACACGGGCATCATCACGGCCATGCGCACTGATGCATAACACCCAACGGCTACGTCTGATGCAGCTCGCCAGCAGCGCGCTCCCGGTGGGGTCGTTTACCTGGTCCCAGGGCCTGGAATGGGCGGTGGAAATCGGCTGGGTGAAAAGCGTCGATGACTTCTCTGCCTGGCAAATCCAGCAGATGGAGCAAAACTTTTTTACCGTCGACCTACCGTTGCTGGCGAGACTGTATCGTGCCTGCGAGCAGGACGATCTCGTCGCCGCACGCCGCTGGAGCGCTTACCTGTTGGCTTGTCGCGAAACCCGCGAACTACGGGATGAAGAACGCAGCCGAGGCGCGGCGTTTACGCGGCTGGTCACCGACTGGGAGGCGGACTGCTCGCGGGAGTGGCGCGCGCTCTTTGTCGACAGCCAACTCTGCGGTATGGCCTGGCTGGGTGTGCGCTGGAAAATCCCCCTGATGGAGCTGGCGCTAAGCCTCGGCTACAGCTGGATTGAGAGCGCTGTAATGGCAGGTGTCAAACTGGTGCCTTTTGGGCAACAGGCGGCCCAACGTTTGATTATTACGCTCTGCGATCGCTATGCGCAGGGTTTGGTACAGGCGCTGGCGTGTCCTGAGGCCAGCCTCGGCTCCGCAACGCCGCTGGCTGCAATCGCCTCTGCCCGACATGAAACCCAATATTCCCGATTATTCCGCTCCTGAGGAGAAAAAATGAGTAACAACAAGCATCCCCTGCGTGTGGGCGTTGGCGGCCCGGTTGGTTCCGGCAAAACGGCGCTGCTGGAAGCATTATGCAAAGCCATGCGCAGCAGCTATCAGTTGGCCGTGGTGACCAACGATATCTACACCAAAGAAGATCAGCGCATTCTCACCGAGGCGGGCGCACTGGAGCCAGACAGGATCGTCGGCGTGGAAACCGGCGGCTGTCCACATACCGCCATCCGCGAAGATGCGTCGATGAATCTGGCCGCCGTAGAAGCGCTGAGCGAGAAATTCGGCAATCTGGATCTGATTTTTGTGGAAAGCGGCGGCGATAACCTGAGCGCCACCTTCAGCCCAGAATTAGCGGATCTGACGATCTATGTGATCGACGTTGCCGAAGGCGAGAAGATCCCACGTAAAGGTGGTCCGGGGATCACTAAATCCGATTTTCTGGTGATCAATAAAACCGATTTGGCCCCTTATGTGGGCGCCTCGCTGGAGGTGATGGAGCGCGATACCCTGCGCATGCGCGGCGAGCGTCCGTGGACGTTTAGTAATTTAAAATCCGGAGAAGGTCTGGAAAAAATTATCGCGTTTCTGGAAGAGAAAGGAATGCTGCGGATGTAGCACGATTTATCGCCGGGTGGCGGCTTCGCCTGACCCGGCCTACGGTTTTGTTGGCCCGGTAAGCAAAGCCACCACCGGGCAAAAAACTCACGCCGCCGGTAATTCCGCCAGCGGCCAGCGTGGACGCACGGTCACGCCAAGATCCGCCGTTGCACCCGCTTTAAAACGCACCATGCCCGCGTAGGCGATCATCGCCCCGTTGTCGGTGCAAAATTCCGGGCGCGCATAAAACACTTCGCCACGACGTTTTTGCATCATCTCGGCCAGTTTTGCGCGCAGCGTACGGTTCGCGCTCACGCCCCCCGCCATCACCAGACGTTTAAAACCGGTTTGATCCAGCGCGCGTTTACACTTGATCATCAGCGTATCGACCACCGCATCTTCAAACGCACGGGCGATATCTGCACGCGTCTGATCGTCATTTTCGTTATTACGAATGGTATTCGCGGCGAAGGTTTTCAGGCCGGAGAAGCTAAAATCCAGCCCCGGACGGTCGGTCATCGGGCGCGGGAAGACAAAACGTTTTTCAACGCCTTGCGAAGCCAGCTTTGACAGCATTGGGCCGCCAGGATAATCCAGCCCCAACAGCTTAGCGGTTTTGTCGAACGCTTCGCCTGCGGCATCGTCAATCGATTCGCCCAGCAATTCATACTGACCGATACCGGTGACGCTGATCAGCTGCGTGTGACCGCCGGAAACCAGCAGCGCGACGAACGGGAACGCAGGGGGATTATCTTCCAGCATCGGTGCCAGCAGATGCCCCTCCATGTGGTGCACAGGAATTGCTGGTACGCCCCAGGCGAACGCCAGCGAACGACCTACGGTTGCGCCAACCAGCAGCGCGCCAACCAGACCAGGACCTGCGGTATATGCCACCGCATCGATCTCTTTTGCCGTCAGTCCCGCTTCTTTCAGCGCGGCCTGGATCAGCGGTACGGTTTTACGTACGTGATCGCGCGAGGCCAGTTCTGGCACTACGCCGCCGTAGTCAGCGTGTAATTTCACCTGACTATACAATTGGTTGGCTAAAAGACCTTTTTCATCGTCGTAAATGGCGATGCCGGTTTCATCGCAGGATGTTTCAATACCCAGTACACGCATGACTTGTTTTACCTCGCTCTATTACCGCGCAGTGTAGGACCAATGCGGGTTGATGTAAAACTTTGTTCGCCCCAGGAGTTCCGCTCGTGTATACTCCTTGTCCTTATAAAAGTCCCTTTCAAAATCGCGTCGGTGCTTTACAAAGCAGCAGCAATTGCAGTAAAATTCCGCACCATTTTGAAATAAGCTGGCGTTGATGCCAGCGGCAAACCGAATTTATTAAAGGTGAGAGTTACATGCCGGTAATTAAAGTACGTGAAAACGAGCCGTTCGACGTAGCACTGCGTCGCTTCAAGCGTTCATGCGAAAAAGCAGGTGTTCTGGCGGAAGTTCGTCGTCGTGAGTTCTATGAAAAACCGACTACCGAACGTAAGCGCGCTAAAGCTTCTGCTGTGAAACGTCACGCGAAGAAACTGGCTCGCGAAAACGCACGCCGTACTCGTCTGTACTAATCCATTGAGAGCAAAAGCTCTCAATTCAGACTGAGTTGTAGTTGTAAGGCCGTGCTTCCGGAAGGAATGCGCGGCTTGTTTTCGTTTATACATCAGCAATTACACAAAATCATTCATGCTGTATCACAAAACGCGTTAGCGTTTTGAACAGCGCTAACGCTGGCCCCGAAGGGGCGAGGCTGCAAGCCGAGTAACGCGGCAAGTGAGTGAATCCCCGGAGCTTACTTAAGTAAGTGATAGGGGTGAGCGAGTGCAGCCAACGCAGAGACAGTTTGAAGGATGAAGTGTAATAACGGGGCATATGGCTGGACGAATCCCACGTGTATTTATCAATGACCTGCTGGCAAGAACCGACATCGTCGATCTCATCGACGCGCGGGTAAAGCTGAAAAAGCAGGGCAAAAATTATCACGCGTGCTGTCCGTTCCATAACGAAAAAACCCCCTCTTTCACCGTAAACGGTGAAAAACAGTTTTATCACTGCTTTGGGTGTGGCGCGCATGGCAACGCCGTCGACTTTCTCATGAACTACGACAAGCTCGAGTTTGTGGAAACCGTCGAAGAACTGGCCGCAATGCACAACCTTGAAGTGCCTTATGAAGCAGGCAGTGGCCCCAGTCAGATAGAGCGCCATCAACGGCAAAGCCTTTATCAATTGATGGACGGCCTGAACACTTTTTATCAACAGTCTTTGATACAACCCGCCGCTACCCCCGCGCGCCAGTACCTGGAAAAGCGAGGATTAAGTAGCGACGTTATCACCCGTTTTGCCATTGGTTTTGCGCCTCCCGGCTGGGACAACGTCCTGAAACGGTTTGGTGGCAATGCCGAGAATCGCAAATCGCTGGTCGATGCGGGGATGCTGGTCACCAACGATCAGGGACGCAGTTACGATCGCTTCCGCGAACGGGTGATGTTCCCCATCCGCGACAAGCGTGGTCGGGTCATTGGTTTTGGTGGACGCGTGCTGGGCGATGCCCTGCCGAAGTATCTCAACTCCCCAGAAACCGATATTTTCCATAAAGGTCGCCAGCTGTATGGCCTTTATGAAGCACAGCAGGATAACGCCGATCCGCAGCGCCTGTTAGTGGTAGAAGGCTATATGGATGTGGTGGCGCTGGCGCAATACGGCATTAACTACGCCGTGGCATCCCTTGGGACGTCAACCACCGCCGATCACATTCAGCTGTTGTTCCGTGCGACGAACAATGTAATTTGCTGTTACGACGGCGACCGTGCCGGGCGCGACGCAGCATGGCGCGCACTGGAAACCGCACTGCCCTATATGACAGACGGACGCCAGCTACGCTTTATGTTTTTACCTGACGGCGAAGACCCCGATACGCTGGTGCGTAAAGAAGGGAAAGAGGCCTTTGAAGCCCGGATGGAGCAGGCGCTGCCGCTCTCCGCGTTTTTATTTAACAGCCTGTTGCCGCAGGTGGATTTGAGTACCCCGGATGGACGCGCGCAGCTCAGCACGCTGGCATTACCGCTGATTACTCAGGTACCAGGCGAAACGTTGCGCATTTATCTGCGACAGGAGTTGGGAAACAAGCTCGGCATTCTGGATGACAGCCAGCTTGAACGTTTAATGCCAAAACTGGCAGAAAATGGGGCTTCCCGCCCTGTTCCACAGCTAAAACGTACGACCATGCGTATACTTATAGGGTTGCTGGTACAGAACCCAGGCCTCGCCCCACTGGTTCCGCCGTTAGGCGCACTGGATAGCAATAAGCTGCCTGGACTTGGCTTATTCAGAGAACTGGTCAACACTTGTCTGGCTCAGCCAGGTCTGACCACCGGGCAACTTTTAGAACACTATCGTGGCACAAATGATGCTGCGACCCTTGAAAAACTGTCGATGTGGGACGATATAGCAGATAAGGATATCGCAGAAAAAACCTTCACCGACTCACTCAATCATATGTTTGATTCGATGCTTGAACTGCGCCAGGAAGAGTTGATAGCTCGTGAGCGCACACACGGTTTAAGCAACGAAGAACGCCGGGAACTCTGGACGCTGAACCAGGAACTGGCAAAAAAATAAGTGAAAGACAAAACAAAGACAAAATCATTCGCGTTGTATCAAGGCAGTAAGTGAACGAACGCCTGGGAGTGTACATAAGTACATGACCAGGATGACGAATCCGCCGGGAGCGGATTTGAACGCTGTTTACGGCGGTCCCGTAAGGGGCGAGGCTCAGGATGAGCCGAGTAACGAACGCAGCTAACGCAGAGACAACGTGAAGGATGAAGTATTTAACGGCTTAACTGCCGAATATCGATCGGGAAGCCCCCGACAGCCGCACGGAGAGGCAGCGGCAAAATATAAGTATGCCCTCGTTTTGCCGTTGGCGGTTTTACCGCCCAACACCAATCAAACGAATTAAGTGTGGATACCGTCTTATGGAGCAAAACCCGCAGTCACAGCTGAAGCTTCTTGTCCAACGTGGTAAGGAGCAAGGCTATCTGACCTATGCCGAGGTCAATGACCATCTGCCGGAAGATATCGTCGATTCAGATCAAATCGAAGACATCATCCAAATGATCAATGACATGGGTATTCAGGTGATGGAAGAAGCACCTGATGCCGATGATCTGCTGCTTGCTGAAACCTCCAACAGCACCGATGAAGACGCGGAAGAAGCGGCTGCCCAGGTTCTGTCCAGCGTTGAGTCCGAAATCGGTCGTACAACTGACCCGGTCCGCATGTACATGCGTGAAATGGGTACCGTTGAACTGTTAACCCGTGAAGGCGAAATCGACATCGCTAAACGCATCGAAGACGGGATTAACCAGGTTCAATGTTCTGTTGCCGAATACCCAGAAGCTATCACCTACCTGCTCGAGCAGTACGATCGCGTAGAAGCTGAAGAAGCGCGTCTTTCCGATTTGATCACCGGCTTTGTCGATCCGAACGCGGAAGAAGACATGGCACCAACGGCGACGCACGTCGGATCTGAACTCTCTCAGGAAGAGTTGGATGACGATGAAGACGAAGATGAAGAAGATGGCGACGACGACAGCAGCGATGACGACAACAGCATCGACCCTGAATTAGCGCGTGAAAAATTCGGTGAACTGCGTACTCAGTACGAAATCACTCGCGACACCATCAAAGCGAAAGGCCGCAGCCATGCTGCCGCGCAGGAAGAAATTCAGAAGCTGTCTGAAGTGTTCAAACAGTTCCGCCTGGTGCCGAAGCAGTTCGACTACCTGGTAAACAGCATGCGCGTCATGATGGACCGCGTGCGTACTCAGGAACGTCTGATCATGAAGCTCTGCGTTGAGCAGTGCAAAATGCCGAAGAAAAACTTCATCACTCTGTTCACCGGCAACGAAACCAGCGAAACCTGGTTCAACGCGGCAATCGCGATGAACAAACCGTGGTCTGAAAAACTGCACGACGTGGCAGATGACGTTCACCGCGGCCTGCAGAAGCTGCAGCAGATTGAAGAAGAAACCGGCCTGACCATCGAGCAGGTTAAAGATATCAACCGTCGTATGTCTATCGGTGAAGCGAAAGCCCGCCGTGCGAAAAAAGAGATGGTTGAAGCAAACTTACGTCTGGTTATCTCTATCGCCAAAAAATACACCAACCGTGGCCTGCAGTTCCTGGATCTGATTCAGGAAGGTAACATCGGTCTGATGAAAGCGGTTGATAAGTTTGAATACCGTCGTGGTTACAAGTTCTCCACCTATGCAACCTGGTGGATCCGTCAGGCGATCACCCGTTCGATCGCGGATCAGGCTCGTACCATCCGTATCCCGGTACATATGATTGAGACCATCAACAAGCTCAACCGTATCTCCCGTCAGATGCTGCAAGAGATGGGTCGTGAGCCGACGCCGGAAGAACTGGCTGAACGCATGCTAATGCCGGAAGACAAGATCCGTAAAGTGCTGAAGATCGCTAAAGAGCCTATCTCCATGGAAACGCCGATCGGCGACGATGAAGATTCGCATCTGGGTGATTTCATCGAGGATACCACCCTCGAGCTGCCGCTGGACTCTGCGACCACCGAGAGCCTGCGTGCCGCAACGCACGACGTTCTGGCTGGCCTGACCGCGCGTGAAGCAAAAGTTCTGCGTATGCGTTTCGGTATCGATATGAACACCGACCACACGCTGGAAGAAGTGGGTAAACAGTTCGACGTTACCCGTGAACGTATCCGTCAGATCGAAGCGAAGGCGCTGCGTAAACTGCGTCACCCGAGCCGCTCTGAAGTACTGCGTAGCTTCCTCGACGATTAATCTCCAGCTTTAAAACGTGAAAAAGCTCCCTGATGGGAGCTTTTTTTTCGCCTGTTACTCGAAGACCCGTAGGCCGGATAAGGCGTTTACACCGCCATCCGGCAATCTCACAAATTATTCCGGATGGCGCTTCACTTATCCGCCCTACAGGCCGCGCGCCTTCAACGCCACATCCACCTCCCGGTACGCCTCCACCAGTTTATCCAGCGTGATCCGGCTTAACCCGCTGGGATTTGGCAATACCCATATTTGCGTCGCGCCAATGGTCAGCGTCTGTTTTCCCCACTGCGCCCCACGTTGGCTAAGACCCTGCTCAAATGCCTGCTTCCCGAGGATCGCAAGCGCGGCTGGCTGATACTCCTCAATTTTCTCAATCAGCAGACGGCCGCCGCTACGCATCTCCTGTAGCTTCACTTCATTGGCTTGTACCGTTGGTCTGTCGACAAACTTAGTCACGCCGCAGCGGAAGTCCAGCAGGTGCTGTGCCTCTTCAGGTTTTAGCTGACGATCGGTAAATCCCGCCTGATGGATGACCTTCCAGAAGCGATTAGCGGGGTGTGCAAAGGGGAATCCTGTACCTGCGGAAGATAGCCCCGGATTGATGCCGCAAAACACCACGCGCAGCCCCGGCGCCAGTATGTCCTTAACCATAATTACTCCGAACAATACATCAGAGGAGCAAGTATAACGGACTGAAAATACATTGTTTATAAAAACAGCATCCGTACGCTTATGTCTGGATTGCAACGCAGAGTTACTTTATAATCCACCGCCACGGCCCCTTAGCTCAGTGGTTAGAGCAGGCGACTCATAATCGCTTGGTCGCTGGTTCAAGTCCAGCAGGGGCCACCACTTTTCAATAAGTTACGTGCAGTTCTTGATTCTATGGTTTTCTAGGATACCTATAGGATACCCCCGCAAAGTATTGGTGAGTAATTCTACAAGGCATCTGCAGTTACGGGTTTAGACAATCCAAGACTTGGTGATCTACATGGATAGCTTGCTTGACACGTTACAAAATGATTTAGAGCGAGCTCTCGCCCTACAGAACATCCTTTTGGATCGGGCAACAGGAAAGGGAGATGATGAGGTTGCATATAAGCAATTACGGCATTACTTCCTGAACTCTACCAGCCTAACCAACCATCTTCCTCAATTTGTCAGAACGTGTCGTTCACTTAGCCAATTCTGGCAATACATTAAACAAACAGAAAGTTACGCCCCTAGGCGTAAGATCATTTGGGATGAATTCCAACCTTTGCTTGACTTTTTAGAGCATAAAAATGCCTCACCATCAGATATTTTGATTACTGACGGACTCAAGAGCTATGATGAAGCCGGTGTTAACGATGCTTGGGCCAAAGCTTTAGAGCGAAGATTGCGAGATCCTGAAGGCGCAATCACCGCCGCGAGAAGTCTCGTAGAAACTGTTTGTAAGCACATATTAGATGACCTAAATGTTACTTACGATCGTAATACTGATATGGGTGAGCTATACAAATTAGTAGCAAAAGAGCTAAATCTTGCACCAGAGCAACATACAGAACAAATTTTTAAGCAAATTCTTGGTGGATGTTCTGCCATCGTAAATGGCCTTGGCACATTAAGAAATAGATTAGGAGATGCTCATGGCACAGGGAGAAAACCTACAAAAGCATCTGATAGGCATGCTTTACTTGCCGTAAACTTAGCAGGTAGTATGAGTGTTTTCCTCATACAGACATGGAAAAATAAAATAATATAAAAGAAGGTTATTCTTTCAGAACTATAGAAAGATGAGCATATCTATAAAAAAGGATTGTTTATGGAAAACATTCAATTTTCATTAGAGAAAGACGTAAACGACATATTCTTACAAAAATTACGAAAAGCTGGATTTAAAATTCCTAATAAATTAAACATATCGGGATTTGAATGTTATGCAAATATGATGTTTAGGTTGGTAGAACCTAGGCCTAGAACTATACATTTACCACAGAAAATAAAAATCCCTGCAGAGCATTTACGGGGTATTAACTTAATACTTAAAAAGTTCAAAATGGGTGCTAATGTGAACTCACATCAAAGCCGCCACATTAAGAATATTAATTTTCTGGATGCTTTTCTTCAAGACTTTGGTTTTCATCACTTCCATTTAGGCGAAAAGTATCAAAGCACTGGAAAAGATAGAGATCTAATAGTTCGAACTGGTTATGAGATAATCGCAAAAGTTGATGTAAATGATGTATACATCATCGGAGTTTATAAGCATTCAAAAAAAGAAAACTGTCACCTTTGGGCAAAAACAGAGCTATTAGAAATTTGTTATGAGAACTGGCCTCACTTACTTGATGCTTATGTCGTTCGTGGTGTTTTAGGTAATGATAAAGAGATTTCAGAAGAGGACAGGATAAAACTACGCGGTGCATATATAAATGTACCTATAAAACTTAAAAATGGAGTTCTGCTTTTTTCTCCAGGAGGCGGATTTACTGGCAATGGCATCAGTATAAACATGCGCCGTGAAATAAATAAACTGATGAATAAATTATATGTTTTCAAAAAACAGATCTTTGAGTCTTCGATTGAAATCCCTGGAAATAGTTTTTTCAAAGTAATATCTTTCGATATGGAGCACTTGTGTTTAGTTGAAGATAAGCAAAGAACCGTTATCTTGATAAAAGAGGGAAAAAACACATCCCACGTAATTAAATTCAACTTTGGACATGGCATCATAAAATACATGCCTCCACTGCATGCAAATTTAAACAAAACAACAGAAACCATTTTATCTTTATATACAATTAGCAGCCCACATTTTTTGAGTCCATTCCCATCAATTATTAACACTGAAAACAAATACATAGATAAAAATCAAATCCCATGAAAAGTATTTAATCGCTCTTTGTGGCTATCACTCATATCAAAAGCAAAATCCTCATGCTCTGCCTGGAAGGTACCGAACGCCATCAACGCTGCGACCGCAGGATCTATCTTGTTACCGGATTTCTTTTTGTTAGGCTTTATGTTGGCGTTAGCGTCGGACTCCATCACCACGTTACCCATCGCCCAGGACAGAACCGGATCGCCACGATGGCGTAATACCTTACGGTTAACGAACACCTCAAAAGATTTAGCCACCGGGCTGAACCGCAGATAAGTTTGCTGGAAAGGCTCCACATCGAGCCCCGCCCCCTGTAGCTGGGTACGCAGATGCGTCGCGTTCCACGTATCAAAGCCCACCAGCCGGATACTGAATTTTTCAGCGTCGCGCAGGATATCATCACGGATGCGGTCATAGTCGATACAGTCGCCGGGCGTGGTGCGTATCCAGCCCGCTTTCACCCACTGGCGGTAGATGGCGCGGTTTTTGTTAGCGACGTTAAGCAGCTGCGCTTCCGGCAGATAATGACGGGTAAGAAGTCGAATCTCCCTGTCGAACGGGAAAGCGTAACTTATACTGGTGATATCGCTGGTTGAGGACAGATCAAACCCGGCGTAACACTCCATTCCGGCCAGGTCTTCTTCAGCATAATCAAGTACGCAGGCATCCCATGCCCCGGCCCCCATCCACGGCGTGGATCCCTGACACCAGATATTGAAACGTTTGGTCAGCATTTCCACCCACTGTGACGGTATGCCCCGCGCTTTCTGGATGGTGGATTCCAGTTTCGCGGCGTCAACGGACACATGCAGGTTAGGGTTAGCCTTGATCCACATTTCCGGCTGTTCAACCTCGCTTTCGTCGTCCAACTCGTAGATCAGGACAAACAGAGAATCGTTGCTCTCTTCCCCGGCCAGAATCTGGCAGCAGTAGTCATAATGCTGTTTACAGACGGAAACGACGTTACTCCCGGCAGTAGTGATGGCGAACAAAATCGCCTCAGGACGTGCGCCCATACCCAGCTCAAGCGCGGAATAAACTCCGTTATCCGGATGAAGGTGGTATTCATCGACAATCGCCAGGCTTGGGTTAGTCCCTTCAATAGTGGCCGCTTTTGCCGCCAGCGGTTTTAACAGGCTGTTGCTCTTCGGGAAAATGATCTTGTGCGCCTGAATATTGACGCGCTTTTTCAGCGGTTTTGACAGCAGGCACATCTGGCGGGCATCGTCGAACACGATACGGGCCTGATCCCGACTCACCGCCGCCGTGTAAATATCCTGCTGGCCTTTTTCCATTACCAGGAACCAGTTAGCCAGCATGGCGGCCACAGTGGATTTGGCATTCTTGCGCGGCACTTCGATAAAGGCGCTGCTGTACTTTCTGCGACCTGTCTCCCTGACCTTAAAGCCCAGCAGATTAGCGAAGGCGAATTGCTGCCACGGTTCCAGCGCGATAGGCTGGCCCCGCAGAGGTCCTTTAACGTGTGGACAGAGTCGGGAGAAGGCAATAAACCGTTCTACGGTCGCCGTATCGAACACATAACGGGGGTCATACAGGTCTGAAAAGTACCGGTTTACGGCCTGTTTCAGCCGTTTACAGGCCGGGATCTCCCCCAATTTTACAGCGTTTGCGTACTCATCCCAGACGGTCAAGCTCGTCCTCCTCTTCCGTTTCAACCGGATTACGGCGACGGCTTACCGGATCAAAACCCAACAGCGACGACATTTTAATGATAATTTTCTCAGCATCAGATTTGGCTTTCAGCGCCGGATTACTGGTTGTGGCCCCACGAGATCCTTCAACTGAAAACCCGCGCAGGGCAATATCTGCAACGGCTTTCCGGTACATGGAATAATTGACGCAATACAGCTCAAGGTTGTTCCAGTCCGCAGGGGTTAAATCCCCGCGCTCAGCCATCTGCTTTGCTTTTGTCTTCCACTGCTGTCCCGCGATTTCATCAAGATAGGCGGGTGGTTTGGGTGGTCTTGCCATAACTTATTCTTTCCTTAACTTACTGCTGTCAAAAAAATTACCGCGCATAAAAATTTGAGGGAGCGGGTGGTTCCTCGCCGGGAGGGGGTTGTCTTTGAAACCTCCCCCACCCCGTTCACGCTGACTCATGTATTCCTGTTCACTCATGAGCAACCTCATAGACCCAGTCGTTGCGGCGCTGCGCTGCTTCTTCCTGTTCCCGGAACATTCCGGCTTTACGCTGCTGCTTAGTTAGCGGGTCCGTTGTGGCTGTCTTGCGACCATGACAGGCAGCACATAACGGCTGGTGGTTACTGGCTGGCCAGAACAACACATCACCTTCGCCCTCAATAGGTATGATGTGATCAACGATAGTTGCCTGCTTATAGACGCCAGCACTATGGCAGTGGGCGCACAGCGGATTAGTCTTCAGAAAGAGGAGCCGGTATTCTCCCCATCGGTTGGAGTAACCGCGTTCTGTGCGTGTGCCTCGTCGGCTATCACTCTGCCGTTGTGCATTCCGTTTGTGTTCATCACATTTGCCGGACTTTACCCGTTTATTACATCCGGGCTCTGTACAGCGTCGTAAAGGTTGCCATGGCATTTAATACACTCCAGGTTCCCGGTAGTAGTTCCACAATGACGAAGTGCTAAAGGGAAGCTCGGACGTTTTTTCCGCCGCTATTTCCCGGTGCTCATACCAGTGACCGACCAGTAGCAGACACCCGACCTTCAGCGCAGGATTAAACTCGAGTCCGTCATCAAAACGCCTGCCGATATGTTTCTGGCAAATCTCCAGCGCGGCGACGATATACCCGTTTATCAGGGCGTTCTCATCATCCCCGTCGATGCGGCAATGCAGTTTTACTTCTTCCAGAGTTATTAATTCAGCCATTGGCCACGCCTCCTTTACAAAGGAGCTCAAGACTGGTGCGGTCGTTATCCGGGAGGGCCGCCTCTATACCGTAAATATCACCACTGACTGCGGGTGACAGATATTTCACCCTGTGTCCCTGCTTAACATCACTGCGATAGCGTATCCATATTCTGACTGTGGCCTCAGAGGACAACGAACCGGTAGCCAGAAGCTCCCGGCCAGAGATACCTTTTACCTCAGCCCAGATCGTGGCGTAGTCCACCCAGCATTTTATCGGTTCTCCCAATGGCCCCTGACTTTGTTCATAGCGCTGCAGCGTTATACGATGTTTTAATCCTCCGGCTCTCATTCACTACCTTCCTTACTTTCATTGCTTATCTTCACTTCCTGTTTCCAGGCCTGGCTGAATTCGTCCCCACCTTCGCGTGGCGACATGCCCTCACGTTCGCGGGCTTCATTCGGATTCATAATTCCGTTTTTAATACCGCGTTCGTAAGTGGCGTAGCGTTCGGTTGGTGTGGCGCGGAGAAGGTCAGCAGAATCGAACTCAACCTGATAACGGGTACCGGATGCAGGACGGGCCACCAGCAAAGCGGATTTGATTTGTTGTTCGAAATTCGCCAGCCAGGGGCGCATGGTCATTGTGAGAAATGCGCGGCTCGCTTCGCTGAAGTTGCTGTAGGTACTGTTGCTGTATTCCTGAAGAAAGATCGGAGAAACATTAAACATACGGGCAATGTCTTCAATGGAAAAGCGCCGGGAAGCCAGCCATTCAGCATCCTGATTACTCATGCCCAATTTTTCGTAATCCATTCCTCCTTCAAGAATGGGCGTTTTCCCGGCATTTCGTGCACCCTTGTACCGCTCCAGTGCATCCAGTGCTTTTTTACCGTTCACGCCGTCAAGCCAGTCTTTTGCTTTGACAATGCCCGCCGCCATCATGCCCTCTTTCATGATGTTAGCGCCGTGACGCTGCTGGGCCAGTCCAAGGCCCAGCGCTTCCCGGCAGATGGTTATCGGTGAGCGCCCCAGAAAACCATCGTCCGTGGCATAACGCAGATGCAGAATCTCTTCCTGAAGATAAGTACGGGTGATTCCGCTAAAGGGTTCAGTAATAGTGTATTTGTAACGGTGTCCGGACAGACGCTCCGGAACTACGGTCCCCGGTGCATATGGATGCAATGATTCAGGCTGTCCGTCACGGCCCCAGCGGATCACCGCATAAGCGTTACCGTTCAGCAGACAGTGCCGCATCATCGTGCGTTTAAACTGGTACGGTGTCTGACAGTCGTTCGGCTGCTCATTCAGCAGATAATCAACCGGGTGATTACTCAGCCACTCCCGCGCCTCACGCCCTTTATCATTCGTTACCCGGTAGAGATAACAGGGCATGGTTGCCACTGCTTCACTGATGACCGATACGGCGTTCATGACAGCCGGTAGAGATTCCGCCGTCCCCGCAGATACATATTCGCCGGATCCGGTATTAGGTATGCCCGCCATCGCCAGCCATTCATCAATGGCCATGCTGCGTTGTTCTGCCTTACGGCTGAAAGGCCAGAGAGTCCACATATCAGATCTCCACCAGTTCGGCCCAGCGTCGGCGGTTATCGCCAGCGCGGCGTAACTCCGGATACTGGGAATAAAGCGAGCGGTGTGCAATTTCCACACCGGACTCCGGGTAAGCAGGCAGAGAAGTGATCGTAATTTCACGCAGTTCAGCAGCGGTGACGGTACGCAGATAAGGCGACTGGGTAATATCCCAGTTCTCTTTCAATGCCCGGAATCCAAACGACATGCCTTCTATATCGCCCCGTTCCACCAGCTCCAGCACATCATTACCTAACTGTGTATTGGGTGGTGTTAGTTCAAATCGCAGACCCGTATCATCTTCTGACAGTATCAGCGTGCCGGATTTGGTACGCCCCAGCAGTTGCGTATAGTCATGTTCAAATAAACAGCGCACATCATTACCGGAAGTGAGATAGCCGGAAAATGCCCCCGGCGTAAACTGTTCGCGGAATTCGTCCCAGATGATTTCTGACAGGCTGTTCCAGCGCACCGCATAGCCCACCAGCCTGCGCTCTTTGGCGATGAGTTCTGAGGTGCGGATTTCAAAATTAACGGTATCCATAACGGACTCCATAAAGACCAGAAAGGGGCCGAAGCCCCTGTGAATTATTTGGTGGAGGAAGCAGAGATTTCGAGCAGCTTGATGGCGCCGGAATCAACCACACCACCGCCCAGGTATTTATCCGTATGAATTTTGATAAAGCCCGGTTCGGTGATGTTGTCCGGACGGGTGCGGGTGCCTGTCTCATGGTCTACGATGAAATAGCCACGTTTAAAGTCGCCAATACCGATCAGGTTGTCTGGCATGGTTTCGAGATATTCAACAGGGAGGCCCAGCAGCGTATCCGGATCACCTGCCTGTAAACGGTCGCGCCAGATGTAATCCCCGTTACCGTTTTTCAGTTTCTGAACGGAGGCCGCCGTAGTGGAGTTCATCACCCATACAGCATTTTTTCGGTATTTCGCCCGGAGTTTAAATTTCAGATCAATCAGCAAATCGGCATTTAGTGCAGCACCTGTGACGGACTGAAGCGTACCGAACGGGCGGGTTTTATCTCCGTCTTGGCTGCGTGGATAAGAGAGAAAGCCTTTCGCTTTTTTCACGCCATCGCCGGATGCCAGATCCGTTTCTTCGGTATCAACGAAAGCATCGCCAATTTCAGAGGACAGCCAGCCCATGATATCCACACCAGAAAAATCGATGATTTCCTGTGTAGTCTTCGGATAGGTGTAAACCGGGAAGAGTCGGATACTGACTTCTTCCAGTTTCGGCGTTGTTGTCTCACCACGGGCTTTTCCTTCCTCGCCGTGGTTCACCCCCGCTCCGCCCACAGAGACAAGCTGTTTAAACTCGTTACTGCCGATTTTTTTCACGGTGCAGATTTTGCGCATAACGGACTCATCGTTAAGCTGCTGCATGATCTGTTTGTTGAGTTCAGGAATAACGGTATAGCCGCCATCTTCCGGAATGCCGGTAGACAGGCTGCGGGCTTCCCCGGTCAGAATGTAGGTGCGTAGTTCGTCGTTGCTTACGCCGTTTTCGTTCACCGGGTGGCCTGGCTGGTTACGTTCTTCGCTGGCTATGGCTTCGTAGCGGCTGATTTCAGTATCGAGTGTCCCGGCGCGGGTGCGGAGTTCGTCAAACTGCGTGCCCTCCTCGTCGGTGAGACTGCGTTTTTCGCTGTCGGCTTTTTCAAGCAGGTTACGCATCTGCGTTTTGAGTTCAGCTTTCTGCTGGCGTAATTCGAGTAATTTCTTCATGGAGTGGTTTCCGTAACAATGAATGTTAAGACGTGAAACCAGCGCTTTAAGGGATGTCCACCCGGAGAGAAAACCGCGGATCTGCCGGAAGAACCGGGTGGACAGTGGCGGCTCACGTCTGAGTGCCACTCTTCAAGATATACATGAAAAATATAAAGAAAACCCCAGTAAGAGATTGGGGTAGCAGTGGGTAAAAAGAAGTAATAAAAATTTACAAAAAACATCAATTAGGAGTAGTCTGAATACCGCAGGGCCGTACTTAAAAAAGTTTAAAGGAGTTTTTATGCCAACTAGCCGTACTGGAACAGATGGTAAGAAAATAACAATTCCTGATGGTTGGACATCTCGTCAGGGAACAGATGGAAGGGTAGTACCTTTACGCCCAGGTTCAACTTCTCGGCAGGGTACTGATGGCCGAGTAATTGAGATTCGCTCCGGATGGACATCCAGACAAGGCACCGATGGACGAGTTACAGCTATTCCACCAGGTGGAACAAGTCGCCAAGGAACCGATGGTAGAGTTGTGGCTATTCCGCCAGGTGCAACAAGCCGCCAGGGTACTGATGGTAGAGTAGTCGCTATTCCTGCTGGATATACGTCAAGACAAGGTACTGATGGCCGAGTCATAGCAATACCACCAGGAAGATCCGCAATCACTCAGCCAAGTGGTAGATTAAAGCTGGCACCAAAGTGATTAACATGGCCTAGAGTTTACCTAGGCCTTTGTTTACTTCTCGCTCATACACATCGGGGGGTCTGGTAACAGAGCCCTGTATCCTTCCAAATGCTCAAGTAAGGCATCGAGTTGTTCTGTATTTGTGACGATACGTTCCCCAGAAAGAGTATGCATAATGAAACCGTGCGGATCGTCCCAAAAAAAAGCTTCTTGCTCTAATGCCTCCCGGTAATCAGCAGTAGACATTGTGTCCAAACTGGTTAGATTAAACTTTTCCATATGTTCCATACGTTCTTCATTGGTGATTGGCATATCTCGACTCCAGACCTATAAAATTAAATAAATACCCCTTAAACATCTAGCCTTTCTGATTTTGTAAATTAACCAATAAATTCAATGCATTAAAAAAACAAAGAAAACTTTAAAGTATACGATACTGTCTATTACATCAATTGCTGATAACTGTTTGATTATTTAGGTAAGTAGAACCGCTAGACAATTTATCGGATAGAAGGATGTTTTGAATACAAAAAACCCGACCGAAGTCGGGTTGATTTCAAAGCAACTAACGCTTAGCAGTTGCACACGGGGATAGCAAATACCTTCGCCCGTTTAGGATAACTCAGGGTCCCGTCAGGGTTGCGTTTGTAGGGTCTGAAGATGACCTCACAAGCGTTACCACATTTTGGACAGATTCCGTTAGCCATAAACATTACCTGTTTTTATGTACAAGCTGTAATCCCATCCAGCCTTGTAACTACGCAGGTTAACCGCTATTCTTAAGTTCTGATACTTAAAGAGACGCAGTTAATCTGCACTCTGGAAGAAAATCCATTTTCTTCCCCCTAAAGCCCTGCTCCCCAGCAGGGCTTTTTTGTTTAGTCGCTTGCTGGCTGTGAAACCGCAAAGGACTCAATAATGGTACTGATCCTTCTCGCCTCGTCTTTGGTCAAATCACGAGGAAGATTACCGATGATTACGGTAAGTTCGTCACGAAGAGGAATCGGCAGTTCAAAGGTTTTTACTAAAGTATTCTGCAAACTGACCGGCGATGATTGGCTGTTTTTCACAGGCGATCTACGCTGCTTCACGGTCACATCTTCGCCTTTCTCATACGCAATAAATTTTGCGACAGCTCCGTTAAAGCGGCTGATGTAGGATTTTTGCGTATCCTCAGCAATACCATTGGCCATAACGTAAGTGTTAATGATACCGGTCGTATCCCACTCATCTGCAGGCACATGGTCAGAAATAAAACCTTTGACTAAGTAGCAAACGCTACGAACGTTACCAGCAGTGCTTGGTGACGCACCAGTGATGTCAGCATACTGGTCGATAAAACTGTAAAAGTTAGCCTTGGATAAGTCCATAATTCTAACCTCCTTAAGCTTATAGAGCTCAACATGCAAGAATAATGGCACAACATTTCTCATTGCGCAAGATCACAACACACAAGATCTTTAAAAGATCTGTAGGATTAGCATAGTATTGTGAATTGGAGTGGTGAGGAGTGAATAGCGATGCTGTAGTACGAACAAGTTGAATCAAAGTGTACACAGTACCTTTGCTCGCTTAAGTTCTAAAATCCATATCACCTTTGCCGCTCTTTGCGCATTTCACGCCGCATTTTCTTTTGCCGCATATGAGTGCGGCAAGCGAGATTGGTTGAAATGGTATAAACCCAGTATTCATGCGGAGTTGAGAGCATACCAACTTACCGCCGCACTTTTTCCAGGTATATATGAAATAAGTGCGGCAACAGCGCAGATTTAAAACAACTAGCGCACCAACCGCATTTGCTGCCGCAATTATTCACCTGAGAGTATTGTAATCACGCCTTGATAATCGACCTCTATTAGCCCATCGCGGATCAGTTTCTCCAGCCATTTGTGAAAGGATTTTCTAGCTTTCTCTCCCATCATGGCCTCCATATCATCACGCAAAACAGCTTTGTTGCATGTTTCTCCTTTTGCTTTTCTGCTACGAATACTCTGCCAGAGTGCTGCATGATTGCCCGTCAGATTCTTAATCTCCGCCAGTTCAGGGTCCAACTCTCTTGCTTCACGTGGTATATCACGAACAACCAGCGACGAGACTATTTCACCATCGCGGTCGGTGAACAGTTCTACCGTACGCAAATCGAAAGCAGCTTGTTTGGGTTCTTCTGTATCTTTCATCTTGGTGCAGGTAAGAATTATTGCCCCACCTTCCCCCTCACGCCGAATGTTAAACTCTGCATCAAGTGCAGCCCTGAATGCGCTGGAGCCCCGGGCTCCCTTTGTATCATCCTTCCCAGAATGGTGGACCACTAGTAATGTGGCTCCGGTTTCACGCTTTATAACGTCGCAGCCTTCAATAAACGCCCCCATATCCCGGGCATCATTCTCATCATTACCGCCAAAACAACGGGCCAGCGTATCTACGACGATCAGGCGTACCGGCTGTCCCGTTCGGGATTTCACATCCTTTGCAGCTTTTATCATCTCTTCTGTTTCCTCACGACGCACCGGGAAGACGGGACGATTGACCAGAAAAAGATTATTCAGCTTCACATGATGCAATTTCTCCCATGCTTTAATACGGCGTGGAACACCGATCCCCCCTTCTCCAACAACGTACATCACAGCACCTGGTGAGACAGATTTTCCAGCCCATTTAAATCCTCCCGCAACATGGCAGGCCCAGGATACAGCTAGAAAACTTTTGTAAGATCCACTGGGACCGTAAATACTGCTCAGGCTGTTTGCAGGGAGATAACTTTTTAGCGTGTAATCTTGTTCTTGGTCATATCCATCAGATCCAACGCTCAGCGGCAAACTATGACGCATAGAATCCTCTAGTACAGAATCCTCAATCCGTTCGCGCAAACGTGAAAGATACTCTTTCCAGTTCTCCGGCTGGTGGTCGGGAATCCCCTTGTATAGCTTGGCATCTTGCACTCCTGCCCGCGCCAGCTTCTCGCCAATGGCGTTTATCAGTCTCGGTTCAATGTTCCCTGCCAGATATACACGAGCACTATGCCGCCCCTTATCAATAATTTGCAGGTTGTCCAGCTCAGCCAGTTGCTTTGGCCCCAGATAGATAGGAGGCGTGGTATCTTCTGCAATTTGCTTACCCAGGCCCTCTTCCCATCCCTTTGCATGAGCGTAAGCATCAGCCCCGGCAAAAATGATTGCCTCTGTAAATTTTTCCTTTGGCAAAAATTTTAAGTTCGGAGCACGTTTCATTTGCCCGCTCTCTTAGCAGCAATTAAAGCCCGCAAATACTGAATTTTTTCTGCTGTGTTATTCGACTTGCACCATTCGCTGAACGTCTGCCGTTTTACCGGACTGAACTCCCTTTCAAATCGTTCGACCGGGAAAACACACTCTCCGGAATAACCCTCCCTGATATATGTAATACGATTATTAGTGATCATTTTCACCGTTACCCGTTCGCCCCGATTATCCTTGAAAATATCGCCCGGAAGGATTTCAGGCCGAGTCTGACCACCAGCAGTTAAGCTGTTAACTTTCTTCTTCATGGCTTTAGTCCTTTTTGACTGGCGTTACGCGATAACCGGCGCGTTCAAGGATGTGATCAAAGAGTGATGGCGTACCTATAATTTCATCCGGACGTAATACCGTATCTCCTTTAACTAAGCCGTTTTCAACATAAAGCAAAATACGACCGGAAAAATTAGGGGAGACATGCAGTGAGACGTTCAGCATCGGAATTTGACTATCCATGAAACCCTCCCATCACATTCAATTCATAAGCACCGCTGGCGTACTGGTACAGAGAGCATTCAGAGCGAATCTTTGCGGCAAAAGTCAGATCCCAGCGGGAATACCATTCTCTGGCTTCTTTCTCCGTGTCGGCGGCGATGCGGATCACTACGGGTGTGCAAGTCTGGCCCTTCGGTATACCGAGGAATAGCCATGTAAATTTGGGGTGAGTTTGGGTATGCTGTGTTCCAGCCATAGTCGTTACTCCAATTAACGGTTTGTGGTCAGACGCCCTGTATGTGTTCCTAGCACTACGGGGCGTTGTTTTTATAGACTCACACATGTTAGTGTATATGCCTATTTGAGTTAACCATAAACCTATAGGCATATACATGTCAATATCTCGAGATAAACAGCCTAAGGGTGGCGGCAAGTCACCAATGCTACCAATCCGCATTCCTGCTGAATTACGCAAGCAATTTGATGAGCTAGCACAAGCTGAGAACACCAGTACCAGTAACTGGCTGAAGGAGTTAGGTAGAGCGGAATTGCGCCGACAGGGCATCGAACCAAAAGGCTGATTTTGACCATCAGCAGTAAGCCTGGTAATCTGTCCATGATTTATTTTCGTTTGATTACACTGGCGGCCCGGCATGGCCGCCTTTGTTTTATTTGCCATATCCAGCCCCTTAAACCGTCTGCGTTCTGCGGGTGGAATCCAGATAAGCATCCAGATCAGACTTGAAGTAAATGACCTTCCGACCGACCTTATGAAAGGGAATTTTTACCTTGCCAGTATGCGCCCAGTTTGCCAGCGTCTGTGGGTTCACACCAAGATGAGCTGCGGCCTCATTACGAGTGAGTCTTTTAGAATAATTCGATTCAACCAAATGCATAAGTAGCTCCGTGTATTATTGGTTAACAACTAGGCCACTCTAATGTTTTGATTTTTCGCCAATAAGGTGAGAAGCAAATATTCAGGATGGAAAGCTACTTATGGGGAGGGGTATCAGCTATTCCCCCTCCCTATTTTGTAATCTAGCGCTATGCGTAATCCGGTGGAAAAACCAAATCAGAATTAATGTATTTCTTAGGTTTAGGCGGTAATAACTTTTCTTTTTTTATCCAGCTATCTACCGTTCCTTCATCAACTCGTCCCTCATAACGGTTCATCAACTTTGCGATCATTTTCTTTTTAGATAAAGCGGGATTACTCTCCCAGGTAACTTTCATAATCGCCACAATTTCATCATGCAAATGATGCCGGTGCCCTGAAGCTGCATCACTTCTATTTTTTTTAACAGCACCGTCAATAATGTGATTAATATAAATATCCGATAACGCTACGCATCGCCCAAACCTATCAGCCAAAGCGCCTAACTCTTTGGCAAGGTCTGTATATCCAAGTACTGCCAACACATTCACAGCTTTAACCAACACATTTTCATCATCCGATAATGGTCTGGTTTGCTCTTCCATCTGCATTTCGGCAAGGCTACTCGCTATCCACTTTTTTTCTCTGATAGTTTTTCCAGCTAATTCTTTTTCAATAATTTTTACATGCTCATTTGCGTTTTCCGAAGAATAACTTTTTGCCAATTTTTGAAATGCAAGCATACTGGCCACATGCTCGGCATCCACTCGTTTTAAATAACTCATTTCTTAACCTGCATATGATTTTGGCTTAGTATTTCAAAAAGCATCTTACGCTTCTCATCATCAGTCAAATTGCCTAATGCAGACAATAATTGTGCATCAATGGCTTTCTTGCTTTTCACAAGCCCAGCATGTTCCAGGATGGCCCGTTCAATACGGGTAGCTGGCTCGAGTAGTTCATCAGCACCAAAATGAAGATAGCCCTGAGTAACATCTGCACTACGCATCGTTCGGTGGTTCATCAGTCGTTTGAGGATATAACTACCAACGCCCACCAGCTCGGCAACTGTACCGAATGTACGGCGGGCATCGTGCCATTTGAATGGGATTGGCTGGAGCAAATCAGGATTGGGGTCTGGGACGGTGGCGGCACTGATTCGATCAATTACATGGCGATATTCTTTAATGACTCCTTTAACTCCAGGAAACACTAAAGCCTCATTTCCGTTTTTCATTTTCAGTCGGCGCCGGAACAGATTCAGCAGAGTTTCAGTGATTGGAAGCTCGAGCGGATCGCCGTTCTTGGTGATATCTATCCAGAAATAACGACCGCCAATATTCACCCGATTCCAGGTTAGTTCGAATATTTCAGATTTACGCAGCCCGGTGAACATCGACATTTCTACAGCGTCACATATTGCGGCAGCTACATCATCTCGTCCTTCTTCGGCCTTATCACGAACTACAGCGACGGCATTTAACCAACGAGCAAAGTCATGGGTGCGGATGCGCTCTGTCTTTCTGATCGTGCCATGCCACTGACGCTTTGTACTCAGCACCAGTGTTGGCGGGTCAGGTAACAGCGTTCTCCCTTCTTCATCACGATAATGATCATGTGCGAAACGATATACGGCGCGTAGAGCTCTGGCCCACAGGTCAGCCTGAGCTTTGCTACCGCTTCCTACCCCAGCCCTGAGCGTTTCTTTATCAGCGCCAAACCAGACTGAACCATCAGTTACTGCTTTGTGACGATGCTCAACACGATCACGCGAAATAGTAGCGAGGGACTGTTTCATCCAGTCGCCGGAGTAATTTTGCAAGATAGCGCGATATTGCTTTTCGGTTGTGGGTTTAAGGCGGTGGCCACGGTTCTTAATATAGGCATCCAGCGCATCGGCAAGCGTGACAGATGCCTTCTCATTGACACGCTTTTCCACATTAGGATTTTTCCCGGTGGTCGCTACGTCACCCAACATTTCGAGTGCCTTTGCCCTGGCATTATCAATAGTAAGATCCGGAAAACGGCCCAGCGTGGCCCGGATGAATTTTCCATTTCTCTTACGTGAGATACAGAAGCTTTTCACACCACTGGTGCCAATGCGGATGCGCAGGCCATTAACGATGGTATCGCCGTACTCAACCTGGCCACGTTCGGCAGGTGGGAGGTTTTCGAGCTTAGTTTTCGTAAATTTGAATGTTTCCACAAACACTCCACACCAAGCGATCGGGGTATCCTGAAAATCGCTTGTTTTGCTCTAGGATACCTATAGGATACCGCAAAGGAGTATTTTAAAGTATTTATGGTTATTTATACAGTATTTTCATATCAATTAAGTTGCTGAAAATTATAGATAAGTATTTTAATGTAAGAAGTTGCATTCTAACTCATAATCGCTTGGTCGCTGGTTCAAGTCCAGCAGGGGCCACCAAATTTCAAGGACTTGCGAGAAATCGCAGGTCCTTTTTTTTGGGGGGCGCTGGGGGTTCTGTCAGAAGGTAATTAGGGTAAAGACTGTTGGCCAGACAAAACCTGGCACCAGCGAAATCCATTTATTTCACTTAATGAACATCCTTAAATATGACTGTTGAAGCAAGTGCATTTTGGACCATGATTGGCACATGGTTCACAGGACTAGCAACGTTCGGAGCTGTGGTTGTATCTCTTTACCTTGGTTCTAGAAATCCACGAGTACAACTCAAGGTTGGTATAGGAGAAAGACTCCTCGTATCAAGAAGTGTTGAGTACTCTGAAAGACCAGGTATTTCATTCGAGATAACTAACCTGTCATTACAGACGGCCATAATTTCCAGTGTTCATTGGAAGTTAAAAAGAGGATGTTGGCTGTTTCAAGATTTTGGCGATCCAGCTTCAGATTCTCTACCTAAAAAAATTGAACATGGGCAAACCTGCAGACTCTGGATTAGTACCCAAGAAAACGATCAATTCGGTGGTGTTGACTGGTATGCTGACATAGCTAAAGCCCTCAATAAAAGAGATGTAAAACCGCATAAAATCTGGTGTTACATCAGGACATCAACAGGGCAAACATTCAAACTCAAGCCTGAGAAAGGGATAGTGGAAAAGCTCAAAGAAAAGTGTTTGGCTCTTAATTCTCCCAATGTATAGAACGAATGGCAGTGTTATTTGGTTACTTAATGACTTAAGCGAACATCAAGTAGAATTCATTGCCGTTCACTGGAAAGTATGGTCAAAAATACCTTGCAGAAGAAGATATAACCGATACCGGAATTCCTGTAACGCCTAAAATTTCAGCAAGTAATTTAGTCTGTTCATTCTCAAATTAAGCAGGAGCCACCAAATATCAAGGGCTTGCGAGAAATCGCAGGTCCTTTTTTATTAATCTTTCGTTTAGATACGACTGCCCAATAAGCAGCATGTGGCAACCCCATCTGGACGCCCCATCCTGAGATGGAAACGTCCGTTAGAGTTTGATTCGATAGTCAGCTCACACTAGCTCTTTGAGCTGCTCCTGCATATAGGTTGAAAAATACTCTGGATTCTTGATAAGGATGCGGTTACCGGAGGCGACTTTTTCTGCCCATCCGGCCACTTTTTTCGTGAACTCGGGATTCCACCCCTCCTGCTCACCCCGTGCCATCACAACTTCCGGACTCGCTGGCACACCTAAGTCATGCAAATACTTTAAGATTCCCTTAGCGGTACTTTCATCCATTGAATGGGGTACTGACGCCGAAGTGTTCATACCACCAATAAAATCCAATGCTTTCTCAATTGCTGTTGGCATGCTCTTATCCTTAAAATTAACCACGTGAGAGACACATTTATACTATGTACCCAACTCCGCCGGGATATCAAAGAGAACATCACCTTTATTTGATTTACCCCGCAGCTAAACGCTTGCGGCGGCTGTTTTCTGCACGATTAATTGGCCATTCCGCCTAAAACCAGCCCGGTTGCCACCGCATTACGCGGCCCTTCAGTGCCACGAATATTGCCCTGCCCGGCCACAACGCCGTAATGCGCCAGCGCGTCGGTGATCATCTGCGGGATTTCGAAATCCAGCGAGGAGCCGCCCACCAGCACCACAAAGGTCATATCGCGAATAGAGCCACCGGGTGACACCTGACGTAACGCGCGCAGGCAGTTGGTGACAAAAACCTTCTCTTTGGCCTGTCGGCGCACCAGACGAATTTTTTCCAGCGAAGTCTGGTTATCTACCGGGATCAGCTCACCGTCTTTCAGATACACCACTTTGGCAAACACCGACGGGCTGAGTGGTTCGCGAAAAAACTCTACCGCACCGTTCTCATGGCGAATGCTGAACAGGCTCTCCACTTTTGCCAGCGGGTATTTTTTAATTTCCTCCGCCAGAAAGGCATCGCTTAAGCCCAGCTCCGTTTGAATCAACAGGCTGACCATATTCCCGGCTCCGGCCAGATGTACCGCTTTCACTACGCCGTCGCTATTGATGACGGCGGCATCGGTGGATCCTGCGCCTAAATCGAGGATCGCCAGCGGTGCGGCACATCCGGGCGTTGTTAACGCCCCCGCGACGGCCATGTTGGCCTCCACGCCACCGACTTCAACCTCAGTGTTTAACCGGGCGCTCAGCTCACTGGCGATGGCCTGCATCTGTAAGCGATCGGATTTCACCATCGCCGCAATACCCACGGCGTTCTCCATGGAACACTCTCCGGCAATGCCGCCCTGCACCTTGCGCGGAATAAATGTATCGACCGCCAACAGATCCTGAATATGCACCGTGTTCATGTCATGATCGGTTAGCGAAGCCATCACCTTTCGCACCCGTTCCAGCATGCCGCCTGCGTGCGTGCCTGCTTCACCGCGAATATCGCACACGGGCGCACAGGCGCTCATCGCCTGCATAATGGCCTGTGCGCCTTGCGCTACGTCGGCTTCACTACTGCGCTTTTCGCCACGGATAACGATCTTGCCTGCCGGGATAATCCTTGAGCGCACATCACCCTGCGGGGTTTTCAGCACCACGGCGGAGCGGTTGCCAATCAACGCTCTGGCAATGGGGACGATAGTTTGCGTTTCCTCGGGCGTCAGGGCAAAGAAGGTAGCGATGCCGTAAGGATTCGACAGCACCCGCACCACCTGTCCCGGGGCCGCCACTTCCACCGCCGCCAGCACCCCTTCCGGCACCTTCTCCAGCAGAGTGACTTCATCAACCACCGGCATTGGCCGACGCAGGCGATTGTTCACCAGCACGCCGTCATCCTTTTTCAGGATAGCCGCCACCACGTTGATGCCGCGATCCAGCGCCTCATTGATAAGCCAAACCGCCTCGAGAAAATCCATCTCCTGGCCTACCAGCGGGATCCAACCTTCGGCAAACCGATCCTCGCCCAATGCCGCCAGCTTCTCCACGGCGATGGTGGTCCCCATTCCCACGCCAACGCCGCCGGGCGTTTGCGGGTTATGCCCAATCATCGTTGACTCGGTAATGATGGTTTCAGTGATGGTTTCCATCGCCACATCGCCAATCACCGGCGCAGCCTCGTTGATGCAGATTTTCGCCACATCCTGAAGCGACCACGAAGTGCTATTCAGCGCCTGCTGCAGAGAGGCCACCACCCCGGCAATATTGTCCCGCGTACCTTTCATACCGGTAGTGGCGACAATCCCGCTGGCGATAAACCGGCCATCCTGCGCCAACGCCACTTCAGTAGTGGCGTTGCCGATATCAATCCCTGCAATTAACGGCATACAGCCTCCGTCACTGGCTGCCTTTGCGCAGCTTGTTTCTCTGCTGATACACCTGCGCCGATTCGCGGACAAACCCGGCGTTCACCGTGGCATGCCAGGTATGTTCCAGTTCATCGGCAATGGCCTGCAACTCGGCGAACGAAGAGCGAAACGGCCGCAGTGCGTTATAGATCTCCAGAATACGGGCATCCGGGATAGCAATCAGCTCTGCCGCACGCCGGAAATTACGCGCCACGGCGTGACGCTGCATCTGTTCGGCAATCTGCGCCTGGTACTCAAGCGTTTGCTGAGAAATACGCACATCCTGCGGACCTACGCGGCCTGCCAGCACATTCTCAAGGGTAATATCGGTTAGCGGCTTGCCGCCAGGCGTCTTGATTTTCTCCGGGCAGCGGGTCGCCAATGGGTAATCCTGCGCGGTCATGATGTTGTCGTTCATGGTCATTCCCTTACCAGTGCAATATGTAGCGTGACGGGCGCAGCATCCTGCACCACGTGCTTGGTTTCTTTGATATGAAATAGCGCGGCCTTGGCCATAAATTTGGGGCGCACCATCTGGTCATTGACCACCGGTACCGGCGAAGGCGACTCTTTACGCGCATAGCGCGCGGCGTTTTTACCTATCTGGCGATAGGTTTCCAGCGTCAGCAGCGGAGCCTGAGAGAACAGCTCGAGGTTGCTAAGCGGCAGCAGATCGCGTTGATGAATCACCGTAGTTCCTTTCGACTGGATACCAATCCCGATGCCTGAACCGCTAAGGTTTGCCGCATCCCATGCCATAAAAGAAACATCCGAGGTGCGCAGGATCCTCACTACCCGCGCGTGTAGTCCCTCTTCTTCGATGCCGGCAACCAGCTCTTTCAAAATCGCGTTGTGCGGCATATCAATCAGGGTTTTATGCTGATACTTATCAAAGGCCGGACCGACGCCAATCACCACTTCATCTACGCGTTCGTCCGCTTTAGCCGTCTCGCCTTCGCTCACCTGCAAAGTGAAAACCGGTTTACGTTCCGTTGTGTATTCCACTGTGTTTCACCTTATTCAATCGAGCCGGGCTGAACCACGCCCGCAATATTTTTAATTTCCGCCCAGCGTTCGGCAGAGATGCGATAGCCGGTGCCGGGTCCCTGATAATCGTTGATATCATTGACGGCGCTGACGACGTCAAACTGACGATCCAGAATGGCTGACGTTTGCAGATAATCCCCGGTGACGCGCTGCTTCAGCATGTTGAGAATATTGCTGGCGATGTCTTCGAAGCCGCTGCAACTCAACGCGCCGACAATATCCAGCCCGGTGATATTGCGCTTCATCATCTCTTCCACCGCTGCCAAATCCTCAACCACATTGCGCGCTGGCATATCTTTGCTGCCGTGAGCGTAAGTGGCGGCCTCCACTTCTTCATCACTAATCAGCGGCAGACCCAGTTCGCGGAACACCGCCTGAATGGCGCGTGCGGCCTTATTGCGGATGGCGATGGTTTCTTCTTCCGTGACCGGACGCAGACCGCCGTCCACCATCAGATCGCGTTGCAGAATGTTGTAATCATCGAAATCTTCAGCGTCGAAGTTCGATCCGGCAAACATGTTGTCGTAGCTGGGTACCGCGCTGTAACCGGAGAAGATAAAGTCGGTGCCCGGCAGCATCTGCATCAGGGTGCGGGCAGTACGGCGAATATCGGAGTGGGAAAAGGTTTGGTCGTTGGCGGAAGCCACTTCAAGGTCGAGCATTGAGGCAATCAGGTTTTCCGCCAGCACGGCGCGGATCCCCGAAGGCACAGCACCGGTCATGCCGATACAGCTGACCGCGCCGTTTTGCAGCCCCTGAACGCCCGCGCCTTTGGTGATAAAAATGCAGCGCGACTCCAGATAAAGCATCGATTTACTTTCGGAATAGCCCATCAGCGCTTCCGAGCCGGTGCCGGAGGTGTAGCGCATCTTCAGGCCACGCGACGCATAAGCCGAGGCGAGAAACGCTTTGGACCACGGCGTGTCATCGCCATCGGTAAACACCGACTCCGTGCCATAGACCGACACCGTTTCGGCGTAGCTGGTAAGCCCACGCATTCCCAGCTCCAGCTCGGTGGCCTCTTCAACGGAGCATTGCGTCAGCACGCCGGGGCGACCGCACTGGGAACCCACCAGCAGCGCCAGGGCGTTAAACGGCGCGTAGCGGGCGATCCCGACCGTCGTTTCCTGCTCGGAAAAGCCACGGATCCCCGCTTCAGCCGCATCGGCGGCAATCTGTACCGGGTTATCTTTCAGGTTAGTTACGTGGCACTGGTTGGAGGGCGTGCGTCTGGCGCGCATTTTTTGCAGCGCCATCATCATCTCCACCACGTTCATTTGCGCCATCACTTCCACCGCTTTTGCCGGGGTGATGGCGGTAGTAATGGCAATGATCTCTTCCCGACTGACGTGGATATCCACCAGCATTCTGGCGATCTCCAGCGCGTCGAGCCGCATTGCCCGTTCGGTTTCCGCCACGTTGATCGCGTAGTCGGCAATAAAACGGTCAATCATGTCGAACTCGGCGCGGCTCTTGCCGTCCAGCTCAACAATACGACCATTTTCCACCTTCACCGACGACGCCGGATCAAAGGGGCTTTCCATGGCGATCAGCCCCTCTTCAGGCCATTCGCCAATCAGCCCATCCTGATTTACAGGGCGCTTCGCAAGCACTTCGAATCGTTTTGATCTTCTCATTGTTTATAGACTCAAAAGATAAAAAATAGGGACGCCGGGCCGCCTTGCCGGGGACACAACACCCGGCATTCGCCTTTCATCAGCAATGGCCGAACTCTAAATGAGCAGGACAATAAAAAAATAAAATTAATTTCGTTCCAATTTGGCACCGAATAAAAACGCATCGTTTCATATTGAAACGCAACACAGAAAATTCCCTCCTGAATTGTGACGAGGTTAAATGATCATTATCAATAAACGTAAAACCGGGACGGTGAATTTAAATTCCATGAAATACCCGCCCTATTGACTTAATAACGCGCGGCAAGAAAATAAGGTAAAGCCAATGATAAAAATAGCTGTCGCGCGATATTTTTCGTGACCTCAGCCCTACAATATTTTCAGGAGAGACTGTGAATAAGAGCCAACAAATCGCCACCATTACGCTGGCGGCTGCAAAGAAAATGGCGCTGGCCGTCGAGGCTAAAGCGCTTGAAATCAACGTTCCGGTGGTCTTTTCCGTGGTGGATCGCGGTGGAAACACGCTATTGATGCACCGTATGGACGATGCTTTTGTCACCAGTTGTGATATCTCTCTTAATAAAGCGTATACCGCCTGTTGCCTGCGCCAGGGCACCCATGAAATTACCGATTCGGTACAGCCCGGCGCTTCGCTATATGGTTTACAGCTAACGAATCAACAGCGGATCGTTATTTTTGGCGGCGGCTTACCTGTCATATTAAACGATAAAATAATCGGTGCCGTCGGCGTAAGTGGCGGCACCGTCGAACAAGACATGTTATTAGCAGAAACCGCGCTGAATTGTTTCTCTGAATTATAATTCAAATCTAAGAAGGTATATTATGAGCTATCGTATGTTTGATTACCTGGTGCCAAATGTGAACTTCTTTGGCCCCAATGCTATTTCCGTTGTCGGCGAACGCTGCAAACTGTTAGGCGGTAAAAAAGCGCTGCTGGTGACTGATAAAGGTCTGCGGGCCATTAAGGACGGCGCGGTTGATAAAACCCTCGCCCATCTGCGTGAAGCCGGTATTGACGTGGTGGTGTTTGACGGCGTCGAGCCAAACCCGAAAGACACCAACGTGCGCGACGGTCTGGAAGTTTTTCGTAAAGAGCATTGCGATATCATCGTTACCGTCGGCGGTGGTAGCCCGCATGACTGCGGTAAAGGCATTGGTATCGCGGCGACGCACGAAGGCGATCTCTACAGCTATGCCGGAATTGAAACCCTGACCAACCCGCTGCCGCCGATCGTCGCGGTGAATACCACCGCCGGTACCGCCAGTGAAGTCACCCGCCACTGCGTGCTGACCAATACCAAAACCAAAGTGAAGTTTGTGATTGTCAGCTGGCGCAACCTGCCGTCGGTTTCCATTAACGATCCGCTGCTGATGCTCGGCAAACCCGCCCCGCTGACCGCGGCGACCGGGATGGACGCCCTGACCCACGCCGTTGAGGCTTATATTTCCAAAGATGCCAACCCAGTTACCGACGCCGCCGCTATCCAGGCAATTCGTCTGATCGCCCGTAACTTGCGCCAGGCCGTAGCGCTGGGCAGCAACCTGAAAGCTCGTGAAAATATGGCCTACGCCTCTTTGCTGGCGGGTATGGCCTTCAACAACGCCAACCTTGGCTACGTTCACGCGATGGCGCATCAGCTTGGCGGTCTGTACGACATGCCGCACGGCGTAGCAAATGCCGTACTGCTGCCGCACGTGGCGCGCTATAACCTGATCGCTAATCCGGAGAAATTTGCCGACATCGCGGCGTTCATGGGTGAGAACACCGACGGACTGTCCACCATGGATGCCGCCGAGCTGGCCATTCACGCCATTGCCCGTCTCTCCGCCGACATCGGCATTCCGCAGCATCTGCGCGAGCTGGGCGTCAAAGAAGCCGATTTCCCGTATATGGCGGAAATGGCGCTGAAGGACGGCAACGCCTTCTCCAACCCGCGCAAAGGGAACGAGAAAGAAATTGCCGAGATCTTCCGTCAGGCATTCTGATAACGCAGGGGGCGCAATGTCACTTTCATCACCGGGCGTACATCTGTTTTATCACTCACGCTGGCAGGAGACTCGCGTGCTTGATGAGCTGTGCTGGGGACTGGAAGAGCAAGGCGTCCCATGCCGGACTGTCTGTTGCGACGAACATGACTGCGCGCTGGTGCTAAGCAAGCTGGCGGCAAAAAGTTCGACGCTACGCGTAGGTCTTGGTCTCAACGCCAGCGGCGATATTGCCTTAACCCATGCCCAGTTGCCCGAGGATCGGGCGCTGGTCCGTGGGCATACCCGCGCCGGGGCTGCCCAGCTCCGCGCGCTCGGTGCCAATGCCGGTCAACTGGTCAAAGTGGTTCCCTTCAGCGAGATTAAATAAATGTACCGCATCTATACCCGAACCGGCGATAAAGGCACGACCGCCCTGTTTGGCGGCAGCCGTATCGACAAAGACGACATCCGCGTTGAGGCCTACGGCACGGTGGATGAACTGATTTCCCTGCTTGGCGTCTGCTATGCCAGCACGCGCCTGGCCGGGCTACGTCAGGATCTGCACGCCATGCAGAAGATGCTGTTTGTACTGGGAGCGGAACTCGCCAGCGATGAGAAAGGACTGACTCGCTTAAAACAGCGTATTGGCGAGGAGGATATTCAGGCGCTGGAGCAGCTTATTGACCGCAATATGGCGCAAAGCGGCCCGCTCAAAGCGTTTGTTATTCCGGGGAAAAATCTGGCATCAGCACAGCTACACGTTGCGCGAACCCTGACGCGTCGGTTGGAGCGAGTCCTCATCGCGATGGGCAGAACGCTGACGTTACGCGATGAGCCCAGACGTTATATCAACCGACTGTCGGATGCGTTGTTCTCGATGGCGAGAATGGAAGAAACTAGTCCAGATGTTTGCGCTTAAACTGGCTGGCATCGATGTCGTATTGCTTCATCTTGCGCCACAGGGTGGTGCGGCCAATGTTCAGCAATTGCGACATCTCCTGCACGCGCCCGCTGGTGACGCGGGCAGCATGGATAATTGCCTCTTTTTCGATAGCGGTAAACGTCAGACTGGCTGGCAGCAGTGATGACGCCGTCTCCAGACCGGGGCGTTCGGCAAACAGATAATCCGGCAAATTGCTTAGCCGAATATGGCCGTTATCACTGCTGATAGCGATGTTTTCGATAATGCTGTTCAGCTCAAAGTCATTGCCCGGCCACGAATAGGCCACCAGCTGTGCCAGCGCGTCGTCGTCGATCTTCAGACTGGATGAAAAGCGTTTTTTCAGGCTATTCAGCCGCGTATAAATCAGCGAGGGAATACTGTTACGCCGCGCCCGCAGCGGGGGGATCACTATCTCAAAAGAGTGCAGCGCATAATATAGCTGGCGGCTAAAGCGGTTTTGCTCCACCAGATTGGCGAGATCAACCGTGGTTGTGGCGATCACTTTGACATCTACCGGAATCAGCCGGCGGGCATCCAGGCGAGTTAATACCCCCTGCTTGATCACCTGTAACAGCGCGGATTGCAGCTCAGGTGCCAGATATTCAATTTTTTCCAGAAACAGCGTGCCACCGTTCGCCAGTTCCAGACGGCTCAGCCGACCGTTTTCATCATCGGTGGGCGCACTGCCCATAAAATCCTGGCCCAGCACGCTGTTGGCATACAACTGACAGTTCACGGCAATATATGGTCCGCTGGCACGCTCGCTTTCGTTGTGAATAGCCTGACTCAGCAGCTCTTTACCAACCCCCTCTTCTCCACACAGCAGGATCGGGAAACTTCCTCTCGCCGCCTGGCGCCCAAAATGGATCAAGCGGCGGGTTTCCGGATCGTCTGTCGACATCTGCTCAAAGGTGTGGCTCACCTTGCCAAGCTGGCTGGTCATCAGCTGGCGCATTTGCTCCACCGGATGCAGCAGCAGAATAAAACTGTTGCCCTGCTCCTCCACAATCGGCTTCAGGGTGATGACGGCATCAACAAATTGATGCTGGCTTTCAAAAGTGACTTCAACGTGATTCAGGCCGCGGGCATGTTTGATCGCCCGGCGCAGCAGCATGGGTAGATTGAGCAGATCGTTAATGTTTTTCCCCTGGCTGGCCTGCGCGTCGAGATGCAAAAGCAGCGCCGCACGCGCATTGAGGAACTGCAATACGCCCTGTTCGTTCCAGGCCATTACGCCATCATCCATGCTCTCCAGCAGGCCGTACATCTGGTTCAAATGGCGATTAGATTCAGCCAGCAGGCTGTCGGTCAGCAAAGAGTTGCCGACTTCTCTGGCAATCGCCAGCGTCAGGGATAAATCAGAAACGGACTCATGCTCCACAAGGCAGCACAGCGAGATAGAACCGAACAGTCGACCATGGTTATCGAACACCGGCGTCGAGCAGAATGACCAGGGATGTAGCGCCTGCTTAAAGTGCTGATCGCCAGAGGTTTTTGTCGGCTGCCCCGGCATCGTCGCCAGAGAAAGCGCACAACTGCCTATAATGCTTTCCGCACAGTAGCTGCCGTCGCGAAACCCAAGCTCCGCCAGCTGTTCTATCGTCTGCGGATCGCCGCAACGGCTGAGAATACAGGCTGATTCATCCAGAATCAGCAGCGCGCACGGACGGCCGTCCATAAACTCCCAGGCATCTTCCAGCGCGGCCTGAGCAATCGTCAGCAACGCCGTCTTGCGACGACAAATCGACTCAAAGGTCAGCCCCTGCGCCTGATGCGGCGCCTGCCAGGTTTCCCGCTGCATAAACTTGCTGCAACGATGCCATGACTGGGCGAGAACCGAAGAGACTTCCTGCCCGATGCTATGCGTGTGCGCCGTCATATCCCTTTCCGCTGTTTTACCATAGACAACCCCTCCGGCAGAGACTGTCAGAGGGGGAGAAGATGCCGGAGAAAACTTACCGACGACTGATTAACGCGCCAGCCACTGCTGTCCCAGCAGGTCTGCCGTCAGAATAGCGGCATGTACGCTTTCAGGCGTTACCGGGAACGGCATATTGTGGATGGTTTCACCTTCTGCACAGGTCGCTTTCGCCACGGCCATAATCTTGCCGTCAACGTCGTCTTTCACGCCCATTTCCGCTAACGTTACCGGCAGGCCTACTTTCTGACAGAAATTCAGCACGGTTTCGATCTCTTCCATCGGGCTGTTTTGCAGCACCAACTGCGCCAGCGTACCAAAGGCGACTTTTTCACCGTGGTACAAATGGTGACACTCTTCCAGAATCGTAAAGCCGTTGTGGATCGCATGCGCCCCAGCCAGACCGCTGCTTTCAAAACCGATGCCGCTGAGGTAAGTGTTCGCTTCGACAATACGCTCCAGCGCGTCGGTCACCACGCCAGCCTGCGCGGCAAAGCGTGCCTTCTCGCCTTCCGCCAGCAGGGTATCATAGCACAGGCGCGCCAGGCTCAGCGCCGCCACGGTGGACTGTCCGCCCGCCATGCTGGTCGCTCTGGCGTCATAACAGGCTTTCGCTTCAAACCAGGTCGAGAGCGCATCGCCCATCCCGGCCACCAGCAGACGTACCGGCGCTTTAGCAATGATTGCGGTATCCATCACCACCATATCCGGGTTTTTCGGGTAGATCAGATACTCTTCAAACTCACCGGCTTCGGTATAGATAACGGACAGTGCGCTGGTTGGCGCATCGGTAGACGCGATTGTCGGGATCACCACCACCGGCAGCTTCTGGTAGTAACCAATCGCTTTGGCGGTATCCAGCGTTTTCCCGCCGCCAATCCCAACCACGCCACGGCAACCGTGCTGTTTCAGAATGGCAATCAGGCGATTAATTTCAACATGGCTACATTCACCGTTGAAGCGTTCCGCATGACAGCTAATGTCGTGGCTGTGCAGGCCATTGAGTACTTTCTCTCCCGCCAGCTTCATCACGAAGTCATCCGCGATCACGAAAAAGCTGTCCGCCAGATTTTTAGCGTATTGACCAAACAAGGTGGAAGCGTCAGGACCCTGGAGATATTTGGCTGGAGATTGAATAACTTTTAGCATTCCTTTCATCCTCAAATAAGTACATGTTTTTACATGGTGAGCCCTGGCGTTAACCCTTTTAGCCTGATATTGACGGCGAAAGCGGACGTACCGGAGCGATGCAATAACTGTATGGCGAGGCGTGCACAAAAAGATCTTTCGTCTTTTTGTTCTGATATGAAACAGATAAAAACGGAGTACGTTTCATATTGGAACGCTTATCCATAAAAAAGATAAGGTTTGCGATCCCGATCCGTTCATTTACTGCCAAATCTCCAACACAGCCGAATCCCACTTTCACTTTTACCCACTCAATGACATTAAAACCGATAAAAAAAGCGTAGCTGCGCCGTATAACCTGTGCCGATCGCAGGAAGAAAAAGTCGAGCAAGCTCGCATTGTGATCGTTCCCTGTTTTTTTCAGTTTCATTTCGGAACAAAAAACAGCGACAACGTTCCGTAATGAAACTCATTTTAACGTTGTTTTTTTCCACGCAGACTTCGCCAGAATCTCTTCATCGCCTCCGCACCATAGTCTCAGCATTCGGGGGTTTGTTTTTCACTCAACCTCGAGGAGCCGTTATGTCTCAATTCTTTTTTAATCAACGTACCCATCTCGTGAGCGACGTCATCGACGGTACGATCATCGCCAGCCCGTGGAATAACCTGGCGCGTCTGGAAAGCGATCCGGCCATTCGCATCGTGGTCCGCCGTGACCTTAACAAAAATAACGTAGCGGTCATTTCGGGTGGCGGTTCGGGTCACGAACCCGCACACGTTGGGTTTATCGGTAAAGGCATGCTGACCGCTGCGGTCTGTGGCGACGTGTTCGCTTCCCCGAGCGTGGACGCGGTACTGACCGCCATTCAGGCGGTGACCGGTGAGGCGGGCTGTTTGTTGATCGTGAAAAACTACACCGGTGACCGTCTTAACTTCGGTCTTGCCGCCGAGAAAGCCCGCCGCCTTGGCTATAACGTTGAAATGCTGATCGTCGGCGACGACATCTCCCTGCCGGATAACAAGCACCCGCGCGGCATTGCGGGAACCATCCTGGTACATAAAATCGCAGGCTATTTTGCCGAACGCGGCTACAACCTCGCCACCGTCCTGCGTGAAGCGCAGTATGCGGCCAATAACACCTTCAGCCTGGGCGTTGCGCTTTCCAGCTGTCATCTGCCGCAAGAAACCGACGCCGCGCCGCGCCATCATCCGGGTCATGCAGAGCTGGGCATGGGTATTCATGGCGAACCGGGAGCCTCGGTTATCGACACCCAGAACAGTGCGCAGGTAGTGAACCTGATGGTGGATAAACTGCTGGCCGCTCTGCCTGAAACCGGTCGTCTGGCGGTGATGATTAACAATCTTGGCGGCGTGTCTGTGGCTGAAATGGCCATCATTACCCGTGAACTGGCCAGCGGCCTGCTGCATCCGCGAATCGACTGGCTGATTGGCCCGGCCTCGCTGGTCACCGCGCTGGATATGAAAGGCTTTTCTCTCACAGCCATTGTGCTGGAAGAGAGCATCGAAAAAGCGCTGCTCACCGAAGTGGAAACCAGCAACTGGCCGACTCCGGTCCCACCGCGTGAAATCAGCTGTGTACCGTCATCTCAGCGTAGCGCACGCGTGGAATTCCAGCCTTCGGCGAACGCCCTGGTGGCCGGGATTGTGGAGCTTATCACCGCAACGCTTTCGGATCTGGAGAGCCATCTTAATGCGCTGGATGCCAAAGTCGGCGATGGCGATACCGGTTCAACCTTTGCCGCAGGCGCACGTGAAATTGCCGGTCTGCTGCAGCGCCAGCAGCTTCCGCTGGATGACCTTGCCACGCTGTTCGCGCTGATTGGCGAACGTCTGA
Organism: Citrobacter arsenatis; assembly: GCF_004353845.1. Taxonomy (GTDB): domain Bacteria; phylum Pseudomonadota; class Gammaproteobacteria; order Enterobacterales; family Enterobacteriaceae; genus Citrobacter; species Citrobacter arsenatis. The sequence goes on from NZ_CP037864.1 coordinate 4,546,214, forward strand.
CCGTGGTGATGGGTGGTTCCAGTGGTGTGCTGATGTCGATCTTCTTTACCGCTGCCGGACAAAAACTGGAACAGGGAGCAGATGTTGCCAAGGCGTTAAATACGGGTCTGTCGCAGATGAAGTTCTACGGCGGCGCAGATGAAGGCGATCGCACCATGATTGATGCGCTGCAACCGGCCCTGACTTCGCTGCTGACGCAGCCGCAAAATCTGCAGGCCGCATTCGACGCCGCGCAAGCGGGAGCCGAACGAACCTGTTTGTCGAGTAAAGCCAATGCTGGTCGCGCATCATATCTGAGCAGCGAAAGTCTGCTCGGCAATATGGACCCCGGCGCTCACGCCGTCGCGATGGTGTTTAAAGCGCTGGCAGAGAGTGAGTTGGCCTAAGCCATAGCTGCCTGATGCGTTTCACTTATCAGGCCTACGGAGTGCACGCTGTTGTAGGTCGGATCAGGCGCTTGCGCCGCCATCCGGCGAAGGAATGCCTGATGCGTTTCACTTATCAGGCCTACGGAGTGCACGTTGTTGTAGGCCGGATAAGGCGCTTGCGCCGCCATCCGGCGAAGAAATGCCTGATGCGTTTCACTTATCAGGCCTACGGAGCGCGCTGTTGTGGGTCGACTCAGACGCTTACGCCGCCATCCGGCGAAGAAATGCCTGATGCGTTTCACTTATCAGGCCTACGGAGTGCACGCTGTTGTAGGTCGGATCAGGCGCTTGCGCCGCCATCCGGCGAAGAAATGCCTGATGCGTTTCATTTATCAGGCCTACGGAGCGCGCTGTTGTGGGTCGACTCAGACGCTTACGCCGCCATCCGGCGAAGAAATGCCTGATGCGTTTCACTTATCAGGCCTACGGAGTGCACGCTGTTGTAGGTCGGATCAGGCGCTTGCGCCGCCATCCGGCGAAGAAATGCCTGATGCGTTTCACTTATCAGGCCTACGGAGTGCACGTTGTTGTAGGCCGGATAAGGCGCTTGCGCCGCCATCCGGCGAAGAAATGCCTGATGCGTTTCACTTATCAGGCCTACGGGGTGCGTTGTTGTAGGCCGGATAAGGCGCTTGCGCCGCCATCCGGCGAAGAAATGCCTGATGCGTTTCACTTCTCAGGCCTACGGAGCGCGCTGTTGTGGGTCGACTCAGACGCTTACGCCGCCATCCGGCGAAGAAATGCCTGATGCGTTTCACTTATCTGGCCTACGGGGTACGTTATTGTAGGCCGGATAAGGCGCTTGCGCCGCCATCCGGCGAAGAAATGCCTGATGCGTTTCACTTATCTGGCCTACGGGGTACGTTGTTGTAGGCCGGATAAGGCGCTTGCGCCGCCATCCGGCGAAGAAATGCCTGATGCGTTTCACTTATCAGGCCTACGGGGTACGTTATTGTAGGCCGGATAAGGCGCTTGCGCCGCCATCCGGCAGAACATTAACGATAAACGCGGATCCCACCTTCTACGCCGCGGCTAAACAGCACCTGCCAAAGCTCAATATCTCTGGCGCGGAAAGCCCCTGCGCAGGCGCATAAATAGTAATTAAACATTCTTCTGAAAGTGGCGGAATAACGCGATGACAGCTCCGGCCATGCCTGATTAAAACGCTCGTGCCAGGCCATCAGCGTTTTATCGTAATCGCTACCAAAGTTATGCCAGTCCTCCATCACAAATCGTGATTCACTGGCCTCGGCAATATGGGAAATCGCCGGTAAGCAACCGTTCGGGAAAATGTATTTATTGATCCACGGATCGACACTCATCCCTTTTTTATTGCTACCAATAGTATGTAGCAGGAACAGTCCGTCCGGTTTTAAACAACGGTCGGCGATGCTGAAATAGGTGTCGTAGTTTTTCGGCCCGACGTGTTCAAACATCCCCACGGAGACAATGCGATCGTAGTGTTTATCGAGGTCGCGATAATCCTGCAGCAGAATGTTAACGTCCAGCCCTTCACAGCGCTGCTGCGCCATTTTCTGCTGCTCTTTGGAAATGGTAACGCCTTCTACCGCCACACCATAATGGCGCGCCGCATATTCCGCCAGCCCGCCCCAGCCACAGCCGATATCGAGTAAACGCATACCAGGTTTAAGCTGGAGTTTCTCGCAAATCATTTTTAATTTGGCATTTTGCGCATCGTCTAATGTGGTCGCGTCTTTCCAGTACCCGCAGGAATATTGCATATGCGGATCAAGCATCAGCGCAAAGAGATCGTTACCAATATCATAATGTTCTTTGCCGACAATCCATGCACGGCTCCGTGACTGCAAATTAAACAGGCGCGCGCTGGCAATGCGTAAAATATCTTTCAGGTTTCCCGGCATCTGCTGGTCGAGTTTTGCCTTCAGGATTTTGCAAAACAGAATATCGAGCCGATCGCAGTCCCACCAGCCTTCCATATAGCTTTCGCCAAGTCCTAACGAGCCCTGTTGCAATACCCGTTTAAAGAAACCGGTATGATGAAGTTGAATGTCCCAGGCACGCGAGCCATTAATTCTGATATCCGCTTGCGAAAGCAGCTCTTTTCCCATTCGGGTCCAGTTATCATTTATTTCATTGACGATCACAGCATCTGAACAAAGCGAGTTCATGGTATTTACCAAAAGTGGGCTAAAAATTCTTACACAAGATTATTATGGAAAAAAGAGTGCATGTATTATGATCTGCGGACAAGATCTATCGAGCAGCGGCCACATCATTGGGAGCATTGACGATTCATTTATGGAAACTCTCGCGCAAAAACGGTGGAACTCCTTCCCGGATAACTCCATGACGGAACTGCCGCAGGATGTATTCTTTCGCTCTTATGTCCTAGAAGCCAACCACCATGTTCCGCAACATTCACACTCTTTTATGCAGTTTCATTTCGCCCGTAAAGGCAGTATGCGTATTGATGTTGCCGGCAAATGCTGGATAATCCCAGCGCATTATGGAATCTGGATCCCAAATAATACCGAGCATGCGGTTTGGGCTCTGGATGATGTGTATTTAGAGAATCTGGATATTAAACCGGGGTTTCTTGAAGAGAGCATCAATGAATGTAAAGTGGTGGCTATCAGTGATTTCGCCAGAGAGTTTATTCATTACGCCACGAATTCAATTTCAGGCCATTATGATAGCCAGTCAAAAGAGGGCAAACTGGTCAGCGTCCTGGTCGACATTATTCTACAACTTCCGGAAGTCGCTTTTGTATTACCCTGGCCGCAGGACAGTGAATTAACCAAAGTATGCCGAACCATACAAGAATCCCCCGCACTGGAGCATTCGGTTGAATACTGGGCACAGCATCTGGGCATGTCTGCCCGTACCTTTTCACGCCATTTCAAAAAAGAAACCGGATTACCCTTCAGCGTCTGGAAGCAAAAAATGCGTATTCTGGAATCCGTATTAATGCTGAAGAAAAATAAAAGTGTAACCGCCGTGGCGCTAGATGTGGGGTATTCCAGCACCGCGGCATTTAGCTACGCATTCCGCCATGCGTTTGGCGTTCCGCCATCTAACTACTGATTAACGGCGTTGATGCCAGTAAGCCGCCGCGCGAACCCGTTGCTGATCGAACGCCTCGGTTACAAAGCGAGCACTCAGGTTTTTGACTACTTTGCCTTCGCCGGTGATCCAGATGTAATAATCGTCTGCAGGCACGGTTAGCCGCGATAAATGTTCATTCACCCTTTGCTCGTCATGGCCGATAAACCACTGAATGGTAAATCCGTCGAGATGGGCAAAATAATCCTGGAACGCGGCATCCTGCACGCTTACCAGCGCCGTGACGTGCGGACGTACCGCCAAACGGCTGAGCGACTCCAGGCGTCGGCGCAGCGCGGGCATTCCCGATTCATCACACACGTAAACCTGATACGCATAGTCCTCTGGCACGACCAAAGAACCGCGCGGCCCGCCGATTGTCAGCTTGTCGCCCTCGCGCGCATTCATCGCCCACGTACTTGCCACACCACCATCGTGAATATAAAAATCCAGCGCCAGCTCATGGCGCGCTTCGTCATACAACGGCGTGTAGTCACGGGATAACGGACGCACGCCGTCAGCCCAGACGATGCCTTCATCGGTGACAACCGGCGGCACAAAGTGGCTGCCCGGTTCAGGGAAAAAGACCTTGGTATGGTCGTCAAAGCCGCGTGAGCTAAAACCGTCCAGAGCGTCGCCGCCCAACACAATGCGTTGAAAGCCCGCGCTAATACGTTCTACGCGCAGGACGGTAAGTTCCCGAAAGCGCAGTTCATTGCGAACGCGCTGCGGGTAGCGTGAGGTGTTTTTTGTCATTTTTTCGCCTTGTGAAGATAATACGATATATCTAAATTTATTTTTAAATGATAATGATTGCTAATCAAGAGGATTGCAAGCACTTTTTTGATATACTCACCGTCTGATTCCCCGACCATTAGCGCCACATAAAATCACCTAATAATCAATGCATTAAGTAAAATTTAGTTTGTAGCCTTGCAAGATGATAATTTTTAGATATAAATTAGATGTATCTAAATAACATCAGGAGACGATGATGCAAAACCATCATGAAGGTTGCTGCAAACATACAGAGCACCAACACGAAGGCTGCTGCAAGGGTGAAGGACATCACCATGAAGGCCGCCACAACGAGCACCACGCAGGTTGCTGCAAAGGTGAAGAACATCGCCATGAAGGCTGTAACAAAGAACATCACCATGGACAGGGCTGTGGACACCGCCACGGTCGCGGGGGCGGCGGTCGTCGCCAACGCTTCTTCGGTCACGGAGAATTACGCCTGGTGATTCTGGATATCTTGACCCGCGACGCCAGCCACGGCTACGAGTTGATTAAAGCGATTGAAACCCTGACTCAGGGTAACTACACCCCAAGCCCGGGTGTTATCTATCCGACGCTGGATTTCTTGCAGGATCAGGCACTGATCACCATCAGCGACGAGGAAGGTGGGCGTAAACAGATTGCGATCACAACCCAGGGCCTGCAGTGGCTGGATGAAAACCGTGAGCATCTGGAACATATCCACGAACGTATTAAAGCCCGCAGCGTGGGGTTTGAATTGCGTAAGAACCCGCAGATGAAACGTGCTCTGGAAAACTTCAAAGCCGTGCTGGATCTACGGGTCAATCATGGTGATACCAGCGATGCGCAAATCAAAAAAATCATCGGTATTATCGATCGCGCTGCGCTGGATATCACTCAGTTGGATTAAACAGGCTGCGTATCACCGTTACGAACGCGGAATACCTTAATCAGCTCTTTTAAATGTACAGCCTGCTCGTTCAATGACGCAGCTGCCGCAACAGACTCTTCTACCAAACAGGAGTTCTGTTGCGTAGTCGTGTCAATCAGGCCAATCGCACTGTTAATTTGCGAAAGACCGTCCGTTTGCTCCCGACTGGCTTGACCAATTTCTCGCAATATCACATCCATTTCCTCAACGTTTGTCACCATTCCGTTGATCAACGCATTGGCTTTTTCAACCAACAATAGTCCTTCCCGAGTTTGACTGGTGGATTCTTCAATCAGATTACGGATATCGCTGGCTGATGATGCGCTTTTTTGCGCCAGTTGGCGGACTTCTCCGGCCACCACCGCAAACCCACGTCCATGTTCTCCAGCCCGCGCGGCCTCCACAGCCGCATTCAGCGCCAGGATATTAGTCTGGAAGGCAATGGAATCAATCAGGTTGATAATATCTGACATACGGTTAGACGTTTCATTAATCACGCGTATTTTATACGTCACCTGCTCCATCATTTCGCCGTTGTTTTTCACCACTGCTGCGGCTCCTGCGGACAGCTTCGTTGCTTCATGAGTATGGTCTGCCGTCGTTTTTACTGTCGCAGTTATTTGTTCCATTGACGCAGCGGTCTGTTCTACCGAACTTGCTTGTTCTTCGGTTCGTGCAGCCAAATCCTGATTACCCGCCACAATCTGCGCCGCCGCTGTGGAGATATTCTCGGAACCGTTTTGGACGTCTTCGACAATCTCCAGTAAGCGGGTTTTCATCGCCATCAGCGCACGCAACAGAATACCTGTTTCATCTTCCTGCTTCGCATTAATACTGCGGGTCAAATCTCCCTGCGCAATCGCCTCAGCAAACTGCACCGCTTCATTAAGCGGTGCAGTGATTGAACGCACAATATACCCTCCCATCACAAAGCCAGCGGCGATGCTAAACAATGCCAAAGTAATCAACAAAGTGCGGTTAGTTTTGAAATCATGCTCAACCTTAGCGCCCGAACTCAACATTTGTGCATTTTCAATGGCAATAAGCTCCTGGACTTTTTCTTTATAAGCCTGTTGAACATGCACGGTGGAGGTCATCATCTCTTGCATCGCAGCTGAACGTTCGTGGTTTTGCAACGCCTGTAGAATACGGTATCGCGAGGCCAGATATTGCTCGCGCACATCGCGAATATCCGCAATAATTTTTTTCGACTCGTCATTAAGAGATGCACCACTCAGCGTATCCAACAGGACGGAAATCTGCTGGCTGATCGCATTGAGTTTTTTCTGCGACTCCTCCGTCCATTTACCTTCTTCGTCCATTAACATCAACTGCTGGATACTGACAAATTCCTGAAAATTATCGATCAGCAGATTAGCTTTTACCGTAATGGGATAATCTTTGGTGATGATGTTCTGCATCCGACTGTTGCTTTGCTCCAGGCTCAACAATGAAAGCCCTGAGCTCACGACTATCAGAACAATAAAAAAGCCAAACGCGATAAATAATTTTGAGCGAATTTTAACATTATTCAAAAACATACTTTCTCCCTGGGAGTCGTTTTCCTTTGTCCAATGTCTTTATCGGTAAGGCATTACCTAACTTTATAATACTAATCATCCTTTCGGTTATTTTATTATCGACAAGTCGTTTTTTACGATGAATACAGTTAAACCACTCAATATTTTTAAAATAGTTATTAAAGTTCAATAAATATATAAAAACAAAAATGAGAAACAGACAACCACAGGGGTAATATGAAATTATGAATAACCAATAATGAATTAACACCGATGCTACAGATAACGCTTACCGGAGACGATAAGCGTTTGGTAAAAACGGGGAAGAACTAATGCAACACCGTGACCGCATCTTCCAGACGACCGGCGCGATGTTTCACCATCGCGGAAATCTGGGCACTCTCCTCAACCAGTTCGGCGTTTTTCTGCGTAATATTGCTCAGTTCATTCACTGCCCGAGTCAGGCTGGAAAGACCATCTGATTGCTCCAGCGTTGAGTGGCTGATTTGGGCGATCAGCTGAGTGACGTTTTGCACCTGCGCCACAATATCGTCCATCGTGCGTCCTGCGGCGTGAACCTGGTCAGAACCGGACTGTACCTTATCGGCGCTGGCATCAATCAGCTTGCGGATATCATTGGCGGCACTGGCGCTACGACTGGCAAGATGACGCACCTCACCCGCCACCACCGCGAACCCTTTCCCCTGCTCGCCCGCTCGTGCGGCTTCAACGGCGGCGTTCAAGGCCAGAATGTTAGTCTGGAAGGCAATATCGTTAATCAGCGTGGTGATGGTGCCGATCCGCTGGGTGCTGTTGGCGATATCGTCCATGGTTTTGATGACAGTATCCATCGCCTCACCGCCGTGCGTTGCCGCGCTGCTGGCGGCAATAGAGAGCTTATCGGCCGCGGCAGCGGTCTCTGAGTTTTGCTTTACCGATGCCGCCATCTGATTCATGGTAGTCACCGTTTCCTGCACGTTCTCTACGGTCTGCTGCGTATGCTTGTTTAAATCATCGCTGCCTTTCGCCAACGTTTCACTGTCGCTGCGCACACAACTCACCTGGCTGGAGACGTCATGGATGAGCCAACGGCACATTAGCCCCAGTTGCCCGACAGCTCGCAGCATCAGGCCCAGTTCATCACTGCGGTTAAGGTGCGACACGCTGTTCCGCTCACCGGTCGCCACTTTCAGCGCCTGACGAGCGACATTCTCAATAGGGCGCACAATCTGCCATTCGAAAATAGCCGTTCCCAAAATCATCACCAGCGCGCTCATTAACAGTAACGGCCATTCGGCACCCATTTGCTGGAACACGGTCGCCAGAACAATAAGCATAAGCGCCATTACGCTGCGCACCCGCCAGCGAATCGGTAGCGCCGGGAGTTTACCCAACCAGCCTTTGCGTACCACCAGGCCTTTATGGATACGTCGGTTGCAACGCCCTTCATTCAGCGCTTTATATAAAGGCTCTACCGCCGCAATCTCCTCGTCAGTTGCCCGGGTACGAATCGACATATACCCGGTTACACGCCCTTCCCGCACCATTGGCACCGCATTGGCCCTCACCCAGTAGTGATCGCCATTCTTACGCCGGTTTTTCACAATCCCACTCCATGGCTCGCCCTGCTTCAGGGTGTACCACATATCCGCAAACGCCGCTTTTGGCATGTCCGGATGACGAACCAGGTTGTGCGGTTTTTCGAGCAATTCATTCAGTTGATAGCCACTGACCTGGACAAAGGTATCGTTCGCATGGGTGATATAGCTTTGTAAATCGGTGGTCGACATGAGGGTGATATCATCATCCAGCGGTGTATTTTGCTGACTAACGTAGGGATGAGAAGACATGATTGCGTCCTGTGCAGGTTATCTGGTTGTTAACTCTTTCGGCTTATGTTATTTCGGCGATAATTTTTTTATCTTTAGTTGTTAAATTTGATTTAGATCGCAATTTGCGATTAAACCTCAAAATCTGTACGCATTCTAATCCATTGATTTAAAATACTTTCATGCGGTAACTATTCAATATCTCTTCTACCAACGCACCGTCGCAGTGCAAATATTGCCCATTTTTAGCGCAAATTCGCGTTTATCCGAGCTGTTTTCCGGCTCCGGGCTTGGGCAAAATGCCAGCAAATGTTAAATAACGGCATTAAATGTTGCATGAATGAGATGATTCCTGGTGTTTATCCCGATTTTTGCGATGCGTGCCGGAATGGCGCAATCCCTGCAATACTTAAATCAGTATCATGTGATACGCGAGCTCCGGGAGCATATTTTGAACAGGTTACCTTCCAGCGCATCGGCCCTGGCCTGCAGCGCACACGCACTGAATCTCATCGAAAAGCGCACGCTTGATCATGAGGAAATGAAATCATTAAACCGAGAGGTGATTGAGTACTTTAAGGAGCATGTCAATCCGGGGTTCTTAGAGTATCGAAAATCTGTAACTGCAGGCGGGGATTACGGAGCCGTAGAGTGGCAAGCGGGAAGCCTGAATACGCTTGTCGACACCCAGGGGCAGGAGTTCGTCGATTGCCTGGGTGGTTTCGGTATTTTCAACGTGGGGCACCGTAATCCAGTCGTGGTTTCCGCCGTACAGAATCAACTCGCGAAGCAACCTCTGCATAGCCAGGAACTACTTGACCCTCTGCGGGCCATGCTGGCAAAAACCCTCGCCGCACTGGCACCAGGTAAACTGAAATACAGTTTTTTCTGTAACAGCGGGACCGAGTCGGTTGAAGCCGCTCTGAAGCTGGCGAAAGCGTATCAATCGCCGCGCGGTAAATTTACGTTTATTGCCACCAGCGGCGCATTCCACGGTAAATCACTGGGCGCGCTCTCCGCCACGGCTAAATCAACCTTCCGCAAACCTTTTATGCCACTGCTGCCGGGCTTCCGTCATGTGCCGTTTGGCGATATTAACGCGATGCGCACCATGCTCAGCGAGTGTAAAAAGACCGGTGACGACGTCGCCGCCGTGATCCTCGAACCTATCCAGGGTGAAGGGGGCGTGATCCTGCCGCCGCAAGGGTATCTGAGCGCCGTTCGTAAGCTCTGTGATGAGTTTGGCGCGCTAATGATCCTTGACGAAGTGCAGACCGGCATGGGTCGTACCGGCAAAATGTTTGCCTGCGAGCACGAAAACGTGCAGCCCGACATTATGTGCCTGGCCAAAGCGCTGGGCGGTGGCGTGATGCCCATTGGCGCAACCATTGCCACCGAAGAGGTATTCTCCGTCTTGTTCGACAATCCTTTCCTGCATACCACCACGTTTGGCGGCAACCCGCTCGCTTGTGCGGCTGCGCTGGCCACCATTAACGTCCTGCTGGAGCAAAATTTACCGGCTCAGGCGGAGCAGAAAGGCGATATGTTGCTGGATGGCTTCCGCCAGCTTGCGCGGGAATACCCGGATCTGGTGCATGATGTACGTGGTAAGGGAATGCTGATGGCGATTGAGTTTGTCGATAATGAAATCGGCTACAACTTTGCCAGTGAGATGTTCCGCCAGCGGGTACTGGTTGCTGGCACGCTGAACAATGCCAAGACCATCCGTATCGAACCGCCGTTAACGTTAACGATCGAGCAATGCGATCTGGTATTGCGATCGACGCGCAAAGCCCTGGCAGCATTACGGGTGAGCGTGGAGCAGGTGTAACAACCTTACCCGGCCTATAAAAGACTCGCTTTTGTAGGCCGGATAAGTCGTAGCCGCCATCCGGTAATTAACCTAACTTAAACAATCCGTACACCCGCAGGCATAAGGCGTTCTGGCGTTAACAGCACGCTTTCGCTGCCATCGTCCGTCTCTGCGCACAGCAGCATACACTCAGATGTTTCACCGCGCATTTTGGCCTTTTGCAGGTTACACAGCACCACTACCGTTTTCCCCATCAGCTCCTCTTCGCTGTAATAAGGCACCAGGCTGGTCACGGTTTGCAGCGTACGCTCTCCCACATCGACCTGTACGATATACAGCTTATCGGCATTGTCATGACGCTGTACCTGTGCGATTTTTCCAACACGTATTTCCATTCGGGCAAAATCAGCAAATGCGACGGTATCCATTGTTCTCTCCTTTGGTAAAATTTTACTAAATACTAGCAAAATATTTTCCAGGCATTGTTCTCAAAAGCGGGAAAATGACGTACTCATCACACTATGAAAGCCCAGTTTTACCCCGAGCATGTCAATTAAACGTGCTTTTTTTACTGAAAACAGATGAATAGATAAGCACTTCATTTACAATGCGCAGGTAACTCAGGGAAAAGGCAAACATGGCAACACTTAAAGACATCGCAATCGAAGCTGGCGTGTCCCTGGCGACAGTGTCCCGGGTTTTAAACGATGACCCCACGCTGAATGTAAAAGAAGAAACCAAGCATCGCATTCTGGAGATCGCAGAAAAGCTGGAGTACAAAACCAGCAGCGCCCGTAAGAACCAGACCAGCGCGCTCGGCCCTCAGCATATTCTGGCGCTCTACAGCTATCAGCAGGATTTGGAAATCAACGATCCTTACTATCTCGCGATCCGTCATGGGATTGAAACCCAGTGTGAGAAACTGGGGATCGAACTGACCAACTGCTATGAGCACAGTGGGCTGCCGGAGAGCAAACACATTACCGGCATTCTTATTGTCGGCAAGCCTTCTCCCGCTCTGCGCGAAGCGGCAACAGCGCTTACTGACAACATCTGCTTTATCGATTTCCATGAATCCGGCAGCGAATATGACGCCGTCGATATCGATCTGGCCCGCATCAGCAAAGAGAGCATCGACTTTTTCATTGCCCAGGGCGTCACCCGCATTGGCTTCATCGGCGGCGAAGACCAGCCAGGCAAGGCCGATATCCGCGAAGCGGCGTTTGTCGAATACGGTCGTCTGCAGCAGGTCGTTTCTGAGCAGGACATCTATCGCGGCGGTTTCTCCAGTTCATCAGGCTATGAACTGGCTAAAGAAATGCTGGCGAAACCCGACTATCCCAGCGCCCTGTTTGTGGCTTCAGACTCGATAGCTATTGGCGTTTTGCGCGCCATCCACGAGCGTGGTCTGAACATTCCACAGGATATTTCGCTGATAAGCGTTAATGATATCCCAACGGCGCGTTTCACCTTTCCTCCGCTTTCCACCGTTCGCATCCATTCAGAAATGATGGGCAGTCAGGGCGTCAACCTGCTGTTTGAGAAAGCCCGCGACGGGCGCGCGCTTCCTCTCCTGGTTTTTGTTCCCAGCAAGCTGAAACTGCGCGGCACCACCCGCTAAAACCCTCCATTAACCCGCCCGGTTTCTTCTGATGCCGGGCGCGCATTGCCATGCATTCTTTTCTATGCCCGAATTATTTTCGTGATCCAGTTAAAGTAAATCACCTCACTCGCTATATTTTAGTAAAACTTTTACTAAAATCATCACCAATTACACTTACTCACCATTACAATGAATGGTTCCGATTTTTCTCCACCGGGAGGCCTTATGAATCGCTGGGAAAACATTCAGCTCACCCACGAAAATCGACTGGCGCCACGCGCATATTTTTTCTCTTATGACTCAGTAGCGCAGGCTCGCTCGTTTGCCCGCGAAACCAGCAGCCTCTTTCAGCTATTAAGCGGTCAGTGGAATTTTCAGTTCTTTGAGCATCCGCTGCAGGTGCCGGAAGCCTTTACGTCACAGTTGATGAGCGACTGGGGCAGCATCACCGTCCCCGGCATGTGGCAGATGGAAGGGCACGGTAAGCTGCAGTATACCGACGAAGGTTTTCCTTTCCCGATTGATATTCCCTACGTTCCGACCAATAACCCCACCGGTGCTTACCAGCGCATTTTCTCTCTCAGCGAAGGCTGGCAGGACAAACAGACGCTGATTAAATTTGATGGCGTAGAAACCTACTTCGAAGTCTACGTGAATGATCAGTACGTTGGCTTCAGCAAGGGCAGCCGCCTGACAGCCGAATTTGATATCAGCGCAATGGTGCACACCGGTGACAACCTGCTGTGCGTTCGCGTAATGCAATGGGCTGATTCCACTTACGTTGAAGACCAGGACATGTGGTGGTCGGCGGGAATTTTCCGCGATGTCTATCTGGTCGGCAAACAGGCGACCCATATTCAGGATTTTACCGTTCGCACCGAGTTCGATGATGACTATCGCGACGCCACCCTCTCCTGCGACATTGCGCTGGAAAACCTGGCCTCCGCGCCAGCGATGGTGTCGCTCGAATACACCTTGTTTGACGGTGAGCAGGCGCTGCATAGCGGCGTGATTAACTCGCTGAAAGTGGATAAACAAACGCATACCGCTTTTAATTTCAAGGTCAGCGCACCGCAGCAGTGGTCGGCGGAATCACCGTATCTCTATCAACTGGTGATGACGCTGAAAGATGCCAGCGGCAACATCCTTGAAGTCGTGCCACAGCGCGTCGGATTCCGCGATATCAAAGTTCGCGACGGTCTGTTTTACATCAATAACCGCTACGTGATGCTGCATGGCGTTAACCGCCACGATAACGATCATCTTAAAGGCCGCGCGGTCGGCATGGATCGCGTTGAAAAAGATCTGCTGTTGATGAAGCAGCACAACATCAACTCCGTGCGTACCGCCCATTACCCGAACGATCCGCGCTTCTATGAATTGTGCGATATCTACGGTCTGTTCGTGATGGCCGAAACCGACGTTGAATCTCACGGCTTCGCCAATATCGGCGATATCAGCCGGATAACCGACGATCCGCTGTGGGAAAATGTCTACGTTGAGCGCATCGTGCGCCACATCCATGCGCAGAAAAACCATCCGTCAATCGTCATCTGGTCGCTCGGCAACGAATCCGGATACGGCTGTAACATCCGCGCCATGTATCACGCTGCAAAAGCGCTGGATGACACGCGTTTGATTCATTACGAAGAAGATCGTGACGCCGAAGTGGTGGATATCATCTCTACCATGTACACCCGCGTGCCGCTGATGAATGAGTTTGGTGAATATCCGCATCCTAAGCCGCGCATCATCTGCGAGTATGCGCACGCTATGGGCAACGGTCCCGGCGGGCTAACGGAATATCAGAACGTCTTCTATCAGCATGATTGTATTCAGGGACACTATGTCTGGGAGTGGTGCGATCACGGGATTCAGGCCAAAGATGAGAATGGCAACGTCTGGTACAAGTATGGCGGCGACTACGGCGACTATCCGAACAACTACAACTTCTGCCTTGATGGCCTGATTTATTCCGATCAAACCCCAGGGCCGGGTCTGCAAGAGTACAAGCAGGTGATTGCGCCAGTGAAAGTACGCGCGCAGAATCTGGCCCGCGGCGAACTGCGGGTAGAAAACAAACTGTGGTTCACTACGCTTGACGACTACACCTTGCATATTGAGGTTCGCGCCGAAGGAGATACGCTCTCTGTTCAGCAGATAAAACTGCGTGACGTTCCTCCCAACAGCGATGCGCTGCTGCAATACGCGCTGCCGGAGCTGGATGCCCGCGAAACGTTCCTTAACGTCACCGTGACGAAAGACTCCCGCACGTTATACAGCGAAGCCGGGCATCACATCGCGACTTATCAGTTCCCACTGAAGGCCAGAACGGCGGCTGCCGTACCGTTTAGCCTGCAAAACGCCAACCGTCTGACGCTGGAAGACAGCCGCCAGAGCTGTACCGTGCGCGGTTATAACTTCCATCTGACCTTCTCAAAGCTGACCGGTAAACCGATCGCCTGGAACGTCAATGGTGAAGAACTAATTACCCGCGAGCCGAAGATTAATTTCTTCAAACCGACTATTGATAACCACAAGCAAGAGTTCGAAGGCCTCTGGCAACCGAATCATTTACAGATTATGCAGGAGCATCTGCGTGATTTTACCCTTGAGCAAACCGATGATGGGCTGCTGATAACCAGCCAAACGATTATCGCCCCGCCGGTATTTGATTTCGGTATGCGCTGCACCTATCGCTGGCGCATTGCCGCAGACGGACAGCTGAACGTAGAGCTTTCCGGCCAGCCTTACGGTGAATATCGGGACATTATTCCGTGCATCGGCTTCACGATGGGCATCAACGGTGATTTGGGCCAGGTGGCGTATTACGGACGTGGTCCCGGTGAAAACTATGCCGATAGCCAGCAGGCCAACATCATCGACATCTGGCGTAGCAGCGTGGATGAGATGTTCGAAAACTATCCGTTCCCGCAAAACAATGGCAATCGTCAGGACGTGCGCTGGGCAACGCTAACCAACCGCCACGGCAACGGTCTGCTGGTAGTCCCGCAGCGCCCTGTAAACCTGAGCGCCTGGCGCTATACGCCAGAGAATATCTTCGCCGCACAGCACTGCAACGCGCTACAGCGTAGCGATGACATCACCCTGAATCTGGACCACCAACTGTTGGGCTTAGGTTCTAACTCGTGGGGAAGTGAGGTGCTCGATTCCTGGCGCGTCTGGTTTACGTCATTCAGCTACGGCTTCACATTGTTGCCGGTTTCCGGCAGCGAGTCTGGCGCGCGAACCATCGCCAACCGCGCCTTTGGCACCGGATTCTTTTCCACGAATTTGCACAGCGAGAATACAAAATGAGGATCATCGATAACTTAGAGCAGTTCCAGCAACGCTATGCTTCGGGTCGGAAATGGCAACGCTGCGTTGAGGCTATTAATAATATTGATAATATTCAGCCAGGCGTCGCCCACTCGATCGGTGATTCCCTGAGCTACCGCGTGGAGACAGACTCCGCGACTGATGCGCTGTTTACCGGTCATCGCCGTTATTTTGAGATCCATTACTACCTGCAAGGACAGCAAAAAATAGAATATGCCGCCAAAGAGGATCTCCAGGTGGTTGAATATTATCGCGATGAAACCGATCGCGAATATCTGAAAGGTTGCGGAAAAACCGTTGAAGTGCACGAAGGACAAATGGTTATTTGTGACAACCATGAAGCCTATCGTTTTATTTGTAATAACGCAGTGAAAAAAGTCGTACTCAAAGTCACCATCGAAGATGGTTATTTTCATAATAAATAAAAACACAGGCGGCGCCGACGTTGCGCCGCCAGTACCCTATAATAATCAGGAATCGGAGATGTGCTATGTCTGATACCAAACGTAATACCATCGGCAAGTTCGGCTTACTTTCACTCACTTTTGCCGCGGTTTATAGTTTTAATAACGTAATCAACAATAATATTGAGCTTGGTCTGGCATCTGCACCGATGTTTTTCCTCGCGACGATTTTCTACTTTATTCCGTTCTGCTTAATCATCGCCGAATTTGTTTCGTTGAATAAAAACTCCGAAGCCGGTGTTTACGCATGGGTAAAAAGTTCGCTGGGCGGACGTTGGGCATTTATTACCGCCTACACCTACTGGTTCGTGAATCTGTTCTTTTTTACCTCGCTTTTGCCCCGTGTTATCGCCTACGCCTCATATGCTTTTTTAGGCTACGAATACATTCTGACGCCGTTCGCGACCACCGTGTTAAGTATGGTGCTGTTTGCCTTCTCCACCTGGGTTTCGACCAATGGTGCAAAAATGTTAGGACCGATTACCTCGGTCACCTCCACGTTGATGCTGCTACTGACGCTATCCTATATCTTACTGGCGGGTACTGCGCTGGTTGGCGGCGTACAGCCTGCTGACCCTATCACCGTAGACGCAATGATCCCGAATTTTAACTGGGCCTTCCTCGGTATCACCACCTGGATCTTTATGGCGGCAGGCGGCGCAGAGTCGGTGGCGGTGTACGTCAACGACGTCAAGGGTGGTTCCAAATCATTCGTGAAGGTCATTATCATTGCCGGGATTTTTATCGGCGTGCTCTATTCCATCTCCTCGGTGCTGATCAACGTCTTCGTCAGCAGCAAAGAGCTGAAGTTTACCGGTGGTTCGGTGCAGGTATTCCACGGCCTGGCGGCATATTTCGGCCTGCCGGAGCTTTTCGTGAACCGCTTTGTCGGCCTGGTCTCCTTTACCGCAATGTTCGGCTCTCTGCTGATGTGGACCGCCACGCCGGTGAAGATCTTCTTCTCTGAAATTCCGGCGGGTATTTTCGGTAAAAAAACCGTCGAATTGAATGAAAACGGCGTCCCGGCCCGCGCAGCGTGGATCCAGTTCCTGATCGTTATCCCGCTGATGATTATCCCGACCCTCGGCTCCAATACCGTGCAGGATTTAATGAACACCATCATCAACATGACCGCCGCCGCATCGATGCTGCCGCCGCTGTTTATTATGTTGGCTTACCTGAATCTGCGCGCAAAACTGGATCACTTACCGCGTGACTTCCGTATGGGTTCGCAAAAAACCGGCATTATTGTGGTATCAATGCTGATCGTTCTTTTCACCATCGGGTTTATCGCCTCTACCTTCCCGACCGGCGGTAACATCATGACTATTATTTTCTATAACGTCGGTGGGATTGTTATTTTCCTCGGTTTTGCCTGGTGGAAATACAGTAAATATATCAAAGGGCTAACCAAAGAAGAAAAAGCTATTGAGGCAGCCCCTGCTTCAAATATCAATTAATAACTAAAACATAATAACAATAAACAATATTCGCCAAGGCTATAACAATAAAAATTAATTTTTATTTGGTTTAGGATAAAGCATGAAAAACATTAGCCATTGTTGCAGGGCAATTATTGCCCTGCCCTTTTTCTGCGTCTCCTCTCTGGGTGCAGAAGAAGTTCGCCCTGCAGAACACGACGACACAAAAACGCCCGAAAGATCTTCTCCGTCCTTTCGTTTTTATGGCGAATTGGGCATGGGTGGGTATATGGATTTAGAAGGACAAGACAAACATAAGTACAGTGATGGTACCTATATAGAAGGTGGCCTGGAGATAAAACACGGTTCGTGGTTTGGTCTGATTTACGGCGAGGGCTGGACCGTGCAGGCCGACCATCAGGGCAATGCCTGGGTTCCTGACCATAGTTGGGGCGGATTCGAGGGCGGGATCAACCGCTTTTACGGTGGTTACCGCACCGATGATGGCACGGAGCTGATGCTCAGTCTGCGCCAGGACTCTTCGCTGGATGATCTGCAATGGTGGGGGGATTTCACTCCCGACCTGGGCTACGTTATTCCCAACACCCGCGACATCATGACCGCCATTAAAGTGCAAAACCTGACCGGCCCTTTGCGCTATAGCGTGACCGCGACGCCCGCCGGACACCACGACGAGAGCAAAGCCTGGCTGCACTTTGGTAAATACGATCGCTACGACGATAAATATACCTATCCGGCCATGATGAACGGCTACATCCAGTACGACCTGACCGAAGGCGTAACCTGGATGAACGGCCTGGAGATAACGGATGGTACCGGACAACTGTTCCTGACCGGTATCCTCTCGCCCAACTTCGCCGCCCGCGCCTGGCACCACACGGGCCGGGCCGACGGGCTGGATGTGCCCGGCACCGAGACCGGCTATATGGTCAGCGCGATGTATGAAGCGCTAAAAGGCGTTTACCTCTCCACCGCTTACAGCTACGCCAAACACCGGCCGGATAGCGCCGAGGAAGAAACCACGTCCTTTATGCAGTTCGGTATCTGGTACGAATACGGCGGCGGACGTTTCGCTACCGCCTTCGACAGCCGGTTCTATATGCAGAATGCTTCTGGCGACCCGAGCGACCAAATCTTCCTGATGCAATATTTTTATTGGTAACAAGGACCGGAACACCATGAACATAAAACCTCTTCTTACACCGCTGGCCTGCATCCTGCTGATGAACGTCTCCGCACATGCCGCCAGTGCTAACGACTTTAAAAACATCATTAATCGCTCCGGTGCGCCTGACTACATGCATGACTACGATCACGACGACCACCAGCGCTTTAATCCCTTTTTCGATCTCGGCGCCTGGCACGGTCATTTGCTGCCGGACGGTCCTGCCACGATGGGTGGCTTTCCGGGCGTGGCGTTGCTGACCGAAGAGTACATCAATTTTATGGCCAATAATTTTGACCGTCTGACGGTGTACCAGCACGGTAAAAAGGTCGATTTCTCGCTTGAGGCTTACAGCATTCCCGGCGCGCTGGTGCAAAAGCTGTCATCTAAGCATGTGCAAGTAGAGATGACGCTGCGTTTTGCCAGTCCCCGCACCTCGCTGCTGGAAACCAAAATCACCAGCAACACGCCGCTGGATCTGGTGTGGGACGGCGAACTGCTATCGAAGCTGGAAGCCAAAGAGGGAAAACCGCTGTCGGATAAAACCATCGATGGCGAATTCCCTGGCTATCAGCGCAAAATCACCGCTACGCACGATGGCCTGAAAGTCACCTTCGGCAAAGTGCGCTCAACCTGGGATCTGCTCACCTCCGGTGAGTCCGAATACCAGGTACATAAATCGCTGCCAATGAAGACGAAGGTCAATGGCCACCGCTTCTCCGGCAAAGCCCATATCAAAGGTTCTACCACTTTCTACACCACCTATTCTCATCTGCTTACCGCCGAGGATGTCGCGAAAGAGCAGCCGCAGATCCGCGATATTCTGGCGCGCCCGGCCTGGTATCTTGCTGCATCGCAAAAGCGCTGGGCGGATTATCTGCAAAAAGGCTTAACCAACCCAGATGCCACAACGGAACAAACCCGGGTCGCGGTTAAAGCTATTGAAACGCTGAACGGCAACTGGCGTTCGCCGGGCGGTGCGGTAAAACACAATACTGTGACCCCTTCGGTCACCGGCCGCTGGTTCTCCGGCAACCAAACCTGGCCGTGGGACACCTGGAAGCAGGCCTTCGCCATGGCGCACTTTAACCCGGATATCGCCAAAGAGAATATTCGCGCCGTCTTTTCATGGCAGGTTAAACCAGGCGATCCGGTTCGCGCGCAGGATGCCGGATTCCTTCCCGACCTGATTGCCTGGAATCTCAGCCCGCAACGCGGCGGCGACGGCGGTAACTGGAACGAGCGCAACACCAAGCCCAGCCTGGCGGCCTGGTCGGTGATGGAGGTCTACAACGTCACCAAAGACAAGGCCTGGCTCGAAGAGATGTATCCAAAGCTGGTGGCGTATCACGACTGGTGGCTGTGTAACCGCGATCATAACGGCAACGGCGTGCCGGAATACGGCGCTACGCGCGATAAAGCCCACAATACCGACAGCGGTGAAATGCTGTTTACGGTGAAAAAAGGCGACAAGGAAGAAACCCTCTCAGGACTGAACAACTACGCCGCCGTGATCGATAAGGGCCAGTATGACAGTCTCGAGATCCCAGCGCAGGTAGCCGCCTCGTGGGAGTCCGGTCGTGATGATGCGGCGGTATTTGGTTTTATCGATAAAGATCAACTGGATAAATACGTCGCAGGCGGCGGAAAGCGCAGCGACTGGGTGGTGAAATTTGCCGAAAACCGCGGTAAAGACGGTAATTTGCTGGGTTACTCGCTATTGCAGGAGTCGGTCGATCAGGCCAGCTACATGTACAGCGACAACCATTATCTGGCAGAGATGGCGACTATCCTCGGAAAAACAGAAGATGCGAAACACTATCAGACGTTAGCGAAGAAGCTGGCGGAGTACATCAACACATGCATGTTCGACCCTGATACCCAATTCTTCTATGACATCAGGATTGAAGATACTCCGCTGGCAAACGGCTGTGCAGGTAAGCCGATCGTCGAACGCGGCAAAGGGCCGGAGGGCTGGTCGCCGCTGTTTAACGGCGCGGCAACGCAGCCTCATGCGGACGCGGTGGTTAAGGTGATGCTCGACCCCAAAGAGTTCAACACCTTTGTTCCGCTTGGCACGGCGGCGCTAACCAACCCGGCCTTCGGCGCGGATATCTACTGGCGCGGGCGCGTCTGGGTGGATCAGTTCTGGTTCGGGCTAAAAGGGATGGAACGTTACGGCTATCGTGATGAAGCGTTAAAGCTGGCGGATACCTTCTTCAGCCACGCCAAAGGCCTTACCGCTGACGCTCCAATTCAGGAAAACTATAACCCGCTGACCGGCGCACAGCAGGGTGCGCCTAACTTCTCCTGGAGCGCGGCGCATCTCTATATGCTGTATAACGATTTTCTTAAAAAACAGTAATCGCTGATATTTTGCCGGATGGCACCTCGCTTATCCGGCCGACAAAGGACGCATTGCCGTTGGCCGGATTAGGTGCTTGCACCGATATCCGGCAAATTCATTCTCCGGCCTCACTCCTTTTTTGAATCCCATCACAATCACGGCATTCCCCTTTTCCCTTTTACGCGGCGACGGCTAAATTATTAACTCATCCGACCACATAACAATAATTTTACATACTGGACACCTTTATGAGCTATCCGTCGCTGTTCGCCCCGCTCGATTTAGGCTTCACCACGCTTAAAAACCGCGTGCTGATGGGTTCAATGCATACCGGACTGGAGGAGTATCCAGACGGTGCAGAACGGCTGGCCGCGTTCTACGCCGAACGCGCTCGTCACGGCGTAGCATTGATTGTCAGCGGAGGCATTGCGCCTGCGCTTTCCGGCGTGGGGATGGAAGGCGGCGCGATGCTCAACGACACCAGCCAGCTTGCACATCATCGCGTCATTACCGATGCCGTGCATGACGAAGGCGGCAAAATCGCCCTGCAAATTCTGCATACCGGCCGTTACAGCTACCAGCCGCATCTGGTGGCACCTTCTGCCATTCAGGCACCGATCAACCGCTTTACGCCGCATGAGCTGACGCACGATGAAGTGCTGCAGTTGATTGAAGATTTTGCCCACTGCGCACAGCTGGCGCGGGAAGCAGGCTACGATGGCGTGGAAGTGATGGGTTCGGAAGGGTATCTCATCAACGAATTCCTGACGCTGCGCACTAACCAGCGCGATGACCAATGGGGCGGCGAGTATGCCAACCGCATGCGTTTTGCCGTTGAGGTGGTGCGGGCGGTACGCCAGCGTGCCGGGAATGACTTTATTATTATCTTCCGCCTGTCGATGCTTGATCTGGTGGAAAACGGCGGAACCTTCGACGAAACCGTCCAGCTGGCGCAGGCTATAGAAGCCGCGGGGGCCACCATTATTAACACCGGTATTGGCTGGCATGAGGCGCGTATTCCCACTATCGCAACCCCGGTACCGCGCGGCGCGTTTAGTTGGGTGACGCGTAAGCTGAAAGGGCATGTGACGATCCCACTGGTCACCACCAACCGCATTAACGATCCCCAGGTCGCCGATGACATTCTGGCCCGTGGTGATGCCGATATGGTGTCGATGGCCCGTCCGTTCCTAGCCGATGCCGAACTGCTGTCAAAAGCGCAGACCGGACGAGCAGATGAGATCAACACCTGTATCGGCTGTAACCAGGCCTGTCTGGATCAGATCTTCGTCGGCAAAGTCACCTCTTGCCTGGTGAATCCGCGCGCCTGCCATGAAACCAAAATGCCGATCGTTGCGGCAACTGTGCCGAAAAATCTGGCGGTTGTTGGCGCAGGCCCTGCCGGCCTCGCCTTCGCCATTAATGCTGCCGCGCGCGGGCATCACGTGACGCTGTTTGACGCGCATGGCGAGATTGGCGGGCAGTTTAATATCGCCAAACAGATCCCCGGCAAAGAAGAATTCTATGAAACCCTGCGCTACTACCGGCGGATGATCGACGTGACGGGCGTGACGCTGAAGCTGAATCACGTTGTCAGCGCACGCGATCTGCATAGCTTCGACGAAGTGATCCTTGCCAGCGGGATCGAACCGCGCATGCCGCCGATCGAGGGGATCGATCATCCTAAAGTGCTGAGCTATCTCGACGTCCTGCGCGATAAAACGCCGGTGGGCAAACGTGTGGCAATCGTTGGCTGCGGCGGGATCGGTTTCGATACCGCAATGTATCTGAGTCAGCCAGGCGATCCCACCAGCCAGAACATCGCAGAATTCTGCGTGGAATGGGGGATCGACACCAGCCTGCAACAGCCCGGCGGTTTACGCCCGGAAGGTCCGCACTTATCCCGCAGCCCGCGTCAGATAGTGATGTTGCAACGCAAAGCCAGCAAACCGGGGCAAGGTTTAGGTAAAACGACGGGCTGGATCCATCGCGCCACTCTGCTCTCACGCGGCGTGAAAATGATCCCGGCAGTCAGCTATCAGAAGATTGATGATGATGGGTTACACGTCGTGTTGAACGGCGAACCGGTGATCTTTAACGTGGATAACGTGGTGATTTGCGCCGGACAAGAACCGCGCCGTGAGCTGGTCGATCCGCTGCACGCGGCAGGTAAAACGGTGCATCTGATCGGCGGCTGTGATGTGGCGATGGAACTGGATGCCCGGCGCGCTATTGCGCAAGGCACAAGGCTGGCGCTGGAAATTTAACCCCTCGTTGCCTGATGGCTCTACGCTTATCAGGCCTACGGGGTAGCTCATTGTAGGCCGGATAAGGTGTTAGCCGCATCCGGCACCCGCTATTACCGACGACGACCGGTTTTGACCGCTTTCAGCACCACGAATTTATTATTGGTGGCGATGGTCACGCAGTTGCCGAAAATCTTCTTCAGCTTGTGGAAGTAGTCGAGGTGACGGTTAGCCACAATGTACAGCTCACCGTTGATTTTCAGGCAGCGGCGGGCGTGGTGGAACATCTCCCAGGCAATGTTATCCGTCAGCGCGTGCTTTTGGTGGAACGGAGGGTTGCACAGCACGGCATTAAAGCGGAACGGCTCGACACCAGACAGCGCGTTGTTGATCATAAACTCGCAGCGATCCAACGCTTCAGGCATGTTACTTTCCACGTTCAAACGGCTTGAAGCCACCGCCATCGGCGATTCATCAACAAATACCACGCTGGCTTCCGGGTTTTTCGCCAGCAGCGTCATACCAATAACGCCGTTACCGCAGCCGAGGTCAACAATCTCCCCTTCGAGGTTTTCCGGCAGATGCTCAATAAAAAAGCGCGCGCCAATATCCAGCCCGGTACGGGAGAAGACGTTGGCGTGGTTATGGATAGTCCAGTCGGTACCTTCCAGTTTCCAGCTCAGCGTCTGCGAGGCAGCGGCCAGCTCAGGTTTGCTGAACGTGCAGTTGATCAGACGCGCTTTTTTCCACGCCAGCGTGGTGGTGGTTGGGCCCAGCACTTTTTCAAACAGCTCAAGCGTAGAGGTATGGATATCACGCGCTTTCGCACCGGCGATAATACGCGTTTCTGGCGTAACCACTTCACGCAGTGCACGCAGCTGCTGCTCCAGCAGCGCCATGGTTTTTGGGATCTTAATCAGTACGACGCCCGGCGCCTGCGGGTATTCCGCGGTGCTGTCGAGAAACTTTACGCTCGACTCGGCAATGTCGTTGTGGCGCAGGTTTTCACGCGTCGCCAGCTCGCTTAAGTAAGAGTCACCGATGCTGTACGGCGTATGCTCCGCCAGCGCGCAGGCCAGCGCACCGAAGGTATCATTCAGGAGAAGCACCGGGCCGCGAATCTCAGTATCGTCCAGCTGTTGCAGCAGATATTCATCGGCTGCTTCCCACGCCAGCAGTGGGTTAACGTCGTCCGTCTCCGGGAAACGTTTAAGTGTCAGTGAACGGAAACCGTTGTCTGTGTGGCTCATCGGCCCTCCTGAATGGTAAAATTTCGGCGTATCCCTGAAAAGGGTGCGTGAGTATACACTTTTTATGATTGGCATGGGCAAAGATGAACCAACTAACTTACCTCCAGGGCTACCCGGAACATTTGCTTTCTCAGGTGAGAACGCTGATTGCTGAACAGCGCCTGGGCGCAGTGCTGGAAAAACGCTATCCGGGCACGCATGATTTCGCGACCGATAAAGCGCTCTGGCAATATACCCAGGATCTGAAAAATCAGTTCCTGCGCAACGCCCCGCCGCTGAATAAAGTCATGTATGACAGCAAGATCCACGTTCTGAAGAATGCGCTGGGGCTGCATACCGCCGTTTCTCGCGTGCAGGGCGGTAAGCTCAAAGCCAAAGCGGAGATCCGCGTCGCCACCGTGTTTCGCAATGCCCCGGAACCCTTCCTGCGTATGATCGTGGTCCATGAACTGGCGCATCTGAAAGAAAAAGAGCACGACAAAGCGTTTTACCAGCTGTGCTGCCATATGGAGCCTCAGTATCATCAACTGGAGTTCGATACCCGCCTGTGGTTAACGCAACAATCGTTAAAGCAAACTGCGTAGTCGCGCACTGGCTTTGTCTTCAGGGCATGCTAAATTGACGAAAGAATCCCTTTTCGCAGCCTGAAGGCCTTTATGATACGTTTCGCAGTAATTGGCACAAACTGGATCACTCGCCAGTTTGTCGATGCCGCCCATGAAACCGGCAAATATAAGTTAACCGCAGTTTATTCCCGTAGCCTTGAGCAGGCGCAGACCTTCGCCAACGATTACCCCGTCGAGCACCTGTTTACTTCGCTGGAAGCGATGGCGCAAAGCGAGGCGATCGACGCCGTCTACATTGCCAGCCCAAACTCCCTGCACTTCCCGCAGACAGAGCTATTTTTGCGGCACAAAAAGCATGTTATTTGCGAAAAACCGCTGGCCTCAAACCTGGCGCAAGCTGAAGCCGCTATCGCCTGCGCACGCGAAAATCAGGTGGTGCTGTTTGAAGCGTTTAAAACCGCCAGCCTGCCTAACTTCCTGCTGTTGCAGCAATCGCTCCCCAAAGTTGGAAGAATCAGAAAAGCGTTCATCAATTACTGCCAGTACTCCTCACGTTACCAGCGCTATCTGGACGGTGAAAATCCGAACACGTTTAATCCAGCGTTCTCCAATGGCTCGATTATGGATATCGGTTTTTACTGCCTGGCTTCAGCGGTAGCACTGTGGGGCGAGCCGCAAAGCGTTCAGGCCAGCGCCAGCCTGCTGGAAAGCGGCGTGGATGCTCACGGCGTGGTGGTGCTGAATTACGGTGATTTCAGCGTTACGCTCCAGCACTCAAAAGTCAGCGACTCGGTATTAGCCAGTGAAATTCAGGGCGAGTCGGGATCGCTGGTCATCGAGCATATCTCCGAATGTCAGAAAGTGTGTTTCGTACCACGCGGGGGTAAAACGCAGGATCTGACGACGCCTCAGCACATCAATACTATGCTGTATGAGGCAGAGGCTTTTGCCCATTTGGTTGAATCCGGCGAAGTGGATCACCCGGCGCTGACCGTCAGTCGTATCACCGCCAAACTGCAAACGGAGATTCGCCGCCAAACCGGTGTGATTTTCCCGGCAGACGAAGCGGTAACATCGCTGACTGCGTAAAAGTGTGTAAAACGAATGTTGCAGGCCATTGACTGAATGCATGGCCTGTAATATTTTGTAACCTGCAAAGGGGAGTAACTTCGTTGTCGGTTGATCGTCATTACGATGTGTGAAAAACCACATCCGGTCGCCGGGCGATAACAAAGGAATACGCCATCGTATTCCTTTGTTGTTGTAAGTGAGACCTTGCCGAATGGCAAGGTCTATGCATAAAAAGCAGCGGCTAACGTCATTCGGCGTTGGCCGTTTTTTTATGCATGGGGAAATACAATGAATACTGTCGGCACACCGTTGTTATGGGGTGGCTTCGCTGTCGTGGTGGTAATTATGCTGGCCATCGACCTGCTGTTGCAGGGTCGCCGTGGCGCGCATACGATGTCGATGAAACAGGCTGCGGCCTGGTCAATCGTCTGGGTAACGCTGTCGTTACTGTTTAACGCCGCCTTCTGGTGGTACCTGGCCCAAACCCAGGGCCGCGCCGTTGCCGACCCGCAGGCGCTGGCGTTCCTTACCGGCTATTTGATCGAAAAATCGCTGGCGGTAGATAACGTCTTTGTCTGGTTGATGCTGTTCAGCTACTTCTCCGTACCGCCTGCGTTGCAGCGCCGGGTACTGGTGTATGGCGTATTGGGCGCGATTGTTCTGCGTACGATCATGATCTTCGCGGGCAGCTGGCTTATCACCCAGTTTGAGTGGCTGTTGTACGTGTTCGGCGCGTTCCTGTTGTTTACCGGCGTGAAGATGGCGCTGGCGAAAGAAGATGCCTCCGGTATCGGCGACAGGCCGCTGGTGCGCTGGCTGCGTGGTCATTTGCGCATGACCGACACCATCGAAGATGAAAAATTCTTCGTGCGTAAAAACGGTCTGCTGTTTGTCACGCCGCTGATGCTGGTATTGATTCTGGTTGAACTGAGCGACGTTATTTTTGCCGTCGACAGTATCCCGGCTATCTTTGCCGTTACCACCGACCCGTTCATCGTGTTGACCTCGAACCTGTTTGCTATTCTGGGTCTGCGCGCGATGTACTTCCTGCTGGCAGGCGTGGCGGAGCGTTTCTCCATGCTGAAGTACGGTTTGTCGGTCATTCTGGTGTTTATCGGTATTAAGATGCTGATCGTCGATTTCTACCATATCCCGATTGCTATCTCGTTAGGCGTGGTATTTGGCATTCTGTTTGTGACGCTGATTGTGAACGCGTGGGTCAACCACCAGCACGATAAAAAGCAGCAAATACAGTAAGCTTCATCCGCTAGCTGAAAAGCCCGACGGCACACTGCGTGCGTCGGGCTTTTTGTTTATCATGTCAAAATAATGTTAAGTTAAAGTTATAAAATATGATCTCAACGCGGAATCCAGGATATTTCGCTTCCAGAACCCCGTTCTTTCCTTATACTCAGCCATGCAAACATTTGCCCAATCCTGAAAGATGCGTCAACAGAACGCACAAAGGTAAGGCAACAACACAATGAAAGGATCACTACATGACTACGCAACGTTCATCGGGGCTACTCTCGCGTTTGGCGCAAGGGAGCCTGGTTAAACAAATTTTGGTAGGTTTGGTACTGGGGATTTTACTGGCACTGGTGTCAAAACCTGCGGCAGAAGCCGTTGGTTTGCTGGGAACGTTGTTCGTCGGCGCATTAAAAGCCGTCGCGCCAATTCTGGTTTTGATGCTGGTCATGGCTTCTATCGCCAATCACCAGCACGGGCAAAAAACCAATATCCGCCCCATCCTGTTCCTCTACCTGCTCGGCACGTTTTCCGCAGCGTTAGCGGCCGTTGTCTTCAGCTTCGCCTTCCCATCCACACTGCATCTTTCCAGCAGCGCCAGTGATATTGTGCCGCCATCTGGTATCGTTGAAGTAATGCGTAGCCTGCTGATGAGCATGGTGTCGAACCCAATTGATGCCCTGCTTAACGCCAACTATATCGGTATTCTGGTATGGGCCGTCGGTCTGGGCTTTGCGCTGCGCCACGGCAATGAAACGACCAAAAATCTGGTTAATGATATGTCCAACGCCGTCACCTTTATGGTGAAACTGGTGATTCGTTTCGCGCCCATCGGGATCTTCGGCTTGGTCTCCTCCACGCTGGCAACCACCGGCTTTGCTACGCTTTGGGGCTACGCTCAACTGCTGACTGTGCTGGTCGGCTGTATGCTGCTGGTGGCGCTGGTGGTCAACCCGCTGCTGGTATTCTGGAAAATTCGCCGTAACCCGTATCCGCTGGTGCTGGCCTGTCTGCGCGAAAGCGGCGTGTACGCTTTCTTTACCCGCAGCTCCGCAGCAAACATTCCGGTGAACATGGCGCTGTGTGAGAAGCTGAATCTGGATCGTGATACCTATTCGGTATCTATCCCGCTGGGCGCTACCATCAATATGGCAGGTGCGGCGATCACCATTACCGTGCTGACGCTGGCGGCGGTGAATACGCTGGGTATTCCGGTCGATTTACCGACTGCGCTGTTACTGAGCGTGGTGGCGTCGCTGTGCGCCTGCGGTGCATCGGGCGTGGCGGGGGGGTCTCTGCTGCTGATCCCATTGGCATGTAATATGTTCGGTATCCCGAATGACATCGCCATGCAGGTGGTTGCCGTTGGCTTTATCATCGGCGTATTGCAGGATTCCTGTGAAACGGCGCTAAACTCTTCGACAGACGTCCTGTTTACCGCGGCAGCCTGCCAGGCTGAAGACGAGCGTCTGGCAAATAACGCCCTACGCGGCTAATCTCTACGCCCCTCCGTCATCGGGCGGAGGGGTTTTCTTCCTGTACGCTTTTTTCAATTTTGAACGGATCAATTCCGCGTTTTTGCATCCGCCGGAAGCGGATAATGTTCAGGCCGTTCATCACCAGAAAGCTGCCTTCGATCATCGTCCCGCCAATCGATCCCAACCAGAAATTATGAATAACCCAGCAGGCGGGTGCGCACCACATTACGCAGCGCACGGTTAATCCCTGGCAACGAAACAGCGCCCAGGTGCTGGCCAGCGTGCCGATTATCGGCAACAGCTCCATCGCATGCTGTAACTTCGCCAGTCCAAGAACCAGGGTGAGGATAATGAAAACGGTCATTACCCACAGTTTGCGGGTATGCATCGAGACGAGTGTGCGAATAGTGTTGAGCTCGGCACTCATTCCCGCAGGCCAGGCGCCCATTAGAAAAAAATGCACGCCGATGGTGGCGCTATAGACGGCGAGTTGCAGCCGGAACCGGCGCTCATCGCGATTGAAAAAGGTGGTAATGCCGATCAGAAAGGCGATGACACCTACGCCCTGGGCCAGCCAATACGCGGTCATGTAAGCAACCCCAATTCCATTTCGTATGGCCGGATAAGGCATATTCGCCGCCATCCGACAACGGTTTATGCCTGATGACGCTTATCAGGCCTACGTTTAGCGCAGTATGTAGGCCGTGATAAGGCGTTTACGCCGCCATCCGGCACGAGTTATAGCGTTACGCCGCTTTTAAAGATCGCTAACTCTCTAAAATCATTTCGCTCGTTGCAGGTCGGCTTGCCGTTGGCAAACTCAACGATCGTATCGACAAACTCGTTCAGCAACTGAGGCATCGCTTTGCCGTGGATCAGCTGTCCAGCGTCAAAATCGATCCAGTGCTTTTTCTTCGCTGCCAGCTCGCTGTTGGTGGCAATTTTCACCGTCGGCACAAAACCGCCGTACGGCGTACCGCGACCGGTACTGAACAGCACCATATGGCAGCCCGCGCCCGCCAGGGCACTGGTGGCAACCGCATCGTTACCCGGCGCACTCAGCAGGTTCAGGCCGTGCGTCTTCAGACGTTCGCCATAGCGCAGTACGTCCACCACCTGGCTGGAACCCGCTTTTTGCGTGCAGCCCAGAGATTTGTCTTCCAGCGTGGTAATACCGCCCGCTTTGTTGCCCGGCGATGGATTCTCGTAAATCGGCTGGTCGTGAGCAATGAAGTACTGCTTAAAGTCATTGACCATGGTCACCAGTTTGCCAAAGGTTTCTTTGTCACGGCAGTGGTCCATCAGCAACTGCTCGGCGCCGAACATTTCCGGTACTTCGGTCAGCACGGTGGTGCCGCCGTTGGCAATCACGTAGTCAGAAAAACGCCCCAGCATGGGGTTGGCGGTAATACCGGACAGGCCGTCTGAGCCGCCGCATTCCAGACCAAACTTCAGCTCGCCCAGCTTACCCGGCTCACGCTTATCGTTACGCATCACGTTGTACAGCTGATGGAGATGTTCAATCCCCGCTTCCACTTCGTCTTCCTGATGTTGGCAGACCATGAAGTGAACACGCTCAGGATCGTACTCGCCTAAGGTTTCGCGGAAGGCATCAACCTGGTTGTTTTCGCAGCCAAGGCCGACCACCAGCACCGCGCCCGCATTCGGGTGGCGCACCATGTTTTGCAGCATAGTGCGGGTGTTGATGTGATCGTCACCGAGCTGTGAGCAACCGTAGGTGTGGCTAAAGAGATGCACGCCGTCGATACCTTCGGCGTCGTTGGTCTCTTTCAGGAAACGGTTCTGCATCTGACGCGCCATGGCGTTAACGCAGCCCACCGTCGGCAGGATCCACAGTTCGTTGCGCACGCCTACATCGCCGTTGGCACGACGGTAGATTTGTACGTCGCGATCCGCCGGTTGTGCAACTTCCGCTTGAAAATCAGGGTGGTAGCTATACGTGTCCAGATCGCTGAGATTGGTGCGCGTGTTGTGGGCATGAATATGCTCACCCGCCGCAACGTCCACCAGCGTATGGCCAATTGGCAAACCGTATTTAATGACGTTTTCACCTTTCGCAATATCGCGCAAAGCAAATTTATGGCCACGAGAGACCGCCTGACGCAGGGTTATCGCCTGCCCATCAACGGTGACTTCGGTTCCTTCAGCCAAATCAGCGAGCGCGACCGCGACGTTATCCAGCGCATGGATCTTGATGTATTGCATACCAACCCCAGACTTTAATTCAGTTCAATGGCGAAGTAATCGCGCGCATTGTTAAAGCAAATGTTTTTCACCATTTCACCCAGCAACTGGATATCTGCCGGTGCTTCGCCCGCAGCAACCCAACGGCCAATCATCTGGCACAGGATGCGACGGAAGTATTCATGGCGCGTGTATGACAGGAAGCTACGGCTATCGGTCAGCATGCCGACGAAACGGCTCAGCAGACCGAGCTGGGCCAACTGCGTCATCTGACGTTCCATCCCGTCTTTCTGATCGTTGAACCACCAGCCGGAACCGAACTGCATCTTGCCCGGCATACCTTCGCCCTGGAAGTTGCCGATCATCGTGCCCAGCACTTCGTTATCGCGCGGGTTCAGGCAGTACAGAATGGTTTTTGGCAACAGGTTCTGTTCATTCTGCTTACTCAGCAGTTTGGACAACTCTTCGGCCATCGGACGGTCGTTGATGGAGTCGAAGCCGACATCCGCACCCAACAGTTTGAACTGGCGCAGGTTGTTATTACGCAGTGCGCCGATGTGGTACTGCTGTACCCATTCGCGACGGGCATATTCCGCACCGAGGAATACCAGTACAGCGGTTTTAAACTGGGCAACTTCATGTTCGCTCAGGGTTTCACCTGCCAGGCGACGCGCCAGAATGCTATCCAGTTCCGCTTCGTTAGATTCAGCAAACAGCACCACGTCCAGCGCGTGGTCAGAGACTTTACAGCCGTGAGCCGCGAAGTGATCCAGGCGTTTGGTCAGCGCGGTCTGCAGGTCAGCGAAACGACGGATATCGGTGTCGGACACTTCACCCAGCTTCGCCATGTAATCGTTAAAGGTAGCCAGCTCAATGTTGAAGGCTTTATCCGGACGCCAGCTCGGCAGCACTTTCACATCAAAGCTTCCGTCTTTAGCAACGGCCGCGTGATGCTCCAGAGAGTCGATCGGGTCATCGGTGGTACCGACCATTTTCACGTTCATCTGCTGCATGATGCCGCGCGCGGAGAATTTATCCTGCGCCAGCAGTTCGTTGCACTGGTTCCAGATTTCGTCAGCCGTTGCAGGAGACAGCAGCTTACCTGTAATACCAAACGGGCGACGTAATTCGAGGTGGGTCCAGTGGTACAGCGGGTTACCAATAGTGTGCGGAACCGTAGCGGCCCAGGCGTCAAACTTCTCACGATCGGACGCATCGCCGGTACACAGGCGCTCAGCGACACCGTTGGTACGCATCGCACGCCACTTATAGTGGTCGCCCTTCAGCCAGATGTCATACAGGTTATTAAAACGGTAGTTTTCAGCGATTTGTTGCGGTGGTAAATGGCAGTGGTAATCGAAGATTGGCTGGTCTTTGGCGTAATCATGATACAGACGGCGGGCAAATTCGGTGTCCAGCAGGAAATCTTCAGTCATAAACGGGGTCATTATCGTCTTCCTCTCAGCGAGTGCGTCAGATTGCTTATGTTTTGATGTTGACAAAGTTATCACACCAATTTCCATACACTGAAGATATTTTCGTGAGTTAGATCAACAAATGGTGACAAAAAAATTACTCTCAAAGAGGTAAATCATGCGTCAAGCCGCGCCAGCACTGGCTTTGCTGAATCGAAATAATGACCACACGAAGATTCACACTTTTGTGATGGCACTCACCTTTTAAAGCTGTATGACAAGTTATCTTTTGGCCGTCGCGATACATAAGCCGACGGAATGCAAATTACCGATGTATCACCATCGGATTGAACGGTACGGAAACCGAATTAGCACAAATATTGACATGGCAAAGTTCGGGGAGTACCGGCTTTTTTCGGTTACCCCCTCGTAAAAGAACATCCTCCGCCCTGAACTGGAAGATGACCGCTCGTTCGCGGACATAACAAAACGATGAGGTTTTACATGCGTAAAATTAAAGGGTTACGTTGGTACATGATCGCACTGGTGACGCTTGGCACCGTGCTGGGTTACCTGACACGTAACACTGTGGCGGCAGCTGCGCCAACTCTGATGGAAGAGTTACACATCTCCACTCAACAGTATTCCTATATCATCGCAGCGTATTCTGCTGCTTACACCGTAATGCAACCCGTTGCCGGCTATGTGCTCGATGTGCTCGGCACAAAAATTGGTTACGCGATGTTCGCCGTTCTGTGGGCCGTCTTCTGTGGCGCGACCGCACTGGCTGGCAGTTGGGGTGGACTGGCGCTGGCGCGTGGCGCGGTAGGTGCCGCTGAAGCCGCGATGATCCCTGCGGGTCTGAAAGCCAGTTCTGAATGGTTCCCGGCAAAAGAGCGTTCAATTGCCGTAGGTTACTTTAACGTGGGTTCTTCTATCGGCGCGATGATTGCTCCGCCGCTGGTCGTCTGGGCTATCGTCATGCACAGCTGGCAGATGGCATTCATTATTTCCGGTGCGCTGAGCTTCATTTGGGCGATGTGCTGGCTGGTGTTCTACAAACACCCGCGCGACCAGAAAAAACTGTCTGATGAAGAACGTGATTACATTCTGAACGGTCAGGAATCACAGCATAAAAACGCGACCTCGAAAAAAATGTCCCTTGGTCAGATCCTGCGTAACCGCCAGTTCTGGGGCATCGCGCTGCCGCGTTTCCTGGCAGAGCCGGCCTGGGGTACCTTCAACGCCTGGATCCCGCTGTTCATGTTTAAAGTCTACGGCTTTAACCTGAAAGAAATTGCGATGTTTGCCTGGATGCCGATGCTGTTTGCTGACCTGGGCTGTATCGTTGGGGGTTACTTACCGCCGCTGTTCCAGCGCTGGTTCGGCGTTAACCTGATCGTTTCGCGTAAAATGGTCGTTACCATGGGTGCATTGCTGATGATTGGCCCAGGGATGATCGGTCTGTTCACCAGCCCTTACATTGCTATCGCCCTGCTGTGCGTCGGCGGTTTTGCTCACCAGGCGCTGTCCGGTGCGCTGATTACGCTCTCTTCCGACGTATTTGGTCGTAATGAAGTGGCAACCGCGAACGGCCTGACCGGTATGTCTGCATGGCTTGCAAGTACGTTGTTTGCGCTGGTCGTTGGCGCACTGGCTGACACCATTGGCTTTAGCCCGCTGTTCGCCGTACTGGCGGTATTCGACCTGCTCGGCGCGCTAGTCATCTGGACAGTATTGCAGAACAAATCGGCCAGCGAGGTAGATTCGGGCTCGCAATCCGGCGATCCCGCGACGCAAAATTAACCCGATGCAACATAGCAAGGGTATATAATGCGAAGCCGCCAGCTATCTGGCGGCTTTTTTATCGCCGCGAGTGGAGCCGTAATCGCAAAAGTGGTATAACAAATATAGTCTGCCGTATCATGCCTGGAGCGCATATGGAAATCACCGAACCACGACGTTTGTACCAACAACTTGCCGCTGATCTGAAAGAACGCATTGAGCACGGTGTCTACCTGGTGGGTGACAAACTCCCCGCCGAGCGCTTTATCGCCGATGAAAAAAATGTCAGCCGTACCGTGGTTCGTGAAGCGATTATCATGCTCGAGGTTGAGGGCTACGTTGAAGTGCGTAAAGGGTCCGGGATCCACGTCATTTCAAACCAACCTAAACACTATGTTGCGCCAGATGAAAATCTGGAGTTCGCCAGCTACGGTCCTTTTGAGCTGCTCCAGGCTCGCCAGTTGATTGAGAGCAACATTGCCGAGTTTGCCGCCACTCAGGTGACCAAACAAGACATCATGAAACTGATGGAAATTCAGGAGAAGTCGCGTAACGAAAAAAGCTTTCGTGACTCCGAATGGGATCTTCAGTTCCATGTGCAGGTCGCGCTGGCAACGCAGAACTCCGCCCTGGCCGCGATCGTTGAAAAAATGTGGACCCAGCGTATTCACAACCCCTACTGGAAGAAACTGCACGACCACATCGACCTGCGCACGGTAGATAACTGGTGCGACGACCATGACCAGATCCTGCGGGCGCTGATTCGCAAAGATCCCCATGCCGCCAAGCTGGCAATGTGGCAGCACCTTGAGAACACGAAGCAAATGCTGTTTAACGAAACCAGCGATGATTTTGAGTTCAATGCTGACCGTTATCTTTTTACCGAAAATCCTGTCGTTCATCTCGATACGGCGGCTAATGGCGCAAAATAAACAATCTTAGCGATGCAGGCGCGACAAAGCGCCTGTTTCTGACGCTTGGTAAGCATTAGGTATAAAGTGTCAGCCTATGTAAATCCTCTCGCCTCCCTCTATTACGATAAGCAAAATCACAGTTCAACAACCGTAATTTCTATAACGGACTACGTTGACCTTTGTTACAATTAGATGCTATTTGAATTTTTGTGTTTAAGAGCTTGCTAACTTCACAACTTTACAGGGAACAGTTCAGGCCGTGAATTTGTATCAGATCGCGAACCAGGTAAAAAACATTAATAAAATCGCGATGTTACAAAATTAAAAAAACCGGCATGACGATAACCGATTCTCCAGGAATATTGAATGGAACTACTGACTCAATTACTGAATGCTTTATGGGCTCAGGATTTTGAAACGCTGGCCAATCCATCCATGATTGGCATGCTCTATTTCGTACTATTTACCATTTTGTTTCTTGAAAACGGACTGCTGCCAGCAGCCTTTTTACCTGGCGACAGTCTACTGGTACTGGTCGGCGTACTTATCGCCAAAGGCGCGATGGGTTTTCCGCAAACGGTACTGCTGCTCACCACCGCGGCCAGCCTGGGTTGCTGGCTCAGCTATATCCAGGGACGATGGCTGGGGAATACCCGCACCGTACAAAACTGGCTATCTCATCTGCCCGCGCATTACCATCAGCGTGCGCATCATCTGTTCCATAAGCATGGCTTGTCTGCGCTGCTGGTCGGTCGCTTCATCGCGTTTGTCAGAACATTATTGCCGACCATCGCAGGATTATCTGGCCTGAACAATGCGCGCTTTCAGTTCTTTAACTGGATGAGTGGACTGCTTTGGGTTCTGATCCTCACCACGCTGGGCTATCTGCTGGGCAAAACGCCAGTGTTTCTCAAGTATGAAGACCAACTGATGTCTTGTCTGATGCTGCTTCCCGTGGTGTTACTGGTGTTTGGTCTGGCGGGTTCACTGGTTGTGCTTTGGAAAAAGAAATACGGGAACCGAGGATAAATTATGCTGAAATCACGCATAACGCTCCGACGGCTTGCCTGGACCACTACCTTTCTGCTGTTTATCGGCGCGCTGCTCCTGACCTGGTCGGTCATTCGCCAGCAGGAGTCAACGCTTGCCATTCGTGCCGTAAATCAGGGAGCCACTATGCCTGATGGTTTCTCTATCTGGCATCACCTGGACGCCAACGGCATTCGCTTTAAAAGCATCACTCCGCAAAATGACGCGCTGCTGATCACCTTTGATTCCAGCGCGCAGAGCGCAGCCGCAAAGGTCGTGCTGGACCGAACGTTACCGCACGGTTTCGTTATTGCTCAGCAGGATGATGACAATCAGGCGGTGCAGTGGTTATCCCGCTTACGTGATACCCCACACCGTTTTGGTTAATCTCCAGGAATCTGAATTAGATCACTCACTTTGGTGATTTCATCATTTAACGCCTATGATTAATAAACTGGGTTTATGACCCAATGCTTTATTAATCTGGAGCATCGGCCTCAAGCCACAAGGCCGAATCACAATGGAAGGTTCAAGAATGAAATACCGCATCGCTTTGGCAATTAGCCTTTTCGCTCTCAGTGCCGGCAGCTACGCCTCCACCCTCTGTCAGGAAAAAGAACAGGATATTCAGCGGGAGATTAGCTATGCCGAAAAGCACAACAATCAAAACCGCATCAACGGCCTGAACAAAGCGTTGAGCGAAGTTAGGGCAAACTGTACTGACAGCAAACTGCGCGCCGACCACCAGAAAAAAATCGCCGAACAGAAAGACGAGATAGCCGAGCGTCAACGTGATTTGGCCGAGGCGAAGCAAAAAGGCGATGCGGATAAGGTAGCAAAGCGCGAACATAAGCTTGCTGAAGCTCAGAAAGAGCTGAAAGAACTCGAGACCCGCGATTACTAAGTACGGTAACTAGCCACTCAACTGGAGAAAACTATGTCGAAAGATAATGCTACGGAAAACCTGCGCGCTGAGCTGAAGTCTCTTGCGGATACGCTTGAAGAAGTACTTAGCTCCTCTGGCGATAAGTCGAAGGAAGAGATGAGTAAAATTCGCAGCAAAGCAGAACATGCGCTGCGCGAGAGCCGCCATCGTCTGAGCGAAACCAGCGATGTGATTGCCAAACAGACCCGTGAGGCCGCGGCTAAAGCTGATAACTACGTGCGCGAAAATCCATGGACAGGCGTCGGCATTGGCGCTGCAGTCGGTGTGGTGCTTGGTGTACTGCTGTCGCGCCGTTAACAATGGCAGACTCTCAACACGCACAAGGTCCAGGCAAAAGCGTACTGGGTATTGGACAGCGGATCCTGACGATTCTCGTTGAGATCGTCGAAACACGGCTGCGGCTGGCCGTCGTTGAGCTGGAAGAGGAAAAAGCCAATCTCATCCAGATCCTGCTGATGCTTGGGCTTACCATGCTGTTCGCGGCGTTC
The DNA here is from genome assembly GCF_004353845.1 of Citrobacter arsenatis. Taxonomy (GTDB): domain Bacteria; phylum Pseudomonadota; class Gammaproteobacteria; order Enterobacterales; family Enterobacteriaceae; genus Citrobacter; species Citrobacter arsenatis. The sequence continues at coordinate 4,583,579 of NZ_CP037864.1, forward strand.
GGCCTGATGAGCCTGATGGTGCTTATCATCTGGGCCATCGACCCGCAATATCGCCTGAACGCCATGATTGCCACCACCGTTGTGCTGTTGCTTTTAGCGCTTATCGGCGGGCTATGGACGTTGCGTAAAGCACGTAAAACAACGCTGTTACGCCATACGCGCAATGAACTCGCTAACGACAGGCAGGCCCTGGAGGATGATGCATAATGAGCAGTAAAGTCGAACGTCAACAACGTAAGGCGCAACTGCTTGGACAGATCCAGCAGCAACGGCTGGATCTGTCTGCTACTCGCCGCGACTGGCTGGACGCCACCGAAGTCTACGATCGTGGCTGGAAGACGCTGTTGAACCTGCGTGGCTGGGTATTAGTCGGGAGCAGTATTATGGCGGTTCGCACCATCCGTAACCCGAATCTGCTGGTACGCTGGGCTAAACGCGGCTTTAGCGTCTGGAGCATCTGGCGTCTGGTTAAATCCACCCTCAGACAGCAACAGCTGCGCGGTTAATCCCTTTCCCACCCCCAACCTCAAAATTTTTGAAAAATATTGACAGTTTTCCTTGCTAACAATTCTCATTAAGCACGTTTATGATTCTCTCCATCGACAGCAACGACGCGCTCTGCAGCGTTGATGCACAAAAAACACAATAAGCCGCCTGAGTGGTTTCCTGGAGAGTATGATGAAGAAATTAGAAGATGTTGGTGTACTGGTAGCGCGCATTCTGATGCCAATCCTGTTTATTTCCGCAGGTTGGGGAAAAATCACCGGATATGCGGGTACCCAACAGTACATGGAAGCCATGGGCGTCCCAGGATTTATGTTACCGCTGGTGATTCTGCTTGAGTTTGGCGGCGGTCTGGCCGTTCTGTTCGGTTTCCTGACCCGTACGACTGCGCTGTTCACCGCAGGCTTCACGCTGCTGACGGCGTTCATCTTCCACAGCAACTTCGCGGAAGGCATGAACTCTCTGATGTTCATGAAAAACTTGACCATCGCAGGCGGTTTCCTGCTGCTGGCTATCACCGGTCCGGGCGCATTTAGTATTGACCGCGTACTGAATAAAAAGTGGTAATCAAACTATACCCGTCATTCTTCAAGTTGCAGGCGTGTTGGCTTCACTCAGAAACCCCAGTCACATAGTTATCTATGCTCCTGGGCATTTCTTCCCTTGCCGCCTTCCTGCAACTCGAATTATTTAGGGTATATACTTATTAAAGACGAGGGGGTTTACTCCTCGTTTTGCTATCCAGGAGAGAGATAATGGGACAACTGATTGACGGCGTCTGGCATGACACCTGGTACGACACCAAATCAACCGGGGGAAAATTTCAACGTTCTGCATCGGCTTTCCGTAACTGGCTCACCGCGGATGGCGCGCCGGGTCCAACGGGCGAAGGTGGCTTTGCTGCCGAAAAAGACCGCTATCACCTGTACGTATCTCTGGCCTGTCCGTGGGCGCATCGCACGCTGATTTTGCGTAAACTCAAAGGACTGGAACCCTTTATTTCCATTTCCGTAGTACATCCGCTGATGCTGGAAAACGGCTGGACCTTTGACGATAACTTCCCGGCGGCAACCGGCGATACCCTGTATCAGCACGACTTTCTTTATCAACTCTATTTACACGCCGATCCGCACTACAGTGGTCGGGTTACCGTTCCGGTGCTGTGGGATAAAAAGAACCACACCATTGTCAGCAACGAATCTGCAGAAATCATCCGCATGTTTAACACCGCGTTTGATGCGCTGGGCGCGAAAGCCGGAGATTACTATCCCCCTGCCCTGCAAAGCAAAATCGACGAGCTGAACGGCTGGATTTACGACAACGTCAATAACGGCGTGTATAAAGCCGGATTTGCCACCAGCCAGGAAGCCTACGACGATGCCGTGGAAAAAGTCTTCCAGTCCCTGGCGCGACTGGAACAGATCCTTGGACAGCATCGCTACCTGACCGGCAACCAGTTAACCGAGGCCGATATTCGTCTGTGGACCACGCTGGTGCGTTTTGATCCCGTGTATGTAACCCACTTCAAGTGCGACAAACACCGGATTAGCGACTATCTGAATCTGTACGGTTTCCTGCGTGATATCTACCAGATGCCGGGTATCGCAGAAACCGTCAACTTCGATCACATCCGCAATCATTACTTCCGTAGTCACAAAACCATTAACCCGACCGGCATTATTTCTGTTGGGCCGTGCCAGGACCTTAACGAACCCCACGGGCGTGATGAGCGTTTCGCGTGATTTACATGGGTCCACTTTGAGGTTAGGCCGATTAGTTAAGCATGTATGGCGAACATGTGATTTTTGCTCAGGGTTCCGTTCACCTCAGCGGTGTCATTTCTCTGAAACGCCGTTACCCGTGAACGTGCAAGGGAGGCTCACCGCCGCCTCCCTTGCAACCCAGGCTCCCGGCGGGAAAATCGTCGCTACGCGATTATTCGCCCCATCCCTGGGGCTCACCCCTTCGGGGCCATCGCAAGCGCTGTTCAAAATTGCTCCCGGCAATTTTGTCATTCGTCTTATGCCGTCTGCCTGTCGGGTCGGGGCCGAGCCTGCATCCTTGCAGGCCGTCCCCTCTGCCCGCATCCCTGCGGGCAGCCACGGTCAGCCGTCAACGACTCATCGATTTTCAGCCGGACCGGGGTCATCGCTTCAATGCTCTGACTTCCAGTAAAATCTGTTTTGCTGTTCAGACATATTCAAATAAAAATACCGGTGGTCAGGTGTGGGCGATCCGGCTGAAAATTGCCGACGTGTTTCCGTAAGGCCGGGAGAACCCGCAGGGATGCGGGTTCAGGGCGCGCTTTACAGGGACGTTACATCGCGCCCGGCCCGAAAGCCTGAAGGAAAAAGTGGAGGGAACCACGAAGTGGCAATTTTCCCGCCGGGAGCCGGGATTGTAAAGGGCGTGGCGGAGAACGCCCTTTACACGTTCACATGAACCAATGCTTAAGAGAAGCGATGAACATAAGGTGAACGGAACCCTTTCTCTGAGAGCGCATATTCATTACTCCCGCCAACACAGGTTGATACTTTCTGAAACTGAGCCGTTCACTGATAAGTATTACCCATCAGGGGGCCAAATAATTAACACCATAAATGTTTACCATCATTTCATTCACAGCTATTCTTAATTTGATTGCTTTAAAAACAAGTAATTGAATGCAGAACGAGGCAAAAATGGATTGGTATTTAAACGTATTAAAGAACTACTTTGGTTTTGGTGGCCGCGCGCGTCGTAAAGAATACTGGATGTTTGTGTTGGTCAACATCATTTTCACGTTCGTGCTGGGTATTCTGGACAGAATGCTTGGCTGGGAGCGCGCCGGGGGAGAAGGTATATTAACGACGATTTACGGGGTTCTGGTCTTTATTCCGTGGTGGGCGGTACAGTTCCGGCGTTTACATGACACCGATCGTTCAGCCTGGTGGCTACTGGTGCTGCTGATCCCGATCGTAGGATGGCTGGTGATCATCATTTTCAACTGTCAAAACGGGACTCAGGGGAGTAACCGCTTCGGGCCCGATCCCAAACAGTTATCCTGACGTAGCATATGTAGATGCCTGATGGCGCTGCGCTTATCAGGCCTACAACATACTCCGTCTTCCAGGCCGGATAAGGTGCTTCGCACCGCATCCGGCGTAACAATCAGGCTATTTACCCGCAAACAGCTTGGGGATTTCCCGCAGACACCAGGATTTCGCCTCGCCCATGCTGTCCCGACGCCAGGCCATAATAATATCAATTTCGCTGGTCGATTCCGGACTAACTACCCGCAGCCTACCAGCCGCAATATCCTCTTCCACCAGCGGGTATGGCATCGTTGCCACACCAAGGCCAGCCAATAGCGCCTGGCGTTTATCTTCTATCGTACTCACAGTCAGACGCGGCTGTTTATCCAGCAGTTGAACAGTCAGCACCGGACGTTCACGGGCGGTGTCCGCCACCGCGATCCCGCGATATTTCACGCGAGTGACCTCCGATAATGGTTCCGGCTCCTGATGGATAGGATGATCCGGGGCCGCCACATAGACGTTCATCAGCGAATACAGCTTACGCGAGTTAATTTCTGAGGATGAGCGAAAATGCATATCCGGCGCAATCACGATATCCGCCCGCCCCTGCTCCAGACGCTCCCACGCCCCAGCCAGAACTTCGGTAATAACGGAAAGCTGGGTATTGGCCTTCCCGGCAAGCCTGTCGATCAGTGGGAAAAATGCCGCCGTTGGCACCAGCGCTTCGGTAACGATGGTCAGATGCGTTTCCCAACCGCGAGCCAGTGCTTCAGCATCTGTAGTCAGTTTATCCGCAGCTTCCAGCAGTACGCGCCCACGCTCCAGCAGCATACGCCCGACGTTGGTGAACTTTGTGCGATGACCTGAACGGTCAAACAGCACCACGTCCAGCTCTTCCTCCAGTTTCTGCATGGTATAGCTGAGCGCGGAAGGAACACGCCCCAGTTCATCCGCCGCCGCGGCAAAGCTGCCGCGTCTGTCTATTGCGTCCATGACGCGTAACGCTTCAAGCGTTAAAGCCCTTTCTTTGGCCATCTCGTTCTCATTCAGGAAATTTGAACATACCGGGCAGAATATCTGGCTAACAATGCAGCGTCTAGCCATTTAACATAAAAGGAAGTAAAGAGAGGTCAAGAACTATGATTACTACCCGTACAGCCAAACAATGCGGGCAAGCAGACTACGGCTGGCTGCAGGCCCGTTATACCTTCTCCTTTGGACACTATTTTGATCCTAAACTGCTGGGTTATGCCTCGCTGCGTGTTCTGAACCAGGAAGTTCTGGCACCGGGGGCCTCTTTCCAGCCACGGACCTATCCGAAGGTGGATATCGTCAATCTGATCCTCGAAGGGGAAGCGGAGTACCGCGACAGCGAAGGCAACCATATCCAGGCCAGAGCAGGTGAAGTTTTACTGCTCGCGACACAGCCGGGAATCAGCTATAGCGAACACAATATCAGCAAGGATAAACCGTTAACCAGAATGCAGCTCTGGCTGGATGCCTGCCCGCAGCGCGAAAACGCCTGCGTACAGAAAGCCACGCTGAGCGCCGGTAAGCATCAGCTACTGGCCTCGCCGGACGGTGAACAAGGCAGCCTGCATCTGCGCCAACAGGTATGGGTGCACCACGTTGAACTGCAGCAAGGTGAATCGCTGAGTTTTCAGTTACATGGGCCACGGGCTTACTTACAGTCGATCCACGGCAGATTCCATGCGGTGACATCTGGCGCCGAAATGGAAGCGCTCACCTGCGGCGATGGCGCATTTATTCGTGACGAAACTAACATAACGTTAGTCGCTGATACCCCGCTGCGCGCTTTGCTGATAGATTTGCCCGTATAGTCAGGGAAAACAACGGAGTACGACTATTGAGCAAGAAATCATCAAAAAAACGCCAGCCGCAGGTTGAGCCGAAAAAACAGGAAACAGCTACCTTCGGCTATGAAGAAATGCTGACGGAGCTGGAAGAGATTGTGGCCGATGCTGAGCTACGGCTGGAAGACGAAGAAGCCGCCTGAAAGGCGGCTTAGACTGATGCCGGGTGGCGGCTGCGCCATACCCGGCCTACAAGACAGAATATGGTGTAGGCCTGATAAGCACAGCGCCATCAGGCACTGGTTTACCATCGTTCCTGCTTAATGCGCCTTACTGGCCATGATCTCAATGATCTGCTTGTCGGTTTCCTGCATCGAACGGCACGCTAGCGCACACAGGTTGGTGATAGATTGCTCCACGTTATGCGCCACAATCCCTTCGTTGCCGGTTACGGCGGTATCATCCAGCGCCATCAGTACCGCTTTCCACGCCGCAGATGCGCTGGTTGAGACTTTCATCGCGCAGCTGTTTGAAGCGCCATCGCAAATCATTCCGCTCACGTCACCAATCATACTGCTGATCGCCATCGCGATAGTGTTGTAACGACCATCCACAATCCATGCCATCCCCGCCGCGGCGCCCATTGCCGCCGTGGTTGCCGCGCACAGCGCAGACAAACGCGGCAGCTGATGATGGATGTAGATAGCGCTCAGGTGAGACAACATCAGCGCACGCGCCAGTTTCTCCTCATCCGCACCAAAGTGCTCGGCCACTACCATGACCGGGACAGTGGCGGTAATACCCTGATTTCCGGAGCCGGAGTTGCTCATGGCTGGCAGCGTCGCCCCGCCCATTCGCGCATCCGATGCCGCACTGGTACGAATCAGAATAGAAGTGGAGAGATCGTTCGCCAGCAGGCCACGCGCGCACTGCTTCTCAAGCGTGGTTCCGATATGCAAGCCCCAGTTACCGCGCAGTCCTTCCTGAGACAGCGCACCGTTCAGTTTTGCCGCGTCGAGAATAAAGCGGATTGACTCAAACGGTACCGCGTTCACGAACGCCAGAATCTCTTCCAGCGACGTGTGAGACAGTACCGCCAGCGGTGACTCCTGCTCTTCTTCTTCAGCGTTCTGTTCTGTTGTGAACACCACGCCTTTATTGGTCTCGATGTGGACGATATTGGTATGACCGCCCACAATCGTCACGCACGCCCATCCTTCAGCGCTGTAAACCTTCGCGCGGGAAAAAAGAATGTCCTCACAAGGCTCCTGCAGCATCACCGCGACCTTGCCAGCGTTTAGCATTGCTTTCGCATCGGCAATCGCTTGTGGCGACGCGTCTTTCAGTACCTCTAAACCGGCGAGGGCATTCCCTCCCAGCGCACCCAGCGCCGCTGCGACAGGTAACCCAACCATTCCGGTACCAGGCACGGTAACGCCCATGCCGTTTTTCATCAGGTTCGGAGAGACCCACGCATCAATGCGTTCAACCGCGCCGTCCAGCTCAGAGGATGCAACCGCTGCTGCCAGAGCCAGAGAGATAGGTTCCGTACACCCCAGTGCAGGCTTAACTTCTTCCTGCACCGCGCGGATAAAACTATCCCATAATGGATTCAATGTAGTCTCAAACATAACAACAACCTTTGCTCAGATATCTCAGGAAAATGCCAGGAACGGAGAAACGCACAGCAGCAGGCCCGTGATAATAATCAGATACAGGGAAGCGCCTTTGTATTTGTGCAGTGCAGGAACTTTATAGACCAGCCAGGCCGGGATCAGACAACCCACCATGCCGAAGATAGGGCTACAAATAGAGGTGAAGCTCAGTACCGGCGCATTGAGCACAATTGCGCTCCAGGCCAGCAGGATGGCGAAAACCATAATGCCGCGCTGAACCAGGGTTTCATTGATTTTCTCGGCTGGCATTTTACGGCGCAGCACGTTCATCACGATCCCCTGAGTGGCTTCACGAAAACCTAAATAAACGCCGAAGAAAGCGGTCATGACAGCGAAAATGTTCAGAATAACGCTGACGATTTTCACCCAGCCCGCGCCTGCGCCGTTGATAAACTGCGCGGCAATCGCCAGCGCGGAAATATTCTGCTCGTAGGCTTTAACGGCTTCGTCATGGCCCATCGCCAGCGTGAAGGAAACGGCGTAGAAAAAGACGGTAACAAACAGAATACCGAACGCAATGTTCATAGCACGCAGGGCTTTATGGCGCGCTACTTCAATGGATTTGTTGCGAGAACGGTATGAGATAACCATCGGACTTAAGGTCTGAATAAACAGAATCGAGGTCAGCGTGAACGGCAACGTGATGATCGCGTTTTTGATAAGCAGCGCCATCGGCGGCAATGAACCTGCGTTATGCAGATGCCACATCCCGACCATTGATACGCCAAGCGCTGCAACCACCAGCAGCTTGGTCAGTACCATACCGGTGGAGATTTTAAACAGCATTTGTTCACCGCGTGACGAGAGGGCCACCAGGATGCAAATCAGCACCAGGCCATAGAACGGGCTGTCAGACAGTAAACCTTCAGTCACGCCAAAAGTGTGCAGATAGGAGGCACTATCGTTGGTGATGGCAGTGGAATAAACAAACATCCAGATAACCAGCATCACAAAATACAACGCACCTAACAGGATGCCCCAGTTCTTACCCAGATAGCCGCTAATCACGCTCGGATAGTCTTTACACTCTGGGGACTCAGCCAGCGTATTAATAAACAAACGCTGGAACAGATACATGGCTGGGTAGCCGATGATTGAGGAGAGCAAGAACACCCATAGCCCCATCAACCCTACCTGAACAGGAAGAAAAACAATTCCCGCGCCAATTGCCATACCGATACTCATAATGACCCAGCCGGTATCCGTGCTGTCGAATTTAATGGCTTCGCGCCATTCGCTGTCGGTCATTCCCGCCCGACGTGCCGGAGCAGATGCGTCGAGTATTACGCTACTATTCGTTGCCGTTTCCATAATTTCCCGCTCAATGTGTAGGTAGAGGTTTTTATATTTTTTCCGTACTGCTTCAATGCGATACGCAGTACTTGGGTGCAGGTGAGCTATTGGAGTAATGAAGAAATCATACGCGCAGGGTCAGAGAAAAACTTCACAAACAAACCCCTGTAATTTCTAAAAGTTAAGAAATAATTTCTCTTTTGATACCATTAAATGTATTAAATTTCTGTTTTTGAAGCAGATCACAACAAAAAATGTGCACTAAGTACTAATGCTTATCAGTTAAGCATTATCGAGAACTTGTGATTCTAGTTCAGGATTCCGTTCACCTCAGCGGTGTCATTTCTCTGAAACGCCGTTACCCGTGAACGTGCAAGGGAGGCTCACCGCCGCCTCCCTTGCAACCCAGGCTCCCGGCGGGAAAATCGTCGCTACGCGATTATTCGCCCCATCCCTGGGGCTCCCCCTTTGGGGCCAGCGCAAGCGCTGTTCAAAATTGCTCCCGGCAATTTTGTTATTCGTCTTATGCCGTCTGCCTGTCGGGTCGGGGCCGAACCTGCATCCTTGCAGGCCGTCCCCTCTGCCCGCATCCCTGCGGGCAGACCCGGTCAGCCGTCAACGACTCATCGATTTTCAGCCGGACCGGGGTCATCGCTTCAATGCTCTGACTTCCAGTGAAACCTGTTTTGCTGATTAAACAAAAAAATGCAGATGGTCAGGTGTGGGCTAGTCCGGCTGAAAATTGCCGACGTGTTTCCGTAAGGCCGGGAGAACCCGTAGGGATGCGGGTTCAGGGCGCGCTTTACAGGGACGTTACATCGCGCCCGGCCCGGAAGCCTGGAGGAATAAGCGGAGGGAACCACGAAGTGGCAATTTTCCGTGCCGGGAGCCGGGATTGTAAAGGGTGCGGCGATAGCACCCTTTACACGTTCACAGGAACCGGTACATAAGAGAAGCAATGAACATAAGGTGAACGGAACAATGTCTCAGATTCATCATCCTGGTCAGTGGATGTTGATGGATTCACTGCCGGATGGCGGCGCTTACGCCTTATCCGGCCTACAAACGCCCCCTTTCATCTCAGGTACAAACCACTTTAATCGCCAGACCACCGCGCGACGTTTCACGGTATTTGTCGTTCATATCTTTGCCTGTTTCATACATGGTCTCGATCACTTTATCGAGCGAAACGCGTGGCTCAGATGTACGACGTAGCGCCATACGCGCAGCGTTGACGGCTTTTACCGCGTTGATCGCATTACGCTCAATGCACGGTATCTGCACCTGTCCGGCGACCGGATCGCAGGTCAGCCCCAGGTTATGCTCCATGGCGATTTCTGCCGCAATACAGACCTGAGACGGGCTGCCACCAAGCAGTTCTGTCAACCCGGCAGCCGCCATTGAACAGGCGACGCCAATTTCCCCCTGACAGCCGACTTCGGCACCAGAAATAGAGGCATTCATTTTATACAGAGCGCCAATCGCCCCAGCCGCCAGCAAATAGCGGGCAATGGAGTTTGCATTCACCGGACGGCGGAACTTGTCGTAATAAGCCAGGACAGCGGGGATAATTCCACATGCACCGTTGGTCGGTGCCGTCACAACTCTGCACCCGGCGGCGTTTTCTTCGCTCACGGCCAGCGCGAACATGTTGATCCAGTCAATCACGTTCATCGGGTCGCTGGACAGGTTATCGCTGGAAACCAACAACCGGCGTAATGCCACGGCGCGACGCGGGACGTTAAGCGGACCCGGCAGGACGCCTTCGGTGTTCATGCCACGCTCAATGCCGGCGTGCATGACGCCCCAGATAGCGGCAAAGCCAGCATCGATTTCCGCTTTGCTGCGCATCGCCAGCTCGTTTTGCATCATCAGGCCGGAAACAGACAGCCCGTTGCGCTCACACAGTTTCAGCAGTTCGCTGGCGGAATGAAAATTGTAGGGCACATGTGCTTCAACATCATGCGCCTGACCAAATTGCTCCTCTTCAACGATAAAACCACCGCCAACGGAGTAATAGGTTTTGCTTAACAGCGTCTCGGTGCTGCTCCATGCGGTGATACGCATGCCATTTTCATGACGTGGCAACGTTTCGGTATGAAAGAGAATATTTTTATCTGGAGTGAAATCGACAACATGCGTGCCCTCTGCAACCGGTAAACGTCCGGTACGGGCCACTTCCTGAATAAAGCCAGCGATTGAATCTATATTAACGTTTTGCGGACTGTTACCGGCCAGTCCCATTATGATGGCGACATCTGTCGCATGACCTTTTCCGGTCAAGGAGAGCGATCCATAAAGATCGACCACAATATGCGTGGTCCTGGAAAGTTCTCCGCTACTGACCAACAGATCGATAAAACTTTTACCTGCGTTCATTGGCCCCACGGTATGGGAGCTGGATGGTCCAATGCCAATCTTAAAAATATCGAATGCGCTAATCATATCCACACCCTCGGATTGCCGTTCAGTGAAGACCAGGTTTCACACTCATTAAGGATCGGGGCGATCCTGCGATCGCCCCGCAAGGGATTACAGCGTATCGCCACGTACGGCGATGGCTTCAATCTCCAGCTTCACATCCTTGGGTAAGCGGGCGACCTGTACGCAGCTGCGCGTAGGGTAGATGGCCTTATGCTCATCAAAGAACTGCTGGTACACCTGGTTAATGGTGGCGAAGTCGTTCAGGTCGGAAACGAAAACGGTCGTCTTCACGATATCGCTCACTTTCAAACCTGCGGACTCGACGATCGCTTTCACGTTTTCCAGGCTTTGACGCGCCTGATCGGCCACGTTTTCTGCCACTTCACCAGTCTGTGGACACACCGGGATTTGACCTGACGTCAACACCATGCTGCCCAGATCCACACCCTGTACGTAAGGCCCGATGGCCCCTGGCGCACATTCGGTTGCAATAACTTTTCTCATAATCCCTCCGGCGTCAGAGCGCCTGGGTGAAAGTACGTGAAATAACATCCTGCTGCTGTTCGCGGGTCAGCGCGTTGAAGCGCACCGCATAGCCAGACACGCGGATCGTCAGGTTCGGATAGTTTTCCGGGTGCTCAATGGCATCCATCAACATTTCACGGTTCATAACGTTAACGTTCAGATGCTGACCACCTTCCACATGCGCTTCATGGTGGAAGTAACCGTCCAGCAGACCGACCAGGTTGGTTTTACGCACCCCGTCCTCTTTGCCCAGCGCTGCCGGCACAATGGAGAAGGTGTACGAGATACCGTCTTTGGCATAGGTGAACGGCAGTTTGGCGACCGACGTTAACGACGCCACCGCACCTTTACGATCGCGGCCGTGCATCGGGTTCGCCCCTGGCGCAAACGGCGTACCAGCGCGACGTCCGTCCGGCGTGTTACCGGTTTTCTGTCCGTACACCACGTTGGAGGTGATAGTCAGAATAGACTGCGTTGGCACCGCGTTACGGTAGGTTGGCAACACCTTAATTTTCTTCATAAAGCGTTCGACCAGGTCGCAGGCAATGCTGTCTACGCGCTCGTCGTTGTTGCCGTATTGCGGATAGTCACCTTCGATTTCAAAATCAATCGCCAGGCCGTTTTCATCACGAATCGGTTTCACGCGGGCGTATTTAATAGCCGACAGAGAATCCGCCGCCACGGACAGACCCGCCATACCGCAGGCCATCGTGCGATAGACATCACGATCGTGCAGCGCCATTAGCGAAGCTTCGTAGCTGTACTTGTCGTGCATGTAGTGGATGATGTTCAGCGCGCTGATGTACTGCACGGCCAGCCAGTCCATAAAGTGGTCCAGGCTCTCCATCACCGTGTCGTAGTCCAGCACGTCATCCATCAGCGGCGCCGTTTTCGGGCCGACCTGGATTTTCAGCTTCTCATCCACGCCGCCGTTGATTGCGTACAGCAACGTTTTGGCGAGGTTGGCACGCGCACCGAAGAACTGCATTTGTTTGCCGATAACCATCGGGCTGACGCAGCAGGCAATGGCATAGTCATCGCTGTCAAAGTCGGCACGCATCAGATCGTCGTTTTCATACTGCAAAGACGAGGTGATGATAGACACCTGAGCTGCGTATTTTTTGAAGGCAATCGGTAGTTGCTCAGACCACAGCACCGTCAGGTTCGGCTCTGGTGCCGGGCCCATGGTGTGCAGCGTATGCAGATAGCGGAACGAGTTTTTCGTCACCAGCGTGCGGCCATCCAACCCCATACCGCCGATAACTTCGGTCGCCCAGATTGGGTCGCCTGAGAACAGAGTGTCGAATTCCGGCGTACGCAGGAAGCGCACCATACGGATCTTCATGATGAAGTGGTCGATCAGCTCTTGCGCCTGCTGCTCATTTAACACGCCCGCTTTGAAATCGCGCTCAATGTAGATGTCGAGGAACGATGCGGTACGGCCCAGTGACATAGCGCCGCCGTTCTGCGATTTCACCGCAGCCAGGTAAGCAAAGTACACCCACTGCACCGCTTCCTGCGCATTACGCGCCGGACGGGAGATATCGCAGCCATATTTCGCCGCCATTTCCTGCATTTGCAGCAGGGCGCGACGGTGTTCAGACAGCTCTTCGCGCAGACGAATCGTGGCTTCAAGATTCTGGCCCCACTCCAGATTCGACTGGAGATCGGCAAACTGCAGTTCACGCTCGCGTACCAGGTAGCAGATACCGTACAGCGCGACGCGGCGATAATCACCGATGATACGACCACGGCCATAGCCGTCCGGCAGACCGGTCAGCACCCCGGATTTACGGCAGCGCAGCATGTCCGGAGAGTAGGCGTCGAATACGCCCTGGTTATGGGTTTTACGCAGTTCAGTAAACTGGTATTCAAAGTCAGCATCCATCTCACGACCATAAGCATCAAAAGAGCTTTTGATCATGTTGATGCCGCCAAACGGATGCAGAGCACGCTTGAGCGGCTTATCCGTTTGCAGACCGACGATTTTTTCCAGTTCTTGTTCAATATAACCCGCATCATGTGCGGTGATCGTAGTGGCAATATTGGTATCGAAATCAACCGGCGCGTGCGTCGAGTTTTCAATACGGATGCCCGCCATGACTTTTTCCCACAGCGCAGTGGTCGCAGGCGTAGCTTCGGCGAGGAAAGATTCATCCCCTTCATAAGGCGTATAGTTGTGCTGAATAAAATCACGGACATTAATTTCTTCTTTCCAGTCCGTACCTTTAAAGCCATTCCAGGCTTCGGCATACAGCATATCGCTGGTATCGATATTTACCTTCATGAAAAATAATCTCTCTGCTGAAATTTAATTATGCAAATTCTACTGGTGTATTAATTTTGCCTAACGCAATAGCATCACGCGCAATCATTTTCTCTTCATTTGTGGGAATTACCGCACAAATAACACGAGCATCTTTATTAGAGATAATTCTTTCGCCATGGGAATTTGGCAGATTATTCATTTCGCTGTCGATATTCACCCCTAAAACGGCGAGATGTTCAATAACCAGACGACGAATTAATACCGAGTTCTCACCTATTCCACCGGTGAAAATAATCCCATCAAGACGATGCAGCGATGCGGCATGTCCGGCGATATGGCGTGCGATACGATGCACAAACGTTTTAATCGCCAGCTGCGCACGCTCATGTCCCTCGTGCCAGGCCTTTTCTAACGTGCGTAAGTCAGAAGACAAACCGGAAATACCCAGTAAACCGGACTCTTTATTCACCACGCGCTCAAGGTCGCTCAGCGTCTGGTTGGTTTCGCTGGCAATCCACGCCATCGCGCCGAAATCGACGTCGCCGCTGCGTGTGCCCATCATCAGCCCTTCCAGCGGCGTCATGCCCATTGAGGTATCAACGCTCTGTCCGTTACGTACCGCACAGATTGACGCGCCGTTGCCCAGGTGCGCCACAACCAGACCTGAGTCATCATGTTGCAGGTCGAGAAGCTCATGCGCTCGCTGAGAAACATAGCGGTGCGACGTGCCGTGGAAACCGTAACGACGAACCCCCAACTCCTCATAATATTTCCACGGTAAACCGTACAGATAGGCCTCAGGAGCCATCGTCTGGTGGAAGCTGGTATCAAATACCGCCACCTGCTGCACGCCTGGAAAAAGGTGCTGAGCGGACTCGATCCCACTGAGGTTCGCATAATTATGTAACGGTGCTAAAGGCGATACCCGGCGAATATTATCGATAACTTCGTCAGTAATAATTGCTGATTCGGTAAAGATATTTCCACCGTGGGCAATGCGGTGGCCAATTAAGGCCACGCTGTCCATTAAATTACGTTTCTCTAGTTCAACGGCAATTGCTTTTAATGCGTCTTCGTAGCTGTGGTGAGCCAGCTTAGCTGGCTCTCCTCCATTAATTGCTATGAACGCATTTTCAGAGTTAATACCGTCCGCGATCCCCGCCATTAAAACATCACAGCTTGCTGCATCCAGCACTGAGAATTTAATGGAGGATGAACCACAGTTAATAACCAGTACTACCGGAAACTCATTCATTTCACTACTCCGCTCATCCTGAGCTTAAGGATTAAAACAGTTTGTAGACAATGTTCAGGATGGTCAGCAGACCAATCACGGTAACAAACACGTTATCCAGACGGCCACGGTATTTCGCCAGTGATGGCGCTTTACGGATGGCGTACATCGGCAGCAGGCAGAGCAGAGAGGCAATAATCGGCGCGCCCATTGCTTCAATCAGGTCCAGGATGTTCGGGTTGGCGTAAGCCACAACCCAGGTGGAGCCCATGATGAAGATCATGCTGATGGTATTAAGTTTGCCGGCAGAAACTTTCGTTTTATCGCCTTTATAACCAAACTTCAGCACCAGACCGTTCAGACCTTCCAGCGTGCCCAGATAGTGGCCGAAGAAAGATTTGAAGATAGCAACCAGTGCGATGATTGAAGCACCGTACTCCAGAACAGTCGCGAAGGTGGACTTCGTACCGGACAGTGAAGCGAAGTGGTTCGCAAGGTAAGACAGCACTGGAATGTTCTGCGCTTTCGCATCTGCCATGTTTGCCGGAGACAGCGTGAACAGGCAGCTAAAGGCGAAGAACATCACCACGGCAACCATCAACATACTGGCGCGGGAGATGATTTTGGAACATTTCTGCTCGGTAAATTCACGACCGTAATCTTTCTCATACTCTTCACGTTTGGAGACCACGAAGGAAGAAACGATAGGTGAGAAGTTGAAAGAGAACACCATGATGGAAATACCCAGCCACACGGTAACCAGGATGCCGTCATGGCCCGTCAGTGCGATATTGCTGAGATCAACCTGATCGATAACCGCAGAGTTCCAGTAAGGAATCAGAGACAGAGAGATAAGCACCAGGCTGGCAATAAACGGCCATACCAGATAGCTCATCACTTTAACCATCAGATCCTTACCAAACCAGATAACGAATGCCATCAGCAGCAGCAGGAACAGTGCCACGAAGCCACGGTTTAACGCGGGCATCTGCAACTGGTTTTCCCAGAAGGTCATAAAGGTGTTGGTAATGGTGACGCCATAAATCCACAGCAGCGGACAAATCGCAAAGAAGTAGAGGAACGTGATAACCACGCCGCCCGTTTTACCAAAGTGCTCTTCAACCGTTTCTGTGATGTTACCGGAAGGATTAGAACCGGAAAGACACAGGCGTGCCAGCGCACGGTGGCAATAGAAGGCGATGGGGTATGCCAGCACCAGCATGATCAGAATGGGGATCAGTCCGCCAAAACCTGCGCGGATAGGGAAGAACAGCACCCCTGCGCCGATGGCTGTACCAAATAAACCCAGTGTCCAGGTGGTGTCCGATTTGCGCCAGGACGACTGCTTTGTCTGGCTGGATACAATGCTATCAGTAGTACTCATATCCTATCCTCAACGAAGTATATTAAGCGTCAACTAAACCAGTAATTTGAGATACACGAGAAAGGTCGATATTACCGCCAGAAATAATGCTGACTGTTTTTCTGTTCTGGATATAGCTATCTAATTTCCCGCTTAATAATGCTGCGCATGCCAGCGCGCCGGCACCTTCAGTCACAACTTTATTTCGCTGAATTAATGCCACCATGCTGTTGCGAATTTCATCTTCGCTGACCAGGACAATGTCATCTACCAACTCACGAACAATTTCATACGTTAAAGTACCCGGGCGGGAAACGTCACAACCATCCGCCAGGGTGCCGGTCGTTCGGTGCGTGGTTATTTCTCCAGCGTGGAAAGAAGCCGCCATGCCATGAACGTTTTCAGACTGTACACCAATAATTTTAATGGTCGGGTTAATAGATTTAATTGCCACCGCAATACCCGCAATCAGTCCGCCGCCGCCAATTGGCACAATCACGTTATCGACATCGTACAGATCTTCCAGAATTTCCAGACCAATAGTGCCCTGACCAGCAATAACTTTCGGATCATCATATGGTGGAATAAAGATACGGCCTTCAGTTTCCACAATCTCGCTAACCTTAGCGATGGTGTCGTTGAAGTTGTCACCGTGCAGCACAACTTCTGCAGAATAATCGCAAGTTGCTGCAACTTTAGACTTCGGCGCGCCTTTCGGCATCACCACTTTACCGTCGATTCCGAGCATGGCGCAGGAAAGAGAAACCCCTTGCGCATGGTTACCCGCAGAGCAAGCCACCACGCCTTTACGTCTTTCAGCGTCGGTTAATGAACTGAGCTTGTTAAACGCGCCACGGATTTTAAATGAACCGGTACGCTGCATGTTTTCAAACTTGAGGAAAATTTCCCCTTTACACTGTTCACTAAAATAGTTTGAGCGAGGCATTCCCGTTTTATAAATTTTCCCCGCCAGTCTTTTTTTCGCTTCGAGGATATCTTCAATTGCAACTGGGAGATCGTATGTAATGTGCATTAGAACCTCTTACTAGGGTATTAAAGTAAATAGATAACCGTAACCATTGTCAGATATAGACAGATGGCGTTTATTTTGTGTTAAAACAAATTCAATCTTTAATCAATTTCAATTAATTGCCTTCGTCTCCGACAATTATATGATGAATACTCTTTGGCTAATTCCACCAAAATAGATGCTGCTTTTTTAATTCGATAATTTTTCGACCATACGGCGGCATAACGCGCGACGGGTAAGGTTTCTTCTACCGGGATAGTAATAAACTGGTTTGAGCCAAACGGTGTGGTCATATCGCAGGGAATTACTGTTAAGAAATCAGCATTGAGAACAAGATTATAAATCGTAACGACGGAGTCTGTTTTAACGATGTTTTCACTGCTGATGCCATTATTTTGTAACGTAGTTAGAAGTTCGCTGTAGTACCCCATATTCGTTTGTGGCAACACCCACTGTTCGTTTTTCAACGCGCTCAGCGAGGTGATGCCGGTGCATGTTCGGGACTTGCTGGCAACCAGGACGAAGTCTGACTCAAAGAGCGGTTCAACATGCAGATCGTGCAGTTTCATCTCATCGCTCAGCGTACCGATGGCAAAATCCAGACGCCCATCACGAATCGCTGGTAAGAACGAGGAGAGCTGAGCTTCATACATAGAAACCTGCGCTTTCGGGAACACCTCTTTGAATTTTTTAATCATCCCGGACATGATGGTGAAGGCAATCAGTGAAGGAAAGCCAAACGACACATCAACGACCGCGTTGCTCGTCATGCTGTTCATCTCATCAACCATGTTTTTCATTTCACGAGTAATGGATTCAGACCACGAGAGCATCACCTGACCAGCCTGAGTCAACGTTACGCCGGTATTTTTACGCACCACTAACTCAATACCAAAATAAGCTTCTACATCATTTATGATTTTGCTGACAGCGGGTTGAGTTAAGCCTAATTCTTTTGCAGCTGAGCCGATAGAACCGCTTCTAATGACTTCCTGAAAGACCACTAAGTGCTGTGTTTTAGGGAGCGTAATAGTATTCATATCGACCTGCTCTAATAACTTTGTTGACGGCAGGAAGTGTACCAAATTAACCGAACGAGGATATGTGCTACTACTCACAAATCCCCTTGACTTACATTTTGTAAGACTATTATTAAAAATAAAACACGTTAATAATCATACAGTTATTAAATATCTATCTCACTTTATCCTGACTTTAATCAAAAAAAGATGGGGGGATAACGATTTTTTATGGCTATAACAACATCATTTTTGCCGCTATTTCTTAAAACCACGAAAGGCTATATTTCAATCAATTACAGAGTAATTATCGGGCAAAACTGCGCTTAAATTTAATAAGCAATTTATCAAATATAATTATATTTTATCGTTTATGGTGATTAAATAACACTATGCATCACATTTTTCCGCGTTATTTGTTTGTAAAGAAACATTGCATTCATTAATATTTAAACTAAAAATCACAATAAATCATCATATGCAACATTACATTAACAGTGATTTTGTGCGACTTTTTAGCAAGTAATTTTGTGATGG
Organism: Citrobacter arsenatis; assembly: GCF_004353845.1. Lineage (GTDB taxonomy): Bacteria > Pseudomonadota > Gammaproteobacteria > Enterobacterales > Enterobacteriaceae > Citrobacter > Citrobacter arsenatis. The sequence goes on from NZ_CP037864.1 coordinate 4,602,284, forward strand.
AGATCGATTGCGTTCGATTATTCTCTATAAAAACGTATCGCACAGCGTTTTGTGCTAGTCATCACAAAAATGGAAATATCCCACGAGAAATTTCCTCAAATAAAAAACGTTCAGCGCATAAATAAAGGTCAAATAAAGATTCGATGAAGAGGAAATAAACGCCAGAATAGTGTTAAACCAAGCGCAGCGCGACAGGTAAACGTCTGCCGGATGGCGGTATAAACACCTTATCCGGCCTACCAAACCAGTTTCCCCATTCCAGTAGGCCTGATAAGCGCAGCGCCATCAGGAAAACATTTGCCGGATGGCGGTGTAAACACCTTATCCGGCCTACCAAACCAGTTTCCCCATCCCTGTAGGCCTGATAAGCGCAGCGCCATCAGGAAAACATTTGCCGGATGGCGGTGTAAACACCTTATCCGGCCTACCAAACCAGTTTCCCCATCCCTGTAGGCCTGATAAGCGCAGCGCCATCAGGCATGACAACCTGCTCGGTGATTTAAAACGACAAAGCAAAAACCCCGCCGAAGCGGGGTTTTATAAAAGAGTGAAGCTGACCGATAAGCCGGGTTCTGTCGTGGACAGTCATTCATCTAGGCCAGCAATCGCTCACTGGCTCAAGCAGCCTACCCGGGTTCAGTACGGGCCGTACCTTGTGAACCCCTATTTGGCCTTGCTCCGGGTGGAGTTTACCGTGCCACGGACTGTTACCAGCCGCGCGGTGCGCTCTTACCGCACCCTTTCACCCTTACCTGATCCCACTTGCGTGGGCCATCGGCGGTTTGCTCTCTGTTGCACTGGTCGTGGGTTTCCCCCCCAGGCGTTACCTGGCACCCTGCCCTATGGAGCCCGGACTTTCCTCCCCTCCGCCCGTCTCCCCCGAAGAGGACGACGACGAAGCGGCGACTGTCTGGTCAGCTTCGGCGCGCAGTATAGAGGGTTTGCGGGTTAATGTCACCCCGCACTGCGCATTCCTATCGCTAACGTGGCGGCAATGTTTCTTGAAGCGCGATAAATATTATCAAATGCCCCACGGAAGGCCTCTTCCAGCGTGCTGATGCTGGTCAATACGCTAAACACCGCATCGATACCATATTGGTGCACCACCTCCACATCGCGCGTCAGGCTACCACCGATGCCAATGACCGGTTTGTGGTACTTCTTCGCGACATGCGCTACGCCTACCGGAACTTTGCCGTGAATGCTCTGGCTGTCAATCCGCCCTTCGCCGGTCACCACCAACGTACAGTCGTGAATATGCTCTTCCAGATTAAGTGCCTGGGTCACAATCTCGATACCGCTGCGCAGCTCCGCGCCTAAAAAAGCCATTAACGCTGCGCCCATTCCACCTGCCGCGCCGGAGCCGGGAACCTCTTTCACATCAACCCGCAGCGACTTTTTAATGATGTCGGCATAATGAGACAGATTACGATCCAGTTCGAGAATGCGTTCTTCCGTTGCCCCTTTCTGCGGGCCAAAGATGCGCGAAGCGCCAGTATCGCCTGTAAGCGGATTGGTCACGTCACAAGCCACGCGAATTGAACAGGTTTTTAAGCGCGGATCCAGGCCCGAGATATCGATGGTATTCAGACTCATCAGGCTTCCGCCACCGTAGCCAATCTCTGTCCCGTTGGCGTCGCAGAGCTTCGCCCCCAGCGCCTGTACCATACCTGCACCGCCGTCGTTGGTCGCACTGCCGCCAATACCAATAATGATGCTCTGCGCACCGCTATCCAACGCCTGCAAAATCAACTCCCCGGTGCCACGCGACGTGGTGACTAATGGGTTACGCTTTTCAGGAGGAACCAACGCCAGACCGCTGGCTGCAGCCATTTCGATAAACGCAGTTTTACCGTCCCCGGACATGCCCCAGCAGGCATTCACTTTTTCGCCCAGCGGCCCCGTCACCCACGCTGAATGTTCACTCCCTTGCGTCGCGGCAATCATGGCTTCAACCGTTCCTTCGCCGCCATCGGCAACCGGAACAGAAACATATTGCGCATCGGGGAAAATTTCCCGAAATCCTTTTTCTATTGCCTGAGCTACCTCGGTAGCAGAAAGGCTTTCTTTATAAGAGTCTGGGGCAATTACGATTTTCATAGTTATGTAGCCTGACTGTGCCGCGCAAGGCAAGAAATACAGGGCGCGCATCCGCGCCCTTCTTGTTAGCGAGTGACTTCCACTTTCGCCAGTTTTTCGTAGTAGCATGCGAGCGCACTGTGATCGGCAGTGCCCAATCCATCTGCGCGGAGCGCCTGCATCATCTCCATGACTGCAGCCGTCAGCGGCAACTGAGCCCCAACGCCATGCGAAGTGTCCAGCGCGTTCGCCAGATCTTTGATATGCAGGTCAATACGGAAACCAGGCTTAAAGTTACGGTCCATTACCATCGGCGCCTTCGCGTCCAGCACGGTGCTACCCGCCAGCCCGCCACGGATCGCCTGATACACCAGATCCGGGTTCACCCCTGCTTTGGTCGCCAGCGTCAGCGCTTCAGACATCGCGGCAATGTTCAGCGCCACTATGACCTGATTCGCCAGCTTGGTGACGTTACCCGCGCCAATTTCACCGGTATGCACCACGGAGCCAGCCATCGCCTTCAGCAGATCGTAGTACTTGTCGAAAATCGCTTTATCACCACCAACCATCACCGACAACGTGCCATCAATCGCTTTTGGCTCGCCGCCGCTGACCGGCGCATCCAGCATATCCACGCCTTTCGCTTTCAGCGCATCGCTAATTTCACGGCTGGCTAACGGTGCGATAGAGCTCATGTCGATAAGCACCGTGCCCGGCTTCGCCCCTTCAATAATACCGCCTTCCCCCAGCGCCACTTCCTTAACATGCGGAGAGTTCGGCAGCATGGTGATGATCACGTCGCACTGCTCGGCAATATCTTTCGCCGTGGCGGCGGTTTCTGCGCCTGCGGCAATCACTTGTGCAATGGATTCCGGGTTACGGTCAGCAACCACCAGCGAGTAACCTGCCTTGAGGAGGTTTTTACTCATTGGTTTACCCATAATACCGAGGCCAATAAAACCAACTTTCATTGTCATGTCTTTATCTCTCTCTACTGTCGATGGTGGTTATTTCTTAAAAGAATCAGCCAGTTTCTGTGTGGCTGAACGGAACACGCCAAGGTCGCTGCCAACGGCAACAAACGTCGCGCCCCACTCCAGATAACGACGTGCATCCGCCTCTACCGGGGCCAGAATGCCGCTTGGTTTGCCATGGGCTTTCGCGCGGGCAAAAATATGCTGGATTGCTTTCTGCACATCAGGATGTGACGCATTGCCGAGGTGGCCTAACGCCGCAGCCAGATCGCTTGGCCCGACGAAGACACCGTCAACGCCTTCGGTCGCAGCGATGGCGTCAACGTTATCAACGCCCTGCTGACTTTCGATCTGCACGATGATGGTGATGTTCTTATTCGACTGCGCAAAGTAGTCCGGTACGGTGCCAAACATATTGGCTCGATGGGATACGGACACGCCGCGAATACCTTCCGGCGGATAGCGGGTCGATGCCACAGCGTTGAGCGCTTCTTCTTCTGTCTCCACGAACGGGATCAGGAAGTTATAAAACCCGATATCCAGCAGGCGCTTGATAATTACCGGCTCGTTGGTCGGTACGCGCACGACTGGCGCGCTGGCGCTGCCTTTCAACGCCATCAATTGCGGGATAAACGTCGAGATATCGTTCGGCGCGTGTTCGCCGTCCAGCACCAGCCAGTCAAAACCCGCCAGGCCTAAAACTTCGGTACTGATTGGACTAGCCAATGCAGACCAGCAGCCAATCTGAATCTGTTGCGCCGCGAGGGCCGCCTTAAATTTATTCGGGAAAATCGTGTTATTCATCGCCTATACCTTTGTTTATTTCTGCAATTCCATACGTTTAATGTCACCGACAATAAACAGGTAGCAAACCATTGCCATCAGCGCCGAGCACCCTACAAACATCAGCGCAGCATTAAATGAATGCAGCTCGCTCACCAGATACCCAATCACCAGCGGGGTCACGATGGAAGCCACGTTGCCAAACACGTTAAATACCCCGCCGCACAGACCGACAATCTCTTTCGGCGCGGTATCGGAAATCACTGGCCAACCGAGCGCCCCAAAGCCTTTGCCGAAGAACGCCAGCGCCATCAGCGCAACCACCAGGGTGGTGTTATCGGTGTAGTTACACAGAATAATGGTCGACGCGAGCAGCATGCCGAGCACAATCGGCAGCTTACGTGCCAGTGTGATGCTGAATCCACGTTTAATCAGATAATCAGAGAACACGCCGCCGAGCACGCCTCCGGCAAATCCGCACAGCGCCGGAATCGAAGCCACGAAGCCTACTTTCAGGATCGACATGCCTTTTTCCTGAACCAGGTAAATCGGGAACCAGGTGAGGAAAAACCAGGTAATTGTGTTGATAAAATACTGGCCGAAGAACACGCCAAGCATCATACGGTTAGTGAGCAACTGCTTGATATAATGCAGTTTAGGACCACCTGATTTCACATCACCCGGCTTTTTGTGGTCCATATCCACGACCGCGCCGTTTTCAGAAATAAACTTCAGCTCTTCTTGCGACATACGCGGGTGATCGGTTGGGTTATGAATAAACTTTACCCATAGTCCGGTGAGCACAAAACCAATCACGCCCATTACGGTAAACACGTGCTCCCAACCCCAGGCGAAGGTCAGCCAGCCCAGCAGCGGCGAAAACAGCGCCAGGGAAAAATATTGCGCGGAGTTAAAAATCGCAGATGCCGTGCCACGCTCTTTCGTCGGGAACCAGGCCGCCACAATACGGGCGTTCGCCGGGAAGGACGGCGCTTCCGAGAAGCCCAGCATAAAGCGCATGATGAACATTGAAATACCCGCCCAGGCCAGCGGGAACATGTCCACAAAGCCTTGCAGGAAGGTGAACAGTGACCAGAAGAACAGACTGTATGTGTAGACTTTCTTCGAGCCGAACTTATCCAACAGCCAGCCGCCGGGGATTTGCATCAACAGGTAAGCCCAGCCGAAGGCGGAGAAAATGTAGCCCATTGAGATGGCGCTGAGCTGCAACTCTTTGGCCACTTCCGTGCCGGCAATAGATAGCGTCGCACGGTCCGCGTAGTTAACAGCGGTAACGATAAATATTATCAGCAATATTAAATAACGGGTGTGCGTACCTTTCTTTTTCTCGACAACTGTATCCAGAATCATTCTAATTACCTCGAGTACATTAAATTTTTTATTATTATTGAGTAGATATTCCTGGTGATAAATTACTGAGAATTAGAACGCATAATAATTTATCAGACACTATGAAACCGTGATTTAGTATAATCAGCAACGCAACGTTAATCATTGTGCAAGCGCTCATTAAAAACGCGTTATTAAATTAATGTTTTGGGCAAATGCACACATGCCTGGGCGCTAATGCACACATTTACGTATTGCTACCCCTGATGGTACGGCCTTGCTGAGTTTAAGTGATCATCATCACATTCTTCGCCTTAAACTCCTGACATTCTTATTTCACGCTACTGAATCTTTATTACTTACAATTAGATTCAAAATATAAATATCCACACTATTATCACCACCTTGTTGGAGAATACTGGACAATGGCCGACATCGAAATCAGACAAGAATCGCCAACGGCGTTTTATATTAAAGTTCACGAAACAGATAATGTGGCGATAATTGTCAATGACAATGGTCTGAAAGCCGGGACGCGTTTTCCGGACGGACTGGAACTCATTGAGCATATTCCCCAGGGCCATAAAGTGGCACTAATGGATATTCCTGTTCACGGCGAAATCGTGCGTTATGGCGAAGTTATAGGCTATGCCGTTCGCGATATTCCACGCGGCAGTTGGATTGATGAATCAATGGTTGAACTGCCCAAAGCTCCGCCGCTGGAGACACTGCCGCTGGCAACCAAAGTGCCAGAGCCGCTGCCGCCTCTTGAGGGTTATACCTTCGAAGGTTATCGCAATGCTGACGGTAGTGTCGGCACCAAGAATCTGCTCGGTATCTCCACCAGCGTACACTGTGTGGCGGGCGTTGTGGACTATGTGGTGAAAATCATTGAGCGCGACCTGTTGCCCAAATACCCGAACGTTGACGGCGTGGTGGGGCTCAATCACCTGTACGGTTGCGGCGTGGCAATCAATGCCCCAGCCGCCATCGTGCCGATTCGTACCATTCACAATATTGCGCTTAACCCGAACTTTGGCGGTGAAGTGATGGTCATTGGCCTCGGCTGCGAAAAACTGCAGCCAGAGCGCCTACTGGAAGGCACGCACGATGTGAAAAGTATTCCGGTCGACAGCGCCAGCATCGTCAGCCTGCAGGATGAAAAACACGTCGGCTTTCAATCGATGGTTGCCGATATTTTGCAGGTAGCAGAACGTCATCTGACAAAGCTCAATCAGCGCCAGCGTGAAACCTGCCCGGCGTCAGAACTGGTGGTCGGCATGCAGTGCGGCGGCAGCGACGCGTTTTCCGGCGTGACGGCCAACCCAGCTGTGGGTTATGCCTCCGATCTGTTAGTACGCTGCGGCGCGACCGTGATGTTCTCCGAAGTAACCGAAGTGCGCGATGCCATCCACCTTCTTACCCCACGGGCGATTAACGAAGAAGTGGGTAAACGCCTGCTCGAAGAGATGGCCTGGTACGATAACTACCTTGATATGGGCAAAACGGATCGCAGCGCCAATCCTTCTCCGGGCAACAAGAAAGGTGGTCTGGCAAATGTAGTGGAAAAAGCTCTGGGTTCTATTGCCAAGTCTGGCAAGAGCGCGATTGTCGAAGTATTGTCGCCTGGCCAGCGTCCAACCAAGCGTGGCCTGATTTACGCCGCAACCCCCGCCAGCGATTTTGTCTGCGGTACGCAGCAGGTCGCCTCCGGGATCACCGTGCAGGTGTTCACCACCGGTCGCGGTACGCCGTACGGCCTGATGGCCGTGCCGGTGATTAAAATGGCGACGCGTACCGAGCTGGCCAACCGTTGGTTTGACCTGATGGACATCAACGCAGGTACCATCGCCACCGGAGAAGAAACCATTGAAGACGTGGGCCTGAAACTGTTCGAGTTTATTCTCGACGTCGCCAGCGGACGTAAGAAAACCTTTTCAGATCAGTGGGGGCTGCATAACCAACTGGCAGTGTTTAACCCCGCGCCAGTGACCTGATTATCGAAACGAAAGCCAACGAAAAAACGGGGATTTATCCCCGTTTTTTATGTTAATGCGTCAACAGATAAAGTGATAACGTTCGCATTTTCAGAGGTTTTTTTTAACGTCTGTTTTTTTCGATTCAAACCAGAGAAATAAACCTAACACCATGAAATAAAAAGAAATAATATCACCATAGTTTTACGCTATATTTTCGTTTTGATAAAATAGAAACCTACCGAAAGACGCCCTTGTTTTAATGCGATAATCCCCTCTTTTTTACTGCTTTGACTTTCTCCGATGTAAAACAGATTATTCATAGGCTCCTGTAATTTACCTCATAAGCATTCTGACCTGAATAAAGAGGGACGTTATGTATACCCTGAATAAAAATAATGTCGCATTGGCCTGCCTTATTTCCTGTTTACTGGCAACACCTGTCGTCGCAAGTGCTGAAGGCCAGTCGGAAGCAAAGCCTGTTAAATTACGCTACACGCTATGGGATCGAAATCAACTCCCTGGTGAACAACAGCTCGTTAATGAATTTGAAAAAAACAACCCTGGCATTAAAGTTGAAATTGAATTAACGCCTTATGACCAATATTTTATCAAGCTAAGTTCAGCAGTCGGTGGAAATGTAGCACCGGATATATTCTGGATGAACATGCCTAATTTTCAGCAATATGTTAAGAATGGCATGCTGGAACCACTGAGTAATTATCTGAAAGATAAATCAGCACCGAAACTGGATGATTTCGTAAAAAGTTCAGTCGATGCCTATCAATACCAGTCGCAGCAATATGCCATCCCAAGGGATATTGATGCAATTGCCGTCTGGTACAACAAAAAAATGTTCGATCAGGCTGGCGTAAGCTATCCCGATAAAAACTGGACGTGGGACGATTTAAAACAAAAATCAGCGCAGTTGCGCAAAGGGTTGGATAAACAGTCTTATCCGCTGGCAATGGAATTTAGCAGCGGACAGGACAGTTACTTTAACCTGCTATTACAGGCTGGCGATAAGATTGTCCTGCCTGAAGGCAAAACGGATGTTGCCAATGACAAAGCCATCGCCGTTTATCGCGATGTTCAAGGCATGCTGAATGCGGGGCTAATCCAACCGCCAGGCGAGATGGAAGCCTCAGATGTCTTCCAGTCAAACCGGGTGGCCATGGTCTACGCAGGCTCATGGTGGGCATTACCTTTCTCTCAAAACGAGCTGATTAAAGATCACATTGGCGTAGTACCAATGCCTAAAATGGCAGAGCAGGCCGGTGTATCTCATAGCCTGGCATTTGCCATGTCAGCAAAAAGTCAGCATAAAGATGCGGCGTGGAAGTTCATTGAGTTCATGAGCTCTGAGCATGCTCAGCAGACTCTGGCTACGGGAAAAGTCGTGATCCCCGCTAACCAAAATGTGGCCAAAGAGTGGGCTGAAGGCTTTAAGGGTATCGATGTTTCAGCCTATATCGATTCATTGGCTTTCTCACATAAATATCCAACCGCAGGCTCCAATACTGCCAAGTGGAATAGCATCCTGAATGATGGTTTGAAAAAAGTCTGGACGGGTAATGACCCGGAGAAAGTCATGCCTGGCGTTGCTAAACGCGTTGAACGAGAAATGCAGAAATAATCCTGAGGGAGCCATGCTCCCTCTCGCCTTCGCCCACGCAATATATTTTGGTTGCACAGTGAGCATCCCGGAGTCTGTATGAGCTATTCAGATGAAGCCGCATCCCCGCAATTACCGGCCAGGGAAGTGCAAAAAAAATCCCTGACTAAGCTGGAAAAAGAAGAACGCTTCTGGGGATGGATAATGATTATGCCGCTACTGGCGGGATTAATTGTTTTTTACTTTACTCCGTTCTTCCAGAACGTTTTCTATAGTTTCACCGATCTTGGCGAGTTTCAGATCTGGACCACGATCAGCTTAGATAACTATATTAATTTATTCAGTGATGATGAGTTTCGTTCAGCAATATATAACACCCTGGCCTATGTTTTTATTTGCGTACCGATAATCACCGTTTTGTCATTACTACTCGCAATTGGCCTGAATCAGGCTATTCGCGGTCAGTGGTTGTTTCGCACGCTGTTATTTCTGCCCGCTGTCACTATGCCTGCAGCTATTGCGATGGTCTGGCAGTGGTTGATGAACCGAAACTTCGGCTTAATTAATCAGATCCTAGCTTTTTTCGATCTTCCAGCCATCGGTTGGTTATCCGATCCCGATGTCGTCCGCCTGAGCGCCTCGCTGGTGATCATCTGGTCGGCTATTGCACTCAAGATGATCATTCTGCTCGCAGGATTGCAGGGGATCCCCAAACAAATTTATGAAGCGATGTCGCTGGATGGCATCAGCAAACTGCGTGGATTCTGGTCTATTACCTTACCGTTAATGATACCAACGCTGTTTTTCGTACTGGTGATCTCCTTTATCGAAACGTTGCAAATTTTCGATGTGGTTTATCTGCTGTTTGGCAGTTCATCCATGGTGGACGATCAGACGATGACCATCGCCTATCTCTTCTATAAATACGCCTTTATTTACCATGAAAAAGGGTATGCCTCAGCGATCGCCGTGGTGATCTTCGTTATCACGATGGTCCTGACGCTGCTGCAGATATGGATTGGTAAACGGCTTAAAGCTCAGTGAGGCAACCACGATGTTCATGACAAAACGTGAAAAATGGCTAATTTACGGCCTGATGATCCTCGCGACGCTGGTAACGGTGGTTCCCTTCATCTGGATGATCATCACCTCTTTTAAAACCCAGGCAGAAAGCATCGCCTTTCCGCCAATCCTGCTACCCGCCAACCCAGGGTTTCAGGCTTACGGTAAAATCTTGCATGAGATGCCTTTTGGCAGCTTTTACTTTAACTCGATCGTCTCCACGCTGGTCATCGTCATTTTGCAGACGCTGATTGCAGCAATGGCGGCGTACGGTTTCTCCCGGCTGCGTTTTAAAGGGCGTGATGTCCTGTTTATGCTGTGTATTTCGATTCTGATGGTACCTGGGCAAATCTTTTTGATCCCACAGTTTTTAACCATTGAAAAAATCGGTTTGCTGAACTCAATTCCTGGGTTGGTGTTACCGGGCCTATTTAGTATTTATAGCGCCTTTTTATTGCGTCAGTTTTTTCTGTCAGTACCTAAAGAACTGGAAGAGGCTGCCATTATGGATGGATATAACCATCTGACCATTTTCTTCAAAATTATGCTGCCATTAATTAAACCAGGGCTGATTGCCTGCGTCATTATTAACGGATTGTGGAGCTGGAATAACTTAATGTGGCCACTGATCGTCAACACATCCATGGATAAAATGACATTGCCGGTGGGGTTAGCCTCGCTGTCCGGACGCTCAGGCGTGGAATATCCGATGTTAATGGCAGGCGCATTGCTGGCTATTATCCCGATGTTGTTACTTTATATCTTCTTCCAGCGCTATTTTATTCGCGGCATCGCTGGTGCCGGAATTAAAGGATAAGGGGCAGTGTTATGTCAGGTATTCAATTACAGGCAGTAAGCAAAGTCTATCCCAATGGTTTTCAGGCGATACATAACGTTGACCTTCAAATTCACGATGGTGAATTCATGGTATTTGTCGGACCATCAGGTTGCGCCAAATCAACGCTGCTGCGCATGATTGCCGGTCTGGAAGATATCACTCATGGCCATATCGCAATCGGAGAACAGTGCGTCAACGACCTGCTACCAAAGGAGCGAGGCGTTGCCATGGTCTTCCAGAATTATGCCCTCTATCCCCACATGACGATTTATAAAAATATGGCATTCAGCCTGTTAGGGAAAATGAGCAAAGAAGAGATTGATATCCGCGTGCGGGAAGCTGCACACAAGCTGGAAATCGAGACATTACTCGATAAAAAGCCCGGCCAGCTTTCGGGCGGTCAATGTCAACGCGTAGCCGTTGGCAGGGCCATCGTACGTAAGCCCGACGTTTTTTTGTTTGATGAGCCGCTGTCCAACCTGGATGCAAAACTACGTGTTTCAATGCGCGTGCGGCTGACAGAACTGCATCGACAACTGCGTCACGAAGGCGTGAGCGCAACCATGGTATACGTCACGCACGATCAGATTGAAGCGATGACGATGGGAGACAGGATTTGCGTTCTTAATGGCGGTCGTATTATGCAGGTGGATACCCCAGGGAATATTTACCATCATCCCAGGAATAAATTCGTTGCTGGTTTTATTGGTAATCCGGCAATGAATATCCTACTGCTTGATATTGAACCCGGCGCTCGTGGCCTGCGCCTGGCTGATAATTTAATCCTGCCATTGAATACACGCTTGAGTAACCTGCTGGAGCAATACCCGCATTCCAGCGTCTGGTTCGGCATCCGTTCAGAGGCCATTCAGTTAGCCTCGCAGCATGATGCCTCTGCGTTCGATGCGCACATTACCAACGTAGAAAGGATGGGCAACGAAGACCTTCTGCATTTTGATATTGGTGAGCAACATATGATCCTACGTATTAACTCCTCACCCGACTGGAACCCTCTTCCTGGCGAATCTATCAAAGTGAAATTTAATCTTGAAGCCGCCTTTTTGTTTGATAAACAACATGAAGAAAATTTGGCCTGACCATAATTCAGGCTAAGTGCAAAATGAGAGGTTTATATGTGTGCGAATAAAGTGACCGTATTAGTGGTAGGGGCTGGTGCGCGCGGAGAAATATATTCTCGCTATGCGCTTGAACATCCCGACAGAATGCAGGTGGTGGGTGTTGCCGAGCCCAGAGAGGCATACCGCCAGCAGTTTGTCGCACAGCATAAAATTGCCCCAAATAACGTATTTTGCGACTGGCAAGAGGCTGCGGCCCAACCCAAGATGGCCGACGTAGTACTTATTTGCACGCAGGATAATATGCACAAAGATCCAGCGGTAGCATTTGCCAATCTCGGCTATCACATTCTGCTGGAAAAACCGCTCGCCCCTACGACAGAAGATTGCCGGATCATTATTGATGCGGTCAAACGCAACAACGTGTTACTGGCCGTCGCCCACGTTCTACGCTACACACGCTATACGCAAAAGCTGAAATCACTGCTTGATGATGGCGTAATTGGCGATATTGTCAGCATGCAGCATCTCGAACCCGTAGGTTACTGGCATCAAGCCCACTCGTTTGTACGCGGTAACTGGCGCAATGAAGCAGAATCGTCGTTTATGCTGTTACAGAAATCCTGTCATGATTTGGACTGGATCCGTTACATCATGAGTGACAACTGTCAGGACGTGGGTTCATTTGGCAGCCTGAGCCACTTTGTGAAAGAGAATCAGCCTGCGGGCGCCGCCGACCGCTGCCTCGATTGTCAGGTTGAAGCAACCTGCCCCTGGTCTGCCTGCAAAATTTATTTGGGTGAAAACCACAAATGCACTCCGCACTTCCGTCGGGTGCTAACTGCAGATCCCAGCGAAGAGAATGTTCGCCAGGCACTGCGCGATGGGCCTTATGGTCGCTGTGTTTATCGTTGTGATAATGATGTGGTGGATCATCAGGTTGTTAACTTACGTTTTGCCCACCAGCAGACAGTGACCTTTACCATGACCGCGTTTACCAAAATGGAGGATAGAAAAACGCGTCTCTTTGGCACCAGAGGTTATCTGGAAGGTGATGGCGAGCAGATACGAGTATTTGATTTCCTGACGGACAAAGAAACAGTACATCAGATTGAGGAGATCGCCGCTGGAACACAAACCCAGATGGGGGGGCATGGTGGTGGCGATTACTACTTGATGGATCGCTTTATCCACGCGGTGATGGCCAACGATCAAAATATGATCCTTTCTGGCCCGGATGAATCACTGGAAAGTCACTTAATGGTCTTTGCCGCAGAGCGCGCTCGCAAGGAAAACTGTCTGGTTACGCTGTGAAGCCGGAGGAGATGAGGCATGTTTTACGGTGTTGATATTGGTGGAACCAAAACTGAAATTGTCGCTTTTGATAAGGAAATGCAGGTTTGCTGGCGCAAGCGAGTTGCCACGCCAGTTCAGGATTATGAACTCTTTCTTTCGACCTTTACTTCACTTATTGATACCGCCGACTGGGCAACAGGAACGCAAGGAAAAATTGGCATCGGCATGCCCGGTCTGATGGACAGACATACCGGAAAACTACTGTCATCTAACGTGCCTTGCCTGACCGGACGCCAGGTGATGAACGATCTTGCTCACCGCCTCAATCGTTCGGTTGAACTGGACAATGACTGCTGCTGCTTTGCGCTTTCGGAAGCCCATACCCAGCAGGCTCGCCAGTTCTCCAGAATTTTTGGTGCCATTATTGGCACCGGCATGGGCGGAGGATTAGTCATTGACGGTCAGCTGTATCGGGGTCGCAACCGAATGGCCAGTGAGTTTGGCCATTTACCGCTTCCGGCAACGTTTATGCGCCGTTACCACTTGCCGGAACTGAAGTGCGGCTGTGGCTTGCAAGGGTGCCTGGAACGCTATCAATCCGGCCCTGGTTTACTGTGGCTCCACAAACACTTCAGTGGTGAACAGCTCAAAATGGAGACCCTGCTGGAGCACTATCGTCATGGCAATGCCAGCGCAGTTACTACTATAGAAGCATGGATTGATATGTTGGGTTGCACGCTGGCGCAATTGCAGTTGATTCTGGATGTCGATGCTTTTGTTCTCGGCGGTGGGGTTTCCAACATTGAGGAAATGTATACGTTGCTACCGCAAGCCATGTCACGTTATTTGTTTCCGGGATTAGAGCCTGCCCGCGTATTCCCGGCCATTCATGGCGCGTCCAGCGGGGTTCGCGGTGCCGCATTACTGCTGGTTGAACAGGGTACGCTGACCCACTAAAAAACTGCTGGCGAGATTTCCTCGCCAGCAGTTTCAGTTATTCATCTGCAATCACCACATCCACCCCCAGTTGGATTAAGGCCCGGTGATAATTTTCAGGGATCCCGCTGTCGGTAATAACCCGGTCAATACCGCTGATTTCGCTAATCATGCAGAAACTTTTGCGGCCAAACTTGCTGGAGTCAGCCACTACCGTGACCTCCTGTGCAACCTCACACATCACCTGATTAAGATGCGCTTCTCCCGGATGCGGCGTGGTAATTCCCGCTTCCAGGCAGAATCCGTCAACGCCTAAAAAAAGCTTATCAAACCGATATTGTCTGAGCTGGTGTTCTGCTGAAGGGCCATACAATGAATAGACGCTTTGCCTGACGTTCCCACCCAGAATCATGACATCTACGCGCTCAAAATTCGCCAGTTCCCAGGCAATGTTAAGCGCATTAGTCATCACCACCAGGTCACGGCGATTCTTTAACATGGGAGGAATGAGCGTGGTGGTCGAACCGGAATCGAGGATTAACGTGTCACCATCTTTCACAAAGCTGGCCGCTTTTTCGGCAATACGCGTTTTCACATCGCGATTCAGCCGGTCCTTATCCTGCAAAGGCCGATCAAGGGCAAAGTGCTGATTGAGAACCGCCCCACCGTAGGAGCGCATGACGCACCCCTTTTGCTCCAGATAACGTAAGTCGTTGCGGATCGTGACCGATGACACACCAAAATGGACGCTCAGTGGCTCGACACGAACGCTACCCTGATCGCACAGCAGATCGATTATTTGCTCGCGACGTCTTAAGTTATCCAGCATTTCTATTGCTCCATCAAATATTCATGTTGTTTTGTTTTAGCGCTTTAGCACTTTCGTTTTCTTTTGAATATATTACATCAGAAGCAATAAGGTGAATTTGTGCGCGCAGGCCCAGCATTTAATTTAACAAAAACTGACTATTTTCTTTCGTTTTAGCAAACCGAAACGAAGAAAACCGAAAAAATGAAAAGACTCAAAACGGGTAAGATGCGAGAAAGAGACGGGAAGCATACAAAAAAACGAAAGCGAGCTACTAAAAAAGCTCGCTTATGGTTTGTTTTCGTTTAATTGAAAGGGATCACATTTTTGAATTTTAGCGTGGGATTACTCAACAATGATCACTTCAACACCGCTGCGGCGTAGCTCCTGCAAGCTCTCGTCAGGGATGCCTTCATCAACAATGATGGTATGGATCCGCTGGGTATCAATGATCTTATGCAGGCTCGAGCGGTTAAACTTCGACGAGTCGGTAACAACAATAATACGCTCAGCCACTTCACACATCCGGCGGTTGAGACGCGCTTCATCTTCGTTGTGCGTGCTAACACCACGCTCTAAATCGATAGCATCAACGCCAAGAAATAGCATGTCGAAGTGATAATTTTGTAGCGATTGTTCTGCCTGATCGCCATAAAAAGATTGCGACTGACGACGCAAATGGCCGCCGGTCATCAGCAGCTCAACCCCTTCGGCTTCCAGTAGCGCATTGGCGACATTCATACCGTTGGTCATCGCAATGACATTGGTATGCTGGCGCATCAGGCGGGCAATTTCATACGTCGTGGTGCCGGAGTCAAGGATCACGCGGTGTCCCGGTTTGATCAACTCCGCGGCGGCTTTGGCAATACTGCGTTTTACCGCCGTATTGAGTGAGCTTTTGTCTTCAACAGATGGCTCCACAACAGGCGCATTGCTTTCGCAAATCAGCGCTCCACCATAGGCACGTACCGCAATCCCCTGCTTTTCCAGAAAGGCGAGGTCGTTTCGAATAGTGACCGTTGAGACGCCAAAAAATAAGGAAAGATCGTTAACCTGAACGCTTCCCTGCTGCCGTAACCGCTGGATGATCTGCTCACGTCTTTCGCTGGTGCCGATAACGCGCTTGTCTGCAGAGGACTCGGTGTTACTCATAAGAAATCCTTTAGTTGAATCTTTCGTTTTATTTCGTTTCCCCTATTAACGCCTTTCTTTTATGCGAATGCAAGCCCCGCAAGCGGGTAAGAGCTGGACAAGCTTACGCTGAAACCTTTCATTGTGTTTCTTTTGTGAAACAGATCGGAAAACCATTATCTTTCGTTTTATTTTTATAACACCATGATGCAGTATTAAATGAAACAAAACGAAAGATTGATGTCGCAGTAATCTGACCTGGAGAGGAAAGTGAAACATCTAACTAAAATGGTCGAGCAGCATAAACGGGGGAAGGCAAACGGGATTTATGCCGTTTGTTCCGCGCATCCAATCGTACTGGAAGCCGCAATACGCTACGCCCATGCAAACCATACACCGCTGTTGATCGAAGCAACCTCTAATCAGGTTGACCAGTTTGGTGGCTATACGGGTATGACACCAGCCGATTTTCGCAGTTTTGTCTGCGGTTTAGCCGACTCGCTTGATTTTTCTCAGGATATGCTAATTCTCGGCGGAGACCATCTTGGACCAAACCGTTGGCAAAATTTGCCAGCGGAGCAGGCAATGGCCAACGCTGACGATCTGATCAAGAGCTATGTCGCCGCAGGCTTTAAAAAAATCCACCTCGATTGCAGCATGTCTTGTGCCAACGACCCGGTTCCACTGACGGATGAAATCGTCGCTGAGCGCGCCGCACGCCTGGCCAAAGTCGCCGAAGAAACCTGTATGGCACATTTTGGCAAGTCTGACCTGGTCTATGTGATTGGCACAGAAGTTCCGGTTCCTGGTGGCGCACACGAAGCGTTAACCGAACTGGTGGTTACAACACCAGATGCCGCACGCGCAACGCTGCAGGCGCACTATCACGCCTTTGAAAAGCGCGGGCTGGAGGGTATCTGGCCGCGAATTATCGCTCTGGTTGTGCAACCTGGCGTTGAATTCGATCATACACACATCATTGATTATCAACCTCAGAAAGCCGTAGCGCTCAGCAAAATGGTGGAAGACTACGACACGCTGGTTTTTGAAGCGCATTCTACCGATTACCAAACGCCACTGTCCTTGCGCCAACTGGTGATAGACCACTTCGCTATTCTGAAAGTGGGACCCGCGCTGACCTTCGCCCTACGCGAAGCGCTGTTCTCGTTAGCTGCCATTGAAGAAGAATTGCTACCTGCAAAAGCCTGTTCAGGCCTGCGACACGTGCTGGAAAGCGTGATGCTTGATAGACCAGAGTACTGGCAGAGCCACTATCACGGCGATGGCAACGCACGCCGTCTGGCCCGCGGATATAGCTACTCCGATCGGGTTCGTTACTACTGGCCAGACAGCCAGATTGATGAGGCATTCGAACGTCTGGTGCGTAACCTGGCCGACGAACCGATCCCATTACCGCTGATTAGCCAGTATCTACCCTTGCAGTACGTCAAAGTGCGCGAGGGAGATCTCAGCGCGACACCGCGAGAACTCATCATTAATCATATTCAGGACATACTGCAGCAATATCACTGCGCCTGCCTGGGTGCTCCAGATCGTAACGCATAACAAAAAAGAGAAAAATACCATGCCAAACATTGTATTAAGTCGCATTGATGAACGTCTGATTCACGGTCAGGTTGGTGTGCAATGGGTTGGGTTTGCGGGGGCAAACCTGGTGCTGGTCGCTAATGACGAGGTGGCTGAAGATCCAGTGCAGCAAAATCTGATGGAAATGGTACTGGCAGAAGGGATCGCCGTACGCTTCTGGTCACTACAAAAAGTGATCGACAATATTCACCGTGCCGCCGATCGCCAGAAAATTCTGTTGGTCTGCAAATCGCCTGCAGATTTCTTACGTCTGGTTGAAGGCGGTGTTCCTGTTAACCGTATCAACGTTGGCAATATGCACTACGCCAACGGCAAGCAACAAATCGCCAAAACGGTTTCTGTAGACGCTGCCGATATTGCAGCGTTCAACGGGCTAAAAACCGCTGGGGTGGAATGCTTCGTTCAGGGCGTTCCAACAGAACCCGCCCAGGACCTCTATAAACTTCTCTGAGGGATTCACAATGGAAATCAGTCTGTTGCAGGCTTTTGCGTTGGGTATTCTCGCCTTTATTGCAGGCCTGGATATGTTCAACGGGTTAACGCACATGCACCGCCCGGTTGTTCTCGGGCCACTGGTCGGCCTGATTCTGGGCGATCTGCATACCGGTATTTTAACAGGTGGTACGCTGGAACTGGTGTGGATGGGTCTTGCCCCACTAGCGGGAGCTCAACCGCCAAACGTTATTATCGGCACTATCGTGGGAACCACGTTTGCCATAACGACCGGAGTGAAACCCGAAGTTGCCGTAGGTGTGGCGGTACCGTTCGCCGTGGCGGTACAGATGGGGATTACCTTCCTGTTCTCTGTAATGTCAGGAGTGATGGCACGCTGCGATCGCATGGCAGCGAATGCCGATACCGCCGGGATTGAGCGAGTCAACTATCTGGCGTTACTCGCGCTGGGGACCTTCTACTTTTTATGCGCGTTCCTGCCGATTTACTTTGGCGCGGAACATGCCAAAACCGCGATAGATGTTCTGCCGACGCGTCTGATTGACGGCCTGGGTGTGGCCGGCGGCATCATGCCAGCTATCGGCTTCGCCGTACTGCTGAAAATCATGATGAAAAACGTTTATATCCCCTACTTCATTTTGGGCTTTGTAGCCGCAGCCTGGCTCAAACTCCCCGTGCTGGCGATTGCCGCAGCAGCACTGGCAATGGCGCTGATCGATTTTCTGCGTAAATCACCTGAACCTACAGCTCCCGCAGCACAAAAAGAGGAATTCGAAGATGGCATCTAATCAAACGGCTCTGCCGAACGTTTCCGATACCGAAGAAACGCTGCTGACCGGCAGCAATGAAAACGTCTACGAAGACCAGAATATCGGTGCCGAGCTGACGAAAAAGGATATCAACCGTGTTGCCTGGCGTTCAATGCTGTTGCAGGCCTCTTTTAACTACGAACGTATGCAGGCATCAGGGTGGTTGTACGGCCTGTTACCTGCACTGAAAAAGATCCATACCAACAAACGCGATCTGGCGCGATCGATGAAAGGCCATATGGGTTTCTTCAATACGCACCCGTTCCTGGTCACGTTTGTTATCGGGATTATCCTGGCAATGGAACGCTCCAAGCAGGATGTAAACAGTATTCAAAGTACCAAGATTGCCGTAGGTGCGCCGCTTGGTGGTATCGGTGATGCCATGTTCTGGTTAACGTTGCTGCCTATTTGCGGCGGTATCGGGGCCAGTCTGGCGTTGCAAGGCTCTATTCTTGGCGCAGTGGTCTTTATTGTTATGTTTAACGTGGTTCATCTTGGTTTGCGCTTTGGGCTGGCACACTATGCTTATCGGATGGGCGTTGCCGCCATCCCGCTGATTAAAGCTAACACCAAAAAGGTTGGACATGCGGCATCCATCGTTGGGATGACGGTGATCGGTGCGCTGGTAGCGACCTATGTTCGCCTGAGCACTACGCTGGAAATCACTGCTGGCGATGCGGTAGTGAAACTACAAACAGACGTGATAGACAAGCTGATGCCTGCTTTTTTACCGCTGGTCTACACATTAACCATGTTCTGGCTGGTCCGCCGTGGCTGGAGTCCTCTGCGCCTTATCGCCATTACCGTGGTGCTCGGCGTCGTAGGTAAGTTCTGTCACTTCCTGTAAATATAAGGGGTTGTAGATGTTAGGTATTATTTTGACGGGTCATGGCGGTTTTGCCAGCGGAATGGAAAAAGCGATGCAACAGATTTTGGGTGAACAAACTCAGTTCATCGCCATCGACTTTCCGGAAACCTCAACCACTGCCTTACTCACCTCGCAACTTGAACACGCGGTGAGTGAACTGGATACTCAGCAAGACATCGTGTTTCTGACAGACCTGTTGGGCGGGACGCCATTCCGCGTCGCTTCCACGTTGGCCATGCAAAGGCAAGGCACCGAAGTGATCACCGGTACCAATCTACAACTGCTACTGGAGATGGTGCTGGAGCGTGACGGCCTGAGCAGCGAAGCGTTTCGTTTGCAGGCGCTGGAGTGCGGACATCGGGGCTTAACCAGCCTGGTGGACGAACTGGGGCGCTGTCGCGAGGAAAAGCCCGTTGAGGAAGGGATATGACGAAAGTACTGCGCGCCAGACGTCTACTGACCGAACGGGGCTGGCTGGACGATCATCAATTACGCATTGAAGACGGTATCATTGCGGCAATAGAGCCAATTCCTTCCGGCGTTATGGTCCGCGATGCTGAACTGCTTTGTCCGGCATACATTGATACCCACGTACACGGTGGTGCGGGTGTCGATGTGATGGATGAGGCACCGGATACGCTCGATAAACTGGCGATGCACAAAGCGCGTGAAGGGGTAGCCAACTGGCTACCCACTACCGTCACCGCTCCACTACCGGATATTCACAAAGCGCTTGAACGTATCGCCCATCGCTACCATTCCGGCGGGCCTGGCGCACAGGTACTGGGCAGTTATCTTGAAGGTCCGTACTTTACGCCACAGAACAAAGGGGCACATCCGCCTGAGCTTTTCAGGGAACTGGAGCTCAATGAACTGGATGAACTGATTACGATTTCCCAGCAAACCTTGCGCGTCGTTGCGCTAGCACCAGAAAAACTCGGTGCATTGCAGGCCATCGAACATCTGAAGCAGCGCAACGTACGGGTGATGCTGGGCCACAGCGCAGCTACCTGGGAACAAACCCGCGCGGCCTTTGACGCCGGCGCTGACGGACTGGTGCATTGCTATAACGGTATGACCGGCTTACATCATCGGGAGCCAGGCATGGTTGGCGCAGGGTTAACCGACCCTCGCCCCTGGCTCGAACTTATCGCTGACGGGCATCATGTCCACCCGGCGGCCATGAAGCTGTGCTGTTGCTGCGCGAAAGACAGACTGGTGCTGATTACAGATGCCATGCAGGCTGCAGGAATGCCGGACGGTCGCTATACGCTCTGCGGTGATGAAGTGGAAATGCGTAGCGGAATTGTACGTACCGCTTCCGGTGGACTAGCTGGCAGCACGCTCTCAATTGATGCCGCCGTACGTAATATGGTCGAGTTCACTGGGATAACTGCAGAAGAGGCAATTCATATGGCCTCTCTCCACCCCGCACGTCTGTTAGGTATCGATCGCCTGCTGGGATCGTTAGCGGTGGGCAAACGCGCCGACGCGATCGCGCTTAATAGCGGGCTGCATTTACAACAGATCTGGATTCAGGGTCAGGCTCTCCCCCTTTGACCTTTCATTTTGTCTTGTATTGGCCTGCGGTCTCCGATCGCAAGGCCTTTCTTTTCCTTTCGATTGTGGAAATATCGAACCAAATCACAATCAATCTCTTCCTTATAGATCAATAAGATAATCACAGTCTTCGTTTTCATGATCACAAATTTCGTTTTATTTCATTTTGCATCATTGAACTTTCGATTTCTTTCATATAGATTTTAATCAATCGACATGATGAACAAGTGAAACGAAACGAAAGATAGCGACATTTTTGCCAGCGTCTTATGTGGAATTTACGAGACTAAGGACCTAAGTTATGCCAGAAACCTATACCCCTGTTACTGCGGTAACGGGCACCTGGACCGAAGAAGAGATCCGTCAACAACCTGCCAGTTGGATCCGTTCTCTCACCAATATCGACAATATTCGCTCCGCCATTGATAACTTTCTTGCGCCATTGTTACGCAAAAAAGAGCTGCGGATCGTATTGACTGGCGCAGGAACATCAGCATTCATTGGCGACATCATCGCCCCCTGGCTGGCAAGCTATACCGGTAAAAACATCAGCGCTGTGCCGACCACCGACCTGGTCACCAATCCGATGGATTACCTGAATCCCGCTCATCCGCTGCTGCTCATTTCTTTCGCTCGCTCAGGTAACAGCCCTGAAAGCGTTGCGGCAGTGGAACTAGCTAATCAGTTTGTGCCTGAGTGTTATCACCTGCCAATCACCTGCAACGAAGCAGGCAGCCTGTATCAAAACGCAGTCGCAAGCGACAACGCTTTTGCTCTGTTAATGCCCGCAGAGACACATGACCGTGGTTTCGCCATGACCAGCAGCATTACCACCATGATGGCCAGTTGCCTGGCAGTATTCGCTCCGGAGAAAATCAACAGTCAGACCTTCCGCGACGTAGCAGACAGGTGCCAGGCAATCCTAACTTCATTAGGCGATTTCAGCGACGGTGTTTTTGGCAATGAGCCCTGGAAACGGATCGTCTACCTCGGTAGCGGTGGATTGCAGGGAGTCGCGCGTGAATCGGCACTGAAAGTCCTGGAGCTGACAGCGGGCAAACTGGCGGCATTCTATGACTCCCCGACCGGCTTTCGTCACGGTCCAAAGTCGCTGGTTGATAACGAAACATTGGTAGTAGTTTTTGTTTCCAGCCACCCTTATACACGCCAATACGATCTCGATCTGTTAGCAGAGTTACGCCGCGATCGGCAGGCGCTACGGGTTGTCGCAATTTCCGCACAAACCCATGAGGTGATCGAAGCTGGTCCACATATTGTGCTACCGCCAGCACGCTCTTTCATCGATATGGAATTGGCGTTCTGCTTCCTGATCTACGCCCAGGTCTTTGCTTTGACGCAATCCATCAACATCGGCAATACACCGGATACGCCTTCTGCCAGCGGCACTGTTAACCGCGTTGTACAGGGCGTTGTTATTCATCCCTGGAACGCCTAAAAGGATCGTTTTATGAGCATTATTTCCACCAAATACCTCCTGCTGGATGCACAAAAAAAAGGTTACGCCGTACCCGCCTTCAATATTCATAACGCTGAGACTATCCAGGCGATCCTTGAAGTGTGCTATGAAATGCAATCGCCGGTGATCCTTGCCGGAACGCCGGGTACCTTTAAACATATTGCACTGGAAGAGATCTACGCGCTGTGCAGCGCTTATTCAAACAGCTACGGTATACCGCTGGCATTGCACCTCGATCACCATGAGTCGCTGGACGACATTCGTCGTAAAGTGAATGCAGGGGTACGCAGCGCAATGATTGACGGCAGCCACTTTCCGTTTGAAGAAAACGTGAAGCTGGTGAAATCCGTTGTGGATTTTTGCCATGCCAAAGATTGCAGTGTGGAAGCTGAACTGGGCCGTTTGGGTGGCGTAGAAGATGATATGAGTGTGGATGCAGAAAGCGCCTTCCTCACCGATCCACAAGAAGCCAAACTGTTTGTTGAGCGTACTGGCGTAGATAGCCTTGCCGTTGCCATCGGCACAGCACACGGTTTGTACACCAAAACGCCAAAAATCGATTTCCAGCGGCTGGGTGAAATTCGTGAAGTAGTCGACGTTCCACTGGTTCTACATGGCGCAAGCGATGTCCCTGATGAATACGTCCGCCGCACAATCGAGCTTGGCGTTTGCAAAGTTAACGTCGCTACCGAACTAAAAATCGCTTTTGCCGATGCAGTCAAAGCGTGGTTTGCGCAGAATCCACAGGGCAACGATCCTCGCTATTACATGCGGGTCGGAATGGATGCGATGAAAGAAGTGGTACGTAGCAAAATCACTGTATGCGGGTCAGCAAATAAATTGATGGTTACCTGCGAATTATCGTGACCATTATTTATTCTGCACGAGTGCTATCTACGTGATGTCAGGTAGCGCTCATTGTTCGAGTAATAAGGGGGTACACGCCATTATGGCATGTTAAAAACGGCTGCTCATCGTTTGATTCGCGGTATTCGCCAGGGTTGAAGGACATCCTGAATGCTAAAGAGACCTTGCTGCTGATAGCAAGTGAAGGGAAGCACGATGCTGTAGAAAAATACTTGGCCACCACCGTCGCCACAATTATTGTTGCTTCATTTTTATGGCTGCACCGTAATGTGAGTAGCCTGATTGACGGCTCACAATATCCTGATAAATAAAAGTTACAGTAAGCGCCACATCCCCCCTTTTGTCGCGCCAACGCGTTGCAGTTTACCTTTTAGCTGCAACGCTTTCAGATAGCGCTCTACGGTCCGGGCTGAGATTTCACACTCATCAGCGATACTTTTGGCGGATCTGCCCGGCTGATTCGACAAGATTTGTAGAATGCGTTTTTCTATTTCCAGTAAATCAGCCGACATTTCTTCCGACATTTCTTCCGACATTTCTTCCGACATTTCTTCCGACAGGGCTGATGATCTCCCCAATCCTTCTTGCAAAGCAGAGATGATGTTTTCCAGGATAAATTCTATGAATGGCGTGCAGCTACTTTGCCGATCGCAAAGCCCTAACACCTGGTAATAGCGGTCCTGTTGGTAGTGGATCAGTGTCTCTACTGGTAACCACGCCAATTCCGATCGCCATTCACGGAGGATTAATGTCTGCCACAAACGTCCCATCCGTCCATTGCCGTCGGCAAAAGGATGAATAAATTCAAACTCATAATGGAAAATAGCACCAGCAATCAGTGGGTGGAGTTCTGTCGTTTTTAACCAGCCCAGTAAATCATTCATCAAACGTAAAACTTGTGATGCCGGAGGAGCCATATGAATCAGCTGTTTTTCCCTGTAAACACCAACATTTCCGGTACGTAACTGGCCTGGATTATCGACCAGACCGAGCATAAGAACCCGATGTGCCTGTAAAAGGTCGGATAATTTTCCACTTTTCCATTCCGACATCTTTTCATAGGCCAGAATCGCATTTCTAACTTCCTGTATGTCTTTAGCAGGCGCCAGAATACGTTTTCCCTCCATCAGGGCGGTGACTTGTTCCGTCGTCAACGAATTATGTTCAATCGCTAAAGAGGCCTGAATCGTACGAATACGATTCTCTTTGCGCAAAAGAGGAGATGTCCTACCAGCCATCGCTGCCCAATGCCCCATCAACTCACCAATCTCAATGACTTGATTAAGGATTAATGGAGTGACGACGAAAGGTGGTTGGTAGGTGCTCACTGTTACTCTCCCTGCTGTTCCAGCGCGTGCTTGTACAACGCATTCTTCTTCACGCCATGGATTTCAGCGGCCAGCGCGGCGGCCTTTTTCAGCGGCAGTTCTGCCTGCAATAAGGCCAGCGTACGCAGCGCATCAGCTGGAAGATCGTCCTCTTGCGCTTTATGCCCTTCGACAATCAGCACCATTTCGCCTTTGCGTCGGTTTTCATCTTCTTTAACCCACGCCAGCAGTTCACCGACCGGCGCACCGTGAATAGTTTCCCAGGTTTTGGTCAACTCACGCGCCAGCACCACGTAGCGAGATTCACCCCAGACGGCAACCATGTCTTCCAGACTATCCAGCAAACGGTGGGTAGATTCATAAAAAATAAGCGTACGCGGTTCGGCCTCAATGGCTTTCATCGCATCACGACGCCCTTTGGATTTGGCAGGCAGAAAACCTTCATAGCAAAAGCGATCTGAAGGCAGACCCGCAGCGCTCAGGGCTGCAATCGCCGCGCAAGGGCCAGGCAGAGGAACAACGCGGATCCCCGCTTCTCGACAGGTGCGCACCAGATGGTAGCCAGGATCGTTAATCAGCGGCGTTCCGGCATCGGAAACCAGCGCAATGTTTTGCCCTTCTTTGAGCTTTGCCACCAGCGTTTCGGCCTTTTGCTGCTCGTTGTGGTCGTGCAGGGCGAACAAACGGGCGTTAATCGCGAAGTGTTGTAACAGTAATCCTGTATGACGGGTGTCTTCAGCGGCAATCAAATCAACGGCTTGTAAAACTTCGAGCGCTCGTTGGGTAATATCAGCCAAATTTCCTATGGGAGTAGGTACAATAAAGAGTTGGCCTTGAGAATTATCCGCCGATTCGTGTTGTTTCATTGTGTCGTCCGTATTGCCGATTTAATATTGAGCATTGAGTAAAAAAATATCACTGGATACAGTATGGTACCCTCAACATTTTCTCGTTTGAAAGCCGCACGCGCGCTACCAGTCATTCTGGCAGCACTGATTTTCGCAGGCTGTGGCACCCAGGCGCCAGACCAGAGTGCAGCCCATATGCAGGGCACTGCGCAGGCTGATTCCGGCTTTTATCTGCAACAAATGCAGCAAAGCTCAGATGATAGCAAGACCAACTGGCAATTACTCGCCATTCGTGCACTGCTGAAAGAAGGTAAGAGCCAGCAGGCTAGCGAACTGTTCAACCAGCTACCGCAGAAGCTAAGCGATAACCAGCGTCGTGAGCAGTCACTGCTGGCCGTCGAGATTAAGCTTGCGCAGAAAGATATCGCTGGCGCACAGGCCCTGCTGGATAAACTCACCCCCGCCGATTTCGATCAAAACCAGCAGGCGCGATACTGGCAGGCGCAAATCGACGTCAACCAGGGTCGCCCATCATTGACGCTATTACGCGCCCTGATTGCCCAGGAGCCGCTGCTGGCCGCGAATGCTAAGCAGAACAACATGGACTCAACCTGGCAGGCGCTGTCATCCATGAGCCAGGAGCAAGCACAGGCGTTGGTCATCAATGCTGATGAAAACGTGCTGCAAGGCTGGCTGGATCTCCAGCGCGTCTGGTTCGATAACCGTAACGATCCGGACATGATGAAAGCCGGTATTGCGGACTGGCAGAAACGTTATCCACAGAACCCGGGGGCAAAACTGTTGCCAACGCAGTTGGTTAACGTGCAGAGCTTTAAGCCCGCATCCACCAGTAAAATTGCCCTGCTGCTGCCGCTGAACGGTCAGGCTGCTGTTTTTGGCCGTACTATTCAGCAAGGTTTTGAAGCTGCGAAAAACATGGGTACTCAACCCGTATCTGCCCCTGCTGTTGCTGCGCCTGCTGTGGATACAGCTGCCGCGACGACCACAGAACAGCCGCAAACGACTGACGGTGTTGCCAGCCCTTCTCAGGCGTCAGTAAGCGATCTGACCAACGAGACGCCTGCACAGCCAGAAGCAGCAGCCCCACAGCCAACCGCGCCGGCACAGACAACGACTGCCAGCGCCCCAGCGAATCCGTCCGCTGAACTGAAAATCTACGACACGTCATCACAGCCGCTGAATCAGATCCTGACTCAGGTTCAGCAGGATGGCGCCAGCATCGTGGTTGGCCCGCTGTTGAAGAATAATGTTGAAGAGCTGATGAAAAGCAACACGCCATTAAACGTCCTGGCGCTTAATCAGCCGGAGTCGGTGAAAAACCTGCCGAACGTCTGCTACTTCGCCCTGTCGCCAGAAGATGAAGCGCGCGACGCTGCGCGTCACATCCGCGATCAAGGGAAACAGACGCCGCTGCTGTTGATCCCGCGGAGTGCGTTGGGCGATCGCGTGGCTAATGCTTTTGCGCAGGAATGGCAAAAACTGGGCGGCGGCGTAGTGTTGCAACAGAAGTTCGGCTCCACCGCTGAGCTGAAAATGGGCGTCAACGGCGGCTCGGGGATTTCCCTGACGGGTAGCCCGGTGGCCTCCTCTGTACCTGCGCAGCCTGGCGTAACAATTGGTGGTCTGACGATTCCGGCAGCGCCAACCGATGCGCAAATCACCGGCGGTAGCGGTCGTGTTGATGCCGTGTATATTCTGGCGACGCCGGAAGAAATTGCATTTATTAAGCCGATGATTGCTATGCGCAACGGCAGCCAGAGCGGTGCCACGCTGTACGCCAGCTCCCGCAGCGCACAGGGAACTGCTGGCCCGGATTTCCGTCTGGAGATGGAAGGCTTGCAGTACAGCGAAATTCCGATGCTGGCAGGCGCTAACACGCCTCTCATGCAGCAGGCGCTTGGCGCGGTTCGTAACGACTACTCGCTGGCACGTATGTACGCCATGGGCGTCGATGCCTGGTCGCTTGCCAACCACTTCTCGCAAATGCGTCAGGTGCAGGGTTTCGAAATTAACGGCAATACCGGAGCCTTAACCGCAACGCAGGATTGTGTGATTAACAGGAAGTTATCATGGCTCAAATACCAGCAAGGACAAGTCGTCCCCGCCAGTTAACGAGTAAACAGACCGGTGACGCGTGGGAATCCACCGCGCGTAACTGGCTGCAGAGCAAGGGACTGCATTTTATCGCCGCCAACGTGCGTGAACGTGGCGGCGAAATCGACCTGATAATGCGTGAAGGCAACACCACCGTATTTGTTGAAGTCCGCTACCGACGCTCAGCCCAGTTTGGCGGTGCGGCGGCGAGTGTGACCCGGAGCAAACAACACAAATTATTACAGACCGCCCGCTTGTGGCTTGCGCGCCACAATGGGAGTTTTGATACTGTGGATTGCCGGTTCGATGTGTTAGCCTTCACCGGAAATGATGTTGAGTGGTTTAAGGACGCGTTCAACGACCGCTCATAGTTGAAGATTCAGAGCCTGGTTCTTAAGGATTAGCGTGTTAGATAGAATTAAAGTCTGCTTTACAGAAAGCATTCAAACTCAGATAGCTGCGGCTGAAGCACTTCCGGATGCGATCTCCCGTGCCGCCATGACGCTGGTTCAGTCCCTGCTCAATGGCAACAAAATTCTCTGTTGTGGTAATGGGACATCCGCTGCCAACGCACAGCATTTTGCTGCCAGCATGATCAATCGTTTTGAAACAGAGCGGCCAAGTTTACCTGCGATTGCACTAAATACTGATAATGTGGTCTTAACTGCGATTGCCAACGATCGCCTGCACGACGAAGTTTATGCAAAACAAGTCCGTGCGCTGGGACATGCAGGTGATGTTCTGCTGGCAATCTCTACGCGTGGTAATAGCCGCGATATCGTAAAAGCCGTTGAAGCCGCCGTAACACGCGACATGACAATCGTCGCGCTGACCGGGTATGACGGAGGGGAGCTGGCCGGGTTACTGGGGCCGCAGGATGTTGAGATCCGCATTCCCTCACATCACAGCGCCCGCGTTCAGGAAATGCACATGCTGACGGTCAACTGCCTTTGCGATCTCATCGATAACACGCTTTTCCCTCACCAGGATGATTAAGGAGTACACATGAAGGCATTTTCGCCGCTTGCTGTGATTATCGCTGCACTGCTGCTGCAAGGCTGTGTCGCTGCTGCCGTTGTCGGAACTGCTGCTGTCGGCACCAAAGCCGCAACGGATCCTCGCAGCGTCGGCACCCAGGTAGATGACGGAACCCTGGAATTACGCGTCAATACGGCGTTGTCGAAAGATGCCCAGATCAAGAAAGAGGCGCGCATCAACGTGAGCGCGTATCAGGGTAAAGTGCTGCTGGTTGGTCAGTCGCCAAATAGCGAACTGTCTGCGCGGGCAAAACAGATTGCGATGGGTGTAGAAGGTACGACTGAGGTCTTTAATGAGATCCGTCAGGGCCAGCCAATTGGCCTGGGCGATGCGTCCAACGATACCTGGATAACCACTAAAGTACGTTCCCAGTTGCTGACCAGCGATCAGGTGAAATCTTCTAACGTGAAAGTCACCACCGAAAACGGGGAAGTGTTCCTGTTGGGTCTGGTAACTGAGCGTGAAGCGAAGGCGGCGGCGGACATCGCCAGCCGAGTAAGCGGCGTGAAACGCGTCACTACGGCCTTTACGTTTATTAAGTAATACAGATGCCGGATAGCGATGCATGGGCGTCTTATCCGGCCTACAGGACGTTATCGTTTGTAGGTCGGATAAATGTCAGCGCCATCCGGCATTTTATTTGGCCCTTTCGCGCAGCTCGGAAGAGGTCAGGATCGAAACCCCTTCATGCCCAGGCGCCAGCGCCTCCGCCAACATTGCCCGCGCAACATCACGTGCTTCAATCGACTTCCAGTTCCCCGGCAGCAGTCTGAACAACGGCGCTAAAAACTTCTCATTCGTCCTCTGTTTGTCCCGATCGCCCAGTAGCATCGAAGGCCGGACAATCGTCAGCCGTGGCCAATTTTGCGCGATCAGCGCCTGCTCCATTTCACCTTTCACCCGGTTATAGAAAAACGGTGAATTCGCATTGGCGCCCATCGAACTCACCACCAGCATATGCTGGGCTCCCAACCTACGTCCCGTCAGGGCCGTATCCACCACCAGCGTATAGTCAGCATGGATAAACGCCTCTTTGCTGCCCGCTTCACGTCGGGTCGTTCCCAGACAACAAAAAACGATATCGACCGGGTCGGTAACTTGCGCCAGAGCATCGGTTAGCTGCGGATCATGGGGATTATAGATGCCAACCGTATCCGCCAGCGGTCGACGCGTCGGCGCCGTGATGGCGTTGACCCGGGGTTCATTAAGCAGCATACGCAGTAAATTTCCGCCCACCAGCCCCGTGCCTCCCGTTATTAACACCTGACTCATCGTTTATCTTCCCCAGGTCTTCAATCACTGTTCTAACTATAGATCACGTAACCAATGCATCTTTTTACCAAAGCCCAGCGTGTTGTCCGTGAATTTGACTTCATCCAATCGAATCTCCCACACGGGCGCAGGCAGCATTCTGGCGACGGGGAAGCGGCGGTTGTAGGCTTTACGCGCGACGTCGCTCTCCTGCCCTTCAAGACGCCGGATTTCCCCTTTAAACTGTACGCCACGAATCAGGGCAACCGTTTTAGGCTGACCATTTACCGTGCCGGCAATCGGCGCTCGCGGTCCGGACATCTGCGCATGACGGGTTTTCTCATCGGTCAGCACGTAGAATGTCATCTTCTGCGCATCAAACAGGTAAAACGCATTGGCGCACCACAATTCACCTTCCTGATGTACGCACCAGGTCACGACGTGCTGCTTTGCCAGCCAGCGGGTCACCGCAGTCAGTGTTTCCATTGCTGTTCTCTTTTATACTGTAGGTCTGAAAATTATCACGTCGATGGTGACAATGACACCCTGGTATCTGTACCTGATCCGTACCGCGGACAACGCCTTATACACCGGAATAACCACCGATGTGCAGCGCCGCTATCAGCAGCATCAAAGTGGGAAAGGCGCGAAGGCGCTACGCGGAAAGGGGGAGCTCACGTTGGCATTTGCGGCGCAGGTTGGCAACCGTTCGCTGGCCCTGCGCATAGAGTATCGCGTCAAACAGCTCACCAAGCGGCAGAAAGAACGCCTGGTCGAAGGCGAAGGGTTTGAGGCGCTACTGAGCAGCCTGCAAACCCCGGATCTTAAAAACGATTGAAGTGGTCGTGGTATTCCACAAGGCCCGTCACGCCCTCCAGCGCATCGTCCGCCAGGCGATGAACCTGGAACGCGCTTTCGGTACCCGGCCAGCGGCAGCGCAGATCATGATGAGCCGCCAGCTCAAAACCAAAGCGGCTGTACAGTGCCGGATCCCCCAGCGTGACCACCGCGGCGTAGCCAAACTCGTTCAGGGAATCGAGTCCTTCATAGACCAGCTGACGCGCCAGACCCTGCCCCCGGTAGTTTTCATCCACCGCGAGCGGCGCCATGCCGACCCATTGCAGATCTTCACCCTGGACATCGACAGGACTAAACGCGACGTAACCTACTACCTGACCTTCGTCATCGGTCGCAACCAAACCCAACGTTAAGAAACCGTCTTCACGCAGGTCGTGCACTAATTTCGCTTCCGCATCGCTCTCAAATGAACGGCGCAGCAGCGCATCAATACCTGGGGCATCAATGGGAATTTCAACTCGAATCAGCATGGCTCACCTACCGAAGTCTGTTTGGTGTCTGGCGACGTTTTCATCCCCGCCTCAACAAAATCCGCCAACTGCATCAGCATGACGCGCAGCGCTTTAGGCATCTGATCCAGTTCGATGGCGTCCATCAGATTTTTTACATACAGCCCTAATTCTGTATCACCTTCAATCACCAGGCGACGCTGGAAGAAAAGCGTATCTGGATCCTGCTTACGCGCCGCGATCATCAGGAGATCGCTGGCATCGGCGCTAAAACTTACATCCGCATCTGCATTCTGGCTGACAATAAGTTTATCGTTCTCAACAGAGGTATACCATTTGAGGCCAATGTCACGCACATGAATGCTCAGCCAGCGGCCGTCGAGAAACTCCAGCTCCCCATCGGCCAGCGCCTGACTAAACTGCCAGCTCAGGACCTGCTCCAGAACCTGGCGCTTCAGCGCAAAGGGCGTCAGTTTAACCGGTACACTCATCAGAGAAGGACCAAAATGTACTAAGCGTGAACGCAGTTTATCCAACACGAGCTTTACTCCCTGTTCCAATAGTCCTGCTATTTTGCCATATCAAATAAACGACATAGCGGCATAAATCAACAATTCGCTACGAAATTGTTACCTCTTTATTGGTGTTACCAATACGACTTTAACTGCCTCAAATCAAAAATTGTCTCAGCAAGGTTAACTAAAATCCCTCTTCGTTAACATTTCTGCGCCCTTCACGGCGCAACGTTCAGGATAAATTATGGAGCTGCTCTGCCCTGCCGGAAATCTCCCGGCGCTTAAGGCGGCCATCGAGAACGGCGCTGATGCTGTCTACATCGGGCTGAAAGATGATACCAACGCCCGTCATTTCGCCGGCCTTAATTTTACCGAGAAAAAATTGCAGGAAGCGGTGAGTTTTGTTCATCAGCATCGCCGTAAGCTGCACATCGCGATTAACACCTTTGCGCATCCGGATGGTTACGCGCGCTGGCAGCGTGCCGTGGATATGGCGGCACAACTGGGTGCGGATGCGCTGATCCTCGCCGACCTCGCCATGCTTGAGTATGCCGCAGAGCGCTACCCGCATATTGAGCGCCATGTCTCTGTTCAGGCATCTGCAACCAATGAAGAGGCGATTAATTTCTATCATCGCAACTTTGACGTTGCCCGCGTAGTGCTGCCGCGCGTGCTGTCTATTCATCAGGTGAAGCAACTCGCTCGTGTCACGCCTGTTCCCCTGGAAGTGTTCGCCTTCGGTAGCCTGTGCATTATGGCGGAAGGCCGTTGCTATCTTTCATCCTATCTGACGGGCGAGTCGCCTAACACGGTTGGCGCTTGTTCTCCTGCCCGTTTTGTACGCTGGCAGCAGACCCAACAAGGGCTGGAATCCCGTCTCAATGAGGTGCTGATCGACCGCTATCAGGACGGAGAAAACGCCGGTTATCCCACGCTGTGTAAAGGCCGTTATCTGGTCGATGGCGAGCGTTATCATGCGCTGGAAGAACCCACCAGCCTGAATACGCTGGAGCTACTGCCGGAACTGCTGGCGGCCAAAATTGCCTCGGTAAAAATCGAGGGACGCCAGCGTAGCCCGGCTTACGTCAGCCAGGTGGCAAAAGTGTGGCGTCAGGCAATCGACCGCTGTATAGCCGACCCGCAAAACTACGCCCCACAGGCCGCGTGGATGGAAACGCTCGGATCAATGTCCGAAGGCACGCAGACCACGCTTGGCGCGTATCACCGTAAATGGCAGTGAGAGAAGCAATGAAATATTCCTTAGGGCCAGTGCTGTGGTACTGGCCAAAAGAAACGCTGGAAGATTTTTATCAGCAGGCCGCCGCAAGCCAGGCCGACGTTATCTATCTTGGCGAAGCGGTATGCAGTAAACGCCGCGCCACCAAAGTGGGCGACTGGATCGATATGGCGAAATCGCTTGCTGGCAGCGGTAAACAGGTGGTGCTTTCGACGCTGGCGCTGGTGCAGGCCTCCTCTGAACTGGGAGAGCTGAAGCGCTATGTCGAAAACGGCGACTTCCTGCTGGAAGCCAGCGATCTCGGCGTGGTAAACATGTGTGCCGAACGTAAGCTACCGTTTGTCGCCGGACATGCGCTTAATTGCTACAACGCGGTTACCCTGCGTTTGCTGCTCAAACAGGGTATGGTGCGCTGGTGTATGCCGGTAGAGCTGTCCCGCGACTGGCTGGTAAACCTGCTCAACCAGTGTGATGAGTTGGGTATTCGCAATCAGTTTGAAGTAGAGGTGCTGAGCTACGGACATCTGCCGCTGGCCTACTCTGCCCGCTGCTTTACCGCACGTTCTGAAGACCGTCCAAAGGACGAGTGCGAAACCTGCTGCATCAAATACCCGAACGGGCGCGATGTGTTGTCGCAGGAGAATCAGCAGGTCTTTGTCCTCAACGGGATCCAGACCATGAGCGGCTATGTTTACAACCTCGGCAACGAGCTGACATCGATGCAGGGGCTGGTTGATATTGTGCGTCTGTCCCCTTCAGGCACTGAAACTTTCGCCATGCTTAATGCCTTCCGCGCCAATGAAAATGGTACAGCCCCATTACCGCTTGCCGCCCACAGCGACTGCAACGGCTACTGGAAGCGGCTGGCAGGGCTGGAACTGCAGTCCTGATAAAACCCGGCATAAATGCCTTATCCGGCCTATAAATAGCGATCCCGTAGGCCCGATAAGCGCAGCGCCATCGGGCATTGTTTTTGCCATCAGTCTCATAAAGCTCACTTTGTTAACAACATTCGCTAATCTTTAATGCAGTATTAAAAGATTAACCGGTAACAAAGTGAGCCGTTATGACTGACAAAACTATTCCATTCTCGGTGCTGGATCTGGCGCCGATCCCTGAAGGATCTTCGGCTAAAGAAGCCTTCACACACTCGCTTGACCTCGCTCGATTGGCTGAAAAACGCGGTTACCATCGATACTGGCTGGCAGAGCATCACAACATGACCGGCATCGCCAGCGCCGCAACCTCAGTGTTGATTGGCTATCTGGCAGCCAATACCACTACGCTGCATCTCGGGTCTGGCGGCGTTATGCTACCCAACCATTCGCCGCTGGTGATCGCCGAGCAGTTCGGTACCCTGAACACGTTGTATCCAGGACGAATCGATCTCGGCCTTGGCCGCGCGCCGGGTAGCGATCAGCCGACGATGCGCGCACTGCGCCGCCATATGAGCGGTGATATCGATAACTTCCCGCGCGACGTAGCTGAGCTGGTGGACTGGTTTGACGCCCGCGATCCGAATCCCCATGTACGCCCGGTTCCCGGCTACGGCGAGCAGATCCCGGTCTGGTTATTAGGCTCCAGCCTGTACAGCGCACAGCTGGCGGCTCAGCTTGGTCTGCCGTTTGCCTTTGCCTCGCACTTTGCTCCGGATATGCTGCATCAGGCGCTGCACCTGTATCGCACCCAGTTCAAGCCTTCAGCACGGTTGGCAAAACCGTATGCGATGGTGTGCATCAACATTATTGCCGCCGACAGTAATCGCGATGCCGAATTTCTTTTCACCTCGATGCAGCAGGCGTTTGTGAAACTGCGTCGTGGCGAAACCGGCCAGCTACCGCCGCCGGTAGAGAATATGCATCAGCTGTGGTCCGCTTCCGAACAGTACGGCGTACAACAAGCGCTGAGCATGTCGCTGGTTGGGGATAAGGCAAAAGTGCGTCACGGGCTGGAGTCGATTCTTCGTGAAACCCAGGCCGATGAAATTATGGTTAACGGCCAGATTTTTGAAAATCAGGCGCGTCTACATTCGTTTGATTTGGCGATGGATGTGAAGCAGGAATTGTTGGGGTAGTGCATTATTTTGCCCGGTGGCGCTTCGCTTACCGGGCCTACTTGATCCTGTAGGCCGGATAAGGCGCAGCCGCCATCCGGCACAATAAAGTTACTGGTAAACAGGTAACAGATTCACGCTCGACAGAATATGGATAACCGCGTTGCCGATACCGAATACCAGGATCAGCGCAATCATCGGCTTACCGCCCCAGACGCGGAATTTCGGGCTGCCGAAACGCTCGCGGGATTTACGGGCCAGCAGCGCCGGAACAATAGCGGCCCAGATAGTTGCCGCAAGCCCTGCATAGCCAATGGCGTACAGGAAACCGTTCGGCCACAACAGACCACCAACAATCGGCGGGACAAACGTCAGCAATGCCGTTTTAAAACGTCCCATTGCCGAGTCATCAAAGCCAAACAGATCCGCCAGATAGTCGAACAAACCGAGCGTAACGCCAAGGAATGAACTCGCCACCGCAAAATTGGAGAACACCACCAGCAGCAGATCCAGACTGCGGCTGTTCAGCACACCGCTCAGCGCCTGTACCAGCACATCAATGTTACCGCCCTGCTGCGCAATACCGATAAATTCCGGACGCGGAATATTACCCATTGTCCCCAGCAACCATACGGTATACAGCACCAGTGCCAGTAGCGTACCGTACACCAGACACTTAACGATGGTCTTCGGATCTTTGCCGTAGTACTTCATCAGGCTCGGGACGTTGCCGTGATAGCCGAATGAGGCCAGACAGAACGGCAGCGTCATCAGCAGGTACGGCGTATATGAAGCGTTGCTTTGCGCCACGTTAAACAGTGTTGCGGGCTGCACGTGCCCCAGCAGACTGCCGAAGGTCAGGAAAAAAGTAATGATCTTTGCACCCAGCACAATCGCCGTCATGCGGCTAACCGCTTTGGTGCTTAACCACACCACAAACGCCACCAGCAGCGCAAAACCAAGGCCCGCCGCACGCGCCGGAACGTTCAGCGACATCTCCGAGAAGGTGTGATGCAGGATCGAGCCGCTCGCGGAGATATACGCATAGGTCAGGATATAGAGAACGAAAGCAATCGAGATGCCGTTCACAACGTTCCAGCCTTTGCCCAGCAGATCTTTCGTGATGGTGTCAAAGCTGGAGCCAATGCGGTAATTGAGGTTAGCTTCGAGGATCATCAACCCGGAGTGCAGCATGCAGAACCAGGTGAAGATCAGCGCCGCCATTGACCAGAAGAACCACGCCCCGGACATGACCACTGGCAGAGAAAACATCCCCGCGCCAATAATGGTGCCGCCGATGATCACGACTCCGCCAAGCAGCGAAGGTGACGTTTGGGTGGTGGTAAGTGTTGCCATTTAGCCATCTCTCCAGTGTATTTCCCCGTCATACTTCAAGCTGTAGATGCGTTGGCTGCGCTCCGCAATCCCAGTCACTTACTTAAGTAAGCTCCCGGAATGTCCTCGTTTGCAACCTTCCTACAACTCGAATTATTTAGGGTAACAATTAGCTAATACAGTTTAATGTGCTGCACTGTACCAGTACACGAGTACAATTGAAATAAAAAAAGCCCCAATCATTTCGATCGGGGCTGTATATTTTATTTTACGCTTTTAAGCCGTTTTGGCTTATGCGTCACCGCCGAAACGACGACGACCAGCAGAGTCATCACGACGCGGAGCAGAAGAATCGTCACGACGCGGGCCACGGTTGCCTTCACGACGTTCGCCGCTGAAACGACGACCATCGCCACGACCGCCTTCACGACGTTCGCCGCTAAAGCCACGACCTTCACCACGACCGCCTTCACGACGCTCACCGCTGAAACGACCACCGCCACGACGCTCACCACCGGTGTGCGGAACTGCATCGCCAACCAGCTGCATGTTCATCGGCTTGTTCAGGATGCGAGTACGGGTAAAGTGCTGCAGCACGTCGCCCGGCATACCCTTCGGCAGCTCGATGGTAGAGTGGGAAGCAAACAGCTTGATGTTACCGATGTAACGGCTGCTGATATCGCCTTCGTTAGCAATCGCACCAACGATATGACGAACTTCAACGCCGTCATCACGACCCACTTCAATGCGGTACAGCTGCATATCGCCAACGTCACGACGTTCACGACGCGGACGGTCTTCACCACCACGGTCATTACGGTCACGCGGGCCACGATCGTTGCGGTCACGCGGACCACGATCGTCACGGTCACGGAATTCGCGTTTCGGACGCATCGGCGCATCTGGCGGCAGGATCA
Organism: Citrobacter arsenatis; assembly: GCF_004353845.1. Lineage (GTDB taxonomy): Bacteria > Pseudomonadota > Gammaproteobacteria > Enterobacterales > Enterobacteriaceae > Citrobacter > Citrobacter arsenatis. The sequence continues at coordinate 4,639,794 of NZ_CP037864.1, forward strand.
GCGGACGTTCGCCCTGCGCCATTTTCAGCAGTGCAGCTGCCAGCGTTTCGATATCCAGTTCTTCTTCCGGCTGCATTTTCGCCAGCAGAGCACGGTACTGATCCAGATCGCTGCTTTCCAGCTGCTGCTGTACTTTGGCGGCGAATTTTTCCAGACGGCGTTTGCCCAGCAGTTCTGCGTTCGGCAGTTCTACTTCCGGAATGGTCAGCTTCATGGTGCGTTCGATGTTACGCAGCAGACGACGCTCGCGGTTCTCAACGAACAGCAACGCACGACCCGCACGACCCGCACGACCGGTACGGCCGATACGGTGAACGTAAGACTCGGAATCCATCGGGATGTCGTAGTTAACAACCAGGCTGATACGCTCAACGTCCAGGCCACGGGCCGCAACGTCGGTAGCAATCAGGATATCCAGGCGGCCGTCTTTCAGACGCTCCAGTGTCTGCTCACGCAGGGACTGGTTCATGTCGCCGTTCAGTGCAGCGCTGCTATAACCGCTACGCTCCAGCGCTTCTGCCACTTCCAGGGTCGCATTTTTGGTACGAACGAAGATAATCGCCGCATCAAAGTCTTCCGCTTCCAGGAAACGCACCAGCGCTTCATTTTTACGCATGCCCCAAACAGTCCAGTAGCTCTGGCTGATGTCAGGACGGGTAGTGACGCTGGACTGAATGCGTACTTCCTGCGGCTCTTTCATAAAGCGGCGGGTAATACGACGAATCGCTTCCGGCATAGTCGCAGAGAACAGAGCGGTCTGATGACCTTCCGGGATCTGCGCCATGATGGTTTCAACGTCTTCGATGAAGCCCATACGCAGCATTTCGTCAGCTTCGTCCAGTACCAGACCGCTCAGTTTGGAGAGGTCCAGAGTACCGCGTTTCAGGTGATCCAGCAGACGGCCCGGTGTACCGACGACGATCTGTGGTCCCTGACGCAGGGCACGTAATTGCACGTCATAACGCTGGCCGCCGTACAGGGCAACCACGTTCACGCCGCGCATGTGTTTAGAGAAATCCGTCATGGCTTCTGCTACCTGAACCGCCAGTTCGCGGGTCGGTGCCAGCACCAGAATCTGAGGTGCCTTCAGCTCAGGATCAAGATTGTTGAGCAGCGGTAAAGAGAACGCTGCAGTTTTGCCGCTACCCGTCTGGGCCATACCCAGAACATCGCGGCCGCCCAGCAGATGCGGAATGCACTCTGCCTGGATTGGAGATGGTTTTTCGTAACCCAGATCGTTAAGGGCTTCAAGGATAGGAGCCTTCAGGCCCAGATCTGCAAAAGTGGTTTCGAATTCAGCCATGTAGTACGTGTGCCTCAAAATTAATGGCGGCCAGTCTACATAACTCATCATGAAATTGATCTGCAATTTTCATTGAAAAGTGTGAACCGGCTCAAAGTAGGTGTATTAACGAACAACAACGCCCTCACCCGTGAAGGTGATGGCAATCAAAAAAGATTACGGGCTGATGTGTACGTCAGCTATTGCTGGTCCGATTCTGCCAGGTCATCTTGGTCCTGGCCCAGGAGCGATAATTCCAACAATGCGTATCGGTGCTCAACAAAGTTATGAACGTTGTTAGCCACCGCCAGTTTGAACAATGCCGTAGCGTTGTCCAAATCCCCCAGACTTAGGTAGTACTTACCTAAATAGAAGTTGGTTTCACTGAGATGCTCAGCGAGCGAGGTGTTATCCGTTGCGTCCGCCTTCAGGCGTTCCATCAGCGTTGCTTCGCTAATGTTGCCCAGGTAGAACTCGACAATGTTCCATCCCCATTGCTCTTTATCCGATTTATCAAAGCGTTGCTTCAACGCTTCTTTAGCCTGCTTCTCATCGAGCTTCTGCTCGGCAAGATAAAGCCACAGACTACGGAAAGGATCATTGGGATCGTCTTGATAAAACGCTAGCAGATCATCTTGCGCTAACTTGTCGCGACCGCCGTAATACAATGCGATACCGCGATTTAAGTGCGCGTAGTTGTAAGTTGGATCAAGCTCAAGTACAGAATCAAACGCTTCATAGGCAGCATCAAAATTGCCTGCCTGCGTTAAATATATACCTAAGTAATTGAATACTTCAGGCATATCTGGTCGGATTGCCAGCGCTTGTGAAAAATCATTTCGCGCCAGTGCCCTCAGACCGAGACTATCATACAACACTCCGCGCTCATATAAAAGCTGTGCGCGTTCGTCATCGGTTAAAGCCCGACTGGCAAGAATTTGTTCCATACGTGCCAGAATCACTTCCTGCTGCAAAGTCGGTTGCAATGGTACTGCGAGGACTTCACTCTTACGCCAGGCGGAATTACTGCATCCAGCCAGCGTGAGTGCTGTCGCAACGAAACACCAGCGCAAAAAAGGCTTCATTTCCCACTCCCGAAGACAACGATTGAATGAACGTCCAGGTTCCCCGGTTGCTAACAAGGCGTCCTGCCGGGTTAAAAGCCCTCCGTTTTCACGGAGGGCAATGGCAACCTTACTCGCCCTGGCTTGCCGGAGCTTCCGGTTCGCCTGCAGGCTGAGACTGCTCAGTTGCTTCTTTAATGCTCAGACGTACACGGCCCTGGCGATCAACTTCCAGAACTTTGACCGGTACTTCCTGGCCCATCTGCAGGTAGTCGGTCACTTTCTCAACGCGCTTGTCAGCGATCTGAGAAATGTGTACCAGACCTTCTTTACCGCCACCAATGGCAACGAATGCGCCAAAGTCAACGATACGGGTCACTTTACCATTGTAGATACGGCCTACTTCGATCTCTGCGGTGATCTCTTCGATACGACGGATAGCATATTTCGCTTTCTCACCGTCGGTCGCAGCAATCTTCACGGTACCATCATCTTCGATTTCAATGGTGGTGCCGGTTTCTTCGGTCAGAGCACGGATAACAGAACCGCCTTTACCGATAACGTCTTTGATCTTGTCCGGGCTGATCTTGATGGTATGGATACGCGGAGCGAACTGAGAAATGTCGCCACGCGGTGCGTTGATCGCTTGTTCCATCACACCCAGGATGTGCAGACGCGCACCTTTAGCCTGGTTCAGAGCAACCTGCATGATCTCTTTGGTGATACCTTCAATTTTGATATCCATCTGCAGTGCAGAGATACCGTCGCGGGAACCCGCCACTTTGAAGTCCATATCGCCCAGGTGGTCTTCGTCGCCCAGGATGTCAGACAGAACAACAAAGTTGTCGCCTTCTTTCACCAGACCCATCGCGATACCCGCAACGGCGGCTTTGATCGGCACACCTGCGTCCATCAGCGCCAGGGAAGCACCACATACGGAAGCCATTGAAGAAGAACCGTTAGATTCGGTGATTTCAGAAACCACACGCACGGTGTACGGGAATTTATCCAGTTCAGGCATTACTGCCAGTACGCCACGCTTCGCCAGACGACCGTGACCAATCTCACGACGCTTCGGAGAACCGACCATACCGGTTTCGCCTACGCAGTACGGAGGGAAGTTGTAGTGGAACAGGAAGTTGTCAGTACGCTCGCCCATCAGTTCGTCGAGGTTCTGTGCATCACGCGTGGTGCCCAGGGTCGCAGTAACCAGCGCCTGAGTTTCGCCACGGGTGAACAGTGCGGAACCGTGGGTACGCGGCAGAACGCCAGTACGCACGTCCAGGCCACGGATCATGTCTTTTTCACGGCCATCGATGCGCGGCTCGCCTGCCAGTACGCGGCTACGAACAACATTTTTCTCGATAGCGTGCAGGATTTCACCCAGTTCGTTAGCGTCCAGGGTTTCGTCTTCAGCCACCAGAGCCGCGATGGTTTCAGATTTGATCACGTCAACCTGAGCATAACGCTCTTGTTTGTCAGTGATACGGTAAGCATCGCTCAGACGAGCTTCTGCCAGTGCGGCAACGCGTGCGTTCAGCGCTTCGTTGACGGCTTCTGGCTGCCAATCCCAACGCGGTTTGCCAGCTTCTTTTGCCAGCTCGTTGATAGCCTGAATAACAACCTGCTGCTGTTCGTGACCAAATACTACTGCGCCCAGCATCTGGTCTTCGCTCAGCAGTTCAGCTTCGGATTCAACCATCAGTACGGCGGCTTCAGTACCGGCAACAACCAGGTCCAGCTTGCTTTCTTTCAGTTCGTCCTGAGTCGGGTTCAGTACGTACTGGTCATTGATGTAACCAACACGTGCAGCACCGATCGGGCCGTTGAATGGGATACCAGACAGAGTCAGCGCAGCAGATGCACCAATCATTGCCACGATGTCCGGGTTAACCTGTGGGTTAACGGAAACAACGGTCGCGATAACCTGAACTTCGTTAACGAAACCTTCCGGGAACAGCGGGCGAACCGGGCGGTCAATCAGACGCGCGATCAGGGTTTCGCCTTCGCTCGGACGGCCTTCACGACGGAAGAAGCTACCCGGGATACGGCCAGCAGCGTAGGTACGCTCCTGATAGTTAACGGTCAGCGGGAAAAAGTCCTGGCCTGGTTTCGCTTTTTTCTGGCCAACAACGGTAACGAATACCGCGGTGTCATCCATGCTAACCATAACAGCGGCAGTCGCCTGACGCGCCATCATGCCGGTTTCCAGCGTAACGGTATGCTGACCGTACTGGAATTTACGAACGATCGGATTAAGCAAAATAATATCCTTTCTCTATTTTTTGACGGCACATTTTTGCGCCATCGTTAATACCCGATCTTCTGCGCATCCTCGCGACTAATGACAACCCTAACCCATAAGCATGAGTAAAGCCTCTCATTAGCCGCGCGAACCTCTGCAACGGAAGATCATTCATAGCAACAATACATTAGTTTCCAGCGAATTGCTGCCATCTGCTGGAAAAAAGGGGCCATGAAGGCCCCCTCTTTCTGAAACTCGAAAGAATTAGCGACGCAGGCCCAGACGCTCGATCAGCGCGGTGTAACGTGCAACATCTTTACGTTTCAGGTAGTCGAGCAGTTTACGACGCTGAGAAACCATGCGCAGCAGACCACGACGGCTGTGGTGATCTTTTTTGTGCTCTGCAAAGTGGCCCTGCAGGTGGTTAATCTGTGCAGTCAACAGAGCAACCTGAACATCGGTAGAACCGGTGTCGTTTGCATCACGACCAAACTCAGAAACGATTTTAGCGGTAGCTTCAGTACTTAGAGACATTTTAAAACTCCAAAGTGTTAAGAATGAAAGGATGCCGATCTCTAATTCAGCTATCCCAGTGTATACACTTTATCCTTCAAACTGACTCTGCGTTGGCTGCGTCCGCTCACCTCAGTCACTTACCTAAGTAAGCTCCCGAGGATTCTCAGACTTGCCGCCTTGATACAGCTCGAAAGATTTTGTGTATACGCCACGCAGATTGTTAAACAATTCACGCGACGTTAAGCGGCAGTATTCTACTCGCAGCGCCCTTTTATCGCAAGACAGAGAGCGTTATGCAGGATACTCAACCACCAGGCGACGGGGGGCGACCCGACCTTCATCGTCCATCTCCCCCATGCCGATAAACTTGCCGTCATCGCCTTCCGTCACGCGCACCAGCCCTTCCAGCGGCGCGCCTGATGTCCGTACCGGGTTACCATTTTTAAAGTAAACCGACGATGTTAAAGGCAAATTAACAACAGGATAGTCCGATGCTGGACTGTCCATTGGCATCAGCAAAGGATCAAGCAACTGCGCCGCCGGAATGTTCTGCTGTTCGGCCTGTTCAACCAGATCACGCAGATGCTCCAGCGTCACCATACGATCCACCGGATACTTGCTGACCGTCAGACGACGCAGATACGTTACGTGCGCGCCGCAGCCCAGCTTCTCACCGAGATCGTCAACGATGGTGCGAATATAGGTACCCTTGGAGCAGTGAACTTCCAGCTCCAGCTCGTTACCTTCGTGGCGAATAAACAGCAACTCATAGACGGTAATCGGGCGCGCTTCACGTGGCACTTCAATGCCCTGACGCGCATATTCGTACAGCTTCTTACCCTGATACTTCAGCGCCGAATACATCGACGGAATCTGCTCGATATCGCCGCGGAAAGTCTCCAGCGCGCTTGCAAGCTGCTCTGCGGTGAAGCTAACCGGGCGCTCCTGCACGATTTGCCCATCGGCATCGGAGGTGTCAGTACGCTGGCCCAGGCGGGCAACCACACGATAACGTTTGTCGGAATCCAGCAAATACTGTGAAAATTTAGTCGCTTCACCGAGGCAGATAGGCAGCATGCCTGTCGCCAGCGGATCCAACGCGCCGGTATGTCCCGCGCGGTTGGCATTGTAGATGCGTTTTACTTTTTGCAGTACGTCATTGCTGGACATGCCCTGCGGCTTATCCAGCAGCAGAACACCGTGAATATCGCGACCACGACGACGAGGACGACTCATCAGTCCTCCTTGCTGTCGTCCGCAGGGTTCACACGACGCTCATCGTCATGTTTCACCACGCTGGTCACCAGGTTGGACATGCGCATCCCTTCAACCAACGAGTTGTCGTAGAAGAAGGTCAGCTCAGGCACGATGCGCAGACGCATTGCTTTACCCAGCAGAGAGCGGATAAACCCAGAGGCTTCCTGCAGTGCCTTAATGCCGTTTTTCACAGCAGCTTCGTCCTGGTCGTTAAGGAAAGTCACGAATACTTTGGCATACGCCAGGTCACGGGACATTTCAACACCAGACACGGTGGTCATCATACCAACACGCGGGTCTTTGATTTCGCGTTGCAGGATGAGTGCGATTTCTTTCTGCATCTCCTGCGCTACACGCTGCGGGCGACCAAATTCTTTCGCCATAATAAATTCTCCAGACAAAAAAGGGGCATTCAGCCCCTTTTGAAAATAATTCGGTGATTAGGCTGTAGGCCTGATAAGCGTAGCGCCATCAGGCATTACATTGCCGGATGTCGGCGTAAACGCCTTATCCGGCCTACACCCGAACAACCTTAAGCAATGGTACGTTTGATCTCGATGATCTCGAACACTTCGATCATATCGCCAACGCGAACGTCGTTGTAGTTCTTCACGCCGATACCACACTCCATACCGTTACGGACTTCGTTGACGTCATCTTTGAAGCGGCGCAGGGATTCCAGCTCGCCTTCATAGATAACCACGTTGTCGCGCAGTACGCGGATTGGGTTGTGACGTTTAATCGTGCCTTCGGTAACCATACAGCCTGCGATAGCGCCGAATTTCGGTGATTTGAACACATCACGAACTTCAGCCAGACCAATGATCTGCTGTTTCAGTTCCGGAGACAGCATGCCGCTCATCGCTGCTTTCACTTCGTCGATCAGATGATAGATGACGGAGTAGTAGCGCAGATCCAGGCTTTCTGATTCGATAACTTTACGTGCAGAGGCATCAGCACGAACGTTGAAGCCAACCAGAATCGCGTTGGATGCTGCAGCCAGGGTCGCGTCGGTTTCGGTGATACCACCTACACCAGAACCGATGATCTTCACTTTTACTTCGTCGGTAGACAGTTTCAGTAAAGAGTCGGAAATCGCTTCTACAGAACCCTGAACGTCGGCCTTCAGCACGATGTTCACTTCGTGAACTTCGCCTTCGGTCATGTTGGCGAACATGTTCTCGAGTTTAGATTTCTGCTGACGAGCCAGTTTAACTTCACGGAATTTACCCTGACGATACAGTGCAACTTCACGGGCTTTCTTCTCGTCACGAACGACGGTCACTTCATCACCGGCAGCCGGAACACCGGACAGACCGAGGATTTCCACCGGAATGGACGGACCGGCTTCCAGTACTTCCTGACCCAGTTCGTTACGCATCGCACGAACGCGGCCATATTCGAAGCCACACAGAACGATATCGCCCTTGTTCAGGGTACCTTCGCGAACCAGGACGGTAGCGACCGGGCCACGACCTTTATCCAGGAAGGATTCGATAACCGCACCGCTCGCCATACCTTTACGGATAGCTTTCAGTTCCAGTACTTCGGCCTGCAGCAGGATAGCATCCAGCAGTTCGTCGATACCGGTACCCGCTTTCGCAGAAACGTGAACGAACTGGCTCTCGCCGCCCCACTCTTCCGGCATGATGCCGTACTGGGACAGTTCGTTTTTAACGCGATCTGGATCCGCTTCCGGTTTATCGATTTTGTTGACTGCAACAACTACCGGCACACCTGCCGCTTTCGCGTGCTGGATAGCTTCGATAGTCTGCGGCATCACGCCGTCGTCTGCTGCAACAACCAGAACAACGATATCCGTTGCCTGAGCACCACGAGCACGCATGGAGGTAAACGCGGCGTGACCCGGAGTATCCAGGAAGGTGATCATACCGTTGTCAGTTTCAACGTGGTACGCACCGATGTGCTGAGTAATGCCGCCCGCTTCGCCAGAGGCCACTTTCGTGGAACGAATGTAGTCCAGCAGAGACGTTTTACCGTGGTCAACGTGACCCATGATGGTCACTACCGGTGCGCGCGGTTCAGCCGCAGCGCCGGTGTCACGGTCGCTCATTACTGCTTCTTCCAGCTCGTTTTCACGACGCAGGATAACTTTGTGGCCCATCTCTTCGGCAACCAGCTGTGCGGTTTCCTGGTCGATGACCTGGTTGATGGTCGCCATTGCGCCCAGCTTCATCATCGCTTTGATGACCTGAGAGCCTTTAACCGCCATCTTGTTCGCCAGATCGCCAACGGTGATGGTTTCGCCGATCACAACGTCACGGTTAACAGCCTGAGCTGGCTTCTGGAAGCCCTGCTGCAGAGCGGAACCTTTACGCTGCTTGCCGCCTTTACCACCGCGAACCGCTGCACGTGCTTCTTCACGGTCAGCTTTAGATTCAGCGTGTTTATTGCCTTTCTTCGCCGGACGCGCTGCTTTCGCGCTGCGAGTACGTCCACGGCCGCCTTCGACTTCACGATCGTTTTCGTCTTCAGCCTGGCGAGCATGCTGGGAAGTGGTGACGTGATAATCGCTGGTGTCTTCGACAGGTTCAGCGTTATTCACACCATTTTTCTCGTTTTCTTCCGCCATACGGCGAGCTTCTTCCGCTACGCGGCGCGCTTCTTCTTCAAGCTTGCGACGTGCTTCTTCTTCCGCTTTACGCTTCAGTTCTGCGGCTTCATTTTCACGGCGGGCTTTTTCGGCCTGGGCGGTTTTAGTCATATCGTCGGTCTGTTGATTGCTCACTTTGTCTTTTTCCGCAGCTTCACGTTTCGCTTTATCAGCGGCTTCACGCTTAGCTTGTTCTGCGGCCTCACGTTCGGCTTTTTGTTGCGCCTCGCGTTTGGCAGCTTCTTCTGCCTCACGACGGGCTTGCTCTTCCGCTTCACGCTGCGCCTGCTCTTCCGCGGCAAGGCGTTCGGCCTCTTGCGGATCGCGTTTCACAAAGGTGCGTGTCTTGCGGACTTCGATTTGTACCGATTTGCTTTTTCCACCGGTACCTGGAATATTGAGAGTACTGCGCGTTTTACGCTGCAATGTCAACTTATCCGGCGCTGAGCCGTTCTCACGGTTCAGATGCGCCAGTAAGGTTTGTTTCTCTTGTGCGGATACAGAGTCGTCAGCAGACTTCGGGATACCTGCATCAGCAAATTGCTGTACCAGGCGATCCACGGAGGTCTGTATCTCTGCAGCCAGCGTTTTTACGGTTACATCTGTCATACTGTTCCTTCCTGCTACAGTTTATTACGCTTCGTCGCCGAACCAGCAAATATTACGGGCAGCCATAATCAGCTCACCGGCTTTTTCGTCGGTCAACCCTTCGATATCAGCCAGATCATCAATGCCCTGTTCAGCGAGATCTTCCAGCGTACAAACACCACGGGCAGCCAGTTTGAAGGCCATCTCACGATCCAATCCTTCCAGATTCAGCAGATCGTCAGCCGGTTTGTTATCACCGAGGCTTTCTTCCTGGGCCAGTGCCAGAGTGGTCAGTGCGTTTTTAGCACGCTCGCGCAGCGCTTCAACGGTCTGTTCATCCAGGCCGTCAATTTCCAGCAGTTCTTTCATTGGCACGTAGGCCAGTTCTTCCAGCGTCGCAAAACCTTCTTCAACCAGAACTGTCGCGAAATCTTCATCGATGTCGAGATATTTGGTGAAGGTATCAATGGCTGCATGTGCTTCAGCCTGATGCTTCGCCTGCAGGTCATCAACGGTCATTACGTTGAGTTCCCAACCGCTCAGTTGTGAAGCCAGGCGGACGTTCTGACCATTACGTCCAATCGCCTGAGCCAGGTTACCGGCTTCAACCGCGATATCCATGGTGTGTTTGTCTTCATCCACCACGATAGAAGCGACGTCTGCTGGCGCCATTGCGTTAATCACGAACTGCGCCGGGTTATCATCCCACAGGACGATATCGATACGCTCGCCGCCCAGTTCGGTTGAAACCGCCTGAACGCGCGCACCGCGCATACCAACACACGCGCCGACCGGATCAATACGCTTGTCGTTGGTCTTAACGGCGATTTTCGCACGCGATCCAGGATCGCGAGCAGCCGCTTTTATTTCGATAACTTCTTCACCAATTTCCGGCACTTCGATGCGGAACAGCTCAACCAGCATTTCCGGTTTGGAACGGGTGACGAACAGCTGCGCACCGCGCGCTTCCGGGCGTACTGAGTACAGAACGCCACGAATACGGTCGCCTGGACGGAAGTTTTCACGCGGCAGCATGTCTTCACGCAGGATCACGGCTTCAGCATTGCTGCCCAGATCCAGAGAGATGTTGTCGCGGTTTACTTTCTTCACCACACCGGTGACGATTTCGCCTTCGTGTTCGCGGAACTGATCAACAACCATTGCGCGTTCAGCTTCACGTACTTTCTGTACGATAACCTGCTTCGCGGTCTGGGTGGTGATACGGTCAAAGGTGACAGATTCAATCTGATCTTCAACATATTCGCCCACGTTCAGGCTTTCGTCTTCGAAACGTGCCGCTTCCAGGGTAATTTCTTTGGTCGGCTGAGTAACTTCTTCTACGATTACCCAACGACGGAAGGTATCGAAATCACCGCTTTTACGATCGATTTCTACGCGAACGTCGATCTCTTGCTCATATTTTTTCTTTGTTGCTGTAGCCAGCGCACTTTCCAGCGCTTCAAAAATTTTCTCGCGTGGCAGCGCTTTTTCGTTGGATACGGCTTCAACAACAGCCAAAATTTCTTTGTTCATCGCGGGCTTTTCACCTCAATCCAGACTGTTAAAAGTGGGGAACCAGGTTCGCCTTCTGGATATTACTCAGCGCGAACACTTCATCTTTGCCTTCGACTGTGACCGTGATCATCTCACCGTCCACCGCTTTGATAACGCCCTGCCATTTACGACGGTTTTGTACCGCCATACGAAGAACCAGCGTGACTTCTTCACCCAGGAAACGCACGTAGTGTTCAGCTGTGAACAGAGGACGGTCGAGACCCGGAGAGGAAACTTCCAGGTTATAGGCAACGGTGATTGGGTCTTCAACATCCATCACGGCGCTTACCTGATGGCTCACATCAGCACAATCATCAACATTGATGCCATCTTCACTATCAATATAGATGCGCAGTGTGGATGTGCGACCACGAATAAATTCGATGCCGACCAGTTCGTAGCCCAGGGCTTCAACTGGCGCTGTAATCATCTCTGTTAATTTTTGCTCTAATGTGGACAAGCCCACCCCCAAGACATAAAAAAAGGGCCTAAAGCCCAGTTATTCTGTAGTCAGATAACAAAAAACCCCGATAAATCGGGGCTTTAGATAACTGAACCCTATAACCGCACCTGCGGTTCGGAGAACCTTCCGAAAGAATTTTTTTCAAATCCAGCTACGAAGGCCTAAGTCTTCACAGTATATTTGAAAAAGAACTCTAAGGGAAAGTGGTTGCGGGGGCCGGATTTGAACCGACGACCTTCGGGTTATGAGCCCGACGAGCTACCAGGCTGCTCCACCCCGCGCCTGAAACGTGGCAAATTTTACTCGTTTTGGGTAAAAAATGCAAATACTGCTGGGATTTGGTACCGAGGACGGGACGTAAAATCTGCGCACAGTATATTGATTCACTATGGGTTATGTCAACCTTGTTACGACTATGCAAATCAATGAATGCTGGCCAGCGGATGTCCGGCAATATAAATGTGCCATCCACGCCGTTATTTAACGAAATTATCACTAAACTCTTCCTGTCATCCAGAAAAGATGATTAAATGAAAACTCATTTATTTTGCATAAAAATGCAATTAGTATAATAAGCCGACCTCTTCACCAGTCTATCAAGCAGGGTTTTATTTTATGACGACGATTCTCAAGCATCTCCCGGTAGGTCAACGTATTGGTATCGCTTTTTCCGGCGGCCTGGACACCAGTGCAGCACTGCTGTGGATGCGACAAAAAGGGGCTGTCCCATATGCATATACTGCGAATTTGGGCCAGCCGGATGAGGATGACTATGACGCCATTCCTCGCCGTGCAATGGAATATGGTGCTGAGAATGCTCGCCTGGTAGATTGCCGTAAGCAGCTGGTTGCCGAAGGGATCGCTGCCATTCAGTGCGGTGCATTCCACAATACCACTGGCGGTCTTACCTATTTCAATACCACCCCGCTGGGCCGGGCAGTCACCGGTACCATGCTGGTTGCCGCCATGAAAGAAGATGGCGTAAACATCTGGGGTGACGGTAGTACCTATAAAGGTAACGATATTGAACGTTTCTATCGTTATGGTCTGCTGACCAACGCCGAACTGCAGATTTACAAACCATGGCTGGATACCGATTTTATCGATGAACTCGGCGGTCGCCATGAGATGTCCGAATTTATGATTGCCTGTGGTTTCGACTACAAAATGTCCGTTGAGAAAGCGTACTCCACAGACTCCAATATGCTCGGCGCGACCCACGAAGCAAAAGACCTCGAGTTCCTGAACTCCAGCGTCAAAATCGTCAACCCGATTATGGGCGTGAAATTCTGGGATGAGAGCGTGAAGATCCCGGCGGAAGAAGTCACCGTGCGTTTTGAGCAGGGTCATCCGGTTGCGCTGAACGGTAAAACCTTCAGCGACGACGTTGAGATGATGCTGGAAGCCAACCGTATCGGCGGCCGTCACGGTCTGGGTATGAGCGATCAGATTGAAAACCGTATCATTGAAGCGAAGAGCCGTGGCATCTACGAAGCCCCTGGGATGGCATTGCTACATATCGCCTACGAGCGTCTGCTGACCGGTATTCACAACGAAGACACCATTGAGCAGTATCACGCACACGGTCGCCAGCTTGGTCGTCTGCTGTATCAGGGTCGTTGGTTTGATTCCCAGGCGCTGATGCTGCGTGACGGTCTGCAGCGTTGGGTTGCCAGCCAGATTACCGGTGAAGTGACGCTGGAACTGCGTCGTGGTAATGACTACTCAATCCTCAACACTGTATCTGACAATCTGACTTATAAACCAGAGCGACTGACGATGGAAAAAGGCGACTCCGTTTTCTCTCCGGACGACCGTATCGGTCAGTTGACCATGCGTAACCTGGATATTACCGACACCCGTGAGAAGCTATTCGGCTATGCGCAGTCTGGCCTGCTGACCGCGTCTTCCACAACCGGCCTGCCGCAGGTCGAGAATCTGGAAAATAAGGCGAAGTAAAGAATCACCATCTTAAGGCCGCGAAAGCGGCCTTTTTTATGCGCGGAATATGTAGGCCTGATAAGCATCTGTTATCTGTAGGTCGGATAAGGCGTTTACGCCGCCATCCGACATTATTACAACGCCTGATGGCGCTACGCTTATCAGGCCTACAGCCACAAATGACAGACGAAAAAAAAGACGCTTTGCAGCGTCTTTTTCCTGGAATTTGGTACCGAGGATGGGACTCGAACCCACAAGCCCGTTAGGGCACTACCACCTCAAGGTAGCGTGTCTACCAATTCCACCACCTCGGTACAGAATACTTAGCGTGGGATATCGCTGGTCGGCTGAGCCGGAGCAGTTGGCTGAGTTTGCTCGGTTTTCGCCGGTGCGCTCAGATTTTCCCACTCACTTCCTTTATTGGTCTTGTTGCTGTTCATGTTACCCAGCACCAGACTGATGATGAAGAACAAGGTTCCCAATACAGCTGTCATGCGGGTCATGAAGTTACCAGAACCACTTGAACCGAACAGAGTACCAGAAGCGCCTGCGCCAAAAGAGGCTCCCATATCAGCGCCTTTGCCTTGCTGCAGCATGATCAAGCCTACCAGGCCAATTGCCACAATAAGGAAAACTACTAAAAGAGCTTCGTGCATAATCAACCTGTTCCTTGCGGAGTTGCCGCGTACAATGCTTCGACCATTAAAGCGGGAATGTTTACTGTTTCCCACTGAAGCGGGTGTGAATACTAACCAAAGCGAATAACCTTCGCAAGGGCAATTTGTTAGCATTGTATCAACTGCGGAAAAAATCGCCATATCAATCAAAAACGCAGCAACTTCTCCCAGCATCTCTGCATGACGGCGCGTTGATCTTCAAGATTCGCCCATACCACAACGGGGATTTCACAAATCAGGTCTGCGGTTTCGGGCCAGCAGTGAATAATTTGCTGGTTCACCAGCTCTTCCGCCACCATTGATTCGGGTAACCATGCCATGCCCATATGGCGCAGCACCATTTCTCGTATCGTTTCGCTTAAACCACTCTCAAACACTTTTTTCAGACGTGGGCGGACACGTTGTTCTGCCGGCTCAATAATGCGTCTGACAAAGGTATAATCGCTATAGCAAAGCCACGGGATCGGTACCTGCGGATCGTTAAGCACGTTAGCCAACTGGGCAGAAATAACCGGTATAAATCGCTCATACCGCCATAGTGAACGTTTTAACCCTCCGGCAATCTCCAGCCCTGGCTGCGCAGACGGTAAATCATAGGTCACCAGCAGATCGATTTGCCGGTCTATCAGGGCGTTAAAGTGATTGTCTATCCCCTGAATGCTGGCATTTACCGTAAAATTAAGCTGCGGCTCACTCTGTCGCAGATAGTTGATCATATCCGGCAGGATATTCACCGACAGCGTATGCAGACTGACCATGACCAGCGTGTTATCCGTTGCTGGCGTCATCGCCGATAGCTCGTGCCGCGCCTCTGTTAACGTACTGAGGACGTGCCGGGCATAGGGTTCAAAGCGTTCACCATAGCGCGTCAACGTAACGGGCGTCGTGGTCCGGTCAAACAGCGGCACCCCCAGCACCTCTTCCAGCGCCTTTATCCGCCGACTGAGTGCAGGTTGAGTAATATGCCGCTGCGCAGCGGCCTGGGAGTAGTTTCCATGCTGGCTCAATGCCAGAAAATCTTCCAGCCACTTACAATCCACGTTGAACTCTCCACCATGCCATAACCGCATCCTCCAATAACAAATCGGTAATAGTCATATTTATAGTAATGGCTTTAAGGTGGGCATCATAACAACAATATTCCGTTTCACCTGCCGACTCTCACCCTCGACGTTTGACAGGATCGATATGTTTACTTTATTAACCAATGCCCGTGTTTTTTCTCCCGAGGATTTAGGCCTCTGCTCCCTGCTCATTCACGCCGACCGCATTGTGGCGGTAGAAAAAGATATTACTCTGTTTGATGGCGTTAACGACGTTATTGATTGTCGGGGAAAATGGGTTATCCCCGGCATCATCGATCAACATGTCCATCTTACTGGTGGCGGTGGCGAAGCTGGATTTGCCAGCCGAACGCCAGCCGTTAAGCTGCGTGATCTGATTCAGGCAGGCATTACCACGGTTGTCGGCGTGTTGGGTACCGATGCCATTTCTCGTTCCCCCAAAGATCTTTACGCCAAAATGCAGTCTCTCAACCTTGAGGGTTTACGCGCGTTTATGCATACGGGAGCCTACGCCGTTCCCAGCCCAACCATTACGCGATCCATCCGCGATGATATGGCCTTTATTCCGGCGATCCTTGGCGTAAAAATCGCCCTCGCCGATCACCGAGGTTCTTACCCCTCTTTCCAGGAATTGCTGAGAATAGTCAGCGATATCCGCGTGTCTTCCCTGCTGGCAGGGAAAAAAGGGTTGCTGCACGTTCACCTGGGGAATCTGCCGGAAGGGATGTCACAGCTTATTGAGCTGTGCGATGCGGGCATTCCGATCCACCACATTTCACCGACCCATGTTGCGAGAACAGAGTCCTTATTCGAACAGGCAATTGCTTTCGCCCATCGCGGCGGCCATATCGACGTGACGTCCGGTGGCAGTCGTTTTATGCCTCAGGAGCAGGCGATCCTCCACGCTCTGGAAGCCCAGGTTCCGGCCGATCGCATCACGGTAAGCTCTGATGGTAATGGCAGCGTGCCACGCTTTAACGCCCAGGGGATTGTGGAAGGCCTAAGCGCGGCACCGGTCGCAGGTAACCTTAATCTGCTACCTCGCCTGATTGATGTGGGGATCCCAGTTCCACAAGCGATCGCGATGCTGACGGCAAACGTAGCGCGCTCGTTGGGTATTTCCGGCGGCGTGCTCTGCGCCGGGGAACGTGCCGATATTTGCGTACTCAATGATGACCTCTCGCTGGCCCATCTGTTTGCGGCGGGCAAGCCGCTGTTGCGCGATGGCGAGTGCCTGGTTACCGGCAACTTCGAGTAAGGGGGGGAGAATGTCATTATTACTGGCGCTACTCGCCATCATTTTTGCCGGACGTCTGATCCTTAAAAAATATCATCCCCAGTCGGTGCTGCTGTTGACCGGGATTGTGCTACTGCTTATCGCGCATTTTAGCGGGATGACCACGCTCAGTAGCCTGGTGAAAAAGAGCACCGGATTTGGCCCCTTTGACGCCTTTGAGTTTATTCGCGATACCCTGAGCGTGCGCCTCGGCGGCCTGGGGCTGCAAATTATGCTGATTGGTGGTTTCGCCACATACATGTCAGCCATTGGCGCAAGCCAGGTGCTGGTTCGGGTAACGTCTCGCCCTTTGCAGCGCCTGAACTCACCGTATCTGTTGTTGGGGTTGGCGCTGTTGCTGGGTCAATTCCTGTCGCTGTTTATCAGCAGCGCCACCGGGTTGGGTCTGCTGTTGATGGCGACGCTGTACCCGTTGCTGACCCGTCTTGGCTGTAGCCGCGCCGCCGTTGCCGCCGTTATCGCCAGCACCTGTGCGGTTGAATTTGGCCCAGGTTCTGGTAACTCGGTGCTCGCCGCCAAAACCGCAGGCATCGAGGTGGTAAACTATTTCGTGCAGGATCAATTACCCATCGTCGTGCCCGTCATTCTGTTCATCGCCCTGCTGCATATTGTTGTGCAACGCTTTTTTGACCGTCGGGAAAGTGGTGACAATGTGGCTCAGCAGATGCAGACATTAACGTCGACCGATGAAGCAGATGCACCTATCGCCTGGCTGTTTCTGCCCATGCTGCCGCTGGTGTTGATGCTGGTATGCAGTGATTTAGTGTTCAGTTCGCTCAAGATTACGTTGGATACCGCCGTACTGATAAGCCTCGCTATTACGCTGGTTTGTGAGTATTGCCGTCACCGTAAGGCGCGCGAGGTGATGGCTGGCGTACAAAAAGTCTTCGACAGCATGGGTAGCGTTTTTGCTACCGTCGTGACGCTGATTATCGCTGGTGAAGTCTTTTCAGCCGGACTGAAAGCCATTGGCGCCGTCGATGCACTGCTGTCGCTTTCCGGTGAATTTGGTCTCAGCGCCGCCTCGATTATCCTGTTGATGACCCTTATCACCTTTGCAATTTCAGCGTTGATGGGCTCGGGAAACGCGGCGTTTTTCTCCTTCGCCCCGATGGTACCAGACATCAGTCGTCATATTGGAAGCGATATCGCCGTCATGATGCTACCCATTCAGATCTCGGCGGGTATTGGTCGTACGTTATCGCCTATTGCTGGCGTCATCATTGCTATCGCGGGAATTGCAGGCGTCTCGCCTGTGGATATTGTTAAGCGCACCGCGATTCCGATGCTGGGCGGCTGGTTACTGATGATTACGCTGACTTTTGCCCGCTCAGGGCATTTAATGGCGGTTCTGCCGTGGCTGGCAGTCCTTGTACTACTGATGGTCGGTGGTTACCTCTGGCAGCGCCGACGTAAACAGCCGCTTGCCGTACAGTAAAAAAAAGCCGGAGTCTCAGACTCCGGCTTTCGCTATCTTGAGGGATTAAACCGCTTTTACAGCATCGGCAATACGGTGTGCGAATTCAGTCACCTGCGCTTCGTCCTCACCTTCAACCATCACGCGAATTAACGGTTCAGTGCCTGACTTACGCAGCAGGACTCGTCCACGATTGCCCAGCGCAGCTTCCACCTCAGCCATCACCGCCTTCACGCTTTCATGTTCCAGCGGATCGCCGCTTCCTGCGGTGTAACGTACGTTTACCAACAGCTGTGGGAACATTTTCATGCCGCTGCACAGGTCGTGCAAACTCATATGGTTGCGTACCATCGCCGTCAGTACCTGCAAACCTGCCACGATGCCGTCACCGGTGGTGGTTTTGTCCAGCAGGATCACATGGCCTGAGTTTTCAGCACCGATACGCCAGCCTTTTTCCTGCATTTTTTCCAGCACATAGCGGTCGCCGACTTTCGCACGGGCAAACGGAATACCCAGCTGTTTCAGCGCCAGTTCAAGGCCCATGTTGCTCATCAGCGTACCTACTGCACCACCGCGCAACTGCCCCTGACGCAGGGCTTCACGGGCGATGATGTACATGATCTGATCGCCATCGACCTTATTGCCTTCGTGATCAACCATAATGACGCGGTCGCCGTCGCCATCCAACGCAATACCCAGATCGGCTTTTTCTGCGATCACGCGGGCCTGCAGGGCACGGACGTCGGTGGCGCCAACTTCTTCATTGATGTTGACGCCGTTTGGCTCGCAGCCAATGGCAATCACGTTTGCACCCAGCTCACGCAGTACATTTGGTGCAATGTGGTAGGTCGCACCGTTAGCGCAATCCACCACAATTTTAAGCTCATTCAGGCTCAGTTCGTTCGGGAAGGTGCCTTTGCAAAACTCGATATAGCGACCGGCAGCATCAACGATACGGGTAGCTTTACCCAATTCAGCTGAGTCCACGCAGGTAATCGCTTTTTCCATTTCGGCTTCGATAGCTTCTTCAACCGCATCCGGCAGTTTGGTCCCGTCGATGGAGAAGAATTTAATCCCGTTGTCATAGTACGGGTTGTGCGAGGCAGAGATAACAATCCCGGCTTCAGCACGGAAAGCGCGCGTCAGATACGCAACGGCAGGTGTCGGCATTGGGCCGGTGAACGAAGCCGACAGTCCGGCTGCAGCCAGACCTGCTTCCAGCGCGGACTCCAGCATATAGCCGGAAATACGCGTATCTTTACCGATAATAATTTTACGTGAACCATGACGTGCCAGCACTTTACCTGCAGCCCAACCCAGTTTGAGCACAAAATCAGGTGTAATTGGGGCGTCGCCTACGCGTCCGCGGATCCCATCAGTGCCAAAATATTTACGATTACTCATAGCGTTTTTTTTCCTTTGCAGACAATGTGGCTTCCACCACACGCATCGCTTCTACAGTTTCTTTGACGTCATGGACACGAACGATCTGCGCCCCCTGCATTGCGGCAATGACCGCACACGCAAGACTACCGCTCAGGCGTTCGGATGGCCCCACATTCAGCAACTGGCCAACCATTGATTTTCGTGACATCCCAACCAGCAATGGCAGATCAAAATGATGAAACTCAGCCAAACGTGCCAGCAATGTGTAGTTGTGAGTGAGATTTTTACCGAATCCGAATCCGGGGTCGAGCAACAATTTATCTTTTGTGATTCCAGCCCGCTCGCAACGAGCTATTTGCTCAACAAAGTAACGATTAACATCAGCAAAAACATCCTCGTACTTTGGCGCTTCCTGCATGGTTTTCGGTTGCCCCTGCATATGCATCAGACAAACCGGCAGCCCAGTTTCTGCTGCAGCCTCCAGCGCCCCGGGTTCCGAGAGTGAGCGAATGTCATTAATGATATGTGCGCCAACTCTCGCGCATTCGCGAATCACTTCTGGTTTTGAAGTATCAACCGAAATCCACACTTCAAAACGCTGAGCAATCGCCTCCACAACCGGGATCACTCGCTGCAATTCCTCTTCCACGCTCACATCGGCCGCTCCTGGACGCGTGGATTCACCACCCACATCAATAATAGTCGCCCCGGCATTAATCATCAGGTTTGCGTGTTTTACCGCCTCAACCAGAGAGTTGTGCGCCCCGCCATCAGAAAAAGAGTCTGGCGTGACGTTCAAAATCCCCATGACGTGTGGATGGCTGAGATCCAGTGAAGAACCCTGAGCAAAGAGTTTCATAGTTTTATCCCTGGTAAAATCTTGAATATGCAGATAAGAAAAACCCCGGAGCAAGCCCCAGGGTTTTCAATTAAAACACGGTCATCATCAACGATAACTTATTTGTCGCCCAGTTGCTCTGACATGGTGCCAGAGTCCGGCGCACGCGGTTCATCTACCGGGCGCGGCGCGCTCGGCTTGCCGGTGCTGCCAGAGTTGTTGTTAGAAGAACCCGGTTCTTCCCAACCCGCTGGCGGACGCACGTCGCGGCGAGCCATCAGATCGTCAATCTGCGGCGCATCGATGGTCTCATATTTCATGAGCGCATCTTTCATCGAGTGCAGAATGTCCATGTTATCGTTCAACAGGCGACGTGCACGATCATAGTTACGCTCAATCAGCAGCTTAACTTCCTGATCGATAATGCGAGCCGTTTCATCGGACATATGTTTAGCTTTCGCTACAGAACGTCCCAGGAACACTTCGCCTTCTTCTTCAGCGTACAGCAACGGACCGAGTTTGTCGGAGAAGCCCCACTGAGTAACCATGTTACGCGCCAGGTTAGTCGCGACTTTAATGTCGTTCGACGCACCGGTAGAAACATGTTCAGCACCGTAGATGATCTCTTCTGCCAGACGACCGCCGTACAGCGTAGAGATCTGACTTTCCAGTTTCTGACGGCTGGCGCTGATTGCGTCGCCTTCAGGCAGGAAGAAGGTCACACCCAGCGCACGACCGCGTGGGATAATCGTCACTTTATGCACCGGATCGTGTTCCGGTACCAGGCGGCCGATAATTGCGTGGCCTGCTTCGTGATACGCGGTAGATTCTTTCTGCGCTTCAGTCATCACCATGGAGCGACGTTCCGCACCCATCATGATTTTGTCTTTCGCTTTCTCGAACTCAACCATCGATACAACGCGCTTGTTACCACGAGCAGCAAACAGCGCCGCTTCGTTGACCAGGTTCGCGAGATCCGCACCGGAGAAGCCTGGCGTACCACGTGCAATGATTGCCGCATCGATATCCGGAGACAGCGGTACGCGACGCATATGCACTTTCAGGATCTGTTCACGACCACGAACGTCCGGTAGACCAACCACAACCTGACGGTCAAAACGACCTGGACGCAGCAGCGCAGGGTCAAGAACGTCCGGGCGGTTAGTTGCGGCGATAACGATGATACCTTCGTTACCTTCGAAGCCATCCATCTCAACCAGCATCTGGTTCAGCGTTTGCTCACGTTCATCGTGACCACCGCCCAGACCAGCGCCACGTTGGCGACCTACGGCGTCGATTTCATCGATAAAGATGATGCACGGTGCCGCTTTCTTGGCTTGTTCGAACATGTCACGCACACGAGATGCACCGACACCCACAAACATTTCCACGAAATCAGAACCGGAAATTGTGAAGAAAGGAACCTTCGCTTCACCTGCAATAGCTTTTGCCAGCAGGGTTTTACCGGTACCCGGAGGACCGACCATCAGGACGCCTTTCGGGATTTTACCGCCCAGCTTCTGGAAACGGCTCGGTTCGCGCAGATACTCAACCAGTTCAGCAACTTCTTCTTTTGCTTCGTCGCAACCGGCAACGTCAGCAAAAGTGGTTTTGATCTGATCTTCCGTCAACATGCGTGCTTTGCTCTTACCGAACGACATGGCACCTTTGCCACCACCGCCCTGCATTTGACGCATGAAGAAGATCCAGACACCAATCAGCAGCAGCATTGGGAACCAGGAAATGAAGATAGAAGCCAGCAGGCTCGGCTCTTCAGGCGGCTCGCCAACAACCTTGACGTTTTTGGTCAGCAGGTTATCAAGCAGCTTCGGATCGTTAACCGGGATGTAGGTCGTGTAACGGTTACTATCTTTCTTGGTAACGTTAATCTCACGTCCGTTGATCTTCGCTTCACGAACCTGGTCCTGATTGACCTCTTGCAGGAAGGTAGAGTAATCAACCTTACGGCCATTAGACTCGCTGGGCCCAAAGCTCTGGAATACTGACATCAGCACAACGGCAATGACCAGCCAGAGAATTAGGTTTTTCGCCATGTCACTCAAGGGATTAACCTCATATTACAACTGTGTTAAAAACAGCGTCAGGATACTCTATATCCAGTTTCTTTCAAACTTTCGTTTGAAATCTTCCGGTTATGGTTTACGCCCGGTCGCTACAATATACACTTCACGCGAACGGGCGCGAGAAGAGTCCGGCTTACGAACTTTGACCTTCGTAAACAGGGAGCGAATCTCTCTTAGATACTCATCGAAGCCTTCGCCCTGGAACACCTTCACTACAAAACTACCACCTGGCGCTAATACATCACGAGCCATTCCAAGCGCCAGCTCTACCAGATACATGGCCCGGGGAATATCCACCGCCGGTGTTCCACACATATTTGGCGCCATATCAGACATGACAACTTGTACTTTACTGTCACCTACGCGCTCAAGTAACGCTTTCAGGACTAATTCATCACGAAAGTCGCCCTGAAGGAAGTCCACACCAACGATTGGATCCATAGGTAAAAGATCGCAAGCGATAATGCGGCCAGTGTTGCCGATCTGCGTAACCGCATATTGCGACCAACCACCGGGGGCAGCACCGAGATCAACAATCGTCATCCCCGGTTTAAAAATTTTGTCACTTTGCTGTATTTCATCAAGTTTAAACCAGGCACGGGAACGTAACCCCTTTTTCTGCGCCTGTTGAACATATTTATCGCTAAAGTGTTCCTGAAGCCAGCGACTCGAGCTGGCAGAACGCTTTTTACCTGTCATTTCACATTCCCAAAGGGCAGTTCATCGTAACCAATGGTGTAAATTTCTACACAGCTATTTGGTGATATATGGGAGATGGCGGTAGAATGACCCGTTTTCAATCCCAACGTAAGCAAAAATATACGATGAATCTGAGTACTAAACAAAAACAGCACCTGAAAGGTCTGGCACATCCGCTCAAGCCTGTAGTTATGCTTGGCAATAATGGTTTGACCGAAGGGGTACTGGCCGAGATTGAACAAGCGTTAGAGCACCATGAACTTATCAAGGTGAAAATCGCCTCGGAAGATCGCGATACTAAAACCTTGATCGTGGAAGCTATCGTACGCGAAACCGGCGCCTGTAATGTACAGGTCATCGGCAAAACGCTGGTACTGTATCGCCCGACTAAAGAACGTAAAATCTCGCTGCCACGCTAAGAATATCCCAAAGTTGCACACGAAGTTTGTGTAAAACGCGGGGTTTTCCGCTAGCAGGAGAGCAAAATGCCACGCTCTCTTCGTTGATAAAAGGCCGCTATGCGGCCTTTTTCCTTTCTTTACAATGTATCAACATCTTAACCAAGATGCGAATTACAGGTATTCTACCTTCGTTACTTCATATTCCACTTCACCGCCCGGCGTTTTAATCACCACCACGTCATCCTGCTCTTTACCGATCAGGCCACGAGCAATAGGCGAGTTCACCGAAATCAGGTTCTGTTTAAAATCGGCTTCATCATCGCCAACAATACGCCAGGTCTGTTCTTCGTCGTTATCGAGGTTCAGCACGGTAACCGTCGCGCCGAAAACTACACGACCATTGTTCGGCATTTTAGTGACGTCGATAACCTGTGCGTTGGACAGTTTAGCTTCGATATCTTTAATGCGTCCTTCGCAGAAACCCTGCTGTTCGCGCGCCGCGTGGTATTCCGCATTTTCTTTCAGGTCACCATGCTCGCGCGCATCGGCGATAGCGGCAATGATTTCAGGACGGCGCACAGATTTCAGAAAATCCAGCTCTTCGCGCAGTTTTTCAGCACCACGTAAGGTCATCGGGATAGCTTGCATTTGTTATACCTCTTGAACATTCCTGTAGGGGGTGGTTGCTCTCACCCCGGCTGCTAAGCCCACTCTGGCATACGCCATGCCAGAGTCAGAAGCAAAAAAATACCGACCCGGGGCTCAGGACCCCAGGTCAGCTACAATTCTCTATTTGATGATCATTTTACCCTGGAGTTCCCTATGGGTCATCGTTTACTTTTTGGGGCGTTGCGCCGTAGTATGACGGCCTGTTTCCAGGTTGTTAGCGCGAGATTATGCGATTTTCCAGATTTACCATCGGATTGACTGCCAGTATAGCGTTCAGCGTTCAGGCTGCGAACGTCGACGAGTATATCAATCAGCTCCCTGCCGGGGCCAACCTCGCCCTTATGGTACAGAAGGTTGGCGCACCTGCACCCGCTATTGATTTTCATAGCCAGCAGATGGCACTGCCCGCCAGTACCCAGAAAGTGATCACCGCGCTGGCGGCATTGATTCAGCTCGGGCCTGACTTTCGTTTTACCACCACGCTTGAGACCAAAGGCAACGTGGAAGGCGGTGTATTGAAAGGTGACTTAGTGGCGCGATTTGGCGGCGATCCGACGCTAAAACGCCAGGATATTCGCAATATGGTGGCAACCCTGAAAAAATCAGGTGTGACGCAAATTGCCGGAAATGTCCTGATCGACACCTCTATTTTTGCCAGCCATGATAAAGCGCCCGGTTGGCCCTGGAACGACATGACGCAGTGTTTTAGCGCACCGCCCGCAGCGGCCATTGTCGATCGTAACTGTTTCTCGGTTTCGCTTTACAGCGCGCAAAAACCCAACGATCTCGCCTTTATCCGCGTGGCATCTTACTACCCGGTCACCATGTTCAGCCAGGTACGAACTCTCGCTCGTGGCTCTGCCGAAGCGCAATATTGTGAACTGGACGTGGTTCCTGGCGATCTCAACCGCTATACGTTGACCGGATGTCTCCCCCAGCGCGCCGATCCGCTGCCGCTGGCATTTGCTATTCAGGACGGCGCCAGTTATGCCGGGGCGATAATCAAAGATGAGCTAAAACAAGCAGGTATAACTTACAGCGGCACTCTCCTGCGCCAGACGCTGGTCAACGAACCGGGAACCATAGTCGCCAGTAAGCAGTCGGCACCGCTGCATGACCTGCTTAAGATTATGCTGAAAAAATCGGACAACATGATTGCCGATACCGTGTTCCGCATGATTGGTCATGCACGATTTAACGTGCCAGGCACCTGGCGGGCGGGTTCTGATGCCGTACGCCAGATTTTGCGTCAGCAAGCGGGGGTTGATATTGGTAACACGATTATTGCCGACGGTTCTGGCCTCTCCCGCCATAACCTGATTGCCCCGGCGACCATGATGCAGGTGCTGCAATATATCGCTCAACACGATAATGAGCTGAACTTTATCTCCATGCTGCCGCTGGCGGGCCATGACGGCTCCCTGCAATACCGTGCCGGTCTACATCAGGCAGGCGTGGATGGCAAAGTATCGGCGAAGACAGGCTCGCTGCAGGGGGTTTATAACCTCGCAGGCTTCATCACCACGGCAAGCGGTCAGCGCATGGCATTTGTGCAGTATCTGTCTGGTTATGCGGTAGAACCTGCAGACCAGCGTAATCGCCGTATTCCATTGGTACGCTTCGAGAGTCGGTTGTACAAAGATATTTATCAGAACAACTAGCGGGGTGTGTTGCCGGATGGCGGTTGAAGCCGGATGGCGACGCTGATGCGTCTTATCCGGCCTACTAAAGCGCGTAGGCCCGGTAAGCGCGAGCGCCACCGGGCCATTGCCAAAAAGAATTAACGCTTGTAGATGAACTCAACGCCTTCTTCGTCGTCTTCGTCCCAATCGTCATCCCAGTCATCTTCTGCTTCGTCTTCGACTTCAGCGAGCTGCTGGCGGTGATAATCATCCCACATGAACTCAACTTTCTCAGGCTGTTTCGCTTCTTCAGCCTGAACAATCGGGTTCTCGATGATAAAGGTCATCACATCCCAGCAGAGATCTTTCACGCCCAGCTGACTGGCGGCGGAAATCAGGTAATATTTACCTTCCCAACCCAGCGCTTCGGCGATCGCTTTCGCTTTTTCTTCTGCTTCAGCCTTGTCCAGCAAATCAATTTTGTTGAACACTAACCAGCGCGGTTTAGATGCCAGATCCTGACTGTATTTTTCCAGTTCGCCAATAATGATACGGGCGTTTTCTACCGGATCGGAACCGTCAATCGGATCGATATCGATGAGGTGCAGCAGCACGCGGCAACGTTCCAGGTGTTTCAGGAAGCGGATACCCAGGCCTGCGCCTTCAGCCGCGCCTTCAATCAGCCCCGGAATGTCGGCAACCACAAAGCTCTTTTCGTTATCCATACGCACCACGCCCAGGCTTGGTACCAGGGTGGTGAACGGATAATCAGCCACTTTCGGCTTCGCCGCGGATACCGCACGAATGAACGTCGATTTACCGGCGTTTGGCATGCCCAGCATACCCACGTCCGCCAGCAGCATCAGCTCCAGCATCAGATCGCGCTTATCGCCCGGCGTACCCATCGTTTTCTGACGCGGAGTACGGTTGACCGAGGATTTGAAACGGGTGTTACCCAGACCGTGCCAGCCGCCTTTAGCGACCATCAGACGCTGACCGTGCTTGGTCATGTCGCCCATGGTTTCGCCCGTGCCCTGATCGATAACACGCGTACCGACAGGTACTTTAATCGTGACGTCTTTACCACGCTTACCGGTGCAGTCACGGCTCGCGCCATTCTGGCCACGTTCCGCACGGAATGATTTTTCAAAACGGTAATCGATCAGTGTGTTCAGGTTTTCGTCGGCCTCCAGCCAAACGTCACCGCCGTCACCGCCGTCACCACCGTCCGGACCGCCTTTTGGGATGTACTTTTCGCGGCGGAAGCTGACGCAACCATTACCGCCATCACCTGCAACGACCAGAATCGATGCTTCATCAACAAACTTCATTTTACTCTCCGTAAATCATTCGCCTGAGCGGGGTTGCGAAACCACCGTTTCATGCTTACGTAAACCGCCCCAAATTCGATGACCAATGGCGGAATACATCGCGCCCGCAACCACGATAAACGCACCGAGATAACCTAATAGGTTTAGCATCGGTCTGGCGAAGAAATCGGGCCAGGCCAGTGATAATAAATCTGAAAATAACAACGTAAACAGCGGAGTGAGCGTGATAATGGCGCTCACCTGCGCCGCCTGCCAACGCGCCATCGCTTCCGCGAGAGCGCCGTATCCTACCAGCGTATTCAGGCCACAGAATACCAGGCATGCCAGCTGCCAATCGCTGAGCTGCGTGATGACACCGGGTTTAGCCAGCGGCAACAACGCAATCGTACATAAAGTGTACAGTAAAAACAGGATCTGCGGTGACGCCAGGCGGCGCAATAACACCTTTTGCGCGACTCCATAGCTCACCCAGACCATCGCCGCACCGACACCAAAGATAACGCCCCATGTGTAATCGGTGAGTCGGGTAAAAATTTCGATCAGACTGGTATTAAAAAACAGAACCAGGCCGCTCAGAAGCATAATGGCGCCAATCACCTGCGTGCCGCGCATCTTTTCTTTCAGGATAAAGACGCTGGCGACCATCATACCAACCGGTGACAGCTGCCCGATAACCTGCGAAGCCGTTGGGCTTAAATATTGCAAGGATGAACTAAACAGAATGAAGTTACCGAACAGCCCACCGGTCGCGATAGCCAGCAGTATCAGCCAACGCGCTTTGCGAAAAATACGCAACGGAGGGAGCTTCTTTTTAACCGCAAGAATAGCGCCAAGGCCAATGCTTGCCATTAAAAAACGGTAGAACACCACGGTAGGAGGCTCCATCACCTCCAGCACTTGCTTCATTGCTATTGGCAAAGCGCCCCAACACACTGCGGTTGTGAGTGCTAACAGAATGCCAATGCCTGCCTGCTGCTTCATGCCGTATTCCCTGCAAGAGCTCGTTTCCGGGTTGTCACGGCGCGACGAGCGTATTTACCGGCCGTCGAATGTAAAAAGCCCCGCAACGTGTTGCGGGGCTTTTATCCGTTACCGGGACGCGAAAAACTTATTCAGCAACGATGCTGATGAATTTACGGTTTTTCGGGCCTTTCACTTCAAATTTCACTTTACCGTCTGCTTTAGCAAACAGAGTGTGGTCTTTGCCGCAACCAACGTTGGAGCCAGCGTGGAATTTAGTACCACGTTGACGAACGATGATGCTACCAGCCAGAACTGTTTCACCGCCGAAGCGTTTTACGCCCAGACGTTTAGCTTCTGAATCGCGACCGTTACGAGTCGAGCCGCCAGCCTTTTTATGTGCCATTTAATCTGCTCCCCTTAACTTAAGCGCTGATGCCAGTGATTTTCACATCAGTGAACCACTGACGATGGCCCTGCTGCTTACGGTAGTGTTTACGACGACGAAACTTAACAATTTTAACTTTCTCGCCACGACCGTGAGCAACAACTTCAGCTTTGATAACGCCGCCATCAACGAAAGGAACGCCGATTTTGACTTCTTCACCGTTTGCGATCATCAGAACTTCAGCGAATTCAACAGATTCGCCAGTTGCGATGTCCAGCTTTTCCAGGCGAACGGTCTGACCTTCGCTTACTCGGTGTTGTTTACCACCACTTTGGAAAACCGCGTACATAAAAAACTCCGCTTCCGCGCACACCTTTTTGATGATTCAGAGTGCGCTATAAATATTCACAATAGGGCGCGAATATTACGCAAAACGCGAGCCTTTGACAAGTGCTACCGTCAATACATGAAGAAAAAAAACACAACACGTACGGTAACGTTTATCTACGGCGTTTTTTCAGTACAATCAGCATATATTTATAACCCTAAACCCGACGTTACCTTCTCATACAGTAAGGTAATCGGGGCGAGAAGCCCGGCTTTTGCGATGAATTTAGAAAAAATCAATGAGTTAACCGCGCAAGATATGGCGGGGGTCAATGCGACAATCCTTGAACAGCTCAATTCCGACGTCCAGTTGATCAATCAACTGGGGTACTACATCGTTAGCGGCGGCGGAAAACGCATTCGCCCAATGATCGCCGTACTTGCAGCACGTGCCGTCGGCTACCAGGAAAATGCGCACGTTACGATTGCGGCCCTCATCGAGTTTATCCACACCGCGACCCTGTTGCACGACGATGTTGTGGATGAGTCCGACATGCGCCGCGGGAAAGCTACGGCGAATGCGGCCTTTGGCAATGCGGCCAGCGTGCTGGTCGGCGATTTTATCTATACCCGCGCTTTTCAGATGATGACCAGCCTCGGTTCGCTGAAAGTGCTGGAAGTCATGTCGAAAGCGGTCAACGTCATCGCCGAAGGTGAAGTCTTGCAGTTGATGAACGTCAACGACCCGGACATCACCGAAGAAAACTATATGCGCGTCATCTACAGTAAGACCGCGCGTTTGTTTGAAGCGGCAGCCCAATGTTCTGGCATTCTGGCCGGTTGCAGCGAAGAGCAAGAGAAAGGGCTGCAGGATTATGGCCGTTATCTCGGTACCGCTTTCCAGTTAATTGACGATTTGCTGGATTACAGCGCAGATGGCGAGCAACTGGGTAAAAACGTCGGCGATGACCTCAACGAAGGTAAACCAACGCTACCGCTGCTGCATGCGATGCGCCACGGCACTCCAGAACAAGCGCAAATGATCCGCCAGGCCATTGAGCAAGGTAATGGTCGTCACCTTCTGGAGCCGGTTCTGGATGCAATGAACGCCTGTGGTTCCCTGGAGTGGACTCGCCAGCGTGCAGAAGAAGAGGCTGATAAGGCCATCGCTGCGCTGCAGGTGCTGCCTGATACGCCATGGCGAGAAGCACTGATTGGTCTGGCGCATATCGCCGTACAGCGCGACCGTTAATTCCCTCCAGCATCCTCTCCCATCCCGTGCTCTGCACGGGATGCTCTTATAAGCTCCAATAACACCCCTCCATTTTCCTGTAAGCAAAACAAAACCTTGGCATATTCTGAATATACTCACACTTTACATGAACATTTTAGAACATTCATTCTCCGGGAGTTATAGTGTCGACACAACCGATCGTGGAAACGTAAGTCGTTAACCAAAGGAGAGATGAATTTATGGAAAGCAAGCTGATTGACTGGCATCCGGCCGACATCATCGCCGGGCTGCGCAAGAAAGGAACTTCAATGGCCGCAGAGTCACGTAGGAATGGGTTAAGTTCATCAACGCTTGCCAATGCCTTGACCCGCCCGTGGCCAAAAGGTGAGTTGATTATTGCCCATGCGCTGGGCACCGACCCATGGGTGATTTGGCCGTCACGCTATCACGATGCCAAAACACATGAGTTCATCGACAGAACGCGGATGATGAGGGGACGTAGAGAAAAAAAGAATCCTGAATGAATACTAAGCTGTAACCCCCGGTCCACAGAACAGAACGGGGGGTTACAAGAGGCGTGGACGATTACTCGCCTTTCACGCGCTCAATGTTTGCGCCCAGCGCACGCAGTTTATCTTCAATGCGCTCATAGCCGCGATCGATGTGATAAATACGGTCGACTACCGTCGTACCTTCAGCAATACACCCTGCCAGCACCAGGCTTGCGGATGCGCGCAGATCGGTCGCCATAACCTGTGCGCCAGAGAGCGTTTCCACGCCGTGGCAAATCACGGTATTGCTTTCGATTTCTGCGTGAGCGCCCATACGGCTCAGCTCAGGTACGTGCATAAAGCGGTTCTCAAACACGGTTTCCGTGATGAAGCCCGTCCCTTCTGCCACCAGGTTCAGCAATGTGAACTGGGCCTGCATATCGGTTGGGAATGCCGGGTGCGGCGCAGTGCGCACATTGACCGCTTTCGGACGTTTGCCATGCATGTCGAGGCTAATCCAGTCTTCACCGACTTCGATATCCGCACCTGCATCACGCAGCTTCGCCAGAACGGCATCCAGCGTATCCGGCTGTGCATTACGGCAGATAATTTTGCCGCGAGAAATCGCCGCTGCGACCAGGAAGGTACCGGTTTCGATACGATCTGGCAGGACGCGATAGACACCGCCGCCGAGACGCTCAACGCCTTCGATGGTAATGCGATCGGTACCCTGGCCCGTGATTTTAGCGCCCAGCGCAATCAGGAAGTTCGCGGTATCCACGATCTCCGGCTCGCGCGCGGCGTTTTCGATAATGGTGGTACCTTCGGCAAGCGTTGCAGCGCACATGATAGTAACCGTCGCGCCAACGCTCACTTTGTCCATGACGATGTGCGCGCCTTTCAGACGGCCATCAACGGACGCTTTCACATAGCCTTCTTCCAGCTTGATCGTCGCGCCTAACTGTTCCAGACCGGTAATGTGCAGGTCTACCGGACGTGCGCCGATGGTGCAGCCGCCCGGCAGTGAAACCTGGCCCTGACCAAAGCGGGCAACCAACGGCCCGAGCGCCCAGATGGACGCACGCATGGTTTTCACCAGATCGTACGGTGCACAGAAGACGTTCACGTCACGGGCATCAATGTGCACGGAACCATTACGCTCAACTTTCGCACCCAGCTGACTCAGCAGCTTCATTGAGGTGTCAACGTCCTTTAGTTTCGGGACGTTTTGGATCTCTACAGGTTCTTCAGCCAGCAGCGCCGCAAACAGGATCGGCAGTGCGGCGTTTTTAGCACCTGAAATTGTGACTTCGCCCTGGAGCTTGGTTGGCCCCTGAACACGAAATTTATCCATTATTCTGTTCTCTGTTAAAAATTTATCTTCGCTACCGGCACATCACCCGTAGCTCAAAAACCGTTAAGTTTGCGATCGCGCGCCCATTCCGCCGGGGTAAACGCCTTAATCGACACGGCATGAATGCGGTTGTCCGCAATGTACTCCATCAACGGGCCATAGACCGATTGCTGCTTCTTGACCCGGCTCATGCCTTCAAACATCTCACCCACGGCAATAACCTGAAAGTGACTGCCGTCGCCAGAAACGTGGACTTCCTGGAGGGAGAGTGCATTCATCAGCACGCTCTGAATTTCATTATTTTCCATGGGCTCTTCATTCGTCAGATAGTGAAAACAGCCCAACATCTTAGAGCAAAGTGGCGCTGTCATAAATAAGCAAAAAGCCTCGCTGATGAATCAGACAAGGCTTTAATGGCAGATCCCCCACCGAGGGGTTGCCGGATAGCGGTACAAGACCTTATCCGGCCTGGAAAAATTAACGTGGGAGAACGTCGTCAGGCAAATTGTAAAGCTGCGCCAGCGTGTAAACTTTATCGTTAACGCCAGCGAGCGAAACGCTGTTCCCCTGCTGCTTACCCTGATTAATCAAGTGCAGCAGTAATGCCAGACCACCGGTATCCACCCGGGAAACCTGGTTCAGGTCGATGCAGGACACCCCTTTCATCGCCTCAACTCGCGCATCCCATAATGGGTTTAACACGTCCTGATCCAGCTCTCCCACCAGCACCAGCTTGTCGCCATCACGCGTCCAGGTGAGTGACTGCGTCATTATTTTTTCTCTTCCAGAGTAATTTTCTGCTGAGAAATGGATTTCAACTGTGCCGTCAAGCCATCGATACCTTTCGTACGCAGCAGGTCGCTCCACTCATTTTGTTTGGTGGTGATCATACTTACGCCTTCGGCAATCATGTCATACGCCTGCCAGTTACCGGTCTGAGAATTTTTACGCCACTGGAAATCCAGACGTACCGGAGGGCGACCGTTTGGATCGATGATGGTTACGCGAATAGGCACGATAGTCGCATCACCCAGCGGCTGTTCAGGGGCAATCTGATAGGTCTGGCCGTGGTACATCGCCAGCGCCTGACCGTAAGCCTGCTTCAGATATTCACGGAATGCGGCGAAATAGGCCTCACGCTGAGCCGGTGTCGCCTCTTTGTAGTAACGGCCCAGCACCAGCGCGCCGGCATACTTAACCTGCACATAAGGCAGCAGTTCCTGATCGACCACCTGACGCAGGTAATCCGGGTTGGAACGGATTTTTGGTTGTTCGTTCTTCAGACGGTCAAAAGTCTTCTGCGCCGCCTCATCCATCAGTTTGTACGGGTTCGTCTGGTCGGCTGCGGTTGCCGCGCTAAGTGGGGCAATCACCAGCATAGCCACCATCATCAATCGTTTAAACATACGTCGATTCTCCTGAGATTAATTCGTTGCGCCCGCAGGCGTAGTGGCTTCATTATTGCCTTCAGTTGCGGCTGGCGCATCGCCAGAATTCTTATTGTCATCACCTTTACTGTTGCTGTTGTAAAGGAACTGACCAATCATATCTTCCAGCACCATCGCGGATTTCGTGTCCTGAATCGTACCGCCATCTTTGAGGATAGACGTTCCCAGCTCAGGATCTTCAAAACCCACGTTCAGCGCCAGATACTGTTCACCCAGCAGACCGGAAGTACGGATGCTCAGTGAACTGGTGTCCGGAATATGGTTAAAACGTGATTCGATTTCCAGCGTCACGCGCGGGAGGTACGTTTTCGGATCTAACGAGATGTCCGATACGCGTCCAACCACCACCCCGCCAATCCGCACCGGAGAGCGCTCTCTCAGGCCGCCGATATTATCGAAGGTCGCATAAATCGTGTAAGTCGGCTCAGTACGCATTGAGGTAACGTTCGCTGCCTTCAGGCAGACAAACAGCGCAGCCAGCAGCGCAACCAGCAGGAATAACCCGACCCAAATTTCATTTTTTTTCGTTTGCATGAACTCAATTCCCAAACATCAGTGCGGTCAGCACAAAATCCAGCCCCAGAACGGCAAGAGAGGCGTGCACAACGGTGCGTGTCGTTGCCCGGCTAATCCCGGCAGAGGTCGGGATCGCATCATAACCATTGAACAATGCAATCCAGGTGACCGTAATGGCGAACACCACGCTCTTAATCAGACAGTTGACCAGGTCCAGACGCCAGTCGACGGCATTTTGCATCGCCGACCAGAAAAAGCCGGCATCAATCCCTTTCCAGCTTACGCCAACCAGCGAACCACCCCAGATCCCCACCGCGACAAATATAATCGTCAGCAGCGGCAAAGAAATGACACCAGCCCAAAAACGCGGGGAGATCACCCGGCGCAGTGGATCGACGGCCATCATTTCCAGGCTGGAAAGCTGTTCGGTCGCCCGCATCAGACCAATCTCTGCGGTTAAGGCCGATCCGGCCCGCCCGGCGAACAGCAGCGCCGCAACAACTGGTCCCAGTTCACGTAACAATGACAGTGCCACCAGCATGCCGAGGCTGGTTTCCGCGCTGTAGGTCGTCAGCACCAGATATCCCTGCAACCCCAGCACCATACCGATGAACACACCAGAAACAATAATGATCAGCATCGATAAGACACCGACATTATAGAGCTGGCGTATCAGCAGCGGCGCATGTTTGCGAAATTCCGGTTTGCCGACAACCGCATTGAACAACATTAATCCGGCTCGCCCGAACGTCCTGAGGGTTTTAATTCCCCGATGTCCGAGTGATGCCAGCGCATTTAACAACATGGGTGGCTTAACTCCCTGTTTTGAGTAAATCGATGTGGTAGTCGCCCGCCGGGTAACGGAACGGAACCGGCCCATCGGCGATACCGTCAAGGAACTGACGCACACGCGGATCGGCATTTTCTTGCAGCGCCTGAGCACTACCGTAGGCCACTATTTTTTTGTCCGCCATAATATAGGCGTAATCCGCAATACTCAGCACCTCTGGCACATCATGGGAAACAACCACGCAGGTGACGCCCAGCGCGCTGTTCAGTTCTGAAATCAGCTTCACCAGCACGCCCATGGTGATGGGGTCCTGCCCGACGAACGGCTCATCAAACATGATGAGGTCTGGCTCCAGCGCGATAGCACGAGCTAACGCGGCGCGGCGCGCCATCCCACCGGATAATTCAGAAGGCATTAATTTTGCCGCGCCCCGCAGGCCCACGGCCTCGAGCTTCATCATTACCGTGCTTTTCAGCAGTGGCGCGGGCAGCGTTGTATGCTCGCGCAACGGGTATGCAACGTTGTCAAACACGTTCATGTCGGTAAATAGCGCACCGGACTGAAACAGCATGCTCATGCGCTTACGCACGGTAAATAAACGCGAACGGGACATGGCCGGGACGTTTTCGCCGTCAAACAGGATCTCGCCCTTATCCGGGGGGATTTGTCCGCCAATCAGACGCAGCAGCGTCGTTTTGCCGATACCTGATGGCCCCATGATCGCCGTTACCTTACCGCGCGGCACCGTCAGGGAAATATTATCAAAGATGCAGCGGTCGCCTCGGGAAAAGCTGACATCACGCATATCGACTAGATTCGCCACAGACTGCCCCATTGATTCATCCTTTACTATTGCCTCGTTAATCGAAGAGTTTGGCGCTCAATTTAGCCCTGAACCCAACATATTTACAGATTATTGCCTGTCCTGGTTAGCGAAAGCTGGCATTTGTTTTACTTTTTAGCCGCATAAAGTCAAAATTAAGACTTCGTTACGGCTTCCAGAAATCCTTCAAGTGGACCGGCGAGTATACCTGAAGAAAGGACTTTAGATGCTTTTAGCGACGGCGCTGTTAATAATTGGTTTACTTCTGGTGGTCTACGGTGCCGACCGTCTGGTGTTTGCTGCATCCATTTTATGTCGAAACTTCGGTATTCCCCCCATTATCATCGGGATGACCGTGGTCAGCATCGGTACGTCGTTACCCGAGATAATTGTCTCCCTTGCCGCATCAATGAATGGACAACTCGATTTAGCCGTCGGTACCGCCATCGGCTCTAACATCACCAACATTCTGCTTATTTTAGGCCTGTCGGCGCTGATTCATCCTTTTACCGTGCATTCTGATGTTCTACGTCGCGAATTACCGCTAATGTTGCTGGTAAGTATTTTAGCCGCATCCGTCTTGTATGACGGGCAGTTGAGCCGCAGCGATGGATTCTTTCTTCTGCTTCTGGCCGTGCTATGGCTGCTATTCATTGTTAAAATCGCCCGTCTGGCCGAGCGACAAGGCAACGACAGCCTGACCCGCGAGCAAATAGCGGAGCTGCCGCGCGAAGGCGGGTTACCGGTCGCGTTTTTGTGGTTGGGCATTGCGCTCATTATTATGCCAATGGCAACTCGTATGGTGGTAGATAACGCAACCGTACTGGCGAACTACTTTGCGATGAGCGAACTCACCATCGGGCTGACGGTGGTCGCCATTGGTACCAGCCTGCCGGAACTGGCAACGGCGATTGCGGGTCTGCGTAAAGGTGAGAACGATATTGCCGTCGGTAACATCATCGGCGCGAACATTTTTAATATTGTTATCGTCCTCGGGCTACCGGCGCTGATTACGCCGGGTGACGTCAACCCGATGGCTTTCACCCGTGACTATAGTGTCATGCTGTTGGTGAGCGTGATTTTTGCACTACTCTGCTGGCGACGTCCACGCCAGATTGGTCGCGGCGCGGGTGCGCTGCTGACCGGCGGTTTTATCATATGGCTGGCGATGCTGTATTGGTTATCGCCACTTCTCGTTGAATAACTGGAAACGCATTATGTCGCACTTAGAGTTGCAACCGGGTTTTGACTTTCAGCAAGCAGGCAAGGAAGTCCTGGCAATTGAACGTGAAGGCCTGGCGGAGCTTGATCAGTACATCAACCAAAATTTTACCCTCGCATGTGAGAAAATATTCAGTTGCCCGGGCAAAGTTGTGGTGATGGGGATGGGGAAATCCGGACATATCGGGCGGAAAATGGCGGCCACATTTGCCAGCACCGGCACCCCCTCATTTTTTGTACACCCTGGCGAAGCCGCACATGGCGATCTGGGGATGGTCTCGCCGCAGGATGTGGTCATCGCCATATCTAACTCCGGGGAATCCAATGAGATAGCGGCATTGATCCCGGTATTAAAACGTCTTCATGTACCACTTATCTGCATGACCGGTCGTCCGGAAAGCAGCATGGCGCGTGCGGCAGATGTGCATCTGTGTGTTAAAGTGCCCAAGGAAGCTTGCCCGTTAGGACTGGCGCCGACCAGCAGCACGACCGCTACGCTGGTAATGGGCGATGCGCTTGCCGTGGCATTATTAAAAGCGCGTGGCTTTACTGCGGAAGATTTTGCGTTATCTCATCCCGGTGGCGCACTGGGCCGTAAGCTTTTACTGCGCGTTAACGATATTATGCATACGGGCGATGAAATCCCGCATGTGAATAAAAGCGCCAGCCTGCGTGACGCCTTACTTGAGATCACGCGTAAAAATCTCGGTATGACCGTTATTTGCGATGATGCCATGAAGATTGACGGTATCTTCACCGATGGCGATTTACGTCGTGTCTTCGATATGGGCGTTGATGTACGCCAGTTAGGCATTGCCGATGTGATGACCCCAGGAGGCATTCGCGTGCGTCCGGGTATTCTTGCCGTTGATGCCCTGAACTTAATGCAGTCCCGCCATATCACCTCGGTAATGGTTGCTGATGGCGACCAGTTACTCGGTGTGTTACATATGCATGATCTGCTGCGTGCAGGTGTAGTGTAAGAAACTCAAGGATAATGAAAATGAGTAAAGCAGGTGCGTCGCTTGCGACCTGTTATGGACCCGTCAGCGCAGACGTTATCACCCGGGCAGAAAACATTCGTTTGCTGATCCTGGATGTGGATGGCGTGCTGTCTGATGGTCTGATTTACATGGGCAACAACGGTGAAGAGTTAAAGGCTTTTAACGTCCGCGATGGTTACGGAATCCGCTGTGCGCTCACTTCCGGTATTGAGGTTGCCATTATTACCGGGCGAAAGGCTAAACTTGTAGAAGATCGCTGTTCCACATTAGGGATCACGCATCTGTATCAGGGGCAGTCAGACAAACTTGTCGCCTTTAACGATCTCCTTAGTAAACTGGCGATCGCACCTGAAAATGTCGCCTATGTAGGCGATGACCTGATCGACTGGCCGGTGATGGCGCAAGTAGGATTAAGCGTGGCGGTGGCAGATGCGCATCCTTTGCTGATCCCGCGGGCAGATTATGTCACCCGCATTGACGGGGGACGCGGCGCTGTGCGTGAAGTCTGCGATTTATTACTCCTGGCGCAGGGCAAACTGGACGAGGCCAAAGGGCAATCGATATGAGCAAAACCAGACGTTGGGTTATCATTCTACTGTCGCTGGCTGTCCTTGTGATGATTGGTATTAATCTGGCAGACAAAGACGACACCACTCAGGTCGTCGTCAATAACAACGAGCCAACCTATAAGAGCGAGCATACTGATACTCTCGTGTATAGTCCGGAAGGCGCGCTGAGCTATCACTTGATCGCGCAACACGTTGAATATTATTCGGAACAAGCGGTTTCGTGGTTTACCCAACCGGTATTAACCACGTTTGATAAGGATAAAGTACCGACCTGGTCGATCAAGGCCGATAAAGCCAAATTGACCAACGATC
Organism: Citrobacter arsenatis; assembly: GCF_004353845.1. Classification (GTDB taxonomy): domain Bacteria; phylum Pseudomonadota; class Gammaproteobacteria; order Enterobacterales; family Enterobacteriaceae; genus Citrobacter; species Citrobacter arsenatis. Next base: position 4,678,240 of record NZ_CP037864.1, read on the forward strand.
GCATGCTGTATCTGTACGGTCATGTTGAGGTCAACGCCCTGGTGCCCGACTCTCAACTACGCAGAATTACCACCGATAACGCACAGATTAATCTGGTGACCCAAGACGTCACTTCCAATGATCTTGTCACGTTATATGGCACAACATTTAACTCCAGCGGACTGAAGATGCGCGGCAACTTACGCAGCAAGAACGCCGAGCTGATTGAAAAGGTTAGAACCTCATATGAAATCCAAAACAAACAAACTCAGCCTTAATCTTGTGCTTGCCAGCTCACTTCTGGCCGCCAGCATTCCGGCATTTGCCGTCACCGGCGATACCGAACAGCCGATTCACATTGAGTCGGACCAGCAGTCCCTGGATATGCAGGGCAACGTGGTGACGTTTACTGGCAACGTGATTGTGACTCAGGGCACCATCAAAATTAACGCCGATAAAGTCGTCGTGACCCGCCCTGGCGGTGAAGACGGAAAAGAAGTGATTGACGGTTACGGAAATCCGGCGACGTTTTACCAGATGCAGGATAACGGTAAACCGGTTAAAGGCCACGCCTCGCAGATGCACTATGAACTGGCGAAAGACTTCGTCGTTCTCACCGGTAAGGCTTATCTGGAACAGCTCGATAGCAACATTACGGGCGATAAGATCACCTATCTGGTAAAAGAGCAGAAAATGCAGGCCTTCAGCGATAAAGGCAAACGCGTCACCACCGTTCTGGTTCCGTCGCAGTTGCAGGACAAAAACAAGACCAAGGCTCCAGCAGAGAAAAAAGGTAACTGATTCGTTATGGCAACATTAACTGCAAAGAACCTTGCAAAGGCCTATAAGGGCCGCCGAGTGGTGGAAGATGTCAGTCTGACCGTCAACTCCGGGGAGATCGTCGGTCTGCTCGGCCCTAATGGTGCGGGCAAGACAACGACCTTTTACATGGTGGTCGGCATTGTCCCGCGCGATGCGGGCAACATTATCATTGATGACGAAGATATCAGCCTGTTACCTCTGCATGCGCGCGCACGTCGCGGCATCGGCTACTTACCGCAGGAGGCGTCTATTTTCCGTCGCCTGAGCGTGTTTGATAACCTGATGGCGGTCCTGCAAATTCGTGACGATCTCACCAGCGAGCAGCGCGAAGATCGCGCTAACGAGCTGATGGAAGAATTCCATATCGAACACCTGCGTGACAGCATGGGGCAGTCGCTTTCCGGTGGTGAACGACGCCGCGTGGAGATCGCCCGCGCGCTGGCCGCTAATCCGAAATTTATCCTGCTGGATGAGCCGTTTGCCGGTGTTGACCCGATTTCTGTTATTGATATCAAACGGATCATCGAACACCTGCGCGACAGCGGGCTTGGGGTGCTGATTACCGACCATAACGTCCGCGAAACGCTGGCAGTGTGTGAACGTGCCTATATCGTGAGTCAAGGCCACCTGATCGCGCACGGCACGCCAACAGAAATACTGCAGGATGAGCACGTTAAGCGCGTATACCTTGGGGAAGACTTCAGACTCTGATAGGGTAGAAGACTTCACGTCACCGCAGGAGAGAACAACTCTGAACATGAAGCAAGGTTTGCAACTCAGGCTTAGCCAACAACTGGCGATGACGCCTCAGCTACAACAGGCGATCCGTCTGTTGCAGTTGTCCACGCTGGAACTTCAGCAAGAACTTCAGCAAGCGCTGGAAAGTAACCCACTGCTCGAGCAAACCGATCTTCACGACGAAATTGATACCCAGGAAAAACAGGACAGCGAATCCCTCGATACCGCCGATGCTCTCGAACAAAAAGAGATGCCAGAGGAACTACCGCTGGACGCCAGTTGGGATGAAATTTACACCGCCGGTACGCCTTCTGGCACCAGCGGAGATTACATCGACGACGAACTGCCTGTGTATCAGGGTGAGACCACGCAATCGCTGCAGGATTACCTGATGTGGCAGGTGGAACTGACCCCGTTCTCGGATACCGATCGCGCCATCGCGACATCCATTGTTGATGCGGTAGACGAAACCGGTTATCTCACCGTAACCCTGGACGATATTCTCGAAAGTATGGGCGATGACGACGTCGGTATGGACGAAATCGAAGCCGTGCTTAAACGCGTTCAGCGTTTTGATCCCGTGGGCGTAGCGGCCAAAGATCTCCGCGACTGCTTACTGATCCAACTTTCACAGTTTGATAAAGCTACGCCGTGGCTGGAAGAAGCGCGACTGATCATCAGCGATCACCTCGATCTGTTAGCCAACCATGACTTCCGCACGCTGATGCGCGTGACCCGACTGAAAGAAGATGTGCTAAAAGAAGCCGTCAATCTTATCCAGTCTCTGGACCCAAGGCCTGGGCAATCGATCCAGACCGGCGAGCCAGAATACGTCATTCCAGATGTACTGGTGCGTAAGCATAACGATCGTTGGGTGGTCGAACTCAACGGCGACAGCATTCCACGACTGCAGATTAATCAGCATTACGCCGCCATGTGCAATAACGCGCGCAACGATGCCGACAGCCAGTTTATTCGCAGTAATCTACAGGATGCGAAGTGGCTGATTAAAAGTCTGGAAAGCCGCAATGATACGCTGCTGCGCGTCAGTCGCTGTATCGTTGAACAGCAGCAAGCCTTCTTTGAGCAAGGCGAAGAGTTTATGAAACCGATGGTGCTGGCGGATATCGCCCAGGCCGTCGAAATGCACGAATCGACCATTTCCCGAGTGACCACGCAAAAGTATCTGCACAGTCCACGCGGCATTTTTGAACTGAAGTATTTCTTTTCCAGTCACGTTAATACTGAAGGCGGAGGTGAAGCCTCATCCACAGCTATCCGTGCGCTGGTGAAGAAATTAATTGCTGCGGAGAACCCCGCGAAACCGCTGAGTGACAGCAAGTTAACCTCTATGCTGTCAGAACAGGGTATCATGGTGGCACGCCGCACCGTTGCGAAGTACCGAGAGTCTTTATCCATTCCGCCGTCTAACCAGCGCAAACAGCTGGTCTGACCCAACCGATAAGGAAGACACTATGCAGCTCAACATCACTGGAAACAACGTCGAAATCACTGAAGCCCTGCGCGATTTTGTGAATACAAAATTCGCCAAGCTCGAGCAATATTTCGACCGGATTAATCAGGTCTATATTGTGTTGAAAGTGGAGAAGGTTACACATATCTCGGATGCAACACTGCATGTGAACGGTGGCGAAATTCATGCCAGCGCGGAAGGTCAGGATATGTACGCCGCCATTGACGGTTTAATTGATAAACTGGCTCGGCAGTTAACAAAACATAAAGATAAACTGAAACAGCACTAACTTGTCCGGGCAGTTAGCGGGTGCAGGACGGCCTGTTGTTTAGCACAACGGGCCATTTGTACAGTTAGCGCTTAGGTGAAATTATGACAAATAACGATACGACTCTACAACTGAGCAATGTTCTTAACCAGGAATGTACGCGCGCGGCCGTTCACTGCCAAAGCAAAAAACGCGCACTGGAAATCATCAGTGAACTGGCGGCAAAACAGCTCAGCTTGCCTCCTCAGGTGGTATTTGAAGCCATTCTGACGCGTGAGAAAATGGGCAGTACCGGCATCGGTAATGGTATTGCTATTCCGCACGGAAAGCTGGAAGAAGACACGATGCGCGCGGTTGGCGTGTTTGTGCAACTTGAAACGCCTATCGCCTTCGACGCCATTGATAATCAACCCGTCGATCTGCTTTTCGCCCTGCTGGTCCCGGCAGACCAAACCAAGACGCATTTGCATACGTTGTCACTGGTCGCCAAACGTCTGGCTGATAAAACTATCTGCCGCCGTCTGCGGGCCGCACAGAGTGACCAGGAGTTGTATCAAATCATCACGGACACCGAAGGTGGACAGGATGAAGCATAACAGCCCAATGGCATCCTTTTTTGTCGTTGTGAGGAGAAACAGTACATGGTACTGATGATCGTCAGCGGTCGCTCAGGGTCAGGCAAATCTGTCGCCCTGCGTGCGCTGGAAGATATGGGTTTTTACTGCGTGGATAACCTTCCCGTAGTGCTGTTGCCCGATCTGGCTCGTACTCTGGCCGATCGCCAGATTTCTGCGGCCGTCAGCATTGATGTGCGCAACATGCCTGAGTCCCCGGAGATATTCGAGCAGGCAATGAACAATCTGCCTGAAGGCTTCTCACCACAGCTGCTGTTCCTTGACGCCGATCGTAACACGCTGATTCGCCGCTACAGCGACACCCGTCGCCTGCATCCGCTCTCCAGTAAGAACTTATCTCTGGAAAGCGCTATCGATAAGGAAAGCGATTTGCTGGAGCCTCTGCGCTCTCGCGCTGACCTGATCGTTGATACCTCCGAAATGTCCGTGCATGAACTGGCGGAAATGTTGCGTACCCGACTGCTGGGCAAACGTGAACGCGAATTGACGATGGTATTCGAATCCTTTGGTTTCAAACACGGTATCCCGATTGACGCGGATTACGTCTTTGACGTGCGCTTCCTGCCGAACCCACACTGGGATCCGAAGCTGCGCCCGATGACCGGTCTTGACCGCCCCGTCGCCGCCTTCCTCGACAGGCACACAGAAGTACACAATTTTATCTACCAGACTCGCAGCTATCTTGAGCTATGGTTACCCATGCTGGAGACTAACAACCGCAGCTACCTCACCGTAGCCATCGGCTGTACCGGCGGGAAACACCGTTCGGTGTATATTGCAGAGCAACTGGCAGACTACTTCCGCTCACGCGGTAAAAACGTGCAGTCACGCCATCGTACGCTGGAAAAACGTAAATCATGACCGTGAAGCAAACCGTTGAAATCACGAATAAGCTGGGCATGCATGCCCGCCCAGCCATGAAACTGTTTGAACTGATGCAGGGCTTCGAAGCAGAAGTGTTGCTGCGTAATGATGAAGGAACTGAAGCCGAGGCCAACAGCGTTATCGCTCTGCTGATGCTGGATTCCGCCAAAGGGCGTCAGATAGAAGTTGAAGCCACGGGCCCGCAAGAAGTTGAAGCCCTGGCAGCGGTAATTGCCCTGTTTAACTCAGGGTTTGACGAGGATTAGCGAAGTGCCTGATGCGCTACGCTTATCAGGCCTACACGGCAATGACCTACTCCCGTAGGCCGGATAAGGCGTTTACGCCGCATCCGGCACTAACTCCGCTAATACAGCTTATTTTCCCGCATAAACGACTCACCGCCTAACTGGCGCATTTGGCGCATAATCCACGCCTGGCGGCTACGCACATAACCAGATGGCGCATTCGCCTTAAAACGCAAAGGATTAGGCAATACCGCCGCCAGCAAGGCCGCTTCAGACATACTCAGCCGACTGGCAGGCTTATGGAAATAGCGCTGCGCCGCCGCCTCCACGCCAAAAATTCCATCGCCAAACTCAGCAATGTTCAGGTAAACGGTCAGAATACGTTTCTTGCTCCAGACGGTTTCCATACCCAGCGTTAGTCCGGCTTCAAGCCCCTTACGTACCCAGCTACGTCCATCCCACAGAAAGAGGTTTTTCGCGGTCTGTTGCGATAGCGTTGACGCCCCGCGAATACGGTTTTCATTGCGTTCATTGTGCGCCAGCGCTTTCTCTATGGCGGAAACATCAAATCCCCAATGCTCGGGAAACTTCTGGTCCTCTGCGGCAATCACCGCCAGTCCCATCCACGGAGAAATATCATCCATACTGACCCAGTCAGAATGCGCCACATAGCCGAAATCACCGGACAGCCATGCGCTCAGCTGCCGCTCGACCATTACTGCCGAGAACGGCACCGGCATCACACTGAAAAGAGCGATGCCCCCGCCCCAGAATACGGCGAGGACAACGACCGCCCGCAGAAAGATACGTCGCAGAAAGGCGGTAACTCCTTTTCTCATTCAGCCAGCACCAGCACACGCGATACCAGCTTATCGATACCACTCGCGGCCTGCGCGATGTCCTGCGCCAGCATATAGGCAGGCGTGGTGACGATTTTGTTGTCTTCATCGACGACAATGTCATCAACTGGACAAGGTACATGCTCAGCGCCCATCTCTTCCAGTACCTCTGCCGTGTCGATATCAGTACCGATGGTCAGACGCAGCGGGAAGTCAAAAATCTTAGGTAACATGGCGGGCGCAATGCACATAAATCCCAGCGGCTTACCCGCCTGATGCATGGCCACCGCCAGCGCGGCTAAATCGCTGTCAACCCGGCATTCACTGCCCTGACTGGCAAAATTACTCAGATTTTTGGCCGCGCCAAATCCGCCTGGCACTATCAACGCATCCAGCTCCGTTGAGACTGCCTGAGCCAGTGGGCGAATATCACCACGTGTAATACGTGCGGCTTCAATCAGCACATTACGCGTTTCCTGCATCGGCTCGCCGGTCAGATGATTAATCACATCCGCTTGTTGTTTATCAGGTGCGAAACAGACGGCCTGAGCGCCGTTGCGGGCAATGGCCAGAAGCGTGAGAACAGTTTCATGGATCTCTGCGCCGTCATACACGCCGCATCCGCTGAGCACTACACCCACTTTTTTCATCGCGATACTCCTTTCTCAACTGGCTGAAACATATTAGTTATTATGATTTAAATGCTACGCTTCACACATTTAACTGATTCATGTAACAAATTATTTAAGATTTGCTATCTTAACTGCGTGCGGCCTGAAAATTAGGGCTGCGCCCTTGTAAACAATGATAATAATTTACGGCGCAGCCACGATTTCCCTGGTGTTGGCGCAGTATTCGCGCACCCCGGTCAAGCCGGGGTCATTTTTTTTCCACGCTCGCCACCCAGGCCTTCAATACCGCTACATCGTGCTGCCACTCCTGCTTCATCTCTTCAATCCATTCAGCAACGTTATCCTCCCAGGCCGGAAGATCTGGCGACTGGATTTGCTGACCCAGCTGTTGCAGGTGACGCAGCCCCACGGAACCTGCCGCACCTTTAATTTTATGGCCTTCCTCAACCACGCCTTTTTTGTCCCGCGCGGTCAGATTAGACTCCAGCACGCTCAAATATCCCGGCATCATCTTCTCAAACACCGCCAGCCCGTCGGTAATTAACTTCGGTCCCACCAGCTCGAGGTATTGTTCCAACATAGGAATATCTAACAGCGCTTGCGATTTACTGCTCTCTTCAGATGTCACAGTGCTCTCCTCTTTGTTTCGGGTATCCCAGTATTTTTTGATCATGGCGGTTAACGCCGGAACCGACAGCGGCTTACTCAGCACGTCGTCCATTCCCGCGTCCAGATACTCTTTTTTATCTTTCAGGACGTTAGCGGTAAGCGCAACCAGCGGCGGCAGGTCCTCACGGGCATATTTTTGCGTCAGCTCACGTGAGATATCCAGGCCGGTCATATCCGGTAGCTGAATATCCAGCAGCACCAGGTCATATTCGCCCGGCGTGAACATCTCCAGCGCGGCTTTCCCGGTCATGGCGACATCCACGCTGTTGCCCAGTTTTTCCAGCACCGAACGCGCGACAATAACGTTCAGTTCAATGTCTTCCACCAGCAGCACATTCAGGGCAGGCAGCGGCATGTCGTCGTCTTCAAAGGCGTCTTCAATCTCTTCCGCTACCGCAGGTGCATGCACGGTCAGCGTAAAGATAGAGCCTTTGCCAGCCTGGCTGGAGACCGTAATATCACCACCCATGTTTTTCGCCAGACGCTTCGATACGGCCAGCCCAATCCCGGTTCCCGTTGCCGGTTTGCCGCCGTTGCTGTCTTTCACCTGATAGTACATGGCGAAGATTTTATCCTGCTCATCCTGGGGAATGCCGATCCCAGAATCTTCGACCTCGAAATGCAGCATGTCTCCCTGGTCATAGCGCGCACGCACGGTCACCTGCCCCTGCTGGGTAAACTTCACGGCATTGCTGATCAGATTCCACAGAATCTGGCGTAAACGCGTGCCGTCGGTAATCACTTTATGCGGCAGCGGTAACGTCGGCTCAAGCACAAACCGCAGCCCTTTTTGCTGCGCCTGCAGGCCTGAGAGGTTTTCCAGATCCGCCATAAAGCTGGTGAAATCAACAGGCTGGTTATCGAGCTGGACTTTACGTCGCTCCATCTTATCCATGTCGATAATATCGTTGAAAATATTCCCCAACGTCACAGCAGAGACGTGGATCGTTTTCAGGTATTTTTCCTGCTCAGCGGTTAGATCCGTATCCAGCAAAATCCGGCTTAATCCGACAATGCCGTTAAGCGGGGTGCGCAGCTCGTGGCTGATGGTAGAAATGAAGGTAGTCTTATCACGACTGGCACGCTCAAGCGCGTCCTGATAACGCTTACGCTCGGTAATATCGCGCCCAAAGCCCATCAGGCCATGTCGCTTACCTACGCGGTCATAGTAAGGCACTTTGCGAATTTCGAAGCAGGCTTTGCGCCCGTCCGGATAGTCCAGCCACTGTTCGTAGGTGAGCGAGACGTTATGACGAAACACCTTCTCATCGGTCTCAATAACTTTTTCAGCCGCCTCAGGGGAGTAAACGTCAGCCGGTTTTAAATTCACCAGTTGCTTTTCGCTCTTGCCGGTCAGCAGCTCCATAGCGCGGTTACAGCCGGAAAATTCTTTATCTTCATTACGATAAAAGACCAGGTCCGGCGAGGCATCAAGGAAAGAGCGTAAAAAGGAAGACTGTTGCTCGAGCTGGATCTGCGCTTCCTCGCGCTCTTTGATTTCAACCTTCAGTTGCTCAAACGTTTCCTGGCGCTCCGCTTCGGCTTTTTCACGCTCAACAATTTCCTGATTGAGTTGGGCAATATTATCTTTCAACTGCACATTGAGCTTGAGATCGCGCTCGCGCATCTCTTCCAGCTTTTGTACCAGTCGTGACAAGCGCTGCCGGGACTCTTCGAGTTGCTCCACCACCACTGACAGGAAATAGACGGCCCAGGGAGTAATTAACAGACCAAAAAAGATAGAGCGGATAACATCAATGCTTTCTACCTGGCCGTGCAGCACCATGGTGACAGCCATCTGCACCACAATTGCCAACACGACCAGAGCCAGCGCCAATAGCAGCGAAAAGCGCACCAGACCCAACTTCATCATCAGGTCGACGTAATATTGCGCCAGCATACGGATTTGCTTCATAGAGGGTTCCTTCACGACAACTTGGCACAATAATACTCAATTCTCAGCGTGACGTTGAAGATTGTGCAAGAAATGCGGAGGTTATCGGTGAAATGACCGGGGAGTGGTTCATCGTAGGCCTGATAAGCGAAGCGCCATCAGGCAAGCAGACGCAGATTGCCGGATACCGGATTCGCCTTATCCGGCATCCGACCTACAGAAGATTAGCTTTCCGGCTGCACCCACGGCGTACCCAGCGCCGAGCCTTGCACACCGTGCTCGTTAAGGTACTTATCCAGTTCGACCATCCCGGTCCAACGGTTTTCACACCATAGCGGTGCCAACAGCGTTGGGCGACGCGCGCTGGCGGAAATGCGATGGTAAATCACTTCTGGCGGCGTATGGCGGATCATCTCCCCGGCGGTAACCGTGTAGTCGTCCAGTTCAATTCCGTTCAGCCGCCCGGCTTCCCAGGCTTTCGCCATCGTACTGCCTTTCACAATATGCAGCGGATGCAGCTTAATACCGTCAACGCCCGTCTCCACTACACGCGCCATGGTTTGCAGACATTCCTCCTGCCCCTCTCCCGGCAGACCGACAATCAGGTGCGAACAGACTTTTAGCCCGCGTTCACGCGCCAGCCGCGTGGTGTTCTTGTAGCAGGCAAAATCATGACCGCGGTTAATACGGTGCAGGGTTTTGTCATGCGCGGTTTGCAGACCAAGTTCCAGCCATACCTCATAACCCAGGTCTTTATACTCACAAAGCAGATCGAGTACCGCATCCGGCACGCAGTCGGGACGCGTGCCAACGCATAGCCCTACGATGCTGGCCTGGCTGACCGCCTGCTGATACATCGAACGCAGCACCTGTACTTCGGCAAAGGTGCTGGTATAGGCCTGGAAATAGGCCAGATAGCGTTTCGCGCGATTGACCAGATGCGCCTGATGCTCCAACTGCTCGGCAATGGAATGGTGCTGCTGCGTTTCATCAGCAAATGAGGCGACGTTACAGAAAGTACATCCGCCGCGTCCGATGGTGCCATCACGATTTGGACAGCTAAAGCCGCCATGCAGCGTGAGTTTATGGACCTTTTGCCCATAACGGCGAGAAAGATCCCCACCAAACATATTGACTAATTTCTGTAACTGCATAATCTGGTAGACCGCGCCTTGAAAAGAGGCCAAAGCCTGCCATTTTTTGCCCCAGTCGGCGATGACCTGGATCAATCGCCCTGGCGAGCCTTTATTTATTGCATAACAAATCAAAATAATCGGAATTTCATTCACTCGACATGTAATTACTTTTCCTTATATCCAGCTGTTTTTTTTATCTTCTTATACTCTCAGCGTAAAAACAGTATTTTTAAGACGCCAAAACTCTAAAAACCAGCATAAAACGCCAAGCATCTCGATAAACAAAGGCAGGACGAGAGATATCTGGCCTTTCTGACAGTGAGACGGATCACACTTCCCAGGGCATCCCCCTCAGGTTAAATCAATGTAAAAAACCCTTTTATTTCAATATTTTCATAATGTTAATTGCCCTATAGCACATTTTTGCATAAATAAGATTGCCATTTGACCTGTGTGTGGATTCCCGATAACTTGGAAATCCGCTGGAAGCTTTCTGGATGAGCAGCCTGCTCATCATATTTATGCAGTAATTGAGATTCCCTCTGAAGCAAGTCCTCAAACTTGTTTGACCTGTGCGAAAAGGATAAAGAGGGCGAATGCGAGGTAAGCGTATGACACGCAAACCCCGTCGCCATGCTCTTGGTGTGCCCGTGCGCAACGGTCCAGATGGGAATCCCGCAGAGCCTGGGGAGGTTCACTGATATGTTGTACGATAAATCCCTTGAGAGGGATAACTGTGGTTTCGGCCTGATCGCCCACATAGAAGGCGAACCTAGCCACAAGGTAGTGCGTACCGCCATACACGCACTGGCCCGCATGCAGCACCGTGGCGCAATTCTTGCCGACGGAAAAACCGGCGATGGTTGCGGCCTGCTGTTACAAAAACCTGACCGCTTTTTCCGCATCGTGGCGCAAGAGCGCGGCTGGCGTTTAGCCAAAAACTACGCCGTCGGCATGATCTTTTTAAATAAAGACGCTGAGCTGGCAGCAGCTTCTCGTCGCATTGTTGAAGAAGAATTACAGCAGGAGACCCTGTCGATTGTCGGCTGGCGCGACGTGCCGACCAACGAAGGTGTTCTCGGTGAAATTGCGCTCTCCTCCCTGCCTCGTATCGAGCAAATTTTTGTTAACGCCCCTGCGGGCTGGCGTCCGCGTGATATGGAGCGTCGCCTGTTTATCGCGCGTCGTCGTATCGAAAAACGCCTCCAGGAAGACAAAGACTTCTACGTCTGTAGTTTGTCGAACCTGGTCAATATTTATAAAGGTCTGTGTATGCCGGCGGACCTGCCGCGCTTTTACCTGGACCTGGCGGATCTGCGTCTGGAATCGGCCATCTGTCTGTTCCACCAACGTTTCTCCACCAACACCGTACCACGCTGGCCGCTGGCGCAGCCGTTCCGCTACCTTGCGCACAACGGTGAAATCAACACCATCACCGGCAACCGCCAGTGGGCACGCGCACGTACTTATAAATTCCAGACACCACTGATCCCTGACCTGCACGACGCCGCGCCATTCGTTAACGAAACCGGCTCCGACTCAAGCTCCATGGATAACATGCTGGAACTGCTGCTGGCAGGCGGGATGGACATCATCCGCGCCATGCGTTTGCTGGTACCGCCGGCCTGGCAGAACAACCCAGATATGGACCCGGACCTGCGCTCATTCTTCGACTTTAACTCCATGCACATGGAGCCGTGGGACGGCCCGGCGGGCATCGTCATGTCCGATGGTCGCTTTGCCGCCTGTAACCTCGACCGTAACGGCCTGCGTCCGGCACGCTACGTCATCACCAAAGACAAGCTGATTACCTGCGCCTCTGAAGTCGGGATTTGGGATTATCAGCCGGATGAAGTGGTTGAAAAAGGCCGCGTCGGCCCTGGCGAGCTGATGGTTATCGATACCCGCAGCGGGCGCATTCTGCACTCCGCCGAAACCGATGACGATCTGAAAAGCCGCCACCCGTACAAAGAGTGGATGGAGAAGAACGTCCGCCGTCTGGTGCCGTTCGAAGACCTGGCTGACGATCAGGTCGGCAGCCGTGAACTGGACGATGACACCCTCGCCAGCTTCCAGAAACAGTTTAACTACAGCGCCGAAGAACTGGATTCCGTTATTCGCGTGCTTGGTGAAAACGGTCAGGAAGCCGTAGGCTCAATGGGTGACGATACCCCATTTGCCGTGCTCTCCAGCCAGCCGCGAATCATTTATGACTACTTCCGCCAGCAGTTCGCGCAGGTCACCAACCCGCCGATCGACCCGCTGCGTGAAGCGCACGTTATGTCGCTGGCCACCAGCATCGGTCGTGAGATGAACGTCTTCTGCGAAGCCGAAGGTCAGGCACACCGCCTGAGCTTTAAATCACCGATCCTGCTGTACTCCGATTTCACCCAGCTCACCACCATGAAAGAGGAGCACTATCGCGCCGACCGGCTGGATATCACCTTCGATGTGACCGAAACCACGCTGGAAGAGACCGTCAAAGCATTGTGCGATAAGGCGGAACAGATGGTGCGTAACGGTACGGTGCTGCTGGTGCTCTCTGACCGTAATATCGCCAAAAATCGCTTGCCGGTTCCGGCACCGATGGCCGTCGGCGCAGTGCAAACGCGTCTGGTAGAACAAAGCCTGCGTTGTGACGCCAACATCATCGTTGAAACTGCCAGTGCCCGCGACCCGCACCACTTCGCGGTGCTGCTCGGCTTTGGCGCGACGGCCATTTATCCATATCTCGCGTATGAAACGCTGGGACGCCTGATCGACACTCAGGCGATTGCCAAAGATTATCGGACCGTGATGCTGAACTACCGTAACGGCATCAACAAAGGTCTGTACAAAATCATGTCCAAGATGGGCATCTCGACCATCGCCTCTTACCGCTGCTCGAAGCTGTTTGAAGCCGTTGGTCTGCATGATGATGTTGTGGCGCTGTGCTTCCAGGGCGTGGTCAGCCGCATCAGCGGCGCGGGATTTAGCGACTTCCAACAGGATCTGCTAAATCTCTCCAAACATGCATGGCTGGCGCGTAAACCCATCAGCCAGGGCGGTCTGCTCAAATACGTCCACGGCGGCGAATACCATGCTTACAACCCGGATGTGGTACGCACCCTGCAGCAGGCGGTACAAAGCGGCGAATACAGCGACTATCAGGAATATGCCAAGCTGGTCAATGAGCGTCCAGCGGCGACGCTGCGCGACCTGCTGGCAATTACGCCTGGCGATGAAGCGGTAAGCATTAACGAAGTCGAACCCGCAAGCGAATTGTTTAAACGCTTCGATACCGCAGCCATGTCCATCGGCGCATTAAGCCCGGAAGCACATGAAGCGTTGGCCGAAGCGATGAACAGCATCGGCGGCAACTCGAACTCCGGCGAAGGCGGCGAAGACCCGGCGCGCTACGGCACCAATAAAGTATCGCGCATCAAGCAGGTGGCTTCCGGTCGCTTTGGCGTCACCCCAGCGTATCTGGTCAACGCTGATGTCATTCAGATTAAAGTCGCTCAGGGCGCGAAGCCTGGCGAAGGCGGTCAGTTACCAGGTGATAAAGTCACCCCGTACATCGCCAAACTGCGCTATTCGGTGCCGGGCGTGACGTTGATCTCCCCACCGCCGCACCACGATATCTACTCTATCGAGGACTTAGCGCAGCTGATTTTCGACCTTAAACAGGTCAACCCGAAAGCGATGATCTCGGTGAAGCTGGTGTCCGAACCGGGCGTTGGCACCATCGCCACCGGCGTGGCGAAAGCCTATGCGGATCTGATCACCATTGCTGGCTACGATGGCGGCACTGGCGCAAGCCCACTCTCCTCCGTGAAATATGCGGGCTGCCCGTGGGAACTCGGCCTGGTGGAAACCCAGCAGGCGCTGGTTGCTAACGGTCTGCGTCACAAGATCCGTTTGCAGGTCGATGGCGGTCTGAAAACCGGTGTCGATATCATTAAAGCGGCGATTCTGGGTGCGGAAAGCTTCGGTTTCGGCACCGGGCCAATGGTGGCGCTGGGCTGTAAATACCTGCGTATTTGCCACCTGAACAACTGCGCAACCGGCGTGGCGACTCAGGATGACAAACTGCGTAAGAACCACTATCACGGTCTGCCATTCAAAGTGACCAACTACTTTGAATTTATCGCCCGTGAAGTGCGCGAACTGATGGCCGAGCTGGGCGTGAAACGTCTGGTGGATCTGATTGGTCGTACCGACCTGCTCAAAGAGCTGGAAGGGTTTACCGCCAAACAGCAGAAGCTGGAGCTGTCTCGTCTGCTGGAAACCGCCGAGCCGCATCCGGGTAAAGCGCTGCATTGCACCGAGAACAACCCGCCGTTTGATAACGGCGTGCTGAACGCACAGCTGTTGCAGCAGGCGAAACCGTATGTCGACGAGCGCCAGAGCAAAACCTTCTGGTTCGATATCCGCAACACTGACCGTTCCGTTGGCGCGTCGCTGTCGGGCTATATCGCGCAAACGCATGGCGATCAGGGGCTGGCATCAGACCCTATCAAAGCGCACTTCAGCGGTACCGCAGGCCAGAGCTTCGGCGTGTGGAACGCGGGCGGCGTGGAACTGTATCTGACCGGCGATGCCAACGACTATGTCGGTAAAGGCATGGCGGGCGGCCTGCTGGCGGTGCGTCCTCCGGTTGGTTCTGCCTTCCGCAGCCATGAGGCGAGCATCATCGGTAACACTTGTCTGTATGGCGCCACCGGTGGCCGTCTGTTTGCAGCAGGTCGTGCGGGTGAGCGCTTTGCGGTACGTAACTCCGGCGCTATCACCGTGGTTGAAGGTATTGGCGACAACGGCTGTGAATATATGACCGGCGGCATCGTCTGTATTCTCGGCAAAACGGGCGTCAACTTCGGGGCGGGTATGACGGGCGGATTCGCCTACGTGCTCGACGAGGACGGTGAATTCCGCAAACGCGTGAACCCGGAACTGGTAGAAGTGCTGAGCGTCGACTCGCTGGCTATCCACGAGGAGCACCTGCGCGGTCTGATTACCGAGCACGTACAGCATACCGGATCTTCACACGGCGAAGAGATTCTGGCTAACTGGCCAGCATTCTCAGCGAAATTCGCGCTGGTTAAACCGAAGTCCAGCGATGTGAAAGCACTGTTGGGTCACCGTAGTCGTTCCGCAGCCGAGCTGCGGGTGCAGGCGCAGTAAGGGGTAGCAGCAATGAGTCAGAACGTATACCAATTTATCGACCTGCAGCGCGTTGATCCGCCGAAGAAACCGCTGAAGATCCGTAAGATCGAGTTTGTTGAGATCTACGAGCCGTTTTCCGAAGGCCAGGCCAAAGCGCAGGCGGACCGCTGCCTCTCCTGCGGTAACCCGTACTGCGAGTGGAAATGCCCGGTGCATAACTACATCCCGAACTGGCTGAAACTCGCCAACGAAGGGCGTATTTTTGAAGCCGCCGAGCTGTCGCACCAGACCAACACCCTGCCAGAAGTGTGCGGGCGCGTTTGTCCCCAGGACCGTCTGTGTGAAGGATCCTGTACGCTGAACGACGAGTTCGGGGCGGTGACTATCGGTAACATCGAGCGCTATATCAACGATAAAGCGTTCGAAATGGGCTGGCGTCCTGACCTTACCGGCGTGAAGCAAACCGGTAAAACCGTCGCCATTATCGGCGCGGGTCCGGCTGGCCTGGCCTGTGCTGATGTACTAACCCGTAACGGCGTGAAGGCGGTGGTGTTCGATCGTCATCCGGAAATCGGCGGCCTGCTGACCTTCGGTATCCCGGCCTTCAAGCTGGAGAAAGAGGTGATGACCCGCCGCCGTGAAATCTTCACCGGCATGGGGATTGAGTTCAAACTCAATACCGAAGTGGGCCGCGACGTACAGCTCGACGACCTGCTGAAAGACTACGACGCGGTGTTCCTCGGCGTCGGTACTTACCAATCCATGCGCGGCGGGCTGGAAAACGAAGACGCTTCCGGCGTATTCGACGCCCTGCCGTTCCTGATTGCCAATACCAAACAGTTGATGGGCTTTGGCGAAACTGCCGAAGAGCCGTATGTCAGCATGGAAGGCAAACGCGTGGTGGTACTGGGCGGCGGCGACACCGCGATGGACTGCGTGCGGACCTCGGTTCGCCAGAACGCAGCACACGTCATCTGCGCCTATCGTCGTGACGAAGAGAACATGCCGGGTTCTAAACGCGAAGTGAAAAACGCGCGTGAAGAGGGCGTCGAGTTCCAGTTCAACATCCAACCTCTGGGCATTGAAGTGAATGCCAACGGTAAAGTGAGCGGCGTGAAGATGGCGCGCACCGAGATGGGCGCACCGGATGCGAAAGGCCGTCGTCGCGCGGAGATCGTCGCCGGTTCTGAACACATCGTTCCGGCTGATGCGGTGGTGATGGCGTTTGGCTTCCGTCCGCACAGCATGGAGTGGCTGGCAAAACACAGCGTCGAACTGGATTCGCAGGGTCGTGTTATTGCTCCTGAAGGCAGCGATAACGCCTTCCAGACCAGCAACCCGAAAATCTTTGCCGGTGGCGACATCGTGCGCGGTTCGGATCTGGTGGTGACGGCGATTGCCGAAGGCCGTAAAGCGGCTGACGGGATTCTGAACTACCTGGAAGTGTAAAACTGATACTGATGATAAACCTGGTTGAGATAAGACGCCGTATTCTTGTCGGGTGGCGGCTGACGCCTTACCCGACCTACAACACCAGTAATATCATCAAGTTATGTACTTTCCGTAGGCCCGGTAAGGCGCTGGCCGCCACCGGGCAATTCCACAAGGTTGAGATAAGGCGCCGTATTTTTGTCGGGTGGCGGCTGACGCCTTACCCGACCTACGACACCAGCAATATCATCAAGTTATGTTCTTTTCATAGGCCCGTTAAGGCGCTGGCCGCCACCGGGCAATTCCACAAGGTTGAGATAAGGCGCCGTATTCTTGTCGGGTGGCGGCTGACGCCTTACCCGACCTACAACACCAGTAATATCATCAAGTTATGTACTTTCCGTAGGCCCGGTAAGGCGCTGGCCGCCACCGGGCAATTCCACAAGGTTGAGATAAGGCGCCGTATTTTTGTCGGGTGGCGGCTGACGCCTTACCCGACCTACGACACCAGCAATATCATCAAGTTATGTTCTTTTCGTAGGCCCGGTAAGGCGCTAGCCGCCACCGGGCAATTCCACAAGGTTGAGATAAGGCGCCGTATTCTTGTCGGGTGGCGGCTGACGCCTTACCCGACCTACAACACCACCAATATCATCAAGTTATGTACTTTTCGTAGGCCCGGTAAGGCGCTGGCCGCCACCGGGCAATTCCACAAGAACTGAAATCTGATTATTCTCGTAAACGGCGCGCCAATAGCCCGCTACAGCTGTTCGAGAATGTACTGAAAATTACAGGTCGATTTCACCGTTCCCGTACCAATGTTCTTAGTATTAATCGAGACGGTAATATCGTGCAGTTCGGTATCCGTTAACGCATGAGTCAATGCCACGGTTGACACCACGCTGTTATCGCAACCCAGTACGCTCAACGTGACCCCGCTTCCCACCACCCGGCAGCCCGCGCCGCGGGTATCCATCTTGCTTTTATCGCACAGCGTTCCGCTTTCCATCAGATACGTTTTTAACGTCGTGCTCACGGTTCCCCCCGTGGGGGTAATCTTCAGCACCTTTTCGTGCTTGAGCGTGTTGGCATCCCACGACACATCATAGGTAGCAACCGGTACGGTCGGGCAAACGGAGCTGCGCGCTGGCGGCCCGGTATAGGTCGAAGCAGCTTGAGAGGGTGCTGTTGAGGTTACCACTGTCGAAGCCACCCACGGGCAACCGTAACCATCCGACTGAAGCGTAATGCGCAGCACCTGTTTCGCACAATCCCAATAATGGGTATCCAGCCCAGGACAATTGCTATCACTTGTCGTCCCCCAGCTTTTAAGGTACAGCGTCGGCGGTGTCGACGGGCCAGTCCATGAAACGTTCGGGATCTCGCGATTCAGTATCAAGGTTCGAGTTTCATAGACGCCATAGTAGACGCCCGTCGGCGTGCTGACGGTAATATCATAGCGTATGCCGGTGATTCCCGAAGACGCCCAATAAAGAGTCGTTTCAAACTGCGAGCTACGCAGCTTACCTTGCGCCAGGGCGCTGGCGGAAAACAGTACGCCAACGATAGCGAGCACCAGCACAGACAAACAATGTATTCTTTTCATGATCATAAGTATTCAAAAGCGGCAGTGGCGGTGGCAGAAAAACGACCCGGCGTCATTTCTGCCCCCGGATTCGTCTGCACCCATGCGTTGAAATTTAAGCTGTTTTGCCCGTTATTGAGCACAAACGTCGCCCCCGAACTGCCGTTAATCGCCACCGGATCCCCCTGCGCGGTTTCAATGCCAATCCCGACGCCTTCCGCTTCTGACTGCCCATCCAACGCCAGAATCCCCGCCATGCCGCTGACCTCCGTTCCCGAAAAGGTGACCGTGACGCCGGTACCTAATGCCGTGTTGCACTCCTTAAGCTGCAAGATAAACGGCACCCGCACCGACTGCCCGCGTTTCTGTAAATCTTTGATATTCAGCACCGGGAACGTGACATCGGCCAGGTTATTCCCCGTGATGACTAAGGTGCAGGCGCTGGAGACCAGTTGGCCGCTAAAATGGAGGTTATCCGCGCTCATCCCCTGCGCCGATAACGCGCCCCACAGCAGCAGGGCATGACCCGCCATCGTTATTTTCGTCATCATTGAAACTCCAACTGCAGCGTTGCCCAGGCTTCAAAGCCGCCTTCCTGAAGGACTGCCCCGCTCTTTTTCACCGGCACCGCTTGAATGAGCGGCAGGGAGAGCGGATCAATGGTCAGCGTCTGACCAATCGTAAAAGACTTGCCGTTCTGCAGAAGTTTGACCCCCAGGCCGTCAACGTCGGTCTCAATCGCCGCCGGGTCAAAATCGGTCGCCGTACCGCTGATGGTTATTTTCAACTCCAGCCCGCTCCCCTTCGGCACCTGACTACACACGGCATTAAACATCACCGGCTGCATATAATTGCTGCCGTCAATTTTGTCGATCGCCACGTTAGAAAAATCGATCTCTATCGTTTTATCGTTATTAATCACGCAGGTCGGCGGGTCGAGCAGCGTACCGGTGAATTTCAGATTGTCCGCCGCGTGTAGCGTAGAAGCCGCCAGCAGCAGTCCCAGAAGTATTTTTTTCATTGATAGTCCACCACCAGCGTTGCCGATGCGCTGAAGTCCTGGGCCTTAAGCGTTGTGCCGCTCGCCTTCACCAGTACCGCTTCCAGCGCAATGCCAGAAGCCGAGGTATAGGTAAAGTTCTGCCACTGCGTGCTGCCGATGGGCACCAGCGTTTTATTACCGGCCTGCCGGATACGGATCCCTAAGCCCGTCGCGCTGGTCTTCAGTACCGACTCGCCGTTTACGGTGAGCGAGGTGCCCTGGATCTGCAATTTCAGGTAGTCAGAGACCCGGCCGCTACAGTTCAGCGTATAGCTGACGGGCTGAACGTAGTTCACGCCGTCCACCAGGGTGGTCAGCACGTCGCCGAAGGCCACGGTTCCCCCGGTAATGGTGCACGGCGGCGCGGCGTTAACCAGAACGATCAGCTTCATATTGACCGTTTTACTCGTCGCATGCAGCGGTGCAACCGCACCGATGCCAAGCGCCAGCGCCGCCAGGCACCATAGCCGCCTGATGCTCCAACCGCTCACGCTACTCACGATTTTCTACTCTTCTCTTCGTTGACCGTGCATTTCCCGGCGCTACAGTCGAAAATCAGCGGCAGGCGCGCGCCATAGTCGTTCACATAGGTCAGCACTGGCGCACTGCCCAGATCGGCGGCATTCACCGACATCACCGGGCTGGTGCGCGGTGGAATCACCATCGGCTCAAACCCTTTTGCCGTTGTGCCGTCCACCCGATTGCTGGCGTTACTTAAGATGACGTAATAGCCCGTAGTGTTATTGACCTGATACTGACTGCCTTTTTTCTCCAGCGTCACCTGGTGCTGCCAGGGATGCATTGAGTCCACTTTGGCGAGCGATGCCGGGCGATAAAACAGTTTGATGCGCGTTTGCAGGGCAATCTGTAACGTATTGGGTTTATCGTTTTTCGGCGGGATCTCGCGGACGTTATAGAAAAACAGCGTTTCTCTGTCCTGCGGCAGCGCGCTCAACCCCGGCATTCCCTGGATTTTGACCTGGCCAATGCCCAGCGCTTCAATGCGCTGTACCGGAGGAACGACGGCCAGCGGCGAGGTAATTCGCTGGCCTTTGTCGTCTTCGACCCACGACTGCGCAAGGTAGGGCAACTTTTCGCTCGCATTTTTGAGATCCACGCTGATGGATTTTTCATCTCCGCGAAAGACCAATCGCGTGCGATCCGGGGCCACCGCCGCCTGCGCGCTACAGGCGCTAAACACCAGGCTGCTGATAAGCATGAGCTGAAGATGTCCTTGCATATTTCAATCCTTTTTAGTCAGTTCGATGAGACGACAGCGCTTCGGGTTCAGGCGAAGGCGCGAGTCGGGTCTGCTGCTGAAGCAGGGGTTTCACGGGTGGAGCCGGCGGTGACGTTAACGACGGATCATCGCTCAGGCAGGGCAATAACAGGCCGCTGTACAGATCTTTCGGCAACGGTGTCGGCAGTCTGATTCCGCACTGCGGCCGCTCGTCCCAGATAACCTGCATGCGCTCGCCGGCGTTCACGCCGGCCAGGTAGACGCTACCGTCGCTATCGACAATCCCCACCTGCTGCTGGCGCTCATTGCGCACTTCCGCGCCAAAAGGAGGGAACTCACCATTGAACATCCGAATAACGGCCATCGCTTTTTCGCCGCTAATGACTTCCATATGGCGATAGCCGATAGCGCCCTCGGTGAGCGTTGCCTGTGCCACGGAATTGATCGCCTCCGCATTTTCCGGAAGCTGGGTGAGGTCAATACGCACCTGGTTGCGGTAGTAGTCATTAACATCGGTCAGCACCGCGTTGCCGAAGCCGTTGGTATAGACCGGCGTGTCATAGCCGCCAACCGGGATATCGGCCAATTGGTCGACATCCACCAGCAGCCGCGTACCGCCATTCACGCCGGTGCGGTGCAGCGCCCCGCCCTGCGCGGTTAACGTCGCGCCGCCCTGCAAAGAGAGCCCGCCAGAGACATATTCGCCTTCCTGGTAGTTCATGCTGGCGTCAATGTCGGCGAAATCCGCGGTATGGCGATAGTAACCGTCCATCATCGCCCCCTCATTACCGTGGCCGACGTTAAGCTGGTAGTTATTGCGATCGTCTAACCGTTCGTAATAACCCACCTGGTTACTGTTATCGTCGCCGCTGAAGGAGCCGTTATAGCTCAGGGTGCGATCGTTCCCCCACGGCACGCTCAGGGAGATGAATACGCCGTCGTCGGTCTCGTCATCGTATTCATTGCGATAGCCGTTAACCGACAGGCTAATGTTGCGCACATCGCCAAGATCGAAATAGTGGGAGACCGTCAGGTTGTAGCTATCCTCGCTTGGGCGGTTCCAGTAAGTACGGTGCGTAAAGTTCACATAGGCGTTGACGTTGATATCGGCCAGATTCTGGCTCCAGGTCAGCGTATACATCTCTTTGTCGTGGCCGGTGCGAATCAGGTTGCTATCGGTATTCTGCGTATCGAGATACTCGTCCATCGTCATGTAGTTCTCTTGCGAGAAGCGATATCCCGCGAAGGTCAGACGGCTGTCGATATCATCAAAATCTTTGGCATAGCTGGCGCGAAACGAGTTGCCGTGAAGTATACCGTCGCCATATTCGCTGCCTTCGGGTACCTTCGCCCGTGAATGGGTAAGATCCAGCGACAGCGCGCCCAGCGCCGCCATGTCACGCCCCACGCCAATCGCCAGCGCCTGATAGTTCTCTTCGCCAATCCCGCCGCCGTACAGCGACCAGCCGTTGGTGATCCCCCAGGAGGCTTCTCCGGTGGCGAACAGCGAACCTTGCAGGTTGTGATCCCAATCCTGCGGGCGGCCAACGGCCACTTTATAACGCAGCTGGCCTGGGCGGGTCAGATAGGGAATCGAGGCGGTACTGACGTCATACTCCTGTACCTGCCCGTTTTGTTCTTCAATGCGCACATGCAGGTCGCCGGAAACGGCTTCGTTCAAATCCTGGATGCGGAACGGGCCAGCGGGCACCTGCGACTCATGGATCACGCGTCCCTGCTGGCTGATCGTGACTTTCGCGTTGGTGCGCGCCACGCCCGAAATATCCGGCGCGTAGCCGCGTAAGTTAGGCGGTAGCATTTGATCGTCGGTAATCAGGCTACTGCCGATATAGTTAAAGCTGTCGAAAATATCCGACGTCAGCGCATCCTCGCCAAATTTCAGCTGCGCGCCCAGCGAGGGGATTGCGCGATAGGCGTAGTAACGGCTCCAGTCCCAGTTGCGGTCGGTTTGCGCAGAAGCGTGCTGCGAAACGTCATCGTCGCTTTTGTCGGCATCTTCATGACGGTAGCTCGCCTGCCAGTCGGCGCGAAAACGCCACGGGCCGATGTTCGCCCCCAGCGTACCGTTGCCGCTGACATCGTATTGATCGCCAGCCTGATGTTCGGGGTGCTGCCACTGGCTGTTCACGTTATAGTCAAACAGTACGCCCGCGATCCCGTCGTCCCAACGCGATGGCGGATCCCAGTCTTTATCTGAATATTGTAAATAGGCCTGAGGAATAATGACCGTTAAGGTCGATTTGCCTAAATCAGTTTGCGTTTCAATACCTTCAAGCTGATTTGGCTGTAAGCAGGCGCCGGATTTTATCCAGCGTAATTTTTCAACCAGTTCGGGTTTTAAACCAAACTGCGCCACCAGTTCCGGTGATAAACAGGGATAGCTATTATTGTTATCGTTCTCTTCAGCCGTATAGGTAATTATACTTTCCTGAGTTATCTGACTCTGGTTAACCATAACCTGTAGCGTATATTTCCCCGGCATAATATATCCTTTGCGGGAAAAACGATGCAGATCGAGCTTTGCCCCATCCTTCACATCAAGAAACTCGGTATTAAACTGGATGGCATCTTCCGCATAGCAATTATTCAACACCCCAGAGAGCGCCAGACTGACGAAAATAGTGAGCGCACGCAAACGAAAGGATGAATAACGGCTCATCAAATATCTGTCCCTGATAATAAAAAATGACGGCAAATAAAGTTATCCAAATCCAATCGGTGGATAACAGAAATAACTATTTTCCCTGCGACGGAATGCCGCAGGGAATGACATACCTTACAGGTAGCTAATCGCGAAGTTTACAACGCTGCTGAATTCACCCGTGTCGATAGTGGTGGTGGTCGCATCGCCCTGAACCCAGGCTTTAAAGTTCAGCGTTTGATCGGCCAGGCCTTTGCCATCAGCATCCACAACCAGGTTCTGAACGTCGGTATCACCCACCTTGATCTGCGCGCCTTTATAGGTTGCCAGAACAATGCTGGAGCCTTCCATCTCGCCGTTAGCGCCCATCAGAGCGATGTTGCCTTTATTGGCGGTAGACTCGTTGCCTGCGGCAGAGAAGACGGTGTTCATTGTGGCTTCGGTGGTAAACGCGCAGTTTTCCAGACCAATGTGGAAGTCAACCGCAGAAGACTGACCACCGTTGGTCAGAGAGCCGGTACCGATGTGGCCCAGGTTTACCGTCTGGTGCTCATCGCCAACCACAATTGAGCACGGAGAATCTTCGATAGTGCCGGTGAACGTTACGGTGCCGGTGTTAGTTCCTGCCGCGTTTGCGAAAGAAGCAAAACCCATAACCAGTGCTGCAGCAACCGCTGTTTTTACTACAGTTTTCATTTTTCATCCTTAAAAACATTAAATTTAAATAAGCATAATTATTTCCCCCGACATAAAGGGAAAGGAGATATGCTCAAAACTCCGGGTAAACAGGACGTTGATTATTCACTCATCAAAGATATTTTTGTATCTCAAGTAAAATTAATTAATGAGAAACCAGCCATAAAATTATATTTACAGCCACACAATAATAAAATTATTAATGCGCATCAACGCCGGGAAGTATAGATACATATACTCAGGGGGAAATCAATTAATACTTAAAACAAAAGTTAATAAAAATAATTATTACTAATTTCAGATGACAACCGTACAAAAATACGATGGAAACTATCAAAAAATGAACAGGCAAGAATTTAATTGCTTAATACTCGAACACTTTCATCATCATGACCAATGTGTTATCGGCGGAGAAAATTTATTTTTGCATAAAATTATAATATCAATAATAATTTACATGACCAAAATAGAATATAAAATAGTAATGAACGCACCGTAATCTCAGCATCAAAAATGTTCTCACCATATATGTTTATTAATCGAATGATTAAATCAGACGTGTATTAGAAAAACAAAATCCTCCAGTGGTAAGCCATTGCGCCTTCAGGGGATGACGCCTCCTGATATAGCAGCCCCACCGTCCCCGCAATTAACCGTACACTAACCCACAACACATTCATCACACAAATAGTTGTTAAGAAAAAATCAGACGGAAACGTTTGCTTTTCTCTGTGAACTGTATATTATGCGGCGGATTTTTTGGGCAAAATTCATGGAGGCGTTGTGTCGCAGGACAACAATTATAGCCAGGGCCCCGTCCCTCTGGCGGCGCGGAAAGGCGTGATTCCACTGACGTTTGTCATGTTGGGACTCACATTTTTTTCCGCCAGTATGTGGACCGGCGGCACGCTCGGTACCGGTCTTTCCTATAACGATTTCTTCCTGGCAGTTCTCTTCGGTAATCTTCTCCTCGGTATTTACACTGCATTCCTCGGTTATATTGGCGCTAAAACAGGGCTCTCAACCCACCTCCTGGCGCGTTACTCATTCGGTGTTAAAGGTTCCTGGCTTCCTTCTCTGCTATTAGGCGGCACGCAGGTGGGTTGGTTTGGCGTGGGTGTAGCCATGTTTGCTATCCCGGTCGGCAAAGCGACGGGGATTGACGTTAATATCCTGATTGCGGTTTCCGGTCTGTTGATGACCCTCACCATCTTTTTTGGCATCTCGGCGCTGACCGTTTTATCTATCATCGCTGTTCCCGCTATCGTTATTCTGGGCAGCTACTCCGTCTGGCTGGCGGTGAGCGATGTCGGCGGTCTGGAGCATTTAAAAGCAATAGTGCCGCAAACGCCACTGGATTTCTCCACCGCGCTGGCGTTGGTTGTTGGTTCGTTTGTCAGCGCCGGGACGTTAACCGCCGACTTTGTTCGCTTTGGTCGTAATGCCAAAGGTGCGGTACTGATTGCCATGGTGGCGTTTTTCCTTGGCAACTCGTTGATGTTTATCTTTGGTGCTGCAGGGGCAGCCGCTGTCGGACAGGCGGATATCTCTGACGTGATGATTGCGCAAGGGCTGCTGCTGCCCGCGATTGTCGTTCTCGGCCTGAACATCTGGACCACCAACGACAACGCGTTGTACGCATCGGGTCTGGGATTTGCCAACGTGACCGGCCTTTCCAGCCGCACGCTGTCGGTGGCTAACGGCATTATCGGTACGCTTTGCGCCCTGTGGCTTTACAATAACTTTGTTGGCTGGCTAACATTTCTGTCGGCAGCAATTCCGCCGATTGGCGGGGTGATTATCGCCGACTATCTGCTGAACCATCGCCGATATACCGATTTCAGCAAAGCACGATTTATGACCGTCAACTGGATAGCTATTCTGTCCGTTGCACTGGGCATTGCCGCCGGTCACTATATTCCCGGTATTGTGCCAGTCAACGCCGTACTCGGCGGCGTATTCAGCTATATCCTGCTGAATCCCCTTTTCAATCGCAGCCTTGCTAAATCACCAGAGGTCAGCCATGCAGAACAATAACATCACCATCCGTCAGGCGCGTTTACAAGGACGCGAAGGATTGTGGCAGCTCACGGTTGAAAACGGGCGCTTCAGCCGGATTGAGCCTCAGGACGCGGCATCGTTGCCGCAGGGGGCAGTGCTTGATGCCGAAGGCGGCCTGGCAATTCCACCGTTCGTTGAGCCACATATCCATCTCGACACCACGCAAACTGCGGGTGAACCGAGCTGGAACCAGTCGGGTACGCTGTTTGAGGGGATTGAACGTTGGGCTGAACGTAAGGCGATGCTCACGCATGAAGACGTCAAAGCGCGCGCCATGCAAACCCTGAAGTGGCAGATGGCCAACGGCATTCAGTATGTCCGTACTCACGTTGACGTTTCCGACCCTACGTTAACGGCGCTGAAAGCCATGCTGGAGGTAAAGCAAGAAGTCGCTCCGTGGGTAGAGTTGCAGATTGTCGCGTTCCCGCAAGAGGGTATTCTTTCTTACCCCAACGGTGAGGCGTTACTAGAGGAAGCCGTGCGTCTGGGTGCCGATGTCATTGGCGCGATCCCCCACTTTGAATTCACGCGTGAATATGGCGTTGAATCACTGCATAAGATTTTCGCCCTGGCGCAGAAGTACGACAGGCTAATCGACGTCCACTGCGACGAAATTGATGATGAACAATCGCGCTTTGTTGAAACCGTCGCGGCGCTGGCGCATCGCGATGGTATCGGGGAACGCGTGACCGCCAGCCATACCACGGCGATGCACTCCTATAACGGCGCGTATGCGTCCCGTCTTTTCCGCCTGTTGAAAATGTCCGGCATTAACTTTGTCGCGAATCCGCTGGTGAATATTCACCTGCAGGGGCGTTTTGATACTTATCCTAAACGTCGCGGCATCACGCGCGTCAAAGAGATGCTGGAAGCGGAGATCAACGTTTGCTTCGGGCATGATGACGTCTTCGATCCGTGGTATCCATTGGGCACCGCCAATATGTTACAGGTACTGCATATGGGGTTACACGTGTGCCAGCTGATGGGATACGGGCAAATTAATGACGGTCTGAACCTGATCACCACCCACAGCGCCAAAACCCTGCACCTGCAGGACTACGGTCTGAACGTGGGGAATTCCGCGAATCTGGTGATTTTACCGGCAGAGAATGGATTTGACGCGGTTCGTCGCCAGACGCCTGCCCGTTTTTCCATTCGTCACGGGCGAGTCATTGCCGAGACGGTGCCTGCCCAGACTACGCTTCATTTAGCGCAGCCGGAAGCGGTGACGTTTAAGCGCTAGGTCGTTATATTCCATGTCGGATGGAGCAAGCCTTGCCATCCGACACGGTCTCTCATCGTCAGGCTTTTAATAAGCTGGCGCGCACCTTGATCACCACCTTTTTGATATCCACCGGCTCCCTCACCGCACAACCCGGTTTATGTGGCTCACCCGGCATAAAAATTGCGAATCTTCCCGGCTTTAAGGTGAGCGCCTGCTCATCGGCAATCTGGCTACACAGTTGATAATCATCCTCAACGTGCATCTCTTCGCACTGACGAGCAGAATCGGTCATCCCAAACAGAATACGTTCTTCGCCGGATAGCAGCACCTGAATGTCAATGTACTGCTGATGCAGCTCCGCTTTCTTTTGCTCTGGGCTCTGCGTTGCAAATTGCATGACATTCATAAAAATATTATCGCCCTGCAACTCGTAGCGCCCAGGCGTCTTCTCCTGCGGATTCGCCGCAACGGCAAGCGTTAATGCCTGCTGCAAGACCGGATGTAATCCCGCAGAAGGCAGTGAACGCAACTCATCTGACATCATAATCAATCTCCCTGGGCCAACAGCGCGGCCCCCAGTAATCCAGCATCATGACGGTAATGCGCCGCCAGTAATTCCACGTGATAGGCCAAAGGCTCTTGTGCCAGATAATGTTCCACCCGCGCCAGATACCCTTCAGCCAGCCCAACGCTGCCGCCAATCACCACAATCTGGCAATCGGTCGTCGCTTTTACATCTGCGATAAGCCTCGCCAAAGTCCGCGCCGAACGATGGATCAACCGACTTGCCTGCTCATCCCCCTGCCCGGCGCGGCTAAAAATGGTTTTGGCGTCGCATCCCGCAAGCGCGCCTTCGGCTGCCGCCGCTATTCCACGACCGGAAGCGATCGCCTCCACGCAGCCCACCCGCCCGCAACCGCATAAAGGCCCATGCGGGTCAGCCAGCGTGTGCCCCACATGCCCGGCCAGACCGCCGCTCCCGGTCAGCAGTTTCCCATCACTGACCACACCGCCGCCCACGCCGGTGGAGACGGTAATAAACACCATATCGCGGTACTCGCCGCCAAGCGCATGATACTCAGCCCACGCCGCAGCCTGTGCGTCATTGACTGCCAGCGTCGGCAACGCGGTGAGATCTTTTAGCGTTTGTACCAACGGAAAATGCAGTAGCCCGCCGAGATTGTGTGGATTGAGCGCCAGGAGAGAACCCTCGCGGATAATCCCCGTTGAGGCCATCGCCACCCGCTTCGCTTGCCCCAAGAGCGGCGCAACGAGTGCCTGTAACGCGGCGCGTAGCGCATCCGGCGTTTTACTGGCGGGCGTAGGTTGTTCACGACGCTCGCAGATTTGTAGATTACTGTCTATCAGCGCGGCAGCCAGTTTGGTGCCGCCGATATCAATCGCCAGCGTGGTCATAGCGCAGCCTTTTTCATCGCCGCGGTATACCACTGGCAAATATGTTCCAGTCGGGTAATGGCAGAGCCGACTGTAACCGCCCACGCCCCGTGACGCATAGCTTCGCCAGCCTGTGCTGGCGTGTTGTAGCGTCCCTCGGCAATCACCCTACATCCGGCATCACTTAACGCTTTTACCAACGCCAGATCCGGCTCCTCCGGCGTACCTGCCGTGGTGTAGCCCGAAAGCGTCGTCCCAATAATTTCTGCCCCAAGCTTCTGACAGGCCAGACCGTCTTCCAGCGAGGAGCAGTCGGTCATCGCCAGACGTTGATGTTGATGAATACGCGCCAGTAGCGTACTGACCGGAACGGGACGAACGCGACCGGTTCCATCAATCGCAATAATGTCTGCCCCCGCGTGCGCCAGCGCATCGACATCCTCTAAAAACGCAGTGATGCGCACCGGAGAATCATCAAGATCACGTTTCAAAATGCCGATAATCGGTAGCGAAACCACCGCCCGGGTGGCCCGCAGATTCTCCACGCCTTCAATACGTAGCGCCACTGCGCCAGCCTGCTCTGCCGCCAATGCCATCGCTGCGACAATTTCGGGTTTATCCAGCGGACTGTCAGGAACAGGCTGGCAGGAGACAATCAATCCGCCGTTGGCGGCTATTTTTTTATCCAGTTGTTCAAGTAACGACATACATCTTCCCTTACTACTCTTGCCCAGCTTTACGCCGGGCAATTGGATTACGTTTTGGATTTCATCATGGTGCTTTTATCACCGCCGAACGGCACGGCCCCGCTAAATGGTCGACCATCGATGGCATCATGCGTGCGTAACGCCTCGGGGCGCAGCCAACGCTGTACGCGGGACGGCATATCGAGACCAATCAGCAGGATCACCACAAATGTCAGACCGAAAGAGAGCGAGCCCAGCGCGGTGCCCAAATCCAGTCGTTGGGCTATCAGCGCGCCGATGATCGGCGCCAGCGCCCCACCCAGTGCGCCAACGTTGTAGGTGAAGCCTAAACCCGCAGCACGCTGGTCGGTGTCGAAATAGCCGCCAATTAATTTCGGTAAGATCCCGGAGATCCCCTGGCCGAGCATTTGCTGGAAAAACAGCAATAAACCCAGCACCCAGACGTTTGCACCGCCGATAGCAAATACCGGAATAATCAGCAACTGCGAGGCCAGCAGGCTACAGACATAGGCTTTACGGGTGCCCAGCCAGTCGCCAAGAAAGCCGCCGACACAACAACCGACCGCCGCGCCAAAGCCGCTAAAGAACAGCACTTTGGCAACCGTAGACGGGTCATACATTAGTTCGGTTTTCAGATAAGTTGGCAGCAGCGCCTGAATCGGCCATGAATAGAGGAAAGCGAACAGCACGACCACCATCAGCATGACGCCCGTCGGCCAGCGTTTCCCGCTGCTTTGCACCATAAAACTAATGAAGATAAACGCGCATATCAGCCCGAGAATCGCCACGATAGCCGCATTTTGCAGATTGCCCGCAAAGCAGAACCACAGCGCGGTTGCGGCGGCGAGAGTCATCAGAATATTAATTACCCGATGCTCACCCCGATAGAGAATGTCCACCATCGTACGCACCGGCGCTTTGCCTTCGTGTTTCTCTTTCCAGTCTTCCGCTTCAGGAATATTTTTACGCAGCCAGAGGGCGAAGATAATCGGCAGAATGCCGATGAAGAACAGCGCGCGCCATCCCCAGACCGGGACTACCAGGCTGTAAACCTGGGCGGCGATCACTGCGCCAACGGAGAAGCCTGAGATCAGGAAACCACTGGCTTTGTTACGCAGGTGTTTAGGCCAGCTTTCAATGACATAGGTGGCGCTGGAGCCGTATTCACCGGCCATCCCCATCCCGATAACCAGGCGGGCAATGAACATGGTGGTGTAGCCTGGCGCGAAGCCGCAGGCCAGCGTCCCCACAGAGAACAGAATGATGCTGGTGACCATCGCCAGGCGGCGTCCGTAACGGTCGCCCATTGCCCCCAGCATTAACCCGCCAAACCAACGGGAGATAAAGGCGGCAGAGATCAGACTGGCAGCCTGTACCGTTGTAAGACCGAATTCACCTTGTACTTCCGTCAGCACAAGGGCAATTAACACAAAATCAAAACCATCAAGTAAATATCCCAGCCAGGCGGCGGAAAATGCCCGCCATTGCGCCCGATTGAGATGGCGATACCACGGGATGCTCTGGGTAGAAGTACTCATTTTACTCTCCCGACGATTTTTGTTGTTGTGCCGGATAGCGGCTTTGCCTTATCCGGCCTACGGTCGAAAATCCAGGCCGGGCGAGCGAAGCGCCCCCGGCGACCCGCTATTACGCCTTTTCCGCCAGCAGTTGGTTAGCCAACGCTTTCAGCTCTGGCAGATAGTGTTCATCTACCGGGGCAAACGGCTTACGACACAGCGGAACAGAAACCACGTCCATATAGTGCAGTACCGTTTTCAGGCCACGGAACACGCCAACCTTAATGAGCAGATCGATAACCTTATTGCACTCAGTTTGCAGCTTTTGCGCCGTCCGGATGTCGCCTTCTTTGAGCGCTTTCACAATTCCCTGATAGCGCCATCCCATGATGTTGTATGTGCTACCGATACCGCCATCTGCACCCGCCAGCAAACCAGAAGCAAAGATCTCGTCATAACCGTTATAAAGCACCAGATCGGGATGAGCGCGGCGGATCTGTTCCATCTGATAGAGATCGCCGGAAGTTTGTTTCAGCGCGCCAACGCCAGGTAGCGTCACCAGCGTGTTGATCTGATCCAGAGTCAGTTTTACGCCGCTCAGCGCCGGGATGTTATAGACCACCATCGGCAATCCATTCGCTGAATCAATAATTGCGCGGTAGTGGTCGCAATGCTCTTCAAAGCTGAACGGATAGTAAAACGGCGTGACGGCCGAAACTGCATCAAAGCCGTAACGATGCGCGGCGCTCGCCAGCTGTTGGCTTTCTTCGGTGCTCACCGTGCCAACATGGGCGATCAGCGTCACCTTGCCTTTCGCTTCTTCGGCCACAATTTCCAGCACCTGCTCTCTTTCAACGCGGTTTTGGACAAAGGCCTCACCCGTTGAGCCACCGACATAGAGCCCATCGACACCCTGACCAATGTTGAAACGCACCAGGCGGCGCAGACTCTCGATGTCCAGTCGCTGTTGATTATCGAATGGGGTTAATAACGCTGGCATTACGCCTTTTAAATCTCTTGCCATAACGACCTCTGACGATGATTAGTGTTATCTGACTACATACCTTTATACCTGTTATACCAGATCAAATAAGCAGCAATACAATACAGAACGCTTATAGTGCGATCTGCTTCACTAAAAGATCGTCAGGATCGCGATCACTTACGCAATTTTTTACTTTTGCTGAAGGCGTGCCAGGTGGCGGAAACGCTGTTGAGGTGTTCTTGCAGTGCGCGATCTGCTTCTTCAGGATCGCGCTGACGAATCGCCTCGACAATAGCGATATGCTGCTGATAACTCACGCTATTGTGCTCATACAGTTCCTGATCGGCAACGGTCGGGCGGGCGGCAATCAGCCAGTCTAACAGCGCCACATGGATTGCCATAAAGATGGGGTTACCGGGAATCTCCGCCAGTACACGGTGAAAATCAACGTCCGAGCGAATGAACAATGCATTGTCATCGAGCGACTGGCTGTTGATCTCCAGCGCTTTCGCCAGTCTGTCGATTTGTTCGTCCGTCGCATGTTCGGCGGCGTATCGGACCAGGCTTGATTCAAAAAACAGTCGCAACTGTTCGAAGTGGGCAATGCCGCCGGGATGCGCGAGGAAATCTTTCGCCATACCGGACAGCTCGCTGATAATAGTATCAGCCGAAGGACGCGAAACGCGGGCGCGCTCGCCGTTGTTGATTTGTACCAGACCTTTGCGTTTTAACGCTGCCAGCGCTTCTCGTACAGAAGGACGGCCCACGTTAAAGAAGGCCATCAGCTCCCGCTCAGACGGCAACTGTTCGCCCTCGCCAAATTCCCGACGACGAATCATCTGCTCCAATTCTTCTTCAACCATCTCAGACAGTTTTTTACGCGCCAGCGGGCGATTGCGTAAGCTACGGCCAATGGTGGATGGAGAGTCTTCAGCTTGCGAATCAAATGCGTTCATAGGGTCCATTCAGCTAAGTCGTGGTGACAAACAACAGCGGGTTTATCCTAACACAGGATCGAAAGCAGGGTGAAATGATGGTCAATCGGGCTGGGCGACTTATTGGTAATATCTATCTTCAGGATATTTTATTATGTTTAAGCATTACGCTTTTCTTTAATTAAACAGCATCATATTCGCTTCATGAAATTTATGAATATGAACGTGATAAATTATCATAACCATCTATTTTATAACGATAAATAATTTAAACATCGAATTAAAAATAAGATATTCACTCCATAAAAAGCACCCGAAAAAATATAACATCCGTTTTGACAACAGCATTATTACCGGATTTATCTTCTTCTCTGGCATGGAGTGAAACAATGTTCGGCATCATTATCTCTGTCATCGTTTTATTAACGATGGGTTACCTGATCCTCAAAAACTACAAGCCGCAGGTCGTGCTGGCCGCCGCCGGGATCTTCCTGATGATCTGCGGCGTCTGGCTGGGCTACGGCGCGCTGGTTGCTGACGACAAGAGCAGCGGCTATCTGCTGGTCGATATTTACAACGAAATTCTGCGGATGCTTTCCACCCGGGCGGCCGGACTGGGGTTATCAATCATGGCGGTCGGCGGTTATGCCCGTTATATGGACAAGATGGGAGCCAGCAGAGCGATGGTTAGCCTGTTAAGCCGCCCATTAAAGCTAATCCGCTCACCTTATGTTGTTCTTGCAGCCACCTATGTGATTGGTCAGATCATGGCTCAGTTCATTACCAGCGCTTCCGGTTTAGGCATGCTGCTGATGGTGACGCTGTTCCCGACGCTGGTCAGTCTTGGCGTTAGTCGTTTATCCGCGGTGGCGGTCATTGCCACCTCGATGTCAATTGAGTGGGGCATCCTGGAAACCAACTCAATTTTTGCCGCGCAGGTCGCAGGCATGAAAATCGCTACCTACTTCTTTCAGTATCAGTTACCCGTCGCATCGTGCGTGATCGTTGCTGTCGCTATTGCGCATTTTTTCGTTCAGCGGCAGTTTGATAAAAAAGCATTCCCGGAAAGCAACGGATTCGCTGAACAAAAGACGCTGGAAAACGTACCTCCACTCTATTACGCCATTCTCCCCGTTATGCCGTTGCTTCTGATGTTGGGATCGCTTGCCCTTGCACATATGGGGCTAATGAAAGCAGAGCTGAATCTGGTGGTGGTGATGCTGATGAGCATGACGCTGACCATGTTTGTCGAATTCCTGCATAAACATAATCTGCGCGAAACGATGGATGATGTGCAGGCTTTTTTTGACGGCATGGGGACGCAGTTTGCCAACGTTGTCACGCTGGTGGTCGCCGGTGAGATCTTTGCGAAAGGGTTGACGACTATCGGGACTGTCGACGCCGTAATAAAGGGCGCAGAGCATTCCGGTCTCGGCGGCATCGGCGTGATGATCATCATGGCCGTGGTTATTGCCGCTTGTGCGATCGTTATGGGGTCAGGCAACGCGCCGTTTATGTCTTTTGCCAGCCTGATTCCGGATATAGCCGCCGGACTACATATTCCTGCGGTAGTGATGATTATGCCGATGCATTTTGCTACTACGCTGGCCCGGGCGGTGTCACCCATTACTGCGGTAATTGTAGTGACATCGGGTATTGCCGGCGTATCGCCCTTTGAGGTGGTAAAACGTACGGCTATCCCGATGGCGGTGGGATTTGTGGTGAATATGATAGCCACCATCGCACTGTTTTACTGACCCCGAAGCCAAAAAACAGAACAGGCCCCAAAGGGCCTGTTTTTTATTTCACTACGCGCAGCGCTGGGCGTCCGCCACGCGGCGGCGGCGGCGTGTCATCCGGATCGTTGTCATCGCCATTATCAGGCTTATCGCCATCAATCACTGACATCACCGTTTCACTCTCAAAACCAGGTGCGTCGTTGTCGTCATCATTTAAGCTGGCGACATCTTCGTCGTAGGCGGCTTCCGGTTCGAACATCGTACCGGCGCCATTTTCACGAGCATAAATTGCCAGCACTGCCGCCAGCGGGACGGAAACCTGACGCGGCACACCACCGAAGCGCGCGTTAAAGCGTACTTCATCGTTAGCCAGCTCCAGGTTACCCACCGCGCGCGGCGCAATGTTCAGAACAATTTGCCCGTCACGTGCATATTCCATTGGAACCTGCACGTCCTGGAGCGTCACATCCACCACCAGATGCGGCGTGAGCTGGTTATCTAACAACCACTCATAGAATGCGCGCAGCAGATACGGACGGCGTGGTGTTAGCTGTGGCAAATCCATACAGGTTAACCCCGGCCCAGACGCATTTCACGTTCAGGCTCCGTCAGAGAAGCCAGGAAAGAGTCACGTTCAAAGACGCGAGTCATGTACCCTTTCAGTTCTTTCGAACCTGCTCCGTTGAATTCAATACCCAGCTGCGGTAAACGCCACAGCAGCGGTGCCAGGTAGCAATCTACCAGGCTGAACTCATCGCTCAGGAAGTAAGGTTTCTGACCAAATACGGGCGCAATTGCCAGCAGCTCTTCGCGCAGACGCTTACGTGCGACTTCGGCTTCAGAAGCAGAACCGTTCACGATGACGTTCATCAGCGTGTACCAGTCTTTTTCAATACGCTGCATGTACAGGCGGCTTTCACCACGCGCAACCGGGTAAACCGGCATCAGCGGCGGATGCGGGAAGCGCTCATCCAGGTATTCCATAATGATGCGAGATTCCCACAGGGTCAGCTCACGATCCACCAGTGTCGGTACGCTCTGATTCGGGTTGAGGTCGATCAGATCCTGAGGTGGATTGTCCTTCTCCACATGCTCAATCTCGAAACTAACACCTTTCTCAGCCAGCACAATGCGGACCTGATGGCTATAGATGTCAGTAGGACCAGAAAACAGCGTCATTACCGAACGTTTGTTGGCAGCGACAGCCATGAAAACCTCCAGGTATATTCAGAATTTTTACTGCTACCAGCCACTCAGTGGCCAGCCAGAAGTGATGTCACCCAGATTCGGAAAAGCCATTACTGTTCAAAATACAAACAAAAAATGAACGATACCGGACATTTGGGCAGAAAATTGGATGATAGTTTACCAGATTTTGTGACCTTTGTGGTGAGTCGATTCTTGAAATGGGGAAAAAGAGGTGGCAATCAGCGGATTACCGTGGATCTACGGGGAGAAAAAACGATAAAAAAACCCGCCGAAGCGGGTTTTTTCGCAAATTGTTGTCTGCCGAAGCAGAGTACAATTAACGTTTGGAGAACTGAGGACGACGACGTGCTTTACGCAGACCGACTTTCTTACGTTCAACCTGACGAGCATCACGAGTAACGAAGCCAGCTTTACGCAGTTCGCCACGCAGGGATTCGTCGTACTCCATCAGAGCGCGGGTGATACCGTGACGGATCGCACCAGCCTGACCAGAGATACCACCACCTTTAACAGTGATGTACAGATCCAGTTTCTCAACCATGTCGACCAGTTCCAGCGGCTGACGAACTACCATGCGGGCAGTTTCACGACCGAAGTACTGTTCCAGAGAACGTTGGTTGATTACGATTTTACCACTGCCCGGTTTGATGAAAACGCGAGCTGCGGAACTTTTGCGGCGACCAGTGCCGTAGTATTGATTTTCAGCCATTGCCTATAATCCCGATTAGATGTCAAGAACTTGCGGTTGCTGTGCCGCGTGGTTGTGCTCGTTGCCAGCGTAAACTTTCAGTTTACGGAACATAGCACGACCCAGCGGGCCTTTTGGCAGCATGCCTTTAACCGCGATTTCAAGCACACGCTCAGGACGGCGAGCAATCATCTCTTCAAAGGTCGCTTGTTTGATACCACCGATGTGGCCGGTGTGGTGATAGTACACTTTGTCAGTACGCTTGTTGCCGGTTACAGCAACTTTGTCAGCGTTCAGAACGATGATGTAATCACCGGTATCTACGTGCGGAGTGTATTCCGCTTTGTGCTTACCGCGCAGGCGCAGAGCCAGTTCGGAAGCCAGACGGCCCAGAGTTTTACCGGTCGCGTCAACAACATACCAGTCGCGTTTTACGGTTTCTGGTTTAGCTGTAAAAGTTTTCATTAAAAGCTTACCCAAATAAATAAGTTACACGTTGGTGAACACCCAAACGTTTTGTCAGTTGAGGTTCACACGACATTGTCCAGCAAACCTACCCCTTCGAATAGCCTATGCCGGCGCATAGAAAGTTTTGGGAAAAAAACTCTCTCGTAACGTGGGGTCGCAAGATTATAGAGAAGTCAGGGTCAAAGATCGACCCCTTTATGTGATTTGCGGCAGGTTTAACCGGCTAAATGTTCCCGCTTCAGATACTCCTCGCTTTGCATCTCCTGCAAACGCGACAAACAACGCTGAAATTCAAACTTCAGGCGCTCGCCCTGATAAATTTCATAGAGCGGTGTTGCCGCGCTGACCACCAGCTTGACGTGGCGCTCGTAGAACTCATCCACCAGCGCGATAAAGCGCCGCGCTTCGCTTTCCATCAGCGCCGTCATGACCGGCACATCAAACAGCAGCACCGTGTGAAACAGACGCGACAGCGCAATGTAGTCATGCTGACTACGGGCATCGACGCAAAGGGTGGTGAACGACACCGCCAGCGTTTGGTTTTCTACGGCCAGCGTCGGCATCGGGCGATGATTGATCTCCAACGTCGGCGCATGTTCACCTGTGGTTCCCGCTAATGCCAGCCACAGCTTATCCATCTGCTGGCGGGTTTCCTCATTCAGTGGCGACAACCACAAATGCGCCTGCGTTAAGGTGCGCAGACGATAATCGACGCCAGCGTCGACATTCATGATGTCGCAATGCTGTTTGATGGCATCAATAGCAGGAAGAAAACGCGTGCGTTGCAAACCGTTACGATACAGCTCGTCTGGCGGAATATTGGAGGTCGCCACCAGCGTAATACCACGGGCAAACAGCGCCTTCATCAGGCCGCCGAGCAGCATGGCATCGGTGATATCGGAAACAAAAAATTCGTCAAAGCACAGCACGTCGGTTTCGGCTTTAAAACGGTCGGCAATGATTTCCAGCGGATCGCTCTGCCCCTGTAAGGCTGTAAGCTCTTCATGGACGCGCAGCATAAAACGGTGGAAGTGCAAACGCTGTTTACGTTCGCCCGGCAGGCTATGGTAGAACAGATCCATCAACCAGGTTTTTCCACGCCCAACCCCGCCCCACATATACAAACCACGCACCGGCGCGTTGATCGGTGACTCACGCTGCTTACCCAGCAATTTGCCAAAACGCGCCATCAGTCCGCTCTCCTGCGGTGCAGGACGTGTCGGCGTCGTAAGCGCCTGGAAAATTGTTTCCAGTCGATTCACGGCTTCAAGTTGTACGTTGTCGGGTTGATGACTGCCGTCTTTGAGGGCTTGCTGGTAACGCGATGTCGGGGAAAGGCTTTGCATGATGTTATTGTTATTCCTTGAGAATCGATGTGCCGTCGCTCACGGTTGACGAAAAAAAGGCCGTTCTACATTACGTGATATAAACACGGGATTCCACTTCTACGGGATTAGCGGTTATAGTGGCATAATCAGGCGCAGGCATGGAGCCTAAAGCCAACACCCTACGGAAACACAAGACAACGGGAGATGTTCATGACCTGGGAATATGCGCTAATTGGGTTAGTCGTCGGTATCATTATTGGTGCTGTAGCCATGCGTTTTGGTAATCGTAAATTACGCCAACAGCAGGCATTGCAGTACGAACTGGAAAAAAATAAAGCTGAGCTGGAAGAGTACCGCGAAGAGCTGGTGAGCCACTTTGCCCGCAGCGCTGAATTACTGGATAACATGGCGGATGATTATCGTCAGATCTACCAGCATATGGCGAAAAGCTCCAGCAACCTGCTGCCGGGGATGTCTCCGGAAAACAACCCGTTCCGTAATCGTCTGGCAGAGTCCGAAGCTGGCAACGACCAGGCGCCGGTTCAGATGCCACGTGACTACTCTGAAGGGGCATCTGGCCTGCTGCGTAGTGGCGCAAAGCGCGACTAACCGCACATCGTTAAGAAATTTATTGGGCGCAGCAATTGCGCCCTCCGCTTCTCTTCCCCTCCCAGCTATTATTTAGTCGTTAGCCTCATTGTGACCAAACCGAAAATTCAATAACATCAAACTGTTTTGAATCATCTTCCGTTTACTCAAGGTACGAGAGCAGGATCCATGAAAAAACAAACCCAGCTGTTGAGTGCATTAGCGTTAAGTGTCGGGTTAACTCTCTCGGCGCCATTCCCAGCCGCAGCGTCGATTCCCGGCCAGGTTCCCGGTCAGGCGGCGCTCCCCAGTCTCGCCCCAATGCTGGAGAAAGTGTTACCTGCCGTGGTGAGCGTAAGGGTCGAAGGCACCGCCACCCAGGGGCAGAAAGTCCCGGAAGAGTTCAAAAAATTTTTTGGTGATGAACTTCCCGATCAACCTTCACAACCTTTTGAAGGGCTGGGTTCAGGGGTCATTATTGATGCCGCCAAAGGCTACGTCCTGACCAATAACCACGTCATTAACCAAGCGCAGAAAATCAGCATTCAGCTTAATGATGGCCGTGAGTTCGACGCTAAGCTCATCGGCAGCGACGATCAGAGCGATATCGCTCTGCTGCAAATTCAACACCCCAGCAACCTGACGCAAATAGCCATTGCCGACTCCGACAAACTCCGCGTGGGTGATTTTGCTGTAGCCGTGGGTAACCCGTTTGGTTTGGGGCAAACAGCCACCTCCGGCATCGTATCGGCGTTGGGCCGCAGCGGGTTGAACCTGGAAGGTCTGGAAAACTTTATTCAGACTGACGCCTCCATCAACCGGGGCAACTCCGGTGGCGCGCTGCTTAACCTCAACGGTGAGCTGATTGGTATTAACACCGCGATTCTAGCCCCCGGCGGCGGTAGCATTGGTATTGGCTTTGCAATCCCGAGCAACATGGCGCGCACGCTGGCACAACAGCTGATGCAGTTTGGTGAAATTAAACGTGGCCTGTTGGGCATTAAAGGCACCGAAATGACCTCCGACATTGCCAAAGCGTTCAAACTGGACGTACAGCGCGGCGCATTTGTCAGCGAGGTTCTGCCTAACTCTGGTTCCGCGAAAGCGGGAGTGAAGTCCGGTGACGTCATTACCAGCCTCAACGGTAAACCGCTTAACAGCTTTGCCGAACTGCGTTCACGCATTGCCACAACCGAACCTGGGACCAAAGTCAAACTGGGCCTGCTGCGTAATGGTAAACCGCTGGAGGTGGAAGTCACCCTGGATACCAGTACGTCATC
This sequence comes from Citrobacter arsenatis, assembly GCF_004353845.1. Lineage (GTDB taxonomy): Bacteria > Pseudomonadota > Gammaproteobacteria > Enterobacterales > Enterobacteriaceae > Citrobacter > Citrobacter arsenatis. The sequence goes on from NZ_CP037864.1 coordinate 4,718,361, forward strand.
ATCCGCCAGCGCCGAGATGATTGCGCCTGCGCTGCAAGGCGCCACGCTTAGCGATGGTCAGTTAAAAGACGGCACCAAAGGCATCAAAATTGATAACGTTGAAAAAAGTAGCCCAGCCGCACAGGCCGGTCTGCATAAAGATGACGTTATCATTGGCGTTAACCGCGATCGTGTGAATTCGATCGCCGAAATGCGCAAAGTGCTGGAAGCAAAACCGGCAATCATTGCTCTGCAGGTGGTTCGCGGAAACGAAAGTATTTACCTGCTCCTGCGTTAACGCCTGCAACCGGACATCAGCCCCCCGTGTGATGTCCGGTAAACTCGTGATATGCTGCTGCCGTTCCCTTTATTAATGACGCCGCCATCATGTTTGTGAAGCTTTTACGTTCGGTCGCGATTGGTTTAATCGTTGGCGCCATTCTGCTGGCCGCGATGCCCTCTTTGCGAAAAATAAATACGCTTACCGCGCCACAGTTCGACAGTGCAGATGAAACACCTGCCAGCTATAACCCAGCGGTTCGCCGCGCCGCGCCTGCCGTCGTTAACGTTTATAACCGCAGTATGAACAGCACAGCGCATAACCAGCTTGAGATCCGCACGCTTGGCTCCGGCGTTATCATGGATCAGCGCGGCTATATCATTACCAATAAGCACGTCATTAATGATGCCGACCAAATCATCGTCGCATTGCAGGATGGGCGTGTATTTGAAGCGCTGCTTGTAGGCTCTGATACATTAACCGACCTTGCGGTGCTGAAAATCAACGCCACTGGCGGACTGCCGACAATTCCAATTAATAACAAACGCATACCACACATCGGTGATGTCGTTCTCGCCATTGGTAACCCGTACAACCTTGGGCAAACCATTACTCAGGGGATTATTAGCGCCACCGGTCGTATTGGCCTGAACCCGACTGGGCGGCAAAACTTCCTGCAAACGGATGCCTCCATCAACCACGGCAACTCCGGCGGTGCGCTGGTTAACTCGCTGGGCGAGTTAATGGGTATTAACACGCTGTCCTTTGATAAGAGTAACGATGGCGAAACGCCGGAAGGGATCGGCTTTGCCATTCCGTTCCAGTTGGCAACCAAAATCATGGATAAGCTGATTCGTGACGGGCGCGTGATTCGTGGTTACATCGGCATCAGCGGTCGCGAAATTGCGCCACTGCACGCTCAGGGCGGCGGGATGGATCAAATTCAGGGGATTGTGGTTAATGAAGTGTCGCCGGACGGTCCGGCTGCACAGGCAGGCATTCAGGTTAACGATCTGATTATCTCAGTCAATAACAAACCGGCGGTATCTGCGCTGGAAACAATGGACCAGGTGGCAGAGATTCGTCCAGGTTCAGTTATCTCCGTCGTCGTGATGCGTGATGACAAACAGTTGACGCTGCAGGTAACGATCCAGGAATACCCGGCCACCAATTAACGTCACGTCTGGCTGTCCACTGACTATAAAAAACCGGAGCACAATTGAATTGGCTCCGGTTTTTATTAGGCGATATCGTAGGGAGTTAGCGCGTAATACCTGATGGCGCGCAGCTTTCAGGCCTGCAAATACACGCAGGTCCCTTTTCGCGTTACTTAACGAACTCTTCGCCCAGAGTAATATCTTTCTTCAGCGTATCCAGCATACCTTCCAGCGCAGCTTGTTCGAACGCGCTCAGTTTGCCGATAGACTGACGCTCTTCTACGCCGTTTTTGCCCAGCAGCAGCGGCTGAGAGAAGAAGCGAGCATACTGACCGTCGCCTTCAACGTAAGCACATTCAACTACACCTTTTTCGCCGCTCAGTGCGCGAACCAGTGACAGACCGAAACGTGCTGCGGCCTGACCCATAGACAGGGTTGCAGATCCGCCACCGGCTTTAGCTTCCACAACTTCAGTACCCGCATTCTGGATACGTTTGGTCAGGTCAGCCGCTTCTTGCTCGGTGAAGCTTACGCCAGGAATTTGTGACAGCAGCGGCAGAATGGTCACGCCAGAGTGGCCGCCAATAACCGGGACTTCAACGTCGCCAGGCTGCTTGCCTTTCAGTTCCGCCACAAAGGTGTTGGAGCGGATGATGTCCAGCGTGGTCACGCCAAACAGTTTGTTCTTATCGTATACGCCTGCTTTTTTCAGCACTTCTGCAGCGATAGCGACGGTCGTGTTCACCGGGTTGGTGATGATACCGATACACGCTTTCGGGCAGGTTTTAGCAACCTGCTGCACCAGATTCTTCACGATACCGGCGTTGACGTTGAACAGGTCGGAACGATCCATACCCGGTTTACGTGCGACACCCGCAGAGATCAGTACCACATCAGCACCTTCCAGTGCAGGGGTAGCGTCTTCGCCGCTGAAACCTTTGATTTTCACAGCAGTAGGGATATGGCTCAAATCAACGGCCACACCAGGCGTTACTGGAGCGATGTCGTACAGGGAGAGTTCTGAACCTGAAGGCAGTTGGGTTTTTAACAGTAATGCTAGCGCCTGACCGATACCACCAGCAGCGCCGAGGACTGCAACTTTCATCCTAAACTCCTTATTATATTGATAAGCAAAATGTCTATTGCTCCGCGGCGGCGACCTTAATTCACAAATCCAACGAATACAACAACCACGCGTCAAGAATGCGTAGTCACGCAAATTTGGCTTTTATGCATTTAATTTACGTAAAATAAAACCTAAGTTACGTAATTCAAAACCACCCGCACAGTAGAGCAACTTTCCAACAGGTGCTGACAATATACCCTACCCACCTCTCAAAACAACATCAATTTGATAACATTTAATTTACTTTTAACCTTATTTGCGAGCCGTGACACAGGCATGTTTCTTGATAACGAAATTTGATAAAATTCCGCTCTTTCATAACATTATTTCAGCCTTGAACAAGGCAGACTGTTTGCATAAAAATTCATCTGTATGCACAATAATGTTGTTTCTACCGCCATATTACGGGTGACTTATGCGAAGCTCGGCAAAACAAGAAGAATTAGTAAAGGCGTTTAAAGCGCTGCTTAAAGAAGAAAAGTTCAGCTCTCAGGGCGAAATCGTCCTCGCGTTGCAGGATCAGGGCTTTGATAATATCAATCAGTCCAAGGTTTCTCGCATGCTGACCAAGTTTGGCGCCGTGCGTACCCGCAATGCGAAAATGGAAATGGTGTACTGCCTGCCGGCAGAGTTAGGCGTACCGACAACCTCCAGTCCGCTGAAAAATCTGGTACTGGATATCGACTACAACGATGCGGTTGTGGTTATCCATACCAGCCCGGGCGCTGCTCAGTTGATTGCACGTCTGCTGGACTCATTGGGGAAAGCGGAAGGTATTCTGGGGACGATTGCCGGTGACGATACCATCTTCACCACCCCAGCGAAGGGTTTTACGGTAAAAGATTTGTACGAAGCCATTCTGGAACTGTTCGAACAAGAGCTATAGTCTCTCCTCCCCGTCGCCTCGCGGCGGGGGAAAAACCTCTGTTTTCTCCTTCTCCCCTCCATTTTCCACTGTTATCCATTTAACAAATGGTGCTTTTAACCGTCAAAAGACATTCGCGTGGTGAATATAAAGGTTTAAAAACGCACATTTTGCAAAATTACGTATCATCATGATTATATTGAATTTATTTTACAGATTATGTTTTCAACCCTCTTTTTAATTCCATTTGGTTATAAAAATCATATTTATTAACACTTAATACCCACAGAAACAATTAGCGTGGTATTAATTTATCGAGTGATTAGTGTATACTTGATTTTGTGATGAGGGTCACGAAACGTAGACCCCAATAAAAGAATTCGACGAGGTAAATATCATGAAAATCAAAACTACTATTGCAACCTTAAGCCTTCTTTCTGTTCTCTCTTTCGGCGCAAGCGCCGCGGTTACTCAGGTGAACTCACAAGAAGCACAGAACCTGCAATCCATGGGTAGCATCTCCGTGTCTCAGATCGGTAGTTCACCAATGGACATGCGTCAGGCCATCGCCGCTAAAGCTGAAAAAGCGGGTGCCAGCAGCTATCGCGTCACCGAACTCCGTGAAGGCGCTCACTGGCACGCAACTGCAGAACTCTACAAATAAACCCTCGTCGTCTAAGTCCGACGACTTGCCCCCGCCTGCCGGGGGCTTTTTTATGCCTTACGTTGAGTGACGAACGTTAAAACGCAGCTGTCCTTCCAGCTCTTCTTCCGCTTCATCGAACAGTAAAATCAGCGCGCCGTATCGTCTACGCAGCTTGTCCGGTAAATGGACAAATTCAATCTCCAGCGGCAACGGTAAAACCTCCCCGATAACCACCTCCCACAGAGAATCTAAATCAACCACCTTTTCCCGGGCGAGACCGAACGTGCGCGTAAACTCGCGATAGAAATCACCCTGGTCTTCTATCTCGTCAAAATCAAATGTATAGATGTTCATCTATAGCCACCATCCCGACGCCAGTCACTCTACAGACCGCCAATATGCAGGGGTCTCTCGCATTTTCAGGTAAGTATAGCCATAAAAAAACCGACGCTTTTAGCGTCGGTTTTCAACTCTCAATTACTGACCAGCGCATGCTGGTATTTATGCAGCATCCCACTGAGCCGTTTTACCGGCTCGGTAACCTGCGGTGGCGCTTGCCAGATGATTAATTTCTCCTGGTAGATCTCAAGCTCCTCCAGCAACTGGCTAAAATAGCGTCGACGCTTGTCGTCGTTTCCTGCGGAAATCACGCGATCTGCAGTGCGACGAAGCTGGCGGTGGAATGCGGATAAATCCTCGTTCACTGGTACCGGCGCATCACGCAGGCGCTGATGTGCGATGATCATTGTCAGCGCCAGGCGAAACTTCGCCAGGTCGCCAGGAAATTTGTTCATCAGCAAAAACAGCTGCTGATAAAGCGCCGGGAGGTGGTTTTCTTTACGACGTATCACGTTGGTAGTCATCGCTGAAACCGCCGCCGAGACAAACTGGTTGAGCAACACACGACCCGTCCTGTCACGAGAGTTATCGCGCACCAACATAATGACGATAAATGCCAGCACGCAGCCAACAATCTGCCCCAGCGCACTGTCAAGAAACTGGCTAAAGTGGAAGGTCATTGGGTTATCCAGCACGATGATATTGATGGTACTGGCCAGCGCCCCCATCGATCCCAACCGTCGTTTCTGTACCTCAATCCCCAGAAAGAACCCCAGCACCGCCAGGCTCAGGCACAGTAACAACATACTTTGCTGCGTATTGGGGATGATCACCAGGAAATAGAGCGCCCCCAGCGGTAACGCCGCCAACGTACCGTAAATAAAGTCTATCGCCACCATACGAGGGTTGGGCAAACGCATTGCCAGCGAGGTAACAACCGCAATCATCACCATTGCACCACTGCCGGAGGTCCAGCCGGTCCACAGCCAGAATAAGGTTCCCAGCACACAGGAAAGCGTGGTGCGCCAGAAGTTGACCATCGCATGATGGCGCTCGGCAGACTCCACTTTCACCACCGGTTCGCCTTGCAGGATCTCTTCTTCCGTAGCGCTAATCTTGGTATTACTCACCACACCGCGTTTGAGCAGCAGGTAGCGCGTTGCGGCCCCCGCCCAGCTGTATATCGTGACCGGCGTTTCGCGCTCGCCGGTCCAGACAATCACCCGACGCATCCGCTTCAGCTGTTTATGGACATCCTGCACCGTTTCAACCGGCGTATCGAACAACTCGCGGAAGGTGTCGGTAATCAGTTCCGGTCGGGTGTTCTGAATAAGATAGGTTTCGCAGGACTGGGTGATGAGCGTAAGCGACAATGTGTTCAATGCTTTGAGTCTGCGGTTAGCGCGCACCCAGCGTGAGGACTCCATGTTCAGGTTACTGCGCATACCTTCCAACGCCGCCGTACGCCGGACTAAATCGCCCCAGGCTTTGTCCACTTCCTCACTGTCGCCATGCTTAATGCACAGTTGCATAAGCTGATACTGCGCCACCAGCAGACTGTCCAGTTCGACATCAATCTCCTGTTTCACCGAACGGGGCGAAAAGAGCAGATCGGCCACAATGGCGCAGACAATCCCCATCACAATTTCACTACAACGTTCGAGCGCAAATTGTGGTGTCAGCAGCGGTTCAGCCTGGATGGTAATGACGATGATCAGCGCCGTATAGCCCGAAAGCCCCCATGCGTAGGAGTTTTCGATCTTCACTAACGACGAGATCCAGGTACAAAAACCGGCCCAGATACAACACACCAGGATCATCAATAACGGAGCGCGGATCATGCTGATAATAATGATCAGTGCGGCAATACAGCCGATGAATGTCCCGACAATACGCAGCATACCGCGATAGCGGATAGCACCAGAATAAGGTTCTCCGCCGGCGGCAAAGGCTGGGCCTGCCGCTACAATGGCGGCGGTCAGCACCGCCCAGCGCGGCGTCTCAAGTTGGAAGTGAAAGCCAACGAACAGCGCCAGTACAATCGCGCACGCCAGTTTTACCGCAAAGCGGATATGCTGGTTGGCAATGGAGAAAATACCCATCGCGATTAACCAAACTCGCGCAGGCGGTGCGCCATTTTACGGAAGAAGGATTCCTGGCTTGCATCGCGATCCTGCTTGCCGGTAATGACGACAGTCGCCGTAGTCCCGGCAGGCCACAGGGTTCCCTGCTGCTCATCAAGACGAATTCGCACCGGCACACGCTGTGCCAGACGCACCCACTCAAGATTGGAATCAATGGTCGCCATACCCTTTGCGTCTCGCGTACTGCTGGCATTTGTTACGCCAGCCGCCACGCTATCGACAGTGCCCTTCAGCACATTATTACTGCCAAGCGGCGTAATCTCAGCGCGATACCCAGGTCGAACGCCTTCCAGTTTGGTCTCTTCCATATAGGCCAGCACATAGAAAGAATGCTGTTTTACTAACGCCACCGCCGTGGAGCCACGGGTAATAAATTCGCCGCTATAGACGTTCAGGTTAGTCACCCAGCCATCTGCTGGCGCGCGAATGACGGTACGTTCCAGATCTAATTTTGCCAGGTCGCGAGTCGCCTGCGCCTTCGCAAGCTGGTGTAATACGGTTTGCAAAACGTTGTTTGATTGGTCTATCTCTTCGCGAGACATGGCCTGCACGCCCAGTCGATTACGACGACCGGCCTCCTGGCGTTTTTCTTGCGCCAGAACCTGGTAATAAGAAACGTCAGCTTCAGCCTGCTCGAGGGCTTTTTTATAGCGTGGCTGATCGATGGTGAACAGGATCTGATCCTTTTTCACCAGTTGGTTATCATGGATGTTAACGTTGGTAATAAGACCCGCCACGTCAGGTGCAATGGCGACGACATCGGCGCTGAATCGGGCGTCACGCGTCCACGGCGATTCGGTGTAGAACACCCATGCGCGGAAAATAGCGATGAAGGCCAGAATGACCAGTACGAGAGTCATGGCCGTACGGGAGATTTTTCTTGTTAGTGTTTTCACTTCAACCTCAAACGAACAGGCGCGTTATTAAATAGAACAGACAGCAATACAGCGCAGTGTTAAACAGAGCCGGATGCCAGACAAAATCATAGATGCCAGTCGGAACCAGTACCCGGCGCACCAGCCAGAAAATCGCCAGTGACAAAAGTAATTCGAAAAAAATCGGTGGGAAGGACAGACCAAACACCACGATAACGGGAAACAGACTCATGTTGACCTTGGTAGCTTAAGAGAGTGCAGATGGTAGATTTTCTAGCATATGTCACCGCAGAGAAGGGCAAGGATGAGCCAGGCGAGAGCGACATAGCTGTTATTTGAATAATAATATATTAACGTAACTGTTATGCTGTTATCTATATTATGTGATCTAAATCACTTTTAAGCCAGAGTGAACAATGGAACGATTAAAACGTATGTCGGTGTTCGCCAAAGTTGTCGAACTGGGCTCCTTCACCGCCGCAGCAAGACAGCTACAAATGAGCGTTTCATCGATAAGCCAGACGGTCTCTAAACTGGAAGATGAGCTGCAGGTCAAGCTGCTAAACCGCAGTACACGCAGCATTGGGCTAACTGAAGCCGGTAAAATTTATTATCAGGGCTGCCGCCGGATGCTGCACGAAGCACAGGATGTTCATGAGCAGCTTTATGCTTTTAACAACACGCCTATCGGCACCCTGCGCATTGGCTGTTCTTCAACCATGGCACAAAATGTCCTCGCGGGATTGACCGCCACGATGCTGAAAGAGTATCCGGGATTGACGGTAAATCTGGTCACAGGCATCCCTGCTCCGGATTTAATTGCCGATGGTCTGGACGTGGTTATTCGCGTCGGCGCGTTGCAGGACTCCAGCCTGTTTTCACGTCGCCTTGGAGCCATGCCGATGGTGGTCTGCGCCGCTAAAAGCTATCTCGCGCAATTTGGCGTTCCGGAGAAACCCGCCGATCTCAGCAACCACTCGTGGCTGGAATACAGCGTGCGCCCGGATAATGAGTTCGAGCTTATCGCCCCGGAGGGGATCTCTACCCGCCTGATCCCTGAAGGACGCTTCGTGACTAACGATCCGATGACGCTGGTGCGCTGGCTGGCCGCTGGCGCGGGCATTGCCTATGTACCGCTGATGTGGGTGATCAATGAGATCAATCGTGGCGAAGTGGAGATCCTACTCCCTCGATATCAGTCGGATCCGCGTCCGGTCTATGCGCTGTATACCGAAAAAGACAAACTACCGCTCAAAGTTCAGGTGGTGATTAACTATCTGACAGACTATTTTGTCGATGTAGGGCAGTTGTTTCAGGGGATGTATGGTCGGGGGAAAGAGAAGGGATAAATTGCCCGATGGCGCTACGCTTATCGGGCCTACAGCCAGTACTCGATTTGTAGGCCGGATAAGATGCAGTTCACTGCACCGCCATCCGGCACTGACATTTACGCCGTGCCGCCCACGGTCAGGTTATCTACCTTCAGCGTCGGCTGGCCCACGCCCACCGGCAGACTCTGCCCTTCTTTACCGCAAACGCCAACCCCGTTATCCAGTTTCAGGTCGTTACCCACCATCGAAATCTGCTGCATCGCTTCGATACCGGAGCCAATCAGCGTCGCGCCTTTTACCGGTTTGGTCACTTTACCGTTTTCAATCAGATACGCTTCGGACGTTGAGAATACAAATTTCCCGGAAGTGATATCCACCTGGCCGCCACCGAAGTTAGGCGCATAAATACCGTATTCAACGGATTCGATGATTTCCTGCGGCGTGGATTTCCCCGGCAGCATATAGGTATTGGTCATACGCGGCATCGGCAGATGCGCGTAAGATTCACGACGACCGTTACCCGTTGGCGCTACGCCCATCAGGCGCGCATTTAGTTTGTCCTGCATGTAACCTTTCAGAATACCGTTTTCGATCAGCACGTTGTACTGACCCGGCGTACCTTCGTCATCGATAGCCACGGAACCACGGCGATCCGCCATTGTGCCATCGTCCACAACGGTACACAGTTCTGACGCGACCAGTTCACCCATGTGGCCGCTGAAGACCGAAGTCCCACGGCGGTTAAAGTCACCTTCCAGACCATGACCGACCGCTTCATGCAGCAAAACGCCAGGCCAGCCAGCGCCAAGTACCACCGGCAACGTTCCAGCTGGCGCTGCTACCGCGGACAGATTGACCAACGCCATGCGTACGGCTTCTTTCGCCCATGCGTCAGCACGGACTTCACCATCGAGGTCGCCAAGGAAATAGTCATAGCCAAAACGACCGCCGCCACCGCTGGCACCACGCTCACGCTTACCGTCCTCTTCGACCTGGACGCTTACGGACAAACGTACCAGCGGGCGGACGTCAGCGGCCAGCGTACCGTCGGTCGCTGCCACCAGGATCAGTTCATAAACACCGGTCAGGCTGGCGGTCACTTCCTGAACGCGCTTGTCGGCGGCACGCGCGACGCTGTCTACGCGGCGCAGGATATCCAGTTTCTCTTCACGGCTCATGCTCTGTAACGGATCAACCGAGGTGTAAAGCGCCTGATGCTCTACCGCTCCCAGCGTTTTTACTTTGCCGTCACCATTGTCACGCACGATAGTACGGGCGGCATGAGCACTTTGTTCCAGCGCCAGCAGGCTAATCTGGTCTGCATAGGCAAACCCTGTTTTTTCGCCGCTGATGGCGCGCACGCCAACGCCCTGATCGATATTGTAAGAACCATCTTTAATGATGCGGTCTTCTAAAACCCAGGATTCGTGATAGCTCGACTGAAAATAGAGATCGCCGTAATCAAGACGGCGTTCGGCCAGTTGGCCCAGGATGGCAAACAGATCCTGATGTTTCAGGCCATTTGCCGCTAGCAATTGTTCACTTACCAGGTTCAGACTCATCGTTTTGGTACTCATTAGTTTCTGTTGTAGGCCTGATAAGACGCGCCAGCGTCGCCATCAGGCACTTCAATGCCGGATGGCGGCGTGAGCGCCTTATCCGGTATACGGACTGCGGTAGAAGATCGCTGTACTGAGATTGGGGCAATTACTCGCCCCCGTCAAATCATTGCTGGCTTTCTTTACGCGGCTGACGCAGAACTTCGTTAATCTGCGGCTTATCGACCGGACCGGTGATGCGATAGCGCAGAATCGAAACTTTGCTCCATAGCGGTCCCAGAACTTTACTGGCGGCAAACACCGCCGCACCGACAATCGGGTTGACGGCAAACGCGGCGGCAACCCCTACGGTGGCAGAAATCTCTGGTGCGACAATAGCTTCCATATCCAGCTCACGGCGCACCAGGTTCACTGAACCTTTCATCGCAATGTCGGCTTCCAGGCCGTCCACCAGCGTATCATCGGTATGCATCACGCCATCTTTGATCCACGCCGTGCTGCGAATCGAGTCGAAATAGAAGCCTTCACTGAAGGTATCGCTAAAATCAAAGCGCAGTTTACGCAGCAACGCATCAAAACTCAGCAGGCGTAACAGCTGACCCGCATGACCGGTACTGAGTTCGGTAAGCTCACCTTTGCCCAACCGGGTACGTAAAATCCCATTCAGCGAGGCTACGTCCGGATCCCACGGCGGGCTACGCCAGTGCAAATCGTACTCCACGTTGAACGAAGAACCGCGAATCGGCGTTGATACGCCAAAGAAACCGGCCGCGGAGTCAATTTTACTGCCGCTCAGTTTACCCTTCAGCGACGTCCGCTCCTTGCCCGGCGTATTCACCCATACGCCGTCAGTGGTCAGTCTGGCAAAACCGGTATCCAACAAACCGTTATTCAAGGTGAGCGTATCGCCTTTAATCACCACATCGGCGTCAATGCGCCCGTATTTCTGTCCCCACATCCAGCACTCGGCACAGCGCAGCTGAAGGTCCGGCCAGCCACGGAAGCTGACCTTGTCGATGGCAGAAAACGGCGAGGCTGGCGTGCTATTCGGTGACGGTTTCGCCGCACTTGGGTTGTAATAAAGATACTTAATATTGGCCAACCACGGCGCATTGTTACGCATCGCCAGCGTGGCGTTAATCTCACGGCCCTGCGCCTGCACGGAGGAGCCATTGCCCGCAGGTTCAGAGACGATACTCAAATTATTCCACTGCTGGCCGCCCAGGGATAACGATGGCGTACGTACTGTGATGCGCTGTGGGAAGTTGGCATTGGTGCCAACGTTATCCGCAGCGCCTTTCTGGAACAACGCCAGCCATTGCGCGCCATCCATCGGGGGAAGGTTAAGCTCAATGCCTTGCTGATCGGGTAACGCAGGCACGGTGCGGCTTTCCGACGTCCAGATTGCGCGGTCAAGCGTCAGTTTCTGACTCAGCAGCCAGCGGCTGTTAAAGTGATTCTTACTGCCAGCATTACCGGTCAGATCAAAGCTGCGCAGATTGCCGTTAGCCTTAACGTTCACCGGCAACGCCTCACCGGCCGCCTTATTCAGCGGAGCAGGTAAGTGACTACTTACATTCTTCAGGTCGCCCTTTAGCTCAATATCGTAGGTCGGCCCGGCATGATACGGAAGATCGATACCCACCTTGCCATTCCACGCCATGCTGCCGCTCAACGCCTCATTGACCTGAGCCGGCAAAATCCCCATGCGGGTTGGCTGCCAGTTCCCTTGCAGATTCACGGCGACCTGGTAGGCCTTCGCCCCTTCGGTCGTGGAAAAGTCGACGTTCAGCGGCTGATTAAACCAGTTTGCCGTCATCGGCTCACTTTGCAGATCGCCGTTGATAAAGCTGAATTTACCGTTCAAATTCTTCAGCGTGCTGTCGAGCGGTTTAATAAACAAGCTGTTATTACGCAGGTTAACGTCGCCTTTGGCGGTAACCTGCGAGCCGTCCAGCGGAATATCAAGATGTAAGCGAGCATTCACATCGCCGTCAATTTGCAACTGCTCGAGCGTGGCGCCGAGAGAATCCTGTAATGGCGTCTCATCAAAATAAGGTCCAACCGCCTTGCCCGGCCCGTTGATATCGGCATCAATCAGCAGTTTTTCTTTTGCATAGTCGGGGATGTTTGCCGTCAGATTACTGGCCTTCACGCCGCCCAGATTAACGCTATCCGTCTTCATCCACAGACCGTCGTTAATGAAGTTCAGTTCAATATTAAGATCGGTCAGCGCGGGCCAGTCGGGCTGGAAAGCAAACTTCGCATTACGAAGCGGCACCAGGACCTGAAACTGTCCTTCATTATGGAGATACGGGAACAGATGCGGATTGCCGCCATACACCAGCGTAGCGTTATCCGCTTCGCCGCCCTGAATAGCGCCGCTGAGATAGTCAACCAGCTCTTTGCCCATCAGGTTTTCCGGGAAATAACGCCAGGCCTGAGAGCCATCGTTGGTGCTGATGCCAGCCAGAATACCCAACCATGGCTCATCACCGGCGGGCTGCAGATAGCGAAAACCGCCGCGCGCGCGTACCGCTTTCGCTTTAACATCGATGTTGCGCCCATCTAACTGAAAGCCTTTATCATTTTTCAGCCAGCTTAGCGTCGCCACGCCGTTCTCTATTTCCAACGGTGCGCGAAAAACGGTTTCATACGGCATTTTGGCGTGCTTCATGGAGGCGGTGAGCGCCCCATTTTCAACGCTGCCCGCAAGCGTACCGGAGAAGTGTTCTGCCCCTGGCAGCAGCTTCCACTGTTTCCAGGCCAGATCGGTCCACGAGGACTGGAAGCGGGTTTTTTCTGTCGCCTGTAAGGGAATATCCAGCGCCAGTACATCTATCTTGCCGCTCGGCTGCGTGGCTCGCCAGATATCCCCCAGCGCAGGCGATAGCCTGGATGCCATCGGACGCAGCCCTTCTAATCCGGCCAGATCCAAATTGCTGGCGCGAATACGAAGCTCGTCGCTGCGTTTGTTATTCTCACCACCGACTTCCTGTTCAGGGATCCAGGCCAGCGTTAACGCCCCGCTCGGCCAGGGTTTATCATCCATGGTGATACGGGTATCAGGAATAGAGAATTGCCAGCCCGGTCCTTCATGGCTGATATGCGCCGTCAGATTATCGACGGAGAGCGTGTGTGTACGATTTTCGCCCAGCCAGCTTGCCCCGCCTTTTTTCAACCAGACATCGCCGCCGGAAACGACGCCTTTGCCGATCGTCATCCATGCTTCCAGGCTAAAACGCGCGGTTTGCAGCGCGACATTATCCTGCATCCATTTACCCAGCCACGGCTTGAGGTCAATATCGTCAGCCTGCAGCCAGACCCGACCACTGTTCAACAGCCCGTTATCATCACGCAGATCCATACGTACTTGCATAACACCGTGCTGCCCGGTCAGACTGGAGAGACTGACCTGGCCCTCGGCGCGATGCCGATTTTTACCGTTCAGCCAGGTAAGCTGTGGGATCGCCAGTTCTGCTCGCTGGCCTGAGAGGGTTAAAAAGCTAATCTGGCTGTCGCGTAGATCGAAATGATCGAACTGGCGCAGGAAAAGATCGCTAAGATGCCCGGCTTCAATTCCATCACCGCTTTCACTGCGCTGGATGGGGGTATTGATGCGCAACTGCAATTGCCAGAAGGTGAGATCGCGAAACTGCCAGCGCATGTGCAGCAAGCTTTGCCAGACATCCAGCGCTAACGTGACGCGCTTTACCGAAAACTCGCCACCGTCTTTCAGTTGCGCATGGATATCGCGCGCTTCAAGCGTAGGACCGAAATTTTGCCAGTTCGCGGAAAGCTGGCTGGCGGAAACAGGGAGACCAGTGGCGGATTCAATCTTGCCCAGGATGGCCGGACGCCAGTTATCAAGATGAGGTAGCGCAAGGCGCAGTCCACTGACCAGCAGCGCTGCGATGACAACGAATGCGGCTCCAGTGAGCAGTAATATCCCCGGCAATCGCCTCACGCGCCTCTCCTTGTCTGCAAAAAAATGTGACTCACACCCCTGAGTGAATATTGCCGGACGATGGTGCTTGCGCCTTATCCGGCCTACATGCGCGGGTGCCACTACATGATTTACATCATTACCACGTCGAACTGCTCCTGGTTATACAGCGGTTCGATTTGAACTTTGACCTGCTTGCCGACAAAAATTTCGACTTCTGCCAGCGCATGTGACTCTTCACCTTTCAGAGTTTCAGCCACTGCCGGAGATGCGTAAACCAGGAAACGATCGGAGTCATATGCATGGTGTACCCGCACGATTTCGCGCATGATTTCATAGCATACGGTTTCCACCGTTTTCACCGTACCGCGACCATGGCAGGTCGGACACTCGTTGCACAGCACATGCTCCACGCTTTCACGCGTGCGTTTACGCGTCATCTCCACCAGGCCCAGCTGTGAAAAACCGTTGATGCTGGTTTTTACGCGATCCTTGCTCAGAGCCTGCTCCAGAGAGTGCAGCACCCGGCGACGGTGGTCTTCATTATTCATGTCGATAAAATCGATAATGATAATGCCGCCGAGGTTACGCAGACGCAGTTGACGAGCAATGGCCTGCGTTGCTTCAATATTAGTATTAAAGATAGTGTCGTCGAGATTACGATGTCCAACAAACGCGCCGGTGTTGATATCGACGGTGGTCATCGCTTCGGTTTGATCGATGATCAGATAGCCGCCGGACTTCAGCTCTACCTTGCGTTCCAGCGCACGCTGGATTTCATTCTCAACGTCAAAGAGATCAAAAATGGGCTGGCGTCCGCTGTAATGTTCCAGCTTGCTGGTCATCTCGGGGATATATTCCGCCGTAAATTCCAGTAACGCTTCATAGGTCAGACGGGAGTCGACGCGGATCCGGTCAAGCTGCGCATCGGCAAAATCACGCAGCACGCGCTGCGCTAACGCCAGTTCACCGTACATTTGATAGCGCGTTTGCGGGCGCTTTTTACGCTCCATGACTTTCGTCCAGACACGCTTCAGGTAGGCAGCATCCGAGGCCAGGTCCTCTTCACAGACGCCTTCCGCCGCCGTACGAATGATGAATCCGCCCTGCTCATCGCAGTAATCCGCTACCACCTTTTTCAGGCGTTCGCGTTCGGTTTCGCTTTCAATACGTTGGGAAACGCCAACGTGCGAAGCCCCCGGCATAAACACGAGATAACGAGAAGGAAGCGTGATGTCCGTCGTCAGGCGTGCGCCTTTAGTACCTAACGGATCTTTTACCACCTGCACCATCAGATCCTGACCCTGGCGCACCAGCTCAGAAATATCGCGCACGGTGAACTGTTTTTGTTCTTCACCCGCTACGCATTCGGTGTGGGGCATAATGTCTGAAGCGTGGAGAAATGCGGCTTTATCCAGTCCAATATCTACAAAAGCCGCCTGCATACCCGGAAGTACACGACTTACACGACCTTTGTAGATATTGCCTACGATTCCGCGTCGCGCCTCACGTTCAATATGAATTTCCTGCAGAATACCGCCATCAATGTAAGCCACCCGAGTTTCCGATGGCGTTACGTTTACCAACAATTCAGCCGTCATGTTTATCCCTTTTCTCACGCAGTGCGTTAAAATTGGTCAGCAACTCATACGTTTCTACCAGCGGTAAGCCGACTACGGCGTGATAGCTGCCATTTATCTTCCTGACAAAACAGCCACCCAACCCTTGAATACCGTATGCACCTGCTTTATCCATTGGTTCACCGCTGGCAACATAGCCCGCGATGTCCTCATCGGTTAGTGCCCTGAACGTCACTTCCGTCACCACCAGACAGTCCAGACTGTGCTGGCAGTCGGCCAATGCCACGGCGGTCATGACCTGATGCGTTTTGCCCGACAGTTTGCGCAGCATGGCTGCGGCATGGGCGGCGTCGTGTGGTTTTTCCAGCACTTCACCGTTAAGGATAACAATGGTATCCGCGCCCAATACCGGCAAATCACGCTGTACCAACGCCACGCCAGCCTGCGCTTTCTCACGCGCCAGACGCGAAACGTACTGCTGGGCGCTTTCACCTTCGCCACGATTTTCTTCAATTCCCGTAACGATACGTTCGAAAGAAACACCCAGTTGAGTCAACAACGCCTGGCGGCGAGGCGATCCGGACGCCAGATATAAAGAAGTCATAGCAAATCCCAAGCCTGTTATGCCGGATGGCGGCGCAAGCGCCTTATCCGGCCTACAACAGCACTATCCGTAGGCCTGATAAGCGCAGCGCCATCAGGCATTTTCATTATTGCACAGCAAACTGCTGGCGCACTTTACGCATCAGTAAGAATAGCCATGGCCAAAGCACACCATTCACTACACTACTCCAGAACACTTCGGGTCTGAAAGAGACATTGATCACTAAAAACTCGGCCCAGAAAACAATAATATCCACGACCAGTGATAACAACATGACCACCAGCGCCTGTTGCCAGAGCGCGAGATTGCGGAATAGCTGGAATTTCAGCGCGACCAGATAAGCAATGATACTCATCGACAATGCGCGCACGCCAAGCGTGGAACCGCTGATGAGATCCAGTATGGCACCCACCACAAACCCTGTGCCCACATTTACGCGATGCGGCAGCGCCAGGATCCAGTACAACAAGATGAGCAACACCCAGTTTGGCCGGAAAACAAGAATGTCGTCCGGCCACGGCATGACCTGCAGCAACAGTGCAATAAGGAACGAGAGCCAAATCACCCATCGTCCCTGGCTACGATAGCTTGCCACTTACTGTCCTCCCGGCTTACGCGGAGCAGATTGTGGCGGCGTAGTATCTGCAGGCGCAGGAGTCACACCTGTTGCGGGAGCTGGCACTGGCGCTGGCGGCCCCATGGCATCTGGCGCAGGCAGCACCTGCGGCATCATTTGCATCAGACGTTCATTGGCAACGCGGTGCACTTCTTCCGGTGTCATCGGATTTGCGCCATTACGATCGGCGCCCCACAACAGTAACAGATAACGCAGACGCTGCAGACCCGCGGTCGGGCGAGCCTGAATCACGGTATAAGCGCGCTGAGTGTCCAGCTTAACGGAAGAAACAACAGCAACCGGATACCCCTCAGGAAAACGGCCACCCAGGCCCGAGGTAACCAGCACATCGCCAACGCGAATGTCGGTATTGGCCGGCAGGTGTTCGAGCTGAAGATCGTCGGTGCAACCGTTACCCGCGGCGATTACGCGAATATCGTTACGCAGTACCTGAATAGGCAACGCATGCGTTGCATCGCAAATCAGCAGCACGCGGCTGGTCAGTTTAGCCACCGCAACGACCTGACCAACTACGCCTTTGTCGCTAATAACCGGCTGACCTTCATAGACGCCGTTAACGCTTCCTTTGTCGATCACTACCTGATCGCTGTAAGGGTCATTAACCGTTGAGATGACCTGCGTCACCATCTTTTGTTCGTCCTGACGCAGCGGCGACCCCAGCAGCTCGCGCAAACGCGCGTTCTCCTGTTTATATTGCCCCAGCATCAGCAGCTCGCTGTTTTTCAGCAGCAGTTCCTGACGCAACGCCCGGTTTTCAAGTTCGAGTTGGTCACGTGAAGCCAGCGTTTGCGAAACGCCATCGAGTAATTCACGGGGACCATTTGAGATAAAGTAGAAAGGACTGACGGCGGTATCCATGTACGTTCGGATTTGACTAAACGTACCCAGGCGGCTGTCGGCAATAATAACGCCGAGCGCCACCAGCACCGCCAGAATAAGGCGAATCTGTAGCGACGGGCCACGGCTAAAAATTGGCTTCATAGTCTATGCGTATTCTCGTATCAGAGCGGAAGGGTAACCCGCTGGCTACCCTACCTGCATCCGATTACTCTTCGCTGAACAGGTCGCCGCCGTGCATATCGATCATTTCCAGTGCCTTGCCGCCACCACGCGCCACGCAGGTTAGCGGATCTTCAGCAACAACAACTGGAATACCGGTTTCTTCCATTAACAGACGGTCAAGGTTACGCAGCAGCGCACCGCCACCGGTCAGTACCATGCCGCGTTCGGAGATGTCAGACGCCAGCTCTGGCGGGCACTGTTCCAGTGCAACCATTACCGCGCTCACGATACCGGTCAGCGGTTCCTGCAGCGCTTCCAGAATCTCGTTGGAGTTCAGGGTAAAGCCGCGCGGAACACCTTCTGCCAGGTTACGACCGCGAACTTCAATTTCGCGCACTTCGTCGCCCGGATAAGCGGAACCGATCTCGTGTTTGATACGTTCTGCGGTAGCTTCACCGATCAGAGAGCCGTAGTTACGACGTACATAATTAATGATCGCTTCGTCGAAGCGGTCGCCGCCAATACGTACAGAAGAGGAGTAAACCACACCGTTCAGGGAGATAACGGCAACTTCAGTGGTACCACCACCGATATCCACAACCATAGAACCGGTTGCTTCAGAAACGGGCAGACCCGCACCGATCGCAGCCGCCATCGGCTCTTCAATCAGGAAGACTTCACGGGCGCCTGCGCCCTGAGCGGACTCACGGATCGCACGGCGTTCAACCTGAGTTGCTCCAACCGGTACACACACCAGTACGCGCGGGCTTGGGCGCATGAAGCTATTGCTGTGCACTTGTTTGATAAAGTGCTGGAGCATTTTTTCAGTCACGAAGAAGTCAGCGATAACGCCGTCTTTCATTGGGCGAATTGCAGCGATATTGCCCGGCGTACGACCCAGCATCTGCTTCGCATCATGACCTACTGCAGCCACGCTTTTCGGCGAACCGGCACGATCCTGACGAATGGCCACAACAGAAGGCTCATTCAATACGATGCCTTGTCCTTTTACATAAATAAGGGTATTCGCGGTACCCAGGTCAATGGACAGGTCATTGGAAAACATGCCACGAAATTTTTTCAACATACTAAGGGATAATCCTGAAAGCTGGGGCGGAAAACAAAATCCGCTTACTTTACCAACCACACGCAGCAGCGACAAGGCGCAAAAATCATCTGCTACGGTGAAAATTAGTGCAGTTCGTTTCCTTTGTTACAAAACCGGCCTGAGTCCATCAGGGCTGAATAAATCAGCAGCACTCCTCGCTTTTGTTTGCAACCTGTCAAAGGTCATTCACCTGCATGTTTGCTGTTACAACCCGGCGAGCAGACAAGCACACCCCCAGAAGGCACAGCGCGCGTTATTCTACGTGAAAACGAATTAAACGGCAGGTTAAACCGAGTATCTTTGCGAATATTTTTTCACGTTAGTGTCAAGTGGCTGTGATGAGGCAAAAAAATCCCCTTGCCCACCGGCAACTCCGCGCTCCGTCAGCGTATGCCACTCGCTACGCGAACGAACACCCGTGGCGTAAACCTGCGTGGGTGTTCCAGAACAGGCCTCCACCAGGCTTTGAACCAGGAGCTGGTTTTCAGTTCGCTTTTCAATATTCCTCACCAGGCTTGGATGGAGCTTCAATAACTCAACGTTAAGCTCTTTGATCCAACTGGTGCTCACCAGCGTTAAACCCGCCTGCGTAACTGCGATTCGCACACCCAGCGCATTCATCAATCTGATGACGGGCTGTAACCGGCTGATATGTTGACAGACATCTGCCTCAGCAAGTTCAATAATTATGCGTTTGCGTAGTGATTTTTCGCACTGCATCAGCGTATCACGTAGCCAGCGCTGAAAACGTGGGCGAATTAGCGATTCAACCGTTGTCTGCATCGCCAGACTTTCCTGCGGCCAGTAACCCAGCAGTAGGATCAGACGGCTGATTTGCAGACGGTCATACTCTTCAGCCAGGCCAAACTGCAGCACCATCGGCATATATTCCGCCGAAATAACCTCTTCGCTGCCATCAAAGATACGACACATCAGCTCGCGATGGTGTACTCGACCTTCACGCGTTACCGCAGGCTTTTGATAAATTCTCGGTCCGCCCCGGCTGAGCATCTGTTCGATCAGCGTTCGCCAGCGTACGTTGCCTCGCCCTTTTTCCGGCAGTGAATCATCATAGACCGACCAGCTATTCCCACCCTGCAATACCGAATTCCGCGTGGCGGCTTCGGCATGATCCATCACTTGTTCCGTCGATTGACCGTTGCGGCAAACGCAAATGCCAATATGAACCATATCGGCACGATCGATCATTTTATTAGCCGGAAGCGCATCCACCGCTTTTAATAATTGCCCGGCGATGCTTTCCGCCTCTTTCAGAGTACGGTGTGGTAGCAAGATGGCGAAATCGCTACGGTGGTAGCGCGCCAGCAATGCGCCCGGATAGCGCGTCATAAAAGTCGACAACAAATTGATTAATGTCGAAATTTGTTCTTCCGCGAGGGTAATTCCCCAGCTATCGCGCAGCAGAGTAAAGTCCGGCAGACGCACCATCATCACGACGCCATGCGATCCCACTTTTTCCTGATCTTCCAACAGCGTGGCCAGTTGGTTATCAAAGAACAGACGGTTGCTCAGCCCGGTTTTCGTATCCTGTGCTACATAGGAGCGAATCAGCGTATCCAGGCGGCTGCGTTGTTCGCGGGCATTTTGAATTTCGGTCAGCAGCATATCGAGTGCGCTACTGGTTCGGGCTGGCCATTCATAAACCGTTCCCCGCACGTTCGGTCCACGTTCGCCGTTCAGAATGCGCGTGGAACGAATCTCCAGCAGCTCCTGACCCGAAAGCTGGCGTTGAAGCCAGCGTACCGACAAAAAGAGCATCAGTATAATGAAAGCAATCGCCAGCGTGAGCGGCGCGGTGGTCACCAACGAATGAAAATAGTTGCCCATCGGATCCTGATAAACCAGACGTAACGACATGCCAGGATGTTTGACCAACGGGACGGTGATGTCACGATACAGATTGTTCGTCCCCGCCGGGCGATAACTGCTGGAGCGAGAGTGGTCATACACAACTTTTTCGCCCTGCAGCAATTCGATGCGCACGATATCAACCGAAACCATCATTTCATCGATTTGCGGGGTTAACGCTACAACATCGCGGGAGACAAGGTGTGTATCAATCGCCGTCGCCACCGCCTGAACACGGGTGGTGAACTTATATTGAATCGCGTTGTAAAAACTCAGCGAGCAGCCGATCAGAGTCACGAAGATCGTTAACCCAGTAAGCAGCGTGACAAAAGCTGAAAATTTCGTCGTTAATCGCATCCTTGTGTTAACTCCGACAGTTATGAAACGGGCATGAAAGTGATAAAGCGACTCAACAATGCAAAACTGAACGCAAAATACGTCAATTTATACAAACAGTGTGGGCATACTACCAAATCAGGTATATCTGGCAATTTATTGCGCAGAATCGGCATCATGTTTTGATTAGCGAGTATAGTCTTCATTATTCATTTTCCAATCCACTATACGAATTGAGGACAGGTTATGCAGGCTTTGATCTTAGAACAGCAGGACGGAAAAACCCTCGCATCCGTTCAGCCCCTCGACGAAAATCAGCTACCGGAAGGCGATGTGACGGTGGATGTCCACTGGTCAAGCCTGAACTACAAAGACGCCCTGGCTATCACCGGCAAGGGTAAAATCATTCGTAATTTTCCGATGATTCCTGGCATTGATTTCGCCGGTACCGTTCGCGCAAGCGAAGATCCCCGTTTTCATGCGGGTCAGGAAGTTTTACTGACCGGCTGGGGCGTAGGCGAAAATCATTGGGGTGGACTGGCAGAACGCGCACGCGTGAAAGGCGACTGGCTGGTTGCGCTGCCAAATGGACTGGATGGACGTAAAGCCATGGTCATCGGTACCGCCGGCTTTACCGCTATGCTGTGCGTTATGGCGCTTGAAGATGCAGGTATTCGTCCGCAAGACGGTGAGATTGTCGTCACCGGCGCCAGCGGCGGCGTGGGCAGTACGGCCGTTGCGTTACTACATAAGCTGGGTTATCAGGTTGCGGCGGTTTCAGGTCGCGAAAGCACCCATAATTACCTCAAGAGCCTGGGCGCTAACCGTATTCTTGGCCGCGATGAGTTTGCAGAATCACGCCCGCTGGAAAAACAGCTGTGGGCTGGCGCGGTGGATACCGTTGGCGACAAAGTTCTGGCAAAAGTCCTCGCACAGATGAACTACGGTGGCTGTGTTGCCGCTTGCGGCCTGGCGGGGGGATTCGCACTGCCAACCACGGTGATGCCATTTATTCTGCGTAACGTACGTTTGCAAGGGGTGGATTCTGTGATGACGCCGGCGGCACGCCGTGCAGAAGCCTGGGCGCGCTTGGTTAAGGATCTGCCGGAATCTTTCTATGCTCAGGCGGCAACGGAGATTACGCTGGCGGATGCGCCGAAGTTCGCTGATGCGATCATCAATAACCAGGTACAAGGCCGCACGCTGGTGAAGGTGAAATAACTGACTCTGGCGCAGAAATTTACACTTAATTAACGAAATTTCGCGGCACATCTACAGACTCCCTGCCATATTAACTACGCGTCCCCTGTCAGTTATGACGCGTAAGCCGGGAGTCTGTTATGAAGAAATTACGTCCATTTACAGAAGCCGACGTCACTGACGAGTCGGCTTTTTTTATGCAGCGTCGCCAGGTGCTGAAAGCATTAGGGATAAGCGCTGCCGCGTTGTCTTTACCCCACTCTGCGCAGGCTGACCTTCTGAGTTGGTTTAAGGGAAATGACCGCCCCCCCGCGCCCGCGGGTCAGCCACTTGATTTCAGTAAACCCGCCGTCTGGCAAAATTCGCTTCCTTTAACCCCAGCGGATAAAGTTTCTGGTTACAACAACTTCTATGAATTCGGCCTCGATAAAGCGGATCCGGCAGCCAACGCTGGCAGCCTGAAAACTGATCCATGGACATTGAAAATCAGCGGTGAAGTTGCAAAACCACTCACTCTCGATCACGACGCCCTGACCGCCCGTTTCCCGCTGGAAGAACGGATTTACCGGATGCGTTGCGTGGAAGCCTGGTCAATGGTTGTGCCGTGGATTGGCTTTCCGTTACATAAACTGCTGGCGCAGGTTGAACCCACCAGCAACGCAAAGTATGTCGCGTTCGAAACGCTGTACGCACCGGAGGATATGCCGGGACAGAAAGATCGTTTTATTGGCGGCGGGCTGAAGTATCCCTATGTTGAAGGGCTGCGCCTGGATGAAGCGATGCATCCGCTCACGCTGCTTACCGTGGGGGTTTATGGAAAAGCCCTCCCGCCACAAAATGGCGCGCCCATTCGCTTGATTGTGCCGTGGAAGTACGGATTTAAGGGCATAAAGTCGATCGTGAGTATTAAGCTCACGCGCGAGCGTCCTCCGACAACCTGGAATCTGGCCGCCCCCAATGAATACGGGTTTTATGCCAACGTGAATCCGCATGTCGATCATCCCCGCTGGTCCCAGGCCACTGAGCGTTTTATTGGCGCTGGCGGTATTCTGGACGTTCAGCGCCAACCCACGCTGCTGTTTAACGGTTACGCCAACGAGGTTGCGTCGCTGTACCGTGGCCTTAATTTGCAGGAGAATTTTTAAGTGCGTCTGACCGCAAAGCACATTACCGGGCTGAAAATTTGCCTGCATCTTGCCGGTTTTTTACCGTTTATCTGGCTCTTTTGGGCGGTAAATAACGGCGGCCTGAGCGCGGATCCGGTCAAAGATATCCAGCACTTTACCGGTAGGACAGCTCTGAAATTCTTACTGGCGACCTTGCTGGTCTCTCCTCTCGCGCGCTACGCTAAACAGCCATTATTGATACGCACACGTCGCCTGTTAGGGCTATGGTGTTTCGCCTGGGCAACGCTGCATTTAACCAGCTACGCGCTCCTCGAGTTGGGTATTAATAATCTGGCGTTGTTAGGACGGGAATTAATCACACGACCTTATTTGATGCTGGGCATTGCCAGTTGGGTCATATTATTCGCCCTCACTTTAACGTCTACGCAATCAGCACAGCGAAAGCTGGGTAAAAACTGGCAGTATTTGCACAACTTCGTCTATCTTGTGGCGATCCTGGCACCCATACATTATCTGTGGTCGGTAAAAATTATCTCCCCTCAACCGATCATTTATGCAGTACTCGCTGCGGTGCTGTTAGCCTGCCGTTACAAGAAGCTTCGCCAGTGGTGGCGGTAGTTTCACGATATGTGCAGTGCGTTGCAAAACACGGACGATCCGATTTTCTTTACATGTTAACGGTTGATTATCTTCCCTGATAAGACCAGTATTTAGCTGCCAATTGCTACGAAATAGTTATAATGTGCGACTTTGCTATCCCCGGTAGCGTTTTTAGAGCGTTGAAAGGGTGACATTCGCATGTTGAAGGTATATTTTGTCTTTTACCCGAAAATGGCAGAAGATAGCCGCACAATGACTAACAAGTCTGGCAATCTCACTTAATGGCAACCGCACCCAGTGCAACGCCTGAGATGCGTGGCATCTTGTCACTCACTGTTATAAAAATGCTATACAGACGGCGGTAAAACGCTTGTCACAATCTCACTAAACAAAGAGTACGGAACCCACTCATGGATATTCGTAAGATTAAAAAACTGATCGAGCTGGTTGAAGAATCAGGCATCTCCGAACTGGAAATTTCTGAAGGCGAAGAGTCTGTACGCATCAGCCGTGCGGCGCCAGCTGCAAGTTTTCCAATGATGCAACAGGCTTATGCTGCACCAGTGATGCAGCAGCCAGCTCTGTCTAACGCTGTCGCACAAACTGCCTCTCCAAGTATGGAAGCTCCGGCAGCAGCGGAAATCAGTGGTCACATCGTACGCTCCCCAATGGTTGGTACGTTCTACCGCACCCCGAGCCCGGATGCGAAAGCGTTCATCGAAATCGGTCAGAAAGTGAATGCGGGCGATACCCTGTGCATCGTTGAAGCCATGAAAATGATGAACCAGATCGAAGCTGATAAATCCGGCGTAGTGAAAGCGATTCTGGTAGAAAGCGGTCAACCGGTAGAATTTGACGAGCCGCTGGTCGTCATCGAATAACGAGGCGAACATGTTGGATAAAATTGTTATCGCCAACCGCGGTGAGATTGCCCTGCGTATTCTTCGTGCCTGTAAAGAACTGGGCATCAAGACTGTCGCGGTGCACTCAAGCGCGGATCGCGATTTAAAACACGTATTGCTGGCGGATGAGACGGTCTGTATTGGACCGGCTCCGTCCGTAAAAAGCTATCTGAACATCCCGGCTATCATTAGCGCTGCTGAAATCACCGGCGCGGTGGCAATTCACCCGGGCTATGGCTTCCTCTCTGAGAACGCCAACTTTGCTGAGCAGGTTGAACGTTCCGGCTTTATCTTCATCGGCCCAAAAGCCGACACCATCCGCCTGATGGGCGACAAAGTGTCCGCAATCACCGCCATGAAGAAAGCTGGCGTACCGACAGTCCCAGGCTCTGACGGCCCGCTGGGCGATGACATGGACGCTAACCGCGCTCATGCTAAACGCATCGGCTACCCGGTTATTATCAAAGCCTCCGGCGGCGGCGGCGGTCGCGGTATGCGCGTCGTGCGCAGCGATGCCGAACTGGCACAATCCATCTCCATGACCAAAGCGGAAGCGAAAGCAGCTTTCAACAACGACATGGTTTACATGGAGAAGTACCTGGAAAACCCACGTCACATCGAAATTCAGGTGCTGGCAGACGGTCAGGGTAACGCGATTTATCTGGCAGAACGTGACTGCTCCATGCAGCGTCGTCACCAGAAAGTCGTCGAAGAAGCACCAGCGCCGGGTATTACCCCGGAACTGCGTCGCTACATCGGCGAGCGTTGCGCCAAAGCGTGCGTTGATATCGGCTATCGCGGGGCGGGTACTTTCGAGTTCCTGTTCGAAAACGGCGAGTTCTACTTCATTGAGATGAACACCCGTATTCA
Organism: Citrobacter arsenatis; assembly: GCF_004353845.1. Taxonomy (GTDB): domain Bacteria; phylum Pseudomonadota; class Gammaproteobacteria; order Enterobacterales; family Enterobacteriaceae; genus Citrobacter; species Citrobacter arsenatis. The sequence continues at coordinate 4,744,443 of NZ_CP037864.1, forward strand.
GGTTGAACACCCGGTAACCGAAATGATCACCGGCGTTGACCTGATCAAAGAGCAGCTGCGCATCGCTGCTGGACAACCACTGTCCATCAAGCAGGACGAAGTTGTGGTTAAAGGCCATGCGGTAGAATGCCGTATCAACGCCGAAGACCCGAACACCTTCCTGCCAAGCCCGGGTAAAATCACGCGTTTCCACGCGCCGGGTGGCTTTGGTGTGCGCTGGGAGTCTCATATTTACGCAGGCTACACCGTACCTCCGTACTATGACTCAATGATCGGTAAGCTGATCTGCTATGGTGAAAACCGCGACGTAGCGATCGCCCGCATGAAAAACGCATTGCAGGAACTGATCATCGACGGTATCAAAACCAACGTCGATCTGCAGATCCGCATCATGAATGACGAGCATTTCCAGCACGGTGGAACCAATATCCACTATCTGGAGAAAAAACTCGGACTTCAGGAAAAGTAAGCGAGCGTTTACCGAAAAGGCCGGAAATTCCGGCCTTTTGTTTTTCTCCCCTCCCGCACGTGCCATAAGGTACAATCCCCGCTTTCTTTATCCACAAGGGACAAAAAATGGACGCTCGTTTTGTTCAGGCCCATAAAGAGGCGCGCTGGGCGCTGTGGCTGACCCTTTTATATCTTGCCTCATGGTTAGTGGCCGCTTACTTACCCGATTCCACGCTCGGTTTTACTGGCTTACCGCACTGGTTCGAAATGGCCTGCCTGCTAACGCCGCTGGTTTTTATCGTACTGTGCTGGGCGATGGTGAAGTTCATCTATCGCGACATTCCGTTGGAGGATGACGATGCAGCTTGAAGTTATTTTTCCGCTGGTCGCCTATCTGTTGGTGGTCTTCGGTCTTTCTGTTTATGCCATGCGTAAGAGAGTGACCGGCACCTTCCTGAATGAATATTTTCTTGGCAGCCGTTCGATGGGCGGCATCGTTTTAGCGATGACGCTGACAGCCACTTATATCAGTGCCAGTTCATTTATTGGCGGTCCCGGTGCTGCCTACAAATATGGGCTAGGTTGGGTGCTGCTGGCAATGATTCAGCTTCCGGCCGTCTGGCTCTCTCTGGGTATACTCGGCAAGAAATTCGCTATTCTGGCCCGTCGTTATAATGCCGTTACCCTCAACGATATGCTGTTTGCGCGCTACCAGAGCCGCCTGCTGGTGTGGCTGGCGAGCCTTAGCCTGCTGGTCGCCTTTGTCGGCGCAATGACCGTGCAGTTTATTGGCGGTGCGCGTTTGCTGGAAACCGCTGCGGGCATCCCTTACGAAACCGGTTTGCTGATTTTTGGCGTCAGTATCGCATTGTATACGGCGTTCGGCGGATTTCGCGCCAGCGTGCTGAACGACACCATGCAGGGCATGGTGATGCTGATTGGTACTATCGTTCTACTGGTCGGTGTCGTTCACGCTGCCGGTGGCCTGAGTAATGCGGTAGTAACCCTGCAAACCATCGATCCTAAACTGGTTTCGCCGCAGGGTGCTGATGACATTCTGTCACCCACGTTCATGACCTCATTCTGGGTACTGGTATGCTTTGGCGTCATTGGCCTGCCGCATACGGCGGTACGCTGCATCTCTTATAAAGACAGTAAAGCAGTGCACCGCGGCATTATCATCGGCACTATCGTGGTGGCGATCCTGATGTTTGGTATGCATCTGGCAGGTGCGTTGGGACGAGCGGTAATCCCTGACCTGACGGTACCGGATCTGGTTATCCCTACGCTGATGGTCAAAGTCTTGCCGCCGATAGCTGCCGGGATCTTCCTCGCGGCCCCCATGGCGGCGATCATGTCGACGATCAATGCCCAATTGCTGCAAAGTTCCGCTACGATCATTAAGGATCTGTATCTGAACCTTCGTCCGGAACAGCTGAAAAACGAAACCCGGCTGAAGCGCATGTCGGCAGTGATTACCCTGCTGCTGGGTGCATTATTGCTGCTGGCCGCCTGGAAACCGCCAGAGATGATTATCTGGCTTAACCTGCTGGCGTTTGGCGGACTGGAAGCCGTCTTCCTGTGGCCGCTGGTGCTGGGCCTGTACTGGGAGCGGGCAAACGCGGCGGGCGCATTGAGCGCAATGATTGTCGGCGGCGTACTTTATGCCGTACTCGCCACCTTTAACGTTCAGTACCTGGGCTTCCACCCGATTGTGCCCTCGTTACTGATAAGTTTGCTGGCTTTCCTGATTGGCAACCGTTTCGGTTCCGCCGTCCCGCAAGCTGCCATATTGACTACTGATAAATAAAGAGTTTTGCTATGCCATGGATCCAACTGAAACTGAACACGACCGGTGCCAACGCTGAAGAGTTGAGCGATGCGCTGATGGAAGCGGGCTCCGTTTCCATTACTTTCCAGGACACGCATGATACGCCGGTATTTGAGCCTCTTCCTGGCGAGACACGCCTGTGGGGTGATACCGATGTTATCGGCTTATTCGATGCAGAAACCGACATGAAAGAAGTGGTTGCCATCCTGGAACAGCATCCGCTACTGGGCGAAGGCTTTGCGCATAAAATCGAACAGCTCGAAGACAAAGACTGGGAACGCGAATGGATGGATAATTTCCACCCTATGCGCTTTGGCGAACGTCTGTGGATTTGCCCAAGCTGGCGCGATGTTCCGGATGAGAATGCCGTCAACGTGATGCTGGACCCGGGTCTGGCGTTTGGTACAGGCACTCACCCCACCACCTCTCTGTGCCTGCAATGGCTGGATGGTCTCGATCTTAACGGCAAAACGGTTATCGACTTTGGCTGCGGCTCCGGCATTCTGGCCATTGCGGCACTGAAGCTGGGTGCGGCGAAAGCAATCGGCGTGGATATCGATCCGCAAGCGATTCAGGCCAGCCGGGATAACGCCGAGCGCAATGGCGTTTCCGAGCGTCTGGAGCTATACCTGCCAAAAGACCAGCCTGAAGCGATGAAAGCTGACGTGGTGGTCGCCAACATCCTTGCCGGCCCGTTACGTGAGCTGGCGCCGTTAATCAGCGTATTGCCCGTTGAGGGTGGTTTATTGGGGCTTTCAGGTATTCTTGCCAGCCAGGCGGAAAGCGTTTGCGAAGCCTATGCCGATCTCTTTACGCTCGATCCGGTTATCGAGAAAGAAGAGTGGTGCCGCATTACCGGTCAGAAAAAATAACTCCCTTTCGGCGTGGTTGTCTGACCACGCCATTTTCAGACAATTGACCAGCATACTGACACGTTCCCCAGCGATATAATAATCAATTGATTTTGTTAATTTTATAGTGATTTTCGTTGAGTAAACGTATGCGCTTCAAGCTATTTACCACAACTTTACTGACAGCATGCCTGATGCCGCTGTCCGCGCTGGCCGCACCGTGGGGATATACCGGAGAGACTGGCCCCGCACAGTGGGGAGAAATCAGCAAAGAGTATACAACGTGCCAAACCGGAACAAATCAATCACCCATTGATATCCAGTCCTCCACAACCAGTAAACTCGGCCTTCCCGCGCTCAACATGCAATACGTCGATGGCCCAACAAGATTTCTGAGCATTGACCATATGCTACGGGCAACAATGAGTAGCTATGCCTCCAGCTCCATTGAAGTTGATGAAAAGATTTATTATCTCAAACAGTTGGATTTTCACGCCCCGAGCGAACATACCCTAAACGGTAAAACCTATCCGCTGGAGCTGCAGTTAGTCCACAAAAACTCAAACGGAGACGTCGCTATCGTGGCGGTCATGCTTGACGTTGGCGAACCTAACCAGGCAATTCAAAATCTGTGGGAATCTTTTCCAACCATGGAAGACAGCAGCATGCCTATTTTCTCGCCCGTCAATATCAACCAGCTTTTACCTGACAACAAAACCTACTGGCGCTACAGCGGTTCGTTAACAACGCCCCCCTGTACCGAAGGCGTCAGTTGGACTGTCCTGAAAACGCCTGTTGCCCTTTCCGCCGAACAACTGGATAAATTTCACTACATTGTTGGACCTGCGAATAATCGCCCACCGCAACCGTTGAATGAACGCAAGATAATGGACAGCCATTCAGGGGATACCGAGATCCTGTACTAAAATGAGGTAGCGATCACACAATGGCGAGACAATTTGCTGATTAATTCAGCAGAATATCTTGCCAGCGCGATCCGTAGCTGAAGAAAAAATGAGAAGTTACGCAAAATTATATGCGTATATAAAATCGACACATTTTTCTAATGCGATGATTTATATGATTAAATATTTTCATACGTTCATATTTACGGCAATTCATTGATCCACCTCAGTGGATTGGTCAAAGTTTGGCCTTTCATCTCGTGCGAAAAATGCGTAATATACGCCGCCTTGCAGTCACAGTATGGTCATTTCTTAACTCATGCGCATCGGACAATACCAGCTCAGAAATCGCCTGATCGCAGCACCTATGGCTGGCATCACTGACAGACCATTCAGGACGCTGTGTTATGAGATGGGAGCCGGATTGACGGTATCCGAGATGATGTCTTCTAACCCGCAGGTTTGGGAAAGCGACAAATCTCGTTTACGGATGGTGCACGTTGATGAGCCAGGAATTCGCACGGTGCAAATTGCCGGTAGCGACCCTGTTGAGATGGCCGATGCCGCACGTATTAACGTGGAAAGCGGCGCCCAGATTATTGATATCAATATGGGGTGTCCGGCTAAAAAAGTGAATCGCAAGCTCGCAGGTTCAGCCCTCTTGCAGTACCCGGATCTAGTGAAATCAATACTAACCGAGGTCGTCAATGCAGTGGACGTTCCTGTCACACTCAAGATTCGCACCGGCTGGGCTCCGGAACACCGTAACTGCGTAGAGATTGCCCAACTGGCTGAAGACTGTGGCATTCAGGCTCTGACCATTCATGGACGCACCCGCGCCTGTTTGTTCAATGGAGATGCTGAGTACGACAGTATTCGGGCAGTTAAGCAGAAAGTTTCCATTCCGATTATCGCGAATGGCGACATTACTGACCCGCATAAAGCCAGAGCTGTACTCGACTATACGGGGGCGGATGCCCTGATGATAGGACGTGCAGCTCAGGGAAGACCCTGGATCTTTCGGGAAATCCAGCATTATCTGGACACTGGGGAGCTGCTGCCCCCACTGCCTCTGGCAGAGGTGAAGCGCTTGCTTTGTGCGCACGTTCGGGAACTGCACGACTTTTATGGTCAGGCAAAAGGGTACCGAATTGCGCGTAAACACGTATCCTGGTATCTCCAGGAACACGCTCCGGATGACCAGTTTCGGCGCACATTCAACGCCATTGAAGATTCCAGCGAACAGCTGGCGGCGTTGGAGGCATACTTCGAAAATTTTGCGTAAACAGAAATAAAGAGCTGACAGAACTATGTTCGAACAACGCGTAAATTCTGACGTACTGACCGTTTCTACCGTTAACTCTCAGGACCAGGTAACTCAAAAGCCCCTGCGTGACTCGGTTAAACAGGCACTGAAGAACTATTTTGCTCAATTGAATGGTCAGGATGTTAACGATCTCTATGAGCTGGTACTGGCTGAAGTAGAACAGCCCCTGTTGGACATGGTGATGCAATACACCCGCGGTAACCAGACCCGTGCTGCCCTGATGATGGGCATCAACCGTGGTACGCTGCGTAAAAAACTGAAAAAATACGGCATGAACTGATACTAATCAGTTAAATGTTTGTTTTAAAAGGCGCTACTCGGCATGGGGAAGCGCCTTTTTTATTAACGTCACACGGGAGGCTTTGGCGATGAACGCAAGATGTGAACCTGTCTATTTTGGCGATGAATCTAAAAAGATAATCCTGGGTGATGCACTGACCGAACTGAAAAAGCTGCCTTCTGAAAGCGTCGATCTCATTTTTGCCGACCCACCTTATAACATCGGTAAAGATTTTGACGGGATGGTGGAGTCCTGGGATGAAGAGGCTTTTCTGGCGTGGCTGTTTGAGTGCATTGACGAGTGCCATCGCATTCTCAAACCGCACGGCACCATGTACATCATGAATAGTACGGAGAACATGCCGTATATTGATCTCAAATGCCGCCAGCTCTTTACTATCAAGAGCCGTATCGTGTGGTCATACGATAGCTCAGGGGTACAGGCCAAAAATTACTTTGGTTCCATGTATGAACCGATCCTGATGATGGTAAAAGATCAGAAAAACTATACGTTTAATCGTGATGATATTCTGGTTGAAGCCAAAACTGGCGCCAAACGCGCACTTATAGACTACAGAAAAAATCCGCCTCAACCCTACAACCAGAAAAAAGTACCGGGAAATGTCTGGGATTTTCCACGTGTACGTTATCTGATGGACGAATACGAAAATCACCCGACCCAAAAGCCCGAAGCCCTGCTCAAACGCATCATTCTGGCGTCCTCCAACCCAGATGATAAGGTGCTGGATCCCTTTGCCGGTAGCTTCACAACTGGAGCCACCGCCGTGGAATTGGGTCGCAAGTTTGTCGGGATTGAGATCAATGCCGAGTACGTAAAAATGGGGCTCAGAAGATTGGGTATTGGATCTCATTTTTCAGAGATGGAGCTTGCAAAGGTGAAAAAGCGTAAGACAAAAAATCTGTCTAAAAAGAGTCGATTAACGGCAAAGAACGGCGATCTTTCTGCAAAGTAAAAGCATTGTAAGTCTGCTTTTCAGGTGGCAGATTTCGTGTATATTCCCTGCACGCTTAGGCATGAATACACAGGGTTTAGTAATGATTCGCAAGTATTGGTGGCTGGTTGTTTTTGCGGTCTTCGTTTTTCTTTTCGACGCTCTGCTCATTCAGTGGATAGAGCTGATGACAACAGAGCACGACAAGTGCCGGAATATGAACTCAGTGAATCCCCTTAAGCTTGTCAACTGCGTCGACCTCGAATAGTACCACCGATAGCACGTCGACAGCCGTCAGGCTCTGGCGGCTAAATCTACCCAGGTTGATTTTCACTCTGCATTAATTGCATTACGCAGCCGTCCGGACTTAACATTTTTAATACGTTATCAACTAATACCGGTGCTTGCCCATACAGATCATAACTCACTGGATTCATTAACCAGTTTTTTATTATTCCGCTAAAGCTACCGTGCAAAATAATGATGATGACATCTAAATCCAGACTAGTGGCAATCAGATTTTCATCTACACACCTCTGCAAAGATTCACGAATACTTTGATGACTGAGACCTATTTTATCGCGAATCGCCTGCTCTGATATCATATCGTTATGAAATTCACATTTATGATATAAAATTTGCATTAATGCCTGCTGGCGAGGATTCTGCGCAATATATTGCAAACCCACAACCAACTTTTCACGCAGTCGCTGTAAAGGATTATCTCCCCAACGGCCAATAAGCTGGTCCTGAATAAGATCGCGCAATGGCGGTTGTTGTAACCATAGCTCATTAAACAATTGCGTCTTGTTTTCAAAATGCCAATACAGCGCCCCCCGCGTCACGCTGGCGGCGTCTGCAATGTCGTTTAACGTCGTATTGCTAACGCCGCGCGCAGCAAACTGCACAATCGCTGTTTCTATCAGGTGCTGTCGCGTTTTGAGAGCATCAGCTTTCGTTTTTCTGGCCATGGTTTCGACTGTCTGGATAGAGTAGAGAATGATTAACTTTCTTATCTAATATTTACTATACGGAACAAATGTATCACTTAGCATTTATTTAGACGAGGTTTAAACGCGCTAATTGCAGACATTACACACGAATAAACAAAACAAATAAAAACCGCCAATATATTCACCAATCAAATACTCATTTCAATATGTGTTTTCACGCATCATAGTATTGCTATTAATGCCATAATGAAACGGCAGAGAATTAATCTTTTTTTGTTTTTACGTGCCGTGTACCCCGCCCATAAATAAGTATTGCTTACATCGCAAGCTAATAATTTGTAGGATAGCCAACTATTATTTTTCTTGTGCGCGTTATCGCCTCTGCGTTACCCGGTTAATAACGAGCGTTCGGTTTTTTAAGGAATAGAAATGACGAAAAATGCCAGGTTCTCACTCCTGCCCTCATTCATCATCATCTCCGCAGCATTACTCGCCGGTTGTAACGATCAGGGAGAAACACAAGCTCATCCCGCAGAGCCGCAGGTGACTGTCCATGTCGTCCAAAAGGCCCCTTTAGCCGTAACGACCGAATTACCAGGGCGCACAACGGCATTTCGTATTGCGGAAGTCCGTCCCCAGGTCAGCGGGATTGTACTTAAACGGAATTTCACCGAAGGAAGCGATGTTGAAGCTGGCCAGTCGCTTTATCAGATCGACCCCGCGACTTACCAGGCAGACTATGACAGCGCCAAAGGCGAACTGGCAAAGAGTGAAGCTGCTGCCGCTATCGCGCATTTAACGGTAAAACGTTATGTCCCGCTGGTTGGCACTAAGTACATCAGTCAGCAAGAGTACGATCAGGCAATTGCTGATGCCCGCCAGGCCGATGCCTCCGTGGTCGCGGCAAAAGCGGCGGTCGAAAGCGCACGTATCAACCTGGCCTACACCAAAGTGACATCCCCCATTAGCGGACGTATCGGTAAATCAAACGTCACCGAAGGCGCACTCGTCACCAACGGTCAGGCAACTGAGCTTGCTACCGTTCAGCAGCTTGATCCTATTTACGTCGACGTAACGCAGTCCAGTAATGACTTTATGCGCCTCAAACAGTCCATTGAGCAAGGGAGCCTGCATAAGGACAGCGCCAGCAGTACCGTCGAACTGGTGATGGAAAATGGTCAGTCGTACCCGCTGAAAGGCTCGCTGCAATTCTCTGACGTGACGGTTGATGAAAGCACCGGTTCAATCACCCTCAGGGCCGTATTCCCTAACCCACAGCACACGCTGCTGCCGGGCATGTTTGTGCGCGCGCGTATTGATGAAGGTGTCCAGCCGAATGCCATTCTTGTTCCGCAGCAGGGGGTAACGCGTACGCCTCGCGGTGATGCGACCGTAATGGTCGTTAATGACAAGAATCAGGTTGAGTCTCGCGCAGTCGTTGCCGCACAAGCTATTGGTGACAAGTGGCTCATCAGCGAAGGCCTGCAACCGGGTGACAAAGTTATCGTAAGCGGCTTACAGAAAGCTCGCCCTGGCGTTCAGGTTAAAGCAACCGCCGATACCGAAACCCCAGCCACGAAAGCCCAATAAGGTAACCGGACATGGCTAACTTTTTTATCAGGCGTCCTATCTTTGCCTGGGTACTGGCCATCATTCTGATGATGGCGGGCGCTTTGGCAATCATGCAACTGCCCGTGGCGCAGTACCCGACTATTGCACCTCCTGCGGTCGCCATTTCCGCCACCTACCCAGGTGCGGATGCACAGACGGTACAGGATACGGTTACGCAGGTTATCGAACAGAATATGAACGGGATCGATAACCTGATGTATATGTCCTCCACCAGCGATTCCGCGGGGAGCGTCACCATCACGCTGACCTTCCAGTCCGGTACCGACCCCGATATCGCGCAGGTTCAGGTGCAAAACAAACTGCAGCTCGCCACTCCACTCCTGCCGCAAGAAGTTCAGCAACAGGGGATTAGCGTCGAGAAATCCAGTAGCAGCTTTTTGATGGTCGCGGGGTTTGTTTCTGATAACCCACAAACCACGCAGGATGACATTTCCGACTACGTGGCCTCGAACGTTAAAGATTCGATCAGCCGTCTTAATGGCGTGGGTGACGTGCAGCTGTTTGGTGCGCAGTACGCCATGCGCATTTGGCTTGATGCGAACTTATTGAACAAGTACCAGCTCACGCCGGTTGATGTGATCAATCAGTTGAAGGTACAGAACGATCAGATTGCCGCAGGTCAGTTAGGGGGGACGCCCGCGTTACCTAATCAGCAGCTTAACGCGTCTATCATTGCACAAACACGACTGAAAGACCCTGAAGAGTTCGGCAAAGTGACTTTACGCGTGAACAGCGATGGTTCGGTTGTTCACCTGAAGGACGTTGCACGGATCGAATTGGGTGGTGAGAACTACAACGTCGTGGCACGTATTAACGGTAAGCCTGCATCCGGTCTTGGTATTAAGCTGGCAACCGGGGCGAACGCGCTGGATACCGCTAACGCCATCAAAGCCAAGCTGGTTGAGTTGCAGCCGTTCTTCCCGCAGGGAATGAAAGTGGTCTATCCGTACGACACGACGCCGTTTGTAACCATCTCCATTCATGAAGTGGTAAAAACGCTGTTTGAAGCGATTGTACTGGTATTCCTGGTCATGTATTTGTTCCTGCAAAACATCCGGGCAACGCTCATTCCAACCATCGCTGTCCCCGTCGTATTGTTGGGCACATTCGCTGTACTTGCCGCGTTCGGCTACTCGATAAACACTCTGACGATGTTCGGCATGGTGCTCGCCATCGGTCTATTGGTCGATGATGCGATAGTAGTGGTGGAGAACGTGGAACGCGTGATGATGGAAGATAATCTGCCGCCTAAAGAGGCGACGGAAAAATCCATGTCACAAATTCAGGGCGCGCTGGTCGGTATCGCCATGGTGCTGTCTGCGGTCTTCATCCCGATGGCTTTCTTTGGTGGTTCAACCGGGGCTATCTATCGGCAGTTCTCCATCACCATCGTTTCCGCCATGGCGCTTTCTGTACTGGTAGCGCTGATCCTGACTCCCGCACTTTGTGCAACGCTGTTGAAGCCGGTATCGGCTGAACATCACGAGAAAAAAAGCGGTTTCTTTGGCTGGTTTAATGCCAAATTCGATCATAGCGTTAACCACTATACCAATAGCGTCAGCGGTATTGTGCGTAAAACCGGGCGTTACCTGGTTATCTATCTGATCATCGTGATCGGAATGGCGGTACTGTTTATGCGCCTGCCGACCTCCTTCCTGCCAGAGGAGGATCAGGGTGTATTTATGACAATGATTCAACTTCCGGCGGGCGCTACGCAAGAGCGCACCCAGAAAGTACTGGATCAGGTTACTCAGTACTACCTGACCAATGAGAAAGCTAACGTCGAAAGTGTCTTCACGGTGAACGGTTTTAGCTTCAGCGGTCAGGGGCAAAACTCAGGTCTGGCGTTCGTTAGCCTCAAACCCTGGGATGAACGTAGCGGCGAGGGAAACAGTGTTGAAGCGGTCATTGCGCGGGCCACACGCGCTTTCAGCCAGATCCGCGATGGGTTGGTCTTCCCGTTCAATATGCCCGCAATTGTGGAATTGGGCACCGCAACCGGCTTCGATTTCGAGCTGATCGATCAGGGCGGTCTGGGACATACAGCGTTGACGCAAGCACGTAACCAACTGCTGGGGATGGTGGCTAAACACCCCGATCTGCTGGTTCGCGTACGCCCGAATGGACTGGAAGATACGCCGCAGTTTAAGCTGGATGTCGATCAGGAGAAAGCACAAGCGCTGGGGGTTTCGCTGTCGGACATTAACGAAACCATCTCTGCATCACTGGGCGGCTATTACGTTAACGACTTTATTGACCGTGGCCGCGTGAAGAAAGTTTACGTCCAGGCAGATGCAAAATATCGCATGCTGCCAGCAGATATCAATAATATGTATATCCGCAGCGCCAATGGCGAAATGGTTCCGTTCTCTGCGTTCAGTGCATCACATTGGATCTATGGTTCACCGCGCCTGGAACGTTACAACGGTATGCCATCCATGGAAATACTGGGCGAAGCGGCACCCGGACGAAGCACTGGTGAAGCAATGGCGTTGATGGAAAGCCTGGCGGAAAAACTGCCAAACGGTATTGGTCATGACTGGACGGGTATGTCCTATCAGGAACGACTGTCAGGTAACCAGGCACCCGCTCTATATGCCATCTCGCTAATCGTTGTCTTCCTTTGCCTTGCTGCATTGTATGAAAGCTGGTCGATCCCCTTCTCGGTCATGCTGGTTGTACCGCTTGGCGTGGTTGGCGCACTGTTAGCTGCATCGCTGCGTGGTATGAATAACGACGTCTACTTCCAGGTGGGCCTGCTAACCACTATTGGTCTCTCGGCTAAGAACGCCATCCTGATCGTCGAGTTTGCCAAAGACCTGATGGATAAAGAAGGCAAGGGGTTGATTGAAGCGACTCTGGAGGCGTCACGCATGCGTCTTCGTCCAATCCTGATGACATCTCTGGCGTTTATTCTGGGGGTTATGCCTCTGGTTATCAGCCACGGTGCGGGTAGCGGTGCGCAGAATGCGGTCGGTACAGGCGTAATGGGGGGAATGCTGACCGCGACACTGTTGGCAATCTTCTTCGTCCCGGTCTTTTTCGTAGTCGTCAGACGGCGTTTTAGTCGGCATAACGATTAATTTGTAAAATAAAGGCGTCTTCGGACGCCTTTTGTACCCAAGAAGCCCCTCTTTATTTATTAATAAGATAGCCATTTATTTCTTAATAACCTTTCCTGAAAACTCCCCCATTAACGTTCTTTTTATCCATTATTTTTACAATCCACATGAATTGAGATTATTCCTCATGTCAGTCTTTTTTTAAGCGGTGGTAAAATAACCCGAGTTCGCAGATGGCTTAGCGTTTGTCTTTGCTCAATTAGCGAAACGCTTATTTTTTGAGGTAACACCATGAAAAGATTAATATCCGTTGCATTGCTTACCGCATTGCTTGCCGGCTGTGCACACGATTCTCCTTGCGTACCTGTATACGACGATCAGGGACGCCTGGTTCATACCAATACCTGTATGAAAGGCACCACTCAGGATAACTGGGAAACAGCTGGTGCCATCGCAGGTGGCGCAGCAGCCGTTGCCGGGCTGACGCTTGGGATAGTTGCCCTGACCAAATAAATCTCCATAAAAGCGCGGTGGATACCGCGCTTTTGCAATAAGAATTAAATCTTTATATAAGACAAAACGTTGGTTTATAGCACTCAATGTATAATAAAATTATTATAGATTCGCCTCACATATCCATGATTTGAAATTAGCATTTTTTCAGTTCTTCGTAACACCGTGTTTTCTTTTCATTATTCTCACGCCATCAATATTAACGTCCGAAATTGTTATCCTGCGTCCTGTCTGATTTTTAAATTTTTTGCGCCGAAATGTGGCTTACGTTTCAATTTTGCACCACTTCAGGGCGCTGCATTTATTTTTTCCTGTCTACACTCTGCATATTGCGTCGAATAATCGTGCGCAAAAACCTGGCACTACCTTTGCTTAAAAGAGTATGGCCATAGCCACAGACAGGTAAAAAACGTTTTCAGAACGTTTCCATAACAATAATTCCTCCACACAGGATGCTCTATGAAAAAGATGATAATAGCCAGCCTGGCTGCGGCCGGCGTGCTGCTTGCGGTTGCAAATCAGGCACATGCCGGCGCAACACTTGATGCCGTAAAGAAAAAAGGTTTTGTGCAGTGTGGGATCAGTGACGGGTTGCCTGGCTTTTCTTACGCCGATGCAAGCGGTAAGTTTTCTGGTATTGATGTCGACGTATGTCGTGGCGTTGCCTCTGCCGTATTTGGCGATGATAGCAAAGTGAAATATACCCCGCTCACCGCCAAGGAACGCTTTACCGCGTTACAGTCTGGTGAAGTCGACATGCTCTCTCGTAACACCACATGGACCTCTTCTCGTGATGCTGGGATGGGGATGTCTTTCACGGGCGTAACTTATTACGACGGCATTGGTTTTCTTACTCACAATAAAGCAGGCCTAAAAAGCGCTAAAGAGTTGGATGGCGCAACGGTTTGTATTCAGGCAGGAACAGATACTGAACTGAACGTAGCTGACTACTTTAAAGCCAACAACATGAAGTACACCCCCGTCACCTTTGACCGCTCGGATGAATCCGCTAAAGCTCTGGAATCTGGACGCTGCGACACGCTGGCTTCCGACCAGTCTCAGCTGTACGCCCTGCGAATCAAGCTGAGTAATCCTGCGGAGTGGATTGTCCTGCCAGAAGTTATTTCTAAAGAACCGCTGGGACCTGTCGTACGTCGTGGGGACGATGAGTGGTTCTCCATTGTTCGCTGGACGCTGTTCGCCATGCTGAATGCGGAAGAAATGGGTGTTAACTCGAAAAACGTCGATGAAAAAGCGGCTAATCCTGCAACGCCGGATATGGCACACCTGCTAGGCAAAGAAGGGGATTACGGCAAGGATCTGAAGCTTGATAACAAATGGGCTTACAACATTATCAAGCAGGTTGGTAACTACTCAGAGATCTTTGAGCGGAACGTTGGATCGGAAAGTCCACTGAAGATCAAGCGTGGGCAGAACAACCTCTGGAATAACGGTGGCATTCAATATGCACCACCGGTGCGCTAATGCGTAGTGATGTAACGGGCGCCGCAACTGCGGCGCTCAGCCCAGAGTCATAGTTACCGAGGTTTTCTTATGTTCCATCGCCGCTCAACCGTAAAAGGATCGTTATCCTTTTCTAACCCTGCGGTCCGCGCCTGGTTATTTCAAATACTCGCCGTCATTGCGGTTATTAGCATTGCGGTCTATCTCATTCATAACACGATAAATAACCTGAACAATAGCGGTATTACCTCGGGGTTTTCTTTTCTCGATCGCAGCGCGGGATTTGGTATTGTCCAGCATCTGATTGATTACGAACAAGGCGATACGTATGGCCGTGTCTTTGTGGTTGGCCTGCTCAATACACTATTAGTTTCTGCGTTGTGTATCGTTTTCGCTTCTATTCTTGGCTTTTTTCTCGGGTTGGCACGCCTGTCGGATAACTGGTTATTGCGAAAGCTCTCGACAATCTACATCGAAACATTCCGCAATATACCGCCGCTGCTGCAGATCTTCTTCTGGTATTTCGCCGTATTACGTAACCTCCCTGGTCCACGTCAGGCCGTTAACGCGCTGGATTTAATGTTTCTCAGCAACCGGGGGCTCTATATTCCGGCACCGCAAATAGGTGAAGGTTTTTTTGCCTTTTGCGCCGCTGTCATTATCGCTATCGTCGTCACCATCGGCCTGTTTCGCTTCAACAGAATGCACCAGACCAAAACCGGCCAGCTACGTCGGACCTGGCCCACGGCACTGGCGCTGATCGTGCTTTTACCGTTAATTGCACAGTGGATGTTTGGCGTAGCGCTTCACTGGGATATCCCCGTGCTTCGCGGTTTCAACTTCCGTGGCGGTATGGTGCTTATTCCCGAACTGGCAGCCCTGACGCTGGCACTTTCGGTGTATACCTCGGCGTTTATTGCAGAAATTATTCGGGCGGGAATTCAGGCTGTTCCTTATGGCCAACATGAAGCCGCACGCTCGCTGGGTCTGCCAAATCCGGTAACACTGCGTCAGGTGATCATCCCACAGGCGCTGCGTGTCATCATTCCCCCATTAACCAGCCAGTATCTGAATATCGTCAAGAACTCCTCACTTGCGGCCGCGATTGGCTACCCGGATATGGTTTCGCTGTTTGCCGGCACAGTACTCAATCAAACAGGACAAGCTATCGAAACTATTGCCATCACGATGTCGGTGTACTTGATCATCAGCCTGAGCATTTCTCTGCTGATGAATATTTATAACCGCCGTATTGCACTGATTGAGCGCTAAGGAGCCATGATGACAAAAGCACTGCTGTCTCACCCCTCGCGCCAGAGCGGTAACCCGGCAAATCGCAGTCTACTTTGGGTGCGTAAAAACCTGTTCTCCAGTTGGTCAAACAGCCTGCTCACGCTGCTGTGCATATGGCTGATTTGGTCATTCCTGCCACCGCTGTTGAACTGGGTTTTCTTTCAGGCCAACTGGGTAGGTTCTACCCGAGCAGACTGTACCAAAGCCGGGGCCTGCTGGGTGTTCATTCATGAACGTTTTGGACAATTCATGTATGGGCTTTATCCCCACGATCAACGCTGGCGCGTAAATCTGGCCCTGATAATTGGTTTGCTGTCTATCGTTCCCATGTTCTGGAAATCCATCCCGCTGCGTGGCCGCTATATCGCCGTCTGGGCCGTTGTTTATCCAGTGGTAGTCTGGTGGCTGATGTACGGTGGTTTTTTCGGCCTTGAACGCGTAGAAACCCGGCAGTGGGGTGGATTAACGCTGACGCTGATCATCGCATCTGTGGGTATTGCGGGCGCACTTCCCTGGGGCATTCTATTGGCATTGGGACGTCGTTCTCATATGCCAGTCGTGCGGGTTTTATCCGTGATTTTCATTGAGTTCTGGCGCGGCGTACCGTTAATAACCGTTCTGTTTATGTCCTCGGTCATGCTTCCTCTGTTTATGTCTGAAGGGACCAGCATCGACAAGCTTATCCGGGCGCTTGTCGGCGTTATTCTTTTCCAGTCAGCCTATGTCGCAGAAGTGGTTCGCGGAGGATTACAGGCCCTACCAAAAGGTCAGTATGAAGCCGCTGAATCACTGGCGTTAGGGTACTGGAAAACACAAGGGCTGGTTATTCTCCCGCAAGCCCTCAAGCTGGTTATTCCGGGTCTGGTTAACACGATTATCGCCTTATTCAAGGATACCAGTCTGGTCATCATCATCGGCTTATTTGATCTTTTCAGTAGCGTGCAGCAGGCCACTGTGGACCCCGCGTGGTTGGGTATGTCGACGGAAGGATATGTTTTCGCCGCACTGATTTACTGGATCTTCTGTTTCAGCATGTCGCGTTACAGCCAACATTTGGAAAAACGTTTTAACACCGGGCGTACACCGCACTGAGGAATTTATGAGCCAATTATTAATGCAGTCTACTGACGCGATGATTACGCTGGAAAACGTCAACAAATGGTACGGACAGTTTCATGTCCTGAAAAACATCAACCTGAAGGTAAAACAGGGGGAACGCATCGTGTTGTGCGGACCTTCCGGTTCGGGCAAATCGACAACTATCCGCTGTATCAACCATCTGGAAGAGCATCAGCAAGGACGTATTGTGGTGGATGGGATAGAACTCAATGAAGACATCCGCAATATTGAGCGTGTCAGGCAAGAAGTAGGTATGGTCTTTCAGCACTTTAATCTCTTTCCTCATTTGACGGTCCTGCAAAACTGCACTCTGGCACCAATCTGGGTGCAAAAGATGCCGAAAAAAGAGGCTGAGGTACTGGCAATGCACTACCTTGAGCGAGTTCGAATTGCCGAACATGCGCATAAATATCCCGGGCAAATCTCTGGTGGACAGCAACAGCGTGTAGCCATTGCTCGCTCGCTGTGCATGAAACCCAAAATAATGTTGTTTGATGAGCCTACATCAGCGTTAGATCCTGAAATGGTGAAAGAAGTGCTGGATACCATGATAGGTCTGGCGCAATCAGGCATGACCATGCTTTGTGTTACCCATGAGATGGGCTTTGCCCGCACAGTGGCCGACCGGGTAATCTTTATGGATCTTGGTGAAATTGTGGAACAGGCACCACCGGATGAATTTTTTGCTCATCCTAAATCTGAACGCACTCGCGCGTTTTTGTCGCAGGTTATCCATTAAAGCCATATGCCGGATACAGTTCTGGCATTTTTACCGTGTATCAAACGCAAAAAGGCCATCCTGACGGATGGCCTTTTCACTTATTTGATGTCTGGCAGTTTATGGCGGGCGTCCTGCCCGCCACCCTCCGGGCCGTTGCTGCGCAACGTTCAAATCCGCTCCCGGCGGATTTGTCCTCCTCAGGAGAGCGCTCACCGACAGACCACAGATAAAACAAAAGGCCCGGTCGAAAGACCGGGCCTTTTGTTCTTATTTGATGTCTGGCAGTTCCCTACTCTCGCATGGGGAGACCCCACACTACCATCGGCGCTACGGCGTTTCACTTCTGAGTTCGGCATGGGGTCAGGTGGGACCACCGCGCTACAGCCGCCAGACAAATTCTTTTCTAAGTGCCGAACTTTAACCGAAAAACTGGTGCTGATACCCAGAGTCGAACTGGGGACCTCACCCTTACCAAGGGTGCGCTCTACCAACTGAGCCATATCAGCACACTAAATTTGATGCCTGGCAGTTCCCTACTCTCGCATGGGGAGACCCCACACTACCATCGGCGCTACGGCGTTTCACTTCTGAGTTCGGCATGGGGTCAGGTGGGACCACCGCGCTACAGCCGCCAGGCAAATTCTGTTATCAACACACCTTTCCGGTCTGTCGATTTAATCTGTAATCAAGCTGAATCTTGCGTCTCTTCGCCAAAACATCTTCGGCGTTGTAAGGTTAAGCCTCACGGTTCATTAGTATCGGTTAGCTCAATGTATCGCTACACTTACACATCCGACCTATCAACGTCGTCGTCTTCAACGTTCCTTCAGGAGACTTAAAGTCTCAGGGAGAACTCATCTCGGGGCAAGTTTCGTGCTTAGATGCTTTCAGCACTTATCTCTTCCGCATTTAGCTACCGGGCAATGCCATTGGCATGACAACCCGAACACCAGTGATGCGTCCACTCCGGTCCTCTCGTACTAGGAGCAGCCCCCCTCAATTCTCCAGCGCCCACGGCAGATAGGGACCGAACTGTCTCACGACGTTCTAAACCCAGCTCGCGTACCACTTTAAATGGCGAACAGCCATACCCTTGGGACCTACTTCAGCCCCAGGATGTGATGAGCCGACATCGAGGTGCCAAACACCGCCGTCGATATGAACTCTTGGGCGGTATCAGCCTGTTATCCCCGGAGTACCTTTTATCCGTTGAGCGATGGCCCTTCCATTCAGAACCACCGGATCACTAAGACCTGCTTTCGCACCTGCTCGAGCCGTCACTCTCGCAGTCAAGCTAGCTTATGCCTTTGCACTAACCTCCTGATGTCCGACCAGGATTAGCTAACCTTCGTGCTCCTCCGTTACTCTTTAGGAGGAGACCGCCCCAGTCAAACTACCCACCAGACACTGTCCGCAACCCGGATCACGGGTCTACGTTAGAACACCAGCCATTAAAGGGTGGTATTTCAAGGTTGGCTCCACGCAGACTGGCGTCCACGCTTCAAAGCCTCCCACCTATCCTACACATCAAGGACCAGTGTTCAGTGTCAAGCTATAGTAAAGGTTCACGGGGTCTTTCCGTCTTGCCGCGGGTACACTGCATCTTCACAGCGAGTTCAATTTCACTGAGTCTCGGGTGGAGACAGCCTGGCCATCATTACGCCATTCGTGCAGGTCGGAACTTACCCGACAAGGAATTTCGCTACCTTAGGACCGTTATAGTTACGGCCGCCGTTTACCGGGGCTTCGATCAAGAGCTTCTCCTTACGGATAACCCCATCAATTAACCTTCCGGCACCGGGCAGGCGTCACACCGTATACGTCCACTTTCGTGTTTGCACAGTGCTGTGTTTTTAATAAACAGTTGCAGCCAGCTGGTATCTTCGACTGATTTCAGCTCCATGAGTAAATCACTTCACCTACATATCAGCGTGCCTTCTCCCGAAGTTACGGCACCATTTTGCCTAGTTCCTTCACCCGAGTTCTCTCAAGCGCCTTGGTATTCTCTACCTGACCACCTGTGTCGGTTTGGGGTACGATTTTGTGTTACCTGATGCTTAGAGGCTTTTCCTGGAAGCAGGGCATTTGTTACTTCAGCACCGTAGTGCCTCGTCATCACACCTCAGCGTTAACAGTGTTCCGGATTTACCTAAAACACCCGCCTACATGCTTAAACCGGGACAACCGTCGCCCGGCTAACATAGCCTTCTCCGTCCCCCCTTCGCAGTAACACCAAGTACAGGAATATTAACCTGTTTCCCATCGACTACGCCTTTCGGCCTCGCCTTAGGGGTCGACTCACCCTGCCCCGATTAACGTTGGACAGGAACCCTTGGTCTTCCGGCGTGCGGGTTTTTCACCCGCATTATCGTTACTTATGTCAGCATTCGCACTTCTGATACCTCCAGCAACCCTCACAGGCCACCTTCAACGGCTTACAGAACGCTCCCCTACCCAACAACACATAGTGTCGCTGCCGCAGCTTCGGTGCATGGTTTAGCCCCGTTACATCTTCCGCGCAGGCCGACTCGACCAGTGAGCTATTACGCTTTCTTTAAATGATGGCTGCTTCTAAGCCAACATCCTGGCTGTCTGTGCCTTCCCACATCGTTTCCCACTTAACCATGACTTTGGGACCTTAGCTGGCGGTCTGGGTTGTTTCCCTCTTCACGACGGACGTTAGCACCCGCCGTGTGTCTCCCGTGATAACATTCTTCGGTATTCGCAGTTTGCATCGGGTTGGTAAGTCGGGATGACCCCCTAGCCGAAACAGTGCTCTACCCCCGAAGATGAATTCACGAGGCGCTACCTAAATAGCTTTCGGGGAGAACCAGCTATCTCCCGGTTTGATTGGCCTTTCACCCCCAGCCACAAGTCATCCGCTAATTTTTCAACATTAGTCGGTTCGGTCCTCCAGTTAGTGTTACCCAACCTTCAACCTGCCCATGGCTAGATCACCGGGTTTCGGGTCTATACCCTGCAACTTAACGCCCAGTTAAGACTCGGTTTCCCTTCGGCTCCCCTATTCGGTTAACCTTGCTACAGAATATAAGTCGCTGACCCATTATACAAAAGGTACGCAGTCACCCCATAAAGAGGCTCCCACTGCTTGTACGTACACGGTTTCAGGTTCTTTTTCACTCCCCTCGCCGGGGTTCTTTTCGCCTTTCCCTCACGGTACTGGTTCACTATCGGTCAGTCAGGAGTATTTAGCCTTGGAGGATGGTCCCCCCATATTCAGACAGGATACCACGTGTCCCGCCCTACTCTTCGAGTTCACAACATATGCACTTTTGTGTACGGGACTATCACCCTGTACCGTCGGACTTTCCAGACCGTTCCACTAACACACATGCTGATTCAGACTCTGGGCTGCTCCCCGTTCGCTCGCCGCTACTGGGGGAATCTCGGTTGATTTCTTTTCCTCGGGGTACTTAGATGTTTCAGTTCCCCCGGTTCGCTTCATTACGCTATGTATTCACATAATGATAGTGTGACGAATCACACTGGGTTTCCCCATTCGGAAATCGCCGGTTATAACGGTTCATATCACCTTACCGACGCTTATCGCAGATTAGCACGTCCTTCATCGCCTCTGACTGCCAGGGCATCCACCGTGTACGCTTAGTCGCTTAACCTCACAACCCGAAGATGTTTCTTTCGATTCATCATCGACTTGCAAAAATTTGAGAGACTCGAACACACCATTTTTCATTTCTTGTTTACGGAGAAATGAAACAGTGTGTCGTTTCAATTTTCAGCTTGATCCAGATTTTTAAAGAGCAAAACTTCGCAGTGAACCTTTTCAGGTACACTCTGAAGTTTTCTTGTGTTGTTGCAGTAAGTAAAGGATGGTGGAGCTATGCGGGATCGAACCGCAGACCTCCTGCGTGCAAGGCAGGCGCTCTCCCAGCTGAGCTATAACCCCATCGTAAATGCTAATCTCTGTACCCTAATTCGTTTCCGGGCAAGGCGCGGTGGTGCGAAGCATACTGAAGTATGCGAGCATCGCCGTAACACAGCACGGAGGCGAATTTGGTAGGCCTGAGTGGACTTGAACCACCGACCTCACCCTTATCAGGGGTGCGCTCTAACCACCTGAGCTACAAGCCTGCAGAGATTTTCTTACTGCTAATTTTCATCAGACAATCTGTGTGAGCACTACAAAGAACGTTTCTTTAAGGTAAGGAGGTGATCCAACCGCAGGTTCCCCTACGGTTACCTTGTTACGACTTCACCCCAGTCATGAATCACAAAGTGGTAAGCGCCCTCCCGAAGGTTAAGCTACCTACTTCTTTTGCAACCCACTCCCATGGTGTGACGGGCGGTGTGTACAAGGCCCGGGAACGTATTCACCGTGGCATTCTGATCCACGATTACTAGCGATTCCGACTTCATGGAGTCGAGTTGCAGACTCCAATCCGGACTACGACATACTTTATGAGGTCCGCTTGCTCTCGCGAGGTCGCTTCTCTTTGTATATGCCATTGTAGCACGTGTGTAGCCCTACTCGTAAGGGCCATGATGACTTGACGTCATCCCCACCTTCCTCCAGTTTATCACTGGCAGTCTCCTTTGAGTTCCCGGCCTAACCGCTGGCAACAAAGGATAAGGGTTGCGCTCGTTGCGGGACTTAACCCAACATTTCACAACACGAGCTGACGACAGCCATGCAGCACCTGTCTCAGAGTTCCCGAAGGCACCAAAGCATCTCTGCTAAGTTCTCTGGATGTCAAGAGTAGGTAAGGTTCTTCGCGTTGCATCGAATTAAACCACATGCTCCACCGCTTGTGCGGGCCCCCGTCAATTCATTTGAGTTTTAACCTTGCGGCCGTACTCCCCAGGCGGTCGACTTAACGCGTTAGCTCCGGAAGCCACGCCTCAAGGGCACAACCTCCAAGTCGACATCGTTTACGGCGTGGACTACCAGGGTATCTAATCCTGTTTGCTCCCCACGCTTTCGCACCTGAGCGTCAGTCTTTGTCCAGGGGGCCGCCTTCGCCACCGGTATTCCTCCAGATCTCTACGCATTTCACCGCTACACCTGGAATTCTACCCCCCTCTACAAGACTCTAGCCTGCCAGTTTCGGATGCAGTTCCCAGGTTGAGCCCGGGGATTTCACATCCGACTTGACAGACCGCCTGCGTGCGCTTTACGCCCAGTAATTCCGATTAACGCTTGCACCCTCCGTATTACCGCGGCTGCTGGCACGGAGTTAGCCGGTGCTTCTTCTGCGAGTAACGTCAATCGCTGCGGTTATTAACCACAACGCCTTCCTCCTCGCTGAAAGTACTTTACAACCCGAAGGCCTTCTTCATACACGCGGCATGGCTGCATCAGGCTTGCGCCCATTGTGCAATATTCCCCACTGCTGCCTCCCGTAGGAGTCTGGACCGTGTCTCAGTTCCAGTGTGGCTGGTCATCCTCTCAGACCAGCTAGGGATCGTCGCCTAGGTGAGCCGTTACCCCACCTACTAGCTAATCCCATCTGGGCACATCCGATGGCAAGAGGCCCGAAGGTCCCCCTCTTTGGTCTTGCGACGTTATGCGGTATTAGCTACCGTTTCCAGTAGTTATCCCCCTCCATCGGGCAGTTTCCCAGACATTACTCACCCGTCCGCCACTCGTCACCCAAGGAGCAAGCTCCTCTGTGCTACCGTTCGACTTGCATGTGTTAGGCCTGCCGCCAGCGTTCAATCTGAGCCATGATCAAACTCTTCAATTTAAGTTTGATGCTCGTGAATTAAACTTCGTAATGAATTACGTATGTTCACTCAAGAGACTTGGTATTCATTTTTCGTCTTGCGACGTTAAGAATCCGTATCTTCGAGTGCCCACACAGATTGTCTGATAAATTGTTAAAGAGCAGTTGCGACGCGCTTTAGCGCTCTGTCGCGAGGTGGCGTATATTACGCTTTCCTCTTTCAGAGTCAACCCTCATTTTCAGGTTTTTCTCTTCAACCGGACCGGCTGTTTGCGTGAAGTGATTCACATCCGCCGTGTCGATGGAGGCGCATTATAGGGATCCCATTTTTTAGCACAAGTGTTTTTTGGATCTTTTTTGCTGAATGCTTGTTTTTCACCCCTTTCGCTACATTCCTGCGCAATTTGGCTGATTTTTGATAGCTAAATCACTTGCACAGTCTCAATAATCCAACCAAAGTCTTCATTACCGCTCTATTTTTGTTGAGGTAAACATGTCTGATGTATTACGTCCTTATAAGGATCTTTTCCCACAGATCGGAAAACGCGTGATGATCGACCCCAGTAGCGTCGTTATTGGCGATACTCGTTTGGCTGATGATGTTGGGATTTGGCCATTGGTTGCGATTCGCGGTGACGTGAATTATGTACAAATTGGCGCCCGTACAAACATTCAGGACGGCAGCGTTTTACATGTCACACACAAATCCACATCGAATCCACAGGGTAATCCATTGATCGTGGGTGAGGATGTGACGGTCGGTCATAAGGTCATGCTACACGGCTGCATCATTGGCAACCGCGTTTTGGTTGGTATGGGATCGATTGTACTGGACGGTGTAGTGGTAGAAGACGACGTTATGATTGGGGCCGGTAGCCTGGTTCCGCAAAACAAACGCCTGGAGAGTGGATATCTATACCTGGGAAGCCCAGTTAAGCAGATCCGTCCATTAAGTGATGAAGAGAAAGCAGGCTTACAATATTCAGCTAACAACTATGTTAAATGGAAAGATGAGTATTTGAGTCAGAGTAACCAAACCCAACCCTGAGAGTCTTCCTGCTGGGCCTGGATCAATGCTTCAGCTTCCTCTTCCAGATCCCAGCGATGCTGTTGAAAGGTTTCCAACCACTGTTCAGGCGTGTCGCCACCAAAGCGGGACGCCAACTTCTCCCCTGAGATGGCACATGTTAGCTGCATACCATGGACCATCGCCGGGAAAACAACGGCGCTAACATCCGTGCGCCATTCTTCTCGATCGGGAAACTGGATCGCCTGATTCATGCCGATAATTCCTGTTGCATGCTTTTAATGACGGGTTCAATCTGCGGCAAAACCCCATGCCAGAGTAAAACGGCGTGCGCGGCCTGGCCCACCAGCATTCCCAGGCCATCGGCATACTGTTTCGCCCCATGTTCGGCACACCAGGAAAGGAACGGTGTAATCCCTTGCTGATAAAACATGTCATAACAATAGACAGATGAGTGGATAAGAGATGTCGGAATAGCCGGTATCTCACCGCTAATTCCGCTGGATGTCGCGTTAATAATCAGATCAAAACTGTAATTATCAAGCTCGTCCATACCCACCGCCTGCACGCTGCCGGTATGGGAGAAGATTTGTGCCAGTTCTTCAGCGCGCGAAGCAGTACGGTTAACGATAGTCACCGCACAATCCATAGAAAGAAGAGGTAATAAAACCCCACGGGATGCACCGCCAGCGCCAATCAGCAGAACTCGCGAACCAGGACGAATGAAAGATAAACGTTCAAGATCGCTTAATAAGCCGATGCCATCCGTGTTATCCCCCAATAAACGCCCGTCCTCCAGCCGTTTAAGGGTATTGACTGCTCCAGCAAGCGATGCCCGCTCCGTTAGTTCATCGGCACGTGCAAATGCCTCTTCTTTAAAAGGCACGGTAACATTTGCCCCCTTCCCGCCCTCAGCAAAAAAAGCGTTCAGCGTATTCACGAAATCATTGATGGGTGCCAGTACACGTCCATAGGAATGATCAATCTTCAACTGCTCTGCAAATTGCTGATGAATAAAGGGCGATTTACTGTGCGCTATCGGATTACCAAAAACAGCATAGGCTTCTTTCATATTACCCCTGTCGAAACTGTTCGCCCGTCAGAGCATCACGGATCTCCGAAGGATTTAAGCGCCCTCCGGTCTCCCCTTCAACTACGGGAAAGTCTGTACCAAACTGGGCGCGGACTTCCTCTACCGTTCTGCAAGGCGGTAAGCCACTCAGATTAGCACTGGTGGAGACTAACGGTTTGCCATAAGCCTGGCACAATGCAACCACCAGCGGGTGATCGGTGACCCGCACGGCCAGCGAATCAAAACGACCGGTCAACCAACGGGGCGTAGTCGCAGGCGCCGGGAAAACGAAGGTGACAGGACCAGGCCAGCGGGCGAACACAGCCTCACGCTGGGCATCAGTAAGCGTGCTATCGTCAATATAGGGTTTCAGTTGATCATAGCTTGCCGCAATCAAAATTAAGCCTTTATCGACTGGGCGTTGTTTTAGCTCCAACAGACGGGTAACAGCCGTTTCGCTGTCGGGATCGCAGCCGACGCCAAATACAGCTTCTGTTGGATAGGCGATGACTTTTTCTTGTTTCAGAACCGCTATCGCCGCAGCGATAGGGCCTGTGGGCAGGTTATTATTCACTTTTTTATTCCGCCGGGATCGGCTTTCCACATTGTTTACTGGCACAGAAATGTTTCACACCCTGCGCGGTTTTCTTTTCTATGAGTAGCGGATAATGACACTCTGGACACTCTCCGGCTAACGGTTTGAAGTTAATGACAAACTGGCACTCCGGATAGCGATCGCAGGAATAAAAGGTTTTGCCATAACGGGAACGCCGCTGGACAAGGTGCCCAGTCTGGCATTGAGGACAAACTATTGCTGTTTCATCAGGCTTGTCGATAAGTTCAGTGTGTTCACACGTCGGATAATCACTGCATCCAACGAACATACCGAATCGTCCCTGTCTCAGCACCAGTTCAGAGCCACATGCAGGGCAAAGCTTACCCTCCAGAACTTTGACAATATGTCCGTCCGCGGAAGATTTCAGCGGACGGATGTAGTCGCATTCAGGATAGTGTGAACAACCGAGAAACGGACCGTGTTTCCCGGAACGAATAACCAGTTCAGCCCCGCATTGTGGGCAGGGCTCGTTTTTACGCACCGTGAACAGTGCTGATTTAGCCATAACAACTCATACTGAATGAAGATTGATTAATGCAGCATACCTTCATTCACTTCAAAGAGTAATTCTTCCATTTGCTGATAGGCATTTTCGCAACCTGGAATGTTGAATAACACCATCAGGATCACCCACTTCAGGTCTTCCAGATCGAACTCTGCCGTATCCAGCGCGAGTACACGCTCAATGACCATTTCTCGCGTTTCGAGGTTTAGCACCTGAATCTGCTCCAGGAATAGCAGGAACCCTCTACAGCTTGCATCCAGTCGATCGCACTCTTCTGCAGTATAAATACGTATAGAAAGAGGGTCAGATGCCAGCTGCATAGGTTCAGCAAGACCATCCTGATAATCAGCTAGCTTTTCCAGCCAAAGTAACGCGTTGTAGATGTCTTCACGATCAAAACCAGCGTCGGTAAGATCCCGTTCCAGTTTGTCCTGATCCACACGCAGCTCAGCTTCGTTATGGATATATGTCTCAAACAAATACATTAGTACGTCGAACATGGCATGCCCTCCTCAATCGGACATAGCCGCCGGGTACAGCTGCGATCCATCCTGCTAACTCCAGTTCGAGCAGTTGAGCCACTACCTCTGGCACAGGTTGGCCGGCACGTTCAGCGACGACGTCAACAGGTGTTACCTCATCTCCTACGTTAGCCAGGAGCTCCGGAAATGGCAATGCCACCTCTTCGTGATCTGGCGAATAAATTGATTTTTCAGGTTCATCTGGCAACCATTGCAGCCCATATTGCAAATTTTCCAGAATTTCCTCTGGCGCGGTCACAAGCGTGGCTCCCTGCTGAATAAGCCAATGTGGACCTTCACTTCCCGGACTCCCAATCGGCCCTGGTAAAGCAAAAACCTCCCGTCCTTGTTCCAGCGCACAACGCGCAGTGACCAATGACCCGCTACGCTGAGCAGCTTCAACGACCAGGACTCCTTTACTTAGACCACTAATAATACGATTTCGTCGGGGAAAATTGCGCGGTAAAGGGAGTGTATCTAATGGGAACTCAGACACCAGTGCGCCTCCAGCTTCAATCATCCTTTCAGCCAGACGGACATGCTGTCGTGGGTGAATGGTCTCAAGCCCGTTACCCAGCACTGCTATACTCGTGCCCTGCCGGTTTATCGCAGCATTGTGCGCCACGCCATCAATCCCCCGGGCCAGACCGCTGGTGATCGTCACACCGCATGCTGCAAGCTTTTCACAAAACAACCGCCCCCAGCGTTCGCCATACCAGGAGTGCTGTCTGCTGCCGACGACAGCCACCTGAAATGAGTGGAGGCATGCGGGAGTTCCTGCAACAAAAAGCGCCCCAGGATAATCCTCAATTGCACGGAGCTGTGAGGGATAATGATCGCTGTCGGCAGCCACAAAATGGTGGTTAGGATGTTCAAGCCAACGCAGCGTTTTTTCCAACGTCTGATCTGGAAATGTTAAAAATCGCCTGGCCTGGCGGGGAGAAAATCCTGCCTGCAGGAGTACCGCGTTGTTAATATATGGTTGAGTATTGAGCCAGTGGGCAACGCGCACCATCTCATCACCATACAGTTCATTCACTTGCGCTAAACGTAGCCAAATTTCGATTTGGGTCATCCCTGTTCCCCTGCCACAAGCAGTCCTGGCAATCTTTGCGATTGGTCACTGATGCTGTCAATCAGAGGGGGTTTTGTCTAGAATAGAGGTAATATTCTTTTCAACTCCTGAACACAACTCTGGATAACTATGTCAGTTTTGCAAGTGTTACATATTCCGGACGAGCGCCTTCGCAAAGTCGCAAAACCGGTCGAAGAAGTGAATGCAGAAATTCAGCGTATCGTTGATGATATGTTCGAAACGATGTACGCCGAAGAAGGTATCGGTCTGGCAGCAACACAGGTCGATATTCATCAGCGCATCATTGTTATTGATGTCTCTGAAAATCGCGACGAGCAGTTGGTTCTCATTAACCCAGAGCTGCTGGAGAAAGACGGCGAAACCGGCATTGAAGAGGGCTGTCTGTCTATTCCTGAACAGCGTGCGTTAGTACCGCGTGCAGAGAAAGTAAAAATTCGTGCGCTCGATCGCAACGGCAAATCTTTTGAACTGGAAGCTGATGGCCTGCTGGCAATCTGCATTCAACATGAAATGGACCACCTGGTCGGTAAACTATTTATCGATTATCTGTCTCCGTTGAAGCAACAACGCATTCGTCAGAAAGTTGAAAAACTCGACCGCCTGAACGCCCGAGCTTAAGGACAAGAATCAACGTGTCAGACTCACTACGTATTATTTTTGCGGGTACACCTGACTTTGCAGCGCGTCATCTCGACGCGCTGTTATCTTCTGGACATAACGTCGTTGGCGTGTTTACCCAACCGGACCGCCCGGCGGGACGCGGTAAAAAGCTGATGCCCAGCCCGGTAAAAGTGCTTGCGGAAGAAAAAGGGATACCGGTTTTTCAACCCGTCTCTCTTCGTCCACAGGAAAATCAGCAGTTGGTTGCTGATTTACGCGCAGACGTGATGGTGGTGGTGGCATATGGCCTGATTCTGCCAAAAGCCGTGCTGGAAATGCCGCGTCTGGGTTGTATCAATGTTCACGGTTCCCTACTTCCCCGCTGGCGTGGTGCAGCACCGATCCAGCGCTCATTGTGGGCAGGCGACACCGAAACCGGTGTGACCATCATGCAGATGGATGTTGGCCTCGACACCGGTGATATGTTGCTTAAGCTTTCCTGCCCGATTACGGCAGAAGATACCAGCGGTTCGTTGTACGACAAGCTGGCAGGCCTGGGGCCTCAGGGGCTGATTGAAACGCTAAAACAGCTGGCTGCCGGCACTATACAACCAGTTGTACAAGATGAATCGCTGGTTACGCATGCCGAAAAACTCAGCAAAGAAGAGGCCCGTATCAACTGGTCGCTTTCAGCCGCTCAGTTGGAACGCTGCATCCGCGCCTTTAACCCGTGGCCAATGAGCTGGCTTGAAATCGACGGTCAGCCTGTGAAAGTCTGGAAAGCTTCGGTTATTACTGTCAGCACCCAAGCCGCGCCAGGCACTATTCTTGAGGCGACGAAGCAGGGTATCCAGGTCGCAACAGGCGACGGCATTCTGAATCTTATCTCTTTGCAGCCTGCCGGTAAAAAAGCCATGAGCGCGCAGGATCTGCTTAATTCACGCCGGGAATGGTTCGTCCCCGGCAACCGTCTGGTTTGACGGTTCATCTCTTTAAGCCCGGTGTCTCCGGGCATTTTTATTTTTGCGCTTATGAAAAAACATCTTAATTTACGCAGTATGGCGGCCCAGGCCGTCGAACAGGTTGTCGAAAAGGGGCAATCATTAAGCAACGTGCTGCCCGCCATGCAGCAAAAAGTTGCCGATAAAGACAAAGCACTCTTACAGGAACTTTGCTTCGGCGTATTGCGCACGCTCTCCCAACTTGAGTGGATGATCCAGCAGTTGATGGAACGCCCAATGACGGGCAAACAGCGCACCGTTCACTATCTGATCATGGTGGGCTTCTACCAGCTGCTGCATACCCGTATTCCACCACACGCTGCGCTGGCTGAGACTGTAGAGGGTGCGGTCGTTATTAAGCGCCCACAGCTTAAAGGACTGATCAACGGCGTGTTACGCCAGTTTCAGCGCCGTCAGGATGAATTGCTGGCCGAGTTCGCGCAAAGCGATTTGCGCTTCTTACACCCCTCCTGGCTGGTGAAACGCATTAAGAACGCATATCCGCAGCAGTGGGAAACCATTCTTGAAGCCAATAACCAGCGACCGCCGATGTGGCTTCGTGTCAATCGTAATCACCATACACGCGATGCCTGGCTGGACCTGCTTACCGAAGCGGGTTTAACCGGTTTCCCGCACCCGGATTACCCAGATGCAGTACGTCTGGAAACGCCGGCTCCTGTGCACGCTCTCCCGGGTTTTGACGAAGGCTGGGTAACCGTCCAGGATGCTTCCGCTCAAGGATGTGTAACTTATCTGTTGCCGGAGAACGGTGAACAGATCATCGACCTGTGCTGCGCGCCGGGCGGGAAAACCACTCACATTCTGGAAGTTGCTCCGCAAGCTAACGTAATGGCTGTCGATGTCGATGAAAAACGCCTATCGCGCGTTTACGACAATCTAAAACGTCTGGGCATGAAGGCAAGCGTAAAACAGGGTGATGGCCGCTATCCACAGCAGTGGTGCGGTGAACAACAGTTTGACCGCATTTTACTGGACGCTCCATGTTCCGCCACTGGGGTGATCCGTCGCCATCCGGATATCAAATGGCTGCGCCGCGACCGGGATATTGCCGAACTTGCGCAGTTGCAGGCCGAGATCCTGAATGCAACCTGGTCACATCTTAAACCTGGCGGCACGCTGGTTTACGCAACCTGCTCTATCCTGCCAGAAGAGAACCAGCAGCAAATTGCCGCTTTCCTTGCACGCACACCTGATGCGGTATTAAGCGAAACCGGTACGCCGGAAGAGCCCGGACGTCAGAATTTACCGGGTGCGGAAGATGGCGATGGTTTCTTTTACGCTAAGCTAATCAAAAAGTGATGAGATAACGGGTCGCGACTGATGAAAATTATCATTCTGGGCGCAGGGCAAGTTGGCGGTACGCTGGCTGAAAACCTGGTCGGAGAGAACAACGATATCACGGTAGTCGATACCAATGGTGAGCGCCTGCGCAGCCTGCAGGACAAGTTTGATCTCCGCGTCGTACAAGGGCATGGTTCACATCCCCGCGTTTTGCGTGAAGCCGGGGCCGACGATGCCGATATGCTGGTTGCCGTAACCAGCTCAGATGAAACAAATATGGTTGCCTGCCAGGTAGCTTATTCACTGTTTAATACGCCTAATCGCATCGCCCGTATTCGTTCACCGGATTACGTTCGTGATGCCGACAAGCTGTTTCAATCTGATGCGGTACCTATCGATCACCTTATTGCACCTGAGCAACTGGTTATCGATAGTATTTATCGCCTGATTGAATATCCGGGTGCATTACAGGTAGTGAATTTTGCCGAGGGTAAAGTCAGCCTGGCCGTAGTGAAAGCCTATTACGGTGGACCGCTGATTGGTAACGCACTGTCGACAATGCGTGAGCATATGCCGCACATTGATACCCGCGTGGCGGCGATTTTCCGTCATGACCGACCGATCCGCCCGCAAGGTTCTACCATTGTTGAAGCCGGCGATGAAGTCTTCTTTATCGCAGCATCACAGCATATTCGCGCCGTAATGAGCGAATTACAGCGTCTGGAAAAACCGTACAAACGCATCATGTTAGTGGGAGGCGGTAATATCGGTGCAGGTCTGGCACGTCGTCTGGAAAAAGATTACAGCGTCAAACTGATCGAACGTAATCAACAGCGCGCATCCGAGCTTGCGGAGAAACTGCAAAATACGATCGTCTTTTTTGGTGATGCGTCGGATCAAGAGCTGCTGGCAGAAGAACATATCGATCAAGTTGATCTGTTCATCGCGGTGACCAACGATGATGAAGCCAATATCATGTCGGCGATGCTTGCCAAACGAATGGGTGCCAAAAAAGTAATGGTGTTGATCCAACGTAGAGCATACGTCGATCTGGTACAAGGCAGCGTGATCGATATTGCGATATCACCGCAGCAAGCGACCATCTCTGCACTGCTCAGTCACGTGCGTAAAGCTGATATTGTCGGTGTATCTTCACTGCGCCGTGGCGTTGCGGAAGCCATTGAAGCCGTCGCACACGGTGATGAAACGACGTCACGGGTTGTAGGGCGTTCAATTGATGAAATTAAACTTCCGCCAGGAACCATTATTGGCGCCGTTGTACGTGGTAACGATGTGATGATTGCCAATGATAACCTGCGCATTGAGCAGGGCGATCACGTAATTATGTTCCTGACAGATAAAAAGTTTATTACCGACGTCGAGCGATTATTCCAGCCAAGTCCTTTCTTCCTGTAATAAAAAGGCGCTAATACAGCGCCCTTTTTATTTCCCCTTACTTTTCATGGTCTAATAAATTTTTCTTTAGGCAATACATAAATGGAAATTACCTAAACATTTGTTAAACTTATAAACGTCAGCTGCATAGGGAGAATAAAATGAGCATTATTAAAGAGTTTCGCGAATTCGCGATGCGCGGGAATGTTGTCGATTTGGCAGTGGGTGTCATTATTGGTGCGGCATTCGGTAAGATTGTTTCATCACTGGTTGCCGATATCATTATGCCGCCACTGGGGCTGTTAATTGGTGGGATTGATTTTAAACAGTTTGCTTTAACGTTACGTGATGCACAGGGAGATATCCCGGCAGTCGTCATGCATTACGGTGTATTTATTCAGAATGTCTTCGATTTCATTATCGTTGCGTTTGCTATCTTTATGGCAATCAAACTGATTAACAAACTAAACCGTAAAAAAGCGGAAGAGCCGGCAGCACCGCCAGCGCCATCGAAAGAAGAAGTATTGCTGAGTGAAATTCGTGACCTGCTGAAAGAACAGAATAACCGTTCTTAAGCACCCACTGAAACAAGAAGGCCAGTGGTAAAAAAGTGAATAACTTTCTTGCCACTGGCCTCCCAGTTACCCCGATTGCCATGTTTACCTTTACGTAGATAACTTCCTTTCCCTTTCTTATTTTTTTCAACGCGCTGTCTGAACAGTGGGTCATGCAAAAGCGCCTCTATTGCGTTGTCCTTTATCTGCCCTTTGGTGTGCTGATAACGACTCATAATATTTCCAGTTTGTAGTAATTTACGCCGCGAGTTTAGACCTGACAGTTTAATAAATCAACAGCCTGATGCTGATCCGCTGGCACCCTGTTCAAGGGCTTCAAGGATGGAGCAGTACACGCTGCTGTGTGCTTTACCACAACACGCGTCATTCAATCTCTGCAGCGACCGTTGCATCGCCTGAAGTTCTGCTATTCGTGCTTCAACTTCCTGCAACCTTTCCTGGACGATCCCCTTAGATTCCTGGCAGGTATGGTGTTCGGGATCGATTCGGATCGACAGCAGTTCGCGGATCGATTCCAGAGTGAAACCAAGCTGACGGGCATAACGAATAAACTTCAGACGCTGAAGATCGCTTTCCGTATAGAGGCGAAACCCACCTTCTGTACGTACTTCATGCTCCATCATCTGCTGCTTCTCATAATAGCGAATTGTATCAGGCGTCACGTCAGCCAGTTTCGCTAATTCACCAATACGGTACATACTCTCTCCGCTATTCGTCGTGGATCTTCTGTAGCAACTTATCTGCGTATTCACCATGTAAAAACTCGGTGCTGAGTCCGGCCTGTCGAAGTTTGAGTTCCAGTAGTGACAATCTTCGACTCACCTCCTGATAACTGGGATCATCTTTGCGGATCCCTGCGAGTATTTCAAGCAACTGTATTGCCTCTCTGCGCTGCTCAAGCTCAGGAGGAAGACATCGTGCATTTTTCAATAAACGGAATCCGGCTCGAAGCTCAGGCGGAACATGAGAATCATCGTCAAGGACCAGCGGTTCACCTGTACCGGGTAAACCCTCAAACTCACCTTTAGACTGTGCTTCAATAATATGGCGCTCTGCCCACTGGTCAAGTAACCACATACAACACTCCAGGGGATGAACAAAAAGAGTACAGATATTGTAGATAAGTGGGGATATGACGGATATAAAAAAACCCGCCGAGGCGGGTTTTTTTACGTTACTACAGATTACTCTGCAGCAGCTTCTGTTTTCTCTGAACGATCAACCAGCTCGATGTATGCCATCGGCGCGTTGTCGCCTGCACGGAAACCACACTTCAGAATGCGAGTGTAACCACCGGCGCGGCTCGCGAAACGCGGGCCCAGTTCGTTAAACAGTTTTGCCACGATCTCGTTATCACGAGTACGGGCGAATGCCAGACGACGATTAGCTACGCTATCAGTCTTGGCAAGAGTAATCAGCGGCTCAACTACGCGACGCAGCTCTTTCGCTTTCGGCAGAGTCGTCTTGATGATTTCATGACGAACCAGTGAACCTGCCATATTGCGGAACATAGCCTGGCGATGGCTGCTGTTGCGGTTCAGTTGACGACCACTCTTACGATGGCGCATGACCTTATCCTTCTCAGTAAAACCTTAACCTGTGATCCGGTTACTCGTCAGCGATGCTTGCCGGTGGCCAGTTTTCCAGGCGCATGCCCAGAGACAGTCCACGGGAAGCCAGCACGTCTTTAATCTCAGTAAGAGATTTTTTACCAAGGTTAGGCGTCTTAAGAAGCTCAACCTCAGTACGCTGTACCAGATCACCGATATAGTGGATAGCTTCTGCTTTGAGGCAGTTAGCAGAGCGGACAGTCAATTCCAGATCGTCAACAGGGCGCAGCAGGATCGGATCGAATTCTGGTTTCTCTTCTTTAACTTCCGGCTGACGTACATCACGTAAGTCAACGAAAGCTTCAAGTTGTTCAGCCAGAATGGTCGCCGCACGACGAATCGCCTCTTCAGGATCGATTGTGCCGTTGGTTTCCATTTCGATGACCAGCTTGTCCAGGTCGGTACGCTGTTCTACACGCGCTGCTTCAACATTGTAGGCAATACGCTCTACAGGGCTGTAGCATGCGTCGACCAGCAGACGGCCGATTGGGCGCTCATCTTCTTCCGAATGAATTCGGGTAGAAGCCGGCACATAACCACGACCGCGCTGAACTTTGATACGCATGCTAATAGATGCATTCTCATCGGTCAGGTGGCAGATCACGTGCTGTGGCTTGACGATTTCGACATCACCATCATGGGTAATGTCGGCTGCAGTCACAGGGCCAATGCCAGATTTATTCAAGGTAAGAATAACGTCATCTTTACCCTGAACTCTCACCGCCAGCCCTTTCAGGTTGAGCAGGATTTCCAGGATATCTTCCTGAACGCCTTCTTTGGTGCTGTACTCATGTAGTACACCATCAATCTCAACCTCGGTCACCGCGCAACCCGGCATCGATGAGAGCAGAATACGGCGCAGTGCGTTACCCAAAGTATGGCCAAAGCCACGCTCTAAAGGCTCAAGGGTCACCTTGGCGTGCGTCGAACTCACTTGCTCGATATCTACCAGGCGCGGTTTTAGAAACTCTGTCACAGAACCCTGCATTGTGTCCTCTCTTTGGTACTAAGCTTTACTTGGAGTAAAGCTCGACGATCAGGTGTTCGTTAATGTCCGCAGACAGATCAGAACGCTCCGGCTTACGCTTGAACGTACCTTCCATCTTGCCAGCATCAACTTCCAGCCAGGTTGGCTTTTCACGCTGCTCAGCCAGCTCCAGAGCGGCTTTCACGCGAGACTGCTTCTTCGCTTTCTCACGAATGCTAACAACGTCATTCGGACTAACCTGATAAGAAGCGATGTTAACAACACGACCGTTTACCATAATTGCTTTATGGCTGACCAGCTGACGTGCTTCTGCACGAGTGGCACCGAAGCCCATACGGTATACAACGTTGTCCAGACGACCTTCCAGCAGACCCAACAGGTTTTCACCGGTGTTGCCTTTCAGACGTGCTGCTTCTTTGTAGTAGTTACGGAACTGACGCTCCAGCACACCGTAGATACGGCGAACTTTTTGCTTTTCACGCAACTGCACACCATAGTCAGACAGACGCGGTTTACGCGCACCGTGCTGGCCAGGAGCTTGTTCAATTTTACACTTGGTATCGATCGCGCGAACGCCAGACTTAAGGAATAAGTCAGTGCCCTCACGACGGCTCAGCTTGAGCTTAGGACCCAAATATCTTGCCATTTTCTTTCTCCAACAATCCTAGAAACGACAGCGTTATACGCGACGTTTTTTCGGCGGACGACAACCGTTATGAGGGATCGGAGTCACATCAGTAATATTAGTGATGCGGAAACCAGCGGCGTTCAGAGCACGAACAGTAGATTCGCGACCTGGACCCGGTCCTTTGACCATAACTTCCAGATTCTTGATACCGTATTCTTTTACGGCTTCAGCGCAACGCTCTGCTGCAACCTGAGCTGCAAACGGAGTGGATTTGCGAGAACCACGGAAACCGGAACCACCGGCTGTTGCCCAACCCAGTGCGTTACCCTGACGATCAGTAATGGTAACGATGGTGTTGTTAAAAGAAGCATGGATATGAGCCACGCCGTCAGAGACTTGTTTTCTTACACGTTTACGTGCACGAATTGGTGCCTTTGCCATTATTCAATCACCCCGATTATTTCTTGATCGGTTTGCGCGGACCCTTACGGGTACGTGCGTTGGTCTTGGTACGCTGACCGCGAACCGGGAGACCACGACGATGACGCAAACCGCGATAGCAACCAAGGTCCATAAGGCGCTTGATGCTCATGCTAACTTCACGGCGCAGATCACCTTCAACGACAAATTTGGCAACTTCGTCACGCAGCGTGTCGATTTGTTCTTCAGACAGCTCACTGATCTTAACATCTTCAGCGATACCCGCGGCAGCCAGAATGGCTTTAGAACGGGTCTTGCCGACGCCGTAGATCGAAGTTAATGCGATCACAGCATGTTTCTGATCAGGAATGTTAATGCCTGCTATACGGGCCACTATGCACTCCTACTATTTAATATGTACGCACCATGCTGAAAAGCCCGTTTTCAGGATACTCAAATGGAAACGCACAGACATACAAAAGATTGGCTGGCTAATCTAGCCAGCTCAACCCAACTTTGCAAGAAAAATATGCGAATAAATCAGCCTTGGCGCTGTTTATGCTTCGGCTCGGCACTGCAAATCACACGGATGACACCATCACGCTTAACGATTTTGCAGTTACGGCATAATTTCTTGACGGAAGCACGAACTTTCATTTTTACTCTCCGTAACTTCTCGGGCGACTGTTAACGGCCATAGCCTTTCAGATTCGCCTTCTTCAATGCAGACTCGTACTGACTTGACATCATCAGAGTTTGCACTTGAGCCATAAAGTCCATAATCACGACAACAACGATAAGCAGTGAGGTCCCACCGAAGTAGAACGGTACTTTCATTGCATCACGCATGAACTCCGGGATCAGGCAGATAAAGGTAATGTAGAGCGCACCAACCAAAGTCAGGCGGGTCATTACTTTATCGATATACTTCGCCGTTTGCTCTCCCGGACGAATTCCTGGTACAAATGCACCGGACTTCTTCAGGTTATCTGCTGTTTCACGCGGGTTGAAAACCAACGCCGTGTAGAAGAAACAGAAGAATATGATTGCAGACGCATAGAGTAACACATAAAGCGGTTGCCCAGGCTGCAAATACAGCGAAATTGTTGTCAGCCAGTTCCAACCAGTCCCGCCCCCGAACCATGACGCGATGGTCGCCGGGAACAGAATAATACTGGAAGCGAAGATTGCCGGGATTACCCCTGCCATATTCACTTTCAGCGGTAAATGTGTGCTCTGTGCAGCATAGACACGACGACCTTGCTGACGTTTCGCGTAGTTTACCACAATGCGGCGTTGACCACGCTCAACAAATACAACAAAGAACGTCACTGCGAATACTAATACTGCAACCAACAGCAACACGAGGAAGTGCAGGTCGCCTTGACGCGCTTGCTCGATAGTATGGGCAATGGCTGGCGGGAGTCCCGCGACAATACCGGCGAAGATAATGATTGAGATACCGTTGCCGATACCACGTTCAGTAATCTGTTCGCCCAACCACATCAGGAACATTGTCCCTGTAACCAGACTTACAACAGCGGTGAAATAGAATGCAAAGCCTGGGTTCATCACCAGGCCCTGCATACCAGGCATATTCGGCAGACCGGTAGCAATACCGATCGACTGGAATATTGCCAGCACCAGAGTACCGTAGCGGGTGTACTGGCTGATCTTACGACGACCAGACTCCCCTTCTTTCTTAATTTCTGCCAACGTTGGATGAACCACCGTCAGCAGCTGGATAATGATCGACGCCGAAATATACGGCATGATCCCCAGAGCAAAGATAGAAGCACGGCTGAGAGCACCACCAGAGAACATGTTAAACATTTCAATGATGGTGCCTCGCTGTTGCTCAAGCAGTTTGGCAAGTACAGCGGCATCAATACCAGGGATCGGAATGAAAGAGCCAATACGGAACACAATCAGCGCGCCGATTACAAACAGCAGTCTGCGTTTCAGCTCGCCTAAGCCACCTTTGGCACTTTGAAAATCTAATCCCGGTTGTTTAGCCATCTGCTACTTATTCCTCGATTTTACCGCCAGCAGCTTCGATAGCAGCACGAGCGCCTTTAGTAACACGCAGGCCACGAACAGTTACCGGAGTAGTTACTTCACCAGCCAGGATCACTTTCGCGAACTCGATCTGGATACCGATAATGTTAGCTGCTTTCAGCGTGTTCAGGTCTACAACACCGCCTTCAACTTTAGCCAGGTCAGACAGACGAACTTCGGCTGTAATCGCTGCTTTACGTGAAGTGAAGCCGAATTTCGGCAGACGACGGTACAGAGGCATCTGACCACCCTCGAAACCGCGACGTACGCCACCGCCAGAACGAGACTTCTGACCTTTGTGACCACGACCACCGGTTTTACCGAGGCCAGAACCGATACCACGACCCAGGCGGCGAGCCGCTTTTTTAGAGCCTTCGGCCGGAGACAGAGTATTTAAACGCATCTCTTACTCCTCAACTTTAACCATGAAGGAAACCGCGTTGACCATACCACGAACAGCAGGAGTATCCTCGCGCTCTACGGTGTGACCAATACGACGCAGACCCAGGCCAAGCAGCGTTGCCTTGTGTTTCGGCAGACGACCGATTGCACTGCGGGTTTGAGTAATTTTAATAGTCTTTGCCATGGTTTATTTCCCCAGAATTTCTTCAACGGATTTACCACGCTTGGCAGCGACCATTTCCGGAGATTTCATATTTTCCAGACCATCGATAGTTGCACGAACCACGTTAATCGGGTTAGTGGAACCATACGCTTTAGCCAGAACGTTACGAACTCCAGCGACTTCCAGAACGGCGCGCATTGCACCACCGGCGATGATACCGGTACCTTCGGAAGCCGGCTGCATGAATACACGAGAACCCGTGTGAGTACCCTTAACCGGGTGCTGCAGGGTGCCGTGGTTCAGCGCGACGTTAATCATATTGCGACGGGCTTTTTCCATCGCTTTCTGGATCGCTGCTGGAACTTCACGCGCTTTACCGTAACCAAAACCAACGCGACCGTTACCATCACCAACTACAGTCAGAGCTGTGAAGGAGAAAATACGACCACCTTTAACGGTTTTAGATACGCGGTTAACCGCGATCAGCTTTTCCTGCAGTTCGCCAGCTTGTTTTTCGATGTGAGCCATCTTACACCTCTACCTTAGAACTGAAGGCCAGCTTCACGGGCAGCATCTGCCAGTGCCTGGACACGACCATGATATTGGAACCCGGAACGGTCAAAAGAAACATCTTTGATGCCTTTTTCCAGAGCGCGTTCAGCAACAGCTTTACCTACAGCTGCAGCAGCGTCTTTGTTACCGGTGTACTTCAATTGTTCAGCGATAGCTTTTTCTACAGTAGAAGCAGCTACCAGAACTTCAGAACCGTTCGGTGCAATTACCTGTGCGTAAATATGACGCGGGGTACGATGTACCACCAGGCGAGTTGCACCCAGCTCCTGGAGCTTGCGGCGTGCGCGGGTCGCACGACGGATACGAGCAGATTTCTTATCCATAGTGTTACCTTACTTCTTCTTAGCCTCTTTGGTACGCACG
Organism: Citrobacter arsenatis; assembly: GCF_004353845.1. GTDB lineage: Bacteria > Pseudomonadota > Gammaproteobacteria > Enterobacterales > Enterobacteriaceae > Citrobacter > Citrobacter arsenatis. The sequence continues at coordinate 4,784,416 of NZ_CP037864.1, forward strand.
ACTTCGTCGGCGTAACGAACACCCTTGCCTTTATAAGGCTCAGGACGACGGTAGGCGCGCAGATCTGCTGCAACCTGACCGATCAGCTGTTTATCAGCGCCTTTCAGCACGATTTCAGTCTGAGACGGACATTCTGCAGTGATTCCCGCAGGCAGCTGATGGTCAACTGGGTGAGAGAAACCTAAAGCCAGGTTTACTACATTCCCTTTAACCGCTGCACGATAACCTACACCAACCAGCTGAAGCTTCTTAGTGAAGCCTTCGGTAACACCGACAACCATTGCATTCAGCAGGGCACGCGCGGTACCAGCCTGAGCCCATCCATCTGCGTAACCATCACGCGGACCGAAGGTCAGTGCATTATCTGCATGATTTACTGCAACAGCATCGTTGAGAGTACGAGTCAGCTCGCCGTTTTTACCTTTGATCGTAATAACCTGACCGTTGATTTTTACATCAACGCCGGCAGGAATAACGACCGGTGCTTTAGCAACACGAGACATTTTTTCCTCCGATTAGGCTACGTAGCAGATAATTTCGCCACCAAGACCAGCCTGGCGCGCTGCACGATCAGTCATAACACCTTTAGAGGTAGAAACAACTGCGATACCCATGCCAGCCATAACTTTCGGCAGCTCGTCTTTACGCTTATAAATGCGCAGACCTGGGCGACTGACACGCTGAATGCTTTCTACAACAGCTTTACCCTGGAAATACTTAAGAGTAAGTTCCAGTTCCGGCTTGGTGTCGCCTTCAACTTTAAAATCTTCAATAAAACCTTCTTCCTTCAGCACGTTGGCAATTGCCACTTTCAGCTTGGAGGAAGGCATGGTGACCGCAGCTTTATTCGCGGCCTGACCGTTACGGATACGGGTCAGCATATCCGCGATCGGATCTTGCATGCTCATCTGTCTTTACTCCCGTGATTCAATTGGTAATTACCAGCTAGCCTTTTTCAAGCCTGGTACTTCACCGCGCATGGCGGCTTCACGCAGTTTGATACGGCTCAACCCGAACTTGCCCACATAGCCATGCGGACGACCTGTTTGACGGCAGCGGTTACGCTGACGGGACGGGCTGGAATCACGCGGCAGAGACTGCAGCTTGAGAACTGCGTTCCAACGATCTTCGTCGGTCGCGTTCACATCAGAGATAATAGCTTTCAGTTCAGCGCGTTTTGCGAAGTACTTATCAGCTAAAGCTACGCGCTTTACTTCGCGTGCTTTCATTGATTGCTTAGCCATTCAGTAACCCTACCTTACTTGCGGAACGGGAAGTCAAAGGCAGCCAGCAGAGCACGGCCTTCTTCATCAGATTTCGCAGTAGTGGTAATGGTAATATCCAAACCACGCACGCGGTCGACTTTATCGTAGTCGATTTCTGGGAAGATGATCTGCTCACGGACACCCATGCTGTAGTTACCACGACCGTCGAAAGACTTAGCGGACAAGCCACGGAAGTCACGGATACGTGGAACAGCAATAGTGATCAGGCGCTCAAAGAACTCCCACATGCGTTCGCCACGCAGAGTTACTTTACAGCCGATCGGATAGCCCTGACGGATTTTGAAGCCTGCAACTGATTTGCGTGCTTTGGTGATCAGCGGTTTTTGACCGGAGATTGCTGTCAGATCAGCTGCTGCGTTATCCAGCAGTTTCTTGTCAGCGATCGCTTCACCAACACCCATGTTCAGGGTGATCTTCTCGACCCGAGGGACTTGCATGACAGAATTGTAGTTAAACTCAGTCATGAGTTTAGCGACTACTTCGTCTTTGTAGTAATCATGCAGTTTCGCCATCGTACTACTCCAAATTACTTGATAGTTTCGCTGTTAGATTTGAAGAAACGGACTTTTTTGCCGTCTTCGAATCTAAAGCCTACACGGTCAGCCTTGCCGGTTGCCGCGTTGAAGATAGCAAGGTTAGAGATCTGAATAGCTGCTTCTTTCTCTACGATGCCGCCTGGTTGGTTCAGGGCCGGAACCGGCTTCTGATGTTTCTTAACCAGGTTGATACCTTCAACAATGACCTTGCCGGAAGACAGGACATTCTTAACTTTACCGCGTTTACCTTTATCTTTACCGGTTAACACGATAACTTCGTCATCACGACGGATCTTCGCTGCCATGATTCGCTCCTTAGAGTACTTCTGGTGCCAGAGAGATAATTTTCATGAACTTCTCGTTACGAAGTTCACGAGTTACCGGCCCAAAAATACGCGTACCGATAGGTTGCTCGCTGTTATTGTTTAAAATAACGCATGCATTACCATCGAAGCGAATGACAGAACCGTCCGGGCGACGAACACCCTTCTTGGTGCGCACCACTACCGCCTTCAGCACATCACCTTTTTTGACCTTACCACGCGGAATTGCTTCCTTGATGGTGATCTTGATGATATCGCCGACGCCTGCGTAGCGACGGTGCGAGCCACCCAGAACCTTGATACACATTACGCGACGTGCACCGGAGTTGTCGGCGACGTTCAGCATAGTCTGTTCTTGGATCATTTTAGTGCTCCGCTAATGTCAACTACTACTGAGACCCGAAAATCAGGTCGTTAAAAAAGCCCCATATCGGGGGCGCGGCATTATAACACCGCTTCAACGATATGGGTAGAAAAAATAAACGGCTCATCGCTGAGCCGTTTATCCGTTGAGAATGCCTACTGTATTACAGAACGGCTTTCTCTACAACGCGAACCAGCGTCCAGGACTTAGTCTTGGACAGCGGACGGCATTCGCGGATTTCAACCACGTCACCAGTACCGCATTCGTTGTTCTCGTCATGTACGTGCAGTTTGGTCGTACGCTTAATGAATTTACCGTAGATCGGGTGTTTCACAAAACGTTCGATAGCAACAACGATGGATTTCTCCATTTTATCGCTAACAACGCGACCTTGCAGAGTACGGATTTTATCGGTCATTACGCACCCGCCTTCTCAGTCAGTAAAGTCTTAACGCGTGCGACGTCACGACGCACTTGCTTCAACAGGTGAGACTGTTGCAGCTGGCCACTTGCAGCCTGCATACGCAGGTTGAACTGCTCACGCAGCAGATTCAGCAGCTCGGTGTTCAGCTCTTCAACACTCTTCTCACGCAGCTCTTTTGCTTTCATTACATCACCGTCTTAGTTACAAAGGTGGTTTTAATCGGCAGTTTCGCTGCTGCCAGCTTGAATGCTTCACGGGCCAGCTCTTCCGGTACGCCGTCCATTTCATACAGGACTTTACCCGGCTGAATCAAGGCAACCCAATACTCCACGTTACCTTTACCTTTACCCATACGCACTGCCAGCGGCTTTTCAGTGATCGGTTTGTCCGGGAATACACGGATCCAGATCTTACCTTGACGCTTAACTGCACGGGTCATAGCACGACGTGCTGCTTCGATCTGACGGGCAGTCAGACGACCACGGCCAACAGCTTTCAGACCGAAGCTGCCGAAGCTAACATCCGCGCCAGCAGCCAGACCGCGGTTACGGCCTTTGTGCATTTTACGGAATTTTGTACGCTTTGGTTGTAACATCAGCGACGCTCCTTATTTACGGCCTTTACGCTGCTGCTTTTTAGGTTGAGCAGCCGGTTTTTCCGGTTGTTCAACAGCAGCCATACCACCCAGGATCTCGCCTTTGAAGATCCATACCTTAACGCCGATTACACCGTAAGTGGTGTGCGCTTCAGAGGTGTTGTAGTCGATGTCAGCACGCAGAGTGTGCAGCGGTACGCGACCTTCGCGGTACCATTCGGTACGTGCGATTTCCGCGCCGCCCAGACGGCCGCTAACTTCAACTTTAATACCTTTAGCGCCCAGACGCATTGCGTTCTGTACAGCACGCTTCATAGCACGACGGAACATAACGCGACGTTCCAGCTGAGAAGTGATGCTGTCAGCAACCAATTTTGCGTCCAGTTCAGGCTTACGCACTTCGGCGATATTGATCTGAGCAGGAACGCCAGCAATATCCGCTACGACTTTGCGCAGTTTTTCTACGTCTTCGCCTTTCTTACCGATAACGATACCCGGGCGAGCGGTGTGAATGGTCACACGGATGCTCTTAGCCGGACGCTCGATAACGATACGAGATACAGACGCTTTCGCCAGTTCCTTAGTCAGGTACTGACGTACTTTAAAATCGCTGTCCAGGTTGTCAGCGAATTCTTTGGTGTTCGCAAACCAGGTTGAGTTCCATGGTTTTACAATACCCAGGCGAATACCATTAGGATGTACTTTCTGACCCATTGCTAGTCTCCAGAGTCTCAGCGATCGGACACAACCACAGTAATGTGGCTGGTGCGCTTCAGGATGCGATCTGCACGACCTTTTGCACGCGGCATAATGCGCTTCATGCTCGGGCCTTCGTCTACGAAAATTTTCGTAACTTTCAGATCGTCAATGTCAGCGCCATCGTTGTGTTCAGCGTTAGCAATGGCAGATTCCAGGACTTTCTTAACCAGTACAGCCGCTTTCTTATTGGTGTAGGTCAGAATATCCAGAGCCTGCGACACTTTCTTACCGCGAATCAGGTCTGCAACAAGGCGAACCTTCTGAGCAGAAGAACGAGCATGGCGATGTTGAGCTAAAGTTTCCATCTCTTCCTCCTACCTTATTTCTTCTTCGCTTTTTTATCAGCAGCGTGGCCGCGATAAGTACGAGTCGGTGCGAATTCACCCAGTTTGTGACCGACCATTTCGTCGGAAACAAATACCGGAACGTGCTGACGACCATTATGGACAGCGATGGTCAAACCGATCATGTTAGGAAAGATCGTTGAACGACGGGACCAAGTGCGCAGGGGCTTCTTGTCTCCGCTTTCCACCGCTTTCTCTACCTTCTTCAGCAAGTGCAGGTCAATAAAAGGACCTTTCTTGAGAGAACGTGGCATGGCTTATCCTCTAAAATTATTTGCTACGGCGACGTACGATGAATTTATCAGTACGCTTGTTGCTGCGGGTCTTCTTACCTTTGGTCTGAACGCCCCACGGAGTTACCGGGTGCTTACCAAAGTTACGACCTTCACCACCACCATGTGGGTGATCGACTGGGTTCATCGCAGTACCGCGAACGGTAGGACGAACACCACGCCAGCGTGCAGCACCTGCTTTACCCAGAACGCGCAGCATATGCTCAGCATTGCCAACTTCGCCCAGAGTTGCACGGCAGTCTGCTTCGACTTTACGCATTTCACCAGAACGCAGACGCAGGGTGACATAAGCACCATCACGAGCAACGATCTGAACGTAAGTACCAGCGGAACGTGCCAGCTGACCGCCTTTACCTGGTTTCATTTCTACGTTATGAACGGTAGAACCAACCGGGATATTGCGCATCGGCAGGGTGTTACCTGCTTTGATTGCAGCATCAACGCCAGATTGAACCTGGTCGCCAGCTTTCAGGCCTTTAGGGGCCAGGATGTAACGGCGTTCACCGTCTTTGTACAGAACCAGCGCGATGTTCGCGGAGCGGTTCGGATCGTACTCAAGACGTTCAACAACTGCCGGGATACCGTCTTTGTTGCGTTTGAAGTCAACAATACGATAAGCCTGCTTGTGACCACCACCGATGTGACGAGTGGTGATGCGGCCATTGTTGTTACGACCACCGGATTTGCTGTTTTTTTCAACCAGCGGAGCAAAAGGTTTGCCCTTGTGCAGCTCTGGGTTGACCACTTTAACAACGTGGCGACGACCCGGAGATGTCGGTTTACATTTAACAACTGCCATTGTATTACTCCTCCGACTTACTCAGCGCCGCCGACGAAGTCCAGATTCTGGCCTTCCTTCAGGGTGACGTAAGCTTTTTTCCAGTCGCTACGACGACCGATACGCTGTCCGTGACGTTTAACTTTCCCTTTAACTACCAGGGTGTTAACGACTTCGACTTCGACTTCAAACAGTTTCTGCACAGCAGCTTTGATTTCTGCTTTGGTCGCGTCTTTAGCAACTTTGAGAACGATGGTGTTAGTTTTTTCCATCGCAGTAGACGCTTTTTCAGAAACGTGCGGTGCGCGCAGCACTTTCAGCAGACGTTCTTCACGAATCATGCCAGCATCTCCTCAACTTGCTTAACAGCATCAGCAGTCATTACGACTTTGTCGAAGGCGATCAGGCTAACCGGGTCGATACCAGTTGCATCGCGTACGTCAACCTTGTGCAGGTTGCGCGCAGCCAGGAACAGGTTTTCGTCCAGCTCACCGGTGATGATCAGCACATCTTCCAGAGCCATGTCTTTCAGTTTCTGTGCCAGCAGCTTAGTTTTAGGCGCTTCAACAGAGAATGATTCGACAACGATCAGACGATCCTGACGTACCAGTTCGGACAGAATGCTTTTCAGCGCGCCGCGGTACATCTTTTTGTTAACTTTTTGACTGTGGTCCTGTGGACGAGCAGCGAAGGTCACACCACCTGAACGCCAGATCGGGCTCTTGATAGAACCTGAACGCGCACGGCCGGTACCTTTCTGGCGCCACGGCTTTTTGCCTGAACCAGTTACTTCAGCACGAGTCTTCTGAGCACGAGTACCCTGACGAGCACCAGCTGCATAAGCAACAACAACCTGGTGAACCAGCGCTTCGTTGAAATCACGACCGAAGGTAGTTTCGGAAACAGTCAGCGCGCTCTGCGCGTCTTTCAATACTAATTCCATTGCTATCCCCTTACGCCTTCACAGCTGGTTTAACGATCAGGTCGCAACCGGTCGCACCCGGAACACCACCTTTAACCAGCAGCAGGTTGCGCTCAGCGTCAACACGTACTACGTCCAGGCTCTGAACGGTTACACGTTCGTTGCCCAGCTGACCTGCCATTTTCTTGCCTTTGAACACTTTGCCCGGAGTCTGGTTCTGACCGATAGAACCCGGAACGCGGTGAGACAAGGAGTTACCGTGAGTAGCGTCCTGGGTACGGAAGTTCCAGCGCTTAACGGTACCAGCGAAACCTTTACCTTTAGAGGTACCGGTTACGTCAACTTTTTTAACGTCAGCAAACAGTTCAACGCTAATGTTCTGACCAACGGTGTATTCTTCACCATCTGCCAGACGGAACTCCCACAGGCCGCGGCCAGCTTCTACGCCAGCTTTAGCAAAGTGGCCAGCTTCCGGCTTAGTTACGCGGTTAGCTTTTTTAGCACCGGTGGTAACCTGAACAGCGCGATAGCCATCGTTAGCCAGATCTTTAACCTGAGTAACGCGGTTTGCTTCAACTTCGATAACGGTTACTGGGATAGATACGCCATCTTCAGTGAAGATGCGGGTCATACCCACTTTTTTACCGACTAAACCAATCATTGTATCAACCTCTCAATCGCTCGATGACCTGATTAACCCAGGCTGATCTGCACGTCTACACCGGCAGCCAGGTCCAGACGCATCAGAGCATCAACGGTTTTTTCAGTTGGCTCAACGATGTCAACCAGACGCTTGTGAGTACGGATCTCGTACTGATCACGCGCGTCTTTGTTGACGTGCGGGGAGATCAGAACGGTGAAACGCTCTTTGCGGGTCGGCAGCGGGATCGGACCACGAACCTGCGCACCAGTGCGCTTGGCAGTCTCGACGATTTCCGCGGTTGATTGATCGATCAGACGATGATCAAACGCTTTCAAACGGATACGGATTCTTTGGTTCTGCATGAGACCAGAGCTCCAATTATTTTATAGACGAAATAGTTACTCCTCAAACCCATTACGATTGATGGGAGAGTGTAACCGTTCTTACAGAGTTCCCCGATTGGGAACATTGTCTGGTATTGCTTTCGCAGTACCGGTGGCTCATATCGAACCGCTGTCAATATTAGACAAGCCCGCGCATTATACGTAAATCTCAGTCTTAAGCAAGTGCCGTGTAGAAATTAATCACCCGTTCAAAAATGCGCGCGCCCTTCCAGTCTGAGTGTATGCACTATGGCGTAGCGTTTTTTCCGTGGAAGGGAGCTTACATAACCCACATCCCGAACTTGTAAGGTCGCCGGATTTACCCGAGGGTGGTTTCTTTGCCAGACGAGGCCTACCTATGTACATCGACCTCCCCTTTCTCCTGATTTATGTTTCCTTATCAGGGCTGCTCTTAGTTCATGATTTACGCACCGGATTGTTGCCCGACAAATTTACCTGCCCTCTTTTATGGGGTGGTCTTATTTATCATCAGTACTGCAGACCGGCGCAGTTATCCGACGCGCTTTGGGGTGCCGTAGCGGGTTATGGGGTATTTGCTTTGTTCTACTGGGGGTATCGTCTGATATGCCGTCAGGAAGGATTAGGCTTTGGTGATGTCAAATTTCTTGCCGCGCTAGGCGCATGGCATCGCTGGGAATCATTGCCCCTGCTGGTTTTACTCGCCGCAGGCATGGCCTGTTGCCTCACCGGAATTTCCTGCGTCAGGTACGGGAGTCAGATACTAAAAAACCCGCTGCCATTTGGGCCATATCTGGCGGCTGCGGGTTTTGTTATTGGCCTGGTAAATGTGATACAGGGCGGTTAGTCGCTGACTTTAATTTGCGATTGCAGATAGTTTTGCAAACCAAGTTTTGCAATCAGGTCCAGCTCTGTTTCGAGCCAGTCAATATGCCCTTCTTCTTCAGTCAGGATCTCGATCATCATATCCCGGCTGACATAGTCATGAACGCTATCGGCGTAAGCAATGGCTTCACGTAAATCTTTAGCGCCATCGAGTTCGAGTCGAAGATCGGATTGCAGCATCTCTTCAACGTCTTCGCCTATACCCAACTTACCAAGATCCTGTAAGTTTGGGAGCCCTTCTAAGAATAAAATACGCTCGATATATTTATCAGCGTGTTTCATCTCATCGATAGATTCATGGTACTCAACATCATTGAGGCGAGTCAGTCCCCAGTTTTTAAACATACGAGCATGGAGAAAATACTGGTTGATTGCGACAAGCTCATTTCCCAATAGTTTATTGAGATAATTTATGATTTTAACATCACCTTTCATTTTATAGTCCCTCCGCTTCCACTCTTAGAGCGTAGATGGGGCTACAGGGATGTCAAAAAAAAGAGTGTGACTTAGGCGATCTCTTTAAATTCTGGCATTTGCGTTAATTCATCCTGCATGACTTCGCGGGCAGCACGAATACACTTACCGCATTGATTTCCAACAGGAATAAATTTACGTAATTGCTGAAAAGACTGAGGATGAAACTGGCGAACAGCCTGACGTATTTTTTTATCACTTATCGCATTACACAAACAAACGTACATGATCGCTCCCGTTCAATTTCCGTGCAAAGTCTAAATGAGAATAGTTATGATTACAATAGCACAACGCTATTTACGCGGCGGGAGAATGAATAAAAAATGCGAATAAATATGACAACAGCTAAATAGTAGACAGCAAAAAGGGCGCCAAAGCGCCCTTTTTAAGCTCAAAGCTAATTAATTAATAATTAGCTCATTACTTTAGCAACAACGCCCGCACCAACAGTACGGCCGCCTTCACGGATTGCGAAACGCAGACCGTCGTCCATCGCGATTGGGTGGATCAGGGTAACAACCATTTTGATGTTGTCGCCCGGCATTACCATCTCTACGCCTTCCGGCAGTTCGATGGTACCAGTCACGTCAGTAGTACGGAAGTAGAACTGCGGACGGTAGCCTTTGAAGAACGGAGTATGACGGCCGCCTTCGTCTTTGGACAGAATGTACACTTCAGATTCGAATTTGGTGTGCGGCTTGATAGAACCCGGCTTAGCCAGTACCTGACCACGTTCGATTTCTTCACGTTTGATACCACGCAGCAGAACACCAACGTTCTCACCAGCACGGCCTTCGTCCAGCAGTTTGCGGAACATTTCAACGCCAGTACAGGTAGACTTAGCAGTCTCTTTGATACCAACGATTTCAACTTCTTCACCAACTTTGATGATACCGCGCTCTACACGACCGGTAACAACGGTACCACGACCGGAGATGGAGAATACGTCTTCGATAGGCAGCAGGAACGGCTTGTCAATCGCACGCTCTGGTTCTGGGATGTAAGAATCCAGGAAGCCAGCCAGTTCGATGATTTTCGCTTCCCACTCTGCTTCGCCTTCCAGCGCTTTCAGAGCAGAACCACGAACGATCGGAGTGTCGTCGCCCGGGAAATCGTACTGAGACAGAAGTTCACGAACTTCCATTTCTACCAGTTCCAGCAGCTCTTCGTCATCAACCATGTCGCATTTGTTCAGGAACACGATGATGTACGGAACGCCTACCTGACGACCCAGCAGGATGTGCTCACGAGTCTGCGGCATCGGGCCGTCAGTCGCAGCAACAACCAGGATCGCGCCGTCCATCTGCGCAGCACCGGTGATCATGTTTTTAACATAGTCGGCGTGGCCCGGGCAGTCTACGTGTGCGTAGTGGCGAGTCGGGGTGTCATATTCAACGTGAGAAGTGTTGATGGTGATACCACGAGCTTTTTCTTCCGGCGCGTTATCGATCTGGTCGAATGCACGAGCAGCACCGCCGTAGGTTTTAGCCAGTACGGTAGTGATTGCAGCGGTCAGGGTAGTTTTACCGTGGTCAACGTGGCCGATGGTGCCGACGTTAACGTGCGGTTTTGTACGTTCAAATTTTTCTTTAGACACGGCTATATTCCTTACTATAGTGCTCTCCCCTTTGGAGAGAGCACGGGACTTAGGTTTTAATCCTGTGGCTTATTTACCACGGGCTTCAATAACGGCCTGAGCAACGTTGTTCGGCGCATCGTCGTACTTCAGGAACTCCATGGAGTAAGAAGCACGGCCTTTGGTCAGAGAACGCAGCTGGGTTGCATATCCGAACATTTCAGACAGCGGAACTTCAGCGTGGATCACAACGCCAGTGACGTTGGATTCCTGACCACGAAGCATACCACGACGGCGGCTCAAGTCACCGATAACGTCACCGGTGTTCTCTTCCGGAGTCTCTACTTCAACCTTCATGATAGGCTCAAGCAGAACTGGTTTCGCTTTCTTAAAGCCATCTTTGAAGGCGATAGAAGCGGCCAGTTTAAACGCCAGCTCAGAGGAGTCAACGTCATGGTAAGAACCGAAGTGCAGACGCACGCCCAGATCAACAACCGGGTAACCAGCCAGCGGGCCAGATTTCAGCTGTTCCTGGATGCCTTTATCAACGGCCGGGATGTATTCGCCAGGAATTACACCACCTTTGATGTCGTTGATGAACTCGTAGCCTTTCGGGTTTGAACCCGGCTCCAGCGGGTACATGTCGATAACAACATGACCGTACTGACCGCGACCACCAGACTGCTTAGCGTGTTTACCTTCGATATCGGTAACTTTCGCGCGAATCGCTTCACGGTAAGCAACCTGAGGTTTACCGACGTTCGCTTCAACGTTGAATTCACGCTTCATACGGTCAACGATGATGTCGAGGTGCAGCTCACCCATACCGGCGATAATGGTCTGGTTAGATTCTTCGTCAGTCCAAACGCGGAATGACGGGTCTTCTTTAGCCAGACGGCCCAGAGCCAGACCCATTTTTTCCTGGTCAGCTTTGGTTTTCGGTTCTACCGCGATGGAAATTACCGGCTCAGGGAATTCCATACGTTCCAGAATGATCGGGTGATCCGGGTCACACAGAGTGTCACCAGTGGTCACGTCTTTCAGACCGATAGCAGCAGCGATATCGCCCGCGCGAACTTCTTTGATCTCTTCACGTTTGTTAGCGTGCATCTGTACGATACGGCCAAAACGCTCGCGTGCAGTTTTCACTGAGTTCAGGATGGTGTCACCGGAGTTAACCACACCAGAGTACACGCGGAAGAAGGTCAGGTTACCCACGAACGGGTCGGTAGCGATTTTGAATGCCAGAGCAGCAAACGGCTCATCATCGCTAGCGTGACGCTCAGCCGGAGTATCTTTACCGTCGTCCAGAATACCGTTGATCGCAGGTACGTCGACTGGGGATGGCAGGTAATCAATTACCGCATCCAGCATCGCCTGAACACCTTTGTTCTTGAACGCAGAACCACAGGTTACCAGGATGATTTCGTTGTTCAGAACGCGCTGACGCAGAGCTTTTTTGATCTCTTCTTCAGTCAGTTCTTCACCACCCAGGTATTTCTCCATCAGCTCTTCTGAAGCTTCTGCAGCGGACTCGATCAGGTTCTGGTGCCATTCTTCAGCCAGTTCCTGCATGTCAGCCGGGATATCTTCATAAGTGAAGGTTACGCCTGCGTCTTCTTCGTTCCAGTTGATGGCTTTCATTTTCACCAGGTCAACAACACCGGTGAACGCTTCTTCAGCGCCAATTGCCAGCTGCAGCGGAACAGGGTTCGCGCCCAGACGGGTTTTGATCTGACCAACAACTTTCAGGAAGTTCGCACCCATACGGTCCATTTTGTTAACGAACGCAATGCGTGGAACTTTATATTTGTTTGCCTGACGCCATACGGTTTCAGACTGAGGCTGAACACCACCAACTGCGCAGTAAACCATTACTGCACCATCAAGCACACGCATGGAACGTTCTACTTCGATAGTGAAGTCAACGTGCCCCGGGGTGTCGATGATGTTTACGCGATGCGGTTCATACTGCTTAGCCATACCAGACCAGAATGCAGTAGTCGCTGCGGAGGTGATAGTAATACCACGCTCCTGCTCCTGTTCCATCCAGTCCATGGTGGCTGCGCCGTCATGAACTTCACCGATTTTATGGTTTACACCGGTGTAGAACAGAATACGTTCGGTAGTAGTGGTTTTACCGGCGTCGATGTGCGCACTGATACCGATGTTACGGTAGCGCGCGATGGGTGTTGTACGAGCCATTTGATTCCTCGTTTATCTTTTAGGCGTTCAATTTAAGTAGCCCAAAGCGGGCTGCTTACTGGAAGCGCCCGCCTGGTGACTAAAACTCCGAAGGGATTACCAACGGTAGTGTGCGAACGCCTTGTTGGCTTCTGCCATACGGTGAACGTCTTCACGTTTCTTAACTGCAGTACCTTTGTTTTCTGCAGCATCAGAAAGTTCGTTCGCCAGGCGCAGAGCCATGGATTTATCACCGCGTTTACGAGCAGCTTCAACGATCCAACGCATTGCCAGGGCATTACGACGAACCGGACGGACTTCAACTGGAACCTGATAAGTAGAACCACCAACGCGGCGAGACTTAACTTCGACAGTCGGACGCACGTTTTCAAGGGCTACTTCAAAAGCTTCCAGGCCATCTTTACCAGAACGCTGAGCCAGGGTCTCCAGCGCGCTGTATACGATGGTTTCTGCAGTAGATTTTTTACCATCTACCATCAGGATATTTACAAATTTAGCCAGCAGCTCTGATCCGAACTTAGGATCCGGCAGAATTTTACGCTGACCAATGACGCGACGACGTGGCATGGGAATACTCCGTTGTTAATTCAGGATTGTCCAAAACTCTACGAGTTTAGTTTGACATTAATATAAAACGTTTGGCCTTACTTAACGGAGAACCATTAAGCCTTAGGACGTTTCACGCCATACTTGGAGCGTGATTGCTTACGGTCTTTAACGCCGGAGCAGTCAAGCGCACCGCGAACGGTGTGGTAACGAACACCCGGGAGGTCTTTTACACGACCGCCACGGATCAGGATCACGGAGTGCTCCTGCAGGTTGTGACCTTCACCACCGATGTAGGAAGTCACTTCAAAACCGTTAGTCAAACGCACACGGCATACTTTACGCAGTGCGGAGTTTGGTTTTTTAGGAGTGGTAGTATATACACGAGTACATACGCCACGTTTCTGCGGGCATGCTTCCAGTGCAGGCACGTTGCTCTTTGCAACTTTGCGTGCGCGTGGTTTGCGTACCAGCTGGTTAACTGTTGCCATTAAATAGCTCCTGGTTGTAGCTTTCGCTTCGTAAACACGTAATAAAACGACCTCATACAATATGAGGACGCAGAATTTTAGGTCGGTGTCGAAAAGGTGTCAAGAAATATACAACGATCCCACAATTACCAGGACATCTGGCTGGGATGCTTCACCGTAAGTCTGACGAAGTCAGTATAGCTAACCCTGACGACACTGTCTGAAATTTGACCATCTAAGCCGCGAGCTTTAACGTCTTCTTCCAGTACATAGACCTTAATGGAGGCACTTTGCAGACTTTCAAGGAAACGGCTTCCTTCTATTGCTGCGGTCACGCCATCCTGGAGCAATAAAAGTTCATCGTCTTTATCAATCAGGCGAAGAAGAGAGGAGAAATCGGTAAGCCACGCGGAGCGATGTAGTGTGTGCAGCATGAGTATCTCAAAACCTTAAAATGACGTCATAGTTGCCTAGCTCACGGCGTAAATCCTCTGGTTCTAACGCTGTCGCATCGACCACAAAATTAACACCCTGCTGGAGACCCCGTTCACGTAATGAGGCGGCACAAAGCCAACATTGCTCGATATCGTACAACCCTAACAGCTTGAAGGTTGAGATATAGTCCCGCGCCAGCACAACATCCGGCTGTTGTCCCTGGAGGATTTGAAAAACGCCATCGCCGATAAAAAATACGCCGAGGTCTTCCGTTAGGGCCGATGTCGCCAGTAAGGCATCTAACCCTTCACGGCCTGACGCGCTGCCGTGCGGCACGGTAGAAAAGACAAACGCAACACGTTTCATTAAAACTGCACCACGCGATCGCAGGTCAAGGACGCCTCAGCCAGCGAACCCAGCCCGCTGAGGTTAAAACCTGATTGTAAATTAGCGCCTGCCAGGCCCAGCCGCGTCGCTTCCGTTTCATCAACTACGCCGCGACGCAACGCCGCCGCCACGCAAATATTCAGCATCACGCCATGCTGCTGGTTCAACTGTTGCCAGGCCCGTACCAGATCGTATTCATCACTGGCGGGCGAAGTCAGTAAGTTAGCGTTATACACACCTTCACGATAGAAAAAGACGCTGCTTAGCTCATGCCCTTCTTTGAGTAGCGCATGAGCAAATTGCAACGCGCTGCTCGCCTGTTGCGTGCCATAAGCCGGCCCCGTCACCATGATGGCAAAACGCATTACTTGTCTTGCCCCTGGAAATCGCCGCTTTTGAACTGGCGAATATAGAGGTAGACCGTGTGCTTGGAGATGTTCAGCCGATCGGCGACCTGGTTAATGGCATCTTTAATATCGAAGATACCTTTCTCATACAGATTCAGGACAATCTGGCGATTCTTGGCGTTGTTGGAAACATTGCGATCGGCATTCACTTCTTCGATCGTGAACTCCAGCGTTTGGGTCACCAGGTCTTCCACTGAAGAAGCGAAGTTGACGGCAGAACCCACTTCCGGGGTTTCCGGTGGGATAAAGGTATTCATTATCTGCGAGAATGGAACATCAAGGTTCATGTTGATGCACAGCAGACCAATCACGCGATGCTCACGGTTGCGAATAGCAATCGTCACCGACTTCATCAAGACACCGCTTTTCGCACGTGTGAAGTAACACTTCGACACGCTGCTATCCGCACCCGTCATATCATGCAGCATACGCAACGCAAGGTCGGTAATCGGCGAGCCAATTTTGCGGCCCGTGTGTTCACCGTTAGCAATGCGGATAGCCGAGCATTTCAAATCCTGCAAAGAGTGCAATACGATTTCACAATGGGAACCAATGAGCATCGCCAACCCGTCCACAACCGCTTCGTAGGATTTGAGGATATCGAAGTCGGTCTGATCGAAAGGACGTTGATCCAGTAAATCTAGCTCACTGGTTTCGTTGGTTAAAAGCGACCTGGACATGAAAAAAAGCACTCCTTTTCAGGAGCCTGTCGTTATGTTGTCAGGGCAGGCTCATCACTATTATAGGGGCATCTAAAGTAATACAGCGCACAAGGCGCTTTCCAGTATTAATTATATCCTGTCGATAATAAAAAACCGCCGCCCTGTGGGCGGCGGTTTCTGGTCACTTATTTTTTGCTGCTGTCTGCGGCTTTATCTGCCGGTGCAGCATCGGGCTGCGCATCAGCTTTCGGTGCCGGTTTGATGTCTAACAGTTCAACATCAAACACCAGCGTAGAGTTGGCCGGAATGCCCGGTACGCCGGTTTTGCCGTAAGCCAGATCCGGTGGGATAACCAGCTGGATTTTGCCGCCTTTCTTGATGTTTTTCAGGCCTTCAGTCCAGCCCGGGATGACACCGTCAAGACGGAAAGAGAGCGGCTCACCGCGGGTATAAGAGTTATCAAACTCTTTACCATCAATCAGCGTACCTTTGTAGTTGACTACCACGGTATCGCTGTCTTTCGGTGCCGCACCGGTACCTTCTTTCTCTACTTTGTAGATCAGGCCAGTAGCAGAGGTTTTAACGCCTTTCTCTTTAGCGAATTTCTCGCGGTAAACTTTACCTTTGGCTTCGTTGTCGGCCGCGTCTTTTTCCATTTTCGCCTGAGCGGAGCTCTTCACGCGTGCTTCAAACGCCTGCAGAGTTTGTTCGATTTCCTGGTCAGACAGCTTGCTCTTGTCTGCAAACGCATCCTGAACGCCAGCGATCAGCTGATCTTTATCCAGTTTGATGCCCAGTTTCTCCTGCTCTTTCAGAGAGTTTTCCATATAACGACCCAGGGACGCGCCCAGCGCATAAGCGGCTTTTTGGTCGTCATTCTTGAATGCTGCTTTGCTGTCAGCAGTAGCGGCTGGTTTCGCAGCATCAGCAGCGAAGGTGATCGGGGCATGCAGAGCAACAGCCATTGTGGTCGCCAGCAGCGTTACTTTAAACAGTGATTTCATCCATATCTCCAGGGCCGGGGCATCTCACCCCAGGGTTAGCTAACACAAAAATGTACTATAAAGCGTTGTAGAACAAATCAACATACGGGCACGCCCTATTATCACCACTTTTCAGACTCTTTTTGTTTAAATTAGTTTCGTGACCGAAGATTGAGTGCTGTGCAAACAGGCAAAGTTAAGTAGAATTCGCCGCAGTCCGCGATCTGCCGGAGAAAAAAGAAAGAGGTGAATCATGCAGGATACAACAATGGAAACTCGCCTGGCTGAACTGGAAAGTCGCCTGGCATTTCAGGAGATAACCATTGAAGAGCTCAACGTGACGGTGACCGCGCATGAACTGGAAATGGCCAAACTGCGCGACCATTTGCGTTTACTGACGGAAAAGCTCAAAGCAACGCAGCCGTCCCACATTGCATCTCAGTCTGAAGAGACCCCGCCGCCACATTATTGAGACGTAAAAAAAGCGGGGATATCCCCGCTTTTTTGTGCCGGATGACGACGTAAACGTCTTATCCGGCCTACGGTAGACCTGATAAGCGTAGCGCCGTCAGGCAATCATACCGATTAGTGGCAACCGCAGCCGCCGCCGTTACCTTTACCACCACCGCCGCAGCAGCCTTCACCGCCGTGCTCGTGACCGTGGTCGTGACCGTGGCCACCGCAGCAACCGTCATGACCGTGGTCATGATCGTGATCGTGACCGTGCGCACCGTGAACATGGCCGTGAGCCAGTTCTTCTTCGGTCGCTTCGCGGATAGCGACAACTTCTACGTTGAATTTCAGGTTCTGGCCAGCCAGCATGTGGTTACCGTCAACCACTACGTGGTCGTCTTCCACTTCGGTAATTTCTACCGGTACTGGACCCTGGTCAGTTTCAGCCAGGAAACGCATGCCAACCTGCAGTTCGTCAACGCCCATGAAGACGTCTTTAGGAACGCGCTGCACCAGGTTTTCGTCGTACTGACCATATGCGTCGTTTGCGCCAACAGCAACATCGAATTTGTCGCCAACTTCATGACCGTCCAGCGCTGTTTCCAGGCCAGAAATCAGGGAACCGTGACCATGCAGGTAGTCCAGCGGTGCACTCACCGGAGACTCATCAACCAACACACCGTCTTCTGTACGTACCTGATAGGCCAGGCTGACCACCAGGTCCTTTGCTACTTTCATGATATCTCCTGAGCATGGAAAGAATAGTGGCGCAGATTGT
The DNA here is from genome assembly GCF_004353845.1 of Citrobacter arsenatis. Lineage (GTDB taxonomy): Bacteria > Pseudomonadota > Gammaproteobacteria > Enterobacterales > Enterobacteriaceae > Citrobacter > Citrobacter arsenatis. The sequence goes on from NZ_CP037864.1 coordinate 4,802,306, forward strand.
AGCGGAATTCTGCACCCGTGTACCCTCTAGCTTAAAAAAAGCTGCGCCATATCGCTAGTCCGGATGAAAAATCCCGATCACTTGCTCTTCTTTGCGAACGTGCTCGCGCGCCTCTTTATCTGCTTCCCGCATCTGATGACCGCACTTAACACACTCAACAATATCGATATTATTTTCGCGCCACATCGCCAGCGTATCCTGCGCCTGGCAGGACGGACATTTTGCGCCTGCAATAAAACGTTTACGAATTGCCATGGTTACCTCTACTCAAATTCATCCCAGCCATCCAGCTGACGCCGCTCTTGTTGCATCTCTCGTTGGAAAATTTCCTCCAGCTCGCGCCGGGCTTCCCTGGCCCGAGAGATTTGTACCGTATCCGTGTGCATGGGGATCAGTTCCCGCAACATGCGCATATCCAGCCGCCGAAAATGCAACTGAGCGCGCTGAGCCTGGTGTGGATGCATCCCCAACGTAACCAGCGTTTTACGCCCCAACTCCAGCGCACTGGAGAACGTTTCGCGGGAAAACTGCGTCACACCGGCCTGTAATAACTCATGCGCCTCTACGCGTCCGCGCGCACGCGCAAGAATATGCAAATGCGGAAAATACTGTTGGCACAGTTCCACCAGCTTCATGGTGTCTTCAGGCTCATTACAGGTAATAACAATAGACTGTGCCGCCTCTGCACCCGCAGAACGCAACAGATCCACCTGCGTGGCATCACCGTAGTAGACCTTATAGCCATATTTGCGCATCAAATTCACCGCGCTAATATCCCGCTCCAGAACGGTAATCCGCATTTTATTGGCCATCAACAGACGACCAATAACCTGACCAAAGCGCCCAAATCCCACCACAATGACCTGCGGTTTATCATCTTCTACCCAGGGCTTTTCATCTTCTTCATCCGTGCCGTTAAACTGGCGGGAGAGCCATTTATCAATCAGCTTCATCACCAGCGGCGTAGTCATCATCGACAGCGTGACGGTCACCAGCAGCAGTGCCATTTGGTCGCCCTGAAACAGCCGTTGCGAGGATGCCGTTGAAAACAGCACGAAAGCGAATTCACCGCCCTGACTCAAAACCCCGGCAAACTGCATCCGTTCTGAGCTTCTCATGCCGTTAAGACGCGCCAGCACATACAGCACCAGCATTTTTACAACCACCAGCACTATCACGCTCGCCGCCACCCACAGAATATGGGTATACAGCACGCCAAGATTGAGCGACATGCCCACGGAGATAAAAAACAGGCCGAGCAGCAGACCTTTAAACGGATCGATTGCCGTTTCCAGCTCATGTCGGTATTCGCTTTCCGCCAGCAGCACGCCTGCGATAAACGTTCCCAGCGCCATCGACAGCCCCAGCGCATCCATAAATAAAGCCGAACCCAGCACCAGCAGCAGCGTGGCGGCGGTGAATACTTCCCGCACGCCAGAATCCGCAATAAAACGGAAAACCGGACGCAGCAAATAGCGCCCGCCAATCAGCATGCCGGCAAAGGCCAGCACCTTCATGCCCACTTTGATCCAATCAAAATGTTCGTCAGCAGACCCTGCCAGCAGCGGAACCAGCGCCAGCGCGGGGATAACCGCCAGATCCTGAAACAGCAGCACTGAAAAACCCAGTTGACCGGATTCACTGCGGTTCATGCCTTTTTCGCGCATCAACTGTAGCGCCATAGCGGTCGATGACATCGCCAGACCAATGCCGCCAACCACTGCCGCCTGCCAGGAGAACGCGGTGAGCATTAATAATCCTGCCAGCACCACCGCACTCAGCATTACCTGCGCGGCACCTACGCCAAAAATTGAACGCCGCAGTTGCCACAGTTTGGCTGGATTAAGTTCCAGCCCAATAATGAACATCAGAAACACCACGCCCAGCTCGGAAAAGTGCAGGATTTCATCCACATCGCTGATGAACCCTAATCCCCACGGGCCGATGGCGATACCCGCCAGCAAGTAACCCAGTACCGGGCCGATCCCCAGCTTTGAGGCCAGGGGAACTGCCGCCACCGCCGCGAAGAGGAATAACACTCCCGCCGTCAATAAATCAGAACCTTCCATCAGCGGCCTCCCACAGGGATCGGATTCGCCAGCCAGTCACCATACGCTTTCGCATGGCTGTCCAGCTCCTGCTTCGTTTGCCGCCTGGCCCAGTAGACGACAATAGGGCTCATCCAGTGCATGCGGCACATACCGGCCGTTAGCTCAAAAGGACGCAGTACATCGCTCATTGGATAACGGTTTAGCGCGTCATAGCGATAGGCGCTTTCCGGTTCTCCGGTAGTGATAACGCTCCGCCAATACTTTCCCGCCAGTTGATTCCCTCCGGGGCCGCTGGCAAATCCGCGGCTCAGTACACGGTCAAGCCACTCCTTTAACAGCGCCGGACAGCTATAGGTGTAAAGCGGATGCTGAAAAACAATCACATCATGCTCACGCAGCAGCGCCTGCTCATGCGGAATGTCGATAAAAAAATCAGGATAGTGCGCGTACAGGTCGTGCACGGTAACATTGCTGAGCTGCATGGCCGGTTTAAGCAGAACCCGGTTCGCAACCGAGTCCTGAGATTCCGGATGGGCATACAGCAGCAAGACTTTCGCTGGCTGGAACATCATCCCCCTCCCGGTTTTGTCTTTTGTCTATTTTCGACGTTTTGGGCTACCATTGCGCCTCGGTGCGGCAAACGGCCCACACATTACATTATCATAATGATAAATTAACATAGTCTGAACATACGGCGCCTTATGATTGTTTTCTCATCGTTACAAATTCGTCGCGGCGTGCGCGTCTTGCTGGACAATGCCACGGCCACCATTAATCCAGGGCAGAAAGTTGGTCTGGTGGGTAAAAATGGCTGCGGTAAATCTACCCTGCTGGCATTGCTGAAAAATGAACTCAGCGCCGACGCCGGAGGATTTACCTACCCGGGAAACTGGCAGCTCGCGTGGGTGAATCAGGAAACGCCGGCGTTGCCACAGCCCGCGCTGGAGTACGTGATTGACGGCGACCGCGAGTATCGTCAACTGGAAGCGCAGTTGAACGATGCCAACGAACGTAACGATGGACACGCTATTGCCACCGTCCATGGCAAACTGGATGCCATCGACGCCTGGACCGTGCGCTCACGCGCCGCCAGCCTGCTGCATGGTCTCGGCTTCTCCAACGAACAACTTGAGCGCCCGGTCAGCGACTTCTCCGGCGGCTGGCGTATGCGTCTCAACCTGGCCCAGGCGCTGATTTGCCGTTCAGACCTGCTGCTGCTCGATGAACCGACCAACCACCTGGATCTCGACGCGGTGATCTGGCTGGAAAGATGGCTGAAAAGCTACCAGGGCACGCTGATTTTGATCTCCCACGACCGCGACTTCCTCGACCCGGTGGTGGATAAAATCATTCATATCGAACAGCAAACCATGTTCGAGTACACCGGCAACTACAGCGCGTTTGAAATCCAGCGTGCGACCCGTCTCGCTCAGCAACAGGCAATGTACGAAAGCCAGCAGGAGCGCGTGGCGCATCTGCAAAGCTATATCGATCGTTTCCGCGCTAAAGCAACCAAAGCAAAGCAGGCGCAAAGCCGTATCAAAATGCTGGAACGCATGGAGCTGATTGCCCCGGCACACGTGGACAACCCGTTCCACTTCAGTTTCCGCGAGCCGGAAAGCCTGCCGAATCCTCTGCTGAAGATGGAAAAGGTCAGCGCTGGCTACGGCGATCGCGTCATTCTCGATTCGATCAAACTGAATCTGGTGCCGGGTTCCCGCATCGGCCTACTCGGTCGCAACGGCGCGGGTAAATCGACGCTGATTAAGCTGCTGGCCGGCGAACTGGCCCCCATCAGCGGTGAGATTGGCCTGGCGAAAGGCATCAAGCTGGGGTACTTCGCGCAGCACCAACTGGAGTTTTTACGCGCCGATGAATCACCCATTCAGCATCTGGCACGCATGGCGCCACAGGAGCTGGAGCAGAAACTGCGGGATTACCTCGGTGGATTCGGCTTCCAGGGCGACAAAGTCAGCGAAGAGACTCGCCGCTTCTCCGGTGGTGAAAAAGCGCGTCTGGTGCTGGCGTTGATCGTCTGGCAGCGCCCGAACCTGCTGCTGCTCGATGAACCGACCAACCACCTGGACTTGGATATGCGTCAGGCGCTGACCGAAGCGCTGATCGATTTTGAAGGTGCGCTGGTCGTGGTTTCGCACGACCGCCACCTGATTCGCTCCACTACCGACGACCTCTATCTGGTGCACGACAAGAAAGTCGAGCCGTTTGACGGCGATCTGGAGGATTACCAGCAGTGGCTGAGCGATGTGCAAAAGCAGGAAAGCCAGAGCGACGAACCGGCAAAAGAGAGCATTAACAGCGCCCAGGCGCGTAAAGACCAGAAGCGCCGCGAAGCGGAACTGCGTACCCTGACACAGCCGCTGCGTAAAGAGATTACCCGTCTGGAAAAAGAGATGGAGAAACTGCACGCACAGCTGGCGCAGGCGGAAGAAAAACTTGGTGACAGCGAACTGTACGACCAAAGTCGCAAAGCTGAACTCACGGCATGTCTGCAGCAGCAGGCTAGTGCGAAATCCGGGCTGGAAGAGTGCGAGATGGCCTGGCTGGATGCGCAGGAACAGCTCGAACAGATGCTGGCCGACTAACTTTGGGAAGATGATGATAAATCAGCTGACGACCAACGATATTACCTTCCGCAAGCTGACCATCTTCATGACCTTTATGGAGAAGGGTAACATCGCCCGTACCGCCGAGGCGCTGAACATCAGCGGCGTTAGCGTTCACCGTGCGTTGCACACGCTGGAAGAGAACGTTCGTTGCCCGCTGTTCGTTCACAAAGGGCGTAATCTTATCGCCCAGCCCGCAGCATGGACGCTGCTGGAGTACTGCCAGGAAATCACCCAACTGATGGAGCGCGGGCTGGAAGAGACGCGCAAAACGGCTGGCGTAGGCCAGGGTCGGTTACGCGTGGGTACGCTATACTCGCTGACGCTGGAGACGGTGCCGCACCTGATTATGGGCATGAAGCTGCGCCGCCCGGACCTGGAGCTGGATCTCACCATGGGCTCCAACGAAGCGCTGCTGAAAATGCTGGAAGACGGCGTGCTGGACGCCATCCTCATCTCCATTTCTGAAAGTGAAATCGACCGCAACAGCCTCGAAGTGCTGCCCCTGTTCCACGACGATATCTACCTCGCCGCACCGATGTCTGCGACGCTGGACGCCACCAAGAAGGCAGACCTGCGCCACTATCGCAATGAGAAATTTGTGTCGCTGGCGGAAGGGTTTGCCACCTATGCCGGTTTTCAGGAAGCGTTTCATATCGCCGGGTTTGAGCCTTCAATCGTCACTCGCGTCAATGACATCTTTTCGATGCTCAGTCTGGTACAGGCTGGGGTGGGATTCTGTTTGATGCCGGGGCGAATGAAAAAGATGTATGAGAATACCGTGAAGCTGCAAAAGCTTGCTGAGCCCTATCAGATGCAGCAGCTTATCGCGATCGTCTTTGCCCGTAATCGCGAGCGCGACCCAAGCCTGCTGGCGCTGGCCGCCGAAGGGCGCATGTACGCCAGAACGCTGAACCAGAACGCCTGATCGCCGGATGGCGACGCTACGCGTCTTATCCAGCCTACCGTGGGTGCGAGCCGTAGGCCCGATAAGCAAAGCGCCATCGGGCAATCACATCACGCACGCAGGCGCTTCGCCAGGTGCACAGCAACATCCACGCCGCTGCGCTCAAGAGAGATTGACTCCCCTTCCCACGCCGCCTGCCGCGTTAAGCAGGTCAGAATGCCACCGGGCGGCATTTCAATCGCCAGCCGCGCTTCACGTTCGTTAGCGGAGATAACCGCCTCCTGCCAGCGCACCGTCCGCGCCATATTCATCGCCAGATCGTCAGCAATACGTTCCGGCTGCCACAGCACGCGCCCAGTGCTGCCGCTCAGGTAAGCGTAGCGCGGACGGGAAAGCGTCACACGGCTAAACGCCTCAACCAGCTTGTGCGAGGGCTCGGCCAGCAGTTCACAGTGCGACGGCACGCTTACCGCCAGACGAGGCGCTTTACTGGCGCCTTTGGCCATCGCACGTTTCGCCACATCGGCCATTGCCTCATCGGGCCCGGCAATCACAATCTGCGTTTCTGCATTCAGGTTAGCGATATACGTCCCGCTTCCTGCCACCAGACCTTCCACCTGAGCGAGCGTCAGCCCCATAATCGCCGTCAGGCCGTAGCCGTGCGGATATGCCTGCTCCATTAAGTCACCGCGTAGTGCCACGAGCGTTAGCGCGTCGGCAAAATCGAGCGCGCCGGCAACCACCGCCGCCGGGTATGCGCCAATGGAAAGTCCACTGACGATATCGGGCGCCACGCCGCGACGTTCCAGCTCGCGCCCCCAGGCAACGCCAGCAATCAGCAGAGACAGTTGAACGGCTCGGGTATGATTGAGCGTTTCAGGGGTATCCAGCGTATCAACCTCAGCGCCCAGCACGTCACGTGCCTGGGCCAGCTCCGTCCCCGGAAGGTTTTGCAGCATACCTGCGTGCTGCGTCCCCTGCCCCGGGAAGGTAAACAGAATTTTCATGACTCCTCCCTGCCCCACGGATCGCGAACTAACTGCGGCCCCTGTGAGGTTTTTAACAGCGTTTTCCCATCGCGTAGCCATTCATTAAGCGCAAAACCACCACACGGGGTATCCACCTGGGTATCCGCCCGACACAACCCGCCCGCCAGCTGTTGCAGCCACTTCTCCAGCGCTTCTCGGGAGAGCGGCTGCGGCGCGCGGATAAGCAAGTCCAAATCGCTTGCCGCGTGGATAACCGGGATCCCGGTCGCCAGCGCATAGCCGGTACTGCCGGTAATGCCCCACGTCCACGGCCACGCCTGCTGCGCCAATAACAAAGCCACCTGAAGCGGTGGCTGAGAAATAAAGGGCGAGCGCAGCAGCGACAGCGGGTCCACCAGTGATTCCGGCGAGCAGACGCGAACAACCGCTTCCGCATTCACCCAACCGGCGGCGCGCTGGTCGCGCTTCATCCCGCGGACGCCCACGGGAATACGCCCCTGCGCATCAACATCACGTCGCACCACCACCGGCAGGCCGCTATGCCAGACGGTATCCACCCAGGTTTCCGTGACATCTTCCAGCGCGTCGCGCGCATTCAGCCAGATAAGGTCGTGGGGACGTAATGTTGTGCTCATGATTTAGATTCCTGAAGTCAGCGAGATAAACAGTGGCAGCGACAGGATACACAGTACGGAGCTCAACAGCAGCACGGCTTCTGCATCCGGCGACTGCACACCAAAGCGGTTACCGAATACCACGCCGAAGAAGCCAGCGGACAGCGCAATCATCAGGATAGCGGTAATCGCCACGGAACCATGCAGACCGAAAATCAGTACGATACCCCAGGCAATAGCCGGTTGAATCAGCAGCTTGGCGATGGTCGAGGTAATGACCACGGTATTGATCTGCAGTTTACGTGCAGAGAGGATCACACCGGTCAGGAACAGCGCCGCCGCGGTTGCAGACAGACCCAGCGGTTTGATCGCCGCCAGCACCAGTTCCGGCATTTTAATGCCAATCGCGGAGAGGATAACCCCCAGCAGCGGGCCCATTACGATAGGTTTTTTAATCGAGCGCCACATCAGCACCGGCAGCATAGCGAGCGTAGAACCGGAGTTACCGCCTTCCGCACGCGCTTTCTCACGTTCGAGGATCAGCAGGCAGAATGGCGTCATCAACACCGAACCGCAGGCGATGGAAACGGCAACGGACAGCGAAGTAGAAGACGTTTCACCCAGCACGCTACCCAGAATCGGCAGGCCCAGCGCGGCGTAGTTTGGCAGCGCGACGGTCAGCGTCAGTACGGCGGCATCCTGTGGGGATTTTTTGAAGACTTTGGTCGCCATAAAGTAGATAGCGGCATAGGTAATCCACATCGCCAGGGTCAGCACCACAATTAGCGGCGACTGAGCAACGATACCGGCCCATGGGGTTTGAACCGTGGCGCTAAACAACGCAGCGGGTAAAGCAAAGTCCATCACGAAGATATTGAGCAGGGAGACATTTTTGTTGTCCACCATTTTGGCCTTCCCGGCCCAGAATCCTAGTAGCATGATGACGAAAATCGGAGCAAGAGCATGAACAATTACGTAAGTCATATTTCACCTGTAATGAAAAAAAGTTAGCACTGGCGCGATGATTATTTTTTTCAGATGCTTCAACCCGCGCGGGTGCAGTTACTGCACCCGCGGAGCCGTACATCCGGCAGGTCTCTTTTTTACTTACCAGCTTGCTCGCATGCGTTCGCGTACGAGGGCAGAGCTGCGGCGATTGTCGGCACCCAGACGGCTTTTCAGCGTCGGGTCCTGACGAGCGTCGTTGATGGCCTGTTGCAGGGTGTTTTTCACCAGCGCCAGATCTTGTGCAGATGGCGCATCCGGGTTGCTGATATCCAGCAGATTTTCCAGCAGCCCCAGGGTGGCGTAGTTACTGATGTCATACGCCATCGGCGGAATGGTTGCCGCCAGTTTTTCCAGCGCTTCAACGGTACGCAGGGTAATGCGCGCCGCGGACTCTTTGCCCATCGCGTGGATCAGTACGCCTTTGTCGTTAAAAGCGATCAGGCGGTTTGCCTGATAGCCGTGCGCCAGAAACGCACCGGACATCGCTTTACCGACGATAAGGCCAATCACCGGGTGACCTGCCAGACGCGCATTGGCATACGCCGCTGCGGCACCGGCCAGCGCCTGGTGAATACCAAAGCCTTCTTCACGACGGCCATAGGCCTGGCTGGCGACGTCAATCACCGCCACAATCGGGCGTTTCACGGCGCGGTTGGCATCGGCGGCGATGGTTTCGCTCACCACTTTCGCCAGCGTCCAGCCTTCCAGCAGACCCACTTCGCCTTTGGTGGCGCGCGGATAGTGGTTATGAGCATCCGGAACGACGGCAATAAAACGCACGGTTTCACCGTTCAGTTCGCCATCAGCGGCCTGTACGGACGGGCACAGCCCTGCAATACGTTTGGCACCTGGAACCAGCGTTTCCAGCCATAATTCGCCACGGCTAATTACGTTACTCATCATTTCACCTCCCGGGCGAAGAGCGCTTTAATCTGTTCTGAATCGGCCTGTTTGCGGGTGTCGAAATGGCTCAGGCGATCGAGATACCAGTCGTAGTTATCGGTGCGATGTTTTGCCGGAACGCCTTTCGCCAGCGCTTCGTTCATGGCGGCTTTCACCGCGTTCACGCCGTCGTTAACCAACGCTTCAACCAGCCCGCTTTGGTAACGAACTTCACCGCCGGTCATGCTCCAGATAAACGGACGGTCGCGGGAGTCGTACTCTTCAATCCCGGCTTCCTGTTCAATGACCTGCGGGCCGTTCAGGCCGAGACGCGCTTCGCGGGTCACAATCAGATAGCTACACAGCGCCGCGGCGATAGACATCCCACCGAAGCAGCCCACGGTCCCGGCCACAATCCCGATAACGGGCGTGTAGCGACGCAGGTCAACAATCGCCGCGTGAATGTCGGCAATCGCCGCCAGGCCGAGGTTGGCTTCCTGTAAACGCACACCGCCGGTTTCCAGGCTCAGTACCGCTTGGGTAGGAATGCCGTTGCGGTTATCTTCCGCTGCCAGCTCCAACGCAGCCGCCATTTTGGCACCGGACACTTCGCCCATGCTGCCGCCCTGGAATGCGCCTTCAATCGCTACCACAACGGCTGGTTTGCCATTAATGGTGCCTTTGGCTACCACCATGCCGTCATCGGCCTGCGGGACAATGCCCTGCGCGCCCAACCATGGAGACATCACGCCTTCAAACGGGTCGAGAAGTTCACGGTAGCTGCCTTCATCCAGCAGCGCATGCGCACGCTGGCGTGCTTTTAATTCGATAAAACTGCGGTCATCACGCATAGCTCACCTCTTCAAAAACCTGTTCGATACGGATGCGCGCCACGCCCGGCGTCGCGCCGAAGTCGTGAATAGTCAGTTTGCCTGCTGGCAGGCTGCTGACCGTTTGCAGACGGTTGAACAGCGCTTCCCACCGGCGGGTGCTGTTATCGACAGAAGTGGTGATATCAATGGTTAACGTCTGGCTCTGGTCGGCGGTGAATAACACCTCCATATCCCCGGAGCCCACAACGCCTGCCAGCGCTTTGCCGCTTAAGGTGCGGCTGGCCGGTACGGTTAACGTAATGTGTTCCATAACATCCTCTTAATGCTTTAAATACGGCGATTCGACGTGGTTTCGACGCGATCGAGAAACAGCGTGGCGGCCAGAAGGTCAGCGGCACCGCCCGGTGAGGCATTCAGCGCCAGCATCTGGCTATCGAGCTCAGCTAATGCCGCCTGACCCGCCGGATGAGCGCTACCGCCAGCATTCAGCACCGCACGGGCACCGTCCTGCATGGCATCAAGCCCTTCCAGCCCTGCGCGAGACAGCACGCAGGTATCGGTCAGCGAGGTCATAATCGCCATCAGCGCATCTAACCGCGCATGCGTTTCGCTACTGCCGCTCATTCGGCTTAAACGCAATTGCGGCAGCGCGCGCTGCATCACGTGCGGAAACGCCTGCTGTGCTTCTTCGCGAGCGCCCGGTACGCGATAACGGTGCGTGGCGCGAAGTCCTTTGCTGAAGACTTTCGGCGCCGCGTCGTCCGGCAGCTTCGCCAGCTCTGCGGCGGTGGCGGCTATCTGCTGCGAGCCACCGGTACCACCGTGCATCGCGACGGCGCTCACCAGCAGCCCCAGCGCCCAAATCGCACCGCGGTGGGTATTCACGCCGTTGGTCGCGGCCATCATCCGCTGCTCGCCTTCACGGCCGAGTCGCCCTATGGTTTGTCTGAGCGCAATATCCGCTGGACGCTGCCAGCTTTGTTGCGCCAGCGCCTGAAACGTGGAGGTCAGGCTGTGCGCGGAGCGCTCCATTAGCGAAAGCGTAAGATCGTGGTGCGCGCCGTTCCCCCGACTGTCCACCAGACCGGGTTTCGGGCTTAATCGTGCTTCGTCAATCAGACACTGCGTGGCGGTTCGCGCCAGCCATTCGGCACCGCCTTCAACCTGAATCTGGGGCAGAAGTTTCATTACCAGCTCCGGAATTTCGCAGGTGGGTTGTAAAGACCGCCGGACCATTCCACCAGGTCAGCGACGCTACCGGCCGCCAGCAGCGAACGGGTGGCATCGGTACGACGAATGCCCATATCCTCCGGATAAACCACTTTGCCGCTCTGACGCAGTTCAGCAACGCGTTTAGCGTCAACGCCCAGGCCGATATCGGTGATACCCGCGACCGCCGCCACCATTGCACGGCGCTCTTCAAGATCTTTCGCGCGGTAGAGGTAGGCGATACCTTCTTCGGTCAGCACGTGGGTCACGTCGTCGCCGTAGATCATTACCGGTGCCAGCGGCATGCCGGAGGCTTTCGCCACGTCAACCGCGTCCAGTTTTTCAACGAAGGTTGGCTTCACGCCCGCCTGGAAGGTTTCGACCATCTGCACCACCAGTTTTTTACCGCGCTGCATTGGGTCTGGTTCGGTGATCATGTTCAGCCAGGCAGGCGTTGCATGACGGCGACCGTGTGGGTCATGGCCCATGTTTGGCGCACCGCCGAAGCCGGAAAGACGACCACGGGTCACGGTAGATGAGTTGGCGTAACTATCAACCTGTAGGGTAGAACCGATAAACATATCCACCGCGTACTGGCCTGCCAGTTGGCAGAAGGCGCGGTTAGAGCGCATTGAGCCGTCGGAACCGGTAAAGAAGATGTCAGGACGGGCGCGGATGTACTCTTCCATCCCCAACTCGCCGCCGAAGCAGTGCACGCTTTCCACCCAGCCGCTCTCAATGGCTGGAATCAGCGTTGGATGCGGGTTCAGCGTCCAGTGTTTACAGATTTTGCCTTTCAGGCCGAGCTGTTCGCCGTAGGTTGGCAGCAGCAGTTCGATAGCGGCGGTGTTAAAGCCGATACCGTGGTTCAGCGACTGCACCTGGTGTTCCGCGTAGATGCCTTTAATCGCCATCATCGCCATCAGGATGTGTTCCTGTTTGATCAGGCGCGGGTCGCGGGTAAACAGCGGTTCGATAAAGAACGGCTTGTCCGCCACCACCACGTAATCAATCCATGAGCCCGGAATATCAACACGCGGCAGGTCGCACTCGTCGTCCACCAGCTCGTTAACCTGTGCGATGACGATACCATCATGGAACGCGGCGGCTTCAACCAGCGCTGGCGTATCTTCGGTGCTGGCACCGGTGTAGAGGTTACCTTTGCGGTCAGCTTTAAAACCGGCAATCAGCGCCACGTTCGGCGACAGGTCAACGTATAGTCGGGAATAGAGTTCGATGTAGGTATGGATAGCGCCGATTTCCAGCAGACCATCTTCCAGCAGTTGCGAAATGCGCAGACTTTGGGTACCGGAGAAGGAGAAGTCCAGCTTGCGGGCGATCCCTTTTTCAAAGATATCCAGATGCTCGCTGCGCCCGACGCTTGGCATGATCATGTGCAGGTCGTGCACAATCTGCGGGTTCACCTCAGCCAGCATGCGGGACAGGAAATCTGCCTGCTTCTGGTTATTGCCTTCTAATACCACGCGGTCACCCGGCGCGATCAGTTTTTCCAGCATTGCGGTCAGGTCTGCGGTCGGCAGAACCTTGCCCTGCACCGGTACGGAAGCCAGACGTCGCTGTTTTTCGGTGCGACGAGTGTTCCAGACGCGTGCTGGTGTTTGCCCAGATAACATTATTAACCTCCTGATTCAGCTAATCATTTTGATTGCTTAACACTGGAAAGAGTGTGCACCCTGGTGAGAAAGTCATCAATTAAGCGTAGGAAAGAATCATTAGCCTGAGAGTAATAATTGAAGTAACCATTTGTGACGATGATCAATTCACGAGGGAGGGAGGAAGAAGCGGGTAACGCTACCCGCTGGCGGGAAATTACCTGTGTGTCGCCAGACGCTGGCGGATATCTTCAAAATGTTCACGGTTAAACAGCTTGCCGTTGAGAAAACGGGTTTTCAGCTCTCCTTCCTGCTCCTGCTCCCATGTTTGTTCATCATGCAGGCGCAATTCCCCCAGCTCATCACGTGCTACTCGAAGCAAACCGCGGGCAGAGCGCTTTAAGCCATTATCGGTTTTCGGCTCTTTGAAAATCGTCCGGCCTTTGCCATCGACTTCTCCCCACGTCGCTTTCATTGCAAAACCGAAGGTGTCACGCGTGTTGTACTGATAGGTAAAGGAACCCACGCCAAACACCACATTTGAACTGGCAAATCCTTTCGCTTCAAGACGACGCAGGATCTCATTCGCCCGCTCAAGGGTGATGGAATCGCCATAAATCAGCCCCACATGTGGGTCGAGCACCTTGTAGCCTTTAGCGTTAACCGTGCCGCCAAATATCTCCCACAGCACCTCCACAGAGCCTTTCTCCTGTGCCGTACGATCGGCTCGGGTATCCTCATTCGCACCTGTACCGCACAGAATCTCAACCGGATTACCGCTATCCGGACGGAATACCACTCGCCCTTCACGGGCCAGAATGATGTTCTTCAGTTCGCGGGTGTATTCCGTCAGCACCTGCCAGTAGTCCCAGGTATCGGAGACTATCGATACAAATCCCTGCGGATAGAGATCGGCAATCAGGCGGCGGAAGGTTTCAATCTCATGCTCGCGCTCACCCATACACATCACGCTGTGCTCGGTAGCCGGAATGCTGGCGCCGATAAAATAGGGTTCGCCGTCGGTGTAGTAATCGCGGGCGTACAGCAAAGATGGAATACTGTCGGTCCCTTTAAAGCTTAACAAATGCCCGCTACCCGCCTGCATGGTGTCCTGCAACCCGGACATGCCGCGGAAGGAAAAGTCATGGCACTGGAAGTCAAGGTGCGTCAGGTCGCTACAGGTTTTCTGTGCCCAGCGCGTGCAGATTTTGCGATAGTGGTGAGCAATCGTGGCGTTGGTTGACGCTTTCCACAGCTCGGCCGACAGCACAGTTTCCAGGTAATTCACCAGCCAGAAAAACTCGGGTTTGGTGTTGATAATGGTTAAGACCGGCACCGCCATCGGAACTTTGCTGCCTTCATCCAGCGCTTTGATATGTAGCGGCAGATAGCCCAACTGATGCAGGGCACGGATATGGTCCACCGCCACCGCATCTTTGCCGAGATAGCTGTCCATGACCTGTTTATATTCGCTAACCACCTCGTCTTCCGGACGGGCAAAAAACGCCTCATTAAACAGGTCGACTAAAAACCACTGCAAAAATCCCTGCAGGCCAAAAAATACCAGTTTGCCATCCGCCAACGGCGAGGAGAAAAAGCGATCGCTACGCGGGGTAAAGTTGGAATACACGCGGCTGGTTCCCTGCGGATATTGTACGCGGTGAGAAACTTTGTAGCCGTCGATAGCCAGAATCGGGTTCATTTTCATAATCAGCATCTCCCTCAGGCGCGGTAAATCGCGTCAATGTCGATAAGCTCAAGCTGCGGATGTTCCAGCGTCGGGGCAGCAAAAGAGGTGGTGGTGTAGATAGCATCAATACCGTTCGCAAACAGGTGTTCAATGCCCTTAGAAAAAAGACCATGGGTGACATACAGGCTGACGCTGCGGGCACCGGCGTCGCGTAGTACCTGTGCAGAACCAATGAACGTACCGCCTGCGTCGCACAGATCGTCAACAATCAGCAGATCCCGTCCCCTGACGTCTCCGGCCATTAACGCAAATCCCGTTAGCTTGCCGCTTGCCACATCACGTTTCTTGCTCAGAATGGCGTACTCCTCCACGCCGGCAGCTCTGGCAACAGTATCAATTTTCTTCAACGCTCCCGCGTCGGGGGCAACCAGCATCAGCGCGTTTTGCTGAAACAAATGCGATAAGGTCGCGCTCTGCAACAGGCATCGTTCTTGCCCAATTGCCACCAGGTTGTCGATTGCCGCAGCCGCCGCGTCACTGTGTGGGTCGAGCACCTTGACCTTGTCGAATTTCAATGTGTTGAGGTGACTGGCGAAGACTTTCAGCGCAAAACTGTCACCCGCCACCATATGCCGGTCCTGACGCGCCCACGGCAGCCAGGGAAGTTCGAGATGGCTGACCAGCACATCGGTCTGATGGCGAACCGCCTCCACCAGCTGCGCCAGCAGCATAAAATCGTTCATATCTCGCATTGCCACCGCGCGGATGCGCATCAGACGAGCAAACGATGGCAGTGTATCGGTGACTTTCAACCAGCCGGCGCCATCAGGAAAAACACCGCTGGCAACTGCGTAGGCCTGGTCGTCCAAAGTTAATGTCAGTTTTACGCTCATCGCTCCCACCCCTTAATTGTGTCCCTTCGACACAATTAATAATGTCCTTAAGACACATATTAAGCAAGCATAAAATGCATTATTTTTAGAACGACAGATAATCCACTGATAAGTAATGATAAAAAACGAACCTTGCCCCCCGGTGCCGGGCTGGTACACTTGTCAGCGTTACAAATCATCGTGAGTACCTTATGACCACCGAAGCCGACTACCTGAATCAGTACGACGCCAGCCGCTTCCCTTCACCTCTGGTGACGGTAGATAGCGTGTTATTTACCCTGCATCAGCAGGCGCTGTGCGTATTACTGGTCGAGCGGGCAAACCAACCGCAAAAGGGACGTTGGGGATTACCCGGTGGCTTTATTGATATCGAAAACGATGATTCAACCCGCGCCACCGCGCTACGCAAACTCACTGAAAAAACGGGCGTTTCGCCTTCGTGGCTGGAACAACTGGATACCTTCTCCGGGCCAGAACGAGACCCGCGCGGCTGGAGCCTGACGGTCACCTGGTTTGCGCTAATCGCTTGGGTAGACTGCGCGCCGCATATTGCCAGCGTCAGTAACGCCCGTTGGGTGCCGGTTGACGAGTTGAAAAACTATTCACTCGCGTTCGATCACGAGAAAATCATTACGGCGGCACTGCATCGCTTACGGCAAAAAACGATGTACTCGCTACTGCCCGTATACTGCTTGCCGGAGACATTTACCCATGGGCAACTGCTCGAAGCCACCGAGGTTATCCTTGGTCAGTCGATCCAGCGTAAAAGTCTGATTCGCCGCTTTGAAGCGTCAGGAATGTTTGAAGATACCGGAGAAAGCATGGCGACAGGGACGCGTAAAGCTCGCTTGTGGCGACGCAAACCCGACGTCGATTTTCATCTTTTCTCGCGTAACCTGCTGACTGACTAGCGACAAAATCACATATTGGCTAACCCGCACGCGCTGTGCGCGGTATAGTTATTCTTTCCGATTATTAATTGCTCTGGTGTTATGGTTGAAATCACGTCTACAGAAATGACCCCACCTACCGACGATTCGCGAGAATTCCGCCCGATGCGCGGTATCAGTAACCGCCATCTGCAGACGATGCTGCCGCGCTTAATTCGCCGCAAGGTGAAGTTCGACGCCCACTGGCAGCGTCTGGAATTGCCCGATGGTGATTTTGTCGATCTGGCGTGGAGTGAAGATCCGCAACAGGCGAAACACAAACCGCGCCTGGTGGTTTTTCACGGTCTGGAAGGCAGTTTGAACAGCCCGTACGCACATGGCCTGATTGAAGCGGCGCAAAAGCGCGGCTGGCTGGGCGTGGTAATGCATTTTCGCGGTTGCAGCGGTGAACCCAATCGTCTGAACCGTATTTATCACTCCGGTGAAACAGAAGATGGCACCTGGTTTTTACACTGGCTGGAGCGTGAGTTTGGTCGCGTGCCGACCGCTGCGGTAGGCTATTCCCTCGGTGGGAACATGCTGGCCTGCCTGCTGGCAAAAGAAGGCAACGAGATTCCAATTGATGCCGCCGTTATCGTCTCCGCACCTTTCGTGCTGGAAGCCTGTAGTTACCATATGGACAAGGGGTTTTCCCGCGTCTATCAGCGCTACCTGCTCAATCTGTTGAAAGCCAATGCCTCGCGTAAGCTTGAGGCCTATCCAGGCTCGCTGCCGGTGAGTCTGGCCCAATTGAAATCTCTGCGTCGCATTCGTGATTTTGACGATCTGATCACCGCCAAAATCCACGGTTTCGCCGATGCTATAGACTATTATCGTCAGTGTAGCGCCATGCCGTTGCTCAACCAGATCGCCAAACCCACGCTGATTATCCATGCCAAGGACGATCCGTTTATGGATCATCACGTGATCCCTACCCCGGAAAACTTGCCCTCGCAGGTGGAATATCAACTGACTGAACACGGCGGCCACGTCGGATTCATTGGCGGCACGGTGCGCCATCCAGAGATGTGGCTGGAATCCAGAATCCCGGACTGGCTGACCACGTATCTGGAGGCATCATCATGATTATCCCCTGGCAAGATATCTCCCCGGACGCGCTGGACAATCTGATTGAAAGCTTTGTCTTGCGCGAAGGCACCGATTATGGTGAACATGAACGCTCGCTCGAACAAAAAGTCGCCGACGTCAAACGCCAACTACAATCAGGTGAAGCCGTGCTGGTGTGGTCCGAACTGCATGAAACGGTCAACATTATGCCGAGGAAGCAGATTCACGAGTAATCCGTAGCCGCCGGCCGACTTTACTATAATTACAACCATTTCATGGAGTTGTTATGTCTGCCAAACATCCGGTGATTGCGGTAACAGGATCCAGCGGCGCGGGGACCACCACCACCAGCCTCGCGTTTCGTAAAATTTTCGCGCAGTTAAATCTGCGCGCCGCCGAGGTGGAAGGTGACAGTTTTCATCGCTATACCCGTCCGGAAATGGACATGGCGATTCGCAAAGCGCGCGATGCCGGGCGGCATATCAGCTATTTCGGCCCCGAAGCTAATGACTTCGGCCTGCTGGAGCAAACCTTCATCGAATACGGTCAGACGGGCAAAGGCCAGTCGCGAAAATATCTACACACTTACGATGAAGCCGTACCGTGGAACCAGGTTCCGGGGACTTTCACGCCCTGGCAGCCGCTGCCTGAACCGACGGATGTCCTGTTTTATGAAGGACTGCACGGCGGCGTCGTGACCCCACAACAAAACGTGGCCCGACATGTCGATCTACTGGTTGGCGTGGTGCCTATCGTAAACCTGGAATGGATCCAGAAGCTGACCCGGGATACCAGCGAGCGCGGACACTCGCGTGAAGCGGTGATGGACTCGGTGGTGCGCTCAATGGACGATTACATCAATTACATCACGCCGCAGTTTTCCCGGACGCATATTAACTTCCAGCGCGTACCGACCGTCGATACCTCTAATCCCTTTGCCGCCAAGAGTATTCCGTCTCTGGATGAAAGCTTTGTCGTGATTCATTTTCGTAACCTGGAAGGGATCGACTTCCCGTGGCTTCTGGCCATGCTGCAGGGCTCATTCATTTCCCATATCAATACGTTGGTCGTGCCGGGCGGTAAAATGGGTCTGGCGATGGAATTGATTATGCTGCCGCTGGTCCAGCGACTGATGGAAGGCAAAAAGATAGAGTAAGGCGTGGAAAGTGCCCGATGGCGCTTCGCTTATCGGGCCTACGAATCAACTTCATCCCGTAGGCCCGATAAGGCAATGCCGCCATCCGGCATCAGGAATTACGCGGCAACCACTTCATAGGAGTGGGTAATGTTCACCGCCTTTTCCAGCATCAGCGCCACGGAACAGTATTTTTCTGCTGAAAGATCGACGGCGCGGGAGACAGACGCATCTTTCAGATCGTTACCCGTTACGATGAAATGCAGGTTGATGTGGGTAAACAGGCGCGGCGCTTCATCACGACGCTCTGAGGTCAGCTTCACTTCGCAGTTGGTCACATCCTGACGCCCCTTTTGCAGAATCGACACGACATCAATTGCGCTACAGCCCCCCGCCGCCATTAATACCATTTCCATCGGGCTCGGCGCTTTATCACCGGAGTTACCGTCCATCAGAATTTGGTGACCAGAGGCAGACTCACCGAGGAAGGTTAACCCCTCAACCCACTTTACACGCGCTTGCATATTTCGTAACTCCAATGTTTCAATTTTCCTGACAGATTACGCGCACATAACAATTCTCGCAACGGAAGGCGACCTGCGTCATGCTGAAGCGAGACACCAGGAGACACACGGCGAAAGCTATGCTAAAACAGTCGGGATGCTACAGTAATACATTGACGTACTGCATGTATGCAGAGGACATCACATTACAGGCTGCAGTATATTTTTAGTAGCCCCCTTCCCAGGTAGCGGGAAGCACATTTTTGCAAACCCAGAGGCAGCGTCGTTTTCTGGCTCTGGAGACAGCTTATAACAGAGGATAACCGCGCATGGTGCTTGGCAAACCGCAAACAGACCCGACTCTCGAATGGTTCTTGTCTCATTGCCATATTCATAAGTACCCATCGAAGAGCACGCTGATTCACCAGGGTGAAAAAGCGGAAACGTTGTATTACATCGTTAAAGGCTCAGTGGCAGTGCTGATCAAAGATGAAGAAGGGAAAGAAATGATCCTTTCTTATCTGAATCAGGGCGATTTTATTGGTGAATTAGGCCTCTTCGAAGAAGGTCAGGAACGTAGCGCCTGGGTACGTGCCAAAACCGCATGTGAAGTCGCTGAAATTTCCTACAAAAAATTTCGCCAATTAATTCAGGTCAACCCGGATATTCTGATGCGCCTGTCTTCTCAGATGGCTCGTCGTCTGCAGGTCACGTCTGAAAAAGTCGGCAACCTTGCCTTCCTCGACGTTACTGGTCGTATCGCGCAGACTCTGCTGAATCTGGCGAAACAGCCTGACGCGATGACCCACCCGGACGGCATGCAGATTAAAATCACCCGTCAGGAAATCGGCCAGATCGTTGGCTGCTCCCGTGAGACCGTCGGTCGTATTCTGAAAATGCTGGAAGATCAGAACCTGATCTCCGCACACGGTAAGACCATCGTCGTCTACGGCACCCGTTAACCCCATCGAAGTGGCGCGTTACTCAGTAATGCGCCACTTTTGTTTATACCGATGTGGCGAAGACTGATATACCACCCAGAGATTAACTACGCACTACGGCAGACGCTGGTGCTATGTTTACCTGTGGCCGTTGGTCTGATCATCGGTCAACTTCATCTGGGACTCCTCTTCTCCCTCGTCCCTGCCTGTTGCAATATTGCCGGTCTTGATACTCCGCATAAGCGTTTTTTCAAACGCTTAGCTATTGGCGCGTCTTTGTTTGCCGGATGCAGTCTGATCATGCAGTTGCTGCTGGCAAAAGATATACCGCTACCGCTTATCCTCACCGGCCTGACGCTGATTCTTGGCGTAACCGCCGAGCTTAGCCCTTTGCATGCGCGACTGCTGCCAGCCTCGCTTATCGCGGCGATTTTCACGCTAAGCCTGGCCGGGAACATGCCCGTCTGGGAGCCGCTGCTGATCTACGCGCTGGGCACGTTATGGTATGGCCTGTTCAACTGGTTCTGGTTCTGGATGTGGCGCGAGCAGCCGCTCCGTGAATCGCTCAGCTTGTTGTATCGTGAATTAGCCGATTACTGTGAAGCCAAGTACAGCATGCTGACCCAGCATGCCGACCCAGAAAAAGCGCTGCCTCCTCTGCTGGTTCGCCAACAAAAAGCGGTGGACCTGATTACCCAGTGCTATCAGCAAATGCATATGCTGTCGGCGCATCGCAACAACGATTACAAGCGCCTGCTCCGTGCCTTTCAGGAGGCGCTCGACTTACAAGAGCATATTTCCGTTAGCCTCCACCAGCCGGAAGAGGTGCAAAAGCTGGTCGAACGTAGCCACGCGGAGCAGGTGATTCGCTGGAACGCGCGAACCGTCGCCGAACGCCTTCGGGTACTGGCCGATGATATTTTGTATCACCGCTTGCCGACCCGTTTCTCGATGGAAAAACAG
The DNA here is from genome assembly GCF_004353845.1 of Citrobacter arsenatis. Taxonomy (GTDB): domain Bacteria; phylum Pseudomonadota; class Gammaproteobacteria; order Enterobacterales; family Enterobacteriaceae; genus Citrobacter; species Citrobacter arsenatis. The sequence continues at coordinate 4,823,158 of NZ_CP037864.1, forward strand.
ATTGGCACGCTGGAGAAAATCGCCAACCAGCATCCGGACAATCCGGTGGGACAGTTTTGCTACTGGCACTTCAGCCGTATTGCCCGCGTGCTACGCACCCAGCGCCCGTTGTATGCCCGTGACTTGATGGCTGACAAGCAGCGTCGTTTGCCGCTGATCCCAGCCCTGAAAAACTATCTGTCGTTGAAATCCCCTGCGCTGCGCAATGCCGGGCGCATCAGCGTTATGTTGAGTATCGCCAGCCTAATGGGCAGCGCCTTACACCTGCCAAAACCTTACTGGATTTTAATGACTATCCTGTTCGTCACGCAAAATGGCTACGGGGCGACCCGGGTGCGCATCTTACATCGGTCGGTAGGAACGCTCGTTGGACTGGTCATTGCCGGCGTCACGCTGCACTTTCATATTCCGGAAGGTTTCACGCTGGCGGGCATGCTGTTGATAACCCTGGTGAGCTATCTGATCATCCGTAAAAACTACGGCTGGGCTACAGTAGGCTTTACGGTTACGGCGGTATACACCCTGCAACTGCTGACGCTGAACGGGGAACAGTTTATCGTGCCGCGGTTTGTCGATACGGTCATTGGCTGCTTAATCGCCTTTGGCGGAACGCTCTGGCTGTGGCCGCAGTGGCAGAGCGGTCTGTTGCGTAAGAACGCCCACGATGCGTTAGAAGCCGACCAGGAGGCCATTCGTCTGATCCTCAGCAACGATCCGCAAGCCACGCCGCTGGCGTATCAACGCATGCGGGTCAACCAGGCGCATAACACGCTGTTCAACTCACTGAACCAGGCGATGCAGGAGCCAGGATTCAACTCACACTACCTGGCGGACATGAAACTGTGGGTCACGCACAGCCAGTTCATCGTCGAACACATCAACGCGATGACTACGCTGGCAAGGGAGCATACGATGCTGACGCCAGATTTGGCACAGCGGTATCTGGAGTCCTGTGAAATTGCGCTTCAGCGCTGTCAGCAGCGGCTGGAGTATGACGGACCGGGAAGCTCGGGCGATGTGAATATTCTCGAAGCGCCGGAGATGCTGTCCCACGGTCCGTTAAGCACTCTTGAGCAGCATCTGCAACGGGTTCTGGGACATCTGAACACCATGCACACCATTTCGTCGGTAGCATGGCGTCAGCGACCGCACCACGGGATCTGGCTGAGCCGTCGGTTGCGGGATATGAAAGGTTAAGATCGACTGCCGGATGCGCTACGCTTATCCGGCCTACGAATCACACCTTACCCTGTAGGCCGGATAAGGCGCTCGCTCCGCCATCCGGCAATCCATCACCCAACGACTTTCGCTACCGCCTGCGCGAAACGCTGCATCCCTTCATCGATATCCGCCTGCTCTACCACCAGCGACGGCGCGAAACGCATCACGTCCGGCCCGGCGTTCAGCACCATCACTCCTTCGTGCGCGGCGGCATAGAGGAAATCGCGCGCCCGGCCTTTGAACGGCGGCTTCAACTCGGCACCAATCAGCAGGCCCATGCCGCGAATATCGCTGAAAATATCGAACTGTTGATCAATTTTGTGCAAATGCTGGACAAACGTCTGACGTTTGGCCTGAACACCTCCCAACACTTCCGGCGTATTGATGATATCAAACGCGGCGCCCGCTACTGCGCAGGCCAGCGGGTTACCGCCGTAGGTGGACCCGTGGGAACCCACATGGAACGCGGAGGCAATCTCCTGGGTGGTCAGCACCGCGCTCACCGGGAAACCGCCGCCGAGCGCCTTCGCGCTGGTTAGGATATCCGGCGTCACGCCGTAGTGCATATAGGCAAACAAATCGCCGGTACGCCCCATCCCACTCTGCACTTCATCAAATACCAACAGCGCCTGATGCTGATCGCAGAGTTCGCGCAAACCTTGCAGGAATTCCGGCGTTGCCGCAGTGACGCCACCTTCCCCCTGAATTGGCTCAACCACCACCGCGCAGGTGTGATCGTCCATCACCGCTTTGACCGCGTGCAGATCGTTAAACGGTACATGGATGATATCCGCCGGTTTTGGTCCAAAGCCGTCGGAGTATTTCGGCTGTCCGCCGACAGAAACGGTAAACAGCGAACGACCGTGAAACGCATTATGGAAGGCAATAATTTTGGTTTTGAACGGGCTATGGCGCACGCAGGCATAGTGGCGCGCCAGCTTAAAGGCGGTTTCGTTGGCTTCGGTACCGGAGTTCATGAACAGCACGCGCTCGGCGAAGGACGCATCAATAATTTTACGGCCTAAGCGTAACGCGGGTTCATTGGTGAAAACGTTGCTGGTATGCCACAGGGTTTCGCCCTGGGTTTTTAACGCCTCAACCAGTGCCGGATGGCAATGCCCTAGCGCGGTAACTGCAATACCGCCCGCGAAATCAACATACTCTTTGCCCTGTTGATCCCACACTCGGCTCCCTTTCCCTTTTACCGGGATAAACTCAGCCGGTGCATAAATCGGCAGAATCACTTCATCGAATGTCGCGCGCGTAATTGCAGTTTGTTCAGTTGCCATGTCATTACCACCCTGTTAAGCAGAAACGCCAGTGAAATTATAATCACAAAATATGAATAAAAAATCACTGAATAGCAACCACAAATCAGCGATTGAGGAAATTAGCCAGCAGCTGATGCCCTTGTTCGCTGAGAATACTCTCCGGGTGAAACTGCACCCCTTCCAGATCCCACTCACGGTGGCGAATGCCCATAATCTCCTGCGTTTCACTCCAGGCCGTTACCTCAAAGCAGTCGGGAAGCGTCGCGGGGGCGACCACCAGAGAGTGATAGCGCGTCACCGTTAATGGGTTATTGAGCCCTTGAAAAACGCCCTTCCCGTTATGCGTAATCGGCGAAGTTTTACCGTGCATCACTTTTGCCGCCCGAACCACGGTCGCGCCAAAGGCCTGCGCCATCGCCTGGTGACCAAGACAAACCCCCAGCAGGGGGATCTTCCCGGCAAAATGACGAATGACATCCAGTGAGATACCGGCGTCATCCGGCGTACAGGGTCCAGGAGAAATGACGATTTTTTGCGGGTTCAGCGCGTCGATTTGCGCCAGCGTCAGCTCATCGTTGCGCCTGACAAGGACATCAGCGCCCAGTTCGCAGAAGTATTGGTACAGGTTCCAGGTAAAAGAATCATAGTTATCGATAAGCAGGATCATGGCGGCTCCGGTACATAAGAACCGCGCTATTCTACTCAGTTTCCGGGGCTTCGCTTACCACTTTACGAAATATCGCCCGCAGCGCAGACAGGTCACCCATCGCCCCGCTCTGATTAGCCAGGTTCCACTGCTCAACCGGGATATCATCCCAGTTCAATATATACCCGGCGTGAATCGCTAACTGTTCGAAGAAAATACGCTGCGCCAGACCGCTGCCAATACGAAACGGATGTAGGACGTTGATTTCGCAATAATAGTGCGCAAGACGATCGACAAACTTATCTTTCGATAATCCCACCAGCCAGGACTCGTCTTCCAGGTCCTGCATCAGCGCATTGCCCTCTTTCTCGATATAAGCGAAATGGCAAAAACGGGTATCGCCCTGATAGATATCGACTTCCCGCAAATGACCCGCCCAATCAAAAATATCCCGATACAGCTGGCGGTGAATGGCGCATAGGTGTGGCAAGCCACGCTTAAGCGGACCCAGTTCGATAGTGGCCGCACGCAGCGCCGTCAGTTCATAGGCCGCCTGCGCCAGACGCTGCGCCTGATGGATCCCCAGAAGGTTACGCATGACATTCAGGCCCGGATACAAATAGGGGTCGCGTCCGTCACCGAATTTATCGCTCATAGTGCCTCCTCAACTCTTCAAGACGCGCCAGGGCGTCTTCAGCACTCAGAGTAACCCGTGGAATATCCACGCCTTCCAGACGCCGACTGGCCTGGAAGTTAGCGTTTCGCCGCTGTTCCCAGAGCCGGGACTTTTGTTTATCGGTGAGTTTTTTCACGTGACCTCCCTGAATGAGCCGACACTTGCCACAAGTATAAGCAGCAATTTCGGGTTACGCAGAGAAGGGAGAAAACGCGGGCGAGAACTGCCCGCGCAAAATACGATTACGGCAGGACTTTGGCAGACAGGATAACAATCGGTTTTGACGGAACATTCTGGTAAGGACCGACATCATGGGTCTGGACCTGAGAGATCTTATCCGCAACATCCATACCTTTCACAACTTTACCGAAGACAGCGTAGCCAAAGTCGCGCTGGCCGTGATCGAGGAACGCATTGTCTGCAATGTTGATAAAGAACTGGCTGGTCGCGCTGTCTTTATCCGCTGTGCGCGCCATGGCAATCGTGCCACGGGTATTGCGCAGTCCGTTATCGGCTTCATTCTTGATTGGCGGGTTAGGTTTCTTCTGCTGCATCTGCTCGGTAAAACCGCCGCCCTGCACCATGAAGCCAGGGATCACGCGGTGGAACGTCGTGTTGTTATAGAAACCGCTGTTGACATAATCGACAAAGTTTTGCACTGAAACCGGGGCTTTCTGACTGTTCAGCTCCAGCTCAATGTTACCGGCAGAGGTTGTCAGCAGGACATGCGGGTCACCTTTTGCTGCCAGTGCTGCGGGAGAAAGAGCAGAAAGAGCGAGAACAGCTGCAACAGCCGCCAGAGTCGATTTGAGCATGAGAATTCCTTAACAAGAGCAGAAATGAAGCAAGTGAATTGATTCTAAAGAGCCTTCAAGAACAAGGCCATCCCTTTACTTAATTTTACGTACCTGAAACAAATGTAACCTTATAGTCTTAAGATCCAATGCGATCTAGATCACATAAAAAAATGTAACGGCGCAGGTAATTACCAATAAACATTTAAATGCATCACTAAAGCGCCTAAAATCTGCCCGCTCACGGCGCAATCATTGCGCCTTCCACTTCTATACAGGCCAGTCATGACTAACAGCAATCGCATCAAGCTCACATGGATTAGCTTTCTCTCCTACGCCCTGACAGGCGCGTTGGTAATTGTCACCGGGATGGTGATGGGAAACATCGCAGAGTACTTCCATTTGCCCGTTTCCAGTATGAGTAACACCTTCACCTTCCTGAATGCCGGCATTCTGATCTCTATCTTCCTGAACGCCTGGCTGATGGAAATTGTGCCCCTGAAAACCCAGCTGCGCTTTGGCTTTATCCTGATGGTTCTGGCGGTCGCAGGACTGATGCTCAGCCATAGCCTGGCCTTGTTCTCTGCCGCCATGTTTGTTCTTGGTCTGGTGAGCGGTATCACTATGTCGATTGGTACGTTTCTGGTGACTCAAATGTACGAAGGTCGCCAGCGCGGTTCCCGCCTGCTGTTTACTGATTCCTTCTTCAGCATGGCTGGCATGATTTTCCCGATGGTGGCCGCGTTCTTGTTAGCGCGCAGTATCGAATGGTATTGGGTCTATGCCTGCATCGGCCTGGTATACGTCGCCATTTTCCTGCTGACCTTCGGCTGCGAATTCCCGGCGCTGGGCAAACACGCGCAGCAACCGGACGCGCCTGTCGTGAAAGAAAAATGGGGTATTGGTGTGCTGTTCCTGGCGATCGCCGCGCTGTGCTACATCCTCGGGCAGTTGGGCTTCATCTCTTGGGTGCCGGAATACGCCAAAAGCCTGGGCATGAGCCTGAACGATGCGGGTAAACTGGTCAGCGACTTCTGGATGTCTTACATGGTTGGCATGTGGGCGTTTAGCTTTATTCTGCGTTTCTTCGACTTGCAGCGCATCCTGACCGTACTGGCGGGTCTGGCCACCGTCCTGATGTATCTGTTTATCACCGGTACGCCGGAGCATATGCCGTGGTTTATTCTGACACTGGGCTTCTTCTCCAGCGCGATTTATACCACCATTATTACCCTTGGCTCCCAGCAGACGAAGGTTGCATCACCTAAACTGGTTAACTTCGTTCTGACCTGCGGCACCATCGGTACTATGCTCACGTTCGTGGTAACCGGCCCTATCGTGGCGCACAGCGGTCCGCAGGCAGCATTGCAGACGGCTAACGGCTTGTATGCCGTCGTATTCGTGATGTGCTTTATTCTTGGGTTCGTCACGCGCCACCGCCAGCATAACGCCCCAGCAACGCATTAATCTCACTGCCGGATGGTATCCACGCCATCCGGCATATTATCGCTCTCCCTCCTCTACCACTGGTCATGTAGGCCAACTCTTACAAAAACCCCTTAATTTGTATGCTTTTTATACAAACACGAAAAGCCAGTTAATTCCGTCACTTATAAAAATGCTGACAAATCAGTTATATACCTCTTAAGGAGTATATAAAGGCGAATTTGATTTGCATCAATAAGCGGGGTTGCTGAATCGTTAAGGTAGGCAGTAATAGAAAAGAAATCGAGGCAAAAATGAGCAAAGTCAGACTCGCTATTATCGGTAATGGTATGGTCGGCCATCGCTTTATTGAGGATCTTCTTGATAAATCCGACGCTGCCAATTTTGATATTACCGTCTTCTGTGAAGAACCCCGCAAAGCGTACGACCGTGTGCACCTGTCTTCCTACTTCTCCCACCACACCGCAGAAGAGCTATCTCTGGTGCGTGAAGGATTTTACGAGAAGCACGGCGTTAAGGTGTTAGTGGGCGAGCGCGCAATTACCATTAACCGCCAGGAGAAGGTGATCCACTCCAGCGCGGGTCGTACGGTTTATTACGATAAGCTGATCATGGCGACGGGCTCTTACCCGTGGATCCCACCGATCAAAGGTTCGGAAACCCAGGACTGCTTCGTTTACCGCACCATAGAAGACCTCAACGCTATTGAGTCATGCGCGCGCCGTAGCAAACGCGGCGCCGTGGTCGGCGGTGGCCTGCTGGGCCTGGAAGCCGCCGGTGCGCTGAAAAGCCTCGGCGTTGAAACCCACGTGATTGAATTCGCCCCAATGCTGATGGCTGAACAGCTGGATCATATGGGTGGCGAGCAGTTACGTCGCAAAATTGAAAGCATGGGCGTGCGCGTGCACACCAGCAAAAACACCAAAGAGATCGTCCAGGAAGGCACCACAGCACGCAAAACCATGCGTTTTGCCGACGGTAGCGAACTGGAAGTCGATTTTATCGTCTTCTCTACCGGTATTCGTCCTCGCGACAAACTGGCGACCCAATGCGGCCTGGACGTCGCTCCGCGCGGTGGTATCGTGATTAACGACACCTGCCAGACTTCTGACCCGGATATCTATGCCATCGGCGAATGCGCCAGCTGGAACAACCGCGTATATGGTCTGGTTGCCCCGGGCTACAAAATGGCGCAGGTTGCCGTTGACCATATCCTCGAAACCGAAAACACCTTTGAAGGCGCGGATCTGAGCGCTAAGCTGAAGCTGCTCGGCGTTGACGTCGGCGGGATTGGCGACGCGCATGCGCGCACGCCGGGTGCCCGTAGCTACGTCTATCTCGACGAAAGCAAAGAAGTCTACAAACGCCTGATCGTTAGCGAAGATAACAAAACCCTGCTCGGCGCGGTTTTAGTCGGCGATACCAGCGATTACGGCAACCTGCTGCAGCTGGTGCTAAACGCCATCGAACTGCCGGAAAACCCGGATTCACTGATTCTGCCAGCACATGCGGGCAGCGGTAAGCCGTCTATCGGTGTCGATAAACTGCCGGACAGCGCGCAGATTTGTTCCTGCTTCGATGTTACCAAAGGCATGCTGATTGCCGCGATCAACAAAGGCTGTCATACCGTTGCGGCGCTGAAAGCTGAAACCAAAGCGGGTACCGGCTGCGGCGGGTGTATCCCGCTGGTAACGCAGGTCCTCAACGCCGAACTGGCGAAACAGGGTATCGAAGTTAACAACAACCTGTGCGAACACTTCCCATACTCACGTCAGGAACTGTTCCATCTCATCCGCGTAGAAGGCATCAAAACCTTCGAAGAGCTGCTGGCAAAACACGGGAAAGGCTACGGCTGTGAAGTGTGTAAACCGACCGTCGGTTCTCTGCTGGCTTCCTGCTGGAATGAGTACATCCTTAAACCGCAGCACACGCCGCTGCAGGACACCAACGACAACTTCCTGGCGAACATCCAGAAAGACGGTACCTACTCCGTGATCCCGCGCTCTGCGGGCGGTGAAATTACCCCTGAAGGCCTGGTGGCCGTGGGCCGTATCGCACGTGAATTTAACCTGTACACAAAAATCACCGGTTCTCAGCGTATCGGCCTGTTCGGCGCGCAAAAAGACGACCTACCGGAAATCTGGCGTCAGCTGATTGAAGCGGGCTTTGAAACCGGTCACGCGTATGCCAAAGCGCTGCGTATGGCGAAAACCTGCGTAGGCAGCACCTGGTGCCGTTACGGCGTCGGCGATAGCGTGGGCTTCGGCGTGGAGCTGGAAAATCGCTACAAAGGCATTCGTACCCCGCACAAAATGAAATTCGGTGTCTCCGGCTGTACCCGTGAATGTGCGGAAGCTCAGGGTAAAGACGTGGGTATCATCGCCACTGAGAAAGGCTGGAACCTGTACGTTTGCGGTAACGGCGGGATGAAACCTCGTCATGCAGACCTGCTGGCAGCGGATATCGATCGCGAAACGCTGCTCAAGTACCTTGACCGTTTCATGATGTTCTACATCCGTACTGCCGACAAACTGACCCGTACCGCACCGTGGTTAGACAATCTGGAAGGCGGTATCGAGTATCTGAAATCAGTCATCATCGACGACAAGCTGGGCCTGAACCAGCATCTGGAAGAAGAGATGGCCCGTCTGCGTGAAGCGGTAGTCTGCGAGTGGACAGAAACCGTTAACACCCCATCCGCGCAGGTTCGCTTCAAGCACTTTATCAACAGCGAAAAACGCGATCCGAATGTCCAGGTTGTGCCTGAACGTGAACAACATCGTCCGGCCACGCCGTATGAGCGTATCCCGGTGACTCTGGTGGAGGAAAACGCATGAGCCAGTGGCAAAACATCTGCAAAATCGATGACATTCTGCCTGCAACAGGCGTCTGCGCCCTGTTAGGTAGCGAGCAAGTTGCGATTTTCCGCCCGTATCACAGCGACCAGGTGTTTGCGATCAGCAACATCGACCCGTTCTTTGAGTCCAGCGTGCTTTCTCGCGGGCTGATTGCTGAACATCAGGGTGAGTTGTGGGTCGCCAGCCCGCTGAAAAAACAGCGCTTTCGTTTAAGCGACGGTCTGTGCATGGAAGACGAACAGTTCTCCGTGAAACATTACGAAGCGCGAGTGAAAGACGGCACGGTGCAACTGCGCGGTTAATTAATTTATGGGAGGCGCAACGCCTCCCCTTTTTTGACGTATTTGTAGGTCTTTTATTGGTAGGCCTGATAAGCGTAGCGCCATCAGGCAATTGCAAAAGCACATTGCCGGATGGCGGCATAAATGCCTTATCCGGCCTACGGTTACGATTTCTTTTTATTTTTGTACTTCAAGGATAATCAACACATGTTCACAGACACTATCAATAAGTGTGCGGCTAACGCTGCGCGCATCGCCCGCCTGTCGGCAAATAACCCTCTCGGATTCTGGGTCAGTTCGGCAATGGCAGGGGCCTACGTTGGCCTCGGCATCATCCTTATTTTTACCCTCGGTAATCTGCTCGACCCGTCCGTACGTCCTCTGGTGATGGGTGCAACCTTTGGTATCGCCTTAACGCTGGTCATTATTGCCGGTTCGGAACTGTTTACCGGTCACACCATGTTCCTGACGCTCGGCGTCAAAGCAGGCACCATCAGCCACGGTCAGATGTGGGCTATTCTGCCGCAAACCTGGCTGGGTAACCTGGTCGGTTCCGTGTTTGTCGCCCTGCTGTACAGCTGGGGTGGCGGCAGCCTGCTGCCGGTCGATACCAGCATCGTCCATTCGGTTGCGCTGGCAAAAACGACCGCGCCTGCAACGGTGCTGTTCTTCAAAGGCGCGTTGTGTAACTGGTTGGTTTGTCTGGCAATCTGGATGGCGATTCGTACCGAAGGCGCGGCAAAATTCCTCGCTATCTGGTGGTGTCTGCTGGCGTTTATTGCTTCCGGCTACGAGCACTCGGTTGCCAACATGACGCTGTTTGCCCTCTCCTGGTTCGGTCACCACAGCGAAGCCTATACCCTGTCAGGAATTGGTCATAACCTGCTGTGGGTGACACTCGGTAATACTTTGTCCGGTGTCGTATTCATGGGATTGGGTTATTGGTATGCTACGCCAAAATCGGAGCGTCCTGTTCCGGCAAAAATCAACCAAGCTGAAAATCTGGCATAACAGCCAAATAATTAAGGGGTAATGTCGTGGATCATTTGCCTATATTTTGTCAACTACGTGACCGTGACTGCTTGATCGTCGGCGGTGGTGATGTCGCAGAACGCAAAGCGCGGTTACTGCTGGAAGCGGGCGCACGTTTAACGGTTAATGCGTTGGCGTTTATTCCGCAGTTCAAAGTATGGGCAGATGAAGGCATGCTGACGCTGGTTGAAGGGCCGTTCGATGAGTCCCTGCTCGACGCCTGCTGGCTGGCTATTGCCGCCACCGATGACGATACCGTCAACCAAAACGTCAGCACCGCCGCAGAATCACGCCGTATATTCTGCAACGTGGTCGATGCACCAAAAGCAGCCAGTTTTATCATGCCCTCCATTATCGACCGCTCGCCGCTGATGGTGGCGGTCTCCTCCGGCGGGACATCGCCGGTGCTTGCCCGTCTGCTGCGTGAAAGACTTGAATCCGTACTGCCTCAGCATCTGGGCCAGGTCGCGCAGTATGCCGGTAAGTTGCGTTCCCGAGTGAAGCAGCAGTTTGCCAGCATGGGGGAGCGTCGCCGCTTCTGGGAAAAATTGTTTGTGAATGACCGCCTGGCGCAGTCGCTGGCAAACAGTGACCAGAAAGCCGTCGAGGAAACCACTGAGCAATTGCTCAGCGAACCGTTGGACCATCGCGGGGAAGTGGTGCTAGTTGGCGCCGGTCCTGGCGATGCCGGGCTGCTGACGCTGAAAGGTCTACAGCAGATCCAGCAAGCAGATGTCGTGGTCTATGACCGCCTGGTTTCCGACGACATCATGAACCTTGTACGCCGCGATGCAGATCGTGTGTTCGTAGGCAAACGTGCGGGTTATCACTGCGTGCCGCAGGAAGAGATTAACCAGATCCTGCTGCGTGAAGCGCAACAGGGCAAACGCGTCGTGCGTCTGAAAGGCGGCGACCCGTTCATCTTTGGCCGCGGCGGCGAAGAGCTGGAAACCCTGTGCCACGCCGGTATTCCATTCTCCGTTGTGCCGGGCATTACCGCGGCTTCCGGTTGTTCCGCTTATTCCGGCATTCCGCTGACGCATCGTGATTACGCCCAGAGCGTACGTCTGGTTACCGGACACCTGAAAACCGGCGGAGAGCTGGACTGGGAAAACCTGGCGGCAGAGAAACAGACGCTGGTGTTCTACATGGGTCTGAACCAGGCTGCCACCATTCAGGAAAAACTGATCGAATTTGGCATGCAGCCCGATATGCCTGTCGCGTTGGTAGAAAACGGTACATCCGTGAAGCAACGCGTCGTCAACGGGGTACTGACGCAGCTCGGCGAACTGGCGCAGCAGGTTGAAAGCCCAGCGCTGATAATTGTCGGTCGCGTGGTTGGACTGCGCGATAAGCTGAACTGGTTCTCGAACCATTAATTGAATGCAAATACATGCTCTGATATTCAGGGCATGTATTTATCATCCTGCAGAAATAAATAATAAACGAAATACGCTATATTCTCACCTCAGCAAACCAACTATTAATCATTAATTAAAATATAACCGACCTGTAATCTAATTCACTAATTATATAATTTACACAAAGCTTGTTATGTCCTTATCCGGACTACTTAAATTTTATTTTAGTTGATATCTTAACCGCCGAGAAATGGATTTCATCCATTTAAAAACAGATATCTTACAAGGATTTTAACATGCTGAAATTTGCAAAAATCACCCTCGTCGCTGGTGTTCTGGCTACGCTGACCGCGTGTACTGGCCATATCGAAAATACAAAAAATAACTGCAGCTACGATTACTTCCTGCATCCAGCTATTTCAATTTCTAAAATTATTGGTGGCTGTGGTCCGGCTGCAAACCAGTAATAAAAGCGATTGCGCAGATACAAAAAAACCGGGAATTTCCCGGTTTTTTGCATTTATAGAGTAGATGCTCATTCACATGTTATCGCACTCACGCTCTCGCGCAGAATACGTAGCACGGTCTGTTCTCCACTTCGATTCGGATTAATACGGATCGCATAATCACCCAGCGACGGATTCGCTTCGCGAAACGTCCCCGAAAGGCGAAAAAAAAACCGGGCGTAACCCGGTTTCTTCAACAACGCAGAGCGCATTACGGCTTGGCGACAAAACCAATCGCTTCGTAAACGGCTTTCAGCGTAACAGACGCGCGGGCGCTGGCTTTTTCCGCACCGTCTTTCATCACTTTCTGCAGGAAAGCTTCATCGTTACGGAAACGGTGATAACGCTCCTGAAGCTCGGTCAGCATGCCAGAAACGGCCTCTGCGACTTCACCTTTCAGATGACCATACATTTTGCCTTCGAAATGCTGTTCAAGCTCCGGAATACTCTGACCAGTGACGGCAGAGAGGATATCCAGCAGGTTGGAAACACCCGCTTTGTTCTGCACGTCGTAGCGCACAACCGGCGGCTCTTCGGAGTCGGTCATCGCACGTTTGATTTTCTTAACCACCGATTTCGGATCTTCAAGCAGGCCGATCACGTTGTTGCGGTTGTCATCCGACTTGGACATTTTCTTCGTCGGCTCCAGCAGCGACATTACGCGCGCGCCGGATTTAGGTATAAACGGCTCAGGCACTTTGAAGATGTCGCCATACAGGGCGTTGAAGCGCTGGGCGATATCACGGCTCAGTTCCAGGTGCTGTTTCTGATCTTCGCCAACCGGTACCTGGTTGGTCTGATACAGCAGGATGTCTGCCGCCATCAGCACCGGATAATCAAACAGACCGGCGTTGATGTTCTCCGCATAGCGTGCGGATTTGTCTTTAAACTGGGTCATACGGCTCAGTTCACCGAAGTAGGTATAGCAGTTCAGCGCCCAACCTAATTGTGCATGTTCCGGTACGTGAGACTGGACGAAAATGGTGCTTTTTTCAGGATCGATACCGCATGCCAGATACAGCGCCAGCGTATCCAGCGTAGCTTTACGCAGTTGCTGAGCATCCTGACGGACGGTGATGGCATGTTGGTCAACGATGCAGTAGATGCAATGGTAGTCATCCTGCATGCTCACCCACTGACGCAGCGCACCCATATAGTTGCCAATGGTCAATTCACCTGAGGGCTGTGCGCCACTAAAAACGATGGGCTTAGTCATTTTTTGATTCCTGATTTTCGCTATGCGGAAGCCCGAGAGCGGGCAATAGTTCATTAATACGGTCGTAAATAACGTCGGGCTGGCTCAGCGCGATCGGCTCACCGTAGTTGTAGCCATAGGTCAGACCAACGGACGGACAGCCAGCAGCTTTTGCCGCATGGATATCATTGCGCGAATCCCCTACAAAGAGCATTTGCTCAGGCTTGATGCCTAGCTTGCTTGCCACCAGCAGCAGCGGATCCGGATGCGGTTTTTTATTCTGCACGTCGTCACCACCAATGACCACGCTAAAATATTTGGCGATATCTAACGCCTCGAGCAATGGCGCAACAAACGGGGTCGGTTTATTGGTCACCAGACCTAGCGGCAAACCTTTGGCATGCAGCGCACCCAGCGTGTCGGCAACATCAGGGAACAGGAATGTCCCCTCTTCTGCGACATCGCCGTAGTATCTGTCGAACAGCTTACGCAAAATACGCACCTGTTCCTCGGCGGGGATTTCATCATCAACGGGCGGTTTACCCATCGTTTTACGTAATGTTGCGCGCTCCTGACGAGACCACGCCAGCGCACGCTCCATCAGTACATCTGCACCGTTACCAATCCAGGTGATAACACGTTCTTCACCGGCAACCGGCAATTCCAGCGCATACAGCGCCATATCCACCGCAGCGGCTAATCCCGGCGCGCTGTCGACCAGCGTGCCGTCGAGGTCAAATGCAGCGCCCCGAATATCCTGAAACTTATCCATGACTTACCTTCGCCAGTTCATTGCGCATTTCATCAATGACTTTTTTGTAGTCTGGTTGGTCGAAAATGGCAGAGCCTGCGACAAACATATCTGCACCCGCTGCCGCGATTTCACCAATGTTGTTTACCTTGACGCCGCCATCCACTTCCAGACGGATATCATAGCCAGATTCATCAATGCGGCGACGCACTTCGCGCAGCTTATCCAGCGTTTGTGGGATGAAGGACTGCCCGCCAAAGCCTGGGTTAACGGACATCAGCAGGATCACATCGAGCTTATCCATAACGTAGTCCAGATAGCTCAGCGGCGTTGCCGGGTTGAATACCAGACCCGCTTTACAGCCATGTTCTTTGATCAGCTGTAAAGTGCGATCGACATGCTCAGAGGCTTCAGGGTGAAATGTAATGATGCTGGCACCAGCGGCGGCGAAGTCCGGGACAATACGATCGACCGGTTTCACCATCAGATGAACATCAATCGGAGCGGTGATGCCATATTTACGCAGCGATTTCAGTACCATCGGGCCGATGGTCAGGTTCGGTACGTAGTGATTGTCCATGACGTCGAAGTGCACGACGTCGGCACCGGCAGTCAGTGCTCTCGCGGTGTCCTCACCCAGGCGGGCAAAATCAGCCGACAGAATTGAGGGGGCGATCAAATACTGTTTCATCCGCTTCTCCTTGAGAATTATTTCTTCGCAGGCGTTACAACTCCTGGTTTATACAGTGCCAGCAGTTCATTCACCTTTTTACGCGTGCCGCCATTGCTGCTAATGCTGCGCCGCACTTTGACCTGAAAATGTTTCGCCGCGCTGTACCACTGGCGGGTATCGGGCGTGTCATGGTTCGAAATTAACACCGGGATCTGCTTACTGACCAGCTTTTCTGCCATCTCGGCCAGATGCGCCTGCTCTTTCGGGCTAAAGCTGTTGGTATGATACGCGGTGAAATTTGCCGTCGCCGAAAGCGGTGCATAAGGCGGGTCACAATAGACCACAGAGTTGGTATCCGCACGGTCCATGCACTCCTCATAGGAGAGGCAATGGAACTCCGCATGCTGTGCTTTCTCAGCAAAATGGTACAACTCGGCTTCCGGGAAGTAAGGTTTTTTATAACGACCAAACGGTACATTAAACTCGCCACGCAGGTTATAACGGCACAATCCGTTGTAACCAAAGCGGTTCAGATACAAGAACAGCACTGCACGGCGGAACGGATCCTGGCTGGCATTAAATTCGTCTCTGAACTGATAGTACACCTCAGCCTGATTGGTTTCAGGCATAAACAGCTCACGCGAAGCATGCACATACTCATCGGTGCGCGTCTTCACGATGTTATAGAGACTGATGAGGTCGCTGTTGATATCGGCAAGAATATAACGAGAAAAGTCGGTGTTGAGAAACACCGACCCAGCACCCACGAAGGGTTCAATCAGGCACTCACCCTGAGGTAAATGCCGTTTGATATCATCAAGCAGGGGGTACTTTCCCCCTGCCCATTTCAAAAAAGCGCGATTTTTTTTCATGCTGACTAACTAATTACACCTTCTCCGGCTGTGGAGAAAGCTCCGACAGCATCCTGCGCTTTAGTCTTTGTCCCGCAATTGGGCGAAACAGCAAACCATTGCAGAACATATCCTATCTTACTTCAAATCGGCCTGAACCTGGTGCAGCGGTTTTGCCCACGGGTTTTTCGCCTGAATATCGGCGGGTAACGTAGACACTGCACGTTTCGCATCTTCTTTAGACGCGTACACGCCCGTCACCAGAACATACCACGGTTGACCGTTACGCGTCGTCTGATACACCACGTAGTTCTTCAGGTTCTCTTTCTTCGCCCAACCGTTCAGGTTGTCGTAGTTAGAAGAACTGCTGAGCTGCAGCGTGTAATGACTGGACGGCGCAGATTTTAACGCTCCGACATTTCCTGCACTTTTCGCTCCGCCAGCAACCGGTGTAGACGTTGTTGCCGTCGCGGTTGGCGCAGGCGTTGTAGTTGCAGTCGCTTTCGGCTCAGCAGTCGCCTTCGGTGTAGCGGTAACCACAGGTGCTTTGGTTGTGGTCGTCGGCGCTGTTGCGGTTGGTTTTGCCTGAGCAACAGGTTTCGGCTCCGTCTGCGTCGCTTTCACCGTAGTTTGCGGTTTGCTCTTCGGCTCAATTACGGCCTGTTTACGTTCCTGATGCGTAGCTGCAGGACGTTCAGCAGTTTCCGTTTTTGCAGTCTGGCGGGCAGCATTACCATTGCGCATCGGCGCAACGGTCGCAGGCTCGGTTGGCAGCGTTGAGTTAACCACAACGTTGTTAACCTGCTCCTGACCTTGCGGTTGCGTCAGAGCGTTGTTCAGGTCGCCCTGCACTTCAACACGCTGCTGGCCTTCACTTGCCGCAGGTGCCTGACCTTGAGTCGGGGTAGAGGAAATCGGCGGCAGAGAAACATCCTGCTGGGTATTACCAGCGGTCTGCTCAGCGCCCGTTGCAGGCGTAGTCGTACTCGCCTGATCCGTCGCGTTGCTGCCAGAAAGATCGATGCTTTTCTCACCAGATGCGGTTTGCTCACTGGAAGAGGATGAGGGGGCTTTCAGCGCAGAACCGATACCGATGATCAGCAGCAGCAGCACCAGAACACCGACACCCATCATCATATACTGACGAGAGGCTGGTTTGCTGGCGGCTTTCTTACGCTTGCGCGGACGACGTTCTACACGCTCTTCATCCACGTCATCTTCATCAGATTCATACTCTTCTTCAATGTCCCGCTCTTCTTCACGCTCTTTACGTGCGCGCGCTGGACGGCGATCGTCAGCGTCCAGATCAACATCATCAAAATTGATTTGCGGCTCATTATCGCGTTCAGACGATTGACGAGAACGACCAGTACGACGATCGCTGGGATCGGGTTTCAGCTCGTCTTCTGGTTTGAATTCATCCATTTAACACCCCACTCAAAGGCTAATGCTTACGACTTTGCACATAACCTGAAGCTAAAAGACCTACGTTTCGCAACGTAAGCCAGACCTTTCTTGTTGTTACGCCTGCTGGCAATCAGCAATAGCGTTAAGAACCACCTCGTGCGACACTCCGCCGCGCACTTCACTCTTCCCTATTGCCCGCGGAAGCACTAAACGAATCTCTCCCGCTAACACTTTTTTATCTCGCAGCATGTGCGGCAAATAAGCCTCGGTAGACATTTCACGCGGTCCATTAACCGGTAAGCCCGCTCGCTGCAGCAGCGTAATAATGCGCTGTGTATCTGCGGAGGTAAACTGCCCAAGGCGTTCTGACGTACGAGCAGCCATTACCATACCTGCTGCGACTGCTTCACCATGTAACCAATTGCCATAACCCATTTCAGCTTCGATCGCATGGCCAAACGTGTGTCCCAGATTCAGTAAAGCACGTAAGCCCATTTCGCGCTCGTCTGCTGCGACAACTTCTGCTTTCAGCTCACAACAACGACGAATACAGTACGCCATCGCCGGACCATCCAGACGCAGTAACGCATCCAGATTGTCTTCCAGCCAGCTGAAAAATTCACCGTCAAGAATGATGCCGTATTTGATCACTTCCGCCAGCCCCGATGCCAGCTCACGCGCAGGAAGCGTTTTCAGACAATCGAGATCCACCACCACGGAGGCTGGTTGGTAAAACGCGCCAATCATGTTTTTACCGAGGGGATGGTTTACGGCGGTTTTGCCGCCAACGGAAGAGTCGACCTGCGACAACAGAGTTGTCGGGACTTGAATAAAACGAACACCACGCTGATAGCTGGCCGCCGCAAAACCGGTCAGATCGCCAATCACGCCGCCGCCAAGTGCGACTAACGTGGTATCACGACCGTGCGGTTTTTGCAGTAATGCGGTGAAAACCGTATCCAGAACCGTCAGGCTTTTATACTGCTCGCCATCGGGAAGGATAACGCTATCAACGTTAACACCCGCCTGTTCAAGTACGCCGCGAACCTTATCGAGATAAAGGGGAGCCAGGGTTTCGTTGGTCACCAACATAACCTGATCGCCCGATTTCAGCGGTAAGAATGAAGCTGGCTCATTGAACAAACCAGCCGCGATGGTGATAGGGTAACTACGTTCCCCGAGAGTGACTGTGATCCTCTCCATTACGCGACATCCACCTTAGTTACTTGTACCCGCAGACGAGTGTGTATTCAGCCAGAATTAGTTGCTTTCCAACATATGAATAATCTGGTTTGCTACGACTTTTGCGCTCTGATCGTCGGTGCGAATGGTCACGTCAGCAATCTCTTCGTACAGAGGATTGCGTTCGTCAGCCAACGCTTCCAGAACTTCACGAGGCGGTGATTCTACCTGCAGCAGCGGGCGTTTCTTGTCACGTTGAGTACGCGCAAGTTGTTTTTCAATTGTCGTTTCAAGATAGACCACGACGCCACGCGCGGAAAGACGGTTACGTGTTTCACGTGATTTTACAGAGCCACCGCCAGTTGCCAGCACAATACCCTGTTTTTCCGTCAACTCGTTGATGACTTTTTCTTCGCGATCACGGAAGCCGTCTTCACCTTCTACATCGAAGACCCAGCCCACATCAGCTCCGGTTCGTTTCTCAATCTCTTGATCAGAATCGTAAAATTCCATATTGAGTTGTTGAGCTAACTGGCGCCCAATAGTGCTTTTTCCGGCACCCATAGGCCCAACCAGAAAGATATTGCGTTTCTCTGCCATTTTTTCGGTACTACTAAGACTATTCGTTAATGGTAAACCCGCTTCGCAGACACCAAGCGCAGCAGGACATGAACTGAAACCTCATAAGATATTGCGAGAGTCAGACTGAAAATTATCTCAATACTCAAGCGGGTTTGGCAACTGAATAAATCACCAAACCTTACGCATTTCTGGTCGTGGCAGGCATGCTACCCAGCAAACATCAGACCTGACGACGTATCGCGCAGCCAAATGACACCAAATAAGCCTATGACACACCACCAGAAAGGCAAAGTGTATTCACTGCCGCATAAGTAAAGAAAAGTACCGACGCTCAAATCGGTACTCCTTGTATGCTAAATACACCCGCACGTCAAATCCCTGAAACGTGTTCAGTGCAAAAACAACGGTTTTTCATGCATAAGTTATTGCGTTGAAACCAGTCTGGGCGTAATAAAAACCACTAATTCGCGCCGTTCGTCTTCTTTACCATCATGGCGAAAGAAAGAGCCAAGCCAGGGAATATCGCCTAATAGCGGTACGCTGTCGGCTGCGGATTTATTCTTATGTGAAAAAATCCCGCCCAGCGCAATCGTCTCGCCACTTTTTACCTCGACCTGGGTTTCAATCTCCTGCTTATCAATAGCCAGTACCTCGCCATCCGCCTGCTGCAGCACCTGCCCGGGAACGTTCTGGCTGATATGCAGTTTCAGTCTGATTCGCCCTTTCTGCAACACAGTGGGCATTACCTCCATCCCCAACACGGCTTCCTTAAACTCGACGGATGTTGCGCCGCTTTCACCGCTGGAGACCTGATACGGGATCTCGCTACCCTGCTTAATACTGGCAGGTTGCAGGTGAGAAGCCAGTAAGCGTGGACTGGCGATGATATCCAACTGCTGTTTTTGTTCCAGCGCAGACAGCTCCAGCTCCAGTAAACGTGCGTTAATACGGCCAATGTTAAATCCCACACGAGATGTGGCAGCGGATACAGAGAGATCGCTGGCAAGCGTTGTGACGTTCCCCACCGCCCCCGGCTGCTGTGCGTCAGCCAGCGACCACTTAACCCCCAACTCACGCAAACTTTTTTCATTAATCGTGACGATATGCGCCGCCAGTTCAACCTGGGCAACCGGCAGATCCATTTGCGACACCCACTTTTCGAGTGCGTTGAGCGCAACGCTATTATCACGTAGCAGTAAGCGGTTGGTTCGTTTATCCACCGTCATGCTGCCCTTAGCGCTGAGCAGCTTTTCTCCGGCCTTGGCCAGCTCAGAGGCATCGGCATATTGCAAAATAATGCTGCGCTGCTCCAGCGGCAAACTGGCCTGAATCCGCGCCTGTTCATTGTCCTGGCGAGCCGCATTCTCACTCTGCCATTGAACAGAATGCACATGCAGAATATTGCCCTCCTGGCGTAATACCAGCCCGGCGCTTTTCACCACCGTTTGTAATGCCTGTTTCCAGGGGACATCCGTCAAATGCAGCGACAGCACACCGCTGACATCCGGCGAGACCACCAGGTTTTTCTGCTCCTGTTCAGCCAGCGCCTGTAGCACTTGTGCAACCGGCACGTCATCAACCACCAGCGTCACGTTTTGTGGTTTCGCCGCCAGCACGTTTGTTTTCCCGACTGCCAGCGCGAAGACTATCCACACTATCCATCGCTTCATTTACCGCTCCTTGTCGTTGCCACTGCCACCGCGGCGGCTCGCAGTTCTTCCCTGTGTCGAGGGTTACGCTCTCGGCCGTTATCTGTGTAATCGTCCAACCGTTTTTCAGGACGTCATTTCGCTCAACCCGTCGCCATTTATTCTGACTATCCTGAACGATGCCGATAAATCGCGCGCCCTGGTTCACCATCCCCTGGTAGCGCCATGTCGGCAGCTCGACAATTTGACAACGGTCCTCCGGCGGCAGGAAGGGATTACGCATACCGGTGAGCATCAGTACGCTTATGCCTGCCAACAGCCAACGTTCAACCGTCATTCAGGCGCTCCAGTTGTAGCGTTAGCAGCAGTTCCGTGCCTTCTGCGCTCAGCGAAAACCGGTTGACGTTCATCCCCTGCTCCGCCAGTTGGACAAACATCGGCGGGATGCCATCCCACTCTGGCTTCAGCGTCATCTCTCCGCCCAGTGCAGAGGGCTGCCAGTGGAGGAGACGTACAAGAGGCGTCTGAAACCGCAGCGGAGAGAACGCAGCCAGCGTCTCTTCAGGTTCTTCTGGTGATGCCACCAGCAGATATAAATTTCGCCATTGTGCCTGAACGACCGTACGTTGCTGGCTTAGCGCCTCTTGTTGCATAACCCGTTGCTGCCTGGTGGCGCTTAGGCATTGCAAGACGGCGATAATCAGACTCAGCATCCAGCCGCACCAGCAGACAAGCCGAAAGCGCGGCGACTGCGCTAACCAGCGATCACAGAGCGTTATCATGCGCACCGCTCCGCGTCAGTCGATAGTGGAATTGCCAGCGCCCCTGCGCATCCTGCTGCGTTTCGCCAGGGCTGCCCAATCTAAACATCGGCTGCTGGCGTAATTGCGCTTCCAGTGCCTTCAGTGCGGCAAAGTTCAGCGTGTTTCCCGTCAGTTCCAGCGTCTCCTGCTGCCAGGTGATTTTTGTTAGCCACGCCTGCTCCGGCAGTAATTCCGCTAGCCGTTGCAAAACCTGCTGCCAGCTTCGGGTCTGCGCACGTTGCTTATTGCGCGCCTGAATCTGTTGTCGTTGTTGCTGGCGCTGCTGTATACGCGGTTTTAGCGCCATTAAGGCCTCAGCCCGCGTTTTTTCTGCGTCTGCCAGCAGTAATTCTGTCCGGTTTTCTACGGTAATAACGCTTTGATAGCGTAACAACACGCCAATGCTGAGCAGTAGCGAAGCGCTAAACAAAACACACCAGAAGCGCAGGCAAACGCGACGTTGCGTCTGACGCCAGGGCAGAAGATTGATGGTCGCTATCATCAGCACGCGCCTCCCATAGCGAGTCCCAGAGCAATCGCGAAGCGATGGGCTGGCGTTGGAATTGGCGGCTGACGCACGGACACCACGCTTAAAGGATCGAAGCCGTCGGGAGCGCATAGCGCAATGGCTGTCGTGGTTAGAGATAATGTCGCGGCAAGCTCGTCAATGCTGCCAATATCGCCCGTTGATTTTCGTCCCCATGCCGAACGGGTCGCCCATAGCCACTGGGCGTCATCACGCCATGCCAGACACTGTTGATGTTCGGGCAGGTACGACATAAATCGCTGTAATGCGCTGGCATCCGGCGTAATCGCCGTAACTTGTACCTTCAACCTTTGGATAAGCGTCAGAAGCGCTGAAATCTCTTTGCTTTGCGCGGCGGTGACGTTAAACGCCGGGCTCAACGTGTCTTCGCTATAATCAAAATGCAGTGCGTCCGGCGCCATATCCAGCTCTCGCGCCATCGAGCCGGACAACCATGCGGTTTGCTCTGGCTCGCGCAACGTCATGTCCGGACGAGGGTACTTTTTTTGTAACGTCCTGTTGGCGGGAAAGGAGAGATGAATATGGTGTCGGCGTGGAAGTTCCCGGCTCCACGGCAGCAGCGCTGCGACAAGCTGTTCAGGCTCGCGAATGTGGCCATCGACGATAACCTGAGGCGCCAGCGGTATACGCCACCAGCGCTGGAGAAACCAGCCGGATGCGTCGTGAACAGCGGCGACAGCCAGCGCTTCATGTTGCTGAATATGCAGTCCAATTTTCCAGATATTGAAAGCCATTGCTGATGATCTCCTTATCACCCGTTGCTTTAACGGGTATATCAATGCGTCTGGCTTGCCTTTATACTACCGCGCGTTTGTTTATAAACTGCCCAAATGCCACTAAATGGGAAATCTCCAGTGAAGTTCGTAAAGTATTTATTAATCCTTGCAGTATGTTGCATCCTGCTGGGAGCAGGCTCGATTTATGGCCTCTATCGCTATATTGAGCCGCAATTACCTGACGTCGCGACGCTCAAAGATGTGCGTTTACAGATCCCGATGCAGGTTTACAGCGCCGACGGCGAGCTGATCGCGCAATATGGCGAAAAACGTCGAATCCCGGTCACGCTGGATCAGATGCCGCCGGTAATGGTTAAAGCCTTTATCGCCACAGAAGACAGTCGCTTTTATGAGCACCATGGGGTAGACCCGGTGGGGATCTTCCGTGCGGCTAGCGTCGCGTTGTTCTCCGGCCACGCATCGCAAGGGGCGAGTACCATCACCCAACAGTTGGCGAGAAACTTCTTCCTGAGCCCGGAACGTACGCTGATGCGTAAGATCAAGGAAGTGTTCCTGGCGATCCGCATTGAACAACTGCTGAGTAAAGATGAGATCCTCGAACTGTATCTGAACAAGATCTACCTGGGGTATCGCGCCTATGGCGTGGGTGCTGCCGCGCAGGTTTATTTCGGTAAGACCGTTGATCAGCTCAGCTTAAGTGAAATTGCGGTGATTGCCGGTCTGCCAAAAGCGCCGTCAACCTTCAACCCCCTCTATTCGATGGACAGAGCAACCGCGCGACGTAACGTCGTGCTGTCGCGTATGCTGAGCGAAAACTACATCACGCAGGCCCAGTACGATCAGGCACGCGGCGAGGCCATTGACGCCAACTACCACGCGCCGGAAATTGCCTTCTCCGCGCCGTATCTGTCTGAGATGGTGCGCCAGGAGATGTATAACCGTTATGGCGAAAAAGCCTATGAAGACGGGTATCGCATTACCACCACCATTACGCGCAAAGTACAGCAAGCGGCTCAGCAGGCGGTACGTAACAACGTGATGGATTACGACATGCGCCACGGCTACCGCGGCCCGTCGAACGTGTTGTGGAAAGTGGGCGAAAGCAGTTGGGACAGCAAGAAGATCACCGATACGCTGAAAGCGCTGCCGACTTATGGTCCCCTGCTGCCGGCGATTGTTACCAGCGCCAATCCGCAGGAAGCCATCGCCGCTCTGGCGGATGGTACCTCCGTATCATTACGAATGGATGGCATGCGCTGGGCGCGTCCTTACCGCTCGGATACCCAGCAAGGCCCAACGCCGCGTAAAGTGACCGACGTGGTACAGACCGGCCAGCAAATCTGGGTACGCCAGGTTGGCGATGCCTGGTGGCTGGCGCAAGTGCCGGACGTTAACTCCGCTCTGGTCTCCATCAATCCGCAAAACGGAGCGGTGCTGGCACTGGTTGGTGGTTTTGACTTCAACCAGAGCAAGTTTAACCGTGCAACCCAGGCGTTACGCCAGGTGGGTTCCAATATCAAACCTTTCCTGTATACCGCCGCGATGGATAAAGGCCTGACGCTGGCGAGCATGCTCAACGACGTACCGATCTCCCGCTGGGATGCCGGTGCCGGTTCCGACTGGCAGCCGAAGAACTCACCGCCGCAGTATGCTGGTCCTATCCGCTTACGTCAGGGGCTGGGCCAGTCGAAAAACGTGGTGATGGTACGCGCCATGCGCGCCATGGGCGTGGATTACGCGGCAGAGTATCTGCAACGTTTCGGCTTCCCGGCACAGAACATTGTGCACACCGAATCGCTGGCGCTGGGTTCGGCCTCATTCACGCCGTTGCAGGTGGCGCGAGGTTACGCGGTGATGTCTAACGGCGGCTTCCTGGTCGATCCGTATTTCATCAGCAAAATCGAAAGCGATATGGGCGGCGTTATCTTCGAAGCGAAACCGAAAATCGCCTGTCCGGAATGCGATATTCCGGTGATTTACGGCGATACCCAAAAATCTAACGTACTGGAAAACAGTAACGTAGAAGATGTCGCCGTTTCGCAGGAACAGCAGAATGCCGCCGTGCCTATGCCACAGCTTGAGCAGGCCAACCAGGCGCTGGTCGCGCAAAGCGGAACGCAGGAGTATGCCCCACACGTGATCAACACGCCGCTGGCCTTCCTGATTAAAAGCGCGCTGAACACCAACATCTTTGGTGAACCAGGCTGGATGGGAACCGGTTGGCGCGCAGGTCGTGATTTACAGCGTCATGATATCGGCGGGAAAACCGGGACCACCAACAGCTCTAAAGATGCGTGGTTCTCCGGTTACGGACCAGGGGTGGTGACGTCAGTATGGATCGGCTTTGATGACCATCGCCGTAACCTTGGTCACACGACAGCCTCCGGGGCGATCAAAGACCAAATCTCCGGCTACGAAGGTGGCGCGAAGAGTGCGCAGCCTGCATGGGACGCCTACATGAAGTCCGTGCTGGAAGGCGTGCCTGAACAGCCGCTGACGCCGCCGCCGGGTATCGTGACGGTCAATATCGATCGCAGCACAGGTCAACTGGCAAGCGGTGGCAACAGCCGCGCAGAGTACTTCATTGAAGGCACTCAGCCGACGCAACAGGCGGTGCATGAGGTGGGGACAACCATTATTGATAATGGTGAGACGCACGAGTTGTTCTAATCTTTTGCCGGATGACGCTTCGCTTATCCGGCCTACATTTTCGGCGCAATTATTTAATATTGCTGGATGTTGTAGGCCCGGATAAGGCGTCAGCCGCCATCTGGCAACATAAACTACAATCGCCCTTGCCCTTTCAGCCATTCGCGAACGAGGAACAGCGCACTGACATTACGCGCTTCGTGAAAATCAGGATCTTCCAGCAGGTCCATTAAATGCGCCAGCGGCCAGCGCACCTGCGGTAATGGCTCAGGCTCATCGCCCTCCAGCGATTCAGAATATAAGTCCTCAGCCACCACGATGTTCATCTTGCTGGAGAAGTAAGATGGCGCCATGCTGAGTTTCTTTAAAAACGTCAGATCTTTTGCACCAAACCCCACCTCTTCTTTCAGTTCCCGATTCGCCGCCTCAAATACGCTTTCGCCAGGATCGATTAACCCTTTGGAAAACCCCAGCTCATAAGATTCGGTCCCAACCGCATATTCACGGATGAGGATCAGGTGGTCGTCCACAATCGGCACAATCATTACCGCTTCACGCGTGGATGGGCGCATACGTTCATAAACGCGACGTACGCCATTGCTGAACTCAAGGTCCACGCTTTCGACTTTAAACAGTCGGGATTGGGCGACGGTTTCCACTTTCAAAATCGTGGGTTTCTGTAATGATTTGCTCATTGTGAGGATCTTTGCTGTGAAATCTGGGGTTATTGTGCGATATACCGCACGGTTTCGGCAATGTGAATTGCCGTTTATTTACATTTATGTAACGTACTAAAAGTTAATCCCTATTTCAAATTAAAAGTCAATAGGTTGAAATAACTCCAGGAATTTGCTGATATTCCATTTTTAGTGATTTTGCTATGATTCGCATTTACTGGGCTGTACTTAAAGATGCTCAAGTTCGACTCCACACTTGCCGATAGCCAACCACAGAATCACGAATATTGAACAGGGTGCGACTGACCACGCCTGACAGACTAAGTAAGATGGGGAAAGCATGAGCACCATTCTAATTTTTTTAGCTGCTTTGCTGGCCTGCTCATTGCTTGCAGGATGGCTACTCAGAACGAAATCCAGGCGGAAAAATTTGCCCTTGAGCAACGTCTTCTCAGACGCCTCAAAGCGTAAACTCACGCCTGAAGAGCGCAGTGCAGTCGAAAACTATCTCGAAAGCCTTAGTCAAATTCAGCAGGTCCCGGGTCCAACGGGCGCCAGCTCCGCGCCGGTATCATTAACGCTGAACGCCCAAAGTAATAGCGTCATCGTGCTTACGCACGCGATTACACGTTACGGTATTACTACCGACGATCCTAACAAATGGCGTTACTATCTTGATTCCGTTGAGGTACATCTTCCCCCTTTCTGGGAACAATACATCAATGACGAAAACAGCGTCGAGCTAATCCACACCAATACGTTGCCGTTGGTTATTTCTCTGAACGGCCATACGCTGCAGGAATATATGCAGGAAGCGCGTGGCTATGCGCTACAGCATACCGCCTCTACCCAGGCGTCCATTCGCGGTGAAGAAAGCGAGCAGATTGAACTGCTGAATATTCGCCAGGAAACCCATGAAGAATACGCTCTCAGCCGCCCGTCGGGATTGCGCGAAGCGCTGCTGATTGCCGCATCATTCCTGCTGTTCTTTTTATGTTTGGTAATCCCGGATACGTTTGCTCCGTGGGCCGTTGGTGGTGCAGTACTGCTGCTGGCAGCGGGTCTGTGGGGACTGTTCGCCCCGCCGTCTAAAACCGCCCTGCGTGAAATTCATTGTCTGCGTGGTACGCCGCGTCGCTGGGGGCTGTTTGGTGAAAACGACCAGGAGCAAATTAATAATATCTCGCTAGGTATTATTGATCTGATTTATCCCCCGCACTGGCAGCCTTACATCGCACAAGATCTTGGCCAGCAAACGGATATCGATATTTATCTCGATCGCCACGTTGTCCGCCAGGGGCGTTTTTTATCCCTGCATGATGAAGTGAAAAACTTCCCGTTACAGCACTGGCTACGCAACGCTGTTATCGCGGGCGGCTCGTTGCTGGTACTGCTGATGCTGCTGTTTTGGATCCCACTGGATATGCCGATAAAGCTCACGCTTTCATGGATGAAAGGCGCGCAAACTATCGAAGCAACCAGCGTTAAACAGCTCGAAAACGCGGGGGTTCGCGTGGGTGACACGCTGCACCTGAGCGGTACAGGTATGTGTAACATTCATACCCAGGGGAGCTGGAATGCGCAGCCTGCCACCCCGTTTATGCCTTTCGATTGCACGCAAATTATCTGGAATGACGCCCGCGCATTGCCGCTGCCTGAGTCTGACCTGGTGAGTAAAGCTACTGCGCTCACGCAGGCCGTGAACCGCCAACTGCATCCCAAAGCTGATGATGACTCTCGCGTCAGCGCATCGCTACGCTCGGCAATCCAAAAGTCCGGCATGGTGTTACTGGACGATTTTGGCGAGATTGTCCTGAAAACGGCCGATCTGTGTGCGGCCAAAGATGAATGTGTACGCTTAAAAAATGCGCTGGTAAACCTTGGTAACAGTAAAGACTGGACGGCGCTGGTGAAACGGGCGAACGCAGGCAAACTGGATGGCGTGAACGTGCTGCTGCGTCCGGTAAGCGCAGAGTCGCTGGATAATCTGGTGAATACCTCTACGGCGCCGTTTATTTCACGCGAGACAGCGCGAGCGGCCCAGGCGCTGAATAGCCCTGCCCCCGGCGGTTTCCTGATTATCAGCGACGAAGGCAGCGATCTGGTCGATCAGCCGTGGCCGACAACCTCGCTATATGACTATCCGCCACAGGAACAGTGGAACGCCTTCCAGCGCCTGGCGCAGATGCTGATGCAGACGCCGTTTCGCGCGGAGGGGATCGTCACCAATATTTCGACTGACGCCAATGGCACCCAGCATATTGGCCTGCACCGTATCCCGGACCGCTCTGGATTATGGCGCTACCTTGGCACAACGCTGCTGATGTTCTCCATGCTCGGATGCGCTATCTACAACAGCATACAAGCATTCAGACGCTACCAGCGTCACCGCACCCGCATCGCGGAAATTCAGAGCTACTACGAAAGTTGCCTGAATCCAACGCTGATTGACGACCCGGAAAGCCTGATTCGATAACACGCTCGCGCGACAGGATATGCTACTCTGTCGCGCATCATGTTTTCTTCTGGGGGGTTTCCATGCATATCAATATTGCCTGGCAGGATGTCGACACCGTGTTGTTAGATATGGACGGCACGCTGCTCGACCTGGCATTCGATAACTATTTCTGGCAAAAACTGGTGCCGGAAACTTACGGCGCGAAGCAGGGTATTTCTCCCCAGGAAGCCCAGGACTATATTCGTCAGCAGTATCATGCCGTGCAGCATACGCTAAACTGGTACTGCCTGGATTACTGGAGCGAGTGTCTGGATTTGGATATTTGCGCCATGACTACGGAACAGGGACCGCGCGCCGTTTTGCGTGAAGATACCGTACCGTTTCTTGATGCCTTGAAAGCCAGCGGCAAGCGCCGTATTTTGCTCACCAACGCGCATCCACATAACCTGGCAGTGAAGCTTGAGCATACCGGTCTGGCCTCACACCTTGATTTATTACTTTCCACCCACACATTTGGTTATCCCAAAGAGGATCAGCGGTTATGGCACGCTGTGGCTGAAGAAACGGGAATGAGTGCAGAGAAGACACTGTTTATTGACGACAGCGAACCCATTCTCGACGCCGCTGCCCTGTACGGTATTCGTTACTGCCTCGGCGTGACCAATCCCGACTCTGGCATTGCGGAAAAACAGTACGCACGCCATCCGTCACTGAATGACTACCGCCGACTGATCCCCTCACTGATGTGAAGGAGACGCCATGAAAGAAAAGCCCTCTGCTGAAGTCAGGCTGGATAAATGGCTGTGGGCAGCACGCTTTTACAAAACGCGTGCGTTAGCCCGCGAAATGGTTGAAGGCGGCAAGGTGCATTACAACGGCCAGCGCAGTAAGCCGAGCAAGATTGTCGAGCTGAACGCCACCCTCACCCTGCGCCAGGGAAATGACGAACGAACGGTCATTATCAAGGCTATTACCGAGCAGCGTCGCCCGGCCACGGAAGCCGTTACGCTGTATGAAGAAACCGCGGAAAGCGTGGCAAAACGCGAAAAAGTGGCGCTGGCGCGTAAACTTAACGCGTTAACCATGCCGCACCCGGACAGGCGACCGGACAAGAAAGAGCGCCGCGACCTGTTACGATTTAAACATGGCGACAGCGAGTGACTGTCACCTGCAAGAGAGATGATTATGCCGCAACATGACCAATTACATCGTTATCTGTTTGAAAATTTTGCCGTGCGCGGCGAGCTGGTGACCGTTTCGGAAACCCTGCAACAGATCCTCGAAAATCATACTTACCCGCAGCCGGTCAAAAACGTGCTGGCTGAACTGCTGGTCGCCACCAGCCTGCTCACCGCCACGCTGAAGTTTGCCGGTGATATCACCGTACAGCTGCAGGGCGATGGTCCGCTAAGCCTGGCCGTCATTAACGGCAACAACAATCAGCAGATGCGCGGCGTGGCCCGCGTTCAGGGCGATATTCCTGAAGGCGCTGATCTGAAAACGCTGGTGGGCAATGGCTACCTGGTGATCACCATTACGCCAGAAGAAGGCGAGCGCTATCAGGGCGTGGTTGGTCTGGAAGGTGACACGCTGGCCGCCTGTCTGGAAGATTACTTCATGCGTTCTGAACAGCTGCCGACACGTCTGTTTATCCGTACTGGCGACGTCGATGGTAAACCCGCCGCGGGCGGAATGCTGCTGCAGGTAATGCCGGCGCAAAACGCGCAGGCAGATGATTTCGATCACCTGACCGCCCTGACCGAAACCATCAAAACCGAAGAGCTGTTAACGCTGCCGGCCAACGAAGTGCTGTGGCGCTTGTACCACGAAGAAGAGGTCACCCTCTACGATCCGCAGGACGTTGAGTTCAAATGCACCTGTTCACGCGAACGCTGCGCTGGCGCACTGAAAACGCTGCCGGACGAAGAAGTGGACAGCATTCTGGCGGAAGAAGGCGAGATCGATATGCACTGCGATTACTGCGGTAGCCACTATCTGTTTAACGCCATGGACATTGCTGAGATCCGCAGCAACGCGTCCCCGGCAGACCCGCAAGTACATTAATCACCGTCTTGCGTGATGGCGCTTATCTGGCCTACGGAAAACTATTGTAGGCCGGATAAGGCATTCGCGTCGCCATCCGGCAAAACGCTATCGGCAACAAGATCACTCGTTGTAATAATTCATCTGCAATCGGGTGCCATCAATAGTGATATCCCGCCAGATTCTGGGGGCTGAAGCCAGTTGATGGTTCGCCACCGCCTGCAGTAATTTATCCTTATTGAATCCTTCAGGAAGCTCGGCAACCGCTAACAGATCCCATTTATTTTCCCGCAAACCAAAAACCAGACTCACCCCATCGCCAAAGGCATACAGCACCTGTTCAGGCTTACCATCCGCATTGAGGTCCTGATCGACCAGCACGCATGCGTTCTTCTCAACGCAGGAGGTAATACGGTAGCTCTGCCCTTTGACATACGTCCAGAAGGTCTCATCAGGTTGCTTGCTACCCGGCGCAATCGTCACTTTCGGCGCTAACTGAGTGGCTGTCAGACCCTGAATGGGATCGCGACTTCCTTGCAGCAGAGAATTCAAGTCGCGTCGGCGCTTACTGTCCTGATTAAACGCCACATCTTTTTGTAATGCCTCCAACGCAGCACGTCCCGGTTTTCCGCTGCGATCCAACATATACAGGCTGACCTGATCCGGCTTAATTTTCCCGCTGTGATACCGCCCCATATGGCTGTTGACGCTGATGCGCCAGGCATCAATAACCGGTGACGACAGCAGAATCAACAGCCCCAACGCCAGTAACGAAACACAAAGAATCACCTGCCCCTGAAACGCAAGCGGATTCCGACCATGGCGTAAAATGCTCGCCAGATAACCAAACGCCCAGACCAGCAGCACGCAGACCACCAGCACACCATGTAAACGCTCGGGCGTCCAACCGTACTGCTGAATTCGCACCCACAACGCCCAACCGGCAATCAGCATATAGATGGGCGCGACAACCAGAGAACATTTGATCAGGTAGCGCAACGCGCCAGGATAAGGAAGCGCCTCTTTTTGCGGCTCACGCACGATAGCCATCAACAACAGCAGGAGCAGCGTCAGCGTTGACATCAACCCACCCGCAGACACCCGCTGCGAGATAGCCTCCAGTCCGGTGAAAGGCAAGGTCAGCATAAACATCAGCGCCAGCAAAGCGACCAGGGGCAGCAGGCCAGTGGCGATAAACGTCAGCAGCTTTTGTACTGCGACGACCAGACGCGACTGCGTGCGGGCTAACACGACCGCCAGAGCCGTGATCAATCCTACCGCAACATACACAAACCAGTCGGTTTCAAAGAACAGCGTTTTAAAAAAGGTAATCCCGACCAGCTCAAACATCTCACTCCACAGCAGGAGTACCAGCCAGAACAAGCCATTAGAAATAAAGACGATCAGTAACGTCAGCGCGTTAAGCCACAAGCTCGTATAAAACTGCGCATGGCGCGTCTGCTGACGGGATGCCTGGAGCGAGTACTGAATCCACGGCAAAGCCAGCATCGCCATCAGCAGTAAACGCCAGCCGTAGAGCATAAAAATATCATTTTGCCGCCACCTGTCGCTGCCCTCGATTTGCCACTTTAGCCAGACGCTCATCGCCAGCACGGCAACAAAGATCAACGCCATCCAATACCACAGCGCACGTTGTTTGAAAGAGACTACGGTGAGTAAAAGCGCCGAAGAGAGGGCAATTGTCGCGGGCATGCCGTAGAACAGCCAGCAGTCGTTATGCGGCACCAGATACGTCATCAGCAGGTAGCACAATATCCCCTGAAGCAGGCCGATGGATATCATGCCCCAGCGAGTCGTGCGTGAAAGTTCAACACTATCCATGTCGTCATCCAGAATGAAGAGAAAAGGTAATTATCGCATCAACTTCACAATTTTGAGCATTGATGGGCCGGATTCAGACCACTGCCACGGGAAGTGAATCGATATTGTTTATGTATGAGTTACGTTATTTTCTTACGTGAATGCGATTACACTCACAAGATTCCCGCCAAAAACACTCTCTATTAACGTTTTAAGAACATTTTCCACAACAAAAAAGGGTTTCCTGCCATAATATCCGCCTCTTTGTGACAGGAGTCGCAGCGCATTCGGTTACCCGTGATTTTCCCGGATGCGTAAATCTATGAGCCTTGTCGCGGTTAGCAATCCCTAAAAAACCTTACTATTCCAGGTAATACATATTGGCTAAGGAGCAGTGAAATGCGTGTGAACACCCGTTTAACCCCGCAAGATCTCAAGGCTTATGGTATCAATGACGTTCAGGATATCGTTTACAATCCAGACTACGACACGCTTTTCCAGGAGGAGCTTGATCCTTCCCTGCAAGGTTATGAGCGTGGCGTGTTAACGAACCTGGGCGCCGTTGCCGTTGATACCGGTATCTTTACCGGACGTTCGCCAAAGGATAAGTACATTGTCCGTGACGACACCACGCGTGACACGCTCTGGTGGTCAGACAAAGGTAAAGGTAAGAACGACAACAAACCGCTCTCCCCGGAAACCTGGCAGCATCTGAAAGGATTAGTCACCCAACAGCTTTCCGGCAAGCGTCTGTTTATCATTGATGCTTTCTGCGGCGCTAACGCCGATACCCGCCTTTCCGTACGCTTCATTACCGAAGTCGCCTGGCAGGCGCATTTTGTCAAAAACATGTTCATCCGCCCAAGCGACGAAGAGCTGGTTGATTTCAAACCTGATTTCATCGTGATGAACGGCGCTAAATGCACCAACCCGCAGTGGAAAGAACAGGGTCTGAACTCCGAAAACTTCGTGGCTTTCAACCTGACTGAGCGTATCCAACTGATTGGTGGTACCTGGTACGGCGGCGAAATGAAGAAAGGTATGTTCTCCGTAATGAACTACCTGCTGCCGCTGAAGGGTATTGCCTCCATGCACTGCTCGGCAAACGTCGGGGAAAAAGGTGATGTGGCGGTCTTCTTTGGCCTGTCCGGCACCGGTAAAACCACACTGTCCACCGACCCGAAACGCCGCCTGATTGGCGATGACGAACACGGCTGGGATGACGATGGCGTGTTTAACTTCGAAGGCGGTTGCTACGCGAAGACCATCAAACTGTCTAAAGATGCCGAGCCGGAAATCTACAACGCGATCCGTCGTGATGCGCTGCTGGAAAACGTCACCGTGCGCGAAGATGGTTCCATCGATTTCGATGACGGTTCCAAAACCGAAAACACCCGCGTGTCCTACCCGATTTATCACATCGAAAACATCGTTAAGCCGGTGTCAAAAGCGGGTCATGCTACCAAAGTGATCTTCCTGACCGCCGACGCGTTTGGCGTGCTGCCGCCGGTTTCTCGCCTGACGGCAGACCAAACACAGTACCATTTCCTGTCTGGCTTTACCGCCAAGCTGGCCGGTACTGAACGTGGCGTCACCGAACCAACCCCAACCTTCTCTGCCTGCTTTGGCGCAGCATTCCTGTCGCTGCACCCAACGCAGTACGCAGAAGTGCTGGTGAAACGCATGCAGGCGGCAGGTGCGCAGGCATATCTGGTTAACACCGGCTGGAACGGTACCGGCAAGCGTATCTCTATCAAAGATACCCGCGCGATTATCGATGCCATCCTGAACGGTTCGCTGGATGACGCGGAAA
Source organism: Citrobacter arsenatis (assembly GCF_004353845.1). Classification (GTDB taxonomy): domain Bacteria; phylum Pseudomonadota; class Gammaproteobacteria; order Enterobacterales; family Enterobacteriaceae; genus Citrobacter; species Citrobacter arsenatis. The sequence continues at coordinate 4,857,088 of NZ_CP037864.1, forward strand.
CGTTCCGTCTGCCAATGTTTGACCTGGCTATCCCGACCGAGCTGCCGGGCGTGGACACTCGCATTCTCGATCCGCGTAATACCTACGCGTCTCCGGAGCAATGGCAGGAAAAAGCCAACGCACTGGCGAAACTGTTTATCGAGAACTTCGAGAAATACACCGACACCCCTGCGGGTGAAGCGCTGGTTAGCGCCGGACCGAAGCTGTAACGAAAAGAAAAGTGCCGGATGGCGGTTTCGCCTTATCCGGCCTACAGCAACAAAAAGGGAGGCTTTTCGCCTCCCTTTGTTATGCGTCTTTCGTGTTGCCCGGCGTACGAGTGAAGGGCACCGGAAGCCAGGCGCGAATCGACAACCCACCCCGCTCGCTGGTACCAATTTCCAGCATACCGTTATGGTTATCGATAATACGCTGCACAATCGCCAGACCCAGCCCCGTGCCGCTGGTACTACGCGCGCTGTCGCCGCGAACAAACGGCTGGAACAGGTGTTTACGCTGCTCCGGCTTGATGCCCGGACCATCATCTTCTACCTGGAACCAGGCGCGATGCTGCTCCATTCCGCTACTGACCTTAATCCAACCGTTGCCGTAGCGAGCGGCGTTAACCACCATATTGGCAACCGCACGCTTGATCGACAGCGGGTGCATCTTCACCTGAATGCTGCCCGGCAGCAGCGCTGTTTCGATTTCACGTTCATAGCCGCTTTCCGCCGCGACCACTTCACCTAACACCGAATTCAGATCCGCCATCTCCATCGGCATCTCCTGACCGGTACGCAGGTAGTCGATGAACTGCTCGATAATGGCGTTACACTCTTCGATGTCCTTATTGATGGACTCCGCGAGATAACCGTCCTCTTCGCCCATCATTTCGGTCGCCAGACGAATACGCGTCAGTGGTGTACGCAAATCGTGGCTCACGCCCGCCATTAACAACGTGCGGTCATCTGCCAACTGCTTCACACCCGCGGCCATATGGTTAAAGGCTCGGGTTACCGAGCGCACCTCTGAAGCGCCATACTCACGCAACGGCGGCGGAATGATACCTTTCCCCACCTGCAGCGCCGCATGTTCAAGATCCACTAATGGTCGGTTCTGGATACGGATAAACAGCCACGCTCCACCGATAGCCAGCAGCATAATCGCCAGCGTATAGCGGAACAGCGGTGAGAAATCACCCTGATGGATTTCGGTCAGCGGTACGCGTACCCAGATGTTGGGCGACAGCCAGGTTTTCAGCCACACAACCGGCGAGCTTTTGTTGACCTCAACGCGAACTTCCGTCGGGCCACCCAGCTGCTGCGCCATCTGATGACTTAAGAATTCATAGTGTTGCGCCCAACGCAGTCCGGCTTCTTCAGCGGCCTCGTTGGAATAGAGGGAAATACCCAGCTCACGGTAAATTTCCCGGCGGAATGCGGGCGGCACCACCAGTTGCGTACCGTCCTCCAGCTGCAGTTTATCTGTCATCAGCATACGAACTTCGTAGGCCAGGACCTTATTAAACTGCTGGAGGCTCGGCAGAATCGCGAAGTTCAGCACTACCAGGTAAGTCGTCACCAGGCTGGCAAACAGCAAGGTGACGATGAGCAATAACGTGCGGGCAAACGAACTTCGTGGCGAGAAGCGCATTCGCCTCATGCTTTAGAACCGTCCGGAACAAAGACGTAGCCCAGACCCCATACGGTCTGAATGTAGCGCGGATGCGCCGGATCTTCTTCCACCATACGACGCAGACGGGAGATCTGCACGTCGATAGAACGCTCCATCGCCGAGTATTCACGACCACGGGCCAGATTCATCAGCTTGTCGCGGGACAACGGCTCGCGCGGGTGGCTTACCAGCGCTTTCAGTACCGCAAATTCGCCGCTGGTGAGCGGCATTGGCTCATCTTCGCGGAACATTTCACGCGTACCGAGGTTCAGTTTGAACTTACCAAACGCAATGACCGCTTCTTCCTGAGAAGGCGCGCCCGGCAGTTCGTTCGCCTGGCGACGCAGTACAGCGCGAATACGCGCCAGCAGTTCACGCGGGTTAAACGGTTTCGGGATGTAATCGTCAGCGCCGATTTCCAGCCCTACGATACGGTCAACTTCTTCGCCCTTTGCGGTGACCATAATGATCGGCATCGGGTTGCTCTGGCTGCGCAGGCGACGGCAAATAGACAGGCCATCTTCTCCCGGCAGCATTAAATCCAGCACCATCAGGTGGAAGGACTCACGGGTCAGCAGACGATCCATCTGCTCAGCGTTTGCGACGCTTCGAACCTGGAAGCCCTGCTCGGTCAGATAACGCTCCAGAAGCGCACGCAAGCGCATGTCGTCATCGACCACCAGAATCTTATAGTTCTCTTGCATTGTTATTACTCCCAAAGGTTCGCAACAATTAAGTGTATATTCTTAAGAAAGCTAACGTGAGTCACCAGCGAATTCTGGTATGAATTCCAGGCTAAATTGTTACAAAGCATATTAAACAGCAGCTTAAGTATACAATGTTTCTCGCAATACATTATTTATTCTGTTGATATGCTCACGTAATACTAATTGTGCGCATCATCACAGAGTCGAAGGTAAAACAATAAGATGAAAACGCCCCTGATAACCCGTGAAGGGTATGAAAAACTTAAACAAGAGCTGAATTACCTCTGGCGTGAAGAGCGCCCGGAAGTCACCAAAAAAGTTACCTGGGCCGCAAGTCTGGGTGACCGCAGCGAAAATGCCGACTACCAGTATAATAAAAAGCGCCTGCGTGAGATCGACCGCCGGGTCCGTTATTTGACCAAGTGCATGGAGAACCTGAAAATCGTCGATTACTCCCCGCAGCAGGAGGGCAAAGTGTTCTTTGGCGCATGGGTTGAGATTGAAAATGACGATGGCGACATCCGCAAATTCCGCATTGTCGGCTACGATGAGATCTTCGGTCGTAAAGATTACATCTCTATCGACTCGCCAATGGCGCGGGCGCTGCTGAAAAAAGAGGTCGGCGATCTCGCGATAGTAAACACCCCTGGCGGTGAAGCCAGCTGGTACGTGAACGAGATTGAATACGTTAAGTGAGACCGGAACAATCCGAAGCCCCCGTAGATGACTGGCATTTTTGCCAGTCAATCCGTATAACTATCCCCTGATTTTTTATCCTATAGACGAAGCTATCCATGATGAATGATTCTTTCTGCCGCATTATCGCAGGTGAAATTCAGGCTCGTGCTGAACAGGTAGAAGCTGCCGTTCGCCTGCTTGACGAAGGGAACACCGTGCCGTTTATCGCACGTTATCGTAAGGAAATCACCGGCGGTCTGGACGATACGCAACTGCGTAATCTGGAGACCCGTCTGGGATATCTGCGTGAACTGGAAGACCGCCGTCAGGCCATCCTGAAATCTATCGGTGAGCAAGGCAAACTGACCGACGATCTGGCTAACGCGATCAACGGCACGTTAAGTAAGACCGAACTCGAAGATCTCTATCTGCCGTACAAACCTAAGCGCCGCACCCGCGGGCAGATCGCTATTGAGGCCGGGCTGGAACCGCTGGCAGACCTGTTGTGGAACGAACCGTCCCACGACCCGGAAACAGAAGCCGCTAAATATCTCAACGCCGAAAACGGTGTGGCGGATACCAAAGCCGCCCTCGACGGCGCACGCTACATTCTGATGGAGCGCTTTGCCGAGGACGCTGCGCTGCTGGCGAAAGTGCGTGATTACCTGTGGAAAAACGCCCACCTGGTCGCCACCGTGGTAAGCGGTAAAGAAGAGGAAGGCGCTAAGTTCCGCGACTACTTCGACCATCACGAACCGATTTCAACCGTGCCATCCCACCGTGCGCTGGCCATGTTCCGTGGTCGTAACGAAGGCGTACTGCAACTTTCTCTGAATGCCGATCCGCAATTCGATGAGCCGCCAAAAGAGAGCCACGGCGAGCAGATTATCCAGGATCACCTGGGACTGCGCCTGAACAACGCACCTGCCGACAGCTGGCGTAAAGGCGTTGTTAGCTGGACGTGGCGCATCAAAGTGCTGATGCACCTTGAAACCGAGCTGATGGGTACCGTGCGCGAACGTGCGGAAGATGAAGCAATCAACGTCTTTGCCCGTAACCTGCATGATCTGCTGATGGCTGCCCCAGCCGGGCTGCGCGCCACCATGGGTCTCGATCCGGGTCTGCGTACCGGGGTAAAAGTGGCGGTGGTTGACGGTACCGGCAAGCTGGTCGCAACCGACACCATTTATCCGCATACTGGCCAGGCCGCCAAAGCTGCCGTTGCCGTTGCGGCATTATGTGAAAAATACAACGTTGAGCTGGTGGCGATTGGTAACGGTACGGCGTCGCGCGAAACCGAGCGTTTCTTCCTCGACGTGCAGAAGCAGTTCCCACAAGTCACCGCACAGAAAGTAATCGTTAGTGAAGCTGGGGCATCGGTTTACTCCGCTTCCGAGCTGGCGGCGCTGGAGTTCCCGGACCTCGACGTTTCGCTGCGCGGTGCGGTGTCTATCGCCCGTCGTCTGCAGGACCCGCTGGCTGAGCTGGTGAAAATCGATCCGAAATCTATCGGCGTGGGCCAGTATCAGCACGACGTTAGCCAGACGCAACTGGCGCGTAAGCTGGATGCGGTAGTGGAAGACTGTGTGAACGCCGTCGGCGTCGATCTGAATACCGCCTCCGTACCGCTGCTGACACGCGTGGCCGGTCTGACGCGCATGATGGCGCAAAACATTGTCGCCTGGCGCGACGAGAACGGTCAGTTCCAGAACCGTCAGCAACTGCTAAAAGTTAGCCGTCTGGGGCCTAAAGCCTTTGAACAGTGCGCGGGCTTCCTGCGAATCAACCACGGCGATAACCCGCTGGATGCCTCTACCGTTCACCCGGAAGCTTATCCAATTGTGGAACGCATTCTGGCCGCCACCGAGCAATCGCTGCGCGATCTGATGGGCAACAGTGACGAACTGCGTAATCTGAAAGCCGCCGATTTTACCGACGAACGCTTCGGGGTACCGACCGTCACCGACATCATCAAAGAGCTGGAAAAACCGGGCCGCGACCCGCGTCCTGAATTTAAAACCGCGCAGTTTGCTGATGGCGTAGAAACCATGAACGATCTGCTGCCGGGAATGATTCTGGAAGGGGCTGTTACCAACGTCACCAACTTCGGCGCGTTTGTTGATATTGGCGTGCATCAGGACGGCCTGGTGCATATCTCTTCGCTGTCGAATAAGTTCGTCGAAGATCCACACACCGTGGTGAAAGCGGGCGACATTGTGAAGGTGAAAGTGCTGGAAGTGGACCTGCAACGTAAGCGTATCGCGCTGACCATGCGTCTGGACGAGCAGCCAGGTGAAACCAATGCGCGCCGCGGCGGTGGGAATAACGATCGCACTCAGGGCAATCGCCCGGCACCAAAAGCCGCGAAACCGCGTGGCCGTGACGCCCAGCCTGCGGGCAACAGCGCCATGATGGATGCGCTGGCGGCGGCAATGGGTAAAAAACGCTAAGTTTAAACCGTGTGCCGGATGGCGGCGTGAACGCCCTGTCCGGCGTGGTAGTCGCCATTAATTTGTATGCCGGATAACACGCATGAGCGTCGCCATCCGGCATATTTAATCTATTTCTCGCTTTGCACCACAATATATTTATCACTTCATTAACAGATGAAACCTTAATTAAACATTAAGATCCCAATAATTACTTCCGCGAATCCTTCGTTCCCAACCAGAATAAATATTGAGTAATATCAAAATTGGCTCAAATTATTATCCAATTGTACATTCCGTCACATTTATTCTATTGATGATAGAAACCATTCTCATTATCATTGATCTGTTGATTATTTACTCTTTCCTTACGTTGGCTAATCATCTGGTCTCATGCCGCCCTATCGCCCCATGAGGTAATCATCCAGTTAGCGAGATATAAGTAGGTCCCTATGCAATTCACTCCTGACAGTGCGTGGAAAATTACCGGTTTTGCCCGTGAAATCAGCCCGGCTTATCGTCAGAAACTGTTGTCACTTGGCATGCTACCCGGCTCCTCCTTCAACGTGGTACGCATCGCCCCGCTCGGCGATCCTATCCATATCGAAACGCGTCGCGTAAGTCTGGTATTGCGTAAGAAGGATTTGGCGTTATTAGAAGTGGAAGCGGTTTCCTGTTAATACAGTGAGTCTATAAAAATGAAAAAACTAACCATTGGTTTAATTGGTAATCCTAATTCCGGCAAGACAACCTTATTCAACCAGCTCACCGGCGCGCGCCAGCGTGTAGGCAACTGGGCTGGCGTTACCGTTGAGCGTAAAGAAGGTCATTTCGCCACGACGGACCATCAGGTCACGCTGGTGGATTTACCCGGCACCTATTCTCTGACGACAATCTCATCCCAAACCTCTCTCGATGAACAGATTGCCTGCCACTACATTTTAAGCGGTGACGCGGATCTCTTGATCAACGTGGTTGATGCTTCAAACCTTGAGCGCAACCTCTACCTGACGTTGCAACTGCTTGAGCTGGGCATCCCCTGCATCGTCGCGCTGAACATGCTGGATATTGCTGAAAAGCAGCAAATCCGTATCGATATCGACGCCCTCTCCGCTCGTCTTGGCTGCCCGGTGGTTCCGCTGGTTTCCACCCGCGCTCGCGGCATTGAAGCGCTGAAGCTGGCGATCGATCGCTACAAAGAGAACGACACCGTCGAGCTGGTCCATTATGCCCAGCCGTTGTTGCAGGAAGCGGATTCCCTCGCCGATGCGATGGCCAAAGATATGCCGCTTAAACAACGCCGCTGGCTGGGCCTGCAGATGCTGGAAGGCGATATCTACAGCCGCGCTTACGCCGGTGATGCCGCACAAAACCTTGATGCCGCCATTGCGCGTCTGAGCGAGACAATGGACGATCCGGCTCTGCATATCGCCGATGCGCGCTATCAGTGTATTGCCGCTATCTGCGATACCGTCAGTAACACCCTGACGGCAGAGCCGAGCCGTTTCACCACCGCAGTAGATAAAATCGTCCTTAACCGCTTCCTCGGTCTGCCGATTTTCCTGTTCGTGATGTACCTGATGTTCCTGCTCGCCATCAACATTGGTGGCGCACTGCAACCGTTGTTTGACGTTGGCTCCGTAGCGCTCTTTATCCATGGTATTCAGTGGATTGGCTACACGCTGCACTTCCCGGACTGGCTTACCATCTTCCTGGCCCAGGGCCTTGGCGGCGGGATTAACACCGTGCTGCCGTTGGTACCACAAATCGGCATGATGTACCTGTTCCTCTCCTTCCTTGAAGACTCCGGCTACATGGCGCGCGCCGCGTTTGTGATGGATCGTCTGATGCAGGCGCTGGGACTGCCGGGCAAATCGTTTGTTCCGCTGATTGTCGGTTTTGGCTGTAACGTGCCGTCCGTGATGGGCGCACGTACGCTGGACGCACCGCGTGAGCGTTTGATGACCATCATGATGGCGCCGTTTATGTCCTGTGGCGCACGTCTGGCGATTTTCGCCGTCTTCGCCGCAGCGTTCTTTGGTCAGAACGGCGCGCTGGCGGTCTTCTCACTGTACGTGCTGGGTATCATTATGGCAGTGTTGACCGGTCTGATGCTCAAGCACACCATCATGCGTGGCGAAGCAACGCCGTTCGTGATGGAGCTGCCGGTGTACCACGTGCCGCACATTAAGAGTCTGATCATTCAGACCTGGCAACGCCTGAAAGGCTTCGTTCTGCGCGCGGGTAAGGTCATCATCATCGTTAGCATTTTCCTCAGCGCGTTTAACAGTTTCTCGCTGAGTGGAAAAATCGTCGACAACATCAACGACTCTGCTTTGGCCTCCGTTAGCCGCGTCATTACCCCAGTCTTCAAGCCGATTGGCGTTCACGAAGATAACTGGCAGGCAACCGTAGGTCTGTTCACCGGCGCAATGGCGAAAGAAGTGGTTGTCGGTACGCTGAACACGCTCTATACCGCAGAAAACATTCAGGAAGAAGAATTCAACCCGGCAGATTTCCACCTCGGTGATGAGCTGCTCAGCGCGGTGGATGAAACCTGGCAAAGCCTGAAAGACACCTTCAGCCTGAGCGTTCTGGCTAACCCTATCGAAGCCAGCAAGGGTGACGGTGAAATGGCTACCGGCGCAATGGGCGTGATGGGCGAGAAATTTGGCAGCGCCGCCGCCGCGTACAGCTATCTGATTTTTGTTCTGCTGTATGTACCGTGCATTTCAGTGATGGGCGCTATCGCACGTGAATCCAGCCGTGGCTGGATGAGCTTCTCAATTCTGTGGGGCCTGAACATCGCCTATTCTCTGTCAACGCTGTTTTATCAGACGGTCAGCTACAAAGAGCACCCGACCTACAGCCTGGTGTGCATTTTAGCGGTCATCTTGTTTAACATCGTGTTGCTGGGCCTGCTGCGTCGAGCCCGCAGCCGCGTCGACCTCGCGCTGCTGGCGACCAACAGAACGGCGAGTTCCTGTTGTTCCAGCACTACTGGCGATTGCCACTAAGGTTATAGACGATGGCATCGCTTATTCAGGTTCGTGATTTATTGGCTTTGCGGGGACGCATGGAGGCGACACAAATTAGCCACACGCTGCACACCCCGCAGCCCATGATCGACGCCATGCTGAATCAGTTAGAAAAAATGGGCAAAGCGGTGCGGATTCAGGAAGATGCCGACGGGTGCCTTTCCGGAAGCTGCAAAAGCTGCCCGGAAGGTAAAGCCTGCCTGCGCGAGTGGTGGGCTTTACGTTAATCAGATGCTCTTTGCCGGATGGCGCTACGCTTATCCGGCCTACAAATGACTGCAAATGTGCAGGCCGGATATAGCGTTTAAGCTTATATCCGGCTTTTTGCGTAATGGGTTCCACAAAGACCTCTCTGTTTTCAGCAATAAAGATCTATCCTCCAGCCTGCCGCGCATCGTTATTAATTCATGAGTGCTTATTGGCGACCAGGAAAGTAGAGTCTCGACATCTTGTTTCTCAGGTGACGGATCGCCATGAATACTGACACTTCTACTACTCCGCATGACGCGATTTTCAAAACGTTCTTGAACCACCCGGCGACCGCACGCGACTTTCTTCAGCTCCATCTTCCTGACTCTTTGCAAAAACTGTGCGATCTGAAAACGCTACAACTGGAATCTGGCAGCTTTATTGAGGACGATTTGCGCGCGTACTACTCTGATGTGCTGTGGTCGTTAAAAACGCGCGAAGGCGATGGCTATATTTACACCATCATTGAGCATCAGAGCACCGCCGATGCCCATATGGCGTTTCGGCTAATGCGCTATGCCATTGCGGTAATGCATCGTCATTTGGCTGCAGGCCACAAGAAACTCCCGCTGGTAATACCCATGCTTTTTTATCATGGCTCAGCAAGCCCATACCCCTACTCACTTTGTTGGCTGGACGAATTTGATGACCCAGAATCCGCCAGACAACTTTATAGCACCGCATTTCCACTTATCGATATCACCGTGGTGCCCGATGACGAGATCATGCAGCATCGCCGGATGGCGCTGCTGGAGCTCATCCAAAAACATATTCGTAAACGCGATTTGATGGGTCTGGTAGAAAAGCTGGCCATCCTGCTTGTTAAAGGACACGCTAATGACAACCAGTTGAAAGCCTTGTTTAATTATTTAATGCAGGCCGGGAACACCGCACATTTTGGCGAGTTTCTTCATGAAGTCGCCGAGCGTTTACCCCAACATAAGGAAAAGTTGATGACTATCGCCGAAAGATTACGTCAGGAAGGGCACCTTAATGGTCTTCAGGAAGGTCATAGAAAAGGGTTAAAAGAGGGGTTACAAGAGGGATTACAAACGGGTCTGCAACAAGGTAAACGAGAGGAAGCTTTACGTATTGCATCAACCATGCAGGCTGATGGTATAGACCCACTGACCATCTTCAGAATTACCGGCCTGACCGCTGAGGATCTGGCTACGCGTAGTCATTAATCTCAGGCCCGGCAAGCGTGGCTGTGCCGGGCAACGCAACGGGTTTATAACCGCTGCTTCAACGCGACCAGCGCAGAGCAGAACTCGGCAGGATGCGAGATAAACGGCGCATGCGCCGCTTTGGCAAACACCAACGACTCGCTTTGCGGCCACAGGGCATCCAGCATTGGAACGACTTTGCGCGGAACCAGCCCGTCAAGATAGCCGTACATCCGCAGAAAAGGCATCTCCACCGCGCACAGCGACTCACGCAGATCGACCGTTTTCAGGATCTCCAGCCCGCCATTAAGCACCTCGACGTCCGGCATGGGTAAAGCCAGCACCGTTTTCTTCAGCGCTCGCGCATCCTGACGCGCGGTTTCCGTGCCCATCGTTTGCAACGCCAGAAAACGCTCCACCGTACGCTGGAAATCTTCGCTCAACTGCTGCTGGAAGCCTGCCAGCACTTCTGGCTTGATACCCGGCCACTCATCCCGCGCGCTAAAGCAAGGGGAAGATGCAACGGTCACCAGCGCCTGAACACGTTCAGGATGCGTTAACGCCACCTGGCTTGCGACTAGCCCGCCCAGACTCCAGCCGAGCCAGATAGCTTTCTCCGGTGCCTGTTGCAATACCCGCTCAGCCATCTCTTCCAGCGACATTGCACCGAAACCCTGGCTACGACCAAATCCCGGTAAGTCGACAAGATGCAGCGTAAAATGCGAGCTCAGTTCCTCACTTATGCAATGCCACACTTGCGCATTCAGTCCCCATCCGTGCAGCAGCACAAGATGGCAATTTCCCGAACCCTGGGTCTGCCACCAGATGTCATTCATCAGTTATTGTTCTCTTTTAGCCTGAAAGGATGCTTCTATGCTAACAGTACCAGGATTGTGCTGGCTATGCCGAATGCCCCTGACGTTAGGGCATTGGGGGATTTGCTCGGTTTGCACGCGGGCAACGCGTCAGCACGGCAGCCTGTGCCCTCAATGTGGACTCCCTGCCGCTCATACCGTTGTTCCCTGCGGGCGCTGCCTGCAAAAACCACCGCCGTGGCAGCGGCTGGTCACCGTCAGCGACTATGTTCCACCGTTGAGCGGTCTTATCCACCAGCTCAAGTTTTCACGACGCAGCGAAATGGCCTGCGCCCTTTCACGTTTACTGTTGCTGGAGGTATTACAGGCCCGGCGCGTCAGCGGTCTTCCTCTGCCGGACAGACTCGTCAGCGTCCCGCTCTGGCAACGACGGCACTGGCGCAGAGGATTTAATCAGAGCGATTTACTGTGTCGCCCGCTGGCTCGCTGGCTAGGCTGCGACTGGGACGGTCAAGCCATTACACGGATTCGGGCGACCGCCACGCAGCACCATCTCAGTGCCCGATTACGTAAACGTAACCTGAAAAATGCCTTTCGCCTTGAATTGCCAGTGCAGGGACTCCATATGGTTATTGTGGATGATGTCGTCACTACCGGAAGTACCGTCGCGGAAATCGCGCAGCTGCTTTTACGCAACGGCGCGGCGACTGTCCAGGTATGGTGCCTGTGTCGAACCTTGTAGAGCCTCGATGATGGGCGTATTATAACCAAGTAAAATAGTCAACTATTAGGCCATTACTATGATCCATATTTCCGATGCTGCACAAGCGCACTTTGCCAAACTGCTGGCAAATCAGGAAGAAGGGACACAAATCCGCGTATTTGTGATTAATCCCGGCACGCCTAACGCTGAATGCGGCGTTTCTTATTGTCCGCCGGACGCCGTGGAAGCAACCGACACCGCCATTAAATTTGACCTGCTGACCGCATATGTTGATGAACTGAGCGCACCGTATCTGGAAGATGCAGAAATCGATTTCGTTACCGACCAGTTAGGCTCCCAGCTGACTCTGAAAGCACCAAACGCCAAAATGCGTAAAGTTGCCGATGATGCGCCGCTGATGGAACGCGTAGAATACATGCTGCAATCGCAGATCAACCCGCAGCTGGCAGGCCACGGTGGCCGCGTCTCTCTGATGGAAATCACCGATGAAGGCTACGCCATTCTTCAGTTTGGCGGCGGCTGTAACGGCTGTTCAATGGTAGATGTCACGCTGAAAGAAGGTATCGAGAAGCAGCTGCTGGCTGAATTCCCTGAACTGAAAGGCGTTCGCGATTTAACCGAACACCAGCGCGGCGAGCACTCTTACTACTAACGCCCAACCTGTAGACTTCTATAGGCCCGATAAGACGTCCAGCGTCGCCGTCGGGCATTAATGCCGGATGGCAGATTAATCGCGTTATCCGGCCTACTTCCCTGCATTTCTTCGCATCTATCCTGCAACAATCCCCCGCATAATTTGACCAGCCTCTCATAATTTAAATTTTGCCTGCCCAGGTGATTTTCAAGCGCCATATGTTACCCGTATCATTCGCATCAGCACCTAACACACACATAATAGCCAGCTAAACTGATTAGTTTTGAAGGCAACCAGCATTGGTGCTGAGAATGCTCTGTTCCCGGTCGGGACAATCGGAATTTGTCATCTAAACACTGACGTTACCCATAACAAAGTAAAGGCCAGGTAAATCATGCCATTAGTCATCGTTGCTATCGGTGTAATCTTGTTACTCCTCCTGATGATCCGTTTCAAAATGAACGGCTTCATCGCTCTCGTCCTGGTGGCGCTTGCTGTCGGATTGATGCAAGGGATGCCACTGGATAAAGTCATCGGTTCGATTAAAGCCGGCGTCGGCGGAACCCTTGGCAGCCTCGCCCTGATTATGGGTTTTGGCGCCATGCTGGGCAAAATGCTGGCGGACTGCGGCGGCGCACAGCGCATCGCAACCACCCTGATTGCTAAATTCGGCAAAAAACATATTCAGTGGGCGGTGGTATTAACCGGCTTCACCGTCGGTTTTGCCCTGTTCTACGAAGTCGGCTTCGTGCTGATGCTGCCGCTGGTGTTCACCATCGCCGCTGCTGCCAACATCCCGCTGCTGTACGTTGGCGTGCCGATGGCTGCTGCGCTGTCCGTAACGCACGGCTTCCTGCCACCGCACCCGGGTCCAACCGCCATTGCCACTATTTTCCACGCAGATATGGGTAAAACCTTGCTGTTTGGTACGATTCTGGCAATCCCGACCGTTATTCTCGCCGGTCCGGTGTACGCCCGCTTCCTGAAAGGCATTGATAAGCCAATCCCGGAAGGTCTGTACAGCGCGAAAACCTTTACTGAAGAAGAGATGCCTGGCTTTGGCGTCAGCGTCTGGACCTCTCTGGTACCGGTTATCCTGATGGCAATGCGCGCCGTGGCGGAGATGATTCTGCCAAAAGGTCATGCTTTCCTGACGGTTGCAGAGTTCCTCGGTGACCCGGTCATGGCAACGCTTATCGCGGTGCTGATTGCGATGTTCACTTTTGGTCTGAACCGTGGGCGTTCGATGGATCAGATCAACGACACGCTGGTGTCCTCAATCAAAATCATCGCGATGATGCTGTTGATCATCGGTGGTGGCGGTGCCTTTAAACAGGTTCTGGTTGATAGCGGCGTGGACAAATACATCGCTTCAATGATGCACGGCTCTAACGTGTCTCCATTGCTGATGGCATGGTCTATCGCGGCGGTACTGCGTATCGCGCTGGGTTCCGCAACCGTTGCTGCAATTACTGCAGGTGGGATTGTCGCGCCGCTGATTGCCACGACTGGCGTAAGCCCCGAGCTGATGGTTATTGCAGTCGGTTCCGGCTCCGTCATTTTCTCCCACGTGAACGACCCAGGCTTCTGGCTGTTCAAGGAGTATTTCAACCTGACCATCGGTGAGACCATCAAGTCATGGTCAATGCTGGAAACCATTATCTCCGTCTGCGGTCTGGTAGGTTGTCTGCTGCTGGGTATGGTGGTTTAAGCGAGACGGCTTGTAGGCCGGATAAGGCAAAGCCGCCAATCCGGCAATGAGCAGAATTGCCTGATGGCGCTGCGCTTATCAGGCCTACGTGTTACGAACATTCACCATAAAAAAGCCGGGGAAATCCCCGGCTTTTTTACTTCTTCTTCGCGGCCGCTTTTCGGCGCTTATCCAAATCCTTAATCAGCTTATTCACCCCCTCATCGGCAAACATTTGCTCCAGCGTGGCGGTGAGCTTACGTCGCCAGTTTTTGTACTGGTCGCTGGTCCCCGGAATGTTGACCGGCTCAGCCATATCCAGCCAGTCTTCCGGTTGCAGGCCCAGCAGCGCACTGTTGCTGTCAGCGATGTAGCGTTGCATACCGCGATTAAGAATCGGCGTCATCGACATCAGGGACGCCTTGTGACCTGCACGTTTTGGCAGACAACCGTATTTGTGCAGCGCGTCCAGCAGCCCCTGTTTCGCCAGTTCTCTGTCCTGATACAACCCACGCAGCACGACTTCATCCGGGTACAGGCCCAGCGCCTTACCCAGCGTCAGATCGCCGCTATCCCAATAACCTTTAAGCGTAGGAAGGTCATGCGTCGCCGCGACTGCCATTGATTGTTCCGGGTACGCTTTCGGCGCACGGAAGTTCTTCTCATGGTCATTCTCAAAATAAAGTACTTTGTAGGAATAGACACCACTGTCACGCAGCTTGCTGACGATCTCCACCGGCACGGTACCCAGATCTTCACCAATCACCATGCAGTGATGACGTTTACTTTCCAGCGCCAGAATTGAAAGCAGATCGTCTACCGGATAATGCACGTAGGCACCGTGATCGGCTGTTTCTCCGTAAGGGATCCACCACAGACGCAGCATCGACATAACATGGTCGATACGCAGCGCGCCACAGTTCTGCATATTGGCGCGCAGCAGTTCGATAAACGGTTCGTAAGCGCGCGCGGTGATGATGTGCGGATCCATCGGCGGCAGTCCCCAGTTTTGCCCGAGCGGACCGAGAATGTCCGGCGGTGCGCCCACCGAGGCTTTCAGGCAGTACAGCTCGCGGTCGCACCAGGTTTCCGCCCCACCTTCGGCCACGCCAACCGCCAGGTCGCGATACAGTCCAATCGGCATCGCAAAACCCTGGCTGGTTTGCCAGCAGTCAGCAAACTGACTATATGCCAGCCACTGCAACCACAGGTAGAAATCCACATCATCACGATGCGTTTCGCAGAAGCGTTTTACCTCTGGCGAGTCCACCGACTGGAATGCCTGCGGCCACACCGGCCATCCCCAGCGCAATGCGTCCTCTTTCACCTGATGCGCATGCAGCGCATCAAATGCCGCCTGCCAGTAGAGGCTATCCCCTTCCCGGGCCACAAACTGGCGAAATGCCGCCATCTGCTCATCATTGCGCGCAGAGAAGCTTTTCCACGCCATACGTAGCGCCGTCATCTTCAGGGTGGTAACGGCAGAATAATCAACCCACTCGGCATCACGCGCGCGTTGCAAGGCTTGCTGCGTCGCGGGTTTCTGCCACCACACCTGCGCCTCTTTACTCAGGCGGAAATCGTCGACTGCGTTAACATCAATGTAGATCACATTCAACCAGCGGCGTGACGACGGGCTGTACGGGCTGGCGCTCTCCGGGTTCGCCGGATACAGCGCATGAATCGGATTAAGCCCGATAAACGCGCCGCCGCGTTGCGCCACATCCACCAGCATGGCGCGGAGATCGCCAAAGTCGCCAATCCCCCAGTTTTTTTCTGAACGCAGGGTATAGAGCTGAACGCATGCCCCCCACAGCTTCTGCCCGGCTAACAGCGCCTGCGGCTCATAGCAGCGCTTCGGCGCAACGATGATGCGGCAATGGGTACGTAGCTCGCCCTGGGTCAGAGTCAGCGTGTGATACCCCTCCGGCAGCTTCGCCGGAAGGTTGAAAGCTTTACCGCCGACAGCATGCCCTTTGTGCTGCACGCCCTCTTCGGTGGTCAGCAGCCAGTTAAACTCTCCGCTTCCCTCTACCGCCAGTGGCATTTTCTTACCAGCGGTATAAACCATGACATTCGGCACCGGAGTGACCGCCACCTGAGCGGCGGCGGAGGTGCGATGCATGGCGTCAAGCAAACGCCGCTTGGTTTCGGCGCCAATAGACTGCGGTTTACCGTGGGCATTAATGTAATTGGGGCTGATCCCCGCCGCCTGCGCGGCATTATCCAGACGTTTGCTTTCCATCGCGATTCCTTAACGTTTCGCCTGCCAGATACGAGCCTGATAATCGCGGATGGAGCGATCCGAACTGAACATGCCGCAACGTGCAGTATTCAGAATCGCCGCCCGGGTCCAGGCGTCCTGGTCACGATACAACACGTCAACCTGCTTCTGAGCTTCAACGTAGGCCGCGAAGTCCGCCATCACCAGATACGGGTCGCCGCCCTGCTTGCCGATACTGTGCAGCATCTGGTCGAAGGCATGCTTGTCGCCATCGCTGTATTTCCCGCTTTCCAGCTCTTTCAGGACGGCATCCAGCACTTTGTCTTTCTTACGCCATTTCACCGGATCGTAGCCTTTGGCTTTGAGCGCCTTCACCTCTTCCACGGTATGACCAAAGATAAAGATATTCTCGTCACCCACTTTCTCGGCGATTTCGACGTTTGCGCCATCCAGGGTGCCGACGGTTAACGCACCGTTCAGCGCCAGCTTCATGTTGCCGGTGCCGGAAGCCTCTTTCCCAGCGGTAGAAATTTGCTCAGAGATATCCGCCGCCGGGATCAGCATTTCCGCCGCCGAGACACAATAATCCGGCAGGAAGACGACCTTCAGCTTGTCGCCGACTTTCGGGTCGTTATTGATGGTTTGTGCAACCTTGTTGATAGCGAAGATGATATTTTTCGCCAGGTAGTAACCCGGTGCAGCTTTTGCGCCAAACAGGAATACGCGCGGCACGCGATCTGCCTGTGGGTTCTCACGGATTTCTTTGTACAACGCCAGAATATGCAGCAGGTTGAGGTGCTGGCGCTTGTACTCGTGCAGACGTTTGATCTGAATATCAAAAATCGCGTTGGTCGTTATCTCAATACCGGTACGCGCTTTAATAAACTTCACCAGACGCTCTTTGTTCGCCAGCTTGATGTCACGATACTGCTGACGGAACTTCGCGTCGTCGGCGTATTTTTCCAGGTTTATCAACTGGTCAAGATCGTTGGCCCACTCTTTTTTCAGCGATTTATCTAACAGTGCGGCAAGCGCCGGGTTGCACTGCTTAATCCAGCGACGTGGGGTAATCCCGTTAGTGACGTTATGGAATTTGTTCGGCCAAAGCTGGTGATATTCCGGGAACAGATCTTTCACCACCAGATCGGAGTGCAGCGCCGCCACGCCGTTAACCGCAAAGCCGCTGACCACGCACATGTTGGCCATACGTACCTGTTTGTTGTGCACCACCGCCAGTTTCGCCCAGACTTCAGCATCACCCGGCCAGGTTTTATCGACCAATGTCTTAAAGCGGTCGTTAATCTCTTTGATGATTTGCATGTGGCGCGGCAGAAGCGCTTTCACCAGCTTCTCGTCCCAGCACTCTAACGCTTCCGGCATCAGGGTGTGGTTGGTGTAAGCGAAGGTTTTGCTGGTAATCGCCCACGCGTCGTCCCAGCTCATTTGGTGCTCATCAATCAGCACGCGCAGCAGCTCTGGGATCGCGATGGTCGGGTGAGTATCGTTAAGCTGAATCACTTCGTAATCAGCCAGCTCATGCAGCTTACGCCCTGCCAGATGATGGCGGCGCAGAATGTCAGCTACGGAGCAGGCGCACTGGAAATACTGCTGCATCAGGCGCAGCTTTTTACCTGCGGTGTGGTTGTCGTTCGGGTACAGCACTTTAGTCAGTTTTTCGGCGTCGATGCCCTGCTGCTCTGCGCGCAGGAAATCGCCGTCGTTAAATTTGGTCAGGTTAAATGGATGCGCGTGGCTGGCCTGCCATAGACGCAGCGGCTGCGCCACGCTGTTGCGATAGCCAAGAACCGGAAGATCCCAGGCCTGGCCGGTAATGATAAATCCAGGCTCCCAGTGCCCTTCTTTAGTGACCTTGCCGCCAATCCCAACCTGCACATCCAGCGCCTCGTTGTGACGGAACCACGGATAGCTGCCGCGATGCCAGTCGTCCGGGGCTTCCATCTGTTGCCCATCGGCAAACGACTGACGGAATAAACCGTACTGATAGTTGAGGCCGTAACCGGTCGCCGACTGGCCGACTGTCGCCATCGAATCAAGGAAGCAGGCCGCCAGGCGTCCCAATCCACCGTTACCCAACGCCGGATCGATCTCTTCTTCCAGCAGGTCGGTCAGGTTGACGTCATGCGCTTTCAGCTCATCGCTCACCGCCTGATACCAGCCGAGATTGAGTAAGTTGTTGCCGGTCAGACGGCCAATCAAAAACTCCATCGAGATGTAGTTAACGTGACGCTGATTTTTTGCCGGTTTTGCCGCAGGCTGGGCGCTGAGTAACTCAGCCAACGCCCCACTCACTGCCTGCCACCATTGGCGCGACGTCATTTCTTGAGCCGACAGTAAACCGAAGCGCTGCCACTGACGCGTCAGGGCAGCCTGAAATTGATCTTTGTTGAAAGTAGGCTGTGACATAGGGGTTCCAGATCCTTAGGTAATAAAACAACGTTATCGCTAGTTTGCCTGGCTCGTTGTTGACATTCCTCATCCTGGCACGGATTAGGCAGGGAGGAGGAGCGGGGATGAGCATAAAAGTGTGATCGCCACCACTTAAAGGGGGCGTAACCGCCGCATAACGCCTACGGATGACGCGTTAATAGCAAAGGATAAATCGACAATATCAAATAGCAGGATGACTTTAGGAAACAATGTGTAAACAGAGAAATAGTTTCTAACCTGAAATACCTGGGCCAGATCAGATAATTCACATGAAACTCTTTAAGTCGGCCACAAATTTTGGCAATTTTTATTAACCACCTGAGTAGGCGCACAAAAATAGAGGGAATTTTCGGCACAGCTAAAATAACGACGGATCCAGTCGCCACGCCCGTTGCGACTGTTTAAAGCAATTAATCTAATAGATGTATAGATTTGTGACATAGTGCAAAATCAGACACACAAAAAGTCCGCTTAGCTTGCATAAAACACTAATCTGGCCGACCTTATATCTATTAATTACGAAGCGCAAAAAAAATCATTCTTCCCCATTTTCACACAGTGAAGTGACTAACTTATGTTGATTCCGTCTAAATTAAGTCGTCCGGTTCGTCTCGACCATACGGTGGTTCGTGAGCGCCTGTTGGCTAAACTTTCCGGCGCGAACAATTTCAGGCTCGCTCTGATAACAAGTCCTGCTGGTTATGGAAAAACGACGCTGGTTTCACAATGGGCGGCGGGGAAGAACGACTTAGGCTGGTACTCTCTGGATGAAGGTGATAATCAGCAAGAGCGCTTTGCCAGCTATCTGATTGCCGCAATCCAACAGGCGACAGGTGGACACTGCACCACCAGCGAAGCGATGGTGCAAAAGCGCCAATACGCCAGCCTGACGTCACTGTTTGCCCAGCTATTTATCGAACTGGCCGAGTGGCACCGTCCGCTCTACCTGGTGGTGGATGATTATCATTTAATCTCCAATCCGGCTATTCACGAAGCCATGCGTTTCTTCCTGCGTCACCAGCCTGAAAACCTCACGCTGGTGGTGCTGTCACGTAACCTGCCGCAGTTGGGCATTGCTAACCTGCGGGTACGCGACCAGCTGCTGGAGATAGGCAGCCAACAGTTAGCCTTTAACCATCAGGAAGCCAAACAATTTTTCGACCGACGTTTGTCCTCTCCCATTGAAGCGGCAGAAAGCAGCCGGATGTGCGATGACGTTGCTGGCTGGGCCACAGCGTTACAACTGATCGCTCTTTCCGCCCGCCAGAACAATAACTCCGCTCACCAGTCGGCACGTCGCCTCGCCGGGATCAACGCCAGCCATCTGTCCGATTACCTGGTTGATGAAGTGCTGGACAGCGTCGACCTCGGCACCCGTCACTTCCTGTTGAAAAGCGCCATTCTGCGTTCCATGAACGATGCGCTGATCGTCCGGGTCACTGGGGAAGAAAACGGCCAGATGCGGCTGGAAGAAATTGAGCGCCAGGGGTTATTCCTGCAACGGATGGATGACGTTGGCGAGTGGTTCAGTTATCACCCGCTGTTTGGTAGCTTTTTACGCCAGCGCTGCCAATGGGAGCTGGCGAACGAACTGCCTGAAATACACCGCGCCGCCGCGGAAAGCTGGATGGCGCAAGGTTTCCCCAGCGAAGCTATCCACCACGCGCTGGCGGCTGGCGACGCCCATATGCTCCGCGATATTCTGCTTAACCATGCGTGGGGACTGTTTAACCACAGCGAGTTGACGCTGCTGGAAGAGTCGCTGAAAGCCCTGCCGTGGGAAAGCCTGCTGGAAAATCCGCGTCTGGTTCTGCTCCAGGCCTGGCTAATGCAAAGCCAGCACCGCTACGGAGAGGTTAACACCCTGCTGGCGCGCGCGGAGCAGGAAATAAAAGGCGACATGGAACCGACGCTACACGCCGAATTTAACGCCCTGCGGGCGCAGGTAGCGATTAACGACGGTAACCCCGACGAAGCCGAGCGTCTGGCGAAACTGGCGCTGGATGAGTTACCCATCGCCTGGTTCTATAGCCGTATCGTCGCCACCTCAGTACACGGCGAAGTCCTGCACTGTAAGGGCGATCTCACGCGTTCCCTGGCATTGATGCAGCAAACCGAGCAAATGGCCCGCCACCATGACGTCTGGCATTACGCGCTGTGGAGCCTTATCCAGCAAAGCGAGATTTTGTTTGCCCAGGGCTTTTTACAGGCCGCCTGGGAGACTCAGGAAAAAGCGTTTCAACTGATCAAAGAGCAGCATCTGGAACAACTGCCGATGCACGAATTCCTGGTGCGTATTCGCGCGCAGCTCCTGTGGGCGTGGGCGCGTCTGGACGAGTCTGAAGCGTCTGCCCGCTCGGGTATTGAACTGCTCTCCACTTTCCAGCCGCAGCAACAGCTACAGTGCCTGGCGCTGCTGATTCAATGTTCGCTGGCACGGGGCGATCTGGACAATGCGCGTAGTCTGCTCAACCGTCTGGAAAACCTGTTGGGCAACGGTCACTATCACAGCGACTGGATCTCCAACGCCGATAAGGTGCGGGTGATTTACTGGCAAATGGTGGGCGACAAAAACTCGGCCGCCAACTGGCTGCGCCACACGCCGAAACCGGAATTCGCCAATAACCACTTCCTGCAAAGCCAGTGGCGCAACATCGCCCGCGCGCAGATCCTGCTTGGCGAGTTTGAGCCGGCTGAAATTGTGCTGGAAGAGTTAAATGAAAATGCGCGTAACCTGCGCTTAATGAGCGATCTGAACCGTAACCTGCTGCTGCTTAATCAGCTGTACTGGCAGGCAGGACGCAAAAATGACGCCCAGCGCGTATTACTTGATGCGCTGCAGCTGGCGAACCGCACCGGGTTTATCAGCCATTTTGTTATTGAAGGCGAGGCCATGGCGCAGCAACTGCGTCAGCTGATTCAGCTCAATACTTTGCCGGAACTCGATCAGCACCGCGCCCAGCGTATTTTGCGGGAGATTAACCAGCACCACCGCCATAAATTCGCCCACTTCGATGAAGGGTTCGTTGAGCGTCTGCTGACGCACCCGGAAGTGCCGGAGCTTATCCGCACCAGCCCGCTGACCCAGCGCGAATGGCAGGTTCTGGGACTGATATATTCGGGCTACAGCAACGAGCAGATCGCCGGAGAGCTGGCCGTCGCGGCAACGACCATCAAAACGCACATCCGCAATTTGTACCAGAAGCTCGGCGTCGCACATCGCCAGGATGCGGTGCAACATGCGCAGAAGCTGCTGAAGATGATGGGCTATGGGGTTTAGTTAATGCCTGATGCGCTACGCTTATCAGGCATTAACTTAGCACAGCTCTAACTGAATATGATGGTCCGCGATAACCTGCATCACGCCAGCGGGCGGCAGCGTGTCGGTATACACCGCATCCACCATGCTGATACTGCCCATATTCACCATCGCGTTACGACCAAACTTCGAGTGGTCCACCACCAGCATTACATGGCGTGAATTCTCAATGATCGCGCGTTTGGTGCGAACTTCGTGATAATCAAACTCCAGCAGAGAACCATCGCTGTCGATGCCGCTGATCCCTAAGATGCCGAAGTCCAGACGGAACTGGGAAATAAAGTCGAGGGTCGCTTCGCCCATAATACCGCCGTCGCGGCTACGCAATTCACCACCGGCGAGGATTATGCGGAAATCCTCTTTCGCCATCAGCGTGTTCGCCACATTAAGGTTGTTGGTCACGATGCGTAAATTGCTGTGATTAAGCAGCGCGTGAGCCACCGCTTCCGGCGTAGTACCGATATCAATAAACAGCGTAGAGCCGTTCGGGATCTGCGTGGCAACTTTGCGGGCAATGCGCTCTTTTTCCGCCGTCTGCGTCGCTTTACGGTCATGCCACGGGGTGTTGACCGAGCTGGATGGCAGCGCCGCGCCACCGTGATGGCGCAAAATCATGTTCTGATCGGCCAGATCGTTAAGATCGCGGCGAATCGTCTGCGGGCTGACGGAGAAATGCTCCACCAGCTCCTCAGTACTGACGTATCCCTGTTTTTTTACCAGCTCGATGATCGCGTCATGTCGTTGTGTTTGCTTCATTAGTGTTCCCTGAAATTTTGCCGGATGCGCTAACGCTTATCCGGCCTACAAAGTTCGTTTCCGCACATTCATCGTATCGGCAAACGCCATTGCCAGACCCACGGCCAGCCCGGCGATATGTGCGCCGTTAGCCATCGACATGCCGAACAGATCAAACCAGCCGGCAACAATCCAGACCAAAGCAAAGATAATCAAACCACGCTGCAGGAAAATACCGCTTTGCGGATCGCGCTCGCCGCGCAACCACACATAGCCCATCAGCGCATATACCACGCCAGACAGTCCACCAAACCACGGACCGCTAAATTTCTGCTGAACATAGCCACTCAGCAGAGCGCTGATCACGGTAATGACAATCAGTTTTCCGCTGCCCAAACGCTTTTCAACCGCGCCGCCGAGATACCACCACCACAGTAGGTTGAACAGAATATGCATCAGCGAGAAGTGCATAAAAGCGTGGGTGAAATAACGCCAGAATTCAAATTTCAGCGAAGGGTCAAACGGCCATGACAGCCAGAGCATCACCGCCTGGTCGCCCAGCACGTTCATGGCGATAAACACCAGCACACATGCGGCCATTACACCCCAGGTTACCGGGCCTGCGCGTTCGCGCAATGTGGCCAGGAACGGATAACGTTGGTAGCGCAGACCACTGTCGGTCTGACCCGACTGCCAGCTTGCCGCAAGATAACGCGGATCGCCCGGATTCTCCAAAAATCGCGCCAGTTCAGCATGCACGCGCTCGGCCTGGGACTCATCCGCCAGCCAGACATCCGTTTGCTGATGTTGTTGAATCGTCAGGATAACGCCCTGTGTCGCCATATAATCAACAAATGCCTGCGCCACGCGGGGGTTAGCAAAAGAGGTAATCATCAACATGGTTGCTGTCGCTTATTCCACACAAAAGAGGACAGTATATATATCCTGCCCGTTTCAGGCTGCATCTTTGTTAGCTTACGAACCGTATGTCACTTCTGCCGGAAAATGTCGATGCCAGGCGTCGAAGCCGCCGTCAACGCTGTAAACCGCGTCATAGCCCTGCTGAAGAAGATATTGCGCCGCTCCTTTACTGCTGTTGCCGTGATAACACATCACCAACACGGCGGTGTCGAAATCATGCTCGCGCATAAACGACCCCAGCGTGTCATTCGTCAGATGAAACGCCTGCGGGGCATGACCCATCGCATAGCTTTGCGGATCGCGGATATCCACTAACACCGCGCTCCCCTGATGCAGCTTCTGATGCGCTTCTTCGACATTAATACATTCAAACTGATCCATTGCTCTCTCTTCTTTATATGGCAGGTGACGCTTTTCGGACATGCTACTGCTTAGTGTACGTCCCGACGGCAGTTAAACGCCATAATGTTATATGTATCACTGTAAATTGTTTATCCGATGTTACCAATGGCGCGAATCTTTGCTATTATGCTCGATAACGAACATTAATGAGCTATAACGAAAGTGCGAGAGGCCAGCATGGAAACCAAAGATCTGATTGTGATAGGTGGAGGCATCAATGGTGCCGGTATCGCGGCAGATGCCGCTGGACGCGGTTTATCCGTGCTGATGCTGGAAGCGCAGGATTTAGCCTGTGCCACCTCCTCCGCTAGCTCCAAACTCATCCACGGTGGCCTGCGCTACCTGGAGCATTACGAATTTCGCCTGGTGAGCGAAGCGCTGGCCGAACGTGAAGTGCTGTTGAAAATGGCACCGCATATCGCCTTCCCGATGCGCTTTCGTCTGCCCCATCGCCCGCACCTGCGCCCGGCGTGGATGATCCGCATTGGTTTGTTTATGTACGATCATCTGGGCAAACGCACCAGTTTGCCGAGTTCTACCAGTTTGCGTTTTGGCGCGGATTCCGTAATGAAACCTGAGATTGTGCGCGGTTTCGAATATTCCGACTGCTGGGTAGACGATGCGCGACTGGTTTTGGCAAATGCCCAAATGGTTGTACGTAAAGGCGGAGAAGTATTAACCCGCACGCGTGCCACCTCCGCTCGCCGTGAAAACGGTTTGTGGATTGTTGAAGCTGAAGATATCGATACCGGCAAAAAGCACACCTGGCAGGCGCGTGGCCTGGTCAATGCCACCGGGCCGTGGGTGAAAGAGTTCTTCGACGACGGCATGCACCTGCCATCACCGTACGGCATTCGCCTGATTAAAGGCAGCCACATCGTGGTTCCGCGCGTACATACCCAGAAGCAGGCTTATATACTGCAAAACGAAGATAAACGTATCGTGTTTGTCATCCCATGGATGGACGAATTCTCGATCATCGGCACGACTGACGTCGAATACAAAGGCGACCCGAAAGCGGTGAAAATTGATGAGAGCGAAATCAATTACCTGCTGAAGGTCTACAACGCGCACTTTAAGAAACAGCTGGGCCGTGATGATATCGTCTGGACTTACTCAGGCGTGCGTCCGCTGTGCGATGACGAGTCCGACTCGCCGCAGGCTATCACCCGTGATTACACGCTGGATATCCACGACGAAAACGGCAAAGCGCCGTTGCTGTCGGTCTTTGGCGGTAAGCTGACAACCTACCGTAAGCTGGCTGAGCACGCGATGGAAAAACTGGCGTCCTACTATCAGGGAATTGGTCCGGCGTGGACGAAAGAGTGCATTCTGCCAGGCGGCGACATTGGTGGCGATCGCGAAGATTACGCGGCCAAACTGCGCCGTCGCTACCCGTTCCTGACCGAGTCGCTGGCACGCCATTATTCTCGCACCTACGGCAGCAACACCGAATGGGTCATCGGCGAAGCCACCTCGCTTGCCGAGTTAGGCGAAGACTTTGGTCATGAGTTCTATGAGGCCGAGCTGAAATATCTGGTCGATCACGAATGGGTTCGTCGTGCGGAAGATGCGCTGTGGCGTCGCACGAAAGAAGGTATGTGGCTGAACGCTGAGCAGCAGTCGCGCATGACCCAGTGGTTGTCGGAGTATATCGCGAAACACCAGCTGTCGCTGGCGTCTTAATACACACGCTATAAAAAAATGCCCGGTAAGCGTCAGCGCCACCGGGCATTTTGCCGGATGGCGGCTTACGCCTTATCCGGCCTACAAAAGTGTGCATAAACGTAGGCCAGGCAAGCGAAGCGCCCCGGACATTTTTGCCGGATGGCGGCTAGCGCCTTATCCGGCCTACATCAGTATATAAACGTAGGCCGGGCAAGCGAAGCGCCCCCGGCATCGGGTGTTACAACCGCACCGAATCAATATGCCAGATGTTTTCGGCGTACTCTTTAATCGTCCTGTCCGACGAGAAGTACCCCATGTTGGCGATATTAATCATCGACTTGGTGGTCCACTCTTCCGGGTGACGATACAGTTCATCCACCTTATCCTGGCAGTCAACATAGCTGCGGTAATCCGCCAGAACCTGATAGTGGTCGCCAAAGTTGATCAGTGAGTCCACCAGATCGCGATAGCGTCCCGGCTCCTCAGGGCTGAATACGCCGCTGCCGATCTGCGTCAGCACTTGGTGCAGCTCTTCGTCTTTCTCGTAATACTCACGCGGCTTGTAGCCCTGGCTGCGTAAAGCCTCGACCTCTTCCGCCGTATTACCAAAGATAAAGATATTCTCTGCGCCCACATGCTCCAGCATCTCGACGTTGGCACCGTCCAGCGTGCCAATGGTCAGCGCGCCGTTGAGGGCAAATTTCATATTACTGGTACCAGAGGCTTCGGTCCCGGCCAGAGAAATCTGCTCAGACAGATCGGCAGCAGGAATAATCACCTGCGCCAGGCTGACGCTGTAGTTGGGGATAAACACCACTTTCAGCTTGTCGCCAATTAGCGGATCGTTGTTGATCACTTTCGCGACGTCGTTGATCAGGTGAATAATGTGCTTCGCCATGTAATAGGCCGAAGCCGCTTTACCGGCGAAGATATTCACACGCGGCACCCACTCAGCGTCAGGATCGGCCTTAATACGGTTGTAGCGGGTGATCACATGCAGCACGTTCATCAACTGGCGTTTGTATTCGTGAATACGCTTGATCTGCACATCAAACAGCGATTTCGGGTTCACCACCACGTTAAGCTGCTGGGCAATGAGCGTGGCCAGTCGCTTTTTGTTCTCGAGCTTCGCACGACGCACCGCCTGATTTACCAGCGGGTAATCGCAATGCTGCTCAAGCTCGCTGAGCTGGCTGAGATCGGTTCGCCAGGTGCGGCCGATGTTCTCATCCAGCACTTCAGAGAGCGACGGGTTAGCCAGCGCCAACCAGCGGCGCGGCGTCACGCCGTTGGTAACGTTGCAAAAGCGAGTCGGGAAAATCTTCGCAAAATCAGCAAACAGCGACTGCACCATCAGGTTGGAGTGCAGCTCGGAAACGCCGTTAACCTTGTGGCTCACCACCACCGCCAGCCATGCCATACGTACGCGGCGGCCATTAGATTCATCGATAATCGACGTCCTACCCAGCAGGCTGGTATCGTTCGGGTACTGTTCCTGCAACGTCTTCAGGAAGTAGTCATTGATTTCGAAGATGATTTGCAGATGACGCGGCAGAATTTTGCCCAGCATATCGACGGGCCATGTCTCCAGCGCTTCGCTCATCAGGGTGTGGTTGGTATACGAGAAGACCTGGCAGCAGACCTCAAACGCATCGTCCCAACTGAACTTGTGTTCATCGATCAGCAGGCGCATCAGCTCAGGAATCGACAGCACCGGATGGGTGTCGTTGAGGTGAATGGCGATTTTATCCGCCAGATTGTCGTAGGTTTTGTGCAGTTGGTAATGACGGCTCAGGATGTCCTGCACCGTGGAAGAGACGAGGAAATACTCCTGGCGCAAACGTAGTTCGCGTCCCGAATAGGTGGAGTCGTCCGGGTACAGTACGCGGGAGACGTTCTCGGAGTGGTTTTTATCTTCCACCGCCGCAAAGTAGTCGCCCTGGTTAAATTTACCGAGATTGATCTCACTACTGGCCTGGGCATTCCACAGGCGCAGCGTGTTGGTGGCGTCGGTGTCGTAACCGGGAATAATCTGGTCGTAGGCGACCGCGAGGATCTCTTCGGTTTCTATCCAGCGCGTTTTCTTGCCTTCCTGCTGAATACGCCCGCCAAAGCGCACTTTGTAGCGCGTATTGTGGCGTTTGAACTCCCACGGGTTACCGTATTCCAGCCAGTAGTCCGGCGACTCTTTCTGCCGGCCATCAACAATGTTCTGTTTGAACATGCCGTAGTCATACCGAATACCGTAGCCGCGTCCCGGCAAACCCAGCGTAGCCAGTGAGTCGAGGAAGCAGGCCGCCAGGCGACCGAGACCACCGTTGCCAAGACCTGGGTCGTTTTCTTCGTCGATCAGATCTTCAAGATCCAACCCCATACCTTCCAGCGCATTTTTGACATCATCATAAATACCCAACGATAACAGTGCATTGGAAAGCGTGCGGCCAATCAAAAACTCCATTGACAGGTAATAGACCTGACGAGTTTCCTGGGACAATTGCGCACGGTTAGAACGCAGCCAGCGCTCCACGAGACGATCGCGCACCGCGAACAACGTGGCGTTCAGCCACTCATGTTTATTGGCAATGACCGGGTCCTTACCAATCGTGAACATCAGCTTGTAGGCGATAGAATGCTTAAGTGCCTCTACGCTGAGTGTGGGCGATGCATAAGTAAATGGAGCATTCATATAGGTGATTCCTGGATATCTATTTCAAGCGATAGTAAAGCTCACGGTATGACTTCGCCGCGACTTGCCAGCTAAAATCCATGGTCATGGCCTGACGTTGTACAAACCGCCACAGCGAAGGCCGGGACCACAATACGAAAGCACGCCGGATCGCGCGTAGCAGCGACCAGGCATTACTATCTTCAAATACAAACCCACTGGCGATACCGTCCGCCAGGTTTTCCAGCGAACTGTCAGAGACCGTATCAGCCAGCCCACCGGTGCGCCGCACCAGCGGCAGCGTACCGTACTTCAGTCCATACAACTGCGTTAAGCCACACGGCTCGAAACGGCTGGGAACCAATATGACATCGGCCCCACCCATAATGCGGTGCGAAAAGGCTTCGTGATAGCCAATCTGCACGCCCACTTGCCCTGGATGTTCCGCCGCCGCGGCGAGGAAACCTTCCTGTAAAACCGGATCGCCCGCGCCAAGCAATGCCAGCTGTCCCCCCTGCTCTAACAACCCCGGCAGCGCTTCCAGCACCAGATCCAGCCCTTTCTGACTGGTCAGGCGGCTGACGACTGCAAACAGCGGCACTTTATCGTTAACCTTAAGTCCCATCGCAATCTGTAGCTGACGTTTGTTCTCCGCCTTTTCCTCCAGCGTGTCGCGCGTATATCGCGACGCCAGTAGCAGATCGGTTTCCGGGCTCCAGATTTTTTCATCAACGCCGTTCAGCACGCCGGAAAGACGGCCTTCACGATGACGCTGCTGCAACAGACCTTCCATGCCGTAGGCGAACTGCGGCTCGGTAATTTCTCGCGCGTAGGTCGGACTGACCGCCGTAATATGGTCGGCGTAGTACAATCCGGCCTTCAGGAACGAAATTTGTCCGTTAAACTCCAGTCCGTGCACATTAAAGAACGACCATGGCAATTGGATGTCATCCATATGCTTTGCATAAAACATGCCTTGATACGCCAGGTTGTGGACGGTGAACACCGATTTCGCCGGATGGCCGCGCGCCGCCAGATACGCCGGGGCCAGTCCGGCATGCCAGTCGTGCGCATGCACCACATCCGGGCGCCAGAATGGGTCAAAGCCGCAGGCCATTTCACAGCCGACCCAACCCAGCAGCGCAAAACGCAGCACGTTATCGGTATAGGCAAACAGGTTAGTGTCGTGATACGGGCTACCGGGGCGGTCATAGAGATGCGGCGCGTCAATCAGGTAAATACCTACGCCGTTGAAATGTCCGAACAGCAGCGTGATACGTCCGGCGAAGGTATCCCGACGCGTCACGACTTGTGCATCGGGAATGCCGCGACGAATATCAGGAAACGCCGGGAGCAGCACGCGGGCATCCACACCGTCCGCTATTTGCGCTGCGGGTAACGCCCCAATAACATCCGCCAGTCCCCCGGTTTTTAACAGGGGGAACATCTCTGAACAAACGTGTAAAACCTGCATTATCGCTCCTGTTTGATCTGCAGTTTGCGCAGCATTTCACGCGTGACCAGCACAATACCTTCCTCTGAACGGTAGAAACGACGCGCATCTTCTTCCGCGTTCTCACCAATCACCATGCCTTCAGGAATAACGCAGGCGCGGTCGATAATGCAACGACGTAAGCGGCACGAACGTCCCACCCACACTTCAGGTAACAACACTGCCGAATCAATGTTACAGAATGAATTCACCCGCACTCGCGGGAACAAAACGGACTGCACCACCACTGAACCAGAAATAATACAGCCGCCGGAAACCAGCGAGTTCAGCGTCATTCCGTGGCTACCGGAACGGTCCTGAACAAATTTAGCCGGCGGCAGAGACTCCATGTGCGTTCGGATTGGCCAGTCCTGGTCGTACATATCCAGTTCAGGCGTCACCGAAGCCAGATCGAGGTTCGCCTTCCAGTAGGCTTCCAGCGTACCCACATCACGCCAGTACGGCTCGGATTCCGGGTCAGACTGCACGCAGGACAACGGGAATGGATGTGCATACGCCATGCCAGCTTCGGTGATTTTCGGAATAATGTCTTTCCCAAAATCGTGACTGGAGTTTTCATCGAGGTCATCTTCCGCCAACAATTCATAAAGGTAATCGGCGTTAAAAATGTAGATCCCCATACTGGCAAGGGATTTGGTCGGATCGCCTGGCATAGCGGGCGGGTTGGCAGGTTTTTCAACGAACTCGATAATTTTATCGGTATCGTCCACGTCCATCACGCCAAACGCGCTGGCCTCTTCAATAGGCACTGGCATACAGGCTACGGTGCAACGCGCGCCTTTCTCGACGTGGTCGATCAGCATGCGTGAGTAGTCCTGTTTGTAGATATGATCGCCCGCAAGGATCACTACATATTCCGCTTTATAGCGTCGAATGATGTCCAGGTTTTGGGTCACCGCATCCGCCGTGCCGCGATACCAGTTTTCACCCTGCATTCTCTGTTGGGCAGGCAGCAAATCGACAAACTCGTTCATCTCTTCGCTAAAGAACGACCAGCCGCGCTGAATATGTTGTACCAGCGTGTGGGACTGGTACTGGGTGATCACACCAATACGGCGGATTCCAGAGTTAATACAGTTGGATAAAGCAAAATCGATAATGCGGAACTTACCGCCAAAGTGCACGGCCGGCTTGGCACGTTTGTTGGTTAAATCTTTCAGGCGGGTGCCGCGGCCACCGGCCAGGATCAGGGCAACAGATTTTAATGGCAGCTGGCGCGCCAACATTACACGATCGTTCTTCTCTAAACTCACCATGACTAACTCCTTTTTATCTTCTCTGGAACACACACAGTCCGTGCGCAGGTCCCTGCCAGACAGCCGTAAGCACCGGATTATCCTCTCCGGCAAATGGGGGGATGGCGTGCCATTCCCCTTCAGGTAAAACGATATCTGTCACCTCAAGCGTGGCGTTTATTGCAATCAGGAAACGGTCTGAAAGCAGGATTTGCATCTGCCTCGGCCCGTTTTGCCACTCATCCGCACTTAAGGGTTGTGCGTACTTATTCAGCCAACGAACATTGCCATCGCCCTCTTCCCACCAGCAATCCCCTGTTAATGCAGGTATTTGCCGGCGCAGATGAATCAGCGCGGCGGTAAATGTGGTTAGCCCGCTGTTTGCCTGCTGCCAGTCCAGCCAGGTTAAAGCGTTATCCTGGCAGTAAGCGTTATTGTTGCCGTGCTGGCTATGACCATGTTCATCGCCCGCCAGCAACATCGGCGTCCCCTGGGAGAGTAACAGCGTGGTTAACAGCGCATGAATGCTGTCGCGCCGCCGCTCAATCAGGTCCAGCGTGCCGCCTAATCCTTCTTTACCATGATTGTCGCTGTAGTTATTGCTAGTGCCGTCGCGATTTTCCTCACCATTCGCTTCATTGTGCTTATTTGTGAAGCAAACACAGTCGCGTAGCGTAAAACCGTCGTGCGCAGTCACCAGATTGACCGTAGCGCTGGGTTTGCGGCCCTGGCGTTTAAACACGTCGCTGGATGCGGCAAAACGCCCGGCAAACTCGCCTAACGAGAGATTACGCTGGAGCCAGAAGCGTCGCGTCGCATCGCGGAAATGGTCATTCCACTCGGCAAACGGCGGGGGGAAATTCCCCACCTGATACCCGCCTTCACCAATATCCCACGGTTCCGCAATCAGCTTAACGCGTGAGAGCAGCGGACAGTTTTGGATAGCGGTAAACAGCGGCGCATCCTGACGAAACGCAGGTGTACGCCCCATGACGGAAGCCAAATCAAAACGAAAACCATCCACATGGCAGGTTTCAACCCAGTAGCGCAGGCATTCGCATGCGTATTCCACAACGCCAGGATGGCTCAGATTGAGGGTGTTCCCACAACCGGTCCAGTTGTAGTAATCACCATCGTCCCTAATCCAATAATAGCTACGGTTATCAATTCCGCGCAGCGAGAAGACAGGCCCTTCGAGATCCAGCTCGGCGCTGTGGTTCAAAACGATGTCGAGAATGACCTCAATCCCCGCTTTGTGCAGCGCTTTTACCGCATCGCGAAACTCATCCAGCGCAGTCTCCGGCGAGCAGGCATAGGCCGGATGCAGCGCGAACATCGCCACCGGGTTGTAGCCCCAGTAGTTCGACAGGCCCAGCCGCTGAAGGCGTGGTTCGCTGGCAAAATGCGCCACCGGTAGCAGCTCCAGCGCGGTAATGCCAAGGCGCTTGAAATAGTCGATCATCACCGGATGACCCAGCGCTTTGTAGGTCCCGCGAATCTCTTCCGGCAGGTCAGGATGCAAATACGTCAGCCCTTTGACATGCGCTTCGTAAATCACGGTACTGCCCCACGGCGTGCGCGGCGGGGCATCATCCTCCCAGTCATAATGGTCGGACACCACCACACCCTTCAGCGCGATGGCGGCGTTATCATGATGATCCGGTTCATTTAGCCCGCCGTGCAGCAGCGGGTTATCTTTTAACTCGCCATCCACCCGACGCGCGCAAGGGTCAAGCAGCAGCTTGGCCGGGTTAAACCGGTGGCCCTGCTGCGGTTGCCATGGACCATGTACGCGATAGCCATAACGCAGACCGGGTCGGGCGTTAGCCAGATAGCCGTGCCAGACATCGCCGCTACGCCCCGGCAGGTCATAGCGGAGTTCGCAGCCTTGCTCATCGAATACGCATAATTCAACGCGTTCGGCGTGGGCCGAGAAGAGTGTGAAATTAACGCCATGGCCGTCATACGTTGCACCATGGGGGGTGGCGTTGCCGGTTGCCAGTTGCGTCATTACCCCTCCCGAACCAGCCAGACCGTTGCCAACGGCGGCAACGTGAGGCTCAGTGAGTGCTGACGACCATGGCTGGCGATTTCATCGCTATGCACCGCGCCGCCGTTGCCGGTATTACTGCCGTGATAATGCATCGAGTCGGTATTGAGGATCTCGCGCCACTTACCCGGTTGATTGATACCGAAGCGATAGCCGTGGCGAGGCACTGGCGTAAAGTTGCTGATAACGATGATTTCATTACCGACCTTGTCACGGCGAACAAAAGCAAGCACCGAACGTTCTTTGTCATCCACCACCAGCCACTCAAAGCCATAGGCGTCAAAATCAAGCTCGTGCAGCGCTTTATGGTGACGATAGGTAAGGTTCAGGTCGCGTACCAGGCGCTGTACGCCGTGGTGCCAGTTATCGCCGCCTTCCAGCAGGTGCCAGTCGAGGCTGGCGTCGTGGTTCCACTCACGTCCCTGAGCAAACTCATTGCCCATAAACAGCAGTTTCTTACCGGGGAAGGCCCACATCCAGCCGTAGTAGGCGCGCAGGTTGGCAAACTTCTGCCATGCGTCTCCCGGCATGCGGTCGAGAATGGATTTTTTACCGTGAACCACTTCATCGTGCGACAGCGGCAGGACAAAGTTTTCGGTGTAGTTGTACAGCATGCCGAAGGTCAGCTTGTCGTGATGATATTGACGATGAACCGGATCCAGCTTCATGTAGTCCAGCGTGTCGTGCATCCAGCCGAGGTTCCACTTATACCAGAACCCTAAACCGCCCATATCCTGCGGTCTGGAGACACCGGCAAAGTCGGTGGACTCTTCCGCCATGCTCACGGCTCCTGGGACCTGTTCGCCAAGAATACGGTTGGTATTGCGTAAAAACTCAATGGCTTCAAGGTTTTCACGACCGCCAAATTCGTTCGGGACCCATTCCCCTTCTTTACGGCTGTAGTCGCGATAAATCATCGACGCTACGGCATCCACGCGCAGCGCATCGATACCAAAGCGTTCAATCCAGTACAGGGCATTGCCTACCAGGTAGTTACTGACTTCACGGCGACCGTAGTTGTAGATCAGCGTGTTCCAGTCCTGGTGATACCCTTCGCGCGGGTCGCTGTGCTCGTACAACCTGGTGCCATCAAACTCTGCCAGGCCAAAGTCGTCCGATGGGAAATGGCCCGGCACCCAGTCGAGAATGACGTTCAGCCCCGCCTGATGCGCGGCATTCACAAAATAGCGGAAATCATCACGCGTCCCGAAACGACGGGTCGGTGCATACATGCCGGTAGGTTGGTAGCCCCAGCTGCCGTCGAACGGATGCTCGTTAATCGGCAACAGTTCGAGATGGGTAAAGCCCATCCACTTGGCGTAAGGAACCAGTTGATCCGCCAGTTCGCGGTAGCTCAGCCAGAAGTTGTTATCAGTATGACGACGCCATGAACCCAGGTGCACTTCATAGATGGAGATCGGCGCATCAAACTGGTTGGCTTTTTTGCGCTCCTCGCTTTGCACCACTTTTTCCGGCAGACCGCAGATAAGCGACGCGGTTTCCGGGCGCATTTGTGCTTCGAAGGCGTAAGGATCTGCCTTGATTCGCAGCTTACCGTTCGCATCGATCATCTCGTATTTATACAGTTGACCGTGCTGTGCGCCGGGGATAAACAACTCCCAGATACCGCTCTCTTTGCGCAGGCGCATCGGATGGCGACGGCCATCCCAGTAGTTGAACTGCCCGACCACCGACACGCGTTGAGCGTTAGGCGCCCAGACCGAGAAGCGCGTCCCGGTTACGCCATCCATGGTATCCGCATGCGCGCCCAGCGTTTCATAAGGTCGCAGGTGCGTACCTTCAGATAACAGCCAGGCATCCATATCCTGGATCAGCGGACCAAAACGATAAGGGTCATCAATCAGATTCTGTTGTCCATGCCAGACAACGGCCAACTGGTAGCGAAAGAAATTTTTACGGCGGGGAAGTACAGCACAGAAAAAACCGCGAGAGTCGAGGCAATCCAGCTTGCCGACTTTGCGTCCGGTTTTGGGTTCGATCACCCACACTTCGGTGGCGTCAGGTAATAGGGCGCGGACTTCAAGTCCAGCATCAGTTTGGTGCATACCGAGTACGGAAAAAGGATCCGCAAAATGGCCTGCAATTAGCGCATTAATCACGTCTCTATCGATACGAACGGACATGGTTGTCATCCTGTTTTATGGTGTCACCCCTTCCAACTGATTTTCGACATCAGGTCGTGACACTTTTTTTTGACCTGAACGGCGCAGCACAATTGTGCATCCTCTCTGCGTCGTCCCACCTTCAGGCAACAACTTAATACCTCCGGTATTAAGTCACCCTTAAAGAATAGCCAATGCTTTATCTTACTCCTGGTAAAAAATGAAACATCTGCGCTTACTCCTGTATTACGCAAAAAAATGGGTGACTCAGCACCCATTGATAAAACACGGAACCACTGTGCCGGATGGCGGCATTGCCCGATCCGGCCTGGCGGTTCGCGTCGTTTGTAGGCCTGATAAGCGTCGCGTCATCAGGCAGTCCAACATTACGCCAACTGGCGCAGCATGCGGCGCAATGGCTCCGCAGCACCCCACAGCAACTGGTCGCCCACGGTAAAGGCTGACAGAAACTCTGGTCCCATATTCAGCTTACGCAGACGACCTACTGGCGTGGTCAGCGTGCCGGTAACGGCCGCCGGGGTTAACTCACGCATGGTGATCTCCCGATCGTTTGGCACCACTTTGGCCCACGGATTGTGCGCCGCCAGTAGCTCTTCCACGGTCGGAATAGACACATCTTTTTTCAGTTTAATGGTGAACGCCTGGCTGTGGCAGCGCAGCGCGCCGACGCGCACGCACAGACCATCGACCGGGATCACGGAAGACGTATCGAGAATTTTGTTGGTTTCGGCTTGTCCCTTCCACTCTTCGCGGCTCTGACCGTTATCGAGCTGTTTGTCGATCCACGGAATCAGGCTACCGGCCAGCGGTACGCCAAAGTTATCAACCGGCAGTTCACCGCTACGGGACAGGGCCGTCACTTTGCGTTCGATATCGAGAATAGCAGAGGAAGGGGTTGCCAGTTCATCGGCCACATGGCCATACAGATGGCCCATCTGAGACAGCAGTTCACGCATATGACGCGCGCCGCCGCCGGAAGCCGCCTGATAGGTCGCCACGGATACCCAGTCGACCAGATCGTTGGCAAACAGGCCGCCGAGGGACATCAGCATCAGGCTAACGGTACAGTTACCGCCGACAAAGGTCTTAATGCCCTTATTCAGACCGTCAGTGATGACATCCTGGTTAACCGGATCGAGAATGATGATGGCATCGTCTTTCATACGCAGCGAAGAGGCCGCGTCAATCCAGTAACCCTGCCAACCGCTTTCACGAAGCTTTGGATAGATTTCGTTGGTATAATCGCCGCCCTGACAGGTCACGATGATATCGAGCGCCTTCAGCGCGTCCAGATCAAAAGCGTCCTGAAGCGTGCCGGTCGCGGTTCCACCGAATGTCGGTGCCGCCTGCCCGAGCTGGGAAGTAGAAAAGAAAACAGGGCGAATGGCGTCGAAGTCACGCTCCTCAACCATGCGTTGCATGAGTACAGAGCCGACCATACCGCGCCAGCCGATAAAACCAACATTTTTCATAGCGTTTTTTCCTGCAGAGATGTGTGCTGTGTATGCTAACCAGTATCCTACTGGCCTATCCTTCACCATACAAAAAGCAGCCAAAGTCGCAAGTGAAATTAATCAATGATAGCGAAGCCATCAGTAATGCGACTTATCCCGCTGCGCAAGCAAGCAGAAAGTCCGCGGTAATTATCAGGGAATTTGAGTTATGAATGAAATCATTTCAGCGGCAGTTTTATTGATCCTGATTATGGATCCGCTCGGAAATCTGCCCATTTTCATGTCCGTATTGAAACATACCGAACCAAAACGCCGTCGCGCGATTATGATTCGCGAGCTGTTCATTGCGCTGTTGGTGATGCTGATATTCCTGTTTGCGGGCGAGAAAATTCTGGCATTTCTGAACCTGCGGGCAGAAACCGTCTCTATCTCCGGGGGCATCATTTTGTTCCTGATCGCCATTAAGATGATTTTCCCCAGCGCCACCGGGAATAGCACCGGACTTCCGGCAGGCGAAGAACCGTTTATCGTACCGCTGGCAATTCCGCTGGTCGCCGGTCCGACAATTCTGGCGTCATTAATGCTGTTGTCGCATCAGTACCCGAATCAGATGGGGCATCTGGTGATTGCGCTGCTGATCGCCTGGGGCGGGACGTTCGTGATTTTGCTGCAGTCTTCACTGTTTTTACGCCTGCTGGGCGAGAAAGGAGTTAACGCGCTGGAGCGCCTGATGGGGCTGATTCTGGTGATGATGGCCACCCAGATGTTCCTCGACGGCGTACGGATGTGGATGAAGGGGTGACAGTATTTTCTTTGATTTTGTAGGCCCGGTAAGCGTAAGCGCCACCGGGCAACCGTTTTGAAGCTGGAGAGCATGGCATTTCAGAGAACGATTCCGTTCACATTATGTTCATTGCTTCTCTGAGATCTCATCACCAGTGAACGTGTTAAGGGGGCTACGCAGCCCCCTTAACAATCCCGGCTCTCCGGCAGGAAAATCGCCGCTTTGCGGTTCCCTCGCCTTATTCCTTCCCGCTTCCGGGGACGGGCGCAGGTAGCGTCCATGCAAACGGCGCCCTGAACCCGCATCCCTGCGGGTTCTCCCGGCCTTATGGAAACGCGTCGGCAATTTTCATCCGGACCAGCCCACACCTCACCATTAGCATTTTCGGTCTGCACAGCAATACGGATATAGCTGAAAGCCAGAGCGCTGAAGCGACACCCTGATCCGGCTGAAAATCGATGAGGTGCTGACGGCTGACCGGGTCTGCCCGCAGGGATGCGGGCAGAGGGGATGGCCTGCAGGGATGCAGGCTCGGCCCCGACCCGACTGGCAGACGGAATAAGACGAATAACTCGCGCAGCGACGATTTTCCCGCCGGGAGCCTGGGTTGCAAGGGAGGCGGCGGTGAGCCTCCCTTGCACGTTCACGGGTATCAGAGTTTCAGAGAAATGACACCACTGAGGTGAACGGAAACCTGAGCAATAGTCACATGTTCACCCTAAATGCTTAACTGAACGGCATTGCGCTATAATTGCAGGTATTCCTTACGCTTTTAACTCGCTGAAAAAACGTATTTTCATTTCTGCGAAGCGCCTTCCGGAATGCCCCCTTGTCAGCATCGCGGATAAGCATTATCTTCTCGCTGCACCTGCAAAATCAGGTGCCAGAATTAGCCTTCTGAACTCCTTCATCGGTGACGCAAGTATTTTTGTGTCGCACGCTTAGGTACACTCCAATGGTGGACCGGGCGGGGGCGTCGCAAGACGCGCCGGTATCCGATGAGGCCGGTAAGGCTAACCCTGTTCGGTTCCACCACCAGTGAGATTAGCCTCTCCATGGTGGATGAAAATCACTCATCGGAGACTGCCCTATGGCGACACCCCCTCTCTTTTCACACTCTTTATTTACCCTGCCCTTTAGCCATGCCACGGATTTCACCGAGCTGGCTGATAACTGTGAGCGTTTTGTCGAAGGGCTTGTTGAATGTCATGACCCGGTTGAAAAACTGGCGATTTGTGCGCGCCTGTCGGCCTGTCTGGCACTACTGCAACCAACCTTAACGGAGCCTGTACCGCAGCATCTACAGGCCAGCCTGACGGTAGAAACCTTACCGACCCGCTCTCCCCTCTTTGAACCAGAACCAGATCAGATGGGGCGTTACTGCCAGCTTTTGACGCATTTACTGATGAGTAAAACGCTGTCTGACGAGATGGAACGCGTGGCGGGTGATTTACTGCAGGATTTAGTGGGCTATTTCGCCGATACGCTAAAAGCGCCGCGTTGGCTGAAAACCGAGGATGGTGTGATGGTGCTGTAAAAAAGCCGGGTGGCGGCTTCGCCTGACCCGGCCTACTGATGTGGTTCTGTGCTCGTTTGTAGGCCCGGTAAGCGCTAGCGCCACCGGGCAATACCATCAGCTCAACAACTGGAAGGCAATCATACCGACAATCGCACCGACCGTGCCGAGGATGGTTTCCATCATCGTCCAGGTCTTCAGCGTTTGCGCTTCAGTCGCGCCGGTAAATTTACCGAACAACCAGAAACCGGCATCGTTAACGTGGCTGACCACGATAGAGCCGCCCGCGATACAGATAGACAGCGCCGCCATCTGAGCACCGGAGTAGTTCAGTTGCTCAATCACTGGCATCACCAGGCCGACCGCCGTTAAACACGCTACGGTTGCGGAACCCTGAATGATACGCACCGCCGCCGCCAGCACGAAGCAGGTGATGGCAATCGGCAAGCCCATACCGGTTAACGCTTCGCCCAGTGCCGGACCAACGCCGGAATCCACCAGCACCTGTTTGAACACACCGCCCGCACCAATCACCAGCAGAATAATTCCCGCTGGCTGCAGCGCATGCCCGCAGATCTCCATCACGCGGTCTTTTGGCATGCCCTGGCGAATCGCCAGGCCGTAAATCGCCACCAGACAGGCCACCAGAATCGCGGTAAACGGGTGGCCGATAAACTCGAACCATTCGTAGGTTGAAGAACCGACCGGAACAAAGCGTGCGGCGATGGTTTTCAGGCCAACCAGCACCAGCGGCAGCAGGATCAGCGATAAGCTAAAGCCAAAGGATGGCATTTTTCCTTCGCCCAGATGCGGCTCGGTAATGTCTTCCGGTACGTGCAGCTCAACGTAACGGCTGATGAAGTTACCCCACAGCGGCCCGGCGATAATCATGCCCGGAATCGCAGCGCACAGACCAATCAGGATCATCCAGCCAAAGTCGGCGTGCATCTGAGAGGCCAGCAACATCGGCGCAGGCCCCGGAAGCAGGAACGCTGCGGCAGCCGCCACGCCCGCAAACAGCGGAATGACCAGCTTTACAAGGTTAGTACCGGTGTGGCGCGCCATTGAGAACGCCACGCTAATCAGCAGCACAATTGCCACCTCAAAGAACAGCGGCAGCGCGCAAATCAGACCGGCCAGGCCAATCGCGTAATGCGCGCGGCTGTGACCGAAAGATTTCAGCATTTTGACGGCAATCTGATCGACCGCGCCCGTCTCATGCAAAATCTTGCCGAACATCGCCCCCAGCGCCACAACAATCGCCAGGAAACCGAGCGTGCCTCCCATCCCTTTTTCCATGGTCGCCGCGATTTTATCGAGCGGCATACCGGAAAAGAGACCTGCACCAATGGATACCACCATCAAAGCAACGAAGGCGTGCATACGCGCCTTCATCACTAAAAACAGCAGTAATAAAACGGACCCTACTGCTGTTAAAACAAGCGTTAATGTACTCACTACTTACTGCCCTGGTTAATAACCTCAATGGTGCTGGCGACCACACCGTCCAGTGGTTGATCGATATCGACCACCAGTACATCGTTTTCATTCGCACCCGGTTCTTCCAGCGCTTCAAACTGGGTCACCAGCATCTGCGTTTTGAAGAAGTGGCCTTTACGCGCCTTCAGGCGGCTTTCGATAACGTCAAAATCTCCTTTCAGATAGATGAAAGAGAGGTTTGGGTTACCGTCGCGCAATTGGTCGCGGTAGACTTTTTTCAGGGCGGAACAGACGATCAGCGAAACCTTGTTGGTACGCTGCATCGCGAAGGCGGCGTCATTCAGCGCCTGTAACCACGGTTTACGGTCGTCATCGTTGAGTGGCTCACCGGAAGCCATTTTCATGATGTTGCTGCGCGGATGGAGAAAATCGCCATCAAGAAACGCGGCCTGCAGTTGATGCGCCACTTCGCTGGCGACAGCAGATTTACCGCTGCCCGATACGCCCATCAGAACGTAAACGTGGTGATCATGATTAGTCGTGCTCAAAGCGTTGCCCCCACTGGTACAAGAATCAGGAAATTGTTACGGGTAACTGTTATCGGTAACATTGTCCAGCCGGATAAATAGAGAAGCAATATCCATTCGTGCTCGAAGTGTATAAGTGTGAGCTACTTCAAAGTTGTTGGCTTAAATAGATCCGCCCGGTGACAAGGTGAAACCTAAATCTAACATTTTAGGCGTGACTGCTTCACCTCGGATGCGCGCCAGCAGGCGTTCTGCGCCAATGCTGCCCATTCGTTCACGCGGCGTGAGCACGCTCGCCAGACGCGGCTCCATCACCTGTCCGATGTCATGCCCATGGAATCCGGCAATCGCCATGTCATCAGGAATTTTCAGCCCCAAACGCTGGCATTCAAATGCCGCCCCTACCGCCAGGTCATCGTTGGTACAGAAGACGCCATCAAGCTGCGGGTATTCACGTCGCGCCTGACGAATGAGTTCAATACCGGATGAGTAGGAAGAAGACTGCTCCACCATCACGCTGTACGGCACCAGGTCAGCATCGCGCATTGCCTGCTCGTAGCCTCTCTGTTTGATGATAGTACGTTCATCAAGACGTGCGCCAAGATAGGCAACATGACGGTGCCCACGGGCGATAATAGCGGCGGTCATCTGGCGCGCGGCCTCGAAGTTGTCGAAGCCGACGGCAATATCCAGACACGGTGACTGACTGTCCATCAGCTCAACCACCGGGATACCCGCAACCTCGATCATTTTCAGCGTGCGGGGCGTGTGGCTACGTTCGGTGAGGATCAGGCCATCGATATTCCACGACAGCATCGATTCCAGGCGCTCTTGTTCCATCTCAGGCTTATAGCCGTAGTGCGCGAGCATAGTTTGATAACCATGGGCGTCCGTGACGGCCTCAATGCCGCGTAACACTTCAGCAAAAACCTGGTTAGTAAGAGAGGGTAACAGCACGCCGATAGCGCGACTGGTGGCGTTAGAAAGGATATCAGGAGCGCGATTGGGAATATAACCCAGCTCATCAAGTGCAGCGGCAATTTTGCCCCGCAGCGCCACGGAGACCTGCTCCGGGTTACGCAAAAAGCGACTGACCGTCATTTTGGTCACGCCCACGCGGTCGGCTACATCCTGAAGTACGGGTCTTTTCTTTTTCATCGTCCTGAAGCGTTAAAAAGGGATAGATTTGCCCAGTTTACCACGGACGTGCGAGAACCTTTGCAGAGAAAAAAAGGAGTTTTTATTGTGATAAATACACAAAATCATTCGAGTTGCATCAAGGCGGCGACGCAGTGAATCCCCGGGAGCGTACATTAAGTACGCGACCGGGGTGAGCGAGGAAAGCCAACACAGATGCGGCTTGAAGGATGACGTGTATTTTTATACTGGCGGCAGGTCAAACAGTAACACTTCGCTGTCGCTGTCGGCATGAATAGAAATTGCCTGTTCATCCCAGATTGCCAGACCGTCGCTGGTGGTCGCTTTGGTGCCGTTAATCGTCACGTTACCTTTTACCACCTGGATCCAGACGCGGCGTTCAGCGGCAATCTGATGCACCGACTGCTCATCTTTGACCAGCGCCCAACGGTACAGCTCCATATCCTGGTAAACTTTCAGCGAACCATCACGGGCATCCGGCGACAGCACCAGTTGTTTACCCTGGGCGGCATCAAAACGGCGCTGTTCATAGCGCGGCGTAATACCGTTTTCCTGCGGCATGATCCAGATCTGATACAGATGCAGTTTCTCAGTATTGCTCGGGTTATACTCCGAGTGACGGATCCCCGTCCCGGCGCTCATAATCTGAAACTCACCGGCCGGAACCTGCTCTTTGTTGCCCATGCTGTCCTGATGCTCCACCGCGCCTTCCAACACGTAGGTCAGGATTTCCATGTCTTTATGGGGGTGAGTGCCAAAGCCCTGGCCTGCGTCGATCACGTCATCGTTAATCACGCGCAGTGCCGAGAACCCCATAAAGTTCGGGTCATAGTAGTTGGCAAAAGAGAAGGTATGCCAGGAATCGAGCCAGCCATGATTAGCGTGGCCACGGTCGTTAGCTTTGCGTAAGTAGATCATTGTGTTCACCCCCAGATGTTTTCGATGGAGTAAGTGTGGACTCAATCCGTCTGGGATCATAGAGGGTGAAAATTGACTCCTCTGTTCAAAAAATATGAACAAGCTCAGAGGAGTCTGTGCAGGCTATTTGGCGAGGGTTATCGTGGCAGGCGTTGCCTGCTCAAATGCGCGCTCGAGGATTTCCAGGTTGGTAAGAACGTCAGATTCCTTGACGTAATTAAGCGTACCGGCTGTCAGCGTCTGGTACAGCGCATCATAGACGCGACCGTAGTCCCCCACTTCCGGCTTCATCTCTTCCTTTACCGTGATGCCGTCATCGTTGACATACTCCAGCATGCCAACAGAATCGTCAGCGGCGAAACCAGGCTCCCCCGGCATGATATTGGCCTTCAGGCTGGTTTCCTGCTGGTCGATGCCGTACTTCACAAACGAACCTTTGGTGCCATGGACGATAAACTTCGGATAGTCGATTTTCACCAGATGGCTGGTTTTAACAATGGCTTTCAGGTCGCCATAGAACAGCTGCGCTTCAAAGGTATCGTCCGGGTTCGCTTTGTTGCGCAGGCTGCGGATGTCATAGGTCACATGATCGGGGCGTCCAAACAGCGAGATAATCTGATCCATGGTGTGTACGCCCAGACCATAGAATGCGCCGTCCTGCGGCAGTCCTGGCTTGGTTTCCACCTCGGGACGGTAGTAATCGAAATGGCTTTCAACCTCAACAATCTCG
Source organism: Citrobacter arsenatis (assembly GCF_004353845.1). Classification (GTDB taxonomy): domain Bacteria; phylum Pseudomonadota; class Gammaproteobacteria; order Enterobacterales; family Enterobacteriaceae; genus Citrobacter; species Citrobacter arsenatis. The sequence continues at coordinate 4,900,722 of NZ_CP037864.1, forward strand.
CCGAGTTTGCCGCTTTCAATCGCTTTTTTAGCGGTGAGGAAACAGGAGTCAAAACGACGATTCTGATACGGCGTAACGGTCAGCCCCTTGCTTTGCGCCAGCTCAAACAGCTCTTTAGCTTGCGCAAGCGTCGGCGTGAAGGGTTTCTCAACCAGCACATTTTTACCCGCTTCCAGCGCGCGTTTGGCGTATTCAAAATGGCTGTCGGCATGCGTGCAGACGATCACCAGCTTCACCTGCGGATCGTTTAAGATCTCGCCGAGGTCGCTGGTGAAGTGGATATGTGAATACTGCGGAGCCTGCTCTTCCGGCTTGGCGTTGCGGCGGAAAATGTGCGCGACGTGCCAGCTATTTTTGCGGTTGAGAACGTACGGCAAATGGTAGCGAGTGGTGCTTTTACCAAAACCAATAAATGCGCAGTGTAAGGTCATGAGACGATCCTTTTGAAGGTAATTGTCTACACCATAGCGCAAAGCGGCTGGAGACTGAATGTTGGATTCTTTGCCGAATGCGGCGTGGCCTTATCCGGCCTACAAAACCCAGGTCTCAGCTGTAGGCCGGATAAGCGCAAGCGCCATCCGGCATCATCTCGGGGACAAAATGACAAGTAAGCCAGGCAGAAACAAAACCAAAAAAAAAGCCAGCAAAAGCTGGCTAAAGTAATACTGGAAGCAATGTGAGCAATGTCGTGCTTTCAGGTTCTCCGTAGGGGTTCCCCTGAACGCAGAGCAATAATAATCATTCTCATTCGCACTTGTCTACTTCTTTTTGCAAAAAAATGCAGTTGACGGAATTTTCTTTCTCAGCGAGTGTAAATACACAATTAACCCTGCAGGAGATAAGGAATGAGTGAGATAGTGATACGCCACGCTGAACCGAAAGACTACGACGCAATTCGTCAGATCCACGCCCAGCCGGAGGTGTACCACAACACGCTACAGGTTCCTCATCCTTCCCTCGAGATGTGGCAAGCGCGGCTAACCGAGCAAGCCGGGGTTAAACAACTAGTGGCCTGCATTGACGATATCGTCGTGGGGCATCTCTGTATTGAGGTCGCGCAGCGCCCGCGCCGCAGCCACGTGGCCGATTTTGGTATCTGCGTGGATGCCCGGTGGCACAATCGCGGCGTTGCCAGCGCGCTGATCCGCACGATGATCGACATGTGCGACAACTGGCTGCGCGTCGAGCGCATTGAGCTGACGGTATTTGTTGATAATGAACCTGCCGTGGCAGTGTATAAGAAGTACGGCTTTGAAATCGAAGGCACTGGTAAGAAATACGGCCTGCGCAACGGTGAGTATGTTGATGCCTACTTTATGGCGCGCGTGAAATAAATCTCAGGGCGAATTTTTCGCCCTGCTTATTGAAAGGACGCAATAGTGAAAAAGTACCTTCTCCTGGTTTTGCTGGCCTCGCTCTCCCCTGCTTTTGCCACTACCGTACAAAATCTCGATTCCGTACCCAGTGCAATCCAACATCCTGAAGGTAAACAAATTTTCGCTGAGCAAATGGCGGGAGCAACACCAGCGAAAGGATTTGGCGAGCTTCCACAGGGATTATCTGAGAACCAGTGGATTGCCTGGGTTGCGCCGAATGAAGATCCTGGCAACCTGATCCTCACGGGTGCCAAAGCCTGGGGCAAAGACGGCAAATATATTGGCGTCGCCTGTTTCGCTGACAATCAGGCCGATGCCGGGCAGGCAAAGAAATACGCGGATAACACCTGCCCGGAAAACTACAGCAACGGGCGCGCTAATAAATTATATCTCGGCATTTTTTCCTGGCAGAAGCCGCAGCTAACGCCGATTGCACGCTCGGAAAAACCGTTAAACCAGCTCTCGGGGTGGAATAAAGCCGCCGAAAAAGAGAGCGATGATGAGTCCGTCAGACCGCTGGCTTATTATACAAAGCTGGATCTGGCACCGTACCGGATAGCACCCGATACCCTGGCATTCGGGGTACGCGGTGGATACTCGGATGCGTATTCCGGTGGCGGCGCTTTTTATGAAGTACTGGAACTCTATGCGATCAAAGACAATATGATAGTCAACGTGTATTCCGACCTTGTTTATCAATATACGGACATCGCCGGAGACTGGAATAAAGACGGTACAAGGCAGCACGACATCAGCGAAAGTAAGTACATTCTCAAAATGCGTTCGGCAAAGACGCACGGATTTTATGATTTAGAACGCGTAAACCTACAGGATAAAAGCAGCCAAATATTCCACTGGTCTGAATCACTTCAGGTATATGTGCCATAACCACTCCACCTGGCCTACATCATTCAGAATACTGTAGGCCGTTATTCTTAGTATCCCGCCGTTAAATCCAGAAACGGAAGCGCCACCCCGTCCTGAAATAAAGTTATTGATTGCTGCCCATCTTCTCACCGCCGTCATGCTCAGGCCCAACAACCCTCTGAATTATATGGCTATTCACTTTTTATCTTCATCTCTATTTTTCGTAACCTTAATAAAATTAATATTACATTTTTGTTTTTTTTTGGTTTCTGCCATCACTTTATGGCGACAATCACAACAATATACTTCCCCTGGGACTAATTTAACCACGGTGAGGTAAAAAATGAAATTTGAACGCCATCATAGGATATTAAAGGAACTCAGTATTTCGGGAGCTGTAAAAGTTTCAAATCTGGCGAAAAATCTTAATGTAACAAAGGAAACTATTCGTTCAGATCTCAATGAACTTGCCGGACAGGGATATCTCACTCGCTGTCATGGTGGTGCATTTATTACCCTTGATTCTCTTGATAACGTTGCAAAAAACGAAATTGCTTATGTGCTGGAAAAATATGAATCAGCACAGAAAATAAAAAAAGGTCTCTCTGCCATGAAAAGTAATGTATGTGTTATTGGCTCGTTCAATGTTGATATTATCAGTTACCTACCGAGATTACCCTCGACAGGAGAATCATTACTTGCCGATAAATTTATTTTTTCTCCCGGTGGTAAAGGATGTAATCAGGCATTAGCGGCAAGCTATGCCGATTCTGACGTACATTTTATCACTAAAGTAGGGTCAGACCATTTTAGTGATTACGCTATTAACTTCATGAACTCATCAAAAATCCATAAAAGTGTTATCTATCAGACCAAAGAGACTCAAACAGGTACTGCGACCATCATGGTGAATGGAGATACCGGAGATAACGTTATCGCTATCTATCCCGGTGCTAACATGACAATTTCACCTGATGAAATCACTATACAAAAAGAAGCTATTCTTCATTCAGATATTGTTCTCGTACAACTGGAGACAAATTACGAAGCGCTTCAACAAACAATTCGCCTCGCCCAAAAAAATGACATTCCGGTCATAATAAATCCAGCACCATACAATGAAATGGTTAACACCATCATTGATGACATCGATTATATCACGCCAAATGAAACCGAAGCGGGTTTACTGGCAAATATGTCCGTCCATGATATTGAATCGGCTAAATGTGCAGCGAAGATTATTCATCAGAAAGGTGTCAAGAATACCATTATCACATTAGGTAGCAAAGGTTCTCTCGCTTATGACGGAACACAATTCATCTATTCTCCGGCATTCCCGGCAGTTGTAAAAAATACCGCTGGAGCGGGTGACGCCTTCAATGGTGCACTCGCATCCGGCCTTGCTAAAGGAAAATCATTGGCATCCGCATTGTGCTACGCCAGTGCATTCGCTTCGCTTGCTGTTGAAACATCCAATGCCTCTGACATGCCAGAAAACGAATCCGTTCTTCATCGCATTCAGAGTTCACATTACAAACAAACTATCTCGACTCACTAAATCAAGGAGCAGATTATGAATAATACGCAGAAAAAACTAAAGGTGCTCTTTATTGGGGAATCCTGGCATATTCACATGATTCATTCAAAAGGTTATGACAGTTTTACCTCCAGTAAATATGAAGAAGGCGCCACATGGTTACTAGATTGCTTAAAGAAAAGTGGTGTGGAAATTGATTACATGCCAGCTCACACTGTACAAATCGCATTTCCTGAAAGCATGGATGAGCTAAACCGTTATGATGTCATTGTCATTAGCGATATCGGCAGCAATACGTTTTTGTTGCAAAACGAGACGTTCTACCAGCTAAAAATAAAGCCAAACGCTTTGGAATCAATTAAAGAGTACGTTAAAAATGGTGGTGGGCTACTCATGATTGGCGGTTATTTGTCATTTATGGGCATTGAGGCAAAGGCTAATTACAAGAACACCATTCTTGCCGAGGTTTTGCCAGTTAATATGCTTGACGGTGATGATCGGGTGGAAAAACCAGAGGGTATCTACGCTGAGGCTGTCTCACCTGAACATCCTGTCGTTAACGGGTTCGCAGACTACCCGGTGTTTCTTGGATATAACCAGGTTGTCGCCAAAGAAGAGGCCGATGTTGTTTTAACAATAAATAATGACCCGCTGTTAGTGTTCGGTGAATACCAACAGGGTAAAACCGCCTGTTTTATGAGTGACTGTTCGCCACACTGGGGAACTCAGCAATTTATGTCCTGGCCGTTTTATACCGACCTGTGGGTTAACACGCTTCAATTCATCGCCAGAAAATAAAAAACAATGGGGTAACGAAAGTTACTCCTTTTATAAAAATATAAGGATTGATGTATGAACAAGAATAAGTACTCAACTCCCTTACTGATGCTTGCAACCATCTTAGCCGGTATGCTTTCCCCAATGCAATCTGCCGTTAATGGGCAATTGGGGCACTGGTTGCAGGATGGCAATGCCTGCGCAGTAATCTCATTCGCCAGCGGTCTGGTCGTCATGTTTTTTATTATTATTGCGCGTAAAGAAACACGCCAGCAATTCGCGTCGATCCCCACTCTGATTAAAAAGAGAAAAATTCCGCTGTGGAATTGGTTTGCCGGTTTATGCGGGGCGATGGTTGTATTTTCTGAAGGGGCATCAGCCAGTGCGTTGGGCGTTGCTACCTTTCAAACTGCATTAATTTCCGCCCTGCTCCTTTCCGGCCTGCTGTGCGACCGCTTTGGCGTTGGTGTGGATGAGAAGAAATATTTCACGCCATGGCGCGTTACTGGCGCATTGTTTGCTGTTATTGCCACGATATTTGTCGTGTCACCACAGTGGCATTCAACCTCTTTTATCCTGCTCGCTATTCTTCCATTTTTGGCCGGATTACTCGCTGGCTGGCAGCCGGCAGGGAATGCCAAAGTCGCCGAGGCAACCGGCTCCATGCTGGTTTCCATTACCTGGAACTTCATCGTCGGCTTTTGCGTGCTGGGCGCTGCGCTGGCGATACGCGTCGCATTAGGTCATGTCACCGTCCAGTTACCCGATACATGGTGGATGTATCTCGGTGGCCCGCTGGGTCTGCTTTCCATCGGACTGATGGCGATTCTGGTCAGAGGGTTAGGTCTGCTGATGCTGGGTGTAGCTTCTACCGCAGGCCAGTTGCTTGGTTCGGTGTTGATTGATGAATTGATCCCATCCTTAGGCAATACAGTCTACCTGGTCACCATCATCGGCACCTTATTCGCGTTGGTGGGCGCAATTGTTACCACCATCCCTGAATACAGAGCATCCAAAACCGCGCAAAAAATGGAGGTATCAGGATGAAAGGTTTCCTGCAAACCGTGACAGGCCCTGTGGCACACACGGATATGGGCCTGACGCTACCGCATGAGCATCTGTTTAACGATCTGTCATCCGTTGTTGATGAACCACATTATGACTTTTCACAGCAACTGGTAGGGAAAAAAGTCAGTGCTGACCTACAGTGGGGATTGAAACATGACCCATACTGCTGCGCCGACAACATGGACAGAAAAGAGATTGATGATGTCATCTTTGAAATCAATAATTTTATGTCACTGGGAGGCAGGACTATTGTCGACGCGACGGGTTCTGAGTCTATCGGTCGGGACGCCTCATCGTTGCGGGAAGTAGCAACAAAAACCGGTCTGAATATCGTTGCTTCATCAGGACCTTATCTGGAGAAGTTTGAAAGCGCCAAGATCCACAAACCTGTCGATTTGTTAGCCTCACTTATTGATAAGGAGCTGAATCAGGGGATTGGCGAAACGGATATTCGCGCCGGTATGATCGGCGAAATTGGCGTATCTCCCGCGTTTACTCAAGCAGAGCGTAACAGTCTGCGGGCAGCGTCTCTGGCACAACGCAATAATCCCTATACTGCGATGAATATCCATATGCCAGGGTGGCTGCGGCTGGGTGATGAGGTACTGGATATTGTCCTTGAAGAGATGAACGTCTCTCCGGCAAAAGTTTCACTGGCGCATTCGGATCCTTCAGGAAAGGATATTGCCTATCAACGTAAAATGCTCGACCGCGGCGTATGGCTTGAATTTGACATGATTGGTCTGGACATCACTTTCCCGAAAGAAGGTATCGCCCCAGGCGTGCAGGAGACCGCTGATGCGGTGACACATCTGATTGAACTGGGTTACGCCGATCAGATCGTTTTAAGCCATGATGTTTTTCTCAAACAGATGTGGGCAAAAAATGGGGGGAATGGTTGGGGATTTGTCCCGAATGTTTTCCTCGCCTATCTGGCTGCACGTGGAGTAGACAACAATACTCTTCGTAAGCTCTGTGTTGATAATCCAGCGCGGTTACTCACGGCGTAACGAGCAAATAGCCCGGTGCCTGACACCGGGCTATTAATCAATAATTAGTATCCCGCCGTTAAATCATCCACGGAACGCGGATCAGACGCGCCATACAGTGCGCCATCCGGCCCAACCATAATACTCTGCGTGCTGCCCATCGCCTCTTTCAGCGCGACTTTCTGTCCTTTTTGCTCCAGCAGTTTGATGGTATCCGGGCTGAAGCCCTTCTCGATGCGCAGTTCATCCGGTAACCACTGATGATGGAAGCGCGGCGCGTTGGTCGCTTCGGCGACGTTCATCCCGAAATCAATGCTGTTAACTACCATTTGCAGCACGGTTGTGATAATTCGGCTTCCACCTGGGCTGCCGGTAACCAGCCAGGTTTTCCCGTCTTTTACCACGATAGTCGGCGACATTGATGAGAGCGGACGCTTCTTCGGCCCAACCGCGTTGGCATCACCGCCCACCAGTCCATAAACGTTCGGCACGCCCGGCTTGGCGGAGAAATCATCCATTTCATTATTGAGCAGAATACCGGTGTTACCCGCCACGATGCCGGTCCCGAAGGTGGTATTCAGGGTATAGGTCACCGCCACGGCATTGCCGTCTTTATCCACCACCGAGAAGTGAGTGGTCTGGTTGCTTTCATACGGGGCGAGCTTGCCTGGTTTGATCTGGCTGGAAGGCTTAGCCTTGTTGATATCAATTTGATCCGCAAGCGTTTTAGCATAGGCTTTGTTGGTCAGCGCCTGCCACGGTACTTTCACAAAATCCGGATCCCCCAGATACTCCGAACGGTCGGCATAAGCATATTTTTCCGCTTCAGCCATGACCTGCATGGCATCGGCGCTGCCAAAGCCGTACTTCTTCATATCGAAGTTTTCGAGAATATTGAGGATCTGCACGATGTGAATACCGCCAGAGGACGGCGGCGGCATGGAGAAGACCTGATACCCGCGATAATCACCGCTAATCGGCGTACGCTCCACGGCCTTATAGCTGGCTAAATCCTCTTTGGTCATCAGCCCGCCGTTCTTCTGCATTTCCCCAGCTATCTGATCGGCAATCGCCCCTTTATAAAATGCATCCGGGCCATTTTCGGCAATCATCTCGAGGCTTTTCGCCAGGTTCTTTTGCACCAGCTTATCGCCTTTTTTCAGCGGCTCGCCGTCTTTCCAGAAAATGGCTTTGCTGTTCTCGTGGTTGGGGATCACTTCGCTGCCATAGGTTTTCAGATCGTCAGCCAGCGCATCGTTAACCACAAAGCCTTCTTCCGCCAGCTTCATTGCCGGGCGCACCACTTTGTTCAGCGGCATCGTGCCGTATTTCTCCAACGCCAGCGAGAAACCTGCCACGGTACCGGGCGTACCGGATGCCAGATGCGACGTCAGCGACTTTTTCGCATCGGCGTTGCCCTGCTCATCGAGGAACATGTCACGGGTCGCGGCAGCAGGCGCCATTTCACGAAAATCAATCGCCGTAGTATTACCGTCTTTGGTACGCAGCAGCATAAATCCCCCGCCGCCCAGATTGCCCGCCTGGGGATGCGTTACCGCCAGCGCGTAGCCAACGGCCACGGCGGCATCGACGGCATTCCCACCCTGTTTAAGAATATCTACCCCAACCTGGGTGGCCAGTGCATCCACAGACGCCACCATCCCCTGCTGGGCACGCACAGGATGAAACACATCTTCCTCGACACCGTAAGATACCGGCGGTGGCGCAGCCGGCGCGGCAGCCACGCTAAAACAACTTCCTGAGAGCAGAGCAGCAATGGCTACCCGGCGTAAAAACGTCGGTTTTATCATCGTTATTCTCCAGATGTATGGGGGTCGGCCCCCACTAAGCCTGGTGCATAACTCTGAAATAATCATCGTAACGGCGAGAAAGGAGTAAACTTAAACGATCCCCGAGAGGAGAAAAGCGATGAAACGACTCTTACTTTTAGCCATGCTATTGCCGTTTGCAGGCTTTGCACAGCCCATCAACACCATGAATAACCCGAATCAACCGGGTTACCAAATCCCGAGCCAGCAGCGTATGCAAACACAAATGCAAACGCAGCAAATTCAGCAAAAAGGGATGCTCAACCAGCAGTTGCAAACGCAAACCCGCATGCAGCAACAGCATATGGAAAACCAAATCAACACGAATTCCCAGCGAGTCCTTCAGTCTCAGCCTGGCGAGTTGAATTCGGGTCAGCAGCAAATGCTGCCGAACAGCAACGGTGGCATGTTGAACGGAACCCGTAATCCGGACAGCTCGTTGAATAAGCAACATATGCTGTCGGAGAAAAAGAACGGCGACATGCTGAAGCCCTCCAGCACGCCGCAACCTAACGTTCCGTTAAAAACGATCGGGCCTTAATAGGGCTGAAAATCCGGCCCTATTGTATCAATGGCATCGGTACAGATGCAGTCCACTCCCCAGCGCAGCAGCTCTGCCGCGCGCTGGGGTCGGTTGACGGTATAAACCAGAATACGTAGCCCCGCGTCGCGCAGCGCATCCACGCGCGCTTCATCCAGCAGCTTATGATTAAGATGAATCGAGACGCAGCCAAGCCGCGCTGTCAGCTCACGCCAGTCCTCGCGCCATTCATCCAGCAGCAAGCCTCTCGGCAGTTCAGGCACCGCCTGCTGTGCCGCTTCAAGCGCATCAATTTCAAAGGATGACAACAGCGGTGCTGTCATTCCCATCCACAGTTCGTGCGCGGCCAGCGCTACGACTTTACCGGTCAATGTTCCGGTGCCGGTCGTGGGTTTAATTTCAATATTCGCCATCATACCGTGCTGACGGCAGCGCTCGGCTACTTGCGAGAGCAGCGGCAACGGTTCGCCTTTAAACTCACCGCTAAACCAGCCACCGGCGTCCACGCGCAATAAATCCTGCCAGTTCAGCTCGCCCGCCACGCCCCAACCGTTGCTGGTTCGCTCCAGGTTGTCGTCATGCAGCAAGAAGATCTCACCGTCTTTCGACAATTTAGCGTCAAACTCGATCATGGTATGCCCGTATCGCGCCCCCACGTCGATCGCCGCCAGGGTGTTTTCCGGTGCCAGCTTACCGCCGCCACGATGGGCGACAATATGGGGGTAAGGCCAGTTACTCATACGCGTTGTCCTGTTTCGCCATCAAAAAGATGCAGATGATTTTCTGGCAGATGCAGCCACAGTGTGCTGCCTGCCGTCGGGCGATGCTGATGCGCCAGTCGCACCACCAGCTTTTGCTCACCCCAGCGTCCGTGCGCCAGGTTATCCGCGCCCAGCATTTCCAGCGTGTCGACGACCAACGGCACGCCGCCTTCGGCCTGCGAGCTTAACGCAATATGCTCCGGGCGGATACCCAGCGTCATATTACGCCCACCAGACACCCTGGCGCTTCTGCCGATCGGCAACGTCATGCCGCCCTCCAGCTCAAAATGGGTGCCCGCAGCGCTGATGTGTCCGTCCAGCAGGTTCATCGCCGGGCTGCCGATAAAACTGGCCACAAAGCGGCTGGCAGGCTTTTCATACACCTCAACCGGCGTCCCTATCTGCTCGGCAATGCCTTTGTTCATCACCATCACCCGCTGGGCGAGCGTCATCGCCTCAACCTGATCGTGCGTCACGTACAGCGAGGTGGTTTTCAGGCGGCGATGCAGATGTTGTAACTCGAGGCGCATCTGTACGCGCAGCTTGGCATCGAGATTGGAAAGCGGTTCATCGAACAGGAATACCGCCGGGTCGCGGACAATCGCCCGCCCCATCGCCACGCGCTGGCGCTGGCCGCCGGAAAGTTCGCGCGGACGACGCTTGAGCAGTTCACCCAACTCGAGAATACGCGCCGCCTCTTTCACCCGTTCGGCAATATGCTCCTTGCCCATCCCACGGATTTTCAGCCCCCAGGCCATGTTTTCTTCCACGCTCATATGCGGATAGAGCGCGTAGTTTTGAAAGACCATTGCAATACCGCGATCCTTCGGCTCCATCTCGGTGACGCGCTTATTATCAATCCAGATATCGCCGCCGCTCACACGTTCAAGCCCGGCCACCATCCGCAGCAGCGTAGACTTTCCGCAGCCGGATGGCCCAACCATCACGATAAATTCCCCGTCCGCGACGTCCAGCGTCAGCGGTTTAATCACCTGGGTTTTGCCGTCCCAGCTTTTGGTTACTGCTTGTAGTTTTAAACCAGCCATTTTATTTCTCACTATCGACCAGGCCGCGCACAAACGCGCGCTGCATGGCTAACACGATGATTACCGGAGGGATGAGCGTCAGCAGCATAGCTGCCATTACCTGGTTCCACTGCGTGGTGCCTTCGCCGGTGGCAATCATGCCTTTGATACCCGCCACCGCAGTGCCTAAATTGACGTCGGTAATAATTAACAACGGCCACAAATACTGGTTCCAGCCGTAGATAAAGGTAATAACGAACAGCGCCGCCAGATTGGTTTTTGACAGCGGTAGTACGATATCGCGGAAAAAACGCATCGGTGACGCGCCGTCAATACGCGCCGCCTCAACCAGTTCATCCGGCAGGGTCATAAAGAACTGCCGGAACAGGAAGGTCGCAGTCGCCGATGCCATCAACGGCAGCGTCAGACCCGCATAGCTGTCGAGCATTTTCAGGTTGGCGATAACCTCCACCGTCGGGAAAATACGCACCTCAACCGGCAGCATCAGGGTAATAAAAATCATCCAGAAGAACAGGTTGCGCAGCGGAAAGCGAAACCAGACGATGGCGAATGCGGAGAGCATAGAAACGGTGATTTTCCCTAGCGTAATGCTGAACGCCATGATGAAGCTGTTGAGCATCATCAGCCAGAACGGCGCGCTGTTAACGCCTACGCCGTTGACCCAGATGTATTTCATGTTTTCCAACAGTTGCGTGCCGGGAACCAGCGTCATCGGCGTTTCAAACACCGCGTTGTTGTCCAGTGTCGCCGCGACAAACGCGACGTACAGCGGAAACAGGATCACCATGATCCCCATAATCAACATGGCATGGCTGAATATTGTCAGCCCACGACGGTTTTCAATCATTGGTAACGCACCTTACTTTCCACATAGCGGAACTGCACCACCGTCAAAATAATGACCAGGAACATCAGCACCACCGATTGTGCGGCCGAAGCGGAGAGATCCAGCCCAACAAAGCCTTCGCGATAGATCTTATAAATCAACGTCGTGGTCGCCTGTACCGGGCCTCCCGCCGTGGCGGCATCGATCACCGGGAAGGTATCAAAGAAGGCATACACCAGATTCACCACCAGCAGAAAGAAACTGACCGGTGCGATTAGCGGTAGCGCTAATTTAAAGAAGCGGCGAATGGGGCCCGCACCATCAATTGCGGCGGCTTCGATTAGCGACCGCGGAATAGACTGCAGCGCGGCAAAGAAGAACAGGAAGTTGTAACTAATCTGCTTCCAGACCGACGCAAACACCACCAGGAACATCGCCTGGCCGCTGTTTTGCGCATGGTTCCAGTCATAGCCAAACTCACCGAGAAAATGGGTAATCAGCCCACGTCCTGGGTTAAACAGGAAGATCCACAATACGGCAGCAACGGCGGGCGCAACGGCGTAAGGCAACAGCATCAGCGTCTGGTAAAAACGACTGCCGCGCACCACGTAATTCACCAGCGCCGCAAAAAACAACGACACCAGCAGACCGCTTACCGTCACTAACGTACTGAACTTAATGGTGGTCCAGAACGAATCAAGGTAGTACGGGTCATGGAACAGCGCGACAAAGTTTTCCAGTCCGACAAACTGGCTGGAAAGACCAAACGGATCAACGGATTGTAGCGAGTACCACAACGCTTCACCGGCGGGCCAGATAAAGAAAATAATGGTGATAACCAACTGCGGGGCCACCAGCAAATAGGGAAGCCAGCGCGAGCGGAACACCGGACGAGATGAAGACATGTAGGCTCTTTTCCTGGAAGGTGCCGGATGACGGTGCAAGCACCTTATCCGGCCTACAAACTACGGACTTGTAGGCCTGATAAGCGCAGCCGCCACCGGGCATTTCACATTACGATTTGGTCGATTGCTCAAAGCGGCGCAGTAGCTGATTGCCACGCTCAACGGCGGCATCCAACGCCTGCTGCGGGGTTTTCTTCCCGGTCCAAACGCTTTCCAGCTCTTCATCCACGATGGTGCGGATCTGTGGCATGTTGCCCAGACGCAGCCCTTTGGTAAACGGCAACGGCGGCTTGTTCAGCATCTGGCGGGTGGCGATATCAGCCCCAGGGTTCTTCTCATAGAAGCCCTGCTCGCGGGTCAGATCGTAGGCCGCGGTGGTGATGGGCAGATAGCCGGTCTTCTGGTGCCATTCGGCAGCAATTTCAGGCTTCGCCAGGAAGTTGAGGAACTGCGCCACGCCTTCGTAGGTGGCTTTGTCTTTACCCTGCATTACCCACAGGCTGGCCCCGCCGATAATCGCATTCTGCGGCGCACCCTTCACATCGGCATCGTACGGCATCATCCCGACGCCATAGTTGAATTTGGCGTAGTGGCGGATGTCGGCCAGAGAACCTGAAGAAGCGGTGGTAATGGCACAATCCCCGTTGTAGAACTTCTCGGTGGACTCATCTTTACGCCCAAAGTAGCTGAAATCCCCTTTTTTGTTCAGCTCTTCCAGCAGGGCGATATGTTTCACCTGCTCCGGTTTATTAAATTCCAGCACCGCGTCAGTACCGTCAAAACCGTTGTTTTTGGTTGCTACCGGCAGACCGTTCCAGGCGCTGAAGTTTTCAATCTGAATCCAGCCCTGCCAGCCGCTGGCGTAACCGCACTTCATACCTGCGGCTTTCAGCTTCGCAGTGTATTCCGCCAGATCCTGCCAGGTTTTCGGCGGCTGCTCTGGGTCTAAACCGGCTTTTTTGAAGGCATCTTTGTTGTAGTACAGCACCGGAGTGGAGCTGTTAAACGGCTGGGAGAGCAAGTGTCCGCTTTTAGAGTCGGTGTAATAACCGGAAACCGTCGGTACGAACTGGGACTCATCGAAGTTAATGCCAGCCTCTTTGAATACTTCATAGACCGGTTTAATGGCTTTCGAGGCCATCATCGTTGCCGTACCCACTTCATAAACCTGCAGTAACGCAGGCGCGTTTCCGGTACGGAAGGCGGCAATACCTGCGCTCAGGCTCTGCTCGTAGTTGCCTTTGTACTGCGGAACAATTTTGTAGTCGGGATTGGCTGCATTAAAACGTTGCGCCAGTGAATCAACTTCTTTACCCAGTTCGCCTTCCATTGAGTGCCAGAACGGGATAGTGGTAACTGCCAGTGCCTGACCTGCAAATGCCAGGCTAAGTGCCAGTCCTAAAGCTGTATGTCGTAACGATATCATCGGTTATCTCTCTTGTTGTGCCGGATGCGCGATATCACGCGTTTTATGCTCGCGGGGGTAACATGACATGCTCGAATGACAGAAAAATAACTTTTTTATTACAAAAAAAAGATAGTAAGGCGACAAACAGATGGCAAGGCGGTGAAAGCGTAGTGACAGGAAAATGCGGGGTGGTGCACAACAAAGCCGGGTAGCGCTATGTCTTACCCGACCAGGATGATGTTATCTGTTACTGCCAGCAAGGAACATTAATCTTTACGCCAGCGTCGTTCATATTCATTCTGTAAACGCTGCTGCTCTCGTCGCTCACGTTCACGCTGAATATCCGATTTATCATCTTCCCAGCCCGGGCATACTGAGCTGGTAAACACTTCGCAGGGCGAGTCGGATTGCGCTAACGGGTTGTCCGGTTTCTCTTCCCAGATTGAGGGGTCACGCGGGTCAAAAGTTTGCGGTATTGAGGCCAGACTATTTAATGAAAGCGTCAATAACAGACTTCCAATCATCATGCAGGTACCTGAACGTATCATCCTTTCTCCATGTTCATTTTTATTATTGATAACCATTCTCAATAATAACATAGAGCAATAAAAAGGGGCCACATCGGCCCCTTGTCCATTTCGAGAAATATTAACCGCCCAGATACGCGCTGCGCACCGCTTCGTTAGCCAGTAACGCATCACCGGTGTCTTCCAGCACCACATGACCGTTTTCCAACACGTAGCCGCGATCGGCGAGCTTCAGCGCCTGGTTAGCGTTCTGTTCAACGAGGAAGATGGTCATCCCCTGCTCGCGCAGTTGTTCGATGGTGTTAAAAATCTGCTGGATGATAATCGGCGCCAGACCCAGCGACGGTTCATCAAGCAGCAGCAGCCTCGGCTGACTCATCAGCGCACGGCCTATCGCCAGCATCTGCTGTTCACCGCCGGACATCGTTCCCGCACGCTGAATGCGACGCTCATGCAGACGGGGAAACAGGTCATATACCCACTTGATACGTTCCTGAAACTGGTCCTTTTCGGCAAAGAAGCCGCCCATTGCCAGGTTCTCTTCCACCGTCATGCGGGAAAACACGCGACGCCCTTCCGGAACAATCGCCACCGCTTCGCGCATGATTTTCGCCGTCTGCCAGTCGGTAATGTCTTTACCATCAAAGACGATTCGCCCGCTGGTCGCGCGCGGATCGCCGCACAGTGTACCGAGCAGCGTGGTTTTCCCCGCGCCGTTGGCGCCAATCAGTGTAACGATTTCACCCTGGTTGATATACAGGCTGACATCGTGCAGCGCCTGTATCTTGCCGTAGTGGGCGCTGACTTTGTCGAACGATAACATCTCTTTATCCATATTATGCCTCGCCCCCATTATGCTTCACCTAAATAGGCGCGGATAACATCCGGGTTATTACGAATCTGTTCTGGCGTCCCGTTCGCCAGCGGCGTGCCCTGGTTCACCACGTAAATACGGTCGGAAATCCCCATCACCAGCTTCATGTCGTGCTCAATCAGCAAAATGGTGGTGTTGTGATGGTTACGCAGTTCAGCGATCAGCTCGTCCAGCTCTTTGGTCTCTTTCGGGTTGAGGCCTGCGGCGGGTTCGTCGAGCATCAGGATTTCCGGCTGGGTCACCATGCAACGGGCAATTTCCAGACGACGCTGGTCGCCGTAGGCGAGGTTACTGGCCTGACGGTTGGCATGCTCCAGCAAACCAATACGCGCAAGCCAGGTGGCAGCGCGATCCAACGCTTCACTCTGCGCACGACGGAACGACGGCGTTTTTAACAGGCCGGAGAAGACGCCGGTTTTCAATTGCTGATGTTGCGCCACCAGCAGGTTTTCAATCACCGTCATCTCGCGAAACAGGCGCACGTGCTGGAAAGTACGCACCACGCCCATCCGCGCGATTTGCTGACCCGGCAGCCCTTCCAGATGCTGGTCGCGCAGCTTAATCGTGCCGCCGGTCGGCTTATAAAAACCGGTCAGACAGTTAAAGACCGTGGTTTTCCCCGCTCCGTTCGGGCCGATTAACGAGACTATCTCCTGCGGCCGCAGTTCCAGCTCAACGTTGTTTACCGCCAGCAGACCGCCGAAGCGCATCATCAGGCCGTTAACGGATAATAATGGCTGACTCATGCCTGCTCTCCTTTTGCTTCCCCGTTTTTCAGCTTCAACTGTGGACGGGTCATCGGCAACAAGCCCTGCGGACGCCAGATCATCATCAGTACCATTAAACCACCCAGCATTAACATGCTGTATTCATTGAAATCACGCATCAGCTCACGCGACACCACCAGCAGGATAGCCGCGAGGATCACCGAGAATTGCGAACCCATTCCGCCCAGAACCACAATCGCCAGCACGAAGGCAGACTCGGCAAAGGTGAACGATTCCGGGCTGACAAAACCCTGGCGTGCGGCAAACAGCGTACCGGCAAAACCAGCGAACGCGGCGCTGATGGTAAAGGCGGTCAGCTTGATGCGCGTAGGGTTTAAGCCCAGCGAGCGACAGGCAATTTCATCTTCACGCAGCGCTTCCCACGCACGCCCCAACGGCATACGCAGCAGACGGTTGATGACAAACAGCGAGAACACCACCAGCAGCAGCGCCACCAGATAGAGGAAAATAACGCGGTCAGATGGATCGTACTTGACGTTAAAGAAGTTGCTGAAGGTATCCCAGCCGCCTTCACGGGCGGTACGGCTGAATTCCAGACCGAAAAAGGTGGGTTTCGGGATCTGGCTGATACCGTTCGGGCCACCAGTCACTTCTGTGTTGTTGAGCAGCAGGATACGGACGATTTCGCCGAAGCCTAAGGTCACAATCGCCAGATAATCACCGCGCAGGCGCAGTACCGGGAAGCCGAGCAGGAAGCCCGCAGCAGCGGAAACCAGTCCAGCCAGCGGCAGGCAGGTCCAGAAGCCGAGTCCGTAATAATGGTTCAGCAGTGCGAAGGTGTAAGCGCCGATGGCATAGAAACCGCCGTAGCCCAGCACCAGCAGGCCGGAAAGCCCCACCACCACGTTTAAGCCGAGGCCGAGGATGATATAAATCATCGTCAGCGTGGCGATATCCACCGTACCGCGCGACACCATAAACGGCCACGCCACCGCAATCACCAGCAGCGCCACCAGGAACAGCTTCTGTTTAACGGTGGAGCCATCAATCGCCGGCAGAATAAACTTCGGTCCGGAGACGCTCTTCAGGCCTTTCTGGAAGGCTGGACGCAGCAGTTGGAAGAGAAAGACCACGCCAGTGCCGATAAACACCCACTGCCAGCGGATATCCGCGGCGGTATCGACCACCAGCTTAGTACCGTCCAGCTCTAACTGAACGCCCATAAAGACGCCCGCCAGGATGAAGAACATAGCGGCAGAAAGCAGCGCCATTGCAAAATGCATCGGTTTCATACTTTCTCTACCTCCGGGCGACCCAGAATACCGGTCGGCATCACCAGCAGCACCAGAATCAACAGCGCAAATGACACCACGTCTTTGTATTCGGTACTCAAGTAAGCAGAGGAGAGCGCCTCGGCAACGCCCAGAATCAGGCCGCCGATCATCGCGCCAGGAATGCTGCCAATGCCGCCCAGTACCGCCGCGGTAAAGGCTTTCATCCCGGCCATAAAGCCGATGTACGGATTAATTACGCCATAGAATTGACCGAGCAGCACGCCCGCTACCGCCGCCATTGCCGCGCCAATCACAAAGGTCAGCGCAATGACGCGATCGGTGTTGATGCCGAGCAGGCTGGCCATTTTCAGGTCCTCAGCACAGGCGCGACAGGCGCGCCCCATACGGGAGTAACGAATAAACAGCGTCAGCGCAAGCATCGCGAGGAAGGTTACAATCCAGATAACCAACTGCATAGTGGTGATTGACGCAGAGAAGTTGTCGCTACTACCGACGGTCCACTGGCCGTTAAACAGGCTTGGCAGCGCCACGTCGCGCGAACCTTCCGTCAGGCTGACGTAGTTTTGCAGGAAGATGGACATCCCGATAGCGGAAATCAGCGCGATCAGGCGCTTGGAGCTGCGCACGGGCCGATACGCCACGCGTTCAATGCTCCAGCCGTAGGCGCTGGCAATCACAATCGCGCCGACGAAGCCCGCTGCGACCAATAGCCAACTGGAATCAATACCCATCATCATTAGCGCAGCGATGATCATAAAGGAAACATAGCTGCCGATCATATACACCTCGCCGTGGGCGAAGTTGATCATGCCGATAATGCCGTACACCATCGTGTAACCGATGGCGATCAGCGCGTAGGTGCTTCCCAGCGTGACGCCGTTAAACATCTGCTGCAAGAAATAGAGGAACTGCTCGGACATAAGGTAACCTTTCTTAACCCGCCCGTTTTGTACGGGCGGTGGGATAACTCGTCTTCAGCGATTACTTCGCGACGGTCGATGACCCGTCCGCGTGCCACTGGAAGACACCAAACTCAAATCCCTTCAAATCGCCTTTTTCGTCCCATTTCAGCGGCCCAATCACGGTATCAGCCCCGTGTGCTTTCAGATCTTTCACCAGGTCCAACGGCTCTTTGCTACCGCTGCGATCCATTGCTGTCGCCAATGACTGTACGGCCGCATACGTGATCCACACGTACGGTCCGGTTGGGTCTTTCTTGTCAGCTTTGAGCGCATCGACGATAGCTTTATTCGCCGGATCCTGGTCATAGCGTTTTGGCATGGTCACCAGCATGCCTTCAGCGGCATCACCGGCAATGTTAGACAGCGACGCATTGCCAACACCCTCTGGTCCCATAAACTGGGTTTTCAGCCCCACAGAGCGTGCCTGGCGCAGCATTTGCCCCATTTCCGGGTAGTAGCCGCCGTAATAAACAAAGTCGATATTTTCTTTTTTCAGGCGGGCGATCAGCGCAGAAAAATCTTTTTCCCCAGCGGTGATGCCGTCAAAGAAGACGATGTTGCCTTTGCCAGCTTTCAGGCTGTCCTGCACTGAACGCGCCAGACCTTCACCGTATTGCTGTTTATCATGGATGATGGCGATGCGCTGCGGCTTCACCTTCTCCAGAATGTATTTCGCGGCGGTCGGCCCCTGAGAGGAGTCCAGGCCCGCTGTACGCATGATGTGTGCATAACCGCGCTGGGTCAGTTCTGGATTGGTGGCGCCCGGAGAAATCATCAGAATACCTTCGTCTTCATAGATATCTGATGCGGGCTGCGTGGAAGATGAGCACAGATGACCAATAACGTACTGAATGCCGTCATTGACGATTTTGTTCGCTACCGCAACGGCCTGTTTCGGATCGCAGGCGTCGTCATATTCCACAGCGACCAGTTTGTCGCCTTTGACTCCACCTTTGGCATTGATATCTTTTATGGCCTGACGTGCGCCATTAAATTCCATATCACCCCACTGCGCGACCGGACCTGACATCGCGCCGACAACAGCGACCTTGATATCTTCCGCCATGACCGCATGCGACATTGCCAGTGCTATCACCCCTGCGATGATTGTTTTCGCATTCCGTTTCATTTCTGAATCCCCATTCGTGATGACGTATATATTTTGTATTTATGTGGTTAAAAAGCAGACTGTGCTTTTTTTGAACTGCACTATTTTTACCAGTCTCATTAATGGTTTAGCGCAGTTTTTTAAGCAAATTACGGCTAAAAGCTCTATTTTTCAGTCGATTAAGAAAAGATAATATTCTGCTTTTCGCTATAGATAAACAAAAAAAAGTGCGTTTGTCAGCATAAAATAACGGTACAAAGAGCGGAATAAAATGCTGCATTCCAGGGTATTATCCTGCCTGTTTTTCAATCTCTACTGTTTCAAACTGTCATTGTCGTTGTTGCAAAACTATTAACCTGGTTAATCGCATAAAAAAGAGAAAGCATCCGGGCGAATTATTTCGGTACACTGATTCCATCTTTTGTGATTTGGACATGCTGTTAATGAAGCTGACCATCGTTCGTTTAGATAACTTTAGCGCCCAGGACCTGATTGATCTGGGCAAGATCTGGCCGGAATATTCCGCCTCATCATTAAGCGTAGATGAAACGCACCGGATCTACGCCGCGCGCTTTAACGAGCGTCTGTTAGGCGCAGTTCGCGTAACTCTGAGCGGCACACAAGGCGCGCTGGATTCATTGCGCGTGCGCGATATCACCCGCCGTCGCGGCGTCGGTCAGTATTTGATCGAAGAAGTGATCCGGGAAAACCCTGACGTGAGTTCATGGTGGATGGCCGACGTCGGCGTTGAAGACCGCAGCGTGATGGCCGCGTTTATGCAGGCGTTAGGGTTTACGGCCCAGGAGAATGGCTGGGAGAAGCGCTAAAAGAAAGCCGGATGGCGCTCTACGAAGTGCTCGTTGTAGACCTGGTAAGTATGTAGGCCGGGTAAGGCGAAGCCGCCACCCGGCACTCAATTATTTGGCGTCGGTCGCCGTCCCGTTTGCATGCCAGTCAAACACGCCAAACTCGAAGCCTTTCAGATCGCCCTTCGCATCCCATGACAGCGGCCCCATTACGGTTTCCACTGAGTTTGCTTTCAGGTATTTGGCAATTTCAGCCGGATCGTCAGACTGGTTCAGGCCAGCCTGCAAGGATTGCAGCGCGGCATAGGTGGTCCATACGAATGCGCCGCTCGGATCCTGTTTCTTGGCTTTAATCGCATCTACGATGGGTTTGTTCGCCGGAACCTGATCGTAGTTCTTCGGTTTCGTAACCAGTAAACCTTCTGCAGACTCACCCGCGATGTTAGACAGCGATACGTTCGCTACCCCTTCTGGGCCCATAAACTGGGTTTTCAGGCCCGCAGCGCGCGCCTGACGCAGGATCTGCCCCATTTCCGGGTGATAACCACCGTAATAAACGAAATCGATATTCTCTTTCTTCAGACGCGCCACCAGCGTAGAGAAATCTTTTTCGCCAGCGGTGATACCGTCGAAGAACACCACGTCAGCGTTGGCTTTCTTGAGGTTGTCCTGCACGGAACGCGCCAGGCCTTCGCCGTACTGCTGTTTGTCGTGAACGATGGCAATGCGCTTAGGTTTCACTTTATCGACAATGTATTTCGCCGCAGTTGGGCCCTGATCGGAATCCAGACCGGTGGTACGCAACACCAGGTTATAGCCGCGCGCGGTCAGTTCTGGCGCCGTTGCCGCTGGGGTGATCATCAGAATACCTTCGTCTTCATAGATATCTGACGCAGGCTGAGTGGAAGACGAGCACAGGTGACCAATAACATATTTAATCCCGTCGTTGACCACTTTGTTAGCTACCGCTACCGCTTGTTTCGGGTCACAGGCATCGTCATATTTCACCATGACCAGTTTGTCACCTTTCACGCCGCCCTTGGCGTTGATATCTGCAATCGCCTGCTCTGCACCGGTAAATTCCTGGTCGCCATACTGTGCTACCGGACCGGACATCGCGCCAACGACGGCAACTTTAATATCCTTAGCAAAGGCCATATTGCTCAAAGACAGGGCGATACATCCTGCCAATAACGCTTTACCCTTCATATTCATCCTGACAATCCCCATTATTGTGGTTATTACGTGTGTTGTGATGTTGTTGTTCAGCACTTTATTTCGATTATTGGATAGCTACCCGTGCTTTAGCAGCATACTCTGCTAAAACATACCCGATTTTTATTATTTTGGAATAGCTAAATTTGACATGCAGATAACAACTTGATGACAAAAAGCATAAACGTCAGGAGGGAGAGGGAGTAATAAAAACAAAAAACCCCGGATTTTCATCCAGGGTTTATCAGCATTTCCAGGTCGGCTGGAAGATTACGCTTCGATCGCCGCGCGCAGTTTTTTCATGGCGTTCTTTTCAAGCTGACGAACACGTTCAGCGGAAACGCCGTAGCGATCGGCCAGTTCCTGCAACGTCGACTTGTTGTCTTCGTCCAGCCAACGAGCACGGATGATGTCCTGGCTACGCTCGTCCAGACCTTCCATTGCGTGGGTCAGTTTGTTCGCGGCCTGATCTTCCCAGTTATCTTCTTCAATGCCGTCGGCAAAGTTAGAAGATTTATCCTGCAGATACAGCACCGGTGCCATCGGCTGGCTGTCAGACTCGTCGTCTGAAGACATGTCAAACGTCATGTCCTGCGCCGCCATACGGGATTCCATCTCGCGCACGTCTTTGCTGGAAACACCCAGCTCGCGAGCAACCATTTCAACTTCGTCCTGGTTAAACCAGCCCAGACGCTGCTTGGTTTTACGCAGGTTAAAGAACAGCTTACGCTGTGCTTTGGTAGTCGCGACTTTAACGATACGCCAGTTACGCAGAACGTATTCGTGGATCTCAGCTTTGATCCAGTGCACGGCGAAGGAAACCAGGCGCACACCCACTTCCGGGTTGAAACGGCGCACGGCTTTCATCAGGCCGATATTACCTTCCTGAATCAGATCCGCCTGCGGCAGGCCATAGCCCGCGTAGTTACGAGCAACATGAACAACAAAGCGCAGGTGAGACAGGATCAGCGTTTTAGCTGCTTCCAGATCGCCCTGGTAATGCAGCTTTTCAGCCAATGCCCGCTCCTCGTCAGCCGACAACATCGGCCACGCGTTCGCAGCCCGGATGTAAGATTCCAGGTTACCAACAGGGGCTAAAGCTAAATTTTGCATTTCTTTGGTCATTCAAATCCTCTCAATCTTTTCATCTGGCGCATTGACTAAAACCAATAGCAACAACCATGCCAGAGCTTATGAGCAACGAGAATATCATTCAATCTTTTATCAGACAGTGATTTTATCCACAAGTTCCATGTCGTAATGTGTATAGATTACGCACAAAATGTGACATCACAATGAATACGCCGGGAAGAGATCACAGGGACTCTTTCCCTGCAGAGCGAACTACTCAGTGCAGGGAAAGATTATACCAGAGATTTTTTAATCGGGGGTAAAGTGGCGTAAATGTTGAACCGTGGCAAGCCAGGCTGCCACCCAGCCAATCATTGAGCACACCAGCAGCAATAACAGGCACTCGTCGAATGATAAGCCATTGATATCAAACTTGGTTCCAAATACCTGTGCCACCTCAGTCACCGCTGAAGACAGACGCATCACCAAAATTTCTGACAAAATCAGTGAAAGAAATGCGCCGGAAAAACCGAGCAGCGCACCGCCATAAAGGAACGGACGCAGAATAAATCCATCCGTTGCGCCAATCAGTTTCTGCACGTTGATGGTATCGCGACGCGCAAAAATACTCAGGCGCACGCTGTTACCGATGACGAGGAAGACCGCCGCCACCATCAGCACGCCAATCATCGCAGACACACGTCCGACAAGGCCCGTCAGCGCCGCCAGGCGAGCAAACCAGCTGTCATCCATGCGCACTTCATCAATACCGTTGATTTGTGCGATACGGTCACGCAGCGTATTCAGCGACTCCGTACCCTGGAAGTCCAGTTTAGGTATAACCACCGCCACGGCCGGTAGCGGGTTCTCTTCCAGCATATCCAGCGCACCGCCAAAACCAGACCAGTTACGGAATTCGCCCAGCGCATCGTCGCGGGAAAGATAATTAACTTTCTCCACGCCCTGCTCGGCCTGCAACTGACCCACCACCCGCGCCGCTGCATCATCATCCAGCGTTTTTTGCAGGTAAACGGTGATCTGCGGAGACGGATAATACTGGCTTGCCGCATGGTTTACGTTCTTGTAAACCATGTAGCACACGCTTGGCAGCGTCAGGGAGATGGCAATAACCATCACCGTCAGGAACGTCGCCAGCGGCTTACTTTTCAGATCCTGTAACGCGCCCTGGAACGCATAGCGCACCTGCTCATTAAAGACGTTGGTTTTACGCGAGTTCGGCTTTGGCGCGGCTTTCGCCCGCTTTGGCGCGTTGCGACCGCCATCGCCCGGCGCACCGCCCGATTTACGAAAACGATCCAGTCGGCTACCGAACTGTTTGATTTGATTAATAGCGTCACGTCTATTCATGCGCCAGGCCTCCATGCAGATGTCCATCGCTCAGAACCATTTGGCGATAGGAGCGACGGGAGATCAGGCCAATGTCGTGCGTGGCCATTAATACCGTGACCCCGACGCGGTTAAACTCTTCAAACAGGCGAAGGATCCCTTCTGACAGCGCGTCATCCAGGTTCCCCGTTGGTTCATCCGCCAGCAGTACCGCAGGCTTGTTCACCACCGCACGAGCGATGCCCACGCGCTGTTGTTCGCCGCCGGAGAGCTGAATCGGGAAGTTTTTCGCTTTGTCCAATAGCCCGACCTTATCCAGCGCCGCTGACACGCGACGACGAATATCGTCCCCGCTGGCACCCGCAATGATCAGCGGGATCGCCACGTTGTCAAACACGGTTCGGTCCATCAACAGGTGGTGATCCTGAAAAATCATGCCAATCTGACGACGCAGAAACGGCACTTCACGGTTTTTCAAACGGCTGATGTCATGCCCGCTGAAGTAGATTTTCCCGGCGCTGGGCCGTTCAATTCCACAAATCAGCTTCAGCAGGGTACTTTTCCCCGCGCCGGAGTGGCCGGTCAGAAACGCCATCTCGCCAGGCTGCATATGGAAGGTCACTCCCTGCAGCGCTTGTCTCCCACCGAGATAGGCCTTGCTGACATGTTCAAAGCGAATCATTGTTAATCCTCTCGGGCAAAAAGTGCCTCTATAAAATCGTCCGCTTTAAACGGACGTAAATCCTCGATACGTTCGCCCACACCGATATAACGGATAGGGATGCCAAACTGATCGGCAACCGAGAAGATGACCCCACCCTTCGCCGTACCGTCCAGCTTGGTCAGGGTGATACCGGTTAAGCCCACCGCTTCATGGAACAGTTTGGCCTGGCTTATTGCATTCTGCCCGGTGCTGGCGTCGATAGTCAGCATAACTTCATGCGGCGCATCTTCGTCCAGCTTCTTCATGACGCGAACGATTTTTTTCAATTCTTCCATCAGGTGCGATTTATTCTGCAAACGCCCTGCGGTATCAGCGATCAGCACGTCTACGTTACGCGCCTTCGCCGCCTGAATGGCATCAAAGATAACGGAGGCGGAATCCGCACCGGTATGCTGCGCAATCACCGGGATGTTATTACGCTGGCCCCAGACCTGCAGCTGTTCTACCGCCGCTGCACGGAAAGTATCGCCCGCCGCCAGCATCACCGATTTACCCTGCTGTTCAAACTGACGCGCCAGCTTACCAATGGTGGTGGTTTTGCCCACGCCGTTAACGCCAACCATTAAGATAACAAATGGCGTTTTGCCATCAACATTCAATGGTTCGTCAACCTTCGCCAGAATCTCGCCCATCTCGTCTTTCAGCAGACCGTACAGCGCTTCCGCGTCTTTGAGCTGCTTGCGACTGGCGCCTTCCGTCAGATTCGCAATGATCTTGCGGGTCGTTTCTACGCCCACGTCGGCGATCAGCAACTGTTCTTCCAGTTCTTCAAACAGATCATCGTCGATCTTCTTACCACGGAAAAGACTGATAAATCCGGAACCGAGGTTTTCTTTTGTTTTCAGCAGGCTGCGTTTCAGGCGCGCAAAGAAACCTTCTTTAGTTGGTTTTTCCTGCTCCTGGACTGCCTCTTCTTTTACCGGTTCTTCAACAGCAGCTTCTTCTACCGGCACCACCATGACGGCTTCTTCAGCAGCCTCGGCGGCCAGCGCCTGCGCTTCCAGCTCTTCGTCTGTCAGCTGCGGTTCGTTTTCAGCTTCCTCTTCAGCCGCCTCAACGATTTCCACGGTTTCCGCTTCGGCCTGCCACTCTTCGGCAGAAACCTCTTCGGCTTTCACCTCTTCCGGCAGCGGCAATTCTTCGCGTTCAATAACCGCCGCCGCTGGCGTTTCCACTACAGTTTCAGCAACGGGTTCAGCTACCGGCTCAATCTCCGGCTGCGATTGTTCGGCGACAGGTTCTTCTTCCGGCTGCAGTTTTTCGATTTCCGCAACCTGTTCAGTCACTTCAACGACTTCAGCTGCAAAGGCTTGCGCTTGCGCCTCGCTACGGGTTTCCTCGGCGCGCGGCTGTTCGTCAACAACGATAGTTTCTTCAGCAACCGGTTGTTGTTCTTCGTTTTTTACTTCTGTCTCGTTTTCCGGTGCCTGCTCTTTTTGACCAAAGCCCAGCCAGGAAAAAAAGCCACGTTTTTTCTCTTTCGCCATTTGCGACTACACTCCCCCGCTGTTGCTTCATGGCACAGCGTCAACGCTATGTACATAGCAGCTAAAAAAATGATGAAATAGTCTATCACTTAACTTAACTCACATCACCGCCTGGAATGACATGCTATAGGCGGATTGAGCAATAATAGAAATGAAAAAACCGAATCACTCTGGTAGCGGCCAGATTCGCATTATTGGCGGGCAATGGCGTGGCCGTAAACTCCCGGTTCCGGACAGCCCCGGCCTGCGTCCGACCACCGACCGTGTACGCGAAACGTTGTTTAACTGGCTGGCCCCGGTAATGGTCGATGCTCACTGCCTGGACTGCTTCGCCGGCAGCGGCGCACTGGGGCTGGAAGCTCTCTCCCGCTATGCGGCGAATGCGACGCTTCTGGAGATGGATCGCGCGGTATCTCAGCAGCTACAAAAGAATCTTGCCACGCTGAAAGCCCCCCATGCCCGCGTCGTTAACACTAATACCCTGACATTTTTAGCTCAGGCAGGTACGCCACATAACGTGGTGTTTGTTGACCCGCCGTTTCGTAAAGGATTACTGGAAGAAACATTAACTCTTCTGGAAACTCATGGCTGGCTGGCAGATGAAGCCTATATTTACGTTGAAAGCGAAGTAGAAAACGGTTTGCCGCCGATTCCGGTGAACTGGTCGCTATACCGTGAAAAAGTCGCCGGACAGGTCGCCTATCGCCTGTACCAACGTGAAGCACGAGGAGAACACGATGCTGATTAACCTGGGACGCCTGCTGATGCTGTGCGTCTGGGCATTTTTACTACTGAATATTTTTCAACCCTTTCCACGTCCGCTTAACATCTTCGTTAACGTCGCACTGATATTTATGGTGCTGATGCATGGCATGCAGCTGGCGCTGTTAAAAAGCACCATGCCAAAAGATGGTCCGCAGATGACCCGCGGAGAAAAAATCCGCATTTTCCTGTTCGGCGTCTTTGAACTGCTAGTCTGGCAGAAGAAGATTAAGGACCAGTTGAAGAAGTAACTGCAATCTTTTCGCCCGGCGGCGCGTTGCGGGCCGGGGCGAGAAATCTGTAGGCCGGACAAGGCGTAAGCCGCCATCCGGCATCAGCCGGATAAAAGCTTAGCGTTCAGCAGTAAAATCAACAAAACGCGAACCTTTGTAACTCAGCGTGCCTTTATCCCCAACCGTTAACGCGTGGTACTGCTTAGCGTCCAGACGAAACGTCTGCTCGAGGCCGCCGCTTTGAGGCTTGAAACTGGCTTCATAGCGCATGCTGGTTCCTGCCGGGCTCACTTCCTGCTGACGGGATCGCCGATCGTTAAGCGGTTTTTCCCGTTTGTTACTCACCACCACCTGCTTTTGCACCAGCGGCGCCGCATCATTATCGGCTTTTTCTCGCCGCTGCTGAACAAAGCGAAACGACGCGGCGACAACAATTAAGGCAATGATAACAATGAAAAAAAGTGGTGGTTTGCTCATTTTATTAACCCATCAGAAAATGCGGAAATAAGCATACATTGCCTGTTATGGTGTTGTCATCTGGCAGTGTCGACCTCTACACTGGACAGTAGAGCCGTAGGCACCCCGCTTACGAAAAAATAACGAATTCAAGGAACTAAGATGCTTTGGTCGTTTATCGCTGTCTGCCTTTCCGCATGGTTGTTCGTGGATGCTTCCTATCGTGGGCCCGCCTGGCAACGCTGGGTCTTTAAACCCCTGACATTACTCCTGTTGGCTCTGCTGGCCTGGCAGGCGCCAATGTTTAACGCCATCAGCTATCTGGTGCTGGCTGGCCTGCTAGCCTCGCTGCTGGGCGATGCGCTGACTTTGTTGCCGCGCCAACGCCTGCTGTACGCCGTGGGGGCATTCTTCCTGTCGCATCTGCTGTATACCATCTACTTCGCCAGCCAAATGACGCTGTCGTTCTTCTGGCCTCTGCCGTTGGTGCTGGTGGTGCTGGGGGCGTTGCTGATTGCCGTGATCTGGACGCGTCTGGAAGAGCTGCGTGTCGCTATCTGCACCTTTATCGGCATCACGCTGATGATGGTCTGGATGGCCGGTGAGCTGTGGTTCTTCCGCCCGACCGCGCCGGCGCTGTCGGCATTTATGGGCGCATCGCTCCTGTTCATCGGCAACATTGTCTGGCTGGGTAGCCATTACCGTCGCCGCTTCCGTGCCGATAACGCAATTGCCGCCGCCTGCTACTTCGCCGGACATTTCCTGATTGTTCGTTCTTTGTATCTTTAAAACGCTTGACTCTGGAGTCGACTCCAGAGTGTATCCTCCGGTTAATACGAAATGATTATCAACCGGAGGATGCCATGTCGACACCCGATACCCGTGGCAAAAAGGTCCCACAATTCTCTTCATTCAAGCCAGTGCCTGCGCCACAAAAGGTGGATGACTGCTGCTGCGAAGGAAGCTGCTCTACCCCACCGCCCGTATCCGATACCGTACAAGGTACCCGCTATTCCTGGAAAGTGGCGGGCATGGACTGTGCGGCCTGCGCCCGAAAAGTAGAAAATGCGGTCCGCCAGGTCAGCGACGTCAACCAGGTCCAGGTTCTGTTCGCCACTGAAAAACTGGTAGTCGATGCCAGTTCCGATATCCGCCAGCAAGTTGAAAACGCAGTGCAAAAGGCAGGCTATACCCTGCGCGATGAGCACGCGACGGACGCTGCCCCCGAGTCCCGTTTTAAAGAAAACCTGCCGCTGATTTCGCTGATTATCATGATGACGATTAGTTGGGGGCTAGAGCAGTTCAATCACCCCTTCGGTCAGATAGCGTTTATCGCCACCACGCTGGTTGGTCTGTATCCCATTGCCCGTCAGGCTCTGCGTCTGATGAAAACCGGCAGCTACTTTGCCATTGAAACGTTGATGAGCGTGGCCGCCATTGGCGCACTGTTTATCGGCGCGACGGCGGAAGCCGCCATGGTGCTGCTGCTGTTTTTAATTGGTGAACGCCTGGAAGGATGGGCCGCCAGCCGCGCCCGTAAAGGGGTTAGCGCGCTGATGGCGCTCAAACCGGAAACCGCCACGCGCCTGCGTAACGGCGAGCGCGAAGTGGTGGCTATCAATACCCTCCGGCCTGGTGATGTTATCGAAGTTGCCGCGGGCGGGCGTTTACCTGCCGACGGCAAATTGGTCTCCGGTTTTGCCAGCTTTGATGAAAGCGCCCTGACCGGCGAATCGATTCCCGTTGAACGTGCCACCGGCGAGAAAGTCCCGGCCGGCGCCACCAGCGTGGACCGTCTTGTAACGCTGGAAGTGCTCTCCGAGCCGGGTGCCAGCGCCATTGACCGTATTCTGAAGCTGATTGAAGAAGCGGAAGAACGTCGTGCCCCGATTGAGCGCTTTATTGACCGTTTCAGCCGAATTTACACCCCAGCGATTATGGCGGTTGCGCTGCTGGTCACCCTCGTACCGCCACTGCTGTTTGCCGCATCCTGGCAGGAGTGGATTTACAAAGGGCTGACGCTGCTGCTGATTGGTTGTCCTTGCGCACTGGTGATTTCAACACCCGCAGCCATTACCTCTGGTCTTGCCGCCGCGGCGCGTCGTGGCGCGTTAATCAAAGGCGGGGCCGCGCTGGAACAGTTGGGTAGAGTCACGCAGGTGGCGTTTGATAAAACCGGTACCCTGACCGTCGGTAAACCACGCGTCACGGCGATTCATCCGGCAAGCGGTATTAGCGAAGCTGAACTGCTGGCACTGGCGGCAGCGGTAGAGCAAGGCGCAACGCACCCGCTGGCACAGGCGATTGTCCGGGAAGCACAAACGCGCGAACTGACTATTCCTGTCGCAAAAGAGCAACGGGCGCTGGTTGGCTCTGGAATTGAAGCGCTGGTCAACGGCGAACGCGTACTGATTTGCGCCGCCGGTAAGCAACCTACTGATGCCTTTGCCGGGCAGATTAGCGAGCTGGAAAACGCGGGCCAAACGGTGGTGCTGGTGCTGCGTAACGATGTCGTTCTCGGCATGCTGGCCCTACAGGACACACTGCGCGACGACGCGCGTAGCGCCATCAGCGAGCTGAATCAGATTGGCGTGAAAGGCGTGATCCTGACCGGCGATAACCCACGTGCGGCGGCAGCCATTGCCGGCGAGCTGGGGCTCGAATTCAAAGCGGGACTCTTGCCGGAGGATAAAGTGCAGGCCGTAACCCATCTTAACCAACAGTCGCCGCTGGCGATGGTCGGCGACGGCATCAACGACGCCCCGGCAATGAAAGCGGCCACCATCGGCATTGCGATGGGAAGCGGGACCGACGTCGCGCTGGAAACCGCCGATGCAGCCCTGACCCACAACCGTCTGCGTGGTCTGGTGCAAATGATTCATCTGGCGCGCGCCACCCACGCCAATATTCGCCAGAACATTGCGATTGCGCTGGGCCTGAAGGGGATTTTTCTCGTTACCACGCTGCTCGGGATAACCGGACTGTGGCTGGCGGTGCTGGCGGATACGGGGGCGACGGTACTGGTGACCGCTAACGCGCTGCGGTTATTGCGTAAAGGATAATGTGTGTGCCGGATGCGGCGTTGCCTTATCCGGCCTACAGGTTACACCGTCTTTGTAGGTCGGATAAGCGTTAGCGCCATCCGGCATACAGGTTACACCGTCTTTGTAGGCCGGATAAGCGTTAGCGCCATCCGGCATACAGGTTACACCGTCTTTGTAGGCCGGATAAGCGTTAGCGCCACCCGGCATACAGGTTACACCGTCTTTGTAGGTCGGATAAGCGTTAGCGCCACCCGGCATACAGGTTACACCGTCTTTGTAGACCGGATAAGCGTTAGCGCCACCCGGCATACAGGTTACACCGTCTTTGTAGGTCGGATAAGCGTTAGCGCCACCCGGCATACAGGTTACACAGTCTTTGTAGGCATAAGCGTTAGCGCCATCCGGCATACAGGCCACACAGTCTTTGTAGGCCGGATAAGCGTTAGCGCCATCCGGCATACAGGCCACACAGTCTTTGTAGGCCGGATAAGCGTTAGCGCCATCCGGCATAACAAGATTACTGCCCTTTGCGCACCAGATAGCGGTACGGCAGCGAGTCGGTCTCTTTGGCCACCAGCTCATGTTCCATGAAGGTACAGAAGCCGGGAATGTCACGGGTTGTCGCCGGATCGTCGGCGACAATCAGCAGCGTTTCACCCGCCTGCATGCCGCGCACGGTTTTACGTACCATCATTACGGGTTCCGGGCAGCGCAACCCCTGGGCATCAAGAGTATGGTCGGGAGAGGTAAACAGATCGCTCATCGTAGTCTCGTTCATTCAAAAACGGCGTTATTTTACGCTCTGTTGTGGCGTAAGCCAATCAGGTTAACGATTGCGTGAAAAACAACCATTGCAATGTGCTCTTAAAGCAGTATCATGCGACGGTTTTTTATTGGGTTCCCTCACCCCATCCAACAAAAAGGTCACAATATGACTCCGTTTACACAATCTCAGCGCGTAAAAGCGTTGTTTTGGCTATCGCTATTTCATCTGCTGGTGATCACCTCCAGCAACTATCTGGTGCAGCTACCGATCTCCATTTTTGGTTTCCATACCACATGGGGCGCTTTTAGCTTTCCGTTTATATTCCTCGCGACCGACCTGACCGTGCGTATTTTTGGCGCGCCGTTGGCACGACGTATCATCTTTGCGGTAATGATCCCTGCGCTGCTGATCTCCTATGTCGTTTCATCCCTGTTCTATATGGGATCGTGGCAGGGTTTCGGCGCGTTGCTGCACTTTAATCTGTTTGTCGCCCGTATCGCCGCCGCCAGCTTTATGGCTTACGCGCTGGGACAAATTCTGGATGTGCATGTCTTCAACCGCCTGCGTCAGAACCGTCGCTGGTGGCTGGCGCCGACAGCTTCCACGCTGTTTGGCAACATTAGCGATACGTTGGCCTTCTTCTTTATCGCCTTCTGGCGCAGCCCGGACGCCTTTATGGCCGAGCACTGGATGGAAATCGCGCTGGTCGACTACTGCTTCAAAGTGCTGATCAGCATTATTTTCTTCCTGCCAATGTATGGCGTACTGCTGAATATGTTACTGAAAAGGCTGGCAGATAAATCCGAAATCTCTGCATTGCAGACGAGTTAAAGGTTCATTTTCCGAGTTGTGATAAGATGGACGAATGAGCCGTTATGGCCGTTTATCGAAAGGAAGAAGTCAATGCGCAATCTGGTTAAATATGTCGGTATTGGCCTGCTGGTTATGGGGCTTGCGGCCTGTGATAATAGCGATACAAAAGCGCCAGCAGAAGGTGCTGCCGCAGAAAGTAACGCCACCGGACAACCGGTCAGTCTGCTGGACGGCAAACTCAGTTTTTCCCTGCCCGCGGATATGACCGATCAGAGCGGCAAGCTGGGCACCCAGGCGAACAATATGCACGTGTATTCTGATGCAACCGGCCAGAAAGCGGTGATTGTGATTGTTGGCGACAATACCAACGAAGATCTGGCCGTGCTGGCAAAACGTCTGGAAGATCAGCAGCGTAGCCGCGACCCGCAGTTGCAGGTCGTCACCAATAAATCGATTGAGCTGAAAGGCCACACCCTGCAGCAGTTAGACAGCATTATCTCGGCCAAAGGCCAGACCGCATACTCTTCCGTGGTGCTGGGTAAAGTGGACAACCAACTGCTGACTCTGCAAATCACGCTGCCTGCTGACGATCAGCAAAAAGCGCAAACGACCGCAGAAAACATCATTAACACGCTGGTTATCCAGTAACGGTTAAGACGATGACGCGGCCTCTGGTGACACCACCTGAGGCCGTTTTTTTAACCGCCAGGTCAGCAATAACGCCACCGCCACCAGCCCGGCTGCCGCCAGATAAATAACCGGCACACCTGCCCACGTCATTACCAGTCCGGCCAGCGGCCCGGTAACTCCCAGCGATAAATCCATAAACACCGTATAGGTCGCCAGCGCAGCCCCCTGATTTTGCTGGGGAACAGCTTTTACCGCTACCACTCCCAATGCCGGGAAGACCAGCGAGAACCCGGCCCCTGCCAGCAGGACGCCGATTTTCGCCATCCACGGCATGGAAGCTACCCCGACCAGCAGCAGACCAACAATCTCGACGCTAAAGCAGAGCATTGCCACATTCAACCCGCCTAAGCGGTTGATACCATTTGGGAACAACAAACGCGTGCCGACAAACGTGCAGCTAAAAAGCGTCAGCGCGAATGCGGCGCCGTCCCAACCTTTGGCATCATAAAACAGGGTAATGAACGTGGCGATTACCCCAAATCCAGCGGAGGCCAGGGCCAGTGCCATACCGTACAACCAGACGCGCCCAAGCACCGCGCGAAACGGCAACGGTTTGCCTTTACTGGCCTTCACCGCCGGACGAGGGAGCGCCAGCAGTATCGCCAGCAACGCCACGCCCATCACGGTCAGCGCCAGCCCTTGTAAGCCGCCCCAGGCATAAAACAGAACGCCCAGCGGAGCGCCTATCGCCATCGCGCCATAGGTCACAATACCGTTCCACGAAATCACCCGCCCGATGTGCATTGAGCCAACCACCCCCACGCCCCACAGCGTAGAGCCGGTCCCGGCAAAGCTTTGCCCGATGCCAAGAATCACGCGCCCCATGCATAGCAGTAGCAGGCTTGCCAGCGGCCAGCCGTTCGTTGAACCCGCCAGTAAATAGCCCAGTCCGCTTAAAAAGCAGCCGCACAGGCCGAATACCACAATCTTCTTTGGCCCCAGCAGGTCGGCATAGCGACCTGCATGCGGACGGCTCAGCAGCGTAGCGAAATATTGCAGGCTGATGACCAGGCCAGCCCAGAAAGCGCTGAACCCCATCACATCATGGACATAGCCTGGCAATACCGCGAGCGGCAGGCCGATGGTCAGGTAGCTGGCGAAGTTAAACATCACCACAGAAACAATGCGCAGATTAAGGCGTAAACCGCTAAGCGTCGGTTCAGCGACGGGTTCGGGCATGGAGGGTCACCACATTTTCACAACTGTGTTTCATTTTTACCATGTTGCCGGACAGAAATCAGTAGTCAGTTTTGGAGTTTTAGTCGCAAACCAGCCGCTACACTTAATGCAAAAACGCAGGCAGGAAGAAAACATGACAACCCCTCAACCCGATAAAACGGGTTTGCACATTTTGCTCAAACTGGCCGCTTTGGTGGTGATCCTCGCCGGTATTCATGCCGCGGCGGATATCATCGTACAACTTCTGCTGGCCCTCTTTTTTGCCATTGTTTTGAATCCGTTAGTCACCTGGTTTATTCGCCGAGGTGTACGTCGCCCGGTAGCCATTACGTTAGTGGTGGTAGTGATGATGATCGCTCTTACGGCGTTGGTCGGCGTTCTGGCGTCGTCAATCACTGAATTCATGGACCTGCTGCCAAAATACAACAAGGAGCTGACACGCAAAGTTCTGTATCTACAAGAGATGGTGCCTTTCCTGAATCTGCATATGTCTCCGGAGCGCATGCTGCAACGCATGGACTCCGACAAGCTGATGACCTTCACAACCACGCTGATGACGAGTCTTTCCGGTGCCATGGCCAGCGTCGTCCTGCTGGTGATGACGGTGGTCTTTATGTTGTTTGAAGTGCGTCATGTCCCCTATAAGATGCGCTTTGCGCTGAATAACCCACAAATCCATATTGCGGGGCTGCATCGGGCGCTGAAGGGGGTGTCTCACTATCTGGCGCTGAAAACGCTGCTCAGCTTATGGACCGGCGCTATCGTCTGGCTTGGGCTGGCGCTAATGGGGATTCAGTTTGCTCTGATGTGGGGCGTGCTGGCATTCTTGCTAAACTACGTGCCCAACATTGGCTCGGTCATTTCCGCTGTCCCGCCCATGATCCAGGCGCTGCTGTTCAACGGCGTTTACGAATGCGTGTTGGTTGGCGCACTGTTTCTGGTGGTGCATATGGTGATTGGTAACATCCTTGAACCCCGCATGATGGGGCATCGGCTGGGGTTATCGACGCTTATCGTCTTCCTCTCTTTGTTGGTGTGGGGATGGCTGCTCGGCCCGGTAGGCATGCTGCTCTCCGTGCCGTTAACCAGCGTGTGTAAAATCTGGATGGAAACGACCACAGGCGGCAGCAAACTGGCAATTTTGCTGGGACCCGGCAGGCCCAAAAGCCGATTACCTGGATAAACTTGCAAACAGCATGTGAAGAATGGTACACAACCCCATTATTACTAAAGGTTAGCCCTGATATGTACCGGATCGTTCTTGGGAAAGTTTCTGTTTTAAGCGCTGGCGCACTGCCTGCCGCACTGAGTGAGCAGGCCCCGCAAGGTGCTCGTCGTGCGCGCTGGCTGGCAGGTCGCGTGCTGCTTTCCCATGCGCTTTCGCCCTTACCGGACATCATCTATGGCGAGCAAGGAAAACCGGCCTTTTCCGCCGACACGCCGCTGTGGTTCAATCTCAGCCACAGCGGCGATGATATCGCCCTGCTGCTCAGCGACGAAGGGGAAGTCGGCTGCGATATTGAAGTCGTGCGCCCGCGCGATAACTGGCAGACGCTGGCAAACACGGTGTTCAGTCTCGGAGAACATGCCGAAGTTGAGGCCGAACGCCCGGAGCAACAGTTGGCGGCGTTCTGGCGCATCTGGACGCGTAAAGAAGCTATCGTGAAACAGCGTGGCGGCAGCGCCTGGCAAATCGTCAGCGTCGACAGCACCGCGCTAACCTCCTCACTCTCTGTCAGCCAGTGCCAGCTCGACGCTCTGAGCCTGGCAGTCTGTACCCCCACGCCGTTTACCCTGAGCGCCGACGCCGTGCAGCGTCTGTAACGCCCTCATTCCCGTGCGCCACCGCGCCATATCGTAAGGTTGAAATCGGATGCAACGTATCACCATAACTCTCGATGACGATTTACTGGAAACGCTCGACGGCCTGAGCCAGCGCCGGGGCTACAACAACCGTTCCGAAGCGATCCGCGATATTCTGCGCGGCGCACTGGCGCAAGAAACCGCACAGGAGCACGGCACTCAGGGTTTCGCGGTGCTCTCGTATGTTTATGAGCATGAGAAGCGTGACCTGGCGAGCCGTATTGTTTCTACCCAACATCACCACCACGATTTATCGGTCGCCACGCTACACGTGCACATCAACCATGACGACTGCCTGGAAATCGCGGTGCTGAAAGGCGACATGGGCGATGTGCAGCATTTTGCCGATGATGTGATTTCCCAGCGCGGCGTGCGCCACGGTCACTTGCAGTGCCTGCCGAAAGAAGAGTAATTGCCTGTTTCGTTGCCGGATGGCGGCTACGTCTTATCCGGCCTACGTCCGTTACCGTTTGTAGGCCGGGCAAGCGAAGCGCCCCGGCAATGATGAGCAAACCAGCCAGCCGCTATGCCTGTTTGAGACTTTTGCTAAGCGTTTCGATGATCCATGTATTCACTGATACCTGCTCTTCCGCTGCCGCAAAACTTAAACGTTCTCCGAAAGATTCTGGATAGCGCAAAGTAAATGTCTTCAGCTTTTCCGGGTGTGCGTAAGGCTCTATCCCTGCGGCAGAGCAATCATCAAGATACTCTCGTAAGGAAATTTCCCCCTCTTTTTGCAGCCCCTGAATGCTGTCAGAGACAAAATCACAATAGCCTGACAATCCCAGGAACTTACCGCGAAACGCATTAAGCTCAGGAACATAATTAATTACCGCAGGCTGACCGGCGATTTCCATTGAGTTTGGCGTTTTGGGTTTGATCATGGTTTTACCCCTATACTTGTTAACCAGTCACGTACGTTTTCGACCGCGCCTTTATCTGTATCCGGAGAAGGATGTGGTCTATGAAAACTCGCAATGCTCTTATTTAAAAGAAACTTACATCGCGAGCCTCGTCCTTCTTTGATTTCGCCACCTAACGCCTTGATCAGTGACTCGATTTCCGCCCACTTAATTCCCTGCGGCGTCGGTGCTTTAAAAAGCTGAACCAGCGTGTTCTTTTGCTTTTTGCGTAAAGACAACACTTTTTCCTTCGTCGCATGTCCTTATGACTTCATCCTTTGAAGTCATATTATAACAGCACACAATACAGTCAAGCGATGAAGTCAACCGATTACGCCATCGTGCCAATCGTCTTTCGAAAGCGCAGCAGCGCTATCAGGAAAAACACCCCGCCAATCCCCAGCAGCGTCAGGAACTGCGGCCAGACGATGCCAAACCCTGCGCCGCGGTAAAGTATCGCCTGCGCGAGGCTGACAAAGTGGGTGGTTGGCATCGTCAACATGATGTCCTGTACCGCCTGCGGCATGCTTTCACGCGGTGTGGAGCCACCGGAGAGCATCTGTAACGGCAGCAGCACCAGAATCATCAGCAGTCCCAACTGCGGCATGGAGCGCGCCAGCGTGCCCATAAAAATGCCGATCGAGGTGGTGGCGAACAGGCTCAACGCCACGCCCAGCATAAACAACGGTATCGAGCCTTCAATCGGCACGCCGAGTACCCCTTTCACCATCAGCATCAGCGACAGACCAGAAACCACCAGTACCACCAGCCCCATCGACCAGATTTTGGCCATCATGATCTCAAACGGCGTTACCGGCATCACCAGCAGATGCTCAATAGTCCCGTGCTCGCGTTCACGAATCAGCGCCGACCCGGTAAGCACAATCGCCAGCATGGTGATGTTGTTGATAATCGCCATTACCGCACCAAAGCGGGCAGGTTCCAGATTGGGGTTAAAGCGCATGCGCATTTCCAGTGCCACCGGCGGCTCACTGTTATCACGATAACGCGACACAAAGCTGTTCACCTCGCCGCTAATGATATTCTGGATATAGCTGTTGCCGGTAAAGGCCTGACTCATCCTCGTAGCATCGACGTTCACCTGTATGTCCGGCTGCCGCCCGGCCAGGACATCACGCTGAAAATCAGGCGGGATGTTCACGGCGAAGGTGTAGCGTCCGGCATCCAGCCCGGCATCCATCTCATCAGCAGTAATCATCTCCGGCGGTAAAAACCACGGGCGATAAAAGCTGTTCACGATCCGATTCGACAACTGCGACTGGTCCATATCGGCAATGGCAATTGGCGCCAGATGCAGCGACCCCGGCAGAACGGTCGCGGAAGAATAAACCGAAATCGTGAAGGCGAAGACGATCAGCGTCAGCATCGCTTTGTCACCCAGCAGACTGCGCAACTCTTTGATGCCAAGGTTATAAATATTGCGTAATCGGCGCATCACCCCTCCTGTTTTTTCAGCAGTAATACGCTCAAACCAATCACCATCGGAATGGCGATTGCCAGCGGAATAAATAGCTGCCAGAGATCGGCCAGATCCAACGCTTTAGAGAACGTTCCGCGCGCGATGGTCAGAAAATGGCTGGTCGGGTAAATTTCGCCAATCCACCGACCCGGTCCTTCCAGCGAAGCAACCGGGTCGATCATCCCGGAAAACTGCGTCGCCGGGATCAACGTAATAATCGCCGTACCAAAAATGGCGGCGATCTGGCTTTTCATAAACGTGGAGATGAGCAGCCCCAACCCGGTGGCAATGGTGACGTACAGCAGCGCGGCCAGCGTCAGCGTTAAAAAACTGCCCTTATGCGGGACGCCGAACACAAACACCGACAGCGCGCACAGCAGCAGGAAGTTCAGCATGCCCAGCACGATGTAAGGCAACTGTTTGCCGAGCAAAAATTCGCTGCGGGTGGTGGGCGTAACGTACAGGTTGATAATTGATCCCAGTTCTTTCTCACGCACCACGCTGAGTGCGCTGAGCATGGAAGGGATCATCATCAATAGCAGTGGAATAACCGCTGGAACAATCGCCGGCAGACTCTTCACATCCGGGTTGTAACGATAGCGAGTTTCAATGGTCATCAGCCCGTTTTGCCCGCTGGCATTGGGTTGACGCGCCATCACATCCTGCAGCCAGGTCTGGTGCATCGCCTGCACATAGCCTCGGACCGTTTCAGCGCGGCTCGGCATTGCGCCATCAACCCAGACGCCAATCTTCACCGGCGTGCCGCGCGCGATATCGCGACCAAAATTTGGCGGAATTTCTATTGCTACCGCAACTTCGCCTGAA
This sequence comes from Citrobacter arsenatis, assembly GCF_004353845.1. Lineage (GTDB taxonomy): Bacteria > Pseudomonadota > Gammaproteobacteria > Enterobacterales > Enterobacteriaceae > Citrobacter > Citrobacter arsenatis. The sequence continues at coordinate 4,939,809 of NZ_CP037864.1, forward strand.
CGCATCCGTTTGTCCAACTCGTCATAGCTGGTGAGCGGCGGCTGCTCAATAAAATAGCGCGATCCCGCCAGATTCAGCGTCCACGCCTGGCTGCTGACGGTCTGGTCACGATCGAGCACTGAAAAACGCAGGTTTTCCACATCCATGCTGATGCCGTAGCCCATGATCAGCATCAGGATCACCGTGCCCATCAGCGCCAGCGTTGAACGTACCGGATCACGTCGCAGCTCCAGCGCTTCACGGCGGCTGTAGCTGAACAAACGCCGCAGACTAAAGCCCTGCCGCGGCGGCTTATTGTTTTCATGCACAACCGGGACATTGGCTGGCGCTAACTGGGCTTCCGGCGCCGGGCCTGCCGCTTCCTGCAACCAGGAGATAAACGCCTCTTCAAGACTGGCGGCACCACGCTGTTTCACCAGCTCCTGCGGCGTACCGCTGGCCAGTACTTTTCCGGCGTGCATCAGCGACATCCGGTCGCAGCGCTCCGCTTCGTTCATAAAGTGGGTGGAGATAAAAATGGTTACTTTGTCCTGACGCGACAGATCAACCATCAGTTGCCAGAACATGTCCCTCGCCACCGGATCAACCCCGGAGGTCGGTTCATCAAGAATAAGCATCTCCGGGCGATGGATAACCGCCACCGCCAGCGACAGGCGTTGACGGATCCCCAACGGCAGCGCGCCGGGCAACACATCTTCGACATCGGTCAGCGAAAAACGCTCGCTCATCTCCTGTACTCGCCCCGGAATTTCTGCTTCGGGGATATGGAACAGCCGGGCATGCAGCTCGAGGTTTTGCCGGACGGTCAGCTCACTGTAAAGCGAAAACGCCTGCGACATATAGCCTACCCGGCGGCGGGTATCGATATTCTTCGGGTCAACCGCTTGCCCAAACAGCCATGCCTCACCTTCGCTTGCGGGCAGCAGTCCGGTGAGCATTTTCATGGTGGTGGATTTACCGCAGCCGTTGGAGCCGAGAAAACCGAAGATTTCCCCGCGCGGAATGCGAAAGTTAACGTGGTCAACGGCGACGAACTTGCCGAAGCGCATGGTCAGGTCTTTCGCCTCGATGGCAATTTCTTCCTGCTCAGCATGATACGGCGGGATCACCACCGGTTTGTGCGCCTGACGCTGGGCCTCGGGTAACAGCGCGATAAACGCCTGCTCCAGCGTGTCGCTGGCGGTTTTTTCGCGTAGCTGCTGCGCGCTCCCGGTGGCTAACACCTCCCCGGCGTTCATCGCCACCAGCCAGTCAAAGCGCTCGGCTTCTTCCATGTAGGCGGTGGCAACCAGGACGCTCATGTTGGTCTGCCGCTGGCGGATGCTGTTAATCAGATCCCAGAACTGAGCGCGGGACAGCGGGTCGACCCCGGTGGTGGGTTCATCGAGAATTAACAGTTCCGGGTCGTGGATTAACGCGCAGCACAGCCCCAGCTTTTGCTTCATGCCACCCGAGAGTTTCCCGGCAGGACGATCGCGAAACGGTGCCAGTCCAGTGCTGTTCAGCAGCTCGGTAATCCGCGCTTCGCGCTCCGCTTTGTCATGACCAAACAGCCGGGCAAAGAAATCGACGTTCTCATACACCGACAGCGTGTGGTACAGGTTTTTCCCCAGCCCCTGCGGCATCCAGGCAATGCGCGGGCAGACATCCCGGCGATGTTTTGGGTCGCGCATATCGCCGCCCAGCACCATCACGTTGCCGTGTTCAATAACCCGTGCGCCGGAGATGAGCGATAGCAGGCTCGATTTTCCGACGCCGTCCGGGCCAATCAGCCCCACCATACAGCGGGCGGGGATATCCAGCGTGATATTATTCAGCGCGACCGTTTTCCCGTAATGCTGACTCACGCCGTCAAGGTGCGCCACGGGAGGAACGGGAACCAGCGCCAGATGCGTCATTGCGGCAACCTCACCACCAGGTCGTCAGGCCAGGCGCGATTTTCATCAACACGCACCCACGCCATGCCCGGCAGACCGGTTTTCACGTACTCCAGATGCTGCTGCAACAGTTCTGGCGGGATACGCGCTTTGACGCGGAACATCAGCTTCAGCCGTTCATCGCTGGTTTCGACCGTTTTTGGCGTGAACTGCGCCACGCTTGCCACAAAGCTGATGGTCGCCGGAATACGCAGATCCGGCGCGGCATCCAGCACCAGGCGCGCTTCACCGCCAATCTTCAGTAAACCAGCCTGTTCGGTTGGCAAGAAGAACGTCATGTAGACATCGCTGAGATCGACCATATTCAGCACACGACCGCCCGCAGAAAGTACCTCGCCCGGTTCGGCTACGCGGTACTGCACGCGACCATCGCGCGGGGCTTTCAGCTCGCTGTCATCAATATCAGCCGCAATACGACGTTCGGTGGCCTGCGCGGCTTCAACACGAGTTTGCGCCTGAATAATGCTGGTGCGAGCGGCTTCAATGGCGGCTTTTGCCGCAGATACCTGCGCCTTTGCGGATTCCAGCGCAGCGCGGGCGCTTTCTGCCGCAGCCCTGTCGTCATCCAGTTGTTGCTCAGACACGGCCCCACGCTGGGACAGCGAACGGGAACGCACGTGGCGTTTAGAAACCGACTGCAGTTCCGCCTCGCGTTGTTTTACCACCGACTGCGCAGCGCGCATTTCACTTTGCCGCTGTTCTAACAGCGCCCGCGCCGCCGCTACCGCGCTTTCGGCTTCTTTGATTTGGGCTACCGCTTCCAGCCGTTGTTCCTGCAGCACGCGAGTATCCATTTTCGCCAGCACCTCGCCCTGACGAACGAACTGCCCTTCTGACACGAGGATCGTGTCAATTCGCCCGGCAATCTTGGTGGCGATATCCACTTCAGTGGCTTCAATTCTGCCGTTGCTGGCTGCGAACCCCTCCGGGATTCCCGCAGGACGGAGCATCCACCATGCTATCGCGGCCACCACGACCAGGATGCCCACCCCCCACCACATCAAATGACGTTTAAACTTATCCATATTCGACCCGCCGTAATCCCTGTTATCAAACGATGCGTGTCACAAAGCCCACTGAACAGCTATTCAGCGGGAGATTCCATCCGGGATGAGAAGGAATGAGAAACAATGGCCAGAGAGCGGACAGGCGTGAAGACAACCTGCGCCGCACAGGAAGTGAATGACGAAAATGCTGTGAAATCGGGTAGTAATGTTGTCATCATCAGCGTTCCTGGCCGGAAATGAAACACGCATACTCATAACTGCTGTCTATTGAATACTAACACCTGGATTCAATATGTCTATTCGGTTGTAGCAAGGATGTTGCAGGCAAAAAATCGTGCCCGGCAATCCTTTCACCGGACACCTATCGTGCTCAAAAAGCCTGCTGATATAGTCGCAACGCATCGCCTTCAGTAAGCGTCACGGGATTGTTATCCAGTAAACGGGTCTGCTGCATGGCATCGTGGGCCAACAGCGGCAGGTCCTTTTCAGGTACATCGACGTCACGCAGCCTGTTCGGCGCGCCGGTTGCGGCAACGATCTTCACCATCGCGGCAATAAACGACTGGGCATCGTTCGCCACGTCCCCTGTCACCTTCGCCCCAATGATGGCTGCCAGCTCACCATAAAGTGGAGCCGCCGCAGACACGTTAAACTGCAGCACTGGAATCAACATCAGCGCATTCGACAACCCATGTGGAATATGGTGTCGTGCGCCCAAGGGATAAGCCAGCGCATGCACTGCCGCCACTGGGGAATTGGCAAAAGCCTGGCCTGCCAACATCGCGCCCAGCAGAACATTTTCTCGCGCTTCACGGTTGTTCCCGTCACGGCATGCGGTCACCAGATGGCGACTGATTAAACGTAACGCCTCGCGGGCCAATGCATCCGACAGCGGGTTCTTCTTATGCTTGCCGGTATAAGCCTCTATCGCATGCACCATCGCATCGATCCCGGCGGCAGCGGTGTGGACCGGCGGTAACCCCAGCGTCAGTTGTGCATCCAGTAGCACCAAATCACCATACAGCTGCGGGGAGACAATGCCCATTTTGCTGTCATCATGCGTCGTTAAAATGGAAATATTGGTGACTTCAGACCCCGTTCCTGCCGTAGTGGGTATATTGACCAGCGGCAAACGTTGACCGATAACCTTGCCAATCCCATAAAGCTCCGGCAGGTCTTGTTCAGAATTGATTAACACAGCCACCAGCTTCGCGACATCCAGCGAGGAGCCGCCGCCCAGGCCAATAACCATGTCACAGTGGCTGTCGTGTGCTACCTGTAAGGCTTCGCGAACAAGGCGTTCATGCGGATCGGGTTGAACCCGATCGTAAACCGTCACCTGAAACCCTGCGTCTTGCAGGCTATGCAAAACGGGCGGCAGAATCCCTGCTTTGACCAGTCCGGCGTCGGTTACCAGCAATACACGACGCGCGCTAAACCGCGGCTGAAGGATCGCTCCTAATCGTGCCGCACCCGCCCATTCGACGATGATTTCCGCTACCGTCGTAAACGCAAAATCCTTCATAACATGGTTCATTGATGTATTCCTTGCAGTAAGAAAGACTGCGTTTACCTACGCGATTCATCGGGGGGAATGGGAAAGCTTTTCACCTCTTTACGCACCAACAGCGGAGTAATAATCCCAACGCCAATGCGTTGAAAATGTTCCGTTTGTCGGTGAAGTTCGAGACCTTGTGCGCAACGGTAAGTCTCAATAATCACAAAGCGATCGCTGTCTTCCGTGGAACGGAAAAATTCATAGGTGATGTTCTCAGACTCGTTACGCGTCGCCTCCGCCAGCATCCTGAGCGCATCGTTTACCTTGTCGCCCATCGTCGGTTGGGCAAAATAATGTGCGACAACCAACAGCTGCGTATTTTCCATTTTTGGCTCCTGGTGGTTAACGTAGAAGATTCACATCCCATAACGCACTGTCGCTGCTTGAGACCGCTATCGCGCCGTGCAACAGTGCCGTCTGAGCATGTTCCTCATTGCAGACAAACCCGGACGCCACAATCGGCGGCAACACATTACGATCGGCCTGCGAGAGCAACGGCAGCATCTGCGCGGGCATCAGTTGCACATAATCGGGTTCGCTTTGTTCCACCGCCTTCAGGCTGCGTAGCCAGGTGGAACGGTCGGTGACGAAGATTTTCTGCATAGTGACCAGCCCACATTTTTTTGCACGCTGTACGGTTTGCAAACGCGTAGAGAGCAACCCCATCGCCCCTGTTTCAGCCACATAGTCGATACCGCCTTTATCCTGCGACAGTCCATTACAGCTATCGATATTGACGATGACGTACTTTCCCGCCTTCGATAGCAGTTCAATCACCGGCTGGAGCTTGATCAGATCGATATTGGCAATAATGCAAACTTCAGCTTTGCTGGACAGCGCGGTTTTCAGTTGCTCAATGCCGTAAATCGCCATAATGATGGGATGGCGTGCCAGAAGCACGCCAAGGTTTTTGATCATGATTGACCTACCTGATGTGAGTACAGCTCAGCGCTTAACCCCAGTTTTCCCGGGTTCAGGATATTCTGCGGATCCAGCGCTCTTTTAATATCGGCCAGAACCGAAAGCGATTCACCTAACGAAGCCTGCATATAGGGGGAACGAAGCAACCCGACACCATGGTGATGGCTGAGGGAGGCATTGTGTTTAATCAGCACCGCATTTGCCGCGTCCCATGCCGCGCGATACCACGCCCCGCGTTGCTCAACGGCCACATCGCCACGCAGCGAAAAGTAAAGGCACGCGCCATCGACGTAGGCGTGGGACTGGTGCGCTGAACCTGCCAGCGTCCCCGGAACGGCGTTAATCGCAGCCACCACATCATCATATACCGCGCTGAGATCGCGCCAGCGTCCCACCATTTCCAGCGTGTCCGCCACCAGGCCGGGGCTTTTCTTAAAGCCTTCAGCGCTTTTGCCCGTCAGATACCGGGTATCCAGCCAGCGTTCAAAGATAGCCTCACCGTCAAGTTCCTCTCCGCTCTGCTGACAAATACGTTCACTGATAGCCAGCACCGCGTCGACCATGTCAGGCTCTCCTTCGTCTGCAATCAGCAGGACATTGGTCTCTGGCAGACCAAACTGCACGCCGCTCTCAAGGTTATCGTACAAACGCAGTGCCGCCGGATTCGCGCCATGCTGTAAGATTTCGCGACATGCCTCCAGTCCACTGGCGAAACTGGAAAAACCCCAGGCGATGGCGCGGCCATAATCCGGCAGGCGATGAAGCTTTAAACGCACACGCACAATCACACCCAGCGTGCCTTCCGAACCAATGAACATTTGCTGTAAATCCGGTCCGATAGCGCTGCGTGCATAACCGCCCACGGTGATTAAGCGCCCATCGGCAAGCACCACATCCATCCCAAAAACCATATCTTCAATTTTGCCGTAGCGGGTAGAAAGCTGCCCCGCGCCACGACAAGCGACCCAACCGCCCACGGTACTAATGCCAAACGAAGACGGCCAGTGGCCCATCGTCATGCAGTACTCTTTTTGGATAGTTTGTTCGAAAACATCGCCAAACATGCCGGCTTCTACCTCAACAATCTGACTTTGCGGGTCAAAGTCGATAAATTTGTTGAGTTCGCAAACATCCAGCACGATCCCCCCACGCAACGGCAAGGCGGCTCCGGTAACGTTACTGCGCCCGGCAGAAACTGTGACCGGGATGGCGGAATCACTGGCAAGACGCATCACGTCCTGAATCTGTTCAACGGTGGAAACGCGTACAATCACCCCTTTTGAGGTGGCGGGGGCGCCCTGGGTTTCCGCAATCATCGAACCGGCCCACCAGTCGCGGGTCCAGGTAATCACATCGGCCTCAGACGTCAGCACGTCATCGGCAATGACCCGCAGCCGGTCAAACGTCGCTTCGCTTATTACAACGGGATCAACCTGCATTCCTTTTGCGCCACCGCTGCGGGTGATATCCGTTGCCCATGCGGGACGAGTATGTGCGCCAACGGTATAATTTCCACGGTTGTAACCACGTTTAATCGCTTCTTTACTGATCATTCTGATGTCCCCATAAGCATTGATTTTTCATGTTTAATTGCGGCCTGATAGCTGGCGACCTGTTTAGCCACGTGCTCAGGATGTAATCGGAGTTCTTGTTGCAGTATTTCCCCTACGCGTTCAGCGGCAGAGGCTGATGCATCGCGCGCCATCAGGCGAGCACGAATTCGGCGCGACAGTACATCGTCAACGGTGCTGGCAAGTTCATGGCGCACGGCGTACACCACTTCCGCTTCGGTATAGGGAAGCCCGGCGACGATAGGTTTCATGAGCGACGGGTCGGCCTGGATAATGTCACTGACGAAATGGGCTTCAGTACCATAGCGCTCGCCCAGATGCGCAGACAGACCACCTGAGGCCAGAATGGCCTGCGGGTCATAGCCAGCCGCGCCAAGCAAATACGCAGTTTTCGTTGAGCAGGCCTTTTTACGACCCAGTATTTTGCTGGCCGCGTCGATGGTTTCTTCCGCCATATGACGAGATGTCGTCAGCTTGCCGCCGACGATAGTAATGAGCCCGTCCGCTGAAACCCGGATCTCATGGTTACGCTTCATCTCAACGGTCTTTCCACCCGCCACGCCCACCAGAGGACGGCAACCGGCGATACTTCCCACCACATCTTCCGGGCGTAGATCCGTTTTCAGCGCCGAGTTGGCCCCTTCCAGCAGAAAGTCCAGCTCAGTGCGATTACAGTGAACATCATTCAGATCGCCCTGATAGTCCTCATCCGTAGTGCCCAGATAGGAGACGTTGCCCCAGCGCGTTATGGTCGCGCGTCGACTGCGTCCGGCAACCGGGATGGTCACCGTGCAATCATTGCGAATCTTCATCCATGGGATCGCGACGTGTACCCCCTTCGCCGGGCGAATATTCAGAGGGGACGCCTCCCCTTTTTTCAGTCCGTTCCAGTCACGTAGCCAGACGCCCGTCGCCATAATGACCACCCGCGCTTTGACCCGAATTTCTCGGGCATCGGCATACACAATGGCCCCATTGACTTTGCCGTGCTGGTCACGCGTGGTTTCGATGACTTCGGCATGGTTCGTCACCGTCGCCCCATGAAACGCTGCCGTGCGCACCAGAGCCAGCGTTAATCTGGCATCGTCAACACGGGCATCGAAATACATAAAACCGCCGGAGAGCTGCTCCTCTTTCAGCGTTGGGCAGTGCGACAGTACTTCCGCCGGAGTCAATTTTTGGTGAAGGATGCCTTCCCGCCATCCGCCAGCGAGATCGTAGGTCCAGAGCAGACTTTCAAACGCCGAAGACATGCGCTTATCAAACACGCCATTCTTATCAAGTACCGGAAATAAAAAGGGAAGCCGTTGCACCAGATGGCGAGCGTTCCGGCGCATACGCTGGCGTTCGAGCAAAGAGTGGCGCACCAGCCCCAGGTTCCCCTGCTCGATATAACGCAGACCGCCGTGCACCATTTTTGATGACTTGGATGACGTCCCCGAGGCGAAATCGCTTTTTTCAATCAGCGCGACCCGATAGCCGCGCAGGCTGGCATCCAGCGCCGCATAGGCTCCCGTCACGCCGCCGCCGACAATCAGAATGTCGTAGGTTTCGCTTTCCAGTCGTTCCAGTTGCTCAGGTCGCTGCAGACGCAGCGGCTCTGCGCCGTACATTTCACTACGTGTTTTATTGGGCTTTCGCGAAGGGAAAAACTTCATAAGTGGGTACGCTCCTGATTAGCTGAAGTGAGGCTGCTGGCGGCATCCATTTCGAGCGCAATACGCATCTCCCAGCGGCTTATTTTTTGTTCGCGAAGGTCGTGACTGATTTTGGGTTCAAACAGGCGCGCCGTTTTCAGCGTGGCGCAGGCATCGGTCAACGAGTCCCACAGCAGCCCATCAGCCCCTGCCAGAAATGCCGCACCGCGTAAGCTGGCCCGTGCTGTTTCGGCCATCCGTCGTACGGGGATCCCGCTAACATCAGCCTGAATTTGCAATAACGTATCGCTATTGGATAATCCGCCCCCAACCACCAGTTCTTGCGTGGGTATGCCGGTTGCGGCTTCATTCGCACGAATACAGGCGGCGACCGAATGCGCAATACCTTCCAGAATGGCGTAAGCCACCTGCGGGCGCGTGGTCGAGATTGAAATACCGTTAAGGGAGGCGCGGGCCTGCGGTTGCAGATGAGGAACACGCAGACCCGTCAATGCCGGAATGAAACTCACACCGCCAGAATCACTGGCCTGCGCAGCCAACTCGCTAATTTGTTCGGGCGAGTCAAACCAGTGCAGCTTTTCGCATACCCAGTTCAAAGCCGAACCGGTAGTTGGAACGAAAGTTTCTACAGAGAAGTGTGAACGCCCTTTTTGGCGGCGTGCCGTCATCGTGAGCGTGCTTTCACAACTCTTTTTCAGCGTCGGTACCTTCGGCCCCATCATTAAGTCGACAAAGCTGCCGGTCCCATGCATACAAAAAGCCTGTCCGCGTTCAGTACAGCCCAGTCCGATAGCCCCCGCAAACTGATCTCCAGCACAGGCCCGGATCGGGACGCTAATCCCGAGGAGATCTTCACGCGTAGTGCCAAAATCATCGGCATCGTCGTGCAATGATGGCAGCAATGACGCCGGGAAATTCAACGTCTGCAACCATGGCAAATAATACTGATGCTCGTTAAGGCAATACGCCCCGGCAGACGTGGCGTTAGTCGGGGTGGTGACACATTTTTTTTCTTGCGCCAGATGCCAGAGCAACCAGCTATCAACGGTGCCAAACACCAGCGTTCCGGCCTGGTGCGCCTTCTTCACTGCCGGTGTGTTGGCGATATGGTATGACGCCCAAAGGTAAGGAGAGCGTATCCCGACCGGCCGGCCAATGAGCGGCAACAGCTTCGCATCCCATTCAGGGGCAAGTTGCGCCAGTTCATGCGTAAAACGTGCATCCTGCCAAACCATCGCGGGTGCCAGCGCCTTGCCAGTGCCAGCATCCCAGAGCACCGCCGTGGAACGTTGCGTAGCAATCGCCAGCGCCACAATGCGCATCTTGCTACGCTGGGCGTTAACAATCGCAGTACGACACACCGCAATGGTGGCCTGTAGTATTTCATCAGCATCTTGTTCAACAACGCCATGGCGCTGGCTACTCACCTGAAGCGGTTGGTATTCCAGGCAGTGGACCTGGCTATTTCGCGCCACCACTGCCGCGCGCGTACCCGATGTCCCTTCGTCTATCGCCAGAATGACATCTTCATATTCAATCATTTCGTGCTCCTGTTTGACTCGGGGGCCATCGACTCTGGATAAGACGACTGTGGTGGTGCGAACTGCGGGGCGCCAGGCTCGTTATCAGGTTGGATAGTGGTGCGAGTCGGATCCCATGGGATCGCAAAACAGACGATGCTCGCAAATAGCGGAACAGCGGACATGATCAGGAAAGTCGTTTGCAGACCGTACAGATCGCGGAAGACGGGGAAAATAAACAACCCTAGCGCCGCGCCGATTGCGCCAAGCGCCCCCACCACACCGTTGGCACCCGCCCGTAGTTCACTGCGAAAAGAGAGTGATGAAAGGCTTTTCCCATTTGCGCCAGGCCCGCCAGAGTGACAAAGAATAAACAGCGCAGGGACCAGCAAAGAGGCCCACAGCGGCATACTGTCGCTGAATAGCCCCAGCGTGAGCAGGACGAGAAAAGCCACGGCAAAACCGATCGCCGACGAACGGCGCAGACCCAGGCGGCGACCTATAGCGGGCGACAGGAAGCCGCCGACGATACCGAAAACGTTAAAAAATAGTGAGCACAATGTTGCGTAAACAAAGTTCTTACCGAACATCGCTGCGCTAATAACCGGCAAATACCAGCCGACGCCAAAATATTGTATTGACTGGCAGATCTGAACTGTAGAAGCCAGAATCGTACGCGGTAAATAAACACCACGGAATATTAGCAGCACATTTCTTGCACCTTTTTCCGCCTGCCCAATGACAGGTTTCTGCTCCGATTTTGGTGCCAGAATAAAATTATCACCGTATATTTTATTCATAGCAATTACGGCTTCAGAAAGACGAGATTTTCTCGCCAGCCATACCGGGCTTTCAACTAAATAACGAAACTGGAAGTACAGGACAATCAGTCCGCATAATGCCGTTACGGCAATAGAATAACGCCAGATAGCATCTCCAACATCCCAGGAATAAAACATCAGCGCCAATGCCAGATTTAAACACACAGCGACATACCACACCCCTTGCCAGGTGTTTAAACGGCTTTTTAGTTTCACCGGAGTGAACTCCGCTAACATCGCCATGGCCACGGCAAAATCCATCCCGTAAGAGACGCCAACGAAGAAGCGGCCTATGATAATGGTGCTAAAACTGGAGGACGACATCACCAACAACGCACCGATCACCGCCATTATTTTGGCAATAATCAGCGGCGGAACACGTCCCCAGCGATCGGCAATCCAGCCGCCGATGGGGTTAAATAATATGGCAACCCACGATGAAAATGAGGTCAGCAGCGCAACTTCGGTCGCGCTCAGATTTAAATTGCGGGTCATTGGGTTTAATCCAGCGCTGAGAGCTGAATTTGAAAAAGCGTCAAGAAACAGGCCGCCTAGCGCTAACCACCAAATAATACCGGCTCTGCCATTGATTTTTCCGCGTGAGTCGATGCAATTGATAACGTCATCAACGCCACGGATTTTAATCGGATTCGAGAATGAGCATGCGGACATGGCTTTCCCCTTCATAATATTCGGAAGAAGGTCGCCATTAGCTAAAAAAATGCAATAAGAGACCATCTTAATTTCACAGATAGTCTCTTATCTAAAATCTGTATTTTTCCACTCTAGAAGGTAACGGAAAGCGTGTCAAAGCGACTTTACAGGCTGGCTTTGATTTTGTGATATGTAGCACAATTGTTAACAGATAATTACACGCACAACGTTTAGCGCGGCATTTTCGATTGATGCCTGCATGCCTCTATGCGATGGCTGGTCATTCCCTCTGCGCTAATACCGGATGCATGCTGAACCGACGTCGTTTCCTCGAGGCATCGTTAATGCAAACCCACAATAAATAGACTTTGAGTGTACGATTTGATTTATCACAAATTACCAATATACAAATAAAGTCATTTAAATTCATAGAATTGCGATCAACCCTCTTTGCTTATCGTTATTTTCAACGTTAATTTTTCGTTATGTTGATCACATTCACATCAAAATGATGGTGATCTTAAAATAGGATTTAAATATTGTGGTCAGGCCGCTAGACCACAATAAGAGGATATATCATGAAAAGAAAAACAATGGGATGGCTTATCGTTTTTCTTCTATTTATAGTTTACATGCTTAACTATATGGATCGTTCAGCATTGTCGATCACCGCTCCACTCATTGAAAAGGAATTAGGATTTAATGCCGCTGAAATGGGTATGATTTTCAGCGCATTCTTTGTTGGCTACGCACTATTTAACTTTATCGGTGGCTGGGCCAGCGACAAGTTTGGTCCCAAGACAGTATTTTTGGTCGCCGCATTACTTTGGTCAGTATTTTGTGGGATGACCAGTTTAGTTACCGGTTTATGGACCATGCTGGCCGTACGCGTATTATTTGGTATGGCTGAAGGGCCGGTTAGCGCCGCCGGAAATAAAATTATCAACAACTGGATTTCGCGCAAAGAATCCGCCACTGCGATTGGTATTTTTAGCGCTGGTTCACCGTTAGGTGGTGCAATTTCTGGTCCGGTCGTTGGTCTGCTGGCACTTTCATTAGGCTGGCGCCCGGCGTTTGGGATTATTTTCCTGTTTGGTTTAGCCTGGGTCATTCTCTGGTACTTCATTGCCAGTGATAAACCCTCCAAAAGTAAACACCTTGCCCCGGAAGAGCGTGTCGATTTTGAAAACCATGACGACATTATTTTAGCGGATGACGGTAAAGCAATGCCTTCTCTTGGCTACTACATGAAACAGCCGATGGTGTGGGCAACGACGCTGGCCTTCTTTAGCTATAACTACATACTCTTTTTCTTCCTGACCTGGTTCCCAAGCTACCTGAACCACTCATTACATCTTGATATTAAAGAAATTAGTATTGCAACCGTGATCCCGTGGGTAATAGGCGCAATCGGCATGGTTCTGGGTGGCGTATGTTCTGATTTTATCTATCGCGTTACAGGAAATGCCTTGCTTTCTCGGCGCCTTATTCTCGGCGTGTGCCTGGCTGGTGCGGCGATTTGTGTTGGTGTTTCAGGCACAGTCACCACCATCAGCAGTGCAGTTGGACTGATGTCTGTCTCGCTCTTCCTGCTGTATCTGACCGGGCCAATTTATTGGGCTGTTATTCAGGATGTGGTGCATAAAGATAAAGTTGGTAGCGTCGGCGGAGCCATGCATGGGCTAGCTAATATTTCCGGGATTATTGGCCCGCTGGTCACCGGATTTATCGTTCAGTTCAGCGGTAAATATGATTACGCATTCTATCTTGCTGGTGCTATTGCGATTGTTTCCAGCTGCCTGGTATTCGTATTTGTCAAAAATAAAGGATTAAAAGAAAATGAAAGTCAAAGCTGTTTACATCAATAAACCTGGTGAAATTGAAACCCGTTGGGTTGATTATCCTGAAAAGAAAGATAATGAAGTGCTGATTAAAGTTGATGCTGCCGGAATATGTGGTTCTGATATTGGTGCATTTCGCGGAACGAATCCTTTAGTAACTTACCCGCGTATTATTGGACACGAAGTTACGGGCGTGGTTATTAAAGAAGGCAATGGTATGCCTGCCAATATTAAAGAAGGGGACCGCGTAATTGTTGACCCTTATATCTATTGTGGTCACTGCTACCCCTGTTCGGTAGGCAGAACAAATTGTTGTGAAAATCTGAAAGTAATTGGCGTGCATATTGATGGCGCAATGCAGGAGGTGGTTGCTCACCCTGCGCATTTGATTCACAAAATCCCTGATGACGTGGCCTCCGAGATGGCACCGCTGGCAGAACCGCTGACCATTGCGCTACATGCGCTACATCGGGCCAAACTCACCGCAGGGGAACATATCGCCATCATTGGAGCGGGCGCGATAGGTCTGATGGCGGCACTGAGCGCGTTACGTTATGGCGCGACACCTATCCTGATCGATATCGTGGAAGAAAGACTCCAGTATGCCAAATCGCTGGGCGTCTCGTACGTTATCAATCCCTCGAATACGCAGGTTGTTGACGCGATAAAAGATATTACGCAGGGCACGATGGCCCAGGTCGTGGTTGAAGCCTCTGGCGCCAACAGCGCGATCCGCGAAACGCTGGATCTGGCCTCTTTCGCTGGTCGTATTGCCTTCACCGGCTGGCCAAAACAGGAAACATCGTTACCCACCAACCTGATCACGTTTAAGGAACTTGATCTTCGCGGATCCCGCACCAGCGCAGGCGAGTTTGAAGAAGCGCTACAGATGCTGGCAACGCTGAATATCAATCCTGCGGATGTTGTCAGCAAAGTGGTGAGTATTGATGAGGTTCCTGCCGCCGTAAAAGAACTCGATCAATACCCGGAACGGTATCTGAAGATCAATGCGACCTTTCATTAATTTTCCCAGGAGATAAAACAATGGAACAAACCTGGCGTTGGTATGGCCCGAACGATCCCGTGTCGTTGTCCGATGTTCGTCAGGCCGGAGCAACCGGCGTAGTAACAGCGCTTCATCATATTCCAAACGGTGAAATCTGGTCCGTAGAAGAAATTCTCAAACGCAAAGAGATCGTAGAGAAAGCCGGTCTGGTCTGGTCTGTCGTGGAAAGCGTGCCGATTCATGAAGACATCAAAACCCATACAGGGCAATACGATCTCTGGATTAGCAATTATCAGCAGACGCTGCGTAATCTTGCCCAATGTGGCATCTATACCGTGTGTTACAACTTCATGCCGGTTCTGGACTGGACCCGCACCGACCTGGAATATGAATTGCCCGATGGCTCGAAAGCCCTGCGCTTTGACCAGATTGAGTTTGCCGCCTTTGAGCTGCATATTCTCAAACGTCCTGGCGCTGAAGCGGATTACACCGCGGATGAGATAGCTCAAGCGGGTGAGCGCTTCGCCATCATGAGCGAAGAGGATAAGGCGCGACTGACACGAAACATTATTGCCGGTCTGCCAGGCGCCGAAGAAGGTTATACGTTGGACCAATTCCGTAGCCACCTGGCGACTTATCAAAATATCGACAAGGCGGCCCTGCGCGAGCACTTTGCCTTTTTCCTGCGGGCCATCATTCCGGTTGCGGAAGAGGTTGGCGTACGTATGGCCGTGCACCCGGACGATCCGCCGCGCCCAATTCTGGGTCTACCGCGTATTGTCTCCACCCTCGAAGATATGCAGTGGATGGTGGAAACCGTCAACAATATGGCGAATGGCTTCACTATGTGTACTGGCTCTTATGGGGTGCGCGCAGACAACGATCTGGTAGATATGATTAAACAGTTCGGCCCGCGGATTTACTTTACGCATCTGCGCTCCACGCAACGCGAAGATAATCCCAAAACCTTCCATGAAGCGGCACATCTTTCCGGTGATGTCGATATGTACAACGTAGTGAAAGCGATAGTCGAAGAAGAAGAGCGGCGTAAAAATGAAGGTAACGCCGTTTTGATCCCCATGCGACCAGACCATGGTCACCAGATGCTTGACGATCTGAAAAAGAAAACCAATCCCGGTTATTCCGCTATTGGCCGCCTGAAAGGTCTGGCTGAAGTTCGGGGTGTTGAGCTGGCTATCCGGCGCGCCTTTTTCAGTTAGTCATATTAATCCCGCATGGTGTCTATCGCTATGCGGTTTTTCATTCCGTCAGGACCGGTCTTTGATAGCACATCATCAAAGAAGATCTTCAATGACAGGAGGTTGTCATGGAACAAAATCTCGCCAACGCTCAGATTTCCACCACGCGCCCACGTTGGGATCGTTCACGCATGGTTTCCCGCATCGTACATCTTGGCTGCGGGGCCTTTCACCGCGCCCACCAGGCACTTTATACCCATCATCTGCTGGAAAGCAGCGACTGCGACTGGGGTATCTGTGAGGTTAACCTGATGCCCGGAAACGATGCCACGCTGATTCAAAATCTAAAGGCGCAGGATCTGCTTTATACCGTTGCCGAGCGTGGGGCACAAAATACAGAACTTAAAATCATCGGTTCGATGAACGAAGCTCTGCATCCAGAATTTGATGGCGGAGATGCAATTATCCGCGCAATGGCGCGCCCGGAAACCGCCATTGTTTCACTGACGATTACCGAGAAAGGTTATTGTACCGATCCCGCCAGCGGCGAACTGGATCTGAATCACCCGTTTATCCAGCACGACATTGTCAACCCGCAGTCACCAAAATCGGCGATTGGCTATATTGTCGAAGCTCTGGCGTTACGTCGCGAGCAGGGATTAAAGGCCTTTACCGTACTGTCCTGCGACAACGTGCGAGAAAACGGCCATGTCGCGAAAGCAGCTGTCCTGGGGCTGGCAGCGACTCGCGACCCGCAACTGGCCGATTGGATAGCCGCGCATGTTACGTTTCCTTGTACGATGGTGGACCGCATTGTCCCGGCGGCAACGGATGAGGCATTAGCGCAAATCGCCGGGCAGCTCGGCGTGTACGATCCCTGCGCCATTGCCTGCGAGCCGTTCCGCCAGTGGGTTATCGAAGATGACTTTGTTAATGGTCGTCCGGACTGGGATCGGGTTGGCGCGCAGTTTGTGGAAGATGTAGTGCCGTTTGAAATGATGAAGCTGCGTATGCTCAACGGCAGTCACTCTTTCCTCGCATACCTGGGTTATCTGGGTGGCTACGAGACGATTGCCGATACGATGACAAACCCGGCGTATCGCAACGCTGCGCTGGCGTTAATGCTTGAAGAACAGGCCCCAACGCTGTCGATGCCTGAAGGTACAGACCTGGCAGGCTATGCGGAGTTGCTGATCGCAAGGTTTAGCAATCCATCGTTGAAGCACCGAACCTGGCAAATTGCGATGGATGGCAGCCAGAAATTACCGCAACGCTTGCTGGACCCCATTCGGCTTTATCTTGCACAAGGAGACAATTACCGTCGCCTGGCTTTGGGCGTGGCAGGCTGGATGCGCTACGTCAGTGGTATAGATGAAAAAGGCAATCCCATTGAAGTGGTCGATCCTTTGGCGGAACAGTTTCGGGCGATTTATCAGCACTATCCGTCAACTGGGGAACGTATCAGGGCACTACTGGCAATCGACACCATCTTTGGGCGGGATCTGCGCGAAAACACCGACTTTATTGAGCATGTCACCGCTGCCTGTCAGCAATTGCAAAGCTTAGGCGCTCGTGCAGCGGTAGCCGATCTGAGTCATTAACGTTTATTGTTTCAAAGACCCACGATCTGCCTGACGTAAGCCAGATGTTCCAGCGATTTTTGATAAGCACCGTCAGCATCAGCCTGGCGAATCGCATCCACAATTGCTTTATGTTGCTGATTCATGCTGGTTAACACATCCCGGTTGCCGGAGCGTTTATCCAGTCCGGCATACGGGATGTTGACGCGTTGCTCCCATAACATACGCGACATATCGAGCAAGACGCGGTTCTGACTGGCTTCTGATACCGTTAAATGGAACTGCTTATCGAGAGAGTAAAAGCCATGAACATTGTTTTCACTAATGGCTTTTTCCATGCTGAGGTACAGTGCTTCGAGCTGGCTAATAAGTTCGTCTTTGCCTGCTTCTGCAGCAAGACGCGCGCAATGGCTGTCAACCAACTCTCGCGAATAGAGAATTTCTTCAACCGTATAATCACTGGCGGAATGCTTTTTATCAGTAACAATCACGCCATTACCGGACTGGATAGTGATCCATCCTGAGATCTCAAGCACAATCAACGCTTCTCTGAGCGATGCCCGACTCACGCCAAGCTGCTTAGCCAGTTCACGTTCAGGGGGCAAGAAGCTTCCCGGCGGAAAAATACTATCGTTGATGAGCTTAATGATGAGATTGGCTATCTTTTGATAGAGCCGCTCCTGTTTTACCTCAGGAATAACCATGTGCATCCCGTTCCCTTCTGTGTACGATTTTTAGCTGATTTATCTTATCATTCCCGGAGTTAAGAAACGCATGCCTGAGTCAGTTCCTTGTAACAGAGGTAAACAAATTCACTCACCAGAGACCAAATCCTGCGCGCACGCCCAGGCGCTCGACCACGCCCACTGGAAGTTATAACCGCCCAGCCAGCCGGTGACATCCATAACTTCGCCGATAAAATACAGCCCCGGTACTTTACGCGCCTCCATCGTGCGTGATGACAGTTCATTGGTGTCAACGCCGCCCAACGTGACTTCAGCGGTACGATACCCTTCCGTACCGTTCGGTTGCACCCGCCACTCGGTCAGTGTTTCAATCAGCGTTTGCTGATCGCGCACGTTAAGCTGCTTTAGCGAGACATCCGGGATTTGCCCTAACTGCTGTAAACATTCCACCAGACGCTTTGGCAACTGCATTGCCAGGGTGTTCTTTAAGCTTTGATTAGGGTGCGCGCTGCGCTGGTCATCGAGGAAGTTCGCGAGGTCAACATCCGGCAACAAATTAATGCTGACAAATTCACCGGGTTGCCAAAAACTGGAAATCTGCAGCACGGCCGGACCAGAAAGCCCGCGGTGCGTAAAGAGCAGATTTTCACGAAATACGGTGCCGTCCTCGGCGGTGATAACGGAGGAGACCGATACGCCAGAGAGCACCTGAAGCTGCTCCAGCAGTGGCTTGTGTAAGGTGAACGGCACCAGACCTGCACGCGTAGGCAACACGTTCAGGCCAAACTGTTCGGCAATTTTATAGCCAAACGGCGTTGCGCCCAGTCCCGGCATAGAGAGGCCACCGGAGGCGATAACCAGCTTTTTCGTACCGACAGTCATCCCGTTCAATTCCAGGATAAAATCGTCACCCTCGTGCTCAACGCTCAGGACTTCGCTACGTAACCGCATAGTTACGTTACCTTTTTCACACTCGTCCACCAGCATATCGACAATTTGTTGGGCGGAATCGTCGCAGAACAGCTGGCCCAGCGTTTTTTCGTGCCAGGCAATGCCGTGCTTGTCCACCAGATCGATAAAATCCCACTGCGTATAACGCGCCAGCGCCGATTTGCAAAAATGCGGGTTTTGGCTCAAATACGCGGCCGGTTCGACATAAAGATTAGTAAAGTTGCAGCGGCCCCCGCCAGACATGAGAATCTTGCGCCCTGGCTTTTTACCATTATCGATCAGCAGTACGCGACTACCTGCTTGTCCTGCCTGCGCGGCACAAAACATACCCGCTGCGCCAGCGCCTATAATAACGGTATCAAACCTTTCCACGTTGCGATCCTCTCTAAAAAGCGGGAGTGAATTGTAAAGATTCCTCAGTGGTCGCACCAGCACCAAACTACCGATAAAGGGTATTTATCTGAAATATATAGGATAATTCTTTAGTGGTGTAAAACAAAGCAGGAGACAAATCAAAAAAACTCTATATTTCACTTTGCCCGCGCCGCCAAAGTCACTGATAATGCGCCGCGTTCATGTCCTCAAAATGGCGTAACGTCCTATGCTACATTTGTTTGCTGGCCTGGATTTACATACCGGGCTTTTACTATTGCTTGCTCTGGCTTTCGTGCTGTTCTACGAAGCAATTAACGGCTTCCATGACACAGCCAATGCTGTCGCAACCGTGATCTATACCCGCGCAATGCGTTCGCAATTGGCGGTGGTCATGGCTGCGTTGTTCAACTTCTTTGGTGTTTTGCTGGGCGGTCTCAGCGTGGCGTATGCCATCGTGCATATGCTACCAACGGATCTGCTGCTAAATATGGGATCGTCACATGGCCTCGCCATGGTGTTCTCCATGCTGCTGGCAGCAATTATCTGGAACCTGGGTACCTGGTACTTTGGTTTGCCTGCCTCCAGCTCCCACACGCTGATTGGCGCCATTATCGGTATTGGTTTAACCAATGCGCTGATGACCGGCACCTCGGTGGTGGACGCACTTAACATCCCGAAAGTTATCGGTATTTTTGCCTCGCTCATCATCTCGCCAATTGTCGGTCTGGTGGTTGCAGGTGGTCTTATTTTCATTCTGCGTCGCTACTGGAGCGGTACGAAAAAACGTGCCCGTATCCACCTGACGCCGGCAGAACGTGAAAAGAAAGACGGCAAGAAAAAGCCGCCGTTCTGGACGCGTATTGCACTGATCCTCTCCGCAATCGGCGTGGCGTTCTCCCACGGTGCGAACGATGGTCAGAAAGGCATTGGTCTGGTGATGCTGGTGCTGATTGGCGTAGCGCCTGCAGGTTTCGTGGTGAATATGAATGCTTCCGGTTACGAAATTACCCGTACTCGCGATGCAATCAATAACGTCGAAGTCTTCTTCCAGCAGCGTCCTGACCTGCTTAAACAGGCCACAGGCGTAGACCAGCTGATTCCGTCCCCGACGGATACGGCACCCGCGACGACGGCAGAGTTCCATTGCCACCCGGCGAATACCATCAACGCGCTGGAACGTGCGAAAGGTATGCTGGCGAATCTGGAAACCTACGACAAGTTAAGCGTTGAACAGCGTGGTCAGCTGCGCCGTATTATGCTGTGCATCTCTGATACCACCGATAAAGTGGTCAAGCTGCCTGGCGTAAGCGCTGACGATCAGCGTCTGCTGAAAAAACTGAAAGCTGACATGCTGAGCACCATTGAGTACGCGCCTATCTGGATCATTATGGCCGTCGCACTGGCGCTGGGTATTGGTACGATGATTGGCTGGCGTCGCGTTGCCACCACCATCGGCGAGAAAATCGGTAAGAAAGGCATGACTTATGCCCAGGGGATGTCGGCGCAGATGACTGCCGCAGTCTCTATCGGTCTCGCTAGCTACACCGGCATGCCCGTTTCCACCACTCACGTTCTCTCCTCTTCCGTTGCGGGAACGATGGTTGTTGATGGCGGCGGTTTGCAGCGTAAAACGGTAACCAGCATTCTGATGGCTTGGGTCTTCACCCTGCCAGCTGCGATTATTCTTTCCGGGGTGCTGTACTGGCTCTCCCTGAAGCTTATCTAAGCGAATGCACGGTAAAAAAGCGGGTCAGGAAACTGGCCCGCTTTTTTTGTATCTGTCGTTGGAATCAGTGCCAAATAATCAGTGCAACCATGCTGATTAACACCAGGCCGCATAGCGCACTGGTGAGAATGAACTGACCGCGAACCCGCTCACAGCGGCGAATAAATTCATCATCATGATGATCGCGGTAACGCTGAGCGTAGATATACCACACCAGGCGCATCTGCTTGTTCGGTTGCCCATGCGAGGTAAAAAAGCCCCCTCCATCTACATACTGGTAAAGTAATGGATCGCAACCACGAAGTACCACTAACAGTGCGCGTAGCGAAGAAAAATAGCGCGCCATATTAACAATGCAAACGACACATAAAGCCCAGAACAATGCAATGGTGCTTATCATACCTCCTCCCCGGCGACCCGCCCACGGAACTCCTTTCCGGGACTACCGCTCCCCGATACCCTGCCAAAACCATTCAGTGAAGAGTACAACCGAAACCGTTCGTATTAGTATCACGCATCCGAACGTCTCTCTAGATAGTGTAGGAGATTAGTTAATTTTTTTGCCAGAAGGTTAATCGCTATCAATGCAATTAACTAAAAAATTTGTTTAACTGCTTGGCAAGCAAGGCGGATTGACGGATTATCCTGGTCGCTATAATGTAAGGATAGTCCTTATATGGTACGTTTTTACGACTGGGCTAGCCCCGCGCGCAAGGTTCGCAGGACGCGGATGACGCGGCGGCAGATAACGCCAGCAGGCTAGTCATCGACAACTTATGGAAGGAGTAACACTATGGCTTATAAACACATTCTTATCGCGGTTGATCTTTCTCCGGAAAGCAAAGTTCTGGTTGAAAAAGCGGTCTCTATGGCGCGGCCTTACAATGCTAAAGTCTCCCTTATCCACGTTGACGTAAACTATTCCGACCTGTACACCGGGCTTATCGACGTGAATCTGGGCGACATGCAGAAACGCATTTCTGAAGAAACCCACCACGCGTTAACCGAGCTGTCCACCAATGCAGGCTACCCTATCACCGAAACCCTGAGCGGTAGCGGCGATCTGGGTCAGGTTCTGGTTGATGCCATCAAAAAATACGACATGGATCTGGTCGTTTGTGGTCACCACCAGGATTTCTGGAGCAAACTGATGTCCTCCGCGCGCCAACTGATCAACACCGTCCACGTCGACATGTTGATTGTTCCGCTGCGTGACGACGAAGAAGCATAAAATGCTTGCCGCCGGAAGTTAGTCCGGCCCGCTGCAAGCAATTAAGCCTGTAAACGCCCGCCTTTGCGGGCGTTTTTGTTTTTATCATCCGGACACAATTAGTACATCAATCCAATAAATAAATCATAATTAGTGTGATCAACTAATTGGATCGAAAACCATCTCTATAATACTCTACCCCCGCGGCCAATAACCGCAGTCTATAACAAAATAAGACTTTTTCGGCGCGTTTAAGCATACGCGTTCATACTTTTCGGGATGGCTTTGAAAGGCGATGGAATATGAATAAAACTGCACCTACGGGCTTGCTGCAGCAACCTCGTCCGTTCTTCATGATCTTCTTTGTAGAATTATGGGAACGATTTGGCTATTACGGCGTTCAGGGCATCCTGGCGGTATTTTTTGTTAAGCAGCTCGGATTTTCACAGGAACAGGCATTTGTCACCTTTGGTGCCTTTGCCGCACTGGTCTACGGCCTGATATCGATCGGCGGCTACGTTGGCGACCACTTGTTAGGTACCAAGCGCACGCTGGTACTCGGCGCTATTGTGCTGGCGATCGGCTACTTCATGACCGGGATGTCGCTGCTTAAGCCCGATCTCATCTTTATTGCTTTGGGTACCATTGCCGTCGGTAACGGGCTGTTTAAAGCCAACCCGGCGAGCCTGCTGTCAAAATGCTACCCACCGAAAGACGCCCGTCTGGACGGGGCGTTCACTCTGTTTTATATGTCGATTAACATCGGTTCGCTGCTGTCACTGTCGCTGGCGCCGGTGATTGCCGATAAGTTTGGCTACGCTGTGACCTACAACCTGTGCGGAGCCGGGCTTATCGTTGCGCTGCTGGTCTACTTTGCCTGTCGTGGCATGGTGAAGAATATCGGCTCTGAGCCAGACCATAAGCCGCTGAATTTCCGTAACCTGTTCTACGTGCTGGCCGGTACGGTAGTGATGGTATTTATCTGCGCCTGGCTGATGCACAACGTGCAGATTGCCAACCTGGTGCTGATCGTCTTGTCGATTGCTGTGACTATCATCTTCTTCCGTCAGGCATTCAAACTGGATAAAACCGGGCGCAACAAGATGTTCGTGGCCTTTATCCTGATGCTGGAAGCGGTGGTGTTCTACGTGCTGTACGCGCAGATGCCAACATCACTGAACTTCTTTGCTATCAATAACGTGCACCATGAAATTCTTGGTTTCGCCATTAACCCGGTGAGCTTCCAGGCGCTGAACCCGTTCTGGGTGGTACTGGCAAGTCCGGTGCTGGCCGCTATCTATACCCGTCTGGGAAACAAAGGCAAAGACCTGACCATGCCGATGAAATTTACGCTCGGTATGTTCCTGTGCTCACTGGGCTTCCTGACGGCCGCCGCTGCCGGGATGTGGTTTGCCGATGCGCAGGGGCTGACGTCGCCATGGTTTATCGTGCTGGTGTATCTGTTCCAGAGTCTGGGTGAACTGCTGATTAGCGCCCTGGGACTGGCGATGGTCGCCGCTCTTGTGCCACAGCACTTGATGGGCTTCATTCTTGGGATGTGGTTCCTGACGCAGGCTGCCGCCTTCCTGATGGGGGGTTATGTCGCCACGTTCACCGCCGTACCGGAGAACATCACCGACCCGCTGCAAACGCTGCCTATCTACACCAACGTCTTCAGTAAAATTGGCCTGGTCACCCTGGCAGTAACGGTCGTGATGGCAATTATGGTGCCATGGCTGAACCGCATGATTAATACGCCAAGTACCGAGCAATAATCATCAGTGCCGGATGGCGGCTATTGCCTTATCCGGCCTACATTCAATATGCCCGATCGCCTAGTGCCATCGGGCCTTTTCAATCGCTACCCTTTGCGTGCGTCAATCCACTCCTGAACTTCAACGACAAACGTGTCCGGCGCTTTACGATACATTTTGCGCGCCAAATCGAGGATCGTATGCTGACCCAGCGCTTCTTCCATGCGCTGCTGGGCCATATCCATTACCGAGCGCACACCACAAATGCCTTCACAGGCCCACTGTGGCGGATGCTCCTCAAATACTGCCAGCCGCTGGCGAATTTCACGACATTCAAAGATGCGCTTATCGCCATCAATAGCATTCACCACATCCAGCACCGTGATGTGTTCAGCGGGTTTAGCCAACTGGAAACCACCGCCCTTACCCTCAATACTGCGCACCAAACCCGCTTTCGACAACCGGGTAAAAATTTTCGCCAGATAGTCATACGGCACGCTTTGCAGCTCGGCAATTTCCCGCACGCTCATGTCCCGCGCATCGCCCTTACTGTCGACCATACACATCAGGCTATGAATACCGTACTCAACCCCGGAACTGTAGAATGCCATTCTCTTATCTCAGCCAAAATGAATCTGAGTTAATTGTAGCTTTTTCGGCTCACTCATTCCAGACAGCAAAGTAACCCGCGTTCATAATGAAAATTTAAAATCATATTTATCAAATGGATAATCAAAAATCATTCTACTTTGCAGGAAAAAGGATCCTGATCGCATTGCAATCTATAACTACGACCAATAAAATCCGAGTAAATAATTCGTAGTCACCAGTGAGAACACCCTAATGCGTAAACAAATTCTGATCGTGGGCGCCGGCTTTGCCGGTATGTGGGCAGCATTAAGCGCCGCACGACTGGCGGATAAACATCAGCAGGCCATTGATATTACCGTGATTGCGCCACAGCCTGAGCTGCGTGTGCGTCCACGTTTTTATGAAAGCGCCGTGCAAACGCTTGTCGCACCGCTGCAGCCGTTGTTTGACGTTACCGGCGTCAACTTCCTGCAAGGTCACGTCGAGCAGATCCTCCCAGACTCTAGAGAGATAAGTTGGAAAGATGCCAACGGTGAAATTCATCTGCGCCGCTACGACCGCCTGGTACTCGCCAGCGGCAGCCACGTAAACCGCGACGCCGTCGCCGGTGCCGCCGAGCACGCGTTTGACCTCGACCAGCTCGAAAGCGCCGCCGTACTGGAGCAGCATATTAACGATCTGGCATTACAACCGGAAAGTGAGGCTCGCAATACGATCGTGGTCTGCGGCGGTGGCTTTACCGGGATTGAGATGGCGCTGGAATTACCGGGTCGTCTGCGCGATATTTTGGGCGCTGATGCTAAGACCAGAGTTGTCGTAGTTGAACGCGGCGCGCAACCGGGCGGGCGCTGGAGCCAGGAATTACGTGACGTCATTAGCGAAGCCTCCGCGGAACTGGGCGTTGAATGGTTGGTCAATGCAGAAGTTGAGTGCGTAGATGCCTCCGGCGTCACGCTGAAAGATGGGCAGGTGATTGCCTCTCAGACGGTCATCTGGACGGTCGGCGTGCAGGCTAACGGCCTGACAGCGCAGATTAACGCCCCGCGCGATCGCCAGGGCCGTCTGCATGTGAATGCCAATCTACAGGTTGTGGGTCACGATGATATCTACGCCACTGGCGATGTAGCCTACGCCGCCACCGACGACAAAGGTAACCATGCATTAATGACCTGCCAGCACGCCATTTTGTTGGGGAAATTTGCGGGTAATAACGCCGCGGCAGACCTGTTGGACGTAACGCCATTACCGTATCGCCAGGAAAACTATGTCACTTGTCTGGATCTCGGCGCCTGGGGCGCGGTGTATAGCGAAGGATGGGACCAGCAGGTGAAACTGACACGCGCAGAAGCGAAGAAGCTGAAGGTGTCGATTGTCAGCGAGTTGATTTACCCGCCGAAAGCAGACCGCGCGGTAGCGTTTGAGATTGCCGATCCGCTGGCACCGTTTGTTTAAGCCGTAATGCCTTATCCGGCCTACAAACTACTCACAGCCGTAGGCATGATAAGCGCAGCGCATCAGGCTGCTCAGCGCGATGCCGGATGCGGCTACCGCCTTATCCGGCCTACAAACCACGCACAGCCGTAGGCATGATAAGCGCAGCGCATCAGGCGATTCAGCGCGATGCCGGATGCGGCTACCGCCTTATCCGGCCTACAAACCACGCACAACCGTAGGCCTGATAAGCGCAGCGCATCAGGCTGTTTAGCGCGATGCCGGATGCGGCTACCGCCTTATCCGGCCTACAAACCACGCATAACCGTAGGCCTGATAAGCGCAGCGCATCAGGCTATTCAGCGCACCTCGCCGGATGCGGCTACCGCCTTATCCGGCCTACAAACCACGCATAACCGTAGGCCTGATAAGCGCAGCGCATCAGGCTGCTCAGCGCGATGCCGGATGCGGCTGCCGCCTTATCCGGCCTACAAACCACGCACAACCGTAGGCCTGATAAGCGCAGCGCATCAGGCTATTCAGCGCAATGCCGGATGCGGCTACCGCCTTATCCGGCCTACAAACTACGCACAGCTGCTGGCCTGATAAGCGCACAGACCTACAAACTATGCTGTCCCTGAATAGATATCGAACCGATGCCCCTTCGTGACTACCGCGTTTGGCGTGGCGACATCCGCCAGCGGCGGCGCGTAGTCCGGGCGCTTCACCACCACACGTTTGGTGGCCAACTGACGCGCAGGCTCCAGCAGCCCATCCGCATCCAGGTCCGCTCCCACCAGCGACTGGAATACGCGCATCTCTTTTTTCACCAGCGCGCTTTTCTGCTTATGTGGGAACATCGGGTCGAGATATACCACCTGCGGTCGCGGCGTAACATCGGTTAACGCCGTCAGGCTTGAGGCGTGGATCAGCTGTAAACGTTCCTGCAGCCACGGGCCGATTTCCGGGTCTGCATAGCCGCGCGCCAGGCCGTCGTCGAGCAGCGCGGCAACCACCGGGTTTCGTTCCAGCATCCGAACACGGCAGCCTACTGAGGCGAGTACAAACGCATCACGCCCCAGCCCAGCGGTCGCATCGACCACATCCGGCAGGTAATCGCCTTTAATGCCAACCGCCTTCGCCACCGCTTCACCGCGACCACCGCCAAACTTGCGCCGATGGGCCATCGCCCCGCCCACAAAATCTACGAAGATACCGCCGAGTTTGGGTTCGTCGCGTTTGCGCAGTTCCAGATGTTCCGGCGTCATCACCAGCGCCATCAGGTTATCTTCATCG
This sequence comes from Citrobacter arsenatis, assembly GCF_004353845.1. GTDB lineage: Bacteria > Pseudomonadota > Gammaproteobacteria > Enterobacterales > Enterobacteriaceae > Citrobacter > Citrobacter arsenatis. The sequence continues at coordinate 4,967,102 of NZ_CP037864.1, forward strand.
TGTTCTAACCCCCAGCGGGCGGCAAGAACAGATAAGGCGCCGTCTCCGGCGCCTGTTTCATCTACTAAGCAGATTTTCACGTGAATAATCAGCCTTTAATCCCGTAATGCTCCAGCATCGCATCCAGCTGTGGCTCGCGACCACGGAAGCGTTTGAACAGCGCCATCGGCTCTTCAGAACCGCCACGGGTGAGGATGTTATCGAGGAACGACTGTCCGGTTTGACGGTTGAAAATGCCTTCATCTTCAAAGCGAGAGAAGGCATCCGCCGCCAGCACGTCGGCCCACAGGTAGCTGTAATAACCCGCCGCGTAGCCACCTGCAAAAATGTGGCTGAAGGCATGCGGGAAGCGGCCCCAGGTTGGACCCGGCACCACGGCGACCTGTTTCTTAATTTCCGCCAGCGTGTCGAGGATTTTCGCCCCCTGCTGCGGGTTAAACTCCGCGTGTAGACGGAAATCAAACAGGCCGAACTCCAGTTGACGCAGTATAAACAGCGCCGCCTGATAGTTTTTCGCCGCCAGCATTTTATCCAGCAGTTCCTTCGGCAGCGGCTCACCTGTCTCAAAGTGACCGGAGATAAACGCCAGAGCTTCCGGCTCCCAGCACCAGTTTTCCATAAACTGGCTCGGTAGTTCGACCGCATCCCACGGCACACCGTTAATACCGGAGACACCGGCGGTTTCAATACGGGTCAGCATATGGTGCAGACCGTGGCCGAACTCGTGGAATAAAGTGATCACTTCATCGTGGGTAAACAGCGCGGGTTTGCCGTTCACCGGACGGTTAAAGTTACAGGTCAGGTAGGCGACCGGCTTTTGCAGCGTGCCATCGGCTTTACGCATCTGCCCGACACAGTCGTCCATCCACGCCCCGCCGCGTTTGTGTTCGCGGGCGTACAGGTCGAGGTAGAAGCTGCCGCGCAGTTCGTTGTTTTCGTCATACAGCTCGAAGAAGCGAACTTCCGGGTGCCAGACGTCAACATCGTTGCGCTCTTTGGCGGTGATGCCATAAATACGTTTCACCACTTCAAACAGACCGTTAACGGCTTTGTTTTCCGGGAAGTATGGGCGCAACTGCTCGTCGCTGATGCTGTAGAGGTGCTGTTTTTGTTTCTCGCTGTAGTAAGCGATATCCCACGGCTGCAGCTCATCAACGCCAAATTCCGCTTTCGCGAAGGCACGCAGCTGGGCCAGCTCTTTCTCACCCTGAGGACGGGCACGTTTCGCCAGATCCGTCAGGAAGTCGAGCACCTGCTGCGGGTTCTCTGCCATTTTGGTGGCCAGAGATTTAAAGGCGTAGCTGTCAAAGCCCAGCAGTTGTGCCAACTCGTGACGCAGTGCGAGGATCTCTTCCATTATCGGGCTGTTGTCCCATTTGCCCGCATTCGGTCCCTGGTCAGACGCGCGAGTGGAATAAGCGCGATACATCTCCTCACGCAGTCCCTGGTTGTCGCAGTAGGTCATGACCGGCAAGTAGCTTGGGATATCCAGCGTTAACAGATAGCCTTCCTGCTCTTTAGCTTCAGCCTGGGCTTTTGCGGCGGCCAGCGCACTTTCCGGCATGCCGGAGAGTTCCGCTTCGTCAGTCACCAGTTTCGTCCAGCCCATGGTGGCATCGAGGACGTTATTACTGTACTGGTTACCCAACTCAGACAGGCGAGTGGCGATTTCACCATAGCGCTGCTGTTTTTCCTTCGGCAGACCAATACCAGAAAGTTCAAAATCGCGCAGCGCATTATCGACCGCTTTTTTCTGCGCGGTATTCAGGGTGGCGTAATGATCGCCATCGCGCAGGTCGCGGTACGCTTTATACAGACCTTCATGTTGCCCAACCCAGGTGCTGTATTCAGACAGCAGCGGCAGCGTTTGTTCGTAGGCTTCGCGCAGCTCCGGACTGTTTTTCACCGAATTCAGGTGGCTAACCGGAGAGAAAATACGCCCCAGAACATCGTCAACTTCCGCCAACGGCTGGCAGAGATTTTCCCAGGTGTACGGCGCGCCCTGCGCAACCACTCGCTCAACGTTTTCGCGGCAATCGTTCAGCGCCTTAGTAACGGCAGGCACAACGTGCTCGGGCTGAATTTTAGAAAACGGCGGCAGTTCGAAGGGAGTCAGCAATGGATTGGTCATTAGCGCGGTCCTGTTGAAAAGAGTGAATGAAGCGCGTATCCGGCGCTGTGCATATTAATTTGTACAATGGGGTTAAGTGTAGAGGATTTCAATGCTAACCGTGACGGAAAGACACCCGGTGGCGCTGCGCTTACCGGGCCTACGGGTAATCTGTGCCGATCTGCTGTAAACTGTGGCAAATCGTCATTTCAGCGGAATTTCATTACCCATGCTCAGTTATCGCCACAGTTATCACGCAGGCAACCATGCCGACGTCCTTAAACACACCGTTCAGAGCCTGATCATTGAATCGCTCAAAGAGAAAGAAAAGCCGTTTCTCTATCTGGACACCCACGCTGGCGCTGGCCGTTATCAGCTGAGCAGTGAGCATGCCGAACGTACCGGTGAATATCTGGAAGGGATCGCCCGTATCTGGCAGCAGGACGATTTACCTGCCGAACTGGAACCCTACATTGGCGTGGTGCAGCACTTCAACCGTAGCGGCCAGCTACGCTACTACCCTGGCTCACCGTTAATTGCTCGTCAGCTGCTGCGTGAACAGGACAGCCTGCAATTAACTGAACTGCACCCGAGCGACTTTCCCCTGCTGCGCGGCGAATTCCAGAAAGATGAGCGCGCTCGCGTGGCCAAAGCCGATGGCTATCAGCAGCTAAAAGCAAAATTACCGCCGGTTTCCCGTCGCGGGCTGATCCTTATCGATCCGCCATACGAAATAAAAAGCGACTACCAGGCGGTAGTGACCGGTATTAACGAAGGCTACAAGCGCTTTGCAACCGGTACCTATGCGCTGTGGTATCCGGTGGTTCTGCGCCAACAAATCAAGCGCATGGTCCACGATCTCGAAGACACCGGCATCCGCAAAATTCTGCAAATTGAGCTGGCGGTACGCCCGGACAGCGATCAGCGCGGCATGACGGCGTCCGGCATGATTGTGATTAACCCGCCGTGGAAGCTGGAGCAGCAGATGAACAACGTTCTGCCGTGGTTGCACAGCAAACTGGTTCCGGCAGGAACCGGTCATACCTCGGTAAGCTGGATCGTGCCGGAGTAATCGCAGCCATCGGTGGAACCTTTTAATATCAGGTATACAATCGCGAATATTTTGGCGGATGGCGTAACGCTTCTCCGCCCTACAATGAACAGGAAGGAGCGGTCATGACCAAGCACTATGATTACATCGCTATTGGCGGCGGCAGCGGCGGTATTGCCTCCATTAACCGTGCAGCAATGTACGGCCAGAAATGCGCACTGATTGAAGCCAAAGAGCTGGGCGGCACCTGCGTTAACGTTGGCTGCGTACCGAAGAAAGTGATGTGGCATGCCGCACAGGTCCGCGAAGCGATCCACATGTACGGTCCGGATTACGGTTTCGACACCACCATCAATAAGTTCGACTGGGATAAACTGATCGCCACGCGTACCGCTTACATCGACCGCATTCATACCTCGTACGACAACGTGCTGGGCAAAAATAATGTCGATGTGATCAAAGGCTTTGCCCGCTTTGTGGATGCCAAAACCATTGAAGTGAATGGTGAAACCATTACAGCCGATCATATTTTGATTGCTACCGGTGGTCGCCCGAGCCATCCGAGCATTCCGGGTGTGGAATACGGTATCGACTCCGATGGTTTCTTTGAGCTGCCTGCGCTGCCAAAACGCGTAGCCGTTGTGGGTGCAGGCTACATCGCCGTTGAACTGGCAGGCGTGATTAACGGCCTGGGCGCCCAAACGCATCTGTTCGTGCGTAAACACGCGCCGCTGCGCAGCTTTGATCCGATGATCGTCGACACGCTGGTTGAGGTCATGAACGCTGAAGGCCCGACGCTGCATACTCACGCGATTCCGAAAGCGGTGGTTAAAAACGCGGACGGCAGCCTGACCCTGCAACTGGAAGATGGCCGTAGTGAAACGGTAGATTGCCTGATTTGGGCAATTGGTCGTGAACCTGCCACTGACAACTTCAACCTGGCAGCAACTGGCGTGAAAACCAATGAAAAAGGCTACATTGTCGTTGATAAATACCAGAATACCAGCGTGCCGGGGATTTATGCCGTTGGCGATAACACCGGTGCCGTTGAGCTGACGCCGGTTGCCGTTGCCGCGGGTCGTCGCCTGTCCGAGCGTCTGTTTAACAACAAGCCGGACGAGCATCTGGACTACAGCAACATCCCGACCGTAGTCTTCAGCCATCCGCCAATTGGCACCGTGGGCCTGACCGAACAGCAGGCTCGCGAACAGCACGGCGATGATCAGGTGAAAGTGTATAAATCATCGTTTACCGCGATGTATACCGCTGTCACCACGCACCGTCAGCCGTGCCGCATGAAGCTGGTTTGCGTCGGTCCGGAAGAAAAGATTGTCGGTATTCACGGTATCGGTTTTGGGATGGATGAAATGCTGCAAGGCTTCGCGGTGGCTCTGAAAATGGGCGCAACCAAAAAAGACTTTGATAACACCGTTGCGATTCACCCAACGGCGGCAGAAGAGTTCGTTACCATGCGTTAAGCGCACATGTGTAGAAAGATAGCGAACGCGATTTCCTACACGCTCAAACTACGCCCCTCCGGCAACCTGAGGGGCGTTACATCATCTCAGCCAGCGCTATTCAGCCAACGCCCGCATTTCTTTGATCAGGTCAGATTTCCCTTCAAAACCTATGCCCGGCAGCTCAGGCATGACGATATGCCCCTCTTCTACCTTCACTGAATCCGGGAAACCGCCGTACGGTTGGAACAGATCCGGGTAACTTTCATTGCCGCCCAGACCAAGACCCGCCGCAATGTTCAACGACATCTGGTGGCCGCCATGCGGTATGCAGCGTGATGGTGACCAGCCAAACTGCGCCAGTACGTCCAGCGTACGCAGGTACTCGACCAGACCGTAGGAAAGCGCGCAGTCAAATTGCAGGTAATCGCGATCCGGGCGCATGCCGCCATAGCGCAGCAGGTTGCGCGCATCCTGATGAGAAAAGAGGTTTTCGCCGGTCGCCATTGGGCCGGGGTAAAATTCTGACAGCGCAGCCTGTAAGGAATAATCCAGCGGATCGCCAGCCTCTTCATACCAGAATAACGGGTATTCACGCAGCATTTTGGCGTAGGCAATACTGGTTTCCAGATCAAAGCGACCATTAGCATCGACGGCCAGGCGAGCTTCATCGCCAATTTCCGCGAGTACCGCGTCAATTCGGCGGCGGTCTTCATCCAGCGTTGCTCCGCCGATTTTCATTTTAACCACGTTGTAGCCGCGGTTCAGGTAACCTCGCATCTCCTGACGCAGCGCGCTCAGATCTTTACCCGGATAATAGTAACCGCCCGCCGCGTAAACAAAGACACGCGGGTTGGCCTCAACGCCTTTCATCTCAGCCAGCAGGCGAAACAACGGCTTATTAGCAATTTTGGCAACGGCATCCCAGATAGCCATATCCAGCGTACCGACAGCTACCGAGCGCTCACCATGGCCCCCCGGCTTCTCGTTACTCATCATAACGTCCCAGATCTTATGCGGATCCAGATTATCCCCTCTGGAATTCAGCAGGCTTTCCGGGTCTGCGTCCAGAATGCGGTTACGGAAGCGCTCGCGGATCAATCCCCCCTGACCGTAGCGGCCATTAGAGTTAAATCCGTATCCCACAACGCGGCGTCCATCAACCTCAACGTCAGTCACCACAGCCACCAGGCTGGTCGTCATCTTGCTGAAATCGATATAGGCGTTACGAATTGGGGAAGCGATGGGTTTAGTTATTTCTACAACGTCGAGGATACGCATGTTTTCTCCGGCGGGTTCTTAATCAGTTGTGCTCGTACTTACACGCCTGTGAAAAGTGATAACTCATGCCGGTTTATTATTGGCATAATGCACTCAGGCAGTATTCGGGGACGCTATCGTCCTGTCTTTTTTCATCTTAAGCAGAGCTCATCTGTTGATCTAATGCCAAAGAGGCTGGCTGTAATGCAAAATCGGCATCACCTGGAACTGACCTGGCTTGAAGACTGCGTTGCGCTGGCGCAATCACTCAATTTCTCCCGCGCAGCCGCTTCCCGATATGTGACGCAGCCCGCATTCAGCCGACGCATCGTCTCACTGGAAGAGTGGCTTGGAACGCCGATTTTTGAGCGTAACCGCCGTGGCGTCAGCCTGACTCGTGCAGGGGAAGTGTTCGTCGCTCAAGTACCGGAACTGATCCGGGCGCTGTACACCCTGAGAAATGAAACCATCGAAGCGGCGGGAAACACCCGACCGGATGTTATTTTCTCCGCAACGCACTCTCTGTCGTTCTCATTTTTTCCGGCGCTGATGCGTAATAACGAAAAAATCGCCCGCTTCGGCTCATTTCGCCTGCTATCCGACACGCTTAGCGCCTGTGAACGGATGATTGAAAAAGGGGATGCCCAGTTTCTGCTGTGTTATTACCACCCTCACATGCACATCAACCTTGATCAGACGAAATATCTCAGCGTACGCCTTGGACGAGAAACATTATTGCCTTACTCAAAATGCGATCCGGCCTCTCACCAACCGCTTTGGCAGGCAACGGGGGGCAAAAAATTTCCGTTTCTCTCCTTTTCAGCAGAATCCGGTCTGGGAAGGATCCTCTCGAACACATCACCGGTAAATCATGCCCGGCGCGGTATGGACATCGCTTTCACCGCCGATCTGGCTGCCACGCTGCTGGCGATGGTCAAAGCCGGGGACGGCATTGCCTGGCTGCCAGAGAGTCTGGCGGATCCAGACGTACAGGCCGGGACGATCGCCGCGGCGGCACCACAACAGAGCGGATTATGGGTACCCATTGATATCAGACTGTTTCGGCCCGCAGGCAGAATGTCCAGAGCGGTAGAAGAATTGTGGGAAATTTTCGTGAGTGAGCAGATATAAATACCCACCAGGTGAAAGAAAATTATCCAGCCTGCAAAACGCGCCAGGCTGGATAACGCCAGGGATTATTTACCCTGCATATACGGCGTATATACGCCGTTCAGACTCTCAAGAAATGCCACGATATCGTCGATATCTTCCTGCGGCAGTTCTTTGCCTACCTGATAACGCAGCATCAGTTTTACCGCACCGTCGAGCGTAGGCACATCACCGCGATGGAAATAAGGCGCGGTCAATGCAACGTTACGCAAACCAGGGACTTTCTGACGCAGTTTGTCACGTAATTCATTGGTGACGTTCATGCGGCCAATATCTGCGGCAGTGACCTCACCGAAATTAAAGTCCTTTTTCAAACCCAGTGGCTCAAATGAGCGCCCGCCTAAAATAATACCGCCATGACAGGTCGCGCACTTATTATCTTTAAACAACTGATAGCCATGCTTTTGCTGGGCAGTTAACGCCGCTTCATCACCGCGTAGCCATTTATCAAACGGCGAATTTGGCGTAATCAGCGTTTTTTCAAACTCAGCAATCGCATCGGTAATATTGTCTCCGCTGAATCCCTGCGGATAAACGGCGATAAACTCTTGCTTCAAGGTCGGGTCTTTATCCAGTTTCTGGATAATTTCATCCCAGGATTTAGACGCCATTTCGATGGGGTTCAACGGTGGGCCGCCTGCCTGAGCCTGCAGCGTTGGCGCGCGGCCATCCCAGAATTGTTCCACGTTAAAGACCGAGTTAAATACCGTCGGCGCATTGATTGGGCCAACCGCGCCGCCTACGCCGATTGACGTTTTCCGACCATCTACGCCGCCCGCATTCAGGGCGTGGCAGTGCGCGCAAGAGATCGTGCTGTCGCCAGAAATGCGCGGGTCATGATAAAGCGTAAAGCCCAGCGCCACTTTGCGGGCATCGGTCGGGATGCTTTCCGGTATCGGCTGTACAGGTTCATTACGATGCTGCGCGGCGGTATCGTTACTGGCGTAGTACTGCTCACGCTGTTTCGCAATCCAACCCAGGATCTCAGCTCGCTCCGAATCGCTTACCTTGCCAGCCCAGTGCAGCGCGGTATAACGCGTCGGTGGCATGGTGTCGTACTGCATCACCCACTCAATTTTATTCAGGTCGCTTTGCGAAACGGGTTTATCCGCAACCAGCGCCGCACGAACGGCCTCAAGATTGAATGATTTGTATCCCAGCTGAATATCGTAATTCATCAACTGCTTAGCGACAGGAAAAGAAGAATAGAAAGGTAATTCAGCCGAAGGCGTGTGACAATAGTCGCATCCTTTTTCGCGTAAGAACCCTAATACTTTATTATTTTCTTCCAGCGTAGAGGCCTGAACATCAGCCTGTTTGCTACGTTGATTATCGTGATACCACACATAACCGGATAATCCAAAATAACAAATCGCGATGCCAGCTATAGCTATCGCGGTAAGACGGGTAATGATTTTCATTATTTTTACCCTCACCGTTGTGAGTTATTGTGACCCAGAAAATTTGAATAATTAATGCACAGTCTTTGTCAGACCTGACCATCATAGGAAATGAGGGGATTACTATTTTGATAAGTATCAATCAATTACATGGGGGAGAACTATCGATAGAATAGCCTGTGCCTATTATAGAGATAAGGCGTTACCTGAACCCATTCACACCTCGTTGCAATCGAATGTTCTGAAAATGGAATATTTTCAGATCGCACAGAATTATGAATTATTCATTATTTTCATTGGGATAGTCTTATTTTCGAAATACTGCCCAGCACTAAAACGTGATCAACCGCACGCTTTACTCACCAGACACCGAAGCGAATGTCTACGCTTAACTGACGAGCGGGCAATAGCCTTAATCTTTTAACGTCCATCGGAGGTCTTTCTCATTATGCTCAACCAGAAACTACCCCACGCCCCTTCTGAAGAAATGACGATCGACATCGATCTGCTTTATGAAATGGATCCGTGCGAGTTAAAGCTGGATGAAATGATTGAGGCAGAGCCTGAACCGGAGATGATTGAAGGGTTACCCGCCTCAGATGCGTTAACCCCCGCCGATCGTTACCTCGAGCTGTTCGAACACGTTCAGTCGTCAAAACTGTTTGCTGATAGCAAAACCTTCCCCGACTGTGCGCCCAAAATGGACCCGCTGGATATTTTGATCCGCTATCGCAAGGTTAAACGCCACCGCGACTTTGATCTACGACGCTTCGTCGAGAACCATTTCTGGCTCCCGGAAACCCCCTCCAGCGAATACGTTTCTGACCCGGCAAATTCGCTGAAAGAGCATATCGATCAACTGTGGCCGGTACTGACGCGCGAACCACAGGATCACATCCCCTGGTCCTCGCTGCTGGCGTTGCCGCAGTCATACATTGTGCCCGGCGGACGTTTTAGCGAAACCTACTACTGGGATTCCTACTTCACTATGCTGGGCCTGGCCGAGAGCGGTCGCGAAGATCTGCTGAAATGTATGGCGGATAACTTTGCCTGGATGATTGAAAACTATGGCCACATCCCGAACGGTAACCGTACTTACTACCTGAGTCGCTCGCAGCCACCGGTCTTTGCGCTGATGGTGGAACTGTTTGAAGAAGATGGCGTACGCGGCGCGCGTCGTTACCTTGATCATCTAAAAATGGAGTACGCGTTCTGGATGGATGGCGCGGACTCCCTGGTGCTCAACCAGGCCTACCGTCACGTGATCAGAATGTCTGACGGCTCTCTACTCAACCGCTATTGGGACGATCGTGATACGCCGCGCGATGAGTCATGGCTTGAAGACGTTGAAACCGCCAAGCATTCGGGTCGCCCACCCAATGAAGTGTATCGGGATTTGCGCGCGGGCGCGGCCTCCGGTTGGGATTACTCCTCGCGCTGGCTACGCGACGCGGGCCGCCTTGCCAGCATACGCACCACTCAGTTCATCCCGATTGACCTGAACGCGTTCCTCTACAAGCTGGAAAGCACAATCGCCAATATTTCCGCGCTGAAAGGCGACAAAGAAACGGAAGCGCTGTTTCGCCAGAAAGCCAGTGACCGCCGCGATGCGGTGAACCGCTATCTCTGGGACGATGAAAACGGCTGCTACCGTGATTACGACTGGCGACGCGAGCAAATGGCTCTGTTCTCTGCCGCCAGTATTGTGCCGCTGTATGTCGGCATGGCAACGCATGAACAAGCCGACCGACTTGCCAATGCGGTACGCAGTCGTCTACTCACTCCCGGCGGGATTTTAGCCACGGAGCATGAAACCGGTGAGCAGTGGGATAAACCCAACGGCTGGGCGCCGCTGCAGTGGATGGCGATCCAGGGATTCAAACTGTACGGCGACGACCATCTCGGGGATGAAATTGCCCGTAACTGGTTGAAAACGGTGAATCTCTTTTATCAGGAACACCACAAGCTTATCGAAAAATACCACATAGCCGATGCCGCCCCGCGCGAAGGCGGCGGCGGGGAGTATCCGCTGCAGGACGGCTTTGGCTGGACTAATGGCGTGGTACGCCGGCTCATCGGTCTGTATGGCGAACCCTAGCGGCTGACGGTCAGTTAATCGCATCGTACAGCTCGGCGTGAATTTTCTGCCATTTTTTGTTCTCCGGACTTGGCTGGGCGCGAACGCGCAGCTCGGCCTGTTCAAGGTCATACTGCTGACGCGCGACGACCGCCGGAACCGAACAAAAACTTTGCAGATAACTTTTATGTAGTGAAGTTAGGGACGCCCCATTCGACATTGCATGGCTGAGCGTAGTCATAAACTGTCGGCATGGTTTGCTCTCACTCATCTGCGAAGGATAACGCAGCAGCAACCTCAACACCTCGGTATTGCCCGCCGAAAACGCCTGCTCCGTCCACGCTAACTTCCAGTCCATTCCACCCTGCAGGAACAGCGACGTTACGCGGATGTCGTTGCGATCGATTGCCGAGCGCATGTTAAAGGCATCCCAGGTAATACCCATCCGCGTTACCGCCTCCCGCGCGCTGGGCGCATCACGCCGTGGTTCCTCCTGTACGATTTCAACCGATTGGCCTGAAGACGCCTGCGGCGCAGAAGAAGTGAATAACCAGAACGCACCCAGCGAGATCACCAGCACCATCACGCCGACCGCAACCCACAACATGCCGGAAATCAGCTGTTCCCGTTCCTCCGCCGTGCGCTTGGCTCGCTTCTCCGGCGGATCGATACTGTCTGCGATTTCCTGCCTATCACCGCCCGCCAGCTCGTCTTTTTGCTTTGCGGTTAACCAAAACTGGCGAACCATCGCCTCATCAGACTCCAGATACGACGCAGGATTAATGCGCGTACGCTGTTCTTCAAATGCTCGCTGCACAGAGTGTGTAATCTGCCGATACTGACAATTAAGCAACAGCAGTTGTACAGAGGTTAAAGGTTGTTGTGCGATAACGCAGTTACGGGCAAGGCGGCAGTCATCCAGGAACATCCGCAGCGTGATGCGTGGCTCCACAAACGACATCAGCACCGAAGTATCGTTAAAAACCTCGCTAAAATGCCGGACGAATAATTTCTTATCGACGACCATCAACGCCAGTTCGCCAAACATCATGCCGTCCAGCGCATCATGCCCTTCCGCCAACTTTAGCCAGCGACGCAAGCGTTCACCACCAAAGTGCTGTTTCAGGAAGCCGTTGAGAGGATGCTGATCGGGCCATACCCGTGCGATCAGGGATTTGAGGGTTAATTCTATTGCGCGGAGTTGACGCTGAGCGCGCATCTGCGCATCCGGCTCCACAGGTGCAATCTCGGTTTGATACTTCAGGATGGGCTGTTGCTGGCGCAATTGCTCCAGAGAGGCGACAAAGCGCAGCGCGGAAATCAGTTGATTTTCACTGACATCCTGACCATTTTCATATTGGGGAACGCTCTGCTGAAGATGGCGTAGCCGCAGAGTGAACTGGCTCAATTGCGCATCATTCATTTGCAATCGTCTGGCGACAACTCCCCAGCCGCCCAGATTCAGTCGCGCCTGATCAAGCTGCTCAAGAAACCAGCGCGGATCTTTACCTTCTGCTACGTGTACGCCGAGCATCAGCAAAATTTCTACCGAAGCCTGGCGGATTATCCCCAAACAATGTTCGAATGGTGTACATGTCGCTTGTAACGCGCTAATGGTCATTATCTTCCCTAAAAGGACCCATAAAATGCGGCCTCACAATGGTGTGTAGTTATCTTTTTTAGATGCAGCGCCGTGCCGATGTAGATTAAAACACATTCATATAGCAAATAAATATGTTTTACAGTGACTTCCACACAATCATTGAAAATTATTCTGGAGATAAGCCTGTGCCTGTACTGCATACCTCGCGTCTCATCTGTCGCCCGCTGCAAGATGATGACTGGATATTCTTCTTAACGCTGCAGCAGAACTCAGATGTGATGCGCTTTGTCGCCGACGCGCGTACACAAGAGGAGATAAGGACAGCCTTTGACTCCCGCCTGCCAGAATGGTCGCCCGGCAGCCCGCACTGGCTGTGCCTGGTCCTGTGCGATAAGGCATCAGGAGCACCGCTGGGGGTCACTGGATATATTCACGAAAACAATGAATGTGCCGAGGTCGGCTTTCTGCTCGCCCCTGAAGCGCAGGGCAAAGGTTATGGTGCTGAATCTCTACACGCTGTTTGCAACTTCGCGTTTACCCACGGCGGCCTTCGTCGGCTGACGGCCTGCGTCACCGCTGGAAACGAAGCCTCACGACGTCTACTGGAAAAGGTGGGATTTCTTCACGAAGGCACGCTGCGTGAAAGCTACTGGTTGCATCACACCTGGCATAATGACTGGATTTTTGGCCTGTTAAAACATGAGTATCAGCCGCCAACGCCATAAGGCGTTTTGCAGAAAAAACTGGCTGTATGGCAACTGGCGCAACGGAATGCATTTCTTAAAATAATCCTCTTTGCACAGAGGTTATTATGCCGCTTCATTCCACGCATTTCACATCAGCCTGCATCAACTTTATTAAGCAATGGCAGGGTCTTTCGCTGGAAAAGTATCAGGATAAAAAGGGAATATGGGTTATTGGTTTTGGGCATGAAATCACCGCAGATGAAACCTTTGATTCCCCAATAACGCTAATGCAGGCAGAAAATTTACTGCTCACGGATCTGAATATCTGCGAGGGATTCATCCATAAGGAAATGCCGCAAATAAAAGACAGGTTTCAACAGGAAGCGATGATGGCGTGGATGCTCAGCGTGGGAATAACCCGGTTTTGCACCGCAGGATTGTGGCCGGGTGCTATTTCACAGCCAGAAACGCTCTGACTGTGAAATAGTCGTCCATTAAATGGCGTCGTTTAACATCATTGCCGCCTGCGTTCGGTTTTTTACCTCGAGGCGCTGATACAGCGATTCAAGATGCGCTTTCACCGTTCCGGTGCTGATATTTAACAATCGACCAATTTGTTTATTAGATTCTCCAGCGGCAAGCATTGTTAAAATCTCTCGCTGGCGCGCACTCAGCGACCGTATATTTTGCCCACTACTCTCGGTAGCCGTCATGCAATCTCTGGGTATAAACAACATTCCCATCGCGACGCTATTAAGAGCCAGCGTGAAGATTTCCGCATCAGAGTCGCGTGGAACAATAGCCAGCACGTTTAATTGCGTGACCTCCTGCAGCCATTTTTTACGGCAATCCGTTGCTGTCACCAGCACTTTTACCGTCGAAAAGCGCTCTGCTATCTGTTGAAGCAAGCTACGGCAGAACTCAGCGTCAAAATCGCCATCCAGCATTACCAACGCATCAGGATTGTCTTCAAGCTTCAGCCAAAGGTCATCTGCTTGACTGACACCCTGAACATCCACTCCTGGAATACGCTCTTGCAAACTTACATTCATTCCATGAATAAATATTGACTGCCTGTCAAACATTATTACCTGCATTATTTATCTCCGTCTGAATAAGATATTAGCCTCAACACGCGGAAGGGTATTACCCATGGGGTAAAATAAGAAGTCACCATTTGGCGGGGGCCATTTTACCGATAACCAGAGAATAAAGAAGCAGAAGTTATGAATAGTTACAGTTCAAACATGAGGATCACATAAAGGAACAAAAGCGGTGCCCAAAACTAAGGAAATCCTTAATATTTGATGAGCTAAAAAGGATTATTAATATTAATTTCTTGAAGTCTATATTACTAGCTAAAAATAAGAAAACCACAGTAACAGACAAATATGTTACAAAACGAAATGTCGCATTAAATGATCATTACCTGTTGTTTACCCCCAAACGGCGTGACGATATCAAGCAACACCGAAAGTTGCGGCCGATCGCATCACTCTTATCAGGTCAGCCAGCGAAACAGGTCTGCAAAAATAATACCCTTGTAAAAAATCACAGTTTTTTAGGCGCAGATAGTCAGCCTGAACCTGAGTTTCAACACCTTCAGCAATCACCCGCAGATTCATCTTTTTCGCCAGTTCAATGAGCGTATCGACAATACGGGTGTCGCCACCCTCACTAATCTGACCCACAAACAATTTGTCTATCTTAATAAACTCCGGTTCCAGCGCGTGGAGGTAACACAGATTCGAATACCCCGTCCCGAAATCATCTAACGCCACGGCGATATTGGATTTCCTCAATGAGGCAAACCACTCACTTAGCTGAGGGGTAAAGTGCAGAGGGCGTTTTTCGGTAATTTCGATAACCAGTTGAACACGTCCTGGGGCAAGCTTTTGCATGAGCGCCACGACATCCGATTCAAAGCGCGGATCGAGGCAATTTTCGGGGCTCAGATTCAGATTAAGGTAAATACCATCGGTGAAAAGAGGGAGCTGATGCTGCAGATCGGCAATCACTTCCTGGATGAGTTGATGCGTCAGCGAGGCGATAAGACCGTGATCTTCCGCCAGAGGAATAAAGACGTCAGGAGGAATGTTGCCATACCGGGGATGCGTCCATCTGGCGAGCACCTCAATGCCTGCTATTTTACCCGACTGGCTGTCAAAAATAGGTTGATACACCGGCCTGAACTGGCGCTGAGCAATGGCTGTATCCAACGTTTTTATCGGCGCATGTGTTAGAAAACGGGCCAGTAAGTCATTGGCACCAGAGATTAATGTCGGGTTATGCAGGGTTGTGGTTATCATCACGAGTCTCAAGCGTGCGGCAGTCTGTTCAGGACAACCGCACGGCAATCATCAGAATTTGACCCAGTCGTCATGGTCGTTAGAGGAAGGGCGCATCACCGTGGCCGCCCTGGCAGGGTTCCCACCTTTTACCCGGCGGTCTTGCGCGAATGCGTTTTGATCGTTCGACACACGGAAGATCGATACCACTTTCTCCAGCTGTACGGCCTGCTCCTCCAAAGAACTGGCCGCAGCCGAAGACTCTTCAACCAGAGCAGCGTTTTGTTGAGTGGTGGTATCCATCTCAGCCATGGCTTGCGCAATCTGCGAAATCCCTCGGCTTTGTTCGTCGGTCGCGGCGGCAATTTCATTCATGATGTCGCGCACCTGAGCCACGGAAGTCTCAATCTTGGTCATCGCATCGCCCGCGCTCTCCACCAGTTGAAAACCGTTATCCACATACACCACAGACTCATTGATCAGGTTTTCAATTTCTTTCGCCGACTGCGCGCTGCGTTGGGCAAGGGTACGCACTTCAGCCGCAACCACAGCAAAGCCTTTCCCCTGATCGCCAGCACGGGCAGCTTCAACCGCGGCATTGAGCGCCAGGATGTTGGTCTGGAAAGCAATGCTGTTAATGACGGTGGTGATTTCCGAAATACGGTGCGAACTGTCGCGCACGCTCTTCATGGTATCGATCACCTTCAGCGAAATCATGCTTCCCTCCGTCGCGTTCTGGGAGGCTTCATCCGCCAGTAGCCGCGCATGGTTAGCATTTTCAGCGTTCAGCGCGACGGTCGAGGTAAGCTCTTCCATGCTGGCGGCAGTTTCCACCACCGCGGCAGACTGTTGCTCAGTGCGGGCCGATAAATCCATATTCCCCGCCGCAATTTCTGAAGACGATCTCGCAACACTGTCTACACCGTCACGAACATCATGAATGATATTCTTCAGGTTGTTGTTCATGGTGGAAACCGCCTGCATCAGCAGACCAGGCTCATCACGGCGCGTACTGGTTAGCGTGCTGGTCAAATCGCCTTTGGCAATAAGCTCAGCCACGCGCAGGGTTTCGTTCAGCGGACGAGTAACAGATAAGGTAATCCCCATTGCCAGCAGGACGCCCAGTGCGATACCAATGACGGCTACGATGCCCATCTGCAGCTGCACGCTCTCTACCGTATCGGTGACCTTTTTCTGCTGCATGCTAAATAACGTCTGGATCGCCTGGGTCAACGTCATCGCTTTGGCAGTCAAGGTATCGGAGAGTGCTGCCTGTTGCTCCCAAACGCTTTTATAATTGACCAGCTCTGCCGCTACGTTCTGCATGTCTTCTAGCCCGGACTGCAACCAGACCTTTTGCTCTTCAGAAGCTATAGGTAACAGCTGCCCGGTATCGGACTTTGCCGTCTCCAGACGTTTGCGGATCCCATTCATTAACTCATCTGTCGGATGCTGTTTATACAGTGACATCTGTGAGTCAATGTCACTCATAATAAATGCAATTTGGGCCGCAACAAGCGCGTGTTGGGCATCCAGCGAGCCATTCCGACTCAGCTTTGAGGCCAGCTCAGAGTTGTCGCACAGTCCCTGGGTATTGAGTTTCTGTTCGCTGATTTTCTTTTCAGAAAGCGCTTTCGTAAACGGATCGAGGCTCGCAACGTAGCTATTGACTGCATTTACCGTATCGTCCAGCGCCTTTTTCCCTTCCAGGGACCAGGACAACGTGTCCATATCAGCTGCAATACCCTGCATGCGCCTGGTGGCGGCATTGATTTGATCCAGGAATTTCTGGTCCAGCGTATACTGAAAATTCGTGCGTCCCAGGCGGACCTCGGACAGCGCGTTAAACAGATCGGTGGTATATCCGTTTTTTTGCACTTTGTCCTGGATATTAGCCAAACCAAGCAAGCCCGAAACCAGAATAGCAAGCGTAACGAGCAGGACGATTGAAAATCCAAAAAATAATTTCTTACTTACTTTTAAATTGGTAAAGCGGTTAATTATGCCCATATATTATCCCAGAGTCGATATATACCGAACAACAATGCTATTTAGCGATCATTCATAGAAAATAAAATAAACATAGAAAATGACGATAAAAAAAAGCCCCTCGCACCTGCGTGCTCAGGGCAAATACCTGGGTTGACATCACTCACTCAGGTTATCTGTCTTCTCCCTTTTTTTCACGGCATGAGTCGGGAGTTCGCTCACTCTATAATAAACGGGGATGACATCAGGATAATTGATGATATAACCCCGCCCTCTTATATTAAGAATAAAATCCCTGGGTAACCCCAGCAGGCCAAGTTTGTTATTAAGATTGTGCAGAACCTGCCATAATCTTTGCGTGGAGGGACTTAGATTATGCGCCTCCCAGATCTTTTCGAATAATTCTTCTTTCGTTACTGGCTGGCTCCTGGCATTCATTAATAGATACAGGAAAAGCCTTAACATTGTTTCATTAAAATAAATAGACGCAAAAGCGATGCTTTTCTCGGTATGGCTATCTGTAAGCCGATACAGCCGGCGATTAGAAATATCAAAATGAATTTCATCACCGATCATAAACCCATATAGACGATAGCCCATATCTTATACCCACGTTAAATGAAGACGAACATGCACCTCTACATATAAGCGTTGAGATAATCCATACCGTTTATGTAGTGGATTATATGGCTGCTATGAATGCTTTCCAATCCACAACCCGATGTACTATAAGGAACCGGTCGTTTAGCATTCGTTTATGGTAGATTAGAAGTTATAAATAAAATTCACGGTTTATTATTCTTCATATGCGAAATTTTCAGCATATGTTCTCTGTTTCCACATTAGCGATCGAACACTCAATTTTTAATGTCGAATTTTTATTATTTTAAAGAATTAAACACTAAATCATCTGGCTCGCTGCATCGCCTGCTCCCTTTCCCCATTAACGCTACGATAAGAGCAATCGACCACCAGAAGCAGTGATATTTTTTGATTTATAATGAATCATAGTGCACGACCAGAGGGGAAGACGCGTGGAATTCACTGCCAGATATAACTATAATAAATTGATTTATAAACTTAAAAATCTGAATCAGAAGTTTTTCGCGCAAACCGTTAAACGTCGTGGTCACTCCCGGTCCCCTGTTGGCAGCAAATGGTCATGTCATGAATAAAGTGTTTCTGATAAATGAAACGATAATATTTGAACCGGAACTCCGCCGCCTTGGGCCATTAGCCAGCTACCCGGACCGGGCGTTAACCCTGCATGGCCCGGTCAATGAGTGTCTGACACAACTGCTTGATCACAATGGCGAAGTGCTTACCCAGCGTTATCTTTTCTCTGCCGTATGGGAAAAACAGGGAGCGGTAGTGACAACCAATGCGCTTTACCAAACGATCTCATCCATCCGCAAAGCGCTAAAAACGGCCGGTCTGGATGACGATGTGATAAAGACGCTGCCCAAAGCAGGTTTCAAGTGCATCGCCCGGGTTGTAGCAGGTGAACGAGACGATTTTCTCAAACCGCAGAAAATATCTGCCGACCCCGTATTAATCGCACCATCAACTGAACAAACTGAAGTATTTGTAAAAGTCGCAACAACATCACCAACGCGTTTTTGGCCGTACTGGATAGCTGCCCTGCTGTTTATTCTGTCCTGCAGCATGTTTTATCAGACATGGAAATATGATGAACCCGTTTTTGCCCGTTATCACCCTGTTGGTCAACTGAACGGATGCAATGTTTTCTCTTCCTGGTACGACCGGGACAAAAGCCAAAGCGCATTTGAGGCATTATCTGACCGCTATACGTTCAGATGCCATGAAGGTGAAACAGCATATTTAACGCTTAACCATGCTCAGCGTGGGGTAACGGTGTTGATTTGCGACAATAACCCACAAGAGAGCGCCACACGTTGCCGCTCCATTTATTACAAGCAGCAATACAATGAAAATGAATAAAGGGGTTTTAATCTGGTCGCTGATTAGCATGGCAATTGCTGCACCGCTATTAGCCGCCGGTTATATTCAACACCAGCGCGAGAATTTTAGCTGCGAAATACATACCGCTATTGTTTATGACAATTCGGTTCTGGATATGATCCTGGATTTTAGTCTTGATAACGGTAATGGAAACTATGAAGCCGTGGGGGAGTATAAAGAAGATGGCGCTCAGCCTCAATCCGTCAGTAATAAAGTAACATTTAAGTACTGGCATGAGGATGGGGAAGTGATCATGGTTTCTGATGAAACAAACCCACTCCCGAAGAAGAATGAACTTTTCAGAACGTTTATCCCTGATTTCTTTCAGCAACGCAATCGCGGTATTAGATTCCAGATAATACCGGTAAACGCCACCAGCTATATTTTTACCTATGGTGGCGCGCCGGTTTTCTATTGTTCACAAAGCTGAATAAGATACGCGCGGGTTAGAGGAACATCCCACCTGATACTTCGATACGCTGCGCCGTCATCCAGGCCAGTTCATCGCTCAGCAACGCGGCAATGGCGTCGCCAATATCGTCCGGTAACCCAACGCGCCCCAGCGCCGTCTGCGATGCAATGTACGCATTCAATTGCGCGTTATCCCGCACATTTCCGCCGCTAAAATCCGTCTCTATCGCGCCAGGCGCAATAATATTCGCCGTAATGCCCCGTTCTCCCAGCTCTTTTGCCTGATAACGGGTTAACACCTCCATCGCGCCTTTCATGGCAGCATAAGCGCTGTAACCCGGCAGCGCAAAGCGCGCCAGCCCGGTCGAGACATTAAGGATCCGCCCACCGCAGTTGATCAGCGGCAACAGGTTCTGCGTCAGGAAAAAAGGTCCTTTAAAATGGATGTTTAAAAGCTGGTCAAATTGCGCTTCGGTGAACGCCGGATACGGTGCGTTAATGCCAATTCCGGCATTGTTCAATAAATAATCAAAGGTGTCGCTTTGCCAGTGCGTCCGTAGGGTTTCCTGCACCTGTTTAACAAATTGTGGGAAGGTCGAAATATCGCCGACATTCAACGATAATGCCGCAGCTTTACCGCCAGATTGGCGTATTTCATCCACAACCTGCTGCGCTTCTTTTTCATTGCTGTTCCATGTCAGGATAATACCAATTCCTTTACTCGCCAGCTTCAGCGCCGCGTTTTTACCGAGTCCACGGCCGCCGCCGGTCACCAATGCGATACGTTGCGTCATAAGAAACCTCATTTCAGGTGTTGCGAAGATTGAGACAAAGCTTATTAGGTGATAGAAAAACAATAAATACCGCTAACTGCGCATTACTGTTTCATTTAGAACAACAATAGGGCATGGGAATGGATAAAATTCACGCAATGCAGTTGTTCATCCGCGTGGCAGAACTGGAGAGCTTTTCGCGCGCGGCAGACACCCTCGGGCTTCCTAAAGGTAGCGTATCGCGCCAAATCCAGGCCCTGGAAAATCACCTGGGCACACAGTTGTTGCACCGTACTACCCGCCGCGTTCAGCTCACGCAAGACGGCATGATCTACTACGAACGCGCGAAAGATCTGTTGAGCAATCTGGATGAACTGGATGGGCTATTTCATCACGATCCGGCCAGCATCAGCGGTAAGCTGCGCGTTGATATGCCGGTTGGCGTCGCGAGGAATCTGGTGATGCCCCGCTTACCCACCTTCTTGCATCAGTATCCTGGACTGGAACTCGAGCTCAGCAGTAGCGACCGACTGGTGGACCTGATCCGCGAAGGTTTCGACTGTGTAGTACGCGTGGGTACGCTGAAAGATTCAGGGCTGATTGCGCGCCCGCTGGGAAAACTCACGCAAATCAACTGCGCCAGCCCGCAATACCTCGCCCGCTTTGGTTATCCAGAAAGCCTGGAGGATTTAGCCTCGCATGCGGTAGTGCACTACGCGGTCAATTTGGGAACGCGTGCGCAAGGTTTCGAAGTGGCGACAGACAACGGCACACAATGGGTTAAAACCGGCGGCATGCTGACGGTGAACAGTACCGAAACGTATCATGCGGCATGTCTGGCCGGTCTGGGCATTATTCAGGTGCCGCGCGTTGGCGTGCGTGATGCCCTGCGCGCCGGGACGCTGGTCGAAGTATTGCCGCAATATCGCGCCGAGCCATTACCGGTTTCATTGCTCTATCCGCATCGCCGCAACCTCTCCCGCCGGGTACATCTGTTTATGGAATGGCTGACCGGCGTGATGAAAGACTACGTGGACTGACAAGCTATACTGTCCTGAGAATGAACAGAAAAAGGATTACTGCCCTGATGACGCAGGAAAAAGAGATTAAACGCCCCATTCAGGAACTTGAGCACGCGCCGATCCCGAAAATTGAGACCCTGGAGCGAAAAAAAACAGAAACCTACGGTTCGACCAACCAGGCGTTGAAAACCGCCCTGACCCTGGCTGAAAAAATTCAACGCCAGCCCATCATCGCCCATCTTATTCGCGCCGCAGAGCGTTTTAACGATCGTATGGGAAATCAGTTTGGCGCCGCCATTACCTACTTCTCGTTTCTGTCGATGATCCCTATTCTGATGGTGTCATTTGCCGCTGCGGGTTTTATTCTCGCCTCGCACCCTACGCTGTTACAGGATATCTTCGGCAAAATTCTGCTCAACGTCAGCGATCCGACGCTCGCTTCCACGCTGAAAAACACGATCAATACCGCCGTTCAGCAACGTACCACCGTCGGTCTGGTGGGGCTTGGCATCGCACTCTATTCCGGTATTAACTGGATGGGAAACCTGCGCGAAGCGATTCGTGCCCAGTCGCGGGATGTTTGGGAGCGTACCCCACAGGACCAGGAAAAAATTTGGGTCAAATATCTGCGTGATTTTGTCTCACTGATTGGCTTGCTGATTGCGCTGATTATTACCCTGTCTATTACCTCCATTGCCGGTTCCGCCCAGCAGATGATTATCTCTGCGCTGTATCTCGATGGTATCGAATGGCTGAAACCCGCCTGGCGCCTGATCGGCCTGACCATCTCCATTTTCGCCAATTATTTGTTGTTCTTCTGGATTTTCTGGCGACTACCGCGCCACCGACCGCGTAAGAAAGCGCTTATTCGCGGCACGTTTATTGCGGCGCTGGGATTTGAAGTCATCAAAATGATCATGACGTACACTCTGCCGTCGCTGGTGCAATCACCGTCAGGCGCGGCATTTGGTTCCGTGCTTGGACTGATGGCATTTTTCTACTTCTTCGCCCGCCTGACCCTGTTTTGCGCTGCCTGGATCGCCACAGCGGAATACAAAGACGACCCGCGTATGCCGGGGAAAACGCAATAACCACCGCCGGATTAGTTGTGAATTGCCGGATGGCGACGCACGCGTCTTATCCGGCCTACGGGTGAGTTTTGTAGGCCGGATAAGCGCAGCGCCATCCGGCAATTATAATGCCGCCCGCTCTCACTGATTTAGTGAATAAATCCAGCCTGTAACTTTTATTTAACCCAAAACCAGTTTTATCAACCAAGTTTTAAATTATGTGAAGCATTTCATAGAAGTGAAATCTCCAGCCTAAAAATTATCCCCTTTTTGTTCCTTTTTTGACCACCCGCAAGGTTTGTTACAGATTGAAATGTCTCTTTTGCTGTGCGTAATATGGCCTTTCGTTCGGCCAAAAATAAGAAAATATTATGCAAGCAACAGCCACAACGCTCGACAGCGAACAGGAACACACCCCGGTCAACTCGCGCAATAAAGTTGTCGTCGCTTCACTCATTGGCACCGCCATTGAGTTCTTCGACTTCTATATCTACGCTACCGCCGCGGTGATCGTGTTCCCGCATATCTTCTTCCCGCAGGGGGATCCGACCGCGGCTACGCTGCAGTCCCTCGCCACCTTTGCTATCGCCTTTGTGGCGCGACCAATCGGTTCCGCTGTGTTCGGCCATTTTGGCGATCGCGTAGGGCGTAAAGTCACGCTGGTTGCTTCACTGCTCACCATGGGAATCTCGACGGTTGTCATTGGCCTGCTGCCGGGCTATGAAACTATCGGCATTTTCGCCCCGCTGCTGCTGGCGCTGGCGCGTTTTGGTCAGGGTTTGGGTCTGGGCGGTGAATGGGGCGGCGCGGCGTTGCTGGCGACAGAAAATGCGCCACCGCGTAAACGTGCACTGTACGGATCATTCCCGCAGTTGGGCGCGCCTATCGGCTTCTTCTTCGCCAACGGCACTTTCCTGCTGCTCTCCTGGCTGCTGACCGACGAGCAGTTTATGAGTTGGGGCTGGCGCGTACCGTTCATCTTCTCTGCGGTGCTGGTAATTATCGGTCTGTACGTTCGCGTTTCGTTGCATGAATCTCCGGTCTTCGCCAAAGTGGCGGCGGCGAAAAAACAGGTGAAAATTCCGCTGGGTACCCTGCTGACAAAACATGTCCGCGTGACGATCCTCGGCACATTTATCATGCTGGCGACCTATACGCTGTTCTATATCATGACCGTTTATTCGATGACGTTCAGCACCGCTGCAGCGCCCGTAGGACTTGGCCTGCCGCGTAATGAAGTGTTGTGGATGCTGATGATGGCGGTTATTGGCTTTGGCGTCATGGTGCCGGTGGCGGGCCTGCTGGCCGATGCGTTTGGTCGTCGCAAGAGCATGCTTATCATCACCACGCTTATCATTCTGTTTGCGCTGTTTGCCTTTAAACCGCTGCTCGGCTCTGGCAACCCGGTGTTGGTGTTCGCCTTCCTGCTGCTGGGCTTAAGCCTGATGGGTCTGACATTTGGTCCGATGGGCGCGCTGCTGCCGGAGCTGTTCCCGACCGAAGTGCGCTACACAGGGGCGTCGTTCTCATACAACGTTTCATCGATTCTGGGTGCTTCCGTTGCCCCTTACATTGCCGCATGGCTGCAGGCAAATTACGGTCTGGCGGCGGTCGGTACGTATCTGGCGTCAATGGCGGCGCTAACGCTGATTGCGCTGCTGTTAACCCACGAAACCCGCCATCAGTCGTTGTGATTCTTTTGCCGGATGCGGTGTAACCACCTTATCCGGCCTACATTGAGCATGAAATCCAGGCCGGATAAACATCCGGCCAGACATCACTTCTTCATCTGCGACAGAATCGTCCGGCACTGATTGGCTTCACCTTCGGAAGGGGAAATCAGCGCCAGCAGGGCCGCCGCTGGCGTCACCAGCGTTGCCAGCGCGGCAGCAACCGCACCACGCGCTATCAGCGGCCCAGCTTTTACACCTGCCTGCGGATCCTTAAAGGTGCCGCGAACATACAGCGGCGAACGCAGCGTAATAATACGAATGCCTTTGCTCTCCGGATCGATGGTTAAATCCAGTTGCTCAGACGCAAAGCTCGCCGTACCGGTGACATTGATGACCGCGTTTTCAGTGTCGAAGGCAAATATCTGCGGACGCGCCACGCCGTTAACAATATCCAGATTCGCCGCCGCGCAGTTCACCCGTACCTCATCATCACCAAATATCTGTCCGACAATATAGTTACCCAGATTCAAGCCCACAATTTCCATCAGATTCCGGCTGATCAAACCATCGTTCATCAGCAGCTTCAGGTTGCCATTGCTATTACCGAGTAGCGCAGCGACCGAGTTACCGCTCCCGCTAAACCTGGCGTCACCGTTCATTTCACCGAGCGTTTTCTGCATCAGCTCCACATCCGGCATCAGCGCTTTTAGCTTCAGACGGCGAGCCTGAATGTCCGCCTGCCCACGCATCGGCTTTTTATCCCCTTCCAGATGGATGCTGGAGACAATGCTGCCCCCCGCAAGGCCAAATTTCAGCGGCTGCAGGCGCAGATCGGCATTTTTCAGGATGATATGAGTGGAGAGATCGCTTACCGGCAGGCTGCTGCCGTGCTCAATGCGTCTTCCTTTGAAACGCACGTCGGCGTCCATCACGTTCCATTTGTCGGTTTCAAAACGGTCATACGGCAAGACCTTGTCTGCAGGCTGGACGCTCTTCTCACCTTTACGCTGTTCAGATTGTTTTGCCCGCTCCGCGCCTTTGCCTGAATCCACGCCGATCAGCGGTCCCAAATCTGCCAGTCTCAGTTGGCGTGATTCGACGTCCCCTTCCAGTTTCGGACGCGGTTTACCGGTGGTGTAGACCAGCGTTCCGTGAATATCGCTGTCGCCAATGCGGCCATTAAAATCGCGATAGTCAAAAACAGAGGATTTTTCCGGGTTGATTTTTGCGACCAAACGTCCGTCAGTTTCAAACGGCGGCGTATCCGGGAGCAGCACACCGGTCAAATCGTACAAATCCCCTAAAGAATCTCCTGAGAATTTCAGCCGCAGATCCGCCCCGCCCATGTTCATCGGATCGTTTATCGTGCCGATAAACGCCACGCGCGTATTACCCGAACGGAAATCCGCCTGAATCGGGAAAGGGGTATCTTCGCCGCGTAGCGCCAGCATTCCGCCTATTTTCCCGCTTCCACTTAGCGGTTCGCCGTTATATCTCCCTTGCGCTTTCAGCCCAAACACGTAGTCCTCGACGCGGGCATTGCTCTCTTTACCTTTTGCGCCGGTCACTTCGCTAAAGGGCAACGGTTTACCCAGCGGATCAACCAGGATCTCAATCTCCGACTTCGTCACCTTGTCGTTAATGGCGATACGCCCCTGGTCGAACAGTATGCTATCCAACCGGAACGACCACGCGGAGGGCGGCGCATTGGGATCGCGGTTTTCATCCCCTGCTAAGTTAAAGGTCCAGTTGTTGTTTTTCTCCGACAAGCGGATAAGCCGCGCATCGGGTTTGACCAGCTTGACCCACGGGAACCAGACGGTTTTTGTCAGCAATGCCAGTGGGGCAAGCGTGGCTTCAACACGCGGGAGATGCACCATGGTAACGTCAGGAATGTCCGGCGGATTGCCGAGGATGATATCTTCAGCATGGATATGCGGCCACGGAACCCAGCTACGCCAGCCGGTTTCCTGCTTCTGGCGCTCCCAAACCACGCCCAGATCGCCCCGTATAGCGAAGGGCCGGTTGAGTTCTGTAGAGACTTTCTGGTTGATGGTCGGTTTGAGCCGGTTCCAGTCAAATGTCGCAATCACGATGATGAGTACGACGATCAACAACAAGAAAACCCCTAATACTGATGCGGTTATTTTGCCTGCTTTTGTCATAGTTAGCGTCCTCACTTCCTTCCTTGCCTGTCCTAAAGATAGTCCAGCAGGGGAAAAGGAGGCGTTTTACGACTTCATCAAAGCGACAGAATGACGTCTTCGAGGGTATCAAGAGGCACTGGGCGAGAAAGAAAATAGCCTTGGGCCGCGAAAGCCGGTGAGTTTTGCACATCACGCCACTCTTCCAGTGTTTCAACGCCTTCGACTATCACGCCGCGACAATAGCGGTTCATCAGCTGTAACAGCAGCGTGAAGAGATTACGGCCTTCCGGCGTCTGACGCAGCATAACAAACAGATCCCGCGCCACTTTGATATAGTCATAACTCACTTCACTCAGGGCCGAGAAGTTCGCCATACCGGTGCCAAAATCATCCAGCCAGAGCGGGCCAAACTCGCACATTGAAGCGAACGACGACCCCTTCGGCAAGCGGATATGCTCTACCAGTTCAAAGCGTAGCCATGGCAGACATTCAATGATTTTCAGGATTTCGGGATCCTGACGCATGGCAATGAGCGTTGGCCCGTCGACATTGACGGATGCCAGTAAATCGTTGGCCCGGAAAAACGCCGCTTTTTGTTCAAGCAGTAAAAGCTGCTCTTTTACCACATCGACACGATGCCGGACGGCGACTTCGGCAAAATAGCGGTCTGGCGCGATACGTTGGGAGGGGTTTTCAGGATGGCTCACGACGGTCAACAGCTCAACGGCCATCAGCCGACCATTGGTCTGGTAAATCGGCTGGTAGGTGTAAGCACGCTCGCACTGCAGCCAATAGCGTCTCTCCTGCAAGCTTTCAATACTCGCATCGGGCGTAATTAGCTGCTGGGTAACCTGCTTTATCATCTGAGATGTCCTGTAAATAAGAGTGTGACTGACCGGACTCGTCAAAGGTTATCGGCGCTCAGGCGCAGAACTTTACGTTCAGCCGTAGGCAAAGTAGAAACTAAGCGGCAAAAAACAACGCAGAACACGTGCTGGCTCAAAAAAATAATGGAACGATGTTTTAATATAGTTGACCACTTAACACCCACAGCGCACACTAACGCTAATTTTTTTCAGAGCAGGTTACGACTATGTCCAGAAAGATTGCCGTGATTGGCGAATGCATGATTGAGCTGTCACAGAAAGGCGCTGACGTTCAGCGCGGATTTGGTGGCGACACGTTGAATACATCCGTTTATATCGCCCGTCAGGTCGATGCTGCGGCACTTTCCGTACACTATGTGACTGCACTGGGTACCGACAGTTTTAGCCAACAAATGCTGGAATCCTGGCAGGGCGAAAACGTGGATACCTCATTAACCCAGCGCATGGAAAATCGCCTGCCTGGCCTTTACTACATTGAGACCGACAGCACCGGCGAGCGTACTTTCTATTACTGGCGTAATGAAGCCGCCGCAAAATTCTGGCTGGAAAGCGAACAGTCCGCCGCTATTTGCGAAGAACTGGCGACATTTGACTATCTGTATCTGAGCGGAATCAGCTTAGCGATTTTAAGCCCGGCGAGTCGTGACAAGCTGCTGTCATTGCTGCGTGAATGTCGTGCCAACGGTGGAAAGGTCATTTTTGACAATAACTACCGTCCACGCCTGTGGAGCAGTAAAGAAGAGACCCAACAGGTGTATCAGCAGATGCTGGAATGCACCAATATCGCGTTCCTGACGCTGGACGACGAAGATGCGCTATGGGGTGAAAAACCGGTTGCCGAAGTGATTGCCCGTACTCACGCGGCTGGCGTACAGGAAGTGGTTGTGAAGCGCGGCGCAGACTCTTGCCTGGTTTCCATTGCAGGCGAAGAGCTGATCGACGTCCCGGCAGTTAAACTGCCGAAAGAGAAGGTGATCGATACCACCGCTGCGGGAGACTCCTTCAGCGCCGGGTATCTGGCGGTACGTCTGACCGGTGGCGATGCCGCTGAGGCCGCAAAACGCGGTCACCTGACGGCAAGCACCGTTATTCAGCATCGCGGTGCAATCATCCCCCGCGACGCCATGCCGCAATAATTTATTGTTCCTGTAGGCCGGATAAGGCGTTTACGCCGCATCCGGCATTGGGTACGCCGGGGGCGCTTCGCTTGCCCGGCCTACAGGTTACGGTGCTCTTACTGTACCGGCGGGATGTCCGTCACTTCAGGATGCGATTCATCCGTTTCAACCGACGTTGCCGCTGCGGTAACGGGTGCCATAATGCTATCCCACGTCGCCTGCAGATCCTTCATATTGAATTCAGGTTCGCCCTTCGGCTGCAGCAGAATTAACGCCATATCTTGCGACAGTTGCTGGCGCAGATCCTGGTTCAGCATCTCAACACTCAGGCTGTTCAGGAAGCTCTGGCGTAAACGCTGATACTGTTCAGGCGCAATATCCACCACCTGGTTTTGCAGCGAGCGCAAACGCTGGCTGATCAAAATATCGGTGTCGGTGCGGCCATAGGTGGCAAATAGCTTCTGCAATTCCAGATTCTTTTGCGCCACCAGCGCATTAAACTCTTCTTCCGGCAGCCCCTTATCACGCACTTTGGCTAGCTCACGTGCAACCGTACCGAGGTTCGCGTTCAGCTTACCGTTCGGTGATTCAACGTTGATGGCGCATTGCGCACGCAGGAACAGCACCCGACAGTCAAATCCAAGACCAATGTCTTTGGCGTTGTTTTTGGTAAGCTCCTGCTGAATGTGCCAGAACAGCGCCTCACGGGCTAAATCAGCGCGCCAGTAACGTAACAGCGCGGCAGATTCACGGATTGGCTGCCACGGCGTATCCCACATAATAGACAGGCGATCCTGACGTACCGCGTCGGTCATAATGCTCACGGCCTCGGCACGCAGCGGAGAGAGCGTCGGTACCGGCGCTGGAGTTTCGCGTTTGCCTTTTAACTCGCCAAAGGTTTTATTGATTTGCTCAGCTACGCTGCGCGCATCAACGTTACCGACGATAATGAGGGTCATTGCATCCGGGGTATACCATTTCTGGTAGAAGGACTGGATTTTCGACGCGTCGACTGGCGTTTTCAGCGGATCGGCAGGATCGTGACCCAGCAGCGTCGATCCCTTCAGACGATAGCGCCACCACCCCTCTTTGGTATCTGACGGCCAGGTTGCCACCATGTCCTGGCTACTCAGCGCATGATTGACCGTTTCAGGGGTGATGCTCAGATTGCCGGAGATATTCGCCAGATAAGAGAGTGACTCTTTCAGCAGATCGTTGCGGCTGTTTGGCAGGCTGAGGTTGTATAGCGTGGAATCATAGGAAACGATAACAGGCGGCATGGGACGTTTGGGATCGAACCCCTGCTGCCATAATGAACGGGCTTGCGTGGCATCGAGGCCACCGCTTTGCGTCAGCGCGATACGCGGGATCGCATGGCTGAAACCACTCTGTTGTGTACTTTCGGTGAGTGAACCGGTATTGACCAGCAGGCGAACCTCAATACGGTCGCTGGGGCGCTGGGGAGTGGCTAAGACTTGCCACTGTAAACCATTTGCCAGCGTGCCCTGTTGCCACGCCGGGTCAGGCTGGAGCGCATCTGCCTGCACATAGCCGGCAGTGGCCATCATCAGCAAGCCGCCCGCTAAAAGTCGAATTTTTGTGCCCTGCATGTGAACCCCTGATCAACTATCCTGGAAATAAAAAGACAGCCCGTGAAAGGACTCTCTGAATATGACGTTAAAAACACTTCGTGTTAGACCGCAAGAACATAAAAATGTCACGGAGGAAGTGAAAAAATCCCGACGCCGCCGAATCGGCGGTTTCAGGCACAGGGGGTAATTATGCGCAAACACCCGCAGTCCTGGAAGGGACTACGGGCATAAGTGACGAGATTAAGAGGATAAATCGTGCGTTTTGCCATCCGGCGCACGATTATTCAACGTGTCATCCAGCTTTTTGGTATCCAATTCTTTCACCCATTTAGCCACAACGACAGTTGCAACACCGTTACCGATCAGGTTGGTCAGCGCACGGGCTTCTGACATGA
Organism: Citrobacter arsenatis; assembly: GCF_004353845.1. Lineage (GTDB taxonomy): Bacteria > Pseudomonadota > Gammaproteobacteria > Enterobacterales > Enterobacteriaceae > Citrobacter > Citrobacter arsenatis. Next base: position 4,997,264 of record NZ_CP037864.1, read on the forward strand.
AGCGGTCAATACCGAGAATCAGCGCCAAACCAGCAACCGGCAAATGCCCTACTGCGGAGATAGTCGCGGCCAGAACAATGAAGCCACTCCCGGTCACACCCGCAGCACCTTTTGAGGAGAGCAGGAGCACCACCAGCAGGGTTATCTGATGGAAGATATCCATATGGCTGTTGGTGGCCTGAGCAATAAACACCGCCGCCATCGTCAGATAGATGGATGTCCCATCAAGGTTAAACGAGTACCCCGTGGGTATAACCAATCCGACAACCGACTTCCGACAGCCCAGTTTTTCCATCTTATCGAGCATACGCGGCAGCGCAGACTCGGAAGAAGAAGTCCCCAGAACGATCAGCAGTTCTTCACGGATATAGCGGATGAATTTAAAGATACTGAAGCCGGTTGCGCGCGCAATTGAACCCAGCACCAGCACCACAAACAGAATACAGGTGATGTAGAAGCAGATGATCAGCTGACCCAGCTGCACCAGCGTCCCGACGCCATATTTACCGATGGTAAAGGCCATGGCACCGAAAGCACCGATCGGCGCCAGGCGCATGATCATATTGATGATGCCGAAAATAACCTGCGAAAAACTTTCAATCACGTTGAAAATCATCTGGCCTTTGCTGCCCAGACGATGCAGCGCAAAACCAAACATTACCGCAAACAGCAATACCTGCAGGATGTTACCGCTGGCAAACGCGCCAATGACGCTCGCCGGGATAATATCCATCAGGAAACCTACGATCCCCTGGTCTTTTGCCTGTTCGGCGTAAATCGCAACCGCTTTGGCATCCAGCGTCGCCGGATCGACGTTCATCCCGGCACCAGGTTGCACCACGTTGACGATGATAAGGCCGATGATCAGCGCAATCGTACTGACAATTTCAAAATAGAGCAGTGCAACCGCACCGGTGCGGCCCACGGCTTTCATACTTTCCATGCCTGCAATGCCGGTAACGACAGTACAGAAGATGACAGGTGCGATGACCATCTTGATGAGCTTAACGAAAGCATCACCCAGCGGCTTCATTTGGGCGCCTAATTCAGGGTAGTAATGGCCAAGGAGAATACCTATGGCAATTGCTGTCAGGACCTGAAAGTAAAGGCTTTTGAATATAGAGGTTTTCATAGGGTGTCCTTAAAGTAAAAACCACAGGTCTTGTAAGGTTTTGTTTAACCTGCGGCCTTAAAGTAACACCCACTCAACATGACAGAAATGCGCCTGGATCATAATTGATACATAAATGTTAAAAATTTTGAGCTGGCTCGCACAAGCGAGACCTTTTTTAACTTTTGTAATCAGCGTTTTCCGGCGCCAGGTAACGTTCTTCGAAGGTATTTGCCGGAACCGGACGAGCAAACAGGAATCCTTGTGCCACTTCCACCCCTGCTTGTGATAACCATTCGCGCTGCGCTTCGGTTTCGACGCCTTCGGCGATCATCTGCAAATTAAGACTATGAGCCAGCTGTATGATGGCGGAGATCATGCTGCAATCTTCAGGAACACCATCGACAAACATCTTATCGATTTTAAGTACATCTACAGGTAACGACTTCATATGCTGCAGCTGTCGTAGACCCGCATACCCCATACCAAAGTCATCCAGCGCAATACGCACGCCCGCGTTGCGCAGCGGGCGTAAAATAGCCACAGCGGCATTAGGATCGTCAATATGTCGGCTTTCGGTCACTTCCAGAATCAACGTCCCTGGCTTGATGCGATAGCGGTTTAGCAATTCCAGCAGATCCGACACCATACTGGGGTGCATCAGCTGTAACGCAGACAGGTTTACCGAGAGCGGTAGCATCAGGCCACGTTCCTGCCAGGCTGAGAGCTGGCGGCATGTTTCTTCCAGCACCCAGTAACCAACCGTCACCATCAGACCACAGGACTCGATTCTGTCGATTAACCCTTCTGGCAGCTCCCAGCTTCCGTCCGGCTGCTGCATCCGCAATAAGGCTTCCGCGCTCAATACCTTACCGCTGGACATCTCCACCTGCGGCTGCATCCAGAGCGCAAACTGATGGTTATCCAGCGCGGTCAGAATATCGTTCTCTTCCGTCAAACGCTGCTGCGCCTCTTCCATCTGCAACGGATCAAAGAACTGAATCTGATTTTTACCCTTATGACGCGACGTTAAGACGGCTGAGAGCGCCCGGCGATATAGCTGCTCTGCGGTTAAATCACCATTAAACATCGCCACACCAATGTTGCAGGTCGGACGCAGTTGAATGCCCTGAATTGGCAACCGCTCGTTAACGATAGTGAGTACTTGCTGACCTAACGTAATCGCATGCCAGGGCTCTTTTACACCATGTGCGATAATAGCAAAATCATAGCCGCTCACCTGGGTCAGCACCATCCTGGGGGCTAATACCGACTTCAGCTTTTCGACCAGCGTGAGCAGCAGAATTTCCCGCTGGGTTTCGGTTAACACTCCCGCAGTATCACGCAGGGTTTCACAGGTGACAATCATCAGCGCCGTCGTCTGCTGGCGGGTAACAACCTGCTCCAGCAGCCCCATTAGAAACGACTTGTTGGGGAGTTCGGAAACCGGAAACCGCATTGCATAGTCGCTTTGCTCTTCGCTATGGCGCTTAATCAACTGCTGATTGAGGTTGTAGCTACGCACCAGCATTCCAATCTCATCATCCTGATGAAGATGCGGTAATTCCAGTTGATAACCAATCAGGTCCTGTTGTTGAATGTCGTTTAGCTCACGAGCGATTTTGCGTAAAGGGTGCACAATCAATCGGTTAATGCACCAGGAGATAGCGACTGTCAGTATTAACGACAAAAGTAAGTAAATGGTCACTAACGTCGAGAGCGTACTCATCACGAACTTGTACATGCGGTACGAATCCGCCTGTAGCACCAGATACGCCAGCGGTTGTGGGTTTGCAGAACGCTCAAGAGAATAAACCGGCAGCGAAATCTGTACCGGAAGCTCAAACAGGCGGGTCACCGTAACCGGAACCGGGCGTTCAGGAATAAAGCTCATCCGCAGCGCCTGAAACTGATTGGGCAGCACCACATCAGCGCGGCTAACCACGCCGGCTGGCCGAATACTTCTTAAAATGGCTTCCGCTTCGGGAATATCCCCTTTGAGGATTGTGCCCGACAGAGGCTCACGGACAGAGCGAGCGATACTTTCCAGTTGGGTAGCCGTGTTATAGCGGTTCTGTTGGACCAGATGGAACAACAAAACGGTGCAAAAAATAAAAACAAACACCATGACAACGGCCGCAACCATTGCCATCTGCTTAATTGTTAACGAGCGACTGACACGCAAACTGACTCTCCACGGATAGACGAAACTGCCGTCAGAGTATACCCGATCGTAGCGGTATTAAGAGAGGCGGTATCTGAAAACTTCCCGGCATGCATTATCGCGACAGGATAGGTACCTGGCGTCGAGATTTATCTGCATTTAAGCCGAAAAAGGCCGCAAGGTTAACCCCTGCGGCCTGGTTCGGGCGCATGTTGCCATCACGGCAGGCAGACGCCCACAAAGCGTATTACTTCCTGTTACGCAGCCAGCCCACAATCAGGCTGGCAATAATGCCAGCGATGACTGGAGCTGCTAAATCGTGCCAGAAGGCCACGCCTAACTGTGCGAGCGTCATATAGCCGCCTGTGTTGCAATGGCAACTGTTCACGGCTATCCTTGAGTTGTTCAGGTTCAAGTCAGCCCCCGTTTTGTTGCCAGGTTTATACCGAACAACGTGCGGGGGTTTTCTCTTTCCAGCAACCGATGCCGCCGGGGATCAAGCCCCCGCAACATTGCGCCTCACCGGGAATTCCCAGCTTGTCGCTGATTCTACGGTAGCCCACTTGCCATATCACTGCGCAATATTGCGCTCTGCGTAGCGCCTCGCATTTAACCCGTTTTTCTCGCCGGTACGCTGGAAAGATTCTTGCCAGTTGGCAACATTCCTGCCGACTATTAATGCATGAGAATACATAACAGACTGATATCTATAATTTAATTTTCTGGCACAGCGATTGCTATTTGACTGTGAGCTGTTCTGTTCCGAATTAAAGGAGATATCATGTCTGACTGTCGTACTTACGGATTCAACACCCAGATCGTTCACGCGGGGCAACAACCCGACCCTTCAACTGGCGCGCTCAGTACGCCTATTTTCCAGACTTCCACGTTTGTTTTTGACAGCGCCGAACAAGGTGCCGCCCGCTTTGCGCTCGAAGAGTCCGGGTACATTTACACCCGTTTGGGTAACCCCACCACCGATGCGCTGGAGAAAAAGCTGGCGGTGCTGGAACGAGGTGAAGCCGGACTGGCAACCGCATCCGGTATTTCTGCCATCACCACAACGCTGCTGACATTGTGCCAGCAGGGTGACCATATCGTTTCCGCCAGCGCAATTTACGGCTGCACCCACGCGTTTTTGTCGCACAGCATGCCGAAGTTCGGGATTAACGTCAGCTTTGTCGACGCGGCAAAACCTGAAGAAATCCGCGCCGCTATGCGCCCGGAAACCAAAGTGGTGTATATCGAAACGCCAGCCAACCCGACGCTGTCGCTGGTCGACATTGAAACGGTAGCCGGTATCGCCCATCAGCAAGGCGCATTGCTGGTAGTGGATAACACCTTTATGTCGCCATACTGCCAGCAACCTTTAGTGTTGGGCGCGGACATTGTGGTGCACAGCGTCACCAAATACATCAACGGTCACGGGGATGTGATTGGCGGCATTATCGTCGGCAAGCAGGAGTTTATTGACCAGGCGCGCTTTGTTGGGCTGAAAGATATCACCGGCGGCTGCATGAGTCCGTTCAACGCCTGGTTAACGCTGCGCGGCGTTAAAACCCTGGGCATTAGAATGGAACGTCACTGCGAAAATGCGATGAAAATCGCCCGCTTCCTCGAAGGGCATCCGTCCATCACCCACGTGTATTATCCAGGCCTGTCTTCGCACCCGCAGTATGAGCTGGGCCAGCGGCAGATGAGCCTGCCTGGAGGAATTATCAGCTTCGAAATCGCCGGCGGCCTCGAGGCTGGCAGACGGATGATCAATTCTGTAGAATTGTGCCTCCTCGCGGTCAGTCTCGGTGATACCGAAACCCTCATTCAGCACCCAGCGTCTATGACACATTCGCCCGTTGCGCCAGAGGAACGGCTTAAAGCAGGTATTACCGACGGGCTTATCCGTCTTTCTGTGGGTCTTGAAGATCCAGAAGATATTATTAACGACCTTGAACACGCCATCAGAAAGGCAACATTCTGACCATTATGACCTGAACCGACGCCGCTCGGTTCAGGTTGTTGAGAATCAAGGCACAACAGTCTGGCAATACGCGCAATCCTGTTTCGGGGAGAGCGTGTATTTTGGGCAGGGGGTTCTATGCAGGACAACACATTACAATTAAGCAACAATACAGCAACCACCGTACCATTCTCAAAGAAAATACCATTTACGAAATACGATTTTGGCTGGGTATTACTGTGCATCGGCATGGCAATTGGTGCCGGAACGGTACTGATGCCGGTACAAATTGGCTTAACAGGCATTTGGGTATTTATCGTCGCCTTTATTATTGCCTATCCGGCTACCTATATCGTACAGGATATTTATTTAAAAACATTATCAGAAAGTGAAACCTGCAATGACTACACGGATATTATAAGTCATTATCTGGGGAAAAACTGGGGCGTATTTCTTGGCGTCATCTATTTTCTGATGATTATTCACGGAATATTTATTTATTCCTTATCCGTGGTTTTTGACAGCGCCTCCTATATCAAAACCTTCGGCTTGACCGAGGCCGATCTTTCACAATCGATAATCTACAAAGTGGCCATTTTTGCCGTGCTGGTCGCCATTGCTTCCGGGGGAGAAAAACTGCTGTTCAAAATCTCCGGCCCAATGGTGGTAGTCAAAGTGGGTATCATCATCGTGTTTGGTTTTGCGATGGTTCCGCACTGGAACTTCGCTAATATCAGCGCATTCCCTGCAGCATCGGTATTCTTTCGCGACGTGCTGCTGACCATCCCGTTCTGCTTCTTCTCAGCGGTGTTTATTCAGGTGTTGAACCCAATGAATATCGCCTACCGCAAACGGGTGGCGGATCGGGTGCTGGCTACGCGTATGGCAATCCGCACGCATCGTATCAGTTACATTACGCTGATTGCGGTCATTCTATTTTTCTCTTTCTCTTTTACCTTTTCCATTAGCCATGAAGAGGCCGTTTCGGCCTTTGAACAAAATATTTCCGCACTGGCGCTGGCGGCGCAGGTCATTCCTGGTCAAATTATTCATATCACCTCCACGGTGCTTAATATCTTCGCCGTATTAACCGCATTCTTTGGTATTTATCTGGGGTTCCACGAAGCCATTAAGGGGATTATTCTTAACGTTCTGAGCCGCGTTATTGACGTCGAGAAAATTAATCCCCTGGTGCTTACGCTGGGTATTTGCACCTTTATTGTTATCACTCTGGTCATTTGGGTATCGTTTCGCGTATCGGTACTGGTGTTCTTCCAGTTAGGCAGCCCGCTGTACGGAATTGTGTCATGTATTATTCCGTTTTTCCTAATCTATAAAGTAACGCAGCTGGAAAAGCTGCGCGGGCTGAAAACCTGGCTCATCCTGTTGTACGGGATCCTGCTGTGCCTGTCGCCACTATTGAAACTGATTGAATAATCGGTTTACAGCGCCGTCAGCCACTGGCGGCGCTTAACTCACACTTTCCAGTTGATAGCTGCGAATTTTATTCAGTACCGTGGTATGCGATACCCCCAGCGCTTTGGCGATATGCCGCGACGACACATTCTCTTCTACCATCTGCTCAATCAGCTGGCGTTCAGCACACAAAACCTGTTCTTTAAAAGGACGCTCTGTCGGACCCTGTTCAACGGCAGGCAAATTCACCATCCCTAATTCTTCCCGCGTAATGACATCGGACTCCGCCATCAGCATCAGGCGAATAATGGTATTTTCCAGTTCGCGCACGTTCCCCGGCCAGCTATGATGGTGCAGAGCATCAAAGCAGGCTTTATCCAGAATGATTCGCCGCTGAAATTCCTTCGCGTATTTCTGCACAAAGTGGCGAATCAGCAGGCTGATATCCTGTGGGCGCTCCCGCAAAGGTGGAATAGTGAGTGAAAGTACGTTGATACGGTAATAGAGATCGGCGCGCAGCAGACGTTGTTCCACCATCTCTTCCAGATTGGCGTTAGTTGCCACAATAATACGCACATTGACCGGAATAATTTGCGCCCCGCCAACGCGACGGATCCCGCCATCCTGAAGTACACGCAGGAGTTTAGCCTGTAAGCTCAGCGACATTTCACCAAATTCATCGAGGAAAAGGGTGCCTTTATCGGCCATTTCAAACAGCCCTTTTTTACCTTTGCAATCTGCGCCGCTAAAAGCGCCCTTCTCATAGCCAAAGAATTCACTCTCCATTAGCGACTCAGGAAGCGCAGAGCAATTGACCGGTATAAACGGATAAAAACGTCGCTGTCCGGAATTATGGATAGCCCGAGCCAACAGCTCTTTGCCGGTGCCCGTATCACCGCGGATCAAAACGGTATATTTGCTGTCAGCAATTTTTATCGCCTTTTCGATAAGCGCATGCATGCTCTGGCTGCTGCAAATAATGTCAGAGAAATAGCGTGGACGCTCCGGCTCAGACATCGATAGTTCGCTTATCTCCTCACACAGGTAAGCGACGTTAATAATATCGGCGCGCTGGCTTAAACAGGATTGCACGCAGGAAATATCCTGTAACTGGCGGCACCAGGATTTAATCAAGATCCGTCCAGGCGTGACTTTCATGGAGATGATATTGATATCGCAGCAGGAAAATTCCTTCAGGACATCCTCAACCATCGACAGACGATCAATTGTTTTAATATCCCAGCGTATCGTGACCACATTTGCTCCTGATAGTTAGCAACTGCGAAATAGATATTTCTGTGACGAGAGGAAATCTGACTACATTTTAGACGCTATGGAATAATGTTCTGCCATAGGACTCACATTGTGGACGTAAAAACAGAATATAAAAAAACCGGAGCACAAGGCTCCGGTTATCGGGTCATAACCCACGTTTATCGCTGTGGGTTTTCATCCTGGTCAACGGCGAAACAGGCTACCAGTTGACCGCCATAGTCTTTCAACTGCGGCTGAAGCTGGGTACACGGACCAAAGCGACGACGGCAGCGTGCGTTAAACGCACAGCCCGGCGGCGGATTCAGCGGACTTGGCAACTCACCGGTCAACTTGATACGTTCACGACGATCGTCAGGATTCAGGCGCGGCGTTGCGGAAAGCAGCGCCTGCGTGTACGGATGACGCGGATTGTTAAAGATCTGATCCTTCGTTCCTTTTTCCACGCAGCGGCCTAAGTACATCACCATCACTTCATCCGCAATGTGCTCAACCACCGACAGGTCGTGGGAGATAAAGACGTATGACAACCCCAGGTCCTGCTGCAAGTCCATCATCAGGTTCAGCACCTGCGCACGAACGGAAACATCGAGCGCGGAAACCGGCTCATCGGCAATCACCACGTCCGGGTCAAGCATCAGCCCGCGAGCGATGGCAATACGCTGACGCTGGCCACCGGAGAACATATGCGGATAGCGGTCGTAGTGCTCTGTTTTAAGCCCCACTTTCGCCATCATCGCCAGCGCTTTTTCACGACGCTCCTCTTTGCTCAACGTGGAGTTGATCAACAGCGGCTCTTCCAGAATCTGCCCGACTTTCTTACGCGGGTTCAACGAACCATACGGGTTCTGGAACACAATCTGGATTTTCTGTCGACGCAGCTTCTGCGCCTGCGGGTCGTGCTTAAGCAGATCCTGTCCCTGGTAATACAGCTCACCACCGGTCGGGACTTCAATCATCGTCAGCAGGCGGCCAAGGGTGGATTTCCCACAGCCCGACTCGCCTACTACCGCCAGCGTTTTACCGCGTTCCAGAGTAAAGGAGACACCATCCAGCGCTTTTACCAGGCGTTCCGGGGCGAACAGGCCCTTTTTCACCGGGTAGTGTTTTTTCAGGTCAATTGCCTGCAACAGCGGCTGTGGCAAAGCGGCCTTTTGCGTACTCATAGCCCAGGCCTCCCGGCATCATCAAGTGGATAGTGGCATTTCGACTGACGACCGCCTTCCAGCAGGTTCAGTTCAGGTTCTTCAGTGCGGCATTTGTCTGTTGCATAGGGACAGCGTGGGTTAAGCAGACAGCCGCTCGGGCGGTCGTATTTCCCCGGTACCACGCCCGGCAGCGAAGCCAGCCGCGCTTTATCCTGAGCGAACTCCGGCAACGCGCGCAGCAACGCCTGGGTATATGGGTGACGCGGCGCGCGGAAAATATCCTGCGCGGATCCGGTTTCCACGACCTGGCCTGCGTACATCACGATGATTTTGTGCGCCGCTTCTGCCACCAGCGCCAGATCGTGCGTGATTAAAACCAGCGCCATGTTCTCTTTTTGCTGCAATTCCAGCAGCAGCTCAATGATCTGCGCCTGAATAGTCACATCCAGCGCCGTGGTCGGTTCGTCGGCAATCAGCAGCTTCGGACGACAGGCAATCGCCATCGCGATCATCACACGCTGGCTCATCCCACCGGACAACTGGTGCGGATAAACATCCAGACGTGAGGCCGGGTCAGGGATCCCCACCAGCGTCAGCAGGTCAATCGCCCGCTGAATACGCGTTTTTTTGTTGCCGCCCTGGTGCACCTTGATGGCTTCCATAATCTGGTAACCAACGGTATAGCACGGGTTAAGGCTGGTCATTGGGTCCTGGAAGATCATCGCAACTTCCGCGCCCACTAACTGGCGACGCTCTTTCTCAGAGATACGCTTCAGGTCACGACCATTAAATTCCAGATTTTCGGCCATAACCCGGCCTGGGTAGTCAATCAGTCCCATAATCGCCAGCGAGCTGACGGACTTACCAGAGCCGGACTCCCCTACAATGCCAACCACTTCACCCTGGTTCACACTGTAACTAATGCGGTCTACAGCGCGGAATTCGGAACCTACGTCGCCGAAGTGCACCGATAATTTATCTACATTTAATAACGCCATCTCGAACCTCTTACTGCTTCAGTTTGGGATCGAGCGCGTCACGCAGACCGTCACCCATCAGGTTAAATGCCAGCACCGTCAGCAGGATTGCCAGCCCCGGGAAGGTCACGACCCACCAGGCGCTTTGCGCGAACTGCAACACGTCAGAGAGCATGGTGCCCCATTCCGGCGTAGGCGGCTGTGCACCCATCCCCAGGAAGCCGAGGGCAGCCATATCGAGAATGGCGTTAGAGAAGCCCAGCGACGCCTGAACAATCAGCGGCGCAAGACAGTTAGGAAGAATGTTGACGAACATCTGGCGCATCGCACCGGCTCCCGCCACGCGGGATGCGGTGACGTAGTCGCGGTTAACCTCCACCAGTACGGCGGCGCGCGTTAAACGGACATAGTGCGGCAATGCCACGAACGTCAGCGCCAGCGCGGCGTTGCCAATCGAAGGGCCAAATACCGCCACTAGCACCAGCGCCAGTAACAGACTCGGCAATGCCAGCATGATATCGACCACACGCATGATGATGTTATCGACAATCCCGCCAAAGTAACCGGCGATCAGCCCGAGAATCACCCCCATCAGCAGGGAGAGTACGACCACCAGACAACCAACCAGCAGCGACAGACGCGCACCGTACATCAGGCGGGACAGCACATCGCGGCCCACATCATCTGTACCAAACAGATGCGCCATGGTACCGCCTTCCTGCCACGCAGGAGGAGCCAGCAGCGTATCGCGGAACTGCTCTGCCGGGTTGTACGGCGCGAGGACGTTGGCAAAGACCGCAATCAGGATCATCACCACAACGTACACCAGCCCAACAACCGCACCTTTGTTGCGTTTAAAATAGTGCCAGAACTCCTGCAGCGGAGTCATCGGCACCGGTGCAGCAATAACTTTATTTTCAGTAACCTGTGACATGATGGCCCCTTACTTCTTATGCCGAATACGCGGGTTCACCACGCCGTACAGCAGGTCTACCAGCAGGTTGACGAGGATAATCATCGTCGCGACCAGCAGCACCCCGCCCTGCACCACCGGATAATCACGGCGTTGCAGCGCATCAATCAGCCAGCGCCCCAGACCCGGCCACGAGAAGATGGTTTCGGTCAGGATCGCCCCGGCCAGCAGCGTACCGACCTGAAGACCGATAACGGTCACAACGGGCAGCATCGCGTTACGCAGAGCGTGAATGATGATGACGCGCATACGGGTCAGGCCTTTGGCGCGCGCGGTGCGGATGTAATCCTCGCCCAGCACTTCCAGCATCGATGAACGGGTCATACGTACAATGACCGCCAGAGGAATGGTACCCAGCACCATCGCCGGCAGGACCATATGCGCCAGCGCATCAATAAAGTTGCCCTCTTCACCCCAGATGGCGGTGTCTATCAGCATAAAACCGGTCAGGGGATTGGAGTCATCAAGGAACACCATGTCGCTCACCCGACCAGAAACCGGCGTCAGGTTCCACTGCACGGAAACCAACATGATCAGCATCATGCCCCACCAGAAGATCGGCATGGAGTAACCGGTCAGCGCCAGGCCAACCGCGGTGTGATCGAAAATGGAGCCGCGCTTCACGGCAGCAAGTACGCCCACCGGAATACCCACCGCGACGGCGAAAATCATCGCGCAAACGCCGAGTTCCAGCGTTGCTTTAAAGCGAGGTACGAACTCGTCCCACACCGGTAAGCGGCTTTTCAGTGAGATACCTAAATCACCATGCATAACCCCCCAGATATAATGGAGGTACTGCTGCCACATCGGTTTATCCAGACCGAGTTCAGCCAACAGTTGAGCATGGCGCTCAGGGGAAATTCCACGTTCACCCGCCATGATCATTACCGGATCGCCGGGGATCATATGGACGAAGGCAAAGGTGAGAAGAGTGATACCGATAAACGTGGGGATGACGAGTCCCAAACGTCGGAGAATGAACTGCAACATAACCCGGATTCTCTCTAATGACGCACGGCCTGGAACCGTGAGTCTGTATTGCTCACAAATCTTATCCCACGCAAACTGCATCGCGGGTAAAGCATTACGCCGGATGGCGCTGCGCTTATCCGGCCTAACAATACCGGGGCGCAGCGCTTCCTTAATTGCTTTTAATTATTCGACAGAGACGTTTTCGAAGTGGTGTTTGCCTAATGGATCAACCACATAGCCTTTCACTTCTTTACGCACTGGTTCGTACACGGTGGAGTGAGCAACAATCAGAGCCGGAGCCTGATCGTGCATAACAACCTGCGCTTGCTTGTACAGTTCAATACGTTTGTTGTGATCGTCGGTCGCACGCGCCGGCTGGATCAGGTCTTCAAACGGTTTGTAGCACCAGCGAGAGTAGTTGGAACCGTCTTTCGCTGCCGCACAGCTGAACAGGGTAGCGAAGAAGTTGTCCGGATCCCCATTGTCGCCGGTCCAGCCCATCATCACCGCCTGATGCTCACCCGCTTTGGCGCGTTTCAGATACTCGCCCCACTCGTAGGTCACAATCTTGGCCTGAACGCCAATTTTCGCCCAGTCGGCCTGAACCATCTCCGCCATACGGCGTGCGTTCGGGTTGTACGGACGCTGTACCGGCATCGCCCACAGCTCAACGGTAAAGCCTTTATCCTGACCGGCTTCCTTCAGCAGCGCTTTGGCTTTCTCAGGATCGTAGGTGTAGTCTTTAATGTCGTCGTTATAGCCCCACATAGTCGGCGGGATCAGGTTCTTCGCGGCCACGCCAGCGCCCTGATAAACCGCTTTAATGATGGCTTCTTTGTTCACCGCGTAGGTCAGCGCCTGACGGACTTTCACGTCATCAAACGGTTTCTTCTCGGTGTTGAAAGAGAGGTAGCCCACGTTCAGACCGGCCTGTTCCATCAGGTTGATGTTTTTATCTTGCTTCATGCGCGCGATGTCTGCCGGGTTCGGGTACGGCATCACCTGGCACTCGTTCTTCTGCAGTTTGGCGTAACGCACGGAAGCGTCAGGCGTAATGGAGAAGACCAGACGGTCGATCTGCGGCTTGGTGCCCCAGTAACCTTCGAAGGCTTTATACAGAATACGGGAGTCTTTCTGGTACTGCTGCAGCTGGAACGGACCGGTTCCGATTGGGTTCAGATCCACTTTCTCCGGGGAACCGGCTTTCAGCATGTTGTCCGCATATTCTTTGGAAAGAATAGACGCGAAGTCCATCGCCAGGTCAGCCAGGAAAGGTGCTTCCGGGCGAGTCAGCACGAATTGAACGGTTTTATCGTCCACTTTTTTCACTTCAGAGATCAGATCTGGCAGACCCATCCCTTCGAAGTATTCATAGCTGCCGCCAGACACTTTGTGGTACGGGTTCTGGGCATTTTTCTGACGATCGAAAGAGAACACCACGTCATCGGCGTTTAAATCGCGCGTCGGTTTGAAATCTTTGCTGTCCTGCCACTTCACGCCCTGGCGCAGGTGGAAGGTATAGGTTTTACCGTCTTCGCTGATTTCCCACTTCTCAGCAAGGCCCGGGATGACTTCAGTTGTACCCGTTTTGAACTCAACCAGGCGGTTATAGATCGGTACGGAGCTGGCATCATAGGTAGTGCCAGAGGTGAAAAGCTGCGGGTTAAAGCCTTCAGGAGATCCTTCTGAACAATAAACCAGAGTTTTAGCCTGTACGCTTGCTGCGACGGTCATAGCCACCAGGCTCAGACCAAGCTTCAGCATCCCTGACTTCTTCAAGGAAATACTCATTCTTCTGCTCCAAATGTGATGTTTGTTGTTTTACCCTTTGCAGTGGGTTTGCACCGCCTGGCCTTTTTTGTTTTTTACCCGGCCGGGTCGGCGTTAAGAGGATGGGGATTCCGTTCACATAAGCGACTGAGTTGCAGTGCGGATTCTCCATGAAATGCCCCTCATGCCCTACAATCTGTCAACAGAATGTGAAAACGTCAATACAGGTAACCGTGATTTACACCAACGGTGAGAATTCGCAAACAAAGATTAAAAAAAGTGCAGAAGGACATTTTCAGCAGGGAAATTTGTGCTACGCGCACTATGCCAGAATAAACATCTTCATATTTCGCAACATTTGGTGATTAACAATTATGCAATTTCTTAAAACTTTCTAAATTAATGCTGCATATCTGAGCGATTAATACCATGAACGTTAAAACGCACAGCGGAAAATGCCAGGTTCAGCCATAAGTAGCGCAAAAAAAGTTTCAAGCAAATATAAAAAAAGGCAATGGAATATGTCACAGAATCGTTAACAGTCAGTGGGAAGTGGTGCACAATTTTTGCAGATAAAAGGATGGTCAAAGGTGGGGTTGGAATAACGCCATACACGCCGAGATGAAACTGAGTCTGTAGGCCGGATAAGGCGCTTGCGCCGCCATCCGGCAATGCCAAAACCGTGCAATGTTTTGCCTGATGGCGCTTCGCTTATCAGGCCTACAAAGCAAAAAGCCCGCTCAGAGAGCGGGCTTTTCTAAATTGGTCGGTGATAGAGGATTACTCGCCACTGCGTGGCTCGCCCTACGGGCCGTTGCTGACGCAACGTTCTCTCGCTACGCTCGAGTCGAACCTCTTGCCCCCGGAGGTTCTCATCCTCGTGGATTCCGGAAAGCAAAAAGCCCGCTCAGAGAGCGGGCTTTTCTAAATTGGTCGGTGATAGAGGATTCGAACCTCCGACCCCTTCGTCCCGAACGAAGTGCGCTACCAGGCTGCGCCAATCACCGAATGCGGGGCGCATCTTACTGCTCAGCCGCGCCCCCGTCAATCCCTTAGTACCAAAATGCCATTTGATCGCTGAGAAAGTCAGCAGCCCAATTACTGAGCCGTAACCGTCTTCGCATCCGGGATACGGCACCAGTTGTTATTCTCGTTAATACCGCCATTTGGCGAGGTATAACCGAGGCAACCCAAAATGGTGTCGTACAGTTCAACATGACGACGCGGCACCTTCATATCAGCTTCTTGCTTCAGATGTGCAAACGCCTTCGCATGGTCTGGGTCTTCCAGATATTTGTCTGACATCCATACCATCATAGGAACGCGGAACTGCTCAGGCGGGGCCATTTTACGCGGCGTACCGTGCAGGTGCTCGCGCTCGTTAATCGACTCACCGTGATCGGCGGCGTAGAAGACTATCGCTTTCTTATCGCGCAGTTGATCGAAAACTTTGGTAATAAAGTGATCAACATAGGTTACCGAGTTATCAAACGAGTTGATCATCTCGGCCTTCGAACAGCCGCTATCAACATTGACACACTCCGGCTTCCACTGCGCATATTCGCGGGTGTAGCGCTGAGTGTAGTTAAAATGCGAGCCTTTGGTGTGAAGAATAATCAGATGCTTGTCACCATCTTCATTATTCTGCAAAGACTGCTGCATCTCGGTAATCAGCAGCATATCGTCAACGTTTTTGCCACGGTTACGCGGCTCCGCGCCAATCTGCTCACGGTAGGCGATGTTCTCCGCCATGGTATTACTGTAGAACCACATCTCGCTTTGCATCGCGTAGAGGTCTGTTTTGAATCCTAACTGACCGAGCACGGAAAAGACGTTTTGTTCTTTCAGCGTACGCTGCGGGTTTTCTTCCGCCCCACCTTCACGCACAAACATACAGCGCAGCGAAAGTTTGGTTGCCGTATCGCAGGAATAGCCACGGAATGCAGCCAGGTTTTTCTCCTGGGCGAGCCTTGGCGTAGTATTTCGCTCATAGCCAAAAATCCCCATATGATCCCAGCGGGTCGTTTCCCCGATAATAAAGACCACATAGGTGTCGTCGAGATTTTTAGGCGCAACATAGGTAAACTTTTTCGCCGGGTTCATCAGCGATTTGTTGTCTGAAGATTCATCCACCTGTGCCCAGGCGTACAACCCCAGCGCGGAGAGCCAGTTTGACGGCAAATAGGAGTTCGCCACGACCCCGCCATAGCTGGGTAAATCGATGCCGGTTTCACGTTCAACGCTTCTCTGTTGCATGCTTAGCAGGCGAATCGGCGCCCATACCAGCAGGCCAGCTAACAATACGACCGACACGCTACGCCATCTCATACCCGGCGTACGAATCTGTCTCATCAGGGTATAGCGGCAGCGGTTACTCCAAATCAGCACCAACGGAATAATACTGACCGAAACCAGCCACACGATGAAATGCCAGCCGACAACTTCTTTCGATAAATCAATATCGGTGGTCATTACGGACGCGATAATACCGTAGCCAATTACCACATTCAGGAAGGTCATGTAATAACTGGCACCCGCAGAACACAGCACGACAAAGGTTGCCAGGACACGCCAGGCGCGCCGACCAAATAAAGAGAGAAGCCGTAATAAAAAGAAGGTCACCAGCACAGTGCCAGCTAATTCAACAACCGCAGAGAGTCCTTTCCAGACGGTAAACTCGTGTGCATATCCGCTAAACCGACGGAAAAATACAGCACAGTTCATAAACAAACCGATATAGATTGCCAGCAAGAAACTGAGTTTCTGCTGCGTCATCGACTTAATGTATCTCATGCAAACAAACCCTGGGGATCGGGATAAAAACACCCTGTGAAGAGGCCAATCAGGCCTAACAGGGGAAAAATGCGACAACAGCAGAGGTGAAATGTCTACGGGCGCGGGTAAGTAGACCACAGGAGGGGGCAAAAGTGCTTATAGAGAATGCAAATGGCGCATATATTTTTGTAAATATATGCGCCAGGTATTAATCATACTACTAATAGATTCAGGCGTGCGCCTCGGTGTAGACGCTACGTTGTGGCTGGCGAATAGTGGTAGAAAGCGCCAGCGAAATGATTAACAGCGCAAAGATAACGCAGAAGGTCACATAGAACCCGCCAAACAACGAAGCGATAATGGAGCCGCAGATACTGCCGATACCGAAGCCCAGGTAGATAACGCCGTAGTTTTTAGCCAGGTTATTCAGACCAAAGAATTCACTGACCAGGGACGGGAACACGGTAATGGTGCCGCCAAAGTTAAATGCGACACAGGCAATTGCCATAAAGAAGGTGACGTCATTTAGCGGCGCGAACAGCAGTGCAGCCATACCCACCAGCGAAACGACCTGGCCAATAGTGATAACGCGAATACGGGAGATTTTATCGGATAGAATCCCCAGCACCAGACGGCCAGACAGGTTCGCGATAGAAATAACGGTAACCGCATTCGCCGCCGTTGCCACATCCATATGTGCCAGACTTTGTGCGATATCTTTCGCTACGCCAATCACATACAGGCCGCTCATACACGCCGTCAGGAACATGACTGCCAGCATCCAGTACTGCGGTTTACGCATGGACTGCGCCAGGGTGTAGTCGTTCTCGACCACGCCATTTTTCGCCTTCACTTCCTGATTCGGCGCATCTTTCATCAGCGTGGAACCAAAGACGATCATCACCAGCACAATCGCGCCCCAGATCATGAAGGTTTTTTCCAGACCCACGGTGCTCAGCAGTTGGCTGTCGATAAATTTAAAACCGAGGCTGCCAAGGCCATAAGAACCGATGGCAAAGGCGGAGATCAGCCCTTTACGCTCAGGGAACCATTTTACGCAGTTGGAAAGCGTTAACAGGTAGCCTGCGCCATCCGCCAGACCCACCAGCACACCGGCGCTTAGCCACAGCATGATCAAGCTGTCGGAGTGAGCGGTTAAGAAGAAGCCGACACCCAGTAAAATACCGGAGGCCATGGTGACGCGTTTCACGCCAAAACGTTCCTGCAGCTTCCCGGCAATGGAAGAAGAAATCGCCAGCCCGAGGCTCAGCAAACCAAATGAAAATGCAACCTGACTCACCGGCGCATCAAGTTTAGAAGAGAGCGCACCGTTAAACAGACTCCAGGTATAAACAGAACCTAAAGCAAATTGGGTAATAATGGTGCCGATCAGTGTTAGCCAGCGGGTACGCTGATAATCAGAAGTTTTCATGGCAGTCTTCCTGCATAAACAAAATGGGAAATTCTCTGCCAACAACCATACCGAAGCGCTTTTATGACCAGGAGAAAACGGCATGAAATGCCGCCAGGACGGAATGAAATGCCTGGATTGCGGAATGAATGACGAGACAAAAAGTCGGGTTACTGAATTTTATCGCATGAGTTAGTACACGCTATCACTGAGGCGCGTGTGATTGTTGATCTCAATATGTAAAAGAGATGTTTTACTGATGCTTTTTTTCGTTAAAATTTGGCGCTCACACCCATGGTGTACATATAGTCGCTGTTGTTGGTGCTATTTTCCGCCTGCGAGAGCGCCGCATAAGCCGCCATATGCGGGTTCAACAGCATATCCGCGCCGACGGTAACATCCAGCCAGTTACCGTCCTGCCCCACCGCCGTCATGCGGCTGAGGCCCGACTGCGCTTTCCAGATATTCTCGCCAAACTGCTGGTTATAGCTGATTTGCGCCCACGGTCGCACATCACCGAACTGCGAATTGACTCGCCAGCCCAGCGTGCTAACGCTGGCATGCCACAGCGGATCGTTCTGCGCTACCGACGTCGCGCTATCGCCAAATTCGTTATAAGTAGACGTGGTTGAACCGTCATAATGCAGCGCGGCAACCGGACCGGTTGTCACCTGCCTTGAAAGCGGGAAGTTCCAGCCCAGACTCATGCCGCTGGTCGCATCCATAGGCGTCTGATCCTCCAGATTCACCACGGGCCCCGCCACATTTTGAGTGGAGCGAATGCGTTCTTCCAGAATGTCGTTATAACGTGGTTGGTGATCGCTGTCCCATGTATAGCGTTCAGCCGTATGCCCTGACATCGCATCAACGATATATTCTTGTTGCCAGCCATATGCTGTATTGATGGACAGCGCACAAACTATGACGCTCGCCAGAGTTAACCTTTGGCGACCACTACTGTTTCTTATAATCATCAACGCGACTCCAGAAAAGAGCCGAATTCGGCGATATTATTGTCATTGTGTGAAGGATATCGGGCCCATCAGGCCCTGTATTAAATATTGTCTTTTTAGCTGGCGCGTCAAGGCGGGCCGAATGAAATTTTTACGCCAGTAAAAACAGCGAGGAAGAATATGCAGCGTTGCGGATGGGTCAGCCAAGACCCACTTTACATTGCCTACCACGACAAGGAATGGGGCGTCCCCGAAACCGATGGCAATAAGCTGTTCGAAATGATCTGCCTGGAAGGCCAGCAGGCCGGATTATCGTGGATTACCGTGCTGAAGAAACGGGAAAATTATCGCCACGCCTTCCACCATTTTGACCCGGAAAAAGTGGCGGCTATGACTGAAGAGGATGTTGAAAGGTTGGTACTGGATGCAGGCATTATTCGCCATCGCGGAAAAATTCAGGCCATTATCGGCAATGCTCGCGCCTTTTTGACCATGGCACAAAACGGAGAATCGTTTAGCGAGTTCGTCTGGTCATTTGTTGATAACCAACCGCAAGTAACCCGCGCCGCCAACCTGAGCGATATCCCCACCTCAACGCCTGCATCAGACGCGCTGTCTAAGGCGTTAAAAAAACGCGGATTTAAGTTTGTCGGCACCACCATTTGTTACTCCTTTATGCAGGCGTGCGGCCTGGTCAACGATCATGTCACCAGCTGCATCTGTTACCCAGGAGAGCAACATGATTCGTGAATCAAAGGCTGACGATCTACCGGCGATTCTGGCGCTGTGGATGGAAAGCACAATCCATGCCCATCCGTTTATCGAAGAGCGCTACTGGCGCGAAAGTGAATCTATCGTGCGTGATGTTTACCTGCCAGCCGCGCAAACCTGGGTGTGGGAAGAAGAAGGCAAGCTCAAAGGCTTTGCCAGCGTTATTGACGACCGCTTTCTCGGCGCGCTGTTTGTCGCGCCTGCTGCCATCAGAAGCGGGATCGGCAAAGCGCTGGTGCAGCATGTGCAGCAGCGCTTTTCGCTACTCAGCCTGGAGGTCTACCAGAAGAATCAATCGGCGGTGAACTTCTACCATGCGCTGGGTTTTCGCATTGAAGACGGCGCATGGCAAGAAGAGACTCACCATCCCACGTGGATTATGGGCTGGCAGGCGGATCAAACGCCGTAAGCGTCAACTTCGGTCCGCTGTATTTTTCGAGCCACGCCAGCGCAGTATTGCCCGCGCAACCATTCCCCAGCTTCGAGCTGGGGAGATCTTTGGTCAGCACGTTGACGGCACCGTTTTTACAAATACCGTTAGCAGCGAGATCCAAATCAGGCCAGGCACCTTCATGAATACAAATGACGCCAGGTTTGATTCCTGTCGTCACGACTGCGCCCGCCAGAACTTGTCCTCGCTGATTCCACACCCTGACCGTGTCGCCATCCACAATGCCGCGCGCATGGGCGTCTTGCGGATGAATCGTGACCGGCTCGCGGTCCGCTACCGCATACTGCTCGCGCAACGCGCTGTAGTTAAGCTGGCTGTGCAAACGGTGCGCCGGATGAGCAGACAGCAGTTGTAACTGTTCCGGCTCGGCGTTACCGAACCACTCATCTGGCTCCAGCCACATCGGGTGTCCCGCACAATCCGCGTAGCCGTAACCGGCAATCCTCGCACAGTAGATTTCAATTTTACCGCTGTCCGTTTTCAGCGGATGCGCCTGCGGATCACGGCGAAAATCCGCGAAGCGGATAAACTGCGCGCTTGCGGCGTTTTCCGGCATTTCGATCAGGGCGTTGCGCTGCCAAAACTCGGCGAAAGGCGGCAACGTCACCTGTTGACTGGCCCCACGTTGCCCGGCAATTTTGTAAAAAGTCTCCAGCCACCCCAGTTCACTTTTGCCTTCGGTGAACCGTTCATATCCGCCCTTTTCCCAGCGTTCACTCAGCTCAGCAAAGACATCAAAATCATTTCGCGCTTCGTCCTGCGGCGGCACAACCTGCTTCATCGGCACCAGATGCTGGTTGCTGTAGTCGCCGGTCATGGTCAAATCATTACGCTCAAACGACGTCGTCGCCGGCAGCACGATATCGGCATGCTTCGCTGCGGCGGTCCAGTAACATTCTGAGATAACCACCAGCTCCGGTTTCTGCCAGGCGCGAATTAAACGGTTGGTGTCCTGGTGATGGGTGAAGTTAGCGCCGCCCGCCCACCACAACATGCGGATGTCAGGGAAATGGCGGTCCATTCCGTTGTGCTGGTAAAAGCCCCCGGGGTTCTCCAGCGCTTCGACAATCCGCGCCACCGGGATTTTATCCACCGCGTCGGTACCACCTTTAACGCTGCCCTGCATTGAAGCCAGCACCGCAGCCCGGCGCGTTGGATTACCACCGTTGGCAAAATGGTACGACAGCCCAAAGCCACCGCCAGGCGTGCCGATTTGCCCGAGCATGGCGGCCAGGATGACGATCATCCAGTGCTTCTGCTCGCCATACTGCTGGCGCTGCATCCCCCATCCCGCCATCAGCATGGTGGTATTTTGGTGAAATATCGCCGCCAGTTCACGTATTTTCGCCGCCGGAATCCCACAAATGTCGGATGCCCATTCTGCCGTTTTTGCAACATCGTCAGATTTACCCAGCAGATAGTCGGCAAAACGGTCATAGCCGGTCGTGCACCGGGCGAGAAATTCCTCGTCATGCCAGCCGTTTTCCACCAGCGTATACGCGATACCCAGCATCAGCGCTACGTCGGTCCCCATATGCGGGGCGATCCATTCCATCTTATCGCCAAAGAAATCGACGCTTTCCGATCGCATCGGATCGATACAGATCAACCGTTTCCCGCTGTCACGCAATGCCTCAAAGTAAGCAAGGCCCTGCTCGTCGGAAGCGTTCCAGGCAATCTTCAGGGTATTCAGCGGATTGGCGCTCCATAACACCACCACATCGCTGTGCTCCAGCACGACAGGCCAGCTGGTCTGTTGCTGGTAAACTTCGTTACCGCCCACCACGTAAGGCATGATGGCCTGTGCAGCCCCCGTCGAGTAATCCCCCAGATGCCCGGTATAACCACCCGCCAGCGCCATATAACGCTGTAACAGGGTCGAGGCTTTGTGTAACACGCCGTTGGAGCGCCAGCCGTAGGAACCAGCAAAAATCGAGGCCGGGCCGAAGCTGTCGCGGATGCGTTTATGCTGCGTATGGATAAGCGTCAGCGCGTCATCCCAACTGACGCGAACAAACTCATCCTGCCCGCGCACGCCCTGTGGGCTTTCCGGCGAAGCGAGGAAACCTCTACGAACCATCGGAAAACGTACCCGCGTTTTACTGTGTACCTGGTCACGCACCACGGTTTGCAAAGAGTTGGGATGAGCGGTGGGCAACGCGCCGCGGGAGGAGAAAACGGTCTCGCCATCGGTTTCGACGAGAATAGGTCCCCAGTGGGCAGCGGTTAACACCGAGTAATGTGCGGGTGAATTAGCCAAGATGGCGCTCCTGAATGCGATGTGGCGGCTTATTTATTCTGCCGTTCAATGTTACTTACAAATTTCAGAGTCTTCCCTGGAATTTTCTTCATGTTCACACGTCATAATCAACCGCCACCGTCGCTGTGGCAAAGAAGAATAAGTCATTAAGGAATTGAGATGAAGAAACGTGTTTTTGTTATTGCTGCCATCGTGAGCGGCGCCCTGGCGGTTTCTGGCTGCACAACAAACCCTTATACCGGCGAACGCGAAGCGGGTAAATCCGGCATTGGCGCGGGTATTGGCTCTCTGGTCGGTGCGGGCATTGGCGCACTCTCTTCTTCGAAGAAAGATCGCGGCAAGGGCGCACTGATTGGCGCAGCGGCTGGCGCGGCCGTTGGCGGCGGTATCGGCTATTACATGGACGTCCAGGAAGCGAAACTGCGCGAAAAAATGCAGGGAACCGGCGTCAGCGTGACGCGTAGTGGCGATAACATCATTCTGAACATGCCAAACAACGTCACCTTTGACAGCAGTAGCGCTAACCTGAAACCTGCCGGGGCTAACACCCTGACCGGCGTGGCCATGGTCCTGAAAGAGTACAATAAAACCGCGGTTAACGTGCTGGGCTTCACCGACAGCACCGGCAGCCAGGATCTGAATATGCGTCTGTCGCAGCAGCGCGCGGACTCCGTCGCCAGCGCCTTGATCACTCAAGGGGTCGCCGCTAACCGTATCCGTACTCAGGGTATGGGCCCGGCGAATCCAATCGCCAGCAACAGCACGGCAGAAGGTAAAGCGCAGAACCGTCGCGTAGAGATTACGTTGAGTCCTGTGCAGTAATCGTTGAGCCCGGTGGCGGCTTCGCCTTACCGGGCCTACGTTCGACATGTAGGCCCGGTAAGCGCTGCGCCACCGGGCAAATTACTTGCTTCGTCAGATTTTCCCGCTAAGGTATTCTCACCAAATTCAGGGAAATCAGCGATGAGCAAATCAACACGGGCAACCATCAGCGATGTGGCAAAGGCCGCAAAAACCGGCAAGACCAGCATTTCACGCTACCTCAACGGTGAAAAGCACCTGCTTTCCGACGCGCTGCTGGCCCGCATTGAACAAGCCATTGCCGATCTCGACTACCGACCCAGCCTGATGGCCCGTGGCCTGAAACACGGTCGCACCCGCCTGATTGGCCTGATCATCGCCGATATTACCAACCCCTACTCCGTCAACGTGCTCAGCGGAATTGAAGCCGCCTGTCGTGATAAGGGCTTTACCCCGCTTGTTTGTAACACCAACAACGAAGTGGATCAGGAGTTGCACTATCTTGACCTGCTGCGCAGTTACCAGGTTGAAGGGATTGTGGTCAACGCCGTTGGGATGCGCGAAGAGGGGTTGAACCGCTTGCAGCAGTCTGCGCTGCCGATGGTGTTGATTGACCGTAAAATCCCCGATTTCGCCTGTGATATGGTCGGGCTGGATAACACCCAGGCGGCAACGGTTGCCACTGAGCATCTGGTCGAGCAAGGTTTTGAAGCCATCCTGTTCCTCAGCGAACCAATCGGCATGGTGAATACCCGCCGCGAACGCCTGAGCGCTTTTCGCGCTACGCTCGCACAGTCCCCCGGCGTTATCGCGCAAAATGCCGAAGTCCCGCTAACCGACAACACGCAACTGGATGACACGCTGCGCCAGTTTCACCAGCAGCATCGGGGAATGCGCAAAGCCGTTATCTCTGCCAACGGTGCCCTCACGCTGCAAGTTGCCCGCGCCCTGAAGCGCATTGGCCTTAACTGGGGCAGCGATATCGGCCTGCTCGGTTTTGACGAACTGGAATGGGCAGAGCTGGCGGGCGTAGGTATTACCACATTGAAACAACCCACCTGGCAAATTGGCTACACTGCCGTTGAGCAGGTTGTAAGCCGAATTGATGGCGGCTCTGCTGCCATTCAGGAGCAGGTCTTCTCCGGCGAGCTGATCGTGCGCGGCTCTACCGCCCGTTAAATTACCTTCGTGATGGTGATCATAAATTCGACATCATAGGCTTTTCTTTGGAACCGGTTCCATCTAGCGTTATAACAAGAACGCTAGTCTGGAGTTTCCATGAAAAGAAAAATTATGGTGGTCACCGCCGCTTACGGCCACGACCAGGTGCGGGCCGCAGGCGGGCAAACGGCAATATTGCCCATCATTGCCGAAGCCGGTGCTGACGGCGTCGAAATCCGCCGCGAGTTATTAACCGACGCCGAGCTGAAAACGCTCTCTACGATGGCCTCGGCGATCGAAATCTTCGGCCTGCTGGCCTGTTACTCAGCGCCTGAGCCATTGTTCCTTGCGGACGGTAACCTCAATCCCCAACTTCCCGCGCGACTTGAAGAAGCGCAGGCCCTGCAGGCGCTGTGGTTAAAAGTCTCCCTCGGCCATTTTTCCCATACCGAACAGTTCGACGTTTTACGCGAATGGCTGGACAACAGCGGAATGGAGTTGGTTGTTGAAAACGATCAGACCGCCTGCGGACGCCTGCAGCCGATGCAGCGCTTTAACGAAGCCTGTCAGATGCAAAACCTGCCGATATCTTTAACCTTCGATATGGGCAACTGGCTGTGGGTAGGCGACTCCCCGGAAGACGCGGCGCAGAACCTGGCGTCAAGCGTTGGGTATATCCATGTTAAAGCCGCCGTTGCCCATCGCGACAGCTACCGCGCCGTACCACCAGATGCAGCAGACTCGCGCTGGCTGGCGCTGCTCAAAACGCTACCCAACGATGTCCCGCGCGGTATTGAGTTCCCCCTGGAAGGGCAGGATTTGACGGCGGTTACCCGCCACTACGTCGAGCTGTTACGCGAGGAGTAACGCATGAAAAATTCACTGGATGTGGTCACTATTGGTGAAGCGATGGCGATGTTTGTCGCCACGCAAACTGGCGAACTGGCGGATGTAGAGCAGTTTATCAAGCGCGTTGCAGGCGCGGAGCTTAACGTGGCGACCGGTCTTGCCCGTCTGGGCCTGAAGGTCGGTTGGGTGAGCCGCGTAGGCAACGACAGTTTTGGCCGTTTTATCGTTAAGTCGCTGGAAAAAGAAGGGATAGATGCGCAGGGAGTCACCCGGGACGGGCGTTACGCTACCGGCTTTCAGCTTAAATCTAAGGTCGAAAATGGAACCGATCCCATTGTGGAATATTTCCGCAAAGGTTCAGCTGCCAGCCACCTCAGCGTTGAAGATTACCATGAGGACTATTTTGCAAGCGCGCGTCACCTGCACCTGAGCGGCGTAGCAGCAGCGCTTTCCGCCAGCTCCTATGAACTATTGGCGCATACCGCCCGCACGCTGAAAGCCCAGGGGAAGACCATCTCGTTCGACCCAAATTTGCGCCCGGTGCTGTGGAAAAGCGAAACCGAAATGGTGGAAAAACTGAACCGGCTGGCATTTCAGGCTGACTGGGTTTTACCCGGGTTAAAAGAGGGCATGATTTTAACCGGCCAGCAGACGCCTGAAGCCATCGCCGACTTTTATCTGCGCCATGGGGTGAAGGCTGTGATCGTCAAAACCGGGGCTGATGGCGCCTGGTACAAAACCGCCAGCGGCGAACAAGGCTGCGTTGTGCCGGTAAAAGTCGACAACGTGGTCGATACGGTCGGCGCAGGGGATGGCTTTGCCGTGGGCGTTATCAGCGCCCTGCTGGAGGGCCGCTCGCTGCATCAGGCGGTGACCCGTGGCAATAAGATTGGCGCACTGGCCATTCAGGTTCAGGGCGACAGCGAAGGATTACCCACACGTGAACAATTAGGGGAATAAATTCCCGGCCAACTCTGTACCCTACATACAGAGGCGGCGTAACAGCATAACCAGAGGGCAGTCTATGAATAGCTCAACTAATGCAGCAAAACGCTGGTGGTACATCATGCCAATCGTGTTTATCACGTATAGCCTGGCGTACCTTGACCGTGCAAACTTCAGCTTCGCCTCCGCCGCCGGTATCAACGAGGACCTCGGCATTACCAAAGGGATCTCTTCCCTGCTGGGCGCGCTGTTTTTCCTCGGTTATTTCTTCTTTCAGATCCCAGGCGCAATTTACGCCGAACGCCGCAGCGTACGAAAACTGATTTTTGTCTGTCTGATCCTCTGGGGCGCATGCGCGTCGCTAACCGGTATGGTCAGCAATATTCCAATGCTTGCTGCCATCCGCTTTATTCTTGGTGTCGTTGAAGCCGCCGTGATGCCTGCAATGCTGATTTATATCAGCAACTGGTTTACGAAATCCGAGCGCTCGCGCGCTAACACCTTCCTGATCCTCGGTAATCCGGTTACCGTCCTGTGGATGTCCGTGGTTTCCGGGTATCTGATCCAGGCGCTGGGCTGGCGGGAAATGTTTATCATCGAGGGTTTCCCGGCCATCATCTGGGCGTTCTGCTGGTGGGTACTGGTAAAAGACAAACCTTCTCAGGTCGGCTGGCTGTCAGAATCTGAAAAAGCAGCCCTTCAGGCACAACTGGAAAAAGAGCAGCAAGGTATCAAAGCCGTACGTAACTACAGCGAGGCCTTCCGCTCACGTAACGTCATCCTGCTGTGCATGCAGTATTTCACCTGGAGTATTGGCGTCTATGGTTTTGTCCTGTGGCTGCCGTCAATTATCCGCAACGGCGGTGCAAATCTGGGGATGGTAGAGGTTGGCTGGTTGTCATCTGTACCTTATCTGGCGGCGACGGCGGCGATGATCCTCGTCTCCTGGGCGTCCGATAAGCTGCAAAATCGTAAGCTGTTTGTCTGGCCACTGTTATTAATAGCCGCTTTCGCTTTTATCGGCTCCTGGGCCGTGGGCGCAGACCACTTCTGGATTTCTTACACGCTGTTGGTTATCGCGGGTGCGGCAATGTACGCCCCCTATGGCCCCTTCTTCGCCATCATCCCGGAAATGCTGCCGCGCAACGTCGCCGGTGGAGCCATGGCGCTGATTAACAGTATGGGCGCGCTCGGCTCATTCTTTGGTTCATGGTTTGTCGGCTACCTCAATGGTGCAACCGGCAGCCCGTCCGCCTCGTACATTTTTATGGGGGTAGCGCTTTTTGTCTCAGTGTGGCTAACTTTGATCGTTAAGCCTGCTAATAATCAACAGCTACCTATTGGCGCACGCCACGCTTAAATTTTAACTTACGGAGATTCGCATGAAGCCGTCCATTATTCTCTATAAAGCGTTACCTGACGATTTACTTCATCGCCTGGAAGAGCATTTTACTGTGACTCAGGTGCCTAACCTGCGCCCGGAAACGGTCGCACAGCATGCCGACGCTTTTGCCAATGCAGAAGGTCTGTTGGGCTCCAGTGAAGCCGTCAATACCGCTCTGCTGGAGAAAATGCCCAGGCTGCGTGCGACATCCACGATTTCCGTAGGCTATGACAACTTCGATGTCGACGCCCTCAACGCGCGTAAGGTGCTGCTGATGCACACGCCAACCGTGCTGACGGAAACCGTCGCCGATACGGTGATGGCGCTGGTGTTAAGCACTGCTCGCCGCGTGGTAGAAGTCGCTGAACGGGTTAAAGTTGGCGAATGGACCAAAAGTATCGGGCCGGACTGGTTTGGTACCGATGTGCACCACAAAACGCTGGGGATTGTTGGCATGGGCCGCATTGGGCTGGCGCTCGCGCAACGCGCGCATTTCGGCTTTAGCATGCCAATTCTTTATAACGCGCGCCGTCATCATCAGGAAGCAGAAGAACGCTTCAATGCACGTTACTGCGATCTCGATACGCTGCTGCAGGAGTCCGATTTTGTCTGCCTGATCCTGCCGTTAACCGACGAAACGCATCATCTGTTTAGTACCGAACAGTTTGCCAAAATGAAGTCTTCCGCCATTTTCATTAACGCCGGACGTGGGCCAGTGGTTGATGAAAAAGCGCTGATTGCCGCCCTACAAAACGGGGAAATTCATGCCGCAGGCCTGGATGTGTTTGAGCAGGAGCCGTTACCGGCAGACTCACCGCTGCTGTCGCTGCCAAACGTGGTTGCCGTGCCACACATTGGTTCTGCCACGCATGAAACGCGCTATAACATGGCGGCCTGTGCTGTGGATAATTTAATCGATGCGCTGCAAGGACACCTTGAGAAGAACTGCGTGAATCCGCAGGTCGCGCCATAAACAAAAGGCCGGGTAACGCTTACGCTCACCCGGCCTTTTATGTATTACAGCGTCTTAATTACTGAGCAGCATTCACCGCGGCAGTCCAGGCCTGATTAAATGCCTGATGCTGAGAAGCCAACGGGCCAATCAGCGTGTTGTACTGACTTGCCTGCTGTGACGTTGGGAACTGGATACCGTTGGCGACAAAGCTCACCTGTGTATCCTGCTGCGCGACAAAATCACCGACCTGCACTAACTGCTGCGTGAAGATTTGCGCGGCAGGGATCAGCGGCTGTAACGCCTCTGAAGGTACAGTGACGACTTTGTTGTAGACCTGGTCAAAGACCGGCTTCAGATCCTCGCCCTGCTTCAGCGCGCCATGCGCAGCATCCGCCTGCAATTTCGCATTCTGCAACTGCTGCCCTAACACACCCAGCGCACCATTTGCCTGACGCAGCGGTTCACGCTGAGTCACATAATCCTGAGGAACACGAATCGCGTTTACGCTATCAACCACCGGGCGCAGACCGGAGTCCATCGCCTGATTAACCTGCTGTGAATAGCCATAAAGAATCGCGTAATCGGACACAAACGGGCCAAACTGTTTTTTCTGATCGGCGGTCAGCGTTGGTAAACGCTCGCCGCTACGCATTGCAGTATTCTGCAGAAAATCGATAAACGCTTTGCGTTGATCGCCTTCTTTATCAAAACACCCACTCAGGCCAACTACCATTAAGAGCGCCAAAACAGGCGCAAACCAGCGAGAGCAGGACTTACCTGTCGCCATTTTAATACTCCTTTCACCCAAAAATGCGCACAACGACACCCGCGTGCCTGACGTTGACAAGGATAGTCCAGGTCAGCCCCGCAAGATACCCTTTCCGCGTAATCTTGTGGGGGAAAATAACCGCTCCCACCCCCCTTCGTTTTGCTAAACAATGCTGCATTTGCCACACGGCGTCATATTTTAGTCATCTTTACAATTGGAATCGATCGTTCGCAGATCCCGACCTTTATCAGTTCGTTAGCCTGCAAAAGATTGTCTCCCGCGATCCGCTGAAACGAATCCATCACGCAAAGCTTAAATCCGGCTTCATTTTTTCCGACTACTCTTAATGAGCTTCGATGAAATTCACGATCCCGCTGTGTGATTTGTAGGAGTTCTCAATGGAATACAAAGATCCTATGTTTGAACTGCTGAGCAGTCTGGAGCAGATTGTTTTTAAAGATGTATCGCAGACGGTCACTCTGACGCAAAAAACCAACCCTTTCACCGAATTTGAACAGCTACGACGAGGGACAGGTTTAAAAACAGACGATTTTGCCCGAGTGATGGGCGTGACGGTTGCGATGGTTCATGAATGGGAGTCTAAACGCGTAAAGCCTTCCACTACCGAATTGAAGTTAATGCGCCTGATTCAGGCAGATCCAAGATTAAGTAAGCAATTGATGGATTGAACTATTTTTTAATTTTAGTTAAGAACGGTCCGGTAAAAGGACCGTTCCTTTACGAAGGTTATCCACAAAAAAGAAAATAGTAGTTGCATCCACATGCGTAAAATGAGTTAATGCCCTCAACGGTTTGACGTACAGACCATTACAGCAGTTAGTAAGGCAAGTCCCTTCAAGAGTTATCGTTGATACCCTTCGTAGTGAGCATTTCCTTTACTGTTAAAAAATCTGTAAAGCACGCCATATCGCCGAAAGGCACACTTATTTTTTAAAAGGTAATACACTATGTCCGGTAAAATGACTGGTATCGTAAAATGGTTCAACGCTGATAAAGGTTTCGGCTTCATCACTCCTGACGATGGCTCTAAAGACGTGTTCGTACACTTCT
This sequence comes from Citrobacter arsenatis, assembly GCF_004353845.1. GTDB lineage: Bacteria > Pseudomonadota > Gammaproteobacteria > Enterobacterales > Enterobacteriaceae > Citrobacter > Citrobacter arsenatis. The sequence goes on from NZ_CP037864.1 coordinate 5,027,580, forward strand.
CTGCTATCCAGAACGATGGCTACAAATCTCTGGACGAAGGTCAGAAAGTTTCCTTCACCATCGAAAGCGGCGCTAAAGGCCCGGCAGCTGGCAACGTAACCAGCCTGTAAGCTTAAAAAGCTCAAAATTCTGAATCCCTGCCAAACGGCGGGGATTTTTTTTATCTGTACTTCTTCAAGACTCCCCACCTAAATGCGTCTTTGCATTACTTTACCCGTCATCCCTTTGACCTTTCCCTAAGGGCAAGCTTTATAGTGAGCCAGTCTATATTCCACAACATTCACAAGGAATTGAAGCTATGTCGAAATCCTCACTGCTGCTGGTTTTAGGTTTGCTCACAACCGGTAGCGCGTTCGCGGCAACCCCGCAGGCTACATTTTTGGCGGAACACGGACTCAGCGGTAAATCCGTTGAGCAAATCGTCGAGTCAATTGACCAGTCTCCGCAGAGCCGTCCGCTGCCGTACTCAGCATCCATCACCAGTACCGAACTAAAGCTCTCTTCAGGCGATCAGCTTTATACTCTGCCGCTCGGTGACAAATTCTATCTGTCATTTGCTCCTTATGAGTGGCAAACACATCCTTGCTTTAACCACAGCCTTTCTGGCTGCCAGGGCGAAATGCCGGAGAAGACTTTTAATGTCAAAGTAACGGATAACAAGGGTGATGTAGTGGTACAAAAAGAGATGAAGAGCGGTCGAAATGGCTTCGTCGGGGTATGGCTACCGCGCAATATGGCAGGCACCATCGCAGTAAGCTACAACGGTAAAACGGCGGAGTATCCTATTAAGACGATGGAAGACAGCCAGACCTGTCTGACAAAATTGCAGTTGCGCTAATAACATAAAAAATGCCGGATGGCGGCTTCGCCTTATCCGGCCTACGAGAGAAACACAAGTAGGCCGGATAAGCATTGCGCCATCCGGCATTTTCTCAGTCAGCTCAGGGCCGTTACTGCAGCAGCGAAATATCCGCCACGCGCAGGAACAGCTCGCGCAGTTTTTCGAGCATAGACAAGCGGTTAATACGCAGATCTTTATCTTCCACGTTAACCATTACTTTCTCAAAGAACGCATCAACCGGTTCACGCAGTGCCGACAGTTCAACCAGCGCTTCCTGGTAATGACCGGCTGCAAAGACGGGCTCCAGCTTATCGCGCAGCACCACAACCTGCATCGCCAGCGCAATTTCTTCCGGCTCTTTCAGCGTTGCCGCATTCACGCGGTCATTCAGCGTCTCTTCAGACTTAGCCAGGATGTTCGATACACGCTTGTTCGCGGCAGCCAGCGCGGACGCGGCTTCCAGCGTACGGAAGTGCGAAACCGCCTTCATTCGTGCGTCAAAATCGGCCGGACGAGTCGGACGACGCGCCAGTACTGCCTGAATGGTATCGACGGTGTAACCTTCGTCCTGATACCAGGCGCGGAAGCGACCGAGCATAAAGTCGATAACATCATCCACCACGTTGGCGTTAGTCAGCTTGTCGCCATACAGACGAACCGCTTCCTCGGTCAACGTTTGCAGATCCAGGTTCAGGTTCTTCTCAACGATGATACGCAGTACGCCCAGTGCGGCACGACGCAGCGCAAACGGGTCTTTGTCACCTTTCGGATGCTGACCAATACCGAAGATACCCGCCAGAGTATCCATCTTATCGGCAATCGCCACGGCACAGGCAACCGGGTTAGACGGCAGGTCATCACCGGCAAAACGCGGCTGATACTGCTCGTTCAGCGCCACAGCCACATCTTCCGCTTCGCCATCGTGACGCGCGTAGTGCATGCCCATCACGCCCTGGGTGTCGGTGAACTCGAAGACCATGTTGGTCATCAGATCACACTTGGACAGCAGGCCAGCACGCGTTGCGTGGTTAACGTCAGCGCCAATCTGCCCCGCGATCCAGCCCGCCAGCGCCTGGATACGATCGGTCTTGTCGCGCAGCGTACCCAGTTGCTGTTGGAACAGCACGGTTTGCAGACGCGGCAGATGGTCTTCCAGACGTTTTTTACGGTCGGTATTGAAGAAGAACTCGGCATCCGCCAGACGCGGACGAACCACCTTCTCGTTACCGGAGATAATCTGGCTCGGATCTTTCGATTCGATGTTGGCAACGAAGATAAAGTTCGGCAGCAGTTTGCCGTCGTTCGCGTATACCGGGAAGTACTTCTGGTCACCTTTCATGGTGTGTACCAGCGCTTCAGACGGAACAGCGAGGAATTTCTCTTCGAACTTCGCGGTCAGCACTACCGGCCATTCCACCAGTGAGGTGACTTCTTCGAGCAGGCTTTCGCTCAGGTCAGCGTTACCGCCAATCTTACGCGCCGCTTCTTCAGCATCGGCTTTGATTTTCGCTTTACGCTCAGCGTAATCCGCAATCACTTTGCCGCGCTCACGCAGGATTTCTGGGTACTGATCGGCAGAATCGATGGTGAATTCTGGTTCGCCCATAAAGCGATGCCCACGGATCACGCGATCGGACTGAATCCCTAAAATTGTTGCCGGAATGACTTTGTCGCCCAGCAGCAGGGTCACGGTGTGAACCGGACGCACGAAGTGAACGTCAGACGCGCCCCAGCGCATCAGTTTCGGGATCGGCAGCTTCGCCAGTGAGGTGGCGATCATATTCGGCAGCAGTGCTTCAGCGCTTTCGCCTTTCACATGCGCACGATACAGCAGCCACTCGCCTTTATCGGTGGTCAGACGCTCAGCCTGGTCAACCGTAATGCCGCAGCCACGCGCCCAACCTTCTGCCGCTTTGCTCGGTTTGCCTTCGGCGTCAAACGCCTGGGCAATGGCCGGGCCGCGTTTTTCAACTTCACAGTCAGGTTGCGCTTGCGCCAGATTCGCGACTTTCAGCGCCAGACGACGCGGCGCGGCGAACCACTCAACGTTGCCGTGCGCGATACCGGCGTTATCCAGCTCCGCGGTAAAGTTCGCAGCAAAGGACTCAGCCAGGCTGCGCAGTGCTTTTGGTGGCAGCTCTTCAGTGCCGATTTCCACCAGAAAAGTTTTCTCAGACATGGCCGCCTCTTATTTGTCTTTGTTGCACATCGGGAAGCCAAGGGCTTCACGGGAAGCGTAGTAAGCTTCTGCCACTGCTTTGGTCAGGGTGCGAATGCGCAGGATATAGCGCTGACGCTCGGTGACGGAGATGGCTTTACGCGCATCCAGCAGGTTGAAGCTATGGGCGGCTTTCAGAATGCGTTCATACGCAGGCAGCGGCAGCGGATTTTCCAGCGCCAGCAGCTGCTGCGCTTCTTTCTCGTACTGCTCGAAGCAGGTGAACAGGAAGTCCACGTCGGCGTATTCGAAGTTGTAGGTGGATTGCTCCACTTCGTTCTGATGGAACACGTCGCCGTAGGTGGTTTTACCCAGCGGGCCGTCGCTCCAGACCAGGTCGTAAACGCTGTCTACGCCCTGAATGTACATGGCCAGACGTTCCAGACCGTAGGTAATTTCCCCGGTCACAGGTTTACATTCCAGACCACCAACCTGCTGGAAGTAGGTGAACTGCGTCACTTCCATGCCGTTCAGCCACACTTCCCAACCCAGACCCCAGGCACCCAGCGTCGGGTTTTCCCAGTTATCTTCCACGAAACGGATATCGTGAATGGTCGGGTCCATACCCAGCTCTTTCAGAGAACCCAGGTACAGCTCCTGAATGTTGTCCGGTGACGGCTTAATCACTACCTGGAATTGATAGTAGTGCTGTAAGCGGTTCGGGTTTTCGCCATAGCGGCCGTCGGTCGGACGACGAGAAGGCTGCACATAAGCAGTCGCCATCGGTTCCGGCCCCAGCGCACGCAGGCAGGTCATTGGGTGAGATGTCCCCGCGCCGACTTCCATGTCCAATGGTTGAACGATGGTGCAGCCCTGGCGAGCCCAGTAATCCTGTAAGGTCAGGATCAAGCCCTGGAAGGTCCTGGTATCAAACTTTTGCATATTATTTCGTGCTGGATACGTGTGGATTTAAAGGAAGCGGTCAGTATACCCGCTGGCTGCAAGATATACAGTACGAAACGGGAAAAAGGGGGAACTTAGCGCATGGAAAGGTGCAAAAACTGCCCGTCTGCATCAAAAGAGCAGACAAAACTCTCTTTACGGAAGGTAGAACCCCGCATCTCATAACTACCCTGGAATTGTTCCAGACCGGAGATATCAATTTTCTGTGCGCCGGTGTTGTAGAGTTGCGCAGCCTCATTTTTGCACAACGACTCCATATCCAGCGAACGTGTGGCACTGAACTTAACCTTTTGCGCCTTCTGCGCGGGTGCAGGCGGCTGAGTGTCTGCGCACGCCACCAGCAAAAGGGTAGCGACCGTGGGAAAGAAATACTTCATCATCATTTTATTACCGCCTGGTTTGCTGGTCAGTCTTATTATTAGTGTCTAAAAGCGGATCCTATTTTGAGAATCTCATCAGACCATCTCAAGCTTTAGCGTAAGAACTCGGATTATTCCAGTGAGCTACGCGCGCAAAATTTCGGTCAGACTTTTTTTAACGGATATAGAGGAACTGATGCAGCCCAAAATTTTCTGGATTGATAACCTGCGCGGGATAGCCTGTCTCATGGTCGTGATGATCCACACCACGACCTGGTACATCACCAATGCGCAAAGCGTCAGCCCGCTGAATTGGGATCTGGCCAATGTGCTCAATTCAGCCTCTCGCGTCAGCGTCCCGCTGTTCTTTATGATTTCGGGCTATCTTTTTTTTGGCGAGCGCAGCGCCAAACCACGCCATTTCACGCGCATCGCGCTCTGCATTTTGTTTTACAGCAGCGTGGCGCTGGCCTACATCCTGCTGTTTACCTCGATCAACGCTGAACTGTCGCTAAAAAACCTGCTGCAAAAGCCGGTGTTCTATCACCTGTGGTTTTTCTTCGCGATCGCCGTCATCTACCTGGTTTCCCCACTGATTCAGGTTAAAAATATCAGTGGCAAGATGCTGCTGGCGCTCATGGTGGTGATTGGGCTGATTGCCAACCCCAATACCGTTTCGCAAAAAATTGGCGGTTTTGAGTGGCTTCCCATCAACCTGTACATCAGTGGCGATACGTTTTACTACATCGTGTACGGCATGCTGGGCCGGGCAATTGGCATGATGGATACGCAAAAGCGCGGGCTCACCTGGATCTGTGCGGCATTGTTCATTATCGCGGTGTTTGTTATTTCTCGAGGCACGTTGCATGAACTGCGCTGGCGAGGCAATTTTGCCGATACCTGGTACCTCTACTGCGGCCCGGCAGTGTTTATTTGTGCCGCCTCGCTCCTGACGCTGGTCAAAAATACGCTCAGCACGCGTACTCTGCCGGTACTGGGTCTTATTTCCCGCCATTCCTTGGGTATTTATGGCTTTCATGCGCTGATCATTCATGCGCTGCGCACCAACGGTATAGAATTCAAGAACTGGCCACCGCTGGATATGCTGTGGATTTTCAGCGCCACGCTGGCGGGAAGTTTGCTGTTGTCCATACTGTTGCAGCGCATCGATACGCGCAGGCTGGTGAGCTAAAAGAAAAGCCCTCGCTCGGTAACCATCGAGGGCAAGCGATCATTCTGTAAAATCTTCCGCTACTGCTGGCGTTTCTTTTGATTGATCCAAACCAGCATCACGAATATTTTTCTGTACCGCAACGGTACCAAACAGGCTCAAAAAGAAGGCCAGGCCATAAAATCCTTTCTCGTTTAGCAGCAGCGTGGCATTCCACAAACCGATAACCAACAATGCAACGGCAATGACAAACGCAGCCAGGCAGGTTACGTAGTAAATCGGCGTAGTCGGGATCCCTTCATATTTATCCCGTACCGTCTTTTGATACGACGCAGCAGAAAACAAACCAAGCACCAAAACAGCAAAGTAATACCCCTTTTCGTTCAACTGCATATCGGCATTCCATAAGCCCAGCAGATAAACCACAATACCGCCGAGCAGCGCGACCCATGACACAATGCTGAATGCGGGTGAATAAGTTGATGCCCTGTTTTCCATTTAGAGTTCCTGTCCTTTAGATAAATATTCTGCTGAACGCATGAGTAAAGCTTGCCCCAGTAAACTCACAATGAATGCCGCCGGGTACAACCCCATTTCGATGGGCGCCAGCGGGGCATTCCACACCCCCACCAGCAGTAACCCAACGGTTATTAGCACCACCATCTGACACACGGAAGCGAAGCGTTCGTCGCTCTGATTGAGATTTACAGCACGTTGATAAGCGTAGGTCACAAACATTCCCGTCATCAGCACGCCGAAAAAATAGCCTTTGCCGCTCAATAACGGGCACGCCCGCCATAGGCCAATAACGTAAATCAGTGCGCCAGAGAGGAATAGTATCCATGGCAACAGCCTTGTCGTCTTCATTGGGATCTCCTTATCCATCAGAGATACAATATGAATAACCCGCTACAGACAACACAGAAAAATGCCACTACGCCGGACTTTCAGAATAAATTCATGCGTGATGGTTATTTGTTTGATTGAAATATACATTTGATAAATCCCCTCTGTTTACCAAAGGGGATTTAGGGTCAGGACATCAGCGGCTGTAATTGCTGATAGATTCGGCGGAAGGTTTCCCGACGCTGTTGGTACAGCGCGTGGCGCTCGGCATCAGGATAATGCGCCTGCTCCAGCGTAAGCTGAGGCAGTAGGTCTGATAAAGGCCGCTGCGGATTCATGGCAATTTGCGCCAGTCGCGCCGCGCCGAGTGCAGGGCCGACATCGCCGCCGGTACGGTAATCCAGCTGCAATCCGCTGATGTCAGACAGCATCTGACGCCAGTACTCACTGCGTGCCCCGCCGCCAATCAGCGTAATACTGGCAGGCTGCACGCCGCAGGCATGTACCACGTCCATACCGTCAGCCAGCGCAAAACCCACGCCTTCCAGCACCGCCTGAGCCAGTTCCGCCGGACCATGCTGATGCGTCAGACCAAAAAATACCCCCTTCGCCTGAGGGTTGTTGTGTGGCGTACGTTCGCCGGACAGATAGGGTAAAAACCAGACCGGCTCAGCGTGTTCATCCGCCTGTTGCGCTGCGGCAATCAACGCAGGAACGCTCGCCAGCCCGGTTAATTTTGCCGCCCAGTCCAGACAGGATGCCGCACTTAGCATCACAGACATCAGGTGCCATCGTTCAGGCAAGGCATGGCAAAAGCTATGGACTGCGCTTTCCGGTTTGCTGAGAAATCCGTCGCTGACCGCAAAATACACCCCGGAAGTCCCCAGCGATAGCATCGCCTGACCGGCATTCATCATGCCCACGCCAACCGCGCCCGCCGCGTTATCGCCGCCTCCGGCAACCACCGCAACCTCCTGCATGCCCCAGGCCCTGGCGACCTCTGGCAACAATTTTCCGGTAATCTCGCTGCCTTCATAGAGCGCAGGCATATGCGCACGAGTCAGCTTACAGGCTGCCAGCATGACATCACTCCAGTCACGCTTCGCGACATCCAGCCACATGGTACCTGCCGCATCAGACATATCGCTGGCGAAATCGCCGGTCATACGCAGGCGCAAATAATCTTTCGGTAGCAGGACTTTATCAACCCGGCTGAAAATTTCCGGTTCGTGGTGCTGTACCCACAGCAGCTTCGGCGCGGTAAAACCTGGCATCATCAGGTTACCAGTGATGGCACGAGAGTGCGGAACCTGTTTCTCCAGCATGAGGCACTCTTCAGCACAGCGACCATCGTTCCACAAGATAGCCGGACGCAATACCTTCTGTTGATCATCCAGTAGCGTCGCGCCGTGCATCTGCCCGGCAATCCCCAACGCTTTCACCTCGCGAAGAGAATGCTGCTGGCCCAGCGCTTTCACCGCACGATCCGTTGCCAGCCACCACTGCTCAGGGTCTTGTTCTGACCATAACGGGTACGGGCGCGAGACGGTGAGTTTCTCCGTGTGCGACGCGACCACATCACCCTGTTCATTGAGCAAAATGGCCTTTACGCCTGATGTGCCAAGATCTATCCCGATATACATAAGGCTTTGTTCCTTAAAGAAAGGCCCGGTAGCGCGAGCTGACCGGGCTTACGGACGTTCTCAGAGACCCGTTATTTATCGAACAAATAATGGTTTACCAGATTTTCCAGCAGTTCCTGATGACCGCTCTGGTGCACTGGCGCCAGGTTATGTTGTTCAGCGTACTGCGCAATTTCCGTCAGCGTCATCTGCCCTTTCAGAATTTGCTGGCCCAGCTCACCATTCCAACCGGCATAGCGTTTAGCCACGCGCTGATCCAGACCACCGTCTTCAATCATACGGGCCGCAATTTTCAGCGACAGCGCCATGGTATCCATCGCGCCAATATGACCATAGAACAAATCGTATTTATCGGTACTCTGACGACGAACTTTGGCGTCAAAGTTCAGACCACCGGTGGTGAAGCCGCCCGCCTTCAGGATTTCGTACATCACCAGCGCATTCTCTTCGACGCTGTTCGGGAACTGGTCGGTATCCCAGCCCAGCTGTGCGTCACCGCGGTTGGCATCAACAGAACCAAACAGGCCCAGCGCAATGGCGGTGGCGATTTCATGATGGAACGAGTGGCCCGCCAGCGTGGCGTGGTTGGCTTCGATATTTAGTTTGATCTCTTTTTCCAGGCCAAACTGCTTGAGGAATCCGTATACGGTCGCAGCATCGTAATCGTACTGGTGTTTGGTCGGTTCCTGCGGTTTCGGTTCGATCAGCAAGGTGCCCTGGAAACCGGTTTTGTGTTTGTGTTCCACGACCAGTTGCATAAAGCGGCCAATCTGCTCACGTTCCTGACGCAGATCGGTATTCAGCAGCGTTTCATAACCTTCACGACCGCCCCACAGAACGTAGTTTTCACCGCCGAGCTTATGCGTGGCATCCATAGCCGTAACTACCTGCGTAGCGGCCCAACTGAACACTTCTGGATCCGGGTTCGTGGCCGCGCCCGCGCCGTAGCGTGGGTTGGTGAAGCAGTTTGCCGTTCCCCACAGCAGCTTCACGCCGCTCTGTTCCTGTTTTGCCGCCAGCACGTCAACCATCTGCGCAAAGTTGTTTTTGTACTCTTTCAGCGACGCGCCTTCCGGCGAAACATCCACGTCATGGAAGCAGTAGTAAGGGACGTTTAACTTGTGAAAGAACTCAAATGCCACATCCGCTTTGCGTTTCGCCAGCGCCAGTGCTTCACCAGGCTGCTGCCATGGGCGATCGAAGGCGCCCATACCAAACATATCCGCACCGTTCCAGCAGAAGGTATGCCAGTAGCAGGCAGCAAAACGCAGATGATCTTCCATGCGCTTGCCCAACACGATTTCGTCAGGGTTGTAATGGCGAAATGCGAGCGGGTTGGTGGATTGAGTACCTTCAAAACGAACACGATCGAGTTGGTCAAAATAAGCCGGCATAATAAGCTCCATAATCAGGTAATACGGCAAGTAAACTGCGATATAGCTATACTGGAATTTCCTGATTTATTGCTCAATTACGTTATTTCACACCGCCATTAAGAGAATACCCAAACGTGCGCTGGCTCCCAAAAAAACGCGTTAAAAAAAGAAATAAAAAAGCGATCGCGATCGAAGGTTAGCCATTAAACAAAAAACCGTAACGCGTAGATAAAAAATGACAATTGTCTTCCCGCTGGCAGTATGTGAATTTTGCGTAGCACCAGGTAAATAAGAAATTTGTCACACTTCATCAAGCAGTCGTACCTGCGGTTTTGCTAGTATCGACAGGCCCACGTTAACCTTCCAGGACAGGTTCTTATGTTTGATAAACGTCACCGCATCACTCTGCTATTTAATGCCAATAAAGCCTATGACCGTCAGGTGGTAGAAGGAGTGGGTGAATATTTACAGGCATCGCAATCCGAGTGGGATATATTCATCGAGGAAGATTTCCGCGCCCGGATCGATAATATTAAAGACTGGTTAGGCGACGGCGTTATTGCTGATTATGACGATGATGACATTGCGCAATTACTTGCCGATGTCAATGTTCCCATCATCGGCGTTGGGGGGTCTTACCATCTGGAGCAAGATTATCCGCCGGTACATTATATTGCCACCGACAACCACGCGCTGGTAGAAAGCGCTTTCCTGCATCTGAAAGAGAAGGGAGTCAACCGCTTTGCATTTTACGGCCTGCCCTCCTCAAGTGGTAAACGCTGGGCTGCGGAACGTGAATATGCGTTTTGCCAGTTGGTTGCCAAAGAGAAGTACCGCGGCGTTGTTTATCAGGGGCAGGAAACCGCACCGGAGAACTGGCAGCACGCGCAAAATCGGCTGGCAGACTGGCTGCAAACTCTGCCGCCGCAAACCGGTATTATCGCCGTTACCGACGCGCGGGCGCGACACGTCCTGCAAGCCTGCGAACACCTGCATATTCCAGTACCGGAAAAGCTGTGCGTGATAGGAATCGACAACGAAGAACTCACCCGCTACCTGTCCCGGGTGGCGCTATCATCCGTGGCGCAGGGAGCCAGGCAGATGGGGTATCAGGCCGCAAAACTCCTGCACCGCTTGCTGGCAAATGAAGAACTGCCTCTGCAACGCATTCTGGTCCCTCCGGTGCGCGTCATTGAGCGCCGCTCAACCGACTACCGTTCATTAACCGATCCAGCGGTAATTCAGGCAATGCACTTTATTCGCAATCATGCCTGTAAAGGCATTAAGGTTGAACAAGTGCTGGATTCAGTGGGGATTTCACGCTCGAACCTGGAGAAGCGCTTTAAGGAAGAGGTCGGTGAGACCATTCACGCTGTGATTCATGCCGAAAAGCTGGAAAAAGCGCGCAGTCTGTTAATCTCTACCACGCTGTCAATCAACGAAATTTCACAGATGTGCGGCTATCCGTCTCTGCAGTATTTCTATTCGGTCTTCAAGAAAGAGTACGACACCACGCCAAAAGAGTATCGCGATGTGAACAGTGAAGTGTTGCTATAGAGGGAATTGCCGGATGGCGGCGTCGTCTGATCCGGCCTACGAGATGACTTGTAGACCGGATTAGCACACAAAATCACATATGCGCGGCGATCAAACGCTGATTATCCTGATACATTGCGAACAGATAGTTGTTGTAGCTCTGTCCCTTAGTGGAATAACCCTTCAGCTTATGGATCATCGCGGTGGCGGTGACTTCCTGATCGGCTTTACGCAGTTGCGCACGTGACTTACGGAATGAAGAGTAAGCCGGATGCGTGTTCAGGTTAATGACGTAGGCATTCACCGACTCTTTCACCGATTCAAACTGTGAGTAGCCTTTCACCTTACCCGGTGCATTGTTACAACGACCTTTGCCACATTTCATGCCAAACAGGTTGTTGTTGCTACGCGCCAGCTTCGACGTACCCCAGCCGCTTTCGGCCGCAGCCATGGTTGCCACCATACTGGTTGGGATAATGTCTACGCGCTCAAGCAGCGTATTCCACGGGATTTTACGCGTGTTGCCAGACCAGCTCACCTTGTAGCGCTTCGCGAGGTCTTTCATACGCGTACGCTCAGTCGGTGACCAGCGGTTCTGGTACTGCTTTGAAATCAGCCAGTTACGATCCGCCGTTATGGCAGCATTTTGGCTGGTAATATAAGGCATAACCGTCCGGAGAAACGCTTTTTTCCTTGGTGTTCCGGAAGGGTATTTTCGCAAATCAGGAAGTGAACTACTCTTTGCACTATTGCGAGAATACTCTTGTTTACTGCTAACCTGTTTATTACTTGCCTTGGTTATCTGGGGCTTGTGACTCGTTGTCGCCGTGTGTGTCTTTGCCAGCACCTCACCCGAAAATGCAACGGTGAGTAACATAAGAATCATTGCCCCATATCGTCGAATGGGAGTCAATATCATTAGGTCTCCTGGTCGGATTTATACATTCCAACACCTTATATTTTTCACAAAAATGAGAGATGAATCTCAAATCATATCAAAAATAGCTGTCAAGAGCACCCACAGGAATAGTCCAATTCTGAAACTATGTCACGCATTAACGGTTCGGGGTGCCATTAATTCGAAGAAAATGTGTGGGTTATCGCAAAATCAGCTCGTTTTTTGCGCGCGTTAACTCACCCTCACTTCTCCTCCTGGCGGAATCGACTCAAAGGAGGAGTTTCCGGCCTGATTTCACTGGCAAACTGGCGAAAATCGCAGCATCAAGGACAGCATTATGAAACTTGCCGCCGTTGCGCTGGCGCTCATACCCGGCATTGCCATCGCCTCATCATGGTCTTCTCAGGGACTTCCCACCTTCGAAGCGGAAGGTACGGGCAAATTCGTCAGCCATGCAGCGTTGACGAAGGGTACCCGTCCTCTAATCCTGAATTTTGACCAACAGTGCTGGCAGCCCGCCGATGCGATAAAACTCAATCAGATGCTGTCGCTAAAACCTTGTGAAGGCCCCCCACCGCAGTGGCGTTTGTTTAAAGATGGCGATTACACGCTGGAAATCGATACCCGTTCCGGCACGCCGACGTTGATGCTCTCGGTAAAAAGTGCTGCGGACCCCATCACCACCCAGATTCGTCAGTGCCCGAAATGGGACGGTTCACCGTTAACGCTAAACGTGAGCCAAACCTTCCCGGAAGGCGCCGTGGTGCGTGATTTCTACAGTCAGCAAACCGCAACGGTAAAAAACGGGTCGATTACCCTGCAGCCCGCCGCAACCAGTAACGGACTGTTGCTGCTGGAAAGGGCGGAAACCGATGCCCCCGCCGCTTTCGACTGGCATAACGCCACGGTGTATTTTGTCCTGACGGATCGCTTTGTGAATGGCGATCCGAGCAATGACCACAGCTACGGACGCCGCAGCGACGGCATGCAGGAAATTGGCACTTTCCACGGCGGCGATTTGCGTGGGCTCGCCAGCAAACTCGACTACCTGCAACAACTGGGCGTCAACGCCCTGTGGATCAGTGCGCCGTTTGAGCAAATCCACGGCTGGGTTGGCGGTGGCACCAAAGGGGATTTCCCTCACTACGCTTATCACGGCTATTACACCCAGGACTGGACCACGCTTGACGCCAATATGGGTAACGAAGCAGATCTGCGCGCACTGGTTGATGGCGCACACCAGCGCGGCATCCGTATCTTGTTTGATGTGGTCATGAACCATACCGGCTACGCCACGCTAGCGGATATGCAGGAGTATCAGTTTGGGGCGCTGTACTTATCGGGCGATGCGCTGAAAAATACGCTCGGCGAAAGCTGGACTGACTGGAAACCGGCCGCCGGGCAGAGCTGGCACAGCTTTAATGATTACATCAACTTCAGCGATAAAGCCGGATGGGAAAAATGGTGGGGGAAAAACTGGATCCGCACCGATATTGGCGATTACGACAATCCTGGCTTTGACGACCTCACCATGTCGCTAGCCTTCCTTCCCGATCTGAAAACCGAATCCACCACGCCCTCCGGGCTGCCACACTTTTATCAGCACAAGCCAGATACGCACGCTAAAGCTATCGCCGGATACACGCCCCGGGATTATCTGACGCACTGGCTCAGTCAGTGGGTGCGTGATTACGGGATTGACGGCTTTCGGGTCGATACCGCCAAACACGTCGAGCTTCCCGCCTGGCAGCAGCTAAAAACACAGGCCAGCGCGGCGCTGGTCGACTGGAAGAAAGCCAACCCGGACAAAGCGCTGGATGATAAACCCTTCTGGATGACCGGTGAGGCCTGGGGTCATGGCGTGATGCAAAGCGATTATTACCGTCACGGCTTCGATGCGATGATCAATTTCGACTACCAGGAGCTGGCGGCAAAGGCCGTCGATTGTCTGGCGAATATGGACGCCACCTGGCAACAGATGGCGGAAAAGCTGCAGGACTTTAACGTTCTGAGCTATCTATCCTCGCACGATACGCGTCTGTTCCGCGAAGGTGGAGACAAAGCCGCCGAGCTATTGCTGTTGGCGCCTGGTGCGGTACAACTCTTTTATGGCGACGAATCGGCCCGCCCCTTTGGTCCAACCGGCTCAGACCCATTACAGGGTACACGTTCAGAGATGAACTGGCAGGATGTGTCCGGGACATCTGCCGCCAGCGTCGCACACTGGCAGCGTATCAGCCAGTTCAGGGCCAGACATCCCGCTATCGGTGCCGGTAAACAGACCACGCTGCCCCTGAAGCAGGGATACGGATTCATCCGCGAACATGGCGACGATAAAGTGATGGTGGTATGGGCCGGTCAGCCCTGACGCGCCCGGCTTCTCGCTGTGCACGCAGCGGGAAGCCTGATTCAACATAAAAAACCAGTCAGATAAGAATCCACAGCACAATACATCAACTTGACCTGATAGCCCTGATTTGCACCCTGCCATGGGTAGCGCTATGGTTAGCCACTTTACTACTCAGTTCGACAGACCACCTGCTATGACATTCTCACTTTTTGGCGACAAATTTACCCGCCATTCAGGCATCACACGCCTGATGGAGGACCTCAACGACGGTTTACGTACCCCAGGTGCCATCATGCTTGGCGGCGGTAATCCAGCGCAAATTCCAGAGATGCAAGATTACTTTCAGTCTCTGCTGGCAGATATGCTGGAAAACGGCAAAGCTACTGATGCGCTTTGTAATTATGACGGTCCACAAGGAAAAACCGAGCTACTGTCTGAACTGGCGAAACTGCTACGTGAGAAGCAGGGTTGGGATATCGAGCCACAAAATATTGCACTGACAAATGGCAGTCAGAGCGCGTTTTTCTACTTATTCAATCTGTTCGCCGGACGCCGCGCCGACGGCACAACGCAAAAAGTGTTGTTTCCGTTAGCCCCGGAATACATTGGCTATGCCGATTCCGGGCTGGAAGAGGATCTCTTTGTCTCTGCACGTCCAAACATCGAACTGTTACCGGAAGGCCAGTTTAAGTATCACGTTGATTTTGAACACCTGCATATTGGTGAAGAGACGGGGATGATTTGCGTGTCTCGGCCTACTAACCCGACAGGCAACGTGATCACCGACGAAGAGCTGATGAAGCTTGACCGGCTGGCCAATCAGCATGGGATCCCGCTGGTGATTGATAACGCCTATGGCGTACCGTTCCCCGGCATCATCTTTAGCGAAGCGCGCCCGCTGTGGAACCCCAACATTGTGCTGTGCATGAGCCTTTCGAAGCTGGGTCTGCCAGGCTCCCGCTGCGGCATCATCATCGCGAATGAAAAAATCATCACCGCCATCACCAATATGAACGGCATCATCAGCCTCGCGCCTGGCGGAATGGGTCCGGCAATGATGTGCGAGATGATTAAACGTAACGATCTGCTGCGCCTGTCCGAAAAGGTAATCAAACCGTTTTATTATCAGCGTGTTCAGGAGACGATTGCGATCATTCGCCGCTATTTGTCTGAAGATCGCTGCCTGATTCACAAACCGGAAGGCGCGATTTTCCTGTGGCTATGGTTCAAAGATTTGCCGATCACCACCGAACTGTTGTATCAGCGCCTGAAAGCGCGCGGCGTGCTGATGGTTCCCGGAGACTACTTCTTCCCAGGACTGGATAAACCCTGGCCGCATACCCATCAATGCATGCGGATGAACTACGTGCCGGAACCGGAGAAAATCGAAGCTGGGGTGAAGATTCTGGCGGAAGAGATCGAACGCGCCTGGAGCGAAGGGAGCAACTGATTTTTGTCGCCCGATACCGTTTTGTATCGGGCGCTAGCATCACGAGCTGTGCGATATCAGTTCGAAAATATTATCCGGGGTAAACACTCCCCGCGGATGATAAATGCGCCAGTCACTGAGCAGTGTGAAAGGTAACGTATATTGCTCGCCTTCCTGCATATGATGCACATAATACGGCTGGTTGGTTAATACGCCTGTCAGTTGTTCATCCGCGATGTTCTGCAACATAAACCACATATGTTCACGCTTGTCGTCATCGCCATAGGGAACACCGATTTTGACAAGGGGCGCTGATATTTCATTCTGCTGCGTCTCAAAAATATGCTGGAAATAAGGCCAGCGCATTTGCGCTTTTTGCGCATCGCTATCCGACAATGCGATACTTTTCATGAACATCACCTGATCGCCGCCCAACCCACCGTCAATCACGCTTCCAATGCCGCCACGCTCATCGGCTAGCCGGAACAACAGGCATGACGGGCCATTATGCTCATCTTCCCGATCGGCCAGATCGCCTGAAAAACGCCCGGAAGGTAAATCTGAGATATCACCCACCCTCTCTGCGATTTCAGGCAACAGGTTCAGGTTACCGCCATGTTCGACCACGCTAAGTCCCTGTTCCCAGGGAATGGCCACAATATACTGCTCGCCTTCGTGAGTTCGCGCCAGCATCAGCGGTTCATTACAATACATGCCGCGATCGTCAATACAGATATTCACAAACGCTTCAATCATGTAGCCAATGCTGCCCAGACTTTCCACTGGCTGGTGAATGATCACCTCGCACTCCGGTAAACCCAACCGCCGCAGGCCATGCGTGTGCAACCAGTAATGATCGTTTTCATCATCGTGAACGGCGTGGATCGCATACAGTGTATCTGCACGCGGCCGCGCCGGAAAACGCGCTTCAAACAGTAACCGCTCACGGGAAAACAACCTACCGCCTGCGCTGGCGTCCTGGGCCACCAGCAGGTCCGGCACCAGCAGTCCCACTATTTTGATCGCCTGCTGCCAGCTCAGGAAAACATCATTACTAAAACGGGTCGTGACCGAGATTCGCTGGCGATAACCTGCCATCTCAGAAAGTACCTCCGGTGCAACAGAACGTGCGCCAGGGACGTATTCCAGGGCGGAAGGATCGTGCTCACAGCTAAAGAGTGAAACGCGATAAAGATAAAGCTCACCGTCTGCGGTAAAGGTCAGGTGCAGTTCTTCTTTCTCTTCGTCAAGACGTGACAGCAGCTCCGGAAATAGCGTCTGTCCCTCCACACGCGCCTGCAGCGCTTCAAGGGTAACGGGTTGCGGCGGGGTCGCCACAAACTCGGAATCCGTTTTAAACAGACTGTTGTTCGCAGCGGCGAGATACGCTTGCTTGTTTGATTCCATAATTATGCATACCTGCTCAATGTTCAAAAGGTAGAGAACGCCGTACGGCTGCGCCTTTCACAGCTTTGCTGCGCGAGCTGTTGCTCGCTTACGCGATGCAACGCACTTGTCGGACAGGCTTCGACACACGCAGGCCCCGTTTCACGATGCCAGCACAAATCGCATTTTATCGCCTGTACCCGTGACGAACGGGCGACGACATTCATTGCCCCAAACGGGCAGGCCAGCATACAGCTTTTGCATCCAATACAACGAGTCTGTTCAACGAAGATATGCCCATGTTCACGACGAATGGCGTGCGTTGGACAGACATTTGCGCAGGGAGCATCTTCACATTGATGGCAGGCGACTGCCGTTGTAAAGGCATCGTCTTTGATGACCCGAATCCGCGGAATAAACGCAGAAGGAGAAACCGCCGCGCAGTCCTGATTTTGCTGGTGCGCGACGACGCAGGCAACTTCGCAGGTACGACACCCAATACATTTTGCCGCATCCGCCATAATAAACTCGTTCATAGCCCCTCCTTCTGCGTGAAAACCTCAGAGTGCCAGAGAGATTGCCCCTGTCGCTTTGATCGGACAGGGGAAACGGTTAAATAGTGTCAGGTGTCTGAACGACGCCTGGCATGCGCCTAATCGCGAACGGTAAAGCCTAGCTCATTTGAAATGGCCTGCGCGGTTTCCCGCAGCGGCTTGAGTAGATTCTTTTCCCCTACCTGCTTAAGCCGTGAGGTCGAGAGTGAAATTGACACCGCGTACGGTACCCGACCATGAATATCAAATACCGGCACGGCAATACAGGAAACCCCCAGCTCGTTCTCTTCCCGATCCATCGCCATACTGCTTTCGCGGATCTGCGCCAGTTCATCGTACATCGCCGGTAAACCGGTAATGGTGTTGCGGGTCAGCGGCTGAATCAGATCCTGATGGCTCTCCCAGTAGGACTCCACGTAATCCGCATGCCCAAACGCCATGTAAATTTTGCCCATCGCGGAGCAGTATAGCGGCATATGCTGACCGATATAGGCGCGGGTACGCAGCATGCCTGTCGTCGGCTCCAGCTTATAAATCAAAATAGCGTGGTCGTCTTCACGACTGGAGAAGTTGATTGTTTCTCCGGTGGCAATATTCAGTGCTTCGAGGTGCGGTGCGGCAACATGGATGATATTCAGTGACGACAGCGCCTTCTGGCCCACGGCGATAAATTTAGTGGTCAACCGATAACTACCCGCAGCGGGTGCAGGCGTGACATATCCGCAGGACTGCAGCCCTTGCAGTAGCCGATGCACGGTACTTTTGTTCAGCCCAGCCAGTTCAGACAAATGGGCCAGCGGACACCCATTCGGATAGTTGCTCAGGATCTCAATCAGCATCAAACCACGGAACAGGCTCTGACTTCCTGCAGGCCTCTCTTTATCTTGCGTCATTTCACTCTCTTTTGTGCCCATCGCTTCCGCTCCCCTTTTCGTCGCGCTCTGATGGTAGCGCAAAGTGTGTTTCAGTTCACGATCTGAACCGAAAAAACACAACTATTTGATTTTGATGATTTTAAAAAATAGACCACCCCGTTGATCTGTCAAAATTTGATCGCTATATTTGAAATCAGATTTCGCATAGTGAAATTTAGAGATAAAAAAGCGATCAAATTTAAACAAGGAAACAGGAATGAAAGTCACTTTTGAGCAGTTGAAAGATGCGTTCAATCGGGTACTGCTGGCACGCGGTATTGCCGTTGAAACCGCCGATGCCTGTGCCGAAATGTTTGCGCGTACCACCGAGTCCGGCGTTTATTCGCACGGCGTGAATCGTTTCCCCCGTTTCATTCAGCAACTGGATAACGGCGACATCATTCCTGATGCCAAACCGCAGCGCATTACCAGCCTGGGGGCGATTGAACAATGGGATGCCCAACGTTCGATCGGCAACCTGACGGCGAAAAAGATGATGGACAGAGCCATTGAGCTGGCTTCCGATCACGGTATTGGTCTGGTGGCGCTGCGTAATGCCAACCATTGGATGCGCGGCGGCAGCTATGGCTGGCAGGCGGCGGAGAAAGGGTACATTGGTATCTGCTGGACCAACTCAATTGCCGTAATGCCGCCGTGGGGTTCGAAAGAGTGCCGCATTGGTACTAACCCGCTGATTGTCGCAATCCCCTCCACGCCAATCACCATGGTTGATATGTCGATGTCGATGTTCTCCTACGGCATGCTGGAAGTGAATCGCCTGGCCGGTCGCGAGCTGCCGGTAGACGGTGGTTTTGACGATGAAGGCAATCTCACCAAAGAGCCGGGCGTTATCGAAAAAAATCGCCGCATTTTGCCAATGGGTTACTGGAAAGGTTCAGGCCTGTCGATTGTGCTGGATATGATTGCCACCCTGCTTTCTGACGGCTCCTCCGTGGCGGAAGTCACCCAGGATAATAGCGATGAATATGGCGTTTCACAGATTTTCATTGCCATTGAAGTGGATAAGCTGATTGATGGCGCCACCCGCGATGCCAAGCTACAGCGGATTATGGATTTCATCACCACCGCCGAACGCGCTGACGAAAATACGCCTGTTCGCCTGCCGGGCCACGAGTTTACAAAGCTACTGGCAGAAAACCGCCAAAACGGCATCACCATTGATGACAGCGTCTGGGCAAAAATTCAGGCGCTGTAAGGAGCAATACCATGATCTTTGGACATATTGCTCAGCCTAATCCATGCCGTTTGCCCACAGCGATTGAAAGGGCGCTCGACTTTCTGCGCACCACAGATTTTCGCAAACTGGAACCGGGCGTGGTGGAAATAGACGGTAAAAACATCTTTGCGCAGATTATCGATCTAACCACCTGTGACGCTGCCGAAAATCGCCCGGAAGTACATCGCCGCTATCTGGATATTCAATTTTTAGCCTGGGGTGAAGAAAAAATCGGTATCGCTATTGATACCGGAAATAACCAAATCAGCGAATCGTTATTAGAACAGCGTGATATTATTTTTTATCACGCCAGCGAACATGAATCTTTTATTGAAATGACTCAGGGAAGTTACGCCATATTTTTCCCGCAGGATGTTCATCGTCCAGGATGTCATAAAACTGTCGCCACACCGATCCGCAAAATAGTCGTTAAAGTTGCTATTTCAGTTTTATAAAAGGAGCACAAAATGAATTCGGACAATGCCGGTTATATTATCGGTGCGTACCCCTGTGCACCCTCATTTCACCAAAAGAGTGAAGAGGAAGAGAAGGAATTCTGGCGTCAACTCTCCGATACCCCAGATATTCGCGGACTGGAGCAGCCCTGCCTTGAGCATCTGCATCCGTTAGGTGACGAGTGGTTATTACGCCATACGCCAGGCGAGTGGCAAATCGTGGTCACAGCGATTATGGAGACCATGCGCCGTCGCAGCATTAATAGCGGTTTTGGGCTGGCCTCCAGCGACGAAGAGCAGCGCCAGGCCTGTGTGGCGTATTACCGCCATCTGCAGCAGAAAATCAACCATATTAATGCGGCCAACGCCGGGAAAATAATCGCCCTTGAACTGCATGCCGCTCCGCTGACAGGCAATGCCAACGTCGCTCAGGCCACCGACGCGTTTGCCCGCTCGCTCCAGGAAATTACCCGGTGGGACTGGTCCTGCGACCTGGTGCTGGAACATTGCGATGCCATGACTGGCCCCGCGCCGCGCAAAGGCTTTTTGCCGTTAGAAAACGTGCTGGACGCAATAGCCGGATATGACATTAGCGTGTGCATTAACTGGGCGCGATCGGCGATTGAAGGGCAGAACCTCGCCCTACCGCTGACCCACACGCAGCAGGCCCAACGGGCCGGTAAATTAGGCGCGCTGATGTTTTCCGGCACCACAATCACAGGGGAGTACGGAGAGTGGCAGGACTTACACGCACCGTTTGCGCCTTTCTGCCCGCAAAGCCTGATGACCACCGACCATGCCCGCGAATTATTTGCTTGTGCAGGAACCGAGCCATTGCAATTTGCCGGCATTAAATTACTGGAAATAAATGCCAATGCAGATGTGGATCATCGCGTAGCAATATTGCGCGACGGTATCGCTGCATTAAACAAAACAAAATTATAAAAATAACATACTACTCTACGAGAA
The DNA here is from genome assembly GCF_004353845.1 of Citrobacter arsenatis. GTDB lineage: Bacteria > Pseudomonadota > Gammaproteobacteria > Enterobacterales > Enterobacteriaceae > Citrobacter > Citrobacter arsenatis. The sequence continues at coordinate 5,048,665 of NZ_CP037864.1, forward strand.
TATTAATATGAATATGACCTCTCGCCCTACACTCAATGATATACCCCGTCAGCGCTGGCTGCGAATTATTCCACCGATTCTGATCGCCTGTATTATTTCTTATATGGACCGCGTCAATATCGCATTTGCGATGCCGGGCGGCATGGACGCCGAATTAGGTATTTCCGCCACCATGGCGGGACTGGCTGGCGGTATTTTCTTTATCGGTTATCTGTTTTTACAGGTTCCCGGCGGAAAAATTGCCGTACACGGCAGCGGCAAGAAATTTATCGGCTGGTCGTTGGTTGCCTGGGCGGTTATTTCCGTTCTGACGGGCTTGATCACTAATCAGTATCAACTGCTGGTTTTGCGTTTCTTACTCGGCGTGGCAGAAGGCGGCATGCTGCCGGTGGTGCTGACGATGATCAGTAACTGGTTCCCTGACGCCGAGCGCGGTCGCGCCAATGCGATTGTGATTATGTTTGTGCCGATTGCCGGGATCATTACCGCTCCGCTCTCGGGTTGGATTATCACCGTTCTCGACTGGCGCTGGCTGTTCATCATTGAAGGTTTACTCTCCGTCGTCGTTCTGGTGCTGTGGGCCTATACCGTTTACGACCGTCCGCAGGAAGCGCGCTGGATATCTGACGCCGAGAAAAATTACCTCGTTGAAACGCTGGCCGCCGAGCAAAAAGCCATTGCCGGAACTGAAGTCAAAAATGCCTCTCTGGGCGCAGTGCTGTCCGATAAAACCATGTGGCAACTAATCGCGCTGAACTTCTTCTACCAGACCGGGATTTACGGTTACACCCTGTGGCTGCCGACCATCCTCAAAGAGCTGACTCACAGCAGCATGGGACAGGTCGGTATGCTCGCCATTCTGCCGTACGTCGGCGCAATTGCCGGGATGTTCCTGTTCTCTTCTCTCTCTGACCGTACCGGCAAACGCAAGCTGTTCGTCTGCCTGCCGCTGATTGGCTTTGCCCTGTGCATGTTCCTCTCCGTGGCGCTGAAAAATAACGTCTGGCTGGCTTATGCCGCGCTGGTCGGCTGCGGCTTCTTCCTGCAATCGGCTGCGGGCGTGTTCTGGACTATTCCGGCGCGTTTGTTCAGCGCAGAAATGGCCGGTGGCGCACGTGGGGTCATCAACGCCCTCGGCAACCTCGGTGGCTTCTGCGGTCCTTACGCGGTCGGCGTTCTCATCACCCTGTACAGCAAAGATGCGGGCGTTTATTGCCTGGCAATCTCACTGGCTCTGGCCGCGCTGATGGCACTGCTGCTGCCAGCAAAATGCGATGCCGGTTCTGCGCCGCTAAAGACGCTAAATCCACATAAACGTACAGCTTAAAACAATGCCCGGTGGCGCTTCGCTTACCGGGCCTACAGGTAGCAACCGTCGTAAGCCGGATAAGCGCAGCGCCATCCGGCAAAAATGAGATAACAAAGATGAGTGAGAAAGCGACCTTCTGGCTGGGTATTGATTGTGGCGGTACATATCTGAAAGCAGGTTTGTATGATGCCAAAGGTCATGAGCATGGAATTAACCGGCAATCGTTGCAGACAATATCGCCATTGCCAGGTTACGCCGAACGCGACATGCACCAACTGTGGCAACAGTGCGTCGCGACCATTTCCGGTCTGTTAAAACGCACTGGCGTCTGCGGTGAGCAAATCAAAGGCATCGGTATTTCCGCTCAGGGTAAAGGCCTGTTCCTTCTTGATAAGCAGGATAAACCGCTGGGCAATGCCATTCTCTCTTCCGATCGACGCGCAATGGACATCGTTCAGCGCTGGCAGCAGGATGGGATCCCTGAGCAGCTCTACCCGGTCACTCGCCAGACATTGTGGACCGGGCATCCGGCATCGCTCCTGCGTTGGGTAAAAGAGAACACCCCTCAGCGCTATGCGCAAATTGGCAGCGTCATGATGGGCCATGACTACCTGCGCTGGTGCTTAACCGGCGTCAAAGGCTGCGAAGAGAGCAATATCTCCGAGTCGAACCTCTACAACATGACTACGGGTCAGTACGACCCGCGGCTGACCCAGTGGTTGGGCATCAGTGAAATCGACCCTGCCCTGCCACCTGTCGTTGGTTCAGCAGAAATATGCGGGGAAATCACCGCTCAGACAGCCGCCATAACCGGTCTGGCGGCGGGCACGCCCGTCGTCGGCGGTCTGTTTGATGTGGTTTCCACCGCACTCTGCGCCGGTATCGAAGATGAATACACCCTCAACGCGGTAATGGGAACCTGGGCTGTCACCAGCGGGATCGCTCACGGCCTGCGTGACCACGAGGCCCATCCCTATGTTTATGGTCGCTATGTGAATGACGTGCAGTACATCGTTCACGAAGCGAGTCCAACCTCCTCCGGCAATCTGGAATGGTTTACCGCCCAGTGGGGCGAACTCTCTTTTGATGAGATCAATCAGGCCGTCGCCAGCTTGCCAAAAGCCGGTAGCGCGCTTTTCTTTCTGCCCTTTTTGTACGGCAGCAACGCCGGGCTGGAAATGACCAGCGGCTTTTATGGCATGCAGGCTATACACACCCGTGCCCACTTATTACAGGCCATCTACGAAGGCGTGGTTTTCAGCCACATGACCCACCTCAACCGCATGCGCGAACGTTTTACGCAGGCGCATACCCTGCGCGTCACCGGCGGTCCGGCCCACTCCGACATCTGGATGCAAATGCTGGCAGACGTCAGCGGCTTACGTATCGAGCTGCCGCAGATTGAAGAGACCGGCTGCTTTGGCGCAGCGCTTGCCGCCCGCGTAGGCACCGGCGTTTATCACAATTTCATCGACGCCCAGCGCAGCTTACAGCACCCGGTACGTACGCTGCTGCCGGACGCCGCGGCGCATGCGAGCTACCAGCGTAAATACCGCCAATACCAGAATTTAATTACCGCACTACAGGGCTATCACGCCCGCATTAAGGAGTATGAATAATGAGTCGACCATTACTGCAACTGGCGCTCGACCACACCAACCTGCAGGCGGCCCAGCGCGATGTCGCACTGCTTCAAGAGAGTGTTGATATCGTTGAGGCAGGGACGATTCTCTGCTTAACCGAAGGCCTTGGCGCCGTGAAAGCGCTGCGTGCCCAGTGCCCAAATAAAATCATCGTCGCCGACTGGAAGGTGGCCGATGCGGGTGAAACCCTCGCACAGCAAGCGTTTGACGCTGGCGCCAACTGGATGACCATCATCTGCGCCGCGCCGCTGGCAACGGTAGAGAAAGGTCATGGCGTCGCACAGTCCTGCGGCGGTGAAATTCAGATGGAACTGTTCGGCAACTGGACGCTGGATGATGCCCGTGACTGGTATCGCGTTGGGGTTCGTCAGGCAATTTACCATCGCGGGCGCGATGCCCAGGCCAGTGGGCAACAGTGGGGAGAAGCAGACCTGACACGAATGAAGGCGCTTTCTGATATCGGCCTGGAGCTGTCGATTACCGGCGGAATTACGCCCGCCGACCTGCCGCTGTTTCGCGATATTAACGTCAAAGCCTTTATCGCCGGGCGTGCACTGGCGGGGGCGCAACACCCAACGCAAGTAGCTGGCGAATTCCATGCGCAAATCGATGCCATCTGGGGAGCACAGCATGCGTAATCATCCGTTAGGGATCTATGAAAAAGCGCTGGCGAAAGACCTCTCCTGGCCGGAGCGTCTGGTGCTGGCGAAAAGCTGCGGTTTTGATTTCGTCGAGATGTCGGTGGATGAAACCGATGAACGTCTGTCGCGTCTCGACTGGAGTCCTGCTCAGCGCGCATCGCTGGTGAGCGCAATGCTAGAAACCGGCGTGGCAATTCCCTCAATGTGCCTGTCCGCCCACCGCCGTTTTCCGTTTGGCAGCCGCGATGAATCTGTACGCGCCCGGGCGCGCGACATCATGACCAAAGCCATTCGTCTGGCGCGCGATCTCGGAATTCGCACCATTCAACTGGCCGGTTACGACGTCTATTACGAAGAACATGACGCAGGTACGCAGCAGCGCTTTGCCGAAGGGTTGGCATGGGCGGTCGAGCAAGCCGCCGCCGCGCAGGTCATGCTGGCGGTAGAAATCATGGATACCGCTTTTATGAACTCGATCAGCAAGTGGAAAAAGTGGGATGAAATGCTGTCATCGCCGTGGTTCACCGTCTATCCGGACGTAGGCAACCTCAGCGCCTGGGGTAATGACGTCACTGCCGAATTGACGCTGGGCATTGACCGTATCGCCGCTATCCACCTGAAAGACACACTGCCAGTAACCGAAACCCATCCGGGCCAGTTTCGCGATGTACCTTTTGGCGAAGGGTGCGTGGACTTTGTTGGTATCTTCAAAACGCTGCACGAGCTGAACTATCGCGGGTCGTTTCTGATTGAAATGTGGACTGAAAAAGCGAAAGAGCCGGTACTGGAAATTATTCAGGCACGGCGCTGGATAGAAGCACGTATGCAGGAAGGAGGATTTCCATGTTAGAACAACTGAAGGCCGAGGTGCTGGCGGCCAATCTGGCGCTTCCGGCCCATGGTTTAGTCACCTTTACCTGGGGTAACGTCAGCGCGGTAGATGAAACACGTAAACTGATGGTGATTAAGCCATCCGGCGTGGAATATGACGTGATGACCGCCGACGATATGGTGGTGGTGGATATCGCCAGCGGCTGCGTGGTTGAAGGCAGTAAAAAACCCTCATCTGACACACCAACCCATCTGGCGCTGTATCGCCGCTATCCTGAAATAGGTGGGATCGTCCATACCCATTCACGCCACGCAACAATCTGGTCGCAGGCAGGGCAGGATCTCCCGGCATGGGGCACCACGCATGCCGATTATTTCTATGGCTCGATTCCGTGTACCCGTCTGATGACCGTCGAGGAAATCAACGGTGAATATGAATATCAAACCGGAGAGGTCATCATTCAGACCTTTGAGCAACGCTCTCTTAATCCGCTGCAGGTTCCGGCGGTATTAGTGCATTCACACGGTCCGTTTGCCTGGGGTAAAGACGCCGCAGACGCCGTACATAACGCCGTGGTGCTCGAAGAGTGTGCCTACATGGGGCTGTTCTCACGCCAGTTAGCCCCGCAGTTACCGGATATGCAGCCTGAGTTGCTGGATAAACACTACCTGCGCAAACACGGCGTGAACGCGTATTACGGGCAAAACTAACGTCCGGAGGCGCTGCGCTGCAATTTTGTAGGCCGGGTAAGCATAGCGCCACCCGGCAATCCTCACTTACGCCGAATTAATATGCTCTTTGCAATAGCGCCGTTTCCACGCCGCGGGCGTCAGGCTGGTATGCTTGCGGAAGATTTTGCGAAAATAACCCACATCATTGAATCCACATTTCATCGCCACTTCGGTAAGTGACAGCGAGTCACTGATCAACAGTTTTTCTGCCGCCCTTACCCGCTGGCGATGTAACGCTTCGGTTAGCGTCAGCCGGAAAGCGCTACGGAATACGCGCCCCAGATAGTCCGCATTACAATGCAGCTCTTTCGCCAACGTTGAGGCGCAAATCGGCAAGTGGAACTGGGTGTGGATTATTTGTTGTGCTTTCCAGGCCAGCGCATTGCCAGGGCTATCTGCGGGTTGCTCGCTGGCAGCGGCAGATATTTGCTGCAAAATCAGCAGCAGGATCAGTTCCAGCGCCATGCTGCGATGAATATTTTCCTGCTCGCGTAAGAACTGACGAAACAGCGAAATAATATATTGTGGCTCGTTCACCCGGGTATGCTGAGGGATAGCAAGTAATGGTTGCGTTATTGATGCGCTGTTTTCTTCCGTCATCTCAAAATGCAGCCAGTAAAATTTCAAATCAGCCGGAAATTGCCCGACGCCAATATGCGAGCGCTGCGGCCACAGCAACAAACTTTCTCCGGCATTCACGCAAAAAACGGTCTGCCCTTCGCGAATCGTTAATGTCCCTTTTTCGACAAAAATGATTTCCCAGGATTGCAGTTGCCGCGCCGGATGGCTACCCACGCCCCGGGAAATAAATAACCCGCCATTTTGGACTTTAATCGGAAGAGACATGGATAATTCGAGCATATATATTCAAATTCCCGCTTTTAGCATTAATTAAATCGTTCTTTATTATTGATTATTCACGATAAAACTACTTTTCGCCGGATCGAAATCACATTTTCATGATGAAGTCGGAATTGTCATCTTTTTATACTTTTCTCTTCCCTTGTTGCTCCAAACATTTCGTGCAGAATAAATAACGTACTTTGCAAATTACCCACAAATAACCCGCAGCGTAGCGGGGAACTTTCTGAACATCCTCTCCGGGAGTTATTTATGACTTCGGCTCCGATTACGACATCTGATTTGGCACAGCGTGCCCAGGACGACAAATTATCTCTGCGTGAAAAAATAGGTTATGGGTTAGGCGATGCGGGTGGGACGGTCATTACCTGTCTGATCATGAACTTCCTGACATTCTTCTACACCGATATCTTCGGGTTAACGCCCGCACTGGTCGGCACATTGTTTATTGCCCTGCGCGTATTTGACGCCATTTCCGACCCGATAATGGGCGTACTGGCCGACCGAACACAGAGCCGCTGGGGACGCTTTCGCCCTTGGCAGCTGTGGGTTGCGGTTCCCATTGGCATTATCGGCGTACTCACGTTTACCGTCCCTGACGCCAGCATGAGCGTAAAAATTGCCTGGGCGTTCGGCACCTATCTGCTGCTCTCCGTCGGCTATACCGCGATCAACGTGCCGTACTGTGCGCTAATCAACACCATGACCACCCGCCACAATGAGGTGATCGCCTGCCAGTCCTGGCGCTTTGTGTTGTGCGGCGTGGCGGGATTCCTTGTCTCCGTCGGCCTGCCGTGGATGGTGGATGTTCTGGGTCAGGGCAACGCTGCGCAGGGTTATCAGTTCGGCGTGGGTATCCTGTGTGCCATCGCGGTAGTGATGTTCCTGTGCTGCTTCTTCTGGGTGCGCGAGCGTGTGCCGCTGGCGATGATGGGGAAATTTACCCTGCGCGAACACATTGGCGGGCTGCGCAAAAATGACCAGCTATTACTGATGCTGGTGATGTCTTTCCTGCTGATTAACGTCTTCAATATTCGCGGCGGCGGGTACATGTACTTTATTACCTACGTGCTGGAAGGCAGCACCGCTTACACGTCGCTGTTTTTCACCATGGTCACCTTCGCATCCATTATCGGTTCAGTGATCGTCAGCCCGCTGACCCGCCGCATCGATACCGTCAAACTCTATTACTACACCAACCTGGTGTTGACGGCGCTGGCGGTGCTGATGTGGTTCCTGCCAACCGGTCCGGCTTATCAGACGCTGTGGCTGGCGGTGATCCTCGGCAACGGCATTATTTTGGGTTTCACGCTGCCGCTGCACTTCTCGCTGATGGCCTTTGCCGACGACTACGGCGAGTGGAAAACCGGCGTGCGTTCCTCCGGCATGAATTTCGCCTTCAACCTGTTTTTCATCAAGCTGGCCTGGGCCTCGAGCGCGGGGATCATCAGCCTGCTGTTTATTTTTGTCGCCTATCAGCCAGGCGCTGGCAACCAAACCGCCAGTTCGCTGCAAGGGATTACCGCGATGGAAACGCTGCTGCCCGCGCTGTTCCACCTGCTGTTGGCGCTGTCTATCCGCATTTGTAAACTCAATAACCCGATGATGTCGCGCATTGCCACCGATCTGCGTCAGCGTCATGTACAGCCTTAAGGAGCATGAAATGAACGTACTGGAAGTCGACCTGCATAAGCTCACGGTCAGCGATCCGTTCCTCGGACAATATCAGCAGTTGGTGCGTGATGTGGTGATCCCCTACCAGTGGGATGCGCTTAATGACCGCATTGCAGAGGCGGAACCAAGCCATGCGATAGAAAACTTCCGTATCGCCGCGGGGCTGCAGGATGGCGAGTTTTACGGCATGGTTTTTCAGGATAGTGACGTGGCGAAATGGCTGGAGGCCGTCGCCTGGTCCCTGTGCCAGAAACCCGATGCAGAGCTTGAGAAAACCGCTGATGAGGTCATTGAACTGGTGGCTGCGGCACAGTGTGAAGATGGCTATCTCAATACTTACTTTACGGTAAAAGCCCCGAATGAACGCTGGACCAACCTCGCCGAATGCCATGAGCTGTACTGTGCCGGTCATTTAATTGAAGCGGGCGTCGCATTCTTCCAGGCGACGGGTAAGCGTCGTCTGCTAGAGGTAGTGTGTCGGCTGGCAGATCACATCGACAGCGTGTTTGGGCTTGGTGAAAATCAGCTGCGCGGCTACCCAGGACACCCGGAAATCGAGCTAGCCTTAATGCGCTTGTATGAAGTGACTCAGCAGCCGCGCTATATGGCGCTGGTAAATTACTTTGTGGAACAGCGCGGCACCCAGCCCCATTTCTATGACCAAGAGTACGAAAAACGCGGGCAAACCTCTTACTGGCACACCTACGGTCCGGCGTGGATGGTGAAAGATAAGCCCTATAGCCAGGCACATCAGCCCATTTCAGAGCAGCAAACGGCTATCGGTCATGCGGTGCGCTTTGTCTACCTGATGACCGGCGTGGCGCATCTGGCACGCTTAAGTCAGGACGAAGGCAAGCGTCAGGATTGCCTGCGTCTGTGGAAAAACATGGCCCAGCGTCAGTTGTACATTACCGGCGGGATCGGCTCACAAAGCAGCGGCGAAGCGTTTAGCAGCGATTACGATCTGCCTAACGACTCCGTGTACGCGGAAAGCTGCGCCTCAATCGGACTCATGATGTTCGCCCGCAGAATGCTGGAAATGGAGGCCGATAGCCAGTATGCCGACGTAATGGAGCGCGCCCTGTATAACACCGTGCTCGGCGGCATGGCGCTGGACGGTAAACACTTCTTCTACGTTAACCCGCTGGAAGTGCATCCCAAGTCATTAAAATTTAATCATATTTATGACCACGTGAAGCCCGTTCGCCAACGCTGGTTCGGCTGCGCCTGTTGTCCACCAAATATCGCCCGCGTCTTAACCTCAATCGGCCATTACATCTATACGCCACGTCAGGACGCGCTATATATCAATATGTACGTGGGCAATAGTATGGAAATCCCCGTGGCAGATGGCTCGCTCAAACTGCGCATTAGCGGGGATTACCCATGGCATGAGCAGGTGAAAATCGCTATCGAATCACCGCAGTCGGTGTATCACACTCTGGCCCTGCGCTTGCCGGACTGGTGCTCCGCGCCGCAGGTTTTGCTGAATGGGCAGCCGGTTGAGCAGGATATTCGCAAAGGCTATTTGCACATCAGCCGAACCTGGCAGGAAGGCGATACGCTCAGTTTGACTCTGCCGATGCCGGTACGGCGGGTATACGGCAACCCACTGGTGCGTCATGTTGCTGGTAAGGTCGCCATTCAACGTGGACCGCTGGTGTATTGCCTGGAGCAGGCCGACAACGGCGAAGAGTTGCACAACCTGTGGCTGGCGAAAGAAAGTGAATTCAGAGTGTTCGAGGGTAAGGGGCTATTCAGTCATAAGATGTTAATTCAGGCTGAAGGTGTGAAACAAAGTAGCACCGACGCAACGCAACAACCTTTGTGGCACTACGATGTTTCACCGGCTTCGCGTCAGGCGCATACGCTGACGTTTATTCCGTGGTTTAGCTGGGCAAACCGTGGTGAAGGCGAAATGCGTATCTGGGTAAACGAGCAGTAGCTGAAAGCGTGCCGGATGACGACGCTTCGCGTCTTATCCGGCCTACAACCACCATCCAGGTAGGCCTGATAAACGAAGCGCCATCAGGCACGTATTTAAATCAGAAACGCCATGTCAGACCGGACATCAAGGTGAAGCTGTCATCGCGATCAACCATCGGGCTATTTTTAATGTCATCCGGCAGCGCACTATAGTTGGCGCTGGCCAGCAGCGTCAGGTTGCTGGTCAACGCGTATTTAGCGGACAGGCCAACATACGGTGTCCAGCTGTCCCCTGGGGAGTAGCTTGATAACCCACTACGGCGGGATTCATTGCCGGAAATGCCGTAGTAATATTCGTTGAAGTTTTCGTCATAGTAGAGCACGCCAATCGCAGGCGTCAGCGTCAGCTTGCCCATCGGCATTTGGCGGAACAGCGACAATTCCCCGACCCAACCATTGCTGTTATCCAGCACATCCGCTGCGGCAGAAACTTTCACGCTGCCCCATTTCTCATGGTGATACCACGCAGCACCCGCCATCGCGGTCGCATCACGCTTATCCAGCTTTTTCATCGCATGATCGTCGTTATCACCTGGATCAAACTCAAGCGGCATGTATGAGGCAGTGATGCTAAATTCATTACTTTCATTTTTTGAAAGAATATAACCTAACGTTGTTTGCCTAAAATAAAATGATTCACTTTCATAACTGACAAGTGGTACTGCGTGAACGTTATCATTATATCCACGATAAGGAGATTCATTATATACAGCGCCAGCACCAATAGAAAATTCTGCGGCAGTTGCACTCGCCATAAAAGAAAAGGCGAACAGCGCCACAATATTGCGTTTAATTAACATGCCAACATTCCATTTTAAAATAAGCTACAAAGCGCGTGCATAATAATGCTTACAATTTCATCGATGCAACATTCATATTTATATAGTAATATATACAAACATATATATATTGGGTTTGGCGATGAACAAATTACAACTCAAACACCGGGAACTGAAGATTATTTCGGTAATTGCTGCCAGTGAAAACATCAGTCATGCCGCTACGGTTCTCGGCATCGCACAGGCCAACGTCAGCAAATATCTTGCTGATTTTGAATCAAAAGTTGGATTAAAGGTGTTTGATCGCACCACCCGACAACTGACCCTCACGCCGTTTGGTACGGCGCTGCTTCCTTACATCAATGACATGTTAGACAGAAACGATCAGCTCAATAGTTTTATTGCTGATTATAAGCATGAAAAACGTGGCCGAGTAACGGTCTATGCACCAACGGGAATTATTGCTTACTTATCGCAACATGTTATTGCAAAAATTCAGAATATCGGCGGCATTAGCCTCTCACTTAAAACATGTAACCTTGAGCGGAAAGCATTTTATGAAGGCGTAGAATTTCCTGATGATTGTGATGTTTTAATCACCTATGCACACCCTAAGGATGAATCACTGGTCGCCAGTTTTATTACCAAATATGCAGTGACGGCATTTGCCAGCCCTGAATATGTCAAAGAACATCCTATTAGTAGTCCGGATGAACTGGAAGAACATTCCTGCATTCTGATTGATTCCATGATGATAGATGATGCCAATATCTGGCGTTTCACCTCCTCCGGCGGCAAGGAAATGCACGATTATCGGGTGACCGGAAATTATGTCTGCGACAATACACAGTCTGCATTGGCGCTGGCACGTAACCACCTGGGCATTGTTTTTGCGCCGAATGCGAGTGTACAAAAAGATGTTCAATCCGGATTGCTGGTTCCATGTTTCTCAGAACAGCATGAATGGTGGCTGGATTTGGTAGCGATTTTCCGCAAGCGTGAATATCAGCCATGGCGGGTACAGTTTATTCTTGATGAGATGTTGGCAGAGATCCGCCAGCAGCTTACTCAGTCGCTGGAGCAGCAGACTGAGCAAGCAAAATGAGGATACCAGACTCAACAGGCGTTATTGGCGCAGGTAGTTTGAACACGGACAGCGCGCAGAAACCGGAGCGTACACGCAGTACGTGAGGATTTCGAGCACTGCCCAGGTTCAAAATGGCAAGCAAAATAGCCTGTGCCTAGTGGTCGAGATACAGGTAATGCACCCAGCTGGTCATCCTCAGCAAGACCTTACGCATGACCGACACATGTTCGAAGTGGTCAGAGTAAACGGCGACCTGGGCGTAAATACCATCAGGTAACGCGCTCACATCCGCATTTTCATTCAGCTCAATTGTGGCAATCACCCCTTCAGAACCGGGCGTAGAATTTAAGGATTGCAGCGCCCCGTTCGACTGGTATGTCCCCCCCGGTACGGCCGGGCTGATGGCAGCCAGTTTACCGCTAAATACCTTACCCGGCAGGGCGTTAAACACCACTTCCGCTTCATCGCCTGGCTCCAGTCGCAGCAGCGAGTTTTGACGGAACTGGGCGATAATTTGCCGTTTTTGATCCGGAATAAACACCATCACCGGGCGCATTGGCAGCGCGGCGGCATAGGTTCCGGGACGCATCAATACCTGAGTAACGTAACCATCGCTGGGCGCGCGAACCACGGTCTGGTCCAGGTTAAACTCCGCTTCGGCCAACTGCGCTTTCAGGCTGGCAATTTGCGAATTTTCACCCTGCACCAGGCTGTCTAACTGACTCTGGATTTGCTGTTGTTCTGCAACAGAGGATTTCACCGCGGCTTCCTGCGCCAGATAGTTTTGCCGCGCCGCGTCGATATCGCGTTCAGAAAAAGGATTCACCTTCGCCTGACTCCCCTGCGCATAGCGCTGGTAATCTTTAGCCAGTTTGTCACGCGTGGCCTTTGCCCGCTGCGTGTTGGCTTGCATTTCGTCTAACTGCGCAACCAGAGCCTGCTCTTTATGCTGTGCGGTGACAATATCAGCTTTCAGACGATCTACCCGCGCCTGATAACGTCCCGGATTGAGTTTAAACAGAACCTCGCCTTTTTTGATCAGCGTATTCTTCTTATCCGTCACTTCCGTCACGACACCCGTTACCTGCGGTACGACGGGAATAGAAATTACCGCCTTTTGCGCCTTAAATGTATACGGATGGTTATAATTCATCAGTAATATCAGCCCGCAAACAATGAATATACCGCCCAATGCTGCGGTAGGTACTGTCCATTTATTTACAGGAATTTTAAATATTTTAAATATTGACCATGCGCACGCGACATAGGTCAGAACGATCAGTAAATCCATCGATATTACTCCGCCGGAGAGGTCTTCGCCTCACCCAGTTTCTTTTCCAGATCGGCAACCCTTGCCTGAAGCTGGATCAGGGAAGAATCCGCGCTCTGCATGCCCCACCCGCGTTCCGGACGATAAAGCGTTGCCCAGATCCATAAAAAGGGCCAAATAACATGTAAGGTAAACAAGCTCACCCAGCCAGCGACATGTATTGCGTCAGCATGAGGATGGTTACGTTTCTTTGCAATTAGATAGGGAATATCATGCAGAATAATAATCCCGTAAAAAATGACCAGGAATACAAAAATAAGCACTCCTAATGCAAAATAATCAAGGAACATATTTGCCTCAGGGATTTAAATAAAAAATTCGGCTGCTATTTGATTTAAACAATAGAGTTGATAATAGTAGTGGAATGACCAGATTGGATGCAATGGTGTTATTTATATAACGATATATGGGTTTCTATATATACCCGTTGTCTTTCGAGCTGCTTCTTTGTTGGCTGCGTTCGTTCACCCCAGTCACTTACCTGAGTAAGCTCCTGGGGATGCCCGGTACGCTAAACGCGTCCGGGCAGTAAGTGACAGGATATTAAAACAGTCCCAGCGGTTTATCTGAGTAACTCACCAGCAGGCATTTGGTTTGCTGATAATGCTCAAGCATCATCTTGTGCGTCTCGCGCCCGATGCCCGACTGCTTGTAGCCGCCGAACGCCGCATGCGCCGGGTAAGCATGGTAACAGTTGGTCCATACGCGCCCTGCCTGAATCCCGCGGCCCATCTTGTACGCCAGATTTCCATTACGGCTCCAGACACCAGCACCGAGTCCGTATTGGGTGTCATTGGCGATTTCCAGCGCCTCTTCCATGGTTTTGAAGGTCGTGACGGCCAGCACCGGTCCAAAGATCTCTTCCTGGAAAACCCGCATGTTGTTCTTACCAAACAGAATGGTCGGTTCGAGGTAATAACCCTCTTTCAACTCGCCATCCAACTGCTTGCGCCGTCCCCCGGTAAGAACATCGGCCCCTTCTTTCTTACCAATGTCGATGTAATTCAGAATGGTTTCCAGTTGACCATGCGACACCTGCGCACCCATTTGCGTCACGCTATCTAACGGGTTGCCGCTACGAATACTCTCCACCCGGCGAATCGCTCGTTCCATAAAACGTTCGTAAATGGATTCCTGCACCAGCGCACGGCTTGGACAGGTACACACCTCGCCCTGGTTAAAGGCAAACAGCGCAAAGCCCTCCAGCGCTTTGTCAAAGAACGCATCTTCTTCATCCATCACGTCAGCGAAGAAGATATTGGGCGATTTCCCACCCAGCTCCAGCGTGACGGGAATAATATTCTGCGTGGCGTACTGCATGATCTGCTGCCCGACCTCCGTTGAGCCGGTAAACGCCACTTTCGCAATGCGTTTTGACGTCGCCAGATACTCACCGATTTCCCCACCCGCGCCGTTTACCACGTTCACCACGCCAGGCGGGAGCAAATCGCCGATGACTTCCATCAACAACAGTACAGACAGCGGGGTCAGCCGCGCAGGTTTAAGCACCACGCAGTTACCCGCCGCCAGCGCAGGTGCCATCTTCCAGCTCGCCATCAGCAGCGGGAAGTTCCACGGGATAATTTGCCCTACCACGCCAAGAGGTTCATGGAAGTGATACGCCACGGTCTCGCTATCAACCTCGCTGATTCCCCCTTCCTGCGCACGAATACAGGAAGCGAAATAGCGGAAATGGTCAATCGCCAGCGGCACGTCTGCCGCGCTGGTTTCGCGGATAGGTTTACCGTTATCCCAGGTTTCGGCAGTCGCCAGCAGCTCGAGATTTTGCTCCATACGATCGGCGATTTTGAACAGAATCGCTGCCCTGTCCTGCACGGATGTCTGCGCCCACTTATCTTTTACTTTGTGCGCGGCATCCAGTGCCAGATCGATATCCTTTTTGCCTGAAGAGGCCACTTCGCACAGTAATTGCCCGGTTACCGGCGTCAGGTTTTGGTAATACTCACCGTCTGCCGGTGCGACCCAGTCACCGCCGATAAAGTTATCGTATCGGGCTTTCAACTTCAGAGGGTAACCATACTCGCCGGGATAAATACGCGTTGAAGGGGGGTTATTGGTCATGACCGTCTCCTTGCTGTAGGGGTACTTCAAGGGTAGACGGGGCTGGCGAATTATTCGCCAGCCATTTCCTGCTTTACGACAGGTATCACGAATTACATGGCAGCGCGATAAATCGCCATGATTTCTTCATGAGTCGCCTGAATTGGGTTAGTGAAACCACAGGCATCTTTCAGGGCATTGGTCGCCAGAACAGCAATATCTTCTTCCTTCACGTTCAGCTCACGCAGACCGGCTGGAATATTCACCTTCTGCGCCAGTTCGCGGATCGCCGCGATGCAGGCTTCCGCCCCTTGCTCTGCGTTCAATTCCGCAACGTCCACACCCATCGCCGCAGCGCAATCGCGCAGACGAGCGGCAGCCACTTTGCTGTTGAAAACCTGCACATGCGGTAGCAGTACAGCGTTACATACACCGTGCGGCAGATCGTAGAAACCACCCAACTGGTGCGCCATGGCGTGCACGTAGCCAAGAGAGGCGTTGTTAAAGGCCATACCCGCAAGGAACTGCGCGTAGGCCATCGCTTCACGCGCCTGAGCGTTGCTGCCATCTTCAACGGCGACCGGCAGGTTTTCGGCAATCATAGTAACCGCTTTCAGCGCGCACGCATCGGTAATAGGAGTCGCAGCAATAGAAACATAGGCTTCGATAGCATGAGTCAGCGCATCCATACCGGTTGCCGCCGTCAGAGACTTCGGCATGCCGACCATCAGCGAGGAGTCATTAACGGAAAGCAGCGGCGTAACGTGTTTATCCACAATCGCCATTTTAATGTGGCGTACTTCATCAGTAATAATGCAAAAACGGGTCATCTCAGACGCCGTACCCGCAGTGGTGTTAATGGCAATCATTGGCAGCTGTGGTTTTGCAGAACGGTCCACGCCTTCGTAATCGCGAATATCGCCGCCGTTAGCCGCCACCAGCGCAATGCCCTTCGCACAATCGTGCGGAGAACCACCACCGAGGGAAATAACGCTATCACATTGGTTTTCTTTCAACATTTGCAGGCCAGCAGCAACATTACTGGTCGTGGGATTAGGATGCGTACCGTCGTAAATTACGCTGGAAATATCACGTTCCTGTAATGCCTTTTGAATCTCGCCAGCCATACCTAATTTCGTCAGCATGGCATCCGTGACAATCAGCGTACGGCGAAAACCATATTCCGCCATTGTATTCATCGCGTCTTTTAATGAATCAGCGCCGATTACATTCACGGAAGGAATAAAAAATGTTGAAGCAGCCATTGTACGATCCTTAATTACTCAAAAGAGTCAGGAAGCATACGTGTGAAATATCCAACAAAATATGATCGTGGTTGTTATTTTAATAACACCTAAAATTAAAAAGCACATTAGGTTCATATTCTAATGTGCTTTTTTCAGTCAATATATATTTTGTATTAATTCATTTAATCCATGAATTAATTGTTTCATTATTTTTCCGGGAACAATAACGCATCGCGTAATAAATGATCATTTCCCCGGCGACGCGTAAAACCAATGCGGTCAAAATATTCCAGAATCTGGATAGCCAATTTGCGCCCGACGTTAAGCCTGTCGCGGAAATCAGCCGCACAGGTCGATCCTTTCTCCTGATCCAGCTCGCGGATCATATTGGCAAAGGCCACAATCCGGTCGTTACGGTAATAGCGATCTTTTACGATCGCGGTAATGATGCCTTGCTGTGCAGCTTGTCGTAACGCCACGCGCATCATCTGCTCATCCGTACCGGTCTGTTTTGCCAGATCGCGTACCCACCACGGTTCATCGCCAAAAAGCGGTTCTGCTTTTAACCAGATTGCCTGCTGCTCATCGCTAAAACCCGCCTTATGATCCGGCAAATGCAGCCAGCCATGATGGCTATGGATGGCGCCGCTCTCGCGCATCTTTTCAATCAGCAGCAAAACCAGCGCTTCGTCTTCCATCGGCAAAGCCATACGGCGCAGACGTTCGCGTCCAGGCCCTGGCTCATCACGATGCTGTTCGTGGTAGGTCGCCAGCGTATCGAGTACTTTTCGCTGCCAGCGCGCGGCAACGGGAGCATTCAACAGGCTGTATCCCGCCTGAATAAAGCCATGTTGTTCAATCAACGGACGCATACCGTTACCGTTGAGCTGACGCGCCCAGGCGAAGTCAGGAATATTCACCGCTCCGCGCGTCAGATGCAGCGCCAGGGCGTCACCGTCACTCTGCGCCTTCTCCAGCGCCGACAGCCACTGCAGATATTCCGGCTTACGTTTCCCGCGACGTGGCGGATTGAGGGTTACCACGCGCGCGCCAGCCAGCGTCGTTCGGGCAGAAATATCGCGCAGCACCAGACGGTCGTTATCAGCAAGCCAAAGCGGTGCATCAAACACCAGTTCCGCCAGCGTTCCTTCAAGCAGCGAGATTCGCCCGGTTACATGACTGGCCGCGTGGTGTATATGCAACGGCTGCCACTGCATCAGCGGCGCGGCATGTTCTAAAGAAACAATCACCCGGGTAAAAGCCTCTGGCGGCGCATCGGAAAGCAGCCAGTCACCACGGTTAAGTTCTTCTTTTTGCGCATCGCCGGCAATATTCAGCGCAATACGTTGCCCCGCCTGCGCGCGATCGGTGGCCTGATTTTGCGCATGCAGGCTGCGTACGCGCATCGGTTTGTTGACGCCCGTGAGCCACAGCGTGTCACCAACATTCACTTCACCGCTAAGCGCCGTCCCGGTCACCACCAGCCCCGCGCCTTTGACCGTAAAGGCACGGTCAATCGCCAGGCGAAAGCTGCGATCGCTGGCATGCTCGCGCGACGGTAATTGCAGCAAATGCTCACGCAGTTCTTCGATTCCACGGTCTTCACTGGCGGCCGTCACGAACAGAGCCGCATCGGCGAAACCATAGTTCTCAAGCGTAGTGTGCACCTCGGCACGTACCGCGTTGATGCGATCCTCATCTACGCGGTCGGCTTTCGTGAGCGCCACGGTGATCTGCGGATTACCCGTCAGTTGCAAAATTTGCAAATGCTCACGCGTTTGCGCCATCACGCCATCATCACACGCAACCACCAGCAGCGCGTGGTCAATCCCGCCGACACCCGCCAGCATGTTAGACAAGAACTTTTCGTGTCCGGGAACATCGATAAATCCCAGTATCCGCCCGTCCGGCTGCGGCCAGTAGGCATAGCCGAGATCGATGGTCATACCGCGCTTTTTTTCTTCCGGCAAACGGTCGGCATTCACGCCGGTAATCGCCTGTAATAACGTTGTTTTACCGTGGTCAACGTGTCCGGCGGTTGCAATAATCATTTCAGCATCATCTCCATAAACCGGGGTTCGTCTTCAAGGCAGCGCAGATCCAGCCACAAGCGGCCATCATAAATTCGCCCAATGACCGGCACGGGCAACGTGCGCCAGCGGGCGGCCAGCGCTTCAAGGCGGCTACCGCGCCCGTCATGGGGGGTAAAGGTTAATGCCGCGCTGGGCAGCCTATCTACAGGTAGCGAGCCGCTGCCAATCTGCGACAGGCAGGGCATCACATTCAGGGCAAATTCGTCGCCGTAATGCTCGGCAAGCTGTGCCTGTAAGTGTTGAGCCTGCGCGTGGATTGCCTCTTGCGAGCGGGTGAGCTGGCGTAGCGTCGGCAACTTCGCCGCCAGTGCTTCCGGGTGCAGATAAAGGCGCAGCGTTGCTTCCAGCGCAGCCAGCGTCATTTTATCAGCCCGTAACGCACGTTTCAGCGGATGACTCTGTAAGCGAGCGATCATCTCTTTTTTACCGACGATAATCCCGGCCTGCGGCCCACCCAGCAGTTTATCGCCAGAAAAACTCACCAGACTGACGCCTGCGGCAATCAGCTGCTGCGGCATCGGCTCCTGCGGTAATCCATACTGGCTGAGATCGACCAGCGAACCGCTGCCGAGATCCGCCACCACCGGTACATCCAGCTCCTTGCCAATAGCGGCAAGCTCTGCCTCATCCACCGACTTCGTAAAGCCTTCGATGCTGTAATTACTGGTATGCACTTTCATCAGCAGCCCGGTGTTTTCATTCACCGCCTGACGATAATCTTTCGCATGGGTCCGGTTGGTGGTACCCACTTCGCGCAGCATACATCCGGCCTGGCACATAACGTCCGGAATCCGAAACGCGCCGCCAATTTCTACCAGTTCGCCGCGTGAAACGACCACCTCTTTACCGTTAGCCGTGGCGGCCAGCATCAGCAAAACCGCTGCCGCATTGTTATTAACGATACAGGCGTCTTCCGCCCCCGTCAGACGACAAAGTAAATCAGCCAGGGCCCGATCCCGATGTCCGCGCCCGGCATCATCCAGGCTGTATTCCAGCGTCACCGGCGTGCGCATCGCCTGCACAACCGCCTCGATCGCTTCTTCGGCCTGCGACGCGCGACCCAGGTTGGTGTGCAGCACCGTACCGGTCAGGTTAATCACCGGACGCAGCGCGCTTTGCGATTCTCGTTCCAGCCGGGCACTGGCTTCTTGCGCCCAGTCTTCACACCATGCCGGGAGCGCGTGCGTGTCGCGGATGGCTTCTCTGGCTTCGTCGAGCATATGACGCAGCAGGTCAACCACCCGGGTATGACCGTGAGACTCTCGTAAGGCTGGGAAGGCACTATCGCGCAGTAAACGATCGATAGCAGGAAGCTGGCTGTAGAGTGAACGCATGTCGGTTGTCATGAAAGGGCCTGGCTGTTGGTGGCCCTCTCCACCGTGGAGAGGGATATCGATATAGGAAGGATTGTACCGTGACTTTCTTCAGGCGGACATAATGCGCATCAAGCCTTAAGCCTTTGGCGGTTCCGTGCGGGCAAAACTTTCGCGTTGAAAGAGCGTTTCCACGAGTTTGACCAGGCGCGGGCGATCAACACACCAGCCTGGCGCGACCCGACGGAAATTGAGATAACCGACGGCGCAGGCAATCGCGATGGTTGCCAGGTTAACCGTATCCGTTTTCAGCGTACCGTCCGCCAGATAGCTCTCCAGCATATCCAGACTACGGGTAATCTTTTCCCGCTGGCGTAACAGTTCGGTTTCTGACTGCTGGGCAGCGGGGCGAGCCTGTTCGCGCACCGAGACTAAACCGGCATCCATAATGCCATCTGCCAGCGCTTCCAACTGACGAACCTTCAGCGCCGCCAGCGGTTCACGCGGCAGCATGGCTGGCGCTATATCCAGCAGCTCGATGTATTCCGCGATGATCGGAGAGTCAAACCAATACTCGCCCTCATCGGTGACCAACGCGGGCACTTTTCCTAGCGGGTTATAGCGGGCCACGCCGCTATCCGCGTTATAGGGGAGTTCATTCACAAATTCGAAGGTGATGCCCTTTTCCAGTAACAGAATAGAAATTTTACGCACAAAAGGGCTGGTATAGCTGCCAATGAGTTTCATGCCGGGTCCTTTTTGCCAACAAAAAAGCTGCGCCCAACGAATGTAGGGCACAGCTTAGTATGGCTCAGGTCTGCACAAATGGCAGGTGATGACGGTCTCAATGATCCAAATAAAGGTAATGCATCCAGCTGGTCATGCGCAGCAGTACTTTACGCATTACCGACACGTGGGCGAAATGGTCGGAATAGACCGCCACCTGGGCATAGATACCGTCCGGCAGCGCATCCACATCGGCATTAGGATCCAGTTCAATGCTGGCGATGACACCATCCGAACCAGGTATGACCGTCAGTGACTGCAACGCGCCCTGTGCCTGGTAAGTCCCGCCCGGCACCACAGGCTGAATACCTGTCAGCTTACCGGTAAATACCTGACCAGGCAGCGCGTTAAACACCACTTCCGCTTCATCGCCCGGCTTCAGACGCAATAACGAGTTTTGACGAAATTGCGCAATAATCTGTCTTTTCTGTTCAGGAATAAACACCATCACCGGGCGCAAAGGCAATGCCGCCGCATAGGTCCCTGGGCGTATTAAAATCTGTGTGGCATAACCGTTACTGGGCGCACGAACGATAGTCTGATCAAGGTTATACTTTGCCTCAGCGAGCTGGGCACGCAGGGATGCAACCTGAGATTGCTCACCATTGACCATGCTGTCTAATTGGCTTTGAATCTGCGTCTGTTCCGCGACCGACCCTTTGACCAGCGCATCCTGGGCCAGATAGTTTTGCCGGGCGTTGTCGATATCGCTTTCAGAGAACGGGTTAACCTTCGCCTGGCTGCCCTTCAAATAACGTTGATAATCCTTATACAGACGGTCACGTTCCGCAGACACGCGGGTGGTATTGGCGACCGCTTCCGACAGTTGCGCTTTCAGATTGTCGATATTATGCGTCGCAGTCACCAGATCGGCCTGGAGTCTGTCAACGCGCGCCTGATAGCGGCCTGGATCAAGTTTAAATAGCACTTCGCCTTTTTTAATCAGCTGATTATTTTTATCAGTTACCTCACTAACAATTCCCGTGACCTGCGGAGTAATAGGAATTGAAATAACCGCTTTTTGCGCCGTAAAGGTATACGGATGGTTATAGTTCATTAATAAGATGAGTCCCGCCACAATAAACACGCCGCCTAATGCAGCGGTCGCAAGCGTCCATTGGTTTACCGGAATACGGAATATTTTAAAGATGGCCCAGGCGAATGCCACATAGGTCAGGACAATCAACAAATCCATGATTAAATCTCCGGAAAGGTGGAGTTATCGGTTTTATTCTCCCCATCCAGTCTTTTTTCCAACTGGGTGATGCGCGCTGTCAGCGCAGCAATCTCGGGGTCTGGTTCCTTTCCGGTCGGCGTGATGTGTGACTGCATGCCCCACCCACGCTCAGGCTGGTAGAGCGTGGCCCAAATCCACAGGAACGGCCAAATGGCATGGAGTGTAAACAGACTAATCCAACCCGCCGTATGGATGGCATCGGCATGGGGATGGTTGCGCTTCTTAGCCATATTATAGGGAATATCGTGGATGGCGATGATTCCATAAAACAGCACCAGAAATACGAAGATCAGCACGCCCAACGCGAAATAATTTAGAAACATACCTGCCTCGAATTCACGCTAATTAGAGTTTTTTTATGCCGGCAGCCGTATGCACCCAGGCTGATATTTTGAACATAACTGCAGTTTGGGGTTTTCGCCATACCACAAAAAAAATATTTTTTCTGGTGAGAAGTTGCTTTGTTTTGCAATAAAAATGTCGGGGGTAGAACCTGCTGTAGATCACATCCGATCAAATCCAGATGAAAATACTTTGCGATCTACATCACAAAGATTCAACAAACAGCAAAAACAAAAATGTGAATCAGTTCACATTTAACCGCCGTTTTTGGCGAATTCCGATCCTATGATGTTTTTTTGTACCGGTATTTTGTGATTAAGATCACATTAACTAACGCCATACACCCTATATTTACGTGACGAATATCACATAAAAGGCCGTCGACTGGACAGTTGAACGATTCAGTGCCAGATTTCGCAGTATCTACAGGGTCCGGCTACCTCCTGCCGCTACATTAACAAACCTCGGGCTTTCAGCCTGCGCGATAGCAAACATAAGAAGGGGTGTTTTTATGTCATCCGATATTAAGATCAAGGTGCAAAGCTTTGGTCGATTCCTCAGCAACATGGTGATGCCAAATATCGGCGCGTTTATCGCGTGGGGTATTATCACCGCATTATTCATTCCGACAGGGTGGTTGCCGAACGAAACGCTGGCGAAGCTTGTCGGGCCAATGATCACCTATCTGCTGCCGCTGCTGATCGGTTATACCGGTGGTAAGCTGGTTGGCGGCGAGCGTGGCGGCGTGGTTGGTGCTATCACCACCATGGGCGTTATCGTCGGTGCAGATATGCCAATGTTCCTCGGCGCGATGATCGCAGGTCCGCTGGGCGGCTGGGCTATCAAACATTTCGACAACTGGGTAGACGGTAAGATCAAGTCCGGTTTTGAGATGCTGGTGAATAACTTCTCCGCAGGCATCATCGGGATGATCCTCGCCATTCTGGCATTCCTTGGCATTGGCCCATTGGTTGAAGCACTGTCCAAAATTCTGGCGGCAGGCGTTAACTTCATGGTTGTCCATGACATGCTGCCGCTGGCGTCTATCTTCGTTGAACCGGCGAAAATCCTGTTCCTCAACAACGCCATCAACCACGGTATTTTCTCACCGCTGGGTATTCAACAGTCCCATGAGATGGGCAAATCCATCTTCTTCCTGATTGAAGCTAACCCAGGTCCGGGTATGGGCGTCTTGCTGGCATACATGTTCTTCGGTCGCGGTAGCGCTAAGCAGTCTGCGGGCGGCGCGGCAATCATCCACTTCCTGGGTGGTATCCACGAAATTTACTTCCCGTACGTGCTGATGAACCCACGTCTGATCCTGGCCGTAATCCTCGGTGGTATGACTGGCGTATTTACCCTGACTATCCTGAACGGCGGCCTGGTTTCTCCGGCCTCTCCGGGTTCTATCCTGGCCGTGCTGGCAATGACGCCGAAGGGGGCTTACTTCGCTAACATCGCCGCTATCTGTGCTGCAATGGCGGTCTCCTTTGTAGTCTCAGCCATTCTGCTGAAAACCAGCAAAGTGAAAGAAGATGATGACATTGATGCCGCTACCCGTCGTATGCACGACATGAAAGCGGAATCTAAAGGCGCATCTCCGCTGGCGGCTGGCGACGTGACCAACGACCTGAGCCATGTGCGTAAAATCATCGTTGCCTGCGATGCCGGTATGGGTTCCAGCGCCATGGGTGCGGGCGTACTGCGTAAGAAAGTGCAGGATGCCGGTCTGTCTCAGATCTCCGTCACTAACAGCGCGATTAACAATCTGCCGCCTGATGTGGATCTGGTCATTACCCACCGTGACCTGACCGAACGTGCAATGCGCCAGGTGCCTCAGGCACAGCACATTTCGCTGACCAACTTCCTCGACAGCGGCCTGTACTCCAGCCTGACTGAACGTCTGGTTGCGGCGCAACGCCACAATGTAAACGAGGAAAAAGTCCGCGATCACCTGAAAGACAGCTTTGAAGAGGGTGACACCCACCTGTTCAAACTGGGTGCGGAGAACATCTTCCTTGGCCGTAAAGCCACTAACAAAGAAGAAGCGATTCGCTTTGCCGGTGAGCAACTGGTGAAAGGTGGTTACGTTGAGCCAGAATACGTTGAGGCGATGCTGGACCGTGAAAAACTGACCCCGACTTACCTCGGCGAGTCAATCGCTGTACCGCACGGTACGGTTGAAGCCAAAGACCGCGTGCTGAAAACCGGCGTGGTGTTCTGCCAGTACCCGGAAGGCGTTCGCTTCGGTGAAGAAGAAGACGATATTGCCCGCCTGGTGATTGGTATCGCAGCGCGTAACAACGAGCACATCCAGGTGATTACCAGCCTGACCAACGCTCTGGATGATGAATCCGTGATCGAACGTCTGGCTCATACCACCAGCGTGGATGAAGTTCTGGAACTGCTGGCGGGTAAAAAAGCTTAACGGTTAAGTATCGCCAAAATAGTTCGAGCTGCAGGAAGGCGGCAACGCAGTGAATCCCCAGGAGCGTACATAAGTACGTGACTGGGGTGAGCGAGGAGAGCCAACGCATCTGCAGTTCGAAATATGAAGGCGATATCCTCTCCCTTGTGGAGAGGGTTAGGTTGAGGGGAAATCTATGCAGTCCCTCACCCCAGCCCTCTTGGGTAAAAACATTAATGAAGGTTAATACTATGAAAGCATTACATTTTGGCGCAGGTAATATCGGTCGTGGCTTTATCGGCAAACTGCTGGCGGACGCGGGGATACAGCTGACGTTCGCGGATGTAAACCAGGTCGTGCTCGATGCCCTGAATGCCCGTCATAGCTATCAGGTTCATGTGGTGGGTGAAAACGAGCAGGTTGATACCGTCTCCGGCGTCAACGCCGTGAGCAGCATCGGTGATGATGTCGTCGACCTGATTGCCCATGTAGATTTAGTCACTACCGCC
The DNA here is from genome assembly GCF_004353845.1 of Citrobacter arsenatis. Taxonomy (GTDB): domain Bacteria; phylum Pseudomonadota; class Gammaproteobacteria; order Enterobacterales; family Enterobacteriaceae; genus Citrobacter; species Citrobacter arsenatis. The sequence continues at coordinate 5,073,533 of NZ_CP037864.1, forward strand.
GTCGGTCCGGTCGTGCTTGAGCGCATCGCTCCGGCCATCGCCAAAGGGCTGGTTAAACGCAAAGCGCAGGGCATCACGACGCCGCTGAATATCATCGCCTGTGAAAACATGGTGCGCGGAACGACCCAGTTGAAAGGCCACGTGATGAACGCGCTGGCAGATGAAGACAAAGCCTGGGTTGAAGAACATGTTGGCTTCGTTGATTCCGCCGTCGACCGTATTGTTCCCCCTTCCGCTTCAGCGACCAACGATCCGCTGGAAGTTACCGTTGAAACCTTCAGTGAGTGGATTGTCGACAAAACGCAGTTTAAAGGCGAACTGCCGAACATCCCGGGAATGGAATTAACTGATAACCTGATGGCATTTGTCGAACGTAAACTCTTCACGCTGAACACCGGGCATGCTATAACCGCGTACCTCGGAAAATTGACCGGTCATCAGACCATCCGTGACGCGATTCTCGACGAGAAAATCCGCGCAGTGGTAAAAGGTGCGATGGAAGAGAGCGGCGCGGTACTGATCAAACGCTATGGCTTTGATGCAGCAAAACATGCGGCATACATTCAGAAAATCCTCGGTCGCTTTGAAAACCCGTATCTGAAAGATGACGTTGAACGCGTGGGTCGTCAGCCACTGCGTAAGCTGAGCGCCGGCGATCGTCTGATTAAACCGCTGCTGGGCACGCTGGAATATGGTCTGCCGCACGCGAATCTGGTCACCGGTATTGCTGCGGCAATGCACTATCGCAGTGAGGAAGATCCGCAGGCACAGGAACTGGCCGCGCTGATCGACGAAAAAGGTCCACAGGCCGCGCTGGCGCAGGTTTCCGGTCTGGATGCCAACAGTGAAGTGGTGGCGGAGGCGGTTAACGCATATAACGCAACCAAATGATAGAGAATGCGGCGCAGGTCAGCCTGCGCCCAAATGACAGATTGTCAGATATGCAGGCAATAATGGAACAAACGCAGGCCTTTGAAAATCGTGTGCTTGAGCGTCTGAATGCTGGCAAAACCGTACGCAGCTTCCTCATCACCGCCGTAGAACTGCTCACCGAGGCGGTGAATATTCTTGTGCTTCAGGTATTTCGCAAAGACGACTATGCGGTGAAATATGCCGTAGAACCGCTGCTTGACGGCGATGGTCCGCTGGGCGATCTTTCCGTTCGCCTGAAGCTCATCTACGGTCTGGGCGTACTCAGCCGGCCGGAGTATGAAGATGCGGAGCTTCTAATGGCGCTGCGGGAAGAGTTAAACCATGACGGCAATGAATACGCGTTCACCGACGACGAAATTCTTGGTCCGTTTGGCGAGCTCCACTGCGTGACGGCACTCCCGCCGCCACCGCAGTTTGATACCTCAGACTCAGGTTTGCACGCGATGCAGATCCAACGCTACCAGCAGATGGTGCGCTCCACGATGGTACTTTCCCTGACCGAGCTGATTTCTAAAATCAGCTTAAAAAAAGCCTTTCAAAAATAAGACACTGCAGGCTTACTTCTCTTCCTGCTGCGGTCGATACAGTTGCCGATAATACGCCAGACGTTGCAGATACAGCTGCGCATTCTCCTGCGGTATTTCAGAAGGGACAACGTTGCGCGGCGGTGTCTTATTCAGATATTCGCGAAAAGCCTGGCTGGAAGCCATAAAATCGACCGTCTTATCAATCAGGACCGAAACGTTCTCACCTATTTTCGCCATAACCTTCCCTCCTCCATGTATTAACCGCACGCAGCCTGTGCGGTTGCTCATTTAAGTTTAGGATCGGTTGGGCGATTATATTGAGGAAAACGTGCTTCACTATGAACCCGCCAATAAAAAGCGCCATGGCCGATCTTATCGCTTAAAATTCCTTATTAATCAAAATAGTAGTATTATCATTAGCTGAATAATACTTGCAGCATTTGATTATTTATCTTCGATTAGTTGTGAATAATCCCGCTCTGCGCGCATACTATAGGATATTCATCCTATTTTTATCAGAAGCTATCCTATGAAAGAAGTCGAAAAAAACGAAATTAAACGCCTGAGCGATCGTCTGGACGCTATCCGCCACCAGCAGGCAGACCTGTCCCTGGTTGAAGCCGCCGACAAATATGCCGAGCTGGAGCAAGAGAAAGAAACTCTGGAAACCGAGATCGCGCGCCTGCGTGAAGTACACGGTCAGAAGCTGAGCAAAGAAGCGCAAAAGCTGACGAAACTCCCCTTCCGTCGTGCGATCACCAAAAAAGAGCAGGCCGACATGGGCAAACTGAAGAAGAGCGTGCGCGGCCTGATCGTCGTTCACCCGATGACCGAGCTTGGCCGTGAAATGGGCCTGAAAGAGATGACGGGCTTCGCGAAGAGCGAATTCTAATCTCCCACCGGGCAACATCCGCTTGCCCGGTCCTTCCCTTCCCCTCGCAATTGGCCCTACCAATTTTAGCCAGATCCTACCAGTACCTCACATTTCATTAAAATGTGAGTACAATACCGTTGCCAATAAATAACATTTGATTAACCATTCATTGTCATTACCCCTACACAACAATATTGGCAGGGCCACTTTTACACATAATGTGACCTGGAGATGAGCACAGACTCATCCCATTATGTCGGCGGCCCCCAGGAGACCTGCAATGAATCTCTGGCAACAGAACTACGACCCGGCCGGTAACATCTGGCTTTCCAGTCTGATCGCATCGCTCCCTATCCTGTTCTTTTTCTTCGCCCTGATTAAGCTCAAGCTGAAAGGCTATGTTGCTGCGTCATGGACGGTAGTGATCGCTCTGACGGTCGCCCTGCTGTTTTACAAAATGCCGGTCGATCACGCTCTGGCTTCCGTGGTGTATGGCTTCTTCTATGGTTTGTGGCCGATTGCCTGGATCATTATCGCCGCGGTGTTTGTCTATAAAATCTCGGTGAAAACCGGGCAGTTCGACATCATCCGCTCATCGATACTCTCGATTACGCCGGACCAGCGTCTGCAAATGCTGATTGTCGGTTTCTCCTTTGGGGCATTCCTCGAAGGGGCGGCAGGCTTTGGCGCACCGGTCGCTATTACCGCCGCACTGCTGGTTGGTCTTGGTTTTAACCCACTGTATGCAGCAGGCTTGTGCCTGATCGTAAATACCGCTCCGGTCGCTTTTGGCGCAATGGGCATTCCGATTCTGGTTGCCGGTCAGGTGACCGGGCTGGACAGCTTCGAGATCGGCCAGATGGTGGGCCGCCAGCTGCCGTTCCTGACCATTATCGTACTGTTCTGGATTATGGCGATTATGGATGGCTGGCGCGGCGTAAAAGAGACCTGGCCTGCGGTGATGGTCGCTGGCGGCTCGTTTGCTATCGCGCAGTATCTCAGCTCTAACTTTATCGGACCGGAACTGCCGGACATCATCTCGTCTCTGGTTTCGCTGGTCTGCCTGACGCTGTTCCTGAAACGCTGGCAGCCGGTACGCATCTTCCGCTTTGGCGATATGGGCGCTTCGCAGGTCGATATGGACCTGTCGCGCACCCGCTACACCGCTGGGCAGGTGGTACGCGCCTGGTCTCCGTTCCTGTTCCTTACCGCCACCGTCACGCTGTGGAGCATACCGCCGTTTAAAGCGCTGTTTGCGCCAGGCGGCGCGATGTACCACTGGGTGGTCAATATTCCAGTCCCGTTCCTCGACAAGCTGGTTGCCCGTATGCCGCCGGTCGTACACGAAGCCACAGCCTACGCGGCGGTGTACAAATTTGACTGGTTCTCGGCAACCGGTACCGCGATCCTGTTTGCCGCCCTGCTGTCTATCGTCTGGTTGAAGATGAAGCCGTCTGCTGCGCTGCAAACCTTTGGCAGCACGCTCAAAGATCTGGCGCTGCCGATTTACTCCATCGGCATGGTGCTGGCGTTCGCGTTTATCTCTAACTACTCCGGTCTTTCGTCAACCCTGGCATTGGCCCTGGCGCACACCGGCAGCGCATTTACCTTCTTCTCGCCGTTCCTTGGCTGGCTGGGGGTATTCCTGACCGGGTCCGACACTTCATCAAACGCACTGTTTGCCGCCCTGCAGGCCACGGCCGCTCAGCAAATCGGCGTATCAGACGTACTGATGGTGGCGGCAAATACCACCGGTGGCGTGACCGGCAAGATGATTTCTCCACAATCTATCGCTATTGCTTGTGCGGCAGTGGGATTAGTGGGGAAAGAGTCTGACCTGTTCCGCTTTACCGTGAAGCACAGCCTGATTTTCACCTGCATGGTGGGTGTGATCACCACGCTGCAGGCCTATGTCTTAACCTGGATGATTCCATGATAGTGATGCCCAGACGCCTGTCAGATGAAGTCGCATCTCGTGTGCGGGCGCTGATTGAAGAACAACAGCTGGAGGCGGGCATGAAGTTGCCCGCTGAGCGTCAGCTGGCCGTACAGCTCGGCGTCTCGCGTAACTCATTGCGTGAGGCGTTAGCAAAGCTGGTGAGTGAAGGCGTGTTGATTAGCCGTCGCGGCGGCGGGACGTTTATCCGCTGGCAGCATGAGGCCTGGTCTGAACAAAACATCGTGCAGCCGCTGAAGACCCTGCTGGCAGATGATCCCGACTACAGTTTCGATATTCTGGAGGCCCGACACGCCATTGAAGCCAGCACCGCCTGGCACGCAGCCATGCGGGCCACCGCCGCCGACAAAGAAAAAATCAGGCTCTGTTTCGACGCCACGCAAAGCGAAGATCCGGATCTCGCCTCACAGGCTGACGTGCGCTTTCATCTCGCCATTGCAGAGGCCTCACACAACGTGGTGCTGTTGCAGACCATGCGCGGTTTCTTCGACGTATTGCAGTCTTCGGTAAAACAGAGCCGCCAACGTATGTACCTCGTGCCCCCCGTATTTTCACAGCTGACGGCACAGCATCAGGCGGTGCTGGACGCCATTATCGCTGGCGATGCCGACGGGGCGCGTAAGGCCATGATGGCGCACCTCAGTTTTGTCCATACCACGATTAAACGATTTGATGAAGATCAGGCCCGCCAGGCGCGTATCACCCGCCTGCCCGGTGACTCTGGTGAAAATAGCAGGGAGAACAACACATGATTATTTCAGCAGCCAGCGACTATCGCGCCGCAGCCCAGCGCATCCTACCCCCTTTCTTGTTCCACTACATTGACGGAGGGGCGTACGCAGAGCACACCTTGCGCCGTAACGTGGCAGACCTGTCGGAAGTGGCGCTGCGCCAACGCGTGCTGAAGAATATGTCCGACCTGAGCCTGGAAACAAAGCTGTTCAACGAAACGCTCTCCATGCCTGTAGCCCTCGCGCCCGTCGGACTGTGCGGCATGTACGCACGCCGGGGCGAAGTTCAGGCCGCCGCCGCCGCAGACGCCAAAGGCATTCCGTTTACGCTTTCCACGGTATCCGTATGTCCTATTGAAGAAGTCGCCCCGACCATCAAGCGTCCGATGTGGTTCCAACTGTATGTCCTGCGCGATCGCGGCTTTATGCGTAACGCACTCGAGCGCGCCAAAGCGGCGGGTTGCTCCACGCTGGTCTTTACCGTCGATATGCCTACGCCCGGCGCACGTTACCGTGACGCACATTCCGGTATGAGCGGTCCAAATGCGGCACTGCGTCGCTACTGGCAGGCAGTCACTCATCCGCAGTGGGCATGGGATGTTGGCCTGAACGGTCGCCCGCATGATTTAGGCAATATCTCGACCTATCTTGGCAAACCCACCGGCCTTGAGGATTACATCGGCTGGCTGGCGAATAACTTTGATCCGTCGATTTCATGGAAAGACCTCGAGTGGATCCGTGAATTCTGGGATGGCCCGATGGTGATCAAAGGGATCCTCGATCCTGAAGATGCTCGCGACGCTGTACGCTTTGGCGCGGATGGGATTGTTGTCTCTAACCACGGTGGCCGCCAGTTAGACGGCGTGCTGTCTTCTGCTCGCGCGTTGCCCGCCATTGCCGATGCAGTAAAAGGCGATATCACCATTCTGGCAGACAGTGGGATCCGCAACGGTCTGGACGTCGTGCGCATGATTGCACTGGGCGCGGATAGCGTGCTGCTGGGCCGTGCCTATCTGTACGCGTTGGCGACCCACGGCCAGGCAGGGGTGGCGAATCTGCTGAATCTGATCGAGAAAGAGATGAAGGTGGCAATGACCCTGACCGGTGCGAAGTCGATTAGTGAAATCAGCCGTGATTCGCTGGTACAGGAACTGGGTAAGAGCCTGCCTGCCGCGCTGGCTCCTCTGGTTCAGGGTAGCGCAGCGTAGCAACATCCCCATAAAACCCTATTTTCTAAATGGTCGGCCTGTTCTCAGTCCGACCATTTTTTATCCAAAAATAACGACCAGTTAACATTTACGACCAATATATTTGACAACTTTTTATCCACCTGCCAAATGTATATACAAGCTAATACAACAGCATTTTATACATGTACCCTAAATAATTCGAGCTGCAGGAAGGCGGCGACGCAGCGAATCTCAGGAGCGTACATAAGTACGTGACTGGGGTGAGCCAGTAAAGCCAACGCACATGCAGCTTGAAGTATGACGGGTAGATAACAACCATCATAACGGGCGAGGGTGACATGGCTTATTCCGGAAAAGTGAATATCCAGCAGGCGATAGATGACAGTCCTTTTTCGCGCTTCCACTGGGTCATTATTGTGCTGGGCTTTCTGGTTTTAGCCATCGACGGCTTCGATACGGCGGCGATGGGTTATATAGCCCCCACGCTCTCAGCCGACTGGGGCATCAAGAAGCAGGATCTCGGACCGGTGTTAAGCGCCGCGCTATTGGGCCTGTCATTTGGCGCCCTGCTCGCCGGACCGATTTCCGATCGTATGGGTCGTAAGCGTGTCCTGGTCTTTTCCTGTCTGTTCTTTGGTCTCGCCAGTCTGGGAACTGCCTATGCCCAAACGCTGAATATGCTCACGTTTTGGCGCTTTCTCACCGGGCTTGGGCTTGGCGCGGCAATGCCCAATGCCATCACTCTGGTATCAGAATTCGCGCCGAAACGCTGTCGTTCAATGGCAATTAACACCATGTACTGCGGCTTTCCGTTAGGTGCTGCGGGCGGCGGTGTGATCTCCTCCTGGCTAATCCCCAACTACGGCTGGCACAGTGTTCTGCTTGCCGGTGCGATCGCCCCGCTGGCCCTCACCGTACTACTGGTGCTGTTCCTGCCGGAATCGGTTAAGTATCTGGTTCACCACGGTAAAGGGGTGGCACAGGTTAAACGCATTGCTCAACGCTTTATGTCGGGGAGTCTGGAACAGGTTACCCAGTTTTATCTGGATGAAGATCGCGTCACGGTCAAAAAAGGCAGCGTGGCCCAGCTATTCAGTATGCCCTGGCTGCCGGGCACGCTGATGCTCTGGACCACCTATTTTATGGGGCTGGTTATCTATTACGTGCTGCTGAGCTGGATGCCAACGCTGATGCTGGGCATGGGCTATCCGCTGGCCGAATCCGCCTGGCTGACGTCACTGTTTACCTTCGGTGGTACCGCGGGGATCCTGCTGGCTGGTTGGTTAATGGACCGCTGGGAGGCACACAAAGTGGTGTCACTCGGCTTTATGCTGACGATGCTGTTTGCCCTCGCTCTCGGGTTTGAACATAACCACATCATCCTGTTTGGCGCACTGATCTTCCTGATGGGCATTACCATGAACGGCGCGCAGTCCGGGCTACAGACGCTGGCCGCAACGTTTTATCCAACCCACTGCCGCGCAACGGGCATTGCCTGGATGCAGGGCGTGGGCCGCTTCGGCGGCGTAGCCGGAACGATGATGAGCGCCCAACTGCTTTCCCTGCAATGGCAGGCAGACAGCATCTTAATGTTCCTCAGCCTTCCGGCGCTGGTCGCCGCTGCCGCGACGATTTACAAGCTACAACGCTATAAACCGCACGCGTTGACCGTCGCATAGTACCCGCTCTTTCTGCTATTCTGCCCCCCGTTATCAAGGGGGCAGTATGCTTAACATCGTTTTATTCGAACCAGAAATCCCGCCAAATACCGGCAATATAATCCGTCTTTGCGCCAACACCGGCTTTCGTCTGCATATTATTGAGCCAATGGGCTTTACCTGGGACGACAAGCGCCTGCGTCGTGCGGGGCTGGATTACCATGAATTTACCGCCGTGCTGCGCCACCCTGACTACGCCGCTTTCATCGCCGCGGAACATCCGCAACGTCTGTTTGCCCTGACCACCAAAGGTACGCCAGCGCATAGCGCGGTAAGCTATCAGGATGGGGATTATCTGATGTTTGGCCCAGAAACACGCGGCCTGCCAGCCAGCATTCTCGACGCGCTGCCTGCCGAACAAAAAATTCGTATTCCGATGATGCCGGACAGTCGCAGCATGAACCTGTCAAATGCGGTGTCGGTGGTGGTGTATGAGGCCTGGCGCCAGCTAGGTTATCCCGGCGCGGTATTGCGTAGTTGATTTTTGTCGGATGCGGCTAGCGCCTTATCCGACCTACGAGGTTTGTAGGCCCGGTAAACGCAGCGCCACCGGGCATGGCGCGAAATCAGATGCCATCGCCGTATTCGAAAGTATGATGAATCCCATTGAAATGCTGATCCATATCCATGGACGGCTTATCGCTGTCTGGCTTACCGACGATGCGTGCCGGAACGCCTGCCGCAGTGGTGTGTGGCGGGACGGGCTGTAAAACGACGGAACCAGCGCCAATCTTCGCGCCGCGCCCGACTTCAATGTTGCCGAGAATTTTTGCTCCCGCGCCAATCATCACCCCTTCACGTATTTTCGGATGACGATCGCCACCGGCTTTACCGGTCCCGCCCAGCGTGACAGATTGCAAGATAGAGACGTCGTTTTCAATCACCGCGGTTTCACCAACCACAATACCGGTAGCGTGATCGAGCATGATCCCACGGCCAATTTTTGCCGCCGGGTGAATATCGACCTGGAAGGTAACGGATACCTGATTCTGCAGGAAGATCGCCAGCGCCTGACGCCCCTGATGCCACAGCCAGTGACCGATACGGTAGGCCTGAAGCGCATGAAAACCCTTCAGGTACAGAAGTGGGGTGGAATATTTATCGACAGCCGGGTCACGCGTACGTACCGCCTGAATATCACAGGCCGCTGAGGCAATCATTTCAGGATCGGCGGCATAGGCCTCTTCCACGACTTCGCGAATCGCAATGGCAGGCATGATCGGAGAGGCGAGTTTATTCGCCAGCATATAGCTTAGCGCACTGCCGAGGTTTTCATGCTTGAGCAGCGTTGCGTGGTAAAAACTGGCCAGCATTGGCTCACATTCCGCCAGTGCCCGGGCTTCCGCTTTAATGTTTTTCCAGACGATATCCAGTTCTTCACACGGCATTGCGTACTCCAGAAGGTAGCAAAACGACCGACCCGTTCTTCGCGGGTCGGGTCGTTATATTCAACAGTTCCTTACAGCTAGTGGCGACTCAGCTCGTCCTTGCGCGCACGGCCTAATAACGTCAATGCTGCCTCGCGCGCGTTTTTTCCGCAATACAATACTTGATAAATTTCCTCGGTTATTGGCATCTCAACACCAAAACGGTGCGCCAATTCACGAACTTCTTTCGTATTGCGGTAGCCTTCAACCACCTGACCAATCTTGTCCTGCGCACCCTGCACGTCCATCCCCTGGCCGAGCATCATGCCAAAACGACGGTTACGCGACTGGTTGTCAGTACAGGTCAGCACCAGATCGCCTAAACCCGCCATCCCCATAAAGGTGGCAGGATCGGCACCCAGCGCCGCGCCAAGACGGGACATTTCGGTCAGTCCACGGGTGATCAATGCGGTTCGCGCATTCGCGCCAAAACCGATGCCGTCGGACATCCCCGCGCCAATCGCGATGACGTTTTTCACCGCGCCGCCCAACTGCACGCCAATGAAATCCGGATTGCTGTACACGCGGAAGCTTTTACCGCAGTGCAGTAACTGCTGGAGATCGTCAGCAAAGGTGTCGTCCGTCGAGGCCAGAGAAATCGCCGTCGGCATGCCCGCGGCCAGCTCTTTGGCGAACGTCGGACCGGAGATGACCGCCAGTGGAATAGAATCCCCCAGCGCTTCACGCGCAACGTCCTGCAACAGGCGCCCCGTCTCCGCTTCCAGACCTTTTGTCGCCCAGACCAGCCGCGCGTCAGGACGCATCAGCGGTTTGATGTTACGCAGCACTTCGCCAAAGACGTGGCTCGGCACCACCACCAGAATATTACGACTGGCGGCCAGCGCAGTGGCTAAGTCACTTTCCAGGCGCAGTGTTTCAGGAAAAGGCACGTCAGGGAGGAACGCGACGTTGCAGCGATCGTGCTCGAGGGTCGCGATATGTTTCGGGTCATGGCCCCACAGGACAACCTGATGGCCATTTCTTGCCAGGGTGATGGCAAGAGCGGTGCCGTACGAGCCGGCACCAATCACAGTCATTGAAGCATTACTTTGGTTCATCAGGCATCCTGATGTTCTTCAGTACCTTCGCCAGCCTGCTGCTGTAAATAGTTCATGAACAGCGCATCAAAGTTGACCGGCGCAAGGTTCAGTTGCGGGAATGTACCGCGTGAAACCAGGCTGGTGATGCATTCGCGGGCATACGGGAACAGAATGTTCGGGCAGTATGCACCAAGGCAATGCGCCATCTGAGTCCCTTCAATACCACTGATGGAGAAAATACCGCCCTGCTGAACTTCGCACAGGAACGCAGTTTCTTCGCCCAGTGAAGCCGTTACGGTGACACGCAGCACTACTTCATACACATCATCTGCCAGTTGGGTAGATGCGGTATCAAGATCCAGTTTAACCTCTGGCTGCCAATCTTTCTGGAAAACATGCGGTGCATTAGGCGCTTCGAAAGATACATCCTTGGTATAGATACGTTGGATCTGGAAAGCCATTTCAGTGTTATTTTGTTCTGACATGTTTAGAAAACCCTTAGTGTTGTCCTTTAAATACTTTCAGTACGCCTTAACGCAGCAGGGGATCCAGTCCACCACGCGCATCCAACGCATACAAGTCGTCACAACCGCCAATGTGCTGTGCATCAATAAAAATCTGCGGAACCGTCGTACGGCCACTGCGTTTGATCATCTCTTCACGCTTTACGGCATCGCCATCAATCGGAAGTTCCTGGAAACTCACACCCTTGCTGTTCAACAGCGCCTTTGCGCGATGGCAAAACGGGCAGGTTGCTTTGGTATAGATCTCAATATTGGCCATGACTTATCTCCAGTGTTCTTTTACCCTGCGGTATGAAAGAAGACGGGTAAATTACTTGCCGCGAACCAGTGGCAGATTCTCACCACTCCAGCCCGCTACACCGTCTTTCAGTACAGATACCTGCTCAAAACCGGCTTTAATCAGCGCAGTTGCTGAATCCTGGCACTGCATGCCTGAGCCATCAACCACAATAACAGGTTTGTTTTTGTGTTTTTCCAGCTCGCCAAAATTATTGGCTTTGATTTCGCTCGGCAGCAGGTTAGTGGAGCCTGCGATATGACCTTTACGGAAGTCGTCGCGCTGACGTAAATCCACAATCACCGCATCTTCTTTATTGATAAGACGTGTCGCTTCTCCGCGTGTAATCACCTTAACTTTCGAAGTCAGGCTCTTAAACGTGGTAAATAATACAGCCGCCAGTAACGCAATCCAGGCGATACTCAATACAGGGTGGCGACTAACAAATTGCATAATTTCTTGCATGGGGGGTAACAACTCCCGACTCAGTGATTAAAAAACCAGGAAAGGAGTATACCTGCGCGTTGGCGCAAATACAGCCAGAGCGTGCATTGGATTGCATTTTTGCGGGGCGCTACGGAAAAAAAAACGTAAATCCGCGCCCTCTGCGGTGCGCTCTGGTCGATTATTTGATCTTCTGGGGCTACTTTATCGATTCAGCTGTAGTAAAATTACGCAATTATTTTTTATCTATTAAGTGTGAGGTTGTCGCAATGTCGGTTTCTAAAAAACCTATGGTACTGGTGATTCTGGATGGCTACGGTTATCGTGAAGACAGCCAGGATAACGCCATCTTTAATGCCAAAACCCCGGTAATGGATGCCCTGTGGGCAAAACGTCCGCATACCCTGATTGATGCGTCTGGCCTGGAAGTCGGCCTGCCCGATCGCCAGATGGGCAACTCCGAAGTGGGCCACGTCAACCTGGGCGCGGGCCGCATCGTATATCAGGACCTAACCCGTCTGGATGTTGAAATTAAAGAGCGTACTTTCTTCGCTAACCCGGTGCTGACCGATGCGGTCGACCAGGCAAAAAATAGCGGCAAAGCGGTACACATCATGGGTCTGCTCTCTGCTGGCGGCGTTCACAGCCACGAAGATCACATCATGGCGATGGTAGAAATGGCCGCTGAACGTGGCGCTGAGAAAATCTATCTGCACGCTTTCCTTGATGGCCGTGACACCCCGCCGCGCAGCGCTGAACATTCACTGCAGAAATTCGAAGAGAAATTTGCCGCGCTGGGCAAAGGCCGCGTAGCGTCCATCATCGGTCGTTACTACGCGATGGACCGCGACAACCGCTGGGATCGCGTTGAACAGGCTTATGACCTGATGACGCTGGCAAAAGGCGAGTTCCAGTTCGCTACGGCGGTTGAAGGCCTGCAGGCTGCTTATGCCCGCGACGAAAACGACGAATTCGTGAAAGCGACCGTGATCCGTGCTGAAGGCCAGGCTGAAGCCGCCATGGAAGACGGCGATACGCTGATTTTCATGAACTTCCGTGCTGACCGTGCGCGTGAAATTACCCGTGCGTTTGTTAACGCTGACTTCGACGGCTTCGCCCGTAAGAAAGTCGTTAACCTCAACTTTGTGATGCTGACCGAATACGCGGCCGACATCAAAACTGCGGTAGCTTACCCACCAGCGTCTCTGGCTAACACCCTTGGCGAGTGGATGGCGAAAAACGACAAAACGCAATTGCGTATTTCCGAAACCGAAAAATATGCGCACGTGACCTTCTTCTTCAACGGCGGCGTAGAAGAGCCGTTCAAAGGTGAAGATCGCATCCTGATCAACTCGCCGAAAGTCGCGACCTACGACCTGCAGCCGGAAATGAGCTCTGCTGAGCTGACCGAAAAACTGGTTGCTGCGATTGAAAGCGGGAAATACGACACCATCATTTGTAACTACCCGAACGGCGATATGGTTGGCCACACCGGGGTGATGGAAGCCGCGGTGAAAGCGGTTGAAGCGCTGGATCATTGCGTTGAGCAGGTGGCTAAAGCGGTTGAATCCGTTGGCGGCCAGCTGCTGATCACCGCAGACCACGGTAACGCAGAGCAGATGCGCGATCCGTCTACCGGTCAGGCACATACCGCGCATACCAACCTGCCAGTTCCGCTGATTTATGTCGGTGGTAAAAACGTCAAAGCAGTCGAAGGCGGCAAACTTTCTGATATCGCCCCGACAATGCTGACGCTGATGGGTATGGAAATCCCGCAAGAGATGACTGGTAAGCCGCTGTTCATCGTGGAATAATCCCTCCCCATGAGGGGAAAGGCGATTAATACCATCACTCGGGCCGTGAAACTGCGTAAGTTTTCAGTCAGGCCTCTGTTCTACGCCAGCGCGCTTAGCGCTGGCGTATTGCTGTGCGCCTTTTCCGCCCACGCGGACGAACGCGACCAGCTCAAATCAATTCAGGCCGATATCGCGGCAAAAGAACGCGCGGTACGCCAGCAACAACAACAACGCGCCACCCTCCTCGCTCAACTTAAAGCCCAGGAACAGGCCATCGCCGTTGCCGCCAGGCAGTTGCGCGAAACACAAAACTCACTGGCACAGCTAAACGCGCAGATCGCAGAAATGAACGCCGCGCTCGCAAAGCTGGAAAAACAGCGAGCCGCGCAAGAACGCAGCCTGGCAGCCCAACTCGACGCAGCGTTTCGCCAGGGCGAACATACCGGCATTCAGCTCATTCTGAGCGGTGAAGAAAGCCAGCGTGGGCAACGCCTGCAGGCCTATTTCGGCTATCTGAACCAGGCGCGGCAGGAAACCATCGCGCAGCTGAAACAAACCCGCGAAGAGGTAGACTCGCAAAAAGCCGAGCTGGAAGATAAGCAGAGCGAACAGCAGACGTTGCTGTACGAACAGCGTGCTCAGCAGGCTAAGCTGGAGCAGGCGCGTAATGAACGCCAGAAAACGCTCTCGGGTCTGGAGTCATCGATTCAACAGGGCCAACAGCAACTGGGCGAAATGCGCGCCAACGAATCACGCCTGCGCAACAGCATTGCTCGCGCCGAAGCCGCAGCCAAAGCACGCGCGGAACGTGAAGCCCGCGAGGCGCAGGCCGTACGCGATAAGCAGCAGGATGCGTCACGGAAAGGCTCAACCTACAAGCCAACCGAAAGCGAAAAATCACTGATGTCCCGTACCGGTGGTTTAGGTTCGCCGCGCGGACAGGCATACTGGCCTGTTCGTGGTCCAACCCTACATCGTTATGGCGAACAGCTGCAGGGTGAGCTACGTTGGAAGGGGATGGTTATTGGCGCATCTGAAGGTACCGAAGTTAAAGCCATTGCCGATGGTCGCGTCATTCTGGCGGACTGGCTGCAGGGCTATGGCCTGGTGGTCGTCGTTGAACACGGTAAAGGCGATATGAGCCTGTACGGTTATAACCAGAGCGCACTGGTCAGCGTCGGTACGCAGGTACGCGCCGGACAGCCTATTGCACTTGTGGGTAGCAGCGGCGGTCAGGGCAGGCCGGCGCTCTATTTCGAAATTCGTCGCCAGGGTCAGGCGGTCAATCCACAGCCGTGGTTGGGAAGATAAGTTTTGCCTCAATTTCGTCGTCTATTACTCTCTCTCGCCAGCCTGCTGGCCTTCGCAACACCTGTATTTGCTGGCAAACTCGCCATCGTCATTGATGATTTCGGCTATCGCCCACAGACTGAAAACCAGGTGTTGGCGATGCCTTCCGCCATCTCGGTTGCCGTCCTCCCTAATGCACCACACGCTCGTGAAATGGCGACCAAAGCGCATAACAGCGGGCATGAAGTCTTGATCCATCTACCGATGGCGCCGCTAAGTAAGCAGCCGTTAGAGAAAGACACGTTACGCCCGGAGATGAGCAGCGAAGAGATTGAGAGGATTATTCGCGACGCAGTAAGCAAAGTACCGAATGCGGTCGGGCTGAACAACCATATGGGCAGCGCGATGACCTCCAGCCTGTTTGGCATGCAAAAGGTGATGCAGGCACTAGAACGCTACGACCTCTACTTCCTGGACAGCATGACCATCGGCAACAGTCAGGCCATGCGCGCAGCGTCAGGAACCGGAGTGAAGGTCATCAAACGCAAAGTCTTCCTTGATGACACGCAAAACGAAGCCGATATTCGCCGTCAGTTTAATCGAGCCGTCGAACTTGCACGTCGCAATGGTTCAGCCATTGCCATTGGCCACCCTCACCCTTCGACAGTCCGCGTCTTGCAGCAGATGCTTTATAACCTGCCTGCGGACATTACGCTGGTTCGCCCAAGCAACCTGCTCAATGAACCACAGGTGGACACATCCAGACCAAACCTCACACCGCCGAAAAACGGTACACCTGACGCACCGCGTAATCCTTTCCGCGGGGTGAAATTATGCAAACCGAAGCAGCCGTTAGAGCCGGTTTACGCCAGCCGCTTCTTCAGCGTGCTCGGTGAAAGCATCACCCAAAGCACGCTGGTGCAGTACATGCGTCTGCAGTGGCAAGGCTGGCAATAATCAGTCTTTACTATCCAACGTCAAATGGGCCAGACGGCGCGGTGTCAGTGATTTATCGCGCCATTGGCTAAAACGGATAGCCCACAACAACACCTGATACCCCAGCTTAACGCTGCAGATATTGCTCACCATACGCTTAAACATACCCGACACGAATACTTCAGCAATCATCCGTTGGCGGATTTTCTCGTCCGGCTCTTTGCGTATGCAATGACAAACGCGTAGCGCTTCGTAAATCACCTGCTGTTTAAACTCCGGATAAATAGGAATGCGCCCAGCGTAGTCGCGGTTCATCTTATCCAGCAGCCGGGTAATTTTGATGTAGTGGCGCTGATAGGCGAGGTTTTTCAGGCCGGTGCGCGGCTGACGGCTGACGGATGCGCCGTGCAGGAAATATTTGTACAGCGGGACTTCCGTGTAACGCGCGCGTTTCGCATTAAACATAAACTCCGTGGTCCAGATAATGTCCTGGTGGTGCAGGCCGGACAGGAAGGTCAGTCCTGCATCGCGGATGGTCTGATGACGGTAAACGCCCATCCAGACAACGTGCCGCCAACGGCGGCTGGCTAACGCTTTGCGTAACCAGTCTGGCCCGGTCATCACGCCGGTAGAACGAATACGATCGGTAGGAATGGATGCCCAGGTGTGGCCCGTCTCAGCAATACACCAGTCAGCGTTGCACTGCGCAACATCCAGGTTGTCTTTCAGCGCCATATTCATCAGCGTTTCATACATTTCCGGATAGGCAATATCATCGCCGTCTACGTACGCGATGTACTCCCCCCTGGCAACTTTCATACCGGTATTGCGCGCCGCAGAAACGCCCCCATTGCGCTGGTGCAGCAGATGAACGTGCGGATAACGATCAGCATAAGACTGAGCAAGCTCCGCAGAGTTATCCGTAGAGCCATCATTAACAATAATGATCTCCAGGTTCTTCCAGGTTTGCGCAATCAGTGAATCCATACACGCAATGAACGGCTCACCCGTGTTGTAAAGCGGCATAATGACGCTCAGGAGACCAGGGGTATAGGTCATATCAAATCCTGCCAAACAGTAGAGTTATCGGCACTTTTTAGCATATTAAGCGGTAGATTTTCAGAAAAAAATATTAATTCTTTAGCGGAAAATGCGCCGGGCAGGAGGAAGCAAAAAAGCCCCGGACGGTAATGATAATCAACATCCGGGGACAACACACAGAATCCACAGAGTGGATACGGTTAATCCCAGCTCAGGATCACTTTCCCTGACTGGCCTGAACGCATCGCGTCAAAGCCCTGCTGGAATTCATCGATGGAGAATCGATGGGTGATGATCGGCGACAAATCCAGACCAGACTGGATCAGTGCAGCCATTTTGTACCAGGTTTCAAACATCTCACGACCGTAGATACCTTTAATAAACAGCCCCTTAAAGATAACTTTGGTCCAGTCGATTGACATATCAGATGGCGGAATACCCAGCATAGCAATACGGCCACCGTGGTTCATGGTGTCCAACATGGCGCGAAACGCTGGCGGCGCCCCGGACATCTCCAGGCCCACATCAAACCCTTCGGTCATACCCAGTTCAGCCATCACGTCGGTCAGATTCTCTTTCGACACGTTGACCGCGCGGGTGATACCCATTTTGCGCGCCAGCTCAAGGCGATACTCATTAACGTCGGTGATCACCACGTGGCGTGCGCCAACGTGCTTCGCGACCGCTGCCGCCATAATACCGATTGGACCCGCACCGGAAACCAGCACATCTTCCCCAACCAGATCGAACGACAGCGCCGTGTGCACTGCATTACCGAACGGATCGAAGATAGACGCCAGGTCGTCGGAGATATTGTCCGGGATTTTAAATGCGTTAAATGCCGGGATCACCAGGTACTCCGCGAAGCAGCCCAGACGGTTTACGCCAACACCGGTCGTATTGCGGCACAGGTGAGTACGCCCACCGCGGCAGTTACGGCAATGTCCGCAGGTGATATGACCTTCGCCAGAAACACGATCGCCTATTTTAAAGCCTTTAACTTCCTGGCCGATGCCAACAACTTCGCCGACATATTCATGCCCAACGACCATCGGTACCGGGATGGTTTTTTGCGACCATTCATCCCAGTTATAGATGTGAACGTCAGTCCCGCAGATGGCTGTTTTACGGATTTTAATCAGCAAATCGTTATGGCCGACTTCCGGTTCAGGAACGTCGGTCATCCAAATGCCCTCTTCCGCTTTCAGTTTGGATAACGCTTTCATTTCACATCCTCAGGCAATAACGCCTAGTTGTTTACCAATGCGTGTGAACGCCTCGACCGCACGCGTAATCTGCTCAGGGGTATGCGCCGCAGACATCTGGGTACGAATACGTGCCTGGCCTTTTGGAACCACCGGATAGAAGAACCCGGTAACGTAAATCCCCTCTTTTTGCAGCTCGCGGGCGAACGCCTGCGCCACGACGGCATCACCCAGCATGACCGGGATGATCGCGTGATCCGCACCGGCTAAGGTAAAGCCTGCTGCGGACATTTGCTCGCGGAACTGACGTGCATTCGCCCACAGGCGATCGCGCAGGTCACTGCCAGCTTCAACCATTTCCAGCACTTTAATGGAGGCTGCAACAATCGCCGGTGCCAGTGAGTTGGAGAACAGATAAGGGCGGGAACGCTGACGCAGCCACTCAACAACTTCTTTGCGTGCTGCGGTGTAACCGCCAGATGCGCCACCGAGTGCTTTACCCAGCGTACCGGTAATGATGTCGACACGGCCCATCACATCACAGTATTCATGGGATCCACGACCATTTTCACCGACAAAGCCGACGGCATGGGAATCATCAACCATGACCAGCGCGTCGTATTTATCAGCCAGGTCACAAACGCCTTTCAGGTTAGCGATCACGCCATCCATAGAGAACACGCCATCGGTGGCGATGAGGATATGACGAGCACCCGCTTCACGCGCTTCTTTCAGGCGCGCTTCCAGCTCGACCATGTCGTTATTGGCATAACGGAAACGCTTTGCTTTACACAGACGAACGCCGTCAATGATAGAGGCGTGGTTCAGGGCATCGGAGATGATCGCATCTTCTGCGCCCAGCAGCGTTTCAAACAGGCCGCCGTTGGCGTCAAAGCAGGAAGAGTAAAGGATGGCATCTTCCATACCGAGGAAGGTTGCCAGTTTTTGCTCCAATTGCTTATGGCTGTCTTGAGTACCGCAAATAAAGCGGACCGAAGCCATGCCAAACCCGTGAGAATCCATACCCGCTTTTGCCGCTGCAATCAGTTCCGGGTGGTTAGCCAGCCCCAGATAGTTGTTCGCACAAAAGTTAATAACATGGCTTCCATCTGCCACGGTGATATCCGCCTGCTGGGCAGACGTAATAATGCGCTCTTCTTTAAACAATCCTTCCGCACGTGCGGTGTCGAGATCGTTCGTTAACTGTTTGTAAAAATCCCCACGCATTTCAATTCTCCAGACAGGGCAAATTTCAGCACATATTACCCAAAGCTATACGTTGATACGAGATGACGCATCATCACTTCTTCAAAATGAAGCATAAATCACGTGTACCCGCACGGCTTATCGGTGAATGGCTGAAGCTTGGGCCATGTAGTGATATGATAGAAAGTATTCGTGTCTGAGATTGTCTCTGACTCCATAATTCGAAGGTTACATTTATGATCATCGTTACCGGCGGCGCGGGCTTTATCGGCAGCAACATCGTTAAGTCCCTGAATGATAAAGGCATCACCGACATTCTGGTGGTGGACAACCTGAAAGACGGCACCAAGTTTGTTAACCTGGTGGATCTGAATATTGCTGACTACATGGACAAGGAAGACTTCCTAATCCAGATTATGGCCGGGGAAGATTTCGGCGATATCGAAGCGATTTTCCACGAAGGTGCATGCTCTTCCACCACCGAGTGGGACGGCAAGTATATGATGGATAATAACTATCAATACTCCAAAGAGCTGCTGCACTACTGCCTGGAGCGTGAAATCCCGTTCCTGTACGCGTCCTCTGCCGCCACCTATGGCGGTCGCACTTCTGATTTCATCGAATCCCGTGAATATGAAAAACCGCTGAACGTCTACGGCTACTCAAAATTCCTGTTCGATGAGTACGTGCGCCAGATCCTGCCAGAAGCCAATTCTCAGATTGTTGGCTTCCGCTATTTCAACGTCTACGGACCGCGTGAAGGCCACAAAGGCAGCATGGCGAGCGTCGCTTTCCACCTCAATACCCAGCTCAACAATGGTGAAACACCAAAACTGTTCGAAGGCAGCGAAAACTTCAAACGTGATTTCGTTTACGTTGGCGATGTGGCTGCGGTAAATCTGTGGTTCCTGGAAAACGGGGTTTCCGGCATCTTTAACCTCGGAACGGGTCGTGCGGAATCTTTCCAGGCTGTTGCCGATGCTACACTGGCGTATCACAACAAAGGCAGTATTGAGTACATCCCATTCCCGGAAAAACTGAAAGGTCGCTACCAGGCATTTACTCAGGCCGATCTGACTAACCTGCGCGCAGCGGGCTATGACAAGCCGTTTAAAACCGTCGCCGAAGGCGTCACGGAATATATGGCCTGGCTGAACCGCGACAACGCTACAAATTCACAAAATCATTCGAGCGGTATCAAGGCGGCAACTAAGTGACAAATTCGTCTGGAACGAATTTGAACTGCCGGAGGCTGCCTTCGGTGAGGGACACGGACGTCCCTCATTCATTCCGGGAGCTTACAAGAGTAAGTGACCGGAGTGAACGCAGGCAGCCAACGCAGAGACAGCTTGAAGGATGAAGTGAATGAAGATTTTGGTGGTTGGCCCGTCCTGGGTGGGCGACATGATGATGTCGCAAAGTCTCTATCGCACGCTCAAGGCGCGCTATCCCCAGGCAATAATCGACGTGATGGCACCAGCATGGTGCCGTCCACTGCTGTCGCGTATGCCTGAAGTCAACGAAGCCATTGCCATGCCGCTGGGACACGGCGCGCTGGAGATCGGCGAACGCCGTAAACTCGGTCACAGCCTGCGTGAAAAGCGCTATGACCGCGCCTACGTGCTGCCTAACTCGTTTAAATCAGCTCTGGTGCCGTTCTTTGCTGGCATTCCCCATCGTACAGGTTGGCGTGGCGAAATGCGCTACGGCCTGCTAAACGATGCGCGCGTGCTGGATAAAGACGCATGGCCGCTGATGGTCGAACGCTATGTGGCCCTGGCCTATGATAAAGGCGTGATGCTGTCGGCTAAAGATTTGCCGCAGCCTCTGCTATGGCCGCAGTTGCAGGTTAGCGAAGGTGAAAAGTCCCTGACCTGTAGTCAGTTCTCCCTTTCAGCTGAACGTCCCCTTATCGGTTTTTGCCCTGGTGCGGAATTTGGTCCTGCTAAGCGCTGGCCACATTACCACTATGCAGAACTGGCAAAGCAACTGATCGATGAAGGTCATCAGATTGTGCTGTTTGGCTCGGCAAAAGACCATGAGGCCGGAAATGAGATTCTGGCAGCACTGAGCACTGAACAGCAGGCATGGTGCCGTAATCTGGCAGGCGAAACGCAACTGGAGCAGGCCGTCATTCTGCTCGCCGCCTGCAAAGCGGTCGTCACCAACGATTCTGGATTAATGCACGTGGCAGCCGCGCTGAACCGTCCATTAGTTGCGTTGTATGGCCCCAGCAGCCCGGATTTCACCCCGCCCCTTTCTCACAAGGCGCGCGTGATTCGTCTGATTACGGGTTATCACAAAGTGCGTAAGGGAGATGCGGCAGAAGGCTATCACCAGAGCCTGATTGACATCACGCCACAGCGCGTACTGGAAGAACTCAACGACCTGTTGTTACAAGAGGAAGCCTGACGGATGCGGGTTCTGATCGTTAAAACGTCTTCTATGGGCGATGTACTGCATACGTTGCCCGCATTAACCGATGCACAACAGGCCATCCCGGATATTCAATTTGATTGGGTAGTGGAAGAAGGGTTCGCGCAGATCCCTTCCTGGCACGCAGCCGTTGACCGGGTTATTCCAGTAGCGATTCGTCGTTGGCGTAAAGCCTGGTTTTCAGCACCGATTAAAGCCGAGCGTAAAACGTTCCGCGATGCGGTGCGTTTACAGCAGTATGACGCGATAATTGATGCGCAGGGCCTGGTCAAAAGTGCGGCGTTGGTTACGCGTCTGGCTCGTGGCATCAAGCATGGTATGGACTGGAGCACAGCCCGCGAACCGCTGGCTAGCCTGTTTTATAATCGCAAACATCATATTGCCAGGCAGCAGCACGCAGTAGAACGTACCCGCGAATTGTTTGCCAAAAGTCTGGGATATGCCAAACCGCAATCGCAGGGTAATTACGCTATCGCACAGCATTTTCTGAATGAACGTAATGCTGATGCGGGCCAGTATGCCGTATTTCTTCATGCCACAACGCGTGATGATAAGCACTGGCCCGAAGCCAACTGGCGGGAGCTTATTGGCCTGTTAAATAACACGGGCATACGTATTAAACTGCCCTGGGGTGCTCCCCATGAAGAAGCGCGCGCCAGAAGGCTGGCGGAAGGTTTTTCTAACGTCGATGTCCTGCCACGGATGAGTCTGGAAGAGGTCGCCCGTGTTCTCGCGGGGGCCAAATTTGTAGTGTCGGTTGATACAGGCCTGAGTCATTTAACCGCCGCACTGGATCGCCCCAATATTACGTTGTATGGCCCAACAGACCCTGGATTGATTGGTGGGTACGGGAAGAATCAATACACACAGCAGAGCCTTTCCGGAAAATTGCAGGATCTGGACGCTAACTTAGTCAATGCATCGCTGATTGATAATAATTTGCTTTAACTTTAAGAGATGAACCATGCTTCGCCAACACATGTTTTCTCGCTTTATTAATAGTATAAAAAATAATCCATTCGATTCTATATACTTCTTATTTTATGCCGGGATCCTTGCAACTCTTGCGATGGTACTGGTCAATCCAGATGAAGCGTTGAAGGTATTTATTTTCTCCACGGCTCTGTCTCTGCCACTTATAGGAAAAAATATAAAGCATGTGTGCAGTAACAAACAAAACCTGGTTCTGCCTTTTATGTTGTTACTCTTCGGTTTATTGCAGATTATTTGGGTAGAAATATTTAAACAACCCGGCTCAGCCTTTACCGGTGCTTACCGTTCATACCAGAATGGTGGCAAAGTGATGGCTTTTGCCGCACTTGTAATCGCCGCTTTAACATCATATGCGCCAAGTGCCAATAAAATCCGCTTCGCTAGTGTCTGGGTGATTCTTACGGCAATCGGTTTGTATCTTTTCGCCGGTTATCAACTTGCCGGAGCTGCTGACCCGTTAGAATACCGCGTTGCTCTTGGTTTTGAACATCAAACCGGCACGGCTTACGCTTTGACGCTAATTGCATTATTAGCCTCACAAGCGATCATTAATCTGCGTCTGAAACATACGGTTTCACTGTATCTGTTACATTTTTTGATCTCACTCGCAGTTATCATCACTACACAAACCCGGGCTGCGATTTTGGTATATCCGATCCTGAGTATCAGCCTGTTTCTCATGCGCTATAGTCACAACCGGACCATGTTATTAAAGGCATTACTGGGCTTCGTGATCCTGGTAGTGGTAGCGTCAATTCCGCTTAAATCGATTATTGAAAATCGTTACCAGAACACGATGACCGATTTGCATTCCTATAGCCAAAACAATAGTAACACCTCTATTGGCGCGCGACTTGCAATGCAACGGGCTGGTATTGAGGCAGGGAAAGTACATCTCTGGGGGCAGTCACTTGAACAACGTAGTTCGGAAATTCAGAGGTTTGCTGTACAAGATAGGTCGCTGCAAGGGGCGATTAAATTCCTTGATGTCCATTTACATAACGAAATTGCTGATACCTTTTCACTGAAGGGCATCACCGGAGTTGTTGTGCTACTCTTGCTCTATGCGACCATGTTTTTAAGAGCTTACTGGCAACGTAGCCCTCTGTTGTTCGTTATCTCAGGCGCTATCGCTATCTATGGCTTGAGTGATTTATTATTATACGCCAAAGGTGAAGCCTTGAGCAGCGTGTTAGCACTTTGCGTAACAACGATGCTGACATTGGATCCTACGAGAGAATCAAGCCATGATTAGCGCTTCAGGTTATTTACTGAGCATTATTATACCTACATACAACAATGCTGAATTCATCGCAGATACCTTGACATCTATCCACCAGGGGATCACTGACGAGGTGGAGATAATAATTGTTAATGATGGCTCTACCGATCAGACCGAAGAACGCATTAATGCTTTTTATCGTGAAAAAAAGTGCGATAACATCAAGCTTATAAGTCAAAAAAATCAAGGCGTAGCTATTACCCGCAACGTTGGTCTGGCCCATGCGACAGGCAAATATATTGGATTTGTTGATAGCGATGATATTGTCTGTCCAGATTATTTCACTATCCTTCTCCCTAAATTAAAATCGGGTAAATACGATATTGTAGAATTCAATTTAACCAGAGATATCAACAAGTTGTATCAGAACAAATCTGATACAAAAAACTCTCTGGTACAACAAGAAATTATTTTAACAGACGATAACTACGCACCGCTGTTACCAACATTTCGTGCCGGACAATGGCATCTCATGACGAAAATCTTCCATCGTGACGTGATTGGTATGGATCGATTTGAAGAGCATCGCCGCTATGAAGATGTCATTTTTTGTCCGTTCCAGTATTTCAAATGTCGCTCTATTTTAAAAATAGAGAACAAGCTTTATTACTATAGATTAAATGACAAAAGCATTACCGAGAACATTATTGATAGCGATGCGGACAGTATCTTCTTTGCTATGCGAAAAATGTATAACTATGTGAATAAAAATAAAGCGAAACGTACCGTGGCCACCCTAATGATTATCAACTGTTTTCTGGAAGGTCGTAAACTGTTACGCAAGAAAAAAGGTTATTATCGTTATAGTGAAAGTATGCTGAATGATATTCAAAATGCACTTGCATGCTGTGACACGAAAATCGTCAAGAAAAAAATAATCCTTAAGATGAAATATCCTCATATCGATCGTTCCATTTCTGAAATACGGTATAAAATAATATCTGGTTGCAAGAGATTATTTTTTCGAAAGGGATTTTAATATGTTTGAAAAAGTCGACCGAGTTCTTATTTGCAAGCTCAAATTTTATGGTGACGTTCTGTTAACCACGCCTGTAATTGCCAGTATCCGGGCCCGTTATCCGCATGCTAAGATCGATCTGCTCCTCTATAAAGATACCAAAGCAATCCTGGCTGCCCATAAAGATATCAATAATTTTTATCTCATTGAGAAAAAGCAAGGCCTGGTAGCAACAGTAAAGAATTATCTTTCAGTGCGTCAGCAACTGAAGAAAAATCACTATGACCTGATTGTTAACCTCACCGAACAATGGCCAATTGGGGCACTTATCGCCTCTTTACGCCGTCCCTCAATTGCCTTTAAGCGCGAAAAAGATCAGTGGAACCGACTCTTTACGCGAGTAACACCATCAATTGGGACGCATATTGTTGAACAAAACCTATCTATTCTAAGGGGCATTGGGTTTAG
This sequence comes from Citrobacter arsenatis, assembly GCF_004353845.1. Lineage (GTDB taxonomy): Bacteria > Pseudomonadota > Gammaproteobacteria > Enterobacterales > Enterobacteriaceae > Citrobacter > Citrobacter arsenatis. Next base: position 5,098,786 of record NZ_CP037864.1, read on the forward strand.
CGAAGCAGAGTTAAAGAAAGAGATGTCTCTGAGTTATCGTCAGGATGATTATCAACATCTGGTATCACTGTTACCCGCACTGCCTGCACAGAAATATGTCGTTATACAACCCACGGCCAGACAAGAGTTTAAATGCTGGGATGATGATAAATTCGCGCATGTTATAGACCACCTGCATCAACGAGGTCTGCACGTCTATCTTACCTGTGGGCCAGCATTGAGTGAGCAGCAACAGGTCCAGCGCATTGCTGAACTGTGTCAATCTTCTCCTGACCTGACGCTGGCAGGTAAAACGACTTTCCTGCAACTGGCCGCGTTGATAGACCATGCAATCCTGTACATTGGTGTCGATTCCGCCCCCATGCACATGGCCGCTGCGTTAAAGACACCACAGGTTTGCCTGTTTGGTGCCACCAATTATCAACAATGGAAACCGTTGTCTGATAAAGCCGTATTGATTTGGGCTGGAGATTACCATCCAATGCCTTCACGGGATGAACTCGATCGGTCAAAAAAATACCTGACGTGGATACCTGAACAGGCCGTTATTGACGCTATCGATACGGTACTTCATGATAGTGACAATGTGAAAGGTAATGAGATAGCATAAAATGGACAACAAAAATAACATTATTAATATTGCTTACTGCACAGACGCCAATTATCTGGAATATGTAGCAGTGTCCATTATGTCTGTCATAATGAACAACCCTGGACAAGACATGTCATTTTTCGTCTTTGTCTATGACGTCACTGATGAAGAAATCAAAAAGCTACGTTCAACCAGTGATAAGATTCAGGTTATCAATATCGATAAAGAAGAGATTGAAAAGTATAACAATGACTTTGCAATCAAACACCTGAACCGTTCAACCTATATGCGTCTGGCCGTACCACGCTTACTAAAAGATAAAGTTGATCATTTTATCTATTTAGATGCGGATACATTATGCTTTGACAAAATTAATGAAATTAATTGTATAGATATTAAAGATGTCATTAGTGCTGTCAGCCATGATTCTCTTGACATTCATGATACAAAACATGCCAAACGTTTAGGTCTCCATACCGATCATTATTTTAATGCCGGTTTTTTGTATATTAATATTGCTAACTGGCTCAAGTACGACATTGAACATAAGGCCAATACCGTTCTCTTTGAACAAGGAAAATCATTACCTTATTTTGACCAAGATGCGCTGAATATCGCAATGGACGGTAATGTTAAATATATCGATAATCGATGGAATTTCTTGTTCAACTGGTTCACCGACCAACAAAAAGAGACTTTTTTCTACCAAAAAGATATTCTGCCAAGAATTATCCACTTCACCGGTGGGAGAAAGCCTTGGTATAAAGAACATACAGGGTTATCGCAGCAACTCTACCTTTTCTACCATCACTTTACGCCATGGCGAAACACAGAAATGCGTTCCTATGCTCCGCGTATGAGGCCTACTGATTATCGGGTTTACTCGCGCCAGGAGGCCAAAAAAGGAAATTATTATGCATCTCTCAAATGGTATATGAAATACCTTAAGACTAAACTACGTTAATAAAAAACTCCCGTGCGGGAGTTTTTTTACTTACTTTTTAGCTTTTCACGTAAATAGCCAATATAGCTAATTATCGAGGCGAAGTATTTTCCCTGCAACCTTTCATGACGAGATTTCTTTTTAAACTGCTTTGGCGTTCTGGCTGGTAACAAAGGAAGGTCTGCCCAGGGCGAAGCTTTCCAGGCATCAACAAAAAACTGCGCAGAAGGGTAATTTGCCCATGAATTCCAGGGTTTAGTTACGCCAATATAATGAATAAGAATTGTATCATCCGTTATATATTCTTTATATTTCGAAAAATTCTTGCTTTTTAATTCTTGCTTAATACCATAGATAGCATTAAATCTTCTTTCCAGAAAAATCACCTTTTTCAAGAAAATAATATTCAAGACATCTTGGTCCGGGAATGAAAGTTTATTTTTCTTATCTAATAAGATATCAAAAGCTGCATTGATAAAATTCTGTTCTTTCCACTGCTTTAGATTTGCAAATATGACACCTGAATTGAAGTAATCTTTATTTTTATTAATATCTCTGGCCGGGCTGTCATCAACATCAGTAATTACTGCTGCAACATGCTCCCCAAGATCAATTTGTGTAAGCTCTAAAAGTGAACCTTTACAAATTACATCCGCATCAATATATAGAAGCGAGTCAATTTTCTCACCAAGATATTCAAAAGCAATAAACCTGAAGTACATTGCGTGCGACCAGGCGTGTCCACTTGGTAATACTTTTAACCCATTTGCATCCATAACATAAATGGAGATATTTGCAGCAAATTGTTCTGCTGATTTCGCAATCCGCTGCTGATAATCAGCATCAATGTAGTCAGTAAAAAGATGAAAATGGATATTTAAATCTTTATTATTTAATAGCACCGATGTCATCGAGATTGCGGCACCAAACATAAAATTTCTGTCAACACCCCAAGCGATGTTAAGTTGTGTTTTTTGTTCGGCTGGCGCTTGATTAAACTCAAGTATCTTTTTTATAGACTGATGACAATCAAAGTTCATTCGCTATACCTATTTAAATTATTATCAATAAGTTGTTATTTTATATTCAATGTGTCTTTGAATTGTGTAACTTATTTTTTATATACATTACATGACTAAGTACCGAACGGATATATTTTCGTTGCACTCTTTCATGACGTGACTTACGTTTATACAACTTTGCCGTATTTGCATTTAATAGGGATTTTTCTGCCCATGCAGATTTTTTATATGCGTCAATGAAGAACTTAGATACCGGGTATTTAGCCCAGGTATGCCATGGTTTTGTGACACCGACATAATGTATTAACACAGTATCATCTGTAATATAGTCCTGATAAATTTTATTGTTTTTATTTTTTAGTTCCTGATCCACACCATATATACAGTTAAAATCCCGCCCAAGGAAAATCACATTACCCACAAACAATATATTTAGAACATCTTGATCAAAATATAGAAGTTCCTTTTGGCGTTGATCTAAGATCGAAAATGCCTTTGTCAATAACTGTTGCTCGCGCCAAACGTTAAGATTCGCAAATACCACACCTGAATTAAAGTAACCGTTACTCAATTCAGGAATGCCAAGCCTGTTACCAGATTTAAGACGCACTTCATCGATATCATTGATGACAGCAGCATACTCTCCGCAGAAATTAACCTCGGTAAGTTCACGTAGAGAACCTTTACAAATAACATCAGCATCAAGGTACAGCACAGAGCTTAACTCAGTACTTAAATATTCAAATGCGAAATAACGATAGTACATTGCATAAGTCCATGCTTTCGTACTCGGCAGTTCACGAAATGCCGCGTTATCGAAAACAAGGACAGTCACTGTCGTACTGTACATCTGCGTCAGGCGTTTGACGCACTCCAGATAATCATCATCTATATAGTCTGTTACTATATAAAAGTGGATATCAATATCAGGATTATTCACTAATACTGACGTCATAGAGATGCCGGAGCCAAATAAAAAATTACGATCGACGCCATACGCAACACTTAGTTTTTTACTCTTCTCATGTGTAGAGCTGTCGATAACGTATTTTTGAATAATTAGCTTCTGGAAATCAATGTTCATCATAAAATGGCCTCAAACTTCATGTGTTATTTATAGCGCTTTTCTTATTGTTCTTTGTCTTATTTTTTGCGCTTTTGTGACAGCCTGTTCAAACAACCTGACTTCCTGACGAAAGATTTCGCGCAATGGCATCGAAAAATAGACATGTAAGAAACGGTAGATATCTCTGGACGTCAGACCGATCTCAAGCGATGAGAAATAGAGTCCAATCAAATCCTTATCCCGCCAACGACGTGGTACATGCTGACGTATTTGTGCACGATGCAAATCAATTACGGAAAGTTTGATATCCGCAACATTTTTCGGCATCGGCTGTTGGAGTAAAAAATGGCAAATATAGCAATCCCGATGATTTACCCCGCCCCGATGCATTTTACCCACCATTTCTGCCAAACGGGTAATAATGGTCCGTTTTAATACAAAATCAGGACGCTCAACTCCCCAGCTTGCGCAAAAATCTTCAAGACTAATGGCAGGAGAGAGATCTTCAGTGATGATAAATGAGGTTCGCTCTAAAGGATTCACTCCCTTTTGCCCAAATGCAACACCGGTCATGGTGTCAACATTCAGTTCCTTTAAGCGGTGAATTGCCAGCCACTCCCGGTCTGCGCCCAGTACTGGCATACGTAAAGAAATCAGGTTTTTCACCACTTCTTTAAGCGTTGTTCCATGATGATATTTAAGAAAATAACCCTTACCCATCATCTCAAAACGCAGGGTACGCCGTGTTTCCAGGGCGCGAAAAACTTCACCATCCAGTTTAGTCACTTCCGTAAACGGGTCTTTTCCTTGCCATTGCGTGGCAAATGGTTCTTTTAATTCAATCATTCTTAGGACCTAAAATGATATCTGCAGCTTTATCCGCCAGGCTGTAGAGATCTTCCGTATCAGCAAAATGCCGCGCATTCTCGGCCCAACGACTTCTCTGCTCATAATTTTGCAGCGCATCGAAAAGTACTGTATTCAGCAGTTCTTGCTCAAAAGGTTCAGGGATCACCACACCGCATTGGGCGGCGCTAATATAACCCGCATAGCCGCACACTTCTGTAGTTAAAACTGGCAGACCGGCAACTACAGCCTCCAACAAGACGATACCAGCAGCTTCCTGAACCGCCGGGTGAAGCAATAAATCAGCAGCAGACATCAATTCTGCAACATCATCTCGCCCCGAAAAGAACTGCACTTGTTCTTCAATCCCTAATTGACGAGCCTGAGCACGGTAACGATCGGCCTTATCCTGGCCAACAACCATCAATCGCGTGCGCTGACGTATAGTCTCGGGCAAAGAAGCCAGCGCCTGTAATGTTCTTGGTACACCTTTACGTTTGAAATCCGAACCCACCTGCAAGAGCAGGAACTGATCGAGACCAATACCGTTTTTTTCTCTGACAATCTGTCTGCTGTTTTCAGGCTGTCGGCTGTACTTTCTGTCAGGGTAGATTCCTGGTGGCAGAATACGAAAACGTTGGCTCTCAGTTTGGTAATGATGTTTGAAGTCACCAATTTGCTTATCGGTTAACATCAAAAGTGTAGTGCCAGCACCTTGCTGAAATGTGGCTTTTTCAAATGCAGAATAATGCCGATACCGACGCGTCAACTTATAGAAAAAGCCTTTCTCACGGGCGACTTTCTCCGCGTAGCAAACGTCGGCTGCATAATACACATCCAACCCCGGCATTTTGTTAAACCCGACGACACGATCGACAGGATGCTGACTTAAATAAGTCTGAACCCACTGATAATATTGCTCGTTTTTCCCATGATTGGTTCTGGATGTGACGGGGACGAGTATAATTTCCAGTCCTTCGGGGCGTTCACCCTGCCATGACTGGGTAAATACCTGGACATGATGACCACGGGCAGCAACCGTAAGCGCGACCCGAAGAAAATCACGCTGTAGCCCGCCATAGGGGAAATACTTGTACAAACAAAAAGCAATATTCATGCATTAATATCCGCATCATGTCGCCAGACATACCAGGTCTGATACATCGGAGTCGCATAATCCTTGCATGAACAAACCAAAGATTACCTCCCATGTTTTCCAAAGGTTTCTGCCTGCTAGCTACCTGAAATTGCGCAGTAGTATATCATTTATTCTCATACATTCCGAAATGAATATTTTTTGAACAAACTAAGAAATATCCCTTTAAAAGCATAAAGATAAGAAATCAATCAATTCACCAGAATACTTCCGCCGCACAAGAGGTTAAGCGATGTAAATGCACTCACGTGCATTTTTGAAATAGCCTCCAGCTAAAACAGCGTCGTACCAATTCCATCGTTTTGATGCAACCTGGATAAAAATGATGGTAAAGCCATAGTTAAATACATAGAATCCCCAGCACATTCATAAGTCAGCTACCATTATGCTCGAATTGCTTTACACCGCCCTTTTCTACCTTATTCAGCCTTTGATCTGGATACGGCTTTGGGTGCGCGGACGTAAGGCTCCGGCCTACCGTAAACGCTGGGGTGAACGCTACGGCTTTTACCGCCGTCCGCTAAAACCTGGCGGAATCATGCTTCATTCGGTTTCTGTAGGCGAAACGCTGGCAGCTATCCCATTAGTCCGCGCTCTGCGACATCGTTATCCCGACTTGCCGATCACGGTCACCACCATGACGCCAACCGGTTCCGAGCGCGTACAATCCGCTTTTGGCACTGACGTTCAGCATATTTATCTGCCGTACGATTTACCGGATGCCCTGAACCGTTTTCTGAATAAAGTTGACCCCAAACTGGTGTTAATTATGGAAACCGAGCTGTGGCCAAACCTGATCGCGGCACTCCATAAGCGCCACATTCCGCTGGTCATTGCCAACGCACGCCTTTCAGCTCGTTCAGCTGCTGGCTACGCTAAATTAGGAAAATTTGTGGGCCGGTTGCTGCGTCGTATTACGTTGATTGCCGCCCAGAACGAAGAAGACGGCGCTCGTTTTATTACGCTTGGTGCCAGAAGCAATCAGGTTACCGTCACCGGTAGTCTGAAGTTTGATATTTCCGTCACGCCGCAGCTGGCCGCAAAAGCGGTGACGTTGCGTCGCCAATGGGCGCCTCACCGCCCGGTATGGATTGCAACCAGCACCCACGACGGCGAAGAAAGCATCATCATTGCCGCCCATCAGGCGCTATTAAATCAGTTCCCCAATCTTTTACTGATTCTGGTTCCCAGACATCCGGAACGGTTCCCGGATGCCATTAACCTCGTACGCCAGGCTGGGCTAAGCTATACCACACGCTCTTCGGGAGAAGTTCCATCTTCAGGTACTCAGGTCGTTATCGGCGATACCATGGGCGAGCTGATGCTACTGTACGGCATTGCCGACCTCGCTTTTGTCGGCGGTTCACTGGTTGAACGTGGTGGACACAACCCACTGGAAGCCGCAGCACACGCCATTCCTGTACTGATGGGCCCACATACTTTTAATTTTAAAGATATTTGCGCCCGTCTCGAACAGGCAAGCGGATTGATCACCGTCACTGACGCAACCACGTTGGCGAAAGAGGTCTCTTCTTTACTGACCGATGCAGATTATCGTAATTTTTATGGCCGTCACGCAGTTGAAGTTCTGTATCAAAATCAGGGCGCGTTACAGCGTCTGCTGCAGCTGCTGGAACCTTATCTGCCACCCAAAACGCATTGAGGCAAGTCATGCAAAAACGGGCGATTTATCCAGGAACCTTTGATCCCATTACTAACGGCCATCTCGATATCGTGACGCGCGCAACAAACATGTTCGATCACGTGATCCTGGCAATAGCCGCAAGTCCCAGTAAAAAACCGATGTTTACCCTTGAAGAGCGCGTTGAGCTGGCGCAACAGGCAACAGCGCATCTCGGTAATGTCGACGTTGTGGGATTCAGCGATCTGATGGCAAACTTTGCCCGCGATAATCAGGCTAACATTCTGATCCGAGGCCTGCGTGCGGTAGCCGATTTTGAGTATGAAATGCAGCTGGCCCATATGAACCGTCACCTGATGCCGCAACTGGAAAGCGTCTTTCTGATGCCGTCTAAAGAGTGGTCATTTATCTCATCGTCATTGGTGAAAGAAGTCGCCCGCCACCAGGGTGACGTGACGCACTTTCTGCCGGAAAACGTCCATCAGGCCTTATTGAGTAAACTGAAGTAATACGTTTGGCCGGATGAGACGTACGCGCCCTCCGGCCAATAACGGTGTTATTTCTGACAGCGGCGGCAATAGAACGTTGTGCGCTGGGCGTGTTTTGTCGCAATGATTGGCGCGCCGCACGCACGACAGGGTTCACCTTCTCTCCCATAGACCTGCAGCTCCTGGGCAAAATAGCCCGGCTTACCGTCACTTTGCAGAAAGTCCTTCAGCGTCGTCCCACCCTGCTCGATAGAACGCAGCAGAACCGCCTTGATGACGCGCACCAGCAGTTCACACTCGTCCTGCGACAAAGATGACGCCAGACGGTCAGGATGGATGCCAGCCGCAAACAGCGACTCGCTGGCATAGATGTTCCCCACCCCCACCACCAGCTTGTTATCCATCAGCCAGGGCTTAATCGCAGTTTTCTTCTTCGCACATTTCTGCTGCAGATAATCAGCGTTGAAATCATCGCTAAGCGGCTCAGGACCAAGATGAGCGAGGACATTATGCCCATCCAGCTCTTTAGTCCACAGCCATGCGCCAAAACGGCGTGGATCGGTATAGCGCAGGACTTTGCCGTTACTCATCACCAGGTCAACGTGGTCATGCTTTTCTGCCGGAAGCTCTTCAGGGAGGATACGCAAACTACCCGACATCCCCAGATGAATAATTACCCAGCCATCCGATAGCTCCAGCAGCAGATATTTCGCGCGCCGCTGTACGCTAAGAACGGGTTTATCACTCAGACGATAGATTTCCTCTGATACCGGCCAACGCAAGCGACCGTTACGTACCGTCGCGTGCATAATCGTAGCCCCTACCAGATGCGGCTCAATACCGCGGCGGCTGGTTTCGACTTCAGGTAATTCAGGCATAAAATCTCCGGCTGAGTGTCAGGTCTCATTAATATGGGGACGGCCAGAAAACAAAAAACCCCGCCGAGGCAGGGTTTTTCTTTACATCAAAACGAAAATTATTTGATTTTCGCTTCTTTGTATAAAACGTGCTGACGAACAACTGGATCGAACTTTTTCAGTTCCAGTTTTTCCGGCTTAGTACGTTTGTTCTTCGTAGTGGTATAGAAGTGACCAGTACCAGCAGAAGAAACCAGCTTGATTTTCTCACGAATACCTTTAGCCATGATTTATTTCCTCTTAGTACTTAGTACTTTTCGCCACGGGCACGCAGTTCAGACAGAACTGTTTCGATGCCTTTCTTATCAATAACACGCATACCTTTAGCAGATACACGCAGGGTGACAAAACGCTTCTCGCTCTCAACCCAAAAACGGTGAGAGTGCAGGTTAGGCAGGAAACGGCGTTTAGTCGCGTTCAGTGCGTGGGAACGGTTGTTACCGGTCACCGGACGCTTGCCAGTAACTTGGCAGACTCGGGACATGTCTATTCTCCAAAAATCAAATTAGCTCGAGCTTCGTATGGGGTATTGGCGCCTCGTCAGGCTTCTCAGCCCGGTTATCGCAGTTCAATACACGAAATCTTTCATCGTTACCTCGTCATTGGACGCAACAAGAATGATTTTGTGTATTTGCGAACTCTCGATTGCCAGGCCCAAATGCCAAACCCGAGATTCTCAAAGGTGGCGTAGTATACGCTGAGTCAGCGATGTGCTCAAGTCCCGAACAGACAAAGATCCCGATGGATCGCGTAAAGTGCGTTAAATCCAACCGCGTTCCGCAAAAGAAACGTACTCTCCGCGCCCAATGACCAGATGATCAAGCACCCGGATATCCATGAACTGACAGCATTTCACAACACGCTCGGTGATGAGTTTATCTGCTTTGCTCGGCTCTGCACACCCCGAAGGGTGATTATGTGCAAGGATCACCGCTGACGCATTCATTTTTATCGCTTCACGGACAATTTCACGCGGATGCACCTCAACATGGCTAAGCGTGCCGGAAAAAAGTTTGCTGTGTTTGATCACGCGATGTTGAGAATCCATAAAGATCACCATAAAGATCTCGCGCTCCTCTTGCGCGAGCTGGCTTTGCAGAAATTCTCGCGCCATTTCCGGGCTAAGTAACGCGCGCTCCTCCATCACTCGCACGTTATGGTAGCGCCTTGCCAGTTCGGCAATCCCTTTTAGCTGCGCATACTTCGCCAGACCAATACCGTGAACGTGGCTAAACGCCATATAGTCTGCGGATAATAGGCCATACAGCGAACCAAAATGCTGGATCAACTCTTTTGCCAGCGTCAGCACATCTTTACCCAGTATCCCAGTACGTAAAAAAAGAGCCAGTAGCTCAACGTCGGTCAGTGAGCTGGCCCCCTGCGCCAATAGCTTTTCCCGAGGCATCATACGTCCTGTATTTTCCATGCTTTTCCCCTCCTTTCGCGTCCGCATAGTGGCATAACGCTAGCGGTGAATCGACGCTCTGTTTTCACTTTTTCGTAGCGCCTCGCAAACTGGAGCACGGGCAAAAGCACGACAAATTGCGGATTGTGATAAAATATCCGCCTTCTGGTGAAACCCAACAGGAAAGATCATGATGAGCCTGGCCGGTAAAAAAATCGTACTTGGCGTCAGTGGCGGCATTGCTGCGTACAAAACCCCTGAGCTGGTACGTCGTTTACGGGAACGCGGGGCTGACGTCCGCGTGGCGATGACCGAAGCGGCAAAAGCGTTTATTACCCCCCTGAGCCTACAGGCCGTTTCGGGATATCCCGTTTCCGACAGCCTGCTTGACCCCGCAGCAGAAGCCGCGATGGGCCACATTGAGCTGGGAAAATGGGCCGATTTGGTTATCCTTGCCCCCGCTACGGCTGACCTGATTGCCCGCGTTGCCGCAGGTATGGCTAACGATCTGGTATCTACAATCTGTCTGGCCACGCCAGCTCCTGTCGCCGTGCTACCAGCTATGAACCAGCAGATGTACCGCGCTGCCGCTACCCAGCACAACCTGGGCATTCTTGCCTCGCGTGGTTTGCTCATTTGGGGCCCTGACAGCGGTAGCCAGGCATGTGGTGATATCGGCCCTGGGCGCATGCTGGATCCGTTGATGATTGTGGATATGGCCGCAGAACATTTCTCGCCTGTCAACTCCCTGCAACATCTCAACATCATGATTACGGCGGGCCCGACGCGTGAACCGCTTGATCCCGTGCGGTATATTTCCAATCACAGCTCCGGGAAAATGGGATTTGCCATCGCGGCCGCTGCCGCAAAACGCGGGGCAAACGTCACGCTGGTGTCCGGTCCGGTTTCGCTACCCACACCGCCATTTGTCCAGCGCGTGGATGTGATGACCGCGCTGGAAATGGAAGCGGCTGTGCAATCTGCGGTGCAACAACAGCATATTTTTATCGGCTGCGCCGCAGTCGCTGATTATCGCGCAGAAACTATCGCCCACGAAAAAATCAAAAAGCAGGCGACGCAGGGCGATGAATTAACTGTAAAAATGGTCAAAAATCCGGATATTATCGCCGGTGTTGCCGCACTGGATGCTAACCGTCCTTTTGTCGTTGGGTTTGCCGCCGAAACAAATAATGTGGAAGAATATGCCCGGCAAAAACGCATCCGCAAAAACCTTGATGTGATCTGCGCGAACGATGTTTCGCTGTCAACTCAAGGATTTAACAGCGATAGCAATGCTTTACACCTTTTTTGGCAGGATGGAGATAAAGTCTTACCGCTTGAGCGTAAAGAACTCCTGGGCCAATTATTACTCGACGAGATCGTGACCCGTTATGATGAAAAAAATCGACGTTAAGATTCTGGACCCGCGCGTAGGGCAACAATTTCCGCTCCCGACGTACGCCACTTCTGGCTCTGCCGGACTTGACCTGCGTGCTTGTCTTGATGACGCCGTAAAACTGGCGCCGGGTGCAACAACGCTGGTGCCAACCGGGTTAGCTATCCACATTGCCGATCCTTCTCTGGCGGCGGTAATGCTCCCGCGCTCCGGGCTGGGCCATAAGCACGGTATAGTGCTGGGCAATCTGGTTGGTTTGATTGATTCCGACTACCAGGGCCAACTGATGGTATCCGTCTGGAACCGTGGTCAGGACAGCTTCACCATTGAGCCAGGCGAGCGCATCGCGCAGATGGTATTCGTACCGGTCGTTCAGGCTGAATTTAATCTGGTGGAAGAATTTGAAGCCACCGATCGTGGCGAAGGTGGCTTCGGCCATTCCGGGCGCAAGTAACCCGCAGAAAAGCATCCCACAGCGTAATAACGCAATAACACACCGCAAACAACAGTTTGCGGTCGCTGTGTGGATGCCTGCCTGGCAAGAGCTTATTTTCAGGGGTATTTTGTAACATGGTAGAAAAGCAAACTGCGAAAAGGAATCGTCGCGAAGAAATACTTCAGTCTCTGGCACTGATGCTTGAGTCCAGCGATGGTAGCCAACGCATCACTACAGCAAAGCTGGCAGCCTCAGTTGGTGTATCCGAAGCGGCATTGTATCGCCATTTCCCCAGCAAGACTCGCATGTTCGATAGCCTGATTGAGTTTATCGAAGATAGTCTGATTACCCGTATCAATCTGATTTTGAAAGATGAAAAAGACACCAACGCACGCTTGCGTCTGATCGTACTGCTCATTTTAGGATTCGGTGAACGCAATCCTGGCCTGACGCGAATTCTGACCGGACACGCGTTGATGTTCGAGCAAGACCGTCTGCAAGGCCGTATTAACCAGCTTTTTGAGCGAATTGAGGCGCAGTTGCGTCAGGTTCTGCGAGAAAAAAGAATGCGTGAAGGTGAAGGCTACACCGTGGATGAAACGCTGCTGGCCAGCCAGTTGCTGGCTTTCTGCGAAGGTATGCTGTCCCGGTTTGTACGTAGCGAATTTAAATACCGCCCAACGGATGATTTCGACACCCGCTGGCCGTTGGTGGCTGCCCAGTTGCAGTAGCGGATTCGTTTAGTCCGGCCTACGGGGTTACGTAGGCCGGATAAGCGCAGCACCATCCGGCGATTCTTAAACGCCGTACGCTTCGCGATAGGCTCGTACTGCCGCCAGATGCTCTGCCATCTCAGGCTTCTCTTCCAGATACGCAATCAGATCTTTCAGGGTAATGATAGATATCACCTTGCAGCCATAATCGCGTTCCACTTCCTGAATCGCGGAAATATCGCCGCGACCGCGTTCCTGACGATCGAGAGAAATCAGTACCCCCGCCAGCGTGGCGCCATTAGCCTGGATAATTTCCATCGACTCACGGATAGCCGTACCAGCGGTGATAACATCATCCACCAGCATGACACGCCCTTCAAGTGCGCTGCCTACCAGATTACCGCCTTCACCATGGGTCTTCGCCTCTTTGCGGTTAAAGCAGTACGGTAAATCTTTATCGTGGTGTTCCGCCAGCGCAACGGCGGTGGTGGTCGCAATCGGAATACCTTTGTAAGCCGGGCCAAACAGCAGATCGAACTCGATGCCGGAATCCACCAGCGCTTCGGCATAAAAACGGCCTAACAGTGCCAGGTCGCGCCCGGTATTAAACAGTCCGGCGTTGAAGAAATAGGGGCTTTTACGCCCGGATTTCAGCGTAAACTCGCCAAACTTTAGTACCTGCTTGCTAAGCGCAAACTCAATAAACTGGCGCTGATACGGTTTCATGGATTCGCTCCTCATCTCACTTTATTACAGACAAAAAAAAGGCGACTCTTCAGTCGCCTTTAAAATCAATTTTCTAACGCCGCCTTCTGCGTCGCTACAATGGATTCGATCCCCCCTCGGGCCAATGCCAGTAAGGTGAGAAGTTCTTCATGACTGAACGGCTCGCCTTCCGCAGTGCCCTGCACCTCTATAATGCGACCGTCTTCGGTCATCACCACGTTCATGTCGGTTTCTGCGGCAGAATCCTCAACATACTCGAGGTCACAAAGTGCTTCACCGTTTACAATGCCCACGGAAACCGCGGCGACCATCCCTTTCATCGGGTTAGTTTTCAGTTTACCGCTCGCTACCAGCTTGTTCAGCGCATCAGCCAACGCAACGCATGCACCGGTAATTGATGCGGTACGCGTACCACCATCAGCCTGAATAACATCACAGTCCAGGGTAATCGTGAATTCGCCGAGCGTCTTCAAATCAACAGCGGCGCGTAGCGCACGAGCGATCAGACGCTGGATTTCCATGGTACGGCCGCCCTGCTTACCCTTCGCCGCTTCACGGGCGTTACGGGTATGCGTGGCGCGTGGCAGCATGCCATATTCTGCGGTGATCCAACCCTGGCCCTGGCCTTTCAGAAAACGCGGTACACCTTCATCAATCGAGGCGGTACACAGCACTTTGGTATCACCAAATTCGACCAGCACGGAGCCTTCAGCGTGTTTTGTATAATTACGGGTCAGGGTGACGGGACGCACCTGATTGGCACTACGACCTGCTGGACGCATGATAAAATCTCCGGCTTGAAACGAATGTGGCTGCGCATTATACGGACTTCCGACTGTTATTCCTATCCTGACAAGACGTGGATGGCTATAATCCTCCCATCTCATCTTTAAAAACAGGAACGTCTATGATCCGTAGCATGACCGCCTACGCCCGGCGTGAAATCAAGGGTGAATGGGGTAGCGCAACCTGGGAAATGCGCTCGGTAAACCAGCGTTATCTGGAAACTTATTTTCGCCTGCCGGAGCAGTTCCGTAGTCTCGAACCCGTTGTTCGCGAACGTATTCGCACGCGTCTGACGCGCGGTAAAGTCGAATGTACGCTGCGTTTTGAGCCTGATGCCAGCGCGCAAGGCGAGCTGATTCTGAATGAAAAGCTCGCTAAACAGCTCGTGAGTGCTGCTAACTGGGTCAAAATGCAGAGCGATGAAGGTGAAATTAACCCGGTTGATATCCTGCGCTGGCCAGGCGTAATGGCTGCCCAGGAGCAAGATCTGGACGCCATTGCCGCCGAAATCCTCGCCGCGCTTGACGGTACGCTGGATGACTTTATCGTCGCGCGTGAAACCGAAGGTCAGGCGCTGAAAGCGCTGATCGAGCAGCGTCTGGAAGGCGTCAGCGCTGAAGTCACGAAAGTGCGCGCGCATATGCCGGAAATCCTGCAATGGCAGCGCGAGCGTCTGGTAGCCAAACTGGAAGACGCCCAGGTGCAGTTGGAAAACAACCGCCTTGAGCAAGAACTGGTGCTGATGGCACAGCGTATCGACGTGGCTGAAGAACTGGATCGCCTGGAAGCTCACGTAAAAGAAACCTACAACATTCTGAAGAAAAAAGAGGCCGTTGGTCGCCGTCTGGACTTCATGATGCAGGAATTCAACCGTGAATCGAACACTCTGGCATCCAAGTCTATCAATGCCGAGGTGACAAATTCCGCGATTGAACTGAAGGTATTGATCGAGCAAATGCGCGAGCAGATTCAGAACATCGAGTAATTTTGCGTACCATACCTATGCTATCGTAAAGCACAGGATAGCCTGCTAAATGCGGGCTATCCCTACCGCCCATAAGTGCTGATTGATATAAAATTGGAGTAATTATTTATCTGGCATATATTTGTCGTTATAAAGACTCTTCAGAATATCAACCCGAACAGCGTTGCTGCTGTTCATATTCACAACTGTCAGTACTTCATCAGATCCCCTGAGGCGCCAGCATTCTGCCTCTATATCGCATTTTTCCTGTTTTTCATAGCCCGCCATTGAGAGATATTCACTAATTTTCCTCGTATCCCTGGTATTATAGAACGTCACACTCCATACATCAGCCTTAGGGCCAGAAATGTTCGTATAATTAAAGTCATATAATTGGGATATTCTCGGCATTTTTTTTAAAACTTGGGGAGTGTAATAATCATATTTGGCTTTATCAAACTCTGTATATTGTGCGTTACCTGCAAGTCTCATTTTAATATTAGGCCAGAAATAAGAGCTGCATATAGCTATTACCATCAGCACTATTATGACTACCTGTTTCATATGTTTCCCTTTTTTACCAGTTAACGACCGTTCCATCCCTGGAAACTATTTTAACGTTACCAGAACTGAAGTCGCTGTAAGGTATCACTGTTCTCATGAATGAGGGTAAAACACCTTTTACAGGAAGAGCTAAAGCTGATTTCATCGGATCGGGAAATAAAATCGGTTGGAATGAGGTGTTTTTAAAAGAGCCGATTGGACCATAATAATCCCAACGTCTGAGGGCTTCCTCTTTGCTGACGGACTGCAATAGCGGGAATGGGTTACTATATGAGAAGACGCGGTAGAATCCCAGCAAATCGGATACTAAATCCTCACCACTGAAACCGCTGTCGGTGTAAAGATAAAAGGGGAAATTTGACTGTAAACCTTCAAAACGATGAGCAAGCGCCATCATCATGGAAAGCGCTATACTATATCGCTCAAATAAGCTGCGCCCTTTTCTAATTCTCCATCTGATAAACTTCCCAATTGTGAGTCCTCCTCTTCCCATGCTTTGAGTGTATTTTACATCGTAATAATCCTTTCCTGAATGCTCGCCTTGATGCATATCCGAGAGTAACTTTCTGACATCATCTCCTCGAGCGTGTCCCATATCTACCCACCCCAAAACTTCGGTGTAGATTATCCCGCGTCTTAAAATTCCAGCCTCTCTGCCATCCTGAATTTCCTCTCTTACGCTCATGTCTATCACTCCGACTCACTTAATGCTGAAAATTTGCTGTAAATGCGCCTACACGCATAGAGGCGATAGCTGAGGGGAACCATTTTTCAGAATAGAAGCCGCTGCATATCAGAGTTTACTCAGGATGACGTCCCTAATGGCTTCTGGAGTGTCAACTTGTCCTATGGTCGGGGGGATAGTTTGATGAAATATCATACGTGGCTCGCCAGTAAACGGCGGCTCTACGCGTTTTTTCCGATGAGCATGTTTATAACCTCCCACTACGCATTATATTTTCTCATCATTTATCAGCATCGTTAATATCGTGGTATCGTATATCATATGGCATTTTCGCCAAACCATCATTAGCTGTAGTTATTAAAATCACTTCACCTTAGAAAATCTCAATCGTGACAATGCGCACAAATCGTTAACCTTAGCCCCCAGCAAATCAGGGGGAATACATGCTGTTACACGTTTTATATTTAATTGGTATTACTGCCGAAGCCATGACGGGTGCGCTTGCGGCAGGTCGTCGTCGTATGGATACATTTGGCGTCATTATCATTGCTACGGCAACGGCCATTGGCGGTGGTTCGGTACGCGACATTCTTCTCGGCCACTATCCGCTTGGCTGGGTAAAGCACCCTGAATACGTCATTATCGTGGCGACCGCTGCGGTACTCACCACCATTATCGCTCCCGTCATGCCCTATCTGCGTAAAATATTCCTTGTACTGGATGCACTGGGCCTGGTGGTCTTTTCTATTATTGGCGCTCAGGTGGCGCTCGATATGGGGCATGGACCGATTATCGCCGTGGTCGCTGCGGTCACTACTGGTGTCTTCGGCGGCGTATTACGCGACATGTTCTGCAAACGCATCCCCTTAGTTTTCCAGAAAGAGCTGTATGCCGGCGTCTCATTCGCCGCTGCCGTGCTGTATATCGTGCTACAGCATTATGTCTCCAGCCACGACGTGGTGGTTATCTCGACTCTGCTCTTCGGCTTTACCGCCCGACTGCTGGCACTGCGCCTGAAGTTAGGGCTGCCGGTATTTTATTATCGCCATGAAGGTCATTAAGGCATAAAGCCCACGATCCGCTGAGCAGCTAACCAGTTGCTCAGCGCAGTGATTTCACTATCCTCCAGCCACTGCATCACCTGCCGTGCCCGCCGCTCCCCCATGAAAGGAAGCTGCCGCCAGCTTTGTTCACTGCGCGCCTGTAACTGCTGCCACGAACTATCCCGACTGGCATTTAGCGTTGCCTGTGTTAACGGTATTCCCATGGCAATCACCCAGCGCGTGAACGGGAGATGGCGCGACAGGTTGAACTGATGCCACAGCTTCTCACCTTTGCTCGCGCCAAATATGGACTGTAATTGCGCCTGAGTTAATCCGAGCCAGGAAAAGATATGTTCAAAGCGATACGTCTGATTGAGCTCCCGCCATCCCGCTTCGCCGATACCCTCCAGCCCCAGAACCTCTTTATCTCCCAGCCACACCAGTCTGGCAACAAACTGTTCCTGGCACTCCGCTGTGGCATAAAAACAGGTTAATGAATTGAAGCGTCCCACAGGGGGCACTGGCTTAATACGCTGGGTACTGCGCCAGACCACCTCATCTATACGGGGGATCCCCTGTCCGGCAAGGCTTATCAGAATCTGATCGCCAGGCGCGATATCCCATTCATTCCAGCGCCGTACAGAGCCAATATTGACGCGCTGCACCCGCTTATCATCCAGCATGACTGGGGTCAGCAATGCCACCACCGCAATTTTCCCGGTTTTGCCAACGGAGAACTGAATGCCAGTTACCTCCGATACCCTGGCCACAGGAGGATATTTCCACGCCGCCAGCCAGTCACCCTGTCCGGGCAGCCAATATTGCGCCCGCGGTTCTTTTCCCGTTCGCACCACTACGCCATCGGTGACAAAAGGTAATGCTGAAGCCCACCACCTGGCGCGCGCCTGCTCGACATCACCCGCATCCTTCACCGCCTGAGTATAGCGCTGCGTGAAACTGAACCCGGCAGCAGTGAGCTGCTCCAGCCTTTCAGGCATGAGCGCCGGACCATCAGGCCAGGCCCAGATAAAAATAGCCAGCGAGCGTAATATTTCCGGGTTGCCCTGGCGCATCATCATTCCAGCAACCTTTGAGCGGGCGTTCATTCCTCCTTTCTGTTGCTGAATATGCCCCTGCTGCTGTAAAAATATCTCCCCTTGCAACGTACTGTTAGCGAGCTGCCCTGTGGTGGAGTGCGGTACTGAAGGGATCTGAAGAACCTTTTGCGTCCAGTCTTCACCTTTCAGGCCGTTACCACGGCTAATCGCCTGTATCAGATTTCCATTGCGATAGACCAGCGTGACCGCCACGCCGTCCACCTTCGGCTGCACCCAGAGATCGCTTCGAGCTTTCATCCATTGCTGTAGCGCTTGCTTATCGGCAAGTTTGCGGACTCCCGTGTGGGGAACAGGATGTGAAACGGTGCCACTTATTGGGGGCGCAGACAGTTCTGGTGGAGATTCATCACCAAAACAGCGCTGCCATTGGATAAGTTGGGCATTGAGCTGGTCGTAAACTCCGTCATCTACGGCGCTCTCACCTTGTTTCCAGTAACTGTCATTCCACTGTGTTATCTGCTGCTGTAGTCGTGAAATTTCTTCGTTTGCCCGGGCTGGTGACCAGACGGGGCATACCGCCCATATCGGTAAATGCCACACCAGAAAAATCAGTCCTATGCATTTCCATAATCCCATGCTATCTCCGCTGAACGATACGTTTCCCGGCAGGTATAGCGTGAAGTGAAAAGGAAACAGAGCGGTAAAAACTCATCCTGCGAGCAACGTTCCTGACATTTGCACGAATTGCTGCAAATCGCGGATAAAACAGGAAACTGGTACGCAAAACGCAATAAACATGCGCAAAAAGTGTGACAAGGGCTACGTCACATAGCGGCTACGTGTATAATAAGCCCGTATGTAGGCTCTCTTTCGACAATCACATACATTAAGATACTCATGGCTCAAGGCACGCTTTATATTGTTTCTGCCCCCAGTGGCGCGGGTAAATCCAGCCTGATTCAGGCTTTATTAAAGACCCAACCGTTGTATGACACCCAGGTTTCTGTTTCGCACACCACGCGCGCGCCGCGCCCGGGGGAAGTGCACGGTGAACACTATTTCTTTGTGAACCATGACGAATTCAGAACCATGATTGGCAGAGACGCGTTCCTGGAACACGCTGAGGTTTTCGGTAATTACTACGGCACCTCGCGTGAGACGATTGAGCAAGTTTTGGCATCCGGCGTAGACGTCTTTTTAGACATCGACTGGCAAGGTGCGCAGCAAATTCGTCAAAAAATGCCGCATGCGCGCAGTATTTTTATTTTGCCGCCATCTAAGATTGAGCTGGACCGCCGTCTGCGTGGTCGCGGTCAGGATAGCGAAGACGTGATCGCAAAACGTATGGCGCAAGCTGTTGCAGAAATGAGCCATTACGCCGAATATGATTACCTTATTGTGAATGATGATTTCGATACCGCCCTCGGCGATTTGAAAACCATCATTCGCGCCGAACGTCTGCGCATGAGCCGCCAAAAGCAGCGTCATGACGCTTTAATCAGCAAACTGTTGGCAGACTGAACCCACATTCAGTATCATGCCCAGTCATTTCTTCACCTGTGGAGCATTTTAAGTATGGCACGCGTAACTGTTCAGGACGCTGTAGAGAAAATTGGTAACCGTTTTGACCTGGTACTGGTCGCCGCGCGTCGCGCTCGTCAGATGCAGGTAGGCGGAAAGGATCCGCTCGTACCGGAAGAAAACGATAAAACTACCGTTATCGCGCTGCGCGAAATCGAAGAAGGTCTGATCAACAACCAGATCCTCGACGTGCGCGAGCGCCAGGAACAGCAAGAGCAGGAAGCCGCTGAATTACAAGCCGTTACCGCTATTGCTGAAGGTCGTCGTTAATCACAAAGCGGGTCGCCCTTGTATCTGTTTGAAAGCCTGAATCAACTGATTCAAAACTACCTGCCGGAAGACCAGATTAAGCGTCTTCGGCAGGCGTATCTCGTTGCACGTGACGCTCACGAGGGCCAGACACGTTCAAGCGGTGAACCTTATATCACGCACCCGGTAGCGGTAGCCTGCATTCTGGCCGAGATGAAACTCGACTATGAAACGCTGATGGCTGCGCTGCTGCATGACGTGATTGAAGATACCCCAGCCACCTACCAGGACATGGAACAGCTTTTTGGTAAAAGCGTTGCAGAACTGGTAGAAGGGGTATCGAAGCTTGATAAGCTTAAGTTTCGCGATAAGAAAGAGGCGCAAGCTGAAAACTTTCGCAAGATGATTATGGCGATGGTGCAGGATATCCGCGTCATTCTCATCAAACTTGCCGACCGTACCCACAACATGCGCACGCTGGGCTCATTACGCCCGGACAAGCGTCGCCGCATCGCCCGTGAAACCCTCGAAATCTATAGTCCGCTGGCGCATCGTTTAGGTATCCATCACATTAAAACCGAGCTGGAAGAGCTGGGTTTTGAAGCGCTGTACCCAAACCGCTATCGCGTGATTAAAGAAGTGGTTAAAGCCGCTCGCGGCAACCGCAAAGAGATGATCCAAAAAATCCTCTCAGAAATCGAAGGGCGTTTGCAGGAGGCAGGCATTCCGTGTCGCGTAAGCGGGCGTGAGAAGCACCTGTACTCTATTTACTGCAAAATGGTGCTCAAAGAGCAGCGTTTTCACTCCATCATGGATATCTACGCTTTTCGCGTTATCGTTCATGATTCCGATACCTGTTATCGCGTACTCGGCCAGATGCACAGCCTTTACAAACCACGCCCTGGTCGCGTGAAAGACTATATTGCCATTCCGAAAGCGAACGGATATCAGTCTTTGCACACCTCAATGATCGGCCCTCATGGCGTCCCGGTTGAAGTACAGATTCGTACTGAAGACATGGACCAGATGGCAGAGATGGGTGTCGCAGCCCACTGGGCTTACAAAGAGCACGGCGGCGAAAGCAGCACCACTGCGCAAATCCGTGCTCAGCGCTGGATGCAAAGTCTGCTGGAACTGCAGCAGAGCGCCGGTAGCTCGTTTGAATTTATTGAAAGCGTCAAATCTGATCTCTTCCCGGATGAGATTTATGTTTTCACACCGGAAGGGCGTATTGTCGAACTGCCTGCCGGTGCAACGCCTGTCGACTTCGCCTACGCCGTGCATACCGATATCGGTCACGCCTGCGTCGGCGCACGCGTCGACAGACAGCCTTACCCGCTTTCGCAACCGCTGTTTAGCGGTCAGACTGTTGAGATTATTACCGCGCCGGGCGCACGTCCGAATGCAGCATGGCTCAACTTCGTCGTCAGTTCGAAAGCGCGCGCTAAAATTCGCCAACTGCTGAAAAACCTCAAGCGCGATGATTCCGTGAGCCTGGGCCGTCGACTGCTCAACCATGCCTTAGGCGGTAGCCGTAAACTGGCAGAGATCCCGCCAGAGAGCATCCAGCGTGAGCTTGAGCGCATGAAGCTCGCCACGCTTGACGACCTGCTCGCAGAAATCGGTCTGGGTAACGCCATGAGCGTGGTGGTAGCGAAAAACCTCCAGCAGGGCGAAGCAACAGCAAACGTGCCAGCACAATCTGGTCACGGTCATCTGCCGATCAAAGGCGCAGACGGCGTGCTGATCACCTTCGCGAAATGCTGTCGTCCAATTCCTGGCGATCCAATCATTGCCCACGTCAGTCCGGGTAAAGGCCTGGTGATTCACCATGAGTCCTGCCGCAACATTCGTGGCTACCAGAAAGAGCCAGAGAAGTTTATGGCGGTGGAATGGGATAAAGAGACGGAACAGGAGTTCATCACTGAGATTAAGGTGGATATGTTTAATCACCAGGGTGCTCTGGCGAACCTGACGGCGGCAATCAACACGACCACCTCCAACATTCAAAGTCTGAATACGGAAGAGAAAGATGGCCGCGTGTATAGCGCCTTTATTCGCCTGACTGCTCGCGATCGTGTGCACCTGGCGAATATCATGCGCAAAATCCGCGTCATGCCGGACGTGATAAAAGTCACCCGTAACCGAAACTAGTCTTATGAATGAACAGCGCTACGCACGTATTTGCGAGATGCTCGCACGTCGGCAGCCCGATCTGACCGTCTGCATGGAGCAGGTCCACAAACCTCACAACGTTTCTGCGATCATTCGTACTGCAGATGCGGTCGGCGTGCATGAAGTCCACGCCGTCTGGCCTGGTAGCCGTATGCGCACCATGGCCTCGGCGGCGGCGGGCAGCAACAGTTGGGTGCAGGTTAAAACTCACCTTACTATTGGCGATGCGGTTACACATTTAAAAAACCGGGGTATGCAGGTTCTGGCAACCCATCTGTCAGATAAGGCTGTGGATTTTCGCGAGATTGATTACACGCGTCCCACCTGCATCCTGATGGGCCAGGAAAAAACCGGCATCACTCAGGAAGCATTGGATCTGGCGGATCAGGACATCATCATTCCCATGACTGGCATGGTGCAGTCGCTGAACGTTTCTGTCGCCTCCGCGCTGATTCTGTACGAAGCACAGCGCCAGCGGCAAAACGCCGGCATGTACCGACGAGAAAACAGCATGCTGCCACAAGACGAGCAGCAGCGCTTACTGTTTGAAGGCGGTTACCCGGTGCTGGCGAATGTCGCTAAGCGCAAAGGTCTTCCTTACCCTCACGTAAACACGCAGGGCGAAATCGAAGCCGATGCAACGTGGTGGGCCACTATGCAATCTGCGAGATAAACGCGATGAAAGGCCGTTTACTGGATGCCATCCCACTCAACTCTCTGACCGGCGTTGGCGCAGCGCAAAGCAGTAAACTGGCGAAAATTGGCCTGCACACCGTGCAGGACCTCCTGCTCCACCTCCCTCTGCGTTACGAAGACCGTACCCATCTGTACCCCATTGGTGAACTACTGCCGGGCGTCTATGCCACTGTTGAAGGCGAAGTGCTGAACTGCAATATCACCTTCGGTGGCCGCCGGATGATGACCTGTCAGATTAGCGATGGCTCCGGCATTCTCACCATGCGCTTTTTCAACTTCAGCGCAGCAATGAAAAACAGCCTAGCCACCGGTCGCCGGGTACTGGCCTACGGTGAAGCCAAACGCGGGAAATACGGCGCAGAGATGATTCACCCGGAATACCGCGTGCAGGGCGATCTCAGCACGCCGGAACTGCAGGAAACGCTCACGCCGGTGTATCCAACCACCGAAGGCGTGAAGCAGGCCACACTGCGCAAACTGACCGATCAAGCGCTGGATTTGCTCGATACCTGCGCCATTGCCGAACTGCTGCCACCAGAGTTGCTACAGGGCATGATGAGCCTGCCGGAAGCCCTGCGCACCTTGCATCGGCCACCGCCGTCACTGCAGTTGAGCGATCTGGAAACCGGCCAGCATCCGGCGCAGCGGCGTTTGATTCTGGAAGAACTGCTGGCGCATAACCTCAGCATGCTGGCACTACGCGCCGGGGCGCAGCGTTTCCACGCCCAGCCGCTGAGTGCTAACAACGCGCTGAAAGATAAGCTGCTGGCGGCGCTACCGTTTAAACCCACCGGCGCACAGGCCCGCGTAACCGCCGAGATTGAACGCGATATGGCGCTGGATGTTCCAATGATGCGCCTGGTGCAGGGCGATGTCGGCTCTGGTAAAACCCTGGTTGCGGCACTGGCCGCGCTGCGGGCTATCGCACATGGTAAGCAGGTTGCGCTGATGGCACCTACCGAACTGCTGGCTGAACAACACGCGAATAACTTCCGCAACTGGTTTGCGCCACTGGGCGTTGAAGTGGGCTGGCTTGCAGGCAAACAGAAAGGTAAAGCGCGTCTGGCGCAACAAGAAGCCATCGCCAGCGGCCAGGTGCAGATGATTGTCGGCACACACGCGATTTTTCAGGAGCAGGTACAGTTCAACGGACTGGCGCTGGTTATCATCGACGAACAGCATCGTTTTGGCGTGCATCAGCGTCTGGCACTGTGGGAGAAAGGCCAGCAGCAGGGTTTCCACCCGCACCAGCTAATCATGACCGCCACACCAATCCCGCGCACCCTGGCGATGACCGCCTATGCCGATCTCGACACGTCGGTAATTGACGAACTCCCTCCAGGGCGTACGCCGGTCACTACGGTGGCCATTCCGGATACCCGCCGTAGCGATATTATTGACCGCGTGCGCAACGCCTGCACCCATGAAGGACGTCAGGCGTACTGGGTCTGTACGCTGATTGAAGAGTCTGATTTGTTAGAAGCTCAAGCGGCGGAAGCGACGTGGGAAGAGCTTAAACTGGCGCTGCCAGAGCTGAATATTGGCCTGGTGCACGGGCGCATGAAGCCCGCCGAGAAGCAGTCGGTAATGGCGGCCTTTAAGCAGGGCGAATTACATCTGCTGGTTGCCACCACGGTGATTGAAGTGGGCGTGGACGTGCCGAACGCCAGTTTGATGATCATTGAAAACCCGGAGCGATTAGGCCTGGCGCAACTGCACCAGTTGCGTGGCCGCGTAGGCCGTGGCGCCGTGGCCTCCCACTGCGTCCTGCTCTACAAATCGCCGCTGTCAAAAACCGCGCAAAAACGCCTGCAGGTTTTGCGGGACAGCAACGACGGCTTCGTCATTGCGCAAAAAGATTTAGAGATTCGCGGCCCCGGCGAGCTGTTGGGTACGCGCCAAACCGGAACGGCAGAATTCAAAGTGGCGGATTTACTGCGCGATCAGGCAATTATCCCGGAAGTTCAGCGTATTGCCCGCCATATTCATGAACGCTACCCGCAACAGGCTGTGGCGCTTATTGAACGCTGGATGCCGGAAACCGAGCGCTACTCCAACGCATAGTTGATTCATAATAGCGGCGGCGGATGCGACTCCGCCGCGCACGTGTTATTGCGCGAAAATAGGCAACAGCAGATACAGCTTAATCACCAGCGCGTTGACGATATCGATAAAGAACGCCCCCACCATTGGCACCACCAGGAACGCCATATGGGACGGCCCAAAGCGTTCGGTAATCGCCTGCATGTTGGCAATCGCCGTCGGCGTCGCGCCGAGGCCAAAACCGCAGTGTCCGGCTGCCAACACGGCGGCATCGTAGTTCTTACCCATCATGCGCCAGGTGACAAATATCGCGTACAGCGCCATGAAAATCGTCTGCACAACCAGGATTGCCAGCATCGGCAGCGCCAGAGAAGCAAGCTCCCATAGCTTCAGGCTCATCAGCGCCATCGCCAGGAACAGCGACAGACTCACGTTACCCAGCACCGAAACTGCGCGCTCAAATACCCGATAAAAGCCCATTAACGCCAGGCCGTTACTGAGGATCACACCAACAAACAGTACGCAGACGAAGGTCGGCAGTTCCAGCACCGTTCCGACCAGCAATTGCGCAACGATTTTTCCCACCGTCAGACAGATAGCGATTAGCGCGATGGTTTCAATCAGCACCAACGACGTGATCATGCGCCCGACGTCCGGCTTTTCAAACGCGGTCGGCACGGCCTGATCGTCCGGCATGCCATCCGGCGTGGTGGAGTGTTTGACCAGATAGCGCGCCACCGGGCCGCCAATCAATCCGCCCAGCACCAGGCCAAACGTTGCGCAAGCCATCGCCACTTCAGTCGCATTGGTGAAGCCATAACGTTCAATAAACAGCTTGCTCCAGGCGGCCCCGGTTCCGTGTCCGCCAGAGAGGGTTATTGAACCGGCGATCAGCCCCATCAGCGGATCCAGGCCCAGCAGGGTTGCCATACCGATCCCGATGGCGTTTTGCATCAGCAGCAGGCCAACAACCACTATCAGAAAGATACCCACCACGCGGCCACCGGCGCGCAAACTGGCGAGATTAGCGTTCAGACCGATAGTGGCGAAGAAGGCCAGCATCAGCGGATCGCGCAGGGTCATGTCGAAATTTACTTCCCAACCCAGGCTTTTTTTCAGAACCAGCAGCGCAATCGCTACCAGCAATCCGCCCGCTACAGGTTCGGGAATGGTGTATTTTTTCAGGAAGGAAACAGATTGGACGAGCTTACGTCCCAGCAGCAACACAAGGGTTGCCGCAACCAGCGTTGATAACGTATCGAGATAAAACATTTACAGCTCCATTAGTGCGTTTAGCACAATCACGCACGATGCATTCCAGACCGATTTTTAGCTCTTATTGAGTTTTCGGGGTGGATTTTAAGCAGAAAATCATGAAAAGTTATATAAAAATGTTTGTTTATCCGTTTTAAATATTAAGAATACTCGGTAGCAAACGTTTGCATTTCTGTACTGGTCAGATAAAATCACCGCTTTTCCACCATGGGATTGCCTCTGATGTCCGTTAACGCCGTAGAGTCAACAAATGCGCAACCGGTTGCGCAGACTCACAACAGTGAACTGATTTACCGTCTTGAAGATCGCCCCCCGTTAGCCCAGACCCTGTTTGCCGCTTGCCAGCACCTGCTGGCCATGTTCGTCGCGGTAATCACCCCTGCTCTGTTAATTTGCCAGGCGCTCGGCTTACCGGCTCAGGATACTCAACACATTATCAGTATGTCGCTGTTCGCTTCCGGCGTGGCTTCTATCATTCAGATCAAAGCCTGGGGACCGGTCGGCTCAGGGCTGTTATCCATTCAGGGCACCAGCTTTAACTTTGTCGCGCCGCTGATTATGGGTGGTACGGCGCTAAAAACCGGTGGTGCAGATGTCCCAACCATGATGGCGGCACTGTTCGGTACGTTGATGCTGGCCAGTTGCACTGAGATGGTTATCTCACGCGTACTGCACCTGGCGCGTCGTATCATTACTCCGCTGGTTTCCGGCGTAGTGGTGATGATTATCGGCCTGTCGCTGATTCAGGTCGGTCTGACGTCGATTGGCGGCGGCTATGCCGCAATGAGCGACAACACCTTTGGCGCACCGAAGAATTTACTGCTGGCTGGCGTCGTGCTGGCGCTAATTATCCTGCTTAACCGCCAGCGCAATCCGTACCTGCGCGTTGCGTCACTGGTGATTGCGATGGCGGCGGGTTACCTGCTGGCCTGGTTTATGGACATGCTGCCGCAAAATACCGCGCCGGTAAGTCAGGACCTGCTGATGGTGCCAACGCCGCTGTATTATGGTCTGGGTATCGACTGGAGTTTATTGCTGCCGCTGATGCTGGTCTTTATGATCACTTCACTGGAAACCATCGGCGATATTACGGCCACCTCCGACGTCTCCGAGCAGCCGGTTTCTGGTCCGTTGTACATGAAACGCCTGAAAGGCGGCGTGCTGGCGAACGGTCTGAACTCGTTTGTTTCCGCCGTGTTCAACACCTTCCCGAACTCCTGTTTTGGCCAGAACAACGGGGTTATTCAGTTAACGGGCGTTGCCAGCCGCTACGTCGGTTTTGTGGTAGCGTTGATGCTGATCGCGCTGGGTCTGTTCCCGGCGGTCAGCGGTTTTGTACAGCATATTCCTGAGCCGGTTCTGGGCGGCGCAACGCTGGTGATGTTCGGTACGATCGCGGCATCCGGCGTGCGTATTGTGTCCCGCGAGCCGCTGAACCGTCGCGCGATTCTAATTATCGCGCTGTCGCTGGCCGTCGGCCTCGGCGTATCCCAGCAGCCGCTGATCCTACAGTTCGCCCCTGACTGGGTGAAAAACCTGCTCTCTTCCGGCATTGCCGCAGGCGGTATTACCGCTATCGTTCTAAACCTGGTGTTCCCGCCAGAGAAGCAATAAGCGAAATGCGGCGTTGGTTCTGAATCAACGCCGCTGTAACGCTCTTTCACCATTCCCGCCTTGAGCATTGCGCCTAAATCGTGCATAACTTGACTATGTGCACTTCGCGGGATGGAAGACCATGAAATTTATTGGAAAGCTGCTTCTTTACGTGTTGATCGCCCTTGCAGTGGCGATCCTCGGCCTTTATTTTCTACTGCAAACCCGCTGGGGCGCAGAGCACGTCAGCGCCTGGGTATCGGAGAACAGCAGTTACCATCTGGCATTTGATGCCATCGATCATCGGTTTTCTTCCCCCTCCCATATTTTGCTGGAAAATGTCACCTTTGGCCGGGACGGTCAGCCCGCAACGCTGGTCGCTAAAACGGTCGATATTGGGCTGAGCAGCCGCCAAATTACCGACCCGTTGCATGTCGACACCATTTTGTTGCAAAACGGCACGCTGAATTTGTCTCAGCAAACCGCGCCGCTGCCGTTCCAGGCCGATCGCCTGCAATTGCAAGATATGGCGCTTAACAGCCCCGGCAGCGAGTGGAACCTGAGCGCACAGCGCGTGAACGGCGGCGTCATTCCCTGGAGCCCTGAAGCAGGTAAAATTCTCGGGAACAAAGCGCAAATTCAGCTCAGTGCCAGTTCGTTGACGCTCAACGATGTCCCGACCACCAACGTGTTGATTGAAGGGAGCATCGATCATGACCGGGTGACGCTAAGCAATATTGGCGCAGACGTGGCGCGTGGGGCATTAACCGGCGTGGCGCAACGTAATGCCGACGGTAGTTGGGTAGTCGAGAATCTGCGCCTGAACGATATTCGGCTGCAAAGCGACAAATCGCTGACCGAATTTTTTGCCCCGTTAAGCAGTATTCCCTCCCTGCAAATTGGTCGTCTGGAAGTAACAGATGCCCGTCTGCAAGGCCCTGACTGGGCGGTGACGGATCTCGACCTGAGCTTGCGCAACATGACCTTCAGCAAGGACGACTGGCAAACTCAGGAAGGCAAACTGTCGATGAACGCCAGCGAGTTTATCTACGGCTCTCTGCACTTCTTCGATCCCATTCTGAACGCCGAATTCTCGCCGCAGGGCATTGCCCTGCGCCAGTTCACCACCCGCTGGGAAGGCGGTATGGTTAGAACATCCGGAAACTGGCAGCGCAGCAACAAAGCGCTGGTCCTCGATGATGCCGCTATTGCCGGTCTGGAATATACGCTACCGGAAAACTGGAAACAGCTGTGGATGAAACCCCTGCCAGCCTGGCTAAACAGCCTGACGCTCAAAAAATTCAGCGCCAGCCGTAATCTGGTGATTGATATCGACCCAGGCTTCCCGTGGCAGCTCACCGCCCTGGATGGCTACGGCGCCAACCTCGGGCTGGTTCAGAACAATCAGTGGGGGATCTGGAGCGGGAGCGCCACCCTCAACGCCGCTGCCGCCACCTTTAACCGTACCGACGTGCGTCGTCCTTCGCTAGCGCTGACGGCAAACAGCAGCACCATCAATATCAGCGAACTGAGCGCCTATACGGAAAAGGGATTGCTGGAGGCCACTGCCAGCATTTCGCAGCTGCCTCAGCGTCAGACTCAGGTCAGCCTGAACGGGCGCGGCGTGCCAATGACGATTCTACAGCAGTGGGGATGGCCTGCGCTGCCGCTTTCCGGTGACGGTAACATTCAGCTCACCGCCAGCGGCAATATTCAGGCCAATGCGCCGCTCAAACCAACGGTCAGCGGCCAGCTGCATGCGGTAAACGTGGAGAAACAACAGGTTACACAAAGCATGCAAGCGGGCGTAGTATCCGGGAGTGAAATTACTGCCCCACCCGTTGCGCAGTGATTATTGCCCGGTGGCGCTTCGCTTACCGGGCCTACCCTCGCTCATAAACGACTATATTCACTGCACAACAACCATTTCACCGGCTCGTCCTCTTCTATCACCGGGAAGCGACCGCCCGGCTCAAGGAAATGGTTGTCATGCAGATCGTCATTGACCATCGAGATTTCCCAGCCCAGCACGAACGCTTTCTCCGCCCAAAAGCGATGATACAACCGCGGCGGCAGGCACACCCCTTGCCCCGGTTTCAATACCAGCGTCTCGCCAGCATCAACGGTACGCCACTGACCATCCACGCTCACCTCAACAATGCGCCGGGCATCATACCCGTCATCAGACGTGGCCCACGCCAGTTGCATACACAAATCACCGCCGCCGCGGTTAACGATATCTTCCATTTTATGGCGATGAAAATGCCATGGTGTTTGCTGATCCTGCTGAATTTGCAGCATCTTTTCAGCATACGGTTTGGGGTAATTGACTGACCCCATCAGACCATTGCGCAACGTCAGTAACGTCAGCCCCGTTTGCGCAAAATCTCCGCGCCCGAAGTCGGTAATGTCCCAACCCAGCTGGAGATCGAGCACTTCACGCCACCGCGTTTGATCCTGTTGCCGCCAGGCGTCGACGGTAAAATACGCAAAGTCAGGCAAACTGACCCGAAAAGTCTCGGCGATAGCATGCGCTTTATCGACGGCATAATTAATGTGTGAACGCTTCATTCCACTTTTCCTTGTTGCGAAAAAGGCGGGTCACCCCGCCTGCATGCCGTTAGTAAAGTGATGCTTTGCCGGTTGAGCCGAACAGTTTCATTTTGTGGCGGATCACATCCCGTGCGGCGCTAATGGCTTCCGGGTAAATAACGTTCGGATCCCACCAGGTTTCTTTCGCCAGGATTTCGCGGACTTTCTGGAAGTAGGCGTATTTCATATCGCTGGAAATATTGATTTTACCCACGCCCAGCGTCACGGATTCGGCAATTTCCGCATCCGGGTTTGCGGAACCGCCGTGCAGCACCAGCGGAATATCCACACGTCCAGCGATGTCGCGCAGGATGTTCATTTGCAGCTCTGGCTGCATCCCTTTCGGGTAAATTCCGTGTGCGGTTCCAATCGCCACCGCCAGCGTGTCTGCACCGGTACGGGCAATAAAATCCTCTGCCTGTGCAGGATCGGTATAAGTAACTTTCGACACGCCGCCTTCCACTGACGTCCCGGTCTGACCAATCGTACCCAGTTCCCCTTCCACCGAAACGCCTACCGCATGCGCCAGCTTGACCACTTCGCGGGTCAGCGCCACGTTCTCTTCATACGGCAGCAATGAACCATCAATCATCACCGAGGTAAACCCACACTGAATTGCCCGCAGGACATGCTCAACCGAAGCACCATGGTCCAGATGCAGAGTAAAGGGAACCGGGCTGCGCAGGGTGATATCGCGAACGTAGCTAAAAAACGCATCGCCAACAAAATCATGTTCGCTAGGGTGAATGGAGATTATCGCCGGAGTGTTGGTCGCTTCCGCTTCCTCCACTACTGCACGTACAAAGCAACTGTCCGCCACGTTGAATGCGCCGATGGCAAAACCGTGCTGACGGGTAGGTTGCAGTAATTCTTTCATCGAAACTAACATGTTAATTCTCCAGTTTCAGGGTGTAGAAAGCCCTGCCAGTGCGTCGTCGCAGAGGCATAGAAGGCGTTACAGAAAATGAATCAGGCTTTGCCGATAGCGCCGCTGGCCTGTAGGTACGGAATAATGGCTTCCTCGCAGGCCTGCTCCATCAGGGCCAGGGCATCAACGAGTTCACCGGATGTGTCGCGACACAGGGTATGCAATAGCGCAGCTTTTCCGGCTTCGAAAACCGCCGCACCAACGTTTATCTTGGCGACGCCAAACGTCGGGCAGCGCTGTAACTGATCAAACGGTGTCCCGCTGCCGCCATGCAGCGCTAGCGGCACCGTTGATAACCGGGCAATTTCCTCCAGCCTTTGAAAATCAATGGCTGGCGTGACGCCCGGCGCGTACATACCGTGCGCCGTACCAACCGATACCGCCAGTAAATCGATCCCGGTCTGTTGGATAAAGGGTTCCACGTCGGCGGCCTGGGTCATCAAATCAGCATTAGCGGCGTGGTCATAGCGCGGGGCGTCGGCCAAATGACCCAGCTCGCCTTCCACGCAAAGAGAAACGCTGGCTGCAAGCTCAACCACTGCCCGGGTCTGGCGAATGTTCTCCTCCAGCGCAAAGGCAGAGGCATCGATCATTAACCCGCTGAAACCGGCGCGAAAAGCCTGGCGAATACGAACAGGATCCTTTCCATGATCCAGCGCCAGCGCGACCGGTACCGAGGCTTCCTCTGCCAGTGTTTTGACCACCGCTGTCGCTATCGTGGCCGGAAAATGCTCCAGGTGCCCCTGATACAGATTCAGAATGATGGGTGCACGGTGTTTCTCAGCCACACGCACCGCCGCTCGGGCGCTTTCCAGATTCATACAGTTGATGGCCAGCAGCGCGTACTGCTCGCGCCAGGCTTTCGTCACCATGCATTTCATATTGGCAAACATACGGCCTCCGGTTATTCCAGGGTGAAGGTGATCTCTTCGTCTTTCAGCTTTTGATCGCTAAGTTCATCAAACTCTTCGTCACGCTCGGTCACCGGTTTCTTCCACAGCGACAGCATCACGCCGCAAATCACTGTGCCAATCCCCAGCGCCAGGCAAAACAGCAGAGGATGCGTAAAGAGTGGGACCACGAACATGCCGCCGTGCGGTACCGGGCTTTCGACGCCCCACACCATGATCAGGCCACCCGCGATCGCTGAGGCCACCACACAGGACCCCACCACGCGCAGCAGGTCGCGCGCCGCAATTGGAATGACCCCTTCGGTAATCATGCAGATCCCCATCGGGAATGCGGCCTTCAGCGCCTCACGTTCCGCACGGGTGTACTTGTGACGCGTTAGCAGGAAGGAGAGCGTGATGCCGAACGGAGGGATTATTGAACCAACAAACTTCACCGCTTCCGGACCGTACACGCCGCTGACCAGCATGCCATCAGCAAACAGCGACATGGTTTTATTCACCGGCCCGCCGAAGTCGAATGTCGCCATTGCGCCGAGGATGGCGCCCATCAGAAAGCGGGATCCGCCCTGCATGGACTCCAGCAGATGAATCAACGCGTCCTGCAGCCAGGCTATCGGCTTGCCAATCAGCGTCATCATCAACAGGCCGCCAATGACGGTACTCAGTACCGGCAGCACCATGATGGGCATCAACCCCTGCATCGACTGTGGCAAACGGATATAGCGCTTGAGCAGCAGGACGGTATAACCGACCAGGAATCCGCCCAGCATCCCGCCGATAAAACCGGTATGAATTTCGCCGCAGACAAAGCCGACAATCAGACCCGGCGCGAATCCGGGTCGGTCGGCAATGGAGTACGCTATCGCTGCGCTTATCAGCGGTACGATTAACCCCATCCCCCAGCCGCCAATCTGGTTGAGCATCCAGGGTATGGTGCCTGTTTTTTCACCCACGTTAGTGCCGCCAAGTATTTGCCCGAGAGCAATACAGATCCCGGCGGCAACAATTAACGGGATCATCCACGAAATTCCCGTTAATAAATGTCTTTTTATTTCCTGAGATAGCGGAATTTTATTTTCACTCATGTGAAATCCCTCCAGAATGAGGATCGCTACTGGTTAGTATTAACTAATGATTTTTCGACCTTTTCAAGAAACTGAATCGGCGATTTTATGACGATTTCGGTTTTCACTCGCACAATGCGTTTATTTGAAAAGCGCTCCTCCCCTTTTATTTTTACATCGACAGCAAGAATTACGACATCAGCCGCAGAAATATCCTCTGCCAGCAGTTCGTTCTCCGTGCCAATGGTCCCCTGGGTTTCTACTCTTATATTATGACCAAGCGCTTTAGCACCTTTAATTAACTTTTCACGAGCAATATAGGTGTGCGCAATACCCGCCGTACAGGCGGCGACACAAACAATATTCATAACATGCTCCACTTTTTTATTTAGCAAACATTGGATTCAGCATATTGGCTAAAAAGCTCAATAATTTTCTGTGGACTACTCTCGACTAACAGTTGTTCAATAATATCGTCATCTGCCAACGCGCCGGCAACCTGCGAAAGCAGACGAATATGGGTGGTGTTTTGATCTTCAAGGCGTACGGCAAACAGAATGATGCAGCGCACGTTGCTGCCATCCAGGGTTTCCCAGGGAATGTCCTGGCGGGTACGCCCAATCGCCAGCGTAGTATTGACCACCGCCGAGGATTTCCCGTGTGGGATCGCAATATGATTTTCGAATCCGGTCGAACCTTCTGACTCACGTTGCCAGACATCCTGAATAAACGTTTCCCGACAGCTAATTGCTCCATCCTTTTGCAGAATATCCGTCAGTTCCTCAATAGCCTCCGTTTTGCTTGTGGCCTTCATGTCCAAAATAACGCGATTTGTATTGAGTATTTTCGTGATGTCCATCAATCATACCTCATGGAGTTCAGACATTAATTTTCAACGACCAGCGACGTCGCCCGATGTAATTTTTCCGTAATAACCGTTTCTGTTACCCGCTTAATATCCGCATCATTGAAAAAGGCGGTGACATACACGACCGGCATAGCAACTGCAGGTAAATTAATCGTCGATACCACCAGTTCAATATCGTCCGTCAGTACGGAGGACAGGCTGCCTGCCGACACCACGCCAACGATGGTCCAGTCCGGAAAGGCGCGCAAAATACGGCTTTTGAGTAAGTGAGAGGTGCCGATACCGGTTGAGCAGACCAGCAGCACGCGCTTTCGTGCTATCTGCCGCTCCATTGCGGCCTGAAAATGTACGGTTAAATATCCCACCTCATCTTCCGACACAGCCCGCTCGCCCCAGCCGCTAAACACCCGATTTACCGCACACAGAGTCAGCCGCCACACGTCCTGTAACTCACCTTTAATATCTTCCAGCAGCGGATTACGTATGCGGATCTGGTAGTTCAGACGGTTAATCAGCGGCTTAATGTGGATCAGCAGTCCGTCATACAGCGCAGTGTCCCGACTGAGATCGCTGTCGACCATTTCGGCGAAGGTGGCAATCAGCCTCTGGGTAATTAAGCGCGCTTCGTCGCTGGAGTGCATATGGCCAATCACGCTCACGTCGTTATGCTCTTCAATCACCACACCGGAGGAGATAATGTATTGATAAATAAACCAGACTTCGTCTTCCGGCAGCGGGTGGGCAATGCGTTTTTCGATATGCTGAATCATGCGGTTGGCAATGGAAAAGATGTTCTCGTCACATAAAGTGATGTTTTCTTCTTTTCTCGGCAGGGCATTGCCCCGCGTGATGCGGTACATCATGATCAGGATATGGGTAAAGATATTGACGTAATACGGCTCGCCCAGCGACCAACAGAGATCGTTCTCCATTTCCTGCAACAGCGTCTGGACAAATAAAACGTCTTCCTCGCCGAAGTAATGCACTAACGCTTTATAACTGCCGGGATCAAGGCGTGAATAAACGACGTTGCCGGGTTCATTATGGTTAATTACGCCGTTAATCAGCGACGCCATCGCCTGGCGTACACCGCTCTCGCTGCCTTCAATGTGCGTGCCGCTCTGGCTGCGAATCAGCGACAGGCCCAGCGGAGTGATCCAGGACTCAATCACTTTCAGATCGTTAACAATCGATGCGCTACTAATGAAATAACGTTCGGATAGTTTACTGATCGACGTTTCATGCGGCGTTTCGCTTAATAACTGTGAGGCTATCTTGACCCGCCGTGAATTATTCATCATGCCGTCAGCATCTTCCCCTTCCGATCCTAATAACTGATCCAGATATAAAAGGTCGGTAATATTCTCGGCATTTAATATCACGCCCGCACCGGTACGTTTATCAATGGTTATTTTCCATTCCGCTAACCATGATTCCAGTAGCCGCAGATCGCGCTGGACTGTTTTCTCTGAAACAGATAAATACTCGGCAATTTTCAGCAGCGTGACATATTCCTTCCGGGACAGAAGAAACTTTAATAATCTGTTTTGTCGCGAGGTAATCATTTGCATTATTTACCCTTATTACATACCAGATTAAATATCTATACCCGTCATACTTCAAGCTGCATGTGCGTTGGCTGTTGAGTTACTCGTCTCATCCCAGTCACGTACTTATGTACGCTCTGGGGATTCGCTGCGTCGCCGCTTTCCTGCAACTCGAATTATTTAGGTTATAAAGAAGCATTTATGCTCCACGTGTAATCCGTGATGATAAATATAAGAGGACTACGATGCGCCAACAATACTAAATCGTGTCCTGTAATCCGGACAGAAATAAGACAAAAAGGGGAAATAGTGAGATATTTACGGCGCAGATCACATTTTTCACGGGAGTTAGAGTGATAGCGCTCGCAAATATGGAGAGATAAAATTTTAGTTCAGAATGTTTTGGATTTTCAGATCTGGAACGCTGCTCGCAGCATGGACCGGATAAAACGCATTGCATCGCCATCCGGTCCACATTCAGATTCGCTTACAGGGTTATCGTCAACACATCTTCACCAGGCGTGATGACCGTTCCCCACTCGCTGCCCGCAGATGAACCGCCCTTCACGCCGCTAACCTGCGCAATATTACGCAGGCACAGCGTCCAGTTACGCGCTTCGCCACGACCTTGCACAGTGATGGTATTACCCGCACGCATCGCCTTCAGCGTGAAGATAACCGAGCCGTCAGCCGCCGGGACTTCACAAATCGCTTCCCTGCCCTCCTGCAGATGGAACAACTGGAACGCGGTCCCATCGTGCCACGCGTAGCCCGGTTTCTGATTATTGCTCCCCAGCGCCAGCAGGGTATTGTCACGCACATAAACTGGCAGGCTCAGGAAGTCATGCTGCTGCTTATACCAGCGGCTGCCAGATACCTCATCGTTACGCCACAGATGCGTCCAGCGTCCTTCTGGCAGGTAGAACTGCACATCTCCCGCCTCGCTAAACACCGGCGCGACCATCACGCTATCGCCCAGCATGTACTGGCGGTCGAGATAATCACACGCCGGATCGTCCGGAAACTCCAGCATCATTGCGCGCATCATCGGCGTGCCTTGCTCATTGGCGCGCGCCGCTTCGCGATACAGGTATGGCATCATGCGGCATTTCTGCTCAGTGAAGTAGCGTACCACGTCGCAGGATTCATCATCGTACGCCCATGGCACACGGTAGGATTTACTACCGTGCAGGCGGCTATGGCTGGAGAGCAGCCCAAACGCACACCAGCGCTTGTAGACGTGCGCCGGGGCGGTATTCTCAAAGCCGCCAATATCGTGACTCCAGAAACCAAAGCCGGACAGACCAATGGACAACCCGCCACGCAGACTTTCGGCCATCGATTCATAGTTGGCGTAGCAGTCGCCGCCCCAGTGCACCGGAAACTGCTGCGCGCCGACCGAGGCCGAACGGGCGAACAGCACTGCCTCTTCTTCACCGACGGTCTCTTTCAGCACGTTCCATACCAGTTCGTTGTAGATGTACGCATAATGGTTGTGCATTTTCTGCGGATCGGCACCGTCAAACCACTTAACGTCAGTAGGAATGCGTTCGCCAAAGTCAGTTTTGAAGCAGTCA
The DNA here is from genome assembly GCF_004353845.1 of Citrobacter arsenatis. Lineage (GTDB taxonomy): Bacteria > Pseudomonadota > Gammaproteobacteria > Enterobacterales > Enterobacteriaceae > Citrobacter > Citrobacter arsenatis. Next base: position 5,136,333 of record NZ_CP037864.1, read on the forward strand.
ACGCCGATATCCACCAGACCTTTCAGCTTGTTGGCATACCACTCGCAGGCTTCAGGATTGGTAAAGTCATAAATCGCCAGGCCCGGCTGCCATTTATCCCATTGCCACAGGGAGCCGTCCGGGCGCTTGAGCAGATAACCTTTCTCTTTCAGTTCATTGAACAGCGGGGATTTCTGGCCGATATAAGGATTTATCCATACGCAGACCTTCAGCCCTTTCTCTTTCAGGCGGCGGATCATGCCTTCCGGGTCAGGGAAGGTCACCGGATCCCACTCAAAGTCGCACCACTGGAAGGCTTTCATCCAGAAGCAGTCGAAATGGAAGACGTGCAGCGGCAGATTGCGCTCGGCCATCCCATCGATAAAACTGTTCACCGTCGCTTCATCGTAATTAGTGGTGAACGATGTAGTCAGCCACAAACCGAATGACCAGGCTGGCGGCAGCGCCGGACGGCCGGTAAAGCGGGTATAGCGATCCAGCACCGCTTTTGGCGTTGGGCCGTCAATGACGAAATATTCCAAATACTCGCTTTCAACGCTGAACTGCACTTTCGACACTTTCTCAGAGCCGATTTCAAACGACACGCACTGCGGATGGTTCACCAGCACGCCGTAGCCGCGATTGGTGAGATAAAACGGGATGTTCTTGTAAGACTGCTCGGTACTGGTGCCGCCATCGCGGTTCCAGGTTTCCACCGTCTGGCCGTTACGTACCAGCGCAGTAAATCGCTCGCCCAGACCGTACACCGTTTCGCCAACGCCCAGATCCAGGCGCTCAAACATATAGTTTTTCCCGCTGTTGGTATCCTGCACGTAGCCGTTATTTTTCAGTTGGCTACCGGTAAAACGTTCACCGTTACGCAGGAAATCCAGCGACCAGAACTCGCCTTTGGTCACCCGAACGCTCAGATTGCCACTCTTCAGTTCGGCAAATTCAACGGTGTTTTGTATCTCTACGTTGACGTCCTGCAGCACGTTCAGCGGGTAATGCGGGCCGGTATCCAGCGCGCCCTGAAAGTGCTCCATTCGTACACCCACCACCCCTTCCTGCGGCGAGAAGAAGCGCAGCGTGAAAAGTGGGGTATCCAGTTGCCAGGTACGTTCACGCACGTCACGCGGCGCAACGTAGACGATCATCTCGTTACCCTGCTGTTCAACCTCAAACACCTGAATTGGGTGTGTTAAATTCAGGCCAGGTTGCGTCAGCCAGTTACCATCGCTAATTTTCATCGTCAGTTCCTTAGTTCTGTAATTCTTTCGTCGTAAAATCCTGCTGATTGCGGCGCGCGCCCTGAGCCAGCTGACTCATGATTTCCTTCAGATACGGCGTTTTCAGGGTATAAAAGCGTTTGGCAATCACGGCACTCAGCAGGTAACAAATAGCCGGGACAATCGTGAACAATGCGATAATGATGCTAATGGTGGCACTGTTTTGGGTTTTCGCTGCGGCATCGTAGCCGCCGCCCGCCAGCATCCAGCCGATCATCGCCCCACCGAGCGCCAGACCCAGCTTGAGTACGAACAGCGTGCCCGCAAAGCTGATCCCCGTCAGACGCTTTCCGTTGCACCACTCGCCGTAATCAACGGTGTCGGACATCATGACCCACTGGATTGGCGTCACGAGCTGATGCAATACGCCAATTACGAAAATAAAGACGAACATGGTGATGTTGGCGTGCATCGGCACGAAGAACATCGCCAGACTGATGACCGCCAGCAGGGCGTTCGTCCACCAGAAGACGCTGACTTTGCATTTCCAGTCAGTCAGCGGTTTTGCCAGCGCAGAGCCGATCAGGTTGCCGACGCAATAAGTGGTGAGGAAGGCGACAAACACTTCCGGCGTGCCCAGGATCCAGGTGACGTAATACATCATCGCCCCGCCGCGAACGCAGACGGCAAGGATGTTGAGGATGGTCAGCAGGCCGACAATGCGCCACTGGTCGTTTTGCCAGATGTCGCGCAGGTCTTCACGCATTGAGTTGCTGCTCGGTGGCGCTTCCACACGTTCTTTGGTGGTGAAGAAGCAAAATGCCAGCATCAGGAACGCCACAATCGAGAGCACGGCAATCCCGCCCTGGAAGCCCAACGCTTTATCTTCGCCGCCAATCAGATTCACCAGCGGCATCATCAGCACGGTGGAGAGCATGCCGCCCGCCGTCGCCAGCACAAAGCGCCATGACTGCAGGGAGATGCGCTGCGTTGGGTCATTGGTTATCACACCGCCCAGCGCGCAGTAGGGAATGTTCACCACGGTATAAAGCAGGGTCAGCAGCGTGTAAGTGATTGCGGCATAAATCATTTTGCCGTGCAGGCTGAGATCCGGCGTGCTGTAGGCGAGCACACAGACCAGACCAAATGGCAGAGCGCCAAACAGCACCCACGGGCGGAATTTCCCCCAGCGCGAACGGGTACGGTCGGCCAGCAGTCCCATGCAAGGGTCTGAGATAGCATCCAGCGCACGAGCCAGTAAGAACATCGTGCCGACAAAACCTGCCGGAATACCAAAAATATCGGTATAAAAGAACATCATATATAACATGACGTTATCGAAGATGATGTGGCTGGCGGCATCACCCATGCCGTAGCCAATCTTCTCTTTAACAGACAGAATCTCACTTTTCATTACGCATCCTTGTTTGCACTTTCACACGCGCTGATACCGGTTACAGTTCTTGTAAACCATCCCTGTGAGCGCGGGTATTCCGATATCTCGTTATCAAATTACGATTCTTGTTTTCTGTGATCAGGGTAGCGTCAAAAAATGTGTCTAAGTGTAAGTAATGGATTTCTCGGAGATTTATTTGAAACTGGTCATGGTATTGGGAAACGGAAGTTAAAAAAGTGAGTGAGGGGGTGTGGAAACGTTTGGAAGTAGCTATAATGCGCCCCGCCTCCATGTAGCAATCGAGGCGCGGAAGATCGTCATCTCCGGTGAGGTGGCTGGACTTCAAATCCAGTTGGGGACGCCAGCGTTCCCGGGCAGGTTCGACTCCTGTGATCTTCCGCCAAAATGCTTATCTCACCCTAGCCATTTGCCCTATCTTCTCAGCATATATATGCTTTTATAATTCTCGCCCAAAGTTTCTAGTTTTATTTATTTTTTACGAGAATCTAATATGAGCACTGCCCTTACGATCATGGCTATTGCTGCTACAGTAGTTAGTCCATTACTAGCCATTCAAACACAGAAATTTATAGAAAGGTATTACCAAAAAAAATCATTGAAAATTGATATATTCAAACAACTTATGGCTACCAGATCTCAGAATGCCAGGCTGTCCAGTGAACACGTTCGTGCATTAAATATGATTGACTTAGCATTTTATGGGAAAATAAAAAGAGGGAAGGCTAAGAGAAGCACTTCTGAAAGCAATGTCTTATCTTCATGGAAGCTGTATTTTGCACATTTAAATACATCTTACCCTGATAATGATAATACATTAGGTGCCATATGGAACCAAACCAGCAACAATCTTTTTCTAGACTTGCTATCAGAGATGGCGAAAGATATTGGCTATGATTTCGAGCGCGTTCAATTACAAACAGCCATATATTCACCTGTAGCCCACGGAGCAATAGAAAACGATCAATTAAAAATCAGACAGGGGTTAGCTGCAATATTCTCAGGGGAAAATGCTTTAAAAATGGAAATTATAAATATTCCAGCAAGACAGGACAATTAATCTTCCTGTGGCTCAATACCTAACCGTTCCAACTCCTTTCTCCCTATAGTTTTGAGCCAATTCCCCACACTCATCCCTTCGCCAAGTGGCTACGCGAAGCGGGGTTTGATACCGGGTAACAGATTACCGTAAAAGTGATGAATGGCTATATCGTCCTGATGGTCTACGGCGAGCAGGAAAAACAGTTGGAAGATGGGCTGAAAGAGGCACATCAGAAGTTGAATAGAATAGCTGAGCCTGTAAGCGTTACTTATAGGTTCACCAGGTGCCGGATGGCGCTAACGCTTATCCGGCCTACAATATCAAATGAATCATCGAATGGAGCCATCGGGATAAAGGTACATCCCCCCTTCCAGATAAACAGGCTCACTATTACTTATCTTTAAATCATCGTATAGCGATTGCATTTCATTATCTTCTGACTCCAGACGATAATAGGTATCTACATCATATTTCTCATTGCGTAAATCATCATCATTATAGATACCTAAATGTTTCTTTAGCCCTACGATAGTAAATATCCATTTCAGACCATCTTTAATATAATAAGCACCACCATAAGCATTCTCATCTGGAAACTCTTCATATCCCAAGCGTAGCGCGTGTACACGTGCATGTTTTCCTGTTGTTAGACTATTCATATACACTCATTTTAATTGTCTCATATCATACACTGAACGTCATATTCAAAACACTCTCCTGATAGCCTATGCCAAAAGGTATAAATGACATCACAGTGAAGCACGCATTATAATGTCAATTAAATTAATAGACACAATACCATCTCAGCTTAAATGATGTGTGTATTTTTATTTATAAATAATTGCAACAATGGACTACTCATGAAAAACGTATTTATAGCAATGGTTATCGCTTTCGTCACAATCACCGCCTCATCCGCCGCTTTTGCATGTCCGAAAGGCGAACATCCGCATGGTGGTACAGGTTCACATCATAAGGGTGGTTGGTGCTCGTATGATCAATAAAATTTCCATTCCTGTCGTGTTATTGCTCTGTCTTTCAACATCAGCACTGGCAAAATCGACGTTGAATATCGACGGCAACTCGCTTTATCACGGTTATCAATTGTATGAAAGAGGTTTTGATTATTTGAATGTTCAGGATGAACAGATTGCTGTGATGTATATGTCTTTTGTCGCAGGAGTGGCAGGCACATTATCACAAGAGAATATCATCTGCGGTGAGAGTATAACCATTGGGCAGGAGGCCGATATTGTCGGGAATTACCTCCAAACTCATCCTAAGGAACGAACAAAATACAGTCCTTCTGAATTGGCCATGATTGCTTTAGGTAAAGAGCTTGCTTGTAACAAAAATAGTAATAGCTAGCGCTGCACTCAGCTTATTTGCCGGATGGCGCTAACGCTTATCCGGCCTACAATTTCAAAATAAAGCCGCCGATCGGTTAATCAGCGGCTTTTACATTACTGCATTACATTAGAAGTTATATTTCACACCCAACATACCGCGGGTATCGCTGTAGCCTTTATCGCCGACTTGTTGGGCCACGTTGCTCCACACGTTGAGGCGCGGAGTGATTTGACCTTCAACGCCGACTTTCAGCTCGCCGATGTTTTTGGTGCCGCGCATGTCGTTGCTTACATCATCCATTTTCACGCTGGTTGTCTGCGTGTTGTGGATCCAGTTGGCTTCAACAAACGGCTGGAACTCGCGAGATTTACCGTCGTCGATGGCGTTGTGACCGTTGATAAAGGCTTTTACACCCAGGCGGGTCATCAGGTTGCCATCGGTGTTGTCCTTCACGCGGGTACCGTTTGCTTCACGGTGGCTGTCGGCCTGCACGTCCATCCACACCACCTGCGCTTTCGGTTGCAGCCAGTAGCTGTTGCGCTCGTTTTCACCCAGTTTGAAGCTGTAACCGGCTTCAACAGAAGCGGTTATCCCGCTGGATTTGTATTTCTCCGTCGCCTGCTCCTGGCCCATCACTTTGTTATCAAACCAGTTGTACAGCGCCCAGGTATCCACGTAGGTACCGGTCTTGTCGGCGTCATTGGCATACCATGTGCCGTACAGTCCCACACTGTAACCGGTGACCTGACCACGTGAATGGTAACCGGTCAGGCTGGACTGCGTGCGGTTCTGGCTGTTGGCATAACCGGCCATCGCGCCAAAGTGCCAGCGGTCGAGACCGTCGCTACTCCACTGCGCCAGATCGCCGCCTAACTGCAAGACATAGCTGTTACTTTGGGTTTTCAACTGCCCGCTTCCGTCTTTGAAGCGGGTATGGGCCCCGACGTTACGCATCCACAGGCTGGTGACTTTTTTCTCACCCGTCAGCATGTCGATGTACTGCGTTTCACCCAGACGGTCGTGGAGTCGGGTCATAAACAGCGTGTTAGCAGCGTAGTTGTTCGCCAGATAACTGCCTGCTTCCGGGCGATACTGCTGCTCAGTAACAGGAGGCGCAACAGGTTCTTCCGGCTCAGGGATAATCGGGTCTACAGGATCGACCGGGTCTGGATCAACAGGACCTGGGTCAATAGGGTCAACCGGATCCGGGTCAACAGGGTCTGGGTCGATGGGATCAACCGGGTCCGGATCAACGGGGTCTGGCTCTTCCGGATCCGGCGGAGCGGGAATGAAGCTGGTCAGATACCAGTTGCTGCCCTTCTGCACAACGTTATAGTCGTACGCACCGGCAACAATACGGCCCGCTTTCTCAAAAGTACCGTCAGAATTACCGGCCACTTCGATGATCTCAATGCCTTCAACGGTCTGCGCCCCGGTTCCACCAATATTGTTCACCGCCACAAACGCGTTACCCGCGGTGTTGCCGAGCACTTTCAGCTTGTCGGTTTCGGAGGCATCGTCATTCAGGACGGTATTGAAAACCAGCTTGCCGCCGTTCCCGGTGAAATCTTCATTGATGGTAAGCGTCTGCCACGGTTCACCGTCAGCATGCCCAAAGTTCACCACTGCCCCCCCATTCAGCGTCAGGTCGGTGAGCGTTGAACTGTTGGTCATGTTCCAGGTTGCATCACTCATTTGCAGCGAGATAACACCTGTTCCGGCTGTGGCGCTGGTGATGTATGACGCTCCACTCCACAACGAGTTGTCGGTCATGTTGAGCTTAATGGTACTGTTTTGCTGCGGCAGGCTGCTGGTTGCAGCAGTCGCGCCAGCGGCGTGAAGATCGCCGTCGATGAGGAAGCGCCCGCCAGTAGAACCGTCTACTGTGCCGCCCGTTTCAGTGCTGATGGCATAACTTTCATTGCTGTGATCGCCCGCCATGGTAATAGCGGCACCGCCTGCCAGGTTTATCGCACCGCGTGAAGTCGCATACAGGCCGCGTGGTGCTTTGCTATATGATGCCGCTTTCGCCGAACTGTTGACGTTGACCGTCGCGTTTTCGCCGAGATTCACGGTCGCATTGGTGGAGTAAACCGCATGCGCGCTGACGCCGTTAACCGTAATCGTCGCGTTGTCGCCCAGTTCTGTTTTGGAAGATGAGGCGGCATAAATCCCCGTGGAAGAGGCACCCGATGTCTCAATGATGGCGTCATTGCCAAGCAGAATGGAGGAACCGCTCTGCCCGGTGCGAAGACCTTCTGAACTGTCACCGATCGTCACAATGTGCGCCCGGTCGCCAACGACAATGGTATTTTTGGCCTGCGTGGCGTCTTTCATCGCGTTTGCAGTGATACCACGGCCCTGGGAACCGGTAGTCTGAATATAGAGATCGTCGCCAACGTAAATACTGGCCGATCCTTTCCAGCCCTGACTATAGGAGTTGTAACCGGCGTTAATACCGTCACCATCCTGACCGTCCACATAAATGCTGGTTCGATCCCCGGTGATGATAAAGACCGGGTTATCCGGCGTATTGGCCCCATGCGTGCGGATACCGTCAACGTCTTTACCATTATTGGCGGCATTCTTCGACTGCGTGCGAATCGTCAGGTCGTCACCGAAAATAACGCCCGGACTACCCGTGGCACTGTTCTGAATAACGGTAATAGAGTGCTCAAAAGCTTCAGCGCCGGGTCCATTAATCGTTAATCCATTGCCATAAACGGGAATAGTACCCGCACTCCATTGATAAACATAATTCGGCATGGCGCTGGTTTTAGCGAAATTGGCATTTGCCTGCGCAGGGATTATAGCCTGCAATTCCGGGGGCAGACTGCTAACCAGTCCGCTGGAAGGAAGACTATCAACGTCAACCCAGGCCGCATGGGTTGAAAATACCATAGAGGTTAATGCGGCTGAAACCGCTATGGCAATACGAGAGTAAGATTTGGGATTTGGCATATTAGCCTCCTGCTATCAGGCGTAGAGCGTCCACCACATCGCAAAGATGTGAAAATATTAAAAATCAGAAATGCGTTATAAAATATTCGACAGTATTTGATGAATACTGTGGCCTAACTTATCTTCAAGCCGGAGCTTGTAGACGTATATTTTCTTAATATCGATATTATCTATTTTGGTAATTTGCTGAATACTTTTCCCTGAGACAAACCGCTTCAGTAATATCATTTCTGTATAGTTGAGTGAGCGTCCGCGTTTACTGTTCGCGAGGTGACCGGTAAATAACCGGCGGATTTTCTGATGCTGAACGTCATCATCATCATCGGAATATATAATTCCTTGTATTTTATTACTTTTAGACAGCCAGTAGTTGGCCAATGGCGCCAGGTTTCTGTCTGCTATTAACACAATATGCATGCCGCTGTAGGCCAGTCGGTCAACCCATTGCGGGTCGGCAAACAGGCGCAGGTTCGGGAAAGAAAAGTCCACAAAAATAAACCCGCGCGACAAATGGTTTTGATTATTAAGCAGAAGTTTTTCAATAATTCCTTTTTGCAGAAAGCCATTTCCCTCAGGCCAGATCGCAAAAGCAGCACGGTGACAGTAGTTGGCGCGTACTGCAGTATCCGGATATAATTGACAGGATAATTCACAGCTTATGCAACGAACACTCTGTGACGGTGATCTCTTCATCAAAAATGACTCCTGTTATTTTTCCATAAATATTTCATTGGTAAATAAATGTGTCAATCCGACACGTACGACATTCCTTGTCAGTTAATAACAGTGACGCTAAAAAAATGTAATAAACTCCTGATGCACTAATAGGTGCGGACGGTAAGTAATGCGCTACCGATAACCTTTTTTATGCTTTATCTCAGAATAACAATCTGGGCATTAAGAATTTTCTCCATAAATTCAAGCTCCAGGATAAATATCAAAAAAGCACTATTTGCTAAAAAACAATCGATGTAAAGGTTACTTATTAATTACACAATTCTGATAACTCAATCACCCTTGTCGTTCTGTGGATAAATATAATGATAATTCGGATAAAACTGTAATGAATTCTCATTATTTAACATTAGTTAATTCTCACCTAAGAACTTACGCAGCTAACTTGTTGTATATAAAGAACTTTTAACCCTTAAGTGAAATTCTTATCTTCGATCACGTACAAAGAGTGAGGCGTATTATCGATTTGGATGTAAAATTTAAGGTAAGTGTTGGCACATGCGGTGATACGTTTTGGTTACTGAGGGCTGGGCAATTGTACCTTATCAATCAGTTGGTCGAATTTAATCCTGATAGCAAAAGTCTGGTCAATCGTCAGACCGGGCGGGCAATACAACTTCAGCTCCCAGCTTCGCTTTGTTTTCTCTATTTAATTACTCACGCAAGTGACATTGTTTCCCAGAACACGTTGATGAAAGTGGGCTGGGGTGAGAGAAATAATGTGACCACCACCAACACATTTTACCAGGCTATTCTGACGCTGCGTAACGCACTGGCGGACGTGGGTCTACCTCGTGATACGGTAAAGACTATTTCACGGCGCGGGCTTACATTAAATGAAAATACGCAGGTAGAGACGATAACGCATCTTCAGAGTGAAGTTTACTCGCCACCGGTTATAGAGGAAAACACGCCCCCAAAGATAATTCCTCCCGCGCCTCAACAAACGACGCGGGTAACCTGGCGGGACATTTTATTTACTGCGGGCATTGTTATTGCCACCCTGATTATTTGGCTGGTGTGGTATCAGACACGTCCTGTTATGCCGTTTAGTAAATTCGTTTCTGTTTCCATGCAGGTCCCCTCACGGCAAAACTGTAAAATCTATTACTCACCAAATGAGCACGATCAGGAGAATTATTTCAATCTGATGCAGCTGCATCCCTATCTCTGTGAAAACAACAAGCACGTGTTCCTTTCCGGCTACCGTAAAGCGGAGAGGATCGTGGCATTTGTCTGTGACAAAGATGCACGGGTAGATGCTAACGCGTTTTGTACTACCCATTATTACTGGATGCGCGGGTAATGAAAAAAACACAACACTTTATTTTACTCGTAATCGGTCTGGCAACATTGCTTGGTTCAGGCGGGTGGCTATGGTATTCACGCTATGCCGAAAAGCCGCTGAATTGCATCGGCAGCATGGAATGGAATATTGGCAGCAATCGCTTTGCCGGTACGTTATCGTTTCGGATGTACAATAATGAAGGTTTGGCCACCATCACCGGAAAACTGTACGGACGTAATACCTCAGACATCAGCAGGAACATTTATTTCATCTACACCAGACAACACGAAGCCCGGGTACTTCAGGCGATGCAGGTGGTCAAAACCTTCGCAGATAGCGCCGATGAAGCAGATATTAACAACACATTACCTGGGTTTTACCGCCAAAGCGGACGAAGCCTGAGCCTGGTCATGGAGGAGTATAAGGGCGCATGGATTTTTGCCAGCTCCAATGTGCCCTCGCTGTATTGCCGCAAAAGGTAACGTCATATCCGGATTCAAAAAGCATGCCCCCTCAATGGAACTCATATTTGCCATCATCGACTTACGCGACATGGGTCACTGAATCTACTAATAACCCATTGCTATTCTTCGTCCCGAATCAGGAAACATCCTGAATATCACGATATCCGTTGCGTAATAATTAAGCGAAATGGGCGTTTTAATTTGTCCTGAAGACTTCAACCTACGAATGGATATTTGGAGAAGACGTGGGCAGGGGCGTTTATCTCTCTCGCGAGCAATGTCTGAGCGTTCAGGCGTTATCGCATTTCAGGAAACGGTGTGTTTCCGGTGTATTTTTGGCGTACATATGAGGGATACGTAATGTTTACTTTTAAAAAGTGCCTGATTGCACTTTCTATAAATTTGGCCGTTGTTTCATCAGGTTTTGCGTGTACGACCCTGCTGGTCGGCAATGAAGCATCAGCGGACGGCTCCATGCTGGTAGCCCGTAGCGCTGACAGCGATGCCCTGAAAGCGCAGCATTTTGTCATTCACCCGGCCAAACAGAATCAGACCGGGGTATACAGCACCAAAGCACATAACGGTGCGAATGACTTTACCTGGCCGCTTCCCAAAAACTCTCTGCGCTATACAACCGTCCCAAACTGGAAAACTCAACTGCACGGTGCAACCGGATTTAACGAACTGGGCGTTGGCGTGAGCGGCACAGAATCTATTTTTGCCTCACCAAAAGCGCTGGCCGCCGACCCATACGTTGAGGATAAAGGGATCACTGAAGACGATATCCCGGATATTCTACTGTCGCAGAGCAAAACTGCGCGTGAAGCCGTGGCGCTGCTGGGCCATATCGTTGAAACTGTCGGCGCTGGCGAAGGCTTTGGCGTTGCCGTCGTCGACGAGAACGAGATCTGGTACCTGGAAACCGGCAGCGGCCATCAGTGGATGGCGCAGCGTCTGCCGAATAACCAATATTTTGCCACCGGTAATCAGGGCCGCTTACAGGATTACGATCCTAAAAACCCTGACATGATGGCGTCGAAAAACCTGATTCAATTTGCGACCGAAAAGGGTCTGTACGAACCGGCGAAAGATGGCAAATTCAACTTCTCCAAAGCCTATACCCGTGATGACGAGCGTGACCGCACGTATAACGACCCGCGAGTATGGACCATCCAGAAAGAGTTCAATCCTTCCGTAAATCAGGATATGGCCAAAGGGCGTGAATTCCCGGTCTTCATGACGCCAGAGAAGAAAATGACGCTGGACGATGTGAAAGCCGTACTGCGTAACCATTACGAAGGCACCAGCCATGATCCGTATACCAATGGTCTGAACGGCAAAGAGCCATGGCGTCCGGTTAGCGTATTCCGCACCTATGAAGCGCACGTTATGCAGGTCCGTCCGTGGTTGCCAAAAGAGATTGGTGAAACGACCTACATTGGTCTGGGCATGGCTGACCTCACCGCCTTTGTTCCGTACTACAGCGGCCTGAAAGCGTATCCGGCAAACTACACGATGGGTAGCGACAAAGCGGACGATCAATCCATTTACTGGAAATACCGTAAGTTACAGACGCTGACGATGACCGATTATCCGAAGCTCGCGCCAATCGTCAAAAAAGCCTACAAAGCGTGGGAAGACAAAGTGGCGAAGGAGCAAAAAGAGGTCGAAGCCGAGTATCTGAAGATGGCGAAAACTGATAAACCAGCTGCCGATAAGATGCTGAATGACTTCAACCTGCGCATCATGGCCGACGCCGAGAAGCTGACGGAAGATCTGACTAATCAGCTGTTTACCATCCGCACAAAAGACATTCAGTCTGATATCTTCTTTGCAAACGCGGCCAAGAAAGACTGAGTAACAACGCGATAATATTCTGGCGCAAGCGCATATTAGCTTTGCGCCAGCATTTCACACCGCGTCTTCACCGCGTCGTGCAGCAGACGGACCGCCGTAGAAAGCTGCTTCCGATGCGGGCAAATCATATTCAGCGGGACTTTCTCTCCCTGATAATCCGGCATCAGCAGTTGTAATCGACCGTCACGCACATCCTCGCTGACATCCAGCCACGACTTGTACGCCACGCCTTCTCCGGCAATCGCCAACCGTCGAATCACTTCCGCATCGTCGCTCATAATGGTGCCGTTAACCTGCACACTGCTGACCTCGCCGTTACGCGTAAACGTCCAGCGATCGTGAAGGCGGCCGCGTAAAACAAAGGTCATGGCGTTGAGCTGTGTTAATTCGTCCGGGGTTTGCGGCGCGCCGTTGTGCTCAACCCATTGTGGAGAAGCCACCAGCACGCGTCGGTTACCCGGTGCAACGGGCAGCGCGATGTAAGACGCATCTTCGGTGTTGCCGTAGCGAAACGCGACATCGACGGGGTCTTTAAAGACATCCGTCACCTGATCGGAGAAAAAGATCCGCAGACGCAGCGCAGGATAACGGCGTCGAAACGACTGAAAAACCGGCAGCAACAAATTCCGCCCGAGATCGGAAGGCACGGCGATTTGCAACGTGCCTGACACTTCATCTTCCGGGGTCTGAATTTTTTGCAGCCCGGCATGCATCACGTCCAGCATCTGGCGGGCATAGGGTAGCCAGACCTCGCCCTCCGGCGTCAGGCGCAGGCTGCGCGTGGAGCGAGCGAACAAGCGGATAGCCAACGTAGACTCCAGGCGCTTGATAGCAGAACTGACCTGAGCAGGCTGAACGCCGACTTCACGCGCGGCATCGCTAAAACTATTCAGCGCCGCAGCGCGGACAAACAACGTGAGATCTTCAAGCCGGAACATTTTCACTCCCCGAGTATAAGTCCTGTCGCCGTACGGCTATTTTTCCCGTTCTGTTACCGGTTTACCATCGAATTATTCAACTGATTCCTGTGACCGGAGAGACCATGAAAGCCATCGCCATTACCCGCGCCGCGACCGACGGCAATAACATTGAATTTTTACAAGAGATTGACCTGCCCATGCCGGTCGCCAACGGACATGATCTGCTGGTTGAAGTAAAAGCCATTTCCGTCAACCCCGTGGATACCAAGGTCCGCGAAGGTTTTAACGCGGAGGTGCCGCGCGTGCTGGGGTGGGACGCCGTTGGCGTGGTGAAGTCCGTGGGCGAAGCGGTCACTCTGTTCGCACCTGGCGATGAAGTCTGGTACGCCGGTGCACTGGGTCGCCCTGGTAGTAACAGTGAATTTCAGCTGGTTGATGAACGTATTACCGCACTGAAGCCGCAATCACTGGATAATGCTTCAGCTGCGGCGCTGCCGCTGACCGCTATTACCGCCTGGGAAATGCTATTCGACCGTCTGGACGTTAAGGAAAATGGCAATGAAAATGATGTGTTATTGATTGTTGGCGCGGCTGGCGGCGTCGGTTCTATCCTGACGCAACTGGCCAGTAAGCTGACCAAAATGACCGTCATCGGCACCGCATCACGTCCGCAGAGCCAGAAGTGGGTTCGTGAAGCGGGCGCTCATCATGTGATTGACCACAGCAAACCGTTAACGGAAGAGCTGGCACGGATAGGTATTAAAGAGGTGACGCACGTTGCCAGCCTGAACAATACCGAGCAGCACTACTCGCAAATTATTGCCGCCCTGGCGCCGCAGGGCAAACTGGCGCTGATTGACGATCCGCAAACCCTCGATGCGCGTCCGCTGAAGGCCAAAAGCATTTCGCTGCACTGGGAATTTATGTTTACCCGTTCGATGTTTACCACCCACGACATTATTGCGCAGCATCAGCTTTTGACCCGCGTAGCGCAACTGATCGACAACGACACCCTCCGCACCACGCTGGGCGAGCATTTTGGCGCGATCACCGCGGCGAACCTGCGAAAAGCGCACGCGCAAATTGAAACTGGCCGCGCGGTCGGCAAGATTGTGCTGGAGGGGTTTTAACATGTCTGATTCAGAGGTAATTTCAATTATTGCGGTACTGAAAGCCAGACCGGGGAAAATCGACGCACTGAAACAGGCGCTACAAGCTCTGCTGCTGCCCACCCGCCGGGAGCCGGGCAATATTGAATATGCCCTGTTCCAGTTACGCGACACGCCAGATGTATTCTACGTGCGCGAATCCTGGCGCGGTCAGGCCGGCCTGGACGCGCATATCGCTCTGCCACATTTCCAGGCCTTTATTCTGCAAATGAACGATCTGCTGGCCGAACCGCTACGGCTGGATTATCTGACGCCGATTGCACCGTAATGCCCCGACAATCCCCCGCAACAACGCGGGGGATATTCATCAGATATTTCGCCCGGCCATAACACCACCATCCACATCCCAGACAGCACCGGTCACCCAACCCGTTTTATCAGACAACAGGAACGCGATGGTTTCTGCAACATCACCTGGCGTACCAACCCGGCCAATCGGATGGAAACTGTCAAAACTACTCATCACACCTTGCACGTCTTCCTTAGGGATAAATCCTTCGTAGATCGGCGTATGTACCACCGCTGGAGAGACTGCATTGACGCGGATCCCATTCGCACCCAGCTCGACGGCCAGATTTTTAGTTAATGCATGCAGGCCCGCTTTGGCCATCGAATAAGCTGAAGAAGGCGTCGCACCAACCGCCTGCTGCGCCCACATAGAGCCGATATTAACAATTGCGCCTTTAATGTTTGTGGCCACCATGTTGCGTACCACATCGCGGGTGATGAAAAACGTCGCCCGATTGAGACTCATGTACAGCTCATAATCTTCAACTTCATGCTCAGTAAAAGGTTTCGGGAAGAAAACCCCTGCGGCATTGACCAACAGGCTGATGTCTTTATGGTCACTATTCACCGTTGCCATCACCTGTTTCACACCCGCTTCCGACATCAGATCTGCCACAATGATGGAGACGTCACCCAGCTCCGCCAGCGCCTGTCTCGCCTGCTCTGCTTTGTCCGCGCGATTGCCCACCAGCACCGCTTGGCCACCGCCCTGAAGGATCCGTTTTGCAGTTTCAAACCCCATCCCACTGGTACCGCCTACCACTAACAGTTTTTTTCCGACAAATAATGTGTTCATCGCTAACCTCGTTTCAAGCGTCGTTAATGTGCTAACAATGCCACTCCCCTGAGACGCTGACGAATGAGAAGAAATAGCGATCCAACAAAGAAAATCTATCTCGATGCCATATACTGAAAATACTTACCAAACGGGAAATGACCTGATGCGATCGCTTAATCGTCTAAAATGGTTACACGCTTTTGAAGCCACTGCCCGTCACGGCAGTTTTACCGGTGCAGCACAGGAGCTGGGAGTTACCCCAGCAGCCGTTGGGCAACTGGTACGCGCCCTTGAAGACTGGGTTGGCCACCCGCTGCTGCATCGTATTCGTTCGGGCAAAGAACGCCTGACGCTGGTCAGCGATGCACAGGAAGCATTACGTGAAATATCTCAGGGGCTGGATAGCCTGGAATCCGGGCTGAACAAGCTACGCGGTCGGCGGGCACGTTCGGTAGTGATTATCACCGCCTCTCAGGTTCTGGTGATGAACTGGCTGATGAACCGCCTCAATCGTTTCTCGCAAGCGTATGAAAACATAGAATTACGCCTGAACGTGACGGAAAAGCTAATGGATGTCGCTCACGGCGAAGCCGATCTGGGCGTGCGTTGCGGCAAAGGCGACTGGCCTGGGGTAAATAAAACCTGGCTGATGGATGAAGAAGCGGTCTTGGTCTGTAGCCCACGTATAGTGCCACCAGGAAAAATATCCTGTGGTGAATGGCTGACCACACAAAAGCTTATCCATGACGATACTCCCCACCCCGGAGCCAATTTTCCAGCCTGGAATGATGTCCTGGCCGCCGCCCAGGCTCCTACCGTTCGCGACAGTGGTTTGCACATCAACTCCACCTCCGCCGTAATTCTGGCGGCACTCAGCGGTCAGGGCGTCGCCATTGTGCGCAGGGCATTAGTGCAACAGCTACTAACTGATGGACAACTGGTTCAGCTTCATCCCGACACCCGCTGGCCCCTGACGTGGTCTTACTACATCGTCACGCCACAGCACGCGGTCATGCGTCCGGAGGTGAAAGTCTTTAATGACTGGCTGATTGCGGATGTGCTGGCAGAAATAGCAACCATCTCTGCTATGATGCCTGCACACAAATAAAACAAAACAACATGCAGAGGGAAAGATGAGTTCCACCAGAAGAGGGATGATGAACGTCCTGATTGCCGCCGTATTATGGGGAAGTTCAGGCGTTTGTGCGCAGTACATCATGGAGCAAAGTCAGATGTCGTCGCAGTTTCTGACCATGACGCGCCTGATATTCGCCGGGCTTATCCTGCTGATGCTCTCTTTCGTTCACGGCGACAAAGTGTTTTCCGTAATCAAAAACCGCAAAGACGCTATCAGCCTGCTGATTTTCTCCGTGGTAGGGGCGCTTACCGTACAGCTAACCTTCCTGCTGACCATCGAAAAATCCAATGCCGCCACGGCGACTGTGCTGCAATTTTTGTCACCGACCATTATCGTGGCGTGGTTCTCCGTGGTGCGCAAAGCGCGACCGGGAGTTTTAGTGCTGACCGCGATCTTTACCTCGCTTATCGGCACCTTCTTACTGGTCACCCACGGTAACCCGACGTCACTGTCAATCTCACCTGCCGCGCTGTTCTGGGGAATTGCCTCGGCGTTTGCCGCCGCGTTCTACACCACCTATCCCTCAACGCTTATTGCGCGCTACGGCACGCTGCCGGTCGTCGGCTGGAGTATGTTGATCGGCGGCATGATCCTGCTGCCGTTTTACGCCGGGCAGGGCACTAATTTCGTGGTGAATGGCAGTTTGATTCTGGCGTTTTTCTATCTGGTGGTCATCGGCACGTCGCTTACGTTTAGCCTGTACCTGAAAGGCGCGCAGATGATTGGCGGACCGAAAGCGAGCATTTTAAGCTGCGCGGAACCGTTAAGCAGCGCGTTGTTGTCCCTGCTGCTGTTAGGTATTACCTTTACCCTGCCAGACTGGCTGGGCACGCTTTTGATCCTCTCTTCGGTAATACTTATCTCAATGGACTCACGTCGCCGCGCCAGAGCGGTTTAACGTCAACCGGCGCGGCAAAGGGTGATGATTACCAGCCCAGAACCGCGCCGCCGTTAAAGATAGTTTCTGCCGCCTTCGCCACTTCAGGTGACTGATAAGATTGCAGGAATTCTTTCACATTCTCGGCATCTTTGTTGTCTTCTCGCGCCACCAGAATGTTCACGTACGGCGAGTTTTTGTCTTCGATAAATACGCTGTCATGTACCGGGGAAAGCCCGGTTTGCTGGATGTAGGTGGTACTGATAATCGCCACATCCACTTTCTGATCGTCCAGCACGCGCGGTAGCTGCGCACCTTCCAGTTCCATAATATTCAGGTGCCGCGGATTATCCGTAATATCCAGCGCCGTTGGCAGCAGGCCAGTACCTGCTTTCAGAGTGATTAACTTCTCTTTTTGCAGCAGCAACAGCGCTCGTCCGAGGTTAGTCGGATCGTTAGGAATCGCAATCGTTGCACCGTCTTTTAGTTCTGCAATGGTTTTGATTTTCTTCGAATAACCCGCCATCGGGAACACAAAGGTATTGCCCACCGCGACCAGCTTATAGCCGTGCGCTTTATTATCTTGTTCAAGGAACGGACGATGCTGGAAGACGTTAGCATCCAGCTCACCATGGTTAGTGGCATCGTTGGGCAGCAGAGAGCCGCTAAACCCCACCAGTTCCACCTCCAAACCATATTTTTCTTTCGCGACTTTCTTCGCGACTTCCGCCACATCCTGTTCTGCGCCGTTAATCACGCCCACTTTGATATGCTTTGCATCATTGCTCTGCCGATCGCAGCCTGCCAGCAATAATCCCGCCAGTAATACCGCCGCCCCGGCCACGAAATAAGGTATTTTCAGCTTCACGTTTTATCCTTTTGCAATAACCGCCTGATGAGTAATGAAATGACTATAGCGGGAAGGCCGCTGCGGTTTAAAAAACGAAAAAGCATCAGCAAGAAGAAAAAAGCATAATGGGACAAAGATAAATTAGTCGGAAAATGCCGTTAGCTCATCAATTGAAAGCCCGGTAATCATGAGCACCAGTTCACGATCGATCCCCTTCTCAAGCATGGCATGGGCTATCCGCAATGCTTCGTCTTTTTTACCTTCGAGCTTGCCTTCCAGTTTGCCTTCTAGCAGCCCCGTTCTTCGCCCCGACTCACGTAAGCATTCTGCAATCGTCATTAATCTCTCCTTATGTTGGGGAACGCGCAGAGCAACCTCTCGAATAAACGTCTCAAAACGCGGTGCGCTGCCAGACTGCACCAGGTAATTAAATAGCGTTTCTACCTGACTGTCATTAGCGTGTCCCTTAATCAGCAGCGCAACCAGGTTATCGACCAGCACCATTAAATCGCGCTCGCGTATATGCTTCTGGACAAGTTCCAGTAGCGCCACTCGCCGGTGCTGCATAATCTCATCATCGGACACCACCGTGATGTCGACCAGCGGGAAGGCCGCGCCATATAGCCGCCGCGCAATTTCTGGATCATCAAATTCATCCAGCCAACACAGTGAAAAAGGGTACGGGCTGGCGACGCCATGATAAAAAAGGATCGGAACCACCAGCGGCAGCGTTTTGTGGCCGGCATCAAGGTGATTCTGCATCGCGGTAATGGCGTAACGCATCATTCGAAATGCCATATGAGCATCCGGTGAACTCTGGTGTTCAATCAACGCGTAGATATAACCTTTACCGGTTCTCGTTTTTAGCGACCACAGAACATCGGAATAACTGGCTCGCAGGTCTTCCTCAATAAAACTCCCTGGCTCCAGCTTCAATGTGTTCAGATCGCAAAGTTCACGTAATGGTCCGGGGAGATAGGTATCAAGAAAATCCCGTGCCGTTTCTGGATGACTTAAGAACTTTTTAAATACCGCATCATGCGGCGTAGATGTTGTTGGTTTTTTCATGGCGGTCCGTCACCAGATGAACAAGATGACGAAACCTTACTCGCCAGTCGCACACTCAACATCAGGGAACTTTTCTATCTGCGAGGCGCTTTGGTGGATAAATACATACTTCTGCAATGTATTCATTTTCAGGGAATGGCGTTCGCAAAAATGCCCGGTAAGGATTAACACCTCCGGGCATTTTTTATGCGCCATCCAACGATGGCGACATCACACCAGGGTTTTGACTATTTCCATCAACCTGACCACATCTGCAGGCCGGGTATTGCCGGTCTGTGGGTCGATAATCGAGCTGTAAATATGCGGCATGACGCGCGGTACCCCCGCTTCCAGACAGGATTGCAGGATAACGCCGAAGTTATCGAGATCGATACCGCCGGTCGGTTCAATCAGCGTCATGCCGTTTCGTGCCGCTGTCGTCGCCAGCGCGTACAGCTCAGGCAGCGACTGCTCACCGCCCATCGGGAAGAACTTCGCCGCGTGAGCCCCGGAATCGAGCATCATACGCACTGCTGCATCGCAGGAAACGCGGGCTGGCGTGCCCTGGCTGCTGCTGACGCCGGTCGAGATCAACACCTCCCCCGGCGTGCCTGTGGGACTGACTAGCGCGTTGATATGGGTCTGTTCACCGCCCGTTGCCGCCAGGGCGCCTGCCGCAAACCCGCAGCCGGTAAAGGTCTGGTTGACGTGTGCCGGATGGACCTGTGAGGCAATCATCGCCGCTTTGTAATACTGCGCCGGGTCTCCCGCCCCCAACCCTACAGAAATCGACGGCACATCAACCATCCAGCGTTTCACTTCCCGAACGCCTTCTTCAACCGAGGAAAACTGCGCAGAAAGAATGCCGATTACCGCATGGCCTTCGGCAGCATCATAGATTTCTCGCGCATTGGCGATATCCTTCGCCAGCACGTTAATGGCGACTTTATTACGATAAAAATTAATCTGCTGCATGATCTGCAATCTCCTTTAATCGGGCCACGATCAGCGCCATTTCCCCTTCTGCGACCGTACGCGGGTCAAGGCTAAAAACGCCCTGATGAAGGTTGTAACGGCGAGCGTAAATCGCGATTTCACCCTCTCGCAGTTGCGCTTCTACGGCGTAAGCATCCATCCCCAGCGCCTGCGCATTCACCCGAATACGAATCCGCCAGATGGCGCGCCCGGCCTCATCCTGCTCGATATCCGCATCCAGACCACGAATCTCTGAAATAGCCTGCGCCACGGGCAGGAGCTCTTCGGCGGTGACCACGGTTTGTCCCTGATGGTAGTTTTCCAGGGCATACACCAGCCCAACCATATTCTCTTTGCCGATTTTCATCGCCCGGGCAATTCCGTGATGCTGAGCCTTACAGGCCGCAATCCACTGTTTCTTCCCGGTGATAAATCCGGAGGTCGGTGCGTTAAAAGCTTTTGCCCCGCTGTAGACCACCATATCCGCCCCGCTTGCTACCCAGGCGTGTAAATCTTCCTCGGCGGCGGCATCGACAATCAGCGGCAGGTTGTGAACCTGCGCGACCTGCACAAAATCCGCAATGCTCAACATGCCTTTCTGCACGCAGTGGTGCGATTTCACGTACAGCAGCGCGGCAGTGTTGTAGGTAATCGCGCTCTCCAGTTGCCAGCGGGCCGCCAGATTACTTGAGCCGACCTCCACCACCCGCCCGCCACCCAAACGGATGGCACTGGTGATGGGCGCACCATAGTCCACGTTATGCCCGCGCAGCATCACCACTTCATTGGCCATACCTGCGCTGTCCGGCATCAGCGTGACTCTTGCCTGGTCACCGCGGGTAATGGCGGCGGCAACGGCGATGGCAATACCCGCCGACGCACAGGACGTGACATAGCTGTCTTCGGCGCCGGTGTAGCGGGAAACCAGTTCTCCGGTTCTGTCCACCAGCCGATCAATTTCAACAAAGGCAGAGGCTGCCCGCGCGGTGGCTTGCATCACGTCCGGCGCCACGCTGGAAACACCCAAAATCGTCATCTTGCCGCAAGCGTTAATGACCTGTTTTAGTCCCAACTGTTGATAGATATTCTGCGTCATGGCTTACAGCACTCCCAGCAGCGAACAGACCACGCTGAGCGCGACAATCGACAGCAAAATCGTGGTGTAACGCGGACCTTTCTTCACAAGGTAGAAGTAAATGGCAAACACCGCCGCCAGCGGCAACAGACCGGGTGCGATCGAGTCGAGGATTTGCTGAACTACCACTTCAGAGCCTTTCAGGGCGCTGAGTTTTAACGGCGTGGTGATCTTGACGTAGCTTGCAGAAAGCGCGCCCATCATGATCAAGCCCAGCACGTTTGCGCCGTAGATAAGCTCTTTAATTCGCCCTCCCTGCAGCAGGCCGATAATCGAGTCGCGCCCCAGCGTATAGCCTTTGTGAACCATGCCGTAGCTGATTGCCAGCGTAATGGCTGGATAGAGGATTAATGGCACAATTCCGCCCATCGCGCTGCCATTGGCGGCGAACGGGATGAAAATAGCAATTAACAGTGGCATCACGGCGGCCCAGATGATGGAGTCCCCCATCCCGGCCAGCGGTCCCATCAGCCCAGTTTTAATCCCGGTGATGGAGGCATCGCTGATCGGCTCGCCGCGAGTTTTCTGCTCCTCCATCGCAATGGAGATCCCCTGAATCACCGCCCCAAAGGTCTGCTCTGAGTTGAAGAAGTTCAGATGGCGTTTCAGCGCTTCCACCTGCTCCTCTTTTTGCGGGTAGAGTTTTTTGATGATCGGCGTCATCGAGGCACAGAAAATCAGGCTTTGTAAACGCTCATAGGAGCTGGAAACTTCCGCGCCCAGCCAGTAGATAAACCAGGCCTTGGTGATGTCTGCTTTGGTCAGCGTACCGCTTTCACGCGCGCGCTCCACCAGTTCGTGCTGCATTACGTCGCTGCTCATCATGCTGCTCCTTCATTTTTCGCCAGACCTTTAATCAGGAAGGCCACGCAGGTACCAAAGATTGCCATCGCCATGATGTCCACCTTCAGGTACAGCACCGCAAAGAAACCGCCGATAAACCACGGCAGCAGGCTCTTTTTACCGATCACCATAATGGTGATGGCGAAGCCCAGCGCTGGCAGAATACCGCCCATAATTTCAAAGGAGTGTGTCAGCCAGTGCGGCATCAGCTTCAGGAAACTTTCTACTACGTCCTGACCAAAATAGTTGGCGGCAAAGACCACCGGGAAACGCAGAACCAGACCGAGCAACGCTGGGTAGAGGAACGCACAGCGCATAATGCCCGCCATGTTTGCCGTTTCCGCATGCTTGTCAGCCATATGCACCCACGCGGCGTTTAACGTGCGGCGTAACTGGTCGAGGAACACGCCGATGACGCCAAACGGGATCGCCAGTGCAATAGCCAGGTTCGGGTCCATGCCGGCCTTCACGGCGATAGGAATTGAAATACAGGCAGCCAGTGCCGGATCCGACGGGACGTTACCGCCCGGCGTGGAGGTCACGCCAAGATAAACCAGCTGCATACCTGCACCGATGATCATCGCCGTTTCCATGTTGCCCAACAGCAGGCCAACGAATACGGCAATCACGACGGGTTGTAGCAGCATGGCGGAGAAGGTGTAGCCAAGACGTAATCGGGCAAACCAGTAATACAACCCCATCAGGCTTGCAAAGACTAAAGTATCCATAATTAAGTACCCTGTTATCAAAGGATTAGAATTTTTTCAGGATATCGTCCAGCGACTGTGGCTTATCTTCCGGGATAGTCTGGAAGAACACCTGAATCCCACGATTTTTCAGGTCGCTCAGAATGCCGACGTCTTTTTCATCCAGCGTAATGTTCTGGAATACTGCTTTGCGATTTGGCCCACCGCCCAGCCCACCGACCTGAATAGTGGTGACATCAAAACCCAACTGGACCGCTTCCTGAACCGCCGCCAGAGAAGGGAACAGCACCAACACTTTGCCGTCACCAAGCTGGTTTTCTTTCCAGGCTGCCGCAAAACTCTGGTTACCGAAACAATCCACTTTGATGTTCGGCGGCGCAGCCATCAGGTAGATGTTTTTCATAAACGGATCGGCATCCAGCTCATCGCTGACCACCGCAATCCGGTTTGCCTGAGATTGTCCAACCCATTTGGTCACCACTTGTCCATGAATCAGACGGCTATCGATACGACATAAGACGATGTTTGCCATGATGTTTATTCCTTATTGTGATTGTTGTAATTGACGTACGTGGGCAACAACGTCCAGGCAACTGCTACGCCCGGCCTCGACCAGATCGGCCACGCAGGTGGTCAGTTGGCCATGCTCGCGTTTGTCGAGCGCCTCCAGTAACAGCGAGGCGTTGAGCCCGGAAATCACTGCCACCGGGTAATCGGCGCTCAGCCGTGCCGCCACGTTAGACGTGGTGCCGCCAATAAAATCGGTCAGGATCAGTGAGCCTTCCGGCATAGCTTTCACTACGGCTTCAACGCGCTGATAAAACTCGCCGAGCGTATCAACGGGCATTAGCGCAATTTCCGTCACGCCTTTGATTTCGCCCATCACCATGCGTAGGCTGTTGCAAAGCTGTTGCCCCCAGCCGCCATGGGTCAGCAGCAGGATCTGGGGCAAGGATTCAGTGGTAGTCAAAATGGCCTCCTGGCTCGATTACATAGACATAGGTAAACAGAGCAAAGGCTGTGCCAGAATTTGTGTCACGCGGGGGAGTCGTGGGTATTGGCGGGGCGCAAAGCCCCACCAGACAAGGGATTAGCTATACAGCAATTCGTAGATATAAAAATATTCCGCGTCCGATAAGCGAATGGCATAGGCCTCTTCGATCGGCAGGAAAGCCGATTTAATGACACTAAACGCGCGAACATCCAGATCCGGTTTGTTCTCCAGCGCCATCTGTAACGGTTTGCGGTTAATCACGATACGCTCAACCATACAGCAGCAGTGGATCAGGAAGCGCAGTGTCACCTGACGGCTCGGTTTGAGCGAAAGCGCGGTGGTCAGATGATTCAACACACCTTCCATCTCTTTCAGAATACGCTGCGGGTTGAGCACCGAAATATGGTTAATGATGCTCTCCATGGTCAACGCGCTGATAAAGCGCATCGCGCTGCGCTCCATCTGCAGACGACGTTCGCTACTGGAGAGATCTGGCGTCAACAGGCTGAGCACCAGTTCAGGGCCTTGCTCAGAGAACAGCTCCTCGAGCGAGATAAACGGAATATCCGGCAGTCCCGGCTGGAAAGTACCCACGATGCCCGCCAGACGTTCACTGGCGTTAATCGCCTGCTGAACGCGCTCCAGGCTGCGAACTTCGTTGTAATCGAGGATCACCATCCGTGTGTCCTGCGACATCAGCTCGCCAAAGCTCTCTTCCAGCACCTTTTTGATTTTTTCTGCTGTTCCCATTCCTGTGATGCAGGAGATAACCAGCACTTTACCGCTGTTTTCCTGCTGCGGTGTACAGAGCTGACAGGGAATATTTTTGCTCTGCATCAACGCCGCCAGCTGCGGCAAGTCGCTGGTTTCATAGCTTAAATCCAGCCCAATCTCCAGCAGGCTGGTGAGCGTAATATTGGGCATCAGCAGAACGTCTATCTGAAATAATTTGCTGATCGTACTGCCAAAATGGACCAGCGAGCCAATATCCACCATCAGGATTAATCGGCGATATTGCCGGGTCTGGATCATCTGCGTCAGGGCTTCCAGCGTGTCATGCACCGACTGCTCGAAAGGCATATCGATAGCGCTGAACACCTCGCGCTCCAGCACGCGATTCACGTACTGCGCCTGGCTTGTGGCGGTCGTCGCGCCGTGGGCAATCAGAATCACCCCGCAGTCCGGACTGGCGTCAATCCGTTGGCGGTAATGGCGGCACTCTTTGAGGAACAAGCACAGCCAGACCACTTCCGTTGCCGGGCACTGAATATGCAGCAGTTCATTGATTTTTCGGCATAACAGCGTGGCGTTTTCGTATTCGTCTTTACAGCGATCGAGGATCAGGCTGGAAGAATAAAGTTGTGGAATAAGGCCGCGCTGCACATAGCCAATCAGTGCCAGGAAGTGTTTACGCAGCGGGTTAACCAGATTTTCCGGCAGCGTGAAACCAAGCACCTGCTCAACGCAACCGATCAGCAGTGTGACTCGCTCTTCAATCTGATCGCCATAGCGCGGGGGATGCGCCACGCTGTCGCGGCTATAGAGACCATATTCAAAAATCGAGCTGAGTTTGTTTTTGAGGATTGCCAGCGTTTCGGCGGGCGGCACGTTGCTGTTACGCAGGTTGATATATTCCCGGGTCAGGAAACTGTAAAAGAGATCGCTCTCTTCAATTTCAGCTCCGGTGGCCAGCGAATTTTTCAGCGCGGGCAGCGTGCGGGCATCAATACTCAGGTGCTCTTTGCCTTCGAACAGCGCCCCAACCAGCAGACGTTGTTCCGGCGTGGCGTTAAAGGGGATCTCGGTCAGACGTTTATCCAGCTGTAGCGTATCGCTATGCTCTGTCATTCCCGAGGCCCAGGCCTGGGCGCAGAGAAACTGAATATCGCTTTTGAGCTGACCAATATTGCCTTCCAGCGGCTTGTTCAGCAGCCAGAGCAGCAGGGTGCGGTCGATGCTTATCGTACGCTCGATTTTTCGGCTCTCACGCTGTAAGAAGCCAACGATCAGTTCAACCTGCTCTTCTACCGAACGCTGGCGGATGCCAGGGAGATCGATACACACCTGAATACGGCGCTGGAACGTGCGCAGCAACGCCGAACTTACCGGTTCGGTGGTCGCACATATCAGGCGAACCGAGATTGAACGCGCCACGGCGCTTGAACCCAGCGGCCGGTATTCGCCTTTGTCGAGAATAGAAAACAGCTTTTCCTGACCTTCATACGGCAGGCGATGCACTTCATCGAGCAGCAGATAGCCGCCGTCGGCCTGCTCGACCAGGCCGGGTTTATTTTCGTTTGCGCCGGTAAACGCCCCCTGTCGATGACCAAACAGGTGTGAAGAGAGCAACTCCGGATTATGCGCGTATTCCGCACAGTTGAAATAGACCAGCGGTGGAGGCGTTCCCGCTGCGCGTTCGCAGGCGAAACGGTGCATCAGTTCGGCAAAGAATGTTTTACCCACGCCGGAGGGACCGGTCAGCAGAACATGCAGCCCGTGGGGATACAGCACCGCCGCGCGGCCTTTTTCCACGGCATCGCGCAGGCTACGATCGTAACCAATCAGGCCGAAAAAGGGATCGTCTGTCGCCTGGTTTTCCTGCACAGGCAACAGGTCGGCAACGGTTTGCACTTCACGCTCGGACTCATCCAGTTTGCGCCCCAGCAGCGTTTCAATCGCCTGACGATGCAGAAAGAATACCGGGCGCCCGCGGCTTTTAATCGCCAGGCCGTCGTTCCAGAGCTGATTGAGATCTTTACTGACCGAGTTGCGCGCCAGCCCGAGGTTAAAGCCGATGGCCTCAGCCGTGAACCCCGTTTCCTGCGCCAGATGGGCAAGATTCAGTCCTCGCGTCAGCCGTTCCAGCTCTCCCAGTATTATCTCAATCCGTCTCATCTCTCTACCGCTTAAGAAATAAATGATTGTTCAGAACATACACTATTCTGCTGCGCAAGAAAGTGAGGCGGCGTCCAGACCTTCCGGTCATCAAAACGTTTTTGACAAATAATGGCGCGCGGAACCGGTTTCCGGAAAGTTATCGAGGGTCATTTGCAACTGATAACCGTTTTTCTGATAAAACGGCAGCGCCTGGAAGCTCATGGTATCCACCAGCGCATGCAGGCATCCTCTCTCACGCGCCGTCTGTTCTGCGGCCTGCATCAATTTTGTGCCGTAACCGCCTTTACGCAGCGAGTCATGCATCCACAGGAAATCAATGCACAACCATTCACCTTTGATTTTGCCGATCAGCCCGCCCACAATTTCATTGCGTTCATCGCGCCAGTACACCGCCAGGTCGCCAAAATTGGTGGTTCTCAGAAACTGGCGATTGTAAGCGCGTAGTCCGGCAAGCAGGGCATTTTGATCGTCTTCGGTAATCGTATCTGTAATCTGTATTTGCATCCTATCCTCCTGAAATAACTACGACTTCTGGCTGATTTATTTTTAGACATTAACACAGGGTGATGAGTGAGTCGTATGCCGTCTACACTTACTCTTGAGATGATGCGCATAGACAACAAGGATTATTATCATGAAACGAGTCATTTTTCCGATTATTGCCGTCTTTTTCACGCTACCCGGTCTGGCGCAAGCCGACTCGGCTTATGGCAGTCTGCAGGCTGTACACGAAAAGAATACCGTTATGAAGGATTTACGTAAGATTTGCACCCCGCAGGGCTCGCCATCGGATGAGGTGTGGGAAAAAATGATTCTGGCCGATACGAGTAATCAGCAGCATATCCGCGAAGCGATTCTGGCAATTCAAAGAAACAATCAGAACAACTACTGGGAAGCGCTTGGCAAAGTTGAATGCCCGGATTTATAGGCGTGAAGCGAAGTAGCTCCACGCCAGGGGGATAGCGTTAACGCTGAGGAATAATTAAGTCGCCGCGCAGCACGTACGAGCCCAGCACGCTCTGGGTTTTCTCGTTAAGCCAACTGACGATCCGTGCCGCCATGGCGTCCATAGAATATTCAATCGCCGGGATAGTTGGGATCCCCGGCAGATGCAGCGATCCGGCCAGGCTAAAGACCATAATGTCTTGCGGAACAGATTTATTAAACGCCTGCAACTGCGGAATCACCCGCTGTGCCTGCTGCTCATCCGCCACCAGCAGTGCGTTGAAATTTAGCGTCGACGCGTTGTTAAGCAGCTCTTGCAAGGCCACTGACGATGACGTTGCGGCCATAAATACCAGGTTACGGTTAAACGGCAGGAAGTTTTTTTCCAGTGCGTGTTTATAGCCCAACAGCACCTGTTCGGAGAAACCCATCCCGTCCGGATGAATTAAGGCAATCTGGCGTCGGTTCTGACTTATCAGGTAGTTACAGGCGGTTTCGGTGGCAAATTCATGATCGAACTGAATGCTGTTGACGTCATCGCCGGAATCCAGACAATCCACCAGAATGACATTCTCCTGATTGATATTGAGCGGGAAACGCGCGCCGATAATCAGGACGTCGTCGCACAAACCGCAGCTTAATTCATCAAGAGCGCTCATGACTTCCGCTTTGGTATTGGCAAAACGCAGCAGCAGGTGCTTTTGATGCTGGCTAAGATGCTTCTCCAGCGCGTAGAGATAACCCGTTGTCTGATTGATGTTGTCCTGCGCGCATATCACGCCAATACAGCCCGTAGACTGGCTGAGTAGCGACTGTGCTATCACGTTCGGACGATAATTGAGTTCATCCACCGCTTTCAGTACGGCGAGGCGGCTGGCCTCTTTTACGCCGCGCGAACCGCTCAACACGCGTGATACCGTGGCTTTTGACACGCCAGCCAAACGCGATACATCGTTGATAGTAGACATCATTCTCCCCTGACAGGACCCGCCCGGCCCTTTCCATCCTGAATTTAACATTGGCTCAAATAATCGCCATCCGCAGTATAGCTGTTTCCGTTTTTCATGGAAACCGATTTTCCATTTGGACTCAAAAAGAGATTTCCACAGCCAATTTCGTGAGCTAAATCCAAATAATTAGCCTCATAAGAATAAGATCTTGATGGCTGTCACAATTCCGTTTTCCATGGATGGAAACCGGTTTCCGTATGATATCAAATCAGACTCGCAATAAGTTTTTACATTTAAAGGATGGTTCACCATGTTCAGGATTATGTTGTGTTGTTCGGCAGGGATGTCCACCAGCTTGCTGGTTCGTAAAATGATTGAGGAGGCAGAATCTCGCGGGCTGCCCGTGAAGATTGAGGCCTACGGCGTTTCCGAATTTGACATACAGTTTCCAAATTACCAGGTGGTACTGCTCGGCCCCCAGGTAAAGTACATGCTTAATACGCTCTCCGAAAAGGCTGCCACCCAGGGTATACCCGTAAAAGCCATAGATATGATGGATTACGGTATGCAACGCGGTGACAAAGTGCTGGATTATGCTCTGTCGCTGATTGAAGCGACACACTAGAAGGGTGTCTCTATGAGTTCGTTATATCAGTCAATGGTTGCCGTCATTGAACAATCCATCACCCCTATCGCTGGCAAGTTAGGGCAGCAAAAATATGTGATTGCGATTCGTGACGGTTTTACGGCGGCGCTGCCGTTTATGATCATCGGCTCTTTCATGCTGGTGTTTATTTTTCCGCCGTTCTCTGCCGATACCACCAACAGCTTTGCCCGAGGCTGGCTCGACTTCTCGGCAACTTATCGTGAACAGCTGATGCTGCCGTTTAACCTCAGCATGGGTGTTATGACGTTCTTTATTTCCGTGGGCATTGGTGCCAGTCTGGGCCGTCAGTTTAATCTCGATCCGATCATGTCTGGCCTGCTGGCCTTTATGGCGTTTTTGCTGGTTGCTGCGCCCTATGCCGACGGTAAAATCTCCACGCAATATCTGTCTGGTCAGGGGATCTTTACCGCCCTCATCACCGCTATTTACTCCACCCGCATCTATGCCTGTCTGAAGCAGAATAACGTGACAATACGCCTGCCGAAGGAAGTGCCGACCGGCGTCGCGCGTTCATTTGAAATCCTGATTCCGGTACTGGTGGTGATTGCGACCCTGCATCCGCTGAACCTGTTTATCGAAGCACAAACCGGAATGATCATCCCGCAGGCGATTATGCACCTGCTGGAGCCGCTGGTTTCCGCTTCTGACTCCCTGCCAGCCATTCTGCTTTCCGTCCTGCTGTGCCAGATTTTCTGGTTTGCGGGTATTCACGGCGCGCTGATTGTCACCGGAATTATGAACCCATTCTGGATGGCTAACTTATCCGCCAACCAGGCTGCTCTGGCGGCAGGAGCAGCGCTACCTCACGTCTATCTGCAAGGCTTCTGGGATCACTACCTGCTGATTGGTGGCGTTGGTTCGACATTACCGCTGGCGTTCCTGCTGCTGCGCAGCCGCGTCGCCCACCTGCGCACCATCGGCAAAATGGGAATTGTGCCTAGTTTCTTTAATATCAATGAGCCTATTCTGTTTGGTGCGCCAATCATCATGAACCCGATGTTGTTCATCCCGTTCGTCTGCGTCCCGTTGGTCAACGCCGTGCTGGCCTATAGCGCCACCAAACTCGGCTGGCTGGCACAAGTCGTTTCGCTGACGCCGTGGACCACGCCTGCGCCGATCGGTGCATCCTGGGCCGCGAACTGGGCGTTAAGCCCGGTGGTGATGTGCTTTATCTGTATGGCGATGTCAGCGCTGATGTACCTACCATTCCTGCGAGCTTACGAACGTTCTTTGCTGAAAACCGAAGAGCAAAAAGCCCAGGATGCCGTCTCCGTGGCGAACGCTGCCCGTAGCAACTCATAATGAATCAAGGAGTCAGAACAATGAGATACCGTTTTCCTGAGAACTTCTGGTGGGGCAGTGCCTGCTCAGCGCTGCAAACCGAAGGGGATAGCCTGAACGGCGGCAAAAGCCAGACCACGTGGGACGTGTGGTTCGACCGTCAGCCAGGTCGTTTCCATCAGGGGGTTGGTCCGGCAAATACCTCGACCTTTTATCAGCACTGGAAACAAGACATCGCACTGCTCAAACAGCTGAAGCACAACAGCTTCCGCACGTCTCTGAGCTGGTCGCGACTGCTCCCGGACGGTACCGGCGAGGTTAATCCTGAAGCCGTCGAGTTCTATAACAACGTTATCGACGAGCTGCTCGCACAGGGTATTACGCCCTTTATCACCCTGTTCCACTTCGACATGCCAATGGTGATGCAGGAGAAAGGCGGCTGGGAAAACCGTGAAGTGGTCGAGGCGTTTGGCCGCTACGCACAGACGTGTTTCAAATTGTTCGGCAACCGGGTGAAGCACTGGTTTACTTTCAACGAGCCAATTGTCCCGGTAGAAGGCGGCTATCTGTATGACTTCCATTACCCTAACGTGGTGGATTTCAAACGCGCAGCCACCGTGGCGTATCACACCGTACTGGCGCATTCTATGGCGGTTCGGGCGTATCGTGATGCAAACCATGACGGTGAAATCGGCGTAGTGCTGAATTTAACGCCTTCCTACCCGCGCTCGCAAAATCCGGCGGATGTGAAAGCCGCACACTATGCGGATCTGCTGTTTAACCGCAGCTTCCTCGACCCGGTGCTGAAGGGTGAATACCCGGCAGACCTGGTGGCATTGCTGAAAGAATACGATCAGCTTCCGGCCTGCCAGCCCGACGACGCGCAGTTGATCGCCGACGGTAAAATCGACCTGTTGGGGATTAACTATTACCAACCGCGTCGCGTGAAATGTCGCGATAGCGCCGTCAATCCTGACGCACCGTTTATGCCAGAGTCGCTGTTTGATTACTACGAAATGCCGGGCCGGAAAATGAACCCTTATCGTGGATGGGAAATTTATGAGCCGGGTATTTACGATATTATTACTAATCTACGTGATAATTATGGTAACCCGCGCTGTTTTATTTCTGAAAACGGTATGGGAGTCGAGAATGAGCAGCGTTTTATTCAGCAAGCGCAAATCAACGACAGTTACCGTATTGAATTTGTCTCTGAGCATCTTAAATGGCTACATAAAGGAATTAACGAAGGCTGTAATTGCCTTGGCTACCATATGTGGACCTTTATTGATAACTGGTCATGGCTCAACGGCTATAAAAACCGCTACGGTTTTGTCCAGTTAGATTTAGCAACGCAAAAACGCACGGTGAAAAAGAGCGGCGAATGGTTTGCCCATACCGCCGAAAATAATGGTTTTAATTGAGAACAGAAGAAATGATTGCATTAGAAGAAGCAGTAATGGAAATCATCGTCAATGCCGGACAGTCCCGTAGCCTGTGCTTCGAAGCACTACATGCCGCGCGCGCCGGGAATATTGACGAGGCAAAAAGCCTGCTTCGTGAGGCTGACGGCTACGCCCGTCAGGCTCATCACATGCAAACCAAATTGATCG
Organism: Citrobacter arsenatis; assembly: GCF_004353845.1. GTDB lineage: Bacteria > Pseudomonadota > Gammaproteobacteria > Enterobacterales > Enterobacteriaceae > Citrobacter > Citrobacter arsenatis. The sequence continues at coordinate 5,168,727 of NZ_CP037864.1, forward strand.
AACAGGACGCCGGGGAAGCCCGGCAACCCATGACATTAATTATGGTGCATGCGCAGGATCACTTAATGACATCGTTATTAGCCCGCGAACTGTCAGAAGAAATTATCCATCTGTATCAGCGTTAATCGTTAATTAACATTCAACAACGGAGATAGCATTACGATTAAATAAAGCAACCCTGTACCCGTTATTAAAACAGAAAAATCAACTTGTTTTGGTGATAGCAAATTTAACCGAGACGGGATGGTTATTATCTTAAAATAAATTAATACACACGCTTATTCAGAATGCTCCGCGCAAACTGAAGGGTAAAGTGTCGATGAGATAACCATGAACATGATAAAAAAACTTCCAGTCACGCTGGCGGTCATCGCCGCGCTGTGCCCAATTTCTGTCCTCGCACAGGAATTCACACAAGAACAAATTGATGCCATCGTCGCCAAAGCCGTCGATAAAGCGCTGGCAGAGCGTCAGGCGAAAATGGATGCCGCCGTCGCGAAAAAAACCGATGTTATTAACGAGCCGCAAAGCGCGGCGCAATCGCCGGATATGGCGATTCCGTTCGGTGTGAAATTTAGCGGCTATGCGCGGTACGGCGCGCATTTCCAGAGCGGCGATCAGAAATACGTTGGCGTAGATGGCTCCTACAACGGTGCTTCCGCTATCGGTCGCCTGGGTAACGAAGGCAACGGCGGCGAGTTCCAGCTCTCAAAAGCGTTTAAAAGCGACAACGGCGCTATCTGGGACATCAACGTGATGATCGACCATTGGGGCGACGAAGTTAACCTGAAAAAAGCCTATGCGGGCGTAACCAACGTGCTGGAATCCAATCCTAACGCCTATATCTGGGCAGGCCGCGACTTCCACCAGCGTCCGCAACAGGGGATCAACGACTACTTCTGGATGAACCACGACGGTCAGGGTGCCGGGGTGAAAAACTTCGACATCGGCGGCGTACAGTTTGATGTCGCCACCGTTGCCGCAGTTGAATCGTGCAGCCCGGAAGTGATGGAGGACGAAGCTAACCCGTCACGCATTACCTGTACCGGCGGTTCCGGCACCGGTGATAAAGGCAACTACGCGGTTACGTCAAAAATTCACAATATGAAGGTCGGCCCGCTGGATCTGGAGATCTACGCCAACTACGGTTTTGACTCTAAAGCCGTCGAAAGCGATGACCGCCTGAAAGCCTGGCAGGGCGCATTCGTGCTGAGCCACACCAACGACAGCGGCGTGAACAAAGTGATTGCCCGTTATTCTGATAATTCCGACAACAGCGTCTATAACAAAACTGACGATCTGACCACGGTTTACGCCAGCTTCGAGGGAAGCCATAAGTTTACCCGTCAGGCGCAGGTAGAATATCTGTTAGCGTTCCATGATTACGACAACAGCGCCGATAAGAGCGATAACCGTAAGAACTACGGTGCGATTGTGCGTCCGATGTACTTCTGGAACGACGTTCACTCCACCTGGCTGGAAGCGGGCTATCAGCGTGTTGATTACGACAACGGCGGGGATAACCACGGCTGGAAACTGACCTTGTCGCAGAACATGTCGATCGCCATGGGACCGGAGTTCCGCCCGATGCTGCGCTTCTACGTCACCGGCGGCAAAGTGGACAATGACCGCACTGCGCGGGTGAACGGCACACAGGATGAAACGCTGGACGACTTCAACCTTGGTGCCATGTGGGAAGCGTGGTTCTGATTAGTAAGTCGTGAAGTGCCGGATGCGGCGAGAACGCCTTATCCGGCTTACGGTTAGAGCCTGTAGGCCGGATAAGCGCAGCGCCATCCGGCAAATAGCTCCTGAGATCATTGCATATCCTTTATGCGAACTTTCGCTGCCACCAGAAGCGCCGTCAGCAGCATCAGGCTGCCGGAGAGCATCAGGGGCGACAGCAGTCCGAGGTTATCGAGCGCATAGCCTCCCACCGCTGCCCCGCAGGTATTGGCAAGCTGGATCACGGCGACCTGGACGGATCCGGCTTTTTCTGCCTGATCGGCAAGCGAGCGCGTGATCCACGTCGACCAACCAACCGGCACCAGAGCAAACAACAGACCCCAGATAATCGCAATTCCTGCCGCCACCACTTTGTCGCTGCCCCCCAGGATCAGGACCAACGCACTGAGCGCCAGCACCAATGGCGCACCGGCTAAGGCCAGTTTTACCGAGCGCTTCAGAATCATCGACGAGAACGACGTCCCAACAAAACTGGCAATACCAAAGCTCAGCAACACCAGCGTCAGGCCATCAACGTCAAAACCGGCCAGATTCATATAGATCGGGCGAATATAGGTAAAGAAGGCGAACTGCCCGGCAAAGGACATGAAGATGGCAATCATGCCAGCCATCACCCCCGGCCGTTGCAGCAGGCGAAACATGTTCTGTTTCTGATGCGAAGGTTCACCAGGCAGCGAAGGCAACGATCTCACCACCCATATAGTGCACAGCACGCCCATTACCGCCGCCGCATTAAACACGTTGCGCCAGCCGATAATGCCGCCCAAAAAGCTCCCAAGCGGCGCGGCAATCACCAGCGCGATTGAGACCGCGCCAAAAATTACCGACAGTGCTTTCGGTACCGTGCGTGCGGGAACCAGACGCATGGTCAGCGACGCCGACATCGCCCAGAAGCCGCCAAGCGCGAGACCGAGGCAGGCGCGGCCAACGAGCAGCAGCGAAAAAGAGTTGGCAAAGGAAACCAGCAGACAGGAGAGCGTCAGCAACACCGAAAACAGGATCACCACGTAGCGACGATCGGTCGCCTGAATAATTTGCGTCACAAACAGGCTGGCAAACATGGCGACAAATGCCGTCACGGTCACCGATTGGCCGGCCACACCTTCAGAAATCCCCAGATCCTGCGCCATCGGCGTTAACAGGCTAACGGGCAGAAACTCAACGGTTATCAGGCAGGCAACGCAGAACGCCACGGCAAACACCGCCGACCAGTTCGGGCGGACATTTGCCTCAGCGCGGGATTTTTGTTCAACAGCTTCACTCATTTTGTTACCTGCGTGGGGTTATTGTAGAAAAGTTACGCAGTGTAACATTAAATTTGTGACGCATTTAACGTTTTGGCAACTCTCAACGCCGGATAGCGGCGTCGCCTTATCCGGCCTACGACCGAGCTCCTTTGTAGGCCTGATAAGCGTAGCGCCATCAGGCATCACTATCAGTGCAGCCAGTGCACACCCTCTTCGGGCTGGAAAAAGGCGTTATAGCGCATCTGGAACACATTAAGCTCCTGCATATCCGGCTCCATCTCGCGCAGAAATCCGAGCGCCAGACGCACCTGAGCGTCGGTAATCGGTGCGGCGAGCCGGGCTTTTTGCAGCCAACGGTGCCACTGCAGCAGGTTCTGCTCGCTGCCGTCGACAATAACGATTTGCCAGATCAACAGCACCTGGGCGGCATTTTGCAGATGCGATTCATCCGGGCGGTGCAGGTATTGTAAAAAAGCCTCCCCCTGTACTTTTCCCATCTGATCGATCATCGATTCTACCGGCACGACATCAATATTCAGTCGCTCGCTCAGACGACGAATCGCCCGTCGCGACCCGGACGTCAGCACCCGAAAACCCACCACAAAAACAACCACCAACGTGGCCAGCATTATCCAAATCATGTGCACATCCATTACCAGACAGGACGCCCATCATAGCGGCAAATTCACCTCTGTCGACGGCTGAACGTGTCAACTCTGTAGAGGACAGATCCGAGGCATAAAAAAGCCCGCCATTAAGGCGGGCAAAAGTTACCAATGCACACTTAACTTAAGCGACTTTCAATTGTTGAATCTTTTTCTCGCGGCGAATTTTACGTTCTTCAAACACGGCCACGACGGCCATCAGACAGATACAACCGATGGCAGCAGCATCCAGCGCGGCGAAGGTGCCCGCCCAGCCGGTCAGACCGAAAATCGGCGTGCCGTCGGCAATCATTCCCAGACCTAACTTGGCGAAGCTGTCACCAATCAGATAAGCGAAAGTGCCTTTAATCCCATCGGCTGCGCCGATCGCTTTTTTCGGCACAAATCCGACTGCCGCAACGCCGATTAATAGCTGTGGACCGAACACCAGGAAGCCCAGCGCAAACAGCGAAGCCAGATAGACGTACTGGTTGCTGGCGTGTTGATAAACGCCCAGGGTGGCGATAATCAACGCCAGCGCTACGCAGGCCACCAGCGCACGACGACCGTTAGCCAGATCAGAGAGCCAGCCCCACATCAGCGTACCGACCAGCGCGCCCACTTCAAACAGGGTAAAGCCCTGAATCGCCACTTCTTTGGAGAGCTTCAGTTCCTGGAAAGCGTAGACGGTGGACCACTGGTCGATACCGATACGCACCACGTACAGGAAGATGTTCGAGAAACATAACAGCCAAATAACTTTGTTTTTCAGCACGTACTCAACAAAGATCTGCCATTTGGTCATGTCGTTTTCTTCAGTCTCTTTGTCCTCTTCGCTGATCTCCTCGCCGAACAGCTCTTCGGCTTTACCGAGACCATAAGATTCCGGGGAGTCGCTGCCGTAGCGCAGGCCGATAAAGCCGACTATCAGGGCAATAATTGACGGGAAGATAAACATCCCGATGACATGACCATCGAACAGATAGTTAGCGCCAAACAGCGCCACGCCCGCCGCACCCGCACCGCCGAGATTGTGAGAGATGTTCCACATGCCGAGGTAAGAACCCCTCTTGCGACGCGGCGTCCATTTGGTGATGGTGGAATAGCTACACGAGCCGCCGGTACTCTGGAAGAAACCGCTCAGCGCGTAGAAGGCGATCATCAAAAACAGGCTGGTTGAACCCGCGCCCATGCTGGCGCTGAAGCCGAGCATACAGATGGCGGAGAGGATCAGCATAAACGGCAGGAACTGTTTGGTGTTTTTGCCATCCGCGTAGTAGGAAACCAGCGTTTTACCCACGCCGTAGGTGATGGAGAAGCCCAGGCCAATCATCCCCAGCTGCGTCATGCTCAGCCCGTAGGTGGAGATCATGTCGTTCTGCGCGATGTTGAAGTTTTTGCGGATCAGGTACATGGTCAGGTAGCCGATAAAGACCACCAGATAGGACTGCATGAACGGTTTGAACCACATTTTGCGCCGCACATCGAGCGGCAGATCCAGGGTCGGCTTGCGCACCTGGTTTAGAAAGGCCAGCATTTGACACTCCCGAGCTAATTTTTATACCTGCGAATGGCAGGCATTGTAAAAATCAGCCGGAAGACACGCCTGAGACAGCGTCCAGGTGAAACCGGGAAAATTTCTTAGTTTTGCCCCACTCGGGGCAAAAAGGTGAGGTGCATCACGCTTCGTTGAGATCGCGCGGAGCCTGGGCGTTTAAAAACGGCAGCAGCAGCAGCGCGGAAATCCCCGCCGCAATGGCGATCACCACAAAGAATCCGGTCCAGTGCCAGACCTCCATCACCTTCGCCAGCGGCCAGCCGGAGAGCGATGCTCCCAGATAGGCAAACAGTCCGACAAACCCGGTTGCCGCGCCCGCCGCCTCTTTGTGCGAACACTCCGCCGCCGCCATGCCGATCAGCATCTGTGGGCCGAAGACGAAGAATCCGGTAGTGAAAAAGCACGCTGCCTGCATCACGTAGCTGGCGAACGGCATCAGCCACAACGAGCCAACGGAGAGCAAAATTCCGGCGGCGAAAATCAGGTTCATCGGACCACGGTTGCCGTTAAACAACTTATCCGATCCCCAACCGGCGACCAGTGCGCCGACAAATCCGCCCAGTTCGAACATCGTCACGGCGGTATTGGCGGTCACCAGATCCACGCCGAGCGTCTCCGACATATACAGATTACCCCAGTCATTGATCGCGGCGCGGACGACGTACACCAGCACATAACACAGCGACAGCAGCCAGATATAAGGATTCAGCAGCACATAGCGGGTGAGGATCTCTTTGCGGCTTAGCCCTGCGCCTTCCTGCTGCTGGGCAATCTCCAGTTCATCATGTCGCCAGTCGCCAATCGGCGGCAGGCCAATTGCCTGCGGTCTGTCGCGCAGCCGCCAGCAGAGAAAAATCCCTACTACAATCGCCAGCAGCCCGGCGATGGTCATCCCGGCGCGCCAGCCGTAGTGCAGCGCCGTCGCCGCCATCACGATGGGGATCAGCGCCCCGCCGACGTTGTGCGCGGTGTTCCACAGCGCCCACCAGCCGCCGCGCTCGGTACGCGAATACCACGCGGTCAATAAACGCGCGCAGACCGGCGATCCCCAGCCCTGGAAAAAGGCGTTCAGCGCCCACAGCACCGCAAATGCCCATAGCGAGGTGGAAAATCCAAACAGAATGTTCACCACGCCGGTGGCAATCAGCCCGATGCCCATAAAATAGCGGGCGTTGGAGCGGTCGCTGACGATACCGGAAACAAACTTCGACAGGCCGTAGGTGATGTAAAACAGCGTCGCCAGTAGCCCAATGTCGCTGCGAGTCAGCACACCGCTGGTGAGGATATCCGGTACGGCGGCGTTGAAGCTTTTGCGTGTGAAATAGAACAGCGCGTAGCCAAGCCAGATGGTGGTCAGAATATGCCGCCGCCAGTAGCGGTAGCGGGCATCCACTTCACGCTTATCAGTAATGAGCGGCGCATTGGCCGGGGCTTTTAAAAACGAAAACATGACCGCGCCTTACACATATCGCTGAGGTAACGACACGCTGACCCGCGTGCCGTGCGTACAGGAAATCGTGAGCTTACCGCCGAGGGCGCTAATACGTTCACGCATCCCGGTGAGGCCAAATCCTTGCTGATTCGAACCCGGCGGCAGTCCGCTGCCGTCGTCCTCAATCACCAGCAATAACCGTTCATCCTGTTGCCAGCCCTGAAGCGTCACCGCGCTGGCGTTGGCGTGCTTCACGATGTTGTTCAGCCCTTCCTGACAAACGCGAAACAGCGTGACGCGCTGGCTTTCGCTGAGTGCAGATTCATCAATTCGCCAGTCGAGATGGCTGACGATGCCGCGGCTTTCCAGCTCCATTTCGCGCATCAGTGAGCGGATGGCCTGCTCCAGCGTGAGATCGTCCAGTTGGCGTGGTCGCAGGCGGCCTAACAGGCGACGCACCGAATCGTACACGCCGAGAGAAAGTTGTTCGATATGCGCCCCGCTGCGCTTCACCCCTGCGTTTTCCGGGGCCAGGCGCTGCACGATGCCCGCTTGGGTGCGAATGGCGGTGATGGTCTGACCGATATCATCGTGCAGTTCGCGCGCCACGTCCCGACGCACGCTCTCCTCGGTCTCCAGCAGGCGCTCTGCCAGACGGTGGTTACGCGCTAACTCATTTTGCAGCGACTGGTTCAGCTCGCGCAGACGCTGAATGCCCGCGCCGAGCAGCAGCCCGGTCAGACTTTGTACCAACAGTGAGAGCAACAGGTCGACGGGATGATCGTGCCAGGTCTGGCTGGCAATCAGCGCAATGGCATTCATTAACGTCGCAATCAGCGCCCCCTGCCAGCCGTAGTGCCAGGCGAGCGCAATGATCGGCAACGCGAGGCAAAACGGCGTGAAGCGCGACAGTTCATCCGGTAGGCCAAGCTGCAACCACAGGCTGACGCTAAACAGCAGCAGGTACCAGACCAGATGCCGCCCGCGCCAGTTCACCGGCTGCGACACCACCGCCGGGCCCAGCGGCAGCCAGGTGGTGCTGGTCAGATAGTGCCAGAACACCAGGCAGATCGGGGCCAGCGTTAATCCGCCGGTGAGCGTCAGCAACAGCGCGTTCCACGCCTCTTCGCCTTGCCCAAGCCAGGGCAAGGATTGTAGTAATGCTGCCGCCGTTAGCGCCGCGCCCTGCAACAGCAGCGTGCGCCAGTCGCGCTGATGACGGTATCGCGAAATCAGCATCACCGGGAGTAACGTGAGGGCGCTTCCGATCATCAAAAGTGGCAAATGGGCCAGCGCCACTTCCTGCGCCAGCCAAAAAAGGAGCAGCCATTCCGCGCCCAGCAGTACCGGCCAGTAGCCACGTGGGCATTGCAGCATCAGCCCCAGACGCAGGCCAAATGGAAACAGCAGTACTGCCAGCTCTGGGCGCTCAACCAGATGCAGGCTGATGCTCCACAGGCAAAACCACGCGGCAGAGAAAATAAAAAAGCAGGCAACAACGGTGATTAACCGGGAACAGAGCGTGTTCATTGCCAGCCGTCAAACATCCGACGAGCCAGTTCGACATCGTTGCTGACGCCCAGCTTTTCCATCAGGTTGGCGCGATGCACGTGCACCGTTTTCGGCGACAGACCCAGTTCGGCGGCAATCTCTTTGACCGCCATGCCTTGCGCCAGTTTTTCCGCCACCTGACGTTCGCGTTTGGTGAGCGGATCCTGACGCCCGGCCGCCAGTTTGACGGCGATGTCCGGCGTTAAGTAGCAACCGCCGGTCGCCACGGTGTGCACCGCCGCAATCAGCTCGTCCGGGCTACAGCGTTTGGAGAGAAACCCGCGCGCGCCCGCGTTGAGCGCCTGCTCCACCAGTGCCGGGCTGTCGTGGACGGAGAGCATAATAATGGCCATGCCTTTAGGTAGTTGGCTGAGCAGTTCAAGGCCGGAGATGTCTGGCATCGAGATATCACAGATACACACCTGCACACCGCGTCCCGGTAATCCCACCAGCGCGTCGCTGCCTGAGCCAAACTCAGCCACAACCTGCAAATCAGGCTCAAGGCCGAGCAGTTGGGCAAAGCCGGAGCGGACGATGGTGTGGTCGTCGATAAGGGCAACGGTGATCATGGGTTCATCCTGGCGCTAAGACATGCCTGATGGCGCTGCGCTTATCAGGCCTACGGGCGGGTGCCATTGTAGGCCGGATAAGGTATTAATGCCGCCATCCGGCAAAAGCGCTTACCTTAACGATAAGTGCTTTGGTGTTCAAGCCTTGAGCGGATCACTCAAAGAACACGGTGATTTTGTTAAACATCGACGGGTCGGACTGATTGCGGGCTACTTTCACCACATCTTCAAGCTTGTCGATCTGGCTTATCATCTGCTCAAGACGTTGATCGTCGTTGACCAGTAGCCAGATGCGGCTCTTATCGCTGCCCTGAATTGGTAGACAGAGAATGCCTTCAACGTTGAACGCGCGGCGGGCAAACAGCCCGCAGACGTGGGTCATTACACCCGGATGGTTGCGCACGGTGAGTTCCAGGATTACGTTGTCATGAGTCTGCTGTTGCATGGCTTATTCCCCCACCATTTCTGTGTTTGCCGCGCCCGGCGGCACCATCGGGTACACTTTTTGTTCGGCATCGATGCGCACGTGGATCAGCGCAGGACCAGGGCGATTAATAATGTCCTGCAACGCTGCCTGCGGGTCCGCTTCGTTATTCAGATCGCAGGTTTCGAGACCAAACCCGGCGGCTATCTGCATAAAGTTAATCATCCCCGGATAGGTCGCTGCAAAAACGCCCTGCTTATAGAACAGACTCTGCTGCTGATATACAAGACCCAACGCTTCGTTATTCATCAGGATAATTTTAATATCCAGCTGATTTTCGCTGGCTGTCGCCATTTCCTGAATATTCATCATCAGGCTGCCATCGCCAGAAAAGCACAGCACTTTTTTGTCCGGGTTCGCCAGAGCTGCGCCAATCGCCGCCGGCAGCCCAAAGCCCATGGTTCCCAGACCGCCGGAGGTCAGCCACTGGCGCGGACGGTTCAGCGGATAAGCCTGTGCCGCCCACATCTGATGCTGGCCTACGTCGGTGGTGATAATGGCGCTGTCGTCCACGCAGGCAGCCACGGCGTTGATCAACCCATAGTGGCTGAGCGGGTCGCTTTCCTGCGGAATAGTGCAAGGGAATTCGCGTTGTAAATCGGCCACCATTTGATGCCACGGCTCTCGCGGCTGCGCGTCAATTAATGGGATCAATTGCGCCAGAACCTCATCGACATCCGCCTGAATCGCCACGTGCGGCTGTTTAATTTTACCCAGCTCCGCGCGGTCGATATCCACGTGGATGATTTTGGCGTTCGGGCAGAACTGCTCGGTTTTACCAATCGCCCGGTCATCAAAACGTGCGCCCAGAACAATCAGTAAATCCGCTTCTTGCAGAATAAAGTTGGTACTGCGCGCGCCGTGCATACCCAGCATGCCTAACGACAGCGGATGCGCTTTCGGCAGCATACCGAGCGCCATTAAGGTCATAGTGGTGGGCAGCGTCGCTTTTTCTGCCAGTTCACGCACGCGCTCAGGCGCGTTAATCACGCCGCCGCCGAGGTACAGCACCGGACGCTGTGCGGCGTTAATCATGGCTGCGGCATCGCGAATACTGTCCTGGCTGAACGCTGGCGCCGCCATTTTCTGCGCAGGCTCCGGCATCTCTTCAATGTCAAAAACGGCGGTTTGAATATCCTTAGGAATGTCTATCCACACCGGGCCTGGACGTCCGGACTGCGCAATGCGGAACGCATCGCTCATGACCTGCGGTAATTCACTGATATGGCGGACCAGATAGTTGTGCTTAGTGATGGGGATAGAGATACCGTAGGTGTCGACTTCCTGGAAGGCGTCAGTACCGATCATCGAAGCCGGAACCTGCCCGGTGATACACACCAGCGGGATGGAATCCAGACGCGCGTCGGCAATGGCGGTCACCAGGTTGGTTGCACCCGGTCCGCTACAGGCCATACAGACCGCGGGTTTACCATCGGTTCTCGCCATTCCCTGCGCGATAAACCCTGCGCCCTGCTCGTGGCGCGCCAGGATATGACGGATTTGCGTGCTTTGGCTTAAGGCGTCATAGACGGGAAGAATCGATCCGCCAGGAATACCAGTAACAACCTGAATTCCCTGGCGTTCCAGGAAATGGACGATGAATTCCGCGCCCGTAAAACGCGTACGCTTGGATGTTATGCCCGAACTTGCCATGCTCCAGTCCTTTTATTCTGGGCCTTTGCTCCGGGCAGGTCTCTGAAACGAAAAACCCCGCCCGGTTTGCGCCGGCGGGGTTTTGGAATCGTGTGTTGATTCGGACCCTACGGCGCATTGCCGACGACCACCACCACACGCACGACGACCGCTGCGCGAGATGGCGCAGTTTTTAGTAGGGTCGCAGTCAGCATGGAAGGGTTCATTAGGGACCTGTCTGTTTGTTGTTTAACTGGATTTATACAAACACAGGTTTTTCAGCGTGACAATGGAAAAATTTTCATCTGCATAAAAATGCGTCAACGATCACATTTCACTGTGCGTGGTCGAAAAACAAAAAACCCCGCCGGAGCGAGGTTTTTTTCAGCGCTGTGCGGTTGGTAGCCGCCGAACACACTGTGTTATGTCAACGGAAAAAGTATACGCGTTCTGCGAAGAACACGCAATTTCGGCACGAATTTTGATGGTTTTGAGTATGGAACATGAATGGCGCAATGTCTATAAAACACTGTTAATTTATACAGTATTTATCTATAATGTCTCGGTACGCAATGTGTTATACGGGGGCCGCATCGTAAACCGGCGCATCAAAGTCCTGGCTGAAACGGGTGGTGCCGTCAGCGCCTTAACCCCCGTGTGAGCACACTGTGTTATGTCAACAAAGGTGCTGGCAACAGGCAGCGGCGAGGTACGTCAGCACCGTGCTCCTTGTACCGAAAGGAGAGCGTATGAGCCTCGTGGATATCGCTATTCTTATCCTCAAACTCATTGTTGCAGCACTGCAACTGCTTGATGCCGTTCTGAAATACGTTAAGTAATCAGATTCAAGTCGCACCTAAGGGGGGCGGGTAACATTCCGCTCCCCTTTCACCTTCTCCCTGGTGCTTGTGTCGCGCCAATATGTTACGTTTTTATGACATTCTCAGGGAAGAATACCACCATGACGCTTTCTGTTTTCTGCATTTTGCTGTTCGCCGCGCTGCTGCACGCCAGTTGGAACGCCATCGTCAAAGCTGGAAACGATAAACTGTACTCGGCGATCGGCGTTAGCGGCTCAGCGGCGATTATGGCAGCGATCTGCTTACCCTTCGCGCCTCAGCCTTCCGCCGCCAGCCTGCCATTTTTAGCCGTCTCAACCGCGCTACAAGTGGTGTATACGGTGCTGGTCGCCAAAACCTATCAGGTTTCGGATATGAGCCAGACCTATCCGTTAATGCGCGGAACCGCACCGCTGCTGGTCGCAATTATCAGCGTCCTGTTCCTTGGGGATAGTCTGTCTATGCTTGCGTGGGTGGGGATTGCCACGATCTGCCTGGCCATTCTCGGTATGGCATTTAACGGACGCAGCAGCTCGCAACGTGGGATCGTACTGGCGCTCATTAACGCCTGCTTTATCGCTGGTTACACGCTGGTTGATGGCACCGGCGTTCGCTTATCGGAAACCGCGCTGGGTTATACGCTGTGGACCTTCTTTCTGAACGGCTCCTGCCTGCTGAGCTGGGCGATGATCGCCCGGCGCCGGGAAGCATCACGCTATCTGGTACAGCAGTGGAAGAAAGGTATTCTTGGCGGAATTGGCACGATGGGTTCTTACGGCCTGGCGCTATGGGCCATGACCCAGGCTCCGTTGGCGGTGGTCGCAGCGCTGCGTGAAACCTCCATTCTGTTTGGCGCAGTGCTCGCGTGGCTGCTGCTGAAAGAAAAGGTTGCCGGAATTCGTCTTGTCGCAGCTGCAGGCATTGCAGTAGGCGCGGTTTTACTACGCTTGTCGTGATCGCACCGTAAACCCGACGCAATCCGGCAACATTTGTTGCCGCTTTTTGTTTACATTTCCTGCCGTTCACCCATCAAACATTCCAGCCTACTATCTGGCCTTCTTTTTCTGTTGTGGTAGATTCCACGCGCATTTACGGGAAAGTGCAGCACCTTATTCTTCTTTTTTCTCTTTTTTAAAAGTAATCAGCGAAATGAAAAGGCATAGAAGCGTCAATTTGTTGTTGATGTTGGTATTACTGGTGGCGGTAGGTCAGATGGCGCAAACCATTTATATCCCCGCAATTGCTGATATGGCGCGTGAACTGAACGTTCGCGAAGGAGCGGTGCAAAGCGTGATGGCCGCCTACCTGTTGACCTACGGCCTGTCACAACTGTTTTACGGCCCACTTTCCGATCGCGTTGGCCGCCGTCCGGTGATCCTCGCCGGGATGTCCATTTTTATGCTGGCCACGCTGGTCGCGATTACCACTCATAGCCTGACGGTACTGATTATCGCCAGTGCAATCCAGGGGATGGGAACGGGCGTCGGCGGTGTGATGGCGCGAACATTACCGCGCGATCTGTACGAAGGCACGCAGCTGCGCCACGCGAATAGTTTGTTAAACATGGGGATTCTGGTCAGCCCGCTGCTGGCGCCGCTGATTGGCGGTATGCTGGATACCCTATGGAACTGGCGCGCATGCTACATTTTCCTGTTAGTTCTGTGCGCGGGCGTCACATTTAGTATGGCGCGCTGGATGCCGGAAACGCGTCCTGCGGGAGCCCCGCGCCCACGGCTTATCGCCAGCTATAAAACGCTGTTTGGCAACAGCTCTTTCACCTGTTACGTGCTGATGCTGATCGGCGGTCTGGCGGGCGTTGCGGTCTTCGAAGCTTGCTCCGGGGTATTGTTGGGCGCACGGCTCGGTTTAAGCAGCATGGTGGTCAGTATCCTGTTTATTCTGCCCATCCCGGCAGCGTTTTTCGGTGCCTGGTTCGCCGGTCGCCCGAACAAGCGTTTCTCGACGCTGATGTGGCAGTCGGTTATCTGCTGTCTGGTAGCCGGTTTGATGATGTGGATCCCTGGGCTGTTTGACGTGATGAACGTCTGGACGCTGCTGGTTCCCGCCGCGCTGTTTTTCTTCGGTGCCGGGATGCTGTTTCCGCTGGCGACCAGCGGCGCAATGGAGCCTTTCCCGTTCCTGGCAGGCACTGCCGGCGCGCTGGTTGGGGGATTACAAAACATTGGTTCCGGCGTGCTGGCGTGGTTCTCTGCAATGCTGCCGCAGACCGGACAAGCCAGTCTGGGCCTGCTGATGACCCTTATGGGGCTGTTGATTTTTGTTTGCTGGCTTCCGCTGGCGTCACGCGTGTCGCATCAGGGACAGGCGGTTTAAGCGTATGATGGCCCGGCTTATCGCCGGGCTTTTCGCATTCAGGCGCGATCATCGTCGTCAGCAACGGCTCCAGCGCCGGGCGCCAGGCCCCCTCCTCGCCATCATAGAACTGCGTATCCGCATTGATAGCATAGGGAATTTTCGCTTTCTTCAGCTCGCACGCCATAAAGCGGGCAAACGCCATTTGTGAGGCAGAAGGCGCGTTCCTGATGGTTTCTCCTGGCGACCAGCCTCCTACCCAACTGACATGACCGGTTTTTTGCTGCCAATGAATGGCGGTATTGATGCGGGCGCGAATAGCGGCCTTTTCTGCCGCAGTCCCTGAGGTCCATGGGTATTTACCGTTATTTTTCAGCGGTCCCCACGGAAAAATGTGCCATTGTGCCAGCACGGTATTCTGGCTTTGCGGCGGCAGTTTCAGGTTAAGCAAATCTTCCGGTGCTGAGTGCAGCCGAGGCGCGATGAAAATCATCCGCTGCGGGTCGATGGCATGGATAGTACGAATGGTTTTGTCATATACCCGATTGAGCGATGCCTGATTATGGATGAGCTTATCAGAGGGGTCATATATCAGGTCAAAACCCAGCAACGGCGAGTTTTGACCAAAGTAATGCGCCACCGCCACCCACCAGTTAACCACCTCTTTTTCGTTACCGGCGCTGGGGTCTTTTTTATATTCGTCAGCCTGATAGGTGATTATCGGGATCACGCCATACTGTTCGCAGGCTTCCACCAGCTTGCGCAGATGAATCAGCCGCGCCTCCGTAGGTTCTCCCGCCACGCGAATGCGCACGTGGGTCAACCCTTTCGCCTTATAATCCCGCACCACCAGCGGATCGAATTCACGGATACCCCGATCGGTGCGCGCCCAGTCTACGTCCATCCCAACGCCAAGCTGCTGCGCATACTGTGCCGCCGTCAACGCTGGTTGCGCGGCACACACGGTGGCGCTGGCTAACAGTAAAAGGGAAACAATCGGCTTTAACACGGTCGTCCTTACGCAAATCATCAGGAGTGATATCACGTATTTAGCATGCTTTTTCACTTTCCATGTAGAAAGAAAGCGTAAAAATATTCGCGCCCGGCCTACTTAACCTGCTCCTGTAGCCAGCCAATAAACTCCTCGATTTTCGGCCACTGTCTGCCGGGCAGCGTGGTGATGTAGTAGTGCTGATGGCATTTCAGTGACTTATCGCCAAAAGGTGCAACCAGCTCCCCGCTGTCGAGACGTTTTTGCACCAGCCGCTTTCGGCCCATCGCCACGCCGATATGGTTCATCGCCGCAATCACCGCTAAATCAGAACGATCGAAACCAATCCCCGACGATGTCGGCAGATTCACCGCAAAATTCTGCGCCCAACTGTGCCATTCATCGGTCCCGGAGTCGTTACTCCACGCCTGTCTGTCGTGCAGCAACGTACAGTGCGGCAGGTTCACCAGTGAGCCGGTCAGATCATAGCGGCGGGCGTAGTCCGGGCTGCATACCGGCAGAATTTCTTCATCCATCAGGAAATGGTGCGTGAGCTGCGCGGAGGGCGCATCGTCAAAATAGATAGCCAGATCGACCCCGGCACGCTGCAGATTGACGTTGTCGTTGCCGGTCAGGATGGTCAGTGAAATTGACGGATAGCGGCGGGTAAAGTCACCGAGCGCCGGAACCAGCCAGCACTGGGCAATAGAAGGCCGTGAGTAGACGGTGAGCGTCCCCGAAAGCTCCTGATTTTTGATATCAAGGATCTCCTGGTTGAGCGTATCCAGCGACGATTTCAGCGCCCAGAATACCCGCTTGCCCTCGTGGGTGAGTTCCACTTTACGGTGCGAACGGACAAACAGCTGAATGCCCAGCTCGTCCTCCAGTTGATTAATGCGGTGGCTGACGGCGCTGGGGCTTAATGACAGCTCGTCTGCCGCCAGCGCAAATGACTGATGCCTGGCCGCCACTTCAAAGGTATACAGCTTTGACAACTGCCAGCCGTTGAGCAGCCTGTTTCTGACCTCGCGTAGGGGATCCATTCTCACCTCCTGTCCTCCTGATTCATGCGCCGGAGTGTAAAAAAGTTCGCTGCAAAAATCAGCACAAAGATGAATCAGAGTGAAGCATATCGCATAAACCAGGCGTAATTAGACGCAAATCACTTATTTGATGCAATCTGGCTCATGTGAAAGGAGATTTATATCGTTTGTCAGACCCTGCCTTATTTTTGTCCAATAACCCTATATTAATCACAGGGCAAGGTGAGCTATGCACTCTCAAATCTGGGTTGTGAGCACGCTGCTGATAAGCATCGTGTTAATCGTTTTGACCATCGTGAAGTTTAAATTCCACCCGTTTCTGGCGCTGCTGTTAGCCAGCTTCTTCGTGGGTACGATGATGGGTATGGGGCCGCTGGATATGGTCAATGCCATTGAGAGTGGCATCGGCGGTACGCTGGGCTTCCTCGCCGCGGTTATCGGCCTTGGAACCATTCTGGGCAAAATGATGGAAGTGTCCGGCGCGGCCGAACGCATCGGGCTGACGCTGCAGCGCTGCCGCTGGCTTTCTGCCGACGTCATTATGGTACTGGTCGGATTGATTTGCGGGATCACGCTGTTTGTTGAGGTCGGCGTGGTGCTGTTGATTCCACTGGCTTTTTCGATTGCCAAAAAGACCAATACCTCGCTGCTGAAGCTGGCGATCCCGCTATGTACGGCGCTGATGGCGGTGCACTGCGTGGTACCACCGCATCCGGCTGCGCTGTTCGTGGCGAACAAGCTGGGCGCGGACATTGGTACGGTGATTGTCTATGGTTTACTGGTCGGTTTGATGGCTTCGCTGATCGGCGGTCCGCTGTATCTGAAATTCCTCGGTAACCGTCTGCCGTTTAAACCGGTTCCGGCTGAGTTTTCCGACCTTAAAGTGCGCGACGAAAGTACGCTACCGTCGTTGGGCGCTACGCTGTTCACCGTTCTGCTGCCGATTGGCCTGATGCTGGTAAAAACCGTTGCTGAGCTGAACATGGCGAAAGGCAGCACGGTGTATACGCTGCTGGAGTTTATTGGTAACCCGATCACCGCGATGTTTATTGCCGTTTTCGTGGCCTACTACATTCTCGGTCTGCGTCAGCACATCGGCATGGGGGCACTGCTGACCCACACCGAAAACGGTTTTGGCTCGATTGCTAACATTTTACTGATTATCGGCGCAGGCGGCGCGTTCAACGCTATCCTCAAGAGCAGCGGGCTGGCGGATACGCTTGCGCTAATCCTCTCGAACATGCATATGCACCCGATTCTGCTGGCCTGGCTGGTGGCGTTAATTCTGCATGCCGCGGTGGGTTCCGCCACGGTGGCGATGATGGGGGCGACGGCAATCGTGGCACCGATGCTGCCGCTCTACCCTAACGTTAGCCCGGAGATCATTGCCATTGCCATCGGTTCCGGCGCTATTGGCTGCACGATCGTGACCGACTCCCTCTTCTGGCTGGTGAAGCAGTACTGCGGCGCCACCCTGAATGAGACGTTCAAATATTATACGACCGCGACATTTATCGCGTCCGTGATTGCACTGGTGTGCACATTCCTGCTTTCCTTTATTATCTAAGCGCAAAGAGGCTGACTATGGAAAACATTCAAACACTTATCGCCCAGCATCCTTTAGTGGAAGACCTGGTCGCTCTCAAGGAGACGACCTGGTTTAACCCTGGCACCACCTCTCTTGCGGAAGGTTTACCGTACGTTGGCCTGACCGAGCACGATGTTCAGGATGCCCACGCCCGTCTGGCGCGCTTCGCGCCGTATCTGGCGCAGGCATTCCCGGAAACCGCAGCCACCGGCGGCATTATCGAATCTGAGCTGGCCGTCATTCCAGCGATGCAAAAACGGCTGGAAAAAGCGTTCGGACAACACATCTGCGGCGAGCTGCTGCTGAAAAAAGACAGCCATCTACCAATTTCCGGTTCAATTAAAGCCCGTGGCGGCATTTATGAAGTACTGTCCCACGCGGAAAAACTGGCACTGGAAGCAGGTCTGCTGACCACACAAGACGATTACAGCATTCTGCTTTCACCTGAGTTCAAACAGTTCTTCAGCCAGTACAGCATCGCGGTAGGCTCCACCGGCAACCTCGGCATGTCGATTGGCATTATGAGCGCCCGTATCGGCTTTAAGGTGACGGTGCATATGTCTGCCGACGCTCGCGCGTGGAAAAAAGCCAAACTGCGCAGTCACGGCGTGACGGTAGTGGAGTATGAAGAAGACTACGGCGTGGCGGTAGAGCAGGGTCGTAAGGCGGCAGAATCCGATCCGAACTGTTTCTTTATCGATGATGAAAACTCCCGCACGCTGTTCTTAGGCTATGCAGTGGCTGGCCAGCGCCTAAAGGCGCAGTTTACCCAGCAGGGGCGCGTAGTAGATGCCGATCATCCGCTGTTTGTTTACTTGCCATGCGGCGTCGGCGGCGGCCCTGGCGGCGTGGCGTTTGGCCTGAAGCTGGCATTTGGCGATAACGTCCACTGCTTCTTCGCAGAACCGACCCATTCACCGTGCATGCTGCTGGGGATTTATACCGGGCTGCACGATACGATTTCCGTGCAGGATATCGGCATCGATAACCTGACGGCGGCGGATGGCCTGGCGGTTGGTCGCGCGTCCGGCTTTGTTGGCCGGGCGATGGAACGTCTGCTCGACGGTCTGTACACCCTGGACGATCAGACGATGTACGATATGCTGGGCTGGCTGGCGCAGGAAGAGGGCATTCGCCTTGAGCCGTCGGCGCTGGCCGGGATGGTCGGTCCGCAACACGTATGCGCCTCTGCTGACTATCAGCAGATGCACGGCCTCAGCGCAGAGCAGCTCAATAACGCCACCCACCTGGTGTGGGCGACCGGCGGCGGCATGGTACCAGAAGCCGAAATGGCGCAGTACCTGGCCAAAGGGCGTTAAACATTGCTGACCTTAACGCAGCATCGCCATCAGCTCCATCGGTGAGCGATGTTGCTTAAGCAGGTCACGCATCACGCGCATATACGGCGCGGTATGGTTGAAGAAAGCGCTGTACCCGCCGCAAATCGCACTTTTTCCACGGCTGTCGCGATGCTTTGGACAATCGCCATGGCAAAAACGTAACAGCGAGCACGCCTGGCATTCCGCACTCAGCATGGTCTTCTTGGACTGACCAAACTCCGTTGCCTGCGGGCTGGCATTAAGCTCACTCAGCGACGTGTGATGAATATTCCCCAGGCGAAAATCAGGGTAGACATAGTGATCGCATTGATACAGATCGCCATTCGCTTCCAGGGCAAAAGCATGCCCACAGGTTGGGCTTAGCGAACACATCTGCGCCGGATGCCCGCACCATACGCCCAGGGTTGAATCAAATAACTGGACGAATACGCGACCAATATCTTCTCTGACCCAGATATCAAAGACGGAATTCAGGAAGGTCCCCCACGCCTGCGGCGGAACGGATTCGGCGGTAAGCTCACCTTTTTCATCATATTCAACCAGCGGAATGAACTGCAAAAAGGGCGTGCCAAGCTGGCGAAGGTAGCGATACATCTGCCCGGGTCGCTGACTGTTCAGAGAATTCACCACCACCAGCAGATTGAACTCCACCTGATGCTCACGCAGTCTCGCAATAGCGTCCACTACCTTATGGTGAGTCGGTTTTCCGCTGCGGTTAACGCGATACGCATCGTGCAACTTGGCGGGGCCATCCATGGAAATCCCAACCAGCCAGCCGTTATCGCGTAAAAACTGACACCATTCGTCGTTGAGCAAAATCCCGTTGGTCTGGAAAGCATTATGGATTTGCTTCCCTTGTCCGTACTGATTCTGCAACGCTACTACGCGGCGATAAAAGTCGATGCCACAGAGGGTTGGCTCCCCGCCCTGCCAGGCGAACATCACTTCCGACCCCGGCTGTGCGGCGATATGCTGGCGAATAAACGTCTCTAAGGTGGCATCATCCATTTCGGGTTGAGTGGGTTTATCAATGTAAAAACAGTAACGACAATCAAGGTTACAACGAGAGCTGGCCGGCTTGGCCATGACCTGACATCCTGTCATGCTAAATTCCCGATAAATGCAATAAGTTGGCGAACATGCGTTACAGCAAACAGTATTGCGAGGGATAACACCGCGAGGGAGATCATAAATTTGTCACGCACCGCGCGAGATTCAGAAAAATCGCTATGCGTTACATCCATCAGATTACGGCTGCGGGTATAGCGCCAAAGCACGGTTGCCACCATCGCCAGCACCACAATTGAAACCCAAAACAGGAAACCCGCTTGATGCCAGTTGTGCTTCAGCGCCAGCGCCATTAACGCGCCATAGCCCAGCAGGGTACGAAACCAGGCCAGCGATGTTCGCTCCGGCTGTAACCCTGGGTCGGCGATACGTCGCGATTTACGGCTATCCGGCATACAGTACCAGTCCCATGACAATCACCGCGACGCTCATCAAAATCAGGCTGATGATTAACAGGCTATGGGTGTAGGGCAAATCTTCTTTCAGACGCATCGCCCTCTCATTGCGCAGCCAGCGCAGGTAACCATAAATCGCCAGGCCACCGGCAAACAAGCACAGCAACAGCGCCAAAAGCTCACGAATGACCGGCGTGGCAAAATCCGGAGCCAACTGGTCGAGCCCCACGCCCGCCGCCAGAAATCCCAACGCAGTGCGGATCCACGCCAGAAAGGTACGCTCATTTGCCAGCGAGAAGCGATAATCCGGGGCTTCTCCAAGGCGGGAAATCTTCATCTAAACTCCTTTTTACCTTCACAGTTCAGTTGCGTTGTCCGGTCACTTTCAGAATTTCGTACAGCGGAATGCTGATACCCTCTACCTGAACCAGCACAGGGAGGTCTGATGGACATCATATCGCAAAACAAATGTAGCTCACTGGGAATGCTATTTGGCGCCATTGCGTTGATTCTCGGCATTTTTCATTTCTCTTTTGGCCCTTTTTCCGCCCCACCGCCTGCTCTAGAAAGCGTGGTGGCAGAGAAGGTATCCGCCGTTAAAAAAGGGATTATTGCCGGTCTGAAAGGTGAACAACCGCCTGCTGCTGCGAAAAAAACTGCCGCTGATATCGATAAAGTACTGGATAACAGCGGCATCGCTCTTGCCGTCATCGCGCTGATATGTGCGTTTATCGGCGGCATGCGCAAAGAAAATCGCAGGGGTATTCATGGCGCAATGTTCTTCGGCGGCGCGACACTTGCCTTTCATGCTCTGCTTTTCGGCATTGCCATTATCTGCGGCATCATTCTGCTCATGCTGATATTTTCCTTTCTCAGCGGCGGCTCCCCCATTTAGTCGTTTCCGGATGGCGGCGTGAACGCCTTATCCGGCCTACGAGGGTATGCAAACGTAGGCCGGGCAAGCTAAGCGCCCCCGGCAAACAGGGATATCTTCGCCATCAAACCCTTTACTCAGAACTTCTGCTTTTTCTCCTCCACTTTTACGCCCTGGGTTGGTAAACCGGTGTCGTAATCGCGTACTACCGGAGAATGTCCGTCTTGCGGGCGTGGGCGGAAAGCGCCCATCCAGCGCGGTACGGCGTCCGGACGCCACGGACGCAAACTCCACTGATAGGTGCGGAACGGGTCGCGGATTTTATCCATATAGTCCAGCAGAGCGTCGTGCATCTGGCAGCGAACGTCGGCCAATTGTGGCGAATCTATCAGGTTGTGTAGCTCATCAGGATCGTTTCGTCTGTCATAAAGCTCATCGCTGGTAAACAGATTCAGCACCAGCTTCCAGTTGTCCGTCACCCAGCAACGTACCGGGATAAATCCGCCAAAACTGTCATGTTCAATCTCATAACGGTTGAACTCCACCATCACACCGCGTGGTTTTTCAATGTGAAGGATGTTTTCACCCGGCAAAATTTGTGGCTTCTCAATGCCCGCCAGCGCCATCATCGTCGGCAGCAGATCGATATGACTGACCGGCGTGTCTACCTGCACGGATTCGCCCTGCGGCGGGCGCATAATCAGCGGAATTCGCGTGATGTCGTCATACATCGCCGCCCCCTTGCTGATGAGCTTATGCGCCCCCATCATCTCACCATGATCGGAGGTATAAATGACCCAGGTATTCTCTCGCTGTTCTGGCGTTAAGGCATGAATCACCCGGCCAATTTGATCGTCAACAAAATCGTTGCAGGCAAAATAGAGCGGGTGGTGATAACGTCCGTCGTCACCCACCGGAGATGGCATCGCTTGCGACCACAGGCGATGATGCTCAGGCTTATCGCATAAGGTATCCTGCGCTTTCGCGCCCAGATCGTAGTAAAAATCCTGATATTTTTGCAGATACTCCACCGGACAGGTAAACGGGTGATGCGGCTCGTCGTAGGAAACCACCATCAGAAAGGGTTGGTCATCACGCGCCGGCTGGTGGAGGAAATCAACCGCCCGGTTGCTGATACGATGCGCCCAGGTGAAGGTTTCATCGATATTGTTGGCCAGCAAATCCTCCACGCTGTTCAGGCCATTACGCCACAAACCAATCTCTTTTTCCGTCAGTTCTGCGAGATAATTTGCCCCGTCATACCAGTAGTCGGCATCCCACTCGGGGGGACACTCGCCGGTACCAAAGTAATCATGCCCGTCGAGATGCCACTTACCGATGTAGCAGGTGTGATAGCCCGCATCCTTGAAGTAGCGCCCCATGGTGGAAATGTTTTTCCCCGGTGCGACGTTATTGGTCCACGGACCGGACTGGTTGGCATAAATACCGGTAAACAGCCCCGCGCGGGCCGGGGTGCATACCGGTGAGCAGGTATAAGCGGAATTAAAGCGAATACCTTCCGCCGCCAGGCTATCGATATTATTGGTATTCAGCGGCTTACCACTGTAACAGCCGACCATATTGGTCGCCTGAGTGTCGGTCATGATGAACAGAAAATTAGGGCGGGTCATGCTTTATCCTTAGCGTCAGAGACACAAAGCGCAGCGGTCAGACGACGCGTCTGCCAAGTGCTGTAAATCAAATACATCATCACTGCCGCCGTAATTGAGTAGCAGAGAATCGTCAGCCATTGCGTGTGGTATCCGCCGAACTGTGCCAGCCCGGAATAGACGCCAAGCATCGCGGTCAGGATCCCGACGGAGGCAAGTTTGGCGTTTTTCCACGGTTTCATATCTACCGCGAAAGCATCATGGAATTTAAACGGCGTGGCGCGCGGCTTGATTGCACCGATAACCAGCATGACCACCACGTTGATGCAGAACGTACAGGCCAGAACGTAAAGGAAGTGAAAGTCGAACTTCACCAGATAGTTAATGGTGATGTAGCTGACAATACCGAGCCCCATGGCGACTTTCGCCGCCAGCGCGGGAATGCGCGGGAAAAAGAATCCCATAATGATGATGGTCACCAACGGCACGTTATAAATACCGTTGAGCTGTTTCATCCAGCTGTAGAGTCCCTCCGGCGCATTAGCGATCCATGGCGCGACCAGCACGGAAATCACCGCAATAAAGAAGCCGAACTTACGCCCAACCCGAACCAGCTGTTCCGGTTGCGCATGTTGATTAATAATCCGCCGGTAGATGCCCATGCTAAATAAGGTGCTGGCGCTGTTTAAAAAACCATTGAACGTACTGATTACCGCACCGAATAAAACAGCGCCGAAAAAACCAACCAAAGGAACAGGCAGTACGTTATTTACCAGCGTCGGATACGCCATATCGGCCTTTGGAAGGTCCTGGTAGAGATGAAAAGCAATTAACCCCGGTAATACCAATACCAGCGGGTCGAGCATTTTTAATACCGCTGTGAGCAATGCCCCTTTCTGCCCTTCTGACAGGCTTTTGGAGGCCAGCGTACGTTGCACGATGCCCTGATTAGTACACCAGTAGAAAGTATTCACCAGAATCAGACCGGTAAAAGCGGCGCCGATTGGCAACGGATCGTTCGCCCCGCCAATTGAGTTTAATTTCTCCGCATGCACGGTGGTCAGTTGCTCAATGCCTTGTAAAAAGCTGCCTTTGCCCATCGCAATCAGGCCAAACACCGGGACCATCAATCCCCCAATAACCAACCCAATGCCATTGATGGAGTCAGCAACCGCCATCGCGCGTAAGCCGCCGATAACCGCATAAATAATCCCGGCAAGGCCCAGCAAAATAACCAGTAACCAGATTGCGGCGCCCTGAGATATGTTCAGCGATTCACCGATATGAAAAAGGCTGTTCAGCGCCAGCGCCCCTGAATAAAGCACAATCGGCAGGAAGCAGACGCCAGTGGCAATAAGAAAGCAAAAATCGATAATGATCCGCGTGGTTTTATCGTAACGTTCTTCCAGAAAATCAGGGATCGTCGCAATGCCGCGTTGTAGATAGCGAGGCAGAAAGATCAGCGCCAGAAAGATAAGCGTCACCGCAGAGGTGACTTCCCAGCCCATGACCGACATTCCGCTTTTGTATGCCTGACCAGACAGTCCAACCAACTGCTCGGTTGAAAGGTTGGTTAACATCAGTGACGCCGCAATCACCGGCGCTTTCAACGAACGCCCGGCGAGAAAATATCCTTGTTGCGATCCGGTATCCGTCTTCCGTACCTTCCACCAGGTGATTACCGCCACCAGCAGCGTAAAACCCACAAAGCTTAGAATTTGTAGCGTATTCATCTCATAGCCCTTTTTATCATTATGTCCCGGTAGCGGTAGGGAAATTTGGAGGTATTACGCACCGGGTCAGGCAGTCAGATTTCCTAAAATAAAAACGTCATATCCCTGAACGGGTTTTTTCTGTTAAGTTCAGGTTGTTGGCATAATTCTCCGGCGGGAAATTAAAATGAATGGAAAGATGCAAAGTTCGCATGTAAAAAACGAAACTACGTACAATATTCCCCTGTTGATTAACGAAAATGTGATCTCAAGCGGAATTTCATTGATCTCGCTGTGGCACACCTATGCCGACGAACATTACCGGGTTATTTGGCCACGCGATAAGAAAAAGCCACTGATAGCTAATTCATGGGTTGCTGTCTATACCGTCCAGGGATGTGGGAAAATCCTGCTAAAAGGCGGTGAACACATAACCCTCACCGGAAACTGTATAATTTTTTTAAAACCAACAGACATACTGTCTTATCATTGTGAAGGATTAGTATGGGAACAATACTGGATGGAGTTTACACCAACCAGCATAATGGATATTCCGCTACGGCAACAAAGTATTATTTATAATGGTGATATTTATAATCAGGAGCTGATCGAAGTCTCGCGATTAATAACATCCCCAGACTCGATGAAAAATAATCTGGCCGTCGCCTTTCTCACAAAAATAATTTATCAATGGATTTGTCTTATTTACGCCGAAGGTAAAAAAGACCCGCAGAGAATACAGATTGAAAAACTGATTGCCACTCTGCATGCCAGCCTGCAAAGGCGGTGGAGCGTGGCAGATATGGCGGCTACCATCCCCTGTAGCGAAGCCTGGCTACGTCGTCTGTTTTTACGTTACACCGGTAAAACGCCGAAGGAATATTATCTCGATGCCCGGCTGGAGCTGGCGCTGTCACTATTAAAGCAGGAGGGAAATACGGTCGGACAGGTGGCGGATATGCTTAACTTTTTTGACTCGTTTCATTTCAGTAAAGCCTTTAAACACAAGTTTGGCTATGCACCTTCGGCAGTGCTGAAACATGAGAGGTGAAATGGCGTCTCATCCGGCCTACAGGAGATGCAGGCCGGACAATCGCTTTTTTAACCCAGCCCCCAGAAGATAACCGCCAGCAGCTGCGGCGTGATAATCCTCAGGAACATGACCAGCGGGTAAACTGTGGCGTAAGAGAGCGCAGCCGCCCCGCTGGTGGCATGCAGGTTGTTAGCAAATGCCAGCGCAGGGGGATCGGTCATTGACCCAGCCAACATGCCGCACAGGGTCAGATAGTTCATTTTGACGAAGATACGAGCCAGCAAGCCCACGGTAATCAGCGGAATCGCGGTAATGAAAATGCCATAACCCACCCAGCTCAGGCCATCACCCTGCGTTAGGGTGTGAACAAAATCACCGCCTGACTTCAGACCAACCACCGCGAGAAACAGCACGATCCCCAACTCTCGCAGCGCAAGGTTAGCGCTGGGAGGCATAAACCAGTACAGCTTACCAATGCTGCCAATACGCCCCAAAATCAGGGCCATGATCAGCGGACCACCGGCCAACCCCAGTTTCAACGCCACCGGGAAGCCTGGGATGAACAACGGGATAGAACCCAGCAACACACCTAGCCCGATACCGATAAATACCGGCAGCATCTGCACCTGCTGCAGTTTTTGCTGTGCGTTACCCACAACATTGGCAACGGCATCAATGGACGAAGGACGCCCCACCAGATTGAGGATGTCCCCAAACTGCAGGCTGGCGTCGCTGCTGGCTACCAGCTCAACACCCGCACGGTTCAGACGGGAAATAACCACGTCGTAGCGTTCTTTAAAATGCAGGTCGCGGATACGTTTACCCAGCACCTGTTCGTTAGTCACCACCACGCGCTCAACGCGTAAATCGGTGCCTCGCGTCGACAACGATGTATCCACCTCCTGCCCAATCACCACCTGCGCATTGTGCAGATCGCCAGGCTGACCGACCAGGTGTAGCAGGTCGCCCATCTGGATAATCGTCCCGGGCGACGGCACCATCAATGTTTCTTCACGTTTCAGACGCGAGCAGATGATTTTATCGCTATTCAGAATCGGGACATCCTGAATCGCCATATTGTTGAGGTTAGGGTTTTCCACACGAATGTTCATCGTCTGAATCAGCGCATGCCCGTTGGTCAGGGTGGATTCATGCTGCTGGGCTTCGGCATCGACATTAACGCGAAAAATGAGGCGCATCAGCCACATAGTGAGCAAAATCCCGCAGATACCAAAAGGATAAGCCATGGCATAGCTCATCCCCATCTGGTCTACAATATCTGCTGGCGTCCCCAGATCGCGCAGAATTTGCTGCCCCGCCCCTAACGCCGGGGTATTGGTTACCGCACCGGAAAATATTCCCAGCACGACGGGAAGGGGAATGGCAAAAATCTTGTGCAGGATCGCGGTGACCAGGCCACCCATGATGACAATCAGTACGGCAAACAGATTCAGCCGCAGGCCCGAAACGCGCAGTGACGCAAAAAAGCCTGGCCCCACCTGAATACCGATGGTGTAGACGAAAAGAATCAGGCCAAATTCCTGAATAAAATGCAGCATGTCGCCGCTCAGGGTCATCCCTGCCTGATCGACAAAATGCCCGACAATAATACCGCCGAACAGCACGCCTCCGATGCCAAAACCAACGCCACGTATTTTTATGTTGCCGATCCATAATCCGACAACTGCTACTAAAGCCAGAACGCTGACCGTCAATGCTATATCACTCATTATCCTGTTCCCTGTGAATAACATCATTAAGTAAATGGATTCTCGCAGAGTACAGTCGCAATGTATGGGTGGTAAAGCACAAAAAAGCCCCGTCATTTCTGGCGGGGCAAAGGCATGGAGCTATTTAACTCTCTAATGCGGGACGTTCGCTGATGGCGATACGTTGTGGAGCAATGGTTTCAGGTTCATTCCGGGTCAAATCAATATGCAGCAAGCCGTTAGTGAAACTTGCGCCGGAGACCTCCATATTTTCAGCCAGCGTGAAGCTCAGGCTGAACGACTGAGTGACCAGCCCCTGGTGCAACCATTTAGTCTCTTTTTCCGGCTGCTGCGGCGTACCTTTCACGGTCAGGCGCGTGCCTTCCAGTTGAATATCCAAATCTTCCTGGCGGAAACCGGCTAACGCAAGGGTAATGCGGTAGTGGTTATCATCGCTCTTTTCGATGTTATATGGCGGGAAGCTCTGGCTTTCACCGGTGTTTTGCAAGGCATTGGCCAGTTTGTCAAAACCGATCCATTGACGCAGCAGTGGGGATAAATCGTAGTTACGCATAATAATCTCCTTCTAAGAAGCGAGTAGGTACCTTTCGGCTCCCTGACGGCAAGCCGATGACTTAGCAGGGCCGCCTGAAGCGGCCCACAGAATTAGTTGATTTCGATACGGCGCGGCTTGTTCGCTTCAGGAATCACGCGCTCAAGATCGATATACAGCAGACCATTCACCAGGTTTGCGCCGCGAACATGAATGTTCTCCGCTAACTGGAACTTACGTTCGAAGTTGCGCTCGGCAATCCCCTGATACAGGTAAGTACGTTCTTTTTGATCGTCCGCATGAGCGCCTTTCACCACCAGCAGATTGTCCTGGGCAGTAATTTCCAGCTCGCTTTCAGCAAAACCGGCAACGGCAATCGCAATGCGGTAATGGTTTTCGTCTACCAGCTCAACGTTATACGGAGGGTAGCCACCATTGCTCTGGCCCTGATTGTTTTCCAGCAGGTTAAACAGGCGATCAAAACCAATAGCAGAACGGTACAGCGGGGATAAATCAAAGTTACGCATAATCAATAGCTCCTGAAATCAGCGAGAATAATCGACCTTCCATCATGGACAGGTCAGGTAGCCAGGACACCCATCAGGCATGTCCTTCATTCGTCTACACTCTAAAAATGGGTCTTAATACAAACTTTTCAAGCGTATTCATCTGACTTTTTTTGCAGTTTGTTGTCTATTGCATACACTGGGGAGAGCAGTTGTTATCGTTAAATCGCGATAGCCGCCACAGTGCGACGAAATGGTGATGTTATTTTCGCAACGGATCGCTTTAACTCACCATGCAAACACGATGAATAACAGATGAATAAATGATGATAAAAAAAATGTTGGTAACACTGACAATGTGCAGCGGGATGGCATTAGTGAGCGGCTGCTCCAGCATTATGTCGCATACAGGGGGCAAGGAAGGGACGTATCCTGGCACGCGCGCCAGCGCCACAATGATTAGCGAAAGCGATACAAACTGGGGAACCAAGTCGCTGGCGATTCTGGATATGCCGTTTACTGCCGTACTGGATACGGTATTGCTTCCGTGGGATCTCTTTCGCAAAGATAACTCGGTGAGATCCCGCGTAGAAAAGAGCGAGAAGGGTACACAGGCCACAAACGCCGTTATTCCCCCGGCTGAAATGACCGCGCCTTAAGCTAGCGTCCGGTTTCTGTCACCCATAACTGACGGAAACCTTCGACGTCTTCCATCCACGCAACCTGTCCACCATCAGGAGAGAAAATGATCGCGTCGGCCGATGGCGGGTTGCCGTGATGGTCCGTTAAAAAATCAATCTCTCCCGTCTGAGCATCACAACAGGCGATTTTGTTCTCCAGTACGAATCCCAACCATTTCCCCGACGGATGCCAGTTGAATGCTGACTGAATATCCGTGGTACAGCGGGTAAGCTGACGCGGCTCCCCTCCTTGTGGGGAAATCAGCCACAGTTGCACAACGCCACGGTCATCGCGCATTAAAAACGCAATCTCAGAGGATTGTGGATTACTACGCACCCAGTGGCGCGGCTGGTTAACCAGCCCCGGAAAGGCACGCTCATGAGTAAACGTCAGGCGGCGTTGAGTTATGCCGGATGGCGGCGCAGGCATTGTCGCCTCTGTGCCCTCCAGCGGCGCGTCACCCGCTCGTTTCCAGCCGCTTTCATCCTGTGGCAACTCAACAATAAACAGCTCCGGCACTTTCTCACCAGTGGCTGACAGCGTATCGCCGATAAACGCCAGTCTGCTTTCCCCTACCCAGCCCTCTTCATAGGCGCGGTTAATCTCATCGCTCCCCGGCTTTGGCGTTGGTGTCGTCTGGCTCACCAGCACGCACCAGTGGCTCCCGCTGTATTCACGGGGATGCTGCGCGAATACCTTCACCGGTCCATACGGCACTGCCACACCGACGTTGCGTAAATCGAGCGCCGGAGAGCGCTCATGCAGCACATGGTCGTTATAGGTGAAGCTAACAAACTCGCCGTTCGGACTAAAAACATGTACATGACTGCCGCCGCGCAGCGCGCCCGGCGTATATGGCGCAGTAATATCCATCGCATCCAGATTCTCCACCCTGGTCTGCGTAACAATCACCCCGCGCCGATGATGGAAGTCGTAATGCCATGTTTCATCAGGATTTTCAGGCCCATGAATAAATACATATTTTTCCGACTTTGGATGAACGGTCACCACGCCAACGTGCGATCCCTGAGTAGCCCGGTAAATCACCTCCAGCTCGCCAGTATGAATATTGACGCGCTCAATTGTTTCGCCGGTAAAGGAGGCGCCGGAAGGGCGCACATCAAAGACCAGCCACTGGCTGTCCGGTGTCCAGGTATTGATATTGGTAAGCTGATGATTACGCGGCGTAAAGGTGATTTGCTTCATGGGATGCCCTGATACAAGACGATTTCAGCAATCATACTTCACAAGCACTTCACTTTCAGGCTTTAGCGTATCGCCATCTTCATTTTTTGCGGACAGAAAGATGGAACACTTTGATGTAGCGATTATCGGATTAGGCCCGGCAGGCGCAGCGCTGGCACGGCAGTTGAGCGGAAAAATGCGAGTGATCGCATTGGATAAAAAACGCCAGTGCGGCAACGAAGGTTTCACTAAACCCTGCGGCGGTCTGCTGGCCCCGGACGCCCAGCGTTCGTTTATCCGCGATGGGATAACCTTACCTGTTGATGTCATCGCCAACCCGCAGATATTTAGCGTTAAAACGGTTGATGTTGCTGCTTCTTTGACGCGTAACTACCAACGCAGCTACATTAATATCAACCGCCATGCGTTTGATTTATGGCTTAAATCGCTCATTCCTGACGACGTACAGGTGTACCACGACAGCCTGTGTCGGAAGATCTGGCGCGAAGGCGATAAATGGCATGTTATCTTCCGCGCCGACGGTTGGGAGCAGCAGATCACCGCACGTTATCTGGTGGGAGCCGACGGCGCGAATTCACTGGTACGCCGTCATCTCTATCCCCAGCACCAAATCCGTAAATATGTCGCGATTCAACAATGGTTTGCGGAAAAACATCCTGTCCCGTTCTATTCCTGTATTTTTGATAATGACGCAACCGACTGTTATTCCTGGAGTATCAGCAAAGACGGCTATTTTATCTTTGGCGGCGCTTACCCCATGAAGGACGGCCAGGCGCGATTTGACGCGCTGAAAGCGAAGATGGAAGCATTCCATTTCCAGTTCGGCAAGCCGGTGAAAAGCGAAAAATGTACGGTGCTGTTCCCCTCACGCTGGAAAGACTTCGTCTGCGGCGAAGACAACGCATTCTTGATTGGTGAAGCGGCCGGGTTTATCAGCGCCAGTTCGCTGGAAGGGATTAGCTATGCACTGGACAGCGCGGAGATCCTCAAATCTGTATTGCTGCGGGATGCGCCAGATATGAATTACGCCTACCGCAAAGCCACCCGCAAGCTACGCCTTAAACTGTTTAGCAAAATCCTGAAAAGCCGTGCCCTGACGTCGGCGTTTTCCCGTAAATGGATAATGCGCAGCGGCGTGGCACATATTCCCTTGGGTCTGGAAGAGCAGCCCGCCATAATGTCTGACGGGCTGGTTAAAGAGCATTAACCGACGCGCTTCACATCCCCCACCAGCAGGATGTAAGACAACGCGCCAAGCAGCGCAACAGCAGAGATGTAGACCAGCGCGGGCGCAAACCCATAACCCTGCGCAAGGTAACCGACCACCAGTGGTACGGTGATTCCGCCCAATCCCCCGACGAAGTTAAACACGCCGCCAGTGAGGCCAATCAGGCGCATGGGCGCCAGTGAAGAGACCAGCGACCAGGTGATAGAAGCAAAACCATTGCCGAAGAACGCTATGGCCATCAGGGTCATAATCCATACAGGATCGTTGGTGTAGTTCGCCCCCATAATGCAGGTGGAGATCAGTAATCCGCAGATAATCGGCGTTTTACGCGCCACACCCAGCGAGAAGCCTTTTTTCACCAACTTGTCTGCCAGCCAACCAGAAAGCAGAACGCCAAAGAAAGCCGCTAGGAACGGGACGGTAGTCATAAATCCTGCTTTCAGCGCAGTGATGCCTTTCTCTTGGGTTAAATAGTTGGGGAACCAGGTCAGGAAGAACCATAGCGTGGAGGTCACCGCAAACTGGCCCAGATAGACGCCCACCAGCTTACGGTGGAACACCAACTTCCAGTCACCTTTGGTCAGCGGCTGGCGCGCCTCTTTCTTGACTGGCGCATCACCATCGACCAAGCCACCACCGTCACGAATGTAATCCAGTTCGGCCTTAGTGATACTTTTCGTCAGACGCGGCGGCTGGTAAACCTTGAACCAGATAAGTGACCAGATAATGCCGATCCCACCGGTAACAATGAATACCCAGTGCCAGCTCAGCATCTCCTGGATCCAAATCAGCAGCGGCGTAAGAAATGCCAGCCCAACAAACTGCCCTGATGTATAAAAACCCACAGCAGATGCACGTTCATGTTCTGGGAACCAGCTGGTTACCATGCGATTATTGGTAGGGAACGCCGGGGCTTCAAAAATGCCAGTTATCGCACGCAGGCCAATTAACGACATTAGTCCGGTCGCAAACCCCTGAAACAAAGTCGCCACCGACCAGCCAAAGATGGCGATAAAATAGGTCAGGCGAGAACCCACGCGATCGAGAAACCAGCCACCGGGGATTTGGCATAATGTATAAAGCCAGGCAAACGCAGAAAAAACATATCCCATTTCCGCTTTGGTAATACCGAATTCTGCTTGAATATGTGCCGACGCCACAGCGAGATTCGCGCGGTCAACATAACAAATAACCACAGTAATAAAGATCATAATTAGCGTCAGATACCGACGACGCCCGGGTTTTGCAGTAGTAACTGAAATATCCATCGCAATCTGTCTCCAGATTTTGGGCATAGCGAAGTCGCTCACCATGCCCTGTAATTTACAGAGGGTGTGTTTAAAATTTTTATTAATAACTCAACTGCACTGCGCTAAATAATTCGTGCTGGGAGATGGCGGCAAGTTTTCACATCACCGGGAGCATACAAAAGTATGTGACCGGGGTAAGAAAATGCAGCCAACGCACCACCAGTGCGAAATATAATGCGCATTTACCATTCAGCGACAGAACCATCCTCATGCCGCCACAACGGATTACGCCAGTCCGGTGCATTTTTGCTGAGTTCGATCACCCGGGCTTCATCAATTTCTACCCCTAGACCCGGCTTCATTAGCGGTTTAAAGAAGCCGCCTTCCATATTGAAGTCTTCTTTATTTTTTACAAAGTCGAGTAACTCAGCGCCCTTATTGTAGTGAATACCCATGCTTTGCTCCTGGAATACCGCGTTGCGCGAGACGAAGTCGATATGCAGACAGGCGGCTAACGCAATTGGCCCCAACGGGCAGTGCGGAGCCAATGCCACGTCGTAGGCTTCCGCCATCCCAGCTATTTTATAGCATTCAGTAATACCGCCCGCATGAGACAAGTCCGGCTGTAAAATAGCCAGGCCACCCGCTTCCAGCACGCGTTTAAATTCGAAACGCGAGAACATACGTTCACCAGCAGCAATCGGAATATGCGTTTGCGCCGCCAGCCTCGGATAATATTCCGCCTGTTCAGCCAGTACCGGTTCTTCAATAAACAGAGGGCGGTATTGTTCCAGCTCTTTAATTAATACTTTCGCCATCGGGGCACTAACACGACCATGGAAATCGAGGCCAAACTCAATTTCATTACCAAAGGCTTCGCGAATTTGCGCCACGGTATTTACCGCAGCATCCACTGCGCGAGAATTATCAATGACACCCATTTCTTCACAGCCGTTCAGTTTAAAGGTATCAAAGCCAATGCCGCGCAGCTTCTTGATGCCGTCGATCACTTCAGCCGGACGATCGCCGCCAACCCAGCTGTAGGCTTTGATTTTATCGCGAACCAGCCCTCCCATCAGCTGCCAGATCGGTGCGTTCAGCACTTTACCTTTAATGTCCCACAGCGCCTGATCAATACCAGCGATTGCACTCATCATGATCGGGCCTCCACGATAAAAACCAGCCCGGTACATCACCTGCCAGAGATCGTTAATACGCGCGGGATCCTGGCCAATAAGGTAATCACCAAGCTCGTGAACCGCTGCTTCCACAGTGCGTGCTCGCCCTTCTATGACCGGTTCACCCCAGCCAACAATCCCCTCATCTGTTTCAATCTTTAAAAACATCCAGCGCGGGGGTAAACGGTACGTGGTGATTTTAGTAATTTTCATTTCATTGCCTCTCGGTATGCTTTTACAAATGCCACAGCCTGCTGCACGGTACGTTCAATAGACTGCCCGGCGCGATAGAGATCGCTGCCCAGCCCAGCTCCTGCACAACCTGCGTTGATCCATTGAGTCAGGTTTTCCGGCGTCACACCGCCAACGGCAAACACAGGAACATCCGGTGGAAGTACCGCTTTCAGTGCTTTGATGTAGTCAGGGCCAAAAGCGGAAGAAGGGAATATTTTTAGCGCCTGTGCGCCAGCATCCAGAGCGGTAAAGGCTTCACTGGCGGTCGCACAGCCTGGACAAACGGTCATGCCATAGCCCACCGCTCGACGGATAACCTCGGGCTGAATATTGGGCGTGACGATAAGCTTGCAGCCCATTTGTGCAAGCTGGTCCACTTGCTCCGGTTTGAGCACGGTTCCAGCGCCAATTAGAGCCTTGTCACCATATGCATCCACAATTGCCGGAATACTCTTTTCCCACTGTGGGGAATTAAGCGGGATCTCTACCGCATCGAAACCCGCGTCAATGACCGCACCGACGTGCGCCAGCGCTTCATCGGGCGTAACACCACGTAATATTGCAATTAACGGAAGATTAGTTTGCCACTGCATGAGCAATACTCCTTATGCCTGCCTGAAATGCCGTGTCGCCGGATACTACTGATACCTCACGTCCAATGGCATGAAATGCCTGCTGATAACGTGAAGTCAGGGCTGAACCTGCGACGAGAGTAATAGCCTGCCCGGCAGTGAATTGTTCGCTCATACTGGCGACTTCAGCGCCAATCAGCAGGCCTGAGAGAAATTCGCTAACCTGTTCGCGCGGAAGAGTTCCCAGGACATGTGAGGCACGAACTTCAAAGAGCGGCGGCAGAACGGCTGGTGTGGCGAGACCGCGCATCAGTCCAGCGGAGAATGCCCCGGCAGATGCTTCCTGCTCCGGCAAACCTGCTCCCAACAGCGAATGGCGCAGCAGTAAATGATGTAATTCGCCGGTCATCACGGTACGGAAATCATGAATTTGCTGTGCATCCGCCAGCACCCATTTGCAGTGAGTACCCGGCATGACATAGACGGGAGAAGGTGAAAGTGTACGGGCGCCCAATAATTGGGTCTCTTCACCGCGTATTACATTATGGTTATCTTCACGAGAGACGCAAAGTCCGGGAATAATCCAGATATTGTCGCCAACTGAGGTTAACTGCTCGCCAATAGCAGAAAAATGGGCGGGAACGGGAAGATAAGGGGCAACTTTCCAGCCCACATTGCTACCGACCATTCCCGCCATCACCACGGGGGTGGCGCCGTCACGCCAGTTTTGAGTAACTTCAGCTAACACCGCTGCAGGGGATTTACCGTTCAGGCGCGTAACGCCTGCTTCTGATTGCCTGCTCTCCAGACATTTGTCGCCCTGGTAAAGCCAGGCGCGCAAATTGGTTGATCCCCAGTCAATTGCGATGTAGCGAGCTGTCATGTGATGTCCTTGAGCCTTCGTGTTGAGCTGGCGATCATCGTTAAAGCCGCCTGCTCTGCCGCATTGCTATCCTGGTGCCGTATCGCATCGAATAGCGCCTTATGTTCCTGGAGCGTCTTCGGCATGTTGGCCTCATCCCCCATCCAGGTTCGTTCAAAAACCGCGCGCTGTAGCGAACTAATCGCTATGCTAAGTTGTTGTAAAACAGGGTTATGTACCGACTGTAAAACTGCCTCGTGATAGCGGATGTCTGCTTCATTAAAAGCATCCCTGTCCTGGTTGTTGGCGATCATGTCATTAAGCGCCGACTCGATTTCAGCCAGATCGCTCGAGTTCGCCCGCTCCGCTGCCCAGCGCGCAATCGCCGGTTCCACCAGATTACGAACCTCACTCATCGCGCTAATCAGACGCGGGTCGTAGTCGTTTTCCAGTACCCATTGCAGTACGTCTGTATCAAGGTAATTCCACTGGTTTCTCGGGGTAACAAACGCTCCGCGGTAGCGCTTCATTTCAATGAGTCTCTTCGCCATCAGCGAACGGAACACTTCACGAATGATGTTGCGCGAGGTTTCAAATTCCTCGCATAAATCCGCTTCCGCCGGCAGCGCCGAACCCGGTACGTATTTGCCACAGACAATCTGCTTGCCCAGCGTGATAACAATGCGATCGGTTTTATTGAGAGTCATGAAGAGTCCTTATGCCCTGTATGTATTGCTCTACTTTACCGTCACCGCTGAAATTCGCCTCAATTTTGTAGTACGGCTGTGATATTACACATCGTTACCATGGGTACAATGTAGTACAACCAAGTAATGTTGTACTACAATTTAGATCACAAAAACGACAATTGGTAAAAAGAATGTTATTGGGGCGGTAAAAAGAGGCATAAAAAAACCCGCGCTAGGCGCGGGTTGTAACCTGACGGAGTGGACTTAATTCAGCGCAAACTTCTCAATGGCATACGCGACGCCATCTTCAAGGTTAGATTTCGTCACAAAGTTGGCGATTTCTTTGACTGATGGAATTGCGTTGTCCATGGCAACACCCACGCCTGCGTATTCGATCATCGCGATGTCGTTTTCCTGATCGCCAATCGCCATCACCTCTTCGGCTTTAATGCCCAACGCATCGGCCAGCGATTTCACGCCAGTCCCTTTATTGACGCGTTTATCAAGGATTTCGAGGAAGTACGGCGCACTTTTTAGCACGGTGTACTTCTCTTTTACTTCTGCAGGTATGCGCGAAATGGCTTTATCAAGGATCTCCGGCTCGTCAATCATCATCACTTTCAGGAACTGGGTTGCGGGATCCATTTTCTCGGCTTCACAGAACACCAGCGGAATCGTCGCGACAAACGATTCATGCACCGTGTAGTAGCTGATATCGCGGTTCGCGGTATACAGCGTGTTGCGATCGAGCGCGTGGAAATGCGAGCCAACTTCCCGGGAGAGTTGCTCCAGGTAACGATAGTCATCATAGCTCAGCGCAGTTTGCGCCACGGTACTGCCATCCCCCGCTTTCTGCACCAGTGCACCGTTGTAGGTAATACAGTAGTCGCCGGGTTGTTCCATATGCAGTTCTTTCAGATAGCTGTGAACGCCAGCATACGGGCGCCCCGTGGTCAGCACCACATTTACGCCACGCGCACGCGCCGCGGCAATCGCCGTTTTGACCGCAGGTGAAATGGTGTGATCGGGCAGCAGAAGTGTGCCATCCATGTCGATAGCAATAAGTTTGATAGCCATGAGTTCCCCGGATTAAATGAGTCCGTCCTCATGCTAACGCGATTCCGCTCAAAAAACAGCTACGAAAAGGGGGATAGAAAGGGGAATCGAGATTCCCCTTTTGTCGATTGGTTGTCGTTTGTAGGCCTGATAAGCAACGCGCCATCAGGCACAATACAACGTCTTGCCGGATGGCGGCGTAAACCGCCTTATCCGGCCTACAGATTGACTTAAATATCGATGTTCGCCGCTTTCAGGGCGTTTTCTTCGATAAACGCACGACGCGGTTCAACGGCATCGCCCATCAGCGTGGTGAACAACTGGTCGGCGGCGATCGCATCCTTCACGGTAACGCGCAGCATGCGACGACTTTCCGGATCCATGGTGGTTTCCCACAGCTGTTCCGGGTTCATCTCGCCCAGACCTTTATAACGCTGAATAGCGAGGCCGCGACGTGACTCTTTCTGCAGCCATTCCAGCGCCTGCTCGAAGCTGGCAACCGGCTGGCGACGCTCGCCACGCTCGATAAACGCATCGTCTTCGATCAGCCCGCGCAGCTTCTCGCCGAGCGTACAAATACGACGGTATTCGCCACCGGTCACAAACTCGTGGTCCAGAACGTAGTCGGTATCTACACCGTGAGTACGGACGCGCACAATCGGCTCAAACAGATTCTGCTCAGCGTTGTGGTGGATATCAAACTTCCACAGGCTACCGTGCTGCTCTTTTTCGTTCAGCTCGGTAATCAGCGCATTAACCCAGCGGGTAACGGCCTGCTCGTTTGCCAAATCAGCTTCTGGCAGAGTCGGTTGATAAACCAGCTCTTTCAGCAACGCTTTCGGGAAACGACGTTCCATACGGCCTATCATTTTCTGCGTCGCGTTGTATTCAGAAACCAGTTTCTCTAACGACTCACCCGAAAGAGCAGGTGCGCTGGCATTGGTGTGCAGCGTTGCGCCATCCAGAGCGATAGAAATTTGGTACTGATCCATCGCTTCGTCATCTTTAATGTACTGTTCCTGCTTGCCTTTTTTCACTTTGTACAGCGGTGGCTGTGCAATGTAAACGTGGCCGCGTTCAACGATTTCCGGCATCTGACGATAGAAGAAAGTCAACAGCAGCGTACGGATGTGCGAGCCGTCGACGTCCGCATCGGTCATGATGATGATGCTGTGATAACGCAGTTTGTCCGGGTTGTACTCGTCACGACCGATGCCACAGCCGAGCGCGGTGATCAGCGTCGCGACTTCCTGAGAGGAGAGCATCTTGTCGAAGCGCGCTTTCTCAACGTTGAGGATTTTACCCTTCAGCGGCAGAATCGCCTGGTTTTTACGGTTACGGCCCTGCTTTGCAGATCCGCCCGCGGAGTCCCCTTCCACAAGGTACAGTTCGGACAGCGCCGGGTCGCGTTCCTGACAGTCCGCCAGCTTGCCCGGCAGACCCGCTAAATCCAGCGCGCCTTTACGACGGGTCATTTCACGCGCACGACGTGCAGCTTCACGGGCACGCGCAGCATCGATAATTTTACCGACGACGATTTTCGCGTCAGACGGGTTTTCCAGCAGGTATTCGCTCAGCAGTTCGTTCATCTGCTGTTCAACCGCTGATTTCACCTCAGAGGAGACCAGCTTGTCTTTGGTCTGTGAGGAGAACTTCGGATCCGGTACTTTCACGGAAACAACGGCAATCAGGCCTTCACGGGCATCGTCACCGGTGGCGCTGACTTTGGCTTTTTTGCTGTAGCCTTCTTTGTCCATGTAGGCGTTCAGGGTACGGGTCATCGCCGCACGGAAGCCTGCAAGGTGAGTACCGCCGTCACGCTGCGGAATGTTGTTGGTGAAGCAGTAGATGTTTTCCTGGAAACCATCGTTCCACTGCAGCGCAACTTCAACGCCGATACCGTCTTTTTCGGTGGAGAAGTAGAAGATATTCGGGTGGATCGGCGTTTTGTTTTTGTTGAGGTATTCAACAAACGCCTTAATGCCGCCTTCATAGTGGAAATGGTCTTCTTTGCCGTCGCGCTTATCGCGCAGACGAATAGAGACGCCGGAGTTCAGGAACGACAGCTCGCGCAGACGCTTAGCCAGAATGTCGTATTCAAACTCAACGACGTTGGTAAAAGTTTCGTGGCTTGGCCAGAAACGGACCTGAGTCCCCGTCACTTCTGTTTCGCCGGTTACCGCCAGCGGCGCCTGCGGCACACCGTGCACGTAAGTTTGCTGATGCACTTTGCCTTCACGACGAATCACCAGCTCCAGTTTCTGCGACAGGGCGTTAACGACGGAAACACCCACGCCGTGCAGACCACCGGAAACTTTATAGGAGTTATCATCGAATTTACCGCCTGCGTGCAGAACGGTCATGATAACTTCTGCCGCCGAAACGCCCTCTTCCGGGTGAATACCGGTTGGGATACCGCGGCCATCATCGGTAACGGACACGGAGTTGTCAGCGTGAATCGTTACCACGATATCTTTACAGTGACCCGCGAGCGCTTCGTCGATAGCGTTATCTACCACCTCGAATACCATGTGGTGCAGACCGGTGCCGTCATCCGTGTCGCCGATATACATACCCGGGCGCTTACGCACCGCATCCAGTCCTTTCAGGACTTTGATACTGGAGGAGTCATAAGAATTCGACATCAACGTTTCTCGCTCATTTTATCTTGGGTTAATCCGTTATTTTACCCTTTTCCACGGTAAACATCTTCGAATTTTCATCGGACATGTCTATAACGTGTTCAGCGCTGATTGCGCTGACAAAGACCTGAGATTGCGTGGCTTTTAAGCGGCTGGCCAGCAGCCCGCGACGCGCGTCATCCAGTTCAGAGGCAAAATCATCTATCAGGTACAGGCAGCGCCGCCCGCTTTCACGGGTCAGGAACTCCCCTTGCGCCAGACGTAAGGCGCACATCAGCAGCTTTAGCTGCCCACGCGACAACGTATCTTCCACCGGCGCACCGTCGGCGCGAATGCGGAAATCCGCCTTATGCGGGCCGTGCGCGGTGTAGGTCAACATGCGATCGCGTTCAAAACTGCGTTCCAGCACTTCGGCATAATCAGTCTCTTTCTCCCAGCCGCGCTGAAATGAGAAGGAGAGTGAAAACTCAGGAAGAAACTGCTGGCAGGTATCCGCCATATCCTGCGCGATACCGGCGCTATACTCCGCGCGCCAGGTGCTGATTTGTTCTGCCAGTGGGATCAGTTCTTTATCCCACGGGCGCAGTTGCTCATAACGACTCACCTGGCGCAGTGCCGCATTGCGCTGCTTGAGCAGTCGTTTCAGGTTGCTCCAGGCGGTGAAAAATCCGGCTTCATTGTGAAAGCATCCCCAGTCAAGGAATGCTCTTCTGTATTTGGGGCCGCCATTGAGTAAAGTAAACCCCTCAGGCGTGATCAGCTGCATCGGCATCAGGTGCGCCAGTTCTGCGACCTTGTGCCCGTCAGTACCGTCAATGCGCACTTTGCTGTCGCCCAGTTTGTCTTTCGTCAGGCCAATCGACGTCTCACGCTCTTCCCCTTGCAAACGCCCATGTAAAACAAACGACTCCTGCTCGTGGCGAATTACGCGGCCAATCTGCAAACTGCGAAACGCCCGGCCATGGCCGAGCGTATAGATGGCTTCCAGCACGCTGGTTTTGCCGCTGCCGTTCGCGCCAACCAGGAAGTTAAAGCCGGGGGATAAAGCGAGATCCGCATTTTCGATATTGCGAAAATCTTTGATTAGCAGTCGGGATAGCGACATATCAACTCATAACCAGGGCGTTATCGTCGCAGTTAGTCTGATTACGGCCAGCGCACAGCAACCGGAACGTACTGAAGTACGTGAGGATTGTGAGCACTGCCCGGAACCAGAATAACAAGTGAGATAGCCCGATATTTTTTACAAGCGCATAGGCATAACAACATAGGCAGCCGACTGTGATGCGGCATCTT
This sequence comes from Citrobacter arsenatis, assembly GCF_004353845.1. Taxonomy (GTDB): domain Bacteria; phylum Pseudomonadota; class Gammaproteobacteria; order Enterobacterales; family Enterobacteriaceae; genus Citrobacter; species Citrobacter arsenatis. The sequence goes on from NZ_CP037864.1 coordinate 5,210,058, forward strand.
CAATCTGTACGCTCGATACGGAATCAGTCAGCAGAATACGCACGTTCTCGCACTTCAGCGCGTTCAGAACGTCCAGTACGTAGCTCACGTTAAAGCCGATTTCCAGTTCTGTACCGGGATAGGAGACATCCAGAATTTCTTCCGCTTCTTCCTGCTCCGGGTTGTTAGCGGTGATTTTGAGCTGGTTTTCGCTGACATACAGACGCACACCGCGGAATTTCTCGTTAGAGAGGATCGCCGCACGCGCGAACGCCTGTTTGAGGATATCGCAACCGGCTTCCAGATGTTTGTCCGGGTTCTTCGGCAATACGCGGCGATAATCCGGGAAACGGCCATCAACCAGCTTGGAAGTAAAGATGAAGTCACCCACGTGCGCACGAATGTTGTTGCTGCCAATCTGCACGCGCAGCGGGTTATCGCCGCCGTCGAGCATACGCATCAGTTCAATCACGCCTTTACGCGGTACGATCACCGAATGGCTTGGCAACGGCTGACCGACAGGCATTGAACAGACCGCCAAACGGTGACCGTCGGTCGCCACGGTACGCAGCTCTTCGCCTTCGGTTTCAAACAGCATGCCGTTTAAGTAGTAACGTACGTCCTGATGCGCCATCGAAAACTGCGTGGCTTCAATCAGGCGCTTCATCGTCGCCTGCGGCAGGGTGAATTCGACTTCGCTCTGCCAGTCGTCCAGATTCGGGAAGTCGGCGGCAGGCAGCGTAGACAGCGAGAAGCGGCTGCGACCAGAACGTACCAGCATACGGTCGCCTTCCAGTTGAACGGCTATTTCCGCGCCTTCCGGCAATCCACGGCAAATATCGAAGAACTTACGTGCCGGAACGGTGGTCGCACCAGGTTCATGAGGCTGGATCAGCGCCACGCGCGCTACCATCTCCATTTCGAGATCGGTACCGGTCAGCGAAAGCGTACCGTCAGCAACCTGCAGCAGCAG